>NZ_CP074375.1:0-4800000 GCF_013116765.2 Achromobacter deleyi
TTCAAGCAGAGCCCGCCGTGCTGGTGCCGGCGTCAGTCCCTGATCAAGGCTTCCTCGCCCGCATCTGGCTCGCGTACTGCGCGCGTCGCAACGAAGCCCGGCTGCGCAACCTGGCAACGGACATGGACCCGCACATGCTGGAGGACGTAGGCGCGCCCGATTGGCTGATCAATGAAACGACCCTGCAGCGCGACCTGACCCGCCTGCGCAACGCGGACTATATGCGCTGGTAGGCCCTTCCGGGTCTTTGGTCCCCGCCGCGGCCCCGTCTCCGCTATCTATATAGGGAGGAGACGGGGCCGTGTCGCTGATGCCAGCGTCTATATATATAAGGGGGAAGTCCAGACAGGAGGGGCTCCTATATATAGGAGCCCCTCGCGGATCGCTCGCAAGCATGGAAATAAAGGAGGTCATTTGCTACGGGCGCATGACAGGCCGAAATTCTGTGCTATAGTCTCGCTCCTTCGCAGTTCAAACAGTTTTTTGAGCCGCGAAGCCAAGCAGGTGCAACAGGTCTGGCGGGGTCACCCGGCAAGGCCTGCCGCAGAAAGCGATCAGGAATGAGAGCCCAGCGGTTATTGCAAAGATTGGTGCAAATCAGGCAGAAGCCAGTTGCACAGTCTGCAAAAATTGTGCTATAGTCTTGGTCTTGGCAGCTGCCGAAAACTTAGGGTTTACCCTGACATTTCGATAGCTGCTAAGAAGGTGGCGGTTCAGGGCGAAAGCCCGGGGCTCAAGCCTTCGGCGAGACCTGAAGAGGTCGTAGGCGAGAAAGCGAAGTGAGTTTGAAACAAACGACGCTGACTTGACAAGCGATAAAAACTTCTTCATAATCTCGTTTCTCTGCTGCAACGACAGCGACTTCGCAAAAACGAAGTTAGCCGAAGTTGAGGGGCAGAAGCAGTACAGAATTTAGCAGTACCGCTCTTTAACAATTAAACAACCGATAAGTGTGGGCGCTTGATGCGGGTGCGAGTGACTTCGGTCACAAGCACAATGAAATCAAGTGCTCACTAGAAGTGAAGTACCTTAGACGTCAAGTTTAAGAACATACCTCACTTCCTTTGAGTAGCGACGTATGACCTGGTTTGAATTTATTCAGACCAAGAATACGAAACAAATACAGAGATTAAACTGAAGAGTTTGATCCTGGCTCAGATTGAACGCTAGCGGGATGCCTTACACATGCAAGTCGAACGGCAGCGCGGACTTCGGTCTGGTGGCGAGTGGCGAACGGGTGAGTAATGTATCGGAACGTGCCTAGTAGCGGGGGATAACTACGCGAAAGCGTGGCTAATACCGCATACGCCCTACGGGGGAAAGCAGGGGATCGCAAGACCTTGCACTATTAGAGCGGCCGATATCGGATTAGCTAGTTGGTGGGGTAACGGCTCACCAAGGCGACGATCCGTAGCTGGTTTGAGAGGACGACCAGCCACACTGGGACTGAGACACGGCCCAGACTCCTACGGGAGGCAGCAGTGGGGAATTTTGGACAATGGGGGAAACCCTGATCCAGCCATCCCGCGTGTGCGATGAAGGCCTTCGGGTTGTAAAGCACTTTTGGCAGGAAAGAAACGTCATGGGTTAATACCCCGTGAAACTGACGGTACCTGCAGAATAAGCACCGGCTAACTACGTGCCAGCAGCCGCGGTAATACGTAGGGTGCAAGCGTTAATCGGAATTACTGGGCGTAAAGCGTGCGCAGGCGGTTCGGAAAGAAAGATGTGAAATCCCAGAGCTTAACTTTGGAACTGCATTTTTAACTACCGAGCTAGAGTGTGTCAGAGGGAGGTGGAATTCCGCGTGTAGCAGTGAAATGCGTAGATATGCGGAGGAACACCGATGGCGAAGGCAGCCTCCTGGGATAACACTGACGCTCATGCACGAAAGCGTGGGGAGCAAACAGGATTAGATACCCTGGTAGTCCACGCCCTAAACGATGTCAACTAGCTGTTGGGGCCTTCGGGCCTTGGTAGCGCAGCTAACGCGTGAAGTTGACCGCCTGGGGAGTACGGTCGCAAGATTAAAACTCAAAGGAATTGACGGGGACCCGCACAAGCGGTGGATGATGTGGATTAATTCGATGCAACGCGAAAAACCTTACCTACCCTTGACATGTCTGGAATGCCGAAGAGATTTGGTAGTGCTCGCAAGAGAACCGGAACACAGGTGCTGCATGGCTGTCGTCAGCTCGTGTCGTGAGATGTTGGGTTAAGTCCCGCAACGAGCGCAACCCTTGTCATTAGTTGCTACGAAAGGGCACTCTAATGAGACTGCCGGTGACAAACCGGAGGAAGGTGGGGATGACGTCAAGTCCTCATGGCCCTTATGGGTAGGGCTTCACACGTCATACAATGGTCGGGACAGAGGGTCGCCAACCCGCGAGGGGGAGCCAATCCCAGAAACCCGATCGTAGTCCGGATCGCAGTCTGCAACTCGACTGCGTGAAGTCGGAATCGCTAGTAATCGCGGATCAGCATGTCGCGGTGAATACGTTCCCGGGTCTTGTACACACCGCCCGTCACACCATGGGAGTGGGTTTTACCAGAAGTAGTTAGCCTAACCGTAAGGGGGGCGATTACCACGGTAGGATTCATGACTGGGGTGAAGTCGTAACAAGGTAGCCGTATCGGAAGGTGCGGCTGGATCACCTCCTTTCAGAGCTTAAAGTGCTCGTATTAAGCGTCCACTCTTATCGGTTGTTTTTTGTAGCTGGGATCAGGATCAACCTGGTGCGGCGTAGAAACTAACTCATAGCACTGCTTGCAGTGCTATGAGTTGGGTTTTACTCAACAGCTATATTCGTTCTTTAACAATCTGGAAGAAGCACAACGAAATGTACTTATCAAGTAATCAGCTTGCTGATGAAGATGAGTACGGGTTGTGATTGCATTATTTTTGTTCCAAGTTCTCAAGACTGGGGTGAATAACCCTGGGCTGCTTTGAAACTTATGAACGGCACAAACGCTAATACTCAGGTCCTATAGCCTACAGCGTTATAGGATCAAGCGACTAAGTGCATATGGTGGATGCCTTGGCGATCACAGGCGATGAAGGACGTAGTAGCCTGCGAAAAGCTACGGGGAGCTGGCAAACAAGCTTTGATCCGTAGATATCCGAATGGGGAAACCCACTGCAGCAATGCAGTATCCCTAGCTGAATACATAGGCTAGTGGAAGCGAACCGGGTGAACTGAAACATCTCAGTAGCTCGAGGAAAAGAAATCAACCGAGATTCCGAAAGTAGTGGCGAGCGAAATCGGAAGAGCCTTTACGTTTTAGCATGCAAGATAATCGAAGGGGATGGAAAGCCCCGCCGTAGCAGGTGATAGCCCTGTAGATGAAATTTTGTGTGTGGAACTAAGCGTAAGACAAGTAGGGCGGGACACGTGAAATCCTGTTTGAAGATGGGGGGACCATCCTCCAAGGCTAAATACTCGTGATCGACCGATAGTGAACCAGTACCGTGAGGGAAAGGCGAAAAGAACCCCGGAAGGGGAGTGAAATAGATCCTGAAACCGTATGCATACAAACAGTAGGAGCCTCCTTGTGGGGTGACTGCGTACCTTTTGTATAATGGGTCAGCGACTTACATTCAGTGGCAAGGTTAACCGAATAGGGAAGCCGTAGCGAAAGCGAGTCCGAATAGGGCGAATTAGTCGCTGGGTGTAGACCCGAAACCAGATGATCTATCCATGGCCAGGTTGAAGGCACGGTAACACGTGCTGGAGGACCGAACCCACTAATGTTGAAAAATTAGGGGATGAGCTGTGGATAGGGGTGAAAGGCTAAACAAATCTGGAAATAGCTGGTTCTCTCCGAAAACTATTTAGGTAGTGCCTCAAGTATTACTGCAGGGGGTAGAGCACTGTTATAGCTAGGGGGTCATGGCGACTTACCAAACTATGGCAAACTCCGAATACCTGCAAGTACAGCTTGGGAGACAGAGCACCGGGTGCTAACGTCCGGACTCAAGAGGGAAACAACCCAGACCGCCAGCTAAGGTCCCGAATTATCGCTAAGTGGGAAACGAAGTGGGAAGGCATAGACAGTCAGGAGGTTGGCTTAGAAGCAGCCATCCTTTAAAGAAAGCGTAATAGCTCACTGATCGAGTCGTCCTGCGCGGAAGATGTAACGGGGCTAAGCGATAAACCGAAGCTGCGGGTGTGTACTTTTAGTGCACGCGGTAGGAGAGCGTTCTGTAAGCCTGCGAAGGTGGCTTGTAAAGGCTGCTGGAGGTATCAGAAGTGCGAATGCTGACATGAGTAGCGATAAAGGGGGTGAAAAGCCCCCTCGCCGTAAGTCCAAGGTTTCCTGCGCAACGTTCATCGGCGCAGGGTGAGTCGGCCCCTAAGGCGAGGCAGAGATGCGTAGCTGATGGGAAACTGGTTAATATTCCAGTACCGTCGTACAGTGCGATGGGGGGACGGATCGCGGAAGATCATCAGGGTGTTGGATGTCCCTGTTGCTGCATCGAAGATGGCGCTTAGGCAAATCCGGGCGCGTAAATCAAGGGTGTGACACGAGCGAGCATTGCTTGCGAAGTGATTGGAAGTGGTTCCAAGAAAAGCCTCTAAGCTTCAGCTGTACGAGACCGTACCGCAAACCGACACAGGTGGACGGGATGAATATTCCAAGGCGCTTGAGAGAACTCAGGAGAAGGAACTCGGCAAATTGATACCGTAACTTCGGGAGAAGGTATACCCCGGTAGTGTGAAGCGCCTGCGCGCTTAGCATGATGGGGTCGCAGAGAATCGGTGGCTGCGACTGTTTATTAAAAACACAGCACTCTGCAAAGACGAAAGTCGACGTATAGGGTGTGACGCCTGCCCGGTGCCGGAAGGTTAAGTGATGGGGTGCAAGCTCTTGATCGAAGCCCCGGTAAACGGCGGCCGTAACTATAACGGTCCTAAGGTAGCGAAATTCCTTGTCGGGTAAGTTCCGACCTGCACGAATGGCGTAACGATGGCCACACTGTCTCCTCCTGAGACTCAGCGAAGTTGAAGTGTTTGTGATGATGCAATCTACCCGCGGCTAGACGGAAAGACCCCATGAACCTTTACTGTAGCTTTGCATTGGACTGTGAACCGGCCTGTGTAGGATAGGTGGGAGGCTTTGAAGCGTGGTCGCTAGATCACGTGGAGCCATCCTTGAAATACCACCCTGGTTTGTTTGCGGTTCTAACCTTGGTCCGTTATCCGGATCGGGGACAGTGCATGGTGGGCAGTTTGACTGGGGCGGTCTCCTCCCAAAGTGTAACGGAGGAGTTCGAAGGTACGCTAGGTACGGTCGGAAATCGTGCTGATAGTGCAATGGCATAAGCGTGCTTGACTGTGAGACTGACAAGTCGAACAGGTGCGAAAGCAGGACATAGTGATCCGGTGGTTCTGAATGGAAGGGCCATCGCTCAACGGATAAAAGGTACTCTGGGGATAACAGGCTGATACCGCCCAAGAGTTCATATCGACGGCGGTGTTTGGCACCTCGATGTCGGCTCATCTCATCCTGGGGCTGTAGCCGGTCCCAAGGGTATGGCTGTTCGCCATTTAAAGAGGTACGTGAGCTGGGTTTAAAACGTCGTGAGACAGTTTGGTCCCTATCTGCCGTGGGCGTTGGATACTTGACGGAGCCTGCTCCTAGTACGAGAGGACCGGAGTGGACGTACCTCTGGTGTACCGGTTGTCATGCCAATGGCATTGCCGGGTAGCTAAGTACGGAAGAGATAACCGCTGAAGGCATCTAAGCGGGAAACTCGTCTGAAGATAAGGTATCCCGGGGACTTGATCCCCCTGAAGGGTCGTTCGAGACCAGGACGTTGATAGGTCGGGTGTGGAAGCGCAGTAATGCGTTAAGCTAACCGATACTAATTGCCCGTGAGGCTTGATCCTATAACACTGATGGTTATTGACCTGGTGATATAGCGTTCCAAGTGTCGTTCAATACAAAATCTGGCCGCACCGTCGGCGGCCAGCCAACACCAATTACATCCCACTGTGCGTGATCATCGAGCTAGCCTCTGATCACCCACACGTTGTGTTTCTTCCAAGATTGGAGCTGTTGCCTAACCGCAGCCGCTCAACCAGTTACGCCTGACGACCATAGCAAGGTGGTACCACTCCTTCCCATCCCGAACAGGACAGTGAAACGCCTTTGCGCCGATGATAGTGGACGGACGTCTGTGAAAGTAGGTCATCGTCAGGCTTTTATTCCGCAAAACCCCACAGGTATCCCCTGTGGGGTTTTGTCTTTGCGGCGCCGATCGGGCGCGGCAGCTTGAAGCGCCATACAGAAAACCCCTCGCGGCTTACGCCGCGAGGGGTTTTTATTTGATTAGGCGCTTTATATCGGGCGCCATGGCAGCTGCTTATGGCAGCTGACGACGCAGCGCCTGGAAAAAGAGTTCGGATTGCAGGCGTTCGCTTTGGACCTGGGAGGCGACCTTGGCCGCGAGTTCGGGACTGACGGGAACCAGCGGCCGTCCGGTGGATTGCGCCAGCACCTGCGCGGTACAGGCGCGCTCGAGAAAGAAGAGATCGTCGTAGGCATAGTCCAGGCGTTCGCCACAGACCACGACGCCGTGATTGCCCAGGAACACGATATCCGCGCCCTGCATGGCGTGGGCGATGCGCTCGCCTTCACTGACGTCCAGCGCCAGGCCGTTGTAGTGCTCGTCGATGGCCAGGCGTCCGTGAAAGCGCATCGCGTTTTGCGACAGGGTGGTGTCCAGTCCACGGTCCGAAGTGAGCGTAAGCGCCGTGGCATACGGCATGTGCGTGTGCAGGACGCAGGCCTTGCCGGCGATGCGATGGATAGCGGCATGGATAAACATCGCCGTGGGCTCGACCTCGTGCCGGCCAGCGAGCTTGTTGCCGTGCGCATCGATCAGCACGATGTCGTCCGCCTGCACTTCATGCCACATCAGGCCGCGCGGATTGAGCAGGAAATGATCCGGATCGCCCGGCAGCGCCACGCTGAAGTGGTTGCAGACGCCTTCGCCCAGGCCATGCGCAGCCGCTGCCCGCAGCGCCAGCGCGAGGTCGGCCCGCAATGCGGCGACGGGTTCGGCGTGAAAGAGCGCGTTGGCGAAGCGGGGTTCTTGGTTCATTGCAGCCTTCCAGGATGTAGGGGTGGGAACAGAGGAGTCAGAGCCAGCCGGCCTTGCGGAACAAGTCGGGGACACGATCCAGTGTTGCTACGGTAGCGTCCGGACGATAGTCAGGCAAGGGCTTGCGGCCGGTGCCCCGGTCTATCCATACGCAGCGAAAGCCTATGTCGCGGGCGGCTGCATGGTCCAGGTGGGGGCTGGCGCAAATATGGACGACCTCGTCGGGCGTGACGCCCAGGCTGTCGTGCGCATGGGCGAATATCTTGCGCGAAGGCTTGTAGGCGCCGGCTTGTTCGGCCGTGACGACGCGATCGATATGACCGCCCAGTTGCGCGACGTTGCCGGCGATGATGTCGTCGTCGGTGTTGGAGATGATGCACAGCCGAAAGCCAGCCTGCTTGAGCGCGGCCAGGGTGCCGACGACTTCAGGAAAGGGAGGCATCGCGGAAATGCTGGCGATCAGCATGTCGGCGTCCTCGGGACGGTACGCGAGGCCGAATTCTCCCATGGCCAGGCGCAACGATTCGCGCGTCACGTCGGCGAAGCGGCGATGTGGCGGCGTGCGTTCCAGCCGGTGCTCATGTTCGTCATAGACCGGGAGAAATTGCGCAGGGGTGGGCGTTTGCCGTCTGTCGGGATCCGGATTGGCGTCCAGGATACGGGCCATGGCGGCTTGCAGGCCTTCGTCCCATTGGATGAGTGTGCCGTAGCAGTCGAAGGTGAGCCATTGAGGACGGGGCAGATGATCCAGTGGCATGTCGGTTCCTGGTCGTTGAATGAACCCCCAGCGTAGAGGCCTGGCGGCATAGTTGTAAAATTAATAAATAAACTCAACTCAGTTGATTATTAACTATCGAGGCCTCATGCTGGATCTGGAACTACTCAAGACCCTGGTCTGCGTCGTGGACGAAGGCAGCTTCACGCGCGCCGCGAACCGCGTGCATCGCACGCAGTCGACGGTCAGCCAGCAAGTGCGCAAGCTCGAGCAAAGCGTGGGCAAGACGCTGCTATTGCGGGATCGGGCCGGCGGCAACGTGTCGGCGACCGAGGACGGCGAACTGATGCTGGTCTATGCGCGGCGGCTGCTGGCCATTGCTGGAGAGGCCGAGCATGTGCTGTCGAACCCGCGGGCGGCGCGTGTGCTGCGGCTGGGTGTGCCGGAGGATTTTGACGTGTCCCGGCTGACCGTGTTGCTGGCCGGCTTTGCGGCAAGCCATGCGGACGTGCGCCTGGAGACCATTAGCGGCATGAGCGCCGACCTGCGGGCCGGACTGGCCTCCGGGGACCTGGACCTGGCGCTGGTCAAGCGCGAGCCGGGCGAAGGGCCGTGCCTGGCGGCCTGGCCGGAACGCCTGGTCTGGGTGGGCGCCCTCGATCGGATCCGGAATGCGGCCGTGGTGCCGCTGGTCTTGTTCCCGCAGGGATGCATCTATCGCAAACGGATGATCTACGCCCTGGAAAGCGCCGGCCGGGCGTGGCATATCGCGTATCACAGCCATAGCCTGGCGGGCGTGCAGGCGGCGGTCGCCGCGGGGCTGGGCGTGAGCCTGCTGCCGGCATTCGCGCGGCTGCAGACGCATGCGGAATTGGGCGTGGAGGATGGGTTTGCGGCGGTGCCGCCGACGGAGCTGGCGATCATCGGCAACCCGCGCGCCTTGGGGCCGGTTGAGCAGGACCTTCTGGCGGCGCTGAAACAGGCCATAGGCGAGGACGCCCAGGCCCTCGCGGCGTAACGCCGACGATCAGCTCAGATCGCCATCCACGTAGAACCACTGCCCGCCTTCGCGGACAAAACGGCTGATCTCGTGCATCCGGCTGGCGCGGCCTGCCTGCCGGCTTCTGGCCACGAATTCGACGGTGGCGTGATCGGCGTCCTGAGCGGCCGCTGCCTTGACCTCGAGTCCCAGCCATTTCAGGTCGGCAGGATTGGGCTCGAGTGACGCGGGCCGCGTGCTGGGATGCCAGGTCGCCAGCAGGTATGGCAGCTTCTCCAGCACGAAGGCGCTGTAGCGGGATCGCATGAGGGCTTCGGCGGTGGGCGCCTGCATGGCCAGCGGGCCGTCATGCCAGCGGCCGCAGCAGTCGGGATAGGCGAGGGCGCCGCCACAGGGGCAGGGCGCCTTCGAACTACTGGATTTCTTTGTCACGATGAGTGGCAGGGCGTTCAGGCCCGCAGGTCGTTGTATTCGGGGTGGCGGCGCATATAGACCTCGGCGTAGGAGCACAAGGGGCGGACCTTCCAGCCGTTGGCACGCGCCGCAAGCAGTGCCTGGCGGGTCAGTTCGGCCGCGATGCCGCGCCCGCCGACCACGCTGGGAACACCGGTGTGGGTGATGGTCAGGGTGTTGTCCTGCAATTGGTAGTCCAGTACGCACAGCACGCCGTCTACGGTGGCGGTGAAACGGGAGCGTTCGGGGTCTTGCGTCACGGAAATCATTCGGAAAAATTCCTGAATTGAGGACGGGGTTGCATCCCCGTTGCATGGTTTGCAGGATACCAGCGGCAACGGCGGGCATGGCCTGGAGGCTGGATGGACTTCAGCGTTGCAAGGTCTTGAGCAAGGCGGTGAGCTGAGCGTCGCGCGTCTCCACCAGATCGGCGATGCTGCGATGGCCGGCCTCGGCGTTGACGCCTTCGATCAGGCGCTGCTGCAATTCGGGCGTGACATCGGGCGCGCCCAGATCGTCCCACCACGTTTGCACCGGCCCCAGCAGATGGTGCATGAAGTGCGCCATGCCGCCTTCGCCGCCGCCCAGGTTGAACGTCATGTGCGGGCCGAACAGGGCCCAGCGCAGGCCGGGGCCTTGCGATACCGCGGCGTCGATGTCCGCCACGCTGGCAACGTTTTCGGCGGCCAGGTGGATGGCTTCGCGCCAGAGCGCCGCTTGCAGGCGGTTGGCGATATGGCCCGGCACTTCCTTGTTCAGGCGGATGGGGTATTTGCCCATGCTGCGATAGAACGCGATGCTGCGGTCCATGGTGTCGGCGGATGTCTGGTCGCCGCCCACCACTTCCACCAGCGGGATCAGGTGGGGCGGGTTGAACGGGTGGCCGATGACGAAGCGCGAGGCATGCTGGCAGCGCGATTGCAGTCGGCTCATGATCAGGCCGGACGAGCTGGATGCGACGATGACGTGCGGCGGCAGGATGGCATCCATGCGCTCGAAGAGGTCCGTCTTGAAGTCCTCGCGCTCGGGTGCGTTTTCCTGGACGAAATCCACGCCGGCCAGGGCGGCTTCCAGGTCGGGCTCAAAGCGCAGCGCGTCGGGCGAGGCGCCCGGCTGCACGCGGCCCAGTTCGGTCAGGACCGGCCATGCCGCCTGCACGCGGGCGCGCGTCTGGCCTTCCGCGTGGGCGCCGGGATCGCTGACCACGACTTCCAGGCCGTGGGCAAGGAACAGCGCGGCCCAACTGGCGCCGATGGTGCCCGCGCCGACGATGGCGACGCGGCGGATGGCGGGGGAGTTGGGCGTGGCGGTGCTGGGCATGCGGGTCTCCTGTTCATGGGTGCGGTCTCATTGTGAAGCAAACGCCGGACCGTTGCCACGCCAGCGCGGCCACGGCAAGATGGCGGATCTGTCCCAGACGTTTGGAGCCGTGGATGAATGCGATGCCTGCCCCTGCCGCCGTGCCGTACTTCTGCCAGTGGGAGTCCGCGCATCTGGCCGGCGCGATCATCCGCAAGGAGCTGGATCTGGCCGACGATCCCGCCTGGCGCGCATCGGGCGCGCGGGATATTGACGAGTATGTGCGCTGGGCCAGCCACGTCTGCGGCATGGCCTGCCTGAAGATGGTGTTGGCCGCGGGCGGCGGCCAGGTGTATCCCACGCTGGAACTGGCCCGCCGCAGTCTGCCCTATGGCGCCTATGTCGAGGAGCCGGAGGGCGACATCAAGGGCCTGATCTATGCGCCGTTCGTACGCTACGTCGCCGAAGTCTTCGGCCTGCAGGCCCAGGTGCGCGTAGACCTGCCGGCCTCGGGGCTGCCGGCCTTGATGGCGCAGGCCGAGTACTTCATGGCTTCGGTGCATCCCTGGATACGGTGGCCCGAGAGGGAGCCGCCCAGGAAGGGCGGCCACCTGGTGCTGGTGACGCGTGCGACGCCGGAGGCGGTGACCTTCCACAACCCGTCGGGCGAGCCGGGGACCCAGGCGAATGTCGAATTGCCGCTGGCGGTATTCGACCAGTTCTTCGCCGGGCGTGGCGTGGCCATCCTGGCTGCGGGCTAGGCGCTGTGCCCCGCCAGGTTCAGGCGTTGCGTGCGCGGCGCAGATGGCGCCATGTCAGCGCGACCGCAATCAGATAGTTGATCGCAATCACGCTGTAGGCGGCGGGCAGGCTGGCGTGCCAATCCGGCATCAGGTGCAGGATGGTGCCCATCACCGCGACACCGACCAGCGCGCCGGATTGGCGGTTGGCGTTCAGGGCGGCGGCCGCGCTGTTGGCGTGGCTCTTGCCGGACACCTGCATGACGACGCTGGTCATTGCCGGCACGGCGATCCCGACGCCCAGGTTGGCCAGCGCGACGACGATGGCGAATGGCCAGTACGCGATGTCGGGCGAGAAAGCGAAGATGCCCGCCGCGCTCATCGCGGCCGCGAGCGAGACGCCGCCCAGCAGCGAAGCCGACACATTCCAGCGAGCCGATACGCGGCCGGAGATGAGGTTGCCGATGGAAAAGACCGCCAGCATCGGCACCAGCTGGATGCCGGTCTGCAGCGCATCGGCGCCGCGCGCATGCTGCAGGAAGAGGCTGAGCAGAAACAGCTGCCCGTAGGATGCAAGATTGATCAGAAAGCCCACGCCGTTGGCGGCGGCAAACTGGGTGGTCGCAAAGAGCGCGCGCGGGATGATCGGCTCGGCATGGCGCCGCTCGCGCCGCACCAGCAGGACCACCGCCGCCAGGCACAGGACCGCGGTGCCGGCGATGCGGGCGGACGTCCAGCCGTAGGCATTGCCCTGGATCAGCACGAAGCATAGCGAGGAGAGCGCCACGACCCCCAGCACGTGACTGAGCGGATTGAGCGCGCGCGGACGGCGCGGCGCCGCCTGTATGCGGCGGCGCGCCAGCCACAGGCCGGCCAGCCCCAGCGGGATATTGATGAGAAAGATGCCACGCCAGCCGAACTGGTGGATCAGGACGCCGCCCAGCAGGGGCCCGGACGCGCCCGCGACCGCCACGATCGCCGACCAGGCGGCCAGCATGCGGTTGCGCACCTGTTCGTCGTCGTAGGCGTGGGTAAGCAGGCTCAGGGAACTGGGCATGAACAGCGCGGCGCCCACGCCCTGCAGCATGCGGGCGGCAATCAGGGTGCCGGAATCCGGCGCCAGGCCGCACAGCAGGGACGCTACCGTGAACACGCCCAGGCCGGCCAGGTAGATGGTCTTGGCCCCGTAGCGGTCGGCCAGCGCGCCGGCCACCAGCAGCAGGGCGGCGAAGGTGAGCGTGTAGCCGTCCACGATCCAGACCAGGTCCGTCAGCGGCACGGTGAACTGGATGGCGATGCTGGGCAGCGCCACGTTGACGACAGTGACATCCAGCATGGCCATCACGAATCCGATGGCCAGGGTGACCAGCGGCAGCCAGCCGGCGATGGCGGGCTGGGCATCCAGCGAGGGGGCAGGGGCTTGGTGGCAGGCGGAACGCATGGCGGGGACTTTCAAATCGGCTTGTGAGGGCTGAAGCTTAGGAGGTTTTTCAGATGCAAAAAAGCCAAATAATTGCTTTATAGTCATGCAAAATTGCATCGGTTGGGACGATATGGATTGGGACAATGCCAGGGTCTTCCTGGCGATTCACCGGATAGGCACGCTGCGCGGCGCCGCCGCGCTGCTGCAGATCGACCAGGCCACCGCGGGGCGGCGGCTGGCGGCGCTGGAGTCTTCGCTCGACGCGCGGCTGTTCCTGCGCACGCCCGGCGGCTACGTGCCCACCGCGGCGGGCGAGTTGGCGTTTGCCGCCGCGGAGCGCATGGAGCAGGCCGCCGACCAGCTCCAGCGCCAGATGCAGGGACTGGATCACCGCCTGTCTGGCGTGGTCCGCGTCGCGACCTCCGAAACAGTGGCCAGCTACTTCATCATGGAAGCCATCCGGCGGGTCCATGCGCTGCACCCGGACATCCGGGTGGTGCTCTCCACCTCGATCCAGATCAGCAATCTGACGCGCCGCGAGGCGGACCTGGCGATCCGGAACATCAAGCCCGACAATCCCGACCTGATCCAGCGTCATCTGGCGCGCAAGGAAGTGGGGCTGTACGCGTCGCGCGCGTATCTGGCCGCACACGGCGAACCTCGGCCGGGCACGGCGTTCGCGGGGCACACGCTGGTGACGTATCAGCAATCCGTGCTGCCCGGCTGGTCCGACACCTTTTGCGGCGAACCCACCGGCAATGGCCGCATCGGGGTGGAACTGAATTCCGGCCTGATGATCATCGAGGCGGTGGCGGCCGGACTGGGCATAGGCGAACTGCCCACGCACATGGCGCCGGACTATCCCGACCTGGTGCGCATCTGGCCCGGCCGCAGCGAAGCCTACGACCTGTGGCTGGTGATGCATGGCGATCTGAACCGCACCGCGCGGGTGCGGGCGGTGGCCGACGCGATCGTAGAGGTCTTCGAAGAGGACAAGTAACGGCACAACTGAGGTGATCGGCGGCTTGTGGGCCGGGGCGACAGGCGCTAAGGTTTGCGTGCCCGCAGGAAAACCACGACCTCAGGAGTTGCGCGTGTCCGATCTTTGGCGTTTGTCCGCAGTTGAGCTTGCCGCACTGGTCCGCAAGCGTGAAGTATCCGCAGTCGAGGCCGCGCAAAGCGCGCTGGACCGGCTCGACGCCGTCAATCCCGCCATCAACGCGGTGGTGGACCACCGCCCCGAGGCGGTGCTGGAGCAGGCCGCAGAGGTGGATGCCGCGCTGGCGCGCGGCGAAGCCCCGGGCCTGCTGGCGGGCGTGCCCGTCACCGTCAAGGTCAACGTGGACCAGGCGGGTTTCGCCACCACCAACGGCGTGAGCCTGCAGAAAGACCTGATCGCCGCGGTGAACAGCCCCGTGGTGGACAATCTGCGGCGGGCGGGGGCGGTCATCCTCGGCCGGACCAACACCCCGGCGTTTTCGCTGCGCTGGTTCACCGGCAACGCATTGCACGGCGACACCCTCAATCCGCGCAATCCGGCGCTGACGCCGGGCGGCTCGTCGGGCGGCGCGGCATCCGCGGTGGCCGCGGGCATCGGGCATCTTGCGCATGGCACGGACATCGCCGGGTCGATCCGCTATCCGGCCTACGCTTGCGGCGTACATGGCCTGCGCCCGTCGCTGGGCCGGGTTCCCGCGTATAACGCCGCCTTGCCCGAGCGTTCCATCGGCGGGCAGCTCACGGCCGTGTCGGGTCCCTTGGGCCGCAGCATGGCCGACCTGCGGCTCGGACTGGCGGTGCTGGCGGCCCCGGACCCCCGCGATCCCTGGTGGGCGCCGGCTCCCCTGGTCGGCCCGGACGTGCCCCGGCGGGCCGCGCTGTGCGTGAACCCCGACGGCATGGAAACCGAACCCGCCGTCGTGAAGGCCCTGCAGGAAGCGGCGCGGCGGCTGAGCGAAGCGGGCTGGACGGTGGACACGCTGGATGCGATTCCGCCCATGCAGGAGGCAGCCGATCTTCAGATCCGCATGTGGATGGCGGATGGTTATGACGCCATGCTGGCAGCCGCCGAGAAAGAGGGCGACCGCGGTGCGTTGGTCGCGCTGGCTGGGCAGCGCGACAAGGCCGCGAGCGCGGACCTGAGCAGCTTTTCGGCGGTGCTGACCCGGCGCGCGACGCTGACGCGCATGTGGGAATTGTTCTTCGCCGAATATCCGGTGCTGTTGCTGCCCGTGTCCGCCGAACTGCCGTTTCCCGACAAGCTGGACCTGCAGGGAGACGCCGCCTATGCACGTGTCTGGCGCGCGCAGATGACCCAGATCGGCGTGCCGTTCATGGGCCTTCCCGGCCTGTCCGTCGCCATGGGCAGCGCGATGAGCAGTGCGGGACCCAGCCCGGTCGGCGTGCAGGTGGTGGCGGGGCGCTACCGCGAAGACCTGTGCCTGGCCGTGGGAGAGGTCATCGAGGCGGCAGGCGAACCCATCCGCATTGCCGAGCCCGCGCCGCGCTAACGCGCCGGCAGGCGCGCTGCCGGGTTACTTGCTGAAGCGGACCCGCAGCACGCCGAGGTCGCCATACGCCAGTTCAAGGTCCTTGTTGGCGGGCACGTCCAGAAAGCCGGCATAAGAGCCGGTGATGACGTGCTGGCCGGCAGCGAGGCCCAGGCCTTGTTCGCGCAGGAAATTGGCCAGCCAGTACAGTCCGGCCTTGGGACGGTCGTTCGGGTGGATGCCGGCATGCTGCTCGACCTCGGCGCCATCCACGGAAAGCGTGAGGCTCATGCTGCTTGGCGCGGCGTCCGGCGAAGCGATGCGCGGACCCAGCACCAGCCCATGGTTGAACATGTGGTCGGCCAGGAGCTCTGGCAGGCTGGCGTGTTCCGGGGATGCGTAGCGGCAGCCCAGCACTTCCAGCGCCAGGCGTGCGCCGCCGATGGCGGCATCGATTTCGGCTTCGGTGTAGGCGGTGTCGCGGGCGGGGAGGTCGCGCGCGATCTCGAACGCGATCTCGGGTTCGATGCGCACGATATTGGCGCTGGCGGGGATCGGACCGGCTCCGGCATCGCCGGTGGTGGATGCATAGATGGGAGCCACGACGGTCTTCTCGGGCGAAGGCAGCGCGCTCTTCCAGGCGGCGATGCCGTCCTGCCGGGTCTCGCGCAGCAATTGCGCGGTGCGCTGCTGCACGGCGAATGCCTGGCCCAGGGACTGCGGACGGCAGGCGGCGGGCAGGCGCGGGCCGGCGATGCCGGAATCGCGGGCGGCGATCAGGTAGCGCGCGGCCTCGACACTGCCTGGATAGTCTTCGAATCGGATCTGCATGTTCAAGTCCCCAGGTACAGCATGATCCAAAGGACGATCATGGCGATCAGGCCCAGCCAGCACGACCCCCAGAAACCGACGATGGGCCATTTCAGGGAGAGCGGCGTTTTCTTCGGATCGACGTGGCCCAGCAGGTCATTGGCGTTGCCGATGAGCCAGAAGCGCGTGCCCGGAAACATCAGGCGGAAGAAGTAGTCGAGCATGATCGCTGCCTGGATCGACAGCGGATACTGATGGAAAGGCCGGTGCTGCAGGTACGGATGCTTCAGGGCGGCGTTGATCTGCTTGCTCTTGAAGAAGAACAGCACGATGCCGCTGATCGAGCAGGTGATGAAGCACAGCACGAAGAGGCTGAAGGCCATGGCCATGACAGGTGAATGCATGGGGGATCTCAAGAATGCGCGGCGGGCCGCGTCGGGATGAAAAGAAGCCTGAACGAATATTCTGGCCGTATTGTAGAAGGCTTGGCGCGGCCCCGTGTTCAGGGCCGCGTCAGGGCCGGCGCCCCGGCGCGATGGCGGGGGCGCAGGCAGGCGCGGTTCAGCCGCGGACCTGGCCTTCGCCGCTCAGGACCCACTTCAGCGTGGTCAGGCCTTCCAGGCCCACGGGGCCGCGCGCATGCAGGCGATTCGTGGAGATTCCGATCTCGGCGCCCAGGCCGTACTCGAAGCCGTCCGCGAAGCAGGTGGGAAGGTTGACGTAGACCGAGCTGGAATCGACCTCGCGCTGGAAACGCTGCGCGGCGGACAGGTCTTCCGTGACGATGGCGTCGGTGTGGCCCGACCCCCAGCGCGCGATGTGTTCGATGGCGTCGTCCAGCGTGTCGACGATGCGCACGGCCAGGATGGGGCCGAGGTATTCGGTGGCCCAGTCTTCTTCGGTGGCCGGGGTGGCGTGCGGCAGCAGGGCCAGCGTGCGCGGGCAGCCGCGCAGTTCCACGCCGTGCTCGGTGAAGGCCGCGGCCAGGCTGGGCAGGATGGAGACCGCCGCCACCGCGTCGATCAGCAGCGTCTCCATGGCGCCGCAGATGCCGTAGCGGTAGGTCTTGGCGTTGAAGGCGATGGCGTGCGCCTTGTCCGGGTCGGCGGCCGCGTCGATGTAGATGTGGCAGTTGCCGTCCAGGTGCTTGATCAGGGGCACGCGCGCCTCCTGGGACAGGCGGGCGATCAGGCCCTTGCCGCCTCGCGGCACGATGACGTCGATGTGCTCGGTCATGGTGATGAGCTTGCCGACGGCGGCCCGGTCCGCGGTGGCCACGACCTGCACCGCTTCCTGCGGCAGGCCGGCGGCCGCCAGGCCCATCTGCACGATGCGGCCCAGCGCGATATTGGAGTGCAGCGCTTCGCTGCCGCCGCGCAGGATGGCCGCATTGCCGGATTTCAGGCACAGCGCCGCGGCGTCGATGGTGACGTTGGGGCGGGACTCGTAAATGATGCCGATCACGCCCAGCGGGACGCGCATCTGCGCAACGCGCATGCCGTTGGGCCGCACGGTGGTGGCGGTGATGCTGCCGATGGGGTCGGGCAGGGCGGCGATCTGGCGCAGGCCTTCGGCCATGTGCGCCAGCGTCTTGTCCGACAGGGTCAGGCGGTCAAGCAAGGCCGGCTCCAGGCCGTTGGCGCGCGCGGCGGCAACATCCTTTTCATTGGCGGCTTTCAGCTCGTCGTGGCTGGCGGCCAGGGCGTCGGCCATGGCCAGCAGCGCCTGGTTCTTGGCGGCGCTGTTGGCGCGCATCATGGCGCGCGAGGCGCGGCGGGCATTTTCGCCCAGGATGAGCATGGCTTGTTCGATGGAGGACGAGGACATGGCGGCGTCGATCATGGAGGTGGGGCGGCGTGGGAGCCGCCTGAAGAATCAGTGTATATCCGGCCGGACGGCCGGGCGAAATCCGGTCGGACGACCGGATGGGGGCGAGGCGAAGGCGGCGGCTATGCCGCCTTCACGGTCGTCCGCCGGCGGCGGCGACGCGCAACGCCAGCCGGGTCATTTCTTCCCAGGGATCGGAGAGCCGCCCCGGCACGGACAGGCCTTTGATCAGGCGGTCCACTTCGTGCGCATGCTGCACGGCGGCGGGCCATACGCCCGGCTGGACGCGGCTCAAGGCTTGCAGCGCCAGCCGTTCATGGGCGCCGAAGATGCGCAGGCGGCGCATCAGGCCATTGACGTCCTGACCCAGCGCGCGCGCCTCGGCCACGCGGGCCAGCAGGCGGATCTCTTCGCCGACCGCCCACAGCACCAGCGGCAGTGCTTCGCCTTCGGCGCGCAAGCCGTCGATCATGCGGATGGTGCGGCCGATGTCGCCGGCAAGCATGGCGTCGCGCAGGCCAAAGACGTCGTAGCGGGCCACGTTGAGCACGGCGCGCTCCACGTCTTGCGCCGCCAACTGGCCCTCGGGGTACAGCAGGCCCAGCTTCTGGATTTCCTGGTGGGCGGCCAGCAGGTTGCCTTCCACCTTGTCGGCCATCCATTGCAGGGTGGCGCTGTCGGCGCGCTGGTTCTGCCGCGCCAGGCGCATGCCGACCCAGGCGGGCAGGCGGCCGCGTTCGATATTGGCGATGTCGACCATCATGCCGGCGCGGCTCAAGGCCTGCACCCAGCGGCTTTCGCGGGTGGCCTTGTCCAGCCGGGGCAGGGCGATCAGCACCAGGGTGTCGGAATCCGGCTGTTTCTCGGCCTGGTCGGCCAGCTTGGCCAGGGTGTCGGCGCCGGCCTTGCCCGGCTTGCCGGTGGGGATCTTGATTTCAAGGATGCGGCGGTCGCCGAACAGCGACACGCTCTGGGTCGCGGCGGTGACCGAACTCCAGTCGCTGCGCGCGTCCATCACCATGGACAGGCGTTCCGTGTAGCCCGCGTTGCGCGCCGCGGCGCGCAGCGAGTCCACCGCTTCGGTGACCAGCAGAGGCTCGTCGCCGGACACCGTGTACAGCGGCGCGAGCCGGTTGCCCGGCCGTTGCAGGTGTTCGGCCAGCCGATCCGCGTCCAGGGGTTGTGCCATGGGCTAGCGCACGTTGGTCGGGTCGGTGACGGACGGAGTCTGCCAGGGCGTCGGCACGCGCTGCGGCTGCGGCTCGTTCGGATTGAACAGCGGCGTGTCGGCTTCTTCGCCGCGTTGTTGCGCGGTTTCGAACGCCTTGTGCACGTCCGGCGCCGTGATACGGCGCAGCACGCGCGCCACGAGATCGCGCTGCATGGCCTTGAACAGGGTGTCGATCTGGCCCTGCTTGGCCTGCACGACCTGGTCGTCGTAGGGCATTTCGCGGAAGATGGACAGCGTCGTGTCCGGGACCAGCGGGCGGCCCTGCGCGTCGATCACGCGGAACGTATAGTTGATGCCGAGTTCGTACGATTCGACGCGGCCCTGGGCGTTCAGCGAGACCTCGCGCAAGGTGCGGGAGTCGTTCACCTGCTGCAGGATGGCCTGCGCTTCCTTGGGCGAGTCCACCAGCTTGGTGTTGGGCGAGGCCGCGCGCAGGGCGCGGCGCACGTCGGCGCCGAACTGGGTGGTGTCTGGAATGCCCACGTACATTCTGTCGAACGGCATCGGGGTCACTCCCCGCATCGCGAAGCCGCAAGCGGAGAGCAGCATGAACAGCGCCAGGCAGGCGCCGCGCAGCAGCCAGGATTGGCGGGGGAAGTGCGTTTTTTGCCCGGCGAAGTACATGCTTGACCTCATCAGCCTACGACGTTGACCAGTTTGCCCGGAACCACGATGACGCGCTTGGGCGGACGGCCTTCAAGGAAGCGGGTTACCTCTTCCTGGCTGGCGGCGAGCTTCTCGATGTCTTCCTTGGCTGCCTTGGCGGCCACGCGGATCGAGCCGCGCAGCTTGCCGTTGACCTGGAGCATCAGCTCGATTTCGTCGGCGACGAGCGCGGCTTCGTCCACGTGCGGCCACGGCGCGTCGAGCAGGTCGCCCAGCTCCTTGGCGTAGCCGAGGTCTTGCCACAGGTGCCAGGTGATGTGCGGCACGACCGGGTACAGCACGCGCAGCAGCACGCCCAGGGTTTCCGCATAGGCGGCGTCGGCGGGGGCGCCTTCGGGCAGCTTGGCGTCGTCGATGGCGTTCAGCATCTTCATGCAGGCGGACACGACGGTGTTGTACTGGATGCGCTGGTAGTCGTAGTCGGCCTGCTTGAGCAGCGAGTAGACCTCGCGGCGCAGGTCCTTGACGGCTGCCGGGGCTTGCGTCCAGTCGGCGCCATTGGCCAGGCCGCGCGCCACTGCGTCGCGTTGCGCGTAGCTGATGGACCACAGGCGGCGCAGGAAGCGGTTGGAGCCTTCGACGCCGGAATCGGACCACTCGAGGGTCTGCTCGGGCGGGCTGGCGAACATGACGAACAGGCGGGCCGTGTCGGCGCCCAGGGTGTCGATGAGCGATTGCGGATCGACGCCGTTGTTCTTGGACTTGGACATCGTGCCCACGCCGCCGTAGGTGATGGCGGAGCCGTCCGACTTCAGTTTGGCGCCGGTGATGGCCCCGCGGTCGTCGTAGACGTTTTCGACGTCTTCGGGCCAGAAATATTCAATGCCGCCCTGGGCCGTCTTGCGCGAATAGATGTGGTTGAGCACCATGCCCTGGCACAGCAGCTTGGTGAAGGGCTCGTCGAAGTTGAGCAAGCCCATGTCGCGCATGACCTTGGTCCAGAAGCGGGCGTACAGCAGGTGCAGCACGGCGTGCTCGATGCCGCCGATGTACTGGTCCATCGGCATCCAGTAGTCATTGCGCGCGTCGACCATGGCGGTGTCGTTGCCAGGCGAGGTATAGCGCATGAAGTACCAGGACGAGTCGACGAAGGTGTCCATCGTGTCCGTCTCGCGCCGCGCGGGCTTGCCGCAGCTGGGGCAGGAGCAGGACAGGAAGGCTTCGTTCTTGGCCAGGGGGTTGCCGCTGCCGTCGGGGATCAGGTCATCGGGCAGGACCACGGGCAGGTCTTTCTCGGGCACCGGGACCGGGCCGCAATCCGCGCAGTGGATGATGGGGATCGGGGTGCCCCAGTAGCGCTGGCGGGAAATGCCCCAGTCGCGCAGGCGCCAGGTGGTCTGCTTTTCGCCCAGGCCTTGCGCGCCCAGATCCGCGGCGATGGCGTCCACGGCGTCCTTGTACGAGAGGCCGTCGTACTTGCCGGAGTTGACGGTGCGGCCGGACTGCTTGTCGCCGTACCATTCCTGCCAGGCGGCGGTGGAGTATTCCTTGCCCGCCACGTCCACGACCTGAACGATGGGCAGGTCGTATTTCTTGGCGAAGGCGAAATCGCGCTCGTCGTGCGACGGGACGCCCATGACGGCGCCGTCGCCGTAGGTCATGAGCACGTAGTTGCCGACCCAGACCTCGACCTCGGCGCCCGTGACCGGGTGCGTGACGAACAGGCCGGTGGGCATGCCTTCTTTTTCGCGCGTGGCCATCTCGGCCTCGGTCGTGCCGCCCAGCTTGCACTGTTCAATGAATGCGGCCAGTTGCGGGTTGGAGCGCGCGGCATGCGTGGCCAGGGGATGTTCCGGCGCCACGGCGCAGAAGGTCACTCCCATGATCGTGTCGGCGCGGGTCGTGAAGACGTACAGCTTGCCGTCCTGGATCAGTTGGCCATCCTGGCCGGCGATCTTGTGCGGGAAGGCAAAGCGCAGGCCTTCGGACTTGCCGATCCAGTTTTCCTGCATCAGGCGCACGCGCTCCGGCCAGCCGGGCAGGTCGTTCTGGACGGCGCCCAGCAGTTCGTCGGCGTAATCGGTGATGCGCAGGTAGTAGCCGGGGATCTCGCGCTTTTCGACGAGGGCGCCAGAGCGCCAGCCGCGGCCGTCGATGACCTGTTCATTGGCCAGCACGGTCTGGTCTACCGGATCCCAGTTGACGACCTGGGTCTTGCGGTAGGCCACGCCCTTTTCGAGCATCTTCAGGAACAGCCACTGGTTCCACTTGTAGTACTGCGGATCGCAGGCGCACATTTCGCGCGACCAGTCG
Organism: Achromobacter deleyi; assembly: GCF_013116765.2. Taxonomy (GTDB): domain Bacteria; phylum Pseudomonadota; class Gammaproteobacteria; order Burkholderiales; family Burkholderiaceae_B; genus Achromobacter; species Achromobacter deleyi_A. Next base: position 22,015 of record NZ_CP074375.1, read on the forward strand.
ATCGCCAGACCCATCGCCTTCATCTGCTTCTTCATGTAGGCGATGTTGTCGTAGGTCCACTTGGCGGGCGGCACCTTGGACTTGATGGCGGCGTTTTCCGCCGGCATGCCGAAGGCATCCCAGCCCATGGGCATCAGGACGTTGTAGCCGCGCATGCGCAACTGGCGGGCCATCATGTCGTTGATGGTGTAGTTGCGCACGTGGCCCATGTGCAGCTTGCCGCTGGGATAGGGCAGCATGGAGCAGGCGTAGAACTTGGGCTTTTCTGAGCCGTCGGGGTTCGTGGCGTGTTCGTGGACCAGATAGACGTCCCGGGCCTGCCAGTCTTGGTGGGCGGCCGCTTCGACGGTAGTGGGGAGGTAGCGTTCCTGCATGGGCTCGTGCACGGTGGCAAAAAAGGGTGAGCCGCCCCATCGCGCCGGAGCGCGGAGGCGGTCAAAACCCCTGATTATAGGAGGTGCTAGGCGCGGGCAGGGGGAGAGGCCGTTTCGGGGATGCGCGCGCTTGGCGCCAGCACGCCATAAGCCAGCGTGATGGCCCCCAGGACGGCGCCCGCGGTGACCACGCCGGGCCAGCCAAAATGGGCGTACAGCCAGGACGATACCAGCGAACCGGACGCTCCGCCGATGAAGTAGCTGGTCATGTATCCGGCGGTCAGGCGGCTGCGGGCTTCGGGCCGCAGGCGGTAGAGCGCGCTGGTATTGGTGACATGCACGCCCTGGATCGCCAGGTCCTGCACCAGGATGCCGGCCAGCAGGGCAATGACCGAGGCCTGCCCGAAGGCCATCAGGCCCCACGATCCCAGGAGCAGCATCAGCCCGACGCGGGTGGCCAGGTTGCCCAGGCCCCGGTCGGCGAGGCGTCCGAAGCGATTGGCGGCATAGGCGCCAGCGGCGCCGGCCAGGCCGAACAGGCCGATGGTCGTGTTGCTGTATTGATAGGGGGGGCTGGCCAGCAGGAAGGTGAGCGGCGTCCACAGCATGCTGAAAGCGGCAAACAGCAAGCCGCCCAGCAGGGAGCGGGCGCGGAACAGGGGTTCCTCGACAAACATGCGCAGGATCGAGCCCAGCAGGCGCGGATAGCTCATTGTGGTGGGGCTGTGGTAGCGGGGCAGCACGCGCCACAGGGCGGCGGACATGACCAGCATCAGGATGGCGGCCACCCAGTACACCGTACGCCAGCTGCCCAGGTCCGCCAGCGCGCCGGCGGCCGTGCGCGCCAGCAGGATCCCCAGCAGCAGCCCGCTCATGACGGTGCCGACCGCCTTGCCCCGTTCATGGGGAGCCGCCAGCGTGGCCGCGAAAGGTACGAGGATCTGGGCCACGACGGACAGCATGCCGGTCAGGGCGGTGCCCACGATCAGGGCGATGATGTTGGTGGCGAAAGCGGAAATCAGCAGTCCGCCCGCGGACAGCAGGCTCATCAGCACGATCAGGGAGCGGCGTTCGAATATGTCGCCCAGCGGCACCAGCAGCATCAGCCCGACCGCGTAGCTCAGCTGTGCGGTGGTGACGATGGCGCCGGCCGCGGCGTTCGAGATCGAGAACTGCTCGCCGATGGTGTGAAGCAGGGGTTGAGCGTAATAGTTGCTGGCGACGGCGAGGCCGGTGGCCACGGACATCAGCAGGATGATCGGCGCGGTCAGTGTCGGCGCGGGAGTGGATTGCGATGCGGAATTCATGAACCTGGAATGAAGAAGGCGAAAGGGGCGGCAGCGGGGGCGTTGGCGTCAGGCGCTGATGCCGCCCGGCGTTTCCTGGTCGTGCCTGATCAGCAGCTTTTTCAAAAGGCCGGCCAATTGCCGGCGCTCGGGGGGCGACAGCGGGTCCAGCAGTTCGTTCAGGTCCTTCAAATAATCCTTGAGCACCAGCTTGATGACGCGCAGCCCTTCAGCGGTGAGCGTCACGATGATGCCGCGCCGGTCCTCGGGATTGGGGGAGCGCATGAGCAGGCCCGCCTGCTCGAGGCGATCGAGACGGTTGGTCATGGCGCCGGAGGTCAGCAGCAGGGCGTCGACCAGCTTCTGCGGGTTCATCGCGTGGGGCGCGCCGCTACGGTAGAGCGTGGCCAGCACGTCGAATTCACCCTGATGGAGCTGGTGGCGGCGAAAGCTGCGGTTCACGTTGCGGGTGGCGAATGCGTTCAAACGAAACACGCGGGCGATGACCGACATGGCCGCGAAGTCCTGGCTGGGACATTCGTTGCTCCATTGCGATATCACTTGATCGACGAGGTCATTCATGGGGCGGGATTATATTTCGATGTGAAGTTTCTTAACGTTAAGATAAATTCTAGCAGCGAGCCCGGCAATGCGCAAAGCGCGGGGCAAAAAAAGAAGGGCCCGCCTCATTTCGAGGCGGGCCCTTCCCGGCTTGACCGGATGCTGCGAGTAATTAAATTACTGCGCGGCGTCCTTCAGCTTCTTGAGCGGGCGAACCTTCACCTTGACCGAAGCCGGCTTGGCGGGGAACCAGCGCTCTTCGCCCGTGAACGGATCCTTGCCGAAGCGCTTGGCCTTGGCGGGAACCTTTTGCACGGCGACCTTGAACAGGCCGGGCAGCGTGAATTCGCCAGCGCCCTTCTTGTCCACGGAACCCAGCACCGAGGTTTCCAGGCTGGTCAGGACGGCCTTGACCGACTTGGCTTCAACGCCGGATTGCTCAACGATGTAGGCGATGAGTTGGGTCTTGTTCAGAGCAGCCTTGATGGCCTTGGGTGCAGCAGCGACCTTCTTGGCGGCGACGACCTTCTTTGCTGCAGGCTTCACAGCGGGTTTGGCGGCGGTTGCCTTCTTTGCGGGCGCCTTGACGGCGGGCTTGGTGACTTTCTTGGCAGGAGCTTTTGCTTTCGTGGCCATGGTCAAAATCCGTATGTTGAGGACATGGAGCAGCGCGCGCCGGATATCGGCGTTTGACGCTACGCGCCCGATGATAGCGGAAGAGTGGCGCCTAATGCGGCTTTCTAGCGGGTTTTCAGCCGCTGTTTGTTGTTTTCAACGCAGAAAAGTGCTTTCTACAAGGGCTCTTGCAAGATGTCGTGACAATCGCCGCAAGTTTTTGGGGAAATTTCCTATGCGTGAACCTATGGCGCCGCGCGTGTTCCAATTGCGGGCGGCGCGCGAAGGCGGCGTTGAGCGAAAGTGCCTGGAATCAGGTGTTTTTCGCATGATTCCCGCGCCAGGAAAAAACCATGCATGGAAGTGAAGCAGCTATATGTTGATGAAGAAGTTGGCGGCGAGCCTGCTCGTTGCGACCGCGTGTATCTCCGGCGCCATGGCGCAATCGATGCCCGCGCCGGCGCTGTCGGCCAAGGCCTGGCTCTTGCTGGACGAGACCAGCGGGCAGGTCATCGCGTCGCACGCGGCCACGAACCGGATCGAGCCGGCGTCCTTGACCAAGATCATGACGGCCTACGTCGTGTTCGAGGCGCTGAGCAAGAAAGAGCTGTCGCCCGGCCAGATGGTCACGATCTCGACGCGGGCCTGGAAAGTGCCGGCGGGCAGCTCGAAAATGTTCCTGGAGCCTGGCTCGAAAGTGACGGTGGACGATCTGCTGCGCGGCCTGATGATCCAGTCCGGCAATGATGCGGCCATTGCGCTGGCGGAGGCCGTGTCGGGCAGCGTCGAGGCCTTCGTGGCGCGGATGAACGACACCGCCGCCAGACTGGGCCTGCACGCCACGCGTTTCGCCAGCCCGCACGGCCTGCCGGACCCGAACACCTATTCAACCGCGAGCGACCTGTCTATCCTCGCCACGCGCTTCATCCGCGACTATCCGCAGCTCTACAAGACCTACGATTCCGCCAGGCAGTTCACGTTCAACAAGATTACGCAGCCCAACCGCAATCGTCTCTTGTGGCTGGACCCCAGCGTGGACGGACTGAAGACCGGCCATACGGAATCGGCCGGTTATTGCATCGTTGCCACGGCGCGCCGGCCCAACGGCGCGGACCAGCGCCGGTTGATCACGGTGGTGGTGGGCACTGCCTCGGACAAGCTGCGCACGCAGGAAAGCCGGGAGTTGCTGGAGTGGGGCTTCCAGGGGTTCAATACCATCAAGCTGTACGCGCGCGGACAGGCGGTGGCCACGCCCGAAGTCTGGAAGGGTGAGAGCAACAGCCTGAAGGCGGGCTTTGCGCGGGACGCCTATGTGACGGTGCCCGCGGGCGCCAAGGTCGAGTCAGTCTGGACGCCGCAGGCACCCCTGGTCGCGCCGATCGCGACCCAGTCCACGGTGGGCGCGCTGCGCGTGCTGGTGGATGGCAAGCCGGCCATGCAGTTCCCCGTCGTGGCGCTGGAACCGGTGGCCGAGGCGGGATTCGCGGGGCGCGCATGGGACTCCATCCGCTTGTGGTGGCGGGGGAACGAGGGATAACGCAAGGAATAACGGAGGCATGCGATGGCAGTGAGCTTTCCTGGAGGTCCGGCGCCGGCGCCGGGGCCGGACGATCCGCTGGCCCTGCTGTCGGCCTGTCATGGGCGGATCGCCCGCCAGTGCGCCACCCTGGCGCGGCTGGCTGCGCACCTGCCTGGACACGGCAGCGACGCGACGGCGCAAACGGCCGCCGCGAGCGTGCGCCGATACTTCGACACGGCGGCCGCACACCACCACGAAGACGAGGAAGAGGATCTGTTTCCCGCCCTGATCGAGACCATGGCCGGGTCCGACGCCGTCTGCCTGCATGCGCTGGTCGATGGCTTGATGGCGGATCATCGGCGCCTGGCCGGATTGTGGCAACCATTGCGCCAGACCTTGACCGAGATCGCGGAGGGGCGCCCGGCGGAGCTGCCGCAGCAGCAGGTGCAGGCGTTCACCGAGGCCTATGCCGCCCACATCCGGCGCGAAGAAGAGGAATTGCTGCCGATGGCGGCGCGGTTGATTCCGGATGACGCGCTGGCCGCGATCGGACAGGCCATGAAGGCGCGACGCGGCGGCGAGGCCGGCTGAGCGGAGACTGAACATGATCGGAGTCGCGCTGCGCGCAGCCGGCGCATTGCGCGGCCGGGAGCGAGCGATTACGCTACGCGGACAGGCTCAAATGCCGATGCCCAAGGAATAAAACAGGATGATGCAGGGGGGAAGAAACGTCGCGCGCCGGCTGTTCGGCTCGTGGGTGGATGAAGTCAACAGGCTGACGCTGCGCGCCGATCTTACGGCGGGCCTGCTGGGCGCGTTGCTGGTGCTGCCGCAGGGCGTGGCATTCGCCACGCTGGCGGGGCTGCCGCCGGAATACGGCCTGTATTCCGCAATCGTTCCCTGTATCGTGGCCGCCTTGTTCGGCTCCAGCCGCCATGTCATGTCCGGCCCGACCAACGCCAATTCGCTGGCGCTGTTCGCGGTGCTGGCGCCGTTGGCGGCCGCGGGCAGTCCCGGCTATATCCAGCTGGCGCTGGCCGTGACGGTGCTGGTCGGCGTGATGCAATGGCTGGTGGGCACCTTGCGGCTCGGGTCGCTTGCGCATTTCATATCTCCATCGGCATTGTTTGGCTTCACCAGCGGAGCGGCCTTGCTGATCGCGGTGCATGCGCTGAAGGATGCGCTCGGCCTGCCGTCGCCGGAGTCGCACGGCGCGGGCGCCTTGCTGGCAAGCCTGGCCACGCATCTGGGGCAAGTGCATCCGGGCGCCCTGCTGGTGGCGCTGGCAACCCTGGGCGCCGCGCTGCTGGTGCGCCGGCTGGACAAGCGCAAGCCCTATATGCTGGCGGGGCTCGCGGCCGGCGCGCTGACCGCCGCGGCGTTCAATGCGGTGGTCCAGAGCCGTGGCGGGACTCCGGTGCCCGTGCTGGGCGCGCTCGCCCAGCCATGGCCGCCTTTTCATGTGCCCAGCATTGATTGGCGCGCGCTGCCAGACCTGCTGAGCCTGGCGTTCGCGCTGACCATCGTGGCCCTGGCGCAGTCCATTTCCATTGCCAAGGCCGTGGCCTCGCGGTCGGGCCAGCGCATCGACGCGAATCGGGAATTCGTGGGGCAGGGACTCTCCAATATCGTCGGCGGCTTTTTTTCCTGCTATCTGTCCTGCGGATCGCTGAACCGGTCCATCCCCAACTACGAGGCCGGCGCGAAGACGCCGCTTGCGTCCGTGTTCTCGGCGGTATTGCTGATGGTGCTGGTGGCCGTTTCAGCCCCCTTGCTGGCGCAGATCCCGCACGCGGCGATTTCCGGCCTGCTGCTGCTGGTGGCCTGGACGCTGCTGGATATTCCCCGCTGGCGGCAGTTGATCCGCACGCAACCGGGCGAATGCGCCATTGCCGGGGCAACGCTGGCCGCCACGATCACCATCCGCATGGAGGTGGCGATCCTGCTGGGCACGGTGCTGTCGCTGATGGTCTATCTGCACCGCACATCGCGGCCCGCGATGCGGACAATGGGGTTCGATTCGCGCGGACTGGACCGCCGCTTCATCGTGCTGGAACATCAGCAGGACGCGTTGCCGGAATGTCCCCAGCTGAAGCTGCTGCGCATGGAAGGCTCGGTCTACTTCGGCGCGGCTGCGCACGTGGCGCAGCGCCTGCATGACCTGCGAGCGGCGCCTGGCGCGCCGCGGCATCTGCTGGTGATGGCGAAAAGCATGAACTTCATCGACCTGGCCGGCGCCCAGGTCTGGGACGACGAACTGGTTGCCCGGCGCGCCATGGGCGGGGACCTGTACTTCCACCGGCCGCGGCCCGAGGTGCTGGATATGTGGCGCCGAACGGGGTTTCTGGAGCGGCTGGGCGCGGACCACATCTTCCCGGACAAGGCGACGGCGCTGCATGCCATCTACGCCAAGCTGGACCGCGGCATCTGCGCGGGATGCCAGGCCAAGATCTTCTGGGAATGCCAGCCCGAGAGTCCGCAAAAGGACGGCTGAGCCGCCGCGCCGCGGCTTGGATTCAGGCGGATTGCGGCGCTTCAGTGCCCAGGTATGCGGCCTTGACCCGCTCGTCCGCCGCGATCGCGGCGGGCGTGCCTTCGGCCAGCAGGCTGCCGCGCACCAGCACGGCGATGTGGTCGGCGTGCTTGAACACGACGTCCAGGCTGTGCTCCGTGAACAGGACGGCGATGCGCTGCGTGTCCACCAGCCGGCGGGTCAGGCGCATCAACGCATGGCGCTCGTTGGTGGCCATGCCCGCAGTCGGTTCATCCATGAGCAAGAGGCGCGGCTGATGCGCCAGCGCCATCGCCAGCTCCACCCGCTTGACGTCGCCATAGGCGAGCGTGCCGCAGGCCTCGTCCGCCTTGTTGGCCATCTGCACCTGGGATAGCAGGGTCATGGCTTCGTCGGCGGCATGCCGGGCGGCGCGGCGCCACGGGTTAAAGAGCAGCCGGTCGCGGGACAGCAGGGCCGTCTGCACGTTTTCGAGCACGGTCATGGACCGGAACGTGGCGGCGGTCTGGAAGCTGCGGCCCACGCCCAGGCGGCAGATCCTGCCGGCCGACAGGCCCACCAGTTCCTGGCCGTCCAGCAGGACGGATCCGGTGTCCGGGCGCAGCTGCCCGCCCAGCACGTTGAAGCAGGTGGACTTGCCGGCGCCGTTCGGCCCGATCAGGGCCAGCATGCGGCCAGCCTCAAGCGTGAAGGACACGTCCGCCAGGGCGTCGATGCCGCCGAACGATTTCCGCAGGTTGCGGACCTGCAGCAGCGGGGCGGCCTGGGTCATGCGGGCCTCCCGCGCAGGCGCGCGGCTGCGCCCGCCAGGCCTTCCGGGAAGGCCATGACCAGCGCCAGGATGGCCAGGCCAAGCACGGCATGCCAGTACTCGGTGCTGCGCGCGGCGGCGTCCTGCAGCCAGGTGTAGGACGCCGCGCCGACCAGCGGGCCGGCCAGCGTCTGGATGCCGCCCAGCAGCACCATGACCAGGCCGTCCACCGAGCGGCTCACCGCCAGCACGTCGGGCGCGATGCTGCCCTTGGAAAATGCGTAGAGCGACCCGGCCAGGCCTGCGGCGAAGGACGCCGCGACAAAGCCTGCCCACTGCACGCGCCGCGTGTCCATGCCCAGCGCCTCGGCGCGCAAGGCGGAGTCGCGCACCCCGCGCAGGGCATAGCCCAGCGGCGAGAACGCCAGTCGGCGCAGCCACCAGACGCCCGCCGCGCAGAGCGCAAGCGTGACGTAGTAGAACCAGGGGCCTTGCGTCAGCCAGGCCGAGGGCCACAGTCCGGTCAGGCCATTGCTGCCGCCGGTGACATCGTCCCATTGATACGTGAGCGCCCACAGGATCTGCGCGACGGCCAGCGTCAACATCGCCAGATACACGCCGGACAGGCGCACGCAGAACCAGCCGAACACGAGCGCGCCGAACGCGGCGGCAAAAGGGCCCAGCAGCAGGGCCGCTTCCATCGGTACGGCGGCCAGCTTCAGCAGCAGCGCGGCGCCATAGGCGCCCAGGCCGAACCACGCTGCATGCCCGAACGACGTCATGCCGGCGAGGCCGGTCAGGAAGTGCAGGCTGGCGGCAAACAGCGCGGCGATCAGGATCTCGGTCATCAGGATGCTGAGATAGGGCCAGTACAGGGTGGCGACCGGCACCAGGGCCAGCAGCGCCAGCAGCAGGCCATAGGCCAGCCGCAGGCGCGGTCCGGCCGGGGCGATGGGGCGCTCGGGCATGCCGGCGTGCGAGCTTGGGGCGGGCGGCTTGCCCAGCAGGCCCCAGGGCCGCACCACCAGCACCACGGCCATCACCGCGAACTCGGCCAGCAGCGTCAGCTTGGACAGGTTGAAGACCCAGGGGCCGATGGGCACCTGGCCCAGGAAAACGAACACGGCCTTGATGGAACAGATAAGCAGGGCCGCGAGGAAGGCGCCGGGAATGGAGCCCAGACCGCCCACGACCACCACCACGAACGCGCTGGCGATGATCTCCAGGTCCAGCCCCAGCGTGGCGGGCACGCGCGGCGCGGCCAGCGCGCCGCCCAGGCCGGCCAGGAAGGCGCCCAGGGTAAAGGCCGAGGTGAACAGCCAGGCCTGGTTTACGCCCAGCGCGGCCAGCATCGTGCGATTTTCCGCGGCGGCGCGCAGCAGCCGGCCCCAGCGCGTGCGCATCAGCAAAAGCCAGAGCAGGCCCAGGACGACGGGGCCCGCGGCGATGAGCAGGAGGTCGTATTGAGGATAGCGGCGGCCCAGGATCTGGACGGCGCCGGACAGGCCCGGCGCGCGGGCGGCGAAGAGATCCTCGGGCCCCCAGATGGCCAGCGTCGCGTCGCCGATGATGAGCACCAGCGCAAACGTGGCCAGCAGCTGGAACAGCTCGGGGGCGCGGTACAGGCGCTTGAGGACCAGCCATTCGGCCGCGGCGCCGATCAGGCCGGTCGCCAGCGCGGCCAGCAACAGGCCGGCCCAGTAACCCGCGCCGTCGCCGAAGTAGCCGGTGAACGTCCAGGCCAGGTAGATGCCCAGCATGTAGAACGAGCCATGCGCGAAGTTCACCACGCGCGTCACGCCGAAAATCAGCGACAGGCCGGCGGCAACCAGGAACAGCGCGCTGGCGTCCGCCAGGCCATTGAGCAGCTGCAGCAGCAGCCCGGAAAGATTCATCAGTGAGCCGGACGCATCTTGCGCACTTGTTCGTCGGGCGGCTGCAGGCGGGCGCCGTCAATGTAGACGAAGTCCTTCATGATGCCCTTGCCGTCTTCCACCGCGGTCACGCCCACGTACACGCCCATCGTCGATTGGTGGTCGATCTTGCGGTACTGGATGGGTCCGTAGGGCGTGTCCACCTTCAGGCCCGCAAAAGCGTCGACGAGCTTTTCCGTGTCCACGGAACCGGCGGCCTTCAGGCCCTGGGCGATGGACATCAGCGATGCGTAGCCGACCACCGAGCCTACCTTGGGCGTTTCGTTGTAGCGCTTCTTGTAGGCCTCGACGAAGGCGTTGTTGGCCGGTGTGTCGATGGCATACCAGGGGTAGCCGGTGACGATCCAGCCGGTGGGCGTATCGGCGCCCAGCGGCTCCAGGTATTCGGGCTCGCCCGACAGCACGGACACCACGGCGCGGTTCTCGAACAGGCCGCGCGTGTTGCCTTCGCGGACAAAGCGGGTCAGGTCGGCGGCGAACAGCACGTTGAAAATGGCGTCCGGCTTGGCGTCGGCCAGCGCCTGCACGACGGCGCCGGCATCCACCTTGCCCAGCGGCACGGCCTGTTCGGCCACGAATTCCACGTCGGACTGGAAGGCCGTCATCATGGCCTTGAACGTGGCCACGGCGGATTGCCCGTATTCATAGTTGGGATAGACGATGGCCCAGCGCTTCTTGCGCAAGGCGAGCGCCTTGGGGGCGAGAGCCGCCACGTGCATCCAGGTGGACGGGCGCAGGCGGTACGTGTAGCGGTTGCCTTCCTGCCAGGTGATCTTGTCGGTCAGCGGTTCGGCGGCCAGGAAGAATACCTCTTGCTGTTTGGCGAAGTCGGTCAGCGCCAGGCCGGTGTTGGAGAGAAAACCGCCGAACAGCAGTTCGACCTTTTCGCGCGCCAGCAGCTCCTGGGCCGCGCGCACCGAGTCGCCGGGATTCCCGTTGTCGTCGCGCGAAATGACCTCGAGCTTCCTGCCCAGGACGCCGCCTGCGGCATTGACCTCTTCCAGCGCCAGTTGCCAGCCCTTCTTGTAGGGGCCCAGGAAGGCGGGTATCGCCTTGTAGCTGTTGATCTCGCCGATGCGGATCGGCGGTTCCTTGTCTTTCGCGACGGCAGGGGCGGCCGGAGCCAGCGCCAGGGCCAGGAGCGCGGGCGCAAGCGCGCGGCGCATCAGGGTAAGGCAGGGACGGATCATGGCAGGGTATCGCAGGCTAAAGAGGAATCGGGCGTCGCCGCGCGCCTGGGGCGCCGCGGTTGGCGGCCTAATTGAAACATGCGCGTTCGCGATGCGGCAATAAGAAAGGCCCTCCTTGACGCGCTCCGGCGGACAGCACGCGGCACGGGCTACCTGATCAACAGCTTAGCCTCGAATTCCTGCGCCAGCACATTGACCTTCGGCGTCAATTGGCGCGCGACGGGCCACAGCAGGGTGAGTGGCAAGCCATCCGTGGCCGAGCCGGACAGGATTTCGACGATGCGGCCGGCCTGCAGATCCTCCCGCGCCAGCCAGGTTGCGAGCTGGGCGATGCCCAGTCCTTCCCGGACGAACGCCAACTGGGCTTCGGCGTCGCCGGCCACGACGCGCGGGCGCGCCACGGCGTGCCGCGCGGCGCTGCCGTCTTCCAACGCATACGACCATGGGAGCGAGCTGCCGTCGGGCCGGCCGTAGACGATGCAGGCGTGCTCGCGCAGCGCAGCGATCGTGTCCGGCGTACCGCTACGCGCCAGATAGGCCGGCGCGGCGCAGAAGATCAGGCGCTCCCGGCCGAGTTCGCGCCGCGCGAGCGAAGCCGGCAGGTCTGGCGGCCCGCCGATGCGCACGGCCAGGTCTATGCCTTCCTCGGCCAGGTCGACGAAGCGGTCGGCAAACAGCAGCTGCGGCCGCAGGTCCGGATACTGCGTGGCCAGCCGCGCCAGCAGCGGCACTACGCAGCGGCGGCCGAAAGACGCCGGCAACGCCACGCGTACGGCGCCGGCCGGCTCGCGCCTTTGTGCCGCCAGCACCGATTCCGCCTCGGCCAGGGCATCCAGGATGCCCGTGCAGGTTTCGTAGAACGCGCGGCCGGCGTCCGTCAGCATCAGGCGCCGGGTTGTGCGCTCGAAGAGCGCTACGCCAAGCCGGGCTTCGAGCCTGGCGATGCTCTTGCTCACCGCCGAACTTGTCAGGTTCAGTTGCTGTGCCGCGGCGGTGAAGCTGCCTGCATCGACTGCCTGGACAAACGGGACGATGCCTTTCAGGCGCTCGGTTGGAAATGCTGTCATTGATGACTCAAATTCTGCAATGTTGGGAAATCTTATCCTGATAGGGAAAATAATTCTGTTCTATCCTGATCGGAAATTGAACACAGGAGTCATTGCATGAGTCATAACGCACTTATCGTCGGAGCCAGCGGCATTGTCGGGAGCGCTTTGTCGGAACATCTGCTGGCGCAGGGCTGGACGGTCTACGGACTGTCGCGCGGCCGCACGACGACCGCGCCGGGGTGCGTGCCGGTCGTCGCGGATCTTACGGACGCCGATTCCGTAGCGGCCGCGGTGGCGCCGCTCGACGTCACCCATGTGTTTTTCACCGCCTGGTCCCGGCAGGCGACCGAGAAGGAGAACATCCGGGTCAACGGCGCCATGGTGAGCAATGTCCTGGAACCGCTAGGGCGCACGTCCAGGCTTGTGCATGCCGCCCTGGTGACCGGCTTGAAGCACTACCTCGGACCCTTCGAGGCGTATGCGGCGGGCGCCGTGCCCGAGACCCCATTCCGTGAAGCGCAGGGCCGCCAGCCGGTGGACAATTTCTACTACGCGCAGGAGGACCGGCTGTTCGAGGCGGCCGATCGCCACGGCTTCGGGTGGAGCGTGCATCGTCCGCACACGATCATCGGGTCTGCCGTCGGCAATGCCATGAACATGGGCCAGACCCTGGCCGTCTATGCGACGCTGTGCCGGCGCGCCGGTCAGCCGTTGGTCTTTCCGGGCTCGGCCGCGCAATGGAACGGCCTTACGGATATGACCGACGCCCGCTTGCTGGCGCGGCACCTGGCTTGGGCCTCGACGCACGGGCAGGGACGCAACGAGGACTTCAATGTCGTCAACGGCGACGTGTTCCGCTGGAAGACGCTGTGGGGGCAAGTGGCCGGCTATTTCGGCGTCGAGCCCGCGCCGTTCGACGGCATCATGCGCCCGCTGGAAGGGCGCATGCAGGATGCCGCGGGCGAGTGGGCGCGGATCGCCGCAGACCACGGCCTGCGCGAGCCCGATGTCGAACGGATTGCCTCGTGGTGGCACACCGATGCCGACCTCGGGCGCCCGATGGAGGTCGTGGCCGACATGAGCAAGAGCCGCAAGGCCGGCTTCCTGGACTACCAGAGCACGCCGGATGCGCTCTTCGACTTGTTCGAGCGCCTGAAGGCCGGCCGGCTCATCCCCGCCTGAACGATCGCCGCTCCTGCCCGGCGCCAGGCGCCCGGGTGGCCCAAAATGAAAAAGGCCCTGCGATGCAGGGCCTTTTCGACGCGCGAGGATACCGGCTGAATTACTTCAGCTTGGTTTCCTTGTAGTCCACGTGCTTGCGAACGACGGGATCAAATTTCTTGATCAGCATCTTTTCGGGCATGTTGCGCTTGTTCTTGGTGGTCGTGTAGAAATGACCCGTGCCGGCAGTCGACTCGAGCTTGATCTTTTCGCGGATACCTTTGGCCATGTCGTGCTCCTAGTATGTAGATTGGCGGGGAGGCCGATTAGGCCATTTCGCCGCGGGCACGCATTTCGGCCAGCACGGCTTCGATGCCGTTCTTGTCGATCGTGCGGATGGCCTTGGCCGAGACGCGCAGGCGAACCCAGCGGTTCTCGCTTTCAACCCAGAACCGGCGCGATTGCAGGTTGGGCAGGAAGCGACGCTTGGTCTTGTTGTTCGCGTGCGAAACATTGTTGCCCACCATCGGGCCTTTGCCGGTCACTTGGCATACGCGTGCCATGGATGCACCTCTTTAAGTGTCGTTCTTGCCGCGCATCGCCAAGTGGGGGTAGACAGGGTTTTAGCCGCCGGGCTGTGTGGGCTGCGCTGTGCGCTGCCTTGGCCGGCCACCCAGTCTTAGTGGATGAGGGGGGAAAGTGTTTCCGCCCAGTGCTTATACCCGCTGCCTGCCACCCGCCGTTGTTTAAACGTTTTTCAACGCTTCTTTCAACGCTTCTTTCAACGATATGCGGTTGGGGTCAGAGTGCTGAACTACAAAGCATAGTAGTCCGACACGGGAAACTTCATGTGAAGACTTCGATTCTAATATGAAAAGCGTAAGGAAATCAAGCGAGGCGGCCTACGCGGTGTGCGATTGCGCCACGCGGCCGGATATCCACGACAGGCAGGCGCAGGTCGCCAGCGTTGTCGTCAGGGGCAAGGCGCTGTCGGTCTGCCAGGCGCTCACGGCAAAACCCGCCAGCGCGCCACAGGAGAGCTGAAGCGTCCCCAATAGCGCCGATGCCGCGCCCAGCCGCTTGCCCTGGTCAGAAAGCGCAAGCGCCGCGGAGTTGGGGTTCACGAAGCCCTGGCTGCCCATGTAGCCGATCAGGCACAGCATCAGGAGCGGCAGCGTCATCCAGCCGGCCAGCGTCAGGCCCACGGCGACCAGGCTGGCGCAGGCCAGCGAGGTCAGGGCGTTGCGCTGAAGCTGGCGCGGCGTGTAGGTGCGCAGCAGGCGCGCGCTGATCTGCGAACAGATGATGAGCGACAGTGCGTTGGCGCCGAACAGCAGCCCGTAATACTGCGGCGGCACGCCATAGAGTTCGATGAAGACTCGCGGCGAACCGATGATGTAGGCGAACATGCCGGCCTGGCCGAAACCGCCCGCCAGGCTGTGCGCCATGAAGCCGCGGTGCGCGAACAGGCTGCGATAGTTGTGCAGGATGGTGCTCCAGCGCAACGGGACCACGCGTTCGGGCGCCAGCGATTCCTTCATGATCATGGTGACCGCGACCATCAATATCGCGCCGCCCGCCAGCATCACCCAGAACAGGCTGCGCCACGAGGTGATGGCCAGCAGTTGGCCGCCGGCCAGCGGCGCGAGGATGGGGGCGAGACCCATGATGAGCATCAGCAGCGACATGGCGCGCGCGGCTTCATGGGTTTCGTAGTGGTCGCGGATGACCGCGCGTGGGATCACGATGCCGGCCGCGCCGCCCATCGCCTGCACGACGCGCCAGCCGGTCAATGCCTCGACCGAACCCGACAGCGCGCAGCCCAGCGAGGCCACCATGAAAAGCGCCAGGCCCACCAGCAGCGGCGGCTTGCGGCCGTAGCGGTCGGCCATCGGGCCGTAGAACACCTGCGCCATTGCCAGCCCGATCAGATAGGCCGCCAGCGTGCGCTCGACGTCGCCGCGCGACACGCCCAGGTTCGCCGCGATCGTGGGGAACGCGGGCAGGTACATGTCGATGGCGAAAGGGCCGATGGCCGTCAGCGCGCCCATGAGAATGAGCCAACCAGGCAGGCCGCTGCGGAAGGTTTGTGTTGGTGGGGGCATGTAGGTCGCGGTAAAACGCAGGGACAGGGCGCAGGCTTGTGCTGTTGCAGGGTTTGCGCCAAGCCAGCGACTTTATCATGGGCTGCCTTACAGGCAAATTGCAGGTGTTTTCCGATAAAGTTTCTGGCGTCCGTACATATTCAGAGGAGAAGCCATGAATCCTTTGCTATCTGTCGTGGAACGCAAACTTCAGGCGCTGCCCGTCCCGGTCCAGTTGGTGTTGCCCGACGGCACCGTGCTGGGCCCTCCCGATCCCCGAGTCCGGTTCGTGACGCATGACAAGACCGCCCTGGCCCACCTGGCCGAAGGCGCGGTAGGCGTGCTGGGGCAGGACTATGTCGAGGGCCGCATCGACATCGAAGGCAATATGCGCGATGTCATGGCGGCGGCCACCGCGCTCCTGCCTGGCTCGCCGGTGGATGCGGCGCGCGGCGGCTGGCTGACCGAGCTGGTCCGCAAGGTGACGTCGGTGTGGCGGCATTCGGTGGAGCGCGACGCCAGGCAGATCGAATTCCACTACGACCTGTCCGACGACTTCTACGCACTGTGGCTGGACCCGCGCCGGGTCTATTCCTGCGCCTACTTCCGCCAGCCCGGCATGACGCTGGCGCAGGCCCAGGAGGCCAAGCTGGACCACATCTGCCGCAAGCTGCGCCTGCAGGCCGGCGAGCGCTTCCTGGATGTGGGCGCGGGCTGGGGCGGCTTGCTGCTCTGGGCCGCCGAGCACTACGGCGTGAACGCCACTGGCATTACGCTGTCGCGCAACCAGCATGCGCACGTCACCAGGCTGATCGAGGAAAAGGGCCTGGGCGGCCGGGTGCGGATGGAACTGCTGGACTACCGCAAACTTGACGAATCCGCGCCTTACGACAAGATCGCTTCCGTGGGTATGTTCGAGCACGTGGGGCGCGCGCAGCTCGAGGGCTATTTCGCCAAGCTGCGCCGCCTGCTCAAGCCGGGCGGGCTGATCATGAACCATGGCATCACCGCGGCCGGCGTGTACAACCCCGAGCTGGGCAATGGCATGGGCGAGTTCATCGAGAAGTACATCTTCCCCGGGGGCGAGCTGACCCACATCAGCGTCGTGATGGAAACCCTGACCAACGGCGGGCTGGAGGACTTGGACGTGGAAAACCTGCGTCCGCATTACGCGCGCACCTTGTGGGCATGGAGCGATGGGCTGGAGGCGCGGCTGCCCGAAGCGGCCCGGATACTGGGCGCCGGCCAGGGCGAGCGTTCGCTGCGGGCCTACCGGCTGTACCTGGCCGGCTGCGCCATGGCCTTCCAGCATGGCTGGATCGCGCTGCACCAGATTCTGGCCCAGCAGCCCGCTACCGGGCGCCCGGATGAGCTGGACCATCCTGCCGATCTTTCCTATCCGTGGCGGCGGGACTATATGTATGGAGAGCGGTCGCCGGGCTGACCTTGGCGTTTGCCGGCGCGGACGCCGGTCATGCGGCGCAGCCGACCTCGTCAATGGTGCCGCGGAAGGTCCGAAATGGGCTGTTCAGCGCCTTTTGGAACGGTCTGTATGTATTAATAAGAACAAAATATTAACTGAACGTATCTGTGTTTTTGAACCAATTTTCTCCTGGGAAAAATGGGAATCTGCTTCTTGACGGCAAGGGTTATCCCTTAGCTCCGGAACCCCGGATGTATCTGTTTCATTCATGCTCGGGGTTGGGCTGCACAGCAATTTCGTTTAAGATGCTGGCTTCTTCGTTCAGTTTGTTCACTTTCTGTGGGTTTTCAAAACCTCGTTTTGAAACTCCTGTCTTGCAAGATTCCGCATCCCTCGCGGACCATCTTGTTGCTAGTGTCGGTTTGTATTGGCGGTTCTGCCCGTCTTCCGCACAACCCCCTTAGCTCCATGGCACCTCCAGGCCAGGCCTGGCGTGTGTGCCTGAACCTATGGAGGCAAAAGCCAATGCGTTTTACCCCTGTCAAGACCCTGGCCGCCGTGGCCGTGTTGTTCGCCTTTGCCGGATCGGCCCAAGCCGCCGACGCCCCTCAGTGCGAAATCAAGCGGCCGGTCAATTTCGGCGCCATGAACTGGGAATCCAACCTGGTCCTGGTCGATGTCGAACGTTTCATCATGGAAAAGGGCTACGGTTGCAAGACCGAAACCCTGCCCACCGAGACCCTGCCCGCCCTGGCCGCGCTTGAACGCGGCGATCTGGATATCAACACCGAGATCTGGCTGAACAGCGTGGCCGATCCCTGGGAACGCGCCGAGAAGACCGGCAAGGTCAAGCGCGTCGGCGACCTGTACATGGGCGCCGAGGGCTGGTACATCCCCCGCTACACCGCCGAGCGCCTGCCCGAGCTGAAGTCCGCGGCCGACCTGCCCAAGTTCAAGGACGAGTTCAAGGACCCGGAAGAACCCGGCAAGGGCCGCTTCTACGGCTGCCCGGCAGGCTGGGGCTGCGAAGTGACCAGCAACAACCTGTTCCATGCCCTGAAGCTGGACGACTCCTACACGCTGTACTCGCCCGGCACGGGCGCGGCGCAGAAGGCCGCTTTGATGTCGGCCTACAAGCGCAAGCAGAACGTGGTCTTTTACTACTGGTCGCCCACGCCCCTGGTTGGCGCGATGGACCTGGTCAAGCTGGACATGCCGCCCTATGACGCGGAAAAGCACAAGTGCCTGACGTCGAGCAAGTGCGCCAAGCCCGAGGCCAGCGCCTATCCCGACAATCCCGTCTTTACCGCGGTGAACACCAAGTTCACGCAGGAAGCCCCCAAGCTCACGGAGTTCCTGTCCAAGGTGTCCGTGCCGCTGCCGGTGATCAATGAAACCCTGGCCCACATGGAAGAGTCCGGCGACGAATCCAACGCCGTGGCCAAGTGGTTCCTGAAAAACAAGCCCGACGTCTGGACCAAGTGGGTCCCCGCCGACGTCGCCGGGCGCGTCCAAAGCGCGCTGTAACGCACTGTGATTCTGGCAGCGCGCCGCAGTGGCGCGTACCGGCCCTTAGCGGGGCCGGACCCTTTTGCCAGGATGGCCGCCGGCCGGGCGCGAGCGCCCGGCCAGTCAAGCGCGCTTGTGCCGCCACCTCCGGTGGCAGCTTCCCCATCGGGAAGTTTCCCAGCCTTATTGTTTTCCGCTGCGCCGGCATGCCCGGTGGCGACACGGGCGGCGAGCGCGCCAGAATGGAGTCGAATGCATGTTTCCTGAAATTATTCCCGCCCGTCAGGTACGGGGGGCGATCGACGGTTTTGTCGATCATCTGGTCACCAACTACGCGGACACGCTGGAGACGCTGTCTCAGCCCGTCCTGCACGCCTTGGTGTGGCTGGAGCAATTGCTGCGCAACTCGCCCTGGTGGGCGGTGGTCGCGGTCACGATCGCGATCGCCTGGGGCGTGAGCCGCCGCATCGGCCTGAGCCTGGCGATGGGCGCGCTCCTGTGCGTGATCGGCGTGCTGGGCCTGTGGGACGCCGGCATGCAGACGCTGGCGCTGATGATCATGGCGGCCGGCCTGTCGGTGCTGATCGGCATCCCGCTGGGCGTGCTGATGGCGCGGGTGAACTGGCTGCGTTCGGTCATGCTGCCGGTGCTGGACGTGATGCAGACCATGCCCAGCTTCGTGTATCTGATCCCCGTCGTCATGCTGTTCGGCCTGGGCAAGATTCCCGCCATCATCGCCACCGTCATCTACGCCGTTCCGCCGCTGATCCGCCTGACCGACCTGGGCATCCGCCTGGTGGACCGCGAAGTGCTGGAAGCCTCGCGCGCCTTTGGCGCCAACCCGCGCCAGCAGCTCTTCGGCGTGCAACTGCCGCTGGCGATGCCCAACATCATGGCCGGCATCAACCAGACCACGATGATGGCGCTGTCGATGGTGGTTATCGCGTCGATGATCGGCGCGCGCGGGCTGGGCTATGAAGTCCTGCTGGGCATCAATCGCCTGGAAGTGGGACGCGGCCTGTTGGCCGGACTGGGTATCGTGGTGCTGGCCGTGCTGTTCGACCGGATCACGCAATCGTATGGACAGCGCATGCGCATGGGAGGCCAGCGATGAGCAAGATTGAGGTCAAGAACATCTACAAGGTCTTCGGCTCGCATCCGAAGAAATGGCTGGAAGCGGCCCAGGGCGGCATGAGCAAGGAACAGCTGCTGGCCGAAAGCGGCCACACGCTGGGCCTGCGCGACATCAGCCTGTCCATCGAGGAAGGCAGCATCTACGTCATCATGGGTTTGTCGGGTTCCGGCAAGTCCACGCTGATCCGCCACTTCAACCGCCTGATCGAGCCCAGCGCCGGCCACATCCTGGTCGATGGCGTGGACGTGGTGAGCCTGAACAAGCGCGAGCTGGAAGTCTTCCGCCAAAAGAAGATGAGCATGGTGTTCCAGCGCTTTGGCCTGTTTCCGCACCGCACCGTGCTGGACAACGCCGCTTACGGCCTGACCGTGCAAGGCGTGGGCAAGGCCGAGCGCGAGAAGCGCGCCCGCGAGTGGCTGGAGCAGGTGGGCCTGTCCGGTTTCGAGAACCAGTATCCGCATCAGCTGTCCGGCGGCATGCAGCAGCGCGTCGGCCTGGCGCGGGCCCTGGCCACCGACGCGGAAATCCTGCTGATGGACGAAGCCTTTTCCGCGCTCGACCCGCTGATCCGCCGCGAAATGCAGGACCAGCTGCTGCAGCTGCAGGCCAAGCTCAATAAAACTATCGTGTTCATCACGCATGACCTGGACGAAGCGCTGCGCCTGGGCAACCGCATCGCCATCCTGAAGGACGGCGAACTGGTGCAGGAAGGCACGCCGGAAGACATTCTGCTGAACCCGGCCAACGATTATGTGCAGTCGTTCCTGCAGGACGTCAACCGTACCAAGGTGCTCAACGCCACGCACGCCGTGAACCCGGCGCGCCTGACCTTGACCATGCGTTCGCGCCCCGCGCACTCGCTGGATCGCATGAACGCCCTGAACTACGAGTACGCGCCGGTGCTGGACGGCAAGCGGCTGGCGGGCGTGCTGACCGCCAAGTCTGCCGAGCAGGCGATGCGGGAAGGCGCGCGCGATGTCTCCCGCTTTGTCGAGGACCTGGCTTCCGTGCCTGCCACGGCAGGCCTGGGCGAAGTGCTGGCTCAACTGGTGCACAGCGACCAGCCGGTCGCGGTGACAGGCGAGGACGATGAGTTCCTGGGCATGCTGTCGCGCAAGAAGGTGGTGGAGCTGGTGACGCCGGCCCTGACCGAAACGGCGGTCACGGCCGACGCTTCCGCCGACCTGGAAGCCCAGCCCGTGCCGGAACACCGGGGCGAAGCCGCCTGACAACGGTCCGCCTCGAAGGAAAGCTCTGCCCGCGTGCAACCGGCTTGCACGCGGGCAGAGTCACGATATGATGGCTTGCCGGTCAGTTCGGCCGGTTTCTCCCACCTCGGAAAATCGGAAGCCGTCATGCCCATTTTGAATGTCCAGATCCTGCAAGGCCACTCAGCCGCCCAGAAGGCCGCCCTGTTGAAGGCGGCGTCCCACGCGGTCGTCGAGAGCATCGCGGCGCCGCTGCCCAGCGTGCGGATCGTGCTGCAGGAAGTGCCCGCGGAAAACGTGATCGTGGCCGGCGAGATCGGCAAGCGCATGGCGCGCGTGGACGTGGCGCTGATCGAAGGCCGCGACGAGGCCAAGAAGGCCGCGCTGATCGCGGCGCTGAACCAGGCGGTTTGCACCAGCATCGATATTTCGGGCGAAGACGTGCGCGTGCTGATCCGCGACGTGCCCAAGACCGACATGGGCGTGGCCAACGGCCTGAGCGCCAAGGCCGCCGGCCGATAGTGGCCCCCCACGCCGCACTCGCTACACTCGCTTGCTGCACCCCGCCGGGCTGCCCCGCCTTGGGGCAGCCCGGCGGCGGGGCGGCTGTTCTTGCGTAGGCCTGGCCCGCTAGTCCAGCTTCACATCGGCCGCCTTCACCACTTCCCCCCAGCGCTGGATCTCGCTCTTGATGTAGGCGGCGTATTCCTGCGGCGTCGATCCCAGCGCCTGGGCGCCCTGCGCCTTGAGCTGCTTTTGCATTTCGGGCGATTGCAGGGCGCGGAGTATCTCGGCGTTCAGCTTTTCAATCACCGGCGCCGGTGTTCCCGCCGGCGCGACCACGCCCTGCCATGCGCCCATCCCGAACCCGGGAGCCACCGTTTCCGCCACCGTTGGCACATCGGGAAGCTGGTCGCTGCGCGCCGGGCTGGTCACCGCCAGCGCTCGCAGCTTGCCTTCGCGGATGAAGCCCAGCGAATCGTTCAGCGTGTTGGTCATGAGCTGCACCTGCCCGCCGACCAGATCGGTCATGGCGGGCGCGCTGCCGCGATAGGGCACGTGCACCGCGTCGATCTGAAGCGAACGCAGCAGAAGCAGCGCGCCCAGATGCGTGACGTTGCCGGCGCCCGCGGATCCGTACGACAGCTTGCCCGGATGCTGGCGTGCGTATTCCACGAACGTCTGGGCGCTGTTGGCCGGCACCGACGGATGCACCAGCAGCACGAGCGGGATGACGGCCGTGCTCGAAACCGGCGCGAAATCCTTGACCGGGTCGAACGCCAGCGAGCGATAGAGGTTGGGACTGAGCGCCATGGACGACGTGTTGTACAGCACGGTGTAGCCGTCGGGCTTGGCGGCCGCCGCGTACTGCATGCCGATGTTGCCGTTGGCGCCGCCCTTGTTTTCCACCACCACGGTCTGGCCCAGCTGGTCGGTCAGCTGCTTGGCCAGCACGCGCGCCACCAGGTCGGTTGGCCCGCCGGGCGGGAAGGGCACCACCATCGTGATGGGGCGCTCGGGCCAGGCGGCGTGGGCGCCGGCGGCGCCTCCCAGCGCCAGGATGGCCAGGCTGGCCGTCAGCAGTGCTTTCTTCATGGTTTGTCTCCTTGTGCTTTTTGAGTAACGCGGATCGCGTCCAGGCAGCCGCGCCCTCTGTGCGGGGCGCTATGCCGCCTGCTGCGGGCCTGGTGTGAACAGGCCCTATTCCGGCCTGCCGGCCAGCATGCGCGTGGCCGTGTAGGCCATCACCGGCTTGCCATGCTGGTTGCGGACTTCGATGGCGGACGTGACGACCGCCCGGTTGTGCTGCGAGGTCGGGCGTACGCCTGTCACTTCGATTTCCGCCCAGATGGTGTCTCCGGCCACGACCGGCGCCAGCATTTTCTTGTGGACTTCCAGCAGCGCAAGGCCGGTGCCCTGCACCATGCCCTGCATGATCAGCCCTTCGATCAGGCCATAGGTCAGCGCACCGGGGGCGGGGCGGCCCTGGATCGCGCCATGGGCATAGGTGGCGTCGATGAAGATCGTCTCCAGCATGCCCGTGACGCTGACGAAATTGACGATATCGGTCTCGGTGACCGTGCGCCGGAAGGTATGGAATCGCTGGCCCACGGCCAGGTCCTGCCAGTAGTAGCCCTGGCCGAGTTGCGCGATGGGGGCGGCGTTGCTGTCTGCGGTCATGCGGGATCCTTGCGGTGGTCGTTGTTTGGGGAAAGCGCGTCGCGGGCGGCGCCCGTCCGCAGCAGCGCGGTGATATCGGCTTCGGCCAGTCCGGCCTGGCGCAGCACGGCCAGCGTGTGCTCGCCCAGGCGCGGCGGCATCGCGGGCGGCACCTGGGACTGCTGCAGGCGCACCGGGTTGCGGGGAAACCGGTATTGGCTGCCCGATGCGCTCTCCAGGGGCACGAAGAAATCCACGCTCTGCAGGTGCGGGTCGGTCTCCAGGTCCTGCAGCCGGTTGACGGGGGCGGCGGGAATCTCCAGCCGTTCGCACAGGGCCAGCCAGTAGGCGGTGTCGTGTCCGGCGACGATGCCCGCCAGCAGTTCGTAGAGCGTCTCGATATGCCGCGTACGGGCGGAAATGTCGGCAAAGCGCGCGTCTTGCGCAAGGTCGGGGCGGTGGGCGGCGATGAAGAAGTTGCGCCAGTGGAGGTCTGTGTAGGGCATCAGGCAGACATGGCCATTGGCCGTCTGGCAGGGCCTGCGCCAGGGCGTGAGCACGCGCGGGTAGCCGGCTTCGCCCGGTTCGTCGGCCAGGTGCCTGCCGTAGTAATGCTCGACCAGCGCATAGGACGCCATGCTTTCGAACATGGGCACCTCCAGCTGCTGGCCGAGTCCGGTGCGGGAACGCTGGTACAGCGCGGCCAGGATGGCGTGCGCGGCGATCAGGCCGCAGGTCTTGTCCGCGGCCACGGTGGGCAGGTAGCGCGGCGTGCCGGTCTGACGGTCGACCAGGTCGGCGAAACCCGACAGGCCCTGGATGATGTCGTCGTAGGCCGGCCGGCCGTCGTAGGCGCCGCCTTCGCCAAAGCCATACAGGCCGGCATACACCAGCCGCGGGTTGCGCGCGCACAGCGTGGCGGGGTCCAGTCCCAGCGCGGCCATCTTGGCCGGGCGCATGCTGTGCATCAGCACGTCGGCCTGGTCCGCCATCGTCAGCAGCGCCTGCCGCGCCGCGGCCTGCTTCAGGTCCAGCACGACGCTGCGCTTGTTGCGGTTCAGGCCCAGGAAAATGGCGGCCAGGCCCGGTTCCTGCGCCGGTCCGGTGTGCCGCGTGGAGTCGCCGCCGGGGGCTTCGACCTTGATCACGTCCGCGCCGTAATCGGCAAGTATCTGCGACGCATAGGGGCCGAACACCACGGACGTCAGGTCCAGGATGCGCACGTCGCCCAGCGCGCCGGCGGGGGAGGGGGAAGAGGATGTCATGGCGGAAATCGTATCGGCGCGGCACATACCCGTCTAATATGGCTTCGGTATTGCTTGATACGGAATTTGATATGGCTATAGATTTACGGCAGCTTCGGCAGTTCGTGACCATTGCCGAATTGGGGAGTTACCGCCGCGCCGCCGACACGCTGCACATCGCGCAGCCGGCCCTGTCGGTGTCGATCCAGAAGCTCGAGCATGCGGTGGGCGTGCCGCTGCTGGTGCGCGGCGCCAAGGGCGTGACTACGACACCCGCCGGGGAAGCGTTGATGGCCGACGCCCGCCGCGCGCTGTTCCATACCGACCAGGCCCGCCAGGCCGCGCGCCGCGTGGCCTTGGGTGAATGGGGCACGCTGCGGCTGGGCTTTGTCGGATCGGCCACGTACATGTTGCTGCCGCGCTGCCTGCCGGCGTTTCGCGCGCAGTACCCGGACGTGCAGCTGGACCTGCGCGAGGACAGCACGGTCGGGCTGGTGGCCATGCTGCGCGCCAATGAAATCGACGCGGGCCTGGTGCGCGGGCCGCTGGCCGAAGACTCCGCGCTGGACTCCTGGGTGGTCGAGCGCGACGACCTGATCCTGGCGGTGCCCGCCGGGCATCCGCTGGCCGCCGCCGGCCCGGTCGCCCTGGAGCGCGTGCGGTCCGAGAACTTCGTGCTGTATTCGCCCGCCAAGGTGCCCGGCCTGAATGGGGTGACGCTGGCGCTGTGCCACAAGGCCGGGTTCTCGCCACGCATCAGCCAGGTGGCGATCCAGGTGCAGACGCTGGTCAGCCTGGTGGCCAGCGGCATGGGGCTGGCGCTGGTGCCGGGGGTGACGCGCGCATACTCCACGCCGCATGTGGCGTTTGTGCCGTTGACCGATGCCGATGCCAGCGGCGCGCTGTCGCTGTCGCTGGTGACGCATCGCGACACGTCGTGCGCATCGGTGCTGCGGTTGCGCGACAGCATGCTGGCGCCTTGAAATGCGCTACACCGCGTACACCACCCGGTGCGCTTCGGTCGGCAGCGGCAGGTCCCAGCGATGCAGCATGCCTGTCAGTGTCTTGTTGGACAGCGACGTGTCGCGCCCGGAATTGCGGCGCAGCAATTCGGCGCGCGGCTTCTCCAGGTACACCAGCTCCACTTCCGCGTGGTAGGCGTAGAGCAGATCCAGCGTCTTCTTGCGCATCAGTTCGCTGAGATTGGTCGCATTCCACACAAAGGGCGCCTTGCTGCGCAGCAGGGCTTTCGCGCGGTCGATGGCCAGGTGCGCGACCATGCCTTCGTTCTTGCCGTGGCGCAGGCCCAGTTCTTCCCGGGCGTCGTCAAACGAGATGACCGGCATGCCGGGGTGGTTTGCCGCGACCCAGGTGTTCTTGCCGGACGCCGGCAGTCCGGACATCACGACGACCCGCGATCCCGGTTCCTGGAACAAGGCGTAGTCGGGATGCACGTCGGCGCCGCGGAAATAGCTGACGGCGGTATGGGCGTCGGCGAACGCGCGGGGCTGGCCAAAGCATCCCTCGTCGCGCGCCAGCTCGCAAAAGAGCGCGATGTTGTCCAGCACGCGCGCCGCGTCCTGGCAGATGCGGCCACGCATGTCGGCTTCGGCCAGCATCGCCAGCAGCGGGATGCTCAACTGCCATGAGAGCTCGCGCACGATGAACTCCGGCGGCTTGCCCCGGCGCGATCCTTCCAGCGCGAAGAACGGCACCTGGTGCACGGCGATGAGCCGGCATACCGCTTCGCGCACGCCAAACGGCACGCCGGCATCCCACAGCGCGATGCGCGCGTCGATGGCGCCCTTGCGCGAATGGCCCGGCTGGCCGATGGCGCCCGTGACCGGGTCCACGACCGTGGTGCTGTGCTTGGCGATGTCGTGCAGCAAGGCGGCAAGAAACACCACCTCCTGGTCGGCGCGCGGGGCCGCCTGGTATTGCGGCAGCGCGAGCAACGCGTCCACCACCATCCGCGTATGGGTCCACACGTCGCCCTCGCCGTGATAACGGGGATCTTGCGGCGTGGTCTTGGCCAGTTCCAGCGCGGGAAACGCCGCCAGGCAGGCCGCGTAATCCGGGTCCTGCCCCGGGGCGGGCGCCAGGGCGCGCAGTTGTTCGTATTTCATGATGGTTCCTCAGTCCGCGCGGGCGGCACGCAGCGTTTCCCAGTCCAGCGCAAGCCGGGGCGAATACAGATCCACGCCGTCGGCCAGCAGGTTGGGCACATAGGGCTGCTCCGAATGGTGCATGTCCGAATCCAGAATGGCCTGCACGAAGTCGGGACGCACCCATTTGTAGCGGGCGATGGTCTTGCCGTCCGCCTCGGCCTTGATGTAAAGCCCTTCGGACAGGTCCGACTTGTCGCACTGCTTCCAGGCCCGGGCCAGGTCGTGGCCTTCGCGCAGCACGGTGGCGTCGAAGGCCTCGCGCCAGTTGGGCGTCTTGGCCAGCGAGGGCTGGAGCAGGGCCTTCAGGTCACGCAGCCTGGCGGGGGCCGCGCCTTCGTACAGCACCGGCACCGACAGCACCGGGCCGCCCGCCAGGAGCGTCCGGCGCGCGTCCGTCGACAGGAAATCACCCGTCCGCCGGTCCAGCACGTCGAACTCAAAAAAGTGATGGGGCAGGGCGTCGTAGAACACGGAATGCTTTTTCGACAGCGTTTCGCCGTACATCACGTAGCGGTCCTCCAGCCGTTCCAGCAGCCAGTCCGCGTGCGCGCGGGCCCAGGCCTTGATGAAGCTGAATTGCCGTTCGCGGCCGCCGCCGACCAGATAGTGGCCGCGGGACTGCAGCAGCAGTTCTCCGGAGGGGCTGAAGCTGATGCCGGTGTTGGCGCCGTCCAGCTTTTCTTCGACGACCAGCGTCTGGCCCGCAAGCTTGCGGTAGGGCACGTGGCCATGGCCTTCGTCCCCGTCTTGCAGGCGCGAGCCTTCCAGGTGGGGAGTGCGGGGGTATCGGAACAGGTCCAGCGATTGCGCGTAGGCGCAGAAATCGAGCGTCATGAGTCTTCTCCAGGATATGGGGAAGCCGACGACGCAGTCTTACGGGGAGGGGAAGCGGGGATGGGGGGTGTTGCGCTTCCTGGAACCGCGCTTGCTCAGCGTTGCGTGCTCAAGACGATGCGTCGAGCAGTGAAAGGCGAGCAGGCTGACCGCGGTACCAAGACGGTACTCGTCGGCGTTTAGGCGATTTGACGAATGGCAGACACGTTTGCACCCGAAAGAGGAGGGGGTTGAAAGCAGGGGCGAATACTAAAGCAGCGCCGCGAAGATTGTCAACGCGGCTGCCGCCCGGATCAAGACGCGGGTTCGCCCCTGTCGGCAGGGCCTGTGCGAGGCTACTTGTAGCGGGCCCGGGCGCTAGGCCGGCGGCGCCGAGCGCAGCACGATCCGCGTGATCTCGGATGGCCGGCCCAGCCTGATGGGAAAGCCGTTCCACAGGCCGGCGCCATTGCTCACGTAGAGTTGCATGCCGCCCACCTGGTACATGCCTGACACGTAGCCTTCGTTGGCCCATTGGGTGAGCAGGTGCGGGCCCAGGATCTGTCCGCCGTGCGTGTGGCCGGACAGCTGCAGGCTGGCGCCGGCCTGCGCATGGCGTGCCGCGCCCACGGGGCGGTGGCTCAGCAGGATCACCGGGGCCGAGGGCGGGACGCCCGCCATGGCCGCGTCGATATCCGGCAGCGGCTGGCCGACGCGCGACGCGGCGCTGTCGGTGATGCCAGCCAGCACCAGGGACTGGCCGTCGCGCGCGATGGTCATATGTTCGTTGAGCAGCATACGCAGGCCCAGTTGCTCGAACGTCTTGAGCCAGCCGATGTATTCGGCGTAGTACTCGTGGTTGCCCGGGATCGCGATCACGCCTTGCGGGGCGCGCAGGTCGCGCAGGGGCTGCACGTCGGCGGCGCGCGCCTCGGGCGTGCCGTCAACCAGGTCGCCGGTGATCAGCGTCAGGTCCGGCTCCAGGGCGTTGGCGCGGGCGACGACAGCCTGCATCCAGTCCGCCTGCAGCAGGCGGCTGGCGTGCAGGTCGGTCAGATGAACAATGCGAAACCCGTCGAATGCGGGCGGCAGGCCGGGCAGCGCGACCTCGATCGTCTTGACGTCCGGCACGCGGACCGCCTGCCAGACACCCAGCGCGGACAGTCCCAGGGCGGCGGCGGCCAGGCCCGCGCGCAATCGGGGGCAGGCCAGCAGGGCCTGCCCGCGGCGGCGCGAGAACGCGGACAGCAGCAAGCCCGCCACGTCTTTGACGAGCAGCAGCAAGGCAAGCAGGATGAGCGCGCCGAATGCCCAGCCCAGCAGCATCAGGACGCCGCCGGGCACTTCGGGCGAGGCCATGGTTCCGAAGAAGTTGCGCGTGACGAGGTGATGCTCGGCGGCCAGCAGCAGCAGCGCCGCCAGCAGCAGCTTTGCCGCTTTGGGCCAGGCCAGCGGCCAGACGAAACGCCAGATGACGTAGAGGGCGATGAGGCCTGCGATGACATGAAACACGTGCGAAATCCTGAGGGTCTTTGTGGTTCGCGGCTGAGCGGCGGAGAGCGCGCCGCGAGCCTGGACTGTATCCCGCGAGGGAGCGGGTGATTAGACACTGGATTTCGCATGCGCTTTGAAACGTGACTCATGAATGGCGCAAAGCGTGCGCCGCGCCTGACGGCGCGGCCGAGGTCGAGGCCTCCGGCGTAGAATCCGAGGCGCTCGAATTCCCGGAACCTCCATTCAAAATGCTAGTTCGTCCCGCCCGCCCCGAAGATGCCGCCATGCTGCCCGCGATCGAAACGTCTGCGGGCAATCTGTTCCGTACCGTTCCCGGTCTGGAATGGATAGCCGAAGACGAGGTGTTGCCGGAAGCCGCGCATCGGCGGCTGATAGCGTTGGGAACCGTCTGGGTTGCGCAGGCGGGCAGCGGGGAGCTGCAGGGCTTCGTCAGCGCCGAGACCTTCGGCGAGGAACTGCACATCTGGGAGCTCGCCGTCGAGGCGGGATGCCAGCAGATGGGCATCGGCAGACGGCTGGTGGAAAAGGCCTGCCAGCACGCGTCGGACCACGGCCTGTCGGCGGTGACCCTGACGACGTTCCGCGACCTGCCCTGGAACGCGCCCTGGTACGCCAGGCTGGGATTCGGGCAGGTCGAGGCGGCGCATGGCTCGCGGCTTGCGCAGGTGCTGGAGGCCGAGGCGCGTCACGGATTGCCAATGGAGCGGCGCGTGGCGTTGCGGCTGCCGGTCAGCCCCGCGAAGAAGCGGGTCGCGTTGGACTCCAGCCCTTCGATGTAGTAGCCGCCCTCCTGCACGATCAAGGTCGGCCGCTGCAAGTCGCCGACTTCGCGGCCCAGGCGCTCGAAGCCGTCCTCGGTCACGCTCACCATGGCCTGGGGATCTTTTTCGAAGATATCGAAGCCCAGCGACAACACGATGGCATCGGGCTGGAACAGGTCGATCGCGCGGCGCGCCTGGGCCAGCCGGTCGAAGAACACCGACTCGGGCGAACCGTGAGGCATGGGCAGGTTGACGTTGTAGCCGTAGCCTGCGCCTGCGCCGCGCTCGTCTTCAAAGCCCGCCACCACCGGGTAGAAGTTCTCGGGGTCGCCGTGGATGGACACGTAGAGCACGTCGCTGCGCTCGTAGAAGATTTCCTGGATGCCTTGTCCGTGATGCATATCGGTGTCCAGGATGGCGACGCGCGCAAACTTCGACCTCAGGCGTTGCGCTGCGATCGCCGCATTGTTCAGGTAGCAGAAGCCGCCTGCGGCATCGCGCCGGGCATGGTGGCCGGGCGGGCGGCAGATGGCGTAGGCGTCGTGGTCGCCGGCCAGCAGCGCCTCGGCTCCCGCAATCGCGCATTGCGCCGACCAGTACGCGGAATGCCAGGTCTTCGGGCCGACCGGGCAACTGCCGTCGGCCAGGTAGCGCCCCGCCTTCGCCAGCACGCCGCGCAGCGCGTTGGGCTCGCGCACGAACACATTGGAAACCACTTCGTCGCCCCAGTCTCCCGGCAGCTTCTTCCAGTCGTCGTGGGCGTCCTGCAGGAAGCGCAGGTAGTCCAGCGTATGCACGGCCGACAGCGCGCCGGCGCCATGATCGGCCGGCGCCTGTACATCGAAACCCAGCTTGCGGGCCGCCTGCACCAGGCCGTCCAGGCGCAAGGGCACTTCCTGCGGCGTGCGCATCTTGCCGCGCGAGAAGTAGGTCTGCGGGTGGTGGAGCTTCTGATCGTCGTGGAAGTATGCCTTCATGCCTTTGACCCTTGAGTTGAAATGCCCGCCGCGCCGCCGCGATCACTGAAATCAGGACGGAGATCCGGAAGTAAGCCGAGCGCTTTGAACCGACAGTTATACGCGTGCGCACGGCATAAAAAAAATCATGATTTTCAAGCCGGCGGATCGCGGGGGGTTATGAGTGGAAACCCTGGGGATTTTTGTCGGAAGGCTGGCGTTGTCACGGAGCGGGTAAATCGTCATAATTGCGATTGCTTCCTATTTAGAAAATTGCGCGTCTTCCAATGCCGACCTCCGAGCAGACTCCCGCCGTCGCCGTGCAGCGTCTTTATGACGCACATCATGGCTGGCTGTTCGGTTGGCTGCGGCGGCGCCTGGGCAATAGCGCGGATGCGGCGGACCTGGCGCAGGACACCTTCGTCGGCCTGCTCGGCGCCTACCGGCGGCGCGCCATGCCCGACATGCGCGAGCCTCGGGCCTATCTGACGACCATCGCCAAGCGCCTGATGGTGGACCTGTACCGGCGCCATGCGCTGGAGCAGGCATACCTGGAAGTCCTGGCCGCGCTGCCGGCGCGCCACGCGCCATCCGAAGAGCAGCGCCTGGCGATTCTGCAGACCCTGCGCGAAGTGGACGCCTTGCTGGCGGCGCTGCCCGACAAGGTCAGGGCGGCATTCCTGCTGTCGCAGCTGGACGGTTTGACCTACGAGCAGATCGGCGTCGAGATGGGCATCAGCGTCCGCACGGTCAAGCGCTACATGGCCGAAGCCTTCACGCACTGCATCCTGGCCGCGCCATGAGCGCCGCGCCCGGTTCGATCGACCCAGAGATCGCTGGCGAGGCCGCCAGCTGGCTGGTGCGGCTGCACTCCGGCCGGTTTTCGGAAGCCGACCGCCAAGCCTGCGAGCGCTGGCGCCAGCGCAGCGCCGAGCACGACCTTGCATGGACGCGGGCTCAGGCGGTATTGGCCAAACTGGGCGGCCTGCCATCGGGCCTGGGACGCGCCACGGTGGACGCGACGGCGTCGCGGCGAACCGGGCTGCGCGTATTGGCCGGCCTGATCGTGGCGACGCCGGCCGGCTGGCTGGCGTGGCGCGCGGCGCCGCGGCAATGGACCGCCGATTACGCCACGCGCAGCGGCGAACGCCGCCGGATCGAGTTGCCCGATGGCAGCCTGCTGGTGCTCAACACCGCCAGCGCCGTGGATCTGGACTACACGGGCGAGCAGCGCCTGCTGCGGCTGGTGGCGGGCGAGATACTGCTGCGTTCGGCCCATTCCAGGCCGCCAGATCCCAGACCCTTGCTGGTGCGCACCGCCGAAGGCAGCGTGCAGCCGCTGGGTACGTACTTCGCGGTCAGGCAGATGGAGGCGCGCAGCCGTGTGACCGTCATCGAGGGGCGGGTGCGGGTGCAGCCGCGCGCGGCGCTCGCGGGCGTGGTCCTGGAGGCAGGACAAAGCACCGACTTCTCCGCCGAGGCCGCGCAACCGGCCGCCGCCAGCACACATCCGCCGCAGGCCTGGCTGGATGGCGTGCTGTACGCGGACAACTTGCGGCTTGCCGATTTCCTGCAAGAGCTTGCCCGCTATCGGCCTGGGCTGCTGCGCTGCGATCCGGAGGTGGCCGACCTGCGCATTTCCGGCGGCTTCCAGGTAGACGACACCGACGCCGTACTGCTTGCCGTGTCGCGCGCCCTGCCGGTGCGGGTGGTGTATCGGACCCGTTATTGGGTCAGCGTCACGGCGTCTTGAAATTCAGAAGAGCAGTTTTTGGCCCCTTTTTCCTGCTCATCCGACAAGTCAATAAAGCACCTTCGCTTGCACTTTGTCGGGATCAGCATGTCTTCAAGCAAATACATCGCGGCCAGGCCGCTACGCCTGGCCGCTGCCGGCGCGCTATGCGCGGCGCTGGGCGCGGCCGCGCCGCTCGCCCTGGCCCAATCCGCCTCGGCCAGTCCGCCTGCCGCGGCCGGGCAGACGCGGTTCGATATTCCAGCCGGGCCCTTGGGACCGGCGCTCACCGCGTTCGCGGGGGCGGCGCGCATCAACCTGTCGTTCGATCCGGCCTTGGCCGAAGGCCGGAGCACGGCGGGCCTGCGGGGCGCCTGGCCGGTCGAGGAAGGGCTGGCGAGGCTGCTGGCGGGCACGCCGCTGGCGGCGCGTCGCGACGGCGCCAACGTCTATACGCTGCGTCTGCTTCCCGCGAGCCCGGTGACGCTGCTGCCGGCGTTGAGAGTCGAAGGCGCGGGCGAATCCGCCTACGGTCCGGTCGCCGGCATCGTGGCGCTGCGCCGCGCCACCGGCACCAAGACCGATACGCCCATCCTGGAAATTCCCCAGACGGTCAACGTGGTCACGCGCGACGAGATCGCGGCGCGCGGCGCCCGCAGCATCGTCGAAGCGCTGGCCTATACGCCGGGCGTCTACGCGCCGGGCGGCAGCACCGACCTGCGCTACGACAACATCTATCTGCGCGGCGGCTTTGGCGCGCGCAACAACCTGGACGGCGCCCGGCTGCCGTTCGGCGCGTACAGTTTCGGCATGCTGCAGATCGAGCCATACGGACTGGAGCGGGTCGAGGTGCTCAAGGGACCGTCCTCGGTGCTGTATGGCCAGAACAACCCCGGCGGCCTGATCAACATGGTGAGCAAGCTGCCCACCGACACGCCGCGGCGCGAGATCGAACTGCAGACCGGCAGCTACGGCCGGGCGCAGGCCGCGCTGGACCTGGCCGGCCCCGTGGACGAGGCCGGCCAATGGAGCTATCGCCTGGTCGCGCTGCAGCGCGACGCGGCCCAGTCTTCGCACTACACCAAGGATGATCGCACCTTCGTCGCGCCGGCGCTGACGTGGCGGCCTTCGGCGGCCACCTCGCTGAGCTTGCTGGGCTTCTACCAGAAGGACCATCAGGTGCCGCTGTACGGCAACCTGCCCGCGGCGGGCACGCTGTATTTCAATCCCAATGGCCGCATCCCGCGCGATCGCTTTCCGGGCGAGCCGGGCTGGGATACCTATGACCGGGAGCAGTACTCGGGCGGCTACCTGTTCTCGCACGCGTTCAACGACACCTGGACCGTCAAGCAGCAACTGCGCTACAGCCACATGCGGGGCGAGGCCCGCACCGCGGCGGGCTACATGCTCAGCCCCGCGGACATGCGGACGTGGTCGCGCACCATGACGCGCGGGCAGGGCACCGGCGCGACGCTGAACGTCGACACTCAGGCGATTGCGCGATTCGGCACCGGCGCGGTCGGACACGAATTCCTGGCCGGCTTCGACTACCTGGACATGCGCGACACGTACAAGTTCGCCAATGTCATCGCCGGCGTGCCGGCGCTGGACCTGTTCGATCCCGTCTATGGCCGGCCGCGTCCCGGCTTGCGGGACCTGATCCCGCGCATCGACGCCCGCCAGCGCACCGAGCAGTCCGGCATCTATGCGCAGGACCAGATCTCCTATGGCGGCTGGCTGCTGACGCTGGGCGGCCGCTATGACATGGCGCGCAGCACCACCCGCAACCAGCTGACCTCGGGCAAGGTGACGCAGGACGATTCCGCCTTCACCGGCAGGGTCGGCCTGACCTATCTGATGGAAAACGGGCTGGCGCCCTACGTCGCGTATTCCACGTCGTTCGCGCCCACCGGCGGCACCGATTTCGAGTCGAACCCGTTCCGGCCGTCAGAGGGCCGGCAGATCGAGGCGGGGCTGAAGTACCAGCCGCCGGGCAGCGACAGCATGGTGACGCTCTCCGTCTACCAGCTTACGCAGGACAATGTGCTCACCAGCGACACCACGCCGGGGCGGCCGCCCGGCTTCCAGACCCAGACCGGCCAGACGCGCGCGCGCGGCATGGAACTGGAAGGCAAGGCCAGCCTGGCGCGCGGCTGGGACCTGATCGCCTCGTACTCGTACGTCGATGCCGTGGTGACCAGAAGCGCCAATGCCGACATCGTCAACGGCGTGCCGGAATCGCGCGTAGGCAAGAAGCAGTACTACGCGCCGGCGCACCAGGCGGCGGCCTGGCTGGGCTACAAGGTTCAGGACGGGCCGCTGCAGGGCCTGGGCCTGGGCGCGGGCGTGCGCTACATCGGCGCCGATTGGGGCGACCCGGCCAACACGCTGCGGATTCCGGCCGTCACGCTGGTCGATGCCGCCTTGTCCTATGACTTCGGCCAGATGCAGCCGGCGATGCGCGGGCTGACGCTGGCGCTGAACGCCAGCAACCTCTTTGACCGCACCTATGTGGGCACCTGCGTGACGTCCACCGCCTGCACCTATGGCGCCGGGCGCCTGGTGCTGGCCACGCTGAAGTACTCATGGTGACGATCCGCGGCCGCGCCTTCCGGGCGCTTCCGCGGATGCCGCAGTCAAGCTGAGAGCCCGCTGTCCCACTATTGCGGGGTAATCTGCGCTGCCCGGACGATGTCGCGCCACTTTTCTCCCTCGGAGATGTTGAAGCGCGCGAAGGTGGCGGGGTCCGATCCCACCGGCTTAGCGCCCAGTCCTGCGTATTGCGTCACGACGTTGGGTTGCTTGAGCGCCCGGGCGGCATGGTCGGCCAGCTTGGCCACGATCTCGGGCGGCGTGCCCTTCGGCGCCCACAGGCCGTACCAGGTACTGATATCGAAGCCCGGGAAACCGGATTCCGCCATGGTCGGCACGTCGGGTAGCTCATCCACCCGCCTTGCCGTCGTGACCGCCACCGCCCGCAGCTT
Organism: Achromobacter deleyi; assembly: GCF_013116765.2. Lineage (GTDB taxonomy): Bacteria > Pseudomonadota > Gammaproteobacteria > Burkholderiales > Burkholderiaceae_B > Achromobacter > Achromobacter deleyi_A. The sequence continues at coordinate 56,659 of NZ_CP074375.1, forward strand.
TCCCGACTTGATGAACGGCATGGCCGAAGGCATCGAGTCGAACATCAGCTGGATCTGTCCGCCCACCAGATCCGTCAACGCCGGCGCGCTGCCCTTGTAAGGCACATGCTGCATCGGCAGCCCTGAGCGCACCTTGAACGACTCGCCGGCGAGCTGCTGCGCCGACGCGGATCCCGCCGAGCCGAAGTTCAGCGCTTGCGTCCTGCCCTGCGCGATCAGGTCCTGAACGGTGTGGATCTTGGCTGTCTGCGGCACCACCAGCACCAGCGGCACGTCCGCCAGCTGGGTGATGGGCGCGAAATCCTTGAAGGCGTCATAGCGCATCGACGCATAGATGTACGGATTGATCACGTGCAGCGATGCGTTGGCCAGGAAGGTATAGCCATCGGGCGCGGCGCGCGCCACGAGATCGGCGCCTATCATTCCGCTTGCGCCGGGCTTGTTGTCCACGATGATGTTCTGGCCGATGGTCTTGGACATTTCCGCGGCGACCAGGCGCGCCACGATATCCGTCGGACCGCCCGGCGGGTAGGGGACGACCATGGTGATGGGCTTGGTGGGAAATCCGGCGTCCGCAGCCAGGGCGGCCAATGGGCTTGCGGCAAGGCCTGCGGTCAGTGCTGCGGCGGCCAATTGGCCGGTGCATTGCGCTATGCGCGCCCTGCGGGCGGGTCGGGCGGTAGTGGCGTGCATGGGTTTGTCTCCGTCGTTGTTGTGATCGCCACCTTGCCGACGACTTGTCGGCTTTCCAGGGCGGCGAGTGCTGCGGCAAGACCGGTGATCGGATAGACCGCCGTTACAGCTGGCCGGATCCGCTTGCTGCGGGCCCAGGCAAACAAAGTGGACATGGTCCGCTGCATGGCGGGCGCGTGGACGATGCGTTCGTCGGCGGGCGTCCAGCCTATGTAGCGGCCAAAGAAAAACCCATGCAGGGCAATGTTCTTCACAAGCAGCAGGTTCAGCGGCACATCGGGAACGCGGCCGCTGGCGAAACCCACCGACACCATCCGCGCATTGGCCGCCGCCGCTCGCACGCTGCGCTCGAACGCGTCGCCGCCCACGGCATCGAGCACCACGTCGGCGCCGCGCCCGGCGCTTGCCGCCTTGACGGCCTGCGCCATGCCTTCGTCCGCCGCGAATGCATGCGCGGCGCCCGCGGCCAGCGCGGCCTGGCGTTTGGCGTCGGTGCTGGCGCATGCCAGCACCGTGGCGCCCAGCGATGAGGCGATTTCCACGGCCGCCAGACCGACGCCGGATCCGGCGCCCAGCACCAGCACGGTGTCGCCGGGTTGCATGGCGGCACGCCACAGCAAGGCGCAATAGGCGGTCCCGTACGAAATGGGAACGGGCAGGGCGGACAGCAGCGGCAAATCGTCGGGCACGGGATAGACCGTGTGATCGGGCAGAGTCAGACGTTCCGCGTAGCAACCCCAACGCGACAGCGCCACCACCTTGTCGCCCGGCTTCAGGCGTGTGACTTCCGCGCCGCATGCAATGACGCGCCCGGCTGCTTCCGTCCCGGGGACGAAGGGCAGCGGTGGCCGGCTTTGGTAGCTCCCTTCGATCAGCAGCCTGGTCGCGTGACTGACGCTTGCGTATTCCACGGCGACAGTGACTTCGTGGGGCCCCGGGGGCGGGGCGTCCGCCATGTCTCCCGGCACGACGTCCTCAACCGGTCCGTGACGCTGGCAGATCAGGGCGCGCATCAATGGTCTCCTTGCGGCGCCGCCGCCTGGCGCAGCACGCCCGCGTCCAGCATGGACTGGATGTCCGGGGCCGGCACACCCCACTCCGTCAGCACGGCAACCGTGTGCTGGCCGATGGCGGGCGCGGCCCGCAGGGGCCTGCGCGCACCCGCGCCCGGCACACGCGCGAATGGCAGGGACTCGCCACCGGGTTGCGCCAGGGGTTCCAGCAGACCGATATGCGCGGCCTGCGGGTGCGCGGCCAGGCTGTCGTAGTCCCTGACCTGCGCGTGCAGCACGTCTTCGCGCGCCAATCGCTCCACCCAGTGCGCGGCAGGCCGCGCCGCCAGTTGAATGGACAGCTCGCGGTGCAGGCGTTCGCGCTGCGCCATGCGACCCGCGTTGCTGGCAAGGGCCGGATCGGCCAGCCAGTCGGTCCGATCCAGCGCGCGGCAAAGCCGGGCAAACTGATCGTTGTTCAGCGCCAGGACGGACAGGCTTACGTCCGCGGTAGCGAATACGCCGTTGGGCGCGCTGACCGCGCCGGCCTGGCGTTCGCCCGTCATGCCGAACGCCAGGATGTCGTTCACCTGCAAGGCGGCGCAGGCCTGGAACAGGCTCAGTCGCACATGCTGGCCGCGGCCGCTGCGCGCGTGCTGATACAGGGCGGCGCTGGTAGCCTGGACCGCATACAGCGCGGTGGCGATGTCGGCCATCAGCATGCCGATCCGGCGCGGCTCGCCATCGGACGTCTGGTTCGCGAACATCAGCCCGCTGTCGGCCTGCATCACCGAGTCCGAAGCCGGCGCGTTGGAGCTGGGCCCATCCGGTCCGTAGCCGCTGATGGACACATACACCAGGCCGGGGTTGCGCTCGGCCAGGCTGTCGTAGCCCACGCCCATGCGCTCGGCGACGCCGGGTCGGAAGTTCTGGATCACGATATCGGCGCGTTGCGCCATCTGCGCCAGCAAGGCCTTGCCCCGCGGCTGGCGTGCATCCACGCACACGCCACGCTTGCCCACGTTATAGGAAATCGACAGCGCGCTCTGGCCGTCGCGCACGACGCCGACATGGCGGCCCCAGTCGCCGTCCGGCGGCTCCACCTTCACCACATCGGCGCCTTGCTGCCAGAGAATCTGGGCGCAGTACGGACCTGCGATTCCCTGGCTGAGGTCCAGCACGCGCAACCCTGAATAGGGGCCGGAAGAGAGGTCGAACGGCGTGGTCGGCATTAGGGTGCGATGAGAGGCAAGGACAATGCGGTCGATGCTAGACTCGCTGGCAGCACTGGACAATCCACCGGTTTGTGCCTTGAATGGTGAATCATGATTGACAATATGCCGGACCTGAACCTGGTCAGACTGTTCGTGGCAATGGTGGAGTCGCGCAATCTGAGCGCCGCTGCCCTGCGTTGCGGCATGACGCGTTCGAACATGTCTCACCGGCTAAAGCGGCTTGAACTGGATCTGGGCGCGCAGCTCTTCCGGCGGACCACGCGGCACGTGGAGCTGACGCAGGCCGGCCAACTGCTCTACCAGCACGGCATCCGCCTGCTCGATGAAATGCGCGCGGTGCAGGCCGCCATCGACAGCCTGGACGGAGCCGTCAGGGGCGATGTGCGCATCCGCCTGCCGACAGGCCTGGGCCATCTGTATCTGGCGCCCGTTCTGCTCGACTTCGCGCGCACCCATCCCGATATTTCGCTGCGCGTGCATATCAACGACGGCATCGGGGACCTGATCTCCGCCGAGGTCGATCTCGCGCTGAAAATCACCTCCTCGCCGCCCGAGGATCATGTTGCGCGCCGCGTATGCGGAATCCAGTGGTGCCTGTGCGCCTCGCCGGCATTCCTGGCGGACAACGGGCCGGTGCAAAAGATGGAGCACTTGGGACGATGCGATCTGATTGCGCCGCAGTCCCTGGGCCGCCGCTTTGACCTGCGCCTCAAGCAGGAGCACGGAGACCCGCTCATCCTGCGCGTCGCGCCCAGGCTGCAATCGGGCGACTATCCGTTTCTGCGGGACGCCGTCGTGGCGGGGCTGGGCGTGGCCTTGCTGCCCCGCTACGCGGTATGGAGCCAGTTACGCGACCGGGACCTGCTGGAGGTGCTGCCCGAGTTCGAACCCGAAGGGGTCGGCGACGCTATTTACCTGCTTACCGCACCCAACCGCTTTCCGTCCATGGCGACGCGCGTGCTGGCCGACTTCATTCGCGAGCACATCGAGCGGCATCTGCGGGACTGGGGCAGGGACGCCCGCGTTGGCTGACATCGACGGCGGCCAACAGGTCTTCCGTATGCACCATCAGCTTGCGGCCGAGCCGCAGCGCCTGGTACTGCTCAAGCACGGCCGCCCAACGCGGGGATTCCAGCAATTGCAGCCATACGGGCTCAAGGTCCCGGGCATCGGCAGCTTGCCCGTCGGCCAGGCGGCTGGCGAACTCCAGGCTGGCTTGCGCGGACAGGAGCTGCATCCGGCAGGGCGCGGCGAGCAGCCGCGGAGCGGCATCGGCGGGCGCATCGCAGCAATAGAGCACCGTGGCGGCCAGGCTGGCTTCGTCGGTCCTCAGCGCCTTTAGCGATGCGCCGTTCAGGCGCACCGTGCCCTGCTCGCAGGCAAACGGATAGACGACCTGTTCGTCCGCCTGCGCCAGCAGGCGCATGCCGCGCAGCAGACGCGGCAGGTCGGTGGCTGCCGCGACGGCGGACGCCTTTGCTTCCGCCAGCAGGCAAACATCCCAGACCGGCGCGGCATCGGCGATGAACGCTTGCCGCAGCAGCACCGCGTCCCACTCGGTCTTGGCGCGGTCGGCGCTGCCGGGTATGGCCGCGGGTACGCGCATCGAGGTCACCACCCGGTATGCATGACCGGTTTCCTCGCCAAGGGCACGGGCGAGTGCTTCGAGCGCCTGCGCGGTCAATGCCTCGACCGCGGCGCCTCGCTGCCGTGCCGCCGAGCTTTGCTCGGCGGCTTCGGGGCTGCCGGACTGCGGACCTTGCCGGTCCCACAGCGATTGATACTGCTGCACGAGTTCATCCGACGCCAAGTCGTGCAGACGCATCAGGCGCGCCAGCGCGGGGCCGTCCAGCAATCGCGCCAGGCCGCGCCTGAGCGGCGATTCGGCGGACAACTCCGGCATCGCGGCAATGCGCCGCGCGCTGTCCGAAAGCGCGGGCCAGGATGCCGTGTCCGCTGCGGCGTGCAGTTGCGCCAATGCCTCGCTTTGCGGGCCTGGCGGCATGCGCTGCTGTTTGCCGGGATGGGCGATTGCGTTGATGGCGGCGCGGACCTCGCGGCGATCCTGATCGGCATGCGCGCAGAGCGAAGCATGCTCGCGCACGCGCGGCACGCGGTGCCGCAGGACCATGGCCTGAAAGACGGGATCGCCGCGCTCCGCGCGCATGGCGTCGTGAATCAGGCGCGCGAGCGCTTCCACGAAAAAGCGCCTGGACGCCGCGTCCGGCATCACGCCGCCGGCCACATCCTTGCGGGCCTGCTCGATCGCGAGCGCGAGCGCCGTTGCCGGATCGGATTGTGCGGCCCCGGCGGCCGGAATCGCGGGCAAGCGATAGCGGCGCGCGACGGCGCGCAATGTCTGGTCGAGCAAGGAAGGCATCGAGGGCTGGGGCATCAGGAATCCGGTGGGCTGGCGATCGCCGCCAGCGCCTATTTTCTCCTTTACGCAAGGTTTCGGCACTACCGGCCTTCGCGTTATAAGGAATGCAATGCGGCTTCGACATTTCCTGCGCCGCGCCGTATCGGGAGCGAGCCATGCGCGACATCGTGCAATTGCGTCCGGAAGGCCTGTATTGCCCGGCCGGGCGGTTCCACATAGATCCCTGGCAACCGGTGGACGTGGCCGTCCTGACCCACGGCCACGGCGACCATGCCCGTGCGGGCATGGGCTGCTATCACACCAGCGCGGAAGGGCTACCCATCCTGCAGTGGCGCCTGGGGGCGCAGGACTACCGCGTCCATGACTATGGTCAGGCCTTCACGCTGGGGGAGGCCCGCGTGTCCCTGCATCCGGCGGGTCACGTCCTGGGGTCGGCCCAGGTCCGCATCGAGGCCGAAGGTCAGGTCTGGGTAGTCTCCGGAGACTACAAGCGCCAGCCCGATCCCACCTGCAGCCCCTTCGAGGTCGTCGCCTGCGATACCTTCATCACCGAGGCCACCTTTGGCCTGCCGATCTACCGGTGGCCGAGCGCCGCCGACGTGGCGCAGGACATTGTGCAATGGCGCGATCATTGCGCCGCGCGAGGCGAGGCCGCCATCTTGTATTGCTATGCGCTGGGCAAGGCGCAGCGGTTGCTGGCGGAACTGAAGCCGTTCATGGACCGGCCGGTTTATCTGCATGGCGCCATCGCGGCGGGCGTGGAGGTATATCGGCGCGCGGGCATCGTCATGGCCGACACCCGGCTGGTCATTGACGCGGACGGCGCGCCCGCGGCGCCGGGTACGGGATTTGCTGGGGAATTGATCCTGGCGCCGCCGTCGGCGGCCGGCAGCGCGTGGCTGCGCCGGTTCCGCAAGGCGCAGCACGGATTCGCCTCTGGCTGGATGCGGCTGCGCGGCAACCGGCGCCGGCGCAACATGGATCGCGGCTTTGTCGTCTCCGACCACGCGGACTGGCCCGACCTGCTGCGCACGATCCGCGAGACCGGAGCGCGCCGCGTGATCGCCACGCACGGCGACACCGACGCGCTGGTGCGCACGCTGAACGAAGCCGGCGTGGCCGCCGAAACCTTGGCCACGCAGTACGGCGAGGACGACTAGGGCCTGTACACACTGAAAGGAGCCTCGCGCAGGCCCTGGGAGACGGACCGAAGCATGAAGCGATTCGCGGCCTTGTATCAGGAGCTGGACCGCAGCACCGCCACCTTGGACAAGCGTGCGGCGCTGGTCGCGTACTTTCGCGATGCGCCGCCGCGCGATGCCGTCTGGGCGCTGTATCTGCTGGCGGGCGGCAAAGTCACCAGCGCTCGCCGGAAGATTGCGGCGGTGGGCGAACTGCGAGCCTGGGCCGCGATGGCATCGGACACCGCGCCCTGGCTGGTGGACGCCAGCTACGACCAGGTGGGCGACCTGGCCGAGACCCTGGCGCTGCTGGTTCCGGACCCGCGGCAGGCGGCGCCTGAACGCGGCCTGGCGGACTGGATCGAAGAGGTCCTGGTGCCGGTCGCCAATCGCGACGAAGCCGAGCGCCGCGAGGTGGTCGTGGCGGCCTGGCTGGGCCTGCCCTTCGATGAACGCCTGGTCTTCAACAAACTGCTGACCGGCGCGCTGCGCGTCGGGGTGTCGCAGCGCATGGTGCAGCAGGCGCTGGCGGAAATGTCGGGAGTGCCGATCGCGCGGATCGCGCAGCGCATGCTGGGCGCATGGACGCCCAGTCCCGCATTCCTGCGCGATCTGCTCAGCGCGCAAGAACTCCCTGGCGACCGCCAGCAGCCGTATCCCTTCTTCCTGGCTTCGCCGCTGGAAGGCGACCTGGCCGGACTCGGCGCCATAGAAGACTGGCTGCTCGAATGGAAGTGGGACGGCATCCGCGCGCAGCTGATCCGGCGCCGCGGGGAAGTCGCGCTCTGGTCCAGGGGCGAAGAACGCCTGGACGGACGCTTTCCCGAAGTCGAGGCCGCCGCCGCCGCGCTGGATAGGGATTGCGTGCTGGACGGGGAACTGCTGGCCTGGCAGGACGACACGTCCGGTCCGATGTCGTTCTCCGCCCTGCAGACCCGCATCCAGCGCCTGAAGCCGGGTCCCAAGTGGCTGGCCGAGGCGCCGGTGCGGATGCTGGCCTATGACTTGCTGGAGTTGAACGGAGCCGACTTGCGCGACCTGCCGCAAGCAGAACGGCGCAACCAGTTGGAGGCGCTGCTGCGGCGGCATCCCGACCCGCGCCTGCGGCTGTCGCCGGTCGTGGCGCCGGCCAATTGGGAAGACGCGCGGGCGTTGCGCGCGGAGTCGCGCGAGCGCGGGGTGGAGGGCTTCATGCTCAAACGCCGCAGCGCCGCCTACCAAAGCGGCCGCCGGCGCGGAGACTGGTGGAAGTGGAAGATCGATCCTCTTACCGTGGACGCCGTGCTGCTGTATGCGCAATCCGGCCACGGTCGCCGCAGCACGCTCTATACCGACTACACCTTCGGCCTGTGGCAAGGCGATGCGCTGGTGCCCGTCGCCAAGGCCTATTCCGGGCTGGACGACAAAGAGATCCTGGAATTGGACCGCTGGCTGCGGGCGCACACGCGGGAGCGTTTCGGCCCGGTGCGCTCGGTCGATCCGGTGCAGGTGTTCGAGCTGGGCTTCGAGGGCGTCAACCTGTCGAAGCGGCACAAGTCCGGCGTGGCGGTGCGCTTTCCGCGCATCCTGCGCTGGCGGCATGACAAGCCGGCCGAGCAGGCCGACCAGCTGGACACACTGAAGGCGCTGGCGCGATGAGCGGCGCGCCCCGCGGCCGGGACGCGCCGCTGGCGCGGTGGTTCGCGGCGCGGGGCTGGAAGCCCGCGCCATTCCAGCGCGAGACCTGGCGGCGGTATCTGGCGGGCGATTCGGGCCTGCTGCATACGCCGACCGGCAGCGGCAAGACCCTGGCGGCCTTCGGCGGCCCATTGCTGGAAGCGCTGGCCGCCGATGCGACGGCGTGCGCGCCGGCAGGCGAGGGGCCGCGCGTGCTGTGGGTGACGCCGCTGCGGGCGCTGGCCGCCGACACGGCGCGGGCGCTGGCGCAAACCGCCGGCGACCTGGATGTCGCATGGACGGTCGCATTGCGCACGGGGGACGCCAGCGCGCGCGACAAGCGACTGGCCCGCCAGGGCAAGGCGCAGGTGCTGGTGATCACGCCCGAGTCCCTGGCGCTGCTGCTGTCGTATCCGGACGCGTCCGCGCGTTTTCGCGCGCTGCGCTGCATCGTGGTGGACGAGTGGCATGAACTGCTGGGCAACAAGCGCGGCGTGCTGCTGCAGCTGTGCCTGGCGCGGCTGCGGCGCCTGTCGCCACAGGCGCGGACCTGGGGCCTGTCCGCCACGCTGGGCAATCTGGAGGAAGCGCGCGCGGTGCTGCTGCCGCATGCGCCGGACAGTCCGCTGGTCGCGGGCGCGCGGCCGCGCAAGGTGCAGGTCACGACCCTCTTGCCCGAGCGCAGCGGCGCATTGCCATGGGCCGGGCATCTGGGCCTGTCCCAATTGCCGCGAGTCTTCAAGCGCATCTTCGATGTGCGCGCCAGCCTGCTGTTCACGAACACCCGCGCGCAGGCCGAGCTGTGGCATCGCGCATTGGAATCGATCTGGCCCGAAGACCTGGCCACGCTGGCGCTGCACCATGGCTCGCTGGATCCCCGGCTGCGGGCCGCGGCCGAGCAGGGCCTGCGCGATGGCGCCATCCGCTGCGTGGTGGCCACGTCCAGCCTTGATCTGGGCGTGGACTTTCCCGCCGTGGACCAGGTGTTGCAGATCGGCAGCCCCAAAGGCGTTGCCCGCCTGCTGCAACGCGCCGGCCGCGCCAGGCATCGGCCGGGCGAGTCCGGCCACGTCATCTGTGTGCCGGCGCAGGCGCTGGAACTGATCGAGTATGCCGCGGCCCGCCAGGCGATCGCGCGCGGCGAGATCGAATCCAGGCGACCGCCGACCGGCAGCCTGGATGTGCTGGCGCAGCATGCCGTGACGCTGGCGCTGGGCGGCGGATTCGACGCGGACGCGCTGTATCGGGAGCTGCGTGGCACGCATGCCTATGCGGCGCTTGAGGCCGGCACGTGGCAAACCGTGCTGGATTTCATCGTGCAGGGCGGCCGCGCATTGGCGCAGTACCCGGACTTTCACCGCGTCGTGCGCGATGACGATGGCTGTTACCGCGTGCATGACCGCCGCATCGCGTTGCGTCATCGCCTGTCGATCGGAACCATCACCGCCGACGGCGCCGTGGCTGTGAGGTACCTGCGTGGAGGAAGCCTGGGCTCGGTGGAAGAAGGCTTCCTGGCGCGCCTGCGCCCGGGCGACCGCTTCCAGTTCGCGGGCCGAGCGCTGGAGCTGGTGAGGCTGGAGGGCATGACCGCCTATGTGCGGCGGTCCAAGGGCGGCGACGGGCCGGTCGCGACCTGGCAGGGCGGACGCATGCCCTTGTCCACGCAATTGGCCAGCGAAGTGGAGGGCCTTTATGCGCATCCCGGCCCGCATCCGGAAATGCGTGCCGTGGAACCGCTGCTGCGGATACAGCAGCAGGCCAGCAGCCTGCCAGACCGCGGACGGCTGGTGGCCGAGCGGATCGGCACGCGGCGCGGCCTGCACTTGTTCCTGTTTCCCTTCGCCGGCCGCGCCGTCCACGAAGGCATGGCCGCGATGATCGCGCTGCGCTGGGGCAGGCGCCAGCCGAACACGTTTTCCTACACCGTCAATGACTACGGCCTGATGCTGACGTTGGCGCAACCCGCCGCATTGGACGGCGCGCTGCTGCGGCAACTCATGAGCCCGGAGCGCATGGCCGACGACCTGCGCGACGGCGTCAACCTGGGCGAGCTGGCGCGCCGGCAGTTCCGGGAAATCGCGCGCGTCGCCGGCCTGCTGACGCCTTCGCTGCCGGGCAGGGCGGCGCGCTCGCTGCGCCAGGTGCAGGCTTCCAGCGGCCTGCTCTACGATGTGCTGCGCCGCTACGATCCGGATCATCTGCTGCTGGCGCAGGCCGAGCGGGAGGTCTTCGAGTTGCAGCTTGAAGCCCCGCGCCTGATGGCGGCGCTGCAGGACTGCCGGAACCGGGAGCTGGCGCTGTGCGAACCCCGCGCGCTGACGCCTCTTTCGTTTCCGCTGTGGACGGAAAGCCTGCGCGGACAGCTCAGCACGGAAACCTGGCAGGCCCGCGTCAAGCGCGCCGCCGCGCAACTGGAGAAGCGCTATGCCCGGATCACCGGATGAGGGGCTTGCCGTCGCGCTGGCCGGCGAGCCCGTGGTCCTGCTGGGCGCGCGCGCCATGCATTGGCCCGCGCGATCGCGGCTGATCATCGCGGACCTGCATCTGGGAAAAAGCCATGTGTTTCGCCAGGCCGGCATCGCGGTGCCGCGCGGCGCCACGCGGGATGACCTTCGACGCCTGGCGGATCTGGTGGCGGCGACCGCGGCGCGGGAACTATGGATCGTAGGCGATGTGCTGCACGGCCCCGCGTCGCGGGCCGCCTGGCGCGATGCCTGGGTTGACTGGCGGCGGGAGCATGCCGGACTGGATGTCGCGGTCCTCACCGGCAATCACGACCGCGCCCTGGACGGCGAGGCCCTGGGCGTGCGCCAGCTGGGCGACGCGCGTGGCGATGGTCCCTTTCTGTTCCGCCATCTGCCGCGCACGGATCCGCAGGGCCGCCATGTGATCGCGGGTCACGTCCATCCCAAGACCCGCGTGCCGGGCGTGCCGCGCAGCTGGCCTGCGTTCTGGCTGCGGCCGGAGATCACCGTGTTGCCGGCTTTCTCCGATTTCACCGGCGGGCACCTCGTTGGCGCCGGGCAGGGAGATGCGCTGGTGGCGTGCGTGGAAGGCGCGGCGCTGCCCGTCGGATGGAGGTAGCTTTGCCAGCGCACCACGGCAAGGCCGGACAACGATGGATAGCGTGCGTCAGCTTTCAGGCGGCTTATGCGCGACGGCGACGGCCACCGAGCCGCAGGGAAGGCGGTACTTGCCTCCTCCCAGCCAGGTGACGGGTTCCCCGGTCGGCAGTGTGCACACGTACTTGGGCACGGAGGAGACATCCTGGCTCCTCTTTGCAATCAAACGCCGTTCGATGCGGCAGGTTGAACGATCAGGGAGCTTTACGATTACGTCGGACAGCCTTGATCCCGAAGCCATTTTCTTCTCCTGAATGTCATGCTTTTTGTGCCGGATGCGGCGATTCTGGCCTTGAGGCGCAGTCACGGTCGCATGGCTTCTATTCTTAGCACCCACGCCAGGATTGGCCTATCCGCCTTTCAGTGAATCGGCCCTAGTCGAGATGCAGCAGACGAGCGGGAACACGGTTTGCTGGGAGTTTCGGATCCCCTTGAAACAGGAGCCACGCCATGACCAAGTCCAAGGAAAACGCGCCGGCCAGGAACACGCCGGACAGGAGCGAGGACGATACGCCCCGCAGCACGCAAGCAAGCCATCGCGACACGCAGAATCGCACCAAAAAAGAGGGCCATGTGTCCCAGATAGGCACCGGGCAGGATCAGCAGAGCCAGCGCAACCGGGGCCAGGGCGCCCGGAGCAAACCCTGAGCCTCCATCGGCGGCTGAAAGACCTATACTTTCTGATCACGCACGCTCCGGCACGCGAAATGGGCGTTTGCCGCCTCACCCCGCGCGGCGTCTGCCGGGCATCGGTGCTCAGGGTCATGGCCCCTTCCCCAGGAGGCGTATCCCATGTCGCGCCCCAAGAGATAGACGGCTTGCTGTAGACGTTGTTTGGAAGCATCACCTTCAAGGAGGTGTGTGATGAACAAACTGTCCAGTGGCGCCCTCGAAGCATTGAGCGCCTCGGTAAGAGGCCAGGTCCTGGCGCCCGGCGATGCCGGCTACGACGATGCCCGGAAAATCTGGAATGCCATGGTTGACCGCCGGCCCGCCGTCATCGTGCGGTGCGCAGGGGTTTCCGATGTGCGCAAGGCGGTGGATTTCGGACGCGAGAACAAGTTGTTGATTTCGGTGCGCGGCGGCGGCCACAACATTGCCGGCACCGCCGTTTGCGATGACGGGATGATGATAGACCTTGCGCCGATGAAGTCGGTGCGGATCGACCCCGGGCTCGCCAGGGCCTATGTGGAGCCTGGCGCCACGCTGGCCGATCTTGACCACGAAGCGCAGGCGTTCGGCCTGGCGGTGCCCTTAGGCATCAATTCGACGACCGGCGTCGCCGGCCTGACTTTGGGCGGGGGCTTCGGCTGGCTCAGCCGCCGGTTCGGCCTCACCGTCGACAATCTGTTGTCGGCGGATGTCGTCACCGCGGACGGCCAGTTCCTGCACGCCAGCGAACAGGAAAATGAAGACCTGTTCTGGGCGATCCGGGGCGGGGGCGGGAATTTCGGCGTGGTCACCATGTTCGAATTCCAGCTGCATCCCGTGGGGCCGGAGGTATTCGGGGGGCTGGTGGTGCTGCCGCTGGAACAGGGCAGGGAGGCACTTGTGAAGTATCGCGAGGCGCTGCGGACCATGCCCGAAGAACTGACGGTATGGGCCGTGCTCAGACAGGCGCCGCCGCTGCCGTTCCTGCCGGAATCCGCGCATGGCAAGCCTATCGTTGCGTTCGCCGTCTGCTATACCGGAGCCGTGGAGAAGGGACCCGACGCCGTCGAGGTGGTGCGGGCGCTGGGCAAGCCGTACGGCGAGCATCTGGGTCCCATGCCCTATGCGGCCTGGCAGAAGGCCTTCGATCCCTTGCTGACGCCGGGGTCGCGCAACTACTGGAAATCGCACAATCTTGAATCGCTGCAGGACGGCTTGATCGACGCCGTGATCGCCGCGGTGGAGAGCGTGCCGTCGCCGCAGTGCGAGATCTTCTTCGGCCACATCGGCGGCGCCCCGACGCGCACCCCGGTTCCCACAACCGCGTATCCGCACCGCTCGGCGCAGTTCGCCATGAATGTGCATGGGCGTTGGGACGATCCCAAGGACGATGACCGCTGCATCGCATGGGCGCGGGAAATCTTCCGGGCCACGGAGCCTTATTCGCAAGGAGGGGTTTATGTGAACTTCCTGACCCAGGAAGAGACCGGCCGGGTAGGCGCGGCCTACGGGGCGAACTTTGACCGGCTGGTCCAGGTGAAGACCCGGTACGATCCGCAGAACCTGTTCCGGCACAACCAGAACATCAGGCCGGCTGCGCCCTGAGGGGCCGGGAAGTCACGGGCATCGCGTTTCAGGCAAGCTTGACCATGCGGAGCAGATTCGTGGTGCCGGCCTCGCCAAAGGGCAGGCCGGCGGTAATGGAGATGGTATCGCCGGATGTGGCCAGTCCTTCGGCGCGTGCGATGGCGCAGGCGGTGTCTGTCATTTCGTCTACGCTTTCGACACCCTGCGTCTGTACGCAATGCGTGCCCCAGACCAGGCCCAATCGGCGTGCCGTGGTGCGCTTCGGGGTCAGCGCCAGGATATCGGAGCGCAACCTTTCACGCGCGGCGCTCAGGCAGGTGGCGCCAGAGTCCGTGTAGGTCACGGCGCACGGGATGGCCAAGGCGCGGGCGACCTCGCGCAGAGACAGGGCGAGGGCGTCCGCGATGCTGGGGGTGGCGCTTGTCATCGGCTGAACGGCATCCTGTGCCGACAGATGAGTCGTGTCTGATTCCACCTCGGCGATGATATGGGCCATGATGGACACGGCTTCCAGCGGGTGCGCGCCCATCGCGGTTTCGCCCGACAGCATGACGGCGTCCGCACCTTCATAGATGGCGGTGGCGACGTCCGAGGCCTCGGCCCGCGTGGGGATGGGCGCGGATATCATGGACTCCAGCATTTGGGTCGCCACGATGACCGGCCGGCCCCGCTGACGGCATTCGCGGATGATGGCGCGCTGCGCGACAGGCACCTTCTGAGGAGGCAGTTCCACGCCCAGGTCGCCACGGGCCACCATGATGGCGTCGGCGGCCTGGACGATCTCCCCGATGCTCTCCAGCGCCTTGGGTTTCTCGATCTTGGCGATCAGCCAGGCGCGGCCGCCGACGCGGGCGCGCAGGTCCTCGATATCGCTTGCGCGTTGCACGAACGACAGCGCAATCCAGTCCACTCCCAGGGACAGGCCGAATTCGAGATCGGCGATGTCCTTGGCGGTCAGCGGGCTGAGCGGCAGGATGGTGTCGGGCACGTTGACGCCTTTACGCGCGCTCAACATGCCCCCGACCACGACTCGCGTGTCGATATGGGATGGCGTGCTGGCGATTACCTCCAGCCTCACGCGGCCATCGTCGAGCAGCAAGGATGCGCCGGGGCCCATATTGGCCAGGTAGATCTCCGGATGCGGCAGTTCCACGCGCTGGTTCGTTCCCGGGGCCGGGTCCTGATCCAGGCGGAACGACTGCCCCGCCACCAGCGTCACCGATCCTGCCTGGAACTGCCCGATCCGCAGCTTGGGCCCCTGCAAATCAAGCAACACGGTGGTCGGCCGGTTGTAGGCGGCTTCCAGGGAACGGATCACATCAAAGCGTTGACGATGATCATCGTGAGAGCCATGACTGAAGTTCAGGCGGAACACGTCCACGCCGGCCTCGAACAGCGCCTTGATCATTTCCGGCGAAGAAGAGGAGGGGCCCAGCGTGGCGACGATCTTGGCTTTGCGGTTGCGCTTCATGTGAGTCTTAACGATTGACCGAACGTGCCGGTATGGTGAGGATAAGCACGGCGCCGATCAGCGCGATGCCAGCCAGAATATACAGGGCCATGCCGGCCGAGCCCGTCGAGGTCCGTACCCACCCCACCAGGTAGGGACTGACAAACCCCGCCAGATTGCCGAAGGAGTTGATCATCGCGAGCCCACCTGCCGCCGCCATGCCGCCCAGGAACGCGGAAGGCAGCGGCCAGAACATGGGCAACGCCGTGAAGAAGCCCATCGTGGCCAGGGTCAATGAGGCCAAGGCAAGCATGCTGGTCGGCGGGAAGTAGGCCGCGCCCATCACGCCTATGCCCGCCATCAACACCGGAACGATCAGGTGCCAGCGGCGTTCGCGTTTGCGATCCGCGGAATAGCCGATGATCAGCATGGTGATGGCGGCCGCGATGTAGGGCACGGCGCTGACCAGGCCAATGGCCGTGCTGGACTCGATGCCGCTGGCCTTGATAAGGGTGGGCAGCCAGAAGCTGATGGCGTAGACACCCATCTGGATGCAGAAGTAGATCATGCACAGCGTCCAGACGCGGCGGTCTTTCAGCGCCAGCACGAAGCTGTTTTGTTCCTGGGTGTTGGCCTCGGCGTTCAAGGTCTCGGTCAGGGCCTGCTTTTCGTCGCCGGTAAGCCACGTGGCGTCGTTCACGCGATCTGTCAGCACAAACAGGACGGATATGCCGATAAAGACCGTAGGCAGGCCCTCGAGCAGGAACAGCCATTGCCAGCCGTCCATGCCCATGCTGCCGTCGAAATGATCCAGGATCCAGCCGGACAAAGGACCGCCGATGATGCCAGACACCGGAATGGCGGCCATGAACAGCGCGGTGATCCGGCCGCGCCTGGCGGCGGGGAACCAGTAGGTCAGGTACAGAATGATGCCAGGGAAGAATCCCGCCTCCGCCACGCCGAGCAGAAACCGCAGCACATAGAACGCGGCCGGCGTTTGCACAAACATCATGGCGGCCGAGATCAGGCCCCAGGAAATCATGATGCGGGCGATCCACCTCCTGGCGCCCACGCGGTGCAGGATCATGTTGCTCGGCACCTCGAACAGGAAGTAGCCGATGAAGAAGATCCCCGCGCCCAGGCCGTATATCGCCTCGCTGAACGAAAGCGCGTTGGACATCTGCAGCTTGGCAAAGCCGACATTGACCCGGTCGAGATAGGCAAAGAAGTAGCAGACGAACAAGAACGGAATCAACCGCCAAGTGACCTTTTTCAAGGCGCGCTCGACGATCTGCTCGCGCTCGCTGCCGCTATCGATGGGCGGGCGTCCCGCCAGGGTGTGACCAACGCTCATTGCATGTCTCCGATGTTGTTTTAGTGGTCCGGGCCTTAGCGGCCCGCAAGGGCGGCTGCGCCGATGAAGTCGCCGGGGCGGTCATCGCCGGTCTCAAGGCGGATGCCCTCGTTCCATTTCGCCATGCGCTCCGAGCGGGCAAATGAACCGACCTTCAATTGGCCCGCGTTCCAGCCCGTGGCCAGATGGACGATCGCGACGTCTTCGGTCTCCCCCGACCGGGCGGACACGATGGTGCGAAATCCGGCGTGCCTGGCGGCATCCAGCGCCGCGCGCGTTTCGGTGACCGTGCCGGCCTGGTTCGGCTTGATCAGGACGGTGTTGCAGGCCCCCTTGGAGGCTGCTTGCGTGACGCGCTCGGCGTTCGTCACCAGATAGTCGTCGCCAACCACCTGGACTTTGTCGCCTGCCGCCTTGGTGAACGCGATCAGCCCGCGCTCGTCATCCTCGGCCAGAGGATCTTCGATCGAGACGATGGGATATTTGCCGATCCAACCCAGGAGCTTTTCGCACAGGCCGTCCGAGTCCAGGGATTGGCCTTCCAGCGCGAGTTGATACTGCCCGTTGCGGCCAAATTCCGAGGCTGCGATATCCAGCGCAATGGACACATCCCGGCCGGGTTCGAAGCCGGCTTTCTCGATCGCGGCGACCAGGGTGTCCAAGGCGTCCTCGTTGCGGGCGAAGTTGGGCCACCATCCGCCTTCGTCGGCGATTCCGGCCTGCCCGCTACGCGCCACCATCAGTTCCCCGGCGGCCCGATACACTTCGGCGGTCATCTCCATTGCCTGTTCGAAGCGTTGGGCGCCGGTCGCGATGATCATGAAATCCTGCACATCGACGCGCCGGCCCGCATGCGCGCCTCCCCCGAATATCTGGACTTGAGGCAAGGGCAGATGAGTCGCCTGCGAACCGGCGAGATACCGCCATAGCGGCTGGTTCGCATCCGCGGCGGCCGCATGCAGGACCGCCAGCGAGGTGGCGATCAGCGCATTTCCGCCCAGGCGCGATTTCGTGGCGGTCCCGTCCAGTGCAATCAGGGCGGCATCGATCCCCGCCTGGTCGCTGACCTCGCGTCCGATCAGGATAGGGGCGATTTCCCGGTTTACGCCGGCGACAGCTTGCATCACGTCGAGCCCGCCCAGGCGCGTACCGCCATCGCGTAACTCGACGGCTTCACGCGAGCCGCGCGATGCGCCTGCGGGGGCGATGCCGCGGCCGGAACTGCCTGATGCGGTGGTGATCTCGACTTCAACGGTAGGGCGCCCGCGCGAGTCCCAAATGCGGCGGGCCTTTACGTTGCTAATGACGGTCATAGGGAAAATTCCTTGGTCCAGTGATCGCGGATCTGGCTGAGCTGATCCGCGGGCGATTGAAGTAGGGAGATAGCCGCTGCGCGAATGCGGCCGCGGGCGTTGTCATTCAGATATTCGGCCGGCGATTTGCCGTCGATGCGGGCCAGCGTCAGGGCGGGCAGCAAATGGGCCACGCGCTGCTCAAGCGCGCGCGGCGATTCGAAATCCGCATGGGAGAAATAGGCATCCACGAGCGCCTGGAAGGCCTGCATCAGCGCGCCGAGGTGCTGCGGCATCCAGGCGGCTTTCAAGAGCAGGTGATTCAGGCAGAACGCCACATCGAATGCAGGTTCGCCGTACCAGGCGCATTCGGCGTCCAGCAACACCGGGCCAGCCGCGCCCACCATGATGTTCTTGGGGCTGACGTCGCCATGCACCAGGACCTTCCGGTTGCTTTGCGTCAACTTGACGAGATCGAGCAGGCGCGTGGCCAATGCCGGGTGCACCCGCGCGGTCTCGACCAGATAGGGCTCCAGACGAATCGCATAGAAATTCTCGTCCGTGGCGAATCGAGTCCGGAGGACCTCGTCGCCGGCCGTGGCCTGGTGGATGCGGCCCAGCACGTCGCCGACTTGCCGGGCCACCCCGGCATCGACCTGGCCGGCGAGCAGGGCGGTTTTCCAATTTGTGTAGTCGCCCGCCAGATACTCCATGACGAAGCACTTGGACGCGGCGTCCTGCCCCAGGACGCGCGGCACATTCCCCGGCACCACGGTGGCCGCCGTGTTCAACCAGTCAATCTCAGCGAACACGCGGTCCACCGGCACCAGCCATTCCTTGGCCACTTTGAGTTGGGGCAAGGCCTGCTTCAGGCAATAAGTTCCGGAGGCCAGCTCAATCCTGTAAATGCCGGAGGACACGCCTCCCGTCAGCGGGGTGATCACCGGTGTTTCCCCGGTCTTTGCCAAACCCAGTTTCACGAGCAATTGCTGTAGCTCGGCAGGGGTCTGCGTCAGGTCCACGAATTCCATGGTTAGTCTCTTTCTCGGTAAGTAGCGGCTCGTCCCAAGGCGTCGCCGGCAGATTATGCACACGTGTGCGTAAACGTGCGAGCGATTTTGCTTCAGGGTTTTCACTTAGATTTTTCGGCGGACCGGGCCCGTCGACTCGCGCGTGACGAGCTGCGGTTCAAAGATGGCGGCGGCTTCGGTGAAGTGCGGCTCTCGAAGCGCGCTGAACATAAGCCGGGTGGCGTGCGCACTCATGTCGTGAACGGGCAGCGCCATGCCGGTGATGGCGGGGTCGCTGACTTCAAACCATTCGGTGTCGCCATAACCCAGAAGCGACAAGTGCCCGGGCACGGCAACCTGCGCTTCGCGCAATCCCTTCAAGGCTCCCAATAACTGGCGGGGGCTGGCGACTATCAGCGCGGTAATGCCCGGACACTCGGTCAACAGTCCAAGGACCGCCTGGCGGCCGAACTCGGGCAGGGTGGAGCCCAGCCGGATCCAGGCAGGATCTTGCGCCACGCCGGCGGCTTGCATGGCGTTCAGGTAGCCGTTCAGGCGCGCGCCGCCGGTACTGAGTTCGGCGGCGGCCCCGATATAGGCGATGTGGCGATGGCCCAGTGCCAGCAGGTGCCGCGTGGCGGCATTCAAGGCTTGTTCATCCGCGACGCGCACGGACAAGGGGCCGAGATCCTTGTCGAAACGAAGCAGCTGAACATGCGGCAAGCGGGCCAGCATCTGCCGTGTGGCCGCAGTGCTGCGGCCACACGGCGCCACCATTACGCCCAAGGCGCGGCTGGCAAGCAGGGCGCGCACGTGTTCTTCTTCGCGCTGAGGATCGTCCTCCGAGACCCCCAGCACGACCTGATATCCCAGCTGGGCGCATTCGTTGGCCAGCGCCCGGGCCACCGCGCTGAAAAATTCGTTTTGGACGTCGGGCACGATCAGGCCGAGAATCCGGCTGGCTCCGTTTCGCATCAGGCGGGCGCCGGAATTGGGGATGTACCCCAGGCGTTCCGCCTCTTCACGGACCCGGGCCTTGGTCGCGGCGCTGATGCTGCGGTGATCGTTCAGCGCACGCGATACCGTCGTGTGCGCAAGACCTAGAGACTCCGCGATGTGCTTGATCGTGACCATGGGAACGTCGCCCGATTGAAAACCGTGGTAGCTGAAGGGTTCACATACTGCCATACGAGAGCGGGTCATGAACGGCGCGCATGAATTCCGTCGCGCCAGCGTTCGCGCCTTGGCGCCCGCGGCCATGCCGTTTCCGCGGGGGCGCCGGCAAAAATGCTATCACCGCCCATAATAATTGCGTCGTTGCCGCAGAATCGCCTCCGCTGCGCCCCTCCTACACTTGCCGCATGCTGGCGCTCGACCAGCCATGGACCAAGAATTCGCAAGGATAGGGGAGATAGCCATGATGCACCGTTACGTGCGCCGCGTTTGCGCGGCGTTGTTTTGCGCCACAGCGCTGATGTCCGGCGCCCACGCCGCCCAGACGCTCAAGGGGCCCATCAGGATCGTGGTCGGCTATCCGCCCGGTGGTGCGGCGGATGCCGTGGCCCGCGTCTATGCCGACAAGCTGCGCGAGGCCCTGCAGCTTTCCGTGGTGGTGGAAAACCGCCCGGGCGCGGGCGGGCAGATCGCGGCGCAGACCTTCCTGTCGGCGCCCAAGGACGGAACGATGCTGCTGGTGGCCAACAGCCACATGATGTCGACCTTGCCGCTGACCATACCGTCGGTGAAATACGATCCGGTGAATGATTTCGCGCCCATAGGCAAGATGGCCGGGTTCGAACATGTGCTGGCCGTGGGCCATGGCGTCGCCGCCAAGAGCCTGGACGAGTACATCGGCATGACCAGAAAGGATGCGAACGCCGGCATGTTCGGCATTCCCGCGCCTGGCAGCGCGCCGCAATTCATCGGGTACACCTTGGCGCAGAAGAACAATGTTCCGCTGGTGCCGGTTCCCTACAAGGGGGGCGGCCCCCTGGTCGCGGATCTGCTGGGCGGGCACGTGACCGCCGGCATCGACGCGTTGGGCGGCATGGTCGAGCATCACCGCTCGGGCCGTCTGAAGATTCTGGCCGTCACCGGTCCGCGCCGCATGGATGCCTTGCCCGATGTGCCCACGTTCACGGAACTGGGCTACCCCTCCCTGGATACCTCGGGCTGGGTTGGCCTGTTTGCGCCGCGCGGCACGGACAGCGCCATCATTGCCCAGGTGAATCAGGCGCTAAGGGATATTTCGTCCAAGCCGGAAATCCAGGCCGCGTTGTTGCCCATTGGATTTGTGCCGGCCAGCAGTACGCCGGCTGGCCTGCAGGAGGCAGTCGCGCAGGATCTGGCAATCTGGGGGCCCATCATCAAGGCCTCTGGCTATCAGGCGCAATAGGAAGCGGTTCGCATGTTCGACACTCTGGAAACTGAACACTACTTCGCGCCGGATTATGGCGCGGCGCGCGAGAAGTTCCTGGCGGCGTGCCGCCTGTGCGATCTGCCTGTCGAGTCCTGGCGGCATCCCCTGAACGGTCCTGGCGGCGCGCCGCTGTTTACCGACGTGGCCCGGATCGGTCCCAGGTCCGCGCGCCACGTGCTGGTCCTGACCTCGGGCGTGCACGGGCCGGAACTGATGGCGGGATCGGGCTGCCAGGCCGGATGGCTGCTGCGTACCGGCGGCAAGGCCCTGCCGCCGGACACCGCGGTCGTGCTGGTCCATGCGATCAATCCCTGGGGCGCGGCGCATTTGCGGCGCTATACCGATGGCAACGTGGACCTCTGCCGCAACTACGTGGATTTCAGCCAGGCTCAGGGGTGCGCGCAAGGATACGAAGCGCTGCATGCCGCCGTCGTCGCGGACCCGCGGGATGCGCGGGCGGTAAGCGCCGCCGACGCCACGCTTGCGCGCTTTCAGCAGGAGCACGGCACGCCCGCGCTTTACGCGGCGCTGATGGCGGGCCAGTATCGCTATCCGGACGGGATGGGCTATGGCGGAGCGGGCCCGGATTGGTCGCGCGTCACGATGGAGCGCATCTTGCGCGAGCACGCGGGCACCGCGGAGCGGGTCAACCTGGTGGACTACCACACGGGCCTGGGCGCGTATTCGTACGGCTGCGTGGTGGCGTTGCAAAGCGGCGCCGCATTGGAGCGGGTGCGCAGCGTCTTTGGCGAATGGGTGCTGGCGCCCTTGTCGACGACGCGCGTCGAAGACAGGGTGCCGGTCACCGGCCACACCACGCCGGGCTATGAACAGATCCTGCCGCAAGCGCGGGTGATGGCCCTGGTGCTGGAATATGGCACCTACGCGCAGGAGCAGATGCTGGAACTGCTCTTGGCGGATCATCGGGAGACCTTTGGCGGCGCGCGCTCCGGCCATTCCGGATCCGCGGCCCGCCAGGGCTTGCTGCGGTTCTTCTACCCGGATGACCCGCGATGGAAGCGCGCCGTGTTCGAGCGCTCGCAGCAGGTCATCGCGCAGGCCATGGCTGAGCTGTCGCGAGATTGAGGCCAGCCGGAACCGGGGCCCCGGCCTTGGGCCCCGCGTTCAGGCAAGCGCCCGTTCGCCTCGCGCAAGCAGCGTGCCGAAGGTGGCGCTGTCGATGTTGGCGCCGCAGATGATGATCCCGACCCGCTTGCCTTGCAGGCGTTCCCGCAACGGGCCCAGCACCGCGGCCAGGGCGGTGGCGGCCGCAGGTTCAACGGCGAGCTTGCCGTCCCGGAACTGCACGGCCATGGCGCGGCAGATGTCATCGTCGCTGACCGTGACCAGATCGTCGAGGTACCGGCGGCACAAGCCGTAGGCCACCGGCAGCGTCATCGGCGGAGCCAGGCTGTCCGCGATGGTGCTGGGCGGCGGGTTCATGCGCACGGGCTCGCCCTTGGCGAAGCTCAGGCTCATGACATTCGCGCCTTCCGGCTCCACGCCGTAGACCTGGCAGCGGGGCAGTACCGTCTTGATGGCGGCCGACACGCCGCTGGCCAATCCCCCGCCGCCAATCGCGACGACGACGGCGTCCAGTTCCGGGGCCTGCGCCGCCAGTTCCAGACCGAGCGTGGCGGTGCCCAACGAGGTGTAGATGCCTTCAAACGGGTGGATCATGGCGCGGCCTTCGTCGGCCATGATGCGTTCCATCTCGGCAAACGCGGCGGCGCCGTCCTCGGCCAGCACAATTTCCGCGCCATAGCTGCGCGCCACGGCCAGCCGTTGAGGGTTCGCGCTGGCCTGCACTACCACCTTGGCGCTGACGCCGACCGCCTTGGCGGCAAACGCCGCGGCGATGGCATGATTGCCCGCGCTCACGGCGGTAATGCCCCGGGCGCGTTGCTCTGGCGTCAATTGCATCGCCACGTTCAGCGCGCCGCGCGCTTTGAATGTCCCGGTTTTCTGGAAGAGCTCCAGCTTCATCAGTACCTGCGTCGACGAGTCCAGCAGGCGGTCCAGATTCGGACCGCCCAGGGGGGCGACCGGCGTCGTGTGAATGTGCGGGGCCAAGGTGGCGGCGGTGCCGCGCATGGCGTCCAAGGTCAGGGTGTGGCTCATGGGTTTGGATCTTTGGGCGAGGATAAGGGAAGGGGCGGGATGCGCAAGGCCCCGGCTCAGGGAAGCAGGGCGACCGCTTCGATTTCAACCAGCGCGCCTGGCACCATCAAGTCCGCGCGTACCGTGGAGCGGCTGGGCGGCGTGCGTGAGCCCAATGCGTCGGCATAGGCGGCATTGAACGCCGTGAAGTCATCGCTGCGGGTGAGCCAGACGGTGGTCTTGACCACGTCGTCCAGGGACAGGCCCACCGGCGCCAGCGCCGCTTCGATATTGCGCAGGCACTGGCGGGTCTGTTCGGCCACGCCGCCCTGCACCAGCGTGTAGCCGCTGCTGAATGCCATCTGTCCGGACACATAGGCCAGGGAGCCAGCCACCCGGACGGGCGAAAAATGGGGCGTCGGGCCGGGGCGGGCTGGCGGGTCGGCGGCAAGGTGGGCAGATGTCATGGGCTGATGGCGATGCCCGCCGGGTTGGCAGGGCGCCGCTGGAAGTCGTTGGAAACCTTCATGATGCGCATGCCGGCGGCGTCGCGCTTTTGCGCAGGCATTGCATTGCTTATGCGTGATGCGACCGGGCGGCTGCGTCAGCGCCCCGGGCGCATTGCGCTGGGCAGCATGCCGTAGTGGCGCTTGAAGGCGGTCGTGAAGTTGCCCGGATGCTGATACCCCATTTCAAATGCGACCTGCGTGACCGACAGCCCCTCGTTCACCAGCAGGTCGCGCGCACGTTCCATGCGCGCATTTTCCATGTAGCCGCTGATGGTCGTGCCATGCACCGCCTTGAAAATACGCATCAGTTTTGCCTGGTGCGTGCCAACCTCCCGGGCCAGCTGGCCCAGGCTGGGCGGCTCGCCAAGCAGTGCGTCGAGCATGTCGCGCGCCTGCATGGCCATGCGCCGGTCGCGAGGGCGCAGGGCCGTGCCGGCGGCAGGGGGCGCATCGGCGCAGATTTGCTGGAAAAAGCGGCCCAGGATCTCAAGCGCCCGGGCTTCGATCAGCATGATCTCCGACGATCCGCAGAAAAAGTCGTCAAGGATGGAGCTGCCCGCGCGGCGCATTTCCCACTGCAGGGGCAGGTCAAGGCTGTAGAAACTGTCCTCGCGGCCGTCCAGGAAACGCGCGATCGGCGCGGGCGTGGGCAACAACTGGTCCAGGCCGAACTCTTCGTTCAGAAATTCCGCCGTGCAGGCCACGGTGACGGAGCGTTCGGCGATGTCGGCGTCGAACCGTTCGATCTTCGGTTCGCCGCGAGGGTGTATCAGCGCGGAACAGGTGGCAATGCCCACGGACTGGCCGCATTGATTGCCGATGCCCACCTTGCTGGCGCCGGCCAGCCGCGTATGAACCTTGATGACGCCGCCGCCGGTAATCGTCTCGGTGGACGGGGCGGCATGCCTCATGTTCGAGGCGCTGACCGACATGCCCGACCCCACATGGAGATAGGCGCGTTCGCCGGTCACCCCCGCCAGGGGCGATTGCGCCCGCATGATGCGGCGCTTGCCAAACACGCGGTCCTGGACGATGTCGTAACCGGCGGGCGGGGCGCCGGCGACGCCTGGCTGCGTGTCGGCGCGGACTATGGCATGCATGCGTATCTCTCCTGGTTGAGAGAAGTTAGCATAAGCCGTCCCGGCTTACCGCTGGCGGCTGTCGTCCGACACGGATACGCTCAGCCCGCCAGCGCCTGGCGTTCAAGCTCATGAGTGATTCTCGCCTTCAAGGCCAGCAGGTGTGCAGCGTGCTGCTGCTCCACCGACGAAGGCGCTTCGTCGGTGATCAGGCTGAAGTTAAGCGCCAGCGCCTGGCTGCCCAGGCCGCACAGTGGCGTGGACATGGCGACCACGCCGGGTTGCCAGGACGCCAGGCAATAGCCGCGGGTCGCGACCTTGGCGATTGCCTGTTCGATGTCGGCGCCGATCGGCTTCCAGGAGGCGCTGCGGTAGCCGCGCCTTATTCCGCTCAACAAGCCTTCGCGTGTGGACGCGTCCAGGGTCGCCAGATAGGCGCGGCCTAGCGAGGTCAGTTCGATCGGGACGCGCTGCCCGGCGACGATGGTGCGCAGCGAGGCCTTGCGGTTGTAGCGGATCGATTCCAGGTAGACCATTTCGGCGCGGTCCGCGCTGGCCAGGCCGACGTTCACGCGGAGTTTGTTGGATACGTCGCGCATGAGGGGCGTTGCCGCCTTGAGTACCGGCGACGCCGCGCGCATCGCGTGGCCCAGGCTGAGCACCGGCGCGGCAAGCCGGTAGGCGCGGGCGCTGCGGTCGTGGTCCAGAAAGCCGCAGGTGACCAGGGTCTGGGTCAGCCGGCTGACCGTTGCGGCGGACAGGCCGGTGCGTTCGGCCAGTTCACCATTTCCCAGGAGATCGGTGCCGGGCTTGAAGGCCCGGAGGATTTCCAGGCCGCGCGCAAGCGAGCGATTCTGACTAATGCCGGCGAAGCGCCGGGCAGCATCGGGCGGGGATCCTGGCTGCGGGGAAGGTTTCATTCAATTCCACTCTATGGAAATAGGCTGGTGTTTTCGTCCACTTTACCGCCTACCGTGTAGTCATTGCCAGCCAGGAAAATTCCCTTGCGGGGATGGCGGGCCAACCGAACATCACGGAGCACGGAGATGGCCGAATACGAATTCATCAAACTGCAGTCGCATGAGGGCGTCGCCACGCTGACGCTGAACCGTCCCGACAAGCGCAACGCGATCAGCGACGCGATGCGCAGCGAACTGATCCACGCGCTGGAAGCGGTTGCCCAGGACCGGGCCATCAAGGCGCTGGTGCTGACGGGGGAAGGGAAAGGATTCTGCGCGGGCGGAGACATTTCCGGGATGCAGCGGCGGATGGACGCGCCGCCGGGCGAGGTCGGATTCAACGGCTGGTCCCGGCAGCAGCGCGTGCATCACGCGGTGGGCCTGTTGCATCGCATGCCCAAGCCCACGATTGCGGCGGTGAACGGCGCTGCCGCGGGCCTGGGCGCGGACACGGCCTTGAGTTGCGATTTCATCGTCGCCTCCGAGAGCGCCACGTTCACCTGGAGCTATATAGCCCGCGGACTGATCCCGGACGGCGGAGGCATGTACTTCCTGCCGCGCCGCGTGGGACTGGCGCGCGCCAAGGAATTGATCTATTCCGGCCGCAAGGTGCAGGCGGACGAGGCGTTCAAGCTGGGCATCGCCGACCGGCTCGCGCCCGCGGGCGCGGAGCTGGCCGCGGCGCAGGCCTGGGCCGCCGAGCTGGGGAAAGGTTCGGCCACGGCGCTTGCCCTGAGCAAGTCGATACTGGACCAGAGCTTCGAACTGACCGCGGACCAGGTCTTTGCCATGGGCAGCCAGGCCCAGGGGATCTGCTACACCAGCGCCGAGCACCGTGATTCCGTGGCCGCGTTCCTGGCCACGATGGCCCAGGCCAGGTCGGCCCGGGCCCAGGGAGAGCCCAAGTGAGCGCCCTGTTGAAACTGCTGCGGCCGCGCAGCGTGGCGGTGGTGGGCGCATCCGCCGATCCCGCCAAGACCTCCGGCCGCCCCGTGGCATACCTGCGCAAGCACGGGTTCCAGGGCCGGATCTATCCCGTCAACCCCAAGGCATCCGACATCGACGGACTGCGTTGCTATCCCGATGTGCGGTCATTGCCGGAAGCGCCGGACGTGGCCATCGTGTTGCTGAGCGCCGAACGGACCCAGCAGGCCATCCGCGATCTGGCGGACATCGGCACCGGCGCCGCGATTGTGCTGGCCAGCGGCTATTCGGAGACCGGCGAGGAAGGCGCTCGCCGCCAGCGCGAGTTGCGCGAGGCGGCGGGCAACATGCGCATCCTGGGGCCGAACACGATCGGTCTGGTCAACCTGACGGATCGCATCACGCTGTCGGCCAGCGGGGCCTTGGAAATCGATCAGCTGCACAGCGGCGCGGTCGGGCTGGTGTCGCAGAGCGGGGGAATCCTGGGCGCGCTGCTGTCGCGGGCCGCGGCGCGCGGCATCGGCTTGTCCAAGCTGATTTCCACCAGCAATGAGGTCGATCTGGATCTGGCCGACTTCGTGGATGCGCTGGCCGATGACCCCGCGACCCGCGTCATTGCGCTATATGTCGAGAGCATCCGCAACCCCGCCACATTCCGCGCCGCCACGCGCAAGGCGGCCAGGGCCGGCAAGCCCGTGGTGGCGTTCAAGATCGGGCGGTCGGAATCGGGCGCCCAGGCCGCGGCTTCCCACACCGGCGCGCTGGCCGGCGCGGACGGCATGTACGACGCGCTGTTCGAGGATACCGGCGTCATCCGCGCCCAGGCGTTCTCCGATCTGCTGGATGTTTCCGCGGCGCTGGCCCATGAGCGCAAGCTGCGCGGGCGCCGGATCGCGGTCCTGACATCGACGGGCGGAGCGGGCACGCTGGTGGCGGATTGCCTGGGTGTGGCCGGCTTCGAACTGCCGCCGCCGGACGCAGCCACCGGAGAGGCCCTGCGCGCCTTGCAGACGGGCGGCCATGCCGCGTTGGACCGCAATCCCATCGATGTGACCCTGGCGGGCTTGCAGCCCGAACTGCTGCGCGGCGCGATTCGCATCGTGCTGGAAAGCGACAGCTACGACGCGCTGGTCGTGATCGTCGGTTCGTCCGGCGTGGCGCAGCCCGAGCTGATGGCGGGAGCGCTGAAGGACACGCTGGCGGCGAGCGACAAGCCCGTGATGGCCTACATCAGCCCGCATGCCCCCCGGGCCGCGGAAGTCCTCAGCCGTTACGGCATACCGGCGTTCCACGCGCCCGAGAGCGTCAGCGCCGCCATGGCCGCGATGTGGCAGGTGCATGCGCGCAGCCAGCGTCCCCAGCGCAGCCGACAACAGGCCGCCAAGCCCGTTCCGTTGACCTGCGCGGAAAGCGGCTCGCTGGACGAAGCCCGGGCCAAGGCGCTTTTTGCCCGATTCGGCATCCCCGGCGTCAGGGAGATAGTGGTCCGTTCCGACGATGAGGCCGCAAAGGCCGCCACGATGCTGGGGCCACGCGTGGTGCTGAAGCTCTTGTCCAGCGAAATCACGCACAAAAGCGATGTGGGCGGCGTGGCTGTCAATGTCGCGCCGGAGGATGTGCCGGAGCGCTTGAGGCGGATGGCCGCCGATGTCCAGCGCCACACCGGACGCCGGCCCGATGCGTTCCTGGTCCAGGAAATGGTGTCCGGCGCGGCCGAGGTGATCGTGGGGCTGCACCGGGATCCGCTGGGCGCCGCGATCCTGCTCGGCATGGGCGGAGTCGTTGCCGAGCTGGTCCGGGACACGACGCTGCTGCTGTTGCCGGAAGATGGAACGGCGCTGGCGGCCGATCAGGTCATGGCGGCGCTGCAGCGCTTGAAGACCTGGCCTTTGCTGGATGGCTATCGCGGACGCGAACGAGCCGATGTGCCGGCCCTGGTCGAGGCGATTCTTGCGTTTGCGGGCATGGCGGCCGCGCTGGAGGACCAGCTGATCGAAGCGGAGATCAACCCCTTGTTCGTCAAGCCCGCCGGGCAGGGCGTATGCGCGGCCGATGGCGTGGCGGTCTTGCGGGGGCATTCGAATTAATTCTGGCGAGCGGATAAACAGGAGACAAAGCATGAAATACAGAAACACACTCGCGCGTGGCTGCACGGCGGTTGCCGTGGCCATGCTGGCATTTGGCGCATTGACGGCACCGCAGGCCCGCGCGGCCTTTCCGGACCGGCCCCTGCGCATCGTCGTGCCCTTCACGCCGGGCGGCGGCACCGACATCATTGCGCGCCAGCTGGCCAAGGGCTTGACGGATGAACTGGGCCAGACGGTCGTCGTGGAAAACCGGCCGGGCGGCAGCACCATCATCGGAACGGAGAACGTGGCCAAGAGCCCGCCGGACGGCTATACCTTGCTGATGTCCACCTTTGCGCACGCGGTGAATCCGGCCATCCATAAAAAGCTCCCCTACGATACGGATCGCGCGTTTGCGCCGGTGGCGATGATAGGCAAGTCGCCCAATGTCCTGGTCGTGTCGTCGAAGTCGAAGTTCAATAGCGTGCAGGACATTCTGGCTTACGCCCGCGCCAATCCTGGCAAGCTGACATTCGGGTCCTATGGGAACGGCACCTCCGCGCATCTGGCGGGAGAACTGTTCAAGAGCCTGGGCAAGGTGGATATCCTGCACGTGCCCTACAAGGGGTCGGGCCCTGGCATCAACGACCTGATCGGCGGGCAGATCGACATGATCTTCTCGACCTCGGCCAGTGTCAGCGGCCACGTAAAGAGCGGCCAGCTGCGCGCCCTGGCCGTGACCACCAAGGAGCGCTCGCCCGCCTATCCGGGAGTTCCCACGGTGGCCGAAGCGGGCGAGGCGGGGTATTTCGTGGACAGCTGGTACGGGCTGTTCGTGCCCAAGGGCACACCCGCGGTGGTCATCGAACAGTTGAACGCGGCGATCAGGAAGGCATCGGACAATGCGGAGTTTCGGGCGGCGCTGGAACTGGAAGGGCTGGCCGCCAGTGTGGGGACGCCAGACGCGCTGGGGGAATACGTGAAGCAGGAAGAGACGCGCTGGAGCAAGATCATTCAGGATGCAGGCATCACGGACAATCCTTGAATGCAATGCGCGGAGCCGCTGACCGGCCCCGCGGCTTTGACGGCCTATTCCAGTTTGATGTTCGCCTTGCGAGCCACGTCGCGCCACCGCTGCAGGTCCGTTTTCAGTTCGGCGCCGAATTGCGCGGGCGTATCCAGCACGGGCTCCACGCCGCGCGTCACCAGCGCCTGGCGGGCCTCGGGCGTATCCAGGCCTTTCTTCAGCGCTTCGTACAGGCGGCTGGTCAGCGTGGCGTCGAGCTTGGGCGGGGCCAGTACGCCGAACCACGTGGTGGTCTGGAATCCGGGCACGCCGGCTTCCTGCACGGTGGGGATATCCCGCGCGGTGTCCGAGCGCGCGGGGCTGGTGACCGCTATCGCCTGCAGCTGGCCGCTCTGGATGAAGGGCAGGGACGAGGGCAGGGTGTCGAAGTAGGCGTCGACCCGGCCGCCGATCAGGTCGGTGATGACCTGGCTGCTGCCCTTGTAGGGGATGTGCTGGAAATTGGACACGCCTGACGACTGGACGAAGAGCTCGGCGGCCATGTGCGTGATGTTGCCGGTTCCGGCCGACCCATACGGCACCGGTGTCTTGCTGGCCCTGGCATAGCGCAGGAAATCTTCCAGCGTCTTTGCCGGCAGCCTGGGATTCACGACCAGGACGAGTGGCGTGTAGCCTACCTGCGTGATCGGCGTGAAGTCCCGCAGCGGATCATAGGGCAGCCGGGACGAGAGGGCGGGGCTGATGGATTGGGACGCCGTGACGCCCAGCAGCAGGGTATAGCCGTCGGCGGCTGCCCGCGCGACTTCGGCTGCGGCGATGGTACCGTTGGCGCCCGCCTTGTTGTCCACGACCACGCTGGCGTTCAGGGCCTCGCCCAGGCGCTGCGCGACCTGGCGGGCCACGAAATCCGCGCCGCCGCCGGGCGGGAATCCGACGATCAACCGGATCGGCCGGTCGGGATACGCGGCTGCGGCGGACGCCGCGGCGACGCATAGCAGACCGGTGAGGGCGGCCTTGAGCAGGCCCGGCACAATATTGAGCTTCAGCATTTGCAGTCTCCTCGATTCTTGTGGGGCGATCCATGGCGCCCGTTCTGGTTCAGGCATGCATCGCGCTTTATACGCGCCTTATGACTCCCGCCGTACCGGCGCCCAGGAAAAATCGCCTGGCCGGTTGGCGGATACGGCGCCGCTATGCAGCAGCGCATCGCATTGCGCGGGCGTCAGGCCGGCGGCCAGCAGCACATCCAGCGTGTGTTCGCCCAGGTCGGGCGGGGGCAGCGTCCGCAGGCCATCGTCCGCCGCGTTCAGGCGCGGAAATTCCGGCACGTCGAATTCCAGTTCGCGGTAGCGCACGCTGCGCAGCTTGCCGGGCTGGCGCGCCTGGCCGGCTTCCAGTACCCGCTCCAGCGGCAGCACCTCCGTGCAGCCCACGCCGGCCGCCTTGAGCCGCTCGGTGACCTCATCGAACGTCCGCGCGCCGATGGCCGCCTTGACGATTTCCTCCACCTGGTCGCGCGCCTTCTTTCTGTCTTTCAGCGCGGCCAGCGTCGCGTCGGCCGCCGCGGGCAGTTCCATGGCCTGGCAGAACTTCAGCCAGTGGGCGTCGGTCAGCATCAGCAGGTACATCCAGCGTTCGTCGGATGTCAGGTAGGCGCCATAGCCTGGCATGCTGAATTCACCGTGCGGCTCGCGTTCCGGCCGGCCCAGCAGCTGTGTCTTGAGCTGCACGCCCACGAGGTCCCGCGACGCGACGTGCAGGCCGGTTTCGTACAGGCCGATTTCCACGTGGCCGCCGTCTTCGGCGGCTTCGGGCTGCAGCATCCGGGCGAGGATGCCGATGACGGCATAGGCGCCGGCGAACTGGTCGTGATAGGACGGTCCCAGGCGGCTGGGGCGGCCATTGATGCGGTTGGCTTCCATGACGCCGGTGGACGCTTCGGCGACGGGATTGGAGGCGAGGTCGTCCGCTTGCGGTCCTTCGGCGTAGCCCCGGATATGGCAGTAGATCAGCCGCGGATTGATGGCCTTGCAGTCGGCCCGCGTCAGTTGCAGTTTGCGCGCCGCCCTGGGCGCCAGGTTATGAACCAGCGCGTCGGCCGTCTCCAGCATCTTGCGGAACGCGGCGTAGCCATCGGGGTGGGCGAGGTCGATGCAGACGCTTTTCTTGCCGTGGCTGTAGGCGATGAAGGTGCCGCTGGGGCCGCCCCGCACCAGGCTGCGGGTGGGATCGCCACGGGGCGGCTCCACTTTGATCACCTCGGCGCCCAGCTGCGCAAGGATATGAGAGGCGAAGGGCGCGGCAAGCATGGTGCCCAATTCAATGACGCGGCGGCCCGCGAGCGGTGGGGAATGCATGGTGTCTCCTGGCTTTGGTCTTGAAAGAATGCATTCTATATGTGTAGAGTTTGCGCAATTCAACTGTTTTTACTAGGGAAAGCCCGTATTTTTCAGGCTGAATATAAATATAGAATGCATTCTTAGTCGCTCAGCAGACGGCGGCAATCGAAGAACAACCAGGAGACATAACGTGCACAGAAGGACTTTTCTTTCCGGCTGTGCCGCGGCAGCCTCGATTTCGCTTCCAGGCTGGGCGCGCGCGCAATCCGTTTCTCCCGGCATCGATATGGCCAGCAAGACGGTCACGGTCGGTGCGTTCACGCCCATCACGGGTCCGGTGCCGTTCTATGCGATTCTTTCCCGCGCCGCCGACGCCTGCTTCAAATGGGTCAACGAGACCGACGCGCTGAACGGCTGGAAGATCAAGTCGGTCACGTATGACGATGGCTACGAGCCGGCGCGCAGCGTGGCGGTAACGCGCCGGCTGGTGGAAGAAAACAAGATCTTCGCGCTGGCCGCCCCGGTGGGCACGGCGCAGTCGGTGGCGGTGATTCCCTATGCCAAGGAAGTGGGCTTGCCGATGATCGGTCCGATCGGCGGCGCGACGGCCCTGTTCGCCGAACGGCTGGTGTTTCCCTTGCTGCCGGACTACGGCTGGTCGGCGGCGTCCAATCTGGACTACGCCTTCAACGGCCTGAACGCCAGCCGAGTCGCCCTGCTGTGGGAAAACGACGAGCTGGGCCGGTCGGCCAAGCGCGGCTTCGATATGCTCATGGCCGCCAACAAGAAGCAGGCCGCCGAGTCGATTCCCTTCGAGGTGCGCAGCACCGATTTCACGCCGCATGTGCGCCGGATCGCCAACGCCAAGGCGGACGTGGTGATCCTGTTCGGGTCCAACGCCAACCTGGCCGCCGCGCTCAAAACCGCCGACAGGCTGGGGTTCCAGGGCAAATGGATGGCGCCTTTCTTCACCGCCGATCCCACCACGTACAAGCTGGCGGGGCCCTTGCTGGACGGCGCCTATTTTTCGTCCTGGCTGATGCCGGTGGACGCCGACGACGCCAACATCAAGGCCTACCGCGAGACCGTGGCCAAGCACTATCCCAATGATCCGATCGGCGTCTTCGGCCTGAACGGCTGGAGCAACGCGGCGCTGTTCGCCAAGGGCTTCCAGATGCTGCTGGCCAGCGGCAAGCCGCTGACGCGCGCCAATCTGGTCGACGTCATGGAGACCATGACCAACCAGACCGTGGGCGGAGCGCGGGAGGTCACGTTCAAGGCCGGCGATCACCGCGGCGCGCGCCAGGAAGGGATCATCCAGGCGGTCTCCGGCGGCAGCTTCAAGCTGGTGCGGGATTTCAAGCCATATCCGGCCGACGTCTTTGACGCAAAGCTTGCCTAGGGCTTGTTCACAATTAAAGGAGTCCACGCGTGACCAGTGCATACGATGAATGGGTCGGCCGCGAAGAGGTGCGCACGCAGCGCATCGACGCGACGGTGGTGCAGGCCATGGCGGCAACGCTGGATCTGGAGCGCGCGCCCGGCGAAGGAGAGCCTCTTCCGCCAGGCTGGCAGTGGCTGTTCTTCAATGCGGCCGCGCGGCGCAGCGGGCTGGGTGTCGACGGACACCCCAGGCGCGGCGGCTTCCTCCCGCCCATCGAATTGCCGCGGCGCATGTGGGCGGGCAGCCGCATCCGTTACCTGGCGGACGTGCCGATCCAGTCGGAGGCCACGCGGCGCAGCCGCATCCTGAAGGTCGAGAACAAGGTGGGCAAGCGCGGCTCGCTGTGGTTCGTGACGGTGGAGCACACGACGCTCTGCGACGGCGCAACTTGCATCGTCGAGGAGCAGGACATCGTTTACCGCGAGGCCACGCCGCCCGGCGCCGTTGCCGCCGTGCCGGAGCGCTATGAGGGGCAGGCCCGCTGGGGCCGCGAGATCCAGCCGGACACGACCCTGCTGTTCCGCTATTCGGCGCTGACGTTCAACGGGCACCGCATCCATTACGACCAGGCGTATGCACGTAACGAAGAGGGCTACCCCGACCTGGTCGTGCATGGCCCGCTGACCGCCACGCTGTTGCAGCAACTGGCGCTGGAATACGGCGACGGCCGGCCGCTGGCCAGCTTCGAGTTCCGCGGCGTCAGCCCCTTGTTCGTGCCGCGCGCCTTCCGTATCGAAGGCCATACCCGGGAGGACGGCTCGCTCGCGTTGTGGGCGCGCGGACCGGACGGCGAACTGGCGATGTCGGCCACGGCGGTATTGCGCTGAAGGCCGGCGCCACCCCCAGGAAAAACACTATCAGGAGACAAGAAAAGATGGCACAGCATTTGAGCGGTCCCGCAAGTCTTGAAGGCCAGGTTGCGTTGATCACGGGCGGCGCGGGCGCCATGGGACAGGCGATTGCGAAGGCGTTCCGGCAGGCCGGGGCGCGCGTGATCGCCACCGACCGGGTAGCGCAGCAGGAACTGGGCGGCGGCATCGATTACCGCCGCTATGACGTGACTTCCCGGGCCGAGACCGACCAGGTCATCGACGAGGTCCTGGCCGAGTACGGCAAGGTGGACATTCTGGTGCTGTGCGCGGGCATCATCGCCCGCACGCCGCTGGGCGACAGCACCGACGACGAGTGGGATGCGGTGATGTCCGTGAATGTGCGCGGCGTGGTCAACCCGGCGCGCAAGCTGTTTCCGCTGATGTGCAAGCAGGGCTTCGGCAAGATCCTGGCCGCGGGCTCGATCGCGGCCAAGAACGGCGGCGTGGCGTCGGGGCCGGCCTATGTCGCGTCCAAGGCTGCCGTGCACGGCATGATGCGCTGGATCGCCAAGGCCGGAGCGCCGCATGGCGTGTATGCCAACACCCTGGCGCCGGGTCCGGTCGAGACGGCCATGTGGGCCAGCGTCACCGGCGGGGGGGCGCCTTCGGCCAACGGCACGGTGCCGCTGGGCCGCTATGGCAATCCCGACGATATCGCGCAGGCGGCGCTGTTCCTGTGTTCGCCGGCCTCCAACTGGATAACGGGCACGTCGCTGGATATCAGCGGCGGCATGTGGATGGACTGAACATGACAGCAGATACCGTACCCGTGATCGGCTTTATCGGCCTGGGCGTGATGGGTGGCCCGATGTGTCGCAACATAGCCGTCAAGCATGCCGGCGAGGTCATTGCATTCGACATGAACGCGGATGCCTACGCCTTGCTGCAAGGAACCAAGGCGCGCCGCGCCGCGACCCTGGCGGAGGTGGCGGCCCAGGCCGACGTGGTGTTCCTGTCCTTGCCCGGAGGACCTCAGGTGGAGCGGGTCTGCCTGGCCCCGGGCGGCCTGACCGACGGCCCGCGCCGGCCGGCCGTGATCGTGGACCTGAGCACCACCACCGTGGCGTCGGCCCGCGGCACGGCCGAACGGCTAGCCGCAAGCGGCGTCGCCTTCGCGGATGCGCCGGTGGCCCGGACCCGTGCAGCGGCGCAGCGCGGCGAACTGAGCATCATGGTGGGCGCCGACGAGGCCCTCTATCAGCGCATCGAACCGCTGCTGCGCTACATCGGTTCGGACGTCACCCGCTGCGGCGAGGTGGGCTGCGGCCAGGTGGTCAAGCTCATCAACAATGCGCTGGTCTTTGAGAACACCGTGGCGCTGGCCGAGATGATGGTGCTGGGCGAGCGCGCCGGCGTGCAGCCGACGGTGCTGCTGGATGCGGTGTCCAAGGGGTCGGGCGACAGCTTCGTGCTGCGCAATCACGGCCGCCAGGCCATGCTGCCGCGCGAGTTTCCGGAGAAGTCCTTTCCGCCCGAGTACGTGCTGAAGGACCTGGGCTACGTGCTGGAGCTTGCCTCGCAGACCGGCCTGGCGGCCCATGTCGCGGAACTTGCCCAGCGCTACTACGCGGCCGCCGCCAGCGGCGGCTGGGGCGGGCGTTACTTCCCTTCGGTGATCGAGATCATCGACCGGGGCGACGGGCCGGCCGCCGCCGCGCCCGGGCAGAAGGGGCAGGTCCATGGATGACCTCGTCGGCCTGATCTGGGCGGGCGTCGTCAGCGGCTGCCTGTACGCCATGGGTGCGATCGGCATCGTGCTGATCTACAAGAGTTCGAACGTGGTGAACTTCGCGCATGGCAACCTGGCGGGCCTGGCCGCGTTCCTGGTGTTCGGCTTCACGGCAGGCATCTTCGCGAACATGGCCTGGGGCGCCGCCGTGCTGCTGACGCTCGTGATCATGGTGGCCGTGATGGCAGTCAGCTATTTCCTGATCGCCCCGCTGGTCTTCAAGTCGGACCTGACCAGCACCATAGCGACCCTGGGCGTGGGTCTCATCGCGCAGGGCGCAACCCAGCTCTTGTTCGGCTCCAACGTGGTGTCGCTGGACCTGCCGCTGCCCGCATGGCGCGGCCAGCTGGGCCCCATCCGCGTCACGTCGTATGACATGGCCGTGCTGGGCACGACCGCGCTGGCGATCGGGCTGCTGTACCTGCTGATCGAGCGCACCCGCATCGGCATCGCTTTTCGCGCCGTGTCGGCCAATCCCTACGCCAGCCGCGTATGCGGGCTGAATCTGCGCCGGGTCCATCTGTTTTCCTGGGTGACGGCGGGCGTGCTCGGGCTGATCGCGTCGCTGCTGATCGTGCCGACCACGTTCCTGTCGTCCACCAGTGTGTCCTCGTTCATGCTGCAGGCGTTCGCGGCGGCGGTCGTGGGCGGCTTCAACAGCCTGCCCGGGGCCGTGCTGGGCGGCATCTTCATCGGCGCCATCATGAACCTGCTGTCGTTCTATGTGTCCGCGGAATTCAACAACACCTATCTGCTGCTGACGATTCTGCTGGTGCTCAACGTATTCCCCAAGGGGGTGCTGGCCATCCGTGGAGGCGCCCGTGTCTAGCGTAATCATGTCATCCAGCCGCCCGCGGCCGGGCGTCGCGGCGGGCGGCCAGGCGGCGGCGCCGCTGCGGCGCTGGACCGCCGGGGCAGGGATAGCGGGCCTGCTGGCGCTGGCGCTGCTGCCCCTGGTCGCCGGCGGCTATTGGACCTACACCCTGGGGCTGTGCTTTGCCAACGCCATCGCCATCATTTCGGTGAGCTTTCTGGTGCGCTACGGCGGCGAGGTCTCGATCGGCCACGGCGTGTTCGTCGCGGCGGGCGCCTACACCGTCGCCTTGATGGAGAAGTACCTGGGCGTGTCGTTGCTGGCCAGCCTGCCGCTGGCGGCTTGCGCGGGCGCCGTCCTGGGCCTGGCCTTCGCCTTTCCTTCCCGCTACCTGTCGGGCATCTACCTGGCGGTGGCCACGATGGCGCTGGCCCTGGCCCTGCCCGAGGTGCTGCTGCATTTTTCAGCGGTTTCCGGCGGTTATGAAGGCCTGTACGTGAAACTGGACGCGCTGCCGGGCCTGGCCAAGGAAACCCAGCGCTACTACCTGCCGCTGACCGGGCTGGTCGTGGTGGCGCTGCTGCTGCACCACTTCCGCCGCTCGCGCCAGGCGATGGCCTTGCTGTTGATCCGCACTTCGCCGCATGCGGCCGAGTCCTTCGGCGTACGCCGCAGCTGGGCCCGCCTGTCCTGCATGGCCTTGAGCGGCGCCATCGCGGCGATCGCCGGGGCGATGCTGTCCTTCAGCTCTTCCACGGTGTCGCCCAACAGCTTCACGCTGTGGACCTCGATCTTCCTGCTGGTGGGCTCCGTGGTCAGCCTGTATTCGATGTCCATCCTGGGCAGCCTGCTGGGCGGCCTGTTCCTGACGCTGATGCCCTTGCTGCTGGCGGGTGCGGGCGACTGGGTGCCCATTCTTTACGGGTCCGCGCTGCTGATCGTGGTGTTGGGATTCAATGCGCTGCCCGCCAAGGTGCGCGCCCGGCTGCACGGAGGCAATCCATGAACGCGCACGCCTCGCTGGACCGTCATCCGCTGGTGGTCGAGGACCTGTCGCTGTCGTTCGGCGGCATCCAGGTCCTGCAGCACATCGGGTTGCATTTGAAGGCGGGCGAGATCACCGGGCTGATCGGTCCGAACGGGGCCGGCAAGACCAGCTTCTTCAATTGCCTGACCGGCTTGTATTCCCCGCAGCAGGGCAGCATCCGGCTGGGCGAGCGGCGCCTTGAAGGCATTGCGCCCACGGGGCGCGCCGCGCTCGGGTTCTCGCGCAGCTTCCAGCACGTGGCCTTGTGCCCGGAGTTGACCGTGGCCGAGAACGTGATGGTGGGACTGGATCGGCAATCGTCGGCCGGGTGGCTGGATGCCTTCCTGCCCCTGCCGGGTGGCAAGGCGGAACGCGCCCGCAACCGCGAGCGCGCCCTGGCCGCCCTGGAACGGCTGGGGGTACTGCAGGTCGCCGATGAATATCCCTCGCAACTTCCGCCCGGCGTGCTGCGCCTGGCGGAGATTGCCCGTGCCATCGCAGGCGACCCTCGGGTATTGCTGCTGGACGAGCCGGCGGCGGGCCTGAATTCCGTCGAGACCGGCGACCTGTCGTCCGCGCTGAAGCGGCTGCGCGCGCCAGGGCTGGTGCTGGTGGTCGTCGAGCACGACATGGATCTGATCATGGAGGTGTGCGACACCATCCACGTACTGAACGTGGGCCGGCTGTTGGCCTCGGGCAGTCCGGAGCAGGTCCGCGGCAATCCCGATGTGGTGCGCGTCTACCTGGGAGACGAGGATGAATGAAGCGGCTTCTGGCCTGCTGGAGGTAGAGGGCCTGACGGTGCGCTATGGCGCCGGGCCGGTGGTGCACGGCATCGGGCTGTCGGTGGGCGCCGGGGCGGTGGTGGCGCTGCTGGGCGCCAACGGGGCCGGCAAGTCGAGCACGCTGCGCGCCATTGCCGGGCTGGAGCCGGCGCAGGGCCGGATCAGGCTGGACGGGCAGGACATCTCGGGATTGTCGGCGGCGCGGCGCTTCCGCCTGGGCATCGTCTACGTGCCGGAGGGCCGGGCCATCGTGACGGATCTGACGGTCGCCGAGAACCTGACCCTGGGTTCGTATTTCGTCGATGCGCGCACGCGGGCCAGGCGAGAACAGATGGTGATGGATTTCTTCCCGGAGATCGCGGGGCGGCGCAAGGCGCCCGCCGGCCTGCTCAGCGGCGGCGAACAGCAGATGCTGGCGATCGGCCGCGGCCTGATGTCGGGGCCGCGCCTGCTGCTGCTGGACGAGCCCTCGCTGGGGCTCGCGCCTTTGCTGGTTGCTCGCGTGTACGAGCGGCTGGCGGCGATCCAGCGCGAACAGAAACTGGCCGCCCTGCTGGTGGAGCAGAGCTTTCACGTGGCCGCCAGGCTGGCGGTCCGGGCCTGGGTGCTGCGGCACGGCCATATCGTGGGCGAGCTCGACGAGCAGGCGCTGCGCAGCCGCGAAGGGCGGCAGCGCGCCATCGACGCCTATCTGGGCGCGCGCCAGGAAGCCCGGGAACAGCCCCACGCATCTCTTGCATAGGAAAGGAACAGGCATGAAGCAACTGAAGCTGCAAGGCGAGGTCATCGCCAGCGGGCTGGAGTTCCCGGAAGGGCCGGTGGCGATGCCGGACGGCAGCGTGCTGGTCGTGGAGATCGCCGGCGGAAGGCTGACGCGCGTGCTGCCCAACGGCGAGCTGCGCAAGGTGGCGGACCTGGGCGGCGGACCGAACGGCGCGGCGCTGGGGCCGGACGGCCATTGCTACGTCTGCAACAACGGCGGCTTCAGCTGGCGCACCGACGAGGGCTTCACGCGGCCGACCGGACCTGCCGCCGGCTACCAGGGCGGCAGCATCCAGCGGGTGGATGTGGAGACCGGCGCCGTCCAGACCCTCTACACCCATTGCGATGGGGTGGCGCTGCACGGCCCCAACGACATCGTGTTCGATGCGCACGGCGGCTTCTGGTTCAGCGATTTTGGCAAGACCTTCGAAGACAGGATGCTGCGCGGCGCGCTGTACTACGCCCGCGCCGACGGCAGCTTCATCCGCCGCGCCGCGCATCCGGTGCTGACGCCCAACGGCGTCGGCCTGTCGCCGGACGGCAGCCAGCTCTATGTCGCGGAGACCGAGACGAGCCGGCTGTGGTCGTACCCGGTGCTGAACTCGGAGCCGGAGGGCGGCCGGCTGGCGATGGAGCCCTGGCCGTCGCCCAATGGCGGACGGCTGGTGCACGGACTGCCCGGTTATCAGCGCTTTGATTCGCTGGCGCTGGAAGAGGGCGGCAACGTCTGCGTGGCGACGCTGGTTCGCGGCGGAATCAGCGTGTTTTCGCCGGGCGGCGAACTGCTGGAGTTCCACGAGGCGCCGGAAGGCTATTGCACGAACATCTGCTTCGGCGGCGCGGATCGGCGCACGGCCTACATCACATTGTCAGGTTATGGCCAGCTGTTGGCGGCGCGCTGGCCGCGCGCCGGCCTGGCGCTCAACGGCTGATTCCCATGACTCTCCACGCAAAGGATGCATCGATGAAGCTCATACCCGAATCCGGCCGGCGTGCCTTGCTGCGCGCGGCCATGGTCACGGCATTGGCGGCTGCGATAGGTGGCCTGCCGCAAGCCGCCGCCGCGCAGGCCTGGCCCGACAAACCCATCCGCATCATCGTTCCGTACGCGGCCGGGCAGGGCGCCGACCTGCTGGCCAGGCTGGTATCGCAGGAACTGGGCAAGCGCCTGAACCAGCCCATCGTCATCGAGAACCGCGCGGGGGCTGGCGGCAACATCGGTTCCGCGGCGGCGGCGCGCGCGGCGGGAGACGGCTACACCTTCCTGTTCGGCACCAACGCCACCAACGCGGCCAATGAATTCCTGTACGCCAATCAGGGCTACGACCCGGTGACGGACTTTGCCGGCGTGGCCATGATCGGCCTGCTGCCGATGGTGATCTGCACCTCGGCCGCCGATCTGCCGGCCAACAGCGTGGCGCAGTTGATCGACCGCGCGCGCTCGCAGCCCAACGCATTGAACGTGGGGCTGCCCAGCACGACTGCGCAGGTCGTGTTCGCGGAGTTCGTGAAATCCGCCCAGGCGCCGCTGTTCGCGGTCAAGTACAAGGCGTCGGGTCAATCGCTGACGGACACGATGGGCGGGCAGATCCCGCTGGTGATCGACACCGTCACCGCGGCGCGGCCGTATCTGTCCAGCGGCAAGCTGCGCGCGGTGGGCATCACCTCGCTGAAGGCCAGCGACATGCTGCCGGGCGTGAAGCCCGTCTCGGAGCAGGGCGTGCCGGGCTTCGACGTGGTGGCCTGGGACGCGCTGTTCGCGCCCCGCGGCACGCCGCCCGCGATCGTCCAGGAATTGAGCGAGCACGTCCGGTACGTGCTTGAGCAGCCGGAGATGCGCCGCAAGATGCTGGATATCGGCGTGGAACCGCTGGTGATGCGGCCGGCGCAACTGGATGCATTCGTCAAGGACGAACGGCAGAAGTGGGGCGCGATCATCAAGGTCGCGGGCATCCGGATCGAATAGGAAATTCAGGCGGTACAGCAACGCAACAAGGCGTTTTTTTCAGTTCTTGAAGAATGCATTCTGCATTCTTATTAAGAGTAAAGGAGCATCAAAAGTGAGCAATGTCACGAGTCTTCCCCAAGCCGATGTCGGAAACGCGCCCGCCGAGGGCCGCATCACGGACGAGGCTGTCGCCGCCGCCCGCGCAATGATCGGCCTGCATCTGCGGCCCGAAGGACCGTACCTGCAGGACGCCACCGCGGACACCCTGCGCAACTGGTGCAACGGCATCGGCGATCTCAATCCGCTGTATCGCGATGTCGGCTATGGCGCCGGCACGCGCTACGGCACGGTGCTGGGCCATCCCATGTTCCCCATGGCGTTCGGCTGGCTGGGCCGCACCCGCTGGGGCCTGCCCGGCGTCCATGGCTTTTATGCCGGCAACGACTGGGAGCTGTTCCGCCATGTGCGTCCGGGCGACCGCATCACCGCGATCGAACGCGTGGTGGGCGTGGAGGAAAAGGAAAGCAAGTTCTCGGGCCGCCTGGTGCTGCAGTACGTGGAGGCCAGCTACTACAACCAGCGCGGCGAACTGGTGGCCCGCGCCCTGGGCACATGCACCCGGCACGAGCGCAAGGCCGCGCGCGAAACCGGCAAGTACAAGGAAATCGTCCAGCACGAATATTCAGACCAGGAACGCGACCGCATCGACGAGCTGGTGCTGGACGAACCGAAGAACATCCGCGGCGTCAACGTGCGCTACTGGGAGGAGGTGCAGGAAGGCGAGGAATTGCCGACCATCGCCCGCGGCCCGCTGTCGCTGATGGACACGATGGGTTTCCTGGTTGGCTGCGGCCGCGGCCATACCCATGGAGTGGTGCTGCAGGCGGCGGTCAAGCATCCGGGCCATTTCTTCCGCAATCCGGAGGCCGGCGGCGGCGTGGAATACACGGGCATCGGCCATCACCGCGAATCGGTCGCCAAGGAAGTAGGGGTGCCGGGCACCTATGACTATGGCCCGCAGCGTTCGTCGTGGATGTGCTCGCTGGTGACCAACTGGATGGGCGATGCCGGCGTCATCAAGCGTGTCCGCACCGAAATGCGGCGCTTCAACATCATGGGCGACACGACCTTCTGCAAGGGCAAGGTGGTGCGCAAGTACGTCAAGGACAACACCGGGCTGGTGGATATCGAACTGGCGGCCGAAAACCAGCGGGGCGAGCTGACCACGCCGGGGATCGCCACGGTGGCCCTG
Source organism: Achromobacter deleyi (assembly GCF_013116765.2). Classification (GTDB taxonomy): domain Bacteria; phylum Pseudomonadota; class Gammaproteobacteria; order Burkholderiales; family Burkholderiaceae_B; genus Achromobacter; species Achromobacter deleyi_A. The sequence goes on from NZ_CP074375.1 coordinate 99,317, forward strand.
CCGTCGCGCGACGTGCGCCTGCCGGCGTTCCTGGACGGCTCGGGCGTTGACCTTGAACTGCCCGTGACCCGCTGATCCGGCCCGCGGCCGCAACCTTGCGAGACAGCCCTTATGCAGTCCAACGAAACGCCACAAACCGCCATGCTGCCATTGTCCGGCTGCCGCGTCCTGGAGCGCTCGAGCACGGTCGCGGCCGCCTATGCCGGACGGATGCTTGCCGCCCTGGGTGCGCAGGTAGTGATGCTGGAACCTCCCGGCGGTTCGCCGCTGCGGCGGGCGCCGCCGCTGATCGACGACGGCGAGAGCGCGCTTTTTGCGTACCTGGCGGTGGGCAAGCGCAGCCTGGCGGCGGATGCCGCGTCGGCGTCCGGCCGTGCCTTGCTCGAACGCGAACTGGCGGCGGCCGACATCCTGATCGATGACACGCCGGTGCGGGAGCGGGAGGCGCTGGCCTTGACGCCCGAGGCCGTCAAGCGACGGTACCCGGATCTGGTCCATGTCAGCGTCCTGCCATTCGGCGCCGCGGGCCCGAAGGCCGATTGGGATGGCGAGGAAGTCAATCTGCTGCACGCGGGCGGCGAAGGCTTCCTGCTGCCCAATGGCTTGTCGCACGAGCTGTTTCCGGACCGGCCGCCCTTGAAGATATACGGCCACTTCGGCGGCTACCAAGGCGGGGCGATGGCGGCGTTCTGCGCGCTTGCCGCGTGGTGGGCCGTGCCGGCCGGCGGCGGCCAGTATGTCGACGTGTCGGTTCAGGACGCCGTGTTGTCGGTGGGCGCGTTCGCCTTGCAACGCCTGGGCGACGGCTCGCTGGAGCACCGGACCAGCCGGCGCTTTCGCTACGGCGGCGTGTTCGAAGCGCAGGACGGCTTCATCGAATTGCTGACGCTGGAGGACCGGCAGTGGTCATCGCTGGTGGAACTGCTGGGCCATCCCGCATGGGCGGCGGATGCGGGTCTGCGCGACCCGCTGGAGCGCAGCCGCCGCGGCGACGAGATCAACGGCCACATCCGCGAGTGGATGGCGCGCCATCCGGCGGAGGAGATCGTGCGGCGCGCGCAGGAGCTGGGCGTGCCGGCCGCCAAGTACCGGCAGCCCGCCGAAGTGATCCATGGCGAGCAGGAGCAGGCGCGCGGCCTGTTCGCGCCGGCCGTCCTGGCCAGCGGCCGAGAGGCCGGCATTCTGGTCGCGCCGTTTCAATTCCGCTGTACGCCTTTGCCTCGAGAGGGGCGTGTTCCCCCACTGGACGAGATGGCGCAGGAGGCATCCGCATGAGCCAGGCCAACCCACACAGCCCGATCCAGACCCGGACATTGCGGGCGCCGCTTGCCGGCGTGCGCATCGCCGACTTCACCATTCACGCAGCGGGTCCGTTCTGTACGCATCTGCTGTCGCAATTGGGCGCCGAGTGCATCAAGATTGAAAGCCTGACGCGGCCGGACGCCTTCCGCAAACCGCATGCCGTTTATGGCCGCATGTCCGCGGCCACGTTCGACCAGGTGTCGGCCAACAAGCTGTCGGTGCGCCTGAACCTGAAGGAGCCCGAGGCCGCGGCCCTGGCCAAACGGATCGTCGCGCTGTCGGACGTGGCCGCCGAGAGCTTCCGGCCCGGCGTCATGAAACGCCTGGGGCTGAGCTTTGACGAACTGCGCGAGGTCAAGCGCGACCTGGTGCTCCTGTCCCTGTCGTCTTGCGGCCAGAGCGGACCCGATTCGCACTTTGCCGGCTACGCGCCGCTATTCGGCGCGTGGGGCGGCCTGGGGTGGATGAGCGGCTACAGCGACGGCCCGCCCGTCGAGATGCGGCATGTGATGGACCACGCCGCGGGCGTGCACGCCGCGCTGGCCACCATGGCGGCGCTGAACCAGCGCCGGCGCACGGGCCAGGCCCAGCATGTGGACCTGGCCGCCCGCGAAGTGGCCTCGGCCATGATCGGCGACGCGCTGGTCCTGGCCAGCCTGGGCATCACCCCCGAACGTCCGGGCAACGCGGACCTGGCAATGGCGCCGCACGGCGTCTATCCCACGGCGCAGCCCGATCGCTGGCTGACCCTGGCCATCCGGGACGACGCGCAGTGGCGGGCGCTGGCCCGCGTCCTGGGCCAGGACGGCAAGGACGCGCGCTACGCCACCGCCTCCGCGCGGCTGGAGCAGCGGGCGGAGGTGGACCGCCTGGTCACGCGCTGGCTCGCGTCACGCGACGCGGAATCCACCGCGGAACAGCTGCAGCAGGCCGGCGTATGCGCGCATGTGTCCTGGACCATGCAGGATATTGCGTCGGACCCGCATCTGCAGGCGCGCGGCGCCGTCACCACGGTGCAGGCGCCCGGCATCCCGGCCCGGCTCGCGGTCGGCGCCCCGGCGCGATTCAGCGGTACGGACGAGGTGGGAATCCGGCGCTTGACGCCCGCCTTGGGCCAGGACGAGGATTATGTCTTCGGCGAGCTGCTGGGACTGGACTCGGCCCAACGCGCGGACCTGCAAGCGCGCGGGGTGATTTTGTGAACCATCCATCCGATGTCTCGCGACCGCGCAATGACATCCCCACGAAACCCAACGACATCAAGGAACGCCTGATGAAAGATGCCATCTATCTGGTGCTGGACATGGAGAACGACCTGGTCCATGCGGACGGGCCCAATGGCCGCGCGGCCTACGGCGAGCAGGTGCGCAGCCGCGGCATCCTGGAACACACGCGGCGCGCCCTGGACAAGGCCCGCGCCGCCGGCCTGGACATCGGTTTCGTGCGCGTGGGTTTCTCGCCGGACTACCGGGAGTGCCCGCCCAGTTCGCCCATCTTCTCGGGGGCGCGCAAGAACGGCATATTCAAGCTGGGCGGGTGGGGCACCGAAGTGCACCCCGACCTGGGCCAGCAGCCTGGCGACTTCGACATCGTCAAGCATCGGGTCAGCCCCTTCTACAGCACCAGCCTGGAAGCCATCCTGCGCGCGCACGGGATCAAACGGATCTATTGCTCCGGGATTTCAACCAACGCCGTGGTGCAGGCCACCGTGCGGGAAGGTCACGACCGCGACTACGAGATGGTGGTGCTGGAAGACTGCTGCTGCGGCCTGACCACGGAAGAGCACGACAACGCGATCAAGAGCCTGCAGCGCTTTTGCCGCATCACCAATTCGCTGGATGTCGTGTTCGAATGAGGCGCCCATGAACCGTCCCGCCCGCAGCCTGCTGTTCGTCCCGGGGGACCGGCCCGAGCGTTACGCGCGCGCCATCGCCAGTGGCGCGCATGAGGTGATCCTGGACCTGGAAGACGCCGTGGCGCCGGGCGCCAAGGCGCAGGCCCGTGCCGCCGCGGCCACCTGGCTGGCTGCCGGAGGCCAGGCCTATGTCCGCATCAACGCCGCCGATACGGACTGGCACCAGGACGACCTGGCGGCGGTCCGCGAGGCCCCGGGCGCGGGCCTCATGTTGCCCAAGGCCGATGCGGCGTCGCTCGCGCAGGTCTTGCGGGCGCTGCCGGGCCGCCGGGTCATCGCCTTGCTGGAAACCGTGGACGGCTACATGGACCTGCAGGCCCTTGCGCGGTTGCCGGGCCTGTCGCGCATCGCCTTCGGCAGTGTGGATTTCGCGGCCGACAGCGGTATCTCCGACACGGGCGATGCGATGACTTCCATACGCACGCGGATCGTGCTGGCGTCCCGTCATGCCGGACTGGCCGCGCCCGTGGACGGCGTCAGCCTGGAGTTCACGGATCCCGAGCGGATGCGCGCCGACGCCGCGCGGTCCAGGCAGCTTGGGTTTGGCGGAAAGCTGTGCATCCACCCGCGCCAGGTAGAGGCGGTCAACACCGCTTATCTGCCGACCGCCGCCGAGCAGGACTGGGCGCGGCGAGTGCTTGCCGCCTTTGACGCCAGCCAGGGGGCGGCCACCGCCGTGGACGGAAAAATGATCGACAAGCCGGTGGTCGAACAGGCGCGGCGCATTGCGGCGGAATCCCCCGGGGCCACCATGGCTTAACGGTTAGAATCAGCCCCATGGGGGCTTCGCGGCCTGTAAGCAGGTTTTTCCGGCAAGTCCGGGCCACTCAGGCTTAATAAATGGAATACCGAACAAAAGAGGAACAAGTCGCGGATTATCTGCGTGAGCGCATCATCTCGGGCGTATTTCCCCGTGGTTCGCGCTTGAAGCAGGCAGAGATCGCCGAACAGCTGCGGCTGAGCATCACGCCGGTGCGCGAAGCGCTGAAACTGCTGGAAGCCGAAGGCTACATCAGCGGCGATTCCTACCGCGGAGCGCGCGTGGTTCCGTTCGACGCCGGCGCATCGGCCGAGATCCTGCAACTGCGCCTGCTGCTCGAGTCGCAGCTTGTCCGCGCCGCGATCGAGCGCATCACCACCAAAGACATCACCGAACTGCGTGTCTTGGCCAATGAATTTGCCCAGTCCTTTGAAACCGGCGACCGCGCCACCGCGCGCGGCATCAACTACCGCTTTCACCGCCAGCTTTACGACATCGCCCAATTGCCCCAGACCCTGCACTTCGTGCAGATCCTGTGGGCGCGCTACCCGTTCGACCTGATCAACTCGGCCTCCGGGCGCGGCGAAGACGCCGTGCGCGAACACGAAGAAATCCTGCAGGCGTTCGCCTCCGGCGACGCATCCGCGGCCATGCTGGCCATGCGCAAGCACATCGAGTCCGGCTGGACCGTGCTGAAGTCGCTGGGCGAGTCCGCACAAGCGGACTGATCGCGCGCGCCGACAGTCCAGACCGAGCAGCCGAATCGGCGCTGCGGGATGGTCTGCCGGAACGGATCGGGGAGGCCACGCGCAACTGGTCCATGACTCGCAGCGCAAAGTGATATCCGAAATTCTTATATCTGAACAGGCCATAAATCTATAGTTCTTTAGAACCTGTTGACATAAAGAAGGGTATTGCCGATGATGCAGAAGCCCGCTCCCCGGCGGGCCAAGACAAGCACAGCGCCGCGTCCGCTGCGCAATAGCGCGGCCACCAGAGAGGCATGCCATGGAGACATCCCCCAACAACCCCGCGCGGCGCCGCCTGCTGGCCGGCAGCGCCAGCGCCCTGGCTGCCGCCGGCCTGGGCGCCCCGATCATCGCGCGCGCCAGTGATCCCCCCGCCAAACCGGCCGCCACGGCGGCCAAGCCGCTGCCGCCGTATGCGGCCTGGAAAGACGCCGACAGCGTCATCGTGCACACCGCCAACACCATCGAGACCAGGCGCAGCGCGTTTGGCGACGGCGTCATCACGCCATCGCGCCAGCTCTACGTCCGCAACAACCTGCCGCCGCCCAACGCGTCCATCCTGGACGACCGCGATGCCTGGACAGTGGAAATACTGGGCGTCAAACAGCCGCGCACACTGACCGTGGGCGTACTCAAGACACTGGGCGTGGAGACGCTGGCCACGGTGCTGCAATGCTCCGGCAATGGCCGCAAGTTCTTTCCCCACAAGCCCAGCGGCACGCCATGGGAGGTCGGCGCGGCCGGCTGCGTCATGTGGACGGGCATTCCGGTTCGCACCCTGGTCGAATACCTGGGCGGCGTGGACGGCACGCCCGGCTACATGACCGGCACGGGCGGGGAACCGCTGCCCGAAGGCCTGGACCCCAAGACCCTGGTGGTGGAACGTTCGGTGCCTCGCGAGGCGATGCAGGACGCCATACTGGCCTGGGAAATGAACAACGAGCCGCTGTCGCTGGCCCATGGCGGCCCGCTGCGGCTGATCGTGCCAGGCTACACCGGCGTGAACAACGTCAAGTACATCAAACGGCTGGCCTTCACTGCCGAACAAAGCCCCGCGAAAATCCAGCAGACCAGCTATCGCCTGGCGCCGATGGGCGTCAAGCCGGGCCCCGACAATCCTTCGGTCTGGGGCATGGAGCCCAAGTCCTGGATCACCAGCCCCGGAACGGACGGCCAGGCCGTCAAGGCCGGACGCGCAATGGTGCGCGGCGTGGCCTTCGGCGGCATGCATGCGGTCAAGCAGGTGGACGTCTCCATCGACGGAGGCAAGACCTGGAAACAGGCTGCGCTGATCGGACCGGACCTGGGCAAGTACGCGTGGCGTCAGTTTGCGTTGCCCGTCGACTTGTCCGCCGGGCAGCATATGCTGGTGAGCCGGGTCGAAGATTCTGAAGGCAATGTGCAGGTGGAAGCGCGGGTTGAAAACGTGGACGGCTATGTCAACAGCAGTTGGCGCGATCACGGCCTGACGGTCAACGTGTCCTAGTCGTGGCGACATCGATGGACAGTACGTTGCTGCGGCATGCTGCGCGCCGCCACCCGGCCAGGTGGCGGCTCTTGTCCGCCGCGGCGGCGGGCCTGTTGTCCCTGGCGGGCGGTTTGGCATGTGCGGCGGAACCGAAAGATGTCGAAGCCGGCCGCACGCTATTCATGCAAGCCACGACACCGGCCTGTGCCGTGTGCCACACCTTGGCCGACGCCGGCGCGGCGGGCACCATCGGCCCAAGCCTGGATGAACTGAAGCCGGACGCCAACCGCGTGGCCCAGGCCGTACGCAACGGCATCGGCGTCATGCCGGCCTTCGATGCGCTAAGCGATGCCGATGTGCAGGCCCTGGCGAAGTATGTATCTGGCGTCACCGGCGGTGCGCAGTAGCCGTGAGTGATGTTGGCGGCATGACGATATGGCTCCAGGGGCTGAGCAGAAGCGCACAGACGGGTTTGCCTGGCGCATAACAGGGGTGCACGGCCGCTTCCGCGGCCTGCGACTGGCACCACTGAGTCCCCATGGGCGGGCAATGGCCTGGTGCAGCGCCATCGCCGCTCATGGATCGGCGTCTGCGCGATTGCGCGCATCGGCGTCGATCATCGAGCACTAAGGTACTATCGCCCTGCGATCCTGCTATGTCCCCGAAATTGGGCAACAACCCATCTCGAATGGCTAGGGCAAGTCTTGACGCATTTCTTGATCGACTTGCCGGACAGGTATCGCACAAACGGCGAACGAATCAGGAAAAGGGAGAAATTTGATGCGCTTGAAGGCTCTTGCCCTCTGCTTGCTGGCGGGATTTGGTACTTCCGTCGCTGCACAAGACAGCACCCAATCGTTGCAACAGGCCTTGAAGCAGATACCGCAGGTGGTGCTTTCCAACCCCGAAGCGATGCAGATATTCTTTCTGGACGCGCAAGTCTGGCGGGGACTGGAAAAATCCGGGCCGTCGGCTGATGGCATGCGGAGACTGGCCATTGCGCAGCCGATCCGCCCGCTCGAATCCATCGGGTATGGTCTGGACCAGTGGTCGGCAAACGCGAAAATCTCCTTCGATGCGCTTTCCTATTTCGCCGGTTTTGGCCAGGCTCCGCTCAATATCAGCTATTGGGGGCTGAAGGACAAAGAATCCTTAGGGAAGTTGGTTGCCAGCCTCAAGCAGACCGACTTCGCTGCGGTCGATGGCGACGTTTCAGGCCTTATCGCAAACGACGGCGCCGGCAAGATGGATATGAAAAAGGCCAACCCCAAGGATCCGTGGAGAGGGATGATGGGCAAGGCAAGCTTTGTCCTGCCTCTCGATACGGCCTTGATCCAGGCATCGTCGGCCACGGGAATGAAAATACTGGCTCAGCCCACGCCATCGGTTGCGGACAGTGAAGTCGTGGCAGCCTCTGTTGCCGGCTTGAAGGAGGGGGTGCCGTCGGACCGGGGCCAAATCGTGCAGGCCGCGGTCATATCCCCTGTCATGGGCCTTGCCGCTGTTGATCCGGCGAAGGTGTTGCTCTCCGCGAATGCGGATATCGATATCGCAAAGCAAAATCTCAAAGCAGCGGTCGAAGCGACTGGACGCGGTATCCCGCCTTACTTCTCGGGGATCATTGCGGATGCCCAGATCGACAACCTGCCCGCGGTCGTGATGTCCCTGTCTTACGCGGATTGCGCCACCGCCAGGCAGGCCGTAGACGGCATCGGTGCAGCCTGGAAGGAAAGCATGGCCGGTGCGGTGGAAGCCAAGGTTTCCGGGCGCACGGTGGCGGCCGGCAAGCTGTGTGCGGCAGTCGTCAGCCTGACGTCGCCAAAGGCGGAGAATGCCGGAAACCCAGTTCTGTCCCAGGTGATGAACCGCCATATGCGGCGTGAATTCACCTTGCTGCAGATAGGCGCGGCGCGCTGATCGCGATCGGGGATTTCGAACTTTGATGAGTCCACCCTCTCCTTTTCTGAAGGCGAAGGCCCGGTGCGCGTCCGAATCGTCGAAAGCGGCGCCAATACTCCATTTGGCGTATGGAGATAACTTGCTCGGATACCGTGCATAAGATAAAAATGTGCTCTCTCACTTTGCATGTGGCCGAGAGGCAATTCGGTACATCCGTACGGTGAGCGCCAAAAAACAGTCGGGTACACCCGCACTTCAAGGCGATCGACATGGTCGCCAATTCCAGCGTCTTTTCGTGGTCCTTCGACGTCGATGACTCTACTGGAGGGTACTTCTCAGAACGGCCCGGTGGGATGCACGTCGAGCTTTCCCAGCTCGCACAGGCTTGCTCGATCCCAGGTTCGCGAGCGGGGAGGTTCCATGAAATCAAGAAGAGATGGACCAGCCGGATGGATGTGCAGTTTGGCGGCGGTGCTGGCCATCCTGGCCATCCAGTGCAACGCTCAGCCCGTGGCAGAGACCGCCTACCACGGCATGGCCGAAGCCTCGGCGGCAGTCATGCTCGACGATCGTCACTTCGTGGTGGCCGAGGATGAGTGCAACACTTTGCTTATCTATACTCGCGGCCAGTCCAAGCCCTCTGGTGCCGGGCTCGACGTCGCCGAGTTCTTGAAGACAGGCGACAAGGCCTCCGACGTCGAGGGCGGGGCGAGACTGGGCGACATCGTCTATTGGATCACCTCGCACAGCCTCCCGAAGTCCGGCAAACCCCGGGAGTGGCGCAAGCTGTTCTTTGCCACGCGGGTCGTCCAATCAGGCTCCGCGCCTACCCTTGTTCCGCACGAACAACCGTACACGGGCCTGCTGGAGGCAATGATCGCCGCTCCTGAGCTGAAGGACCTAAAGCTCAGTGACGCCGCCAAGACGCCACCCGAGCGGCCTGGTGGCCTGAACATTGAAGGGCTGGCGGCCTGGACGGGCGACAGCCTGCTGATCGGCTTCCGGAGCCCACTGGTATCAGGCAAGGCACCTCTCGTGCCGCTGACGAACCCTGCGGCGGTGACACACGGCAGCCAAGCCAGGTTTGGCAGCCCGATCCTCGTCGACTTGAATGGACGCGGCGTACGCAGCATCGATAAGGTGGGCAACGAGTACATGATTGTCGGTGGCCCCGTCGCCGACACCGGCACCTTCGCCCTCTTCAGTTGGTCCGGTGATCCTGCCGAGCCGCCGAAGATGGCGTTCGAGTTGCCTGCGGGCTACTTTCCGGAAGCACTGCTTCCGGTGCCCGGGTTCAAGGAGGTGGATCTCCTGAGCGACGACGGCTCGAAACAGCCCGAGGCCGCCTGCGGCTCCGCGGCCAAGGCGCAACAGCAGTTCCGTGCGCTGCGCGTACGCATACCCTAGCGGCGGACCCTCCGCGAGAGCAGCCGTAGGTTTGCGGCGCCCGCTTGCGAGCGCCTCACCGTGCTATTGGACCGTGACGTGCGCCTTGTCGATGACGGTTTTCCATTTGTCGAGCTCGGCGTCGACGAAGCCCGAGACCTGTGCCGGCGAGAGCTTGGCCGGCGTGGCATTGTTGTCGTTGAGCCATTTGATGTTGGCTTCGGTGTTGGCGCTGTCGATGGCGATCTGGTTCAGTCTCTGCACGATGGGTGTCGGCATGCCGGCGGGGCCGAAGAGGCCTATCCAGGCCTGCGATTCATAGCTCGGATAGCCGGATTCGGCGACGGTTGGGACATCGGGCAAGCTGGGCAGGCGGTCTTTTGAGGTGACGGCCAGGGCTTTGACGTCGCCCGAGCGAATGAAGGCGGCTGCCGATGTTGCGTCCAGGAATGCCGCCGGGATCTGCGCGCCTATCAGGTCGGTGACGGCAGGCGCGGCGCCCTTGTAGGGGATATGGCGCAGATTGGCGCCGGCGACCATTTTGTAGAGTTCGCCGGACATGTGCGCCGAGCCGCCCACGCTGCTGGAGCCGAAAGCCAGACCGCCAGGTTGTTTGTTGGCGTAGGCCGTGAATTCCTTGGCGTTGGAGATGGGAGATTTGGCGGGCACCAGCAGGACGTTAGGCGCGTAAGCCAGAATGGCCACGTTGGAGAAGCTTTTCTTCGGGTCGTAGGGCAGGTTGGGCTGCAGGCCGGGATAGATCACGTGCTGCGTGGCCGTGACGAGCAGGTTGTAGCCGTCCGGTTTCTCGCGCGTGACGAGGGCAGTGCCGATCTGACCGCTGGCGCCGGGCTTGTTCTGAACCACGATGGTCGTCTTCAACGCATTGCCCAGGTCCTGAGCGTAGCGGCGCGCAACCAGATCCGTGAAACCGCCAGGCGAAAACGGGACGACGATGGTGATGGGTTTGCCGTCGGGCCAATCGGCGGCAGCCGCGACTCCAGACGCGAGCAGGGCGCTGCTGCCGCAGATGATGATGGCGGCCAAGTTGCGGCCCAAAGGGATGCGATGCAGTTGCTTGTCAGACACGCTTGTCTCCGTTTTGTTGTATTTATCAAAACCTCTGTATATGCCAGGTCCGCTGCCCACGCAGGTCAGGTATCGACCGTGCCTGCATCCCTTGGGGACACCGTTGACGTGCTCTCTCTTAGTGCGTGTGCGCGGCTTCAGGCAGGGCCATCGTGAAATCCTCGCCCCTCCTGAGCGAGCCTGACGATGAGATTGGCCGGCTTCCAGTATTGGGAACCGTGCTCGGCTTCGTACTTGCGCAGCCCCGCCAGGATGGCAGGCAGACCGATCTGGTCCGCGTAGCACAGCGGGCCGCCCCGGTAGACGGGAAAGCCGTAACCTTTGAGCCAGACGACGTCGATGTCGGAGGCGCGTTCGACGATATTCTCCTCCAGGATATAGGCGGCTTCGTTGATCATGGAGTACAGGCAGCGCTCCAGAATTTCCTGGTCGGAGATCTGCCGCGCTTGTCGGCCGGAGGCGGCGCGGTGTGCGGCGACCAGTGTTTCGGCAGCAGGTGACGGGGTGGCCTTGCGGTCACTGTCATAGTCGTAGAAGCCACCCTGGGTCTTCTGGCCCAGCCGGCCCGCGGCGTACATGCGGTCCAGCATGTCGCACTCGCGCTCGCGCGGCGTCAGGTTCTGCAGGCGGCTCTGGCGATTGCGCCAGCCCACGTCCAGGCCTGCCAGATCCGCCATGGCGAACGGCCCCATCGGGAGGCCGAAGTCGCGCAGGACACGGTCGATCTGAAAGGGCGAGGCGCCTTCCTGGAGCAGGAAATAGCTTTCGCGCGTACGCTTGCTCAACATGCGGTTGCCGACGAATCCGTCGCAGGATCGCACCAGCACGGCGACTTTGCCCAGGCGGCGGCCCACTTCCATGACGGTGGCGCACACTTCGTCAGAGGTGGCGGAGCCGCGCACGTTCTCCAGCAACTGCATGACGTTGGCGGGACTGAAAAAGTGCATCCCGACCACGTCCTGGGGCCGCCGGGTGGCGCTCGCAATATTGTCGATGTCCAGGTAAGAGGTGTTGGAGGCCAGGATGGCGCCGGGTTTGCAGACCAGATCGAGCGTCTTGAATATCTCGTGCTTGAGCCCGATTTCCTCGAACACCGCTTCAATGACCAGATCCACGTCGGCCAGATCCTCGAAGCGTGTGCTGCCCTGTATGCATGCGAGTCGCTGCGCGACGTCGCCTGCGCCGAGCCGGCCGCGCCGAGCGGAGTTGGCGTAGTTTTCTTCGATGCGCGCCAAGCCCTGACTGAGGCGCTGGGCGTCTTTCTCCAGCAGCACCACGGGTATGCCGGCGTTGGCGAAGCACATCGCAATGCCGCCGCCCATCGTGCCGGCGCCTATCACCGCCGCCCGGCTGACGGACCTGGCCTTGGCCGCAAACGGCAGCTTGTGCACTTGACGCTCGGCAAAGAAGGCATGGCGCAGTGCGCGTGACTGTGGCGATGCTTTCAGTTCGTCGAACAAGGCGCGCTCGATCTGCAACCCTTGGTCAAAGGGTTGTTCCACGGCCGCGCGCACCGCTTTCACGCAACTGAGCGGCGCTTCATAGCCGCGGCGTCGTTGCCGCAGGCTTTGTTCGGCAGCAGTAAAGAGATCTGAATCCGCCTCGGGGGCAGCCAAGGCGCTCACTCTTCGCTGCGCCAGGTCTTCGTGCTGAACCCGTCTTGCCAGGGCCAATGCCGCGTTCACCAGATCCGCTTCGGCGAGCTCATCCACCAAGCCGATGCGCAGCGCGTGTTGGGCCGAGATCGGCTTGCCGTCGACGATCATCTCCAATGCCTCGGCCGCACCGATCAGGCGGGGCAGGCGTTGGGTTCCTCCCGCGCCGGGCAACAGGCCGAGCTTGACTTCGGGCAGGCCGAAGCGGGCGTCCGGTGTGGCGATGCGGTAGTGGCAGCCGAGCGCGACCTCGAGCCCGCCGCCCAGTGCGGTTCCGTGTATGGCCGCGATCACGGGTTTTTGCGCTTGTTCCAGGCACTGTATGACATCGGCCAGCTTAGGCTCCTGGGGAGGGAGGGCGAACTCCTTGATGTCGGCACCGGCAAAGAAAGTCTTTCCCTTGCACAGCAAGACCACTGCTTTGACACTCGCGTCGGTCTGCGCGGCGGCGATGGCGGATTTCAGCCCCGCCCGCACTGCCTGAGAGAGCGCATTGACAGGCGGGTTGTCGATTGAAATGCAGGCCACGTCGGCCTGAAGATGGTAGGTGACGACTTGCGTGCTGCTCATGATTGTGTCCGCGGTTTCAGCGTTTACAGGGTGGCGCGCGATCCGAGAATCGCCGTGACCTGGCTGGCCAACTGGCCGCCATTGCCGTGGGCCAGGGCCAGATCGACGCCGTCAACCTGTCTGGCGCCTGCGGAGCGGCGGATCTGGTGGACCGCCTCGATGGCCGCGAAAATGCCATACATGCCCGGATGATTGCAGGACAGGCCGCCGCCGTTGGTGTTGACCGGCAGTGCGCCACCGGGCGCGGTCACGCCTGACGCCACGAACGCGCCACCTTCGCCCTTGGCGCAGTAACCCAGGTCCTCAAGAAACAGAATCGGGTTGATGGTGAACGCGTCATAGAGCTGCAGGACGTCGATCTCTTGTGGCGCGACGCGCGCCATCTCGAAAGCGCGTTGGCCGGATTGCGCGGCACCGGTGACCGTGAGGTCTTCCATGGTCGAAATCTGGCGATGCGTGGTTGCCTCACCGACACCCAGAACATAGGCCGGCGTGTTGGAAAATTCCGGCACGCGCTCCGCGGCGACGAGAATCATCGCTCCGCCGCCGTCGGTCACCAGGCAGCAGTCCCGCAGCGTGAGAGGATCGGATATGGGCCGGGAATCCAGAACATCGGCGATGCTCAGAGGGCCGCGCTCGTGCGCGGCAGGATTGAGCTGCGCCCACTGGCGCGCGGCGACCGCGACGTTGGCCAACTGCTCGCGCGTGGTTCCGTACTGGTGCATGTGGCGCGCGGTCGCCAAGGCGTAGCCACTGATGGGGTTGCGCGGCGAATACATCGCCTCCCAGGGTGCGGGTTCGGTCAGGGTGGTCAGCTTGCCGCCCGCCGACAGTTGGTTCGACCCATAGCAAATGCAGGCCACTTTGCAAAGCCCGGCTTGCAGGGCAAGCGTGGCCGACAACAGGTGCGCCAGAAATGAGGATCCGCCGATGTTGGTGCCATCCATATAGGTCGGATGGATGCCGAGGTACTCCGCCACGGACAGGGCGGGCATGAAATGCGTCAGTGTGGACGTGAACAAGCCGTCGATCTGGTCCACGCCGATGCCCGCATCGGCCGCCGCCGCCTGAACGGCGATGCCGAGTTGATCCAAAGCCGAGAACCCGGGGCTGTTCCAGCCAGGCGTGGTGCCGATCCCGACAATCGCCGAGGCCCCTCTTGTACTAGTAGCCATCAAATCATTCCAATTATCATGCGTGGCGCGGTCAGTCCGCGCGCACAAACACCACGCGCGGAACGCCAGAAGACTGGCGGCGAACTTGCGCACGCACTCGCATGCCGATCGTCACCGCCAGGGGCTCCATATCGACAACGGTGCTCATCAGGCGAGGTCCTTCGTCAAGGTCCACCAGGACGACGCAATAGTTCCCACCCCGTTCGGGGCGTTGGCGCACGACGGTGGTCGAGTAGATGGTGCCGCCGCCATTGGCGGCTTCCCAGCGCAAGCGTCCTCCGCCATAAGGGGAGATGGCTCGAGGATAGAAAACGGCGCGGCCGGTTGTTTCGCAGCGCTGGATCATGAACTGCCCTTGTTCGAGCATGCGCTGGAAGTACTGCTCCGGGCCGACTGCCTCGTCGCCCGCTGTGTGTGTGCTGTTAGAGGAATTCTGCACATTCGCCTCCCAAGATTCTTTGGCCGCAGCCGGCCGGCAGGCGGACGGGACATACACCCGTTGGGTGCATGGCTTGTCTGCTGGCGACGCCACGACGCTCGAATGATGTTAGGGGGGCGGGCCGTCTCGGGACAATTAACTAATTTTGACGAGGGGCATAGCGATTGAGCATAGCTCGGCCGTGGCCCGGTGCGTGCCGGGTTCGCGCGCAGAGGGTGTATTCAGTCAGCCAGCCAGCGCACGCCGACGTGGTCGAACTGTTTGATGTAGGGCTCGAGCACGCGGATCAGCTCGGCATGCAGCGCATTGACGATGCGAGGGTTGCGGTTCAGGACGGCGGTGCCGATGATCACGGTGCGTTGCAGCGTGGGGCTGATGATGGGAGCGCCTTCGATGCGCTTTTCGGCCAGCATCGTCATGATGGGGATGACTGGCAGGATGGTGTAGCCGACGCCGCGTAACACCAGATCGAGAATGACCGCAGTGCTGTCCGACTCGGCAACCAGATTCAGGTTGACGCCGAGGATGGTGCAGGCCCGGTCTATCACGTTGCGCAAGCTGCGCGCTTCCGGAACCACCATGGGCATTCTGGAGACGGCCTCGAGCGTCATCGGGGCGTCCTCGGACAATCCGGATCCCGGCAGGCCAAGGACGTATATGGGCTCGGAATAAGCGGGCGAGGTCTGCAGAAGTTCGGATTGCAGATAGTCGCCCATGAGGCAGATATCAAGCTTGCCGCCCTCCAGGCCCTCTTGCAGGAAATCCGAAAAGCCGGTGGCGATGCGCACGCGGAGATTGGGATACTGCTGCTGCAGCGCTATGACGAGCGGGCCGGCAAGCGCGGCCGCCAGGCCGGGCAGCATGCCGATGGACACCGTGCCAAGAAGATCCGATTTTGCGGCGCCGATGTCGGCCCGGGCTTCATTGAGCCCCTTAAGGGAAACCCGCACCTGATCGACAAACCGGCGGCCTGGCACGGTCAGCACCATCCCGAGCCGGTTGCGCTCGAAAAGCGGAGTGCCTAGTTCGTCTTCCAGCTGTTTCAGCTGTCGGGACAGGGCGGGCTGCACGACGTGCAGCAGTTCCGCCGCCTTGGTGAGGCTGCCGGTTTCCGCGATCGCCAAAACCGTTCTTAACTGCCTGAGTTCCATTTCCGCCTGCTTTTATCGAGACACATGCCGAACGGCTATAGGGGTCAGAGAAAAATGTGAATTGTGTGGCTGTTGCACGACACCTACCATCCTCACCAAGTTAACGACAACCACCGGATCAAGCTGGGCGGCGGTTGCGCGTATCCATTTCCATGTTAATGCCTTTCGGCGCCTGCCCGCAGGCGCGCCTCGTCTGGCAGGAACATGCAATGGCTACGGGCAGCAGCTTCGGGACTTGAGCATAAGAGTTAGAGCAGAGACATAGGATCACCATGAAGAGAGTGTTGGTTGCCAACCGTGGCGAAATCGCCGTGCGAGCCATTCGCGCCGTGCGCGACCTCGGGTTGGAAAGCGTCGCGGTGTACTCCCAGGACGATTCAAACTCGAGGCATCGAATTCTCGCGGATACCTCGGTTGCGCTGACCGGCTCTGGTCCGGCGGCTTATATCGATATCGACGCCATCATTGCCGCAGCCAGGGCCGAGCATTGCGATGCCATCCATCCGGGGTATGGCTTCCTGAGTGAAAGGGCGGATTTCGCCATGGCTTGCGATGCGGCGGGAATCACGTTCATCGGCCCGAACGCCGATCACCTCGCTCTGTTCGGAGACAAAGGCCGCGCTTTGCAACTGGCCCGCGAATGCGGCGTGCCCGTCATGCCCGCCACGCCGGGCGGTGCTTCACTGGAGGACGTCGAACAGTTCTTCGACGAGCAGGGCGGGGTCGGGATCGTCATCAAGGCGGTCGGCGGAGGCGGCGGACGCGGGATGCGCGTCGTCAAGTCCAAAGCCGATATCGCCGAGCTCTATGCCCGCTGCCGGTCGGAAGCAATGTCGGCCTTTGGTGTGGACGCGCTGTACGCGGAGCGTCTGGTCAATCGCGCGCGTCATATCGAAGTGCAGATCGCCGGCGATGGTGCGTCGGTGGTCGCGCTTGGCGATCGGGATTGCACGCTGCAGCGCCGCTTTCAGAAAGTGGTCGAGATCGCGCCCAGCCCGGTGCTGAGCGCCACTCTGCGCACCGCCATTCTTGCCGCGGCAAAGAAAATGGCGGCCAAGGTGGAGTACCGCAGCCTGGGAACCTTTGAATTCCTGGTCGAAGAAAACGAGCAGGGGGTGCAGACGGACTTTGTATTCATCGAAGCCAATCCCCGGCTGCAGGTCGAACATACGATTACCGAGCAGGTCACGGGCGTGGATCTGGTGAACTTGCAGATCGGTGTCGCGCAGGGAAAGCGCCTGGCCGAATTGGGCGTGGACCCGACCAACCCCCCGGGGCTGAACGGTTATGCCATTCAGCTCCGCATCAATGCAGAATCGACCGACGCCACGGGCATGGCACGCCCGGCACACGGCAGGCTGGAGCGTTTCGAGCCGCCCGCCGGCCCCGAGGTGCGCGTCGACACCCACGCCTACAGCGGGTACTCGCCCGCCCCGGCGTTCGACACGCTTCTGGCTAAGCTGATCGTGTTCAGCGCCAGTGACGACTTCTCGGACGTGGTGCGGCGTTTGCGCCGCTGCCTGGCCGAGTTCCGGATTGCCGGTGTAGCGACGAATATCCATCTTTTGCAGGCGCTCGTGGCCCGGGAGGACTTCCTGTCGCAGCGCAACCATACGCGCTACATCGAGGCCATCCTCGGGGAACTGCTTGCAGCGGCCGAGCAGTACGCGCAAGAGCAGCAGGCCAAGGACAGCCTGATCGGGGATTCGGGGGGGCGCAGTGCTTCGGCGGCCAACCTGCCGCAGGCAGTGCAGGCCGCGGTGCCGGAAGGGCTCTCGGCATCGCGCGCGCCGTTGAGCGGCCGCCTGGTCGAGGTCTCCGTGAGCGCAGGCGCTCTCGTGCTCAAGGGCCAACCCATCGCCGTGATCGAAGCGATGAAAATGGAGTACACCGTCGTCGCCGATTTCAATGGCAGGGTCGTCGAGGTGCCGGCCGCCAGTGGCGGCAATGTGCTCGAAGGCGAGATCCTGGTCTTGCTGGAACAGGAATCGAGTGGCGTCGACACCGAGGTCGTGACAGACGCGATCGATCTGGATGCCGTGCGCCCTGACCTGCAAGCCGTTCTCGATCGCCATGCGTCGCTTTATGATGACGCGCGCCCGCAGGCCGTGGCAAAGCGCCGTTCGCGAGGGCAGCGCACCGCACGGGAGAACGTGGACGATCTGTGCGATGAAGGCTCGTTCGTGGAGTTTGGCGCACTGGTCATTGCCGCGCAGGCCAGCCGCCGCAGCAAGGAAGACCTGATCGCCAACACGCCAGCGGACGGCATTGTCACCGGCATTGGCAACGTCAACGGCGACGCATTCGGCTACGACGGGTCGCTGACCGCCGTGATGGCCTATGACGCGACGGTGCTGGCGGGCACGCAAGGCAAACGCAACCACATCAAGACCGACAGGCTGGTGGAACGTGCCCGCCGTGACGAAATGCCGACGGTGTTGTTCGCCGAAGGCGGAGGCGGTCGGCCGGGCGATGTCGATTTTCCCTTCGTATCCGGGCTGTATCAGCCGTCGTTCGCCGCGCTGGCCGAACTCAGTGGCGAAGTGCCTTTGCTCGGCATTGTTTCCGGACGCTGTTTCGCGGGCAACGCCGCCTTTCTGGGGGTCTGCGATGTCATCATCGCCGACAAAAGCGCCAATATCGGCATGGCCGGCCCGGCGATGATCGAAGGCGGAGGACTGGGCATCTTCCGGCCAGAGGACGTCGGCCCCGCGCCGGTGCAGTTTGCCAATGGCGTGATCGACATCCTGGTCGACAACGAGGCGCAGGCGGTCGCGGCGGCGAAGCACTATCTGTCCATGTTCCAGGGCCGCACCAAGGACTGGGTGGCGCCCGACCCGCGCCACCTCCGGCATGTGGTGCCGGAGAATCGCTTGCGTGTCTACGACAGCCGTAAGGTCATCGAAGGCATTGCCGACGTAGGCAGTGTATTGATGCTGCGCTCGGGGTTCGGCCTGGGAATGCACACCGCCCTGGCTCGTGTGGAAGGGCAGCCTGTAGGGATCATCGCCAACAATCCGCATCACCTGGGAGGCGCCATCGATGCCGATGCGGCCGACAAGGCGGCACGCTTCATGAATCTTTGCGATATCCACGGTCTGCCCATAATTTCGTTGATCGACACTCCGGGATTCATGGTCGGGCCGGAGGAAGAGGCCAAGGCGCAAGTCCGGCATGTGTCGCGCATGTTCGTGGTCGCGGCCAAGCTGCGGGTCGCTATCTTGGCAATTGCCTTGCGCAAGGGCTACGGTCTGGGAGCCATGGCTATGGCCGGCGGGGGCTTTCGCTCGGCCAGTTGCGCGGTTTCGTGGCCAACGGGCGAATTCGGCCCCATGGGCCTGGAAGGGTCCATCCGGCTGGGCTTCAAGAAGGAACTCGAGAACGTCCCCGACGGGCCGCAGCGCCAGGCGCTTTACGACCAGTTGGTGGCTCGCGCCTACGATCGCGGGCACGCCATCAATGTCGCGTCCACGACGGAGATCGACGCAGTCATCGATCCCGCGCAGACCCGCACGTGGATACGCCAAGGCATCGCGTCGGCATCTTTGCGCGCCGGCCGGGCCCGCCGCGCCTTTGTCGATACCTGGTAATCGAGGCAAAGTCCGTTGGAACAGGTAGCGACTATGCAAACATCTGAAAGCCGGCTCGCCTTCGCCGGGTTGCGCGTGCTGGAAATCGGCTGCGGAGCGGCAGTGGCTTATGCCGGGAAGCTTTTTGCGGATTTTGGCGCTGAGGTCATCAAGCTGGAGGACGCCGACGGCGACACGCTGCGCCGCCTGCCGCCCCTTTTGAACGAGGCCGATGGCGAGCCCGCAAGCGCCTTGCATGCCTGGCTCAATACCAACAAGCGCAGCGTGGCCCATCGTAGAAAGACAGGCGCGGATTCCGCGTGGCTGTCAGGGATCGCGCGGACATGCGATGTAATTCTCGACGCCCGGGCCCTGGACGAAGGCTTGGAGGTTCTGAAGCGCCCTGTATACGCTGGCGATGGCAATGACGGCCAGGGCAATGCGCCGATCGAAGTATGTCTGACCTGGTTCGGCGAGTCCGGGCCTTACAGTGGTTTCGCGGGAACCGAGGCCGTGTGCCGCGCCCTGGCCGGCGCGGTGTATTGCAGTGGCGCGGAGCAGGGCCCCCCCCATCTGCCGCACGACATTCAGACCGCCATTGCCGCCGGTGTCGCAGCATTCTCGAGCGCGACCGCCGCGTTGCTGGGCCGATCCGACGGCAGCCGGCGTTACATGCTGAGCATCCATGAGATTGCGTTTTCACTGGTGGAGATGGAAGCCGGCATGGTGCAGGATGGCCGGCATCCCTTGGCTCGGCTGGGCGTCAACCGGTTCTGCACGACGCATCCTGCCGGCATCTACGAGACAAAGGAGGGCTGGATTGGGCTGTTCGCCCATACCGGCCCGCAATGGGCAGCGCTGTGCGCCGCCATCGGCCACCCGGATCAGGCTGCGGATCCGCGCTTTGCGAGCGGGCCGACCCGTATCGTCCATGCGGACGAAATCGATGCGTTCCTGATTCCCAGTCTGCGCGCC
Organism: Achromobacter deleyi; assembly: GCF_013116765.2. GTDB lineage: Bacteria > Pseudomonadota > Gammaproteobacteria > Burkholderiales > Burkholderiaceae_B > Achromobacter > Achromobacter deleyi_A. The sequence goes on from NZ_CP074375.1 coordinate 119,419, forward strand.
AGGACAGCCGAGGAATGGTTCGATGTGCTGCGCAAGGAGAAATTCCCCGCTGTCATCGTGCCGACCATGGCGGAACTGCTTCAACAAGGCGTGCATCGCGAACGCGGCGCTTTTGTTCCCGTCAAGGCGGGGGCAGCCGAATTCGAGGGGCCGGTCGTTCCGCTGCCCATGGGCGATGCGGGGCCTTTGCCGGGCGGTAAGGCAGCGCTCCTGGACGCTGACGGCCCCAGCTATCGTGAAGCGGAAAGTCTGACTCCGGCCGCCGGCTTGGCCAGGGCTGCGCCGGGCGCGCTGCCCTTACGCAAAATCCGGGTGGTAGATCTGACGATGGGCTGGGCCGGGCCATTGGCGGCAAGGACGCTGGCGGACTTTGGCGCGGAAGTCATCAAGGTTGAAAGCACGCGCTATCCGGACTGGTGGCGGGGCACGCATTACACCGATGAGTTCTATCAGGAAAAGCTGTACGAAAAGAACTCGAACTTTGCGCTGATGAACCGCAACAAGTTGGGCATCACGCTCGATCTGACCCGTGCTCAAGGACGTGCGGTCCTGCTCGATCTGGTGGCCAAGGCCGATATCGTCATCGAGAACTACTCGACCGAGGTGTTGCCCAAACTCGGGCTGGACTATGCCGTGCTGTCCCAGGTCAATCCGCGATTGGTCATGGTATCCATGCCGGCATTCGGGTCGGGCAATGAATGGAGCACGATCAGGGCCTATGGCGGCACGCTGGAGCAGGCTAGCGGCCTGCCGCATCACACCGGTTTCGCGCAGAACCCACCGGCGCTGACCTCCTACGCTTATGGTGATCCGGTGGGTGGCTTCAACGGGGGGGCGGCGGCGTTGTTGGCGCTGTTCGTGCAGCAACGCTCGGGCAAGGGGCGCCACGTCAACCTGTCCCAGGTGGAATGCATGCTGCCCATGACAGCGCCGTTCGTCATTGAGCAGTCCGTGCACGGCACCACCGCGCCCCGCAGCGGCAATGCGCATCCTCTACATGCCCCGCAGGGGATTTACCAGTGCGCGGGCGATGACGCCTGGGTGGTGGTGAGCATCACGAGCGATGCGCAATGGCAGGCATTGCTGGCGGTCATGCAGGCGGCTGATCTTGCCCTGGACCCTGCTCTGGAGAAGGCGGCAGGCCGGCGGACCCGGCAAGAGGAGATAGACCGCAGGATCAACGCATGGGCCCGCGCGCGCTCCGCGCAAAGCGCAATGGTTGAACTGCAGCAGGCCGGCATCAGCGCAGGAGAGGTCAAGCCGGTATGGACGGTGCTCGATGACCCGCATCTCAGGCTCCGTGATTTTTTCAAGGAGACTTCCCGCCCTTATATCGGCGAGTTTCTGACGACCACGCCCTGGTTCAGGGAGCCGGCCGCTACGGTCGCGGCGGTGCGTCCGGCGCCTACGCTCGGGCAGCACAATGGCGATGTGTTTTCGCGCGTGCTGGGCATGAGCGTGGATCAGCAACAGACGCTGGAGCGAGACGGAATCATAGGAAACACCGCAACCAGGAAGGTGGCCTGACAAGCCCCGCAAGCACGATGCAATGCACAAGATCTAAATTTTCGTGGAGACAAACAATGACTACATCCGATTCCCGTCGTAACTTCCTCATCACTTCCGCGCACCTCGCCGTGGCTTCGGCATTGGGGTTGGGGTCTACTGCCGCGTTCGCGCAGGACAAAGCGTGGCCCACCAAAGCCATCAAGATCATCGTGCCGTTCCCGGCCGGTTCGATCACGGACACGATGGCTCGCCTGCTGTCGGATTCTTTGTCCAAGACGCTCAAGCAGCCCGTCATCGTGGAGAACAAGGGCGGTGCCAATGGATCGATCGGGGCGGCCGAGGTGGCCCGTTCGGCGCCGGATGGATACACGCTGCTGGCCACCAACAGCAGCAGCATCACCGTCAATCCCTTGATCTACAAGAACTCCCAGTACAAGGCCAAGGATTTCGCTCCCATCGCCCTGGTACTGGACGCGCCGTTCATTCTGAACGTCAACCCCGAATGGGCCAAGAAGCACTCCATCGAGTCGGTCAAGGATCTGGTTGAGTACGCCAGGAAGAATCCGGGCGAGCTCACCTATGGGTCGGGAGGCCAAGGCAACCTGGCCCATCTGGCGTTTGCGCAAATGAGCAATGACGCCCAGTTCAAGGCAACCCATATCCCTTACAAGTCGGCCTCGCAAGCAAGCATGGCGGTCATGGCGGGCGAGGTGAACACGTCTTTCGATACGCTGGCCAGCGCACCGCAAGTGGCGGCCGGAAAGTTGAAAGCCCTGGCAGTCACGCAGAAGCAACGGATTTCCCAAATGCCGGATATCCCCACGATGGCCGAGGCAGGCTATCCGAACATCGATGTCACTTTCTGGCTGGGCCTGTTCGCCCCGGCAGGCACGCCTGCCCAGATCGTCGACACCTTGTACGAGCAGTCCAAGCGCGCGATGGAGCAGCCCGCTGCCAATACCTCACTCAGTGCGCAGGGTATCGTCGTCATGCGCAACCCGAAGGAATTGTCCACGCGCATCGGGCATGAAGTCGATCAGCTTTCTCTCGTCGTCAAGCGGGAGAACATCGTCATCGATTGAGGGTGGGCCGGCGCGGAGGCCGGCTGCGCGCCGGTGACGGCGATTGCGCGCAGCCGGCCCGCTTTGGCCAAAGGCATGCGGGACAGCAATGCATCGAACGCCATGGGGACGTGGCCGGCGATCACATCATTGAGCGCCGGGGCGCTGCCTTCGTAAGGGATGTGGCGCAGCTTGACGCCTGCCATGTTGGCGAAGTGCTCTGCGGCCAGATGGGTCGCCTGTCCGTTTCCCGAAGACGCAAATGCGACTTCAGCCGGGCGCTTCTGCGCCAGGGTGATGAGCTGCCCGACGTTCCTGGCTTCGAAGTCGGGGTTGACCAACAGCACGAGCGGCCCTTTGCTGAGGACCATGTCGAAATTCTGTGGTCAGGCTGCTGGTGTCAATGTGTGAACCGGACGGAACGCGAATCCGCGCTCCCCATTGCCAACTTTGCTATTAATGCGAGGCGATGTGAACTTCAGAGCTTAAGTTCTGCTCCTGCCACATAGGCCCTTCCCAAAACGAAGCGCATTGCTCCTCAGTTCGTCGGTGAGGTCTATGTTGCTATGGAGCGACTTCGGAGCCGCTGCTGCCGGATGTCTTGCCTTCCATACACACCCCCATATCGCCTCAATTGTGAGGCAACTAGGTGTCTAGGAAACCCGGGGCGATTCTGCGCACGGCTCTGAACAAACCAAGGTTCCGAGCATGTTCAAGGAATAGGATCTTTCGGGGGGCCATACGTGAAACCGTACGTGTTTGGGCTGGCAGCGCTGTTTGGCCTGGGTGCGCTGACCGGTAATATCGCACAGGCTCAATACAATCTCACGGCTGAAGACCGTAAGAGCCTGCAGAGTTCCCAGAATAATCCGGCCCGCAACGGCAGGCCCCAAGGCGGCGAGCCAGCGCGTTTGAGCAGTTCCGCGCGAGACGCCGATTTCAGCAAGAAATTTAACCAGTCTCTGGCCGATACCGAACGCAAGCGCCAGGCGGAACAGGAGCAATCGACACGCACTCAACTGCACCAGCGTGAAATGTTCAATGCCAACGCGCCGCCTGCCGATCGTACGCCTGGCGCGCAGAACGACAGGACGGAAATGCAGGTCGGCGAGTACGGCGCCGCCTATTGCCGGAAATCAGATACCGGGCAAGTCAGTTGCGGGGCGCAAGGGTATCGCTGAAGACCCGTCTGTCTGGTCCGGTTTTGCGGCGGCGGGCTTGCCGCATTCATCGGCAGTGCCCGGTGACTACTTAACAGGGGTACTTACGCACGCACAGCTTGCTACTGAAATTACTAATCTATTTCGGCCGCCTAACTCGGGGAACCTTGGATTGAACAGACGGCGTGCTAGAAAACGATTCTGCGGTGGCACCAGCGCCCATCGCCACACTAGACGCCTCAAAGTTTCCGTACTGAACAAAAATTCCGGAATTAACAATTGACTGTCGATCCTCTTCAAAGTCTCGGGTCGAAACGCAGTGATCTTCCAAGAATTTTCGCAGAGCGTCGAGAAGAACCCGGTCGAGCATACGGAAGCAGAGAGTCGATGTCTCAACCTGATCACGGTTCTCAAAATTTTCACCAGCGACTAATTCTCGAAAAGATCCTGCACATCCAAAATCCGGTTTACCATTCTTCTTTAATCGATCTATTGATGAGCGCCACGCATTCCAATGCCGAAAATTTCGCAGCCGATGTGACGCATCCGCGTCGCTGCCGAAGGGCATTGGGCCGAGGAGATTCAATCTGCGATAAGTCCATAAATAGGCATCCACATCGGAATCATCTAACCCATAGGCTCCAGCACTGAAAAGTGTAGCCAACGCATCAATAGAACCTGAGGCCGGCTCTCTCCCGGATGCCTCGCTTCGTCGCCACTCGCTTTTTATCGGGGGGAGTAAAAGTCTATGCGCTTCAATCGCCAAATAAGGCCCAGTCATTGAGATCCTAACTGCGACTGTCATAACCATACCGTCGATGGCTAGACGAGATGTTAGATAACACCTGCCTAAGCAATCCGCCTCAGCCTCCCTCCACTTCTTGGCGAGATTGCTGCTAATCGAACGCGGCGAAACTCCGCGGATATGGGGCGATAACTCAGGAACATCCGTTACTTTACGACCATCGACAAAATAATTCATGCTGGTGCAGTTGGATCCCTGCATCAATCCGCCCAGTTCCCGCGCAAGATGGTCATAAAGATCGTCAAGATGGAATTTGTGACACGACTCGTGAAGGTCCCCGGCAGCGGGGCGTGTCACGTCGACCAGCAATTTCCAATCTCCGACCTCTGTTCCAAAACCGACAAATATTCTTTGGGACGTATGAATAGATACGGGAAAGGATGGCGACTCAAACTTTGTGCCGACCGGTGTCAGGCGATCTGTAAAGGCATGCTTTGTGGAAACAATATCTACTGACTCATTCCAAAATATCGGAAGAAGCTCGTCTCTAATTTTTCGATCAAGATTGCGGGCGCAATACGGAAAACAGATTGTTGCGGCTATCGTCAAGAACAGGCCAAGCCACTTCAGTGCCGCTTCTAGAAACTCGTTGGCTTGACCTACTATTATCGCAAGAACCAACGCAGCTGCGTAAAATGCGGCAGCAATATAAATAGTAAGATACAAAGCGCGGCGAAGGTTGTGCGAAATTATTATTTCGACGTGAGCAGCAACTCTGTTTACTAAGTCAATATCAATTGGGAATTCAGTTGGTGACGCCGAGCAATAATTTTTGCTGTATACGCTACCAAGAATTCGCCGAAATGATGCTGATGTCAAAGCTGCGATGCAAGCCTCTCGAGTGGCAGCTCGCCCCTCAACCAGCTCGCGCTCGCCTAACATAGCTCAGCTAGTTTAGACGCTGCAGTTAGTATTTTTTCTAACGAGCTGACCGAATCTCCTACTGTCTTCAAGATATAAGTAGCGCGCTCGATATACGACCTTGCAGTCTTTGACTTAGGCGGCTCTGCCTGAGCAGCTTCGAGTAGAGTCAACACCTCGTTTCGCTTTTTAGATGGGATCCCTTCGGCCTCGGCGATGAGTCTTTTTAGTTCGGCGAAAATGTCATCCTCGTTTTTTTTCTCCGAGTTGATAGTGGTTGCCGTAGATCTTTCGCCGACGGCAGCCGTGGTAATTTTGACGGTCCGTCCCATTATTCCGGTGTTCGACACTTGTCCTGCCATATTCTGCTCCTAAGCATCTAGCTGCGGATGCCGGTCTTGGCGGCTTCATTCCTCCGTTGAAAATATGCCAATTTTCATCCAAAGGCATACTCAATATGAGGGTTGACAATTCCGGAATTTTTGATGGAGTGCTGCCAGCCGTTTAACCGCTAGATCAGCAGGTAGAGTGCGCCGGGCAGTTCTTGCCCCGGGGTCGTCGTTCCCCAGAATGGCATATGGATCCCGGGGATGCGGATAAGCGATCTATGCCTAATGAACACTCCTGGCCGGAAGCGCCACTTGCCACAGGGACCTTCCACACAAAGCACTGCGCTTCCTACTCTGCCAATTCCCAATAGCCGAGTGCCACGAGACGTCCATGTCTCCTCCCCAATGCCTCGTACGGGCATATCCCAAATCTGCCGGCTTGGACTGTCGCGCTAATTTAATTGCGTCTATTGCGAAACTCGCCTTTCTTCAACCTGCAGGCCGTCTATCTGCGCAGAAGAGGAGAGGACGTCCGCGCAGTAGCAGACGTTGCCCACCAAAGCCAAAAGGCGAACTTCAACAAAAAAAGCGAACTTTATTCCCGCCGCTCAGGGATTTCCCCAATCACATTCTCCTTGCGGAAAATCAATGCTCTATAGGACACTTTGTGTCATTAGAGCCGACACGGCGCAATCAAGGGGAATGGCATGAAGGTCTTGGGCATGGTGGCTGCGCTGGCGATGACGGCGGGAATGACAGGTGGCGCGCAGGCGGCGTATCCGGAGCGGACGATCCGGCTGGTGGTGCCGTTTGGCGCTGGCGGCATCACGGATATCGTGGCGCGCCAGGTGGGCAAGGGCATGGGGGATGTGTTGGGGCAGGGCATCGTGATCGAGAACCGCCCGGGCGCGGGCGGTGTGATCGCGGCGCAGATGGCGGCCACCGCGCCGGCCGATGGCTACACGATCTTCATGGGTACGGTGGGCACGCAGGTCGTGAACCCGCTGATCTATAGCAAGCTCGGCTATGACGCGGACAAGTTCGCGCCGGTGGGCATGGTGTCGGGGTCGCCTTATTTGCTGGCGGTGCGCGCAGGTCTGCCCGCAGCGTCCTTCAGCGAATTCGTGAGCTACGCCAAGGCCAATCCGGCCCGGTTGAACTTCGGGTCGGCCGGCAATGCCAGTTCGCCGCATCTGGGCCTGGAGCTGCTGAAGCTGACTGCGGGCGTGGATATCGTGCACGTGCCGTTCAAGAGCGGCAGCGAGGCCGTGAACGCCGCCATCGGCGAGCAGGTGGATGTGGTGATGGACGCAAGCCCGGTCATCATGCCGCATGTGGCGTCGGGCAAGCTTCGCGCGCTGGCGGTGGCGTCGGACAAGCGGTTGCCGTCCGCGCCGGCGGTGCCGTCCAGCGCGGAGGCGGGCGACGGGGCCTTGCAGATCAGTTCCTGGAACGCCTTCTTCGCGCCGGCGGGCACGCCGCCCGATGTGCTGGCGGCGCTGAGCGCGGCGTTGCAAAAGACGTTGGCCTCGCCTGAATTGAAGGAGCGGCTGGCGGCGCAGGGCACGCAGCTGTACACCGGCACGCCGGACGAATATCAGCGCTTCATCGGCGGCGAAAAGGCCAAGTGGGCCGAGATCGTGAAGCGCGCCAACATCAAGATGGACTGACGATGACGAACCAAGCACTTCATCCCCTGGCGGGCAAGCCGCTGGAACTGGCGGATACGCTGCGTTCCGGCAATGCGTGGAAGATCCGGCTGGCCTGCGGGCTGATGGGTCTGCCGGTCAAGCGGCGCACCTTCGATATCGTCCAGGGCGACCTCGAAACCGAGGCGTTCGCGTGCATCAATCCGTGGCGGCAGGTGCCGGCGCTGCTGACGCCGGAAGGCGACTGGCTGGCGGAATCGCAGGCCATCCTTTGGTACCTGGCCATGGGTACGCCCTGGCTGCCGGCTGACCGGCTGGCGCAGGCGCAGGTCGCAAGCTGGCTGAGCTTCGAGCAGACGCAGCACATGCATGCGTTTGCGCAGCCGCGCCTCTTGATCCATCTGCGCCGGACCGCCGCAGTGAATGATCCGGAGATGGTTGCGTGGCGCGCCATCGGCATGAAGGCGGCGGCGCTGATGGATGCGCATCTGGCGGGCCGGAATTTTCTGGTGGGGACCGCGCCGACCATCGCGGATATCGCGCTGTACCCCTATACGAGCATGGCGGAGCAGGGAGGCTATGAGCTGTCCGCCTTTGCCCACATCACTGCCTGGCTGGCTCGCATGCGCGCCTTGCCGGGATTTACGCCGTTGATGGAAACGGCATGACGGAGACATGATGGCCGATACGATGCATTTGGGAAAAGACGAACTGATCGCGCGGGCGAAGGCCGAGATGCAGCGCCAGTTCGATACGCCGCAATGGAGCCTGCGCGAGCGCCTGGCGCTGACCTGCCGCATTCTGTTCGACGGTGGGCATGACTCCGGCCTTGCGGGCCAGATCACGGCGCGTGCGCCGGAGCCCGGGCGCTACCTGACCCAGCGCCTGGGCCTGGGGTTTGACGAGGTCACGGCCGGCAACCTGCTGCTGGTGGACGAGGACCTGCGCGTGCAGGAGGGCGGCGGCATGCCCAACCCGGCGAACCGCTTCCATTCGTGGATCTACCGCGCGCGGCCCGACGTGAACTGCATCATCCATACGCATCCGCTGCATGTGGCGTCGCTGTCGATGCTGGAGATTCCGCTGGAGATCTCGCACATGGACAATTGCCCGCTGTATGACGATGTGGCCTTTCTGAAGGACTGGCCTGGCGTGCCGGTGGGCAACGAGGAGGGCGAGATCATCTCGGCGGCCTTGGGTTCCAAGCGCGCCATCCTCCTGTCGCATCACGGCATGCTGATCGCGGCGGGGTCCGTGGAAGAGGCCTGCGTGCTGGCCCTGCAGTTCGAGCGCGCTGCGCGGATGCAGTTGCTGGCGATGTCGGCGGGCAAGATCCAGCCGATTCCGGCCGCGCTGGGACGCGAGGCGCACGACTGGATCCTGACGCCCAAGCGTTCGCAGGTGGGCTTCTCGTATTACGCACGGCGCGCATTGCGCGTCCATCCCGACGTGCTGGGCTAGGGCGGGTTGGGCAGGGGCGCTCGACGGCAGCGGCGGTTTCGGGCATGCTTACCTGTTGTATTTGCGCATTTCCTGCCCATGATCGACCTGCCGCATCGCCTACGCACCCTGCGCCGCCAGCAAACCCTGTCCCTGGAACAGCTGGCGCAGCGCACGGGATTGACCAAGAGCTACCTCTCCAAGCTTGAGCGGGGCCTGAGCGAGCCGTCGATTTCCACCGTGCTGCGCCTGGCCGAGGCCTATGGCGTGGGCGTGTCGCAGCTGGTGGGCGCGGACGACGCGGCCCAGGATGAAGTGGTCAGCGTGGTCCGCGTGGCCGACCGCGAAGCCCTGCAGCGCCGCGGGCTAGGCAGCGAATATCACTATGAATCGCTGGCCGGACGGCGCAAGGTCAAGGCAATGGAACCCTTTGTGGTGCATCCGCCCCGGGAATTTCCGGATGCCGCCGCCGTCTTCCCGCACCCGGGAGAGGAATTCCTGCTGGTGCTCAAGGGCGCCATCGAGGTCCGCGTGGGCGAACGCCAGTTCCGTCTGGAAACCGGCGATTCCGTTTATTTTGATTCCGAACTTCCGCACCGCATGCGCACCGTCAGCCGGGCCATGGCCGAGGTGCTGGTGGTGGCGGCGCACTGACGGCTTGCAGGCCCTCCTGCCCAAACCAATTCAGGAACAGCTATGAAACATGATCAGTCGCGGCTCGTCCGCATCGATGCCGGTCCGATGAAGAATCCCGTGCCCGGCAAGCCCCGGCGTCCGATTTCGGGCGACGCGGCGTTTCGCACCGTGACCGCCTTCGAAGGCAATGCGGGCAAGGCCGAGGCCGGCGTGTGGGAAAGCACCGCCGGAACCTTCCAGTCCAATACCACCGGCTACATCGAGTTCGGCTACATCGTGGAAGGCGCGGCGCGCCTGGTGGATCCGGATGGGACCGTGCACGAGCTGACGGTGGGCGAGGCCTTCGTCATGCCCGAAGGCTACACGGGCCGCTGGGAAGTGGACCAGTTCGTCAAGAAGATCTACTTCATTACCCGGATGGGGTAAGTGTCGGGCCGCAGCTACGACTACGGCTGCGGACGTTGCGGGAAAGCGGACGTGCCGAAGGTATTGCCCATGCGGTTGCCGATGGTGGCGGGCGTGGGCAGGCCCATCTGGTTGGGTGGACGCTGCGTGACGGCTTCGGACTCCAGGCCGCCGGGGGGGCGGGGCGCGGCGGCGGGCGCCATCTTCTGGTTCAGGCAGTCATAGGACAGGGCCCGGTAGCCATTCACTTCGGTATCGATGCACGCGCCTTCCGGCGCCGCGGGCTTGCGGGCGGAAGCGGCCGGCGCGGGGGCGGGGTCGGGCTCGGCGGCCGATAGCGGCGCGGCCGCCATCGCCGCCAGCCACAGCAGGCAGGCGCGGCCCGCGTAAAGACACACAATGCGCATGCGCAGTCCTTGATTTGCGCCCGGCACTGGGCGGCCGACGCGATCCAGGCAGTATAGGGATGCGCGCGGCCCGGCAGGTGACGATTGCGTGGCGGCCGGACGTGGCGTTCGCCCGGCGTGTCACGAATGCGTCATTCGGTGGCTCTAGCATGGCGGCTTTCGATCAGGGCCGCGGCCCATCGCCACTGCCATGCCAGGCGTTTTCCACTTGCGTACGCGTTCATGATCGCCGCCCTTCCGGGTTTCGGCGCAGCGTTGCGCGCCTGTCTGGCGCTGGGCCTGTGCACGCTGGCGGCGCCCGGCCGGACCGAACCGCCGCCCCGGCCTATCGCGTTCGCCATCGCGGCGCAGCCCCTGGCGCAGGCGCTTGCCGAATACAGTCTTGCCAGTGGTTTGACGGTGCTGGTGGACAGCGCGCTGACCGAGGGCAGGCAGGCGCCTGCCGTGGTGGGAAACTACGCGCCGGGCGAGGCCTTGCGCAAGCTGCTGGCGGGCACTTCCCTGGCCATCCGCTATGCCAGCGCGCAATCGTTCACGCTGGTGGCCGAGCCGGCCAAGACCAGCGGCAGCAATGCCCAACAAGGCAGGCGCCTGCGCGACACGCAGTACGCGGCGACGCTGCAAGGCGCGGTGAAGCGGGCGCTGTGCGCGGCGGCCGGTACGGAACCCGGCAACTACAGGGCCTTGATGCAGCTGTGGTTCGACAAGGCGTGGCGGGTGAGCCGCGTGAGCTGGGTGGCGACCACCGGGTCGCCGGCGCTGGATGGCCAGCTTGAGGCGGCGCTGCGCGGTGTGGTCGTGGGCCCGCTGCCTGCCGGCATGCCGCAGCCGGTCACGGTGCTGCTTGAACCCAGAGGCGCGGGCGACTGCGGCGGCATGCCGGGAGCCGGCCGTGCGCGATAACAAGCCGGACGGTTCCCTGCTGTCGATTTTCCTTGAACGCTACAACGACTTTCGCAGCCAGCTCAAGCGGCGGCTGGGGTCGGAGGACCTGGCGCACGACGCCATGCAGGAGACCTTTTTGAAGGTGAACGACCTGCCCGCCAGCTCGTCGATCCAGCAGCCCGCGGCCTATCTGTTCCGCGTGGCCCTGAACATCGCCGAGGATCAGCGGCGCCGGGACTCCCGTCTGTTGACGGGGGTGGAAATCAGCGAACTCATCAACATATCGGACGAGGCGGCCGACCCCGCGCGAATCGCGCAGGGGCGCAACCAGATCGACGCGTTCCGCCGCGCGCTGCGTGGCTTGCCCGAGCGCACGCAGCAGATCCTGCTGGCGGCCCGTGTGCACGAGTTGCCGCACGCGGAGATCGCGCGGCGCTACGGCGTGTCCGAGCGCATCGTGTCCAAGGAACTCAAGCGCGCGCTGGAGCACTGCGCGCAGGAGCTGGACGCCCCGGGTGGCGCGGTGCCCGCGCCGCGCCGCGCCGGCAGGCACGCACCGAATCAGGACGAAGGACCATGGCGCTGACGATGATCATGCCCGGAAAGCACAAGAACAAGAGCAATGACGCGCCGGCGCGCGAGGCGCGGGAGTGGCTGCTGAGATTGACCTCGGGCAAGGCCACCGAGGCCGACGCCGAGGCGTTTCGCGGCTGGCTGCGCGCCAGTCCCGGGCACGAGGCGGCGTTTGCCGACCAACGGCGGCTCTGGCGGGACCTGGGGCCGGCCGTGAGCGCGGAGCTGACTGCAAGCGCCGGGACGCGCCGCCGCAAGGCGGCGGTCAACGGGCGGCGCGCGTTCCTGGGGGGCGCGCTGGCGGCATCGGCGGCCTATCTGGCGTTCCGGCCGCCGCTGGGCTTGTGGCCTGGCCTGGACGATCTGGGCGCGGACTATCGGACGGCGGCGGGCGAACAGCGGCGGCTGGCCTTGGGCGGCGCGCTGGAAGTGGAGATGAACACGCAGACGCGCATCAATGTCGCGGCGGCGCCTGGGGGGGGCGCCGTCATCGAGCTAGCCGATGGCGAAGCCGAGATCCGCAGCGGGGCGGTGGCGGCGCAAGTGGTGGCGGGCAAGGGCCGGATCACGGCCCGGGACGCGGTGTTCAACTTGCGCTACATCGGCGGCGAGGCCCGGCTGTGCTGCCTGTCCGGAACGGCGCGGCTGGTGCATGCGCAAGGGGTGTTCGATGTGGGGCCCGAGCGGGAGCTGCGCTATGACGATGCGCGCGTGCAGCCGCCGGTCAAGGCGGATCTGGAGGTCGTGACGGCCTGGCGGCAGGGATGGCTGGTATTCGACCAGCAGCCGCTGGCGCAGGTGGTCGACGAACTGAACCGCTACCGGCGCGGGCGCCTGGTGCTGATGAATGAGCAACTGGGCAAGCGGCTGGTGCAGGCGCGTTTTTCGCTGGCGCAGGTGGCGGACGCCGAGCGCCTGATCCGCGATGCCTATGGGGCGCGAGTGACCCGTCTGCCTGCCGGCGTCGTGCTGCTGTCCTGAACGGCATATTCCAACGCCAATTCGATGAATTATTTGTGACAGCGTTCTGGTCGGCATTTTTCCAACCGTCTGTCTTGTTCTAGGTGACGAACACCCGCGATTGGAACAAGGAAAGGCGATCATGCAGGCACGGATGTCGGAGACGGGCGGAAACAGGAACATGGCGCGCAAGGCGCGGCGCGGGCGCATGAACTGGCGGCCGACGCCGCTGTCGCAGGCCGTGACGGCGCTGCTGATCGCCGGCAGCGCCACGGGCACGGCGCAGGCGCAGGCCCGCGCCTTCAGCCCCGGCTGGTTCTCCGACAAGAACGCGGTGCAGTCCACCGCCCAGCGCACCGGACGCCTGCCCAACGGCAGCCCGGCCGGTATCGGCGGCAGTGCGGGGCAGCAGCAACAGGCGCGCCAGACGCTGCAGAAATCCCTGGACAACCTGAACCGCACGGCGGCCGCGGTGGCGGCGCAGCAGGCCGCGCAGGCGGCCGCGCGCGCGGCCGCGGCGGCGGGCAATGGCGGGGGCGTGCCGGACGGACTCGTGGAAGGCGGCTTGTGGGCGGCCGGGGGCGCCTTGGCAAAGTGGGAAGGGGCCAAGGCCGCCAAGCCCGGGGTGGAGAATGGCCGGCAGGTCGTCACCATCGAGCAGACCCAATCGCGCGCGATCCTGAACTGGGACACCTTCAACGTGGGGCGCAACACCACGGTGCAATTCAGGCAAGGCGTGGACGACGCGGTGCTGAACCGCGTGGTGGGCGCGTCGGCCCGGCCCAGCCAGATCCACGGCGCGATCAAGGCCGACGGAACGGTGCTGGTGGTGAACCAGAACGGCGTGATCTTCACCGGCACCAGCCAGGTCAATGTGCGCAATCTGGTGGCGGCGGCGGCCGATATCGGCGACCAGCAGTTCCGCGACAAGGGCCTGTATGCGGACAACGGCTCGCAGCCGACGTTCAAGGACGCGCTGGGCCGCGTCGAGGTGCAGGCGGGCGCCGTGATCCAGACCGCGACGCCGACGGTGTCCACTGCGGGCGGCGGCTACGTGCTGCTGCTGGGCAAGGAAGCCGCCAACGCGGGCATGATCGACACCCCGGGCGGGCAGGCGCTGCTGGCGGCGGGCGATAGTTTCGTGATCAAGCGCGGGCAGGGCACGTCCGGCAACCAGGTGTCCACCACCAAGGGCAACGAGGTGACGCCCGCGGGCTCGCCCGGCCGGGTCGAGAACACGGGCCTGATCCAGGCGGCCATGGGGGATGTGACCCTGACGGGCGGCAATGTGGCGCAGGCTGGCGTGGTGCTGTCCAGCACGTCCGTGGATACGCGGGGCACGGTACACCTGACCGCGGCGGGCGAGGGCGGCGCGATCACCCTGGCCACCGACAGCACCACGGCCATTCTGCTGGACCGCAGCGGCGCCGTTGCGTTGGACAGTCAGCGCGACGGGCTGCGCGTGCCGGTGGTGGCGCAGACCGATGCGCCGCTGGTGGCGGCCGGGGCCGACCGGCGCGAGCTGTCCCGCGTCGAGATCAGCAGTTCCGGCACCGTGGACTTCACGTCCGGCTCCATCACGCTGGCCACCGGCGGCCAGATCGCCGTCCACGCCGCGCAGCGCAGCCTGCTGCGCGACGGCGCGATCCTGGATGTGGCGGGCGCGGTGGGCGTACCCGTCGCGATGGAAAACAACAACGTCAAGGTCAATGTGCAGGGCAGCGAGCAGCGCGACGCCCCGATCAACCGCGACAGCGCGAAGCTGAACAACAACGACGTGTGGGTCGACGCGCGCGACCTGGTCCTGGTGCCGGCGGGCACCAACGGTTACGCCACCGACCGCTGGTACACGGCCGGCGGCCTGCTGGAAGTCAGCGGCTACCTGGGCACCCAGGGGCATGCCATCAACGAATGGATGGCCCAGGGCGGCAACGTGGAGTTCACCGGCGGCGACGTCGTGACGCGCGCCGGGTCGCAGATCAATGTGTCGGGCGGCACGCTGGACGTGCAGGACGGCATGATCCGGCAGACCTGGCTGCGCGGGGTGGACGGCCGGCTGTACCAGGCGTCGCGCGCGCCGGGCGACCTGGCCTACACCGGCTTGTACAAGGGGTACGAGGCACAAAGCGAACGCTGGGGGCACACGCGCTATTTCTACAACCCGCTGATCGCGCCGCGCGAACGGTTCGAGACCGGCTACACCGTCGGCCGCGACGCGGGCCGGCTGCTCATCGGCACCAAGAGCGCCGTGCTGGAAGGCGAACTCGTCGGTCAGACCTATCAGGGCGACCGCCAGAGCGCAGCCGCACAGGCCGGCCTGGACGGCTATCAGCAATCGCAACGCGCCGTGGCGCGCGGCGCGCAGCTGGTCGTGGGCACGTATCGGCCCTACTACGTCAAGGCTACCGGCGCGCTGCAGTACGTCCTGGGGCGGAACGACGATACGGTCCAGCAGGTCGTGCTGTCCGACCGCGCGGCGGCGATTGCCGCCGGCCTGGACCTGGGCACCGCCCTGCCCGAAGGCAGCGCGGGGATCCTGCATCTGGATACGGCGAGGCTGAACGGCTTTGGACTGGGCGCGATCCGGATCGCCGCCGACGAGATCGCGGTGCAGTCCGATCTGGCCGTGACGCCGGCGGGCGAGATTACGCTGTTCGCGAACAAGGTGTCGGTGGATGCCACGCTGACGGCGCGCGCAGGCAGCATCCGCCTGGGCAATACGCTGAACCAGGCCACCTCCGCGGGCTCGGCCGATATGGCCGCCGGCGAGGTTGGCGAGGGCGACGGGCTGACGCTGAGCGCGCGCGCGCGGCTGGACGCGGCGGGCCTGTGGTCGAACCTGGCCATGTCGCCGGAACGGACCGGCGGCATGGCGTATCTGAACGGCGGAACGGTGTCTTTGCGCAGCAGCGGGGACATCCAGCTGGATGCCGGCAGCGTGATCGACGTGAGCTCGGGCGCGGCGCTGCGCGCGAAAGGCAAGTTGACGGGGGGCAAGGGCGGCAACACGACGGTGGAGTCGCTCGATTCGGGCACCGACGTCGGCGGCCATCTGAGCCTGGGCTCGGCGCTGCGCGGCTATGGCGTGGACGGTGGAGGAACGCTGGTGGTGGCGGCGGGCAAGGTCGTGCTTGGCACCGGCCAAGCGGGCGCCGGCGAGGACGCGTTGGCCTTGGATGCGCCGTTCTTCCAGCAAGGCTATGCGCGCTACGAGGTGACCGGCCGCAGCGGAGTGGAAGTGGCGGAAGGCACGCGCCTGGACGTGCTGATGCCGGTGTACCGGCCGGTGGCGGGCGCCGCCAGGCTGCCTGCCGGCACGGCCCCGTCGGCCGCACTGGAAACCTGGCTGCCGCCCGTCTATCAGCATGATCCCCTGGCGGGCACGGTCACGCAGCGGCGCGGCGCCAGCCTGTCGCTGCAAAGCGGCCGCAGCGTCGCGTTGGCCGGCATCGATGCCGACGCGCAGCTGCTCATCGGTCGCGGCGCGCAGGTGAACGTGGATCCGGGGCAAACCATCCAGTTGCGTGGCGAGGGCCAGATCACGGTGCTGGGCGCCTTGAGGGCGCCCGGCGGCAAGATCGACATCCGCCAGCTCCGCCTGGGCGACATCGATGTGGCCGAGTCCACGGAGATCGCCAACGGCGAGGTGCACGACCGGTCGATCTGGATCGGCGAGCAGGCGGTGCTGGACGTGGCCGGCCGCGCGCAGACGGGCGTGGATGTGCAGGGCCGCCGTTATGGCGTGGCGGATGCGGGCGGCGTCATCGTGATCGGCGGCGAGATCGACCACGACCGCGCCACCGCGCAATCCTCGGACGCGTATGTGATCGTGCGTCCCGGCGCCGTGCTGGACGCGTCCGGCGCGGGCGCGATCGTGGATGTGAGCGGGGTCGGCCCGGTGCAACTGAGCGGCGACGGCGGCCGCATTTCGCTCAGCTCGTACAACGGCCTGCATCTGGACGGTGCGTTCATCGCGCGCGCAGGCGGGGCGAACGCCTCGGGCGGCACGTTGGACATCGCGCTGGAAACGCCGCTGTATCGGACCTGGGGCGAGGGCGTCGCGGGCGAGGCCGTGCAGGTGCCGCGCGAACTGGTGCTGGCGGCGGGGGCGGACAGCGCGCTGGGCGCCGCCCTGAAGCCGGGCGAAGGCGCGGAAGGCCTGCGCTACGGCCAAACACGGCTGGACGCGGCGCGCCTGCTGGCGGGCGGAGGATTCGATCATCTGGGACTGCTGTCCAACGGCCTGATGTCGTTCGACGGCGACGTCAACGTGGCCGTGGGTCAAAGCCTGCGTCTGTACGCCGGCGCCTTCTCGCTGGCGCCGCAGGCCGATGCGCAGACTCGCGTGAACCTGGCGGCGTCGTATGTGCGCCTTTCCGGTGTGGGGATGTATTTCTCCACCAATGGCGTGACGCGGCCGCGCGTACTGTTCGGCGATGCGGCCGACGTGGCCGAAGGCGGGTTCACCGTGCGCGCCGGCAGCCTGCTGGAACTGGGCAACAGCCTGTCCTTCGGCACGCAGGGTTCCATCAATCGCAGCGTGGGCGGTGCGCTGTCCGTGAAGCGTTCCGGCTTTGACCGGATTGTGCTCGACAGTGGCGGCGACCTGCGTTTCTTGCGCCAAAACGACAACGAACCGCGCACGCGGGTCTGGACCCGGGGCGACCTGGAGCTGATCGCCGCGCAGATCTACCCTGGCACGGGCGCCGAGGCGGAGGTGCTGGCGGGCTACACGCGCAACCCGGTGTCCGGCACCAATGTGTTCGATCCGGACCGCACGCTGCGCGTCGGCCGGCGCGAGGGCGCGACACCGGCCACGCCGTACTCCGCGTTCGGCACGCTGCGCCTGGCGGCCGCCACCGTGGAGCAGGGGGGCGTGTTGCGCGCGCCGCTGGGCGCGATCGTGCTGGGCGACCTGGGCTCCACTTTGGGCACGCAACGCCTGACGCTGCTGCCAGGCAGCATCACGTCCGTCAGTGGCGCGGGCCTGGTCATGCCCTATGGCGGCACGACCGATGGCGTGTCGTACAAGTTCAAGGGGGAGGACGTCTCGCTGGTGGGCGTGGGTGGAGCCATCGGCGTGGGGCAAGGCGCCTCTTTGCGCACGGGCATCACCTTGGCGTTCCGCGACGTGGACGCGTTGCCGGGGTCCGTGCTGGACCTGTCCGGTGGCGGCGAACTGACCGGCGCGGGGTTCGTGTCCGGCCGCGGCGGCTCCACCGACGCGCGCTATTCCCCGCTGGTCCGCATCGATCCCAATGGCGGCTTCACCCTGCCCGGGCTGGAGAGCAATCCCGTCTACGCCATTGTGCCGGGCGCTCAGCCGGGCTACGCGCCGGTGGGCGGCGAGGCCGGCGCGTCGACGCCGGGCATCGGGCGGCAGATCACGGTGGGCGCGGGCGTGCCCGGACTGCCGGCCGGCACCTACACCTTGTTGCCGTCCACCTACGCTTTGCTGCCCGGCGCGTTCCGCGTCGAGATCAACGGCGGGGTGGCGGCGGGCGCGGCCGTGGCGCCGATACGGATGCGTAATCGGTCGTGGGCCGCCAGCGGCACGCTGTCCACCGCCGGCACCAGCCAGGTGAACAGCCTGGCCAGTTCGGTGATCCTGACCCCTGCGGACGTGCTGCGCACCCATTCGCAATACAACGAGATGAGCTACGCCAGCTTCGTGCGCGCGGACGCGGTGACTCGCGGCGTGCCGCGCGCCATGCTGCCCGCCGACGGGCGCACCCTGCGGCTGGCTATCCATGCCGGTTCGGAGGACGGGCAGGCGCTCAGCTTCGAGGGCCTGGCGGACTTCAGGGCCGCGCAGGGCGGCTTCGGCGGCGCCGCGGCGGTCAGTGGCGGAAGCTCGCAGGTCGAGATCCTGGCGGCGGGCCAGGCGCCCACCGCGGGCTTTTCGGGTACATCGCTGCAGGCGGATGCGCTGACGGCGCTGGGCGCCAGCCGCCTGGTTATCGGGTCCTTGCCGGTGGTGCAGTATGGGCAGGGCGGGCGCTTCTACACGTTCCAGGGCCCGGCCAACCAAGTGGTTTTGCGCGCCGGCGCGTTGCTGGCGGCGCCCGAAGTGCTGATCTCGTCGCGAACCATAGAGATCGAGGCCGGCGCCGGCATTTCCACGCTGGGCCGCGGCGCGCCGTCGGTGGACTCGGCCAGCGGTTACGCCTTCCAGCCCGGCGGCGCCGGTTTGCTGGCCGTGTCTAACGGCCGCCTGGACGTGCTGGCGCCCGATGCCTTGGCGTCGGGCGCCATCCGTATCGGCACCTGCGCGGCGCAGCCTTGCCAGGGCGTGACGCGCCTGTATTCCGAGGGCACCATCGCGGCTGCGACCAATGGCGCGTTCGATCTGGGCGAGCAGGTGCGATACGGCACCCGCAACCTGACGCTGGCCGTCGGGGCGGTCAACGTGGGCACCGCCGGCGTGTTGGCGCAGGCGGCCGCAAGCGGGCTGTTGCCTGACGGGCTGACGCTGAACCAGGACATCCTGGGCCGACTGCTGCGCGGAGACACCAGCACCGGCGCGCCGGCGCTGGAAGTCCTGACCCTGACCGCGCGCGAGGCCATGAATTTCTACGGCACGGTCGCGCTGGACACGCGCGATCCGGTCACGGGCAAGTACAGCCTGGCGACGCTGGCGCTGGGCACGCCCGCTATTTACGGGTACGGCGGCGCCGGCGACGAGGCCAGCATACGCACGCAGAATCTGATCTGGAGCGGCGCGACGCAGGCGCCCGGCGCCGTGGTGGCGGGCGGCGCGGGCACCGGCACGGGCACGCTGCGTGTGGATGCCGAGCGCATCGTGTTCGGCTACGGACAGGGCACCCAGCCCAGTGGCACGGAGGACAACGCCCGCCTGGCGCTGGGTTTCGGCCAGGTCAGCCTGAACGCCACCGAACGCATCACGTCGAATCATCGCGGCAGCCTGGCCGTCTACCAGTCGCAGGGCGCGTACGTCAGCGGCAGCGGCTATACGTACAGCGGCGGCAATCTCAGCCTGAACACCCCGTTGCTGACGGGGGAGGCGGGTTCCATCAACCGGATCACGGCGGGGGGCGAGCTGCGCGTGGCGGCGATGCCGGGCGCGCCGGCTGCCGCCGTGCAGGAGCTGGGCGCGGAGCTGAGCCTGGCCGCGTCGAACGTGCTCGTCGACGGCAGGATCGTGCTGCCCAGCGGCAAGCTGACGCTCGCCGGCCGCGACGGCGTGCTGCTGACGGGGGCGTCGCAGCTCGACGTGGCCGGCCGCGCCGTCGCATTCAACGATGTGACGCGCTACAGCTGGGGCGGTGATGTGATCCTGGAGAGCAGCCTGGGCGGCATCCGCCAGGAAGCGGGTTCGTCGATAGACATTTCCGCGCAGGAGAACAATGCGGGCCAGCTGCGGGCCGATGCGCTGTCGGCGGCGGCGGGCACGGTGGATCTGCAAGGCCGCATCCTGGGCGCGGCTACGGGCCGCTACGACGCGGGCGGCACGCTGGTGCCGTACCGCGCGGGCAGCATCGACGTCCGCGCCCAGCATCTGGGTGCGGCCGGCGCGCTGAGCGCGGATTTCGAAGCGCTGAACCAGCGGCTCAACGAGGGCGGCGTGACGGGCGCGCGCAGTTTCCAGGTCAAGCAGGGCAGCCTGGTCATCGGCAACGCGCTGCGCGCCAATGACATCAGCCTGTCGATCGACGGCGGTAGCCTCACCGTGGCGGGCCTCGTGGACGCCAGCGGCGAGCGCGTGGGCCGGATCCGCCTGGCCGCGCGGGATGGCCTGGCCCTGGCCGCGACGTCGGTGCTGGACGCGCACGGCACCGTGCTGCGAGTGGACAGCTACGGCAAGATCATCGACGCGCCCAACCGCGCCGTGGTGGAACTGAATTCCGGCCGTGGCGTGCTGACGCTGGCGGGCGGTGCGCGCATCGACCTGCGCCACGGCACATCCGCGACGTCGGGCACCGGGGCGGGACAGCACGACGGCGCGTCGCGCGGCACGCTGGATCTGCTGGCGCCGCGCATCGATGCCGCCGGCAACGTAGGAATCAATGGCGGCGGAGCCCCGGGTTCCGCGGCCACGCATGGCGACATCGCGATCGAGGCGCGAGGGCCGGTCGCCATCGAGGGCGCCAAGTCCATCGCGCTGATTGCGATGCAGCGCTATGACGACGCGCTTGCCGGCAACGCGGCGGACCGGGCCAGCGGCCGCGACTATCAGATCATCGATCAGGCCTACCTGGATGCCAAGCACGGCGACAGCGTGCTATTCATCGGCAATGCGCTGGCCAACGGCAACCTGCTGAACGGCAAGCTGGCGGGCCTGAACAACGCGAGCTATCGCGACGCCTTCCATCTGCGGCCGGGCGTGGAGATCGTCAGCAAGACCGCCGATGGCGACCTGGTCGTGCAGGGCGATCTGGACTTGTCGCGTTACCGCTACGCCAGCCTCAATCCGCGGACGCCGATGACCGCGGCCTATGGTTCGGGCGAAGTCGGCGCGCTGACGATACGCGCCAAGGGCAACCTGGATGTCTACGGCAGCATCAATGACGGCTTCGCGCCGCCCGCCGCGACGCCGGACGACGAGAATGGCTGGATCCTGACGCCGGGGGCGCAGCCCTTCGGCGGCGACGTGGTGCTGCCGCGCGGCGGCGTGGAGCTGGCCGAGGGCACGGAGTTCCCCGGCGGCAAGACGCTGAACTATCCCTTGCCCCTGCAGGCGACCACGCTGGCGGCGGGCACCCGCCTGCCGGTCGAGGCCGCGCTGAACCAGGTGTTGTCGCTGCCCGCCGGAACGGTGCTTTCGGGCGACGTGCGGGACGCGTCCGGCCAGCTGCTGTATGCCGCCGGTACCATCCTCAAACAGGCGGTGGACCTGCCGGTCGACACGCGCCTGGGCGCCGGCACCTTGCTGTCCAGCGGCACGGCGATGAAGGCCTTCACCTGGCCGGCGAACCTGGCCCTGCCCAACCTGCACACCACGCAGGCCTATGAGCCCAATGTGCTGCTGATGGCGGGCAGCATCACGCTCAAGCAGGGCGCGCTGATCCCGTCGCAGGCCAAGCTCGTGTTCCCCGCGGGCACGGACTATGTGGAACTGCGGCCGGGCACCGCGACGGACCAGCGGCGCAACTGGGCGCTGGCCCAGATGCTGCCCGCGGGCAGCCAGTCATGGTCGGTGCAGCTGGTGGCGGGCGCGGATCTGGACGCGGCCGATCCGCGCCGGGTCCTGGCCGGGCTGGGCGCGGGCAAGCTGACGCTGGCCGACAGCCACTACAGCGCCAGCCTGCTGAAGGGCGCCAGCCTGCTCTGGGGGCCTGACGCGGAGCCGTCCGGCTTCGAGCCCGGCACGCCGGTGCCGGACGATCTGCTGTGGCTGTGCGACGCGGTGGAGGGCTTGTGCGTGGCGCCGTCGCCCTGGTTATGGGCCAAGGACAACTGGTGGGGGTATCCGGAGGGCACGCCCGTGTCGGACGCGGAGCTTGGCATCTGCACCGACTTCCCGGGCCAGTGCGACGAGAACAAAGTGTCGACCAGCGTCCTGGCCCACTCGCAGAATTTCAGCGTGTTGCGCACGGGCACGGGCGATCTGGACCTGGCGGCGGGCGGGGACATCAGCCTGATGTCCGCCTATGGCGTCTACACGGCCGGCACGCAGGCCGCCGGCGTCGCGCCCGGCTACCAGCTGCCGCGCGGCCGCTTCGGCAGCACGGTGCTGGGAGACGCCCATTCGACGACGTACGAACCTTTCGTGACGGCGGGCGCCGGCTACCAGGCTTGGTATCCGGAGGCGGGCGGCAACCTGAGCCTGTACGCGGGCGGTGCGCTGCGCGGCGACGTGTGGGGCAAGACCGTGGCCGGCATCTATGACGGACGAGTGATAGATCCCAGCGTGGGGATAGGCAATTGGCTCTGGCGCCAGGGCACGGGCAGCGCCAATGACGGCGATACGCCCACGGCGTGGTGGATCAACTTCGGCAGCTATACGCGCGCGCCCGCCCAGTTCAAGGACAACACGCCATTGCTGGTGGGCTTCACCGGATTCGGCGCGCTGGGCGGCGGCAATGTCAGCGTGCGCACGGGCGGCGATGCGGGCAATATCGAGTCGCGGGGATCGCTCAGCAATCCGCGCGGCCAGGGCCTGATCGTGGCCGTGGGCGGCACGGGCCGCATCGCGGCCGACGGCGGCATGACGCTGACGGGCGGCGGCGATATCGACATCCGCATCGGCGGAGGGCTGAACCCCACGCAGAGCGCGCGCGGGCGCGTGTCGTCCACCGCGGGGGCGACGCCCTACTATGGCGACCCCGCCATCGACCTGCAAGGCGCATTGATCAACCTGCGCGGCCATGTCCAGTTGGCCAGCGGCGCGGTCGGCGGGCTGGACCTGCGGTATGGCAATCAGGCCGACCAGCAGGACGTCAAGGACAGCCGCGGCTACGATCCTTACGTATCCACGCTGGCCAGCGCCACCGGCGGCCTGGCGCTGATACCGGGCGACGCGGTCATCCGCCTGGACACGCGCGGCGATCTGGTCGTCGGCGGCGCCAGCGATCCGGGCCGGGTCGCGGTGCCGAACAGCACGCCGTTCCGGCTGCGCGACGGCACGCTGCAGAACGGCGGAGGCTACAGCTGGTTCTCGATGTGGACGGAGAACACCGCCATCGAACTGTCCAGCGCGGGCGGCAATCTGACGCCCAGCCGCCAGACCTCGCACAGCGCGCAAGGCCTGGCGCTTCAGACCGGGCGCAATACCTCGGCGTCGGACGGACGCTATCTTTATCCCTCGATCCTGCGCGCAACCGCTTATGACGGCAGCATCTACGCGGGCTTGTCGGCGGGTTACCTGAACAGCGAGGCCACCGGACTGCCGTACGCGCTGACGCTTGCGCCAGGCGCGCGCGGGCAGCTGGAAATGCTGGCGGGCGACTCGATCTACGCGGGCGGGTATGCCATCAACCGGTCGGGGGCGGACCCGGCTGGCCTGCCCAGCGTGCTGGCACCGGCCTTTGCCGGATACAGCACGGAAGCCAGCCAGGTCGCCGCCTTGAGCAACCAGGGGGTCAACGGCTTTGCCGGCAGCCGCGATACCTACTTCCCCCTGTTCAACTTCATTGCGCCCACGGCCAGCCCGGCTGGCTCGGGCTCGGTGACGCGCTTCTACGCCCGCGATGGCGACATCGTGGGATTGCGCAGCGGCGAATTGATCGCCGTCCTGAACGGGGTGAATGTGGGGCAGACTTGGTACGAGGCGTCGGGTCCGGTCTGGATGATGGCCGGGCGCGACATCGTTGCGTCGGGCACCGATATCGGCAAGACGACGGAGGTTCCCAGCACCAACGGATTCAACTTCGGCGGCACCACGCCGGCGACCTCCACCGGCAACCTGTTCCTGCACCGCGATGCGCGCGACGTGTCCCTGGTGTCGGCGGGCCGCGACATCCTGTACAGCTCCTTCACGGTCGCCGGTCCGGGCACCCTGGACATCTCGGCGGGCCGCAATGTGCTGATGGCCGATCGCGCATCGGTCACCAGCCTGGGCGCGGTGCTGCCGGGCGACAACCGCGCCGGGGCATCCATCGCAATGCAGGCAGGCGTGGGCACCAAGGGACCGGACTACGCGGGCTTCCTGGCGCACTATTTGGATCCGGCCAAGGCGGCGGACCCGGGCCGGCCGCTGGTGGACCAGGGGCTGGCATTCAAGACCTACGAGGCCGAGCTGCTCTTGTGGCTGACGCAGCGCTACGGCTTTGCCGGCAGCACCGAAGACGCGCGCGCCTACTTCGCCGCCTTGCCCGCCGAGCAGCAGCGCATCTTCGCGCGGCAGGCGTACTTCGCCGAACTGCGTTCGGGCGGCCGCGAGTACAACGACAAGGCGAGCCCGCGCAGCGGCAGCTACCTGCGTTCCCGGCAGGCGATTGCCGCCTTGTTCCCGGATACGGCGCCGGGGGCCTACCAGGGCGACATCACCTTGTATGGCGCTGCCGGCATCCGCAGCATCTTCGGCGGCGACATCCAGCTGATGACGCCGGGCGGTCAGCAGGTCTTCGGCGTGGAAGGCGTGGCGCCGCCAGCCAGCGCCGGCATCATCACGCAGGGCGAGGGCAGCGTCCAGCTCTACGCGCTGGGCAACATCCTGCTTGGCCAGAGCCGCGTGATGACGACCTTCGGCGGCGACATCATCGCCTGGTCGGCGCAAGGCGACATCAATGCGGGCCGGGGATCCAAGACCACCGTGCTTTATACCCCGCCCAAGCGCGTGTATGACGCGGTCGGCAACGTGACCTTGTCGCCCAGCGCGCCCAGCACCGGCGCGGGCATCGCCACGCTGGCGCCGCTGCCGGAAGTGCCGGCGGGCGACGTGGACCTGTACGCGCCGCTGGGCACCATCGATGCGGGCGAGGCCGGCATCCGGGTGTCGGGCAATGTGAACTTCATCGCCCAGCACGTGGTGAACGCGGACAACATCAAGGTCCAGGGCGAGAGCGCGGGCGTGCCGGTGGCGGCGTCCGTCAACACCGGCGCGCTGTCGTCGGCCAGCGCCGCCGCGACCTCCGCCGTCAATGCGGCGCAGGACTCGGCGCAGCGGGCGCAGAACGCGGCGCGGCAGAACCAGCCTTCGGTGATCAGCGTGCAGATCCTGGGGTATGGGGAAGATCCGGTGGCGGGCGCGCCCGCGACCGCGCCGGCGCCGGCGGCCACTTCGGCCGCGGCGCCGAAGTACGACTCCGCCAGCGCGGTGCAGGTGCTGGGCGCGGGCGAGCTGGACGCCAGCGAGACCGCGAAGCTGAGCATGGAGGAGCAGCGCAGGCTGGCGATGTAATCCCGGGCGCCGGGCGGGTCTGCCGGCAGTCACTCCAGCGTCATGGAAAAAGGCCGGCGGATTCGCCGGCCTTTTTTCTTTTGGATCCGTGGCGGTATGGCCGTCATGTCGCCCCGCCAGAATCCCCGCACGATCATGCCGCGATTCTTTTTCATGAAGTTTTTCTTACAACGCGCGGTCTTCGCCTTCCCAGTACGTCTAGTAACAAGCAGAAGCTGTAGTCGCGGGGTTGCGGGGAAAAACCGTAACGGGATTGTCGCAAGCGAACTGCACGGTAGCGGCCGGTACCAGACCGGTTTTCACACAAGGAACTGAGTGCATCGCTATGCATGATTTCGAAAGTAGGGGTAGCGCGCTGCGCGCCATATTGCGCCGCGCGCCGGAAGCGATTGTGCTGACGCTGGCCATCAACGCGGCGTGGGCGCAGGGCGCGCCGGCCCCGGAAGCCGCGCCCGCCGCGGCTCCCGGAGCGGCCGACGCCCGCCGCGTCAACATCAACGAATACATCGTGCGCGGCAATACCGTGCTGGAAGCGCGCGACATCGAGCGCGCCGTCTACCCCTACCTGGGACCGGAGCGCACGCTGGCCGACATCGAGTCGGCGCGCGAGGCCTTGCAGGCCATCTATCAGGAGCGCGGCTACCAGTCGGTATACGTCGACCTGCCCGAGCAGCAGGTGGCCGACGGCATCGTCTTCCTGCAAGTGTCCGAGACCAAGGTGGGCCGCGTGCGCGTGGTGGGCGCCCAGCATTACTCGCCCCTGGCGATCCGCGACGAGGTGCCGGCCCTGAAGGAAGGCGAGGTGCCGAACTTCAACCAGGCACAGGCCGAGCTGACCGGCCTGAACAAGGGCGCCAGCCGCCAAGTGGTGCCGCTGGTCCGGGAAGGCCGCCTGCCGGGCACCATGGACGTGGACCTGAAGGTCGAGGACAAGAGCCCCTGGAACGCCAGCCTGGGCCTGAACAACGACTACAGCGCCGACACCACGCGCCTGCGCAGCACCGCGTCGCTGGGCTATGACAACCTGTGGCAGCTTGGCCATTCGGTCAGCCTGACCTTCTTCACCGCGCCGCAGGAAACCGACAACGCCAAGGTCTGGTCCGGTTCCTACTCCATGCCGCTGTCAGGCCGCTGGAGCCTGCAGTTCTCGGGCTACAAGAGCGACAGCAACGTGGCCACCATCGGCGGCACCAACGTGCTGGGCAAGGGCCATTCCTTTGGCGTGAGCGCCACCTACGCGATGGACCCGCAGGGAGACTGGAGCAATTCGCTGTCGATCGGCCTGGACTACAAGAAATTCGACGAGGCCACCCGCTACGGCGCCAACGAAGACCAGATTCCCATCAAGTACCTGCCGTTCACGCTGGCCTATAACGGCTACCGCTATTCCGAGTCCTCGCACAGCAGCCTGGGCCTGTCGGTCGTTGGCGCCAGCGGTTCGTTCTTCAACCAGGGCAGCGACTGGCAGGAGTTCGACAACAAGCGCTACATGGCCAGTCCCAGCTTCGCGCTGCTGCGCGGCGACGGCTCCCACACGCAGAACCTGTTCGGCGAATGGCAGCTGGGCCTGCGCGGCTCGTTCCAGCTGGCCTCGGGCGCGCTGGTGTCCAACGAGCAGTTCTCGGCCGGCGGCGCCACCAGCGTGCGCGGCTACCTGGCCGCCGAACGCACGGGCGACGACGGCATCCTGGGCTCGGTCGAATGGCGCACGCCGTCGCTGGCGCGCTGGCTGGGCAGCAATGTCAACGAATGGCGCTTCTACGCCTTCGCCGACGCCGCCACGCTGCGCCTGCGCGACCCGCTGCCCGAACAGGATTCCAGCTACTCGCTGGCCAGCGTCGGCCTGGGCACACGCATGCAAGTGCTGGACTGGCTGTCCGGCTCATTCGACTGGGGCTATCCGCTCAAGGACGGCCCCAACACCCGCAAACACGATCCCCGCCTGAACTTCAGCGTCCGCGCCAGCTTCTGAGCGCGCGCGAAACCGTATTTATCCCGGAGTCTTGACCATGCAACGCCTATTGATGCTCCTACTCACCGTGCTGGCCGGCGTATTGCCGTCCGCCGCCCACGCCTGGTGGCAGCCAGACTGGCAGTACCGCAAGCAAATCACCGTCGACAGCACCGCCCAGGGCATGCCGCTGGGCGGTCCGGCGGGCCGCACGCCGCTGCTGGTGCGCCTGCACACGGGCAACTTCACCTTCGATGGCATCAACGAGAAGGGCGCCGACATCCGCTTCGTGGCGGCCGACGACCAGACCGTACTGAACCATCAGCTGGAGGCCTTCGATCCCCTGCTGGGCATGGCCCTTGTGTGGGTGGACGTGCCCGAGGTGGCCGACGGCCAGCGCCAGGACATCTGGATGTACTACGGCAACCAGAAGGCGCCGGCGTCGGGCAACGGCCAGCTGAGCTTCGACCCCAACTACACGCTGGTCTATCACTTCGACGGGGCCGCCGGCGCGCCGCCGCGCGACACCACGGCCTACAGCAACCACGGCCAGACGCCGACGGGCGCCGCCGTGGATGGCGTGATCGGCCGGGCCGCGCAGTTCGCGGGCACGGCGCCTTTGATGCTGCCCGCCAGCCCCTCGCTGGCCGTGCCCGCCGCGGGCGCTTTCACCTTCAGCGCCTGGGTGCGCGCCGACCAGCCGGCCGGCGAACAGCTCGTCTATGCCCGCCGTGACGCCGGCAACGCCTTGCTGATCGGCATCAGCCAGGGCGTGCCCTTCGTGGAGGTCAACGGCCAGCGCAGCCAGCCCGGCCAGCCGCTGACCCCGGCCGCCTGGCAGCACCTGGCCGTGACGGCCGACGGCAGCCAGGTGAACCTGTACGTCAACGGCCGCGCTTCGGCGTCGCTGGCCGCCAGCCTGCCGCCGCTGAACACCACCGCCGCGCTAGGCGGGGACGTGCCCGCTCCCGCCGCCGCGCCGGTTTCGGCCGCCGCTCCCGTGGCGGGCGCCGACGCCGCCGCTCCTGAGCAAGCCGCCGCTCCCGTGCAGCCGGTCTATGCGCCGTTCGTCGGCGCCATCGACGAAGTCCGGCTGTCCAAGGTGGCTCGCCCCTCCGCGTTGATCTACGCCGATGCCAGCTCGCAAGGCGCGGAATCGCGTCTGGTCGCCTACGGCGCCGATGAAGAGCAATCCGGCTTCGGCTTCGGCGGCATGGGCTTCCTGCTCAAGGCCGTGCCGATCGACGCCTGGATCATCATCGGCGTGCTGGTGCTGATGATGGTGCAGTCCTGGATCATCATGATCAAGAAGAGCCGCCACGTGGCCCGCCTTGCCCGCGCCAACGAAGCCTTCCGCGAGTCCTTCGCCAAGGTCGGCCAACGCCTGGAACTGCTGGCCGACGACGCCGCGCTGGCCAACCGCCTGGAGCACGCCTCGCTGTGGCGCCTGTACCGCGTGGCCATCAATGAAATCCGCACGCGCCGCGCGCAGGGCGCCGACACCAGCTCGATCTCGGCGGCCACCATCGAAGCCATCCGCGCTTCCATGGACGCCGTGCGCACCAAGGAAAACCAGGTACTGGGCTCCAAGCTGGGCTCGCTGTCCAACGCGATCGCCGGCGGCCCGTACATCGGCCTGCTGGGCACCGTGCTGGGCATTATGGTGGTGTTCCTGGGCACGGCCATGGCCGGCGACGTGAACATCAACGCGATCGCCCCGGGCATGGCCGCCGCCTTGCTGGCCACGGCCATGGGCCTGTTCGTCGCCATTCCGGCGCTGTTTGGCTACAACCGCCTGGTTTCGCGCAACAAGGAAGTCAGCGCCGACATGCGCGTCTTCGTCGACGAATTCGTCACGCGCCTGGCCGAAGTGCATGGCGAGACGCAGGCGCAGGAAGCCGCCCACCACCCCGCGGCGCGCGCGCAGGCGGCCAGCCGCCCGGCCGTGCGCGATGCGCAACCCGCGCCCGCCGAGGCGTAAGGAGGAACCATGGCTTCCGTATCCGCATCCCAGGACGATGACGACGACGCGCCCGTGGACGGCATCAACATCACGCCGCTGGTCGACGTGCTGATGGTCGTGCTGGTCATGTTCATCCTGACCGCCACGGCGCAGATCGCCGGCATCAAGGTCAACCTGCCCAAGGCCAGTTCCACCATGGCCCTGTCGCAGCCCAAGACCAAGGCGATCTCCGTCAACGACGCCGGCCAGGTTTTCCTGGACGCCTATCCCGTCACCTTGCCCGAGCTGGAAGACCGGCTGCGCACGGAGAAGGCGCTGAACCCCGATTTCCCGGTCATTGTGCGCGGCGACGCCGCCGTGCAGTACCAGAAGGTCGTGGAAGTGCTGGACCTGCTGCGCCGCCTGGAGCTTGCGCAGGTCGGGCTGGTCACCGGCAAGCCGCAATAGGGGCCGAGGCTAACGTCATGCCGCAACACGCATCCGATACCTCGCGCGCGCAGCACCCGGCGCGCCGCTGGCTGAAGCTGGCGGCCGTCGCGGTGGCGGTGGCCGTCGCGGCCTATGCGCTCTGGCGCTGGGCCAACGACATGTCCGGCGTCCGGCGCGATGCGCCCAAGGTCACCGCGATCATCCCGCTGCCCCCGCCGCCTCCGCCGCCGCCCGAGCCCGAGAAACCGCCGGAGCCCGAGCAGCCCAAGGAAGAGCCGGTGGCGACGCCGGAACCCGAGCCGCAGCCCACGCCCGAGCCGCCCAAGCCCCAGGACGAGGCGCCGCCGCGTCCGTCCGACGACCTGGCCAACCCGATGCAGATCGACGGCGATGCGCAGGCCGGCAGCGACGCGTTCAACATCGGCGCGGGCCAGGGCAAGGGCATGGCTGGTGGAGGCGGGGGGCGCGCGGGCAACGCCACCTACAGCCAGTACCTGGCCTACGCGCTGCAAAAGATCCTGCGCGAAGACGAGCGCACCCGCAATCTGACCTTCCGCCTGCAAGCCAACATCTGGCTCACGGCGTCCGGGCAGATCACGCGGGTCGAGCTGACCCGCGGCAGCGGCGACGCCGATGTCGACGCCCGCGTGGTCGCCGCGCTGCGCGCCGTGCCTGGACTGGACGAACGTCCGCCGGCCTCGGCCAGCATGCCGATACGCGCATCGCTGACCGGCCGCCGCCCCTCCTGAACCACCGAATTGAACTGATCCCGGAGTGACTAGAGAATGAAGTTCCAACTGAACCGGCTGGCGGCATCGCTGGCGCTGGCCGCGGCGGGCGCCGTCGCACTGCCCGCGCACGGCGCGCCCGCGCCGTCCGAGAACGCCACCATCAACCTGATCCGCCTGCTGGTGCAGCAAGGCGTGCTCAAGCCCGAGCAGGCCGACGCGCTGGTGGCGCAGGCCGAAGCCGAAGCCAAGGCGGCCCGGCAGGCCACGCCGGACCGCGGCGCCGCCGTGGCGCAGGCGGGCGACGTGCGCGTGCCCTACATTCCGCAGACGGTGCGCGACCAGATCCGCGACGAGGTCAAGGCGGAGGTCATGGTGCAGGCCAAGGACGAAAACTGGGCGCAGCCCAACACCTTCCCCGACTGGGTGTCGCGCATCACGGTCGAAGGCGATGTGCGGGTGCGCGACGAATCGCGCTTCTACAACGGCAACAACAGCAACGAGATCACCGATTTCGCCAAGCTCAATGCCAATGGGCCGTACGACGTCAACCCCGACACCAGCACCGCTTATCCGCCGATGCTGAACACCCGGCAGGACCGCCGCAACCAGTTGCGCATCCGTGCCCGGCTGGGCGTGCGCGCCGACATCTCGGAAGCCTGGACTGCCGGCATCCGTCTGGCCACCGGCAGCGACGACAGCCCGGTGTCGACCTCCCAGACCTTGGGCGGCGGCATGGGCAAGAAGGACATCTGGCTGGACCAGGCCTACCTGACCTACCGTCCGGCCAAGTGGGCGACGGTGACGGGCGGGCGCATCGCCAATCCGTTCGAATCCACCGACACGCTGTTCTCCAACGATCTGAACTTCGACGGCGTGGCCGCGATCTTCAAGCATCCGCTGCAGGGCCGCGACGTCACCCTGTTCGGCACCCTGGGCGCCTTTGCCACGGAATACGCGAACAACGGCTGGAACTCGGGATCGATGTCCGAAGGCAGCAGCGAGAACAAGTGGCTGCTGGGCGCGCAGGTGGGCGCCGACTGGAAGATCAACACCCAGAACAGCCTGCGCGGCGCGCTGGCCTACTACCACTTCGACAACATCGCCGGCCAGCGCTCCAGCTCCTGCTCGCCGTGGGCGGGGGACGAGAACTGCGATACCGACTGGTCGCGCCCGGCGTTCATGCAAAAGGGCAACACGCTGTTCCTGCTGCGCAACATCGCGCCGGACCCGCTAGACCCCGCCAACACGGCGCAGCCGCAGTTCGTGGGCCTGGCGTCGAAGTTCGACCTGCTGGACCTGAACCTGCGCTGGGATACCCGCGTGTTCGACGGCCTGGGCCTGCGCCTGAACGGCAACTACATCCGCAACCTGGCCTACAGCAAGAGCAAGATGATGAGCCGGTCGCAAGGCTACATCGTCAACAACTTCGGCGAGAACGGCGACATCGAAAGCGGTCCCAATGCCTGGATGCTGCAAGCCACGCTGGGCCGGTCGTATGACCTGAAGGAGAAGGGCGACTGGCTGGCTTTTGTTGGCTACAAGTACATCCAGCCCGATGCGCTGCCCGACGCCTTCAACGATTCGTCGTTCCATCAGGGCGGCACCAACGCGCGCGGCTACTACATCGGCGGCGGCTATGCCTTCGACAAGAACGTCTACGGCGTCTTCCGCTGGATGAGCACCAAGGAAATCTACGGTCCGCCCTTGGCCATCGACACGATGCAGTTCGAGATCAACGCCAGGTTCTGAGGCCATGGACATGCACATCGTATGGGATGAATCCCGCCATTCCCCCGCGGCGGGGCGCGGCCGGCGGCTTGCCGCCGCCGTGGCCCTGTGCGCGGCCGGTCTGACCTTGGCCGGCGGCGCGCAGGCTGAAAGCATGGAGGAACGCCTGCGCGCCCAGCTGCGCAGCACCACCCAGCAGCTTTCCCAGTTGCAGGGCGAACAGGCGCAGGTCAACGCGGCCAAGGCGGCCGCCGAGGCGCAGCGCGACTCCGCGCAGAAAGAGCTGGAGACCTTGCGCGCCCAGTTGGCCCAGGCCCGCGGGCAGGCCGACAAGCTGGCCGGGCAGCAGGAGGCCGTGATGGAAAGCGCGCAGGCGCAAGTCTCGGCCACCCAGGCGCAGCTCGGCAAGTTCAAGGGCGCGTACGACGAACTCCTGACCCTGGCGCG
This sequence comes from Achromobacter deleyi, assembly GCF_013116765.2. GTDB lineage: Bacteria > Pseudomonadota > Gammaproteobacteria > Burkholderiales > Burkholderiaceae_B > Achromobacter > Achromobacter deleyi_A. The sequence continues at coordinate 152,150 of NZ_CP074375.1, forward strand.
GGGCAAGGAAACCGAGCGCCAGGCGCTGGCCCGAAACCTTGCGCAGCGCGACGAGGAGGTCAAGGTCTGCGTCGCCAGGAACCGCGAAATGTACGAGGCCGGCAAGGAAATCCTGAACGCGTACGAACGCATCAGCACCGGCGACATCCTGGCCATCAAGCAGCCCTTCGCGGGCAAGGCGCGGGTCCGGTTCGAGGAGCAGGCGCAGGCCTACGGCGACAAGCTGTACGACGCGCAGATCGCGCCGAGTCAAGCTGCTGCAACCTCGAATCCCTAATCTGACAAGACAGTTTCATCTTTTCCTCTAGGAATACCGCAATGACCGAATCCAGCCTGATTCTTGACGTAAACGCCGAACGCCTGCAGGAGCTGCTGCAATCGCTGGGCTACCGCGTGACCCTGTCCGAACAGAACGGCATGGTGCAGCTGCTCAGCGCCAGCCAGGGCGTGGGCTTCGCCGCCCGCATGGGCAATCCGGGCCAGCAGGACGGCCAGTACCTGGACTACACGCTGAGCTGCGCCCTGCGCGTGCAGGGCGAGCTGCCGGCGGGCCTGGCCGAGCGCTGGAACGTCGAAAAGCGCTTTGCCCGCCTGACCGTGCAAGGCGCGTTCCTGGTGCTGGAGCTGGACGTGATCGTGGCCGGCGGGGTGTCGGAGACCTATCTGCGCGCCACCACCGAACTGTGGGACCGGCTGCTGCAGGAGTTCCTGTTGTTCCTGCGAGCCAACGCCTCGGCGCAGGCGGTGGACGAAGCGCCCGCCGCCGATGCCGGCGATGCGCGCGTGGAAGAGGCCGTCGCGGAAGACGCGACGCACTAGGCGCCGGTGAAGTCCGGGCGCCGGGCATGGGCGGAGCAGGCTCCTCGCACGCCCGGCGCTTGCCATCGCGCGATGGCGTATTGATGTGATGCATGCAAAGGTTCCGACTATGACCACGATCCTGAAATCCCCCGCCGCCCTGCGTGTGGCCGGCGCCATCCTGACGATCGCCGTGCTGGCCGGCGCGGTGGCGCTGATGCGCGGCAACGACGCGCAAAGCAGCGAGACGGCGCCGGCCAAGGCCAGGCCCGCTGCCGCCGCGCCCGCCGCCACGCCCACGTCGGCCGCGCCTGTGGCGGCCTCCAGGGCGCCCGCCATCGCGACGCTGGGCGCCGTGCAGGTGGACCGCGATGAACTGTTGCGCCAGCTGCAGGCCCTGCCGCCGCAGTCGCTGGCCCAGCTCAAGGACAACCGCGCCGGGCTGGACCAGTGGCTGCGAGCCAGGCTGGCCGAGAAGGCGCTGATCGAGCAGGCGCGCGCGCAGGGCTGGCAGGACAAGCCGGAACTCCAGCGTGCGTTCCAGGCCGCGCAGGAACGGATCCTGCTGCAAAGCTATCTGGAGTCCGTCAGCCGCGCGCCCGACGACTACCCGGGACAGGCCGATCTGCAGGCAGCCTATGAACGCGCCAAGCCCCAATTGGCGCAGCCGGCGATGTACCGGATCAGCCAGATCTTCCTGCCCGCGGCGCTGGGCGACGCCGAGGCCGTCGCCGCCGCGCGCAAGCAGGCGCTGGACCTGGTCAAGCGCGCGCAGGCGCCCAAGGGTGATTTCGCCGCGCTGGCGCGGGACTTCTCGCAGGACTCGACCACGCGCGGGCAGGGCGGCGACATCGGCTACGCGCCGCTGGCGCAGCTGACGCCCGAGATGCGGCCGGCGGTCGAACAGCTGAAGGCCGGCGAGGTGTCTGCTCCCGTGCAGTCCGCCGCGGGCTTCCACATTCTGAAGCTGGCGGACGTGCGCCCCGCCGGCGTGACGCCGTTTGAGCAGGTCAAGGAAGAGCTGCGCGTTGCGCTGCGCACCCAACGCCAGGAACTGGCGGCGCGGGCCTATCTGGAGGGTTTGTTGAATGCCGGTACCGTCAGCATCGATGGCGCGGCGCTCAATGCCGCGTTTGAACAAACCGCAGCCGCCCCGGCGGCCAAGCCGGCTGTCGCGCGCGCGCCCTGAGGCGGGCGTCAGGCCCGCCGCCGGCGGCGGGCGCCCGGTCACGCTGGCGCTGGATGCCCGCCTGCATCAGGCGCTGGGCTGGACCGGGCCGCCCAATACCGTGCAGTGCGCGGCGGCGCTGCTGCAGGCTCTGCGCATCACGTTCCCCGATGAAGTCCGGCGCTGGTTTCCGCTGGTGCCCGAGAACGGCCCGGGACGGCTGCGCGATCCGGCGCGCGAGCACGGGCTGGACCTGGCGGACCTGCGCGTGCTGCACCGGGCGCTGCGGGTGGCGTGGCTGGCCGAACTGGTGTTCGGCGAGCGCGACATTGCCCATCTTTGGCTGTGCCAGCCCAAGCGCCGCCTGCACGGGCGGGTGCCGCTGCTGCTCAGCCAGTTCGGGCGGTATGCCCAGATGATCGAGCAATGGCTCATCGACATAGACGAAGGAAACGGCCCATGATCGCGCTCTGGCGCTTGAGCAACAGCCAGGACCTGCAGCCGCGGGCCCGGCCGGCGGGCCGCTGGCATGGCGCCGGCGCGGCCGTCGTCGTGCTGGACGCCACGCCCGCGGCCGCTGTGTTCGCGCGGCTGGCGCAGTCCGAGGTCGCGCATCCCGATGCCTTGCCGCGCCACTACTTCCTGCTGGAAGTGGCTGCGCCCGGGCATGCGGTGAGCGAGGTCCAGGCGCCAGCCCATTGGCAGAACGACACGCCCGCCACGCGCGCCCAGGGCAATGCCTGGCTGGCGCGCGGCGATACCTTGCTGCTGCGCGTGCCGTCGGCGGCGGGCGGCGTCCAGTACCTGTTGAATGCCGAACACCCCCAACTGGCGCAATGCCAGATCGTGTCGGCTCTGGCCTATCCCTTCGATCCGCATCTGTCGGGCGTGGCCGGCGCGGTGCAGGAGGGGGCGGGTTGGCTGGTGGCGGCGCGGCCTGGGGAAGCGTAGGAGGGGGCCGGGCCGAACCTGGCCGGCCGGCGTAGGCGGGACGCGGACTAGAATAATGCGGATCCGGCGGTCCGGCACAGGCCGGCTCCGCAACCCGCGTTCCTCTCAGGAGCAAGCCGTATGACCGCAATTCCCGCTGCCCCCGCGCCGGGCGCAGCGCTGCCCGCCCGCACCGTGCAGGTGGACATCGTCTCCATACAATCCCAGGTCGTCTATGGCTATGTCGGCAACAACGCCGCCATGCCGGTTTTCCGCAAGGCGGGTCTGCGGGCGATCGCGGTGCCCACGGTCATCCTGAGCAATACCCCGCACTATCCCTCCCTGCATGGTGGCGCGGTGTCGCTGGAGTGGTTCGAGGGCCTGCTGCGGGGGCTGGATGAGCGCGGCGTGAGCCGCGTGGCGCGCGCCGTGGTGTGCGGCTATCTGGGCCAGCCCGGGCAGGCCGATCTGCTGGCCCGCTGGCTGCCCGCGCTGCGCGCCGCCCGGCCGGACCTGCGGGTGCATATCGATCCGGTCATGGGCGACCGCAACGACGGCCTGTACGTGAACGAAGGGCTGGTCGCGCAGTACCGGAACCTGCTGGTGCCGCTGGCCGACGGCATGACGCCCAACCATTTTGAACTGGAACTGCTGGTGGGGCGGCCGTTGTCGTCCATGGACGAGGTGGTGGCCGGGGCGCGCGAACTGATCGCGCAAGGACCGGGCTGGATCGTCGTGACCAGCGCCGCGCCCATGGCCGCGGCGCCGGGCACGCTGCAGCTGGCAGTGGTGACGCGCGACGAAGCCACCGTGGTGACTCACCCTGAGATCGCCATTCCGCCGTCGGTGCACGGTACAGGCGACGTGTTCATGGCCGGCGTCACCGCCAGGCTGCTGAACGGCCAGGCGCTGGTCCAGGCGGTGCGTGAAGCCGCGGCCCAGGTCACCGTGACGCTGGAGCGCACCCGGGAACTGGGCTGGGAAGAGCTGGCCGTCGAGGACTAGGGGTTCAGTACGTCTTGTACGGCAGGAACTTGCCGCTCATCACGATCTGCACCCGGTCGCCCTTGGGGTCGGCTTCGCGCGAGAGGTCCATCTTGAAGTCGATGGCGCTCATGATGCCGTCGCCGAACTCTTCGTTGATCAGCGCCTTGAAGGTGGTGCCGTAGACGCTGATCAGCTCATAGAAACGGTAGATCAGCGGGTCCGTCGGCACGGCGGTCGGCAGCGAGCCCTTGTACGGCACGACCTGCAGCTGCACGACCGCGTCGGCCGGCAGGTCCAGCACGCGGGCGGCGGCCAGCGCCTGCTCTTCGGTCAGGGTCATCTGGCCCAGCAGCGCGGCGGTGGTCCATTCCTTGCTCTGGCCCACGGCCTCGGCGATGGCGGTCCAGGTGAGCTTCTTTTCCAGCTTGCGGGTAACGACCAGTTCGGTGACTTCAGCGCGGGACATCATGATGGGGTTCACTCCTTGTGGGATGCCTTGTCGACCAGGAAGTCGACGAGATGGTTGCGGATTTCGTAGTAGCGGGGTTCGTGGTGCAGGCTGGCGCGGGTCCGGTCGCGCGGCAGGTCCACGCTGACGGACTCGGCGATGCGGGCGTAGGGGCCCGCGCTCATGAGCAGGATGCGGTCCGACAGCAGGATGGCCTCGTCCACATCGTGCGTGATCATGAATACGGTCTGGCGGGTTTCCTGGACGATGCCGCGCAGTTCGTCCTGGATGGTGCCGCGGGTCAGTGCGTCCAGCGCGCCGAAGGGCTCGTCCAGCAAGAGCATCTTAGGCTGGATCGCGAAGGCGCGCGCGATGCCCACGCGCTGCTTCATGCCGCCCGACAGTTCGCAGGGTTTCTTGCCGGAGGCCAGGCCCAGGCCCACCATCTCCAGATAGCGCTGGCTGTGCGCGCGCACCTGTTCGCGGCTGTAGGCGGGCCAGCGTGAGCGCACGCCGAACTCCACGTTCTGCAGCGCCGTCAGCCAGGGCAGCAGCGCATGCGCCTGGAACACGACGCCGCGCTCAAGGGACGGGCCGGCGATCTGGCGGCCGTCCATGATGACGACGCCTTCATTGGTTTCGTCGATGCCGGCCAGCACGTTCAGGATGGTGGTCTTGCCGCAGCCGGAATGGCCGATCACGCAGACGAACTGGCCTTGCTCGATGCTGAAGTCGATGTTCTCGAAGACAGGCGGCTGAGGCTGGCCGTTGCGGCCGGGATAGCGTTTTCCCAGCCCTTGAACCTGCAGGAAAGATTGGCTCATGGCGTCACTCCCGATAGCTGACCAGCCGCGCGGCGCGCGCCAGCAGGTTGTCCAGCAGCATGCCGATCAGGCCGATGAAGAAAATGGCGCAGATGATGTTGGCGATAGACAGGTTGTTCCATTCGTTCCACACGAAGTAGCCGATGCCGGTGCCGCCGATCAGCATCTCCGCCGCCACGATCACCAGCCAGGCGATGCCCACCGAAATGCGCATGCCCGTCATGATGGTGGGCGCCGCCGCCGGCAGGATCACCTGCAGCGCGGTGCGCAGGCGCGAGACCTCCAGCGTGCGCGCCACGTTGAGCCAGTCCTGCCGCACCGCGCCCACGCCAAAGGCCGTGTTCACCAGCATGGGCCACAACGAGCAGATGAAGATCACGAAGATGGCGGACGTGTCGGCGTCCTTGATGGTGTAGAGCGCCAGCGGCATCCACGCCAGCGGCGAGATGGGCTTGAGCACCTGGATGAAGGGATCGAAGGCCCGGTATACGGTCTTGGACATGCCGATCAGAAAGCCCAGCGGGATGGCCACCAGCGCCGCCAGACCAAAGCCCGTCAGCACCCGCGCGACGGAGTAGGCCAGCTGAATGCCGATTCCCTTGTCGTTGGGGCCGCGGTCGTAGAAGGGATTCTTCAAGTGCTGCCACAGCTGCGCGCCTACCTCGGCGGGACCGGGGAAGGGCGTCTTCGAACCGCTGGCCGCGGCGTTGCCGACCAGCGCGGCATAGGCCGGGTCCACCGCCGCCCCGCCCGTATCGGGCCGGGTGGCGGCGTGCCACAGCAGCAGGAACGCCAGGAACAGCGCGACGGACAGGAACGTGGCCCGCCAATATTGCACGGACCGCATCAGGTCCTCCGGATCTTGAAGCCAGCCAGGTAGGCTTCGGGCTGGCTGGGATCGAAAGGCTTGCCCATGATGCTGAACGACTTGCCGGTCTCGGCGGGCGGGGTCAGGCCGGCTTCGCGCATCAGGCGCACGGCGTCCGTCGCCAGGAACACTTCGCTGGCCACCTTCTGGTAGTCCACGTCGCCCTTGATCTGGCCCCAGCGCTTCATCTGCGTCAGGATCCAGACCGCGAACGACTGCCAGGGCATGGGGTCGAAGTCGATCCGGTTGGGGTCGGTCAGCACCTTGCCCAGGCCGTCGGCATAGGTGCCGGTCAGCACCTGTTCCACGACCGTGACGGGCTGGTTCAGGTAGTTGGGCGCGGCGATGGCGGTGGCGATTTCCTTGCGGTGCGCCGGGTCGCGGGCATAGGCGGTGGCTTCGATGATGGACTTGAGCAAGGCCTGGTACGTATTGGGCATGCTGGTGACGAATTCCTTGCTGGCGGAGAACGCGCAGCAGGGGTGGCCGTCCCAGATGGCCTTGGACAGTGTATGGATGAAGCCCACGCCGTCATAGACCGCGCGCTGGTTCACGGGGTCCGGCGCGAGGAACCCGTCGATGTTGTCGGCGCGCAGGTTGGCCACCATCTCGGGCGGCGGCACGGAACGGATCTGCACGTCGGTGTCGGGGTCCAGTCCGTGTTCCGCCAGGTAGTAGCGCAACAGGTAGTTGTGCATGGAGTAGTCGAAGGGGACGGCGAACTTGAAGCCCTTCCAGTCCTTGGGATCGCGCCGGTCCTTGTGCTTCATGGACAGGGTGATGGCCTGGCCGTTGATGTTCTCGACGGCGGGCATGGTCCACGGCACGGCGCGGCTGGCGCCCACGCCCATCGAGATGGCCAGCGGCATCGGCGACAGCATGTGCGCGGCGTCGTATTCGCCCGACATGGCCTTGTCGCGGATCAGCGCCCAGCCGGCGGTCTTGACGACTTCTACGTCCAGGCCCTGCTTGGCGTAGAAGCCCATGGGGTGCGCCATGATGATGGGCGTGGCGCAGGTGATGGGAATGAAGCCGACCTTCAGCTTTTGCTTTTCCAGCGGCCCGGTGGTCTGGGCGAAGGCTTCCTTGGCGGCGGCCAGTGGAAAGATCGACGCGATGGCGGCCATGGCGGTGCCGCTGCCGACCGCGCGCAGGAAGCGGCGGCGCAGGGCGTCCTGCGGGAACAGGGCGCGCATGACGGCGTGCTCGACCGCGTTGTCCACGGCGCTGCCGCCGCGCGCGGGGCCCTGCTGGGCGCGCGTGTGTTCGGCCAGGGAGGCGTGGCGGCCGCAGCCGCAGGCCAGGCGGCTGTTGGCGTCGAACGGATTGCTGAATAGGGACATGGTGGCTCCTTCGGGCGGGAATGGAGCCATCATGGGGCCGGCGGCGCACGGCCGGTATCGCCGGTTCAACGATACGCGTGTAGTGCGTCTACTACGTGGTGCGGGTCTTGCGCCGTTACGGTGCGCAGGGGTTCAGATGGCACCCAACTGGTGCGTGTTGGCGTAGGCCACCAGTTCCACGAGCGTGCGTACGCTGAGTTTCTCGAAGATGCGGCTGCGGTAGGTGGAGATGGTGTTCACCGACAGGGCGAGCTGTTCTCCGATGGCCGAGACCGAGCGGCCGGCCACCAGCAGCTGCAGGACCTGGAATTCGCGGTTGGACAGCAGTTCGTGCGGAGGGCGGGAGCTGTCCTGGCGGACCGTGTGGGCGAGCAGTTCGGCGACGGTGGGGGTGACGTACATCTTGCCGGCGGCGGCGTTGATCAGCGCGGCCAGCAGTTCTTCGGGTTCGCAGCCTTTGTTCAGGTAGGCATGGGCGCCGGCGCGCAGCGCCCGTACGGCGAACTGGGATTCGGGGTAGACGGACAGCATCACGACGCCCAGCGCGGGGTAGTCGGCGCGCACGCTTTTCAGTACGTCCAGGCCGTCGCGTTCGCCCAGGGCGACGTCCAGGACGATGGCGTCGTAGTGGGCCTGGCGCAGGGCGCGCAGGGCGGAGGGGCCGTCGGCGGCGTCGTGTACCAGGGCGACGCGGGGGTCTTCTTCCAGGATGCGGGCGAGTCCGCGGCGGATGATGAGGTGGTCGTCGATGATCAGCAGGTTCAATGGCATGGGGCCGTTTCCTTATGCGGCCAGCGGGTTGAGCCGCAGGCGGGCGCGCATGCCGGCGCCGGGGGCGCTGTCGAGGGCGAGGTCGCCGCCGATGGCGCGCGCGCGTTCGCGCATGCCGAGGATGCCGAAGGTGTGGCGGTCTTCGGGCAGTTGCATGCCGACGCCGTCGTCTTCGACGGTGAGCACCAGGCCGTCCGGGCCGCAGACGGCGCTGACGCTGACGCTGCGGGCGCGGGCGTGGCGTTGTACGTTGGTGAGCAGTTCCTGCACGATGCGGTAGATGGCGATTTCGGCGTTGCGGTCGAGCCGGAGGCTTTCGGTGTCGGGCGGGCAGAGGTAGCGGCATTGCAGGCCGCCGCGCGTTTGCAGGTCTTGCAGCAGCGCTTCCAGGGCGGCCCACAGGCCGAGGTGGTCCAGGACGACGGGGCGAAGGTCGTTGAGGATGCGGCGGGTGGCGCCCATGGCGGTCTGGGTGACTTCGAGCATGCGGTCCAGGTGGCTTTGGAGCGCGGGCGCGGCGCCGAGCTGGCGGCGCAGCCAATTCAGGTCGAGTTGCAGGGCGGTGAAGGAGGCGCCCAGGTCGTCGTGGATGTTGCGGGCGATGTGGGCGCGTTCTTCTTCGCGCAGGGTGCTGAGGTGGGAGGACAGGCCGCGCAGGGATTCGTGGGCGGCGCTGAGTTCGGCGGTGCGTTCGCCGACGCGGCGTTCCAGCAGGGCCTGGGTGCTGTGGAGTTCGCGTTCGATGCGTTTGCGGTCGGTGATGTCGGAGAAGGTGACGACTGCGCCGACGACTTCCTGTTCGTTGCGGATGGGGTAGGAGGCGTATTGGGCGTCGAAGCAGGAGCCGTCGCGCCGCCACAGCACTTCGTCGTCGGCGCGTTCGCCGCGGCCGTCGCGGAAGGCTTTGAAGATGCGGCAGTCGTGGACTGGCATCAGCCGGTGGTCGGCGTGGGAGTGGTGGATGAGGTAGTGCATGTTGCGGCCGACGACCTCGTCGGGGGTGTAGCCGAGCATTTCGGCGCCAGCGCTGTTGATGAAGATGCAGCGGCCGCGCAGGTCGATGCCGTAGATGCCTTCGCCGGCGGATTCCAGCAGCATTTCCAGTTGGCGGCGCCAGGCGGCGTGGTGGGAGAGGTGATTCAGGTCGGCGAACATGGCTTGCCCGGGTTGTTTTTTTTTGGACGAGTTTACGGGACGGGGGTGTTCGTGCGGGGGGATTGAGGGAAATCCCTCTGGGTGTTCTTGCGGGGGGGGTCTTTTGACGCCCGGCGCGGTGGCGGGCTGGGGTGCGCGGGGCTGCGATTGCGGTCCGGAGCCTTCGCTCCGGACTTCCCCTGCCTCATCCTCGTTGTCGCCTGCGGCGACTGCCTTCGGATTCCGTCGGGCTTATCGACGCCCCGCGCACCCCAGCCCGCCGCCGCGCCGGGCTTCGGTGGTTGAAACCTGGCGTCAGCGGGGGCGGGTGGTGTGCTTGGCCTTTTTGCGAAGGCGGGGGGCGGCTTGGAAGGTCTTGCGGGGTCGCCAAGTGCCGGCCGCGCGGGCGGCCTTACTTGGCATTTGGGAGTTTGCAGGCCCGGGTTGGGGCCCGGGTTTGGGCCTGCTTTCTGGGCTTGTCTTGGCTTTGCTTACGGGATCAGCGACAGGCCTACGCGGAACTGGGATTCGTTGCGCTGGTTGTAGCCCAGCAGGGTTTCGCCGTAGCCGTTGAAGTACTGCAGGTGCAGGTAGCCGTTCCAGTTCAGGAACGTGCGGCGCAGCGGCCAGGCGAAGTCCAGCTGCGTGGTGCGGCGCTTCTGGTCGCCCTGGCGGTACATGGCGGAAACCACCGCGCCGTTGTCCTGTGCCCAGCGCAGTTGCCAGTCGACGCGGCCGGCGTAGTCGGCGTAGTCGCTGTTCTCCTGGGCGACGGCGAAGTAGGCCTTGACCTTGGGCGCGAAGGTGAGCGTGCTGCCGCCGTCGAAGCGGTAGTGGAAGCGCGGCTCGATGTAGCCGGCGTTGAGCGAGCGCGAGTCTTCGCCGTCCTTGCCGTTGGAGTTGTGCTCGACGCCGGTGTTCATGCCGACGCGCCAGTTCTGGTTCTCGGACTTCCAGATGTCGTCGGACAGCCAGAAGACGCTGGGATTGAAGGTGGTGTCGATGAAGGGCTTGGAGTCGCTCTCCAGGTCCCACAGCGAGGTCTGCGTGTAGCCCAGGTAGAAGTCGTCGTGCCAGGTGTCTTCGCCGCCCCTGGGGCTGAGGAGGCGGTACTTGGCGCTGATCTGGAAGCGGGCCGTCGTGAGGCCGCGCGTGCCGACGGCGAAGTACACGGGCTTGTAGGCGGAGAAGGCGCTGCGGAACTGGTCGAAGGCGGCTTGTTCCACGGTCTGCTCGACGGCGGCTGCCGGCGCGGGGCCGCTTTCTGGCGATGCGCCGGCCGCGGCGACGGCGGCGGCGGGCACGGGCTTGCCGCTGCGGGGGTCGACCACGGGTGTTTGGGCGGGCGTGCTGGCCAGCGTGCCGCTGTCGCGGCCGGTTGCGTCCAGCGCCATCATGGAGGGCTGGCCCTCGATGGTCACGGCTTGCAGGCCGTGGGCGGAGACGGGTACGACGGCGGTCCATGCCATGCGCGCGAAGTTGTTGACCGGCACGCTGTAGTTGTCGCGGCCGCTCTTCAGTTTGGCGAGGCTGCGCACGATCTGGCCGTCCTGGCTGCGCCACTGAAGCACCAGTTCGGGCGGCGCTTGCCAGTCGACGCGCGCGCTGCCTTCGTTGAAATACACGGCTTCAATAGTGACGGTCTCGCCGGGAGCGGCCGAAGGGCGGTCCAGCCGGTACGACACGCCTGCTGCGGCGGAGCCGGCCGCGCCCAGGGCGAGGGCCGCGGCGACGATGCGCAGGGGAAGGAGGGGGCGTGCGTGGCGGCGAGTGGGCATGAGGCGTATGGTGTTTTTCTTCGACGAAGCAATGTAGCACCGAGCCGCGAAACCGTTTGTAAGTCGGGCTTATCGTATGTAGTGGCGGGTGTGATTCCCTCAGCTTGCCGCCATGCGGCGGTCGCCGGATAGCGTGCGCGCGATCTCGCGCGACTGCTGCTGCAGGTTCATTGCCAGCAGCGATAGCCGGTCGGGGCGCATGCGCTCGTCGATCGCCGCGATGCTGATGGCCGCGATCGGGCGGTCCAGGGAGTCGAAGATGGGCACGCCCACCGCGGTTACGCCCAGCGTGACGCGATTGCGGATGAAGGCGTAGCCCTGGCGGCGCGTGGCCTCGACGGCGTGGCGCAGGTCGCTTTCGGTCAGTCCCGCCTCTTCCTGCACGCAGGGAATGACAAGCGCCATGACTTCCTCGAACTCCTGAGCGGGCAGATGGGACAGGATGGCCAGTCCGCCCGCGCCCAGGCCCAGCGGGCGTCTGCTGCCGATGGACAGCGTATTCACGCGTATCGGCGAGGGGCCCTCTTCGCGGGCCTGGCACACCGATTCGATGCCGCTGCGCACGGTCAGGTAGACGGTATCCCCCAGCTCTTCGGCCAGATGCTGCATGGCGCTTCGGCATTGCTCGCGCAGGTCGAACGAGGCGGCGGCGGCCAGCCCCAGCTCGAACGCGAGGGGCCCCAGGGAATAGCGCTTGCCCGTTTCGCGCTGCACGACCAGCCGTTCCTGGATGAGCTGCTGCAGGAGGCGATGCACCGTCGAGTGCGCCAGCCCCGTGGCTTTGGCCAGTTCCGTCAGCGCCAGGCCCCGCCGTCCCGACGTGGCCATCAGCTTGAGCAATTGGACGGAGCGCTCGATGACGCCGGGCTCGGCCGTCTTGCGTGGGGTGGTCATAAGTAATGTCCGGTGAACGGAAAAATTATCTGGGTCTATGGGGGCGAATTATATATTTGCCTCAAACGACACCATAAATATTTCTGTACAGCGGACATTTCTCCGCAGGCGGAGAGGAGACAGGCATGAACTCGGCACTTCCACATTCCCCCCTTCGGCGATCCCTGCTTGCAGGCGCCCTGGCCATGGCGCTGGGCGGCCTTGCCCGGGCGCAACCTGCCGCGTATCCGGCGCGCGCCCTGAACTGGGTAGTGGGCTTTCCCGCTGGCGGCGGCACGGATGCCCTGGCGCGCACGGTGGGGGCGGGGCTGGGCGAACGGCTCAAGCAAAGCGTGGTGATCGACAACCGCCCGGGCGCGGCCGGAATCCTGGCTGCCGACAGGGTGTCGCACGAAGCGCCGGACGGCTACACGCTGCTGACCGGCGATATTGCGATTCTGGTGTTCAACCCGGCGATCTATCCCAATGTGCGCTACGACCCGCTGAACGACTTCACGCCGGTGGCCCTGATGGCGCAGTTTCCGCTGATCATCGCTACGCATCCGGGCAGCGGGCTGCGCAGCATGGCCGATGTCGTCCAACTGGCGCGCGCGCATCCCGAGCAGGCCCTGTACGGCTCGGCCGGCGTGGGCACGCCGCATCATCTTGCGATGGAGATGCTGCAGAACGAGGCAGGCATCAAGGCCGAGCACGTTCCGTACAAGGGCGATATGCCCGCGCTCCAGGACCTGGCCGGCGGACAGATCCCGCTAGCCATCCTGGCGCCGGCGGTGTCGCTGCCGTATTTCAAGAGCGGCAAGCTGGTGCCCCTGGCCGTCACGTCCGACGAACGGCTGGCGCAGCTGCCCGATGTGCCCAGCCTGAAGGAGCTGTCGCTGGCGAAGGCGGGTGTGTATGCCTGGCAGGGCCTGGTGGGGCCTCGCGGCATGCCGCCGGCGGTGGTGGGCAAGCTGAGCGCGAATGTCGCGGATGTGCTCAAGGATCCGGCGGTGGTGGCCAAGCTCGCCGAGCTGGGCATGCAGCCCAGTCCCGCGGATGCGCAAGGCATGGCGGACCACATCCGTTCGGAGCAGCAGCGCTGGGTGCCGCTCATCAAGGCCCGCGGCATCAGGAGCAACTAGGTCATGAACAGGTTCGATGTCGTAATCGTCGGATTCGGTCCCACCGGCGCCACGCTTGCCAATCTGCTGGCCGGCAGGGGCCATCGGGTGGCGATCGTGGACAAGTCCCCGGATATCTATCCCTTGCCGCGCGCCATCACGGCGGATCACGAGGCGCTGCGCGTATTCCAGGAATGCGGCCTGGCCGACGCCATCGAGGCCGGCTCCGTGCCGCATCCCGGCACGGACTACCTGGGGGCGGACGGGCAGGTGATCAAGCGTTTCTACCCGCTTGCGTCGGCGCGTCCGCTGGCCTGGGAGCCGACCTTCATGTTTGCGCAGCCGGAGCTTGAGGCGGTGCTGCGCCACGGGCTCAAGCGTTTTTCGCAGGTTGAGTATTTTCTGGGAACGGCCTTTGAGCATTGCGAGCAGCACGCGGATGGCGTGGCCGTGCATCTTCAAGGCCGCGACGAACCGCTGCAGGCGCGCTATCTGCTCGCCTGCGACGGCGGCCGCAGCGCGGTGCGCAAGCAGTACGCCTTGCCGGTGGAGGATCTGGCGTTCGATGAAAGCTGGATCATCGTCGACGCGCACCTGCGGCGCGACATGCAACTGCCCGCCCGCTGCGTGCAGTATTGCCGGCCGCAACGGCCAGGCACCTATATCGTCGGTCCGGGACCGCTGCGGCGCTGGGAGATCAAGATGCTTCCGGGGGAGACGCCCGGCGATTTCCAGGAAGAGGCCGCGGTGCGCGGAGTGTTGGCCGAATTCACGGACGAATCCGGCCTGGAGATCATCCGCACCGCGGTGTACCGGTTCCATGCGCTGGTCGTCGAGCAATGGCGGCAAGGGCGCGTGTTCCTGCTGGGCGATGCGGCGCACCAGATGCCGCCGTTCATGGGGCAGGGGCTTTGCGCCGGGGTGCGCGACGCGGTCAACCTGGCCTGGAAGCTGGACCTGGCGATGCGCCATGGCGCCGATGAGGCGATCCTGGACACCTACATGCAGGAGCGCAAGCCGCACGTGAAGACAGTGGTCGAGCATGCCAAGGAGTTCGGCCTGATCATCGGCGAACTGGATCCGCGCGCCGCGCGCGAACGCGATCGGCGGCTGACGGCGGAGATGGCCAGCGGCCGCGCCGAAACGGTCAGACAGAAGTTCATCCCGAATCTGGCCCATGGCCTGATCGACACCGATGCGCAGGGGTTGCCCCGCGGCGGCGCGGGGCAACTGTTCGTGCAGCCCTGGGTGCGCGCGGCGCCGGAGCCCTGGCGCCGCCTGGACGACGTCACCGGGTTCTCGTTCCTGCTGGCCCTGCGCGATGCCGATCTGCTGGCGCAAATGCCGGCTTCCGCCCGGCAGGAGTGGGAAGCGATGGGCGGACAGTATGTCGTGATGGGGGGCGAACGCGGGTGGCAGGAACGCGATGGCCTGTTTGCGGCCTGGGCGGCGGAGCACGGCGCGCAGGCCGTGCTGGTCCGGCCTGACCGCTATGTCTATGGCACCGCGCAAGACGGCGCGGCGCTCAACGCGCTGGTCTCCAGCCTGCTGGCGCGCCTGCGCCCTTGGGCCCTGGCGACCGGGCAAGCTTAATCCGAGTGAGATATGACGCAACATGAACACCAATCCGGCCTGGCGGGAAAGACCGCGCTGGTCACGGGCGGGAGCAGCGGGATCGGGGCCGCCACGGTGCGCCTGCTGGCCGCGGGCGGCGCCCGGGTCGCCATCGGCTACCTGAATGGCGCCGACCGCGCCGAGGCGCTGCTTGCCGGCTTGCCGGGCAGCGGCCATTTCACGGTGCGCCTGCCCTTGTCGGATCGCGCGCAGCAGGAGGCGGCGGCCGAAGCTGTCGGCGCAAGGTTCGGCCAGCTGGATGTGCTGGTGCATTCGGCCGGATACACGCAGCGCGTTGCCCATGCCGATACCGATACGCTGACCCCCGAGCTCTACAACGAAATCCTGACCGCCAACGCGGGAGGACCCTACGCGATCACGCGGGCCTGCCTGCCGTGGCTGCGCAAGGCGCCGGAGGCGGTCGTGGTCGCCGTGTCGTCGGTGTCGGCGTACACCGGATCGGGCAGCAACATGGCGTACTGCGCGGCCAAGGCGGCGCTGGACACGACGGTGCGCTCGCTGGCCCGGGCCTTCGGTCCGATCCGCTTCCTGAGCGTTTCCCCGGCGGCCGTGGATACCGAATTCGTGGCGGGCAGAAGCCGCGAAGACCTGCAAAAGCACGCGGCCCGAACGGCGCTGGGCCGCGTCGTCACGCCGGAGGATGTGGCCCAGGCCATCATCGCCTCGGTGACGATGCTGAAGACGGCGACCGGCGTGCGCCTCGTGATCGACGGGGGCCATTCGCTATGAACCGGATCGACGCCAGCCATGATCCCGGACTGCGCAGCTGGGTGGACAGCGCGAATGCCGCGGATACCGATTTCCCGATCCAGAATCTGCCTTTCGCGGCGTTCAGCCGGGATGGTGAAAAGACGCGCATCGGCGTCGGGATCGGCGACCGCATCCTGGATGTGGCGGCGCTTGCCCCGCATCTGGAAGGCGCCGCCAGGGCGGCGGCGCATGCTTGCGGGCAGCCCGTCCTGAATCCGCTGATGCTTCTGGGCGCGCCGGCGCGCAGGGAGCTGCGGCTCGCGCTCTCGCATGCGCTGGCGGTGCGCGCTGGCGAGCCCGAGGCCTGGCTCAGGTCCGCGCTCTACCCGCAGTCCGAGACCCGCCTTCACCTGCCGGCCCGCATCGGCGGATTCACCGATTTCTTTGCCTCGATCGACCACGCCACCAATGCCGGCAGTCTGTTTCGTCCGGACGCGCCGCTGCTGCCCAATTACCGCCACCTGCCCGTGGCCTACAACGGCCGCGCAAACAGCGTGCGCTGCGAGCCGGACATCGCCCGGCCCCGCGGCCAGATTCGGATCGAAGGCGACGACCTGCCGGCCTATCTGCCCAGCCGCAGGCTGGATTACGAAGTGGAGCTGGGCGGCTACGTGGGTACGGCCAGCCGTCCCGGCAGGCCGGTGCCCGTGGGCGAGGCCTGGGACCACTTCTTCGGTTTCTCGTTGCTGAACGACTGGTCGGCCCGCGATATCCAGGCCTGGGAATACCAGCCGCTGGGCCCTTTTCTGGCCAAGAGTTTTGCGACCAGCGTTTCACCGTGGGTCGTCACTGCCGAGGCGCTGGCGCCTTACCGGGGGCCGGCGCGTCCGCGCGGCGAGCAGGCCCCTGCCTTGCTGCCGCATCTGCATGACGCGGCGGACCAGGAAGCCGGCGCGCTGGACATCACGCTTGAATTGCACCTGCGCAGCGCGCGCATGGCGCAGGAAGGGCTGCCGCCTGTGGTGCTCTCGCGCGGCAATGCCGCCACGCTGTACTGGACCTTCGCGCAGATGCTGGCGCATCACACCAGCAACGGCAGCAGCCTGGACGCCGGCGATCTGCTGGGGTCGGGCACGGTGTCGGGGGCCGGCCGCGACAGCTGGGGCAGCCTGCTGGAAATCACGCGGGGCGGCGCCGAAACGATCCGCCTGCCCACGGGCGAGACGCGCGGCTTCCTGGCCGATGGGGACGAGGTCATCATCACAGGACACTGCGAGCGGCCGGGCCTGGCGCGGATCGGCTTCGGGCAATGCCGCGGCCGGATCGTGGCGGCGGGAGCGCAAGCATGATTATTGAACAGCGCACCTATACCACCCACCCCGGCAAGTGGCGCGACTACCTTGCGCTGTACCAGGCCGAAGGCCTGGCGGTGCAGCAGCGCATCCTGGGGCGCATGGCCGGCTACTACTACAGCGAGGCCGGCGCGCTGAATCAGATTGTCCATCTGTGGGCCTACCAGGATCTGAACGAAAGGGCGGAGCGCCGCGCCGCCCTGGCCGCCGATGCGCAATGGCAATCGTACGTACGCAAGATGCTGCCGCTGCTGCAGACGCAGGAGTCCAAGCTGCTGGTGCCCGCGCCGTTCTTCACGCCTCAATGGCAAGCCTGAGAATAGAGAGAGACCTCCATGACTGTTGCCGTCCAAGACACCTTGCAGTACCAGAGCGGATTCGGAAACCGGTTCGAGTCCGAAGCCGTGGCCGGGGCCCTGCCCACAGGCCGGAATTCCCCGCAGCAGGCGCCGCACGGGCTGTATGCGGAACTGCTTTCGGGCGCGGCCTTCACCGCGCCGCGCGAACATAATCTGCGCACCTGGATGTATCGGATCCGCCCCGCGGCAATGCACGGCCGCTTTGCGGAAGTGGCGGTCCCGCATTGGCAGACCGGGCCCTTCAACGATGCGCCCACGCCCGCCAACCGGCTGCGCTGGAATCCCTGGGACATGCCGGAGACACCGGTGGACTTCATCGACGGCGTGCGGACGGTGGCCGGCAACGGCGACGCGCATGCGCAAGTCGGCGTCGCCACGCATGTCTATGCCGCCAATCAATCCATGCACCGCCGCTACCTGATGAATTCGGACGGCGAAATGCTGCTGGTGCCCCAGCAAGGCGCCTTGCGGCTGCATACGGAACTGGGCAGGCTGGATGTGGCGCCCGGCGAGCTGGGACTGGTGCCCCGGGGCATGCGCTTCAGGGTGGAACTGCTGGACGGGCAGGCGCGCGGCTATATCTGCGAAAACTATGGCAGCCCCTTCCGCCTGCCGGAACTGGGCCCGATCGGCTCGAACGGCCTGGCCAACGCGCGCGATTTCCTGACGCCCGTCGCGGCCTATGAGGAAGACGATGCCCCGGTCATGGTGGCCAACAAGTTCCTGGGCCGGTTCTGGCAGGCCGAACAAGCCCATTCGCCGCTGGACGTGGTCGCCTGGCATGGCAATCTGGTGCCCTACAAGTACGATCTTGCGCGGTTCATGGCGGTGGGCAGCATCAGCTTCGATCATCCAGATCCGTCCATCTACACGGTGCTGACGTCCGGCACCGACACGCCCGGCGTGGCCAACTGCGATTTCGTCATCTTCCCGCCGCGCTGGCTGGTGGCGGAGGACACCTTCCGTCCGCCCTGGTTCCATCGCAACGTCATGAGCGAACTGATGGGGCTGGTGCAAGGCGTGTACGACGCCAAGGCCGAGGGCTTCGTCCCCGGCGGCGTGAGCCTGCACAACTGCATGCTGGCGCACGGCCCCGATGCCGCGACCTTCGAGAAGGCCAGCCAGGCGGCGCTGGCGCCGCACAAGGTGAAGGACACGCTGGCCTTCATGTTCGAGAGCCGCCACGTTTTCCGGCCGACTGCGCAGGCGCTGGCGGCCCCCAATCTCCAGCCCGACTATGACAGTGTCTGGGCTGGCTTCAACCGCCATTTCGAGCGGCGCTAGCGTTCGACAACAGGAGACAGACATGATCAACATCAGACGCCGCCAGCTCATGCAGCTGGGCCTGGGCCTGGCGGGCGGGGCGATCCTGCCCGCGGCCCATGGCCAGTCCGAGTATCCCGCCAAGCCCTTGCGGCTGATCCATGGCTTTGGCGCCGGAGGCAACGCCGACGTCGTGTCGCGACTGATGGCCAGGCAGCTGGCGCAATCGCTGGGCCAGCCGGTGGTGGTGGAAATCAAGAGTGGAGCGGGCGGACGCATCGCCAGCGACTCGGTCGCCAAGGCCCGGCCGGACGGCTACACGCTGGTCATGCTGACCGGCGCGCATACGGTGTCCGCCGCAATGACGCGTGAGCTGCCCTATGACCCGGTCAAGGACTTCAGCTTCCTGTCGACGGTCTCGTCCTTTCCCTTCGTCATCGCGGTGCGGGCGGACCATCCCGCCAAGACACTGGCCGATCTGCTGGCCCTGGCCGCAAGCGAACCCGGACGCGTCACGTTCACCTCGGTGGGCGTGGGGTCGACCCAGCACATGACGGGCGAGCTTCTGGGAGCCGCCGCCAACGTAAAGCTGCTGCACGTTCCCTATCGGGGCGGCGGCGCGCCGGTGGAAGCGGTGATCGCGGGCGACGTGGATATTCTGTCCGACACCTTGACGGTCGCCGGTCCGCAGATCAAGGCGGGGCGGCTGCGCGCCCTTGCGGTGACCAGCGCCCAGGCGTGGCCCGGCGCGCCTGGCGTCTCCACGGTGGCGCAGACGCTGCCGGGCTTCGAGGTGCGCTCATGGCTGGGCCTGGCGGCGCCGGGCGGATTGCCGGACGCCATCGTGGACCGCCTGAATGCCGCGATCGCTCAAGCCTTGCAGGCGCCGGAGGTGCAGCAGACCCTCGCCGCGCTGGGCAGCGAGTCCGCTCCAGGCAGCTCCCGCCAGATGCGGGCGCTGGTGGAGACCGAAGTCGCGCGCTGGCGCGGGCTGGTGCAGGAAACGGGCTTGTCGCCGGTGTGAACGGGCTTATTCGCCGAACTTGATGCCCTGGGCCAGCGGCAGCTGGCGCGAGTAGTTGATGGTGTTGGTGGCGCGGCGCATGTAGTTGCGCCACGAATCCGAACCCGACTCGCGTCCGCCGCCGGTTTCCTTTTCGCCGCCGAACGCGCCGCCGATCTCGGCGCCGGAGGTGCCGATGTTCACGTTGGCGATGCCGCAGTCCGAACCGGCCGCCGACAGGAAGGTCTCGGCTTCGCGCAGGTCATTGGTGAAGATGGCGGAAGACAGGCCTTGCGGCACGCCGTTCTGCATGGTCAGCGCGTCGCCGAATTCCTTGTAGCGCATCACGTACAGGATGGGCGCGAAGGTTTCGTGGCAGACCACGTCGGTCTGGCCGGGCATCTCGGCGATCGCCGGGCGCACGTACCAGGCGTCCGGATACTGGTCGGCCAGCACGCGCTCGCCGCCCGTCACCTTGCCGCCTTGTTCCCTGGCGGCCGTCAGCGCGGCCTGCATCGCATCGAAGGACACGCGGTCGATCAGCGGACCGACCAGCTTGCCTTCGTCCAGCGGATTGCCGATGGGGGCGCTGGCATAGGCCTTGTGCAGGCGCTGGACCAGTTCGTCGGCCACGCTTTCGTGCACGATCAGGCGGCGCGTGGTGGTGCAGCGCTGGCCGGCCGTGCCGATGGCTCCGAACACGATGCCGCGCGCGGCCATGTCCAGGTCGGCCGTGGGGCCGACGATGATGGCGTTGTTGCCGCCCAGCTCCAGCAGCACGCGGCCGAAGCGCTGCGCCACGCGCGGACCCACCTGGCGGCCCATGCGGGTCGAGCCGGTGGCCGACACCAGCGCCACCGAATGCGAATCCACCAGGGCTTCGCCGACCTCGCGGCCGCCGATCAGGACTTCGGACAGGCCGGCGGGGGCGTCGCCGAAGCGCTGCGCCGCCTGGGCGAACAGCGCCTGGCAGGCCAGGGCGGTCAGCGGGGTCTTTTCCGACGGCTTCCAGACCACGGCGTTGCCGCACACAAGCGCCAGCGCGGCATTCCACGACCAGACGGCGACCGGGAAGTTGAACGCGCTGATGACGCCCACCACGCCCAGCGGGTGCCAGGTTTCCATCATGCGGTGGCCGGGACGCTCGGAGGCGATGGTCAGGCCGTACAACTGGCGCGACAGGCCCACGGCGAAGTCGCAGATGTCGATCATTTCCTGAACTTCGCCTTCGCCCTCGGCCAGGATCTTGCCGGCTTCCAGGCTGACCAGGCGGCCCAGCTCGCGTTTGTGCTGGCGCAGCGTCTCGCCCAACAAGCGGATCAGTTCCCCCCGGCGCGGCGCCGGAACGTCGCGCCATGCCAGGCTGGCCTGGCGCGCGCGGGTGATGGCCGAATGGGCCTGGGCGACCGTGTGCTCGTGCAACCGGGCCAGTTCGGCGCCATCGATCGGGCTGCGCGCGATCAGCGTGCCGCCGGTAAGCGAGCTCGGATTCAGTCCGAGATTGCGCAGGATGTCTTGGGGGGTGTCCATGCCGGTTCCTTGGATGGCCTGCGAAGGGAGCGCCTTCGCTTAAGGGTTATGCCTAAGTGGCGATTCTGGAAAAAAATTTACTATACGAAACTATCGCGTGAAATGCGAAATATTTTTAGGTGGCAGGCCCCAGCGCAGTACTCATCCCAAGGTGAACCCGTGGCGGAACCGTTGCTCGTTGTCCAGGCAGTCACCAAGACCTATCAGCGCGACGGGCAACCCCCGCATCTGGCGCTGGACGGCATTGATTGCCAGCTGGACCGCGGCGAAGTCATGGTCGTGGTCGGGCCGTCCGGCTCGGGCAAGAGCACCTTGCTGCGCACGCTGAACGGCCTGGAGACCATCGACAGCGGCACGATCCGCGTGAGCGGCGTGTCGCTCACGGATCCGGCCACCGACGTCAACCACTGGCGCACCGAGGTCGGCATGGTGTTCCAGCACTTCAACCTGTTCCAACACCGTACTGCGCTGGACAACGTGGCGCTACCCCAGCGCGTGGTGCGCGGCCGCGGCCGCGCCGACGCCGAGCGCTACGCCCGCGAACTGCTCGGCCGGGTCGGCATGGCCGAATACGGCGACCGCTACCCCAGCCAGCTGTCGGGCGGGCAGCAGCAGCGCGTGGCGATCGCCCGCGCGCTCGCCATGGACCCCAAGCTCATGCTGTTCGACGAGGCCACCTCGGCGCTCGACCCCGAAACCGTGGGCGGCATTCTTGAACTGATGCGCGCCCTGGCGCGAGACGGCATGACCATGGCGGTGGTGACCCACGAAATGGGATTCGCCCGCGACGTGGGCGACCGGGCGCTTTTCATGGACGCCGGCCGCATCGTGGAAATGGGCACGCCGGACGAGGTATTCGGCCATCCCAAGGAAGCGCGCACCCGCGCCTTCCTGGAAAAGATTCTGTAGTCGCCGGTCCGGCTTATCCGGGCGCTGCCGGCGCGATGTGCCTTGCCCGGAATGACATGGGTCCAATCACCACAAGGGGTGTGAAATGCTGAAAATCAAACAATGGCTGGGTGTGGCCGGCGTCGCCCTGGCGGCCGCCACCGTGGCCCTGCCGGCACAGGCGGACGAACTCGGAGACATCATCAAGCGCGGCGAACTCCGGGTGGCGGTGCAGACCTCCGGCCCGCTGATGAGCTTCATGGACAAGACGGGCAAGCGCACCGGGCTGGCCGTGGAAGTGGCCCAGCGCATGGCCGACGACCTGGGCGTGAAACTCGTGCTGCAGGACTATGAATGGAAGGGCCTGCTTCCGGCGCTGCTGTCCGGCAAGGCCGACATGGTGGCCGCCGACATGACGCCCACGCCGCAGCGCGCCGCGCAGGTGCTGTTCTCGGCGCCGATGTTCTACGCCGACACCGTCGCCGTGGTGCCCAAGGACTCGCCGTACAAGTCCTTCCAGGAGCTGGACAAGGCCGGCGTCAATGTCGGCGTGCTGGGCGCCAGCACCTACGCGGAAGTGGGCAAGAAGATGCTGCCCAAGGCCACGATGAAGGAATTCTCGGGCGGCAGCGCCCCGGTCGGCCAGGCGCTTTCCAGCGGCCGCCTGGACGCCGGCATCATGTCGCTCTCCACCGCCAACCAGTTCCTGGTCGACTTCGGCAACCTGCGCGTGCTGGACGGCGTCATGGTGCGCGAGCCCCTGGCGTTCGCCGTCGGCCCCAACGCCTTCCGCCTGAAGTTCTGGCTGGACAACTGGCAGACGCTGAAGACGGCGGACAACACGCTGCCGGAACAGGTGAAGTACTGGTATTCCACCGATTGGAAAAAAGACCACTGATAGGCGGCAACGAAGCCCATGGACTGGTTGATCGACTTCTATAACTGGCGCATTGTCAGCCAGTACACGGGCCAATTCGCCACGGGCCTGGCCAATACCCTCATCGCGGCGGGCGCAAGCCTCGTGCTGTCGGTGTTGGCCGGCATTCCGCTGGCGCTTGCCCATATGTCGTCGCGCGCGCTGGTGTGGCGCCCGGTGGCGGCCTATGTGCAATTCATCCGTTCCACCCCCTTGCTGGTGCAGATCTACCTGGTCTACTACGCCGTGCCCATGCTGGTCCCGGGCGCCAAGGGCTGGAGCGAGATGCTGCTGGGCATCATGGCCATGACGCTGCACCACGCCGCCTACATGAGCGAGATCATCCGGGTCGGCATCGAATCCGTGCCGCGCGGCCAGGTCGAAGGCGCCAAGGCTTGCGGCATGAACTACCACCAGCGCCTGCGCTATGTCGTGCTGCCGCAGGCCTTCGTCAATACGCTGCCGCCCCTGCTGGGCCAGACCGCCGTGCTGATCAAGGACACCTCGCTGCTGTCGCTGATCACGGTGTTTGAACTGGTCGCGGCCGGCGTGCAGATGAACAGCGACCGCATCGTGCCAAATGAAAGCTTCCTGACCATCGCCGCGGGCTATCTGCTGATCTACGGCGTCATGCTGTTGTTGTCCCGGGGCGTGAGCCTGTGGCTGGCGGGTCCGGCCTGGAACGCGAGGTAAGCATGCTGGATTCCTATCTTTCCACCGCCGGCGTCGTGCTGCCCTTCCTGCTGAAGGGCTTCTGGGAAACGCTGAAGATCTCCTTCGTGGCCATCATCGCGGGCTCCTTGCTGGGCTTCGTGATCGGCGTGATCCGCAGCTACCGCATCCGCGGCCTGCACCAGGTGCTGGGCCTGTACATCCATATCCTGCGCGGCACGCCCTTCCTGGTGCAGCTCTATATCTTCTACTTCGTGCTGCCCAGCTCCGGCATCGAGCTGCTGCACTGGGACTCCGGCACGGCGGCCTTCGTGTCGCTGTCGGTCTACACGTCCTGCTATGTCGCCGAGATCGTCATGGGCGCCATCCAGGCCGTGCCGCGCGGCCAGACGGAAGGGGCGATGACGCTGGGCCTGCGGCCCTTGCAGATCTTGCGGCTGGTCATCCTGCCGCAGGCCATGCGCCTGATCGTGCAGCCCATGAGCGGCGTCTACGTCATGCTGATCAAGAGCACGGCCATCCTGTCGGTGGTCGGCATCACGGAACTGACGCGGCAGGGCGAGGTGTTCATCATCACCTTCCCGGCCAAATCGCTGTTCATCTACGGCATGATCGCCGCCATCTACTTCATCTACTGCTACCCGCTCCTGCGCCTGGCCAACTGGCTGGAGAAGCGCCTGACCGGGGGCCTGCAGGGCGCAAGCCTACACTGAGCCGACGTCATGGTCTCCGAGTACATCGACACCTACTACAAGCGCACTCTCGCCGACAGTGAAACCTACTACCCGCCGCTGGCGGGCGCGGCCAGCGCCGACGTCTGCGTGGTGGGGGCCGGCCTGGCGGGCCTGTCCACCGCGCTGGAACTCGCGCGCCGGGGGCGCAATGTCGTCTTGCTGGAAGGGCGGCGCATCGCCTGGGGCGCCTCGGGCCGCAATGGCGGCTCGGTGTCGCCGGCATTTTCCGCGGGCGCCGACGCCATCAGGAAACATGTAGACGAAGACCACTACCGCCAGCTCTATCGGCTGTCGATGGAGGGCGTGGAGATCATCCGCGACAACATCCGCGACCTGCGCATCGCCGATGCGCACCAGGTGGATGGGCGGCTGAGGGTCGTCCGCTACGAGGCGACCGACGCGCTGCGCCAGTGGTGCGACAGCCAGCAGCGCGATTTCGGCCGCGACGTCCGCCTCCTGACCCGCAGCCAGGTCCGCGAGAAGCTGGTGTCGGACGTTTATTTCCAGGGCGTCGAGGATCCGTCGTCCTTCCATTTCCATCCGCTGAACTACGCGCGGGCGCTGGCTCGCGAGTGCGTCCGGCTGGGCGTGCGCATCCACGAAGACTCTCCCGTCGTGCAAGCCACGCTGGAAGGCGCGGTCAAGCACCTGAAGACCGGGCAGGGTCAGATCGACGCGGGCACCGTGGTGCTTGCCACCGGCGGCTATACCGGCGATGTCGTGCCCGCGCTGCGCCGCGCGATGTTGCCCATCGCCACCTACATCATGCTGACCGAACCCCTGGGCGAGCGAGTGCTGGAAGCCATCCGCACCACCGCCGCCATCGGCGACGACCGGCGCGCCGGCAACTATTATCGTGTCCTCGATGGCGGTCGTATCGGCTGGGGCAGTAGAATCACCACCCGTGTCGATGACCCGCCCGATCTGGCCGAGTCCCTGCGCCGTGAATTGCTCTCCGTTTATCCCCAATTGCAGGGGCTGCGCGTGGAGACGGCATGGTCGGGACGCATGGCCTACGCGCGGCATCTGATGCCGCAGATCGGCCGGCTGGCGCCCGATGTCTGGTATTGCACGGCGTTCGGCGGGCATGGCATGAACACCACCTCCATCGGCGGACGCGTCGTGGCCGAAGGGATCACGGGCGACACCCAGCGCTACAAGCTGTTCGAACCTTTCGGGCTGGCCTGGAACGGTGGCGGCTTGGGCACGGCGGCGGTTCAACTGACTTATTGGTCTTACCAGGCGCGCGATTGGTGGCGGGAGCATCAATCGCGGGCATGACAGGGTATACAGATGCAAGGCAACAAACAGAGCGCATTGGCACAACGGCTGCGAGCCTTGCGCCAGGCGCGCGAATGGACTCTGAAGCAGGCGGCCGCGGCCACCGGCGTGTCCGCATCCACCTTGTCAAAAATCGAAAACAGCCTGCTGTCTCCCACCTATGACAACCTGATCAAGATCGCGGCGGGGCTGGACCTGGACGTGGCCGAGCTCTTCACCGCGTCCGACGCCCACATGGGTACCGGCCGCCGCAGCCTGAGCCGCCAGGGAGAAGGGCGCCAGTACGAAACCCCGTACTACGACCACCGGCTGCTGTGCACCGCGCTGTCGCACAAGCGCATGATGCCGTTCCACACCCGCGTCAAGGCGCGTTCCTTTGACGAATTCCAGGACTGGAGCCGCCACGGCGGCGAGGAATTCGTCTATGTGCTGGAAGGCGAGGTCCAGCTCTACACCGAGTTCTACGAACCCGCCCGCTTGAAGGCCGGCGAAAGCTTCTATATAGACAGCCGCATGGGGCACCGGGTGATCAGCCTGAGCCCGGAAGACGCGGTGGTGCTATGGGTGTCCACGCACACCGATATCGGCGAAGAATAGGGCGCGGCCCCGCTTTCTCCGCAACAAGGTAAAATGCGGCGCCCGGACAGGTTCCGGGCATCACCACACCGCGCGGCAGTAGCTCAGCTGGATAGAGCACGGGCCTTCTAAGCCCGGGGTCGGGGGTTCGAGCCCCTCCTGCCGCGCCAATAAACTGCGTAAATACAAGGCCTTACGGGTGTGTTGTGTTCGCTAACAGGCTAATCATTAGAATAAAAAAGCCTGCGTTAGAACTTCACTCCGTCGCCGTGGCCTTTTTCACCCGCCGCCTGTCGTAGTGCTTATGGGTCGTCGCGGGGTTAGCGTGGGCGGCGAAATCGTATGCATCCTGGTCACGGTTCGTGATCTTAGTCGTGATTGCGGCCGGTCGGATTTCCTGCAGGTTGAAGTACAGCGGATGGCCCGTGAGGGTCTTCTCTGTCACTGCCGCGTCATGCGTCAGGATCCAGGCCAACTGCGCATCCTTCCAGCTTGAGGCCCACCCATGGCGCGTGTAGGCCTCTGACTGCTTGGTGGGGGCAAATAGGTAGGGGCTGCTCGTGTTCTTGCGATCTAGCGACCGGGCAACGACAACGCGCAGCCGCTTCGACCATTCCCGGACCTTCAGCACTTCAACTTGCCCCTTCTTCCTCTTGGTCGATAGGACACTCACACCTTCTTCGGTCAAGCCGGATTTTAGGAATGGCCGTGTCTCCGATGAGCGGAAGCCAGTCAGGTAGGTGAACATGGCAGCGCAACCTATGATCCGGTAGTTTTCGCGTTGCTTCACGCCCATAGATAAAAGCGTAGGACTTGGCTGCGGTCTATGGCCTTGGTCGCTGACGTGGAGCGGTTCTTCCTCATGTTGATGAAGGGGGTGGCCGTTCCCCGCGATAAATGGCGAGCTCTGTATGGAGCGTTGTCTGAAGATCTTGGGGACGCTGCGAAGCAGGCTGGCCCTGAGGCCTTCGACTCATGGTAGTGGGCAAACCGGTTCACGCGGGATCAAATGGGGCGTCCGGACAACCTGGCCAGCATCGCGGGGGCGAAACACTCCGGAGAAGATATTCACTGCTGCGATGTCTGGTAGCCAGGACGGCGACACGATGTTGCGTCGTGTGGTTGGCGCGATCCCGAAGGAGAATCGCAAGGATCTGGCCGCTGCAGTGATCCAACGCATGGGGCGCGCCACGGCGGGCAATCACAACGAAGTTGGAGACGCTTTTAGGGTGACTACGTTCCTGTCCAATTGGAACAAGCTATCGCCAAAGGCTAGGGCTACGCTATCTGGCCGTGCAGGAGCCGACAAGCTATTGGGTGAGTTGGAGAATCTGGCCGGTCTGACCGCAGGTGTGGGCGGAGCAAATCTACTGGCCCGGGTCATGCCCAACCCGCAGTACATCGCACGTTTGGCTGGCCGGACCACGCTAAGTCTGCCCGGGGTTGCTGCGGGGCTTCAAGGACTTGTCCCAAAGCAGTAGCTAGCGCATGAAGACCTTCGCTATGACGAAGACAACACATCCGATGATAAGAATCGGCAGCGGAAGGAGGCCAAGGCCCGAGAAGATAAAGCCCAGTTCTCCGCCGCCGCATCGGCTGGCAGACGCGGACTTATAAATGATCGGCTATCAACTTGTAAACGGCTTCGACGGCGTGATCATGAAAACCGCAGAAGGCGCGGCAAACATTTTCCCCAATGACCTAGAAAATTCTGAGTGGCTCGCCTATCAAAACTGGCTAGAAGCTGGGGAAAGCCCACGCCAGCTGGGGATCTATCATTTGCTCGCTCTCCGGGGAAAACCGACTGAGCTCTATTGATACCGTGCCGCATATTTGTTGTACGATCTGCGCAAAGAATTTTTGCAGAGGCACTATGTCGGAGTTCGAATATAGACCCATCGAGAGCGGCGCAGACCTGGATAAGATCTTGGCTCTCATGAAGGCTGCGTTCCCGTCCGCGACGATTTTCACACCCGAGTATTTGAAATGGCTTTATTGGGAAAACCCTGTGGGCGATGCCGTGGGGTTCAACTGTTGGGCCGGAGATGAACTGGTTGGCCATGTCGCTTCGCTGCCCCAAACCGTCGTAATCAAGGGGCAGGAAGAGAAGGCGATTCTGCTTCTGAATGTGGCAACGCACCCGAAAACACGCGGCAAAGGTCATTTCGTCGGTCTGGTAAAGCGCACCATAGAAGCGGCGACCGAGCAAGGGTATGCAGCGGTACTGGGTGTCGCGAATGCCCAGACCTACCGCGCATATGAACTGAAATTCAAGTTCCAAAACGTCGCTGGTCTGGCCGCTCACGTCGAGATGCTGCCGCATAGTGTGAATATGCATTGGGCCACCGAGCGCGCCGACCTTTTCCAGAAGTGGAACGACGAGTCGCTGGCGTGGCGTCTGCGAAATCCGAACAATCCGCTTAAGGTGGTCAGCACCGAGCATGATTGCATCGTCGTGGAAGGCAAGTCTTCCATGCCAGTGATCCGGTCTAGGGCTGTTATCCCGAGGGGCAGCCTGAGGGCGCGGGTGTCGCGCTCGCGGCTCAGGTCGATGGGGCCGGCGGTTGTCATTGGGTTGACACCAGAAGGGACGATGCGTCGCCGTCTGGCAATGGATGTGCCTGAGAAACTGAGGCCGTCGCCCCTGAGGCTGGTCTACAAGAACCTGAGACAGCCGGACGACAAGCTGAACCCGTCCGACGTGCTTTACAGCTTTATAGACTTCGACGCCTTTTAACGGCGCTGCCAGCACCAACAGACCCGCTTCGGCGGGTCTTTTTACGTCCAAAGGAACAGGCGACGATGCGAGTCGCTATTGCGGTCATGGTGTTCATGGGTGCGGGGTATTCCTGGTACGACACAAAGAGCGTGGACACGCTTGAACGCGTCGTCAGCAGCGTCAATTCGATCCAGACAGACGTTCTTCTCATCAAGAAGGACAACGAGCGCAAGGATTGGGCATCTACAACGCGGCAGGCAGCGCAGCGGTAGGGCTGATCCAGTTCATGCCCGCAACGGCAAGAGGTCTCGGGACAGCGACTGGCAACCTAGCGACCGCTGTCAGCGGTTGACCAGCTTGACTGGGTCGAGAAGTACTCCAGCCCTACAAGGGTCGTCTGAAGACCCTGAGAGATGTCTCTATATGGCGATCCGATGGCCTGCAGCCATTGGCAAGCCGGAATCGGCGCCCCTCTGGTCGCAAGCTGCCGAAAGGTGCTCGATTCCAATGTGACTTGTGTCGATCACGGAGTCACCTGATAACCACGCTGTTGCATGCAACTGCCATAGGCGGAGGAAATGGCCGCATTTTCCTGCGCCGCATTTCCGCGGTCCTGACGGCGATCCTGGCGCTGCCGCGAGCCGCCCACGACCATCCCCGCGACCGCCGCATCCTTCGCCTGGTTCTGCCGGTACTCTTGTTTGACATCATCGTCCACGCGGTCATAGACCTCCTCGTGCTGGCGACCGCGCGCGCCCGCTACCGTCGCGCCCGCCGCCGCGCCGGCAGCAGCGCCACGGGCACGTCCACCAGCCTGCGGACTATCCGTGCTGGCGCTGCTCGGGCTGCCGGCCTGGGCTTGGCAGGTGGCTATGTCTTGCTGGGTGGTTTCGGGAGACTGCCCTTTCAGCGGCGTTACCGTCTGTGCGGCGGCGCAAAGGCAAAACATGGAGAGCAGGGGGGCTGTGCAGGGGAATATGGACTTTTTCATGGAAAACTCCATTGATGTTCAGGGGCCCTGGATCTTGCAGATTAGTCCCGAATCTTGAGCAAGACCTCTATTTTTGCAATTCCGCCGCTTCCGTCATCGCGTCAATCCCGCCGGCGGTACGGAGCGGCCATTTCCTGCCGTGTAAAAGTGCTTGCTTCCGTGTGTAGGCGTGCCTAGCATGGATTAGCTCTAGCCTTTTCCACAGATCGGCCATGTCCAGCCATCGGCCGCCCGAATAGCGCACCGCTGTAGGCAGATCCGGAAGGAGCCCGTCATGGACGACTCAGCGCAACCCAAGAAAACGTCCGCTACCGGATCAAAGATTGCTGCGCTGCTCCAAAGGCGCATGGAAACCGCCAATGAGGCGTTGGCCAGTCGCATCAAGCCGCCAGGCGCCGCCGAAAACGCACCGTTTCTGGCAAAGGCGCCTTTCACGATGGATCCACGGCACTGGTACGACTATGCCGTCGACGCCACGCAACGCTCGATTCTCTTCTGGGATACGCTGCGCCAGCGGGGCAACGGCTTCCTCGATAACACCGCGCAGGGTTTCAAGCCCGTCCTGCACTTTGATTCCGAAATCGTCGCCGACGGGCGCACGTTTGCCCGCCCGGTCAATTACGCTCTGCTCAGGATCAAGCCGCCGCCCGGGATGACCATCGATTCCACCAGGCGGCCATACATCATCATCGACCCGCGCGCGGGGCATGGGCCGGGCATCGGCGGGTTCAAGGACGACTCGCAAGTGGGGGTGGCGCTGCGCGCCGGGCATCCCGTTTACTTCGTCATCTTCTTTCGCGATCCAGAACCCGGGCAGACCCTCCTGGACGTCTGTCAGGCGGAAACGCAGTTCGTCAAGAACGTACGTGCGCTGCATCCGGATGCGCCCAAACCCGCCATCGTGGGGAATTGCCAGGGCGGATGGGCGGCGATGATGCTGGCGGCATCCGACCCCGATGAAACCGGGCCCATCGTCATCAACGGCGCTCCGATGTCGTACTGGGGCGGCGCATGGAGCGAAGGCGAAGGCGACAATCCGATGCGCTACGCCGGCGGCATGCTGGGCGGGACCTGGCTCGCAACGCTGATGGCCGACCTGGGCAATGGCAAGTTCGATGGCGCTCACCTGGTGCAGAACTTCGAAAGGCTTAATCCGGCCAACAGCCTTTGGGACAAGTATTACCACGTGTTCGACAACGCCGATACGGAGCCCCCGCGATTCCTCGAATTCGAGCGCTGGTGGGGCGCCTATTACCTGATGAACCGCGAGGAGATCGAATGGATCACTCGCAATCTGTTCGTGGGCAACAAGCTCTGGAGCGGCGACGTCAAGTCGGACAAGGACCAGAGTTTCGACCTGCGCGAGATCAAGTCTCCGATTGTCCTGCTGGCTTCCATGGGGGACAACATCACGCCGCCACAGCAGGCCTTCAACTGGGTGCTGGATGTCTATGAGAGCACCGAGGAAATCAAGGCGCGCGGTCAGGTCATCGTCGGCCTGCTCCACGAAAGTGTCGGGCACCTGGGCATTTTCGTCTCTGGTAAGGTCGCAAGGAAGGAGCACGCCCAGATCGTATCGGTGCTCAAAAGCATCGAAGGGCTGCCGCCGGGTCTGTACGGCATGGTCATTAGTGAAAGCGTGGATGAGACAGGGCAGGCCCAGTACGAGGTCGATTTTGTCGAACACCGCCTGGAGGACGTCGCGGCGCGACTCAACCGATTCGAGCGTGCCGATGAAAAGGCGTTCGAGGCGGTGGTGCAAGTTTCTGATTTCGTTCAGAAAAACTATGAGCTTTTTGCACAGCCGTTCGTGCGGGCCGTATCGAACGAACATACCGCCAGGCAGTTGCGCGCGCTGCACCCCCTGAGAGTGCAGAATTGGGCCGTGTCGGACTTGAACCCGTGGCTGTGGTGGCTCGCGCCGGCCGCGCAGGCAGTCAAGGAAGACCGGCGGAAAGCCGCGGAGAGCAACCCCGTCCGACAGGCCGAGCAGCAGGGCGCCGAAATGGTCAGTGCATCGCTGGACTACTACCGCGCCATGCGTGACGCGATGACCGAAGCGACGTTCTTTGCGATGTATGCCAATCCGTTCGCCCGCTACCTCGTCGACCGGAAGGAGGTGGAGCCGGTTGCAGGCAAGGGCGAAATCGATCCGCGAGATCTGAAGATCTTTCGCGAGACCCTGGCCTCGGCGGAAGAGGGGGGCTACGTCGAAGCGCTCGCACGCGTGGCGTTCCTGCTGATGCGCAAGGGAGTGCCATTGCCCCTGTCGCGCCTGGAGTTGCGGCAAGAACTTTGCGCCGAATATCAGGACTATTTGCCGGACGTCTCTCCCCATGAATGGCGCCGGATACGCGGCGAGCAGGAGATCATCACGCAGTTTGAGCCGCAGCGCTCCCTCGAGACCCTGCCCCTGCTGCTCCAGGACGATTCAGACCGGGACCGGCTGGTTACGCTGCTTGCCAGGCTGTTGGCCGACGAGCGGGTGCAGGGCACGCCCGCCACCGCAGAGCAGATAGCAATGCTGAGTCGAATACGAGCTGTGCTGGGCAGGAAGAATGCCGGAAGGCGGATGCCGGTGTCGGCCGGCAATGGCCAGGAACGTCCCTCGCAATCCCGCGGGCGGGAAACATCAAAATGAGGAAGGCGAGATGAACTCGGACCACGAAAAGTACCGGCGGCTCATCGACTACTGCAAGACCATTCCCCCGACCCCCACGGCCGTGGTCCATCCTTGCGACGCGTCCTCGCTGGAAAGTGCGACGGAGGCAGCGCGGCTTGGCCTCATCACGCCGATACTGGTGGGACCGAGCGAAAAAATCCGCGCGGCCGCCAGCCAGTGTGGAGCGGATCTGTCAGAGCTGGAGATCGTGGATGCGCCCGGGGGCAGGGAGGCCGCGGACGCCGCCGTCGCATTGGTGCGCGAAGGCAGGGCACAAGCGCTCATGAAAGGCAGCTTGCACACCGATGAGTTGCTGGGCGCCGTGGTGCGACGTGAAACCGGGCTGCGCACGTCCCGGCGCATCAGCCATTGTTTCGTAATGGATGTGCCCGGCCGCGACGAAGCGCTGATCATCACCGACGCCGCCGTGAATATCGCTCCCACGCTGGAGGAAAAGGTCGATATTCTTCAAAACGCCATCGACTTCGCGCATGCGTTGCGAATCCCGGAGGTAAGGGTCGCGATTCTCTCGGCGATGGAGACCATCAACCCTGGCGTTCCCTCCACGATCGAGGCCGCCGCGCTCTGCAAGATGGTTGACCGCGGCCAGATTACAGGTGCGATTGTCGACGGGCCGCTGGCGCTCGACAACGCCATCGACATCGAGGCCGCGAAAACAAAACAAATCCGATCGCCCGTGGCCGGGCGCGCGAACGTGCTGTTGGTGCCGGACCTGGAGGCCGGCAACATGCTGGCCAAGAGTCTGTCATTTCTCGCCGGGGCGGATGCCGCCGGCATCGTGCTTGGCGCGCGGGTGCCGATCATCCTGACCAGCCGGGCCGATTCGCTTCTGACCAGGCTTGCTTCCTGCGCCGTCGCGGTGCTGGTCGCCCAAGCCCGCCGTGAAGGCGAACGAATCCTGGGGTGACATCATGGCTGACGTGATTCTTGTGCTCAATGCCGGCTCTTCCAGCATCAAGTTCAGCGTGTTCGAAGCGGGCAGCGAGGCGCTCCCCTTGCTGCTGCGCGGTCAAACCGAAGGGCTGTACACGTCGCCCCGGTTCGTGGTGAAGGATGCACACGGCGCAGATGTCGACACGAAGGAGTGGGGGCAAGGCATCGAGTTGGGGCACTCGGGCGCAGTGGCGCATCTGGTCGATTTCCTGCGCGGGCATCGCGGCGACCACAGGCTGGTCGCCGTCGGCCACCGGGTAGTGCATGGTGGCGTCGCGTATGGAAGTCCTGTCATGGTCAGCGCCGAGGTGATCTCCGCGCTCAAGAAGCTGTCTGCGCTGGCGCCACTGCATCAGCCTCACAACATAAAACCCATCGAAGCCATCGCCGCATTGCGTCCGGAGCTGCCTCAGGTGGCCTGCTTTGACACGGCGTTTCATCGCGGCCAGGCCGAGGTGGCGCAGGCGTTTGCGTTGCCCCAGTCCATCACCGAACTTGGCGTGCGGCGCTATGGCTTTCATGGCCTGTCCTACGAGTACATCGCTGGCGTGCTGGCGCAGTTCGATCCAAAGGCCGCATCGGGCCGGACCATCATTGCGCATCTCGGGAATGGAAGCAGCATGTGCGCGCTGGTGAACGGGCGCAGCGTAGCCAGCACCATGGGGTTCACCGCGGTGGACGGCTTGCCGATGGGCACGCGCAGCGGCAACCTGGACCCCGGAGTGATTCTCTACCTGATGGATGAACTGAAGATGGATGCGCGGGCCATCGAGAATCTGATCTACAGGCAATCCGGATTGCTCGGCGTCTCTGGCCTGTCGAGTGATATGCGTACCCTGCTCGACAGCGAAGAGTCGGGCGCGCGTTTCGCTATCGACCTGTACACATACCGCATCGGGCGGGAGCTGGGCTCTCTTGCCGCCGCGGCCAAGGGTGTCGACGCGCTGGTCTTCACTGCGGGCATCGGTGAGCACGCGCCCGTGATACGCGAACGCGTGTGCCGCGATGCCGCGTGGCTGGGCCTGGCGCTCGATCCGGCGGCCAACCAGGCAGGCGACGTACGCATCCATGCGCCCGGCAGCGCGGTGTCGGCCTGGGTGATCCCCACCAACGAAGAACTGATGGTGGCGCGCCATACGCATAAGGTTTGTGACGGCGCGCGATGAAGATCGCGGCATCGGATGGTCCAGGAGCATCCCGAATACCTGTCACTCGCCCGATTCATCTCGTTCGCCATGCCGCATGCGCAGCGGCGCACCGCCTCAGGTCCGGTCGTTCAGCATCTGCAAGCGCATGGACGGGCCCTGGCGGCCAAGCGCGGCGTGTTGCGCGAAATGCTGATCGCGTTGATGGCGGAATTCATCGGCTTCGGCAAGCATCCAACCCTGCAATGCGGCGATCTGTTCGGACGGCTGGTGCGCCGTCGCGAAGAAGTACGAGGCGGGTGAGGGCGCGAAGATGCCGAACACGTCGATCAGGCGGCCCGCCAGCACATCTTCGAAAACGATCGCCGCGCGTCCCATCGCGATGCCTTGCCCCGTCATGGCCGAGCCTACTGCCAATTGCGACAGGTTAAAGCGCTGGCCCAGGTGCAAGTTGGGCAGGTCCACGCCTGCATGTTCCAGCCAGGTGCGCCATTCGATGAGGGCAGGCGCACCCGCCCATGCCGAGTCGTCATGCAGCAGGAAATTCGGCCGCAGGTCGTGGGGCGTCAGGATTTCGGGGTGCGCGGCCAGGAATTCCGGACTGGCGACAGGAAAAATCCATTCGTCCAGCATGGCCACGCCCTTGGCGGGCGCCGTCTGTTCGGGCGTGAAGCAAATAATGGCGTCGATGTGCTTGCCAGGCGGATGCTTGTCGTCCAGGGGCTGCACTTCGGCCTGCACGCGTAGCGGTATATCCGGATGGCATCGAAAAAAGTCTCCCATGCGTGGCATCAGCCAGCGCATGGCAAACGACGGCGCGCAAATCATCTCCATGGGGGCGGCAATGCGCTCGTGACGGATTTCACCGATGACCGTATCCATGCTGCGAAAGGCATCGCTGACCACGCAATGCAATCGCTCGCCTTCCGCGGTGAGCAGGACCTCCCTGGGTAATCGCTGGAGCACGGGCACCTCAAGCCAACCTTCAAGTTGCTTGATTTGCTGGCTGACGGCGCCTTGGGTGATGTGAAGTTCCTGCGCCGCGCGCGTAAAACTGCCGCAACGCGCAACGGCCTCGAAGCAGCGCAACCAAGTCAATAGAGAGGGTGAGAAACGTGTCTTCATCTTCTACATCGTTTGTATGGTGGCCGTTCCCCGGCATGGTGCACGCAGGCATGAGACGGTGCACGGGAAAACGTCATTGCGGTGCAGAAAACGGTGCCCCGCCCGATCCCAGGGATTGCCCGGCCTGAGATTAGTGCCGCTAATAGGCTGGGCCAGTATAAGTCGTTTGTATCGCCTTCTGATCAAGGTGACTATGCAGCCATCAGCGACCACCTGCAGGTCGACTTCACGGAGACATGGATGGCACGGCATATCACTATTGGCGCGGCGCAACTTGGCCCGATAGCCAGGGGAGAGAGCAGAGAAGCGGTGGTCAAGAGGCTGATCGCATTGCTTCGGCAAGCCAGTGCCCGCGGCTGCGAACTAGTGGTTTATCCCGAGTTGGCGCTGACCACATTCTTTCCGCGGTGGCTCATTGAAAGAGGGCCTGAGCTGGACGCCTGGTACGAGCCGGAGATGCCGAATGCACAGACGCAGCCCCTGTTCGACGAGGCGCGCGCCTTGGGAATCGGCTTCTATATCGGCTACGCGGAGCTGGCCGTCGAAGACGGCAAGACGCATCACTACAACACGTCCATTCTTGTCGGCCCGGACGGGGAAATCATCGGCAAGTACCGCAAGATCCATTTGCCAGGACATGTGGAGCCGCAACCAGGCCGCGACTCCCAGCATCTGGAGAAGCGTTACTTCGAACCGGGCAACCTGGGTTTTCCCGTATGGGATGCCTTTGGCGGCGTGGTAGGCATGTGCTTGTGCAACGACAGGCGCTGGCCCGAAACCTATCGGGTGATGGCGCTGCAAGGCGCCGAGCTCGTTGTGCTGGGCTACAACACGCCCAATGACCATACCGGCGACGGCGCGGTGGATGGCTTGTCGAATTTCCATAACCACCTGGCCATGCAGGCGGGCGCATATCAGAACAGCACCTGGGTCGTGGGCACCGCCAAGTGCGGCCGCGAAGAGGGGTCCCTGATGATAGGGCAGAGCGCCATCATCGCGCCTTCCGGTGAAATCGTGGCAATGGCGACAACGCTCGAAGACGAACTCGTGACGGCGCGCTGCGACCTGGACATGAGCAAGGTGTATCGCGAGACATTCTTTGACTTCGCCCGCCACCGTGAGCCGCAGCATTACGGCTTGATTGTCGAGCGCAAGGGCGTGGGTCCGGCCTTGAACAAGAAAGCGGCTTGAGGCGGACGCGACGATGAACCATTTCGTATCGGAAGACATTGTGGCCACACGCGCGCATGCGCCCCTTGATGCCTGCGTGAAGGGCATGCCGGGCCTGATCGGGTCGGTGCCCATCGAAGATATCGCGAATCAGGGATGGAACGTACTGCGCGAGGATTTGCCGCTGCCGCTGGCGGTGATCAGGCAGGACGCCTTGCATCACAACAGTGATTGGATGCGCCGGTTCCTGGAAGAGCGCGGCTCCCTCTTCGCGCCCCACGGCAAGACCACGATGAGCCCGCAGTTGTTCGATCTGCAACGCCGCGATGGAGCCTGGGGCATTACGTTGGCGACCTGCCATCAGGTCCAGGTGGCGCGCGAGTTCGGCGCAAAGCGGATTGTGCTGGCGAACCAGCTGGTCGGAAAACAGTCTGTCGCGTACATCCTGGAGTCGCTGCGCGACGACCCGGGCTTCGATTTCTATTGCCTGGTTGACGACGCGGCGCATGTGGCGGCGTTGGCGCAGGCCGCCAGAGAGGCCGATATCGGCCGGCCCCTGCAAGTGCTGCTTGAAGTGGGATATGCCGGCGGCCGCACCGGGTGCCGGGACGATGCCGGCGTGCAAGCAGTAATCGCCGCATTGAAGCAGGCGTCCCCTTATCTGGCGCTGCGCGGGGTGGAAGGATTTGAAGGACTGATCAAGCCTTTGCCCGGCCAGGATGTGGAAACGCAGATCGCGGCCTTTCTCGCCCGCATGGTTGCCACCGTGCAGGCATGTGAAGCCGCGCAGGCATTTTCCGACGGCCCGATTTTGCTGAGCGCCGGGGGCTCTTCTTTCTACGACCTGGTGACGCGGCATTTTTCCTCGCTGCGCTTGTCACGCGAGCACTTGGTGTTGACCCGCAGCGGCTGCTACCTGACGCACGACGCGCATCTCTACAAAGAGGCTTTCGCGCGGCTGCGGGATCGCAGTCCGGATGTCGGCAGCCTGGGCGATGGCTTGCGGCCGGCCCTGGAAGTCTGGGGCTATGTGCAGTCCAGGCCGGAGCCGGGAAAGGTCATTGTCAATCTCGGAAAGCGCGATATTTCGCCCGACCATATGCCCCCCGTGATGGGGTGGTTCAGGCCGGCCGCGAATGCGGAACTGGCAGCCGGCGCGGCGCCGTCATCGCTGGCGCATGGTCACGTGGCGACGGGCCTGGACGATCAGCACTGCCACATGAGCGTTCCCGTCGATTCGCCTTTGCGTGTGGGCGACATGGTGTGTTTTGGCATTTCGCACCCTTGCCTGACGTTCGACAAGTGGGAGGCCATTCTGATGGTGGACGAGCGGTATGACGTGGTGGGAGCCGTTCGCACGTACTTCTAAGCAGCTTTCATTCTTTTAGACCAAGGGGAAAAAAACATGGCACGAAAGCACTCGATGGCATTGCAGGCGGCACGCGTGGCGCTGACCTCCGCCGCGGTATTTGGCGCAGCCGTATATGCGCCCGTTCAGGCGCAGACCGTGACCGCGGTGATGCATGCCGGTCTGCGTTCGCTGGACCCGGTCATTA
Organism: Achromobacter deleyi; assembly: GCF_013116765.2. Lineage (GTDB taxonomy): Bacteria > Pseudomonadota > Gammaproteobacteria > Burkholderiales > Burkholderiaceae_B > Achromobacter > Achromobacter deleyi_A. The sequence continues at coordinate 190,414 of NZ_CP074375.1, forward strand.
CCACCGGCTACATCGTCCGGAACCATGGCTACATGGTGTACGACACCCTGTTCTCGCTGGATGCGGACAACAAGATCCAGCCCCAGATGCTGGCGTCCTGGAAAGCCTCCGATGATGGCAAGACCTATACCTTCGTCTTGCGGGAAGGACTCAAGTGGCATGACGGCAAGCCGGTGACCGCGGCCGACTGCGTCGCATCGATCAAGCGTTGGGCGTCGCAGGACAAGATGGGCCAGATGATGGCGTCGATGATGTCCGGAATCGAGACGGTGGATGACAAGACTTTTGTCATGCGCTTTTCCGAGGCCACGGACCTGGCGGTGCGTGCCTTGGCCAAGCCCAGCGCCATCCCCGCCTTCATGATGCCCGAGCGCGTCGCCAATACGCCGCCCTCGCAGGCGATCAAGGAGACCATAGGCTCGGGCCCGTTCCGCTTCGTGAACGAGGAGTACAAGCCCGGGGTGCAGGTGGTCTACGCGAAGAATACGGACTATGTCCCGCGCAATGAACCCGCCAGCGGCCTGGCGGGGGGCAAGGTCGTCAAGGTGGACAAGGTCAAATGGGTGACCATGCCGGATCAGATGACGGCGGTGAATGCGCTGATCAACAAGGAAATCGATTTCCTGGAAAAAGCGCCCTTCGATCTGTTGCCGATGCTGGAAGGCAATAAGGACATCAATCTGCACGTCCTGACCTCGCAGGGCGCGCAATCCGAGATCCGCTTCAATTTCGAGCAGCCGCCTTTCAACAACAAGCTGATTCGACAAGCCGCGGTGTTGGCGGTCGATCAGAAAGAGGTGCTGCAGGCGCAGATCGGCAATCCCAAGTACTTCCAGACCTGCCCCGCCGTATTCGGCTGCGGCGGTCCCTATGAAAGCAGTATCGGCGCGGAGAAACTGGTGAAGGGCGACCCGGTAAAGGCCGCGGCTTTACTCAAGGAGGCCAACTACGATGGCACGCCCGTCGTGATATTGATGCCTTCGGACAATCCGGGCTCGGCGCCCATCCTGCAGGTGGTTGCGCAATCGTTGCGCAAGGCCGGTTTCAAGGTGGATCTGCAGTCCATGGATTGGCAGACGGTGCTCAATCGCCGCGCTTCTCACGAGCCGGCGGCCAAGGGCGGATGGAATATTTTCGGCACCTTCACGGTGATTCCGGATATCCGGGACCCGCTTGCCTTCATGGGCGTGGCTGCGAACGGCAAGGATGCCTGGTTCGGCTGGCCGGACGTGCCGGAGATCGAAAAGCGCCGGGCACAGTTTGCGCGCTCGAATGATCCGGCTGTGCTCAAGCGCCTGGCCGACGAGATCCAGGAACTGGTGATCGACGAGGGCGTCATCGTGCCCTTGGGTCAGTTTTCCAACCTGTCCGCCACGGGCAAGCAGATAACGGGGCTGGTGGCCGCGCCGGTTCCCGTGTTCTGGGACCTCCAGAAAACCGGTAAGTGAGGCGGCCATGCCTGGATTTCTTCTGAAGCGCCTGTTTTCCGTCATTCCGGTATTGGTGGTGGTTGCCATCATTGTTTTTGCCATGTTGCGCCTGACGCCGGGGGATCCCGCCGCAATCATCGCGGGCGACGGGGCCACCTCGGCTCAGATAGACCAGATACGCAAGAACATGGGGCTGGACAAGTCCATCCCGGATCAGTTTGCGATTTGGGTGAGCCAGCTGGCGCAGGGAGATCTGGGCACCTCGCTGATTTCCGATGCGCCGGTGTCGAGTCTTATCGCCGATCGCATCGGGCCGTCCATCGCGCTGTCCCTGTCGACCATAGTCTTTACGGTATTGGTCGCGATTCCCGTCGGCATCGTGGCGGCCTGGCGTCAGGGGAAATTGCTGGATCGCGCCATCATGGCGGGCTCGGTAGTTGGATTTTCCGTGCCGGTGTTCATCATTGGCTACGTGTTGATCCTGGTCTTCTCGATGCAGCTGGGCTGGTTTCCGGTGCAGGGCTATCAGCCCATGTCCGAGGGCGGGTGGGCGTTCGCCCAGCGATTGATCCTGCCAACCCTGGCCTTGAGCACGGTGTATGTCGCGCTGATCGCGCGCATCGTACGCAGCAGCGTGATTGAAGTCATGCAGGAAGATTTCATCCGCACGGCTCGAGCCAAGGGGCTGCGGGAAAGCGGCGTGTTGCTGCGCCATGCGCTGGGCAATGCCGCGGTTCCCATCGTCACCATCATCGGGGTCAGCATTGCGATGCTCATCGGTGGCGTGGTGGTGACGGAATCGGTATTCAACATTCCGGGCCTGGGGCGATTGGTCGTGGACGCGGTGTTGGCGCGGGACTATCCCGTCATACAAGCCATGATCCTGCTTTTCTCATTGGTCTATGTCGGAATCAATCTGGTGATCGATCTTTCGTACACCGTTCTTGATCCGCGCATTCGTTACTAAAGGCGCGCACGCCATGTCTGTCACGACTTCATCCTTGCCGGCGCCCGGCGCGCCTGCCGCCGGGGCGGCTCCCTCGTCTTCGATCCTGGGTCAGCTGAAAACAACCATGTCGGCCTGGCCGGCCATGCTGGCTATCGCCTTATTGAGCCTGCTGTTGCTGGGTACGGCTTTCGCCCCGTGGCTGGGGACCTTGGATCCCACCTTGATGGATCCGGCCATACGCCTCAAGCCCATGTCCGCCGAGCACTGGCTGGGTACCGATGCGTATGGCCGCGATGTCTACTCGCGCACGCTTTTCGGCGCGCGCGTGTCCTTGGCCGTGGGGCTGGGCGCCGTGGTGGCCAGCTTGCTGGCCGGCCTGATCCTGGGGATCCTGGCCGGGTACTTCAAGGCTGCCGACGCCATCATCATGCGCTTTCTGGATGGGGTGATGGCCATACCCGGCATTCTGCTGGCGATTGCGCTGGTGTCCTTGTCCGGCGCCAGCCTGTTTACGGTGCTGGTGGCCATTTCCATCCCGGAGATTCCCCGGGTCGCGCGAATGGTGCGCAGCGTAATCCTGTCCGTCCGCAATGAACCCTATGTCGAAGCGGCGCTGTCGCTGGGAACCAGGGTGCCGGTGCTGATGCTGCGCCATATGCTGCCCAATACCTATGCGCCGCTGATCGTGCAAGGCACCTATATCTTCGCCGCGGCGATCCTGACGGAATCGGTGCTGAGCTTTCTGGGGGCGGGGATTCCGCCGGAAACGCCCTCCTGGGGCAATGTGATGGCCGAGGGACGCGTGTACTTCCAGATGCTGCCGGGCCTGATCCTGTATCCGGGGCTGTTGTTGTCCTTGACGGTGCTGAGCGTGAACATTCTTGGCGACGCCCTGCGCGATGCGCTCGATCCGCGATTCTCGCGCCGCTTCTGATGGCCTACCCAGGATTCACGACTTTATGAAAACGACATCCGTTAATCGTGAGGCAGGCCAGGCGCCTGCGCTGAAAATCTCGGGACTCACCGTGCAAGCCGGTAGCGGCGCCGCCCGCCGTCCGGTGATCGAGAACATTTCGTTCGAGGTCTATCCGGGCGAAACCCTGTGCGTGGTGGGCGAATCCGGTTCGGGAAAATCGGTTACCTCGCTGGCCGCCATGGGGTTGTTGCCCAAAGGCGTGCTTGCCGCGACGGCTGGCAGCATCGTGCTCGGCAATGATGATGTGCTGCAGGCTTCGCCTGACCGGCTGCGCGCCCTGCGTGCTTCCCGGATCGCGATGGTGTTTCAAGAACCCATGACGGCATTGAATCCGGTGCAAAAGGTGGGCAGGCAGATTGATGAGGTGTTGCGCCTGCATAGCCGCCTGGGCGCATCCGAGCGGCGCAAGCAGGTATTGGCGATGCTGGAGTCAGTGCATTTGCCGGACGTCGAACGGGTCTACAACGCCTACCCGCATCAATTGTCAGGTGGACAGCGGCAGCGCATCGTGATTGCGATGGCCCTGATCCTGAAGCCGCAAGTATTGATCGCGGATGAGCCTACCACCGCGTTGGACGTGACCACGCAAAAGCAGATCCTGACCCTGATCCGGGAGCTCCAGGAACAGCAACGGACCGCCGTGGTGTTCATTACGCACGACTTCGGTGTGGTGGCGGAGATTGCCGATCGCATTGTGGTCATGAATCGAGGCAGCGTGGTCGAGACGGGCACGCGCGATCAGATCCTTGCCCGGCCGTCGCAGGCGTATACGCGCATGCTGGTGTCCTCGGTCCCCAGCCTGGTGCCGCAGCATAAGGCGGCGCCGAGCGGCGAGAAAGTGCTGGAGATCATCGGGCTCGACAAGACCTACAAGGAAAAACCGTTATTCGGCGCGGCACGCGTGGTTGCGGCAGCCAGGGACGTTTCCTTGACCGTGAGGCGCGGCGAGATTGCCGGGGTGGTGGGTGAGTCGGGATCGGGCAAATCGACCGTCGCACGCTGCGTGGTCAGGCTGATAGAACCTAGCGCGGGCGCCATTTTCCTCAAGGACGAGGACATCGTGCAGGTATCGAGTGCCCAGATGCGACTGCGCCGTACCCGTGTGCAGATGATCTTCCAGGATCCCTATCGTTCGCTGAATCCCCGCCGCCAGGTGGGCGATTCGCTGATCGAGGGCCTGGTCAACTTTGGCGTTCCAGGCGCCGAAGCACGCGAGAAGGCGGCGCAGGCACTGGAACTGGTGGGCCTTGGGCGCGACGTGATGCAACGCTATCCCCACCAGTTCTCGGGTGGCCAACGTCAACGCCTGTGCATTGCGCGCGCCGTGGTGATGGAGCCGGATCTGCTGGTGGCCGATGAGGCCGTTTCCGCCCTGGACGTTTCGGTTCAGGATCAGGTCCTGAAGCTGCTTGAGGAGATCCGCGCCCGCACTGGCGTGGCGATCCTGTTCATCACGCACGATTTACGCGTGGCGGCCCAGATCTGCGACAGCATTGTGGTCATGCGGAAGGGATGCGTCGTTGAGTCCGGCCCTGCGGCCCGGGTGCTGACCGCTCCGCAGGAGGCGTACACGCGCGATCTGATCGAGGCCGCGCCCGGCCGGGATTGGGATTTCCGCAACTTCCGCGCCTTGCGCGCGGCGTGAACCGGTGGTTCGACAGCTTTTTCCATTTTCAGAGGAGCGCAAGATGCGCATTATTGTTGGCGGCTTTCAGCACGAAACGAATACGTTTGCACCGAGCAAGGCGGATTGGCAAGCCTTCAAGCTGGGCGGAGGCTGGCCTGGCATGGCGCGCGGCGAGGAGGTCTTCCCGGCTATCCAGGGAGCCAATATTCCCGCGGCAGGCTTTGCGGACGCCGCGCGCGGGCACCAACACACCTTGATACCCACCTTGTGGTGCGCCGCCAGCCCTTCGGCGCACGTAACGCGTGATGCGTTCGAGCGCATCGTGGCGATCTTGCTGGAGGACATTGCCGCGGCGCTGCCCGCCGACGGGGTGTATCTCGATCTTCACGGGGCAATGGTCGCCGAGCACTACGACGATGGCGAAGGCGAAGTGCTGCGCCGCGTGCGGGCACTGATCGGGCCGGATATGCCGCTGGTCGCCAGCCTGGACCTGCACGCCAACGTGACCGGCCTCATGCTGGGAGAGGCCGACGCACTGATCGCCTATCGCACGTATCCGCACGTTGATATGGCTGACACGGGCGCTCGCGCCTTTGCCTTCATGCAAAAGCGATTCGACGGCATGCCGCGTCCGAGCGTAGCCGCCCGCCGTATTTCCTATCTGTTGCCAACCTGCTGGCAAAGCACGATGGCCATGCCGGCCAAGGGTCTTTACGAGCGCCTGGAAACGCTGGAGGCGGCGCCAGGAGTGTCCAGCATGTCCTTTTGCATGGGCTTTCCCGCCGCGGACTTTCCGGACTGTGGCGCGCTGGTGTGGGCTTATGCCGATACGCAGTCGGCGGCGGATGCGGCGGCGGATGCATTGACGGCGGATGTCGAGGCGGCCGAAGCCGCGTTTGCGGGCAAGCTGTATTCACCGGAAGAAGCGGTGCTGCATGCGGCCGAGCTGGCGGCCGGCTCCGATAAGCCGGTCGTCATCGCCGACGCGCAAGATAATCCGGGCGCGGGCGGAGACTCCGACACCACGGCCATTCTGCGCGCGCTTGTGCGGTACAACCTGCCCGGCAGCGCGTTGGGGCTGATGGTGGATCCGCAGGCGGCCCTGCTGGCGCACAAGGCGGGCGAGGGGGCAACGCTGCGTATCGCCCTCGGCGGCCATTCACGGATTCCCGGCGATGCGCCTTTCGAGGCGGATTTCGTGGTGGAGCGCTTGTCCGATGGGAAGTTTGTCGCAACCGGCCCCTTTTATTCGGGCTTTCGCATGGAGCTGGGGCCCAGCGCCTGCTTGCGGATTGGCGAAGTGCGCGTGGTCGTGGCGTCCCACAAGGCGCAAATGGCGGATCAGGCCATGTTCCGCTACGTGGGAATCGAGCCCACCGCGCAGAACATCCTGGTGCTCAAGAGCACCACGCACTTCCGGGCGGACTTCACGCCGATCGCAGCCGACATCCTGATCTGCGCGGCCCCTGGACCGATGCCGATGAATCCCGTGGATTTGCCCTGGACCAATCTGCGCGACAGCTTGCGCATGCATCCTGGCGGCCCGACCTTTGCGCAGTTCAGGGCAGGCACGCGGGTGCTTGAATCGGCCTGAGGTACAGGGAACGTATCCGCTGGCAGACGGCGGGAAGGCTGCTTTCGATTGGGGGCCGGCACACCAATGATGCCGGCCCCCTTCTGCTACCACTTGGAACGTCTTGGCCCACGAAGGTTTGCTATAAAAACAGCTATAGCATTTCTATACGGCTGGGGAAAATGTCCACTCAAACGCTGAGCCGCTGCGCAGCGGCGCTGTTGCTGATCGCGCTTGCCGCCGGATGCTCGTCGAGCAAGCCTCAGGCGTCGGGGAAGACGGGTTCGACTTCCGCGTCTGCCTCAAAGAGCAACGAATGCAAGTCCAACCGGGGCAAATGCCTCTATCAGGGGCCTTACGAGTCCGGCGAGCGGGACTATGCGGAACAAGAGGCAAAGCGCTTGAATCTGGCGGAACTGGAACGGCTGCGCCGCAGCTTCGGAAAATAGGCCGGGACGGCCATCACATAGCGCCGCTGCCAGGTTCCGTAACTTTTTGGAAAGATATCGAACTGAAATAAGTGCCCGAAAGTTGGACCATCCTACGTTGCGCCCGGACTAGTACGAAAGCACGAGTTCCGGCCCGATACATCACCGTGAATGGTTTGAACTTCCAAGGATGCTTATCGTGACTTCGATCAGAAAGATGGCCGGCGCCTGTGCGTTTGGCGTGTTCGTGACCCTGGCGGGAACCGGCCAGACGGTCTTTGCCCAAGCCCAGGCCGACGCTTCCGCGCCTGCACCCCTGGCCACGGGCCTGACCGAGAGCGGCAGCGCGGAAGGCCAGGTCATCGAGGCCGTGCGCAGCGGCGACATCCTGTCCATCAAGGTGCGGTTCAAGCCCCTCGTGCCGAGCAAGACAGAGATGCTCTATTCGGGCATTTCCAAGGACGACTACGAGAACAGCTTCTACGTCATCGCCGGAAACAAGAAGCACCTGCTGCTCAAAGACAGCAATGACAAGCCGCTGACCAATCCCAAGGTGCTCATCCGGACGTCGAAGGACGCGCCGATCGCGGGGGCCTGGCAGGGGAAGTTTCCGGCGCCGCCGAAAGAGGTCTCTGAAGTTTCCCTGACGATACCGGGCGTCGAGACCTTCGACGCCATCAAGATCACCGATCGCTAGCCATGGCTGGCTTCCGGGGCGCTTCGATTCTCCTGGCGGCGACGCTGCTCACGGCCGCCCAAGGCTCCTTTGCCCAGGAGCCTCCCTACAAGGCTGAAATCCTGGATCTCCAGGCCACGGTCCTGGACCTGAAGGGACTCCCTGGCGACACCAGCGGCGGCGTCGCGGACCTGACCGCGCGGGTGGACGGACTGACGGCCAGGCACGATGGCCTGTCAGTGCGGCAGGACAAGAATGCCGTGACCGTGTCGATGCTGGGCGATGTGCTGTTCGATTTCGACAAGGCCAGCATCCGGCCGGGCGCCGAACCTGCGCTGCTTGATATCGCACGCGTCATCAAGTCGGATGCCGCGGGCGCCGTCTCCGTCGAGGGGCACACCGATTCCAAGGGCGCCGCGTCCTACAACAAGGACCTGTCCTTGCGGCGCGCCAAAGCCGTGGCGCAATGGTTGGAAGGCCATGGCGTGGATAAGGCGCGGCTGTCGGTCAAGGGCCTGGGCGATACCCGCCCGGTCCAGCCGAACAAGTTGGGCAACGGCGCGGACAACCCGCAAGGGCGGGCGCAGAACCGGCGCGTGGAGTTCGTGCTGCCCAAGCGTTGAGGGCGGCCCGGCGGCGCTGTCTGCGCCCGCATCCGGTTTCCTTCTTAAATAGCACGCCAGGATTACACGCCTGCCGGCGGGCCGTTCTTCGCCCGCCATGTCGGCCACGCGCCACAAATCGCCCAATATTTCCAGGCGGCGACACGATTTTCCTTGTGTCTCAAGAACTGACACATTGCGTCCCTAGAATTCGTTCCTGCCATGCGCCGAGTGCGCCGCTTGTGACGCGTGCCAAGCCACATGCGCATGTCTGTTCAATCAATGGGAATCTGTAATGAAAAAGACTCTGTTCGTCACCGCCATCTTCGCCGCGCTGTCTGGCGCCGCGCAGGCGGAAACCTCGGTGACGCTGTATGGCCTGCTCGACACCGGCGTGGGCTACCAACGCATCAAGGGCGACAACTATCACGAGTCCAAGGTCGGCATGAGCAATGGCGTGTCCAGCGGTTCGCGCTGGGGCCTGCGCGGCGCTGAAGACCTGGGCGACGGCCTGAGCGCGGTCTTCACGCTGGAAAGCGGCTTCAACTCCGCCAACGGCCAGTCGGGCCAGAGCAGCCGCCTGTTCGGCCGCCAAGCCACCATCGGCCTGAAGAGCAATTCGTGGGGCCTGCTGGAATTCGGCCGCCAGACCAACATTGCGTCGAAGTACCTCGGCGCGATCGACCCGTTCGCCGCCAGCTACGGCCAGGCGAACGTCGGCGTGGCCTTCAGCGCCGCCAACACGGTCCGCTACGACAACATGGTGCAGTACTCGACCCCGTCCTTCGGCGGCTTCCAGTTCGGCGCCGGCTACTCGTTCAACGTCGCCGACACGACCGCTGCCCAGACCGGCTTTGCCACCGCCGACAACACCCGCGGCATCACCGCCGGCGTGCGCTACGTGAACGGTCCGCTGAACGTGGCCCTGACCTACGATCAGCTGAACCCCGCGAACCAGATGGGCACCGACGCCACGCCGAAGTCCTGGAGCATCGGCGGCGCCTACGACTTTGAAGTCCTGAAGCTGGCGCTGGCCTTCGGCCAGACGCGCGACGGCTGGTTCACCGGCCAGGGCGTCAACGCATTCGGCAGCGGCAGCCCCACCGCCAAGAGCTTCGGCACCAACGTGGCCGTCGACGGCTTCAAGGCCAATTCGTACCTGGTCGGCCTGACGGTGCCGCTCGGCGCCAGCAGCATCCTGGCTTCGTGGCAGCGCGCCGATCCGGACAGCGACCTGCTGACCGGTGGCGATTCCGCCATGAACGTGTACAGCATCGGCTACACGTACAACCTGTCCAAGCGCACCAACCTGTACGTGCTGGGTTCGTACGCAACGGACTACGCGTTCATCGACGGCGTGAACAGCACCGTCGGCATGGTGGGCGTGCGTCACCGCTTCTAAGCGCCTGATGTGAGCGGGCGGCGCGCCGCGTGCGCGCCGCCCGTTCCCCGCACCGCGGTTGCACTGAGCGGATTGGGCGTCTTACCCGGCCACAGACGCGAAAAAATCGGCCACCTCCCTAGCTCCACTCCCAGTCCGCTCACCCGAACTCCGATCATGGCAAACTGAAGGCCCGCGCATTGCGCGGGCCTTTGCCCGTTCTGACGGGCGTGCTGTCCGCGTCCGATACGCGGTCGTGGCGTTGTAGTATCGAATGCACATGCCTATTCATCGAGAACCCATGTACAAGCACGGCAGGCTGCTCGCAGGAATATCGTTGGCGTTGGTGCTGGCCATGGGCGCGGCGGGCGTGCCCGCGCTGGCGCAGGACGCCGCCGCGGCAGCGCAGGATCCCAACGGCGCGCCGCAGGACGCCGCCGTGGCGCCTCAGCCGCTGCAGACGCTGCGGGTGCTGGACGGCAAGCTGCAGGTCGCCATCCCCGCGGGATTCACCGAGACCGAATTCCCGCCGGATCCCGCCGTGCCGGAAGTCACCGGGAATATCTATCTGAACCGCACCGCCGGGCAGGCGATCATCGTGATCAACGTTCCCATGGATTACGCCTTCGGCGATGACGACGCATTTACGCTCGGCAGCATGGCCGCCGGCTTTCAAGCCCAGCAGCAGGAAGCCGTGCCCACGTTCAAGAAGACCGGGCAAAGCACGTTCAAGGTGGGCGGGATCGGGGTCTTGCAACTGGACGCCACCAGCAAGCTGTCCGGGCACCCCGCCGTGCTGACGGCGCTGTTCGCCGCGTCCGGCTCGAAGGTGGTCACGTTCAGCGTCTATACGCTGACCCAGGAAAAGGCCAGGCACCCGGGGCTGGTCACGCAGCTGAAGCAGGGAATGTCGGCGCCGCCCTGAGGCTTGCGCGGGCCCCGCTTGGCCAGCCCGTCGCCCAGGCCCTGGTACGCCATGTCGATGAACGCGATATGTCCCAGCGCCTTGATCACATCGGCGACGACGTCCCAATGGTCCTCGTTCGGGTCGCTGCCCGTCGGGTTAATATCATCCATACATTGCGACATTCTGGCGCACCTAAAACCATGCATGACGACGATATGTATGCAGTTTGGCCCGAAAAACTGGTGCGAGGGGCGGGCCCCCGCTATCGCCAGATTGCCGATTTCATCGCACGCGCCGTAGCTGACAACCGATTCCAGCCCGGCGACAGGCTGCCGCCGCAGCGCGGCCTGGCCCAGCGCCTGGGCGTGGACCTGACGACCGTCACGCGCGCGTACGCCGAGGCGGGGCAGCGCGGGCTGCTCGACCCCAGGGGGGCGCTGGGCACGTTCATCGCGCGGCCGGCGACGCAGTCGGCGCAGATGATCGACCTGGGCATGAACATGCCGCCGGCGCCCCTGGGCTGCGATCTGCAGGAACTGGTGCAGCGGGGCCTGGCCAAGGTGATGGACCGCCACGACGTCAATGTGATGATGGCCTACCAGCTGGCGGGCGGGGGGCCGGAGGCGCGCGCCGCAGGCGCGCTGTGGTTGGCGCAGACAGTGGGCCCGATCGCCCCGGAGCTGGTGCTGGTGTGTCCCGGGGCGCAGGCCGCGCTTGCCGCGCTGATCCTCGCATTCAGCCAGCCGGGCGACGGCATCGTGGCCGAACCGCTGGTGTATCCGGGCCTCTTGACCGCCGCGCAGCACCTGGGCCGGCGGGTGGTGGCCGCCGAGGTCGACGAGGACGGCATGACGCCCGCCGGGCTGGAGCTCGCATGCCGCGACAGCGGCAGCCGCCTGGTCTACCTGAACCCCACGCTGCAGAATCCCACCACGCATACGATGAGTGCGCGGCGCAGGCGCGACCTGGTCCGCTCGGCTTCGGCTTGCGGCGCCCGCATCATCGAAGACGATCCCTACCGTCTGTTCCTGGACGACGCGCCGCCGCCGCTGGCGAGCCTGGCGCCGGCCTTGGTGTTCCACATCGCGACGCTGGCCAAGTGCCTGACGCCCGGCCTGCGCACGGCGTTCGTGCTGGGCCCGGACCAGGAAAGCCGCGACCGCTTCCTGGCCGCCATGCGCTCGTTCGCGTTGATGTCCACGCCGCTCATGGGCGCGCTGACCACGCAATGGATCGTCAGCGGCTCCGCGCAGGTGGTGCTGGATGGCGTACGCGCCGAGGCCCAGGCCCGGCAGCGGCTGGCGCGCCGGATCCTGCCCGGCCCGTTCCATTCGGAGCCGGTCGGCATCCATCTGTGGCAGGCGCTCCCCGAGCCGTGGACGGCGTCCGACCTGGCGCGCGCGGCGCGCGAAGAAGGCCTGAGCGTCACGTCTTCGGACGCGTTTCAGGTGGGAGCGGGAGCGCCCAATGCGATCCGCATTTGCTTGGGCGGGGTGAAGGATCGCCAGGAACTGGCGCAGGCGCTGGAAAGGCTGGCCGGGCTGATGCGGCGCCGGCCTTACGTGTTGAGGGATCCGATCGTCTAGGGGCTGTTCACATTCAAAGAAGCCTCCCGCAGGCCCTGGCGACGGCGCGCCGGCAGGGCCCGGCCGATCAGTCGGGCTTCCAGAATACGTAGTCGGCCCGGTATTTCACCTGTTGCCGCTGACCCTTGTTCGCGGCGGCGCATGGGGCTTGCGGCGCGCCGCCGCCTGCCCTGACGATGCGCTGGATGTAGGTGACGCCAGTCAGCACGCCGACGCCCGCGGACGGATTGGCCAGCACGAGCTGGTCGTACAGGCGGTCCGGGCCCGAATAGGCGCGCACCGTTTCCATCCCGGTCAATGTCGACCCGTCCGACGCCCGCCAGGTTTCCGGCGGGCTTTTGTACGTGCCGGTCTGGCCGGACTGGCCCGCGCCCAGCGTGGCGGCCGCGCCGGCGATGACCCAGGCGGGCGTGCCGCCGCCGGTCTGCGTCATCCGGCATTCATAGGTGATGACGCCCTCGGCTGGGGCTTGCCAGGCGATGGCGTTGCCCGCGGGCACCTGCATGATCTGCGGAATGTTGTCCTGCGCCATGGCGCCCGCCGTGGTGGCCGCCAGGCATCCTGCAAGCAGCAGGCCGGGCAGCGGCGAGCGTTTGTGCGTCGGGGTGCTTTTCATTTGAGCTCCTTCTGACATTCCATGCCGAGGTTCTTCACTTCTTCATACAGCTTGCGGCTGACCCAGACGCCTTCCTGCTGGCTCCTGGCGCGGGCCTTGAAGCGGCGTTCGGACGGCAGGCGCGCGCCCTGGCCGCTGATCGCGTCCAGCATGGCTTCCGCGCCGTTCATGTTCGCGGCCAGTTGGCCGCGGCCGAGAATGGCGGGGTCCAGCGCGATAACCAGTTCGCCGTGCAGCGGCGTGCCGCCCGCGCCCGCGTCGAAGGCCTGGGATTGCAGGCTGGTCCAGTCGCCGATCAGGGGGCCGGCCAGCAGTTCGATCATGGTCGACAGGGCCGAGCCCTTGTACGAGCCGAAGGTGAGCATGGCGCCGTCCAGCGCGGCCGCCGGGTCGGTGGTGGGCTGGCCGTCGCGGTCGATGGCCCAGCCTTCCGGGATGGACCTGCCCGTGCGCCGGTGCAGTTCGATTTCTCCGCGCGCCACCATGCTGGTGGCGAAGTCGAAGACGTAGGGGGAGTCGCCCGGGCGCGGCCAGGCAAAGGCGAACGGGTTGGTGCCGAACACGGGCCGGGTGCCGCCGGCGGGAGCGACCCAGCTATGGCTGATCGTCATGGCCATGCCGGCCAGGCCGTGGCTGGCGATGGCTTCGACCTCGGGCCACAGCGCCGAGAAGTGGAAGCAGTTGTTGATGGCCAGCACGGCCACGCCGTTGCGCCTGGCCTTTTCCGCCAGATGGGGCAGGCCTTCTTCAAACGCGAGCAGCGAGTAGGCCCGCCCGGCATCGACCTGCACGACGGCGGGCGCGGGGTGCGTCAGCGCCGGCACCGCGGCGGGATCGACCAGACCCGCCTGCATGGTCTGCACGCATGCGATCAGGCGGTACATGCCGTGAGATTGGCAGTCGTCGCGTTGCCCGGCGGTGATCGCCTTCGCGATAACGGCCGCATGCGGCGCTGAAAAACCGTTTCTGCTCAATACGTCGACGGACAGGTCGTAGACCTGGTCTATCGAGAGATTGACCATATCGTTGTTGTTCACATTGCCTCCGGTACTGCGTTGCATGGCCCGAGTTCCGCCTCAGTGTAGCTGCACGCGCCGGTTCAATTCACCTGCAGGGTGTAGGCGGCCCGGCCGCGCAGCAGGGTCAGCACCAGTGGCTGCGAGCCCGCGCCTGCCAGAAGCTCGCGCAGGTCGGCCAGTTTGCTGACGGGGCGCTGGTTCACGCCGATGACGATGTCGCCGCGCTGCAGGCGCGCGGCCACCGGGCCGCGCTCGGGAAAGGTGGCGCTGACGGCGGCGCCATCGTTGCCCTGCAAGCGCTGGGCGCGTCCGACCTCGGAGAACTCGACGCCCGTCAGGCGCGCATCCAGCGAGCCTGCATGGAAGCGTTCGTTCTGCTCGGGTTCGATGCGTAGCAGGACTTCCGATCTGGCGCCGGCCCGCAGCAAGGCCAGGCGCACCTGCCGGCCCACGGGCAGCAGGCCTTCGGCATTGCGCAGTTGCGCGCTGGTGGCCAGGGCCTTGCCGTCCATCGACAGGATCTGGTCCCGGGCTTGCACGCCGGCCTTCTGGGCCGGCGACCCGTCCGCCACGCGCGCCACCACGATGCCCGTCGAACCCGGCGCGAGGCCTAGCTGGCGCGCATTGCGCGGCGTGATGTCCAGCGTGTCCAGGCCCAGGCCGCCGCGTTGCACCTGCCCGTGCTGCAGCAGTTGCCGCATGACCTCGCCGGCAAGATTGGACGGAATGGCAAAGCCGATGCCCACATTGCCGCCCGACGGCGTGTAGATCATGGTGTTGATGCCCACCAGCTCGCCGTTCAGGTTCACCAGTGCGCCGCCGGAGTTGCCGGGGTTGATGGAGGCGTCGGTCTGGATGAAGTTCTGATAGCCGGCGGCGCGCAGGCTGGAGCGGTCCAGGGCGGACACGATGCCGGAGGAAGCGGACTGGCCCAGGCCGTAGGGATCGCCTATCGCCACGACGAAGTCGCCCACGCGCAGGTCGCTGGAATCCGACAGCGACAGCGCCTGCAGGTTCTGGGCGGGGATGCGCAGCACCGCCAGGTCGGTGTCGGGGTCGCTGCCCACGACGGTGGCGTTGAAGGCGCGTCCGTCCTGCAAGGACACGCGTATGGCCGTGGCGCCGCGCACCACGTGATGGTTGGTCAGGATATTGCCCTGGCCCGCGTCCACGATGACGCCCGATCCCACGTTCTGCCGGATCGGCTCCGGCGATTGCACGCGACCCGCGCCTGGCGCCTGGCGCGGATCGGCCTGCGAAGAGATATTGACGACTGCGGGAGTGACGCGCTCGAGCATGGGCGCAAGCGATGGCAGGGGCTGGCCGTCGACGGCCAGGGGCAGGGCGGCCAGGCCGGGCAGGGGCGCCGCGGTCAGGAACAAGGCGGCCGCTACCAGCGCCGGCGGGATGAGCCGCGCCGCCCGGGACAAGGCGCGCGTGGAGCGGCGGAGTTTTCCGGGGGGCGGCATGGCCAGATCAGGCATTTCGGTCCTTCTTGCGGCAACGCGGCAGTATCTGCCGGCGTCGCTGCAGGAATGTGACGGCGCGGCTCAGAAACCGACGGCCTGGCCGTCGCGGCGCGAATCCGACGCCGCCACATAGCCGCCCTGGGGCAGGCGGCAGATCAGTTGCGCCGAGCCGAATTCCAGGCTGTCGGCGGGCGCCACCGCCACGTTGTGGCCGCGCGCGCGCAGCGTGTCGACCACATCCGCGGGCAGGTGCGATTCCACATTGACCACCGGCCCGTTTTCCACGCGGAAGCGCGGCGCGTCGCTCATGGCCTGCGGATTCTGGCCGAACGCCGCCAGGCGCGTGACCATCTGCAGATGGCCCTGCGCCTGCATCGACCCGCCCATCACGCCGAAGGACATGACGGGCTGGCCGCCGCGCGTCACGAACGCGGGGATGATGGTGTGCATGGGCTTCTTGCGCGGGGCCACCTGGTTGGCGTGGCCGGGCTTGAGCACGAAGTTCAGGCCGCGGTTGTGCAGGCTGATGCCGGTGCCCGGCACGACGACGCCGGAGCCGAAGCCGTGGTAGTTGGACTGGATGAAGGACACCATGGTGCCGCCGGCGTCCGCCGCGGTCAGGTAGACCGTGCCGCCGGTGGCGGGCGTGCCCGCGGTGGGCACGCTGGCGCGATCCATGGAGATCAGGCGGGCGCGCTCGGCCAGGTAGGCACGGTCGAGCAGGGCGCGCGCGTCGGTGCGCATGTGGCGCGGGTCCGCGACATGATGATGCAGGTCCGCGAACGCCAGCTTCATGGCTTCGATGCTGACGTGGTAGTAGTCGGCGCTGTCGCGCCCCATGCCTTCCAGGTCGAATTGCTCGAGCATGCCCAGCGCCATCAGCGCCGAGATGCCCTGGCCGTTCGGCGGGATCTCATGCAGCTCGTAGTCGCGGAATGATTGGGAAATGGGCGTGACCCATTCGGCGCGGTGCTCGGCCAGATCGACGGCGCTGAGCGCGCCGCCCGTCTGGCTGGCGAAGTCGGAGATCTTCCTGGCGAGCTCGCCGCGGTAGAAGCTCTCGCCGCCGCTTTCGGCGATCTCGCGCAAGGTCCTGGCCTGATCCGGAAAGCGCCACCACTCGCCGGCTTGCGGCGCGCGGCCCTGGGGCAGGAAGGCCTCGGCAAAGCCGGGTTCCGCCGCCAGCTTGGGCGCCTGCGTGGCCCATTGACGCGCAATGGTGGGCGACACGGCAAAGCCGTCTTCGGCGTAGGCGATGGCGGGCTCGAACAGCTTGGCGAAGGGCAGCTTGCCGAAGCGTTCGGACAAGGCCTTCCAGCCGGCGACCTGGCCCGGCACGGTGACCGTGCCCCAGCCGGTGCCCGGCATCGCGTCGCGTCCGTTGAAGTATTCCGGCGTCCACGCGGCCGGCGCGCAGCCGCTGGAGTTCAGGCCGTACAACTGGCCCTCGTGCCAGACGAGGGCGAACATGTCGCCGCCGATCCCGTTCATGACGGGCTCGACGACGGTCAGGGCAATCGCGGTGGCAATGGCGCTGTCAACGGCATTGCCACCGGCCAGCAGCATGCGTAGTCCCGCCTGCGCAGCCAAGGGCTGGCTGGTCGCGACCGCGTTGGCGGCCAGGACCGGCATTTTTCGGGAAGCGTACGGAAAAGACCAATCGAAGGGGGAAGACATGGATGCTGGTACTCGTAAAGGAAATTACTGCGGGGTGATGCCGGCTTGGTCGATCAGCTGCTTGGTGCGGGGAATCTCGGCCTTGATGAAGGCGGTGAATTCTTCGCGGCTGCCGCCCCGCGGCTCGGCGCCGGCTTCGGCGAGCTTACCGCGCAATGCGGGATCGGCCAGCACCTTGTTGACGGCGCGGTTGAGCTTGTCGAGGATCGGCGCAGGCGTGCCTTGGGGGGCGACCAGACCGTACCACGGCGCGATGTCGTAGCCGGAATAGCCTTGTTCAGCGATGGTGGGAATGTCCGGGGCCAGCGCCGAGCGCTGCGAATTGGACATGCCCAGCGCCAGCAGCGCGCCGCTCTTGGCCTGGGGCAGGCCCGTCATGATGGTGTCGAAGTACATCGACACCTGGCCGCTCAGGAGCGCGGGAATGGCTTCGCCCGCGCCCTTGTAGGGCACGTGCAGGATGTCGATCCCGGCGATGGACTTCAGCATTTCGCCGGCCATGTGGGACGTCGTGCCCGTGCCGAACGAGGCGTAGGTCAGCTTGCCCGGATTGGCGCGCGCGTAGGCCACCATTTCCGGCAGGGTCTTGAAGGGCTGCGAAGGATTGGCCAGCAGGATGTTGGGCGTGTAGGCAACCATGGACACCAGCTCGAAGGCGTCCGGATCATAGGCCAGGCGCTTTTGCAGGAAGCGGTTGGTGACGACGGCGGCCGGGCCGCCCATCAGCAGCGTGTAGCCGTCGGGGGCAGAGCGCGCGACCGAGGCGCTGCCGATCGCGGCGGCGGCGCCGGGACGGGCCTCGATGACGAAGGGCTGGCCCAGTTCGGCCGACAGCGCCACGCCGAGCTGGCGCGAGATCAGGTCGGTGGCGGAACCCGCCTGGAAGGGCACGACGATGCGCACGGGATGTTGCGGCCAGTCGGTGGCCTGGGCGCCGGCCTGGGCCGCGAAGGCCATCGCGGCGGCGCCTGCCAGCGCCCGGATGAGACGAAATTTCATGGATTCCCCTTGATCGCGTTATGAAAAGCGTGTCTGGATTAAACGCAAGTCCGCCGGCCGCGGCCATTGGTGTTTGCATCCATGGATCATTGGATCCAGTTTGTGTTATTTTTGCCCTTATCTATCATGGCGGCTTACCAAGCCTGGGGACGACCGTGCTGCAATTTCAAAAGACAGCCATCAGCGCCGAAGACGAGGCGTATCTGCATTTGCAGCGCGAGATCCGGCTGGGCCGCTACGCGCCGGGCCAGCGTCTGGTGCCGGACGTCGTCGCCGCCGAGATCGGCACCAGCCGCATGCCGGTGCGCGGCGCGCTGCGTCGGCTGGCCTCGGAAGGCCTGGTCGAGATCCGCGCCAATCGCGGC
Organism: Achromobacter deleyi; assembly: GCF_013116765.2. GTDB lineage: Bacteria > Pseudomonadota > Gammaproteobacteria > Burkholderiales > Burkholderiaceae_B > Achromobacter > Achromobacter deleyi_A. The sequence goes on from NZ_CP074375.1 coordinate 208,694, forward strand.
GCGGTGGTGCGCGGGCTGAACCAGCAAGAGATGCTGGAAGTATTTGAAATGCGCTCCGTGCTGGAAGGCCTGGCCATGCGCAATGCGGTGCTCAATATGGGCGCCGAGCACATCCGCCGGCTGTCCAACATGCTTGAGCAGCTGGACCAGGGCTCCAGCGACTACCTGGACTGGACCACCGCCCACCGCGAATTCCATGAATACCTGTGCAGCTTCTGCCGGCAGCCACGTCTGCTGAGCCAGATCTCCGAACTGCATTCCGTCGTCGAACCCTATATGCGCCTGTGGGCCGCGCAGCCTGGCCGTGTGCTGCGCGTGCGCGAGTCGCACCAGGAACTGATCGCCGCCCTGCAAACCCGCGACGCGGCGCGTTGCGAGGCCGCGATGCGCCAGCACGTGCTGAACACGGTGCCGGCCTTGCAGGCGTTTCTGGAGCAGGCGGCCTAGGGCCTGTTCACACTGAAACGAGCCTGGCAAGGTCCTGGCTGACCGCGAACGGCCCGGGGCGCTATTCGGCCACCGGCCCCGCGCCGCCCGTTCCCGCCGCCGTCTCGCGTGGCTTCTTCTTTCGCCCGAACTTTGCCTCGCTGGCGATGACGCCGGCCACGATCAGTCCCGCGCCGACCAGCGCCAGCGCCGGCAAGCGGTCGCCCGCCAGGCGGCCGACGATGCCGCCCCAGACGGGCTCGCCGGCATAGATGACGGTGGCGCGCGTGGGCGATACGGATTTCTGGGCCCAGTTCATCGTCAGCTGGATGATGGCGCTGGCCAGCCCCAGGCCGATCGCGGCGCCCGCCCATAGCCAGGAGAAGGACGGAATCGATTCGCCCAGCACCGGCATCAGCGCAAACGCCAGCAGACCCGCCGTCAGCAGCTGCACGAAGGTCACGCGGCGGCTGTCCACCTTGCGGGCAAACAGGCCGATCAGGATGATCTCGGCGGCGATCGCCACGGCGCCCGCCAGCGTGGCCACCTCGCCCGGGCTGAAGCTCAACGTGCCGGCTTCCGGGCCCGCAAGCAGAATCAGGCCCGTGAAGGCCAGCCCCACGCCGACCCAGCTCATCAGGCCGGGCGGCCGTTTCAGCACCGCCCATTGCAGCAGCGGCACGATAGGCACGTAGAGTGCCGTGATGAAGGCGGACTGGCTGCTGGTGATGGTGCGCAGGCCATGGGTTTGCAGGTAGTAGCCCAGGAACAGCGCGCTGCCGATGGCGATGCCCGCGCCCACCTCGTACCGGGTGAGGCCCGCCATGTGCTTGCGGAACAGCAGCAGCGCCATCAGGCCGGCGATGGTGAACCGCAAGCCCACGAAGAACAGCGGTCCGCTATGCTGCATGGCGATATGGATGATGAGGAACGTGCTTCCCCACAGCATGGTGACCAGCACCAGGGCGATTTCCTGGCGGGACAGGGCGAACATCGATGTCTTGGGTTCCACGGCTTATCTGAATGCTGAATGCGACGAAATTATGAGCAATATACTGCACATCACCAGTTCCACGCCGGATGTCCTCACGCATGTGGGGGCCAACCTCCGGCGGCTGCGCAAGCAGGCGGGCCTGAGCCAGACGAATCTGGCGCAGGCATCCGGCATCAGCCGTCGGATGATCGCCGGACTGGAAGCCGGCACGGCCAACATCAGCCTGGCCAGCCTGGACAAGCTGGCCGGTCCGCTGGGCGTGGGGTTCGTGGATCTGGTCAGCGATCCCGCCCGCGAGCGGCGGCGGATCGAAGCCATGGCGTGGCGCGGCAAGCAACCGGGCAGCCAGGCCGTGCTGCTGGGCGCCGCGCCCGCAAGCTGCGAGGCGCAACTCTGGATCTGGTCGCTGGCCGCCGGTGAACAGTACATCGCCGAGCCCGATCCCGAGGGATGGCACGAAATGGTGTATGTCATAGAAGGCACGCTGCGGCTGGAGCTGTCGGGCAACACGCAGCGGATTGCCGTGGATGATTTCGCCATTTACAGCAGCGCGCAGCCCTACGCCTACTTCAACGACGGGGACGTCCGCCTGCGCTTTGTGCGCAACGTGCTGCGATAAGGCGGCGCGGTGGGCGGCTGCCGTGGCCGCTCACCGAACAGGATTTGGGGTCTTGCCTCGAATTGGCATATAGCCGGGAGTAATATGACGCGTCTGGGGGCTTCGGCCCGCCAGCGCATACAAGCCGATTCACGCCCAGCCGTCCACCCTGCCGAAAGCGGAGCCTTGCTCCGCGCATCCCTGCGGTGTCTGTAAGCCTTGGCGCGCAAGCGGCCAAAAAAAGACATCGAGGAGACAAGCAATTGGACAAGCAAGAGTCGGGCGGCTGGTATTTCGGCTGGAACATTGTCGGCGCCGCCACGGTACTCACCCTGTTGACGGTCGGCCTGCGCATGGGCATCGGGCCGTTCTTCCTGCCCATGGCGGACGGGCTGGGTTTTTCGCGCAGCCTGCTGTCGGGCATCGTGGCGATCGGCATGCTGTGCTACGGGCTGGGCATGCCTCTGGCGGGCTATCTCGTCAGCACGCGCGGCACGCGCTTTGTGCTGCTGACCGGCACGGCGATCGTCGTGGCGTCCTCCATCTGGACCGTGTTTGCGCGCGGGCCCTTTGAATTCCTGCTGTCCTTTGGCGTGGCGCTGTCCATCGGCCTGGCCTTCACCAGCCCGGTGGCGCTGACGCCGGTGATCAGCCGCTGGTTCACGCGGCAGCGCGGCATGGCGCTGTTCTTCCTGTCCACGGGTTCGATGGCCGGTATCGCGCTCATGACTCCCACGCTGACCTTCGCGATCTCGGCGGTGGGCTGGCGCGAAACGCTGCTGGGCTTTGCGGCGCTGTTCGCGGTGCTGACCGTGCCGGTGGCGATCCTGGTCATGCGCGACGAGGCCCCGGAGCATACCGACCTGCTGCCTCACCAGATCATCGAGAAATCGGCTTCCGCCAAGCCGGCGGCCAAGTCGGCCCCGCCCAAGCTGGGTGACGCCTTGCGTACTCTGCCGTTCTGGCAGGTCGCGCTGGGCCTGTTCGCCTGTGGCTTCAGCATGAACCTGCTGGGCACGCATGGCATGCCCATGCTGATGGACCATGGCTTTGACGCCACCACCAGCTCGCTCGGGATAGGCCTGATCGGCCTGGTCGCCATCTTCAGCACACTGGTGCTGGGACGCATGTCCGATCAGGTCGAGCGGCGCAACATCCTTGCCGCCATCTATCTGGTGCGGGGCCTGGGCTTTTTCGCGCTGGTCATGGTGGGCGCGCATTGGGAACTGTATGCGGCGGCCACCATCGGCGGCATCGTGTGGGCGGGCAGCATCGCCTTGTCGTCCGCGATCCTGGCCGATATCTACGGCATCCGCCTGGTGGGCGTGCTGTACGGCCTGACCTATCTGGGCCACCAGGTGGGCGGCATGATCAGTTCGTGGCTGGGGGGCTGGGCCTTCGAGACCTTCGGCACGCACTGGGTGGCCTTCGGTTCGGCGGGCGTGCTGCTGTTGATGGCCGCGCTGATTTCCCTGCGCCTGCCGTCGCGCGGCGTCCTGCGGTCGCCGCGCGCGGTCGCGGCCGGGGGGCGCTAAGGCCCCCGCGGTGCTTCTGGCGCCTGCGCTGCCTAGCGGTCCTTCAGCAGCGACACCAGTTCCGGCACGTAGCGGTCGCCGCCGCCCTGCGTGACGGCCTGGTCGAAGGTGTGCTGCACCGCTGCGCCGATCTCGCGCACGGCGCCGGTTTCCGCGGCCATGGTGTTGTAGTAGGACAGGTCCTTCTGCGCGTTCGACATGAAGAAGCGCAGCGAGGACGGGTCCTGTTCCAGCAGGTACGGCTTGATGCGCTCCAGCGCCACGCCGCCGCCGCCGCCCTTGGACAGCACGTCGGCGAACACGGCCGGATCGATGTCGGAACGCAGCGCGCAAGCCGCGGCTTCCGACAGCAGGGCAACCACGCCCAGCGACACATAGTTGTGCAGCAGCTTCATGCGGTGGCCGGCGCCGATCGGGCCGGCGTGCGTGATGTTCTCCGCAAAGCAGGCCAGCAGCGGCTTGCATTCCTCGAAGAGGGCGGCGTCGCCGCCCACCAGCAGGTTCAGCCGGCCTTCGGCGGCTTCCTTCGGCGTGCGCGTCATGGGCGCGTCCAGGAAGCGGCCGCCGCTGTCGATCACCACCTGGGCCACCTTGATGGTGGACGAGGGGATGGCGGTGGAGCAGTCGATGATGATGGTGCCGGGCCGCAAGCCCTCCAGCAAGCCGCCGGCCGACAGCAGCACGGCTTCGACCTGCGGGCTGCCGGTAACGCAGAGAATGATCACATCCGACTGGGCGGCCAGCGCGGCGCCGTCGGTCACGCTGGCCGCGCCCGCGGCTTTCAGCGCATCCAGGGGCTGGTTGCCCGGATGTTCAAGCACGGTCAGGGAATGACCATGCTTGACCAGATTGCTTGCAATACCGTGGCCCATGAGGCCGATACCAACCATGCCGACTTTCGCCATCTTCCACTGCTCCTGCCATGTAGGGTGATTGTTATGGCGTAAATCTTACTCTGACTTCCCGCGCGCCCGGCGAGCGCTTCGAATACGCCGAATGAAGCCTTCGAATCTTTCGGATGGTCAGGGGCATGCGCCATTCCTAAAATTGTTTCACGCCGCAAGCCACGACAGGCGGACAACGACATAAAACGGAGACAGCCGCCTTCCAGGCGGCCACAATCAGCATGCCGCACACCGCAACCGAGCCGGCGTCCAGCGCCGAGCGCCACTATTTCGAGCAGCTCGCGCAGGGCCGCTTCATGATTCCGCAATGCCAGGCCTGCGCCCGGCATCATTTCTACCCGCGCGTGGTCTGCCCGCATTGCGGCGCCGACACGCTGCGCTGGACCGAGCCCAGCGGCCTGGGCGAGGTCTATTCCACCACCGTCGTGCGCAGCAAGGCGGGCGACTACACCGTCTGCCTGGTCGATCTGGCCGAAGGTCCGCGGCTGATGAGCCGCGTGGTGGACATGCCTGCGGACGCGGTGCATATCGGCCAGCCGGTGCGGGCCCGGATCGACACCGTGGACGGCGAGCCGTTGCTGGTGTTCGTCGCGCACTCGGGGGAACGGGCATGAGCCGGAGTTATCGCGGCGCAATCGCAGTCCTGGGCACGGGCATGGCCGGACTGGGCGATTGCGGGGGCCGCAGCGAGCAGGAAATCATCGCGCAGGCGGCGCATCGCGCCGTGGCCGCCAGCGGCTTGAAGATGCAGGATATCGACGGCATCATCACCTCCAGCCTGACATCGCCCTGGTGGGTGATGCGGATGTCGGAATACCTGGGCATCCGGCCACGCTTCTCCGACAGCACGATGTTCGGCGGCTCTTCGTTCATCGCCGACCTGAAGATCGCGGCGATGGCCATCGAGGCCGGCCAGTGCGACCACGTGCTCGTGTGCTACGGAGCCAACCCGCGCAGCGCGCCCAGCAGCACGCAGATCAACCAGATGCGCGCGGCGCTGGACCCGCAGCCCTACGAACACCCGTACAAGCCCTTCAATCCGGTGACCAGCTATGCGCTGGCGGCGGCCCGCCACATGCACCAGTACGGCACCACGCGGCGCCAGCTGGCCGAGGTCGCGGTGGCGGCGCGCAAATGGGCGCAACTCAACCCGGACGCCTTCCTGCGCACGCCGCTCACGATAGATGAGGTGCTGAGCGCGAAGATGATCTCGGATCCCCTGACCGTGCGCGACTGCTGCCTGGTGACCGACGGGGCGGGCGCCTTCGTGGTGACGCGGGCCGACCGCGCGCGCGACCTGCATCCCCGGCCCATCTACGTGCTGGGCACCGGCCACGCACACTGGCACCGCCAGATCTCCTGCATGTCCGACGTCACCGTCACGCCCGCCGTGGATTCAGGCCGGGCCGCGTTCGCCGAGGCCGGCCTGACGCCCGCCGACATCGATCTGGTCGAACTCTACGACGCCTTCACCATCAACCCCATCCTGTTCCTTGAAGACCTGGGCTTTTGCGACAAAGGCGAGGGCGGCGCGTTCATCGGCGGCGGGCGCATCGAGCCGGGCGGCGATCTGCCGATGAACACCAACGGCGGCGGCTTGTCGTTCACGCACCCCGGCATGTACAGCATTTTCCTGGTGATCGAAGCCGTGGCGCAGTTGCGCCGGGAGGCGGGCGAGCGCCAGGTGAAGCGCGCCGATGTGGCGCTGGTGCATGGCAACGGCGGTGTGCTGTCCAGCCAGGCCACGGCCATTCTTTCCCATAGCCTGTGATGGAGGCCTTGATGAACAAGACCGTGAACTGCGCCGCGCAGGCCGTGGCGGATATCCCCGACGGCGCCACCGTGCTGGTCAGCGGCTTCGGCCTGTCGGGCCAGCCCGTGGACCTGCTCGACGCGCTGGTGGAGCAGGGCGCGCGCGACCTGACCGTGGTGTGCAACAACAGCGGCAGCCACGACAGCGGCCTGGCCCGGCTGATCCGGCTGGGGCGCGTGCGCAAGCTGATCGCCTCGTATCCTCGCGGCGCCGAGTCCCAGGCGTTTGAATCCGCTTACGCCGAAGGCCGGATCGATTACGAATGCGTGCCCCAAGGCACGCTCGCCGAGCGGCTGCGCGCGGCCGGATCGGGCCTGGGCGGCTTCTTCACACCCACCGGCTACGGCACGCTGCTGGCCGAAGGCAAGGAGACGCGCGTCATCAAGGGCGTGGGCTATGTGTTCGAGGAACCGCTGCCGGCGGACTACGCGCTGGTGAAAGCCCATTGCGCGGATCCGCTGGGCAATCTCGTCTATCGCAAGGCGGGGCGCAATTTCGGGCCGCTGATGTGCATGGCGGCGGCGACCGCCATCGTCCAGGTGCATGCGCTGGCGGAGGTGGGCGGCCTGGATCCGGAGCACGTCGTCACGCCCGGCATATTCGTGCAGCGCGTGCTGCGCATACCCGATGCCAAACTGGCCGGAGTCCTGCAATGACACAACGATACTCGCGCGCGGACATTGCCCGCCGCGCCGCCGCCGATATCCCTCCCGGCTCATACGTCAATCTGGGCATAGGCCTGCCCGTGATGGCGCTGGACTACTGGACCCCGGCGCATGGCGTCACCGTCCACAGCGAGAATGGCATCCTGGGAATGCGCTCGCGCTCGGACGACGATCCGGTCGATCCCGACCTGACCAATGCGGCCAAGCAGAACGTCGCCATGGCGGCTGGCGGCAGCTTTTTCAACCACGCCGACTCTTTCGCCATGATGCGGGGCGGCCACCTGGACTACTGCATTCTTGGGGCCTACCAGGTTTCCGAAACCGGCGACCTGGCCAACTGGTCGCTGGGCCAGCCGGGCGTGGCCGCGGCGGTGGGCGGAGCCATGGATCTGGCGGTGGGCGCCAAGCGCGTCCACGTGCTGATGGAGCATACGACCCGCGACGGCCGTTCGCGCCTGCGGCGTGCCTGCGATCTGCCGCTGACGGGCGCCGCCTGCGTCGACCGCGTCTATACCGACCTGGCCACGCTGGACGTCACGCCGCAAGGCTTTCTGGTGCGCGACATGGCGCCCGGACTGACGCGCGAGGCCTTGCAGGCGGCCACCGATGCGCCGCTGCGCTTTGCCCAGGACGTCGATCATGCCGCATGAATCGGAGCTGAAGGATTTCCGCGACGAAGTCCGCGCGTTCCTGCGCGACCAGCTTCCCGCCGACCTGCGGCGCAAGGTGCTGGACCACCAGCGTCTGGACAAGCAGGATTTCCTGCGCTGGCATCGCATCCTGCATGAACGCGGCTGGGTGGCGCCGAACTGGCCCGCCGAATTCGGTGGCGCCAACTGGAGCATCGAACGGCGCAACGTGTTCGACGAGGAATGCGCGCTGGCCGGCGCGCCCGAAACCGTGCCTTTCGGCCTGCGCATGGTGGCGCCGGTCATCATGGCCTACGGCTCGGACTGGCAGAAAAGCCATTTCCTGCCGCGCATCCTGAACGGCCAGGACTGGTGGTGCCAGGGCTATTCCGAGCCGGGCGCCGGCTCGGACCTGGCGTCGCTCACCACCCGCGCGCGGCGCGTGGGCGATACGTTCGTGGTCAATGGCCAGAAAACCTGGACCACCTACGCGCAGTACGCCGACATGATGTTCTGTCTGGCGCGGACCAACCCCGACGCCAAGGCGCAGCAGGGCATTTCGTTCCTGCTCATCGACATGCGCAGCCCGGGGGTGTCGCTGCGGCCGATCCGCACGCTGGACGGCGGCGAGGAAATCAACGAAGTCTTTCTGGATGACGTCATGGTGCCGCTCTCGCATCTGGTGGGGGAGGCGGATCGCGGCTGGACCTATGCCAAGTATCTGCTGTCGCACGAGCGCTTTGGCGCGGCCCGGGTGGGACGCGCCAAGCGCGAACTCGGTCATCTGCAACGGCTCGCGGCGCAGCGCGTCGTTGATGGCAGGCCCTTGGCCGAAGATCCGGTGTTCGCGCATCGGCTGACGCAACTGGAGATCGACACGCTGGCGCTGGAGCAGACCAATCTGCGGCTGATCGCGCGCGACCAGCGCGGCGCCGGCCACGGCGCCGAAGCGTCGATCCTGAAGTACCTGGGCTCCACGCTGGCGCAGCGCATCAGCGAGGCGCTGGTCGATACCGCCGGCGCGCAAGCGCTGGCCTATCAGTCGGCCGCGCTGGAACGCGACTACGCGCAGGGCGAACCGACCGTCGAGCAAGAGCTGCAGGCCATGCCCGGCTTCTACCTGAACCTGCGCAAGATATCGATCTACGGCGGAACGGACGAAGTCCAGAAGAACCTCATCGCCAAGCTGGCGTTGGGCGCGCCAGACGACTACACCGGGGACGAACGGGCGCTGGACGATGCCGTCGCGCGCTATCTGCAGGATAGATATCCGGCGCCGGGCGGCCGCGCCAGGCCGCCGGCGGACGCCGACCCTGCCGCCACGCCGCATTGGCGGGCCTTTGCCGACATGGGATTGCTCGGGCTGGGCCTGCCCGCATCCGCTGGTGGCATGCAAGCCGGCTTGCCCGAGATTTGCATACTGATGCAGCAGTTCGGCCGTCATCTGGTGACCGAGCCCTACGACGCCAGCACGCTGCTTTGCGGGCAGCTGCTGGGCCGCTTGCCCGAAGGCCCCGCGGTCCGCGCACTGCTGGCCGGCATGGCGCAAGGGACGGCCGCGCCCGTGCTGGCCCATGCGGGGCCGGATTCGGAATGGGCCTTGGACGGCGCAGGCGCCACTGCGGAGCGTCAGGGCGACGGTTGGGTCTTGAATGGCGTGAAGCGGCACGTGCCGCACGGGATGGGGGCCAGGCAGTTCCTGGTCACGGCGCGCGATGCGGCCGGAGTCGGCTTGTTTCTGGTCGAGGCAGACGCTCCGGGCTTGACCCGCGAGGGCGGCCTGGGCCTGGACGGACGTGGCTACGCGGACATCGTGCTTGCGGCATGCCCTGTGCCCGCCGCGGCCCGGCTGGGCGAGGCCGGCGCCGCGCTGGAACAGGCGGCGGACATGACGCGTGTCGCGCTGTGCGCGGAGGCGCTGGGCATCATGCAGGCGCTGCTGGACGCCACCCGCGAGCACGTTGCCGCGCGGCGCCAGTTCGGTCAGGCGCTCGGCGGCTTTCAGGCGGTGCAGCACCGGCTGGCGGACATGCTGCTGGTCCTGGAGCAGGCCCGTTCGCTGACCTGGACGGCAGCAAGGTCGGATCTGGACGACGCGCCGTTGCGCGGCCGCCTGGCTTCGGCCGCCAAGGCCAGATGCGGCGAGGCCGCCCGCTATATCAGCCAGCAAAGCATCCAGCTGCATGGCGGCATGGGCATGACCGATGAACTGGCCGTCGGCCACCATGCCAAGCGGCTGCTGGCCATCGAATACACGCTTGGCGACACGCGCCATCACATCAACCGCTACCGGCAACTGGCGCGGGCCTGAGCCCCGCCGCTACAAGGGACCCCCATGACCGTCAACGTTACCCAACCCTCCGACGACGTCTCCAGCACCGTCCGCTATGCCCGGCATGGGCGCGTGGCGGTGATGTTTCTTGATAATCCTCCGGTCAATGGCCTGGGCGACACCGTACGCGCCGGCCTGCACGCCGGCCTGGCGCGCGCGCTCGGCGATGCCGGCGTCGATGCCGTCGTGATCGCGGGCGCCGGCAAGGCGTTCTGCGGCGGCGCCGATATCCGCCAGTTCAATACGCCGGCGGCAACGGCCAAGCCCATGCTGCGCGATGTGATCGCGGCAATCGAAGCCTCCGGCAAGCCGGTGGTCGCCGCCATTCATGGCTTTGCCCTGGGCGGCGGGCTGGAGCTGGCACTGGGATGCCATTACCGCGTGGCGCAGGCCGGCGCCCGGTTGGGGCTGCCGGAAGTGAATCTCGGCCTGGTGCCCGGCGGCGGCGGCACGCAGCGGCTGCCGCGGCTGGTGGGTGTGGCGCCCGCGCTCAGGATGATCCAGACCGGCACGCCGGTGGACGCCGCCGCCGCGCTGACCGCCGGGCTGGTGGACGCCGTCACCGAAGGCGATGTACTGGACCTGGCGTTGTCCTTCGCGCGGGACCGCGCCACGCATGCGTCCCACCCCGTGGCTGCGCGGCGTGCCGTGGAAGCCAGCGGCGTCGACTTCGCCGCGGTGCGCGCCGGGCTCAATCCCAAGGCCCGCAACGCGCAGGCTCAGCAGGCGGCGACAGATTGCGTCGAGGCCGCGACGCGCCTGCCCATCGAGGCGGGACTGGACGAAGAGCGCAGGCTGTTCGACGCGCTGGTCGCGGGCGACGCGTCCAAGGCGCTGCGCCATCTCTTCTTCGCGGAAAAAGAAGCGCCGCGCGTCGCCGGCGGCGGCAGCGTGGGCAGGGTCGAACACGTGGCCATCCTGGGCGCGGGCACCATGGGGGGCGGCATCGCGATGGCGTTCTCGAACGCGGGCTATGCCGTCACGCTGTATGAGCGCGAGCAGGCGGCGCTGGATCGCGGCCTGGCGCTGATCCGCAAGAACTACGGCATCACCGCGGCCAAGGGCAAGCTCGACGCCGCGGGCGTCGAAGCCCGGATCGCGCGCATCACGCCCAGCCTGGACATCCGGGATCTGGCGGGGGCCGATCTGGTGATCGAGGCCGTATTCGAGGACATGGCGGTCAAGCAGTCCGTATTCCGAGAGCTGGATGCCGTGTGCAAGCCCGGCGCCATCCTGGCCACCAATACCTCGCGCCTGAATATCGACGACATCGCGGCCTGCACGGCGCGGCCCGAGGCGGTGATCGGCCTGCATTTCTTCAGCCCCGCCAATGTGATGAAGCTGCTGGAAGTGGTGCGCGGTGCGCGCACCGGCGCCGACGTCATCGCCACCTGCATGGCCGTGGCGCAGAAGATCGGCAAGATCCCCGTGCTGGTCGGCGTATGCGAAGGCTTTGTCGGCAACCGCATGCTGACGGGCTACTGGCGCGAGGCAGGCTTTCTGCTGGAAGAAGGCGCCAGCCCGCAGCAGATCGACGGCGCGTTGACGCGCTTTGGCATGGCCATGGGGCCGCTGGCCATGGCGGACCTGGCTGGCATGGATATCAATTGGGCGACACGCAAGCGCCTGGCGCCGACCCGGCCCGCGCATCTGCGCTATTCCAAGGTCGCGGACCGTATCTGCGAGCTGGGCCGTTTCGGCCAGAAGACGCAGGCCGGCTACTACCGCTACGAGCCGGGCAGCCGCCAGCCCCTGCCGGACCCGGTGGTCGACGGCATCATCGAGGCCTGCGCGCGCGAGGCCGGCATCGTGCGCCGGACGGTGAGCGACGAGGAAATCGTGGAGCGCTGCATGCTGGCGCTGGTCAATGAGGGGGCGCAGATCATCGACGAAGGCATCGCCCAGCGCGCCTCGGACGTGGATGTGGTGTACGTGCATGGCTACGGCTTTCCGGGCGCGCGCGGCGGGCCGATGTTCTATGCGCAGACGCTGGGCCTGGCCGCCACGCTGGCGACCATCCGTGGCTTGTGGCAGGCCCATGGCGATCACTGGAAGCCGGCCGCGCTGCTGGAGCGGAAGGTGGCCGAGGGCGCAGCGACGTTCTGAGGCGCCCGCGGGGGGCGCCTGCAAGGGCGTCCGCAGGGCGGTCAGGGCCGCATCGGGCATCATGCCGGGTGCGGCCTTCTTTGCGATACTGCACTGAATGTCCGCAAGTGTCCGAATCAACCCGGGTCCGCACAGGGTCCTTTCACGTGAACAACATGACAGACACCGTCCCCACCGGCTTCGAGCCCTGGCAGCCTAGCAGTCCCTTCATGACGCATCTGGCCGACCTCGGCGCGCTGTACCGGCGCGATGCGGATTCGGTCCTGGCGATGCGCGTGGCGCACGCCCACACCAATATGCATTCGATCGCCCATGGCGGACTGCTGGCCACGTTGGCGGACAGCGCGCTGGGCTATGTGATTGCGCAACGTGCGCACCTGTCCGTGGTGACGGTGCAGATGTCGGTGGAATACCTGAATCCGGTCAGGCCCGGCGACTGGCTGGAAGCCCATGTGCGGATCGACAAGCAGGGCAAGCGGCTGATCTACGCCAATTGCCTGCTGCAGGTCGAAGACCGCGTCATGCTCAAGGCCAACGCGGTCTTCGCGGTGCGCGCCGCGCCTATCCCCGCCTCCGACGGCTGAAGGCGCGGCGGCGCTTATTCCACCTTGACGCCCGTGGTCCGCACCACGTCGCGCCACTTCGCCGTTTCGCCGGCGACGAAAGCGCTCACCTGATCGGGCGTCATCGGGCCCAGCGGCTCGCTGTTCTGCCCGGCCAGGCGCTGCACCATCTCGGGCGAGTTCATGATGTCGTTGGTGGCCTGGTTGAGCTTGGCCACGATCGCCGGATCCGTCCCCGCCGGCGCATAGAAGCCCAGCCAGGTGTAGACGTCCAGGCCCGGCGCGCCTGATTCCGCGAAAGTGGGCAGATCGGGAAACAGCTTGCTGCGCTCTGCGCTGGCCACGCCGATCGGGCGCAACTGGCCCGACTTGATGAAGGGCGCGACGCTCATCGCGTCCTGCACCGCCACCTTCAGCTCGCCGGACACCACCGCGTTGGTGGCGGGCGATGCCCCCTTGTAGGGCACGTGCTCCATCGGCACGCCGGTGATTTTCTTCAGCCACTCGCCGCCCAGGTGCGTGGAGCCGCCAAAGCCGGCCGAGCCGTACGGCACGCCGGGTTGCGCCTTGCCCCAGGCCAGGAATTCGGAAACGTTCTTGACCGGCACGCCCGCGTTGACCACCACCAGGTTCGGCGCGCGCGCCAGGATGCCGATCGGCGCGAAGTCCTTGATGGGGTTGTAGCGAACCTTGTCATTGACCGCCGGACCGATCACATGGCCCGTGGCGTTGATCAGCAGGGTGTAGCCGTCATTCTTCTGGCGCGCCACCAGCTCGGTGCCGACCTGGCCGGCGGCGCCCGGCTTGTTCTCGACCACGAAAGTCTGGTTGAAGCGTTTGCCCAGTTCCGCCGACAGCAGGCGCGCGACGATGTCGGTCATGCCGCCAGGCGCAAAGGCCACCACGACGGTGACGGGATGGTCGGGATACTCGGCGCGGGCGGCGCCCGCGGCCAGGCTGCAAAGCAGCAGCGCGCTCGTCGCGCCGCGCCGCAGGATAGTGCGATTCATGGTTGTCTCCAAGGGTTCTTATCGTCCGGGCGGCGCGGCTGCCAGTGCGCCTCCGCCAAGCCAGTATGGCGGCGCGTCGCGCGTAACTCCATCCGAAATATTCGAACTCAACATTCGCGCCTGTCTAAGGCGCGGGGCCCGCCAGAGGGGCCGGAGCACGCTTTGAATGCCCGCGAACGCAGCGTTCGAAACATTCGACTCCTCGCGGCGCGCAGCCGCTGACATAATTTTCGGAGAGCGGCTGAATCACGGAGACACTATGCTTCACAACGCCTTGCGCGGTATCAAAGTCGTGGACTTGTCGCGCATCCTCGCGGGCCCCTGGTGCACGCAGAACCTGTCGGATCTCGGGGCGCAGGTCATCAAGGTCGAACACCCCGAACGCGGCGACGATACCCGCGGCTGGGGGCCTCCCGACTTGCGTCCGGCCGATGGCGGGCAATCCATGTCCGCCTACTTCATGGCCTGCAACCGGGGCAAGCAATCGGTGGCCATCGACTTCTCGACCGAAGACGGCGCGGCCCGGGTGCGCGAGCTGGTGGCCGACGCGGACATCCTGGTCGAAAACTACAAGGCCGGCGGCCTGAGCAAGTACGGGCTGGACTACGCCTCGCTCGCCCGCGTCAATCCGCGCCTGATCTACCTGTCCATCACCGGCTATGGCCAATCCGGCCCCATGGCCGGCAAGCCTGGGTACGACTACGTGTTCCAGGGCATGGGCGGGCTCATGAGCTATACCGGCCAGCCGGACGGCACGCCTGGCGCGGGCCCGTTGCGCACCGGGGTCGCGGTGGTGGACCTGATGACCGGCATGTACGCCACCTCCGCCGTGCTGGCCGCCTTGCGCCAGCGCGAACAGACCGGGCTGGGGCTACCCCTGGACATATGCCTGCTGGACGTGGCGGTGGCGCTCAACGCCAACCAGGGCGCCAACTACCTGGTGTCGGGCGTGGCGCCCCAACGCAGCGGCAACGCACATCCGAACTGCGCGCCCTATGAGGTCTTCGCCTGCGCGGACGGCCATCTGATCCTCGCGATCGGCAATGACGGCCAGTTCGCGCGCTTTGCCAAAGTGGCCGGCCACCCGGAATGGGCGGCCGACGCGCGCTATGCCTCCAACAGCGCCCGCCTGATGCACATGGACAGCCTCAGGCCAATGCTCGCCGAGGTGCTTGCCTCGGCGCCGCGCAAGCGCTGGACGGACGCCTTCGACGCCGCCGGCGTTCCATGGGGGCCGATCCACACGCTGGACGAGGTCTTCTCACATCCGCAGGTGCAACACCGCGGGCTGCTCCAGACGACTACCCACCCGGTGCTGGGCGAAGTGCGGCTGGTGCGCAACCCGCTGCTGGCCGGCACCCTACCCGAGGAGCTGGGGGCGGCGCCGCCGCTGCTGGGCGAGCACACGGACGCCGTGCTGGCGAACCTGGCGACGATTTGAATTACCCGAGGAGACAATAATGAAACCCATCAGTACCTTTCTGGCCGCCATGCTGGCCTGCCTGACCCTGTCGGGCGCAGCCGCGGCGCAGTACCCCGATAGGCCGATCCGCCTGGTCGTGCCCTACGCGGTGGGCGGCACCACCGACATCATCGCCCGAGTCGTCGGCAACAAGCTGGGCGCGCAACTGGGCCAGTCCGTCATCATCGAGAACCGGCCCGGCGCGGGCGGCAGCATCGGTTCGGCCTACGCCGCCAAGCAGCCCGCCGACGGCTACACCCTGGTGATGGCGGTCGAAAGCTCGCACGCCGTCAACCCCAACGTGTACGCCAGGAGCGCCTACGACCCCGTCAAGGATTTCGCGCCGATCAGCAATCTGGCGGACGTGCCCAATGTGCTGGTGGTGAATCCGGCGCTGGCCGCGCAGGACCTGCCCGCCTTCCTGAAGCTGCTCAAGGCCGATCCGAGCAAGTACGCGTTCGGATCGTCCGGCAATGGCGGCCTGAGCCACATGAATGGCGAACTCTTCATGCAGACCACCGGCACGCGCATGCTGCACGTGCCCTACAAGGGGCTGGGGCCGGCCTTGAACGACCTGGTCGCCGGACAGGTCCAGATCGTATTCGACAACATCCCGTCCTCGTATCCCTTGATCCAGGGGCAGCGCATCCGCCCGCTGGCGGTGGCGGCCAGGCAGCGGCTCAAGGTGCTGCCGGATGTGCCCACCTACGCCGAGGCCGGCCTGCCCGCCATGAACAACCCGTCCTGGTTCGGCCTGGCCGCTCCCGCGGGTACGCCGGCGCCGGTGCTGGAAAAACTGAACACGGCCGTGCGCCAGGCGCTGGCGGATCCCGCCACCATCGACGCCATCGAGAAGCAGGGCGCGGTGCCCAGCCCGATGTCGCGTGACGAGTTCGGCGCGCTGATCGCGCAATCCTATGCCCACTGGAAGACGGTGGTCGAGGACATTAAATTCGAAAAAATGCAGTAAGAGGAGCCATCGTGGAAACCAGAAATCTCTCCTTTCCCCATGCCCGCGCCGAGATCGACGCCGCCGGCATCGCCACCCTGACCATGCTGGACGCCGGGGTGCTGAACATTCTGAGCACGCCGGTTATCAATGGCCTGCGCGCGGCGCTTGCCGAGTTGCGCGACGACGAATCGGTGCGCGTGCTGGTGCTGCGCGGCGACAGCGATCGTGCTTTCGTGGCCGGCGCCGATATCGCGGAAATGGCCGGGCTGGACGAACAGCGCGCGCGGCGCTTCATCTCGAATTTGCGGGATCTCTGCAACGCCGTGCGCCACTTCCCGGTGCCGGTGATCGCCCGCATCCCGGGCTGGTGCCTGGGCGGCGGCCTGGAGTTTGCCCTGGCCTGCGATCTGCGGGTCTGCGCCGATCACGCGCAGTTCGGCATGCCTGAGGTGAAGGTGGGGATTCCCTCCGTGATCCACGCCGCGCTCATGCCGCAGCTGATCGGCTCGGCCAACAGTGCGTGGATGCTGTTGACCGGAGAGCTGATCGACGCCCGCCGAGCGCTGGACTGGGGGCTGGTGAACGCCGCAGTGCCGGAGGCCGAGCTGGATCAGGCCGTGCGCAAGCTGGCCAAAGGCTTTGCCGCGCTGGGGCCGGCGGCGCTGCGTCAGCAGAAGAAGTTGCTGCGCCGCTGGGAGACGATGTCGGTGGACGAGGCCATCGAGGACAGCGTCGCGGAATTCGGCGCCGCCTTCAATACCGGCGAACCGCAAAAATTCATGAACGAGTTTCTTGCCAGCAAGCGCGAGGGAAAGCGCGAGGGCAAGGGCTGATCCGCGCCTGTCGACAGGCCCTAATCCGGGCCGCGCGTCGCCGCCACGATCGGATCGTCGAGCAGATACCCGGCCACCTGTTCGACAAACGGCGACAGCGGCACGCCGGCCTGGGTGACCAGCGTCAGTTCACGCAGGGCCCAGGGTTCGCTCAGATCCACCGCCGCGATGCGTTTCTCGCGCAGCGCGGCGGACGCGATGCTGCGAGGCACCAGCGACACGCCCACGCCGGCTTCGACCATGGACAGCACGGCGTCGAAGGTATGCACATGGATGCGGACCTTGGGCGTCTTGCCGGCCAGCTTGGCCATGTCGCGCAGGAATATGTAGTTGCTGCTGGCCCGGCTCATGCAGACGAAGTCCAGGTCCAGCACCGCCGGGAACCGCACGGGCGAGCTTTCCACCACGGGATGGTTCAGCGGCGCCGCGATGATCAGTTCATCGATGGCGTAGCGTACGGCGTTGACGCCAGCGGATGACGCATTGCCGGCAAAAATGCCGATATCGGCCTCGTGGCCCGCGATGGCGGCCTCGATCGTGGTGCTGGAGCGCTCTTCCAGCAGGATGTTCACATTGGGATTGGCCGACAGGAACCGGCTCAGGCTGGGCACGATGAAGCCATTGAGGGAGCTGCTGTTGGCGAACAGCTTGACGCTGCCCTTCAAGCCGCTGGCAAAGCCGCTGACCTCGCCGTGCATGCGTTCCACGCCTGCCAGCAGCGAGCGCACATGCTTGAGCACGAAATCGCCTTCCGGCGTGAGCTCCATGCCGCGCGCTTCGCGCTTGAACAGTGGCACGCCCATCGCGAACTCCAGGTTCTTCAGGCGATAGCTGGCCGACGACGCGGTCAGGTGTACGGTATTCGCTCCGCCAGACAGGCTTTTCGCCTCGGCGATAGCGAGGAAGAGGCGTAGGTCAGTGAGTTCGTAGCGCATCGCGGAAAGAGTACCGTAGGTGAAATTGCGGTGTCACAGATACGGCGTGGCCAGCCATATCACCTTGTTTCGCAGGCGCTTTGCGAATGGCGCATGCAGCAGGTCTTCCAGGGTCTCGCGCCTGGCGCCGCTGATCAATCCGTCGATGCGTCCGCCTATCCAGCGCGCCACCGCCGGGTCATAGATTTCGGTGTCCAGCTCGAAATTCAACCGCAGGCTGCGCGGATCCAGGTTGGACGAACCGACATAGGCCCAGGCGTCGTCCACGGTCATCAGCTTGGAGTGGTCGAACGCGCCATGCGAGCGCCAGACGCGGCAGCCGGTGCGGACCACCTGGTCCAGCTGCGCCGTCATGGCGTAGTCCACCAGCCGCAGGTTGTTCTTGCCTGGAATGACGATGTCCACCACGATGCCCCGGCGTGCGGCCGTCGCCAGCGCACCGATCAGTGTCTGGTCGGGCAGGAAGTAGGGGGATTGGATACGCACGTGGCGCCGCGCCACCGCCAGCGCACCCAGCAGCATGTTGTGCGTGCTGCCCAGGGCCCGGTCGGGGCCGGACGGCACGCAGCGCATCGGCACATTGCCCGTGCGGGGCAGGGCTTCGGGATCGAACCAAGGCTTGGCGGGCAAGGATTCGTGCGTGGTGAAGTTCCAGTCATGCGCAAACACCGACATCAGCTGCGTCACGATCGGGCCTTCCACGCGGAAATGCGTGTCGCGGTTGGTGGCGTCGCCGGCCAGCGCGCTGACAAAGGCCGCCCGCACGTTCATCCCGCCGGTGAAGCCCACGCGCCCGTCGATGACCAGCACCTTGCGGTGGCTGCGCAGGTTGGCATAGGGCATGCGCAGCACGCCCAGCGGATTCGTCATGAAGCGCGCCACCGGCACGCCGGCGCGCGCCAGCATACGCACGATCGGCGGGCGGGAATACTTGGAGCCGATGGCGTCGATCAGCACGCGCACCTCGACGCCGCGCGCCCGCGCCTCGATCAGGGCCTGCGCCATCTCGCGTCCGATCGGATCGTTGTCAAAGATGTAGCTCTGCATCGCCACGGTATGGCGCGCATCCCGGATGGCCTGCAGCATGGCCGGATAGGTTTCGTCGCCGCCTGCCAGCGGCTGCACCTGATTGCCGCCCAGCAGCCGGAACCGGCTGACGCGGTCGCCCAGCACCTTGAGCGACGCGAACTGCTCGCCCGAGATCGGCGCCACGTCCACCGGCGCAGTCTCGACCAGCTCCGCATCCACCACCATCGCCTCGTCGCGCAGTTGCGACACACGCGTCTTGCGGATCCGATTGATTCCAGCCACAAAATAGAACAGCGGACCGAACAGCGGCGAGAACATCGCCACCCCGACCCAGCCGATGGCCGCCCGCACATCCTGTTTGGTCATCGCGGCATGCACCGCCGCACCGGTGCCCGCCACAACACTGATGGCAAATACCAGATGGGGCCAATAATCGATCAAAATTGCGTGTATGCGATCCATAGCGATGGCGTAAGAGACGGCCTCCAAGGGTGAACCATGCGGAAGGATAGCAAGGCTGCCGGCGCTGGCAAGATCGGCGCACAAGGGGGGGCTTTCGCATCTTTAAAAAAACGTGCTAGAATTCGGCCTCTTCGTTGTTGAACAGCTCTTGAAGACGTTTTTCAAGAAAGCCGCAACCGAGAATGTTGGAAGGCAAAAGTGCTGAAAGGCAAAAGTGCCGGAAGACGAAAGCAGTACCAGAGGTGGCTGTAGCTCAGTTGGTAGAGTCCTGGATTGTGATTCCAGTTGTCGTGGGTTCGAGCCCCATCAGCCACCCCAAAGAATTCAATGAAATCAGCCGCTTAAAGCGGCTGTTTTTTTTTGTGCGGAACAATTATTCAAATTAAACGCACAGCCAAGCGTACGACCAAGCGTACGACCAAACGCACGACCAAACGCATACCCCCCCATGCGATCAGAAGGCTGGGACGGCTCTAAAGATAAGATGGCTATGAAATCTTTGAATGCCGAGGATAAATGTCCATTCGAATGTTGAGCCGCTGTGGCGCGGCGCTGTTTCTTTTCGCCCTGGGTTCCGGATGCTCTTTGATCGGGCTTGGGGATTCGGGTCGTACGGACGAGTGCAAGTGGAACCGCAGCAGTTGCCTTTATGACGGCGGGTACGAGGCCGGCGAAGAGGACTATGCGGAAGAAGAAGCGAAACGCCTGAACAAGGACGCGGCCAACAGGCTACGCCGCAGCTCCGGAAATTGACGGAAAGGCCGGGGTACCTGGCTTCCAAATCAGGTCTTCAGGCCAGGCCTTCCAGCACGTCATCCAGAACTTTGTCCCATCCGCCGTCCGCAGGTTTTCGATAGAGCGCCACTGAGCCATACCAGGGCGTGTCGGCCCGGTCGAGCAGCCAGCGCCAGTCGGGCGTGGAGGGCAACAGCAAGCAGGTGGAAACGCCGAGCGCGCCGGCGAGGTGCGCCGTGGCGGTGTCGACACTGATCACGCGGTCAAGATTGGCCATCAGGGCTGCGCTGTCGCTGAAGTCGCGCAGCGCATCGCTGGCCAGGTGCAGGCGCCCGCCGGTGGCCGTGTGCCGCCATTGTTCGATGGCGGCCAGGTCGTCCGCGCGCAGGTCCTTCTGGACGCATACAAAATCGCAGGGCGCCTTGAGCAGGGCGGCGATCCGCGCAAAAGGGATCGAGCGATTGCGGTCGTCCGGGTGCTGTGGATTGCCCGACCAGGCCAGTCCGATCCGTGGCCGGGCGCCCGCCATGCCAAATTGCTGTTCCAGCCGCCCCGCCCATTCCCGTACCAGTTCAGCGTCCGCCTGCAGGGGGCGTTCAAGAGGCCAGGGATCGGGGCGGGTGCGCGACATGGCGAGCGGCAGGCTGAGCAGCGGCACGTGGCGGTCGAAGGCCGGGACCGGCGCGTCGCGGCTGATCACAGTGATGCCGGGAAGGTTGTCCCGCAACAGGCGTTCCAGCGATGGCTGCACCTGAAAGATCAGCTGTTCGGCCTGCGCGGCAAGCGCCGGCACATAGCGGCTGAACTGCAGCGTGTCGCCCAACCCCTGTTCGGCGTGCACCAGCAAGGTGAGCCCTTGCAGGGAGGACTCGCCCAGCCAGGGAGCACCTTCATGGGGCATCTTCTGCTCGCCGTCGCGCCAGCGCCATTCGTAGTCGCGCCAGCCGTGCGCATAGCGGCCAAGAAGCAGGTTGGTCTGGGCGCGGTTATTTCTCGCGCCGGCGTGATCGGGATCGATGGACAGGGCCTGCTTGAAGTGGCGCAGGGCATCTTCGAACCGGTGTTCGTCCCGTGCCAGCACTCCCAGGTTGGTATGCGCGTCCACGAGCCGCGGATCCAGCTTCAACGCGGTCTCGTAAGCCAGCCTTTCATCGCCTCGCCGGCCCATCGCGCCTAGCGCCACGCCGCGCATATAGTGCAGCGGCGCGCTACGCGGCGCTTTCGCAAGCACCTCGTCGACCAGTGCAATGGCCTGGTCTGCATGCTGCAATTTCAGCATGACATTGATCACGCGGCCCAGCATGGCGGCGTCTTGGGGCGCGCGGCGGCGCGCGGCGCGGAAATGGCCCAGGGCTGCCTCGAGGCGACCCGCCCTCAGGTTCACTTTGCCTGCTTCGCTCAGCAGCGCGACATCATCGGGTTCAAGCCGGACGGCCTGGTCAAAACAATCCGCGGCGGCGTCCAGTTGGTTGAGCCGGCTGAGCGTGATCGCCTGGGCCCGGACCAGGTTCGCATTGTCCGGATTGGCGGCCACGGCGGGGGCCAGCAGCTTCGCCGCCAGCGCGTAGTCGCCCTGCTGGAACGCCTGCGCGGCGCGTGCAACCGCGTTCTGATCGAATTCCGAACCCATGATGCGTTTTGTGGTGAATTGTGATGTATAGAAACAGGTGGCGATTGTAGGCAGACGCCGGCGAAACGCAAGCGCCAGCGGTCAGCTGCGGCCGTCGCATCAGCCGATGGATATCCGTCCCGCGATTATCACGGCGGGGCGCGAAAAATGGCGTGTTGCTTGTCGCCACCCGATATTTTTCAAATCATGGCATGAAGATATTCAGTCTTGTTATTGCTGGCCTTTTCTCCCGGCGACGGATGTTTGAGTTAGGCGCGACAATCAGGCCATGCCGGTCGAGTTCGATAAAAGCTTGCGCGAACCGCGATCGCTACTTAAGCTATTTCCGTACTTGCGTGTATCCGCAAGACTGGCGTTCCAAGCCCCGCTCAAAAAGGGGTGGCCCAATCGCCAGTCCCAGCGCCAGATCGTTAAATCATTTGTTTGCCGGTTCTCCTTGTCAATCGTGAAAAGGATGCTTGTGCGAAAGTCGATGGTTTTGATTGTTCCGAGCAGCGCGCTGTGGATGCCGGGCATGGGCTTGGCTTGCGTGGATCCTGATACCCGGATGCAAGCACCCCGCCACCGCGTTGGTCAGACCAGGAGCATCGGCGGCAATGGCCGCAGCGTCTTCGACGAAGACGGCGATAGGCAAGGCATCTACCTGGCTGGAGGGCTCGACCTCCAGAAGCGCATACATCCCATCACCAGCTTTGAATTCCCCAAGCGCGCGCGCTTGACGCCGGGCAGCAGCCCGGCCGCGCGCCTTGCGGCGTTTCGTACCGCCGTTTTTGGCGGTGCGGTTGCACTTCAGGCAGCAAAGAATACGGCGCAAGTCCGGCGCCTTTGATCAGTCCAAGTTGGGCCCTTCAAGCCGGCAGGCGAAGAAGGGCAGCGCGAGACCATCGTGTTCGAACGCATAGGAGCTTTGGGATGACGCAAGTAAGTAACAATGCCCGCCGTGCTCTCATGCTTGCCATAGGTACTCTGACCTTGGCGCTGGCCGCTTGCGGGGAACGGAACGACGCTTCGGCTGTCGTGGTGCCCCCGATGAAGGTAATCGTGGCCACCATCGGACGGCAGCCTGTTGATCTCAATGTGGATCTGCCCGGCAGGATCGAGCCCATACGCACCGCCGAAGTCAGGGCGCGCGTTGACGGCATCGTGGAGAAGCTGCTTTATAACGAAGGCAGCGATGTGCAGGCCGGCGACCCGCTGTTTCAGATAGACCCCAGCGACTACAAGGCCCAGCTGGCCCAGGCCAATGCGATGCTGCAGCGGGCGCAGGCGGTTCAAAAGAACGCCCGCTCGGTCACGGAGAGATTTCGGCCGCTGGTGCAGCGTCAGGCGGTCAGCGCGCAGGAATACGAGGCCGCGCTCGCGGCTCTCGGGCAGGCGCAGGCCAATGTGTCGGACGCGCAGGCGGCGGTCACGCTGGCGCAGCTGCGCTTGGACCGCTGCACGGTAAGGGCGCCCATCGCCGGCAGGGTAGGACGCGCTCTGGTGACCGAAGGCGCGCTGGTGAGCGCTTCGGCGGCCACGCTGCTGGCCCAGGTCAATCAGCTTTCTCCCATCAGCGCCACGTTCACCAAATCCAATACCGCCATCATGGACCTGACGGACTACGCCCGCTCCGGCAGCCTGGCTACCTCCGAGGCCAACACCTTCCAGGTCCGCCTGACGCTCGCCAATGGCCGGGAGTTCGGTGAAACAGGAGTCGTGGACTTCGCTGACCTGAGCGTGGACCGGAGCACGGGCGCGCAGACCATACGCGCCCGCTTCGACAATGCCGCCCGGGAGCTGCTCCCGGGCCAGTTCGTTACCGGCCAGATCCATATCGGCGTCCGCCAGGAGGGCATCCTGATTCCGGCGCGCGCGGCGCGGCTTAACGGCGATACCGCCACGGTGTTTGTCATCGGGCCGGATGATACGGCGGAGGCCAGGCAGATCGAGGTCGGCGACCAGATCGCGGGCAACTGGGTGGTGCGGCGGGGGCTTGAGGCAGGAGACAGGATCGTGGTCGATGGCTGGCACAAGATCAGGCCAGGCCAGCGTGTCGCGCCGGTAGAACAACAGAACGAAAAACCCTAGCGGAGTCGGCCATGGGCTCATTCTTTGTGTTGCGGCCGGTGTTTGCGTGGGTCGTCGCGCTGTTCATTCTGCTGTTCGGCGTCATTGCGCTGGTGCTGCTTCCGGTGGAGCAATATCCCAACATCGCGCCGCCTTCGATAACGATCCAGGCGACTTTCCGGGGCGCGGACACCACGACCATAGACCGCACCGTCACCTCCATCATCGAGGAGGAAATGAACGGTGTGGACAATTTCCTCTACATGGCCTCGGTCAGCCGCGCCAACGGCACGTCCCAGATCACGGTGACTCTGAAACCCGGTACGGACCTGGACGTTGCGCGCAGTCAGGTGCAGGACCGCCTGAGCCGTGTCGAACCGCGCTTGCCGCAAGAGGTCCGGCAGCTTGGTGTCGCGGTCACCAAGGCCTCGTCCGGCTTTCTGATGCTGCTTGCGCTGCAATCCGAAAGCGGTGATGTCAGCGCCGTGCAGATGGGCAATTTCGCCTCGAACAACATTCTCAATGAGCTGCGGCGCATTGCCGGGGTGGGAGATGTGCAGCTCTTTGGTTCGTCCTACGCCATGCGGATCTGGCTGGATGAGCGCAAGCTGGCAAGCTTCCAGATGGCGGCCGGCGACGCGTTGCGCGCGGTGCAGGAACAGAATGCCCAAACGATAGGCGGCTCGCTGGGCGACCTGCCGCTAGCCCGGGGGGCGGACTTCAACGCGCAGATCGTCGCCCAGAGCCGGTTTTCCACGCCGGAGGAATTCAGGCAGATCATTCTTCGCGTCAATAACGACGGGTCGCTGGTGCGGCTGGGCGACGTCGCCCGCGTGGAGCTGGGCAATGAGAGCTACAACTTCAGGCTGAGCGTCAATGGCAAGGAAGCGGCGGGCATTGCCATTCAGCTGGCCAATGACGCCAATGCACTGGACGTCGCGCGGCAGGTCAGGCAGCGCATGTCGGAACTGGAGTCCGTGTTTCCGGCCGGCGTAGGCTGGACCGTGCCGTTCGACACCACGCCCTTCATCACCACGTCCATCAGCTCCGTGCTGGTCACCATGGTGGAGGCGCTGCTCCTGGTCACCGCCATGGTGTTTCTGTTCCTGCAGAGCTGGAGAAGCACGCTGATCCCGACGCTGATCGTGCCGATCGCGCTGGTGGGCACCTGCGCCGGCCTCTTCCTGTTCGGCGCGTCCATCAACCTGCTCTCCCTGTTCGGCATGGTGGTGGCCATCGGGGTGCTGAACGATGATGCCATTGTCGTTTCGGAGAACGTCGCCCGCATCATGAAGGACGAGCAGCTCTCCGCGCCCGAGGCGACCCGCAAGGCTATCGGGCAGGTCTGGGGGCCGATCATCGCCAGTACGCTGGTCCTGGTCGCCGTGTTTGTGCCTATGGCGATGTTTCCGGGGTCCAGCGGCGCCATCTATCGCCAGTTCTCCATCACGCTGTCCGTGGCCATCGTCGTCTCCACCGTGCTGGCGCTGTCGCTGGGCGCCGCGCTGTGCGCCACCTTGCTCAAGCTCCCGGATGGCAAGCCACCAAAGGGGCCGGTCTCCAAGGCCAAGGTGTGGGTGTTCGACAAGTTCAACGCGGGCTTTGACGCCATGACGCGCCAGTACGTGCGCGCGGTCGAATACATGGTGCTGCGGCCTTTGCGCTGGATGCTGGTTTTCCTGGGTGTTTGCGGGCTGACGATATTCCTGTTTTCGCGTCTGCCGGGCGGCTACCTGCCGCTGGAAGACCAGGGCTATTTCTTTGTCTCATACACCGGGGCTCCCGGCACCACGGCCGACCAGACTCAGGTAGCGGTGGAGCAGGCCGAAAGCATGCTGCGCCAGCAGCCCGCCGTACGCAATGTCGCATCGGTGGTCGGATTCAACTTCTTCGGCCAGGGGCAGACGGCGGCGCTGTCCTTCGTGGACCTGCATCCGTGGGGCGAGCGCACCGCGCGCAGCGATGCGGTCGACTCGCTGGTCGGGCGCAGCAACCTGAGCTTCCGGGCCATTCCGCAGGCGATGATTTTTGCCTTGAATCCCCCGCCGATTCCTTCGATGGGCAATGCATCGGGCTTCTCCATGAAGGTCCAGGACCGCACCGCGCAGGGCGGCGCGGGGCTGACGGCGACGGGCGCGGCGATGATCGCGGCGGCCGCGAGCAGCCCTCTGCTGGCTGGCGTGCGCCTGGACGGCATGCCGCCAGGACCCCGGCTGTTTGTGGAAATCGACCGCGTTCACGCCCGGGCATTGGGGCTGCAAGTGGCCCAGGTCAACCAGGCGCTGACCTTCGCGTTCGGGTCCAACTACGTCAATGACTTTCTGCACGAAGGCTCGGTTCAGCGCGTGTTCATCCAGGCCGAGGCGGACCAGCGCATGCTGCCGCAGGACATCGCGGCATTGCAGCTGCCCAACAACCGCGGCGAAATGGTGCCGTTTTCGGCGTTCTCGCGCATGCGCTGGATAGACGGGCCGCAGCAGCTTGAGCGCTACAACGGCTTTCCGTCGATCACGATCTCGGGCGAGGCCGCCGCCGGGCGGTCCAGCGGTGTGGCGCTGGCCGAGATGGAGGCCATCGCCAAGCGCGTGCTGCCGCAAGGGATCACGTACGAATGGACCGGCACGGCCTTCGAGGAACAGCAGGCGGGAAATCAGGTCGCCTTGCTCCTGGGCCTCTCGCTGGTCGTGGTGTTCCTGCTGCTGTCGGCGCTCTATGAGAGCTGGTCCGTGCCCGTCTCCGTGCTGTTGATCCTGCCGTTCGGGATACTAGGCGCGGCCGCGTTCACGCTGGGGCGGGGAATGTCGGCGGACATCTACTTCAACATCGGGCTGGTCACCATCATCGGCCTGGCCGCCAAGAACGGCATCCTGATTGTCGAGTTCGCGCTCAAGGAGGAGATGGAAGGCCGGGACAGGAAGGAGGCGGTGGTCGACGCCGCCCGCCAGCGGCTGCGTCCCATCATCATGACGAGCATCACCTTTGTGCTGGGCATGCTGCCGCTGGTGTTCGCCTCTGGCGCCGGCGCGGCCAGCCGGCAGGCGGTCGGCACCAGCGTCATGGGCAGCATGCTTACCGCGACGCTGTTCGGCGTGTTCTTCACGCCGCTGTTCTATATGGTCGCAAGAAGGTGGTCCGGGCGTCGTCCGGATACCGCCAAGGCTCAGACCAAGGCGGAAGAGCAGGGGGAGAACCCATGAAGCCGGTGCGCGTCGTCGTTATGGCCGCCCTTTGCGGGGGTTTGGCCGGCTGCAATCTGGCGCCTGACTATCGCACGCCGGAAGTGGCGGTGCCCGCGCGCTTTCCCGGCGAAGTGCCCGCCGACGCCGTGGCCGCGCAGCATGTGACCTGGCAGCAGTTCTTCGGGGATGCCCAGCTCAAGCTCCTGATCGCCAAGTCGCTGGAGCTGAACCAGGACCTGGCCGCCGCCACCGCCCGGATCGAGCAGGCAGGCGCGTTCTATCGCATCGAGCGCGCCAACCAGCTCCCGCACCTGGACGCGGGGGCCGCCGCGTCGCGCAATCAGGCTCCGCTGTCCGCCCTGGACCCTGCGTTGGCGGGCAGCAGGCGAACCGTGGAGTTCAGCCAGTTCAGCGCGCAGCTGATGGTCACCTCCTTTGAACTGGATTTCTGGGGCCGGGTGCGCAACATGAGCGAATCGGCGCTGCAGCAATACCTGGCGACGATAGAGGGGCAGCGGGCGTTCCGCTTGTCGCTGATCGCCAACGTGGCCTCCACCTATTACGACGCGCGGGCGGGGGAAGAGGGCATCGCGCTGGCGCAGCGCACCGTGGAGACGCGCAGCTACGCCATGAGCGTGGCCAAGGACAGGCTGGACGCCGGGGTCACCTCGCTGGTGGACTATGAGCAGTCCTCCATCCTCCTGACCCAGGCGCAGACCCAGCTTGCCGAGTGGCAGCGCACCACCGCCGCGCACTGGAACCGGCTCTGGGTGCTGGTCGGCGAGAACCTCGAAGCGGATGTGCCGGGAATCCAGCCGATCGAGGCGGCGGGGCAGTTCGATGCGCTGAGCCCGGGCCTGCCGTCGTCCTTGCTGGTGGTCAGGCCGGACATCCGCCAGGCCGAGAATCGGCTGCGCAGCGCCAATGCGAACATCGGGGCCGCCCGCGCCGCGCTGTTTCCGCGAATCGCCTTGACGGGGTCATTCGGATACGCGTCCCCCGAACTGTCCGACCTGTTCTCGTCGCCGAGCCAGATCTGGAACTTCGGGGGTGGAATAGGGCTGCCGATCTTCGACTTCGGGCAGCGGCGCGCCGCCGTGGATCTGGCGATGGCGCAGCGCGACGAGCTGGTCGCCAACTACAAGAAGACCGTGCAGACCGCGTTCAGCGAGGTGGCCACCGCCCTGGAAAGCCGCAAGCGGTTCCAGGAGCAGGTCGCGGCGCAGGAAACGGCGATCCAGGCCCAGCGGCGTCTCGCCGAGACCGCGGACTTGCGGTATCAGAACGGTATATCCATCTATCTCGAGGTCGTGGACGCACGGCGCGGCCTCTTCAGCGCCGAACAGCAGATGCTGTCGCTTCGGGCCGCACAGTTGCAGAACGGGGTGTCGCTCTATGTGGCATTGGGAGGCGGCGACGAACAGGAAGCGCCGGTCGCGCCCGATGGATTGCCGGCAACCGGCACGGGAGCCCCGCAGTGAAAGAGGAAAAGACGGCCGGCTCCGCGCCCAACGTTCTGTGGCGTCGCCTGAAGAAGGCGGCGGTGATCGTGGTCGTGGGCGCGGTCTTGATCGTCGGCACGCTGATGGGTGTCCGGCTCTACGACATTCAGCAAGGCCCGCCCCTGGCGTCCTGGCATACCTACGTGCCGGAAGAGCTCAATGCGGAACAGCTCGACCGCAGCTCCTGGCAGGATTACCTGGCCCACGAAGACAAGCTCTTCGCGCTGCTGCGGCAGAACGTGGGCGATAAGCTCCAGCCGGAAGACAAGGTCGACAGCAACCGGTATTTCTCCGGCGCCAAGGTGTATCCGGAACATTTCGCGCACGACTGGAACCGGTCGTTCGTGCTGCTTCCGGCCGGCGAACCCCGCGGCGTGGCGGTGCTCTTGCACGGGCTGACCGACTCGCCCTACAGCATGAGGCACATCGCCGCCCATTACCAGTCGGTCGGCTACGTGGCGATCGCCATCCGGATGCCGGGCCACGGGACGGTGCCTGGCGGCTTGACCGATGCGCACTGGGAGGACTGGACGGCGGCCACACGGCTGGCCGTGCGCGAAGCCCGCCGCAGGGTGCCGGCTCCGCGTCCCTTGCATCTGGTGGGCTTTTCCAACGGCGGCGCGCTGGCGCTGATGCATGCGCTCGACGCGCTCGACGATCCCAAGCTCGCCAAACCCGATCGGCTCGTCCTGCTTTCGCCCATGGTCGGAATCACGACCTTCGCGCGCTTCGCGGGACTGGCCGGCTTGCCCTCCATCCTGCCGGCCTTCGCCAAGGCTGCCTGGCTGAGCATCGTGCCCGAGTTCAACCCCTTCAAGTACAACTCCTTTCCCGTTCACGCGGCCCGCCAGTCGTTCGAGCTCACGCAGACGCTGCAGGACAGGCTCGTTGCGCAGCAGCGTTCCGGCGGCCTGGAACGGCTGCCTCCCATCATCACCTTCCATTCCGTGCTGGACTTCACCGTCAGCACGCGCGCCATCATCAACGCCCTGTACGCGCGCCTGCCCGACAACGGCAGCGATCTGGTGCTGTTCGACCTGAACCGCGCCACGAAGCTGGGGCCGCTCTTTCGCCGCGGCGTGGCCTGGTCGCTGGCGGGCACGCTTCCCGGCGAAAAGCGCAACTACCGGCTGACCATCGTCACCAATGCCAGCCCGATGTCCAGCGCGATGGTCGAGCGCGTGATCGAGGCCGGCTCCACCGAGGTCGTGGAACGCGCTATCGGCATGGACTACCCGCGCGAGGTCTATTCCTTGTCGCATGTGGCGCTGCCGTTTCCGACCAATGACGCCCTGTACGGGATGCATCCGGACAACATCGAGGAGTTCGGGATCAGCCTGGGCGCCATGTCCATGCGGGGCGAGGTCGGCGCCTTCGTGATTGGAATGGACACGCTCACCCGGCTGACCTCCAATCCCTTTTACTCATATCTGGTCAAGCGCGTTGATGGGGTGATACCAAGATGACGTCTTTCGCATTGTCCGGAATCTGCGCCATATTGATACTGGGGCTGCTGTACCTCGCCAGTCCGGTGTTCGTGCCCCTGGCGTTCGCGTTGTTCCTCATCTGCCTGGTGGCGCCGCTGCGGCAGTCCCTGGGCCGCAGGATGCCCGCTCCGCTTGCCGCCATAGCGGTCTTGCTGGTCACGCTGGCTGTCTCGCTGGTGTTCCTGTCGCTTGCGGGCTGGGGCTTCAGCCTGGTCGCCCAATGGGTCATGGCCAATGCGGGCCGTTTCCAGCGCCTGTTCACCCTGGAGACAGAGACGCTGCACCCGCATGGCGCCATGGTGATCCGCATGTTCCAGGACAGCTTCAATGTCTCGTGGCTGGTCCGGGCCATCCAGGAGATCGCCCTGCGGATCAACAGCATGCTGGGGCTGATCTTCCTGTCTTTCGTTTTCATTGCCCTGGGCCTGTTCGAACTGGACGAAGCCCCGGGCAGGCTGATCCGCCTGCTGGGCGAGGAGCGGGCGCGGCGCTGGATGGAGATCGCGCGCCAGGTGGCGAGCAAGCTGCGCCGGTACATGGTGATCCGGACGGTGGCCAGCGTGCTGACCGGCGTGACGGTGTGGCTGTTCGCCATCTATGCCGGGCTCGAGCTGGCAACGGCCTGGGGCGGGCTGGCGTTCCTGCTGAACTACATCCCCTTCCTGGGCCCCCTGGTCGCGACCGTTTTTCCGGCGTTCTTTGCTTTCGTCCAGTACGGATCCCTTCAGACCAGCCTGGCGGTTCTGGTGGTGCTGAACTGCATCCAGATCGTCTACGGCTGCTATCTGGAGCCCAGGCTTGCCGGCAGCGCTTTCTCGCTGTCGCCGCTGATGGTGATGGTTGCGGTGTTTTTCTGGGGACTGGTGTGGGGTATCCCCGGCACTTTTATCGGTGTACCGCTGCTTATCACCATGACGACGGTGTACAGCGCCACCACCAACTTCAACCGAGGGGCTTCAAACAGCTGATGCGACGGAATAGCGGCAAAGCCTCTCGTCCCGGATCGGCATCACGCCCGGGAAGGCGGCCAACCTGCTGATGTCTTTGCTAAATTTTGGAGGTGCATGATGGAAAGCAGTACTCCCAAGAAGCTAGGATTGCTTGCCTTGACCGGCATGGTGGTGGGTTCGATGATCGGCGCGGGGATCTTCTCCCTGCCCAGAACCTTTGGCGGCGCGACCGGCGTGGTCGGAGCCGTGATCGCGTGGATCATCGCCGGCGCGGGTATGTACACGCTGGCCCGGGTATTCCAGTCGCTTGCCGAACGCAAGCCCGAGCTTGACGCGGGCGTGTTCGCCTACGCCAAGGCGGGGTTTGGCGACTATCTCGGGTTTCTTTCGGCGTTTGGATACTGGATCGGCAGCTGCATCGGCAACGTTTCATATTGGGTGCTGATCAAGTCCACGCTGGGAGCCTTCTTTCCAGTCTTCGGAGACGGCAACACGGTGATCGCGATCGCGGTGGCCTCCGTCGGGATCTGGCTGTTTCACTTCATGATTCTGCGCGGCGTGCAGCAGGCGGCGTTCATCAACGCCGTGGTGACGGTGGCCAAGATCATTCCGATCGTGGTCTTCATCATCGTGCTGGCCATCGCATTCAAGCTCGATCTGTTCCGCGTCAACTTCTGGGGCGACCGCAGCGGCTACAGCCTCTTCGAACAGGTTCGACTGACAATGCTGGTGACCGTCTTCGTCTTCCTGGGCATTGAGGGCGCCAGCGTCTATTCCCGATTCGCCACCAAACGATCGCACGTCGGGGTGGCCACGCTGATCGGGTTTGTCACCGCGCTGTGCCTGATGGTGCTGGTCACGCTGCTGCCCTACGCGGTCATGGAACAGGGTGATATCGCCGGGCTTCGCCAGCCGTCCATGGCCGGGGTGCTGGAGTCGGTGGTCGGGCCCTGGGGCGCGGTGTTCGTGAGCGTCGGACTGATCATTTCGGTGCTGGGCGCTTATCTGGCCTGGTCGCTGATCTGCGCCGAAGTGATGCATGCGGCCTCGAAGAACGAAGACATGCCGCGAGCGTTCGCCCGCGAGAACAAGAACGGCGTGCCCGTCGTGGCGCTATGGGTGACCAACATCATCGTGCAGCTGTTCGTCATCAGCACCTATTGGTCGCGTGACGCGTTCGCGCTGATGCTCAGCCTGACCAGCGCGATGTCGCTGATCCCGTACTTTCTGGTCGCCGCGTTCGGGTTCATGCTGGCCAAGCGCGGCGAGACCTACATCGACGGCAAGGATCGCAATCGCGATCTGATACTGGCTGGCATAGCGGCCGTCTATACCGCCTTCATGATTCTCGCAGGTGGCATGAAGTTCGTCTTGTTGTCGGCACTGTTGTACGCGCCCGGGACCGTCCTTTACTTCTGGGCTCGGCGCGAGCAAGGCAGATCAATCTTCAAGGGGTGGGAGTTGATCATTTTCATCGTGGCGTGCATCGGATGCCTGGCCGCTATCGTGGGCCTGGTCTACGGCTGGATCGCCATTTAACTTTTGGGAGCTAATCATGGCTGATACCGAAGAATTTGGAGTCCATTCAGAAGTTGGGCAGCTGCGCACCGTGATGGTATGCGCGCCGGGGCGGGCTCATGAGAGATTGACGCCTTCCAACTGCGACTCGCTGCTGTTCGACGACGTCATGTGGGTCGACAACGCCAAGCGGGACCATTTCGACTTCATCACCAAGATGCGCGACCGGGGCGTCGACGTCGTCGAGATGCATAATCTTCTGGCCGAAACGGTCGAGATTCCCGAGGCCAGGAAGTGGATCCTCGACAATCAGGTCGTGGCCAATCAAGTGGGCCTGGGGCTGATCGACGAGATCCGCAGCTACCTGGACGGCCTGCCGGCGCGCAAGCTGGCGGAAACGCTGATCGGCGGACTGTCCACCGAGGAATTCCCGGAATCCATCGGCGGCGAGCAGCTGACGCTGATCAAGGAGGCGGCCGGCGTCACGGAGTATCTGCTGCCGCCGCTGCCCAACACGCTATACACGCGCGATACGACTTGCTGGATCTACGGCGGCGTCACGCTCAATCCGCTTTACTGGCCCGCGCGGCACGAAGAGACGATTCTGACCTCGTCGATCTACAAGTTCCACCCGCGCTTTGCCGGCAAGGTGAATGTGTGGTGGGGAGACCCGACAGCCGACCACGGGCTGGCCACGCTCGAAGGCGGGGACGTCATGCCGATCGGGAATCGCACGGTGATGATAGGCATGAGCGAACGGACCTCGCGCCAGGCCATCAGCCAGCTCGCGGCCAGCCTGTTCGCCAAGAATGCCGCCGACCGGGTGATCGTGGCGGCCATGCCCAAGCTGCGCGCGGCCATGCATCTGGACACGGTGCTGACTTTCGCGGACCGCGACTGCGTGCTCATGTATCCGGATATCGTCAACAACATCCAGGCCTTCTCGTACCGGCCGGGCAAGGCGCCGGGCCAGCTTGAACTCCACAAGGACAAGGGGTCGCTGGTGGATGTGATCGGCGAGGCCCTGGGGGTGAAGAAGATGCGCGTCGTCGAGACCGGCGGCAATGCCTACCTGCGGGAGCGCACCCAGTGGGATAGCGGCGCCAACCTCGTCGCCATTTCGCCGGGAGTCGTGCTTGCCTATGACCGCAACGTGTACACCAACACGCTGTTGCGCAAGGCGGGCATCGAGGTCATCACCTTTGTCGGCGCTGAACTGGGCAGGGGACGAGGGGGCGGCCACTGCATGACGTGCCCCATTTCCCGGGATCCCGCCTAGGGCGGAGAGGCGTGCCGCGGCCGGCGCCCGGGAGCGGGCCCCGGCCGCGGTCGAAGAGAGAGGGTGAGCGGCCCTTACTCAGGAGACGACTGTGAGCGTGGAAACTGCCAAACTCTCTCGCATGGCGCTCGTCGCCATGGTGGTCGGTTCGATGGTGGGCGCGGGGATATTCTCCCTGCCCAGCATCTTCGCGCGCCATACCGGTCCCATAGGCGGGCTGGTGGCGTGGACCATCGCCGGCACCGGCATGCTGACGCTTGCCATGGTCTTCCAGTTTCTGTCCCGCCGGCGCCCGGACCTGGACGCGGGCATCTTTGCCTACGCCAAGGCGGGCTTCGGGCGCTATCTCGGGTTCCTGGCTGCCCTGGGCTATTGGACGGCCGCCTGCCTGGGCAATGTCAGCTATTTCGTTGTGTTCAAGGCCACGCTGGGCGCCGTGTTTCCCATTTTCGGCGACGGCGATACGCTCCCGGCCGTGCTGGTGTCTTCGCTGTTGCTGTGGTCCACGCATTTCGCCATCCTGCGAGGGATACGGCAGGCCGCCGGAATGAACACGGTGGTGACGATCGCCAAGATCGTTCCCATCGCCATTTTCATCGTCGTCGCGGCCCTTGCCGTGGATCTGGATGTCCTGCGCCAGAACATCATGGAAGGGCAGAGCGGGGATGGCAAGGGGACCTTGCTGGAGCAGGTCCGCGGCACCATGCTGGCCACCGTGTTCGTGTTCCTGGGGGTGGAGGGCGCGAGCGTGTATTCGCGCTATGCCAAACGCAGGGATGACGTGGCGGTCGCCACGGTCGTCGGCTTTCTGCTCGTTCTGACTCTGCTGGTGCTGGTGACGATGCTCTCGTACGGGGTGCTGCCGCGCGCGGAACTCGCGGCGCTGCGCAATCCGTCCCTGGCTGGCGTGCTCAGGTCGATTGTCGGCCCCTGGGGCAGCATGCTGGTCAGCGTGGGCCTGATGGTTTCGGTCGCGGGCGCCTATCTGGCCTGGATCCTGCTGGCCGCGGAAGTCTTGCGGGCGGCGGCGCGCGCCGCCATCATGCCCGCTTTCCTCGGCCGCGAGAATCGCCACGGGGTGCCGGCAGCCGCCTTGTGGCTGAGCAACGGCATCGTCCAGGGGTTCCTGATCGTCACCCTCTTCACCGAGGATACTTTCGTGCTCATCAAGAACATGGCAAGTTCGATGAGCCTGATTCCCTATTTCTTCGTGGCCGGATTCGGCCTGATGGTGGCGGTGCGCGGAGATGCCTACAACGGCTGGAGCCGGCGCCGGGGGTTCGAATTGGGGCTGGCCGCGGTGGCGACCGTCTATGCGGCGGGACTGGTGTATGCCGGAGGCTTCCGGTATTTCGTGCTCTCGGCGCTTATTTACGCGCCGGGCACGATACTCTTTCTGATCGCGCGGCGCGAGCAGCAAGGCAGCACCTTCGCGCCGTTCGAGTGGCCGGTACTGCTGCTCATCCTGGCGTCTTGCGGGGTTGGCGTCTGGGCCGTCAGCACCGGCAACACGGCGTTCTAGGAGCACGGGCATGGTCTCGGGGAAGCGGCAACAATGAGCAGCGATCTCGCGATTGTCCTGGCCATCCTGGTCGTGGCCATTGTGCTCTTTGTTGCCGGCCGCCCGCGGTCGGACGCCGTGGCGCTGCTGGTCATGCTGCTGCTGCCCCTGAGCGGGACGGTGACATACCGGGAGGCGCTGGACGGATTCTCCAACCCCAACATCATATTGATTGCCTGCCTCTTCGTCGTCGGCGAGGGGCTGGTCCGCACCGGCGTCGCGCAGTCCGTGGGCGATCTGCTGCTGCGCCACGGCGGGAAAAGCGAAAGCTGGCTTGTGCTGCTGGTGATGGGAGCGGTCGGGCTGATGGGCGCCGTGATGAGTTCCACCGCCGTGGTCGCCATTTTCATACCCATTGTGCTGCGGATTTCCCGGAAATCCGGCATGGCCAGCCGAAGGATACTGATGCCCATGGGCGTGGCCGCTTCCATCAGCGGGATGCTCACGCTGGTTGCGACCACGCCCAATCTGGTGCTGAACAGCGCGCTGGGCTACGCGGGCTACACGGGCTTTCGCTTCTTCGACTTCACACCGATCGGCGCCGTCGTGCTGGCCGGCGGCATTGCCTACATGCTGTTCGCGCGGCGGCTCATCGATGCCGGCCAGAGCCAGCACAGGACCAACCGGCCCAGCCTGGGCGACTGGGCCGCGAAGTACTCTCTTCAGAACAGGGCTTATCGCCTGCTCATCGCGGAAAACTCCGACCTGGTCGGGCGCCAGCTTGGCGTCTGCGGCGCCGAACTGGGCAAGGAGGCTTGCGTCATCGCGATCGAGCGGAGTTCGCGCTTTGCCCGGGCGGTGATGCGCGCCACGGCGGACGATGTGCTGGAGGCCGGCGATATCCTGCTGCTGGACATGGATGCCGAGGGCTTCGATATCGAGGCCTTCTGCGGGCGGCATCTGCTCAAGCGGCTGCCGGTGTCGGGCATGTATTTCGCGGACCAGGCCCGGGACGTGGGCATGGTGGAAGTGATCATCCCTTCGGAATCCAGGCTGGTCGGCGCCCGCGCCCGCGAGTCGGTGGTGCTGGAGCGCCATGGGCTGTTCATCGTCGGGCTCTGGCGCGGCAAGAAGGCCATGCGCAAGCTGCCGGAAACCCGCCTCAGGGTAGGGGACACGCTGCTGGTGGTGGGCCCCTGGGCGGGCATATTCTCGCTGCAGGCCGAGGAGCACGATCTGGTGAGCCTGGCGATGCCGGTCGAGGCTGATTCCCTGGTGCCCGTTCCGAACCGGGCCATCCATGCGCTGCTGTCCCTTGCGACGGTCATCTTCCTGATGCTGACGGATTGGGTCCCCAATGTGATGGCAGGCCTGATCGGGGCCCTGATGATGGGCATGTTCGGTTGCGTAACACTGGACGTGGCCTATCGTTCGATCAACTGGCGCGCCCTGATACTCATCGTGGGCATGCTGCCGTTCGCCCTGGCGCTCAAGCGCAGCGGCGGCGTGGACCTTGCCGCGCAATTCCTGCTTCACTACTCCGGCGGATGGGGCATTTATGGCCAGCTCGCGCTGGTGTTCCTGGCCACGGTGAGCCTGGGCATCGTCGTTTCGGGCACGGCCACCGCAGTGCTGATGGGGCCCGTCGCGATCAGCATCGCCGAGAACCTGCATGCCTCGCCTTATGCTTTTGCGATGACCGTCGCCATCGCCTCGTCCGCGGCGTTCATGTCACCGGTTTCCACGCCGTCCAATGCGCTGGTCAGCGTGGCGGGTGGATTCGGATTTTCCGACTATCTGAAGGTGGGAACGCCATTGACGGTGTTTTCCCTGCTCGTCAGCGTGACGCTGATCCCGATTCTGTTTCCGTCCTGACGCAGGGCGGGATTCCAAACCAGAGGTGTGCATATGATTTCCAGGCCACATATCGCATTTGGCGCCGCCACGCTGCTTTTCAGCGCAGCGGCAGCGTTCTCCCACGAACTGCCGTCGGCGGCACAGGAGATCCAGGCAGCCCAGGCCAAGGCCAGCGAGGCCAAGGCCGCCGCGGAGTCCCGGATCCTGTTTGAGAATGTGCGCATATTCGACGGCGCGTCTTCCGAGCTGAGCGCTCCGAGCAATGTGCTGGTGCACGGCAATATCATCGAGAAGATATCCCGGGAGAAGATCCCCGCCGACGGTGCGCGGATCATCAACGGCGGTGGCCGCACCTTGATGCCGGGCTTGATCGACGCGCATTGGCACAGCATGTTCGTGGGCGTGCCGATAGGAGTGGCGTTGACCCAGGACGCGACCTATCTGAACATCGTTGCCGGCGTCGAGGCGCGCAAGACGCTGATGCGCGGGTTCACCACGGTGCGCGACGTGGGCGGGGCGGTATTCAGCCTGAAGCTTGCCGTGGACCAGGGTGTGATCCCGGGGCCGCGCATCTACCCTTCCGGGGCGATGATCAGCGTGACCAGCGGGCATGGCGATTTCCGTTCCAGGTCCGACCTGCCGCGCACGCTGGGCGCGCCGGGATCCCGCCACGATATCGTCGGCGACAGCACGATTGCCGACAGCCCCGACGAGGTGCGCATGCGCACCCGCGAGCAGCTCATGCAAGGCGCCTCGCAAATCAAGCTGACGGGAGGCGGGGGGGTGTCCTCGCCGCATAGTCCGCTGGATGTCGTCACCTTCACCGAACCCGAACTGAAGGCGGCGGTGGACGCCGCCACGGATTGGGGCACCTACGTGGCGGTGCACGCCTATACGCCGACCGCGATTCAACGGGCGATCAGGGCTGGCGTCCTGTGCATCGAACACGCCAGCCTGATGGACGAGGAGACCGCCCAGTTGATGGCGCGGTCAGGCACCTGGCTCAGCACGCAGCCTTTTCCCGACGAGATGGCGGATGCCTTCCCGAGGGGCTCCGATCAATGGGAGAAGGCGCAGGAAGTCTTTGCCGGCACCGACAAGACGTACCAGCTTGCGATCAAGCACAAGCTGAAGACGGCGTTTGGAACGGACATCCTGTTCTCGAGCAGGCTGGCCGAACAACAGGGCAAGATCCTGGCGAGCCTGACCCGGTGGTACACCCCGGCGCAGACCCTCATCATGGCCACCAGCACGAACGCCCAGCTCCTGAAACTGTCCGGCCTGCGCAATCCGTATCGCGGTGACCTGGGCGTCTTGCGAGAGGGCGCGCTTGCCGACCTGCTGCTGGTCGACGGGGATCCCATTCAGGACATCAAGCTGATCGGCGATCCGGACAAGAACTTTCTGCTGATCATGAAGGACGGCGTCGTTTTCAAGGACATCGTGGCGGCCCGCTGACCCGCGCCGGGCGCATCATGTCCTAGTCGATAACCCGATTCATGGCCCTGTTCGGGCAGGACGAGATGCCGCAGCATGGAGTCCGTGAATCAAGGAATCAAGGAATCTCCATGAACAATCGCATCGACTACGCCCAGGCTTCGCCCGACGGCTACAAGGCCTTCGGCGGCGTGTACCTCTACCTGAAGAAGTGCGGCCTGCCCGAGGAACTCATCAATCTGGTCTATCTGCGGGTCTCGCAGATCAATGGCTGCGCCTACTGCATCGACATGCATTCGCGCGACCTGATCAAGCAGGGACTGACCGTGGACAAGCTGGTGCTCGTGCCCGTGTGGCATGAAGCAGGAGCGGTATTCAGCGCCCGGGAGCGCGCCGCGCTCGCATGGGCGGAAACGGTCACGCGAGTTGCCGAGACGGGCGTTCCCGATGCCGACTATGCGGCGGCGTCCGCGG
This sequence comes from Achromobacter deleyi, assembly GCF_013116765.2. Taxonomy (GTDB): domain Bacteria; phylum Pseudomonadota; class Gammaproteobacteria; order Burkholderiales; family Burkholderiaceae_B; genus Achromobacter; species Achromobacter deleyi_A. The sequence goes on from NZ_CP074375.1 coordinate 247,541, forward strand.
AATTCAATGACCGGGAACTTGCCGACCTGACCTACGCGATCGGATTGATGAATGCGTTCAATCGCCTGGGCGTTTCGTTTCGCGCCGTTCCCGCCGCCGCGGCGGCCGCCGGCCGGGAGTGACCGGGTTGTTGGCGGTCCGGGGCAGCCGGAGATGTCATTGCCCAGGATCCCCCGCGCGGTTTTCCTGCGCCGTGCCCGGCACCCCGCGCCGGATGTTGCGGGAATATTGCGCGCGGTCATAGGTGGCCAGCGCCCTGTCCGTATAGCGGCCCAGGTGGCGATATTGTTCCGCGCTGCCCGCGCCCCGCAATGCGTCCAGCTTGTATAGGTACTCAGGCAAGTAGCCCGACAACAGCTGGCGGTAGTCCAGCGGCAATCCGGGCACGATGCGCCGCGCCATCTGGAACACAATGGTGGTGCAGTTGGCGGTCAGCGTGTGATAGAAGCGCGGCGTATCGACCAGCCGGTTCGCCGTGTCGACATAGGCCAGGAAGAGCTCTTGCGCCGCGCCGTCGGGCATGTGGATGCGGTAGAGGTAGCCGTCCTCGCCTCGGACGTTCGTGCGCACGCGCAGACTGTCCTCTTCGGTGGAGGCGATCACGCTCAGTTCATACTGCTTGAAGAAGCCGCCGATCTCGGAAAACCTGTCGCCCTGCTTGCGCCGGATTTCCACCGAGAACACGACGTGGCCGCCGTTGCCGAAACCAAAGGAAACCAGGGCATGGGCAATCGCCGGCCGGCCCCAATACGAGAGAGCGACATCCACGGCTTGCAGGTCGTCCAGCGCGTAGCCGCGCGTCTCCCAGCGGGGCGTGAAGTCAGTTCGCGAGCGCCAGTCGAAATTGCGCACGTTGTGCAGCGTGACGCGATTGCCGTCGATCTCGCCATGGGTCTGGCGCGCGACCTCCGCGAGCCAGGGCCGGTCGTTCGACGGCCGGACCCGCAGCCACCAGCACAGCAGGCCGGCCAGCGCCGCGCCATGGATGTACAGGCCCGGCAGCCAGGACGGCCAGACCATTCCTGCGATGGCGGCCAACCCGGACAGCACCCACGCCAGCACCGCGGCGAGCTTCCATCCACGGGCAAGCGGCGCGCGTATCCACAGGGCAAGGGCGCCCCAGGCCGTCACAAGCGCAATCGCGATGCCGAGCAGGATGGAAACCGTCATGGCGCTCCTTGCCGAGCAGCAATCGCGCCGCGCACTGCCGTCAGAATGTGCCCACTGTCACCAGTTGGTCCGACTCGTACATGGCGGCGGGCGAGATGATCGGCTCGTCCCAGGGAATGTTCTTGCCGTAGCGTTCCTGCATCTTGGCGCGCACGGCGGGGGATGCGAGGTCGAAGCTCTTGAGCGGAGCCAGGGCTCCGACTTTCACGCCGAGCGTGCGCTGGTAGATTTTCCATACCAGCTCCGAGCAGTAGATTTGTTCGTCCGACCACGCAAACACCAGATCGTAGGGCTTGCCTACGTATTCGGCGCCGGTCTTCGCCAGCCGCTCGCGCGCCTGGGGCGTGAGCAGGGATGTGTCGCGCAGGCGCTTGACCACGTAGTGGCCGCGTTCGCCTTGCGCCGCCCACTGGGACAGGGGCGTGTAGCTGACGCGCGCAGCGGCTTCAAGCACGTAGGGCTGGCCCTGGCGCGTCACGATCATGCCCATGTGGCTGTACGGCGAATGCGTGGCCTGCTGGATGGCCAGGCTTTGCGCCGAACGGGACTGCTGGAAAACCATGTCGCCCGTCTGGAAGTCGGGCGCAGCGGCGGCCGCCACGGAAAGCGCGGACAGCACCGCCGCGGCGGCGGCGCGTGTCCTTGCGGCCAGCCTCATGGGCGGACCCGGCTGGCTGCCGGTGTCTCTTTCCTGGCGCGCGGCTTGGGCGCGGGTTTCTTGTCGTCGGGCGGAGCGTCGAACTCTTGTTTGTTGCGCTCACCACGTGGGGTGTTTTCCGGATGGGGTTTGGGAAAAGCCCAGGGCTTCGTTTTCTGATCCATTGCATGTACTCCTTGCACAGGCGGAACAGTAGCATTAGCCGTGGCCGTGGGTAAGTGAGGGTTGACGTCAATATTCATCACATCGTGATATGAAAAGTAGAAAAGCGGTGGTTGGACGGCGCAGCCGCGACTATGTTCCCCATGCGGGGCCTCATTCGGCGCGGCCGCCAGGTTCAACCCGCTTCCGGCGTTTCTTCAACCCATATGCGGTCGAACTGTTCACGCACCTTGCGCGCCCACTCATCGATGGCGGTGCGCACGTCGTCCGCCGTGGGCTTTCTGTCCGGAGGCAGGTTGCTGCCCGTAACGGCGCCCAACGACGCGACCAGCAACTGGTTGGTGTTGGCGTCGCGGGCGGAGGCTTCTATCAGGAGGCGCGTGGATTGATCCCGGAAGCCCGCCGCTTTCGCCGTCTGGCCCAGCACGTAGCCGATCGGCACGTATTCCATTGCCCTGGGATCGCGGTCGTTCCTGAACGTGCCGGTGATCGCCGCGCGCAGCCGCACCGAGCGCGGCGCCGGGGTGGTGATCAACTGATAGCCGGCCTGTGAGAATTCCCGGCGCAGCGCCTCGTTCACATAGGCGAGCGCCCGGTTGCGCAGTTCGGTGTCATCCCGCATGTCCAGGTCGTCGGGCCGGTCGCCCTGGATGTAGGTCACGTCCTCCAGGATGAGCTTGCGATCAAACTGGCTGCCGATCGGCGGCCCCGGGCGCACCCAGAGGCGGCCGCCGCTCCAGTCGGGATCCTGCCGGAGCTGGCTCTGGGTCCCGCCCAGCGACGTCGAGTAGTCCTGCGCGTGGGGCAGGTTGGTGCAGCCGGCCAGTCCGATGAGGGCGCAGCATGCGGTTAGGGCGATGGGGGATTTCATGTGCTTTCCTTTCCAGAAAGCAGCGCCCGGGCGGCGGTGGCCGACGGCGCGCGCTGCGGGCATGGGCGACGTTGGCGCGTGTTCCCGACTTCCAGCTATCGTTGTCCGCGCCCCGGGCAGCTGGCGCAGGCCATCGATGCATTGACAATTATCGGTCTGATTTACAGGAGTGGCGCTGGTTTTTGCAGGGCGGTTGCCGGGCCGGGCCGGCATCATCCTTTCGGCCATGCGAAATGCCTGCGCGGCGCGCGCGGACAGGACTACGATGGGAAGCGTGTGCACATAGGGAGGCAGCTATGGACACCGCCAACGAATGGTATGCCGCCGTCAAGGAATGGCAGCGCGCGCGCGACGAACTCACCGCCGCGATCGCCGCAATCCAATGGCCGAATCCCACCCTCGGGTGCCTGGAAACCTATGACCGGGCCTACGCGCACGAAACCCAGGCCCGCGATCGCATGAACCTGGCCTACGAGCGCTCCCGACGATAGTCGCCGGCGTCCGGCGGGGCGCATCCTCCTGGCTCCATAAAAGAGAAATCGCATGGCCCTGTTCATGGGGCCACGAGAGCGGTATGTTGTGCTTTTACTCCACATACAGCTCCCGTCATCATGTATCTGCCGTCCGCCTTTCGCGAAGACTCCCTGGAGGTCCAGCACGACTTCATCCGCGCCCATCCGCTGGGTGTCCTCATGACCAGCGGAGAGGGCGGGCTGATGGCCAATCACATCCCCTGTCTGCTCTATCCGGAAGGGCCGCAAGGCGTGCTGCGCCTGCACGTGGCCCGCGCCAACCCGCAACTCGCGGAACTGGCGTCGGGGGGTGAATGCCTGGTGGTCTTTCATGGCGCGCAGGCCTACATCACGCCTTCCTGGTATGCCACCAAGGCCGAGACCCACAAGGTGGTTCCCACCTGGAATTTCGTGGCGGTGCACGTCTGGGGCAAGCCGGTGATCCAGGACGATCCCGCCTGGCTGCGGGCGCAGCTCGATGCCCTGACCCACAGCCAGGAAAAGGCGCGCACGCAACCCTGGAGCGTGGACGAGGCGCCGGCGGACTTCATCGCCGCGCAGATGCGCGCCATCGTCGGCGTCGAGATTCCCATCGCCCGCATCGAAGGCAAGTGGAAGGTCAGCCAGAATCGCCCGGCGGCCGACCGCCAGGGGGTGGCCGAAGGCCTGGCCAACGAGCGGGGTGATGCCGTCATGGCCGGCCTGGTCGCGCGCCGGGGCGGGGCGGCCTGACGGGCTACACGGATCCGGACGCTTGGGCCCCGTCCGCCCTGCGCGCGGCCTGCGCGCCGCGTCCGGCGGCAAAGCACACGATGGCGGCCGCCTGCAAGGTCGCGGCCACTGCCAGAAATCCCGCCAGCGACCCTCCCGATGCTTGCAGCAGCGCCCGCAGAATGCCGAAAAACGCAGGCGCGAATGCGTAGGCGCCTTGCGATAGCGCGACGATCAGAGGCACCACGCGCGCGGCGTCTTCGCGGGCGAATTCCGTTTGCGCGATCAGGGGCGGCAAGGACGTGGCATTGCCTATGCCGGAGCCGAACAGCACCACGCCCGCCCACACCGCCCAGGCGTGGTCCGCGGCCAGCATCAGCACCAGCGAGCCGATGATCTGGATGGCGTAGGCCAGGCATGCGACCTTGCGCCGGTCCGCGCCCGCGGGCATCAGCCATCCCACCAGCGTGCGACCCGCGATGGCGCTGGCGGTGGCCAGGCCCATCGCCAGTCCAGCCGTCTGCGCGCCCAGCAGCGGCGCCAGCAGCGACAGCAGATGCGCGATCAAGCCGATCTGGGCGAACAGGCCGAGCGCCATCCCGGCGGCCAGCGTGAGAAAGGCGCGGTCACGCCACAGATTGCCTACTCGCGCGGGCGGCGCGCTGGAGACGGAGGCGTGCGCGGCCTGCGCGTCGCCGTCGGGCGCCTGGCCCAGTTGCTGCGGCGTGACCGAGAATACCTTGCGCGACAGCACGGCGATCACCGCCACCATTGCCAGCCCGACCCACAGGGCTGCCTGTGCAAAGCCGGCCTGGGCGACCAGGAACACCCACAGCGGCGAGAACACGATGCCGCCGACGCTGGCGCCGTTGTAGGCCATGCCCAATGCGGCGGGCCGCCTGCGCACGAACCAGGGCGCGATCAACGCGTTGACCGCCGCGGCGCCCAGGGTCACCCAGCCCATGCCGCTGAACACCGCCGCGGCGTACAGCTGCCAGGGCGCCCGCGCCACGGCCCAGCCGGCCACGCCCAGCGCAAGCAGCGCCGCGCCGGCCAGGGTCACTTGCGGGACGCCGATGCGCCGGTACAGGCGCGGCAGGTTGGCCACGACCAGGGTGCCGGCCAGGAAGTGCAGCGTGACGGCGCCGGACACCAGCGCCACGCTCCAGCCGGTGCGCTGGACCACGGCATGCAGGAACACGGGCGGGCCGTAGAAGCCCACGCCCCAGCCGAAGATGGCCAGGACGAAGGTGGCGTAAAGGACTTTCCAGCCGAAGAAGGACGGGGATGAGGACATAGGGGCGCGGCGGAGGCCGGTTTTCTTGTTGCGATGACTCGCAGTATGCTTAGGACCTGCACACAACACTTTGGTCCACAGCGAATCATGGAATCCGAGTTCGCCGACGTCAACCTGTCCGCCGTGGCGGGAGCCATCGCCGATCCGGCGCGCGCGCGCATGCTGTGCGTGCTGCTGGATGGCCGGGCCCGCACCGCCACCGAACTGGCCGCGGCCGTCGACATCGGCGCCTCCACGGCCAGCAGCCATTTCCAGCGCCTGCGCGAGCAGGGCCTGGTCGAGATGGCCGTGCAGGGCAAGCACCGCTACTACCGGCTTGCCAACGGCGAGGTCGGACACGCGCTGGAGGCCCTGCTGGTGGTCGCGGGCGCCGAACGCGTGCCCTTCAAGCCCAACACGCCATCCGCGCTGCGCGACGCCCGCACTTGCTACGACCACATGGCGGGCACGCTGGCCGTGCGCATCCATGACGCCATGCTGGCCCGCCAGTGGCTGGCGGCCGATGGCCGCGACTATGTGCTGACGCCGCTGGGCGAGGCCTCGCTGGCGCAGGTGGGCGTGGATGTCGCGGGGGCGCGCCAGCGCCGCAGGCGTTTCGCCTGCGCATGCCTGGACTGGAGCGAGCGGCGTTCGCATCTTGGCGGCGCCCTGGGCGCGGCGTTGCTGGAAGCGCTGGAGCAGCGCGGCTGGATCGACAGGAACCTGGACTCGCGGGCCTTGAGCGTCACGCGCAAGGGCGCGAAGCAGTTTCCCGCCTTCTTCGGCCCGGCCGACGAACAGCCGGCCGCGCATGCCGCGAGCTGGCCGCAGAAGGACAAGCATGCCGCAGCCTAGGCTTTCCTTCACCGCAATGATCCGCAGCACCCGCTCCGCCATCAGGCGGCGGCCATGCACACAACCATTCCAGCCGCGAATGCGGCTTTTTTTTCGTCTTCCCATCCCCCGTGGATAACCTCAACCCTGTACAGGAGGTGGCCTTGCCTACGCTGGCCCTGCACGCTTTCCGTCATGTCATGCAGACCGTGACGGAGTTGCGCATCGACGTCAATCATTCCCCCCGCGAGGTGGACAACGAGCTCGATGCCATTCACAACCGTATGAATCGCCCTTTGGATCGCTTGCATGGATTGCCGGAGGTCCAGACCGACATCCCTGGCATCGTGCTTCGCTACCGCGAAGCCGACGGCGAATACTACGTGTATGTGGTGGATGCGCGGCGCGCCCGGCTGGCCGGCTATACCGTGTTCAACCGGCTGATCGAAGTGGGCCGGCGGGCGGATCCCTATGTGCGCGCGCCGCACTCCAAATACGCGGAGCCTTATCAGGGCATGGGTCTGGCCACGGCGGTATATCGCTGGGGACTGGACGCGGGTTTGTGCATCATCAGCGGTGCGCGCCAGTCGACCGGCGCGCACCGGCTGTGGATGGGGCTGGCACGCGACTATGAACTGGGCTATGTGGACCTGCGGCGCAAGCAGTTGAGCTACCTGGGCAAGACGGTACCCGCCGGGGTCCTGGAAGACCTGCACACCCGCATGATCCTGCTGGGCAGGGGCTGGACGCTGGAGGCCTACATGCAGGCGACAGGCATGATTCAGTCCGAAAATGCGGTTTCGCAACAGGCCCTAGGGTAATCCCCGTGTAGCAGTGCCGGGCCGCGTTTGGCGCATGCCCGGCACTCCCCCGCAGGCCGCATCAGGCTTGCCTATCCGCCAAAAGGATGACTTTCGCGCGCAATACCGGATAAATGGGGACGCAAGTCTTGCGGCGCAACAGTGTTTCTAGTTTCTGCTTGAGTTACAAAACATATCTGAACTGTCATGGAATGCCGGGGTATGCTCGATCGCAGAGAGGGCATCCGAAGTGCATCAGAACAACTTGATCTACAAGGGATACCGGCTGACTGCCAAGGTGTCCCGGGGCGCCGGCGCTATCGAGGTTCAAGCGCCGTCCAGTGGCCCCGTATTCGTCGCGTCGGTGATGGTGGTCCAGGCTGGCGCCGTTCTTGAGGGCGGCGACGAGTATCCGGTTCCACAGTTTGCCGAAGGCGGCTACGTCTATAGTCCGCGCGAAGCCGTGCATGCTGCCATCCTGCATGGCCGCGAGATCGTCGACGGCCTGACGAACATGCCTTCCTGACGGTTTTCCTAGACGGAAAAGACTTCCCGCCAGTCGCGGGTCTTGGCCAGCGTCTGCACCGTTGCGGACTGCTCCAGAATCGTCACGGCCTTCTTGAATTCCTCGGCCGATGCGCCGTCTTCCAGGATGACCATGCGCGAGTTGCGGGCGTCCGCCATCTTCACATCGGACATCTTGCCGTGGGTCTGGTAGACCTGCGTCCAGTCCATTTTCTTGCCGGCCTTCAGGGCTATCGGTTCGATGTAGGTCAGCGCGGTGCTGCCGGCCGCGCGCACCGCGAACGCGAAGTCCGCCGTGTGGCCGCTGCTGCCCTTGGCGCGCGCGCCCTTGACCATGCGGTTCACGCCCACGCCTTCGGCCAGCGCGCGGCCCACCTGGGCGCGGAAACGAAGCTGGCTGAACCTGGGCATCCATTTGGCGCACTGGAACGACAGCGCCATCGCCAGCTTTACCGCATCCCACAAGGCTTCCTGCAATTGCTCGTTCGGGCCCGACGCGACGATGGCGCCAGAGCGGTCGAAATGCGCCAGGCTCACGCCCGGCGTTTCGTTCAGGATATCGATGCGCTTGGCCGCCAGGTCGATGCCATAGCTGGATGCGTGCATCGCGGTCTCACAGGCGTCGGTCAGGTAGAACGACGCGTCGTCGGGATGCGCGATGAAGAAGGCGGCGTGCTGGCCGTCCAGGCCCAGTGTCATGGGAGACACGGCGCGGATGGCGTGTTCGCCGGCCGGCAGGACGGTCCAGCCGGAGGCTTCCAGGAAATTGCTCATAGGATCAGTTCGATTTGGCGGCCTTTGAGGGGATGCGCAAAACCGCCGGCGAGCGTCAGGTTCGCCCGCGGCAGGAAATACTGCATCAGCGCGCCGATAGTGTGCAGGGCGGGCACGACGGGTTCGGCGTAGCCTTCGCCTTCGTCCACCCAGATATGTTCATGGCTGCGATCCGCGAGCGGCTTGCGGAACTGCGGCCGGCCCGTGCCCACCAGGCTGGTATGGAAGGAATCGTCGGTGTCCACGCCGAACACGCGGTGCGGGCCCACGAAGAGGCTGGCGCAGAACGCTTCCGTCAGGAAGATGGTGGCCTGGCCGTGCACGGCGGTGCGCGCGCCCCGGTAGATGGTACGGAAGATCACGTCTTCGCGGACTTCGCCCTTGACTCGGCAGGGGCTGGTGAACTCCATCCACTGGCTGTTGCCGGAGGCGGGCTTTGGGGCCCAGAGGATCGGTTTTACGGTTTCCTTGGGTTCGGCAAGAATCTCTTGCACCTCATCAACGGTGATTAACGGTTCGAACTTGTTGGCCATGGAAACTGATTTAGGGTCTTGGAAGTGCGCGCTTGGAAATCTGGCGCTCCCGCATGCGCTGCGCCGCCCGCGGCGCGGCGGACGGACTCACGCGAGCAACACTGCGAGGGGGCGTAATCTTACAAGATGAAGACGAGATGAGCTTTTTTGCTGTATGCATATACAGTCAAAGGCGCCGGCGGGCGGGGTGCCCGGCGGCGCATTGCTGCATTACAGCGAGCTGGCCCCGAACGTGTCGCATTGCTTGAGGCTGCCGCTTTCCAGACCGCGCTTGAACCAGCGCACGCGCTGGGCCGACGTTCCGTGCGTGAAAGCGTCGGGCACCACATAGCCCTGGCTCTGCTTCTGCAGGCGGTCGTCGCCGATGGCGGTGGCGGCGGCCAGCGCTTCTTCGACGTCTCCGCCCTCAAGAATGTTGCGCGCCGCGTTGGCGCGCTGCGCCCACACGCCGGCAAAGCAATCGGCCTGCAGTTCCATGCGCACCGACAGCGCATTGGCCTGCGAGGGGTTGCGGCGGCGCAGGTTGTCCACCTGATCCGAGATGCCCAGCAGATGCTGCACGTGATGGCCGACCTCGTGGGCGATCACGTAGGCCTGCGCGAAATCGCCCGGCGCCTTGAAGCGGCTCTGCAGTTCGTCAAAGAAAGCCAGGTCGATATACACCTTGCTGTCGCCGGGGCAGTAGAACGGCCCCATGGCGGCCTGGCCGGTGCCGCAGGCCGTGGGCGTGGCGCCGCGGAACAGCACCAGCTTGGGCGCCACGTATTGGCGGTTCAGCTCTTTCTGGAAAACGGCGGACCAGACGTCTTCGGTCTCGCCCAGCACCTTCGATACGAAGACGGCTTGCGGGTCGTTGGCCGGCGGGCGCGTGGCGGGCGCTTCCTGTTGCTGCGTTGCGGGACCTTCCGCCATTTGCAGGACCACGCTGGGATCCACGCCAAAATACATGGCGACCAAGGCAAGTACTATCGTACCGATGCCGATGGTGCCCCGTCCGCCGATGCGTGGGCCACTGGCTCGGCGGTCTTCCACATTGTCGCTTTTGCGCGAGTCATCGAGGCGCATACTGTTTCTCCGGGCGGTTCGGCGTTACCGCCATTTTGCATCGCCGCTGTGTTGAGCGGCCTTCAAGAATGTTAGGATAAACCCATGGCCCTGTATTTCTCCATTCATCCTGCAAATCCCCAACCTCGTCTGCTCAAGCAGGCCGCCCAATGGCTTAACGACGGGGGCCTGGTTGCGGTGCCCACCGACTCCAGTTATGCCGTGGTCGCCCGCCTGGACGACAAGAACGCCGCCGACGGACTGCGCCGGTTGCGCGGGCTGGACGACCGCCACCATCTCACCTTGCTGTGCCGCGACCTGGCTGAAATCGGCCACTTCGCGCGCGTCGACAACAAGCAGTACCGCTTGCTGAAGGCCGCGACGCCCGGCCCCTGGACCTTCATTCTTGAAGCCACCAAGGAAGTGCCGAGACGCGTCTCGCATCCTTCGCGCAAGACCATCGGCATCCGTGTCCCCGACCACGTCGTCCTGCTGGGCCTGCTTGAGCAGGTGGGGGCGCCCTTGCTCTCCACCACGCTGATTCCCAAGGACGAATCCGAAGCGCTGAACGACGCTGAGGATATCCGCGAGCGCTACGACCACGAGCTGGCGGCCATCATCGACGCGGGCGCCTGCCCGCAATCGCCGACCACCGTGATCGACCTCACCGCCGAAGAGCCGGTGGTGGTGCGCGTCGGACGCGGCGACCCGGCCACGCTGGGACTTGTTTGATCTTGCCCTACGCCATGCCTTGCGTGCCGGCATTCGCCGGCACGGGGCTCATCTACAATCCGGTTCGCCATGAATGACATCATCCAAACCATTGCGGTCTACGCGATACCGGTTATCTTCGCCATCACCCTGCACGAAGCCGCTCACGGCTTTGTCGCGCGCATGCTGGGCGACCCTACCGCCTATCAGGCCGGTCGCGTCAGCCTGAATCCGGCGCGGCATATCGATCCCGTCGGCACGCTGCTGGTGCCGGTCGCGATCTTGCTGGCTTCCAAGCTGCTGGGCAGCCCGGGCATGCTGTTCGGCTGGGCCAAGCCCGTGCCGGTGGACTTCGGCCGCCTGCGCCGTCCCAAGAAAGACATGCTGTGGGTGGCGCTGGCGGGGCCGGCGGCCAATCTGTTCATGGCGATCCTGTGGGCGCTGTCGCTGCGCCTGTTCATGGAAAGCGGCCTGCAAGAGAGCTTCTGGTTTGAAATGGCCATGGCCGGCGTGAACGTCAACCTGGTGCTGATGGCGCTGAACCTGCTGCCCATCCTGCCGCTGGACGGGGGACGCATCCTTTTCAGCCTGCTGCCCAACCGCCTGGCCTGGCAGTATTCGAAAATAGAGCCATATGGACTGGTGATCGTCATCATCCTGCTGGTCACCGACGTGCTGTGGCTTTTGATGCGTCCGGTGCTGGGGCTGGGGACGACGATCGTTCAGTGGTTTCTGTAGGATTTTGGCCAATATCCGTTAAACTCAGCGGTTTCATTGATTCTGGCCCTGGGGCATCCTGCCGCGGGGCTTTGGAGCCCTACATTTATGGCATCCCCTGCAACCGCCGCAGGCGTTAATTTCCAGGGCAGCATGGTGGCCCTGGTCACCCCAATGCAGCCCGACGGCAGCCTTGACTATGCTGCCTACCGGTCGTTGATCGACTGGCATATTCAGGAAGGAACCGACGCACTTGTGGTGGTGGGCACCACCGGGGAGTCGCCCACGGTCTCCATGGAAGAGCACGCGGAACTGATCCGCGTTGCCGTCGAGCACGCCGCTGGCCGCATCCCGGTCATCGCCGGCGTGGGTGCAAACTCCACCGATGAAGCCATCCACCTGACGCGCCACGCCAAGGCGGTTGGCGCGCAGGCCGGCCTGTCGGTCGTCCCTTACTACAACAAGCCCTCGCAAGAAGGCCTGTACCGCCACTTCCGCACCATTGCGGAAGCCGTCGATCTGCCCACCATCCTGTACAACGTGCCGGGCCGCACGGTTGCCGACATGAGCAACGAAACGGTTCTGCGCCTGGCTCAGGTCCCGGGCATCATCGGCATCAAGGACGCCACCGGCGATATCGCCCGCGGCGGCCTGCTGTTGCGTGAAGCGCCTGCCAGCTTCCAGGTCTTCAGCGGCGATGATCCCACCGCCGCCGCCCTGATCCTGCTGGGCGCGCGCGGCAATATTTCCGTTACGGCCAATGTGGCGCCCAAGCTCATGCGCGAGCTCTGTGCCGCCGCCCTGGCTGGCAACGTGCCGAAGGTCCGTGAACTTAACGCGTACCTGGCGCGTCTGAACAAGGCTTTGTTCGTTGAAGCCAATCCCATCCCCGTCAAGTGGGCTCTGGCCGAAATGGGCCGCAGCGCACTGGGCTACCGGCTTCCGCTGGTTGAACTGGGGGCGCAGCATCACGCAACGGTGCGCGGCGCGCTCCAGGAAACGGGTCTGCTCTAAATATCGTGAGGATACGTATGAACAAGCGTCATGCCGGTTTGTCGGCATTGATGTCTCTGGTGTTGTTGGCCGGCTGCTCCGAGGTCAACCAATTCCTGGGCAATGAAGAATCCGTCAACTACAAGAGCGCCGTCACTCAGCGTGGAGAGCCTCTGAGCATTCCGCCCGATCTGACCCAGGCTAACAGCGATCCGCGCTACCGCGCGCCGGCTTCGGGCTCGACGACGTACTCGCAGTTCCAGCAGCAGGGCCAGGCCCAGGCCAGCTCCCCGAAGACCAGCAATGTGCTTCCCGGCCGCCAGGACATGCGCGTCGAGCGCGACGGTGATCTGCGCTGGCTGGTCGTGGACCGCGCTCCCGAGGAAGTGTTCCCGCGCCTGGTCGACTTCTGGACCGAAAACGGCTTTACCGTGGCCAGCAACAACCCCGCGGCCGGCCTGATCGAAACGGACTGGGCTGAAAACCGCGCCAAGATCCCGGAAAGCTGGCTGCGCCAGGCGCTGGGCGCGGTGCTGGAATCGGCCTGGGACAGCGGCGAGCGCGAGAAATTCCGCACCCGCGTCGAACGCGTCAACGGCCACACCGAAGTCTATGTCAGCCATCGCCAGATGCTCGAAAAGCGCGTGGGTGCCGACGGCGGCCAGGTGCAGTGGCAGAACGGCAAGGAAGATCCGGGCCTGAATGCCGCCATGCTGGCGCGCATGATGGTCTACCTGGGCTCGGACGTCGACAGCGCCCGCAAGCTGGTGCAGCAGGCTGAAGCCGCGCCGCAAAAGCCTGCCGTGCAGCAAGATGTCCGCGCCCAAGGCGCATCGCTCATCGTCAGCGAATCGTTCGACCGCGCATGGCGTCGTGTCGGCGTGGCGCTCGACGGCGGCGGTTTCGCCGTGGAAGACCGCGACCGTTCCGCCGGCGACTACTTCGTGCGCTACGTGGATACCGACACGGGCGAGAAGATCGACCAGCCGGGCTTCTTCAGCCGCATGTTCTCGGGCGACAAGAAGGCTCAGGCGCCGCAGTACCGCATCCACCTGGCCGCCAGCGGCGACCAGACCACGGTCACGGTGCTGGACGCCAACGGCACGCCCGACAGCAGCGCAACCGCCCAGCGCCTGCTGAGCGTGCTGAAGGACAAGATGTAAGCATTGGGGGGCCGCCAGCGGCCTTCCAGTCCCCGCCAGGGGGCAAATTGAAAAAAGGCCCGCAAGGGCCTTTTTTCATGGGCGTTTCCGTCGTGCGTAAAAAAGCCCTGGCATGCCAGGGCTTTCTTGCGTCTTCAGAGCGGGGGTTCGTGCCTGAATTATTACGACGCGGGGGTGGTCGATCCGCCCGGGGTGGTCGAACCGCCGCCAGGCGTGGTGCCCGGCGTGGGCGCCGGAGCAGGAGAGGTGGCCGGGGGCGTGGTGCTCGGTGCAGGCGTGCTGGCGCCCGGGGTGGGGGTGGTCGCGGGCGCCGGGGCATCTTCCTTCTTGTTGCAAGCGCTGAGCGCGACGGCCAGCACCGAGGCAATAATCAAGGTTTTGCTCATCATTATTTGGACTCCTATAGATGACGACTCTTGAAACCCCGTTAGGGGAAACCAGAATTCAGGCTACAGGAAGGTCCGGCGCCATCGCGTATGAAAGTTAAAGAGGTCGCATCCCAACGGCAACAAACCTTTCAGCTTCGTGTTATGTCTTTCTTGATGTGACCCGGCTTACAGACCTGATTTCTTTCTGTGCAACACAGATACGCGGACGTTTCCAGATACTACGCAGGCAGGTAGTGGATCCACCCCGAATCCAGCCAATCGGCCAGGCATGAGCGGGCATCGTCGGACAGGCGCGCGCAGGCGCCATCCGAGCAGTCGAGGCTGCGCGCATCGGCCAGCAGGCGCAGCGCGGCGTCCGCCGGCACCATGGCCGTCTCGCCATTGATGAAGAGCTGCTTGCCGCGATACAGCATGCGGCTGCGGCGATCCAGCACCAGGCGGCCGGCGGCGGGCCAGTCTTCTTCCAGGTCGACAGCCATGCCCTCGGGCGCATCGAATACGCTGAGGTTGCTGGGCTCCGTCAGCCAGCAACCCAGGAATCGCGAGGCCAGCGCATCGTCGAAGCGCAGCTTTTCCACGGTCTCCAGGGTGGCGGCGACCAGCCCGTCGGGCAGTGCAGCCGGCGTATTCACGGCCGGCTGGGCCGGATCGCGATAGACGGCGGACAGCTTCGGACCAGGCAGCGCCGGTTCGCCGTAGGGGCCGCCCAACAGACCGACGCGCGCCATGACCTGGTCGGCGGCCGCTTCCAGCAGGCCGCGCGCAAGCGTCGCCTGCGTGGGGGCGCGAAAACCGATGGAGATGGTCATGCAGCCGTCGCCCACCGCAATGCCGTCATGGGCGGCCTGCGGCGGCAGGTAGAGCATGTCTCCCGGGGCCAGCACGGCCTTTTCTTCCGGCTGGAAGTTGCTCAGGATCTTCAGCGGCAGGTCCGGCTCCAGGGACAGGTCCTTCTGGCGGCCGTAGCTCCATTCACGTTCGCCCGCGGCCTGCAGCAGGAACACGTCATAGCTGTCGAAGTGCGGCCCGACCCCGCCGCCGTGGCTGGCGACGCTGATCATCACGTCGTCCAGGCGGGCATCGGGAATGAAGCGGAACAGCCCCATCAGTTCGGAGGCGGCGTCGCTGTGCAGGTCCACGCTTTGCACCAGCAGGGTCCAGTCGCCTTCGTTGTCCTTGGGCAGGCGCGCGAAGGGGCCGTTTTCCATTTGCCATTCGCCGTTCTCGCGCCAGATCAGGCGGGACTCGACGTCGTCGCGGCGCGCCAGCTTCTTGATGGCGGCGATGGTGAGCGGCGGCTTGAAGGCGGGGATGGCCTGGCGGATCAGCAGCGGCTTCTTTTGCCAATAGCGGCGCATGAAGTCGTTGGGGCTCTGATTGCCCAGAAGCGGCAAGGGGTGGTCAAGGTTCATTGGAGGTGCTTCTTCAGGCGGTAAAGGGCATCCAGCGCTTCGCGCGGGGTGAGGCTGTCGGGGTCGATGGCGGCGAGTTCTTCGCGCAGGGTGTCCAGCGCCTCAATGGCGTCCGAGCGCTCGGCCTCGGCATAGGCCTGCGCGTCGGCCTCGGCCGCGGCCGAGAACAGGCCGAGTTGCGGCGTGGGCGCGCCCTGGGCTTCCAGGCGCTCGAGTTCGCGGGTGGCCTGGCGGATCACGGCGGCGGGCACGCCCGCGCGCTGCGCCACCTGGATCCCGTAGCTACGGCTGGCGGGGCCTTCGCGCACTTCGTGCAGGAACACGATGCCGCCCGCCGATTCGGCGGCGGCCAGGTGGACGTTGGCGGAAGCGGGCTGCTCGGCCGGCAGGCGGGTCAGTTCAAAATAGTGGGTGGCGAACAGCGTCAGCGCGCGGTTGTGCGCCAGCAGGCGGCAGGCGATGGCCCAGGCCAGCGCCAGGCCGTCGTAGGTGGACGTGCCGCGGCCGATCTCGTCCATCAGCACCAGGCTGTTGGGCGTGCTGGCCGACAGGATGGCGGCGGCCTCGGTCATTTCCATCATGAAGGTCGAGCGTCCGCCGGCCAGGTCGTCGGCCGCGCCGATGCGGGTGAAGATGCGGTCGATCTTGCCGATGCGGGCGCGCGACGCGGGTACGAAGCTGCCGATGCGGGCCAGCAGCACGATCAGCGCCACCTGCCGCATGTAGGTCGACTTACCGCCCATGTTCGGGCCGGTGATCAGCAGCATGCGCCGCGCGGGATCCAGGCGGCAGCCATTGGGCGTGAAGCGTTCGATCGCGTGTTCGACCACGGGATGGCGGCCGGCCTCGATGTCGATGTCGGCCTGCTCCGAGAGTTCGGGCGCGATCCAGTCGTGGCGCCGCGCATGTTCCGCCAGGGCGGCCAGCGCGTCCAGCTCCGCCAGCGCCGCGGCGCAGTCGGACAGCGGGCGCACGTGCTCGGCCAGCACGTCCAGCAACTGTTCGAACAGCCATTTCTCGCGGGCCAGCGAACGGTCCTGCGCCGACAGCACCTTGTCTTCCCAGGTCTTGAGCTCGGGCGTGATGTAGCGTTCGGCGTTCTTGAGCGTCTGGCGGCGCCGGTAGTCTTCCGGCACTTTGGCGGTCTGGCCCTTGGTGACTTCGATGTAGAAGCCATGCACGCGGTTGAATTCCACGCGCAGGTTGCTGATGCCGGTGCGCTCGCGTTCGCGCGCTTCCAGCTGCACCAGGAAATCGCCGCCATCGGCGGCCAGGCCGCGCAATTCGTCCAGTTCCGCGTCAAAGCCCGCCGCCAGCACGCCGCCATCGCGGATGGCCACGGCCGGCTCCGCCGCGATGGCGCGCACCAGCAGGGCGGCCAGCGCAGGGTCCACCGACAGGTGCGAGATCAGCTCGCCCAGCCGGGGCGAGCCCGCCATCGGTTCGACCAGGTCGCGCAGCGCGGGCAGGGACTCCAGCGCGTCGCGCAGGCTGGCCAGTTCGCGCGGGCGCACCGAACGCAGCGCCAGGCGCGCCGCGATGCGTTCAATATCGGGAAAGGCGTTCAGGGCGGCGCGCAGGGCTTCGAGCAGGCCGGCCGAACCGAAGGTCTGCTCCACGTCCATGCGGCCCGCCAGCAGCGCCGAGATGGCCTGCTGGCGCGCCAGCGCCTGTTCGTTCTCGCGCAAGGGGTGGTGCAGCCAGCGGCGCAGCAGGCGGCTGCCCATGGGCGTGCGGCAGCCGTCCAGCAGCGAGAACAGCGTCGGCGAGTCTTCGCCCGACAGCGTCTGCGTCAGTTCCAGGTTGCGGCGGGTCACCGGATCCAGCAGCACGTACTGGCCGGGGCGCTCCGCCGACAGGCTTTGAACGTGGGCCAGCGCCTGCGACTGCGTACGCGCGGCATAGCGCAGCAGGGCGCCCGCCGCGCAGATGCCGGCCGGCATGTCTTCGATGTCGAAGCCCGCCAGCGTATCCGTCTTGAAGTGCGCCAGCAGATGAGCGCGCGCGCCGTCGTTTTCAAAGTGCCAGTCCGGCACGCGCGAGCGGGCGCCTTCGAACGGAAAATCGAAGTCGGCGCTGTCGGCGCAGATGATCTCGGCCGGCGCGACGCGGTGCAGCTCGGATTCCAGCTGGGCGGGCGCGCACTCGGTGACGCGGAACTCGCCGCTGGCCAGGTTGAGCCAGGCCAGTCCGGCGCGGGGCGCGCGCGCGTTGCCGCTGACGAACACCGCGGCCAGCGCGCGGTCGGCCTTGGCCGGCAACAGCGCGTCGTCGGTCAGCGTGCCGGGCGTCACGATGCGCACGATGCGGCGCTCGACCGGCCCCTTGGACGCCGCCGGATCGCCGATCTGCTCGCAGATGGCGATGGACTCGCCCATGGC
Source organism: Achromobacter deleyi (assembly GCF_013116765.2). GTDB lineage: Bacteria > Pseudomonadota > Gammaproteobacteria > Burkholderiales > Burkholderiaceae_B > Achromobacter > Achromobacter deleyi_A. The sequence continues at coordinate 265,177 of NZ_CP074375.1, forward strand.
GACCAGGCGCGCCAGGTATTGCTCCATGGCGTGGACGGGCAGGCCCGCCATCGGGATCGGGATGCCGTTGGACGAACCGCGCTTGGTCAACGTCAGGTTGAGCAGACGCGCGCCGCGCTCGGCGTCTTCGTAGAACATCTCATAGAAGTCGCCCATGCGGTAAAAGAGCAGCAAGGGTCCGGCCTCCGCTTTAAGGCGGAGGTATTGCTGCATCATGGGGGTGTGGCCCGCGTGGGCGTCGGCGGCGGTGTTTTGTATTGCTGAATTCATGCCCGTGATTGTATCGGGGCGGAAGAGGGACTGCGGCGCCGAGGGAGCTTTTAGACCGTATTGCGTATTTTCCCTGCCTCAGGCTTGCTCGTCCCGGCCAATCCCGCGGCGCGCACCCGTCCCCCGGCGACTACCAGCGCAACACCGGCCATGACCAGGCCTATGCCGGCCAGGGTTGTCCAGGCGGGGAATTCGCGCAGGAAGAGCATCCCGATCATCACCGCGAACGCGGGCGCCAGGGCGCCGAACATGGCGGCGCGCGGGGCGCCCAGGCGCTGCACGGCCTGCGCATAGCAGTACATTCCCAGGATGGCGACAAAGACTCCTTGCGCCAGCACCTGCAGCGCGAGTTCCCCGGGCGACGCGGAAAACAGGTTCGGTTCCAGCCACAGGAAGTAGATGGGCGTGAACAGGACGGCAGAGCTGACATTGACCAGCGCCGTCGCCTGCCAGGGGCTGATGCCCGAGCGGCGCTGCGCAATGGTGAAGGCGGCGAAACAAAGGCCGGCCAGCAGAAACAGCAGGTCTCCGCGCCATTCACCCGCTGCGCGATTGGCCAGCAGGGCGTAGCCGCCAATGCAGAGCACCCCCGCGACGACCGCGGCCATGCCGCCGAGCTGACGTCGCGTGAAGCGTTCGCCGAACAGCAGGCCGGACAGGACGGCTACCCAGATCGGCATGGCGCCAATCATCAGCGTGGCGACGTGCGAGGCCGGCGCGAAACGCATGCCGGACGAGGCAAGCAACATGAAGGGCACGCCGGCGCCCAGCACCATGACAAGCAGCCGCGAGATGCCGATCCGCGCGATGTCCAGCCGGTTGCGGGCAAGCACCGGCCACAGGAACAGGGCGGATACCGCAAAGCGCAGGAATGTCACGTCGTAGGGGCGCAGGCTGGTGGTGACCGCAAGGCGCGTGGCGACGGACCAGCCCGACCAGATCAGGGCGACGGCGAGCCCGTAGAGAACGCCGGTCACCCATGGCCTGCGTCCGGACGCCAGCGTTGGAGACAAGCTATGGGTTTGTGTTGGCATGTCGTCCAGAGGCTCCTTGAGAATGCGCTGATCCGTGCATGGCCAGGTGACTATAGGTTGATGGATGAATTTATAAAAACGATTTATAACGAACAAACAATTCTCTAAAAACGATATATGGACCTTTCAGACCTACAGGTTTTCAGGACGGTCGTGCAGGCGGGAGGAGTGCTGCGCGCGGCGGACGTTCTGCACCGCGCGCAGTCGAGCGTGACGGCGCGCATCCAGGCCCTGGAGCGCAAGCTGGGGGTCGCGTTGTTCATACGCGAAGGGCGCCGGCTCCAGTTGTCGCCATCGGGACAGATTCTCCTGGGCTATGCGGACCGCCTGCTTGAACTGGCCCGGGAAGCCAGCAACGCGGTGCAAGTGGACAGGCCGGTGGGCGTATTGCGGGTGGGCGCCATGGAAAGCACGGCTGCGGCAAGATTGCCCGAGCCGCTCGACCGCTTTCACCAACGCTATCCCGAAGTCGCGCTGGAGCTCTATTCCGGCGATCCGCGCGACCTGATCCGGCGGTTGCTCGATTCCCAGCTCGACACGGTGCTGGTCGCGGGGCCGCTATCGGATCCCCGCCTGGCAACCCGGGAGATCTATGTGGAGGAACTGGTGATCGTGGCGGAAGCCCGGCATGCGCCGATTGCCACGCCCAAGGACTTGCCGAAAAAGACAATTCTTGCCTTTCATCCAGGCTGTCCGCACAGACTGCGGCTGGAGGAATGGTTTGCCCGGGGGCATGTGATGCCCGAGCGGATCGTCGAGATGGGTTCGTATCATCTGATACTGGGTTGCGTGGCAGTGGGCATGGGGGTGGCGCTGGTGCCGCGCAGCGTGCTTGCGGGCTATGCCGAGAAAGACCGGCTCAGCATCCATCGCCTGCCTGCGCGTTTTGGCAGCGTGAAAACCCGCCTTGTCTGGCGCAAGGATGCTCCGCAGGCAAAGGTGCTTGCGCTTGCCGAGGTCCTGCTGGAACGCTGAGGCCAGCAGGTTGCGAACCGGCGAGCTTGCGGCCGGAGGTTGCGGCCGGGCACAATCGCAGGTCGCGGCCCTCGTCGAGGCCGCCGGAGCCACAGAGCCATGCAGGATTTTGCCGTTCCCGCCGTGCTGGATGCCAGCGAGCGCGTTTCCATCGCCAGCGGGTCGCACCGGGCCGAGTTTGCGCCTGGCGGCGGCGGGCGGCTGACGCGCCTGTCCACGGGCGGGCATGATTGGATCGTGCCGCTGAGCGCCACGGAATGGCCGGCAGGCAAATGGCCACGCGCGGGGTCCTATCCGCTGGCGCCTTACTCGAATCGCATCCGCGACGGCGTGTTCACTTTCAACGGCGCCAGGCATGTCTTGCAGTCCGTGCCGGGCAGGCCGCAGGCGATCCATGGCGCGGGGCTCTTCCAGGCCTGGCAGGTCCGCAACCGGACCGAAGACAGCGTCGACCTGGTACTGAACCAGCCCGCCGGCGTGCTGGGCTGGCCGTGGCCGTTCGAATGCGTGCAGCGCTGGCGCCTGGATTCGCGGGGCTTAAGCCTGACGCTGGCCATCGCGAACCAGGGCGACACGCCCATGCCGTTCGGCCTGGGTATTCATCCCTACTTCACGGCCCAGCGGGTGACGCTGCACGCCCGGCGCATCTGGCCGGCCGGCGCGGACGGCTTGCCCGTGGGCAGCCAGGTGACGCATGTGCGCGAACTGCGCCAGTGCGACGAGGGCTGCGATACCTATCTGTCGCAATGGCAGGGGCGAGCGACCTTGCACTGGCCGGATGGCCACGAGCTGGCGCTGCACGCGGATCCGGCGTTCGCGCACCTGGTGGTGTACACGGCGCCGGGCGCCGACTTTCTTTGCGTTGAACCGGTAACCAATGTGGCGGATGCCTTCAATCTGGCTGCTGCCGGCGATACCCGCACCGGCATGCGGGAGCTGGCGCCCGGCGAGCGCTTCAGCGCAACCGCCTTGCTCGCGCTCATGCCGCCGCGTGACGCGTGACGCGCGGGCATGCGGGGCTTTGTAAGCGCCAGCCCTCCGGTGATAATCCGGTCAAACCAAGTCTAGGAGTCATTACGTGAAAAAGCTCAGCACTGAACAATTGCAGGCTGCCGCCGAGACGCTGCGCCGGGTGCAGGCGAAGCTGGCCCGCTCCGGCAACCTGCCGCTTGAGCCGACCATCTACGCCAGCGCGAAGGGGTTTCGCCGCAACGTGCCTGAGTACGTATGGTCCTGGCTGTCGGGTCTGCTGGCGCCGCACAAGAGCCTGTCCTCGTGGATGGACACGCACCAGCCCGGCTGGCGCGAAGGCAAGACGCCGGCCGCGGTGGTGTACGCCCGCACGGAGAATGGCTGGTTCGAGTGGCTGATCGCTGAACTGGAAACCGAGATCAGCGATCCGCATGCGCGCGCCAGGCGCGAAGGGCGCGGGTAAGGCGCAAGGCGCCTGAACGCTAGAACCCTTCCAGCACGATCTTGCCCCGCGCCTTGCCGCTTTCGATGAACGCGTGGGCCCGCCGCAGGTTCTCGGCATTGATCTTGCCGTAGTGCTCTCCAAGCGTGGTGCGCAGCGTGCCGTTGTCGATCAGGCGGGCCGCCTGGTTCAGGAGCTCGTGCTGGGCAATCAGGTCCGGCGTGCCGTGCAGCGGGCGCGCGAACATGAATTCCCAATGCAGGGAGGCCGACTTGGCCTTGAGCAGGCGCACGTCGATGGCGGCGGGGTCGTCGATCAGCGCGATCTTGCCCTGCGGCGCGATCGCTTCGGCCATTTGCGGGAAGTGCCGGTCGGTCTGATTCAGGCCGGCGATAAAGCTGACATGCCCGAAGCCGATGCGCTTGAGCTCTTCGGTCAGCGGCTTGCCATGGTCGATGACGTGGTGCGCGCCCAGGTCGCGCACCCAGGCCTGCGTCTCGGGGCGCGACGCCGTGCCGATCACGGTCAGCCCGGTCAGCTGGCGGGCCAGCTGCACCAGGATCGAACCCACCCCTCCGGCCGCGCCGATGACCAGCAGGCTGTGTTGGCTGGGGGCGGCGTTGTCCAGCACGCGCAGGCGGTCGAACAACAACTCCCAAGCGGTGATGGTGGTGAGCGGCAGGGCGGCTGCCTGCGCGAAGTCCAGGCTTTTGGGCATGTGGCCGACGATGCGCTCGTCCACCACATGGCGTTCGCTGTTGGCGCCGGGGCGGGTCAGGGCGCCGGCGTACCAGACGCGGTCGCCCGGCTTGAAGAGGCTGGTCCTGGCGCCGACGGCTCGCACGATGCCGGCGGCGTCCCAGCCGATGATCTCGGGCTGGCCGTCCTTGGGCTTGCGGTTGGCGCGGATCTTCACGTCCACCGGGTTGACCGAGATGGCGTGCACATCCACCAGCAGGTCATGGTCGCCCGGCGCGGGGTCGGCGACGGTGATGTCCTGCAAGGCTTCGGCGTTGTCGGCGGGCAGGTTCTTGAAGTAGGCGATGGCTTTCATGGCTTGGGCTCGGTGCGGTCAGATGATGGAGCGGACGACGCCGCCGTCCACGCGCAGCGCGGCGCCGTTGGTGGCCGAGGCTTGCGTGGAGCAGGTGTAGACGACCATGTTGGCCACTTCCTCGACCGTGGCCAGGCGGCGCAGCAGCGACGTGGGGCGGTGCTGGGCGACGAAGTCGCGCTCCATCTGCTCCTGGCTGACGCCTTGTTCCTTGGCCATTTCGGCGAAGAAGTCGGAGACGCCTTCCGAACGGGTGGGGCCGGGCAGCACGGCGTTGACCGTGACGCCGGTGCCGGCGGTCAGCTCCGCCAGGCCGCGCGACACGCCCAGCAGGGCCGTCTTGCTGACGCCGTAGTGGATCATTTCGGCGGGAATCTGCACGGCCGATTCGCTGGAGATGAAAACAATGCGGCCCCAGTTGGCGGCCGTCATGCGCGGCAGGTAGTAGCGCGACAGGCGGATGCCGCTCATGACGTTGGTGTCCATCATGGTCTGCCAATCGTCGTCCGTGATTTCGGTGAACGATTTGGGCGCGAAATAGCCGGCGTTGTTGACCAGGATGTCCACGTCGGGATGCGCGGCGCATATCGAGGCCGCGCCATCCGCCGTGGCCACGTCGGCCTGCACCGTGCTGACCTGGGCGCCGGGAGCCTGCTGGGCGACGGCCCGGGCAGCCTGCGCCAGCTTGTCCGCGTTGCGGCCATGCAGCACGACCTGCGCGCCGGCCTCGGCCAGGCCGATGGCGATGGCCAATCCGATGCCGCCGGACGACCCGGTGACCAAAGCCTTCTTGCCCTTGAGTTCGATTTTCATGTGGTGACTCCATGCGTGTCGGGGAATGTCTGCATGATTACCTAGTCCACAACGATGAAAAACGGGCTAGCATCGCAGGCAGTTTCAATATTTTTTTGAAAATGAGGCGGGAATGGTCCGATTCGAGGACTTGAGGATCTTCATCGCGGCGGCCGACCTCGGCGGTTTTTCGGCCGCCGCGCGTGAGCTGGACCTGACCCCGGCCGTGGCCAGCGCCGCGCTCAAGCGCCTGGAACTCGCGCTGGAGGCGCGGCTGTTCGTGCGGTCCACCCGCAGCCTGCGACTGACCAGCGATGGCGAGCGCTATCTGGAGTATGCGCGCTCGGCCATTTCCACGCTGGAAGCCGGCAGGAACGCGATGGCGCGCGACAAGACGGACATTTCCGGCACCCTGTCCGTGTCCATCCCGTCGGACCTGGGCCGGCATGTCCTGCTGCCCTGGCTGGACGACTTCCAGCAGCAGCATCCGCGCGTCAGCTTCCAGCTGCGCATCAGCGACCGGCTGGCCGACCTGTACCGCCAGCCTGTCGACATCGCCGTGCGCTATGGCACGCCGAACGATTCGGGGCTGGTGGCCTTGCCCCTGGCCGAACACAACCGCCGCGTGGTCTGCGCTTCGCCCGCGTACCTGGCGCGCCACGGCGTGCCGCAGGCGCCGGCGGACTTGCGCCGCCACAACTGCCTGTCCTTCGTGCTGGGCGAGACGCTGCACGACCGCTGGACGTTCGAGCGCGACGGCACCAGCCTCACCGTGCCGGTCAAGGGCGACCGCGTCGGCGACGATGGCGACCTGGTGCGCCGCTGGGCGCTGGCGGGCCATGGCGTGGCCTATAAGTCGCGCTATGACGTCCTGACGGACCTGCGGGCCGGCCGGCTCGTCGAGCTATTGACCGGCTATGTCAGCGAGCCTTCGCCGCTGTACCTGCTGTGCGTGCACCGCATGTTGCTGTCGCCGGCCGTCAGGCGCTTGCGGGAGTTCCTGCAAGAGCGCTTCAGAGTCTTCGAAGCCGGATAGCGGCGCGGACCGTTGCCCGCGACGGCGTCCATTCAGCGAGCGGCGTGATGCTGTCCGCCCGCGGCCCGCTTGTTCGCCGCCCGCGTATGCGCGGCCTTCTTGGCGGCGGCCGATCGACCGGCAGCGCCCTTGGTGGCCGCGGCCTTGCGGGCAGCGGCGGACCGTTGCGCGGCCGTGCGCTTGCCGGCGGTCTTGCTGGCGTTGCGCGACAGCGCCGCGTGCGACGCCGGCTTGGCGCTTTCCTTCTTCAGTGCCTTGGTGGTGGCTTTGGCCCGCGTGGGCGACTTGGCGTGGCCGTCGTGGGCGGCATGGCTGTCTTGCTCGGCCTTGCGCTGGGTCGCGGCGCTGGCTTTCTTGGGGGCGGCCAGCTTGACTCCGGCGCGGCGGGCCTTGGACAGGCCGATTGCGATGGCCTGCTTGGTGGACCGCACTCCGTGCTTGCCTTCGCGCACGTGGTCGATTTCCTCGCGCACGAATTCTCCGGCCTGCGTGGACGCGGACTTGCCTTGGCGCTTGTCGCGCGCGGCGCGTTCCAGGGTTTTTCGTTCAGGCATGGCGACCTCCCTTGATTCGCGTTGCAAAAGCGGACTCCGCCGTCAGCCCCGGATCGAGACCGAGACCGGGCGACGAAACTCGTAACACCACTCTAGCGCCGTGGGGGTATCCTGTGTGTTCGAATGGATTGCCGGTCGTAAGCGCCGGGACAAGGCCAGCGCACCGACGATTCACGACTCACCCCCGATAGTGGAGACGAGCTATGTCGAATCATGTCTACAAGCAAATCGAATTGGTGGGCTCTTCCACCAAGTCCACCGATGATGCAATCTCCCAAGCCATTGCGCGCGCGTCCGAGACGTTGCGCAACCTGGATTGGTTCGAGGTCACCGAGGTGCGCGGCCACATCAAGGACGGCAAGGTGGCGTACTGGCAGGTCGGTATGAAGATCGGCATGCGGCTGGAAGGGAACGAGTGATTCCACGGCGCTGATTTCTCTCGCCGCAAGCGCGCGCGCCCTGCGCGGCGTGGGGCATTTATTGCTCAGCGACTTCAAGTCGTTGTTCGGTAAGGCTTTTATCGACTTGTTGTCCGACTGTTCAGAGGCTTGTCCACATTCCATGGGGACAAGCCTCTTTCGTTATCCCCAACGCCGAGCCGGCCGCGGTGGCGCCGCCGCGCTGGCTCGCGGCTGAGCGTTTCTTGCCCGCAGGTTCCAAGTCCATGGTCCATAAGGGTTTTTGACGACTACCCGCAGGCTGTCCTCAGGCTTATCCACATTTGACGGGGACAACCCGGAGCCCGCACGACAGCGTTTGGGCCTTTCTTGACCACCCCCTGCAGGACATTGATATGGAAGGGGATTTTCGACCTGCCCTCATACTGTCCTCATGCTTTTCCACAGAATGCTGGGACAATTCCACACAGGGCGAGGAAGCGGGGCGGCACAGGGAGAATCGGGCCCGCTTCAAGTGGATAACTGCGCCAAAACTCATCCAAAAGGATGATTGCGCATTTTTTAACCACCGATTGCAAGTGCTTGGCGGGACAGGGAATTTTGGGTCTACCCCAAAGCTGTCCTCACCTTTCTCCACAGTTGAAGGGGATAAGTCTGGAGGGCGCAGCCCGGCGCCGCGCAACTCCCTTCGGAAGCCTGTTCAACCGGCGCGCGATTCAGGCTCCATGCTCCCGCACATGCCGCACCACGTCGGCGTGCGTGGCGATCCATGCGCTCTTGGCTTGCGCCAGGCGGATGACCTCTTCCAGGATCCAGATGCGCGATCGGGCGCTGATGATGTGCGGATGCATCGTCAACTGGAAGATGGCGCCGTCGGCCTCGGCGCCTTCCATCTCGCGCACGAAGATATCCAGTACGTCCTTGGGCGGCGTGTAGGGCCGCAGGGACTGGAAGCGATGCATCATGAAGTACACGGCATCGTCGCGAATCCATTCCACCGGCAACTCGATCACGCCGGTAGGCTGGCCGTCTAGCATCAGCTCGTAGCAGTCTTCGTCGGCCATCAGCGAGGAGTCGTACTCCAGACCCATTTCCATGGCGATGCGCAGCGTGTGCGGGCTGAAGTCCCAGGACGGCGTGCGCATGCCCACTGGGCGGATTCCGGTGATTGCGGTCAGGGTGTCGGAGGCGCGCAGCAGCAGGTCGCGCTCAGCCTCGTAGGGCAGCACAGAGTTCAATTCATGGATCCAGCCGTGCAGCGCAATCTCATGCCCGACGGCGGCCAGGCGCTGCTGCTCCTCGGGATACAGCAGCGCTGCAACCGCGGGCACGTAGAAGCTGGCTCGCACGCCGTAGCGTTGCAGCAGCCGCTCGATGCGCGGTATGCCCACCCTGTTGCCGTATTGGCCCCAGCTCAGGCGGTTGATGGACTTGCCGCCATCGCGAAGTTCATTGGTTTCGTGGTCGCTGTCGAAGGACAGGGCCACGGCGAAGGGCGCGCCGCCGGGCCATTTTGCCGGATGCAGCGCGCGTCCCGCGCGTACGCCGTTGACGACCTTGCGCCAGTGCGCTTCGGGCCATTGCCAGGGTTCCTGGTCGGTCGGTGTATTCATGGTGTGAGTCTCAAAAGAGTTGAATGGACTATTTGCCGCCGTCCACGGAAATGATCTGGCCGTTAACCATGGCCGCCAGCTCCGAGGCCAGCCACAACGTGACATTGGCAATGTCTTGCGGCGAGGCCAGCCGGCGCAACGCGATGCCACGCAACAGTGCAGCCTGGCCGTCCGCGCCCATGGCGTCCCATTGCCGCTGGGTGGCGGCGTTGGTGATGACGAAGCCGGGCGCCACGGCATTGACGCGCACGCCGTGCGGACCCAGTTCGTGCGCCAGTTGGCGCGTCAGTCCCAGTACTGCATGCTTGCTTGCGCAATAGGCCTGCACGCCGGTCAGCGAAGCCTGCAGGGCGGCGCCCGAACTGATGTTGACGATGCAACCCCGTCCCCGGTCCTTCATTCCGGCCGCGACGGCGCGGCTCAGTGTGAACGCGGTGCCCAGGTTGATGTCGACCACGCGGTCCCAGTCTTCGTCCGTGACGGTTTCCAGGGGCGCATGCGCCTGCCCGGCCACGCCGCCTGCATTGTTGACCAGGACAGCGATGCCTTCGGGCATGGCCGCCTCGACGTCGCGTATCCATTGCGTGGCGGCGCGGCGGTCCAGCAGGTCGAATTGCGCACCTTGGATCGGATGTTCGCCCTGGTTCGCGAAGGCCATGGGCTGCAAGTCGCAGGCATGCACCCGGGCGCCCAGCGCGGCGAACTGTTCGGCGATGGCCTTGCCAAAGCCCAGCGCGGCACCTGTGACGACCACGGTCTTTCCAGTGAAATCAAAAGGGCTCATGGACGCGCCAGCTCCAGCAGGTTGTCGTCATGCAGCGTTCGCTGGCCGGCTTCGATGCCGCGGATCAGGCGCGTCAGCTTGTCCAGTTTGGGGCAGGCGATGCCATGCGTGCGGCCGATATCGACGATGCCGGCCATTATGTCGACCTCGGTAGGGCGCTTGCGCACGGCCAGATCGCGCCACACACCGGAGTGCGTCTTTGGATTGGGGCGGTTGAACGCCACCATGGCCGCCACGCTGGCGCGCGCCTGTGCCTCGGTCGCGCCCTCGCTGAAGGCCGCCGGATCAAAGCCGTTGAAACCTCGCAACGCAACGCCCTCGGCGCGCGCAACGTCGATGGTTTCGCGCGCCAGCTGGCGCCACAGCGCAAGCAGTTCCTCACGGGCCAGGCAGTCGGCGATTCCGGACTGGCCGATAGCCTGGGCGAATAACAGCGATCCGTAGGCCAGCTTGCCCCACAGGTATTCCCACACGTTATCGCTCAGCAGGGCTTCGGGTTCGAACTGTTGCAGGTCGCGATGCAATGCCTGGATACGTTCGCTCATGCGGCCATCGACTTCGCCCACCACCACGGCGGCGCGGTTGGAATACATGATTTCGCCAGGACCCATCCAGTCGGCGCCGAAGTTCACGAAGGCGCCGACCGTGCGCTCGCGTCCCACGACGGTTTCGATCTGGCGTTCACACAGGCCGTTTTGCAGCGACACGACGTAGCCGTCATCGGCCAGGTGCGGTTGCAATTGGCGGCACGCGTCCAGCGTGTGCTGCGCCTTCACGGCCAGGAATACCCGACGCCACGTTCCTTGCAGCGAGTCTGGCGTGCACGCCGGGGCATGGACGCGGAAGTTGTCGATCGCGCCGGTAATGTTCAGGCCGCGCGCCGGATCGCGGATCGCGGCGACGTGATCGGCCTCCACGTCCACAAAGGTGACGTCGTGGCCGGCGCGCGCCAAGTATGCGCCTATCGTGCCGCCGATTGCGCCGGCGCCCCAAACAAGAATGTCCTTGTGCATTTTTTTGCTGCTCACTTCAAGTGTTCGTGCGCCGTTTCGCGCAGGCCAAGAATGACCAGGCCGGATACGACGCCAGCGAGGATCAGGTAGTAGGTGGGCGAGATCGGGGAACCCGTGGATTCGATCAGCGCCGTGGCGATGAAGGGCGCGAATCCGCCGAAGATGGCTGTCGCCAGGCTGTAGCCGATGGACAGCAGCATGGTGCGCGAATGCGTGGGGAATATTTCGCACAGGGCCGAAGGCGCCGCACCCGAGAAGGCCGCGATGAAGATGTTGAATACGATCTGGATCGTGACGATGGTCTCGAAGGATGGCTTGTTGAGGATCACCGTGAAGAGCGGATAGGCCAGCACGATGAATCCCGCGCAGCATGCCAGCAGCAGGGGGCGCCGTCCGATGCGGTCCGACAGCCATCCGAACAACGGCGTGGCCAGCACCAGCACCACCAGCGCGATCGCGTTGGACTTCAGCGCCTGGGACTGGGTCAGGCCGACGTACTTGACCAGGAAGGTCGGCATGTACGACAGCATGATGTAGTACGAAACCGTCCAGATGATGGTGAACCCGAACGCGCGGCCCATCATCTTGATCGCTTCGCCGCGAGGCATGGGCACGCGGGTCTGCGCCAGTTGCTGGGATTCGGTGAACGCGGGCGTCTCGACGAGGTTGCGGCGCATGTAGATGCCCACGGGGAGCAGCAGACCGCCGATCAGGAACGGAATGCGCCAACCCCAGTCGTCCATCTGTTGGGTCGTGAACAAGCCGACAACCGCGGCCACGACCAGGCTGGACAGCAAATTGGACGACGCGATGGAGGCCTGGCCGAAGCCGCCATAGAGGCCGCGCTTGCCCGCGGGCGCGGATTCGACGATCAGCGCGGTGGCGCTGCCCCATTCGCCGCCGGCGGCCAGCCCTTGTACCAGCCGCAGCGCCACCAGCAGGACGGGGGCGGCAAGGCCGATGGTGTCGTAGGTGGGCAGCAGGCCTATGCCGACCGTGCCCAGGGCCATCCCGAAGATGGTGACCTGCAAGGCGATGCGGCGCCCGTGGGTGTCGGCAAGGCGTCCGATCAGCGCGCCGCCCAGGGGTCGCGCCAGAAAGCCCACGCCGAACGTGGCGAAGCTGGCCAGCAGGCCCGCCACCTCGTCGCCTTGGAAGAACTTCCTGGCGATGGTCGAGGCCAGGAAGGCGTAGACGATGAAGTCGTAATACTCGAGCACGTTGCCGATCATGGCTGCCGCCAGCTGGCGCTTGGGCTGCACAGGGGCGATGTCGGCGGGAGTGGTCGATCTTGGCAGTGCCGGAGAGGTAGCTGTAGGCGCGGAGTTCATGGTCGCATTGGCTGAGGTCTATGGTGCGCGGGATGAGGCCTGCCCCGCATTCGTTCATATATGTGAACGTCATTCACATACAGGAATATGATGCAGGGAGCGGTGGGGCGCGTCGATAGGGGGAATTACTGATGAAGGGCGGGCGGCCGGATCGCGGGGCTTGCATGGCCGATTGAGCCGCGCGGCCAGATGCCGGGGGGCCTGCCTGCGGCGGACGCGCGCCGACGCGCTCGCCGTCCTCAAGGGAGGCGAGTGACGGGGCTAAACGAAAGGGGGAGGGGGGCGGGGCTGGCGCAGTGAGCGCTCAGCCCTCTCCCAGGGCCGCCTGAATGACCGCCACGCGCTGGCGCAGTGCCTGCACAGCCTGCTCGCGCTTGTCGGCGAAACGCGCCGAGATGAATGCGACGTTGAGCGCCGCCAGAGGTTGGCCGTCCTTGTCCAGGATCGCCATTGCCAGGCCCGTGCCGCCGCGTTCGGCCTCTTCTTCGACCACGCTGTAGCCGTCCTGCGCTGCCTGGGCGATTTTTGCGTGGATGTCCGCCAGGGCGGTCAGGGTGTACGGCGTGATGGCCTCGCGCGGATGGCGCGCAAGCATTTCGTCGCGCCGCTGGGGCGTCGAGTGCGCCAGCAGGACTCGGCCTATCGCCGTGCAATACACCGGGAACAGTTGCCCCGGCGTGGTTTCGTAGCGTATGGGCTGATGCGACAGCGCCTGTTCCAGGATTTTCAGGTGGCCCGAGTCCTGCAAAGAGCCCAGGCTGACGGTTTCGCCGAGTTCGGCAGCCATTTCAGCCATCATCGGCGCGGCGATGGCCACCAGGCGCGCCAGCGTGTCGCCGCCCCAGCCGAACCCGTGTTGGCGAAAGTAGGCATTCAGCGTGTACTGGCCCTGCTCGTCGCGCACGACATAGCCGCGCGAACAGAGCGTGCGAAGCAGGCCCAGGGCGCTGCTTTTGGGCAGGCTGAAACGGCCGGCGATTTCGCCCAGCGTATAGCTGCTCCTGGATGCCGAGAAAAACTCCAGCAAATCCAGCACTCTCGCGGCGGACCGTACGACGTCGCTCATTCTGTTCTTTCCATATATTTCACCGATGGGGCGCAACTCCCGCGCATCGCGGTGCCGGACGCAGCCCAGGGGACGTTTTTTGTGAGTGGCCAGTATATATATTGCCGGGCGAGATCCCGTCTTGAACCGCCGTCCGGCGCGGCGGCGAAAAAAAAGCCCCCCGACGCATCGGGGGGCTTGATCGCCCGGAGGTAGAGCGGGCGATCGGCGCCGGCCCGGGGCAGGGCCCCGGCCGGCATCGGCGGCAATCAGGCATTCAGTTTCTTGACCCAGTCCACATAGCGGTCGATCCAGCCTTGCAGGAACTTGCGCGTGCCTTCGTTGGTGATGTTGAACTGGTCATCGACCAGGCCTTCCGTGTACTGCAGGAACACTTCCGGCGTGGTCAGCGTATTGGCGCCTTCGGCGGCCAGGATGTTGCGCAGGTGCTGCTGCATCATCGCCGTGCCGGCGGCGCTGGGCGAGGCGCCGACCACACCCACGGTCTTGCCCGTCCAAGAGTTCTGGCCCCAGGGGCGCGAACCCCAGTCGATGGCGTTCTTGATGGCGGCCGGCAGCGAGCGGTTGTGCTCGGGCGACACGAACAGGATGCCTTGCGCATCGGCGATCTGCTGCTTGAGCTTGGCGGCCGGCGCAGGCAGGTTGTTCTCGTTGTCCTGGTTGTAGAGCGGGACATCACCCAGGCTCACATACTCGAATTTGAAATCGGCGGGAACCAGCTTTTCGAGCGCACGGGCCAAGCGCAAATTGATCGAGGCGGCGCGCAGGCTTCCGACGAAAACTGCAATCTTGTATGTGCTCATGGGCGGGTGCTCCAACGGAGAAAAGGAAGGACCAGTGTAGACCCGTAGCGCAACGTGCTCAATGCCGATTGCGCCATATTGTTATGTCCGGGCCGGGCCGCAAGTGTGGCGCGGGCCGATGACAGGCTCATGTCATCAGGCTGACGTGGGCGGACACCACGCGCCAGCCTTGCGGCGTGCGCATCCAGGTCTGGCTCTGGCGTCCGATGCGCTCGCTGCCGTCGCGCTGGAATTCCAGGTTGGCGGTGGCGAAGTCGCTGCCATAGGTGGTAATGGCGGTGCGCAGCACGCGGCGCGCCAGACCCTGGGGTGAACGCCCGGCGCGGAATTCGCGTATTGCGTCGTAGCCGTAGAGGTTCTCGCTGGCGCCGTAGCGCAAGGTATGCGGGCTGTTCCAGAACAGCGTGTCCAGCACGTCCACGTCGTTGGCGACCAGCGCCGCCTCGTAGCGCTCGAACGCCGCCTTCACTTCAGCCACGACCTCGGGCAGGTTGATGTTCATCGGTCTATCTCCGGAATGCACCAAGACAGTGCGTTGTGTAGGGGTAATCACCAATATGGTGTGTGCTGCGGTGCGAGAAATTCATTGTCATCAAGAAGAACTGTCACTCGCACCAGGGAAATGCTGCGCCGCAAAGCTGGCACGCGGCTTGCTAGGGTTAACACTGCATAACAAGCTGCACGCTGCCCCAGGAGTTCCGACATGTCCAGTTCCGCTGTTTCCGCCCCGGTCACCATGCTGGTGACGCGGCACATCGCGCCCGAGCGCTATAGCGATTTTCTGTCCTGGATGCGCCAGGGCGAAATCCTGGCGGCGGGCTTTCCGGGCTTTCTCGGGTCGGGCGTGCTGCAGCCGCCCGAGGGCGGCGACCAGTACCAGATCGTGCTGCGCTTTACCGACGAGGCCAGCCTGAACCGCTGGGAAAAGTCCCTGCCGCGCCGCATGTGGCTGGAACGCGGAGCCAGCCTGGTGCGCGCCAGCCACGAGCATCGCGTGAGCGGCACGGAGGGCTGGTTCGCGCCCAAGACCAGCGCGCCGCCGCGCTGGAAGCAGGCCGTGAGCATCTGGCTGGCCTACTTCCCGGTGCTGCTGGTGTTCTCTATCCTGGTCAGCGAGCACTTGAGCATCCTGCCGGTGTTCTGGCGCGTCCTGATCACCAGCGTGACCTTGACGCCCATCATGGTGTTTGTCTGCATTCCCGTCATTTCGCGCGTGCTGCATCGCTGGCTGCGCGCGGGCTGAACGCTCCGGACCCGCGCGGGGTGGGCCGCCATTACGCGGCTTTTGCCCGGCGCGTGGAGTACATCCGGTGCAGCGTGATCTTGCGCACGGCGTTCTGGCTGTCCTGGATATGGGCTTGCAGCAGCTGGGCCGCGCGCGCCGCGTCGCGTGCGAGCACGGCGGTCAGGATGGCCCCGTGTTCTTCATAGGTCTTGCCGATGCGATCCGGCTGCGTGAAGTCCAGCCGGCGCACGATGCGGATCCGTTCCGTGGCGGCGCGGTGCACGCGCGCGATCTCGGGGTTGCCGGCGGCGGCCACCAGTTCGATGTGAAAGCGTTCGTCCAGGTCGGCGAGCCATTCGCAATCATTCGACCTGTCGCTTTCCTCCGCCAGCCAGATCTCCGCCAGGGGCTGCAGCGCGCGCATGGGGTCGGGCGCCAGTCCGGGGGCGCACAGCGCATGCACGGCGGCCGCCTCCAGCACGCTGCGAAGCTCATAGAAATGATCCAGCGTGTTGAAGTCCAGCGGCTTGACCAGCCATCCATTGCGCTGGCGCACCTCCAGATAGCCCTCGCGCTCCAGGCGGAACAGCGCTTCGCGCACGGGCGTGCGGCTGACCTGCAGGCGTTCGGCGATCTCGGTTTCGGTGAACCGGTCGCCCGGCGCCAGCCGGAAATCCAGGATGTCGCGTTTCAGCGAACTGTACGCGGTGTCGGCCAGCGTGCGCGGCATATCGATGGCGGCGAAAGCGGTGTCCATGTCTTGGCCTTTTGACGTTGCGGTTCAAATCGGGCGGGAACGCGCCGCGCCGGCAAGCTCCAGCGCATGAGCGGCGCGCAGGCAGTCGGCTTCGCGCCAGGGCGCGCCGATCAGCTGCACGCCCAGCGGCAGGTGGCCGTCCTGTTCCAGTTCGGGCCAGGTCGGCGCCGTGCACACCGGCAGGCCGATGGCGGAGATCGGCTGCGTCAGGAGCCCCATGCTGGCGCGCGCGGGCAATTCCTTGCCCGCCAGCGTGAGCCAGTCGGCGCCGATCGGGGTGGCGGAGACGGGCGTGGCGGGGGCGATCAGCACGTCGTAGCGCTCGTACAGGGCCAGGGCCTCGAGGTAGACGCGATGGCGGATGCGCTGCGCCTGCTGCACCCATGCCGCGGGCACCAGGCTGCCGGCCACGAGGCGGTCGCGCGAATGCGGTTCGTAGTAGTCGTAGTGCGTGACGAGCTTGCGGCGATGCAGTGCGCCGCCTTCGGCCGCGGTGATGATGAATGCGGCGGCGCGGGCCTGGGCGGCGCCTGGCAGATCGACGACGGTGGTGGCGTTCAGCGCGCGCGCGGCGATCTCCACGGCGCGGCGGGCTTGCGGACCGGCCCATTCCGAGAAGTAGCCGCCCAGCACCGCCACGCGCAACGGCCCGCCTTCGGCCAGCGTGGGCAGGACCGGCGCGGCCGGGCGCTGCGCGCAGGCGACGTCCTCGACGTCAGGCCCCTGCAGCGCATCGTAGGCGGCGGCCAGGTCGCTGGCGGTCGTCGCGAAGGGACCCAGATGATCCAGGCTGCCCACGAAAGGAAAGGAGCCCGCGCGCGACAGCCGGCCAAAGGTGGGCTTCAGGCCGAACACGCCGCATAGCGAGGCCGGCACGCGGATCGATCCGTTGGTGTCCGAGCCCAGCGTCAGCGGCACCAGCCCGCCGGCCACGGCGGCGGCGCTGCCGCCGGAGGAGCCGCCCGCGATGCGGCTGGCGTCGTGCGGATTGCGGCAGGCGCCATAGTGCGTGTTCTCGGTGGTGAAGCCGTAGGCGTGCTCGTCCATGTTCAGCGCGCCGATCAGCACCGCGCCGGCTTCGCGCATGCGCTCGACCAGTGTCGCATCGCGCCGGGCCGGCGGGTTGGAAGCGTTTACCCGACCGCCCGCCAGCGTGACTTCGTCGGCGATGTCGAACAGGTTCTTCACGGCATAAGGCACGCCGGCCAGCGGCGGCAGCGTTTCGCCGCGGGCGCGGCGCGCGTCGATCGCGGCCGCCTCCTGGCGAGCCCGGCCTTCGGTAAGCGCGGTAAAGCAGTTGTAGCGGGGGTCGCGTTCGCGCACGCGCGCCAGGGTGGCGTCCAGCACCGCGGCGGCGCTGCGTTCGCCGCTGCGGATCTGGCGCGCGATGTCGAGTGCGGGGCCGCTCACGGACGGAACACCGAGGCGGATTCCAGCTCCACGGGCAGCGGCTCATCCACGAAGCTGGCGGCGATATCGTGGATGCGCGAGAACTGCCGCACGACTTCCGCCGTGGTGGACTCGCGCAGGGCGTACCCCGACAGCGCCAGCGCGCTGCGGACGTATTGATCGATGGTTTCCTGGGTCATGACGGACTCTCGCGATGGACTTGATGTGAACCCTACTTGCGCACTTCGCGCTGGAAGATCTCCAGGCTCAGTTTCTTCATCTGGATGAAGCTGGGCTCGGACAGCGTCTCCACCTTGCGGGGACGCGCGTCGCCGTAGTCCAGGATCTCCGCGACCCGGGTGGGCCGCTTGGTCAGCAGCAGCACCTGGTCGGCCAGGTACACGGCTTCCTCCAGGTCATGCGAAACCAGCAGCATGGTGGTGCCGGTCTGCATGAAGACCTCTTGCAGCTTTTCGCGGATGAACAGCGTCATCTCGAAGTCCAGCGCGGAAAACGGCTCGTCCAGGAACAGCACCTCGGGTCCCGGGGCCAGCGCGCGCATGATGGACGCCGTCTGCTGCTGCCCGCCGGACAGTTCATAGGGATAGCGCTTCAGGTCGAACTTGACGTCGAACGACGCCACCAGTTCGTCGACCCGCGCATCCACCTCGGCCTTGCTGCGGCCTTCCAGGCGCAGCGGATAGGCGATGTTGTCGATGGTGCGCAGCCACGGGAACATGGCCTCGCGGTAGTTCTGGAAGACGTAGCCGATCTTGGTCTGCGCCAGCGATTTGCCGTCGAACAGGATCTCGCCCGAATCGATCGGGATCAGCCCGGCAATCATGTTGATCAGCGTGGATTTGCCGCAGCCGTTGGGGCCGAACACCGAGACGATCTTGCCCTTGGGGATGTCCAGGTTGAAGTCTTCATACAGCGGCCAGCCGGCGAAGTACTTGGTCAGCCCGCGGATGGTGATGTGCGTGCCCAGCGGACCGGGCTCGAAGGGGGCGATGGCGGGGCCGGGCGCGATGATGGGATTGATGACGGTGGACATTTATCGGCCGCTCCAATGGACCACGCGCTTTTCCAGCACGAGAAAAAGTATGTTCAGCACGTAGCCCAGCGCGCCGGCCGCCAGGATGGAGGCGTACATCTCGCGCACGTTCAGCACCTGCTGCGCATTGATGATGCGGTTGCCCAGCCCGCTGTCGGAGCCGATGAACATCTCGGCCACGATCACGATGACCAGCGCCATCGACACGCCGCTGCGCAGGCCCACGAAGGTAGGCTGCATGCTTTCCCAGATCAGCACGTCCTTGAAAATCTGCCAGCGCGAGGCGCCCATGACGCGGGCCGCCATCACGCGCTGCTTGCGCGCATTGATCACGCCATAGGCGCTGTTGAACAGGATCACCAGCACCGCGGCGAAGGCGGCAATGGCGATCTTGTTCATGTCGGTCACGCCGAAGATCATCAGGAACAGCGGGATCAGCGCGGAAGAGGGGGTGGACCGGAAGAAGTCCACCAGGAACTCCACGCTGCGATAGGCCTTTTCGTTGCTGCCGAGCAGCACGCCCAGCGGCACGCCGATCACGCCCGCGATCAGGAAGGCCTGCAGGGTGCGGTTGAGCGAGGACAGGAAGTCGCCCAGCAGCGGGCCGCCCGCCATGCCCTTCACCAGCGCCACGATGGTGGCGCTGGGCGTGGGCAGCAGCACTGGGCTGACCAGCTGCAGGCGCACGACCAGGTCCCAGACCACGAACAGGGCCAGGGGGCCGATCAGCGGCAGCAGGCGCGCGGCGTCGAACTTGCGCGGCGGCTTCGCGGCCGGGGCGCCGGCTGCGGTGGTTGCGGTGGTTGCGCTCATGGCTCAGCCCTTGTAGAGCATGGCCGGCACGTCGACCTTCTGCGCGAAGATGCCCTTTTCGGTGAAGAGGTCGAAGAATTTCTGGAAGTACTGGATGTCGCTGGGCGTGAACTCGTTGTAGAGCGTGTAGGCGGCCAGGGGCACTTCCTCGGTCATCGGGCCTTCGATGGCGGTGTAGCCCTTCATGAAGGGACGCGCCTCTTGCGGCTTCGTGCGGATCAGTTCGATGCCGCGCGCATAGGCGGCGATGAATTTCTTGCTTTCTTCAGGATGCTTTTTCAGGAAGGCGGTGGTCAGCGAGGCCGATCCGCCGAACCATGGCGCCATGGGATCGCCCAGCACGTACCTGGCAATCACGCCGGTTTCCAGCACGCGGGTGGTGCCGTTCAGGCGGCCCACCGTGCCCGTGGGCTCCAGCGTGTAGCACGCATCCAACTGGCCGGCGGCAACCGCGGCGACGTGCTGGCTGATCGCCAGCTCGACCACGGTTGCCCCGGTTGCGCCGGCGCGCTCCAGTACTGCTTTGGCCAGTGTGGAATTCTGGATGCCGGGTCCAGATCCGACCTTTTTCCCCTTGAGGTCTGCTATGGATTTGATGGGACTGTCTTTCGCGACGATGAACTCGTCCAGCACGTTCTTGGCGTTGCTGGGATTGGACGCAAAAATCTTGAACAGGCCGGGCGAGGCGATTTCGCCGATGGCCAGGTTGGCCGAGCCCGTGCCGTTGGCGCTGCCGTCCGCGCGGCCGGCCAGCATGGCTTCCATGACCTGCTGCGCGCCGGCGAACTTCAGCGGTTCGACGTTCAGGCCGACTTCCTTGAAATAGCCTTTTTCGATCGCCGCGTAAAAGGGCAGGCCGGCCGCGACGGGCCAGAAGCCGATGCGGATGACGGGACCGGATTGCGCGCGCACCAGCGCCGGCGCGGCCAGCGTGGCGGCGCCCATCGCGGCCCCCTGGATCAGCCGGCGGCGGGTGGCGTTGAAGGCGTAGGGCGCATTGCGGTTGATCATGTAAGGCTCCTGGTCTGCGAGAGGTGTGGCGCTTGTAGACAAGCTTGCATACCAGTCTTCAAGCAATACCCGTGCCAGCTTTTTCGCGGGCTTCGTTTCCCTATGGGCGGCCCCCTGCCGGGCGCCGGTCTGGTGCCCGGCATGAACCACTTTGGTGCATGGCGCACCACTTAAGGGGACATAACCCCGGCGGATGTCGCGCCACCGGGTATGGCGGTAGCATGTCGGCCATGAACACGCGTTTTGTTGAAGCTTTTCTGTGGTCGGCCCGCCTGGGCAGTTTCCGGGCCGCCAGCGACCGCCTGCACATCACCCAGGCCGCCGTGGCGAACCGCATCGCCTCGCTGGAGGAAGACATAGGCGCCCGCCTGTTCGAGCGCGACGCCAAGGAGTTGAGGCTCACGGCCATCGGCACCCGGCTGCTCGACTACGGCGAACGCCTGCTCGAGATCCGCCAGCAGATCCTGTCGCTGGGCAAGCGCGGCGACGACGTGTTCGGCCTGGTGCGCATCGGCGCGATCGAAACCGTCGTGCATACCTGGCTGATCGGTTTCCTGACGAACCTGCGGTCCACCTATCCGGGCATCGAAGTGCAGCTCACTTCCGAGACCACGCGCGCCCTGCATCGCGGATTGCGCGAGGGCACGCTGGATATCGCCTTGCAGACGGACCTGATGAACGACGCCGGCATCATCAGCACGGCCTGCCTGCCCATGGAAATGGGCTGGGTGGGGCCGGCGGGCGACGAGGAAACGCTGACGGTCCAGCAACTCCTGAGCGAACCGGTACTGACCATGAGCCCGGGATCGCAGCCGCACGAGGCGCTCAAGGCGCTCTACCGCGAGGCCGGCATGCCGCTGGGCAAGGTGCACTGCGTCAGTTCGATCTCCGCGCTGGCGCGGCTGGTGCGCAGCGGCTTTGGCCGCGCGCTGGTGCCGCTGCCGCCCATCTACGAATATGTCGCGCGCGGCGAGGTGCAGATCATCCGCGGCGACATGCCCGTGCCGCCCCAGCTGCTGGTGGTGAGCTATCTGGAAAGCGCGGGATCGGACGCCATCCGGCTGGTCGCAGAACTGGCCAGCCGCGCCTCGGATCAGTTCACGACTTCCGTCGTGGCTCCGCGGATGGGTTCGGCGCAATAGCAACGGTGTTATCCCTAGGGTGGCTTTCAGTAATTCTGTTGCTGCAAGGAAGAATTACTCGTTTGTCGCCGACCCGCCCGCCGGCTGAAGATTGGACCTTCCGCAATCCAGGGAATTTCCTTTCTTCCGCTTATGAGCACGCACACCGAATCCACGCTTGCGCCCAATGGGCTGCTGTTCGTCGCGACTGACGTAGACGCCGCCGACGAGGCCGACTTCAACCGCTGGTACGACCGCGAACACGTCGAAGAGCGCGTGCGTATCCCCGGCTTCCTGTCGGGCGCGCGCTACCTGTCCCGGGATGGGGGCCGCAAGTACCTGGGCCTGTACCGCACGCAATCGCTGGCCGCCTTCACTACCGCCGACTACCGCGCCGCCTTCGAGCGCCAGACGCCGTGGTCCGTGGCCAACCTGGGCCGCATGCGCGACCCGATGCGCCGGGTGTGCGCCGTCGAGGCCGTGACGGGCTTCGGCAGCGGCAGCCAGCTCGTGGTGCTGTCTTTGCCGGCGGCGGCCGATGCCGCGGCGGCCGGTGCCGCGGCGCTGATTGCCCAGGCGCGCAAGGTGGGCGCCGAACTCGCCGAGGCGGACGGCTTCGTCCAGTCCTATCTGCTGGTGCCCGATGCGGCGCTCAGCACGCCGCTGCCGCGCGAATCCACGGAGAACCGGGTGCTGGCTCCCTTGTTCGTGGTGGAGGCCAGCACCGAATCGGGCGCGCGCGCGCTGCGGGAACAGGCTGGCCGCGCCTTCAACGTCAACCCGTCCGACGGCTGGCTACTCGGACTGGGTTGGAAACTGGCGGCGTCGGAACTGCGCTAAGCGCGTCCCGCCCGGCCTCACACACTACACATACAGGGGAAATCCATGGCTGAAGAAACACTGTACGACGCCGCGGCCGTCAAGACCGCGGCGGCGCCGAACAAGATGCGCCGGCTGGCCTTGGCCAGCTCGGTCGGCACCACGCTGGAGTGGTACGACTTCACCATCTACAACCTGATGGCGGCATTGGTCTTCAATTCCATCTTCTTTCCATCCTTTGATCCGCTGACGGGCACCATCCTGGCATTCTCGACCTACGCCGTGGGCTATGTGTCGCGCCCGCTGGGCGGGTTCGTCTTCGGCCATCTGGGCGACCGGCTGGGGCGCAAGTTCGTCCTGGTCGCGACCCTGGTCATCATGGGGATCTCGACAGGCCTGATGGGCTTGCTGCCCACCTATGCTTCGTGGGGCGTGTGGGCCCCGGTGGCGCTGGTGGCGCTGCGCTTCGTGCAGGGCGTGGCCCTGGGTGGGGAATGGGCGGGCGCGGTGCTGCTGTCGATGGAGCACGGCAAGCCGAACCAGCGCGGGCGCAATGCCTCGTTCACGCAGGTGGGGCCGTCCTGCGGCACGCTGATCGGCACCGGCTTCATCGCCGTGGTGTCGGCCTTCCTGAGCCCGGAAGACTTCCAGGCCTGGGGCTGGCGCGTGCCGTTCGTCTCCAGCGTGGCGCTGGTGCTGTTCGGCCTGTGGCTGCGCCGCGGCGTCGAGGAAACGCCGGTGTTCCTGGAGATGGAGGAAAAGCGCGAAACCGCCAGCACGCCCATCAAGGAAGTGCTGGGCCAGCACTGGCGGCAGTTGCTGGTCGCCGGCGGCTCCCGCATTGGTTCGGACGTGCTTTACGCGCTGGTGGTCGTCTTCACGCTGACCTATGTGACCACGGTGCTGCACCTGTCGCGACCCATGGCCCTGACCGCCACCATGCTGGGCGCCGCGTTGAACGCGATTGCCGTGCCGCTGTGCGGGCATCTGTCGGACAAGATCGGCCGGCGCCCCGTGTATCTGGCCGGCGCGGTCCTGGGCATGATCTGGGCGTTCGTCTTCTTCGTGCTGATGGATACCGCGCATCCCATCGCCATCTGCGCCGCGGTCGTGGTGGGGCTGCTGATCCATGCGCTGATGTATGGCCCGCAAGCCGCCTTCATCACCGAGCAGTTTCCTGGCCGGGTGCGCTACGCGGGCTCTTCCCTGGCCTACACGCTGGCCGGCATCGTGGGCGGCGGCTTCGCGCCCCTGATCATCGCCAGCCTGTACAAGTCCTGGAATTCGACCTTTGCGATTTCGCTGTACGTGGCGGCGGCGCTGGTGGTGACCGCGGTGGCCGTGCTGGCCGCCCGCGAAACCGCCAAGTCACCGCTGCAGCGCTGAGGCTCAATGCGCCTGGGGGTCGAACTTCTTCACCAGCACGGCCCACTTGTCGTGTTCGCGCTTGATGAAGGCCGAGAACTGCGCGGGAGTGCCGCCCACCGGCTCGGCGCCCTCGCGCAGCATCTGTTCATTGAGCGCGGGCAGGGTGGCATTGACTTCGCGGTTGACGATGTCCACGACCTGCTGCGGCGTGCCCTTGGGGGCGAAGAAGCCGAACCACGAGCCGGCGTCGAAGCCCGGATAGCCGGATTCGGCGATGGTGGGCAGGTCGGGCAGCGTCGCGGACCGTTGCGACGTGCTGACCGCCAGGGCCCGCAGCTTGCCCGAACGGATATGTCCGATCACCGAGGGGATGGTGGCGAACATGAAGTCGATGCGCCCGGCCAGCAGGTCGTTGACGGCGTCCGCGCCCTTGTACGGCACGTGCGTGGCGTTCACGTTCAGCTCGTCCATCAGCATGTAGCTGGACAGATGCGACGAGGTGCCCACGCCCGTGGAGCTGTAGTTGAGCTGGCTTGCGGTCTTCACGTACTTCAGGAAGCCCTGGATGTCCCTGGCGGGCGAGGACGGCGGCACCACCAGCACATTGGGCACGGTGGCGATCTGCACCATCGGAATCAGATCGGTCAGCGGGTTGTACGGCAGCTTGTTCAGCGAGGGGTTGACGGCGATGGGGCCGACGGAGTTGACGATCAGTGTGTGGCCATCGGGCGCGGCGCGCACCACGAATTCGGTGCCGATGTTGCCGCCCGCGCCGGGCTTGTTTTCGACGACGAAGGGTTGGCCCAGCTTCTGCGTCAGGGTGTTGGTGACGCTGCGGGTCAGGGTGTCGGTGGTGCCGCCGGGCGAGAACGCCACGATGACCTTCACCGGCCGGTCTGGATAGTCGGCGGCGCTGGCCGGCGGCGCGATACAGGCGCCAGCCAGCGCGGCAACAGCGAGCAAGGCTTGGGGAGTATTCATGATGTCTCCTCGCGTGGTTGTTGTGGTGTCATTGCTGGCGCCGTGCCGCCACGCCGGCCGGCGCCTGGGAAAGCAAAGGACTTCAGTCGCGGTATCCCGGATCAAGCCGGTCCAGCTTGCGCAGCAGGGCGGGCCACTCCATCACGCCATAGGGGCGCCGGGTTCCGGGCTGGTAGTTGTTCCAGGTTTCCTCAAGCACCGGCGCGGCCACGGCCTGCAGCCGCGCGCCCGTCGCCATCGCGGCAAGCTGGGAACGGCAGGCCAGTTCCAGCCGGTGCATCCAGTTGAACGCTTCGCCCACGGTGCGGCCCACGGTCATCGCGCCGTGGTTGCGCAGGATGAGCGCTTCGCCCTGGCCCAGGTCCTGCAGCAGCGAGGCCTGCTCGTCCGTGCCGAGCACCACGCCCTGGTAGTCGTGATAGCCGATCTTCAGGAAGCGCATCGCCGTCTGGGTCAGGGGCAGCAGCCCGCACTCCAGCGATGACACGGCCATCGATGCCCAGCTGTGCGTATGGATGACGCAGTCCACGTCGTGCCGGTGGGCGTGCACCGCGCTGTGGATCACGTAGCCGGCCTTGTTGATGCCGTAGTCCAGTTCGCCGAAATCCGGCTTGGCGAGGATGGTGCCGTCCACGTCGACCTTGATCAGGCTGGATGCCGTGATTTCCTCGTACATCATCCCGTAGGGGTTGATCAGGAAGGCGTTGTCTTCGCCCGGCACGCGCGCCGAGATGTGGTTGGCCATCATGTCGGCCATGCCGTAGATCTCGACCAGGCGGTAACAGGCGGCAAGGTCCACGCGGGCCTGCCATTCCAGGTCGGAGCAGTGCGGCCGCATGGAGGAAATGCCCAGATTCCCCGGGCGCGGTGAATGAGTAGTCATCGGAATTCGTGAAGGTCGAACGCCACCGCACAGCGCGATAGCTTGATGAATATCAATCTATCCGTCCGGGTGGCATCCGCCTAGGCATGCCGGGGGCATGAGGGCATCACGAATCCAGAAGGGTGGCTCCGGGCCAGCCGCCGTGGCGCACCAGCGCGCGCATGACGTCCAGCAGCACGACGCGCGCCGCCAGGGCGGCGGGCGACAGCTCATCGTCGCTGATGCAATAGATCTGGTTGCGGCGAAAGAGAAAAGGGTCGTCGATCGGGTGCATGCTCAACACGCCGGACTCCACGCGGGCCACGGCGGCGCCGGGCTGGATCGTGGCGATGGGGTTGGCCTGCACCAGGTCCATCAGCGTGGTCAGGCCGTCCACTTCCACGCCGATCCAGGGTTCGATGCCGGCGCGCTCGAAGGCCGCCTCGACCCAGGCGCGCAGTCCGTGCGCCTTGCTGGTGACCGCCAGCGGCAACCCCGCCAGTTGCTCAAGCCGGGCGGGCTCGCCGTCGGGCAGGGGAATCATGCCCCGCAGGGCCAGCAGGAACAGCTTTTCGTCCAGCACCGGTATCACGCTGCGGCCCTGCGCGCTGTCGTTCTGGAACAGCACGGCCAGATCCAGGCGCCGGGCATTGAGCAGTTCGCCCAGATTGCCAGAGAGCCCTTCAACCAGGTGCAGGCGCACGTTCGGATAGCGCTCGGTCATGGCCGCATAGAACGGGCGGCCCAGCAGCGACGCGGTGGTGGGCGCGAACCCCACGCTTACCGTTCCGGCCAGGCGCGCCTCGCGCGCGGCCGCCACGGCGTTCTCCGCGTGCCGCAGCGTCAATTGCGCCTGGCGCAGGAAGGCCGTGCCGGCCGGCGTAGGGACCACGCCCGTGGGGCTGCGTGTCAGCAGCCGGGTGGCCAGCTCGCCTTCCAGCCGGCTGATCTGCTGGCTCAGCGCCGAGGCCACCACGCCCAGGTCACGGGCGGCGCGGCCGATGCTGCCCAGTTCGGCGACGCGGACGAAATAGCGGAGTTGACGGAGTTCCATGGCGGACGGAGAAGAGGAGTGAAAAAAGGGGCGGGATGGCCGCTTTCTACTCGCGGCAGCATACTTTTCTATTCAAAAAATTGTCAGCTATCTGAATTCCGCCTGAACATCAAACGAAAATTGTTTACACTCGCATCCACAAAATTTCATGTCGGAGCGGGCCGCCGCGGGGGCGGCGCCGTTCGAATTACGGGAGAAAGTCGATGCGCAAGTTGCTATTGGGTGCGGTGCTGGCCGCTGCGGTGTACGGCGGGACGGCGCAAGCCGCCGTCGAGCCTAAGGCCGTGGTCGCCACTTATTCGGACTTGGCGCTGGCCGGCTACGAAGACTCGCTGACATCCGCCAAGAAGCTGCGCGACGCCATCAACGCCCTGGTCGCCAAGCCCAGCGCCGAAACCCTGAAAGCCGCGCGCGAAGCGTGGCTCGTGGCTCGCGTGCCCTACCAGCAGACCGAGGCCTACCGCTTCGGCAATCCCATCGTCGATGACTGGGAAGGCCGCGTGAACGCCTGGCCGCTGGATGAAGGCCTGATCGACTATGTCGACGCCTCCTACGGCACGGAGAACGACGAGAACGCCTACTACGCTGTCAACGTCATCGCCAATTCCAAGATTTCGGTCGGCGGCAAGACGGTGGACGTCAGCAAGATCACGCCCGAACTGCTGTCCGAGGTGCTGCACGAGGCCGACGGCAACGAAGCCAACGTGGCCACGGGCTACCACGCCATCGAATTCCTGCTGTGGGGCCAGGACCTGAACGGCACGGGCGCCGCGCCCGCCGACCGCAAGGGCACGCCGCAGGAGCGCCATTCGGGCAACCGTCCGCACACGGACTTCGATCCCAAGCAATGCACGGGCGGCCACTGCGAACGCCGGATCGAATTCCTGAAGGCCGTGACCGATTTGCTGGTGACCGATCTGGAAGAAATGGTGGGCAACTGGAAGAAGGACGGCGCCGCGCGCAAGGCGGTAGAGGAAGATCCCAAGGCCGGCCTGATCGCCATGCTGACCGGGCTGGGCAGCCTGTCGTACGGCGAACTGGCCGGCGAGCGCATGAAGCTGGGATTGATGCTGCACGATCCCGAAGAAGAGCACGATTGCTTCTCGGACAACACGCACAACTCGCACTACTACGACCAGATCGGCATCCGCAACGTCTACCTGGGTTCGTACACGCGCATCGATGGCAAGAAGGTCACGGGCGCAAGCCTGTCCGAACTGGTCAAGGCCAAGGACGCCAAGCTGGACGCCGAAGTGCGCGCCAAGCTGGACGCCACGGTCGCCGCCATGCAGGCCATGAAGACGCGTGCCGAAACGGTCGAGACCTACGATCAGATGATCGCCGACGGCAACAAGGAAGGCAACGCCGTGGTGCAGGCCGCCATCGACCGCCTGGTCGATCAGACCCGCAGCCTGGAGCGCGTGATCACGCTGCTGGAATTGGGCAAGGTTGCCATCGAAGGTTCCGATAGCCTGGATAAACCCGACGCCGTATTCAAGTGAAACTCGTATTAGCCGCCATACTGGCGGCGTCGGCTCACACCGGCGCCGCCGCCGCACCCGCAGTGCCTGGCGGGCGTGACGACCTCACGCCCGAAGATCAAAAGCGCGTCACCGCCATCACGGCGCCCACGCGGGATTTTTCGAAGGTGGAAACCTTCGAGACCATGCAGGCGGGCGCCGCCACCACCAACAAGCTCATCAACGCCGACATCTTCTCCCAGCCGTCGGCCAACATGAGCTTTGAGGGGCGCCAGGAATTCCAGGTCGGCAATGGCCTGTTCCGCAAGGACTGGGTGTCCGCGCCCGCGTCCACGCAGGCGTCCGACGGACTGGGACCGCTGTTCAACGCGCGCTCCTGCCAGGCCTGTCATACCAAGGACGGGCGCGGCACCGTGCCCGGATTCGATCCGCTGGAACGCACCGATGCCGTGGCGCTGCTGCTGCGCCTGGCGGTGCCGGCCGGCGCCGACCGGGGGCATCCCAAGCTGGCCCCCGAAGACATCGCGGCCCTGCCCGAACCCGTCTACGGCGTGCAGCTGCAGAACTTCGCGGTGGCGGGCCTGCCCGCCGAGGGCCGCATGGAGATCGAGTACGAGCCCGTGCCGGTGGCGCTGAATGGCGGCGAGACCGCCACCTTGATGAAGCCCACGTATCGCATCGAGAACCTGGGCTATGGCCCCATGCGCGCCGACACGCAGATCTCCCCGCGACTGGCGCCGCCCATGATCGGGCTGGGCCTGCTGGAATCCGTCCACGAAGCCGACATCCTGGCCAACGTGGGCGCCGACAAGCGCGACGGCATCGTGGGCAAGGCCAACTGGGTCACCGATGCGCGCACCGGCGCCCGCGTGCTGGGCCGCTTCAACCTGAAGGCCGGGCAGCCCACGGTGGAGCAGCAGAGCGCCGCCGCCTTCTCCAACGACATGGGGCTGTCCACGCCCATGTTCCCCAAGCATTCCGGCGACTGCACCCCCGCGCAGAAGCAATGCCTGGACATGCCGCACGGCGCGCAGCCGCGCTTCGGCCCGGAGGAAGTGCCGGCCAAGCTGATGGACTTCGTCACCATTTATTCCACCAACCTGGCCGTGCCGCAGCGGCGCGACGCCGACGACGCGCGCGTGCTGGCCGGCAAGAAGCTGTTCTACGAAGCCAATTGCGTCGCCTGCCACGTGCCCAAGTACGTGACGAGCCGCAATGCCAAGCAGCCCGAGCATCGCTTTCAGCTCATCTGGCCCTACACCGACATGCTGGTGCACGACATGGGCGACGATCTGGCCGACGGCGTGACCGACGGGCTGGCCAATGGCCGCGAATGGCGCACGCCGCCGCTGTGGGGCATCGGCCTGACCAAGACCGTCAATCCCAATGCGACCTGGCTGCATGACGGGCGTGCCCGCAGCCTGCTCGAAGCCGTGCTGTGGCATGGCGGCGTGGCCCAGCCGGCGCGCGACCGCGTCGTGGCCATGACGCCCGAAGAGCGCGCCGACCTGATCCGCTTCCTGGAGTCCTTGTGATGGAGCGACAAGCCAAGCGTGTGTTCAAGAAAGCCGCGCTCGCGGCGCTGATGCTGGCGGCCCCGCTGGCCGCGCGGGCCGAATTGCCCGCCGACCTGGGCGAGCGCCTGGCGCGCGACTACGCCCGGCCCGCCGTGGCGAAGATGACGGACGCCGCGGCGTCCCTGGATGGCGCGCTGGGCGGCTGGTGCGCCAAGCCCGATGCGGCCGGCGCCGCGCGCGTCGGCGAGGCCTTCACGACCTTGGCTCAAGCCTGGTCGGGCGTGGAGATCCTGCGCTTCGGGCCGCTGGTGCAGGCCAATCGCTTCGAGCGTCTGGCGTTCTGGCCCGACACCCGCGGCGTCATGCCCAAGCAGGTGCAGGCGCTGATCGCGGCCAAGGACGAAGCGCTGCTCAAGCCCGGCGCCCTGGCCGGGCGCAGCGTCGCGGTGCAAGGGCTGCCCGCCCTGGAGTACGTGCTGTACGGCGAGCCGGCTCTGCTCAAGCAGAGCGGCGCGCCAGGTTTTGCCTATGCCTGCGGCTACGCCCGCGCGGTGTCCGCCAACGTCGCGGCGATCTCCCGCGATGTGGGGGAGGCCTGGAGCGCCACGGGCGAGTTTGGCCGGCAGTTCGCCAAGCCCCATCCGGGCAATGACCTGTATCGCGATCCGCAGGAAGTGGCGGCGGAGGCCATGAAGGCCCTGTCCACCGGCTTGCAGTTCGCGCGCGACGTGAAGATCGTCCCGGTGCTGGGCGATACGCCCGAAGCCGCGCGGCCCAAGCGCGCGGCGTTCTGGCGCAGCAACCTGTCCACGCAGCTGCTCGCGGCCAACCTGGACGGCCTGCAGGCCTTCTATCAGGCGGGCGGCTATCCCTTGCCGCCGGGCGGCGAGTGGATGGACGTGTCCGTGCGCGGCGAACTCACCAGCGCCGCGCAAACCCTGCGGGCCGTGCCGGTTCCGCTGGACCAGGCGCTGGCGGGCGAAGAAGGGCGCCGCCTGCTGCTTTTGGCATCGCTGACCATCAAGAACGCCAAGGCCATCGTCGATCAGGATCTGGCGCCGGCGCTGGGCGTCACCATCGGATTCAATGCGCTCGATGGCGATTGACCGCCGTCGCTTCCTGTCGCTGGCGGCGGCCCTGGGGCTGTCGCCCGGCGTGGCGCGGGCGGTCCTGCCCGCCGGGGGCGGCCCGCTGTACCTGAGCGCGCGCAAGCGTGGCGGGCGCGACGAGGCCGTGCTGCTGGACGAGGCGGGCCGCGACCGGCTGGCCATCCCCATGCCGGCGCGAGGCCACAGCTTTGCAATCGATCCCGCCGGACGGCGCGCCGTGGTGTTCGGCCGCCAGCCGGGTTTCTTCGCCCTGGGATTTTCCCTGGACGGCGGCGAGCCCGTGGCGCTGCCCCTGCACGAGGAACGGCATTTCTTTGGCCATGGAGCCTATGTGGATGGCGGCCGCCTGCTGGCCGCCACCGAGAATGATTTCGAGGCGGGGCGCGGCGTGCTGGGCCTGTACGATGCCACGCCGGGCGGCGGATACCGGCGAGTCGGCGAGTTCGACTCCGGCGGCATCGGTCCGCACGAGGTCGTGCTGATGCCCGACGGCAAGACGCTGTGCGTGGCCAACGGCGGCATCCTTACGCATCCCGACTACGGCAAGCTGGAACTGAACCTGGACACGATGCGGCCGTCCCTGGCCTACATCGACGCGGCCAGCGGCCAGCTGCTGGAAAAGGTGGAACTGGGTCCCGAACTGCATCGCCTGTCGATCCGGCACCTGGCCTTGGCGGCCGACGGCGCGGTGTGGTTTGGCTGCCAGTACATGGGGCCGGCCGCCGACCGCCCGGCGCTGGTGGGCAGGCACAAGCGCGGCGCCCGGCTGGAACTGTTCGAAGGGCCGCCAGAGACGCTGCGCAACATGCGCAACTATGTCGGCTCGGTAACCGTAGACGCATCGGGCGGCATCGTCGCCACGTCCAGCCCCGTGGGCGGACAGGTCATCTACTGGGACGCCTCCAGCGGACGATGCCTGGGCACCACCGCGCTGGCCGACGGCTGTGGCGTGGCGCCCGCCGCGCGAACGGGCTTTCTGGTCAGCAGCGGCCTTGGCGCGATGCTGCGAACGGACGCCGCGGGGCAGGAGAAAGCGCTGCTGCCGCCGTCGCGCGAGCTGTCCTGGGACAATCACTTCCGCATCGTTCCCGCCTGACGCGTCTTTACAAAGCCTGACACAACAGGGCCGCTACGCGGCCCTTTGCGCATTCCGCATCTGATACAGTTTTCGGTCGCTTTTTTTTCGCAGGAGGTTCCATGGATGAAGCCGTAAAAGAATTTAACGTCTGGGCTCCCAGGCTGATGGATATGGGTGTCAATCTGCTCATCGCCTTGCTGATCCTGGTCATCGGCTGGTGGGTCTCGTCGTTGCTGGGTGGCTGGGTCCGTCGGGCCGCGACGCGCTCCAGCAAGGTCGACCCCACTATCGTGCCCATGTTCTACAGCACGGTGGTCTGGGCGGTGCGGATCTTCACGGTGATCGCGGTGCTGGCGCGCTTCGGGGTGCAGACGGCCAGCCTGATCGCGGTGCTGGGCGCCGCCGGCCTGGCAGTCGGCCTGGCCTTGCAGGGGACGCTGCAGAACATCGCGGCGGGCATCATGCTGCTGATGCTGCGTCCCATCCGCGCGGGCGAATACGTGGCGCTGAGCTCCGGCGTGGAAGGCACGGTCGAAGAGGTCGGCCTGTTCCTGACGCGCCTGGTCCAGGGCGATGGCATCCATCTGACCTTGCCCAACAGTACCGTGTGGAACGCCACCATCACCAACTACAGCCGCAACAAGACGCGTCGCCTGGATATCCCGGTGCCGGTGCGATATGGCGACGACCTGAACGTGGTGCTGGCCAAGCTGCAGCAGATCGTGGATGCGCGTACCGATGCGCTGAAGGACCCGGCGCCGCTGGTGAAGGTGGTCGACTACAAGGAGAACGGCGTCATCGTGAACGTGCGCGTGTGGGCCGAAGCCAGCAAGTACTGGGACCTGCGCTGGGGCCTGTACCAGCAGATCCGCAGCTCGCTGGAAGAGGCCGGCTTCCAGGCCCCGATCCCGCTGCGTGAGATCCAGAATCCCAAGGCCGGGGCCGCGGCCTGATATCGGGCCTGGCCGCTGCGGCGGTCAGGCCTGCATCGACAGCCGGGCCAGCTCGGCCTTGATCCAGCCCGCGATCTCCCGCTGGCGCTGCGCCGGCATGCGGTCGATGATGGCGGTGACGCTGACGGCCAGCAGCGGCGCGCCCTGCGCATCGAGCAGCGCGCAGCCCACGCCGAGCGCGCCGCGCACCGCGTGGTTGCCGACCACCGAATACCCGCGGGCGCGGGTGTTTTCGATCAGGCGGTACATCTCCTGGGGCGTCATGCCGCCGTATTCGTCCAGCCTGCCGGAATTGCGTTCGACGATGCCGCGCGCGAGGTCGTCGGGCAGGGCCGCCAAGAGCGCCATGCCGCCGGATCCCACGCCCAGCGGTTGCCGCTTGCCGGCGTACGTGGCCAGGATCTGCACGGGATAGCTGCCGATTTCCCGGTGCAGGCTGATCGAGTCGTCATCTTCGCGCACCACCAGGAACACCGCGTCGCCCGTCCGGTCGGCCAGGCGGCGCAACACAGGCAGCAGCTGGCGCACGCGCGGATCGCGCGAACGCGTGTCCGGGTCCACCGCAAGCTGGGCACGGTATTTCTTGGTGCCCGTCACCGGTAGCACCAGCCCCGCGTCCAGCAGGGCGGCCAGCAGTCGGTAGATGGTGGGGCGCTGTATGCCCGTCAGGCGGGCAATGTCGGTCACGCTCAGGCCGTCGGGGCCCTGGTCCCGCAGGGCGGCCAGGACGGCCAGACCGCGCCGCAATGTGCGTGGGCCTGCGGCCGCGGCATCGCTGTCTTGCATGCAAATCTCTGAAAACTATGGGTTATCACGGAACCGACAAGGGAAAACCATTGTCCGTAGCGTGGACTCTACCTTGATGTAACCCGTGTGTATAGCTCAGAATGCACCATCCAATAATTCGAATCGTCCATGTAATGGACAGTACCTGCACGGAGACACTATGACTACAGGTCAAAAGCCTGGCCTGCGGCGTCTGGCCGCCACCCTTCTGGCCACCGCCGCAAGCGCATTTGCAATGGGTTCCGCCCACGCAGCCTATCCTGACAAGCCCGTCCGCATCGTGGTCGGTTTTTCGGCTGGCGGCACCACCGACGTGATCGCCCGCATCATGGCCAAGGAGCTTACCGAGAGCCTGGGCCAATCGTTCGTGGTCGAGAACAAGCCTGGCGCCGGCAGCAACATCGCCACCGACCAGGTCCAGCGCGCCACGCCCGATGGCTACACGCTGCTGTTCGTGGCCGTGACCAGCGCCATCAACCAGACGCTGTACAAGAACGTCTCGTTCGACCTGACCCGCGACTTCGCGCCGGTGGCGCTGGGCGCCAAGGTGCCCAATATCCTGGTCGTGAATCCCCAGGTGCCCGTGAAATCGGTGCAGGAACTGGTGGAATACGCCAAGAAGAATCCCGGCAAGCTGGCGTTCGCGTCGTCCGGCAGCGGCACCTCCATCCACATGGCGGGCGAGCTGTTCAAGATGAAGGCGGGCGTGGACGTGCTGCACGTGCCCTACAAGGGCAGCGCCCCGGCCATGACCGACCTGATCGGCGGCCAGGTGCAGTTCATGTTCGACAACATGCCGTCGGCCTGGCCGCACGCCCAGTCGGGCAAGCTGCGCGCCCTGGCCGTGACGACCAGCGAACGCTCCAAGAGCGCGCCGGACCTGCCCACCATGAAGGAATCGGGCTTTGCCGATTTCGACGTGTCGTCGTGGTTCGGCCTGCTGGCGCCGGCCGGCACCCCGCCGGAGGTCATCAACAAGCTCAACGCCGCCATGCAGCAGGCGCTGGACAAGCCTTCCGTGCAGACCAGCTTTGAAAAGCTGGGCGCCGTGGGCGTGAAGACGACGCCGGCCGAATTCGGCCAGTTCATCAAGTCGGAAGTGGAAGGCTGGGCCCCGGTGGTCAAGGCCTCCGGCGCAACGGTGGATTGATCTTCGGTTCCCCGGCGGCAGGCCGCCGGGATATCGATGCGCGAGGGACGGGCGATGCCCGTCCCTATTTTTTTCTGGCCTTCGCGAGCATCGCGGTGCAGACGCCGCGCATCATGTCCACCTCGTCGCGGGTCAGCGAAAGGCGGGAATACAGGTGCCGCATGCGCGGCATCAGCTTCTTGGGATGGGCCGGATCCAGGAACTGCACGCCGATCAGCGCTTCTTCCCAGTGCGCCAGGAACGCCTGCACCGCTTCGCTGGATGCGGGCTCGGCGCCGCGCGAGGACTCCTGGGCGGTCGACGCGGGCAGCAGGGCGGCGCCCTGGTCCACCAGCAGGGCGTAACGCAGCTCCCAGGCGGCCAATTGCAGCGCCTGGGCGACGTTCAGCGAGCTGTACTCGGGATTGGCAGGGATGTGGCAAATGCGATGGCACAGCGCGATCTGGGCGTTCGTGAGGCCTGCGCGTTCGGTGCCGAGCACTACGGCGGCCACGCCCTCGGCCGTTTCGGCCAGATGGGCGCAGGCCAGATCGGCCGCCTGGCGGATATCGCAGGGCGGGGGGCCCAGGTCGCGGACCCGGGCGGTCAGGGCGAAAGCCATGGTGACCGGGGCCAGCGCCTCTTCAAGGGAGCCGTAGATCCGGGCATTTTCCAGTACGTCGAGGGCGCCGCTGGCCAGCGCCACGGCCTCCGGCTGGCTGGTTACATCCGGGAACTTGGGCTCCACCAGAACCAGTTCGGAGAAGCCCATCGTCTTGATCGCGCGGGCCGCCGAACCGACGTTTCCGGGGTGGCTGGGGTTCACCATTACGAAGCGAACACGTGAAAATGCTTGAGTCATTTAAAATGGCACGTTTGGCTTAGTGCCTTCCTGGTTTTTTGGGTCGATTTCCCCGGTTGGGGCAACGGCGGACCCGGGGGGCGGCAAGCGGCCTACCATCAAGCCAACTCATCGCATTCGTACGGAATTTTATGCACCCGATGCTCAATATCGCCATCAAGGCGGCCCGGCGTGCCGGCACCATTATCAACCGTGCCAGCATGGATTTGGAACGACTCAGCGTGGCTCGCAAGGGGCCGCGCGATTATGTCACGGAAGTCGATCGCGCCGCCGAGGAGTCCATCGTCGAAACGCTGCATGCCGCTTACCCGGACCATGCCGTGCTGGGCGAGGAGTTCGGGCTGCAAGGTCCGGACCAGGCCGAGTTCCAGTGGATCATCGATCCCCTGGACGGCACGACCAACTTCATCCACGGCCTGCCCAACTACGCCGTGTCGATCGCGCTGACCCAGCGCGGTCAGGTCACGCAGGCGGTCATCTATGACCCGTCGCGCAACGAACTGTTCACGGCCAGCCGCGGCAGCGGCACCTTCCTGAACGACCGCCGCGTGCGCGTCTCGGGCCGCACCCGCTACCACGATGCGCTGCTGGGCGCCCACTGGCCCAACGCCAGCGATCCGGAAACGGGCTCGCAGCGTTTCCGCCAGATGGCCGAAGGCGCCACCGGCGTGCGCCGCCTGGGCTCCACCGTGCTGGACCTGGCCTATGTAGCCACCGGCCGCCTGGACGGTTTCTGCGGCGTGGGCCTCAAGCCCTGGGACCTGGCCGCGGGCAGCCTGATGGTTCTGGAAGCCGGCGGCCTGGTCGCCGACTTCGACGGTGAGCAAGGCTGGATGGACAGCGGCAATGTGCTGGCCGCCAGCCCGAAGATATTCACGCAGATGTTGTCCGCGCTGAATCCGCCGTCGGCGGCTTGACGCGCTTGCGCAGGCAAAAGAAAACCGGCCAGCAGGCCGGTTTTTTTTTGTCTTGCGTGTTGCCGTTCAGGAGCGGCCGGTCTGCGTGATGAGCTTGCCGTCCGGCAGCACCATCCAGGCGCTCAGGCCCAGGCTGCGCACGATTTTCTGCGTGTCCTCCAGCGGCATGTGGGAGAAGGCCGTGGACAGCGCGTCCGCGGCCGTCGCGGTGGTCGCCATGACGGATACGCTGCGATAGCGGGGGCGGGCATGGCCGCTGCGCGGATCGAACAGGTGCGAGAACCTGCCCGCCGCATCCAGCGGCGTGCCATAGCCGCCGGATGTCGCCAGGGCCTGATTGCCGATCGGAACCTGCGCCAGGATCTGCTCGGGCGCCTGGGGATCGGCCAGCCCCACCCGCCACCCGGCCGGGCTGGCTGACGGGTCCCACCCGCGTATCTCGCCCATGTCGACCAGGGCCCGCTCCAGTCCGCCGTTCCTGAGCAGGTCCGTCACCTTGTCGGTGATGTAGCCCTGGGCGATGCCATTGAGCGTCAGCGCCATGCCTGGGCGCAGCTGGATGCGCTGGGTATCGAGCTCCACGCCCTGGTAGGAAACGTGCGCCAGCGCCGACGCGACCGCGGCGGCCGGCGGTCCGGCCGGATCCGCCTGCGCCTGGGCGAAATGCTCCGCATACACGCGCCACAGCGGCTGCACGGAGGGATCGAACAGGCCCCCCGTCAGCACGGCGTAGTGCTGGCTCTCGCCAAGCAGGCGAAGCAGGTCGGAAGGGGGATTCTCCAGGTATCCCTGGCGGTTCAGGATGGCCAGCGCGCTGTCGTCGCGGTAAAGGCTGAATATGCCTTCGAGGCGGCGCAGTTCCTGCAGCGCCTGGGCAATCAAGCGTTCGGCGGCCTGCCGGTCGGGGTGATAGAGCCTCAGCTCCGCGTCCGCGCCCAGGGCCGCCCCTTGCCAGCAGGTGGGGGCAATGGCGGCGTGCGCGCGCCGCAGGGGGCTGGAAGTGAGCGCCAGCGCGGATGACGCGGCGACGATGCCGATGAAGCGGCGGCGGGCGGGATTGATCATGGCGATTTGAATGGATGGAAGGCTGACGGCGGCAAGATGCGCGCCGCGCTATTGGGCAAAGACATAGTCCTCTGGCATTTCGGAGAAGCTCACGACCCGGCCGCCGTGGGCCTGGGCGAAGGCAAGTGCGCGGGTCTTGTCCGAAAACGGCATGGCGTCCGCGGCGCCCATGCCCCCGACGAAGCTTCCTTCTATGACGTAGTAGGCCAGCTTCGCGTCGATCCAGGACGCGGGATCCGCGGCGCCGTCCGGGCCGGCGGCGGCCATGTCGTTGACATAGATGGCGCTGATGCCCTTGGGCTCCTCCGGCAGCAGCGTGTAGGCGAACACCTGCTTGATGGACGAGAACCACACCGGCGCGGAGCTGCCCCTGACGAAAATCTGCCCCTTGGGGCCGGCGTGGTCCTGCAGCGTCATGCCGCAGTAGTGGCCGACGGCCTCGGCGGTGATCGCGCTGGGGGCGGGCGTCTCGGCGCGCGGATCCTCGCCGCGGCAGGCCGACAGCGCCAGCAGGAGGGCCAGGATCCAGGCCATGCGCGGCGGCTTCATAGCTGCTTCCTCCGGAAGAAGACCGCCGCCAGCAGGAAGGGAATGGCGATCCACAGCAATTGCGCGATCACCAGCAGCGGCACGGGCAGGCTGGCCTGATCGCTGACGCCCGCCATGCCGGCATACATCGATATGTTCTCGAAGCCCGTCAGGTTCAGGAGCCGGTACACATCGGACGGATTGGCCAGCAGCAGGGCATTGAGCAGGTCCGGGGTCACGTGGCGGCCCTGGTCGGCGGCCAGCACGCCCAGCAGCCCCATGTCGTAGATCACGACGAAGAACAGCCAGACGCCCAGCGCGATGCCGGCGGCGGTGGCGCGTTCGCGCACCAGGGTGCTGACCAGGTAGCCCATGGCCAGGAAACTCGCGCCCAGCAGCACGCTGGCGCCGATCAGCAGCGCGAACGGCTTCCATGCGCCGGCGTCCATGCCGCCATAGACCCATTGCAGCGCCAAGCCCGCCGAGCCGTAGCCCGCGCCGGTGGCGATCGCCAGGATGGCCAGGTGGCCGATGAATTTGCCGACGATCACCTGCCAGCGCGATACCGGGTAGCTGAGCAGCAGGGCCATGGTGCCGCGGTCGATCTCGCCGACGATGGCGTCGTACGCCAGCAGCATGGCGATGAGGGGCACCAGGAAGATCGACAGGCTGGACAGGCTGACCACGGTGACGGTCAGCGGGTCGACCTTCACCGCGCCGGTGGGAGAGCTTCCCAGCAGCCCCAGCGCCAGCGCCAGGGCGGCCAGCAGCAGGGACGTCGCCAGGACCCAGCGATTGCGCAGGCCGTCGCGAATTTCCTTGCCGATGATTGTGTATACCGCGTTCATGCGTCTTCCCGTTCAAGCAAATGGGCATAGATGTCATCAAGCCCGGGCACTTGTATGTCCAGGTCGCTGATGGGCGAGGCGATGGCGCCGATGCCGCGGATGGCCTCGACCTTGTCCGCTTCGCTGCAAAGCCGTTCGTATCGTCCTGCGTCGATCTGGCGCCACTGCGGCGGCGGGGCATACGAGGGATCCGATTGCGCGAGCGTCATGCGGATGCGTATGGGCAGGCCGGTGGCCTGGCGCAGCGCCGGCATGGCGCCGTCGGCGATCTTGAGGCCCGCCTTCATGATGACGATGCGGTCGGCGTGTCCGGCCAGTTCCGACAGGGCGTGCGTGCTCAGCAGGATGGTTGCGCCCTTTGCGCGCAGCTCGTGCACGATCTCGTAGAACGTCAGCCGCGAAGCGGGGTCCAGGCCGGTGGTGGGCTCGTCGAACAGCAGGATCCGGGGTTCGCCCAGCAGCGCCTGCGCCAACGCCAGCCGCTGCCGCATGCCCTTGGAATACCCGCCCACGCGGCGGTTGGCGGCTCCCGAAATTCCCACCTTCTCCAGCAGCGCCGCGTTGTTGGCGAGCGGCTGGCGCTTGAGGCGCGCATAGAAGGCGAGGGTCTCCGCGCCCGTCATGGCCGGATGCAGCGCCACGGTTTCGGGCAGATAGCCGATGCGCCCGCGCAAGCGCGAGGCCGCGGGGCTGTGGGCGTCCTGGCCAAACAGCGTGACGCGTCCGTGCGAAGGGCGGATCAGGCCCAGGACCAGCTTGATCAGCGTGCTCTTGCCGGCGCCGTTGTGGCCGGCGAGCGCCACGCATTCGCCTTCATGCAGATCCAGGTCCAGGCCGTCGATGGCCCGGTGTGTTCCGTAATGCTTGCTGACGCCGGAAAGCGTCACCAGGGCGGTGCTCATTGTGTTTCCTTGGCGTGTCGCGCCGATGCGGCGGTGGGTTTCATCAGCGGCGCGCTGTCGATGACGCCTCCGGGCAGGATTGCCGGAAATTGCGATTGCGCCCAGCGCACCACCGAGATGGCGGGGCTGTTGAGCAGGATGCGCGCGGACGGGGCGCGCCACAGCAGCTGGTCCACCACGTCGTTCGGGCGGTAGGCCGTATCGGCGATGCCGTCGCCGTTCAGGTCGAAGGCGGTGTTATCGCTCCAGTAGTTGCCGCGCCCGCCGGCCGACCATTCCAGCACGCGGGTGCCCACGTACTTGACCTGGTTCTTGTTGTTGATGAAGGCATTGCCGGAGATCTCGTTGCCGTCGGATCCGGCGGTGAAGTGCACGCCGATCTCGCAGTTGGAGAAGTGGTTGTCCCGGAACCGGTTCTTGTTGGCGTTGTAGATGAATACGCACTTTCCCGCGCCGTTCACCGTGTTTCCGGAAATGTTGGAATCGTTGGCGTAGTTCATCATCAGGCCTTGCTCCACGTTGTTGAGCGCCACGTTTCCCGTGACGATCAGGCGGTGCGAATACATGATGGCGTAGCCGATGTCGTTGCCGGTCGACACGTTGCCGCTGATCTCGCTGTCGTTGGTGTACATGTAATGCACGCCATAGCGCAGCTCGTGAAAGCGGTTGCCGACGAACCGGTTCTTCTTGCTGGTGTTCACGAAGACGCCGTCGCGGCCGGCGGAAATGTCGTTGTCCACCACCGCGCTGCCTGGCGTGTTCCACAAAGAGACGCCGTTGCCGCGCTCGGCCACGCGCAACTCGCGGTTGCCCACGATGCGGTTGCCGCGCACCATCGCGTCGTCCGGGCCCCATATGTAGACGCCGAAAAGGTTGTCGAGGATATCGTTGTGTTCCACCACGGCGCGGTGCGCGCTGCGGTCCAGGAACACGCCCGCGTCCATTTCCGGCAGGTTCAGGCCGGAGCGGGTGACGGTAAGGTTGCGCACCGAAACGTCCGCGGCCTTGATCCACAAGGTGCGCCCCTGGCGGGTGCCGGCGATGATGGCGGAGCGGTCCTCCGGGCCCTCCAGCGTCAAGGGCTTGTCGATGACGATCTCGCCGGCATAGGTGCCCGGCGCCAGCCGCAGCCGGTCGCCGGGCTGCGCGGCGGCGATGGCTTGCGCCAGGTCGGCGCCGGCGGCCAGGTCCACGGTGGCCGCCGCAACGGCGCCGTGCAGCGCCAGGCCGAGGCCGGCAAGCAAGATGCCGGCCACGGCGCGTCCTCCAGATTGCAGGGTTGCGATGAAAGCCATACAGCGCTTAGGCAGACTTCTTGGGATGCACGATCATCTGGCCGGACATCTCCATGTGCAGGGCGTGGCAGAACCACTGGCAGTAGTACCAGTAGACGCCGGGGCGGTCCGCCTTGAACGTGACGGAGGAAGTGGCCTGGGGGCCGATCTCCATCGCGATGCCGTGGCCTTCCAGCGTGAAGCCGTGCGTCAGGTCCTCGATGACCTCCATGTTGGTCACCACGACCGTGACTTCATCGCCCTGGTTGACCTCGAACTTCTTGAGGCTGAACATGGGCGCGACCGCCATCATGTACACGCGGACCTTGTTGCCGTCGCGCACCACCTTGGCGGCGTCGTCCAGCGCCACCCCGTCCTTCTTGGCCATCTGGCGGGCGTCTTCCCACATGGGGTCGTCGCGCTTCCAGACGCTGATCGGGTTGATCTTGGAGCGGTGCACCAGGCACATGTCGTGCGGCTCGGCAAAGCTGGGGCCGTCATGGACGAGCTTCATCTCGTCGCCCGAGATGTCGATGAGCTGGTCGTTCTCGGGCTTGAGCGGGCCCACATTCAGGAACCGGTCCTTCGAGAATTTGTTCAGCGACACCAGCCACTTGCCATCGGCCTCGATGGTCTCGCCCATCGTGGAATGGTTGTGCCCCGGCTGGTAGTGCACGTCCAGCTTCTGGATGATGGGGTCGACCTTTTCGCCCTTGTAGGCGCGTTTGGCCTTGTCGATGTTCCACTTGACCATCTGGCTGTCGATGAACAGCGTGGTGTAGGCGTTGCCGCGGCCGTCGAAGGCGGTATGCAGGGGGCCCAGGCCCAGTTGCGGTTCGGCCACGACGCAGTCGCGCGGCTTGATCTTGTCGTCGAACAGGTCGTCCAGCGTGCGCACGTCCAGCACCGTCACGGTGGGCGACAGCTTGCCGTTCAGCATGAGGTGGATGCCGTCGGGGGCGGCGTTGCAGCCGTGGGGCGAGTTCGGCACCGGGATGTAGCGGGTGTACTTGGATCCGTGGCGGCCGTCCACGACGGGCACGCCACCCATGGTCTTGAAGTCGCCGTCCTTGATCGCCTGCTCGATGCGCTTGATGTTGAAGACCACGACCCAGTCCTGCTCGTTGGCCGACATTTCTTCGACCGTCACGCCCTTTTCAGAGTTGTAGCAGGTGGCAAAGGAGTACTTGCCCTGGTAGTCGGCATCGCCGTTGTCCAGGTTGCCGTCCACCAGGACCTGCCAAGCGACCTTCATGGTGTCGCCGTCGATCGCGGTGTAGATGGCGAAGAAGTTCTTCTTGGCGTCGTCGAGGATCTTGCCGTCGTTGGGCAGCGGGACGATGTGTTCGCCGTTGGCGAACACATAGCCGGTGCGCGGATAGCGCTGCGGGCGCAGTCCGTGCACGCCGGAGACGTTGGGCAATTCGGTGATCTTGTCGGTCTTCATCACATCCAGGCGGATGCGGGCGACCCGGTTGTTGGCCTTGTCGTTGATGAAGAGGTAGCGGCCGTCGTAGGTCTTGTTGGTGAACGACAGATGGGGGTGATGCGCGTCGCCGTTGGGGAAGACGCCGCCCTTGTCCTTCAGGTACTCGCGGGTTTCCGGCGTCAGGCCTTCCATCAGGATCTTGCGGCTTTCGTTCGTGCGGCCCCAGCCGGTTGCGCTGCAATGGTTGAAGACGGGAATGCGCACGAGCTCGCGCATGGACGGCAGGCCCAGCACGCGCACTTCGCCGGACTGGCCGCTGGAGTTGAAGGCATAGTATTCATCGAGCTCGCCCGGCGCGACATGCCCAAGCACGCCGCCTGCGCCAGACTTGCCCTCCTTGCCATGCGCAGCGGGAATCTGCGCGCCGGCAACGAGGCCGGCGGCGCCGGTGATGGCAGCGGTTCCCAGGAAGCTGCGGCGGGTGAGGCCGGCCTTTTCAGGGGTCTTGTCGGACATGGATAACTCCTTGATAGGGACGGCGCATTGCGCCGCGGTACGAAAATCGGGTTTCAGGACTCGGTGCGTGCCGGGTTCGCCGGCGCGCTTCTGTTCGGGGTTCGGTGCATGACCACCTCCTGCACCACCGGCTCCGCGGCCGGGGCCGGGCGCCGCTCGCGCTTGGCCCGCTTCTGGATCAGGTGAGGGCACTTCTGCTGGTGGTGGTAGAGCATCTGGCAATGCAGGCACTGGATGCATTCGTTCGGATTGATCTCGCCGGTCGGGTCGATCGCCTGCACCGGGCATTCGAGATTGCAGCGCTGACAGGGATTGCCGCAGTCGCGGTAGCGCCGCAGCCAGTTGAAGATGCGCAGCCGGGCGGGTATGGCCAGCGCGGCGCCCAGCGGACAGAGATAGCGGCAGAAGAAGCGTTCGACGAACAGTCCCGCGACCAGCAGCGCGACGGCGAATGCCACGAAAGGCCAGTAGCGCATGAAGTGCAGGATGATCGCCGTCTTGAACGGCTCCACTTCGGCGAGCTGTTCCGCCACCGCCAGGTCATACAGCGAGAAGCCGAAGAGCAGCAGGAAGATGACGTACTTCAGGGTCGACAGCCGCTGGTTCACGCCGTGGCCGATCTTCAGCTGGCGCACGCCCAGGCGCTTGGCGATGCGGTTGGAGAGTTCCTGCAAGGCGCCGAACGGGCACAGCCAGCCGCAGAATGCTCCCCGGTTCCAGAACACCATGGAGATCGCGGTGGCGCACCACAGGATGAACACCAGCGGGTCCATCAGGAAATATTCCCAGCGGAAATCCGTGCGCAAGGCGGAGAAGAAGGTCAGCACGTTGACGATGGACAGCTGCGCCTGGCCATACCAGCCGATCCAGAACAACGCGAACGCCAGGAACGCCAGGCGCAGCCGGTCGTGCAGCAGGGGGCGGGCGGCGAGCTGGTCCTGGAAGAAGAAGATACCGACCAGCACCGTCAGCGCCGCGGTCAGGATGGCGATCTGGCCAGCCTTGCCTTGCCATATCTGCTTCCACAAGGCCGGCGGGGCGTCCTCGGTTGCGGCCACGGGCGCGGCGGCGGCGGCCGGCTGGGCAGCCGCGGGGGCGGGTTCGACGGCGCGGGTGTAGGCGCGGGGCAGCTCGTAGGGAAGATCGAACGTGACGAAGGCCTTGTCGGACACGCTGAGCACGCGCTGGACCATGAGTTGCAGGCGCCAGGGCTTGACCGGATCCAGCGCGGCGTCCTCGGGCACGACGAACAGCGCAACCTCGCGCAGCGCCGGGGCGCCCGCCGCACTGACGTCGGCCAGGCGTTGATGGTTGCGGTCGCGGAAGCGGAAGCTGCCCTCGTCCTGCACGACCTCGATGCGGTCGAAGATGCCGCCGCGGACGTAGCCCGATCCCTTGAATGAGTAAGCGCCATTGCCGGCGACCAGCACCGCCTGCTGGCCCGGCTTGAGCCGTTCCTTCAGGCGCTGCCATCCCGTATCGCCCAGCAGGCTGCGGCCGATGGAGGGTGCGCTGACCAGGGCGACGTAGAGGTCGATGAACGTATCGTCCTGGCCGCCTTCGCTGTGTTCCGCCGCATCCTTCCTGCCCGATTGCAGGAATGCCTGGTTCACATCCTGCGGCGACAGGCGCAGGTTCTTCACCGCGCCCGAGTCGAGCAGCGCCTGCCAGGACTGCACCTCGGTCTGGCTCTCGTCCAGGACGCGGGCGGCGGCGGCGGGGGCCGCCTGGCGCGACGCGCCCGACT
This sequence comes from Achromobacter deleyi, assembly GCF_013116765.2. Lineage (GTDB taxonomy): Bacteria > Pseudomonadota > Gammaproteobacteria > Burkholderiales > Burkholderiaceae_B > Achromobacter > Achromobacter deleyi_A. Next base: position 309,909 of record NZ_CP074375.1, read on the forward strand.
TGTCGATGCCATGCGCGCGCGCCACCGCGATCGCGGACCGCGTGATGGTGTCGCCGATCACCATGAGAGTGACCGTGGCGCCGCTGACGATGTCGACGGGTGGCGGGGCGCCATGGCGCGGGGGCGACTCCACGAAGTTCAGGCCGACATAGCCCTGTATGAAATGGTCGACCTTGGCCTGCGGGATGCCGATAAGCACGATGGGCTCGTGATGTTCGACCAGCTTTGCGCCGACGATGCGCCCGCTGTCGGAAAGCCCCACCAGCACGTCGATCGGCTTGCTGGAGTAGCCCCGCGTATTGACCACGTCGGAAGTGAGATAGACCAGGCCGAGCTGCCGGTCGCCCGAATAGGCGCGGGCCACCATCGGCTTGCCTTCGGGAGGGCCCACTCTATCGGCGCCGGGAAACACGGCGTCTATGGGCGTGGTGGCCAGGAAATCAGGCAGGCGCTGGGCCTGCGCCGCATGTCCGATGAACATGCACGACAGCCATAAAGCAAAGAACGCGGCCTGAATGCATCGTGTGAATCCGTGACTTGCTGCTGTACTGCCGCGCATGCTGAACTCTATTAGTCGTGTTTGCTTACAGGCATCGTATGTACTTGCAACGAGATCAGGCTTGCGGTTTGTCAATCAGGTCTTCGGATCGGGCAATAGCCCTACGATTCGTAGGGGATGTTCCCTATTTTTGAGGGGTATGCGTGGGTCCGGTTGATGGATGTCAAGAATGCGCAGGCGGGCTGGTCCTACACTGGTCCGCGGCGGCAACGGCGTCTGCATATGGCTGACGCGCGTGCATCGGCCGCTGTGTCATCGGAGAGATTCATGCTGGCAAAAGCCACCCTAGCCATTCTTCTATCTGCAACGAGCCTGCCCGTGCTGGCCGCGCAATGTGAGGCCACCGTCGAAAGCAACGACGCCATGCAGTTCAATGTCAAGGAAATGGTCGTCGACAAGAGCTGCAAGCAGTTCACCGTACATCTCAAGCACGTCGGCAAGATGGCGAAGGTCGCCATGGGCCACAACTGGGTGCTCACCAAGGAAGCCGACAAGCAGGCCGTCGCCACGGACGGCATGGGCGCCGGCCTGGCGCAGGACTACGTGAAGGCGGGCGACACCCGCGTCATCGCCCACACCAAGGTTGTCGGCGGCGGCGAGTCCGATTCGGTGACGTTCGACGTGTCCAAGCTTGCCGCTGGTGAAAACTACGCGTTCTTCTGCTCCTTCCCCGGCCACTGGGCGATGATGAAGGGCACCCTGAAGATCGGCGGCTGATCCCGCCCGCAGTTCGTAGTCACGACGCGAGAGCCGGCCAGTGAGCCGGCTTTTTAACGCCCGGCGTTTCTGCTGACGGCCGGTCAGCCGCGCCAGCAGGGCCTGTTAACCCTAAAAGGAGCCTCGCATGAGTACGCCAATGGGCGCCTATCAAGGCGCGAAGCGCAGCCGTGGCGGGACCACGGCGAGCATTCGCAACGCAGAGAGGCGCCCATTGGAGTACTCACCCTTCGGGCAGGCCGGCAATCGGGCGGCAGGCGTCGTTGCGGCCTCCTTGCGTGGCACAGCCACGCGGCGTCGCCCGCGCCTAGCCTGCCGCCCGATTGCCGGCCTGTGCGAGGCTCCTTTTAGGGCTAACAGGCCCTAGTTCTTTCAGCCCAAAGCCTCTGTCCATCAGGCTTACGGAGGGGGTGCGTCACCGGCGTGTCATGGATTTTCCATGTACGATTACCGGTCGTGTAACTTCTGGAGCTCCTGATGGAGTGGCTGCTGGACCCCGCTGCGTGGGTCGGCTTGCTTACCCTGGTCGTCCTTGAGATCGTCCTGGGCATTGATAACCTGATTTTCATCGCCATCCTGGCGGACAAGCTGCCGCCCGCGCAGCGCGATCGCGCGCGCATCATGGGCTTGAGCCTGGCGCTCATCATGCGCCTTGGCCTCTTGTCGGTCATGTCATGGCTGGTCACCTTGACCACCCCCCTGTTCTCCATCGGCCCGCTGTCCCCCTCGGGACGCGACCTGATCCTGATGGTGGGCGGCCTGTTCCTGCTGTTCAAGGGCACCATGGAATTGCACGAGCGCCTCGAAGGCGGCATGCATGCCGGCTCGTCCGGGCCGCGCGTGTATGCCAGCTTCTGGGTGATCGTGACGCAGATCGTGGTCCTGGACGCGGTGTTCTCGCTGGACTCCGTGATCACCGCGGTGGGCATGGTCGATCACCTGGCCATCATGATGATTGCCGTCATCATCGCGATCGGCATCATGCTGCTGGCATCCAAGCCGCTGACGCGCTTCGTCAACGCCCACCCCACGGTGGTGGTGCTGTGCCTGGGCTTCCTGCTCATGATCGGCTTCTCGCTCCTGGCCGAGAGCTTCGGCTTCAAGGTGCCCAAGGGCTACCTGTACGCCGCCATCGGCTTCTCGGTCGCCATCGAGGCGCTCAACCAGGTGGCGCGCCGCAACCTGCTCAAGCTGGACGCCCGCCGCCCGATGCGCGAACGGACGGCTTCGGCCGTGCTGCGCATGCTGGGCAAGCGGCCGCCGGCCAGCGACGAACCCGACCTGCCCCATGCCGACGGCCCGTCCATTCCGGCCTTCGGCGTGGAAGAGCGCAACATGGTCAGCGGCGTGCTGACGCTGGCCGAGCGTTCCATCCGGTCCATCATGACGCCCCGCACGGACGTGTCCTGGATCAATATCGACGACGACCCCGAGACCATCCGTCACCAGATCACCGAGGCGCCCCACAGCTTCTTCCCGGTCTGCCGCGGCTCGCTGGACGAGGTGCTGGGCATTGCCCGGGCCAAGGATCTGGTGGCCGACCTGATCACCGAGGGGCGGGTGCGCCGCAACCGCCTGCGCGATCCCATCATCGTGCACGAGGCCATCGGCATCCTGCGCCTGATGGACACGCTCAAGCGCTCGCGCGGCCAGCTGGTGCTGGTGGCCGACGAATTCGGCGCCATCGAGGGCCTGGTGACGCCGATCGACGTCTTTGAGGCGATCGCCGGCGAGTTCCCCGACGAGGACGAGTTGCCCGACATCGTGGCGGACGGCGCCAACACCTGGAAGATCGACGGCGCAGCCGACCTGCACCATGTCGAGCAAGTCCTGGAAACCGAAGGCCTGGTCGACGAGGCCCAGGATTTTTCCACCCTGGCGGGCTATCTGCTGTCGCGCTTCGGACATCTGCCCAAGCCGGGCGACGTCTGCGAGTACGAGATTCACCACCAACATTTCCGCTTTGAAGTCCTGGAAATGGATGGCCGCCGCATTGCGCTGGTGCGCGTCGAGAAACGGCCCCAAGAGCTGTTTTCCGACGAAGCATCCCTAGCCAACGACTAACAGAGATCCTCCAAGCACCGTGACCGAGAACGCGCTCTATCTGATCAAAGCATTCGTCCTGGGCATTCTTGAAGGCCTGACGGAGTTCATTCCCGTGTCCAGCACGGGCCACCTCATCCTGGTCGGGGACTGGCTCAATTTCCAGTCCGGCGAAGGCAAGGTGTTCGAGGTGGTCATCCAGCTGGGATCCATCCTGGCCGTGATGTGGGTGTTCCGCGCGCGGTTGCTCAAGCTGATCCGCGGCACGCTGACCGGCGTGGCAAGCGAGGTGGCCTTCACCCGCAACCTGCTCATCGCCTTTCTGCCGGCCGCGGTGATCGGCGCGATCTTCATCAAGACCATCAAGTCGGTGTTCTACCATCCCGCCGTGGTGGTGGTGACGCTGGTGCTGGGCGGCCTGATCATGCTGTACGTGGAGCGCCGCGCGCACCACACGCCTGGCGACGCGCCGGGCGCCGCCGACGACACCGCCTCCGACGAGCGGGCGTCTGCGCACACGCTGGAGCAGATCACCTGGAAGCAGGCGCTGGGCGTGGGCGTGGCGCAGTGCTTCGCCATGATTCCCGGCACCTCGCGGTCGGGCGCCACCATCATCGGCGGCATGATCGCCGGCATCCAGCGCAAGACCGCCACCGAATTCTCGTTCTTCCTGGCCATGCCGACCATGCTGGGCGCCGCGGTCTACGACATGTACAAGAACTTCGGCATGCTGACCCAGCACGACCTGTCCGGCATCGCGGTGGGCTTCATCGCCGCGTTCCTGAGCGCCATGGTGGTGGTGCGCGCCGTGCTGCGTTTCGTGGCCAACCACACCTATCGCGTGTTCGCCTGGTACCGGATCGTGTTCGGCGCGGTCGTCGCGGCCTGGATCTTCACCCGCTGACCCTGCACCCGCTGACCACCGCCGCAATGAATAAGGGCCGCTAAGCAAGCGGCCCTTTTTTCTGGGGTTTTCCTGGCGCGGCGCAATGTTGCGCGGGCGCCTACGATCCCGTTTCCAGGTCGTAGAACTCCAGGCCGTCGCGGTCTATGACCAGCCAGCCGCCGCGAGGCGGCGACACGTGGTCGCAGTCCCAGTCGGGCAGGACCCAGCGTTCGCGCTTCTTGCCATCGACGTCCAGCACGTGGCGGGCCGGGCGGTGCGTATGGCCATGGACCAGTACGCGCACATCCGTCTCGCGGAAAATGGATTCGATGGCGCCGGCATTGACGTCCATGATTTCCATGGACTTGGTCTGGTTGGCCGCCTGGCTTTCGCCGCGCGCCTGTTGCGCCATGGCCAGCCGTTCGGGAATGGTCTTGGCGAGGAACTCGGCCTGCCACTGCGGGTTGCGGACCATCTGGCGGAACTGCTGATACGCGGCGTCGTCGGTACAGAACTCGTCGCCGTGCGTCAGCAGGATCCGGCCGAAGTCCGTTTCCAGCAGCGCGGGCTCGGGCAGCAGGCGGGCGCCCACGGCATTGGCCAGTTCTTCCCCGATGAGGAAGTCGCGGTTGCCGCGGCCCAGCCATACCGGGATACGCCCGGCCGTTGCCCGAAGCGCCGTCACCACCGTGGCAAGCCACGGCGGCGCGGCGCGGATCACGTCGTCGCCAATCCAGGCATCGAAGATGTCGCCCGGCAGCAGCAGGGCGGCAGCGTCTTCTTGCGCGGCTTGCAGAAAGGCCAGGAAGGCCTCCGAGGTGGCCGGCGTGGCCGGCCCCAGGTGCAGGTCGGACGCCAGCCAGATCGGACCGGACAGGGTGATCTTATTCAAGAATCTCGGCCTTCTCGATGATGATGTCTTCGTTCGGCACGTTCTGGTGGAAGCCCTTGTTGCCGGTCTTCACGCCCTTGATCTTCTCGACCACGTCGGTGCCTTCGGTGATGACGCCGAACACGGCATAGCCCCAGCCGTTCGGCGTGGGCGACGTGAAGTTCAGGAAGTCGTTGTTGGACACGTTGATGAAGAACTGCGCCGTGGCCGAGTGCGGGTCGCTGGTGCGGGCCATGGCAAGCGTGTACTTGTCGTTCTTCAGGCCGTTGTTGGCTTCGTTTTCGACCGGGGCATGGGTCTGCTTTTGCTTCATGCCGGGTTCGAAGCCGCCGCCCTGGATCATGAAGCCATCGATCACGCGGTGGAACACCGTGCCGTTGTAGAAGCCTTCCTTGACGTAGGTCAGGAAGTTCTCGACGGACTTCGGAGCCTTGGCTGCGTCCAGGGTGATGACCATGTCGCCTTGGTTCGTGTGGAGCTTGACGCGGGGATTGGTGCTCATGGCTTTTGTGCCTTCAGAGGTGGAGGTGGAAGAAGAGGCCGCGGGGGCGGCGCTGACGAGCGCTGGGGCGAATGCGGCCAGTGCGAACGAGCACGCCGTCAGGCGCAGCAGGTGAAGAGGGGAGTAACGGGACATCATTTGCCTTGTTTATCCTTCAACAATGTTTCAACTTCGCGGACCTTTTCCTTCATGCCGGGCACGCCGTCGCCGGCGGCCTTCTTGTAGGTGCGCAAGGCCTGCATGAGCTGCAGGTCGCCGAGATTGGCGCGCGCGGCGGCGTAGCCCGGATCGGCGCGCAATGCCATTTGCAGGGCATCCTGCGCTTTTTCAAGTTCGCCGCGGCTTGCATATAGAGCCGCCAGATTGTTCCAGGGTTCCGGCAGTTCGGGGAACCGCGTGGTCATCTCGGTGTAGACGTCGATCGCTTCGTTGCTGCGGTTCAGGGCGGCCAGCGCGCGCGCGTGCTGGAACATCAGCTGAACGTCGGTGCCACGCTGGTCCTTGATCTCATTCTGGCGCTTCTCGATCATGGCCAGCGCCGCTTCGTTTTCGCCGCGGTTCAGCATGCGCTCGATGTGCGTCGTGATCTGCGAGGGCGACGGCTCCAGGCGGGTGTCCACGCCCGGCTTGGCGGCTTCCAGCAGTTTGGCCAGGCCATCCCAGCCGCCTTCGGGCGGGATGGGGTCCAGGGTGGTGCGGCTGGAGTGGGGGCTTTCTCCGCCACCGCCGCCCATCGACTGGGCAAGAGAGACGCCGGCCGGCGCGCCGGCCAGGGCCAGGGCGAGCACTACGACACAAAAACGCGGCTTGATAGTCACGTGGGCTTCCGTTAAAAGTCGTGGCCGGCCCGCGCTTACGCGCGCGGCCGGGCCGCTTGCTATACTTGACGACCACCATTTTAGCCCCGGTTGAGTTTTTGGCTCGATAGGCGAAGACAACTTCGGGGCCAGACACTTTCGGCTGCGCCTGAAAGCGCGAATGGGGCGGCACGCTTTGACGGTATCGTCCGTCGACAGCAACTTTCCGCAACCGCCACGGAAAATTTAGACGAAGCCTATAGCGCCATGCTGCAAATCTACAACACGTTATCGCGTACCAAAGAACCGTTCAAACCGGCCCAGGCCGGCCAGGTGCGCATGTACGTGTGCGGCATGACCGTCTATGACTTCTGCCATCTCGGGCACGCCCGCATGCTGGTGTCGTTCGACGTCGTGCAGCGCTGGCTGCGCGCCAGCGGGCTGACCGTCGACTACGTGCGCAACATCACGGATATCGACGACAAGATCATCCGCCGCGCCGTCGAGACCGGCCGCCGCATCGGCGAGGTCACCGAGTTCTACATCGACGCCATGCACGCCGACGAGCGCGCCCTGGGCGTCGAGACCCCGGACCGCGAGCCGCGCGCCACGCAGTATGTGGGCGAAATGCTGGACATCATCGGCAAGCTGGAACAGAACGGCCTGGCCTACCAGGCCGACGACGGCGACGTGAACTACGCCGTGCGCGGCTTTGCCGGCTACGGCAAGCTGTCCGGCAAGACGCTGGACGACCTGCGCGCCGGCGAACGCGTGGCGGTGGGGTCGGCCAAGCGCGACCCGCTGGATTTCGTATTGTGGAAGTCCGCCAAGGCCGAGGAGCCCGCCGACACCAAGTGGGAATCCCCCTACGGCATGGGCCGTCCGGGCTGGCACATCGAGTGCTCGGCCATGAGCAAGTCCCTGCTGGGACTGCCGCTGGACATCCACGGCGGCGGCCCGGACCTGAAATTCCCGCACCACGAGAACGAGATCGCCCAGACCGAAGGCGCCTTCGGCGGCGTCCTGGCCAATATCTGGATGCATTGCGGCCCGCTCATGGTGGATTCGGACAAGATGTCCAAGTCCCTGGGCAATTTCCGCACCATCCGCCAGACCGTCGCGCAGAATGATCCGGCGGCGGACCAGTCCCAATACCCGGTGAACCCGCGCGAAGCGGAAATGGTGCGCTTCTTCATTGTGCGCAACCACTACCGCAGCCCGCAGAACTACACGCCGGACAACCTGGTCGACGCGCAGAACGCGCTGGACCGCCTGTACCAGGCCTTGCAGAACGTGCCGGCCGACGGCCAGGGCATCGACTGGAACGAGCCGCAGGCCCAGGCCTTCAAGGCGGCCATGGACGACGATTTCAACAGCTCGGGCGCCGTGGCGGCCCTGTTCGAACTGGCCTCGGAGGCCAACCGGACCAAGAGCGCGCGCAGCGCCGGGCAGATGAAGGCCCTGGCGGCCCTGCTGGGCCTGCTGCAGCAGGAGCCCGCTGCCTACTTCCAGTCGTCCACCCGCTATTCCGCGGCCGCGATGGAGCAGGGCGAGCGCAGCACGCTGGACGCCGAGGCCATCCAGTCCCTGATCGACGCGCGCGCCGCAGCCAAGGCTGCCCGCAATTTCGCCGAGGCCGACCGCATCCGTGCCGAATTGCGCGATGCCGGCATCGAGCTGGACGACAAGCCGGGTGGTCTGACGCAATGGCGTCGGGCTTGAACCCCCAGGATACGCCCGACATGTCCACCGCCGACCTCGAGATTCCCAAGCCTGAGTATTGGGAAGCCGCCGTAGCCCATCTGATGCGGCGCGACCGCATCCTGAAGAAGATCATCCCCCAGCACCCCGAGGTCTGGCTGACCTCGCGCGGCACGCCGTTCGTGACGCTGGCGCGCGCGATCATCGGGCAACAGATTTCCTCCAAGGCGGCAGATGCCGTCTGGACCAAGTTCATCGACGCCGTGGGCAAGCGCCCCACGCCCGTCGCCGTGCTGCGCGTGGGCGTGGAAGGCCTGCGCAAGGCCGGACTGTCTCAACGCAAGGCCGAATACGTGCTGGATCTTGCCGTGCATTTCGGCGAGCGACGGGTCCATCCCGAGAAGTGGGCGGCCATGGACGACGAGGCCGTCATTTCTGAATTGGTCGCCATCCGGGGCATTGGGCGCTGGACGGCGGAGATGTTTTTGATTTTCAATCTACAGCGGCCTGATGTCCTGCCGCTGGATGATCTGGGGTTGCTCAAGGCAATCTCGCTACACTATTTCAGCGGCGAGCCTGTCTCTCGCTTCGAGGCTCGCGAAGTCTCGTTGGCGTGGCAACCCTGGCGTACCGTGGCAACCTGGTATTTGTGGCGCAGTCTGGAACCGACGCCGGTTCAATACTGATGCACCCCAGGCAGCCCATCTACGGAACCACACTACATGCGCAATACATTTCTGGAATTTGAACAGCCGCTCGCCGAGCTTGAGAACAAGATCGAGCAGCTGCGCTACGTGCAGGCCGATTCCGCGGTAGACATCTCCGACGAAATCGGACGTCTGCAGCAGAAGAGCCAGACCCTGGCCAAGGAGATCTACGCCAAGCTCACTCCCTGGCAAACGGCGCTTGTCGCCCGCCACCCCCAGCGTCCGTACACGCTGGACTACGTGCGCGAAATGTTCACCGACTTTCATGAACTGCACGGCGACCGCATGTACGCCGACGACCAGTCCATCATTGGCGGCCTGGCGCGCTTCAACGGCACGCCCTGCATGGTGATCGGCCACCAGAAGGGGCGCGACACCAAGGAACGCGCCGCCCGCAATTTCGGCATGCCGCGTCCCGAAGGCTATCGCAAGGCCCTGCGCCTGATGCGCCTGGCCGAGAAGTTCGGCATCCCCGTGTTCACTTTCGTGGACACCCCGGGCGCCTACCCCGGCATCGGCGCCGAAGAGCGCGGCCAGTCCGAAGCCATCGGCCACAATCTGTACGCCATGGCCGAACTGAAGGTACCCGTGATCTGCACGATCATCGGCGAAGGCGGCTCGGGCGGCGCCCTGGCCATCGCCGTGGGCAACGCAGTGCTGATGCTGCAGTACGCCACCTACGCCGTGATTTCGCCCGAAGGTTGCGCATCCATCCTGTGGCGCAGCGCCGACAAGGCCCCCGACGCCGCCGAGGCGCTGGCCATCATCGCCCCGCGCCTGAAGGACCTGGGCCTGGTGGACCGCGTCGTCAACGAACCGGTGGGCGGCGCCCACCGCGACCCCCGCGTCATGGCGCGCCTGCTGCGCCGCGCGCTGGGCGACGCCCTGCGCCAGCTTCAGGGCATGACGCCCGAACAGCTCGTGGAACAGCGCGTCCAGCGCCTGCTGTCCTACGGCGCCTACCAGGAAGTGCGCGCGTAAAGCGGGCACGGGCGCCGGCGTGCAGCCGGCGCCGCGGCCGACGCGCCACGCGCAATCCCCCCATGACCGACGCCCCGGCGCCCGAATCCACGCATCGGGCCCAGGCGGGCGTCGGGCACCCATCCCTCCCGGTTTCCGCCGAGCTTGCCGCAGCCTTGCGCCAGGCGCTCCTGGCCCTGCCCGAGCGTCCAGGGCGCGTTGCCGTGGCGTTCAGCGGCGGCGCGGACTCGGCCATGCTGGCCGTGCATGCGGCCGCCGTGGCGGTGCCGCTGGGCATCGGCGTGGCGCTGTTCCATGTGCACCACGGCCTGCAGGCCGATGCCGACGCATGGGCGCTGCAGGCGAGGGCGCTGGGCGACAAGCTGTCCCTGCCTGTGTTGGAGGCGCGCGTCCAGGTCGAGCAAGCCGCCGGCAAGGGCATCGAGGCCGCCGCCCGCGACGCGCGCTATGCGGCCCTGGCGCAACTGGCGCGTGAACAGGGGATCGGCCATGTGTTGCTGGCCCATCACCGCAACGACCAGGCGGAAACCGTGCTGCTGCGCTTGCTGCGCGGCACCGGCCTGGCCGGCATGGCGGCCATGGCGCCGAGCTCGCGACGCGATGGCGTCGTCTATCTGCGTCCCTGGCTGGAGCAGGACCGAGCAACCATCCTGCGGGCGGCGGACGCGGTCGAGGCCGCTTGCGGCTGGCGCGCCGTGCAGGACCCCACCAACGCGGATCCCCGCTACACCCGCGCCGCGCTGCGCGAGCTGCTGGCGCCGGCGCTGGATGCGCGATGGCCGGGCTGGCGCGGCATCGTTGCCCGGCATGCGCGGCACATGGCGCAGGCCGCCGAGATCCTGGATGAAGTGGCGCGCGAAGACTTCGCCGCGCTGGAGCCCAGCCCCGACGGCGCCAGCTTTTCGCTGCAGGCGTGGCGCGGACTGTCGCCCGCCCGCCAGGCGCAGGTCCTGCGGTATTGGCTGGAAAGCAATGGCGCCCGCATGCCGACGGACGCGCGCATGGCGGATCTGCTGCGGCAGCTGCGCGGCCTGCACAGCCTGGGCCACGACCGCCAGCTGCGGGTCGAGCAGGCCGGCCACGTCATCCGGTGTCATCGGGGCAGGGTCTGGGTGGAACCCAGGCATTGAGCCCCCACAAGCGGCTGCTTGCCGCTGGATGGACATAAATTTGTGCAAACTGCGCAAATTTTTACCGTCGCGCTAGAATATATGGTTTTGCCCGTCAACACTTGCGGCGGGTCTCCAGCCAGAGTACGAGATGTCCCTGATCGTTCACAAATATGGCGGTACTTCGATGGGCTCGGTCGAGCGCATCAGAAACGTGGCGCGTCGCGTCGCGAAGTGGCACGCCGCCGGCCACCAGGTTGTTATTGTTCCGTCCGCCATGGCGGGCGAAACGAATCGTCTGCTCGGTCTGGCGCGCGAGATTTCGCCCCAGCCCGACAGCCGCGAACTCGACATGATCGCCGCCACCGGCGAGCAAGCCAGCAGCGGCCTCCTGGCCATTGCCTTGCAGGCCGAGGGCGTGCCCGCGCGCAGCTATGCCGGTTGGCAAGTGCCTGTGCGCACCGATTCGTCGTTCACGAAAGCCCGCATCACGTCCATCGACGACGCGCGTATCCGCGCCGATCTGGACGCCGGCCGCGTGGTCATCGTGACGGGCTTCCAGGGCGTCGACCCTGAAGGTCATATCACGACGCTGGGCCGTGGCGGCTCCGACACCTCGGCCGTGGCCGTGGCGGCCGCCATCAAGGCCGACGAGTGCCTGATCTACACGGATGTGGACGGCGTCTATACGACCGATCCGCGCGTGGTGCCCGAAGCGCGCCGCATGGCCGTCGTTTCCTTCGAGGAAATGCTGGAAATGGCGTCGCTGGGTTCCAAGGTCCTGCAGATCCGCTCGGTTGAATTCGCCGGCAAATACCGTGTGCCGGTCCGGGTGCTGTCCTCGCTGACCGACCCGCTTATCCCGCTCGAAGAAGAAATGGTTTCGGGCACGCTGATTACTTTTGAGGAAGACGAAAAAATGGAAGCCGCCGTTGTCTCCGGCATCGCCTTCAGCCGCGACGAAGCCAAAATCACCCTGCTGGCCGTTCCGGATAAACCCGGCATCGCCTTCTCCATCCTGGGTCCTGTCGCCGCCGCCAATATCGACGTCGACATGATCGTGCAGAACCAGTCCGTGGCCGGCACGACCGACTTCTCGTTCACCGTGAACCGCAATGAGTTTGCGCGCGCCGTGGACCTGCTCAAGCGCGAAGTCATCCCCGCCGTGGGCGCGCGCGAGCTGTCCACCGACGAGAAGGTCGCCAAGGTCTCCATCGTCGGCATCGGCATGCGCTCGCACGTGGGCGTCGCCAGCCTGATGTTCCAGACGCTCTCGCAAGAGGGCATCAACATCCAGATGATCAGCACCAGCGAGATCAAGACCTCGGTGATCATCGACGACAAGTACATGGAACTGGGCGTGCGCGCGCTGCACAAGGCCTTCGGCCTGGACCAGGCGCCCGCCACCAAGGTTTAAGAAACGGCTCCGGCACGATTTTTTTTGATTGAAGGCCCGATTCGGGGCAAGAGCTAAAAAAATCGTGCTAGAATCTCGTTCTCTTTTCGGAGACGTGCCCGAGAGGCTGAAGGGGCTCCCCTGCTAAGGGAGTATGTGGCTAAAAACTGCATCGTGGGTTCGAATCCCACCGTCTCCGCCAAGACACCTGCACCGGTGAACCAAGGTTGCCTCAAGACCCGCATAGCTAATTGCTCTGCGGGTTTTTTGTTGCTTGCGCCTGTCCCTTGGCGTCTTCTCAGTTTGGGACTACGCCTGATACGGTGTGGATGATTCCGTGGCGTCGACGATCATTCTCGCCTTGTCGAGCGCATCCATCCCGGCCATTGCCGGAAATCCCTTTTCGGGCATGTAGTCGGCTTGGACGCGAAGCGCATAGGCCGCCATCAAGAGATTGCCGAGGGCGATGCTTTGGGCCTTGATTCTTGGATTCGCGACGGTCGGAGTGCGTAGCTGTGTATATAGGCCTTCGTGCATCCCGCCTCGGGCATATGCCAGGCTGCCCGGCGAAGAAAGGCCGTTGTGATAGGTCCGTGCCGCGTGATAAGCCGCGTAGTAGGCGCGACTTGCGGTTGCTCGATACAGACCCTCTGTTTCTCCGGCCGCGCTTATCGAAACCGCGGCGTCGAGCAGTTCCCGATACGTGCTGCTCATGGGAGTGCGCCGCCGAAGAGCACTACAAAGCGCTCATGCACCGGAACGCCTTTGTCCTGCATGAGTTGGGCGAGCTCAACGTTCATCTCGAAGACCGTTGCCGCGTCAGTGGGTATGTGGGCTTGCATCGTGACGCCGACAAACGTCTCGGGTACGTTGACGGCCTGATAGCTGATTCCGGGCACTGGCATGCGGCGGCGGCGCAGGACTTCTCCCATCGCATCAAGATGAGTGCCGGCTGCAGCATCGGTCAGCCCCGCTTCTCGCAAGATCAGCGATGCGGTCTTGATTTCATCGCCGGAAATGGCTGATTCTTTGGGCGGTCGAGTTTTCCGCGCTTCCAGCGTGGCGAGCTGATCGGCGATCAGGTTGAACAAGCCCAGCTGCGCACCGCGTTCCAAATTCTTGTAGAGGTAGCCGGCCTCGGCCCGTAGAAACGGGGCGAGTTGTGCTTGCGCCTCGGAAAAGTGGCCGAGTATGGCCAAGCTTCCCGACAGGTTGACGTGGCTACCCTCATCGTCTGTCAGCTGAAGAGCGGATTGAAAGGCCGTACGTGCGGATGCTTCGTCTCCGACCATGGCGTACCACATCCCATGCAAGGCCCAGCCCTGCGCGGCGTCAATGGCCGTCACCGCCTCAATCTGGCGACGAATCGTCGCAGCTTCGAAGGACAGCCGATTGACATAATGGACGCTTTGCTCCGCAAGCGCGTTCATTGCATCAATGAGGTCATTGGTACGCAGTTGTGGTTGCGGCAAGGTCGGGACCCGATGGGGAATTCACGGGAGAAGTGTAGCTTCGGGCAGCTCACCCAGCTTGGGGGCCTGGGAGCGCCACTGGCAGTTATCGCAGGAATAGGATCAAAAAACGGGGGCGCGTCCGGCAACCATTGCTGAGCCAGACGTTTCGGCAGCGCTGCTCCACATTCAGGCCTGCGAGAGGAAGGGGATAGCCCGGCAGCCTTGACCGCCTCAAACCCCAGGAATGCTCAACGCCAAACCAGCCCGATCCGCCACGTTGCAGATATGCGCGCGCATTGCTTGCCGCGCGGCCTGCGCCGAGCCGGTGGCCAGGGCTTCGATGATGACGGCGTGTTCGCGGATGGGTTCGCGCACCCGCGCCGGATCGGCGAATGCCACCTGGCGGCTGCCGTCGACGACGTCGTCGATGCTCTCGGCGATGTCCAGCAGCATCGGGCTTCCCGCGATCTCGAAGATGCAGGCATGGAAGGCGCGATCGCCTTCGGACATGGTGACCAGGTCGCCGGCGGATGCGGCGTTGTCCATCTGGTCTATGGTGGCCTGCAGGCGCGCCAAGCCGGCCTGTGTCACCACGCTGGCGGCCAGCGCGGCCGCGAGTTCCTCGAGTTCGTTGCGGACCAGGTAGACGTCGCGCAACGCATAGCGTCCCTGAAAGCGCCAGCGCCCATAAGCGCTGCCCAAGCCCTTCTCGCCGGGGTTGGCGATGAACACGCCGCGCCCGGCTTCGCTGCGCAGCAGCCCCAGGCCTTCCAGCATCGTGATCGCTTCGCGCAGCGAGGCGCGGCTCACGCCCAGCGACTCGGCCAATTGGCGCTGGCCGGGCAATTTGCCGGCCTGGGCCCATTCGGCCTGGCGGATGCGGGCTTGCAGTTGCTGGGCGATGTGTTCAACGGTATTCATTGCGGTTCCTCTAAGCAATCGCCCGGCAGCAGGGGGTTGATCCTTTGGTCCCCACGTCCGGCGCACATCGTACGGCCGCGTTGACAAGCGATTTTCGCATGGGCATTATGACACCAAACCGGTCTGACCAGTTGCTTGCTGGCAGGGCGATGCTTCGCTTCGCGCCAGCGTCGCCGGGACCTCCGCGTGCTTGACTACCGGGCGTCGATCCCGCGCCCAAGGCCATCCTTCAATGTCCGATCTCCTAGAAAAATTCTCTCAGGCCGTGGACGGCATGGCCCGTCTTGGCGGATACCCGTTTACGGACCGCAAGCAAGCCTGGCTCGACCGTCTGGAAGTCAATCTTCCAGAACTGCGAGCGTTCCAGGATTTGCCCGAGGGGCCTGATCTGGGCTATCTCGCGCCACCCGCGACGCCGCTGGAGACCCGGGATATAGGCGTACCGGAAGACGCGCAGGGCATTGCCGCCCTGGCGCGCGCCAACCGCGCGGCGCCCGCGCAAACCAGCAGCGCCGCCCGGCATGCCCTGGCCCAGGCCGTGCAGCATGAAGGCCTGAACGCCTTCATCTCGCTGAGCGACGACGCCACCCTGGATGCCGCGGGCGCCGCCGTTGCGGATGCCTTGGCCGATGGCGTGGACCTGCCCTTGATGGGGGTGCCGGTGGCCGTCAAGGACCTGATGGCCGTTGCCGGATTTGCGCAGACCAATGGCACCGGCGCGCCTGCCCAGCCTGCGGGGCTGCGCGATGCTTGCGTGGTCAGCCGGCTGCGGGCGGCAGGGGCGCTGGTGATAGGCACGACGAACCTGCATGAGCTCGCCTATGGAATCACCAGCGAGAATCCGCATTTTGGCTGGGTCGGCAATCCCCGGGGGGCGGGCCATACGGCCGGCGGATCCAGTGGCGGATCCGCCGCCGCCGTGGGCGCCGGCATCGTCAGGCTGGCCGTGGGCACCGACACGGCGGGGTCCATCCGCATCCCGGCGTCCTGCTGCGGTGTGGTCGGATTCAAGCCCACGTTTGACGCCATTTCGCGCGAGGGGGCCCAGACGCTGGGGGCCAGTCTGGATCATCTGGGCCCGATCGCCGCAAGCGTGGCGGATGTCGCGCTGGGGTTCTCGGTGATGGCGGGGCAGGCGGCCCGCGGCGCCCATGCGGCCCCGCTGGCTGGCGTGCGCATTGGAGTGCCTGGCCATTACTTCTTTGATCCGCTTGCCGAAGATGTGGCGCGGCTGGTGCGCGCCGCCATGGCGCGCATGCAGGCGGATGGCGCGCAACTGGTGCCGGTGGACCTGCCCGGCATGGAGCACAGCGCCGCGCTGCAGTTTGTCACGCTGTGCAGCGAGGCCACCGACCTGCATTGGCAGCGCCTCTCGACGGCGCCCGACACGCTCGGGCCGGATGTGCGCGTACGGCTGGAGCTTGGCCAGTTCATTCCGGCCACCTGGTATGTACGCGCCCAGCGGGCCCGCGCCGCATTGACTGCCACGCTGGACGCCGCCTTCCGGTCGGTGGATCTGCTCGTCACGCCGACACTGCGCATCGCGCCTCCGCGCTCGGGCTCGGGCGCCGTGACGCTGAGCGGGCGGGAGGTGCCGCTGCATACGGCCATGACGGGTTTGACGATGCCCTTCAATCTGACGGGCATGCCTGCCATCACCTTGCCTTGCGGCCTGGGCGACAACGGACTGCCCGTGGGCATTCAGCTGGCGGGCAAGCGGGGCGACGATTGGCGCGTGCTGGATTCAGCGGCGCGGCTGGAGGCATTGCTGGCCGCCTGAAGGCAGGCCCCAACTCTGGTTAACCCCAACTGGTCAGACCGGTAGTACAGGATTAAAAATAGCCGTTCCATTCCATGCCACCGCCGCACCCGGAAAGAGGATTCCACGATGAAACTGCTTCGACTTGCCGCAGCCGTATCCGCAGTCACTCTGACCGTCGCCGGCACTGCCGCGCTGGCGGCCGATCCCATCCTGATCGGCGTGAGCATCGCTCAATCGCCGCCCGGATCGGTGGTGCAAGGCACCCAGATCAAGGATGGCGTGGAGATTGTCACGAAGATGATCAACGACAAGGGCGGGGTGCTGGGCCGGCCGTTGAAGATTGTGTACGAGGACAACCAGGGCATCCCCGAAAAGGGCCGGGCCGCCACCGAGAAGCTGATTTCGCGCGACAAGGTCGTGGCCGTGACAGGGGGGCATCAAAGCTCGGTCTGCCTGGCGGAAATCGAAGTGGCGCACCGCTACAAGGTGCCCTATATAAATTCGAACTGCTGGTCCGATGACGTGCGGATCAAAGGCTATCCGGAGGTCTTCAATCCGGTGAACTACAACACGCGCGTGTCGGCCGCCATGGCCGACACCATTGCCGGGTTGAAGGCCAAGAGCGTGGTGGCGTTTGCAGAGAACACCGATTACGGCATAGGCCAGGCCAAGCTGTTGGGCGAGTTCCTGAAAAAGGCCGCCCCGCAGATCCAATACAAGTACGTCTCGCTGGATCGCGCCGGCAAGGACTTCACGCCCGCCGTGCTGCCGCTGCGCGCCAATCCGCCCGATCTCCTGGTCAACATCATGCTGCCGCCCGCGGCCTACATCCTGATGAACCAGATCTATGAGCAAGGCGTGGCGCCCAGCGCCAAGACCTGGTTCTATGACGGCGCGGGTATCGCGGACTATCCCGACTTCTGGCAGAACGTGAAGGAAGCGGGCCAATATATGCTCGGCTTTGGTCTGTATCACCCGCAGATGCCCATGCCCGCTCTGGGCAAGGAAGTCGGACAGATCTACGAAAAGCAGGCCAGGAACGAACCCAACCGCCTGATCTTCCAGGCCGCCGATTCCGTCTTGCTGATCGCCCGCGCGATCGAACAAGCCAAGTCCACGGACAGCGCCGCCATCATCAAGACCCTGCAAGGGATGGAGTTCGAAGGCGGGCGCGGCAAGTTCAGCTTCTCGCAGGAGCCCGGCTACAAGTTCCAGCAGTGGGTGGACATCCCCTATGTCACCTATCAGATGACCGAGATCAACCAGCCGCTGAGCAAGACCACGCTGATCCAGGCGTCGGGCCAGCCCCTGCAGATCGACAAGGTAGTCAAACCGGCCAAGTAACCGGCCATGCCTGGCAAGGTATCTGCGCCGTCTCCGGGCCTGGCCCGGGGCGGCGAGGGAGATTCGATTGCTCGCTCTGGACCTGTTCGTAAACGGCCTGATCATCGGCCTGTTCTATGCGCTAATGGCCGTCGGTCTCACGATGATCTTCGGCATCCTGAAAATCGTGAACTTCGCCCACGGCGAGTTCTACATGATCGGCGCTTATACCTACACCCTGGTTTCGCTGGCCCTTGGGGTGCCCCCCTGGCTGGCGCTGCCGGTCGCCGCGCTGGCCGGCGCGGTGCTGGGCTGGGCGACCGAACGCTGGCTGATGCGTCCGCTCTACGCCGGCTACGGCTCGTGGGGGCTGATGAAGGATGAGTATGCAGTCGTGGTCACGTTCGGCCTGTCTCTGCTGCTGATCAACCTGGTGGACAAGGTGGTCGGCCCTTATCCGATGCGGGGGCCGTCGCTGTCCGACGTCACGCGCATGTCCATCGGACCCTTCATGACCAGCGGCCAGAAGCTCATCACCGCGGGCCTGGCCATCGTCCTGCTGGTGGGGCTCGCGCTGTTCATCAAACGTTCGCTATGGGGGCGCCAGGTCCAGGCCGTGGCGCAGAACCGGCTGGGCGCATCCATCGCCGGCATCGACACGGCGCGCGCCAGCAGCATCATCTTCATGGCCTCCGGTGTTCTGGCGGCTTTGGCGGGGGCCTTGCTCTCGCCGGTGATCAACCCCGCGCCCGACGTGGGCGCGTTCCCGGCGCTGAAGTCATACGCCATCGTGGTGATCGGCGGCATGGGCTCGATACCGGGCAGCATCGTCGCGGCACTGGCATTGGGCGTGCTGGAGAGTTTTGGAGCGGTCTATCTGTCGTATGACTATCGGGATACGTTTGGCCTGGTGCTGCTGATGGTCATCCTGCTGTTCCGCCCTCAGGGGTTGTTCGGCGAGCGCGCACGCGAGGTATGAACATGTCCGCACCGCAACATCCCAATTTTCTGCGCAGCAAGCTGAGCCAGGAAATGCGCCTGTCGCTGATGGCGCTGGCCGTGCTGGCCTTGCTGCCCCTGGTTGTCAGCTCGCCCTATTGGCTGGGCGTGCTGATCGTCAGCATGTACTTCGCCATGCTGGCCTGCGGCTGGAATCTGCTGGCTGGCTATACGGGGCAGTTTTCCCTTGCGCCCGCGGCCTTTGCCATGCTGGGCGGCTACACCACCGCGCTGCTCGCCTTTCACCTGAAAGTGCCGATCTGGATCGGACTGCCGCTGGCGGCGATCATTCCCGGCCTGATCGGGCTGATACTCGGCCGCGTCGTGCTGCGCCTGTCCGGCCCCTACCTGGCGCTGACCACCCTGTCTTTTGCGGAAATCGTGCGGCTGGTCATCTACAACTCCATCGACTTCACGCGAGGCGACCAGGGGTTGAACGTGCCCTCGCTGATGGACAGCCGGGTAGGCTACTACTACGTCTTTGTCGTCGCCCTGACCGCCGTGATGGGCTGGATCTTTCTGCTGCTGCGTTCACGCACCGGACGCTTCCTGCAGGCCATCCGCGACGATGAGATCGGCGCGGCCAGCCGCGGCATCGACGTGGTGCGCTACAAGACCCTGGCCTTCCTGGTCAGCTGCGCGATCTGCGGTTTCGCGGGAGGCCTGTATGGCACGTTCGCGCAACTGGTCAGCCCGGAACTGGGAGTCGTGACGCAGACCGGCATGGTCATTGCCATGGTCGTCATCGGCGGCATGGGAACCCTGGTCGGCCCCTTGATCGGCGCCGTGCTCGTCTATGTGGCCTCGGAGTTGCTGCGCGATGTCGGCAACATCCAGATGATCGTGTTTTCGCTTCTTGTCATCGTCTTCGCGCGCTTTTTCCGCGAAGGCCTGTGGGGCTTGATTCGCCGGGCGGTCGGGCGGCGCCGCGCGGTCGTGCCCAAGGAGGCCTGATGAAACTCTTGCAGATCCGCGATATCTCAAAGCGCTTCGGCGGCCTGCGGGCCGTGGACGGCGCGGGCATGGATGTTGAAGAGGGTGAGCTTCTGGGCTTGATCGGCCCCAATGGCTCGGGCAAGACCACGCTCCTCAATGTGCTGTCGGGCCATCTGCGCGCCGACAAGGGCTCCGTGCAACTCGATAGTCGCAGCGTGCTGGGCCTGAACCCCACCCAGCTCACGCGCCTGGGCGTGCTGCGGATGTTCCAGATGACACGGGTGTTCAACCGCGTCAGCGCCTACGACAACCTGCTGGTATGCGGCATGGCCATGGGCCTGACCGAAGCGCGCGCCACGGACCGCGCCGTCGAGTTGCTGGAAGAGCTCAAGCTCATGCCCGTGATGCATCTGGACGCGGGGCAATTGTCGGGCGGGCAGAAGAAACTCCTGGAGTTCGGCGCCTGCTTCATGGTCCCGCCCCGCATCGCGCTGCTGGACGAGCCCTTTGCCGCCGTTCATCCCGTCATGAAGGAGACCATGGGCGCCTTCATCCGTAATCGGAACAAGAGCGGGCAGACCTTCATTCTGGTCAGCCATGACATGCCGGTGGTGGTGGACCTGTGCAGACGCTCGGTCTGCATGAATGCCGGCAAGGTGCTGGCCGACGGTCCGACCCACGAAGTGCTGCGCGCGCCCGCGGTTATCGAAGCCTATCTGGGCGACCAGGGACAGGAAGGGGACGAGCATGTCTCATGAGTTGCTTGCCATGGAAAGCGTCACCGCCGGGTACATGGGCGACATCGACGTGCTGCGCAATGTGTCGCTATCCGTCAGCGCAGGCCACATCAGCGGCCTGATCGGCCTGAACGGCGCAGGCAAGTCCACGCTGATGAAGACCATCTGCGGATTCCTTCGCCCGAAGACGGGCAAGGTCACGTGGTCGGGCAAGGATATCTCGGGGAAGGCCCCGCACACCATGATCGACGACGGCCTTTGGTATATCCCCCAGGAGTCCAGCCTGTTTCCCTACCTGACCGTGGAAGAGAACCTGCGCCTGCCGCTGGAGGGCCGCCGCAAGCAGTTCGGCGCGGTGATCGAACAGCGCTTTGCCGACACCTTGCAGCGTTTCCCGGTGATCAAGGAAAAACTCAAGGACAAGGCCGGCAATCTTTCGGGCGGGCAGCAGAAGTCGCTGGAGTTTGCCAAGGCCTACATGGTGCAGCCCAAGGTCTGCCTCATCGACGAACCAAGCATTGGCCTGTCGCCGCGCGTGGCCACGGAGGTGTTCCAATGGATCACCGCCTTTGCCGCCGCTGGCATGGGGATCCTGCTGGTCGACCATAACGTTCGCCGGGTGGTGGCGATGTCCGATCGCATCTACGTGCTGAGCCTGGGAGAGATCACCGCTTCCGGTACGCCGGGGGATTTTTCCGGCGATCTGCATGCGCAGGTTCGCCAATGGCTGGGAATCAACTTCTGATGCCGTCCAGAACGCTGTACCTGACCGCGCTGACCCCCGAGGCTTTCGCACCCTATGGCACCGTCATTGCCAGCGCGGGGCGCGACGGCCGCGAGATCAACGCCGGCACCACGTTGCGCGTGGAAATGCCGGAACCCGACATCCTGCGCCAGGGCGGCCGCCCCTCGCTCAGCGTCTTTCGCGCCACTCCCGGCAGCCTGCCGTTCGCGCCCAAGGTGATGGAGCGCCACCGGCTGGGCAGCCAGACTTTCGTGCCGATGATGGGCACGCCTTTCGTGGTGCTGGTGGCCCTGGGCGCCACCGCGCCCGAAGCGTCCACCCTGAAGGCGTTCCTGGCCGATGGCAGTTGCGGCATCACGCTAGCGCCCGATGTCTGGCACCATCCTTTGCTGGCCTTGGCCGCGGGGGATTTCGTGGTGCTGGAGCGGCGGGGCGCCGACGTGGATTGCGAGCTGGTCGATGTGCCGCCTGGCACGTTGCTGATCGACGCGCGTTGACCGGGACGCAACCGGCCAGCTGGCCGCGCGTGGCGGATAGAATGACGCCTTTCCCGCCACGGCATGCGGCGGGCCAGGTTCTTCCAACGCCGCTTTTGCCCGACTCATGGACTTTTCTTTTAAATGCGCCTCATGCAATGAGGTTCATCACGGACTGCCGAGCTTCGGCGCCAACGCACCCGAAACCTATTACGCCGTTGCGCCAGATGAGCGCGAGCAGCGCTGCGACCTGGGCAGTGACGACTGCGTGATCGACGAGCAGTCTTTCTACGTGCGTGGCTGCATCGAGCTGCCCATTCAAGGGCATCCGGAGCCGTTCGTGTGGGGCGTGTGGGTGTCGCTCAGCCTGGAAAGCTACACCACCTGGGTGCGGATGTCCGACGAGCCGCAGCGTTCGCGGACGCCGCCCTTGTTCGGCTGGCTCACAACGCGTCTCGACCCCTATCCGGACACGATGGGATTGAAGACCCACGTTCATCTCAGGGACGATGGCATCCGGCCGGCCATCGAGCTGGAGCCGACCAGCCATCCGCTGGCGGTCGAGCAGCGCGACGGCATCACGATAGACCGCGTGGCGGAAATCTACGCGCTGCTGGTGCATGGGGCAGGCAGCGCGCAACCGGGATAGCAGTGCACGTCGAGCGACAGCGCCGCCACGCGGCTGTCGCCGGCGCTGTACTTGCGGTCCGGCGGCGGGCAATGTCCTGGATATTCCCGCCGCCGGTCCGCGGCCTCAGGCGCTGAACGTCAAGGCATTGGTCAGGTCGCCCATCGCGGCCTGGCCGCGCGCGGTCATTGCGTCATCGCGCGCCTTCAGGCCTTCCAGCATGGGCAGGTCGAAGAGCCGCGTCGCCAGGCGCAGGATCGAGCCTGTGTCGTAGATCGTGTGGTCCACGGTGCCCTTCTTGGCGAAGGGCGAGACGATCACCGCCGGGATGCGGGTTCCCGGGCCCCAGCGGTCGCCTTGCGGCGGCGCCACGTGGTCCCACCAGCCGCCGTTTTCGTCGACGGTGATCACCACCACCATGTTGTCCCACTGCTTGCTTTTGCGCAGGCTGTCGATGATGTGCGCGATGTGCCGGTCGCCCGAGTCCACGTCAGCGTAGCCCGCATGCATGTTCAGGTTTCCTTGCGGCTTGTAGAACGTCAGCGGGGGCAGGGTGCCGGCTTCGGCGTCGGCCAGGAATTTGTTGGTGGAGCTCAGGTCGCCCAGGCCGCCGTCGCGCACGTGCGCCGCGCGCGCCGGGGTGCCGGGCGCGGTGCTCTTGAAATAGTTGAAGGGCTGGTGATGCGCCTGGAAGTTGGGCGAGGACGGAAAGCCCGTGCTCGCGGTCGAGTCCACGGCGGCCTGCCAGCCGCCGGCGTACCAGGCCCAGTCCAGTCCCTTGGCGCTCATCAGGTCGCCGATGTTGTTGTGCGATTGCGGCACCATGGTTTGCGGGCTGCTCGCGTCCGCCAGCGTCGGATCGGTCGCATCGCGGCTGAATGACGGCCAGTAGGGCGGGGCCATGGTGTTGACGCCATAGCCGTCGGGCGTCAGCGCGCTGGCGCCGAACTGCGGGATGCCGGTAAGCGCGCTGGCCGGCGACGCGGGTTTGGGCGCAAGGCGCGGGTCGGCGGGATCCGAGCTTTGCAGTTGCGCAATCTGCGTCTTGGCGACCGAGTCCGCCGCATCGGGATAGAAAGGCGGGCGTCCCGCCACCAGGTACTGGTGGTTCAGGAACGAGCCGCCGAACGCGCCCTGGAAGAAGTTGTCGCACAGCACGAATTCCTGGGCCAGCTTCCACAGGCGCAGGTTGTAGGCGGAGTCGCTGTAATGACCCATGACGAGCGCGCCCGAGTCCGCCCATGCGACGAACCGGTCGTTCTTGCCGCCGTTGATCTGCATCTGGTTCTGATAGAACACATGCCAGAGGTCGCGCGTGACGACGCCTTGCGGCAAGGGCTCGCCTTGCGGGCCCTGCAGCGGGAATGGCGCGTTGGGCAGGTTGTTCATGTAGGCGGCGGCCTGATCCACCTGATAGGTGATGTGGTTGGCCTGCTGCGACGTGGGCACCATTCCGTTCCAGACGGGCGGCAATACCGGCAGCGGCGTGCCGTCGCGGTCGGTCTGCGTGTAGTCGGCCGGTGTCAGCGCGGACAAAGGCTTCTCCACGCCGGGGAAGTTGGCGAAGAGGTTGTTGAAGCTGCGGTTCTCGGCAAAGATCACCACCAGCGTCTTGACGTTCTCGCGCAGCTGCTTGGTCGGGTCCGGAGCCGGCGCCGGGGTGGGGTCGGGCGCCGGTGCGGGCGCGGCAGGGGTGTCATCGTCGTCGTCGCTTGAGCAGCCGGACAGCGCGCCCATGGCCGCCGCGCTGGCGCCCAGGGCGGCGATGCCGGTGAGAAAACCGCGGCGGGTGGCGCGCACGGGCGGCGTCGCGCCCGTGGATTCCTGGGACGG
The DNA here is from genome assembly GCF_013116765.2 of Achromobacter deleyi. Lineage (GTDB taxonomy): Bacteria > Pseudomonadota > Gammaproteobacteria > Burkholderiales > Burkholderiaceae_B > Achromobacter > Achromobacter deleyi_A. Next base: position 334,013 of record NZ_CP074375.1, read on the forward strand.
TTCTCCAGTGCTTTTTTCTTTGTCAGACATGGAATGGGACTCTTGAGCTTGCGGATGGCGTGGCGCACTGTCATTGCGTCACGGGATCGCCGGATGACAGCCGGCATTGGTAACGGCCGCTAGGCTAAAGAGGCAAGGTTCTATCGGTATGACCATCCGCTGTCGGGAAGCTGTACACGCCATGTCGCGTGCCCGCCGACTTGCACGTTTTTAGAAACAACGCTATTATTCAAGGCTTGCTTTTTGACGCGCCCGTAGCTCAGCTGGATAGAGTACCTGGCTACGAACCAGGGGGTCGTAGGTTCGAATCCTGCCGGGCGCACCAAGTTTTTTCGCGCATGCCGAAGTTTTTCGGTTTGCACGGGGAACTGAAAAAAGTGAAGTAAGAGTAGTGAATACGGCTTAATTATTCTGATATAATTTTGCCTCTTTGCCGGAGCGCCCGTAGCTCAGCTGGATAGAGTACCTGGCTACGAACCAGGGGGTCGTAGGTTCGAATCCTGCCGGGCGCACCAAAACCCAAGTCCTCGGACTTCGGGTACACAGCAAAGAAAATGAAAAGGCCTTTGATCTTGAATCGAAGGCCTTTTTGTTTTGCGCGGCCGTTCTGATAGCATCCGGCCCATATATGGCAAGGGCCGAGGCGTAGTCTGATGCCCTCGATGCCAATACCGTGCAGTAGGGGTCTGCGAGCGTCACGCAAAGGGCGGACGGGGGGGCAACGTAGATGTTCTTCTTTTTTCTCTTCCCTCTTGTATTTCTCGCCGTCCTGGCAATCTGGCTGGTGAGTGCGTGGAAGGCGCGCTCGCTGATGGCGGCCTCATCCCTTAAAGCCACGGTCGTTCTGGCGCTGGCTCTTTGCTACGTCCTCGCACTGGCGATGATCTCGGCTGATCCCTGGTACGACGACAACGGCTCGCCAGAGTTCATTGCCTGGCCAGAACGTTTCGGATGGGCCGCGGAGATTGCGGGGTGGCTTGCACTCCTGGTCGTGCCGGCCGCGCTCGGCTTGCGTGCGTTCGTCCTGTGGCGCAAATCTCGTAGAGCGGCCGAGAATTCGCGTATTCGTAGCGAGATTTCCGCACAAGGAGAGCCCTGAAGAGCTCGTCTTGTCACGCTGTTCGGCGGACCGGAAACACCGTACACGCTGCAGTAGGCCGGAACCCAGGTTGTCTCGCGAAGCCTTCAGCTACCTGTTCATGAACTATCGAGGCTACGGCAGCATGCGCGATGTGCGCGGCGCATACACGATCGACGAGATCGCCACCGATGCGCTAGCGCTTGCCGATGAACTCGGATTCCAGACTTTCAGCATGATTGGCCATTCAATGGGCGGCATGGCCATGGAGCGGATCGCTACGTTTGCGCCCGAACGGGTGCGCGCGATGGTGGCTGTTGCTCCGGTTCCTTGCGGCGGCATATCGTACTGCTGGGTTCAGGCGCGCCCGCAAGTGCGCATGCCCAGCCCGCTATTGGCTGATGTCCAGGGGCTGGGGAGCAGGCTTTTCCTCGGCGTCTTCGAACCCCCAGTCTCCAACCAGGTACCAATCGTCGCCCAGTGATTCCGCGGGATGCATGGTGCGCCCGGATCCGTTGCCGCAGGCCATCGAGTCCGTGGGGCAATAGCGATCACAGCCCCAGCAGATGCGCTCGGGGTGTTTGGGGTGTAGGGGAAACTTCTTGGCCATGCTTGTGCCTGCTCAGTCAGTATGCAATGTGTAGCGTCAAGCCTCTGTATCGAGCGTACTGCGCGATGCGCGCGCCCATCATTGACATGGCGCAAACGCTGGGCTGGCGCTGCGGGTGGTTGCAGAGAATTTCCCTCCCGATTTGCATGGCGAGATTCTTTCGTGTTATAAACACGCCTCTTTCGGGGCGCCCGTAGCTCAGCTGGATAGAGTACCTGGCTACGAACCAGGGGGTCGTAGGTTCGAATCCTGCCGGGCGCACCAACTTATTCGAGATCACGCAAACACCGCGTGGTTTCAGCAGGAAAAAAAGCGGCTTGATGGTTTTCCATCAGGCCGCTTTTCTTTTGTCTTGCCAGACCCATCCTGCCAGGCCTGTCCGCCAGGCCCGCACTACCAGGCCCGCACTACCAGACCCGCACTACCAGACCCGGAATACGCGCCCGGTCTGCGCGCCTTCCACGCTGCGGCTGTAGGCCAGGGCCACGCGGCTGGCGGGCGCTGCTTCGAAACCGGGGAAGTAGGGGCCGTAGCTGCCCAGCGATTCCTGCAGGACCGTGGGACTCACGGCGTTGATGCGGATGCCTTGCAGCTCCACCGCGGCGCCGCGCACGAAACCATCGATGGCGGCGTTCACCGCGGATGCGTTGGCGCCGTAGCGGATGGGCTCGTCGCTGAGGATGCCGCTGGTCAGCGTGATGGAGCCGCCGGCGTTGACGTAATGCTGGCCGATGAGCGCCAGGTCCACCTGGCCGAGCAGCTTGTCGTGCAGGCCGATCTTGAATTGTTCGGCCGTCATTTCGTTCAAGGGACCGAAGTGCAGGCTGCCGGTGGTGGACACGATGGCGTCGACCTTGCCCACGTGTTTGAACAGTTCGCGAATGCTGTCGCTGCGGGTCACGTCCACCTGATATTGGCCGCGGGTCTTGCCTGCGGCGATGATTTCATGGCGTTGGCCGAGTTCTTGGGCGACCGCGCTGCCGATGGTGCCGCTGGCGCCGATGAGGATGATTTTCATAAGGGACTCCGAGTCGTGCCGGTTTGGGGGCGCGCTGGCAAGCCGCCAGCGCATGAATGCATTCTGCCCGCCGGATTTCGCCGGAAAAATCCTAGAATAGTGGGATCAGTTCACACTCGGAGTGCGCAATTCATGGACCGCCTGCTCAGCATGGAAGTCTTTGTGGCGGTCGTGGAGCTTGGCAGCCTCACGGCGGCGGCGGCCAGGCACGATATGTCTCCAGCCATGGTGGCCAAGCACATCAAGGGGCTGGAGGCGCGGCTGGGCCTGCGGCTGATGAACCGCACCACGCGGCGGCAAAGCCTGACCGAGGCGGGGCAAGCCTACTTTGCGCGCTGCAAGACCATCCTGGCGGACATCCGCGACGCGGAACAGGGCGCCGAGGCGCTGCGCTCGGCTCCACGCGGGCATCTGCGCATTACGTCGTCGGTGTCGTTCGGATCGTTCGCGCTGACGCCGGTGATTGCCGACTACCTGTCGATCTATCCCGACGTCAGCGTGGAGCTGGCGCTGAGCGATACCGTGGAAGATGTGGTCGCGTCGCGATTCGACCTGGCCCTGCGCATCGGCGAGCCAGCGGATTCGGGGCTGGTGGCGCGCAGGATAGGGCTGTACCAGATGATCATCTGCGCGGCACCTGCCTATCTGGAACGCTACGGTACGCCAGCGTCCCCGGGCGACCTCGCCAGGCATCAATGCCTGGATTTCTCGCATTGGAGCCGTCGTACCGGCTGGCGCCTGGGCACGGACGAAGGCGCGGAAATGGGCTATCCCACGGGCCGCTTCGTGTCGAACAATGGGCAGGCGCTAAGGCAGGCGGCGCTGGCCGGCTTCGGCATCGTGCTGCAGCCGGAACTGTTGCTGGCCGAGGATGTGCGCGCAGGCCGCCTGATTCCGATACTGCAGCCGTATTGGCCCGTGGCCAGGCCGATCACGCTGTTGTATCCGAAGGACAGGCAGGCCTTGCCCAAGCTCACGACTTTCGTGGACTTCGTGGTGGCGCGCTTCACGCGGTAGCGATGCGGGTCAGGCGCGTCGTCGGTCCACCGCCGTCAAGGATGTCCCGCTCTTGAGTAATTGGTAGGTCTGTCCGCCCAGCCAGGCGACCTTTTCGCCCGAACTCGTGCGGCAGACGCAGTGGGTCTTGGGATCGAAGCGAGAGGTTCCCAGCGCGGAATACGCGTCGGGATCGGAAACGAACCGCTCTATGCGATACAAGGTGCCGTCCGGTGAAGTGGCCAGCACGTCGGTCAATCGTCTTGCGGTGCCGGGCATATTCGTTACCTCCATGCGCGGGCCGTACATCGTCGGCGCCAAAGTCATTTGAACATTTCATGATGCGGGCGGGGAGCGCGGTGTTCCCGCGCGGTGCCCTAAGGAAAATGCCCTTCCAGCAATGAATCATCGAGTTGTTCCGGCGCAACGCCCAGGGCCGCCGATACGCGATCCAGGATGATCTGCCGTGGCCGCGGGCGCGGCCGTTCCAAGTCGATATAGATGGAATGATCAACGCCCAGCCGGGCAGCCATATCCGCAGTGCTGATATTGAGGTGCTCGCGCCATGCGCGTATCAGGCTCCAATCGTTGCCGGTTTTCAGATTGACTACTGCCGATGGCAAGCGGTCATGCCCCACGGCAAGCTTCTTGCGCGGGGAAGGCGGCGTGCTTGCCTTTTTTTCATCCCCCGGGGCGGCGCCGCTTTTGCGGGGGCCGCCACGAGGTGTCGTGGTCGCGGATTCGGCAAGGAAGATGGCGCCGCCGTTCAACTGGCGATACTGATCGTTGCCTATCCAGCACAGGGTTTCACCGTTATCAAGCTTGCACTCGCAATCCAGGTGGTAATTGCTGGGCATGCCTTCAAGTTTGGCGATGGTTTCCGTGGTCGTGGCATGACGCACCACACGGTGCAGCACACCGTCCGGCGAACGTACGAAGACATCGGGAAGTCTCCAGGAAAACGGAATGATCATCTCCACAATCGAAACCAATTACAACACTGTATCGCTGTGTTGCAGCGGTGAAATTTGGGGTTTCCCCTCGCTTGTTGCGCGTGGCGTCATTCGACGGCAGTTACGGCTTTGCGCATCTTCACGGATCCTCACGCGCCGTCCCTGCGGACCGGTCCATTTGCCGGTCGGGGCCGCAAGCGGCCAGGCCAAAACCGGCGCTGGCAAGCAGTCTGGGCATCACGTCGGCGGCGGCGCCGCGCAGGTTGTGATGCGCTTGCGCATCCAGCGGCGTGGCGACGGGGTTGACCTGAACAACGGTGGCGCCCGACGCCAGTGCGCGCCGGGGCAGTTCCGCGGCGGGGTAGACCAGGGCCGAGGTGCCGATGCTGAACATCAGGTCGCATTCTTGTGCCGCGCGCAAGGCGGCGCTCCAGGCTTCGGCGGGCAGGCTCTCTCCGAACCACACGACGCCGGGCCTTACCGGCGCCCCGCAATGCGTGCAGGCGGGCGGCTCGATGCGCCGGCCGGCATCGGGCTCGTCGGGCGTCTGCACGGCAAAGGCTTGCGGCGCTCCGCAAGCTGAACAGCGCGGCGCGTGCAGGCTCCCATGCAGATGCGTGACCTGAGCGCTGCCCGCGCGTTCGTGCAGGTCGTCCACATTCTGCGTGATGACGACGAGTTCAGGCACATGCCGCGCCAGTTCCGCGATGGCCAGGTGCGCGGCGTTGGGCGTGGCGCGCAAGACCTGCGCGCGCCGCCATTCGTACCAGCCCCACACGATATCGGGATGCTCCCTGAACGCTTCGGGCGTGGCCAGCGCCTGCGCGTCGAACCGGGACCACAGGCCCGTCAACGCATCCCGGAAGGTGGCGATGCCGCTTTCGGCGGACACGCCGGCCCCCGTGAAAACGACAACGCGACGCGCCTGGCGCAACGCTTGCGCAAGCGCGGGCGGAATATCGTGATGCGTGTTTTTCATTTCCAACCTTCAAGACAGTCCGATACGCTGCACGCGCGGGCAAGGACCTGTCAAGCAGTGCTTTGCGGGAGTTGCCCGGACCGCGGCGGGGCCTGCGTGCGCTTGCGTCCCGAATCGTGGATACTGCTTTTTCAATCTGGGATTTCTATCCGCCTTGGAGATACGCAATGCCTGAATCGCACGCCGGACTGGACCGGCTACGCCGCTTTATCGCCACCGCGACGCGGCTGGCGTCGCCACAGGCGCTGGAGCAGACGCCCGCCCTGCAGGCCGCGTTCGCGGATCTGGTGGCCCATGACGACTGGCTGCCCGAGGCCTGTACCGCGCCGCATCCTCAGTACTACCAGCAGTATCTGCTGCATTGCGATCCGCTGGAGCGCTTCTCGCTGGTGAGCTTTGTGTGGGGGCCGGGCCAGTTCACGCCGGTGCATGATCACGAAGTCTGGGGCTACGTAGGCATGCTGCGCGGCGCCGAGATCAATCAGCGCTATGTGCGGCGCGCGGATGGTGCCCTGGCGCAGGCGGGAGAGGCCACGACCCTGCAGCCCGGCGACGTGGAGCGCCTGTCGCCCGCCGAAGGCGACATCCATCGCGTGTCCAACGCCTATCCTGACCGCGTGTCGATCAGCGTGCATCTTTATGGCGGCAATATCGGCGCCGTCTCGCGCCATGTCTATGACCCCGCCACCGGGCAGGCCAAGCCGTTCGTGTCGGGCTATTCGTCGCCCAGCCTGCCCAATTTGTGGGACAGATCCGAAGCCGTGCGCGCCGCGATTCCCGGCTTGAAGGGCTAGCCCGCGCGCGTGCTGAAAGCGCTGTTCCCGCGCGGCGTCTCGTGCTATGTTCCTGTCCTAAATATTAGGAAAAATCACGAATGGACAAGACGCTGCTCAAAGGTCTGATGGTGTTGGAGGCCGTGACCGATGTGGACAATCCGCCGCGCACGATCGACGCGCTGGCCGCCCGGGTGGGACTGACCCGCAGCAACACGCACCGGACCTTGCAGACGCTGATACACGCCGGCTACGTGATCAAGGACGACGACGGCGGCGGATATCGCGGCGCGGTGCGCCTCTTCGAACTGGCGGCGCGGCAGCTTGCGCAGCTGGACGTCCGCAAGCTGGCGGCGCCTTTCATGCGCACGCTGGCCGACCAGACGGGCGAGACGGTGCACCTGTCGGTGCTGGACGGCTTTGACGTGGTCTACGTGGACAAGATCGACAGCCCGCAGCCCATACGCGCCTATTCCATGGTGGGGGGGCGCGCGCCCGCGTATGCGGTGGCCACCGGCAAGGCCTTGCTGGCCTATCAGACCGAAGGCTATGTCGAGCGCTATGCGGACCAGATGGTGCGCCACACGCCTTCCACCATCGTGTCCATGGCGCTGCTCAAGGACGAACTGCGCAAAATTGCGCGCGCCGGCTATGCGGTCAATCGCGGCGAATGGCGCGAAGGCGTGGGCGGGCTGGCCGTCACCGTGTTCAACAGCCTGGACCAGCCCGTGGCGGCGGTGGGCATCTCCGGCCCGCTGGACCGCTTGAGCGCCGCCAGGATGAAGCAGCTGGCGCCCGATGTGGCGGCCTGTGCGCAGTCCATCTCGCAAGGGATGGGGTATCGCCGGGGTTTCCTGGATCAATAGCGGCCTGAGCGCCCGGCCGGGCCCGGCGGGCGCGCTTCATCATTTGACCGACGACAGGCGTACGACGTCCGCCCAGCGCGCGACCTCCTGCTTGAGCACGCGGCTGGTGTCGGCGGGCGAGGTGGCCACGGCATCGGCGCCCAGCTTCAAGGCGGCCTGCTGCACCGATTGCATCGCGGCGGCTTGCTGCATGCCGGCCGACAGCCTGTCGACCACCGAAGGCGGCGTACCGGCAGGCGCCAGCAAGGCGTAGGTGGTGGCGACCGAATAGTCCTTTACACCCTGTTCCATCAGGGTCGGCAGGTCGGGCAGGGCCGTGGCCCGCGTGGCGGTCGTGACGCCCAGCAGCCGGATCTTGCCGCTGGCCACTTGCGGCAGCAGCGCGGGCAGCGTTTCGATGACCATGTCGATCTGTCCGCCCAGGAGGTCGGTAATGGCCGGGCCGCTGCCGCGGTAAGGCACGTGCATGAGCCTGGTGCCGGTGGCCACCTGGAAGAGTTCGCCCGCCATGTGCTGCGACGTGCCGGGGCCCGCCGACCCGAAAGTGATGGAGCCGGGCTTGCTCCTGGCCAGCGCGATCAGCTCCTGCACATTGCTGGCGGGGATCTTGCTGCTGTTCACCGCCACCGCCATCGGCATGCTGGTCGCCATGGATACTCCCACAAACGCCGTGCCGAAGTCGTAGCCGGGTTTGTCGGGCATGGCGGCATGGATCGCATGGCTGCCCACCGCGCCCATCAGAAGCGTGTAGCCGTCGGCCGGCGACTTGGCCACGTACTCCGCGCCGATCTCGCCGCCCGCACCGGCCTTGTTTTCCACCACCACGCTTTGTCCCAGGTAGTCGCCCAGGTGCTGCGCATAGATGCGTGCGGCGGCATCGGTGGCGCCGCCCGGCGGGAAGGGCACCACCATGCGCACGGGTTTGGCGGGCCAGGTGTCGGCGGCGGCCGGGTTGGCAGTCAGCGTCATAACCGCGGCAGCCAGCGCAATGCTCCACAAATGTCTCATGCAAGTCTCCTTGGTGGTGTGCGGGCCGGCATGCGCGCGGGCGAGACCCGTTTTTACGGGTGGCCATAGCTGCTGCGGTCCTTTATGTAAATCCTAAAATATAGGATTCATGTTCCAATAAATGGTTTACGTAGAATTCCACACGGTGATATGCTGGTCAACAATTAAGCGCACGACCTAGGGATTGCACTAGGATTCATGCGGAATGCAGCGGATTTTTGCCCGGCTGGCCTGGATGATGCCACCGCCAGGCGCTCACCCTTATAATATTTTCGGCATCCCAAATATTGAATTTTCATAACGAGAGGTCAGACATGACACCCAGTTCGGCGCTTGCCGGCATCACGGTGCTGGAGATTTGCAACGTCGCGGCGGGACCCTTTTGCGGCATGTTGTTGGCGGACATGGGCGCGGACGTGATCAAGCTGGAAAACCCGGAAGGCGGCGATACGCTGCGCAGCTGGCCGCCGATTTCGGACGGCTACAGCGAAAACTTCGCTTCGCTCAACCGCAACAAGCGCTCGGTGACGCTGAACCTGAAAGACCCGGGCGACCAGGCCCTGGCGCGCGAGCTGGCGCTGACCGCCGACGTGTTGATCGAGAACAACCGGCCGGGCGTGATGGACCGCCTGGGCCTGGGCTACGCGCAACTGCGCGAGGCCAATCCCAGGCTGGTGTATTGCTCGATATCCGCCTATGGCCAATCGGGCCCGCGCGCCCAGGAAGGCGGCTTCGACCTGACCATCCAGGCCATGAGCGGCATCATGAGCGTCACCGGCGAGGCCGGCGGCGAACCGGTCAAATGCGGCGTGCCGGTGGCGGATTTTTCGGCGGGGCTGTATGGCGCCTTCGCCATTGCGTCCGCGCTGCGCGCGGCCCAGGCCAGCGGGCGGGGCACCCACATCGACGTGCCGATGCTGGGCGCCACGCTGGGCATCGCGGCCTTGCAGACCTCGGAATACTTCGGCAGCGGCAAAGACCCCGTCAAGCTGGGTTCCGCGCATCCGCGCAATGCGCCATACCAGGCATTCCGCTGCAAGGGCGGCTACTTCGGCATGGCGGCGGGCAACCAGGCCTTGTGGAAGGGCGTGTGCGAGACCGTGGGCCGCGCAGACCTGCTGGCCGACCCCCGCTTCACGGACACCAGCGCCCGCGCGCGCAACCAGGGCGCGCTGCGCGACATCCTGGAAGCGATCTTCGCCGAGGACGATGCGCAGGCCTGGCTGGCGCGTTTTCGCGCGGCGGGCGTGCCGTGCGCGCCGATCAACACCTATTCCGAGGTCCTGGCGGATCCGCAAGTCGAGCACATGGGCTGGGTGCAGCCGCTGGAGCTGCCCAATGGCGTGCAGACCCGCAGCTTCGGCCTGCCGGTGCGCTTCGACGGAGAAACCACGGCGCTGCGCCGCCGTCCTCCCGCGCTGGGCGAACACAACGACGAAGTGCTGGGCGCGCTGCGCGCCGCCGGCAAGGGAGCGGCGGCATGAGCAGCGTCCTGCGCATCGACAAGCAGGGCGGGCGGCACGAGCTGACCCTGGCGCGCCCCGAGAAGATGAATGCCCTGTCGGCCGACCTGGTCGAGGCGCTGATCTCGGCGCTGGACGATGCCGAGGCGCAAGGCGCCAAGGTGATCGTGCTCAAGGGCGAGGGCAGGAACTTCAGCGCCGGCTTCGACTTCGGAGACTGGCAGGCGCAAAGCGAAGGCGATCTGCTCCTGCGCTTCGTGCGCATCGAGATCCTGCTGCAGCGCCTGGCCGCGTCGCCATGCCTGACGGTGGCGCTGGCGCATGGCCGCAATTTCGGCGCGGGCGTGGATGTGTTCGGCGCCTGCAAATGGCGCATCAGTGCGCCGGACGCCACGTTCCGCATGCCGGGCCTGAAGTTCGGCCTGGTGCTGGGCACGCGGCGCTACGCCACGCTGGTGGGGGCGGAACGCGCGCGCACCGTGCTTGAGCAGGCCGCGACGTTCAGCGCCGAAGATGCCCTGCGCGACGGATTCGCCAGCCGGCTTGCCGCGCCAGAGGAGTGGCCGGCCATCGGGCAGCAGGCGCTGGACACGGCCTGCGCCCTGACGGATGCCAGCCGCGCGCAGCTATACGCGGCCTTGTCGCAGGAAGTGCCGGATGCGGACCTCGCCCGTCTCGTGCGTTCGGCGGCGCAGCCGGGCCTGAAAGACCGCGTGGCGGCGTATCTGCAAGCGCGCTAGCCCCACCAGACCAAGCAGGGAGGAAGACAATGGCTTCGGGATTCAATCAAAAAAACAAGCAATGCTCGTTGGCGGAATTGGCGGCGCTGGTGCCCAATGGCGCGTCGATCGCCCTGGGCGGCAGCTTTCTGCATCGCGGACCGTTCGCCTTCGTGCGCGAATTGATCCGCCAGGAAAAGCGCGACCTGGAACTGCTCAAGCAATCTCCCGGGTATGACGTGGACATCCTGTGCCGCGCAGGCGTGCTGCGGCGCGTGCGCGCGGGCATCGTCGCGATGGAAGGCAACTTCGGACTGGCGCCCTGGTATCGGCGCGCGGTGGAGCGCCACGAGATCGAACTGGAAGAACACGCTTGCGCCAGCCTGACCGCGGGCCTGCGCGCGGCGGCCTTTGGCGTGCCGTTCCAGCCTTGCGGCGGCCTGCATGGCAGCGGCCTGCCGGAGCTCAACGGGTGGAAGTGCCTGGACGATCCTTACGGCAGCGGCCAGAAGACCTGGGTGGTGCCCGCCATCCGGCCTGACTTCGCCGTGATCCATGCGTCCGAGGTGGACGCCCTGGGCAACGTGCGCGTGCACGGCACGGCGCATTGGGACCGCATCATGTCGCGCGCGGCCGGCAGCGTGCTGGTGGTGGCCGAGAAGCTGGTGGACAGCGCCGTGTTCGAAGCGCAGCCGGAATCCACGCTGGTGCCGTACTTCATGGTGCAGGCCTACGCGGTCGTGCCGCGCGGCGCGTGGCCGGGGTCGTGCTGGCCGGACTACGCCATCGATTATCCGGCGGTGGAGGCATACATGGACAAGAACAGCGATCTGCGGGCGCACATGGCCGCGGCGCCCGAAGCGCGGGAGGGAAATCATGGCTGAGCAATGGTCGGGCTTTTCATACATCGTGACCAATCTGGCGCGTTTCATCCGCCCGGACGAAATCACCTTCAGCGGCGTGAATTCCACCCTGCCTATGCTGGCCTGCCTGCTGGCCAAGCGCGCCTACGACTGGGACTTCGTCTACATCAACGTGGCCGGGGGCGTGAACCCGCGGCCATCGCATATCCCGATCTCCAGCTCCGACCCGGTGCTGGCCGAGCGCACGGCCTCGATCTTCTCCAACGAGGACTTCTACGACCTGTGCACGCGCGGGCGCATGGACCTGACCTTCCTGGGCGCCGCGCAGATCGACGGCGCGGGGTGTGCCAACAACTCCTGCATCGGCGACTGGCACGAACCCAAGGTCCGCCTGCCGGGCGGCGGGGGCGGGGCGGTGATGCTGCCCACGGCCAGGCGGGCGTGCACCTGGCGCACCGAGCATTCGCGCCGCACCTTCGTGCCCAAGCTGGATTTCATGACGTCCTGGGGCGGCTTTCATGGCGTGGCGACGCCGATCGCCGTGTTCGTCAAGCGAGACGGGCGGCTGGCGCTGCAATCCTGGCATCCGGAGTCCAGTCTGTCTGAGGTGCGCGAACGCACGGGCTTCGAGTTCGACGCCACCGGCGCCGTGCCGACCGAACCGCCGACTGCGGACGAGGTCCGCGCCTTGCGCGAGCTGGACGCGGACGGACAGTTCGAACGCGATGCCGCCATCGCGCTGCGCTAGGGGAGTGCGATGACGATTGCCGATGCCACGCTGGTGGCGGCGTTTGCGCGCCTGTGGAGCCAGCCCGAGCGGGCGGCGCGGCCTGCCATCGTGACCGCGGACGAAACGCTGACCTACGCGGACCTGTACCGCCGCGTCGGGCAGGTGGCGGGCGGCCTGCGCGCCGCCGGTGTCGCGCCTGGCGACTACGTGGCCGTGGCGATGGAGCGTTCGCTGGCGCAGGTCCTGACCATTCTGGGCGCGATGGCGGCGGGGGCTTGCCCGTGTCCGCTGGAGCCGCGCCTGTCGGTCGAAGAGACGGCGCGGCGCGTGGCGGCGGTGGGCCTGACGTGGATGCTGTCCGACGAGGCCAACGCCGTCAACGCGCAGGCTTGCGGCCTGGCGGCCGCGCGCCAGTTGCAGGCGGCGCGGATCGCGCAAGGGCCGCAGGACTGGACGGGGAGCGGCGTCGCGTCCCAGGCGCCAGGCCTGCTGCTGTTCACGTCGGGCAGTACGGGCAATCCCAAGGGCGTGCTGCTGAGCCACCAGGGCCTGGCGAACAACGCGCGCGGCGTATTGGCGCATACGGGCCTGACGCCGGACGACCGCCTGCTGCATGTCATGCCGCTGCATCACACCAATGCGCTGAACAACCAGATATTCACGCCGCTGCTGGCCGGCGCCAGTGTGGCGCTGGCCGGCCGGTTCCGGGCGGAAGACATGCCCGGGCTGCTGGCCGCATTCCGGCCCACCATCATCACCGGCGTGCCCACCATGTACGCCCGCATGCTGGAGCTGACGTTCGATCCGGCCAGCCTGGCCGGCCTGCGTTTTGCGCGCTGCGGTTCGGCGCCGATCACCGAAGCGCTGCACCGGCGCATCGAAACCTTCCTGGGCTGCCCGCTGGTGGTGTCCTACGGCCTGTCGGAGGCTACCTGCACGTCCACCATGAACCCGCCCGCCGCGCGGCGCGTGGGATCGGTGGGTACTGTGCTGGCGGGGCAGGATGTGAGCCTGCGCCTGCCGGACGGCAGCCGCGCCGCGACGGGCGGCGAGGGCGAGATCTGCATCGCGGGCGACAGCCTGATGTTGGGCTACCTGGGCGCGGACAGCGCCAACGGCGGCACGCCGCCGCTATTGCGCACGGGCGACCTGGGGCGCTTTGACGAGCAGGGGTATCTGACCATCACCGGCCGCATCAAGGACGTGATCATCCGGGGCGGCGAGAACATCTCGCCGGCCTTGATCGAAGGCGTCGTGACGGGCCTGCCGGGCGTGGCCGCCTGCTGCGTGGTGGGCGCGCCGGACGAGGACCTGGGCGAAGCGCCCGTGATCTTCGTGCAGCGCAATGGCAAGTCCGCGCCGGATGCGCTGGCCATACAGGCCGAGGTGCTGGCGCGCCTGGGCCGTATCTATGTGCCGCGCGAGGTGTTGTGGATGGAACGCCTGCCCGAGAACGCGGTGGGCAAGGTCGACCGCAAGGCCCTGGCGCGGCAGGCTGCCGGCAATGGCGTCCTTCAATGAACCGGCGTAATGCGCCGGCCCTTGCCGCCCGGCGCCGTCATTCGACCTTGCCGATCCGGTTCACTGCCACCTCCAGCGACGCAGAGTCTTTTTTCCAGTAATCGTCGAACGCCGGCGCGTCCAGATACTGCACGGGGCTGCCGGTGCCGGCGATGCGGGACTGGACGCCGGGGTCGCTGGCGATCTCCTTGACAGCCTGGCGCAGCTTGTCGATGACGGCTTGCGGCGTGCCGGCCAGGGCGAATACGCCGGACCATTGCACGAAGCTGATGTCATAGCCCTGCGATCTGAGCGACGGCACTTGCGGCAGGCTGTCGAGCTTGCCGTCGCCCCAATGCGCCAGCGCCTTGACGCGCCCCGACTGGATCAGCTGCATGACGCTGGACGGGCCGGTGGCCACCGCATCGACCTGGCCGCCTACCAGCGCTTGCACCGCCGGGCCCGCGCCCGTGAAAGGCACGTGCATCATCTTGATTCCGGCCGCGTTCTGCAGCATTTCCATTGGCACGTGCATCGTGCCGTAGATGCCCGAGCTCCCGTAGCTGAACTTGCCCGTCTGGTTCTTGGCGGCGGCGACGAACTCCTGCAGTGTCTGGTAGGGAGCATCCGCGCGCACCACCAGCACGGTCGGGTCGGCCGTGATCCGCGCGATCGGCACGAACTGGTCCAGCTGATACGCTGGCTTGCGTTCCAGCAGGCGGTCCGCCGCGGGCAGGATGGAAATGGACGACAGGCTCATCAACAGCGTGTAGCCATCGGGTTTGGCGCGTCCCACCTGGCCTATGCCGATGGCGCCGCCTGCGCCGCCCTTGTTCTCGATGACGATGGGCTGGCCCAGCTTGTCGCCCATGGCCAGGGCCAGGGGGCGCGCGATGGTGTCGGCGACCCCCCCAGGCGGGAACGGCACGACCATGGTCACGGGGCGCTCGGGATAGCCGGCGGCCAGCGAATTTGCCGCTCCGAGCAATAGCAAGGCAGCCGCGGCCACCCCTTTGCAGCGCAGATTCATGTCTCACTCCTTTTCTGTATTTATGTACTGCGTCGCGCCGTTCTCACGCCCGGCGCAGTCCCTCAGACGAACCGGTTTTCGATCCTCCCGATGCCGTCGATCTCCACCCGCACCGTATCGCCGTTCTTGAGGAACTGCGGCGGATTGAGGCCCTGGCCCACGCCGGCGGGGGTGCCGGTGGCGATGACGTCGCCCGGATACAGCGTGATGCCGCGAGAGCAGGTTTCGATCAGCGTGGGAATGTCGAAGATCAGGTCTTCGGTGTTGCCATCCTGGCGCAGCTCGCCATTCACCCAGCAGCGCACCCGGGTCTTCCGGCCGTCCAGTTCGTCGGCCGTCACCAGCCAGGGACCCATGGGGCAGAAGGTGTCGAAGGATTTGCCCAGATCCCATTGCTGATGGCGCATCTGCACATCGCGCGCGGTGACGTCATTGACCACCGTGTAGGCGATCACATGGCTCATGGCTTCGGCGCGGGAGATATTGCGGCCACCCTTGCCGATCACCACCGCCAGCTCCGCTTCGTAGTCGATCTTGTCGGAGATGCCCTGGGGCAGCAGCACATCCGCCCAGGGGCCCACCACCGTCTGCGGCACCTTGGTGAACACGATGGGCCAGGATTCAGGGTTGGCGTCGTTGTCCTTGAACACGGAGTCGCGCAGCTCCTTGGCGTGGGCGTGATAGTTGCGTCCCACGCAGAACAGGTTGCGCCGCTGTGCCGGCAAAGGCGCCTCGTGCTCCACCTGATCCCAGCGGTAGGTTGGCCCCGTCTGGGCAGGCAAGGCGCGACCCTCGGCCAGCCATTCCACCGCCGTCAGCGCGCCGGCCGCCGCAAGCTCCGGCGGAAAGTCCAGGGCAGTCACCGTAGCGCCGTCCTCGGAAACCACGCCCACCCGGCGCTTACCATCGATTCGAAATACCGCGATCTTCATGCTTGCTCCCTGGGCGGCTTCGGCCGCCCGTGATGACATACCAATAAATACCAATTGAGCGCAAAGTAAGACCCAATTGCGGGAAAGCATATACCAAAAGAACCAAGCAGCCCATACGGATAACGCGCCTCTTAGGCTTTTATTGGCCTGATTTGGTATCATTGCGCCGCGCGTCATTCAAGGAAGTACCCATGGACAAAGCCTCCGCCATGCGGGCGGTCATCATCGAGAATCTGCAATCCGGCGCCTGGCCCGCCGGTCACCGGCTGCCCACGGAACGCGCCCTGAGCGAACAATTCGGCATCAGCCGGTCCACGGTGCGCCGCAACCTGGCGGAATTGAAGGACGAAGGCCTGATCTCGCAACGCGTGGGCAGCGGCACCTATGCCAACCCGCCATCGACCCTGGCTCAGACCGAAGCACTGCTGCGTGGCGAGGTGCTGTCCACCAGCCCGGCCGAGCTGATGGCCGCGCGGCTGGTCCTGGAGCCGGCCATCGCGGCGCTGGTGGTGCAACATGGCACGCCGGCCGATTTCGCCGCCATGCAGCACGCCTGTGACGAGGCCGAGGCCGCGGCCAGCTTCGAAGCCTTCGAAATCTGGGACGCCAAGCTGCACGAACTGATGGCCACGGCCACCCACAATCTCTTCATTGAAAAAGTGTTCGCCTTGATGACGGCGGCGCGCTCGCAAGCGACTTGGGGCGCCCTCAAGCGAAAAAGCCTCACGCCGGAACGGCGCGAGGCTTACCAGACCGAACACCGCGAGATCGTCGACGCGTTGCATGACCGCGACGCCGAGCGGGCCATGGCCGCAGTGCGGCGGCATCTGCTGCACGTGAGGGATAACCTGCTGGGCTAGAGGGGGGGGCGGGTCCAGGTCTTCCAGCGTCTGCGACTGTGCCTGATGGGACGGCATCCACGCGGTGCCCGGCTCCACCTCGAATGAGATCCGCGGATACTCCTCGCGCAGTTCCTTCTGCGCCGCCGGCAGCGCCACTGTCGAAATACCGTTGACCTGTCGTCGTCAGGCTGATCTTGCGAGCGTCGTCCGGCCGCGTGCCTTGCATGCACCGAATCTTTCGATGCGTTTGTCCCGGACGATTGTTGCGATTGGGGCAACATCGTGGTCCCTTGGCCGGGTCTTCTGCCCCTCCTCGTGGCGACCTACGATTTGGGCGTTGTTCCAGCATGCGCCGCACCCGGTTCAACCCGCCGGGCGGCGCCAACCCCACCAGGAGTCACCATGAGTCAACGTCTCAACGCTTTCGCCCAATCGCCCGAGCTGTTCAAGAAATTCGTCGAATTCGGCATGCTCTTGAAGTCCGGGACGATCGAGCAGTCGATCCTGGATCTGATCGAGATCCGCGCATCGCAAATCAATGGCTGCGGCTTCTGCCTGGACATGCACGTCAAGCAGGCCAAGATCCATGGCGAACGCGAACTGCGCCTGCATCATGTCGCCATCTGGCGCGAATCCACCGAGTTTTCTCCGCGCGAGCGCGCTTGCCTGGCCTGGACCGAGGCGCTTACCACGTTGGGCGCGCATGGCGTGCCCGATGAGGTCTACGAACGCGTGCGGACCCAGTTGTCCGAAAAGGAAATCTCGGACCTCAGCTTCGCGGTGATGGCGATCAATGGCTGGAACCGCCTCAACGTGGGCTTCCAGACCGTGCCCGGCTCGGCCGACAAGGCTTATGGCCTGGACAAGGCCAAATTCAACTAAGGACCCCATCATGAAAATCCTGGTCATCGGCGGCACGGGCCTGATCGGCTCCAAACTCGTCAAACTGCTCCTCGAACGCGGCCACGAGGCCATCGCCGCGTCGCCCGCCACCGGCGTGGACACGATCACCGGCGTAGGGCTGGACGAAGCGCTGGCTGGCGTCGGCGTCGTGGTCGATGTTGCGAACTCGCCGTCCTTCGAAGACAAGGCCGTGCTGGAGTTCTTCCAGACCTCGGGCCGCAACCTGCTGGCTGCCGAGGCCCGGGCCGGCGTGCGCCACCACGTTGCGCTGTCGGTCGTGGGCACGCACCGCCTGGCCGAAAGCGGATACTTCCGCGGCAAGATCGCCCAGGAAGAACTGATCGTAGCGGCCGGCATTCCCTACACCATCGTCCACAGCACGCAGTTCTTCGAGTTCCTGGGCGGCATCGTGCAATCGGGCACGCAGGGCAACGAAGTACGGCTGTCGCCCGCCTATGTGCAGCCGATAGCTTCCGACGACGTGGCCCTGGCCATGGCCGATGCCACGCTGGGCTCGCCGGTGAACGGCATCGTCGAGATTGCCGGCCCCGACCGGCTGCGCCTGGCCGGACTGGCGCAACGCTATATGGGAAAAATCGGCGATACTCGCACCGTTCAGGCGGACGGCGGCGCGCGCTATTTCGGCGCATTGCTCGACGACGAAACCTTGGTGCCCGGATCCAGCCCGCGTCTGGGCACGATCGACTTCGAAACCTGGTTCAGCCGTTCGGGCGCAAGAAAGTAACGGCGGGCGCGAGAACCTTCATGAGCAAACTGCGGCCTCCACCCCAGACTCTGCTGGACAAGTACCGGGGAGGGGATTTTCATCCCCTGTACACCACTAGCGTGACGGTGCGCGGCGGGGAGGCCGCGCACGGCCGCGCATCCGGCATCGCCATTTCGGATGATGGCGAGCTCCTGGTGGAACTGCGATTGCCAGCCGAACTGGGCGGATCGGGCGGCGGGACAAACCCCGAACAGCTATTCGCCGCCGGCTACGCCGCCTGCTTCCACGGGGCGCTCAGCATGCTGGCCGAGCGTGCCGGCCTGTCCATCCCGGAAGCCTCCGTGACGGCCACCATCTCGTTCGGTCGCGACCCGGTGGATGGCTTGTATGCCCTGACCGCGGACATCAATATCCACCTGCCAGGCGTGGACAAGGCGGTGGCCGAGGAACTGGTGCGCAATACGGAGCGCCTGTGCCCGTATTCCAAGATGGCCCAGGACGGCATCGAAAGCGTGGTGGCGCTGACTCAATAGCGATTCACGGCTGCTTGACCAGCAGGCTTTCCAGGATCTGCAGATCCAGCGCGCGGATGCGTTCAGTCATGTAATCGATGAACACGCGCATGCGCGCGGGCAGGTGCTGGCGGCTGAGAAAGCACAGGTAATGGCCGCGGTCGTCGGGCGCGTGCTGCGGCAGGCAGGCCACCAGCGTGCCCGCGCGCAGATGCTCGCAGACCTGGTAGCCCGCCATTTGCGCGATGCCATGGCCTTCCAGCACCGATTGCAGGACCAGATCGGCGTCGTTGAAGGTCAGCATGGCGGGCGGCGCGACCTTGCGCAGATGGCCGCTCACCTTGAATTCCCATTCGTACACGCGTCCGGACGCCAGCCGAAAATTCACGCAGCCATGGTCGGACAGTTCGTCGATGTGGCTAGGCAGGCCATGCCTGGCGGCATAGCCGGGCGAGGCGCACAGCATCATCTGCATGGGAATGACTTTCTTGGCGATCACCTGGCTGTCTTCCATGCGGCCATTGCGGAACGACACGTCGATACGGTCCGTGGTGAAGTCGGTGGGGCCGTCGTCCAGCAGCAGCTCCACCGAGATCCCCGGGTTGGCCTCGCGGAATCCCCTGAGCAGCGGCGCGACGACTTTGCGGCCGAAACCCACGGTGGAACATACGCGCAGTTGTCCCGAAGGCGGACCCTCGCGCAGTTCCCGCATGGCATCCAGGGCCTGGACGATCTGTTCCACGCCCGGATGGCAGCTCTCATAGAAGCGTTCGCCCTCGCTGGTCAGCGTGGTGCTGCGGGTGGTCCGCACGAACAGCCGGGTGCCCAGCTGATCTTCCAGTTTTTGCACGCTGCGGCTGACCGCCGAGCGGCCGATGCCCAGGCGGTCGCCGGCCTTGGCGAAGTTGCCTTCCGCGGCGACGGCGATGAACGCGACGACGCCGGCGTAGCTGGTGGCGAAGCTGTCCGCCAGGGAGTCGGCGTCATTGGGGAGCGTGGTAACCGAGGGGGCTGATATGGGTGTCGACATGGGGGAGGCGGCGCCGCAAGTTGGTTGATCCTACCGCTAAGACGTCGCGCCGGGCCATTTTGTGACATGGGCCGCCAAAAAAAAACGCTGGCTTTCCCCAACGGGAAAGGCCAGCGCCGATTATTGCAGGCCCCGGCAGGGAGCGCCGAGGCTGGTTCTTATTTGTCCCTTATTTAACCGGGAGCAGGGCGGGCGCGCCCTGTTTCTTGATCAGCACGACCAGAAACTTGGCCGGCTTGGTCTGGCTGGCGTTACGGCCCACGGTGTGGATGTCGTCCGGGCCTTCGTAGAACGTCTGGCCGGGGGTCAGGGTCACTTCCTTGCCGCCCTGCACCTGCATGATGATGCTGCCTTCCAGCACATAGACGAAGCTGTAGGCGTCATGGCGATGGATGGGGTCGGCTGCTCCGGGCGGATAGTCGACGGTGATCATCAACGCGTCCTTGCCGGGGATGTCCGGCAGATCCTTGTTCATCAGCGCCGTCACGATGGGGTCGGCCGGCGCGGCGGCGTGGGTGGCATGAGGCGGCGCGGCCTGGGCCAGATGGCCCAGCAGCGCGCTGGCCGCGATAAAGGGCAATCCGATTTTCGTGATCTTCGACATGGCTTTTCCTTGGCGGTAGTGACAGGCCCATCGTAGAAGTCCGGGCGGCGCGGCGGTAGATCCGCGCAGGGGACCACGATGTTGCCTGCCGCGCACCAAAGCAAAGCGCGGGCGGGATGCCGGGCGTCAGTCTTGCGACAACGCCGCCGCGATGCGCGCCAGTTTGTCCGGGTTGCGCTGCACCAGGACCCTGGTCAGGCGCCGGCCGTCGGTTTCGTAGGATTGCACGGACTCCAGGCTGCCGTCGATGAAGCGCAGCAGCGTCCATTGCCCGTTCACCTGGATCACCTCGACGCGCAGGGCATCGCGGTACCGCCGCTTGCCCGCATAGAACAGCTGAGCCAGGCGCTTGCCGCCCACCAGGCTGGCAAAGCTGGCGACCTTGCCGCCGCCATCGCCGATGAGCTGGGCGTCGTCGCTCAAGAGGGCGAGCAGGCCGTGGAAGTCGCTGCGCTGCATCGCATCGGCGAAGGCCAGCAGCAGGCGTTGCAGCGTTGCGCGCGGCACTGCCTCGCGTGGGGCACCCTGACGCAGCTGCTGCCTGGCCCGCCGCACCAGCTGGCGGCAAGCGGCCTGGTTCTTGCCCAGGGTAAGCGCGACATCTTCGTAGTCGGCGTCGAACACCTCGCGCATCAAGAACGCCGCGCGCGCATCCGGCGACAGGCTTTCCAGCATGAACAGGAAAGCCACCGAGACATCATCGGCGAACTCGCGGATCTCTTCCGGCGTGGACGGCGCGGCCATCAGCATGGGTTCCGGCAGCCAGACCCCCACATAATTGGCCCGCTCGGCCTTGGCTGCGCGCAGGCGGTCGATGGACAGGCGGGTGGCGACGGTCACCAGCCAGGCCTCGGCGTTTTCTATGGCGGAACGGTCAGTGTCGTGCCAACGCAGCCAGGCGTCCTGCACCACGTCCTCCGCCTCGGCGACGGCGCCCAGCATGCGGTAGGCGATCGCGTACAAGCGAGGCCGATGATGGTTGAACAACACGGTGGAGTCGGTCATGGAGCAGGCCAT
Source organism: Achromobacter deleyi (assembly GCF_013116765.2). Taxonomy (GTDB): domain Bacteria; phylum Pseudomonadota; class Gammaproteobacteria; order Burkholderiales; family Burkholderiaceae_B; genus Achromobacter; species Achromobacter deleyi_A. The sequence continues at coordinate 355,166 of NZ_CP074375.1, forward strand.
CACCTGGCAGAAGGGGGCAGAAGGCGGGCCTCATTTTGCCGGACTCATTCCCGGCCGGCAAGCACCGGCTTCGCGGCGACCGCTGGCCGTGTCCCGCGGCAATGGCCGGCCCCGGTGCCTACAGCACGATGTTCCCGAGGCTCGGCGGCGGCAGTTGGGCGCGGCCATGCATCTGCTTGATGTCCCGTTCGATCATCGTGCTCAAGTGGCTGATCGGCACATCGTTGGCGCTGCCTTCGAAGGGGTTTTCCGTGCTCTCGCCCACCTGCTCGAGAGACGTGTAGATCCAGGAGATGATCACGCTGAACGGCACCACCAGCCATACCATCTGGCCCTGCATGAAGCCGCTGATGCCCTGGCCGATCTGGTCGAACTGGGCCGTCAGGCCAAAAGGCAGCACCACGCAGAAGGAACGCACGAACAGCGTGTTGATGATGGCGTACTGGCGCGGGTAGGGAAAATTCTTGATGCGTTCGGCCTGCCCCTGCAAATCCAGGAATTCCCGGATGCGGCTGTTGAGTTCGGCATATTCCGATGCGGTGATGGCGCCGTCGTCGAGCAGGCGCCTGACCGCGAAGCCCTGGGCGCCCAGCAACTGCACCGCCTTGCCGTCGGCCTGCGCGAGCGCCAGTATGTCTTCCTGCGGCAGGTAGCGGGACAGCGCGGATTCCAGGGAGACGCGGCGCTCAGGGATCACATAGTGCTTCCGATATTCCGAGTTATGCCGGCTTTCCACGGTTTCCCAGACACGGGCCGCCCGCAATTGATAGCGCAGCGCCGTCAGCCAGGCCAGGTGGCGGTTCACCAGCCCGGTCGAGATTTCGGCATCGCCGGTGTAGGTATGGCTGATCACGCCCCAGTAACGGCTGGCGCTGACGATGCTCATCCAGATCTTCTGCGCCTCTACCGTGCGCGTGTAGGTCTGCACATTCTTGAAGCCGACCACGAAGGTGGTGGCCGTGCCCAGCAGCGACACCACCGACAAGGGCAGGGTCAGCCATTTCAGGCCGGCAACCTGGTACAGCACCACGGGCACCAGGCTCAGCACCAGCAAGCCACAGATATTCCTGCGGGTCCAGACCACGAATTCGCCCAGGCGATAGGATTTTCCGAGATGCATGATGTGGGTTCCTCGCCAATAGGCGTCCGGTTACTGCGCGGCGATCCGCGCTTTCTCAAGCGCCTTTGCCGCCACGGCGCGCCGCCCATGGCGGTACGCCAGATAAAGCGCCGTCGCGACGCCGGCCGCGACCAGCACCCGCCCGCCCAGCGCCGACAGGGCGGCCAGGAGGTCCTGGATCTGGGCCGCGAACGCCGCGCCCAACGTCAGCCCCGCCGAGGCCCAAAGCGCCACCCCCACGCAGTCGTGCCAGATGAATGACCGCAGCCGCACTCCCATCGCGCCGCAAAGCGGCACGGCAACCAGCGACAGGCCCGGCATGAACCGCGCAACGATCAACAGGCGCACGCCCCAGCGCTCGAAGAAGCGCTCGGTCCTGCTGACGCAGGCCTCGCGGGAGAGCGACAGGTTGCACACGGTATGCAGCGTGCGAGCCCCGTAGCGCTTGCCGCCCCTGAACCAGACGAGGTCGGCCAGCACGCCGGCCAGGATTGCCGTGCCGAGGATGAGCGAAAGCGGGAAGGCGATCGACCACGACGCGGCCGGGCCAAGGGCATGGCTGGCCCCCACGGCGATCAGCGTGGGCATGACAGGCAGCGGAAGACCCAGCGATGCGCCCAGCACATTCAGGAACACCACCAGCGCGCCATACTGCGCGATCCATTCATGCGGTGGCATGGCGCGTTCCTGTTGATGTTCCGCGTCCCGATCCGGCCAGGCCGTGGGCCGGTGCCGCGGACACCCGAGAGAGAGCATTTTTTTTCACGATTCTTCGCCCGCCAGATGAGGTGTGGATTGAGGCATGCCGCTTTCGAGGGGGGCAGGTCTTGCCACCGTCAGGACAAATGCTAGAGGCGGGGCTTGCGCGGCGGTAGGGCCGTGAACGGACGCATGGTGTTGTCCGGGCGACAACAATCGGCCCGGGAGGAAAACCCGATTGACGGCTTATTTGCACGGGAGCAAAGTCGACGGACCGGTAGGGCCCCACTTGGAGAACGGCATGCGCAAGCTCATGGTCTCCGTATTCATCAGCCTGGATGGCGTCATTCAATCGCCTGGCGGGCCGGGAGAAGATACCAGCGGCGGGTTCCGGCTGGGGGGCTGGATCGTCCCCTTTGCCGACGAAGCCATCGGCCAGAATCTGCATGACCTGCTGTCGCGGCCGTTCGAGTTGCTGCTGGGGCGTTGCACCTACGACATATTCGCTTCGTATTGGCCGACAGTGCCGGCCGATTCAGGCAGCCGCGGCATCGCCGACCTGTTCAACAGCGTGCCCAAGCATGTTGCCACGCATCGGTCCGACCCCTTGGCCTGGCAGAACAGCCACGCGCTCAAGGGCAGCCTGGCCGATGCGATACGCGCGCTAAAAGCTCAGGACGGCGCCGATCTGCTGACGTTCGGCAGCGGCGACATGGTGCGCCAACTGCTTGCAGCCGGCCTGGTGGACGAACTTCGGCTGGTGGTCTACCCGGTCATGCTCGGGGGCGGCAAGCGCTTGTTCGGCGACGACGCGCTGGCGTCTTCCTTTACGCTGGCGCACTCGATCAGCACGCCGGGGGGCGTGGTGATCAACCGCTACCTGCTGGATGGCGAGGTGCGCACGGGAACGTTCGGGGACGGCGATTGATGATCACGCCGGGCGCCAGTCAGGACTGCCCGCGCAGCCTTGCCAGTTCGGCGGAAAGCTCGGCCACCAGGGCCTGGGCGCGCGCCAGCGGATCGTGGCCGTCGGACGGCGCATCCGGCGAGGCGGCCGCGGGGTCCTGCAGCCGGGGCTGCACGCTCTCGTGGCCCATGCTGACGTCCACGTCGAACACCAGTTGTTCCGCGCGGTGCCAGGTGGTGAACCATTCCAGGGGCTGGCCATGTTGGTCCATGCCCTGGCCTTGCAGCATCAGCAGGGGAGTGCCGGCCTGGGTGCCCAGGAGTTCGGCCAGTGTCGCGTCGGCGGCCACGGCGCGGATCTGATTGCGGCCGGCGCCGGGGCGCAGGCCGAATTGCCGGGTCAGCACACCATGCAGGGACGCGTCGACCAGGTGCTCGGCGCGCAGGCCCGGCACGGCGTCGGCCGGCAGCCAGGTGCGCACATAGGCCAGCGGCGCATCGGCCACGTGGCGCAACCGTTCCAGCATCAACAGACGGCTCGTGCCGAAGAACTCGGCCACGTCGGCGGGCGGCTCGGCCCGGCCCAGGGCCAGTACCCGGGTCTGCAGGGTTACGCCCGATTGGGCGAACTGCTCGTAGAGCCCGGTGGACCGCTGCACCAGCCGCCGGTGTTCCTGGGGCGCCGCCACCGTGGCCGGGCGTCCCGTCTCGCGCTGGATCAGTCCTTCGGCGGCCAGGGCCGCCAGGGCCTGGCGAACCACGCTGCGCGCCACGCCGAAGCGCTCGCACAGCGCGGCCTCGCTGGGCAGCACGGCGCCGGCCGCGAGCTTGTTCGTGCGGATGTATCCGCGCAGCAGGGCCGCCACCTGGGCGTGCAGCGGGATATCGCCGGAGCGGTCAAGAACGGGCAATGCGTCGTGCGTGGCGGGCGCCATGGGAATCAACCTCCGGTTTGTGCCCGCGCAGTTTCCCATACATGCGTCCAGCCCGGGGCCAGATGCGCGGCGCGCTCGGCGGCAAGGATCAGGCTGTCTTCGCGGGCGATGCCCTTGCCCGCGATGTCGAAGGCGGTGCCGTGGTCCACCGACACGCGCACGACCGGAAGGCCCACCGTGATGTTCACGCCGTCGTCGCCATACACGGCCTTGAAGGGCGCGTGGCCCTGGTCGTGGTAACAGGCGATCACGAACTTCCACTTGCCGCGCACGGCCTGCGGGAACAGCGCGTCGGCCGGGATGGGGCCGGCGGCAAGAATGCCGGCGGCGTTGGCCTCGGCCACGGCGGGCGCCAGGATGTCGGCGTCTTCGCTGCCGAAGATGCCGTTCTCGCCGGCGTGCGGATTCAGGCCCGATACCGCGACCGGCTCGTCGCCGCGGCCCAGCGCCTTGGCGAACGATCCGGCCAGGCGCAGCACCGCGCGCATGCGCGCCGGGGTCAGGTCTTCGATGGCCTGGCGCAGCGACACATGGGTGGTGGCGTGGAAGATGTACAGGTCGCCGGCCGACAGCACCAGCGAGAAGGTCTTGACGCCGAACTCGTGCGCCAGCAGCTCGGTGTGGCCGGGCCATTTGTGGCCGGCGGCGTGCATCGCAGCCTTGTTCAGCGGCGCGGTGACGATGCCGTCGACCTCGCCGGCGCGCGCCAGGGCGCAGGCCGTGGTGACGAAGCGCACCGAGCCGTCGCCGGCGTCCGCGCTGATTTCGCCCAGCTTCACATGGGCCAGCGACGGGCCGGCCTGCAGCACTTCGATCGTGCCCGGGGTGTTGCTCGTGTCGGCCGCGCGGTCCAGCTTGCGCACGATGGCGGGGTCGCCGCCCAGATTGCGCACGGCATTGATCATGACGTCCACGTCGCCGACCACCAGCAGGCGGGCCTTCTGGCGCAGTTCGTCGTGGCCCATGAGCATCTTGGCCGTGATTTCCGGCCCGATGCCCGCCACGTCGCCCAAGGTCACGGCCAGCAGGGGCAGCTTCGTGGAAAGGGTTTGTGTCATCGCTTGAATCTCCTGTCGCGGATCGCGCGCACCGCGCGAACCAATACGTCTTCAGTGCCAAAGCCGCCGGCCTTGGTCACCACGGGCAGGCCAGTGGCCGTGCCCCCGGTCAGCGTGCCCAGGGGCACGCCGCCCATCACTTCGTCCACCAGGGCAATGCCGCTGGCCTCAAGGGCCACCAGCACGCTGCGCGCGCCGTCGCCGCCCGTGGCGACCACCCCGGCTGCTCGCGAGGCGGCAATCAATTGCGCGGCCAGGCTGCCCAGGCGCTCGGCGACCGTCTCGGAGTCCAGGCCGTCTAGCTGTCCTTCGGGGGCCAGCAGCAGCACGGTGCCGGCTTCCGTCGGGGCCTGGCCGTGCTTTTGCAGCAGGGGCAGGCTCCAGGCCTGCCACGCGGCATCGTTGGCCAGTTGCTCAAGCGTGGGCGTCCAGGTGTCGGCGCCCGAGGCCTGCAGGGCGGCGGCTTGCGCGCGCGCCGCGCTGTGCTGCGACGTGACGACCACCACCACGGGCGCGGTCTGGTCGGCCCCGGCCCACACCCGGGCCAGCGGCACGGCCAGGCCGCCCGCGCCGACGGGCAGGGCGCGTTCGCCCAGCAGTCCGATGGCGCGCGCCAGCCGTTCCAGGTCGGCATCCGTGGCGGCGTCCACCACCACGGTGTTGCCGGCCTGCGCGATGCGCGCCGCCAGCGTTTCCGCGGTGTCGCCGTCCTGGACCGCGACGTGGGCGCAGCCCAGCAGGGTGGGGATATGGCTTTCGGTCACGGGGGTGACCGGATCAGTGGCCGCCGAGGTTTCGGTGACCGGCTTGCCGTTCACGTAGAGGATGCCCTGCGCGACGGTGCGGCCGGTGGCGGGGAACGCGGGGCAGATCACCGCCACCGTGTCCGCGCCCCAGGCCTCGCGCGCCGCGTCGATCTCGGCCTTGAACGCGCCGCGCAAGGTGGAGTCGACCTTCTTGTACAGGCGCGACACGCCAGCCGCGCGCAGCTGCCGCACGTTCTGGCGGATCACCTGGGCCGCGTCGGCGGCGGCGAGGGCCCGGCTGTTGGTGGTGACGGCCAGCACTTCGACGCCGGCCGTGGCCGGTCCCGACAGGGCTTCGTCGGCGCCGCCGATAGACAGATGCGTGCTCCAGCCGGCGCGCACGAATTGCACGGCGGTGTCGCCGGATCCGGTCAGGTCATCCGCGACGATGGCGATGACGGGTTTCACAGGGCCTCTCCGCGCGCTTCGGTCAGGGGCGGGGCCATGCTGTGGTCGACGTCCTCGGATTTCAGTTCACCAGCCCGCTTGAGGAAATACGAGGCCAGGATCGGAGCCAGGATGGAACTGATCAGCACGCAGGCGGCGACCTGCGCGGTGGCGGTCGACACGTACTGCTGGAAGTTGGGGTCCGCTGCCGCGACCACGGCGGGCGTGGCGATGGCGTTGCCGGCCGTGGTTCCCGCCGCGAAGCCCAGGCCGCTCTTGCCGCCGCGGCGCAGGATCATGCGGTAGCCCAGGTAAACCAGGCCGCCGGTGATGGGGCTGATGATCAGGCCCAGGATCAGGCCGCTGAGGCCGCCGCTGACGACCGCGCCCAGGTTGATGCCGGTGCCCAGCGCAAACGCGAAGAACGGGATGACGATGTTGGGCACGGGCTTGAGCACGTCGCGCCACTTGGGGTCCAGGTTGCCCACGACCACGCCCAGCAGGAACGGCACCAGCGCCGCCACCAGGGCGATCATCGGGATGTCGGCCAGGCCCGAGGCGCCCAGGAACAGCAGGCTGAAGAAGGGGCCGTCGTTGACCGCGCTGGCCACATAGGCGCCGCGGTCGCGGGCATCGCCGTACTGGCCGGTGTAGGCCAGCCACAGGCCGCCGTTGCTGTTGTCGAAGGCGGCCAGCATCGCCAGGATCGACACGCCCATCACGCCGTCCAGGCCCACATAGCTGCCCAGGATGATGATCAGGGTGGCGGGCACCAGGGTCTTCATCAGCAGGATGGTGCCGGCGGTGGCGAGGATGGGGCCGCCCGTGCGGGTGTTGACCTGCGTGCCCGTCGCGAAGATCAGCAGCGCGATCAGGGGCAGGGCGCTGTTCTTGAACAGGGCGGTGGTGAAGCCGCCGATGGCTAGCGCATCAGGGGCGAAGGTGCCGATCAGGGAACCCAGGATCAGCGGCACCAGCATCAATCCACCGGGGATTTTCTGCATCGTGCCAAAAAAGGGCGAGCGGGAAGTTTCGGTCGACACTATCGGGGTCTCCAGGACGATTTTTCTGGGTTGCAGACGTTCATGCGTGCGTCTGTCGGGCGGTTGAAAAATCGTAGTGTACACCTGTACGTACAGCATGTACGTACAGGTGCGTTTCCAGCTGGAGCCGTCCCCGCCGAAGGGACGGATAGTCCCGTCAGAAGCGGTAGGCGCCGCTGAGCATCACCGTGCGGCGCGCGCCGTAGAAGCAGTCGCCGCGATCCAGGCAGACCACTTCATAGGTCCGGTCCGCGATGTTGTTGACGTTCAGCGCATAGCGCCACGGCCCGTTGTCATAGCTGACCATGGCGTCGAACAGCGTGACGGAAGGCGTTTCCGGAGCGCCGCCGTCGCGGAACTTGGACAGGTAGCGAACGCCCGCGCCTACCGCGAAGCCCGGCTGGTTGGCGATGGCGAAGCGGTACTTGCCCCACAGGGAGGCCATGTGCTTGGGCATGCCTTCAAGCTGCGGATCGATATCGGTGTAGATGTAGTTGGCGATCACGTCCACTTCCTTGGTGACGCGTCCGCGCATTTCCAGTTCCACGCCGCGCGTGCGCGTCTTGCCCGCCTGGATCTGGTTGTTGGGATTTTCCGGGTCGTTGGTCTGGCGGTTATGTTCGCGCAGATCGTAGGCGGCCGCCGTGAACTCGATGTCGGAGTCCTTGGGCATGTACTTGAGGCCGGCCTCCCATTGCTTGCCGCGCATGGGCTTCCAGCGCTCGTTGTAGAAGTCGGCGCCCGCGATGGGAGTGAACGATTCGCTGTAGCTTACGTAGGGCGACCAGCCGTTGTCGGCCGCGTACATCAGGCCGAAGCGCTTGGTGGTGGCCATGTCGGTCTCTTTGTCCTGGCCATCCGTGGTGCTTTCGGCGCGATCGCGGCGGATGCCGGCCAGGAAGATCCAGTTCTTGTCGAACTTGATCTGGTCCTGCGCATAGAAGCCCAGTTGCTGCTGCCTTTGCTTGGGCGTGTCGGACAGTTCGTAGTCCGGCGCGTTGCCGTAGACCGGGTGGTACAGATTGAGCGGCGAGCCCAGGCCGCTGGCCGTCTGGCTGGTTTCGCGGTAGCGCGAATAGTCCATGCCCACGATGACGGTGTGTTCCGTGCGGCCCCAGTTCAGCTTGCCTTCCAGGTTCTGGTCGGCCAGCAAGGTGCGCATGCGCGGCTTGTTGATGTAGTAGAAGCGGTCGGTGGTGGTCTGCTCGGGGTCGATGTAGGAATCGCCGCGTCTTTCACCGTAAACGTTCGGATAGAGCGACTTGTAGTCCACGCTGCTGACGGTGTTGCGGAAGTTCTGGCGGAACTTCCAGGTGTCGTTGAACTTGTGCTCGAACAGCCAGCCCACGTTGAACTGCTCGGTATCGTAGGCGTCGAAGCCGGGCTCGCTGACAAAGCGGCGAGTCGGGATGCGGCCGTTCGGATTGTGCTCCACGGTGCCGCTCCAGGGCAGGAACGACTGCGTCGTGCCGGACCGGTCCTTCTGCCAGGAGGCCTGCAGCGTGAGCGAAGTGGCCGCGCTGGGCTGCCACGTGAGCGAGGGCGCCAGCATCATGCGGTCGTCCTGGGCATACTGCATCTGCGTGTCGCTGTCGCGTCCCACCGCGACCACGCGGTACAGCCACTGGCCGTCCTCGGTCAGCGGGCCGGTCAGGTCGGCCTGGATCTCGCGGCGGTTGTAGTTGCCCAGCACCACGCCGATCTCGCCTTGCCGTTCGGCTTGCGGGCGCTTGCTGACCAGGTTGACGATGCCGCCGGTGCTGCCCTGGCCATAGAGCATGGACGACGGTCCGCGCAGCACTTCCACACGCTCCATCCCGTAGACCTCGGTGCGCGGGTTGTTGAAGTTGAAGAATTGGCGCAGGCCATCCAGGTATTGCACCGGCTCCACGCCGCGGATCCGCACGTAGTCGCCGCGGTTGTCCACCCCGTAAGCGTTGGGCCGCACGCCGGCCGCGTAGTTCATCGTGTCCTGCACATTCTGCGCGCCCTGGTCGATGATCTGCTGGCGCGGAATGACGGTGATGGCCTGCGGCGTTTCGGACAGCGGCGTATCGGTCTTGGTGCCGGTCGCGCTGCGCCTGGCCACATAGCCTTCGACCGGACCGGTGGCGGTTTCGCCAGTACCCGTGACCCGCACGGCGGGCAGCGTGGCGGGCTCCTCAGCGGGTTGCGCGTGCGCAGGCGCGGCGCCCAGGCAGGCTGCCAGCGCGGCGGCGACGGGCAAACGGGAGTGGAGCCGCGCGCACAGGGCGGCCTGGGAATGGTGGCGTTTCAAGAAATCTCCCCACTGGCTTCGGATGGGATCAGCCAGCTATGTATAGAAATAACAACGATAATTATTATTAATTGTGTTGATATCGGCAGCCAATAGCCACGGCCCGTCCAAGATGTAAAAAAGCCCTGCGATCCGGGGCGGATATCAGGGCGGGTCTGGAAAAGCCGATTGTTTTCAGCAGCTTGGGCGGCGCTTTCAGGTGCGCGGTGGGACAGGGCAGCTGTTGGTGCCGCGCGACACCGGCGCGGAGGCTTGTTGCGAGGCGGGCTTGAGTTCCCGCCGCAGGATCTTGCCCACGTTGGTGCGCGGCAGGTCGTCGCGGAACTCGATATAGCGGGGCACCTTGTAGCCCGTCAGCTGGGTGCGGCAGTGCGCGATCAGCGTTTCGGCGTCCAGCGCGGGGTCCTTGCGGATCACGAACAGCTTGACCGCCTCGCCCGAGCGTTCGTCCGGCACGCCCACGGCCGCGACCTCGCGCACGCCGGGGTGAAGCGCGGCGACGTCCTCGACCTCGTTCGGGTACACGTTGAAGCCGGACACCAGGATCATGTCCTTCTTGCGGTCGACCAGGAACACGTAGCCGGTCTCGTCGACGTAGCCGATGTCGCCGGTGCGCAGAAAGCCGTCCGGATACATGACCAGCGCCGTTTCGTCGGGGCGGTTCCAATAGCCCTGCGTGACCTGGGGGCCGCGCACGCAGATCTCGCCGCTTTCACCGATGCCCAGCTCGCGGCCCTCGTCGTCGCGGATCGAGAGTTCGGTGGACGGCACCGGCAGGCCGATCGAACCGGTGAAGACCTTCGTGTCCAGGTGATTGATGGTGACGGCGGGCGAGGTCTCGGTCAGCCCGTAGGCCTGCGCGATGGAGATGCCCGTCACGGCTCGCCAGCGGTCGGCGACCGAGCGCTGCACCGCCATGCCGCCACCCATGGTCAGGCGCAGGCGCGAGAAATCCAGGCGCGCGAAGTCAGGGTTGTTCAGCAAGGCGTTGAACAGCGTGTTCACGCCGGTGAAGGCCGAAAATGGCACCTTGCTCATTTCCTTGATCAGGCCGGGGATGTCGCGCGGATTGATGATGAGCAGGTTGCTGGCGCCCATCTTCATGAAGGTCAGGCAGTTCGCCGTGAGCGCGAAGATGTGATAGAGCGGCAGGGCGGTGACGATGCATTCTTCGCCGTCTTTTACCAGCGGCTTTACCCAGGCGTAGGCCTGGTTGACGTTGGCCACGAGGTTGCCGTGCGACAGCATGGCGGCCTTGGCCACGCCGGTCGTGCCGCCCGTGTACTGCAGGCAGGCCAGGTCGTCTGGCGTGAGCGGCACTTCGGTGAAGGGGGCACTGCGCCCGGCGCGCAGCGCGTCGCCCAGCCGGACGGCGCCGGGCAGCGACCAGGCCGGCACCATGCGCTTGACGCGGCGGACCACGAAGTCGACGAGGCGGCCCTTTACCGGGCCCAGCATTTCCCCGATGGAGGTGACCAGCACGCGTTCGATGGCCGTGCGCGGCAGGGCTTTTTGCAGGGTGGCCGCGAAATTGTCCGCGACCACGATGGCGCGGGCGCCCGAGTCGGCCAGCTGGTGTTCAAGCTCGTGCGCCGTGTAGAGCGGATTGCAGTTGACCACGATGCATCCGGCGCGCAGCGCGCCGAACAGGCACACGGGGTACTGCAGCAGGTTGGGCATCATCAGGGCGACGCGATCGCCGCGGCCCAGGCCGTTGGCGTGCAGCCAGGCGGCGAAGCTGCGCGTCAGCTCGTCGAGTTCGGCGTAGCTGATGGACTTGCCCATGCTGATGTACGCGGTCTTGTCCGGAAAGCGCCGGCAGCTTTCCTGGACGATCGACACCAGGGTCGTCGCGCCATCCGTCTCGATCTCGGCGGGCACGCCGGAGGGATAGCTCTTGTGCCAGATTCGTTCCATGTTGTGCGATTCCGCTTGGGGCCCGTGGGAGGCTCCTTTAGTGTGAACAGGCCTTAGATGCCCAACAGGGCTTTCTTCAGGGAGGCCTGCGCGGGGCTGTCGCCCAGCCAGACGCGCAGCAAGGCGCGCGCGAATTCGGGACTGTCGATGCGGCCGCGCAGCTTGCCGTTGCTGGTTACCGCGACGCCGCGGGCATCGAAGTCCAGGTCGATGACATCGCCCTCGCGGGCCGTGCCTATCTCAGCCATCAGACCGGATAAACGCTGCGCGGGTTCCCTCAGCGCGGCCAGTTCCTGTGCGGATGTATTGTCGCGCAATCCGTCTTGCAGCGCTTCGTCCAGGCTCTTGCTGTCCACGTCGCGCAGCAGCTGCAGGCGCATGCGGCGCGGCTCCGTGCTGTTGATCAGCGCGGCCGCGTCGCTGGTTTTCTGCTTGACGTACAGCGCGGCCACGTAGACCTTCACGACGAACTTGCTGCGCAGGCCCGCGCCGTTGAGCACCAGCGCATGGCCGCCTTCGGACAGCTGTTCCGGCACGCGCACGCCGGCGACCTCCATGCCGGCGGACCATGCGGGTGCGCCCGCCAGACTGGCGGCAAGGACCAGGCTCAGGGCGGCGGTTCGCCCTCCAGGGATGCAATGCATTTGTCTGCTCCAGTGTTCTTCTGCTTGTAGAACTTCTTGTCTGCGATGTAGATCGTGCGTTCCACCACGGCGTACACGACGTCGTCCTTGTCCTTCAATTCCACGGTGTAGGTCCGGGTGGTTTCGTGGTCCCGCGCGAGGATCTCGCGGATGTTCGCGATTTCCCCGGGCGGCAAGCGGAAGTCCACGTACAGCGTGGTGTAGGCCGGCTTGCGAAAGCGGATGGACGCCGCCTTGTCCCATACGATGTGATCCGCGCCCAGCGCGGACATCAGCATCGTGGGATGGGCGCCGTCCGTCACCGCGAACAGCGAACCGCCGTACATCGATCCCACGATGTTGCGGGTACGCCGCAGCAACGGCAGCTTGATGCGTATGTGCTGGAAGTCGGGCGACACATGCATCACCCGGCCGCCGGTGGCGCGAAAGGCCGGATGCAGGTTGAATCCCACCCGCATCAGGCGTGCGCGCCATTGCGGCGACAGGCTCTTGAACCAGTAAGGCTTCACGCTGGGCTCCGTCCCGGCTACATGGCCTCGAACAGGCCGGCCGCGCCCATGCCGGTGCCGATGCACATTGTGACCAGCCCGTACTTGCCGCCGGTGCGGCGCAGGCCGTGCGTGATCGTGGCGGTGCGGATCGCGCCGGTGGCGCCCAGCGGGTGACCCAGCGCAATGGCGCCGCCCAGCGGGTTGACCTTGGCGGGGTCCAGCTTGAGCTCGCGGATGACGGCCAGCGATTGGGCGGCAAAGGCCTCGTTCAGTTCGATCCAGTCCAGCGCGTCCTGCGTGATGCCTGCGCGTTCAAGCACCTTGGGGATGGCGGCGACGGGCCCGATGCCCATGATCTCGGGCGGCACGCCGGCGACGGCGAAGCTCACAAAGCGGGCCAGCGGGTTCAGGTTGAACTCGCGCAGGATGCGCTCGGACACCAGGATCACGGCGGCGGCGCCGTCGGACATCTGCGAGCTGTTGCCGGCGGTGACGCTGCCGCGCGTCGAGAACACGGGCTTCAGGCGCGCCAGCGCCTGAGCGCTGCTGTCGGGGCGCGGACCTTCATCGACCTCGACCAGGCGGCGCACGACCCGAACGGCGCCGCTGGCGCCATCCGGCAAGTGCGACACCACCTCGTAGGGCGTGGTCTCGGCGCGGAAATGGCCCGCGGCGATGGCGGCGCAGGCCTTCTGGTGCGAGGCCAGCGCAAAGGCATCCTGGTCCTCGCGCGATACCTTCCAGCGCTCGGCGACCTTTTCGCCCGTCAGGCCCATGCCGAAGGCCATGCCGATGTTCTCTTCGTGCGCGAAGATGGCGGGGTTCATCGACACCTTGTTGCCCATGATCTGCGGCATGGCGCTCATGGACTCGGTGCCCGCGCCGATCATGATGTCGGCTTCGCCCGTGCGGATGCGGGCGGCGGCGTCAGCCACCGCCTGCAGTCCGGATGCGCAGAAGCGGTTCACGGTGACGCCCGCCACGCTCTGCGGCAGGCCAGCCAGCAGCAGGCCGATGCGGGCCACGTTCATGCCCTGTTCGGCTTCCGGCATGGCGCAGCCGGCGATCACGTCGTCGATGCGTGCCGGGTCCAGGCCGGGCGTTTGCGCCAGCGCGCCGTTCAGCGCGGCGGCCAGCATGTCGTCGGGGCGGGTGGTGATGTAGGCGCCGTTGCGCTTGCCCACGGGCAGGCGCGTGGCGGCGACGATGTAGGCGTCTTGAATCTGCTTGGTCATTTTCATTTCCTCATATATCCACAACGAGGCGCCGAAGGCGCTGCGGGCGGCTAATTCCGCAGCGGCTTGCCGGTGTCCAGGGTGTGGCGGATGCGGGCCTGGGTTTCGGGTGTGCGCAGCAGCGCGACGAATTCCTTGCGTTCCACGGCCAGCAGCCATTCCTCGTCGACCTTGGTGCCGGTCTCGACCTCGCCGCCGCACAGCGCGACGGCCGCGCTGCGCGCCACGCGGTAGTCGTGGGCGCTGATCATGCCGCCTTCGCGCATGTTGACCAGCACCATCTCGAAGTTGGCGATGCCGTTGCGTCCCGCCACCGGCACGCCCTGCAGGCGCTGGGGCGGCGTATAGCCGGCCTGGGCCGCGGCGCGCGCCTGGCCGATGGCCACGTACAGCAGCTCGTCGGGGTGGAACAGCACGATGTCGTGTTCACGGGCGAAGCCGGCATCGATGGCTTCCAGGGCGCTCTTGGCCACCTGCGCCATGGCGATGGTCTGGAAGACGGGCTGCAGGTAAGGGAAGACCTCGCCCGGCGTGGCCGTCCTGGCCGCCAGGGCCGCGGCGCGGCCGGCGAATTCCTTGCTGCCGCCGCCCGCGGGGATCAGCCCCACGCCGGCTTCGACCAGGCCGATATAGCTTTCCAGCGCCAGCACCCGGTGCGAGGCGTGCATCAGGAACTCGCAGCCCCCGCCCAGCGCCATGCCCTGCACGGCCGCCACGGTGGGGATCTGCGCGTACTTGAAGGACTGGGAGGCGCGCTGGAATTTCTCGACCGTGGCTTCCAGCATGTCCCATTGGCCCGCGGCGCAGGCTTCGACCACCTGCTGCAGGTTGGCGCCCACCGCAAAGGGCGGCTCGTGCCAGATGACCAGCCCGTCGAACTCGCGCTCGGCCTTCGCCACGGCGGCAAGCACGCCGTCCAGCACTTCCGCGCCCAGCGTATGGTTCCTGGACGTGACGGACAGGATGGCGATGCCGGCATCCACATGAGGCAGATTCCACAGGCGCACGCCTTCGTTTTCCCAGACGGTGACGCCGCGATCGTCGGGCGCCTCGCCGAAGACGCGCTCGGGGAACAGTTGGCGGGCGTACACCGGCAGCGTGGAGCGCGGGCGCAGCGTGGCCGAGCGCGCCGAATACGAGCCTTCCGGCGCGTGCACGCCCTGGCGGGCGGGTTCCAGCGCCCAGGCGGGCAGGGGCGCGTCGCTCATGGCGCGGCCTGCGGCGATATCCTCGGCCACGGCGGCGGCAATGGCTTGCCAGCCGGCGGCCTGCCAGGTTTCGAAGGGACCTTGCGACCAGCCGAACCCCCAGCGCATGGCCAGGTCCAGGTCGCGCGCATTGTCGGCGACGTGCTCGAGCTGCACGGCGCTGTAGTGGAAGATGTCGCGGAACAGGCTCCACAGGAACTGGGCCTGCGGATGCTCGCTGGCGCGCAGCGCGGCGAAGCGCTTGGCGGGATTGCGTTCCTTGAGCAGCGCGGCGACCTCATCGGCCAGCTTGCCGGCGCTGGGCACATAGTCTTGCGCCTTCAGGTCCAGCACCAGGATGTCGCGGCCCTGCTTGCGGTAGACGCCGGCGCCGGTCTTCTGGCCCAGCGCGCCCTTGGCGATCAGCGCCGACAGCCATCCGGGCAGCGCGAAGTAGCGGTGCCACGGATCGTCGGGGAGGTGCTTTTCCATGGTGCCCACCACGTGGGCGAGTGTGTCCAGCCCGACCACGTCGGCGGTGCGGTAGGTTGCGCTCTTGGGACGACCGATCTTGGGGCCGGTCAGCGCGTCGACCTCGTCAAAGCCCAGTCCCAGGCGCGCGGTATGGTGCATGGCGGCCAGGATGGAGAACACGCCGATGCGGTTGGCGACGAAGTTCGGGGTGTCCAGCGCGCGGATCACGCCCTTGCCCAGCGTGGAGGTCAGCCACGTTTCCAGCTGGTCCAGCACGGACGCTTGCGTGTGGGACGTGGCGATGATTTCCACCAGCCGCATGTAGCGGGGCGGATTGAAGAAATGGATGCCGCAGAAGCGGTCGCGCAGCGCGGCGGGCAGCGCGTTGGCCAGCGCGTCGATGGACAGGCCGGACGTGTTGGAGGCGATGATGGCGTCGGGCGAAACGTGGGGCGCGATGCGTTCGTACAGCGCCGTCTTCCAGTCCATGCGCTCGGCGATGGCTTCGATGACCAGGTCGCAGCCACGCAGGCGCTCCAGGTCGTCATCGTAGTTCGCCGGCGTGATCAGCGCCATGCGGGACACGCCCGCCAGCGGGGCGGGTTCCAGTTTCTTCAGGCCGGCCAGCGCTTTCTTGACGGTGCCGTTGCGGTCGCCTTCGGGCGCGGCCAGGTCGAACAGCGTGACGGGCACGCCGGCATTGGCCAGGTGGGCGGCGATCTGCGCGCCCATGACGCCGGCACCCAGGACGGCGACGTGTTTGACGACGAACTTGCTCAAGGAAGTCTCCTGAAAAGGCGGGCGGGCGGCGCGCGGCCGTCCGCCCGTTCAAGGCTAGAAGCGGGAGGTCAGCTGCAGGCCCAGGATATGGGCGTTGCTGTCATAGGTGCCCGCCACGCGGCCCTTGGTCAATGCGCTGCCGGACGTGGTGTCGATGTCCGTCTTGCGCAGGTACAGATAGGTGTAGCCCAGATCGAGCGTGGTGTTCTTGGTGGCGGCCCATTGCACGCCCGTCGAGAACCAGTAGCGGTTGTTGTCGGGCAGGGACGTCGGGCGGTCGGAAGCCTTGTGCACCGGCGATTGGTCGTACGCCAGGCCGAACTTCCACTTCCAGTCGGGCGCGAACTTGTAGTTGGCGCCCAGGGCGACGCGCCAGGTGTCGCGGAAGTTCAGCGGCAGCTCGTCGTCGCGCGCGCCCGCGCCCGAGTTGCGGATCTTCAGTTCGGGGATGCTGCTCCAGCCGGTCCAGGAGACGTCGCCCAGCAACTCCCACTTTTCGTTGAGCTGATGCGCGGCGCTCAGGATCAGCGTGTCGGGCAGGTCGACCGACGCCTTGGCGTCGAACGACACCGATTGCCTGGCGGGGCCGATGTTGTCGATGTCGGTGTCGCCCGTGGCCGTGTGCTTGATCTTCGAGCGATAGGACAGGCCGATGCGGGTGTCTTCCGTCGGCTGCAGCATGAAGCCCACGTTCCAGCCCCAGGCGTCGCCCTTCAGGTTCAGGTCCGCGTCGCCGGTCGTGGCGACAGGCAGGCCGGCGATGGGCACCACGGTCTTCTTCTTGTAGTTGGCGTCGATGTGCTGCCAGTTCACGCCAAAGCCCATCGAGAACTTCTCGTTGACCTTGTAGGCGATCGAGGGGTTGACGTTGATGGTCTTGATCTCGAACTTGTTCGAGTGGTATTGGCCTACCCAGCCGTCGTCGTATTCGGTCATCAGGCCAAAGGGGGCGCCGACGCCCAGGCCGATGTACCACTGCTCGTTCAGCTGCCAGGAGGCATAGAGGTTGGGGACGACGCCCAGGTTGCCCGCGTCTCCGCCATTGCCGCCGGTGGGAACCGAGCCGTTCAGCCCCGAGCCGGGGATGCCGGGGATACTGGGATTGCGGCTATTGCCGTTGTCCGAAAACTTGAACGACGGCTTGATCAGGTTGACCCCGCCGGAAAAATTGACGCCAGGCAAATACGTCATGCCCGCTGGATTGAAATAGATGATGCTGGCGTTTTCCGGATTTGCCGCCGAGCCCGCGTACGCGTTGCCCAGGCCGCTGGCGTTCTGCTCCAAGAGCTGAAAGCCGGCGGCGTAAGACGTTGCGGATGCGCCCAGGCCGACCACGATGGCCGACAAGGTGCTCAGGGACAATGAACGTCTGCGCATGGTACTGCCTCCTCGAGTTGGATGTATGTCTCTCTTCCACTGCCGGTCTTGGTGCGCCGGTCTATTCGGCCTGAGCCGGTTTGCTGCCATGCTGCCATGTGCTGCTGTCTTGGTAATGCAGGGGCCCGCCCGTGAATGGCGCGAAACCCGTTCCAAAAATGACGCCCGCGTCGGCCAGGTCGGCATCGGCCACGATGCCGGCGTCCACGCGCTGGCGGGTGGCGTCGATGAGCGGCTGGATCAGGCGCTGCGCCAGGCCGGCGGGCGCGCTGGCGGCCTCGGCGCCGCGCTGCCTGACCGGCTTGCCGTCGCGCCACGTGTAAAAACCCTTGCCGCTTTTCTTGCCCAGCTCGCCGCGCGCCAGCCGTTGCGCCAGGCAGCGGGGTGGTTCGGCGCCGCCGGCCAGTTCCTCGCCCGCGGCGCGGGCAATGTCCAGGCCCACGGTATCGGCCAGCTCGAGCGGCCCCATCGGCATGCCGAAGGCCACCATGGCGGCGTCCACGGTTTCCGGCGCGACGCCTTCGTCGACGCTGCGCATGGCCTGCAGCATGTAGGGCGCCAGCACGGCGTTGACCAGGAAGCCGGGCGCGCTCTTGACGGGCAGCGCCAGCTTGTCGATCTGGCCGACAAAGGCGCAAGCGCGCGCCTGGGCGCCGTCGGCGTCGTCGTCGGCATGCACGACTTCAACCAGGGGCATCTTGGCCACCGGGTTGAAAAAGTGGATGCCAACCAGGCGTTCCGGGAGCGCCAGGCCCGCGCGCAGGGTCTCCAGCGACAGGCTGGAGGTATTAGTGGCGAGCAGGGCGTCCGCCTTCATGCGGGGTTCCAGCGACAGATAGAGCGCGCGCTTGGCCTCGGGCTGCTCGCTGATGGCTTCGATGACGATGTCGGCCAGCGGCACGCCGCCGGCGCCAGGGTCGGGGATCAGCCGGTCGAACGCGGCGCGCGCCAGACGAGGATCCTTCAAGCGGCGCGCGAAGAGTTCGGCGGCGCGCTTGATGGCGGGAGCGATGCGCGCCATGTCCTGGTCCTGCAGCGTGACCGTCATGCCCTTGAGCGCGCACCAGGCGGCGATATCGCCGCCCATCACGCCGGCTCCCACCACGTGCACGTGGCGCGCGGGCGCAATGCCGGTCTGCTTGCCGTTGGCCTTCAGGCGCTCTTGCAGGCGGAACACGCGCAGCAGGTTGCGGGCCGTGCCGGAGGCGATGATGCCGTCGATCAGTTCGGGCGCCTTCAATGCGTTGCCGCCGTGCTTTTCCCAGATCGTGACGATGGCGGGGGCGGCGGGGTAGTGGCCCAGGGGATCCTTGGCGGCGATCTGCTTGCGGGCGCGATTGGCCACGATGGATTTCAGCGGCCACAGGTTGGCCCAGCCGCCCGGGCCGCGCGCGCGCCGGGCAGGCTTGCGCGACAGCACGGTCTGGCGGGCGGCCGCCAGCAGCAGGCGGGGCGGCACGCGCGCGTCGGCCAGGCCCAACGCGGCCGCGCGGCGGGCGTCGGCTCCGCGGCCGGTCAGCATCATGTCCAGCGCGGCGGGCGCGCCTATCACCCGCGGCAGGCGCAGCATGCCGCCCCAGCCGGGGAAGATGCCCAGCATGACCTCGGGCAGCGCGAGCGATGTGCCGGGCTCGTCGGCCACCAGCCGGTAGCGGCAGGCAAGCGCCAGTTCCAGGCCGCCGCCCAGGCAATGGCCGCGAACCAGCGCCAGGGTGGGATAGCGCACGGCGGCCAGGCGGTTCATGAGATTCCAGCCGCGGGCCACCAGCGCGCGTCCCTGCTCGGGCGTGTCCAGGCTGGCGAACTCATTGACGTCGGCGCCGACGATGAAACCCGTGGCCTTGCCCGATTGGATGACCAGCCCCGTGGGTGGGGCGGCGTCCAGCGCGTCCAGCACCACGGCGAGTTCGGCCATGGTGTCGGCCGAGAGCGCGTTGACCGCGCTGCCCGCGCGGTCGAATGTCAGCCAGGCCAGGCCGTCGGGGTCGCGGTCCAGGCGCCAGTGGGAAAGCGTGTCCATTGTCGTCATGGGCGGTCCTCGTCCAGGGTTTCGACCAGCATCGCGCCGCCTTGGCCTCCGCCGATGCAGATGGCCGCCATGCCGCGCCGGGCGCCGCGGCGCTTGAGCGCGTCGAGCAGATGCAGCACGATGCGGGCGCCGGACGCGCCCACGGGATGGCCGATCGCGATGGCGCCTCCGTCGACGTTGAGCTTGCCGGGGTCCAGTTCGCCCCAGGCCGGCGTGCCGAAATTCTCCTGGCAATAGGCCTCGTCCCGCCACGCGGCCAGGCAGCCTAGCACCTGCGCGGCGAAGGCCTCGTTGATTTCCCACAAATCCAGGTCATTGAGACCCAGGCCGTGGCGCTGCAGGATGGGGGTGGCGGCATGCACGGGGCCCAGGCCCATCAGCGCGGGGTCCAGGCCGGCCCACTGGGTGTCGACGATGCGGCCCAGCGGGCGCAGGTTCCATTTGCGCACGGCCTCTTCGGAGGCCAGCACCAGCATGGCCGCGCCGTCGGTCACCTGCGAGCTGTTGCCCGCCGTGATGTTGCCCCAGGGCTTGTCGAACACGGGTTTGAGCTTGGCCAGCTTCTCGGGCGTGGAGTCGTCGCGCACGCCGTCATCCTCGGCGTGGAGCCTGCCTTGCGTGTCGATCAGTGGCGTGATCTCGGGCATGCCGGCCGCGCGCGCCGCCAGGGCGCGACGGTGGCTGCCGGCGGCATAGGCGTCCATCGCGGCGCGGTCGATGCCGAAGAGGGTGGCGATGTTCTCGGCGGTCTGTCCCATCGACAGGCCCACGACCGGGTCCGTCAGGCCTTTGAGCAGTCCGATGACGGGCGCCAGGTGCTTCAGCCTGAAGCCGCGCAGCGTGGCCAGTTTCGAGCCCAGGCCGCGCGCCGCGTACCAGCGCGACAGCCAGCGCACCATGTCGTCGGAGAACAACACTGGCGCCCGGGAGAGCGCGTCGGTGCCGCCCGCCAGCACCAGTTGCGAGCGGCCCGACTGGATGTTGGCGATGCCGGAGTCCAGCGCCTGCATGCCCGACGCGCAGTTGCGCATGACGGTCCAGCCGGGCACCTGGTTGCCGCAGCCCAGGCGCAAGGCGATGACGCGGCCGATGTTTACTTCGTCGGGCGATGGCGCGGCGCAGCCCACGATGACCTCGTCCAGGTCGGTGGGCGCGTAGGGCTGGCGCAGCAGCAGGCCGCGGCCTGCCTGCACGGCGAGGTCGCCGGCGGAGAAGGGGCCCGGGCCGGTGCGCGCCTTCAGGAAGGGCGTGCGCGAACCATCGACGACGTAAACCGGTTTGAATGCCATCCGTTCCCTCGCTCAGGCGACCTTGCGCTCGGCCGCGGGCTGCGCCGCGCCGGTGACGCCAAGGTCAAAGGGGAAATCATCCACTTTCACCACGGTATCGCGCAAGCGGTTGCGACGCTTCACGACCGCGTATTCCTCGGCGGTGATGCCGCCGATCGCCACCGCGGCGTCGGCGATGTCGCGCACGTTGGCCTGCGGATTGCCTTCCAGCGCGCCGCGCTTTTCAAGCTCGCGGATCTTGGCTTCGATGGGCTCGGCTTCCAGCGTCGCGGCCAGCGCCTGTTCGATCGCGCCCACGGGCTCGTCGGCGGTGTCGGGCAGATGGCAGCCGGCCGTCAGGCGATCGCGCGTCGCGCCGGGGTTGATGAGCAGCCGCGCCACGTCCTGGCCGAGCTGGTCCGACGGCAGAGTCTGGCTATGCCCCCAGGGGAAGATGATGCGGCGCAGGCTCCACGCGACAAAGCGGTTGGGATAGTTTTCCAGCACGCCGTCGAAGGCTTCCTGCGCCTTGAACAGCGCATCCTGGATGGACCAGTGCGCAAGCGGCGCGTCGGCGGCCTGGCGGCCTTCGTCTTCGAAGCGCTTGAGCGTTGCGCTGATCAGGTACATCTGCGACAGCACGTCGCCCAGGCGCGCCGAGAGGCGCTCGCGGCGCTTCAGGCTGCCGCCCAGCACCAGCATCGAGGTGTCGGCCAGCAGGGCGAAAGCCGCCGAGTAGCGGCTGAGCAGCTGGTAATAGCGCTTCATGGAGGGCGCCACGTCGGCGTTCACGCCGACAAAGCGTGCGCCGGTCAAAGCGGTGCCGAGCGCGCGCAGCTTGTTCTTCGCGACAAAGCCCACATGGCTCCAGAAGGCGCGGTCAAAGTCGGTCAGGCCCTGCTGGCGGTCGGGCGACTGCGCGGCCTGCATCTCGGCCAGCACATAAGGATGGCAGCGGATCGCGCCCTGGCCGAAGATGATCAGGCTGCGAGTCAGGATGTTGGCGCCTTCCACGGTGATGCCGATGGGAATCTGCTGGTAGGCGCGGCCCAGGAAGTTGGACGGCCCCAGGCAGATGCCCTTGCCGCCGATCACGTCCATGCCGTCGTTGACGACCTGGCGCGCGCGTTCGGTCACGTGGTACTTGACGATGGCCGACACCACGGAAGGCTTTTCGCCCAGGTCCACGGCGCCCGCCGTCATGCTGCGCGCGGCATCCATCATGTAGGTGTGGCCGCCGATGCGCGCCAGCGCCTCTTCCACGCCTTCGAATTTGCCGACCGGCATGCGGAACTGGCTGCGCACCCGCGCATAGCCGCCCACGGCGCGCGCCGTCAGCTTGGACATGCCGGTGTTGGACGAGGGCAGGGATATCGACCGGCCCGCGGCCAGGCATTCCATCAGCATGCGCCAGCCCTGGCCGGCCATGGCGGGCCCGCCGATGATGAAGTCCAGCGGCATGAAGACGTCGGCGCCGCGGGTGGGTCCGTTCATGAACATGGCGTTCAGCGGGAAGTGGCGGCGGCCGGTGTCCACGCCGGGGTGGTCGTGCGGCACCAGCGCGCAGGTGATGCCCAGGTCCTTCTTGCCGCCCAGGAGGCCGTCGGGGTCGTACAGGCGGAACGCCAGGCCCAGCAAGGTGCAGACCGGCGCCAGCGTGATGTAGCGCTTGTCCCAGGTGACCCGCATGCCGATCACCTCGCGGCCCTGCCATTCTCCCTTGCAGACGATGCCGCTGTCCGGAATGGCGGCCGCGTCGGAGCCGGCCCAGGGGCTGGTCAGCGCGAAAGCGGGGACTTCTTCGCCGCGCGCCAGGCGCGGCAGATAGTGGTTCTTCTGCTCTTCGGTGCCGTAGTGCAGCAGCAGCTCGGCGGGCCCCAGCGAGTTGGGCACCATGACCGAGACAGCCAGCGCCGACGAGCGGGTGGACAGCTTGGTCACGATTTCGGAATGGGCAAAGGCAGAGAAGGCCAGGCCGCCGTATTGCTTGGGAATGATCATGCCCAGGAAGCCTTCGGCTTTCAGATAGTTCCAGACCTCGGCGGGCAGGTCGTAGCGCTCTTGCGTGACGCTCCAGTCATTGACCATGCGGCAGGCGGCTTCCGCCTGGTTGTCCAGGAACCGCTGTTCCTCGTCGGTCAGGCGCGGGCGGGGGTAGGCCAGCAGGCGGCTCCAGTCGGGCTTGCCGCGGAACAGTTCGCCTTCCCACCAGACCGTGCCCGCTTCCAGCGCATCGCGCTCGGTGTCCGACATCTGCGGCAGCACCTTGCGGTACAGATTGAAGATCGGCGCGGACAGCAACGCCCGCCGGACGGGGCGCACGCCCAGCGCGACGGCGATCAGGAGCGCGATGACGACCAGCGCGAGGATGACTGCGTTCATTTCTTTGTCTCCATGAGTGTTCTGTTTGGCTGCCCGTCCGGAGAACCCGTCAGGTCCCCGGCAGGTGCGGCAGGGGAGCGCGCAGGCCGCCAAGCAGGAAGCTCATCAGGCGGGGCAGCAGCAGGTCCGGGTTATTGGGCTGTTCGGTTTCGTCGATGGTCATGCCCGTGACCGACCGCAGCAGGTCGGTGCCGATGATGGCGTACGACGTGGCGCCGAGCATGAACTGGAAGCGCCACATGATTTCGGCCTTGGGCACGTCGGGCAGCGCGGCGAACAGGGCGTTCCGATAGCGGTCGAGCACGTCGGCGTATTCCTCCGCGAACAGCGCGCGGATGAAATCGGAAGGATCCGTCATGGTGCGTTCCAGCAGCGGCAGGAAGGTGCTGCCGGCCTGGGCGGGGTCGGCGGCCAGGCGCAGCAGGGTGCCGAAGAAGGCATCCACGATCTGCGACGGTTTCAGGGGTTTGCCCCCGGCTTGCGCCTCCAGTTCGTCCAAAAGGCGCAGGCGTTCGCGGTTCAGCACTTCCAGGCGGCGTTTTAGCACCGCCTGCACGAGTGACTCTTTGGAGCCGAAGTGATAGTTCACCGATGCGAGGTTCACGCCGGCGACGCCGGTGATCTGACGCATGGAGGTGCCGTCGTGGCCTTGTTGCGCGAACAGGGCTTCGGCGGTGTCCAGGATGGTTTCCCGGGTGGTGGTCGATCTGATTTCTTGCATATGGTTGAATTCAAACGTTTGTTTAAAAACAATTATGCGTGAGGGATGGACGAGAAGCGAGCCTCGGCTATCCCCAATAGGGTTTACCACTACCAATCACACACCGATGCGACGGTGCCATCGCCGCGCGTCTCCTCTCGGCCGGACGGATGAAGCCAGCCCGGTCGGACGGATGAGTGGAATTCAAGGGAGGAGGGGGAGGCTGAGCCGTTCGTCCTCGGACGCCGGCCCTAGGATGAATGTGGTCTGGAAGGCGGGCCTAAAACCCCGCAGTATCAGCGCGAGGACATGAGTGCATTGCCCCGCGTGTGTGCTTGGCGAAGCCGTTCGCCGTCTCGGCGCGGCAGGCCAATCGCCCTGATACAGGAGCACGAGAAATGAAGACCTACAGAGTGGGACTGCTGGTTGACGGGTATGAGCAACCCGGCTGGATGCATGAGATGGTTGAGTGGCTCGTCCATAGCCAGGATTTCGAGCTCGCCGCATTGCTGGTGATGAGCGGGGAAGGGATGGACAAGGCGCCCCGGCTGGGTGTGAAGGCCCTGTTCGGCACGCTTTCGCGCCTGGAAGCCAGGCTGTTGCCTCAGAAACAGCGTGTCATGCTGGCCTGCGGCGACATGCGAGAGAGCCTGCCGCCCGACGGGGCAGCGGTGGTGCCGCTGGCGCCGGGCGGAGGCGATGCGCAGGAGCAGCGCGAGGTGGAGGCGCTGGGCCTGGACCTGGTGATTACCTTGGGCGCATCGCTGGCGACGCGCGCGCAGATGGCGAGTTGGGCGCGCCTGGGCGTATGGCAGCTGAGCTATTCGGATATTGCGGTGGCGACCAGCCGCTACGCGGGGTTCTGGGAGGTGTTCCAGCGCGAGGATCACACCACCGTGAAACTCTGGCGGGTCGGGGTGAACTCGGATGAGGATGAGCTGCTGGACCAGCGCAGTTTCAACACGGAAGTGTTCTGGTTGAAGAATCAGGCGCGCGCATTCAGTTTGGGGAATTTCATGGTCTACGACGCCTTGCAGGCGCTGGCCCGCGCCAGGCAGGGCGTTGCGCCGCCCGGCATGCAGATCATGAGCGGCCCGCGCCGCGCGGACCCCGCCGAGTGGGACAGCGCCGCATATATCGCACGCCAGGCCTGGTTAATGTCGGATTTGATTGTGCGACGCATCATGAAACGCAATGTGCGGTGGCGGATTGGTATGTTTCCCTCTGCCCGCCAGCAGGCTGTGGTTTCCGAAGCCATGGTATTGCAGCCGCCCAAGGGCAGATTTTTCGCCGATCCGTTTGTATATACCCACGATAAAAAGCCATATATATTTTTCGAGGATTACGACTTCACTTCCAGGAAGGGCACGATTTCGGTTGCGACCTACTCCGACGGGGCTTTCCGGCTGTTGGGCACGGCTCTCAACCTGCCGTATCACCTATCCTTTCCATATATATTCGAACACGATGGCGTGACCTACATGGTGCCGGAAACGTGTGGAAATCGCAGTATAGAGCTCTGGAAATGCACAGAATTTCCGCTTAAATGGGAGCTCGATGTAAATCTGATGACCAATATATCGGCGGTTGACACCATTATTTTCAAGCACGGGGAATACTGGTGGTTATTAACAAATATCGACCGCACCGACGGTCAAAGCCATTGCGACGAGCTGTTTGCATTTTTTTCTGATTCACCGCGCTCGACCGAATGGACGCCGCACGCCTGCAACCCCATCGTGCGCAACCCGATGCGCGCCCGCAACGCCGGAATCGTTGTGTCGCCCAGCGGAGACGTGATCCGCTGCGCCCAGTACCAAGGCTTCTGCCACTACGGCAAGGGCGTGTCGCTGAACCGGATCGAAGAGCTCTCGCCGTCGACTTACGTGGAAACGGACGGCGAAATTCACTACGCGAGCTTCCTGAGGAAACGCCATGCTTCAATGCACCATTGGCATCACCAGGGTGGACACACAGTATTTGACTTTGCCTATATGGAGTAAATCCGCCTGTTGGCGCAAAAATAAAAATGTTACCTATATTTCGAATACGGGGACTGCGTCCGGGCTTAATGTGTCCGAAGATACATATAGACAGCTTTCCCTTCAAATCCCGCAGTTTCCAGCCGCGTCCGGCGGATGTCCCGACGCGGCATTTTTTCGTCTGTAACAATGGCCGGCGCAGGCTTCAGGGCGGCGCTACGCCGCGCTACCATAGGGAAAACGTAGAGAGTTGGTGGACTGGGCTGGTAAAAACCCTAGCGGTAAAAAGGACGAGATGGTCGTCTCATCCATATTTAGGATCGTGATTAAGGCTAACGAATGATTTCTGATTTTGTCGGATTATATCGCCCTGAAACGTCTTGATTTTGACAAATCCGAACCATAAGATGGGTTCATGCCATCCGTTATGTTGGCTACCAAAGTCTCCCAGCCCAAATGCCCCGGTCCGGCTTCATTAGATATTCCGGGATATGCGGACCACCCCCGCAGGGGCTGGAAAAAAATAGTCTTCAGCACAGCGAAGATCCCTTCTAGGCCCGTCGAAAAACCGGGAGGAAACCATGGCCAAGATGGTCCTGATTGAAGCCCATCCGCTCTTGCGGTTGGGGTTGTGGCAAATTCTGAGCAAGTTGGATGATGTGTGGGAAATCGAGGGGATGGGCTTGGCGGACGTGTCCAAGGCCGATGGCGTGCATGCTGGCGCCGATCTCCTGATCTATGGGTTGCCGGTGGATACCGATGAGGCCTGGAGCGCCTTGCACGAGATTCAGCGCGTGCTGACGCCGAAGCGGATCCTGCTTTTGACGGACGTCATGCCCTTGCCCATGCCGGTGCAAGGTTTGCCTGGCGCAAGCGTCTATGGCTGCCTGATGAAAACGGCTTCGGTCGAAATCCTTGAAGCAGCGATCCGCCTGGTCATGGCGGGCGGGCAATGCTTCCCCAGCGAACAGGCGTTGCAGGCTCCGGCTTCGACGGTTTGCGCCCTGCCGGCACGGGACGCGGACGATGTCGGCGCCAAGGGCACGATGCCTGTCAGCGCCGGAGCCCAGCTGCTTCAGATCACGCCGCGCCAATACGAAGTTCTGGTGTTGCTGGCCAGAGGCTATCCGATCAAGACCGTCAGCCGCATGCTCAATATTTCCGTGGCGACGGCCAAGACGCACGCGTGCACGCTCTACCAGCGCCTGCATGTCAAGAACAAGGGCGAGGCTGTATACGCGGCGCTGCAGCGTGGCGCGACCTTGGAATGGCATGAGCCGAATGGCAGGGAAGTGGACGCCGGGCAGATCTATGGGCGCAAGCTCGGGTAGTTGACGATTTGCGTTGCCTGCCCGGCAGCCTGGAACGCTGTTGTTCCGTAGCTGCCGGGTTCGCGCATAGCCAACGCGGCTAAGGCATACACCGCAGAAATCGCGGTTGCTGACACGAGGCTTTCCTCCACCTATCATCCTCCTGAACGAGATTCAGCGGACGTAGCCGCTGATAGCATGGGTTGTGTCCGCAAGCATGGATTGAGAGGGCGAATCACTTAGTCTCGCCACAGCGATTCGATGTAGCGGACGAGATTCCCTTGAATCTGGCGACGCGCATGACTGCGCATCGCCCTGCGATGCGCCAGCGTCTTGGGAACCGTGTGTGGGCCATGCGTCACAAGGTTCTTCCCGGGATGACAACCGTACTGATCGAAGACTACGCTCTGCTTCGTGTCGCAATTCAGCATGTGCTGGAACGTGTGCGCAACGCCGACGATATCCTGGCCATCTCGCCAGCCCACCTGCTCAGCATGTCAAGTTCGATCAACCGTCCAGTGGAGTTACTGGTGGTTGGTTGCAGCGGCGTGGCTGAACAGGACATAGGGCTCCTGTCGCAGGCGATGGCTTTCTTCATGCCCAGGCTGGTGCTGGTGCTGTATTCCGTGCTGGACCCGAGCGTGATGGGCGCCTGCGCGAGGGCGGGGGTGGCGGGCTATCTGCCCAAGGCCTCCAGCCCGGATGCGCTGGCCGCGGCGGTCAGCCTGGTGGTCGCGGGGGGCGAATGCTATCCGCAACCCGCCGGCAGGCCGCAAAGCGCGGCGCACTCGTCCGTGCAGGAACTGCGTGAATTGACGCAGCGGCAGGAAGAAATCCTGCAGTTGCTGGTGCAAGGCAAGACCATGCGCGAAATCGGGCAGCAGGTGGGCATATCGGTAGCCACCGTGAAAAGCCATGCGCGCACGCTGTACTGGAAATTGAATGCCCGCAATCAGGCCGAGGCGGCCTATATCGCGGTGCAGATGGGGCTGGTCAGAAGTGCCAATTCACCCGCGCCGGGCAAGGGCGAGGCAGGCTGACGGGCGCACATGGAGTCAGGGCCTGTGCGGGTTGCGATGCAGCCCGCACAGGCCCTGGTTCGTTCAGTTGAGGGGTGGTGCCTGCCATGCTTGCGGGCCCGCGAGCGGGCCCGAGCGTCGGATCAGGTATCGCCTTGACGGGCGCGCGTATCCGCGGGTGCGGGCTTGCCCTTGGACGCCACGATGGCCGCGAATTCCCGTTCCGCCGCGCTGAGCACGGCGTCCACATGCAGGTGGGCAAGCGCGTACTGGCGCGCGGCCGCGCCCAGTGTCTCGCGGATCTGCGAGTTGTAGCTCAATTTGCGTACGGCTTCGGCCATGGCCACTGCGTCTTCGGGCGGTGTCAGCAGTCCGCAATGCGCCACCACGCCGGCCAGTTCCGTGCCCCGCGCCGCGCCGCATACCACCGGCCGGCCGCTGGCCAGCATGCCGGTCAGCTTGGACGGCATGACCAGGTCCGCCGCGCCGGCGCGTTGCGGCAACAAATGGATGTCCGCGGTGTTCAGCAGCGCGCCCAGGCGGTCCGCCGGTTGCAGGTCCAGGAAGACGACGCGGGCCAGCCCTTTGCATTTTTCTTCCAGCGGCGCGCGTTCCGGACCCTGGCCGCAGAAGATGAACCACAACCGGTCCTCGCGGCTCAGCCGGCGGGCCACGTCCGCCAGCGTCTGCAAGCCCTGCTTGCCGCCCATGTTTCCGGAGTACAGCGCGACGATGGCGTTGTCCGGAATGCCGAGCTGGGCGCGGTACCCGCCGTCCTTGGCATTCGGCGCGATCGCGTTGACGTCGATCCAGTTGGGCAACAGCACGGCGCGGTCGGGGTCGACCCCCTTGGCCAGCGCCAGCTCCAGCATGCGGTTCGATATGGTGGAGACGCGGTCGAAGCGGCGCATCAGCCAGCGCTCCGCGCGCTTGACCATCGCGCGCAAGCCCGCACCCTTGAGCAGGCCGAGTTCGAACGCGGCGTCCACTTCATAGTCCTGGATATGCAGCCAGGCGCGGGCGCCGCACAGGCGCGCGGCAAGCCAGGCGCCGGGCGCGCAAAAGAGCGCGGGTTCCACCACCAGGATGATGTCGGGCCTGCGGACGGCGGCGCGCAGCAGCGACGGCAGGCTGGACAGGGCGAAGCTGGCCAGGTGGATCAGGCGCTTGGCGCCGCCGGGCTTGCCGGGCACCCACAGCGGCGCCCGCCGCACCGTCACGCCGCGGCGTTCTTCCTTGGCGTAGCGCCCCGCGCGGTAGCCATCGTGGACCCGCCACTGCGGATAGTAAGGCGGCGCCGTCACGACGCTGACCTCGTGGCCGCGAGCGGCCAGCCATTCGGCCAGTTCGGCGCTGTATTTGCCGATGCCGGTCAGCTCGGGGGCGTAGTTGATGCCGTAGATGAGTATCTTCATGTCGGCGTGGCCATGCGGGGCCGCATGGGACGGCACGGATTGCCGTGGCATACCATCGCGGACGGCATGTTGCGAAACACCGAGCTGCGCGCACCGATCACGGCCTCGCGCCCGATGGTCACGCCTGGGCCGACAAACACATCGGTCGCCACCCACGCGCCATCCTCGACGCGCACGGCCCGCTCGCGCAAGGGAAAATCGGGCTGCCCGGCGTCGTGGTCCGCCGCGCACAGGTAACTGCGCTGGGACACCACGGCGTGCGCGCCGATGTGAATGGGTCCCAAGCTGTATATCACCGCGTCGTCGCCGATCCAGGCATAGTCGCCGATCTCCACCTTCCAGGGATAGGTCACGGTGACGGACGGACGGATCAGCACCTTGTGGCCCACGCGCGCGCCAAAGCAGCGCAGCAGCCAGCGGCGAAAGCCGTAGGCCACCTGCGGCGACCAGCGAAAGAGCGTTGCTTGCACCATCCACCACAGCTGCACGGTCAGCGCCGAACGGCCGCGCTGTCCCGGCGCCAGCGCAAACTGGTCCAGGCGTTGCAATGTGCTCATTTGGCCGCTCCCGCCACGGCATCGCGCTGGGAACTGGCGGCGCTGGCCTGGCGCGCCTTCAGGATCTCTTCGGTCTTGATACGGATCTGCCAGTAGTACATGGCGCGCGCGACCGCGTAGTCATAGCCCGCCTTGCCGTCCAGAAAGCCCAGGCGAAAGATGTAGGAATGCAGGAACGAGATCGGCGCCTTGAACGGCATGGCCTGGAAAATCCGCTTGAGCAGGGCGCGCCCGCCTACGTTGGCTTCGCGCGGATCGTTCATCAGCCCCTTGGTGCGCAGGTTCGCTTCCCAGTCGGAATAGCGGTTGTGCTTGTCGAAGTAGTGGTAGAGCGAATCATGGTCGTTGTGGACCATGCGCTGGCGCAGGGCGAACGTCTCGCCCTCGACCTGCGGCTGGTAGTGGCCTTCCACCTCCCACATATTGGCGACGTCCAGGTCGTCGTAGTCCAGGAAGCGAGAGCGGTCGCGCGCCAGCAGCGCCAGCTTGTAGACCCGGTGGCCATGTTCCAGCTTCTTGCCGCAAAACACATAGTCGAACGGCACGAAGGCGCCGCCGGCGCCCGCGGCGAAGCGCGGCAGCGTTTCGCGTATCTCGGCGGCCAGGCCGGGTGTCATTTCCTCGTCGGCATCGACATACAGCACCACGGGGTGCGTGAACGGCAATTGCTCGAGGCACCACTGCTTCTTCTTGGGGTATTTTCCATCCCACTGGAAATTCGAGACGCGGGCGCCCAGCGCCGTCGCCATCGCGCAGGTCGCGTCGGTGCTGTTGGAGTCCACCACGAAGACCTCGTCGAATTCCACGAGGGCTTTCAGGCACTTGCCGATGTTGCGTTCCTCATTCTTCGTCATGACCACGACGGATACCGGTATCTTCTGCATGATGCTGTCCTATTCAGGGCGTGCCGCGTTGCATGAGTGGCTGAAATAGCTCAATGACGTTGCGGCAGTGCCGCTCCAGGGAAAAGGCGTCCGCTCGCTCCGGGCCCTGGGCGGCCAGTTTCTTGCGCATGTCGCCGTCGTAGGCCAGGCGCCGCACCGCCTCGGCCAGCGCGGCGGCGTCGCCGACCGGCACCAGCAGGCCGTAGCGGCCCGCGTCCAGGATCTCGGCGGGGCCGTGCGGACAATCGGTAGAGATCACGGGCACGCCCAGGCACAGCGCTTCCACCAGGACATTGCCGAAGCTCTCGCGGATGGACGTCAGCGCGAAGGCGCCGGCGCCGGCGATCATCGGGAACGGGTTGTCGATATGGCCCGCCAGGGTGACCGGGCTGCGCGACGCCTTGTCGTCGATCCGCTTTTGCAGGGCGGCGTGTTCGGATCCTTCGCCCAGGATGGTGAAGCTGATGCCGGGATCGTCCAGCAGGGCGGCGGCGTCGATCAGCGTGGCGTAATCCTTGACGGCTTCCAGCCGGCCGACGGCCACCACCTGATAGGGCGAGTCGCCGCCGGCGCCGGCCTGCTGCCCGGCGCTCTGCTGGCGCACGTTGTCCAGCGGCACGCCGTTGTAGATGGTGTGCACCTTGCCGCGCAGCGGGGGGAACATGCTGACCAGGTCTTCCTTGACGCCGCGCGACACGCCCACCACCGCGTCGTGCCGCCGATAGGTCTGGCTGACCAGCCAGCATTTCAGGCGCCGCATGCGCGAGGCGCCGTAATGGATGGCCGGGCTGCTGTGCTCGAAGGCCACCGTCTTGAAGTTGCCGCGCAGGATTTTCCTGGCCAGCACGACCAGCATGTTGCACAGCAGGCCGTGCGAGCAGACGATGGCCGGTTTGTCGCGGCGTATCTGGGCCAGCAGGCGAAAAAAAGCCAGGGGCAGCATGAGCCGCAGCTTGGTTGGGGATTCGATGACGGGCAGTGCGCGCGTGACCTTGGGGTTGGCGATGGGGTATTCGCGGTTGCGGGAGCGCAGCAGGAACAGGGAGGAATCCACCCCCTGTTCCGGCAGGGCATCCACGATGAAGGCGACGCATCTTCCGACGCCACCGTGCAAGTCTGGCGCGACAAACAAGACATCAGGCATGGGGTATTACTCGTGTTGGCGCCCGGCGCACGGCGCCCGGGCGATGGCTGGGGACGGGCGGCTCGTTACGAGGTACAGGCATGATCTGCGCATTGCGCATCAGCGACAGGCAATAGCACAGCAGGAATCCGGTGAAGGCGGTCTTGGGCGCATAGGCCAGACCGCCGGACAGCGAATCAATGAATATGTAGATCGGGGCCGTGGCAAGCAGGTAGCGCCGGTGCATCTCCAGTCCGGGATGCGCATAGCGTCTCAGCAGCGAGAGCAGCAGGATCAGCAGCGGCGGCAGCATGATCATGATCGTGCCAACCACGCCGAATTTCATCAGGTAGAAGGCCCAGGAGTTGTGCGCGAACGTGCTCAGCTCGAAGCCATTCTCGCCCATGACCCAGCTCCGGAAGCCCGCGCCCTTGCCGAACACGGGGCTTTCCGCGAAGAAGTCCATCTGCCCCTCCATTTCCTGGATGCGGGCGCCGTAGCTGGAGTCCTCGTCCAGCTTTTCGACGCTGAAGATGCGGTTGGCCAGCACATCCAGGTAGCCGATGCTGGCGAAGATCAGCACGCCGGCGACGGCCGCGGGCGCAAAGATCAGCACGGCGCGGCGCCGGATGTCGGAGTTGCCCGCCAGCATCACGGCGATCAGGACGGAGATTGCAAGCTGCAGGTACTGGCTGCGGTTCAGCGAGAACACCAGCGCCATCACCATGTACACCGTCAGCGCGTACGCCTTCGGACCCGACACGTTCAGCGTGCGCCGGAAGTACAGCAGCGACACCACGCCCATGGGAATGGCCCACACGCCCAGCCGCACATTGCGCAGCGGATTGGCCACGCTGAAGCCCTGCGCCTGCTCCAGCAGCATCAGCGTGGCGACCGCCAGGCTGGCGGCCACGATGTACTTCTGCAGCACCGCATAGGCGGCCGGGCTGTCGATGTCCTTGTAGCAAAGAAAGGGCGTACACAAGAAATAGAAGACGATGCGCAGGTCCCGCGCCACGTCGCCGGTCTCTATGCCTGGGTGGTCCACGGACACCAGCAGCAGGTAGATCACTGACATGGCCTGGAACGCCAGCAGCATGCCCAGCGCGCCGCGCGGCAGCGCGTAGGCGCCGGGCTCGGCCAGCCTCAGCGCCTTCACAGCCAGCATGGCGACGAACAGCACGTCGAAGGGCGACAGCTTGAAGCTGCCCACCCCCAGGATGAACCGGTCGTCGTTCAAGGCGAGCGCGGTGAACACGAAGAGGCCCAGCAGGTGCAGGGTGGAGAAGCGGCGGCGCGGGTTCATTGCAGCTCCTAATGCGCAGCCCAGTCGTCACGCCCGAAAATCTTGGTGGTCAGCTTTTCGAGCAGGTACGACAGGTCTCCTTGCCGGGCGTGGGCCGCCACCTTGGAAGCGCGGCAGGACAGTTCGAACAGCCGTCCCAGGCCCGGTTCGGTGCGCCGGATGCGGGTGACGATCTGCTCGCGCTCTTCCAGCAGCACGTCCTGCATCAGCGCGGTCTTGGTCTCGTCGTGGGCGGTGTAGACGCCCAATGCATCCGGAACGATCAGGTTCTTGCCTTCGCGTAGCAGGCGGCTCCACAGCTCCAGGTCCATGCAGTAGCGCATGCTTTCCTGCAGCAGGCCGTACTTGCGCAGCAGGTCGCGGCGAAAGATCGCGGACTGGTTGGGAATGGACGCCTTCACCACTGTCAGCGTGCCGCGATTGACGGGGGTGTAGTGGATCTTGCGGAAGATGCGGTTGTCGGCGTCCGCCACGAAGAGATTGCCGCTGACGATGGGCGCGCGGCCGCGCGCCGCCGCCGCGCCCAGCTTGCGCAGCGCGCCGGGGAAGTACAGGTCGTCCGAGTTCTGCCAGCCGACGTAGTCGCCGGTGGCGCGTTCGAAGCCCTTGTTGATGGCGTGGGACTGGCCGCGGTCCGGGGTGCTTTCCCAGTACGTCAGGTAGCGCTCGTACTTCTTGATGATGTCCACGCTGCCATCGGTGGAGCCGCCGTCGATGATGATGTACTCCAGCCGCGGATAGCCCTGGTTCAGCACGGACAGGATGGTGCGCTCCAGGAACTTGGCCTGGTTGAACGAGGGGGTCACGATGGTCACTTTGGGCAGCAGGCCGCTGGCGATGGGCGCTGGCGGGCGGAGCTCGCGGACGAAGTCGATGAGCTGGCGTGAATACTCGTTATGGCGCTTGCGCATGTAGGACCTCAGCATGTTGGTTATCGGGTGGCCGCAGGCATGGCGCCCGGAAAGTCGGGGCGGGATTGACGGATGGCGAGGGCCACGCCGGCCAGCGTGATCGCCGCGTAGGCCATGCGGCCCCAAGCCGCGGCGTGTTCCCCCGCCACGTGTACCAGTCCCGCCATGACGCACAGCATCGCCAGGCCGCCCAGTCCGTTCAGGATTGCGACGGCGCGGGAGTTGCCGAGCCCAAGGAGGGAGAAATGCGCCGCGGCGTTCAGGGACAACAGGCCCGAAGCCACGATGAGCAGCTGGAAGGTGCCGAGATGGCCGGTGGCGACGTTGTCGCCCAGCAGCAGGTTCAGCAGCGGCCGGCTGACCGCCAGCACCGCCAGCGTGGCGCCGGCCGACAGCGCCAGGTTCCACAGCATCATGCGGCGGATCTCGCGTTCGGCGGCGCCGGCGTAGGGCGGCGACACCGACAGGCGGCTGATGCGCGGCATGGCCTTCTGGAAAATGGCGACCGAGGCGGTATGGATGATCTGGCCCACCTGCACGCCCACGGTATAGATGGCAAGCGCGGCGGGGCCCATGAGGCTGCCGACCAGCACCCGGTCCACCGAACCGAAGGCCAGCGCGCTCAGGCTGTTCAGCCACGACCACCGGGAGAACTTGAATGCGTCCATCATGGCGCCGCGGTCACGCACCGGGCGCACCAGCACGCGGCCGTAGGCGCGGGCAAAGACGCGCATCTTCACGCTGCCGGCCAGCAGCAGGCCCACGGCCTGGGCCAGGCCCGTCCAGGTGGGCGACGCGGTCAGCCAGGCCGCCGCGCAGGCCAGCGCCATGGTGCCGGCGCGGCTGAAAACCTCGCACAGCGCGGTGGCGCGGAAATCCTCGCGCCCCTTCAGGCAGCCGGAGAACAGCTGGTCATACTGCTGCGTCAGGTAGATGGCCAGCGCCGGCATGGCCAGCATCGTCACGGCGACGCCGCCGAAGGTGGCCGTTGGCCATCCCAGGCCGACCACCCCCCACAACAGCACGGCCGCCAGGGTCACGACGGCCAGCGCGCAACCGATCAGCGACAGGCTGACGCCCGCCGCGCGATAGGCGCCGCCCGGCTGGTGCATGCTTTCGGACACCAGCTTGGTCGCGGTCACGGCCGCGCCCAGGTTGGCGGCGTTGCCGAACCCGGCCATGGCAATGATCATGGAGTACTGGCCAAAGCCCACCGTCCCCAGCTGGCGGAACAGGATGGGCAGCGCGATCAGGGCCGCGACCGGGCCGATGCCGTACTCCACCAGCCCCCAGAAGGAGGCATTGCCGGCGATGTGTTTCCTTACGAATCCAAGCATCGGGAACCCTGTCTGTCATGCTGGCGCGGCCGTCAGGCCACGGGCAGCGCATGTTGAGTGCGCTCGCGCAGGAAATGCCCATAGGCCAGCGTGATGCCGTGCGTCAGCGAAATCTCCGGCCTCCAGCCCAGCGACTGCACGCGGGACGAATCCATCAGCTTGCGCGGCGTTCCGTCGGGCTTGCCGGTGTCGTAGACGATGTTGCCGCCGTAGCCCACGACGCGCGCCACCAGCCGCGCCAGGTCCGCGATGGAAATGTCCTGGCCGGCGCCGATGTTGTAGATGCCCTCGGCGTCCGGATGCTCCATCAGCATGACGCAGGCCTGCGCCAGATCGTCCACGTACAGGAACTCGCGCAGCGGCGTGCCGGTGCCCCAGATCGTCACGCTTTCCTGGTTGGCCTCGCGGCCTTCATGGAATTTGCGGATCAGGGCGGGCAGCACGTGGCTGCTGTGCAGGTCGTAGTTGTCGTGCGGGCCGTACAGGTTGGTCGGCATGGCGCAGATGAAGCGCGCGCCATACTGGCGCTGGTAGGCCTCGCACAGCTTCAGGCCCGCGATCTTGGCGATGGCGTAGGGCTCGTTGGTGGCTTCCAGCGGACCGGTCAGCAGGGCGTCCTCGCGGATGGGCTGCGGGGCTTCGCGCGGGTAGATGCATGACGAACCCAGAAACAGCAGCTTGCGCACGCCGGCCGCATACGCGGCGCGGATCACATTGCACTGGATCATCAGGTTCTTGTAGAGGAAGTCCACCGGATGCGTCTGGTTGGCCAGGATGCCGCCCACCTTGGCGGCAGCCAGATACACCACGTCGACCGGCGTCGTCGAAAAGAAGCGGTGCACCTGGTTCTGGTTCTCCAGGTCCAGCTCTTCCCGGCTGCGGGTCAGCACGTTGGGGTAGCCGCGGCGGTGCAGTTCGCGGGTGATCGCCGCGCCCACCATGCCGCGGTGGCCGGCGACAAACACGCGTTGGTCCAGGTTCGTCATGTCTGACTACTCCTTGTAGGCGTAGATTTCGTAGCCGTTCTGTTCGACCAGCGCATCGCGCCGCGCGTCCTTCAGATCGCTTTCGACCATTTCCTTGACCAGTTCCGCGAACGTGGTGCGCGGCGACCAGCCGAGCTTCTCCCGCGCCTTGGTGGGATCGCCCAACAGGGTCTCGACCTCCGTGGGACGGAAGTAGCGCGGGTCCACGCGGACGATGACCTGGCCGGGCTTGACGTCGTGGACCGGCGAAAACAGCACGGTCGCCGTTTCTTCCAGGCCTTCGCCTTCCCAGGCCAGCAGGATGCCCAGCTCGCGCGCGGCGGTGTTGATGAACTCGCGCACGCTGTACTGCATGCCGGTCGCGATGACGTAGTCCTCGGGCGTGTCCTGCTGCAGCATCAGCCACTGCATTTCGACGTAGTCCCGGGCGTGGCCCCAGTCGCGCAGCGCGGACAGGTTGCCCAGGTACAGGCATTCCTGCAGCCCCAGCACGATGCGCGCCAGGCCGCGGGTGATCTTGCGGGTGACGAAGGTCTCCCCGCGCTTGGGCGACTCGTGGTTGAACAGGATGCCGTTGCACGCGTACATGCCGTAGGCTTCGCGGTAGTTCACGCTGATCCAGTAGGCGTACAGCTTGGCGGCCGCATAGGGGCTGCGTGGATAGAACGGCGTCGTCTCTTTCTGCGGCGTTTCCTGCACCAGCCCGTACAGCTCGGAGGTGGACGCCTGGTAGAAGCGCGACTTGTTTTCCAGCTTCAGGATGCGGATGGCCTCCAGCAGGCGCAGGGTACCCAGCCCGTCGGCGTTGGCCGTGTATTCCGGTTCCTCGAACGAGACGCCGACATGGCTTTGCGCGGCCAGGTTGTAGATCTCGTCGGGCTGCACCGATTGGACGATGCGGATCAGGCTGCACGAGTCGGTCATGTCGCCGTGGTGCAGCACGAAATTGCGGGGCTGGTCGTGGGGGTCCTGGTACAGATGGTCGATGCGGGCGGTATTGAACAGCGAAGCGCGCCGCTTGATGCCGTGGACCTCATAGCCCTTGGCGAGCAGGAGCTCCGCCAGATAGGCCCCGTCTTGGCCAGTAACGCCGGTAATCAGTGCCCGTTTTGGCATGGTTGTGTCCTTAAGACTTAGTAACTGCACGAAAGGAGCCGATGGCTGCGGTACCAATGTGCAATGAGATTACTGTTGCACCAGCCGCTAAGATATCGGCCAAAAGGTCTAAGAGTTCAGCCTGTCGGTAGGGAAAAAGGGACTGGATTGATTCATCCAGCGCACCCATGGCGGTGGCCGCCAGCATGGCCACCAGCGCGGGGCGCCGGTTGACCGAGACGTAAACCAGCCCGGTCAGCAAGGCGTAGGCGGCCAGGTGCAGCCGCTTGTCGCCAAAGGCGTCCGACATCTCGGCCGCCAGCCCGGGCAGGTTGCCCACCGTCACCAGGACGGCGAAGAACAGCACCGCCACGGGCAGGCAGATCCGGGCCATGCCCGGACGCCAGAAGGGTTCGCGGGGCTCGGGCTCGCGCGCCAGGTGCGTGCGGCTCGGGACCCTAGACACGGCCGTAGATATCCTGGAAGCGGACGATGTCGTCCTCGCCCAGGTAGGCGCCCGACTGCACCTCGATGATCTCCAGCGGGATCTTTCCCGGGTTTTCCAGGCTATGGATTTCGCCCAGCGGGATGTAGGTCGATTGGTTCTCCGTCAGCAGGTATTGCTTATCGCCGTTGTAGATGCGCGCCGTGCCCGATACCACGATCCAGTGCTCGGCACGGTGGTGGTGCATCTGCGAGGACAGGCGCGCTCCCGGTTTGACCGTGATGCGCTTGACCTGGTAGCGGGGGCCCTGGCCCACCGAGTCGTACGAACCCCAGGGCCGCTGCACCTCGCGGTGGTGGTTGAGCTCCGAGCGGTGCTGGGTCTTGAATATCTCGACCAGCCGCTTGACGTCCTGGGAGCGCGACTTGTGCGCGACCAGCACGGCATCGGCCGTTTCGATCACCACGATGTCGTCCAGCCCGACCGAGGCGACCAGCCGGCTGGTGGAATGGATCAGGCAGTTGCGCGAGTCCTCCACCATGACGTCGCCGGTGGTGGAATTGCCTTCCAGGTTCTTCTGGGCGATGCCCCAGACCGCGTCCCATGCGCCGACGTCGCTCCAGGGCGCCGCCAGCGGGATGACCACGGCGCTGTCGGTGCGTTCCATGATGGCGTAGTCCATCGAGTCGCTGGGGCAAGCCTCGAACGACGGTCCGTCCAGGTGGAACAGCGCGTTTTCCCCATGCCCCGTGGCCACGGCGGCCTGCACCTGTTCCAGGATCTTGGGGGCCAGGCGGGCCAGCTCGGACAGGAACACGGACGCCTGGAACGCGAACATGCCGCTGTTCCAGTAGTAGCCGCCGTCCTCGATGAAGCGCTGCGCGACCTCCGGCGACGGCTTTTCGACAAAGCGGCGCACCCGGCGCGCAGGCGCCATGGCGCCGGGCTCCTCGGCCTGGATGTAGCCGTAGCCGCTGAGCGGGGCGGTCGGGGTAATCCCGAATGTCACCAGGGCGCCCTGGCGCGCGGCCTGATACGCCTGGGCAAACGCGGCGCTCAGCACCTCGCCGTCTTCCAGCACATGGTCAGACGGCATGATGAGCATGATGGGGTCTTCGCCGTCCCGCATGGCCCGCAGCGTGGCGGCGGCGATGGCCGGGGCCGTGTTGCGCGCAAACGGTTCCAGGATCACCTCCGCGTCCTTGACGCCCAGCTCCAGCGCCTGCTCCGCGGCGATGTAGCGGTGGGCATCGTTGCACACGAGCGTGGGCCTGGCCTGGGCGCCCGCCGACTCCAGGCGCAGCAAGGTGTTCTGCAGCAGGCTGCGGTCATCGGTCAAACGGATGAACTGCTTCGGCAGCAGTTCGCGCGACAGCGGCCACAGGCGCGAGCCTGATCCGCCGCAAAGAATGACTGCCCGGTACGGGGGAGGGGGATTGCTCATGGCGCTCACTCCTTGAAGTAGGCCTGGGTGTACGGATGCACGCCGGGGTCGGCGGCGATCACTTCCGCGGGCAACCAGCGGTAGCCGTTGTGCTGGACCAGGGGAAGGTTTGCGGTATCCAACGAAAGCTCGGCCTCGTACGCGAGGACGACATAGTGGGTGGAGCGTCCCGCTTCACCCGCGAAATTGGTGCCATAGAAATGCTCGTACACGCCGCGAGGCTTCCATGCCTGCTCGGGCACGGACAGCCCCAGCTCTTCATGGACGATGCGGCGCAGCGCGTCGCGCAGGGACTCGTTTTTCCGGATCCGGCCGCCGGGCACGAACCACGCGCCCTGGGCGGGAGGATTGGCGCGCAGGCCGGTAAGGTAGTGCCCGGCGGCGTCGCGCAGCAGCAGGTCGATCGATACCAGGGGCAGCATCTCCACGGCCTGGCGGAAGTCCGACCGGGCCAGCACGCCACCCCGCGGTGCGGGTGTTTCCCGCAAGGGCCATCCCAACGGCTTAGTAGACATTGCGGCCCGTCCATCCAGATACCGCCGTGCGGGCGATGATCAGCAGGTCCATCCTGAACGTCCAGTGCTGGATGTAGTAGATGTCGTGCTCGACGCGGTCGCTCATCTTGCGCAGCGTGTCGGTCTGACCGCGAAAGCCGTTGACCTGCGCCCAGCCGGTGATGCCCGGCTTGACGCGGTGGCGCATCATGTAGCGCTGCACCAGGTCCTTGTACATTTCGTTGTGCTCCAGCGCGTGGGGCCGCGGTCCGACGACCGACATGTCGCCCATCAGCACATTGAGGAACTGGGGCAGCTCATCGAGGCTGGTCCGGCGCAGGAAGCCGCCGATCCGCGTGATGCGGTTGTCGTTGCGGGTGGCCTGCGTGACCACGCCGTGCTCCTGGTGCACGGTCATGGTGCGGAACTTGTAGACGTGGAACACCTTGCCGTCCACGCCCAGCCGGGGCTGGGTGAAGAAGACGGGGCCGCGCGAGGTCGCCTTGACCAGCAAGGCCACGGTCAGCATCACGGGAGACAGGCCGATCAGCGCGCAGAACGCGAAGCTGCGGTCAAAGACCTCTTTGGTCCAGCCGCGCACGCCGGCGGCCGGCAGGCTGTTGAGCTGGATGGCGGGCAGGCCCAGGAACTCGCCGATGCGGTGCCCCAGCAGCTGAATCGACATCACGTCCGGAATCCAGCGGATATCCACCAGGTCGTTGCGCAGGTGATACAGCACCTCGCGCAACTCCTGGCCGGCTTCCATCGGCAGCACGATCCAGATCTCGCGCACATTGTTCTCATGCACGAAGCCGTGCAGGTTGTCGAGATCATGCAGGCGGCGCACTTGCGGCGGCAGGATTTCATGCGGTTCCGCGTAGATGCCGGCCACTTCATAACCGGCTTCGCGGTACCGCTCGACGCGGCGCCACAGGTCATGGCCCAGGGCGCCAAAACCCACCAGCAGCACACGCTTCTTGTTATGGCCGCGGTCGCGCGCGGCGCCCAGCGCCGCATAGACGGCGATGCGCACGCCGGCCAGCGTCAGCGCCGCCATGCCGAACCAGGTAGCCGCCCATAAGCGGGATACCGCGCCGGCCTGGTGCATGAGAAAACTGACGAATATGCCCAACGCGAAAACGGTGGCCCATGCCGCCAGGCTGCGCACCACCAGATCGGTAAGCAGGCGGCCGCGCCAGGACACGTACAGACGGAAGGCCGGGAAGATGGCGATCACGCCCAGGCCGCACAGATAGATCAGGAACAGATGAATCTGCGGAGGATCCGCCAGCGCATCTTCCGAGAATTTCAAGCCGGTGGCAGTCAGGCCGCAGGTGATCACGATCGCGGCGTCGAGCAAGCGATAGATATAACTTGCCCCGCTGAATCTCGCCGACGTGTCCGTTTGGGACGGGTCCATCGCGCACTCCTGTTCGGGGGGGGCCGCCTTGCGCCAAGCAAAAACTGTGCAGTGCCGCAAAGCATGTGGCTACCGAAGAAATCTTATTGAGTGCGCGGCTTACCCGAAACCTCCAAACGATGTAGGAGAAGGCTTAGGACATCCGTCGAATGTGCGGGGCTAGGAAAAGAGAGTGGAATGTCGCAACCCGTTACGCATCGGGCTCCATTCCAAGCAACGAAGTCATTCACTGTGGATTTGCCATGACTACATTTTTCGGAACGTTGAGCCGAGCCATAGCCGCTATCGCGCTCGTGTCCTCGCTGGGCGCTTGCGCCTTGTCTCCCGGTATGACGTTCAACGCCAACCAGCTCGCGGATCCGCTGGATCCGAACTCCAAGGCGGTCATCAAGGAGATCACGCCATCCCTGGTGCTTGACGACCAGCGCGCGCGCCAGGCGTTGCTCGACAACGAGGGAATCGATCATCTGTTTGGCAAGCCGGGACCCTACCTCATCGGGCCGGGAGACATCCTCTCGATCGTCGTGTGGGATCACCCCGAACTCGTGCTTCCGACGCAAACCTACGCAATTGGGTCTGGTGCAACGGAACTAGCCATCGGGGATACCGCCTCGGGCATTCCGGGCTATACGGTCTCATCCACTGGATACATCCAATTTCCGTATACCGGACTGCTTAAAGTGGCGGGGTTGACGGAACTTCAGGCGCGCAATCTCATAGTCAATAGTTCAGGCAAGTACATACAGGATCCGCAAATCACCGTACGTGTTCTGGGATTTCGCAGCAAGCGCATTTTCGTCGATGGCGCGGTGACCACGCCGGGTACGGTTGCGATCAACGATGTCCCGATGACCCTGTTGGAAGGGATCAACAGGGCCGGCGGCATTTTGCCGACCGGAGACCGTAGTGCGGTCTTTGTGATCCGTGAAGGCAAGCGTACTCGCGTGAACCTGCCTGCGTTGATCGAGCGCGGCCAGGACTTGAATCAGGTGATGCTGAAGCCGGGCGACATTGTGAGAGTCACGCCGCGCGACGACAGCAAGGTATTCGTGATGGGCGAAGTGTTCTTGCCCAGCGCGCCAGTAATGCGTGACGGACGCATGTCGTTGACCGAGGCGCTGGCTTTGGCGGGGGGGCCGAACCAGCTGACGTCGGATCCGTCGCAGATATTTGTCGTACGCAGCACGGAGCAGGCGACGCCGCTGGTGTTCCATCTGAACGCCGGTTCGCCGCAAGCCCTTGCCGTGGCGGAGAAGTTTGAGTTGCAACCCAAAGACGTCGTGTTCGTGGATTCGGCCGGCCTGGTGCGGTGGAACCGCTTCATCAGCAACCTGTTCCCGAGCGCGCAAACAGTACAGACCGTCAAGTCCATCGATTAGTCCGCTTCAAAACCACGCCTTTGGGGGCGCCGCGACCGCGGCGGCGCCTTCTCTTGGAGAGCTGCATGTCGTTGCCCATCGAATCGTTCGAGCCGTCAGTTCCGGCCCGTCAGCAGGAAACCCCGTTGTCGTCGCATGTGGACGCCATTTTTTCCAACCGGTGGATGATCATCGCGATCACCATGATCGCTTTGCTCGGCGCCCTGGCCTATGTGATGGTGACCCCTTCAGTCTATTCGGCTGACATCATCGTCCAGGTGGAGGAGGAAATGCCCAACGGGCAGGCGCGCAGCTTGCTTGGCGATGTGTCCTCGATGTTCGACACGAAGGCGGAAACCTCCGGCGAAATGGAAGTGCTGCGTTCGCGCATGGTCGTCGGCCCCGCCGTCGACAAGTTCCTGCTGTACATCCATGCCAAGCCGCGCTATTTCCCGGTGGTCGGGGAATGGCTGGCGCAGCGCTACGAAAGCCTGCCGTACCCTTCAAGCTTCCCGCGAGGCGGCTACGCCTGGGGCGGAGAAGCCATCGCGATCTCGCAGCTGGACGTGCCCAACGAGTGGCTGGGCAAGCCCCTGCGCCTCACCGCGCTGGGAGAGGGGCGCTACACGCTGAGCGACAAGCTCACCGGCGCCACCTTCACCGGCACGGTCGGCAAGCCCGAGCATTTCCTGTTGCCCGGCGGCGGAGCGATGGACGTGCACGTCGATGCACTGGCCGGCCGCCCCGGCACGGAGTTCACGGTGTCGCGCAGCTCGCGCCTGGCGGCGATCGAGAACGTGCAGTCGCACATGGGGATCTTCGAGCGGGGCCGCGCATCGGGCGTGATCGGCGTCACGCTGGAAGGCAATGACCCCGCGCTGACCACCGCCGTCCTCAACCAGATCGGCCAGGAGTATGTGCAGCAGAACGTCAACCGCAAGTCGGCGCAGGCCGAGAAGTCGCTGGTGTTCCTTGAGCAGCAGCTGCCGCAGCTCAAGGGCGAGCTGGATGCCGCCGAAACCAAGTACAACGCCTTGCGCAACAAGCGCGGCACGATCGACCTGAGTGAAGAAGCCAAGCTCATCCTGGCGCAGTCGGTGGACGCCCAGACCAGGGTGATGGAACTGCGCTCCAAGCGCCAGGAACTGATCACGCGCTTTGCGCCGACGCACCCGAGCATCGTGGGCATCGACCGCCAGATCGCTTCCCTGACGGGCGACGTCAACCGCATCGGCAACAACATCAAGCAACTGCCGGATCTTGAACAGGACGTGGTGCGCCTGGTGCGGGATGTGCGTGTGAACACCGAGCTCTACACGGCGCTGCTCAACAACGCCCAGCAACTGAAGCTGATCCGCGCCGGCAAGGTTGGCAACGTGCGCATCCTGGATGCGGCCGTGCAGCCGGACAAGCCGGTCCGTCCCAAGGCCGCCATCATCATCGGCGTGGCGACGGCGATCGGCCTGATCTTCGCGATCCTGTGCGCCTTCGTCCGCAATGCCCTGTTCGGCGGCCTGTCCGAGCCGGAGGATGTGGAACGCCATACCGGCCTGCCGGTGCTGGCCGCCATTCCGTACAGCGACATGCAGGACAAGCTGTGGCGCCGCAGCCGGCGCAAGAACGCCACCGTGCCGGCGCTGCTGGCCCAGAGCCAGGGCAACTCGCCACCGATAGAAAGCCTGCGTTCCTTCCGCAACGTGCTGCAGGCTTCGCTGCGCCAGTCCGCCAACAACATGGTCATGTTCACCGGTCCGGTGGCTGGCGTGGGCAAGTCCTTCCTGTCGGCGAACTTCGCCTTCATCCAGGGAGGCGTGGGCAAGCGCGTGCTGCTGATCGACGCGGATTTCCGCAAGGGGCAACTGAACCGCTACTTTGGCGTGCCCAAGGAAGACGGCCTGTTCGAAGTGCTGTCGGGCACGATCCCGCTCACCCGCGTCAGGAAGCACAGCGTGTCCGAGGGCGTGGACTTCATCGCCACGGGCGCCGTCACCTTCGACCCCTCCGAACTGCTGGCCTCGCCGGTGTTCGGCGAGACCCTGCGCGAACTGGCCACGCAATACGACATGGTGATCCTGGATACG
Source organism: Achromobacter deleyi (assembly GCF_013116765.2). Lineage (GTDB taxonomy): Bacteria > Pseudomonadota > Gammaproteobacteria > Burkholderiales > Burkholderiaceae_B > Achromobacter > Achromobacter deleyi_A. The sequence continues at coordinate 400,049 of NZ_CP074375.1, forward strand.
GCGCCCGTGCTGTCGTCCCCGGATGCGGCCGTGGTGGGCACGCATGCGGCGGCGGTGATGGTGGTGGTGCGTTCCGGCATGAACACGGTCGGCGAGATCCGGGAAACGGCCAAGCGCCTGATCCAGGCCGGCGCGCCGGTCGACGGCGTGATCTTCAATGGTCTCAAACTCTTGCCGGAACGCTTCGGCTTCCGGTCCAAGTACGGTGGTTATCGATACTCCCGTGCGGCGTACTACGGCGATTTCAAACAGAACGGCCCCAAGTAACGCCACCCGGAGAAACTGGCATGCACGGAACTTTTGGCTGGGACACCCCGCAAATTCTGGATGCGGTTTTCAAGGCTTATGACATACGCGGCACAGTACCGGACGAGATCGACGCGCGGTTCGCGCACAGCCTGGGCATGGCGGTGGGCACCAAGGCGCGCGAACAGGGGGCGCGGTCTATCGTGGTGGGGCGGGACGGCAGGCTGAGCAGCGTCGAGCTGGCCGCGGCGCTGCAGGCCGGCCTGCGTTCGGCCGGCCTGCATGTCATCGATATCGGCATGGCGACCACGCCGATGGTGTATTTCACGACCCGGCTCATGGACACGGGCGCGGGCATCGCGGTCACGGGCAGCCACAATCCGCCCGCGCACAACGGCTTCAAAGTCGTGCTGGAAGGCGGATCGCTGTATGGCGAGGGCATCACCGCGCTGCGCGACGCAATGCGCCTGCCGATCGAGTCGGCGGGCACGGCTGGCGGCCGCACGCAGATGCAGATCATGCCCTGCTATGCGGCGCGCCTGGTGGGCGATATCCGCATGGCCCGGCCCATGAAGATCGCGATCGACTGCGGCAGCGGCGTGGCGGGCGCGGTGGCGCCGGCGCTGTTTCGCGCGCTGGGCTGCGAAGTGACCGAACTGTTCTGCGAGGTGGATGGATCTTTCCCGGGCCATCACCCGGACCCGGCCGATCCGCACAACCTGCAGGACTTGATCTATTGCCTGCGCTATTCCGATTGCGAGGTCGGCCTGGCGTTCGACGGCGACGGCGACCGGCTGGGCGTGGTGACGAAGTCGGGGCAGATCATCTGGCCGGACCGTCAGCTGATCCTGTTCGCCCGCGATGTGCTGGCGCGCAACCCGGGCGCCGAGATCATCTACGACGTCAAGTGCAGCCGCCATGTGCCGCGCGCGATCACGGAGGCCGGCGGCAAGGCCACGATGTGGAAGACGGGGCATTCCCTGATCAAGGCCAAGATGCGCGAGTCGGGAGCGCTGCTTGCTGGAGAGATGAGCGGCCACATTTTTTTCAAGGAGCGCTGGTACGGCTTTGACGACGGCATCTATGCCGCCGCCCGCCTGCTGGAGATCCTGTCGTCGGCGCCGGATCCGTCGGCCTTGCTGGAAGGCCTGCCGCAGTCCTGCGCGACCCCCGAGATAAAGCTGGAGACCGCCGAGGGCGAGAACGTTGAATTGGTGGACGCGCTGCGCGCGCACGGGGAGTTCCCGGGCGCGGTGTCGATCAACGATCTGGATGGAATCAGGGTGGACTATGCCGACGGCTTCGGCCTGGCGCGTCCGTCCAATACGACGCCAACGGTGGTACTGCGGTTCGAAGGAGACAACGTGGCCGCACTGGCCCGTATCGAGGAGGATTTTCGCAACGCGTTCAGGCGCATTGCACCTCATGTTCGTTTACCGTTCTAAGGAGCATCACGCGATGGGAAAGGCTCAACATGCGATTGAGGCGTTAAGGGCGAACTCCGGACTGGCGGACAGCCCGGAATGGGTGGCTTTCGCGCAGGCTGCGCAAAGCGCCGAATTGGATGCCAGCGCGCTGAAGGTCATCGAGGCGGCCGGCTTGTGCGTGGACCTGACAATGCAGCGCCAGTCGTCGGCGCTGGACGCCGCGGCGCTCGCTCTGTTGCAGGCGCGCGGGCTGGCGGATGCTCGCCATGGGCTGTTCGCCGGGGAACCGGTCAACTGGACCGAAGACAAGCCGGCCTGGCATACCGCGCTGCGGGCCGGGCGCACCCGCGAACAGCCGGACGGGCAGGACGCGGATTCGGTGAGCGAGTACTCGCGCATGACCGACTTCGTCCGGCACGTGGACCAGACCGCGGATTTCTCGACGGTGCTGCACATCGGCATCGGCGGCAGCGATTGGGGGCCGCGCCTGGCGATCCAGGCTTTCGGCGGCCCGTTGCAGCGGCGCCAGATCCGCTTCGTGTCCAATATTGACGGGCATGCTTTTCATGACGCCGTGGCCGGGCTGGACCCGCGCCGCTGCCTGGTGGTCGTCTCTTCCAAGTCTTTCACCACGGCCGAAACGCTGCATAACGCGCGCGCCGCCATCGCCTGGCTCAAGCAGGGCGGGGTGGCCGACGTGTCGGAGCACCTGGCCGCGGTCACCGCCAATGTGCCGGCGGCGCGTGCGCTGGGCGTGCCGGCCAGCCAGGTCTTCAAGATGTGCGATTGGGTGGGCGGCCGCTATTCGGTCTGGTCCGTGGCGGGCCTGTCGATTGCGCTGACTGTCGGCGCCGACGTGCTGATCGGCATGCGGGCGGGCGCGCAGGCCATGGACCAGCATTTCCAGCAGGCGCCGTTCGCATCGAACGCGCCGATCCAGCTGGCGCTGTCCGGGCTTGTCAATTGCAGCGTGCTGGGGCACAACTCGCTGAACATAGCGGCCTACAGCGCGCGCCTGCTGCACCTGGTCACCTATCTGCAGCAGCTGGAAATGGAGTCCCTGGGCAAGCGGGTCGCGGGCGACGGCGCCGCCGTGGGCGTGCCCACGGCTCCCATCATCTGGGGCATGCCGGGCACCGATGGCCAGCACACCTTCTTCCAATGGCTGCACCAGAGCGAGGAGGGCGCGCCGGTGGACTTCATCGCCAGCCTGCAGGGCCACGCCGACAGCCCGGATGCGCATCGGATGCTGCTGGCCAACTGCCTGGCGCAGCGTCAGGCCCTGCTGCGCGGCAAGTGCCTGGAGCAGGCGTTGCTGGACGTGGCGCACATTGACGACCAGGAGCGCGCGCTGAGCCTGGCGCAGCACATGGTGCATCCGGGCGGGCGGCCGTCCACCCTGATCGTCCTGCGCCAGCTCGACCCGCGAGGGCTGGGCGCGCTGCTGGCCCTGTATGAGCACAAAGTGTTCGTGCAGAGCGTGGTCTGGGGCATCAATCCGTTTGACCAATGGGGGGTGGAACTGGGCAAGCGGCTGGCCAGCGGCATCGAGCGCGAGCTCGCGGTGCCGGTCTCGGCCGGCGTGGTCGACTGGGGGCACGACGCTTCCACGTCCTACTGGATCGACCGCTATCGCGGCCACGCGCAGGCCCCGCGGCCCCGGCATGCCTGGGTGCCTGGCATGGCGGCGCATCTTTGACCGGGGGCCACATGCCGGACACGCAGGTGCTGGTAACGGGCGGGGCGGGCTACATCGGCACGCACACGCTGGTGGCGATGCTGGCGGCCGGCCAGCGGCCGCTGGTGCTGGACAACTTCAGCAACGGCAGCCGCGAGGCCGTGCGCCGCGTGGAGCGGCTTTGCGGCGCCCCGATAGCGCTGATCGAAGGCGACATCCGCACACCCGGCCTGGTCGCGTCGGTGCTGGCCGACGCGGCGGCCCGCGGCATGCCGGTGGGGGCGGTGCTGCACCTGGCCGGCTGCAAGGCGGTGGGCGAATCGGTGGCGGACCCGGTCAAGTACTACGACAACAACGTCAACGGTTCGCTGGTGCTGCTGCGGGCCATGCGGGAGGCGGGCGTCAAGAGGCTGGTGTTCAGCTCATCGGCCACGGTCTATGGCGAACCGCGCTACCTGCCGTTCACCGAGGCGCATCCGCTGGCGCCCACCAACCCCTACGGCCGCACCAAGCTGATGGTGGAAGAGATGTTGCGCGACGTCTGCGCGGCCGACCCCGCCTTCAGCGCCGTCACGCTGCGCTATTTCAACCCCATCGGGGCGCACCCCAGCGGGGAGATCGGCGAAAGTCCGCGTGATCTTCCCAACAACCTTTTTCCCTTCATCACCCAGGTGGCGGTGGGGCGCCAGCCCTTCCTGCGGGTATTCGGAGACGACTACGACACGGCCGACGGCACGGGCGTGCGCGACTATCTGCACGTCATGGACCTGGCGCGCGGCCATGTGCAGGCTTTGTCCTATTCGGACAGCCATCCGGGCTTCGTGGCCGTCAATCTGGGAACCGGGCAGGGCACGAGCGTGCTGGAGCTGGTGCATGCGTTCGAACGCGTCAACGGCTGCGAGATCCCGTTGCGCACGCTGCCCCGGCGGGCCGGCGACGTCGAGCGCATGTGGGCCGATCCGGCGCTGGCGGCGTCCTTGCTGGGGTGGCGCAGTACGCACGACGTGGAGTCCATGTGCGCCGACGGCTGGCGCTGGCAACGGGGCAATCCGCAGGGGTACGAGGCGGACGCGGCCGCGGCATAACCCCTGCGCCATGTCGGAAGGATTCCAGGAAAGGCGCGCTAGCGGTTACAGTTGACGGAAATATTGCGAAGCAACATTGCCCAGGCGGTCCGGCCTCCCGGGCAATGCACCGTCAGCGAGGCACTCCCATGTTTGAATTCCATTCGTATGCCGGATCCGCCGGCGCGCAGCTGGAGCCGCGGCAATGAGCGGCCCCTCCTACCTTCCGCCCGCCCACTGGAACCTGGACAGCATCGTGTCCGGCCTGCGCGAGGCGCGCGTCGCCTGGCGCGGTCCGCGCGGCCGCCTGCGCGACGACGCCGGCCTGCGCGAATTCCCCTCGCAGGAAAGCCTGCGGCAGATCATCAAGGACCTCTGTGGCGCCTTGTTCCCGATGCGCCTGGGCCCCATCGACCTGCGCGAGGAGGTCGAGGACTTCTATGTCGGGCACACCATCGGCGCGGCGCTCGACGCGCTCTTGCACCAGGTCTGCCTCGAACTGCAATACGTGGGCCGGCATGATCCGGCCCTGCAAGCGGAAACGCAGCAGCGCGCGACCGAAATCGTGCGCCGGTTCGGCGCCGAACTGCCCGCCGTGCGCGCCGCGCTCGACCTGGACGTGACCGCTGCCTATCAGGGCGACCCGGCGGCGCACAGCGTGGACGAAGTCCTCTTGTGCTATCCGGGCGTGGCGGCGATGATCCATCACCGGCTGGCCAACGTCCTGTACCGACTGGGCGTGCCGATGCTGGCGCGCATCGTGGCCGAGATCGCCCACGCCGACACGGGCATCGACATCCATCCCGGCGCCACCATCGGCCGCAGCTTCTTCATCGACCACGGCACCGGCGTCGTGATCGGCGAAACCGCCATCATCGGCGACCGCGTGCGGCTCTACCAGATGGTCACCCTGGGCGCCAAGCGCTTCCCGCCCGGCGAGAACGGCGAACTCAAGAAGGGCCTGGCGCGCCACCCCTTGATCGAAGACGATGTGGTGATCTACGCTGGCGCCACGATTCTGGGCCGGGTCACGATCGGCAAGGGATCGACCATCGGCGGCAACGTCTGGCTGACGCGCAGCGTGGCCCCGGGCAGCAACGTGACGCAGGCCAGCCTGGTCAGCGACATGCCCGACTGCGGGCTGGGCGGCTGAACGCCGCTGGCCCGCGCGCGGCATCCGCCGCCGGGCAGGGCCAGGACAGAGGAGTCAGGATGGATACAGGAGTCTCGGACCTGGCCGCGTTGCGCGGTTTCATCGACCGCCACCCGCGGCTGTTCGTGCTGACGGGCGCGGGGGTCAGCACCGATTCCGGCATCCCCGACTACCGCGATACCGAGGGCGAGTGGAAGCGCAGTCCGCCCATGACCCTGCAAACCTTCATGGGCGGGGAACTGGCGCGGGCGCGCTACTGGGCGCGCAGCATGGTGGGCTGGCGCCGCTTCGGCCAGGTGCGGCCCAATGCCTCCCATCGCGCGCTGGCGCGCCTGGAATCGCGCGGCCACGTCGCCATCCTGGTGACGCAGAACGTCGACGGCCTGCACGAGGCCGCGGGCAGCCGGGAGGTCGTCGATCTGCACGGCAGGCTGGACGAGGTGCGCTGCATGAATTGCGACTGGCGCGGCGGCCGCCACGACTGGCAGGACGCGCTGCACGTCCGCAACCCGGACTGGGCGTTGCTGGACGCATCGGATGCGCCCGACGGCGATGCGGACCTGGAAGGCGAGGATTTCTCGCGCTTCTCCGTTCCGCCATGTCCGCGCTGCGCCGGCGTCGTCAAGCCGGATGTGGTGTTCTTCGGCGAAACCGTGCCGCGGGACCGCGTGGATCGCGCCAATGCCGGCCTCATGAGCGCCGACGCGGTGCTGGTGGTCGGGTCTTCATTGATGGTGTATTCGGGCTACCGCTTCGTGACCGCCGCGTCGCGCAACGGCCTGCCGATAGCCGCGATCAACCTGGGGCGGACCCGCGCCGACAGCATGCTGACCCTGAAGGTGGAACAGCCTTGCGCGGTGGCGCTGGACGCGCTATAGGAGCGGCCGGGGGCGGCCGGTTTTTGACCGGTTTAAGCAAGTGCTTGCCCCGCAACGGTTTTTTCGCGCGGTTACAGACCTTTCCATAGGGTTGTCCACAGGAACTGGGGATAACTCCTAGGGATAACCCCATATTTTCGCCCCTGCTCGGGGCGTTTCTGTCAAGTCTCGATACCTTCCAATGCGTCCCCCATCAACGCCTTGCGGGCGGCATGCCAACTGCCGGCATCGGGGGCGTACAGCAGGCCGCCGCTGCGGTGGGTGGGCTTGTAGGGCGAGCCGTCGAAGCGCGCCGCATAGCCGCCAGCCTCCCGGTGCAGCAGCCAGCCGGCGGCGTGGTCCCAGGCGGTGAGCTGGTTGTACAGCGCCACATGGCAGTGTCCCGCCGCCAGCATGCGGTATTCGTGCGCGGCGCAGCGTAGCGACGCCGTGCTGCCCAGGCGCGACAGGTTGCCGTTGACGGCGCTGCGCAGGGGCTCGGGCAGGGCGCCGGTGGCGATCAGCGCGTCCATGTCTTCCGGGGGGGCGGGGCTGGCGACCGCCAGCGGCGCCTGCCTGCCGTTCTCGTATTCCATCCAGGCGCCTTCGCCCCGCACGGCCAGCGCGCTGTCGCGGCTGACGGGGTCGTAGATCACGCCGGCGATCACGTCGCCGCGGTGGCAGGCCGCGATCATCATGCCGAACAGGGGCAGGCCCGCGACATAGTTGCGGGTGCCGTCGATGGGGTCGATCAGGAAGGCCAGGTCGGCGTCGACCAGCATGTTCAGCAAGGCGGGGTTGCGCGACGAGGCTTCTTCGCCGATCAGCACGGCGCCAGGATGCAGCTTGGCCAGGCGCGCGGCGATCAGGCGTTCGGCCGCTTCGTCGGCGTCGGTGACCAGATCGCGCGGGGAACTCTTGCCCCGCACCGAGCCTTCCGGCAGGTTGCGAAAGCGCGGCATGACCTCCGCCTGGGCGGTCTCGGCCAGAATGGCCGCCAGCCTGCGCGTGTCCTCACGGGTAAAAGTTCTGCTCATACTGACTCGTCCAGGGAACGCGCAAATCTATCATGCCTGGGCGACATTTGATCGCGTTTTTCAAGTCATTGGTTTGAAAGGACTTTTCCCGGTCATGCAGGAGTTATCTGCCGGGTTGTCCACAGTTGCTGGGGATAAGCGGGCGTGCAGCCCGCCTATCCCCGGCGCGCGGCGGGGAGCCGCGCGCCCCGGGCCATCAGGCGCCCAGGTCCACGCAGAGGTACTTGATCTCCAGGTACTCTTCGATGCCGTACTTGGAGCCTTCGCGGCCCAGGCCGGACTGCTTGACGCCGCCGAACGGGCCGACTTCGTTGGAGATGAGGCCGGTGTTGATGCCGACGATGCCGTACTCCAGCGCTTCGGACACGCGCCAGATGCGGGCGTAGTCGCGGGTGAAGAAGTAGGCGGCCAGGCCGAAGATGGTGTCGTTGGCCATGCCGATCACTTCTGCTTCCGTATCAAAGCGGAACAGCGGCGCCACCGGGCCGAAGGTTTCCTCGGTCGCAAAGCGCATGGACTGCGTGACGTCGCGCACCACGGTCGGCTCGAAGAAGGTGCCGCCCAGCGCATGCGGCTTGCCGCCAGCGATGACCTTGGCGCCGTTGGCCGTCGCGTCGGCGATATGTTCCTGCACCTTTTCGACCGCATTGGCGTCGATCAGCGGACCTTGCGTCACGCCGTCGGCAAAGCCGTCGCCGACCTTCATGGCGTTGACCTTGGCCACCAGGCGCGTGGCGATCTCCTCGTACACGCCGGCCTGCACGTAAATGCGGTTGGCGCACACGCAGGTCTGGCCGGCGTTGCGGTACTTCGAGGCCAGGATGCCGTCGACGGCGCGGTCCAGGTCGGCGTCGTCGAACACGATGAACGGCGCGTTGCCGCCCAGTTCCAGCGACAGCTTCTTGATGGTGGGCGCGCATTGCTCCATCAGCGTGCGGCCGACTTCGGTCGACCCCGTGAAGCTCAGCTTGCGCACGACATCGCTTTCGCAGAGGGCCGCGCCGATATCGCGCGAGCTGCCCGTGATGACGTGGAACACGCCGGCGGGCACGCCGGCTTCTTCGGCCAGCACCGCCAGCGCCAGCGCGGTCAGCGGCGTCTGCTGGGCAGGCTTGACCACCATGGTGCAGCCGGCGGCCAGCGCCGGACCGACCTTGCGGGTGATCATGGCGGCGGGGAAGTTCCAGGGCGTGATCGCGGCGGTGACGCCGATGGGCTGCTTGAGCGCCATCAGGCGCTGGCCGGCCTTGGGACTTTGCAGTATATCGCCGTCGATGCGCTTGGCTTCTTCGGCGAACCACTCCAGGAACGACGCGGCGTAGGCGATTTCACCGGCGGCTTCCGTGACCGGCTTGCCCTGTTCGGACGTCATGATGGCGGCCAGGTCCTGCTGGTTCTGCATCATGAGCTGGGCCCACTTCTGCAGGATCACGGCGCGTTCCTTGCCCGTCCTGGCGCTCCAGGCCGGCAGCGCGGCCTGGGCGCTGGCGATGGCCTGTTCCGTTTCCTTGCGGCCCAGCTTGGGCACCGACACGATGGTCTTGCCCGTGGAGGGATTTTCCACCGGGATGGATGCGCCGCTGCCGGCGCCTACCCACTTGCCGTCGATATAGCAGGCATCGCGCAACAGATCGGGACGCGAGAGGGGATGAGTCAATGCTGTCATGTTGGGAGTCTCCTTGCGCCTCAGGCTGCAAGCGCCTCGGACAGGATGTCCAGCGCGCGCGCGAACTGGGCATCGGGAATGGTGAGGGGATACAGGAAGCGCAGAACGTTCCCGTACACACCGCAGCTTAGCAAAATCAGGCCGCTTTCGAGGGCGCGCGCCTGCACGCGCTTGACCGCTTCGGCGTCCGGCTTGCCGGCCGGGTCGTTCAGCTCCAGCGCAACCATCGAGCCCAGCCCGCGCACGTCGGCGATGCCCGGAACCTTGGCGCGCAGGCCTTCCAGATGCGCGCGCAGCTTGTCGCCCAGTTCAACGGCGCGTTCGCACAGCTTTTCCTCGGCGATGACGTCCAGCACCGCATGCGCGGCGGCGACCGCCAGCGGGTTGCCGGCGTAGGTGCCACCCAGGCCGCCCGCGGCGGGGCCGTCCATGACGTCGGCGCGGCCGACCACGCCCGAGATCGGCATGCCGCCGCCCAGGCTCTTGGCCATCGTGATGAGGTCGGCCTGGACCGTGTGGTGTTCCATCGCGAACAGCTTGCCCGTGCGGCCAAAGCCCGTCTGGACTTCATCGGCGATCAGCAGGATGCCGTGTTCGTCGCAGACCTTGCGCAGCGCCGTCATCAGTTCGGGCGGCGTGATGTTGAAGCCGCCTTCGCCCTGCACCGGCTCGATGATGATGGCCGCGACGCGCTTGGGATCGATGTCGACCTTGAACAGGAGGTCCAGCGCCTTGAGCGAATCAGCCACGCTGATGGACTGCGTGGCGTTGGGGAACGGCACGTGATAGATGTCGCCCGGCATGGGGCCGAACGACAGCTTGTAGGGGGCGACCTTGCCGGTCAGCGCCATGCCCAGCATGGTGCGGCCGTGGAACGAGCCGGAGAACGCGATGACGCCCGAACGGCCGGTGGCCGAACGCGCGATCTTGACCGCGTTTTCGACGGCTTCGACGCCGGTGGTGAAGAAGGCGGTCTTCTTCAGGCCGTCGATGGGGGCCAGGCGGTTGATGCGCTCGGCCAGCGAGATATAGCCTTCGTACGGCACGATCTGGTAGGCCGTGTGCGTGAAGTTGTCCAGCTGCGCGGTGATCGCGGCCTTGATCTTCGGGTGCAGGTGGCCGGTGTTCAGGACGGCGATGCCGCCTGCGAAATCGATGTATTCCTTGCCGTTGGCGTCCCACAGCGTGGCGTTTTCCGCGCGCACGGCATAGAAGTCGCACATGACGCCGACGCCGCGGGGCGTGGCCAGGGAACGGCGGGTATTCAGATCCTGATTCTTCATCTCGGCCTCGGATAGCATGATGGTCGGTAAAAACCTTATTTAATGCTACGATGGCCCCATTTGTGGGAACCACTTTGATAAATCGGGTAGAACCAATTGCGTTCCATCGTAGGTGACTTGCTGCTGCTCCGTCTGGCCGACGGATCCAGCGAGCCCATGAACAAGCGGCTGTACCGCGGCGTGCGCGAAGCCATCCTGGATGGTTCCATCGCCGCGGACTCGCGCCTGCCCGCCACGCGCGACCTGGCGGCCGAGCTGGGCATCGCCCGCAACACCGTCGTTCACGTCTACAGCCAGTTGCTGGCCGAGGGCTACACCCGCAGCCGGCAGGGCAACGGCACCTTCGTCAATGCCTCGGTGCCGGACTCCTATCTGGCCAGCGGCCGCCGCCTGCGCCAGGCGCAGCAGGCCCAGGCCCGTCCGGCGCTGTCGCCGCGCGGGGCGGCGATCGTCGACAGCGTGTCGGCCTCGCCCTACCAGTGGGGCGCCTTCATGCCCGGGGTCCCCGACCTGACCGAGTTCCCGCACAAGAAGTTCGGGCGCATCGTCAGCAGCCTGTGGCGCAACCCGTCGCCAGACCTGCTGACCTATGCCTACGGCGGAGGCCTGCCCGCGCTGCGCGAGGCGCTGGCGCAGCATCTGGCGCTGACCCGTTCGATCGATTGCGATCCCGAGCAGATCATCATCACCGAAGGCTCCCACCAGGCCATCGACCTGACCACCCGCATCCTGGGCGAGGCCGGCGAGACCGCCTGGGTCGAGGACCCGGGCTACTGGGGTGCGCGCACCATCCTGCAGGCCAACGGCCTGCGTACGGTGCACCTGCCGGTGGACGAAGAGGGCATGCGCCTGCCGGACGCCGTCGGCGCGCCGCCGCGCTTCATCTTCGTCACGCCGTCGCACCAGTACCCGCTGGGGCCGGTCATGTCGCTGACCCGCAGGCGCCAGCTGCTGGCGGTGGCGCGCCAGAGCGGCAGCTGGATCATCGAAGACGACTACGACAGCGAGTTCCGCTTTTCCGGGCGGCCCATTGCGTCGCTGCTGGGCCTGGAGCCCGATGCGCCTGTCATCTACATGGGCACCTTCAGCAAGACGCTGTATCCCGGCCTGCGCGTGGGCTACCTGGTGCTGCCCAAGGCCCTGACGGGCGCGTTCCAGGCGGCTCATGCGGAGCTTTACCGCGAAGGCCACCTGATGACGCACGCCGCGCTGGCGACCTTCATCTCCGAAGGCCATTACGCCGCCCACATCCGCCGCATGCGCATGCTGTACGGGCGCCGCCGCGCCATGCTGGTCAACCTGATCGAACGGCGGCTGGGCCCCGACTGGCTGCATCGCGACGCCAGCATGGCGGGCCTGCACCTGGTGCTGACATTGCCGCAAGACATGGACGACCTGCGCGTGGTGGACGTGGCGCGCGGCAAGGGCGTGCTGACGCGCGCGCTGTCGCGCTACTACGTCAACGACGAGGGCCGCCGGCCTGGCTTGCTGCTGGGCTATGCCTGCGTGCCCGAGCATGACATCGCGCGCAAATTCGAAGTGCTGCTGGAAAGCCTGGCCGAGGTCGCGCGCTCGCCCGCGGCGCCCGCGCTGGCCGCGGCGCTAGAACGGCAGTAGCGCGGACGCGAAGGCCGCGGCGTTGCGCATGCCCTGGTCTTCGAAGTTGGTGTTGAACACGGCGTGCGACTGCGCGCTTTGCGCCGCCAGCCGGGCGAAGCGTTCGGCCAGTTCGGCCAGCTCCTGCTGCGAGTATTCATACTGGAAGCGCCCCGAAGAGGCCGCGCCCGTCACGTTCCAGGTTGCCGTATTGCGTCCATGCAGCCGTAGCAGGGTCAGTTCGGGATGCGTGCTTTCCCAGACCGCCGGAACGGTGTTGTCAAAGCCCTGCGGCGCGTCCACCACGGTATGCACGACGCCCAGTTCGCGTTCGAAGGCCAGCGTGTCCGCGGTGGCGGCGGGCGTGTCGAACCAGCTGCGATGCCGGAACTCCACCGACACCAGGTGTTCGTCCATGCGCCGCGCGCAGTCGGCCACGCGCGCCTTGCCGCGCGCGTCGCGCCGGATCCACGGCGGAAACTGGAAGTGCACGGCGCCCAGCTTGCCGGGCAGGCGCAAGGGCTCCAAGGCAAGCTGGTAGCGCCGCCAGAGCTCGTCGCGCAGATCGGGCGGCATGCGGTCGTGATAGATGATGGGTTCCGGCCAGTCGGCAAGTTCGCGGCGGATGTCGGGGGGCAGGGCGGACAGCGGCGTCTGGTGGCCGGTGAAAAGCCGGAAGGCCTTGATATTGAAGATGAATTCGTCCGGCGTCCGGGTGGCCCACAGGTAGGCGTTTTCCGGCGTGGGCATGGCGTAGAAGCTGGAATCGACCTCGGCCATGGGAAAGCACGACGCGTAGAAGCGCAGGCGGGCTTCGGCGCTGCGGGCCTCGGGCGGATAGAAGCGGCCGCAAGCCAGCAGGGTCGGGTCGGTCCAGGAGGCGGTGCCGGTCAGGATGCGGGGTAAAGAAGGCATGGCGCCAGGGCGAATCAGACGGAATCGAAAAAATTCTGTATAAATATACAGTGCTCATCCGGAACCAGGCAACGCCATGGTTCCTCATTCCTTGCGGCCGCAGCGCTGCGGCCCCGCTCCATGTCCGACCAAGCCAATTTGCCATCCCCGCCCGTCACAGACCATCCGACTGGCCGTTCCGATCCCCTGGCCGACCTGAATCCTGCCCAGCGCGAGGCGGCCGAATTCGGCGTGGCCGGCGCGCCGGGGGACGACGGCCCCTTGCTGGTGATCGCGGGGGCGGGGTCGGGCAAGACCAATACGCTGGCGCATCGCGTCGCGCACCTGATCCTGAACGGCGCGGACCCCCAGCGCATGCTGCTCCTGACCTTCTCGCGCCGCGCGGCGATCGAGATGGACCGCCGGGTGGGGGCGGTGTTGCAGCGGGTGATGAACCTGCGTTCCTCGCAGCAGGCGCCGTCCTTGCCCTGGGCGGGTACCTTCCACGCGATCGGCGCGCGCCTCTTGCGCGATTGCGCGCAGCGCATCGGCCTGTCCGAAGCCTTCACCATCCACGACCGCGGCGACGCCGAGGACCTGATGGGCATGGTCCGCCACGAGCTCGGCCTGTCGTCCACCAAGTCCCGCTTTCCGCTCAAGGGCACCTGCCTGGCCATCTATTCGCGCGTGGTCAACAGCCAGACGCCCGTGGCCGACGTGCTGAAGACGTCCTTTCCCTGGTGCGCCCAATGGGAAGACGAGCTGAAGAACCTGTTCCGCGCCTATGTCGCGGCCAAGCAGGACCAGCAGGTGCTGGACTACGACGACCTGCTGCTTTACTGGTCCGAGATGATGTCGGATGCCGAAATCTCGGCTGACGTGGGAGCGCGCTTCGACCATGTGCTGGTGGATGAGTACCAGGACACCAACCGCCTGCAATCGGCCATCCTGCTGGCGATGAAGCCCGACGGCCGCGGCCTGACGGTGGTGGGCGACGATGCCCAGTCCATCTATTCCTTTCGCGCGGCCACGGTGCGCAATATCCTGGACTTCCCGAACCAGTTCCCCAGTCCGGCGCGGGTCATCACGCTGGACCGCAACTACCGTTCCTCGCAGCCCATCCTGAATGCCTCCAATGCCGTGATCGGCCAGGCGACGGAACGCTATGCCAAGGATCTGTGGACCGACCGGGTGTCGTCCCAGCTGCCCGAGCTGGTGACGGTCAGCGACGAAGCCGGCCAGGCGCGCTGGGTGGCCGATCAGGTCCTGGCCCAGCGCGAGGGCGGGGCCACGCTCAAGTCGCAGGCGGCGCTGTTCCGGACCTCCAGCCACAGCGCCGCGCTGGAGCTGGAACTGACCCGCCGCAATATCCCCTTCGTGAAATTCGGCGGCCTGCGCTTTCTGGAAGCCGCGCATGTGAAGGACCTGCTGTCGCTGTTGCGCTGGGCCGAGAATCCGCGCGGGCGCATGGCCGGTTTCCGCGTGGCGCAACTGATGCCCGGCATCGGCCCCGCCACGGCGGGCAAGCTCATGGACGCCATGTCCGCATCCGCCGAGCCCTTGCGCGCGCTGCGTGAATTCAAGCCGGGCGCGGCGGCGCAGGAAGAATGGGGCGCGTTCGCCGACACCTATGCCGCGCTGTGCGATCCCGGGCTGAAATGGCCGGCCGACGTGGACCTGGCCCTGCGCTGGTATTCGGGCCAGTTGGAACGCCTGTACGACGATGCGCGCGTGCGCAAGACGGACCTCGATCAGCTGGTGCGCATCGCGGCGGGCTATCCGTCGCGCGAACGCTTCCTGACCGAACTGACCCTGGATCCCCCGGACGCCACCAGCGACGAGTCCGGCGCGCCGCTGCGCGACGAAGACTACATGATCCTGTCCACGATCCATTCCGCCAAGGGTCAGGAATGGAAGGCGGTCTACGTGCTGAACGTGGTCGACGGCTGCATTCCGTCCGACATGAGCACCGGCACCGCCGAAGAGATCGAGGAAGAGCGCCGCCTGCTGTACGTGGCCATGACGCGCGCCAAGGAACGCCTGCAGCTCATCGTGCCACAGCGCTTCTACGTGCATCAGCAGACCGGCATGGGCGACCGCCACGTGTATGGCTCGCGCACGCGCTACATCACGAATGCCATGCTGCCGCTGTTCGACCACCTGCCCAAGCTGCCCGAACTGCCGGCGGGGCGGGGCGAACCCAAGGAACCGCAGGCGCCGCGCATCGACGTGGCCAAGCGGGTGCGCAATCTGTTCTAGGAAGACCAGGGCGCAGGCAGGCTGGGCTATCATCGCCCGATACGCATAAGCTGTCCGGCAGGGATCGCATTGTCCGAGGGTGTATATGTCTACTGAAGAGCGTGCCGCCGACCCGTCCAAGAGCGAGGTCGTGGCGTCGATCGCCTATGTGAACGGACGGCGGGACCGAGAGGTCCCCATCGATGAAGTCAGCAAATATGTCAGCCAGAGCCACAGCATGTTGTGGATCGGCTTGCGCAACCCCGGTCCGGAAATGCTGGCCAAGGTTGCGCGCGAGCTCGGCGCCTGCGACAAGAACCAGGAAGAAATGCTGGAAACCCACCGGCGGCCGAAGATCATCGACTACGGCAACATGATCCTCATCGTCGCCATCACGGTCGAGGTCGAGGCCGAGCGTCCCATTTTCGGCGAGACCCAGTTCCTGATCGGCGACGGCTTTCTGGTCACGGTGCGCCGCGGCGCCACCGCGGGCCACAGCCCATTGCGCGAGCGCCTGGAGGCCTCGCCCGACCTGCTCAAGCGGGGCAGCGACTACGTGGCCTCCGAACTGCTGGACTGGCTGGTGGACCGCTACGTCGCGGCGGCGGGCAAGATCGAATCCGTCGTGGAAGGCGCGGAGCAGAAGCTGCTGATCCGCGGCGCCAAGGACGCCGACATCCGCAGGCTGTACCGGCAGCGCCGGGACCTGTTGCGCATCCATACCGTCGTGTCGCCGCTGGCGGAGATCTGCCGCCGCCTGGCCCGCGTGGAGATGTCTGCCGTGGACGAGCATGCCCGGCCGTACTTCGGCGAGGTCGCCGACCGCGTGCTGCGCGTGGACGAACTGTTCAATGCCCTGCGCGAATCGCTGGCGTTCGCGTTTGAAGCCAGCCTGATGATCGGCCAGGCCGCGCAGAACGACACCACCCGCAAGCTGGCCTCCTGGGCCGCCATCCTGGCGGTGCCCACGGCCATTGCCGGCATCTACGGCATGAACTTCGAGTTCATGCCCGAGCTCAAATCCCCCTGGGGCTATCCCATCACGCTGGGCGTCATCGTGTCGGTCTGCTCCGTGCTGTACTGGCGCTTTCGCAAGTCCGGCTGGCTTTGACGCGCGCCGGCGCCTGACGCCGCCGTCAGGCGCCGGCGCGGCCAGCGGGCTTGTGGCAAACTGCCCCTCGTTTTCTCATCTGGAGCCCGGCTGGTGCGTGGCAAACCTCCTTTTCGCGGCGGCAGCAAGCTGACTGCTCTTGTCGTCGCCCTGATCCTCGCGGCGGCGGGCGCCCTCATCAACTGGCTGCAGCCCTCCGGGCGCCAGGAGCAGCGTCCGGCCGAGCGGCCCGGCGCCTCCGCGCCTGCGCCCCAGAACAAGCCCGGCGCGACGGCCGCGGGCGGCATTCCCCAGGGCAGCTACACGCTGACCGGCATGATCGTCAACGTCGCCGACGGCGACACCGTGACCCTGCGCGCCCCGGACGGCCAGCGGCGCATCCGCATGGACAGCATCGACGCGCCCGAAGAGGGGCACGGAACCGATCAGCCCGGCCAGCCCGATGCCGAGGCCGCGCGCAAGCACCTGGCCAGCCTGGTGGCGGGCAAGACCATTACCGCCCAATGCTATGAGCAGGACCAGTACGGCCGCGATGTCTGCGCGCTGATCCTGGACGACGGCCGTTCCGCCAACCGCCTGCAGGTGGAAGCCGGCTATGCCTGGGCCTATACCGCCCGCAAAGGCGACTATCTGCGCGACAAGGCCATGCCGGAACTGCAGCGCCAGGCCAAGGCCGCCAAACGCGGGCTGTGGGCGCGGCAGGACGCCATGCAGCCCTGGAAATGGCGCTATGACTGCTGGCGGCAGCGCCAGTGCGGCTGAGGCCCTAGGGAGATGCCTGGGTACTGGCCCCGGCCCGCGTTTGCTATCCTCTGTCGCAACGATACGAAGGGAAGGTTTCCATGGGTGTAATGAAGCGGCTCTGGGCGTCGGCCATGCTGCTGTCGCTGGCTTTGACGGGTTGCTCGCAAGAAAGCCCCATCAACAGCCCGTATCCATCCGGCGCCGAAAGCCAGAACACGCTCTATTCCGCTTTCGTCAAACGCTCCCCGAAGTACCTGGATCCGGCCAGTTCTTATTCCGGCGACGAGACTCCATATACCTACAGCATCTATGAGCCGCTTTACGGGTATCACTACCTGAAGCGGCCCTACGAACTGGTGCCGCGCGCGGCGGCCGCGATCGACCCGCCGGTCTTCCTGGATGCCCAGGGCCAGCCGCTGCCGGCCGACGCGCCGGGCGAGCAGATCGCCCAGAGCGTCTACGACATCAAGATCCGGCCCGGCATGCGCTTCGCGCCGCATCCCGCCTTTGCCCGCAAGGCGGACGGCAGCTACGCCTACTATCCGCTGGCTCCCGGCGAACTCGACGACAAGTTCTACATTCCCGACTTCCCGCTCACGGGCACGCGCGAACTGACGGCCGACGACTACGTCTATGCCTTCCGCCGCCTGGCCAGCCCGCGTGTGGTGTCGCCCATCTATGCCCTGATGGCCGAGCATGTGCACGGCCTGAAGGACTACGGCGACCGCCTGCGCAAGCGCGACCAGGAACTGCGGCGCGACATGCCCGGCGGCGCCGGCACGCCGCCCTGGCTGGACCTGCGCGAAGCCGATGGCTTCACCGGCGTCGAGGCGCTGGATCCGCACACGCTGCGCATCCGCGTCAATGGCAAGTACCCGCAGTTCAAGTACTGGCTGGCCATGACCTTCACCGCGCCCATCCCCTGGGAGGCGGATCGCTTCTACAGCCAGCCCGGCATGGCGGCGCATGACCTGTCCTTGAATACCTGGCCCGTCGGCACGGGTCCGTACATGCTGGTGGAGTCCCTGCAGAACCGCCGCCATGTGCTGGGCCGCAATCCCAACTTCCATGGCGAAGCCTATCCCTGCGAAGGCGAGCCGGGCGATGCGGCCGCGGGCTTGCTGGCCGATTGCGGCAAGCCCACGCCCTTCATCGACCGCGCCGAATTCAGCGTTGAAAAGGAAGCCATCCCGCTGACCGGCAAGTTCATGCAGGGCTACTACGACGTGCCCCAGATCGAGCGCGGGGAATACGGCGTGGCGATGCTGGTGGCGGCCGGCGACAGCCAGGACAAGGCGCGCCAGTATCGCGAGCATGGCATCAAGCTGCCCACCACGGTCGAGACCGCCAACTGGTACATGGGCTTCAACTGGCTGGACCCGGTGGTGGGCAAGGGCGACACGCCCGAGCAGGAAGAACGCAACCGCAAGCTGCGCCAGGCCATCAGCATCGCATTCGACTGGGAAGAATATGTCGCGGTGTTCGAGAACAGCCAGGCGTCCGTGGCCTACGGCCCGGTGCCGCCGGGCGTGCTGGGCTACCGCGATCCGCCCGAGGGCGTGAACCCGGTGGTCTATGACCTGGTCGACGGCAAGCCCGTGCGCAAGTCCGTCGACGAGGCCAGGCGCCTGCTGGCCGAGGCCGGCTATCCGGACGGCCGCAACGCCAAGACCGGCGCGCCGCTGGTGCTGTACTACGACTCCATGTCCGGCGGCGGCTCCAATCCGCAGTTCGACTGGATGCGCCGCCAGCTGGCCAAGATCGGCGTGCAGCTCGACGTGCGGGCCACGGACTACAACCGGTTCCAGGACAAGATGCTGCGGGGCTCCGCGCAGATCTTCCTGTGGGGCTGGAATGCCGACTACCCCGATGCCGAGAACTTCCTCTTCCTGCTCTACGGTCCGAACGCCAAGGCCAAGGGCGGCGGCGAGAACGCCGCCAACTATTCCAGCCCCGAATTCGACCGGCTGTTCGAGCAGATGAAGTTCCTGGACGACGGTCCGGAAAAAGCGGAACTGATCGCCAGGATGATCGCGGTCGTGCAGCGCGACGCGCCGTGGATGTTCGGCTACTTCCCGATGTCGGGCGGCGCCTATCAGCAGTGGGTGGGCAATGCCAAGCCCACGCAGATGGTCCGCAATACGCTGCAGTACATGAAGATCGACCCGGACCTGAGGCAGCGGAAGATCGACGAATGGAACTCGCCCATCTGGTGGCCCATCGGCGTCTTCGTGCTGCTGCTGGCGCTGGCGATTTGGCCTTCGTATGTGGCGCTCAAGCGGCGCGAACGCCAGACGGCGTTTGTCCCGCCCGCGCACAAGGAGCATCAATCATGATCGGCTATGTGATCCGCCGGCTGCTGTATGGCGTGCTGATTCTGATCGGCGTGAATCTGTTCACCTTCATCCTGTTCTTCGCGGTCAACACGCCCGACGACATGGCGCGTCTGGCCATCGGCGGGCAACGCGTCAGCCAGGACGCGGTGGAAAAATGGAAGGCCGAGCGCGGCTACGACAAGCCGCTGTTCTTCAACGCCCAGGCCCAGGGCACGTCGCGGCTGACCGACACGGTGTTCTACCGGCGCTCGGTGCCGCTGCTGGTCATGGACTTCGGCTCGTCCGACGGCGGGCGCGACATCGGCCGCGAAATCAAGACGCGCATGGGGCCCAGCCTGGCCCTGGCGGTGCCGACCTTCTTCCTGGGGCTTTTCGCCAGCATCGTCTTTTCGCTGACCCTGGTGTATTTCCGCGCCACCCGGCTGGATTTCTGGGGCGTGGTGCTGTGCGTGATGCTGCTGTCCATCTCCAGCCTGTTCTACATCATTGCCGGCCAGTGGATCTTTGCCAAGCTGCTGCGCCTGGTGCCGTTCTCGGGCTATGCGGGCGGCCTGGACATGGTCAAGTTCCTGGCGCTGCCGGTGCTGGTGGCGATCGTATCGCGCCTGGGGCCCGAGGCGCGCTTCTACCGGACGCTGTTCCTTGAGGAAATCGGCAAGGACTACGTGCGCACCGCCCGCTCCAAGGGGCTGGCCGAGCGCGTGGTGCTGTTCCGCCATGTGCTGCGCAACGCCATGCTGCCCATCCTGACCAGCACGGTCGCCGCGCTGCCGCTGCTGTTCATGGGCAGCCTGATCGCGGAATCGTTCTTCGGCATCCCTGGCCTGGGCAGCTACACCATCGACGCCATCAACGCGCAGGACTTCTCCATCGTGCGGGCCATGGTGTTCCTGGGGGCCGCGCTCTATATCGTGGGGCTGATCCTGGCCGACATTTCCTACACGCTGGCCGACCCCCGCGTCCGATTCGAGTAGCCGCCATGCCCAAGTTCGTCTTCCTCTGGACCGATATCGCGCTGTGGCTGATGGTGCTGGGCGCCCTGGCCTACGTGTGGCACGTGCGCCGCAGCCCCAACCTGCGGTCCACCTGGGCGCGCGTGGCCCGCGACACGCCCGCCATGTGTTCCGCGGTCATCCTGATCGCCTTTTCCGTGGTGGGCCTGCTGGACTCGGTGCACTACCGCCCGCTGTTGCCGCCAGCGCCCGGCGCCGCGGCCGATGCCGCGCCGGTCTACGCGCCCGCCGTGCAGTCCGCGCTGGACGGACTGCTGGCCGGCACCGTGCTGAACCGGCCCGAGAAAACCTATTCCGAGCCCTTGGCCGCGCATCAGTTCACCAAGGAAACCATGCTTGTCGACGACAAGCCGGTGCGCGATTTCCCGCGGCTGCGCGGCGCCGCCACCCATTTGACCGACCCCGACAAGGAGCGCCCGGCCGACATCGCCAGGCGCCTGGGGCTGGGTCTGGCGGTCGGGCTGCTTGTCTCGCTGGCGGGGGCGGCGCTGCTCTTTGCCTGCCTGGCGCGGGCCACGGGTTCGGCTTCCCACGCCGCCGAGGAACTGCTGGCCGGCCGCGCCGACGTGCCATGGCGGGCCATGACCATCACCTTCGCCTTGCTCTGCCTGACCGTCGGCGCGCTGGCCGGCCTGTCCAGCGGCTATCACGTGCTGGGCACGGACCGCATCGGCAACGACGTGTTGTGGCAGGCCCTCAAGAGCATCCGCACGGCGCTGGTCATCGGCAGCCTGACCACGCTGGCGATGCTGCCGCCCGCCATCATCTTCGGCATCGCCGCCGGCTATTTCAAGGGCAAGGTCGACGACGCCATCCAGTACCTCTACACCACCATCACCTCGATCCCCGGCGTGTTGCTGGTGGCCGCCTGCGCGCTGATGATGCAGGTGTACATCGACAATCACTCCGACCTGTTCGACACGTCCGCCGCCCGCGCGGATCTGCGGCTGTTCCTGCTGTGCATGATCCTGGGCCTGACGGGCTGGGCGGGGCTGTGCCGCCTGCTGCGCGCCGAAACCCTCAAGCTGCGCGAACTGGAATACGTGCAGGCGGCGCGCGCGTTCGGCGTATCGCATTGGCGCATCATGACCCGCCACCTGCTGCCCAACGTCGCGCACCTGGTGCTGATCACCGTGGTGCTGGAGTTCTCGGGCCTGGTGCTGTATGAGGCCGTGCTGTCGTACCTGGGTATCGGCGTGGATCCCAGCATGAATTCCTTTGGCTCGATGATCGACGGCGCGCGGCTGGAAATGTCCCGCGATCCCATGATCTGGTGGAACCTGATGACCGCCTTTATTTTCATGCTGGCGCTGGTGCTGGCCGCCAATCTGTTCGCGGACGCGGTGCGCGACGCCTTCGATCCGCGCACCCGCCGGTTCAAGCCCAGCCGCCTGGCGCGACTGGGCTTTTTCGGCCGGCGTCCGGGCGCGGTGCTGGCCGCCGATGCGCGCGCCTCCAAGACGGGAGAGGCGCCATGAGCCAGGACACGCCTTTGCTGATCGTGAAAGGCCTGGACGTGGACGTCGCGGGCGAAAGCGGCATGACGCATGCGGTCAAGCGCCTGGAGCTTGCCATCTCCAGGCGCGAGACCTTCGCGCTGGTCGGTGAGTCCGGCTGCGGCAAGAGCATGACGGCGCTGGCGCTGCTGCGCCTGCTGCCGGATGCCGGGCGCATCGTGGGCGGACAGATCGGCCTGGACGGCGAAGACCTCAACCGGCTGCCCGAAAGCGCCATGCGCGGCGTGCGGGGCGGCCGGATCGGCATCATCTTCCAGGAGCCGTCCACCAGCCTGAACCCGGTCATGCGCGTGGGCGACCAGATCACCGAGACGCTGACCGCGCACACCCCTCTGCGCGGCGCCGCGGCGCGCGCAAGAGCCATCGACTGGTTGCGGCGGGTCGGCATTCCGGAGCCCGAGCGCCGCATCGACGACTATCCCTTCCAGTTCTCGGGAGGGCAGAAGCAACGCGTCATGATCGCGATCGCGCTGGCGGCCGAGCCCCTGCTGCTGATCGCCGACGAGCCGACCACCGCCCTGGATGTCACGGTGCAGGCGCAGGTGCTGGACCTGCTGGCAGGCATCCAGCAGGAAATGGGCATGGCGGTGCTGCTCATCACGCATGACCTGGCGGTGGTGAAGAACGTGGCGCACCACGTCGCCCTGATGCGCGGCGGCGAGATCGTCGAAAGCGCCAGCGCCGAGGAGTTCTTCCGCGCGCCCAAGCATCCCTATGCGCGGCAGCTCTTCGAGGCGATCCCGACCTTCGACAAGCGTGGCGTGCCGCTGACGGAACAGGGGCGCGACGCGGCCGAACAAGACCGCGGCCAGCGCGCGCTGAGCCGCGCCGCGCACGCGACCGGCGTGGTGCTGGATGTGCAGGACCTGAAGGTTCACTACCCGGTGCGCAAGGGCCCGCTGCGCCGCATCGTCTCCTGGGTCAAGGCCGTGGACGGCGTGACCTTCACGCTGCGCGCGGGCGAGACCCTGGCCCTGCTGGGCGAGTCCGGCTGCGGCAAGACCACCACGGGCAAGGCCTTGCTGCGGCTGATCGACGGCGCGCGGGTGTCGGGCCGCGCCATGCTGCAAGGGCAGGACCTGCTGTCCGCCGACCGCCGCCAGCTGCAGCGACTGCGCCAGGACATTCAAATCGTTTTCCAGGATCCGTACGCGTCACTGGACCCGCGCATGCGCGTGGGCGAGATCCTGGACGAAGGGCTGGCGTCCCTGCGGCGCGGCATGAGCAAGGAGGCCCGGCAAAAGCATGCGGCGCAATTGATCGAGCGAGTCGGGCTGCCGGCCAACACGCTGACTCGCTACCCGCATGAATTCTCGGGCGGCCAGCGCCAGCGCATCGCAATCGCGCGCGCGCTGGCGGTCGAACCCAAGGTGCTGATCTGCGATGAACCCACGTCCGCGCTGGACGTTTCGGTGCAGGCCCAGATCCTGGACCTGCTGCGCGAGCTTCAGGACGAGCTCGGCATCGCCTATCTCTTCATTACGCACAACTTTGGCGTGGTCGAGTACCTGGCGGATCGCATCGCCGTGATGGACGGGGGGCGCATCATCGAACTGGGGCAGGCCGAGGCGGTGCTGCTTGCGCCACGCCAGGAAGTGACGCGCAGGCTGCTGGCGGCGGTTCCGCGGTTGCAGTTCGGGCCGCCAGACCAGGCCTGAACCGGCGGCGTTCATCCTTTTCCGCCCGGGGGGCGCAGGCGCTGTAACGGGCGGCCTGGCCGCCGATCGGGGCGGAATCTTGTATTCTGGGTGTAGATCCCCATATTGATGCCATGGCCCTTAAAGTTTTTGACCTCCAGTGCGAACACAGCCATATCTTTGAAGGCTGGTTCGGTTCGCACGAAGACTATGACGCGCAACAGGCGCGTGGCCTTGTCACGTGCCCGGTTTGCGGTTCGGCCAGCATCACCAAGCGCCTGTCCGCGCCGCGCCTGAACGTGGCGCATCTGCATGCGCCCGCGGCCCAGCCCGCGGTGCCGGCCGGCGCGTCCGACGCCGAGAAAATGGCGGCGCTGCAAGCGGTTGTCATGCGCCAGGTGCGCGCGCTGGTGCGCAGCACCGAAAACGTGGGGCCGCGCTTTGCCGAAGAGGCCCGCCGCATCCACGACGGCGACGCCGACGACCGCCCCATCCGCGGCACCGCCACCCCCGAAGAGCGCGAATCGCTCGCCGAGGACGGCATCGAGGTCATGGCCGTGCCCGATTTCCTGGACGACGAACGCCTGCAGTAGCGGGCGGCGCCCAGGCAATAAAAAAGCCAGACCCGCGTGGGTCTGGCTTTTTTTATCGCTGGGCCGGATCAGTTGTTGACGCGGCTGCGGTATTCGTTCGTGCGGGTGTCGATTTCGATCTTGTCGCCGATGGCGCAGAACAGCGGCACGTTCAGTTCGTAGCCGGTGTTGATCTTGGCCGGCTTGGTCACCTTGCCCGACGTATCGCCACGGACGGCGGGTTCGGTGTAGGTGATTTCGCGGACGATCGTCGTGGGCAGTTCCACCGAAATGGCGCGGCCGTCGTAGAAGACCACTTCCACGGGCATCGCTTCTTCCAGGTAGTTCAGGGCGTCGCCCATGCTGTCGGCTTCGATTTCGTACTGGTTGTACTCTTCGTCCATGAAGACGTACATCGGGTCGCCGAAGTAGGAATAGGTGCATTCCCTGCGATCCAGCTGGACGACTTCGAACTTTTCGTCGGCCTTGTAGACCGATTCGCTGGCCGAGGCGGTCAAGAGGTTCTTGAACTTCAGCTTCACAACGGCGGCGTTACGGCCAGACTTGTTGTATTCGGCCTTCTGGACCACGAGGGGATCCTTGCCGACCATGACCACGTTGCCGACTCGCAATTCCTGAGCGGTTTTCATCGATAAAACTCCGGGGGTGATGGGTGCACTCGCCGTGCTTGCAGAAGTCGCCGTTGCAGATTGCGGGTCTGGGTAGACCTGATCTGGGTAGACGGTTTCGTGCACACCCCGGGAGGCGTCATAGTTGAGGCCCGACAATTCAGGGCAACTCAGAAAACTCTCTATTCTAACGTTTCTTGGCCAAGTCTGCGCAAAAGGCAGCCAGATTTTCAGCCAGGCCGGGCAGCGCCGACTGGCTGGCCTCCCAGTGCCGGGCTGCGGCCGCCCAGGCCTGCCAGGCGGCGGGCTCCAGCGCGGCGCTGGCTGCGGAGGGCGTCTGCCCCGTTTCCGGCTGATTCCACGCCCGGATGAGCGCCTGCGCGGATTCGGGGGCCGGATAGCGGGCCAGCCATGCCTCCAGCTTTTCCAGATGGATGTTCTGGTCCTGCGGGTAGATCTGCCAGACCAGCGGGCGGGCGGCCCAGGCGGCGCGGACAAAGGAATCCTCGCCACGCACGAAATTGATGTCGGCGCACCAGAGCAGACGGTCGAAGTCGGGCTGGGAGACGAAGGGCAGGCGGGCCAGCCGGGGCGCGCCGGGCGCCTGGCACGCCGCTTCCAGGCCCGGAGCCACTCCCTGGGGGGCGAGCAGCACGGTTGCACGCGGGTCGGCCGCCAGGGCCTGAACCAGTTGGCCGGCAGGCGCGGAGGGGTAGCAAAACAGGGACACGGTGCGGGCGCCCTTGCGCCGCAGCGACAGCGCGTCCTGCGGCACGCCGACAGACCGCAGGAAACTCTCTTGTTTTTCGTCGGATGCCTGCAGCGCATCGCGCTCGGCGGACAGGCCGGGTTCGCGCAGCAGGCCGCCGGTGGCCGGCGTGAAACCGGGGAAGAAAAAGTGCTTCACCAGCCCGTCGGGCCGTTGCGACGGCAGGCCGTGGCAGCTTTCCACCCAGGGCTCGGCGCTCAGGTATTCCAGGTTGATCCAGGCGGGATGGGCCTGGCGCATGCTGTCCAGGAAGGCCGCGGGCGGATCGCAGGCGAATGCCTCGATGACCACGTCGCGCGCGGTCAGCGCCGGGTTGGGCGCATCCGACCAGTGGACGATGTCCACGCCACCCGCCCGCTGTCGAGGCAGGCGGGCGTCGATGCCGGGCTGGATACGCGCGAAGCTGACCAGGTCATCGACCCACAGGCGGATCTGCCAGCCGTGGTCCCGCGCCAGCTGGCGCGCCAGGCGCCAGCAGACGCCGATGTCGCCATAGTTGTCGACGACCCGGCAGAAGATGTCCGCTTGCATCGCCGCCCTAGTGAAACTGGGCGGGGGCGGCTTCGGCATCCTCGGGCAGCTCGGCATGCACCAGCTCGCCAAGCGGATTTGGGAAGTAGGGCGCGCCGCAGTCTTCGCAATACTCGGGCGGCAGCACGCCGGGAATGCGGCGCACGTCCGTGACGCCGTATTCCTTGAGCAGCGCCGCGATCTCGTCGACCACGTCGGGCTGGCCTTCGTCGGACGCCAGGTCTTCCTCGCGTCCGTACAAGGGCCATACGCAGCCGTAGTACACGTCGTTGCTGCTGCGCGCCGTAAAGCTGATGCGGTATTCGTCTATGCGGCCTTCGCCGCAGCCGGCCACGACGGCCCGCAATTGCGAGGCTTCGAGACTGACGGCGCCTTCCAGCCAGCTGATCGCCGCGCGCAGCGACAGGGGACGCACCTGGCGGTCCGCTTCGCGGTTGCTGACGTAGTAGGCGTCGGGCAGCAGCGATTCAAAACCGCAACCGGGCAGCAGCGTGGCCAGCGTGGGCTGGGCCTGCGCGGCCCATTGTTGCTGGCAGGCATCGCGGCTGGCCTCGGCGTCGCCCAGGTGTTCCTGCCAGCGGAAGATAGGCTCGTTCTCGGGCACCGCCACGGCTCCCACGATATAGCGGGTGTCGGCCAGCATGTTCGCGGTCTCGACTTCGGTGTTCAGCGCCGGCTTGGTGGTTTCGGCGCCCAGCGCCTGCGAACCCAGGCGTTGCAGCCATTGCCAGGTCTCGGAGAAGGTGCGGGGCATCTGGTCGACGCTGACCACCAGGGGCATCAGCGCGCTGCGGGCCTTGCTGGACAGGACATGTCCGTGCAGCTGGGCCAGCAGCGCCTGCTGGGCGCTGGCGGAAACGGGGCCGGTGGGGATGGCATAGCGGGTCCAGGCGACGATGGGGGCGACGATCAGCAATACGTCGTACCGGACGCCGTTCTTTTCGATCTTCATCGATTCGGACAGTGTTTCCGCCTGCTCGATCAAGACTTCATAGGCGCCCACGTCGCTTTGCGCAAGGTGGTCCAGCGCCGCTTCCAGGGGGGCATCCTGCCCCGCTTTCAGCAGCTTCGGAATCGCTTCGCCAAGCTGGTTCTCCCAGAACACGTCTTCGACGCGGCTGCCCGAACGGTTCAGCGCTTGGGCAAGCGCAACCAGGCGGGTGGCGTCACGGGTCATGCGGGGAGCGGATTGGCTGCGGGATCGGGCCATAACTTCGGGGGACGTCCAATAAGTGTGTAACGACGTAGTTTAACGCCCGCCACACCCGGCCGGGGGGCAAGACGCCCCGCCTTGCGGAGCCAGCCGCGGCCGGGCTCGGCGGCCATGCTTGCCAGTAAGCCGGCCGCCGTCTGATTGAACCGGTATCAGCAACAGATTATGTCGATGCGGGGGGTTTATTGCTATATTGAAACGGCCGAAAATAAGGCCATCGACATGATTTCTGGAGGCATCGCCATGCGTTGGCCTACGCTTTTTGTTTCCCATGGTTCACCCATGCTGGCTGTTGAGCCCGGCCTGACCGGTCCGGCGCTGGCGGACTGGAGCGCCGCGCAGGGCCGCAAGCCACGCGGCATCCTGGTGGTGTCGCCGCACTGGATGGGCGAGGGCCTGGCGCTGTCCACCCGCGACCAGCAAGTGGCCTGGCACGACTTCGGGGGCTTTCCGCCCGAGCTCTATACCTTGCAGTACGCGGCGCCGGGCTCACCGGCGCTGGCCGCGCGCGTGCAGGCCTTGCTGGCCGAGTCGGGCATCTCCGCGGACCGCGATCCGCGGCGCCCCTTGGATCATGGCGCCTGGGTGCCGCTGCGCTATCTGTATCCCGACGTGGACGTGCCCGTCGTGCAGCTGTCGCTGGACATGGGGCGCGACGCGGCGGGCCAGATGGAGCTGGGCCGGGCGCTGGCGCCCTTGCGCGACGAAGACATCCTGATCATCGGGTCGGGTTCGCTCACGCACAACTTGCGCCATGTCCGCATGCCGCAGAACGCGCCCGCGGCGGCGTATGTGCCGGCTTTCCAGGAGTGGTATGCCCGTAACCTGGCCGAGCACAACGTGCCGGCCCTGCTGGACTGGCAGGCCCAGGCGCCGGGCGCCATGCAGGCCCATCCGCACGACGACCACCTGATGCCCCTGTATGTGGCGCTGGGGGCGGGCGGGCCGGCCGCGCGGCGGCTGACCGACGAAGTCTCGTACAGCGCGCTGGCGATGGACGCGTACCAGTTCGACTGACACCGCGCCCGGCGGCGTCGGGCGTGAAAAAGCCCCGGAACCTTGCGGTTCCGGGGCTGTTCTTACCGCCGTGTTCAGGCCGCCAGCAGCTGGCGCAGCACGAAGGGCAGGATGCCGCCGTGCTGGTAGTAGTCGACTTCGATCGGGGTGTCGATGCGCAGCAGCACCGTCACGTCCTGCTTCGAACCGTCCTTGCGGGTGATCGTCAGCGTCACGTCCTGCATCGGCTTGATGCCGTTTTCCAGGCCCGAGATGTCGTACGTCTCTTCGCCGGTGATGCCCAGCGACTGCACGCTGTCCGAGCCCTTGAATTGCAGGGGCAGCACGCCCATGCCCACCAGGTTGCTGCGGTGGATGCGTTCGAAGCTGCGGGTGATCACGGCCTTCACGCCCAGCAGCTGGGTGCCCTTGGCGGCCCAGTCGCGCGACGAGCCGGTGCCGTATTCTTCGCCGCCGAACACCACGGTGGACGTGCCCGCCGCGACGTACTTCATGGCCGCGTCATAGATGGACATCTGTTCGCCGGTGGGCTGGAACAGCGTTTCGCCGCCTTCGAAGCGGCTGCCGTCGGGCAGCGACGGGATCATGAGGTTCTTGATGCGCACGTTGGCGAAGGTGCCGCGCATCATGATTTCATGGTTGCCGCGGCGCGAGCCATAGCTGTTGAAGTCGGCCTTCATCACGCCGTTCTCCTTCAGCCACTTGCCCGCGGGCGAGGTTTCCTTGATGGAACCGGCCGGCGAGATGTGGTCGGTGGTGACCGAGTCGCCAAACACGCCCAGCGCGCGCGCGCCCTTGACGGCGGGCATCGCGGCCGGCGTCATGCCGAAGCCTTCGAAGAAGGGCGGTTCGGCGATGTAGGTCGAATCCGGCCAGTTGTAGGTGTCGCCGTTGACGCCCTTGATGTTCTCCCAGAGCTTGCCCGGGTTGCTCTTGACCTGGCCGTAGTTGGCCTCGAAGACCTTGGGGTCGAGCGCGTGCTTGAGCAGCGCGTTGACTTCTTCGGAGGTGGGCCAGATGTCGCCCAGCCAGACGTCGCCGTTCTTGCCTTGGCCCACGGGTTCGGTCATCAGGTCGCGCGTGACCGTGCCGGCCAGCGCGTAGGCCACGACCAGCGGGGGCGAGGCCAGGAAGTTGGCCTTGATGTTCGGGTGGATGCGGGCTTCGAAGTTGCGGTTGCCGGACAGCACGGCCGAGCACACCAGGTCATTGCCGGTGATGGCTTCGTTCAGGTCGGGGGTAAGGTCGCCCGCGTTGCCGATGCAGGTCGTGCAGCCATAGGCGGCCACGTCGAAGCCCAGCTTTTCCAGGTAGGGCAGGAGGCCCGTCTTGGTCAGGTAGTCGGTGACCACGCGCGACCCGGGGGCCAGCGAGGTCTTGATGTGCTTGGGCACCTTCAGGCCGGCTTCCACGGCCTTCTTGGCCAGCAGGCCGGCGGCCAGCAGCACGTTGGGGTTGGACGTGTTGGTGCAGGACGTGATGGCGGCAATCAGGATGTCGCCGTTCTTGATCTTGGTGCCGGCGCTGGTGGTGAACGTCTGCGCGAGCTTTTCGGCGGGCTGGTTGAAGCCGTTTTCGGCGATGGGCTTGGAGAACAGGTCGATGAAGGTGTTCTTCACATTGCCGATTTCGATGCGGTCCTGCGGACGCTTTGGGCCGGCCAGGGATGGCGCGACGGTGGACAGGTCCAGCGTCAGCAGCTTGGTGAAGTTGATGTCCTGCGCCGCCGGGATGCCGAACATCTTCTGCGCCTTGAAATAGGCTTCGAAGGCGGCGATTTCCTCTTCGGTGCGGCCGGTGCCGCGGAAATAGTCGATGGTGCGCTCGTCGACCGGGAAAAAGCCCATGGTGGCGCCGTACTCGGGCGCCATGTTGCCGATGGTGGCGCGTTCGGCCACGGTCAGGCTGGCGGTGCCTTCGCCACAGAATTCGACGAACTTGCCCACGACTTTTTCACGCCGCAGCATTTCGGTGATGGTCAGCACCAGGTCGGTGGCGGTGACGCCGCCGCGCAACTGGCCCTTGAGCTCCACGCCGACCACGTCGGGGGTCAGGAAGTACACGGGCTGGCCGAGCATGCCGGCCTCGGCTTCGATGCCGCCCACGCCCCAGCCGACCACGCCGATGCCGTTGATCATCGTGGTGTGGCTATCGGTGCCCACCAGCGAGTCGGGGTAATAGACATTGTTCTTCTTGTCCTGGTGCACCCCGCGCGCCAGGTATTCCAGGTTGACCTGATGGACGATGCCGAAGCCCGGGGGCACGACGCCGAAGGTGTCGAAGGCCTGCATGCCCCACTTCATGAACTGGTAGCGCTCCTGGTTGCGCTTGAACTCCAGCTTCATGTTCAGGTCCAGCGCGTCCTTGGTGCCGAAGTAGTCGATCATGACCGAGTGGTCCACCACCAGGTCGACCGGCACCAGGGGCTCGATGCTCTTGGGGCTCTTGCCCATCTTGTCGGCCACCGAGCGCATGGCGGCGATATCGGCCAGCAGCGGCACGCCGGTGAAGTCCTGCAGCACCACCCGGGCGACCACGAAGGGAATCTCATCTTCGCGCTTGGCGTTGGCCTGCCAGCTGGCGAGCTGCCTGACGTGCTCTTCCGTGACCTTCTTGCCGTCGCAATTGCGCAGCACGGATTCCAGGACGATGCGGATGGAGACGGGAAGCCGCTGCACATCGATGCCCAGGGCCTTGCCCAGCGCCGGCAGCGAGTAGTACTGACAGGACTTGTTGCCGATCTTGAAATTCTTGAGTGTGTCTAGGGTGTTGTGCGGCATGATGGACTCCGTGGTTTTGCCCAGCTGAAGGCGGCATTTTCAGGCGTTTTGGCGCGCTTGTCATTGTATGTGAGACAAGCTCGCGGGTAGTCTTGTGTCTTGTATCTTATATAAGACTTCAGGGGCGCGTCAAAGTTCCGGCCCTGTTTCGTGTCGGACAAATCAGGGTGCGGCCAAACCGCTACTTTGGCGGACGCGCGCAAAGCCCGCAAGACCCCTACGGTTTTACCAAGAAAGTCCTACCGTTGCGTGGCGCATGCCGGGAGGGGCGGTCCAGGCGGACGGGCGGGCCCTAGGCCAGGAAATCGCGCAGCAGCGGTTCCAGCTCGCTCTTCAGGAAGTCCACCAGCGCGCGCTGGGCGGTTGACGGATACGGGGTGGGCGATGTCAGGATGAATAACCTGTCGCCTGGCCCCTGCGCCCGGTAGGCGGGCAGCACCTCGCGCAGCCGCTCGGCCTGCAGGTCCGCCTGCACGATGTAGGCGGGCAGCAGCGCCACGCCCGCCCCGTCGCGGGCGGCCTGCGCCAGGAATGGGAAATACTCGGATTGCAGGCGGGGCGCAAGCTTGGCCTCGTAGGTCTGCCCCTTGCGCTGCAGCCGCAGGGTCACCTGCGGCCTGGGACCGGGCGGGCACAGGAAATCCAGCCGGCCCAGATCGCGGGGATGGGCCGGCGCGCCCGTGCGCTCCAGATAGGCGGGGGATGCGCACAAGCGCCACTTCACCTCGCCCAGTTCGCGCGCCACATAGTCTTGGGGCGGGGTCGAGATGACCCGCAGCGCCACGTCGATCTCGGAAGAAATCAAATCGCTGACGCGGTTGGAGAACAGCACGCGCAGGCTCAGGCTGGGATGCCGCAAGGCGAACTGGACCAGCAGCGGACGCAGCCGGTCCAGTTCGCCCAGTCCCGTGGGCAGGCTCAGCCGCACGTGTCCGGTGGGCTCCGAGCCCAGTTTCTGCAGGGCGTGGCGGGCGGACTCCACTTCGCGCGCCATGCGCGCGCCGTGCTCGTACAGCACGGTTCCCTGCTGCGTGAGTTCCAGGCGGCGCGTGGTGCGCCGGATCAGTTGCGCGCCGAAGGCGCGTTCCAGCTTCTGCAGGTTCCGGCTGACATGCGACCGCGTGACCCCCTGGCGCAGCGCGGCTTCGCTCAGGGTGCCAGCTTCCACAATGGTCACGAACAGCTGGATCAGGTTCAGGTCCAGCGCGGGCAGGGTGGACATGGGCGTTATCTATTGTTGCCTCTGAGGAAACAGAGTTTACCCAGATTGAAGGATTGTCGCGGCATCGGCGCGTTGATATTCTGGACCCAAAACCAGGAGACACACCATGCCAGACAGCATGTTCCGCGCAGACCTGTTCCAGGGGCAGCGCATTCTGATTACCGGCGGAGGCACCGGGTTGGGCTATGCGATGGCCGAACAGTTGGCTTCCTTGGGCGCGGCCGTGCATCTGTGTGGCCGCCGGCTGTCCGTGGTCGAAGAGGCCGCTGCCGCCCTGCGCGCCAGATACGGAGGCCAGGCGCACGCGCATGCGGTCGACATCCGGGACGCCGATGCGGTGGACGCGATGATCGAAGGCATCTGGACCGAACATGGCGGACTGGACGGTCTGATCAACAATGCCGCGGGCAACTTCATCAGCCCCACCGAGAAGCTCTCGGCGCGCGGCTTCAATGCGATCGCCGACACCGTGTTCCGGGGCACTTTCTACACCACCCAGGCGGTGGGCAAGCGCTGGATCGCCTCGGGCCGGCCCGGCGCCGTGGTGTCCATCGTGGTGACCTGGATCTGGACGGGCACGCCTTTCGTGGTGCCATCCGCCATGTCCAAGGCCGGCATCGATGCCATGACCAAGTCCCTGGCGATCGAGTGGGGGCGCCACGGCATCCGCTTCAACGCCATCGCGCCGGGCGTGATACCCACCGAGGGCGCCACGGCGCGCCTGCGGCCGAACGGCGACGGCATGGACGCGCTGGTCAAGCAGAATCCCATGCAGCGCCTGGGCACCGGCCGCGATATCGGCGAACTGGCGGCGTTCCTGCTGGGGCCGGGCAACGACTGGATCAATGGCCAGACGATTGCGCTGGACGGCGGCGACTACCTGGCCAACGGCGCCTACTTCAAGCAGTACTTCGATTGGACGGATGACGACTGGGCCGCGGCGCGCGCGGCGATCGAGGCGCGCACCGCGCAAGACAAGGCGCAGCGCGCTGGGAACCCGGCATGAGCGGGCTGGTCATCGCGGGAGAGTGCCAGCTGGACCGCGCCGGGCTGGCCGCCCGGGGCGAACAGGTGGCGGCGGGCCTGGCGGCCATGGGTGTGCGCGAAGGCGACGTGATCGCGGTGCTGCTGCGCAACGGCATGCCCTATCTTGAAATCATCCAGGCCTGCAAGCGGCTGGGCTGCTATTACTGCCCGATCAACTGGCACTACACCGCGGAAGAGGTGGCGTTCCTGGTGACCGACAGTGGCGCGAAGCTGCTGATCGCCGAAGACGACCTGTGGCGCCAGGTGTGGACGGCGCTGCCGGCCGGCCTGCCGGCGCTGCGGGTGATGGGCGCGGGCGAAACGGCCTTCGAGGCCAACGATTACGACGACTGGCGCGATGCGCAGCCGCGCTATGACGGCCCGCTGGTGGCGCCGCGCGGGCACATGGCCTATACCTCGGGCACGACCGGCCGTCCCAAGGGCGTGGTGCGCCAGCCCTTTCCGGTGGAACGCCTGGCCGAGCACCTGGCGGCGGTGGAGTCCGTGGTGGAGCAGGCCTATGGACTGCGCCCGGGCTGCCGCGCGCTGCTGCCCGCCCCGATCTATCACAGCGCGCCCAGCGTTTTCGCGCAGGTGGCGCTGCGGGTGTGCGACACGCTGGTGCTGACGGCGCGCTTCGATCCGCTGGAAGTGCTGCGGCTGATCGAACAGCACCGTATCGACACCGTCTACCTGGTGCCCATCATGTATGTGCGCCTGCTCAAGCTGGACGCACGCACCCGGGCGTCGTTCGACCTGTCCTCCTTGCGTTTCGTGGCGTCCACCGGCGCCCCGTGCGCGCCTGAGCTCAAGCGCGCCATGATCGACTGGCTGGGGCCGGTGGTGCATGAAACCTACGCCTCCAGCGAAGCGGGCATGGTGACGGCGATCGATTCGCGCGAAGCCCTGGCGCGGCCGGGCAGCGCGGGACGGCCCATCGGGCCGGCGCAGGTCCGCATCTATGCCGACGACGGCTCCGTCTGCCCGCCGGGCCAGGTCGGACGCATCTATGTGCGCCAGCCCGCGTATGCCGATTTCACCTACCGCAACCATCCCGAGGCCCGCAAGGCAGTGGAGCGCGACGGCCTGATCGGCCTGGGCGACCTGGGGTATCTGGACGAGGACGGCTACCTCTTCGTGTGCGACCGGGAGTCGGACATGGTGATCTCCGGCGGCGTGAACATCTATCCCGCTGAAATCGAGCACCACCTGATGCAATACCCCGGCGTTGCCGATTGCGCCGTCTTCGGCGTGCCCGACGCGGAGTTCGGCGAGCGTTTGCTGGGCCTGATCCAGCCCGCGCCGGATGCCGGGCTGGACCCGGCGCAGGCGATGCAATGGTTGTCCGCCAGGATCGCCCGCTACAAGGTCCCGCGCGAGCTGTTGCTGCGCGAGGCCTTGCCGCGCGATGACAACGGCAAGATCGCCAAGCGGCGGCTGCGCGCGGAATTCTGGGAGGGCCACAAGCGCAAGGTATAGCGCCCCAGGCCGCATTTTTCAAAAGACGAGCAGCATCCACTACAAGAGTCGCTCAAGACTCGGGAGACAAGCATGTTGAAAATGAATCGCTGGTTCGGCCGCGCGGCGGCCGCGATGCTGGTGTGCGCCGCGGGCGCTCCACAAGCCCTGGCGGCGTTTCCGGAACGGCCGGTCAAGCTGGTGGTGCCCTACACGCCGGGCGGCGCCGCGGACCAGCTGTCCAGGGTGCTGGCCGAGCGCCTGTCGCGTGAGCTTGCGCAACCTGTCGTGGTGGAGAACAAGCCGGGCGCCAACACCATGATCGCCGCCACCCAGGTGGCCCGCGCCCAGCCCGACGGCTATACGCTGTTCCTGGCCAGCAACGCCAGCATGGTGCTCAACCCCATGCTTTACCAGAAGATCTCGTACGACGCCGCGCGCGATTTCCGCGTGCTGTCGGTGGTGGCCGAATTGCCGCTGGTGGTCGTGGCGAACAACGAAGTGCCCGCCGCCACGCTGGCGCAGTTCGTGGCCTATGCGAAAACCCGGCCCGGCAAGCTGAACTATGCCTCAGTCGGCATCGGGAACCCCTTGCAGCTGGCCACCGAACTCTTGAAGTCGCGTACGGGCATCGACGTCGCGCATATCCCCTTCAATGGCAGCGCGCCCGCGCTGAGCTCGCTGATGGCCAATGACACGCAGCTCATGGTCGATGTCATTTCCACGTCCTTGCCGCTGGTGAAGGAAAACAAGATCAAGGCCCTGGCCGTGACGACCTCCGATCGCCTGCCCGTGCTGCCCGATGTGCCCACCGTGGCCGAAAGCGGCTTTCCGGGATTTCGCGCCGCGACCTGGTTCGGTATCGCCGTGCCGCAGGCCACGCCGGACGCCGAGGCGCGCACGCTGCAGGACGCAGTGGCAAAAGTCCTGGCCCAGCCCGACTTCCGCGAGCGTTTCCAGACGCTTGGACTGGTGATCCAGGCGCCTCGCGACCAGGCGCAGACCGACAGCTACGTGGCGGAGGACCGCGAGCGCTGGGGAGCGGTGATCCGCGCGAACCACATCAAGCTGGATTAGGGCCTGCGCGAGCCGCGTTTTCGCGTGAGCAGTCGCTGGACGATGGCGGCGACGCCGCGGCAGCGCACGCCGGTCCAGGCTTGCAATGTTCAGGCCAGCAGCGCCGGCAACTCCGCCGCCGCGTACTCCAGGAAGCGCCGCAAGGCCAGGGGTTCGCCGCGGCGGGCCGGCATGACCGCGTAGATGCGCGCGGGCGCGGCCTGCCAGGCGGGCAAGAGCTGCACCAGCTCGCCTTTGTCCAGGAGGGCGCCGCACAGATAGCGCGGCACCAGCGCCACCCCCAGGCCCGCGCGTGCCATCGAGCGCAAGGTCGCCATGTTGCTGCTCAGGCAGCGGGGCCGGTATTCCAGCGATTCCGTTTCGCCCGCCGGTCCGGCGAAGCGCCAGGTCTGAAGTCCATCCAGGGTGGCGTGGGCCAGCAGGGGCAGGGCGGCCAGGTCGCGGGGATGCCGGGGCGCGGCGCGGGCCATGGCTGCGTCGCACACCAGAATCAGCGGCACCGGCGCCAGTTCGCGCGCGATCAGCCTGGAATCCGTCAGCGACGACGCCTGGGCGCGGAACGCCAGGTCGTAGCCTTCGCCGACCAGGTCGATGATCTGATCGCGCGTATCCAGCAGCACACGCACGCCGGGATTGGCCAGGCAGAAGCGCGCTACCAGGTCGCCCAGCAGGGTGACCGCCAGCGGAGACGGCGCGGTGATGCGCAGCAGGCCGCCCGGGACGTCGCCCATGGACGCCGCCAGATCGAACACCGAGCGCGCTTCGCGGGCCATCGCCTGCGCGTGCGCGTAGATCTGCTCGCCCATCGGTGTAAGCGATACGCGGCGCGTATTGCGCTGGAGCAGCCGCAGCCCGAGGCGGGCTTCCAGCTCCGCCACTCGCCGGCTGAGCTTGGAACGTTGCATATTCAACACACGCGCGGCGGCGGAAAACCCGCCTTTTTCGACGACCTCGCTGAAAAGCAGCAGATCGTCCAGGTGGTGAATGTGGGCATGCATGGGGTGTTTAAGGGGGAAGTAAGCGGAGAAGCGTGCATTGTCCTGCTGTTCAGGACAATTATTCCTGAAATTGCCCTCTACTGTCCGATTGGCAGAACTCATAAGCTGAGCGCCACCCGCGAATCCGCAACAACTCAGGCAGCCTTTTTTTGACCCTCCACCTTAGCGCCGTCGTCACCAGCTCAACCAAGTCCGTGGGTAGCGCGTGCATTGTCCGGCAGTTCCGCCATACCGATTTTTCCCAGGGCATGTCGCCGCTTGTGCTGGTGGACCATTTCGTCATGACCGGCCCGACATTCGAGCCGCATCCGCACGCCGGCATCAGCGCCGCGACCCTGTTGCTGGAAGACAGCACGGGCACGATGCAGAGCCTGGACAGCACCGAGAGCAACGACGAGATCCGCGCGGGCGACCTGCTCTGGACGCTGGCCGGCAGGGGCATCGTGCATGCGCAGCGGCCGGCAGGGGAGGCCAGGCTGCACGGCTTGCAGGTTTTTATCGACCTTCCCGAACGGCTCAAATCCCAGCCGGCGTCGACGTCATTGCTGCGGGCATGGGAAATGCCCGTCATCCAGACCGATGCGGGCCGGGTCCGGGTGGTTTCGGGCAGCTACGGCGGCTGGGATTCGCCGTTGCAGACGCCCGAACCGCTGCTGCTGCTGGATGGCTGGCTGCGGCCGGGCGCCACCACGCTGGTTCCCGTGCCGCCGGGATGGACCGCCTGGGTCTATGCCGTGCAGGGCGACCTGGGCGTGCGCGCCAGGCATTGCTGCAAGGGGGCGGTCCCGCTGCCCAAGATGTCGGGCGGGGATCCGGACTTCGCGGTGCTCACCGAGGGGGCGGCGGTGGCCGTCCGTGCCGCCCCGGACGGCGAGGAAGGCGTGCTGGTGCTGATGGCGGGCAGGGCGCCCGCGCATTTCGTGCTGATTGCCGCTCCCGCCATAGATGCGCCGGTGATCCCTCGCGGCGCTTCGGCGGCGGCCGATCAGCAGGCGCTGACCCAGGCGCTGGCGGCCTACGAAGCGGGCGATTTCGACGCGTCCCCGCAGCACCTGACTGCTGCCTGAACCTGGAAGCGGGGGATCTGTTGCTGCGCCACAACGCAATGGGTCTTTCTGTTTGAGGGACGCAATGAGAACGATTCTCCTTTGGTAACATCTGCTCCGTAAGACCTCAAGACCCCAGCGCGAATGGGCTCCGCAGGCCCCGTCCCGGGCGCCGCGGTCGTTCAAAACGGGATTTTGCGGCCCTGCCTACCGCAACGCGGAGTGTTTCCGCCCCTACCAGCGTCCCGATATGAAAATCCGAACTCTTGCATGCATGGCCGCGGCGCTGCCGTGCCTTGGCGCCGTTCACGCCCAAACCGCGCCCCAGGCCCAACCCGCCGGATCCAACGGCTCCGTGACGTCGATGGACGCCATCAGGGTAGAGGCCAGCGCCGACGCGTCGGCCGGCGGCCTCGCCGCTCCCTTCGCGGGCGGACAGGTGGCGCGCGGCGGCCGCGTCGGACTGCTGGGCACGCAGGACAACATGAGCACGCCGTTCAGCATCACCAGCTATACGAACGAGCTGATCCAGGACAGGCAGGCGCGCAGCGTGGGCGACGTGCTGCAGAATGACCCCGGGGTGCGCGTGGCGCGCGGCTTCGGCAATTTCCAGGAGTCGTATTTCATCCGCGGCTTCATCCTGAGCTCGGACGACGTGGCCTATAACGGCCTGTACAGCCTGCTGCCCCGCCAATACATCGCGACCGAACTGTTCGAACGCGTGGAAGTGCTGCGCGGCGCGTCGGCCTTCCTGACCGGCGCGACGCCCGGCGGCGGCGGCATCGGCGGCGTGATCAACCTGGTGCCCAAGCGCGCGCCGAATGAACCGCTGACCCGCGTCACCACCGGCGTGTCCAGCGGCGGCCAGTTCCTGCTGTCCACCGACATCGCGCGCCGCTTCGGTCCCGACGACAGCACCGGCATCCGGCTGAACGCCGCGCAGCGCAGCGGCGACACCGGTATCGACGATGAGCATTCCCGCACCAGCCTGGTGTCCCTGGGCCTGGACTGGCGCTCCGCCGATACGCGTTTGTCCGCCGACATCGGCTGGCAGGAAAACAAGCTCAAGCGCGCGCGTCCCAATGTGACCTTGGGCGCCGGCGTCACCACCGTGCCCGACGCGCCGGACGCCAGCTCCAACTATGCCCAGCCGTGGTCCTATTCGAACGAGCGCGACTGGTTCGGCACGGTGCGCGCCGAGCATGATTTCAGCGATAAGCTGACGGCCTATGCGGCCTTCGGCATGCGCCGCAGCGACGAAGCCAATTCGCTGGGCAACGTCACGCTGACCAACGGCAGCACGGGCGATGGCAACTTCTACCGTTTCGACAACACCCGCGAGGACAGCGTGAACACGGGTGAACTGGGCTTGCGCGCCAAGGCGCGCACCGGTTCGGTGGGCCATGAGTTCGTCGTGTCGGCGTCTTTCTTCGACCTGAAGAAGAAGAACGCCTACGTGATGGACTTCCGGAACACGTTCGCCACCAACATCTACAACCCGATTTCGTATGACAAGCCGGCATTCAGCGCTGGCGCGCTGCGCGGCAACGACCTGGACAACCCGGCGCTGCAGGGGCGCACGCGCCTGAGCAGCTATGCCATCGGCGACACCATGTCCTTCCTGGACGACAAGGTGCTGTTCACGGCCGGCATCCGCCACCAGCGCCTGTCCCAACGGGACTATGCATACAACACGGGCAAGGAGAGCGGCGCTTACGACACCAGCCACAACTCGCCCGCCGCCGGTCTGGTCGTCAAGGTCGCACCCAGCGTTTCCCTGTACGCGAACTACATCGAAGCCCTGGTTGCCGGCCCGACCGCGCCCGCGACGGCCGGCGGCAAGCCGGTGCCCAACGTCGGCCAGAGCCTGCCGGCCTTTGTCTCCAAGCAAAAGGAAGTCGGCGTGAAGTACGAAGGGGAAGGACTGGGCGGTGGCCTGGCCCTGTTCTCCACGGACAAGCCGCGCGCCATGTACAACTCCAGCAACGAACTGACCACCTCCGGCGAGGACCGCCATCAAGGCGTCGAGCTCACGGTGTTCGGCGAACCCGTCAAGAGCGTGCGTCTCCTGGGCGGCCTGACCTGGCTGGATGCCCAGCAGCGCCGCACCGGCACGGCCTCGCTGGATGGCAACCGCGTGATCGGCGTGCCGCGCTTCCAGGCCAACATGGGCGTGGAATGGGACATCCCGGGCGTCGAAGGCCTGGCCGTGGACGGCCGCGTGGTTTACACGGGCTCGTCCTACGCGAATGACGCCAACACGCTCAAGGTTCCCGGCTGGACTCGTTTCGATGCCGGCCTGCGCTACATGATGGACGTGGACGGCCATGTCCTGACCCTGCGCGCCCGCGTCGACAACATCGCCAACCGCAATTACTGGTCGTCGGTGGGCGGCTATCCCGGCAACGGCTACCTGGTGCTGGGCGGACCGCGCACGTTCTCGCTGACGGCCAGCATGGACTTCTGACGGCGGCCGGCTTCGGCCGGTGTGCAGGAAAAATCCCGGCCTTGCGCCGGGATTTTTCATTTCTGTGTTTTCAACCCGGAAGAGGGACCCTCACCACAACCATCCCCCCCGCGTCAGGCTGGACTCGCAGCTCTTGTACTGCGCCGTGAATTTCTCTGCGCGCGCCTGCACCTTTTGCGATACGGTCTTGAGCCAGGCCTTGCGGTCGTAGCTGCGGTTGCGGTAGCCGGTCCAGCCTTCGTGATAGTTCAGGTATTGCCCGTAGGCGTCCCATTTTGAAATGCCGTTGATCCGCTGCGTCTTGCTCATGTACCAGCCCATGAAGTCCAGCGCGTCGGCAAAGTTGTCGCGGCTGGAGCCCCAGCCGCCGGCGTCATTCTTGTAGTCGGCCCAGGTTTCGTCCTTGGCCTGGGCATAGCCGTAAGCGGAACTGACGCGGCCCCAGGGAATGATGCCCAGGAAGTAGTAGCGGGGCGGCACCGCGTCCTGCTTGAACGAGGATTCCTGGTACATCATGGCCATGGGGACCGGCACCGGGGCGCCCCATTTCTTCTGCACTTTCAGCGCGGCGTCGTGCCAATCCGGCTTCTCGCGAAAGATGGCGCAAATGTTCTCGGGGTTCGAGGGCGGCGCGGTGGCGCAGCCGGCAAGCGCCAGCAAAAGCGGCGGCAGCAAGAGCCGGGTCATTGGCAGGCTTTCTCCAGGGAATGGCGCCGGGGTTTCCCCGGCGGTTGCGGACGATGTGTCATTGCTTACCGGGATTGTATAAAAACGTTTCAGCCCGGAAGCGCAATCGTCCGAAAAAAGGTGGAGGAACGCATAAAAAAACGGCCCCGGATTACCGGGGCCGTCTGGCAGGCTGCGAGGCCTGGCGGGCGCGTGAGGCTTAGACCTCGATTACGTCGGCCACGTCCTTGTAGTCCGCGATCTTGTCGAAGTTCAGGTACTGATAGATCTGGTCGCCGCTCTTGTTGATGACGCCCATATCCGACATGTACTCGTCCTTGGTCGGAATCCGGCCCAGCTTGGAGCAGATGGCGGCCAGTTCCGCCGAACCCAGGTACACGTTCGTGTTCTTGCCCAGGCGGTTCGGGAAGTTGCGGGTGCTGGTCGACATGACGGTGGCGCCTTCGCGCACTTGTGCCTGGTTGCCCATGCACAGCGAGCAGCCCGGCATTTCCGTGCGGGCGCCGGCGGTGCCGAACACGCCGTAGTGGCCTTCTTCGGTCAGTTGCGTGGCGTCCATCTTGGTCGGCGGAGCAATCCACAGCTTGACCGGGATGTCGCGCTTGCCTTCCAGCAGCTTGGAGGCTGCGCGGAAGTGGCCGATGTTGGTCATGCAGCTGCCGATGAACACTTCGTCGATCTTGGCGCCGGCAACTTCCGACAGCGTCTTGACGTCGTCGGGGTCGTTCGGGCAGGCCACGATGGGCTCATGCACGTCGGCCAGGTCGATTTCGATGACGGCGGCGTATTCGGCGTCGGCGTCCGGAGCCAGCAGCTGCGGATCAGCCAGCCAGGCTTCCATGGCCTTGATGCGGCGGCCCAGCGTGCGCTCGTCTTCGTAGCCGTTGGCGATCATCCACTTCAGCATCACGATGTTGCTGTTGATGTACTCGATGATCGGTTCTTTGTTCAGGTGCACCGAGCAGCCGGCGGCCGAACGTTCGGCGGAAGCGTCCGACAGTTCAAAGGCTTGTTCGACTTTCAGGTCCGGCAGGCCTTCGATTTCCAGGATGCGGCCGGAGAAGATGTTCTTCTTGCCTTGCTTGGCGACCGTCAGCAGGCCTTGCTTGATGGCGTA
The DNA here is from genome assembly GCF_013116765.2 of Achromobacter deleyi. Taxonomy (GTDB): domain Bacteria; phylum Pseudomonadota; class Gammaproteobacteria; order Burkholderiales; family Burkholderiaceae_B; genus Achromobacter; species Achromobacter deleyi_A. Next base: position 442,155 of record NZ_CP074375.1, read on the forward strand.
CAGCGGAATGGCGTTGACCAGGTCGCGCAAGGTGACGCCGGGCTGCAGCTTGCCCTTGAAGCGGACCAGCACCGATTCCGGCATGTCCAGCGGCATCACGCCCGTGGCGGCGGCAAAGGCCACCAGGCCCGAGCCGGCCGGGAACGAGATGCCGATGGGGAAGCGGGTGTGGGAATCGCCGCCGGTGCCGACGGTGTCGGGCAACAGCATGCGGTTCAGCCAGGAGTGGATCACGCCATCGCCCGGGCGCAGCGAAACGCCGCCGCGCGTGCTGATGAAGTCAGGCAGCGTGTGGTGCGTCTTGACGTCCACGGGCTTCGGGTAGGCGGCGGTATGGCAGAACGACTGCATGACCAGGTCGGCCGAGAATCCCAGGCAGGCCAGGTCCTTCAGTTCGTCGCGGGTCATGGGGCCGGTGGTGTCCTGGCTGCCGACCGAGGTCATCTTCGGCTCGCAGTAGGTGCCCGGGCGCACGCCCTTGCCTTCCGGCAGGCCGCAAGCGCGGCCGACCATCTTCTGGGCCAGGCTGTAGCCGCGGCCGGAGTCGACCGGATCCTTGGGCAGGCGGAACAGCGTGGAGGCCGGCAGGCCCAGCGCTTCGCGCGCCTTGGCCGTCAGGCCGCGGCCGATGATCAGCGGAATGCGGCCGCCGGCGCGCACTTCGTCGAACAGCACGTCGGACTTCACTTCGAATTCAGCGATGACTTCGCCGTTCTTGATGGCTTTGCCGTCGTAGGGGCGCAGTTCGACCACGTCGCCCATTTCCATCTTGGAAACGTCGAGTTCGATCGGCAGGGCGCCGGCGTCTTCCATGGTGTTGTAGAAGATCGGGGCAATCTTGTTGCCCAGGCACACGCCGCCAAAGCGCTTGTTCGGCACGAAGGGGATGTCTTCGCCCGTGAACCACAGCACCGAGTTGGTGGCCGACTTGCGCGACGAGCCCGTGCCGACCACGTCGCCCACGTAGGCGACCAGGTGGCCCTTGTCCTTCAGCGATTCGATGAACTTGATCGGGCCGCGCTTGCCGTCTTCTTCGGGTTCGAACGCGGCGCCGTCGCGCTTGTTCTTCAGCATCGCCAGGGCGTGCATCGGGATGTCGGGGCGGGTCGTGGCGTCGGGCGCCGGCGACAGGTCGTCGGTGTTGGTTTCACCAGGCACCTTGAAGACCGTGATGGTCAGGCTTTCCGGCAGTTCCGGACGGCTGGTGAACCATTCGGCGTCGGCCCAGCTTTGCAGCACTGCCTTGGCGTTGGCGTTGCCGCGATCGGCCTTTTCCTTCACGTCGTGGAAGGCGTCGAACATCAGCAGCGTCTTCTTGAGCGCATCGGCGGCGATGGTGCCGATTTCCGCATCGTCCAGCAGTTCGACCAGCGGGCCAATGTTGTAGCCGCCGAGCATCGTGCCCAGCAGTTCCGTCGCCTTGGCACGGCTGATCAGCGCACAAGCTTCCTTGCCCAGCGCCACGGCGGCCAGATACGAGGCCTTGACCTTGGCGGCATCGTCCACGCCGGCCGGCACGCGGTGGGTCAGCAGTTCGACCAGGTTCTGCTCCTCGCCAGCGGGCGGGTTCTTCAGCAGTTCGATCAGTTCAGCGGTTTGTTTGGCCGTAAGGGGCAGCGGGGGGATCCCCAGAGCCGCGCGTTCGGCAACGTGTTGGCGGTAAGTATCCAGCATGTGAGGCCTGCTCAAAGTCGGGTTGGAAGAAGGGTTGTTCGCCGGAATTGTAGAAGGAAGTAGGGGCGGCAAGCAAATGTCTTATATCTTATATAAGACTTGGCAGCGCCGTTGTTGCTTCAGGGCTACGCCGGGCGGCGCCAGGGGAGGGCCCGGGCAAGGAAAAGGCGGCCGTCGCGGCCGCCTTTTCCGGGGAAACGCGGCTGGCGCCTAGCGCGCCACCGCGTCGTACACCACGCCGACACGGGCGAAGTTGCCCCCATATTGCTTGACGCTCACTTCGAAGGGCGCACTGTCGCCCGGCGGGAGCCGGGGCAGCCGCAGCTCCTGGAAGCTGGCGCCGGACAGCTTGTCCTGGGCGTCGTACAGGCTGACCCACACGCGCACTTTTTCCACTTCGGACGGGCTGTCGTTGCGGACCCGGCCCTGCACCGTCACGTACTTGTAGCGGTAGCGGTAGCTGAAGTTCAGGGTGCCGGTGCCCACGGCGGCCTCGGTGTGTTCCACTGTGACGGCAAGCTGGGGACGCGGCCCCGGGAGGGCGGCGCGCTTGGCTGGCAGCCAGCCGGTCTTGACCTCGGTGTAGCGGTCGACGCGGCCGCTGAGCGCCACCGGCACCCTTTCGCCGGGGTACAGGTTGGCGGGCAGGCTCCAGGCCTGGCGCAGGTCCAGTTGGCGCGAACCGTCGAAGACCGCGATTTCCGCGCGGGGCGCGATGGCGACGTACTGGTCGCTGGTATTGACCAGTTCCGCGTACAGGATGGGCCGTTCTATCTCGTCGAGCAGCCGGCGCGGCGCCGACAGCTTGAGTTTGGCCGGGTCGAACAGGGCGAAATCCGGGTCCAGCAGCTCTTCGGTGGTCAGGCGAACGTGGTCGATGACCCGCAAGCTGGCCGGGCTGACGCGCACGATGCGGCTGGGCGGGGCTTCCTCCCGGGGCGCCGCGGCGGCGGGGGCGAGGGCGGACCGGGCGGCGGGTAGCCCGCTCCATGGCAGGATGGTCGTGTACTTCCACAAGGCGAACCCGCCCGCGGCAAGCAGGATCAGCCCGAGTCCGGCCGCGGCCGGCGCGGACAGACGCCTGGAATCGGAGGGGTCAGCTTTCACTTTGCACCATGTAATCGTAGGACGCGACCTGAGCGTCGCCCAGCATCTCGCAGCGCACGTCGAAAGACGTCAGCGCGCCGGGCGCAAGCGGGCTGGCCGTGGCGTAGCCGTTGCCGATGCCGATCAGCTTGCCGTCCGCGCCATACAGCATCACGGTGATCTGGGTGCTGTTGGCCGGGTCGGCTCCCTGGTTCCTGACCAGGCCGACCAGGCGGTGGCTGCCGTCGTTCCGGACCAGCTGAACCTGGCTGGCGGCCACGTCGTTGTTCTTGCCGCGGGCGGGCGACGGCGTGCCGACCTGCAGGGTGTAGCGGGTGTATGCCTTGTCCGGCGCCGAGATCGTCATGGGGGTGTATTCGCCCGGCTGCAGCGTGCGCGCCGGCGCCGAGCCCGATGAGGACGACAGCGACAGCTCGCCCTGGAAGAATGACGCCGTCACGCGGGGCACGTCGATTTTCCTGCCGGTCTCGTTGCGCACCATCATGACCAGTTGCGAACGGCCGCGCGTCTTGATTTCCTGGACGTCGGTCAGCCTGACCAGCGAGGCGTCGATGGGCGGGGCCGCGGCCGGGCGGCTGGGCGTCGCGGGGCGGCCGGAGCTCATCAGCGACCCGGCCACCGGAATCAGGACGGCGGCCAGCACCACCAGCCCGATCGCCGCCAGCGCGGCCGGCTTGACCTGGGCCTGTTGCGGCCGCTGGATGTTGCGCAGGATTTTTTCAAGCCGCTGGGCGACGTTGTCCTCGACCAACGTGACCGCAAGGCAGTGCTTGCACTGGTATTCGTTGGTGTCCAGCTTGGTGAATTGAGCGCTGCCGCAGGTGGAGCAGGTCAGGGTCACCGTATTGATCGTGGTCTGTTTGGGGGTCATTCTCGCAGGACAGGCGTGCCAGCCCCGGGCGGCGACCCGGGATGGGCGGCAAGGGCAAGGCGTGACGGGGCTTGCTGGGCGGCAAGGATAGCGGCAGGCCGGCAGCGCCGTGGTGCATGAGCGCATCCGGTTGTGACAAGATGTGTGAGATCGCGCCCGCGAGCCGCCGGAGCCTCGGAAAACCCGGTGCTATCATCGCGGGCTTCAAGCGATTAACCCCCGCGTCAACCCATTGGCACGCCGTTTCCCGTCGATCCGCTCCAGGCCGCCTTGCCGCAGCCGGGGTAGAGCCGAGGCTGGTCTGGCCCTTCCCCGCGCATGAGTATTCTTCAACACTTGCTGTTCCTGGCCTGCGTGGCGCTTGCCACCTATGCCCAGACGATGACCGGCTTTGCCTTCGGGCTGGTGCTGTTGGGCCTGTCCGGCGTGTTCCAGCTGGCATCGGTGTCCGAGGTGGCCAATGTGGTCAGCGTGCTGTCGCTGGTGAACGCCGCGGTTACGCTGGCGCGCGCCAGGCCGCAGGTGAACTGGTCGCTGCTGACGCCGGCAATGATCAGCAGCCTGGTGGGCGTAGGGGTGGGCGTTGCCGCGCTGACGTGGATCAGCGGATCGATGGCGGTGTTGCTGCAGTTGCTGCTGGGCCTCACCATCCTGGCTTGCGCCGTGTTGCTGGTGGCGCGCACCCAGCCGCTGGCGCAGCTCTCGTCGCGCGCGTCGTCGGTGTTCTTCGGCAGTGTGTCGGGCGTGCTGGGCGGGCTGTTCTCCAGCGCGGGGCCGCCCATGGTCTATCACCTGTACCGGCAGCCCTTGCCGCTGGCGACGATACGCAACAGTCTCCTGATCCTGTTTTCGGTCAACGCCCTCGTGCGCCTGGCGCTGGTGACCGGGCAGGGCGCCTTCATGGCCTCGTCGTTCTGGTTGAGCGTGCAGGCGCTGCCGATCGTGATCGGGGTGACCTGGATGGCGCGCCGCTATGGCACGGCGGATTCGATGAAGACCGTCAAGCGCATGGTGTTCGTGCTGCTGCTGGCCGCCGGCCTGGGCCTGATCGTGCCCGCGTCCCGGATACTCGCGACGGGGTGATCCGCCGCGAGCCCAGCCGCCAAGGCGCGGCGCTAGCCGCGTTCGCCGGTGATGTAGCGCTCAAGTTCGTGGATGATGAATTTCTGCTCGCTCATGACATCCTTGACCAGGTCGCCGATGGACAGCAGGCCGATGAGCTTGTCGTTGTCGATGACCGGAAGGTGGCGGAAATGCCGCTCGGTCATCATGGCCATACAGTGCTCCCGGGTGTCCGCGGGACCCACGTAGTAGACCGAATCCGTCATGATGTCGCGGACTTTGGTGGTGCGTGAGGATCTGTCCTGCAACACGATTTTGCGCGCGTAGTCGCGCTCGGTGAACATGCCCAGCACGACCTCTCCTTCCACCACCACCACGGCCCCGATGCTGCGTTCGGCCATGGTCTTGACCGCGTCGAAAACCGATGAGTCTGGTGAAACCGTCACGACGGCGTGATTGGTTTTTTCTCTGAGAAGCTCAGCAACTGTCTTCACGATGTGCTCCCGAATCGCTGGTGAGGTTCGAACCCGGCCCCCGTGCCGCACCGGGCGGCTGGCGGGCGCCACGGCCTGACCATGCTCCATCCTAAGCCTGCCTGCCGTGTTGCCGCAAGCGGGAGGGCTTATTTCGTGTTTTTGTCGCGAAAGGCCTGGCTCGCCATTTCGCGCAGGTTACGTGTGGCGCTGCGTTCCGTGGCGGGGTTCCATGCCAGCGAAATGCCGATCGAGGCGTCGGCGGGAAAGTCCGCCAGCGTCTTGTAGACGACGCTGGTGCCCGGATGGCGCCGTCCGCCGGCAGGCACGAGCGCCACGCCCAGCCCGCTTTCCACCAGGCTCAGCAAAGTCTGCACCTGCACCGCTTCCTGGGTGATACGCGGCGTGAAACCGCGCAGCTGGCAGGCGTTGATGGCGGCCATGCGCAGGCCCGCGGCCTCGGTGGCGGTGTACATGATGAAGGGCTCTTCCGCCAGATCGGTCAACCGGATGCGGCCGCGGCGCCCCAGCGGGTGCGTCTTGGGCACAGCCAGCGCGAAGTTCTCGGTTGTCAGCGGCGCAAGCCGCACGTTCGATCCCATGGCCACCGGCACGCGCACGATGCCGACTTCCAGCGTGTCTTCCTCCAGCTCCTGCATGATGCGTATCGACGTGGCCTCGCGCAGCACCACCGTGACGCCGGGATAGCGCTGGCGGAACAGCGGCAGGATGCGCGGCAGCACGTCGTGCGTGGCCGAACCCACGAAGCCGATGCGCACCGTGCCGCCTTCGCCGGCGGCGCCGGCCCGCGCGGCCAGGCGGAACTGCTCGGCGTGGAACAACGCGCGGCGCGCCTCGTCCAGGGCGGCCAGGCCGGCCTCCGTGAGCTTGACCCCCTGGCGGCCGCGCAGGAACAGCGCAACGCCCACCATCTCTTCGAGCTTGCGTATCGATACCGACAGGGGCGGCTGCGACATGTGCAGCTTTTCCGCGGCGCGATGGAAATTGAGCGTTTCGGCGAGGACGAGAAACTGCTGCAGGTGGCGAAAATCCATGGCGAGGGCGCGTGGCGTGGTCGGCCCTGCATGATACGGCGCGCGTATCGGTCCGGGCATCGGTGCTATCCCTTTCGAATCAGGCAATCACGCCTTGCGCGCGCAAGCCGGCCAGCGCGGCGTCGTCCATGGCCAGGGTCCGCGCCAGCACGGCGTCGGTGTGCTCGCCCAGGCGCGGCGGTGCGACGGGTTCGCGCGGCGGCGTGCCCCGCAAATGCAAGGGAGAGCGCATGAGACGCAACGAGCCGTGCCGGGCATCAGGAGCCTTGGCGATCAGGCCGCGCGCCGCGATTTCGGGGGCTTCGAGTGCCTCGTTCACGCTGCGCACCGCGCCGGCGGGGATGCCGGCGGCGCGCACGCGGGCCAGCCAATCGTCCGTGTCCGCGCCGGCGAAGATCGCTTCCAGTTCCGGGATCAGGCGGTCGCGGTTCAGCACGCGTGCGCGGCTGGTGGCGTAAGCCGGATCCACGCCCCATTCCGGGCGCCCGAGCAAGGCGCAGAGGCGGACGAATTGCGCGTCGTTGCCCACAGCCAGCGCGAACGAGCCATCGCGCGTCCGGAATATCTGATAGGGCACCACGGTGGGGTGGGCGTTGCCCAGCCGCCTGGGCGCCTCGCCTGCCGCAAGATAGCCGGCGCCGACGTTTGCCAGCACGCTGACCGCGCCGTCCAGCAGCGCCAGATCGATATGCTGGCCCCGCCCGGTGCGCATGCGCGCCAGCAGCGCGGCAAGGATCGCCTGCACGCCGTTCATGCCGGTGACGAGGTCCGTGATTGCCACGCCCAGCTTCATGGGCGCGCCATCCGGTTCACCTGTGATCGACATCAATCCGCTTTCCGCCTGGATCACGAAGTCGTAGCCCGGTTCGGCCGCGCGCGGGCCGCTGCGTCCATAGCCGGTGATCGAGCAATAGACCAGGCGGGGATTGATCCGCGCCAGGTCCTCGTAGCCCAGGCCAAAGGCCTCCAGTGCGCCGAGCCGGTAGTTCTCGACCAGCACGTCGGCCTGCCGCGCCAGGTCGCGCACGATGCGCTGGCCTTCCGGATGCTTCAGATTGACGGCGACAGACTCTTTGCTGCGGTTGGCGCACATGAAGTAAGTGGACTCTCCGTCCACGTCGGGCGGCGACCAGCTGCGGGTGTCGTCGCCCTGGCCGGGGGCTTCGATCTTCCACACTTCCGCGCCCAGGTCGGCCAGCGTCTGCGTGCACCACGGGCCCGCCAGCACGCGGCTCAGGTCCAGGACGCGCATGCCGGCCAGCGGCAGATCGTCGCGCGGGTTTGTGCTCATGCGCCTTCCTTGCCATAAAGCGCCGTGCGCAGGTAGGACAGCGCGTCCGAGCCGTTCGCGATGGCGTCGCCGCCGATGCGTTCATGCCAATGCGATTCCGATCCGCCTGCCAGGCGCCATTCGCGCAGCCGCCGCGTGTAGAGCTGCAAATCGTATTCCTCGGTGATGCCGATGGCGCCATGCACCGCGTGGGCGATGTCGGCCACCAGCGGGACGGCCTGGCTGGCGCGGGCCTTGCCCAGGGCCGCAAGCAAGGGCTGGGGCAGGCCGTCGCGGCCCTGGAAGGCCAGTTGCGCCGCCATGCGGGCGGCCCACACCTGTTCGGCCATCACGCTGATCTGCTGCTGCACCGCCTGGAACCGGCCGATGGGCTTGCCGAATTGCGCGCGCTGGTTGGCGTAGTCCAGTGTCATCGCCAGCACCCGGCCCATGGCGCCCGCGATGAGTCCCGCATGGGCGGTTGCGGCCAGTTCGGCGAGCGGAGCGGCGTCGCCGACGCGTTCGGCGTTGTCCAGCGGCCAGGAGGCTTCGGCGTCCAGGCTGCCATGCACCCCATTGGGCTGGACGCATGCGGCCCGCATGGGCAGCAGCCAGGCCTGGCCATCGATGCCGGCCAGCACGTAGTCGGCCGTGCGCGCCCATGGCACGCTGACGCCGGCGACCCGCTTGCCGTCGATGGCCAGCCCGTGTGGGGCCAGGGCGATGGAGCCGGTCGGCTGCGGCCGCTGCGCGCGGCTCAGCCAGGCGCGCGCCAGCAGCGTGTGGGCGATGGGGTAGGGGCACAGATGATGGCCAGCGGCCACGACGATGGGCAGTGCGTCGGCCAGGCCCAGGCCGGCGCCGCCGTGCTCCTCGCGCACCAGCGCGTCGGCGAAGCCCGCGTCCTCGCAGGCCTGCCAGGCCTGCGTCGGCGGCTGTCCCTGCTCCGCGCGGCGGATCACCTCCGGCGTGCAGGTTTGCGCAAAGAGGCGTTCGGCGGCGTCGCCAAAGATGTTGTCCATGACTGTCGTCCTTATCGAAGGCCAAGACCGCGGGCAATGATGCCGCGCAGAATTTCACGCGTGCCGCCGCGCAGCGAGAAGGTGGGGGCGACCTGCTCCAGATAGGCCAGCGTGCGCAGCAGGGGCGGGGGGGGCGGCTGGTCGGGGCGGCGTCCCAGCGTGTCGCCGATCAGGCGCGGGATGGCCTGTTCGAGTTCGGTGCCCAGGTCCTTCACCAGCGATGCCTCGGTGGCCGGACTGAGCCCCGCCGCCAGCTTGCCCGCGACAGCGAGCGACATGGCGCGCAGCACCGCCATTTGCGACAGGATGCTGCCCAGCGCCGCGCGGCTGGCTGCATCGCCGGACGCATCGCGGCAATGCGCCAGCCAGCATTCCAGCAGCGCGATGCTGGAGTACAGGCGTTCGGGCCCGCTGCGCTCGAAGGCCAGTTCGGCGTTCACTTGCGCCCAGCCGGCGCCTTCCTCGCCGATCAGCGCGTCGGCCGCCAGCTCCACGTTGTCGAAGAACACTTCGGAGAAATGCGCGTCGCCCGCCAGGTCTTCGATCGGTCGGATCGTGACGCCGGGAAGCGACAGGTCCACGATGACCTGCGACAGCCCCTGGTGCCGGTCCGCGGGGGAGCCCGAGGTCCGCACCAGCGCGATCATGTAGTGCGAGCGATGCGCATTGGTTGTCCAGATCTTGCTGCCGTTCAGACGCCATCCCCCGGCCGCGGGCTCGGCCCGTGTACGGATGCTGGCCAGGTCCGATCCGGAGCCGGGCTCGCTCATGCCGATGCAGAAAAAGGCCTGGGCCCGGCAGATGCGCGGCAGGTAGAAGGCTTTCTGGTCTGGCGTGCCGTACTTGAGGATCAGGGGGGCGCTCTGCCGGTCGGCGATCCAGTGCGCGGACACGGGCGCGCCCGCGCCCAGCAGTTCCTCGGACAGCACGAAGCGCGCGAAGTGGCCGCGCGCCGCGCCGCCGTGCTCGCGCGGCAGGGTCAGGCCCAGCCAGCCGCGTTCGGCCAGCTGGCGGCTGAAGCCCGCGTCGAACCCCATCCAGGAGCGGGCGCGCTCGTCGGGTTCCAGGCCGTCCAGCGTGTCCGCCAGAAAGGCGCGGACGTCGGCGCGCAAGGTTTCGTCCTCGGGGGGGATGGCGGTGAGTTCAAGCGTATCTATCATCGGGCGCTCCGGTGCGGGCAAGGGCGCCGCAGCACAGGCGCCGAAGTCCACTATCCGGGAACGCGCTGAAAGCTGTCCAATATTATTTTTTTGATTTCCGATACGCATGGTGTATCGGCAGGTTCGCGCCCCGTGATACCCCACGCATATCACGCGCGAAAAAATTAATATTAGACGGCACCTGCCCGCATGCCTACGCTGCCTGTAGCGCCGTGTCGCGCCCCGCGCGGACCGAGCGACAACAACAAAGGAGACAAGCATGAACAAGGTGATGCGCCTGTTGGCGCTGGCCGGGGCCGCGTGGCTGGCGCAACCCGCGGGCGCCGTCCACGCGGCGTACCCGGAGAAGCCGATCCGGCTGATCGTGTCGTTCCCGCCGGGCAGCGGCACCGACAGCAACGCCCGCTATGTGGCCAGGAAGATGGAGGAAAAGCTGGGGGTGGCGGTCACGGTGGAAAACCGCCCGGGCGGCAACAGCTTCATCGCCGCGCAGGCCGTGGCCACGGCCGAGCCGGATGGCTACACGCTGCTGCTGGCCAGCAATTCTCCGGTGGCGACCAACGCCGCGATGTTCAGGCAGCTGCCCTACGATCCGGTCAAGGATTTTGCGCCGGTGGCGCGGCTGGGCTACGGCGCCATGGCCCTGGCGGTGAAGTCCGACGCGCCTTACAAGACGGTGGCCGATCTGGTCGACGCGGCGCGCCGGCGGCCGGGCGAACTGAATTTCGGCAGCGGCAGCGCGTCCTACCAGATCGCCACCGAACTGTTCCTGTCGATGGGAGGCATCAAGGCCAACCATGTGCCGTATCGCGGCGCGGCGCCCGCGCTCACGGACCTGGCGGGCGGACAGGTGGATTTCGTGTTCGCGGACTACGGCGCGGTGATCCCCTTCGTTCAGAGCGGCCGCATGCGCCTGCTGGCGGTCACCGGCGATACGCGCTTGCAGAGCGCGCCCGATACGCCGACCTTGCAAGAGTCGGGATTCCCGGGCTATTACATGGTGAACTGGACGGCTGCCTTTGCGCCCGCGCGCACGCCGGCCGCCATCATCGACACCTTGTCCGAGACCTTGCTGGCCATCTACCGCACACCCGATGCCGCGGAGTTCCTGGCGCGCACGAACTGGGAGGTGTTCCCGGTGGGGCCCAAGGAGCTGGGCGATTTCCAGCGCGCCGAAATACGCAAGTGGGACGAGGCCGCCCAGCGCGCCGGCATTCCGAAACAATAGCCCGCAGTCTTTCACAACGGGAGGGATCCATGACGGATCTGGTGCAGATCGAACAGAGCGCGGACGGCGTGGTCACGCTGACCTTGAATGATCCGGCGACGCGCAATGCGCTGACCGGCAGCACGATGGTGGACGAGTTGCTGGCCGCGTTTGCGCGCATCGAGCGCGATCCGGCCGCGCGGGTGCTGATCATTGCCGCGGCAGGCAGCGTGTTCTCGTCCGGCGGCAACGTGAACGACATGCAACGGCAGATCGGCCCGGCGGTCGGGGGCGCAGCGTTGCGCCAGGAGTATCGCCATGGCATCCAGCGCCTGCCGTTGGCCCTGCATGCGCTGGAGGTGCCGACCATCGCCGCGGTGAATGGCCCGGCCATCGGCGCGGGCTGCGACCTGGCTTGCATGTGCGATGTGCGCATCGCGGCGGAGGAGGCGACCTTTGCCGAAAGCTTCGTCAAGCTGGGCATCGTCCCCGGAGACGGTGGTGCCTGGTTCCTGCCGCGCCTGATCGGCATGGCGCGGGCGGCCGAGATGTCTTTCACCGGCGACGCGATCGATGCGCGCACCGCGGCCGATTGGGGCCTGGTGTCGCGCGTGGTGCCGGCGGCGGAGCTGCTGCCGGCCGCGCGCGCGCTGGCCAGCCGCATGGCGGTGAATTCGCCTGATGCGCTGCGGCTGACCAAGCGTCTCTTGCGTGAAAGCCAGCATGCGCGGCTGGATGCCCTGCTGGAGCTGTCCGCGGCCTACCAGGCCCTTGCGCACAAGACGCCGGCGCATGCCGAGGCGGTCGAAAGATTCGTGTCGCGCCGCGCCGCGCGCAAGCCGCAAGGATGAAGCGGGGCCGGCGTACCGGCGGTATGATGGAAATCACTACAAGGAGGAAACATCATGAATGAAGTCATCGTCGCTTCGGCCGTCCGTACCGCCATCGGCGACTTCGGGGGCGCGCTGAAAGACGTGCCGCCCTGCGACCTCGGCGCAACCGTCATCAAGGCCGCGCTGGAACGCGCCGGCGTCTCGGGCGACGAGGTCGGGCACGTTGCCGTCGGCCACGTCATCAACACCGAACCCCGCGACATGTACCTGTCGCGCGTCGCCGCGATGAATGCCGGCATCGCGAAGGAAACGCCCGCGTTCAACGTCAACCGCCTGTGCGGTTCGGGCCTGCAGGCCATCGTGTCGGCGGCGCAGACCATCATGCTGGGCGACGCCGAGATCGCCGTGGGCGCCGGCGCCGAAAGCATGAGCCGCGCGCCGTACATCGCGCCGGCCCAGCGCTGGGGCGCCCGCATGGGCGACAGCGTCATGCTGGACATGATGACCGGCGCGCTGTCCGATCCGTTCGGCCGCATGCACATGGGCGTGACCGCTGAAAACGTGGCGGCCAAATTCGGCATCAGCCGCCAGGACCAGGATGCCGTGGCCGCGGAATCGCACCGCCGCGCCGCCGCCGCCATCGACGCCGGCTACTTCAAGGACCAGATCGTGCCGGTGGTGATGAAGTCGCGCAAGGGCGAGATCGTGTTCGACACCGACGAGCATGTGCGCCGCGACGTGACGGCGGACAGCCTGGCCACGCTCAAGGCGGTTTTCCAGAAGGAAAACGGCACCGTCACGGCGGGCAACGCCTCCGGCCTGAACGACGGCGCGGGCGCGCTGGTCCTGATGAACGCATCGGTGGCGGCCAGGCGCGGCATCAAGCCGCTGGCCCGCCTGGTGGCCTATGCCCACGCGGGCGTGGACCCCAACATCATGGGCATCGGCCCGGTGCCGGCCACGCAGGCCGCGCTCAAGCGTGCCGGCCTGACGGTCGACCAGCTTGACGTGATCGAAGCCAACGAAGCCTTCGCCGCGCAGGCATGCGCGGTGTCGCGCGAACTGAAGCTGGACCCGGCCAAGGTGAATCCCAACGGCAGCGGCATCGGCCTGGGCCACCCCATCGGCGCCACGGGCGCGATCATCACCACCAAGGCGCTGCACGAACTGCAGCGCGTGGGCGGCCGCTACGCGCTGGTCACCATGTGCATCGGCGGCGGCCAGGGCATCGCCGCGATCTTCGAACGGATCTGATCCGGCCAACCAGCCCGCGCCCGCCATGGCCCGGATTTCCCGGGCCATGGCGGGCGAGTCTTTTCAGGCGTGGCCCAGGTAGTCCTTGGCCCAGGCCTGGCATTCGGCGTGCAGCAGTGCGCCCATCTGCGCCCGGCGCGGGCCGTCCAGCCGGCTGCTGATCGCGCCAAAGCTGAAGGCCACCCAGGTCAGCTCCGAGACCGGGAAAGCAACGCCCACGCCCGAGACGCCCGGCGTGATGGTATCCACGATTTCGGAATAACCCGCTGCGCGGGCCTGCTTCACTGCCTTCGTCAGGGCGGCGCTGGACACGCCGATCTGCGCGTAGCTGGCGGCGTGCCGCGAGTACAGCGCGGCGATCTCTTCATCCGGCAGGCTCGCCATCAGCGCCAGTCCGCCCGCGCCCACGCCCAGCAGGCGGCGCTCTCCCTGGTCGATGGTGAATACCTTCACGGGAAACGAGCCGGCCTCGCGCAGCAGGCACAGCGCGTAGTCGCCCTGGCGGATCACCAGGAACACGGTGTCTCCCGACAGCCGCGCCAGCTTTTGCGCGAAGGGACGCAGCGAGTCCAGCAGCGGCGTGCGCCGCAGCGCGGCAAATCCCAATTGCATGGAATCCACGCCCAGCCGGTAACGCCGGCTGCGGCCATCGCGTTCGGCGAATTGTTCTTCCAGCAGGCAGCTCAGCAGGCGGTGGGCGGTGGAGCGCTCCAGCCCCGTCGCGGCCATGACGCCTTGCAGGTCTATGCCTTCTTCCTGGTGCTGCGCCAGCACGCGCAGCATGCTCAGGGCGCGCCGCATGCTTTGGGTGCCGCCGGTGGAACCTGTTGTGTTCATATTGTGGGAAATATTTATTGAATATTTTGTATTCTAGGATTTTGGGTGCGTTAATTCAATCCAAGCGATCGCGCCGCTTTCGACGGCGCGGCATGACAAGGACGAGGAGACCATGGAATACGCCACCCTGGCCGTCGAGCGGCACGACTCGGTATGCCGCATCAGTCTGGCGCGGGAATCCGCGCGCAATGCGCAGAGCCAGCAGATGCTGGATGAGCTGGACGATGCCCTGACGCGGGCCGAGCAGGACGACTCGGTGCGGGTCGTGGTGCTGGCCGGACGCGGCGCGCATTTTTCGGCGGGGCATGACCTGAAGGAAGCCCAGGCCAAGCGTGCCGACTTCACGGTGGAAGAGCGCTGGGACTACGAGTCGCGCCGTTACTACGGCTACTGCCTGCGCATCTGGGATTTTCCCAAGCCCACCGTGGCGCAAGTGCAGGGGGCCTGCGTGGCGGGCGGCTTCATGATCGCCAACATGTGCGACCTCGTGGTCTGTTCGGACACCGCATACTTCTCCGATCCGGTCGGCCACACGCTGGCGGCTGCCGCCACCGAGGTGCTGATCCACCCCTGGGTGATGGGCCTGCGCAAGGCCAAGGAAATGCTCTACACCGGCGATAAGGTGGACGCGCAGGAGGCGCTGCGCATCGGCATGGTGAACCGGGTCGTGCCCGAGGCCGAACTGGACGCCGCCACCCTGGCGCTGGCCCAGCGCATCGCGCAGGCGCCGCCGTTCGGCCTGCGCCTGATCAAGCGTTCCCTGAACCGCACCGCCGACGCGCAGGGCTTTCGCACGGCGCTGTCGGCGCACTTCGACACCCATCAGCTGTCGCATCTGAGCGAAGAATTCCAGGCGGTGCGCCAGCGCGGTCTGGCCCAGGCCATCCAGCGCAACAAGGACTTGCCCCCAAGCCAGGCCGGCGTTGCGGGCTTGCCGCCGTCCGAGGGGACGTCGCCTGCCCTGGAGCAGACCGGCGGCAAGAAGGGCGAGGCCGCATGACCGCCAGCCTCGAACCCCTGCTCAATCCCCGCTCGATCGCCCTGATCGGCGCCAGTTCCAACCCCGGCCGCATCGGCGGCATGCCGCTGGAATTGCTGACCCGCTTCGGCTACGCGGGCGGCATCTATCCGGTCAATCCGAAGTACCAGGAAGTGTTCGGCCGCCGCTGCTGGCCGGACATCGAATCCGTGCCGCAGGCCGTGGACCTGGCGGTGCTGGCGATCGCCGCGGCGGAGGTGACGCCCATGCTGCGCCGCTGCCATGCCAAGGGCGTGCGCGCGGCCATCGTCTACGCCGCGGGCTTCGCGGAGGCCGGGGGCGACGGGATCCGTCTGCAGGATGAGCTTGAGGCCTTCGTGGCGGAAAGCGGCATGGCCGTGGCCGGGCCGAACTGCATGGGCTTTGCCAACCTGAACACGCAGGCCCATACGGCTTTCGCGTCGGTCTTCAAGACCGCGCCGGCGCAGGACGGGCCCGGCACCGTCAGCCTGCTTACGCAGAGCGGCAATGTGTGCGCGGCGGTGTACGCCATCGCGCGCAGGCTGGGCCTGCCGTTCTCGCACTTCATCAATACGGGCAACGAGGCCTGCCTCGATTTCTCGCAGTACCTGGAGTACCTGGCGGCCGACCCGCGCACCGAGATCGTGCTGGGCTACATCGAGCAGCTGCGCGACGGCGAGCGATTCGTGCGCGCCTGCCGCGAGCTGGAGCGCCAGGGCAAGCTGCTGATCGCCCTGAAGGCAGGCACTACCGACAAGGGCGCGCAGGCCGTGCAATCGCATACCTCGGCGCTGGCCGGCGACCGGCGCGTGTACGCGGCGGCCTTTCGCCAGCTGAATGTGATCGAGGCCACCGACTTTGCCCAGATGGCGCACCTGGCCAGCCTGGCCACCTTGCGGCATCGCACGGCCGGCAAGCGCGTCGCGGTGCTGACGATGTCCGGCGCCCTGGGCGCCATCCTGGCCGACAAGTTCATCGGCGCGGGACTGGACCTGCCGGACCTGCCGCCCGAGCTGCAGGCGGTGCTGCGTGGCGGCATTCCCGATTACGGCATGGTGGGCAACCCGGTGGACGTGACCGGCAACGTGGTCAACGATCCCGCCTTCGTGCGCACCGTGCTGCAGGCGCTGGCCACGACCGACGCCATCGACGCCGTGGTGGTCTATGCGCCCGGCTACATGCTGGACCGCATGGCCGACGCGCTGGCCGACGTGTCGCGCCAGCACCGGCGCCTGTTCATCGCGATCGATACCGGCGCGGCGCAAAGCCGCGACGCCTTGCGCGAGGCCGAGGTGGCGGTGTTCGAGGACCTGGGCCTGGCGGTGGCGGCCCTGGCGCCCTACCTGCTGTGGTGCGAGGCGCGCGCGGCCAGGCGGCAGGCGCCCGCGCCCCGCCTCGATGCCGCGCCCGCGCCAACCTTGCCCTGCAACGAAACGGATGCGCGCGCCTACGTGGCCGCCTTTGGCCTGCCGCAAGCGCGGGCCGCCGCCGCGCGCAGCGCGGACGATGCCGTGCGGGACGCGCGGCTGGCGGGATATCCCGTCGCCCTGAAGATCCTGAGTCCCGACATCGCGCACAAGACCGAGGCCGGCGGCGTGGCGCTGAACCTGGCCGATGACGAGGCCGTGCGACGCGCCCATGCGCAGGTGACCGAGGCCGCGGCGCGGGCGCAGCCGGATGCGCGCATCGACGGCGTGATGGTCCAGAAGATGGAACGCGGCGTGGCCGAGCTTATCGTCGGCGCCACGCGCGATCCCGTCTTTGGTCCTGTCCTGACGGTGGGCCTGGGTGGCGTGCTGACCGAGATCTACCAGGACACCAGCCACCGCCTGTTGCCGGTGGACGAGGACATTGCCCTGCAGATGTTGCGGGAACTCAAGGCGTTTGCGTTGCTGGACGGCTACCGGGGCAAGCCCCGGGGCGATCTGGCGGCGGCATGCAGGAGCATCGTGGCCGTGGGCAATGCCTTGCTTGCCGCGCCCGCGCATGTGGCGGAAATCGAAGTCAATCCATTGCTGATCAAAGAGGCGGGACAAGGCGTCGCTGTGCTGGACGCGCTGATCCTGCCCGCAACCCCGTAGCGCGATCGCGCGCAGCGTATCCCAGGAGGAGACAAGCATGATCAAGAGACTATTGGCCGGCGTCGCACTGGCCTGCATCGGAGTCACGGGCCCCTCGCATGCCCAGGACAATTACCCCAGTCGTCCCGTGCGCATCGTGGTGCCGTTCTCACCGGGCGGCGCGGCGGACATCATGAGCCGCCTGCTGGCCGAAAAACTGAGCGGCAAGCTGGGCCAGCCGGTGATCGTGGAGAACAAGCCGGGCGGCGGCACCATGATCGCATCCGATTATGTGTCGCGCGCCGAGCCGGACGGCTACACCTTGCTGATGGCGGCGTCCTCGCTGGGCATCGCGCCCAGCATCTACGCCAAGGTGAACTACGACCCGATCAAGGACTTCGCGCCGATCACCCAAGTGGCGTCGGTGGTGCATGTGCTGGAAGTGCACCCGTCGATCCCGGCCAAGAACGTGGGCGAGCTCATCGCCTACCTGAAGGCGAATCCGGGCAAGGTGAGCTACGGCTCGGTCGGCACCGGCAGCTCGACGCATCTGGAGGCCGAGCTGTTCAACAGCATGGCCGGCGTGCAGATGGCGCACATTCCCTACAAGGGCAGCGCGCCTGCGTTGAACGACCTGGTGGCGGGGCGCCTGCAGGTCATGTTCGATGCGTGGGCCTCGTCGGGACCCTTCGTCAAGGACGGCAAGCTGCGCGCGCTGGCGGTCACCACGACCAAGCCATCGGCGTCGGTGCCGGACCTGCCCACGGTCGCGTCGTCCGGCCTGCCGGGCTATTCGGCCATGCCGTGGCTGGGGCTGGTGGCGCCCGCCCGCACGCCCCAGCCGGTGATCGACAAGCTCTACCAGAACCTGGCGCAGATCCTGCAGCAGCCGGATGTGAAGGCGCAGTTCGTGGGCCTGGGCCTGGACATCATCGGCAGCGATCCCAAGGCCTTCAGCGCGTTCATGCATCAGGACGTGGCGACGTGGGCCAAGGTGGCGCGCGAATCCAACATCCGCCTGGAGTAAGAGCATGACAGTGCTGGAAACCGCCGCGCGCGACGACGAGGCGTTTCGCCTGGAGCTGCGCGGCTGGCTGGAATCCGCCTATGCGGGCTTCGCGCGCGGCTGGCCCGGCGGCGCCGATCCGCGCAGCCTGGACTACCGCCGCGCGTGGGAAGACACCCTGTGCGCCAATGGCTGGTCCGGGCTGGGCTGGCCGAAGGCATGCGGCGGGCAGGACCTGCCCCTGTCGCGCCAGGCGGTCTTTCACGAAGAGCACGCCCGCTGCGGCGCGCCGCTGGGCGTGAACCTGATCGGCCATGGCATCCTGGCGCCGACCCTGCTGCACTTCGGCACCGAGGCGCAGAAGCGGCGCTTCCTGCCCGGCATTCTTTCCAACCGCGAGGTGTGGTGCCAGGGGTACTCGGAGCCCGGGGCGGGCTCCGACCTGGCGTCGGTGCGCACGCGGGCGGAGCCGGCCCCCGGCGGCTACCGCCTGAACGGCCACAAGATATGGACCTCCTTCGCCGACCGCGCGCAGTGGTGCTTCGTGCTGGCGCGCACCGATCCGCAAGCTCCCCGGCACAAGGGGCTGAGCTTTCTGCTGGTGGATATGCGCAGCCCCGGCTTGCGGGTGGAGCCCATCCGGCAGATCACGGGAGAGGCCGAGTTCTGCGAGGTCTTCTTCGAGGACGTGTTTGTTCCGGAAGACGGCTTGCTGGGCGAGCGCAACCAGGGCTGGAAGATCGCGATGGCGGCCGCCAGCTTCGAACGCGGCACCTACTTCATTCCGCGCCTGGTGCGCTTTGCGCAGGAGCTGCGGCAGGTGCGCGAGCTGTCGCTGCGCGCCAATGCCCATGGCCATGTGCCGGCCTCGTCGGCCGAGGTGCGCCACCGCTGGGCGCGGCTGGCCGCCGACAGCCACGTGCTGGCGCTGAAGTCGCAACGCGCGCTGGCCGGTGCGATGCGCGGCGATCCGCCGGGCCCGGAAGGGTCATCCACCAAGATCCACTGGAGCGAGGCGCATCAGCGCCTGCTCGAGCTTTCCCTGCAATTGCTGGGCGAAGACGCCTGCCTGGCCGACGGCGCCACGGATGCGCGCGCGGCGGACCTGGCGCACGCCTATCTGTGGTCGCGCGCCGAGACCATCCTGGCCGGCACCTCGGAGATCCAGCGCAACATCATCGCCGAGCAGATGCTTGGCCTGCCCAAGGCTTGAAGTCCCATGACACGGCATCTGAATCTGCACCTGACCGAAGACCAGCGCATGCTGCGCGACGCAGCCGAGCGCTACCTGGCCGCGCGCCATCCGGTGGCCCTGGCGCGCGCCGCCAGCCGGCAGACGGTGGCCGCGCGGCTGGCGCTGTGGCGCGAGCTGGCCGACCAGGGCTGGCCCGCCTTGCTGGCGCCCGAGACGCGGGGTGGCCTGGCGCTGGGCATGCGCGAGGCCTGGATCGTGGCCGAGGCGGCCGGCCGGCACCTGCTGAGCCTGCCGCTGGCGGCCAATATGGCGGTGCTGCCCACCTTGTGCGAGGCGGCGGGCCCCGCGGCGCAATGGGCTGGCGCGATGATGACGGGCGAGACCTGGTACGCCGACGCGGCCATGCGTCCCGACGGCTCGGCATTCATCGAAGGCGCCGGGGACGGCGTGCGCGCCCTGGCGGTGCGCCGGACCGGCGCGACCGCCCTGCGGCTGGAGCTGCTTGCGCCGGTGGCGGGCATGGCGGGGCTGGATCCGACCATGCCGGTCGCGCTTGCGGCGAACCCGGCAGTGGTGGCCAGCGCCGAACTGGAGGTGGCGCCGGGCACGTGGAGCCTGCTGCGCACGCGTATGCGCCTGCTGCGCTCGGCCGAAATACTGGGCGCGGCCTCGGCCGCGCTGGACATGGCGGCGGCCTATGCGCGGGAACGCCGCCAGTTCGACCGGGCCATCGGCGCCAACCAGGCGATCAAGCATCGCCTGGCCGAAGACTGGATGGCCCTGGACGATGCGCGGCTGGCCGGCTGGGCGGCGGCGGCCGCGCTGGACGCGGGCGCGGAGTCGGCGCCGCGCGACTGCCTGTTCGCGCCGCTGCTGGCGGTGGAGGGCGGCCGCCGCGCCGCGCAGAACGCCATCCAGACGCACGGCGCGCTGGGCGTGACCTGGGAGTGCGACGCGCACCTGTACCTGAAGCGCGTGTTGCGCCTGTCGGCGAGCCTGGAGGCCGAGGTGTCGCGCCCGGACCTGCTGGAGCGGATCTGGGAGGAGGCGGGGGAGGGGCAGGCGGCGTGATCCGGACCGGCCGGGCGGTGTCCGACCTACAATCCCGCCATGCATAAATCGAACTTTCCCTCCGAACTCGACCAGCCCACGCTTTCCGAAGCGGACGGCGTCCGCTATCTGCACTTCAACACCCAGTGGGTGCAGGGCGCGATGAACATCAAGAGCCCGGCCGAGCTGGTGCTGGAATACACCGGTCAGATGATGGCCTGGCTGCTGTTCCTGGAGCCGCCCAAGGAAGAGGCCATCGGCATGCTGGGGCTGGGAGCAGGGTCGCTTGCCCGGTTCTGCGTCAAGCACACCCGCAGCCCGCTGCTGGCCGTGGAATGGAATCCGCGCGTGACGGCCGCCTGCCACATGTTCTTCCGCCTGCCCGGGGCCAACCGGCTGGAGGTCGAGCACGCCGACGCCGGCGCCTGGGTGGCCGACCCGCTCAACGCGGGGCGCTGCCCGGTGCTGATGGTGGACCTGTACGATGCGGCCGCCGAGGGGCCGGTGCGCGACAGCGTGAAGTTCTACCGCGACTGCCGCCGGGTGCTGGGCGAGGTGGGCATCCTGGCCGTGAACCTGTTCGGCCGCCACGAGAGCTTCGGCAAGAACATCGACAACCTCTCCAAGGCGTTCGAAGACCGCGTGGTGCTGCTGCCCGAGGTCGACGCGGGCAACCAGATCGTGCTGGCTTTTTCAGGCCCGCGCCTGGCGATCTCGCCCGCCGAACTGCTGGACCGGGCGGCGGTGGTGGAGGCCAGGTACGGCCTGCCGGCGCGCCGCTGGGCCCGCAGCCTGACCCGTCACGCGGTGGACGGCGTCCTGCATTTCTGAACGCCGGGTTTCGGCCCGGCGGCATCCATTAGGGTAGGTACGGGGTGGGAAGGGGGTTTACCTGCGTCCCGGCCCGGATCTATCATGGGCTTATTCATAATTATGAATTACGGTGCAATTCCGGCCGTCTGCCCATGACCCATCCGATCGTCCGGCAAGCCTTGTATCTTGAAGTCGCGGATCGCCTGCGCGGCATGATCCATGCGCGTTCATTGCGCAATGGCGAATGGATCGACGAACTGCGGCTGGCGGGCGAAATGGGCATTTCCCGCACCCCTTTGCGCGAGGCGCTTAAGGTGCTGGCCACGGAAGGGCTGGTGCGCCTGGAGCCGCGGCGGGGCTGCTTCGTCAACGAGCTGTCGGCCCAGGACCTGGAAGACATCTTCCCGCTGATGGCCATGCTGGAGGGGCGTTGCGCCTTCGAGGCCGCCCGCAAGGCCAGCGACGAGCAGCTTGCCGCGCTGGAGCCGCTGCACGCCGCGCTGGCGGGCCACGCCCGGGCGGGCCGCATCGACGCCTATTACAAGACCAACTACCTGATCCATGAAGCCGTCCAGGCCCTGGCCGGCAACCAATGGCTGTCCGACATGGTGGGCAACCTGCGCAAGGTGCTCAGCCTGTCGCGCCACCGCAGCCTGTCGCGGCCGGGCCGCATCGACGAGTCCTGCGCCGAGCACCTGGCCATTTTCGAGGCCCTGAAGGCGCATGACTCCGACGCCGCGCAGGCGCTTGCGCATACGCACCTGATGCGGCAGCTGGAAGCGCTGCGCGAACTAAGCATTGAAGACGCCGCCGATGCGGTGTTGTCCGATCCTATCGTCATCGAGGAGACCGCCCATGTCCGCACCCGCCAATCTCGCGCCCGCGCGCGGCGCACGCACGCCTGAGCCCGAGACCGACCTCGTCGATGCGGCCTCGGTGGCCGAGAGCGCCAGCCTGATCACGCGGCTGGGCCGATTGTGGGAGCGCGGGCGCCTGCCCAGCGAATCCGAAGTCCGGCGCCTGTTCGAAGCGCGCCTGACCGACGTGGCCGCCAACAAGCTGGCGCGCCGCTGGTGCGAGCAATACGCCGCCGCCGACGGCAAGGACCGCCGCCTGATGCTGGCCGCCCTGGCGCAGGTGCGCGCCACTTATGCGGGCGATGGCGGCGAAGGCGTACGGCTCTTCAAGCGCTTCAATGCCCAGCCCCAGGGCCTGCGCTTTCTGGTGGACCTGCGCGCCGACATGCTGCGCTGGCGCAAGCAGGTGGCGGGCATCCAGGCGCTGGACAAGGAACTGGAAGGCCTGTTGTCGGCGTGGTTCGACGTGGGCCTGCTGGAGCTGCGTCCGCTGACCTGGGATTCGCCGGCGTCGCTGCTGGAAAAACTGATCCTCTACGAGGCCGTCCACGAGATCAAGTCCTGGGACGACCTGCGCCATCGCGTGGCGCCCGACCGCCGCTGCTATGCCTACTTCCACCCGCAGATGCCCGGCGTGCCGCTGATCTTCGTGGAAGTGGCGTTCGCCAGCCAGATGGCCGACAACGTGCAGGTGCTGCTGGACAGCACGCTGCCGCCGCAGGACCTGGATCGCGCGCGCTGGGCGATCTTCTATTCCATCTCAAATACCCAGCCCGGCCTGAAGGGCATCAGCTTCGGCAACTTCCTGCTCAAGCGCGTGGTCGAGCAGCTGCTCGAGGAACTCCCCAAGCTGAAGTCCTTTGCCACCTTGTCGCCGATTCCGGGCTTCGCGGACTGGCTGGGCAAGCTGGACGCCCAGGCGGTCGAGAACATCGTGCGCGAGGACAAGGCCCGCGCCAAGGACCGCAAGCGCGAAGGCGTGCCGGACGGGCAGCGCTGGGTCGCGCGCCTGGCCAGGGATGCCCAGGGCAAGACTTCGGACGTGGTCAAGCGGGCGGGGCTCCGGCTGGCGGCCAGCTACCTGCAATCCATGAAGAACGGGCTGCCGGTGGATGCCGTGGCGCGCTTCCACCTGGGCAACGGCGCGCGCATCGAACGCCTGAACTGGGCGGCCGACACGTCGCCCAAGGGCCTCAAGCAGTCTTGCGCCATGATGGTCAATTATCTGTACGACCTTGATGAGCTGGACACCAACCTCCAGCGGCTGGGCGAGGGCAAGCCCCAGGTCAGCCGCAGCGTTGGGCGCGTGGCCTGACCGCCGGAAACACGGCAGCGGCACATATCGACAATAAAGGGCAGGGGACATGACGGAGAACGTGGCTGGTCGCGTGCTGCTGGAGCGCGAAGGGCATCTGGCCCGGGTGACGCTATCGCACCCGGGGCGCCTGAATGCAATCACGGTGGGCATGTGGCGCGAATTGCAGGACGTGTTCACGCGCATCGCGCAAGACGACGCCGTGCGCTGCGTCATCGTGCGCGGCGATGGCGGCAACTTTGCCGCGGGCGCGGACATCCGCGAATTTCCCGTGGAGCGCGCCGACATGGCCGGCGTGCAGCGCTATCACCGCCAGGTGCTGGCGCCCGCCTTGCAGGCCGTGGCCCAGTGCCCGCAACCGGTGGTGGCGCAGATCGAAGGCGTATGCGTGGGCGGCGGACTGGAAATCGCCAGCCAATGCGACCTGCGCATCGCCGGCGCGTCGGCGCGCTTTGGCGTGCCGATCAACCGCCTGGGCTTTCCCATGGCCCCGGATGAAATGCGCGGCCTGCTGGCGCTGGCCGGACGGGCCGCCACACTGGCCATCCTGCTGGAAGGCCGGGTGTTCGGCGCCGACGAGGCCCGCGAGCTGGGCCTGTTGACCCGCATCGTCCCCGACGACCAGGTGGCCGACGCGGCCCGGCGCAGCGCCGACCGCATCGCCCAGGGCGCGCCGCTGGCCGCGCGCATCAACAAGCGCTTGTCCGCAAGGCTCGCCACCGGCGCCGCCTTGACCGAGGACGAGTATCAGGATTATTTCTCCTATGCCGAGAGCCGGGACCACCAGGAGGGCGTGCGCGCTTTCCTGGCCGGCGCAGACCCTTCCTTTTCCGGAGACTAGACAGGTGAGCAACGCCAACTTATATGCTGTCCTGCAAGGCGGCTTTCCGAAAGACCGCGGCAAAGTCGCGCTGGAAACGCCCGACCTCGAATACACCTGGGACGACATCGACCGCGCCACCGCGTGCCTGGCCAACCTCTTGAGCTCGCTGGCCCTGCCCGAAGGCGCGCGCGTGGCGGTGCAGGTGGAAAAGTCGCCCGAAGCCTTGCTGCTGTACCTGGCCACCTTGCGGGCCGGCCTGGTGTACCTGCCGCTGAACACGGCTTACCGCGAATCCGAGATCGAGTACTTCCTGGGCAACGCCGAACCATCCGTGGTGGTCTGCTCCAGCAAGAACCTGGACTGGGTCCGGCGCGCCGCCGACAAGGCCGGCTGCGCGCACGTCTACACGCTGGACGAGGACCGCAGCGGCAGCTTGCTGGAGGCCGCTGGCGGCCTGTCGCAGTCCTTTGAGACCGTCGAGCGCAAGCCCGACGACCTGGCCGCGATCTTGTATACGTCGGGCACCACGGGCCGCAGCAAGGGCGCGATGCTCTCGCATGGCAACCTGGCGGCCAACGCCCGCGTGCTGCATGACTACTGGGGCTGGCGCCAGGACGATGTGCTGCTGCACATGCTGCCGATTTTCCACGTGCATGGACTGTTTGTCGCGTCCCACGGCGCCTTGCTGGCCGGCGCCAGGATGATCTGGCTGCCCAGGCTGGACGCGGACCAGGCCTTGCGCTATCTGCCGCAGAGCACGGTGATGATGGGCGTGCCGACGTACTACGTGCGCCTTCTGGCGGATCCGCGCTTCAACCGCGACGTCTGCGGCAAGATGCGGCTCTTCATCTCGGGCTCCGCGCCCTTGCTGGCCGAGACCTTCTCGGACTTCAAGGAACGCAGCGGCCACGCCATCCTCGAGCGCTACGGCATGAGCGAGACCGTCATGCTGACGTCCAACCCCTACGATCCCAAGCTGGGCGAACGCCTGGCCGGGACCGTGGGCCGGGCCTTGCCGCAGGTGCAGGTGCGCGTGGTGGACGATGCCGGCATCGCGCTGGCGCCGGGCGAGATCGGCAACGTGCAGGTCCGCGGCCCGAACGTGTTCTCCGGCTACTGGCGCATGCCGGAAAAAACCCGCGAAGAGTTCACGGAAGACGGCTGGTTCAAGACCGGCGACGTGGGCCGCTGGGGGGGCGAATCCGCCGGGCGCGATGTGCCCGCCGACTACCTGTCCATCGTGGGCCGCAGCAAGGACCTGATCATTTCCGGCGGCTTCAACGTCTACCCCAAGGAAATCGAAACGCTGATCGACGACATGCCCGGCGTGGCGGAATCGGCGGTCATCGGCGTGCCGCACGCGGACTTCGGAGAGGCCGTGGTGGCGGTGGTGGTGCCCAAGGACGGCGTGTCGCTGGACGCGTCGGCGATGCAGGCCGAACTGAAGTCGCGCATCGCCAACTTCAAGGTGCCCAAGCGCGTGCACATCATCGACCAGCTGCCGCGCAACACCATGGGCAAGGTCCAGAAGAACGTGCTGCGCGAAACCTACAAGTCGCTATAGCCCATCAAGGATGCCGGCCCCCGGAGGCCGGCATCTTTTTTCAAGGAGACTCCATCCCCATCCAGTGCCGCGCAAGCCCCAGCAGCCGCATTCAATAAAAATTTCAAGAGGCGAGACGCCAAAAATCAGGCGCCGTCCCCCGATGCAGCAAGAGGAGACAAAATGAAATATCGCACCACCACCGCGGCCATATTTGCCGTGGCAGCCCTGGGTTTCGGCGGCGTTGCCGCCGCGCAATGGCCCGAGCGCCCCATCACGCTGATCGTTCCGTTCCCCGCAGGCGGCGGCACGGACACGTTCGCCCGTCCGCTGGCCGCGCAACTGACCACGCAGCTCGGCCAGACGGTGGTCATCGACAACAAGGGCGGCGCGGGCGGCACCGTGGGCGCCGGCGTGGCGGCCAAGGCCAGGCCCGATGGCTACACCTTTTTCATGGGCGGCGCGCACCACGCGCTGGCGCCTTCGCTCTACAAGAGCCTGAACTACAACATCCAGAAGGACTTCGTGCCGGTCGCCCTGGTGGCGCAGCCGCCGCAGGTGGTCGTCATCAACGCCAGCAAGCTGCCGGTCAAGACCTTGCAGGAGTTCATCGACTACGCCAAGAAGCGTCCCGGTGAAATCAACTTCGGCACGGCCGGCAAGGGCAGCACGCACCATCTGGCCGGCGAGCTGTTCGCCATGCAGACCGGCATCAAGCTGGTGGACGTGCCGTACCAGGGCGCGGGCCCGATGCTGTCGGCGCTGATCGGCGGGCAGGTGGACCTGGCGTTCGACGGGCTGGGCTCGTCGTCCGGGCACATCCGCGCCGGCGCGATCAAGCCGCTGGCCGTGGCGGCCACCGAGCGCTCGCAGTCGTTGCCCGACGTGCCCACGGCCGCCGAGGCGGGCGTGCCGAACTACGTCGTGTCCACCTGGTATGCGATCTGGGCGCCGGCAGGAACGCCCAAGGAAGCGGTGGACAAGATGATCGCCGAAATCACCAAGGCCTTGAACGTGCCGAAGATCAAGGAAACCTGGGCCAGTAACGGCACGGCGGTGCCCACCCTGACGGGCGCCGACTTTGGCAAGTTCGTCGACAGCGAGGTCGAACGCTGGGCCAAGGTGGTCAAGGATTCCGGCGTCACGCTGGATTGACGCTTCAGCGCCAGTCGCTGGCCTGGCTGAGCCTGGCCAGCTGGTCATGCGTCAGCGTCAGGCTGGCGGCCTTGACCAGTTCGTCGAGCTGGGCGAGCGAGGTGGCGCTGACGATGGGCGAGGTGATGCCCGGCTGTGCGATCTGCCAGGCCAGCGCGGCTTGCGCGGGCGTGCAGCCGGCGTCCTCGGATACTTCGTCCAGCGCCTTCAGGATGCGGTAGCCGCGGTCGTTCAGGTAGGTATCCACGATCTTCTTGCCGCGCGCGCTCTTGCCCGCGTCGTCGGGACCGCGGTATTTGCCGCTGAGAAAGCCGCTGGCCAGCGCGTAGTAGTTGATCGTGCCCATCTGCTGGGTCTTCACCAGGCTTTGCAGCCCGGACTCGAAGGGCTCGCGGGTGTACAGGTTGTATTCCGGCTGGATGCTCTCGTAGCGCGGCAGGCTGTGCCGTTCGCTGGCGATCAGCGCCTCGGACAGGCGCACGGCCGTGTAGTTGGATGCGCCGATGGCGCGCACCTTGCCGGCTTCGATGTGCTTGGCGTATTCCGCCAGCGTGTCGGTCAGCGGCGTGGCGGGGTCGTCCTGGTGGGACTGGTACAGGTCCACGTGGTCCGTCTGCAGGCGGGCAAGCGACGCTTCCAGCGAGCGGCGGATGTAGGCGGGCGCCAGCCCCTTTTCACCCGGCCCCATTTCCATGCCGACCTTGGTGGCGATGAGCACGCGGTCGCGCTTGCCGGAACGCTTGAGCCATTTGCCGATCAGCGTTTCGGATTCTCCGCCCTGGTTGCCGGGAACCCAGCGGGAGTACATGTCGGCGGTGTCGATGAAATTCAGGCCTGCGTCGACCAGCGCGTCCAATAGGGAGAACGTGCCGGCTTCGTCGACGGTCCAGCCGAAGACGTTGCCGCCGAAGGTGAGCGGGGGAACTTGCAGGCCGGAACGGCCCAGTGCGCGTTTGATCATGGTGTGGCCTCTGGATGCTGCGGATGGCTGCCAGGAACAGGTTGGACGGCGCGCGCCTGGCGGATTTCAGTATATTCACGCAGCATGCTCCTGCGTGGGGCATGCCTGCTGCCGCATGCACCATTTCAGGGATTCCCCCCAAGCTCATTTGGATGGCGGCAAGTTAGACTATACGGCTTTATGGCTAGCCCTTCGGACAAGCAAGTCCGCGGCGCGGCCGTAAAGGCCAGTAAATTCACCGGCAAATTTCACCGAGCAAAAACCAAGGGTTCAAGGAGCTTACGTATGCTGATCGGAAAAAAACATTTTCTGACGGTTGGCGCCATGGCGCTGGCGATGGCTATCGCCGCGCCAGTGGCCGCGCAGCAGAAGTCGGTGGCAGTCACCGCCATCGTCGAGCATCCGGCGCTGGACGCCGTGCGTGACGGCGTGCAGGACGCCCTCAAGCAAGCCGGCTACGAGCCGGGCAAGAACCTGAAGTGGCAGTATCAAAGCGCCCAGGGCAACAACGGCACCGCCGCCCAGATCGCCCGCAAGTTCGTCGGCGACAGGCCGGACGCCATCGTGGCGATCGCCACGCCGTCCGCGCAGGCCGTCGTCGCGGCCACCAAGGACGTGCCGGTGGTGTATTCCGCCGTGACGGATCCGGTCGCCGCCCAGCTGGTCGCCAGCATGGATGCCTCGGGCACCAACGTGACCGGCGTGTCTGACCTGCTGGCGCTGGATAAGCAGGTTGAACTGATCAAGAAGATCGTTCCCAACGCCAAGCGCGTGGGCATCGTCTACAACCCGGGCGAGGCGAACTCGGTCGTGGTGGTCAAGAAGCTCCAGGAAATCCTGCCCAAGTCCGGCATGAGCCTGGTCGAAGCCGCCGCCCCGCGCTCGGTGGACGTGGCCTCCGCCGCACGCAGCCTGATCGGCAAGGTCGACGTCATCTACACCAACACGGACAACAACGTCGTGTCGGCCTACGAATCGCTGGTCAAGGTTGGCAACGACGCCAAGATCCCGCTGATCGCGTCCGACACCGACAGCGTCAAGCGCGGCGGCATCGCCGCCCTGGGCATCAACTACCGCGACCTCGGCGTGCAGACGGGCAAGGTCGTCGTGCGCATCCTGAAGGGCGAGAAGCCCGGCGCGATCCCGTCCGAAACCATCTCCAAGCTCGAGCTCTACGTGAACCCGGGCGCCGCCGCCAAGCAAGGCGTCACGCTGTCCGATGCCATCATCAAGTCGGCAGCGGTGGTCGTGAAATAATACGGCGCGTTTGCGGCCCCGCCATGCCTGTCCGGCGTGAGCGGGGTTTTTCTTGAGTTCTTCCCTGGTGTCTTTGCCCCCTGGACAAGTCTGCGCGTACCGCTGGCGCCGCCGGCGCGGATACGCTTAGTCAGGAAACGAGAGAAAATTGCGAATCGCGAAACGTTTGTTGCGAAAGCTCGGGTAAAACCGAGTCGCAAAAGCAAGAAGTCGCACGTTTCAAGTCTTTAATATGCTCGTTCCTTACCTGATTGGATTTGACCCATGTCATTGTTCTCGTTGTTAGGCGCGTTGGAGATCGGCCTGATCTTCAGCCTGGTGGCCTTGGGCGTGTTTATCTCCTTTCGCCTGCTGCGCTTTCCGGACCTGACCGTTGACGGCAGCTTCCCGCTGGGCGGCGCGGTCTGTGCCACGCTGATCGCCTCGGGCACCGATCCGTTCTCGGCCACCGTCATCGCCACCATCGCCGGCGCGGCCGCGGGGCTGGTCACCGGCTGGCTGAACGTCAAGCTCAAGATCATGGACCTGCTGGCCAGCATCCTGATGATGATCGCCCTGTACTCGGTCAACCTGCGCATCATGGGCAAGCCCAACGTGCCGCTGATCACCGAGCCCACCGTCTTCACGATCCTGCAGCCGGAATGGATTTCCGACTACGTCGCGCGTCCGCTGATCCTGATCGTCATCGTGATCCTGGCCAAGTTGGCGCTGGACTGGTTCTTCGCCACGCAGACCGGCCTGGCCGTGCGCGCCACCGGTTCCAACGGCCGCATGGCCCGGGCGCAAGGCGTCAATACCGGCCGCATGATCCTGGGCGGCATGGCGCTGTCGAACGCGCTGGTCGCGCTGGCGGGCGCGCTGTTTGCGCAGACGCAGGGCGGCTCGGATATCTCGATGGGCATCGGCACCATCGTGATCGGCCTGGCCGCGGTGATCGTCGGCGAAAGCATCCTGCCCTCGCGCAAGCTGGTGCTGGCGACGCTGGCCGTCATCATCGGCGCCATCGTCTACCGCTTCTTCATCGCATTGGCCCTGAATAGCGATTTCATCGGCCTGAAGGCGCAAGACCTGAACCTCGTCACCGCGGTGCTGGTCACGGTCGCCCTGGTCATCCCCATGCTCAAGCGCCGCCTGGTCGGCAAGAAGGGGCGCTGATATGTTGTCCGCAAAAGACCTGAAAATTACGTTCAACGCGGGTATGCCCATCGAGACCCGCGCCTTGCGCGGCCTGTCGCTGGAGATCCCCTCGGGCCAGTTCGTGACCGTGATCGGTTCCAACGGCGCCGGCAAGTCCACCTTCCTCAACGCCGTGTCGGGCGACCTGCCCATCGATTCCGGCCGAATCGACATCAACGGCGTGGACGTGACCCGCCAGCCCGTCTGGGCGCGCGCCGGCCGCGTGGCGCGTGTGTTCCAGGACCCGATGGCCGGCACCTGCGAAGACCTGACCATCGAAGAGAACATGGCGCTGGCGCAGATGCGCGGCGCGCGGCGCGGCTACAGCCGGGCGGTCAAGGCCTCCATGAAGGACGGTTTCCGCGAACGCCTGGCCACCTTGGGCCTGGGTCTGGAAAACCGGCTCACCGACCGCATCGGCCTGTTGTCCGGCGGCCAGCGCCAGGCGGTCAGCCTGCTGATGGCGGCGCTGCAGCCCTCGCGCATCCTGCTGCTGGACGAGCACACCGCGGCGCTGGACCCGCGCACCGCGGACTTCGTGCTGCAGCTGACCGCGCGCATCGTGTCCGAGAGCCAGCTCACCACCATGATGGTCACCCACAGCATGCGCCAGGCGCTGGACGTGGGCGACCGCACCGTCATGCTGCACCAGGGCCAGGTGGTGCTGGACGTGTCCGGCGACGAACGGCGCGGCATGGACGTGCCGGACCTGCTGGCCATGTTCGAGCGCGTGCGCGGCGAGAAGATCTCGGACGACGCCTTGCTGCTGGGCTGAGGTCCGCCCAGCAAAAAAGCGCGCGACCCGCAGGGATCGCGCGCTTTTTTCATGGCTGGCGGGGCTCAGGCGGGCAGGGCGCGCCAGCGCTTCAGGATCAGCGTTTCGATGTCGTGCACCGGCAGCCCCGTGGCTTGGGCCACGGCGTCGCGGTAAGGCGGCATGTTGGTGCATTCCAGCACGATGTTGCGCAGGCCGGGTGCGCGCTGCACCAGGCGCCGCGCCGCCTCGACCACGTTGCGTTCCACCTGGGCCAGGTCCATTACGGTGCTGTTTTCCAGGATGCGCGCGTGCATTTCGCAACCGGGAGTCAGGCCTTCGACGACCGCGTCGGCGGGGACGTCCACGGAATCCAGGATGCCGCGGGTCAGCGATTGCGCATCGAAGGTCACGATGCCGACGCGGTCCAGGCCGCGGCATTGCAGCAGGCTGGACGTGACCACCGGCACCGGCACCGCCGCCTGCAGCAGCGCCTGGTATTTGGCCAGGAAGCCGCAACTCGTGGAGATCAGCCGGGCGCCTTGCGCGGCCAGCGCGATAGCCTCGTCCAGGAAGGGCTGCAGGAAGGCCGGGTCGGCTTCCTGCACGATCTTGCGCGGCGACGCCCCTTGCACCGTAACGAAGTGCACGGGGATGCCGGCGCGTTCGAAGGTCTCGCGGTTGCCGACATCGCCGGGCGGGCGGGGAAAGCGGGTGTCCAGCATCAGCACCCCGAGGAATCCGGCGGCGCTCATGCCTGGGTTTCCGAACCGGGGGCGCGGTTAAAGCGCGCCAGGAAGGCACGCGTGGCCTCGTTTTGCGGATTGCCGATGACGATTTCCGGCGGACCGGCCTCGGCCACCACGCCGTCGCGCATGAACACGACCTGATCGGCCACTTCCTTGGCAAAGCCGATCTCGTGTGTGACGAGGATCATGGTCATGCCGTCCCGGGCCAGGCCCTTGATCACGTTCAGCACTTCACCCACCAGTTCGGGGTCCAGCGCCGAGGTGGCCTCGTCGAACAGCATCACCGCGGGCTGCATCGCCAGCGCGCGGGCGATTGCCACGCGCTGTTTCTGGCCGCCCGACAGCTTGTCCGGAAAGTAGTCCGCCCGGTCCAGCAGGCCGACCTTGCGCAGCAGCTCGCGCGCCAGTTCCCGGGCTTCCTTGCTGGGGCGGCGCAGCACGGTGACGGGGCCTTCCATCACGTTCTGCAAGGCCGTCATGTGCGGGAACAGGTTGAAGTGCTGGAACACCATGCCGGCCGACGCGCGGAAACTGGCCAGCTTGCGTTCGCTGGGCAGCCGTGTGTTCGCGCCCTGGAAGGTCAGCGACTGTTCGCCCACGGTGATCTGGCCGCCGTCGGGAATCGTCAGCAGGTTGATACAGCGCAGCAGCGTGGACTTGCCCGAGCCGGACGGACCGATCAGCGCCACGACCTGGCCGCGCTCGACCTGCAGATTGATGTCCTTCAGTACTTCCTGATTGGCAAACGACTTGCGCAAGCCCTTGATGCTGATGATGGGGTTGCTCATCTTCATGCCTCTTTGCTGATGCCGCCGAATTCGAGCTTCTTGGCCCACATCGTGAACGGAAGCAGGATCACGAAGTACGCGATGGCGATGAAGGTGTAGATCTCCAGCGGCCGATAGGTATCGTGGGCGATGACCTGGCCCTGGTAGAGCAGGTCCGGCACGGCCAGCACCGACAGCAGCGACGTGTTCTTCAGCTGCATGATGGACTGGTTCATCAGGGGCGGCACCATCTTCTTGAATGCCTGCGGCAGGACCACGCGGCGCAGGGCCTGCATGGGCGTCATGCCCAGCGCCTTGGCGGCCTCGGTCTGCCCGGCATCGGTCGAAATGATGCCGCCTCGGATGATTTCGGAATAGAAGGCGCCGCCATACAGCGACAGGCACAGCGTGGCCGCCATCACTGGCGACATCTCGATGCCGGTGACGACGGGCAGGGCGTAGTAGAACCAGACCAGCTGCACCAGGACCGGCGTGCAGCGGAACACCTCGATGTAGGCCCGCAGCGGCGCGGTGATCAGCACATTGCGCGACAGCCGCCCCAGGCCCGTCACCAGCCCGATCGCCAGCCCCAGGAATACGCAGAGGATGGTGAACAGGATCGTGTTCAGCACGCCGGTGGCGATCAGCTTGCGGTATTCCCACAGCACGCTGAAATCCCAGTCGTAGTCGACCGCGTTGCCGCCGATGAGATCCCACTTCTTGACGATCGCAAACAGCGCGACCGCGGCGAGCAGCGCGAACAGCCAGGTCGTCAGGCGGGAGCGCGGGGCCAGGGTTCCGTTCTGGTCATTCATTGCCACGGCCTTAGAACTTGATTTCCGGCGGGAACGCCTCGGGCGGCACGCCGGCAAGCTTCTGCATATTGCCCAGGATCACGCCGCGCACCTGGTCCTTGGCGCGGATGTCGGCCAGCCAGGCATTGACGGCCTTTTGCAGCGAGTCGTCGGCTTCCTTGCGCAGGCCGATGCTGACCGGCGCCGTTTCGACCGGGTTGGGGATGCTCATGGTACCGATGCTGGAGCGCTTTTCCAGCAGCGGCTTGGCCAGCAGCACCACCAGGATCTGGCAGTCCGCGCGGCCGGACGACAGGGCCAGGGTGGCGGCGCCCGAGTTCTCCAGGCGGGTGACGTTGGCGCTCTGCAGAACGCGCGTGGCCAGCTGGTCATGGCTGGAGCCCACGTCCACCACCACACGGGTTTCCGGCGTGTTCAGCTCGGCCCAGGATTTGCCGACAAAGCCCTTGCGGCAGACGGTGGTGTAAGTGTTGTTGAACAGGGTGTCGGAGAAATTCACGACTTCCTTGCGCGCCGGGGTGGGTGCCATGCCGAACATCAGGTCGATCTTGTTGGTCTGCACGTCCAGCACCGAGTTGCCCCAGGTGGTTTCCAGGTACTCGGTCTTCACGCCCAGGCGGGCCGCGAACATCTCGGCGAAGTCGGGGCCGAAGCCTTCCCACTTGCCCGTGTTCAGGTTCTTGTTGAAGTAGGGGATGGCGCCGGCGATGGCGCCGATGCGGATCGTCTTGGTGCGCATGATGCGCTCCATGGCGGTCTCGTTGGCGGACTGGGCCTGCGCCGCGCCCGCGAAGGCCAGCGTGGCCACGGCCAGGGCCGATGCCAGGAATTTACGTTTTGTGCTCATTGTCTACTCCTCAAGTGAATTCGGGGGGGCTAGATGAAGCGGCCCGGGCGGAACGCCCGGTGGCGGTCGGCGCCGCTCTCCAGCATCAGTTCGGCCAGTATCTTCGCCGTTCCTGGCGCGGTGCTGAATCCGATGTGCTGGTGGCCCAGCGCCAGCCACAGGCCCGGGTGGCGCGGCGCCTGGCCGATCATCGGACGGCTGTCGGGCAGGGTGGGGCGCCGGCCCAGCCAGGGGGCGGGGTCCAGGCGCTGGCCCAGCGGGAAGGCTTCGCGGGCGCGGGCCTCGGCCAGGTCCAGTTGAACCGGCCGGGCGGGCGCGTCGCAGGCGTCCAGTTCCACGCCGCTGGTCAGCCGCAGTCCGCGCGCCATGGGCGACAGCACGTAACCGCCGCCGGTGTCGTAAACGGGGCGGGTGACGCTGGCGCCGTTCAGGCCGCTGTAATGCATGTGGTAGCCGCGCTCGAAAGCCATGGGCAGATCGATGCCCGTTGTCTTCAGCAGGGCTTTGGACCAGGGCCCCAGCGCCACGACCAGATGGTCCGCCGTCAGCGACTCGGATCCTTGCGCGCCCTGCACCGTCCAGCGCTGGTCCTCGCGGCGGATGCCGGTGGCGTCCAGGCGCTTGAACGCGCCGCCTTCGCGGCGGAACAGATCGGCATAGGCCGCAACCACCTCGTGGGGATCGTCGACCGAATACGAACCCTGGATCCACAGCGCCCGATGAAAGATCGGCGACAGGGCGGGTTCCAGCTCGCCCAGTTCGGACGCGCTGAGCGTCTGGGTCGGGACCTGGTGGCGCGCATACGTCTGGCGCGACAGTTCGCTGCCGTTCCAGGCTTGTTCCGTGCGGTACAGGAAGATCCAGCCGGTGTCGCGCAGGCGGTGCCGCGCGCCGCTGGCGTCCAGCAGTTTCAGGTGTTCAGGGGCGGAAAGCCGGATCAGGGCGTCCAGCGCTTGAGCGGTTTCCTGGAAAACGGAGGGTCGGGCGCTCAGCAGGAAACGTGTCGCCCAGCCCAGGTTCCTGGCCAGGTATTGCCAGCGGTAGCGGAACTGGACGGTGTCGTTCTTCAGCAGGCGGGGCAGCTGGCCCCACAGGCCGGGGTGGTTGAACGGCATCAGCGAGCTGCGGGCCAGGACGCCGGCATTGCCCATCGACGTTTCCATGCCCGGTTGCTGCCGGTCCACCAGCGTGACCGACATGCCCCGGCGCAACAATTCGAGCGCGCAGCAGACTCCGACGATGCCCGCGCCCAGGACGATGACTTGCTTTCCCATGTGTTTTTTTTGTGTTCGGTAAAAACAGCTGCCCCGCGCTGGACGCATTCCTGCAAACGGCAAGGCAGATCGCTGCACCCCGTCCGGCCGTGGGGTCGGCGGGGACGGGGAATTGTATTGCAGCCGGTGGCTGGCCAGTGGGAAATTGGCGCCAGCAGCGCGTCTGTTCAGGCTGGCGCGGGCTTTTGCCCGAGAATTCGTCCCGCCGCCGCAACACCCCACCACGAAGCTTCCTCGAAGACCGAGTAGCCCGACAGGTCCGCGTGTGCGAACAGCACGGGGCCGTCGACTTCGCGCAGCGCGGCCAGGCCCGGATTGGAAAGGTAGCCGCATAGCGGCGTGGCCATGGCGTGGCCGCGCACGGTGATCTCCAGCTGGCGCGCGTGCCGCCAGAACTCATTGCCGTATGCCGCGATCAGGTCGGCGGCCGCTTCCGCGCGCAAGGCTTCGGGGCTGGCGCGGGTCAGCCAGTTGCGCGCGGCTTGCGGCGTCTGGCTGCTCAGCGCATGGTAGGCCGTGAAGACGCTGCGCGGCGTACGCGTCACGCGCAGCAGCTGGTGCGTGGACACGACATAGCCCAGCGCCTGGCCCTGGTAGATCACATTGTCCCAGGACAGGGGCTCGCCGGGCGCTTCGAGGGGGTAGCCCTCCATCACGAAGTTCGACACCATCCAGGGCGCGTGCGCGGACGCATGCACGGCCGGGTCGTATCCATAGGCGCGGATGTCGGGCAGGATGCGCTGGGCCACGAACAGCGGCATGGCGCAAACGGTGCGGCGGGTTTGCAGCACGCAGGCGCGCGGGACCGCGTCCGGGCCAGGGATCAGGCAAGTGACCCGCGGACCCGCGGGCGCGTCCTGCACCCGCAGCGCGGCGCCCGGCATCAGCCAGCCGGCGTGGCCGAGCTTGAGGGTGATCGCATCGCGCATGCGCTGGGCCAGGACGGCCAGCCCGCCGGGCCAGGTCAGCACCGCGCCTTCGCCGGCGTTGGCGGCGTGGCCGTCGCGGCTGGCGAAATAGTGCAGGCCGGCCCATGCCGACACCACGTCGTAGCGCGCGCCGTAGTCGTCGCGGCAGCAGTAATTCAAATACCAATGCAGGGCGGGCGAGGTATAGCCTTCGCGCTCCAGCCATTGCCTGAAGGTGAGGGCGTCCAGCGCCCGCCATGCCGGATCCCGCGAGGAGAGCGCGATCGGGATGCTGAACACCTTGCGGCCATCGTTGCCGACCTCGGTGTGCAGGCGATCGATCAGGGCCAGAAATTTCCGGTGCTGCGCGACGTCGGCTTCGGGCAGCCCGGTCATGGGCAGCAGGCCTTCTTCCCAGCGCCCGTCGCGCAGCAGCCTTTCCTGCGGCGAATGCACCAGGATGGATTCGTCGTAGTAGGGGCGGGCCTCGCCCGCGCCGCGCTCGATGATGCCGAAGTCGGCCAGCATTTCGCGGACATGGGTGGACGCCAGTGACGGCAACGGCAGGTAGTGCGCGCCCAGCGGATAGTCCAGGCCGTCGCGCTGGCCGGCCGCGGCATTGCCGGCGAATTCCGGGCCCTGCACCACGACGAAGTCGGTGAACCCTTCGCGCGCCAGCTTCCAGGCGCAGGACAGTCCGGCGATGCCGGCGCCCAGGATCGCCACCTCGTGCCGGAGCGTGGCCGACGGCTGCGGCCAGGAGGCGCCGTCGCGCAAGGCGTGGCCGGCCTGCATGCCCGGGTAGCTGAGCTCTGGCGTGGTTTCGACGATGCGCGACCGGTAGTAGCCGGCGGTGCCCGCGACGGCCGCCGTGGCGGCGCCCAACAGGAAGCTGCGGCGCCGCATCAGCGGATGACCTTGCGCCAGTCCTCGTCGAAGTAGCGCACGAGCGACTGCTCGTTCAAGCGGTTCGGCGGCATGGCCAGCGCCGGCATGTCGGCGGGGAAGTGGAACAGCTCGCGCGTGGTGACCGGGTCCAGGTAGCGCGTGGCCACGCTGATCTTGTCGGGCGGCGTGTAGTCGCGCCGCTTGCTGGCCAGGATGAAGCCCCAGTCGCCGAAGGACGGCACATAGGTGTGGTACGGCCAGGTGTTCAGGCCGGCTTCCTTCAGAGTGGCGTCCACGCTCCAGAACGAGCGCGGGGCGAAATAGGGCGAGGTGGACTGGATGACCATGTAGCCGTTTTCCGCCAGGTGGCGCGCCATCAGGTGATAGACCGGCACCGAATACAGGCGGCCCAGGCCGAAGTTGGACGGATCGGGAAAGTCCACCACGATGAAGTCATAGACCTCGGCATGCGTTTCCAGCCAGCGGCCGGCGTCATCGTTGATGACCGTGACGCGCGGGTCCTTGAGCGAGCCCTCGTTGAGCTTGACCAGCGGCTCCGAGCGCGAGAACAGGCCCGTCATGGCGGGATCCAGGTCCACCAGCGTGACGTGTTCGATATTCTTGTACTTGAGGATCTCGCGCACGGCCAGGCCGTCGCCACCGCCCAGCACCAGCACATTGCGCGCCCATGGCAGGACCTGCAGGCCGGGATGCACCAGCGCTTCGTGGTAGCGATGTTCGTCGCGCGAGGAGAACTGCAGGTTGCCGTTGATGTACAGGCGCAGGTCGTCGTGCCAGCGTGTCACCGCCAGGCGCTGGTATTGGGTGGTTTCGGCATGGATCACGTCGTCGCCGTAGAGGCCTTTTTCCGCCCAGGTGGTCATGCTGCCCGAGTAGATGAAACCCAGTCCCAGCAGACCGATCACGACGCCGGCGCGCACGGCCTTTTCGCCGGGGCGTCGGACCTCGGCCCGGAACAGCCAGGTGGTCCACAGCGCCACGCTGGCGTTCAGGATGCCGAACAGGAAACTGGTGCGCAGCAGCCCCAGCTTGGGGGCGAGCAGCAGCGGGAACACCAGCGACACCGCCAGCGCACCCAGGTAGTCGAAGGTCAGCACGCGGCTGACGATTTCACGGAATTCCGCCTTGCGCTGGTTGAACACGCGCATCACCAGCGGAATCTCCATGCCGACCATCAGGCCGATGACGAACACGCCCACGTACAGGGCGGCGCGAAAGGGCGCGGCCAGCCACGCGAACACCAGGAACAGGACCGCCGCCGAGACCCCGCCCAGCAAGGCGACCAGCAGTTCCACATCAATGAAGCGATTCAGGACATCTTCGTCTTTTACATATTTTGACAACCATGAGCCGATGCCCATGGCGAACAGATAGCAGCCGATGACGGAAGAGAACTGCAGTATCGAATCGCCCAGCAAATAACTGGCCAGCGCGCTGCTGATGAGCTCATAGCCCAAACCGCAGGAAGCAACGATCAATACCGAAAGGATGAGAACGCGGTCGCGCATGAGGTGTCCGACACGAAAAATGCGTTCGCAGTATATCGAACGCCACGTATATACTGCGCGCAATTGGGAGGGTGGCAATGGGAGACGCAATGCATCCGGCGGTGACCTATCTGATCTATATCGTTTCGGCGCTCGTCATGCTGGGCATTTTCACGGCCGTCTATACAGCCGTCACGCGCTACAGGGAATTCGAGCTGATCCGCGAAGGCAATATCGCCGCCGTGCTGTCCTACGGCGGCGCGCTGGTGGGTTTCAGCTTCACGCTGTGCTCCAGCATCGCCGTGCACGCCAGCTTCCTCATGTTCCTGGCATGGGGCGTGGCCGCCATGCTGGTCCAGATCGTCGTGTATGTGGCGGTGACCCGGGCCATCCGCGGCATGAACGACGCGATCGCGGAAAATAATATCGCCATGGGCGGCCTGATCGGGGCGATTTCCCTGGCGGCCGGCATCGTCAACGCCGCCTGCCTGACCTGAGCCCGGCAGCTGCGCGCAATCCGATCTGACACAGGAGGATTTTCCATGAGTCTCGGTTCATTCATTCGCAAGCAGTTCATCGACATCCTGCAATGGAACGAGGATCGCGACGGCGTGCTCGCCTGGCGCCATCCGATGCAGGATTTCGAAATCCAGTACGGCGCCAGCCTGACCGTGCGGGAATCGCAGATGGCGGTGTTCGTCAACGAAGGCAAGGTGGCCGACGTGTTCGGCCCCGGCATGTACAAGCTGACCACGCAGACCCTGCCGGTACTGACCTACCTGAAGAATTGGGACAAGCTGTTCGAGTCCCCCTTCAAGTCGGACGTGATCTTCTTCAGCACGCGCCTGCAGCTGGGCCGGCGCTGGGGCACGGCGCAACCGGTGACACTGCGCGACAGCGAGTTCGGCATGGTGCGCCTGCGCGCCTTCGGCGTGTACTCGTACCAGATCGCGGATCCCGCCAAGTTCTACCGCGAGATCAGCGGCACGCGCGACGAATACACGGTGGACGATCTGGAAGCGCAGCTGCGCAACATGGTGGTCGCGGCAATGACGACCGCGCTGGGCGGCTCCAAGGTGCCGTTCCTGGACATGGCCGGCAACCAGGGGCTGATGTCGCAAAGCATCAGCGAACAGCTGGCGCCGGTGTTTGACCGCTATGGCGTCAGGCTGGACAACTTCACGGTCGAAAACGTGTCGTTGCCGGAAGAACTGCAGAAGGCGCTGGATACCCGGATCTCGATGGGCATGGCCGGCGACCTGGGCAAGTTCACCCAGTACCAGACCGCCACGTCGATTCCCCTGGCCGCGCAGAACGAGGGCGGCATCGCCGGCATAGGCGCAGGCCTGGCCGCGGGCGCCGCCTTGGGGCAGACCATGGCGCAGGGACTGGGCGCCGCGGCGCAAGGCCAGCCGCAGCAGCCGCCCCAGCAGCCGCAACCGGCCCCGAGCGCGCCGGCTGCGGATCCCGTGCAGCGCCTGCAGCAATTGAAGGAACTGCTGGACAAGGGGCTGATCAACGCCGCGGACTACGATTCGGCCAAGGCCGAAGTGCTGAAGAAACTCACCAGCTAAGGCCCCATGCAGCAGGTTCTGTGTCCGCAGTGCGGCGCTCCCGTCAAGTTCACGTCCGCGGCCTCCGTCATGGCGGTCTGCGGCGCGTGCCGCAGCACCTTGCTGAAAGACGCGGAATCGGTCAGGCGCATCGGCGAAATGGCGGAGGTCCTGGAGGACTATTCGCCCTTGTGCCTGGGCGCGGCGGGCACCCACGACGGCAAGCGCTTCGACGTCATCGGCCGCATCCAGCTCCGGTTTGACGACGGCTTCTGGAACGAGTGGTACCTGTGGTTCGAGGACGGTTCCGACGGCTGGCTGTCGGACGCGTCGGGCCAATACGCCGTTACCCGGCGCCGCAAAGTCAAGACCACGCAGGGCATGCCGGCGTTTGAAGACATCGCGCCGGGCGATGAACTGAAGCTCGACGGCCAGCGCTTCGTGGCGGCCGACGTGCGCGCCTGCCTGGCCGGGGGCGCGCAGGGCGAACTGCCCTTCGTACCCGGCGACGGCTGGCAGGCCAAGGTGGCGGACTACCGCAGCCTGGACGCCTTCCTGACGCTGGATTTCTCCGACGGGCCGCAACCCGAGCTCTATATCGGGAAAGCCTTCGACCTGTCCGCCATGCAGGCGGGGTCGCTGCGCACCAACGAGCAGGTGGAAGAAACCGCCGGCCGCTTCCGTGGCCAGATCAAGGCGCTGGACTGCCCGAACTGCGGAGGCCCGATATCCTTCGTGGCCGCGATGGCCACGCATGTGGTCTGCCCGTCGTGCGCGGCGGCGGTCGATTGTTCCGGCCCCACGGCCGAAGTCATCGGGAAAGCGCACAAGGTCAAGGCGATCAAGACCACGCTGCCGCTGGGCGCGGTCGCCAAGATCGACGGCGCGAGCTACACCCTGATCGGCCTGATGAAGTGCGCCGACCCCGACCCCGAAGAGCCGTCGGACTGGATCGAGTACTTGCTGTTCAATCCGGCCAAGGGGTTCATCTGGCTGGTGGAAACGGACGAGGGCTGGGAGCGCGTGCAGGTCTGCGATACCTGGCCCAGCCACAACAACGCCACCAGCGTGCGCTGGCGGAACAATCTGTACCAGAAACTCTACGACTACACGTCGCGGGTGGAAGTGCCGCTGGGCGCCTTCAACTGGCGCGTCAAGGCAGGCGACAGCACCCGGATCACCGATTACAAGGCCGGCAACCTGAAACTGACCCGCGAGCTGGGCGAAGCCGAGCTCGGCTGGTCGGCCTCCGGGCCGGTGGCGCCGGCGAAACTGGCCGAATGGTTCGGCGACCCCGAGCTGGCCAAGCAGAAGGCGATGCCCTCCAGCGGCAAGCGGGGCGGTTACCGCAAGTGGGCCTGGACCGCGATGATCGCGATGGCCTTCCTGAACCTCGGCAACATCTTCAGCGGCCGCTTCATCCCCATCCTGATCGGGATGGCGTTCCTTTGGCTGCCGGCCACGCTGGCGGACAAACTTTCCAGTAAGGACGAATAGCGAGATGGGCAAGTTCCTGTATGCCATCTATGCCGTGGTGGTCGTGCTGGCCACCACTGGGGCAAGTTCGCCCGGCGCGCGCATTGCCAGCGGCGTGGGCAGCAGCAGTAGCAGCAGCTGGGGCAGCAGTTCGTCGGGCGGTTCGGGCTGGTCGTCGGGCGGATCCCACAAGTGACCGTGCATGCCACACCGGGTCGCCACGTGCTGGCGGACTTCCGCGGCGTGCCGGCAGCCCGGCTGACCGACGCAGAGGCGCTGGAGCGGCAGATGACCGACGCCGCGCGCGCGGCGGGCGCCCAGGTGCTGAGCGCCCATTTCCACCATTTCGGCGCGGGCGCCGGGGTGACCGGCGTGGTCATGCTGAGCGAGTCCCACATCAGCATCCATTCCTGGCCTGAACACCAGTTCGCGGCGCTGGACATCTTCATGTGCGGCGCGGCCCGGCCCGAGCTGGCGCTGGACTTTCTGCGGGCGGCGCTGTCCCCCGAATCGGTCCAGGTCACCACGGTGGCGCGCGGCTGAAACCGGCCGCGGTTTCCTCCTTGATATTTCGCAAAGCGCTCCCGGGCGCTAAATTGACTGGCGTTATATACCTCTATATATTTCGTTACTGATTCAGCGATTTCCTTCAGGAGAAGAGAATGTTCCACAAACGTCCGATCATGGCGCTGTCCCTGGCGCTGGCCGCCACCTGGGGCGCCAGCGCCCATGCCGGCGACCTGGTGGTATCGGCTGCCGCCAGCCTGACCAACGCATTCAAGGAAGTCGCCCAGGGCTACGAGAAAGAGCATGCCGGCACCAAGGTGATCCTGAACTTCGGCGCATCCGATGTGCTGCTGCAGCAGATCGTGAAGGGCGCGCCCGCCGACGTCTTCGCGTCCGCCGACCAGAAGGCAATGGACAAGGCCGTCGAGGAAAAGGCCGTCAAGCCCGCCTCGCGCGTGGACTTTGCCGCCAACCAGGTCGTGCTGATCGTTCCGGTGGACAGCAAGGCCAACATCACCGCGCTGAAGGACCTGACGCGCGACGACATCAAGCGCATCGCCTACGGCAATCCGGCCTCGGTGCCGGTGGGCCGCTACACGCAGGGCGCCTTGCAGGCGGCCGGACTGTGGGACGCCGTGCAGGCCAAGAGCGTGCTG
Source organism: Achromobacter deleyi (assembly GCF_013116765.2). Lineage (GTDB taxonomy): Bacteria > Pseudomonadota > Gammaproteobacteria > Burkholderiales > Burkholderiaceae_B > Achromobacter > Achromobacter deleyi_A. The sequence goes on from NZ_CP074375.1 coordinate 484,893, forward strand.
GCGCAGAACGTGCGCCAGAGCCTGGACTATGTTTCGCGCGGCGAAGTCGATGCGGGCTTCGTGTTCGCGACCGACGCTGCCATCATGCCCGACAAGGTCAAGGTCGCCGTGCGCGTGCCGTCGCAAACGCCGGTGACCTATCCCATCGCCGTGACCACGCGCGAAGCCGCCGCCAAGGAAGCCGAGAGCTTTGTCGCTTACGTAATGTCGCCCGCCGGTCAGGCGATACTGTCGCGTTACGGCTTTCAAAAGCCCTGAGCCCCTGTTCAAGCGTAGGCATTGATGAGTGATCCGGTTTGGGTGCCCCTGCTGCTTTCCTTGAAAGTGGCGGGCTGGGCAACGCTATTGGCCGCCGTGGCCGGCACGGGGGCGGCCTATGGCCTGTCGCGCTGGCGCTGGCCGGGGCGCGACCTGCTGGACGCCATCCTGACCTTGCCGCTGGTGCTGCCGCCTACCGTGCTGGGCTATTACCTGCTGGTGCTGCTGGGCCGGCGCGGCATCATCGGCGAAACGCTGGCGGGCTGGGGCATCGAGCTGGTCTTCACCTGGCAGGGCGCCGTGATCGCGGCGTCCGTCGTGGCGTTTCCGCTGGTGTTCAAGTCGGCGCGCGCCGCCTTTGAAAACGTGGACAGCCAGCTGGAGAACGCGGCCCGGGTGCTGGGCGTGGGCGAGGCCGGCGTGTTCTTCCGCGTGACCTTGCCCCTGGCCGCCCGCGGCATCGCCGCCGGCGTGCTGCTGGCATTCGCGCGGGCGCTGGGCGAATTCGGCGCCACGCTGATGATCGCCGGCAATTTGCCGGGTCGCACGCAGACCTTGTCGGTCGCCATCTACGAAGCCGTGCAGGCGGGAGACGATTCCACCGCCAACATGCTGGTGCTGGTCACGTCCGTGACCTGCATCGTGGTGCTGCTGGTGGCGGGCAAGCTGGTGCCCATCGGCGCGGGCCAGCGCAACGGAGGCGGACGATGAGCGTCGGCATCCAGGTCAGCAAGCGGATGGTATCGGGCGACCGGCATTTCGAGCTGGACGTGGCGTTCACGTCGTCGTCCAAGCGCATTGCCTTGTTCGGGCCATCGGGCGCGGGCAAGAGCCTGACCTTGCGGGCGGTGGCCGGGCTGTTGCGTCCGGACGCGGGCCGCATCGAGATCAATGGCCGGGTGCTGTTCGACGGGCAGGCCGGAATCTGCCTGCCCACCCAATCGCGCCGCGTGGCCTACCTGTTCCAGGACTACGCACTGTTTCCGCACCTGACCGTGGCGCAGAACATCGCCTTCGGCCTGCGGCGGGGCTGGCTCAACCCGCCCAGGCGCGAGGTCGGTCCGCAGGCCCAGCGCTGGGTGGATGCGTTTGAACTGGGTTCCATCGTGGGCAGCTATCCCAACGAGATCTCGGGCGGGCAGAAGCAGCGCGTGGCGCTGGCGCGGGCCCTGATGCTGCAGCCGGACATCCTGTTGCTGGACGAACCGTTTTCGGCGCTGGATTCGCAGTTGCGCGGCAAGATGCGGCAGGAGCTGAATGCGCTGCAGCAGAGGCTGGACGTGCCGATGCTGCTGATCACGCATGACCCCGCCGATGTGGATGTCCTGGCGGACGAGGTCTTTGAAGTGCGCGAGGGCAGGGTGCGCCGTCGGGACGAGGACGTGGGCATCTGAAACACCGCCAGGCGTGGCGCGCCGCGATGCCCGGGCGGCCTGTCAGTCCAGCACGCCCAGGATCACGCTGGATGCCTTGAAGATGGCCACGGCGTCGGCGCCCACTCCCAGGTTCAGGTCGGCCGCGCTTTCGTTCGTGACGATGGCTACGAGCGTGGCGCCGCCGTCCATCGCGATCAGGATTTCGCTGTTGACCGCGCCCGGACGCACATCGCTGATCTTGCCCTGCAGCTGATTGCGGGCGGACAGCCGCAGGCCGGGCCCCGGCGCGCCGACGATGACGGACGACGCCTTCACCAGCGCGATGGCTTCCTTGCCTGTTTCCAGGCCCAGTTCCTTCGTGCTTTCCCGGGTGATGGTGGCCGTGACGGTGTGGCCGCCCGCGATGCGCAGCAGGACTTCGTCGTTGACCGCGCCCGTGCGGATCTCGATGACGGTGCCCAGGAATTTGTTGCGTGCACTGGTCTTCAGCATGAAGCGCCTCATCAGGTCGATGTCGCCGCTGGCATCCAGCCCGGCGCGCGTCAGGTTGTCCATGAACTTCTGGTGCTCGGCTTCAAGCGCCCGGAACGTCGCGATCAGGCGGCGCGCCCGGTCGGTCAGCTGCGTGCCGCCGCCGCCCTTGCCGCCCGCCGCCCGCAGCACCAGCGGTTCGCCCGCCAGATTGTTCATGGCGTCGATGGCGTCCCAGGCCCCCTTGTAGCTCATCCCGGCGGCGCGCGCGGCCGCGGTGATCGAGCCGGTGGCGTCGATCTGGGCAAGCAGGTCTATGCGGTTCTTTCCGCCCCAGGTCTGGGCGCCGGAGCGAAACCATATCGAGCCGTCGAGTTCCAGCATGGGTATGGGCTCTGCCTTCAAGGTTAAGGGATCAGGATGAAGTGTAATGGACGGGGCGGTGCCCCGGCCGCGCGTATTTTTCAGGATGCGAATGAGATTCTGTTGAAACTTTAAGGGCTTCGCGGCACTATGTTCACGCCTCGGGCTCACGGAGATACTGACATGAAAGCGTTCAAATGGCTGGCGGCGGGTTCCATGATGGGGTTGTTGGCGGCCTGCGCGACCGGGCCCTCGGTAAAAAGCGATTACGACCATCAGGCCGATTTCGCGCAGTACCGGACCTTTGGCTACATGACTCCCCTGGGCACGGACAAGGCCGGATACAGCAGTCTGCTGACCGAACGGCTCAAGGACGCAACCCGCGGCCAGATGGAAATGCGCGGGTACGCATACAGCGCGTCCAATCCCGACCTGCTGGTCAACTTCAGCGCCAAGCTCCAGCAGAAGACCCAGGTCACCCCGGCCGCGCCGCCGATGGGGCCATACTATGGCTACCGCACGGGGTTCTACGGCGGCTGGCCCGGCTACGGCTGGGGCGAGGACGTCTATCAGTACACCGAGGGCACTCTCAACATCGACCTGGTCGACGCGCGCCGTCGGCAACTGGTATGGGAGGGGGTCGCCGTCGGAGAAGTCCAGAATCCCGAAGTTGCCGGATCCCAGCAAAACGTGGACAAGGTCGTCGCGGAGATATTCGCCAAGTATCCGTTCCGGGCCGGCGTGGCCGCGCCGCAACTGCCGGACAAGAGCAAACCCTAGCAGGCCCCATCCAGAGGTAGCTGAATGACCACTCGCCGCAAGGCCCTGACCGAAGACACCGGCGATACGCCGCCCTATGACACCGTCGCCCTTGTGCTGCAGGGCGGCGGGGCGCTGGGGTCATACCAGGCCGGGGTCTACCAGGGCTTGCACGAGGCCGGCATCCGGCCCAACTGGATATCGGGCATTTCCATCGGGTCCATCAATGCGGCCATCATCGCCGGCTCCCGCGAGGATGAACGCATCGACCGCCTGCGCGGTTTCTGGGAGAGCATCTGCCGTCCGGCCGGCTTTGCCTCCGTGCCCTGGGGCGACACGCTGGCCGGGCTGTTCGAAGGCATCCCGTTCGGCTTCGGCTCTCCGGCCATGAACGGGCAGGTCTCGGCTTTCCAGGCCCTGTTCTCCGGCCAGCCCGGCTTTTTCAAGCCGCGCTTCCCGCCGCCGTACATGGTCCAGGGACGCGGGGCGGCTTCCACCAGCTTTTACGACACCACCCCGCTTGCCGCGACCTTGCGCAAGTTCGTGGATTTCGACCTGCTCAACAGCGGCGCGGTGCGGGCCAGCTTTGGCGTCGTGAACGTGCGCACCGGTAACTTCGCTTATTTCGACAGCCTGAAAGACACGCTCGGGCCGGAGCACATCATGGCCTCGGGCGCCTTGCCGCCCGGATTTCCGTCGGTGGAGATCGACGGCGAACACTATTGGGACGGCGGCGTGGTTTCCAACACCCCGCTGGCTCAGGTGCTGACCACCGACAACATGCGCGACACGCTGGCCTTCCAGGTGGACCTGTGGCCCGCCCGGGGCGGCCTGCCCACGTCGCTGGAAGAAGTGGCCGAGCGGCAGAAGGACATCCAGTATTCCAGCCGGACCCGCCTGGTGACGGACCAGTTGCGGCGCGTGCTGAAACTGCGGCACGGGCTGCAGCGCCTGCTGGAGCGGCTGCCCGAAGCCGAGCGCAACGCGCCCGAATTCGCGGATATCCGGAAGCTGTCGCACACGCCGGCCACCAATATCATCAACCTCATCTACGAATCCAAGCACCTGGAGCGCTATTCCAAGGACTACGAGTTCGGCACCGAGGCCATGCGTGAGCACTGGGAGTCGGGTCTGGCGGATATCCGCCATACCCTGGAAAAGCCGGGCATCCTGTCCCGTCCCACGCAGGACAGCTGCTTTGTCACGCACGATATCCACCGCAACGGCACCAAGCACTCCTGAGCAGGCGGCGGCCGAAACCCTTATTGAGCGGTCACGTTCGGATTGGTCCGATAGGTGCCCCGCGACAGGCCTGGGGCCGCGCGGCGGCGGTAGTCTTTCGGGACAAACTGCAACCTTGTTCCGGGACCGGCCCCGCTGCATGGCAGCCTGGGGCCATCCTGGTGGAGAACCCGCCATGAACGCTCCTCATCTTCCTGCCCCGGCGGCGCCCGCGCCGCCGCCACGCCGCCGCATCGAGGCCCCGGCCCCCTGGCCGGCAACGGCGGCATCGGACCCTGTCGACGGCTGGTGGAGCCTGCTCTACCGGGGCTGGACCCTGCAGATGCCCAGCGGTGCGCGCCTCGACCTGACCGAGATCGAGCGCGCCTGCTTTGTCTGCATGTTGAAGAACCCCCTCCGGGAGCTGCTGCGCGACGAAATCAAGGCCATGCGCAGCGGGACGGATATGCGCACGTTGAATGTGGCCATCTGCCGGCTGCGCGGCAAGGTCCGCCGGGCGGGGGCGCGTCTGCCGCTGCATACCGTGCATGGCGTAGGCTATACATTTCTGGGCAATCTCAGGGAGCTTTCCAGCGTCTGACGCGGTTGCGCAACACCCCCCGTGTAATGTCAAGACGCTTGAAAGTACGTGATTTCCCGAATATCTGAGTTACATTAACGGGCTATTCACGTGTCGTTGGTGACGCATGGTTATATTTTGATCGACGCCTGCGGGCGCGATCAAAATCGCTGCGGATACTTGACGCGATTCATTACGCGGTTCACTACGCTACGCGGGGGTTTCAATGCGGTTTTCGCCTAAACGTATTTCGGGTCTGGCAGTTTCCGGTGGCGTCCTCGCGCTGATATTGGCGGGTTGCGGTGAAAGACCGCAGATGAATCCTGGCATGCCCCAGGTCAGCGTCATCACCGTGCAACCGCAACGCACCCCCATTGTTTCCGAGTTGCCTGGCCGCGTGGACGCCGTGCGCGATGCCCAGATCCGCTCGCGGGTCACCGGCATCGTCCAGCGCATCACTTTCGAGCAGGGCGGCGACGTCAAGGAAAACCAGCTGCTGTTCAAGATCGACCCGGCGCCCTACAAGGCTGCCTTCGATCAGGCCACGGCACAGCTCAAGCAGGCGCAGGCCAATCTGTTCAGCGCCAAGCTGCTGGCCGACCGCTACGCGCCGCTGGTCAAGGCCAACGCCGTCAGCAAGCAGGAATATGACAACGCGGTGGCGTCGTATCGCCAGGCCGATGCGGCCGTCGCGGCCGCCAAGGCCGCCCAGGACAACGCCGCCATCAACCTCGGCTACACCGATGTCACCTCGCCCATCACCGGGCGCATCGGCAAGCCCCTGGTCACCGAGGGCGCGCTGGTCGAGTCCACCTCCGCCACGCAGATGGCCACGGTGCAGCAGCTGGATCCCATCTACGTGGACTTCACCCAGTCCACCGCGGACCTGGCTGCGCTGCGCCGCGCCTTCGCCAGCGGCAGGCTGCAGCAAGTGGGCAAGGACGCCGCGCGCGCCACCGTGGTGCTGGAGGACGGCTCGGAGTACGAGCATCCCGGCAAGCTGCTGTTCACCGGCATCACCGTGGATCCGACCACGGGCCAGGTGAACCTGCGCGCCGAGGTCCCCAACCCCGACGGCATCCTGCTGCCCGGCATGTATGTCCGGGTCCGCCTGGAGCAGGGCGTGGACGAGAGCGCGCTGGTGGTGCCGCAGCAGGCGCTGCAGCGCACGGCCGACGGCACGCAAAGCCTGATGCTGGTGCGGGACAACAAGATCGAGCAGTTGTCCGTCACCACGGGCGGGGCCGTCAAGAACAATTGGCTGATCACCAGCGGCTTGAAGGCTGGCGACGTCGTCGTGGTGGAAGGATTCCAGAAGATCCGTCCGGGCGCGCCGGTGCAGGTCAGCGAATGGAACCGGAACGGCAAGCCCGCGCAAGGCGCCCAGCCTGCGGCGCAACCCGGCGCCAAGCCGGCCGAATCCGCCCCGCAGCCCGGCGCCAAGCCGGCCGAGCCGGCCCCGCAAGACAAGGCCGCAGGCCAGAAATCGTAAGCGGCACGCGGCGCAGCAAGCGCCGCGTTCCTCTTTGGTGAGCATCGCTTTCAGAGTCAGCCCACATGCCGCAATTTTTTATCGATCGACCAATTTTCGCCTGGGTAGTTGCCCTCTTCATTCTGCTGGCGGGGGTGTTGGCCATCCCTAACATGCCAGTCGCGCAGTACCCCGACGTGGCGCCTCCAGCCATCACGATCACCGCCACCTACCCCGGCGCGTCGTCCAAGGAGGTGGCCGAATCGGTCACCAGCATCATCGAGGACAAGCTCAACGGCGCCAAGGGCCTGATCTACTACGAGTCGGTCAGCGATTCCTACGGCACCTCGACCATCACCGCCACGTTCGCGCCCGGCACGGATCCCGACCTGGCGCAGGTGGACGTGCAGAACCGCGTGTCCAACGTGATCGCCCAGCTGCCCACCGCCGTGCAGCAGCAGGGCCTGCAGTATGAGCAGACCAGTACCGGCTTCCTGATGATCGTCACGCTGTCGTCCGCGGACGGCTCGCTGGACCAGACGGCGCTGGCCGACTACATCACCCGCAACGTGCAGAACCCGGTGTCCCGGGTGCCGGGCGTGGGCCAGTTCCAGCTGTTCGCCGCGCCGCGCGCCATGCGCGTCTGGGTGGACCCCGCCAAGCTGGTGGGCTTCAACCTGAGCATGGCTGAAGTCAACAGCGCGATCGCCGGCCAGAACGTGCTGGTGTCGGGCGGCAGCATCGGCTCGCCTCCCAATCCGGACTCGCAGCGCATCACCGCCACGGTCACGGCCAATGGCCAGCTCAGCACGGTCGATGGCTTCGGCAGGATCGTCCTGCGCGCCAATACCGACGGCTCCAAGGTGCTGCTGCGCGACGTCGCCCGCATCGAAGTGGGGGCGGACAACTACCAGTTCGGCGCCCGCCTGAACGGCAAGCCCACGGCGGCCTTCGCCATCGTGCTGTCGCCGAACGCGAACGCCCTGGCCACGGCGCAGGGCGTGCGCCAGCAGATGGAAGAGCTGTCCAAGTACTTCCCCGGCAACATCCAGTACGCCGTTCCCTACGACACCGCGCCCTACGTGAAGGTGTCCATCGAGCAGGTGCTCCATACCCTGGCCGAAGCCATGGTGCTGGTGTTCCTGGTGATGTACCTGTTCCTGCAGAACGTCCGCTACACGCTGATTCCCGCACTGGTCGTCCCGGTGGCCATGCTGGGGTCGTTCGCGGTGATGCTGGCGCTCGGGTTCTCGATCAACGTGCTCACCATGTTTGCGATGGTGCTGGCCATCGGGATTCTGGTGGACGACGCCATCGTGGTGGTCGAAAACGTCGAGCGGATCATGGCGACGGAAGGCCTGCCGCCCAAGGAAGCCACCAAGAAGGCGATGCCGCAGATCAGCGGCGCCATCATCGGCATCACGCTGGTGCTGGTGACGGTGTTCCTGCCGCTGGCCTTCATGAGCGGGTCGGTGGGCGTGATCTACCGGCAGTTCTCGGTGGCCATGGCCGTGTCGATCTTCTTCTCGGCCCTGCTGGCGCTGACCTTCACTCCGGCGCTGTGCGCCACCATTCTCAAGCCGGTGCCCAAGGGCCACCACAACGAGAAGAAGGGCTTCTTCGGCTGGTTCAACCGCAAGTTCGACGCCACTACCCACGGCTACCAGAACTGGGTGTCGCGCATCCTGCACAAGGGCGGCCGCATGATGCTGGCCTTCCTGGTGCTGGTCGTGCTGCTGGGCTGGCTGTACCTGCGCCTGCCTTCGTCGTTCCTGCCCGAGGAAGACCAGGGCTACGTGGTCAGCAACATCGAGTTGCCCACCGGCGCCAGCGCCAACCGCACCATCGAGGTGATCGAACAGGTCGAGAAGTACTTCAGCAGCATCCCGGCGGTGGAAAACATCATCGCCGTGCAGGGCTACAGCTTCAACGGCAACGGCCTGAACGCCGCTATCGCGTTCACCACGCTGAAAGACTTCAAGGATCGCAAGGAACGCAAGGATTCCGCGGGCGCCATCGCATTCGTCGCCTTCGAGAAGCAGCTGATGGGCATCCATGATGCGCAGGTGTTCACCTTGGTGCCGCCCGCGATCTCGTCCCTGGGCAACGCCACCGGTTTCGACCTGCGCCTGCAGGATCGCGGTTCGGCGGGCACGGACGCGCTGGCCGCGGCCACGGCCCAGCTGATGGGCGAGGCCATGAAGAGCCCGGTGCTGTCGCAGGTCCGGATCACCGGCCTTGCCGCGGGCACGCAGCTCAGCCTGAACATCGACCGGGACAAGGCTGCCGCCCTGGGCGTGGACTTCAATGAAGCCGCCTCCCTGATCTCCACGGCGGTCGGTTCGGCCTACCTGAGCAAGTTCCCCAACATGGGCCGGATGCAGAACATCTGGGTGCAGGCCGATGCGCCTTACCGCATGCAGCTTTCCGATGTGCTCAAACTGAACGCCCGTAACACTCAGGGCGGGATGGTGCCGCTGTCCACGTTCGTGAGCGCGGAATGGGTCCAGGGGCCGGTGCAGGTGGTGCGCTATAACAGCTACGAGTCGATGCGCATCGGCGGCAGCTCGGCGGCCGGCTACACCACGGGCGAGGCCATGGCGGAAATGGAACGCCTGGTGGCGCAGCTGCCGCAAGGCTTCGGCTACGAGTGGACGGGCCTTTCCTACCAGGAACGGCAGGCGGGCAACCAGGCGCCCATCCTGATGGGCCTGTCGCTGCTGGTCGTGTTCCTGGTGCTGGCCGCGCTGTATGAAAGCTGGGCCATCCCGATCTCCGTGATGCTGGTGGTGCCGCTGGGCATGCTGGGCGCGGTGGCGCTGGTCAGCGCGCTGGGCATGTCCAACGACGTGTACTTCCAGGTGGGGATGGTGACCGTGATCGGGCTGGCGGCCAAGAACGCCATTCTTATCGTGGAATTCGCCAAGGACCAGTATGCCCGGGGCATGGGGCTGTACGAGTCCGCGGTGGAAGCCGCGCGCCTGCGGTTCCGGCCGATCCTGATGACGTCGCTTGCGTTCATTCTGGGCGTGATTCCGCTGGCAATGGCGACCGGCGCGGGCGCCGCCAGCCAGCGCGCGGTGGGCCTGGGCGTGCTGGGCGGCATGTTGGCCGCCACGCCGTTCGCCGTGATCTTCGTGCCGACATTCTTCGTGGTGGTGCTGGGCCTGTTCAAGACCCGGCCCCGTCTGCTGGGCGCCGAACTGCGCGCCTTCGAAGAAGAGCAGGCCGCCAAGAAGGCGGCGGCCGGACAGGCCGCTCCCGACGCGACGCCGCAACCCGCACAACCCAACGGTGGCCAGGAGGGCAAGGAATGAAAGCCCTGATGTTCAAACAGACCGCCTTGTCCGCCTTCGTGGCGGTGGCATTGGCCGGGTGCTCGCTGGCGCCCGATTACAAGCGTCCCGACGCGCCGGTGAGCGGCGCGTGGCCCGACCAGCCCAAGGTGGAGTACGGCGCGTATACCCGCTCGACCACGCTGGGCACCCAGCCTTCCACGGCGGTGATGCCGCAAGAGGGCACGCCCGCCGCCGACCTTGGCTGGCGCGAGTTCTTCCGCGATCCGCGCCTGCAAAGCCTGATCGAGCTGTCGCTGGTCAACAACCGCGATCTGCGCGTGGCGGTGCAGCGCGTGGAAGAAGCCCGTGCCCAGTACGGGGTCCAGCGCGGTGCGCAATGGCCCAGCATCGGCGCCGGCATTCAAGGCCAGCGCCAGCATCTGCCGGCCAACATGCGTGCGGAAAACTCCAGCTCGATCAGCAGCACGTACCAGGCCGGCATCGGCCTGACTACGTTCGAGATCGACCTCTTCGGCCGCCTGCGCAACCTGTCCGAAGCGGCGTATCAGCAATATCTGTCGACGGAGCAGGCGCAAAAGACCGTGCAAATCACGCTGGTGGGCTCGGTCGCGCAGTCATACTTCAATCTGCGCGCGGCCGAAGTCCAGCTTGAGCTGACGCAGCGCACGCTGGCCTCGCGCCAGGAGTCCTACGATCTGGTCAAGCGCCGCTTCGACGGCGGCGTGGCGTCCGAACTGGACCTGAATCAATCCAAGTCGCTGCTGGACACCGCGTCCGCCGACCTGGCGCAACTGGCCCGGGCCCGGGCCCAGGCCATGAACGCGCTGGTGCTGGTGGTGGGGACGCCGCTGCCGGACACGTTGCCCGCGCCGGCCACGTTCGGCCGCGACCAGCTGCTGGCCACGGTGCCTTCCGGCCTGCCGTCGGACCTGCTGGAACGCCGGCCCGACATCCTGGCGGCGGAAAACCAGCTGTTGTCCGCCAACGCCAATATCGGCGCGGCGCGTGCGGCGTTTTTCCCGACCATCTCGCTGACCGGCCTCTTGGGCGTGGCCAGCCCGTCGCTCGGAGACCTGTTCAAGGGCGGCCAGGGCTACTGGAGCTTCTCGCCTTCGATCACGACGCCGCTGTTTGCCGGCGGCAGCATCCGCGAAGGACTGAACCTGGCCAAGGCGCGCGACAATATCGCGGTCGCCCAGTACGAGCAGACCATCCAGCAGGCGTTCCGCGAAGTCTCGGACGCGCTGGCGGGCGAAGCCACCTACGGGGCGCAGCTGGACGCCCAGCGCGCGCTGCAGGATTCCTCGGCGCGCACGCTGGAACTGTCGAATTTGCGGTATACCAATGGTATTGACAGCTACTTGCAGGTGCAGACCGCGCAAGTGGACTTTTTCAACGCCCAGCTGTCACTGGTGCAAACCGGCCTGGCCGCGCTGATCAACCGCGTGGAACTGTACAAGGCGCTGGGCGGCGGCTGGGAAGAAACAACGAAAGTGCAATGATAGAACTTGGTGTAAACATCGATCACGTTGCCACGCTGCGGCAACAACGCCACACGGTCTACCCCGACCCGATCGCCGCCGCGCTGCGCGCGGAAGACGCCGGGGCCGACCTGATCACGCTGCATCTGCGCGAAGACCGGCGCCATATCCAGGACGCCGACGTCTACGCCATCCGTCCGCAGCTGCGCACCCGCATGAACCTGGAATGCGCGGTCACCGCTGAAATGCTGGAGATCGCCTGCGCGGTCAAGCCCAGCGATGTCTGCCTGGTGCCCGAAAAGCGCACCGAGCTGACGACGGAAGGGGGCCTGGAAGTGGCGGGCGCCATGGGGCCGGTTTCTGACGCGGTGGCCCTGCTGGCCGAGGCCGGCATCCGCGTGTCGCTGTTCATCGACCCGGACCCGGCGCAGATCGCCGCGGCGGCCAGGGCGGGCGCGCCCGTGATCGAGCTGCATACGGGCGCCTATGCGGAGGCCGAAGGCGAGGCCGCCGAGGCCGAGCTGCGGCGCATCCGCCTGGCGGTGGCCGAAGGCCTGCGCCACGGCTTGCGCGTGAACGCCGGGCATGGCCTGCACTATGGCAACGTCAAGCCGGTGGCGGCGCTGGACGGCATCTCCGAACTCAATATCGGCCACGCCATCGTGGCGCAGTCGATATTCGACGGCTGGGAAAAAGCGGTGCGCGACATGAAGGCGCTGATGGTGCAAGCGCGCCTGCAAGCGTTGCGCGGCCTTTGAACGCGGGCCCGATGACGCGTTTTGACCGCTAGCCGAGCGATGACGCCCATGTCCGATCCTTCCTCCGCCACGCCCCCGGGCGCCATCGCCGGCATCGGCATGGACCTGCTGCGCATCGACCGCATCGAGCGCGCCCTCGAGCGCCATGGCGACCGCTTTGCGGAGAAGATCCTGGGCGTCGAAGAACTGCAGAAGTTCCACGCGCGGCGCGCGCGCGATCCGGTGCGCGGCCTGCGTTTCCTGGCCACCCGCTTTGCCGCCAAAGAGGCGTTTTCCAAGGCGATCGGGCTGGGCATGCGCATGCCCATGACCTGGCGGCGCGTGCAGACGCTGAATGCGCCGGGCGGGCGCCCGGTGCTGGTGATCGCGCCCGAACTGCTGGAATGGTATGCCCAGCGATTCGGCGCCGCCCATGTTTCCATTACCGATGAATCCGATATGGCCGCCGCCTACGTGGTGGTCGAACGCAAGCCCTGATTCCGGCTTTGCCGGGACCGCTTGCCAGACATAGACACAAGGACAGCCCCCTATGGCCAAGAAGAAATCCAAGGCGGTTCTGCCCCCCGGCCCCGTGATGGTCGATGTGGCGGGATACGCGCTGACGAAAGCGGAAAAGAAGCGCCTGCGCCACCCCCTGGTGGGCGGCGTCATTCTCTTTGCCCGCAATTTCGAGAACCGTGCCCAGCTGACCGAGCTGACGCGCCAGATCCACAAGGCCCGCAAGGAGCCGCTGCTGATCCTGGTGGACCACGAAGGCGGCCGCGTGCAGCGCTTTCGCGAAGACGGCTTCACCGGCTTGCCCGCGATGCGCGAGCTGGGCGCGCTGTGGGACCGCGATCCGCTCAATGCGATGCGCCTGGCGACGGAAGCCGGCTACGTGCTGGCCGCCGAACTGCGCGCCTGCGGCGTGGACATGAGCTTCACGCCGGTGCTGGACCTGGACTACGGCGTCAGCAAGGTGATCGGCAACCGCGCCTTCCACCATGATCCGCGCGTCGTCGCGATGCTGTCGCGCGCGCTGATCCAGGGCCTGGCGCTGGCCGGCATGTCGGCTTGCGGCAAGCACTTCCCGGGCCATGGCTACGTGGGGGCGGATTCGCACCACGAGATTCCCGTGGACCCGCGCACGCTGGACGAGATCCTGAAGGACGACGCCGCTCCGTACGCCTGGCTGGGCGACGCGGTGCTGCCGTCGGTGATGCCCGCGCACGTGATCTATCCCAAGGTCGACAAGCATCCGGCCGGCTTTTCCAAGCGCTGGGTGCAGGACATCCTGCGCAAGCGCCTGGGCTATGACGGCGTGGTGTTCTCGGACGACCTGACCATGGAAGGCGCGTCGGTCGCCGGCGACATCCTGGACCGCGCCAATGCCGCGCTGCGCGCCGGCTGCGACATGGTGCTGGTGTGCAACCGGCCGGACCTGGCCGACGAGTTGCTGTCGAAGCTGGAGTTCGACCACACGCCCGAGTCCGTGGCCCGCATCCGCCGCCTGATGCCGCGTTTCGATGCGCCCGACTGGGATACCTTGCAGGCCGAAAGCCGCTATCAGAATGCCCGACGACTTCAATCTCAAATCGTTCCTGTCTGACCTGCCGCATCTGCCGGGCGTCTACCGGCACCTGGATGCGGCGGGCGAGGTCATGTATGTCGGCAAGGCGCGCGACCTGAAGAAGCGCGTCTCGTCGTATTTCCAGAAAAACCTGGCCAGCCCTCGTATCGCCCAGATGGTGGCGAAGGTGGCGCGGCTTGAGGTGACGGTGACGCGCTCCGAGGCCGAAGCGCTGATCCTGGAAAACAACCTCATCAAGAGCCTGAAGCCGCGCTACAACATCCTGTTCCGCGACGACAAGTCCTATCCGTACCTGCTCATCACCGGCCATGCCTGGCCGCGCATCGCCTACTACCGCGGCGCCACCAACAAGCGCGGGCAGTATTTCGGCCCGTTTCCCAACGCCTGGGCCGTGCGCGAAACCATCCAGATCCTGCAGAAGGTCTTCCGCCTGCGCACGTGCGAGGACAGCGTCTTCGCCAACCGCTCGCGGCCCTGTCTGCTGCATCAGATCGGCCGTTGCTCGGCGCCCTGCGTGGGCGCGATCGAGGCGGCCGAGTACGAGCGCGACGTACAGCGCGCGGTGCGTTTCCTGAACGGGGAAGCCAAGGAGGTCATGGGCGAGATCGAGGCCCGCATGCTGGCCGCCGCGGGCGAACTGCGCTTCGAGGAAGCCGCGGCCCTGCGCGACCAGATGGGCTCGCTGGCGCGCGTGCTGCACCAGCAGACCATGGAGAACGTCAGCGGCGAGGACACCGACATCATCGCGGTGGCGATCGCCGGCGGCAAGGTCTGCGTGAACCTGGCGATGGTGCGCGGCGGCCGTCACCTGGGCGACAAGCCGTTCTTTCCGACGCATGCGGAGGGCGAGGCCGCGCCGCAGGTGCTGGAAGCGTTCGTGGCGCAGCATTACACCGACAACGCGCTGCCGCCCGTGCTGGTCTGTTCCCACGCATTGCCCGACCCGGACCTGATCTCCCTGCTGGTGGAGCAGGCCGGCGGGCGACCGTCGCGGGTGCTGACGCGTCCACAGGGCACGCGCCGGTCCTGGCTGGAGCAGGCCACCAAGAACGCCGAAATGGCCCTGGCGCGCGCGCTCACCGAGTCCGGCGCCCGCGCGGCCCGCACCCTGGCGCTGGCCGAGGCGCTGGACCTGGACACGGACGAGGCCGCGCTGGACGCGCTGCGCATCGAGTGCTTCGACATCAGCCATACGGCCGGCGAGGCCACCCAGGCTTCCTGCGTGGTGTTCGAACACCACGACATGCAGCCCTCGCTTTACCGCCGCTACAACATTGCCGGCATTACGCCGGGCGACGACTACGCGGCGATGCGGCAGGTGCTGACCCGGCGCTTTGCCAAGGTGGCCGATGGCGAGGCGCAGATGCCCGGGCTGGTCCTGATCGACGGCGGCAAGGGGCAGGTGGAGGTCGCTCGCAAGGTGTTCGCGGAGCTGGGCCTGGACATCCAGACGCTGGTGGGCGTGGCCAAGGGGGAAGGGCGCAAGGTCGGCCTGGAGACCCTGGTGTTCGCCGACGAGCGGCCGCCCGTGGCGCTGGGCGGCGAATCCGCCGCGTTGATGCTGATCGCCCAGGTGCGCGACGAGGCGCACCGGTTCGCGATCACCGGCATGCGGGCCCGGCGCGCCAAGACGCGCAACGTCTCGCGCCTGGAAGAGATCGAAGGCGTGGGAGCGCGCCGCCGGCAGCGGCTGCTTGCCCGGTTCGGCGGCTTCTCGGGCGTGGCCTCGGCCAGCATCGAGGATCTGGCGACGGTGGACGGCATCTCCCAGGAACTCGCCATCCGCATTTACGAGGCGCTGCGCTAATGCCAGTACGTATCCCGCCCGCAGGCGCTTCGGGGGTGGGTCCCCCCATTGCTCTACTGATGTAGCATACGGACACTATGCCAATTAATGTTCCCATTATCCTGACGTGGCTGCGCATCGCCATGATTCCGCTGGTCGTCGGGCTGTTCTACCTGCCCGAGAGCTGGATGTCGGTGCCCGCGCGCGACACCCTCGCCGCATGGGCGTTCATCATTGCCGCGCTGACGGACTGGTTTGACGGCTGGCTGGCCCGGCGCTGGAACCAGACGTCGGCATTTGGCGCGTTCCTGGATCCGGTGGCCGACAAGCTGATGGTCTGCGCCGCCCTGATCGTCCTGCTGGACCTCAGCCGCGTCGACGCTTTCATCTCGCTGATCATCATCGGCCGGGAAATCACGATTTCCGCCCTGCGCGAATGGATGGCCAAGATTGGCGCCAGCGCCAGCGTGGCGGTGCATCGCCTGGGCAAGTTCAAGACGGCCGCGCAGATGGTGGCGATTCCGTGCCTGCTGTACAACCAGCCGGTCCATGGCGTCAGCACCAAGCTGCTGGGGGATGTGCTGATCATCGTGGCGGCGGTGCTGACGGTGTGGTCGATGCTGTACTACCTGCAGCGCGCCTGGCCCGCCATTCGCGAGAAAGCCCTGTAGTTCCGTCGTGCAGTGCCGTGGTGCCACTTGAAGAGCGATATGCCGGCCTGGTCCGGCACGGCCCGCGTGCCGCAATCGCCGTGAATCCAACGCCCGGGCTACCCGGGCGTTGCCGGAGACAACCCGCGAGCCGCCATGGGCGGACGCATCCTGCCGCTGCCCGCGGCCTTTTGCAATGAACACCGCTACCGCTGCAAATACCTTGCTTTCGGACACCGCTGTCCGCCGGCGCGACTGGAAGATCATCCTGCTGATCGGCGTGGCGCACGCATCCTCCCACTTTTTCCAACTGGTCCTGCCGTCGCTCTATGGCGCATTGGGCCTGGAGTTCGGGCTGGACTTTGCGCGCCTGGGGCTGCTGGTATCGGCTTTCTACGTGGTGTCCGGCATCGGCCAGGCCTCGTCGGGATTCGTGGTCGACCGGATCGGCGCGCGTCCGGTGCTGTGGTTCGGGCTGGGGTGCTTCGTGCTGTCCGGGCTGCTGATAGGATCGGCCACGGGCTACGCCATGCTGATGGCCGCGGCGGTCGTGGGCGGCATCGGCAACTCGGTCTTCCACCCGGCGGACTACTCCATCATCAACCATCGCATTACTGCCCCCCGTCTGGGCCATGCGTTCTCGACGCACGGGCTGACCGGCAACCTGGGCTGGGCGCTGACGCCCGTGTTCATCACCTCCATCACGCTGCTGGCCAGCTGGCGCGTGGCGGCCTACAGCGCCGCGGGCCTGGTGGCGCTGGTGCTGCTGCTGACCGTGCTGGGGCGCGACCTGATCGGCGGCCCCTCGCCGCTGGACGCGCGAGCCGACGGCAAGGACGGCGACCAGGCGGCCAGATCCGCCGCCAAACCGCAGGAGGGCGTGCTGACGACCCTGGCTGCCCTGTTGGCCAAGCCGGCGCTGTGGGGCGCGTTCCTGTTCTTTGCCTGCACCTCCATCGCGCTGTCGTCGGTGCAGAACTACACCATCCCGCTGTTGGGCCAGTTGTATGACTTGTCCAAGGTGACCGCCAGCTCGGCCTTGTCCGGCTACATGGTGGCCTCGGCCGTGGGCATGGCGGCCGGCGGCTTCCTGGTGTCGGCCAATCCCCGCACCGAGCGCACCGTGATGGTGGCGCTGATCCTGGCGGGCCTGACGCTGGTGGTGCTGGCGCTGGGCCTGGTGCCAGCGGTGCTGGCGGCGCCGGTGGTGGGCCTGGCCGGCTTCTGCTCCGGCGTGGCCGCGCCGTCGCGCGACATGCTGATCCGCAAGGTAACTCCCAAGGGGTCCACCGGCTCGGTCTACGGCCTGGTCTATTCGGGCATGGACGTGGGCTCGGCCCTGGGTCCGCTCGCTTTCGGCCTGCTGCTGGACGCCGGCCTGCGCCAGGGTCCCTGGGTGGGCGCCGGCGTGGCGTTCGCGGTGGCTGCCTTCCTGGCCCAGTGGATTGCCGTGCAGGCCCGTCGCGCCGAACCGCCGGCCGTGGCGGTGTCGGCGCGCTCCTGAGCACCGCGGGCAACTGAATCCGGCGCCGGGTTTTCCTTGCGCGCCGTCAACCTTCCGGCTTGCCGCATTGCGGCGGCTTGCGCCTATTGACGCACCGCAAAGCCGCCGTTCCTCATGCTCGCTGTAATAACCACAAAGCAAGGCAGGTTATTCACAGGAGAAGCAAATGAGAAAGCAAGGCACGCTGCTGGCGATGGGGATCGTACTGGGGTTATGGGCCGGGCAGGCCTGGAGCGCGTCGCAGGAACCCATCCAGCCGATCGAACCCCTGGTCGTCAAGGAACCGGCCAAGGTCGAGCTGGGCAAGAAGCTCTTTTTCGATCCGCGTCTGTCGCGCTCCGGCGCGATCTCCTGCAATTCCTGTCACAACCTGGGCATGGGCGGGTCGGACAACCTGAAGGCGTCCATTGGCCACAAGTGGCAGCAGGGCGGAATCAACTCGCCTACGGTGCTCAATTCCAGCCTCAGCATCGCCCAGTTCTGGGACGGCCGCGCCAAGGACCTGCGCGAACAGGCGGGCGGCCCCATTGAGAATCCGATGGAGATGGCCTCGTCCCACGAACTGGCTGTCCAGGTGCTCAACTCCATCCCCGGCTATCGGGCGGAGTTCAAGCGGGTCTTCGGCAAGGACGGGATCACCATCCAGGAAGTGACGGGCGCGCTGGCCGCGTTCGAGGAAACCCTGGTCACGCCGAACTCCCGCTTCGACCAGTGGCTCAAGGGCGACAAGAAGGCGCTGACGGTACGCGAGCTGGCCGGCTACGATCTCTTCAAGAACAGCGGCTGCGTGGCCTGCCACAACGGCGTGGCCGTGGGCGGCAATTCGTTCCAGAAGATGGGGCTGGTCACGCCCTACGTGACGGAGAACAAGGCCGAAGGGCGGGCGGCGGTGACGGGCAAGGATGCGGACCGCTTCAACTTCAAGGTGCCGACCCTGCGCAACGTGGCGCTGACCTATCCGTACTTCCATGACGGCGAGGCGGCCACGCTGACGCAAGCGGTGGACGTGATGGGCCGCCTGCAATTGGGCCGCACCTTCTCGGCGGATGAAAATGCGCAGATCGTGGCGTTCCTGAAGACGCTCACGGGCGATCAGCCTGTCATCCAGTACCCGGTGCTGCCGCCGTCCGAAGACGACACGCCGCGCCCTGAACCCTTCGTGAAGTAAGAAAGAGCGGCCGCCCCAAGGGCGGCTGCTGCCTTTACTGGCGGACGGTGCGCACGTCCGCGGGTGGCGCCGTCTCGAAGTTGCTGCGCCACGGATTGATGTCCAGCCCGCCGCGGCGCGTGTAGCGCGCATACACCGTCAGCTGCTCGGGACCGCAAGCCTGCATGATGTCGCTGAAGATGCGCTCGACGCAGTGTTCGTGGAATTCCGCGTGCTGGCGGAACGACACCACATAGCGCAGCAGCGACTCGCGGTCTATCGGCGCGCCGCGATAGCGGATCTGCACGCTGGCCCAATCGGGCTGGCCGGTCACCGGACAGTTCGATTTCAGCAGGCGCGACGCCAGCGTTTCCTCGACCACGTCCCCGGGCCGGGTGCGCAGCACCTCGGGCGCCGGTTCGTAGGTGTCGATCTCGATATCCAGCTTGTCTATATAGATGCCGTCCAGTTCGCCCATCCGCAATTCGGAGAAGCGCTGGGGCAGGAAGAAATCCAATCCCACGGGCGCGCCCGCGGCGGCACTCAGGTCGCGCTCCAGGCGGCCGCGCAGGGCGGCGGAGTTGACCAGGCGGGTCTGGTTGAACGAATTCAGATAAAGCTTGAACGACTTGGACTCGATGATGTTGGGGCTGTCCGCCGGCACCGAGAACGTGGCCATGGCCACGCGCGGCTTGCCCTTGGCGTCCAGCCAAGAGAGCTCGTAGGCGTTCCACAGGTCCACGCCCGTGAACGGCAGGCTGCCGGCGCTGAGGTTCAGCGCCGCGCGGTTGTGCGAACGCGCGATGGGAAAGAGCAGCGAGGGGTCGTATTGCGAGGCGTAGGCCACGCTCTGCCCGAGCGGGCCGTGAGACAGGGTCATAGCGGAGTCATCGGAAACTTAGGGAATGACGGCATTGTAGGCGGTCGGAAAACCGGTGATTTTCCATAATATGAAATGTAACTCTCGTCATGTGAAAGTGCCTGCTGCGCAGCAATGCAAGCGCATTTCATAGACGACAATTGCGTTTCACTATACGAAATGAAATTTATAAGCTGATGATTTATATAAATAATAATTTTTGTCTTCTATAAGACATAGGTTCACATTGCTCCGCAGCAGAGGCATAGACTTTGTCCAACGATTCACGCAACGCAAGACGCGAATCTTTTGAAGTTCTCTCATCACTGACCTGGAGCATCACCATGAGCAATCGCGAAACCGAAATCCGCAATCTGCAGAAGGATTGGGCAGAGAACACCCGCTGGCAGGGCATCAAGCGCGACTACAGCGCCGAGGATGTCATCCGCCTGCGCGGTTCGATCAGCGTCGAACACACGCTGGCCCGCCGCGGCGCCACCCGCCTGTGGGAACTCCTGCATAGCGAGCCTTTCGTGAATTCGCTGGGCGCCCTGACCGGCAACCAGGCCATGCAGCAGGTCAAGGCCGGCCTGAAGGCCATCTACCTGTCCGGCTGGCAGGTCGCCGGCGACGCCAACCTGGCCGGCGAGATGTACCCCGACCAGTCGCTGTATCCCGCCAATTCGGTGCCGCAGGTGGTTCGCCGCATCAACAATTCGCTGACCCGCTGCGACCAGATCCAGTGGATGGAAGGCAAGAACCCCGGCGATGAAGGCTACCTCGACTTCTTCGCCCCCATCGTGGCGGACGCCGAGGCCGGTTTTGGCGGCGTGCTCAACGCCTACGAACTGATGAAGGCCATGATCGAGGCCGGCGCCTCGGGCGTGCACTTCGAAGACCAGCTCGCTTCCGTGAAGAAGTGCGGCCACATGGGCGGCAAGGTGCTGGTTCCCACCCGCGAGGCCGTGGCCAAGCTGGTGTCGGCCCGTCTGGCCGCCGACACGATGGGCACGCCCACCGTGCTGCTGGCCCGCACCGATGCCGATGCCGCCGACCTGGTGACCAGCGACGTCGACGAAAACGACCGTCCGTTCATCACCGGCGAACGCACCGTGGAAGGCTTCTTCCGCACCCGCGCCGGCATTGATCAGGCCATCTCGCGCGGTCTGGCCTATGCCCCGTATGCCGACCTGATCTGGTGCGAAACGTCCACGCCCAACCTGGAGTACGCCCGCAAGTTCGCGGAGGCCATCCATCGTCAGTTCCCCGGCAAGCTGCTGGCGTACAACTGCTCGCCGTCGTTCAACTGGAAGAAGAACCTGGACGACGGCACCATCGCCAAGTTCCAGCGCGAACTGGGCGCCATGGGCTACAAGTTCCAGTTCATCACGCTGGCCGGCTTCCACGCGCTGAACTACGGCATGTTCGAACTGGCCCATGGCTATGCCCGCCGCCAGATGAGCGCCTTCGTGGAACTGCAGCAGAAGGAATTCGCCGCCGCCGAAATGGGCTTTACCGCCGTGAAGCATCAGCGCGAAGTGGGCACCGGCTACTTCGACGCCGTGACGCAGACGATCGAAGGCGGCAAGTCCTCGACCACCGCGCTGACCGGCTCGACGGAAGAGGCCCAGTTCGAACATGGCAAGACGCAGAAGGCCGCGTAAGCCATTGACCGAGGTTTTGCAGTTGAAGTTGTAGTTGCAGGTGCTGTTGTAGGGTGGATTCAGGGTGCCTGCGGGCACCCTTTTTTTTGCCTTGGAGACCCTCTTACGCCGCGGCAGGTTCCTCGGCGAGCGATGCCATGTCGATCACGAAGCGGTACTTCACGTCGTTCTTCAGCAGGCGCTCGTAGGCTTCGTTGACGGATTGGATCGGCACGATTTCCACGTCGCTGACGATGCCGTGTTCGGCGCAGAAGTCCATCATCTCCTGCGTTTCCTCCATGCCGCCGATCGCCGAGCCCGCCAGGGACTTGCGCCCCATGATCAGGTTGGCGCCGGGAATGGGATCCAGCGGAGTCAGCGCCCCCACCAGCGCCATGGTGCCGTCCAGCGTCAGCAGCGCCATGTAGGGATTCACGTCGTGGCTGACGGGAACCGTGTTCAGCAGGAAGTCGAAGCTGCCGGCGTGCGCCGCCATGGCCTCGGCGTCGCGCGAGACCAGCACTTCGTCGGCGCCCAGGCGCTTGGCGTCGCGGCCCTTGTCGGCCGACGTGGTGATCATCACCACGTGCGCGCCCAGGGCTCGCGCGAACTTCACGCCCATGTGGCCCAGGCCGCCCAGGCCGATGACGCCTACCTTCTGGCCAGGGCCCACTTTCCAGTGGCGCAGCGGCGAATAGGTGGTGATGCCGGCGCACAGCAGCGGTGCGACGGCCTTCAGGTCCAGCTTGTCGGAGACCTTAACGACGAAGTGTTCCTTCGCCACGATGCGATCCGAATAGCCGCCGAAGGTGAGCTGGTCGCTGCCGCGTTCCTTGTCGTTGTAGGTCAGCGTGGCGCCTTCCTCGCAGTATTGCTCCAGGTTCAGGCGGCAGGCCTTGCAATGGCTGCAGGAGTCGACCATGCAGCCGACGCCGGCGTAGTCGCCCACCTTGAACTTGCTGACGTTCTTGCCGACCTGGGCGACACGGCCGACGATCTCATGGCCCGGCACCATGGGATACATGGAATTGCCCCAGTCCCCGCGCGCCTGGTGCAGATCGGAATGGCAGATGCCGCTGTAGAGGATTTCGATCAATACGTCGTCGTCGCCCGGTTCGCGGCGGGTGAAGCTGAACGGGACGAGCGGGGTGTCGGTGCTGTGGGCGGCGTAGCCTCGGGCTTGGATCATGACGGCCTCTGATGGAATTTGTTGAGCAGGCATTCACAATAGGCTGTGGGGAAACGCGGTTCAAGCTAGAATTTCGGCATGCTTTATTGAAGAAATTTGCATAATCATGCTGCCCGACAATCTCTCCCACCTGGCTGCCTTCTCGGCCGTCGCCCGCCTTGGCAGCTTCCGCAAGGCCGGCGAGGAACTGGGCTTGTCGACCTCGGCGGTCAGTTACGCCATCCGCAACCTGGAAGAGCGGCTGGGCGTGAACCTGTTCAACCGGACCACGCGCAGCGTGGCGCTGACCGAGGCCGGCCAGCGCCTGGCCGAACGCCTGCAGCCGGTGCTGCACGACCTGGGCGATGCGCTTGAGGAAATGAACCAGTTCCGCGGCACCGCGTCCGGCACGCTGCGCATCAACACCTCGCGCGCGGCCTCCTACATGCTGCTGATGCCGCTGGCGGCGCAATTCCTGGCGGCCTACCCGGATATCCGGCTGGAAATCGGCGAAGACGACAGCTTTGTCGATATCGTCGGCTCCGGCTTTGATGCGGGGGTGCGGCTGCTGGAGGCGGTGCCGGAGGACATGGTGGCCGTGCCGATCGGCCCCCGGCTGCGCGCCGCGGTAGTGGCTGCCCCTGCCTACCTGCAAGGGCGCGACCCGCCGCGCCATCCCTCGGAGCTGATGCGGCACGAATGCGTCCGCTACCGCTTTCCCAGCGGCCGCTATTACAAGTGGGAATTCGAAAAGGACGGCGTGGCGGTCGAGATCGACGTGCCGGGCCGCATCGCGTTGAGCGACGTGCACGCGGAGGTGCGCGCGGCGGTCGACGGCATAGGCATAGGCTGCGTGCCGGAAAGCTATGTCATGGGGCTGCTGCAGGCGGGCAGGCTGGTGCGGGTGCTGGAGGACTGGTGCCCGCTGGTCCCCGGCTTCATGCTGTATTACCCGCGGCAGCGGCGCGTGTCGTCCGCCCTGCGGGCGTTCATCGACATGGCCAGGCAATGACGCCCTATGGCCGGGCGCCTTCCAGCAAGGCCTGAACCAGCCGGTTTTCCTGGTCGGCCTGGCGGCAGACGAACGAGATCTGCCGGTAGGGCGGCTGCTTGCCCAGCGACAGCACGCGCACCGGATGCACGTTCAGCAGATTGGGGCCGGGTTCGGGCAGCACGCAAACGCCCAGGCCGGCGGACACCAGCGCCGTCAGCGCCGCCAGCGATTGCATATCGATGCGGCAGCGCGCGTGCGGCGCATGCTGCGCCACATAGCGCGCGGCCAGGCGCCCGCCGATGGTGGTTTTGTCGAAGCGGATCCATTCGTACTGCTGGAACAGTTCGGCGATGCGGGTCTCGCGCGAATCGGGCGGGGCGATCAGCACCAGCGTTTCGCGGAATAGCGGCGTCCAGGACAGGCGGCTGGAGCCGCCGGTTTCCGGCTGCGTGATGATGGCGGCGTCGATCTCGCCTTGCTTCAGCCTTTCCGTCAGCTCGGTGGCGCGGCCCCGCACCAGCCGCACGTCCAGCAGCGGATAGCGTTCGCGCAGCTTGCGCAGCAGCGGCGGCAGCAAGGTCACTTGCAGCGGCTCGATCGTGCCCAGTCGCACGCGGCCCTCGACGGCCGGCGTGCTGCGGCGGCGCAGTTCGTCCAGGCGGGCCAGCGCGTCCTGCAGCACCGCGTCGACTTCCCCCGCAAAGGCGTTGGGCCGGACCTGCAGCGCGGAGCGGTCGAACAGCGGCTGTCCGAAGTACTCCTCCATTTGCTTCATCTGCAGGCTGACGGCGCTGGGCGACAGGTTCATGTCGGCCGCGCCCGCCGCGAAGCTGCCGCCGCGCAGCACGGCGTTGAGCGTACGAAAAGATTCGATCTTCATCAGAAATCCTCACGTAGTGAATTAAGAATCCTCGCTTTATATCATCAGATACGAGGCCTAGTATCCGCTTCAGACAAAACGAAAACCGGCTGGAATACAGGCATGCGCGGCATGGCGGCCAGACCGGGACCGAGGAGACTGGCCATGAAGAAGAACCTAGCCGGCGTTCGCGCCGCCTTGTTGCCCGCGTTGGCGCTGACCCTGGCGCTGGGCGCGCCGGGCGCCGCGGCGGCCCAGCCGGCCGCAGCCGCCGTGCCGGCGACCATCACGATGGTGGTGCCGTTCCCGCCTGGCGGCAGCAACGACGTATTTGCGCGCGTACTGGCCGAGAGGCTGGGCGAACGGCTGGCGTCGACGGTCATCGTGGAAAACCGCCCGGGGGCGGGCGGCGCGATCGGCGCGGAATACGTCGCCCGCGCACCCAAGGACGGCTCAGTGCTGATGCTGTCCTCGTCCACCCTGACGACCAACGCCGCGGTGCAGACCAACCTGAAGTACGACGTGGTGCGCAGTTTCGCGCCGGTGGCCATGCTGGCCCGCAGTCCGATGGCCTTGGTCGTGGGCAAGGATTCGCCCTACCAATCAATGGCCGACCTGTTGGCCGCGGGCCGCAAGGAGCCGGGCAAGCTGACCTATGGCAGCGCCGGCCTTGGTTCGGTCAACCAGATGGCCAGCGAGATCCTGGCGGGCGGCGAGAAGACCTCGTTCACGCACGTGCCCTACAAGGGCATGTCGCATGCGCTCAACGACCTGGCCGGCGGGCGCGTGGACTTCGTGATCGGCAGCTTCGCGTCCACCGCGTCCCTGCTCAAGGGCGGCCGACTGAAGGTGCTGGCGGTGACCTCGCCCGAACGGTCGCAGTTCTATCCGGCGCTGCCCACCATCGGCGAAGGCCAGCCCGGCTACGCGGTCGAATTGTGGTGGGGCGTGCTGGCGCCGGCGGGTACGCCCGCGCCGCTGGTGGACAAGCTGAACGCCGAGATCCGCGGCATCGTCAACGACCAGAAGATGCGCGCCATGTTCGCCGAGGAAAGCGCGGTGCCGGCCGAACTGACCGTGCCGCAATTCGCCGCGCTGGTCCAGGCCGACGCCGCCAAATGGAAGCAGGTGGCCCAGGACCGCAACATCTCCATCCAGTAAGCGTGGCCCCGCATCAACACTCCCCAAGAGCGCAAGAATGAGAAGCAAACTGTTCGTACCCGGATCGCGTCCCGAGTTGTTCGCCAAGGCCCTCGCGGGCGACGCCGACGCCTTGTCCTTTGATCTGGAGGACGCGGTGGCGCCCTCGCGCAAGGACGAGGCCCGCGATCATCTGGCCCGCATGCTGGCTACGCCGCAGGCCTCGGCGTCGGGCAAGACGCTGATCGTGCGCGTCAACGCGCTGGATTCCGGCCACTTCCATGCCGACGTGCGGGCGGTGGTCCGCGAAGGCCTGCACCTGGTGAACCTGCCCAAGGCGGAGACCGAGGCCGATGTGGTGGCCGCGGCGGCCGCGATCGAGCAGGCGCGCTGCGCCAACGGGGTGCGGCAGCCGGTGGGGCTGCTGTTGAATATCGAATCGCCGCGCGCATTGCGCCGGGCGGCCAGCCTGGCGGCGGCGCATGCCGGCGTGGCCGGCTTGCAGCTGGGACTGGGCGACCTGTTCGAACCCGCCGGCATCGCCCGCCGCGAACCGGCGGCGGTGCACCAGGCGATGTTTGCGCTGCGCATGGCGGCGGCCGAAGCCGGCGTGTTCGCGTACGACTCGGCCTTCGCCAATATCCAGGACGAAGCCGGCTACCGGGCCGAGGCCGAACTGGCGCGCCGGCTGGGCTACCTGGGCAAGAGCTGCATACACCCCCGGCAGGTGCCGCTGGCCAACGCCGCGTTCCGCCCGTCCGACGAAGAAATCGCGCATGCGCAGCGCGTGGTGCAGGCGGCGCGCGACGCAGCCGCACAGGGCGTCGCGGCATTCGTGGTGGACGGCCGCATGATAGACGGGCCCTTCCTGCGCCGCGCCGAGACCATACTGCGCGCGGCCGCCGGGCTGGGCCTTGCGCGCCAAGCGGAGGCGCAATGATGGCGGACGCAACGCAATCGGCGGGCGGCCCCCTGGCCGGGGTGCGCGTGCTGGACCTGAGCGCCTACATCGCCGGGCCCTACGGCTGCACGCTGCTGGCGGACCAGGGCGCCGACGTCATCAAGATCGAGCCGCCCGGCGGCGACAACCTGCGCAAGTATCCATCCACGCTGGACGCCGAGAGCCGCGCCTTCCTGGGCGTGAACCGGGGCAAGCGCGGCCTGGTGCTGGATTTGAAGCAGCCCGACGCGCTGGCCGCGCTGCACGAGCTGGCGCGCCAGGCGGACGTGCTGGTGCACAACTTCCGGCCCAGCGTGCCCGCGCGGCTGGGCATAGGCTATGAACAGCTGGCGCAGATCAATCCGCGGCTGATCTATTGCGCCGTCAGCGGCTACGGCGAGACCGGGCCCTTGAAGGACAAGGCGGGCTACGACCAGGTGCTGCAGACAATGACGGGCATGTGCGCCCTGCAGGGCAAGGCCGGAGGTCCGCCCGAGATCCTGTATGGATCCATCGTGGATTACTACGCTTCCTCCATGGTGGCCGCGGGCGTCGCGTCCGCGCTGTACGAGCGCGAGCGCAGCGGGCGCGGCCAGTTCGTGGGCGTGTCCCTGCTGCGCAGCGCGCTGGCGCTGCAATCGGCGCGGCTGATCTGGGCCGAGGACGAACCCCGGGAAGTCGGACGCGACATGCGTTCGGGCGGCATCACCGGCATTCACCCGACCGGCGACGGCCACCTGTACATTTCGGCGAACACGCCGCACTTCTGGCAGGCGCTGTGCGCCAAGACCGGCTTGACGGAACTGGCGGCCAACGAACGCTACGACTCGGTGCGCAAGCGCGCCGAACACCGCGACGAGATCGTCCCGCGCCTGCACCAGGCGCTGCGCTCGCGCAGCGCCCTGGAATGGGAGGCATGGTTCGGCGAAGAGGTGCCCTGCGCCGCGGCGCGCGGGGTGGAGGACATGTTCGACTTCCCGCAGGTGCAGGCCGAAGACATGATCTCCACGTTCGCGCATCCCGTGATCGGCAGCTACCGCGGGTTCGCCCAGGCCATCAAGTTCGGCCGCAGCCAACCCGCCACGCCCCGCGCCGCGCCGGCATTCGGCGAACACAGCGCCGAGGTGCTGGCCGAGGCGGGGATATCCATGGAGCGGCCCGGGCCCTAGTCGGTCACCGCCCGCGCCTCGTACAGCGCCGCCAGGCATTCCGCCAGCGGCGGGATGCCCTGTGCCAGCGCGTCCACCGCGGCGGCGTCCACCCGGGGCAGGGGCGCGATCTCGGCCAGCACGCGCACGCCGCCGAAGCGCTCGATGGCTTCCTTGTTGCCGGCCGACGGCGGTCCGCTCATGACGACGCCCAGCACCGGGATGCCGCGCCGCTTGAGCGCCTCCAGGCTGAGCAGGGTGTGGTTGATGGTGCCCAGACCGCTGCGCGCCGCCAGCACCACCGGCATGTCCAGCCGAGCGATCAGGTCGATCATCATGTGCGTGTCGTCGATGGGCACATACAGGCCGCCCGCGCCTTCCACGACCAGCGGCGCGCGCGTGGCGGGCGGCACGATGGTGGTGGCGTCGACCACGGTGTCTTCCAGCGTGGCGGCCGCCCAGGGCGACAGCGGCGCCTGCAGCACGTAGGCGGGCAGGTGCAGGCGTTCGGGCGGAAGCCGGGCCAGCTGCGCCACGGTGTCGGTGTCGCCCGGCTCTTCGGCCACGCCGGTCTGCACCGGCTTCCAGTATTCCGCGTTCCAGGCGCGGGCCAGGATGGCCGACACCAGGGTCTTGCCGATGCCGGTGTCCGTGCCGGTCACGAAAACCCCGACGGGGCGTTGCGCAGTTTTTTTCCACATACCGTAGGCCAGGTGATACGTCACCGTGGCTCCTTGTTCGTCAAACGCGGCCAGCACGCGGCGCAGCCCGGCCGCGCCGAGCGGCGGACGGCCGGCCGCGGGCGTGGTGGCGCCTATGCCTTTCAGGCCTCTCAGGAAATGCAGGCCATCAGGATGATTTTGTATCAGCCGCTCGCTGCGCACGCCACCAGCCAGATTGACCATGGCCGGACGGATGGCGCGGGCGGGCGGGTAGGGGGGCGTGCCCGCCTCCAGGCCGGCCGCCCGGTGGGCGGCCTGCCATTCCCGGAACGTGCCGGCGGCCAGGGTGGCCACGGCCAGGTGGCCGCCTGGCGCCAGCAGCGCGGCCAGCCGGGCCAGCCCCGCGTTCAGGTCGGCGAACCACTGCACGGCCAGGCTGGAGCAGATGAGGTCGTAGCCGCCGGCAAGTCCGTCCGGATGTTCGCCGTCCAGCGTCTGGTAGCGGGCGCTGCCGGGCAGGGCGGGGCCGCGCCGCGCCGCGGCCAGCATGGCGGGTGAAATGTCCGTCACCGTCCAGTCGGCCGGCCCCAGCCGGCGCGCCAGCGCCTGCGTCAGCAGACCCGTGCCGCAGCCGATTTCCAGGATGCGGGGGCAAGGCGGCAAGGGCAGCAGGGCGATGTCGCTGGCCAGCCGCTCGGCCGTGATGCGCTGGATGGCGGCGTGGTCTTCATAGCGGTCGGCGGCCGCGCCGAAGCGGCCGCCGACCAGGGCGTTGCGCGGGGCTTGCGTCATGCGGCGGGCGCCAGGCGGGACGCGAAGGCGCGGATATGGCCCGCGCACCAGGCGGCGTCCGTCACGGGCAGCAGGTGGCCGCCCTGTTCCCGCCAGTGCCGTTCTTCACCGGGGCGGACGGGAAAGGCGGCTTGCGTCATCGCGGCGGAAACGATGGGATCCGCCTGGCCGGCCAACAGCAGCAAGGGTACGGGCAGCGCGGCAAGCGCCGCGCGCTGGTCCTCGTCGCGCAGCGCTTCCAGATCCCGGCCGAGGGCTGGCGCCTGGGGCTCGCCGAACGCCGAATCGTCGCCGCAACGCTGGCGGAAGTCCTGCACCACGGTGCGTGGCGCCTCGGACAAGCGCTTGCGCATGCGGTCCAGCATGCGCGGCGGCACGCCGGCGGCGAAGTCCGGCGCCGCCCCGAAGCGCGGAAAGCCATTGATCGACACCAGGCCCAGGCAGGAAGCCGGCAGGCCGCGCAGCAGGCGCAGCACCCCCAGCGAGTGTCCGATGGCGATGACCGGGCCTTCGACGGCGGGAGCTTGCGCGGGGCCGAAATAGCCGGCGTCGGCCGCCGCTTGCGGCCAATCGGACAGTTCGGCGCGCAGCGCGGTCCAGACCGAGGCATCGAAAGCCCAGCCGTGGACAAACAGCAGCGTGGGGCGTGCGCCCAGGGGAACGCCGGTCGTCACGCCAGCACGGCGGCAAAGCCGTCTATCAGTTGCGACACGTCGGCCTCGCGATGGGCGGCGCTGAGCGTGACGCGCAGGCGGCTGGTGCCGGCAGGCACCGTGGGCGGGCGGATCGCCACGGCCAAGAGGCCGCGCTGCTCCAGCGCGGCCGCCATCGCCAGCGCGCGGGCCTCCTCGCCCACGATGGCCGGCACGATCTGGGTGGACGAGGCGCCGGTATCGAGGCCCATGCCTTGCAGCGCGGCGCGCAGCCGTAAGCCGCTGGCCGCCAGCCGGGCGCGTTCGGCGTCCAGCGTGGGCACCAGGTCCAGCGCCGCGTCCATGGCGCCCAGCACCGCGGGGGGCAGCGCCGTGGTGTAGATGAAGCCCGAGCAGGTGTTGATCAGGAAGTTGCACATCGCGCGCGATCCGGCCACATACGCTCCGAATCCGCCCAGCGCCTTGCTGAAAGTGCCCATGGCCAGGTCGATGCGGCCGGGAGCCAGCCCGGCCAGGCCCATGCCGCAGGGGCCGAGCACGCCCGTGGCGTGCGCTTCGTCCAGGTAGACAAAGGCCTGGTAGCGGTCGGCCAGGTCCGCCAGCCGGGCCACGTCGGTCCGGTCGCCGTCCATGCTGAACACACTCTCAGTGACGATGAATCTGGCGACGGGCTTTCCGGCGACGGGCTTTCCGTCCTCAGGGCTCTCCGCCCTGGCCGCGAGCAGGCTCTCCAGATGGTCCAGGTCGTTGTGGCGAAAGCGTATCTGCCTGACGCCCGCGGCCTGGCAGCCGTGGTGCAGGCTGGCATGGTTGAGCTTGTCGGCGTACAGCTCCACCTCGCCCCGGCTGGCGGCCGCGCGCAGCAGGGCGGGCAGCACGGCCGCGTTGGCCTGCCAGCCCGAGGCCAGCAGCAGCGCGGCTTCGGTGCCTTTCAGGCGGGCCAGCTTGGCCTCCACCTGCTCGTGCAGGTCCAGGTTGCCGCAGACCAGGCGCGAGGCCTGGGCGCCCGCGCCATGGCGGGCCGCCCATTCGCGGGCGCGTTCGATCAGCAGCGGGTGCCGGGACAGCCCCAGGTAGTCGTTGCTGGAGAAGTTCAGGGCGGGGGCGCCGTTCAGCACGATGCGCCCGGGGGGGGCGGAGGAGGCGGTGCGCAGGCGGCGGCGCACGCGGCGCGTTTCGGCCTGCGCCAGCTCGGAGGAAAAAAGCGAATCCAGCTTTGACATCAAGATATCCGGCAGCGGCCCGGGCGCGGGGGCACCCGCGCCAGGCCGTAGAATGCGGGCCATTGTAGTGGAGGCGCGCAAGGCGCCTTTGCCGGGCATGAACGCCGGCAGAGGCGGCGGCGCGCCGCCGGTTTTCGAGAGGTGAATCATGCACGCGCCCGACTGGATGGCCCAGGGCCAACCCCATATCTGGCTTCCCTATGCCCAGATGAAGACGGCGACGCCGCCGCTGCCCGTGGTGCGCAGCCACGGCAGCCGGCTGGAACTGGCCGACGGACGCAGTCTGATAGACGGCGTGGCGTCCTGGTGGACCGCCTGCCACGGCTACAACCATCCGCACATCGCCCAGGCCGTGCGCGCGCAGCTGGACGCCATGCCCCACGTGATGTTCGGCGGGCTGACCCACGAGCCCGCGCTGACCCTGGCGCGCCGCCTGGCCGGCCTGCTGGGGCCGGGCCTGGACCGGGTCTTCTATACGGACTCCGGCTCGGTGGCGGTGGAAGTCGCCATGAAGATGGCCCTGCAATTCTGGCTGAACCAGGGCGAGCGCGGCCGCAGCCGGTTCCTGGCATTCCGGGGCGGCTACCACGGCGACACCTTCGGCACCATGGCGGTCTGCGACCCCGACGACGGCATGCACAGCCTGTACCGGGGCATGCTGGCCGGGCACGACATTGTCGGCCTCCCGCGCGACGAGGCCGGGCTGGCCGAACTGGACGCCTGGCTGGAGACCCGCGCGCCGCAGTTGGCCGGCATCCTGGTCGAGCCGCTGGTGCAGGGCGCGGGCGGCATGCTGCTGCATGACCCGGAAGTGCTGCGCCGCTTGCGCCGCCTGGCCGACAAGCACGGGCTGCTGCTGATCTTTGACGAGATCTTCACCGGCTTCGGTCGTACCGGGACCATGTTCGCCTTCGAACAGGCGGGCATCCGGCCCGACATCGTCACGCTGTCCAAGGCGCTGACCGGCGGCACCTTGCCGCTGGCCGCCACGGTGGCCAGCGACCGGGTGTTCCAGGCATTCTGGTCCGACGACCCCTCGCACGCGCTGATGCACGGTCCCACCTTCATGGGCAATGCGCTGGCCTGCGCCGCGGCCAACGCCTCGCTGGACCTGTTCGAGACGCAGCCCCGGCTGGCCCAGGCCCAAGCCATCTCGACGGCGCTGGCGGCCGGCCTGGAACCCTGCCGGGAGCTGCCCTGGGTGCACGACGTACGCGTGCTGGGCGCGATCGGCGTGGTCGAGCTGGACGGCATCGCCGACCGCGAGGCCCTCAAGCGGCGGCTGGTCGAGGCGGGCGTCTGGGTGCGCCCGTTCGGCAACGTGGTCTACCTGACTCCGGCGCTGACCATCGCCGAGGACGAACTGGCCACGCTGACGCGGGCCGTGACGGACGTGCTGCGCCGGCAGCGTCCCTGAGCTCGGCGGCAGGCGCGCGTTGCGCCGGCAAACCGCGAAAGACGCCTTGATCCAGATCAAGGCGTCCGCGCGGGGCGCTGGTTACCATCGCCGCATGCGAGCAAAATCGATTTTCGCCGTCCCGGCCAGCCTGCCCGATGCCGACCGCCAGCAGCGCCGCCATGCGCTGGTGCGCCTGTCGCTGGCGTGGCTGGCGATGATGCAGGTGATGATGTTCGCGTGGCCCGGCTACCTGCGCCACGAGGGCATGCCCGCCGACGCGCTGGAAACGCTGGACTGGGCCATCGTCCTGATGAACTGGGCCAGCTTTGCGCTGACCGTGCCAGTGGTGCTGTATTCGGCATGGCCCATCTGGCGGCATGCGGGCGACAACCTGCGCCACGGCCGCGCCGGCATGGATGTCCCGGTGGCGCTGGGCATCGTGGCCGCCTTCATTCCCAGCGTGCACGCCACCTATACGGGCACGGGCGAGGTGTACTTCGATTCCGTCACGATGTTCGTGGCCTTCCTGCTGACCGCGCGCTACCTGGAACTGTGCGCCCGCCAATCCTTCGGCGGCGCGGCCGGCGGCCAGCGCCACGCACGCGTCGAGGCGCAGCGCCTGCAATTGGGCGCGCGCGCCGACCGGCTGGCATCCCGGTTCGTCCTGGTCCAGGTCGCGCTGGCGCTGGCCGCCGCGGGCGCCTGGGCCTATATCGACCCCGCGCACAGCATCCCCGTGATGGTGGCGCTGCTGGTGATGAGCTGTCCATGCGCCATGTCGATGGCGGTGCCCACCGCCATGGCCTCCGCCCATTCCGCGCTGGCGGCGCATCCGAACATGCCTGAGGCGGCGCTGGACGCGCTGCTGGACGAGGCGCGCCGCAAGGCTCGCCAGAACCTGTACGGCTCGCTGGCCTGGCATCTGCTGATGACGCCGCTGGCGCTGGTGGGGTGGGTCACGCCCTGGCTGGCCGCGATCACCATGCTGGTGTCGTCGCTGGCGGTGGCCTACAACTCCTGGCGCCTGTGCCGCCGCGACTGGTCGGGCGAACTCGCGCCCGGCGGCGCGCTGGAAGCGGCGCAATGACCATCCTCTACCTGCTCCTGCCCCTGTCGCTGCTGTTCGTGCTGGCCATCGGCGTGTCGCTGTGGTGGGCCGTGTTCAACGGCCAGTACGACGACACCGACAACGCCGGCACGGCCATCCTGCGCGACGACGACAGCGGCCCGGCCGGCCGCGGCTGAACGTCCGCGCGGGCCGTTGCGCTTATGCCGCTTTCCCCAAGCCGTCGCTGCGCGCTTGATCCATATCAACGCCGACTTGTGTGACTAGTCCCATCATCGAACCCTGGAGCTATTTGTTACTTTAGGGGAAGGGTGATGAACGATTGCGCCGCAATCGCAAGCAAGGCCGATACCTTCAACTACAAGGTCGTGAGGCAGTTCGCGCTCATGACCGTAGTTTGGGGCATAGTCGGCATGGCTGTGGGTGTTTTTCTCGCCGCGCAGCTGATTTGGCCTCAGTTGAACTTTGACACCGCATGGCTGAGCTACGGCCGCCTGCGTCCGCTGCACACCAACGCGGTGATTTTCGCCTTCGGCGGCAGCGCACTGTTCACGACGTCGTACTACGTGGTTCAACGCACCTGTCAGGCGCGCCTGTTCTGCGGCCCGCTGGCCGCGTTCACCTTCTGGGGCTGGCAGATCGTCATTGTCGCCGCCGCCATCACCTTGCCCATGGGTTTCACCAGCAGCAAGGAATACGCCGAACTGGAATGGCCCATCGACATCCTGATCACCCTGGTCTGGGTCGCCTACGCCATCGTGTTCTTCGGCACCATCATCAAGCGCCGGTCCAAGCACATCTACGTGGCCAACTGGTTCTTCGGCTCGTACATCCTCACCATCGCCATCCTGCACATCTTCAATAACATCGAGATGCCGGTGACGCTGTGGAAGTCCTACTCCGCCTACGCCGGCGTGCAGGACGCCATGGTGCAGTGGTGGTATGGCCACAACGCGGTGGGCTTCTTCCTGACCACCAGCTTCCTGGGCATGATGTATTACTTCGTGCCCAAGCAGGCCGGCCGTCCGATCTACTCGTACCGCCTGTCCATCGTCCACTTTTGGGCGCTGGCCTTCACGTACATGTGGGCGGGCCCGCACCACCTGCTGTACACGTCCTTGCCCGACTGGACCCAGTCGCTGGGCATGACCTTCTCGCTGATCCTGCTGGCGCCTTCGTGGGGCGGCATGATCAACGGCATCATGACCCTGCAGGGCGCCTGGTACAAGCTGCGCACCGATCCGATCCTGAAGTTCATGGTCACGGCGCTGTCGTTCTACGGCATGTCGACCTTCGAAGGCTCGATGATGTCGATCCGCACGGTCAACGCGCTGTCGCACTACACGGACTGGACCATCGGCCACGTGCACTCCGGCGCGCTGGGCTGGGTCGCCATGATCTCCTTCGGCTCGCTGTACTACCTGATCCCGCGCCTGTATGGCCGCGAAAAGATGTACAGCGTGAAGGCCATCGAACTGCACTTCTGGATCGCGACCATCGGCGTGGTGCTGTACATCGCCGCCATGTGGATCGCCGGCGTGCAGCAGGGCCTGATGTGGCGCGACACCGCTCCCGACGGCACCCTGGTCTACAGCTTCGTCGAAGAACTGAAGACGCGCGTTCCGTACTACCTGATCCGTTTGCTGGGTGGCACCTTGTTCTTGTGCGGCGTGTTCGTCATGGCCTGGAACGTGTGGAAGACGGTGCGCGGCGCGCAGCCGGTCAACCCCGCCATTCCGCAAGACGATCCCCATGCCGCCCGCCAGCCGGTCCCCGCGACCGCCGTGCCGGCTACCGTTTGACGAGGACATCATGGCCAACAAGAAACCTGGCTTCTTTACCCACCAGACACTCGAGAAGAACATCGGCTGGATGATCATCGCCAGCATCCTGGTGGTGTCCTTCGCGGGCCTGGTCCAGATCGTTCCGCTGTTCTTCCAGCACAGCACGACCCAGGCCGTCGCGGGCGTCGAACCCTACAGCCCGCTGCGGCTGATGGGGCGCGACGTCTACATCCGCGAAGGCTGCGTGGGCTGTCACTCGCAGCAGGTGCGCGTGCTGGCTGCCGAAGTGCAGCGCTACGGCTCCTACTCGATCGCGTCGGAATCGGTCTTTGACCATCCGTTCCTGTGGGGCTCCAAGCGCACGGGTCCCGACCTGGCGCGCGTGGGCGAGCGCTACTCCGACGACTGGCACCGCATCCACTTGCGCGATCCGCGCAAGGTGGTGCCGGAGTCCAACATGCCCGCCTATCCCTGGCTGGAAAAGACGGTCATCACCGGCCAGAACGTGGACCAGCGCATGCGCGCCCTGCGCACGCTGGGCGTGCCGTACACCGACGAGGAAATCGCGGCCGCGCCCAAGGCCATCGAAGGCAAGACCGAAGAGGACGCGCTGGTGGCCTACCTGCAGGGCCTGGGCGTCGGCGTGCGCAAGGCGCAGTTGGCCAAGCAGGCCGCCGAGCAGGCCAAAAAGGCCGAAGAAGCCAAGAAGGCCTCGCTGCCCGCCGCCCAGTCCGCCGTGCAACCGGCCGCGCCCGCGGCAACGGGAGGCTGACCATGGTGGGCTACCTGAGCGCAGTCGTCACCGCCATCTCGATGGCGACCTTTTTCGGCATCGTCTGGTGGGCCTGCTCGCGCGGCCGCCAGAGCGCCAACCGCGAATCGGCCATGCTGCCGTTCGCACTGCCCGATGAATTCGGGCAGGCACAACAAGATGGAGCGAATCGGTCATGAGCGATTTCGTTAATGGCTTTTGGGGGTATTTCATCTCGATCGTCGCCGTGGGCGGCGTGGTCTGGTGCGTCTGGCTGCTGTACACGCAGCGCCGCTGGCTCAGCACCAAGCCCGCCAACGGCCAGGTCGAGGACACGGGCCACGTCTGGGACGGCGACCTGACCGAGCTGAACAACCCGGTCCCCACCTGGTGGACCTGGATGTACCTGCTGGCATGCGCGTTCGCGTTGGGCTATCTGTTCCTGATGCCCGGCCTGGGCCAGTACAAGGGCCAGCTGGGCTACAGCAGCACCGAAGAGGTTGCGCAGCAGCAGGCGAAGATGGCCGAGGCCGTCCGTCCGATCTACGCGCGCTTCGAGACCATGACCGTGCCGCAGATCGCCCAGGATCCGGGCGCCCGCGAAATCGGCCAGCGCCTGTTCCTGAACACCTGCGCGCAATGCCACGGCTCGGACGCCAAGGGCGCGCCCAGCTTTCCCAACCTGACCGACGGCGACTGGCTGCATGGCGGTACGCCCGAATCGATCATGCAGACGATCAAGGAAGGTCGCCACGGCGTGATGCCTCCCTGGAAGGAATCCATCGACCCCAAGATGGCCGGCGATATCGCGCAATACGTGCGTTCGCTGTCTGGCCTGACGGCGGATCCGGTGCGAGTGTTCCGGGGCAAGCGCGACTACGCCAACTTCTGCGTGGCCTGTCACGGTGTCGATGGCAAAGGCAATACGCTGGTGGGCGCGCCGAACCTGACGGACGACGTCTGGCTGTACGGCAGTTCGGAAGCCACCATCGTCAAGACGATCCTGGACGGCCGCGACAACCGCATGCCGGCGCATGAGCACATCCTGAGCCCCGAGCAGATCAAGATCCTGACCGCCTGGGTCTGGGGCTTGTCCAACAAGCCGGACGCGCAGAAGCAGGCCGCAGCCACCCCCGCCGGGTCGGACGCGGCGAAGTAGCAGGACCGCGGCATGTAGATGGGGGTCCGCGGCGCGGCCCCCATATCACTTGGACTTACAGTACGGAGCAGCAAATGGAAGATGGGTCAACCGCAAGCGTCGGCAATTCGCCTGGCGGTGACCCGCCGCCCTGGCGGCCGCATACGCGGCCGCCGCGTCCCGGCCAGGAGACCCTGGAGCAGACGCTGGCGGGGGTGCGCAGCAAGATCTATCCGCGATCCGTCAGTGGCATCTTCGCCCGCTGGCGCATCGCGTTCGTTTTTATCACCCAGATCATTTTCTACGGCTTGCCCTGGCTGCAATGGAACGGACGGCAAGCCGTGCTGTTCGACCTGGGCGCGCGCAAGTTCTATCTGTTCGGCCTGGTGCTGTGGCCGCAAGACGTGGTCTACCTGGCCGTGCTGCTGGTCATCTCGGCATTGGCGCTGTTCCTGTTCACCGCGGTGGCGGGGCGGCTGTTCTGCGGCTACGCCTGTCCGCAGACCGTCTACACCGAGATCTTCATGTGGATCGAGCGCAAGGTCGAAGGCGACCGCATCGCGCGCATCCGCCTGGACGAGTCGCCATGGAGCTGGCGCAAGGTCCGCCTGAAGTTCACCAAGCATTTCCTCTGGATCGCGCTGGCCTGGTGGACGGGTTCCACCTTCATCGGCTATTTCGCGCCCATCCGTGAGCTGGGCCATGAGCTGTTCGCCCTGCAACTGGGGCCGTGGCAGTGGTTCTGGATGCTGTTCTACGGCTTTGCCACATGGGGCAATGCCGGCTTCATGCGCGAATCGGTGTGCAAATACATGTGCCCGTACGCCCGCTTCCAGAGCGTGATGGTGGACCCGGATACCTTCGTGGTCACCTATGACAAGCGCCGTGGCGATCCGCGCGGCAGCCGGTCGCGCAAGGTCGACCACAAGGCCGCCGGCCTGGGCGATTGCGTCGACTGCAGCCTGTGCGTGCAGGTCTGTCCCACGGGCATCGACATCCGCGACGGGCTGCAATACATGTGCATCGGCTGCGGCGCGTGCATCGACGCCTGCGAACAGGTCATGGACAAGATGCAGTACGAGCCCGGCCTGATCCGCTATACCTCGGAGCGCGCCATGCTGGATGGCCTGTCCGCGAAGAGCGCGCGCTCCCATCTGCTGCGCCCGCGCGTGCTGATCTACGGCACGCTGATCCTGCTGCTGGCCGTGGCCTTCGTGGTGTCGCTGGTGGTGCGCAACCCCTTGCGCGTGGACGTCATCCGCGACCGCGGGGTGCTGGGCCGCGAAGTCGCCGGTGGCCTGGTCGAAAACGTCTATCGCCTGCAGATCATCAACACGTCCGACACGCCGATGCGCCTGCGCCTGTCGGCCGACGGCATGCCGGGCCTGGCGGTGCTGGCGGGCCAGCAGGGCTCGGACGTGGTCGAGGTGGAAGCCGCGGCCAACAAGCTGGTGCCCATGGTCATCCGCGCCCCGGCGGGCGCCGCGCCGGGCGCGCATCCCATCACGCTGCATGCGCGCGGACAGGACGGCGAGAACCGGTCGGTCGAGACCAACGAAGCCGCCAGTTTCTACGTGCCTGATTAAGCACTACAAGGATATTGATATGAATGCCGCGCAAATTTCTCCCGCGTCCGCCGAACCCGCCAAGCCCTGGTATCGCGAACCCTGGCCCTGGATCCTGATGGCCGGCCCGTTCGCGGCCATGGTAGGCTGCTTCATCACGATCTATTTCGCGGTGACGCAGTTCGGCAGCCAGCCCATCCGGGAAGGCGTCGTCAAGCGGGGGCTGGTCATCGAACAGGCCGCGACCACGGCCGGCGAGGGCGTGGCGTCGTTGAACGCCGGCGCCACGCCCGCCAAACCGTAACCGGGGGAGAGCACGCATGGGATTGCGATCGCTGATGTGGATCCTGTGGCCGTCTTTTTTGGCCGCTGCAATGGGAAGCGCGCTGATCTTCGCCCTGATAGACCCGTTGGATGTCGCCATTTTCGGCCACGTCCCGACGGGGCGGACGGGCTTCTACACCGTGTCGTTCTTCGTGTTGTGGGTGATGGCTGGGCTGTCCAGCACCTTGACGGCATACCTGATGCCCAAGGTGGAAGAGGACGAGGACTTCTGAGGGCTCAGACCTTCCTGACGAACTCGGACTTCAGGCTCATGGGGCCGAAGCCATCGATCTTGCAGTCGATGTCGTGGTCGCTGTCGACGAGGCGAATGCCCTTGACCTTGGTCCCCATCTTGATCACGCCGCCGGAACCCTTGAGCTTCAGGTCCTTGATGACGGTGACGGTATCGCCGTCCTGCAGGACATTGCCGGCCGCGTCGCGGTACACCTTGCCGGCCTCTTCGGAAGCCGCCTCGGCCTGCGCCGGCCACTCATGCGCGCACTCCGGACAGACGAAGAGCGAGCCGTCTTCGTAGGTGAATTCGGATTGGCATTTGGGGCAGGAAGGCAGTGCGCTCACGGCTGAACCTCGGGTAGATGGCGCGCGTATCGCGCAACCGGCAAGTATACGTTGCCGTCACGCCTCGTCGCCGTGCAGCAGGCCCACGAAATCCCTGGCCGGCGCGCTCAGCGGACGGTCCCTGGGCACGATGCTGCCGAAGGCCGTCAGGGTCTGCCGGATCCGGTAAGGCAGGATCGCCAGCAGGCCGTGCGCGGCGTAGCGGCTGGCCACCGATTCGGGAATGACGCCCAGCATCGTGGACTTCATCGCCAGGTTCGTCGTCGTCAGGATGGAGGCCGACTCGATCAGCCCCTTGGGCGTCGTGGCATTGTGCGAACGGAATTCCTGCTCGATCACATCGCGCATCGGGCTGCCGTGAGGCTGCAGGACCCAGGGATAGGCCTGCATGGCCTCGAAGTCCACCCGCTTGCGACGGGCCAGCGGATGGTCCACCGCGGCGATCACCGACAGCGCCTCGTCGCCGATCGGGCGAAAGCGGTAATGGCGGTCCGACAGCGTCAGCATGCGTCCGATCACCACGTCGAGCTTGCCTTCATTCATGCGTCCGATCAGCAGGTCGCTGGTGCCGGTGGAGATTTCCACGGATAGCAGCGGATAGATCCGCTTCAGGCTGAGCAGCGCGTCGGTCAGGTGGCCGGGCGAAGCCGCCATGATGCTGCCGATGAAGAGCTTGCCCGCGCTGCCCAGGCGCAACTCCTCCAGTTCGCGCGCCAGCGACGACACCGTTCCGCGCATGCCCCTGAAATAGCCCATCACGCAATCGCCCGCGGGCGTCAGCGCCAGGCCGCGACCCACGCGTTCGAACAGCGGCTGGCCGATGGCCAGCTCCAGTTCATGCAGCATCTTGCTGGCGGCGGACTGGGTCATGTTGAGCTGGGCGGCCGCGGCGCGCAGCGTGCCGCGTTCCTCTATCGCCAGCAGCAGGACGATCTGCCGCATGCGCAGTCGGGACAGAAGGGCGGGGACGTTCGGAGTGCGTTCCATGATTGATCGCCTGAAGTGAACGGTTGGTGCAAAAGTTTCATTTTACGGAAACGGATCTTCTTTCTAAGATTGACCCATAAGAAATCCCCGCGCCGCGGGAAAAAATGATCAATCAAGGAGACAACCATGAAGATTCGCGTATACGCCGCAATGGCGGCGGGCGCCTTGTGCCTGTCGGCCCTGGCGCCCCTGGCATCGGCGCAGGCGCCGGCCGCCGACTGGCCCGCCAAGCCGCTGCGCCTGCTGGTGGGATCCGCCCCGGGCGGCGGCACCGACGCCATGGCGCGCGCCGTGGCCGACAAGCTGGGACCCTTGCTCAAGCAGACCGTCGTGGTCGAGAACAAGCCCGGCGCCTCCAATACGCTGGCCGCCGACCTGGCCGCCAAGTCCTCCGACGGCCACACCATGGTGATGGGGGTGTCCACCGCCCATGCGATCGCGCCGCATCTGCTCAAGCTCGGCTATGACAATGACCGCGACCTGACGCCGGTGGTGTTCGTGGGCGCGGTGCCGAACATCCTGGTGGTGAACAACCAGATGCCGGTCAAGTCGGTGCAGGAGTTGATCGCGCTGCTGAAGGCCAAGCCCGGCGAATACAACTTCGCCAGCAGCGGATCCGGCAGCACGCAGCACATCGCCGCCGAGCTGTTCAAGGACGCCACGGGCGTGCGGATGACGCACATCCCGTACCGCGGCAGCGGCCCGGCCATGGTCGACCTGATGGGCGGGCAGGTGCAGATCGCGTTTGAAACCGCGTCGTCCGTGATTCCGCACATCAAGAGCGGCAAGGTACGCGCGCTGGCGGTGCTGAGCGCCAAGCGCAACGCCCAGCTGCCCGACGTGCCGACGATGGCCGAGGCCGGCGTGCCCGGCGTGGAGATGAGCGCCTGGTACGGAATCTACATGCCCAGCGCCACGCCGGCCGTCATCCAGAAGCGCATCCATGACGCCGTCAACGGCATTCTTGCGCTGCCCGAAACCCAGACCCGGCTGCTGGCGATCGGCGCCGATATCAGTCCGATGAGCCAGGAGCAGTTCGCGCAGTTCCACAAGACCGAGAACCAGCGCTACGCCGGCATCATCAAGAAGAACAACATTTCAGTGGAATGAGCTTGCCATGACTACGCAGCAGAAACCCGTTGTCGCCCTGACCCTCGGCGATCCGGCCGGCATCGGCCCCGAACTGATCGCCCGCCTGCTGGCCATGCCGGAAGCGGCGCGGCAGGCGAACATCGTGCTGGTGGGTGACGCCTGGCTGTGGCGCGAGGGCCAGCGGATCGCGGGCGTGCAGATCAGGACGCGGCCCGTGGACAGCTTCGACGCGGTGCGCGACCGGCCGGACGACGACACGCCGGCCTGGCTGGAGATGGATACCGTAAGCCCCGGGCAGGTACGTGTCGGCCAGGCGCAGGCGCCGGGCGGCGCATCCGTGCTGCGGGTGCTTGACGCCTGCATGGACGCGGCGCTCGACGGGCATATCGACGCCATCTGTTTCGCGCCGCTGAACAAATATGCGATGAAGCTGGGCGGCCTGCAGCACGGCGACGAACTGCACCATTTTGCGCAGTACCTGGGCGTGACGGGCTATTTCTGCGAATTCAATACCCTGGGAGACCTGTGGACGGCGCGCGTGTCGTCGCATATCCCGCTCAAGGACGCGGCGGCCGCGCTGAGCATCGACGGCATCAAGGCCGCCACGCGGCTGATCTACCGGTCCCTGCAGGCCAACGGCGTCGAGGCCCCGCGGGTGGCGGTGGCCGCGTTCAATCCGCACGGCGGCGACGGCGGGACCTGCGGCCGGGAAGAGGTGGACATCATCGCGCCCGCCGTGCGGGAGCTGAACCAGGAAGGGCTGCCGGTGCAGGGGCCGTTTCCCGCCGACACCATCTTCCTGAAGGCGCAGGCGGGCGAGTTCCAGGCCATCGTCACCATGTATCACGACCAGGGGCAGATCGCCATCAAGCTGCTGGGCTTCTCGCGCGGCGTCACGGTGCAGGGCGGCCTGCCCATCCCGATCGCCACGCCCGCCCATGGCACCGCCTACGACATCGCCGGCCAGGGCCGCGCGAACGTGGACGCCACCTGGCAAGCCTTTCAGATCGCCTGCCGCATGGGCGCAACGACTTCAATCAGGAACCCGTCATGAAAATCAAATCCGTCCGGGCACGTGTCTACGAATGGACCGGC
This sequence comes from Achromobacter deleyi, assembly GCF_013116765.2. GTDB lineage: Bacteria > Pseudomonadota > Gammaproteobacteria > Burkholderiales > Burkholderiaceae_B > Achromobacter > Achromobacter deleyi_A. Next base: position 527,448 of record NZ_CP074375.1, read on the forward strand.
AAGACCGTGCCGCCGCAAGGCAACTTCTGCTCCAACGCCATGGACCTGCTGTATTCGCGGCAGGAAACCATGAGCACCTTCCGCTTCCACGGCTGGACCGTGGTCGAAGTGGAAACGGACGACGGCATCGTGGGCCTGGGCAACGTGGCGCTGGCGCCGCGCGTGGCCAAGGCCATCATCGACCAGTACCTGGCCCCGCTCGTCGTCGGGCAGGACCCCTGGGACTACGAATACCTGTGGCAGCGCATGTACCGGGCCACGCATGCCTGGGGCCGCAAGGGCGTGACGATGGCCGCCATCTCGGCCATCGACCTCGCCATCTGGGACATCCTGGGCAAGTCGGTGAACAAGCCGGTCTTCAAGCTGCTGGGCGGGCGCACCAAGGAGAAGATTCCCGTCTACTACTCCAAGCTGTACCGCACCGACCTGAAGGCCATGCAGGAAGAGGCGCAGACCTATCTGGACCAAGGCTTCACCGCCTTCAAGATGCGCTTTGGCTATGGCCCGGCGCACCTGCAGAAGGGCGTCTCGGAAAACCTGAAGTCGGTCGAGGCCGTGCGCGAGGTGATCGGCTACGACACCGACCTCATGCTCGAGTGCTACATGGGCTGGAACCTGGAGTACGCCAAGCGCATCCTGCCCAAGCTGGAGAAATTCGAGCCGCGCTGGCTGGAGGAGCCCGTCATCGCGGACGACATCGACGGCTATGCGGAACTGAACCAGCTGACCTCCATTCCGATCTCCGGCGGCGAGCACGAGTTTTCGCTGTACGGCTTCAAGCAGCTGCTGGACAGGAAGGCGGTGTCGGTGGTGCAGTACGACACCAACCGGGTAGGCGGCATCACCGCGGCGCACAAGATCAACGCCCTGTGCGAGGCCTACAGCGTGCCGGTGATTCCGCATGCAGGCCAGATGCACAACTACCACCTCACGATGAGCACGCTGGCCTCGCCCATGAGCGAGTACTTCCCCATGTTCGACGTGGAAGTCGGCAACGAGCTGTTCTATTACATCTTCGATGGCGAGCCGGTGGCCAAAGAGGGTTTCATCGACCTGGACGACACCAGGCCCGGCCTGGGCCTGACGCTCAAGACCGAATACCTCAAAGACTTCAACATCATCGAATAGGTCCGCCATGACGACAGCACAGACTCCGCGCTATCGCGGCATATTCCCGGTGGTCCCCACCCCGTTCACCGAGTCCGGCGAGTTGGACCTTCCCAGCCAGAAGCGGGCGGTGGACTTCATGATCGATTCCGGGGTGGACGGACTGTGCATCCTGGCGAACTTCTCCGAGCAGTTCGTGCTGTCGGACGATGAGCGCGAGGTGCTGACGCGGACCATACTTGAACACGTGGCCGGCCGGGTGCCGGTGATCGTGACCACGACGCACTTCGGCACCCAGGTCTGCGCGGCGCGCAGCCGGCGCGCGCAGGAGCAGGGCGCGGCCATGCTGATGATCATGCCGCCCTATCACGGCGCCACGATCCGGGTGTCCGAGGAGCAGGTGGCGGGCTTCTTCCAGCGCGTGTCGGACGCGGTGGACATCCCCATCATGATCCAGGACGCGCCGGTGGCCGGAACGCCGATGTCCGCCGCGCTGCTGGCGCGCATGGCGCGCGAGATCGAGCATGTGTCGTACTTCAAGATCGAAACGGCGGGCGCGGCCTCCAAGCTGCGCGACCTGATCGCGCTGGGCGGCGCGGCGGTGGAGGGGCCATGGGACGGAGAGGAAGCCATCACCCTGCTGCCGGACCTGGACGCCGGGGCCACCGGATCCATGACCGGCGGCGGCTTTGCCGACGGCATCCGCCCGATCATCGAGGCACACCGGGCCGGGCGCCGCGACGAGGCCTACCGCCTGTATGAGCGCTGGCTGCCGCTGATCAACCATGAAAACCGCCAGGGCGGCATCCTGACCGCCAAGGCGCTGATGAAGGCGGGCGGCGTCATCGCTTGCGAGGCGCCCCGGCATCCATTCCCGCCGATGCGCGACGAGGTGCGCCAGGGCCTGCTGGAAACGGCCCGGCGGCTCGATCCGCTGGTGCTGCGCTGGGGCCGGTAGTTCCCGGAATCCAAACACAGCGTTCCGCCACGCTGAACAAGCTGTAACCGCGTGGCGGGTAAAATCTCCGGCTATTGGTCAAGTTGGGGGCTCGTGTGCAGCCGGTCATTTCAGTTCAGGGTTTATCCAAACGGTACGCCTCGGGGTTCCAGGCGCTCAAGAGCGTAAACCTGGATATCCAGCGCGGCGAGATTTTTGCCTTGCTCGGGCCCAACGGCGCAGGCAAGACGACGCTGATCAGCATCATCTGCGGCATCGTCAATCCCACCGAAGGCAGGGTGCTGGCCGACGGCCACGACATCGTGTCGGAATTTCGCGCTGCCCGGTCCAAGATCGGGCTGGTGCCTCAGGAAATCTCCACCGACGCCTTCGAGAGCGTCTGGAACACCGTCACGTTCAGCCGCGGCCTGTTCGGCAAGCCGGCCAATCCCGCGTACATCGAGAAGGTGCTGCGCGACCTGTCGCTGTGGGACAAGAAGGACAGCCGCATCATGGCGCTGTCCGGCGGCATGAAGCGCCGAGTCATGATCGCCAAGGCGCTGTCGCACGAGCCCGCCATCCTGTTCCTGGACGAGCCCACCGCGGGCGTCGACGTGGAACTGCGCCGCGGCATGTGGGAGATGGTGCGGCGGCTGCGCGAGAGCGGGGTCACCATCATCCTCACCACGCACTACATCGAGGAAGCCCAGGAGATGGCCGACCGCATCGGCGTGATCCGCAGGGGCGAGATCATCCTGGTCGAGGAAAAGAACGCGCTGATGGCCAAGCTGGGCAAGCGCCAGCTGGCCCTGACGCTGAAGGCGCCGCTGCCGGGCATCCCGACCGCGCTCGATGCCTATCAGCTGGACCTGTCCGGCGACGGCTACAAGCTGGTCTACACCTACGACAACCAGGGCGGCGGCGACATCTCGCGGCTGCTGCACGACCTGAGCAGGCTGCAGATCGAATTCACGGACCTGAATTCATCGGAAAGCTCGCTCGAGGACATCTTTGTCAGCCTGGTACACGGTCAATCATGAACTTCTACGCCATTCGCGCCATCTACCTGTTTGAAATGGCCCGGGCCTGGCGCACGCTGATGCAAAGCGTGCTGTCGCCGGTGATCTCCACCTCGCTTTATTTCGTGGTGTTCGGCTCGGCCATCGGCTCGCACATGGTCGAGATCGACGGCGTCAGCTATGGGGCCTTCATCGTGCCGGGCATGATCATGCTGTCGCTGTTGACGCAAAGCATCGCCAACGCGTCCTTCGGCATCTACATGCCGCGTTTTTCCGGCACCATCTACGAAATCCACTCCGCGCCCATCTCCTACGTGGAGATCGTGATGGGCTACGTGGGGGCGGCCGCCAGCAAGTCCATCATCCTGGGCCTGATCATGCTGGCCACGGCGCGCCTGTTCGTGTCATTCGACGTCGCGCATCCGTTCTGGATGCTGGCCTTCCTGGTGCTGACCGCGGTCACGTTCAGTCTGTTCGGCTTCATCATTGGCGTCTGGGCAGACGGGTTCGAAAAGCTGCAGATCATTCCGCTGATGATCGTCACGCCGCTGACCTTCCTGGGCGGGACCTTCTATTCCATCAACATGCTGCCGCCGTTCTGGCGGACCGCCACGCTGTTCAACCCGGTGGTCTACCTGGTCAGCGGGTTTCGCTGGGCGTTCTTCGGCGTGGCGGACGTGAGCGTGGGCGTCAGCGTGGGCATGACCCTGGCCTTCCTGGTGGCCTGCCTGCTGGGCGTGCGCTGGATCTTCAAGACGGGCTACCGCCTGAAGACGTAGTCCGGCCGCTGTCGTCCGCCGCGCTCAGGCCGCGCCCACGGGCGCGCGGCGGGCCATGCCGTCAAAGGCGTCCAGCAGCCGCTCGCGCCAGGTATGCACCGGGTCGTCCGCGGCCAGCAACTCCAGGGGGCTGGTGCAGCGGGCCCACATGAACATGCCGAACACCGCGTAGTCCGCATAGCCGGCCTGGCTGCCCGCCAGATAGGGCTGCCTGCCCAGCATCTGGCGCAGCGGCAACAGCGCCGCGCGCAATTCGGCGATCCGCTCCGCGTAGCCTGCCGGCAGGTCCTCCAGCTTTCCAAAGCGCTTTTCCCGCGTGGCGCGGAAGTAGTCCTTGTCCTTGTCGTGGATCAGGCCGTGGATGCCCGGCAGCAGCAGGCGCGCCAGGGAGGGCACCAGCGTGGCGTCCGCCCACGAATTCACGAACAGGCTCAGCGGGCGCCCGCAAGCACCGCCAAAGAGCGAGGGCCGCTCGGGAAAAGTATCTTCGAGATAGCAGGCGATCTGCCAGGAGTCGCTCACCACATGGGTGCCGTGCACCAACACGGGCACGAGCTTCTGGCCGGAGAAGTCGATGGATTCCTTGTCGGTGAAGCGCCAGGGAACCGTCTTGGCGGACAGGCCCTTGTGAGCCAGCGCCATATGCGTTTTCCAGCAATGCGGGCTGAAGCGCAGCGCGGCGTCGGCGCCCGCCAGGTCATAGAGAGTGAGATCCGGGGTCAAGATACCGTGCTCCTGGCTGGGGTTGGGTGACAGCGTCCGCCGCCTAGGATAACCGCTGGATGAGGCGGCGCCTGTTCCGCACGGTAAAAGGCGCCACGCGCCCGGAAAGGGGCGGTGGCGCCTGGCAAGCCGGCTTGCGGTCGGGGGCTTACCGCGGTGCCGGACCGCCCTTGCTCATGCTCATTACGCGTTGCTTGAGCTGCGGATCCTGTTGCACGGCCTGGCCGATGCCGTTGAATTCCTCGACGGTCAGGCCGTCGGCGCGAACCAGCTGCACCATCTTGGCGTCCGCTTCCTGGACGACCTTCTGCTTGGCATCGTCCGACTTGGCGGCGTCGACCTTGGGACGGTATTCGTCCACGACGCCCGAGATCTTTTGCGATGCGGACGCAAAGCGCTGCAATTGCTGATCGGAAGGCTGCTGCACGACGGGTGCTGCGCCCGGCTGGGCCTGCGTCTGTCCTTGGGGTTGGCTGGCCTGTTGCGCCAGGGCAGGTGCACCGGACAGCGCCGTCGTCAGTATGGCGGCGGATAGGAATGCGTAAGTGGAACGCTGCATGAAACCTCCTTGTTCCGGTTGAATGTCCGACCATGATGACGACGGGACCGGGCAGGGGACAAGTTTCGCGATGTGTTTTCCTGTGTCGGCAGGCCACCATATGCGGGCCCGCGCCAGGAGGGCGGCCCCAGGGAGCGGCGCGGAAACGTTTTGCGCGGTTTCGTAGTCGCTGCTGGCCGCGATGTGTCCTTAGGTTTGCGCGTGGCGGGGCCCGGCGCTACAGGATCAGCATGCTGAGCATCACAATGGCCAGCAGCAGCACATAGACGCGCGCATGCAGCCGGTCGGGAATGCGCGGAATGAGCGGCGCCGCCAGGCGGATACCCGCGAGCGAGCCCAGCGCCAGCGCCGCGAAGGCCAGCAGGTCCACATAACCCACGATCCACGGGGCCAGCGCGGCGGGCAGCTCGCGCGCCGCCGCCATGTAGGCCAGCGTGCCCACCATGGCCACCGGCAGGGTCAGCGGGTTGGCCATGGCCGCGGCCTTCGCCATGGGCAGGCCGCGCCGGCGCAGCAGCGGCACGGTCATGACGCTGCCCCCCACGCCCAGGAAGGTCGCGATCGCTCCGATGGCCACGCCGCCGCCCACCACGACGGCCTGTCCCAGCGGCCGCGGCGCCTGCGCCTGGTGCTGCGCCATGAAGCCCTGGCGCAGCAGGCAGTCCAGGATCGTCACGCCCAGATAGGCGATGAAGGCATAGCGCACCAGGTCGCCGCTGGCGCGGGTGGCGGCCAGCGCACCCAGCAGGGCGCCCGCGCCGATGAAGCCCGCCAGCGGCCAGACATAGGCGCGCACGATGTTGCCGGCGCGCTGGTGCTTGCGCGTGGCCGCGACCGAATTGACGATCATCACGCAGGTGGAAGTGGCCACCGCGATATGCATGGCCGACAGGCCGATGGCGTCCTGGGCGCCGTGCGTGGCGGTCAGCACGCCGTACAGCACCGGCACCACCACAAAGCCGCCGCCAAAGCCGAACAGCACCGTGGTGACGCCGCTCACGCCGCCGAACAAGGCCAGAACCAGATAGATCATGCCGCCATCCTTTCGGGGAAAGCCGTCACGATACGGCGCCGGGCATTGGCCTGCCTTCGAGGATTGGACAATAATGTTTTTGTTTCGGCCAATCCCTTGCGCCGCGCAAGCGGCATGGATCCCATGCGCAACACCCATATCGACCGGTACGACCACCTGGACCGCGCCGTGGTCGCCATCGGCAACGACTATCCGCCGGGGGAACTGCTGCCGCCCCATGCGCATCGCCGCGCGCAGCTGCTCTACGGCGCCACCGGCGTCATGCACGTGGTCACGCGCGACGGCAACTGGGTGGTGCCGCCGCAGCGCGCCGTCTGGATTCCGGCGGGGGTGACGCATCAGGTCCGCATGCTGGGCGTGAGCACGCGCAGCGCCTACATCGAACCCGGCGCGGCGCGCGCGGGCCGCGGCGCCTGCGAGGTGATCGATGTGTCGCCGCTGCTGCGCCAGCTGCTGTTCGAGGCGGTGGACATGCCCGCCGAATACGACCGGACGGGTCGGGATGGCGCGCTGGCCGCCCTGCTGCTGCATGAGGTCGAACGCGCATCGGTGCTGCCGCTGCATATCCCCTTGCCGCGCGACAAGCGCCTGGCCCCGCTGTGCCGCGCTTTCGTCGCCGCACCCGACGCCAGCGTGTCGCCGCAAGCCTGGGCGGACCGCCTGCACATGAGCCTGCGCACCTTCAGCCGGTACTTCCGGCAGCAGACGGGCATGGCGTTTTCAGAGTGGCGTCAACGCGCCTGCGTGGTGCTGGCGCTGGCGCGCCTGGCGGCCGGCGTGCCCGTCACTACCATCGCGCTGGACTTCGGCTACCAGAGCCCGGCGGCGTTTTCCACGATGTTCAAGCGCGTGCTGGGCAGGCCGCCCACGGAGTATCTGCGGCAGGACCAGGGGCGGCCAGCCGTTGGAGATCCGGGTTGATGAAGCGCGGCTTCAGGCCGCGTACCAGAACACCGCGAAAAAATGGCAGGCGGTGCCCGCCAGCACGAACAGATGCCAGATGAAGTGGGCGTAGCGCCAGCGGTTGTCGAACACGAAGAACACGACGCCGCCCGTGTAGGCCAGCCCGCCCGCCACCAGCCACCACAGCCCGCCGGTGGGCACCAGCTCAAGCAGGGGCTTTGCGGCGATGACAACGATCCAGCCCATCGCCAGGTACAGCCCGGTGGAAAGCGCGGGCCGGTTGAGCCGCTTGCTGGCCTTGAGGCCCACGCCCAGCAGGGCCAGTCCCCATACCAGTCCGAACAGCGTCCAGCCCCAGGGGCCGCGCAGGGCGCCCAGCGCGAACGGCGTGTAGGTGCCCGCGATCAGCAGATAGATGGCGGAATGATCGAGCACGTTGAAGATCTGCTTGGCGCGGCAGACGGGCAGCGCGTGATAAATGGTGGAGGCCAGATACAGCAGGCACATCGAGGCCGCGAACACGGCCGCGCCCGCGATGAAGGCTGCGTCGCCCTGGCGCACGGCGGCGGCTATCAGGAGCGGCGCGGCAGCCAGCGCGCCTGCGGCGCCCAGGCCGTGGCTGATGCTGTTGGCGATTTCTTCGCCCAAGGTCTGAGGACGGTCGTTAGGGAACATGGATGCGTCTGGTTCGGGCAAGGCTGATTGGGACAAGGCTTCCACCTTAGGCGCTTTACGGCAGCGGCTCAAGTGCGCGCGCGGACTTCCGGGGACGGGATGCGGGATGCTTTGATCTGGTGCAAAGGCACAGGCAGGTCCTGGCAAGAAAAAATCGGGGCGGAGCAGTTACTGTGTGATACATTTAACCCGCTAAGCAACCGCTCGCAGAGGCGGCAAGCGTTCTTCTTTCTGGGCTTACACCAGCGGCGCGCAAGCGCCCGCAACAGATACTCTTAGGGGAGGCACCAATGATTCCGGCAATTGGCCTTATGGTTGGGGCATACATCGTCACCCGCATGACGGCAATGCTGACCCGGCCCGACTCCAGTAAAGTGGTCAAGGTGCTTTCCATTCTCACTATCGCCGTGGCGCTGATTTCCTGTCTGGAACTGCTCACTGGCGCCGCAGCGCACGCACCCGCCCGGTTCTGAGGCCAGGCGTCCCCCCTCACGAGCGGCGTGACCGCCGCAACCGGATACTCGCGCAGTCATGCGCGCCGGGACCTGGACGTGAGGTAAAAAGGATTTACTGGCAAGGGCCTGGCAATGGCGCGCAGTTTCAGTAGTCTGTTTTTCAAAGCCGCAAAGAAGATCAGCAAGCTCCAGCGCGCGGCGTTGCGCATGGCTGCCCCCAAGACTGCCCGCAAGCGCACGGTCTCGGCGCGCAAGGCGGCCGTCGCGGCGGGGCATGCGGCCAAGGCGGCCAAGGCCGCCAAGGTGGCTTCCACCACCGCGCCTCGCAGCGCGGTGGCGCCGTCGCTGGGCAGCGGGCGCTGGGAGGCCTCGCGCCAGTTTGCCGACGGCACCGGCCGCAGTCTTGCGTTCTCGCGCTACACCCCGGTTTCCGCTCCCGCCTCGGGCATGCCTCTGGTCGTGATGCTGCACGGTTGCAGGCAGACGTCGGCGGCATTCGCGCGCGGGTCGCGCATGAACCAATGGGCCGATGCCGGCAGCTTCATGGTGCTGTATCCGCAGCAGTCCATGGCGCGGCAGGTGCAGCGCTGCTGGCGCTGGTTTCAGCCGGACGACGATCATGGCGGCGCCGAGGCCGACCTGATCGCGGCATTGATCCGGACAGAGGTCGAGCGCCATGGCCTGGACCCCGAGCGCGTTTATGTCGCCGGCCTCTCGGCGGGCGCGGGCATGGCTGCGCTGGTGGCCCTGCGCCATCCCGCGCTGATTGCCGCGCTTGCCATGCACTCCGGCCCCGTCGTGGGCGACGCCCACAACGCCGCCAGCGGCGTAAGCACGATGCGGCGCGGCAGCATCAAGCCGTTGCTGCCGCTGCTGGAGTCGGTGGCGGACCCGGCCGTTTTCCAGCTCGGTATGCCCGCCCTGATCCTGCAAGGCCAGCTGGATCCGGCTGTGGCGCCGCGCAATGCCAGGCAGCTGTTCGAACAGTTCCGGGCATTGAACATCCCGCGTCCGGACGATATGCCGGTTGAGCGAGTGCTGGGCCTGGGCACGGAAAAAGCGTATCGCCGGGTGGACATGTTGCGGGGCCGCAAGACCGTGCTGCGCTTGTGCGAGATCACTCGGCTGGAGCACGCATGGAGCGGCGGCGACGCCTCCGTGAAGTATCACGCGCGTGGCGGCCCCGATGCTTCGGCGCTGGTCTGGCGGTTCTTCCAGGGCCAGCGCCGCATCGCCGCCGGGCGGGCGGATCAGGAACAGGTTGCGTCCTAGGCGTGGCGCGCGACGAAGGCCTCGCGCAGGGTAGGGGTGGCGCGCTATTGTTCGTTAATGAGGGATGGTCATGTCGGCGCCGGACGCGGCCGGACCGGCGGGGCGCGGCGTAAGATCGCGGCATTCCCGATTAGCCCGGAGCGCCTTGCTCCGGCCTGGAAAGTCCTACGGAAATCATCGCCATGTCCCTGTCCATGTACCAGGCGTCCGTGCCTGTCTTCGTTCGCGGCCTGACCGTGCTGGCCGCGCTGCTGGAAAAAGCCGCCGCTCACGCTCAGGCGGCAGGTATCGACCCGTCCCAGCTCGTCAACGCCCGCCTTGCGCCCGACATGTATCCGCTGTCGGGCCAGATCCAGCGCGCAAGCGACGCGTCCAAGTTCGCCGTGCAGCGCTTGTCCCAGGGCGAAGCGCCGAAATTTGCGGATGAAGAGACCACGCTTGCGCAATTGCAGCAGCGCATCGCCGACACCATCGCCTACCTGCAAAGCGTGACGCCGGAGCAAGTCGATGGCGCGCAAGACCGCAAGATCACCTTGAGCTTCGGCGAATTCAAGCAGGAGTTCCAGGGCGGCGACTATCTGCTGACCTTCGCGTTGCCCAACTTCTATTTCCACGTCACCACCGCCTACGGCATCCTGCGCCAGGCGGGCGTGCCGATCGGCAAGCTCGACTTCCTGGGCCCCTATCCGCAATAGGCGATCCAGACGCGGAATGCAGGCCGGGCCGTCGCGTCCCGGCCTGTGCCGTCATTTTTTCGTGGCGTCGCCGCAGCCGCTCATCTCGCCCATCTTCGCCATGTTCTGCTGGATTTCTTCCGGCGTCAGGTCCTGCTTGTGCGTGGCAATGGACCAGCGGTGGCCAAACGGATCCACCACCTGCCCATAGCGGTCGCCCCAGAACATGTCGGCGGCCGGCATCGTCACCTGCGCGCCCGCAGCCACCGCTTGCTGCAGCGCCGCGTCCACATCCTTCACGTACAGGTGCAGGGTGACCGGGGTGCCCTTGAGCGCCTGCGGCCCCAGGCTGCCCCATTCCGGAAAATCGTCCATCAGCATCAGGACGGAATCGCCGATGCGTATGGCCGCATGCATGACCTTGCCGTTGGGGCCCGGCAGGCGCGTGATCTCTTCGGCATTGAAGGCTTTCTTGTAGAAGGCGATGGCATCGGATGCGCCTTCGCACACGATGTGCGGGGTGAGCGTATGCATGCCTTCAGGGATGGGCTTGACTGCGGTGGTGGCCATGATCTGTCTCCAGGGTGGTGGGTAGGCTGTGCTCGCAGCGCAGCCTTTAATTGCCGATCAGCGTGGTGAATCCGCCCCAGCACATGCGCTTGACGTCGAATATGCCCTCGCAGGACATGCCGGCCAGCCGGGGGTCCGACATGACCTTGGCGTTGATCTGGTCGCGTTCGACCTTGCTGGGGTAAAGGATCCAGGCGAACACCACCGTTTCTCCCTCGCGCGCGCCGGCCGCCGCGCTGAAGGATCCGAAGCCTTCGCGGTCGATGTCGTCCGCAACGCCTTCACGGTAATCCAGCGCGCCGTACTCCAGCCAGATCGCCTGCGCCTTCCGCGCCATTTCCTTGTACGTCGGCAGCTTGTCCTTGGGTACGCTCAACAGGAAACCATCTATGTACTTTTCCATCGATCACTCCTAATGTCCGGATTGTTCTATGTATCGCCAGCACGCCCGCAAGCCGCCCTGGCCGCCGTCCGGATTCGGGATCGGCAGGTGTCACTTTATCGGGATCCTTCCGGCTTTCAGATAGGTAATTGCGACATTCTTGCGGGTGGATTGCGTCAGCTTGCAGGCGTATGCTTGGCAACATGAAAAACGTCGCGTTCCTTCTGCCCAAGGGGGCCAATATCGCTTCCCTGGAAACCGCGCGCCACGGCTTCCTGGTGGCCAATGAATACCTTGCCGCGCATGGCCGCGAGCCCGGGTTCCACGTGCGCACGCTGGCCTTGACGCGCGAGGTCAGCCTGGACGACGGCCGCATCAAGGTGCAGGCCGACATGGTGCTGGCGGACGCGCGCGACATCCACATCTGCATCGCGCCACCGCTGCTGGGTTCGGTGTCCGACGCCGTGTTGTCCAACCGCGAACTCATCGAATGGCTGTCGCGGCACCACCGCGACGGCGGCGAGGTCGCCAGCCTGTGCATGGGCGCCGCGCTGCTCGCCGCGGGCGGCGTGCTGGACGGCCAGCAGGCGGTCGTGCACTGGGTGGCGCAGAACCTCTACGCCAGCCTGTTTCCCAATGTGCAATGGATCAGCGACCGCATCGTCAAGGCGGAAAACGGGGTCTACACCAGCGGCGGCGCATTCTCGGCGGCGCATCTGGTCCTGCACCTGATCGAGAAGTACACAGACCGCGACACGGCCATCTGGTGCGCCAAGTATTTCCAGCTGGACTGGAGCCGCCAGAGCCAGCTGCCATTCTCGGTCTTCATGGGACAGAAGTCGCACGCGGACCAGGTCGTACGCGCCGTGCAGGACTACATCGAAGGCCGCTACACGGAAAAGATCACCGTCGAGGAACTGGCCGGCCGCCACGCCCTGGGCCGCCGCACGCTGGAACGACGCTTCCGCCAGGCCACCGGCAACAGCATCGTCGAGTACGTGCAGCGCGTGCGGGTGGAAGCGGCCAAGCAGCGGCTCGAGACCTCCCGCAAGAGCGTGGCCGAGGTCATGTATGAAGTGGGCTACAACGACACCAAGGCCTTTCGCGATATTTTCAACAAGTACTGCGGCATGTCGCCCGTCGGGTACCGCGAGCGCTACCAGTAGGGCGGCTCCGGGTTCAGCCCTGGAACCGGTAGACGCGGCTGTCGCGCATGACGAAGCCCGCCGATTCGTACAGGTGATGCGCCGACAGGCGGCTGGGATTGGACGTCAGGTCCAGCGTCCTGACCTTGAGTTCGCGGCTCTTCAAGATGGCCGCGTGCGTGAGCGCCATGCCCACCTTCAGGCCGCGCGCCTCCTGATCCACCACCACGTCCTCGATCCACGCGCGCACCCCGGTCGGGATACGGAAATGCACCAGGGTGAGCGTGCCCACGATGCGCTCGTCGGGGCCCATGGTGGCCACGAACACATGATTGCAGGGCGCGCGGATGATCTCGTCCAGATCGGCTTTAGACAGCGGCGCAGCGCTCTTGGAGAGCTGCGGCAGCAGCCGCGCGAAGGCCTCCACCAGGGGAGCGTCCGCATGTGTCGCCAGCGCGACGTTCACGCCATTGTTCAAGGGTTTCATGGTTGCCTCCGGGGCACTCAAGCGATCAGGGCCAGTTCACGCTGAACGGACCTTGCGCAGGCCCTGGGACTAGCTTCGCCGATCTTGGCGGCGCTGTGTAGCCGGCGCTTTATATCCGCGGTCGTTTGCCGATTCTCAAACAAACCCCATGAAAATCTTGCAAATTGTGTCGTGGAATCTAGACTAGGGTTTTCCCTGGTTCGATGTTCCGTGAAATTTCTGTGTGGTAGCGCGCTGATTGCATGGTGATGGCTGGAGATCGACCCCCTGACTGTAGAAACCCATGACGATTCTCCGCATCAATTTCGGCAATTTTTCCATCGGCGCCCGGCTGGCGCTGGGCTTTGGAGTCGTGCTTGCCCTGTTGCTGGCCCTGGCTGGCGTGTCTCAGTACGAGCTCACGCACATTGGACAGATCAACCGGACCATCACCCAGGAAACCTGGACCAAGGCCAGCGCCATATCGACCATTGACGTGACCACCCGCGCCAATGCGCGCGTCAATCTGGAACTGATCGTCAACGCCAATCCAGCCGCCGCCGACAAGCTCTTTGCCGAGATCGACGCGAACCGCAAGGTGATCGACCAGGCGCTGGCGACGTTAAGGCCTTTGTTCAGGACGGAAGAGACAAGCGCGAGGCTGCGGACGCTGGAAGAGGTGCGTGGCCGATACGTCAAATCCTTCCAGTCCGTGGGCGCACTGCTGAAAAACGGCGAACGCGATGCGGCGCGTCAGCGCCTGCTGGAAGAAACGCTGCCCATACTCGACAGCCTGCAAGACCGCATCATCGAGCTTTCCAGGCTGCAGTCCGCCGAAATGAGCGAGGCCGGTGTCGCCAGCCAGGAGGTCATCCGGGAGGCTGAGCGATTGAACCTCGCTCTGTCGGGCATCGCCGTGGCGCTGGGCGCGCTGTTCGCCTGGAGGGTCACCCGGTCCATCACCCGCCCGCTTGCGCGCGCCGTCAAGGCGGCGGAAACCGTGGCCAGCGGCGATCTGGGCCAGCGGATCGAAGCGGGTTCCAAGGACGAAACCGGGCGCTTGCTGCACGCTTTGCAAGACATGCAGGAAAAGCTGGCCAGCGCCGTGCGCGCCATCCGGCATGGTTCGGAAACGATCTCCAGCGCTTCCGGCCAGATCGCTGCGGGCAACGCCGACCTGTCCAGCCGCACCGAAGAGCAGGCGGCTTCATTGGAGGAGACGGCCGCGTCGATGGAGCAGCTTGCGTCGACCGTGAAGCAGAACGCCGACAACGCCCGTCAGGCCAACCACCTCGCGGCCAGCGCTTCCGAGATCGCGCAGCGCGGCGGGGACGTCGTATCGGCCGTGGTCAGCACCATGCAGGACATTTCGGCCAGCTCGCGCCAGATATCCGAAATCGTTTCCGTCATCGACGGCATCGCGTTCCAGACCAACATCCTGGCGCTCAACGCGGCCGTGGAGGCGGCCCGGGCGGGCGAGCAGGGCAAGGGTTTCGCGGTCGTGGCGGGTGAGGTCCGGTCGCTGGCGCAACGCAGCGCGCAGGCCGCCAAGGAGATCAAGACCCTGATCGAGGACTCCGCCAGCAAGGTCGGCGAAGGCTCCAGGCAGGTCGAGGGCGCCGGCGCCACCATGCAGGAGGTCGTGACCTCCGTCAGGCACGTTACCGACATCATGAGCGAGATCGCCGCGGCATCGCAGGAGCAGGCCAGCGGCATCGATCAGGTGAACCGCGCTGTCGCGCAGATGGACGAGGTGACGCAGCAGAACGCAGCCCTGGTCGAAGAAGCCGCCGCCGCCGCAGGCTCCATGCAGGACCAGGCGCGCGAACTGGTGGGAGCGGTGGGCGTGTTCCGGTTGACGGAAGACGCCCACCGCCGCGGCCAGGGCGAGGCCCCGGCGCGAGGGCAGGGCAGGCTGGCGCTGGCGTAAACGGCTGGCCGTCAGCGCGCCTGCAGCGGCACCGCGATCGGCCGGTCCCCCGATATCGTGGTCCGGTGCATCTCGCGATCGAACCCGTCGTAGTCGTTCATCGCCAGGTGCTGGGTACAGCGGTTGTCCCACAGCGCCAGCGATCCCGGCGTCCAGCGGAAACGGCAGGTGAATTCCGGGCGCGCCGCATGGCGATACAGGAACTGCAGCAGGGGTTCGCTTTCTTCCTGCGTCATGCCGTCAAAGCGCAGCGTGTAGGTGCCGTTCACATACAGCGCCTTCCTGCCCGTCGCCGGATGCACGCGCACCACCGGGTGGACCACCTCGCTGGCGGCGCGGCTGTCGGTGCGCACATCCATCTTGTGGGCCGGGTCGCCGTTGTTCACCACCGCCCCGCCCGCGCCGTACGACCGGACGGCGCTATGCACCGCGCCCAGCCCATCGAGGATCTGCTTCAGGCGATCAGACAGGCCGTCATAGGCCTGGTACATGTTCGCCCACATCGTATCGCCGCCATACGGCGGAATGACCCGGCCGTACAGCGCCGAGCCCAGCGGCGGCTCTTCGGCGTAGCTCATGTCCGTGTGCCACAGGCCGCCGAACAGGCGCCGCGTGCTTTCCGCCTTGCCTTTCATCACGGGAAGTATCGTCGGATGCCCTTCCAGCGCGCGGACGAATGGCACCTCCAGCAGTTCGCCAAAGCGCGAGCTGAACGCGATGTGCTGTTGCGGCGTCAGTTGCTGGTCGCGAAAGAAAACCACCAGATGCTCATGCAGGGCGGCGCGCACCTCGTCGAACTGATCGTCCGACAGCGGCCGCGACAGGTCGATGCCCCGGATTTCAGCGCCCAGGGCGCCGGCGATGGGTTGCGTTTCCAGATGGCGATACGTGGTCATGCTTGTCTCCTTGCTCATTGGATCTTGATCTGGGCGCTGCGCACGAGCGCGCCCCACTTGTCCGTTTCGGCGGCGATGTACCGCCCAAAATCCGCCGGTCCTTCGGCGGCGATGATTCCGCCCATGGCCCCGATCTGCTCGCGCACATCGGGCAGGGCCAGCACTGCCAGCAACTCCTTGTTCAAGCGCTCCACCACGGGCTTGGGCGTGGCTGCCGGTGCCAGCACGCCGAACCATCCGGCGATCTCATAGCCCGGCAATCCTGCCTCGGCCATGGTCGGCACGTCGGGCAGCTGCGGCGAGCGTGCGGCGCTGGTGATGGCCAGCGCCCGCAACTTGCCCGCCTTCACCAACTGCAGCGCGGAAGGCATGTTGTCGAACATCATGGGCACATGCCCGGCCACCGTGTCGTTCAGCCCGGGCGCGCTGCCGCGATAGGGAACGTGGGTCAGCCGCAGGCCCGCCGTCGACGCAAACAGCTCGCCCGCCAGGTGCAGCGAAGTGCCGGCGCCCGGCGTCGCATAGCCCATCGGCTCGGACGCCTTCTTGGAGTAGGCGACCAGCTCCTTCACCGAACGCACCGGCAAGGAAGGATTCACCACCAGCAGGTTCGGCACGCTCATCAGCATGGTGACCGGCGCCAGGTCGCGCTGCGGCTTGTAGGGCAGGTCCGGGTACAAGGCGGGGTTGATGGCGATGGGGCCGATGTTGCCCATCACGATGGTGTAGCCGTCGGGAGGCTGCTTGACCGCGAAGTCGGTGCCGACGTTGCCGCCGGCCCCGGCCTTGTTCTCGACGATGACGGGCTGCCCCAGCCGTTCTCCGAGCTTGTGGCTGACCAGCCGGGCAAGCATGTCGGTCGATCCGCCTGGCGGATACGGCACGATCCATTTGATCGGTTGCGACGGCCATGGCGACTGCGCCAAGGCCGGCCCCGTACAGAGGGCAAGGCCTGCCGCAAGCGCTAGTGCGATGCGTTTCATGTTTGTCTCCTTCCCTGGCTCGCCGGTCTTGCCGGGAGCATCATTAGTGTGTATTGTTCACCTAGTGATCAATATGTTTATCAGGTGAACGCATGAAGAATAATAGATCGATCCAGAGGTGTCTATCCATCATGCGGGCCTTCCGCGGCAACGGCCGGCCTACGCTGGCCGAACTGGCGCGCGCGGTCGACCTGCCGCACGCCACCGTGCTGCGGTTCCTGCAAACGCTGGAAGAAGAGGGCTACACCGCCCGCGAAGACAGCCGCTGGCGCCTGACGCCACAGGTGTTCGAACTGGGATTCGCGGCCATGGAAAGCCTGGGCGTGACGGATGCGGTGCAGGAGATCCTGCAGAGCCTGGCCGACGCCTACTCCGGCACGTCGAACCTGGGCGAGGCCAATCCGGAAGGCGTCATCATCATCGGCCGCGCCATGGCCCCGGCCGAGCGGCGCCGGCTCGTGGTGATGAACCTGCGCGTCGGCAGCATCCTGCCTCCGGCAAGCGCGCTGGCCGGCGGGCTGCGCCTGCCGCCGGGGCAATGGAGCCGCTTCGACTATCCCGACAGCAATCAGGTGTCGGTGGCGGTGCCCGTGCCGCAGGCCGGCGCGCGCGTGCTATCCGTGGGAATTTCGGTGGCGGCGCCGGAAGCGGCGGGGGACAGGCTGCAAGGGGAGATGGTGCCGGCGCTGCAGCGGGCGGCCGAGAGCATCGGCGGCGTGATACGGGTGGGGGTGCTCTGAGTAGCCAGGGGTCTGTGCGAGGCTTCTTCCCGTGTGAACAGGCCCTGGGCGCCGCCGCGCAGCTGGCCCAGCGCCGCCGCAATCTCTTCCAGCACCGGCCCCCATGCGTGCGGCGCGGGCTGGCGGAACAGGCGCACCGACGGATACCAGGGCGTGTCGCTGCGCTCAAGCAGCCAGCGCCAATCAGGCGCAAACGGCAGCATGACCCAAGCCGGGCAGCCCAGCGCGCCGGCCAGATGCGCGGGCGACGAGTCAACGGACACCAGCACGTCCAGCAGCGTCATGATGGCCGCGGTGTCGTCGAAGTCCCGGATCTCATCGCTTAGCGACACCATCGCCATGCCTGCTGGCGGCGTTGCTGCCTGCGCCGCGGCAGGGCCCTTCTGCAGCGCGACAAACGTGACGCCATCCCGCGCCAGCGGCGCCAGATCGGACAGGGCGAGCGAGCGCCGAGCGTCGTTGGGGTGGGCCGGCCGTCCCGCCCAGACCAGGCCGACCAGGGGGCGCGGCAACGGCGCCAGCCGGGCCCGCCAATGCTCCAAGCGTGCAGGATCGGCGCGTAGATAAGCCGTGCTGACAGGCAGGTCGTCCAGGCGCAGGCCGAGTGCCAGCGGCAGGCTCATCAGTTCGCAATGGCAATCGAAGGCCGGCGGTATCGTGCCCACGCGGATGATCTCGTCAAAGCCGCCGCTGCGTTCGGCCAGCGCATGGCATTGCGCATTGACTTCCAGGATGACGCGCGCCCCGCTGCGCTCACGCGCCCGGGCAACCAGTCTCAGGAACTGGAAGGTGTCGCCGTAGCCCTGCTCGTCATGGATCAGCAGGGTCTGGCCGGCAATGGGTTGCCCCTCCCAGCGCGGCTTTTGCACATGCCGCCCGAGCATCGCGGTATGCGCCAGCCGATAGCGGAAGCGGTACTCGCGCCAGCCCGCGTCGAACTCGCCTTGCAGCAGCAGGATCTCGGCCAGGTCGAAGCGCGAGCCCATGGCGTGTGGAACCGCGCGCACGATCATCTCCAGAATTCTGCGCGACTCGTCCACCATGCCTTGCGGCCGGATCGCCTGCACCAGCTGCTGCCAGAGCGCGACCGGCGCCGGACCGGATGCCAGCGTTTGCCGCAACAGCGATTCGGCCTCGGCATGGCGGCCTGCGTCCAGCAGCGCCTGCGCCCGCAGGCCGGCGGTCTCGCAGCCCCTGGCGGCCGCGTCGGGCGCGACGACGGAGCCGGCAGCGTGCAGGCCGGCGCCTTGCGCATCGACAGCAAGCAAAGGTTCCATCTCGGCCAGAATCCGATGGGCTTCCCGCAGCTGGGGATCTATCTCGATGGCCCGCCGCAGGGCGGCCAGGGCTTTGCCGTGGCGGCCTTCGTCCTTGAGCGTCAACGCGAGATTGCTGAGGGCTTGCGCATGGTCGGGGTTCAGTTTCAGGGCGTGCTGGTAGTGGGTGCGCGCCATGTCTGTGTTGCCCAGGCGCTTGTGGGTATTGGCAAGATTGTTGTGGGCCTCGGGGCTGTCGGGCATGAGCGTGGCCACGCGCTGCAGGCATTCCAGGCTGGCCGCAAGCTGGCCGGCTTCCTGCAGAATGATGCCCAGGTTGTTCCAGCCTTCCGCCAGGTCGGGCTGCATCGAGACCGCCCGCCGCGCCGCGTCTTCCGCCTCCGCCAGCAGTCCATTCCGGCGGCATACTTCGGCCAGATTGCTGCAGTAGGCCGCGGGCGCATTGGCGTGCCCGCAGGCAGCGCGCAGATGCGCAAGCGCCTGCTCGGCCAGGCCGTAGGCATGGGCCATCAAGCCCAGCAGATGCCGCGCGTCGGGCTGGTCCGGCGCTACGTCCAGCACCCGCAGGCAGAGCGCTTCGGCTTGTGGGGCCTGGCCCGCGTTCCAATGCCCATAGGCCTGGCGCAATGCTTCCGGAATCGTCAATGCGCCGGCGGCGGGGTGGTCACTCTTGCCCAAGGAACAGCTCCAAGGCGGGATGGCAGGCGGGGAAGGAAGACGCCATTATCCGCGCGTTGCGCTTGGACGCTCAGGGCTGTCTTGCCGTCGCGCTGTTCTCATTCGCCGTGGCCCAGGTCGGGAGCGATGAGTCGCCAGCACGCCGGCCCGTGCCATAACGGATCCTCACGTGACTCGAGAACGCCAGATACAGCGTCCAAATCGTGGTGACAAGCATGGAACGCAAGAAGGAGGCCGGCGCGCTGGTGTCCAGCAAACTGGCTAGCGGCAGATCGTTGGCCCACAGGGTGATGGCGAGCATCAGCACGCCCGCGACGGGGCCTGCGAGCCACAAGGCAAGATGGGTGACCCTGACCGTGGAGGGCTTGCGGCGGGAAAAGATCAGCACGCCGGCTGCGATGTTCAGCACGGAGCAGGCCGTCATGATGGCCAGGATGGACCACTTGAACACAGGCAGCGCCGGCTCCATGGCGCCGATCGCCTTCACCAGAGGGATGCCTTGCGCAAGCTCGAATATCGGCCGCACGCAAAGCAGGTGGATGCCCAGAAACATGAGCCAGGCGTTGAGCGCCCCGGAGTCGGCTTCGGGGTCGACGGGCAGGGGGGATGTGTTCTTAACGGAGGCGGCCGGTTTGGATGTCATCAAATGACTACGGCTGGGCGGTCGGATTTCTTAAGCATGCAGCGCAAGCGCGGCTTGACGCCGCGCAAGCCGGTGCGACAGGGAATCGGCACCTCGCGGTCTTCGACGACGCTCAGGGTCACGGTCGCGCGCAGGCCAGCTGCAAGGCCTTCATCTGAGGGCTGCTCTCGGGGAACCGGACGAATTGCGTCTGGCCCTCGTCGGCGATCTCGTCGCCCAAGGTGTCGACCAGATCGTCGTTCATGTAGAGGTTTGTGGCGGCAAGAAAGCCGACCAGGGACTGGTTGCAGTCGAACACCACGTCCGTCACCGAGCGGTTGTAGTTCCTGCGTTTTCTGTCCTTGCCGGGGATGCTCTGGGGCACGGCGTACCGTAGCTCCATTTTTCCCTTGGCGCTTCCGGACGGCTGGCGCGAATCCGGCATGGCCCCGATCCTGATGGCGATGTTGGGATGGTCGGGGCGGGGCGGCACCTCAAACCATTTCTGCGCCAGGGCGGCGGGGCTGGCCAGGACGCCTGCCGCGACGGCCAGGCCCAGGCGCGCCATCAAGACGCATGCCCGGGGCTTGCGAGCGGCGAGTGCGGACGGTATGTGCATTGTCGTTCCATGATCGGGATCTGGTTTCATGAGCCGCCTGCCTGAAGGGCTTCCAGTGTAAATGGTCAGTCCGGCCGGGACGATAAATGTAGCAAAATGCCGTCTGACGCCCTGCGCGCACGACTCATTCTTCATTCAGGATCCGCCATGCCCCAGTTCGATATCTATCAGGTAGACGCCTTCGCCTCCGCGCCTTTCGGCGGCAACCCCGCCGCGGTCGTGCCGCTGGACGCCTGGCTTCCCGACGCGACGCTGCAACGCATCGCCGAGGAAAACAATCTGTCCGAAACCGCCTACTTCGTGCGCGCCGGGGATGTCTACGAATTGCGCTGGTTCACGCCCGCCGTCGAGGTCGATCTTTGCGGGCACGCGACGCTGGCGTCGGCGTTCGTGCTGTTCGAGCAATTGGGCGTGAAGGACGACCTGCTGCGGTTTTCCACGCGCAGCGGCGAGCTCCAGGTGCGCCGCGCCGGGGACGAGCTGGCGATGGATTTTCCGGCCAAGCAGCCCCAGGCCGTGGAGATTCCGCCCGGCCTGCTGCAAGCGCTGGGTCTGCCCACCGCGCAGGCGCTGTACCGCACGGACGACTATCTGCTGGTCATTGATGACGAGTCGCTCATTGACGGCCTGAAGCCCGACTTTGCGGCGCTGGCGGCATTCGATGTGCGCGGGGTGGCGGTAACGGCGTCGTCGGCCCGGTTCGATTTCGTGTCGCGCTGGTTCGGACCGCGGGTCGGCGTGAACGAAGACCCGGTTACCGGTTCGGCGCATACCTCCCTGGCGCCGTATTGGGCGGAGCGGCTGGGCAAGCGCAGCCTGAGCGCGCAGCAGGGCGGGGCGCGCAAGGGGCAGCTTCAATGCCAGGTGCAGGACAACGGCCGGGTGATCATCAGCGGTCAGGCGGCGCTGTACCTGCGCGGCACGATCCATCTTTGACGCCTGCTCCGCCGGCCCTGCATCGCCCGATGCCCGCACCGTGACCTCCAGGATGTCCTGCCGCGCTAACCCGCCTGGCGCGCAGGCATCGCCGCACTGACGCTTGCGGCCAGCATCTGCGCCGTGGCGGCCGACAAGGTCCAGCCCAGGTGGCCATGGCCCGTGTTGTAGAACACGCCCGGGCGTTTGCCCGGGCCGACGCGCGGAAGCATGTTCGGCGTCATCGGCCGCAGGCCGCACCAGGGCACCACGCGGGAAGTCCGGATGCCGGGGAAGTGCTTGCGTGTCCAGTCCACCAGCGGCTGCACGCGTTCGGCGCGGATGTCCATGTTGAAACCGTTGAATTCCGCCGTGCCCGCCACGCGGAACCGGTCGCCCAGCCGGCTGGTCACGATCTTGGCGGCCTCGTCCAGCAGGCTGACGCTGGGCGCGCTGGCCTGGCTTTGCGCGTCGTCCAGATGCACGCTGATCGAGTAGCCCTTGACCGGATAGATGTTCAGCGTGTCGCCGAGCTGTCTGGCGAACTGGCGGCTGGCTGCACCGGCGCAGACGACGATGGCGTCGGCCTCGTGCTGTTCCCGTTCGCGGCCGTCATCGCGCAGCACGTCCAGCACGTAGGGGCGGCTGTCGCGGCTGATGTTGCGGATGTCGGCATCCTGCACGAACTTCACGCCACGGCGCTCGCAGGCTTGCGCCAGCCCGCTGGTGAATTTGTGGATGTCCCCGGTTGCGTCCGACGGGGTGTAGAAGCCGCCGTGGCAGCCGGTCTGCAGGGCGGGTTCGATGCCGCGCGCTTCCTCGCTGGACACGGCGTAGCGTTCCAGGCCGCCTTCGCGCAGCAGGGCGTTGGCGCGGCGTGCAGTCTCGAAGCTGGCGGCGTCGTGATAGATGTGCAGGATGCCACGGCGCTCCAGGTCGAAGGCGATGCCTTCCTCTTCGGCCATGTCGAACAGGTGCTGGCGGGCCTCGATGGCCAGGCGGGTAGTGGCGATGGTGTTGCGGCGGTAGTTGGGAATCTGCGCCATGAACTGGGCCAGCCACGAGTATTTGTGCCAGCTCGGCCTGGGGTTCAGCAGCAGCGGCGCATTGCGGCGCCACATCCAGCGCAGGCCCTTCATGACGGTGGCGGCGCTGTTCCAGACCTCGGCGTTGCTGGCCGATAACTGGCCGCCGTTGGCATAGGAGGTTTCCATGGCGGGGTAGCGCTGGCGGTCGTAGACCGTGACGATGTAGCCCAGCTTGCTCAGGGCATAGGCGGACGTGACGCCGGTGATACCGGCGCCAATGATGGCGATGCGGGGCATGATGGCTCCAGAAAGGGTGGCGGCGGCCCTTGTTGGCCGCGGCACCCCATCTGTCTCTGTACCTGAGAGCTTCACCCGTGGCGCGCTTGGCGGCGGGATCCCCTTCGGTGGGCGCGCAAGGCGCCTCTCTCCAGATTGTCTAGACCGCGCAGTCCTGTTGCCTGAGAGTTTCCGGGGCGGTTGCTCCGTCGGCGCCCGCCACGGGGGACGGGTCTCTTCTGCGGGGTTTTAAAACGACCCGCAGAGCATAGCCAAAAACCTGCCGGACGAGGTTAGGGGTTAATACCAGGAGCGTCCGGAGTCAATCGCCGTGCGCTACGTTACGATGCACGCGATGCCGCGCCGCGCACGCTGTCGCGGGCGCTCCGACAGCCCGACTTCCACTTCCGGAATCACATGGAGGACAACACGAATGCGTATCCGAGGACTGCTGCGCGCAGGCTTGCTTTTCACCACTGTTTTCGCCGGCGCGGCCGGATCCGCCTTCGCGCGCACGGAACTGCCGTATATCGACCAGGTGGTGAACGAGGCCGCCCGGGCGGCCATGCGCCAGCACGACATCCCGGGGATGGCGATTGCCATCAGCAGCCAGGGCCTGCAGCGGTTCTACAGCTATGGCGTGGAGTCTCTGCAGACGCGGCGCGCCGTCACGCGCGACACGCTGTTTGAGCTGGGGTCGATCAGCAAGACGTTCACGGCCACGCTGGCGACCTATGCCCAGGCCAATGGCCAGCTCGCACTGAGCGACAGCCCCGCCAGGTTCCTGCCCGAACTGGCCGGCAGCGACTTTGCAAAGCTGACGCTGGTCAACCTGGGAACCCACACTACCGGCGGCTTTCCCTTGCAGGTGCCCGACGCGGTGCGCGACGAAGCGCAGCTGATGGACTACCTGAAGGCGTGGAAGCCCGAGCATGCCGCCGGCACGTATCGCACCTACGCCAATCCCAGCATCGGGATGCTGGGCGTCGCGACGGCCAGGAGCATGAAGCAGCCGTTCGCGCAGGCGATGGAAAAGGAACTGTTCCCGAAGCTGGGCCTGTCCGGCACCTTCATCAATGTGCCCGCGGCCAGGATGCCGCAATACGCGCAGGGCTACAACAAACAGGGCGAGCCCGTGCGCGTGAATCCCGGCGTGCTGGCGGCCGAGGCCTATGGGGTCAAGTCCAGCGCGCGCGACATGCTGCGGTTCGTCGAGGCCAACATGGGCATCGGCGTCCAGGACGAGAAGCTCAAGCGCGCCATCGCCGACACGCACGTGGGCTACTACCAGGTGGGCGATATGACCCAGGACCTGGTCTGGGAGCAGTTTCCCTACCCGGTGACGCTGGACACGCTGCTGGCGGGCAATGCCGGTACGCTCAACAGCCAGGGCCACGCGGCCTCGGCCCTGAACCCGCCGCTGGCGCCACAGGACGCGACGTGGATCAACAAGACGGGCTCGACCAACGGCTTCGGCGGCTATGTGGCGTTCGTGCCGGCCAGGAAGGTGGGGATCGTGATCCTGGCCAACAGGAACTATCCCAACGAGGCCCGGGTCCGGCTGGCGGCGGGCATCCTGGACGAACTGGACAAGAAGGAGCGGCGGGGCCGGGCCACGCCCTGAGCGGCCTTGCATGATGCTGGTACACAGCACAGAATCGTCGCCACGCCTGGCCGCGGCGCCGCGGCCGTTCCCTTACCAGGAGTTCACATGAGCCTTGCCCCCGCATCCGAAACCTTGGCCGATCTGCGCGTTGACGGCGCGCGCCTGTGGCAGTCGCTGATGGACCTGGCCCGCATCGGGGCCACCGAAAAAGGCGGCGTGTGCCGCCTAGCCCTGACCGACCTGGACCGGCAGGGCCGCGACCTGTTCGTGAGCTGGGTGGAGGACGCCGGCTGTGAGGTCCGGGTGGACGCCATCGGCAACATCTTTGCCCGCCGCCCCGGCCGCAACAACGCGTTGCCCGCCGTGATGACCGGCAGCCACATCGACACCCAGCCCACGGGCGGGAAGTTCGATGGCAACTATGGGGTGCTGGCCGGGCTGGAAGTGCTGCGCACCTTGAACGACGCGGGCGTGCAAACGGAAGCGCCGCTGGAGCTGGCCGTGTGGACCAACGAAGAGGGCTCGCGCTTCGTGCCCGTGATGATGGGGTCCGGCGTCTATGCCGGCGCGTTCACGCTGGAACACGCACTGGGGCAGCAGGACCGCGAAGGCGTGAGCGTGCGGGAAGCGCTGGCCCGGATCGGCTATGACGGCGATGCCGCCGTGCCGCCCGTCCGGCCGGACAGTGTGGGCGCTTATTTCGAGGCGCACATCGAGCAAGGCCCCGTGCTGGAAGCCGCGGACAAGGTCATCGGCGTGGTGACGGCCGCGCTGGGGCAACGCTGGTACGACGTGGTGCTGACGGGCGTGGAGGCGCATGCCGGCCCGACGCCGATGCCGCTGCGCCGCGACGCGCTGCTGGCGGCGTCCGATCTGGTGCTGGCCGTGAACCAGATCGCGCTGGCGCATGCGCCGGATGCGCGCGGGACGGTGGGCTGGATGGACGTGTTTCCCAATTCCCGCAACGTGATTCCCGGGCGCGTGCGCATGACGGTGGATCTGCGCGCGGCGGACGACGCGACCCTGTCGGCGATGGATGCCGCCTTGCGGGCGGCGGCGGATTCGGCGGCGCAGGGCAGGGGCGTGACGGCGCAGGTTGAGCAGGTGGTGTATTTCGCGCCGCAGCCGTTTGCGCCAGCCCTGGTGCAATCGGTGCGCGAAGGCGCGCGCGACCTGTCGCTGTCCGCGATGGAGGTCGTCAGCGGAGCCGGGCACGACGCCGTGTACCTGGCGCGCGTGGCGCCCGCCGCCATGATCTTCGTGCCCTGCAAGGACGGCATCAGCCACAACGAAATCGAGGACGCGCGTCCCGATCACCTGGAAGCGGGATGCAATGTCCTGCTGCGCGCCATGCTGGCCCAGGCGGGCGCCGCTCGCTAAGGCGCATCCTCTGCACCAAGGCGGCGCGGTGTGCGCTGCCTTGGTGCCGCTGCCGGGTGCGCCCGGCGTGCTGGTATTCCCTGCTCCCCATATCGCCCTTACCGTGAGGTCCGCTACAGGGCCCGCATTGGCACAGAACTTGCTTATACAAATTCTGTGTACTAACTCTGTGCACGCGCCTGTCGCCCTCGCGGGGAAGCGTGTGTCCGGTGTTGGTTCCTTCCTTCGGCTCCACGCCATGCAAGACCTTGGAGAACCACAATGCAGACACGGAGTATCCGCATCAAATCCCTGGCCGCCGCCATCGCGATGGCGGCGGCTGGCGTCGCGGCAATCGCACCCGGCGCGGCGCATGCCGAAAAGGTGTTGCGCATCGGCATGACCGCGGGGGACATTCCCCGCACGCTGGGCCAGCCCGACCAGGGCTTCGAGGGCAACCGGTTCACCGGCATCCCGATGTACGACGGCCTGACGCAATGGGATCTGTCCAAGACGGACGCGGCCAGCGTGCTGATTCCGGACCTGGCGGTGTCGTGGGAGGTGGATGCCGCGGACAAGACCAAGTGGGTCTTCAAGCTGCGCCCCGGCGTGAAGTTCCACGACGGGTCGGACTTCAATGCCGACGCGGTGGTGTGGAACGTAGGCAAGGTGCTGGACAAGAGCGCGCCGCAGTTCGATCCCAGCCAGGTCGGCGTGACGGCTTCGCGCATGCCGACGCTGGTATCGGCCAGGAAGATCGATGACCTGACGGTGGAGCTGACGACGTCCGAACCCGATTCGTTCCTGCCCATCAACCTCTCCAATCTGTACATGGCCTCGCCCGCGCAGTGGAAGAAGAAGCTGGCCGGGGTGCCGGCTTCGGTGACCGACGCGGCCGAGCGTTCGCAGAAGGCATGGGCCGCCTTTGCGGCGGATGCATCGGGCACGGGTCCGTTCAAGATGTCGAAGTTCGTGCCGCGCGAACGCCTGGAAGTGGTGAAGTACGACGGCTACTGGGATGAAAAGCGCCGTCCGAAAATCGACCGTGTGGTGATGCTGCCTTTGCCCGAGGCCAACTCGCGCACCGCCGCGCTGATGTCGGGGCAGGTCGACTGGATCGAGGCGCCGGCGCCCGATGCGTTCGAGGCCATCAAGAGCCGCGGCTTCGTCATCTATTCCAATGAACAGCCGCATGTGTGGCCGTGGCAGTTGTCGTTCAAGGAGGGGTCGCCCTGGCTGGACGCGCGCGTGCGCCAGGCCGCCAACCTGTGCGTGAACCGCGGCGAGCTGAAGCAGCTGCTGGGCGGCATGATGGCCGAACCCAAGGGCACGGTGCCTCCCGGGCATCCCTGGTGGGGCAACCCCAAGTTCGACATCAAGTACGACCCGGACGCCGCGCGCAAGCTGATGGCCGATGCGGGCTATTCCAAGGCCAGGCCGGTGAAGGTCAAGGTGCAGACGTCCGCTTCCGGTTCGGGCCAGATGCAGCCCCTCCCCATGAACGAGTTCGTGCAGCAGAACCTGAAGGACTGCTACTTCGACGTGAGCTTTGACGTGGTGGAGTGGAACACCTTGTTCACCAACTGGCGCAAGGGCGCCAAGGACCCGTCCGCCAATGGCAGCGACGCCATCAACGTCAGCTTCGCCGCCATGGATCCGTTCTTTGCCATCGTGCGCTTCGTCAGCACCAAGACCTACCCGCCCACGTCCAACAACTGGGGCTATTTCGGCAACGCCGAGATCGACGGCCTGATCAAGGACGCCCGCACCACCTTCACGCCTGTCGAGCGCGACGCCGCCCTGGCCAAGCTGCATGCGCGCGTGGTGGAAGAGGCGCCATTCGTCTGGATCGCGCATGACGTGGGCCCGCGCGCCATCTCCCCGAAGGTCAAGGGCGTGGTGCAGCCCAAGAGCTGGTTCATCGACATCGCCACGATGTCCATGGACTGATCTTGAACGCGCCGGATGCTGCCTCGCTCGGCATCCGGCGCAGGGCCTTGCCCACACCAAAAGGAAACTCCTTCTGGTGTGGACGGGCTCTCTACCGGTGACGCCTATGCTGTCTTATATCTTCCGGCGCGTGGTGTACGCCCTGCCCATCATGGTGGGCGTCGCGCTGCTGTGTTTCCTGCTGATCCATCTGGCGCCGGGCGATCCGCTGGTATCCATCCTGCCGCCGGACGCATCCGCCGATCTGCAGCGCCAGCTGATGCAACTCTACGGCTTTGACCGGCCGCTGATCGAACAATTCGCGGGCTGGCTGTGGCGCGCGCTGCATGGCGACCTGGGCACCTCGATCGCCAGCGGCCGTCCCGTGGCCGCCGAAGTGCTCAACGCCGTGGGCAACACGCTGCGGCTGGCCTGTCTGGCCACGCTGCTGGGGTTCGTCGTGGGCGCCTTCCTGGGCTTCGTGGGCGGCTATTACCGGAACTCGGTGATGGACCGCATCGCGTCCTTCGTTTCCGTCATCGGCGTGAGCGTGCCGCATTACTGGCTGGGCATGGTGCTGGTCATCGTTTTCTCGACGCAGCTGATGTGGCTGCCGCCCACCGGCGCTGGCCCGGGCGGCTCGGGCGAATGGGTGGCGGACTGGGCGCATTTCCGGCACATGATCCTGCCGGCGCTCACCATGTCGGTTATCCCGATGGGCATCATCGCCCGTACCGTGCGCGCGCTGGTGGCCGAGACCCTGTCGCAGGAATTCGTGGTGGGCCTGCGCGCGCGCGGCCTGACCGACCTGGGCGTGTTCCTGCATGTGGTGAAGAACTGCGCGCCCACGGCGCTGGCCGTGATGGGCCTGCAGCTCGGTTATCTGCTGGGCGGCTCCATCCTCATCGAGACGGTCTTCTCGTGGCCCGGCACGGGCTTTCTGCTCAATGCGGCCATCTTCCAGCGCGACCTGCCGCTGCTGCAGGGAACGATTCTCGTGCTGGCGCTGTTCTTCGTGGTGCTGAACCTGGCCGTCGACATCCTGCAGGGCCTGTTCGACCCGCGCATCGAAAGGAGCTGAGATCATGACCGATTCCGTCGCAAGCCTTGCCGCGCCGCCGGCGGCGCCCGTGGCGCGCTCTCCCGGCTATTGGTCCAACGTGCTGCGCCGCCTGCGGCGCGACCCGCTGGCCCTGACGGCCGGGGCCATCATCCTGGCGCTGATCGTCATGGCGATCCTGGCGCCATGGATCACGCCGGCCGATCCCTTCCAGGCCTCCATGCTCAAGCGCCTGCGGCCCATCGGCACCGAGGGCTATCCGCTGGGGGCGGACGAACTGGGCCGGGACATGCTGTCGCGCCTGATGCTGGGCGCGCGCCTGTCCCTCTTCATGGGCATCGTGCCGGTGATCGCCGCCTTCGTGGTGGGCAGCGCCATCGGCATCCTGGCGGGCTACGCGGGCGGCTGGACCGGCACGGTCATCATGCGGGTGGTGGACGTGTTCTACGCGTTTCCATCGGTGCTGCTGGCCATCGCGCTTTCCGGCACCCTGGGCGCGGGCATCTTCAACGCCATCATTTCGCTCACCATCGTCTTCATTCCGCAGATCGTGCGCGTGGCCGAAAGCGTCACCACGCAGGTGCGGCGCAGCGACTACGTGGATGCGGCAAGAGCCTCGGGCGCGGCGCCCTTCACCATCGTGCGGGCGCACGTGCTGTCCAACGTGCTGGGCCCGATCTTCGTGTATTCGACGAGCCTGATCTCCGTGTCGATGATCCTGGCTTCGGGCCTGTCGTTCCTGGGCCTGGGCGTGCGGCCGCCGGAGCCGGAGTGGGGACTGATGCTGAACACCCTGCGTACCGCCATCTACACGCAGCCCTGGGTGGCGGCGTTGCCTGGCGTGATGATCTTCATCACCTCCATGTCCTTCAACCTGCTGTCCGACGGACTGCGCTCCGCCATGGAGGTCAAGGAATGAACGTCGTCATCGAAACCCTGCGCCCGGCGCACGAGGATCTGGGCGGCCCGGCCCAGCCTTTGCTGAGCGTGCGCGGGCTGGTCAAGCACTTTCCCCTTAAGCGCGATCCCCTGTCCCGGCGCCGCGGCGGCAACGCGGTGCGCGCCGTCGACGGCGTGGACTTCGATGTGAAGAAGGGCGAGACCCTGGGCGTGGTGGGCGAATCGGGTTGCGGCAAGTCCACCACCGCGCGCCTGGTGATGCAGCTTGTCGCGCAGGACCGTGGTGAACTGGTCTTCGACGGCGTGGCCGTCGGCTCGCGCGCGCTGGCGCTGCGCGAGTTCCGCCGCCAGACGCAGATGGTGTTCCAGGACAGCTATTCCTCGCTGAATCCGCGCATGACGATAGAGGACTCCATCGCCTTCGGCCCGCTGGTGCACGGCACGCCTGCGCCCGAGGCCATCGCGGTGGCGCGCGGACTGCTGGGCAGGGTGGGGCTGGATGCGCCGCGATTTGCCGGCCGCTATCCGCACGAACTCTCCGGTGGCCAGCGCCAGCGCGTCAACATTGCCCGCGCGCTGGCCTTGCGTCCGCGCCTGGTGATCCTGGACGAAGCCGTGTCCGCGCTGGACAAGTCGGTCGAGGCGCAGGTGCTGAATCTGCTGCTGGACCTGAAGGACGACTTCGGCCTGACCTATATGTTCATCAGCCACGACCTGAACGTGGTGCGCTACATCTCTGACCGCGTCATGGTCATGTACCTGGGCCAGGTCGTAGAACTGGGGCCGGTGGACCAGGTGTACGACGCGCCGCGCCACCCCTATACGCAGGCGCTGCTGCGTTCCATGCCGTCGATGGAGCCTGGCGTTCGCACTGAATCCGCGCCGCTGGCGGGCGATCCGCCCAACCCCATCGACCCGCCCTCGGGGTGCCGCTTCCATACGCGCTGCGCGCAGGCCCGGGCGGCGTGCGCCCGGGAGGCGCCGGCCATGACGCAACGCGAAGGCCATGCCGTGCGCTGCCTGATCCATCAACCCGAATCCGGCTATGCCGCGTCTGGAGCGCTGTGATGACGCCCGCTACGCAACCCGTGGTCAGCATCCGCAACCTGGAAGTCGCCTTCCAGGCGGGATCCAAGACCGTGCATGCGCTCAATGGCGTGAACCTGGACGTGGCGCGCGGCGAAGCCGTGGCGCTGATCGGCGAATCCGGATCAGGCAAGAGCGTCACCTTGCGCGCGCTGATGCGGCTGCATCCGCCGCGCCGCACGCGCATCAGCGGCGAGATGCGCGTGGACGGCCGCGATGTCCTGGCCATGAACCCCCGCGAACTGGCCGCCATGCGCGGTCCGGTGGTGTCCATGGTGTTCCAGGAACCCTTGCTGGCCCTGGACCCCGTGTACCCGGTGGGCCGCCAGATCGAGGAAATGGTGCGCCGGCATACGGGCAAGAGCGCCGCCGGGGCGCGGGCGCATGCGCTCTCGCTGTTCGAGCGGGTGCGCATCCCCAGTCCTGAACGGCGGCTGCGGGCATATCCGCACGAAATGTCCGGTGGCATGCGCCAGCGCGCGATGATCGCGCTGGCTTTGTCCTGTTCGCCCAAGGTCCTGTTGGCCGACGAGCCCACCACGGCGCTGGACGCCACCGTGCAGATCCAGATCCTGCTGCTGTTGCGTGAGCTGCAGCGGGAACTGGGGCTGTCCATCGTCTTCGTCACCCACGACATCGGCGCCGCCGCGGAAATCGCCGACCGCGTGGCCGTCATGTATGGCGGGCGGATCGTGGAGCAGGGCGCGCTGGCCGACCTGCTGCGATCGCCGCGCCACCCCTACACGCAGGCGCTGCTCAAGGGCCGGGCGCACGGCGCGATGCAAAAAGGCCAGCGCCTGGAGACCATCCCGGGTTCGCCGCCCGACCTGGCCGCCTTGCCTCCGGGTTGTTCGTTCGCGCCGCGTTGTGGCCTGGCGCAGCCGCGTTGCCAGCAGCACGTACCCGAGATCGTCCCGGTCGCGCCAGGGCACGAGGTGCGTTGTGTCAGGGCTGCAGGCGACCTATTTTGATACCAACTACGACTCGGCCCCGGGCCGTTGCGCGGGGCCATCACGTGGTCCCGCGGGCAATATGGGACGGCGTGCCGCCGACAGTTGTTTCAACATATCACTACTGATACCCGTCCCTAATAACGGCTCCGGTTTCTTGGCCGATAATGCACTCGTTGCCCAAAGCCGGACCCTCTATGTCTTGCGTCACCCGCCGTATCGCTTTTCCTCTGCTCGCCACGCTGACGGCTGTCCTGGCCGGATGTTCCTCCCCCAAGCCCGCCTACGAAAAAGAGGACTTCGCGCAGAGCGACACCTTCTCCCGGACCTTTCCCGCCGCCAGCAACGCGGCGTGCGACGCGGGCCGGCGCGCCTTGCTGAGCCAGGGATACAACATCGACAAGTTCGATCCGTCACGCGTGACCGGCCATAAGAACTTCCAGGGCGAAGACGGCCAGCACACCCAGATCAGCTTCAATATCGAGTGCGCCTCGGATGGCAGTTCGAACGAGCGCGCAACCGTATTCGCCAACGCCGTCCAGGACCGCTATTCGATCAAGCGCACCAGCAACTCCGCCAGCGTGGGCGTCAGCGTGCTGGGCCAGGTGTCCATGCCGTTCGGCGCCAGCGATGATTCGCTGGTGAAGACGGGCAGCCAGACGGTGACCCGGCCCAAGTTCTATGAGGGCTTCTTCCAGCTGCTGCAGCGCTTCCTGCCGGATGCGCAGGCCGCCGCCGCGCCGCCCGTGCCGCCGCCCGGCCGAGGCAAGGCCGCGCCGGCCAAGGCGCCGCCCGTGCCAGCCGATCCGGTCGCCTCGCCGGAGGCGCCCGCCGACACCCTGAACCCCGCGGCCGCCAACGGCGGCGCGCCGACGGTGGGCGACAAGCCGGCGCCTGCCGCGACGCCGCCCGCTCCGACGCCCGCCGCCGCCACGCCGCCCGCTGCAACACCGCCGGCCGTAACGCAACCCACCGCAACGCAGCCTGCCGCGACGCAACCCGCCGCGACCCCGCCCGCCTCGGGCACTTCTGAAGCGGCCGCAACGCCGGCGGCATCGCCCGAGAAGCCGGCCGCGCCGAAAACAGACAACTGACGCCGGGGGCGGGCAGGGTGAACGATGGAGTGTTTGCCGTAGCGCAAATCCCCGGCGCCGCCCCGCTGTTCCCCGCCGCCCGCGACCGGTGATAATGCCGGCCATGACCTACCAACTCCTGAAAATGGCCCATGTCGCGGCCGCCGTGGCCTGGCTTGCGGGCTCGCTCTTCGTTTCCCTGTTTCTCCTGTCCTCGCAGCCGCAGGAGGGCGACGAAGCGCCCAAGGAACGCAAGATGCTGAATGCCTTGCGCCGCTGGACCTTGTTCGTCACGACGCCCGCCATGGTGATCACCTGGCTCATCGGCCTGCACCTGGCCATGACGTTCGGCTGGTTCGCCATGAACTGGATCTGGGTCAAGGTGGCCTGCGCGTTGGCGCTGTCCGCCTTGCTGGGCCTGCAGAGCGCTGCGCTGCGCCGCATGGCCAACGGCAGCGCCCGCCGTCCGCCCATGGTGGACCTGTACGCCCCGTTTACCGTCCTGGCCTCCGCGGCCATCGTGACGCTGGTGGTGGTCAAGCCGTTCTAGCCGCCGGGCGGGCGCGGGCGCAAGCGGCGCGCCATATTCTGCCCGGCCATATCCAAACGCCCCTGTAATAACGACTCAACCAACTATTCGTTCGCGCCCGTAAGTCCCCTCCCTAGAATCGTCTCTCTCATAACTGCGTTGACTTAGAGGCGATTCCATCATGACTATCCGTATTCTTGTCGCCGGGACGTTCCGGGATGAAGGCGTCTCTTCCGGGGCGCGGCAGGCGCGCACGGCCTGGGCGCCGTTCTTCAAGCGCCTGCTTGGCGCGGTGCTGGCTTCGGCGGCCATGTTCCATGGTCCGGCCTTCTCGGCCGACCCCAAGCCGCTGAAAGTCGGCGTGCGCGGCGGCGTGGACGAGCAGATCTGGGAAGTGGTGACCCAGGTGGCCAAGAAGAACGGCCTGGCCGTCGAGCCCGTGGTCATCACCGGCACCGCCAGCCCCAATGAGGCGCTGAACAACGGCGACCTGGAGGCCAATGCCTTCCAGCACATCCCTTTCCTGAACGACCAGATCAAGCAGCGCGGCTACAAGCTGGTGGCGGTGGCCAATACGCTGATCTCGCCCATCGCCTTCTATTCGCGGAAGTACAAGTCGCTGAAGGACCTGCCAGACGGCGCCAAGGTGGGAATACCCAACGATCCCAGCAACCAGACACGCGCGCTGGTGATCCTGCGTGACCAGGGTCTCATCACGCTGAAGGACGGCTTTGACCCGGCAACCGGCACGGCCACGCTGGCGGACGTGACGTCCAACCCCAAGAAACTCAACTTCGTGGAAAGCGCCTCCGTGGTGCTGGCGCGTTCGCTGCCGGACGTGGACACCGCTGCCATCGTCAACAGCTTCGCCTACCAGGCCGGCCTGATCGCCACGCGTGACGGCATCGCGGTCGAGAAGAAGGAAAACAATCCCTACGTGAACATCATCGCGGTGCGCGAAAAGGACAAGGACGCGCCGTGGGTGCCCGCGCTGATCAAGGCCTACCACTCCGAGGAAGTGCGCCAGTTCATCCTGAGCAAGTACGAAGGCTCGGTGATCCCGGTTTTCTAGGCAATGATGCAACACGAGTTCTCCATAACGCCGCAGCCCGGCCTGGCCGGGCATGGCCAGGCGCAGGACCCGCACATCGTGTTCGAGGGGCTGCAGAAGCACTACCTGGGCGCGCAGGGATCCGTCGCGGCGCTGTCCGATGTGTCGTTTTCGGTCGCGCGCGGCGAGGTCTTCGGAATCATCGGGCGCAGCGGCGCCGGCAAGTCCACGCTGCTGCGCTCGATCAACATGCTGGAACGGCCCAGCGCCGGCCGCGTGCTGGTCGACGGCGTGGACGTGGGCGGGCTGGACGAGGACGCCCTGGTCGGCCTGCGCCGCCGCATCGGCATGATCTTCCAGCATTTCAATCTGCTGTCCGCCAAGACCGTGGCCGAGAACGTTGCCTTGCCGCTGCGCGTGGCAGGCGTGAAAGCGGCTGCCGCGCGTGCGCGGGTGGAGGCGCTGCTGGACATGGTGGGCCTGCGCGACAAGGCCGATGTGTATCCGTCGAAGTTGTCCGGCGGGCAGAAGCAGCGCGTGGGCATTGCGCGCGCGCTGGTGCATGAACCCGAAATCCTGCTGTGCGACGAAGCCACGTCGGCGCTGGACCCGGAAACCACGCAATCGATCCTGGCGCTGCTGCTGGACATCAACCGCAAGCTGGGACTGACAGTCGTGCTGATCACGCACGACATGGCGGTGATTCGCGAGGTCTGCCACAAGGTGCTGGTGCTGGACGGCGGCCGCAAGGTCGAACTGGGAGAAGTCTGGCGCGTGTTTGGCAACCCGCAGGCGGACGCCACGCGCGCGCTGCTGCGGCCCTTGCAGCACGAACTGCCGGCGGACCTGGCGGCCAGGCTGGTGCCCGATCTGCAGGGCCGTGCCGGCGTCGCCGTGCTGCGCCTGCGCTTTACCGGCCAGGGGCGTCCGGATGGCGTATCGCTGCAGGCGCTGGCGGCGATGGGGCCGGGCGCCACGCTGTTGCATGGCGGGCTGGACCGGCTGCGCGGACACGCGCAAGGCAGCCTGCTGGTGTCGGTGCCCGCGGGCGCCCTACAGGAAGAGGCCGCGCGCGCCGCGCTGGTGGCCGATCAGATCAAGGTGCTGGGCTATGTCGCTGCCGATGCTTGATAAATACCTGCAGGCTTTCCTGCAAACCCTGGCGATGGTGAGCATATCCGCCGTCATCGCCATCGTGTCCGGCCTGGCGCTGGCGGTCGTGCTCACCATCACGGCGCCCGGCAACCTGTACCCCCAGCCGCGCTTCAACAAGGCGCTTTCGGTCACGGTGAACACCTTTCGCGCCATCCCGTTCATCATCCTGCTGGTGGCGATGCTGCCCTTCACGCGGTTCCTGGTGGGCACGACGCTGGGCACCTGGGCCGCCATCGTGCCGCTGTCGGCCAATCTGGTGCCTTTCTTCGCCCGCATCGCGCAGGTCAGCCTGAACGATGTGGACCACGGGCTGGTGGAGGCCGCGCGCGCCATGGGCTGCCGCCGGTGGCACATCGTGCGCCACGTGCTGCTGCCCGAGGCGCTGCCCGGCATCATCGGCGGCATGACTGTCTGCGTGATCGCAATGATCAACGCGTCGGCCATGGCCGGCGCGGTGGGGGCGGGGGGGCTGGGTGACCTGGCGATCCGCTACGGCTACGAGCGCTACGAGACCCGTGTGATGTTCGAGGTGATCGTGATCCTGATCGCGCTGGTGTCGATCGTGCAGTTCGCCGGCGAATGGCTGTCGCGTCGCGCGGATCACAAACGCTAGCCGCCGCGATGCGCGCACGCCCAAATGGCCGGTCAGCGCAGCGGCGACTGCAACAGGGTGGTAAGCGGCTGCGTGCCCAGTTGCTCTTGCTCGCTGACCATCTTGCTGATCGCGTTCTGGTGCCGATGAAAGCGGCGCAGGTCGTCGTCGCGTCCGAACATCAGCTCGTCGTGGTCCGCGTACCAATGCTGCCGGTTGTCGTCCAGCAGCGTGATCATCTGGCCCAGCTCATCCAGGATCTGCGCCTCAAGGTCCCAGATACGCGTCAGTTTCGCATTGCTGGCCGCGCTGGACTTCTTCAGCACCTTCAATATTTCTTCTTTCTCCGGGGCAGTGATCGACAGCGAGCGCACCAGCGCCGGCATTCCGGCCAGCACCTGCAGGCTTTGCTGGCGGTAGTTGGGGACGATACGCCCGGCCTGCTCAAGAATGAGCCGGCTTTCGATCAGCCCCGTATCCCGCGCCAGGCGATTGGCGTCGAGCAGCCGCGGCAAGCCGATCTCCTGCAATTCCTGCAGATAGGCGCGATGCTGCGCAAGACGCTGGCCGGCCACGGTCTTCATGGCCCTTTCGGTCTCCCCATACGGGCCCGAAGCCTTGGGCGCGGGGTCGATGGCGGGCACTTCCTCCGGCATGCCATATCCGCCGTTGACCAGCACGCGCAGTGTCTCGACGGTCTTGCGGATCTCGGCGTTGGCGATGTCCCGCTGGAGATTCTCGTGGTTGCGCCTGGCGACTTCCGGTGCGACGACGAGCAGGAGGAACACGCCCGCGCCCAGCAGGATGCGTACCCGGTTGCGCGGCGTCCTGAAGCGCTCCCACATGGAAAAGAAGGAGAGCGTGACGAGCAGCACGATGGCCAGGCCCGCGGCGTAGCCGACGGCCACTATCGCGATGTCCTGCAGGCCGGCGGGGCGGCGGCTGAGGACGCCCCAGGCCAGGATGGCGACATAGACCACACAGGTGGCCGCCCTGAGCAGCCAGCCGGGCTGGAGCCGTTTCGCATCCCCGCCATGCGGCCTGGGCGGCGCGGCGGCGGACGGGGGCGTTTCCCTAGGGGGCAACGCGGGCTCTTGCGGGTCGTTCATGGAGCGCCAAAAAACGGGGATATGGGTCTGGAATGTAAAGACTAGCCCCGGCCTCGTCAATGTCGCGCAGCAAAGGAAATCCACGATTTCAATGCAGGGGCGTTCCGCCCTTGCGCCCACCGATGACAGGAGTTCAGAAATGACCGACACCCCGCAACAAGGTTTCGCCACCCGCGCCATCCACCTGGGCTATGACCCGCTGGACGAGCAGGGCGCGCTGTCGCCGCCGCTTTATCTGACGGCCACCTACACGCAGGACAGCATCGAGGCTTTTGACCAGATACGCCTGGGCGAAAAGCAGGGCTATGTCTACGGCCGCACGCGCAACCCGACACAAGCCCTGCTGGAAGAGCGGCTGGCTTCGCTGGAAGGGGCCGAGGCGGGCGTGGTGACGGCCTCGGGCATGGCCGCGATTTCGGCCACCTTGTTCACGCTGCTGCAAAGCGGCGACGAAATCGTGGTGGACCAGATCGTCTACGGCACCGCCTTCACGCTGTTCACGCAGGGGCTGGCGCGCTTTGGCGTGCGCGCGGTATTCGCGGATTTCACGCAGCCGCAGACCGTGGCCGCCGCCATCGGCCCGAAGACCCGGGCAGTCTATTTCGAGACGCCGGCCAATCCGAACCTGCGCCTGGTCGATATCGCCGCCGTGTCCGCCATCGCGCGCGGCAAGGGCTTGCTGACCATCGTCGACAACACCTTTGCCACACCGGTGCTGCAGCGGCCGCTGGAACACGGCGCGGATATCGTGCTGCATTCGGCCACCAAGTATCTGGGCGGCCACGGCGACCTGCTGGCCGGGGCCGTGCTGGGTCGCAAGGAGCACATCGACGCCATCCGCCTGCAAGGCCTGCGCTATTTCACCGGCGCCACCTTGTCGCCCTTTACCGCCTTCCTGGTGCTGCGGGGAATCAAGACGCTGGAACTGCGCGTGCAGCGCCACAGCGAATCCGCGCTGAAGGTGGCCAAGCTGCTGCGCGAGCATCGGGCCGTGGCCGATGTGTACTATCCGGGCCTGGCGGGCACGGCGGGCGAGGACATCGCACTACGCCAGCAAGCGGCGGGCGGAGGCCTGGTGGCTTTTGAGCTGAAGGGCGGACTTGCCGCCGGCCGGACGCTGCTGAACAGCCTGAAGCTGGCCCGCATCGCGGTCAGCCTGGGGGATCCGGAAACCCTGATCCAGCATCCGGCGTCGATGACGCATGCCAGCTACTCGGCGGAGGACCGCGAGCGCTATGGATTGTCCGAAGGTCTGCTGCGCCTGTCCGTCGGCCTGGAGACTCCCGGCGACATCCTGGCCGATCTCAGGCAGGGGCTGGACCGCGTGTAGCCGCCTGAGCCTGCTTCCGGAGCGGTGCGGCCTTGTCGCGCCGCCAGCCCACCCATTCGCCTTCGCCGTCGTAGTGGCGCAATCCGCGCTTGGCCGTGGCCAGCCCCGCCCGCAGCGTGTCCATGTCCAGCCCCGGCAGATTACGCAGCAGGGCCGGCGGCAGGCGGTCGATGTCCAGCCAAGCCTGGTCGAAGTCCAGCAGCCTCAGCCCGCCGCTGTCGCTGGGCACGCGGACGAACCATAGGCTGTCCATGTAATCGCCGAACCAGGGGTCGGGATAGATGGCCTGCGTGAACAGAAATCCGAATTCGTGGATGTCGCTCCATGG
This sequence comes from Achromobacter deleyi, assembly GCF_013116765.2. Taxonomy (GTDB): domain Bacteria; phylum Pseudomonadota; class Gammaproteobacteria; order Burkholderiales; family Burkholderiaceae_B; genus Achromobacter; species Achromobacter deleyi_A. The sequence goes on from NZ_CP074375.1 coordinate 566,168, forward strand.
CCAGAACTCCTGCATGCCCATGGCGCGCGTCAGTTCGCTCGTGCGCGTAACACCGGCGTCATCGATGCGCACGATTTCCCGCAGGGGATCTTCTGGCGTCGGCGGTCCGGCAAAAAGCCGCTTGATGAATGACCACATGGTGTTGGCAGCAGGACTGAAGGCGGTTGAGAAAATCAGATAATCAAATGGATCGACTGCGCATATTAGCGCACAGGGATCGAAGCGGTATGGGCATAAATGCTCATTTCTACAGGTTGATTCAAAGGGTGGCGGCGCCTCGCTGGAAAATAAGTAATTCTCCTCTGGAAAAATGCAATTCCGTTTAGCACTCTAGGCACTCGTCGCAGAGGCGTTTCCTTGACCTGGGAAGCGACGCGGCATTCTGGGTCCCAGCAGAGAAGAGGCGGAGCGGTGAATTTCAATAGACGCAGGAAGAAATGGCTGGGCAAGTCCGATGTCGTCGTGGTGGTGTGTACCCTCTTCGCTATATATTGGGCAATTTCCTCCAACACCAAGCCGCCGATTTATCCCGTCGAGGCATTCTTTGCGCTATCCCCGCGGACAGACTTTCAAATATCTTCCGACGGCAAGTGGCTAGGCTTCCTGGAGAGCGGTTTCGATGCCGATGGAAATGCGTTTCGTGGACTGTACGTGCAGTCCATAACCGCCGGTGTTCCTGACGGGGTGGCAAGAAAAATATCGGATGAGCGCGACGGGGCAATCAAGGGCTATGTGTGGAAGGGCGCCTCGACGGTCGTGGTTCACAAGGAGGCAGCCGCCGGCAATCGGTCGACGATGGTCGCTATCGACCTGAGAGACGGCCGCGCCGTGAATCTGGCTTGGTCGGAGGGCGGTTCTCTGCGGCTGCAGAGCACGTTGCGGCATGACCCGTACCGGATCTTGATCAGCCGATACGCCCAGGCCGAGGGGGTGAGCACGCTTCTGCGGGTCGATGTCCGCGATGGCCAGTGCGCGGAGGTCGCAACCCTGCAGGACAACGTCATCGCCTGGGTCGAGGGTGGTGACGGCCTTGTGCGGACCGCAATTTCAAGAACGGACTTCGGCACCAGGGTCTATTCACAGGCAAAGGACGACGCCTTCCATAAAGTCCTTGAGGTCGGCTCCGGCACGACATTTCGGCCGATCCGCTATGCGGCCGACAATGAATCGCTCTATGTGCTGTCGAACAGGTTCAGCGACAAGATCGCGCTTGTGAAATGGAATCCGCGGATGCCCGATGCGGAAGAACCGATCTTTGTGCTTGAGTCCGCGGATGTCGAAAGCGCGGCCTATTCCGAAGCACTGCAGCAGATTGATACCGCGTCCTACCGGAACTTCCGGCCGGCCCGCTCCTTCTTTGACGAGACAACCGAACGGCATTACCGAAAACTCAGGGAGAAGCTGGCCGGCCCGGAGCTGATGCTGTCGGGATCGAACGAGGACAAAACGCTGTACGTGGTCCGGACGTCTGGCGAACGGGACCCCGGCAGCGAGTATCTGTTCCACGGGTATTCAGAAACCCTGACCAAGCTGACGGTCGATTCGGATCGGGTTCCGCCGATGGCGCTGGCCGCAGTCGCTCCGGTCACATACGCCGGCCGTGACGGCCTGAGTCTTGAGGGGTATCTGACGCTGCCCGTCGGAATCGAGGCAAAAGGTCTTCCGTGCATAGTCATGCCGCCGGGAGTGCCCCGGGCCAGGGATCGTCGCAAATATGATCCGGTGGTGCAGTTGTTTGCCAACCGCGGTTATTGCGTGATGCAGATGAACTATCGGGAAACCGTGGGGCTTGGTTTGCGGGACCTCGCAATACAAGACGATATTACAGACGCCGCGAAATGGCTGGTCCAAACGGAAGTGGCCGACGCAAATAGAATCGGGATTTTTTTCGGAGAGGGTTACGCGGCCATTGCGGGTGTAATACTCAGTCCCGGGCTTTACCGGGATGAATCCAGGCTTGACGCTTCCCCGCAGGCCCTGCGCCCCGACAAAACCATTACCTCGCTATTTGCCGCTTACGGGCAGGCGGGTCCGTCTTTGCCCCGGGCGGAAGTGGCTGAAACGGCTGCCCCGCCACGAGCGGTCAGGGAAGTGACGTACATGGTGAAGGCCGGCGGTCAAGGGGATTTCAAGAATACGTCGGATAAGGTGCAGTTCTATCACTCCATGCTTCGATTCTTCGAAAGCAATCTGACTTTGATTCAAGACTGAGTTCGGTCAGGTCGGCGCAACGATATGCGTCGTGGTTATGGCTTGGATATCGGATTTGTCTGCTATTGGGGGGCAGGCAGCGGGAATTTCTTTTTTTCATTGTTGGCTCGACCGCCCCAAACTCCCTGCTGGCCTGCCTTCCGCAGGCTTTTTTTTGCGCTGCGTTGTCCCGCAGCGCTACACATGGTTCTTCCTGATTCCGGGATATTCGTCCATCACCTGGCCGCGGCCGACAGTACTTTTGTGAATGGCCAAGCATCGAAATGTAAATATCATCTACTGAGTACAAGTACTCTGGATAATGTTTGGCTTTGAATCAAGAATTCGCGAAAAGAAACGTCGTCAGGTTTTCGCCTGAATTGAGATTGTGATCCTTTCCTAGAAATTTTAATAGATGAGCACTTCCCAGCGTTTACTGCGCCACCCTTATGAAGGGCTGGCCATTCCGGGAGAAATTGTCGCTCGCCCGCAGAGCGCATTCTCCTCCGACAGCAGCTTCAATTGCCTTCGGACAGTCGCGAAGGTACACGTTGTTGATGATGACGATCTGGCAGCCTGGATAATAAGGCAGTTGCTCAGGGATATGCGGATCGAGATCGTCGCTTATTCGTCGGCGGAAGAATTCATGGCGCAATATATACCTGCGGAATGCGAATGCCTGATTCTGGATTTGTGGATGCCGGCACTGGATGGGTTGAGCCTGCAGCGAAATCTGCTGGAGCGCGGCGTCGCGCCGCCCATCATATTCGTTACCGCAAACCCCGAATTCGGCGATGCGGTCGAGGCGATGAAGCACGGCGCATTCGACTTTCTCTCGAAGCCGCTCAATGCCGACCGCCTGTGCGCGGCGGTGCATGCGGCCCTGGAAAAGAGCCGGATAATTCACTCAAGGCGCCTTCGTGCCGAAGAAGAGGAAGCGAGAAAGGCGCTGCTCACCACGCGCGAGCTGTCCATCGTGCAGGGGGTAATTGCCGGGCATTCGAGCAAGGATCTCGCAGAGCGGCTTCATCTGTCCGTCCGCACCGTCGAAAATCACAAGGCCCACATATATTCGAAACTGGACATTCACTCGTCACTGGAATTGGCCCGGCTGTTCATCGGGATGGTCAAACCCGATCTTGACCAATGAAGCGAGGGCGTTGTTTCAAGAAAATTGAGTAGATTTACTCTGTCTGGCGCACTGGGAATCTTGAAATAATGCGACGCATCGTGTTGCCAAGTATCAAGTTTTCAATGACCAAGGATTACGCTATGAGAAATCGAATGAGCCAGTTCACCACGCAATTGGGGGTGGCGCTGGGGGCAGTGGCTCTGTTGTCTGCCCAGGCTGTGGTGGCGGCGGAAGGCGGTAGCGCTCCGGTGGGGAAAATCACCGAACGTGTCGTGCCTGCCCGCGGCGGCGCGCCTGCTGCTTCCAGCCCGGCCGGTGGCGGCGCGGTGGCTCCGGCAAGAACTCCGGATACGAGCGCCTCCGCGGACCGCGGACTGTCGGTCACGTCTGGCGCGACATTGAACTCGCAATTGGTCAAGGTTCGCACTTCTGGCGGAACGGGCGCCCTGACGTTCCGGCTGCTGGACCCCACCGGCAAGCCTGCAGAGCTGCCGCCCGGCCTGATCTTCGGTTCCGACGGCTCTCTTTCCGGGGAAGCGCCTGCGGTGTCCAGCCCGAAGACCATCACGTATCTGATCCAGGTTCAGGACAGCGGCGGTGGCAAGGCGAGCCGGACCGTGCGGCTGACGATCAATCCGCCCTTGACCGTGCAGGGCGGCGCCATTCAGGCAACCGCCGGCGGCAAGATCAAGAGTCCCGCGAAGTTCCTCAACGTCGCTGGTGGAACGGGCAAGTACACGGTTTCCTATTCGAACGCTCAGGGCGGATCGATGCGCATGCCCTCGGGGTTGGTTCTGGATGGCGCCGGCAACGTCAGCGGGGCCGTGCCCGCGTCCACCGAGAAGCTGGCGGGGCTTACCGCCACCATTACGGACGAAGGCGGGGCGCGTGTCTCGCTGCCAGTGGAGTTCAACCTCGCGCCGGCTCTCGAAATTTCCACCAATCCGGTGGAGCTCACCGCCGGAGCAACCATTCCTGCGCCCATCCCCGTCGTGACGTCGACGGGCGGAAGCGGGGCTGTCCGGTATGCGCTGCTCGACAAGGATGGGACCACGCCGGCGCGTCTCCCGGACGGCCTGCGATTTGACTCCACGGCCGGGGCGCTGACGGGCCTGGTGCCGTCCACCCCGCAGGAAGGCAGATATGTGGTCATCGCCCAAGACGCGGGCGGTGGCGAAGCGAACGCAAAGTTTGAATGGAAGGTCAATCCGCAGCTTCAAATCTCTTTCGAATGATCTGTCGTCTTCACAAGGCCGCTGCCGGCTCTATTCACTTCAAAGTGTGAAGGGATTGGGGTGCGGGCGGGGATTTTGCCGCTGAAATTCAGCGGCTTTTTTTTTCTGCGCGCTTGCAGTGTACATATTGGAGCAGACAGGCGCGCGATGCATTATCCCGGAGATTAAACAATGGGGAATATACAGGCGCTCACCGTCGATGTGGGTGGACAGTTTGCCGGATCCTCAGGCGTACATGCCGATGTGGTGCCGCTGTCGGCGCTCCATCGAAAGAATGGAAAATCGACGTTGGTCATAACAGTGCGTAGTGTCCGGATCAGTGATTCGGAAGCCTTTGTGACTCGTTATCAGGCCAAACGTGTCCTGAGCGCGGTCCCTCAAGGAACACGCCATGTCTGTTTTGATTTTGCTGGTGTCGGAAGCATTGGTCCGGCCTTCGCCGACGAGATTTTCTTCATTTACGCACGCCAGAATCCTGGGGTTGAGATTGTCTGGAAGCGGGCAGCTGCATTCGTCAAAAGTCCCATCATGTGGGCGATGGCACGCTCGAAGAAATATGGAATGTCATGATTTAGCTGGCTAGAGCCCAGATACTGCGGGCCGGGCCTGGCGCCTGGCCGCGTTTCCAGCCTCCTTGATCGGAGGCTTTTTTTGTTTTTTCTCTATTAAGATCGCCCAGGACAGCGTCGATATTTTTTTGCGGGACTTTTTCTCGATTTTGAATGAGTAAATCGACTCTTGTCGGCCGGCATGTACGGGTTTCAAATAGCTTTTATCAATTGAAATCCTCATTGTCATGATGGATAAGGCGGGTAGCTTTCTGGACGATATATTGTCCCCGGGCTTAGGTGCATATGTGGCGGTCAACGATTCGGCGATGGAGCCGATTCCTGCTGCCGTCTCGAACCTTATCCGGGAGGAACAAATGAGCGCGCTGCGTGCCTGGAGAATCTACCTGGGCATATCCGTCAGGCAATTGTCCGCATCCACCGGAATCTCCGTACCGGCGATTGAATTCCTTGATAAAGGAGGACTCCCTCTATGCCAATGGACGGCGGCAAGGATTGCGGCCGCGCTGAAGGTGGTGACCGTGCAGAACATTCTGGTTGCCGAACGGCTGGTGGCGTGGTGTAAGTCTAGCCGGACAACCGCCGATGCTGGCCCAGACACGGCCTCCGATCGATACCTCTGGCGAGAATTCGAATCTCGCTCTTTTTCTTATATCAGTAAGGCATAGCCGCGTTCGCCATCCTGGCGGAGATATGCTTTGATCGGAAACTCCTGCTCGCAGAGAGGGGAGTTCGTGCCGCCCCGCGTCAGGCACTCCTACGCGCTGAATCAGCCGGCTGGCGGGATCAACGAAATCCCGCTGAAACCGGTAGCGCGTGAATGATGTTCGGTATGCAATCTTGGAATATCAGCTGGCCTGGCATCGCTTGTTTCCCACAAGGAGACGAGGGGCCGCTGCGCGGCGGGCTTCGATGGCGCCGCATGTAATTTAAATAAAAAACCGGCCTCGGCAATTAGGTGAATTGACCATAAGTTTTTATCGAATCTGTGGTGTTTCGTGAATTGGTCATTATTTTTGCATGTGATAGAGGCTGGTGATTATGGGCGCGATGGGATTGGAGTGCTTCCGGCGTATTCGCCTGGGAGCAGCAGTTTTGATCGCGCTGATTCTGTGTGGGACCGCGGCCTCGTTTTTTTTTCTGCATAGGACGGCCGAACAGGCTGTGTCGGACCAGTTGCTGGCCCGGCTGTCCTCCGTCGAGGCCGAGATCGAACCCATCTATCGCCCGGACCGGTCCAGCATGGAGGTCGTCACCGCGAGGAGGTCGATAGACATAGCGACTTGCGGCATGGGCGATTCGCGTTCCGTCGCGCTGATGACGTACGCCAATCCGATCGAGGGCGAGGTGTATGTCATCCGGTGTGCCAGCGATGTCAACGGGCTGACATTCCATGCCGAGCAGGACAAGCAATTTGCATTGGCCACGTTCCATCTTGCAAGAAACATAGTGGCGGGATTTGCATCGCTGGCCGTCTTGTTGATTGTGGCCTTTACGATCCTGTATCTGCGGGCTCGACGTCTGTCATGGGCGAGTGAACGCGGGCTGAGCGCATTTGGCGAATGCGCACCGGTCGTCATGTACATGCGCAATCTGCGTGGCTGGTACACCCATGTCAACGCAGCGTTTCTGCAGATTGCCGCATCCGGTTCCGGCCGTACGCTGAGTGATCCGGTCTCCTCGGCGGAGGTCGATTCGGAATGGCGCGCCCTTGACGAGGATGTGCTGGCTGCCAGGCAGCACAGTTCGAGTGTGGTCGGGATGAATTTCAATGACTCTCCGCGCATGTTTCGGGTGTTCCGGTTCCCCGTTTTTGGAGCCGATGAAGAAATTATCGGGGTCGGCGGAATAGGCATAGACATCACGCAAGAGCCGATCGCGTATCGGGAACCGCGCAGCGATCCGCTGGAGCGCCAGCCGGGTCTGGGCGCCGATCCACTTTGTACGGGGCAAGGCAAAGAGGAAGCGGCCATCGCCGAGAAGGCTGAAATGCTTTCGATGATCGCCCACGAGATTCAGACGCCGCTTGCCGCTGTCACTGGCATCGCGTACTTGATGGAGCAGACATTCAGCAAGGACAAATCAGGGCATGTCGCCAGCTTGATCGAGGCAAGCAGATACCTGTCCGCGGTCGTCCGGAACGCGCTCGATTTTTCGAGGTTGGAAGCGGGGAAAATGGACATTCAATTCAGAAGATTCTCATTGCGCAGGCTTGTTCAGCAAGTGTTCGAGTTGGCATGGCGTGATGCCGTGGCGAATGAGGTCAGCTTGTTCACAAGCCTGTCGCCGGACGTCCCGGACATGGTGACGGGGGACGACGCGCGCATCATGCAGATTCTTCTGAATTACATCCAGAATGCCATCAGGCACGGCGGACCCGGCTTGGTTGTCCTTGAAGTTACGGCCATTAGCGTCAACGGTCTATTGCATGACTACACATTCGCGGTTCGAGACTGGGGGCCGGGAGTGGCCCCGGATGAATCGGGCGGACTGTTCAAGCCATTCCCGCGGATTGCCGGACGCTCGAAGGGAGTTGGCAACGGCCTTGGCCTGAGCATTACCCGGCGGATAGCGGACCTGATGGGGGGAGCAACATGGATGGAGGGCAATCCCGGGCAGGGGGCGGTCTTCTTTGCGAAACTGCCCTTGGTGGTCGATGTTTCCCATGTCTGTACGCACCAGACGTGGCAATTCTCGGGTAGACGCGTCTGGGTCATTGATCCTTCCCCCGCGTCCAGGGAGGCTATCGTTTCCGGTCTGACTGACCGCGGCGCATTGGTGGATGTGGCGATGGGGCAGTCGCCGCTGCGTCCCGTCTTGCGCTCGGACGACAGCGGCGTCGCGATCCCCGAATACGTCATCGTCGACTGGAGGTGCTTTTCACCAGCGCTCGTGGATCGCTTTGACGCAGCCTTTGGGAATGGCCGCGTGCACTTCATCGTGCTTGGCCCACCCTTGAGTTACTGGAATGCAGGAGATCTGACGGCACGGCATGGCGTGCATGTGCGGTTCAAGCCGACACTGCTGTCCGAGCCTTGCGCAGGGGCCGCCAACGGCTGCGCCTCCTGCGCGGGAAGTCTGGCCGATCAAGCGGGCCATATCGACAAGAATTGCCTGGCCAATCATTCCGTGCTGTTGGCCGAGGACGACGATATCGTGCGGTCCGTCATGCGGGAGATCCTGATCTGGGCAGGCGCCCTGGTGCATGTCGCCAGCAATGGGTACGAAGCTCTGGATATCTTGCGGCGTTCCAGCATCGACATTGTGCTGATGGATCTTCAAATGCCGGGCTTAAATGGGTTCGAAACCGCCGAACGAATCAGGGGCATGCCTGATATCAGCGATCTTCCGATAATCGCGATTACCGCGAGCCTGTCGGAAGCAGACCGCGCCATGGCGTCAAGCTGCGGAGTGACCCAGTCCCTGACGAAGCCGGTGAATCCTTCCCAGTTGCTGGCCTTGATGGCCCGCTTGCTCGGGCTGCGACAGGACGGTGAATTCGCATCGGCCGGCCGAGTCCCGGCGCCCGGTGGAGATGAAGGGGGGCCAGCCTTGTTTCGCCGGGTGTCCGAGCGGATCGCCGCGCTGGACGAAATCAGGATAGACAGCGCGCTCGCGAGGCTGGGCGGCCGTCACGAGATTTTTGTGAATATCGTTCGCCGTGTCGTTGACCGCGCGGACTCGCCGCAGTCCCTCCTCAATCCGTTGGCGGACTTGGCGGATTGCGATTCGGCAAAGCTCGTCTTTCACAAACTCACTTCGGAGCTTGGCATCATCGGCGCGGAAGACCTGCAGGCGCAGGCCGCCCAATTGGAGGCGGCGGCGCGCCAGTCGGCGCTGGATCGCGACGCAGTCGACAGGTTCGTCGGTCGATATAAAAAAATGATCGTGGAACTTCGCCGCGCTGCATATTCGGTTTGAGTGTTACAACCCTTGATCCACATCAATTCCGCCCGGCGTGGCGCGCGTTACGGTTGCCCTTTTGCCTGACGGGTCGCCGGCGACTGGCCGGCCGGCGCGGACCTGGCGATCAAGCGAAGCAAGGATAGGATCAATGACGGACAAGACACCGCAAGCCTCCGAACAAGACGTTGGCGTTGCGCCGAAGAAGCGCGCCAGCGGCGCGCAGGGCACCGCCGCCAAGCGTACAACCCGCGCGCGCCGCGCGCCAGCCAAGGCCGCCGCCACACCCGCCGTTGAACCCGCGGCCGGCCTGGCCGTGGAGCCCGCCGCCGAGATCCGCAAGCGCGTGATTGCCCGCCAGGATGCCGCCCGGGAAGAGACCGCATCGGTGCTGGCCGATATCGCGCGCCGCTACAACGTCGGCGCGCCCGGCGAGGCGCACGAGGCCTTGCGTTCCGTCATCGACGAACTGTCCGCGGACGATGCGCGCGCCGTGCATCGCGCGCTGCTGGAGGCCAACACGAAGGCGCCGGGTTCCCGCCGCAATCCCGACGACGAACTGGCCGTTGATTGGCGCGAGGGCATCTACCCGTACCGCCACCGCATGCTGCGCCGCAATTACGAAAAGCAGAAGTACAAGCTGCAAGTCGAACTGCTGAAGCTGCAGGCATGGGTCAAGGCCACGGGCCAGCGCGTGGTGATCGTGTTCGAAGGGCGCGATGCGGCCGGCAAGGGCGGCACCATCAAGCGCATGATGGAACACCTGAATCCGCGCGGGGCGCGCGTGGTTGCCTTGGAAAAGCCTTCCGATACGGAAAAGGGCCAGTGGTACTTCCAGCGCTACGTGCAGCACCTGCCCACCGCCGGCGAGATCGTCATGTTCGACCGCTCCTGGTACAACCGCGCCGGCGTCGAGCGGGTGATGGGCTTTTGCTCGCAGGACGAATATCTGGCGTTCCTGCGCCAGACGCCCGACTTTGAACGCCATCTGGTCAGCAGCGGCATCCATCTGATCAAGCTGTGGTTCTCCGTCAGCCAGGAAGAGCAGCGTCGCCGCTTCCTGGAGCGCAAGGTGCATCCGCTCAAGCAATGGAAGCTGAGCCCGGTGGACCTGGCGTCGCTCGACAAGTGGGACGACTACACGCGCGCCAAGGAATCCATGTTCGCGCATACGGATACCGCGGACGCGCCGTGGATCGTCGTGAAGTCCGACTGCAAGAAACGCGCCCGCCTGAACGCCATGCGCTATGTGCTGAGCCGCATGCCGTATGAAGGCAAGAGCGACGATCCGCAGATGGCGCTGGATTCGCTGATCGTGGGACGGGCGCTGTAGGCCTTCAGGCGCCCAGCGCCTGCAGGTTCAGCACATGGCTGCGCCCGATCCAGACGGCGCAGTCGCGGTGATCCCGTAGCGAATTGCCGGTGTTGGGATGCATGAACACGTCGAGTGCGCCGTGGTTCAGCGTCAGCCAGGTCGCGATTTCGGCCAGGTGCTGAGGCGTGAACGCGATCTGGTAGCTCCACTGTGGATGCGGGCCGACGGGACGCTCATGGAAGCGTCCCATTTCCATCTTGCCGTCGAACGTTGCGATGACCCGTTCGCGCAGGGCGAACGCGGCATCGCGGCTGGCGGCGTCGAAGTACACGTGGGCATGCCAACTGGCGACATCGGCTACAGCTAGATCATTCATTTTTTTTCTCGTCAGGTTCAGCCGCCGGCGCGCTTGGCGCGATGGCCTTGTTTTGTGAGCGCCTCGATGATCCGGTCGCAGTGGTCTCCCTGCACTTCGATCACCCCGTCCTTGACGGTGCCGCCCGACCCGCAGGCCGTGCGCAGCTGCTTGCCCAGCACGCCCAGCGCCACCGGGTCCAGCGCCAGCCCCCTGACCAATGTCACGCTCTTGCCGCCGCGGCCCTTGGTCTCGCGCGATACGCGCGCCACGCCGTCGCCGGCGGGTGTCGCGCGGGCGGCCTGCTTGCACTGGCATTGCGCAAGCGGCTGGCGGCATAGGGGGCACATGCGGCCGGTTTCGGTGGAGTAGACCAGGCCTCCGGTCGAACTGCGCTTCACAGGGGCTTCCCCCGCATCTGGTCGATCAGCCGCCGGTCTCGCTTGGTGGGGCGTCCTGCTTCGATGCCGAGCGCCGGCTCCGGCGCAAGGCGACGCATTTCCGCCGCGCGTTCGCGCGCCGCGATGCTCTCGGGGGTTTCTTCGTACAGCAGGCGCGCCACCGGAGCGGGCCCGCGCACGCCGCTGACCGCGACGACGCGCACATGCAGGGCGGGGTCTTCCTTGCGCACGGTGACGAGGTCGCCGGGGGCGACTTCGCGTGAGGGCTTGGCGGGCTGGTCGTTCACGAACACCCGGCCTTTGCCGATTTCCTGCACGGCCAGGCTGCGCGTCTTGTAGAAGCGCGCCGCCCAAAGCCATTTGTCGAGTCGGATCTTGTCCATCCTGCGGGTTCCTGCGGAAAAACTGTCTGAGGCAATAATGATAGCCGGGCCGGGGCGGGATATTGCCACCCAGGCGCGCTATGACCCGGCTCACGGTTGCCTGAGTCGCGCTATTCGTCGACGACGGTTGCGTGCTGCGCAGGGAGGATGACTTCAAGCAATTCGCAGTCATCCGACCATCCCACGACGGTGTGTCGAATATTGGGTGGTTGTATCCAGCATGAGCCTGCCAGCATGGTCTGCACGCCGTGGCCCTCAAACTCACTGCTGAACCAGCCTTTGAGAACGTATATGAGCTGGAACTGCACGTCGTGATGGTGCCGCTGGCTGAAACCATCCGAGAATGGCGCAATCATCCTGATGACGTGCGCGGTGGCAATGCCATTGGTTGCCGCGGCGACCCCCAGGTCTCGATAGGACGAGTAGCTGCGCAGCCCGCCCGTTTTGAAGTCATCTTCGTTGAGATGGCTGACCATGAAACGCTGGTTCTGCGGAGAAACGGCTGTCATGACAATTCCCCTCGGGCGGCACTTCGATAGAACACCACGAAATTCTGCGAGGGACAAGCGCTTTCACTGGCCGGGAGCAGCCCCGGTCGGATGCCCGCGGGGAAAAGCCAAATCGCACGCGGGGCGAAGTCAGTGTCACGCTGACCGCGGGCGCTGCCTATGACGGTGGTAATCAAGGAAGTGACGCATCTCATCGGTAAGACTCTCGTCACCCACAACCTTCCAGAAGCGCTGCTCGCCCAATACAGGCTCGAGATACCTGATCAAATCGTTTGCCGCATTGTGGTTTCCGGCATTCAACCAATGTCGAAGCAATGCCTCATTCTCCTGCCTGGAAAGCTGGGCTCCTTGCGCAAGCGCCAGGGCGTATCGATAGTTCAGTGGCCAGAGCTGCTTGAGGAAGGAAATCCTTTCCTGGCTTACCAAGCCTGCCAGCCACAGTCCAACGGGCTTATCCATCTTTGAAGTGCCAAACCGAGTCGCAAATTCCTCTGGAGTGAACATATGCCGGGATCCATTCTGTATCGCTGCGACCGACCTTATTTCTCTCTTTCGCAATGAAGATAAGGAATAAAGTCCGAATTAAGAAATAAAGGCAGCCCCGCACTTAGGGGGGCTTCGTAGTCCAGGAAACCTGTTTCCCGCGCTTTCGGCAGGCCCGACATAGTCTGGGCGAAAGCATCTGACACGGCTGCCCCCACTGCATCGAACACCTCGATCAGCACGTCCCCACTAGCAACGAGGTCTCCACTACGGTGCTTTCATCTCCTTCTCCTTCTCCTTCTTCTCCTTTTTTTCTCCATCGTAGTGAGACTTGATGGCGAGAAACATGCCCGTGCCCAACACGAGGAGCTTGAACGTACCGAAGACTACAGGGACCCAAAAATTCATCATTTCCTCAAAACGCTGCTTCAGCAGCTTCATTGACTACTCGTGGGCCAGGCCAGGACAAACGAACGATAGCCGTGAGGACCACGAAAAGCATCAGCCCGATTCCGACGAGTGTGAGACCACGCTGCTCGATTCCGCCTTGGGCTCTGGGGTTGAAGGACACCGACTCTCCGCATCCAGACAAACCCAGCGCGGCGAGCGCTATCAGCAAGTGCCGTAGACAGAACCCGAAGGCTTTTTCCCATGCCTTCATCCTGGGGTTGCCTAAAAAGCAACGCTGACAGAGGTCGGGAGTGGGAGAGTGAGCGCCATACTCCCTATAAGCAGCAAGATTTTACCGCCAAGCTCCATACAAATTGTTGAATCGTTCTATTTGTATGGTTTTTTGGCTTAAAAAAGTTTAAAAAATCCATACATAAAGGTAGGGCGAGTCTTTCCCACGTCGCCTTAAAAAACAAACATGTCTTGGGTGCGGGGGGGATGAATATCCCTTCTTTGCTGAGCAGTGCGGAGTCAGCAGTCATCGCGGCAGACCGCTAGCGACCCAAACTGCCAATCGTTCGCACAACGCCAACCGCAGCTTTGCGTTGCACGCGGTCGTAAACTCAGCCTCCACCAACGGGCAGAATTCACGATAAGCCGTGACGGGCATTGGCCGGTTCCAGAGTCCTCTGCGCCTCCTGATAACCTTCGCGTGCAAGCACTGTGCCCCTTCGAACCCTCCCACGAAGCGCCCCTTCACTTGAGTCTCAAGATTCGAACAAGAAATCATGAATCGCCGAACCCCGACGCTTTCGCTGCACGCCTTCTCTGATATTCCGACCGAGGATTGGCTGCGTTTGTTGAACCACCCGGACGTGGTTCGTCACATGCCGCTCACCGAGGGTGATTGGACCGGGAACGCCGTTGCTGACTGGGCCAAGGGTAAAGACATGCAGTGGTCAGAGAACGGGTATGGACCATGGTCCATACGGCTTGATGGCAGGTTTGCCGGCTGGGGCGGTTTTCAGATGGAAGGCGAGGAGGCGGATTTCGCATTGGTCTTACTCCCGGAGTACTGGGGACACGGCGGCAGGATTTTTGGCGACATCATGAACCGCCGGGTTGAGCTCGGCATCGGTCCGGTAAGCATCATGCTGCCGCCGAGCCGATCCCGGACCCGGGGGCTGGCCAGATTTGGCTTCGTCTTCGTTGGAGAGGTGGCATATGAAGGCCAGCCGTTTCTGAAATTCCGGGCCTTCGGTCAGGAGTCGGACGTTCTGCGGCAATCTCCACTTGGCGCTGCCACGGGTTTCGACATTGCTCTTGCGCCCGTTCGGCGATAAAAAAAGGCGCCCCGAAGGGCGCCACAAGACCGGCTATCCGGCAACCGGGCCCGTAGGCCCGGCAGTACTCAATCCAGCTTCAGGCCCGCTTCCTTGACGACGCGCTGCCACTTGTCGATCTCGGCGCGGCGGAAGGTGTCCAGGTCGGCGGGAGTGGAGCCGATGGGCTCCGCGCCGATGCCGGCCAGCTGCTCGGCGATCGCGGGGTCCTTCAGGACCTTGGCCAGCGCTTGCGACACCTGGTCCACGATGGCGGGGGGCGTGCCGGCCGGGGCGAACACGGCGTTCCATTCATAGGTTTCGTAACCCGGCACGCCGGATTCGGCGATGGTGGGCAGATCGGGGGCGGTCTTGGAGCGTTCCAGTCCGCCTACGGCCACGGCGCGCAGCTTGCCGTTCTTCACGTGCTGCCATGCCGAGCCCATGCTGGCGAACATGACCGGGACCTGGCCCGACATCACGTCGATCATGGCGGGGCCGCCGCCCTTGTACGCGACGTGCTGCAGCTGGGTCTTGGCCAGCAGGTTGAACAATTCGCCGGCCAGGTGCTGGGCGGAGCCGGGGCCTGCCGAGGCGAAGTAGACGTGGTCCTTGGCGCCGGGCTGGCCCAGCCTGATCAAGTCCGCCACCGTCTTGACTTCGTACGACGGGGTGACGACCAGCACGTTGGGCACGCGCAGCAGCAGCGACACGGGCGCGAAGGCGGTCAGCGTGTCGAACTGCATCTTGTTGTGCAGGGCCGGATTCTGGGCGTGGTTGGAGGCGTCCAGCATCAGGGTGTAGCCGTCGGGCTGGGCCTTGGCGACGACGGCGCCGCCGATCATGCCGCCCGCGCCGCCGCGGTTTTCAATGACGACGGGCTGGCCCAGTTCCGCGGCCAGCTTGGGGCCGATCAGGCGGGCCACCACGTCCACGGTGCCGCCGGGCGGATAAGTGACCACCAGCGTGACCGCGCGTTCGGGGTAGGCGGCGTGTGCGGCGCTGGCCGCGCCGGCCAGCAGTCCGGCGGCGGCGAGCAGGGCGCTGCGGCGCGCCAGGCGTTTGAACAAATGGGTCATGGTGTGTCTCCTTGGAATTGGAACAGCCGCAACGGGGTGTCGGCAAGCAGGACCTGCCGTTGCGCGGGGTCGTCGATCCAGGCGTCCAGCCACTGCGTCGCCGCGGGGAAGGACGCCAGGTGGCGGTGCTCGGTATGGGGCCAGTCGCTGCCCCACATGAGTCGTTCGGTCGTGTAGGCGTCCACCAGCTGCTGCGCGGCCAGGCGGCCGGACGCGGCGCACGCGGGGGCGGCCCAGTTGCGGTAGGGGGCAGACAGCTTGACCCAGACGCGGCCGCTGTCGGCCTGCCGCAGCAGGTACTGGAAGCCGGGGTCGGACACGCCCAGCGCGGGGTCGGGGCGGCCGAAGTGATCCACCACGACGCGGCAGCCGGCCGCCAGCAGGGCGGGCATCACGCCGTGCAGGCGGGCTGCCTGCAGGTGGATCTCTACATGCCAGCCCAGCGCGTTGACGCGGCTCAGCAGGACCTGCCAGACAGGCGCGTCCAGGGCGGGCAAATCGAGCCCGATCAGGTTCAGACGGATGCCGACCACGCCAGCCTCGGCCAGGATCCGCAATCCGGATTCGGAGACGTCCGGCGCCACCACGGCCACGCCGCGCAGGCGTCCGGGGGCGGCGCGCAGCGCCTGCACCATATAACTGTTGTCGGTGCCCAGGAAGCTGGGCTGCACCAGCACGCCGTGGCTCAGCCCGTGCGTGTCCAGCAAGCTCAGGTAGTCGGCCAGCGGGGCATCGTAATCGGGCGTGTGGCGGCGGGTATCGGCAAGCGCCAAGCCTTGCCGGAATACATGCGCATGGGTGTCGACGGCGGCGCCGGTGACGGGCGGGGGCAAATCGGTCTCCTGTTCTGCACGCGCGGCATGGGCCTGCGATGCTCTTCTGATAGGCGGGATTCTATGAAGTCGGGGTATAGTTTTCTATTAAGTAAAAGTGCTATTTATATATTGGAATGATATGGAAACCCGGCATCTGCGCTATTTTCTGGCGGTGGTGGACCATGGCAGCGTCAGCCGGGCCTCGGAATGGCTGGGAATTGCGCAGCCCGCGTTGAGCCAGGCGCTGACCCGCATGGAAAAGGACCTGGGCGTGCGGCTGTTCGAGCGCTCGCGGCAGGGCACGACGCCCACGCCCGCCGCCGCCGCCATTCTTGAGGACGTGCGGGCCAGCGTTGCGCGCATCGATGCGGCGGCGCGTCGTGCGCGCGAGATCGGACGTGGCAGCGCCGGCCAGCTGACGGTGGGGCTGGTGTCGTCGGCGTTGTTCGACACGCTGCCGCGCGCGCTGCGCGAGATGCGCAGGCAGGCGCCCGGCGTGCGCGTGATCCTGCGCGAGATGAGCAATGCCGAGCAGGCCGAAGCCTTGCAGACGGGCGAGATTGATATTGGCCTGATGCACACGCCGGTGGCGGTGGGCGGGCGCATGCGCGAACGTCAGCTGTTGCGAGACCGCCTGGTGGCCGCCGTGCCCGATGAATTCGAGGTGGGGGCCGATGGCCAGGTGTCCATGGCGCAGATCGCGCAGGCGGGCCTGGTGATGTATCCGCAGGCGCAATTACCCGCGTTCTACGCGGGCATCCTGGATGCCATGCGCAAAGCCGGACACGATGCGCAGGTGGCGCAGGAAGCGAACCGCACGTTGACCGTGCTGTCCTGTGTGGCGGGCGGCTGCGGCGTGGCCCTGCTGCCCAGCTGGATCCGGTCGATGAACTTCCGCGGCGTGCGGTTTTGCGAGGTGCGCGACGGTGAGCGCCTGCCCAGCTTCGACCTCAGCGCGATCTGGCCGGCCCGGTCCGTTCCGACCTTGGCGGACCTGTTCGCCAATCTGGATCTGGGTACGGATCGATGAGGGCATCTGCTTTCATTACGCATTCAATTTCACGTAAAAACGCTTAAGCCAGGCTTAAGACGGTTTTTTGCGCGGAACTCGACGAGGTGCCACCGTCTAACCAGGAACTACATCCGAGGTTCCTGGCTCATGGATATGAATTGGCAGCAGCAACTTGCGGAAAGCGCCCTCTGGCTAGTGCGCGCGTTCGGCATCACGGCCGTCGCGCTGGCGCTGATCACTATCGTGCTTGCGCGAACCACCGATTGGGGCCGCAAGTTCTGGCGGCTGGCGTGGCCGTACCTGACGCCCAGGCGCAGCTGGAGGCCGATGCTGACACTGGCCCTGCTGCTGTTCCTGGCGATGTTTGCGGTGCGCATGACCGTGCTGTTCTCGTTCTGGTACAACGGCTTCTACAGTGCGCTGCAGGCGCTGGACCAGTCCGCGTTCTGGCATTTCCTGGGCATTTTCGCGGTGCTGGCCAGTGTGCATGTGGTGCGCAGCCTGGCCGACAGCTACGCGGGCCAGGCTTTCGACATCCATTGGCGCGTCTGGCTCAATGAGCGCCTGACTCGCGACTGGCTGGGCGCCGGGGCCTACTATCGCGGCCACTTCCTGGATGAGCCCGTCGACAACCCCGACCAGCGCATCGAGCAGGACATTTCCCAATTCGTGACGGGCTCGCGCACGTTGGCGATCGGCGCGCTGAGCGCGATCGTATCGCTGGTGGCGTTCACGTCCATCCTGTGGGGCCTGTCGGGCCCGCTGGCGGTGGCGGGCGTGGAGATTCCGCGCGCCATGGTGTTCATGGTCTACGTATACGTGATCGTCGCGACCTGGTTCGCGTTCAAGATCGGGCGTCCGCTGATCAAGCTGAATTTCCTGTCGGAACGCCTGACGGCCAACTTCCGCTACGCGCTGGTGCGCTTGCGCGAGAATGCCGAAAACGTTGCGTTCTACCAGGGCGAGGACGTGGAGCGCGCCACCTTGTGGACCCGCTTCACCTCCTATATCGCCAACCTGTGGGCCCGCGTGTACCGGGGACTGAAGTTCGACGGCTTCAACCTGTCGGTCAGCCAGGTCGCGGTGGTGTTCCCGTTCATTCTGCAGGCGCCGCGTTTTTTCAGCGGTGCGATCAAGCTGGGCGATGTCATGCAGACCTCGCAGGCATTCGGGCAGGTGCAGGAGTCGCTGTCGTTCTTTCGCAGTTCCTACGACGCGTTTGCGCAATATCGCGCCACGCTGGACCGGCTCAACGGCTTCCTGGACGCCAACGAGGCCGCGCGCGCCTTGCCGTCCGTGCAGACGCAGGCCAAGCCCGACGGGATGGATATAGACGGCTTGAACGTGTCGCGGCCCGATGGCACGCAACTGCTGCGGGATCTGAACCTGCGCCTGCATCCCGGCCAGGCTTTGCTGATCAAGGGGCCATCGGGCAGCGGCAAGACCACGTTGCTCCGGGCGCTGGCGGGCCTGTGGCCTTATGCGCAGGGCAGGGTGCTGCGGCCGCAGGGCGCGTCCGCGCTGTTCCTGTCGCAGCGGCCCTATCTGCCCTTGGGAGACCTGCGCGCGGTGGTCGCGTACCCGGGCCTGGCGCAGCCGGAAGACGACGCGCGCCTGGTCGACGCGTTGCGGCAGGTCAACCTGGGCCATCTGGCCGGACGGCTGGACGAAGTGCAGGATTGGTCGCGCATCTTGTCCATCGGCGAACAGCAGCGCGTGGCGTTTGCGCGCGTGCTCTACAACCGGCCCGCCGTCGTGTTCCTGGATGAGGCCACTTCCGCCACCGACGAAGGCCTGGAGCATGCGCTCTACAGCCTGTTGCGCACCGTGCTGCCGGACAGCATGCTGGTCAGCGTGGGGCACCGCAGCACGCTGGACACGTTCCACACCCACCGCCTGGACCTGCTGGGCGCGGGCCGGTGGGCGATGGGGCCGATGGCGGCGGGACGCGAGGCGCATGCGCTGCGGCGCGAGGCCGCCTAGCGCAACGGACTGGCAGCCCGCGCGCCGGTTCAGGTGCCGACGCGCAGCGGGCCGGTCAGCTTGCGCAGCGCCGCGACCACGCTTTGCGCGGTGATGCGCCCGGTCTTGGGATTGGCCGACGGGATATTCTGGATTTCCATCGAGAACGAGGCCGAGTCGGACACGACTTCGACGCGGTGGATGTTGCGCTCGAGCGAGGGATCGGCCCAGATTTCGAGCGTTGTGCGGTCCGGCCCGATGCCCGCCAGCGACACGCTGACCGCCACGTTCAGGTTGGCCGGAAAGCCCACCGCCGCTTCGCGCGGCGATCCGCGGAAGATCAGCCGGGGCTCGGTGATGTCCGCGATGTCGATGTTGTTGTCGGTCAGGTAGGGCGCGCCGAGCAGGCCGCGCACCGGTTTGCGGGTGATCATCGTGACGGAGTGGATGACGCCTTCGGCGGCCGCCGTAATGGCGTCCAGGCCCAGGATGGCGCCCGACGGCACCACGATCTGGCCGCCGTGCTGGCGAGCCACCTGGATCAGGTCGTCATGGCGCAGCAGCGCGCCGGAGCTGAGCACCACCATTTTCTTGCCGGCGCGCAGCACGGGTTCGGCGATGTCGCGGAACACGGCGGCGGGCGCGCATTCGACGACCACGTCGCAATGCTCGACTAGCGCGTCGATGGTGGTGAATGCGGGGGCGCCGTTCGTCCACGCAAAGGCGGGCGGGGCCTTGGGGTCGCGCACCGCGACCGCGGCGAGCGTCAGGCCGGGCAGGCCGGCATCCAGGGATTGCGCCACGGCCTGGCCGATGGCGCCGAAGCCGGCGATGCCGACGCGGTAGCTGTTCATGGGAATCCAGAAGGTTGGGCTCGCGGAAGGACCGCGGGCGGTTCGGGAAAGCGGCGGCGCAAAACGCCGCGCAGGGCCGCCGGCCACTGTAGCCAGCGCATCGCCGCGCGTCAATGCGCGATGCCGGCCGGCCGCGGCTACACTCGTGCGATCTATTGTTCGGAGCCAGGCCATGCAGATCCACCCCGAGACGCCAGCGGACCACGATGCGATCTTCGCCGTCACGCAGGCGGCATTCAAGAACCACCCGCACAGCCAGCAGACCGAGGGCTACATCAACAACGCGCTGCGTGAAGCCGGCGCGCTGACTTTGTCGCTGGTGGCGCGGGAGCAAGGGCGGGTGGTCGGGCATATCGCGTTTTCGCCCGTGACGATCAGCGATGGCGCGCCACACTGGTACGGGCTGGGGCCGGTCGCGGTGCTGCCGGAATACCAGGGTCGGGGCATCGGCGCGGCGCTGATCCGGGACGGCTTGGCGCGCCTGAAGGCGTTGGGCGCCGCGGGTTGCGTGGTGCTGGGCGAACCGGACTACTACTCGCGCTTCGGCTTTGCGGCAACGCCGGCGCTGATCTATCCCGGCGTTCCGCCGGCGTACTTCCTGGCCCAGGTCTACACGCGGCCCGCGCGCGGCCAGGTGTCGTATCACGAAGGATTCGCCGCAACGCCGCCGCAGGCTTGAACGCCAGGGCCTGTGCGAGGCTCCTTTTAGTGTTGACAGGCCCTAGGCGGCCAGCGCGAATTCCGGCCCCTTGTAGTCCGGGGCGATGCTTACCTCACCCGAGGCCAGGCGCGCGGACCAGTCGTCCAGCACGCCGCGCTCCCGCGCGCTGACCTGCGCGCCCAGCACCAGGCGTAGCGACGCCGCGGCTTCCAGGCCGAAGCGCGTGATGCGTCCGACCGCCAGCGCGCCCGCCGTATGGTCGGCTGCGGCGCGTTCCACGCACAGGCCCGAATCCGCCAGCGCCGATGCCAGATACACCTGCGGGTCGCGCGCCACCCAATCCAGCACATTGCCGATCTGCCAGACTCCCGCCTGGCGGCAGGCGCGCGTCACGCCGTCGCGGCCGCCATCCATCATTGCGAACAGCACGCGGGCGTCTTGCGCGATGAGCGCCTGCGTCCATGCCGCGCCCAGCTCCGGGTCGTGCTGGTTGCCGCAGAACCCGGTCAGGGGGTCTTGCGCCGCGACGCGGCGCACGCCGTCGGCGAATGCGGCGCGTCCCTTCAGGCCCGGTCGCACCCGTTCGCCCGACAGATGGGCCGCGCGGCCATCGCCGGCGCGCAGGCCCGCCAGCACGCCGGCCAGGAAGGCGGAGTGCTCCTGCAGAATTTCGTAGGACGCCACGTTGGCGGCGGTGTGACTGCCCTGCGTGATGGCGAACTGCGTGCGTGGAAAGTGCGGAGCCACCTCGGCGACGGGCGCGTCGCCCTGGCCGCCATGCACGATGAGCAGATCCGGATTGCCGTTGCACAGCTGCGCGAGGCGTTCGGCGCGCGCGCCCGGATCGCTGGCGGCCACCCATTCCGTTTGCAGCGCGTGGCCCGCCCGCGCGGCGCGTTCCGCGCCGTGAACGGCGGCTTCGTTGAATCCGCCCCTGCCCGGAAAACCGAACAGTACAAGAATGCGGCGCGCGCTCACAGGCTGGCTCCCGTCGCCCGCACCACGGGTCCCCAGCTGTCGGCTTGATGGCGCACGAAGGCCGTGAATTCGGCGGGGGATTTCTGGGCAAGCACGAAGCCCTGGCCCTCAAGCTTGGCGCGGATGTCGGGGGTGCGCAGCACGTCGCCGATTGCCGCGTGCAGCCGCTGCGAGACCGCGTCGGGCAGTCCCGCGGGACCCGACAGGCCGATGAAGTTCTCCGCGACCAGTCCGGGATATCCCAGTTCGCCGACCGAGGCAATGTCTGGCGCCTGCGGCACGCGCTGCTGGGTGGTGACGGCCAGCAGGCGCAGCTGGCCCGAGCGCAGGAAGGGCAGGTTCTGCGGCAGGGCATCCACCGCGAAGCGGATCTGCCCGCCCAGCAGATCATTGCGCATCGCGCCCGAACCCTTGTAGGGGATGTGCTGCAGCGGCGCGCCGGTCTGCCGGGAATACAGTTCGCCCACGATCTGCCCCACCGATGCCAGCCCGCCGCTGCCGTACTGCACCGGCTGGTCCTGCGCCTTGATCCAGGCGGTCAGCTCCGCGAAGCTGGCGACGGGCACGGAGGGATGCACGACGAAGACGGTGGGCACCGCGCCGATGTAGGCGACATGGCTGAAGCTGGCCAGCGCGTCGTAGCCGCCTTGCGGCATCAGCGCCGGCGAAATGGACAGGGGCGCGGAGTTGGACATCAGCAGGGTGTAGCCATCGGCCGGCGCTTGCGCCACCAGGCCGGCGCCGATGGTGGAGCCGGCGCCCGGCTTGTTCTCGATGACGATGGACTGCCCCAGGCGTTCGGCCAGCACCGGCGCGATGATGCGCGCGGCGATGTCGCTGGCGCCGCCGGGTGGGAACGTGACGACGAGGCGGATGGGACGCTCGGGCCACGTGGCGGCGCGTGCGGCGCGGGGCCGCGCCAACGGCAGCGCCAGGGCGCTGGCAAGCATGAATTTGCGGCGGGAGATCGGCATGGCGAGGCTTCTACGGTGCGGCCGCGCTTGCGGCAAAGGCGCACACTGTAGAAAACCGGGCGGCGGCTGACAAAGAACTTGTAGCCGTTTGCTTATGCCCGCCGCGCGTTGCGCGGCGGGGACTTCACTGAACAGGCCCTAGCTGCCTTTCTGCGCCTTCGCCATGTAGTCGATGGTCAGGTTCGACAACGCGCGCACGCCGTTGATGAGGCCGGATTCATCCACCTGGAAACGCGGCGAGTGGTTGGGGGCGGCCTTCTCGACATCGGTGCCCTTGGGCGTCACGCCCAGGTAGAAGAACATGCCGGGCACCTTCTCCTGGTAGAAGGAAAAGTCCTCCGACGCCGTGGACTTGGGCTGCAGGCCGTAATTGCCGTCGCCGGCCACGCGGCGCAGCGTGGGGCCCATCCGCTCGGCCAGCGCGGGCGGGTTGACGGTGGCGTTGTAGAGCTCCACCACCCGCACGTCCGCCTTGGCGCCCGCGCTCTGCGCGATCATGTCGGCGGTGCGCGCGATGCGCTGGTGGATGTCCTTCTTCATGCCTTCGTCATAGGTTCGGATGGTGCCCGTCATGGCGACGCTGTCCGGCACGATGTTCATGCGGTTGCCGCCATGGATCGCGCCCACGGTAATCACCGCCGGCTCCAGCATGCTGTTGATCTGACGGCTGGGGATGGTCTGCAGGCCCAGGATGATCTGCGAGCTGACCACGATGGGATCGATGCCCGACCAGGGCCGCGCGCCGTGGGTCTGCTTGCCGGTGACGTCGATCCAGAACTGGTCGGCGGCCGCCATGGCCGGGCCGTTGCGCCAGGCCAGCCAGCCCGCCGGATAGGAGCTGGACACATGCAGGCCGAAGATGGCGTCCACCTTGGGGTTCTCGAGCACGCCTTCCTGCACCATCATCTTGGCGCCCCAGATCTTCTTGCCGTCGGGCTCGAAGTCCGCGGGGCTTTCCTCGGCGGGCTGGAAGATGAATTTCACGCTGCCGGGCAACTGGTCCTTCATGCCGGCCAGCACTTCCGCCGTGGCCATCAGGATGGCCGTGTGCGTGTCGTGGCCGCAGGCGTGCATCACGTCCACTTCCTTGCCCAGGTAGGTGCCCTTGGCCTTGGAGGCGAACGGCACGTCCACCTGTTCCTTGACGGGCAGGGCATCCATGTCGGCGCGCAGCGCCACCACGGGGCCGGGCTTGCCGCCCTTGAGCACGGCGACCACGCCGGTGCCGGCGACGCCCGTCTTCACGTCCATGCCCAGCGCGCGCAGATGGTCGGCCACGAGCTTGGACGTGCGGTGTTCCTGGTTGCCCAGTTCGGGATGTTCGTGGATGTCGCGGCGCCACGCGATGAGCTTGTCTTCGATGGCCTTGGCGCGCTGATCGATCTGCGCGGCCAGCGCGGGATCGGCGGCGGGCTGCACCGCGCCCTGAGTGCCGGGAGCGCCTTGCGCGGCGGCCGGACCGGCAAACGCCAGATGAGCGGCCAGCGCCAGCGGCGCCAGGCGGAATAGGGTTTTGCGATGTTGCATGCTCTCCTCCTCTTGGTTGTTAACCTGTTATTGGATGAGGATCTTACCCGAGCCAAACCGCCTTGGCCCGGCTGTTTCCCGCGCTTACTTTGCGCGGAATTTACCGGCCGGATCGCGGCTTCAGCTGGCGTCGGCCGGGGCCGTGCGCAAGGCGGGCCTGGCGCCGCGGGTGACGGCCAGCAGCAACAGCGCGGCCAGCACCGACGCCGCGCCCGCCGCCAGCATGGCGGCGTGGAAGCCGCCTGCCAGCGCGTCGGCGTACAGGGCGCCGGCGCCTGGGGGATGCGCCGGCAGCACGTGGCGCGTGATGGCCGCGCGCGCCGCCGACTGCGCGTCGTCGGCGCCCAGCCGCGCCAGGGCGGCCGCCAGCGCGTCGATGGCGCGCCCGCTCATCAATGCGCCCAGCAGCGCGATGCCTATCGTCATGCCGGTCTGGCGCAGCGCGTTCATGGTGGCCGACGCCATGCCGGAACGCTCGGGCGGCACCGTGGCCATCACGGCCATGCTGGTGGACGGCACGGCCAGCCCCATGCCCAGGCCCAGCATCACCATCAGGGTTGCGGACAGCGCGAACGGCGTATGCGCTTCAAAGCTCATCATGCCCAGCATGGCTGCTCCGATCAGGCCATAGCCTGCGATCATCAGGCGGGGCAGGCCGAAGCGCAGGTTCAGGCGCCCGAACACCGTGGACATCAGGCCGGCCGCGATGAACTGCGGCGCAAGCTGCCCGCCGGCCGCGAGCGGCGACAGGCCTTGCACGTGCTGCAGGTAGAGAGAAAAGAAGAACAGGCTGCTGTAGCCGGAAAAGCCCAGCACGAAGGACGCGAAGTTGGTCGCCGCGAAACCGGTGTCGCGGAACAGGCCCAGCGGCAGGATGGGGCGCGCGGCCCGGTGCTCGACCCACAGGAAGGCGGCCAGTCCCGCTGCCGCGATACCCAGCGCGAGCATCGTGCCGCGCGCATCCCAGCCGTGCTCGCCGGCGGCGATCAGGCCGTAGGTCAGCGCGCCCAGCCAGATCACGCTCAGCACCTGGCCGGCGGGATCGAAGGCGGCATGCTCGGGATGGGCGCTTTCCTGGATGCTCCACAGGCCCAGCCCGATGGCCAGCGCGCCGACCGGCAGGTTGATCAGGAAGATGCTCTGCCAGTCGAAGTGCGCGACCAGCACGCCGCCCAGCATGGGGCCCACGATCAGCGAGATCGCATTGCAGGAGGCCCAGAATCCAATGGCCTGCGCGCGTTCCCTGGCGTCCGGGAAGGCCTGCGTCAATAGCGACAACGCGCCTGGAATCAGCAGCGCGCCCGCCACGCCCTGCACCGCCCGGCCAAGCAGCAGCAGCGGCAGGTTGTCCGCCAGGCCGCACATGGCTGATCCGACCGTGAACAGCAGCACGCCGGCCAGCCACGAACGCTTGCGGCCATACCGGTCTCCCAGGGGGCCGGCCGACAGCATGAACGCCGACAGGAACAGCGCGTAGGCGTCCACCACCCATTGCAGGCCTGCCATGTCGATACGCAGCGCGGCCTGCATGGTGGGCAGCGCCACGTTGACGATGCTGATGTCCAGGATGGTGATGAAGCTGCCCAGGTTGACGGCAAGGACCAGGGCGCGGCGGCGTGAGGGTTGCATGGGGTTGGCGGGTGAGGAAGGACGGCCTATTCTATTTATCGACTGACCGTCGGTCAATGAATAAAAGAACCATTCTCAACGACGCCGTATCCGGGGACGACGTCCTCTACACTGGGGCCCTCGTTCATGAATGGATTGCCCGCAGACATGCCTGCCGCTCCCGACAAGCCTGTTCCGTCCGCCCCGCCCGGCGCGGCGCCCAAGCCCCGCACCAAGCCGGCCGCCGTGCGGCTGGACGAGCTGATGGCCGCCGCGCAGGCGCTGTTCATCGAGAAGGGAGTCGAAGCGGCCACGATCAGCGAGATCGTCGAACGGGCAGGCGTGGCCAAGGGCACGTTCTATCACTACTTCACCTCCAAGAACGACATGCTGGTGGCGCTGCGGGCCAGGTTCTCGCAGGGCTTCCTGGACCATATCGACCAGGCGGTGAACGCCTGTGCGCCCGACGATGGCGTGGCGCGGCTGCGCGCCTGGACGCGTGCGGGGGTCGAGGCCTATTTCGACGGCTATGCGCTGCATGACGTGGTGTTCCACGACACCAACCATCCCGACCGCGGCGTGGCCGAAAAGAGCGCCGTGCTGAATCAGCTGGCCGGCATCCTGGCGGCGGGCGAAAACGCCGGCTGCTGGAAGCTGGACGACACGATGCTGACGGCCATCGTGCTGTACCACGGCATGCACGGCGCGGTGGACGCCTGCATCGCGCAGGGTCGGCAAGACGCCGAGGGCCTGTCCGCGCCGCTGTCGACGATGTTCCTGCGCATGCTGGGCGCGCAGCCGGACTGACGGCGCGCCGCCAGCCCGGGCGAATCCCGCCTACTGCAGCTTGATGCCCAGCTCCTTGATCAGCGGCCCCATGGCCGCGCGGTCCGCCTCGATGGTGGCCGCCAGTTCTTCCGGCGAGCTGCCGATCGGGATCATGCCCAGTGTTTCCATCTGCGCCTTCATGCCGGGCTCCTTCAGGATGTCCGACACAGCCTGCTGGATCAGCGCCACGCGGTCCGGGGCAATGCCGGCAGGGGCCATCAGGCCGATCCACGGCTGCGGCGCGTAATCCAGGCCGGATTCCTTCAAGGTGGGCGTGCCCGGCAGGCCGCCGAAGCGCTCCGGACTGGTGATCGCCAGGGCGCGCAGGCGGCCGCTGTCGATCAGGCCCTTGGAACTGGACGGCGCGTCCAGGCCCACGTCCAGCTGGCCGCCGATCAGGTCGTTCTGCGTCTTGCCGGACGATGACGACGGCACGTACAAGGCCTTGATGCCGGCGCGGCGGGCTGTCTGCTCCCAGACCAGATGAAATGCGGTGCCGATGGAGAACGAGCCCACGCTCAGGTTGCGCGCGCGGCTCTCGCGCACGAAATCCTCCCAGGTCTTGATGGGGCTGTCCTTGGGCACGATGAAAATGAACGGCGTGCGCGCCACCAGCGTGACGGGCTGCAGGTCCTTCTGCGTGTCGAACGGCAGGCTGTCCACCGCGAACGGCAGGATGGTGACGGACGAGGCCACCACCATGCCCAAGGTGTAGCCGTCGGGCGCGGACTTGACCAGCGCGCCCGTGCTGATGATGCCGGAGGCGCCGGGCTTGTTTTCCACCACCACGGGCTGTCCCCAGGCGGCGCCGAGCTTGCTGGCCAGTACGCGCAGCATCACGTCGACGGGGCCGCCGGGCGGGTTGGACACGATGATTTTCACCGGCTTGTCGGGATAGGCGGCGGTGGCGGCCAGCGGCATCAGCAGCGCCAGCGCGATCGCGGTTTGCTTGAACATGGAATTCCCCTTGTTTTGTTGGTGTCGAGGCGCGGACAGGAAGCCCGTCCGCGCCGATGCGCCTTGGGCGCATTCGGCCTGGGCGTCAGGCCAGGATCTGCATGTGCGGCGCTGCCGGCCAATCGGGGGCTGCTCCGCGAATGAATGCGATCCACGCCCGCTGCGTCTGGCGCACGAGCTGCTCGCCCTGCGCGGACGGCAGGCCGGCCAGCATGGGCGCGCCGGAAAATGCCTGCAAGGTGTCGAACACAAAAGGCAGCTCGATGCAGTGGCAGGCGCCAAAGCGTTCCGTGGGCGCGACGTCGAAGCGCGCCAGCCAGGCATCCCGGCCTTGGGCGGCCGCTTGCTCGGCCCACAGGCGCGACGGCGCGCCGAACACCGCATCGCCCGTTGCCTGGCTGGCGGCGTCCGTGCCGTCGCCGGGAAAGGCCGCCATTTCGTGCCGGGTGTAGCAGACCAGCACATCGGCGCGCGACGCGGCCTGCTTCAAGGCCGGTGCTATGTCTTGCGGCAACACCTGGCCATCCAGCACGGGAGTGAACAGGCTGCGGCTGCTGCCTTCGGCGCGCAGGGTTTCCACGACTTCTGGCGCCTGCTGGGCCGCCAGCAGCGCGGGCACGGGCAGTTCGCGGGCGGCTTGCAGCGAGCCGGCGCCGGCGGCCTGCAGGAATGCCTGCCCCAGCTTGTCGGCCTGCTGCGCGCTGCGAAAGCCGCGACCCAACGCAGCGCTCTGCAGGATGGCGCGGGAGAAGCGCGGCTTGCGGGCCAGCATGGCGCAGATGGAGGACGCGCCCGCGGACTGGCCCATGACCGTGAGTCGTTCGGGGTCGCCGCCCAGATCCTGGATATTGTCCAGGACCCAGTCGATCGCGGCTTCCTGATCCAGCAGGCCCGCATTGGCCGTCTGCCCGGGCACATACAGCCAGCCCAGCGCAGCCAGCCGGTAGTTGACGGCCACCACGACCACATCGCCCAGCCGCGCAAGATGGGATCCGTCGTACCAGTCCAGCGCGCCGCCGCCGCTTTGCCAGGCGCCGCCGTGCAGCCAGACCACCACGGGACGCCGCATGCCGTCGGCGGCCGGAGTCCAGACGGTCAGGTGCAGGCAGTCTTCGGATTGCTCGGCGCTGAAGTCGCCCATGGCCCCGCGCAGGCGCGATGGCAGTTGAGGGGCCACCGTTCCTGGCCGGGTGGCGTCGCGGTCGCCGCGCCAGGTGGCGGGCCGCGGCGGTGCAAAGCGCAGACTGCCCACGGGCGCCTGCGCATAGGGGATGGCGCTGTAGCGGCAAACGCCGCCCTCGCGCACGCCGGTCAGCGTGCCTGCCTGCAGCGCCGCCTTCACGCGTTCACTCATATCCTGCCCCTTGTTTCATTGTTCGTCGTCCGGCCGCGGCGGGCGCCGCGGCCATCGGACTATGGTAGGGAGGAAAGGGCGGCGCCGGACATGCCGGTTTTGAACAATGCCATGCGCAACCCGCATGGCCAGGCAGAAAGGGGCGGCGGCCTACTTCGCGATCCGCGCATCCAGGCTGTTGTCCGCCAGCGCCTGGGCCTGCGCCCGCGACATGCCCAGGTGTTCGTACAGCGCGTGGAAGTTCTCGTTGACGTAGCCGCCGAAATACGCGGGATCGTCCGAGTTGACCGTGACCTTCACGCCCGCGTCCAGCAGCGACAGGATGTTGTGGTCACGCATGTGGCCGAACACGCGCAGGCGGGTATTGGACAGCGGACAGACCGTCAGCGGAATCTGTTCGTCGATCAGGCGGGCGATCAGCCTGGGGTCTTCCGCGGCGCGCACGCCGTGGTCGATGCGCAGCACCTTCAGCAGGTCCAGCGCCTCCCAGATGTATTCGGGCGGGCCTTCCTCGCCCGCGTGGGCCACGGCGGGCAGCCCTTCGGCGCGCGCGCGGTCGAACACGCGCTGGAACAGGCGCGGCGGAAAGCCCATTTCGCTGCTGTCCAGGCCGACCGCGATGAACGCGTCGCGATAGGGCAGCGCGGCGTCCAGGGTGCGCATTGCCTGTTCTTCGGGCAGGTGGCGCAAGAAGCTCAGGATCAGGCCGCTGGTCACGCCCAGCTGCTTGCGGCCGTCTTCGAGCGCCTGGCTGATGCCGTTCAACACCACCTCGAATGGAACGCCACGGTCGGTGTGGGTCTGCGGGTCGAAGAAGGGCTCGGTATGCACCACGTTCTGCTCGCGGCACTTCAGCAGGTAGGCCCAGGTCAGGTCATAGAAGTCCTGCTCGGTGCGCAGCACGTCCGCGCCCATGTAGTAGAGGTCCAGGAATTCCTGGAGATTGCCGTAGTTGTAGGCGCCGCGCAGGGCTTCGATGTCGGGCCAGGGCAGGGCCACGCCGTTGCGCTGCGCCAGCCGGAACAGCAGCTCGGGTTCGAGCGAGCCCTCCAGGTGCAGATGCAATTCCGCCTTGGGCAATGCGTTGAGCCAGTCGTACATGGGTGCTCCGATCTAAAAGTACTGCGTGTTCAGGGTGCTGCGCGCCGCGCCCGCGCCGGGTCGCCTAGGCCGCCAGCGCGATGCTGTCCGCCTGGATGGTCCGTTCAAGCTGCGCCGCGAAGGCGCGCGCCTGCCGCGTGCTGGGGCGGTCGCGGCGCCAGATGGCCGCAAGCGGCGATTTGCGCAAGGCCGGCCGCGCAGGCAGGACCGCAAGTTCACCGCGCGCCTGCCGGATGGCCGCGACACTGCCGGGCAGCATCCACAGATATTGTCCATCCAGCAGCATCTCGCGGCCGAATTCCAGCGACAGGGCGCCGATCATATCCGGAATCGCCATACCGGCCTCCCGCAGGGACACTTCCAGTTCGCCGCGGATGCGGCTGCCAGGCAGGGCGGTGATCCAGGGGTAGGCGACGTAATCGGCCAGCGTGGTGCCGGGCACCCCGGCCAGCGGATGATGGGTGGCGCAGGCCAGCACCACGGGATCTTCCAGCAGGGTGGTCGAGCGGTAGATCTGCGGATTGACGGTGGACGAGAAGCGGCTGATCAGCACGTCCAGGGCGCCTGCGTCCAGGTCTTCGATCAGCCGCTCATGCGTGCCGATCTCGATGGTCAGCGTGATGCGGGGGCAGGCCTGGCGGTAGGCGCGCGCGGCCTCGGCCACCGGCCAGGCGGCGAACATCGAAAAGCAGCCCACCGCCAGGCTGCCTTCTTCGCCGCGCGACAGGGCGGCCAGGTCGATCTCGGCCTTGCGAAAGCCGGTGAGCAGCAGACGGGCATGGCGGCACATGGCCTCGCCCAGCGGGGTGCAGGTGGTGCCCTTGGCCGTGCGTTCGAACAGCCGCGCGCCCACCAGTTCCTCGATCTCGGCGATGGCGCGGGACAAGCCCGATTGCGTGCTGTGCAGCTGCGCGGCCGCCTTGGACAGGTTGCCCAATTCGGCGACGGTCAGCACGATTTCCAGGTGCCGGATGCGGAGCTTGCCTCGGAACGGAGTCATGGCGCGGGTTCGGGGATGATCTGCCGATTATTCTCCGGCGCCGGGCGCTTGGCAACGCGCGCGCGGGTTTCGGATATAGTTCGACGCCGGGCAGCACACCGGGGCGGGGCGCAATCCGCCGGTGTTCACCATGTGGCCGGCATAGTAGAGAGACAGCCTTGTCCCATCAATTCTTCGTATTGCCGCGAGGCGTTCTTCGCATTGTTCGTTTGTCCGCCTGCGGGCTGGCACTGGCCGCGCTGACCGCATGCGTCTCATCGCGCCTGGATGAGGTGCCGGTTGCATGGACGGGTTTCCGCGATCCGCAGCCGGTGGTCCTGCCGTCCGATCCGGCGCAATGCCCGGACCTGGCCGGCGTCTATCAGGCCGCGGGCGAATATCGTTCCGGCGACAGGCAGTCGAAGTCGCTTGCCGACCTGTACATGTTCCTGGCGCACCCCTTGGACCTGCATGGATTGCGCGACGGCAGTCCGCCCGAATGGCGGGCGGCGCCGCAGGCCACGGTGGCGTTCGCGGCCGGCGCCCGCGGTTGGGAGATCCAGGCGCAGGACGGACAGGGCGGCCATTTCCGCGGGCAATTGCCGATGCTGAACGGCGCGCGGGACAGTGTGGTGTCGCCGGTCTCGTTCAATCCGCGCATGCCTGGCGGAATCGTGCGCCACACCGGCTGCGCGCAGGGCCGCCTGTGGGTCAGCGTCAGGACCGACTGGGCGCAGTACGAATCCATGGGCGTGCTGCGCCACGTGGCGCTGTTGCGCCCGGATGCGGGCGGCCTGCTGGTTACCCTGCAGCGCGAGTCCGACAGCATCGGCATGCTGCCCTGGTACTCCAACGACAGCACCGTGTCCCAATATTGGTTCGCGCCCGCGCAGGACCACCCCTGAAACCCCGGCGGGCAGGCGCCCGCGATTACCGATAGTGCTTCATGACTCCCAAACGACTCTTTATCTGGACGGCTTTCTTCGCGTTGTTCGTGGTGCTGGTGGCGCTGTTCTGGCGCCAGCTCTTTGATCAAACCCCGCGTTCGCTGCGCGACCTGGGCAGCTATCCCGTGGGCGACAACGTCCATGTCTATGGCGAGTCGCCGCGCCAGGACGGCATGGCCGAGCGCGCGCTGCTGGCCGACGCGCAGCGCGGCAATCCGGCGGCCCAGTTCATGCAGGCCCTGATCCTGGAGCCGGTGAACATGAAGGAAGCGCTGCGCTGGTACGAAGCCGCCGCGGCGCAAGGCGACGAGGCGTCGATCGCACGCTTGCGGGAACTGCGCCAGACGCAGCCAGCCGCCCGCTAGGCATCTGCCTTGAACGCTCCCGCGCAACATGCCCGCTTCGTGTCCGGCCCGCTGGGCGGCCACGTCATCGAGATGATCCTGACCGGCTGGGCCAGCATGCTGGCCGTGTTCGCGGTGGAGTTCCTGTCGCTGCTGTACCTGGGCACGCTCAAGGACGAGGCGGTGCTGGGCGCCGTGGGCTTCGGATCCATGACGCAATTCACCATTACGTCGATATGCATCGGCGTGACGGTAGGCGGGGCGGCCCTGGTGTCGCGCGCGCTGGGGGCGGACGACGCGCCGCGCGCCCGGACGCTGGCCGGAGCGTCGCTGATCCTGATGGCCGCATCCGGGCTGGCCGCGGGCGCATTGTTCCTCGCCGCCATTGGCCCGTTCACCGCGGCGATCGGGCTGGCGGAAGATGTGCGCGGGCATCTGCTGTCCTATGTGCTCATCACCACGCCGTTCGCGGTCGTGATGGGCGTGGGCATGATGCTGTCCAACCTGCTGCGCGCGGCGGGGCACGGCCGCCAGTCCATGTGGGTGCTGCTGGCGGGCACCGCGACCGTCGCCGTGCTGGACCCAGTGGTCATCTTTGTGCTGGACGGAGGAATGGAAGGCATTGCCTGGGCCGGCGGGGTGGGGCGGGTGGCCACGGTGGCGCTGGGCGCCTGGCTGGTGTTCCGCAAGTACCGCCTGGTGGCCTTGCCGGCCAAGGGGGCGTTGCGCGAACATCTGGCCGCGATCGGGAAGATCGCCTTGCCCGCGGCGCTGACCACCTTGGCCACGCCCGCATCGGTCATCTTCACCGTGTCCACCTATGCCAGCTTCGGGCCCAGCGTGATGGCGGGGGCCACCGTGGTGGACCGCCTGCTGCAACTGGCTTTCTCGCTGTTCTTCGTGCTGCCGGGCGCGATCGGGCCCATTCTTGGGCAGAACCTGGGCGCGGGCCAATGGGGCCGCGTGAAACAGACGGTAAGCCTGACCGCGCGCTGGGCGCTGCTGTATGGCTTTTCGGCGGCCGTCGTGCTGGCGGTGCTGGCGCCGTGGATGCCCGATCTCTTCCAGGTGACCGGGCCGGGCCGCGATCTGATCATCTTCTTCTGCCGCTATGGCAGCTTCGCCTGGGCGCTCAACAGCCTGTTCTTCGTATCCATCGCCGTCTTCAACAACCTGGGATACGCCACGTATTCCACCGCCATCGGCTGGCTGCGCGCCACCCTGGGCACCTTGCCCTTTGTCTGGCTGGGCGCGCACTACGGCGGGCCGGAAGGCGTGCTGCTGGGACAGACCACCGGCTTCGCGCTGTTCAGCCTGATCGCGATGGTCCTGTGCCGGCGCGTGCTGCGCGCGCCGCCCGTCGGATACGCCGCTGGCCCGCGCGCGACGCCAGCCGCCTAGCGTACGGGCCGCCGGTTCGATTTCGGCGGCTGGTCGCGGTACGATCCCGGCTGACTTCGATTTTTCAGGAAAGCCATGCGCCAGAGTTCCATTCGCCCTCGAATCGACAGCTTCTCCCGCGTGCTCGTGGCCGCTGCGCTGGCCGCTGCCGCCGCGAGCGCCGCGCAGGCGCAGGGGCCGGCGTCCGCGACCGGTTCGCGTACGCAGTCGTCCACGCCGGTCCAGCCGCCGCCCGTCCTCACGCCCAAGCGCAGTTTCGACGACGCGCCGGCTGCCGTGCCCGCGCCGGCTGCCGCCGCCGCGCCTGCCGCCGTACCTGCGGCCGCGCCCGCGGCCGCACCCGCGACTGCACCCGCGACTGCACCCGCACCCGCCGCTGCGCCCACGGTCATCATCCCGACCGAGCTGGACACCAAGGCCTGCATCGACAAGCTGCGCAAGGGCGCCACCGCCAACGGCCTGACCGTGGCGGATTGGGACAAGTACACGGCCAACGCCAAGCTGCTGCCCACGACCGTGGCGTCCGCCAAAGGCCAGCCCGAGGGGCGCGAAAGCTGGTGGGACTACATCGCCAAGACGGTGGACGACGAACGCGTCAATGACGGTCGTGCGGTGCTGGCCAAGTACGGCCCGCAACTGGCCAGCATCAGCCAGCAGTACCAGGTGGATCCCGCCACGCTGGTCGCGATCTTCGGCATCGAGACCAACTACGGCCGCCAGGTCGGCAAGACCGACGTGCTTGACGCCTGGTTGACCCGCGCCTGCACCGAAAACAAGCAGCTCTGGGAAAAGAACGCCTACGCGTCCGTGCGCCTGCTGCGCGATGGCACGGTGCCGGCCGACAAGTTCGTCGGTTCCTGGAGCGGCGCCTTCGGCATGACGCAGTTCATCCCGACCTCGTTCTATGAACTGGCCGCGGACGGCGACGGCGACGG
The DNA here is from genome assembly GCF_013116765.2 of Achromobacter deleyi. Classification (GTDB taxonomy): domain Bacteria; phylum Pseudomonadota; class Gammaproteobacteria; order Burkholderiales; family Burkholderiaceae_B; genus Achromobacter; species Achromobacter deleyi_A. Next base: position 600,671 of record NZ_CP074375.1, read on the forward strand.
CCGCATCGATCTCTACAACTCGCTGCCCGATGCGCTGGCCTCCACGGCCAATCACCTGCGCAAGCGCCGCGCCAAGTGGACGCACGGCTTGCCGGCCGTGGTGGAAGTACGCGTGCCGGCCGAACTGGCCGCCGCGATTCCGCCCGAACCCGACGCCGAGTACGTGGGCTCGCAAGACCGCCGCACGATTGCCCAATGGGCGCAGGCCGGCCTGAAGCAGGGCGACGGTTCGGTGCTGAAGCTGCCCTCGGGCAATGAAGAGCAGGCGTATCTGTTCGCGCCGACCGGCGCGCGCGGCCCGGTATTCCTGGCCACCGTGAATTTCGACGCCATCCTGCACTACAACCAGTCGCGCCGCTATGGCCTGGCCGTGGCGTTGCTGCTGAACCGCCTGCAGGGCGGTCCAGGCATCGTCGCCGCCTGGCCCACCGATGATCCCGGGCTGTCGCGCGCGCAGATCAAGGAACTGCAGCAGCAGCTCTACGGCCGCGGCTACGACATAGGCGAAGCGGACGGCATTCCCGGCGCCAAGACGCGCGACGCGGTGCGCGCCGAACAGGAACGGCGCAACCTGCCGCAGGATGGCCGCGTCGGCAAGCGCATCCTGGACGCGCTGAAGGCCGACCAGCCCGACGCCATGCGGGCGTATCCCTCCAAATGAGCCGGCCGCAAATCGCCGGCACGGCGGGCTACGGCGAGAACGCCGCGGCGCTGGCGGACCAATACGAGAGCATCGCGTTCGCCGACGTGCACCGCGATGTCGCGCACCTGATCCCGTCCGCGCCGGCGCGCATCGCCGACATCGGCGCGGGTTCGGGCCGGGACGCCGCGGCGCTGGCCCGCATGGGGCATGCGGTCGTGGCCGCCGAGCCCACGCCAGAGCTGCGCCGGGAAGGGCAGCGCCGCCATGCGCTGCCCAATCTGGAATGGGTGGACGACGCCTTGCCCGCCCTGGCCGGTTTGCGCGGGCAAGGCCGTGTATTCGACGTGCTCATGCTCACCGCGGTCTGGATGCATCTGGATGCCGCCGAGCGCGCGGCGGGCATGGCCAACCTTGCGGCGCTGCTGGCGCCGCAAGGGCAGATCCTGATGTCGCTGCGCCACGGGCCGGTGCCCGACGGTCGGCGCATGTTCGACGTGTCGGCCGAAGAGACCATCGCGCTGGCCGCCGGACACGGCTTGTCCAGCCATCATTTGTCCACGCGCGAAGACATGCTGGACCGCGCCGACGTGCGCTGGAGCTTCCTGGGATTGCGGCGCATCTGAGGGTTAGGCGGGAGTGCTCCGGCGCACGGCAGCCGGTATGATGGGCACATCCCGCCACCACTCACGACTGCCATGCCGTCCGCCGTGTTTCCCGAAGATTTTCTTACCCAGCGCCTGCGCGCCCGGCGCATGTCGCAAGCGCATCTGCCTTTCATCACCGAGATGCACGCCAACGCCGACCTGATGGCATCCATGGGCGGAACGCGCGACGCGGCGGCCAGCCGGCGCTACATGGCCCAGAACCTCGCCCACTGGACCGAATACGGCTACGGCATGTATGTGCTGGACGACCGCGACACCGGCCTGCCAGCCGGGCGCGCCGGCCTGAAGGTCTCCACGTCCGGCGGGCGCACCGGCATCGAACTGGCCTATGCCCTGCATCCCGATTGCTGGGGCAAGGGCTTTGCTCCGGAGATTTCCCGCGTGCTGATTGCGCTGGGGTTCAGGCTGCTGCCGGTGGACATGCTGGGAGCGGTGGCATTGGTTTCCAACACGGCATCGCGCCGCGTCCTGGAAAAGACCGGCCTGCGCTATGTAGGCATGACCAGCGATACGCCCGAGCCCAAGGTGCGCTACGAGATACGGCGCGCGGAATGGCGCAAGCGGGAAGGCGCCTGACCCCTGCTTGCGATTGCGCGCAAGGCGTCCTGGCATGGCGCTAACATGGCTCCATGAGCACCAAGACGATTCCCGACGACGATCCGCAGCCCGTTCCGCCCGAGCGTCCAGCGCCCGAGGAATGCTGCAACAGCGGTTGCATTCCCTGCGTCTATGACCTCTATGACGAGGCCATGGACCGCTATCGCGAGGCGCTGAAAGCCTGGCGCGCCAGGCACGAGGCGCCGAAGGCCTGAACGGCGGCGCGCCGCGCTCAGCCCGCCAGTTTCATGTGGATGATGGGAAAGGGCCGGCCCGCGTCGTCGTAGGCCGAACGGCCCACGTCCTCGAACCCGTAATGCTTGTAGAAGCCATGGGCCTGAGGGTTCTGCTCGTTCACGTCGACCAGCAGCGTGCCGTGCAGGGAGCGCGCGAAATTCAGGAGGCGCCGGCCGGCGCCCTTGCCGCGCTTGTTGGCATCCACGAACAGCATTTCGACCTTGTTGCCGGTCAGGCCCATGAAGCCGGCGACCTCGCCGGCATCGTCCTCACAGACCCAGACCCGTACCGAAGGCAGGTAGGTGTTGAGCACCTGCGGGTACATGGCCTGGATTTCCTTTTCGGTCAGGAAAGTATGGGTGGCGCGTACCGAACGGAGCCAGATGTCCACCAGGGCCAGATCGTCGCCGTGGTTGCGTTCTCGGATGTTCATTTCTTATTGATTCTGTATGTCGGAGGCCGGCACGGTCCTTGGCCGCTAGAGTCCGGAGCGATAGAGTTCCGTCGCCGCCAGGACCGTTTCCATCTGCACAGTATGCGCGAAAACGAATCGGTCGCCGTAGACGGTTTCATCCGGAAACTCGGAGATCAAGGCCAGAGGCAATTCTTCCCGGTCGGTTTCCGTGACCTGCACCGGAATCCCGTTGAGCACGTCGAAGCCAGATTCGAGCGCGTGCGCATGGAATAGTTCCAGCTGGCGGGCGTTGAATTCCACCAGGCCGGGGACGTTGCGGGCCAGCCGGGCGGTGACGCCTTCGATCAGGCGCCGCGCGCGTTCGCTCCAGCCGGGGTGATGGCGCAGCACCAGAAAGAAGCCCTTGGGAATCGTCCAGAGTTCAAAGTGGCGCGGCAAGTAGCCCGACAGCGGACGCGTCCATTCGTGCGCCGGATAGCCGTGCAGGTTGATGTGCAGTTGCGCGCCGCTGATGGCGTGCGCCTGGTGCCGGCCTTCGCGTTCGAAGAACGGCGCGCGTTCGCGGTAGGCGATGTCATCGCCCAGCGCGCTGTAGCGCGACGCGTGCAACATGTGGCGCGGGTGATGTTCGCGCAAGCGGTTAAAGAGCGCGTAGCCGTCGGGGTTCTCGGCGGCGATCAGGGCGAAGTGCGCATCGCCGCGCGCGGCCAGCGTCTGCGCTGCACGCAGCGCGCCCACGACGCCCGAGGTTTCATTGGCGTGCTGCGCGCCGGAAATGAAGACGGCGGGGCCGGGGCCGCGCACATAGGTGCCTAGCACCGGACGGCCTTGGCGGGAAATGGCCTGGAAGGTGTCGCCACCGAAGGCCGCCATGCATCCGGCGATCTGCCCGGCCGACAGCGGTTCGCGCAACTGTGCCAGCGGAGCGTCGGGCGCGACCGGCGAGACAGGCGCCAGCGCGGCAAAAGGCTCCAGCGAGATCTGCACGCGCGCCGCGCCGTCGTGGCGGCGGATATCGGGAATGATCTGGCCAGGCTGCAGGCCGCGGTCGCCGGACGGGCGGCCGGAGTGCTGCTGGAAGTGTTCCAGCAGCGAGAAATAGATATCTTCGTGCAGCGCCTCGAAGGTGCTGACGATCTCTTCGTCCACCGGCAGGGCGAAGTCGATTCCCGGCAGGTCCACGCGGATTTCCAGGCGATCGAAATAGGGTTCGTGCGCGCCCCACGCGTGGTTGCGCACGGTGTCCATGATGCTGCGAAACAGCAGCTGATACTCGGTTGCCTGCGCGGCGTCGATCTGTACCGCACCCTTGGCGTCCTGCACTCGCAGCCAGCCCGTGGGCGACAGTTCGGGCGTGCCGTCCAGCGCATGCCCGACCTGGTTGGGCGCGTAGACGCGCGTTTCGATCTGGCGGCCGTCGGCGTAGGTGAGGCTGACGTCATAGTGCAGATCGGCCGCGCCGGGCTGCATCGTCACGCGCACGCCGTCCAGCAGGGCGACGAGCGGATACGCTTCCAGCGTGAAGCGCTTGGCCTGGGCGTGTTCGTGCAGCGGGTAGCGCACGATGGCCGAGACCAGCCCTTCGCGTTCCACCTCTTCCAGGAAGTAGTGCAGGAGCGGCTTGTAGGCGCTGCGAAAGCGCGCCTTGACGCCGGCCTGTTCCAGGCGGGCCTGCGCCGCGCGGCGGGCCTCCACGCCTTCGAACAGCCAGCCTTCCACGACCGCGCCGCGCCAGGCCGGCGCCATGTAGGCGTGCGTCCAGGCATCCAGCGTGCGATCGAAAGTTCTTTCCAGCAACGACATACTCAGTATTCCTTCCAGTCCAGGGGGACCAGATCCATTTTCAGACTTTGCCGGTCGGGTCCAGGCGGTCGCGCAGCCAGTCGCCCAGCAGGTTCAGGCCCAGCACCGTCAGCATGATGGCCAGGCCGGGAAAGACGCTGACCCACCAGGCCGTCTGCATATAGGTGCGGCCGTCGGCAAGCATACCGCCCCAGCTGGGGATCATGGGATCCACGCCCAGGCCCAGGAAGGTCAGGCTGCTTTCCAGCAGGATGTTGTTGGCCACGTTCAGGGTCATCAGGATCACCAGCGGACCCAGCAGGTTCGGCACGATGTGGTGGCGGATCATGGCCAGGTCGCGCACGCCGAAGGCGCGGGCGGCCAGCACGAACTCGCGCTCGCGCAGCGCCAGCACCTGCGCCCGCACCAGCCGAGCGTACTGCACCCATTGCGACACGATCATGAAGAAGATGACGTTGAACAGACCGCCGCCCAGGATGGCGATGAACGTGATGGCCACCAGGATGAAGGGCAGCGCCAGCTGCACGTCGGCGAAGCGCATGACGATCATGTCCCAGAAGCCGCGGTAGTAGCCGGCGATGAGGCCCATGACGATGCCCAGCAGCGCGCCGCCGATGACGGACGCAAAGCCCACCATCAGCGAGATCTTGCCGCCGACGATGACGCGGGCCAGCACGTCGCGGCCCAGCGGGTCGGTGCCGAAGGGATGGGCGGCGGACGAGAAGGGCGCCATCAGGCGGGCGGCCAGGTCCATGGATTCGCCGCCGTCCGGAAAGATCCAGCCCGAGGTGAGCACCAGCAGGATCATGACGCCGGTCAGCACCGCGCCCAGGATGAATTCCAGCGAGCGGTAGCGGCTGCGCGGCTTGAACGCCTTGGGGGCGGCGGCGGTGGGAGTGGTTGTCTGCATAAGGCTTAGCGCGTGCGGATACGGGGGTCGACGATGCCGTAGGCGATGTCGACGATCAGGTTGACCAGGACGATGACGGTGGCCAGCACGGTGACCGTGCCCTGCAGCACCGGGTAGTCGCGGCCCGAGATGGCGTCGAACGCCAGCGTGCCCAGCCCGGGCCAGTTGAAGACCATTTCGATCACCACGATGCCGCCGATCAGGCCGCCGAATTGCAGGCCCAGGTAGGTGATGAGCGGAATGGCGCAGTTGCGCAGCGCGTGCTTGTACAGCACCACGCGTTCCTTCAGGCCCTTGCTGCGCGCCACCATGATGTACTGCGCGGACAGCGTCTCCAGCATCGTCGTGCGCACCAGCCGGATGTTGGTGGCGCTGAGGATGATGGCCATCGTGAGCGACGGCAGCACCAGGCTGGCCGGGCCGCTCCAGCCGGACGGCGGCAGCAGCGGGAAGGTGATCGACAGCAGCAGCACCAGCATCAGCGCCAGCCAGAAGTTGGGAAACGACAGGCCCACCAGCGACAGGATGCGGATGGCCTGGTCCGTGGTCTTGCCGCGTTTGATCGCGGCCTGGATGCCCAGCGGCAGGGAAATCAGGATGGAGACGATCAGCGACGTGAAGGCCAGCATCAGCGTGGCGGGCAGGGCGTCGCCGATCAGCTTGGCGACCGAGGTGCCGCCCATGAAGCTGCGGCCGAAATCGCCGTGCAAGAGGCCCTGCATATAGGACAGGTATTGTTCGTGGAACGGGCGGTTCAGCCCGAGCGCCTGGCGGATGTTGGCCAGGTCTTGTTCGGTGACGCTGCCCGAGCCCTGGCTGAGCATCAGCGCGGGGTCGCCGGTCAGGCGCACGGCATAAGAGACAAGCAGCGTCACGGCGACAATCACGAAGACGGCCTGCAACACGCGTTTGATGAGAAATCCGGTCATAAGGCGCCGAACCGGCTTGCGCCGGCGCGGGTCGGTAATGTTAATGCTGCAACGGGCACTGTTCTGGTAGGATGCCGCGGAGCCGGCTCCGCCGGTCCGCAGGCATGCCCCCTGGGGGGAAGCGCGTAGCGCTTCGGGGGGGCTACTCTACGGCCGTGTCAACGAAACGGAAGCGGATATCGCCCGGAACCTCCAGGTTCTTCACACGCTTGTTCACGCCCACGATCGTGTTCAGGCTGTACAGCGGCAGTTCCAGCGCCTGGTCGGCCACGTAGGCGGCAATCTCCTGCAGCATGACTTCGCGCTTCTTCACGTCGTAGACGGTGCGTTGCGCTTCAAGCATGGTGTTGAGCTTGGCGTCGTTGTCGTACGGATTCCACTTCTGGCCCGTGTGATACATCAGGTAGGCCGTGTTGTCGTAGTCGTACGTCCAGCCGCCCCACTGGTTCTGCCACATCTCGCCGGTCTTGCCGCCGGGGATGATGTCGTTGAGCAGCACGCCGGTTTCGTACGGCTTGATCGTGGCGCGCACGCCCACGGCCTGCAGGTAGCCGGACACGGCCTGGGCCACTTCGCGGAAGTTCGAATCGCTGCCGCGCACGTCGATCTGCACCGTGGCGCCGGGCTTCACGCCTGCCGCGGCCAGCAGCTTCTTGGCTTCTGCGGGGTTGAAGGGCAGGGGCTTCTGCTCGGGGTTGTAGCCGAACGATTGCGGGCCCTGGAAGCTGGCGATGGTCTTGGCCTGGCCCAGCAGCAGCTGCTTGACGATGGCATCGCGGTCGACGGCCATGATCAGCGCGCGGCGCACGTCGCGATGCTGGGTGATGCCGTTCTTGGTGTTGTAGCGCAGCGCGAAGGCCACGGGGCCGCCGGTGGAGATCACATCGGCGTTGCCCGATTTCTTCACGGTGTCGATCAGGCCCAGCGGGATCAGCGTGGCGATGTCGATACGGCCGGCCTGCAGCTCGGCGACCTGCGTGCCGGGCTCGCCGATGAAGCGGTAGACGACCTTGTCCAGCTTGGGCTTGCCGCCCCAGTATTCATCGTTGCGCGCGAGCGTCACGTTGACCTTGGGCTGGTAGCTTTCAAACTTGAACGGGCCGGTGCCGACCGGATTCGTGTTGAAGTTGTCTTCGCCCTTTTCCTTGATGTACTTGGGCGGCACGATCATCGCGCCGTAGCCGGCCAGCTTGGTCAGCAGGACCGGGTCGGGCTGCTTCAGGATGAAGTCCACCGTGTATTCGTCCACCACCTTGATCTCGCCGATCGAGTCGTAGTTGGACTTTTGCGGACCCTTGGCGCCTTCCGCGCCCAAGAGGCGCTCGAAGGTGAACTTCACGGCTTCGGCGTTGAAGGGCTCGCCGTTGTGGAACTTGACGCCTTCGCGCAGCTTGAAGCGCAGGCGCTTGTTGTCGTCCAGGTATTCCCAGCTGGTGGCCAGGCCCGGCTGCAGCTTCAGGTCCGCGCCGCGCATGGTCAGGCCGTCGTACAGGTTGCCGCCCACCGAACCCCAGAAGGTCACGAAGGTGTCGATCGGATCCCAGCTGCCCGGATCCTGGTTGATGGCCACGTTGAGTGTGCCGGCGGCGTGCGCGGTCGAGAAAACGGCGGGCAGCGCGCCGCCCAGCGCCAGGGTCAGGGCGGTGGCGGTGAAGGTGGTGCGTAAGAATTGCATGTTCGCCTCCAGGGACGGGAAATCGGGTCGGGCCGACGGGTAAAAGAGGTTCAGGCTGCCCGGGCCACCTGGTGGCCGGGCGCGAATTCGATCAGGGGAATGATGGCGGGTTCGTCGCCCACGCGGCGCACCGGGCTGGGAATTTCGCCTTCGATCAGAGACGTGTCGATATGGCGGCCGGGTTCGGCCACGGGGACTGCGGCCAGCAGCTTGCGGGTATATGCATGCTGCGGCGATTCAAAGATCTGGCGGCGCGTGCCGAGTTCGACGATCTGGCCCAGGTACAGCACCGCGACGCGATGGCTCACCTTTTCCACCACCGCCATGTCGTGGGTGATGAACAGATAAGACAGCCCGCGATCCTTCTGCAGGTCCATCAGCAGGTTCAGGATCTGCGCCTGGATCGACACGTCCAGCGCCGATACGGATTCGTCCGCGATGATCAGCTTGGGGTCGCTGGCCAATGCGCGCGCGATGCACACGCGCTGGCGCTGGCCACCCGAGAACTCGTGCGGATAACGCTTGGCGTGTTCGGGCTTCAATCCCACCTGTTCCAGCAGTTCGCCCACGCGGCGGGCAATCGCGTCCTCGCCGGACAGGAGGCCGTGAGTGCGGATCGGTTCCGCGATGCTGAAGGCCACGGTCTTGCGCGGATCCAGCGACGCGTAGGGATCCTGGAAGATGTATTGGATCTCCTGGCGCAGGCGCTGGCGGCCGGCGCTGTCCATCGAGAAAATGTTCTGGCCGTTGTAGCGCACCGCGCCGGAGGTCGGCGCCACGAGTTGCTGCAAGGTCTTGCCGATGGTGGATTTGCCACTGCCCGACTCGCCCACCAGCGCCAGCGTTTCACCGGGGTAGACGTCGAAGCTCACTTCCTCCACCGCATGAACGCGGTGCGTGACACGGCCAAACAGGTTGTGACCCACGTCAAAACGCGTGGTCAGCTTGTCCACGCGCAGCACCGGCTCTTCATAGCTGGCCGTATCCTGTTCGCGGGTTTCGCCCACTTCGCGCAGCGTGTCGCCTTCCAGGACGGTCTGCGGCGTGCGCAGCGGCAGGTCGCGGCCGGTCAGGCTGCCCAGGCGCGGCACCGCGGCCAGCAGCGCGCGGGTATAGGGGTGCTTGGGCGCGTTGAAGATCTCGTCGACGGTGCCTTGCTCGACCTTCTTGCCGCGCAGCATCACCACCACGTCGTCGGCCATCTCGGCCACCACGCCCATGTCGTGCGTGATGAAGATGACGGCGGTGCCCAGGTCGCGCTGCAGTTCGCGGATGGTGTTCAGGATCTGCGCCTGGATGGTGACGTCCAGCGCGGTGGTGGGCTCGTCGGCGATCAAAAGCCGCGGCTGGCACGACAGCGCCATCGCGATCATCACGCGCTGGCGCATACCGCCCGACAACTGATGCGGATAGCGGTCCAGCAGTTGCTCGGCGTCCGGCAGGCGCACTTTCTCAAGCAGCTTGCGCGCCGACTGACGGGCCGCCGAGCGCGACAGCTGCTGGTGCAGCATGATGGCTTCGACGATCTGGTCGCCGATCGTGAACACCGGGTTCAGCGACGTCATCGGCTCCTGGAAGATCATCGCGATGTCGTTGCCGCGGATCGCGCGCATCTGCTCGTCGGTGGCCGCGGTCAGGTCGACCTCGCGGTCGGCACTGTCGCGAAACAGGATCTGCCCCGTCGCGATGCGGCCGCTGGTGTAGTCGGTCAGGCGCATGATGGCCATGGACGTGACCGACTTGCCCGAACCGGATTCGCCGACGATGGCCAGCGTCCTGCCGGGCTGCACCTCGAAATCCAGACTGTCCACGGCGCGGAACACGCCGCTTTCGGTATTGAAGTCGACCGATACGCCGCGCACGGAAAGCAGCGGGGCGGAAGAAGAGGCAGTGGTGCTAGACAACGTGGATTCTCACAGCGAGGTGGCGGCGCGCGCGGCCTGGTCGTACAGACCCGAGAGCGCGCGCAGGGTATTGGCCAGCTGATGGCTGGCGTCGTCCGCGGCGGGGGAGTCGATGAACGGCTTGACGAGGCATTGCTCGCGGACTTCAGCGTAGCGCTGGATCGCGGCCGCGCCGGCGTCGGTCGCGGTGTAGACCACTTCCTTGCCGGTCTTGGCGCTTTGGACCACGCCCAGGCGTTCCAGCTTCTTCAACGAATAGTTCACCAGATGGGTGTCTTCGACATTCAGCGTGAAGCAGATGTCCGCCAGCTTCTTGCCGCGGCCGCGATGGAACACGTGGTTGAGCACCAGGATGTCCAGCGACGTCAGCTCGGGCAGGCCCGCACAGGCCATGCACCGCACCATCCAGCGGTTGAAGGCGTGCGACGCGATGATCAGGCCGAATTCAACCTCGGACAGCTCCGGGGCGGACGAGGCGAGGTGGGAAGAGGAGACGATGGCATCCCGGACGGAAACAGGCATGAGTGAGGCAGGTAAGGGACGGATCGACGACAAAACGTTGGCGAATTATTAATGATTTGTGGTTATGAAGGCATTCGGGATAACCCGCGTCAGGCCGGGAGAAGGTCAATTAATGATCGCGTTTGAATGCGTGTTGGAGCGGGTTAGGGGCCGCCGCTGTCAACCGCCATCCCTGCGCACGCCACGTCAGCTCATGCGTGATTGCGATCGCCTCCAAAAATGCCTCATCGTGCGAGACCACCACCATCGCACCCGGATAACCCGCCAGCGCCTCCTCCAAGGCTTCCGCCGATTCGATATCCAGGTGATTCGTCGGCTCATCCAGCAGCAGCAATTGCGCCGGCTCCCTGCGCCATAGCGCGAAGGCCAACGCGGCCTTGATGCGTTCCCCGCCGCTCAGTGTGGCGGCAGGCGCGTTGACCAGGGCGGGGCCCAGGCCCAGCAGGGCCAGGCGGCTGCGCAGTTCGCCCTCGGGCAATGCGGCCCCTGACGCATCCAGCGTCTGCAACAGGGACTGCTCTTCCGGCAAGGCCGACGCCCGCTGATCCAGTGCCGCGGTGGATACGCGCACGTCGCAGGTTCCGCGGCTGGGGCTCAAGCCGCCGGCCAGCATCGACAGCAGCGTGCTTTTTCCGCATCCATTCGGCCCGCGGATGGCCAGCCGGAACGGACCGGATAGCGTCAGCGACAGGGCGTGCGCATCCGTCGGGTAGGGCGGCGCCGCAGCTTCCAGATGCAAGACGCGGCGTCCCTGCGGCACGGCCGTCTGCGGCATGGCCAGCGCAACGCCAGAAGCCGGAGCCACGCGCTCCGCGGCCTGCTTCACTGCGTCGTCCAGTGCGGCGCCGGCTTGCTGGCGGCGCAGGCGTTCGCGGCCTGCATGGCTTTCGGCGTTGGCTTTTTTCATGCCCAGCAGGATGGGAGCCTGGTTGGTGTCGCGCGCCTGCCGGGCGTTGCGGGCGCTGCGTTGCTGTTGGGCGTCGTGCTGCTGGCGCAGGGCGCGCAGTCCGGCGGCGCGCTCGCTGCGCGCGTGCGCCAATGCGGCGTCGGCCGCCGCGGTCTGCATGTCGCGCTGCGCTCGGTAGGCGCTGTAGTTGCCGGCGTGGTCGGTGAGTGCGCCGCGTTCAAGCCGGACGATGCGGGACATGGCGTCCAGCAGCGTTCTGTCGTGGCTGACGACGATCAGGCCGCGGCGCCACGCGCTGATTTTCTCCATGAGCCAGCCGCGGGCGCGCGCGTCCAGGTGGTTGCTGGGCTCGTCCAGCAGCAGGCCGTCCGCGTCGCGGATCAGGGCGCCGGCGAGCGCGACGCGGGTCAGTTCGCCGCCGCTGGCCGCGCTGGCGGGATGGTGCGGAGCCCAGGCCGGCAGGCCCGCGTCGGCCAGCATGCCGGCCCATTCGTCGAGGATGCGCCAATGGCCGTCGGCCAGGTCGAAGTCCGCCTGCCGGGTGCTTCCGGCCTCGATGCGGGACAGGGAGAGGAGGATAGGCGCAATGCCGGCGACGTCGGCCAGCGTGGCGCCGGGCGTGGCGGGCTGCGTCTGGGGGACATAGGCGATGCGCCCGTGGCGCACGATGCGGCCCGATTGCGCCGGCAGTTCACCCAGCGCCAGGCGCAACAACAGGGATTTGCCCGCGCCGTTGCGGCCGATCAGGCCATGACGCGCGGCGGCGAAGTCGTGGCTGACACTGTCGAGCAGGACGCGGCCGTCGGGCAGCGCATGGCTGACGTGATGCAGGCTGAGGAAGGGGGCCGCCGCTCGCGGCAGTGGCAAAGGGTGCGCCTGTGCGGGCGCGCGGGAAGACTGGGCCATGGAAAGCTCTCCGGGGTCGATGAGACGCCTTGCGCGTGGCGCAAGAGGTGATCAGGGGGGAGGGCTTAGAGAATCATGGCCGGACGGGTCTCCGCGATGGGGATGAATGGGCAATTCTACTCAATCTTCTGCTTCGCGAGTCGCCTAAGATTGAGCGCCGCCGCGATCTCCTTGGTTTGATGCCAGTCGTGAAATCCAGTGCCTGCCCTGTTTTTTGCCGGGCCGGGCAGCTCACCGATACGGCGTCGGACGTTTTATCCAAGACGCTCAATACAGGCAGCGGGGCGGCGTCACCAGGGGCCATGGAGTGACTCTTTTCATATTCTCGGACCGAACCTTGACGAGGTCGGGCGTCAAAGCCATCAGCCGTCGTTTTTGCCTGGGTATTCTGCTTGGCCTCCCGCTGCTGTCGCTGGCCTTGGGCGTGAGCATTGGACGAACATGGCACCGGCTGGCGTCCGCCGCCGGGAGCGAACACCCGACGGACATCCACGAGGCCAACGCACAGGACAATCGCGTATTGGCGGGCCACATAGGGGAGTTGTCCGGACGCCTCATTCAGTTGGAACTCGAGGCCGAGAGTCTGGCGTCGCGCATCGAGGTAACGAAGCAGTATCAAGAGAGAATGCGCGTGAGCATCAAGTCCCAGAACGATCGGACGTCGAAGACGGAGTCCGTGGCGGCTTCCGGCGGTCCGATGTTGCAGCCGCTGTCTCGCGCCGGGGACACGCCTAACCCTGATATGACGTTGCAAGATTTGAAGAATGAGGCCACCCGCGTGTCAGCCCTGTTGCGCAGGCTTGATTCCCTTGCGGTATCGGTGGACCAGCGGCACATGTCTTTCCCAGGCCGGGCGCCGATTACGGACTATCTCATCACCTCGAATTTCGGCACCCGTTCAGATCCCTTCTTCAAACGACCCGCGTTCCACAGCGGCGTGGATTACTCGGCGCCGACGGGCACTTTCATCTTTGCCAGCGCCGGAGGCAGGATCATCCACGCGGGGTATCGCAATGACTATGGCAACACGATAGAAATCGATCACGGCACAGGTTTGGTGACCCGGTACGCGCATGCCTCCGAGTTGCTGGTCTCGCAGGGCATGACGGTTCTGCCGGGGCAGAAAATTGCACGGGTGGGCAGTTCTGGCCGTTCCACCGGGGCGCATCTGCACTTTGAAATCCTCGAACAGGGGCGTTTCATTGATCCCATGTTCTATCTCAACCGCTTCTGAGTGGGATGCTTCCGTGATTTCCTCCAAAAGTTTCGATAGTCACACCTTGAGCGAAGGCAAGGTTTGGCTGGCCTTCGAGCGCTCCGGCCGGCGCGGTGTCGCCATCCTCTGGAGCATGGTGTGCCTGGCGTCGGGCGCATATGGTCTGCATGCGTATCAGATCCATGGAGGGAAATTGCCATGGGCCGTTCTGGCGGAGACGGTCGGCCTGCCGGCCACGCAGCCGCCCGGGCACAGCCCCGATCAGTGGCGGGAGATGCTGGAGCAGTCCAAGCTGGGTTACGAGATAGAGGCCGCCACGACGGAAGAACTGAAGAAGCAGCTTGGCGCCGTCGTGGAAGAACTGAAAAAGGCGAAGACCGAGTTGGCGTTTTGTAAATCCGTCGGCTCTGGCAATGCGCCCAAGACCAATTAACTCACTCGGTTTGAACCAATTGATGGTCGCCGATTTTCCGGGGATAGCATGCTGAAAAAGGCGCGGAAGCGGACGTTTGAAATCACCGGGCTGTCGAGCCTGATTTTCGGCAACGTGGCGATCAAAGGCGATGTGTCATTCAGCGGCGGAGTCCGCGTGGACGGTCGTATCGAAGGCGACGTGACCGGCGTTCCAAATGAGAAGAACCTGATCGTCGTCAGCGAGAAGGGCAGTATCGTGGGTCGCGTCTGCGTCTATGACGCGATTGTGAACGGCACGATTACCGGTGATCTCGTGGTCGAGCATTTTCTGGAACTGCAGGTGAACGCGCGCGTCACCGGCAATATCGTGTACCGGCAATTGCAGATGGAATGCGGCGCGGTGGTCGATGGCAAGCTGGAACGCGTCGACGATGTACAGGAACGGGACCCCGAAGCCGCCGACCTGATCGCCGTCGGCTAGGCACAATTAAGGGGGCGTCAGTCTTCCAGCAGGCGAAGATCCGGCGGCCGGTTTTCTATGATCGCTTCCATGCTGAAGAAACCGGTCACCGTCGACAGCTCAAAATCGGTGATCAGCTTTTGGTAGAAGCGGTCGTAGCCTGCCATGCCGCGGCAGACCACCTTGATCAGGTAATCCCAGTCTCCGCCGATGCGATAGAACTCCGTCACTTCGGGCAGGCGTTCGACATGCTGGCGAAATCCGTCGGCCCAGGCCTTCGCGTGGTGGCTCGTGCGGATCATCACAAACACCGTCAGATCCAGCCCCAGCGCGACCAGGCTGACCTCGGCCCGCGTGCCGCGGATGATCCCGCAGGCATTCAAGCGCTGCAGTCTGCGCCAGCACGCGTTCTGCGACAGGCCGACGCGATCCGCCAGCTCGCGCTGGGACAGCGCGCCGTCTTTTTGCAGGCAAGAGATTATGCTTAGATCAAGTTTGTCTATTTTTTCCATATATTCGATCATATGACCCGTTTTTATGTGCTTATGGCAAAAAAACGGTGATGTTTCATATTGGCTTCCATCGTATGATATTTCCGATTACTTCGGAACAGACATCACATGACTACGCTTACCGCCGCGGCCCCGGTCCGGGTCCCGGCCAAGACGGGACCGTTGCAGCAATTTCAAGACAGCCTGAAAACCGGAGATGTCGCCGCGGCGCTCGCCGAAGGGCTCATCGGCAAGGATGCTTTCATTGAAGGCCCGTTTGGCGCTAAAGCGCTGGTCTATGCCGACTATGTCGCGTCCGGCCGGGCGCTGATGCAAGTGGAGCGCTTCGTTCTTGAGCAAGTGCTTCCGTATTACGCCAACTCGCATACCGAGGCCTCCTATTGCGGTGGATTCATTACGCGTTTGCGCCGCGAGGCGCGGGCCGCAGTCGCCCGGTGCTGCGGCGCGAACGAAGAACATGCGGTCATTTTTGCCGGTTCGGGCGCAACGGCGGGCATCAACAGATTGGTGCACCTTTTCGGCGTGCACGCGGCGATTGCCGCGGGCAGGAAAGTCCGCGTGGTCATCGGCCCGTACGAGCATCATTCGAATATCTTGCCCTGGCGCGAATGCGGCGCCGACATCATTGAGCTGGAAGAAAGCGCGGAAGGCGGACCGGACCTGGCCCAACTGGCCGCGGCACTGGAGTGCACGGACGATACGCTCGTTATCTGCGCGCTGTCGGCGGCCTCCAACGTGACCGGCATTGTTGCGGATGTTCCCGCCATCACCCGGCTGGTGAAGCGCTCGGGCGCGAAGATGCTGTGGGACTATGCCGGCGGCGCGCCGTATCTGTCCATCCGGATGTCGCCGGCAGCCGATGCGCAGATCGACGCCATTGTTTTCTCGCCGCACAAATTCATTGGTGGCCCCGGCGCATCCGGCGTGCTGATCGTGCGCCACGACGCGGTCCTCGACACCACGCCGACCTGGCCCGGCGGCGGCACCGTCAAATTCGTTTCGCCCCTTGGCCACGATTACAGCGCCAGCCTGGAATCCCGGGAAGAAGCGGGCACGCCCAATGTCGTCGGAGACATCCGCGCCGCGCTGGTCCTGCTGGTGAAGGAGGCCTTGGGCGCCGACTTCATGCAGCAGCGCAATGCGCACTTCGTGCAGCGGGCGCTTGCCGCATGGCAAGGTTCGGAACAACTGGAACTGCTGGGATCGCTCACGGCGAACCGCTTGCCGATCTTCTCGTTCCGGGTGCGCAATGGCAAGGGCGGTTTCGTCCACCAGCAATTGGTGACCCGCATGCTGAGCGACCGCTACGGCATTCAGGCGCGGGGCGGCTGCGCCTGCGCCGGGCCCTATGTCCATCGCCTGCTGGAGATCGACGAGGGCAGGTCGCTGCAGATGCGTCAGGCCATTCTTGACGGCCGCGAGATCGAAAAGCCTGGCTTCATCAGGTTGAACTTCAGTGCTCTGCTGTCGGACGACAAGGCGGATTTCATTCTGGAATCGGTTCTTGCGCTGGCCGCGGACGCCACCGGATTCGAGCACCTCTACGGCTTCGATCCCAGCCGCGCCATTTTCTATCCGCATATCGCGGACATGAAAGCCGCGTGATGCGCTTCAAGAGGACCTGATCAGTCTTTCATGTGCAGGCCGCAGGTCCGGATCCAGGCGGCCTTCATGCTGCTCAGGTCGTCGGACGCGTCGGACAGGGTGCGCACGACCTGGTCCGAGAATTTCACGCCTTGGCGGCGGCAGGCCTCGAAGTCGTCGCTCAGGGCAAAGCGCGCGTCCAGCAAGTCCAGGCGGCCCTGGCAAAGCTCGCGGTTCAGCTGCAGCTCATTGGCGGCCTCGCGGGTGCGCTGGACGTCCTGCGCCTGCTTGATGCGGGCCAGTTCGGCGTCGACCTGGGCGACGCAGTCGTCGCCGGCACGGGCGGGCGCGCTCGCGCAGGCGGCGATGATCAAGAGGGCGGCGAGAGGCCGGCGGTGCGATGCTGCCATGCGGGGAACCTTGGTATTGCGTTAAGAATGGCTGGCATCATAACTGCTGCGATATGTCCCCGCGGCAGGTTGCGGCGCTGGTTCCGCCATTGCGCGCGATACCGCAGGTTGTGGGTGCTGGGCTCTGCATTAACTCGCCGCGTCCCTAAAGTTGTCGCCCTGGTGGCCGTTAATGCCGATGCAGCTTCCATAAGCCATCGGAAATAATCGCCATGTTCAATATCATCTCCCTCGTCCTGACGATCGTCGCTTTGATCGCTTGGGCAATTCATCGCCAGCAGAAGCGGCACAAAGCCGTGCTGGCGAAGTTTCGCGAACACAACCAGCGACTGGGCACGTCCTTTCCCGAAACCGACATCGACAACGAACTGATCCTCAGCGACAAGGATAAGAAGCTTGTCATTGCGTTCGATCCCAAGACTCAGAAAATCTGCATGGTTTCGGGGGCAAAGGATCCTGGCGAAGTGCTCGATTTTTCCTATATCAGGCAGTGGCAGCTGAAATGGACGGAGACTTCAGGCAGTGGCGGGTTCGCCCTCAAGAATGTCCATTTCGACTTTTCCACCCGGGACCTCAAAAGGCCCTTGATCCGGATCCCTGTCGTCGGCAAAGGCTATGGCGACACCTGGAACAGCCGCCTGGGAATTCTGCTTGGCGGCTGAGCCGCTTTCGGGATGGCGTTAGCGGGATGAAGTAGGACGGATGGCGGTACTGGGAAAAAAGCCAGTTTACCGCTGTCCAAAACTGTCCTACCGTGCTTCACAGATCAACGGCTTACGTTGCCAGGCAGTGGCTTCCATATTGGACGGCCGATGATTGAAAGTTCTGTTTTATCAACACATTACGATGGAGATGAAAGAGAATGGCCAATACGCTTATCAGTGTCGATCTGGAACAATCCCCTTACGAGAACAAGCAGATCCACAACCGCTGGCATCCGGATATCCCGATGGCCGTGTGGGTGAAGCCAGGGGACGATTTCATCCTGGAAACCTACGACTGGACCGGCGGCGCGATCAAGAACGACGACAGCGCCGACGATGTGCGCGACGTGGATCTGTCCACGGTTCATTTCCTGTCCGGCCCGGTGGGCGTGGAAGGCGCCGAGCCAGGCGACCTGCTGGTGGTCGACCTGCTGGACATCGGCGCCAAGCCCGACAGCCTGTGGGGCTTCAATGGTTTTTTCAGCCGCAACAATGGCGGCGGCTTCCTGACCGAGCATTTTCCGCATGCGCAGAAATCCATCTGGGATTTCCATGGGATGTTCACCTCGTCGCGCCATATTCCCGGCGTGAACTTCGCGGGCCTGATCCATCCGGGCCTTATCGGTTGCCTGCCGGACAAGAAACTGCTGGACACCTGGAACCGGCGCGAGCAGGCGCTGATCGACACCAATCCGAACCGCGTGCCGCCGCTGGCCAATCCGCCCGCGCCCAAGACGGCCCACATGGGTGCGCTGCAGGGCGCGGACCGCGACAAGGCGGCGGGCGAGGGCGCGCGCACGGTGCCGCCGCGCGAGCACGGCGGCAATTGCGACATCAAGGACCTGTCGCGCGGCGCCCGTGTGTTCTTCCCGGTGTACGTGCAAGGCGGCGGGCTGTCGGTGGGCGATCTGCACTTCTCGCAGGGCGACGGGGAAATCACGTTCTGCGGCGCGATCGAAATGGCGGGCTGGGTGCATATGCGCGTGTCGCTGATCAAGGGCGGCATGGAGAAATACGCCATCAAGAACCCGATCTTCAAGCCCAGCCCGATCACGCCGGCCTACAAGGACTTCCTGATCTTCGAAGGCATTTCGGTGGACGAAGAGGGCAAGCAGCACTACCTGGACGTGAACGTCGCCTACAGGCAGGCCTGCCTGAACGCCATCGAATACTTGAAGAAGTTCGGCTATTCGGGGGCGCAGGCCTATTCGCTGCTGGGCTGCGCGCCGGTGCAGGGGCATATCAGCGGGGTGGTCGACATTCCCAACTCGTGCGCCACGCTGTGGCTGCCCACCGAGATCTTCGACTTCGATATCCAGCCTTCGGCGGCCGGGCCCATCAAGCACATCAAGGGCGGCGTGGACATGCCGCTGTCGCGCGACCGCTAGGAGACGACGATGCCGATGTATGACTATGCCTGCGGGGACTGCGGCGAATTCGCCGCGCTGCGGCCGCTGGCGCAGTGGCGCGATCCGGCGGCCTGCCCGCAATGCGGCGCGATGGCCGGCCGCATCGTGGGCGGGGCGCCGGCGATCTCGGCGCTGTCTTCGGCCGTGAACCGCGCGCGGGCGGCCAACGAGCGCAGCGCGAACGAACCGCGCAGTTCGCGCGCGGGCCACGGCATGAACTGCGGGTGTTGTTCGGGCGGACGTTCGTCAGGCAAGACGCGCACCACGGCGGACGGGGCGAAGTCATTCGCGGGCGCGCGGCCCTGGATGATCAGCCACTGAACCTGTCAGGCTTCCAGCGGCGCCACGGCGGCGCCCTGGATCTTGTGGCGCGCCAGCGCTTCGGCGACAAAGCCCGATTTCTTCATGGCTTCGACATAAGCAGACAGGTAGGCGCTGGCTTGGTCGCCACGGCTCTTGGGCACGCCCATGGCCTGGCGGATCAGCATGAAGTGGCCGTCCAGGAGGCGCAGTCCGCCCAGGCGCAGGGCGTCGGCCTGCAGCTGCTGCTTCACGCCCGCGGCAACCTCCATGTTTTCCTGCAAGAAGGTGTCGACGACGGCGGGCGAGGTCGGGGCGCGGAAGATCTCGGCCTGCTTGAGCTCGCGGGTGAGGTAAAGGTCGTAGGCGCTGCCCTTGCCGACCACGACGCGCAGGCCCTTGCTGTCGACTTCATCCTTGCTGGCAATGGGCGAGTCCTGGCGCACCAGGTAAGCGCCTTCGATGACGACGTAGGGGGCGGTGAAGGCGATCTGTTCACCGCGCAGCGGGTCGATGGCGAAAAAGCCCACATCGGCCTGTTCGGCCGCGACCGCGTTGACGGATTCGCCGGCCGACTTGAACACCACCAGTTCCAGCTTCACGTCCAGGCGGCGCGCAAGCTCCGTGGCCAGGTCCACCGACACGCCGCCGGGCTGGCCGGTGGCGGGGTCGGCGTTGGCCAGGATGGGGTTGCCCAGGTTGATGGAGGCGCGCAGCACGCCCGTCGGGGCGAAGGCGGACAGCAGCTCGTGATCGGTCTTCATGGCTTCCTTTATCGGGGAAAGGCCGCGCGGTGGAGCGCGGACGATTCCGAAAGAATAGCCGCAAGCGCGGGGCCCGCGCGATGCCTTATTGCGCGCGGCGCAGGATGTACTGCGCGGCCAGCGGGCCGGTGGGGCGCGTGCCGTCGCGGTACAGCATGGTTATCTGGTTTTCGCCGACGAAATAGCGTTGGCTGTCGCCCGCGGCGTCCAGCCGGATGGTGCCGCCGTCGGATTCCCAGCTGAAGGTGCCCGTCACGATCTCGGGCTGCGGCTGGCGGTCCAGGTACTGGGTCAGCTTTTCGTAGCGGCCGTCCTTCATCAGCGTCAGGCGGACGCGGATGCCCGGGCAGTCGGCGCAGGGCAGGGTGCCTTCGTAGGTGCCCGGCCAGTCCAGCGAGTTGCGGGAGGTGTGGCCGTCCACGGGCGCGGAACCGGCGGCGATGGGCTTGGACGGCGCGCAGCCGGCAAGCAGCGCCAGCGTCAGGGTGCAGGTCAGGGTGGTTTTCATCATGGCGAGCTCCTGTGTGACTAACGGATGGACGCATTCACGATACGGATAGTAACTGCCGCGTGCTGAAACGGGATGTAAAGCCCTGCGGTTCCATCGGGGCTATCTTGCCCGTCCGTGCTTGCGCTAAGCTCGGCGTTCTTTCCGCGCGGGCGCGGCATTGGGCCGCAGCCGCCGCGACGACGGGGCGACAGGCATGAAAGGCGAACACCACTACACCGTGACCGTGGACTGGACCGGCAATACCGGGACTGGCACGTCCAGTTATGCGGCCTATTCCCGCGACCACCTGATCCAGGCCGCGGGCAAGCCCGACTTGCCGGGATCCTCCGATCCGGCTTTCCGCGGTGATCCGGCGCGCTGGAATCCCGAGGACATGCTGGTGGCGTCGCTGTCTGCCTGCCACAAGCTCTGGTACCTGCATTTTTGCGCGGTCGAAGGCGTGACGGTCGAGGCGTACCGGGATGAGGCGCAGGGCGTCATGGTCGAGGACCGCGAGCGCGGCGGCGCGTTTTCGCAGGTCACGCTGCGGCCCCAGGTCACCATCCGGGCCGGTGGCGATGCCGCGCTGGCCGAGGCCCTGCACGAACGCGCGCATCACTTCTGCTTCATCGCCAACTCCGTGAATTTTCCGGTGCGGTGCGAACCCAGCATCGTCATTGCTCCATGAGCCGGCCGGCTTATCGCGAGCATGTCATGGCGCCGTTTGCCGAACCGAAGGGGCGGCTGGAATTCTGATGCCGCCGCGCCAAGATTGAGTTACACGTTTCCTGGCGCCGAGGTCCGGCGCCGCATTTCACCCAGGCGCCCGATGCCGACGACGTTTCCTGACTGGCCCCAAGACCTTCCCGACCTGGGCGTGCCCGGCATGCGCCTGCGCGCCCTGCGCGAGGACGACGCGGCCAATTGGTATGCCTATCTGCATCAGGAGGTGGTCACTCGCCACACGAGCTGGCGCCTGGACGGCCCCGGCGAGCTGGCCGAGCTGATCCGGGCCTATGCGCGGCCCGATCGCTCGCACAGCATGCGCCTGGCCATCGCCGGCCCCGACGACCGGCTGGCGGGCACCATCGGGCTGAACGAGATCGCGCTGACGCACCGGCGCGCCGAAATCGCCTATGACATCGCTCCGGAGTACTGGCGGCAGGGGCTGGCCACGAAGGCGTGCGCCGTCGTCAGCGACTGGGCTTTGCAGACCCTGGGTTTCGCGCGCATCCAGGCCACGGTGCTGGATTCCAACCTGGCTTCGGCGGGCGTGCTGGAGCGCTGCCGCTATCAGCGCGAAGGGCTGTTGCATGGGTATCGCATCGTGCGCGGCGAGCCGCGGCACTTCTGGATGTATGCGCGGATCTGGCCGCCTCCCATCGTGGGCGCGGAGTGCGGCTGACAGGCGCGCGCAGGGTGCGGATCGGCCGGGTTTGGCGGTAGACTCGCTGCCATCAGCCTACCGGGAAACCCATGAACTCCGCCCTGATCGTGATCGACGTCCAACGCGCGCTGTTTGAAACATCGCCGCCGCCCTTTGACGCCGCCGATGTCCTGGCGCGCATCAATGCGCTGGCCGATCGCGCCCGTGCGGCCGGCGCACCGGTCATCTACGTGCAGCACGAAAGCCCCGGCACCCTGATGGCGCACGGCGAGCCCGGCTGGGAGCTGGACATGCGCCTGACGCCGGCCGACGGCGACATCCGGGTCCGCAAGACCACGCCCGATTCCTTCCTGCGCACCGGGCTGGGCCAGGCGCTGGCCGACGCCGGCGTGACGCGGCTGGTGGTGTGCGGCTATGCCACCGAGTTTTGCGTGGACACCACGGTGCGGCGCGCGGCGGGGCTGGGCATGCCCGTCACCCTGGCCGCCGATGCCCACACCACTCACGACAAGCCCCATGCGTCCGGCGCCCGGATCCGGGCGCACCACAACGCCACGCTGCCGGCCATTTCCAGCTTCGGCGTGAAGATCGCCGCCGTGCCCGCCGCCGATATCTTTGCTGGCGACACGCCGGGTTGAACGTGATGGATCCTGAACTGCTTTCCTTGCTGGTGACCCGCGACATGCCTTTCGGCAAGTACAAGGGGCGGCTGATCGCCGATCTGCCCGGGCCTTATCTGGCGTGGTTCGCGCGCAAGGGCTTTCCGCCCGGCGAGCTGGGGCGCCTGCTGGCCCTGATGCATGAGCTGGATCACAACGGCCTGTCCACGCTGCTCGATCCCTTGCGCAAATCCAGGCGGGCTCCCTAGCGTTTGCCGCGAAACCGCAGGAAACAACTGGCGAGGATTGTGTAGCGTCTTGGCACGATGCCTGATGGCGGCTGAGGCTACGATAGTGCGGCGCGCTCGGAGGCAGGCCATCGGCCCCGCGTCCGGGCGCTGGCTCATCGAAGAGAGGTTGCCATGAATAAACACCACGTCTCCGCTTTCCTGCTTGCCGCCTTGTGCGCGGCGGGCGCCGCCCAGGCCCAGAACGCCGCTCCTCCCACGCAGGAAATGCAGTTTCCCAGCGTCCGCTCCAAGGACGGCAGCCTCTCGCCGCCTTCGACATTGCGCATGACGGTCTCGCCCCAACCCGGGGCCGCGCCCGCCGTCCAGGATACGCCGGAAAGCCAGGCCCAGTTTGTGCGCTGCCGCCAGGTGTCGGATCGCGCCGCCGTGTCCAATGCGCAGATGCAGGCCGGCCTGGCGCAGTGCCTTCAAGAGCTGGAGCAGCGCCGCCAGCAATAGGCGCGCGGGCCAGGGAAGGGGCCGGATTACGTGTGGGCGGAGCCGAAGCGAGTACACTTGTCCGCCGTTTTGCTTTCAGCCCCAGAATCCCCATGATTTCCACCGCATGCGGCGTCGACTTCGGCACCTCCAACTCCACCGTAGGCTGGAGCCGTCCCGACCAACGCGCGCTCCTCGCTTTGGAAGATGGCAAGACCACCTTGCCGTCGGCCATTTTCTTTCATGACGAGGACGCCGAGGTCAGCTATGGCCGCGCCGCCATCTCCGACTACCTGGCCGGCTACGACGGGCGCCTGATGCGCTCGATGAAAAGCCTGCTGGGCAGTTCGCTGATCGACGGTTCGACGGAAGTCCAGGGCCGTTCGATTCCGTTCCGCGTGCTGCTGACGCGCTTCATCGCCGAGCTGAAGGCGCGCGCCGAGACGGCTGCGGGCCGCGGCTTCACGCGCGCCGTGCTGGGCCGGCCGGTCTTCTTCGTGGACGACAATTCCGCCGCCGACCAGACCGCGCAGGACACGCTGGGTGAGATCGCGCGCAGCGTGGGATTCACCGATATCGAATTCCAGTTCGAGCCGCTGGCCGCCGCATTCGACTATGAATCGCAGATCGATCGCGAGGAACTGGTGCTGGTCATCGACATCGGCGGCGGCACCTCTGACTTTTCGCTGATCCGCCTGGGGCCGGGCCGGGCCGCCAAGCCCGACCGCCGGGAAGATATCCTGGCCTATGGCGGCGTGCACATCGGCGGCGTGGATTTCGACAAGCAACTGAGCCTGGCGCACGTCATGCCCTTGCTGGGCCTGGGCAGCCAGCTGCGCAGCGGCAAGGACGTGCCTTCGACTCAATATGGCAACCTGGCCTGCTGGCACACCATCAACCAGGCCTACACGCGCAAGGCGGCCGAACACTTCGCCTACATCCGCGCCGAAGCCGGCGACCGCGACAAGATCGACCTGCTGCTGAACCTGGTCAAGGAACGTGCGGGCCATTGGGTGGCAGTGCAGGTGGAAGAGGCCAAGATCGCGCTGTCGGAAGCGCCCGCCGCGCGCATCGATCTGTCGCGTGTCGCGCCCGAGCTGGGCGTGGACGTGACGCGTCCTTCGTTTGACGCCTGCGTGGGCCGCCTGATTGAAAAGGTCGAGACCACCGTGGGCCAGCTGCTGCGCGACGCCGGCGTATCGACGGCGGATGTGGACACGGTGTTCTTCACCGGCGGTTCCAGCCGCGTGCCGCGCCTGCGCGAAACCGTGTCGGCGCTGGTGCCGACGGCGCGCAGCGTCGAAGGGGACCTTTTCGGCAGCATCGGCGCCGGCCTGGCGCTGGACGCCGTGCGCAAGTTCGGCTGAGCGAGCCGGACCCCGGGGGGCGATGGTAAGCTGCATGCCATGAAGCCCACACCCGATTCCCACCTCGTTGAAAAGCTCGTGACCAGCGAAGCGTCGTATGACGGCAGCTTCCTGAAGATACGCCGCGACACCGTCAGCCTGCCCAACGGCAACACCGGCATCCGCGAATACGTGGTGCATCCGGGCGCCGTGGTGGTCATTCCGCTGCTCAATGACGGCCGGGTCTTGCTGGAACGCCAGTTCCGCTATCCCATCGGGCGCGTCATGACCGAGTTTCCCGCCGGCAAGCTCGATCCGGGCGAAGACCCGCTGGCCTGCGCCAAGCGCGAGCTGCTCGAAGAAACGGGCTACACCGCGGATCAGTGGGCGCATGCCGGAGGCCTGCACCTGGCCATTGCCTATTCCACGGAAATCATCCATATCTTCTTTGCGCGCGGCCTGCGAGCCGGGCCGCGCCAGCTCGACCAGGACGAGTTCCTGGACGTGATCAGCGCGCAGCCCGCGGACCTGATCGAAGCATGCGGCAAGGGCGAAGTCACCGACGCCAAGACGCTGACCTGCGTCCTCTGGATGCAGAACGTGCTGTCCGGCGCCTGGCAGCTGGAGTGGCGCGACAACGCCGCCTGAGGCGGGGCGCGCAACGTCCCAAGGCCATGCCCGCATACCCGGTCCTCGTTCAGCCGTCCGGCCTGCGTTTTGATGCGGAGGCCGGTACGCCGGTGCTGCTGGCCGCGCAGGCGGCAGGCATCAAGCTGCCCAGCTCCTGCCGCAACGGCACCTGCCGTGCCTGCATGTGCCTGATGCTGGAAGGCTCCGTGGTCTACGGCATCGAATGGCCGGGCCTGTCGCGCGACGAAAAAGAAGAGGGCTGGATCCTGCCCTGTGTGGCGCAGGCCGCGTCGCCGCTGGAAATCCAGGCGCCGCACGCCGCGCCGATCGAAACCGCTCCCGCGCCCGTGCGTCCGCTTACCGGCGCCAGGCGCTAAGCGCGCAGGCGGGCAGGAGCGCGGCGGCCATGCCTGCCGCCATTCCCAGCGCCATGCCGCCGAAGGGCGCCGTGCCCAGGGACAGCGCCGCCGCGATGCCCAGCCGCGCGCCCAGAATCATTCCGACAGCCATGAGCGCGGCGCAGGCCAGGCGCGCCGCCAGCGGCGGGGCCGCGCCTTGCGTCCTGGGCCAAGGCAGCAGCGCCGCCAGCGCCATCGCGGCGCTGCTGGCGGGCATCAGCGTCGCGTGCCGCCAGGCCAGTTCCGCCAGGCTGCCCGGCGCGCCGCATTCGCTGGCCAGCAACGCGGCGGGAATGCGCCAGGTGTCGATCAGCAGGCCGGCGGCCATGGCCGCCGTGCAGGCCAGCCAAAGGCCCGCCAGGCCGCTCGAGGACGGCAGCCAGGGCCTAGCCGTGGGCGTGGCAGGCTTTGTGCGTGGCGTCGTCGTAGCGGTCATGGTGGCGCACCCAGTCTTCCACGTTGAAATGGGGCCCGTTTTCGTTGCGTCCCAGCGGCGCGAGATCCAGGTAGTTGTAGGCGCCCGCCAGGCGTTCCACGCCGCGCTCGAAGGTCGAGTAGGTGTGGAAGATCTCGCCGTCCGGATCGCGGAAGAAGGCGCTTGCCCCCGGCCGCTCCTCGACGTCCCCGTCGGCCTTGGGCAGGGAGGCGCCCAGGTCGAAGTTGAAGTCGCAGCCCTCGGACGAGAACCAATCGAAGCGCCAGCCCATGCGCTGCTTGAACGCGGCCAGCCTGGCATAAGGCGCGCGCGAGGCCGCCACCACCGAAACGTCATGGTGGCGCAGATGCACCAGCGCGCTGTCCAGATGGTCGGCAAGGAATGAGCAGCCCACGCAGCCTTCCTCCCAGTCGGGGCCGAACATGAAGTGATAGACGATGAGCTGGCTCTTGCCCTGGAACAGATCGGCCAGGTTGTGCGCGCCGCTGGCGTCCTGGAACTGATAGGCCTTGTCCACCTGGACCCAGGGCAGGGCCATGCGGTCGCGTGCCAGCGCGTCCTGGGCATGGGTGGCTTCTTTTTCGCGGCGCAGCAGCGCTTCGCGCGCGAGGTTCCATTCGTGGCGGGATACGACGGAGTGATCGGTTTGCATCGTACGACTCCTTTGCGTGACGGGCCGCAAGGCCCGGGCAGGGGCGAACGGCGGGAATTCAGGCCCGGCCCGCCAGATGATCCGCAAGCCGGTCCATCGCGCCCGACCAGCCATGTTCATGGCTGTCGCGGGTGGCCTGATCGACAAACGGGGTCTGCAGGAAGGCAAATTCGGTGCCCGTGCCCGCAGCGGTGAATTCAAGGGTGATCAGCGACGTTTCTTCGGGCGTCTCGCGCCAGGCCCATGTGAAGACCAGGCGGCGTGCAGGCTCCACTTCCTGGTAATGCCCGCTGGCGTAGTGTTCCCGTCCGTCTTCGGTCGCAAAGCCCACGTGGTAGGCGCCGCCCGCGCGCACGTCGGTCTCGGCCAGCAGCACGCGCCGGGTTCCGGCCGGACCGAACCAGCGCATCAGCGCTTGCGGGTCCGTCCAGGCGCGCCAGACCCGCTCGACGGGGGCGTCGAAGCGCCGCCGGAGCCGGAGTTCGATGTGGGAGTCGGAAGTGGGGCTTCGGTTTTCCATGGGTGGGTCTCCTCTTCGTGATAGAGATATCGCGCCAGCGAATCCAGTTGCCCGTTCCAGAACTTCTCGTAGCGGGACAGCCAGTCGGAAGCGGCGCGCATGGGTTCGGGCGACAGCGTGCAGCTCACTACCCGGCCGTCCTTGGCGCGCGCGATCAGGCCGGCGTCTTCAAGCACCCGCAGGTGCTTCATGAACGCGGGCAAGGACATGGCATGGGGCCGGGCCAGCGCGCTGACCGATGCCGATCCCTGTTCCAGGTCGGCCAGCACCCGGCGCCGCGTGCCATCCGCCAGCGCCGAAAAAATGCCATCAAGCATGTTGTCGTTAAAGTTAACCATAAGGTTAAGTTTTAGGACGATGGAACCCCCTTGTCAAGCCTGGGGAATCCGGAATTTCCCTAGGCCGGCCGCCAGGGCGTGGCGAATAAAGGGGAGAACGGGGGCGGCGGTTACTTGCCGCGCGGTTTGATGATGTCGCAGGCCGCGGCGCCGTCGGCAGCCTGGGCGCCGTCGCCCAGCAGTGCGCGCACGCCGCAGATCGAGCCGAACATGCGCTTGCTGTCATGGCCCACGCCGCCCACCTCGAAGCTGTTGTGGCGCAGGGCGACGGGCTTGGCACCGCGGGCGGCCAGCACATGTTCGTACTGCACATAGCCCGTGCCGCGGGCCAGCCGGGTGGCTCCCTGGGCTTCGGCGCCGCAGGCCTTGTCCAGCAGCCGGTGTTCCGGATTGTTGTCGGCGCCGCCCAGCAGATAGACGACGTCGCGCGCCGCGTAGCGCACGAAGAGCTTGGAATCGTCGGCATCCCGCGCGTACGCGGGCAGCTTGTCCGTGCCGTACTTGTACTGGTTGTACGTGGGGCAGATGCCGCGCTCGTAGGGCGCATAGCCCTTGCCGTCGGCGCGCGGCCGTTCGTTGGTCAGGTACAGGTAGGAAGAGGGGTTGGCGATGACGTAGCGCAGCGTCAGCCCGTCGCGGCGCAGCTGGCCGTCGACGTTGTTCAGCACCGCATAGCGATGCACCAGCTGCGCGCCGGCGGAGTGTCCGGCCAGCACAATGCCCGCCAGGGATGCCAGGCGCTTGCGATCGTCCAGGCTGCGCAGCAGGTCGTCGAGCACCTGGAACGAGCTGACCGGCGCGGGCCGGCCGGCCGCCTGGATACTGTCTTCGCCGTCTTCCCAGCTGGCCTTGCGCCAGGCCGCCATGCCGCCGAAACCCGAGTCGATCGACCCCGAGAAGCGCGGCGCCAGGACCAGCGTGTCGCGCGCCCGACCGGCGTTCTCCGCCACCAGGGCGGCGGCGGTTTCGTAGTAGTGGTCGGCGTCGCGCTTGACGCCGTGGATGACGATGAGCACCTGCTTGATGCCGCGCAGGTCATCCTTGCCCAGGTCGCGGTTGGCATAGACCGGCATCTTGTACCGGTGCCCGGGCTTGCCGAGTTCCACCGTCTGCCAGCGCAGCGGGGCCGCGCGCTTGGGCGTGGCCACGGTTTCGTCGTAGTCGTAGGGATCGGGCAGCGGCGTCTGTGCGCGCGCGGCCATGGGCGCCAGCAGGGCCGCCATGGCGAATGCGCCCGCGAGGCCGCGCGCCAGACGCGGCGCGCGGGCCCGCAGGGCCCGGAGCATAGGGATTGCAAGCGCGCGACGCATGGCGCGGCTTAAGCTCAGCAGCCTTCGTGGCCCAGCAGCTGCTTGAGCGCGGGCAGGTCCAGGATGCGGACCTCGCGCTGGTTGATCTTGATCAGGCCGTCGCGCGCAAAGCGCGAAAACAGCCGGCTGACCGTCTCCAGCGTCAATCCCAGGTAGTTGCCGATTTCCTCGCGGCTCATGCGCAGCACGAACTCCGTGGACGAATAGCCCAGCGAGGCATAGCGTTGCGACAGGTTCAGCAGGAAGGCCGCCAGGCGCTGCTCGGAGCGCATGGAACCCAGCGAGGCCAGCATCTGGTGCGAGCGGGTGATCTCCCGGCTCATGAGGCGGCGGAACTGCTGCTGCAGCGACGGCAGGTGCGTGGCCACGCGATCGACTTCATTGAGGCGGATGACGCAGACCTCGGAATCCTCCAGGGCTACCGCTGCAGACACGTGCTTGCCGTCCAGCATGCCGTCCATGCCGACGATTTCGCCCGGAAGGTGAAAGCCCGTGATCTGGATCTGGCCGGTCGCGTCTTCCAGTTGTGTCTTGAGGCTGCCAAAGCGCACGCCATACACGGCGTCCAGCGGGTGGTCCAGCGAATACAGCGTCTTGCCCTTTTCAAGGCGGACACGTTCCTTCACCAGCTCGTCCAGCTTTTCGACTTCGGCGGCTGCCATGCCCACGGGAACGCAGACGTGGCCCAGCATGCACGTGGAACAGTGGGCGGCATCAGGGGCAATAGGAACCCGTTTTTGCATACGATGACCTTTAGAGTGCCCATTGCGCGGCGGAAGGCCGGAACGGGTGTGAAGCGTGAGACAGGCGCCTATTGTAGTCCGTTGTTACTACGGGTGTCTTACCGGGCGCCGGGCCTGCCGGGCGCCGGCTTACCGGCCGCCGGACATTATCCGCGCAAGCCGGTAGGCGATCCAGTCGTCGCCGGCGATATCGATGGCTTCGGCCCGCTGCGCCGGGTCGATGGGGTAGTACTGGCAGCTCAGCAGGGCGGCCTGGCCAGGGGGCTCCATGCGGGCCTGGACCTCGCGGCGCACAAAGAGGCAGGGCTGGCCGGGCCGGTACTCTTCGATCTCGTCCATCAGGGCGATCAGCGCCGGTTCGACCCGGAAAACGTCGCCCCGCACGCGCCGGCCGTCGGCCACCGGAATCAGCCCAGGCCAGTCGCCAAAATCCACCAGCATGCCGGGCACGCTGGCCGGCCCGACATGGCTCGCGGCGGGCAGGCCGCGTCCTGCCGCCGCCCGCGCCAGATCGTTGATTTCGCCGGCTCGTAGGGTGCCGTATACAAAAACGTATATGCTCATTATTCAGGTTGCTGCTGCACGTCGAAGAAGACCATGAGGCCGGCCGGGTGTTGAAATTCTCTCATCCGGCCACATATTCAGGTTATCGAGCCCGCCGGCACGTATCGGTCAGGCTCCCCAACAAGCCACTACGACCATTATGCGATTCGACAAACTTACAACCAAGTTCCAGCAAGCCCTGGCCGACGCTCAGAGTCTGGCCGCCCGCAACGATCACCCCTACATCGAGCCCGTCCACGTACTGTCCGCCTTGTTGTCGGATTCCGACAGCGGCGCCGGCAGCCTGCTGGCGCGGGCCGGGGTGGCGGTTAACCGGCTGGCGCCGGCCCTCGAGAACGCCCTGAAATCCTTGCCGCAGGTGCAGGGCGAAGACAACGTCCAGGTGGGCCGCGACCTGCAAGGCGTGCTGACCCGCACCGACAAGGAAGCCGCGCGCCGCGGCGACACCTACATCGCCAGCGAGCTCTTCCTGCTGGCGCTGGCCGACGACAAGGGCGACGCCGGGCGCATCCTGCGCGAGGCCGGCCTGCAGAAGAAGGCTCTGGAGGCCGCGATCGACGCCGTTCGCGGCGGCGAGAACGTCTCCGGCGCGGAAGGCGAGGCCAACCGCGAAGCCCTGTCCAAGTACACGATGGACCTGACCGAGCGCGCCCGCCAGGGCAAGCTGGATCCCGTCATCGGCCGCGATGACGAGATCCGCCGCACGATCCAGATCTTGCAGCGCCGCACCAAGAACAACCCCGTGCTGATCGGCGAACCCGGCGTGGGCAAGACCGCCATCGTCGAAGGCCTGGCGCAGCGCATCGTCAATGACGAAGTGCCCGAGAGCCTGCGCGGCAAGCGCGTGCTGTCCCTGGACCTGGCGGCCCTGCTGGCCGGCGCCAAGTTCCGCGGCGAATTCGAAGAACGCCTGAAGGCCGTGCTGAAAGAGCTGGGCCAGGACGACGGCCGCAACATCGTCTTCATCGACGAGCTGCACACCATGGTCGGCGCGGGCAAGGCCGAAGGCGCGATGGACGCCGGCAACATGCTCAAGCCGGCGCTGGCGCGCGGCGAACTGCATTGCATCGGCGCGACCACGCTGGACGAATACCGCAAGTACATCGAAAAGGACGCCGCGCTGGAGCGCCGCTTCCAGAAGGTGCTGGTCGACGAACCCGACGTGGAATCCACCATCGCCATCCTGCGCGGGTTGCAGGAACGCTATGAAATCCACCACGGCGTCGAGATCACCGACCCGGCCATCGTGGCCGCGGCGGAGCTGTCGCACCGCTACATCACCGACCGCTTCCTGCCCGACAAGGCCATCGACCTCATCGACGAAGCCGGTGCGCGCATCCGCATGGAAATCGACTCCAAGCCGGAGGTGATGGACAAGCTGGACCGCCGCATCATCCAGCTCAAGATCGAGCGCGAGGCCGTCAAGAAGGAAACGGACGACGCGTCCAAGCGCCGCCTGGGCGTCATCGAAGACGAACTGGAAAAGCTGCAGCGCGAATACAACGACTACGAAGAAATCTGGAAGGCCGAGAAGGCTGCGGTGCAGGGCACCCAGGCCATCAAGGAAGAGATCGACAGCGTGCGCGCCGAGATGGCGGAGCTGCAGCGCAAGGGCCAGTTCGACAAGCTGGCTGAGCTGCAGTACGGCAAGCTGCCCGATCTGGAATCGCGCCTGAAGGCCGCCGAAGTGGGCGCCGCCGAGGCGGCCGAGAACGCCGAGGGCGACGAGTCCCGTCCGCGCCTGCTGCGCACGCGTGTCGGCGCCGAGGAAATCGCCGAAGTCGTGTCGCGCGCCACCGGTATTCCGGTGTCCAAGATGATGCAGGGCGAGCGCGAAAAGCTCCTGCACATGGAAGAATTCCTGCACAAGCGCGTGGTGGGCCAGGACGAGGCCGTGCGCCTGGTGTCGGACGCCATCCGGCGTTCCCGCGCAGGCCTGGCGGACCCGGCGCGCCCGTATGGATCGTTCCTGTTCCTGGGCCCCACCGGCGTGGGCAAGACCGAGCTGACGCGCGCGCTGGCCGAGTTCCTGTTCGACTCGGAAGAGCACCTGATCCGCATCGACATGAGCGAATTCATGGAGAAGCACTCGGTGGCGCGGCTGATCGGCGCGCCGCCGGGATACGTGGGCTACGAAGAAGGCGGATACCTGACCGAGGCCGTGCGGCGCAAGCCCTACAGCGTGGTGCTGCTGGACGAAGTGGAAAAGGCGCACCCGGACGTGTTCAACGTGCTGCTGCAAGTGCTGGATGACGGCCGCCTCACCGATGGCCAGGGCCGCACCGTGGACTTCCGCAATACGGTCATCGTCATGACGTCCAACCTGGGTTCGCACCATATCCAGACTCTGGCCGGCCAGCCTTACGACGTGATCAAGGAAGTGGTGTGGGACGAGCTCAAGCAGACGCTGCGGCCCGAGTTCCTGAACCGCATCGACGAAGTGGTCGTGTTCCATGGGCTGGAAGCGCAGCACATCGAATCGATTGCCCGCATCCAGCTGCGCCGCCTGGGCGAGCGCCTGGAAAAGCAGGAGATGCGCCTGGAAGTCACCGAACCGGCGTTGGCGGAACTGGCCCGCTCCGGCTTCGATCCGGTGTTTGGCGCGCGTCCCTTGAAGCGCGCGATCCAGCAGCAGATCGAGAATCCGGTGGCGCGCCTGATCCTGGAAGGCAGGTTCGGCCCGCGCGATGTGGTGCCGGTGGACTGGCAGGATGGCGAGTTCATCTTCACCCGAACGCTGCAGTAAGCAAAAAGCCCGGCGCAAAAACGCCGGGCTTTTTTTTTGTCGCCGGATCCGCTAGTTGCCGACGGTCACGAACACCGGGTTCGAATAGAACCACAGGTCGTTGTAGTTGCGGGCGTTGATGGCGTTAAAGCGCGCCGCGTTGTCAGCCAGGTCCACCTTGGCGTCGGGCAGCGGTTCGCCGGCGGCGGTCTCGCCCGCCACGTCGACGGCAAGGTTGGTGCCGCGCAGTCGGAAGTACTGGCTCTTGTCGGCGGTCACCGTGGTCTTGATGACGTTGTAGCCTTCCGCGTCCACCGTCCAGTCGGCGCGGGTGTAGCGGGCCAGCACGCGCGTGGAGGGGTTGGTGTCGCGGTCGTAGTCCGCCGTGCCGGCCGCGGCGCGCGCGCCCACGTCGCCCACGATCAGGTCCACGTGATTGACCGTGGGCTTGACGTAGGTGGGGTTGCCGCTTTCGATCGGATACTCGTAGTTGTTGCTGTCCGGGCTGCGAAAGCGGATGGTGATCTCCACCTTTTCGCCCTTCGTCGCCTTGAGCTCTCCGCCCATGTGGACGGCGCCGGCCGCGCCTTGCGCCTGGAAGTCCAGGGCGTCGATCAGGTCGCCGAAGACGCCGAACAGGCGACCGCTCTTCAGGCCGGCCACCACGGCCGCCATGTCGTCGCCGTCCTTCCAGACATGGGTCTTGGCATATTCGCCGGGTGCGTAGCCGCTGCTGTACAGGCCCGAGGCGGTGCGGAAGTGATAGTCCGAATCGGCCACGGTCCAGATGCGGCGGCCTTCGCCCAGCAGCGCGTCCCAGGTGCCGCCCAGGTGCGCGACCAGGTAGTCCACGCCGCCGTAGGTGCGGTTGGGAAGGAAGGGGGCGGTGTAGGCCGTGGCGTAGCCGCCGCGGTCCGGTTCCATCTGGTTGCCCACCATGCCTTCGATGGCGAAGAAGACGGACGGCGCCAGGTCGTTCATCTCGCGCAGTTGCGCGACGGTGTATTTGCCCGCGTAGCGCGACGGGTGGTTCAGCAGCATGTAGCTGTCGGGATGCTTGTCGCGCAGCCACTTCAGCGCTGCCAGCGAATCGGCGTGCGTGGTGTAGGCGCGGGTCTCGCCGGCCAGGCGCGACACCAGCAGCGGGTCAAACAGATTGGGGTCGCGGTTGGTGAAAAGGTATTCGAACTCGGCAACGGCCTCCAGCGATTTGGCCGAGAGCGGATCGTTCACGCCGATGCCGATGTTGACGTGGTCATGCGTGGGCATGTCCCATTCGAACGATGAGAAGATGATCTTTCCGGCGTAGCGGCCCGCGGCCTGAGCCTGCTTGATGAAGGGCACTTCGTATTGCGCCATGCCCTGGGAGAAGGGGATCTGGCCGCCGGCCAGCGCGACGCCGGTGTGGTCGCGCGAGGACAGGCGCAGGTGATTCGAGATCGCGGCCCAGTCCAGCTCGTAGCGGTCGAAGGCCTGATCCAGCGCGCTTTCCAGGCTGACCTGCGCATCGTCGGACTGGTAGGTGTGCACGTGCAGGTCGCCCGTGGTCCATGCGCCGGTCTCGACCGGCTTGGGCTCGACCGGCGGCACCGGGTCGGTCACAACGGGCGGGGCGGGAGGCGGCGCGGCCTCGTCGTCATCGCTGCCGCCGCAGGCGCTCAAGAGGGTGACGCAAGCCAGCGACAAGGGCATGATGGCCCGCCGCAGGCGGGATACTTCGAACTGCATCTAAAACACTCCAACGTCATGGCGGCGTGCGGAGAGCACTGCCGCGAAAGCGCCGAACTATGCGGGCTCTGAATGACGTGGGAATGACAGCGGCGCTCGCGCCGCCGGATGCGCTACTTCTTCCCGGGCGCCTCGGAGAGCGCCTGCGTGATGATGGCGTTGGCGGTCCAGCGCACCACGTCGGTGATCTCGGGCAGCTCCAGTTTCCAGATGTCCTTGAGCACCAGGAACACCTCGGTACCGTAGACCAGCGACAGCGCCTGCGCCACACGCTCCTGTTGCGCTGGCGTCAGGTCGGCCGCCAGCGGCGCGATGGCGCGCTTCAGGATGTCGACGCGGTGGCCGCGCACCAGCCGCGGTTCCGGGCCCGCCTTGCCGGCGCTGGCCTCGGCGTGCTGCTGCAGCGACACCATGATGGCGGCGCGCAGCGGGGCTTCGTGAGATTCCAGGCGGGGGTAGGCAAAACGCAGCAGCTCGTCGACGCGCGCGGCGGCGTCCGGCGCGCTGGAGTCCCAGGCGAGGATGGGGCCCAGGCTTTCGTCAACCACGGCGGCGATCAGCGCGCTCTGGCTGGGGAAGTAGCGGTAGGCCGTCGCCCGCGAGACCTGGGCGTGTTCGGCCAGCTCGGCGACCGACGGCGTGACGCCTTGCGCCATGAGTTGTTGCGCGGCGTCCAGCAGGATCTTGCGCATGCGGGCGCGTGGCCCGTGCGGAGGTTCGCCGCTGTCCGCGGCCTGCCGGCTGGCGGGGGCGATCAGCCGCGCGCCGGCGGCTGCCGTCGATCCCGTCTTGGCGGGGGTTTCGGTTTGACGTGAGACTGGTGTCTCAGTATGATTCTTTCGTCTCATTTCTAGATTCTACAGGCCTTTGGCCTCACATATCGAGGCGCGCACGGAGTGTAGCCGCCCACGGAGGAGTCATGACGCATACGAAGCAGCGGATCTTTGTCGCCGCGACCTACGACACGAAGGGCCACGAGGCCGAGTACGTGGTGGATCTGCTCAAGCGCGACGGGCTGGACGTGGTGTCGGTGGACGTCTCCACCTCGGGCGCGGCCAGCGCTGCCCAGGTGCAGGCGCAAGAGGTGGCCAAAAGCCATCCCGAAGGACCCGGCGCCGTCTTCACCGGAGACCGCGGCACGGCCATTGCCGCCATGGCGCTGGCGTTTGAGCGCTATGCCGCCGGCAACGCCGGGATCGGCGCCTTGCTGGGCCTGGGCGGGTCGGGCGGCACCGCCCTGATCACGCCGGCCATGCGCGCCCTGCCTATCGGCACGCCCAAAGTGATGGTGTCCACGATGGCCTCGGGCAATGTCGCGCCCTACGTGGGTCCGTCGGACATCGCCATGATGTATTCCGTGACGGACGTGGCGGGCCTGAACCGAATCTCGCGCCGGGTGCTGGCGAATGCGGCCGGCGCCATTGGCGGGGCGTTCCGCCAGGCTGCCAGCGCCGCCAGCGACGACAGCCGCCCCGCCGTGGGCATCACCATGTTCGGCGTCACCACCGCCTGCGTGCAGCAGGTGACCCCGCTGCTGGAATCGCGCTACGACTGCCTGGTGTTCCATGCCACGGGCACGGGCGGGCAGTCCATGGAAAAGCTGCTGGACAGCCATCTGCTTGCCGGCGTGCTGGACCTGACCACCACCGAGGTCTGCGATTTTCTCTTCGGCGGCGTGCTGGCCTGCACCGAGGACCGCTTCGGCGCCGTGGCGCGCACCCGCGCGCCTTACGTGGGTTCCTGCGGCGCGCTGGACATGGTCAATTTCGGCGGCATGGACACCATCCCCGAACGCTACCGGGGCCGCAAGTTCTATCCACACAATCCGCAGGTGACGCTGATGCGCACCACCCCCGAGGAAAACACCCGGCAGGGCGAATGGATCGCCGACCGCCTGAACCGCTGCGACGGTCCGGTGCGCTTCCTGATACCCGAAGGCGGCGTGTCCGCGCTGGACGCGCCGGGGCAGGCGTTCTGGGACCCCGAGGCCGACGCCGCCTTGTTCGCCGCGCTGGAAGCCAGGCTGGTGCAGACCGCCGACCGCAGGCTCGTGCGCGTGCCCTGCCACATCAACGATCCGCTGTTCGCGAAGACGGCGGTCGAACACTATCTTGAAATTGCCGCACATTAAGGATTGCCGCCATGCCGCGTTTTGACCGTAACGAACTGCTGGACAAGTTTCGCGCCATGGTGCGCTCGCGCACGCCCATCGTGGGCGGCGGCGCGGGCACCGGGTTGTCGGCCAAGTGCGAGGAAGCGGGCGGCATCGATCTGATCGTGATCTATAACTCGGGCCGCTACCGCATGGCGGGCCGGGGTTCGCTGGCCGGCCTGCTCGCCTATGGCAACGCCAACGAGATCGTCGTGGACATGGGCCGCGAAGTCTTGCCGGTGGTCAAGCAGACCCCGGTCCTGGCGGGTGTGAACGGCACCGACCCGTTCTGCGACTTCGACGTGTTCCTGGACGATCTGAAGCGCCAGGGCTTTGCCGGCGTACAGAATTTCCCCACCGTGGGCCTGATCGACGGCAACTTCCGCGCCAACCTGGAAGAGACCGGCATGGGCTATGCGCTGGAGGTGGACATGATCCGTCTGGCGCACAAGAAAGGCATGCTCACGACGCCCTATGTCTTCAACGAGGACGACGCCGTGGCCATGGCCCGCGCGGGCGCGGACATCATCGTGGCCCACATGGGCCTGACCACCGGCGGCTCCATCGGCGCCGAGACCGCGCAGACGCTGGACGATTGCGTGGCCGCCATCGACCGTATCGCCGAGGCTGCGCTGGCGGTGCGTCCGGATATCATCGTGCTGTGCCATGGCGGGCCCATCGCCATGCCCGAAGACGCCGCCTACGTGTTGCGCGCCTGCAAGCATTGCCATGGCTTCTACGGCGCCAGTTCGATGGAGCGCCTGCCCACCGAGCAGGCGCTGACGGCCGCCACCCGCGAGTTCAAGAATCTGACGTTCTGAGTTTGCTTTTCGCAGTTGCAGCCCCGCAGTTTCCCTAGTTCGACGCGTCCTGCGTCCGCCGGAGCCCGTATGCCGCACACCGTACATATCACCGCCATCGTCCATGCGCCGCTGGACAAGGTCTGGCCGCTGTTT
Organism: Achromobacter deleyi; assembly: GCF_013116765.2. GTDB lineage: Bacteria > Pseudomonadota > Gammaproteobacteria > Burkholderiales > Burkholderiaceae_B > Achromobacter > Achromobacter deleyi_A. The sequence continues at coordinate 638,259 of NZ_CP074375.1, forward strand.
CGCGATTTCAATGGCCTCGGGGGCTGGCATCCGGGCATCGCCCAAAGCCGGCTGGAGGAGGGCGGACGCCACGACGCGGTGGGCTCCGTGCGATACCTGACGCTCAAGCCTTCGGGCTTTGTGCGCGAGCAGCTGCTGATGCTGGATGATCCGGGCACCGCGCTGCGCTATTCCATCATTGAAACCGACCTGCCCATGCGCGACTACGTGGCCGGCGTTTCGCTGCATCCCGTCACCGAAGGCGGCGGGACGCTGGTGCAATGGTGGGCGGATTTCCGCGTGGAGGGCGCCGCATTGGACGACGTGGCCGCGGCGGTGGGCCAGGGCGTTTTCGCGGCCGGCCTGGCCGCGCTGGATGAGAAGCTGCGCGCCGCGTGAACAGGCACTAGGCCTTCGCGCGCCTGGCGTTTGCCGGGACCCGCCTGCAGCCGGCCGGCAGCGCCGCGGTGCGCAGGTACTCGTGGATCGCGCGGATCAGCGCCAGTGCCGCGGGGCTCAACGGATATTCCTTGTGGCGGATGATGCAGACCGTGCGCACCACGGTGGGCCGGGCCAGCAGCGCATAGGCCAGCCCGGGCTCCAGCACCCGCTGCGCGGCCAGCGCCGGCAGCAGCGCCACGCCCAGCCCCGCCTTGACCAGCGCCGCCTGCGAAGTGGTGCTGGAGGCTTCGTAGAATGGCGCGGCGGCCTCTATCGGCAGGTCGGCACGGGCGCGCAGCAGCGCCATGATGCCGGTTTCGTCCACAACCCCCACCAGCTTGCGGTCGGCCAGGTCCGACCAGCGCATCGTGCCGTCGGCGGCGGGGCGCAGGCTGGCGTCGTCCTCCCGGTACAGCACGCCGAAACGGTCTTCCAGCAGGGCATCGAATTGCAAGCCCGCGGTGTCGGCCCAGCGGCTCGTCAGGCCGAAGTCCACCTCGCGCGCGGCGACCTTGCGCTGGATGCGCCCGGAGTTGTCGTCGCTGAGATACAGGCGCACCGCCGGATATTGCGCCGAGAATCTGGCGGCGGCCGGCGCGATGATCTGCGTGATCGCCGATGGCGCGGCCGCCACGCCGACGCGTCCGCGCTCCAGCGCGCCAAAACGCACCACGTCCTCGATCACCCCGTCGAAGTCCGCCAGCAGCCGCATGACGCGCGGCAGGAACTCCTCGCCCGCGGGGGTCAGCAGCACGCGCCGGCTGGTGCGGGCGAAGAGCTGGGTGCCCAGTGCGTCCTCCAGCTGGCGCACCAGGCTGGTCACCGATGACTGCGTCTGGAACAGGCGCTTGGCCGCATGCGTGAAGCTGGATTCCTGAGCCACCGCCACAAAGGCGGTCAGGTGCTTCAAGGTGACATGCTTGGGCAGACGATTCATTTCAAAACCAGATAGATGGATCAATAAAAACAATTTTTCCAGATTGATCGCGCCGACGATACTAGGGCCTTCATCAAGGTTGGGCAATCATGCGGCAGGACTCTCTGGATCTGATCATCGAAGGCGGCTGGGTTATCGACGGCCTGGGTGGCCCGCGGCGGCGCGCCGACGTGGGCGTGGCGGGCGAGCGCATCGCGGCCATTGGCGACCTTGCGGCCGTCGCGGCCGCGCGACGCGTGGACGCCGGCGGCAAGATCGTGGCGCCGGGCTTCATCGACGTGCACGGGCACGACGACCTGATGTTCGTGGAAAAGCCGGACCTGGCGTGGAAGACCAGCCAGGGGATCACCTCGGTGGTGGTCGGCAATTGCGGCGTGAGCGGCGCGCCCGCGCCGCTGCCGGGCAACACCGCGGCGGCGCTGGCCTTGCTGGGCGAGACGCCGCTGTTCGCCAGCATGGGCGCTTACTTCGACGAGTTGCGCTTGCGCCAGCCCGTGATCAACGTCGCGGCCCTGGTGGGCCACGCCAACCTGCGCCTGGCGGCCATGCGCGACCCCAAGGCGCAGCCCACGGCCGACGAGCAGGACCTGATGCAGCGCATGCTGGCCGACGCGCTGGCGGCGGGCGCCGTGGGCTTCAGCACCGGGCTGGCCTACCAGCCCGGCGGCGTGGCGCAGCAAGCGGAGCTGGAAGGTCTGGCGCGCGTGGCCGCGGCGCGCGGCGCGATGCACACCAGCCATATCCGCAATGAGGGCGACGAGGTGGAGGCCGCCGTGGACGAGGTGCTGGCCATCGGCCGCAACACGGGTTGCGCCACCGTGCTGTCGCATCACAAGTGCATGATGCCCCGCAACTGGGGCAAGAGCCGGCTCACGCTGGCCAACATAGACCGCGCGCGCGCCGAAGGCGTGGAAGTGGCGCTGGACATCTATCCCTATCCGGGCAGCTCCACCATCCTGATCCCGGAGCGCGCGGAAACGATCGACGATATCCGCATCACCTGGTCGACGCCGCATCCCGAATGCGGCGGCGAGTACCTGAGCGACATCGCGGCGCGCTGGGGCTGCGACAAGACCACCGCGGCCGAGCGTCTGTGCCCGGCCGGCGCCATCTACTTTGCGATGGACGAGGACGAGGTGCGCCGCATCTTCCAGCATGAATGCTGCATGGTCGGCTCCGACGGGCTGCCGAACGACGCACATCCGCATCCCCGCCTGTGGGGCAGTTTCACGCGGGTGCTGGGCCGCTACGTGCGCGAGGCCGAACTGCTGACCCTGGAGGCCGCGGTGGCCAAGATGACCGCCTTGCCCGCCCGCGTCTTCGGCCTGGCCGGACGCGGCGAGCTCAGCGTGGGCGCATGGGCGGACATCGTGGTGTTCGACGCCGACACGGTCGAGGACCGCGCCACCTGGGAGGCGCCCACCCTGGCTTCCACGGGCGTGGAGCAGGTGCTGGTCAATGGACTCCAGGTCTTTCCCGCCGCCGCCGGCATGCCGCGCCCCGGCAAGATTCTTCGCCGCGCCTCGTCCAGTCCGGACGCGGCCTAATCCCTTCGATAACAACAGCAATCTGCTCCACAGGAGACAAACCATCATGATGCGCAAGACTTGTGCCGCCTTGGCGCTGGCCGCCGTGCTGCCCGCGGCCCACGCGGCTTTTCCCGACCATCCCATTACCCTGATCGTGCCGTTCCCCGCGGGCGGCCCCACCGATATCGTCGGCCGTGTGGCCGCGGCCAAGGCGGGCGAGATCCTGGGCCAGCAGATCGTGGTGGAAAACCGCACGGGCGCCTCCGGCACGATCGGCATGGTGGCCACCGCGCGCGCCAAGCCGGACGGCTACACCGTGGGCCTGGCCACCGTCAGCACGCACGGCACGGCTCCGCACCTGTTTCCCAACCTGGCCTATGACCCGGTCAAGGACTTCACGCCCATCAGCAACCTGGTGACCAGCCCCAACATCCTCAGCGTGAACCCGAAGTTCCCGGCCAAGACGCTGGCCGAGTTCGTGGCGCACGTGCGCGCCAATCCCAACAAGGACGGCTACGCCAATGCGGGTGCGGGCGGCGTGAACGACCTGGGCATGATCTGGTTCCTGCAGATCATCGGCGGCAAGATGAACAGCATCTCGTATCGCGGCTCGGCGCCCGCGCTGACCGATACGGTGGGCGGCGTGGTCCCGGTGATCTTCGACAACTTCCCGTCGTCGCTGCCTTACCTGAAGAGCAACCATCTGCAGGCGCTGGCGATCACCGGCACCGCGCGCAATCCGCGCCTGCCGGACGTGCCGACGTTCGCGGAACAGGGCTACAAGGATTACGACGTGACGGCCTGGTACGGCGTGGTGGGGCCGGCCGGCATGCCGGCCGACGTGCGCGACAAGCTGGCGGACGCCTTCGCCCGCGCGGTGCGCGATCCGGCCACGGCGGCCAAGATGGAAGAGACGGGGGCGTTCCCGCTGGGCAATACGCCGGCCGAATTCGGCGAGCAGATCCGCACCGAGCGCGATCGCTGGAAGACGGTGATCGACCGCGCGCAGATCAAGCTGCAGTAAGGCGCGGGGCCTGTCCTTCGCGACTTGCCCCGCGAGGTCAATACACGTCGCGCCGGTAGCGGCCGGCGTGCTGCATGGCCTGCAGGCGTTCATCGCCCAGGATGTCCTGCAGGGCGGCGTCCACGCCGCCCGCCATCCCTTGCAGGCTGCCGCACACATAGATGGCGGCGCCGGCATCCACCCAGGCCCGCACGGCATCCGCCTGTTCGCGCAGGTGGTGCTGCACATAGCGGCGCTCGGGCTGGTCGCGCGAAAAGACGGCGTCCACGCGTTCCAGCGTGCCGTCGCTTGTCCACGCCGCGATCTCCTCCTGGCAGAACCAGTCGTGCCCGGCGTTGCGCTCGCCGAAGACCAGCCAGTTGCGGCGGTGGCCGGCGGCGCGGCGTGCCTTGATCAGGGCGCGCAGGCCGGCCAGGCCGGTGCCGTTGCCCACCAGGATCATCGGACGGCCGTCCGCCGGCGCATGGAAATTGCGATTGGCGCGCACGCGCAGGTCGATTTCGTCGCCGGTATGGGCGATATGGGTGAGCCAGCCGCTGCCCAGCCCCAGGCCGCCGTCCGCGCCGCGCATCTGGCGCACCAGCAGCTGGATGGCGCCGTCTTCGGGCAGCGAGGCGATGGAGTACTCGCGATGCGCCTGCAACGCGCCGCCGCGCTCGCGGCGCGGGCCGATCTCGGCGATGTCGCCGGCCTGCCACGGGCGGGCGCCGCCGGCTGGCGGCGCGAGCGTCAGCAGATAGCAGGGGCCGCCCTGGCTGTGCGGATTGAGCTGCACGCGGGCGGCGAGGCGCCAGGATTCATAGACGGGCGCCTCCCAATCGGGCAGGTCGCTGCGGCCCGCCAGCAGGCCCAGGTGATGCTGCCAGTGACGCAAGGCGGCCGCGTCGTCGTTGTCGACCTCGACCAGGTCGAAGAGCGGCGTCGCGCCTTGCGCGTGCATCCAGTCGTTGAGCCGGTGGCCGAAGCCGCAGAACTGGGCGTATTCGCTGTCGCCCAGCGCCAGCACTGCGTAATGGGCTCCGGCCAGCGCCGCGGTTGCCGCCGAGGCCTGCTGCATCTGCCCGGCGAAGGCCGCCGCCGCATCGGGCGGGTCGCCTTCGCCGTAGGTGCTGACCACGAACAGCATGCGGCGATAGGCGCCCAGGCGCGCCAGGTCCAGCTGGCCCAGCGAGGCCACGCGGACATTCAGGCCGCCGGCGCGCAGGGATTCAGCGGTCTGGGCCGCCAGGGATTCGGCATAGCCCGTCTGGCTGGCGTAGGCGACCAGCAGGGAGTCTTCCGGGGCGGGGGGGTTCAGGGCCTGCAGCGCCAGCGCCTGCTGCGTCTCGTGCCGGCGGGCGCGGCGCCAGGCCCACAGGCATAGCAGCAGCCAAGCCAACACCACGCACGCCGCCGCGATCAACCGGGTAGGGGTCATGGGCTTTCAGCGGGGATAGGCCAGGGCCTGGAATGCCGGCGTGGCGACGACGCGGTAGGCGTCGCGCTCGCGCAGGATGAACAGGGCGGCGAGATCGTGGCGGCGGGCATAGGCCAGGCCCTCGGTGTCGCCAAGCACCGTGAGGGCGGTGGCCAGGGCGTCGGCCTGCATGCAGCCGGGGTGCAGCACCGTGACCGAAGCCACCGGGTTGCGCACGGGGTGTCCCGTGCGCGGGTCGATGGTGTGGGCATAGCGCGCATCGCCGCTGCCGGCATGGCGCCGGTAGTCGCCGGACGTCGCGATGCTGCATTCATGCAATGGCAGGGCCATGGCATGGTCGTCGCTGGCATCCGGGACTTCGATGGCCACGCGCCAGGGCTGTCCGTCCGGACGCCTGCCGCGCGCGCGCAATTCGCCGCCCACTTCCACCAGGTATTGCGTGATGCCCAGGGCGTCCAGTGCCATGGCGGCGCAATCCACGCCGTAACCCTTGGCGATGGACGACAGGTCCAGATAGGTGCCGCCTTCCTGGTGCGCGGCCTGCCTGGCTTCATCCAGCCGCACGCGCCGCCAGCCGCAGCGCAGGCGCGCGGCTTCGATGGCGGCGGGCGACGGCGGTTCAAAGGCGCGTTGATGCGGACCGAAGCCCCAGGCGTTCACCAGCGGCCCCACGGTGGGGTCGTAGGCGCCGCCGCAGTCTTCGGCCAGCATCAGCGCATGGCGCAGCACATGGAAGAACGCGGCAGGCAGCGCCTGCCAGCCGGGGCCGGCCTGGTTGTAGCGCGTGATGTCCGAATCCGCTTCCCAGGTACTCATCTGGGCGACCACCTTGTCCAGCGCGGCCTGGATGGCCAACCGCGCCGTGGCCTCGGCGCATCCGGCCGGCAAGGCCAGGCGCGCGGACCAGGTGGTGCCCATGGTGGCGCCGGCCAGCGCGGCGGGCCGCTCCGGCATGGCGCCATAAGCGATGCGGACGGCCGGGGCCGCCGCGCCGCGCTGGGCATAGGAAGGGGTGTTCGCCACGCGCGCAGCCTGTGCTTAGGGCTGCAGCACTTCGACGGTGCCGGAGTACGACAGGCGGCGCTTCTTGGCTTGCGGCACGCTGACCTTGGCGTCTTCCATGCCGGCTTCGATCCAGTACAGGCCAGGCTGGGGCCACTTCACCGAGAACTTGCCGTCCTTGTCCGTCTTCAGCTTGATCTCGCCGACCTTGTCGCGATAACGGCTGCCGCCGGGCACGACGTTGACTTCCAGCTCGGCGGCGGGCTTGCCGTCCAGCAGCATCTGGAACGTGGCGGGCTCGTCGGTGAACAGGTCGTTCGGGTGCGTGACGGGCGCCAGTTCCAGGCCGCGGCCCACGGGCTTGATGGCCGTGGGCTTGCCGGCGGTCACGAAGGTTTCGACGCGGCCCAGGCTTTGCGAGACTTCCAGCTCGTCCGCCTTGGCGGGCACGGCTTGCGCCAGGCCTTCCGGCTTGCCGAAGTAGCGCTTGTTCTTGCCGTCTTCCTTCCAGCGCGCGAACACGCCGTCGTTGACCACGGCCACGCGGTAGGTGCCGCTCTGCTTGAGCTGCAGGTCGAAGGTGCTGCGCAGCTTGCCGCGGTTGAGGTTCTCGGCTTCGGCGGCGTTGCCGTCCGGCGCGATTACGGCCAGGCCGTCCAGGCGCAGCGGCGCGTGGTTGAAATAGAACTTGTCGTTGCCGACGGCGGCGTCGACGGTGACCCAGCTGTCGGTGCCCGACAGCACCGTCGAGGACGGCACGATCCAGACGTCATGGGCGTGTGCGGCAAAGGGCAGGCACAGCGCCAGGGCGGCGGCCAGTTTGGCGGCGGATTTCATCGTTGCGCTCCTAAAAGGCGTGTAGGGGAAATCAGGGTTTGAGGTCGAGCGCGATGGCGCCCAGTTCATGTTCGCCGCGCGCCGTGAGCTGCTCGGCCTTTTGCGGCGGCCACTGGAAGGGAATGCGCAGCAATTCGCGGCCGCCGACTTCGCGCGCCGCTTCCACCACCACGGCGTACTGGCCGGGCTTGAGCTGGGACAGGGGCTTGCTGGCCGCGTCAAAGCTCAGGGCATGCTTGCCCACGGGCTTGGTCGCGCCGCTGACGCCGTCCACCGGGAACTGCTGGTTGCGGCCGCTGCGCCGCCACCATTGGCGCATGTCCTTGAGCCATTCGGCGCCTTCGTTGTTCTTCTTGGCCACGTCGTACCAGACCGCCAGATCGGTGGCGACGCTCTGGTCCGGGTTTTCGATCCAGATCGCCACGTAGGGGCGGTGGTACTCGGCCACATCCAGGCGCGGCACCTCGATGGACAGGCCGATGTCGGCCGCTTGGGCCGTTCGGGCGATCATGCCGGCCAACAGGGCCGACAACAGCAACTTGCGCATGGAAATCTCCAGGGCGGATCGAGGGAATCAATGAATGAAGAGCAGGGCCAGCACCAGCGGAATCACCAGGCCCAGCCCCACCATGGGCCAGGTCGCGCTGCGGTTGCCGGCGTGCATCTTGAGCAGCACCAGTCCGGTCAGCGAAAAGACCAGACAGGCGACGGCGAAGATGTCCAGGAACCAGCTCCAGGCCAGGCCGGTGTTGCGACCCTTGTGCAGATCGTTCAGGTAGGAAATCCAGCCGCGGTCGGTGCGTTCGTATTCCACGTCGCCGCTGGCCAGGTCGATGGACAGCCAGGCGTCGCCGCCGGCACGCGGCAAGGACAGGTAGACCTCGTCGGCCGACCACTCGGCGGGCCTGCCGCCGGTGGACGCATCCAGCGTCTCGTCCAGCCACTGGGCAACGGGGGCAGGCAGGGGCGCCTTCTTGTGCGCGGGCGGCGTTGACAACTGCTTCAGGACGGGCTCGGGCAAGCGCGCTTCACGGCTGCTGACCACTGCCTTCGATTCGATGTGCCCGGCGTTGTTCAAGGTCAACCCCGTCACCGCAAACAACAGCATTCCCAGCAGGCAGAGCGCGGAGCTGATCCAGTGCCATTGGTGCAGTGTCTTGAGCCAGTAGGCCCGGCGGCGAGGGGTGGGTTGACTGTCCATGGGATATCGGGCGGGAAGCGGCGGATTCTAACATTTAATGAGAATTACTCTTATAGAAGCGGCGGTTTCGAGCACAAGGAAATTTCAATTGATTTCCATGACGGCTTGCACGTCCGGCAGGTCCGGCGCGGCATGCGGCATGGCGCCCGCGGCCAGGGGGGAATAAGATAGGCCACCCGTTACAAACACCGGAGGTCGTCATGCTGGAACAGCAAGTCGTGGATCAAATCGGCCGTCATTGGGGCTGGGTGGCGCTGCGCGGCGTCGTCGCCATCCTGTTCGGTTTCGTGGCCATGTTCATGCCGGCCATCACCTTGTCGGCGCTGGTCATGGTGTGGGGGGCGTTCGCACTGGTGGACGGCGTGCTGTCGCTGATTGCCGGCGTGCGCATCCGGGAAAATGGCAAGCCGCTGTGGGCGCTCATCATCGTGGGCCTGCTGGGCGTGGCCGCCGGCATCGTCACCTTCCTCTGGCCCGGGCTGACCGCGCTGATCCTGCTCTACATCATCGCGATCTGGGCGCTGGTGGCCGGCGTGTTCGAGGTCATCGCCGCGATCCGCTTCCGCAAGGCCATCCGCAACGAATGGCTGCTGGGCCTGTCCGGCGTGGTGTCCATCCTGTTCGGCGGCATGCTCATCATGCAGCCGGGCGCGGGCGCGCTGGCGCTGGTGTGGGTGATAGGCATCTACGCCGTGTTCTTCGGCATACTGCTGCTGGTTTTTTCCTTCCGCCTCAAGCAGCACACCGCCACCTGACCTCCATGTCCGCCTATCAAACGCTGGTTCCCCTGAATTTCCTGGCCGTGGGCCTGGGCGCGATATTGGGCGCCTGGACCCGCTGGCTGGTCAGCCTTTGGCTGAACGTCGAATCCTGGCCCTGGGGCACGTTTGTGGTGAACCTGGCCGGCGGCTATCTCGTCGGCCTGGTGCTGGCGTTGGTCGCAGGTCATCCGGAATGGCCGGCCTGGGTGCGGCTGGGGGCCATCACCGGTTTCATGGGCGGCTTGACCACGTTCTCCACGTTCTCGGCCGAAACGGTCGGCATGCTGGAGCGGGGCGCCTACGCCAGCGCGCTGGGGTACGCCGGCTTCAGCCTGGCCGGTTCGCTCGTCCTGACGGTGGCCGGCATCGCCACAGCCAGCCTGCTGCGCTAGAAGACAGGCGAAAAGGCGCTTTTCACGCGCTCGCCAGCGCGGGCATGGCAGCGGGCAGCCAGGTGGGTTGGCCGGGCATGTCGTGGGCTTGCATATTCATGCGGTACTCATAGCGGTCGGGCCGGTACCGGGCGTGCAGCCATTCGACCGGACGGCCCGATTCGTCGCGCACGACGCGATGCAGGCTGAGCAGGGCCGAGCCCACCGGAACCTCGAGCAGTTCGGCCACGCCGGGCTCGGCCAGCACCGCCGAAATCGATTGCTCGGCGCGCGCCACCCGCAAGCCCAGGTCCTGGAAAATGGCCAGCAGCGGTTTGGAACCCAGGTCTTTGCGGCGTATGTGCTGGCCGATGTCGTTGGGCACGAAAGTGGTCAGGTGCGAGAATGGCTGGCCCTGGTGGCTGCGCACCCGCACCGAGCGCTGCACCAGGGTGCCGACCTCCAGTTCAAGACGCGCCGCCACCTGCGGCGTCGCCGGCGCGGTATCCAGTTCCAGCAGGCGCACCTGGGTGTGCATGCCCATGCGGGCCAGGTGCGCCATCAGGACATCGATGTCGGAACTGTTCTGCGGGGCCGACAACTGCGCGTGGCTGAGGGCGAAGGTGCCGCGTCCCTGGCGGCGCTTGACCAGGCCTTCGGATTCCAGCATGTCCAGCGAACGCCGCATGGTCAAGCGCGACACGCCGTATTCGGCCGCCAGGGCGTTTTCGCCCGGCATGGCCGTGTCCACGGCAAATCCGCCCGCCAGCAGCCGCTGCTTCAGCAGTAGATATACCTTGTGATAAAGAGGCAGCGGGCTGTCGGACACGGGGGGACTCCAGTCAGGGAAAAATCAATCGACCGTGGCGCCGGTGAACTTGACGATCTCGGCGTAGCGTTCGATATCTTTGCGTACGAAGGCGCCCAATTCTGCCGGACTGCTGCTGACCGCGCTTGCGGCCTCGCGCTCGAGCAATTGGCGGAACTCCGGCGTGTCGACCGCCTTGCGCGCCGCGGCATTGAGCATCGCGAGCGTTTCGGGCGGCAGCCTGGCAGGGCCGAACAGGGCAAACCACGCATTGGATTCGAAACCCTTGATGGTATCGCCTATGGGCGGCACGCCGGGGAACTGCGGCAGCGCCTGCGGGCTGGTGACGCCCAGCGCCCTGAGCGCACCGCTCTTGATGTGCGGCAGGGCATTGAGCGAACTGGCGAACATCATGTCCACCTGGCCACCCAGCAGATCCGTGATGGCGGGCGCCGTGCCCTTGTACGGCACATTCAGGATATCCAGTTTGGCCATCATCTTCATGCGCTCTCCGGCCATGTGCAGCGACGAGCCGATGGCGCCCAGCGCCATGGTGTACTTGCCGGGGCTGGCCTGCACCTGCGACACGAATTCCGCCATGGACCGGGCCGGGAAGTCCTTGCGCGTGACCAGCACGCTGGGCACATTGGCCAGCATGCTGATGGGCGTGAAATCGCCTATCGGGTCGAACGGCAGCTTGCGGTACAGGGAGGCGTTGATGGAAAAGCTGGTGAACGTGACCAGCAAGGTGTTGCCGTCGGGGCTGCTCTTGGCGACGTAGTCGGCGGCGATGTTGCCGCCCGCGCCCGGCTTGTTCTCGACCAGCACGGTGCGGGCGAGATCCTGCGACATGTGCTGTGCGATGCTGCGCGCCACGGTATCGGTGGTGCCGCCCGGCGGAGCGCCCACGACCAGCTTGATGGCGTTGCCCTGCGCCAGGGCGGGGGCCAGCGGCAATGCCAGCGCGCCCAACAGCGCGCAGCCCGCGCCTATGCGTAGCAGTCCCTGCATGATTTGTCTCCTGATATGTTGTATTGAGGACAATACAAGTATATTGAGACCGGCCCGAAGGCGCCAGACCTTCAGGGCAGGAGGGTGCCGCGGTGGCTTCGGCCTCCGCCTAGGCGTCTTGCGCCTTGGCGTACTCCACGATGGCAATGTCGCGAAACGCCTGGATCAGCGCCAGCCGCGGCGACACGCGCGACCAGATCAGGCCGAAGCGGCGCGGTTCGCAGTGGGCGGGCAGCGGCAGGGCCAGCAGGCCCAGCCGCTCGATCGCGCCGTTGGTCGATCTGGGCAGGATGGCCACGCCCAGGTCCCGGCTCACCATCACCGCAATCGATTCGATCGCGTTCAGTTCGAACCGGTCGCGCGGCGTGATGCCGACGCGGCGCAGATAGTCTTCGACGTGGCGCCCGCTCCAGTCGCTGCGCTGGTAGCGGATGAAGGGCTCCGCGGTCAGCAGGCTGTGCGGATGCCTGCCCGCATGGCGCGGGGCCGCCGCCAGCACATAGGGCTCTTCGCGCAGCAACTGCCAGCCCAGGCTCTTGGACAGGGGATAGGGCGCTTCCAGCGCGATCGCGGCATCCAGTTCGCCGCTTTCAATGGCGGGATAGAAGCGCGCCGAGTGTCCAGGCTGGATTTCCACACTGATCAGCGGATGGCGCCTGACCAGGTGTTCCAGGATGGCCGGCACCATCGAGTTCAACGCCGTGTTGCCGGCGCCCAGCCTGAGCTCGCCCATCATTTCGTCGGATCGGGCCAGGTAGCGGATCTTCTCGATCCGTTCCAGGACTTCGCGCATCGGTCCGATCAGTTCGATCGCCTTGGCCGTCAGGTGCACCGTGCGTCCGGCGCGCGCCACCAGCGGCACACCCAGCTCCTGTTCCAGCTTGCGCACCTGCTGCGCCACGGCGCCGTGCGTGAGCCCAAGCCGGCGGGCGGCCTCGGCCATGGAGCCGTGCTGGGCGACGGCGGCCAGCGTGTGCAGGAAGTCGGTGTTCATGATGATAGATATTCTATCTTTTTATCGTATCCCGGCTTTCCCCTGAGCTGATTCGGCGCGGTCACAATGCGGCCAGGAGACATCAATGAGAAGCAAGCTTTTTGTTCCGGCATCGCGCCCGGAATTATTCGACAAAGCCATGGCCAGTCAGGCGGATGCGCTGTCCTTCGACCTGGAGGATGCGGTCGCGCCGGCGCGCAAGCAGGCCGCGCGGGAAAGCCTGGCCAGCTGGCTGGCATCACCTGCCTTTAGCGCAGTACATGCGCAACATCCTAAGAAAATTATCGTTCGCGTCAACGCGTCCGATACCCCATATTTTGCGGACGACCTGGACGCGCTGGCGCGCTCGCCGATCGATGTGCTGAACCTGCCCAAGGTCGAGAGCCCGGAAGCGCTGCGCACCGCCGCGGCGCAGGCCATCGCGGCCGGCTTCCAGGGCGAGTTCCTGGTCACCGTGGAAACGCCGCAGGCCCTGGCTCGCGCGGCCGAGCTGGCGGCCGCGCATCCACGCGTCGCAGGCTTGCAACTGGGGCTGGCCGACCTGTTCGAGCCGCTGGGCATCGACCGCTATCAACCCGAGACGTTGCGTGCGGTGATGCTGGCCTTGCGGCTGGGCGCCGGTTGCGCCGGCAAGTACGCCATGGATGCGGCCTACGCCCGGGTGCGCGACGGCGAGGGCTTCCGCGCCGAAGCGCAACTGGCGCGTTCCTTGGGTTTTCTGGGCAAATCCTGCGTGCATCCCAGCCAGGTCGCCATCGCCAACGAGGTGTTCGGCTTCAGCGCCGAAGAGGTCGCGGCGGCCGAGCGGATCGTGGCTGCCAGCCGTGAACAGGACGGGGTGGGCGCCTTTCTGCTGGACGGGAAGATGATCGACGCGCCCTTTGTGCGCCGTGCCTGCGACGTCCTGCTGGCGGTCGGCCGGGCAGTCTGAACCGGGCCGGCGCCGTTCTCGGCAGAGCCCATGTATTTATTGAGTGAATCGCATGTTGGAATATGAAGTCTCCGATCAACTGCCGCTGGCAGGCATCAAGGTCCTGGACCTGAGCGCCTACATCGCGGGCCCCTATGGCTGCGCCTTGCTGGGCGACATGGGCGCGGACGTTATCAAGGTCGAGCCGCCCGAAGGCGACAATCTGCGCAAGTATCCGTCGACTCTGGCATCCGAGAGCCGCGCGTTCCTGGGCATCAACCGCAACAAGCGCGGCCTGTGCCTGAACCTGAAGGAAGCGGCGGGTTACGAGGTCCTGGTCAAGCTGGTGCGCGAGGCCGACGTGCTGGTCCACAACTTCAGGCCTGGCGTACCGGAACGGCTGCGGATCGACTACGCCACGCTGGCTGCGGTCAATCCGCGGCTGATCTATTGCGCGATGACCGGCTACGGCGCGGCCGGTCCGATGGCCCGCCATGCGGGCTACGATCAGGTGCTGCAGTCCATGACCGGCATGTGCGCGGCGCAAGCCAAGACCGACGGCCCCCCCGAAGTCCTGTACGGGTCGGTGGTGGACTATTACGGCGCCGCGCTGATCTCCAACAGTGTGTCGGCGGCGCTCTACCGGCGCGAGAGGACGGGGCGGGGCCAGGCCATCGAGGTGTCGCTGCTGGGCAGCGCGCTGGCCATGCAATCGGCCCGTCTGGTCTGGGCCGAGGGCGAGCCGCGCCGCATCGAGCGCGACATGCGCTCGGGCGGCATTACGGGCATCCACCCCACCCGAGAGGGTCACCTCTATCTGTCGGCCAATACGCCGCATTTCTGGCGCGCCCTGTGCGGCCACCTGGATCTGCCGAACCTGGCCGACCACCCCGACTACGACACGGTGAAGAAGCGCGCGGCTCAGGCCGGGGTGCTGGTGCCGCTGGTCCGCGAGGCCTTGGCGCGCGCCTCGGCGCGCGAGTGGGCCGAGCGCTTTGGCCAGAGCGTGCCTTGCGCGGAGGTCAGGCAGGTCGAGGACATGTTCGACCATCCGCAGGTGCAGGCCATGGGGTTCATGCGCCCGTATCACAGCACAGAGGCGGGCGATTATCTTGGCCTGGCGCAATGGGCACAGTTTGGCGCGGCCGCCGAGAACCCGGCGCCCGCCGGCGCCGCTACCGGCCGCGGCGCGCCGGGGCTGGGCGAACACAGCCGCAAGATACTGTCCACCCTGGGTTACACCGCGGACGAAGTGGACCATTTGCTGCATTCCTCCGTGGTGCAATAAGCCGCAATAACGATGACAAGAATCGTCCGGAAAAGGGCGAGGAGACAGGGACCATGAATCAACCGCAACGGTATATCCGCCGTCCGGACGGATCGAATTGGGGCGATTTCGGGCACGACGACCAGCTCGGCACGCTCAATCACCTGGACAGCCAGGCGCGCCTGGCCGCCATCGCCGAAATCCGGACGGGGCTTTCGTTTTCCCTGAGCCTGCCGCTGACGGTTCCGCGCGCGCCCGTGCTCAATCCGCGCCGCAAGGGGCCGGTGATCCAGCCGGCCGAGAAAAACGGGGTGCCGGTATACCGTTATCCGCTGGCACTCGACGTGCCCGGCGCCACGGATGTCATCAGCGACGACCGCGTCACGCTTTCGCCGCAGTACTCCACGCAATGGGACGCGCTGGGCCATGTGGGCTCGATGTACGACGCGCACGGCACGGGTCAGGCACAGCCCACCGGCTACAACGGCTTTGCCGTCAGCGAGCCTCGGGCCGAGGGTTTTACCGGCACGCGCGACCTGTCCATCGCGCCGATGGCGCGCCACGGCATCCAGGGGCGCGGCGTCATGGTGGACCTGCGCGCCCGCTACGGCGATGCGCAACGCAAGGTCTCCTATCGCGACCTGATGGACGTGATGCGCGCCGATGGCGTGCAGGTCCGGCCGGGCGACGTGCTGTGCCTGCATACCGGACTGGCCGATCTGGCGCTGACACTGGGCGACGACGAGCAGGAGCGGCTCAGGACGAGCTGCTGCGTGCTGGATGGCGCCGATGCGGAGCTGCTGGCGTGGATCAAGGACAGCCGGATCGCGGCCATTGCCGCCGATAACCACGCCGTCGAACTGCGCAACCATCACCTGGACGCAGGCCAGGGGCCGCTGCTACCCCTGCACGAGCAATGCCTCTTCAAGCTGGGCCTGCCTTTGGGCGAGCTCTGGCACCTGACCCCGCTGGCGCAATGGTTGCGCCAGCACGGCCGGCATGCCTTCTTCCTGACCGCGGCGCCCATGTACGTGCCCGGCCTGGTGGGCGCGCCGGTCAACCCCATCGCGACCGTCTGACTTTGTTGGACGGGTCGCGCCATGACCCATGATTGATTGAACATCCCCGCAGGGGAGACTTGAGGAGCACACATGAAGAAGACCCGTTACACGGCCTTGGCCGCATTGCGTCCGCTGGCCGCCGCCATCGGCCTGGCCAGCGCATTGGGCGCGGCGCACGCCGCCGGCTACCCCGACCAGCCCATCACCGTGGTGGTGCCGTACTCCGCCGGGGGTGGGGCTGACAACGCCGCGCGCATCATTGCGCAAGGCATGGGCGAAGTCGCCGGTCAGAGCGTCGTGATCGAGAACAAGGGTGGCGCCAGCGGCTCCATCGGGGCGGCCTTTGTGGCGCGGGCGAAGCCCGACGGCTACACGGTGCTTTTCGACGCCTCGGCCTTCTCCATCAATCCGGTGCTGCGCAAGCTGCCTTACGACGCGAAGAAGGACTTCATCCCGGTCTCGCAGGCTGTCAGCGTGCCCAACATCCTGGTGGCGGCGCCGGGTTCGGCCTTCAACAATTTGCCCGACTTCATCAAGGCGGCGCGCGCCCATCCCGGCAAGTACACCTTCGCTTCATACGGGCCGGGCAGCCTGGCGCAGATGGCCGCCGAATTACTGAAGAAGGATGCGGGCGTGGACGTGGTGCACGTGCCCTACAAGGGCGGCGCGCCGGCCATCGTGGATGTCATGGGCGGGCAGGTCGACGTCTATTTCGCCAACGCCGCGTCCAGCCTGAACTACGTCAGCGGCGGCAAGCTGAAGGCGCTGGCGGTGTCGTCGGGCAAGCGCATGCCGGAACTGCCCGATGTGGCGACGGTAAGCGAAGGCGGCATCAAGAACTTTGACGTGGTCGAATGGAACGGGTTCTTCCTGCCGGCCGGCGCCAGCCCGGAAGTGGTGGCCAAGCTGCAAGAGCTGGTGCAAAAGGCGTTGGCGCGTCCCGACACCCGCGACAAGCTGGCCAAGCTGGGGCTGACGCCGGTGGGCAGCAGCGCCGCGGATTTCGCCAAGTTTGTCGATGCCGAACAAATCCGTTGGGCCGAGGTCGTGAAAACCAATAGCATTACGGTGAATTGATCCATCAAGGGGGCGGGCGCATCGTTGCCTGCGCCCGCTTGCCTTTGCGTCGAAAGGAGATTTATCAGATGAGCCGTGAAGACGATTTCGAGCGCGGCCTGGCGAACCGCCGCGCCGTGCTGGGCGATGAATGGGTGCAGCGTTCGCTGGACCGCGCCACCACATTCACCGCCGACTACCAGAACATGATCACGCGCTACGCCTGGCACGATATCTGGAGCCGCCCGGGCCTGCCGCACAAGGCGCGGCGCATGATGGTGCTGGCGGTGACCCTGTCGCTGGGCCGCTGGGAAGAGTTCGAACTGCACGTGCGCGCCGCGCTGACGGCGCAGGATGGATCGCGCCTGACGCCCGACGAACTCAAGGAGGTGCTGTTGCAGAATGCGATTTACGCGGGCGTTCCGGCGGCCAACACGGCCTTCAGCCTGGCACAGAACATCCTGCGCGAGGTGGCCGCGCAAATCGGCTATGACCTGGCTGCGGCGGACCCGCGCCAGGCCGACCTGTTCGGCGCCAGGCCTGCCTGAGCCGTTCGCGCGTGGGGCCGCCGGACGGCTGGTCCCGCTGCCCGCGCCGATTCAGTCCGCGCGGGGATTCAGCACGCGGGCGGCCTGCAGGCCGCTGCGCACCGCGCCTTCCAGCACGCCGGGGTAGCCGGTGTCGGTCCAGTCGCCGGCCAGGGCCAGCGTCGGCCAGGGCGTGGAGTTCAGCGGCCGGGTCAGGCCGGGAACCGCCGCGAAGGTGGCGCGTTTTTCGATGAACAGTTCCGCCGCCGACACTTCCGGCATCGGAGGCAGCCTGGACGGATGGCTGGCAGCCTGCTCCGCCACCTGGTCGATCATGGCTTCGATGACCTGGCGGCGGTTGCGGTCGCCGATGCCTGTGGCCGCGCTGGCCACCACGGCCAGTTCTCCCGCCTTGGCGTCGCCGGCCAGCTGGGCGCGGTCGAACAGCCATTGGCCGGCATGGCCCCGGGCCGCATCCTCGCGCAGCATCATCATGGGTTCGGGCAGGCGCCACGGATCCGCCAGGCGCAGGTTCAGCGTCGCGATGGGCAGGTATTCGAAGGCCTTCAGCGCCTCGAGCAAGCCCAGGGCGCCGGCTTCGCGCAAGGGCGCGTCCAGCAGGCGCGCCGCGAATGTGGGCGGCACGGCCAGCACGGCGGCGTCAAAGCGCTCCTGGTTGATATCGATGCCTTCGGCCGACGGGTGCAGTTGGCGCACCGTGCTGCCGTAGCGCATGGTGACCTGGCGCGCAGCGGCATCCGGCCACAGCGCCGACAGGTCCGTGCAAGGCAGCAGCAGATCGCTGTCCTCGCGCGTGCCGGCGAGGCTGTCGCGCAGCACGCTGGCAAACAGGGCGGCGCTGGCCGTGGCGATCGGCGTGTTCAGCGCGGCCAGGCAGAGCGGGTCCCAGATCTGGCGGATCAGCGCGTCGGATTGCGCGTGATAGTGCAGCAGGTGCAGCACGGTCCAGTCGCGCGGCGGTGTCCAGGACATGGCCTTGAGCCCGCGCATGAGGCGCAGGGTGGCAAGGCGGTCGGCCCAGGAGAGGCCGCGGGCGCGCAGGATGGCTACCGCCATGTGCAAGGGGGCGGGCAGGCGCGGGGCGGACAGATGGAAACGGCCGTCCAGGCTGGCCAGCCGCAAGGGCCGGCGCATCAGCAGGGCGTCGGGGTTGCGGCCCACGCGGCGCATCAGCGCCAGGGTGTGCTTGTACGCGCCGGACAGCAGGTGTTGGCCGTTGTCCAGCGGCGCATCGAAGTCGCCGTGGAAGACGCGCCGGGCGCGTCCGCCCGGCGTGTGGCCGGCCTCGAATACCGTGACCTTGGCGCCGGCCTCGCGCAGGGCGACGCTGGCGGCCAGGCCAGCCCAGCCCGCGCCGATGACCGCGGCCTTCACCGCGCCAACCGGCGGATCAGTCCGCGTCCGCCGCCCACCCAGGTCTTCCAGGCGAGCCAGAGCTTGCGCAACGGCGTGAGCGAAATGCGCTGGTGCAGCACCTGCCAGTTGTCGCGCTCGATCTCGTCGAGCAGGGCGTGATAGATGGCGGCCATCATCAGGCCCGGGCGCTGCGAGCGGCGGTCGGCCTCGGGCAGGTTGCTCATCGCCTCGCGGTAGAGCTCGCGGGCGCGCTCGGCCTGGAACTTCATCAGCGCGCTGAATCGTTCGGAATACTCGCCGTTCAGGATGTCCGAAGCCTTGACTTCGAATTGCTGCATGTCGTTGACGGGGATGTAGATGCGCCCGCGGCGGGCGTCGTCGCCGACGTCGCGGATGATGTTCGTCATCTGGAACGCCAGGCCCAGCTTTTCCGCGTAGACCAGGGTCTTGGGGTCGGAGTAGCCGAACACGCCGGCGGACAATTCGCCCACCACGCCGGCCGCATGCCAGCAATACTTGCGCAGGCCGGGCCAGTCCAGGTAGCGCGTCTGGTCCAGATCCATTTCCATGCCGTCGACCACGGCCAGCAGGCGCTCGCGGGTGATCGAACAGCTTTCAAGGTGTGGCTGCAGGGCCCGCGTCACGGGATGGTCGGGCTTGCCGTTGAACATCTGGTCGACTTGCGTGCGCCACCAGGCCAGCTTGATGCGGGCCAGGGACGGGTCGGTGCATTCGTCGACCACGTCGTCCACTTCGCGGCAGTACGCATACAGGGCCGTGATGGCGCGCCGGCGCTCGGGCGGCAGGAACAGGAAGGAATAGTAGAAGCTGGAACCGCTCTTGGCGGCTTTCTCCTGGCAGTACTCGTCAGGGGTCATATTAGGGGGGGCCTGTTACTTGATGGAGCGCCACAGCATGATGGCCCAGTCTTTGGCGCCCAATTCGGGGCGATTCATGAATACATCGTAGCCGCTCGCCTCGATACGTTCCAAAACGCGCAGCCCGCCTTGCACCACCAGGCGCAGCTCCAGGCCGATGCGGCCCGGCAGGCGGCGCGCCAGCGGAGCGCCGAAGTGTAGCAGCGCCCGGGTGCGTTCCACCTCGAATGCCATCAGCTCGCGCCAGGCGGGCGTCAGGCGGCAGGCGGCCAGGTCTTCGTCGGTGACGCCATGGCGGCGCAGGTCTTCCTGCGGCAGGTAGACCCGCTGCTTGTGCCAGTCGACCCGCACATCCTGCCAGAAATTGACCAGCTGCAGGCCGGTGCAGATGGCATCGGATTCGGCGATATCTTGCGGACCGTTGGCTTCGAACAGATGCAGCATCAGGCGCCCGACCGGGTTGGCCGAGCGGGTGCAGTAGTCGGTCAGCGTGGCGTAGTCTTCGTAGCGCTTGACGGTGATGTCCTGCTCGAAGGCGGAAAGAAGGTCATAGAAAGGCGTGATGGGAAGCTGGTGCCGGGCGATGGTCTGGCCCAGCGGCGCGAAAATGTCGGACAGCGGCGGCAGACCGGGCGGCGGGGGCGTGCCGGGCTCGGCCCCGATGCGGTGCAGTTCAGTGCGAAATGCGGCCAGCTGGCTCAGGCGTTCGGCGTCGGTCGCGCTGCCTTCATCGGCGATATCGTCCGCGGCGCGGGCGAATCGGTAGATATCGGTCACGGCGCCGCGCAGCCTGCGCGGCAGCAGCAGCGAGGCGACGGGGAAGTTCTCGTAGTGATCGATGGACATAATCTAGGTGCGGATGTGGCGTAAAGCGCCGTGTTGCTTCATTTTAGAGTAGTCGTTTTCCCATGACTTGGCGCCATGCCGCGGCTCCGGGGATCAGTTAGACTTAAGCGCCACAGGATCTCACATCATGCCGCGCCCAATATCCGCCACCGTTTCCGTCTCCGCCCTAGCGCACAATCTTGCCGCCGTGCGTCGCCATCTCGACCAGACCGCCGCCGCCGCTTCCGGCGTGCCCCCCTCGATCTGGGCAGTCATCAAGGCCAACGCCTACGGACACGGCATCGAGCAGGCCGTCGCGGGGTTTTCGAAGGCTCAGGGCCTGGCGATGCTGGATCTGGACGAAGCCGTGCGCTGCCGCGAGGCGGGCTGGGGCGGGCCGATCCTGCTGCTGGAGGGGTTTTTCAATCCGTCCGACCTGGACACCATCGACCGCTACCACCTGAGCACCACCGTGCACCATCGGGAACAGCTCGACATGCTGGCCCGCGCCCGGTTTTCGCGCCGCGTGGACATCATGCTCAAGCTCAACAGCGGCATGAACCGGCTGGGCTTCAGCCCGGCGGCCTATCCCGCCGCGTATGAACGCGCGCTGTTGCTGCAACAGCAGGGCACGCTGGGCTCGGTGGGCAAGATGACCCACTTCGCCTGCGCCGACGGCCCCCAGGGCGTGAACGAGCAACTCAGCGTGTTTAATTCGGTGACGCATAAGCTGCCGGGCGCCATCAGCGTCTGCAATTCCGCCGCCGCACTGCGCTTTGCCGATATCGCCGTCGGATCCGAAACCCAGACGCATTGGGTGCGGCCCGGCATCTGCCTGTACGGCGCATCGCCGTTCGCGGACGCCGAGGCTGCCTCGTTCGGCCTGAAGCCGGCCATGTCGCTCAATTCGGAAATCATCGCGGTACAGGAGCTCAAGACCGGCGATTCGGTCGGCTACGGCGCGATCTTCCGCGCCGAACGCGCCATGCGCATCGGCATCGTGGCCTGCGGCTACGCCGACGGCTACCCCCGTCACGCCACCACGGGCACGCCGGTGGTGGTGGCGGGCATCCGGACCCAGCTGCTGGGCCGGGTCTCCATGGACATGCTGATCGTCGATCTGGGGCCCGTCCCCTCCGCGGGCGTCGGGTCGCCGGTGTCGCTTTGGGGCGAAGACGGCCCCTCCGTGGACGAGGTCGCCACGGCGGCCGGCACCATCGGCTACGAGCTGCTCTGCGCCTTGGCGCCGCGCGTTCCGGTCACCCGGGACGTCTGAGCCGGGCGCCCGGCTGCGGTTTGGCGGGGCGTCCAGCGTGCAAGAATTGCTACGCAATTTACAAGACAGGTGGCGCCGGATGGTGTCTACTTGGGGAACCGGGCGCTCAAGCGCCCGTTTTTGACCAAGAAAACAGACTGCGAGGTTTCAATCCATGAAGGACAAATGCGTGCTCATTACGGGCGCCACCAAAGGCATAGGCTGGGCGCTTACTCAGCGGCTGTCCGACATGGGCTGTCATGTGGTTGGCATCGCGCGCAACACGACGGACGTGGATTTTCCCGGCTATCTGTACGCCTGTGACCTGGCGGACGCCGGCCGCACCGAGGAAGTGCTGCGCGAGATCCGCGAGAAATTCCCCGTCGACGCCGTGGTCAACAATGTCGGCATCGCTTCGCCGCAGCCGCTGGGCGAGATCGACCTGGCAACGCTTTATAACGTGCTGGACCTGAACGTTCGCGTGGCGGTGCAGGTCACCCAGGCCTTCATCGAATCCATGAAGGTGCGCCGCGCCGGCCGCATCGTCAACGTCGTCAGCCGCGCCATCCACGGCGGGCTGGACCGTACCGCCTACTCGGCCGCCAAGAGCGCGCTGGTGGGCTGCACCCGCACCTGGGCGCTGGAGCTTGCCGAATACGGCGTCACCGCCAACGCGGTTGCGCCCGGCCCGATCGAAACCGAAATGTTCCGCGCCACCCGCCCGGCGGGCAGCGAAGGCGAAAAGCGCGCCTTGGCGTCGATCCCCATGAAGCGTCTGGGCACGCCGGCCGAAGTGGCGGCCGCCATTGCATTCCTGCTGTCCGACGACGCGGGTTTCATCACCGGCCAGGTGCTGGGCGTGGACGGCGGCGGAAGCCTCGCCGGACGTTCATAGGCCAGACCCCGCGCCCCATCCAGAACGCACCTTCGGGTGCGTTTTTTATTCTTATGGTGTTCATGCGCGCGGCGGCCGTGACGCTGGACAGCCGAGGCGTCAGTAAGGACCCTTGCCCGTGGCGATCGCCGTCAGGTCCTTGAACTCGCCCGCCAGCCTTTCGGCGGCGCGCGCCAGCAGCACCGCATCCACGCCCACCGCGACGAAGGTCGCACCCAGCGCCAGGTAATGCCTGGCTTGCTCCACGCCGCTGTGCAGGATGCCGGCGGCCTTGCCCGAGCGCACGATGCGCGTGATGGCCTCGTCGATGGTCTTTCGGACCACAGGGTGTTCCGGCTGCCCCAGGTAGCCCATGCTTGCCGACAGGTCGGCCGGGCCGATGAAGGCGCCGTCCACGCCGTCCACCGCCAGGATCTGGTCCAGCGCCTCGATGCCTTGCGGCGTTTCGACCTGCACCAGCACGCACATCTCGCCGTTGGCGCGTTCCAGGTAGTTCGGAATGCGGTTCCAGCGCGACGAACGCGCCAGCGCGCTGCCCACGCCGCGGATGCCCTGCGGCGGATAGCGCACCGCGGCCACCGCAGCGGCGGCTTCCTCGGCGGACTGGATCATGGGCACCAGCAGCGTCTGGGCGCCGGTGTCCAGGATCTGCTTGATCTGGACCGGGTCGTTCCAGGCCGGCCGCACCACCGGCGCCACCGGGTAGGCCGCCACGGATTGCAGCTGGGCCAGGGTGGAGTCCAGGGTGTTGGGCGCATGCTCGCCGTCGATCAGCAGCCAGTCGAAGCCGGCGCCGGCGATGATTTCCGAGGTATAGGCGCTGGCCAGGCCAGCCCACAGGCCAATCTGGGGTTTGCCGTCGCGCAAGGCTTGCTTGAAGGTATTGGTCAGGATGTCCATGGACTGCGGATCGCTCAGTTGAAATGACAGTTGACGGAACCCAGCACGCCGTAGTCGACATTGAAGGTGTCGCCGGGGCGGGCGGCTACCGGCCGGGTGAACGACCCCGACAGGATGATCTCGCCGGCCTCAAGCGCCACGTCATGGGCGGCCAGTTTGTTAGCCAGCCATACTACGCCATTGGCCGGGTGATTCAAGACGCCCGCGGCGACGCCGGTTTCCTCGATGACGGCGTTGCGCGACAGGATCGCGCCGATCCAGCGCAGGTCCAGTTCGCCGATCTTCACGGGCCGTCCGCCCATCACCACGCCCGCATTGGCGGCGTTGTCCGCGATGGTGTCGAAGACCTTGCGCGGCCGCTTGGTGTCCGGATCGATGCCGTGCGAGCGGGCATCGATGATCTCCAGCGCGGGGATTACATAGTCCACCGCGTCGTACACCTGGAACAAGGTGACGCGGGGGCCTTCGAGGCGCTTGCCCAGCACGAAGGCAAGCTCGACTTCCAGCCGCGGCAAGATGAAACGGTCGGCCGGGATCTCGCCGCCATCCTCGAAGAACATGTCATCCAGCAGCATGCCGAAATCCGGTTCCTCGATCTGGGATGCCTGCTGCATGGCGCGCGAGGTCAGGCCGATCTTGTGGCCGCGCTTCTGGCGCCCTTCGCCCAGCTTGATGTCCATCCAGGCGCGCTGGATGGCGTAGGCGTCGGCGATGCCGATGTCGGGGTGTTCCAGCGAGATCTGGCGGATCTGCTTGCGGGTGCGTTCGGCTTCGTGCAGGCGCGCGGCAATGGCGCGCACGGTGTGGGTGTCCAGCATGAGGGGTCCTGGTTGGATGAGATTCAGGCGGGGGAGGGGGCCAGCGTGTTGACCAGCCGTCCGATGCCTTCGATTTCGGTCACGACCTCGTCGCCGGGCATGACGTTGACGATGCCGTCCGGCGTGCCGGTCAGGATCAGGTCGCCAGGCGAAAGGGTCATGAAGCTGCTGAAATACTCGATCAGAGCGGGAACGTCGAACACCATGTCGCGGGTGTTGCCGCGCTGGGTCTCCACGCCGTTGACCGTGGTGCGCAGGTTCAGGTTCATGGGGTCGGGCACGTCGTCGCGGTCGACCAGCCAGGGGCCCAGCGGCGTGCAGGTGTCGCGGCTTTTCACGCGCAGATTGGGGCGATACCAATTTTCCAGGTAGTCGCGCAGCGCGTAGTCGTTGGCCACGGTGTAGCCGGCCACGTACTCGTAGGCCTGGCCACGCGCGACCTTGCTGGCGGTCTTGCCGATCACCACCGCCAGTTCGCATTCGTAGTGCATGAAGGCCACGTCCGCGGGGCGCAGGGTCCGCGCGCGGTGTCCGACGAAGGTGTTGGCCGCCTTCAGGAAGCCCAGCGGTTCCTCGGGCGCCTTGAAGGCCAGTTCGCGGGCGTGGTCCGCGTAGTTGATGGCCAGGGTGAAGGTCGTGCGGGGCTCGATGGGCGGCAGCCACGTCACCGCCTCTTCGGCGAGAACGCGGCCGTCGGACAGGCGGACCTGGCCGTGGCCGGCATCGGTGGCGGCATGGACGGCGCCGTCAAGGGCAATGCGCGCATGTTTCATGGTCTGGGCCTCAGGCGTGGGTGGCGGCCAGCCGGTTGCCCAGCGTGCCCACCTGCGAAATCCGGATGTCGTAACGCTGCCCCGCGCCCACGCGCGGCGCGTTGTGAGGGGCGCCTGTCAGCAGCATGTCGCCTGCTTCGAAGCTCATGAATTCCGTGACGTCGGCAATCAGCCGCGCCACGGGACGGAGCAGATCGGCGGTGCTGGCGCGCTGCACCACCTGGCCATCGACGCTGACCTCGATGTCCAGCGCGTCGGGATCGCCAACGGCGGCGGCGGGCGCCAGTTCCCGCCCGATGGGGCAGAAGCCGTCGCGGCACTTCTGTTTGAGCGCCGGGCGGAAATAGCTGGCGTGCGGCACCGACAGGTCGGCCACGACGCGGTAGCCCGCGACGTAGCTCAGGGCCTCTGCCGCGCCCACGCGGGAGGCGCGGCGGCCGAACACCACCGCCAGGCAGGCGCCGACCTCGACTTCTTCCACGTCGGCCGGCAGGGTGATGACGGCGCCATCCTGCGCGTAGGTGTTGGCGGGCTTGATGTAGAGCACGGGCGCCTTGGGGGCGGCTTTGTACGGGGCGGCGTCCACGGCATCGCCGAGCGCGGCCAGCGCCTGGCGGGTGTTCAGCGCGGTCCCCACCACCGTGCGGGGGAGGCTGGCTGCCGCCTCGGCGGCGCGCGCCGCCAGATGCTCGCGGTAGTTGTTCCGCTTGTAGTTCAGTACCGGATCGGCTTCTTCGATCTGCATGGAGATGCCCAGGGGGCGCTCCGTCATCTGCGGCGCCAGCGCCTGCGTCAGCGCCTGGAATACGCGTTGGCCCAGCGCGGCCTTCTGTTCGGCGTTGCGGCCGTGGCCGATGCGCAGCACTACATGGACAAAGGCGTTGTCGGGGTGGCCATCGACGATCAGGCAATCGTCCACGCGCAGCGCGCGGGTGCGCGCGCCGGCTAGCGGGAACAGGCTGCCGTCGCCGACGGCGGCGTCCTGCACGGTCCGCATCAGCGCCCGCGTATCCAGGTCCAGGTTGCCCGAGTACTCAATCCAGATGTGGGGCATGGCCCCCTCCGCAGAAAGTGATTAGCACGTTAATAATATAGTGAAGAAAAACGGTGCCTGGATCGGGGTTTCCCGACGTTGACAGCACCGGTTGGCAAGCATAATGTTAACGTGTTAATTAAAAAAGCGCCCGGACTTTTCCGCCCCGGGGGCACAGGCAAGGAGCCGCGCGTGAGCATCAAGCACTGGATCAATGGCAAGCAGGTCGACAGCCCGGACCGCTTCGTCACCTACAACCCTGCCACCGGCGACGCCATCGATGAAGTGGCGGCGGGCGGCGCGGCCGAGATCGACGCCGCCGTGTCCGCCGCGGCCGCCGCCTTTCCCAAGTGGGCCAGTACGCCGGCCAGGGAACGCGCGCGCCTGATGCGCCGCCTGGGCGAACTGATCGACCAGAACGTGCCGCGTCTGGCCGACCTGGAAACGCAGGACACCGGCCTGCCGATATCGCAGACCCGCAAGCAGCTCATCCCGCGCGCCTCCGAGAATTTCAATTTCTTCGCCGAAGTCTGCACCCGCATGAATGGTCACACCTACCCGGTGGACGACCAGATGCTGAACTACACGCTGTATCAGCCGGTAGGGGTGTGCGCGCTGGTGTCGCCGTGGAACGTGCCCTTCATGACCGCCACCTGGAAGACGGCGCCGTGCCTGGCGCTGGGCAATACCGCGGTGCTGAAGATGTCAGAGCTGTCGCCGCTGACCGCCGACCAGCTCGGCATGCTGGCGCTGGAGGCGGGCATTCCCGCTGGCGTGCTGAACGTGGTGCAGGGCCATGGAGCCACGGCGGGCGACGCGCTGGTGCGCCATCCCGGCGTGCGCGCCATCTCGTTCACGGGCGGCACCGTGACCGGCAAGAAGATCCTGGCCGGCGCCGGCGGCATCAAGAAGTACTCGATGGAACTGGGCGGCAAGTCGCCCGTGCTGATCTTTGACGACGCGGACGTCGAACGGGCGCTGGACGCGGCGCTGTTCACCATTTTTTCGCTCAATGGCGAACGTTGCACGGCGGGCTCGCGCATCTTCATCCAGCAGACGATCTACGACGACTTCGTTCGCAGGTTCGCCGAACGCGCCCAGCGCCTGGCGGTGGGCGACCCCACGGACGAAAAGACCCACGTGGGCGCAATGATCACCCGCCAGCACTGGGAGAAGGTCACCGGGTACATCCGGCTGGCGGAGCAGGAAGGCGCGCGCATCGTGGCCGGCGGCGCGGACCTGCCCGCCGGCCTGCCCGCGCATCTGGCAGGCGGCAACTTCGTGCGTCCTACGGTGCTGGCCGATGTCGACAACCGCATGCGTTGTGCACAGGAAGAAATCTTTGGTCCGGTCGCCTGCCTGTTGCCGTTCAAGGACGAGGCCGACGGCCTGGCGCTGGCCAATGATGTGAAGTATGGGCTGGCGTCCTATGTCTGGACCCGCGACATCGGTCGCGCGCATCGCCTGGCCCGGGGCGTCGAGGCCGGCATGGTATTCATCAACAGCCAGAACGTGCGCGACTTGCGTCAACCGTTCGGCGGCACCAAGGAATCGGGCACCGGCCGCGAAGGCGGCGAATACAGCTACGAGGTGTTCGCCGAGATCAAGAACGTGTGCGTGTCGCTGGGCAGCCATCACATACCGAAATGGGGCGCCTGAGTCCGCGCTGAACCGATAGGAACGAGGAGACAACAATCATGGGTAAGCTCGCGCTGGCGGCCAAGGTGACGCATGTGCCGTCCATGTACCTGTCGGAACTGCCCGGCAGGCATCAGGGCTGCCGCGAGGCGGCGATCCAGGGGCATCGGATCATCGGCCAGCGGTGCCGCGACCTGGAAGTCGACACCATCGTGGTGCTGGACGTGCACTGGCTGGTCAATGCGGGCTACCACGTGAACAGCAACGGCGCGTTCAAGGGGCGCTACACCAGCAACGAATTGCCGCACTTCATCAAGGACATGGACTACGCCTACCGTGGCAACCCGGCGCTGGGGCGCCGCATCGCCGAAAGCGCGAACGCCGCGGGCGTGGGGACGCGCTCGCACGAGATCGGCAGCCTGGAACTGGAGTACGGAACACTGGTGCCGATGCGCTACATGAACGGCGACGGACGGTTCGCCGTGGTGTCGGTGGCGGCCTGGTGCGCGTGGCACACGCTGGACGAAAGCCGGCGCTTCGGCGCCGCGCTGCGCCAGGCCATCGAGGCCGGCGGGGACCGCGTCGCGGTGCTGGCCAGCGGCTCGCTGTCGCACCGCTTCAATGACAACGGCGGCCCCGAGGCCGCAATGCACCAGATCAGCCGGGAGTTCTACCGTCAGGTGGATCTGCGGGTGGTGGAGTTGTGGCGGCAGGGGGACTGGAAGACGTTCTGCGCCATGTTGCCCGAGTACGCGGACCTGTGCGTGGGCGAGGGCGGCATGCATGACACGGCCATGCTGCTGGGGCTGCTGGGCTGGGACGGGTACGACAGGCCGGTGGAGATCGTCACCGACTACTTCGCCAGCTCCGGCACGGGCCAGATCAACGCGATCTTTCCGGTGCCGGCCTGATCAGGGCTCGGAGGACTCGCGCGGTTCGCCAGCATCGCGCCGGATCAGATCGACCATGGCGTCCACGTCGCGGTACAGGCGCTCCAGCAACTCCTTGCCGATCTTCTCTTCGATTTCCTGGTACTTCGCGTCCACCAGCGGGCGCATGCGGTCGATGAGCTTGTTGCTCTTGGCCGTCAGGGAAATCTCCTGGCGCCGTTGATCGGCGCTGGAACGCGCGCGCTTGATCAGGCCTTGCTCTTCCATTCCGGCCAGCATGCGGGTGAGGCTCGGGCTCAGGATCTGACAGCTGCGGGCGATCTGGTTGGGTTCCATGGCGCCCACCTCGCTCAAGGTGCGCAACACCCGCCATTGCTGTTCGGTGACGCCGGCCGCGTGCAGAACCGGACGGAAATGCGCCATCAGGGTTTCGCGTGCGTATAGCAGCAGGTGGGGGAGATTGCGGTGGTGGAAGCTCGGACTCATGGCGGCTATGTTAGCAAGAAGCCGTCCGATATCTGATCAAATTCTTTGCACAAACGGCCATCGGACCCCGCGGTTTGCGGGGTCCGATGGCCATACTGTTTTGGGGCCGGATCGGCCGGTCAGACCGGATTCTGCCGGGCCAGCTCTTGCAGGTCGTCGGGCAGGGTGAAGTCGGGCGCGCCTTGCTGCAATTCGCGCAGCGCCTGCACGGCCTCGTCCTCGCGGTCGTCCACGATCAGGGCCCGGATCTGCGCCACGCGGGCACCGATGTCCTGTTCGGTGAAGGCCACGACCTCCGCCGGGGCGGCCTCGGCCTGGGTGGTCTCGGCCGCGGCGGCTTCGGGCTCTGCCGGGCTGGCGGCTTCGGCGGGGGCTGGCTGGGTCGCGGCGGGATCCGCCAGGGGCGCGACCACGCGTTGCATGACCGGCGCGGCCGGCTGGGTGTCCGTCAGGACGGATTGCGGCGCGGGAGTGCGTTCCGGGCTGGAGTCGGACTCCTGGGGAGCGATCAGTTGCGTGTTGAGGTCGGACAGGTCAGCGGCTTCGCGCATGTCGGTCCAGGCGAACAGGCCCACGACCATCGCGGCGCATGCGGCCGCGCCCCACGCGGGGTGCCAGCTATGGCCGGGGTGCCAGCTCCGTCGAACCGCAGCGTCCAGTTCGGGACTGGTCCCGGGGCCGGGCTTGCGATACAGGGCGCGCAGATCCCGTTCATCGTCTTCATCGAAGGGGGGGCGAT
Source organism: Achromobacter deleyi (assembly GCF_013116765.2). Classification (GTDB taxonomy): domain Bacteria; phylum Pseudomonadota; class Gammaproteobacteria; order Burkholderiales; family Burkholderiaceae_B; genus Achromobacter; species Achromobacter deleyi_A. The sequence goes on from NZ_CP074375.1 coordinate 667,899, forward strand.
AGGTAATGCTCATGCGCGTACTCCTCGCGGATACGCCCGGTAGCATGGCGTATCCGCGTTTGACCTCTGCGTGTGCCGCGCCGGTGGTCCGGCGATCTCGTCGTGGCTCGGGTCTTGTTCCGGTTTAGGCGGCCTTTTGGAAGACCGCAAGTTGATTGCGCCGCGATTCCCGCTGCCGCGCGCCTTGCAGGCGTTTGGCTTCAGGTATGCCGCCCTGCAATGGGCGGTTCGACAATGCGCTGCACCTGTCGATTATGCGCGATTTGAAAGGATCCGGCAGGAAATTTCTTGTGTTTGCATCATGTAACTTCGGGCCGTCCCTTTTTGTGAAAGCAAAATGACAGATTCGCGCGCCGATGTGACGCGACAGGGGCTGCAGATGCGCGCACGGCAGCGCTGAACTCACGCTCGCGTCCCGCGTTCCCAGTACACTTTCGCGCATGGCCAAATCCCGAACCGTATACGTGTGCGCCGACTGTGGCGGCACCACCCCGAAGTGGCAGGGCAAATGCCCGCATTGCAACGCCTGGAACACCCTTGAAGAAACGGTGGAGTCGTCGACGCCCGCCGCGGCTGCCCACCGTTATGCGCCGCTGGCTTCCACCAGCCCGGTGCGCAGCCTGTCCGAGATCGAAGCCCGCGAAACCCCGCGCCAGCCCACCGGACTGGAAGAGTTCGATCGCGTGCTGGGCGGCGGCCTGGTGGCCGGCGCCGTGGTGCTGATCGGCGGAGATCCGGGCATCGGCAAGTCGACGCTGCTGCTGCAGGCGCTGGCTTCGTTGTCCGAAACCTCCAACGTGCTGTATGTGACCGGCGAGGAATCCGCTGAACAGGTGGCGCTGCGCGCGCGCCGGCTCGGATTGCAGACGGGCAATGTCAATCTGCTGGCCGAGATCCGGCTGGAAGCCATCCAGTCCGCCGTGTCCGAGCAAAAGCCGACAGTCGCGGTGATCGACTCCATCCAGACCCTCTACAGCGGCGAGCTCAGCGCCGCGCCGGGCTCGGTGTCGCAGGTGCGCGAATGCGCGGCGCAACTGACACGCCTGGCCAAGCAGACCGGCATCGCCATCGTCATGATCGGCCACGTTACGAAGGACGGTTCGCTGGCCGGTCCGCGCGTGCTGGAGCACATCGTGGACACGGTGCTGTACTTCGAAGGCGACACGCATTCGTCGTTTCGGCTGGTGCGCGCCTTCAAGAACCGTTTCGGCGCGGTCAATGAACTCGGCGTCTTCGCCATGACGGACCGCGGCCTGCGCGGCGTGGCCAACCCGTCCGCATTGTTCCTGTCGCAACATGAACAGCAGGTGGCTGGCTCGTGCGTGATGGCCACGCAAGAGGGCACGCGTCCGCTGCTGGTGGAGATCCAGGCGCTGGTGGACAGTTCCCATGCGCCCAATCCGCGCCGGCTGACGGTCGGGCTGGAGGGCAACCGGCTGGCCATGCTGCTGGCGGTGCTGCACCGGCACGCGGGCGTGTCCACGTTCGACCAGGACGTCTTCGTCAATGCGGTGGGGGGCGTGCGCATCACGGAACCCGCGGCGGACTTGCCGGTGCTGCTGGCCATCATGTCCTCGCTGCGCGACAAGCCTTTGCCGCGCGGCCTGATCGCGTTCGGCGAAGTGGGCCTGGCCGGCGAGATCCGGCCCGCGCCGCGTGGCCAGGAGCGCCTGCGCGAAGCCGCCAAGCTGGGATTCTCGATCGCCTTGATCCCCAAGGCCAATGCGCCACGCCAGCCCATCGAGGGACTGGAGATCTGGGCCGTGGACCGCCTGGACGGGGCACTGGACAAGCTGCGCTGATGCCGTGGGGCCGCGTCCTGGCGGGCGTGCCCGGATCATGCGGACGGTTTGATTTCTGATTGCCCGGCCTGCACAGGCCGGGCCTGCTGGAGCAAGACGTGAGTCTGTTTGTTATCGCCGCGTGCCTGGCCGCGGGCGGCCTGATCGGCTTCATGGGCGGCGTGCTGGGCATTGGGGGCGGCCTGATCGCCATTCCCGCGCTGGTCCTCTTGATGGGGATGTCGCAACAGTTGGCGCAGGGCACCGCGCTCATCATGGTGCTGCCCACCATCATGATGGCCGTGCGCAAGTACAACCAGCAGACCCGCATCGACAAGCGCGTGGCCTTGGCTGGCGCGGCCGGCGCCGTGGTGTTCACCTGGGTGGGCGCGCGCCTGGCGCTGGGCATCGACTCCAGCGTCCTGCGCCAGAGCTTCGCGGTGTTCCTGTTCTTCATCGCGCTGTTCTATGTATGGCAGACGTGGCGCGCATCTCGTCCCGCCGCCAGGCGCGCGCAGGCGCCCAAGCGCGACGCGCCCGTCTTCACGCCGCGGCGCGCAAGCGTGCTGGGCATCCTGTGCGGCACGCTCGGCGGATTTTTTGGCGTGGGCGGCGCGGTGCTTGCAGTGCCCATCATCACCTCCGTCTTCCGCTTGCCGCAGACCACCGCGCAGGCGCTTGCGCTAAGCATGGTGATCCCGGGCTCGACGATCGCCTTGATCACCTACACGTGGGCAGGACAGGCGGACTGGATGGTTGGCGCGCCGCTGGCCGTGGGCAGCCTCTTGCTGGTGCCCGTTGGTGTGAGGCTCGCGTACCGGCTTCCTGAACGTAAGCTGAGAGCTTTCTTCGCGCTGATGCTGTTCGCTACTGTGGCGTTGCTCGCGTTTGAGGCTTAACGTTGGCGCAGCGTGGGGGCCCCTCCCTTCATGACCAACCGTTAGCGGCGGAAAATTTATGGTTCCGGGTTGAACCTTCTGCATGAGCAGGCTTCAAACGGGGTACGGGGTAAGCGGCGATGTTGCCGCCCCGTGTCGGAAAAAGGCCTTTGGCCTTCACCATTCAGGAGTTCATGAAATGACGACTCACTCCCGCATTGCTGCATTCCTCTCCACCTCGGCCTTGTGCCTCGGCCTTGCTGCGGCGCCTGCGGCGTTCGCGGCCGGCGCCGATGGCACCAAGTCCGGAGAGGCCAAGACCCAAGCGCAGCACAAGCATCACAAGTCCGATAAGACGTCCGCTAAGCATGGGACTGCGAAATCGGGCGGGGCCGCGAAGATGGACAAGTCCGGCGCCACGACGCCGGCGAAGTAATCGCGACGGGCGGCAACGCCCAAGTTCCTTTGCGCAAGAAGACTTCCGGTTTACGCGGGGGCCGGAAAGTCGAAAGCCTCTCGGTATGGGCGCCGAGAGGCTTTTTCATTTCTGGTCCACGGCCGCCGCGCGGCCGCGGATGGCAGCGGCCTTATTCCACCGGCGTGATCACGCGGCCGGTTTCGAAGAACGACTGCAGGTTTTCCAGCATCATGTTTTCCATGGCCAGGCGCGTTTCCTCCGTGGCGCTGCCGATGTGCGGCAGCAGCACGGCGTTGTCGCTCTTGATCAGGGCTTCCGGCACCTTGGGCTCGTGCTCGAACACGTCGAGCGCGGCGCAGCCCAGCTTGCGGGCTTCCAGCGCGGCGACCAGCGCGGCTTCATCGATGACGGGGCCGCGCGCGATGTTGACAATGATGCCCTTGGGTCCCAGCGCTTCCAGCACGTCGCGGTTCACCAGGTGGCGCGTGCTGGGGCCGCCGACGGTTGCCACGATGAGGAAATCGGCCCACTTCGCCAGCTCCGTGAGCGAGGCCTCGTAGCCGTAGGAGATGTCGTCGCGTTTCCTGCGGTTGTGATAGCGCACTTCCATGTCGAAGCCCGTGCCGCGTTTGGCGATGGCTTCGCCGATACGGCCCAGGCCCACGATGCCCAGCTTCTTGCCGCTGACGCGCAGTCCCAGCGGAATGCTGCCATGCACCTGGCCCCACTGGCCGGCGCGCACGAAGCGTTCGCCCTGGCCCATGCGGCGGGCGCCGGCGATCAGCAGGCCCCAGGCCAGATCCGCCACGCAGTCCGTCAGTACGTCCGGGGTATTGCTGACCAGCACGCCGCGCTGGCGGGCGGCCTCGACGTCGATGGTTTCATAGCCCACGCCCCAGCTGCAGATCGCCTTCAGGTCGGGCAGGGCATTGATGAGCTCGGCGTTGGCGCCGAAGTTGGCGGACGTGACGACGGCGGTGACGCCCTTGCCGTGCTCGGCCAGTGCGGCCTTGCGGTCCGGATACTTCCACAGTTCGATGACGTCGTAGCCGTCTGCGAGACGCTTGTTGGCGGAAGGGGAGCCGGCCAGCGAGCCGACCTGGATGATGCGTTGCTTGGTGGTCATGTTGTCGTACGGTTGGGTGGCGAAGGCTTCATGCTACTTGATTCAAGCTTGAATCCGGCTGAGGGGATGCCCGCGGGCGGGCATCCCCATGTGCTTATTCCAATTGGATGTTTGCCTTCTGGATCACGTCCTTCCAGCGCTTGACTTCGCCTTGCTGAAACTCGGCGAACTGCTGCGGGGTATTGGCCACCACTTCAAAGCCCAGGCCCTGCAGCGTCTTCTCGGTTTGCGGATCGCGCAGTGCCGTCTGCAAGGCCTTGGCCAGCTGCTCCACGATGGCCGGCGGCGTGCCCTTGGGCACGGCAAAGCCCTGCCAGGAATACACCACCATGTCCTTGATGCCGGCTTCGGCCAGCGTGGGCACATCGGGCAGATCGGCCGCGCGCGTGTCGCCGGTGATGGCCAGGGCCTTGAGCTTGCCCGCCTTGATGTGGTTCTGCACCGCGCCCAGATTCTGGAACGACACGTTGACCTGTCCGCCGATCAGGTCGGCGATCGCCGCGCCGCCGCCTTTGTAGGGGACGTCCACGCCGGTGCTTTGCGTGCGCTGGCGGAACAGTACGGCCGACAGGTGATCGGACGAGCCGGTGCCCGACGACGCGTATGAAACCGTGCCCGGCTTCTTCTTCGCGTAGTCGACCAGTTCGGCGACGGTGCTGGCGGGAAAGCTGGTGGCCGCGACGAGCACGTTGGGGTTGCGGACCGCCTGCGTCAGGTACGCGAAATCCTTGCTGGGGTTGTACGACAGATTCTTGTACAGGGCCTCGTTGATGGCGAAGGTGCCGATCGAGCCGACCATCATGGTGTAGCCGTCGGGCGTTGAACGGGCCAGCGCCTGCGCGCCGATGGCGCTGTTTGCGCCGGGCTTGTTTTCGACGACGAAGGTCTGGCCCAGGATCTTCGACAGCGCCGGCGTGACCGAGCGCGCGGTAATGTCGGACGAGCCGCCCGGCACGAAGGGGACAATCATGGTGACGGGTTTTTCGGGGTAGCCGGCGGCCTGGGCCGCCGGCGCGCCAAGCACAACGGCGCCCGCCGCGACGACGGCGCTGATCAGTTTGTTCATGGTGTCTCCTGGTTCGCGTGATGATGAAGAGCCCGCCGCCCACGCGTTGCGGACGGGCCCGGATCAACGCCGGGTCAGTCGACCTTGGCGCCGGATTTCTTCACGACCTCAGCCCACTTGACGGTTTCCTGAGCCATGAACTGTTTGAACTGGGTGGGGGTGTTGCCAGACGGCGTGGCGCCCTGCGCCTGCAGCTGGGCCCGCACGGGCTCCTGCTGCAAGGCGGCGGCTACGTCGCGCTGGATCTTCTGGACGATTTCCGGCGGCGTGCCCGCCGGAGCCAGCAGGCCGAACCAGCTTGATGCTTCATAGCCTTGGACTCCCGCCTCGGCCAGCGTCGGCACATCGGGCAGGGCAGGCGAGCGGTTGGTGGTGGTCACGGCCAGTGGGCGCAGCTTGCCGCCTTTGATGAACCCCATGGACGAGGGGAGGTTGTCGAAGATCAGGTCCGCCGATCCCGCCATCACGTCGGTCAGCGCGGGGCTGCTGCCCTTGTAGGGCACATGCGTCATGCGCGTGCCCGTCATGCTCTGGAACAGTTCGCCTGACAGGTGCGTGGACGTGCCGTTGCCGGTGGACGCCATGTTGACGCTGCCGGGATTGGCCTTCAGGTACTTGATCAGGTCCGCCACCGTGCGGATGCCGTGCTTGTCGGCGAACTTGGGATTCAGTTCCAGGATGTTGGGCACCGGGATGACCAGCGTGACCGGCACGAAGTCCTTGACCGGGTCATAGGGCAGCTTTGTGTAGACGGACTGGTTGATCGCGTGCGTGCTGACCGTGCCCATCAGCAAGGTGTAGCCGTCGGCCGTGGCGCGCGCGGCTTCCGCCGTGCCGACGTTGCCGCCCGCGCCTGCCTTGTTGTCCACCACCACGGCCTTGTTCCAGCTCTTGCCCAGCTCGGCCGCCACCACGCGCGCGGCGATGTCGGCGGTGCCGCCGGCGGGGAAGGGCACGATGATCTTCACGTCACGTTCAGGGTAGTCCGCCAGCGCGGGCGCGGCCGGCAGAAGAAAGGCGGTGGCCGTCAGCAGGGCGGCCGTGATGAACCGGCCTCGCACAGGGGCTGCATGCATGGAATTCGTCTCCTCGGTGTGCGCGTGGCCGCGCATCGTTTCTGGGGTATTCCGCTCCCGGCGCCGCCGGGGGCTTTGACGCCGCATGGCGCCCCGGGCGCCATGCATATGCTGCCGATCTACTTGTAAAACAAATATAGGTATTGAGCTTATTCTTGTCAACCAAGTATACTTTTTTCACCTTACTTATCTGACAACTGGATCAGCCAGGAGCCCGTCCATGAAAACTTCTCCGGTCACCGCCCAGGACTTGCAGCGTTCGGTCATCGCCGTGCCGCCCCTGGCCCGCCATGCCGATCTGTCCTTGAACGAAGCAGCCAACAAGGCCCTGCTCAGCCACCTGGAAGCGGGCGGCGTGCGCAACGTGATGTATGGCGGCAATGCCAACTTCTATAACGTGGGCGTGAGCGAATACGCGCGCATCGTGGACATGCTGGCGGGGCTGGCGGGCGCGGACACGTGGATCCTGCCGTCCGTGGGGCCCGACTACGGAAAGATGATGGACCAGGCCGCGATTCTGCGTTCGCGCGCGTTCCCGACGGCGATGCTGCTGCCCATGGCGTTTCCCTACACCGATGCGGGCTTGGCCGACGGCGTGCGCCGCTTCACCGACGCGCTGGGCAAACCGGCCGTGCTCTACATCAAGTCGGCCGATTATCTGGCGCCGGAGACCGCCGCGCGCCTGATCGAAGAAGGCCGCATCGCCGCCTTCAAATACGCGGTCGTCCGTGACGATCCCGCCAAGGACGCCTACCTGTCGGCCATGCTGCAGGCCGTGGATTCGCGCTGGATCGTCAGCGGCATCGGCGAACGCCCGGCCATCGTCCATTACCGCGACTTCGGCTTGAAGAGCTTCACCTCGGGTTCGGTCTGCGTGGCGCCGCGCGGCTCGATGCGGCTGCTGCATCTGCTGCGCGACGGCCGCTACGACGAAGCCGAAGCCGTGCGCGCACACTACCTGGGCCTGGAAGACTGCCGCGACGGCATCAGCCCCATCCGCGTGCTGCACGATGCGGTGACCTTGTCGGGCGTGGCGGACATGGGACCGATGTTGCCGCTGCTGACGGGCATCTCCAGCGCCGAGCGCGAGCGCGTGGCGCCCGTGGCGCGTGCGCTGGCCGCATGGGACCGCGAAACCGCGACGGCGTGAACGTTCGCGGCATGGCCGGGCCCGGCTCCGTTCGTCGCGCATTGACGGTACGATGAGCCCTGTCCGCGCATCGCGAGCAGTGCCTTGAGGCCTGCTCCCGGCGCGCGGACAGGCCCAATTACGAGGAGGTTTCGTGGCCCGACCCAAAGCATCGCCCCCGCCCGCGCCGCAAGCGCCCGCCGAGCCAGACGTTCCAGGCGCGCTGGTGCTGGAACGCGGGCACCGGGTACGGCTGGCGGACCAGCTTTACGGACAGATCTTCGAACAGATCGTGTCCGGCGGACTGAATGTCGGCGACAAGCTGCCGTCCGAAAACGAAATCTCCGAACGGTTCGGCGTGTCGCGGCCCGTCGTGCGTGAAGCGCTGCTGCGGCTGCGCGCCGATGGTCTCGTCACCGCGCACCAGGGCCTGGGCACCTTCGTCAGCCATCAGCCCGCGCCGCGCCTGAAGACCTTCAACGATGTGCAGAACGTCAGCGCCTATCTGCGGGCGCAAGAGGTCCGCGTGGCGCTGGAAGGCGACGCCGCGCGCCTCGCGGCGCTGCGCCGCACCGACGAGCAGCTCAAGAAGATCGCCGATACGCACGCGGCGTTCGCCGACAGCCTGGCGCGCGGACAGGTGTCCGCCGAGGCAGACCTGGCGTTTCACGCCAGCATCGCGGAAGCCAGCGGCAACGACTTCTACCTGGGCGTGCTGGAGAGCATCCATGAATCCATCAGCGGATTCATGCGCCTGACCTTGAATCTGACGCGCACCGGTTCCCGGCAGCGCGCGCAACGCGTCGTGGATGAGCACGCCAGCATCCTGGACGCCATCCGCGAGCAGGACGGCGAACGCGCCCGCGTCGCCATGCAATTCCATCTGGGCCAGGCCCGGCACCGGCTGGTGGATCGCGACCGCGACTGACGCCCGTTCCAGGCCCGCCACGACAAACCAAGGACAACAGGAGACAGACAGTGCCAGGGAATGGATCAAGCGCGGTGGCCGTGCCGGTCGAGCAGGTGCGGGAACAGATATTGCAGGTGTTGATGGCCTGGGGCATGGCCGAGGACCTGGCGCACACGACCGCGGGCCTGATGGCGCGGACGGATCTGCTGGGCATCGATTCGCACGGTATTTCCATGCTGCCCGCCTATGAAGAAAAATGGCGCGCGGGCTCCCTGCGGCTCGACGCCCGCGCGCGCGTGCTGCGGGACGGCGGCGCCAGCGCGCTGATCGACGGCATGGGCGGGCTGGGCTACCCGGTCGCCGCGCAAGCCATGCACCTGGCGGTGGACAAGGCCCTGGAGCACGGCGTGGGCGCCGTGTCGGTCTGCAATTCGCATCACTTCGGCGCGGCCGGCGTGTATGCGCGCATCGCGGTCGAGCGCGGCGTGGTCGGACTGGTGACCAGCAGCGCCAACGGCGTCATCATGGTGCCCACGCGCGGCGCCATGCCCATGCTGGGCACCAATCCCATCGCCTTCGGCGCGCCCGCCGCCCACAACGAAGCCTTTGTGCTCGACATGGCGACGACCACCGTCGCGGCCAACAAGGTCAAGGTCTATGACTTCCTGGACAAGCCCTTGCCGCCGGGGTGGGCGGTGGACGGGCAGGGCGCCGCGGTCACGGATGCCGACGCCGCCATGCAGTTCATCTTCAAGCACCCCGAAGGCGGCCTGACACCCCTGGGCGGCACGCCCGCCATGAGCAGCCACAAGGGATACGGCCTGGCGATGATGGCCCAGATCCTGGGCGGCACGCTCAGCGGCAGCGCTTTTGCCGCCCGGCGCGCACCCACCCGTCGTCCCGGCGAACCGGATGACGTGGGGCATTTCTTCCTGGCGCTCAACCCGGACGCTTTTCGCGCGGCCGGCTCGTTCGAATCCGACATGGACGACCTGATCGACGCCATGCACGACACGCCGCCCGCCGATCCGGCCGAGCCGGTGCTGGTGGCGGGCGAGCCCGAAGCCGCCGAGCGCACGCGCCGCCTGCGCGAGGGCATCCCCATTTCCGCCGCCCTGGCCGAGCGCCTGCGCGGCATCTGCGAGCGCGCCGGCACGCCCTACCTGCTGGATCCGGCCTGATTCCCCTTTTCCGATAAACCCCCGCCAAAGAGCAGAGGAAGCGAGACATGAGCAATTCCGACAAGCGCAAGAAACCCGAAGACCTGCGCAGCCACCGCTGGTACGGCGTCAAGGACCTGCGATCCTTCGGTCACCGTTCGCGCACGGCGCAGATGGGCTATCACCGGTCGGATTACGCCGGCAAGCCGGTCATCGCCATCATCAATACCTGGAGCGACATCAACCCCTGTCACAGCCATTTCAAGCAGCGGGTCGAAGAGGTCAAGCGCGGCATCTGGCAGGCGGGCGGGTTCCCGGTGGAAATGCCGGCCATGAGCCTGTCCGAACCGTTCCAGAAGCCCACGACCATGCTTTACCGCAATCTGCTTGCGATGGAGACCGAAGAGCTGCTGCGCTCCTATCCCGCCGACGGCTGTGTGCTGATGGGCGGCTGCGACAAGACCACGCCGGCGCTCATCATGGGGGCGGTGTCGATGGACCTGCCCACGATCTTCGTGCCCGCCGGCCCCATGCTGCGCGGCAACTGGAACGGCAACACGCTGGGCTCCGGCTCCGACACCTGGAAGTACTGGGCGGAGCTGCGGGCCGGCAACATCACCGAGGAAGACTGGCAGGGCGTGGAGGACGGCATCGCGCGGTCTCCGGGCCATTGCATGACGATGGGCACCGCCTCCACCATGACGGGCGCGGTCGAAGCGCTGGGCCTGTGCCTGTCCGGGGCGTCCTCCATTCCCGCGCCGGACTCGCGCCATGCCCAGATGGCCAGCCTGACGGGCAAGCGCATCGTGGAAATGGTCTGGGAAGACCTGAAGCCCTCGGACCTGCTGACCGCGGCCTCTTACGACAATGCCGTGCGCACGGTGCTGGCCCTGTCCGGGTCGACCAATTCGGTGGTGCACCTGATCGCCATGGCGCGCCGCAGCGGCTTCGGGCTGGACCTGGACCGCTTCGATCATCTGGCGCGCACGACGCCGGTGCTGGCCAATCTGCGCCCGGCGGGCAAGTACCTGATGGAAGATTTCTATTACGCCGGCGGCCTGCGCGCAATGCTGGTGCAGTTGGGCGACCTGCTGGACACCTCGCAGCGGACGGTGGACGGGCGCACGCTGGGCGAGAATATCGCGGGCGCGCGCATCTTCAACGAGGACGTGATCCGTCCGCGCGCGCAGGCGCTCATCGAGCGCGACGGGCTGGCGGTCCTGCGCGGCAACCTCGCGCCCGACGGCGCGGTGATCAAGCCGCCCGCCATGGAGGCGCGCCTGCAGGTGCATACGGGCCGCGCGGTGGTCTTCAAGGACTACAACGATATGGCGGCGCGCATCGACGACCCGGACCTGGACGTGGACGCCGACAGCGTCATCGTCCTGCAGAACGCCGGGCCGCAGGGCGCGCCCGGCATGCCGGAGTGGGGCCAGCTGCCCATACCGCAGAAGCTGCTGAAGGAAGGCGTGCGCGACATGGTGCGGATATCGGACGCCCGCATGAGCGGCACCAGCTACGGCGCCTGCGTACTGCATGTGGCGCCCGAGGCCTACGTGGGGGGACCGCTGGCGCTGGTGAAGGATGGCGACCGCATCACGCTGGACGTGCCCGCCCGCCGCCTGGAACTGCTGATTTCCGAAGCCGAGCTGGCCGAGCGCCGCGCCGCCTGGCAGACGCCGCCTCCGCGTTTCGAGCGCGGATACGGTGTGCTGTACCTGAAGCACATCGGCCAGGCAGACACCGGCTGTGATTTCGATTTTCTTCAGAGCGAGACGCGCGCCACGGCCGCGGGCGAGCCTGAAATCCACTGACCCGATACCGGGCGCCATACTTAAAAAAAACAACGAGGAGACAACCATGCAACACAACAAGCAGCCTGCGCGCAGACGCCTGGCCATCCTGGCCGCGGCCGCATTGGGGACGATGGCCATGCTGCCGGGCGCCCTGATGGCGCAGACGGGAACGTGGCCCGCCCGGCAATTGAAGCTGGTCGTGCCTTTCCCCGCCGGCGGAAGCACGGATTCCGTCGGCCGCCTGCTGGCGGCGGAGCTGTCCAAGGAGTTGGGCCAGACCGTCGTCGTCGAGAACAAGGGCGGCGCCAACGGCAACATCGGCTCGGACGCCGTGGCCAAGGCCGAGCCCGACGGCTACACCCTGCTGCTCTCCGGCGTGGGGTCCAACGCCATCAGCTACGCGGTCTACCAGAACATGCCGTATCGCAACAGCGACTTCGCTCATATCTCGCTGCTGGCCACCGGCCCCAACGTGCTCGTCGCCAACAACGAGTTTCCCGGCAAGACCTTCGCCGACTTCATCAAGCTTGCGCGCGAGAATCCCGGCAAGTACACGCACGCAAGTTCCGGCAGCGGCTCCTCGGGCCATCTGGCCATGGAAATGCTGAAGCAGGATGCCAAGATCGATCTGGTCCACGTTCCCTACAAGGGCGGCGCGGCGGCCATCACGGACCTCATCGGGGGCCGCGTCTCGGTGCTGTTTCTGAACCAGGACGCGCTGCTGCCGCAGGTCGCCTCCGGCAAGGTGCGCGCGCTGGCGGTGGCCAGCGCGAAGCGCAACCCGGCTTATCCGGATACGCCGACGGTGGCCGAATCAGGCTACCCGGGCTTTTCCGCGGAGTCGTGGTTCGGCTTGTCCGCGCCCGCGAAGACGCCGCCCGCCGTGATCCAGCGCCTGAGCCAGGCGACGGTGAAGGCGCTGTCCTCGCCCGAGATCCGGCAGAAGCTGGAAAGCGTGGGCTTCGTGGTGGTGGGCGATGATCCGAAGTCATTCTCGGCTTTCGTCGACGCCGAGATCGCCAAGTGGGGCAAGGCAGCCAAGGCGTCGGGCGCCAAGCTGGATTGAACGGGCGGCCGGGCCGCGGCCCGGCGCTGATTTTGTTTTTTCAATATTGAAGGCAGCAATGAACTCACCTCTACCCAACCGTTTCCGGCAACGCATCCTGGCCCGCGAACGGCTCATCGGTTTCTGGATGTGCATGTCCAGCCACATCACCGCCGAGCTCGTCGGGCTGGCGGATTTCGACTGGCTGCTGCTGGACGGCGAGCATTCGCCCAACGAAGTGCCGATGTTCCTGCAGCAGCTGCAGGCCCTGCAGGGCAGCGCCAGCGCCGCGGTGGGCCGTCCGTCCTGGAATGATCCGGTCCAGATCAAGCGCCTGCTGGACATCGGCTTCTACAACCTGCTGATCCCATTCATCGAATCCGAGGCGGACGCGCGCCTGGCGGTCGCCGCCACGCGCTATCCGCCGCAAGGCATACGCGGCGTGGCGGGCGCGCAGCGCAGCAACCGCTATGGCACCGTGCCCGATTACCTGCAGACGATCAACGACAACATCTGCGTGCTGCTGCAGATCGAAAGCCGTCCGGGGATCGAGGCGGTGGACGAGATTGCATCGGTGGAAGGCGTGGACGGCGTGTTCATCGGACCGTCCGACCTGGCCGCGGCCTTGGGTCATCTGGGCAATCCGGGCCATCCCGAGGTGCAGGAAACCATCCGCCACCTGTACCAGCGCGTGTCGGCCCAAGGCAAGGCCGTGGGCATCCTGGCGCCGGCGCACGCGGATGCGCGCCGTTACCTGGACATGGGCATGCACTTTGTGGCGGTGGGCACCGATCTGGGCGTCTTCAAGCAGGCGACCTTCGCTTTGCGCGAGGCCTTCCCCACCTGAAGCGTATGGCGGCGAAGGCGCCCGGCAAAAGCCGGGCGTCTTCGTCTAGTCCTCCAGCGCCAGCAGCTCGCCGACCGTCTGGCGGCGGCGGATCAGACGGGCTTCGCCCTTGTCCAGCAGCACTTCCGGCGCCAGCGGGCGGCTGTTGTAGTTGGAAGACATCGACGAGCCGTAGGCGCCCGCATTGTGAAAGACCATGAAGTCGCCAATGCGAGGCTGCGGCAGCAGCTGGTCGGACATGACGCCGCCTTCGTCCTGCGTGAATACGTCTCCGGACTCGCATAGCGGGCCGGCCACGGCGATGCGCGTCTCGGGCACGCCCTGCGGCTGTCCGCCGTCCGGCGCATGCACCGAGATGCGGTGAAAGCTGCCATACATGGCCGGGCGCATCAGGTCGTTGAAGCCCGCGTCGACCAGCGCGAAGTCGCGCTTGGGGCGCCGGTTGATCGAGTGCACTTCCGACACCAGCACGCCGGCCTCGGCGACCAGGAAGCGGCCGGGTTCGATTTCCAGGCGGATGTCGTGGCCCAGATGCTGGGCGATGCGCTTGCGCGCCGCATCCCACTGCTCGAAATAGTGATCGCAGTCGATGCGCGGCTCGCCCTCGCGGTAGGGAATCGACAGGCCACCGCCGGCGGAAATGGCTTCGATGTCGTGATCAAGCGACTTCACCACGCTGACCATGGCGTCGCACACGCTGGACAGATGGCGGTAGTCGACGCCGGACCCGATGTGCATGTGAATCCCGACCAGCTTGAGCCCGTGGCGCCGCACGATGGACACGGCTTCGGCCAGATCGTCGATCCAGATGCCGTGCTTGCTTTGCGGGCCGCCGGTGTTGGTCTTGTTGCTGTGGCCGTGGCCAAAGCCCGGATTGATGCGCAGCCATACGCGATGGCCCGGGGAGGCCTGGCCGATGCGCGACAGCATGTCCAGCGAACCGGCATTGACCGTGATGCGGTGCTTGAGGACGGCGGCAAGCGTGGCGTGGTCGATCAGGTCGGCGGTGAAGACGATGCCTTCGGGTTCGCTCCGCGGCTGGAAGCCGGCCGCCAGGCTGCGTTCGATCTCGCCCAGGGATACCGCGTCCACGACCGCGCCTTCCGAGCGCATCAGGCGCAGGATATGCAGGTTCGAGCAGGCCTTCTGGGCGTAGCGGATGGTGTCGAAGCGGCGCAGTTGCGCGATGCGTTCGCGGATGACGGCGGCGTCGTACACCCATAGCGGCGTGCCGTGCTCGGCGGCGAGTTGGGTGAGTTGGCGCGGATCGAATGCCATGGCGTGCTGGACCTTGTTGGAGTGAAGCAAAGGCGGCATGATGCCCGGCCTTGGTCATCCAGTAAAATGCTTTGATTTTGACGATCAATTCATTTCTGATATGGGGTAGGAATGCTGACGCATCGGCATATCGAGGTTTTCCGCGCCGTGATGATCGCCGGCAGCGTGACCAAGGCCGCCGACCTGCTCAGCACGTCGCAGCCGACGGTCAGCCGGGAGCTCGCCCGCATGGAGCAGTCGATCGGCTTTGCGCTGTTCGAGCGGATCGCGGGGCGCCTGCGGCCCACCATGCCGGCGCTGGCGCTGTTTGAAGAGGTGCGGCAGTCCTATGCCGGGCTGGAACGGGTGGCGTCTGCCGCCGCGCGTTTGCGGGCGTTCCGGGGCGGGCAGCTCTCGGTGATCGCCTTGCCGGCGTTTTCCCATTCCATCCTGCCCGACGCCTTCCTGCGGTTTCATGGCCGGCATCCCGGGGTGAGCCTGTCGGTGGAAACGCAGGAATCGCCCCTGCTGGAGGAATGGCTGACCGCGCAGCGCTACGACCTGGGCCTGACCGAGCACGACACGGTGCCGGCCGGCACGCGGGTCGAGTTGCTGCTGCAAGTGGATGAGGTTTGCGTGTTGCCGGACGGGCATCCGCTGCTGGCGCGGCCGGCCATTGATTTGCCCGACTTCGAAGGGCATGCCTTTGTCAGCCTGTCTTCCAGCGATCCTTACCGCATCCAGATCGACGAGGCGTTTGCCGAGGCCGGGGTGCTGCGGCGATCCATCGTCGAAACGCCGACCGCCGTGTCGGTCTGCACGTTCGTGCGGCAGGGGCTGGGCCTGGCGATCGTCAATCCACTGACTGCGCTGGATTTCGCCGGACGCGGGCTGCACATCCGCCCCTTGACGCGCTCGTTTCCGTTTCGCGTCAATGTGGTGTTTCCGGAGCACCGGCCCGGCAATCCGCTGGTGGACGCATTCATGGCGTCGTTGCGCGCAGCGGGCAGCGCCATCGAGGGCAAACTGGCCGCCCGGCAGGGCGGCTAGGCGGCGTTGCGATCCCGCAATGCGTTCCCCGCAGTGCGTTCCTCGCAGCGCATTATTTTCAGGCAACAAAAAAGGATGCCCGAGGGCATCCTTCTTTATTTGCCGTATTCGTGACGCCCCAAAAAAGCAGGGGCGGCAGAATGGCTTAGGCCAGCGCCTTGATGGCGGCAGCCAGGCGGCTCTTGTGACGAGCGGCCTTGTTCTTGTGGATGATGTTCTTGTCAGCCACGCGATCGATCACGCTGGAGGCCTTCTGGAACACGTCGCCAGCCGCAGCCTTGTCGCCAGCGGCGATGGATTGGCGAACGCGCTTGATGGCGGTGCGCAGCATCGAGCGCAGGCTGGAATTGTGCTTGTTGCGCTCAACGGATTGGCGAGCGCGCTTGCGGGCTTGGGCGGTATTGGCCATGTTGCTATATAAGTTGAATTCGGCAAAGTCGAACATTGTAGCAAGTCCCTACGGGATTGCAAGCTTTTAATGTCGCTTCAACCGATGGAGCGCCCGTCAACCGGGCGGGGGGCGCTGATGGGAAGAATCCCAGGGCTGGAGAACCCTTGCGGATGGTCCTCATGAAAAGCCTTGAGGAAAACCCGCGGCGCCTACTGGATAAAAACACCGTAATGAGTATACAACGGAAGCGGTGCGCCGGCACAGCGCCATCGCTATCGTTGTCAGGTGGCGACGTTGATCGAAACGAACCAGGGCGTGAAGCGGCGGACGTGGATAGGCATCAGGTCCTGCAGGCTGTCCAGCGCCGCGTCGGTGTCGTCGAGCGGAAAGTGGCCGGTTACGGGCAAGCCGCCGGCTGCCATTGACACGCGCAGCGTACCGCTGCGATAGGGGCGCAGCGCCGCGATCACCTCGGTCAGCGGGCGGCCGCGGGCTTCGACCCAGCCGGATTCCCACGCGGCTTCGGCCATCAGTTCGGCGCGAGGCGTGTCCATGCGGAAGTTGTCGAAACGGGCGCCGGTGCCGGCGCGGATGGTGCCGTGGGCGCCGGCCATGGTTTCGACTTCGACTTCGTGTTCATGCACCACCACCACGGTGCGCTGGGCCTGCTGGCGCACCATGTAGCGCGTGCCCAGGGCGCGGACCGTGCCTTGCGCGGTCTGGACCAGGAACGGGCGGCGCGCGTCGGGCGCCACCGATACCGTGACCGCTCCGTCCAGCAGGCGGACCTGGCGATACGCCGGGGTGAAATCCAGGTTGACGCGGCTGCGCGCGTCCAGCAGCAGTTGGCTGCCATCGGACAGCACGTAGCGGCGGCGCTCGCCCGTGGCCGTGGCTGCGTCGGCGGCTACGTTGCTCAGCGGATAGAAGGCGTTGCCGACATAGGCGGCGAAGGCGCTGGTTCCGACGAGCGCAAGCGAGCCGGCCAGGAAGCGGCGGCGGGGCGGCACGATGGCCGGCGGAGGAGGGATCAGCGGCGGGGGGGCGCCGTCGGTGGCATACCCCGCAGGGTAGGCGTCGCCGAGCCGGCCGAACGTCGACCCCGCCAGCGTGCCCGTCAGCTGCTGCCAGGCGTCTTCATGGACAGGGTCGGCCGCGCGCCACGCCAGGAAGTCGTTATAGTCCTGCGCGGTTGCCTTGCCGGAGCGCAGCAACAGCAGCCAATTGATCACCTGGTCCGCCATGGGTTGTCCTTGGGCGTACTTCACTTCATGTTCCCGCGCGTATTGGCATGCGGGAGTCCTTTCGATGGGAATTTTTAAATCATAAAGGTTTTTTACCAAAGATTACGGCCCGCTTATCAATTCTTGACGAATTTAATGCGAAAAGCCGGCATAAAGGCCGGCTTTTGGACGGTAATGTAGCCTGAAATGCTGAAATTACCGCGTCGGGCGGCGTCCGAAGTCCCTAGGGCGAAAGCCAAACAGTAACAACATTCCGAAGTAGACCACACCGCTGGCGGCCAATACGCCGGCCAGCAGGGCGGCGCGCTGGCCGGCATGGGCCTGCAGCGCCAGCCAATCGATTCGCCCGTCGGCATACCAGAGCAGAGCGGCCAGCCCCCCCAGGGCCGGCAGCAGCCGTAGCGTGAACAAGGCCCAGCCGGGGGCGGGCTGGTAAAGGCCGCGCTGGCGCAGGCCGATCAGCAGCGCCAGCGCGTTCAGGCAGGCGCCCAGGCCGATGGCCAGCGCCAGTCCCGCATGCGCCATCACCGGGACCAGCACCAGGTTCATCAGCTGAGTCAGGATCAGCACGGCGATGGCGATCTTCACCGGGGTACGGATATCCTGCTTGGCATAGAAGCCAGGGGCCAGGATCTTGACGGCAAGCAGGCCGATCAGCCCGGCGGAATACGAGATAACCGCCAGCCGGGTCTGCAGCACATCCTGGGCGGCGAAGGCGCCATAGTGAAACAGCGTGGCGACCAGGCCATCCGACAGCAGCGCCATGCCCACCGCGGCGGGCAATCCCAGCAGCAGGACCAGCCGCAAGCCCCAGTCCAGCAGGGCGCTGTAGCCGCCGTGGTCGTCGCGCGCATGGGCCGCGGACAGGCTGGGCAACAGGACTGTGCCCAGGGCCACGCCCAGCAGCGCGGTGGGGAATTCCATCAGGCGGTCGGCGAACGACAGCCAGGTCACGCTGCCGGGGGTGAGCCAGGTGGCGATATTGGTGTTGATCAGCAGGGAGATCTGCGCCACGGACACGCCCAGCGTGGCCGGCGCCATCTGCTTCAGGATGCGCTGCACCGTGGGGTCGGCCCACGCCTGGCGGAAACGGAAGGAAAAGCGCGGGGTGAGGCCCAGCCGCGCCAAGGCGACCCATTGAACCGCAAGCTGCGCCACGCCGCCGATCATGACGCCGATGGCCAGCGCGTAGACCGGCACGTCCATGCGCGGCGCAAGCCAGATGCAGGCGCCGATCATCGAGAGGTTGAGCAGCACAGGCGTGAAGGCGGGCACGGCAAAGCGGCGCCAGGTATTGAGCACGCCGGACGCGAAGGCGATCAGGGACATGCAGAAGATGTACGGGAACATCATCCGCGTCATCCAGACGGCGGCGCCGAATTCGGTATCGCGGGCCGCGCCGCGCAGGCCGCTGGCCATGGCGGACACCACCCATGGGGCCGCGGCGATGCCGATCAGCGTGATCAGCATCAGCGCCGCGGTCAGCAGCAGGGCCACGCGGTCAAGCAGCGTGCGGACTTCTTCTTCGGAGCGGTTGTTGCGCGCGGCGCCCAGGATGGGCACGAATGCCTGCGCAAACGCGCCTTCGGCGAACAGGCGGCGCAACAGGTTGGGGATACGAAAAGCGACCCAGAAGGCGTCGGTGATGGGACCGGCGCCAAAGGCGCGGGCCACCAGGATGTCGCGGATCAGGCCGGAAATGCGGGACAGCAAGGTAAAGCTGCTGACCGTGGCCGCCGAACGAAACAGGCTCATGGATGGACTACTAGAAAAGGTGCGGGCCGGCCCGGTGCGACGGCTTGAAACCAAATGGCATCAACCAAAAAGGCGGCCCACGTCGTGGGCCTGCCTTTGTACTACATCACTTCGGCGGCATGCGGATGGCGCCGTCCAGGCGGATGGTCTCGCCGTTGAGCATATCGTTGGTGATGATGCTCTGGACCAGCTTGGCGTAGTCTTCCGGGCGGCCCAGGCGGGCGGGGAACGGAATGCTGGCGGCCAGCGAGTCCTGCACTTCTTGCGGCATGCCGAAGATCATCGGCGTGCCGAAGATGCCCGGGGCGATGGTCATGCAGCGGATGCCGGTCTTGGCCAGGTCGCGCGCGATGGGCAGCGTCATGCCCGCGACGCCGGCCTTGGACGCGGCGTAGGCCGCTTGGCCGATCTGGCCGTCGAAGGCGGCAACCGAGGCCGTGTTGATCATCACGCCGCGTTCGCCGGTGGGCTCGGGGCTGTTGGCGCTCATGGCTTCGGCGGCCAGGCGCATCATGTTGAAGCTGCCGATCAGGTTGATGGACACGACCTTCTGGAACAGGTCCAGGGGATGCGCGCCATTCTTGCCCACGATCTTGGCGGCGGGCGCGACGCCCGCGCAGTTCACCAGGCCAAACAGCGTGCCCAGTTCGCGCGCGGCGGCGACGGCATTCTTGCCGTCGGCTTCCTGCGTCACGTCGCAATGCACGTAGCGCTGGCCCAGTTCCTTGGCCAGGGCTTCGCCCGGCGCGTCCTGCACGTCGGCGATGACGACCTTGGCGCCGTTTTCCACCAGCATGCGCACGGTGCCTGCACCCAGGCCGGACGCACCGCCCGTAACGATGAATACCTTGTTCGCGATTTCCATGTATCTACCACCAGATCAGTTCAAGGGAAGGGAGGCGGCGCGGCGGGGCGCCGAATGCAACAAGGCCTTCGGGCCGGAGCCGGAACGCATCGCGTCCGGCCGGCGCCGAAGGCCTTTGGGCCATCGAGGCGCCAAATCAGCTCTGGACGGCCTCGAACAGGCGCGACTTGATTTCGTCGACGGCGCCCACGCCCGAGATCTTGCGGTACTTCGGGGCGGCGGCGGCGTCCTGCTGCGCCCAGGTCGAGTAGTAGTCGACCAGCGGACGCGTCTGTTCGCGGTACACGGACAGGCGGTGGCGCACGGTTTCCTCGCGATCGTCGTCGCGCTGGATCAGGTCTTCGCCGGTGACGTCGTCCTTGCCTTCCGCCTTGGGCGGGTTGAAGCGCACGTGGTAGCTGCGGCCGCTGGGCTGGTGCACGCGGCGTCCGCTCATGCGTTCGATGATGTCTTCTTCGGGGACGGCGATTTCCACGACATAGTCCAGCTTGACGCCGGCGCTCTTGAGCGCATCGGCCTGCGGGATGGTGCGGGGGAAACCGTCGAACAGATAGCCGCTGGCGCAGTCGGGCTGCTTCAGGCGGTCTTGCACCAGGCCGATGATGATCTCGTCGGAAACCAGGCCGCCTGCGTCCATGACCTTTTTGGCTTCAAGACCCAGAGGGGTGCCCGCCTTCACCGCGGCGCGCAGCATGTCGCCGGTGGAGATTTGGGGAATGCCAAAGTGCTGCGTTAGAAACGCGGCCTGGGTGCCTTTGCCGGCGCCGGGGGGTCCGAGCAAGATGAGACGCATGAGTGCTCCTGATGGGGTTTATTTTTTGTGATCCGGGGGATTATGCCGCAATGCAGCAGCCAATGCGGGGCTGCGCCATGGGAAATAACCCTTATATCGGTTTGCTGTAGATCAACCGGACCCGCTCCAGGTCCGCCGGGGTATCGACTCCCGCGGCAGGAGGGGTGGAGGCCCGATGGACGACGATAGCGTGGCCATGCTCCATGGCGCGCAGCTGCTCAAGCGATTCGAACCGTTCCAGCACACCTTGCGGCAGGGTCGGGTAGCGGCGCAGGAACGACGCGCGGTAGGCGTACAGGCCGATGTGGTGCCAGGCGGGCAGGCCGTCGGCCAGCACGCGCTCGCCGCTGGCCAGCGCGTCGCGGGCCCAGGGAATGGGGGCGCGCGAAAAGTACAGCGCGCGGTCATCCGCGGCGCAGACCAGCTTGACGACATTGGGGTTGAACAGGGCCTCGGCGTCGGCCAGCGGGCAGGCGCAGGTGGCGATGTCGGCCTGGGGGCAGGCCCGGAGCTTGGCCGCCACGGCGTCGATGAGTTCGGGCTCGATCAGGGGTTCGTCGCCCTGGACGTTCACCACGATGGCGTCATCGGGCAGGCCCAGCTGCTCTACGGCCTCCGCCAGCCGGTCGGTGCCGGTGGGGTGATCGCCGCGGGTCATCAGGGCGCGCAGGCCATGCGCCTGGACCGCTTGTTGCACGCGGACGTCGTCGGTGGCGATGTAGAGCTGCGACGCGCCGGACAAGGCGGCCCGTTCGGCGGTGCGCACGACCATGGGCTTGCCGGCGATGTCAGCCAGCGGCTTGTCGGGCAGGCGGGTCGAGGCGGTGCGCGCCGGGATGATGGCGATGAAGCTCACGATGCGGCGTTCAGCGGGAAGCGGCGGCGTCGTCCAGCACGCGGGCTTCCGACTCGAGCATGACGGGGATGCCGTCGCGCAGCGGGAAGGCCAGGCGGTCGGCGCGGCAGACCAGTTCGGCCTGCTGCCGGTCGTGTTCGAGGCGGCCCTTGCACAAGGGGCAGACGAGGATGTCGAGAAGGCGGGATTCCATGACCGGGATTCTAAAACAGTTTGCGCCGGGACCGCATCCGCCGGACGCGGGAGCAATGTTTCGAATCAAGTGCGCCGCCGCGGGCAAGCCGGCGTGCTTCTAGGCCCGTGGCGTCTCGCGCAGCGCCTGCGCCAGCCAGTCAAACAGCTGCGGGTCGGAAAAAGCTGCGCGCACGGGTACTTCCCACAGGCGCGCGTCGTTCAGGGCGCCGCATTTGATGGCGTCCTTGGAGGTGACCAGGATCGCGTCGGCAGCCAGATCCTGGAATGGGGATACGGCGTAATCGTGGTGGTCCGGCAGCGCCAGTGTGCTTGCCAGCGTGATGCCGGCGGCGCGCAGGGTCGTGAAGAACCGCTCGGGGTTGCCGATGCCTGCCGCCGCCGCGACCCGCGGTTGCCCGGAAAAGCCGGACAGGGGACGGGTGGCATGCCCCTCGATCCGCTTCGCGTCGCCCGGTTCCAGCCACATGCGCACCTGGCGCGGGCGGCCAGTGGCGCCGTCGGAGTCCGGTTCGCGGGGCGGCGTGCCGATATTGGTCACTACGGCATCCACATCGTTCAGGCGGCTGGCGGGTTCGCGCAGCGGCCCGGCGGGCAGGAGGCGGCCGTTGCCGATGCCACGCTGGTCCTGCACCACGATTTCGATGTCGCGGGCCAAGGCCAGGTGCTGCAGGCCGTCGTCCGAAACGATGACATCCACCTTGGGGTGCGCCCGCAGCAGGGCCTGGGCGGCCAGGGCGCGTTTGGGGTGGATGGCCACGGGGGCGCCGGTGGCGCGCGCGATCAGCGCCGGCTCATCGCCGAAGCGGGCCGCTCCCAGCGAACCCAGCCCGACGCGGGCATGGGGGCCGACTTTGACGCCGTAGCCGCGGCTGACGACGCCCGGCGTGAAGCCGCGCGCGCGCAGGCCTTCGACGGTGGCGATCACCATGGGGGTCTTGCCGGTGCCGCCCACATAGACGTTGCCGATCACGACCACGGGGACGGGCGCGCGGTAGGCGGTCTTGGCCCCGTCCTGGTAGAGCGCGCGTTTGCGCGCCACGGCCCATGCGGTCAGGGCGGAAAGGGGACGCAAGGCGGTGGATAGCCAGCCGCCATGCTGCCATTGCCGCGCCAGCAGGGATGCCGAAGTGCGTTTCGCGGTCACCGGGCAGTCTGGGCGGCGAAATTGACGCGGCCGATGCCGGCCAGCCGGGCTGCTTCCATGATGTTGATCACGGATTGGTGCGTGGCCTGCGCGTCGGCGTTGATGACGACCAGCGGCTCGGTCTTGCCGGCGGCGGCCTGGCGCAGGGCATCGGCGATTTCGGGAGGCGTGGAGACGTCGATGAGCGTGCCGTTGAGGGCATAACGCCCGTCCTGGCTCACGGCGACTTCCAGCGCCGGCGGCGTGTCCTGCTCGGAGGAGGCCTGGGGCAGCGTCACCTTCAGCTGCGTGAAGCGCGCAAACGAGGTGGTCGCCGCCAGGAAGATCAGGATGACCAGCAGGACGTCGATGAGCGGGATGAGGTTGATATCGAGCTCATCGCGATCGCCCCGGGATCCGCGGAAATTCATGAACGGCCCTCGCGCGCGGCCGGTGCCGTGGACACGACACGGACCAGGCGGGAGGCGGCCTGTTCCATGGCGCTGAGATAACCGTCCACGCGGCCGCGCAGATAGCGGTGCGCGATCATGGCGGGAATGGCGATCAGGATGCCGAAACCGGTGTTGTACAGGGCCATCGAGATGCCGCGCGCCAGCTGGGCGGGGTCTCCGCCACCGGGCGTGTAGGAGCCGAAGATCTCGATCATGCCGACCACGGTGCCGAACAGGCCCATGAGCGGCGCGATGACGGCGATGGTGCCGATGGCGGAAATGTAGCGGCTGAGGTCATGGGCGACGGCCCGGCCGGCGTCCTCGACCACGTTGCGCAGCTCTTCGCGGGGCAGGTGGCGGTGACGCATCACCTCGGCCAGCACCCGGCCCAGCGGCGAATTGCGTTCCAGGCGGTGGATTGATTCGGGGGTGTCCTGCCGGTTGCGCAGCATCTCGGCGACCTGTTCGTTCAGGCCGCGCGGCAGGATCAGGTTTCGGCGCAGGGACAGGAAGCGCTCGAAGATCAGCGCCAAGCCCAGCACGGATGTTGCCAGTAGGGGCCATATCGGCCAGCCGGCCTCGCGCAAGATGGAAAGCAAAGCGTTCAACTCCTGGGGGAGCCGGGCGTGCCGGACGGCGCGCATTGGCATTCTGAACAAGCCGAAACTGTAACGGTGCGGCGGACTTGTGGCAAGGCGGGACGATCCCGAAACTATCCACAGAAACTGTGGATAATTCTGTGCAAAACTCCGCCGGA
Organism: Achromobacter deleyi; assembly: GCF_013116765.2. Taxonomy (GTDB): domain Bacteria; phylum Pseudomonadota; class Gammaproteobacteria; order Burkholderiales; family Burkholderiaceae_B; genus Achromobacter; species Achromobacter deleyi_A. The sequence goes on from NZ_CP074375.1 coordinate 691,869, forward strand.
ACGCTTATGGGCACAGGGCTTGCGCTTGTTTGCTTCAATTTCGCGCACCGTGCGACAAGTAAAAATCTCATAAAAATCAGTGATTTGCACCGAAAATGCTGGCTGTCTGGGCAGTTGCTGCAAATTCCTGGGGACGCGGTATCATTGCGCCCCGCTACGTATGCCCTGTGGACAGGTACGCATCGGAAAGCCTCATGACAATTGAATTCGCAGTCACAAACAACGCATTTACGCGGGATATCCTGACAGTTGCCCAGCTGAACCAAGCCGTGGGGCAGTTGTTGGAGCGCAGCATCCCGGCGTTATGGGTTCGCGGGGAGATTTCCAACTTCACGCAGGCGGCTTCCGGGCATTGGTACTTCACGCTCAAGGACAGCCGGGCCTCCGTGCGGGCTGTCATGTTCCGCGGCCGCGCCAGCGCCGTGGGTTTCGTTCCCAGGGCGGGCGACCAGGTGGAAATCCGGGCCAGGGTTTCCCTGTACGAGCCCCGCGGCGACTACCAGCTGCAAGCCGACGCCATGCGCCGGGCCGGTCTCGGGAACCTGTATGAAGCATTCCTGCGGCTGAAGGAGCAGTTGGCCTCGGAAGGGCTGTTCGACCCCGCCCGCAAGCGCGACCCGGTCCGCCTGCCGCGGGCGATCGGCGTGATCACCTCCCTGCATGCCGCCGCGCTGCGGGACGTGCTGTCGGCGCTGGCGCGGCGCGCGCCCCAGGTGCCCGTCATCATCTATCCGGCCCCGGTTCAGGGGGCGGATGCCGCGGGCAGGCTGGCCGCGCAGGTGCGGATGGCCAATCAGCGTGCCGAGGTGGATACGCTGCTGCTCGTGCGTGGCGGCGGCAGCATCGAAGATCTCTGGAGCTTCAATGACGAGGATCTGGCGCGCCAGGTGGCGGTCAGCGAGATTCCCGTCATCAGCGGCGTCGGCCACGAGACCGATTTCACGATCGTGGACTTCGTGTCCGATGTGCGCGCGCCCACGCCGACGGCCGCGGCCGAACTGGCTTGCGCGCCACGGTCCGAGTTGCTGGGGCGCGTCATGCAGACCGCCCAGTCCATGGCGCGCGTCCAGCAGCGCCGGCTGGAGCGGGCGGCACAGCGCCTGGACCGGGCGGCCGCGCAGCTGGTGTCCCCGGCCCAGCGGCTGGAGCACCAGCGGGAACGCCTGAACAGCCTGCGCTTCCGGCTGGCGTCCGCCTGGTCGGCGCCGCAAGGCCGCCGCACGGCGCGCGTCAATCTGCTGGCCCAGCGGCTGACGCATCGCGTCCCCGACACCGGCCGCGCCGCGGATCGCCTGGCGGGCGCTGTCCGCCAATTGAGCCAGGCGCATGCGCGCCTGCTGGTTCAGAGCCGCAACCGCCTGGCCGCCGCCACCGCGCAACTGCGCGCGCTCGATCCCGGCAATACGCTGGCGCGCGGTTATGCGATTGCCCGCGATGCCGAGGGCAGGATCGTGCGTGATGCCGCGGGCCTGTCCGCCGGCCAAGGACTGGACCTGAGCTTTGCGCAAGGCGGCGCCCTGGTCGAGGTTCAACAAATCCGCAATACGCGCGACGCCAGCTGATACGGCGCGGCGGCCTGTGCGCCGTGCCGCCGGCACGGCGTTCGGCCTGTCGGGCGCAGGACACTCCACGCGATCAAGGGCAAGGCGATGCGGCACAACATTAGCTTGGGTTGGTTGGCCGGTGTGCTGGCCGGAACGGCATTGGCGATAGGCCACCCGGCAATGGCCTGGGCGGTCCCCGCAGCCGCTGGCGAGACGGTCCCCGCGCTTGAATGCAATTGCGATTCGCCCTACCGCGAATACAAGAACGCCGATACTCCGCAGACCGAAGCGCTGTTTGCGGCCGTCAACGGCAGCGATGAGGCGGCATTTTCCGCGGCACTGGCGCAGGTGGACCGTCCGGGCGACTACGCGAGGGAGGGCGTGCCCCTCTTGCATGCCCTGCTGACGCCGCCACGCGGCCTGCGCTTCAAAGACGTGTACTGGAACATGACGCCGCAGGAAGCGGCGCGCATCCGCGAGGCCTACGCGGCGATCCTGCCGGCTCGCGCGCGCATGCTGGCCGCGCTGCTGGCCACGAAGCCGGCGCTGGACGACGTGACCTATCAATCGCGCCGTCCGCCCCTGCATCTGGCGATCCTGTATGGCTCGCCCGAGATCATGGACGCGCTGCTGGGGGCGGGGGCCAGGCCGGACCAGCGCGGCGATGAAAATCGCACGGCCCTGGAATTCCTGCTGAACCGCGATTTCGAGTTCGCGGTGCGCATGACCTATCTGCCACGCCTGGTCGACCGCAAGGAGCTGACGCGCATGGTGCTGGCCTTGTTCAAGGCCGGCGCGGCGCGGCCTTACACCGGCCTCGATCAGCCCGCCGATGAAACCCTGCGCAGCCTTTTTTCCGACGAGCAGGGCAAGCTTCGGCCCGCGGCCGATTTCCTGGCCTGGACGCCCATGGTGGAAATGACCGAAGGCGCGGAGTCCTTGCGGGCGCTGGCGGCCACCGGCACCAGGCCCGCCTACGGCGAAGAGCTGACCGCCTTGGCGCTTGCTGCCTACCTGGGTAACGCGGACGCCGTGTCCATGCTGATGGAGCTGGGGCCGCGCAAGATCCCCGCGACCGCCTATGGCGAAAGCGGCGAACGCGATGTGTGGCTGGACGCGGCGCAGGCCGCGGTGGAGGGCGGCCATCCGGCGATCGCCGCGCAGCTGCTGCGCGCGGAAATGCCCTTTGCGCAGCGCGGCCCGCAGACCGGGTCGGCCGACCTTGTCTTCGCCAAGGTCGAGGTGGCGGCTCGGCCCATCATGAACCTTGCCGCCCGGCGGGGGGATGCGGAAACGCTGCGGCGCCTGTTGGCGCTGGGCGCGCCGGTCGAGGGCGACGCCGCCGAGCAGCATGGCAACACGCCTTTGGCCGATGCGGTCGAGGCCCGCAAACCCGAAGCCGTGAAGATTTTGCTGGCCGCTGGCGCGGACCCCGGCATCAAGCGCCAGGGTTACGACCTGAAGTCGGCGCTGGAATTGGCGGTGCAGGCGGGCGACGCGGCGGCCCTGCGCGATCTGCTGGCGTCGATGAAGCCCGGGTCGCTGCAGGCCGCGCTGCGCGACCCCGAGAGCTCGCCGGTCGCGCTGCTGTTGCGCCAGCCCGGCAAGCAGGGCGCCGCGATGTTGCGGATGTTCGCGGAGGTGGGATTCGACTTGAAGTCGCTGGGGGCCGATGCGATCCGGCAGGCGCTGGAGAACCGCGATGCGGCCCTGGCCTTGATGCTGATCGACGCCGGAGTGCCGGTCAATCCGTCCGCGCCGGGCCAGGCCGACGAGCGCGGCGGCACGGCGGACAGCCGTTATGACCTTAGCGCGACGCCGCCGCTGTTGCTGGCGGCAATGTCCGGCCAGACTTCCGTCGTCGATGCCTTGCTGGCAAAGGGCGCGGACCCGGTCGCGCTGGCGCCGGATGGCGAGAGCGCCTTGTATTGGCTGATCGGCCGCCAGGACACCGCGATGCTGGACCGCCTGCAGCGCGCGGGCGCCAGGCTGGACGACGCGCGGCTGCCGCGTGCCCCCGCGCCGTATGCCTTGCTGAACGCCGCCGTAGCCTCGGGCGACATGGAACTGGTGCGCCGCGTCAGCCAGGCCAACGGTCAGGCGCTGGCGGACGCCTGCCTGCCCCAGAGCGGCGAATTCAATCTGTTGGACAAGCCGGGCTACTTCGGGCAGCTGCAGGCGGCCGGCTTTACCGGCAAGCACGACATCTGCGCGCGCGACGCCGGCCCTTTGCCGGACCGCATCGTGGCGCTGCTGTTGCAGAGCCGGCAATTGGTCACGGCCCGGCACGATACGGTCGTGCAGGTGCTGCGACAACTGAAGGCCTCGGGCACGGACCTGGATGCGCAGCTGGACGATGGCGATACGCCGCTGAATGTGGCGATACGGCTGGGTCGCAAGGACCTGGCCGATGCGATGCTGTCGGCTGGAGCCAGCCCGGACGCGGCCGATGGCGCGGGCCGCAGTCCCGCCTGGGTTGCGCTGGAAACCGGCCAGCCCGGGATGCTGTCCCTGCTGGCGCGTTATCGCGCACGCTTCGATGCCGCCGTGGCGCCGCCGGGGCAGTCGTTCCAGAACACGCTGGCGTGCCAGTCCGCGCCTGCGTTCGGCCGCGTCCTGCAAGAGGCCGGCGTGACGCTCAAGGCCGAGTGTGCACCGCCTGCGCAAGGCAGGCGCGCAGGGGCCAAGGCGCCCAGCAAATCGGCGGATGCCGTCCGTCTGCCGGGGCACTACTTTCTGCAAGGCTTGCGCGAAGTGGGCAGCGAACTGCTGCTGTCCGAAGACGGCAGCTTCGACTACCTGATGAGCTATGGCGCGATCGACATCAGTGCGCGCGGCGCCTGGCGCAGCGACGGCAGGCAGGTCTTCCTGGACACGCCGCCAATTCAGCCGTACTCGGCCATCGTGGACGTGCGCGCCGATACCCGGCCGGCCGAGGCGGGCCTGCTGACGGTGCGCGTGTACTACCGCGACCGGCCGGTGAAGGTCAATGTGGCGATGTCGTCGGCGGAGGCCGACCATGGCGGCGCGCCGCGGCAATCGGAAGGCGCCGACGGTGTCAGTGCGCCGATTGCGGCAGGGGCGTTGAAAGGCCTGGCCGTGTTCTTGCCGCTGCCTTCGGGCGCGCGCTGGCATGAGGTGGACATCAGCAAGATCGATGCCGCCGCGCGAGCCATCCGCATCGATGTCGCGGCGCCTGAATCCGCCGCCGGCACCCCGCTGCACAAGACATTCACGTTGCAAAAGGACGGCGCGCTGGTCGAGAAGCGTGGCGGCCGGGAACTGCGATACGCGAAAGAGTAGCGTTTACAAAACTCAGACATCGACGTCATAAGTACATGCGTCCGTTAACCCCGCGCGGACGCGGGGTTAACGCGGTATCCTCATTAGTTGCCGATACAATTGAACGGCTTGATCGTGCACTCAACAGAAGGAACCATCACATGGCACATACTCTTCCCCCCCTGCCTTACGAACTGGACGCGCTGGCTCCGCATATCTCCAAGGAAACGCTGGAGTTCCACTACGGCAAGCACCACCAGACTTACGTCACGAACCTGAACAACCTGATCCCGGGTACGGAATTCGAAACGCTGTCGCTGGAAGACATCGTGAAGAAGTCCTCGGGTGGCATTTTCAACAACGCGGCCCAGATCTGGAACCACACGTTCTACTGGAACAGCCTGGCTCCCAAGGCCGGCGGCGCACCTTCGGGCAAGCTGGCTGACGCCATCAATGCCAAGTGGGGCAGCTTCGACGCTTTCAAGGAAGCGTTCAACAAGTCGGCCGCCGGCAACTTCGGTTCGGGCTGGACCTGGCTGGTCAAGAAGGCCGATGGCTCGGTCGACATCGTCAACACCAGCAATGCCGCCACCCCGCTCACGACGGCCGACACGCCGCTGCTCACCTGTGATGTCTGGGAACACGCCTACTACATCGACTACCGCAACGCCCGTCCCAAGTACCTGGAGAACTTCTGGGCGCTGGTGAACTGGGAGTTCGCCGCCAAGAACTTTGCCTGATAGGCAGAGGCAGGGGCGCATGCGGTGCCTGCACCGCGGTCCCTGACTGGAACCCCTCGCAATTGCGAGGGGTTTTCTTTTTGTCCGGCAAGAATTCAGCTTCCAAAAAACCCTGTCGATTGTCGATTCCATTGCCGCGAAGTGACGCGTGAACAGGCTTTTTTTTAGGGTTATCCCTAGGAAATCGGCCCGCTATCGTTGGCCCCGGTCTGCGACTGAACCACGGGGCCCACGACCGCGGCATGCCGCCATAAACCGGGGTAATTACAGGGAAGGGAAGCATGTTGCGGTTATTTTCGGGGTTGCGCATAGGCGCTCGCCTGACGGGTGCGTTTTTGCTGGTGGCGGTGATAGGCGGTGCGATCGGGGCCTTTGGCGTCTGGGGGCTGGCTCGCATCAATGAAATGAACGACCGGCTTTACGATACCGAGCTGCGCGGCATCTCGGACATGAAAGAAGCCAATATCAATCTGATCTACGCGGGCCGTGCGCGCAACGCCTATCTGGCCGCGTCCACGGACCAGGAGCGCAAGGCGCTGCGCAAGCAGTTCGACGATGCGGTCAAGAACATGGACGCGCTGCGCGAAAAGGCCAGCGCGAATTTCTACGCGGACGAAGGCAAGCGCCTGCTGGCGCAGTTCGCGGAAACCGAACAGATCTGGAAGCGCGAATCCGCGGCGTTCTTCGAGGCGGCCCAGTCGCAATCGCTGGCGCAGAGCGATCCGCGCGTGGCCGAGATCGACAAGCGCGTGGTCACGTCGTCGCAGAAGCTCGACGACCTGATGACGAGCCTGGCGGTGGGCAAGGAGAAGACCGCCGCGCAGTCCGTGCAGGAAGGCACGGATCTTTACGTCACGGTCCGCGCCGTCATGATCTTCCTGGCGGTGATGGGCGTGGTCATCGGCATGCTGCTGGGCTGGCTGGTCACGCGCGGCATCGTCCGTCCGCTGGACCAGGCGGTCAAGGCCGCGCGCCAGGTGGCCGCGGGCGACCTGACCACGGACATCCAGGTCGCCACGCGCGATGAAACCGGCGACCTGATGGGCGCGCTCAAGGCCATGAACGAAAGCCTGGCCCGCATCGTCAAGGACGTGCGCGACGGTTGCGAGAGCATCGCCTCGGCGTCGTCGCAGATCGCCCAGGGCAATTCCGATCTTTCGCAGCGCACCGAAGCGCAGGCCTCGTCGCTGGAAGAGACCGCCGCATCGATGGAAGAGCTGACCAGCACCGTGCAGCAGAACGCCAACAACGCCAGCGAGGCCGACCGCCTGGTCAGCCAGGCGTCCAGCGTCGCCGTGCGCGGCGGCGAGGTGGTCGAAGGCGTGGTCCAGACCATGAGCGCGATCTCCGACAGTTCGCGCCGTATCGCCGATATCACGGGCGTGATCGACGGCATCGCCTTCCAGACCAATATCCTGGCGCTCAACGCCGCCGTGGAAGCGGCGCGCGCCGGCGAGCAGGGCCGTGGCTTCGCCGTCGTCGCCGGCGAAGTGCGCACCTTGGCGCAACGCTCGGCGGTGGCCGCCAAGGAAATCAAGGCCTTGATCGACGAATCCGTCACGCGCGTCGAAGGCGGCACGCGCCAGGTCGACGAGGCCGGCCGCACGATGCGCGAAGTGGTGGACAGCGTGCGCCAGGTCGCCACCCTGGTGCGCGAGATCGCCAGCGCTTCGGAAGAGCAGTCGTCCGGTATCGGCCAGGTCAACCAGGCCGTGGCGCAGATGGACACCGTGACGCAGCAGAACGCCGCGCTGGTCGAAGAAGCGGCCGCGGCAGCAGCCAGCATGCAGGAGCAGGCTGGTCGCCTGGCGCAGGAAGTGCGCCGCTTCAAGGTGGACGCAGGCGGCGGTTCGGCTCGCGAAGCGCAGGCCCGGCTGATGCCGGCCTCGCCCGCGGCGGGAAGAAAGCCGATCGCATCCACGGCACGGCCGGCGCAGGCTCGGCCCGCCCTGGCGCGCGCCTCGGAGGACGACTGGTCGGCATTCTGACCGGCGGGGGTGGTAAGGTTAGCCACCTCCAGCCGCCTGCGCGCCGCCCATGAGATTGCCCGACCCCGTACGCCGAGTCATCGCCCGCTCCCGCCGGCTGGCGCGCCGCAAGGTGCGCCAGATCAATCGCCTGTCGCGCAAGAGCATGCAGCTGGGGCTGTTGCTCGGCGGGGCCGCCCTGGTGGCGCTGATGTCGCTGGGCTTTACCTACCTGGCGGACAAGGCGTTGGCCTGGAACCGCCAATGGGTGTCCTACAACGGCTGGCTGGCGCTGCTCGTGATGCCCTTCGGCCTGGCCGCCCTGCGCTGGCTGACCCTGCGCTATGCGCCCAATGCGGCGGGTAGCGGCATCCCCCAAGTCATAGGCGCGCTGTCCCTGCCTCCCGGCCCCAGCCAGAACAGCCTGGTGTCGCTGGCGCAGACGCTGTGGAAGATTCCCCTGGCATTTTTCGGCATGCTGGCCGGCGCCTCGATTGGCCGCGAAGGGCCGTCGGTGCAGGTCGGCGCCGCGCTCATGCTCGCCTGGGGCGAATTCTGGAAGCGGCGCGGCGTGCAACTGCGCGGCTTCCATGCCAATGAGCTGATCGCCGCCGGCGCCGCGGGCGGCCTGGCGGCCGCTTTCAATGCGCCGCTGGCCGGCGTCATCTTCGCCATCGAGGAACTCGGACGCGGCACCGTGCTGCGCTGGCAGCGGCTGGTGCTGATCGGCGTGCTGGCCGCAGGCTTTCTGGTGGTGGCGGTCATGGGCAACAATCCCTATTTCGGCGTGTTCGGCGGCGCGCCGCTAGCGCACAACATGGTGATGTGGATCGTGATCTGCGGCGCGCTCAATGGCGCGCTGGGCGGAATCTTCGCCCGCCTGCTGGGCGAGGGGCCGGTGGGCGCGGCGCCGCCGTCTTGGCGTGCCTGGATTCGCGCCCATCCCATCTGGACCGCCTTCATCATGGGCCTGGCGTTGGCCGTGATCGGCCTGTGCACCGCCGGCAGCGTCTATGGCACCGGCTATGCCGCGGCGGCGGACCTGCTGGACGGCAAGGATTCGGTGCCGGCCGGCTTCGGGCTGGCCAAGCTTGCGGCCACCGTCGCGTCGTATTGGGCGGGCATCCCCGGTGGCATCTTCACCCCGGCGCTGACCACCGGCGCGGGCATCGGCCACCACATCTGGCAACTCGCGGGCGAGGGAGTCGACCAGCGCGTGCTCGTCCTGGTGTCGATGGCCGCCTTCCTGGCCGCGGCCACGCAGGCCCCGCTGACGGCCAGCGTCGTGGTGATGGAAATGACGGGCAGCCAGCCCATGCTGTTCTGGCTGCTGGTGGGGTCCCTGCTGGCTTCCGGCGTGTCGCGCCAGTTCTGCCCGCAGCCCTTCTATCACCTGGCGGCAGGGCGATTCCGCCGACAGGCCATCGTGGATGCCGGCCGCGCCGCCAAGGCCGGCGCGCACTGATATCGCGTATCGGCGCCTGATTGCGTGCGAGTTACGCGCGGGCCGAGGTGAACGTCTACTGGACACTGTCCGTGCTGCGGACATCCCCGCGATGCACCAACTTGGCGCGAAAGCGCTGCGTTAAGATCAGTCGATCCGATTTTCCTCACTTGACTCCGAGCTTCCCATGACCGTGAATGCCTTTATCTGTGATGCGATCCGTACTCCCTTCGGCCGCTATGGCGGCGCGCTGGCTTCCGTGCGTCCCGACGATCTGGCTGCCGTAGCCATCAAGGCGCTGGTGGCGCGCAATCCCGGCGTGCGCTGGGAAGAGCTGGACGACGCCATCATGGGCTGCGCCAACCAGGCCGGTGAAGACAACCGCAACGTGGCCCGCATGGCCACGCTGCTGGCGGGCCTGCCGATCGAAGTGCCCGGCGCCACGGTCAACCGCCTGTGCGGTTCGGGCCTGGACGCCATCGGCGGCGCCGCGCGCGCGATCCGCGCCGGCGAAGCCGGCCTGATGCTGGCTGGCGGCGTGGAAAGCATGAGCCGCGCGCCTTTCGTCATGGGCAAGGCCGACAGCGCGTTCTCGCGCAGCGCCGCCATCTATGACACCACGATCGGCTGGCGCTTCGTCAACAAGCTGATGAAGGCGCAGTACGGCGTGGACTCGATGCCCGAGACGGCCGAGAACGTCGCCGACGATTTCAACATCAGCCGCGCCGACCAGGATCTGTTCGCGCTGGCCAGCCAGCAAAAGACGGCGCTGGCCCAGAAGGCAGGTTTCTTCGACACCGAGATCGTGCCCGTGTCGATCGCTCAGAAGAAGGGCGATCCCATCATCGTTTCCAAGGACGAGCACCCGCGTGAAACCACGCTGGAATCGCTGGCCAAGCTCAAGGGCGTGGTTCGCGAAGGCGGCAGCGTCACGGCCGGCAACGCGTCGGGCGTGAACGACGGCGCCGCCGCGCTGCTGCTGGCCGATGAAAAGGCCGCCGCCCGCCACGGCCTGACCCCGCGCGCGCGCGTGGTCGGCATGGCGACCGCAGGCGTTGCGCCGCGCATCATGGGCATCGGCCCGGCTCCCGCCACGCTGAAGGTGCTGGCCCAGACCGGCCTGACGCTGGATCAGATGGACGTGATCGAGCTGAACGAAGCGTTTGCCGCCCAGGGCCTGGCCGTGCTGCGCCAGCTTGGCATCGCCGACAACGATCCGCGTGTGAACCCCAACGGCGGCGCGATCGCCCTGGGCCACCCCTTGGGCGCCAGCGGCGCGCGCCTGGCCACGACCGCGATCAACCAGCTGCATCGCACCGGCGGCCGCTACGCGCTGTGCACCATGTGCATTGGCGTCGGCCAGGGCATCGCACTGATCATCGAACGCGTCTAAACGCCGTTCACCCTGCCGCCTTAAGGGCGCGGGAATGAAAAGGGAGCCTTCGCAGGCTCCCTTTGTTCATACGGAAGAGGGCGGCTGGGGCCCCGGGCGTAAGCTCAGGGCAGGCCGTCGAGCTTTTTGCCGGTCTTGATGCCGTGCTCGTTGAACCAGCCTTGGGCCATTTCCAGGGCGTAGCGCACCGGCTTCTTGGCGCAATGCGGGTCTTCGGTCTGCGGCGCCATGTCTTCGATGTTGACGATCGTGCCGTCGTCGGCGATAAAGGCAATCGAGAGCGGCAGCAGCGTATTGCGCATCCAGAAGCATTGCACGTCAGGTTGTTCGAACACGAACAGCATGCCGTCGTTGCCCGGGAGCTCCTTGCGGAACATCAGGCCGTCGCGGCGGGTGGCTTCCGTGTCGGCGACTTCTGCGCGGATAATATGGATGCCGGCCGACAGCTGCGTGGTGCGCAAGGCGGGCTGTGGGCCGGTCTGGTTCTGCGCGCTGGCGGGCAAGGGCAGGGCGAAGGCCGCGGCGGCCAATGCTCCGGCGATGGTTGCCGCCGAGGCTGCCCTCAGCGATGCTGCTTTAATGATCGCTGTTTTGAACAACGTATGAACAGCGGGAAACAAAACGGTATTCTTCAGCATGGCCCGGCGGAGTAATAAGAAAATAACAAGGCGGGGCCCGAAAGCCCCGCCTGGATAATGGCGCAACCTTACCGTTGCGCTTTAAAGGGTAACTCAGGCAGCTGTGATATTGAGCGCCTGTTTGCCTTTAGGCCCCTGAATAATCTCGAAGGCGACTTTCTGGCCTTCCTTCAGGGTTTTAAACCCATTCATCTGGATGGACGAGAAATGGGCGAACAGATCTTCACCGCCGTCGTCGGGCGTAATGAAGCCGAACCCCTTTGCATCGTTGAACCATTTGACGGTGCCCGTCGATTTGGGATTGTCCCCTTGGACGGCGGTTGCGGTCGTATCAGACATGCGGCCTGCCTCATTGAATCGTATGTTGACAGAAGGGCAATGCGGCCTAGACCCCTGTCCCCCCTCCGGCTTCCTGGCAGATTTTCGATGAATTGAAAACCCCAGAATGCGTGGATAATGCGCCGCTTTTCTTCGCTCCGTCAAGTATGGATACTACGTATTTCCGCGTGTAAATCTTAGTAAGTTGAGTGGTTGCCGTCCCCCGTTTAAATAGAATACCCGCCCTATGAGTTCTACCTTGGATACCCAGCATGATTTGGTCGTGGAGAAGGCATCGGCTCGCGCTGCGCCTCCTCCGATGTACCAGGTGTTGTTGCTGAATGACGACTACACCCCAATGGAGTTCGTCGTGAAAGTGCTGCAGAAATTCTTCAATAAGAATCAGGAAGAGGCGACGCGGATCATGTTGCAGGTGCATCACGAAGGGCGCGGCGTATGCGGGGTATATCCCCGCGACCTCGCCGCCACACGTATCGCCCAGGTCGGGCAGTATGCGCGGGCGCGCCAGCACCCGCTTCAATGCGTGATGGAACCGGTTTGACTTCAGCAAAGACGGCGCCGCCAGCAATGGCGGCGTTGTGACGCCCATTCTATTCCGGGTTTCAGGGTGAACAGGCTCTAGCCGCGTACCGAGAAGCGCGCGGCGCGTGTCGGGTCGGCAGCTCCGCCGCTAAGGAGCGTTGCATTCGAGTAGGCGGGGAGGTTGGCCGTGAGTGGAAAGATCAGCAAGACCTGGCTGGCGGTTGCCAGTGTCGCAGTGTTGGCGGGCGCCATCGGCGTAGGCTGGTGGATGGGCAAGGACCGGCAGCCGGCGACCCCGATCCCCGTGCCATCTACGCAAACGGCGGCCGGCACGGCCACGCCCGCGGCCAGCAACACCCCGCCAGCGCTGCCCGCCAGCGCGGTGGTCGGCGCGGCCGATCCCTTTGCCGCGCTGACCTGCCAGCCGCGCCAATACAATGACGCGCTGGCGCTGTCCGTCACGTTCACGCAGCCGGTGGATGCCAAGACCAACCTGGACAGCTTCCTGCAGGTCACCGATACCGGCGCCACCTCAGGCAAGGCCGACGAAGGCAGCGAATCCGCCGCGTCGTCCGGCGACCAGCCTGCCTCGGTGAAACCGGGCGATTCCGCGCCCCAGGGCAAGATCGTAAAGGGCAACTGGGTCGTGGGTGAAAACCCGCGCATGGTCTATTTCCCCTATGTTTCCCCGCAGCGCAAGTACGCCATCACGGTGCGTGCGGGCCTGCCTGGCGCGGGCGACAAGGTCAAGCTGGCCGAAGGATCGCACTGCGAGGTGAATACGCAGGCCATGCCGCCATCGTTCTATTTCGCCAGCCGCGGCGTGGTGCTGCCGGCCGGCCAGAATGGCGGCCTGCCGGTGGCCACGGTGAACGTCCCCGAGGTCGACGTGCAGTTCCTGCGCGTGTCCCCCGAGCGGGTGCCCGAGTTGTTTGAAACGGTTCTGGGCATCGGCCGCAACACCAGCCCTGCCTCCGAAGACGAGGACAGTGGCGGCTATGACGAAGACGACGGCTGGCGCTATTCCGACAACCGCAGCCTGAAGGGATCGGTCAGCAACTGGGACCTGGATCGCCTGAACTCGCTGACGACCAGCGTCTACCAGGGCCGCTTCGTCACCGATGAGAAGCCCAACCGCCGCCATGTCACGTTCCTGCCGGTCGAAGGCGTCAAGGAACTGCAGGAGCCCGGCATCTATATCGCGGTCATGAGCCAGCCCGGCCGTTTCCGCTACGAATATCAAGTCACGTATTTCTACGTCAGCGACATCGGGCTGCATGCGCGCCGCTACAGCGACCGCATCGAAGCCTATTCGGTGTCCCTGAAGTCCGGCCAGGCGATCTCCGGCGCGGTGTTCGAGCTGGTGGATGGCGCCGGTAAATCGCTGGCCAAGGCGGCCGCCGATGCGCAGGGCCACGTCCGCTTTGACGGCAGCTTTGCCAATGCGCGCGTCATCCGCGCATCGCGCGACAAGGAAATGACGGTTCTGGCGCTGGCCGAACCGGCCCTGGACCTGTCCGAGTTCGACACCGGCGGTCATGCCTCGCGCCCCAATAATCTTTTTGTCTACGCCGGCCGCAATCTGTACCGCCCCGGTGAGACCTTCAATGTGTCGGTGTTGCCGCGCGACCTGGACGGACGTGTGCTGGCGCCGTCGCCCTTGACCGCCACCCTGAAGCGCCCCGATGGCCGCACCGTGCAGACCGCGCTGTGGCAGCCCAAGAAGGACCTGCCGGGCTATGTCGAGCGCGCGATCGATCTGCCGCTCGATGCCCAGACCGGTTCGTGGCTGCTGGAGCTGCGCGTGGACCCGGCGTCGCGCGCGCCGGACGCTTCCTGGAAGTTCCAGGTCGAGGAATTCCTGCCTGAACGCATGAAGATGGCCTTGACGTCCGAGCAGGACGTGCTGTCGCCGGACGATGAACTGACGGTGGATGTGCAGGGCGACTATCTCTACGGCGCGCCTGCGGCGGGCAATCGCCTCTTGTCCACCTTCCAGGTCAAGCGTGACCGTTATGCGCTGGCCCAGCAATGGCCCGGCTTCATCTTTGGCGATGTGGCCGACGATACGCGCCGCAGCTTTGGCGAATTGCCCGAGACGGCGCTGGACGACAAGGGTTACGCGCAGCTGGAAATCAACCCGAACACGGGCGGCACGCATTCACCCATGAAGGTGAGGGTATCGGCCAGCCTGCTGGAATCCGGCGGCCGTCCGGTGGTGCGTTCGATCGAGCGCAGCGTCTGGCCCGCCGCCAAGCTGATCGCCGTGCGTCCGCAGTTCGACAGCGACGTGGCCCGCGAAGGCGCGCCCGCCGGCTTCGAAGTGATCCGCGTGAATGCGCAAGGCAAGATCGAACCGCTGGCCCAGGCCCAGATGCGCCTGTTCCGTGAAGATCGCCAGTACTACTGGCGGTTTGACGACCAGCGCGGCTGGAACAGCGGCTATACGGAAACCGAGGAGCTGCTGGATTCGCGCGAGATCGCGCTGAACGACCGCTCCCAGCTGACCGTGCCGGTCAAGTGGGGCCGTTACCGCCTGGAAATCGCCGATCCGGAAACCGGCGAAACGATGCGCTACCGCTTCTATGCGGGCTGGAACGCGCAGGACGCCGATGCCATGGGCAACCGTCCGGACCGCGTGCAGATGAAGCTGGAAGGCGTGCCGGCCAAGCCGGGCGACAGCGTCAAGCTGACGCTCACGCCGCCGCACGACGGCCAGGCGTTGATCACCGTCGAAGGCGACCGCATGCTGTGGTCCACCTGGGTTGCCGTGAAGGCGACGGGCACCGAGGTCGAGATTCCGGTCGACAAGAGCTGGAAGCGCCACGACCTGTACGTTGCCGCGGCGGTGTTCCGTCCTGGCAGCGAAGGCGACCGCGTCACCCCGGCGCGCGCGCTGGGCCTGACCTTCCTGCCGATCGCCAGCGCCGACCGCAAGCTGGACGTCAAGCTGACCGCTGCGCCCAAGGTCGAACCCGAGACCAAGACGACCGTGCGCGTCAAGGTCGACGGCGCCCAGGGCAAGCAGGCCACGGTGACACTGTCCGCCGTGGATGTGGGCATCCTGAACATCAACCAGTACGCTACGCCGGATCCGTTGGACTACTTCTTCGGCAAGCACCGCTACGCGCCCGAATTGCTGGACATGTACGGCAAGCTGATCGAGAAGATGGACGGCACCAAGGGCAAGCTGAAGTGGGGCGGCGACGCCGCGATGCGCGGCGACAGCAAGAGCCTGCCGAAGAAGGTCAAGCTGGTCGACCTGTTCTCCGGCCCGGTGACGCTCAACGCGCAGGGCGAGGCGGACATCCCGCTGGATCTGCCCGACTTCAATGGCACGCTGCGCCTGATGGCGGTGGCGTTCACGCCCGACAACTACGGCAGCACCGACACCGAAATGGTGGTGGCGGCTCCGATCGTGGCGGAACTCAATACCCCGCGCTTCATCACGCCGGGCGACCAGGCCGCGATCGCGCTGGACGTGACCAACCTGAGCGGCGCCGAGCAGAAGGTGTCGATCAAGCTGGAAGCCCTGGATCCGCTGGCCATCGTGGATGGCGTGCGCACCATCACGCTGAAGGACAAGCAACGGGCGACGCTGCGCTTTAATGCGACGACGACCGGCTCGTATGGCCTGGGCCTGATGCGCCTGACCGTGGACGGGCAGGGTGGCGGCAAGCCGGTGCATATCGTGCGCGAATCGGTGCTGCAGGTGCAGCCGGCCTACGCGGCCGAGCGCCAGGTGCGCCGTCTGCGCCTGAACCCGGGCGAGTCGCAGTCGCCGCAGGCGTCGTGGGTGGCGTCCTACTATCCGGATTCCACGACCGTCAGCATGACCGTGTCGAATCGTCCGCCGTTCAACGTCAACCGCCTGGTCGAAGGGCTGCTCAACTATCCCTATGGATGCACCGAGCAGACCATCAGCGCGACCATGCCGTGGGTGATGCTCGACGAGGACGCCGCCAAGCAGTTCGGCTTGAAGCCGCGCACTCAGGCGGAACGTGCCGCCAAGGTTGCCGGCGCGATCGGCCGCCTGTCCGGCATGCGCAACTCCGTGGGGTCCTACAACCTCTGGAGCGGTTCGTCGTCCCGCGATGTTTGGCTGACGGCCTATGCCGTGGGCTTCATGCAGGATGCGCGCGACAAGGGCTTTGAGGTGCCGGAGGCGTCGCTTGACCGTTCGCGCCAGTGGCTGCTTGAGCAGGTGCAGCAGAGCACCGGCGGATTCGGCACGTGGTCGGCCAACTTGCGCCGCAACGTCGATGCGGGCCGTATCGACAGCAGCGATGCCAACGTGCTGCGCGAAGACCACCGCCGCTTTGCCGGCCTAGCCACCGCCGCGCTGGCATTGGCGCGCGACAAGAAGGCGCCGTTGTCGACCGTCCGCCAGCTCTTCGATAACTACCAGGAACGCGCGCGTTCGCCGCTGCCGCTGGTGCAGCTGGCAGCTGCTTTCAAGCTGATGGGCGATGAAGGGCGCATGAAGCAGGCGCTTGACCTGGCCATGACGCGCGCCTACGGCATCAACGTCAACAATAGGAGCAGCGCCTACTACGACGAATGGATGGGCGACTACGGCAGCAGCGTGCGCGACTACGCGCTGGCCTATGCGCTGGTCAACCAGTACGAGCTTCGCCACGACCGCAGCGAGACCCTGCTGACGCAACTGGCGGGCCGCCTGGGCAACCGTTCCTATCTGTCCACGCAGGAACAGATGGCGCTGCTGCTGGCCGCCAGGGCAGTCGGCGGCGACAAGGGCACGCCCTGGGAAGCCACGCTCACGGTCAATGGCGTGCGCAAGCCGCTCGCCGGCGGCAAGAGCGACCAGACCGTCTCGCTGACGGCGGCCGAACTGGCGGGCACGCAGCTGCAGAACACCGGCAGCCAGTCCCTGTTCGTCGAGTACGACATCCAGGGCAGCCCGACCGCGACGCCCGCGCCGCGCAACGACGTGATCCAGCTCAAGCGCGGCTGGTACCGTCCGGACGGCCGTCCCTGGGATGGCGGCACGCTGCAGACCGGCGATATGCTGGTGGTCTGGGTGCAGGCCAGCGCCAACCAGAACATCCCTGACGGGCTGTTGGTGGACCGCGTGCCGGCCGGCTTCGAAGTCGAGAACCTGAACCTGTCGCAGAGTCCCGAGATGCAGGAATGGACGATTGGCGGGCGCCGCGTGGCCGAAGCCATGTCGGATTCCAACATCAAGCACCGCGAGTTCCGCGACGACCGCTATGTGGCCGCGGTATCGCTGGGCCGCGGCAAGGTGGACGTGTTCTATCTGGTGCGTGTCGTGACGCCGGGCCGCTATGCGGTGCCGTCGACGGTGGCCGAGGATATGTATCGTCCTGAAATCCGCGGCGTGGGTGAGCAATGGAGTACGGTCGAAATCCGCGATCGCGGCGCCAAGCGTCCTTGAACCCCGGCGCCACTCCCGTGGCGGGCGCCTCGCGCGCCCGCCGCTGGCGGCGGCGCGGAATTCTCGCGGCCAGCGCGTTGTCAGCGCTGGCCGCGTTGTTATTCGCGCTGGACCGCCTTTATCCGCTGCCCCCCATCGATTCGGGCGGGGCGGCGGTCGTCGTGGCCGCCGATGGCACGCCGCTGCGCAACTACCCTAGCCGCGACGGCATCTGGCGCTACCCCGTCAAGCCGGATCAGGTTTCCGGACACTATCTGGAAACGCTGCTGACGTATGAGGACCGCTGGTTCTACTGGCACCCTGGGGTGAACCCGGTGGCGCTTGCGCGCGCCGGCTGGCAATGGGCCACCAATCGCAGGATCGTGTCTGGCGGATCGACCCTGACCATGCAGGTCGCCCGGCTGATCGATCCGCAACTGGCCGGCAAGCCGTCGCGCTCGATGTCCGCGAAGTTGCGCCAGGCCTGGCGCGCCGTGCAGCTGGAAATGCACTACAGCAAGGACGAGATCCTGTCGCTGTACCTGACCCATGCGCCGATGGGCGGCATCGTGGAAGGGGTGGAGATGGGCTCGCGGCTGTGGCTGGGCAAGCCGGCCCGCGACCTGGGCCCGGCCGAGGCCGCCATGCTGACGGCCTTGCCGCAGGCGCCCTCGCGCCTGCGCCCCGACCGCCATCCCGAGGCCGCGCAGGCCGCGCGCGACAAGGTGCTGGACCGCATGGTGGAGCTGGGCCGCTGGACGCCGGCCGAGGTGGCCGACGCCAAGATCGAGACGGTGATCGCCCCGCCGCTGCGGGCGCGCTGGCTGGCGCCGCTGGCCGCGCAACGGCTGTTGCTGGAAGCGGGGGGACGGTCGGCCGCGCGCCGTCCGGGAAGCCGTCCGCCGCTGGTGACGTCAACCCTGGACGCCGACATGCAGGCGTCGGTGGAGCGCATGTTGCTGGATCGTGTCGACAATCTGCCGCCCAAGGTCTCGATGGCCGTGCTGGTGATGGATAACGACACGCTGGAGATCAAGGCCTACGCGGGCTCGGCGGATTTTTCCGACGATACCCGATACGCGCACGTGGACATGGTGCGCGGCGTGCGATCGCCGGGCTCCACGCTCAAGCCGTTCCTGTACGCCCAGGCGCTGGACGAGGGCCTGATCCATTCCGAAAGCCTGCTGATCGATGCGCCCATGTCGTTCGGGGGCTACGCGCCAGGCAATTTCCAGGCGTCGTTTTCCGGCCCGATCAGTGTGGCGCAGGCGTTGCAGCGGTCCCTGAATGTGCCGGCCGTGGACCTGCTGGACCGGGTCGGACCCGTGAGTTTTGCCTCGGTTATGCTGGCGGGAGGCGTGAAGTTACGTTTGCCTGCCGGTGCGGAACCAAATTTGAGCTTGATTTTGGGCGGGGGCGGCACCACATTGGAAGAACTGGTCGGCGCATACCGGGCTTTGGCCCGGGGCGGTTTGTCCGGAAGGCCTCGGCTCAGGGCGGAGCAGCCCATGGTCGAGTCCCGTATGATGAGTCCTGGCGCGGCCTGGATCGTTCGCGATATCCTGGAAGGGGGCGGACACCCGGACCGGCCGTTCTATCAGTCGGGCAGTCCGGCCCGGCAACTGGCCTGGAAAACCGGAACCAGTTTCGGATTCCGGGACGCCTGGGCGGTCGGAGTGACCGACAGATGGACGATCGGAGTCTGGGTCGGACGTCCGGACGGCACGCCGAATCCGGGATTTTTCGGTGCGAATGTGGCGGCGCCGCTACTGCAGGATATTGTGGCGGCATTGCCTGAAGGGGCTCAGCAGGTCCGCGTCAGGCCCGAAACGGTGCAGGCGGTCGTGACCTGCTGGCCCTTGGGCTACAGGCTGGGCAGCGTGCCATCGGGCGTGTGTCCCGAGCAGCGCGCGGCATGGACGCTCAATGAAACGGCGCCGCCGTCGTTTGCCGGCTATGCCGATGCCACCAAGGGGCCATTGCGGCTGGGCGGCGTGGCTAACGGCTCGGTGCTTCGGCCCGTGCCCGGCAGGCAGCAGGTGGCGCTGGATGTGGATGTGCAAGGCGCCGAAGGCGAAGTATGGTGGATGCTCGATGGCCGTGTCGCAAGTCATGGCGCGGCGGGTCATCCGTTTAATTTGGTGCTGGCGCAAGACGGCCGGTATACGCTTACCGTCATGGATACGCATGGCCGCCACGACAGTGTGGTTTTTGAAATCGCTGGCGTTACGCCATGATCGGCATAGAATATGAATCGTGTATTTGACCGCTTCGATGCGTTACGGAGGAAGCGTGATTTCCCAAGAGCTTGAAGTCAGCCTGCATATGGCTTTCGTCGAGGCCCGTTCGGCCCGGCACGAATTTATTACCGTCGAGCATCTGCTGTTGTCGTTGCTCGACAACGCTTCGGCCGTCGAGGTCCTGCGCGCATGCGCCGCCAATCTGGATGACTTGCGCCGTAACCTGCGCCAGTTCGTCTCGGAGAACACTCCGGTGATCCCGAGCGGCGCCGAAGTCGACACGCAACCGACGCTGGGCTTTCAGCGCGTGATCCAGCGCGCGATCATGCATGTTTCCGCGGGAGGCACCGGCAAGAAGCCGGTCACCGGCGCGAACGTGCTGGTGGCCATATTCGGCGAAAAGGATTCGCATGCCGTGTACTACCTGCAGCAGCAGGGCGTGACACGGTTGGATGTCGTCAACTTCCTGTCGCATGGCATTACCAAACAGCCGCAGGTGGAGTCCGCCGCCGTGCAGAAAGAGCAGCAGCCCAATGGTGAAGAGCAGGGCGAATCGCGTCAGTCGCCGCTGGATCAGTACGCCACCGACCTGAACGCCGCCGCGCTCGCGGGCCGCATCGATCCCCTGATCGGGCGCGAGCACGAAGTCGAGCGCGTCATCCAGGTGCTGTGCCGCCGCCGCAAGAACAACCCGCTGCTGGTCGGTGAGGCCGGCGTGGGCAAGACCGCCATCGCCGAAGGCCTGGCCTGGCGCATCACGCGCGGCGAAGTCCCTGAAATCCTGCAGGCCGCCCAGGTCTTTTCCCTGGACATGGGCGCCTTGCTTGCGGGCACCAAGTACCGCGGCGATTTCGAACAGCGTCTGAAGGGTGTGCTCAAGCAGATCCGCGGCAACCCCGACGCCATTCTGTTCATCGATGAAATCCATACGCTGATCGGCGCCGGTTCGGCCTCGGGCGGCACGCTGGATGCTTCCAATCTGCTCAAGCCGGCGCTGTCGTCCGGGCAGCTCAAGTGCATAGGCGCGACCACGTACACCGAATACCGCGGCGTCTTCGAAAAGGACCACGCGCTGTCGCGCCGGTTCCAGAAGATCGACGTGCCCGAGCCCAGCATCGAACAGACCGTGCAGATCCTGCGCGGCCTGAAGAGCCGCTTCGAAGAGCACCACAGCGTGCGCTATTCGGCTGCCGCGCTGTCGGCCGCAGCCGAGCTGTCGGCCCGCTTCATCAACGACCGTCACCTGCCCGACAAGGCGATCGACGTGATCGACGAGGCCGGCGCCGCTCAGCGCCTGCTGCCGCGTTCGCGCCAGAAGAAGGTGATCGGCAAGGTGGACATCGAGAACATCGTGTCCAAGATCGCGCGCATCCCGCCGCAGTCCGTCTCCAACGACGACCGGAGCAAGCTCGCCACCCTGGACCGTGACCTGAAGACCGTGGTCTTCGGCCAGGACGGCGCCATCGACGCGCTGTCCGCCGCCATCAAGATGGCGCGTTCGGGCCTGGGCAAGCCGGAAAAGCCGATCGGCGCCTTCCTGCTTTCCGGCCCCACGGGCGTGGGCAAGACCGAAGTGGCCCGCCAGCTGGCGTTCACGCTGGGGGTGGAGCTGCTGCGCTTCGACATGTCGGAATACATGGAACGCCACGCGGTGTCGCGCCTGATCGGCGCGCCTCCGGGATACGTGGGATTCGACCAGGGCGGTCTGCTGACCGAAGCCATCACCAAGCAGCCGCACTGCGTGCTGCTGCTCGATGAAATCGAGAAGGCCCATCCGGATGTCTTCAACATCCTGCTGCAGGTCATGGACCACGGCACGCTGACGGACAACAACGGCCGCAAGGCGGACTTCCGCAACGTCATCCTCATCATGACGACCAACGCCGGCGCGGAAACGCTGAACCGTCCGTCCATCGGGTTTTCGAATTCGCGGATGGTGGGCGACGAAATGGCGGAAATCCGCCGCATGTTCACGCCCGAGTTCCGCAACCGCCTGGACGCGATCATCCCCTTTGCAGCGCTGGACCGCGAGGTCATCCTGCGCGTGGTGGACAAGTTCCTCATGCAGCTGGAAGACCAGTTGCACGAGCGCCGCGTGGAAGCCGTATTCACCACGCGCCTGCGTGAACATCTTGCCAAGGAGGGGTTCGACCCGCTCATGGGCGCGCGTCCCATGCAACGCCTTATCCAGGACACCATCCGGCGCGCGCTGGCCGACGAGCTGCTGTTCGGCAAGCTGGTCGACGGCGGCTCGGTCACGGTCGACCTGGACGATGCGGGCAAGGTTACGCTGGACTTCGACGACAGCGGCAAGCCGCCTTCGTCGGACGCGCCGGACAAGCAGGAAGTCGAACTGGTCGACTAATGACCGCGGACCGCCAGCCGCTGATCGAGTGCGAACACTGCGCGAGCATCTATCGCCGATATCAGCTCCAACCTGACGAGACCGCCAATTGCGCCCGCTGCGGTGCCACACTGTGGCGCTACAGCGGGCTTACTTTGTCCAATTGGCTGGCGCTCGCCATTTCCGCCCTGATCGTCTTCGGGGTGGCAAACGCGTATCCGGTCGCATCGATGTCCGTGCAGGGCATGGTCCAGCAAGCCTCCTTGCTGGATGCCATCTCCATCACCTGGCGCCAGGGGCACTGGGTGGTCGCGGTGATGACCGGCCTGGCGGGTTTCGTGCTGCCCTTGTTGCAACTGGCTGTCCTGCTCTGGGTGCTTGGCCCCTTGTCGCAAGGCCGCGAGCCTGTCGGTTTCCGTGGCGCCATGCGTTTGCTGGGCGCGCTTCGGCCCTGGTGCATGGTGCCGGTATTTCTGCTGGGCGTCCTGGTCGCGGTGGTCAAGCTGGCCGGCATGGCGGCGGTGCTGCCAGGCATCGGGCTGGGCGCATTCGGTGTCTTGACCATCTTCCTGACCATCCTGGGCCGCCTGTCGCCGCATGTGCTGTGGCGCTATGCGGAGACGGTCGGCGTGGTGCCCGTGCATGTGCCCGAGAGCGGGCCCGACGTGGTCCTGACCGGCTGCCATGTTTGCGGGCAGGTGCAAGCCCTGCCGCGCGAAGCCGACCCCGAGGCACACCATCACTGCGTGCGCTGCGAAGCGCAGGTGCACTACCGCAAGCCGGATCATCTGGCCCGGACCTGGGCGCTGCTGCTGGCTGCCGTGGTGTTCTACATTCCCGCCAATGTGCTGCCGGTGATGCAGGTGAGCTCCGTGCTGGGCGATAGCGCCCATACCATCCTGGGCGGCGTGGTGGAGCTCTGGCAAATGGGTTCCTGGGATATCGCGCTGATCGTGTTCATCGCCAGCGTGGCCGTGCCGCTGACCAAGCTGCTGGCGCTGATCCTGCTGCTGCTCACGGAGCAGTGGCGCAGCACGACCAACCTGCGGCCCCGCACCCGTCTGTACCAAATGGTGGAGTTCATCGGCCAATGGTCGATGCTGGACGTTTTTGTCGTTATATTGCTGGCGGCGCTGGCTGATTTCCAGGGCTTGATGGAAATCAGCGCGGGCGCGGGCGCCGCCGCGTTTGGCGTCGTCGTCATCCTGACCATGCTGGCCGCCATGAGCTTCGATCTGCGCCGCAGCTGGGACTTGGAAGGGCAGAGTGAAATAGAATCAGCGCCGGTGGAAGTCCGGCGTCAGCCGACGCCTGTCGCCGGCAACGAAATGAGGTAGGGCCGGTTCGAGGCTCGTTTCAGTTTGAGCAGGTCCCAGGAAGGCGGTTGTCCCGCCCACAAAAAGGAAGTGTAGATGTCCGAGCAAGCTCCCGGATCTGGTGAAGAGAAGTTCGCGTCGCCTGCGATCTCCCGCAAGCAGAAGCGTCGGATCTCATGGATCTGGCTGGTGCCTGTTGTTGCGGCGCTGATGGGAATGTCGCTGGTCGTGCGGACCTGGATGCAGGCCGGGCCGGACATCTCGATCTCCTTCAATACCGCCGAAGGCCTGGAAGTGGGCAAGACCCAGCTTCGCTACAAGGACGTGAACATCGGCACGGTGAAATCCATCGGCTTCAATTCCGATCGCAGCAAAGTGGTCGTGCGGGCCGAACTGGCCAAGGAAGTCTCGGATCTGGCCCGCGAGGGCACCAACTTCTGGGTGGTGCGGCCGCGCCTGGACGTGAGCGGCGTGTCGGGCCTGGGCACCCTGCTGTCGGGCGCCTATATCGGCGTCGACGCTGAGGAAGGCAAGGGCGATTCCAGCAGGGCCACCAAGCTGAGTTTCGAGGGCCTGGAAATTCCGCCCGCCGTGACCCACGACCGTGCCGGCAAGCGCTTCATGCTGAAAGCCTCCGATCTGGGGTCGCTGGATATCGGTTCGCCGGTGTACTTCCGCCGCATCACTGTCGGCCGCGTGATCGGCTATGCCCTGGACAAGGACGGCAGCGCCGTGAATGTCGAGGTCTTCGTGGATGCGCCCAATGACCGGTTCGTCACCAACGGCACGCGCTTCTGGAACGCCAGCGGCGTGGACTTCAGCGTCAACGCGGACGGCTTGAAGGTCCGCACGCAGTCGCTGGTGTCGATGGCGATGGGCGGCGTGGCCTTCGAGCCGGTGCAGACGGCGCGGGACGGCGGTTCGGCGGCAGCGGCTGATTCGAACTTCGACCTGTATCCCACCGAAACGGCAGCCAAGGCCAATCCGGACGGCGAGGCCTTCCCGATCCGCATGCGCTTTGACCAATCGATCCGCGGCCTGGCGGTGGGCGCGCCGATCGACTTCAGCGGCATCACGCTGGGCAACGTCACGCAGATCAACCTGGACTTCGATCCGGTCTCCAAGCGCTTCTATTCGCTGGTGGACGCCACGCTGTATCCGGAACGCCTGGGCCGCGTCTACGACGAAGTGCGCGAGCGTGCGATCAAGGACGGCGATGTGGCGGGTGGCCGGCTGCTGGGCGTGATGGTCAAGCATGGCCTGCGCGCGCAGTTGCGCACCGCCAATCTGCTCACCGGCCAGCTCTATGTGGTGCTGGACGACTTCCCGAACGCCAAGCCGGTCGAGTTCAAGATGTCCGACCCCGCCATCATCCCGACGGTGCCGGGCAACCTGGACCAGCTGCAGCAGCAGGTCAGCAATATCGTCGCCAAGATCGAGAAGATTCCGTTCGACAAGATCGGCGAAGACCTGCGCACCACGCTGGCCAGCACATCCAAACTGATGAACCGCCTGGACAAGCAGGTGGCGCCGGAAGCACAGAACATGCTCAAGCAGGCCAAGGAGTCGATGGCCAACATCAATTCGCTGCTGGCCTCCGATGCGTCCTTGCCGGTCAATACGGAAAGGGCAATGCAGGAACTGAGCCGCGCGGCGCGTTCGCTGCGGGCGCTGGCGGACTTCCTGCAATCCAACCCCGAAGCCTTGTTGCGTGGCCGCGGACCCGACCCGATCCCCGGCTCCGGCCCCGTCAGGAACTAGACACCCATGAATATCCGATCCGCTCGCTGCGCGAACTCTTCCCGGACGAAGGGGGCTTCCGTCATAGGCCAGCGCGGCAAGCCGCCGCATTTGCGCGCCGCGCTGGCTGTTCTGGCGCTGTCCGGCGCCCTGGCGGCTTGCGGCTCTTCGCCTCCGGTCCACTACTACACCCTGCAATCGCCGGCGGCCCCGGCGGCCACGGGCGCCGTGGCCGCCGCGCCGTTCCTGATCGAGGTGCAGCCGGTCAGCATCTCCACCCAGGCCGACCAGCCCCAGCTGATGGTGCGCACTGGCGACGGCAGCGTGTCGGCGCTGTATTCGGAGCGCTGGAGTTCGCCGCTGGGCGATGAACTGCGAGGCGCATTGTCGGATGCCTTGAAGCGTGAGTTGGGCGCGCTGGACGTCCAGGTGGTCAAGCCCGGCCCCGGGGCGGCCGTGTGGCGCGTGCAGACGGACGTGCAGCGATTCGAGCTGGTGTCGGGCAGCATGGCGCAGCTGGATGCGACCTGGCGAGTACGCCCGGTCAACACGAAGGGCTCCGGCCTGTTGTGCCGCAGCGTGGTCACCGAGGCGGTCTCGGATTCCGAGGTGCCCAGCCTGATCGCGGCGCAGCAGCGCGCCGTGGTCAGCCTGGCTGGCGCCATGGCCTCGGCGATCCGCGGCCAGGCGCCGGCCGGTTCGGCGTCGGTGCAGATGATGGGCTGCTCCGCGCTGAAGGATTGAGGCGTCTTCCTCCGTCCACGAAATCGTGCGTGATCTCAAGTGGTTAACCTAGGGTTAACCTTAATACAAACGCGGTTGCAACCTGTCTAGCATACGGTCCTACCCATACTGGGTTTCGTTCGGGCCCGGTATTACCTTTGCCATGCGACAGGAAGCAATCTCTTATGGCCAGCACGACCCTCGGCGTCAAAGTCGATGACGCACTACGCGACCGCCTGAAGGCCGCCGCGCACAAGCTCAACTGCACGCCGCACTGGCTGCACAAGCAGGCGATCCTCGCCTACCTGGACAAGATAGAGCGCGGCCATCTGCCCGCTGAGATGTCCCATCTGGGCGTGGATTCGGGCGGCGACGACGAGGCTGGCGAAGGCCAGCTGGCGCCTACTCCTCCGTTCTACGAGTTCGGCCAGGACGTGCAGCCGCAATCCGTATTGCGCGCGGCGATCACCGCGGCCTATCGCCGCCCCGAACCCGAGTGCGTCCCGCTGTTGCTGGGCCAGGCCCGCATGCCCAATCTGGAAAAAGTGCATGCGATGGCGTCCGATCTGGTGAAGAAGCTGCGCGGCAAGCGCAGCGGCGGCGGCGTGGAAGGGCTGATCCAGGAATTCTCGCTGTCCAGCCAGGAAGGCGTGGCGCTGATGTGCCTGGCCGAAGCGCTGCTGCGCATCCCGGACCGCGCCACGCGCGACGCGCTGATCCGCGACAAGGTCGCCCGCGGCGACTGGAAGTCGCACATGGGCGGCTCGCAATCCCTGTTCGTCAACGCGGCTACCTGGGGCCTGATGATCACCGGCAAGCTGGTCGCCGTGAGCAGCGAGCAGTCGCTGTCCAAGGCGCTGACCCGCCTGATCGGCAAGGGCGGCGAGCCCCTGGTGCGCAAGGGCGTCAACATGGCCATGCGCATGATGGGCGAGCAGTTCGTGTCGGGCCAGACCATTTCCGAAGCGCTGGCCAACAACCGCAAGATGGAAGCGCGCGGTTTCCGCTATTCCTATGACATGCTGGGCGAGGCCGCGACGACGGCGGATGACGCCGAGCGCTATTACGCGTCGTATGAACAGGCCATCCACGCCATCGGCAAGGCCGCGGCCGGCCGTGGCATCTACGAAGGCCCGGGCATCTCGATCAAGCTGTCGGCGCTGCATCCCCGCTATTCGCGCGGCCAGCGCGAACGCGTCATGGCCGAACTGTTGCCGCGCGTCAAGGCATTGACGGCGCTGGCCCGCAGCTATGACATCGGCCTGAACATCGACGCCGAAGAGGCCGATCGCCTGGAGATCTCGCTGGATCTGCTGGAGGCGCTCTGTTTCGCTCCCGAACTCGAGGGCTGGAACGGCATCGGCTTTGTCATCCAGGCCTACCAGAAGCGCGCGCCGTTCGTGATCGATTATGTGATTGACCTGGCCCGCCGCAGCCGTCATCGCGTGATGGTGCGCCTGGTGAAGGGCGCTTACTGGGACAGCGAGATCAAGCGCGCCCAGGTCGACGGCCTGGAAGGCTATCCGGTCTACACCCGCAAGCTGTACACCGACGTGGCCTACCTGGCCTGCGCCCGCAAGCTGCTGGGCGCGCCGGAAGCCGTGTACCCGCAGTTCGCCACGCACAACGCCTACACGCTGTCGGCCATCTATCAACTGGCCGGCCAGAACTACTACCCGGGCCAGTACGAATTCCAGTGCCTCCACGGCATGGGTGAACCGCTGTACGACGAAGTGGTCGGGCCGCTGGCGCAGGGCAAGCTCAATCGTCCCTGCCGCATCTATGCGCCGGTCGGCACGCACGAAACGCTGCTGGCCTATCTGGTGCGCCGCCTGCTCGAGAACGGCGCCAACACCTCGTTCGTGAACCTGATCGGCGACGACAGCATTCCGGTCGAAACGCTGGTGGCCGATCCGGTTGACGCCGCCGCGCGCATCGTGCCCCTGGGCGCGCCGCACGAGAAGATTCCGTTGCCGCGCGAACTCTACGGCAATCCGCAACAAGGCGCCCGCGCCAATTCGGCGGGCCTGGACCTCAGCAACGAGCACCGCCTGGGTTCGCTGTCCGCCGCGCTGCTGGCCAGCGCCGGCACCCCGTGGCGCGCCGCGCCCATGCTGGGCGAAGGCGGCGACCCTTGGGACGCCGCCCGCGCCATCGAGGTGCGCAACCCCGCCAACCTGCGCGACGTGGTGGGCCACGTCATCGAGGCCCAGGCCGGCGAGGCCGATCTCGCCCTGCGGGCCGCCGCCAATACCTCGCCGATCTGGCAGTCCACGCCGGTGGCCGAGCGGGCCCAGTGCCTGCGCCGCGCCGCGCAACTGCTGGAAGAGCAGATGCAGACCCTGCTGGGCCTGATCGTGCGAGAAGCCGGCAAGTCGCTGCCCAACGCCATTGCCGAGGTTCGCGAGGCCGTGGACTTCCTGCGCTATTACGCCGACCAGGCCGAACGCGAATTCAGCAACGACACACATCGTCCGCTGGGCACCGTGCTGTGCATCAGCCCCTGGAATTTCCCGCTGGCCATCTTCACCGGCCAGGTCGCGGCCGCGCTGGCCGCGGGCAATACCGTGCTGGCCAAGCCCGCCGAGCAAACCCCCTTGATCGCAGCCCAGGCCGTGGCCATCCTGCGCGCGGCCGGCGTGCCCGCCGGCGCCGTGCAGCTGCTGCCGGGCCGTGGCGAAACCGTGGGCGCCCAGCTGGTTGCCAGCCCGGGCGTGCGCGGCGTGATGTTCACCGGGTCCACCGACGTGGCGCGCATCATCGCGCGCACCCTGGCGGATCGCCTGGACGACGACGGCCACACCATTCCGCTCATCGCGGAAACGGGCGGCCAGAACGCCATGGTGGTGGATTCGTCGGCCTTGTCCGAGCAGGTCGTGTTCGACGTGCTCAGCTCCGCCTTCGATTCGGCCGGCCAGCGCTGCTCGGCGCTGCGCGTGCTGTGCGTGCAGGAAGACAACGCCGACCACGTGCTGACGATGCTGCGCGGCGCGATGCGCGAGCTCGCCGTGGGCAACCCCGACCGCCTCTCGGTGGACGTGGGTCCGGTCATCGACGCCGAGGCGCGCACCGGCATCCAGCGGCACATCGAGGCGCTGCGCACGGCGGGCCATCGGGTGGATCAGGTCGAACTCAACGGCGAATGCCGCCACGGCACGTTCGTGCCGCCGACCATCATCGAGATCGACCACATCAGCGAGCTGACGCGCGAAGTCTTCGGCCCGGTGCTGCACGTGGTGCGCTACAAGCGCGATGAACTCGACGCCTTGCTCGACGCCATCAACGGCACGGGCTACGGACTGACCTTCGGCGTGCACACCCGTATCGACGAGACCATCGCGCATGTGACCGGCCAGGTCCACGCCGGCAACGTCTACGTCAACCGCAACATCGTGGGCGCGGTGGTGGGCGTGCAGCCCTTTGGCGGCGAGTGCCTGTCCGGCACCGGCCCCAAGGCGGGCGGTCCGCTGTACATGTACCGGCTGCTGGGAACCCGCCCCGCGGGCCTGCCGCCGGCGCTGGATGCCGCGGCGCCGCTGCCGCAGCGTATTGCGCTGCCCGGCCCGACCGGAGAGACCAATACCTATATGGTTGAGCCGCGTGGCGCCGTGTATTGCGTGGCGGCCACCGAGGCCGGCGCGCGCGCGCAGTGGTCGGTTGCCCGCTTGACCGGCAATCACGCCTGGTTCGCGGATACCCCAGCGGCGCAGGCGTTGTTGTCCAGCCTGGATGCCGAGCAGCAGGGACAGGCAGGAATTCTTGCCGACGCCGAGGTCGACCAGGCGGACTATCACGCCGTGCTGTTCGAAGGCGATGGCGATGCCTTACAGGCCCTGAACCAGCGCATCGCGCAGCGCCCGGGCGCCATCCTGGCGGTGCACGGCCTGACGCCGGACGCCGTGGCGGCTGGCGCCGCTTATGTGCCGGAACGCCTCCTGACCGAGCGTTCCATCAGCGTGAATACGGCGGCGGCGGGCGGCAACGCCAGCCTCATGACCATCGGTTGAATGTGACCGAGGGGTAACCCTTGGGTATACAAGGGTTATCTCCAATATCGGGGTAGGTTGCACTGGAAGCAAAATCCGGTCGCACCTCTAGTTTGGCTGTCGCAACCCGGCATCCATACTTTGCAGAAAATGCATGCGCGGGCCTGGGCAACCACCGGGCCCGCGGTAGTAAAAAAAGCCAAAAGCCTGGCTAAAAGCTCAGGTATAACAAGGTCTTAGGTCCGACATCCCGGAGGATTCCCCATGAAGTTCCGCACCACTTTGAAGCTTATCGCCGCAGGCATCGCCGCTGCCGGCATGACCGCTGGCGCCCAAGCCGCAGACATCAAGTTCGGCTTTGCCGCGCCGCTCACCGGTCCGCAATCGCACTACGGCGAGGACATGCAGAACGGCCTGAACCTGGCCCTGGAAGAGGCCAACAAGAAGGGCATCAAGGTTGACGGCCAGCCGGCCAAGTTCGTGCTGGTGTCGCGTGATGACCAAGCCGACCCGCGCGTGGGCGTGCAGGTCGCCCAGCAGCTGGTCGACCAGGATGTCGTCGGCATCCTGGGGCACTTCAACTCGGGCACCACGATCCCCGCTTCGCGCGTCTACCATGAGGCGGGTCTGCCCCAGATCGCCATGGCCACGTCGCCGGAATACACCAAGCAAGGCTACGAAACCACCTTCCGCATGATGACCAGCGACACCCAGCAGGGCGCCGCGGTGGGCAAGTTCATGGTGGAAAACCTGAAGGCCAAGAAGGTCGCGATCATCGATGACCGCACCGCCTACGGCCAGGGCCTGGCGGACGAGGTCGAGAAGGCGGTCAAGGCCGCCGGCGGCCAGATCGTGCGCCGCGAGTACACGACCGACAAGGCCAACGACTTCACCGCCATCCTGACCAACATCAAGGGTTCCGCGCCCGACGCCATCTTCTATGGCGGCCTGGACGCGCAGTCCGGCCCGATGAAGCGCCAGCTGGCCACGCTGGGCCTGAAGGCGCCGCTGGTTTCGGGTGAAATGACCCGCAGCGACACCTTCATCAAGCTGGCCGGCGATGCCGCCGACGGCACCTATGCCTCGCTGGCCGGCGTGCCGCTGGACAAGATGGCCGCGGGCAAGGACTTCGAGCAACGCTACCAGGCGCGCTTCAAGAAGGCCCCCGGCGTGTATGCCCCCTACGCCTACGATGGCGCTTGGAACATGATTACCGCCATCGAGCAGGCCGGCTCCGCCAAGCCCGAGAAGTACCTGCCGGCGCTGGCCAAGCTGAACCGCAAGGGCGCTACCAGCGAACACATCTCGTATGACGCCAAGGGCGACCTGAAGGAAATCTCGGTCACCATCTACGAAGTCAAGAACGGCAAGTGGGAAATGGTTGAAACGATGGTCAGCCAGGCCAACTAAGGCGGGTTGAACGAGGGCGGATCCTGGCTGCGCCACGGTCCGCCCGCTCTGTCCGCAGGCGCCGTCCGGCGCCGCGGCGCGCAACGCCAAGCCGGGCCTTCGTGCCCCGGCTGCGTGCTACGCGAATTCTCCAGGCTTATGCAGCGGCCCCTATGGATATCTTCATTCAACAACTGATTAACGGCGTCACGCTAGGCAGCGTGTACGCCCTGGTCGCCCTTGGCTACACCATGGTGTACGGCATCATCGGGCTGATCAACTTCGCGCATGGCGACGTCGTCATGATCGGCGCGATGGCGGCCACGACGATCGCCATCTCGCTGGTGGGCGGCGACCCCGGCACTTCGGCCTTCGTGGTGCTGGGCGTGGGACTGCTGGTCTCGGTGCCCCTGTGCATGGCGGTGGGCTGGACGGCCGAACGCGTGGCCTACCGGCCGCTGCGCCGCGCGCCCCGCCTGGCGGCGCTGATCACGGCCATCGGCGTGTCCATCATCCTGCAGAACGTGGCGATGATGGGCTGGGGCCGCAACTATCTGAACTTCCCGCAGGTGCTGTCGCCGCAGGTGTTCGAGTTCGCCGGCGCCCGCATGAGCACGCTGCAGATCGCCATCGTGGTGATCGCGGCGTTGATCATGGGCGGCCTGCTGGCCGTGGTGCACAAGACCCGGCTGGGCACGGCGATGCGCGCCACCGCGCAGAACCGCGAAGTGGCGGGCCTGATGGGCGTGAACATCAACACCGTCATTTCGGCCGCGTTCCTGATCGGTTCGGCGCTGGCCGCCGTGGCGGGCATGATGGTCGCCACCTATTACGGCGTGTCGCAATACACCATGGGCTTCATGCTGGGCCTGAAGGCCTTCACCGCCGCGGTGCTGGGCGGCATCGGCAACCTGGTGGGCGCGATGGCCGGCGGCCTGCTGCTGGGCATCATCGAATCCCTGGGCGCGGGCTATATCGGCGACCTGACGGGTGGATTCCTGGGCAGCCATTATCAGGACGTGTTCGCGTTCTTCGTGCTGGTGCTGGTGCTGATCTTCCGTCCGTCCGGCCTGCTGGGCGAACGCGTGGGAGATCGCGCATGAGCGGACACATGAAAAGCAGTGGGATCTCGACCCGCAACCTGATCGGCATCGCGCTGATCGGCATTGTGCTGGCGGTGCTGCCCTTCGTGATCGGCATGGCCGGCCAGAGCTGGGTGCGCATCCTGAACTTCGCGTTGCTCTATGTGATGCTGTCGCTGGGCCTGAACATCGTGGTGGGCTTTGCCGGCCTGCTGGATCTGGGTTACATCGCGTTCTATGCGGTGGGCGCCTATACATGGGCGCTGCTGGCGTCGCCGCATTTCGGACTGCATCTGCCGTTCTGGGCGATCCTGCCGATCGCGCTGGCCGTGGCATGCCTGTTCGGCGTGCTGCTGGGAGCGCCGACACTGAAGCTGCGGGGCGACTACCTGGCCATCGTGACCTTGGGGTTCGGGGAGATCATCCGCATCTTCCTGAACAATCTGAACGCGCCCATCAACATCACCAACGGACCGCAGGGCATCAATCGCATCGACACCTTCAAGGTGGGCGAGTTTGCGTTTGGCCGCACGGAGAGCCTGCTAGGTATCCGTTTTACCGGGCCCGAGAAGTACTACTACCTGCTGCTCGCGCTGACGCTGATCATCATCGTGGTTTGCGTGCGCCTGCAGAATTCCCGCATCGGCCGCGCCTGGGAAGCCATCCGCGAGGACGAGATCGCCGCCAAGGCGATGGGCATCAACACCCGCAACATCAAGCTGCTGGCATTCGCCATGGGCGCGTCCTTCGGCGGCGTGGCGGGGGCCTTGTTTGCGTCCATGCAGGGCTTCGTCAGCCCCGAGAGCTTCTCGCTGATGGAGTCCATCTCCATCCTGTGCATGGTGGTGCTGGGCGGCATGGGCCATATTCCGGGCGTGATCCTGGGCGCGCTGATCCTGGCGGCCTTGCCTGAATTCCTGCGGGCGGTGGTCGAGCCCATCCAGCACATGGTGTTCGGCGCCGTGGTGCTGGATCCGGAAGGCATCCGCATGCTGCTGTTCGGCCTGGCCATGGTGAGCGTCATGCTGTTCCGCCCGGCGGGGCTGTGGCCGTCGGCGGTGCGCAAACGTGAACTCGCGACCAAGACCCAGGGAGGGGCGACATGAGCAAACTGCTGCAAGCCCAGGGCCTGGGCAAGCGCTTCGGCGGCCTGCAAGCCTTGTCCGATGTCAGCTTCGACATCGAGCAGGGCGAGATCTACGGCCTGATCGGCCCGAACGGCGCGGGCAAGACGACGCTGTTCAACGTGTTGACCGGTCTCTACATTCCGGAAGACGGCACTTGCAACTTCGACGGCGTATCCATGACCGGCAAGAAGCCGCATGAAGTCGCCTATGCCGGGCTGGCGCGCACCTTCCAGAACATCCGCCTGTTCGCCAACCTGAGCGCCATCGAGAACGTGATGATCGGCCGCCACATGCGCACCAAGGCGGGCGTGCTGGGCGCCGTGCTGCGCACCCGCGGCACGCGTGCCGAAGAGGCCGCCATCGAGGCGCGGGCGCAGGAATTGCTGGACTACGTCGGCATCGGGCATCGCGCCAACGACGTGGCCCGCTCGCTGCCTTATGGCGACCAGCGGCGCCTGGAGATCGCGCGCGCGCTGGCGACGGATCCCAAGCTGCTGGCGCTGGACGAGCCCGCCGCCGGCATGAACGCATCGGAAACGGTGGTGCTGCGCAAGCTGGTCGAGAAAATCCGCGCGGACGGCGTGACCGTGCTGCTGATCGAGCACGACATGAAGCTCGTCATGGGCCTGTGCGATCGCGTGCTGGTGCTGGAATACGGCAAGGTCCTGGCGATGGGCAAACCCGCCCAGGTGCAGCGCGACCCCAAGGTCATCGAAGCGTACCTGGGCGCCGGGGCGGCCCAGGATCCGTTGATTAACAAAGAGGGCCAGGCAACATGACGGCATCCCAACCCCTATTGGAGCTGCGTGGCCTCCAGGTGTCCTATGGCGGGATCCGCGCGGTGCGCGGCACCGACCTGCGCGTGGACGAAGGCGAACTGGTCTGCCTGATCGGCGCCAACGGCGCCGGCAAGAGCACCACCCTGCGCGCCATCTGCGGCCTGGTGCCGCTGGCTGGCGGAGAGATCGTCTACGCGGGGCAATCGATAGGCGGCCAGAAGTCGCATGAGCTGGTCCGCAAGGGCCTGGTCATGGTCCCCGAAGGCCGCGGCATCTTCGGCCAGCTCACCATCGAGGAAAACCTGGCGATGGGCGGCTATATCCGCCGCGACGCGGCGCAGATCCGCCAGGACACCGATCGCGTTTTCACCTTGTTCCCGCGCCTGGCGGAACGCCGCAAGCAGGCGGCCGGCACGCTGTCGGGCGGCGAGCAGCAGATGGTGGCCATGGGCCGCGCAATGATTGCCCGCCCCAGGCTGCTGCTGCTGGACGAGCCGTCGATGGGCCTGGCGCCCCTGATGGTGGAGAAGGTTTTCGAAGTCGTGCGCACGATCGCCAGCGAAGGCGTGACCATCCTGCTGATCGAGCAGAACGCGCGCCTGGCGCTGGAAAACAGCCATCGCGGCTACGTGATGGAATCTGGCGAGATCACCTTGTCCGGTCCGGCGCGCGAGATGCTGCATGACCCCAAGGTGCGCGCGGCGTACCTGGGAGAGACGGAGTAGCGGCGGGCGCAAGGCAGGGCGCGGCGCGCCTTGCCTTGCGTTCCCGTCATGCCGGCGCGTGCTCGCGGTCCACGGCGGCGACCACTCCCGCGCTGATCAGCGCATCGATCTCCTTTTCCCCGTAGCCGAATTCACCCAGGATCGCGATGGTGTCCTCGCCCAGGCGAGGCGCCGCGCGGTGATACTGCGCGGGCGTGGCGGACAGCTTCACGGGCATGCCCACCGTGCGCACCTTGCCCGCGACCGGATGGTCCTGCTCTACCACCATGCCGCGCGCCAGCGTCTGCGGATGCGACAGCGCCTGCGCGATCGAGTGCACCGGACCGGCGGGAACGCCGGCTTCATCGAAGACGTCCAGCCATTCCTGAGCGGCGCGCGTCTTGAGGATTGCGGAGATCTCCGCCACCAGTTCTTCCCGGTTCTGCATGCGGTCGCGGTTGCGCGCGAAGCGCGCGTCTTCGGCCCATTCGGGCTTGCCCAGCGCCAGCGCGATGCGCTGCCAGTTCTTCTCGTTCGCGCCGCCGATGATGATCCAGTCGGTGCCCGTGGGAAACGCCTGGTACGGCGCGCTCAGCACGTGCGCCGATCCGGTGGGGCCGGGGGATACGCCGCTGCCGAAGTAGATCGCGGCATGCCAGTACAGCTGCTGCAGGCTGGCCTCCAGCAGGGAGGTTTCCACGATCTGGCCTTCGCCGGTGCGCTGCTTGTGTTGATACGCCGCCAGCACGCCGAACGCCGCCAGCAGGCCCGCATTGATGTCGGCCACGGAATTTCCCGTACGCAGCGGCGGGCCGCCGGGCTCTCCGGTAATGGCCATCAGGCCGGAGAAGCCCTGCGCCACCAGGTCGAAGCCTCCCTTGTCGGCGTACGGGCCGGTGGTGCCATATCCCGATACGGCGCAATAGATCAGACCCGGGTTTTCCTGGCGCAGCGTGTCGTAGCCCAGGCCCAGTTTTTCCATCGTGCCTTTGCGGAAGTTCTCGGTGACCACGTCGGCGTCGCGGATCATGCGCAGCAGGACCTTCTTGCCTTCGGGATGCTTCAGGTCCAGCGCGATGGCGCGCTTGTTGCGGTTGAGCATGAGGTAGGGCGCCGAGATGCCATTGATCTGCGGATCGCGGTATTGGCGCGAATCGTCGCCGCCATCGATCTTCTCGACCTTGATCACGTCGGCGCCCAGGTCGGCCAGCATCATGCCGCAAGTGGGGCCGGCCATGATCTGCGACAGCTCGATGACGCGCATGCCGGCCAGCGCGCCGGGAGGCGCATCGGCGGGGGTGGCGGACGGGCGGCCGGGGCCGCGGTTTTCGTTATGCATGCATGCTCCTTGATCTGCGTTCAGCGGCCGCTGAACTGCGGCTTGGCCTTGGCCAGGAAAGCGCGGTAGCCGCTGCGGAAGTCCTCGGTGTCGAAGCAGTCGAAGGCCTCGTCGCGGTCGGCGTCGGTGAGGGCCTTGCCCTGGACGAGGTTGCGCACGAACTTCTTGTGCCAGCGGGCCACCAGGGGCGCCCCGTCGGCGATGCGGCGCGCGGCGGCCTGCGCCTGGTCCGCGACCTGGTCGTCCGGCACGACGCGCGTGACCACGCCCAGGCGCAGGGCTTCGGCGGCGTCGAATATCGTTCCTTCCAGCAGCACTTGCAGCGCGGTGGTCGGCCCGACCAGGCGCACCAGCGGCGCCAGTTCCGAATATGACATCACCAGGCCCAGGTTCTTGATGGGGACGCCGAACCGCGAACTTTCGCCGCAGATGCGCAGGTCGGCCAGGCTGGCGATCTCCAGCCCGCCGCCCACGCAGATGCCGTGTATCTGCGCCACCACGGGGTGGCGGCAGCCGCCAATGGCCTCGATCGAGCGACGCATGACGGCGCCATACTCCACCGCCTGCCGCTTGTTGCTGCGCGCGGTCTCGAATTCGCTGATGTCGTTGCCGGGCGAGAACGCCTTTTCGCCCGCGCCCCGCACCAGTACGCAGCGCACGCTGTCGTCGCGGTCCAGTTCCAGGAAGGTGTCGCCCAGCAGCCGCCAGCCATCGATGGTGAAGGCGTTGAGCTTTTCGGGCCGGTTCAGCACCACGGTCGCGATGTCGCCGTCGCGCTGCAGCAGGATGGGCGGGGAGTCGGGGGTAGAGGTAGCGCTCATGGTGTTCCTTTGGTCATGCGCGGGGGCGGCAGGCCCCCGCGGGGGATTACTGTTTCGTCAGGCCCAGGCTGGCGGTGAGCTTGCCGTACTTGGTCCATTCGTCCTGTACATACGCGGCGAACGCTGCGGGGGTCTGCGGCCCGCCGCCAAGGTCCATGCCCTGGTCGGCAAGCTTGGCGGCGACCTCGGGGTCGGCGAGGGTCTGGGCCAGCGCCTGGTCAAGTTTGTCCATCACGGCGCGCGGCAGCTTGGCGGGGGCCAGCACGGCATACCACTGCACGATGTCCAGGCCCTTGATGCCGGATTCGGCCAGCGTCGGCACATCCGGCAGCCGTTTGCTGCGTTCGGCGCTGGTCACCGCCAGCGGGCGCAGCTTGCCGGCCTGGATCTGGTTGATCGCGCCGGGCAGGGTGTCGAAATTCATGTCCACGCTGCCGCCCAGCAGATCGGTCATGGCCTGGCCGCTGCCCTTGTAGGGAACGTGCTCCATGGAAACGCCGGCGATCTGCGAAAAGCGCGCCGCGCTCAGGTGCTGCGGGCTGCCCATGCCGGACGAGGCATACAGCAGTTGCTTGGGCTTGGCGCGGGCATCGTCCACCAGGTTCTGGACGGTGGCGTATTGGCGCTTGGCGGGGTTCACTACCAGCACGTTGGGCACCGAGCCGATATAGCGCACCGCCGTGAAGTCCTTGATGGGATCGATACTGGATTGCACGACATAGGGCGCGGCGACCGTGGACTGCATATTGGCAAGCAGCAGCGTGTAGCCGTCCGGATCGGCCTTTGCCACGTAGTCGGCGGCGATCAGCCCGGAGGCGCCCGGCTTGTTCTCGACCACGATCTGCTGGCCCAGCAGGGTGGACAGTCGCGCGGACAGGATGCGGGCCGATACGTCGGTGCCGCCGCCTGGCACAAAGCCGACAACCAGGCGGATGGGGCGTTCCGGCCACTTCGCCGGGTCCTGCGCCAAGGCGGGGCTGGAGGCGGCCAGGCTGGCGGTCAAGGCCAGCGCGCCCGCCCAGGCGCGAGCATGCTTGTTCATATGGAGTCTCCTTGGTGGTTGGGGCCTGCCCAGGTGTGGCTTGCTTTATGATTGGGTCAGGTTGGTATTCCTTTGGTGTTTGGTATACCAGATACAAAAATAGTCGATGTTGCGAGCGTGAACAACCCATGGCTAACCCTGAAAGCCTGATTCCGGATGCGTCCGTCCCCGATTTGGCCATCCACCATCCCACCCTGCCGGCCGTCGTTGCCGAGCGTCTGCGGCAGCTGATCATCGATGGCACGCTGAAGCCGGGCACCTGGCTCAATGAGCGGGACCTGTGTGATCAGCTGAAGATTTCACGCACGCCGCTGCGCGAGGCCTACCGGATGCTGGCCTCGGACGGACTGGTGACCTTGCAGCCCAAGCGTGGCGCGATGGTGATCGAGCTCTCGGCTGAGGACATCGAGAACATCTTCGATGTGCTGTCCGTGCTGGAAGGATTGGCGGTGCGCAGCGCCGCGGAGCGCGCGTCCGAGGCGGAATTGGCCCAGATCGCGCGCTTGCATGCGCAGATGCTTGAAAACTACGAGAAGCGGGATATCCGCGCCTATTTCGCGGCCAGCATGGGGACACACATCGCGATCAATCGCGCCGCCCACAATCCCTCGCTGACGCAGTCCTATGACCGGCTGAACCTGCAGGTCCAGGCCTTGCGCTACAAGTCCAATTTCGACCACGACGAATGGACCACGGCGGTCGCGGACCACGAGGCCTTTGTGCAGGCGCTGATGGCGCGCGACGGCGAACGCGCCGAAGCGCTGATCCGCAAGCACGTGGGCGGCAAGAAAGCCTACAACCTGCGCGGCCGCCCGGGCGCGGCGGCCAAATCCTGAGCGGGGGCGCGCAAGGCGCTTGAACGCATGGCGGCGCGTGCCGCCATGCGCGGCGTCCTTCAGGCCGGCTGCGCCACCACGCGCTTTCTGCCGATCATCAGCGCAAGCACCGCCGCGATGAGGCCGGTCGAGCCGGAGATCACGAAGGCCATCAGGTAGCTGCCTTGCGATTCGCGCAGCGCGCCGGCCATCCAGGCGGCGCTGGCGGCGCCCATCTGGTGGCCCGCCACGATCCATCCGAACACGATGGGGGCGTCGCGTTCACCAAAGGCTTCCGTCGTCAGGCGCAGGGTGGGCGGCACGGTGGCGATCCAGTCCAGGCCGAAGAAGATCGCGAAGATCGACAGGCTGTAGAACGAGAAATCGGAATAGGGCAGGTACATCAGCGACAGGCCGCGCAGCGCGTAGTAGACGAAGAGCAGTTTGCGCGGGTCGTAGCGGTCGGTCAGCCAGCCCGAGGCGGTGGTGCCGATCAGGTCGAAGATGCCCATCAGGGCGAGCAGGCCCGCAGCCTGCACCTCTGGCATGCCATGGTCGCCGCAGAGCGCGATCAGGTGGGTGCCGACCAGGCCGTTGGTGGTGAAGCCGCAAACGAAGAACGTGGCGAACAGATACCAGAACGTGCGGGTCCTGGACGCGCGGGACAGGGCGCCGAAAGTGGCGGCCAGCATGCCGGTGCGGGGCGCGGCGGAGGCGGGCGCGGCTTGCGGGTCGCTGCCGAACGGCGTCAGGCCCACGCTGGACGGGCGGTCCGGAACCAGCCACCACGCCAGCGGCACCAGCGCGGCCGCGGCGCCCGCCACCGTCCAGACCACGCGCGTCCAGTCGCCGGACGAGGCCAGCGCGGCCAGCACGGGCAGGAACACCAGCGTACCGGTGGCGGCGCTGGCCGTCAGCAGACCCATCATCAGGCCGCGATGCTTGACGAACCAGCGATTGACGACGGTGGCGCCCATCACGATGGCGACCGCGCCCGAGCTGATGCCCGAGAACACGCCCCAGGTCATGAGCAGGTGCCAGGGCTCGGTCATGTATGCGCTGACGGCGCTGGATGCGGCCATCAGTATCAGGGCGCAGATCAGAACGCGCCGCAGGCCGAAGCGTTCCATGGCGGCGGCGGCGAACGGACCGACCAGCCCGTACAGAAAGATGCCCACGGCCGCGGCGAACGAAATCGAACTGCGGCTCCAGCCGAATGCTTCTTCCAGCGGCACCAGCAGCACGCTGGGCGAGGACCGCAGTCCGGCGGCGACCAGCAGCGACAGGAAAATCACCGCGACGACAACAAACGCATACTTCTGTCCGGCGCGCCGGAACGGAAAGGGAGGTTGGGCTATACTCATGTTACTGACCGGTACGTATTGAGGTTCGCGAATAGTACGTACCGGTCAGTAACATCGTCAAGTATTTTTTGGCGACCCTGTTTTCAGGAGGGCTTGGGTTCCATTCCAGCCGTCCTGCGGAAAAGGAGCCGAGTATGGCCAGCAAGATTCCCGCTGCGTTCCCGCCACCCTCCCAGCCCGCGGCCAAGCCGCCGCTGGCGGCCGACCGCATACGCAAGACCGCGCGCGAAATGTTCTATCGCGATGGCATACGCGCGGTGGGCGTGGACGCCATCGTCACCCAGGCGGGCGTGACCAAGCCCAGCCTGTACCGCAGCTTTTCGTCCAAGGACGAGCTGGCGGCGACCTACCTGCGCGACTACGACGCCGAGTTCTGGGCCCGCTTCGACGCGGCCTGCGCCGCGCATCCGGGCGACCCGCGCGCACAATTGCTGGACTATCTGTCCGGCCTGGGCAGCCGCGCCGTGCAGAACGGCTACCGCGGCTGCGGCCTGACGAACGCGGCCGTCGAGTACCCCGAACCCGACCATCCCGCGCGGGTCGTCGCCGTGGCGCACAAGCTGGAGCTGCGTCGCCGCCTGAACGCGATG
Organism: Achromobacter deleyi; assembly: GCF_013116765.2. Taxonomy (GTDB): domain Bacteria; phylum Pseudomonadota; class Gammaproteobacteria; order Burkholderiales; family Burkholderiaceae_B; genus Achromobacter; species Achromobacter deleyi_A. The sequence continues at coordinate 732,534 of NZ_CP074375.1, forward strand.
ACGGCGGAAATGGGCGCGAATGAGCCCCAGGCCCTGGCCGACGGGCTGCTGCTCCTGATCGAGGGCGCTTTCGTTTCCAGTCAGCTTTTTGGAGCGGGCGGGCCGGCGGGCAGGGTGGCCGAGATGGCCGACAAGCTGATCCAGATCCACCTTCCCGGCTGAATGCTGTATTGCCGTGCACAAGACTAGTGCGTAATAGGGTGCCGCATGCACCGTTATGGTGGTGTTTGTACCCATTGCACAACTAACAAAAAAATGTTTGGTATTTTTATTGCGGCGCAACAAACACGGGTTTACCATGAAGTCGTGTTGTTCCACATCGCGCTTTCTCAAGGAGAGAATCATGAGCGATACCGCATTGAAGAATGCCCGTATGTCGGATGCGCTTGAGCGGTCCCTGATCCGCGAGGCCGTCAAGGCGGAAACCCTGTCCGGTCCGTCCGTCCGCATGGGCTGGCTGCGCCTGAAACTGCGCCTGGCCGCGCTGGGCGGCGCCGTGGGCGAAGTCCTGCACGACATGGATGCGGGCCGACAGCAGCACCCGGTGGTCTCCGCCCACCATTGAGCTCGCGCTCCAGCCTGAAAAAAACGCCAGCAGACGCTGGCGTTTTTTTATGCGCGGCCCGGCCGCGTCCTGAAGGCGCTGCTCAGGCCACCATGTCCACCAGCAGATAGCCGTCCAGCACGATGATGCTTACGGTGGCGGCTGTCGCAGCCCAGGCCCAGGCGCCCCGCAGCACATACTGCCCCATCAGGCTCTTGCGGCAGGCCAGCACCACCAGCGGACCCAGGGCGAAGGGCAGGGCCAGGCTCAGGATGACCTGGCTCAGCACCAGCAGTTCATCCGGATCCTGTCCGCCCGTGACTGCCAACAGGCCCACGGCCGCCGCGCCCGCCACCAGGCGCGTGACAAGCGCGCGGCGGCGGTCGGACCAGTTGCTTCGGACCTGGAAGCCCCGGGACAGGATGCGGCCGGCCAGCACGCCGGTGATGGTGGAACTTTGCCCGGCGGCATAGAGCGCCACGGCGAACACGATGGCCGCGCCTATGCCCAGTGTGTGGCCGATCACCGCATGCGCGTCGTCCAAGCTGGATACGACCATGCCGGAACCGGACAGGGATGCGGCAGCCACGATCATGATGGCGGAATTGATCAGCATGGCAACACCCAGGGACACAATGGTGTCGTTGCGCGCCACGCGCATGGCCATGCCGCGCGCTTCGGCGGGAAGATCCCGCGCGCGCTGCGCCAAAGAGCCGGAATGCAGATACAGGTTGTGCGGCATGAGGGTCGCGCCCAGGATGCCCAGCGCGATCAGGAAGCCCTGCGGATCGCGCAGCGCCTGGCCGGTCTGCGTAACGCCATTGGCCACCTCGGTCCAGGCCGGATTCGCCTTGAACAGCAGGAACACGAACGACAGCGCCACCACTGATAGCAACAGCCCTATGACGCGCTCATGGCGGTCGGCGTTGCCGCGGGTCAGCGCCAGCACGGCGAAGGTGCCGATGCCGGTGACGGCGACGCCCGCGATCAGCGGCAGGCCGAACAGCAATCGCAGCGCGATTGCGCCGCCTATCAGTTCGGCCAGCGCGGTGGCCAGGATGGCGGCTTCGCCGGCCAGCCAGGCGGCCTTGGCCAGGCGGGGCGAAAGGTGCCGTGCCGTCAGGGTGGCCAGGTCCTGCCCCGTGGCCAGCGCCAGGCGCGAGACCAGGACCTGGAAACCCAGCGCCAGGAAAGCCGAGGTGATGACGACCATGAGCAGGCCATAGCCGAAGCCGCTGCCGCCGGCGATATCGGTGGCCCAGTTGCCGGGATCGATGTAGCCCACCGCGACCAGCAGGCCGGACCCCACCATGCGGCGCAGGTTCGCCGATACCCGGGCGTCTTGCGCCAGGGCGGCGTTGCCGCCTGATATCGCGTAGATGAATCCGGTCATGCGATGCTCCTGAGAATGGTTCTTATTCTCTAGAAGAGATCGCCGACCGTCAAATTGATTTTGACCAAGTGCGGGATAGAACAGCCCAATGATCCGACCCCGTCTGTGGCCGGAGCATCGGGCGGGAGGGGGATCAGGACTTTAGTTTGGCTTCCATCGAGATCTTGGCGTTCAGCACTTTGGAGACCGGGCAACCCTTCTCCGCCTTGCGGGCGGCTTCCTCGAAGGCCTGCGCGGAGGCGCCCGGAATGACCGCTTCGACGGTCAGGTGGACGGCGGTGATGGAAAAGCCGTCATCCACTTTATCAAGCGTGACTTCGGCCTTGGTGTCCAGGCTTTGCGCGACCATGCCGGACTCAGCCAGGATGTTCGACAGCGCCATCGTGAAGCAGCCGGCGTGCGCCGCGCCCAGCAGTTCTTCGGGGTTGGTGCCAGGGGTATCGCCGAAACGGGTGTTAAAGCCATACGGCTGGCTCTTGAGCGCGCCGCTTTGCGTGGAAATCGTACCCTTGCCAGTCTTCAGATCGCCCGACCAGGCGGCGGTTGCGGTTTTCTTCATACGTGACTCCTGTAGGGGAGCGCGCGGCCGGGGCCGGCGCGTCCGGGGGTAGGGGGCGCGCGATCCGCCGGTCAGGGCGGCGCGCTTTTGCCTCAGGCGGCATCGTCGATGATACGGCGCGCCCGGCGGCCTGACGTAGAAAACGCCCGTTCGCAACGGCAAGCCGATGTAACGGCAAGCGGCCCGCAAGGCGCGGGGCGCGCGTATCGGATGGCCAGGCGGAGGTGGTGGCGGGCATCAGGCAAAATAGCGGCATCTCCTCAACACCTTCCCGAGAGCCGTCTCATGTCCCGCATTCTTGTCCGCTACGCCTGCGCAGTCGCACTGGTGGTTCCCGTCCTGTCCGCACATGCTGAAATCGTCATCGGCGTGGACGTCTCGACGACGGGTCCCGCCGCCGCGATCGGCATCCAGACCAATAATGCGATCCGCCTGTGGCCCAACACGCTGGGCGGCGAGCCCGCGCGTTATGTGGTTCTGGATGACGGCACGGACGTGAGCCGCGCCGTGAAGAACATGCGCAAGCTGACCTCCGAAGACAAGGTCGACGCCATCGTGGGCCCCAATACGACCGCCGCCGCCCTGGCCGGCCTGGACGTGCTGGCCGAGACCAAGACCCCGATGATCGCGCTGGCGGCGTCCAGCGTCATCGTCGAGCCGCTGTCCGATCCCAAGCGCGCCTGGGCGTTCAAGATGCCGCAGAACGACACGCTGATGGCCACCGTCCTGGTCGAGGACATGAAGAAGAAGGGGCTGAAGAACGTGGCCTTCATCGGCTTTGCGGATTCGTATGGCGACAGCTGGTGGAAGGAGTTCTCCGCCGCGGCCGGGTCCGACCTGAAGATCGTGGCGCAGGAGCGCTTCCAGCGCACCGACGCTTCGGTGGTGGGGCAGGTGCTGAAGGTCATCGCCGCCAAGCCGGACGCGGTCCTGATCGCCGGCGCCGGCACCCCTTCGGCCCTGCCGCAGAAGACGCTGCTGGAACGCGGCTACACCGGCGCCATCTATCAGACGCACGGCATCGGCACGCTGGAATTCCTGCAAGTGGGCGGCAAGGACGTGGAAGGCACCTTGTTCCCCACCGGCCCCGGCGTGGTGGCGCGTGAGTTGCCCGACTCCAACCCGGTCAAGAAGGTGGCCGTGGAGTTTGCCGACAAGTACGAAAAGCAGTACGGCGCCAACACGCTGACGCAGTTCGCCGGGGACGCCTACGGCGCCTGGATGCTGTTGGACTCGGCCGTGGCGCGGGCTCTGAAGACCGGCGCCAAGCCGGGCACCCCGGAGTTCCGCCTGGCGCTGCGCGACGCGTTGGAAAGCACGCGCGACCTGGTCGTACCCAATGGCGTGCTGAACATCTCCAAGGACAACCACCAGGGATTCGACGAGCGCGCCCGGGTCATGGGCATCGTCAAGAACGGCCGTTTTTCGTACGCGCAGTAATAGGTGCCATATCTCTCTACCGTTTGTAACGTGTCCTAACCCTCCATAGGGCAATGGCCCCCAAAAGCAGGCTTAGGCCTGCTTTTTTACGCCTATATCATTCGTATAGAAATCATTTAATAGCGTATTATTTTTAGTGAAGCCATGCACATAGAAATAATTACGGGAGAAAAATACATGACCTTGATTCGATCCGGACGACTGCTGTTGGCGTTGAGCCTGGGCATTCTGGCCGCCTGCTCCGATTCCGGTTCCGACAAACCGGCGCCCGCCGCGGGCGGCGCACCGGCAGCCAGCGCCACTACCCTTGAAGCCGCCAAAGCCGCCGGCAAGATACGCATCGGCTATGCCAATGAAGCGCCGTTCGCGTATATGGACAGCAAGGAAGCCAAGGTCACGGGCGAATCCGTGGAGATCGCGCGCATCGTGCTCAAGCGCATGGGCATCAATGAAGTGGAAGGCGTGCTGACCGAGTTCGGTTCGCTGATCCCCGGGCTGGCGGCCAAGCGCTTCGACATCATCGCGGCGGGCATGTATGTCACGCCCGGACGTTGCCAGCAGGTGGCTTTCTCGGATCCGACGTATGGCGTGGGCGAAGCGTTCCTGGTCAAGCAGGGCAACCCGAAGAACCTGCACAGCTATGAAGACGTGGGCAAGAACCCCGACGCCAGGCTGGGCGTGGTGGTGGGCGCGATCCAGAGCGACTACGCCGAAAAAGTGAAGATCCCGCCTGGCCAGGTGGTGGTGTTTCCGGACGCCGTCAGTGCCTTGTCCGGCGTGCAGGCTGGCCGCGCCGATGTCTATGCCGCCACCGCGCTGACCATCAACGACCTGATGGGCAAGACGCAGCAAGGCAGCGATCTGGAGAAGGCGGAGCCATTCACGGACCCGGTGATCGACGGCAAGGACGTGCGGGGCTACGGCGCCTATGCGTTCCGGACCGACGACCAGGCCTTCGCCGACGCGTTCAACGCCGAGCTGGCCAAGTTCATCGGCACCGACGAACACAAGAAGCTGGTGGAGCCCTTTGGCTTCACCGAGCGGGAACTGCCCAAGGGCGTGACCGCGGCCAACCTCTGCGCCGGCCAGTAGGGAGCGCCTATGCAGCTGATTTCGGAACATATCGCGGAGCTTGTGCCGCCCCTGCTGGAGGGGCTGGCCGTCACGCTTCAAGTCATGGCGGGGGCGATGGTGCTGGCGGTGCCGTTGGCGCTGGCGTCCGGCATAGGCCGCCTGTCGACCTTGCGGCCCGTCCGGTGGCTGGCGTCGATCTATGTCGAGGTTTTCCGGGGCACATCCGCCCTGGTTCAGCTTTTCTGGTTCTACTTCGTGCTGCCCTTGTTCGGCCTGCAGCTGCCGGCCATGCTGGTCGGCATCGTGGTGCTGGCGCTTAACGCCGGCGCGTATGGCGCGGAAGTGGTGCGTGGCGCCATCCGCGCGGTGCCGCCCGGCCAGCGCGAAGCGGGCGTGGCGCTGAACCTGAGCCGCGGGCAGATCATGCGCCGCCTCGTGCTGCCACAGGCGGTGCCGGCCATGCTGCCGCCCGCCGGCAACCTGCTGATCGAACTGATGAAGAACACCGCACTGGTGTCGCTGATCACCATCACCGACCTGACATTCCGCGGCCAGCTGCTGCGCAGCGAAACCCTGCGCACCACCGAGATCTTCACCCTGATGCTGCTGATGTACTTCGCGGTGGCCTTGCTGATCACGGCGGGCGTGCGCCTGCTTGAGCGGAGGGTCCGAGTCCGATGACACCGATATTCGACTGGTCTTTCGCGCTGGAAATCCTGCCCACCCTGGGGTCCGCGCTGGTCATCACGATCCAGGCCACCGTGCTTGGCATGCTGGTGGCCGTCACGCTGGGGCTGGTGCTGGCAATGCTGCGCCGTTCCCGCCTGCGCATCGTGTCCCTGCCCACGGCTTTTGTGATCGAGTTCGTGCGCAGCACGCCGCTGCTGGTGCAGATGTACTTCCTGTTCTACGTGTTGCCCTTGACGGGGGCGCGGATGTCTCCGCTCATGACCGGTATCGTGGCGCTCGGCGTGCATTACGCCACGTACTGCGCCGAGGTCTATCGGGCCGGTATCGAGGCGGTGCCGCGCGGGCAATGGGAGGCCGCCGCGGCCCTGAACATGTCGCGCTGGCGCACGGCCGTCGGCGTGGTCTTGCCACAGGCGATTCCTCCCGTGGTGCCGGCGCTGGGCAACTACCTGGTGGCGATGTTCAAGGACACGCCGCTGCTGTCGGCGATCACCGTGGTGGAGCTGCTGCAGCAAAGCAAGATGATCGGATCCGCGACGTTCCGGTACACCGAACCCCTGACCCTGGTGGGCATGCTGTTCCTGGCGTTGAGTCTGGTTGCGGCCTGGGGTGTGCGCGGGCTGGAGACGCGCCTGCAACGATATGGAGGAAAGCGATGAGCGCCAGCGTGAACATCAAGAATCTGCACAAGCGTTACGGAGAGCTGGAGGTGCTGCGCGGCATCAACCTGGAGATTCCCGCCGGCCAGACCGTGGCCGTGATCGGCCCTTCGGGTTCGGGCAAGTCCACCTTGCTGCGTGTGCTGATGACGCTGGACCGGCCCAGCAGCGGCGACATCGAGATCGACGGGCAATCAATGTGGACCGACGCGCAGGGCCGCCCTGCGGGCGCCAATTCCGAACACCTGCGCCGCGTGCGCGGCAAGATCGGCATGGTGTTCCAGCACTTCAACCTGTTCCCGCACATGACCGCGCTGGGCAATGCCATGGAAGCGCCGCTGCATGTGCTGGGCATGTCGCGCGACCAGGCGCGCGAGCGCGCCGTGGAGTATCTGGACATGGTGGGCCTGGGCGACAAGCTGGATGTCTATCCCGCGCAATTGTCGGGCGGCCAGAAGCAGCGCGTGGGCATCGCGCGCGCGCTGGCGATGTGTCCGGAGATCATGCTGTTCGACGAGGTGACGTCCGCGCTGGATCCGGAACTGGTCGGCGGCATCCTGCAGATCCTGCGGGACCTCTCGGCCCGGCGCAGCATGACGATGATCATCGTCACTCATCAAATGAAATTCGCCGAACGCAGTTCCGATCGGACCCTGTTCTTCGATGCGGGCAATATCGTCGAGGACGCGGAATCCCCGGTGCTGTTCAGCCAGCCCAGGGAGGAGCGTACGCGCCAGTTCCTCGACAGCGTGATCGAGGGGCAATAGGCGCGAACCAGGCTTAACCCTGCCGGGGGCGTTGGGATTGGCGCCGTTTTTTTCGGCGGACGCTATGCTGTGGCGTCCAACGCCCCGGAGGCCCACGCATGAGTCATCTGTTCAGTCCCACGTCAGTCGGTAACGTACAACTGGCCAATCGCATCGTCGTCGCGCCCATGTGCGAATACTCCGCGGAAGACGGCCGCGCCACCGACTGGCACATGATCCATCTGGGTCACCTGGCGCTGTCGGGCGCCGCGCTGTTGTTCACGGAAGCCACCGCGGTGGAGCCCGATGGCCGCATCTCTCCGGGAGACCTCGGCCTGTGGTCCGATGAAACCGAGGCCGCGCTGGGCCGCGTGGTGGCCGCCGTGCGCCGCTATTCGCCGATCAAGCTCGGCATCCAGCTGGGCCACGCGGGCCGCAAGGCATCCAGCGACGCGCCCTGGAATGGCGGCCAGCTGGTGCCGGCCAGCGCAGGCGGCTGGCAGGGCTGGGCGCCGTCGGCCGTGCCGCACAACGCGCATGAGCCCGCGCCCCACGCCCTGGACAATGCCGGTCTTGCGCGCGTTCGCGACGCATTCGTCGACAGTGCCCGCCGCGCCATACGCCTGGGCTTTGACGCCATCGAGCTGCATGCCGCGCACGGCTATCTGCTGCACCAGTTCCTGTCGCCGCTGTCGAACCGGCGCGACGATGCCTACGGCGGCTCGGCTGAAAACCGCATGCGTTTCCCGCTGGAGGTGTTCCAGGCCTTGCGCGAAGTCACGCCGCCGTCGGTGGCGCTGGGCCTGCGCGTGTCCGCGACCGATTGGGTCGAGGGCGGATGGGACCTGGAGCAGACGCTGGTGTTCGCGCAGGCGCTGAAGGACCGCGGCTGCGAGTTCATCGACGTTTCCAGCGGCGGGGTTTCCTCGCAGCAGAAGATACCCGTGGGGCCGAATTACCAGGTGCCGTTTGCCGACGAGATCAAGCGCCGCGTCGGCATGCCTACCATTGCCGTGGGCCTGATCACCGAGGCGCAGCAGGCCGAGGACATCGTGGCGCAGGGCCAGGCCGACATGGTCGCGCTGGCGCGCGGCATGCTCTATGACCCGCGCTGGCCCTGGCATGCCGCCGCCCAGCTCGGCGGCCAGGTCGATGCGCCGCGCCAGTACTGGCGTTCGCAGCCACGCGAGCAGAAAGCCCTGTTCGGCGAGACGCGCTTCGGCCAGCGGTAAAGCGGGCCGCGTTGCGGGAAAAAAAAGCGCCGCAATTTGCGGCGCTTTTTTGTGGTCGGACTGGCGCGGATTACAGGCGCGAGTAGGCCGCTTCAAGTTCGCGATGCAGGACGTCGGCGAAATCCGCTCTTGCGGGATCCTGCTGCGACAGCAGGCGGGCCAGCACGACGTTGTCTTCCTCGCCGTTCCAGATCTTGATGTAGGTGCCTTCCTTGTAGCCATGCTGCTGGCGGAAGATGTTCAGCACGTTCTTCGACACGTACTGCGTGTAGGCGTCGTTCCAGCTCATTTCGCAGGCGGTCATGGTCTGTTCCAGGACCTTGAAGCTGGCGCGTCCGCACACCGCCAGGCCGCCGATCAGTTCCAGCAATTCCGGGACATTCAGTGCGTCCAGGGCATGGCTCTTGCCGTCCAGCACGACCGTGGCGGGCGAGGCCAGATCGGCCACCAGCGCGCGGGAGGCGGCGTCGACATCGCCGCCGGCCTGAACGATCGTGTGCGACAGGTAGAAATGCAGGATGTCCACCAGTTCCATCTGCACCTGGGGCAGATCGATGGTCTGCTTTTTCCACCACTTCCAGCCGTAGTGCTCCAGCGCCTCGGCGGATTCCACAAAGGCGGCGCGCAGGAAGCGGGCTCCGCCGTTGACCCAGTCCGGATTGATCATGCTGTTCAAGTGGCCCTGCAACTTCAGCATCGTGGCCGCCTGGCCCTGGTTCAATCCGACAACGTTATTCACTTTCACTCCGGGGTTCTTGAGGGGTCTTTGCGACTGGGGCGGAAATGTTAGCACCATTGCCCGCCCGGCCCACGGCTCAACTGGCGTCCTTGCGGTGGGACGAGGGCTTGAGCGGCGGCAACGTTTCCAGGCGCGACTTGCGCGGATTGCGCGCGCCGCTGCCCGCCTTGAACAGCATGAATGCGAACAACGCCAGGAAGATGGCGGGCATCAGCGTATCCAGGTTGTAGTCCGAGTGCCGCATCGCTTCAAAGGCGATGCGCACGGCAGCCCAACCGGCCAGCATCCCGCCGATCGTCAGGACGATGCCGATCTTGCGTTGCCGGGCGCGCCGGGCCATGGAGACCGCGCCGGCGTCTTCCTGCCCCGGCACGGAAACGCCAGGCATGGATTGCATGGGCGGCGGCGCCGCCTTGCCCCAGGGGGCGGTGGACAGCGATTCGGACGTGGCGGTTGGCACGGGCGCCGCGACGGGCGCGGACGCCCGGCGGGACGCTTCGCGCTGACCCGAAACCTGGCCGGGCGTGGCGCCGCCGGCGCGCGTCAGGTTCTCGATGTAGCGCGCGAAATCGCCGTTCTTCGGCTCCGAATCTATGGCCATGCTCATCTCCGGGTTCAGTTGCCGCGGCGCCGCGCCGGCTGGCGGCGTTTGCGCATCATGGCAAGCAATAGCCCGCATCCTAGCAGCACCGAGAACCCCGCGCCGATCATCATGGCGATCTGCTGCGCGTTTTCCGCCGCGCCCAGGCTACGCGCGGTGACATACCCCGGCGCCAGCATCAGCGGCATCCAGAGAATCGCCGAACTGACATTGGCCAATTGGAAACGTCCATGTGCCATGCCCATCACGCCGGCGACGGTGGGAATGGTGGAGCGGATCGGGCCCAGGAAGCGGCCGATCAGGACCGACGCGAAGCCGTAGCGATAGAAGAACAGCCGGGCGCGCGCCACGCCGGTGCGCTGCTGCTTGAGCGGCCAGCGGCGCAGCACGCCCGGCCCGGCCCAGCGGCCCAGCCAGTACGACAGGGCGTCGCCCACGATGGCGCCCGCGATGCCCCATGCGATGATGCCCCAGGGGTCGAGTGTGCCCGCGCCGATCAGGCCGCCGGTCAGCAGCATCAAGGCGGTGGCAGGGATGAACAAGCCCAGCAGCACCATGGATTCGCCCAGGGTCAGCAGAAAAGTGATCGGGCCTGCCCACATCTGGTTGGCCTCGATGAACTGGCCGATCTGATCTATGTAATGGTCCATGAATCGCAAGTTGAAAATTAGCTGAACGCAATCGGGTATGTTAACGCCTGCGCGCGCGGCCTCGGGTTATATAGGCCATGTAGATGAAGCTAAACGTCGGGGAACTATGGATTCGGTAACACAAGCCGTGCTGGGCGCGGGCATACAGGGAGCCCTGCTGGGGGGCGTGCAGGGAAGGCGGGCGCTGATCTACGGCGCGGCGCTGGCCACCGTGCCGGATCTGGACGTCCTGATGAGCTACCCGGATCCGGTTTCGCTCATGACCTACCACCGCGGCTTCTCCCATTCGGTCTTCGTCCTGACCGGGCTGGCGCTGCTGCTGACCTGGCTGATACGCAAATACTGGCCGCAAGCGCCCTATAGCGGACGCAGGCTCTTCCTCACCTTGTGGCTGGTGCTGGTGACGCATCCCATCCTGGACGCCTTCACCGTCTACGGCACGCAGCTGTTCTGGCCGCTGGCCACCGTTCCGGAAAGCTGGTCGGCCATTTTCATCATCGATCCGGTCTACACCGGACCGCTGTTGCTGGGCGTGCTGTTCGCCATCGCCTTTGGCATGACGCTCACCGCGCGGCGCCTGCTGGTGGCGGCGCTGGTCTTCAGTACGGCCTATCTGGGTTTTGGCCTGGCGGGGCGCATGGCGGCCGAGCACCGCGTGCGCGAGGCCATGCAGGGGCAGGGCATTGCCGTCACGGAACTGCGGGCCGTGTCCATGCCGTTCAACACCCTCGTGTGGCGTGTGATCGCCAAGACGGCCGACGGCCATTACTACGAATCGGTCAGCAGCCTGTTCGACCGCGACCCGCCGGAATGGCTGCGCCAGCCGCTCAATCCGGACGTTGGCCAGGCCCTGGCGGGTGTGCCGCTGCATGAGCGCCTGCGCTGGTTCACGGACGACTGGCTGCGCTACGACGCCATCGGCGATGCCCTGGTTGTCTCGGACCTGCGCATGGGCATGGCCGGGCACTACACCTTCCGTTTCAAGATGGCCGAGCGTGCCGCCGATGGCAGCTGGAAGCCGGTCACGCCGTCCGTCTGGCCCAGCCATCGCGGAGGCTGGACCGAGCTGAAGCTGGTGCTGGCCCGCATCCTTCACGAGCAGCCGCCGCTGCCGCTGGCGCAATGGTCCCAACTGACGACGAAATAGCCCGATATTTCACCGCAGTCCCGCAAGGCCCCCGCGATCCGGGGGCCTTTCTTATGGTTTGCGCATATTGACCTGTTTCCACTGCTTGCATTATTCTTGTTCGCTAATAAGGAACTTTGGTTCCGTTTTATGGAACAAGCATGAGTATTCTAGACGGCGTTCAACGTGTGCTTTCGCTGTACGCGGAAGGCGCGGCGGAGCTGAGCTTCACCGAAGTCGCGGCGCGCCTGGCCATGCCCAAGAGCACCGCATCGCGCCTGCTGAATCAGATGCAGAACTACGGCATGCTCGACCAGGACTCGGCCACGCGCCGCTATCGTCCCGGAACACTGCTGGCGCAGGCCGTGCGCGCCGGCATGGCGGCCACGCCGCTGGACGAGGCATGCCGCGCCGTGCTGGTCCGCCTGTCCGACGACAGCGGACTCACCGCCTATCTCTCCACCCTGAATCAACGCGAAACCGTCGTGCTGCAACGGCTGAACGGCTCTCATCCGGTCCAGGTGCTGTCGCCGCCGGGGTCGCGCCGCGCCGCATCGGGCACGGCTATGGGGCGGGCGCTGTTGTCGCGGCTGACCGACGCCGAGTTCCAGGCGCTGTACGGCGCGGACGCCTCGCAGTCCTTGCCGATGGAAGGGCGCGATTGCCCCGCCACCGTCGGCGACCTGGCCAGCTTGGTGGCACAGACCCGCGCGGACCATTGCGGCGTCGCGATCGACCAGGCCATGCCGGGTATCGGCGCGGTCGCCGCGGCGGTGCGCGATCCGGCCACCGGCGAGCTGCGCGGCCTGTGCCTGTCGTTCGTATCCTTCCAGGCCGATGCCGCCCGCGTGGCGCGCTTGCGCGAATCCGTGCTGCAGCAGGTGGCGGCGTTGGGCCGCGAACTGAACGACCCCTATTGGCTGAACTGAATTCCCCAGATCCGCGGATGCGTCCACGTCGGCGCGCCTCCTGAAAATCCTCCTACGGAAATCCTCTCCATGAATCTCTTGCTCCTCAGCAATTCCAGCAGCGACGCCGGCTATCTGGTCCACGCCATGCCCGACATCCAGGAACTGATCGAGTCCCTGCCGCAGGGCGCCCCGGCCGTCTTCGTGCCGTACGCCGGCGTGACCCGCAACTGGGACGACTACACCGCGCTGGTAGCGTCGGCGCTGGCCGACACGGGGCTGGACATCCAGGGCCTGCACAGCGCCCAGGATCCGGTCGCCGCGCTCGAAGGCGCCGCAGTCATCATTGTCGGCGGCGGCAACACGTTCAACCTGCTGGGCCACCTGCGTCGCCAGGGCCTGCTCGACGTCGTCGCGCGCCGCGTGCGCCAGGGCGCGGCCTACCTGGGCTGGAGCGCCGGTTCCAACCTGACTTGCCCGAGCATCTGCACGACCAACGACATGCCCATCACGGACCCGGAAGGCTTCGACGCGCTGGGCCTGTTGTCCTTCCAGATCAATCCGCACTACACCAATGCCCATCCGCCGGGACACCGCGGTGAAACGCGCGCCCAGCGCCTGGCGGAGTTCTGCACGCTGAATCCCGCCATGCCGGTGCTCGGCCTGCCCGAAGGCGCCGCGCTGCGCGTGCGCGGCGACCAGGTCGCGCTGGTCGGCCCGCATGACGCGCCGCTGTTCCTGGGCCGTGAGGAACCGCGCGTGTTCCGCCCCGGCCCGCTGGAGATTCCGGCATGAAGCACGTAATCGATACCATCGAGCTGCTGTCGTCCGCGCATGTCACGGGCGAAGCGGTGGCGAGGATTCTGGGCGACGCCGGCAATTGCGAAGTTGAAGTGACCCGGCTGGAGCGCGACGGCGCCGCCACGGACTTCCTGTCCATCGTCATCCCTGGCGCGGACGAATCGGCGCCGCAATTGGGAATCGTCGGCCGCCTGGGCGGCATCGGCGCCCGCCCCGCGGTGACGGGCCTGGTGTCCGACAGCGACGGCGCGGTGGTGGCCATCGCCGCCGCGCTCAAGCTGATGGCCATGGCCCGGCAGGGCGACATCCTGCCCGGCACGGTACGCATCCGCACGCACATCTGCCCGCGCGCCGGCACGCGGCCGCATCATCCGGTGCCGATGATGCGTTCGCCATTCCCCATGCGCGAAATGATGTCCCACGAAGTCGATCCGCGCATGGACGCGATTCTCTCCGTCGACACGACGCGCGGCAATCGCCTCGTCAACAAGCGCGGCGTGGCGCTGACGCCCGTCGCCAAGCAAGGCTACCTGCTGCGCATTCCCGAAACCATGCTGGACGTGATGGGCTGGGTCAGCGGCGAATTGCCGGTGACGCTGCCCCTGACCACGCAGGACATCACGCCCTACGAAAACGGCCTCTGGCACGTGAATTCGCTGATGCAGCCCACCATCGTCACGGACGCGCCCGTGGTCGGCGTGGCGCTGACGGCGCAGACCACCGTGCCGGGCTGCGCCACCGGCGTCACGAACGCGGTGGACGCCGATGTCGCCATGCGCTTCTGCATCGAGATCGCCAAGCTGTTCGGCCAGCGCACCATGGGCTTCTTCGATGACGCCGAATGGAGCGCGCTGCAGGCCCGCTACGGTTCGATGGCGCACCTGCAGACCGTGGGCCGCGAAGACGGAGCGGTGGCATGAGCGCGCCGACGCCGCGTCGCGTGGCGTTCTTCACCATCGGGCAATCGCCGCGCAGCGACGTGGTGCCCGAGATGGCGCCGCTGCTGGGCGCGCATGTGCGCATCGACGAGTTCGGCGCGCTGGATGACCTGGATGCGGCGGCGCTTGCCGCCCTGGCGCCCAGGTCCGGTGAATATCGCTTTGCCACGCGCATGCGCGACGGCGCGCAGATCGAGCTGGACGCGGCCGCCGCCGAGGCGCGATTGGCGCAGGTGATGCGCCAGGCCGATGCCGCGGGCTACGACGTGCTGGTGCCTTTGTGCACCGGAACCGCGATCGCGCCGATGCGCACGCTGGTGGTCGAGCCGCAGCAGGTCGTGGACCATCTGGTCGCGGGATTGGCGCAGCACTGCCGCAAGGTGGGGCTGGTGGTCCCGCTGGCCGCGCAGGTCGATGCCTTTCACATGGTGGTGCCGCTGGAGTGTGAAACCCAGGTCGTGCATGCCTCGCCCTACGAGGCGGACGCGGAGCAGGCCCTGCGCAATTTCGAAAACGCCGGCCGCGAGCTGGCGTCCTGCGACCTGATCGTTATGCACTGCATGGGCTATGCCGAACGCATGCGCCAGGCCGTGGCCCGGGCATCGGGGCGCCCGGTGCTGCTGTCCAACCGCATGGTTGCACAGTCGCTTGCGCAAATATTGGAATAACGCCGCCGGAAGCAATCCCGAAGCCCCGGCCGCATGCATCAATCCTGCGGCCGGTCCGGGCGAGCGGCGAGAGGAGACGAAGCTGTCTTCGTCAATCAATTGTTGGGAGTGTCTTGTCATGTTCAGCCGTACCCTGCACCGCGCCGCTGGCGCACTGTTCGCCGTCACCGCGCTGACGGCCACGCCGGCGCTTGCCGCCGACGCGTGGAAACCCACCAAACCCGTGCGCCTGCTGGTCGGCTTCGCGCCGGGCGGCTCGGCCGATACGCTGGCCCGCCTGCTGGCCGAGCCGCTGTCCCAGCGCCTGGGTCAGCCGGTGGTCGTTGAAAACCTGGCCGGCGCCGGTGGCAACATCATGGCGTACCGCCTGAGCCAGTCGCCCGCCGACGGTTACACCATCGGCATCGCCGCGGCCGGCTCCATGGCCATCACCCATGTCCTGAATCCCAAGGGCACGACCTACAAGCCCGCGGACTTCACGCCCATCACGCTGGCCGCCGTGCAGCCCAACGTGGTCATCGTGAACAAGGACGTGCCGGCCAGCAACCTGGCGGAACTGAAGGAGTACTTCCAGAAGACGCCGACCGCCACCTACGGCACCGCCGGCGTGGGCATCTCCAACCACCTGATCGCCGAGACCATGCTGTACAAGCTGGGCGTGAAGGTGCCGCATGCCGCCTACCGCGGCGCGGCGCCCGTCATCACCGACCTGCTTGGCGGCCATATCGCGATGACGATGGACAACATCTCCACCGCGGCGCCGCTGGCCGCGCAAGGCAAGGTCAAGGCCATTGCAGTGGCATCGCTCAAGCGTTCCCCGCAATTGCCCAACGTGCCGACGCTGGACGAGCAGGGCCTGAAGGGTTTTGACATGCCGACCTGGCAGGGCGTGTTCGCCCCGGCCGGCCTGCCCGCCGACGTGCTGGCCGCGTACTACGCAGCTTTGCAAGACGTGCTCAAGCAGCCTGCGCTCATCGAGAAAATGGCGGGCCTGGGCTCGGAGCCCGTTACCGGCATGACGCCCGAGAAGTTCGGCCAGTTCCTGGAAAACGACCGCAAGCAGTGGGCCGATATCGTCAAGGCCGCGAACATCAGCCTGGAGCAGTAAGCCGCGCGGCGGTTTATCGCCGCCGCAAAAGAAAAACGCCAGGTCCGGTCGGATCTGGCGTTTTTTTTCGTGCCGGCCTTACGAAGGCATGCGTGCCGCGATTTCCGCGATCAGGCGGCGCGCCGCATCCAGCTTGTCGCCGGCGGGCAGCGGGTGCGCGCCTTGCGCGTCGAACAACACGAGTTCGGTGGTGTCCGCATCCATGACCTTGTGCGCCAGGTTGCCCACCAGCAGCGGGATGCCTTTGCGCGCGCGCTTGGCTTCGGCGTGTTCGGCCAGCTTCTCGGTTTCGGCCGCGAAGCCCACGCACCACGGCCCGTTTTCGAGCTTGGCCACTTCGGCCAGGATGTCCGGATTGGGCTCGAATTCCATCAGGGGCGCGCCGCCGCCTTCGCTGGTTTTCTTCAGTTTCTGCGTGCTGACGTTCTTCACGCGCCAGTCGGCCACGGCGGCCACGGCGATGAAGATATCGGCGTCGGCGGCGCTGGCCATCACGGCGTCATGCATCTGGCGCGCGGTGGTGACGGACAAGGCCGTCACGCCGCGCGGAATGGGCAGGAAGGTGGCGCCGGTGATCAGCGTGACGCGGGCGCCGGCCTCGCGGGCGGCGCGCGCCAGGGCATAACCCGTCTTGCCCGACGAGCGGTTGCTCAGCACCCGCACCGGGTCTACCGGTTCGGAGGTGGGGCCGGCGGTCAGCAGCACATGGCGGCCGGCCAGCAGCTTGGGCTGGAAGAACGCGATCAGGTCGGTCAGCAGCTCATGGGCTTCCAGCATCCGGCCATCGCCGGTTTCACCGCAAGCCTGTTCGCCGGCCGAGGGGCCCAGGACGCTGATGCCGTCGGCGCGCAGTTGCTCGACATTGCGCTGCGTGGCCGGGTTGGCCCACATCTCGCGGTTCATGGCGGGCGCCACCAGCAGGGGACAGGCGCGCGCCAGGCACAGCGTGGACAGCAGGTCGTCGGCCATGCCGTGCGCCAGCTTGGCCATGAAGTCGGCGCTGGCGGGCGCGATCAGCACGGCGTCCGCGCCGCGCGTGAGATCGATGTGCGCCATGTTGTTGGGCACGCGCGCATCCCAGGCGTCCACGAACACCGGGCGGCCGGAAAGGGCCTGCATGGTGACGGGAGTGATGAAGTGCGTGGCCGCCTCGGTCATCACCACGTCCACGGTGGCGCCTTGTTCGGTCATGCGCCGCACCAGCTCGGCGATTTTGTAGCAGGCGATGCCCCCGGTCAGACCGAGGACGATGCGTTTGCGGGCGAGATCGAGCATGAGGGTGGGGCGGCGGGTTCAGCGCCGTGAAAACGAGGAATGGAGGATGATTTTATTCTGCATTGCGGTATCGCGCCGTTCGCCATGCATTCAGGGGGTCTCAAGCGCGGCAAAAGCGGACCGGAACGTTGCGCCCCGGCCCGTGGCGTCGTCAGGCCTGCGGCTTGCGGGCGCGCAGCAGTTCGTCCAGCACCAGCAGCACGGCGCCGCAGGAGATGCCCACGTCCGCCAGGTTGAAGGCGGGGAACTGCCAGTCGTTCCAATAGAACAGCAGAAAGTCCACCACGTGGCCATACACCACGCGGTCGATGACGTTGCCGATGGCGCCGCCCAGGATCAGCGTCAGCGCCAGGCTGAATCGGGGCTGGCCATGAGTGCGCCGCAGCATCCAGATGATCACCACCGCCGCCACGCAGCCCAGGCCGGTGAACAGCCAGCGCTGCCAGCCTTCCTCGGACGCCAGGAAGCTGAAAGCGGCCCCCCGGTTGTACACCAGCGTGAAGTCGAAGAACGGCAGCACGTTGAGCCGCTCGCCGTACTGGAACGCCGTGTTGAAGTAGAGCTTGGTCAGCTGGTCCAGCACGATGATCAGCAGCGCCAGGGCCAGCCAGCGCCCCACGCGCGCCGGCGCGGCGCTGGCGGGGGCGGAGCCCGTCGCTCCGGGTGCGGAGGGGCGGGCCATGTTCAAGCCTTGTCGCGGGCTTCGCCCGAACCGAACAGGTTGGACACGCAACGGCCGCAGATCTCGGGGTTATCCGCGTTCTGGCCCACATCCAGGCGCCAGTGCCAGCAGCGTTCGCACTTCTTGTGCGTCGACGGCGTGACTTCGATGCGGGTTTCACCTTCGCCCGCGTGCACCGTGGCGCGCGAGACGATCAGGACGAAGCGCAGGTCGTCGCCCAGGCTGGCCAGCAGCTGCTGGTCTTCGCCATTGGCGTACAGGTCCACTTCGGCCTGCAGCGAAGAGCCGATGTCGCCTGCCGTGCGCACTTCTTCCAGCTTGCGCTGGACTTCGGCGCGGATGGCGCGCAGGCGCGTCCACTTGGCCGTCAGCGCGTCGGCGTCGCCAAACGGCGGCAGCGCGTGATAGACCTCGGTGAAGATCGTCGTGCGGGCCGCGTCGGCCTGGTTCTTCAGCGCCGATCCGACCAGTTCCTTCCAGGCTTCTTCGGCCGTGAACGACAGGATCGGAGCCATCAGCTTGAGCAGCGTCTGCGTGATGTCCAGGAGCGCCGTCTGCGCCGAGCGGCGGGCCAGGCTGTCCTGGGCCGACGTGTACAGGCGGTCCTTCAGGATGTCCAGGTAGAACGCGCCCAGGTCTTCCGAGCAGAAAGTCTGCAGGCGCGAGACCGCCGGATGGAAGTCGTAGCGCTCGTAGCTGGCCTGCACTTCGGATTGCATCTGCGCCGTCATGGCCAGCGCGTAGCGGTCGATCTCGAACAGGTCGCCGTAGGGCACCGCTTGCGACACCGCGTCGAAGTCCGCCAGATTGGCCAGCAGGAAGCGCAACGTGTTGCGGATGCGGCGGTAACCTTCCACCACGCGCTTCAGGATCTCGTCGGAGATGGACAGTTCGCCGGAGTAATCGGTGGAAGCCACCCACAGGCGCAGGATTTCCGCGCCCAGCGAGTCGGACACCTTTTGGGGGGCGATCACGTTGCCCACCGACTTGCTCATCTTGCGGCCCTGGCCGTCGACCACGAAGCCGTGGGTCAGCAGCGCCTTGTAGGGCGGCTGGCCATACAGCATGCAGCCGGTCAGCAGGGACGAATGGAACCAGCCGCGATGCTGGTCCGAGCCTTCCAGGTACAGATCGGCGGGCCAGGCGAGTTCGGCGCCGTGCGAGCCGGCGAAATCGCCGTCCTTGCCGCCCAGCACCGTTGCGTGCGTGCTGCCCGAATCGAACCACACGTCGAGCGTGTCGCGGTTCTTTTCGTACATGTCGGCTTCATCGCCCAGCAGGTCGCGGGGCTCCAGCGCCTGCCAGGCCTCGATGCCGCCTTGCTCGACGCGTTGCGCGATCTGCTCCAGCAATTCGGAGGTACGCGGATGCAGCTCGCCGGTTTCCTTGTGCACGAAGAAGGCCATCGGCACGCCCCACTGGCGCTGGCGCGAGAGGGTCCAGTCCGGACGGTTGGCGATCATGGCGTGCAGGCGCGCGCGGCCCCACGCCGGGAAGAAGGCGGTGGCGTCGATGCCGGCCAGCGCCGATTCGCGCAGGGTCGGGCCGCCGTCCTTGGGGGCCACGTCCATGCCCGCGAACCATTGGCTGGTGGCGCGGTAGATGATCGGCGTCTTGTGGCGCCAGCAGTGCATGTAGCTGTGCTTGTGCTTTTCAACGTGCATCAGCGCGCCGGCTTGCGTCAGCGCCTCGACGATCTTGGGATTCGCGTCCCAGATGGACAGGCCGCCGAACAGCGCCAGGCTGTCCACGTACTTGCCGTCGCCCATCACGGGGCTGATGAAGTCGGTGTCCTTCATGCCGTGCTCCTTGCACGACACAAAGTCTTCGATACCGTAGGCCGGGGCCGAATGCACCACGCCGGTGCCGGAGTCGGCGGTGACGTAGTCGCCCAGGTAGGCGGGCGCCTTGCGGTCATAGGCGGCGTCGAATTGCGCCAGCGGATGGCGGAATTCGATGCCCGACAGCGCTTCGCCGGGAGCCGTGGCGATGATCTCGCCTTCCAGGTTCCAGGACTTCAGGCAGGCTTCGACGCGTTCCTTGGCGACCAGCAGCAGCGGGCCGAACTTGGGCGCCGGCGACACGCGCACCAGCGCGTATTCGATCTCGGGATGCACGTTCAGCGCCTGGTTGGACGGGATGGTCCAGGGCGTGGTCGTCCAGATCACGATGGCGCCGTCGTCCACCGATTTCAGGCCAAAGGCCTGCGCCAGCCTGGCGTGTTCGGCAAACGGGAAGGCGACGTCCACGGCGGGGTCGACGCGGTCGGCGTATTCGACTTCGGCTTCGGCCAGCGCCGAACCACAGTCGAAGCACCAGTTCACGGGCTTCAGGCCGCGGAACACGTAACCCTTGTCCAGGATGCGGCCCAGGGCGCGGATCTCGTCGGCTTCATTGCTGAAGTTCATCGTCATGTAGGGACGATCCCACTCGCCCAGCACGCCCAGGCGCTTGAAATCCTTGCGCTGGCGGTCGATCTGCTCCAGCGCGTAGGCGCGGGCCTTGGACTGCACTTCCGCCACGGGCAGGTGCTTGCCGTACTTCTTTTCGATCTGGATCTCGATCGGCATGCCGTGGCAATCCCAGCCCGGCACGTAATGCGCGTCATAGCCAGCCATGTTGCGGCTCTTGACGATGATGTCCTTCAGGATCTTGTTGACCGCGTGGCCGATGTGGATGTCGCCGTTCGCGTAGGGCGGGCCGTCATGCAGCACGAAACGCGGCCGGCCGCGGCTGGCCGCACGGATCGCCTGGTAGACGTGGTTTTCCTCCCACTGCGAAATCCAGGCGGGCTCGCGCTTGGCAAGGTCGCCCCGCATGGGGAAGGGGGTATCGGGCAGGTTGAGGGTCTTTTTATAGTCCATGAACGGCAAAATAGGCGCGCGCGTTTCGCGCGTCTTCGGCGATGGCGGCAGTCAGGGAAGGGAGGTCAGGAAATTTTTCTTCGTCCCGCAGCTTTTGCAGGAATTCGACGCGTACGAGTTTACCGTATGCGTTGACGGTCTCGTCCAGCAGGTGCGCCTCGAGCAGCACGCGGCCGCGGTCTTCGACCGTGGGGCGCACGCCCAGGCTCGCCACGGCGGGCAGGGCGCGATCCGCCAGGCCATAGACCTGGACGATGTAGATGCCCGACCGCGCGGCGCATCTCTCGGCCACCCGCAGATTCATGGTGGGAAAGCCCAGCGTGCGGCCCAGCTTCTGGCCGTGGATGACATGGCCGCTGATATGGTAGGGATGCCCCAGCAGATGGCGAGCGCGTTCCAGGTCGCCCACCGCCAGCGCGGTGCGCACCTCCGAGCTGGAGATCCGGTGGCCTTGCCGGTCGGTCACGTCGGCCAGCGTCTGGACTTCGAAGCCGTGGCGCATGCCGGCTTCGCGCAGCAGATCGATATCGCCACTGCGCTTGTGCCCGAAGCGGAAGTCCTCGCCCACCAGCAGCCATTTGGCCTGCAGACCCTGCACCAGCAGCTTTTCGATGAAGGCGTTGGCCGACATTTCGGCCAGGCGGGCGTTGAACCGCTCCACCACGACTTGCGAGATGCCGTAGCGCGCCAGCGCGGCCAGCTTGTCGCGCAGCCCGGAAATCCGGGTGGGCGCCAGCTCGGGGCGGTGATTCAGAGTGGCGAAATATTCCCGCGGGTGCGGTTCGAAGGTCATGACGGCGGGCGTCAGCCCGCGCTCGCGGGCCACCTGGCAGACGCGTGCAAGCATGGCCTGGTGTCCGCGATGGACGCCGTCGAAATTGCCGATCGTCAGCGCGCAAGGGGCGCGGTGGTCGGGCGGGGGCAGGGATCGGTAGATGCGCAGCGATGGTTTCACGAGCGAGAGTTTACAATTTTGGATTCCGGGTTTGTTCTAATCCCATCTCCGCCGCGCGCGCTGGCCGTTTTTGCGCGCCCGGTTCCGGCGTTGGACGGACCCGATTTCCCTTGGAATTCTTTATCTTGCCGGAAATTTCTTCTACCAAGCGCCGCCTCGTCATCCTGATCTCGGGGCGGGGCAGCAACATGCAGGCGCTGGCCGAGGCCTGCCGCAATGAGGGCTGGCCGGCCGAAATCGCCGCCGTCATCGCCAGCCGTCCCGACGCCGGGGGGCTGGACTGGGCGGCCGGGCAGGGCATTCCCGCCGCGGCTCTCTATCACAAGGACTATGCCAGCCGTGAAGCCTTCGATACGGCGCTGGCCGCTGAAATCGATCGCTATGAGCCCGACTACGTCATCCTGGCCGGCTTCATGCGCGTCCTGACCCCTGGCTTCGTCAATCACTATGCCGGCCGGCTGGTCAATATCCATCCGTCGCTGCTGCCCGCATTTCCCGGGCTGCATACCCATGCGCAGGCCTTGGCGACGGGCGTGCGCGTGCATGGCTGCACCGTGCATTTCGTTACCCCGGTCCTGGATCACGGCCCCATCATTGCCCAGGGCTGCGTGCCGGTCCTGGCGGGCGACACGCCGGAACTGCTGGCCAATCGTGTGCTGGCGGTGGAACATCAGGCTTTTCCGGCTGCCGTGCGCTGGCTGGCCGAAGGCCGGGTTACCCTGACAAGCGACCATCGCGTGGATGTCCAAGGCGATCCCGAACGCCTCTTCTTCTGGTCGCCGGCCGCCTGAGCGGCCCTGAATCGTATTTATCGGGCGGAACTCCTCCGCTCCACTGGAACACACCATGACTAAACCCCAATCTCCGCGTTCCCGTCCGGCAGGCACCCCGAGGGCCGCCTCCGAAGGGCGCGACGGTCGGTCCTTTTTCTCGCGCCCCAAGGGCGACGCCCGCGAGGCGCCCCAGCGTGAACGCGGCGAGCGCGTGCGCGAAGAGCGCCCCGGCGGCCGTCCTGCGCCGCGCCCGTCCTTCGACGCGCCGCGTGGCGAAAACCGTGGCGAAAGCCGCGGCGGTGAACGCGGTTCGTACAGCCCGGAGCGCCGCGAAGGCCAGGGCCGTCCTGCGCCGCGCCCGTCCTTCGACGCGCCGCGTGGCGAGAATCGTGGCGAAAGCCGTGGCGGCGAACGCGGTTCGTACAGCCCGGAGCGCCGCGAAGGCCAGGGCCGCCCGGATTCGCGTCCGTCCCACGGCGGCCCCCGCGGTGAAAACCGTGGCGGCGAACGCGCTTCCTATGGTTCGGAACGCCGTGAAGGCCAGGGTCGCCCGGATTCGCGTCCTTCCTACGGTGGTCCCCGCGGTGAAAACCGTGGCGGCGAACGTGCTTCCTATGGTTCGGAGCGCCGTGAAGGCCAGGGTCGCCCGGATTCGCGTCCTTCCTACGGTGGTCCCCGCGGTGAAAACCGTGGCGGCGAACGCGCTTCCTATGGTTCCGAACGCCGCGAAGGCCAGGGCCGTCCGGATTCGCGTCCGTCCTATGGCGGTCCCCGCGGTGATAACCGTGGCGGCGAACGTGCTTCCTATGGTTCGGAGCGCCGCGAAGGCCAGGGCCGTCCGGATTCGCGTCCGTCCTATGGCGGTCCCCGCGGCGAAAACCGTGGCGGCGAACGTGCGTCCTATGGTTCCGAACGCCGTGAAGGCCAGGGCCGTCCGGATTCACGTCCGTCCTATGGCGGTCCGCAAGGTGAAAACCGTGGCGGCGAACGTGGTTCGTACAGCTCGGAGCGCCGCGAAGGCCAGGATCGTCCGGATTCGCGTCCGTCCTACAGCGGCCAGGGCCGTGAAAACCGTGGCGGCGACCGGGATCAGGCGCCGCAAAAGCCCCAATTCAACCGTCCGCGCCAGTCCTACGCGGCCATCCGCATCGACCAGGTGCAGCGCGTCCTGGGTGAAATCCTGCAGTGGACGTATCCGGCTGACGCCGCGTTGTCGCACTGGCTGCGTCACCATCCGAACCTGGGCGCGCGCGATCGCTCCGAAGTCGCCGAAGCCGTCTACGACGTGCTGCGCCACCTGCGCCGCTACCGCCAGTTCGGCGAAAGCGGCGTCGGCCCCGCCTCGCGCCGCCTGGCCATCCTGGGCCTGAACGCGACCCTGGGCGCCGAAGCCCTGGAAGACGGCATGGACGCAGCCGAAGCCGAATGGCTCAAGCGCGTATCGCATATTGACCTGGCGACCTTGCCCCGCGCCGTGCGCGGCAGCATCCCCGATTGGCTGGACGAGCGCCTGAGCGTCATGGACAGCCCGGAAACCCTGGTTGAAGCGCTCAACCGCCAGGCCAGCCTGGACCTGCGCGTGAACCCGCTGAAGACCGAGCGGGACGCCATGCTGACCGAATTGCAGCAAAGCGCCGGCCGCTATGAACCCGTTGCCATGCCGTTTTCGCCGTGGGGCATCCGCATGGAGGGACGTCCGGCGATCAACCGGTGGCCGCAATTCGAGAACGGCAGCATCGAAGTTCAGGACGAAGGCAGCCAGCTGCTGGCCCTGTTGGTCGCGCCCCGGCGCGGCGAAATGATCATCGATTTCTGCGCTGGCGCGGGCGGCAAGACCTTGCTGCTGGGTGCGCTGATGCGCTCGACCGGCCGCCTGTACGCCTTCGACGTTTCCGCGGCCCGCCTGGCGCGCGCCAAGCCGCGCTTTGCACGCAGCGGCCTGTCGAACGTGGTGCCCGTCGTCATCGACAGCGAAAACGATGCCCGCGTGAAGCGCCTGGCCGGCAAGGCCCAGCGCGTGCTGGTCGATGCGCCTTGCAGCGGCATCGGCACCCTGCGCCGCAATCCGGACCTGAAATGGCGTCAGCACCCCGAGTCGCTGGCCGAATTGGGCAAGCTGCAGGAACGTATCCTGAACAGCGCCGCGCGTTGCGTCGCCCCGGGCGGCCGCCTGGTCTACGCCACGTGCAGCCTGCTGGCCGAAGAAAACGAAGAGCAGGCCGAGCGCTTCCTGGCCAGCCACCCCGATTTCGAACGCCTGGATGCGGCCGAGATCCTGGCCGCCCGCTGCGAAACCCTGAAGCTGGATGGTCCGTACGTACAGCTGCGTCCGGACCTGCACGGCACCGACGGCTTCTTTGCCGCCGTTTTCGAACGCAGGAAGAAGGGCGCCGCCACGGATGACGCCGAGGCCCTCGTGGCCGGGGAATCGGACGTGGACGCCGATATCGAGGCGGACGCGGACGTGGAAGCCGGGGCAGAGGTCAAGGCCGAGGCCGACACCGACGCCCAGGTCAGCCCAGGTTCCGACGCTGCTGCCGAGCCAGCCTCCGAAGACGAGGCCGGCAAGGAAGACAAGCCGGCCTGATCAGCAGGCGCGCCGGGTCAGGGACCCGGCGTGACGCCCACGGTGGCGCTGTAGCGGCGGGTGCCGACGGTCTTGTTCTGGTACTTCACTTCCCAGGACAGGGTGTCGGAGCCGGGCCGGTCGGCCTGATAGACCACTTGCGCCACCGGCACCGCCTTGTAGGCGCAGCGCCCGGAATCGTTGGATTGGCCGCGTGTCTGCTGGATGCTGGCCTTGCCCAGCGTCGGCATCTGGGTGATCGCCACCCGTGGAGCCCGCAGCGCCAGGCAATCCGACCCGCGTATCTCGTAATAGGAGGCCAGCACGGCTACGTCCCCCGACTTCAGCGTTTGCGCCAGGGTGGGGGCGGACAGCGCCATGCCGAGCGCGGCCAGAACGGGATAAAAGCAGGGACGCATTGATTTGAGCAACATCAGTGGGACAAAAGAGACAATTTGGCGGGCGGGCCGGGCCTGCAGTTTGCACCCGGATCGTGGCGGCTTCAAGACGAAACCGCCTGGCTGACAGGAACTTTAATCGTGAAATGTAGCCAAATCACTGTGCCATTGCGCATGCTCCCACCCGCAGGGCGGGGGTGCCGGCTCAGGCGCCGGATGCCCGCAAGGCCAGGCCTCGCGACTGCCCAAAGCTTTCGCGAGAGTGGCTTTTTTTGCTCAAAACCGTGGCTTAGTCCTTGATTTCGCTCAAAAACTATTTTGAAACTACCTTGTCATAAGAAGGCAAAGGTAAGCTAAACTTCAGCCACTTCTCAAGCGAGGCTCATAACAGCTTTATGGATTACATCCTCTCCTTCATTGCCGGTGGTCTGACCCAAGCTACTTGGTGGCAGGTCGTCGTTTTCACCCTGGTAGTGACGCACATCACCATTGTTGCGGTCACCGTCTTTCTCCATCGCAGCCAAGCGCACCGCGGTCTGGATTTGCATCCTGCCGTCATGCACTTCTTCCGCTTCTGGCTCTGGATGACGACCGGCATGGTCACCAAGGAATGGGTCGCCATTCACCGCAAGCACCACGCCAAGTGCGAAAAGGAAGGCGACCCTCACTCGCCCATCCTGTTCGGCATCTGGAAGGTGTTGTTCCGCGGCGCGGAACTCTATCGCGAAGAATCGAACAACAAGGAAACCATGGCCAAGTTCGGCCACGGCACGCCTGACGACTGGCTCGAACGCAACGTCTACAGCAAGCACAGCCTGTGGGGCGTGCTGAGCATGCTCGCCATCGACGTGGCCCTGTTTGGCGCCGTCGGCGTGACGGTGTGGGCAGTGCAGATGGCCTGGATCCCCTTCTGGGCGGCCGGCGTCGTCAATGGTATTGGCCACTACTGGGGCTACCGCAACTACAACAGCCCGGACACCAGCACCAACGTGTTCCCCTGGGGCATCGTGATTGGCGGCGAAGAGCTGCACAACAACCACCACGCCCACGGCACGTCGGCCAAGTTCTCGGCCAAGTGGTATGAATTCGACATCGGCTGGTGCTACATCAACATCCTGAAGTTCCTTGGCCTGGCCAAGATCAAGAAGGTTGCGCCCAAGCTCAAGCTGGACGACACCCGCACCGGCATCGACCTGCGCACGCTGCAAGGCGTGATCACGCACCGCTACGAAGTCATGGCCCGCTATGCGGACGTGATCAAGAGCGCCGCTCGCGAAGAACTGAGCAAGCTGAAGGCCTCGCGCCAGGAAGGCAACGCCGAATGCGGCTATACCAAGCTGCACCAGGTGCGCCGCGCCATCCACCGCAACGAGGACATCCTCCAGCCTGAACAGCTTGCCGCCGTGGACAAGGCAATTGCCCAGAACAAGTCGCTGTCCACGCTGGTGCAGATGCGCCGCGAACTCGGCCGCATCTGGGAAAGCTCCAGCGCCAGCAGCGAACAGCTCCTCAATGACCTGCAGGCCTGGTGCCAGCGCGCCCAGCAAAGCGGCATCGCCGGGCTTGAGCAATTCGCTCAACATCTGCGCCGCTACGCGGCATGATGCTAGAGAAGCTCAACCCTGAACAACGCGCCGCAGTAACGTTAGAACCGCAGCACGCCCTGGTCCTGGCCGGGGCGGGCAGCGGGAAGACCCGGGTGCTCACCACCCGCATGGCCTGGCTGATTCAAACCGGCCAGGCTTCGCCTTTTGGGCTTCTGGCGGTCACGTTCACGAACAAGGCGGCCCGCGAGATGCTGGCGCGCATGTCGGCCATTCTGCCGATCGATACGCGCGGCCTCTGGATCGGTACCTTCCACGGCCTGTGCAACCGCATGCTGCGCGCGCATCACCGCGATGCCGGCCTGCCGCAAAGCTTCCAGATCCTCGACGTCACCGACCAGCTTGCGGCCATCAAGCGCCTCATGAAGGCCAACGGCGTCGACGACGAAAAATATCCCCCCCGCGATGTGCAGCGCTTCATCAACGGCGCCAAGGAAGAAGGCCAGCGTCCAGCGGATGTCGAGGCCTACGATCCCCATCGCCGCCGCCTGATCGAGATCTACCAGCTTTACGAAGCCCAGTGCCAGCGCGAGGGCGTGGTGGACTTCGCCGAGTTGCTGCTGCGCGCCTACGAACTGCTGTCGCGCAACGCGCCGGTCCGCGAGCACTACCAGCGCCGTTTCCGCCACATTCTGGTCGACGAGTTCCAGGACACCAACACGCTGCAATACAAGTGGCTGCGCCTGTTGGCCGGCGGCGGCGCGGCCATTTTCGCCGTGGGCGACGATGACCAGTCCATCTATGCGTTCCGCGGCGCCAACGTCGGCAACATGGCCGACTTCGAGCGCGACTACGCGCACGGCACCGTGATCCGCCTGGAGCAGAACTATCGGTCCTTCGGTCACATCCTGGATTCGGCCAACGCGCTGATCGGCCACAATACGGGCCGCCTGGGCAAGAACCTCTGGACCGAGCAGGGCGAAGGCGAACCGGTGCGCGTCATCGAGCAGCCCTCCGACGGCATGGAAGCGCAGTGGATCGTGGACGAAATCCGTTCCCTGATCCACGAAGGCAGCGACCGCCGCGAAATCGCCGTGCTTTATCGCAGCAACGCGCAGTCGCGCGTGCTGGAACACGCCATTTTCTCGGCCGGCATTCCTTACAAGGTCTACGGTGGATTGCGCTTTTTCGAGCGCCAGGAAATCAAGCACGCGCTTGCCTACCTGCGCCTGATGGCCAACCCGCACGACGATACGTCGTGGATGCGGGTCGTCAATTTCCCGACGCGCGGCATCGGCGCGCGCACGCTGGAGCAGCTGGCCGACGCGGCCCGCGCGCACGACACCAGCTTGTACGCCGCGGTGGCGCTGGTCGGTGGCAAGGGCGGTTCCAACCTCGCCCAATTCGCGCAGCTGATCCATCGCCTGATCGAAGAAACGCGCGACCTGCCGCTGCCCGAAATGGTCGAGCACATGCTCGAGGCCAGCGGCCTGAACGCCCACTACAAGGCCGAACGCGAAGGCGCCGAGCGGCTGGAAAACCTGAACGAACTGATCACGGCCGCGGCGGTGTTCGCTTCCGAGGAAAACTACGACGGCATGCCCGCCGGCGTGGTGCCCGAGCAGGGCACCTCGTCGACGCTTATGCCGGGCGTGGTGGACGCGCCCATCGTGGCGACCGAAGGCCTGACCCCGCTGGCGGGGTTCCTGTCCCACGCGGCGCTGGAGGCCGGCGACAACCAGGCCCAGCAAGGCCAGGACGCCGTGCAGCTCATGACGGTGCATGCCGCCAAGGGCCTGGAGTTCGACGCCGTCTTCATCACGGGCCTGGAAGAGGGGCTGTTCCCGCATGAGAACAGCATCCTGGAGCCCTCGGGGCTGGAAGAAGAACGCCGCCTCATGTATGTGGCGATCACCCGCGCGCGCCAGCGCCTGTACATCAGCCTGGCGCAAAGCCGGATGCTGCATGGCCAGACCCGCTACGCCATGCGCTCGCGCTTCCTGGACGAAATTCCCGAGCAGCACCTGAAATGGCTGTCGCCCAAGGCGGGGCTGGCTCCGGTCAGCGCCACGGGGGCGGGCTGGGGCGGGGGCAACCGCGGCGATGCGTTTGGACGCAAGGCAACCAATACCATTGCGCCGCGTCAACCCCGTGGCGTCGCTACCGGCGTCACGGTGGGCGACAAGCAGTATCGTGTAGGTCAGGGCGTGCATCACGCGCGGTTCGGCGATGGCACGATCATCGGCTTGAGCGGAGCGGGGCAGGACGCCCAAGCGGAAATCCAGTTCCGCGACGTAGGCGCCAAGACCTTGGCGCTGGGTATCGCCAAACTTGACATTGTTCAGGGTTGACAGACATGGCCAACAACGATTCCCCGAAAGCAGAGTTAGCGGCGCTGCGCGCCGAGGTCGATGAAATCGACCAGCAGATCATGCTGCTGCTGGGCGTGCGGTTCCGTTGCACGGACATGATCGGCGAACTGAAGACGAACCATGGCATGGACCTGGTGGATCCCAAGCGCGAGACCCAGCAGGTCGAACGCATTCGCCGGCTGGCCGAAGAGGCGGGCGTGCCGCCCGCGCTGGCCGAAACCATCCTGCGCGAAGTGATCGACACCGTGATCGACCACCACACCCGCCTGCGCGAGCGCCCGTACTCGTAACGCCAGGCCAGGCGGCGCCCGATGCTTGCCCGCGCAAGCCACCGGACGCCGCTTTCCCCCTTTCCCCTACAAGACCTTCATGAACGCCAGCAAGGCGTCGATCTCGTCCGCGCTCAAATCCAGGGGCCGGATGTGCGCGGACTTGCGCGGCGCATAGGGATCGGGCGGGTCGGACGGCGCCGGGTCCCGGCCCATTCCGGCGTTGTACATCCGCAGCAGTCCCTTCAGGTCGGGAAACAGGCCGTTGTGCATCCAGGGACCGGCCCGCGACACGTTACGCAGGCTGGGAGTCCGGAAGGTTCCCAGGTCGGCGGGGTCGCGCGTGACCTCGAAGCGGCCCAGATCCTGGTTGCGGCGCGCGTAAAAGGACAGCCCGATGTTGTGGAACCGGTGGTCCGTCAGCAGCGCGCCGTTATGGCAGTTCATGCAGCGGGCCTGGGTGCGAAAGAGATGCATGCCGAGCAGTTCGGTGTCGTCCAGCGCGTCCGGACGACCGGCGACGGCATCGTCAAACCGCGTGGGTTCCGGACGCAGGGTGGCGACATAGGCCGCCAGTGAACGCGCCAGGCGGTCCGCATCCACGGGCGATTGCGACGCTGGAGCGGCGCCGAATGCACGCAGGAACTGGGCGGGGTAGGGCTCGGTATCGCGCAGCCGCGCCACCGCCCCGGCTGCATCGTGGTTCATTTCGCGCGGGTCATGGATGGGGCCAAGCACCTGTTCCTTCAGCGTGGCCGCGCGCCCGTCCCAGAACAGCCGGGGCGCGAACGGAGCCGCGTACAGCGGCGTGGAGCGCCGCCTGCCCATCAGCCGGTCTTCGCCCATGGCCAGCGCCAGGCCATCGGTGAAGGCCCGTTGCGGCAGATGGCAGGACGCACAGGATATCTGCCCCTTGCGCGACAGGCGGGTGTCGAAGAACAGCGTCTGCCCCAACGTCACGATGTCCGGCCGCGCGACGTCCGCCGCCAGTTCGGCCTGGCCTGCATTGGCGGCGGTCCAGGTCAGCGGCGGGCTCGAAGGAGGCGGCACGGCAGCCCATTCCGACCAGGCGATGCCTGGATCGATGGACGGCGCCGGCCAGTCCGAAGCGGGGCCGGAGTACTTGGCGCGCAGGCAGGCCGCGTCCCACCCGCCCGGTTCGTGGCACGGCGACCGGGCGGGCTGCGGCGTGGGCGCGACCTGCGCCGCGCAAGCTCCAGCCGCCAGCGCGGCGCCCAGGATCAGAAGCGGTAACCGACTTGCAGCCATAGCTCCCGTCCTGATTGATATGTGCTGCGGTTGGTCTTGATGTTGGGGTTGCTGGCCGTCACTGCCGGCGTGCGGTTCAGCACGTTCAGGACCTCGACCGTGAACTCCAGATTGCGCGCGAAGGTGGGCTGCCAGGCCAGCTTGGTGTCCCATGTCCAGTAAGCGGGAACCTGGCCGGACTGGTAGCGGTCCAGGTAGTCGGGCTTGGGCCCCAGTCCCACGTAAATGACCGCGTCGCGCTTGCTGCGCCAGTTCAGCATGTTGCTCCAGACCAGCCCCGTGCGCGGCCACGCGCCGATCAGGCTGACCGAGGCGACTTGCGGCTGGTAGAACGAGCCTGGCGGCAGATCGATGGCGCGTATCCGCGAGCCGTTGTAGATCACGAAATCGTCGGGATTGCGCGCGTCGCTGCTGTAGCCTTCGACCAGATCCATATTGGTCTTGCGCTTCTGCCAGCTCCAGGACGCCTGCATGTTCCAGCGCGTCTCGCCCAGATTCCAGGGGTCCAGGGTGCGCAGCGTGATGCTCACGCCATCGGTGGTGGACAGCCCTTCGTTGGTGTACTTGTACCCCTCGGTTTCATTGCCTGTCTTGGCCCATTGGTCGCGGCCGTTGCGGCGCACATAGCTCAGTGCGCCTTCCATGCCGGCAAACCGTTGCCGCAGCGATACCGCCCATTCGTCGTCGTAGGGCATGTTCAGCCCCTTGTACTCGACGTAGTACGCCTTGCCGCCGTTCGCCACGGGCTTGCCCTTGGAGTCGAGCACCTGACGCCGCAGCCGGCTGGTCTCCGCCTCCAGCGCGGTCTCCAGTATCTCGGCGCCGTAGTAGCGCGACCACCCCGCGCTGAGCAGCGTGTCGCCCGATCCGAACATGTCCCAGTCCAGGCGCGTACGCGGCGAGATGTTGTTGCTGCCCAGGAACGTCTCGCGGTCATAGCGCAGCCCCGCGTCCAGGGCCAGCCGTTCCCATTCGATACGGTCCGACAGGTACAGGCCCACCATGTTGTAGTTCACGTCCACCGTGCCGGGCAGATATTGGACCTTGCTGAAATCCTGGTACTTGCCGTTGCTGCTGTAGGCGCGGCGGTACGAATAGGACTCCTGGAACCGCTCGAACTGCGCGTTGATCTGCTGCACCTCGGCGCCGGCATAGGCCGTGTGCGTGAACACGCCCGTGCGCACCGGGTCGAGATCGATCCGGCCCTTGAGCGTCCAGGTGTCCTGCTGCTTCTGTTCCTTGCCGAAGCCGCCCGCGGTGTATTGCGGCAGCTTGTATGGCTGGAACGTGACCAGCTCGTTGCCATTGGACTCGCGGTTGCTGAGCGACCTGTCCCAGCCGGCCTGCAGCGACAGGCGCCCGCCCCGCAGCAGATGGTCCACATTGGCGCTTACCCCGCGCGCGCCCTGGTTGTTGTCCCAGCGAGTCTCGCGGAACAGGTCGCTGGCCAGCGTCTCGCTGCGGTCGCTGTATTTCAGCGTCAGGTCCGCGACGGTCTCGGCGCTGGCATGGACGCTGAACTTGCCCAGGAAGTTGTCGATGCGGTCGCGGTAGCTCGACTGGCCGGGCAGGGGCTGACCCGCGTCGTCCACGCCCATGTTCCAGCGGGTGATGTCTGATTCGCGCCTCGACATGGCAAGCACCGCGCCCGATTTTTCATTGAAGGCGATGTCGCCGACAGCCGAATAGAAACGCTTTTTCCATTCCGGGGAATAGCCCGGCTTGCCTTGCGCCCAGCTGTTCTCCTCGCCTTCGGCCACCTTCTGCTGGGTCATCTTGGACGTATTCCAGCGGTAGTCCACGTCGAGGTGGTTCTCGCCTGAAAATCGCCGTAATCTCGCGTCCACGACGCCGCCTGTGAAGCGGCCGTATTCCACGGGCACGAAGCTGTCGTGCACCCGTACCTCCTCAAGCAGACTGGTATCGAGGAAATACGATTGCGGGTTGCTGGGGATGTTGCCGACCTGCAGGTTCAGATTCTTGCTGGCCGGGTCGATGCGATTGGTCGCATCCATGCCGTCCAGCTGGAACAGGTTCTGATACGGGCTTGAGCCGTGGAATGAAATGTCTTCGACGCTGAGCGATCCCCGGTTCTGCGAGCCGCTGGCGCCCGGGTTCGTGCGCACGGCGGGGTGGGTCGCCACCAGCGAGCTGATGTCCCGGTTCGAGGTCGGTGTCTGGGCGATATCCTCCCGCGTGTAGGTGCGTTCGCCGATCTGCTCGCCGTACACGCGCACGGCGTCCAGCCGCGATGCGGAGAACTGGGTGGTCTTGTCGACGTAGACGATGTAGCGGCCGGGGCCGTCCGCGCGCAGCGACAGGCCGGAGCCGGCAAGCAGCCGGTCCAGCGCCAGCAGCGGCGAATATTCGCCTTGCACGGCGGGCGAAGTCTTGCCGGCGACCGCGGCCGGCGTGAACGAGATTTCCAGGCCGGACTGGCGGCCCAGCGCGAGCAGCGCATCGCTCAGGGGCTGCGCGGGCAAATCGTAGGACACGGGCTGCGCCGCCTGCTGGGCGGCGGTGGGTGCGCCCCAGCTCAATGCGGCGCAGAGGATTGCCGCCGAAGCGCCGCGCCGGGGGGTGAGTCCGGCGGTAGAGGGTGAAGGCATGAGTCAGTCCAAGCTGTGTTGATGTCAGCCGTAGGACGTGGCGCAGTGCCGTTTACCTCAGCAAATCCGTCATGAATAATTTATATTGATTCTCGTTTACCGATTGGAAACAGGATCAGCGCAGGATCAGCAAGCCAGGCAGGTCCGTGATTTCCACGCTGGTCTGCGCCAGCAGCAGCGCCAGGGCACGCTTGGGATCGCCCACGCTAGCCGTGCCCGACACGCGTACGCCTCTTGCCGACTCGCCCAGTACGATGATGTGCTTGGCCGTATAGCGCGACAGTTGCGCCGCCACGTCCGGCAGCGCGAGGTCGTTGAACGCCAGCAGCCCCTGGCTCCAGTCGGGCGCGGATTCCCGTTGCGCCGCGCCCTGGGCGA
Organism: Achromobacter deleyi; assembly: GCF_013116765.2. Taxonomy (GTDB): domain Bacteria; phylum Pseudomonadota; class Gammaproteobacteria; order Burkholderiales; family Burkholderiaceae_B; genus Achromobacter; species Achromobacter deleyi_A. The sequence goes on from NZ_CP074375.1 coordinate 766,364, forward strand.
TGCCGGCGGCGGACACTTGCGCGTTTTCGCCGGGGCCCAGAATCAGTTCTTGCTTGCCCGCGCATGCCAGGCATTGCACGGCCACGCGATGCTCGTACACGGTGACGCGCGTGCCGTCGTCCCCGCGTCCCACGACGTAGCGGGTGCCCAGGGCGGAAGCCGTTGCGTCCGCCGTGACCACGGTGAACGCCGGACCCTGCTCTTGCCGCGGCGTGGCAGTGAACAGCGCCCGTCCCGCCAGCAGCCTGACTTCGCGCTTTTGCGCGGAGAAGTCGATGGCGATGGCCGAATGCGCGTCCAGCGTGGCGCTGGAGCCATCGGGCAGGGCGATGCGGCGCACCTCGGCGCCACTGGTGTAATCCGCGCCAGCATGCACGTTCTGCGCCAGGTGCCAGGCGGGCCAGGCGGCCGCCAGCAAGGCGAGCGCGGCAGCAGTGCGTTTGCGTGCGCGGCGGGGAGGGGCGATCCTGCTGCGGTCGATCTCGCCCATGCGGCGCCACAGGCGCGACAGTCTTTCGTACGCGTCGGCATGGCTGACATCGGCGTGATACCACGCATCGAATTCCGCCTGAGCCTGCGCATCCAGCGTCTCGCCGCTGCGGCGGATCACCCAGCGCGAGGCGGCTTCAGTGGCGCTCTGAGGCCGCCGGCCGGTAGGCGCCGGGTTCAAGCGGTCAACGCCTGGTCGCAGGCGAGCAGGATACGCATCATGTGCTTCTCGACCGCGCTCACCGAGATGGCAAAGCGTTCGGCGATCGCGCGATAGGTCAGGCCTTCGTGGCGGTGCAGGACGAATACGTCCAGGCTGCGGCGGGGCTGGGCGAGCAGGGCGGTTTCGAGCCGCCGCAAGGTCTGGTTGGCCGCGGCCACGTCCAGCGTGTCGGCCTCATACGCCACGGGCAGCGCGGCGGCATAGTCGGCGGTGGCGGTCATCTCGCGGGTGCGGCGGCGGTGCCAGTCCGTGGCGATGTTGGCTGCGACGCGGAACACATACGCCCGGTCATTGTCGGGACGCGTCCTGTCCTTGAATTCCTCAAGCTTGATCCAGGTGTCCTGCGCACAATCCTGGGCGACGTCACGCGAGCCCGTGCGCATTGAAAGAAAGCCCAATACCTCGCGGTAGTGCTGGAGAAATACGTCCGTAAGCGAAGACATGTCGCTGACGCCCAGCGCCAGATAGAGTCAGATTCGCGGCAAAGTATAAATGATAATAGTTATTATTACTAGGTTAACGAACCCAGCCGCGGGCTACGCAGGCGGCGGCGGTGGCCGCCGCCTTGCGCATCAGGCTTCGCTCTGGTCGATCTCTTCCAGGGAGCCCTGGAGTTCCAGCCACTGCTCTTCCAGCTCGTCCATGCGCTTGCCGTGTTCGCCATGTTCGGCCATGACTTTCTGGCGTTCCGCGCGGCGCGCATCCGAATACAGATCCGGGTCCGCAATGACGGCGTCCAGCGCGTGCAGCTTCGCGCGCAGCTTTTCCATCTCGGACTCGACCTTGGCCAGCTTGCTTTCCAGCGGCTTGCGCAGGGCGGACAGGCGTTGGCGCAGTTCGGCCTCGGCGCGGCGCTGCGCCTTGCGGTCGACGACGGGTTCGCCGCCTTCGGCGTTTTCGCGCGCCTCGGCGCGCTCGCCCGCGTTGCGGGCCGCCAGCCAGTCCCGGTAGTCTTCCAGGTCGCCGTCGAACTCGCGCACCGCGCCGTCCGCGACGATCCAGAAGCTGTCCACGGTCGTGCGCAGCAGATGGCGGTCATGCGATACCAGCAGCATGCTGCCGCCGAAATCGGCCAGGGCGGTGGCCAGGGCCTCGCGCGTTTCCACGTCCAAGTGGTTGCTGGGTTCATCCAGCAGCAGCAGGTTGGGCTTTTGCCAGACGATCAGCGACAGCGCCAGGCGCGCCTTTTCGCCGCCGGACATGGGGCCGACCTTGCTGGTCACCGTGTCGCCCGAAAAACCGAAACCGCCCAGGTAGTTGCGCAGCTCCTGTTCGCGCGCTTCGGGCGCCAGGCGGGCCAGGTGCGCGATCGGCGTGCTGTCCACGTCCAGCATGTCGAGCTGGTGCTGGTGGAAGTAGCCGATGGCCAGCCCGCGAGAGGCGCGGCGTTCGCCCGCCTGCACGGGGATCTCTTCGGCCAGCGTCTTGATCAGCGTGCTCTTGCCGGCGCCGTTTGCGCCCAGCACGCCCACGCGGCTGCCCGCGCGCACCATCAGCGTCACGTCCTGCAGGATGGGCACGGCGTTGCCGGCCGCGTCCGTGTAGCCGGCCGACAGGTGTTCCAGCGTCAGCAGCGGATCGGGCACCTGATCCGGCGAAGGGATGCGGATGTCGATGCCGGCTTCGGCTTGCAGGGGCGCAAGCACTTGCATGCGCGCCAGCGCCTTGACGCGGCTTTGCGCCTGCTTGGCCTTGGACGCCTTCGCCTTGAAGCGGTCGATGAAGCCTTGCAGCCGGGCCGTTTCGCGGGTTTGGCGTTCGTAGGCGATATTGGTCTGGCGCAGGCGTTCTGCACGCTGCGTCAGGAAGTCGCCGTAGCCGCCGCGGTAGCGCGTCAGCTTGGCGTGGTCGAAATGCAGGATGGATTTGGCGACCGCGTCCAGGAACTCGGTATCGTGGGAGATCAGCATGACGGTGCCTTCGTAGGCGCCCAGCCATTTCTCCAGCCACAGCATGGCGTCCAGATCCAGGTGGTTGGTGGGCTCGTCCAGCAGCAGCAGTTCGGATGGCGCCATCAGCGCGCGGGCAAGCGCCAGGCGCATGCGCCAGCCGCCCGAAAAACTCTCGACCGGCTGCGTCCATTCGGCGGGCTTGAAGCCCAGGCCGGCCAGCAACTGTTCGGCGCGCGAGGGCGCGCTCCAGGCGCCGGCCTCGACCAGCGCGGCCTCCACTTCGGCGATCTCGGTGCCGTGGTCGTCGGAGAGCCCGGCGCGCTGCGCCTGCAGCGCGCGCAGGTGGGTGTCGCCGTCGATGACGAACTCGCGGGCCGGGCGGTCGTCCGCGTGCAGTTCCTGCTCGACGCTGGCAATGCGCCAGCCCACGGGCACGGACAGGCTGCCCGCGTCCAGGTCCAGCGCGCCGGTCAGCAGCGCGAACAGCGAGGACTTGCCTGCGCCGTTCTTGCCCACGATGCCGACGCGCTCGCCAGGGTTCACGACAAATTCAGCGCCGTCCAGCAGCACCTTCGTGCCGCGGCGCAGGGTCAATCCAGTAGCGCGTATCACAGGCTCAGTTGCTCGCGGGTAAGCAGCAGAAGCTGGTCCGAGGCTTCTTCCGTATCCAGCCAGACCGGCGACAGTTCCGGGAAGGCGGCTTCGAAGAAGTCGCGTTCGTGGCCGATCTCGAGCACCAGGACGCCTTCCTGCGTCAGGTATTGCGGCGCCGCGGCCAGGATGCGGCGCACCAGGTCCATGCCGTCATCGCCGCCGGCAAGCGCCAGCTGCGGCTCGTGCAGGTATTCCTGGGGCAGGGCACCCATGGAGCCGCTGTTCACGTAGGGAGGATTGCAGACGATCACGTCGTACTGGCGCGCCGGCAGATTGTCGAACAGGTTGCTTTCGTGCAGGTCCAGCCGGTCGGCCAAGCCATAGTCGTCGACGTTGCGGCGCGCCACTTCCAGCGCGTCCCTGGAAACGTCGACCGCATTCACGTGCGCATAGGGGAACGCCAGCGCGGACAGGATGGCCAGGCAGCCGGAACCGGTGCACATGTCCAGCACGTTTTCCACGGCCAGCGCATCCTGCACCCAGGGCGACAGCCCTTCGTCCAGCAGCTCCGCGATGGGCGAGCGCGGCACGATGACGCGCTTGTCCACGTAGAAGCGGTGGCCGCGCAGCCAGGCCTCGTTGGTGAGGTAGGCGGCGGGCACGCGTTCGGTCACGCGCCGTTCCAGCAGATCCAGCACGCGGTCGCGCTCCTCGCGGATCACGCGGGCGTCCAGGAAGGGCTCCAGCGTGTCCAGAGGCAGGTGCAGGGCATGCAGCGTCAGGTAGACCGCCTCGTCCCAGGCATTGTCGCTGCCGTGTCCCAGCGCGACCTGGGCGCTGTTCAGGCGCGACACGCCATAACGGATGAGGTCGCGCAGGGTCAGCAGTTCTTCGTGGGCGGATTGATGCATGTGGGGCTTTTCATTTTTGCAGCAGGAGGTTTTCCAGCGTGCGCCGATAGATGTTCTTGAGCGGGTCCAGCGAGGCGATCTCGATACGCTCGTTGACCTTGTGGATCGTGGCGTTGCCGGGGCCGAACTCGATGACTTGCGGGCAGATCTTGGCGATGAAGCGGCCATCGGACGTGCCGCCGGTCGTCGACAGTTCGGCGGTGACGCCGGTCTCGGCGTGGATCGCCTGCACCAGCGCGTCGGTCAGCGAACCGCGCGGGGTCAGGAAAGGCTCGCCGCCCAGTTCCCAGTCCAGCTCGTATTCCAGGCCGTGCTTGTCCAGCACCGCATGCACGCGCTGCTTCAGGCTTTCCGGCGTGCTGGCGGTGGCGAAGCGGAAATTGAACAGCGCCACGGCCTCGCCGGGCACCACGTTGGTGGCGCCGGTGCCCGAGTTCAGGTTGGACACCTGGAACGTCGTGGGGGGGAAGTACTCGTTGCCCTGATCCCATTCAATGCCGACGATCTCGGCCAGGGCCGGGGACAACTGGTGGACCGGATTGCGCGCCAGGTGAGGGTAGGCCACGTGGCCCTGGATACCCTTGACCGTCAGCTTGCCCGACAAGGAGCCGCGGCGGCCGTTCTTGCAGGTGTCGCCCAGCACGTCGCCGGACGTGGGTTCGCCGACGATGCAGTAATCGAGTTGTTCGCCACGCGCCTTCAGCGCGTCGCAGACGATGGCGGTGCCGTCGACCGACGGGCCTTCTTCGTCCGAGGTGATCAGCAGCGCGATCGAGCCGCCATGCTGCGGGTGGGCCGCCACGAATTCCTCGGCCGCCACCACGAAGGCGGCGATCGAGCTCTTCATGTCGGCGGCACCGCGCCCGTACAGCCAGCCGTCGCGTTCGGTGGGCACGAACGGGTCGCTGTCCCACTTTTCGCGCGGACCCGGAGGGACCACGTCGGTGTGACCGGCAAAGACGGTCAGCGGCGCGGCGCTTCCGCGCCGGGCCCACAGATTGGTGACGCCGCCCTGCGCGATGGTCTCGCAGGTGAAGCCGATTCGTTCCAGGCGGGCGGCAAGCGCCGCCTGGCAGTCTTCATCCGCCGGGGTGACCGACGGGCGGGCGATCAGGTCCTTGACCAGATCCAGTACGGCGGAAGGGGATTGCCCCTCCTGCCGCGTAGCGACTGCCTCCCCAAGGGAGGGTGCGCGCCCTTCGGGCGGCCGTAGGGGCGTGCTCATTTACGCCCTCAGCAGATCGTTGATGCTGGTCTTGGCGCGGGTTTGCGCGTCGACACGCTTGACGATGACGGCGCAAGCCAGGCTGTGCGAGCCATCGGCCGACGGCAGCGAGCCGGGGACCACGACCGAACCCGAGGGCACGCGGCCATAGGTGACCTTGCCCGTGGCGCGGTCATAGATCTTGGTGCTTTGCGACAGGAACACGCCCATGGCCAGCACCGAGTTTTCTTCGACAACCACGCCTTCCACGACTTCCGAGCGGGCGCCGATGAAGCAGTTGTCTTCGATGATGGTGGGGTTGGCCTGCAGCGGCTCCAGCACGCCGCCGATGCCCACGCCGCCCGACAGGTGGACGTTCTTGCCGATCTGCGCGCACGAACCGACGGTGGCCCAGGTGTCGACCATGGTGCCTTCGTCGACGTAGGCGCCGATGTTCACGTAGGACGGCATCAGGATCACGTTGCGGCCGATGAAGGCGCCGCGGCGGGCCACGGCCGGCGGGACCACGCGGTAGCCGCCCTGCTTGAAGGCGTTGTCGCCGAATTCCGAGAACTTGAGCGGCACCTTGTCGTAGAACTGCAGGGGAGCCTGGCCCATGATGGCGTTTTCGTTCAGGCGGAACGACAGCAGCACGGCCTTCTTGATCCACTGGTGCACGACCCAGTCGTCGTTGATTTTCTCGGCCACGCGCAGGCGGCCCAGATCCAGGCCGTCGATGGTGTGCTCAACCGCTTCGCGCACTTCGGCGCTGGCGTCGGAGGGCGACAGGTTGGCCCGGTCGTCCCAGGCTTTTTCGATGGTGGTCTGCAGGTCGAGAGTCATAGCGGCTCAGCTTTTAAAGGTTGATCAAACAGAAGTATGTACAAAATGGGCGATGCGCTCGGCTGCCTGCACGCAGTCAGCCAAAGGCGCCACCAGGGCGATGCGGATGCGGCCATGGCCCGGATTCATGCCATGGGCTTCGCGCGCCAGGAAACTTCCCGGCAGCACGGTAACACCGGTGCGGCCATAAAGGTCGCGGACGAATGCCGTGTCCGACCCCGGCGTGGCCGCCCACAGGTAGAACGAAGCTTGCGGGCGCGACACATCCAGCACGTTCTGCAGGATGGGCAGGACCGCATCGAATTTTTCCCGGTACTGGCGGCGGTTGTCCTTCACGTGCGCCTCGTCCGTCCAGGCGGCGACGCTCGCCGCGGACACCAGCGGGCTCATCGCACTGCCATGATACGTGCGATACAGCAGGAAACGGCCAATCAGCGCCGCGTCGCCCGCCACAAAGCCCGAACGCAGGCCCGGCACGTTGGAACGCTTGGACAGGCTGGAAAACGCCACCAGGTTGCGGTAGTCGTTACGGCCCAGGCGGCGCGCCGCCTGCAGCCCGCCCAGCGGGGGATTGCCCTCGTCCAGGTAGATCTCGGAATAGCACTCGTCCGACGCAATCACGAAACCATGGCGGTCGGACAGCTCGAACAGCGTTTCCCAGTCGTCCAGCGACATGACGTTGCCGGCGGGGTTGCCCGGCGAGCAGACGAACACCAGACGCGTCTTCTTCCAGACCGCGTCCGGCACCTGGTTCCAGTCGGACGCAAAATTGCGCACCGGGTCGGCGTTGACGAAGTAGGGCGTGGCGCCCGCCAGCAGCGTGGCGCCTTCGTAGATCTGATAGAAGGGGTTGGGGCAGATCACGACCGAGCCTGCCGACGGATCGATCACGGTCTGCGTGAACGCAAACAGCGCCTCGCGCGAGCCCAGCGCAGGCAGCACCTGCGTCTCGGCGTCGGGCGCGGGAATGCTGTAGCGGCGCGCCAGCCACTCCGAGATCGCCCGGCGCAGGGCGGGGTCGCCCTTGGTGGACGGGTAGACGGACAGGCCGGCAAGATTGTCGCGGATGGCCTGCCCGACGCGCTCCGGCGCGGCGTGCTTGGGCTCGCCTATCGACAAATTGATGGGCGTCAGACCGTCCGGTTGCGAGCTGGCGCTAGCCAGCAAAGCTCGCAGTTTTTCGAACGGATAGGGGTGTAGGGCATCGAGGCGCGGATTCATGACGCAAGATTTTACCAAGCAAGCTACAATAGCGGGCTTGGCCTATTGCGAAGGTGGCGAAATTGGTAGACGCACCAGGTTTAGGTCCTGACGCCGTAACAGGTGTAGGGGTTCGAGTCCCCTCCTTCGCACCAAGAACATTAAGATCGTTGATTCGGCATTATCAATGCTTTGCAAATCAACGATTTAGCGGGTGGGGTGGGTTGCTGGTTCACTGCTAAAAATCAAGAAATCGCAGTGACTGGCCCCATCCTGGCCCAGTCCTGACCCCACTTGGCAGGTATCCAGAAGACGGCAAAAGGGAGCGCTGGGAGCAGGTTCGGCTTGCCGCGTTCGAACGCTGTCTTCTACCCCTGGACCTGCCCATGTCCAAAGTCCCAGCATGTCTTCGGCCTGAAGTCCGCGTTGCTCGATGCGCTGTTCGGGAAGTACCGGGGACGGGCTGATCTATCTGGCTTCACGTCCACCACAGCCGCCACACATCCTTGCTCAGTTGCCTTTGCCTGCATGGTCACGAGGGTGCGATGAGGTTGCCCGGCTTTCGTGCCGTGGGCCTGACGATGGCGCTCCGGGGACGCGCTGCCGGCGGTCGATGTGATCGCCAGGGGCGCCAGCACCAGCCGCGCGAACGCGAGTGGGCGGCCCAGGGCCCAGGGTGGCAAACAGGGTTTTGAAGTTAGTCATTCGACGGTGTCCCTCAGGCTCACTCAGACTGCGAGTGCATGTCCCAGTGAAAGAACCTTGTTTATCCGCGCCTTAAAGTGTCGAAAATCTGGTTCGATTGGTCGCGCCCGGATTTCGACGGTCATTATTTGCTGATGGTGCTGCCGGAACTTAGGACATCCATGGCTTCTTCGACGAATTGAAGGATGCCTTCGGGCATGCGCGGCCTCTTTGGGCGGCGCAGATTGCCCTCCGACTTGCGATGCATAAGAAGCTACGAATTCCGCGTCCGTCGATGGCTGTCCGGCGGTGTTGGAAGCAGGGGTTCAAATCATGTCCGGGCCTATAGCGAAACCTTTTTGTGGCGCCGTAGGAAAGATATAATCGCGAAATTTTTCATAATTGCACCTGGTCGTCGAAGCTCGAAAAGTAGGCACTACCAGCGACTGACAGCAGACACGACACTATGGATTACAGACGAGAGATAGACGGACTTAGGGCGCTGGCCGTGCTGCCCGTCATACTTTTTCACGCTGGCTTTGAAACGTTCAGTGGCGGCTTTGTCGGCGTTGATGTGTTCTTCGTAATTAGCGGCTACTTGATTACAACAATAATCTTGGCGGAACTTGAGCAAGGCAAGTTCTCTATTGTTAATTTCTACGAACGGCGTTTTAGGCGCATTCTGCCAGCGTTGCTTCTTGTCATGCTTGTCTGTATCCCTTTCGCCTGGATGTGGTTGTTGCCAAGCGATATGAAAGACTTTTCGAAAAGCCTTGTTGCTGTCTCTGTATTTGCGTCGAATATTTTATTCTGGCGTGAAAGCGGCTACTTTGACACGGCGGCGGAACTTAAGCCGCTTCTGCATACTTGGAGCTTGGCAGTAGAGGAACAGTATTATGTTCTGTTTCCTCTTTTTCTGATGTTGTTCTGGCGGTTTGGAAAGCGCTGGATATTGGTTACGTTGTGCCTCGTGTTTGCCGGTAGTCTTGTCGTAGCTCAGTGGGCTTCTTATGCCGATCCAGCCGCAGCCTTTTATCTGTTGCCGACACGTGGCTGGGAACTGCTTATAGGTGCATTCGCCGCATTCGGCTTGTCTAAGGCTAACCAAAAAGATTTTGGTAAGGCTGTCAGCGAATTGGGTGGCTGGCTAGGTGTGGCATTGATTCTCTATGCCGTTTTCACCTACAGCAAAGCAACGCCATTTCCTGGTATTTATGCTCTTGTTCCCACCTTGGGCGCGGTATTGATTATATTGTTTGCTACGCAGCAGACGACTGTTGGCAGGTTTGTTGGTAATAAGGCGTTTGTAGGTGTGGGCTTGATCAGCTACAGCGCATACCTCTGGCATCAGCCGTTGTTCGCTTTTGCCAGGCATAAACAAGCTGATGATTACAATTTGCTCATATATGCGATCTTATCTCTGGTTGCGTTAATTCTTGCTTACTTTAGCTGGCGATACGTTGAGGCGCCTTTTAGAGCAAAGAACAAGATTGGACGAAGGAAGGTGTTTTTGTTCGCCCTTGGCTTTAGCGCCTTGTCCATAGTGCTTGGACTAATCGGTAATGCCAAGAATGGATTTGAATCCAGGCTAGATGATAGGCAAAGACATCTATTGTCCTTTAATTCATACCACTACAAGGATATTTACAGGCTAGGTGATTGCTTCTTGAATCCGGATCAGTCTTACAGTGAATTCAAGAAATTCTGTAATTCTGAAAGTTCAAGCGAAACCATCCTGGTGTGGGGGGATTCTCATGCTGCCGCATTATCGTTTGGGTTAAGAAGTGATTTTTCGAATGTAAGCCAATACACGGCTAGTGGTTGTCCTCCATTGTTGGGAGTTGCGGTCAGCTGGAGACCCATGTGTGAAGCCATTAATAAATTCGTTGGTCAAGAGGTGGCGATTCTGAAACCAAGGGCTGTGCTGCTTCACTCCAATTGGCTGCTTTATAACGATCAAAATATTCCTGTCAGTCTTCGTGCCACGATTGATTTTATAAAAGACAGGTCTCCAGATACAGAGATATTTGTACTGGGTGGAGTGCCGCAATATGCTCCAACTTTGCCAACCTATATGCTCAATAAGCGGGCATCGCTGGTTGAAGACTTGCGAATCGCATCTCCGAGTAATGAGGGCGTTTATCTTGTCGATAGCCAGTTGAAGAAGCTCAGTTTGGAGGCCGGAGTGCGCTATTTTTCCTCATTGGATTCTTTCTGTGGTGGTGGCAAATGTCTCGTCACCTCTCGTTTTGACGGAGATGTCATGCCTATGGCTTGGGATTATGGACACCTTACGTCTGCTGGCTCCGTATATCTGTCTAACAAGTTTAAGTCGTTCTTTGCCAAATAGTAGAGCGGTAGTTTTGCCAGATTTCGCATCAAAAGGAATCAGGCTTGGTGTATCAAGTGCCGCATCTCGCAGTCGCAACGAACACTAGAGACCTATTGGAGTTGGCGCAGGAGATGGTTGGTGCGATGCGGGATAGGTCATTGGTGGCACCTCGGAAGTGATGGAATACGATGCACGCGGCGGACCTTGGGGGCGCAAATGAGAAAACTGATAATTGGCGGCGTGATTGCCATTGTTGGCATGCTTGTTGGGCACTACTTCGCGGCCAGCGTAAACGGGGCTCCCGAAGCAAAGTGGTTGGAGCTTGTGACTGCGATCGGAACGATAGGCGCCGTCGTGGTCGCGCTTGCGATAGCGCTACGCGATGCGTCATGGCGTAGATCCACCCGCAGAGACGAGGGGGAAATCGTTCACGCCGTTGTCGTGTACGAGCTAACAGGGCTACTGGATGAACTCGTTGATATGCGGTGCTATCTGGCGTCGGTGGCTTCTATCGATGAAACGTCTACGGTCTCCGTCCCGATCCCTGCAACCCCAATTATCAGGTTCGGTGAGACTGCCGCAGTTTCAGCCTGCGAGCGCATGCTGGATCGGCTGAGCTTTATGCCTGATGGAAAGGGGCGGAATGTTGCTGCCATTATCGGCAGGCTTCCGACACTGAAGGCGCAGTGCAAACTCATGATGGAAGAGGGGATGCCATTTGAAGCCATGGCGGTCGCTGCCATCATCTCCGAATCCGTTGACGACGTTTCTACAAACGTGCGGATCGTGCTGGGAATATCGGCAGCCGACTTACAGCAACGAATAGATGCCGCGATCGCCGAGACTGTGCCGTAGCGTGCTCGTCGGCCGGCGTTGGCGGCACGCTGTCCCTGCGTGCATAGGCCGCGCGCGCCAAGACGAAGGCCGAAAGCGATGCCGTAAGCTCCCCCGTCAAGTAGACATTGGCTGATAGGCGATCGGAGAAAAGGAAATCTCCAACTCGGGGAGGCTCCGAAATTCTACCGATTGGTGTCTACCTGAAGGGGAGCTTGCGGTAAGTGGCAGGTGGTCGAAATGAATCTGAGCGGGTTGTACGTGCAGCAAACGTATATGTCGATGTTTGCTTCGACTCTTAAATCCAGCTCGGTCGAAAACCTTCTGGAGCAGCTCCGCGCACGAATCAATAGCTGAGTTCTGGTTGCAGGTCGAAAGCAATGCCGCAACAGCGAAGCGAGACACAATGAACGCAAAGAAGTAGCGCGCGCTACAGCCAGACCGCGGCGATCAGCGCCACGCACCCAAGGGTCGCGGCGGCGGTCATGGCCCAGGCCAATCGGGTGGCCACTTTTCGTTCCTTGCGGCCGACATTGGGATCCGCATCGTTGGCGGCCCGCAGCTGCTCCCAGGTCGACGCGGTGCCCGCCTTATGGCTATGTATTGCGGACGAAGCGCCTGCGCGATTGCGTGACGCGGATGCCAGCCTGAACGATGGCCAGACCAGCAGCAGCCCTAGCAGGAACAGGCCGCTTGCGCCCAGTACGCCTATCGTGGAGGGCAGGGTGCCGCGGGTCGGGAAAAGGATCAGCGCCGCGATCAGCCCCGCAAGGTTCAGGCAACCCAGCGCCTTCAAGGCCTGGAGCCCCCAGACACCGGTGGCTTCCTCGGTGAAGTCCCCAACCGATTGCCAGTAGATCGCGTCCTTGGCGGCAGCCCGGAAAAAGAACTCAAGTTCCCGGTGCAGTTCGGCGGCCTGCCTCAGGTGAGGTGGCGTGTCCAGATACCACTGCCTGGCGAACGCCTCGCTTCGATTCACATCTGCGTGATGACTGGCAGCCCATGAGGTTGCCAGGCGGACTGCAGCATCGTTGGTCATGGTCATGCTGTCAGACGGCAAACTGAGATTCATCGTTTTGGTCCCCATATATGGGACATTTTACAGGGCCGGCGTCCCCGGCTGCGGGGTAGTTGCCGGGGCGCAACGCCTGTCGGCAGGCAAGCCCGGCAAGAGCCGAGATCACACGTGCAGGGCGCTGCCCCACTTATCCGCGGCGAGGATGGGCCATTCGTTCTTCCCATACGGCTTCGATCCGGGCGGTATCGTGCACGTGCCGATAAAGCGATGGCAGTTCGCCCAATCCGCTTCGATCGATACGGCGCAGTTCCATGTCGTGCATCTCCAGAAAGCATGCCGAGTGAAGCCAAATTTCCCACGGCGCGCGCGGCAATGCGCGGAACGGGAACAGGGTTTGTCCTGATGCCCGGGCTTCTTGACACTCTCCGGGATAGCCCATAAAGTCACCGCACAGATTTAGATAAAAGACCATCTGTAAGGTGGTCTTTTATCGCGTGCAGATTGCGTCGACCTCTTACAGAAATAATTCCAAGAGGAGACGACAGTGCAATCATCGACCGTAAAAATACGTGGCATCGACGATGTCATCGCTTATATCGATTCACGCCCAGGCATCACAGGCCGAGCCGGCCTCATATGGTGGCTGGCGCTGGGCGGATTGTTTCTCGACGCATTTGCCAACTCCGCGTTAAGCGCGGGTTTGGGCCCGATGACGCGCGACCTGGGCCTGAAGGCCGGACAGGTGGCGTTGATGACGTCTTTCGCCGCGTGGGTGGCCATTGCCTTCAATCCCATCGGCGGGTGGATGGCGGACCGCTGGGGTCGCATACGTCCTCTGGTTATCGCCAAGTTCCTGGCCGTCATCGGCGCGCTGCTGGTGATGTTCGCACCCACCTTCGAAGTCATTCTGGTCGGCCGCTTTTTTGTCGGTGCGGCCTACGGGATCGACTTCGCCATCGCGATGGCCGTGCTGGCCGAGTTCACTCCCGTCAAGTTCAAGAGCCGCCTGAACACCTGGCAAGGCATGTGGTACACCGCCGTCTGCACCAACCTGCTGCTGGCCATGCTGTTTTTCTCGTGGGATGTGGGCGATTCGATCTGGCGCTATTCGGTCGCCGCCACCGCCATCTTCGCGGTCGTCATCCTGCTGCTGCAGATGCGCTACATGGTGGAAAGCCCGATCTGGCTGGCCCGCAAGGAACGCGTGGAGGACGCGGCGCAGGCGATGACCCGCATCTACGGCAGGCAATTCGTGGCGGCGCCGGTGGAAGAGCGCGTGCCGGTGGTCAACCTGGCAAAGCGCGGCCTGGCCAATGTGCTGCTGATCTTTCGCGGCGTGTACCTGCCGCGCACCATCCTGGCGGCCACCGTCCAGATCGGCCAATCCATACAGTATTTCGCCGTGGGCTGGTATCTGCCCTTGATCAGCGCGGCGCTGTTCGGCAAGGATTTCATCTACGCGACGATCGGCGCGCTGGTGTTCAACATCTTCGGCATCTTCGGCGGTTTCCTGTCGCCCTACATCGGCCGCAAGCTGGGTCTGCGGCGCGCGTCGGCGTTCGGCTTTGCCGCGGTGTTCGTGATGCTGCTGATCCTGGGCACGTTCCACGGCAAGATGCCCTTGTGGCTGGCGGTGGTGGTTCCTTCCCTGTTCATCCTGTTCCACTCGGGCGGTCCGGGCGCCAATGGCAAGAGCCTGTCGTCCCTGTCCTTCCGCAGCGAGCTGCGCGCGGGCGCCAACGGCATCATCGGCGCGCTGGGTTCCACCGGAGCAGCGATCGGCCTGCTGGTGTTCCCGATCTTCCGCGAGAACTATGGGCTGGAGAAGACCTTCCTGATCCTGTCTATCGTGCCGCTGGTCGCCAGCATCATCTGCTTTGTGATCAGGTGGGATCCCACCCGCACGACGATCAACCCCGACAACGAAGCCGGCGCGCCGCAGTTCAAGGACGACGCGCCGCTGGCATCCCTGGACCCCGCGATTGGAAAGGCTGCGCGATGACGAACAAGCCCGTGATTCTTGCCATCGACGAGGGCACGTCCGGCACCCGGGCGGCGACCGTGGCGGGCGACGGCCACGTGTCCTGCCTGGAGTACCTGGCGCTGCAGGTGGAGTCGCCCCGGCCCGGGGTGGTCGAACAGGACGCCAACGCGATTCTGGAACGGACCATCGAGGTCTGCCGCGGCACCATCGCGCAAGCGCGGCGGGAAGGGCAGGACATCGTCGCGCTGGCGATCGCGACGCAGCGCGCCACGGCCGTGCTGTGGGACACGCACAGCGGCCGGGCGCTGGTGCCGGCCATGGTTTGGCAGGACACGCGCTACGTCGATGAACTGGCGGAGCTGGCGCCGCAATGGGACGAGCGCCTGCTGGCGCGCGTGGGACGTCCGGTCGGGGTGCGTTCGCTCTATCTCTGGGCGGCGCGCCACCTGCGGGACACGCCGCCGGTGGCGCAAGCCTGGCGCGACAGAAGGCTGGCCTTCGGCACGGTGGACAGCTGGTTGCTCTGGAATTTTTCACAGCGGCGCGAGTGCGTGACGACGCCGACCAACGCGACGTCGGCCGGCGCCTATGTCCTGGCTGAGCATCGCTACTACGAGGATTGGGTCGCCGCGCTGGGTTTTCCGCCCGAACTGCTGCCCGCCCTGCGGCAGGACGCCGACGACTTCGGACGGACCCGTCCGGAGGTGCTGGGCATCGACGTGCCCATACTTGCCTGCGCGGGGGACCAGCACGCGGGCGCCGTGGGACTGGGCTGCCTGGACCGGGGCCAGGCGATGTGCGTGCACGGCACGGGCAGTTTCGTGGACCTGATCATCGGTCCCGAGCCGCCTGTGAATTCCGGCTTGCTGGCCGGGTCGCTGACCATGACCGCGCGCCGCCAAAACGGGGTATCGCACTACGCGGTCGAGACCTTCGTGGCCACCACCGGATCGGCGTTGAACTGGGTATGCGACAAGTTGAAGTGGTTCAAGGATGCACGCGAGATCTCCGCGCTGGCGGCGACGGCGACGTGCTCGCAGGGAGTCACCTTCGTGCCCGCCCTGACGGGCTTGCGCGTGCCCAGGATGGAAGCGGGCGCGCGGGCTTCTTTGACCGGCGTGTCCATGGCCACCACTCAGGCGGAGATCGCCTACGCCATTCTTGAGGGCATCGCCCATTCCGTGGCCAGCTGCATCGAGGCCGACGAGCAAGCCTCGGGCGTACGCGTGTCGGAACTGGTGGTCGGCGGCGGACTGGCGGGAAGCGATCCCCTGCTGAGGATCCAGGCCGACCTGATCGGGATCCCCATCCGCCGCATGCAGGAGGCCGATCGCGCAAGCCTGCGCGGTGTGGCTTTTCTGGCGGGTTCATCGGGTCTGCTCTGGCAATCGCTGCAGGAAGCACGCAAAACGACAGTGACGGACGCAGTGTTCGAGCCGGTACTGGATGCGGCGCAGCGGGCACGCCGCCGCGCGCTCTGGCATGCCCGGGTGCATGCCGAGCTGGCGCACGTCGATCAATTCAAGCAAGACAAACAGGAGGCCTTGGAAACATGATGGGGTGGCTATCCAGAAAGCCCGGGAAGGACAGGGCCGACATGACGAGCACCGAACCATTACGCCTGATGCGGCAGGAGCAATTGGACCGGTTGGGCAACGAGCTTTTCGACATCATCATCGTGGGCGGCGGCATCACCGGCGCCTATGCGGCGCTCGATGCCAGCCTGCGCGGATACCGGGTGGCGCTGGTCGAGAAAGACGATTTCGCGTCCGGCACGTCCTCCAAATCTTCAAAAATGGTGCATGGCGGGCTGCGGTACATCGAGCAGGGCAATCTTGGCCTGGTGCGGCATTCCCTGCTCGAGCGCCAGCGGCTGCGGCGCAACGCCAGGCACCTGGTGCAGCGCCTGCCGTTCCTGTTTCCAATCCTGGAGAAAGACGGCGTGTTCGACAAGCGCCTGTCCAAGGCGTTTGAAAGCCTGTTGTGGACGTATGACATCGCCGGCGGCTGGCGTGAGGGCATCCTGCATCAGAAGCTGACCACGGCCGAAGTCCTGTCGCATTGCCCGACCTTCAAGGAAGAGGGGTTGCTGGGCGGGTTCCTGTACTTCGATGCGCGGGTCGACGATGCGCGCCTGACGTTGGCGGTGGCGCGCAGCGCGGCGTTTCACGGCGCCACGGTCGTCAATCATGCCAAGGCGGTCGAGGTGACCCGCAATGAGCACGGCCAGGTCAACGGCGTGATTGTCCATGCGGGGCAGCGCGAGATCCGCGCACGCGCTGGCGCCGTAGTGATGGCCACGGGCGTATGGCTGCGCGACTGGAACGGCGCGAAGAAGGGCGACGCCCAGGCGCTGCACGTGCGCCCGGCCAAGGGCGTGCATGTGGCGGTGCCGTGGTTGAAGGTGCGCAACGATTGCACGGTGACCATTCCGGTGCCGGGCCGCAGCCGGCGCGCCACCATCACGCGCTGGGGCAACGTGTCCTACCTGGGCACGACCGACGAAGACTACGAAGGCGATCTCGACGATGTGTACTGCACGCGGCGCGAGCTCGACTTCCTGCTGGAAGGGGCGCGGTCCGCGCTGAAGACCGACCTGCAGGCCGAAGACGTGGTGGGCAGCATCGCTGGCTGCCGGCCCCTGGTCGCGCCGCCCGGCGGCAAGACGCTTGAGATCAAGCGCAACCACGAGATACGCGTGGCGGCGGACGGCCTGGTCACGATCGTGGGCGGCAAGCTGACGACCTCGCGGCACATGGCCGAGCAGACCATAGACGCCGCCCAGCGGGTCATCGGAAAGCAAGCCAAATGCCTGACCAGGCGTGCCTACCTGCTGGGCGCGGCGGGTTACGACGCGCAGGCCATTGTTGCTTCCGGCGGCCTGTCCGCGCATCTGGGCGAGCGCTACGGCACCGAGGCCCGGTTTGTCAGCGACATCATGCAGGACCAGCCGGCGCTGCTGGCGCCGGTCGTCGAGGGCCTGCCCTATACCGAGGCCGAAGTCGTGTACGCCGCGCGCCATGAACTGGCCTGCACCGTCGAAGACGTGCTGTCGCGCCGCATGCGGGCGCGCCTGATGGCGCGTGACGCCTCCGCCCGAGCGGCCGCGCGTGTCGGGCAGATATTGCAGGCCGAACTGGGCCTGTCCGAAACCACCATCGCGCAGCAGGTCAACGACTACCTCGCTGCGATCAGTCACGAAAAATCCGTACTCATGGGAGATGAATAAATGATCAGCAAAGAAGCCATCAAGCGCGGCTACAACCGCGGCAACTATGTGGTGGGCGCTCACACGCCGCCGGCCTACGCGGCGGCATTGACCAAGACGGGCTCGGAGCCCGGCCTGCAGCGCGATCCCGTGCGCGTGCCGCAGGCCCTGGTGGAGGCCCTGCGCCGCGTGTCCGATGAGGTGCTGACTGATGTCGCCAATGTCGTGGCATGGACGCGCGACTGGTGGGCGGGATCGATGATGACCGAAACGGCGGGCAAGCCCGCCACGCCGCAGGCGGTCATCGTCAAGGCGTCGACGGTGGAGCAGGTCCAGGCGGTGATGCGCATTGCGAACGAAGGCGGGATTCCCGTCACCGTGTCCGCGGGCCGCAGCAACGTGACAGGGGCCGCGCTGCCCGTGCGCGGCGGCATCGTGCTGGACGTCTGCCAGTTGAACAGGCTGATCGGCGTCGACCGCGAGAGCCAGATCGTGGAGGTCGAGGCCGGCATGTTCGGCGACATCTTCGAGCAGACGATCCAGGGCGAGTACGGCCTGACGATGGGCCATTGGCCGTCGTCGTTCGGCATCAGCACGGTGGGCGGCTGGGTCGCGTGCCGCGGGGCTGGCCAGCTGTCCACCCGCTACGGCAAGATCGAGGACATGGTGTTCGGCATGGACGTGGTGCTGGCCGACGGCAGCCTTATCACGGTGGGCGGCTATTCGCGGGCGGCGCTGGGCGCGGACCTGCAGCAGGTGTTCATCGGCTCGGAGGGCACGCTGGGCGTCATCGTGCGCGTGCGCCTCAAGCTGCATCGCCTGCCGGATTACGGGCGGGCCATTGCCTACGGCTTCAAGACCTTCGCCATCGGCCTGGACGCGTGCCGCGAGATCATGCAGCGCGGCGCCAATCCCGCCGCGCTGCGCCTGTATGACGAACTGGAAAGCGGCGTGCAGTTCAACCGCCCCGACCTGAACGTGCTGCTGGTCGCGGACGAGGGAGCGCGGCAGATGGTCGATGCCGTCATGGAGATCAGCGCAGGCGTATGCGAGGAACTGGGCGTAAAGCTTGATGGCGACGCGGTCTTTGAACGCTGGCTGGAAACACGCTACCTCACGGGCAAGAGCGCGGAGGGTTTCAAGCGCAGCCCGGGATTCGTGGCGGACACGCTGGAGATGGCCGGGCGCTGGAGCGATCTTGCGGCGATCTACACCGAGGTCGTGAACGCCGTCAATGCGGTGCCCGGCACCCTGGCGGGGTCGGCGCATCAGTCGCACGCCTACGTCGATGGCGCATGCCTGTACTTTTCGCTGCGTGGCGAGGTGGAGGTGGACCGCCGCGCCCAGTGGTACCGCCAGGCCTGGGACGCGGCCAATGCGGTGTTGATTAAATATAATGCCGCGCTCAGCCATCACCACGGCGTGGGCCTGTTGCGGGCGCCTTATATGCAGGAGTCGCTGGGCAGCGCGTTCCCCGTTCTGCAGTCGATCAAGCGCACGCTGGACCCGCAGAACATTCTCAACCCCGGAAAGCTCGGACTCGGCGACGAGCTATTTCCCGACCAGGGCAAGCGATAACCATGGATAGATCTTTCGGGGCATGTCTTGCGCGGCATCCTGTCATTGCCACGCTGTACGGGGCGGAGCAGATCAACACCTTCGTGGGCAGCGCGGCCGAGATTGCGATCGTGGCCAACGTGGAACTGCGCAAGCTTGCGCCCGTGATCTCCACGCTGAACCGGGCAGGCAAGTTCGTCATCGTCAACATCGACAGCTGCGAGGGCCTGTCGCAGGACAAGGGCGGGGTGGAGTACCTGGCGGATATCGGCGTGGCCAGCCTCGTATCGACCCGGGTGGCCACGATCCAGCGCGCCAACCGGGCGGGCATGGTGACCATGCAGAAGGTGTTCGTGACGGACCGCTCGACCTGGCCGCGCAGCGTGAAAGCGCTGGAGCAGAGCGATCCCAACCTGGTTCAGCTGATGCCGGCGCCCATGCTTGCGCATATGGCTGCGCAGGATCTCAAGGCGCTGCCGCCTATCGTCGCGTCCGGTTTTGTCTGCAACCAGGCGGACGTGGGCATTGCGATCAGGCATGGAGCGGTGGGCGTGTCCACCAGCGAGCATGCGCTATGGAGTCTGGACCCCAAGCAGTTCAGGCAGTGAGGCCCGCGGCCCGGACATGCCGTTGTTCATGCTCCGGGCCGCGCGGTCAAGCCGCCGGCGCATGCCGCGATCGCCCGAAACGTCTACGACTTTACGCGTCGCCCGTCAGCATGATCCCGCCACAGCCCTGACGCAGTTACCTTGGTCGAGGCGGCCGCGGCCGCCCTCCGGCGCATACAAGAATGGTCTAGCTTTGCATTCCTTTGACGTTGCCGTTCGCGCTTGGCGATACCGTGAGGCTTTCGTTTTCCAGGAGTGGAAATGTATTCGTTATCCAAGCGTTGCGGCGCTGAATTCTTTGGCACGTTCTGGCTGGTGCTGGGCGGGTGCGGCGCCGCGGTGCTGGCCGCCGGCTTCCCGGAAATGGGCATCGGCTTTGCGGGCGTGGCCCTGGCCTTCGGTTTGACTGTCCTGACCATGGCGTTCGCGGTGGGCCATATTTCGGGCGGGCACTTCAATCCGGCCGTCACCATAGGCCTGGTGGCGGGCGGCCGATTTCCGGCTCGTGAAATCCTGCCCTATGTCATTGTCCAGGTACTGGGCGCCATCGCGGCGGCGGCGGTGCTGGCGTGCATTGCCAGCGGCAAGCTGGGATTCGACCTGAAGGCGAGCCACTTCGCCGCCAATGGCTATGGCGCATTTTCCCCCGGCAAATACACGATGCTTTCCGCGCTGGTGACGGAAGTGGTGCTGACCGCCGGTTTTCTGTTCGTGATCCTGGGAGCCACCAGCAAGCGCGCCCCGGCCGGTTTCGCGGCGATCCCGATCGGCCTGGCGCTGACGCTCATTCACTTGATCAGCATCCCGGTCACGAATACCTCGGTCAATCCCGCGCGTTCCACCGGGCCCGCGCTGTTCGTGGGCGGCTGGGCGCTGGAGCAGCTGTGGCTGTTCTGGGTCGCCCCGATAGTGGGGGCCATCATCGGAGCCATTGCCTACCGGCTCGTCAGCGAGCCTGCCGCGGAACGCGCACAGCGCGATCAGGGCACCTCGTCCAACTGGGCCAGCTGAGCATCCTCCGGAAAGCCCAGGGTCCGGTAACGGATGGGGTAGCAGTTCTCCGGCGCAAGCAGAGGTTCAAGCAGGTGCGCCGCCTGTTCCCAGGCCACCACCCGCACTTCGCCGATGTCGTCGTCGGCGTCCGGGCGCACCAGCGCCAGGCGGTCCACCCGGGGCAACGAGGTGTCCACCCCACGGGTCCATGAGGCCAGCGAAAACGAGGTGGCGGGGTCTTCATCCTGCGTGAATAGGTTGTAGTTCGCCACGAAGATGTCCTTGCCCTGTTCTTCGTGGATGTGGTCCAGCGCTTCCTTCTGCGTATCGTATTCGGACTTGGCCAACAAGCGGGACAGATGCGCGAGCTGTTGCGCCAGCGCCGTGCTGGCGGGCCGGTAGCGCGCCGCCGTCTTGTCCGCATAGTGGTACATGTGCGGCGATATCAGCCGGCCGTTCTGGATCGCGAGATGGCACAGGTCCACCATTTTCTGCATGCCGTCGTCGTCGTTGTCGCCGGTCACCAGCAGCGTGTCGCGGGTGGGCATCATGAACACGGGCCGCCCGCGCACCGGGACGCGCTCCAGCATGTCCGGCAGCAGGGCGCGGCTGATGTCGTAGCCATCCGCCCACGCGCCGCCATACACGCCTTGGACCAATTCGGTGAAATTGTCGGGCTCGTCGCGCAAGTTCTCCATGGCAATGGCCAGCGCCTGCTCGAACGTCAGTTGCCAGGCCGCTTCCGGACCGTTGGTCAATGTGGAGATGGCGTCGGGATGATCCAGCGCCAGCAAAACCGCACAGTCGTCCCCGAACGGCAGGAACGAGGGGCGATGGGCGTCGTCGTTGCCGTCCGCCCTGAGGTGATGCAGCCGCACTTCCTCGATGGAGCTGCGGCTGCGGATGATGGCGCGGAGCAGGGGGCGGACTTCGGACATCTGTTGGGGCGTACCTTGCAGGCTGCTGGCCAGCGCGAACACGTATCTTTGCAGGGCGTGTTGCCGTTGCGCGCCTTTGCCGTCGCAATAGGCGCGATAGGCATTGTGCAGGTTGAAGAACGAGCCTTTGGCCCACAGCAGCCGGAACTCGTCGGCCTTGTACGTCAGTTCATCGTCAAAGCCCTCCCGGCGCGCGGCCTCGACGAATAGTTTGGCGAACTGGTCCTGCGTCGGCGTGCGCCGGAAGAGAGAATCCAAAAATCCCATATTGTTCAGCCTGTTGGGTCAAATGCCGGGTGGCGGCGCGCCTGGCCGCGACGGGGCATTGTGGCCAGTCGTGGAGGGCGCGTCCAGCGATAAGCGCCCTGGACCGCGCGCCAGGGGATAATAGGGCCGAGCCGCCCGCTCATTTTGCCGGTTTCCGGCCGGCCGGGCGCTCCAAGAAGAACAAGCACCGAGCACAAGGCCTTCCATGAGCGGATTCTCAATAGCCATCAACCTCTTTCTCGCCATGCTGCTGGGTGCTGCCGTCGGCGTCGAGCGGCAATGGAGGCAGAACTATGCCGGCGTCGTGACGCATGCCCTGGTGGCGCTGGGCGCGGCTGCCTATACCTCCTTGCCCGCCTTGCTGGACGCCGGCAGCGACATGCGGCTGGGCAGCCAGGTGGTGACGGGGATCGGTTTCCTGGGCGCCGGCCTGATCATGCGGGACGGCCTGACCATACGCGGACTCAGCGCCGCCGCCACCATCTGGGCCACCGGCGCCGTCGGAGTCCTGACGGGCTACGGTTTCCTGGCGGAAGCCGGGGCGGTGACGGGGCTGATCCTGGTGACCAATGTGCTGTTGCGGCGCGTCGCCCGCCTGGTGGACCGCTACGTTCCCGAAGCCGAAACCGAAGAACGCTACTACAACATCGCGCTGACCTGCGCGTCGGTGGACGAAGCCCTGGTGCGGGCGGAGCTGCTCAACGCATTGGGCAAGCACAGTCTGCGCCTGCGCGGCGTGGAGAGCCAGCTGCGCGATGGCGGGCGCTCCGAGGTCCATGCGGTGGTCTACACCACGCATCAGGAAGACGAGCGCGTGGAGAAACTGGTGGGCAGCCTGAGCCTGCTGCCCCAGACGTTTTCCGCGAGCTGGACCTCGGATGCGGGAAACGCCTGACTCCTTGCAGGGGCAGGGCGCCGCGATCAGGACGTAGTCAGCCTGATCTCATTCGGACTGGCGTTTGCCGGCGTTTTCGCGTTGCGCGTCATTTGGCGCCTGAGCGCGGGCCGGCGCTTGCCGCCGGCGGCTACGGGGTGGCTGCGTGCAGCTGGTACAGGCGTACACGGCCTGCTGTACCTGTTGATGGCGGCGCAGATCGTTGATCACGAGCAGCGCCGCTTCATCGGAGGGCTGCACGACACCGTGGCCTGGACGATCGTCGTGCTGGCGCTGATGCATGCGCTGGCAGGCCTTTTTCACCATTACATCCTGCGCGACGGCGTGCTGCGGCGCATGTCATCCGGCCGCTGAGGGCCGGGAAAGCGGCGCAAGGGGTGAAATCCGGGGTAGGCAGGTTGTACATTACGCACTATCACCTGCCTTTTTTACAGGATTCACCCATCATGACCGCCCCAGAAGTCGCAATTTCCTCCTCGATCGCCTGCGCGAACGATCGGCCCTTCGTGCTGTTCGGCGGCATCAATGTGCTGGAATCCAAGGACCTGGCGTTGCGCGCCTGCGAGGAATACCAGCGCGTGACCCGCAAGCTGGGCATTCCCTACGTTTTCAAGGCCTCGTTCGACAAGGCCAACCGTTCGTCCATCCATTCCTATCGCGGACCGGGTCTCGAAGAAGGGATGAAGATTTTCGAGGCGGTGAAGAAGGAATTCGGCGTGCCCGTCATCACGGATGTGCACGAGCCCTGGCAGGCCGCTCCGGTTGCCGAAGTGGCCGACATCCTGCAGCTGCCGGCATTCCTGGCGCGGCAGACGGACCTGGTGGTGGCGCTTGCCCAGACGCAGCGCGTCGTGAACATCAAGAAGCCGCAGTTCCTCAGCCCGACCCAGATGCTGAACATCGTCGAGAAATTCACCGAGGCCGGCAACGACAAGCTCATCCTGTGCGATCGCGGCACCAGCTTCGGCTACGACAACCTGGTCGTCGACATGCTGGGTTTTGGCGTGATGAAGAAGGTGACCGGCAATCGCCCGCTGATCTTCGACGTGACGCATGCCCTGCAACAGCGTTCGGCGCTGGACGCGGCCTCCGGCGGCCGCCGCGAGCAGGTGGCTGAACTGGCGCGGGCCGGCATGGCGGTGGGCCTGGCGGGCCTGTTCCTGGAGGCCCACCCCGACCCCAGGAATGCCAAATGCGACGGTCCCAGCGCCTTGCCGCTGGACAAGCTTGAACCCTTCCTGACGCAGCTCAAGAGGCTGGATGACCTGGTGAAGTCCTTTGCCCCCATCGACATCGAACCCTGACCTTGGCCGTCATCCCGGATACGCCAAGTTGTTATACGATCCAGGCCACACTTTAGGGAGGCCTGGATGTCTTTGTACGTGATCGTCGCCGTTCGCAAAGAACCTGTCAGCGGACATATCGCCTATGTGCGCTGGGGCCAGGCCGTGCGCGGCGTGCCCGGCTGGGTCACCGAGCCCATGACGGCGGCGGCCTCCGAGGTCATCGAGCTCATCAAGGAGGGAGCGGACGTCGAAACCGCGGTCAGCGTGGATGGCCTGACGGTGGCCTCGCGCGCGGTGCGCGTGCTGGTTGACGATGACGGACGCGAGCACCTCGCGTCGGTGCCCGTGCCCAGTTCCACCTTGCATACGCTGTTCGACCTGCCCGAGTTCTAGCCGGGCAGGGCGGCCTGGCGGCGGCCTTCGGCGAAATTGCGCAACGCGTCGCCCGCCATGCGGTAGCGCACCCACTCGTCCTGCGGCAACGCGCCGATGGATTGATAGAAATCGATGGCGGGCTGGTTCCAGTCCAGCACACTCCATTCCAGCCGTCCGCAGCCGTTTGCCACGGCTTCCTGCGCCAGGCGCCGCAACAGATCGCGGCCTGCGCCGATCCCGCGCTGTTCGGGCGTGATGTACAGGTCTTCCAGATAGATGCCGTTCTTGCCCAGCCACGTGGAATAACTGTAGAAATAGACGGCATAGCCGATGGTCTTGCCGTCCAGCAGGCACATCAGCGCCTTGGCCGGAGCGCCCTCGGCGAAAAGGGTCCGCCTGACGTCCTCGGCACTGGCGATCACCTCATGGGCCGCGCGTTCATAGACGGCCAGTTCAGTGATGAACGCATGGATCTGGGCCGCATCCGACGGGGCGGCGGGACGGATTTCGATATTCACGGAAATTTCCTGTTTGTTGGGATGACTATCCTACCTGCTATCCGAGGGCCTCGCAGGCGCCAATATCGGGAATTCCCCCGATTGCGCGCCGGACGCACCAGCGCGACCCTGCTAAGGGATATTGCCTAGAGTCCAGACGCGCGCTTGAAGAGGATGTCCTCAATGCCTGAGACCGGCCCCGCCGACGATAAAGCGCCCGCGCCCAGGCCGCGCGGCCGACGGTTTTCCTGGATCTGGCTGGTGCCGATCATCGCGGCGCTGGGCGGACTGCTGCTGGTGCTGCGGGTATGGATGGAGGCTGGGCCCACCGCGACGATCAGCTTTCAGACCGCCGAGGGGCTGGAGGCCGGAAAGACCCAGGTCCGCTACAAGGAGGTCAATGTCGGTCTCGTCGAGCGCGTGGCCCTGAACCCGGAACGCACCGGCGTCGTGGCGACGATACGCATCGACAAGGAGGCGGGCGGCCTGTTGCAGGAAGGGACGGTGTTCTGGGTGGTGCGTCCGCGCTTGACCCTGAGCGGCGTATCGGGTTTGAGCACCTTGTTCTCCGGCGCCTATATCGGCCTGGATCCGGCCGGGCAGCACGGCAAGAACGGGCCGGTGGCGGCCAGCAAGTTCTCCTTCACCGGGCTGGAAGTGCCCCCCGAAGTGGCGCAGGACCGCCCCGGCAAGCGCTTCACGCTGAACGCGCGGGATCTCGGTTCACTGGATGTCGGCTCGCCCGTGTACTACCGGCGCATCGCTGTGGGCCAGGTGGTGGGCTATCACCTGGACAGCAGCGGCAAGGGCGTCAACATACAGGTATTCGTCGACGCGCCCAACGACGCCCACGTCAACGGCGGCACACGCTTCTGGAATGCCAGCGGCGTGGATTTCACCGTGGATGCGCGCGGCCTCAAGGTGCGTTCACAGTCCCTGCTGTCCGTCATTGTGGGCGGGGTGGCGTTCGATTCAGTCGACGCGCGCGAGCAGGCAGCGGCCAAGGCCGACGCGGCGTTCGTCATCTACCCGTCCGAAGAAGCCGCTCGCGCCCAGCCCGACGGCGCGCCGCTGCGCATCCGCATGCGCTTTGACCAATCGGTCCGGGGCCTGGTGGTCGGCGCTCCTATTGATTCCCTTGGCGCCACGATCGGACAGGTGGATTCCATCGAGCTGGAACTGGACCGGACGACCAATCAGTTCTACGCGGTAGTGGGCGCGACCCTTTATCCCGAGCGCCTGGGCGCCAAGACCTTTGGAGACATCACCGAATTTTCGGGATCCACGGTGGAGCACCCGACGGGCAAATTGATGCAGGCCATGATCGACCACGGCCTGCGGGCGCAGTTGCGCATCGGCAATTTGCTGACCGGCCAGTTGTACGTTGCGATGATGGTCTTTCCGGATGCCAAGCCGGCGGTGTTCAAGATGGAGGATGCGCCCTTCATTCCGACGGTCCCCAACAATCTGGACCAGTTGCAGCAGCAGCTCAGCAGTATCCTGAGCAAGCTCGACCGGGTGCCTCTCGACGCGCTAGGGACCGAGCTGGGCAATGCGTTGCGCAGCGCGTCCAGTCTGGTCAGGCGTCTGGATACGCAGCTGGCGCCCGAGGCGGCTGCCATGTTGAGGCAGGCGAGCAAGTCCCTGGTTGCCGTGGGCACATTGCTGAATCCCGATGGGGGCCTTCCGCTCAATACGGGGATGGCGCTGCAGGAGCTGGCGCGTACGGCCAGATCCCTGCGCGAGTTGTCGGATTACCTGCAGACCCACCCGGATTCGCTGCTGCGGGGGCGGGCGCCGGATCCCGTGCAAGGGCGCGCGCCGACGCGCTAGCCGCGCAAGCTTCCGCGGGTACGCGACTTGCTGCTGAACGCAAGGGCGTGCTGGCCGCCGTATGGGTCGATGGCTGCGCGTCCGGGGGGGATTCAGCATGGACCATAGTGAAATGATGGCGCGCATGATTACTCAGCCGGTTGCGCCGGCCAAGTTCGATGGATGGGATGGTGTGCTTTCCGCCTTGGCGGATTGCCTGTTGCAGGTGCAGGGCAAGCTGTCGGATGCCGACATGAAGCGGTTCCTGGACGTAGGCGCCCTGGTTTACCGGACTTGCTGCCAGGACGAGGCGCGGCAGCGCTGGACCCCCGAGGAAATGGCTTCCTATTACCGCAAGCGCCAGCTTGGCATTTAAGGCGCCGGCAGGACGCTGGCGGGGGTCAGAACAGGCACTGCCGCAGTGCGAATTTCCTGCCGAAAGCATGAACTTCGTCGCCGTCCACGGACGCGGTCACGTCCCAGCGGTCGCCGCGCGTGACCAGGATCGACTGGCTGGAGAAGGCATGGCGCAAGGCGAACTGCCAGAAGGCGGCTTCGGAACCTTCCGGCGCCAGGTCGTGGGGTCCGATCCGCAGGCTGGCAGGCCGGGGTGTCGCACCCAGCGTCCATCGCAAGGCGATCCCCAGGAACGCGAAGCGCGCCGAAATCGATGAGGGCTGGATGCACAGGACTCGGATCTTGTTGCTCATGGCCTAACCCCTTTCAGGTAAAGGCCAGCGTAGCAAAGAGCGTGGCGGCAATCCATACCGCATTTGGTCGATCCGGCCCGCGCGGCCGCGGTTCAACCGGTCCGCTGCCGTCGCGTGCTCCCGGCGACGCGTCCGAGCAAGAGCAACGCCAGCGCGGGCGCAAGCGCGAAGGCGCCAAACAGCCACTGTGCCGCATGCTGCGCGCCCGCCACCCCGCCCGGGGTGGCCAGGCCGGCGCTATTGGTGATGATGCCGGCAAGGGCCGCCGTCAAGGCCGTGGCGTAGAGCTGCACCGTGGTGATGGATGAAGATGTCAGCGTCTCTTCGCCCGCGGGCGCGGCATTGAAGATCTTGGTCAGCAGATGCGGCCATCCCAGGCCGATGCCAAATCCCACGCCAGCCAGCGCGATGACGTACATGGCCAGGCCGGCGCGCGAGTCGAGCAGCCCCGCCTGCGGGGTCATGACAGCCAACGCGATCAGCGCGGCCAGAATCACCACGGGGCTCAAGCGCACCATGAAATCTGCCCCCGCGCCGCTGCGCGTCGAGCTGGGCATGGCGGCAAGCGTCCACCCAGCCGCCATGGCCGCGGTCATGTAGCCGGCGCCCAGCGGCGTCATGCCATGGATGACCTGCAAAAAATACGGTACGAAGATCTCGGTGGTGATGGCGGCCACCACCAGGCACATCATCGCGTAGAGCGCGCCCAGCGGCGCGCGGATCGAATAGGCGCCCGTGGGCAGCAGCCTCTTCGCGGCACGGGAATCCACGCCCGCGATCAGCGCGGCGATGGCCAGCCCGGCAGCGATGCCGGCAAGATTCCAGCTCAGCGCCGTCGACAGGCTGGCCAGCGTGATGGCCAGCACGGAGGCCACCAGCAGGCCGAGCGTGGTCCAGGGCAGGGCGGTGGGAGGGCGCCGGGGGATCGATGCTTTCCCACCCACTTTGAAGGCTACGATCAAGGCCAACGCCGCCGCCGCGGGCAGCAAGGCCCAGAACGCCAACCGCCATTGCCCGGTCTGCGCGAATACGCCGCCGATGGCCGGGCCGCACAGCGTGGCGACCCCCCACATGCCCGACACCAGCGCCATGGCGCGCGACCACAGCGGGGCATCGAACACCAGGCGGATCAGCGCATAGCTGAGCGCAAAGAGAATCCCGCCGCCCAGGCCCTGGATGCTGCGTCCGGCCAGCAGCAGCGGCATGGAAGGCGCCAGCGCGCAAACGACGGACCCGGCGGTAAACACGGCGACGGCCAGCAGATATGCGGCGCGGGGTCCCAGGGCTTCAATCAGCCTGGCCGACAGCGCCGACCCGACGATGGACGTGACCACGAACAGCGTGGTGTTCCAGGCGTAATACTCCAGCCCCCCGATGTCTTTGATGACGCTGGGAAGAATGGTCGTGACGATGTAGACATTGATTGCGTGCAGCGCGACGCCGCCCGCAAGCGCAATCGAACGCAAGGCATTGGCGCCGTGCAGCAGGTCTGCCCAGGATGCGCTTGAAACATTGGCCGTGCCGGAATTCACGCTGACCCCGCTGTGTATTGTTATTTAAACAAGAATTAACTTTGATAATACGTGCGGCGCGCGGGAATCGCAAACGGGCCAGGCTGGCGCCGACAAGGTTGCATGCTTGCGTCAGCGCCGCAGCAGGCCGCGCAGCAGCAGGTCCAGCGCCTGCAGGGCGTGCGTCAGCCGCCCCTGCTCGTCGCTTTCCTCCGCGATCCAGAAAGCGCTTTCGACCAGGCTGCCATTGACCAGCCGCGCCAGCGCCTGCGGGTCCGCCGGTTCGACGACGCCCTCGTCCATCAGTTTTTGCAGCAGCGCACCCAGCGAAGCAACGCACTGTTGTTCCGCCGCGCCGGGGGCGGGCGCCAGCACCGCCCGCGCGTCCTGTAGCACGATGCGACGGATCTCCGGTTCGACGGCCATCTCCAGATAGGCGCGGCAGCGATCGCGAAAGGCAGTCCAGGCATCGGGAGCCCGAAGGGAAACGGCGCCCAGCCGCTGATCCATCTCGCCGTCGATCTGTTCCACCACCGCGGCGAGCAGGCCTTTCTTGTCGCCGAAGTGGTGATACAAGGCCCCGCGCGTCAATCCTGCGGCA
Organism: Achromobacter deleyi; assembly: GCF_013116765.2. Taxonomy (GTDB): domain Bacteria; phylum Pseudomonadota; class Gammaproteobacteria; order Burkholderiales; family Burkholderiaceae_B; genus Achromobacter; species Achromobacter deleyi_A. The sequence goes on from NZ_CP074375.1 coordinate 795,830, forward strand.
GCGGTGAAATCGTCCATCGACGTGGCGGCATAGCCCGTTTGCCGGAATGCCTGGCGGGCGGCCGCGAGCAGCTTCGCACGGGTGTCTTCAATCATCTCGGCGCGGGATCGCGACATACGGCTCTCCAGGACATACATTGCGTAGGTAAATTGACATACGCAATGTATGTGAATACGATCTCGCTGTCTACCCGCATTCAAAGGACCCCGGTGCCAAATCCGTACCGCGAATTGTTCCAAGCCCCCGGCGCCGCCGGTTTTGTGCTGGCCGGCGCCATCGCGCGCCTGCCTTTGCCCATGATTGGCATCGGCATCATCACCATGCTGTCGCAGGTGCGCGGCGCATATACCCTGGCCGGCGCCGTCGCCGCCACGTTTGCCTTGGCCACGGCATTGCTGGCGCCCCGCATCTCGCGCCTGGTGGACCGCCACGGACAGGGCAGGGTGCTGCCTTTGGCCGCCGGGGTCTGCGTTACGGCGCTGATCGGCCTGTCGGCGAGCGTGCATTGGAATGCGCCGGACTGGGTCCTGTTCATTTTCGCGGCGTTGGCGGGCAGTCTGCCCAGCATGCCCGCCATGATCCGCGCCCGCTGGACGGAGATATTCCGGGACAGGCCCGAACTGCGCACCGCCTATGCCTTGGAGTCGGTGGCGGACGAACTCAGCTTCATTGTCGGCCCGCCCTTGGCGGTAGGCCTGAGCGTTGCGTTGTTTCCTCAGGCGGGGCCGCTGGCAGCCGCATTGCTGCTGGCTGTGGGCGTCACCGCGTTCGTCATGCAGCGCGCCACGGCGCCCGCGGTGCAGTTCCGCGAGGCCGGGCGCCAGGCCTCGGTGCTGCGCATGTTTCGGATGCGCCCGCTTTTGGCCATGATGTCGGCCATGGGCGTGATCGTCGGGACCATCGATGTGCTGAGCGTGGCATTCGCCAGGCAGCAGGGCATGCCGGCCGGCGCGAGCCTGGTGCTGTCCGCCTACGCCCTGGGATCCTGCGTGGCGGGCCTGGTGTTCGGCGTGCTGAAGTTCCAGATGCCGCTTCCTCGCCTGCTGGCCATTGCGGCCGGGGTGACGGCGTTCACCACGCTGCCCTTGCTGCTGGTGAACGATCTGCTCACCCTGTCGCTCGGGGTGCTGCTGGCGGGGCTGTCCTTCGCGCCGACGATGATTATTGCGATGGCCTTGGTGGAAAGCAGCGTGCCGGGCAACCGCCTGACGGAAGGGCTGACATGGCTGGTGACGGGCTTGGGCGCCGGTGTGGCGGCGGGCGCGGCGCTGGCCGGCTGGGTGGTCGACCACCACGGCGTCAGCGCGGGTTTCTGGACCGCCGTGGGCGCGGGCGCGATCGTGCTGCTGGTCGCATTGCCGGGCGCGCGTGTCCGGGCGGCCGAGCCCGTCCGCGCGTAAAGCGCCGGTTGCTAGAATGGCCTGCCGGCGTGTCGCGGCGCCCGGCCCTCAGGAGAAGAGCATGTCCAGAACCGTCGTCAATCCCGATACCGTATTCAACTCCGTGCAGTACGGATTCAGCCAGGCCGTCATCGTGACGGGGCTGCGCCGCATGCTGCTGTCGGGCCAGGTCGGCGTGGATGCCGACGAGCGCACCGTGGGGCCGGGGCTGCAAGTACAGACCGAAGCCGCGCTGGACAACATCGAACGCGTGCTGGCCGCCGCCGGCGGCAAGATGGCCCAGGTCATCATGCTGCGCATCTATATCTGCGATACCGTCAGGGAAGAACAGGAGGTAGTTGCCCAGGCCCTGCGCGACCGGTTCAAGATCGACCCGCCGCCGTCTTCGTGGATCATCGTCAGCGGCTTGTCCTTGCCTGAGTGGCTGATCGAAATCGAGGCGGAAGCGATGCTGGACTGAACGTCCAGGCCTGCTACGCCTCGTCGCGCCAGGGCGGGACGGCAAACGCGGCGCGCAGGCACGCCAGAAAGCCCGCGGTGCGGGCGGACAGTTCCTGCCGCGATTTCACCAGCGCCACCACATTCGCTTCCGGCAGGCTCCAGCCCGCCAGCAAGGGCACCAGCGCGCGAGTCCGCAGATGCGCGGTCACATCCCATTCCGAGCGCGCCACGATGCCATGCCCCGCCAAGGCCCATTCCAGGGTGGCGGCGCCCGTATTGCTGGACAGCACGGGCGTGATGCGTACGCCTACCGCCGGCCCGCGGCCGCGCTTGAACCGCCATAGGGTCACGTCCTCGTCGTTCTCGCGCAGGGCGATGCAGTCGTGGTCGCGCAAGTCTTCCGGCTTGGCGGGCGCGCCCCGGCGCGCCAGGTAGGCGGGCGATGCGCACAGGATCCGGCGATTGGGCGCCAGCGGATAGGCGACCAGCGTAGAGTCACGCAATTCGCCGATATGGACCATGACATCCCAGTTGTCGGACGCAAGCCGGGGAGGGCCGTCCGACAGCGTCAGGCTGGCCGTGACGTCTTCGCTGCTCTTGCGGAACTCGGCCACCAGTCCGGCAACGTAGCGCTGGCCGAAGCCCAGCGGCGCGACGACCCGCAGGTGGCCGGCCACGACGCCGCGCCGTCCCGCCAGTTCGTCGGCCAGGTCGCTCAGTTCGCCGCAAATCTGCCCGGCGCGCAAAGCCAGCAGCCGGCCTTCGTCGGTCAGGGCCGTGCCGCGTCCGGACCGGTTGACCAGCCGGACGCCCAGGCGCTTTTCCAGCGCATGCAGCCGCTGCGTGACGGCCGGGGGCGTCACGTCCAGGGCGCGGGCTGCCTGCGCCAGGGAGCTGGTTGCGGCAAGGCTCAGGAAGAAGCGCAGGTCGTCGGTGGTGATCATTCAGTTTATGCTTAATGGAAAATTAAGATTCTATTAAACACGCCAGGAGGCTGGAGCGCCATACTGCGTTCATAGGGATCCGGGATCGTTCCGCGTCCTTCCACCAATTCCTGAAGAGGCCGTCATGACCCCTGCTGCCGCCGCGTCCACGCTGGACACCCTGGAAACGCCTTGCCTGCTGCTGGACGAGACGCGCATGACGCGCAATATCGACCGCCTGAACACGCTGATGGCCGGCCACGGCGTGCAACTGCGTCCCCACCTCAAGACCCCGAAGTCCATCGAGGTGGCGCGCAGGCTCATGCCGACGCCCCAGGGCCCCGCCGCCGTATCGACACTGCAGGAAGCGGAGCAGTTCGCGGCCGCGGGCGTCACCGACCTGCTGTACGCGGTTGGCGTGTCCCCGGCCAAATTGGAGCGCGTGCTGGCGCTGCGCCGGCGCGGCGTGGACCTGACGGTGGTGGTCGACAGCATCGAGGCGGCGCGGGAGGTGTCCGCGCGGGCCAAGATGGCGGGAGATCCCATCCCGGCGCTGATCGAAATCGATTGCGACGGCCACCGTGCCGGCGTGCAGCCGGGCGACACCAGCCACCTGCTGGCAATCGCCCGGGTGCTGCACGAAGAGGGCGCCTGCCTGCGGGGCGTCATGACGCACGCAGGCGAGTCCTACGGATGCCGCAGCGTGGAGGCGATCGCGGATATGGCCGAGCAGGAGCGCTGGGCCGCCGTAAGCTGCGCGCAGGCGATCCGCGACGCCGGCCTGCCGTGTCCGGTGGTCAGTGTCGGCTCCACGCCGACCGCCCATTTCGCGCGCAACCTCGAGGGTGTGACCGAAGTCCGCGCCGGGGTGTACGTATTCTTCGATCTGGTGATGGCCGGGCTGGGCGTATGCAGCGTGGATGACATCGCGGCCACCGTATTGACGACCGTGATCGGCCATCAGCCCGACAAGGGCTGGATTCTGGTCGATGCCGGATGGATGGCCATGTCGCGTGACCGGGGCACCGCCAAACAGCCGGTGGACCAGCTATACGGGCTGGTCTGCGATGCAGACGGCAAGGTCTATCCGGACGTGTTGCTCGCCGAGACCAATCAGGAGCAGGGCATCATCAAATTGCGTGCCGGCAGCAACGCCGTTTTGCCCGATCTGCCGATCGGCGCCAAGCTGCGGATTGTCCCCAACCACGCCTGCGCCACCTGCGCGCAGCATGATGCGTATGAAGTTGTGCGCCCCGGCGCGCCCGAAGTGGTCGCGCACTGGGAACGCTTTCGCGGCTGGTAGGCCGACCGCCACAAAGGAATCAGACATGGACATCATCCACACACCCAAGGCCACGCCTCCCGCCGGCCACTACTCGCAGGCGGTGCGCGCCAACGGCTTGGTGTTTGTTTCCGGGCAGTTGGGCTTCCTGCCGCCGGTCGAACCAGGCGTCCGCCCGGAGCTGGCCGCGGGCGCTGCCGGCCAGACGCGGGAGGCGCTGCGCAGCGTTCAGGCGATCCTGGATGCTGCCGGCACCTCCCTGTCCGCGGTGGTCAGCGTCACCGTGTATATCCCGGACGTCGGTCTGTGGGACGAGGTCAACGGGGTCTACGAACAGTGTTTTGGCAGCCATCGTCCGGCCCGGGCGATCGTGCCCACGCGCGAGCTGCACTACCGTGCGCTGGTGGAGATCAGCGTGATTGCCGTGGCCTGAGCCTTGCCGATGGGCGGCCTTTTGCGCCGCAGTTATGGATACATATGTTGCCGATGGCCGTAACCGCTGCTTTCATTTGGCGGTCATTTTCAGAGACAGACCGCGCACGCAGAGGCACGGCCTGCCGCAGCCGGCACCGCCAAGCGCGGGCTGAAAAGTCGCCAGATCCTGTGTATCCCACTGGTTTCATAGGGGTTTTTCCAGCCCTAACGCTGAAATAGCAGGCAACAAAGGGCTCATATTCACGCCTGGGATTTCGATTTCCATTCATACAATTTGAAATTGTATTTTGTATAGAATGTAGAAAATCGTGAGCCAACCAGGACGCCGTATGACCTTGAAACCGTCTCTTTCCATGGCACGGCCGCTCCCGGCCAAGCCTGCCTCGCCGTCGTCAAAGCGTGTTGCCGCAGCTGCGCTGGCAGCCGTTTGCCTTGTCCCCTGGGCGGGGGCGGCCGCGGCCTCCCTGACCCCCGCCGAGCGGGCAGCGCTGCGGGCCGCGCAGCAGGCGGCGCAGCAGGCAGCGCTAGAGGCGCTGCAGCGGGCGCAGGCCGAGTACAGGAAGGAAGTGGAGACTCGCGGCGCCAACGCCGTGGCGATGGGCCAGACCGCGTCGATCATGCTCCTGGACACCGAGCTAGGCACGGTGGGGCAGCGCCAGGGCGAATTGCGCAACCTGACGGACAGGGGCGGCCTTTGGGTGCGCGGCACGGGCAGCAGCTACAAGGTGGAAACGGCGAACGCAAGCCGGTTCGACCAGGACGCCAACGCCATTTCCGTCGGTGGCGACTACGCCTGGACCGCGTCCTCGGCCAAGGTCTACCTCGGCGCGTTCGTGGGGCTTTCCCAGTCCAAGCAGGATGCGGAGCTGGGCACCCGCGGAAAGATCAACAGCCGCTACGCGGGCATCTATCTGTCGTATGTCCACGACAACGGCTTGTATGTCGACGTCGTCAACAAGGTCGGCCGGATCGACCAGGACGTGCGGTTTGACCTGCCCTTGAATCGCGGCACCTATAGCGACGGCACGTCCCATACGACTTACAGCGGCAGCGCGGAACTCGGCTATCACTGGCGCCTGGCGAACCAGTGGTTCGTCGAACCCCAGTTGCAGGGCATCTACAGCCGCAGCAGCCAGACATCCATCCAGGGCCGGGCCGGCTTGCGCGCCGGGCGCGACATCAGCCTGTCGGACGGAGGCACGCTGCAGCCCTACGCCAAGGTGTCGTACCTGAAGCAGTTTTCGCACGACGACACGGTGGGATTCGGCAACACGACCTACGACGTGGCGCTTCCGGGAAATCGCTGGCAGATGGGGGGCGGGGTGGCGGTCGAATCCGGACGCCATCGGGCATTCGTGGACCTGCAGTACGGGCATGGCGCGAGCGTGACCCAAGAGGTCACGGCGAATATCGGCTACAGCTTCCGCTTCTGATTCACGCCGGACCAACCCCGGGGCAGGCGCCGCCTATAATGCGGGCGCCTCAATGCCCCCGGGGGAGACCGTCCAAATGCATTACGAGTATCTGTTCTGGTCCATGGCCGCCATGGTGGCCGCCGCGCTGGCTGGCGGCTCCCTTTGCGGTCGCCTGCGATCCATCAGGCATGTGCTGATGGGCGTCGTCGGATTGGCGGCGGCTGTTTTCGTGGCGGTGCTGCTGCTGGCGCGCCACGGCGGTTTCAGCGACCTGGCGGCGATGCTGTCGATCGCCGCATTCATGTTCAGCCTGGTGATCGGCGCCGCGGCATCATTGCTCACGCGGCGCATACTGCAGCGCCGCTGAGCCGCCAGGCGCTCGGCGCCTCATTCTTCCGCGTCGAACTCCTCGTCCTCTTCGTCGTCCTCGTCCTGCTCGAGGGCGTCGTAGCCCTTCCAGGTGATCCGCCAGCGCGTCGCGCCCGCGGTCGCCGCCGTCTCGCTGATCTGCTTGACCAGGCCCGCGTCGGCCAGCAGGTCCAGGTGATGCGCGATCAGTTGCAGGCCCTGTTCCTCGGGGTGAGGAGCCAGCGCGGCGTTCTTGATATCGTGTGTGCTCAGGTTGGGGCCCGGCGCGTCGCGCAGGGCTCCCAGGATCGTGACGACCAGATCGAAATCGCGTTGCATGATGTCCACCATGTAGGGATAGAAAAAGAACACGCCGACGATAGCAGAGTTCCGCTGCCGCGATACGACAGCCGCCGCAGCCGGGTTACAGTCCAGGGTTCTTGATAACCGACACATACTGAGACTATGAAGAAACCCGCAGAACGAGATTGCCTCGCGGTGATCCCCGGCTATACGGGCCAGGCCGCCAAGCTCTTTCTATCGCGTGGCGAAGACGAACGCATCAACGGTGTGACCGTGTTCGACCTGCTGGGCCACGTCAAGCAGCACGGCGACGCCGATGCCGCCGCCGCCTGGGTGGGCGAGTGGCTCGCCCAGGAGGCCGCCAATCGCAAGGCCCGGCGTACCCAGCTCCAGGCGCAGATGTTCATCTGCAAGCTGGCTGGCGACGAGAAGACAACGTTCCTGAACGCCCAGAAGCCGCTGATCCGCGTACTGGCCGAAGCCGGCGTGCGCAGCCGTAGCGTTGCCGCCACGTCCGGGGCTGCCCGCCAGTCGCTGGGACCGAATGTCAGGAAGCATTAGCCTAAGGCTGTTATAGTCGCGCCTGGGCGTGCGTGTGCACCTACACGGTGCGTGCCCAGGCGGGCTTGGCCCGCGAATCAAGGAAGATGGAACATGGAAATAGTCAGTCGGCAAGTTGCCGACGTAGCGGGCGGCGTTGAGCTGCACACCACGCTGGATGGCGAGAGCATCAGCGCCTATGTCGTCATGGGCGTCACCGATCTCAATGCGATCGCAGACATCGTGCCGCGCGAGAAAGTCGAGGCAGGGGCGGATATACACGCCGCTAATGTCGACAATGTTGATAATGCGCAAGAACAGATCGACCAGGTCCTGGAAAATATGAATCCCGGCGACGTGGCGGTTTTCCTTTGCTCGGGTCCCGATGCTTTCGGCGCGGCGCTCGACCTGTTGGGTTTACCTATCGACCAGTAAGCCTGACGGCAAACCAAAGTGCCATCCAAACGGCGTATTGAAGGTTGTACGCATTTTGATGGCATTTATATAAGCCTTGATTGTTTTTTTATGATGTGTGGGTGTAAACACCTACGCAGGACCTCATTCGTCCTATGAAAAAGTGTGTTTTTTTTGCGCAGTTTCTCTTTGTTGCATTATTGGCACGCATTTTTTAGGATTATGTTGACTTGTGAGGGGAACATAACGATAGTGTCGGCACACGATCACAAGCGTTGCGATTTTCGTTCAGTGCCGTGCCTTTTCCGGCTCAGCGTTATTGTTCTACTGTCCCCTCCTTGATTGATTCGTGACCTCCGGGCATTTGCCCATTATCTCTAGGAAATACAGTATGGAAACCGGCGTCGTTAAGTGGTTCAATTCGGAAAAGGGTTATGGCTTCATCACCCCGGAAGCGGGTGGTAAGGATCTGTTCGCTCACTTCTCCGAAATTCAGGGCTCGGGCTTCAAGTCTCTGGAAGAGAACCAGCGCGTCAGCTTTGTGACGGCCAATGGCCCCAAGGGCCCGCAAGCCACGAAGATTCAGGTCCTGTAAGGCTCTGATTTTTCGAAAAAAAGCCCCCTCGTGGGGCTTTTTTTATTTTTGCGCGCAGTATCCTTCTGGCTGTTCCCGTCGATGAGGCGCCCTCGGGGCGCAGACGGCCACCCGCCTTCAGGACTTTCCGCCGCCATGACTACCGCCTCCCTCCCGCCACTTCCCACCCAGCCGCAGGACGTTGTCGCGTTTTGGCTTGATGCGGGTCCCCAGCAGTGGTTCAGTAAAAGCGCGTCGTTCGACGCCACGTTCCGGAAACGATTCGAGGATGTCCATATGGCCGCCGCGGCGCGCCAATTGGATGGCTGGCTGGACGACGCCACGGGCGCCCTCGCGCTGATGATCCTGTTGGACCAGTTCCCCCGCAACGCCTATCGGGGCACCGCGCACATGTTCGCCACCGACCCCCTTGCGCAATACTTCGCCGACCGCGCCATCGCGGCGGGGCACGACCTGGCCGTCGATGGCGGGCTCCGGCAGTTCTTCTACCTGCCGTTTGAGCATGCGGAAAGCCTCGTGGCGCAGAATCGTTGCGTGACCCTGATGGAGCACCTGGACGCCGATTCGCTGCGCTGGGCAGTCCTGCATCGCGACATCATCAAGCGCTTCGGGCGCTTCCCGCATCGCAACGCCGCGCTGGGCAGGCAGACATCGCAGGCCGAACAGGAATTCCTGGATGCGGGCGGGTTCTCGGGCTAGGCCGAGGTTGGCGGCATGGGGGCTGTGCGTGGCATCGCGCGGGGTGAGGTATCCGCCTGTATCCGTGCGTGCCAAGTTGAAAATATCGCCTCTGCAAAGGCCTGGATAGGCGCTTTCCGCCGGCATGGCGGGGTTTGCGAGGCGCTGCAGCCCCTTCGGATATTTGACGTTTTTCCGGGTTCGCCAATACACTGGTTTCAGCGAGATTCTCAAGTGACGCGGTCTGCGTTTCCCTTGGTCGCCGTCAGTGGTGCTGCGGTTGCTATCCTCTCCCATCCTTGATGATCTGGCGCCCCGCGAGCAATCGCTTTTCTAGGTCAAGGACATTCCATGGCAACCGGCATCGTCAAGTGGTTCAACGCCGAAAAGGGTTATGGCTTCATCATGCCCGACGACGGCAGCAAGGATCTTTTCGCTCATTACTCCGAGATCCGTAGCGAAGGCTATAAGTCGCTACAGGAAAATCAGCGCGTCACCTTCGAGGTTGGAACCGGCCCCAAGGGTCCTAGCGCCAAGAACATCAAGGTCGCGGCCTGACACCTTCTGGGTAGCGTGCTCCGGGCACCGCCCGGCGTTCTATCCATAAAATAGCCCCCACGCGCAAGGTGTGGGGGCTTTTTTTTGCCTGAAAGGCGCTCAGTGCTTGTTGGTCGCGGGCGTCGACAGGCGGTCGACCAGCGCGATCCCCAGCGCCGACAGGATGAACAGGGCGTGGATGATGGTCTGCCACATGACGCCGGCTTCGGTGAAGCGCGCATTCGGCGTGCCGATGGTGCCGGCCTCGATGAAGGTACGAAGCAGGTGGATCGACGAGATGCCGATGATGGCCATCGCCAGTTTCACCTTCAATACGCTTGCGTTCACATGGCTTAGCCATTCCGGCTGATCCGGATGGTTTTGCAGCCGCAGGCGGGACACGAAGGTCTCGTATCCGCCGACGATCACCATGACAAGCAGGTTCGAGATCATGACCACGTCGATCAGGCCCAGCACCAGCAGCATGATCTCCATTTCGCCGAAGCTGTTGGCGTGCGTGATCAGGTGCCACAGCTCCTTCAGGAACAACAGGACGTAGACGCCTTGCGCGACGATCAGGCCCAGGTAGAGCGGCAGCTGCAGCCAGCGGGAGCTGAAGATCAGGCTGGGGAGCAGGCCTAGGCGGGGAGGGGGATTCGGGATCATGTTGGGTGCGAGCCGTTTGTTGTTTGCAAAAAAAGCGCGGCGGCAATTCTATCAATGCCGTCGTGCAAGAGACATTTGTTTTTGATGACAGAGATTTTTCAAGACATGGGCTAGCACGGCCTGGGGAGACCTGCTTGCCTTTTCTGTAAGTGAACTTCGCATTTGCGAAACTCTGTGCCGAAACGCTTCGAAAGCTTATGCCCTATATAGAATTGCGGCCTCGTTTGCATAGAACAAGTCAATAGGAGTTTGTTCCCATGAAGATCCGCTACACCGTCGCCGCGTTGACCGTCGCGCTTGCGCCGTACTCGGCTGCGCACGCCCTGGATATCGGGGGGCTTGTGGGCGCCGGCGCCAAGGTGGTCCAGGCCGCAACGCTGAGCGATGCCGAGATCAAGACCCTGTCGGACAAGGCTTGCGCGCAGAGCGATTCGCAGGAAAAGATTGCTGCCCCCGGCAGCAAGTACGACGCGCGCCTGCAAAAGATCGCCAAGTCGCTGGGTGGCACGGTCAACGGCCAGAAAGCGAACTACAAGGTCTACCTCACGAAGGACGTCAACGCCTGGGCCATGGCCAACGGATGCATTCGCGTCTATAGCGGCCTGATGGACATGATGACGGACGACGAGGTGTTGGGCGTGGTGGGCCACGAAATCGGCCACGTGGCGCTGGGCCACAGCAAGAAGGCGATGCAAACCGCCTATACGGTGTCGGCGGCGCGCGACGCGGCCGGCGCGGCTGGCGGCTCGACGGTTGCTGCCCTGAGTTCCTCGCAGTTGGGCGACCTGACCGAGAAGTTCATCAATGCGCAATTCTCGCAATCGCAGGAAAGCGCGGCGGACGATTACTCGTTCGATCAATTGCAGGCCAAGAAGCTGAATACCCGCGGCCTGGTGACCGCATTCCAGAAACTTGCCGAGCTGGATGGCGGCAAGAGCGATATGATGAGCTCGCACCCGTCCTCGGCCAAGCGCGCTCAGCACATCGAAGACCGCATCGCCAAGGCCAAATAAGCCTTTAAACAGACGTTTGCCCTCTCTTTTCGGGCGAAAAACGGGGCGCGAGCATCCGGGCAAATCCGGGGCTCGCGCCTCTTTGCGTCAGGGTTCCGGAAGTTTCCGGTAAAATGGCGCGTTTATCCGCCCGTAATCTCATCTCTCGGAAAATAGGTCTTTTAATGCAGCCTGTGGTTGAAACCCTCTCCGGCCTGGAGCGCCGTGTTGATCTGGCCGTCTCGGTGGCCGACGTCGAAAAGGAAGTCCAGGCGCAATTGAAGCGCGTGGCTCGCACCGCCAAGGTCCCCGGCTTCCGCCCGGGTAAAGCTCCGCTCGCCATGCTCGAGCGCAGCCATGGCCCCAGCATCCGCTACGACGTGATCAATAGCCAAGTTGGCCGTGCCTTTGAACAAGCTGTCGATGGCGCCAAGTTGCGCGTCGCCGGCGCCCCGAACCTCGAACCCAAGACCGAAGGCGTTACCGACGACACGCTGGCGTTCACCGCCACGTTCGAGGTCTATCCTGAAGTCGCCGTGCCGGATCTTTCGACCCTGGCCGTCACCCGCTTTGACACTGCCGTCACCGACGCCGAAGTGCAACAGACCCTGGACGTCCTGCGCAAGCAGCGCGCCACGTTCGAAGCCCGCGAAGGCCGCGCCTCCGCCGACGGCGACCGCGTCACGCTGGACTTCGCCGGCACCATCGACGGCGTGCCGTTCGAAGGCGGCAAGGCCGAAGATTTCCCGTTCGTGCTCGGCCAAGGCCGCATGCTGCCGGAATTCGAAGAAGCCGCCCGCGGCCTGAAGGCTGGCGAGTCCAAGGTCTTCCAGCTCAAGTTCCCCGATGACTACCAAGGTGTGGAAGTCGCCGGCAAGACCGCCGAATTCACCATTACCATCAAGGAAGTGGCTGAAGGCGTCCTGCCCGAACTGAACAGCGAATTCGCCAAGTCCCTGGGCCAAGCCGAAGGCGACGTCGAAAAGCTGAAGGCCGACATCCGCAGCAACATCGAACGCGAAGTCAAGGTGCGCTCGCAAGGCCGCACCAAGTCCAGCGTCATGGATGCCCTGGTCGAAGCCGGCAAGTTTGATGTGCCGAAGGCCCTGGTCGACAACGACGTGCAAGGTCGTGTCGCCGCTGCCCGCGAAGAGCTCAAGCAGCGCGGCATCCCGAACGCCGAGTCCGTGCCGATCCCGGCTGAAGCCTTCTCGACCGAATCCGAGCGCCGCGTCCGTCTGGGCCTGCTGGTGTCGGAACTGGTCAAGCAAGCCCAGCTGCAAGCCAAGCCCGAGCAAGTTCGCGCGCGCATTGAAGAATTCGCCGAAAACTACGAACAACCCGCTCAGGTTGTCAGCTATTACCTGGCTGACCGCCAGCGTCGTGCTGAAATCGAGGCTATCGTGCTGGAAGACAACGTCGTCGCGCACGTGTTGGAAAAGGCCAAGGTCACCGAAGAAAAGGTGCCTTTTGATCAGTTGATGGGGATGGCGTAACACTATGCAGAGATTCACCGATTTCTATGCGGCAATGAATGGCGGGTCTTCGGTGACCCCCACCGGCCTGGGCTACATTCCCATGGTGATCGAGCAGTCGGGGCGCGGCGAACGCGCCTACGACATCTATTCGCGTCTGCTCCGCGAGCGGCTCATTTTCCTGGTGGGACCGGTGAACGACACCACGGCCAACCTGGTTGTGGCTCAGTTGCTGTTCCTGGAATCGGAGAATCCTGACAAGGACATTTCCCTGTACATCAACTCGCCCGGCGGGTCGGTGTATGCGGGAATGGCCATCTTTGACACCATGCAGTTCGTCAAGCCGGACGTTTCCACCCTGTGCACCGGCCTGGCGGCCAGCATGGGCGCGTTCCTGCTGGCGGCGGGCAAGAAGGGCAAGCGCTTTACCTTGCCCAACTCGCGCATCATGATTCACCAGCCGTCCGGCGGCGCCCAAGGGCAAGCCTCGGACATCCAGATCCAGGCTCGCGAGATCCTGGACCTGCGCGAGCGCCTGAACCGCATCCTGGCCCAGAACACCGGCCAGACGATGGAGCGCATCGAGCTGGACACGGAACGTGACAACTTCATGTCGGCCGAAGATGCGGTATCGTATGGACTGGTGGACAAGGTGATGACCTCCCGTTCGGAAGGCTGACTTCCCGGTTGATCCAGACCCCCTGCCATCATGTTTGAGTAAGCGCATGCGCTAGACCTTTTATTTGGTCTGGCGCATCTTTACCTGAGATACGAAACAAATATGCCTGAAAAAAAGGGATCGGCAGACGCAAAAGTGCTGCATTGCTCGTTTTGCAATAAAAGCCAGCATGAAGTCCGCAAGCTGATCGCGGGTCCGTCGGTATTCATCTGCGATGAATGCATAGACCTGTGCAACGACATCATCCGCGAGGAAGCGCAGGCAACCGCGCGCGCGGCGATTCGTTCCGAGCTGCCCACTCCGGCCGAAATCAAGACTTTCCTCGACCAGTACGTCATCGGGCAGAATTCGCCCAAGCGCATGCTGGCCGTGGCCGTCTACAACCACTACAAGCGCATTCGTCACGGCGAGATCAAGGGTGACGAAGTCGAGCTGTCCAAGAGCAACATCATGCTGATCGGCCCCACCGGGTCGGGCAAGACGCTCCTGGCACAGACGCTGGCGCGCATGCTGAATGTGCCTTTCGTGATGGCTGACGCCACCACGCTGACCGAGGCCGGCTATGTGGGCGAAGACGTCGAGAACATCATTCAGAAGTTGCTGCAGAACTGCAACTACGAAGTGGAAAAGGCGCAGCGCGCCATTATCTACATCGATGAAATCGACAAGATCTCCCGCAAGTCCGACAACCCGTCCATCACCCGCGACGTTTCGGGCGAGGGCGTGCAGCAGGCTTTGCTGAAGCTGATCGAAGGCACGGTGGCCTCGGTGCCGCCGCAAGGTGGTCGCAAGCATCCCAACCAGGACTTCGTCCAGGTGGATACCACCAACATCCTGTTCATTGTGGGCGGCGCCTTCGACGGACTGGAAAAAGTCATTCGCGATCGCACCGAAAAGTCCGGCATCGGCTTCTCGGCTTCCGTGCGCGCCAAGTCGGAACGTGGCGTGGGCGAGCTCTTCTCCGAAGTCGAACCGGAAGATCTGATCAAATTCGGCCTCATCCCCGAATTGGTCGGCCGCCTGCCGGTCGTCGCCACGCTCGATGAGCTGGACGAAGCGGCCCTGGTCGAGATCCTGACCGAGCCCAAGAATGCCTTGCTCAAGCAATTCCAGAAGCTGTTCGCCATGGAAGGCGCCGAGCTCGACGTGCGGCCCGCTGCACTGAAGGCCATCGCCCGCAAGGCGCTCAAGCGCAAGACCGGCGCGCGTGGCCTGCGGTCCATCATCGAGCAGGCATTGCTCGACACCATGTATGACCTGCCTTCCCAAGGCAACGTCAAGCGCGTGGTGCTGGACGAAGGCGCCATTGAAGGCGAGGGCAAGCCCTTGCTTATCTATGCCGACGAAGCCGCTGCTCTGGAAAAACCGGAGCGCGGGGAAGTCCGCGACGCCGCGGCCTGATATTTCAAAAAAACCCGTTCGCGTAACGGGTTTTTTTTCCTGCAGGCGCTCCCCAGGTGAAAACGCGCTTTTCTCGCGGCCACGCTGCCCGCATACTAAGGGCGCTGTCTGGGGTTTTTTTTAGCCTGTAGGTTATCCGGGCGCCGAGATCTTGAATTTTCGGCTATTGTTCCCATAACAGACGTAACTGACGAGTTTGCTCGGGTATTCCCGGGTACCCCGTCCCCGATACGCCGAGTCATACCGAGGAACCTCCTATGTCTGCCAGCCAGACCCTGCCTTCCGACCCGATCGACCTTCCCCTGCTGCCACTGCGCGATGTCGTAGTGTTCCCGCATATGGTCATCCCGCTGTTCGTCGGCCGTCCGCGCTCCATACGCGCGCTCGAGGTTGCGATGGAAGCGGGCAAAAGCATCATGTTGGTGGCCCAAAAGTCCGCCGGCAAGGATGACCCCACGCCTGAAGACGTCTACGAAATCGGTTGCGTCGCGGGCATCCTGCAAATGCTCAAGCTGCCCGATGGCACCGTCAAGGTGCTGGTCGAAGGCACCCAGCGCGCTCGCATCAACAGTATTGAAGATGCCGATTCGCACTTCACCTGCCAGGTGTCGCCGATCGAACCGGACGCCATGCAAGGCTCCGAGACCGAGGCCCTGCGCCGCGCGATCGTTGCCCAGTTCGAGCAATACGTAAAACTCAACAAGAAGATCCCCCCGGAGATCCTGACCTCGCTGGCTGGCATCGATGATGCCGGACGCCTGGCCGACACGATCGCCGCGCATCTTCCCTTGAAGCTCGAGCAGAAGCAGAAGATGCTCGAGATCGTCGGCACCTCCGAACGCCTCGAAGGCTTGCTCACGCAACTCGAAACCGAAATCGACATTCTCCAGGTCGAGAAGCGGATTCGCGGCCGCGTGAAGAAGCAGATGGAAAAGAGCCAGCGCGACTACTACCTGAATGAGCAGGTCAAGGCCATTCAGAAGGAGTTGGGCGAAGGCGAAGAGGGCGCGGACATCGAAGAGCTTGAAAAGAAGATCATCGCTGCCCACATGCCCAAAGAGGCGCGCAAGAAGGCCGATGCCGAGCTCAAGAAGCTCAAGCTCATGTCGCCCATGTCGGCCGAAGCCACCGTGGTGCGCAACTACATCGATACGCTCATCAACCTCCCCTGGAGGAAGAAGAGCAAGATCAACAATTCGATCAGCAACGCCGAAACGGTGCTGGACAACGACCACTATGGCCTCGAGAAGGTCAAGGAACGGATCCTGGAATATCTTGCCGTGCAACAGCGCGTGGACAAGGTGAAGGCCCCGATCCTGTGCCTGGTCGGCCCTCCGGGCGTCGGCAAGACCTCGCTGGGGCAGTCCATCGCCAAGGCGACGAACCGCAAGTTCGTCCGCATGGCGCTGGGCGGCGTGCGCGACGAGGCCGAGATCCGCGGCCACCGTCGTACGTACATCGGCTCCATGCCCGGCAAGATCGTCCAGAACATGTCGAAGGTCGGCGTGCGCAATCCCTTGTTCCTGCTTGATGAAATCGACAAGCTGGGCATGGATTTCCGCGGCGATCCTTCCTCGGCGCTGCTCGAAGTGCTGGACCCGGAACAGAACCACACGTTCCAGGACCACTACATCGAAGTCGACTTCGACCTGTCCGACGTCATGTTCGTGGCCACCAGCAACACGCTGAACATTCCGCCCGCGCTGCTGGACCGCATGGAAGTGATCCGCCTGTCGGGTTACACCGAGGAAGAGAAGATCCATATCGGCCGCGACCATCTGCTGCCCAAGCTGATGAAGAACAACGGCGTGAAGGACAGCGAGCTGACGGTGGACGACAGCGCGCTGCGCGACATCGTGCGCTACTACACCCGGGAAGCCGGCGTGCGTGCGCTCGAACGCGAAGTGGGCAAGATCTGCCGCAAGGTCATCAAGCAGTTGCTGACCCAGACCGACCGCGCCAAGGCCGAGGGCAAGACCCTCGAGGTCAAGCCGGTCAACGTCACGGGTGACAACCTGAGCGATTACCTGGGCGTGCGCCGCTACACCTTCGGCATGGCCGAAAAGGAAAACCAGATCGGCCAGGTCACGGGTCTGGCGTGGACGGAAGTCGGCGGCGACCTGCTGACGATCGAAGTCGCGGACATGCCCGGCAAGGGCGTCATCCAACGCACGGGTTCGCTCGGCGATGTGATGAAGGAGTCGGTCGAAGCCGCGCGTACGGTTGTGCGCTCGCGTGCTCGCCGTCTGGGCTTTGCCGACAGCGTCTTCGAAAAGCACGACATGCACGTCCACGTGCCGGAAGGCGCGACGCCCAAGGACGGTCCGTCCGCGGGTATCGCGATCACCACGGCCATGGTGTCGGCCTTGTCGCGCATCCCGGTGCGCGCCGATGTCGCCATGACCGGCGAGATCACGCTGCGCGGCGAAGTGCTGCCGATCGGCGGCCTGAAGGAAAAGCTGTTGGCGGCCCACCGTGGCGGCATCAAGACGGTCTTGATCCCGGAAGAAAACGTCAAGGACTTGGCGGAGATTCCGGACAACGTCAAGAACCACCTTGAGATCGTGCCGGTGCGCTGGATCGACAAGGTGCTGGAACTGGCCCTGGAGCGTCTGCCGGAGCCCTTGGCCGAGGAAGAGGCGGTCAAGGAGCCGCTGGTCGCCAAGCCGGCTGAGCCCGGTTCGACCGACCCCGTGCTCAAGCACTGATAGTGCCTGCAAGGGCGCCTTCGAAAGAGGGCGCCCAAAAAGCAAACCCCGCTTGAAGGCGGGGTTTTCTTTTGCAGAAAGCCGCGGGCTTAGTGCAGCGCGTGGGTGCGGATCAAGCCTACCGCTATGCCTTCCAGGGCGAATTCCTGCTCGGCTTCGACCACGATGGTTTCGAAGTCCGGGTTTTCAGGCAGGAGCTCGATATGGCCGTTCTGGCGCTGCAGGCGCTTGACGGTGACGTCGTCGCCCAGGCGGGCCACGACGATCTGGCCGTTGCGGGCTTCCGAGGCTTTCTTCACGGCGAGCAGGTCGCCTTCCAGGATGCCGGCGTCGCGCATGCTCATGCCGCGCACCTTGAGCAGGTAGTCGGGCGCCTGCGCGAACAGGTGGGGGTCCACGCCGATTTCGCGTTCTACATGCTCGGCGGCAAGGATGGGGCTGCCAGCCGCGACGCGGCCGACCAGCGGCAGCAGCAATTGCGCCAGCGCCGGCAAGGGCAGGGAGCTTTGCGTGGCGGCCGGCCCGCCATCCTTCAGGCGGATGCCGCGCGAGGCGCCGGCGGTAAGCTCGATGGCGCCCTTGCGGGCCAATGCCTTGAGATGGTCTTCCGCCGCGTTGGGGGAACGAAAGCCCAGGGCCTGGGCGATTTCGGCACGCGTCGGCGGAAAACCGGTGCGCGTGACGGTCTGCCTGATGAGGTCCAGGATTTGTTGCTGGCGATCCGTGAGTTTGCTGGCCATGGCGATGATCCGGTGTTAGCGGACTGTACATATATACAGCGCCATTCTGGGGGACGTAGCGTAAAAAAGCAAGCCAGCCCGGGCCGCAAATGAAAACGGGACCCGAGGGTCCCGTTTCTGACGGCAGGCCGTGCAAGCCGGCCTGCGACGCGCGGCTTTACAGCACTGCCGCGATGCCGGCTGCCACCTTGTCGATGTTGCCGCTGTTCAGCGCGGCGACGCAGATGCGGCCGCTGGAAACGGCGTAGACGCCGTGTTCTTCGCGCAGGCGATCCACTTGCGCGGCGCTCAGGCCCGAGTACGAGAACATGCCGCGCTGGTTCAGCACGAAGCTGAAGTCCTGCTTGGCGCCGTGTTCCTTGATCTTCTCGACCAGTTGCTTGCGCATCAGGCGGATGCGGTCGCGCATGCCGGCGAGTTCTTCTTCCCAGAGGGCGAAGAGTTCAGGCGTGTTCAGGACGGTCGAAACCACCGTGCCGCCGTGGGTGGGCGGGTTGGAGTAATTGGTGCGGATCACGCGCTTGAGCTGGCTCAGCACGCGCGTGGCTTCGTCCTTGCTGCCGGCAACGACCGTCAGCGCGCCGACGCGCTCGCCGTACAGCGAGAACGACTTCGAGAACGAGGAGCTGATGAACATCGTCATGTCCAGGTCGGCGAACATGCGCACGACCGAGGCATCTTCGGTCAGGCTGTCGCCGAACCCTTGGTAGGCGATGTCCAGGAACGGGACCAGATTGTTTTCCTTCACGACGGCGGCGATCTGCTTCCACTGGTCGGCGGTGGGATCCACGCCGGTGGGGTTGTGGCAGCAGGCGTGCAGCACGACGACGGTCTTGGCCGGCGCGGCCTTCAGGTCGGCCAGCATGGCATCGAAGTTCAGGCCGCGGGTGGCGGCGTCGTAGTACGAATACGTACCGACTTCGAAGCCGGCGCGCTCGAACAGTGCGCGATGGTTTTCCCAGCTGGGGTCGCTGATGAGGACCTTGGAGGCCGGCAGGAGCTGGCGCAGGAAGTCGGCGCCGATCTTCAGCGCGCCGGTGCCGCCCAGGGCTTGCGTGGTCAGCACGCGGCCGGCGGCGGCCAATGCGGAATCCTTGCCCAGGAGCAGGGCTTGCGCGCCGGTGTTGTAGCCGGCAATGCCTTCGATCGGCAGGTAGCCGCGGGCTGCGGCGGCCTCGATGCGGGCGGCTTCGGCTTTGCGTACCGCGCTCAGCAGGGGGATCCGTCCCTGATCATCGTAATACACGCCCACGCCCAGGTTCACTTTACCGGGGCGCGTGTCCGCGTTGTATTGTTCGTTCAGACCAAGGATGGGGTCGCGCGGCGCGAGTTCGACGGAATCGAAAAGGGTGCTCATGGGACTCTGATGAGGTGGGTGGACGCAGTACGAGGTGCTGTGGATAATGGGGGGTTTACCCTGGAACAGTCTAGCATGCCTAAGAGCGCAATAGACCCGAGTGCGGTGGTGCCCGCCGCAGGTCCGGGATTCGTCGATTTTCCTGACAGCCCGTTTCATCTCTATCAACCCTATCCGCCCGCGGGGGACCAGCCCACGGCCATCGAGGGGCTGACGCAGGGCGTCGAAGACGGCCTGATGTTCCAGACGCTGCTGGGCGTGACGGGGTCGGGCAAAACCTACACCATGGCCAACGTCATTGCGCGCATGGGCCGCCCCGCCTTGGTGCTGGCCCCGAACAAGACGCTGGCTGCGCAGCTGTACGCCGAGATGCGGGAGTTCTTCCCGAAGAACGCGGTGGAGTACTTCGTCTCCTACTACGACTACTACCAGCCGGAGGCCTACGTGCCGACGCGCGACCTGTTCATCGAGAAGGATTCGTCCATCAATGAGCATATCGAGCAGATGCGGCTGTCGGCCACCAAGAGCCTGCTCGAACGCCGCGACACGATCATCGTGGGTACGGTGTCCTGCATCTACGGTATCGGCAATCCGGGCGACTACCATGCGATGGTCCTGATCCTGCGAACCGGGGACCAGATCGCCCGGCGCGAGATCCTGGCGCGCCTAGTCGCCATGCAATACACCCGCAACGATGCCGAGTTCACGCGCGGCGTTTTCCGCGTGCGCGGCGAGACCATCGATATCTTCCCGGCGGAAAGCGCCGAGCTGGCATTGCGCCTGACGCTGTTCGACGACGAGATCGAAAGCCTGGAGCTGTTCGATCCGTTGACGGGGCGCATCCGCCAGAAGCTGCCGCGCTTCACGGTCTATCCCGGTTCGCACTATGTGACGCCGCGCGATACGGTGCTGCGCGCGATCGAGACCATCAAGGAAGAGCTGCGTGAACGCGTCAAGCGTTTTGTCGACGACGGCCATCTGGTCGAGGCCCAGCGCCTGGAGCAGCGCACCCGATTCGATCTGGAAATGCTGCAGGAACTGGGGTTCTGCAAAGGCATCGAAAACTATTCCCGCCATCTGTCCGGCGCCGCGCCCGGGGATCCTCCGCCGACGCTGATCGACTACCTGCCGTCCGATGCGCTGATGTTCATCGACGAAAGCCACGTCACCATCGGGCAATTGAGCGGCATGTACCGGGGCGACCGGTCCCGCAAGGAGACCCTGGTGCAGTACGGTTTTCGCCTGCCGTCCGCGCTGGACAACCGGCCCTTGAAGCTCGAAGAGTTCGAGACACGGATGCGCCAGTGCGTCTTCGTGTCGGCCACGCCCGCGGCCTATGAGAAAGAGCACACCGACAATGTGGTGGAGCAGGTCGTGCGGCCCACGGGGCTGGTGGATCCGCTAGTCGAAGTGCTGCCCGCGCGCACTCAGGTGGACGACCTGCTGGGCCAGATCAAGGCGCGCGTATCGCAGAGCGAGCGCGTGCTGGTCACCACCCTGACCAAGCGCATGGCCGAGGACCTGACCGACTTCCTGGCCGAGCACGGGGTGAAGGTGCGCTATCTGCATTCCGACATCGACACCGTCGAGCGGGTGGAGATTCTTCGCGACCTGCGCCTGGGCATGTTCGACGTGCTGGTGGGGATCAACCTGTTGCGCGAAGGCCTGGACATCCCCGAGGTGTCGCTGGTGGCGATCCTGGACGCGGACAAAGAGGGCTTCCTGCGGTCGGAGCGCAGCCTGATCCAGACCATCGGACGCGCGGCGCGCAACCTGAATGGCCATGCCATTCTCTATGCGGACCGCATCACGGATTCGATGCAGCGCGCCATGGAAGAGACCAGCCGCCGCCGCGCCAAGCAACTGCAGTTCAATCTCGACAATGGGATTACGGCGCGCGGCGTGCACAAGGCGGTGCGGGAACTGATCGACGGCATCGTGGCGCCTGCCCAGCACGACGCCCTGGAAGCTGCGGTTCCAGCCGAATTCCTGAAGGACGAGAAAGCCCTGTCCCGCGAAATCAAGCGGCTGGAAAAGCTGATGATGGACCACGCGAGGAACCTCGAGTTCGAGCAGGCTGCCGCGGCCCGGGACGCGCTGACGGCCTTGAAGCAGAGGGTGCTGCTGGACGGCGCGGTATAGGTGCAATACGTGTATCTAAACGTGTCTGCTGGCTGACGGTTGGCTGAACGCAACGAAAATCTGTTGCGTTGCAATCGTGCTGCCACAATCGCGGGAATTCTTGCTGCGGAAGTCTCAGTGCCTACCTGAAAAGTATTGCTCAAGTCTATGATTTGTTTGGGAAAAGAAGAGGGACGTATTTGCTTTTCGTCAATTGCGCAGGCGCAAAAAAAGCTTGCCTTATCTCGGGTTTTCCCGCACACTTGATTCCATGATGACCAAGGTACTTTTCGTTTGCATGGGCAATATCTGTCGCTCGCCGAGCGCAGAGGGCGTGTTTCGCCATTTGGTGAACGACGCGGGTTTGGGCGATGTCGTTCGCATCGACTCCGCGGGCACGCACGCGTTTCATATCGGCGAGGCGCCTGATGCCCGGGCGCAGGCTGCGGCGCGTAAACGCGGCTACGAGATCACTCACTGCGAGGCGCGTCAGGTCACCGCGGAAGATTTCCGCGACTTTGATCTTATCCTCGCCATGGACTGGGACAATCTGTCCGCCATGCAGCAGCAATGCCCCAAGGCCTATCAGCACAAGCTGATGCTGCTGATGCGCTTTGCCAATGAGTTCGAGGAGGCCACCGTGCCCGATCCGTACTATGGCGGCGCCGATGGTTTCGGCAAGGTCCTGGACTACCTGGAGGACGCCTGTCAGGGTGTTCTTGAACTGGTCCGTAAGCGCGCGACCCAGTACCAGGCGGCTTGATACGCAATAGTGTAGAACCGCCTGCAGCGCGGTTCTCGGGGTACATGGCACTGAAAAAACCGCGCAAATGCGCGGTTTTTTCTAGCCGGGAGCCATACCAAATTAGTCGGGAATAGGCTATACTTGAGCCAATTACTCGGGTATTGACCGCTGGATTCGCTGGCGGCCATTGCCGAATCACAGGGAACCCACCATGCGGCTAACTACCAAAGGGCGTTTCGCCGTGACTGCCATGATCGATCTGGCTATGCGGCAGCATAGCGGCCCGGTCACTCTTGCGGCCATCAGCCAGCGTCAGAACATCTCGCTTTCCTATCTGGAACAGCTATTCGGGAAACTGCGTCGCCACGAACTCGTGGACAGCGTGCGTGGCCCGGGCGGCGGTTATTCTCTTGCCCGCCTGGCGCGCAACGTGACCGTCGCCGACATCATCTTCGCGGTCGACGAACCGCTGGACGCCACCAGCTGTGGCGGCAAGCGGGACTGTACGAGCGGCAACGATGGCAAGCCAGGCAAGTGCATGACGCACGAACTCTGGGCCACGTTGAATCGCAAGATGGTCGATTACCTGGATTCGGTGTCCCTGCAAGATCTGGTTGATCAGCAGCGCGTGCGCCAATTGCAGGAAGCCAACAATCAAGCGCAGGCCTGCGCGGTGCGTGTGAACAGGGTGGGAGGCGCCAACGCCGCCAACGCCCCGACCACGACCGTCGCTGCCAATGCCACCGTATAAGAAGTATCAGGAGTTGTAGAAATGACCACCCGCCCAATCTATCTGGACTATTCGGCCACGACACCGGTTGACCCCCGCGTCGTGGACAAGATGGTGCCGTGGCTGTACGAGAACTTCGGCAACCCGGCTTCGCGCAGCCATGCGTTCGGCTGGGAATCGGAAGAGGCCGTCGAGCGCGCCCGTGAAGAAGTCGCCAAGCTGGTCAATGCCGACCCGCGCGAAATCGTCTGGACCTCCGGCGCCACCGAATCCAACAACCTGGCCATCAAGGGCGCCGCGAATTTCTACGCGGAGCGCGGCAAGCACATCATCACCGTCAAGACCGAGCACAAGGCCGTCCTCGACACCTGTCGCGAGCTGGAGCGCCAGGGCTTCGAAGTCACCTACCTGAACGTGAAGGACAACGGCCTGATCGATCTGGACGTCTTCAAGGCCGCGCTGCGTCCCGATACCGTGCTGGTGTCGGTGATGATGGTGAACAACGAGATTGGCGTGATCCAGGACGTGGAAACGCTGGGCGAGATCTGCCGCGAAAAGGGCATCATCTTCCATGTGGACGCCGCGCAGGCGACCGGCAAGGTGGAAATCGACCTGCAAAAGCTCAAGGTCGACCTGATGTCGTTCTCGGCCCACAAGACCTACGGCCCCAAGGGCATCGGCGCGCTGTATGTGCGCCGCAAGCCGCGCATCCGCATCGAAGCGCAAATGCACGGCGGCGGCCACGAGCGCGGTTTCCGCTCGGGCACGCTGGCCACGCACCAGATCGTCGGCATGGGCGAGGCTTTCCGCCTGGCGCGCGAAGAAATGGGCACCGAGAACGAGCGCATCCGCATGCTGCGGGACCGTCTCTGGAATGGCCTGTCGCAGATCGAAGAGGTTTACCTGAACGGCGACATGGACCAGCGCGTGCCGCACAACCTGAACGTCAGCTTCAATTATGTCGAAGGCGAATCCCTGATCATGGCGATCAAGGAATTGGCCGTCTCCAGCGGTTCGGCCTGCACCTCGGCCAGCCTGGAGCCGTCCTATGTGCTGCGCGCCCTGGGCCGCAACGACGAATTGGCGCACAGCTCGATCCGTTTCACGCTGGGCCGCTTCACGACCGAGCAGGAAGTGGATTTTGCGGTTGAGCTGATCAAGAGCCGGGTTGGCAAGCTGCGCGATATGTCGCCGCTGTGGGAAATGGCCAAGGAAGGCATCGACTTGAACACCGTGCAGTGGGCTGCGCACTGAGCGCCCGCGCCTGGATATACGTGGAGAATTAACATGTCTTACAGCACCAAAGTTCTGGATCACTACGAAAACCCGCGCAACGTCGGTTCGTTCGACAAGTCGGACGAGTCGGTGGGCACCGGCATGGTCGGCGCCCCGGCCTGTGGCGACGTCATGAAGCTGCAGATCAAGGTCAACGAAGCCGGCGTGATCGAAGATGCGCGCTTCAAGACCTATGGCTGTGGTTCGGCCATTGCTTCCAGCTCGCTCGTGACCGAATGGGTCAAGGGCAAGACGCTGGATCAGGCCATGAACATCCGCAACACGCAGATCGCCGAAGAGCTGGCCCTGCCGCCCGTGAAGGTCCACTGTTCCATCCTGGCTGAAGACGCAATCAAGGCCGCGGTGCAGAACTACAAAGAAAAGCACTCGGTTCCGGCCGAAGCTGTGGCGGGCTGACCATGTCCGTTACCCTGACCCAACAGGCTGCCACCCACATCGGCCGCTACTTGCAGAAGCGCGGAAAGGGTATCGGCTTGCGGCTCGGCGTTAGGACGACGGGCTGCTCCGGCATGGCCTACAAGTTGGAGTATGTCGACGAGGTTGCGTCGGAAGACATCGTGTTCGAGAGCTTCGGCGTGAAGGTCTTCATCGATCCGAAGAGCCTCTCGTACCTGGACGGCACGGAGCTGGACTACGCCCGCGAGGGCCTGAACGAAGGCTTCAAGTTCCGCAACCCCAACGAAAAGGCGACCTGCGGCTGCGGCGAGTCGTTCACGGTGTAAGTCTTGGCTGGAGACGATCACTTCAGCCTGTTTGGCTTGCCGGCGCGCTTCGACCTGGACGCCGGGGCACTGGAAAGCGCTTGGCGCACCGTTGCCGCGCAGGTGCACCCCGACCGTTTTGCCACGGCAAGCCCCGCGGAACGCCGCGTGGCGATGCAATGGGCGGCGCGCGCCAACGAGGCTTACCGCCAATTGAGGGATCCGCTGCTGCGTGCGCGCTACCTGTGCGAACAGGCCGGCGTGGATTTGCAGACCGAAAGCAATACCTCGATGGACACGGCTTTCCTGATGCAGCAGATGACCTGGCGCGAGATGCTGGACGATGCGCGCGACGACGGCGGCGCCTTGACCGCTCTGCAAGCGGAGTTGGACGATGCGCGCGCCGAGATGCGCGCCACGCTGACCCGCCTGCTGGACGACGAGCAAGACTACGCGACGGCCGGGCTCAAGGTGCGGGAATGGATGTTCGTGGAAAAGCTGGCGCAAGAGCTGGCGCACGTCCAACCCGCTGGATAGCCAAAGGCGCGTTGGGGCGCCCGTGCGACGGGCGCCAGCACAGCGCGGCCTACTGACCAGAAAATTAGAATCATGGCCTTATTGCAAATATCCGAGCCCGGTGAGTCGCCCGCGCCGCACCAGCGCAAGCTGGCGGTCGGGATCGATCTGGGCACTACCAATTCGCTAGTCGCGGCAGTGCGCAGCAGCGTCGCCGAAGTGCTGCCCGACGCGCAAGGCCATGCCTTGCTGCCGTCGGCGGTGCGCTATTTCCCCGGCGGCAAGGTCACGACCGGCCGCGAGCCGCTGGCTCAGCAGGCCGAAGATCCGCTGAACACCGTTGTGTCGGTGAAGCGGTTCATGGGCCGCTCGCTGGAAGAGGCCCGCGCCACGCGCGCGCCGTATGAATTCGTGGACGCGCCCGGCATGGTGCGCATCCGCACGGCCCAGGGCGACCTGAGCCCGGTCGAGGTTTCCGCGCAGATCCTGGCGGTGCTGCGCCAGCGCGCGGAAGACGTGTTGGGCGACGACCTGGTGGGCGCCGTCATCACGGTGCCCGCGTATTTCGACGATGCCCAGCGTCAGGCCACGCGCGATGCGGCCCGGCTTGCGGGCCTGAACGTCTTGCGCCTGCTCAATGAACCCACGGCGGCGGCCATCGCCTATGGCCTGGATCATGCCTCGGAAGGCGTGTACGCCGTATACGACCTGGGTGGCGGCACGTTCGATATCTCCATTCTGCGTCTGACCCAGGGCGTGTTCGAAGTGATTTCCACCGGCGGCGATACCGCGCTGGGCGGCGATGATTTCGACGCGCTGATCGTGGATCACGCCGTGGCCGGGCTGGCGGCAGGCGATTTTTCGCCCGCGGACCGGCGGAGCCTGCTGATGGCTGCCCGGGCGGCCCGCGAAGCCTTGTCCGACGCCGACAGCGCCAGCCTGAAGCTCGCGTTGTCCGACGGCCGCGAGGTGGATCTGGTCCTGACCCGCGCTGAATTTGAAACGCTGGCCCAGCCGCTGATCGAACGCACGCTGGACTGCGCGCGCCGCGCCCTGCGCGATGCGTCGCTCAAGCCCGCCGATGTGCGCGGCGTGGTGATGGTGGGCGGCGCGACGCGCATGCCCGTCGTGCGCGCCGCCGTAGGTAAGCTGTTCGGCACTCAGCCATTGACCGATCTGGATCCGGATCAGGTCGTGGCGCTGGGCGCGGCCCTGCAGGCCAATCTGCTGGCGGGCAACCGCGCGCCGGGAGAAGACTGGCTGCTGCTGGATGTGATTCCGTTGTCGCTCGGACTGGAAACGATGGGCGGACTGGTTGAGCGCATCATCCCGCGCAACAGCACCATCCCCGTGGCGCGCGCCCAGGAATTCACGACGTTCAAGGATGGCCAGACGGCCATGAGCATCCATGTGGTGCAGGGCGAACGCGACCTGGTCGCGGATTCGCGGTCGCTGGCACGCTTTGAGCTGCGCGGCATTCCGCCGATGGTGGCGGGCGCCGCCCGCATCCGCGTGACCTTCCAGGTGGATGCGGATGGCTTGCTGAGCGTGACCGCGCGGGAACAAAGCCAGGGCGTCGAGGCCATGGTGTCCGTCAAGCCGTCCTACGGCCTGTCGGACGATGAAATCGCGCGGATGCTGGCTGACAGCGTGGCGCAGGCCGACACCGACGCGAAGGCCCGCATGCTGCGCGAGCAGCAAGTGGATGCGCGTCAGCTGGTGGAGTCCGTGCAGGCTGCCCTGGCGGTCGACGGCGACCTGCTGGACGCCGATGAACGCAAGCGGGTGGACGAGTGCCTGCAGGCCGCCATCGGGGCGCAGGAAGCCCAGGACGTGGACACGGTGAAAGAAGCGGTGCAGGCCTTGTCGGCCGCGACCGACGACTTTGCCGCGCGGCGGATGGATCGCAGTATCCGCGCCGCGCTGGCTGGCCGCAAACTTGACGAGATCGCCTGATAAAGAAGTTATGCCGAAACTGACTGTATTGCCTCATCCCGATTACTGCCCGGAAGGCGCCGTGATCGAAAACGCGCCCAAGGGCGTGTCGATCTGCCGCGTGCTGCTGGATAACCATATCGATATCGAGCATGCCTGCGAACTGTCGTGCGCATGCACGACCTGTCACGTGGTGGTCAAGCAGGGGTATTCTTCCTTGGAAGACGCCACGGACGATGAAGAAGACCTGCTGGACAAGGCCTGGGGCCTGACCCCGACGTCGCGCCTGTCCTGCCAGGCGGTGGTGACCGATGCCGACCTGACGGTCGAAATCCCCAAGTACACGATCAACCACGCGAAAGAGGGCCATTGATGAAGTGGACCGACACCTACGAGATCGCCGCCGCGCTGGTGGACGCGCATCCCGACGTCGACCCCAAGACGCTGCGATTCATGGAGCTGCGCGAATGGGTCATGGCCTTGCCTGAATTCAGCGATGATCCTGCCCACTGCGGCGAGAAGATCCTGGAGGCCATCCAGATGGCCTGGATCGACGAGGCGGATTGACCGCCACGCAGCAAGACGCTCCCCAATGGGAGCGTTTTTGTTTCCGGCCGGCATCCACGGGCGGGCGATCTTGCGCCGCGCGGGGGGAATCCGCGTTTGCCATGCCGCGGTCTTGATGGCCACGGTATCATCGGGGATCCGTTAGTTGTTCTTCCTAGCCTGAGTCTACCGATGCCCGCTGCCCCATTGCGTTTTGGCCTGGCCGCCAATCGACTGCACCATGAAACCCCCGATGCCGCCCTGTTCACCTGGCTGCGCGCGTGCTCGTCCACGATACGCGAGCTGGGCGTGCAGCTGCACACCGTGGGCCGCACGCATGACGCGATCGTGCGCGAGGGCATGTTGCAGGGCTATGGCGGCCTGGTCCGCTATCCCTATGGCCGCGAGGGCGGCCTGATGAAGCTGGTGGCCCGCGTGACTGAAGGCCGCGACGGGCAGGCGCCCTTCGACGGTGCGATCTACCTGATCGATCCTGTCGATCCTTCGTCGATTTTTCCGGAAGCGCTGGCGCTCAAGCGCCAGTGCATCACGCACGGCAGGCCGTTCATTTCGACGCTGGCCGGCGCCATTGAATGGATGGAAGTCGAACGCATTCATGCGGGACTGGCGCCGGACGCCTCGGCGTCGCGCCACTTCAACTTCACGGGGCAGACGCTGGCGATGATCGCCCACGATGCGCTCAAGGACGAGATGGTGGCCTTTGCCAGCGAGCACTTCGACGTGCTGTCCCGGTTCGCGCGGCGCGTGGCCACCGGCACGACCGGCGGGCGCCTGAACGACCTGGCCTGGTCGCGCGGCTGGCCCAAGGATACGCCCTGGGTGCACCGCTACCTGAGCGGGCCGCTGGGCGGCGATGCGCAGATTGCCGAACTGGTGCTTGAACATCAATGCCAGCGCGTGATCTTTTTTGAAGATCCGCACGTGGCCCGCCAGCACGAGGCCGATATCCAGCTGCTGGAGCGCGCCGTGCGCGTGGTCACGGAGTCGGCCACCTGCGCGACGTCGCCCTCGGTGGCGCGACGGTGGGCGCAGGCGGTGGAAAAGCGCGTCATCTGACCCGGATCCGGGCAGGCGCGCCAGCAGGCTGGTGGCCCGCGATGCCGCGGGCGGCCCCCGCTGGGGTCACTGTCCGGTGAATTGCGGTGGGCGTTTCTCGCGGAATGCCCTGACGCCTTCCGCGAAGTCGGCGCGCGTGGCGGAGTCCAGAAAGCGCGCGGTCTCTTCGGCCAGCTGGGTTTCCAGCGTGGCGTGCTCGGCCGAACGCAGCAGGTCTTTCGCGCCCGCGATGCCATGGGGCGCGTGGCGGGCGATGTCCCGCGCGTAGGCCAGGGCCGCGGCCGCGAGTTCCTCGGGCGGGGCGGTTCGCGTGACGATGCCCCAAGCCAGCGCGTCGCTGGCGGTAAAGCCGTCGTGCCGCAGCAGCAGATCCAGCGCGCGTCTCGGGCCCAGCAAGCGCATGAGCCCATGCGTCATGCCGGCATCGGGCGTGGCGCCGAGCTTCAGATAGGCCGTCATGAAGCGCGTGCCCGTATCGGCGATGGCGAGGTCGCAGGCCAGTACCAGCGACAGTCCGGCGCCGGCGGCCACGCCATGCGCCTGAGCGAGCCAGACCTTGTCCATGCGCGCGATCCGCGCGATGAAATCGTTCAGCGGAGTGAACAGGTCCAGGAGCGTGCTTCGTACCTGGGCGGGCTCGCCCGTGAACATGCCGATGTCGCCGCCTGCGCAGAAGGCCTTGCCCGCCGCGCGCAGCAGAACGACGCGGATGTCCTGGCGCGTTTCCAGCCATTGGGCGGCCGCCTGCAGGTCCCGGGCCATGGCTACATCGATGGCATTGAGCGTGTCGGCGCGGTTGAGCGTGACGGTCGCGAGCGCGCCGTCGGCCTCCAGCAGCAAGGTCTGGAAGGCCGGAAGTCCCTGGGTCATGGCTAGTCTCCGTTGTCGGGTAAATACCAACTGTCGATCCAAAAACCGCGATGCTATGGTCTGAACCGAGCGCTTGCTTGGTTTTGTTTTAAGCACGCTTAGCGTAACGCATAGAACGATTTTCCGGCGCTGTACTGGCGTAGGTAAAGACAGGTTCGTTGCATCTCCTGCCTAGCGGGTTCGCCAGATTCACCGTCGTAAAAATGTCCGCCCCAGGCGGCAAAAATACTTCGCAAAAAGCGAGGAGACAAATGGTGGATCAGTCCGACAGGCCTCCCTTGCTGGAGGTGGATGGGGTGACGCTGGCGTTCGGCGGGGTCAAGGCGCTTACGGGCGTGGGCTTTCGCGTGGCGGCCGGCTCCATCACCACGGTCATCGGCCCCAACGGCGCCGGCAAGACCTCGCTGTTCAACACCATTTCCGGTTTCTACAAGCCCGCATCGGGGCAGATCCGCTTTGAAGGCCGCGACATAACGCGCGTGGCCGCGCCGGAACGCGCGAGGCTGGGATTGGCGCGCAGCTTCCAGAACATCGCGCTGTTTCGCGGCATGACGGTGCTGGACAACATCAAGCTGGGCCGCCATGCCCACCTGCGCAGCAACGTGCTGGATGCCCTGTTCTACCTGGGGCGCGCGCGCCGCGAGGAAATGGCGCTGCGGGCCGACATTGAAGAACGCATCATCGACTTCCTGGAGATCGACCATATCCGCCATGCGCCGGTGGCGGCGCTGTCCTACGGGCTGCAAAAGCGCGTGGAGCTGGCGCGGGCGCTGGCGATGAATCCCAAGGTGCTGATGCTGGACGAGCCCGTAGCCGGCATGAACCGCGAAGAGACCGACGATATGGCGCGCTTCATCCTGGATGCGCGGTCCGAGTGGGGACTGACGGTGCTCATGGTGGAACATGACATGGGCATGGTGATGGACCTGTCGGACCACGTCGTGGTCCTGAACTTCGGGCAGGTGATCGCCGATGGCACGCCGTCCCAGGTGCAGGCCAACCCGGAAGTCATCAAGGCCTATCTGGGCGCGGGCGACGTGGGCGACCTGCGGCGGCGCCTGAGGGAGGCGGCCTGATGGACTGGCTGTTCCTCCTGGAGGTCACGCTGGCCGGGCTGGGCAGCGGCGGGCTGTATGCCCTGGCGGCGCTGGCTTTCGTCATCGTCTACAAGGCGACGCGGGTGGTGAACATCGCCATCGGCGAATTCCTGATGCTGGGCGCCTACGTGTTCTACGCGTTCGCGACCGGCATGGAGTGGCCCATCTGGCTGGCGATCGTGGGCGCGGTCGTGGTGTCTGGCGGGCTGGGCGCGCTGGTCGAGCGGCTGACGATACGGCCCATGCTGGGCGAGGCGCCGATCTCGGTGTTCATGATCACCGTGGGGCTGGCTTCGATCCTGGTGGGCGCGGTGGAATTGATCTGGACGGCCGACCAGCGCCGGTTGCCGGAATTCATGCCGCGCGCGCCCGTCATGATTGGCGAGGCTTTCGTGGCGCCCAAGGTCTTCTACGGCTTCTGGGTGGCGGTGGTGCTGGCCTTGCTGGTCCTGGTGGTGTTCCGGTATTGGCGCGGCGGGGTCGCCTTGCGCGCCACGGCGTCGGACCAGGGCGCGGCCTATGCCATGGGCATCAATGTGCCGCGTGTGTTCTCGCTGGCCTGGGTGGCGGCGGGCGCGATCGCGGCGGTGTCGGGCGTGATCGTGGGCGCCATCGGCGGGATCTCGTCTTCGATGGGCGTGTTCGGCCTGTCGGTGCTGGTGGTGGTGATCGTGGGGGGACTGGACAGCGTGGCCGGGGCCCTGGTCGGGGGCATCTTCATCGGGCTGCTGGAGGCCTGGGCGGGTGCCTACATGGGCGGCGAATACAAGTTGCTGGCCACCTTCATCGTGCTGGTCGTGGTGCTGATGGTCAGGCCGTATGGCCTCTTCGGCACCCGTGAAATCGAGAGGCTCTGATCCATGCGTATCGCGACTGCCAAGCAGACCTACCTGGCCGACGAGGCGCTGTTCGATACCCGCACCCAGCATGTGTGGCTGGCGCTGCTGGCGGCGTCGCTCGTGCTGTTTCCCTTCGTGGCGGATGCGTATTGGCTGTACCTGGCCTGCCTGGTGGCGATCAACATCGCCAGCGCGACGGGGCTCAACATCCTGACGGGCTACACCGGGCTGGTCAGCCTGGGGCAGGCCGCGTTCATGGGACTGGGGGCGTACACCGTGGCGGTGATGGAGCTGCGCCTGGGCACGCCGGTCCTGGTCAACCTGCTGGGAGGCGGCGTGGTGGCGATGGCGGGCGGGTTGCTGGTCGGCATTCCGTCCCTGCGGGTGAAGGGGCTGTACCTGGCCATCGCCACGATCGCGGCGTCGTTCATCGCGCATTTCATTTTTGCCAACTGGCAGTTCACCGGCGGGACCACCGGTCTGCAGGTGCCGCCGGCGCGGGTGCTGGGCCTGGACCTGGATACCTCGTTCAAGATCTATTGGCTGATCGTGCCGGTGACGGTCCTGATGGTGCTGGGGGCGGCGAATCTGTTCCGCACCCGCATCGGGCGCGCCTTCATCGCCATCCGCGACCGCGACATCTCGGCCGAGGTGCTGGGCATCCGGCTGCTGCGCTACAAGCTGCTGTCCTTCGGGCTGTCGTCGTTCTACGCGGGCGTGGCGGGCGGCCTGTGGGCGTATTTCTTTCGGGTGGTCACGCCCGAGAGTTTTCCGCTGATCATGTCCATCTTCTTCCTGGCGGCCATCATCGTGGGCGGCATGGGCTCGATCCTGGGATCCATCCTGGGCGCGGTCTTCATGACGATGGTGCCGGAGTTCCTCAAGCTGATCGTCGGCTGGCTGCCCGTGGGCGGCGATGCGCTGCGGCTGATTTCGCCGGTGCGCACCATCGTTTTCGGCCTGCTGATCGTGGGCTTCTTGATCTTCGAGCCGCATGGGCTCGCGGAAATCTGGCGGCGCGTGCGCCGATTCTTTCACCTCTGGCCTTTTCGCACGTAGCGTTTCGCACCCGACGCGGCGACGGCCACCCATAAGACCCAGGAGACAAACCATGAAGCGCATCCGGATAGGCAGCGGTTTATCGAGGTTGTTGGCCCCGTTGGGCCTGGCGGCGGCATTGGCGGCGGCGCCCGCCGCCCAGGCGGCCGAGGACCTGGTGCTGGGCGGGTCCATTCCGCTGAGCGGCGTGTTCGCGTTTGCCGGGCAAGGGATCCACGCGGGCATCACCGACTACGTGAAGATCGTCAACGACCAGGGCGGGGTGAAAGGGCGCAAGCTGCGCTACGTGCCGGAAGACACGGCATACAAGGTGGACGCCTCGGTGGCGGCGTTCAAGAAGATCACCAGCCAGAACAAGGTGAATTTCTACTACGGCGATTCGACCGGCTTTTCCAAGACGATCAATGCCGAGCTGAACCGCACGGGCGACATCCTGATGACCGGGGCGTCGTTCGCGACCGAACTGAACGATCCGGCGAAGTATCCCGCGCAGTTCATGCTGGGGCCCGACTACACGGAGATGTTCGGCATCCTGCTGCGCTATATCGCCAAGGAGCAGCCGGGCGCCAAGGTGGCGTTCGTGTATTCCGACACGGAGTTCGGCCGCGACCCGATCGCCAGTTCACGCGCGGTGGCCGAGAAGCTGGGGCTGAAGGTCGTCACCGAGATCATGACGCCGCCGGGCAGCGTGGACGTGTCGACCGAGGTCATCAAGCTGCGCCGCGCGGATCCCGACTTCACCATTTTCCACGGCTACGTGCTGGCGCCCATTCCGGAGTTCGTGGGGCAGGGCAAGCGCATGGGCCTGAAGACGCGCTACATGGGCACGTTCTGGACCATGGACAACTCCACCGTCATGCAGATGGGCGAGGACGCCGAGGGCTTCATGGGCGTGATGCCCTACCGGTATTACTACGACACGGCCGCCGATGCGCCGATGCTCAAGAAGATTCGCGAAATGCGTCCGCAGTACCAGAGCACCGGCTATATGCAGGGTTTCCTGGCGGCGATGCTGTTCACGGAGGTGGCCAAGCGCACGCTCGACGCGGGCAAGGAACTGACCGCCGCCAATATGAAGGCTTCGCTGGACGGCATCAAGGACTTCGACACGGGCGGCCTTATCGGCGTGCCGATCAGCATCAAGGGCAATTCGATCCCCGTGGGCCGGATCTATCGCGCCGATGTGAAGCAGAAGCAGATGGTGCCCGCTTCCGATTGGATCGTGCTCAAGTGAGGCTGCCGTGAACCCGGGACAGGACGCGCAGGCAGGGCCCGCGGCCGAGGCCATGCCTCGGGCGGTGCTCGACATCAACAACATCGAAGTCGTCTACAACAAGGCGGTACAGGTGCTGCGCGGTTTGTCCCTGTCGGTGCCGGCCGGCAGCATCGTTGCGCTGCTGGGGAGCAACGGCGCCGGCAAGTCGACCACGCTGAAGGCGGTGTCCGGGCTGCTGGATCTGGAGGACGGGGCGCTGGTGCGCGGGCATATCGTCTTCAATGGCGGCGACACCGCGGGGGCCAAGCCCCAGAACCTGGTGCGCTCGGGCCTGGCGCATGTGATGGAGGGGCGCAGGGTCTTCGAAGACCTGACCGTCGAAGAGAACCTGGTGGCCGCGACGTATGCGCTGACCGGCAGGTCCGGGGCGCGCGTGGACTTTGATCTGGTCTATGGCTACTTCCCGCGCCTGTTCGAGCGGCGCCGCGGGCTGGCCGGCTATCTGTCCGGCGGCGAGCAGCAGATGCTGGCCATCGGCCGCGCGCTGATCGCGCAGCCCAAGCTGATGCTGCTGGACGAGCCGTCCCTGGGCCTGTCGCCGATGCTCGTCGAAAGCATCTTTTCCATCATCGCGCGCATCAATATCGAACAGGGGGTGTCGATGCTGCTGGTGGAGCAGAACGCGTCCGTGGCGCTGGCGGTGGCGCACTACGGCTACATCATGGAGACAGGCAAGGTGGTGATCGACGGCACCGCCGAGAAGCTGGCGGCGGATCCGGACGTGCGCGAGTTCTACCTGGGCGTCGGCGGCTCGGGCGAGACCCGGGGCTTTCGCGATATCAAGCATTACAAGCGCCGCAAGCGCTGGCTCTCATGATGGACAAGAATCCGAACCGAAGCAGCGGGCCGGACGCCGCGCCTGGCTGGCCGGCGTTGACGCTGCCGCAGATGCTGCGCGAACAGGCACGCCGGCAGCCATCCGCCATCGCCATCCGGCAGAAGGACTTTGGCATCTGGAAGCCGCTCTCCTGGGGGGAATACTGGCAGCGCGCCTGCCGCGTGGGCCTGGGCCTGCGCGCCCTGGGCCTGAGCCGCGGCGGACGGGTGGCGATCGTCTCGGACAACCGGGTGGAATGGCTGCTGACCCAGATGGGAGCGGGCGCGGCGGGCGGCGTGGCGGTCGGCGTCTACTCCACCAGCCCGGCCGAGGAAATGGGCTATGTGCTGGAGCACGCGGACGTCGAACTGGTGGTGTGCGAGGACCAGGAGCAGACCGACAAGGTGCTGCACGTGGCCGGGCGGCTGCCGCTGCTGCGCCGCATCGTGATGATGGAGACCAAGGGCCTGCGTTCGTACTCGCCGGAGGACCGCGCGCGCATCGTGTCGTTCGCCGAGGTCGAGGCCGGCGGCCGCGCGCGGGAGGCCGTGGAGCTGGCCGCCTTGAACACGATGCTGGACGGCCAGCGGCTGGACGACACCGGCCTGATGATCTACACGTCCGGTTCCACCGGCAAGCCCAAGGGGGCGATGCTGAGCTATGGCAACATGCGCGGCGTGGCGCCCGGCATCGCGGAGCGGCTCTCGATGGATGCGGACAGCGTGCACCTGTCGTATCTGCCGCTGTGCCATGTGGCCGAACAGATGCTGTCGACCTTCGTGCCCATCTATGTGGGCGCGCAGGTGAATTTCGGCGAGTCGATCCGCACCGTGCAGGAAGACCTGCGCGAAGTCGCGCCGACGATCTTCCTGGGCGTGCCGCGGATCTGGGAAAAGCTGCACGCGGCGATCTCCATCAAGATGCAGGAGGCGGGGCCCGTGCAGCAATGGCTGTACCGGCAGGCGCTGAGCCGCTGCGCGCCATTCCTGGAGAAGTCGCCCGCGCAATACCGGCTGGGCGAGCGGCTGACGCGACTGCTGTGGTACTGGCTGGTGCTGCGCGCCCTGCAGAATTTCATCGGCCTGCGGCGGGTGCGGGTGGCGATGACGGGGGCGGCGCCGATTCCGCCGGACGTGGTGCGCTACTTCCGCACGCTGGGCGTGCCGCTGGTGGAGGTCTACGGGCTGACGGAGTCGGCGGGGATGATCTTCGGGCAGCACCCCGACCGGGTGAAGGTCGGCACCGTGGGCGAGCCGATCCTGGGCGTGGAATGGCGCATGGGGGCGGCAGGTGAATTGCTGGTGCGCGGCGAGATGGTGTTCCAGGGCTACTACAAGAACCCGGATGCCACGGCCGATGCCGTGCGCGACGGCTGGCTGCACACCGGCGACGTGGTGGCGGAGGATGCCGGGCGCGTGCGCATCGTGGACCGCCTGAAGGACATCATGATCACGGCGGGCGGCAAGAACCTGACGCCGTCCGAGATCGAGAACGCGGTCAAGGGCAGTCCCTACGTGAAGGAGTGCATCGTGATCGCGGACGGCCGGAAGTACGTGTCGGCGCTGATCCAGCTGGAGTTCGACACGGTGGGCAAGTGGGCGGAGTCCCGGCGTATCGCGTTCACGCATTTCCGGTCGCTGGCGGAATGTCCGCAGGTGCGCGAACTGGTCCAGCAGGAGATCGCGCGCGCCAATGCCGGGCTGGCGCCGGTGTCGCAGATCAAGCGTTTCCATCTGCTGACCAAGGAACTGGACCACGACGACGGCGAAGTGACGGCGACGATGAAAGTCAGGCGCGCCAGCATCTATCGCGTCTACGCGGACGAAATCGAAACGCTCTACGTTGAGGAGACGACGGCATGAACGAAGCCGTGATCGTGGAAGCGGTGCGCACGCCTTTCGGGCGGCGCGGCGGGTGGTGGGCGCAAACCCGGCCGGACTCGCTGCTGGCGCGGACCGTGCAAGGATTGCTGGGACGCGCCGGGCTGCCCGGAGGCAAGGTCGAGGATCTGATTGCCGGCTGCGTCAGCCAGGCGGGCGAGCAGGGCGCCAACATCGGGCGGCTGGCGGCGATGCTGGCCGGGCTGCCCGAAAGCGTGCCGGGCGTGTCTTTGAACCGCATGTGCGGATCCAGCCAGCAGGCGGTGCATTTTGGCGCGCAGGCGATTGCCGCGGGCGATATGCGCTATGTGGTGGCGGGCGGGGTCGAGAGCATGAGCCGGGTGCCGATGTTCCTGGACGTGACGCTGGGGCAGCGCGAGTTTCGCGGATTCGAATCGCTCAATCCGGCGCTGCTCAAGCGCTACCCGCTGATCCACCAGATCGAGAGCGCGGAACGGATCGCCGAGCATTGGGGACTGTCGCAGGCCGAGATGGATGAATGGGCCCGCACGAGCCACGCCCGCGCGTGGGCGGCGGCGCAGGCGGGACTGCATGCGGAGCTGCTGCCGGGTCCGCAGGAGGCCGCGCTGCGCGATGAAGGCATACGCGAAACCACCGATCGCGCCCGCATGGCCGCCATGGCGCCCGCGCTGCGACCGCCGGGGCAGGGCAGCGTGACTGCCGCCAATGCCAGCCAGCTGGCGGACGGCGCGGCGGCGGTGCTGCTGGCCGACCGGGACACCGCGCTGTCGGACGGCTTGCGGCCACGGGCGCGATTCCTGGCGCGGGTGGTGATCGGGTCGGACCCGGTGATGCAGCTTACCGGCGTGATCCCCGCGGCCCGCCAGGCGCTGGCGCGCACCGGTCTGGCGCTGGACGATATCGACTGGATCGAGATCAACGAAGCCTTTGCCAGCGTGGTGCTGGCCTGGCAGCGCGAACTGGGCGCCAATCCGGCGCGCGTGAATCCCTGGGGCGGCGCGATCGCGCATGGGCATCCGCTGGGCGCGACGGGCGCGGGCCTGATGGGCAAGATGCTGGCGGGGCTGGAGGCGACCGAAGGCGAGCTGGGCATGCAGCTGATGTGCATCGGCCACGGCATGGCGACCGCGACCATCATCCAGAGGCTGTGAGCCGCCATGGACAAGACCGGGACTGCCGCGTCCAAGGACGAGGGCGCGGACTCCGAACGCCGCCGGGAACTGGTCCTGGCCGCGGGGCGCCTCTTCAGCAGGCATGGCTATGAGCGCACGACGGTGCGCGAGCTGGCGCGCGCCGTCGGGCTTCAATCGGGCAGCCTGTTCCACCATTTCCGCAGCAAGGAAGAGATCCTGGTGGCGGTCATGAACAACGGCATCCAGGAAGTGATCGACCACGGCGAACGCGCGCTGGCCTGCTATGGCGCGCCCGCGGATCGGCTGGCGGCGCTGTTCCGCGTGCATATGTGGAGCATGCTGCATGGCGCGGGCGGAGACGCCATGAATGCGCTGGTGTACGAGTGGCGCAGCCTGTCGGCGCCCAGCCAGGCGGCCGTCAAGGTGCTCAGCGACCGCTACGAGGCGATGTGGCAGTCGGTGGTGGCGGGGGCGGTGGATGCCAGGCTGATCCAGGGCGACGCGCGCGTCATCAAGCGCTGCGTGCTGGGCGCGATGAACCTGACGGTGCAGTGGTACAAGCCCGGCGGGCGCCTGGCGCCCGCCGAATTCATCGATGCGATGCTGCAGGCTTCCCTGCCGGCCTTGCCGGCGGGAGCGGGACGCTGGCCCGTGGAGCCTAGCCGCGGCGCTTGAGAAAGGCGCCCACCGCGCAGGCGATGGCCAGCGCCAGGAGGGATCCGGACACGGGCAGCAGGAAATCCGCTTCGCCGTGATAGCCCCCGCCGGTGACCCCGCCCGCCACGCCGCCCATCCACAGCAGGGCGGTCAGCAGCGCGGCCACCGCCGCGATGGCGGTGGCGATGCATAGCGCGATGAATACCGGCCGGCGCGCGGGCACGGGCCGGTACGGCGCGCCGGACTGGACGCGGCGGGGTTGCTTGATCCAGTAGACCAGTCCCGCCACGACCAGCAGAAGCATCAGGATCTTGAAGATCATGACGCCGACCGCTGCTTAGTCTTCACGGCGCAGGTGCGGGAACAGGATGACGTCGCGGATGCTGGGGCTGTCGGTCAGCAGCATGACCAGGCGGTCGATGCCGATGCCGCAGCCGCCCGTCGGGGGCATGCCGTATTCCAGGGCGCGGATGTAATCGGCGTCATAGAACATGGCCTCTTCGTCGCCGGCGTCCTTGGCCTCGACCTGCGAACGGAAGCGTTCGGCCTGGTCTTCGGGGTCATTCAACTCCGAGAAGCCGTTGGCGATTTCGCGGCCGGTCATGAAGAGTTCGAAGCGCTCGGTGATGCCTTCGCGCGTATCCGAGGCGCGCGCCAGCGGCGAGACCTCCACCGGGTAGTCGATGATGTAGGTGGGGTTCCAGAGCTTGGCTTCGGCGGTCTCTTCGAACAGCGCCAGCTGCAGCGCGCCCAGGCCGGCGCGCGACAGCACCGGGCCGTCGGCGTCGGCGCCCAGCTTCTTCAGTTCGGCGCGCACGAAGACGGCGTCGTCCAGCTGCGCTTGCGTGTAGCCCGGGGCGTACTTGAGGATGGCTTCGCAGATGGTCAGGCGGTCAAACGGCTTGGACAGGTCCAGTTCGCGCTCGCCGTAGGTCAGGACGGCGCTGCCGGTGGCCGAGATGGCGGCCTGGCGGATCAGTTCTTCGGTGAAGTCCATGAGCCAGCGGTATTCCGCGTAGGCAGCATAGAACTCCATCATCGTGAATTCGGGGTTGTGACGCGGGCTGACGCCTTCGTTGCGGAAGTTGCGGTTGACCTCGAAGACGCGTTCGAAGCCGCCCACGATCAGGCGCTTCAGGTAGAGCTCGGGCGCGATGCGCAGGTACATTTCCATGTCCAGCGCATTGTGGTGCGTGACGAAGGGCTTGGCCGCCGCGCCGCCCGGGATCGGGTGCAGCATGGGGGTTTCCACTTCAAGGAAGCCGGCGTTCAGCATGAACTGGCGGATGCTGCCCACGGCCTTGCTGCGCGCTTCGAACGTGCGGCGCGTGGCGTCCGTCATGATGAGGTCGACGTAGCGCTGGCGGTAGCGCAGTTCCTGGTCGGCCACGCCGTGGAACTTGTCGGGCAGCGGACGCAGCGACTTCGACAGCAGGCGCGCCGTGGCGGCATGCACCGACAGTTCGCCCTTGTTGGTCTTGAAGACCGACCCTTCGATCGCGATGATGTCGCCGATGTCCCATTGCTTGAACGCGGCGTAGTTGTCTTCGCCCAGCGTGCCGCGGTCCAGGTAGATCTGGATGCGGCCGGTGCTGTCCTGCAGCGTGGCGAAGCTGGCCTTGCCCATGACGCGCTTGAGCATCATGCGGCCGGCGACCTTGACGGTGACGGCGGCGGCGGCCAGGGCTTCCTGCTCCTCGGCGTCGTACTTGTCATGCAGGGCGGCGGCGCGGGCGTCCGGAACGAAATCGTTGGGGTACGCGACCCCGGTTTCGCGCAGTTTGGCCAGCTTGGCGCGCCGTTCGGCGATCAAGCGGTTTTCATCCTGGGCGGGAGCCGGAGTGGTCGAGTGGTCGGTCATGGTCGGGGGATCAGTCGTAATTGCGGATGTCGTCGATTTCGGTCGTGCCGAAATCTTCGCGATCCAGGTAGGCGAGGATGCGGGAGGCTACGTTGGCGGGCGAGGACAGCTTGCCGGTCGCGTGGAAGTCCTGGAACTTGGCCAGCGCCGGGAAGCTTTCGGGGTCGCTTGCGCGAATGGCGACCTGCATGTCGGTGTCGACGATGCCGGGGGCCAGCGCAACGATGCGGGCGCCGTCGGCGCCTTGCTCCTGCTTGACCACGCGGGAATACATGTCGAGCGCGGCCTTGGTGGCGCAGTACACGCCCCAGCCGGCGTTCGGGTTGCGGCCCGCGCCGGAGGAGATGTTCAGCACGCGGCGGTCGGCCTTCAGGTCTTCCACGGCGGCCAGGAAGCGCGCGGTGAGCAGCATGACGGCGGTGACGTTCAGGTTGAAGGCGGCGGTGATGGCCGCGCCGTCGATGAGCGCGTCGGTGCCGGCGACGGGATGCACCGTGCCCGCGTTGTTGATCAGCAGATAGCGCTTCGCGTCGCGCGGCAGCGCGGCGCAAATGCGTTCGGCCGTTGCTTCGGCCGCCTTCAGGTCCGAGAGGTCCACGGACAGTTGTTCCAGCTGCACGTCCTGCGACCGGGCATAGGCGGTGAGCTCGGGGTCTTCGCGGCGCGCCAGGGTGATCAGGCGGGTGCCGGGCTTGGCCAGGCCGCGTGCCATGGCGGCGCCGATGCCGCGCGATGCGCCGGTGAGAATTGCGATGGTGTCAGACATTCGTAGACCTCTGGGTGCGGGGTGCGGGGAGTATCGCGAAACTTAGACGCCTTGCTTCAGGCTGGCCTGGATGAAGGGATCCAGGTCGCCGTCCAGCACTTTCTGCGTGTTGGAAATTTCAACGTTCGTGCGCAGGTCCTTGATGCGGCTCTGGTCCAGCACGTAGGAACGGATCTGGTGGCCCCAGCCCACATCGGTCTTGGAGTCTTCCAGCTTCTGCTGTTCGGCCATGCGGTTGCGCATTTCCAGCTCGTAGAGCTTGGACTTCAGCATTTGCATGGCTTCGGCGCGGTTGCGGTGCTGCGAACGGTCGTTCTGGCACTGCACCACAATCCCGGTGGGCATGTGGGTCAGGCGCACGGCGGAGTCGGTCTTGTTGATGTGTTGGCCGCCCGCGCCGGATGCGCGGTAGGTGTCCACGCGCAGGTCGGCGGGGTTCACATCGAC
This sequence comes from Achromobacter deleyi, assembly GCF_013116765.2. Taxonomy (GTDB): domain Bacteria; phylum Pseudomonadota; class Gammaproteobacteria; order Burkholderiales; family Burkholderiaceae_B; genus Achromobacter; species Achromobacter deleyi_A. The sequence continues at coordinate 837,510 of NZ_CP074375.1, forward strand.
TTCGAACGAGTCGTCGACTTCCGGGTACACGAACACGCTGGCAAACGACGTGTGGCGCCCGCCAGAGGAGTCGAAGGGGCTCTTGCGGACCAGCCGGTGCACGCCCGTTTCGGTGCGCAGGTAGCCGAAGGCGTATTCGCCTTCGATCTTGATCGTGGCCGATTTGATGCCCGCGACTTCACCGTCGGATTCTTCAAGGATCTCGGCCTTGAAGCCCTTGCGTTCGGCGTACTTCAGGTATTGGCGCAGCAGCATCGATGCCCAGTCCTGCGCTTCCGTGCCGCCCGCGCCCGCCTGGATGTCCAGGAAGCAGTTCAGGGGGTCGGCCGGATTCGAGAACATCCGGCGGAATTCGAGGCTTTCGAGCTTTTCCTGGAACGCGTCGGCGTCCTGCTCGATCGATTCGAGGGTGGCGTCGTCGTCGTCGGAGGCCGCCAGTTCGAAGAGTTCGTTCGAGTCGGCCAACCCGGAGCCCAGGAGCGTGAGCGTTTCCACCACGTCTTCCAGCGCTTTCTTTTCACGGCCCAGGTCCTGGGCGTGCTTGGGGTCGTTCCAGACGGCCGGATCTTCGAGTTCGGCGTTTACAACGTGCAGGCGTTCAGCTTTGGCATCGTAGTCAAAGATACCTCCGTAGAGCCTGTTCGCGCTCCGCGTAATCGGCGAGGCGGGCTGCGAGCTGGTTCTGACGTTCGGCTTCCATGATGATCCTGTCCTGATGACTTTTGTGCGAAACCTGGCATTTTACCGTGGATGGGCCAAGTTCGCGGGCGCGTGCCGCAAGACGGGGGACGGATCGGTTTCTAGGGGTTTGCGTGGATAGGACGGAGTTGTTCAGTTTTTTGTCAACCCTGGGGTTCTAGGCTTGCCAGGCGGCCATGTCGTCCCCGGTTTGGGATGGGCGGACCGCGACGATGCCGGCAGTCAGCCGGCCTATCCCGCCAGAGGAATGGAGACATTGATGGAAAACACGATGACCCCCGGGGTCACGCCGGCGATCCCGGCGAGTGAGGAGGACCGCATTTATCGCAAGGTGGGCTGGCGGCTGGTGCCGTTGCTGGTGGTCTGCTATGTCGTGGCCTATCTGGACCGCGTCAATGTGGGCTTCGCCAAGCTGCAGATGCTGCAGGAGCTTCAATTCAGCGAAACGGTGTACGGGCTGGGCGCCGGCATTTTCTTCATCGGCTATTTCATTTTCGAGATTCCCAGCAACATCATCCTGCACAAGGTGGGGGCCCGGATCTGGATCGCGCGGATCATGATCACGTGGGGGATCATTTCCGCCTGCATGATGTTCGTGACCAGCGTACACATGTTCTATGCCCTGCGTTTCCTGCTGGGCGCGGCGGAGGCGGGCTTCTTTCCCGGCATCATCCTGTACCTGACGTACTGGTATCCGGCGGCGCGGCGCGGCCGCATCACGACGTTCTTCATGACGGCGGTGCCCATGTCCGGACTGATCGGCGGCCCGATCTCGGGCTGGATCATGGCAACCTTCCACGGCGACCACGGCCTGTCGGGCTGGCAATGGCTGTTCCTGCTGGAAGGCATTCCGTCGGTGCTGATCGGCGTGCTGGTGCTGATCTATCTGGATGACCGCATCAACAAGGCCAAGTGGCTGACGGCCAACGAAAAGGCGGTGCTGATCCGCAACATCGCGGCCGAGGAACAGCAGAAGGAAGACCCGCCGCTGCGCATTGCGCTGACCAAGCCGCGCGTGTGGGCGATGGCGCTGATCTATTTCTCGTTCGTGATGGGGCTGTATGGCGTGGGCTTCTGGATGCCGACCCTGATCAAGGGCACGGGTGTGCAAAGCCCGCTGGCGATCGGCCTCCTGACCGCGATTCCCAACCTGTTTGCCGTGATCGGCATGATCCTGATCTCGCGCAATTCGGACCGGCACCGCGAGCGCCGCTGGCACGTCGCCGTGCCGGCGCTGTTCGGGGCGGTGGGGCTGTTCTTCTCGGCCGTCTGGAGCGGCAATACGATCCTGGCGATTCTGGCGCTGACCGTGGCCAACATCGGCATCTGCACGGTGTTGCCGCTGTTCTGGAGCCTGCCGACGGCGGTTCTGGGCGGCACCGCCGCCGCGGCGGGCATCGCGCTGATCAACTCGGTGGGCAACCTGGCGGGCTTTGTCAGCCCCTACCTGGTGGGTTGGCTGAAGGACATGACGGGCACGACCAATACCGGGCTGTACATGCTGGCGGGGTGCCTGGTGGTGGGCGCGCTGGTGGCGCTGGCGCAGCCGGCCAGGCTGGTGAACAAGTAGAACTTGCCGCGAGGCAGGGCCGGCGGCGGGCGTTCCGGTATCGGGCGCCCGCCGCTTTTTTTATGCGGCGTGTTCGATGACCAGCTGTACCGACACCATGCCGTTCCAGACGTTCTGCTCCAGGCGGTAGGCGGCCTGGATGTGTTCCGGCAGGGACTGGTCGTGGCCGAACCAGATGGCGTCAAAGCGCTGGTGGCCGCGTTCCAGCGACAGCTTCAGGTGCTTTTCACCCACCAGGCGCTGGTTGCGCACCACGAACTCGTCCAGGAACAGGGGGGCGGCGAAGCCCGCGCCCCAGACCTGCTGCTGCAGCATGCCGGCCACGTCGGCATTGGCGTAGCCCGTTTCCAGCGATCCATCGGTTTCGATCACGGGCTCGAAGGTGTCGCGCCCCGTCAACTCGCGCACGGCGGCGTCGAAGGCGGGCGCGAAGGCGGGAAAGTCGGCCTTGCCCAGCGTCAGGCCGGCCGCCATGGCATGGCCGCCGAACTTGCGGATCAGGTTGGGATGGCGCTTGGACACCAGGTCCAGCGCGTCGCGCAGGTGCACGTCGGGGATCGAGCGGCCGGAGCCGCGGATCTCGTCGTCGCCCGCGGGGGCGAAAGCCAGCGTGGGGCGCCAGAATTTCTCCTTCAGGCGCGAGGCCACCAGGCCCACGACGCCCTGGTGCCAGCCCGGATCGAACACGCAGACGGTGGCGCCCGCCGATGCGTTGGGCTCTTCCATCGCGGCCAGGGCCTGCTCGCGCATCTCGGCTTCGATCGTGCGGCGTTCGCGGTTGATGTTGTCGAGTTCGCGGGCCATTTCCAGCGCCTGGGCTTCGTCGTCGGTCGTCAGGCAGGCAATGCCCAGGCTCATGTCGGCCAGCCGGCCGGCGGCGTTGATGCGCGGACCCAGCGCAAAGCCCAGGTCGAAACCGTTGGCGCTGCGCGGCTCGCGGCCGGCGACGGCGAACAGCGCGCGCAGCCCCGGCTGCAGGCGGCCGCTGCGCATGCGCTGCAGGCCCTGCGTGACGAGCAGGCGGTTGTTGGCGTCCAGCTTGACCACGTCGGCCACCGTGCCCAGCGCCACCAGGTCGGACAGCGCGTCCAGGCGGGGGCCCCCGTCGGCGGCGTAGACGCCGCGGCGGCGCAGCTCGGCGCGCAGGGCCAGCATCATGTAGAAGATGACGCCCACGCCGGCCAGGTTCTTGGAAGGAAAGCCGCAGCCGGGCTGGTTGGGGTTCACGATGGCCAGGGCATCCGGCAGGGTGTCGCCCGGCAAGTGGTGGTCGGTGATGACCACGCCGATGCCGGCGGCGTTGGCGGCGGCCACGCCGTCCACGCTGGCGATGCCGTTGTCCACCGTGATGATGATGTCGGGCTTGCCGGCGCGGTGCTGGCAGGCCAGGTCCACGACGGCGGGAGACAGGCCGTAGCCGGTCTCGAAGCGGTTGGGGACCAGGAAGTCCACGTCCGCGCCCATGGCGGACAGGGCGCGCAATCCGACCGCGCAGGCGGTGGCGCCGTCGCAATCGTAGTCGGCCACGATGAGCAGCTTGTTGCCGGCCTGGATGGCGTCGGCCAGGACGCCGGCGGCGTGCGCGGAATGCGTCAGGCCGGCAGGCGGCAACAGCGACGGCCAGGCCAGCCTGGTCTGGTCGGGATGCGTCACCCCGCGGGCGGCCCACAGGCGCGCCAGCAGGGGATGGACGCCCGCGGCTTCCAGGGCGTGGCAGGCGGCCAGGTCGGCCGGGCGGATGGTTAAGCGGGGTGAGACCACCAGGCGCTCCAGTTTTTCTTGGGCGCGGGCAGCAAGCCGAGCAGGCCCCCGCGCGGTTTGAGGGTAAGGGCGACCTTGCGGTCGTCGCCCAGCAGCAGCAGGTCGGCGGGCGCGTCCGGCAGGCCTTTCCTGCCAGCCAGCGGGCGCAGGTGCCGCGCATCGAGTTCGGCCAGGGCGTCCAGCCAGGCGGCCCAGTCGCCGGCCCGCTGGGGGGCGTCCAGCCCGGTCAGCACCTGCGCGGGGCCTGCCGCCGCCGCCGTCCAGGGCGTGCCGCCGCCATACAGCCAGAGCGCGTTGACCGGGGGCAGGCCACGGGCCGCGCGGGCGTCGTTGACGGGGTGTTCGTGCCACGCCATCTGGATTTCATTGAGCAGGCGCCGCCACGGGCGCGTTGCCGCGTCCTGGCGCCACCATTCGTTGAGGCGCTGCCCGGCCACGGCCATCGGGCTGCCGGTCTGCGGGCGCAGGCCTTCCGGCAGGCGCAGGCGCCAGCGTTCGGGCGACAAGGCCTCGACCGCGAAGCCGGTGTCCTCGAACAAGGGGCGGGCCGTTTCCAGCAGGGCGGCCGTTTCCTCGGCGCGCAGCTCCATCATGCCGGGGTCCAGCAGGGTGGCCTGATCGGTGCCCAGCGCCAGATGAACCAGTTCCGCCAGCCAGACGGCTTCATTGCCATCCTGTCGGCCGGCCAGCAGCGGTCCCAGGCCGGCGCCTTGCAGGAGGTCCGGTTCGGGCTTATAGCCCGCGCGGTCGAGTTGCCAGGATTCAAAGGCCGTACAGCCATGCGCGCGCAGGTCGAAGGCTTGGGGCCGGGCGGCGGCGGCCAGCAGCCAGCCGTGCAGCGTGGGCGCGCGTTCCGGCAGGAGCTTGGCCAGTTCGGCGGCAACGGGGAGGGCGGGCAGTGCGCCCGGAATGACAATCAGCATGGGCGCGATTGTAGTCCGCGCCAGCCACGGGAACTAAGCAACGCCGGCGGCTGCCATAGGTTGTCACGCCTGGTCGTGGAACCGCACATCCGTGGGGCGATTCGCAGGCGGTTAATGCAATAATGCGCACGTGCTGAAAATACCCTACGAACTCTGGATAGGCGCCCGCTATGCCGGGTTGGCCCGAATCCGCCAGCGACGCGGGCGCCGCGATCGCTTCATCTCCTTCATCGCCGCCAGCTCCATGGCCGGCATCGCGCTGGGCGTCGCCGCCCTGATCGTGGTGCTGTCCGTGATGAACGGGTTCCAGAAGGAAGTGCGTGACCGCATGCTGTCGGTGCTGCCGCACATCGAACTCTACATTCCCGGCGCATCGCCCGAGCGGGTGCTGGAGCAGTGGCAGCAGTTCGCCACCGCGGCCGAGCAGAATCGCGAGGTCAAGGCCGGCGCGCCGTTCGTGGCGGCCCAGGGCATGCTGGTGCGAGGGCAGGCCTTGCGCGGGGTCCAGGTGCGCGGCATCGACCCCGGCACCGAGGGCAATGTGTCCGACCTGCCCCGGCAGATGGTGTCGGGCAAGCTGACCGACCTGAAGCCCGGCGGCTTTGGCGTGGTGCTGGGCAACGAACTGGCCGACGGCATGGGCGTCAAGCTGGGCGACACGCTGCTGATGATGGCGCCGCAGGGCTCGATCAGCCCGGCGGGCTTCGCGCCGCGCATGCGCCAGTTCACCGTGGTGGGCGTGTTTTCTTCCGGCCACTATGAATACGATTCCTCGCTGGCCTTCGTCGACAACGAGGATGCCGCCCGGGTGTTCCGTGAAAGCGGCACCGCCGGCGTGCGCCTGCGCATCGCCGACATGCAGAAGGCGCCCGAGGTGGCGGCCGAGCTGAGGAAGGTCCTGCCGCCCTATGTGATGGCCAGCGACTGGTCGCGCAACAACCGCACGTGGTTCGCGGCGGTGCAGACCGAAAAGCGCATGATGTTCCTGATCCTGGCGCTGATCGTGGCGGTGGCGGCGTTCAACCTGCTGTCGTCCCTGGTCATGGCCGTGAAGGACAAGCAATCCGACATCGCCATCCTGCGCACGCTGGGCGCGGGGCCCGGCGAAGTGGCGCGCATCTTCCTGGTGCAGGGCGCGCTGATCGGCGTGATCGGCACCTTGCTGGGCGTGGCGGGCGGCATCGCCATCGCCTACAACGTCGATGTGATCGTGCCCTTCATCGAGCGCCTGCTGGGCGTGCATTTCCTGCCGCGCGAGATCTATTTCATCAGCGCCTTGCCGTCGGATCCCCAGATCGGCGACATCGTCACGATCGGCGTGACGTCCCTGGTGCTGTCGCTGCTGGCGACCTTGTATCCGAGCTGGCGCGCCTCGCGCCTGCAACCCGCACAGGTGCTGCGCCATGACTGATTCCTTGACGCCCGCGCTGCAGGCCGACAACATCGTCAAGGTGTACGACGAAGGCCCCGCCCGCATCGAAGTCCTGAGCAACGTCAGCCTGTCGGTGGCGCGCGGCGAAATGGTCGCCATCGTGGGCGCGTCGGGCTCCGGCAAAAGCACCTTGCTGCATATCCTGGGCTTGCTGGACATGCCTTCCAGCGGCTCGGTGTCCGTCGACGGGCAACTTGCCGTCGGCCTGTCCGAAGCCAGGAAGAGCGCGGTGCGCAACCGCAGCCTGGGTTTTGTCTACCAGTTCCACCACCTGCTGGCGGAGTTTTCGGCGCTGGACAACGTGGCCATGCCGCTGATCGTGCGCCGCGAGAACCGCGACATGGCGCGCCAGGCCGCGCACGAGGTTCTGCGCCTGGTGGGCCTGTCCGCCCGGGAAGGCCACTTTCCGGGGCAGCTGTCGGGCGGCGAACGCCAGCGCGTGGCGCTGGCGCGCGCGCTGGTGACGCGCCCCGTGTGCGTGCTGGCCGACGAACCCACGGGCAACCTGGACCGGCACACGGCGCACAATATGTTCGAACTGCTCACGCAGGTGAACCAGGAATCGGGCACGGCATTCGCCATCGTGACGCACGACCCGGAACTGGCCGCCCGGGCCGACCGCCAGTTGCTGATGGAAAACGGCCGCCTGGTTTCGGGTTAGTTGCATAGGCCCTGAGACGGGACGGGCGGATAATCCAGGCAAGGAGGCCACCGCCCATGCTCATCGATACCCACTGCCACCTGGACGCCGCGGAGTTCGACGCCGACCGTGAACAGGTGGCCGACCAGGCCTGCGAGGCCGGAGTCCAGGCCATCGTCATCCCCGCGATCGAGCGCGCCAACTTCCCGGTGGTGCGCGACCTGGCCGCCCAGGTCGCCGGGGGCGCCTACGCGCTCGGCATCCATCCCCTCTACGTGCAGCGCGCGGCCGATTCAGACCTGGACGCGCTGCGCGACGCCATCCGGCAGTCGCTGGGGGACCCCCGCTTTGTCGCCATCGGCGAGATCGGCCTGGATTTCTTCGTGCCCGGGATCGCCTCCGGCGAACCGCGGGAACGCCAGGAACGGTTCTATGCCGCGCAATTGGCGATGGCCGCCGAATTCCGGCTGCCCGTGCTGCTGCATGTGCGCAAGTCCCAGGACATACTCTTGAAGCATCTGCGCCGCCATGACCGCATCGGCGGGATCGCGCATGCGTTCAACGGCAGCGCCCAGCAGGCGCAGGCGTTCATCGACCATGGCTTCGCGCTGGGGATGGGCGGCGCCATGACCTACGAGCGCGCCCTCCAGATCCGCCGCCACGCGGTGGACGTGGGGCTGGAGCACCTGGTGCTGGAAACCGACGCGCCTGACATTCCCCCCGCCTGGCTGCATCCGCCCGAGCGCCGCAACCGGCCCGGCGAACTGGTCCGCATCGCGCAGGTGCTGGCGGAGTTGCGCGGCATCTCGCCGGCGCAGGTGGCGCACGCCACGACCGCCAACGCCATGCGCGTCCTGCCGCGTCTGCCGGCCGCCATTCTGGCCGATTCCGACTGACAATCCGACCCCGGTTGTACGCTGCGCGATAACGAAAGTTGTCGTGCAGATACATCGTTTTTTTGAGATTTATCTAAAAACTTTCATATTTCTGAATAAAAGCTGACGAAAAGTTGAATCAAATAATAGGAATGCCTATCATTGCCGTTCCATAAAAAATTCCAATCAGCGCAGTGCGCGCGCCGCCTCCCAGGGCGGTTTTTTTATTTGATTCCCATGTCGATTCAGAAAAGCATCAACGGCTCCGGGGGAGCACGTGCAACATCCTTCACGGGCTTCCGTCTTTTGCCGCTCGCGCTGGCCATCGCCGCGGCGGGCAGCGCCCAGGCGCAGACCGGCACGGCCGGCCTGGAAGACACCATGGGCGTGGCGCAGATGGATACCGTCGTGGTGACGGCGTCCGGCTTCGAGCAAGAGATCCGGAATGCGCCGGCGTCCATTTCGGTGATCACGCGCGAACAGCTGGAAACCCGGCCTTTCCACAACTTGGCCGACGCAGTGGCCGATGTGGAAGGAGTGTCGGTGGAGCGGGGCGGCAAGGCAGGCGGCATGAACATCAGCATCCGCGGCATGCCCAGCGACTACACGCTGGTGCTCGTCGACGGCAAGCGGCTGAATCAGAATAGTTCGGGCGCGCGCGCCAACGGGTTTGGCGACGTGGACACCAACTTCATCCCGCCGATGGCCGCCATCGAGCGCATCGAGGTGGTGCGCGGCCCCATGTCCACCCTGTACGGGTCCGACGCGATGGGCGGCGTGATCAACATCATCACCCGCAAGGTCGGCCAGGAATGGACCGGCCAGCTTACGCTGGACGGCACGGCGCAGGGCGACAACCGCTTTGGCAACAACTACGGCGCGGCTTTCTATCTGAGCGGCCCCTTGAAGACCGACAAGCTGGGCCTGAGCCTGCGCGGCGGCCATTACCGCCGCCTGAGCGCGCACGGCAGCTATCCCCTCAACCAGGCCGAGTACAACAGCGGCAACTACACCGGCGACATCGCCAGCTTCAGCGGCCTGGGCGACAGCACGCAGCAGAACGTGGGCTTGCGGCTGTCGCTGACGCCCAACCGCAACCACGACATCATGTTCGACGTGGACAGCAACTGGCAGACCTTCGACAACTCCAATGGCGAACTGGGCACGCTGAACTCCAGCGTGGCGCGCAACCGCCAGGGCGGCGGCTATGAACCCGAGATGAAGTTCAACCGCCAGCGCTACGCGCTGACTCACCTGGGCCGCTACAGCGGTTCGGTCAGCTCGGATACCAGCCTGGTCTACGACACCACCGAGACCATCGGCCGCACGAACCCGATGAACGTGCCGCGCCAGCCTACCGATGGCGACAAGCGCGACCTGGAATACGACAACTGGGTGTTCGATACCAAGTGGACGATGCCGCTGTTCAACGAGCGCCACAACCTGACCATGGGCGGCCAGTGGCGCGAGCAGCAATTCAAGGACACGCTGGTGTCGGCGCCGCTGGACCAGCGGCAGTACCAATGGGCGCTGTTCGCGGAAGACGAATGGCGCATCGTGGATAGCCTGGCGCTGACCGCCGGCGCGCGCTATGACCGCAACGAGCAGTTCGGCGGCAAGTGGAGTCCGCGCGGCTACCTGGTATGGAACGCGACGCCGACGTGGACCTTCAAGGGCGGCGTGAGCAAGGGCTACAAGACGCCGGACATCAACCTGATGACGGACGGCATCATCGGCCTGGGCGCGCAGGGCACCATGCCGCTGCTGGGCAATTCGCAGCTCAAGCCGGAGAGCAGCACCTCGTCCGAATTGGGCGTGCTGTTCGACGATGGCGAAGGCCTGTCGGGCAACCTGACCGCCTTCCACACCAAGTTCAAGGACAAGATCGACAGCCAGAATGTGCCGAACTGCCTGGCCCGCGGCGGCCCCGCGCCGGGTTGCCTGGACCTGGGCGTGTGGGAGCGCAACGGCGTTCCGGTCGACAACTTCTCGCAGCGCGTGAACATCGATTCCGCCACCATCCAGGGCTTCGAGCTGGGTGGCCGGATTCCGCTGTACGGCGGCGTGTCCTTCAACGGCAACTACACGCTGACCGCCAGCGAAGTGACCTCGGGCGCCAAGCAGGGCCAGCCGCTGGGTTCGCAGCCCCGTCACTCCTTGAACCTGGGGCTGAACTGGCGCATCAACGAACAGTTCAATGCCTGGGTCCGCGGCGAGTACCGCGCCAAGCAGTTCAACGATCTGAACTGGGAGAAGGAACAGGTGTTCTACAACCCGTACTGGCTGGCCAGCATGGGCGGCTCGTACGTGGTCAACAAGAACGTGACCTTGTCGGCGTCGGTGTTCAACCTGTTCGACAAGAACTTCGTGAACTACGGCCCGACCAAGGTCGGCGCGTCCGCGCCGGCAGCCAATGCCAACTGGACCAATTCCTACCGGCAGGTCCTGGAAGGCCGCCGCTTGTGGGTGTCGGCGAACATCACGTTCTGACGCGGGAAGATTGCCCGGCGGCTGCCGGGCTGTCCCGGCATAGGGCCTCGCCGTGCGCGGGGCCTTTTATTTGCCGGAGCCGGGCAGCCGCGGCAGTTCCATGCGCACGCTCAAGCCTTGCGGGGACAAGTTGCGCGCGGAGATCGAACCCTTGTGCGCGACGATCGCGGCCTGCGCGATCGACAGCCCCAGTCCGGCGCCGCTGCCCGGCGTGGCCGAGGCCGCACGGTAGAAGGGTTCGAACAGGGACGCCAGGTCTTGGGTGGCGACGCCAGGCCCGCGATCCTCGATCTCCAGGCTCGCCTCGCTCGCGTTGATCAGCAGGCGCACGCGGATCGCGCTATGCGGCGGGGCGAAGCGCAACGCGTTGCGCAGCACGTTCTCGATGGCGCTTGCCAGGCTGCAGCGGTCGCCGACGATGGGCACCGGAGGCGGCGTATCCCAGCTTATGCGCAGGTGGCGGCCTTCCGCTTCGTAGCGCGCGTCTTCCACGACGTCGGACACGATCTCCGACAGATCCAGCGTTTCGGAGGGCACGGGCAGCGCGCCCACGCGCGCCAGCCGCAGCGTGTTGCCCACCAGCGTATCCAGGCGCTCGCATTCGCGTTCGATGCGGTCCAGCTGCAGGTCGTGCCGTTCGTCGTTGCGCCGCGCCAGTTCCGAGGCCAGGCGCAGCCGCGCGAGTGGGGACCGGAGTTCGTGCGCGATGTTGTGCAGCAGCTGCTCGCGCGTGTCGACCAAGGCCTTCAGGCGGACCGCCATGGCGTCGAAATCCCGCGCCAGCAGGCCCAGTTCGTCCTTGCGCCGGGCCAGCTTCGGTGGCGTGTGAGCTTCCAGGTGTCCCGCGGCCAGCGCATGGGTGGTGTGGCGCAGTTGCGCCAGGGGCGCGGTGATGTGGCGCGTCAGGGCCCAGCAGAAGGGGGCGGTCACCGCCAGTGCGAACAGCAGCAGGGCCAGCGCCACGGGAGACAGCGCCAGGACTTCCCAGCGCGACGAGTCGAAGGGCAGGAACAGCATCAGCAGTTCGGAACCGTCCGGCAGGCGAAGCAATTGCGGCTCCCACCAGGACACGCGTTCACCCGTGGGGTCCACGGGCAGGTAGTCCGCCTGCGGGGACCGGTCCGGCGCCGCGCGGTACGCGCTCAGCCAGTCATGCATGCGGGTGGGCAGGCGCCGGCCCAGGATATCCGCGTCCTGGCTGTCCATGACATAGATCTGCAGGGCGGAGTAGCGATCGTCCATGATCCGGACCCAGCGCGCCAGCCCGTCCTGGCCCTGCGTGCGCGCGATCTGGGCGGCGTCGCGCGTCAGGTTGCCGGGGTTCAGGCCGTCCAGCGAATTGAAGCGATACCAGGCAACGGCGGCGGTCAGCATCATTCCGCAAACCAGAATGACGGCCATTGCGCCCCAGAAGGTCAGGAAGGCTCGCCAGAACAGCGAGCGGGCAGGCAGCCAGCCCATCATGCCGGGCCGGCCAGCACGTAGCCCAGGCCGCGCAGATTGCGGATGGACAGGGTGTCGGCGGTGCAGTCCAGGCGCAGTTTCCTGCGCAGGCTGCTGATGTGGGTGTCGATGCTGCGGTCGTAGCGGTCTGGCGTGCGGCCCAGCGCGTACAGGCCGATCTGGTCGCGCGCGATCACCTGGCCCGGCGCGCGCATGAGGATTTCCAGGATGCGCTGTTCGGCGCCGGTCAGCACGACTTCATCGGCGCCCAGGCGCACGCGCCCCGTGGCCGGGTCCAGCGACAGCGCGCCCAGGCTCAGGCTGGGCCTGGCCGCTTCCGGCGCTTCTTCAAAGCGGCGCATCACCGCGGTGATGCGGGCCTTGAGTTCGCGCGGGCTGAAGGGTTTGGCCAGGTAGTCGTCGGCGCCGAACTCCAGGCCCAGCACGCGATCGGTCTCGCCGCCATGCGCGGTGAACATGATGACCGGACGGCGAGAGCGCTGGCGGTAGTGCTTGAGCAGGTCCAGGCCGTTGCCGTCGGGCAGCATCAGATCCAGCAGCACCAGGTCGAAATCGTCCTGCGCCAGCAGGGCGTGTCCGTGCGAGGCGGTGTGCGCCAGCGTGAGCTGGCAGTGATGGGGTTCGAGGTATTCGCGCAGCATCTGTGCCAGCTCGACGTCGTCGTCGATCAGCAATAAGCGGCGCGACACCGCTGAATAAGTGAAAGGCATGCGTAGTAAGCGTCCTGCATCCGGCAGTTTGGCCCAAGGCCGCGCGCCGGAGTGTCAAGAAATGCAAAGAAGATAAAAGTTGCGGAAAGCGTGTTGCCGGCCTCCGTCAGGTCCAATTCTAATATGAGAATAGTTTTCATTCATAAATGAAGGGCAGGCACGACGCCGCACGCGGGGTGCGGCGCGGGCCTGGGACGGGAGAAATCGGAATCATGAGCAGGAAAGATCTGGCCGCTGGCCGGCGCGTTGTGGCGACACGCAAGCAGTTGGTCGCAGCCTTGTGCGCCGCGGGTTTTGGCATGGGACCGGCGGCTGTCTGGGCGCAGGGCGCGAACACCGCCACCACTACGATGGACACCGTGGTGGTCACGGCCAGCGGTTTCGAGCAGCGCATCCAGGACGCGCCTGCTTCGATCAGCGTCATCACGCGCGAGGATCTGGACAAGAAGTTCTACCGCGACCTGAACGATGCGCTGGTGGAAGTGCCGGGCGTCATCGTCACCGGCGGCGGCGACCGCCAGGACATCAGCTTGCGCGGCATGGGACCGAAATACACGCTGATCCTGATCGACGGCAAGCGCCAGAGCTCCCGCGAGACCCGCACCAATTCGGACTCCACGGGCGTCGAGGGCGGCTGGACGCCGCCGCTTTCCGCCATCGAGCGCATTGAAGTGGTGCGCGGCCCGATGTCTTCGCTGTACGGATCGGACGCCATGGGCGGGGTGATCAACATCATCACCCGCAAGGTGCCGAACGAGTGGGGCGGAGAGATCCGCATGGACACCACGATCCAGGAAAGCAACAAGTCGGGCGACATCTACCAGGGCAATTTCTACCTGGCCGGTCCGATCAAGAACGACCTGCTGGGCCTGCAGATCTACGGCCAGGCCACGCAGCGCGACGAAGACAACATCTATGACGGATTCCGCAAGCGCAACGCGGAAAGCGTGACCGCCAAGCTGGCGCTGACGCCCAACCGCGACCACGACATCGTGCTGGAAGCGACCACGATGCGCCAGAAGTTCCAGGAAACGCTGGGCAAGACGGTACAGCCGCTGGCGCCGGGCGAAGCCTGCGCGCGCACCGGCTGCCCGGCGTCGTCCGAGACCGACTACCGCAGCAACAAGTGGGCGCTGTCGCACACCGGGCGCTGGGGCTGGAGCGTGTCGGACAGCTATGTGCAGCAGGAAGAGTTCGACAACCGTTCGCGCCAGATGAAGATCAAGAACCTGGATCTGCAAAGCACCTGGTCCATGCCGCTGGGTTCCCACATGCTGACGCTGGGCGGCAGCTATCTCAGCCAGCGCCTGAACGACCAGACCGGCAACCAGCTGGCCGGCGGCCCCAGCAATGTGGACCGCTATCAGTGGGCCCTGTTCGCCGAAGACGAATGGCGCCTGACCGAGAGCTTCGCCGTCACGACCGGCCTGCGCATGGACGAGGACGAGAACTTCGGCAGCCATTTCAGCCCGCGCCTGTATGGCGTGTGGCACATGGCGGAGCGCTGGACCCTGAAGGGCGGAGTCTCCACGGGCTTTCGCGCGCCCGACCTGCGCCAGACGGTGGCAGGCTGGGGCCAGGTCAGCCGCGGCGGCAACATGTACGGCAACCCGGACCTGACGCCCGAGAAATCGGTGACCCAGGAAATCGGCCTTCTGTATGACGACGGCGAAGGCATGAATGCCGGCGTGACGATCTTCAACAACGACTTCAAGGACAAGATCACCCGCGTGGCGTGCCCGCTGTCCCAGTGCACCGAAGGCCCCAACCAGTTCGGCTCGAACCCCACCACGTACATGAACGTCGACAAGGCCATGTCGCGCGGGGTCGAAGCCAGCCTGAAGCTGCCGCTGGCCAGCGACTGGTCCATGACCAGCAGCTACACGTTTACGAAGTCGGAGCAGAAGTCCGGGCAATACAAGGGCGAGCCGCTGAATCAGCTGCCCAAGCACCTGTTCACCACCACCGTGAACTGGCAGCCGTCCGACGCGCTGCAGGCCTGGGCCCGCGTGAACTTCCGCGGCCGGGAAAGCCAGCCCATCACCGGCCCGTCGTCGGGAGACCTGGTGGCTCCTTCCTACACCTTCGTGGACCTGGGCGGATCGTACGCGGTGAACAAGACCGTGTCGGTCTATGCCGGCATCTACAACCTGTTCGACAAGCAGGTCGCCTACGAAGACTTCGGTTATGTCGAGGACGGCCGCCGCTACTGGCTCGGCGTGGGCGTGAAGTTCTGAGATTGACGGGCGCTATGCGCCCACAACAGAGAGGTTTTTATGACGAATAGAACGCAAGCGGGCCGTGTCCGCCATTGGGCAGCCCGGACCGGGCTGGCCCTGGCCCTGGGCGCCGCGGCCGCGGTGTGCGCCGCGCAGGCCACGCTGCCGGTCAAGCATGCGCGCGGCGAGACCGCCGTGCCGGCCAATCCGTCCAAGACGATCGTGCTGGACCTGGCCGTGCTGGACACCATGCACGCGCTGGGCGTGGAGCCGACGGGCGTGCCCAGCGCCGCCAAGCTGCCGCCGCAGCTGAGCCAGTACGCCGACTCACGCTATCTGAAGGCGGGCACGATGTTCGAGCCCAACTTCGAGGTCATCCACGCGGCCGCGCCGCAGGTCATCTTCGTGGCGGGCCGGTCCGCGCCCAAGTATGACGAACTGGCCAGGCTGGCTCCCACGGTGGACCTCACGGTCAATGCCAAGGACCTGGTCGGCAGCGTGACGCGCAATACCGAAACGCTGGCCGCCATCTACGGCAAGCAGGCGGTGGCCAAGGACAAGCTGGATGCGTTGCGCGCGTCCATTTCGGCCCTGCAGGGCAAGGCCGCCAACGCCGGCACCGCGCTGATCGTGTTGACCACCGGCGGCAAGATGAGCGCCTATGGTCCGGGCTCGCGTTTCGGGGTGATCCATGACGCCTTTGGCGTCAAGCCCGCCGCGACCGGCCTGAACGTGTCGAACCATGGCCAGGCGATCTCGTTCGAGTTCATCGCCCAGACCGACCCCGACTGGCTGTTCGTGATCGACCGCGACGCCGCCATCGGCCGCGAAGGCGTGTCGGCCCAGCGCATGCTGGACAACGATCTTGTGCGCCCGACCAAGGCGTGGAAGAACAAGCGCGTGGTCTACCTGAACGGCTTCAACTGGTATCTGCTGGGCAGCGCCGGGCTGACGGCCATGCAGCAGAACGTGGACGAGATCGCAGCCGCGCTGGCGCAAGGAAAGTAAGCGGAATGCACGATGCGTGGAAGGGCCGCCGGTGAGTTGGCGGCGAATGATCAGCGGCTGGGGTGGCCTGGCCGTGGCGCTGATGCTGTTGCTCCTGCTGTGCGCGGCCAGCATCAGCCTGGGCGCGGGCCAGATGCCGTGGGCCGCGCTGTGGAACGGGGGCGAAGACGCCGAGCGCGCCTGGCGCCTGCTGCTGGTCAGCCGCGTGCCGCGCACGCTGGCCCTGCTGCTGGCGGGCACGGCGCTGGCGGTGGCGGGCCTGATCATGCAGATGCTGGTGCGCAACCGCTATGTCGAGCCCACGACCGCCGGCACCGTCGAGTCCGCCACGCTGGGCATCCTGGTCATCACCCTGTTGGCGCCCGACACCCCGGTGATCGGCAAGATGCTGACGGCCACGGGCTTTGCCCTGGCCGGCACCTTGCTGTTCCTGGCGCTGCTGCGCCGCGTGCCGCTGCGCACGCCATTCATCGTGCCGCTGATCGGCCTGATCCTGGGCGGCGTGATCCACGCGGTGACGACCTTCGTGGCATATCGCTTTGATCTGCTGCAATCGCTGCACGCCTGGACCACGGGTGATTTCTCGGGCGTGCTGCGCGGACGCTATGAGCTGCTGTGGATCGGCTTCGGCCTGGCGTGCGCGGCCTACGCCGCCGCGGACCGCTACACGGTGGCCGGCATGGGGCGCGAGTTCGCGTCCAACCTGGGCCTGAACCACGCGCGGCTGACGCTGGTGGGCCTGCTGATCGTATCGGCCATTTCGGCCGTGGTCGTCGTGACCGCGGGCGGCATTTCCTTCCTGGGCCTGATCGTGCCCAACGCCGTCAGCCTGGTGCTGGGCGACAACATGCGCCGGGCCATCCCGTGGGTGGCCGCGCTGGGCGGGATATTCGTGCTGGCCTGCGACATCATCGGCCGGCTGGTCATCCACCCTTACGAGATTCCCATCGGGACAGTGGTAGGCGTGCTGGGCAGCATCCTGTTCCTGTGGCTGCTGCGCACGCGGAGGAACCGCCTTGGTTGAGTCCTCGCTTAGCGGGTCCGCCGCGCGCGCGCCGCAGGCGTGGCGCCTGCTGTTGCTGGCCGGCGTCGCGCTGGCCTGCGCGACGGCCTTCATGACGCTGGGCGCGAACGGCCAGTGGTCGTTCGTGATTCCATTTCGCGGCGGCAAGCTCGTGGCCATGCTGCTGGTGGCCTATGCCGTGGCGGTGTCGTCGGTGCTGTTCCAGACCATTACGCACAACCGCATCCTGACGCCCGCCATCATGGGTTTCGATGCCTTGTACCTGCTGATCCAGGCGGTGGTGGTGTTCGGCTTCGGCCAGGCGGCGGCCAGCGCCAGCCATCCGGTCGCCTCGTTCCTGCTTGAGGTCTGCGCCATGACGGCGTTCGCTTGCCTGCTGTTTCGCTGGCTGTTTTCGGACGCCGTGCGCAGCCTGCACCTGATGATGCTGGTGGGCATCATCTTCGGCCTGCTGTTTCGCAGCCTGTCCAACTTCGTGGTGCGGCTGATCGATCCGAACGAGTTCCTGGTGCTGCAGGACCGCATGTTCGCCAGCTTCAATTCGGTGCGCGTGGGGCTGTTGCCGATCGCGCTGGCGGCCGTGCTGGCGGCGTCCCTGCTGCTCTGGCGGATGCGCCGCCGCTACGACGTGCTGGCGCTGGGCCGGGAAATCTCCGTAAACCTGGGCGTGGATTACCGCCGCACCCTGATGCTGACCCTGGCGGCGATCGCCGTGCTGGTGTCGGTGTCCACGGCGCTGGTAGGCCCGGTGACGTTCTTCGGCCTGCTGGTCAGCAACCTGGCCTACCACGCCATGGGTTCGGACAAGCACAAGCACACCGTTCCCGCCGCGGCCCTGCTGAGCGTGATCTTCCTGGTGGGCGGCCAGACGCTGCTCGAACGCGTGCTGGGCCTGAACACCACGGTCAGCGTGGTGATTGAATTCGTGGGCGGCGTGATGTTCCTCGTCCTGATCCTGCGCAAGAGGCGCCGATGATAGAAATCCAGAAAGTCAGCAAGCAGTACGGCGACACCGTGGTGATCGACGAGGTCAGCCTCGATCTGCCCGCGGGCGGCGTCACCGCCATCATCGGGCCCAACGGGGCGGGCAAGTCGACCTTGCTGTCCATGGTCAGCCGGCTGCTGCCGGTGACGGCGGGCCGCGTGCTGGTCGAAGGACTGGACGTGACGAAGGCGGACAGCCGCGAGCTGGCGCGCCGCCTGTCCATCCTGCGGCAGGACAATCACCTGCCGCTGCGGCTGACGGTGAAGGACCTGGTGGCCTTCGGCCGCTACCCCCATACCGGCGGCCGCCTGACGCTGGACGACAAGGCGCATATCGACCGGGCCATTGCCTACCTGAATCTGGAGCCGCTGGCCGACCGCTACCTGGACGAGATGTCCGGCGGCCAGCGCCAGCGCGCCTTCGTGGCGATGGTGCTGTGCCAGGACACGCGCTACGTGCTGCTGGACGAGCCGTTGAATAGCCTGGACATGAGGCACGCCGTCGCCATGATGGGGACCTTGCGCCGGGCGGCGGACGAGCTGGGCAAGACGGTGGTGCTGGTGCTGCACGACATCAACTTCGCGTCCAGCTACGCGGACCGCATCGTGGCCATGCGGCAGGGGCGCATCGCGCGCCACGGAACGCCGGCCGAACTGATCCGGCCGGAAGTGCTGAGCGATCTGTACGAACTGCCGATCGACGTGCACGAGATCGGCGGCAAGCGCATCTGCGTGTACTACCGATAGACGGGGCGCCCCGTCGCGGGGCGCCCGCGTGGCTTACAGGCTGAGGTCGACGGCGTAGCGCGACAGCTGCGTCACGG
Source organism: Achromobacter deleyi (assembly GCF_013116765.2). GTDB lineage: Bacteria > Pseudomonadota > Gammaproteobacteria > Burkholderiales > Burkholderiaceae_B > Achromobacter > Achromobacter deleyi_A. The sequence continues at coordinate 856,133 of NZ_CP074375.1, forward strand.
GGTCCGGCGTGGCGTCGTACACCGAGACATTGGTCACGCCGTGCGCCGCGGCCATCGCCAGGGACCCGGGCACCGACGAGAACACCACCGGTCCGGCCAAGGCGCCCAGCTGCTCGAAGCGCCAGCTGCGATCCAGGCCATAGGTCGCCAGGTCCAGCGTGGGATTCTTCTTGATGTAGCTGATCAGCACGTCGCGGCTGGCGTCCGGGGCCTGCAGCACGATGTCGCCCTTGCCGCCGGCCAGGCCGGGGAAGTCGCCGCCGCCGCTGGCGCGGTAGTTGTTGGTGACGACCAGGAACTGCGCGGCCGGATCCAGCGGCACGCCCTGATACGTCAACGCCGTGATCCGCGAACCCTTGGGCTGGGTCACGTCGATCTCATACTGCAGGGCGTTGCCGGCGGCATAGAGCACGTCGAAGTTGAACGTCGGAAAGCCCGTGTCGATCAGTTCCTGGGGCGCGACCTGCGCGGGGTCGATCTGCCTGAACTGCTCGGCGGTTTTCTCCAGCCACTGGCGCACGATGTCGCCGCTGACTCGCACCACTTGCAGCGTGTTGGGATACAGGTAGAGGTCGGCCGCGTTGTTGATGGCGATGTTGCCTTGCCGCACATAGGTGAAGTCGCCGGGGCCGTTGCGGCCGCCCTTGAAGGGCGCGGCGGCCGACAGGATGGGCAGTGCGCCATAGGCGGGGCTGTTCTTCGCGATGTAGTCCGTCAGATAGTCGATCTGCGCCATGTTCACGACCTGCAGCGCGGACACGTCGCCGGTCAGCGCGTAGTACGTGGCCATGTCGAACTGGCTCTGGCCGATGGGCGTCTTGACGTAGGCGATGGTTGCCGCGTGCTCCGCCTGGACCAGCTGCTGCACGGCGGCGTCGGGTTCGACGTAGGTGGCCGGCGTGGCGCCGTTCTGCGCCGTCAGGCGTGTGGAAATACGCTGCACCTGGGTTGCGTCCTTCTGCACCTGCCAGCCCTTGTCATAGGCCAGCTTCAGCGTGATCTGCCCCAGGTTGTTGCCCCACTGGCCCGCCTGCACCGCCGGCACGCCATTGATCAGGCCTTTCTCCAGCTCGATGCCAGGCTGTCCGGCGAATTGGGATTTGGCGTTCGTGTCGGGAAACAGCAGGTGCTGGTGGCCGGTGATCAGCGCGTCGATGCCGGGCACCTGGCTCAGATAGCCCGCGCCATTCTCCATGGCGGGGGCATAGGCCGTGGCCATGTCGATGCCGCCGTGCGCCAGCGCCACGATCAGGTCCGCGCCGGCCGCCTTCATTTCCGGCACGTAGCGCTGCGCGGTTTCCTTCCATCCGGTGACCTCTACATGGCCTTCCAGATTGGCCTTGTCCCACTGCAGGATGGGTGGGGGCGCAAAGCCGATCACGCCGACCTTGAGCGTAACGTCGATGCTCTTGCCGCTGGCATCGGCGGCCTTGAAGGTCTTGTTCAGCAGCACCCAGGGCTTGAAGATGGGCTGCTTGGTTGCGGCCGAGACCACATTGGCCGACACGAAGGGGAACTGAGGGGCCGCGCAGTCCTTCGCGCCGGCCGGGTTGGTCTGCGCCGTGCCCTTGCCGATGCCGGCCAGCCCGAAGTCCACGTTGGTGATCTGCGACAGGAAGGGCAGGCCGTAGTTGAACTCGTGGTTGCCCATGGTGGCCGCGTCATAGGACAGCAGCTTCATCTGCTTGTAGATCGCGATCATGTCGGCGCACTGCACGGGCGATACCAGCGCCTGGTAGTCCGAGAGGGCGGTGCCCTGGATCGTGTCGCCGTTGTCGAACAGCAGCGTGTTCGCGTGCTGCTTGCGGGCGTTGGCGATCAGCGTGGCCGCGCGGTCCACGCCATAGCTCTTGTCCTCGGCCAGCTTGTAGTAGTCGTAGCCCAGCACATTGGCGTGCAGGTCGGTGGTGCCCAGGATGGCAAGGTCCAGCGTCGCGCCCTGGGGCACGCTGGTTTGTGGCGGCGTTTCGGGCACGGAATCGTCGTCATCGTCGTCGCCGCCGCAGGCGGACAGGCTGGTCAGCAGCGCGAAGCTGGCGGATACCGCGAAGAACTTGCGTACGTGTGGCTTCACCGTCTTTCCTCCGTGTTGAAGGAAAGCAATTCTGGGGACAGCGTGTGACCTACCCATGACACGGGTGGGTCAGGCAGAAGGATGGCTGGAGCCAGCGGAGGGATGCGGCGCTCAGCGCAGCGGCGATTCCCGTGTCAGGCAGTCGTGTTCCAGCCCGGCCAATGCGTCCAGGAACCGCCATGCGAACGATCCGGGGCCGTCCGCCAGTGTTCCGGCCCGTCGGCCCGCGATGCTGAAGCAGGAGAGGGCGGCGACTGCCGCGGCATACGGGTCTTTCGCGGACACCGCGGCGTAGGCGCCCACCACGGCCGTCAGCGCGCAGCCGGTTGCGGTTACGCGCGGCATCAGCGGCGAGCCGCCAGTGATGCGCACGGAACGTTCCCCGTCGGTGACGAAATCCACCTCGCCGGTCACCGCGACCACCGTCTGGCGCCGCGCCGCGATGTCGCGGGCGGATTGCTCCGCCTGCGCCACTTCATCGCGGGAATCCACGCCCTTGCCGGCGCTCTGTCCGCCAGCCAGCGCAATGATCTCCGACGCATTGCCCCGGACGATGGCGGGCCGCAGGTCCAGCAGCCGCTGGACGGCATCGCGGCGAAAGGCGGTGGCGTGATGGGCGACGGGGTCCAGCACCCATGGCGTGCCGGCCTGGCCGGCGGACGCCGCGGTCAGCAGCATGCTGTCGAGCCAGGGCGCGGACAGGGTGCCAATGTTGATCACGACAGCGCCGCAGATCCGCGCGAATTCGGGAGCCTCTTCCACCGCATGCACCATGGCCGGGGATGCGCCGGCGGCCAGCAGCGCGTTGGCCGCGTAGTTCATCGATACGAAATTGGTCAGGCATTGCACCAGCGGAGCATCGCGGCGCACGGCGGCGAGCAGGTCCTGGGAGGCCTGGGCGAGGATATGCAGATCGGGGTGTGACATGCCTGGTAGCGGTCCTTGCGTCGGGGACACAGCTTCTTGCCGAAGCTCCCCGGGTGGAAGGGGTATGTTCCGAGGGTGACCGGGCCTTGTCAAGACGATTGTGGCGCTTCGAAAAGAGGGCCGAGCCGGCGGATGAAGTAAAGTCCGCATCCCCTATTTGGGGTATGGGAAAGCGTCCGGGGGCAGTGTCAACTCGAACCAAAAATCCGCCGTCTTCCCGGGCCGGAAGCACGCTCCGGCTTTGACCATATCTGGCTGGAGGGATACATGCCCACCCCCGACAACATCCGCTGGTTCAAATCTCAGTTTCATGGGCCGATCGATGCCGCCGTGGCCGGAACGCCGCTCACCGTCGACTTCATGACGGCGCTGGCCTGCCAGGAGACCGGCCAGATCTGGTCAGCCTTGCGCAAGGCGGGGTTGTCCGTGAGTGAGATTCTCCGGCTCTGCGTCGGGGATACCCTGGACGCCGACCGCGGACGTTCGGCATTTCCCAAGACCAAGACGGATCTGCTCGGCGTGGCGCAAGGCAAGGAAATGTTCGACTTGGCGCATCAGGCCCTGGTTGACATGGCGCAGTACGTCCCCGGATATGCAGCCGTGGCCAAAAAGCCTAACAAGTTCTGCCACGGCTTTGGCATATTCCAGCTGGATCTGCAGTTCTTCAAGACCGAACCAGAGTTCTTCCTGAATGGCTTGTATGCGGACTTTGGGACGGCCCTGAACCGATGCCTGAAAGAGCTCAGGTCGGCCGCGAAGCGGCTGGGTTATGACGGCAGAACCGATCTCGATGACCTGGAGCTGACTGCCATCGCCATCGCGTACAACACCGGCGGCTATAAGCCAGCCAAGGGCTTGAAGCAGGGCTACTTCGACGGTGAGAAGTACTACGGAGAGACCTTCTTCGACTTCCTGCGGCTGTGTCACACGGTCGGAACAACGGGCACGCCCGCCGTTCTGAGGGCGCCCGCGGCGGGCGAGGCCGCGGTGGCGCCCGTGGCGGCGCTGGCTGGCGCCGGGATCGCGCTCAAGGTGCAAACCAAGGAAGGCATGCTACGCCTGAGAAGCGACCCGTGGATAAGCGAACCGCCTCAGGCCAATGTCCTGGCGAACCTGCCCGATGGGCACCCCGTCCGCGCTTTCTCGGAACGGGCAAAAGGCGGGTTCCTGGAAATCGAGACCAGCCTTAGCGGGGCGTATTTCCGCGGCTATTCTTCCAGGAAATTCCTGGTCGCCGATTCGGATTATCAGGAGATCCCGGTCGCCGTGCCGGAATCGAGTCCGCCGTCAGTGGGAATTGTCGCGGTACACATGCCGCGCAAGAGCGGCGTCGTCACGCGCCGCACCGCGCCCGCCAATGCCCATACGCTGAACGAACCGCAGCAGCCCAGCCGAACCGGCGGCACGGCCGAAGAACTACGGCTGTCGCTTGGGGCCATTATCGAGTGGCTGGATGCCGAGAATCCTGCGCATCAGCGGTATCAACCGCGTGCCGGCCTGACGTTCTGCAACATCTATGCCCACGACTTCTGCCATCTGGCCGGCGCCTACATCCCGCGGGTCTGGTGGACGCCTCGCGCGCTATTGCAACTGGCGGCGCAGCAGCAGGTCGCGCCCTTGTACGGCTCCACCATTCAGGAAATGCGTGCGAACGATCTCTTCCGGTGGCTCCGGGATTTCGGTCTTCAGTTTGGCTGGAGGCAGATCGGAACGCTGACCGGGCTGCAGACGGAGGTCAACCAGGGAGCGCTGGGAATCATCGTCGCCCGGCGCAAGGAAGACGGCCGTTCAGGTCACATCGTGATGGTGGTGCCGGAAACTTCCGACAAGACAGCCAAGCGAAATGCGGATGGAGCGGTGGAAGCGCCGCTGCAAAGCCAGGCCGGCGCGACCAATTTCCGCTATGGAAGAGGCAAGGCCAATTGGTGGAATGGCAGCGAGTTCGCCGAGAGCGCGTTCTGGATTCATGCTTGAGGCGCGTGCCCTGCGTTCCTGCGCGGTGCCCGTCTGACGATCGGGCGCCGCGCAGCGTGGGCCGCGTCCTCAGTTCACCGTGATATTGGCGGACTTGATCACCTGCGACCAGTGCGCCGTATCCTGCGCCACGGTGCGCCCCAGTTCCTCGGGGTTCTGGTAATTGACCCGCACGCCCGCCTCGGTGGCGGTCTTGATGAGCTCCGGCTTTTTCAATCCGGCCTCCAGCGCCGCGCTGATCTTTTGCACGACGGCGTCCGGCGTCCCGGCCGGGGCAAACAGCGATACCCACGCATCCAGCTCGAACCCCGGATAGCCCTGTTCGGCCGCGGTCGGCACATCCGGAATCATGGGGTGCCGCGCCGCGCCGGCCACCGCGATGGCGCGCAGCTTGCCCATCTGCACGTGTCCGATGACCGAGGGAGGCGTGGTCACGAAGAGCTGGACCCGGCCCGACAGGACGTCCTGGATGGCCGGACCCGAGCCCTTGTAGGGCACGTGCACCATGTCCGTGCCCGTCATCTGCTTGAGCAATTCGGTGCCTACGTGCGGGACCGAACCGCTGCCTTGCGAGGCGTAGTTGATTTCGCCCGGGTGCGCCTTGGCGTAGGCGACCAGCTCCTTCAGATTATGGACGGGCAGCGAGGGATGGACCGTCACTACGTGCGGCGCCACCGCCACCATGCCTACCGGCTTGAACGACCCGGTGCTCCAGCGCAGCCCCGTGAACATGGACGGATTGCCCGCGTGATACATCGAGTACGACGCCAGCAGCGTGTACCCGTCGGGATTTGCGGCCGCCACCAGGCCATAGGCGATATTGCCGCTGGCGCCGGCGCGATTGTCGATGACCGTAGGCTGGCCAAGCGCGGTCGCCAGCGGCTCGCTCGCCAGGCGCGCGGCCAGGTCCACGATGCCGCCCGGGGGCACGGGAACCACGATCGTGATCGGATGCGAGGGAAAGTCCTGGGCGGCGGCCAGCGGCGCCAGGAGCGAGAAGGAAAGGGCGATCAGTTTGCGCAACATACAAGGGCACCTAGGCCGGCAGGGAACGGTTGATGGTTGGCGCTCAGGCGCGCTCGGCCAGTTCGGCGCGGACGATCCTGGCGCCGTCGACCATCGCCTTCATCTTGCCGAAGGCCACGTCGCGCGGCAGGTACTTCAGGCCGCAGTCGGGCGCAATGATCAGGCGTTCGGGCGCCACATGCGGCAGAGCGCGCCGGATGCGGGCGGCGACGACTTCCGGCTGCTCGATCTCATTGGTCGACAGATCCAGCACGCCCAGCATGATTTCCTTGTTGGGCAGCGTGTCGAGCACGGCGCAATCCAGGTTCGACTGCGCGGTCTCGATCGAGATCTGGTGCGCGGAGCAGCCGCAAAGCTCGGGCAGGAACGAGTAGCCGTTGGGGCGTGCGTGAATGACGGCGGCATAGCCGAAGCAGATGTGCACCGCGGTCCGGCCCACCACGCCTTCGAGGGCGCGGTTCAGCACTTCGACGCCGTACTCGCGGGCCTTTTCGGGGCGCGCCTGCATGTAGGGCTCGTCGATCTGCACCACATCCGCGCCGGCTGCGAACAGGTCACGGATTTCCTCGTTGACGGCCTGGGCATAGTCGTAAGCCATCTCGGTCTCGGAACCGTAGAAGTCGTTCTGGGCCTGCTGCGCCATGGTGAAGGGACCCGGCACCGTGATCTTGATCTGGCGGTCGGTGTGCGCGCGCAGGAACTGCACGTCGCGCACCTGCACGGCGTGCTTGCGGCGGATCTTGCCCACCACGCGCGGCACGGGGTTGGGGTGGCCGCTGCGGTCCAGGGCCGAGCCCGGATTGTCGAGGTCCACGCCTTCCAGCGCGGTGGCGAAGCGGTTGGAGTAGCTTTCGCGGCGGACCTCGCCGTCGGTGATGATGTCCACGCCGGCGTCTTCCTGATCCCGGATCGCCAGCAAGGTGGCGTCGTCCTGGGCCTGTTCCAGCCATTCCGGCGCGACACGCCAGAGTTCCTGGGCACGCACGCGGGGCGGGAAGCGATCGCCGAGGCGCTTGCGATCGATCAGCCAGTCGGGTTGCGAGTACGAACCGACGAGCGTGGTGGGCAACAGGAGGGACATGAAAACTCCGAGTAAGGCGATGAAAAAGGCGAACCCGGGGTTATAGGCGATATAGCGTGAATTGGGTTTGCGGGCAGATTGAGGAAAATTCACGCAATGCCCGACGGGCTAGAATCGCGCCACGATAAGGCGAGGAGTTGTGGCGATGTGGGGCAGGCTCGGGAGTGTTGTGGCGGTGGTGTGTTTGTCATTGTGGTGGCCCGTTGCAGCCAGCGGCGCCGAGCCTTCGATTACGCCACGTCAGCAAAAGATCCTGTCGGCGATGCAAAACTCCAGCGTGCTCATGCAGGAGTGGAGCGAGCCCCGCGCGAAGCTGATGGGGCTGGAAGATGCGCTCCGGCGCTCCGGCGCTCCGGCGCTTTGCGCTGCTTAAGCGCTGCGTGCCGAAGCCGGCCGCCACACGCCTGTTCGTGCCCGCCGCCCAACTGGAGCAGTGGGAGAATTTGGCGATGTGGATGGGGGTATTTGGCGAACGCGTCGAACGTGCCTACTGGGACGGCATACCTGAACCCACCTTGACCCAGCTTCAGCAGCTTCTGGACGATCCCTTGATGACGAATCTGGACCGGGCCCAGGAGGCGCAGCTTGCCTGGCAGGCGAAGGCGCGGATCCTGTCGCAACACCAGGCTGATCCGCGGTCGCTGAATGACGCCGAGCGCCTGGGACGGGACATCGATTTTTACTTCGGCGACCCGGTGTCCGATGACATGGGTGCGGTGATGTTGAAGGCCCATGCCTGGCTGCAAAAGAAATCCATGGCGTACATCGACGCAAATCGGGCTGACATGTGCACATCGCAGTAAACGAGGGGGATCGTTTTCCCTTGTGTTCGCGGCTAGCGCGGCCAGCACCTTGGCCCGCGCCGCTCCCCCAGTCCGGAATGGCGGCCCGGGGGAACGGCCGGCATCTTACGTCGTCGTCCGGTAGCGATTGCGCAGGTCGCGAACCTGGTCGTGGTTGCGCAGCACGCCCTGGTACTGGCGCTCGACGACCGCGCGGACGTTCTCCGGCAAGGTTTCCTGCAGCGCCTTGGCATAGGCCGCCTTCGCCACATCCTCGCCCCGCTCGCATTCTTCCAGCAGGACGAGGTCGCTGCGGCTCGTGACAGCGGCCTTCAGGTTGGTCCAGCCCCGGTGCATGGCGCCCGACACGGTGCCGCTGTCTTCCGGCTTGCCGCCCAATTGGCTCACCAGCGCCTGCAGCTCGGCGGCGCCGGTGGCGCAATCGCGCGAGCGGTTCCTGAACAGTTGCTGCAGCTCGGCGGTCTTCGTGTCGTCGGCGGCGGCGTCGAAGCCCTTTTCGCCGTCTTTCGACGTTTCGATGAGCTGGTTCAGCACCTTGATTACATGGTCTGCCATATCGGTCTCCTTGGATTCAGGTCACCAGGCGGCATTTGCCGCCTGTCGAATGGGAGACTCAGCATGTAGCGTGCCTGGCTAGGCGGGGGAGAGCACTGGCGTGGGCGCGAGGACGGTGCCTTGATCATCCAGGATTGTCACCTCGTTCATGCAAAAATGACGCCGTAGCTGAGAACGCATCAGGTTCAGGTGCAGTCGCTCGGATTACCTTCCTGTATCGCTTGCACCGTGGAGTCGCAGTAGATGGCCGCACTGAACGCCTTTCGCTCATCCTTGATTGTCGTAACCTCTCTGACGCTGTTATGCGAATTTGGGGCGAGCCAACTGCTTGAGGGGCGCGATTCGTTTTTGCCGTTGAAAGTCTTCGCCCCATCCATATTCCTTCTTTTCGTGCTGGCCGGGCTGTCGACCTTCACGTCGCTCCGCTCCCGCATGACTGAATGGCTAGCCTCTCAATTCCTGTTGGGCTTTGCCGGAGCATTAACGGGCTGGGGAGCGGGTCTTACCCTTTCTGCCCTGATCCGGACGGACTGGCGCGCCGCCGTGGCGGGGACACTGCTGACCCTGTGCGTGATCGTGCTGTCCTTGGCCCCCGTGTTCATGGTGCGGAGGTTTGAGGCATTCCGTCGCGACGCGCATGGCCGCCTCTTCCCTCAACGGCGCCTCATCATTGCCACACGCCTTATGGCTCTGGTCTTCTTGTTTGGGGGTATGTACGGACTATTCGTGCACTTTTCGCGGTGATTTGCCGACGTGGATAAATCCGTTCACCCCTAGGCCTGCCTGATCCCTTTGCGACCTACGCTTTCCCATTTAGGGAGAGAGCCATCAGGGGCCGATCTTTCTGTCTTGCGCTCGTGGCTGGCGCGGGGCTGGTGCAAGTCCAGCCGGCCTTGCCCGGCCCGGCGGTATTGTGGCTGGCGGCTGCCGCGGGCGGAGTCGCCTGGGTCTGCTGGACTCGCGCGAGCCACGAATTCACAGGTATCCCCGCGGCATTGGCGCTGGGATTCTCCGTGGGCTTCATCAATGCCGCCCTGCAAGCCCAATACCGCCTGGACAACGCGCTGGCGGATGCGCATCAGGACGAGGTCTCCCGGCTGGTGCTGCGCGTGGCGGGGCTTCCGGACGGAGACGCCCAGCGCCAGCGCTTCGTGGCCGAGCTGGACGAACCCGCTCGTCCCGGAATCCCGACACGCATCCAGGTGACCTGGCAGGCGGCGGCGGGTGCGCATCAGGGCCTGCCGCAGGTGCTGCCCGGCCAGGTCTGGCGCATGGCGCTGGTGCTGCGCAGGCCGCAGGGCTTGCTGAACCCCGCCGGCCCCGATGCGCAGGGGCGCATGTTCGCCGACAACGTGCGGGCGACGGGCACCGTGCGGGGGCAGCCGGATCTGCTGGCGGACCGGCCCTGGGCAACGCCCGGCATCGCGATCGAGCGGGCGCGCCATCATGTGCGCGAGGGCATGCGGGCGGCGCTGGGCCCGCAGCGCTATGCGCCGGTGCTGGTCGCGCTGGCGATCGGGGACCAGGCGGGCGTGGCGCGCGATGACTGGCGCATCTTCAACCGCAGCGGCATCACGCATCTGGTGTCGATCAGCGGCATGCATGTCACGTCCATCGCGGGCATTGCAGGGTTGCTGGCCTCTGCCATCTGGCGGCGCCTGCGCTGGCGGGGAGCGGGGCTGGCCGAGCGTCTGCCTGCGCGCATTGCCGGCGGGGCCGTCGCCGCGGCGGTGGCGCTGCTGTACTGCCTGCTGGCGGGTTGGGGCGTGCCGGCGCGCCGGACGTTTTTCATGCTGTCGGTGGTGCTGGCGGCCGTCATGTCGCGCCTGCCGCTGTCGGCGGGCAGGGTGCTGGCCTGCGCGGCGGCGGTGGTGGTGGCGCTGGATCCGTGGGCGCCGGTGTCACCAGGATTCTGGTTGTCGTTCGGGGCGGTGGCCGTGTTGCTGCGCATCGCCGATGCGCCATTTGACGCGAGCGCCGGCTGGCGCGAGCGGTGGTTGGCCAGGCTGGCGCAGGCGACGCGCCTGCAGCTGATGGTCACGGTCGGCCTTATGCCGCTGCTGGCCTTCCTGGTGCACCAGGTGTCGCTGGGGTCGCCCCTGGCAAACGCGGTGGCCATTCCTTCGGTGACGTTCATTGTGACGCCGCTGGCGCTGCTGTGCGCGGCCTTGTCCGCCGTGCCGGGCGCGGAAGGTGCCGCCGCCATTGCAGGGCGGATCGGGCTGGCCGCCTTCGACCTGACCATGGCGCCCGTGGCCTGGGTGGGCAACGCCAGCTGGGCCAGCGTGCCGGTCGCCGCGGCAGGCTGGCCCTGGCTGCTGCTGGCGGTGGCGGGCATGGTCTGGGCGCTGCAGGCGCGGGGCTGGCCCGGGCGCCATCTGGGATGGGCCTGCATGCTGCCTTTGCTGTTTTGGCGGCCCGACAGGCCGGAGCCGGGCTACTGGCGCATGAGCGCCATGGACGTGGGGCAGGGCAGCTCCATCCTGGTGGAAACGGCAAGTCAGTCCCTGCTGTTTGACGCAGGGCCCCGCAGCTACGGTGGCAGCGACGCGGGCGAGCGCGTTGTCGCACCGTTCCTCCAGGCGCGCGGGATCGGGCGGCTGGACGTGCTGGTCCTGTCGCACGCGGACACGGACCACGTGGGCGGCACGCGCGCGGTGCTGGCCGCCGCGCCGGTGGCGCGCAGCCATGCTGCATTCGATCTGCCGGCCTTCTTGCGGCGCGATGCAAGGATGTGGCCGGATGCCGGCAATGCGCAACCAGTCTTGCCGCAGGAGATGAAGCGTTGCGAGCGTGGATGGAGTTGGGAGGCCGACGGCGTGAGCTTCACGTTCCTGCATCCCGCGCCCGGCGGCAGCCCGCGGGGGGAAGACCGCAATGCGGACAGCTGCGTGCTGCGCGTGGAAGGCCTGCGCCATTCCTTGCTGCTGACCGGGGATATCGGCGTGGCGCAGGAGCGGGAGCTGGTGGCGGAGGGCCTTGCACCCACAGACGTCGTGCTGGCGCCGCACCATGGCTCGGCGTCCTCATCCGGCCGGGAACTGGTCGCGGCCGTGGGCGCCGCCCACGCGATCGCGCAGGCGGGGCATCTGAACCGTTTCCGGCATCCTGCACGCGCGGTGGAGTTGCGCTGGACGCGCGCCGGCACCCGGTTCTGGCGCAGCGACCGCGACGGCGCGGTCATGGCGGAGTCAGGCCCCGGGGGGCTGGATGTGTGGGCGCAGCGCGACCGGGGCAGGCGGTACTGGCATGAACGCTAGCGATGTCCGCGCGACCTTGTTTGGAGACCCGCCTAAGCGGACAGTGCCCGGCACACCGCGTCCGTCATTTCCGTGCAGCTGGCGCGTCCGCCCAGGTCCCGGGGCATAGTCGCCCTGGGCTAGCACGCGATCAGTGCTTTCGAGGTCGGACCGCAACCCGCCAGCCCGACCTCAACCGAGTTCAGGTCATTGCGGTTGCAACTTGGCATCCGTTATTACGCGTGCCCAGCGACGATACTCGGCTCGGATAAACACGTCAAAATCTGCCGGGCCATCCGCGCGCGTTTCCCCACCCAATTGGCTTATGCGCTGCTGAAACTCTGGCGTTGCAACAATACGACGAATCGCACCGTCCAGCTTCTCCACAACCTCGGCCGACGTGCCCGCCGGCGCCAGCACACCGTTCCAGGAACCAATCACGAAGTCCGGGTAGCCCGCTTCAACCATTGTCGGTACGTTCGGCAAGAGAGCACTGCGCTTTGCCGAGGTCACAGCCAGCGCTTTGAGTTTGCCGCTCTGGATGTAGGGAAGAGAGGAGCTGAGGTTGTCAAACATCAACGTGACCTGCCCGCCCATAAGGTCTGAAACCGCTGGTGCACTGCCACGATATGGAACATGTGTCGCTTGTAGTTGGGCCGCTACGTTGAACAGCTCGCCCGATAAGTGAATTGAGGATCCGACACCCGATGACGCAAAGCTTGCGGAATTTGCCGGATTCTTCGCATAGGCAACGAGCTCTGCCACGTTGTTGACCGGCAACTGGGCATTTACCACCAGCACGTTGGGAATGGTGCTGAACAGTGTGACCGGTTGGAAGCTATCCAGTGTTTTCTCCGACTGTCCCTTGTACAGACTGGGGTTGACAGCTTGAGTGCCTACCGTCCCGACCATCATTGTGTAGCCATCCGGTGCAGCGCGAGCTACCTGAGCGGTCGCGATATTTCCCGACGCGCCAGAGATGTTCTCCACCACGATTGTTTGGTTCAATTCTTTGTTCAGCTGAGACCCCAAAAGACGAGCCATCAAGTCCGTATTGCCTCCTGCCGCGAAGGGGACAACCAGACGAATTGGCCTGTCCGGCCACGTTTCCCCTTGCGCTGCAGGCACCGCACATGCGGCGGCCAACAGCCCAGCCGCCAGTTCAAGCTTCTTAATTCGCAAATTCATTGTGTCTCCAGTCATTTTTCGTTCGAGCCATCCCGTCGTGGCGCGATACGTCATTCACAGGTCAGAGCGCGTAACCAGGATTTCGGCGCTCCAATCGGCGCAGCAAACCAGGCCATGCCAGTTCCGCCTTGGCTGCGCGGTCTGCACGCGACTCGACGTGAGCTCGTGCGAGAATGTCTGCCGGAATGTCGAGCAGCTCCGATCCGCCCGATTGGGCCCGCACCTGCACCATGCATGCGGCTTCGAGTCGGTGCATCGATTGGAATGCGTCGGCCATAGACGACCCCACCGTTAGCAAGCCGTGATTGCGCAAGATCAGGTAGTTGTTGGCTCCAAGATCCCGCACGAGACGCGGTTGTTCATCCGCATTCAATGCGAGCCCCTCGTACTCGTGGTATGCCAACGAAGGCAGAACAATGAAGGCAAATTGGGACACGGGAAGCAGGCCGGCCTTTTGCGCTGACACGGCCGCACCATTGATGGAGTGGGTGTGCAAGACGCACATGGCATCCTTGCGAGCGGCGTGAATGCAGCTATGAATCGTAAATCCGGCCGGGTTGATGTCGTATTCGGACTCCATTACCTTCCGACCATTTAGATCAATCTTCACCAGACTTGATGCGGTGATCTCATCAAATGTCATGCCATAGGGATTGATCAGAAAGTGCTCGGTGCCAGGCACCTTGGCTGTAATGTGGGTGAAGATCAAGTCGTCCCACCCGAACAGCGCCACCAGACGGTACAACGCAGCTAGATCACATCGAACTTGCCACTCGGTTTCGCCGACGCGTTCGCGCATGTCCGGCACTTCGTTGGAAACCGTGTTTTTCAAAAAACTCATGAATAATCCACCTTTGAAAGGTTAAGAGCCCCTGTGGCGATGCCGTTCCTATGCTGGATTGGATGAAAATGCCGGGGAGGATTGCTATAGTAGAAAGCTCGAACTGCGTTTCAAACCGGGAAAAACTCATCCAACAAATGAGTTTTATGAATGATGTTTTTGCGTAAATTCGCGCCTTCCATGTCCCAGCTCCTTGCCTTTGACGCAGCAGCTCGTCTTGGCAGCTTTACCGAAGCGGCAAGCGAGCTCTGCTTGACGCAGAGCGCCATAAGTCGGCACATACAGGAGCTAGAGGGCCTGTTGCAAGCTGACCTTTTCACGCGCCGAGGTCGACGCATCAGTCTGACGACTGAAGGGGCGCGTTATGCCCGAGAGATCGCGGGCGCACTGGCGCGTATTCGCAACGCCAGCATCGACATCTATGAGTCGCGCCTGCAGAGTGGCGCGCTGCAGTTGGCTGTACTTCCCATCTTCAGTTCAAAATGGTTGATGCCCCGGCTGGGCAACTTTCAGGCGCTGCATCCGGAAATACTCATCAATCTCCATTCACGCACGGGCGACATTGAAAGAGCGTCTCAAGGTATGGATGCGTGTATCGCGGTAGGTGACGGAAACTGGCCGAACATGGTGGCTCACCATTTGGTGAGTACGCAGGGCATCATCATCGCCGCGCCAGAGCTGCTTGCTCGACAGCCTCTTCGGCAGCCAGAAGATCTGCAGCGGCACAGCCTGCTTGAAGCGAACACGACTGCGCCTGGGTGGCGCGAGTGTCTGATGGACAGCAACATGGATCCGCGCATCGCCAAGGTGGGATCTCGTTTTGAATACACAGCTCACCTCATCCAGGCTGTAAGCAGTGGCTTAGGTCTGGGGCTGGTTACAGACCTCTTCGTCCAAGACGAACTGCGTGCAGGAACTTTGACTACGCCGCAACTTCAGGGATTCTGCATACCAGCCAAGCACTACTACCTGCTTCACAGTCCCGAGAAATCTGAATCTGCGTCGCTGCAGACCTTCAAGACATGGCTTCTCGACGCCGTCGATCGGGCCAAGGATTACTAGCTAATAAATCTACGACCGATACCTCGAGATTGCAGGTTTGGCCTGGTCAGGGTGCGATTCCGTTGGTGACCTGCGCGGGCAGTCACCTAGTACAAACCCTCTATTAAATGCGACGCGAATTTGGCTATGTTCCCTCCCGCAGCCGTCCGCGCCACGGGTGTAGCTCTCAGGTACATAGACAGATGGGGTGCTGCGGCCAAGATGGGTCGCGGCCATCCAATCTGGAGCCTGCATGCCCCGTATCGCCGTCATCGGCGCCGGTATCACCGGCGTCACGTCTGCCTATGCCCTGTCCAAGCTGGGCTATGACGTCACCGTCTACAACCGCCAGCGCTATCCCGCCATGGAAACGTCCTACGCCAATGGCGGGCAATTGTCGGCCAGCAATGCCGAGGTCTGGAATAGCTTCGCCTACGTCATGAAGGAGACCCGCCTAAGCGGATAGCGCCCGGCACACCGCGTCCGTCATTTCCGTGCAGCTGGCGCGTCCGCCCAGGTCCCGGGGCACGTAGTCGCCCTGGGCCAGCACGCGTTCGACGGCTTGCTCGACCCGTTCGGCGGCGGTGAGCAGCGTGGCGTCGGCGTGCCTGTCGCCCAGCCAGCGCAGCATGAGCGCGCCCGACAGGATGGTGGCCAGCGGGCTGGCGGCGTTCTGTCCGGCGATGTCGGGCGCCGAACCGTGCGCGCCCTGGAACAGGCCGTGGTCGTCGCCGAGCTCGGCGGACGGCGACAGGCCCAAGCCGCCGATGGTGCCGGCGCCCAGATCGGAAATGATGTCGCCGAACATGTTCTCGGCCACGATCACGTCATAGAAGTCGGGGCGCTTGAGCATGTGCACGGTGATGGCGTCGGCATAGGCGTAGTCGATCTCGACATCGGCGTAGCCGGCCGCCACGTCGTTGCAGACACTGCGAAAGAACGCATAGGTGCGCAGGATGTTGGCCTTGTCGCAGACCGTCACGCGGCGCTTGCCGTCGCGCGGCGCGCCGTTGCGCCTGCGTGCGAGGCCGAAGGAAAAGCGGGCGACGCGTTCCACCCCTTTGCGTGTGACGACGATGGTGTCGGTGGCGACTTCGTCTCGCAGCACGATGCCGCCGCCGCGGCTGGCGTACAGGCCTTCGGTGTTTTCGCGGACGATGACGTAGTCGATCTGTCCGGGCTGGAAATGCTTGAGCGGCGAGTCCACGCCTTGATACAGCCGGATCGGCCGCACATTGGCGTAGAGGTCCAGCCGGAAGCGCAGGCGCAGGTGCAGGTCGTTGCCGACCTCGGTGCCGTCGGGGTAGGTCACGCCGGGCATGCCGGCCGCGCCGTGCAGCATGGCGCCGGCGGCCTTGCAGGCGGCATAGGTGTCGTCGGGCAGCACATGGCCGGACTTCACGTAGTGGTCGGCGCCGCCGTCATGCAGGCTGAACGCCAGCAGATCGGCGCCGCAGGCTTCCTTCAGCACGGTAACTGCCGACCGGCATACCTCGGGGCCGATGCCGTCGCCTTCTATCGTTGCAATCTCATACTTGGCCATCTGTGTCGTCTCCTTATTGTTGTGCCCAGCTTACGCCGTCGCGGATCTTGCGCAGGCCGGCCAGGGCGGCCGGCATGGCGTCGCGCGTCGTGGCGCAGGCGACCGTGACGCGGCCCTGCGGGGTGTCGAGCAGCGCGGTGTATTGGCGGATGTCCTGGTGATCCGGGCCGCTGCCCGGCGCGACCACGTAGTCTATGCCACGCGCGCCGCGCAGCTCGAATGCTTCCAGCTGTTCCAGCGTCGCATCTTGTTTGGCCTGGACGCGCCGCACTGCCGCGGCGCGGGCTTCGACGGCCTTGGGCGCATTCAAGTCCGCCTGTGTCCGCCGGGCGTCCGGCGGCGTCGCCTTGAAGCCGACGGCGCACAGATACCCACTGGCGCCGGCCAGGGGCGGGACACCGCTGGCGCTGCCCACTTCGACCAGCGTGTCGAATCTTGCCGTCTTGCGGTTGCCGATGATCTGGTACGGAGCAGGCACGGCCAGGGCAAAGCCCGTTGCGGGATCGGCATAGCGGGTCTTGGCGGCGCTGCGAGCGGGGGGCGCGTCATCGCCGGGCTGGAACCTGACCGGCAGCATCAGTTCCCGCTTCTCGTTCGTCATGTCGGACGCGAAGACTGGCAGCCTGCCGGCGCGCCGGACCATATTGACCGTGGCCTGATCCACCGCCGCGTTGCCGGATGACGTGGCCAGCGCCACGGTATCCAGCGTGCCGTCGCGCAGGACGACGAGGCGCAGCCTGAGTGTGAGCGGGGTGTCGATATCGCGGGCCTCCTTGGGGGTGACCAGCTGGCGCGCCAGCTTGCGCTGGACGGCGATTTCCCAGTCCGCTTGCGTGGCCGGCGTCTGGGCCGGGACGGGCGATGGCAGGCAAAGGATGAGCGCGGCGATGCTGGATGCGCGGAACCGCCAATTCATTTCTGGAGTCTCCTGGACGACGGCATTCGGCGGCAGGCCGATAGCTCCCGGGGCAGCATAACCCGGGCAGGCGGCGCTTTACGCCTTGCCGGCCGCGAGTTCGTCGAACAGGAGATCGCCGCCCATCTGGCCGCCCTTGAGCATCAGTTCGATGCCGTCGGTCAGCGGGTCGTCGCTGCGTGTGACGCTGACCGTCACGCCGGGCGCCAGCACGCAGCGAAACGCCAGGCCCCACAATCCCAGCGCCAGCGTGGCCTGGCTGGAGGTGTCGCCACCGGCGATGCCGATGCGCGAAAGGCGGCTGCCGGCCAGCGCGCTGTTCCGGACGATGTCCGCCACCAGCTTGCCGGTGGCGCGGGCGGTGGCCGCGGTGTCTTGCGCGCTGACCGCGCCCGCGGGTTTGTCGGTATGCGCCAGCACGTTGTGCCCTTGAGCCAGCGTGGCCGCGGCCTGTTGCGCCTGCCGCGCCGCGTAGTCCGGGTCCGCCAGCAGGCGTTCCACCTGCAGCGGCTGGCGCGCATAGCGCTGGCAGGCGGCGATCTGCCTGGCCGTGACCGGCGACAGGCTGCCCGCCACGACCAGCACGGCGCCGGCAGCCGGGACCAGCGGCGGCGCCTGCGCGACGCCTTCGCGCGCAGCAGGCATGGCGCGGGCCAGCGCCTGTTGCACGCTGCTGGGCCCCACGGCCAGCAGCGGCGCGCGTGAAGCCGCGCGCCAGATCAGGCGGCCGATGACGGCAAGCTGCTCGTCGTCGACCAGGTCCAGCAGCACGGGGCCGCCGGTGGTGTCGATGATCTGTTCGATCCAGTTTTCGAGAGCGGGCGCGTCGGCCGCCCGGCGCAGCGGGGGGTAGGTGGTATGCGGCACGGACCGGATGCCGGAGAGTCCCTGTGCCTGCAGGTGCAGGCGCAGGTCGGCTTCGTGCATCGGCGTGACGGGATGGGCGCTCATGACGGGGTGGCGGTCGATCCGATGGATCTCCGGCGCGGACCCGGCCCGGGCGAACAATTGGGCAAAGCTGCAATAGCGGCCGATGCTGGGCTGGCCGCCGACGATGGGCACCATCGGGTTGGGCATGTGGCGGCGCAGTTCGCGGATGGCGGCGCCGATGCTGCCGACGTGCGGCGCGCTGTCGAAGGTGGAACAGCACTTGTAGTGCAGCACGCGGGCGCCGGTGCCCGCCATGAACCGGCCCACGGCGCGCAGCTCGGTTGCCATTTCGGCGGGCGCCATGCCGCGCGCGGCGCCGGCGATGCCGATGGCGTCCAGCGGGCCGGCGCGGCGCAATTGCTCGGGCGTGGGCACTCCCAGGAACAGCAGGCCGCGCAGGCCCGCGCGGGCGACTTCGGCCAGCGTGTCGGTGGCGCCGGTGAAGTCGTCGCCATACCAGCACACCTGCGGCGCCGACGCGCTGCGCTGGCTGTCCGTCATGCGCGGTTTCCGAAGAAGGCCAGCGCGCGCTGCAGTTCCGGCGCATTGCGGGCGTAGTCTTCCAGTCGCTGGCCGTCACGCACCGCGTGCCAGGCCTGGCGGATGCTCTGCACACCGGCGGCGGGGCCGTCCGGGTGCGCCAGGATGCCGCCGCCCGACATGAACAGCAGGTCATCGCTGCGCACCGCGGCCCAGGTGGCGGGCACCGTGCCGGCCCACTGGCCCGAAGAGAACGCGGGCATGACGGCGTCGTCGATGCCGGGCGTCAGGGACGCCAGGCAGTCCCGCGCGGAGTCGACGACCTCGCTGTCCTCTTGCGCGAACTTTCCTTGCAGGCCATGCACATGCATGTGGTCCACGCCCGCCAGGCGCCAGAGCGTCTGGTAGGCCTGGAACCCCATGCCCAGCAAGGGGTGGCGGGACAGCGCGCCATAGCCGTTGCGGTGGCCATGCAGCGCCAGCGGCGTGCTGCGCCGCAGGGTCTGGATGGCGGAATAGCCGCACCAGTTCAGGCTGGCCATGACGCAGGCGCCTTGCTCGCGTTCGATCAGGTCGGCGTGGCGGCGCATGGCGTCGGTTTCGTCGCTGATGTTGAAGGCCACCATGACGTTGCGGCCGGTGCGTTCGCGGTGCGCGCGCACCACCGCCATCACGGCCGCCACGCGCTGCGCGAGCGGGGCATGGGCGGGATTGGCGCAGACCTCGTCGTCCTTGATGAAGTCCACGCCCGCCGCGCACAGCTGCGCCACCAGGTGCGCGGTCTGCTCGGGCGACAGCCCCACGTTGGGCTTGATGATGGTGCCCACCAGCGGCCCCTGCGCCACGCCCGTCAGTTGGCGGGTGCCGGCGATGCCGACCTGCGGCAGGTCGAACTGCGCGCGGTAGTTGGCGGGCAGTTCCATGCTTTCCAGACGCAGGCCGGTGACTTCGCCCAGGTCATACAGGTTGCCGCCCACCGTGGCCGCGAGCGTGGGCAGGTTGGCCCCGATGTTGGCGACGGGAAAGGCGATGCGCACCCGCGCGCGCTGGAACTTGCCCGGCATGCCGCCGGGTTGACGCGCCAGCCAGGCGTTGGGCAGGCTGGGCTCGCTGACGGATTCCAGGGTTTCGATGGATTCGATGCGCGCGCGGGCGCGGGCGCGCAATTCGTCCGTTTCGCCCTGCACCCGCGTAAACGTGCCGCAGGACTGCTCGCCGGCCATGACCTCCGCGACCCGGGCGGGGTCCATGGGGGTTTCAATCAGATAGGTGGCGGTAAACGATTGGGAATTCATGGTGGCGGTGTGCGGCGTGGCGGGAAAAGGCGTGTCAGAGGCGGGTCAGGTCGGGGAAGGCGCGGACCGGATCCTGGCCATCCCAGTGCAGCGAGCTTTCGCGGATCAGGTCGAACAGGCGGCCCTTGGGGCCGGCCACTTCGGAAAGCTCGATCACCGTGCCGGGGTGATACTCGGTGTCGAAGTAGATGAAGCGGCCTTTCTCGCCGACCTCGCCGCTCATCTTGGGCTTGAAGCCCTGCGCCAGCAGGCGCTCCAGGTCGGCGTCATAGCTCTCGGTCCAATAGGCGACGTGTTGCAGGCCGGTGCGGCCGGCTTGCAGGAAGTCGCGGTACATGGAGGGCACGTCGTTGCGGGTCTGGATCAGCTCGACCTGCACAAAGCCCGAGTTGGCCAGCGCCACCGAGTTGTGGGGCTCGTAGCCGACGCCGTCGTACTGGTAGTTCACGATGGGCACGCGCGGGTTGTAGTACCAGGGGCCCACGCCCAGCGTGGTGCTCCAGTAGTCCATGGCGGCTTCGATGTCATGCACCACATAACCGAGTTGGCGGATCTCGCCCAGGAAACGACTCATGATGGATCTTTGTAAAAAGGGTGGCTAAGAGACGGGAAGGGCGCGGCCGGACCGCAGGCCCGGCCGCGTCGCGTCACAGGAAACCGATAGAGAACCAGGGGAAGGCGGCGACGATGAGCAGGCCCACCAGCAGCGCGGCGATGTAGCCCCAGATCGGGCCGATGCCCTCGTTGGGGTCGACGCGGCTGATGGCGCATGCTCCGTAGTAGCCCACGCCGAAGGGC
Source organism: Achromobacter deleyi (assembly GCF_013116765.2). Classification (GTDB taxonomy): domain Bacteria; phylum Pseudomonadota; class Gammaproteobacteria; order Burkholderiales; family Burkholderiaceae_B; genus Achromobacter; species Achromobacter deleyi_A. The sequence continues at coordinate 876,844 of NZ_CP074375.1, forward strand.
GGCGCGAACAGGCCGATGCCCATGGCGAAGATCACGACCATCGCGTAGTGGACCTCATGCACGCCGGCCTGCACCGCGATCGGGAACAGCAGCGGGCCGAACAGCACGATGGCGGGGATGCCTTCCAGCACGCTGCCCAGGATGATGAAGGCCACGATGGACACCGCCAGGAAGCCATAGCTGCCGCCCGGCATGCCGGCCATCAGGCGGGCCAGGTCGCCGGAGAATCCCGATTGGGTCAGCGCCCAGGCCATGGCGGTGGCGCAGCCCACGATCAGCATGATGGCGCCCGACAGCGACGCGGTTTCGATCAGCATGGGCTTGAGCCGCGCCCAATCGAAGCGCCGGTAGATCAGGATGCCCACCACGGCGGAATACACGATGCCGATGGTGGAGACTTCGGTGGCGGTGGCCACGCCTTCGACCACGGCGGCGCGAATGACGAAGGGCAGGGCCACGGCGGGCAGCGCGATCATGAAGAAGCGCCCGATTTCCTTGAAGCTGAAGCGCTGGACCAGGCTCAGGTCTTCCTTGCGGTAGCGCCACCACACCACCGAGCACAGCGCCAGGCCCAGCACCACGGCGGGCAGCAGCCCGCCGGTGAACAACGCGGCGATCGACACGCCCGTCACCGAACCGATGGTGATGAGCACGATGGAAGGGGGAATGGTCTCGGTCTGCGCGCCCGTGGCCGACAGCAGGGCGACCAGGTCGCCGGGCTTGGCGCCGCGCTTCTGCATCTCGGGGAACAGCACGGGCGCGATGGCCGCCATGTCGGCGATCTTCGAACCCGAGATTCCCGATACCAGGTACATGGCGCCGATCAGCACATAGGACAGCCCGCCGCGCACATGGCCCAGCAGGCTGGCCAGGAACTGGATCATTGCGCGCGCCATGCCCGTCATCTCGATCAGCGATCCCAGGAAGATGAACAGCGGCACGGCCAGCAGCATCAGGTGGGACATGCCTTCGTCCAGCCGTCCCACCATCACCACCATGGGGGTATTGGTGGTCAGCGCCAGGTACGAGAAGGTGGCCAGCGCGAAAGAGAACGCGATCGGCACGCCGGAAAACACGGTGGCGGCGACGATGCCCACGAAGAAGATCACCAGGTTCAGCTTGCCCAGGCCGGAGAACAACGGCTGCGACAGCCAGAACAGCGCGACTACCGCCGCCACGCCGGCCAGCGCCGTCAGCACCTGCGGCAGGGGCTGGGTGCGCAGCAGTCGGAGCAGGGCGATGACGGCCATCAGCCCCATGCCCACCGGGATCGCCGCGGCGCGCCAGGCGTTGCTCAGCTCCAGCGCGGGCGTGATGATGAAGTGTTCTTCATGCGCGTACTCGATGGCGGGCGCCAGGATCAGCACCAGGAAGGCCAGCGACGCGGCCAGCGCCGCGGTCTCCAGCTGTGCGCGCCGCGCCGGGCTGACGTTGTTCACCAGTGCCGTCATCCGCATGTGCTCGCCGCGCCGCAATGCGACGACCGCGCCCAGCATGGACAGCCAGAGGAACAGGATGGATGCGAGTTCGTCGGACCAGACCAGCGGACTGTGGAACGCATAGCGCGCCACCACGCCGGCAAACAGCACGGCGATCTCGACCAGCACGATGGCTGCGGCGACGTGTTCGACCACGCAGCCCAGCAGGCCGTCGAGCGCGCCGGCTGCCCGGCGCACAGGGTTGGCCGGCAGCGCTGGGGCCGCGGCGTGGGGAGCGGACAGGGAGGACATGGCGCGACCTCAGGCCAGCTTGCCGACGGACTGCTCCAGCAGGCTCCAGGCCTCGTTGCCGAAACGGCTCTGCCATTCCTTGTAGAAACCGGCGGTGCGCAGCTGTTCGCGGAAACTGTCGGCGGACGGCTGGTTGAATTGCAGGCCCTTGGCTTCCAGGTCGGACTGCACCGAGGCATTGAGCTTCTTGATGTCTTCGCGCTGGGCCAGCCCGGCTTCATTGATGCCGCGCGCGACGATCGTCTTCAGGTCTTCCGGCAGGCCTTCCCACATGCGGCCGTTGGCGATGAACCAGTAGCCGTCCCAGATGTGGTTGGTCAGCGAGCAATACTTCTGCACCTCATACAGCTTGGCCACCTGGATGATGGGCAGCGGGTTTTCCTGCGCATCCACCACCTTGGTCTGCAAGGACGAATAGACTTCGCTGAACTGCAGGCTGGCGGGCGCGGCGCCCAGGCCCTTGAACATGGAGATCGGCAGCGAGCTGACCGGCACGCGGATCTTCAGGCCGTTCATGTCGGACGCGGTGGCGACGGGCGCCTTGCTGCTGGTGGTCTGGCGAAAGCCGTTGTCCCACATCTTTTCAAAGGCGTAGAGCTTGCGCTGCGCGATGGCGGCGCGCACGTGCGCGCCCAGCGCGCCGTCCATGGCGCCCCACACCTGGTTGTAGTCCTTGAACGCGAAGCCGACGGCGTTGATCGCGGCCACCGGCACCAGCGTGGCGATCACCAGGGCGGACGGGGTGAAGAAGTCGATGCCGCCCGAGCGCACCTGGGCCAGCATGTCGGTGTCGCCGCCCAATTGGTTGTTGGGGAAGATCTTGATGTCGACGCGGCCATTGCTTTCCTTCAGGATGCGTTCGGCCGCCTCCTGGGCGCGGATGTTCAGCGGATGCGTCACCGGCAGGTTGTTGCCGTACTTGAGCGTGTAGTCGGCCGCACGGGCGATCAGCGGAAAGCCGCCGCCGGCCAGGGCAAGGGCGGGAACCGCGCAGAGGCGGCGCAGGGCACTGCGGCGTGTAAGCAGCTTCATGGTTGTCTCCATAATCGTAGTTATGATGTTTTTTGATGTGCCACAAATACGCCAAAGCCATGCGGCAGAGTGGACAATAGTGAATAGGCGCTATCATCGTCAAACCTTATTCATGATGGTTTTTGATGTGAATCGAGATCCCTCCGAACGTAAGCTCGCCCGTCTGGCGGATGTGGCCGCCCGCGCCGGCGTCTCCACCGCCACGGCCGACCGGGTGCTCAATCGCCGTCCGGGCGTGCGCGTCAGCACCGCGCAAAAGGTCTTCAGGGCGGCCGTCGAGCTGGACTACCTGCCCGAGCAGGAGATATACGCCGCCGCCGCGCCCGAGCCGATGCGGCTGGTGTTCCTGCTGCCGCGCGGCAGCAACCGCTACCTGCGCATGCTGGGCGACACCGTCAGCTACGCGCATGAGCACTTCGGGCCGCTGAACGCGAAGTGCCAGATCGAATACGTAGAGAGCTTCAACCCCGACGCGCTGGCCCAGGCGCTGGCCAAGCACGGCAAGCGGGCCGATGGGATCGCATTCATGGCGCTGGAGCACCCGGTGGTGCGCGAGGCGGTCAATGCGCTGGCGCAGCAGGGCGTGCCGACGGTGACGCTGATTTCGGATATTGCGAACAGCGCCCGCGCGGCCTATGTGGGCCTGGACAACCGCGCCGCGGGCCGCACCGCGGGCTACCTGATCGCGCGCTTCATCGGACCGCGCGCGGCGCACGTGGCGCTGATCGCGGGGTCCAGGCACTATCGTGCGCACGAAGAGCGCGAAAGCGGCTTCCTGCAGCTTTATGCCGAGCAGTTCCAGGCCATGCAGGTGGTGGACCTGCGCGAAGGCTATGACGACGCGCAGCGGAACTACGAGCAGACCCGGCAGCTGCTGGAGCAATATCCGCAGCTTGCCGGCATCTACAACATCGGCGGCGCTTCGGACGGCGTGGCGCGCGCGCTCAAGGAGGCGGGGTTGCAGCACCGGGTGGTGTTCATCGGCCACGGACTGACGCCCGACACCCGATCCCTGCTGATCGACGGCACGATGGACGCGGTCATCACGCAAAGCCCGATGGAGGCGCTGATGAGCTGCGTGCGGATCTTCAGCAATCTGCGCGACAAGCGCAGCGCCATGAACGGCGTGGAACTGGCCCGCAGCCAGGTGATCTTCCGGGAAAACCTGCCGTAGGCCGTGTGCCGGAACTGGCGGTGCACGGCCCAAGGCTCAAGGCTTCATGGCGCCGTCTTTCCCGGCCCCGTTAGAACAGGTAGGAGAGGTTCAGTGTCCCGCCGTAACCATGCTGGCTGTTGTTGCCCTGCTGTCCGAATACCTGACCGGATATCTTGACCGCCCGCGTGACCTGTCCTTCGGCGCCCACCTTGAGTTCCAGGGCGTTGCGCGCAGGCGTCATGCCCAGCGTGCTGCTTCCCATCCGCACCGATGCATCATCGAAGCTGTGCAGCCAGTTGGCTTCCAGGAACGGGCGCACGGTGCTTTGCTGCTTCTCCTGCGTCCTGTACGGATAGATCCGCACCCCCGCGCGCGACGTGGCCGCGTTGGCGCTGCCATTGCGTATGCGCGTGCCTTGCAGGTTCGTGTCGTCAGCGCCGTAGTGACCGTAGATCAGTTGCGCGTGCGGTTCGATAACCAGACCGCCCAGGGCGCTGCCCGAGGCGAACGGCAGCATCGCGTAGCCGGACTCGATCGATGCGGACCATACGTCGGAGTGGTAGCGCGCGGAGCCCAGCTCGCTGTTGATCTGGTTCGAATAGCGGCCGAACTGCAGCCAGCTGTCAATATATGCGCCCGTGCGGGTTTTGTCGTTGGCATAGTAGGTGCCATAGATGCCCACGGAGTAGCCCGAGACTTTTCCGTCGGCACGGGCCTTGACGGTGTTGCTGGCGGCAGGCAGATAGAGCGTGGAAACGGAATCGGTACGCGCGTCGCCGAAGCCCGCCATGACACCCGCATAGACCACGCCGTCTTCGCCGATCCTGTGCTGCAGAAGATCACCGCCCAATTGCAGGAGAGTTTGATCCGTGTCGAAATCCACCTTGCCGTCGGCCATAGTCATCCCGGCGTCGTGGCGGCCTTGGGCGCGCGCCCACAAGCTGGTTCCTTCCGCATCGTTTCCGGCCGCCACGCGAGCGGTCTGGCGATCACGCAGGCTGTGATTGAAGAGCGTGATCGCGGCCGAACGGTTTCCGAGATAGGCGCCGGTCTCCGGCGAGACGTTCGTAAAGCTCGGCGCAACAACATCCGGCAGCGTGGGTTGCGGGGCAATGATTGCCGCCGGATCTACCGGAGCCTCAGGAATGACGGGGTCCGTTGGCGGCACGATGGGGTCGACCGGCAAACCGACAAACCGCGAGGTCAGGTACCAATCGGAGGCGGCGCCGCCGTCCCCGCCGCGCAAGAGCGCATAGTCGTAGCCGTTGAGTGCGAGCGTCCCGGCGCTGGCCCGGAATCCGGACGAACCCGGATCCAGGTGGAATGCATCGGTTGTCGTCGTGCCTCCATTGGTGGTTTGAACCACTTGGATTCCGTGGAACGTTTCCGCGCCGACGCCTCCTGCGTTGACGATACGCATCGCGGTGTCGCCGGTGGTGGTGCCTCCATCAATGACCAGCTTGTCCGTGGGCGACGCGTCGTCACCCAAACGGGTATTCAACACCAGCGTGCCGCCGCCGGAATAGTTGTTGACGGTCAAGGTCTTGAAGCTGTTGGCCGGGCCCGGTGCCATAAAGGCCACGGTGCCCGGGTTGTTCAGGGTGCCCACCGAGGAGTCGCCGCGGACATTCCAGGTACTCGATCCATCCAGCGTCAGGCTGTTGACGCGGCCCGTGCCGCTGGAGATGGCGCTGCCCGTCAATACGGTGCCTCCATGCAGCAGCAGGTTCACGGCGCCGCTTTGCGCCAAGACGTCGCCGGTCAGGCGGGAACCCTGGGCGTCCAGATTGGCGACGCCCGTCTCGATAACCGTGGTCACGCCGCCGCTGCTCACCGAGAGCGGAAGCGTTTGCAGGAGGAGACCGCCAGCTTCCTGGCCGCCGCTGCGGCCAGTCACATTGACGTCCTTAAGCGTGAATGCATGATCGCCACCCGACGCCAACAAGGCGGCTCCGTCTTGTGTGCTGATTGAGCCCCCGGTCATCGTCGGGGCATTGGTTGCGCCGACAACGGTCATGTAGCTCCAGATTCCGCGCGCATCAGCCCCCGATGTACGCAAATCGACGCCGTCCAATTTCAGCAGGGCGCGGTTGCTGATCGCCACGGCCGACGCGTTGGCACCTTCGGTCGTGACCGTGGAGTTCGAAGCATCAAGGACGGCGCCGGTTCCGCTGACAAAGAGCCCATAACCGGTATCGCCGTGCGTCACGACCGACGAGTTGAGCAGGGTCATCGAGGCGCCGCCGATTCGGGATATCGCGCCGATCGCGCCTGCTCCCAAGGTCTTCACGCCTACGTTGGTCGCCGTCAGCGTGGCGGCGGTGCCGTATTCGTGCGAGACGTACAAGGCGTGGGCATTGGCGCTGTTTGTGGTGACGGAACCGTCGGTCAGCGTCGCGACGCCTGCACGGTTGTCCACGCCCACGCCGTAGCCGGTACCCTGAGTGAGTATGCTGAAGTGGTTGGCGATGAGACTGGTGTTGACGGAAGGCATCCAGATGCCCTGGCCCGTGACGGCGGACCCGCTGACGCCTGCGACGATATCGACGTTGTTCAGCGTTGCCGACGAACCCGCACCGTTGATGTTGAGCGCGTATCCGTTGGTGGAGGTCAAACTCGCGTCGGTGAAGCTGGCGGTGGAACTTGGGCCCAGGAGGATGGCGTCGCCATTCGCCGCGGTGATGCCGCCGCCTGTCATGATGAAGGCCGAACTCGACCCGAAGTTCGCGCCCCGGCTGGTGGAGCTGACCGTGGTGTCAATCGCGGTGATCGTGGTGCCCGGGCCCGAACCGGTGATGGCATCCAGGCTGAAACCCGCCGCGCCTTGGATGATCGTTGCTCCGTTCAAAGTGACCACCCCGCCATTTTCCGCGGAGATGGCTTGGCCGGAGATGCCGTTACTGCGTATCGTCAGGTTTTTTGCGCTGACTTCCGACCCCGCGCCGGTAACGTACACGCCGTAAGATACGGTTCCATTGACGGATATGGTGCCGCCGTCCAGGCTGATCTTTCCTTTATCCTTCGCATATGCGCCGTGGGATTGGGAGCCGCTGGTCGACACGTCGGTGCCGCTGGTTTCAATCGAGCTGCCGAGACCAGTCGACACCAATCCATGGCCGTAATTCGGGCTCAGCGTCTTGACGATGCTGTTGGTCAGGTTTACCGACCCGCCGGCGCTCGCCATCACGCCGATAACGCTGTTGACGGCAGCCGAACCCGCCGTCACGGTGTTGCGGTCGCCTGTCACGCGGTTGCCTGCCACCGACACATTGATGGCGCCCATGCCCGTCGAGGATGCCGGCGCATAGGTAACGGTATCGCCCGGGTTCAGGTTCAGGATCGTGCCGCCGGCCTGATTGGTGACGCTGACTTGCCCGAGTTCCGCTGACCAGCCCGACAGGGGTACGGCTGGAAGCAGGCCGCCGAGGATGCTCAGCACCAGCGGGTGAGGATAGAGTTTCATGATCGGATCGCGTTGCGGCCACCCTTGTCCGGGGGCGCTTCGCTTGTCAGGTGGATAACAGAGGCATCTTCTTCTCCAAGGGTTGACCCGGATTGTGGGAAATTTCAGATTCGGGCAGCGACGTTTCCTCAAGCTCAATCCGCATCCGTGTGAGGGGCATCCGGCCGGGCGGATACGCGCCTTGGCTGACAATGGGCTGACTCCTGTAGCATCTCGGCGGGCGTAACCGTCGGCCACGGAACTGCATGAATGCCTGCAAAATTGGGATCTTCGAAATGAACCAACAAGAACGAAACGGCGCTTCCTCCGAAGGAAGGACGCCCACCGGGGGCTTTGCGGCAATGGTCCCCGAACTGGATGTATCCAGCCTGGATGCCAGCCTGGACTTCTGGTGCCGGCTGCTCGGCTTCGAGATCGCCTACGCGCGGCGGGATGCGGGGTTCGCCTATCTTGAGCGCGGTCCGCTACAGATCATGCTGTGCGAAATCAACGCTGATTGGGAGACCGGCCCGCTCGAACGGCCTTTTGGAAGAGGCATCAATTTCCAGATGCAGGTGGCAAGCGTGGAACCCATCGCCGCGGCGCTGGAAAGCGCGAATTGGCCGCTGTTTCGTCCCATCGAGCAAAAGCGCTACCGGGTGGGCTCGGACTGGGCGGCAATTAAGGAGTTCCTGGTGCAGGATCCGGATGGCTACCTGCTGAGGTTCGCGGCCGATGCGAAGTAGCGAGCCCGCACTAGTGCCTTAGCACGGGCGTATGATTTCGCGTATGGGTACCAGCCCAGGCCGGCAGTGGTGGACATTCCATTGCCAACCCTATCGTATGGTTGCTTAACATCGGTCGCCCGGGCCATCAGCGGACGACCGTGAAGGCGTCACGCCATGGATCACTTCCTGTCTGCTGTCCGCATGGATGGCCCGGACTCTCGGAGGGCTAGGATCAAGGCCCGGTCACCGGCGGGTGACCACGATTTCGAGATACTCGCTGGGCACCACCATCGCGGCATCGCCGGAGCGATTGAACCGGTCGATCTGCGCCATCAGATCGCTGGTCAGCGCCGCTTGCGCCGCGGGTTCCAGCGCGCCAAACGCCTTGAGCAGCGGGCCGTAGTAGGTCTTGAAGACCTGCAGCCAGTGCTCGGGCGAGCGATACCGGAACACGAAATGGCGGGATTCGGTCTTGATCGAGGACGCTTGTGCCCCGAACATTTCCTCGATGCGCGCTTTCGTGCCCCACAGCGCCGGCGACTTGACGCCGGCAGGCGGCGGCAGATGCTTGCCTATGGTCTTGAACACCTGGCCGATGAAGCCGTCCGGCGTCCAGTTGGCCAGGCCGATCTTGCCGCCGGGCCGGCACACGCGGATCAGTTCGGCTGCCGCCTTGTCCTGGTCGGGTGTGAACATGACCCCGAAGGTCGACATGACGGCGTCGAAGCCGGCATCCGGGAACGGCAGCGCTTCGGCGTCCGCTTCCTGGAACTCGATCTTCAGCCGTTCGGCGGCGGCGCGCTCGCGGGCGCGTCCGAGCAGCGCGGGTACGTAGTCGGTCGAAACGACATCGCACCAGCGGCGTGCGGCAGCCAGCGAGGCATTGCCGTTGCCGGCGGCGACATCAAGCACCTTTTGTCCGGCACGGACATCGAGGGATTCGCACAGCTGTTCTCCTACGATCTGCAGCGTCGTGCCGACAACGGCATAGTCCCCGGAAGACCAGGTGCCCTGCTGGCGGGTCTTCAAGGCGGCCAGGTCGGGCTGTGCGGTATCACGCACTGGACTGGTGGCGAGGGTGGAAGTGGACATGGTCTGTCTCCATTAGAGCGGTGTGCATGCGGCGGCGGGTGCCGCCCGCAAATCGAGGAATCGCAACCAACGCCGTGCAGGTATGCACGTGCCGTGCTCCTCGATGTCAACGATAAGAACCGGCCGTGGAGGCGAGCGTGGTAGCCCGCGTGGAATCCGCTGTGGAATCCGGCGGGCCGGGCCGCGACAGGCCGGGCCGCGACGGGCCGGTCAACTCTGTCCCCGAGGCCGCAGTCCAGGTGCGGATGCTCGGTCCCTTGACGATTACCCGGGCCGGCGCCGTCCTGGCGTTGCCGCCTTCCCGCAAGCTGCGTGGGCTCATCGCCTATCTGGCGCTTGCCCCGCACGCCGTCATGCGCGCGCATCTTTGCGAGCTGCTGTGGGACATTCCGAACGATCCGCGCGGCGAGCTGCGCTGGTGCCTCAGCAAGGCCAGGGCCCTGCTCGACGAGCCCGACCGCCGCAGGATAGAAACGGCGCAGGACATGGTGAGGCTGGACCTGGGCGACTGCCACGTCGATGTCATCGAGATCGGCCAGGCGATGCAGCAGGGCATCGACAGGGCGGACCTTGAGCGGCTGCGCGCGCTGTCGGCGCTGTTCGTCGGCGACTTTCTCGAAGGGCTGGAGATCGGACGCAGCCCGTTCTTCAACAACTGGCTGACGGCGCAGCGGCGGCGCCTGAGAGCCTGCCATGCCGCGGTGCTGGAGTATCTGGTCGCAGGCCTGCCGGCTGGTTCCCAGGAAAGTTTCGCCTGCCTGGACAAGTGGCTCCAGCTCGCTCCGTTTGACCGGCGTGCGCACGAGCTGGTGCTGGACTCGCTGGGATACCGCGGCCAGTGGCGCGAAGGCGAAGAGCACCTGGCGGCGGCCGTGCGCGCGTTCGAGGCCGAAGGACTGGACTGGCGACCCCTGCGCGAGGCGTGGCGCGATGTTCGAACCCGGCGGGCCAGCCATCCGCAAAGAGCCGGAGACGCCGGCGCGGAGCGGACGCTGCTGGTCAGCCCGCCGGAGAGCACGGTGGAGCGGGCAGGCCGCGCCTCGATCGCGGTGATGCCGTTCGTCGACCGGTCGGCGCAGGCGGGCGTCCGCGGAGGACTGGCGGACGGCCTGGCCTACGACATCATCGCCCGGCTGGCGAAGCTGCGCAGCCTGTTCGTCATCGCGCAGGGTACCGTTTTTGCCCTTGACCAGCGTAGCGTGGGGCCGGAGGAGGCGGGCCGGACGCTCAATGTCGATTATGTGGTCAGCGGATCGCTGCGTCGCCAGGAAAAGCGCGTCGTCGTGGATGTCGAACTGGTCGAGTCCAGAACCGCCCGCATCGTGTGGGCGGACGTCTTCGATCACAAGCTGGACGATGCCTTTCTCGCCCTGGACGAGATCGGCAACCGGATCGTGGCGTCGATCGAGATCGAGATCGAGGCCGCCGAGCGCAACCGGGCCATACTCAGGCCGCCGAATTCGCTGGATGCCTGGCAGGCCCATCACCGCGGCCTTTGGCACATGTACCGCTTCAACCGGGCCGACAATGAGCAGGCGCGGCACTTCTTCGAGATGGCGGTGCGGCTGGACCCGACGTTTTCACGGGCCTATGCGGGCCTGTCTTTTACCCATTGGCAGAACGCGTTCCAGCGCTGGGGCGAGCAGGTGCCCGCCATCGACCTGGCCTTCGAAACAGCCGGGCAGGGCCTGATCGCCGATGACCGCGACCCGGCCGCGCATTGGGCCATGGGCCGGGCGCTGTGGCTGCGCGGCCAGCAAGACCAGTCGCTGACGGAATTGCGCAGCGCGGTGGACCTGAGCCCGAACTTCGCCCTGGGCCACTACACGCTCGGGTTCGTCAACTGCCAGTCGGGCGACGCCGAGGCAGCTATCGGGTCGTCCGACCATTCGCGCCATCTCAGTCCCTTCGACCCGCTGCTGTTCGGCATGCTGGCGGTACGGGCAATTGCGCTGGTGCGACTGGGTCACCCCGAGGAAGCCGCGGACTGGGCGGTCAAGGCGGCTGCGCGTCCCAACGCCCACGTGCATATCCTGGCGATCGCGGCCTGCTGTCTTGCGATGGCCGGCAGGGAGGACGAGGCGTCCGGCTTCCTGGCCTCGATCCGCAAGGCGGTTCCGTCATATCGCGTGGACGACTTTCTGGCGGCATTCCACCTTGCCGCGGATGCCGAGGCCTTGTTCCGGGAGGGGGCCCGGCGGGTCGGGCTGGGCTGAGACACACGGGCTGCCGCGCATCGCGAAAGGGCTCAGGCCTATTGCTCGCAGCGCTTGGATTTGCCACTTTGCTCGTCCGCAAGCCGCAACGTGAAGGTTTACATACCGTTAAGGCCGTGCGCCTGCCCCCTAGAACCGATAAGCCACCTTCAGCGATCCCGAATGGCTGTTGCCCCGGGACGCGAACTCGCCGTCGTACTGCAGCCTGAAGTCCAGCCTATTGGCGTGCGTGACCTGCAAGCCCGCGCCGATGCGTCCGACCACATTGTCGGTGGGCATTGTGGTAGTGAAGCTACCCGCGCTGTCATAGGCGCCTGTGAGTGTGGACTTGGTTTTCCAGCCATCCTCCGAAAGCAGAGACACGCCTGCGTAGGCAAAGGGCCGCAACACGGCTCCTTGCGGTAGTTCGCTGCGTCCGCCGACTTCCAGCGTGGGGGCAAGGCCGAAGACCATCTGATCGCTGCTGGCGACCTTCAGATGCAGGGCGTCACCCGACTCCTCATAGCTCGACATCCGTGAGTAAGTCGCGTCCAGATCCATATAAGGTTTCACGTAGACGTTGCCGTCGGTAAAGGTCCTGGCCACGCGTATGCGCGCGCCAAAGCTATACACATCGGGCTTGCTCGTCGCTTGCGATTCGAAATTGGGAATCGCGAGATTGCGATTCAGGTCATACGACCCATAGCTTCCGCCCAGCGCTCCCGATATCGTCCAGGGTCCGGCTTCGCGCTTGAGTACCAGGCCGGCATACCCGGTGTCGCCGGAACCGGTGACACGGTGATCGTCGCCACGGAGACGCGAGTTCTGATAGGCGAATGAGCCGCCCAGATACCAGTCCGGCGCAATCCGCCGCTGGCCGCCCAGCTGGTACGTGACGCTGTCCAGTGAGAATCCCGATGAGCCGTTGCCGCCGTCCTGATTCGTATTGCGCCCTGTGATCTGCCCCCATACGCAATCTTGCTCCTTGGTCATCGGACCGTCCGCCACGAACGTCGGGCAGGACATCATCGCGCCGGTGAAGCGCGCCATGCCCAGTTGCATTTGCGCGGCGGGCGCCAGCGCGACGCCGGGCGACAGGTCCGACAGGCGATTCTGGTACGACCCAGCCCCTTGGCGCGAGGCCGTGTCCAGCACCGCGTACAGTTTGGCAAGCTCGGCGGATCCGCCTTGATCCCAGTCACGTTGCAAGTGGCTCGCCAGGTTCGTCGCGTTGCGCTTCAACTGCATCGAATCCGCGTTGAAGTTGGCGCCGACAGAGCGCACGTGGGTCGTGCCGCCATCCTGGCGCGTTTCGTAGTCGACCACAGGGGAATCCGATGCGGCCAGGGCGCCGGACTGGACACCATTGACGTTCATTACGGCCAACTCCCGATTGGGCAACAGCGCGAGCGGCGCTACGAGCAACTTGCCATCCAGGGTGCCCGGGCCGTTGATAGTGAGGAAGTCGGATGCCATCTTGTCGAAGTCCGCCCCCACCTTTAGGGTGCCCTGCGCGGATTGCATGTAAGTCGTGTTGAATGTCGTCGAGACGAAACGGGTACGGTCATAGCCCCAGTAAGTGCCTTCCCGTCCGCCCAGCGCAACCAAGCCGTTGTTCTGCAGCGATGCCCCTACGTATTCCGGGCCGGACGAAAAGGTGCCGGTATTCGTCATCGAGCCGCCGTTCTGGTAGACGCTTCCCATCAACAGGCCGGCGTTGTTGATATTCAGCAGGCCGGTGGTGGCCCAGACCGCGGTGTCGGCGGATACCGAGCCGGTGCTCGCGATGGTCATCATGCTATCGGCCGCGCTGTCCGTCCATATGGCGGTTGCTGCGGCGGTGGCGGATCCGCCTGTGACGCTGCCGTCGATGTTGAGGGTCACACCGTTTCCATTCGCGTTCTGCGCGAAGATGCCGATGCCATTGACCGCGGTTGACGAGACGATCGCATTGGCGCCGACAGTGACATCGACCGTGGCGTAGCTGAGGAAATCCGAAATGCCTGATCCTGCATAGACCGTATTCCCATCCGCCGCCAGCTTCAGGCCACCGGCGCCGCTGACGCTTTGCGCCAGGATCCCGATCGCGCCGGCGCCCGTAGCGGCGATGATGCCGTTGTTGGTCACCGAGACATTGCCACCTTGCCCGTTGCCTGAGGATATGGAACCGGCTTGGCTCGCATCGACGGTGAGGGTGGGCGAGGTGCCTGGCAGGCCGACCAGGCCACCGCCTCCGCCCACCGATTGGGCGACCAGGCCATGCGCTCCGGTCCCGGTTGTCTTGATCCAGCTTTGAGCGCCAAGACTTGCGGTCACCGTGCCGCCGTCAGCCTGTGCGCCGGATTCCGGTGTGCTGCCGAAAATGCTGGTGTTGACCCCGGCGGTCACCTGTTGATTTTGCGAGTTGATCACGATCCCGCCGCCGCCGCCCACGCTTTGCGCGAGCACCCCAAAGGCGTTATTGCCCTGCGTCGTGATGCGCAGGGAGCCGTTGTCTTGCAGCGTCACGGCACCGCCGTTGCCTTCGCTCGTATTCTGGGCTTGGCCGGTCGACAGCTTGATGGCCGGAATGGGATCGTTGGCCACCGCAACCCGCACACTGGTTCCCGCACCCGCGAAGCCGCCGCCACCGCCCACCGATTGCAGTACCGTGCCGAACGCCGCTTCGCCTTGCGTGCCGATGGTCGTGATATTGGCCGGGACACCGGCAGTGGTGGAGAGGGTGACCGAGCCGCCATTGCCGGCGCCACCGCCCGATCCACCGTAGCCGATGCCGACGGCGAGGGTGCCGAAAAAGCCGTCCGAGCCGTCCGCGGCATGGCCACCGCCACCGCCCACGCTCTGCGCGTAGATGCCCGCCGCGCCGTACCCGCTGGTGGCAATCGATCCGCCATTGAGCGCCGTCGTCACACTGCCGCCGGTTGAGCCCTGGCCACCATCGCCGCCTACGCTGTAGTTGGCATTCAGGTCGACTTTCGTCAGATCGGCCCAGCCGGAGCCGGTTGCTAAGGCGCCGCCCCCTTTACCGCCGCCGCCGCCGACACTCTGGGCAAATATCCCTGCGGACCAATCGCCTGCGGTGGTGATCGTACCAGTGGGATCCAGATTCACCGTGACCGCGCCACCGGTATTGCCGGGGCCACCGGCGCCGCCAACCGATACGTCAAGATTGATGTTGAGCTGATAGTTGGATGGCGTCTCACCCAAGAGTTTCTGGTAAGCATCCTGGAGCATGTCCTTGGCGTCCACCCGTCCATCGAGGATGGACACGATTGGATTGTCCGCGGAACCATCCGACCCGGCCGATCCACCTTGCCCGCCGCCACCGCCGATGGATTGTGCCTGCACGCCCGCGGCGTCGCCGCCGTAAGTGGCGATGGCGCCGCCGACCGTCACGCCCACGGTGTTTCCCGCGCCGCCGGCCCCACCCGTCTTGCCTACTTTGACGTCGATCGACGGTGACACGTGATTCGCTATGCCAACGAAGTTATAGGAGCCGCCTTGTGACGCACCCCCGCCGCCGCCAATACTCTGCGCCAGCACGCCCATGGCGCCGGATCCCGCGGTCTGGATCTGTCCCGTGGGCAAGACCTCCACTTGAACCAGGCCCCCCTCGCCGCCGCCGGCGCCACTACCGCCCACGCCGATGCTCGCCGTCAGGATGGATCCGGTGCCGAAATCCTGTGTGTTTGCACTGCCAAAGCCGGCGTTGCCGCCTCCGCCACCGATCGATTGCGCGGTGATGCCGTTAGCATAATCGCCGTAGGTCGCGATAGTGCTGCTTGGGGTGCCGGCCGCATCGGCCATGAACGTCGCTTGCCCGCCGGATACGTTAACCAATCCCCCGAGGGCGCTCCAGACGGAATTGCCGTTGCCGCCGGCGCCGCCATCCGCACCCACGGCCACGGCCACATTGAGGGATAAGGAAAGCGCACCTTCGGGCACCGTACCGCCGTAATCCAGCGCAGCTGCCAGCGACGACGAGTCGCCGCCCGCGCCGCCGCCGCCGCCGATGCTCTGGATCAACACACCGTGCGAGCCCTGGCCCCTGGTTTCGATCTGCGCGCCTTGCGCGGCGGCAAAGGTCACGTAGTTGCCATCACCAGCGATACCACCAGTGCCGCCGACCGCGACCGAAACGGGAATCGAAACCTGTGTGCCTGCTTCAGTCACCGGGATCCCGATTGCCGCCGCCTTCGCCGTGGCATTACCGCCTAACCCGCCGCCGCCGCCTATGCTTTGGATGACGGCGCCAAACGAATCGATGGGCTGCGCGTTCGCCGCCGGGCACGGGGTGGTGCAGGTGCCGTTGACCAGCCACGAGGTCTGGCCAGTCTTGATGCTGCCGCCCGACATCTGGGAGCTGACGATGCCGCTGTTGCCGCCGGTTCCGCCTTGTCCGCCAACCGCGACGGATATCGTAGCCAGGGGGCCGACGCTGTAAGCGAACGCCTGCCCCCCCGTGCCGCCGCCACCCCCGATGGACTGGCCGACCAGGCCTGCCGCCTTGGTTCCCTGGGTGACGATATTGGAATTGTCCAGGTTCAGCACGACGGATCCGCCCGTGCCGCCGTCGCCGGCAGATGCGCCAATGGCGACCGAATGGAAAATGCCTAGGCTGCTGGCATTGCCCCCATTGCCGCCGCCACCGCCGATGGATTGGGCGACGAAACCGTGCGCGTTGTCGCCGCTGGTAGTGAGTGTCAGGTTGGTGGGCGTGCCGATCACTACGCCGCCTGAGCCGCCTTCGCCGCCGGTGCCGCCGAGGCTGATCAACCCCTGCGTAGCACCGCCCGCGCCGCCGCCGCCGCCGATGGATTGCGCCAGGACACCTATCGCGGACAGCCCCGTGGTGGTGATGGTCCCGGACGCGTTGATGTTCACGTTGTTGCCATTGGCCTTGAGCGGATTGGTGTCGGCATCGCCACCCAGCGAAACACCCAGGCCGCCGGCGCTTCCCGCCGCGCCGCCGCTGCCACCTATGGACTGCGCCAGGATGCCCATCGCCATGGTGCCGCCGGTGCCAATGGTGCCGGTGTTCGTCACGGAAATGACGCCAGACGAACCCGCGGCGCCGCCCGTGCCGCCTTTGCTGTAGAAAATGCCGTAGTCGACCGACCCGGCGCCGCCCGCGCCCGCCAGGGACTGCGCCATGATGCCTACTGCGTCCGTGCCGGCGGTCGTTATCGTGCCGGCGTTGGTTACGGTTATCGCGCCCGCCGAGCCACCGTTGCCACCACTGCCGTCGACGCCGCTCAACTGGCCGTTGCCATTGCCGCCGTTGGCGCCGGCGCCGCTGGCGGTTTGTGCCAGGATGCCGGGCGAGCCTTGCCCCTGCGTCGATATGGCCGTGTTTGCATCCGTCGATATCGTCACCGTGCCCGTCGAGCCCCCATTACCGCCGTTGCCCCCCTGGACGTCAGTCCCTGTAGCGGACGCGGCTGTGCCGCCATCATTGCCCAGGTTCTGCGCAAGGATGCCGAAGGCGTTTGCGCCCCGCGTGGAGATCGATGTTCCGGTGAGGGTCACGTTCATCGATCCGGTGGAGCCGCCGGCGCCGCCATCGCCTCCCGAACCGCCGCCGATCGTTCCGGTGAGCGTACCGCCGTCGGCCCCCTGTCCGCCTTGCAACACCGCATAGATGCCATGGGAGTCGCCCGCAATGGTGGTGATGGTAATGGGCAGGACCTTGCTGCCCGCCAACTTGACCGTCAAGCTGCCGGCATCGCCACCGCTGCCGCCATTGCCCGCGTTGCTGCTGCCGAACCCCAACGCATCGCCGCCGTAGTCGCCCCCCGCACCACCCGCAGCACCGACTTGCGAGGTCTGAATGCCCGAAGCATGGTCGCCCGTGGTGGACAAGGTGATGGGGGCGCTGGCGGTGGTGACCCATACGCCCGCGTCGCCGGCCTGACCCCCAAGGCCACCATTACGATCGTGATAACTGCCACTGTTGAAGCTGCCCCCGCCGGCGCCGCCGCGCGCTGAAACCAGCAACGCCGGCAACTGGCTGCCCGCCGTTGAAACGCTGGCGTCTGTCACGTTGATCTGCAAGGGAACCTGCGAGCCATTGATGCTGCCCGCGTTGCCGCCATTGCCGCCCAAGGTGTCATCTTCGTCGGCCAGGCCATTGCCGCCATCGCCCGCCAGGATGATGGCTGCGACGCCCGCCCCGGGGGCTGGCGGCGTGCCGCCCTGGGTGACGGTGACGTTACCGCCGCTCAGCAGGGTGACCTTGGCGCTGAGGTCGCCCGCCGCGCCGATGCCGGCCGCACCGCCATTACCAAGGCCCTTGTCAGTCGAATCGCCGCCCTTGCCCGACGTGGATTGGGCCAGGACGCCATACAGCGCGGACGAGGCGGCCGAGTTGTTGGCCCAGATCCATTTCAATGCGACGTTGCCGGAATTCGTGATCGAAGCACTGCCGCCGCCGCCGCCCATATTGGCGCCGCCGTCGTATTGATCGGCGCCATTGCCGCCGCTGCTGGACGCCAGGATGCCTGCGTAGCGTCCCGTGCCAGCGAGGTTGACGTTGATGTTTCCCGTATTGACGATGGACGCCCCCGCCGACTGGCCGCCGGCCCCGCTGGGGTTATGGTCGTCCGTGGTGCCGCTACCGGCGCCGCCCTGGCTTAGTGCGCCCACGGCCGCGCCTCCCGCTACCGTGACGTTGGAAAGATTGATGTTGACGTTGCCGTGATTGGTCACCGAAAGGATCTCGGTCAGCGACCGGCCCGCTACGCCGCCATTGCCGCCGTGATCGCCGTTGCTGCTGCTGGCGGCATTGCCGCCCTGCATCTGGGCGAAAAGCCCGTAGAGGCTGCCGTCGCTGACGATCGAACCTCCCGCGGACTGCAACGTCAGGTTGCCCGTGTTGATCACGGTCAGACCTTGTGTATCTGTACCGGTCAGCGTGCCGTCCGGATTGCCGTTGCCGCCTATCGACAAGGCCTCCAGTGCGGCCTTCGTTGAAGAACCAACCGTCACCGTGATGTCCGCGCTGGCACTTGCGTTCATGGGCGGCACGGGATTGTAGGATCCGGCTTGAAATATGACCGATTCCTGGGAAGTGCCAGACGTGTTGCAGGACAGCCCGCCGTTGTTGCCGCCGCAGTTGTACGTCTGGGCAGATGCCGCTGTACCTAAAAAGGCGCCGGCAATCGCGGCTGAGAGAGTAGTCACGCGAAGGTAAACCCGGCGGTTGGTCATGCATTCTTCCGGTTATCAAGAGAGCGTTGAGTTGGGCTGACGCAGCATAAAAACTTTGTGCGACACTGTATGTCCCTAGAACTGAGGACATGACGGAACAAGCCGATGAAGGCAGACTCCCCGTTTATGCTCGCAGGGGGGCTAATTCTAGGGATCCGATGCGCCATGTTCGAGATGAATCGAAGCCGTCCGATGATCATTTGATGCGAGAAAAAGACACTCAACAAAGGTCAGACCCGGCGGCACAACCTCCCGGCACGAACGAAGCGCTGCCGCGCGCGAGCAGCGCATCGGCAGCCAACGGGGAGCCTATACGTGTAGCGACGGTCGAAGACGACGCGGTTTGCCTGCAAGCGTTGGCGCACGCCGTGGAGACCTCGCAGGGATTAAACATGGTGTGGATGGCGGCCAACCGGCGCGAAGCGTTGTCCTTGCTGCCACGCCAGCCGCTCGACGTGCTTCTGGTGGACCTGGGCTTGCCCGATGGCTCCGGCCTGGATGTGATCACCGCGGCGCGGCAAGCCTGGCCTGATTGCGCGGTGATGGTGAGCACCATTTTTGGGGATGAGACGCACGTCCTGCGCGCCATCGAAGCGGGCGCAATGGGCTATGTGCTGAAGGACTTGAGCGCGCAGGAGCTGGTCGCCGAAATCCGCAGCCTGCATGCGGGAGGCAGCCCGATCAACCCGATGGTGGCCAGGAAGCTTCTGTTGCGACACACCGTGCAGGCGGCACCCGTCGAACCCGCCGGGGCCGTCGCCGCCCCGGCATGCGTGCCCCTTGTATCGCCTTCGGCGCGCGAAGCCGAGACGCTGCGCCTGGTCTCGCGCGGCTATACGGTGGACGAAGTCGCCAGCGCTTTGGGCGTCTCACCGCACACCGTGCAGACCTTTGTGCGGCGTATCTATACCAAGCTGCAGGTGAATTCGCGGGCCGAAGCGGTGCGCGAGGGCGCGCGACACGGATGGCTGAGTGAGGATTGAACCGTCAAGGGGGGTATGGCCTTGGGCGGCCATTCGTAATTGGGACGCTGTGCTCAAGTCAATGCTCGGCCTTTTTTTGCTCGCTGTTTGCGGATTGGCGCGAGCCCAGTCGCCCGTGCTCCATATCACCGAAGCGCAGATATGGTCGTCATCGAGCGCGACCTGGATGCAGCCGGCTTCGATGGTTGAACTGGACGCCGGGGACAGCGCCATGAACGCCGCCGACACCGACTGGCAGCCGATACGTCTGCCGCATGCCCGGCCGCGAGCGCCGTGGCCGCGACCTGTGCAGGGAGCGGCGGACCGTGCCGAGGTGCAGTGGTACCGCATGCACATTCCTGCCACGGCCTTCACGACGCCGCAGTTGCGGCTATATGCCCCACGCTGGCAGGCAACCGGCACGCTGGCGGTATACGTGAACGGACAGCGCGCCTGGCAATCGCGTGGCGACCGCGCCTGGAACAATTTCAATCATCCTTTATGGGTGGATCTGGGCGGCCTGTTGCACCCGGGCAAGGATGCATGGGTGTACGTGCGCATGGCCAACCAGCCGAATACGGGCGGCGCGCTCTCGTCGATGTGGGTCGGATCGACTGCCGACTTGCTGCCGTCCTGGCGCTGGCGCACTTTTCTGCAGACGGCGCTGCCAACCTATTGGCGTGGCTCTTTCCTGCTGCTGGGATTCTTTGCCTTGGGCATCGCCGTCTGGCTGCGCTTGAACCGCCGTCGCGATACCAGCCTGGCGCCGGCCGGCGGGGCGTGGCCGTTCGCGCTTTTCTTCTGCGTGGCGGTCGCGCAGGCGCTGGCAGCCTTGCTGTTCCTGGTGGACGACGCGGGCCTGGCCATGAGCTTCGCCTGGTTCTCCTGGATGACGTTGGTGGGCATGGTCACCGTACCGGTCTGCGGGTTTCACTTCCTTGGCATGGTGCAGAATCGTCCGCGCCCGCGCTTGGGCCGCGTCCTGGTGGTGTACTGGGCCATCGTCGTAGTGGCGACGTTGCCCTCTTGGTGGACGGAGCATCCTGGGATTCTGGCAGTGCAACGCCTGGCGATTCTGCCGCCGGCCCTGGCGCAGATCTATGCAGCGATGGCCAACGCCTGGCATGAACGCAGCCGCGCCAATGTGCTGCTGGCTGCATGGGGGCCCGTGTCGCTGCTGATGGCGTGGCATGACCTGCGCATGCAGAGCTACAAGGGGGACATGGAAGGCATTTACCTGACGCCTTATGTGAATCTGGGCTTGCTCACCCTGTTCGTGTATGTCGCGTTCACGCGCTACACCCGTGCGCTGGCGGTGGCTGCGCGCGCCCGCGCCGTACTGGCCGAGCAACTGGCCGCACAGGAGCGCGAACTGGTCCAGGCGCATGAGCGCCTGCGCGTCGCCGAGCGCCAGCAGACACTATTGAACGAGCGTCAACGCCTGATGAGCGAGATGCATGATGGCGTGGGGTCTTCTCTGATGAGCGCGCTGCGTCAGGTGGAGTTGGGGCGCACGCCTCTCGACATTGGTCAGGTTCTGCGGGAATGCATCGACGATCTGAAGATCGCCATCGATTCCTTGGAAAGCACCGATGCCGACCTGTTGGCCTTGTTGGGGGCCCTGCGCTTTCGATTGGGGCCGAGGTTGACCGGGGCAGGGATCGTGCTGCGTTGGCGGATGAGCGACCTGCCGCCGCTGCAGTGGCTAGAGGCGCAAAGCGCCCTGCATGTGCTGCGTATCCTGCAGGAGGTGCTAACCAATATCGTCAAGCACAGCGATGCGACGGATATCACCGTGACCACCGCCGAAGCGAAGGCGGCTGCGAGTGGCGCGGGTGAGATCGGCGTGTGGGTGTGCGTGCAAGACAATGGCCGACCGTTCATGCCACCGCCGCCGGAGGTGGCATTGCCGGGGCGGCGGGGCGTGGCCAATATACGCAATCGCGTGGCGGTACTGGGCGCGCGGTGCGCTTGGCAGCCACTGTCTGGCGGCACCCTGTTCAAGTTGTGGCTGCCCGTGTCCCAGCAAGGCCCCGGTCGGATCTGAATTACCTGGGACGTTTACCGCTACGCGCCGCCAGAACCACGGGCCTGCTGCTCAGCTCCAGCTTGAAGGAGCTCCGGCGGCGGAATATGCTTGCTAAGTAGCTGCCTAGGCAGTTAATATTCAGCCATTGATTCCCACCGGCATGCGCCAAGGCCATCATGAGCAATGCTGCACCTTCCGTGCTGGATGAATTTTGCACCGGCGAGCTTGGCTTCATGGTGACTTCGGTGCGCAACGGCATCCACGAGGCTCTGGAGCGCGAACTGGCGCCCCTGCAGATCACCGTGCAGCAGTATGTGGTGCTGAACTGCCTGGTCAAAGGGTGGGGCCGCACGCTCAGCGATTTCTGCCGCGTGCTGGCCTATGACTCCGGCGCCATGACCCGCCTGCTGGACCGCATCGCCGCCAAGGGATTCATCCGCCGCGTGGAAAACGAAGCGGACCGCCGCAGCTCGTTGATCGAACTCACCGAGCAAGGGCAGGCCGCCTTCCCGCAAGCGCGCCAGGCAACCGAGGTGGCGTTTCGCCGGCTGCTGTCCGGGTTCTCGGATGAGGACGCCGAAACGCTGCACAAGCTGCTGTCGCGCATCCTGATGAACGCGAGGGCGGGCTGATACTTCAGTCCGCATTTTTTTTGATCATTTATCTGCCTAGGCATATACAGCCTGGGCATAAAGATAGGCACTCCCATGCAAGCCCCGTTTCGACAAGCCAGACATCCCGCCCGCCCGATAGGCGGCTTCAGCCTGATGCTGGCGGCGCTGCTGCTGGCCGGCTGCGCAAGCACGGGCGGGCTGCAGACGCAGTCCCGGCTGGGCAGCGCCAACGCGCTGGCGACCAGCGAGTCGCTGGTAGGCGCGGCGGTGACGCCCGCCGCCTGGCCGACGCAGTCATGGTGGGAGACCTTTGGCGATGCGCAACTGAACCAGCTGGTGCAGGCCGCGCTGGCCGAACAGCCCAGCCTGCGGGTGGCGGCGGCCCGGGTGCGCCAGGCCGATGCGCTGGCCGGCGTGGCGGGAGCGGCCTTGTCGCCGCAAGGCAACCTGAATGCCCGCGCGACGCGTCAGCGTTTCAGCGAGAACAGCACCACGCCCCAGCCGCTGGCCGGTTCCTGGGATTGGACGGGCGAGTTGCAGGCGGGCATAGGCTACGAGATCGACTTCTGGGGCAAGAACCAGGCGGCGCTGGACGCCGCGCTGCAGCGCGCCCAGGCCGCCGAGGTGGACCAGCACGCCGCCGAGCTGATGCTGACGACCTCGCTGGTGCGCGCCTACCTGAAGCTCGATGCCGCCTACCTGCTGCGCGATCTTGCCGAGCAGACGCTGCGCCAGCGCGAGACTACGCTGCAGCTGACGCAAAGCCGCGTCGCCGCGCAGCTGGATTCCCGGTTGGACATGAAACAGGCCGAAGCCGCGCTGCCCGCGACCCGCGAGAGGATCGCGGCCCTGAACGAGCAGATCGCGCTGACGCGGAACCAGGTGGCGGCGCTGGTCGGCCGCGGCCCCGATGCGGGCGTCCAGGTGCACCGGCCGGCATTGCAGGGGGGATACACCGTGGCGATTCCCACGACGGTTCCGGCCGATCTGATTGGCCGCCGGCCCGACGTGGTGGCGCAGCGCTGGCGCGTCGAGGCCGCCAGCCGGGATATCAAGGTGGCTCGCGCGCAGTTCTATCCCAATGTCAGCCTGACGGGCTTTGCCGGCGTGCAAAGCCTGGGCCTGTCGGATCTGCTGGATGCCGGCAGCCGCGTGCTGGGCATCGGCCCGGCGATTTCGCTGCCGGTCTTCGACGGCGGGCGGCTGCGCGGCAACCTGGGCGCGCGCCAGGCCGAATATGACGTGGCGGTGGAGCAATACAACGGCACGCTGGTCACGGCGCTGCATGACGTGGTCGACCAGCTCGTGTCGCTGCATTGGCAGGCCGAACGGTCCACCCAGCAGCAGCAGGCCTTGCGCCTGACGCAAGAGGCCTACGACATGGCGACGGCACGCTATCGCAACGGCGTGGGCAGCTATCTGCAGGTGTTGTCGGCCGAAGCGCAGGTGTTGCAGCAAAAGCAGCTGCTGATTGAACTGGACACGCGCGGACGCGCCTTGCACCTGGAGCTGATCCGGGCGTTGGGCGGCGGCTACGCGCCCCAGGCCGCCCTCGCGCCACAACCCGCCGGGAGCGTCTCATGAACCAGACCGGTCCCGCCCGTTCCCAACCTGTTGACGCCACCCCCGACCTCGCCCCGCCCGCCATGAAGACCGAAGCCCCCGCCATGAATTCAACGTCCACCCATTCCCGCCCGCGTGGCGGCCTAGTGAGGAAAGCCGCCGTCGGCGGCGCGGCCGTGCTGGCCGTGGCGGTGCTGGCGGGCGCCTATGCCGAATACTCCGACGGCCGCTGGGTGTCCACCGAGGACGCCTACGTGGAAGGCAATGTGGTGCAGGTGACGCCGCAGGTGGGCGGCGTGGTGACGGCGATCCGCGCCGACAATACCGACGTGGTCAAGCCGGGCGCCATCCTGGTGGAGATGAACGGCGTGGACGCGCAGCTGGCGCTGGATGCCGCCCGCGCGCAATTGGCGCGCAGTGTGCGGCAGGTGCGCGGCCAGTTCGCGATGGCCGGACAGGACGGCGCCAATGTGGAGCTGCGCAAGGTGGATCTGGCGCGCGCCCAGGAAGACGCGGCGCGCCGGTCGGCGCTGGCGAAGATAGGCGCGATCCCTGGCGAGGAACTGATCCATGCGCAGCAGACGGTGCGCACCGCGCGCGCCGCGCTGAATGTCGCCGCCGAGCAGCTCAAGCGCAACCATGCGCTGATCGACGGCACCACGGTCGAATCCCACCCCGATGTGCTGGCCGCGGCCGTGCAGCTGCGCAATGCCAGCGTGGCGCTGGCCCGCACGCGGGTTCCGGCGCCGGTGGGCGGCGTGGTCACCAAGCGCGGCGTCCAGGTCGGGCAGCGCGTCGCCGCCGGCGCGCCGCTCATGTCGGTGGTGCCGCTGGATCATCTCTGGGTCACCGCCAACCTGAAGGAATCGCAGCTGCGCCATGTGCGCATCGGTCAGCCGGTCAGGCTGACGACCGACCTCTATGGCGGCGGCGTGGTGTATCACGGCCGCGTGCTGGGCCAGGACGCGGGCACCGGCAGCGCGTTCTCGCTGTTGCCGGCGCAGAACGCCACGGGCAACTGGATCAAGGTGGTGCAGCGCGTACCGGTGCGCATTGCCCTGGACCCCGCCGAAGTCGCCGCGCAGCCTTTGCAGCTGGGCCTGTCGATGCGGGTGGAAGTGGACACCCAGGCGCGCGACGGCAAGCGCCTGGTCGCGGCGCAAGGGCAGGCGCAGGCCTATACGACGGCGGTGTATGCCGACGAGCTGGCCCAGGCCGACGCGCAGGTGCGCGCGATCATCGACGCGAATCTCTGATCCACCCAGCGACGCCCGGAACCCCTCCATGTCCCATCCCAGACCGCCTGCCGCGCTGCTGCTGGTCATCGGCGCCTTGACCTTCATCGACTTCCTGCAGAACGGCATGGTGACGTTCGCAGCCGCGCCCATCATGGGCGAGATCGGCGCCAGCCCCGAGGAATACACCACCGTCGCCGTTATCCATGCCTGCGTGGCGGTGGTGATGATTGCCTTGCAGGGCTGGCTGGTGCACCACCTGGGATTGCGGCGCTACCTGCTGGCGTCGCTGGCCGCGGCAGGGGCAGGCGCGGCGGTGTGCGCCGTGTCGCACAATGAGGCGGGCTTTCTGCTGGGGCGGGTGCTGATGGCTGTCGGATGCGCGGCGATGCTCACGTCTTCCCGGCTGACCGTCAACCTGATTCCGCCCGGCCCTGCGCGCTTTCTGGGCATCAAGGCGCTGGCCACCGGCTTGTGCGTGGGCACGGCGCTCGCGCCATGGCTGGCCGCGATGGCGGTGGAGCGTGACGGCTGGCCCCTGATGTTCTGGCTGGTGGCGGCGCTGGCGCTGCTGGCGACGATTCCCGTCATGCTGGCCATGCCTGGCAAGGAGGCCGGCGCGACGGTGGCAGGTCAGGCGCGCCTCATGCCCATCGCCGCGCTGGGGGCGGGCAGCTTCCTGGTGCTGCATGCCTTGCAGCGGTCCTACTACGATTTCTTCAGTGACCGCTATCTGCTGGTGCTGTCGGCGGTGGCGGGCGTGGCGGCGCTGGGCTATTTCGTCTGGTCGGAGACGCGCAATGGCGCGCCGCTGCTCAGGCTGGGCGGCATGAAGGAGGCGCGCTTCATTTGCGGGCTGGCCCTGTTCATGGCGTGCTATCTGATGCTGGGCGCGAACGGCTATCTGGTGCCGCTGATGCTGCAGCGCGCGCTCGGCCAGTCCTGGTCCACGGCGGGCGAGTTCTTCGCCATGGGCCTGGGGGCGGGGGTGCTGACGTGGGCGGTGATGTCGCAATTGCTGCCGCGCTGGCCCTCGCCGCGCAAGTTCTTCGTCGCCGGATTCCTGGCGCTGGCCGCATTCGGCGGGCTGATGTCGCGGCTGACGCCCACCGCGGATATGTGGACGGATATATTTCCCGCGCTGGCCTGCTACGGCATGTTCATCATGATCATCATGCCGACCACCGCCATGCACACCTTCACGGGGCTGACCGGGGATCCGGCTGTCTTTGCCCATGCCCAGCAGGTGAAGAATATGCTGGCGCAGATCGGACAGGCGCTGGGCATCATGCTGGCCACCGTTGGCCAGCAGTGGTTCACGTCCGAGCACTACAGCGTCTTGCAAGGCGGCGTCGCGGCGGGCAATGCGCATCTCGAGGCGGCCATGACGCGGTTGTCCGGCTTCTACGCGACCGTGGCGGATCCGGCGCAGGCGCAGCAGCTGGCCATTGCGCAGATCGCGCAGATGGTCAGCCAGCAATCGGTACTGCTGGCCAACCTGGACCATTTTCGCGTGGTGGCGGTCGTGGCATTGATGGCGGCCGTCGTTAGCCTGACCCAGCGGGTGTTCCGCTAGGGCGCAGGCGCCAAGCGCCCTGGACGGGCGCTCAGTTCTCGCCCAGCTGCCCGATGATCTGCCGCGCCACTTCCGCCAGCGACAGGCCGCCGTCCATCGCGGCGCGCTGCAATCGTTCATGGGCGGCCTGCTCGGTCAAGCCGTAGCGGCTGACCAGCAGCAGCTTGGCGCGGTCGATGCGCTTTCTTTCGTCCAGCGCGCCGCGCACGCTGGCAAGGGCATCGTCGGCGCGCTGCATGCGCAGGGTCTGCTCGCGCATCATGTCCAGTATCGAACGTTCCAGCTCGTTGCCCACGCCGTCCCGAGGGGGCACGTCCAGGATCCGGCTCTGTACGCTGAACACCATGCTGGGCGCGCGGCCGCTGGCGTGATCGGTGTAGCGGCTGAGCAGCAGGCGGCGGTCGTCCAGTTCCTGGCGGGTTTCGGCGATGCGCCGGGCGCATTGCTGCGCCAGCTCCTGGGCCAGCGAGGTTTCGACATTGCGCATGGCGTCGATACGGGCGGTGTACAGGTCGAACCACAGCTCGGCCAGGCCGCTGTCGACGCGCTGCGCGTCCGAGGTGTGCTGCGCCATGTCGCGCATGCGCTGCACCTGCTGGCCGTGCTGTTGAACCTGTTCCCAGGATTGCAGGGGGGCGGCTTGTGCGTACTGCGAGAAGATGTCGAAACTGCGCGCCTGGTTGGCGGCCAGGCCCAGCATGCGGGCCTTCTGCGCGTCGCTGAACCAGCCCGCGGTAAAGCCCATGACGCCGCAGGCGCGTTCCTGGCCGCTCAGTTCCTTGCCCTGCATGAAGTTCAGCAGCGCCACCAGGATACGCGTGACGCCCGGATCCAGCGCAGAGTCCGCGGCCTCGAAGACGACGGCGAGCAGGCTGCCTATCACCTGGGTGAATCGGGAGTCGGCGTCTTCCGCCTGCAGGCGCCGGTCGCGGACCTGGCGGCGCAGGCCGGGCAGCTCGTCCAGCCGGAACAGGGCGTAGGCGATGCAATTGAGCAGGCGCGCGCGGCCGGCCCCGGCCACGGGGTTGGCCTCCAGGCCGTCCAGGAACACGCGCGCGTCCGCCTCGATGCCCCCGGCCTCATTGCTCAGGCTGGCAAGCGCGGGCAGCAGGCGGTCGCCGGCGCTGCACAGGGTCAGGTTGGAATAGCCGCGTTCCTTTTGCAGCGCATGCACCAGCGCGCTGATTTTCAGCACCAGTTCACAGGTGCCGGCCAGGGCTTCCAGGCCATGGAGTTCGCTGCGGCGCGCGGCCAGCAGAAAGCGCAGCGGCGGCGGCATGTGGCGTTCGGCCATGGGGTTCTCTCTTGCGGAAGATCAGGCTTGCCGGCGCAGCGGCCGGGCCGCTGGCTCCGCCAGCGGCGGGGCGTCGGCGATACCGAACATCCGGCATGCGGCGACCTGGCCTATCACCAGAATGGCGGGGCTGCGCAGCTGGAATGCATCCGCGTCGCGCGCCATGGCGGCAAGCGAGGACGGACACAGCCGCTGTTCGGGCAGGGACGCGCGTTCGATCATTGCCACGGGGGTGTCGGCGGCCATGCCGGCCGCCAGCAGCTGGCTGCTCATGTCTTGCACTTTCGCCACCCCCATGTAGACCACCAGCGTCGTGCCGCTGCGCGCCAGCCCGGACCAGTCCGGCGTGGTTTCGTCCTGGGAATGGGCGGTGATCAGTGTAACGCCCTGGGCCATGCCGCGCAGCGTCAGCGGGATGCCGCTGGAGGTGGCCGCGGCCAGGCCGGCGGTGATGCCGTTGACGATTTCGCAGGCCACGCCGCGGTCGCTGAGCCATTGCGCCTCTTCGCCGCCGCGGCCGAAGATGCAAGGGTCGCCGCCTTTCAGGCGCGCCACGCGCAGGCCTTGGCGGGCATAGCGCAGCATCAGGCGCTGGATGAATTCCTGCGGCGTCGAACGGCAGCCGCCGCGCTTGCCCACCCGCACGATGCGCGCCTGGGGACAGTATTCCAGGACCTGCGGGTTGACCAGGTCGTCGACCAGGACCACCTCGGCCTGGGCCAGGGCCTTGACCGCTTTCAGGGTCAGCAGCTCCGGGTCTCCGGGACCCGCGCCGATCAGCCAGACGGTAGGGTTCATGACAGGCAGCTCCGTATCTGTTCAGGATTTGAAGGAGAGGATCACGATCACGATGGCCAGGAACAGGCTCAGCCCTTTCCAGAAGGCCACGGGATTGCGTTCCAGCAAGGGCAGGCGTTCGCCTCTGGCGGCGGCGTCGGCCGGATGGCGCAGCGCATGGGTGAACTCCGACAGCTCGGGGGTGCGGGCCTGCGGATCGGGATGCAGGGCGCGGCTCAGCACGCTGTCGATCCAGGCCGGGATCTCGCGGTCCCGGTCCAGCACGGACACATAGCTCAGGCGCAGCTGCGCGGCCCGGCTGCGGGCGCGGGCCACCTCGGCGCCGTAGGGCAGGCGGCCGGACAGCATCTGGTAGAGCATCGCCGCCAGCGAATAGATGTCCGACCGCGATGTGCCCGCCTCGCCCAGGAAGTACTCGGGCGCGGCGTACTGCGCGGTGCCCAGGACGGGCATGGGCTCGTCGTCCGCTTGCCCCAGTTCCTGGATGCCGGCCGTGCGGGTCGAG
Organism: Achromobacter deleyi; assembly: GCF_013116765.2. Lineage (GTDB taxonomy): Bacteria > Pseudomonadota > Gammaproteobacteria > Burkholderiales > Burkholderiaceae_B > Achromobacter > Achromobacter deleyi_A. The sequence continues at coordinate 906,004 of NZ_CP074375.1, forward strand.
CCCAGGTCGATGATCTTCGCCGTGCCCTCGGGGGTGATGATGATGTTGTCCGGCCGCAGGTCCTGATGCACGATTTCCAGCCGGTGAAAGGCCTGCAGGCCGCGTGCGATCTGCTCGATGATCGCGACCGCGGGTTCCAGGTCCGGCCGCGGATTGGCGGCCATCCACTGCGTCAGCGTGCGGCCTTCGATGTACTCGCTGACCGTATGGAGCGTGCGGCGCTGGCGGGTGCGGGGCCAGGCGCGCACGACGTGGCGGCTGTCGATGCGGCGCGCAATCCACTCTTCCGTCAGCAGCCGTTCCAGGTAGGCCGGGTCGTGCCGCAGGTCCAGCGACGGGATCTTGATGACGACGGCATCGCCGCTGGCGATATCCCGCGCCAGGTAGACATGGCTGCGGCTGCTGGCGCGCAGCTCGCCGGTGATGCGAAAGCCCTCGAACTCCTGGCCCACGTTCAGCAGGGGCGGGCAGGGCAGGCTGCCGGAGTACTGGGCGAGCTCGCTGGCCTGGCGCGCGGGCAGGGCGTCGATGCGCACGATCTGCATCGTCAGGTTGTCGTCGCTGCCGCGCTCCAGCGCCAGCCGGACCAGCGCGCGGGCGGCGTCGTCGAGCGCGCCGGCGTGCGCGGCGACGGCGTCCCTCATGTCCTGCGCGACGATGTGTTCATACACGCCGTCGGTCGCCAGCAGGAAGACGTCGCCCAGTTCCACGGGCTGGGTGTGATAGTCGATCTCCAGGTGCGAGGACAGGCCCAGCGCGCGGCCCAGATAGCTCTTGTCGTGCGCGACCCAGACGCGGTGGTCCTCGGTCAGCTGTTCCAGCACGCCGTCGCGCAGGCGGTAGATGCGGGCGTCGCCGATGTGCAGGATGTGCGCCGTGGTCGCCTTGAGCACCATCACGGTAAGGGTGCACACATAGCCCCTGTCCTGGTCCTGGCCATGGCGCTGGCGGCCCTGGGAGTGCAGCCAGGCGTTGGCGGCGCTCAGCACCTTTTGGGCCGACTTCTTCACCGACCAGGTTTCAGGGGTGCAGTAGTAGTCCTCCAGGAAACTCGCCACGGCGGTCTCGCTGGCGATGTGGCTGACGTTGCTGCTGCTGATGCCGTCGGCCAGCGCGATGGCGATGCCCTTGGCGCCCAGCAGCGGCTCGCCCGGCACGCACAGGCCGTGGAAATCCTGGTTGACGGGCTTGGCGCCCGGCTCGGTGTGCTGGCCCACCGCCACCTTCAGGGAGGCGGCGGGGACGCCGGGCGCGTAGCTGTCCATGAAGGGCCCGGGATCAGGTGAAGCGGCGCTTCGGCGCGGTCTTCATGTGCGTGGTGTAGAGCGTCAGGCCGGTCAGCGAGATGCCGCCGATCAGGTTGCCCAGCACCACCGGGATCTCGTTCCAGATCATGTAGTCCATGATCGAGAAATTGCCGCCCATGATCATCGCCGACGGGAACAGGAACATGTTGACGATGGAGTGCTCGAAGCCCATCGCGAAAAACAGCATGACCGGCATCCACATGGCAATGACCTTGCCGCTGACCGAGGTGGAGATCATCGCGCCCACCACGCCCAGCGACACCATCCAGTTGCACAGCACGCCGCGGATGAAGATGGTCAGCATGCCGCCGGCGCCGTATTCCTTGTAGCCCAGCGTGCGGTTCTCTCCGATGTGCGAGATGACCTGGCCGACCTTGTTGGGCGGCACCGAAAAGCCGTAGGTGAAGACGATGGCCATCAGGACGGCCACGGTCAGCGCGCCCAGGAAGTTGCCCACGAAAACGAGGCCCCAGTGCTTCAGGATGGCGCTGACGGTAACGCCCGGGCGCTTGTCGAACAGCGCCAGCGGCGTCAGGACAAACACGCCCGTCAAGAGGTCGAAGCCCATCAGGTACAGAATGCAGAAGCCCACCGGGAACAGGGCCGCGCCCAGGATGGGCGAGTCGGTCTGCACCGTGACGGTGACGGCGAACACCGCAGCGATCGCCAGGATGGCGCCGGCCATGAAGGCGCGGATCAGGACGTCGCGGGTCGCCATGTAGATCTTCGACTCGCCCGCATCCACCATCTTGGTGACAAACTCGGAAGGAACTAGGTAGGACATGATGTTTCCTGTTGCTTGGCTGATATTGAATGAGTCCGGCGGCGCCCGTCAGGCGATTTCCACCGCGTCGCCGTTAAAGCGCGCCTGCCAGGTCCGCAGCCGCTGTTCGGGGTATTGCACGCAGCTGCCGTCCGCCAGGCGGAAGTGCTGCTTGTAGAGCGGCGAGGCCACCACCAGGTCGCCGCCCAGATGGCCGACGATGCCGCGGCCGATCACGTTGACACCCGACTTGGGGTCGCGGTTCGACACCGCATACAGGCGTTGCCCGGTAGCATCCGGCAGGTAGAACAGGGCCACCTGCTCGTCGTCCACCAGCGCGACCACGCCGGAGTTCGCCACCAGGTCCTGGCGGTCGCAGGCGTGGCGCCAGGCTTGTTGTTGGGAGGTTGGGGCGCGCATCAGACGATCTCCTCGGCAATCGGGATGACGCGCGCACTGGCGCGCGCCGGGGCGGGCCTGGGCTGGCCGCGTTCCTGCACGAACTGGATGTCGGGGTCGCCGCGCCGGTCGTTGACGAAGGTGCGGAAGCGCTTGAGCTTTTCGGGATCGTCGATGGCGTTGGCCCATTCGCATTCGTAGCGGTCCACCACCAGTTGCATCTGCGCTTCCAGCTCGGCGGCGAGGCCCAGGCTGTCGTCGATCACCACCTGCTTGAGAAAATCCAGCCCGCCTTCCAGGGACTCGCGCCATACCGAGGTGCGCTGCAGCTTGTCGGCAGTGCGGATGTAGAACATCAGCACGCGGTCGATGTAGCGGATGAGGGTTTCGTCGTCCAGGTCGGTGGCGAACAGTTCGGCGTGGCGCGGACGCATGCCGCCATTGCCGCAGACGTAGAGGTTCCAGCCGTTCTCTGTGGCGATCACGCCGATGTCCTTGCTTTGGGCCTCGGCGCATTCGCGGGTGCAGCCGGACACGGCGAACTTCAGCTTGTGCGGAGCGCGCAGGCCTTTGTAGCGGTGCTCGATGTCCAGCGCCATCTTCACGCTGTCCTGCACGCCGTAGCGGCACCAGGTGCTGCCCACGCAGGACTTCACCGTGCGGGTGGACTTGCCGTAGGCATGCCCGGTTTCGAAACCTGCGGCTATCAGCTCCGACCAGATCCCGGGCAGCTCGTGCAGCTGCGCGCCGAACAGGTCGATGCGCTGTCCGCCCGTGATCTTGACGTACAGCTGGTACTTCTTGGCGACGGCGCCGATGGCGATCAGGCCGTCGGGCGTGACCTCGCCGGCAGGAATGCGCGGCACCACGGAGTAGGTGCCGTTTTTTTGCATGTTGGCCATGAAGGTGTCGTTGGTGTCCTGCAGCGGCACCAGCTGCGGGTCCTGGATGGGGCGGTTCCAGCACGACGCCAGGATCGAGCCCACGGCGGGCTTGCAGATTTCGCAGCCCACATGGCCGCGCCCGTGACTGGCCAGCAGTTCCTCGAAGGACTCGATGCCGCCGACCCGGACGATCGCATACAGCTCCTGGCGGGTGTAGGCGAAGTGTTCGCAAAGGCTCTTGTCCACGGCGACGCCGCGGCTGGCCAGTTCGTGTTCGACCACCTGCTTGAGCAGGCCCGCGCAGCCGCCGCAGCCCGAGGCTGCCTTGGTGCATCCCTTGACGCCGGCCAGGTCCGTACAGCCGCCGTCGATGGCGTCGCAGATGGCGCCCTTGTTCACGTTGTGGCAGGAACAGATGGTGGCGGTGGCGGGCAGCGCGTCCACGCCCAGCAGCGGGGAGTCCTGGCCTTGCGGCAGGATCAGGCTGGAGGGATCCGCAGGCGGCGCGATGCCGTTCTGCGCGTACTGCAGCAGGGTGTCGTAATAGCTGTTGTCGCCGACCAGGACGGCCCCCAGCACGCGCTTGCCGTCGGCGGATACCACCAGCCGGCGGTAGCTGGAGCCGGCTTCGTCGATGTAGCGGTAGCTGCGCGAGCCCGGCGTGGCGCCCTGCGCGTCGCCGATGGAGCCGACGTCCACGCCCAGCAGCTTGAGCTTGGTGGACATGTCGGCGCCCGTGAAGGGCTGTTCGGGCGCGCCGCACAGGTCGGCGGCGACGATGCGCGCCATCTGATAGCCGGGCGCCACCAGCCCGAACACGCTGCCGTTCCAGGCCGCGCATTCGCCGATGGCGTAGATGCGTTCGTCGCTGCTGCGGCAGTGATCGTCGATGGCGACGCCGCCGCGCTCGGCCAGCGCCAGTCCCGCCTTGCGCGCCAGGGTCACTTGCGGGCGGATGCCGGCCGAGAACACGATCAGGTCGGTTTCCAGCGGCGCGCCTTCGGCAAAGCGCATGCGGTAGCGGTACTGGGTGCCGGGCTTGATGTCCTGCGTGGCGCGCGACAGGTGCACGCCCACGCCCAGCGATTCGATGCGCGCCTTGAGCGCCGCGCCGCCGGCTTCGTCCAGCTGCACCGGCATCAGGCGCGGCGCGAACTCAACCACATGCGCTTCCAGGTTCAAGGACTTAAGCGCGTTGGCGGCTTCCAGGCCCAGCAGGCCGCCGCCCACGACCACGCCGCGGCGCGCGCCGCTGGCCGCGGCGCGAATCAGGTCCAGGTCGTCGATAGTGCGGTACACCAGCCGCGACGCGCCTTCGGCGCCCGCGATCGGAGGCACGAAGGGATAGGAGCCGGTCGCCAGCACCAGCTTGTCGTAGACGGTGCGCCCGCTGGCGGTGACCACCTCTTGCTGGTGGCGGTCGATCTCCAGGACCGGCTCGCCCAGATGCAGGGTCAGACCTTCGCGTTCGTACAGCGAGGCCTCGCCCATGGCCATCGATTCGGCGTCGCGCCCGTTCAGGTATTCCGACAGGTGGACCCGGTCATAGGCGCGGCGGGTTTCCTCGCCAAAGACGTGGATGCGATAGCGCTCAAGAGCGCCGCGGGCGATCAATTGCTCGACGCAATGGTGGCCCACCATGCCGTTGCCGATGACAACCAGCGTCTGCAAGGAATCGGAAGTGGCCGCTACATTCATGAGATATCCCCAGGCTTGGATATTCGGGTTTCAGAAGACAAAAGGCGCCCTGGACCTTTCGGTCGGGGCGCCATTGCCGGTACTGCACGAGTTGTCTTGCCGGGCTTGCACCCGCACAAGAGCTATTAAGCAAAGTCCGTGCCAGAAATATCGAGGGACGATGAAATGGGGGAGTTCCCCCCTGGATTCATAGGGGAAAAGAGCGGCGGGACACCGCGCCGGGCGCTACAGTCCCGGCGCGGCGTCTTGCGGATCATGCCTCGAAGCGGTGCATATTCTTGTGCGCGCTGCACCCGTATGGCGCAGCGCAGCATGAGCGCCTCGGACCGGCGCGGCGCGGTTTTAGCCGAATGCGGCCTGCACCGCGGCAAACGCGGCGGCGACCAGCGGATCGTCCCGGCGCGACGCCAGGGTGATGAAAGACAGCTCCGCCTGGATCGACAGCCCCTTCACCAGCAAAAGCCCGTTGGCCTGGGATTCACGCAGCGCGATGGAGTCGCGGGCCAAGGACAGGCCCACGCCCGAGCGCACCAGGTCCAGCATGGACGCTTCCTGGTCCACTTCGGCCACCGCGTGGGGCGCGATGCCCAGCGCGTCGAACTTGTCCGAAAGCAGCCTGTGGTGCACGGAATCGGGAGGCGTCCAGATCCACGGCAGCGCCGCGATCTCGGCCCAGCCGCGGCCCGCCACCTGCGCACCCCAGCCCTTGGGCGCCACCACGTAGTACGCGAACGAGGCCAGCGGCCGCGCTTCCAGCCCCGCCGGATTTCTGGTCTTCTCTTGCGGTCCCAGGAAGAAGCCCACGTCCAGCTCGCCCGAGCGGACCTGCCTGCCCACCGAGCCCGACATGCCGTGACGCAGGGTCGGCCGGATCTTGGGGTAATGCTCCACCAGGTATTGCAGCGTGGCGCCCAGCCGCAGGAATTCGGGGTCCAGGATGGTGCCGATGCGCAGTTCTCCCTGCACGGTGTCGCGCAAGGCGCCGATGGCCCGCTGGAAGTCTTCCAATGCATCCAGGATCCGCAGCGCCGAAGGCAGCAGCGCCCGCCCGTCGGCATTGGGCGCCAGGCCTTGGGCCGTGCGCGCGAACAGGGTCAGGTCCAGCGACTCCTGGAAGTTCTTGAGCTGCAGGCTCAGCGCAGGCTGGGTCAGGTGCAGGTGCTCGGCCGCGCGCGTGAGGTTGCCTTCGCGGGCAACCGCGGCAAAGGTGCGGATGTGCTTCAGGTCCATGGATTTGTCCAGAGAAAAGTGTCCCCGCGCAGCGCACGCTGCGCGGGCTTGCAGTTTCCGAGCAGGCGCCTTCTACCTTGGCGGCGGCCTCGTGCCAGATTCGAGCAGTCGCCGTGTGTTCTCCAGTTCTTTTTGCAACAGCTCTGCATCCGGCAGCACCATCCGATAGTTCGCCGCCATAACCTTGCTGGGCAATCCTTCCAGTGCATATCGTGCCAATGCCTGTCCTTTGTCTGCACAGAGGATCAAGCCCACGGGCGGGTTTTCCTCGGGAAAGGCCCAGTGCTCCTTCGCGTAGTTGCAGTACATATGCATCTGCCCCACGTCGGCATGGTTCAGTGCGCCGAGTTTCAAGTCGATAATGACAAGGCAGCGCAATCGCCGATGGAAGAACAGGAGATCGACCCGATACCAAGTCTGGTCGATGCGCAAGCGGCGCTGCCTTCCGACAAAGGTGAAGCCGTCGCCGAGTTCGAGCAGAAAATCCTCCAGCCGCTGGATCAAGGCTAGTTCCAGATCGGACTCTGAATATTCGTCCTTGAGGTCCAGGAACTCCAACACATAAGGGTCTTTGATGGCGTCGTCAGGCGTGACGGCGTCCGCGGGCACGGGTGTGGCGCCCTTGGCCAACATCGCGGTCTTGTTCTTTGACAGTGCCGTGCGTTCGTAAAACCGGCTGTCTATCTGCCGGGCGAGTTGGCGCACGCTCCAGCCGCCCCGTAGGGCTTCGGCTTCATAGAACCTGCGGGCATGTTCGTCTTTGATCGACAGCAGCCGTACGTAGGCCGACCACGGTAGCGTGAAAATTCTGGTCAACTCGTCGAGCGTCCAGGGACGCGGCGGCGTGGGCGCCGAGGATGATTCGCCAGACACTGTCTGGCGAATTCGCCAGGTCAGAAAGAACGACCGCATCTGCTGCGAGTTCTGGCGGCTGAACCCGCGGCCAAACCGTTGGTTCAGGTCACTGGCCAGCCGCTCGATCAATTGCTCACCGTAGCCAGCACGCCGTTTACCTTGCTGCTCGGCCTCGACTATCCGGCGACCAATCTCCCAGTAACTGGCCGTCATCAACGCATTGACGCTGCGTGCAGCCGCTAGCCGCGCAGTATCGAGCAATTCGACGATGTCGCTGTGAATGCCCGTATAGTCGGCCGACATGGCGAGAGGCTTTCCAGTCCCCAAGGGGGGCTTTCTTGTCATGCAGGTCACCTCCATAGAGCCATCTCTGGTCGGCACGCGCCTCCGCCGACGTGGTTCCGACTTGGGCATGTGCCTGATTGCATCGTAGGTTGACAGGGAAGCACAGGGTTGGTGCATTATTAAAGATGCTTATAAGACCATTTTCAACAATTCATTGGACAGCCGCCGGCCGCTGCGCCAGAGTCTTGGGAGATGCCCGGCGCGCGTTGACGCGCCGCAGCCGGGTCGGCTCACCGTGCCGGCGCCCGTTTTGGGCCCGCTATCTGATAAGAAGAGCTTATGGAGACATACGACTACATCATCGTGGGCGCGGGCTCGGCGGGCTGCGTGCTGGCCAACCGCCTGAGCCGCGATCCCGCCGTGCAGGTCTTGCTGCTGGAGGCCGGCGGGCGCGACAACTACCACTGGATCCATATCCCGGTGGGCTACCTGCACTGCATCGGCAACCCTCGCACGGACTGGATGTACCGCACGGCCGAGGAGCCCGGCCTGGGCGGAAGGTCGCTGATCTATCCGCGCGGCCGCGTGCTGGGCGGGTGCTCGTCGATCAACGGCATGATCTACATGCGCGGCCAACGCGAAGACTACGAGGACTGGGCCGCGCTGTCGGGCGATCCGGCCTGGAGCTGGGACCAGGTGCTGCCGGTCTTCAAGCGCAGCGAGGACTATCACCGCGGCGCGGACGAGCATCACGGCGCGGGCGGGGAATGGCGCGTGGAGTCGCAGCGCTTGCGCTGGGACATCCTGGAAGCCTTTGCCAGCGCGGCCGAACAGGAAGGGATTCCGCGCGTGCAGGATTTCAACCGGGGCGACAACTTCGGCAGCGGCTACTTCGAGGTCAACCAGCGGCGCGGCTGGCGCTGGAACACGTCCAAGGCCTTCCTGCGGCCGGTGCGGCAGCGCCAGAACCTGCATGTGATGACCGGGGTACTGGCCGAGCAACTGGAGTTCGACGGCAAACGCTGCGTCGGCGTGCGCGTGAACCGCGACGGGCGCGGCACGACGCTGCGGGCGCGGCGCGAAGTGGTGCTGGCGGCCGGCGCGGTGAACACGCCGCAGCTGCTGGAGGTTTCGGGCATCGGAGAGCCCGCGCGCCTGCGCGAATGCGGCATTGCGTTGCGCCACGCCTTGCCGGGAGTGGGCGAGAACCTGCAGGATCACCTGCAGCTGCGGGTCATCATCAAGGTGAACGGCGTGAAGACGCTGAACCGCATCGCCTCCACCTTGCTGGGCAAGGCCGGTATCGGCCTGGAATACCTGGTCAACCGCAGCGGCCCGATGAGCATGGCGCCTTCGCAACTGGGCGCATTCGCCAAGTCGGATCCCGGCCAGGCCCGCGCCAATGTGGAGTTCCATGTGCAGCCCCTGTCGCTGGGCGCCTTCGGCGAGCCTTTACATAGTTTCGACGCCTTCACCGCAAGCGTCTGCAATCTGCGCCCCACCTCCCGCGGCAGTGTGCACGCGCAAGGACCCGCGGGGCAGAAGGGCGCCGAGGCGCCCGTCATCCGTCCCAACTACCTGAGCACCGAAGAAGACCTGCAGGTGGCGGCCGATTCGATCCGCCTGGTGCGTCGCATTGCCGCCGCGCCGGCGCTGCAGCGCTACCAGCCGCAAGAGTGGCTGCCCGGCCCGGACTTCCAGACCGAGGCCGAGCTGCGGCAGGCGGCCGGCAAGATCGGCACCACGATCTTTCATCCGGTGGGCACCTGCGCGATGGGCCGGGACGCGGACAGCGGCGCGGTGGTGGACGCGCGGCTGCGGGTGCACGGGCTGGAAGGCCTGCGCATCGCCGACGCGTCCATCATGCCGCTGATCACATCGGGCAACACCAATTCGCCCACCATCATGATCGCGGAACGCGCCGCCGACATGATCCGGGAAGAGGCCGCGGGCGCGACGCGCTAGCGCAGCGAACGGTAGGTCTGCTGGCGTTGCGGATGCGTCAGCATGACTTGCCAGAGCTGGCCCTCGCGCGACCGGAAGAAGCCGGCGCAGCACATCAGATAGTATTTCCACATCCGGTAGAACCGCGTGCCGTAGCGGGGTTCGAGCGTGGGCCAGGCGCGCTCGAACCTGTCCCACCATGCCATCAGCGTCCGGTCATAGTCGGCGCCGAAGTTGTGCCAGTCCTCAATGATGAAGCGACCTTCCACGGCTGTCGCGATCTCGCGCGCGGACGGCAGCTTGCCGTTGGGGAACACATAGCGGTCGATCCAGGGATCGGTGCTCTGGCTGGTGGAGGCGATGCCGATCGTGTGCAGCAGGAACACGCCTTCGGGCGCCATCAGGCGCTGCACGTTGGTGAAGTAGGTGTCGTAGTTCTTCGGCCCCACGTGTTCGAACATGCCTACCGAGACCACCTTGTCGAAGCGGCCCTGCAGATCGCGGTAGTCTTGCAGCAGCAGCTCCACGGGCAGGCCCTTCACGCGTTCCTGCGCCAGGGCCAGCTGTTCCTTGGAGACGGTCACGCCAGTGACCTTGGCGCCGTAGCGCTCGGCCGCGAACTTGGCCAGGCCGCCCCAGCCGCAGCCGATGTCCAGCAGGGTCTCGCCCTGCTTGAGCTGGAGCTTGCGGCAGATCATGTCCAGCTTGGCCAGCTGCGCCTCTTCCAGCGTCTGGGCATGTTCCCAGTAGGCGCAGGAGTAGATCATGCGGCTGTCCAGCATGGCTTCGAACACGTCGTTGCCGGCGTCATAGTGCTGTTCGCCGACCTCGAATGCCCGGTTCTTGGATTGCAGGTTGAACAGCTTGTGACGCAGGTGTTCGGCGATCAGCTTGATGCGCGCCACGCCCAGCGCCGCCGACCCCATGTCCGCGCGCAGCAGGCGCGTGAAAAGTTCGTCCAGCTGCTCGCAGTCCCACTCGCCATCCATGTAGGACTCGCCCAGGCCCAGCGACCAGCTGGCGAAGACCCGCTCGTACATATGCTTGTCATGGACCTGGATATCCCACGGGCGCGTGCCGTTGATCTGGACGTCCGCGCGCGCCAGCACGTCCTGGAGGACTTTGGGCGGTTGGGGAGGAGGGGGGCTGACGGAGGAATGATCGGGGGAATGATCGGTCAGCGGAGAGACGGGACTACTTTGCTGCATACGGACTCCATATCAATTTTGGGATGACTGATCTGGCAATGCCTGAAGCTTTTTACTGTGCGCCTTGAGGGGGGCGCAACTCCAATTTAATGATTGAATCGCACCGATAGGCAATGGCAATTATCGGGGCGCCTGCCGCCGAAGGGCGTCAATCCAGCTGGGATGATCGTAGCGATGAGCGGCCGGATAGTCCAGAGCAAGGCGTCCGCGTCCTATAAGATAGCGGCGAAAGCGCGCTGCCGCGTCGGCGCGCGCAGATCCGTGGAGTGTATCGATAGTGGACAGCCTGGAACCCCGTTTGGATTTCGTCACCTGCGCCAGCCCGGCGGGATTGCACCGCACGGCTTATTGGGAATGGGGCGATCCCGCCAACGACCAGGTGCTGCTCTGCGTCCATGGCCTGACCCGCAGCGGCCGCGACTTCGATGCGCTGGCCCGCCGGCTGGCCAACCGCTATCGCGTCGTCTGCCCGGACGTGGTCGGGCGCGGCCGTTCGGACTGGCTGGTCAATCCTGCGTATTACACGGTGCCCCAGTACCTGTCGGACATGGTGACCTTGATCGCGCGCCTGCGGCCGGCGCGCCTGTCCTGGGTGGGCACGTCGATGGGCGGGCTGATCGGCATGGCGCTGTCGGGCGCGGCGGTATTCGCGAAGGCCATGCTGGCCATGCGCACGCACGCGGGCATGCTGCCGCCCGCGCAGGGCATCCGCTTCGACAAGCTGGTGCTCAACGACGTGGGGCCGCGCCTGGAGAACGGCGCCTTGTCGCGCATCGGCCAGTATGTGGGCGAGACCGGCGAGTTCGCGACGTTCGAAGAGGCCGTGGCCACGATGCGCGCCAATTCGGAAACCTTCGGGCCGCACACCGACGCGCAATGGGCGGAGCTGGCGAAGTACCTGTATCCCGAACAGGGCGGAAAATGGGTCAAGCACTATGACCTGGCGATTGCCCAGGCGCTGGCCGCCCAGACTCCCGAAGAACTGGCCGCGGGCGAACATATCCTGTGGCGCTCCTATGACGCCATCGATTGCCCGGTGCTGATCGTACGCGGCGAACTGTCCGACCTGCTGACGCGCGCGACCTTCGATGAAATGCTCAAGCGCAACCCGCGCGCGCAGGCCCACGAGGTGCGCGGCGTGGGCCACGCGCCCACGCTGATCTCGGACGACCAGCTGGATCCGGTGGCGAATTTCCTGTTGGCCTGAGCCGGGCGCGGATATATAGGGACGGCACGGCGCTATGCGCGGTGCCGGGCCTTCTCTACAATAGCCCCATGAAAGCGCCCACCCCCAATATTGATCTGCATTGCCATTCCACCGTGTCGGACGGCGCCCTTGCGCCCGGGGAAGTGGCGCAGCGGGCGCACGCCAACGGCGTGGATGTCTGGGCCTTGACCGACCACGACGAAGTGGGCGGCCTGGCCGAAGCCGCCGGCGCGGCCCGGGACCTGGGCATGCGCTTTGCCACCGGCGTCGAGATCTCCGTGACCTGGGCCGGGCTGACGGTGCATATCGTCGGCCTGCGGTTCGATCCTGAAAACACTGCCCTCGTCGAGGGCTTGCGCAAGACCCGCTCCGGCCGCGCCGAACGGGCCAGGCGCATCGGCGATCGCCTGGCGGACATGGGCATGCCCGGCGCCTACGAAGGCGCGCTGCCGTTCGCCGGCAACCCCGAATTGATCAGCCGCACGCACTTCGCGCGCTACCTGGTGCAAGCCGGCTATTGCCCGGACGTCCAGGCGGTGTTCACCCGGCATCTGGGCGACGACCGGCCCGGCCATGTGCCCATGCAATGGGCCACGCTGGCCGAGGCGGTGGGCTGGATCCGCGGCGCGGGCGGCCAGGCCGTCATTGCGCATCCGGGCCGCTACAAGTACACGCCCTTGCAGTTTGCCGCGCTGTTCGACGAATTCCTGCAACTGGGCGGCGTGGGGATAGAGGTCACCACGGGCAGCCACACGGTCGAAGAAGCGCGCCAGTACGCCGACGTGGCGCGCCGGTATGGGTTTCTCGCCTCGCGCGGGTCGGACTTCCACAGTCCCAAGGAAAGCCGGGTGGACCTGGGCCGCTTGCCGGCCCTGCCATCCGACTTGAAGCCGGTCTGGCACGACTGGTTCTGACGCGGGCGGTATCCGCCGCCCATCCTGCAAGCCATCGCTAGTGATCGCGCCGTCGCGGCGCAACCGCCATGAACAAAGCCTTTGTTAAAGAGTCCGACCAGGACGACGACGACGATCTGCCGCAAGCCCAAGCCTTGCCGGCGGGCACGAAGAACTACATCACCCCGGAAGGGTACGAGCGCCTGCGCGCCGAACTCACGCACCTGATGAACGTGGAGCGTCCGTCCGTGGTTCAGGTGGTGTCCTGGGCCGCGTCCAACGGCGACCGCTCGGAAAACGGCGACTACCTCTACGGCAAGAAGCGCCTGCGCGAGATCGACCGGCGCATGCGCTTTCTGACCAAGCGGCTGGACATCGCCGAGGTCGTGGACCCAAAGGCCCAGCCCAACCGCGACCAGGCCTTCTTCGGCGCGACGGTCAACTACGTGGACAAGGCGGGCGAAGAGCACACCGTCACCATCGTGGGCGTGGACGAGGCGGAACCCCTGGCCGGCAAGATCAGCTGGATCTCCCCCGTGGCGCGGGCCTTGATCAAGGCCCGGGAAGGCGACACGGTCGTGCTGCGCACGCCGGGCGGCATCGACGAGCTGGATATCCTGGAAGTCCGCTATCCGGACTAGGAAAAAAATAACGGGCGCCGGCTTGTGACCGGCGCCCGTCTGGTGGGCGGGATCTGACGTCCCTGCCTCGGTTGGCGGCTTGCGCCGCCGGTTCCCCTGGGGCTTGCTGCGAATCCGTTGCGGGCTTACTTCTTGCGTGCGGCGATGGACTTTTCGGCCGTATTGACCAGGTCTTCGCCGATCTGCTTCTTCCACTTTTCGTAGACGGGCTTGGTGACCTTCACGAAGGCATCGTGGTCCGCTTGCGACAACGAGGTCACGGTGACGCCGTGGCCGGCGATTTCCTTCAGCAGCGACGGGTCTTCAGGCGTGACGCCCTTGCGCGCGATCACGATCTGCTGCTTGCCGGCGTCCAGGGCGGCCTGGCGCACGATGTCGCGGTCCTTTTCCGACCAGGAATTCCAGACCTCGCGGTTGACCACGAAGATCAGCGGGTCGGCCACGTAGTTCCACAGCGTCAGGTACTTCTGGCCCACGGTGTAGAGCTTGGACCCGGTGTAGATCGACAGGGGGTTTTCCTGGCCGTCGACCGCACCGCTGGCCAGCGCCGGTTGCGCGTCCGCCCAGCTCATCTGCGTGGGATTGGCGCCCAGGGCGGTGAACGTGTCGATGTACAGCGGCGAACCCACCACGCGCAGCTTCATGCCCTTCATGTCTTCGGGCTTCTTGATCTCGCGCTTGGAGTTGCTGACCTGGCGGTAGCCGTTCTCGCCCCAGGCCAGCGGCACCACGCCGGCCTTTTCAATGAGCTTGAACATTTCCTTGCCCACGTCGCCCTGCACCAGCGCGTCGATGGCGGCGTAGTCGGGCATCAGGAAGGGCAGGGAGAACAGGTTGAGCTGCTTGACCTGCGGCGACCAGTTGATGGTGGAGCCGACGGCCATGTCGATCACGCCCTGGCGGATGGCGGTGAATTCGCGGGTCTGGTCGCCCTGGACCAGCGAGGTGCCGGGATAGACCTTGATGTTGATGCGGCCCTGCGTGCGCTCGCGCACCAGGTCGGACCAGATTACAGCGCCCTGGCCCCACGGGAAGGTGGTGCCGACGACGATGGAGAGCTTGTACTCGGGCTTGTAGGTTTGCGCGTGCGCGGGCGCCATGCCCACCACGGCGGCGGCGCACAGCGCGGCCCCGATCAAGTTGCGGAATTTCATGTTGCGTCTCCTCTCTTTGCGAGTCTGTCTGTTGTTGTAATGAATATCCGTGCGGCCTTCCGGGCTGCCCCGTCCAGCCTTCTCAATAGCCCAACTTGCGCGGCAGCCACAGCGCCAGCTCAGGGAACACCAGCACCGCGACCAGCACCAGGAACATCGCGCCCAGCAGCCACACCACCCAGCGCACCGTGGACTCCATCGGCACGCGCGCGATGCGGCACGACACCATCAGGTTCACGGCCAGCGGCGGGGTGAACTGGCCCAGCGCCACCTTCAGGGTCAGGATCACGCCGAACCACACCGGATCCCAGCCATAGGCGTTGGCGATGGGCATGAGCAGCGGCACGAAGATCAGGAAGATCGAGATGCCGTCCAGGAACATGCCCACGGTCATCAGCAGCAGGATCAGCAGCGCCAGCACGCCCCATTCGCCCAGGCCGGAATTGACGATGGCGTGGGTGATCGGGTCGATCACGCTGAGGGTGGACAGGGCCCAGGCGAAGATGCCCGCCAGCGTCACGACCAGCATGATGACGGCGGACAGCTCGGCGGCTTCGCGCAGGATGGTGTACAGATCCCGGAACTTGATCGTGCGATGGATGAAGCCGCCGACGAACAAGCCATAGAACACGGCCACCACGGCGGCCTCGGTGGGCGTGAACCAACCCATCCGCATGCCGCCCAGGATCAGCACGGGCGCGGCCAGGCCCCACGACGCTTCGCGCAGGCTCTTCCAGAAGGGCGGGCGTGGCAGATGGGCTTCCAGCGCGCCCATCTTGTATTTGCGCGACAGCCAGACGGCCGGGACGATCAGGGCGAAGCCGGCCAGGATGCCGGGAATCATGCCGGCGGCGAACAGGGCGGGCACGGACGCGCCCGGCACCAGCACGGAATAGATGATGAAGGCCACCGACGGCGGAATCAGGATGTCGGTGGCGGCGCCCGCGGCGACCACCGCGGCGGAAAACGAACCCGGATAGCCCGCGCGCGACATGGCGGTGATCATCACCGCGCCCACGGCCGCCGCGCACGCCGGGCCGGAGCCCGATATGCCGCCCAGGAACATGGCCACCGCGATCGACACCAGCGGCAGCATGCCGGGGCCGCGCCCCACGATGGCGATCGCAAAGTCCACCAGCCGCTTGGCCACGCCCGAGCGGTCGAAAATGGATCCCACCAGCACGAACATGGGGATGGCCAGGAGCGGATACTTGGCCAGGCCGGCGTAGAAGTTCTGCGGCACGGTCAAGAGGCCATACCAGGGCGTGTCCAGGTTGGACAGCACGATGGCTACGGTGCCGCCTATGCCCAGCGCCACGCCGACCGGCACGCCGATCAGCATCAGGACGATGAAGACGATGAAGAGGATGGTGGCGATCATTGCCGGGCTTCCCGCTCTGCGCTTCGCGCGATGCGGCGCAGGGTGCCGATGGTGCGCAGCGAGATCGCCGCGGCCATCACCGGCAGCCAGATCGAATACCACCAGGTGGGCACGCCGATCGCGGGCGAGGTCTCCTCGTACATGTATTCGTCCAGCACCAGCTTCACCGACAGCACGGTCAACAGCAGGAAGAACGCCAGCACGCAGCCATTGGAGATCAGCGCCATGATGCGCTGGCGGCGGGGCGAGCCCGAGTCGGCCAGGATCTCGATGCGGATGTGGTGGTTGCGCACAAAGGCCACGCTGCCGCCCGCCATGGTCAGCACGATCAGCAGGAACACCGAGATTTCTTCAGTCCAGGCGAACGACTGGTCGGTGAAATAGCGCACCAGCACGTTCAGGAAGGTAATGATGGCCAGGGTCGCCAGCAGGATCACGGCCAGCCAGTCTTCGATGGCCAGCGGCACCTTCACGGCGGGGTCTGCTTCGATGGGAATGATGGGTTCGACAGGCTCGGCGGGGGCTTCGGGGCGGGGCATGTGAGGCAACGGCCAGCGCGCGGGTAGGCGCTTGATTAGTAGGGTCGCTGCATCCTACCGTTGCCCCGCGAGGGCGGGGCTTCGTGTTTTCCCGCGGTGCGGGGCCGCTGCAACATGGTGCATTGCATCAAGTGCGGGCAGCCGGACGCCAGGCACGATGGACAAACCGGGACCGTGCCAATGCTTTATCGGAATGCTGCTTTGCACCATCCCGGCGCGGCGGTCTTGGAATTCTTTTGTAACAATAGCCAAAACCGGGGCGCGGAACCCTTCTTGAACAACGGCTCCGGGAAAACCCCTTAAACGGGTAAAATCGATTTTCTTTGCACCTCTCTCTATACGGCGCCCGCATCGTGTCCCTAGTTCAGCATCTGCCTGGTTCCTCCGTCCTGTCCTCCTTTCGACGTGATCGCCTTCTGGCGCAACTGAAGGAAGCCGGCCTGCCGGTGGCCGACATATCCGCCCGCTACGAGCACTTCGTCAGCACCGACGCCGCTCTGACGGCCGAACAGCAGCAACACCTGACCCAGCTGCTGGACTACGGCACGCCCAGCACGGCGGACGCGCCGGCCAAGAGCCTGTCCTTGCTGGTGATCCCGCGCCTGGGCACCATTTCCCCGTGGGCCAGCAAGGCCACCGACATCGCGCACAACTGTGGCTTGTCGTCCGTGCACCGCATCGAACGAGGCGTGCGCTACGTGATCACGCCCGAGCGCGGCCTGCTGGGCACCAAGTCCTTCGACGACGCCATGCTGGCCCGCGCGGCGGACTGCCTGCATGACCGCATGACCGAGACCGTGGTGGACGCCAGCTTCGACGGCCAGGCGCTGTTCCAGCCGCTGGCCGGCAAGCCCATGCGCACCGTCGGCGTGCAGGCGCGCGGCGTGGAGGCCCTGGCCGAAGCGAACATCTCGCTGGGCCTGGCCCTGTCCGAAGACGAAATCGAATACCTGGCCAAGTCCTTCACCGACCTGGGGCGCGACCCCACCGACGTGGAGCTGATGATGTTCGCGCAGGCCAACAGCGAACACTGCCGCCACAAGATCTTCAACGCCGAGTGGGTGATCGACGGCCAGGAACAGCCCAACACGCTGTTCGGCATGATCCGCGCCACGCACAAGGCGCAGCCCGAAGGCACCGTGGTGGCCTACTCGGACAACGCCGCCATCATGGAAGGCGGCCCCGCGCAGCGCTTCCAGGCCGGCGTGCCGGGCTTGCCCGGCACGGTGGGCGAGGGCGCCGAAGGCGCCAGGTACATTCGCCGCGACACCATCGTGCATACCCTGATGAAGGTGGAAACGCACAACCACCCGACCGCGATCGCGCCGTTCCCCGGCGCGTCGACCGGCAACGGCGGCGAAATCCGCGACGAAGGCGCCACCGGCCGCGGCTCCAAGCCCAAGGCCGGCCTGACGGGCTTCACCGTTTCGCACCTGCGTTTCGACGACGCCCTGCAGCCCTGGGAAGCCGACCATCACGGCCTGCCCGAGCGCATCGCCTCGCCCTTGTCCATCATGATCGACGGTCCCATCGGCGGCGCGGCGTTCAACAATGAATTCGGCCGGCCCAACCTGCTGGGCTATTTCCGTTCTTTCGAGCAGACCGCCGGCGGCACGCGCTGGGGCTATCACAAGCCCATCATGATCGCGGGCGGCCTGGGCAGCATCGACGCGGGCCTGACGCACAAAGACGTCATTCCTCCCGGCGCGTTGCTGATCCAGCTGGGCGGCCCGGGCTTTCGCATCGGCATGGGCGGCGGCGCCGCCTCCAGCATCAGCATGGGCAGCAATTCGGCCGAACTGGACTTTGATTCGGTCCAGCGCGGCAACCCCGAAATCGAACGCCGCGCACAGGAAGTCATCGACCGCTGCTGGCAGCAGGCCGAAAACAATCCCATCATCGCGATCCACGACGTGGGCGCGGGCGGCCTGTCCAACGCCTTCCCGGAGCTGGTCAACGACGCCGGCCGCGGCGCCATCTTCGACCTGAAGCGCGTGCCGCTCGAAGAGTCGGGCCTGTCGCCCGCCGAAATCTGGAGCAACGAATCGCAGGAACGCTACGTCCTGTCGATCTTGCCCAAGGACCTGGAACGCTTTGACGCCATCGCGCGCCGCGAACGCTGCCCGTACGCGGTGGTGGGCGTGGCCACCGAAGAGCGCCAGCTGCGCGTGGTGGACGGCGAAGGCCTGCCTGGCCTGGACACCATCCGTCCGCAAGGCGACGCCGAAGTGCGTCCCGTGGACGTGCCGATCGACGTGATCCTGGGCAAGCCGCCGCGCATGACGCGCGACGTCAAGCGTTTGCCCGGCGTGTCCGGGCCCCTGGACCTGGCCGGCATTGACCTGACGGAAGCCGCCTACCGCGTGCTGCGCCACCCCACCGTGGCCAACAAGTCCTTCCTGATCACGATCGGCGACCGCACCGTTGGCGGCCTGTCCAGCCGTGACCAGATGGTCGGTCCGTGGCAAGTGCCGGTGGCCGACTGCGCCGTGACGCTGGCCGACTACGAAGGCTTCCGCGGCGAAGCCATGGCCATGGGCGAGCGCAGCCCCATCGCCATGCTGGACGCCCCGGCCTCGGGCCGCATGGCCGTGGCCGAAGCCCTGACCAACCTGGCCGCCGCCGACGTGGCGCGCCTCGAAGACATCAAGCTGTCGGCCAACTGGATGGCCGCTTGCGGCGTGGCCGGGCAAGACGCCGCGCTGTACGACACCGTGTCGGCCGTGAGCGAACTGTGCCAGGCCACCGGCCTGTCCATTCCCGTCGGCAAGGACTCCCTGTCGATGAAGACGTCCTGGGAACAGGACGGCGAGCAGCGCCAGGTGGTGGCGCCGGTGTCGCTGGTGGTCACGGCATTCGCGCCGGTGGCCGACGTGCGCGCCAGCCTGACCCCGCAGCTGCGCACCGACGCCGGCGACAGTGTCCTGATCCTGATCGACCTGGGCCGCGGCCGCCATCGCATGGGCGGCTCGATCCTGGCGCAGGCCTACAACCAGGTCGGCGAGACCGTGCCGGACATCGACGCGCCGCAAGACCTGCGCGCGTTCTTCATCACCATCCGCACCCTGGCCGAAGCCGGCACCATCCTGTCCTACCATGACCGCTCCGACGGCGGCCTGTTCGCCACGCTGACCGAAATGGCCTTCGCCGGCCGCACCGGCATCTCGGTGAACCTGGACATGCTGACCTTCGATCCGCAATCGGCGGATTGGGGCGACTACAAGATCCGCCCCGAACAGGTGGCCGTGCAGCGCGACGAACTGACGCTCAAGGCGCTGTTCACGGAAGAAGCCGGCGCGGTGATCCAGGTGCCGGCCTCGCAGCGCGACGCCGTCATGCAGGTGCTGCGCGGCGCGGGCCTGTCGGCCCACTCGCACGTCATCGGCGGCCTGAACGGCGCCGACGAAGTCGAGTTCTACCGCGACGGCAAGAAGATCTGGGGCCAGCCGCGCGCCGACCTCGGCCGCGCCTGGAGCGAAGTGTCCTACCGCATCATGTCGCGCCGCGACAACCCCGCTTGCGCCCAGGCCGAGCTGGATGTCTGGAACGATACGAAGGACCCGGGCATGCGCCCGAACGTTTCCTTCGATCCGCAGGAAGACGTGGCCGCGCCGTTCCTCAACCTGGCCAAGCGTCCGCGCGTGGCGATCCTGCGCGAGCAGGGCTGCAACAGCCAGGTGGAAATGGCCTGGGCGTTCGACACCTCGGGCTTCGAGGCCATCGACGTCCACATGACCGACCTCCTGTCCGGCCGCGTGGACCTGGCGCAAGTGCAAGGCCTGGTCGCCGTGGGCGGCTTCAGCTACGGCGACGTGCTGGGCGCGGGCGAAGGCTGGGCGCGCACCATCCGCTTCAACAGCAAGCTGTCGGATCAGTTCGCCGCGTATTTCGCGCGCCCCGACACCTTCGCGCTGGGCGTGTGCAATGGCTGCCAGATGATGGCGGCCCTGGCCCCGATGATCCCGGGCGCCGAGCATTGGCCGCGCTTCACGCGCAACCAGTCGGAAAAGTACGAGGCGCGCCTGTCCATGCTGGAAGTGGCCAAGTCGCCGTCCATCTTCTTTGCCGGCATGGAAGGCGCCCGCGTGCCGGTCGCCGTGGCCCATGGCGAAGGCTTTGCCGACTTCTCGCAGCAGGGCGACGCCAGCCGCGTGCTGACCGCCGCGCGCTTCATCGACAACAACGGACAGGCCACCGAAGCCTATCCGTTCAACCCGAACGGCAGCCCCGGCGGCCTGACCTCGGTCACCACCGCCGACGGCCGCTTCACCGTCATGATGCCGCACCCGGAACGCGTGACCCGCAATGTCATGATGTCGTGGGCGCCCGAGAAATGGGGCAATGCCGACACCGGCGGCGCGTACAGCCCGTGGATGCGCATCTTCCGCAACGCGCGGGTCTGGCTGAAGTAAGGGCCGACTCGTAAGGCCGACGCATCCGCCGGGCGGGGTTTTTCCCGGCGCATGCGCGACACACCCCGCCGCCTGGGCATCCTGCCCGGCCGGCGGGGTGTTTTCATTGGCGCGCCACCGCGCGCAGCGGCTATTTCCGGGTCTTGAGCGACTTCATGAACCGCTGCGCGCGCGACACGGCGTCGTGCGCCTCGGCCGCAAGCGCGGCGACGAAGCGTTGCGCGGCCAGGCTCAACGGGCGGCGCGGATGGTTGACCACCACCAGCTGCCGCTGCATGTCGGCGTGGATCCGCCGCACCGACAGGGCGCCGGCGTCCAGCTCATGCGCGATGGCGCTGATGGGCAGGATGGTGGCCCACGCGCCCGACTTGACCAGCTCCAGCGTAGGGGTCAGCGCGTCCATCTCCAGGCGCGGGCGCGCGCCGGGGCTGCGCTTCTTCAAGACCGGATCGATGATCGCGCGCAGGCCCTGGCCCAATGACGGCACGATCAGCGCGTCGATGGGCAGGTCGCCGAATTCCACGTTGCGCAACGCGCTGTCCGACGCCGTGACCAGCACCAGCTCCTCGCTGACGAGCGGCGTGGTTTCCAGGCTGCGCACCGGCTGGATGAGATTGACGATGGCGACATCGAGTTCGCCCGCATCCAGCCGTTCCACCAGCCCCGCGCTGTAGGCCTCGGTCAAACGGATGGTGACGTCCTTGTTTTCGGCGGTGTAAAGAGAGAGGGCGCGCGGCACGATGCTGGCGCCCAGCGACGGCACGGTGCCGACGCGGATGAGACCCGATGTGCCGCCGCTCAGGTCCAGCATGCGCTGGCGCACGCTCTCGACCTCCTTGGACAGGGGCAACAGCATCTTGTAGAGATCGACGCCCGCGGCGGTGGGCGTGACGCCCCGGCTGGAGCGCTCGAAGAGCTGGACCTTCAGGGTCTTTTCCAGCTTGGCCAGTTGCGTGCTCAGGGCGGATTGGACGATGCCCAATTCGGCTGCGGCGCGCGTCATGCCGCCGTTCCGGTACAGACAAAGAAAGCACTCGATCTGGCGCAGATCCATGGTGTGTGGCGTGGAGTGAGAAAACCGGATTATAGGGAGGAGGGCGCGCCGTCGGGCTGCTTCCTACGGGTTAACGATATGCCAATAATAGATTGTAGATAGATATATTATTAAAAAAAGAGATGGCTTTGGCGATCCTGCGGCAAGGCCGGCATAGCGAGGAGACAAGACGTGGAAACCAGTACGAAAGTGTTAGGTGCCGTCGCGTTGGCGGTAGTCAGCATGTGCGGGGCGGGGGGCGCAAGCGCCCAGAGCGACAAGGTGAAGATCGCCTTCGTCACCGACATGAGCGGGCCGTATTCGGACTTTGACGGCGTGGGCGGGCTGGACGCCATCCGCATGGCGGTCGCGGACTTCGGCGGAAAGGTGCTGGGCAAGCCGATCGAGATTCTCTCGTCCGACCACCAGAACAAGGCCGACATCGCGTCGAACCGCGCACGCCAGTGGTGGGACCAGGACAAGGTGGACCTGGTGATCGGCGGTTCCAATTCGTCGGCCTCGCTGGCGATCAGCACGATCGCCGCCGAAAAGAAAAAGGTCTTCATCAGCGCCGGCGCGGGCGCCGACAGCCTCACCGAAGAGGCCTGCACGCCCTACACGGTGCGCTACACCTATTCCACTTCCGCGCAGGCGCGCGGCACGGCGGCGGCCATGGTCCAGCAGGGCGGCAAGAGCTGGTTCATGCTGACCGCCGACTATGCGTTCGGCTACTCGCTGGAAAAAGCCAGCATGGACGTGGTGCAGGCCAGCGGCGGCTCGGTCACGGGGTCGACCCGGCATCCGCTCAATACCTCCGACTTCTCTTCCTACCTGATGAAGGCGCAGGCATCCAAGGCGCAGGTGCTGGGCCTGGCCAATGGCGGCGGGGACCTGATCAACTCGATCAAGACCGCCAAGGAATTCGGCGTCAGCGACAAGATGCGCCTGGCCGGCCTGATGGTCTTCATTACGGACATCCACAGCCTGGGCCTCGATACGACGGCGGGCATGTACCTGACCGACGGCTGGTATTGGGACCTGGACGACCGCGCGCGCGAATTCAGCAAGCGCTTCCATGAACGCAACAAGAAGATGCCCACCACCTTCCAGGCGGGCGACTACTCCGCCGTCACGACCTACCTGAAGGCCGTGGAGCGCGCCGGAACGACGGACTCGGACGCCGTCATGAACGCGCTCAAGTCCATGCCGATCGACGACATGTTCACCAAGGGCTATATCCGCGCCGACGGCGCCATGGTGCACGACATGTACCTCATGCAGGTCAAGTCGGCCGCAGCCTCCAAGGGCGAATGGGACTACTACCGGAAGGTGGCCACCATTCCGGGCGAGGAAGCCTATGCGCCCACCAAGCCGGGCATCTGCAAGCTGAACGCACGGATCTGAACGGATGCGGCGCGAGCCGGCCGCAACCAGCCCGCGCCGCGAGCAAGTCTTCATCCACACACCAGAGGGAACGAATCATGGCAGAGAGTTGGCCCGAGATGGTCTATCAAAACCTGAAGGAGGCCGGAATCACGCAGATGGCGTATGTGCCGGACGCGGGGCACAGCCAGCTGATCAAGCTGTTCGAGGCGGATCCGGATGTGGAAGCGATTTCCCTCACCACGGAAGAAGAGGGCGTGGCGATGCTGGGCGGCGCCTGGCTGGGCGGAGCCAAGGGCGTCCTGCTGCTGCAATCCAGCGGGGTCGGCAACTGCATCAACATGCTGGCCCTGATCCAGGAGTGCCGCATGCCGTTCCTGTGCCTCATCACCATGCGCGGCGAATGGGGCGAGTTCAACCCATGGCAATGCCCCATGGGCCAGTCCACCGAGGCCGCGCTGCGCGGGGCCGGCGTGTTCGTGCAGCGGGTAGAGCACGGCAGCGACGTGCCGGAAACGGTGCGCGCGGCGAGCCTGCTGGCGTTCAACTCGAACCGGGCGGTGGCCGTGGTGATCTCCCAGAGCATCCTGGGCATCAAGAACTTCAACAAGTAGCACGAGGCAAGCGATATGAACGCTAGCGCGACAATGAACCGGCGGGCGGCGGTGGCCCGGATACTTGAACAACGCGGCGATGCCCTGGTGGTGGCAAGCCTGGGCAATCCCACCTACGACACCTCGGCCGCCGGCGACGACGACCGGAATTTCTACGTATGGGGCGCGATGGGGGGCGCCTGCATGGTGGCCCTGGGCCTGGCGCTGGCGCAGCCGCGCCGCCAGGTGCTGGCCTTTGCCGGCGACGGCGAGATGCTGATGGGCATGGGATCCTTCGCTACGATAGGCGTGCGCGCGCCGTCGAACCTGAAGATCATCGTGATCGACAACGAGCACTACGGCGAAACCGGCATGCAGCCGGCCCATTCTGGACGCGGCGTGGACATCGCCGGCATCGCCCGGGCCTGCGGCATCGCCGATTGCGCCACGCTGCGCAGCGAGCGCGAACTGGAGGAGAGAATCCCCGGCCTGTACCAGCCGGGCCTGCAATGCCTGGTGCTGAAGGTGGCGGCGGCGCCCGAACCCAGCAGCCTGCCCCCGCGCGACGGCCCCTACCTGCGTTCGCGGTTTCGCGAGGCGGTGCTGGGCCAGGGCAAGGGCGGCCATGCGTGATCCATCAACGATTCATGACGAGGAGCGGACAGTGACGCAGAAAGCGAATTTCATCAATGGAGCATGGGTGAATGGCGACGCCACGTTGGCGAACCTGAACCCCGCGGACCCGCAGGACGTGATCGGCCAGTACGCCTGCGCCAGCGAGGCGCAGATGCGGCAGGCGGTGGAGGCCGCCCGCGCCGCCGCGCCCGCCTGGGAACGCAGCACCACGCAGTCGCGCAGCGACATCCTGTTCCGTGCCGCCAACGAGATCCTGGCGCGCAAGGAAGAGCTGGGCGCCCTGGTTTCGCGCGAAGCCGGCAAGACGCAGGCCGAAGGGCTGGGCGAGGTCGTGCGCGCCGGCCAGATATTCCAGTTTTTCGCGGGGGAAGCGGTGCGCTATGGCGGCGAGAACCTGCCGTCCGTGCGCCCGGACATCGGCGTGCAGATCAGCAGGCACCCCGTCGGCGTGGTGTCCATGATCACGCCCTGGAATTTTCCGATCGCGATTCCGGCCTGGAAGATCGCGCCGGCGCTGGCCTTCGGCAATACGCTGGTGCTCAAGCCCTCCGAGCACACGCCAGGCGTCGCCTGGGAATTGTTCAATATCCTGGAGCGCGCGGGCCTGCCCCCCGGCGTGGCCAACCTGGTCAATGGCGAAGGCGCGGCGGCTGGCCGGGCCTTGCTCGAAGGCGTGGACGCCGTCAGCTTCACGGGCAGCGTCGCCACCGGCCGCAAGATAGCCGCCGCGGCGTCCGAACGCATGATACGGGTGCAGCTGGAGATGGGCGGCAAGAATCCGCTGGTGGTGCTCGACGACGCCGACCTGGACGTGGCCGTGGAGTGCGCCCTGAACGGCGCCTTCTATTCGGCGGGCCAGCGATGCACCGCAAGCAGCCGCCTGATCGTTGCCGACGGCATACATGACCGCTTTGTGGAGGCGCTGGCAGGCCGCATGCGCAAGCTGGGGGTGGGCGACCCGCGGGATCCGGCCACGCAGATCGGGCCAGTCATCAACGCGCAGCAACTGGAAAAGATACTGGGCTACATCGAGCTGGGGCGCAGCGAAGGCGCCACCGTGGCCGAGGGCGGCAAGCGGGCCGATGCATCCACCACCGGCCACTTCCTGCGGCCGACCCTGTTCACGGACAGCAGCAACGCGATGCGCATCAACCGCGAAGAGATCTTCGGCCCGGTCGCCGCCGTGATCCGGGTGTCGGGCTACGACGAGGCCCTGCAGGTCGCCAATGACACGCCTTTTGGCCTGTCGTCGGGCATCTGCACCACCTCGCACAAGCATGCCAACCATTTCCGGCTCAATGTGCGCAGCGGATTGACGATGGTGAACCTGCCCACCGCCGGCCTGGACTACCACGTGCCCTTCGGCGGAACGAAGGCCTCCAGCTTCGGGCCGCGCGAACAAGGGCGCTATGCGGTGGACTTCTACACGTCCACCAAGACTGCCTACATCGGCTATTGATCCATCAACCGCAGGACGATCCGGCGCGACAGACGCCGGCAGGAGCCAGGCATGGAAAAGATCGGCTTTATCGGCTTGGGGCGCATGGGCAAGTCCATGGCGCTGAACCTGCGCCGGGCAGGGTTCGAACTGGTGGTGCTGGACATCAACCAGAAGGCGGTCGATGAACTGGCGACGGCGGGCGCGGTGGCCGGCGCCAGCGTGGCGGACGTGGCGCGGCAGTGCGGCATCATCGTGACGATGCTGCCTTCGTCCAAGGAAGTCGAGCAGGTGGCGCTGGGCAGCGACGGGATTTTCGCCAACGCCGCCAAGGACAGCGTGCTGATGGACATGAGCACCATCGACCCGCTGGCGACCGACCGTCTCCAGGAGCAGGCGCTGGCCCTAGGGCTGACGGTGGTGGACGCGCCTGTCGGGCGCCTGGCCGAACACGCGGACCGGGGCGAGTCGCTGTTCATGGTGGGCGCAAGCGAGGCCGACTTCGCCAGAGTCCGGCCGCTGCTCGACGCCATGGGCACCACCACCTACCATTGCGGGCCGGTGGGTACGGGCGGGCGTACCAAGCTGGTGAACAACTACGTGGCGGTCACCCTGTGCCAGGTGAACGCGGAGGCCCTGGCATTGTCCCAGCGCTTCGGGCTGGACATCACCAAGACGCTGCAGGTGCTGTACGGCACGTCCGCTTCGAACGGGCAACTGCGGATGAACTTCCCCAACAAGGTGCTGGTGGGCGACACAGCGCCCGGCTTCACCATCGACCTGGCGCACAAGGACATGTCGCTGATCGTCGCCGCCGCGCATGCCGCCAAGGTGCCGATGCCGGTGGCCGCGGCCGTGCATGAATCCTTCAGCCTGGCGCGGGCGGGCCAATTCGGCGGGATCGACTTCTCGGGCATCGCGGACGCCATCTGCCATTTCGCGCAGATCGAGAAGCCGCGGGTTCCGGAAGGCTGGAAACCCGGTTGAACCCCGGGCCCTGGCCGCGAGGCGTTTCCCGGCTGCGTCAGCAGCCGGGGCGCGGCCCTGAAATGTGCGTGTAACCCAATGAGATATTTAACTTTTCATTGCACCAAGCCGTTAAGGGATAGCGTTATGCAACCCCCGGAGTGGCTTCAATGTTCAAGAATTTAAGTATCCGCGCAATCCTGACGACCGCCTTGGGCGTCTTTTTTGCACTCTTTCTGGTGACCGGCATCGCGGTCTATCAGCAACTGACGTCCAATCGCACTTCCATCGAGGTGATGCTGGACACCAACCTGGTCCGCGCCAATTCGCTGGACGATGCCGCCTCTGAACTGCTGCGGGCCCGCGTCGTCCTGCTTGCGGCGCAAAGCGCGCTGCTGGAAGGCAAGAGCCTGGACAACATGGCCAGCATGCAGCGCCTGGACGGCTACGTGACCAAGGCAACCGGCCTGATCGACACGGCGCGCAAGCAGCCGGAGCTCACGCCGGAAGGCAAGCCCCTGTTCGACGCGGCCCTGGCCGCCTATGACGTCTACGCGCGCGACGCCATCGTGCCGCTGATCGCCACCATCCGCGCCGGCAATGCCAAGGAAGCCGGCCGCATCAACCTGGAAAAGGTCACGCCGCTGGGCATCAACTTCACCCAGGCCATCCAGCAGTATGTGGACTATGCGGACGAAGTCGGCCAGCGCGTGGCCCGCGACTCCGCCACCCGCATCAACGCCGCGATCGTCTTCCTGATCGGTCTGCTGGTGGTGGTCGGGGTGCTGGTGGTGGGCCTGTATGTGGTCTTTGCGCGCTCTGTCTTCCGTCCCTTGCACGAGGCGGGACGTCTGTTCGACCGCATTGCCAGCGGCGACCTGACCAACCGCATCGACCTGCGCGGCAACAACGAAATCGGCATCCTGTATGCCGCCGTCAAGCGCATGCAGGACAGCCTGGCGCGCACCGTCTCCGCCGTGCGCCTGGGCGTGGAAGAGATCCACACCGGTTCGCGCGAGATCGCCGCGGGCAACATCGACCTGTCCTCGCGCACCGAGCAGCAGGCCGCCTCGCTGGAAGAAACGGCGGCCAGCATGGACGAGCTGTCTTCCACCGTGAAGAACAACGCCGAAAGCTCGCGCAGCGCCTCGCAGCTGGCGGTGGCGGCGTCCGAGGTGGCCACGCGCGGCGGCCAGGCCGTGGGCGACGTGGTCGGCACGATGCGCGGCATCGCCGACAGCTCGAACCGGATCGCGGACATTGTCGGCGTGATCGACGGCATTGCCTTCCAGACCAACATCCTGGCGCTGAACGCCGCCGTGGAAGCGGCGCGGGCGGGCGAGCAGGGCAAGGGTTTCGCGGTCGTGGCCAGTGAAGTGCGCGCCCTGGCGCAGCGCAGCGCGGCCGCCGCCAAGGAAATCAAGGGCTTGATCGACGACTCCGTGCAGAAGGTGTCCGTCGGTTCGGACCAGGTGGAAGCCGCCGGCGCCACCATGCAGGAGATCGTGACCTCGGTGCGCCGCGTGACCGACATCATCAACGAGATCTCCAGCGCCTCCGAAGAGCAGTCGCAGGGGATCCAGCAGGTGAACCAGGCGGTGTCGCAGATGGACAGCGTGACGCAGCAGAACGCGGCGCTGGTCGAAGAGGCCGCCGCATCCGCGGCTTCGCTGGAAACCCAGGCGCAGCGCCTGCGCGAGGCCGTGGCGGTGTTCAAGCTGCAGACCGGCCGCGTGATCGACGCGGACGCCCCGGCCCTGGGCCGCGGCGGCGAGCCCGCGCTGATCGGCGCCTGACCGGCCATTGAAAAGCCGGCCAAAGCGGCCGGCTTGAGGTGCAGGGCAAGGGCCCCGGCGCAATGCGCCGGGGCCTTTTTCTTTATTGATCCAGCTGGATCTTGGCGTCGGCCGCCACGTTCTTCCACTTCTTCACGTCGCTGGTGATCACCTGTTGGAACTCGTCCGACGTGCCGGCAACCACGGTGCCGCCCAGGCTGGCCATCTTGGCCTTCACTTCGGGCGTGTTCAGCGCCTTGACCGAGGCGTCGTGCAGCTTCTTCTTCACGTCTTCCGGCAGGCCCTTGGGCGCCAGCAGGCCATTCCACGCATTGGCTTCATAACGGGACAGGCCCGCTTCCTTGAAGGTCGGCGTGTCGGGCAGCTCCGGCGAGCGCGCGTCGGCGGCGATGGCGATCGGACGGATCTGGCCACCCTTGATATAGGGCAGGGATGCCGGCACCGGCTCCCAGATCATCGACACCTGGCCGCTGATCACGTCGGTGAACGCCGGGCCCGCGCCGCGGTAGGCGATGTGCATGAGCTTGGCGCCCGTCATCGACTTCATCAGTTCCATCGCCAGGTTGCCCAGCCCGCCCGCGCCCGAGGAGGCGTAGGTGAACCGGTCCGGGTTGGCCTTGGTCTGCGCGATCAGGGCGGCCAGGTCGGCGGCGGGGAAGTCCTTGGTGACGCTGAGCACGCCCGGCACGGTGACCAGCTGCGTGATGGCGGTGAAGTCCTGCGACGCGTCGTAGGTCAGGTTCTTGTAGACGGCGGGGTTGGTGCCGTGGGTGCTGGAAGAGGCCAGCAGCAGGATATAGCCGTCGGCGGGGGAGTCGGCCACGAAGCGCGTGCCGATCGAGCCGCCGGCGCCGGCCTTGTTTTCCACGACCACGGTGGCGCCCAGTTCGGTGCCCAGCTGCGCGGCGAACACGCGGCCGATGATGTCGGCCGTGCCGCCGGGGGCGAACGGCACGATCATGCGGATGGGCTTGCCCGGGTAGTCGGCCTGCTGGGCCGACGCGGCGCCGGCGGCCAGCGTGGCGCCGGTCAGCAGGGCCAGGGCGATGGTGGATTTCTTGAAGGTCATCTGTGTCTCCAGGAGAAGGTTAGTCGAGGCTCTGGTCGAGCCAATCGACGATCAATCCGGCTATCTGGTCGCTGTTGCGGTCCAGCATGCAGAAATGGGAATTGCCGGCTATGCCGGCGGCGGGCAGGTCCAGCACGTCGGCGCGCTGGCCGGCCGCGCGCAGGGCGTTCCAGTAGGCGTCCGTCTGGCCGCGGTAGCGCTGCCAGGTGTCGTCCGCGCCAAAGTGGTCGCCCCAGACCAGCAACTGCGGGGGCAGCTCACAGGTTGCGGCGGCGGGCGTGCCGGTCGGTTCCAGCGCGACCACGGCGCGTACGGTGGCGGCGTATTCCTGGGCCAGCAGGGTCGCGAAGCCGCCGCCCTGGCTGTGGCCCATCACGATGCAGGGGCCGGCCAGGTCCAGCAGTTGGCGGTAGGCATCCAGCGCCATGTCGCCGTGGGTGAGCCAGCGCGGCACGAATTGCCTGGCGAATGCGTCGAAGGCTTCGGTGGGGAACTGCTGCGCCGGATAGGCTTGCCGCGGCTGGCCGGCGGGGGCGTAGCCCGAGGCCGGGCCGATGCGGAACAGGCGCCAGGCCTCTTCCTTTGAGCGGAAGATGGGCGCGCTGTCATAGATCTGCGGATACATCGCCCAGGACGCGCGGCCGCGTTCCGGCGCGTCGGACACGAACACGTCGTAGCCGGCTTGCAGCAGGCGCCACAGCCAGCCGTCGCGGCCGTCCGGCGTGCTTTCCCACTGCGCGCCCGTCATGCCGCCGCCATGCCAGAGCAGGACGGGGTAGGGATGGCGCGGCCGGGCCAGCCGGTACTCCTGCGCATACAGCTGGCCGACGCTGTAGCCGCCGTTCATGTCGATGAGCCGGGGCGACGCGTTGCCGACCACTTTTTGCTGCTGCATCGGCACGCCGCCGGCCACGGCTTCGGTCCCGCCCAGAAAATGGCTGCGGATGGATTTGAGCAGAACGGGGGCGTCGGGCATCAGGGTTTTCCAGGAGTGGACGCCGGAATATTAGTTGCCAGGTGTTTCTGGGTTGCGCAGAATGTGCATCCTCTGTGCCGATCCGGCACAGAGGATGAGCGGCAAACGACAGAGACCCAGCCGGGGACCAACACGCGGCGGGCAAGGGCACGGACGAGGGACAGGGATGGATATCAAATGGCTGGAGGACTTCGTCGCGCTGTCGAAGTCGCGCAACATGTTCCAGGCCGCCGAGGCGCGCAGCGTGACGCACCCGGCGTTCGGCCGCCGGATCAAGGCGCTGGAGGAATGGGCGGGCGTCCCGCTGGTTGAGCGGGGGCGCCAGGCCAGCACCCTGAACGCCGCCGGCCGCAGCATGCTGGCCGCCGCCGTCGATGTGCTGGAGATCCTGCGCGATACCCGCCAGGCCCTGCAAAAGCCCGAACAGGAACGCAACCGCAAGATCGTCATTGCCTCGGGCAAGACGCTGGCGCATTCCGTGCTGCCCGGCGTGATGGCCAGCGTGCAGCAGGGCATGCCGGCGTTCCAGCTCAAGGTCATCACCACCACGCTGAATTACGGCGTGGACATGCTGGCGGACGGCGAGGTCGACTTTCTGCTGTGCCATGCGCACGAGCCGCTATACGCCAAGATCGACAATCCCGGCTACCGCTGCCGGCGCGTGGGCGCCGACAAGCTGGTGGCGGTCAGCGCGCCGGTGGCGGCCGGCAGCCGCCATCCGCGCCACGCCGTGCCCAAGCTGGCATCGGACGCGCCGGTGCCGTTCCTGGCCTACGCCGACAGCATGTCGCTGGGCCGCATCCTGCACGACAGGCTGCGTGGCCTTTGCGTGGTGCCGCTGCTGCACGCCATGTATGAGTCGGACCTGGCCGACGCGCTGCACGCCATGGCGCGGCAGGGCTTCGGGCTGGCGTGGCTGCCGCACACCCTGATCGAATCCGACCTGGGCGACGGCACGCTGGTGCGCGCCGACAGCGCCCGCAACGACATCCATATGGAGATCCGGCTGTACCAGTCGGTCGACAACGCCAAGCCACTGGCGCGGCAGGTATGGGGCCGCATCGAGGCCTACGCGGCCAGATAGCGGGGCCGTTTCCCCCCACCCGGCCCGCGCAGGCATAAAATAATGGATTGCCCATTCCCCGCACACACAGGATTCCGCGCCATGAACGCACGCATCCCCGAAGACGCACTGCCGCCCACCCTGGACCCGAAGGCCCTCCAGGCCTTTGTTGACGACAAGTGGGACAACGAGATCATCCCCGCGCTGACCGACTACATCGCCATCCCGGCCAAGAGCCCGGCGTTTGACGCCGACTGGGAAAAGAATGCGTTCATCGAACGCGTGGTGCGCGATGCGGCGCAATGGGTGGAAGCGCAGAAGGTCTCGGGCCTGAAGCTGGAAGTGGTGCGCCTGCCGGGCCGCACGCCCGTCATCTTCTTCGACGCGCCCGCCACCCGCAGCGACAACGGCGACACGATCCTGCTGTACGGCCACCTGGACAAGCAGCCTGAATTCTCGGGCTGGCGCGCGGGCCTGGGCCCGTGGACGCCCAAGTACGAAGACGGCAAGCTCTATGGCCGCGGCGGCGCCGACGACGGCTATGCCGTGTACGCCTCGCTGACCGCCATCATGGCGCTGGACAAGCAGGGCGTGCCACGGCCGCGCTGCGTGGGCATCGTCGAAACCTGTGAAGAATCCGGCAGCTACGACCTCCTGCCCTATGTGGACGCGCTGCGCGACCGCCTGGGCAACGTGGCCCTGGTGGTGTGCCTGGACTCGGGCGCCGGCAGCTACGACCAGCTCTGGATGACCACGTCGCTGCGCGGCATGGTGGCCGGCACGCTGGAAGTCCAGGTGCTGGACGAAGGCGTGCACTCGGGCGACTCCAGCGGCGTCGTGCCGTCGTCGTTCCGCATCCTGCGCCACCTGCTGGACCGCCTGGAAGACAGCGCCACCGGCCGCCTGCTGCCGCAAAGCCTGCATTGCGAAATCCCGGCCGAGCGCATCGAGCAGGTGTCCGCCACCGCCCGCATCCTGGGCGACGAAGTCTGGCGCCGTTTCCCCTGGAGCTGCGGCGCGGAAGGCGGCTTCGTGCTGCCCATGACGACCGAACCCGAAGAGGCCCTGCTGAACCGCACCTGGCGCCCGACCCTGTCGGTGACCGGCGCCGAAGGTCTGCCGCCCTTGTCCAGCGCCGGCAATGTGCTGCGTCCGCGCACCGCGTTCAAGCTGTCGCTGCGCCTGCCGCCGCTGGTGGACGCCGTGGCCGCCTCGCAGGAAATCAAGGAACTGCTGGAAGCCGACGCGCCCTACAACGCCAAGGTCATCTTCAAGGCCAACGAAGGCGCAGCCACCGGCTGGAACGCGCCCGCGTCCGTGCCCTGGCTGACCCAGGCCCTGGATGCCGCATCCCAGCAATACTATGGCTCGCCTTGCGGCTACATCGGCCAGGGCGGCACCATTCCGCTGATGAGCATCCTGCAAAAGGGCTTCCCCAAGGCCCAGTTCATGGTTTGCGGCGTGCTGGGCCCCAAGTCCAACGCCCACGGCCCCAATGAATTCCTGCACGTGCCCTACGGCAAGAAGCTGACTGCAGCCGTGGCCCAGACCATGGCCGCCATGCCGGCCGCCTGACCGGCGCCAGACTCATTCAAAGCGCGGGCTTCTTCAGCTCGCGCTTTTCTATTTCCAGGACTGACACAGATGATTTCCACCTCCGATGCCTACGCGAATGTGGTCGCAGAAACCCGCCATTGGCTGACGCAGGCCGTGATCGGCCTGAACCTCTGTCCTTTCGCCAAGGCGGTGCAGGTCAAGGACCAGATCCGCTTTGCCGTCAGCGACGCCACCGACGCCGAAGGCGTCCTGACCGACCTGCAGGACGAACTTGCGCTGCTGGCCGAGGCCGATCCCGAAAAGATCGACACGACGCTGCTGATCATCCCCGACGCGCTGGACGACTTCCTGGACTTCAACGACTTCGAAGACCTGTCGGACCGCCTGCTCAAGCGCATGCGCCTGGTGGGCGAACTGCAGGTCGCCACCTTTCACCCGCAGTTCCAGTTTGCCGACACGCAGCCGGACGATATCGAGAACTACACCAACCGCTCGCCATACCCCATCCTGCACCTGCTGCGCGAAGACAGCATCGACCGCGCCGTGGAGTCTTTCCCCGAAGCGTCCGAGATCTACGAAAAGAACATCGACACGATGCACAAGCTGGGCCTGGACGGCTGGAAGAAGCTGATGACCAAGGCCTGACGGCGGGGGAAACCTGCGGCGGCCACGCCGCAGGCCCGCCAGTCCGCCGGCGCCTGGATCGGATACCAAATACCGTTCAGCGAAATCTCCACGCCCGTGCCCAAGGGGCTGCACCGGGATATCCCTAGATAGCCCATCTGTTGTATTGCATACAACATACGATCATGTGACCGCCGCCGTTCGGCGACCGGCCTGTGCGTCCTTCCCCTTTCATCGTCTTGCCTCGCGGCCGCTCCCTGGCCGCGCGTTGGCCTTTGCTTCAGTCTGGAGAGCCGTATGCGATTCACCCGCCGTCATGCCCTGGGCGCGCTTGCCGCGCTGCCCCTGATCTCGCGCCCGGCCTGGGCCCAGCAGAACACGTTTCCGACCCGGCCCGTGCGCCTGCTGGTGGGCTTTGCTCCCGGCGGCCTGACCGACATCGCGGCGCGCGCCCTGGCCGAACGCATGGGCAAGACGCTCAAGCAAAACGTGGTGGTCGAGAACCGCCCGGGCGGGCAGGCCATCATCGCCACCGTGGCGGTCGCGCGTGCCGAGCCCGACGGCTACACGCTGGGCTTCGCGGGCACCAACGGGATGATCCTGAATCCCTTGCTCTACAACAACCTGCCGTACCAGGCGTCGGACTTCAAGCAGCTGGGCTCGATGGGCAAGTCGCCCATGCTGCTGATCGTGCATCCCGGCCTGGGTGTGAAGAACGTGCAGGAATTCATTGCGCTGGCCAAGCAGAAGCCCGGCGACATCACCTGCGCGCACGCGGGCCGCGGCGTGATCAATCACCTGGCCCTGCTGCATTTCCAGTCCAAGACCGGAACCCAGTTCCAGGACGTGCCCTACAAGGGCAGCGGTCCGGCGCTGCTGGACCTGATGGCCGGCACCGTGCAAAGCACCTTCGACTTTCCGACGTCGGCGCTCGCGAACATCAAGTCGGGCAAGCTGCAGGTACTGGCCGTCACCGCCGACAAGCGCCTGTCCAGCCTGCCGGACGTGCCCACCATGAAAGAGGCGGGCGTGGATGACTTCGAGCTCTACACCCGCATGATGATTTCCGGGCCGGCCGCCATGCCCGCCAATGTCGTGAAGGTGCTGGAGCAGGCCGTGCGCGAAGGCACGCGCGATCCCAGCCTGGTGCAGCAGTTCGCGGATCAGGGCGTGGCCGTGGAGTTCACGTCGTCGGCGGACCTGGACAAGGTCATCGCTGACGAGTCCGCCATGTGGGCCCAGGTCATCAAGGCCAACGGCGTGGCCAAAACCGATCTGAAGGCATAAGGAGGCGCCCGTGACACAGCCCCGTATCTCTGTTGCGCCCGAACGCGCCCTGATCGATGTCGAGCGCGATATCCGCATCGAAGGTTTCCCGGCCTACGCCTTCATCACCGTCACGGCCAGCATGCAGATGTGCGGCGCGGCCTGGCGTTCCGAAACCGTGTTCGTGGCGGGCCACGACGGCCGCCTGGACCTGAGCCGGGACTGCCCGGTATCCGGCGCCTATGCCGAGCCGGCCGCGATGGGCATCGTGTGGTCCATGGTGTGCCAGGACATGGACCGCGTGGTGTTCCCGCCCGACAGGACCGACACGCTGACCGTGCACATCCGCGCCACCAGCGGCGCGCTCTCGGCCGAGGCCACGCTGATCCAGGACTTCATGGCCGAAGGCGTCACTCACCGTTCCGTGCGCGAAGACCTGGGCGGCATGACCCTGTCGGGCGAGCTCTATGTTCCCGCCGGGCCGGGCCCGCATCCCGTCGTCATCTACATGAACGGTTCTTCGGGCGGCGTGAACGCGCCGCGCGCCGCCTTGTTCGCCGCCCGCGGCTACCAGTGCCTGGCGCTGGCGATCTTCAACTACGACGGACGCCCCAAGTATTTGAACGACATGCCGCTGGAATACTTCGAAGCGGCGTTGAAGTGGGTGCGCAAGTCCTTGCAACCGCGGGACGGCTTCGTGGCCGTGTCGGGCATCAGCCGGGGAGGCGAGACCTCGCTGCTGGCGGCCTCGCACTATCCGGAACTGGTGAGCGCCGTCGTGGCCTATGTGCCGTCGCCCGTGAT
Source organism: Achromobacter deleyi (assembly GCF_013116765.2). Classification (GTDB taxonomy): domain Bacteria; phylum Pseudomonadota; class Gammaproteobacteria; order Burkholderiales; family Burkholderiaceae_B; genus Achromobacter; species Achromobacter deleyi_A. Next base: position 942,008 of record NZ_CP074375.1, read on the forward strand.
GCACGGAGTGGTCAGTGCCGGCGAGCCCGGCACGGGACGCGACGCCCAGGTATGGACCAAGCACGGCGAGCCCCTGCCGCACTTGTGGCAGGACAACGCCACGGCCGACTGGGAAGCGGCGTATGCGTCCGAGCCGCCTTATCGCCAGACCCTGGCCTTCCTGAGCGCGACACGCGATGCCGCCGCGGTCGAGCGCGCGCGCATTCCAGTCGAGAACTACCCCGGGCCGGTGATGCTGATCAGCGCGTCGGACGACGGCTTCTGGCCCAGCACGGCGTACTCGGAAATGGTGGTGCGCCAGCGCCAGGCGCACGCGCTGCCGTCGTTCCACTATGTATGCGCCGGGGCGGGCCACCATGTCCACTATCCCCATCTGCCCGCCACCTTGATCAACAAACCGCATGCGATGTCGGGACTGCTGCTGGACGCGGGCGGCACGCCGTCGGCGAACGCCCGTGGCAACGAGGGGTCCTATCGCGCCATGCTGGACTTCCTGGCGCAGGCGCAACGCGGGCAGGGCGGCTCCGAATAAACCGGGAAGACGCGACAGGGCGGATGCATCCTACAGGGATTGTCCCTAGACGCATCCGCCCGTTTTTTGGGTTATTAGTACGTATACGTAGTTAATGCCGCCCCGCGGCGGTTCCTGGATCATCACGCGTCAGTCCGGCCAGAGGTCGAATGGCAAGACCCGTTGGCCACCACGGAGACACCATGAAAGACGGCGAAATCCTTTCGGGCTTCCTGGCCCCGCATCCTCCTCACCTGGTCTACGGCGAAAACCCGCCTCAGAACGAACCCCGTTCGCAGGGCGGCTGGGAAACGCTGCGCTGGGCCTACGAACATGCGCGCGACAGCATCGAAAGGCTCAAGCCCGACGTGCTGCTGGTGCATTCCCCGCACTGGATTACCCAGGTCGGCCATCACTTCCTGGGCGTGCCCGAACTGACGGGCAAATCCGTCGATCCCATCTTCCCCAACCTGTTCCGCTACGACTTCTCGCTGGACGTCGACGTGGAGCTGGCCGAGGCCTGCTGCGAGGAAGGCCGGCGCGCTGGCCTGGTCACGAAGATGATGCGCAATCCGCGCTTCCGGGTGGATTACGGCACCATCACCACGCTGCACATGGTGCGTCCGCAATGGGACATACCGGTAGTGGGCATTTCCGCCAACAACACGCCGTACTACCTGGACACCAAAGAGGGCCTGGACGAAATGGACCTGCTGGGGCGGGCTACGCGCGAGGCCATCCGCAAGACCGGGCGGCGCGCGGTGCTGCTGGCCAGCAATACGCTGTCGCATTGGCACTTCCATGAAGAGCCGGAGATTCCCGAGGACATGTCCAAGGAACACCCCGAGCGCTACGACGGCTACAAATGGGACATCCGCATGATCGGGCTGATGCGCCAGGGCAGGATGCGCGAGACCTTCGAACTGCTGCCCCAATTCATCGACGAGGCCTTCGCCGAGGTCAAGTCCGGCGCCTTCACCTGGATGCACGCGGCGATGGACTATCCCGAACTGCCGGGCCGCTTCTACGGCTATGGCTCCGTCATTGGCACCGGCAACGCCATCATGGAATGGAATCTGCAAGACGCCGGCTTGTCCCGCATTGCCCAACCCGTCCGCGCCTGAACGCGCGCGTAGCCAAGAGGGCGCGCCGGACGCGCCCCGTGTCCCGGAGACAACACCATGACCGTCGTATCCGCATTCCTCGTGCCGGGCAGCCCCTTGCCGCAACTGCGCCCCGACATCGCTCCCTGGGGCCGGCTTGCGGCCGCCATGCGCGCCGCCGGTGCGGCGCTGGCGGCCTCGCGTCCCGACTGCGTGCTGGTCTATTCCACGCAATGGATGGCCGTGCTGGACCAGCTCTGGATCACCCGCGCGCGCAGCACCGGTCTGCATGTGGACGAGAACTGGCACGAATTCGGAGAACTGCCGTTCGACATCGCCGGCGATGTGCCCTTGGCGCAGGCTTGCGTGCAGGCCTGCGGACCCGCGGGCGTGCGCGCGCGTGGCGTGGATTACGACGGCTTTCCGATAGACACCGGCACCATCGCGGCCAGCACCATGATGGGCTTTGGCGGCCAGTCCCTGCCGGCGGTGATCGCCGCGAACAATCTCTATCACGACGGCGGCCAGACCGAGGCGCTGGGCCGGCTGGCCGCCGAGTGCGCGGGCCGGTTGGGAAAGCGCGTGGCCGTGCTGGGCATCGGAAGCCTGTCGAATTCCATGTTCCGAGAGCCCGTGGAGCCGGATCGCGACCGCATCATCAGCCAGGCCGACGACGACTGGAACCAGCGGATCCTGGGGCTGATGGAGGCTGGGGATGTGGCAGGGCTGCGCGAGCAGCTTCCGCACTACGCGCGCGAGGCGCGGGCGGACATGGGATTCAAGCATTTCTACTGGGTGCTGGGGGCCCTGCGGGGCAGGCTCCCGCGCGCCAGGGTGCTCGAGTACGCCCCGCTATACGGAAGCGGAGGGGCGGTGGTGGAATTCGCGGCCTAGTTCTGCGCAATCCCGATCCGCCGCCATGCCGGTCCGGGTCAGGGGCGCCGCGCGGCCTCGACCTGGATCTCCAGTTCCACCTCGGGCTTGAAGCCCATGTCCAGGCCGAAGGTCAATCCAAAGTCCTTGCGGTTGAACTTCGTGGACACGTCCGCGCCGCATACCTCGCGCTTCAGCATGGGGTGGTCGATGCACTTGAAATCGTCGATATCCAGCTTGACCTGGCGCGTGACGCCGCGCAGGGTCAGGTCGCCCGTCGCTTCTTCGGGGCGGTCCCCGTCGAACTTGGTGAACTTGCCCTTGAACGTGGCGGTGGGGTACTTGGCCGCGTCGAAGATGTCCGGGGCGACGGCGTGCTGGTTCATCTCGTCGTGGCCAAAGTCCACCGAATTGATGTCGACAGTGACCTCCACCGTGCCGGTGCGCGCCTCGCGGTCCAGCACGACCACGCCGCTGGACTTGTTGAACTTGCCCCGCCAGGTCGACAGGCCGCCGAAGTGATCGGCTTCGAAGCTGGGGTAGGTATGCGAGGGATCCAGGTCATAGGTCACCGGCGCGGCGGCGGCGCCAACAGTCAGCGTCAGCGCGGCGGCGCCCAGCAACAGGGACGAGATCGGCTTCATTGAAGCTCCTTGTGTATGACGATCCGACCCGCGCGGCCAGGGCGCGGGTCTGAACAGACGCATCACAATAACATTCAGGAAGGCGTCAGAAGTGGCGGTTCGGGCCAGGCATTAATCTAAAATCAAAAACCGGCCAATCACTCGTTCGAAACGGGGCCCGCAGGAGATATCAGCATGGCATCAACGCAAAGCCCGCAGCCGCTCTTCTATGAAGACCTCGCGGTCGGAGACGTGTTCATCAGCGAGCCATACCCGCTGGACGCGGAGCAGGTGATCCGGTTCGCCGAGCAGTTCGATCCCCAGCCTTTCCATCTGGACGCCGAAGCGGCGAAGGACTCGTTCTTTCAGGGGCTGGCCGCCAGCGGATGGCATACCGCGGCGATCACCATGCGCCTGCTGGTTCAGAGCGTGCCCCTGGCGGGCGGAGTCATCGGCGCCGGCGTCGAGATCAGCTGGACGCGGCCCACCCGGCCGGGCGACGCGTTGCAGGTGACCAGCACGATCGTCAGCATTACCCCGTCGCGTTCCAAACCGGATCGCGGGATCGTTGTGCTGGAGAGCATCACGTCGAACCAGCTCGGCGAAGACGTGCAGAAGCTGGTGAGCAAGGTCCTCTGCTTCAAGAGGCCTGCGCAAGGCGCTATTCCGGCAGCCCCGCCTGCCTGAGGCCGCCGGCCAGGGTCGCCAGATTGTCCGGGCGGTGGATGGGCAGCCAGTCCGTGATGTTCGAAACCCGCAGGGCCGGGTCCAGCTCGCGCAAATGCGTCATTGCGCGCCGTGCTTCGTCCGTTCGCCCCGCAAGTGCGTGGCTGGCCGCGACGATGGCGACCGCCATCAGGAAGCTCGGCAGATCGCGCAGCGCCTTTTCCGACCACGTGATCGCGGCGTCGTAGCGTCCCATGAACAGGTGGGCGGTCGCCATGCCGGCCTGCATCCGGTACAGCTCCGGGTCCAGGGGGCTCAGGCGCATGCCGTGCGCGAAGTGCTCGATGGCTTCGTCGGTCTCGCCATGCCAGAGCTTGAGAAACGCGCCCAGGAACCACGCCGCCGCCAGATTGGGATTAAGCACCAGCGCCTTGTCCAGCAAGGCGATGCCGGCGGGGAGGTCACCGGTAAGGTGGCTCAGCGCATGGCCGGCCCGGGTAAGCGCGACCGCATCGCTCTTGTCCAGTTCGATGGCGCGGCGGGCGAGGCTGGCGCCTTCCGCCATCTCGCGCGGACGGTCGCTCATCCAGCCGTTCACCTTGCGCCAGCAATGGCACCACGCCGCCATGGCATGGGCCGGAGCAAAGTTCGGGTCGGACTGGATGGCCTGGTGAAAGAGCGGCAGGGCCTGGTCGATGGTCTCCCGCGTTCCTTGATGCAGCTTGGCCATGCCGCGCAGGTAGTAATCGTAGGCGTCCAGGCTGCCGGTGGGCTTGCGGATCGCGCGTTCGATCTCCGCGCGCTCGAGTTGCGGCGCGATCGCGCCGACCACGCTCTGGGTCACCTGGTCCTGAAGCTCGAATATGTCGTCCAGCACGCCTTCGAAACGGCCGGCCCAATGGTGCGCGCCGGTGGTCGCGTCGATGAGCTGGCCGGTGATGCGCACGCGGTGGTGTGCCGCCGGGCCGCCTTTGGCCGTGCGCCAGCTGCCTTCCAGCACATATCGCACGCCCAGCTCGCGGCCGACCTGCTTTACGTCCACCACGCGGGACTTGTAGGTAAAGCTGGAATTGCGCGCCACGACGAACAGCCAGCGGTTTTGCGACAGCGCGGCGATGATGTCTTCCACCACGCCGTCCGCCAGGTAGTCCTGCTCCGGGTCGGCGCTGAGGTTCACAAAGGGCAGGACGGCAATCGACGGCTTGGCCGGCAGGGCGGGGGCGGCCGTAGCAGGTTCAGGCAGAGGGGCCGGTCCGGCGCCGGGCAGGCCCATGGTTTCCCGGGCAGGGGAGGTGATATCGGCGATGAACCGGAACCCCTTGCGGGCCACGGTCCGTATGACGCGCTGTTCGTTGCCGTTGTCGCCGACGGCCTTGCGCACCGCGTTGATGTGGCTGGCCAGGGTGGATTCGGAGATGATCCGTCCGCCCCAGACCGCGCCGATCAGGTCGTCCCGGCTGACCACGCGCTCGCGGTTTTCCGCCAGGTAGACCAGCAGGTCGAAAACCTGGGGGGCGGTGGCAACGACCTGGGAAGCGCGGGCAAGCTCCCGCCGCTCCAGGTCCAGCACGCAATCGTCAAACACCAATAGCATCCGGGCTCCCCTCTCGCGCATGTGCGCCGGGTGCGCGGCCATGGCGGCCGGCAAAGTCCTTGTCCGGCTGCCAAGGATACTGCATCCCTGGATGGTGGAAGCCCTATTCCTCGTTGGCCCATTCGACCTGCACGCCCAGGCTGCGCAGGTTCTCGACGAAGCGCGGATGGGCGCGGCGGATCGGCGTGGCGTTGCGGATCTCCGAACGGCCCTTGATGCTGCTGGCCACCATGAACAGGGCGATCGCCACCCGGATGATGTAGGGGCTTTCAACCACCGCCGGCGTCAGCGGATTGCCGCCAAAGGTCACCACCCGGTGCGGGTCCGACGAGAACACATGGGCGCCGAACTTGGACAGTTCGCCCGTCCAGCCCAGCGCGCCGTCGTAGACCTTGTTCCAGAACATCGCATTGCCCTCGGCGCACACGCCCAGCGCAATGAAGATGGGCAGCAGGTCCACCGGGAAGTACGGCCACGGCGCCGCCTCGACCTTGGTCAGCACGTTGCTGGTGAAGGGCGTCTGCACCTTCAGCGGACCCGAGCGCAACGCGCGCGACCAGCCGTCCTGGTGCACGATCTGCACGCCGAATTTGGCGAAAGTGCGGTCGATCAGCGGGAAATTGCCCGGCGTGCTGTTGCGCACCACCACGTCGCCGCCCGTGATCGCGCCCAGCGCCAGGAAAGTCGTGATCTCGTGGAAGTCTTCCTCGAAGGTGAACTCGCCGCCGCCCAGGCGCCCGCCGCCGCGCACCGTCAGGCGCGACGTGCCGATGCCGTCGATGTCGGCGCCCATCATGGCCATGAAGCGGCAGAATTCCTGCACGTGCGGCTCGGAGGCCGCGTTCGTCAGCGTGGACTCGCCTTGCGCCGCAGCCGCGCACAGCACGAAATTCTCGGTCGTGGTCACCGACGCGTAGTCGAGCCAATGATGGGTGGGCTTGAGCGGGCCGGTCGCGCGCACCAGCAAGGACCCGCTGGTGCGCTCCACTTCGCCGCCGAACGAACGGAAGATGTCCACGTGCGGATCGATCTCGCGCACGCCCAGCGTGCAGCCCTTGACGTTGTCTTCCAGCCGCGCCACGCCAAAGCGGGCCAGCAGCGGCGGCACCAGCATGATAGACGAGCGCATTTCCTCGGGGAGCCTGTGCGTGGCCGCGTCGAACGCGGTGTCGCGATGGTGCAGTTCCAGCGTGCGGGTCGCGTCGTCCAGCCGGACCTCGCTGCCCAGCGTGCGGAAGATGTCCAGGATCTTGCGGACATCCGTGATGTCCGGCACGCCATGCAACCGCAGCGGCTGGTCGGTCAGCAGCGTGGCGCACAGGATGGGCAGCACCGCGTTCTTGTTGGCCGAGGGGATGACGCGGCCGCGCAAGGGCGTGCCACCGTGGACGATGAGGTTGGACATGGGGTGTGACGGCCGGGAAAGAAATAAAGGGAGGAGCGCCGGGAATTGTACCGGCGTCCTCCAGGCGGGGATTTGGACTAAAAGCCCCAAAATATTTCAAACTGCAATCGCGAATCCGCCTAGTGGCTGACGACCACGGCGCCCGCGCTGCGTAATCCGGGCCGGAACGCATGCGAATGCGATGCCGAGACGATACAAAACGCGATCGTCGCCAGAATCACCAGCGCCCAAGGGAAGGCGCCGGCGCCCCATGTCTCGAGCAGCATGCCGCCCACCACGCCGGCGGCGGCGATGGCTCCATTCCACGCCACCACATTCATCGACAGCGCCACGTCGGCGCCTTTGCCCGCCGCGTCGGCCAGTGCGGTTTGGAGCAACGTCGCCGCGCCGCCAAAGCTCACGCCCCAGACGGCCATGCCCAGGTAGATCACCGCAGGATTGGCCGGCGCCACGCCGAACACGAAGGCGGTAAGCGCAAAGGCGGCAAGGCTCGCCAGTACGCTGGCGCGCAGGTGCCGGTCAACCAGCTTTCCCGTGATCCATATGCCGGCGAGCGCGGCCGCGCCAAATATGAGCAGGACCAGATCGACCCGCCCGCCCAGCCCGGCAGGCGCCACGAAGGGGGCGATGTAGGTGTAGAGGATGTTGTGGGCAAGCATCCAGGCGACCACGACGCCCAGCACCGCGCGCACCCCTGGCGTCGTGAAGACCTTGCGCAGCGGCATCCGTTCGTGGGCGGACTGCCCGGGATAGTCCGGCACCTTGGCCAGCACCCAGGCGATCAACACCAGCGTCAAGGCGGACATGATCCAGAACGCCATGCGCCAGCCTACCGTCGACCCCAGCAAGGTGCCCAAGGGAACGCCCAGCGACAACGCGATCGGGGTGCCCACCATCGCCAGCGCCAGCGCGCGTCCCTGCTGATAAGGGGCGACCATGCGCCGTGCATAGCCCGCCAGAAGGCTCCAGGCCAGTCCCGCGGCGACCCCGGCGAAGAACCGGGCCGCCAGGGTCAGCCAGTAGTTTGTAGAGAGGGCCGTTGCGGAATTGAAGACCAGGAATCCCACAATGGTCAGCAGCAGCACGTTGCGGCGACGCCAGCCGCGAGTGGCGATCGTCAGCGGTATTGCGGCCAGCAAAGAGCCCAGCGCATAGGCCGTGACCATCTGCCCGGCCAGCGCCTGGCTGACATCGAGGCCATTGCTGATCTGCGGCAGCAGGCCCGCGGGCAGCGTTTCGGTCACGATGCAGATGAAGCCGGTCATGGCGAGCGCCAGCAGCCCCGCGATGGGGAGACGGTCGGATTCCGGCCGCCCGGTTTGAATGGAAGAGTGATTCACACAATGGTCCTTATGAAGATGAATTCGGATCGAGACGGGTGGCAGCCGCGCCGACGCTACGTGCGGATCGGTGCCTTAGTTATGTACCGATTGGTATAAATGTAGGCGCGCCGGCGTGGCGTTGTCAACGACTTATGTATCGAGTAGTATTTAAGTCATGATCTTAGGGAGGCCGGGATGGCGCAGATGGGCAGGCCGCGCGCGTTTGATCGTCAGCAGGCGGTCGACCAGGCGATGCATCTTTTCTGGGAGCAGGGCTACGAATCGACTTCGCTTGCCCAGCTCAAGGCGAGCATGGGCGGGGGCATCTCCGCGCCCAGCTTTTATGCGGCTTTCGGATCCAAAGAGGCCTTGTACGGAGAAGCCGTCCAGCGTTACCTGGACACGTACGCGCGCGTGAACGACAGCCTCTGGGACGATGCCGTGCCTCCAAGAGAGGCCATCGAAATATCGCTACGCCGGTCGGCAAGAATGCAATGCGAACGGGGGCATCCCAAGGGCTGCATGGTGGCCCTGGGCGTCATGAGCGCGCCCACGCCCGAGCACGCGGCGGTCGCCAAGCCCCTGGCGGAATCACGCCAGCGCACCCGCGCGGGGTTCCTGCGCTGCGTCGAGCGCGGCATCGCAGGCGGCGAACTCGGCCCGGATACGGACGCGCGATCCCTGGCGACCGTTTTCGACAGCTTCCTGGTGGGGCTGTCCACGCTGGCGCGGGATGGCCTCCGCTACCCGAACTTTGATGCGGCAATCACCCAGGTCATGAAGCTCTGGGACGCGGCGAAGCCGGCTGCGTAAGCGCGGCGGCCAAGACATCGCCGCGCATGCGTCCCGGCAATCCGCTACGCGGGGTTCGCGGCCGGTTCCGCGAGTCCGATCAAGCTAAGGGAAAACGTCTGCCGCAACGCGAATCCCAGGCGTTCATACAGCGCGATGGCATTGCGGTTGTCGCTGAGCACATGCAGGAATGGCGATTCCCCCCGTTGCCAGATATCCCGTTGCAGCCGCTGCACCAGGCGGCCGGCAAGGCCTTTGCCGCGCCAGTCGTCGTCCACACAGACCGCGCTGATTTCGACGTGTCCGGCCGGATGCATCCGTTCGCCCGCCATCGCGATCAGGCGGCCCTGCACGCGCATGCCGATGTAGTTGCCCATTTCATGCGTGCGCGCGCAGAACGGGCCGGGCTTGGTCTTTTGCGCGAGCAGAAGCATGTCTTTCGCATCGGTGGGGCTCAGCGCCATGATGCCGGGGTCGTCCGCGCCGCCGCTGTCGCGGCGGGTGGCGACCATCTGGTGGATCACGCCTACCGGTTGGGCGCGCAGTGATTCCGGGGGCTTGACCGGATCGCGGGACAGCAGCGCGACCTGATGGCCGGGCGACAGGAGCCGGCCCAGCGCGAGCCAGGCTTCCGGGGTTTCCGACGCCATCGCGGCGAACGGCGCCACGTCGGGCTGGTAGCGGCAGGCGAGGGCGTTGCCCCGCCCCAGGTGAGCCTGTTTGGTGGCAAGCGCCGTCCAGATCGGATTGTCGAGGCTGTGTGTTGATGGGTCCATGCTGATTCCTGTGGCTCGCGCCAGTTGCGTACTGGGGCCTACTGTAGACAGGAACGGGCGCCCGCTCTATTGTCGTAAATGACATTTTTGGAGCTATTTCCGCCATGAAACTAACGGTTCTGGCCCTGGACGGCTGCTTCGACACGGGGCTGTCGGCCATCCTGGATGCGTTCACCACCGCCAACGAGCTGGCCGAGATCCAGCAGCCCGGCGCGGGCCCCCGGTTTGATATCAGCGTGATAGGCATGCGCCGCGAGGTGCGCACCGGCTTGGGCATGCGCGTCCCGGTAAAGCCCGTCAGCGCAATGGGCACTCCCGACTGGCTGGTCGTGCCGGCAATCGCCACCAAGATGCCGGAGCAGCTGCTGCCGGCGCTTGCCCGGCGCGACGTCAAGGATGCCCTGGCGCTGCTGCGGCAGAGTCACGCGGACGGCGTGAAAATCGCGGCCGCCTGTATCGGAACCTTCGTGCTGGCGGAATCGGGACTGCTGGATGGCCAGGAGGCCACCACCTCCTGGTGGCTCGCGCCGCTGTTCCGCCAGCGCTACCCGGACGTGCGGCTGGACAGTACGCGGATGATGGTGCCTTCGGGCAGCTTCACGACGGCTGGCGCCGCGATGGGACACCTGGACCTGGCCTTGTGGCTGCTGAACCAGGCCAGTCCCGCGCTGGCGTCGGTGGTCGTCCGCTACCTGCTGGTGGACGCGCGGCCGTCGCAGGCGCCCTACATGATTCCCGACCATCTGGCGCGCGCGGATCCGCTGGTCGAGCGTTTCGAGCGCTGGGCCAGGGACCGGCTGGCCGAGGGCTTCTCGCTGGATGCCGCCGCGGACGCCCTGGCCACCAGCACCCGCACCTTGCAGCGCCGCATAGAGGCCGTGCTGGGCAAGTCTCCGCTGTCCTACTTCCAGGACCTGCGCGTCGAGCGGGCGGTTCACCTGTTGCGCACCAGCCATCTCAACATCGAGGCGATCGCGGCCGAAGTCGGCTACGTGGACGGCGCCACCTTGCGTACCCTGCTGCGCCGCCGGCTGGGACGCGGCGTGCGGGAACTGCGCCTGGGGTGACAAGGCGGCGGGCCGCCGCCGTGGACGGAATCCCAAGGGAAAACCAAGGGAAATCCAAGGCGGCCGCAAAGTCTTTGGTTTGGCGCAGACGGATACTGAATCCATCGATCACCGCAACAGGCGATCGCCACCCAACCAAGGAGATGGACATGAAAATAGTCGTCATAGGCGGCACCGGGCTGATCGGCTCCAACGTCGTGAACCGGCTGCGCCAGAATGGGCATGAAACGGTGGCGGCCTCGCCCGGCACCGGCGTGAACACGATTACCGGCGAAGGGCTGGCCCAGGCGCTCAAGGGCGCCCAGGTGGTGGTCGACGTGTCGAACTCGCCTTCGTTCGAAGACCAGGCGGTCATGGAGTTCTTTCAGACCTCGGGCCGGAATCTGCTGGCCGCGGAGGCCGAGGCTGGCGTGGAGCACCACGTCGCGCTCTCGGTCGTGGGCACCGACCGCCTTCCGGACAGCGGTTACTTCCGCGCAAAGGTCGCCCAGGAAAACCTGATCAAGGCATCCAAGATCCCGTACACGATCCTGCGCGCCACGCAGTTCTTCGAATTCGTCGAAGGCATCGTCAAGTCGGGCGCCGAAGGCGACAAGATCCGCCTGTCGCCGGCCCTCGTGCAGCCCATCTCGTCGGACGACGTGTCGGCCGTATTGGCCGACCTGGCCGTCGGCGCGCCGCTGAACGGCATGGTGGAAGTGGGCGGCCCCGACCGCTACCCGCTGGACGAACTGGCCCGCAAGTTTCTCGCCTCGCGCGCGGACCCCCGCGAGGTCATCGCCGACGTGCATGCGCGCTACTTCGGCAGCGAACTGAACGACAGGTCGCTGGTCACCGCCGACAACGCGCGCCTCGGCCCCACGCGTTTCCAGAACTGGCTCAGCCGCGCGGCCGCGCAACGATAAGGCAATGGCGGCGGACCCCGCGCCGTCACGACAAGGAGCAAGCCATGTCCAATTTCCGAACCTTAGCGCTGGCGCTGCTGCTGGCGACCGGGCCCGTCGCCGCGCAGCAGACGCCGCCGCCGCCCGAAGTGACGCCGGTGATCGCCACGGCGCTGGCGGACTACCCCGGCAAGGAAGTGCTGATCATTACCGTCGAATATCCGCCCGGCGGCGCGGATCCCGTGCACCGCCACAACGCACACGGCTTCGTTTACGTGCTGGAGGGGTCGATCGTGATGGGCGTGCGCGGCGGTGAGTCCGTCACGCTCACGCCCGGCCAGGTCTTCTACGAAGGCCCGGGCGACGTGCATACGATAGGGCGCAACGCCAGCCAGACCAAGCCCGCCAAGTTCCTGGTGTTCCTGCTGAAGGACAAGGATGCGCCGGTGCTGATACCGGAGAAATGAGGTGGGCGTCGGTGAAGGCGCGGCCGGGCCGGAGGCGCTAACGCGTCGCCGCGCCCGAGGCCTCATTGCCGCGGTCGCCTTGGATCAATCCCGGGCGGCCGTCCATGCTTGCGCTGAACTGCCGCCGGTAAACCGAAGGCGAAATCGCAAACGTATGGGTGAAATGCTGCCGGAACGACGCGGGGGACCCAAAGCCCACGCTGTCGGCAATCAGGTCCACGGCTTTGTCGCTGGTTTCCAGCAGCCGTTGGGCTGCCGCCAGCCGGTGGTTCAACACCCATTGGGACACCGTGGCGCCGGTCTTGGCCTTGAACCGGCGCGTGAAGTTCCGGCGGCTCATGCCGGCCCGGTCCGTCAGCTGGTCCAGGGTCAGCGGCTGCCGCAGGTTTTCCATGGCCCAATCGAGGGCGGTGCTGAGCTTGTCGGACCCATGCCGATCAGGCAGCGGCTGCTCGATGTACTGGGCCTGTCCCCCATCCCGGTGTGGCGCCACGACCATGCGGCGAGCCACGCGATTGGCGATTTCCGCGCCGTGGTCGCAGCGCAGAAGATGCAGGCAGCAATCGATGGCGGCGGCGGTGCCCGCCGACGTCAGGATGTCGCCATCGTCGATGTACAGCGATTTGCGGTCCAGCCTGACCTTGGGGTAGCGGCGCACGAAGTCCTCGCTCCATGCCCAGTGGGTAGCGGCGGTGCGTCCGTCCAGCAAGCCCGCTTCGGCCAGCACAAACGTCCCCAGGCACAGCCCGGCAATCCGGGCCCCTCGCTCATGGCCGGCCTGCAACGCCTGCATCAGGGCAGGCGGCGCGGGCTCATCGGGGTCGCGCCATGCCGGCATGACGATGGTGTCGGCCTGATCGAGCGCGGAAAGGTCATGCTCCACCTCGATATTGAAGCCCGACATGGTCGGGATCAGCCCGGTTCTTTCGCCGCAGATCAAGAGCCGGTAGCGCGGCACGCCCAGCCTGGCCAGGTCGTCGCCAAACACCATGCAGGGGACGGACAGGTGAAAAGGGCTGATGCCTTCGAAGGCGATGACGGCGACGGTATGCATCTTTTGGTCAAGACGGCGATTGGATGGAGATTGGCCCGATTCTATCAATTGTTGTCCATCGGGCCACTATCGCCCAGGCCGTTCCGGCGGGAAACTGAGGCTTCTAACGCTGCCAGCGTAGAGCCGGCCCGCATATCGCAGGCCGCCGCCGTCATTCCACATTGCAGAGGGCAAACCATGAGCCACCCCACCATCCGCACCATCGCCGGTGCGCCCGCCCCGGCGTCCATCGACGCGTCCAGCACCGCCTTGCTGGTGATCGACTTCCAGAACGAGTACTTCAGCGGGAAGATGCCGATTCCCGACGGCAAGGCGGCGCTGGGCAACGCGCAGCGGCTGATCGCGTACGCGGACCAGGCCAAGATCCCCGTGTTTCACATCCAGCACGTGACGCCCGCCGGCAGTCCGATCTTCGCCGACCAAAGTCCCACCGGCGAGTTTCATGAAGACTTGCAGCCCGCGCCGCATCACACGGTGGTGCGCAAATCCTCGGTCAGCGTCTTTCCCACCACCGACCTGGACAAGCAGCTGAAGGCCGCCGGCGTCAAGACCCTGGTGATCACCGGGCTGATGACGCACGCCTGCGTGGCCGGCGCGGCGCGCGACGCCGTGCCCTTGGGCTACGAGGTCATCGTGGCCGAGGACGCCTGCGCGACCCGGGACCTGGACCGGGCCGACGGCAGCGTCGTGGGACACGACAGCCTGCACCGGGCGGCGCTGGCAAGCATCGACGACACGTTCGGGGATGTGTTGACGACGGAGCAGGTGCTGAAGCTGCCGGTGGTTTGATAAAAAGTCGGGGGATGGAGGCGCGATCCGGTCAACCCGCCGGTTTGTCGCGGTTCTTCCGGATCAGCACCGTGCCCCCGATGGTCAGCAGCAGGCCGCCGCCCAGATAGGGCAGGCCAAAGATAAGCAGGAAGAAAAACAGCGCCGTATTCGCGTCCCGCGCGTCGGCGCCGCCGCCGCCATGCACGCCAGGATCCATTTGCAGCAGGGCGATCAGCATTGTCGCCAGCAGCGTGATGCCCAGGACGACGCAGCCCCAGCCGATCAGGCGGCGCAGATTGGCAATGCGGGATAGCGCCAGGGCGACCGCCACGGCTATCAGGGCATACAGCACCGCGCCCGCGATGTGCATCCTGTCCAGCGCGACCGGATCGGAAGGCACATAGGGCGCGCCGGCGGGCTGGTGCAGCCCGAACACGATCAGAAGCAGCGGGTTGGTGATGCTATAGCTGGCGCTGCCGATAAGCAGTCCGAATACGACGCAGACTAGCCATTTGATCGCGGTAGGGGGCATGGGCTGAGTAGCGATTGGGGTTGGCGGATCAGTAGTAGATATCGACGTAATCGGTCAGGCGGCCGCAGCTTTCCATCTGCTGAAGGCGCCAGTACTTGCGCTTGCCCGTCGCCTTGAACTCGAAGTCGCCGGTACGGTCGCACACGCGGCCCTTGTCCGGCGCATCCAGGATCAGGATCGTGCCGCGGAACACGAAGCGGTCGCTGTCGATGGAGACGATCTCGCCCTTGATCTTCAGCGTGCCCTCGAAGTTGGCCTGCGTACCTTCGATGCGCACCACATCGTTTTCATCGTTCGCCTTCAGGTGGCCGCGCTGCGCGGACCAGAGCCATTGCACGGAAACGCCGCTATTGTTCAGCAGGCGTTCGTAGGCGGCCTGGTTCCTGATTTCGGTTTTTTGCACGGGGGCGAGGGCGCCCGCGGTGCTGGCCGCGGCAGGTGCCGGTGCTTGCTGCGCCGGCGCGGGCGCCGGCGTTGCAGGCGTTTGCTTTGCCGCATTGGCGCGCGGAGGCAGAATCGCCGCGCCCGGATCCGGTGCGGCAATGGCCGGTGCGGCGGCGGCAAAGGCCAGGCCCAGCGCGAAGAACAGAAGGCCGGACTTGCGTTTGATTCCCGAGGCGTGGGCGGTGCCGCGATCAACGTTGGTTTGCATGGTCTGTATCAAGAGGGGAGTAAGGAAGCGCCGTCACTTGTTCATCGACCGGGTCGGGCCGGATTGACCCTGACCCCGATTACGGCTCGGGCGCCAACTTAGCATGACCACCATGCTCAAAAAATTGCTGTGTTTCGAGTATGTGTATCTATTCGTTAGTCGAAAAACAGATTGCTTCCGAAAAGCCCTAATCCCCTTGCCGCAGCCTTGTTAACCCAAGCTTCGCACTCGCTCTTCATGCAGCAAGCGCACCTGCTCGGCAAACTCCGGCACGGGCCCCTCGACCTCCACGCCGTCTATGACCTCGGAGATGGACAAGGACCGCACGTTGGACGCCGGGACTCCCCATCCGCGCATCCATTCCGCGTACTGCCTGGACGACGCGGCATACACGATCCGGCCCAGTCCCACCCACCCATGGGCCGCCGAACACATGGCGCAATGCTCGCCCGAGGTGTAGACGGTGCAAGCCGCGCGCTCCGCTTCCGGCACATTGTTCGCGGCCCAGCGGGCGATCTCGAATTCCGGATGCCGCGTGCGGTCGCCGCTGGAAACATGGTTATGGTCTTCAAACAGTACCCGGCCGTCTGCGGACACCAGGACCGAACCGAAAGGCTGGTCGCCCGAGTCCAGCGCCTGCCTGGCCAGCGCAACGCATCTTGCAAGGTGCTTCTTGTCTTGTTCGGTAATCATGCGGTGTCTCCTTGTAGACGAAGGGGCCGGCAAGGCCTTGCGGCGCCGGCACCAAAAGTTAAAGCATCACGGACGCAGGAAAGGTAGAGTAGCTCGACCAGGGCACACGCGTACCCAACAGAAGGAGCCGCCATCATGCTGATCGTCCATCACCTTGGAAAATCGCAATCCGAGCGCATCGTATGGCTGTGCGAAGAGCTCGCCATCCCGTATGAACTGAAAACCTACAAGCGGGACCCGGTCACGCGCCTGGCGCCGCCCGAGTACAAGGCCCTGCACCCGCTGGGTACGGCGCCGATCATCGCCGACGGCGACATCGTGCTGGCGGAATCCACCGCCATCGTCGAATACATACTTGCCAAGCATGGCAAGGGCGCGCTTGCGCCGGCCTCGGGCGACGCGGATTTTGCGGATTATCTGTACTGGTTCCACTTTGCCAACGGCAGCCTGCAGCCCAGCCTGATGCGCTGCATGGTCCTGAGCCGGGCCAACGTGCCGGCGGACAACCCGACCGTGCAGTTCGCGGATGCACGGCGCAAGCACGGGCTGGGCCTGGTGGAAAAGCGCCTGGGCGCGAAGGACTATCTGGCGGGCGATGACCTGACGGCCGCGGACATCGTCGCGGTGTTTTCCTTGACCACGATGCGGCTGTTCTTTCCATTCGATCTGGCGCCGTATCCGAATATTCTTGCCTACCTCAAGCGTATCGGCGCACGCGAGGCCTATCGGCGCGCGATGAAGAAAGGCGATCCGGACATGGCGCCGATGCTGGCCTGAACGCGCAACGTCGCCACGCCCCGCAGGCAATTGCCAGAATTCCCGGGCCCGCCGGTCAGCGCCTGGCTTGCCGGTGCCGACCGGCGGGCCCAGCACTATCCGAGGCTACAACAGCAGCGGTGAAATCTTGCTGCCGTCCACGGACACGCCGGCCATCAGGCCACCGTTATTCATGACAAAACCCACAATGGGCTGCTGGGCGGTGTTGGAATCAATGCTGCCATTGACGCCCACATTCGCCACGGCGACGGTTGCGTCAGCGCCTATCGTCCAGCCGCTGCTGGCGCGGAACTGGGCTAGGGCCTGATCCGTCATGAACAAAACCACCATGGCCTTGGACTGAGCTCCCGCCTGCAGGCCGACCGAGCCCCCCGTGATGCTGAAGTAGCCCGTGTCCTGGCCGCTGACCCGCAAGACGCCGGTTCCGTGCTGGGCGCCCACGATGAAGCTGGCGCTCAGCACGGCCGGAAACACCAGCACGCCGCGGGCCCGTTCCACCAATTGCCTGGACTGCGGCGCGGACTCATAGAGCTTGGATAAGGTGGCATCGGTGGCGGCATCCAGTTCCTGCCGCTTCTCGGCCGGAGTGGCGGACGCTTGCGACCCCGTTGTCGTGCAGCCTGCGAACAGCAAACCGGCCATGCCCAGCGTCAATGCGGCCACGCTGGTCCTGCGAAATTTCGAAGAGATATCAAGCATATGCGTTTCCTTTTGGTGGGTGGCCAACGATGCACATCAAAATGACTCCGTGGCTGCAGAGTACCCCGGCCCGTCTCGCCAAGGCGCTGTTCCAGATCGGCTAGGAGAAAAAAACGGGCGATGCATCGGTTTAACATCTCGCCATGCTCATCATCATCTTCCTCTGGATAGCGCTGGCCATGGTCGTCGGCGTGCTGGCGTCCGGCCGGGGACGCAAGGGTATAGGCTGGACCATATTGGCGTGCCTGATCAGTCCGCCGCTCGCGGCCATCTTCCTGCTGACCATCGCCGACCTGTCGCCGCACGCCGAGCGTCCGGTGCTGGCGACACACATCGAATGCCCCGAATGCGAAGGACGCATACTTCGCGAAGCGCGCGTCTGCATGCATTGCGGCGCCACGATAGCCACTCCGGCGGAGTCTTCCACGCACAATGGCGGCTCATAGACCGGGGATGCCGGGCGGCGATCTCATCGACGCTAAACTGTGCCGCGCGCTCAGCGGGGCCTCCGGCAGACCATCCCCGCGACATCGACACTTAAGAAAACTCAGAGACCACAACCTTCATGCGTAAACCACTCCTTGCCCTGGCCCTCGCGATCATCCCGTTTTTCGTGTTCGTGGGCTCGCAGAGCACGGTTCAAGTCAACGGAGTGACCACCTCCGACACGCGCTTCAATATTCTTGGCATCGCCTTGGGCGCCCTTGCGCTCGGCATGGGGGCTTCCGTGCTGCGGCGCGGCGCGACGGGCAGGGCAGTCAAGGCGGTTGCCGCCCTTGCCGGCCTGGTTGCCATCGCCCAACTGGCGGTGGCCTCCGGCCAGGTGCGCATCGATCCCCGGGACTGGGCCGATTGGTCAATCAAGTCAGTGGCGACGGCGATATCGCCGTCGCCTTCGAACGGAAGTACCGCAGGATGGCAGGCGCATGGCGATGCTTCCTAGTTCCGCGTCCAGCCTGGAAGGCTATTGGTTCGATCACGCCGATGCTTCCATCGCACTGGAACGCGCCGATAATCGGGTGAAGCTTGCTCGGGCCGTGCCGCCCTGGATAGTGGTGGACCGGTCTCTCGCCACCATCGTCATCGGCAGCCGGTGGCCCGGACAGCTCTGGCGCGTGCAGGTGCTGGAGCTGGGCGATATGTCCGGCCTGGTTGCGCAGCCGGGCTACTGGCGGGCGGCGGCCATCGAACTGCTGGAGGCCTTGCCGCTGTCGGCCCTGTTTGGCGCGAACGGCGCTGCGGTGCTCGATATTCTTGCGCAAATCGGCCAGCTGTCGCGGGCACAAGCCGAAGCGTTGGACAGGAATCTGGATCCGGATGCATGGGCTGCATACAGCCGGGCCTGGATGCAGTGGTCGCAGTCAGGCGTGGAGCCGCGATCCACGCAAGAGGAAGAGTGGCGGGGCACGCTTGCCGCCTCCCGTCCCAGCGACAAAGCGCGTTCTCCCATTCATTCCGGATTTCTCCTTATCCACGCCCGGTTACGGCAGCGCGCACTGGACCTCGACGGGGACGCCGCCTTCAGATTGGTGGAAGAGGATGGCCAAACGGAGCAAGTGCTGGCGCCCCTCTGGCAAAACGCCTGCGACGCCTTCCTGTTTGCCGCGATGGCGCTGGCGGCGCCGCAGTACGTATCCGCAGCCGACGCCGCGGCCCTGACTCGGGCCTGGCACAGCGTCTTTCCGGCCCAATCGTCCGGCTGACAAGAGCGGGCAGGCCGGGAGCCTCAGCGCTTGGTCGCGTCGCAGTGTTCCCTGAACGCCTTCTCGCCAGCGTCGGAAATCTCCACCCACTTCTGGTCTGGGGGCGCATCCGGCACGTAGCTGTCGTGCCAGTTCCACCACTTGTAGGTCGGGGTCTGGGGATAGCCCTCGGGCGAATTCTCCCAGGCCTCCTGCCGGCCCATCGGCGTGATGTCCAGATAATTCCACGTGCCGCCCATCTGCTCGTCGCCGCGATTGTTCAGGAAGTACGTGCGGAACACGCGATTCCCATCGCGAAAGAACACATTGGTCCCATGCCACTCGTCCACGCCGAAGTCGGCATCGAAACGGTCGGTAAGGGTGAACCACGGCATCGTCCAACCCATCCGGGCCTTCAGCCGCGCGATATCGTCTTGCGGGGCGCGGGAGACAAAGACCAGCGTGGTGTCGCGGGCGTTCAGGTGGGCCAGGTGCGCAACCTGGTCGGCCACCATGGAGCAGCCGCGGCATGCGTGCTCGGGCCAGCCATAGACGCCGGGCTCGAAGAACGCGCGGTAGACGATGAGCTGGCGACGGCCCTCGAACAGCTCGGGGAGGGTGACTCTGCCGCTGGGGCCTTCAAACACGTACGGCTTGTCGATGGCCGTCCAGGGCATGCGGCGGCGCTCCGCGGCCAAGGCGTCGCGGGCGCGCGTCTGGGCTTTTTCCTTTATCAGCAACTGTAGGCGGGCGGCCTCCCAGTCTTCAGGGGAGACCACCGGGGGCGTTTGCATGGCGGGGCGGGCGCCATTGCCTGGGGATCCGGTTGGCGTGGTCATGGCTTTGAAACCTCCTGGTTTGCGTCGATTTCCTCACCGCCTGGGGGCACCGCGTACTCACGCGCGGAACGTCACCAGTCGATGGCCTAGGGATAGTTTGGCACCGGGAATCGGGCGAGGGGGGTAACAAATGTGGCGGTATTTCAATGGCATTAGTACCGCTGCGACGACGTTGAACCGGGCGTGGTCCATCCCTGCAGGCTTTCGCGCAATAGCGACACGGCGGCCTGGCCGCTCTCGTTCAGCCGCTTCGACGCGTACATGCCGAACTGCGCGCTAAGCCCCGGCGCGCCATCGGACCCGATGGAAATGACGCGCATGGTGTCGGGCCGCAAGCACTCGGTCGTCAGCACCGCAACGCCCAGGCCGTTCTCGACGGCGGCGATGGTGGCGCCCACGTTGTGGCTGGTCAGCGAGACCCGGAAGTCCCGCCCCGCCGCGGTCAGCGCGTCGAACACCAGCCGGCGCCACGAGCAGGGCTCTGCATACACGATTACGTCCAGCGGCTGGTCCGGGTCGGGCATGTCGTCTATGCCGCACACCCAGTGCAGGTCCACCGCCCACGTCTCCACGGGCTCATCCACGAAGGCGGCGCAGACTCCCACCGCCACGTCCAGCGTGCCTTCCTGCCAGCGCGCGGCGAGCCGCTCGCCATCGTCGACCACGACTTCCAGATGCAGTTGAGGACAGGAGCGCCTTAACCGTCCTAGCGCGGCTGGCAGCGCCGCCACGGCCACATCCTCGGACAGGCCGATGCGCACGCTGCCCGCGACGGCGCGTTCGCGTAGCCGCGCCGCGGCCGTCTCGCCCAGCGCCAGGATGCGGTTGGCATAGCTCAGCAGCAACTCGCCTTCGGTCGTGGGCGTCATTCCCCGGCCCGTACGGTGCAGCAGCCGCTTGCCCACCATCTCTTCCAGCCGCCGGATCTGCGTGCTGAGCGCCGACTGCGCGCGCCCCGCCTGATCCGCCGCGCGGCTCAGGCTGCCATGGCGGCAAACGGCAACAAAGGTGCGCAACAGGGCGGGGTCGAAATCGCCTGACATTATCAATCTGTTAAGTCTGGATTATGGGATATCAGTCTACCTTTATCTCTTTGGGATGCCTAGCATCGGGTTGTCGCTTATTGGCTGACTCAACCCACGGAGATACTCCCCATGTCTGAAACCCAAAACCTGCGCGTCGTCCTGGCATCCCGCCCCATAGGCCGCCCCAAAACCAGCGACTTTCGTTTCGAGCATGCGCCCATCCCGCAGCCCGGCGACGGCCAACTGTTGTTGGAAACCCAGTACCTGTCGCTGGACCCCTACATGCGCTGGCGCATCAGCGACGCCAAGTCCTACGCGCCACCCATCGGCATCGGCGAGGTGATCGTGGGTGGCACCGTCGCGCGGGTGAAAACCTCTCGCCATCCCGACTGGCGCGAAGGCGATATCGTCCTGGCCGAATCCGGCTGGCAGCAGTACGCGCTCTCCGACGGCAGCAATCTGCGTCGGCTAGACCCCGCCATCGCGCCGCCGTCCACCGCGCTTGGGGTGCTGGGCATGCCGGGCTTCACGGCATATGGCGGCCTGCTCGAAATCGGCCAACCCAAGCCCGGGGAAACCGTCGTTGTCGCGGCCGCCAGCGGAGCGGTCGGCTCGGTGGTGGGCCAGATCGCCCGCATCAAAGGCGCGCGCGCCGTGGGCATAGCCGGAGGCCCGGAAAAGTGCGCCTTCGTGAAAAACGAACTGGGCTTTGATGCCGTCGTGGATCACCAGGCGCCGGATTTTGCGCAAAAGCTGGCAGAGGCCTGCCCCGATGGCATCGATGTCTATTTCGAAAACGTCAGCGGCCACGTGTGGGATGCGGTGCTGCCGCTGTTGAACGACTTTGCCCGCGTGCCGGTATGTGGGCTGATCGCCAACTACAACGATGGCCCCGAGGGCGGGAATGGGCCGGATCGGCTGCCCAGGACCATGCGTGAAATTCTGGCCAGAAGCATCACCCTGCGCGGATTTCTCGTGTACAACTTCACGGCGGCGCGGCACGACGAATTCCAGCGCGAGGCCGCGGGCTGGATCAACGAAGGCAAGCTGCTGTGGCGCGAAGACGTGGTTGAAGGGCTGGAGCGGGCGCCGGAGGCGTTTATCGGGCTGCTCGAAGGAAGAAACTTTGGGAAGCTGGTGGTGCGCCTGGCGAAGTAGTCGCCAAGCACGGAATGCCATCTGTAGTACGCCGGAATGTACCGCGCCGTGAGCTTGGTTTGGGCGGCCACTCCCCGGGCAGCGGGGGGTGTGCAGCCATCGGCATCTGTGAACGCGAACAAGGCTCTTTGATGAAAAAATGCATTCCGCTTTTGCTGCTGTCGTGTGTCCTGTTGGCGGCATGCGGTCCAGATAAGATCATTGCCGATCTGCCTTCGCCAGACGGGAAATATCATGTCGAGGTTCGCAAATGCCCGCAGGCGGGGGCCATGACATGGACGGAGCAGACGCAGGTCTCCATTCTGGAATCCGGCACATCGGAAGCCTGCCAATCGGCTGTACACGCCCTGGCGCAATTTGGCTCGTATGCGCCCGACGATCAACTGCAGCTCGAATGGATCTCCGATACCGAACTCAGGGCGTGGCACCCGGGGTTCGATCCGAAGTTCGGGCCCCGATCGGCATCCTTCAAGCAAAACGTTCCGGTCAAGCTGATCTTTTCACCGGGTAAGTGATCGGGCCGGCCGCCGGCGCCGCGCGCCCTGCAGCAAGCCTGGGTTTGGCCTCGAACGAATCGCCTATTCCTCGGTCCGCCAGGACTTGCGGCGCCGCAGCTTCGGTCTGGGCGCCACCCCCAAGCGCGGGTCCCGCGCCAGGGCAAGCTCCGCGAGCGTTGCCGCGGTGGCCTCGAACGCCTCGTCGGCTTGCGGCAAGTACAGCCATTTTCCCAGCACCGGATGAGGCAGCAGATTTGGCATGTCGGCAAGCAGCGCCGCGTGGCGGTCTTGAGAGGTGCACACCATGACACCGTTCCAGGGATCGTCACGGTCGGCGACGATCAAATACAGCAAGCCATCCAGGTACGCGGCATCGGCGCCGAACATTTTCCGGTGAGTGTAGCTGGCGTCGCGCTCCAGGGGTTCGAGGATCCACAGGAGCGAGTTCAGGCGGGCGGCTCGCTGCTTCCTGGGCGGGGCGAATGGGTCTGTCTGGCGAGGCATGGTGAAGATCTTGTGCCGATTGGGTGAGGGGGATTTGGCGTGCTCACTCACGCCTGGCCGGGATCCGCCTGAACCAGGTGCTTCCATGGGAAAACGTTCTTGGCGAAATGGTTCACGTAGCCTCCTTGCGTGGCTTGTATCACCATGAATTGCAGCGACGGCCGCAACGCGCCTAGCGCCTGTAATTCTTGCTGGCTAAGGCAGGTGTTGCGCAAGCGCAGCGTGTGCACGCTGTCGAATGCGGGGCTGACAAACAGCTTTTCATAAGAGGCAAATGTCGTCACCGCACCGTCGGTACGAGAGGGCGCCCAGGCGAATTGCAACTCGGTGGATTCAGTGAAGTCCAGCAGGCCCAGGGCGGGCATGTTGCGCGAGTCCGCCAGGTTGTCGACAAACCGCTGGGTGTCGGTGCAGCCGGCGATACGCAGAATGCTCAGGTGGGGAAGCGAGGCCTGGAAGAAAGTCGCGTCGGGCGCGTTCGGCACGATCAGCTCGGCAAGGTGGGGTGCCTTGGTCGCGAAGCGCGCGATTTCGCCCCCTTCCTCCATGATGCTGCCGGCCCGAATAACCATCGATATGTTGTGGTCTTCGGGAGCAGTGGGGCGGATCGACAGAAATCGCAAGCGCGGGAAATGTACGGCGCTATCCAACAGGGGCGTGAATTCCCACTCGCGCGTGCCGTTTGCGCCTTCGTCGGGGCCGGTAAACGCCAGGGACACCAGGATGTCGGCCACATCCTGTTGCGCCAGGCACGCCAACATCCATTGGAACGGCTCATCCCAGGTATCGCCAAAGAACTCCACATGCACGCCGCCGTGCAAGGGTGCGATCGCCAGGTACTGACAGGCGCTGGTCCAGAGAGGCGCATCCGGCTTTTCAATATCTGTTCCCGACTCGGCTGCGGCATCAACAGTGAACGCGTGAATCCGGCGCTGCAGCGCCAGCAGGGCCTGATGGCCAGGAGTGGAAAACAGGTTCTTCATCAAGGCTGGGCGGGTACGGGTCGATGCGTTGGGGGAGCTGCGGCTCACTTAGGCCGCAGCGGCGCGCCAGGGCCGAAGCAGGCGGACCTGGCGTCTGCCTGCCGTTGAAGAAATCGGGCCAGCAGACTCGGCATTCTAGCCAATGGCCCGCTCTGGGCACATCCCAAGACCGCCACCGCCCGGATCACTCGAACAGCGGCGCAAGCGGCATCAGCGGCCCGTACTTCTTGAATTTCTCCCACTCCTCCGCCGCCTGGCGCAACTCCTCGTTCTTGCGCGCCTCTTCCAGGATCTCGTTGACGCGCGGCGCCAGGGCGACGGACAAGTCGATGATGTCGTAGGCCGTGTAGCCGCGCTCCCAGCGCTCGCGCAGCTTGGCCTCATCGCCCTTGGCCCGCATCGCACGCACGGCCTCGTTCAGCAAGGCCCGGCGTTGTTCGGCGGACAGCCGTTCGGCAAAGGAGATCCCCGCCACCAGGCCCTGGACGAAGCCCTTCTCGCGATAGCCGGTCGTGGCCGCCACCTGGCTGGCGACGCTGCGGCTGATCACCTTCGGCGCGAGGTTATCGCGCACCCATCGCCGGCTCAGCCGCAGCAGCCCTGCGCACAGGCCTTGCCCGAAGCCCGAGCGCATGCCGTCGGCGCGCGCGGCCTCCTGCGCCTCGGCGTAGGTCATGGCGAACTGGACCATCAGCATCAGCGCGTCCTGGGGACCCGGCATCAGGAAGTCGGCGACCCAGCCCGCCGCCGACCCGATCTTGCCGAGCGCGCTGGCGGCGCGTCCGTGGACCTTCAGGAGCGAGCCCGCTTCCTCGGCCAGCGCCGCGCTGGTGGTGGCGGGCGCCGCCGCCGGCGGCTTGCCATAACGCTGCTCGAATTCCGCCATCCGGGGCGGCCCGGACCCGACCTTCGGCTGCTCGCCAGGTACGCGCGGCTTGGTCGCCGGCTGTTCGACCGGGAGCTGCGGCAAGGAGCCTTTCGGACGCGGCCGCGGCGCGGTCTCGGGATGCTGGATGAACTTCTCATCGGGAAGCCCGGCCTGCACGGCGGGCTGGCGCATGCTCGACAAGGACCGGTAGTGTCCCGAGCCGTCGTTCCAGGCCTTCACCTTGCCGCCCTCGAATTCGACCTGTCCCGCCCAGTTGACGCGCCCGCCGCGCGCCGCCTCGGTGTGGCCGATCGCACCCATCGTGTTCTTGGCCTTGACGGCGAAGATCTCGCCGTCCTTGACCACGAAGTCATAGTTGCCGCGCGCAGTCCTGGTGTACCTGGGGCCGACCTCTTTCCACGACCCGCCGACATTTCTCAGGCGGACGACGTCGCCGGAGGTGCCTGGCGCCGGCAGGTCCCTGGGCAGGTTGCCGTAGGTGGGGCCGCCCGGCTGGCGTTGCAGCAATAGCGTGCCTTGTGCGCTTCCTGCGCCGGCCGCTATGGATGATTGCTGGACCACGTGCGCCAGCTCATGAGCCAGCAGCGCACGACCGGCCGCCGTGCCCGGCGCGTACTCGCCAGCGCCGAGGACGACGTGATGGCCGACCGTGTACGCGCGTGCTTGAACGGCCTGCGCGGACTGGACGGCCCGCGCATCGGAGTGCACGCGGACGTTGCCGAAGTCCCTGGCGAAACATGGCTCCATGAATGATCGGGTTCTTGCGTCCAGCGGATGGCCGGGGGAGCGCAGTACTTCATGCACAACGGGCGACGCATCCGTAGAGCCGGCGCTGCTTGGCACAGCCTGGTGCATTTCCAGGCGTTCATGTCCTGGCTCCGGCTTGCCCGTCTGACGCTCGAGTCGAGGCTCAGGCATCCGCAACACCTGCTCCGAGACGCGGTCTGCCTCCTGCTCGTATTCGTCGCCCGGCTGGTTGATGGCCAGTTTGGTCTGCATGGGGAGGGCAGGGGGCGGGTGCAGGGGAATCCGGCTGAAAGCGGGAGCGATGGGGGCTGGTGGGGGGGCTGCCGTTGTTTCCATCCCATTCCATGCATGGACTGCAGGCAATCGCCGCCGGGCTTGATTCTCGATCGCGCCACGCCCGGGAGCCCTGGCAGACGAAGCCTGATGAGCCGCCCTCGGTTGCTGTACGAAAGTGCGCATGATGTCACTCCGTCCGTTCGACTGGCAGATGCCAGGGTCAAAGGGTCAGGCTGAACTGGCCCGCGTTTGCCGGATATGTCACCTGAGTATTGTCTACCTTTGCAGGGGGTTGGCAAACTTGGGTCAGATTGGTCCGACACCACTTTTGCAAGGCGGATGTGAGCCCCGCTTACCGCATGCTCAGCGCACGAACCAGAACGGCGCGATCGGGCTCTGGCGCTTCCAGCGAGGCCGAGGTCAGCGCCTTCAAACCCGCGCACAATTGCTCGTCGGTTGCCGCCACCGGCTTTTGAAGCGTGAGGCGTATCGCCTGCTGTTGTGTCTCTGGCAGGGTTGCAAGCACGCGTCGCATGGAAGCATCGATTTCCTGTTCCGACGGGCGATGATCAGGGTGTTGGCGCAGGCTTGCCACTGTGGCCCGGTACACCAGGTCCAGCCAATCATCGATTACTTCCTGGGACTGTTGCGCAAGGAATGCGTAAGTGTCCGCGGCAATGCGTTGAGAATCCTCCGCTTTGAGATGCACAAACCTGGCGCACGTGGCCGGATCAGCCGCATTCAGCATGCGTAGACGGATGTTGGCCCTGTGTTCCAGGTCCGCAACCGGGAGCTTCAAGAGTCCGCGGTTACCCAGTTCAACGCTCTTGATCGTCGCTTCCTGGGGCGTCATCGTGCTAAGCAGGGCGGTGAACTCCGGCGTCGAATGCAAGCGCGCCCTGAATCTTTCCAGGCCGGACTTGAGCTTTGTATCTATCGTGGCGGGTATGGCTGACGACGCACCAGAGGCAGGCGCCGCAAAACGAATTACTCCTGTGATCAGGAGGTAGCCGCCAATGGCAAGGGCAAGGTAGAGTACGCCGCATTTGAAGCGAATTCTGTGATCCTGCGGCCCGGACGATGTGGCGGGATCAGTCTGTGCGGACTCCGGCGCGGACCTCCACATACGCCAATCAGCGTATCTCGGGATGACCGGTTTGGTTTCGCCCAACAGGGTTGCCTGGATTGCGCTCACCAACAGTTTTATGCCGGCGAACAGGGCAATGGAGGCAAGCCAACTCCATTGCCAGCCATAGTGGGCGCCGACAATGCCGGAGATGCCCGCGACGAGCGGTACGGGAATCATCCAGATCACGGCGACTGCAGCCGCGATTGTCCACACATGGTCCCAACCAGGCCATACTTGCAGGCCCGCCGCGATAGCGGCGGTTTGCATTACATAAAAGAAGACATTCAGCAGAAAAACAAGAGCGCGAGTTGCTTGGATCATTGCACTTTCAGGGCCATCGCCTTAGGAGCGAGCAGGTTTCTCGGTGGCACTAGCTCAGCAGGCAAGCCGCTCAATACGATATCCAACACTCCGCAATACGAAATGTTCATCGGATTTCGTCAGTGGCTTCGATCCAATGGCGCGTTCGTTCATGAAATAGGTCGTCTCTACAGCGCGCATGCTCAGGTCTGCACAATTGACACGGATCTCAATCTGACTGCGGTCGTACGGAGGGGAATCTGAACTGGTCATGGCAGGGGAATAATCGGTTCGAAAAAAAGCCACGACTGTGTCTCCTGAGCGAGTTGCTTGATCGACGCCGATGGAGATAGTCATCCGCTCCGTGCTGCCCAACTCCACCCAGTCAGTCGCAAACGCCGACGAGCCTGCCAGCAAGAGAATAGCGCCGATAGTCTTGCGTCCTTTCATTAACTCACTCCGTAGATCCAATTCTGACGATTGTGGGCCGGAAGGTTCTGGGCACGCCGATGGATATATATCTCACCAGACTGCCGCTTCTTCCAACCTTGGTGGCGAGATTGTATTGCGGCACTCTTTTTGCCGGCCGTCGGGATCCACCGGTGCGATCACCGCTTCATCATGGTGGTCGCCGGCGATGATAGCGCTGTGCCCGCAAGGGGGTATATCCGCCGCTTCATATTAAATATCTGGCCTGCGTTGTTTTCCGCGCCGCTCCAAGCGGGCTACTGAGTTAGCCGCGTTTAATATCCCCGAGAGTGAATGTATATGGTTTATGAACTTGAAAATCTGCTTCACTTGCCCCGATTTGCCATAGAGCTGAAAGGTTAGAACCGCTCGTAGTCTTGCCTTGGAGTTTGCTAATGCCAAGTTCCACCTGGAATTTGTCCAGCAGGGCACCGTATTCCTGGCCGAAATCTTTGGAGGAGATGGCATGCCGTCTATCTCTCGCCTTGTCTTCGTCTGCGAGCGAAAGATAGGCCATCTTCGATAGCTGAGATTCGATAGCTGTCGCATCCCCGCAGACCAGAAGATAGCAACTGCATTGAAATTTCTTAGATAACAAAAGTAGCCGTGCTATATCCTTTCTTACTTCAGCCTGGAGGTCTGGCGTCGCTGAGGATGTGCGTTTTACTTCCAGGAATGAGTCAATGGCGTCCCCGGTCGGAGAAAATAGCGCAAAGTCAACGGACTTTTCCCTTCCGCTCGTATGAATTCCTAGTTTTTTTGAAAATTTGAATTCACGTTCAAAAAGTTCTCTGGCCGGAAGTTTGACTGCTAGAAACTTTTCAATTTCGTCATGGATTGAAAGCTCTTCCAGGTCAGAATTTTCCGCCCGTCCGCGATATGCTCTTGCTGAAGACAGTAATCCAGGAAGAAAGTCAAGCAGCTCCTTTGTCCATCTAACTTGATGATAACCTGGAAAACTTTGCAATTCTTCTACCGAGCTTGGGTAAGATTCTATTCTTGTTTCAATATTATCCAGGTCAAGATTTTCATCCGGAGGCAGTAGCTCCTCTATGGAAAATCCAGTTTGCTCTACAAGCCATTTATCCGTTGGGCGCCCATGCCAGGTAGGGCTGCCCGACGTATCGAGTGTCACTACGCTGACATGCTTGTCAAAAGAGAAGGTTTTTATGTCTATTGGGTAGTTTTCTATCCATATAATTCTGGAGAAAATATCACCCATGTCGAGCCGCCACGTTGAAAATCTATTTCCATATTTCGTGGGATAAACTGTTGCAAGAAATTTATCGAACCAATTTGCATCGAAATGCCATTCTTTAATAATTGGTAGTGAATTTTCGAAGTTCACTCCGTCAATATTATTGCGCGCTATTTCGTCAAAAAGTGCTTCGGCTATTATTTCAAGAGCATTGGTGACAGATGTTCCATAGTAGTTCCTGTACTGGCTGCATACGATCACGAGCGGCATATCCTTGCTTAGCCGCGCAAACCGAATTTGGCAGCGGCCCTTGCTGCCATGAAAGCCATTGAATCTGAAATGGATGTCCTTGAGCATGGTATGGGCCGGCGAGTATCAACCGTGCCAATCCACAGAGCATGTTTGGCGTTTTTGGTCGAAGTTGATGATAGAAATCGCGCAGAAATTTGTAGTCTGGCACCTGATTTCCGGGCTTCTTAGGGGGTGTTACGCCACCCTGTGTCTTGGTTAGCGGCACCGGGAGGCGCGCGGCAAACATCTCTGAGGCCTTGTCGATGATCGCCTGGTAGTACTCCTTGATTGGCTTCGGCGCATGCCAATCCCTGGTGGCGGGATGGAATGTTCGGAAACACTCGGCTCCATTTGACTGGAAGCGCCAGAGTCTCTTTGGATCTACCGGCAGCCAGCGCCTTTGCGTAATAGGCATCCAAGGTCGCCTGAATTTCCGTTCTAAGCATGGTGTGGTAATCCGCGAATTCTAGCGATTGCCAGGAATGGCTCGCTCTGCCGCTTTGGTGAGTCGTCGCTTCGCGGTGCTGCCGCCCGCTGCCGTATTCGGATGTTCATGAGATATGCACCTTTGCCACATCCGTTTTCAGAGCAGAATCAATACGCCTTCATGGTATGAACCTGGCTTTTCGCCATCCGTTGCACGCCATAGGCAATGGCCCCGCCCAGCGCGTTTGAGTCCATCCAACCAGGAACCCGCACCGTTACGTATTCATCTGTTTCCTCAAGCAGTTGGGAATCGCGAAAGAAAAGCTCTTCCGGCATCGTATAGATCCCCAGTCCGCCCATTTTGTTTGCAATCAGATTCAGGCTGCCAAAGTTGACTCGCTTGCCGGTGGCAGGAAGTTCGCCATTCAAATCCCGTTTCACCAGGTCGGCAAGCACGAGGGCGCCGTTGGCAAGCTCGGCCTTGTATTGCGCGATTTGTGCTTCGGACAGCTTGCCCAATTCCGCATCGGCGTACATCGTCGGAAGATGATAGGTATAGCGCCCAACCCATTGGGTTTCTGCGTTGTCGATATGGAAGACAAGGGCGAGCCTGAATTTCTGGTCGTCGCCGTGCTGGGCGAACACAAAGCTCTTGAGATCGAATGCCGCGGTGTCTCCGGACGATTTGATGCCGGCTGCTTCCAATGCGCTGGTCGCCATCGGCAAAGGATCGATCTGGATGATCGAGTCTTTGTACTGATGCGCCATTTCACGCGAGAGGCGCGAGATATTCATGCTGCCAAAAATAGGCCCCAGAAAAATGCTCCCGCCGCCGGTCTGCATGAAGATGTAATGGCTGCCTTCTACGATGCCTGCCTGCATGGGCAGATACTTCTTATCGGGCATATTGGGGGAGACAGCGACTTTCGAGTGTGTTCCCTGCGGCACCAGAGGGGGCGTGGATGTCTTCAGTGCCGGAGCACAACCGCTCACCAGAATCACAAGGGACAAAACAAATGGATGAAACAGCCGCATGTTGATGGTCCGCCGGTAGGTCGTCAGCTTGTATGGAGAGGGCATTAGACTACAAATAGAGATAATCTGATACATCGCGGGGCGGACGTGGAGCAGGTCATCTCTCCTCAGCGATCGACTCCGTTACCTACAATAGGGCGGTTACCAGGGAGCGATATGTCGATTCAAACGATAGGCCGTTGTGGTGTCGTGTTTTTTCTTGTTGCGCTGACTTCGGGGTGTTCATTGGGCGGCGAGTGCGGATGGAACCGCAGCAGCTGCATGTATGACGGGAAGTACGAGGCGGGCGAGGAAGATTATGCGGAAGCCGAAGCAAAGCGCTTGAACAAAGCCTCGTCCGACCGGTTGCGCCGTAGCTCTGGCAATTGATCCATGGGCCGAGTCTTTCACGCTCGTGAGGGCTCAACCAGAGACCTGCCAATTGCGAAACTGTCGAATAAGCGGACCCAACTTTGGGCAACGCCATAAGCCTTGACCGTCCGCCGTGGGCGAGAGGCGGCCTGCGTAGTTTCCGGACTGACGCATCATCGCGGCAAGCGGGAATCAGGATAATGCCAGTTCGCCGCATCCGCTTTAGCTAGTGAGTTTGGCTTTTCTTTCGCTGCAAGTTCAACGAAAGCCCGCTCCATCTTCAGATCCGCAAACCGAACACAGCCTTACTCGGGATCATCCTGGGCGGCCCAGCGGTTTTGAGAGACGGGATGGTTGTCCATCAGTGGCCAGATTTGGCGCGCTTTCGCGGGGAAAGCGTGTTTCAGACGGATTGCGGGTTATTTGGCCTCGGCCGCTGCATCCTGCGGCAAGACAAACCGGTCCTTCAACTCCTGCAATCCAATCCGCTCCAGCATCTCGGTGAGCCGTTCGGCGGGCTTTTTCCTTGGCAGGTTCTTGTACTGCGCGATGATCAGCTCGTTCTTCATCGAGTGCTCCCACCCGACCAGCTCGGTCACGCTGACCTGGTAGCCGTGCGCTTCCAGTTGCAGGCATCGCAGCACGTTGGTGATCTGGCTGCCGAATTCACGTGTGTGCAGCGGATGGCGCCAGATTTCCGCCAGGGGATCGGCGAGCGCCTTGGCTTTGTTCTTCCTGAGCACGGAAGCGACTTCGGCCTGGCAGCAGGGGACGACGACGATGTACTTGGCCTTCTTTTCGAGGGCGAAGTGGAGGGCGTCGTCGGTGGCGGTGTTGCAGGCGTGGAGCGCGGTGACCACGTCGATGGTCGCGGGCAGTTTGTCCGAGGTAATGGACTCGGCCACCGACAGGTTCAGGAAGGACATGCCGCCAAAGCCCAGCCGCTTCGCCAGCTCCTCTGACGACTTCACCAGTTCTTCGCGGGTTTCGATGCCGTAAATGTGGGAGCCGTTCTTCAGCGCCTCGGGCTGTTCCTTGAAGAACAGGTCATACAGAATGAACCCCAGATACGACTTCCCCGCACCGTGGTCGGCCAGGGTAACGGCGCCACGTTGTTCCTGGACGTCCTTGAGCAGCGGCTCGATGAACTGAAACAGGTGATAGACCTGCTTCAGTTTCCTGCGGCTGTCCTGATTCATCTTCCCGTCGCGGGTAAGAATATGCAGGGCTTTCAGCAGTTCGACGGACTGGCCGGGGCGGATGTCGTGGGTTTTTTCTGACATGGGGGAAGGCAAAGCGCCCCGCATGGGGCGGGGCGCGTAGTGGCGCGGAAAGCGTCAGTTTAACGAAAACGCTGACGCGGCCGCTGGGCGGTACAAAAGCGGGTCTTAGCCTACGGTCGCGAAAACCGGCTCGCCCAGGTTCAGCATCAGGCGGTTCGCCCAGGCAAAGATCGCATCCGAGTGCAGCAGGTCCAGCACTTCGCCTTCGCTCAATCCGGCATCCTTCAATGCCTGGATGCTGTTGGCGTTGACGTCGGCCTGGGCTTCGGTGATCTGGATCGAGAACCGGCCAATCGCCAGTTCACGCGCCGTGGTGCCGGCGGTGTAGGGGTCTTCGAACACTTGCGCGATCACTTCGTTGCGCTTGGCCAGTTGCTCGAAGCGTTGCGCATGGACCGATGCGCAGTACACGCAACCGTTCACACGCGACACCACCGTGGACCCCAGCTCGCGTTCCGCGCGCGACAGGCCGCCCGGTGCGTACATGATGGCGTTGAAGGCGGTGGAGCGCTGACGCAGGATTTCCGGTTGGTGGACCAGGAACAGGTAGTAGTCCGAGACCTTGGCCTTGGGGTGGCTTTCTTCCAGGACGGCGACTTGTTCCGGGGTGGCGGTGTCGACGTTGACGACGTCGAGCCATGCCTTCCACTCCAGGACTTCGTTGGTGAAGCCGTGGGCCTTGATGACGTCGCCGGGGGCAGTGGCGGCGGTGTTGGGCTCGTACGGGGCGGGCGGGACGGCGGCGGCGCGGGGCGCTTGGCCTTCCAGGTCTTTCATCGCGACCAGGCCGGCGACCAGACGAGTCTGGTACGACAGGAAGGCGATCAGTTGCGACAGGGTGACCACCGCAGGGGTGGAGACGCCTGCGGCAGGCAGCGTCTTCAGTGCGGCTTCGTCGCCTTCGACCGGGTTCTCGATCAGCTTGCGCGTGAATTCCAACACCGCAGCCAGGCGCGGGGTGGAGGCGTCGGACGGCTTGCCCGATTCTGCAGCGGCGATGTCGGCGGGGGCTGCGTCGGTTTCCGCCAGGCGGGCGCGGTAGTGGGACGCGAGCAGCGGCGACGGGCTGATGCGGGTGGCGTACAGGGCGACCAGCAGGCGTTCGGCGAGCGACAGGCCGGGCAGTGCGGGGTCGAACAGGGCGTCGTAGCTGCCTTGGGTGGCGGCGGCGACTTTTTCGCGTTGGTGGCGCACGGCAAACGTGTTGCTGTCGGCGGTCAGGCCGACGAGGCGGTCCACGAGGTCATTCGCGGCGTTGTAGACGATGGGTTGTTGTGCCATTGAGGAAGTCTCCTTGAATGTCATTCAGCCGGCGTGGCAGCGGCGAATGCCGCCCGGGCCTTCACTGCCGCTTCCAGGAATTTCTTCACGCCTTCCCAGGATTCCTGGTCGGCGCGGGCGTTGTCCTTGGGGTTGCCGCCGCTGGTGCTGATCTTGCCGGACACGGGGTGGGCGTAGACGAGCTGGGTGGTGGGCACGTACGGGAAGAGGATGGAGTGGCCGCCGTTTTCGTAGTCCAGCCATTCGACCGGATACGGGTGCCGCACTTCCGTCAGCTTGTCCTGCACCATCTTCGAGTACAGGCTGGACGGCCAGGAGCCGTCGTCCGTGCCGGACAGGAGCATGACCGGGCCTTCGATGTCCTCGACCTTGATGCGGGCCCGCGCCACGGCGTCGGGATCTTGCAGGGCGGTGAGGATGGCCTTTTCGTGGCGATGGGGCGAGGGGCCCTCATCGAACGGGGCCCAGGTGGCGGTGCGGTTGTTTTCCCAGACGTGGGGGATGGGCTTGCCGCCCAGGAGCCAGGTCGGGCCTTCGCGGCCGATCTTGGGGTCGCAGGCGTTCTGGCCGCTGTGGACCACGGCGCCGGGCACATAGGCGACGACGGCCGACACTTCCTTGGGAAAGGTGGCGCCCAGCAGCAGCACCAGCTCGCCGCCGCGGGACTGGCCGCTGATGGCAACGAAGTCGTCCTTGGGCTTGACGGTCTTGCGCAGCCAGCGCAGGCCGGTCTGGAAGTACTCCAGCGGGGTGTTGGAGATGTAGTCGGACAGGCCGGGCGCCTTGAAGTAGGCCAGCGCGAAGGCGGCGTAGCCGCGCGATGCGTAGAGCGCGGCGCGCGGCTCGTTGATGCCGCCGCCCGAGCCGTTCAGGATCATGACGGCGGGGTGCGGGCCGGGGCCGGCGGGCAGGTACAGCGTGCCGACCAGGCCTTCTTCGCGCACGTCCTGGCGGGTGACGCCGTCCAGCGCCAGGCGCTGGGTGAAGCTGGCCTGCGCCTGGGCGCCGGCCACGCGGGCCACGACGTCGGTGAGCAGGGCGTCGGTTACCGGCTGGTTGAAGTGTTCGCGGCTGGGCGAGTCCACGGGCGACTGCGACCAGATCAGGCCCATGGGGGCCAGGCCGGTGTAGTCGCCCGACACGGGCGCGTCGCGGCTCAGGTCGACGACGCCGTCTTCGCCCGCCGTGAACGCGGCCTGGGCTTGCCAGAGCACGCCTTTGCGGCGGGTCAGGGCGGTGATCTCGACCGTCTGGCCGGGCGCGACGTGTTCGACCCGGATCTGGCGCGGAACGTCGATCAGCGCGTCCGCGGGGGTGATGGTGAGGGTGGGCGTCATGGCTTACTTGGCCGCTTCCTTGGTGACCATCATGGCGGCCGTGCGGTCGCTGGTCATCGGGGTGACCTTCAGGCCCTTCTTGGTGGCCCAGATGTTCTTGTAGTGGAACAGCGGGATGATGCCGACGTCGTCGGACACGATCTTGACGGAGTCGCGCAGGATGGCTTCACGCTTGGCCACGTCGAATTCGGACGTGGATTGTTCCAGGGCGGCGTCGACCTTGGGGTTGGTGTAGCGGCCCCAGTTGGAGGCGCCCAGGCCCTTCTTGGCGTCGGCGGTGGCCAGGATGTTGACCAGCGCGTAGCTGCCTTCGCCCGTGCCGTTGCCCCATGCCAGCATGCTGATGGCGAATTCGTTCTTGTTGGCGCGGCCCGAGTACACGGCCCACGGCACGACTTCCACCTGGGTCTTCACGCCGACGCGGGTCCAGAACTGCGCGACCGCCTGGGCCGTTTCCGGGCCTTGCGGGTAGCGGTCATTGGGGACGTGCATGGTCAGCTTGAAGCCGTCGGGGAAGCCCGCTTCGGCCAGCAGCTTCTTGGCTTGCGCGACGTCGTTGGGGATGTCCTTGACGTCGGGGTTGTAGCCGATGGTGCCCTTGGGCATCCACTGGTTGGCTTCGGTGGCGGCGCCTTGCAGGATGCGGTCGGCGATGGCCTTGCGGTTGATGGCCAGGTTCAGCGCCTGGCGCACGCGCACGTCCAGCAGCGGGTTCTTGTCCAGCGGCTTGCCGTTGTTGTCGGTGATGTACTGGTTGGGCGCGGGGTTGAAGCTGGGCTGCAGGATCATGACGCGCAGGCCGTCGTACGGATAGACCGAGACGTTGGGGGCCTTTTGCAGCTTGGCCAGGTCCGACACCGAAACCTTGTCGATCACGTCCACGTCACCGGCCAGGAGGGCGGCGGTGCGGGCGGCGGCGTTGTTGATGTAGCGGTAGTTGACCTTTTCCCAGATCTGCTTGTCGCCCCAGTAGGCGTCGTTGCGTTCCATGAGGACGCGGTCGCCGGGGGTATAGGACACGAACTTGTAGGGGCCGGTGCCGATCATGGCCTTGCCCGAGTTGTAGTCTTCGGTGGTCGACTTTTCGCCGACGTGCTTGCTGACGACGTGCACGGACGCCAGGTTCAGCGGCAGGTCGGGGTTGGGCGCGCGGGTCTTGACGATGAGCGTCAGCGGGTCCTTGGCGGTCATCGTGTCGATGGTGCGCAGGTAGCCGGCGTAGGTTGCGACGCTGCCGGGCACGCCGCGGGCGCGGGTGTAGGAGTAGATCAGGTCGTCGGCGGTGAACGGCGTGCCGTCCTGCCACTTGACGCCCTCACGCAGCTTGAATTCCCAGGTGGTGTCGTCCAGCGGCTTCCAGCTGACGGCCAGGCCCGGCTGCAGCTTGTTCCACTTGTTCTCGATCAGCAGGTCCCAGAAGTGCAGGGCCACCGAGCGGTCGCCGGCGTGGTTGTTCAGCTGCGGGTCCAGCGAGGACAGCGGGTCGGCGAAGCCGATCGACAGGTTGTCGGCGGCGGCGGCGGCGGAGGCGCCGAGGATGGCGGCGGTCAGGGTGGAGAGAATCAGGCGTTTCATGTCCGGGGTCCTTGGGTAGAGGGGGGAACGAGCTTGGGTCCAGCGCCGCGGCAAAGGCGCCGCGGCCGGTGATCGTCAGGCCATGTCGTTCAGGTGACAGGCGCTCAGGTGGTTGATGGCGATTCCCTTCAAAGTGGGAACCTCGGTTTTGCAGCGCGGCATCGCATGCGGACATCGCGGGTGGAAGTGGCAGCCGCCGGGCGGGTTGAGCGGGCTGGGGATCTCGCCCTTGATCGCGGTGAAGATCTTGTGGCGCGACTTCAGGGTGGGGATCTCGGCCAGCAGCGCTTGCGTGTACGGGTGGTTGGGGCGCAGGAAGACTTCTTCCACGGTCGCCGTTTCCACGACGCGGCCCAGGTACATGATGACGACGCGGTCGGACAGGTGTTCGACCACGCCCAGGTCATGGCTGATGAAGAGATATGTCAGCCCCAGGTCTTGCCGCAGGTCCATGAACAGGTTCAGGATCTGGGCCTGGATGGAGACGTCCAGCGCGGCCACGGCTTCGTCGCAGACCAGCATGGACGGCTGCACGGCCAGCGCGCGGGCGATGCCGATGCGCTGGCGCTGGCCGCCGCTGAACTGGTGCGGATAGCGCTGGCGCAGGGCCGGGTCCAGGCCGGCGCGTTCCATCTGGGCGCTGACGTAGTCGTCGAAGTCGCCATTGCCGACCAGGCCATGGATGCGGGCTGCTTCGCCGACGATCTCGTCCACGCGCAGGCGCGGGTTGAGGCTGGCGTAGGGATCCTGGAAGATCATCTGCACCTTCAGGCGGGCGGCATGGGCTTCTTTCGCGTTCATGTCCGCGGGGCGCATGCCGTTGATGCGGACCTCGCCGCCCGAGGGTGTCAGGAGGCCTGCCGCGATGCGGCCCAGCGTGGACTTGCCGCAGCCGGATTCGCCGACCAGGCCCACGACTTCGCCGGGGTTCACGATCAGGTCGACGTGGTCGACGGCGCGGGTGACGGCGGGCGGCTTGGACAAGCCCAGCTTTTGCATGGCGCGGCCGGCGGCGCCGATCTTGCGTTCGCCGAAGCGCTTGCTGACCTGGCGCAGGTCGATCAGCGGGGTGGGGGCCGGAGCATTCATGCCGTCACCTCGCTGTTCTGGATCGTGGGATGGAAGCAGCGCACTTTGTGTTCGGGTAAGGCTAGGGTGATGCCGGGTTGCTGGCCGCAGGCGGCGGTGGCGCGCGAGCAGCGCGCCGAGAACGCACAGCCGGCGGGCAGGTGCAGCAGGTTGGGCGTCATGCCGGGGATCTGGCGCAGGCGCTGGCCGCGCTGGTTGTTGCTGGGCAGACTGTCGATCAGACCCACCGTGTACGGGTGCTGCGGGCGATCCAGCACGTCGTCGACCTTGCCGTGTTCGACGATGCGGCCGGCATACATCACCGCCACGTCGTCGGCCAGACCGGCGACGACCGACAGGTCGTGCGTGATCCAGATGAGGCTGGTGCCGTGCTGCTGCGCCAGCTTCTGCACTTCGGACAGGATCTGCGCCTGGATGGTGACGTCCAGCGCGGTGGTCGGCTCGTCGGCAATGATCAGGTCCGGACGGTGCAGCATGGCGATGGCGATGGCCACGCGCTGGCGCATGCCGCCCGACAATTGGTGCGGGTAGGCCAGGAGACGCTCTTCGGGGCTGGGAATGCCCATCATGCCCAGCGTGTCGCGGGCCAGCGCTCGGGCCTGGGCCTTGCTCATCTTGTTGTGGGCGCGCACCGTTTCGATCATCTGCACATCCACCCGCAGCACGGGGTTCAGCGTCATCATCGGATCCTGGAAGATCATGGCGATGCGGTTGCCTTGCAGGCGGCGCAGTTCGCGCGGCGACAGCTTGGTCAGGTCGCGGCCCTGGAACAGGACCTCGCCGCCGACGATGCGGCCCGGCGCGTCCACCAGGCCCATGATGGAGAAGCCCGTGACGGATTTGCCCGAGCCGGACTCGCCGACCAGGCCCAGGATCTTGCCGCGTTCCAGGGTGAAGGAAACGTCGTCCACCGCGGGCAGCACGCCCGCGCGGGTATGGAAGTGGGTGCGCAGGTTGCGCACTTCAAGCGTGGCCGGCGCGCCAGCGGAGGCGGAGCGGGCGGTCATTTGTGGGTCCTCGGGTTCAGCACGTCGCGCAGGCGGTCGCCCACCAGGTTGATGGCCACGATGGTGATCAGGAGCGCGATGCCGGGGTAGAAGCTGATCCAGTATTCGCCGGACAGCATGTATTGGAAGCCGTTGGAAATCAGCAGGCCCAGCGACGGTTCGGTGACCGGCACGCCCAGGCCCAGGAAGCTCAGCGTGGCTTCCAGCGTGATGGCGCGCGCGATCTGCAGCGTGCCGATGACGATCAGCGGCGGCAGGCAGTTGGGCAGGATGTGCTTCAACATGATCCGCCAATTGGGGATGTCCAGGCAGCGGGCGGCTTCGACGTATTCGCGGCGGCGCTCGACCAGGGCCTGGCCGCGCGCGGTGCGGGCGTAGTAGGCCCATTCCAGGATCACCAGCGTCAGCACCACGTTGCCGACGCCCTTGCCCAGGTAGGCCAGGATCATCATGGCGACGAGGATGGACGGGAACGACAGGATCAGGTCCACGAGGCGCATGATGAAGGCGTCGACCTTGCCGCCGGCGTAGGCGGCCAGCAGGCCCAGCAGCGTGCCGATGACGCCGGCGATCAGCGCCGAGCCCACGCCCACCATCAGGCTGATGCGCAGGCCGTACAGGATGCCCGACAGCAGGTCGCGGCCCTGGCCGTCGGTGCCCAGCCAGTAGTGGAAGGTGTCCAGGCCGTTCATGCTGCCTGGCGGCAGGCGCGAGTCCAGCACGTCGATCTGCAGCAGGTCATACGGGTTCTGCGGCGAGATCCAGGGCGCCAGCACGGCGGCCAGGATCAGCAGCGTGGCCACGGCCAGGCCCAGCACGGCGGTCTTGGACGACAGGAACTCGGCCAGGTTGCGGCGCCAGGGCGACTCGCGGCGCAGGGCGGGCGCCTGCGCGGGATTGGATACGGAACTCATGCCGAGGCCTCCAGCCGTACCCGGGGGTCCAGCACTTTGTACAGAATGTCCACGATCAGGTTCAGCGTCACGAACAGGCACACCACCACGATCAGGTAGGCCACGATCACCGGGCGGTCCAGCGCGTTCAGGCTGTCCAGGATCAGCTTGCCGGCGCCGGGCCAGGCAAAAATGCTCTCCGTGATGACGGCGAACGCGATGGTCGAGCCCAGCTCAAGGCCCAGCACCGTCACCAGCGGAATCATGGTGTTGCGCAGCACGTGCACACAGACCACGCGGAACGGCGACAGGCCCTTGGCGCGGGCGAACTTCACGAAGTCCAGCGGCATCACGTCGCGCACGCCGGCGCGGGTAAGGCGGATCACCAGCGAAATCTTGAAGAGCGACAGGTTCAGCGCCGGCAGGATCAGGTGGCGCCAGCCGTCGGCCGTCAGCCACGACCACTGGAAGCCCAGGAACTCCACCGTCTGGCCGCGGCCGCTGGCCGGCAGCCAGCCCAGCGACACGCTGAACGTCATGATCAGCATCAGCGCCACCCAGAAGGTGGGCAGCGAGAAGCCGACGATGCTGCCCGCCATGATCATCTTCGAGAAGCGGCTGTCGGGATACAGCCCGGCGATCAGGCCCAGCGGCAGGCCGATGATGACGGCGAAAGTCAGGGCGGAGAT
This sequence comes from Achromobacter deleyi, assembly GCF_013116765.2. Classification (GTDB taxonomy): domain Bacteria; phylum Pseudomonadota; class Gammaproteobacteria; order Burkholderiales; family Burkholderiaceae_B; genus Achromobacter; species Achromobacter deleyi_A. Next base: position 982,221 of record NZ_CP074375.1, read on the forward strand.
GGCCAGTTCAAGCGTGGCCGGCAGGCGCTGGATCACCAGCTCCACGGCGGGGATGTTGTAGACGAAGCTGTTGCCCAGGTTGCCGTGCAGCGCCCCGTTCAGAAAGCCCAGGTACTGTTGCCACAGGGGCTTGTCCAGGCCGAGTTCGGCGATGATGCGGGCGCGGTCCACCTGGTCCACGTCCTGGCCGATCAGGATGTCCACGGGGTTGCCGATGGCGTGCAGCCCAACGAAGACGATCAGCGTCATCAGGAACACGACCACGGCGGCCTGCGCCACGCGGCGTAGCAGCCAAGCGGTCATTGCGCGGTCTCCGCCTGCGGGGCCGGGGCGGGGGCCGGCGTCCATTCGTCGCCGAACACTTCTGGCTCGGCGAACGCTTCCATATTGGCGTAGTGCGTTTCGACGTCTTCGCGGTAGAAGAGGCCCGCGATGCCTTGCGCCAGGCGCTTGGCGCCTTCGCTGATGGCCGGGATGTCGCCGGAGATCGTGCCCTGCGTCAGCGCGGCGGGGTAGGAGAAGCAGTGCACGCGGTCCAGGCCCGGGCAGGCGCCCGGCGTTTTTTCCTGAAGCTCGAACACGGCGCCCAGGTCGGGAGAATCGTGCAGTTCCTGGTCTTCCTCGCCGGCGGCCGGCGCGTAGCGATCACCCCAGGCGCGCACGTGAGGCGCGAGCGGCGCGAATTCCGGGCGCACGGTCCAGTCGATGCGAAAGCCCGTCGAGAAGATCAGGAAGTCCAGCACGAACACGCCCTTGGGCGTGGTGACGTGGATTTCGTCGCCGACCAGCGCCAGGTCTTCCACGCCACAGCCCAGGTTGAAGCGGGCGTTCGGAAAGCGCGATACGCGCAGGGTGCTGCCGCGCGGGGGCGGCACTTGCGCGGCGTTGATGTAGTGGCGGATCTTCCACTTCCATTCGTCCGGCAGCGTCAGGTGGCCGTGGGTCAGGCCCGGATTGCCCGCGCCCTTGCCCTTGTTGATGCGGGGGATGTCGTTGCGGCGGATCAGCAGGTCCACGCTGGCCGCACCGGCTTCCAGCGCCGTGCCGGCGCTGTCCATGGCGGAAGCGCCCGCGCCGACCACGCCCACTCGCTTGCCGGCCAGCGTTGCGTAGTCCATCACGTCGGACGAATGGGCCCAGCGGTTGCGCGGCAGCTTCTTTGCAAAATCAGGCACATAGGCGCCGCCCAGGCCGTCGCGGCCGGTGGCCAGCACCACGCGGCGCGCCAGCACGGTGCCGCGCCCGGCGGGGGATTCAATGTCCAGCTGCACCAACTGGTCGGCGCGCGGCTGCACGGCCAGGATGCGGTGTTCGTTGCGCACGTCCAGGCCCAGCACGCGGCGGTACCAGCGCAGGTAGTCCATCCATTGAAGACGGGGGATCTTGTCCAGCGCTTCCCAGGCCTCGGATCCGAATTGCGACTCGAACCAGGCGCGGAACGTCAGCGCCGGCAAGCCGAGGGCGGGGCCCGTCAACTGCTTGGGCGAACGCAGCGTTTCCATGCGGGCGGTGGTGGCCCAGGGGCCTTCATAGCCTTCGGGCGCCTGATCGAAGATCGGCGCGTCGATGCCCAGGTGCTTGAGCGAAGCCGCGGCCGCCAGGCCGGCCATGCCGCCGCCGATGATGGCCACGTCCAGTACTTGCTGGCCGTCCACGAGACGGGGCGTCACCCAGTTCTTGGCGGGAATCTCCAGCCATGACAGGTCTTGCCGCAGGCGCGTCTCCAGGGCGGCTAAGCCTTGCGGCGGGGTGGCGGTGGGCAGATTCATATTGCGGGGGTTTCCATAACAGGGGCGTCATCGCCGTAGATCGACTGCAACAGCGCCGAATGCTCGCAGGCGTCGTGCAGCACGAAGCCCGGCAGCAGTGCTGCGGCGGCTTCGGCCAGCGCGTCCGCCATGGCCTGGCAGGCCGGCGTCAGCGTTTGCGACTGCGGGGTGATGACCCCAAAAAAGAAGGGAATGTCCAGGTCGATGGGCCGGATCGCCACGCCAGTCACTGGCGCGCCATAGGCGGTGATCGGTTCCAGCACCGACACGCCCAGGCGCGCGCGGACGGCGGCCAGGGCGTTGACGGACGAATTGGTTTCGATGGTGCCCAACGCCTGCACGTTATCGGCCAGCGCCGCATCCAGGCGGCGGCGCAGGCGGAACGGGTTGGCCATCGTGATCAGGCGGCGGCCGGCCAGTTCCGACACGGGCACCACGGCATGCCGGGCCACGGGGTCGTCTTCCGGTAGCGCCACGACACAGGGGGCCTGTCCGATCCAGTGCACGGTCAGGCCGCGATGCTCCAGCGGCAGGCTGGTGGCGCCCAACTGGGCGGCGCCGGTCAGAACCGCGTGCACCACGCGTTCGGGAGAGGCGCTGCGCAGCTGAATGCGCGCGGCGCCCGTCTGGGATTCGATGCGCTTGAGGGCTGCGGGCACCAGCCCGGCCGCCAGCGCGGAGGTGGCCGCCAGCAATAGCGGCTGGGCCTGCCCGCGGGCAATTTCCTCGGCCCGGCTTCGGATCTGCCGCAGGCTGGCCAGGGCGCGCTCGACGTCGTCATACAGCAGGAAACCCTGCTCGGTGGGCGTCACGCGCGGGCCGCTGCGCGCAAACAGCGCGTAGCCGATCTCGGCTTCAAGCTCTTGCAGCAAGCGGCTGATTGCGGGCTGCGAGCGGCCAAGCAAACGCCCGGCGGCGGTGACGCTGCCCGTGGACATGACGGCCGCGAAGGCCTCGAGTTGACGAAGTTCCATCTGTCTTGCTTTATGCTCAGGACGAATTCTTGCCCGGCAAGTATGCGCTCTACAAATAATTAAAAGGCATAAGTAAATTCCCTAATCGGGAATTTCTTATGCCTTTTAATTACTGCGAGTTATTTCAAGGACTTAGGGGTATCCCTTGGGTCCGGTCTTACTCGGGCTGGATGTTGGCGTCCTTCATCACTTTGATCCAACGGGCGCTTTCGGCCAGGTTGAAGGCTTCGGCCTCTTGATAGCTCATCGTGCTGGGCAGGGTGCCTTGCGACTTCAGCGCTTCGACCACCTTGGGCGACTTCGACGCCTCGACCATGACCTTGTTAAGTTTGGCGATGATGGGCTCGGGCGTGTCCTTGGGGACCCACATGCCGTACCAGGTCATGATGTCGAAATCGGGCAGGACGGTCTCGGCAATGGTGGGCACATTGGGCAGGTCCGCCAGGCGCGCCTTGGTGGTGACGGCCAGAGGAACGACCTTGCCGCTCTGGATCAGCGGAAGGGCGGGGGCTAGCGGCGCGTACATCAGGTCGACGTGGCCGCCAGCGACGTCGGTCAGGGCCGGGCTGCTGCCGCGGTAGCCCACGTGAGAGATGGACGCCTTGGTGGACGTGTTGATCAATTCTCCGGCCAGGTGCGGCAGGGTGGCGACGCCGGGCGAGGCGAAGGTTAGCGTGCCCGGCTGCGCGCGCGCATGCTCGATCAGGTCGGCGAAGGTCTTGAAGCGGGAGGTGGGCGGAACGACGGCCACCATCGGCACCGTGCCCAGCACGCCCACCATCCGGAAATCCTTGATCGGATCGAAGCTCAGGCTCTTGAATTGGGCGGGGTAGATGCCCTGGACCGATGGGTTCATCAGCAGCGTATAGCCGTCGGCCGGCGCCTTGGCGACCTGCGCCGCGCCTATCGTGCCGCTGGCGCCCGCACGGGTCTCGATGACCAGCGGCTGGCCCAGGATTTCTCCCATCTGCACCGCCACGACCCGGCCGACCACATCGGTCGGGCCGCCCGCCGCCCACGGCATGATCACGCGTATCGGCTTGTCGGGATAAGCACCCTGCGCCAGGGCGCCGGCGGCCGGCATTGCGGCGATGAGCGCCGAGACGGTGGCGGTAAGAAAGCTGCGTTTGTTCATCTACTGTCTTCTCCTACGAAGGCAAGGTTGGCCGAGGGCAGGGCCGCATGCAGCAGCGCCTTGACCTCTTCCAGTTGTTTTCCAGTGGTGGCTTCGTTTTTGAGCATGCGCCCCAAGGGGCCGGCCACCACGATGGCAAAGGGTTGTTCATACGCCCGGAACCCGAGGGATACGGACATCACGTCTTCTACGTTCTCGCCGGCCGAGCGCTGCCAGCCGCGCGCCACTCCCGCCTCCAGATCGCGATCGAAGGCCTCGCGGGTGGTGATGGTGTTGTCGGTGAAGGCGGCAAATCCGCCGTAGGCCTTGAACCATTTCTGGCGCTCATCGGACGACAGCACCGATAGCAGCGCCTTGCCCGAACTGGTGGCGTGCACAGCCTTGAACCCGCCGGGCTGGTGCGAGAAGCGGATCGTCTGTTTGGATTCGGCCACGATCAGGTAGACCACCTTGTCGTCGGCCAGCTTGGCCAGCAGGGCGGTCTCGCCGGTCAGGTCGCGCACCCGCTCCAGCACGGGTTCGATGACGGCGTTCAGGGGATCGCTGCGGCAGATGAGCGTAGCGACGTGGATCAGCTTCTGGGTCGGGTAATAGCCGTGCTTCTTGCCGATTTCATAGAGATAGCCGCGCGCCACCATGGTCTTGAGCAGCCCGTGGCAGCTGGACAGCGGGATCTGCATTTGCGCGGCAATTTCGCTGTACAGCAATGGCTTCTGCTCCTCGGCGAAGAGGTTCAGCACATCCAGAACTCGAGCAGCTGTTTTCACATCCATGATGTTAGTATCCTATACGTGATAAATTTATGTCAATCCGCTTTCTACGACCAGGAGTCGCGACGCATGAGATGGAAGAACCGTCCGGAAGGATCCAATTGGGGGGACTTCGGTCCTGATGATCAGCGTGGTTGCCTGAATTACATCACTCCCGAGAACGTGCTGAAGGGCATAGGCGAAGTTCGCCTGGGCCTGAGCTTCTGCCTGTCGCTGCCGCTGGACTATCCGGGCGGCAACGGTGTGAATGTCCGCCGCCTTCCGCCCAAGCTGCGGCCCACCGAGAGAGACGGCGACCAATACATGAACTTCCCGCTGGGCCGGTTGCGTCCGGGCTGCGTGGACGTGCTGAGCGACGACATCGTCGAGATGAGCCTGCAGTATTCGACCCAATGGGATTCGCTTGCGCACGTGGGCGCGCTGTTCGACGCGAACGGCGATGGCCTGCCCGAGCGCGTCTACTACAACGGCTACCGGCCCAATGATCACGTGGTCGGCCCGGTGGACTACGACGTGCAGAACGGCTTTGCAAAGACGGACCTGGGGCAGGGCGCGGCGTCGAACGCCAAGAAGCTGGATATCACGCAGCTTGCCGAATCCTGCCTGCAGAGCCGGGGCGTGATGGTGGATCTGGCCAAGCATTACGGCCGTGCGCAGAAATCGGTGGGCTACGACGATCTGATGCGCATCATCGAGGCGGACCGGATCGAGATCGAGCAGGGCGACATCGTCCTATTCCATACGGAATTCGGCGACGCCTTGCTGGAAAAGAACCGCGAGCCCGACGCGCACACGCTGCACGAAATCTGCGCCGGCCTGGACGGCAGCGACGAGAAGCTGCTGCAATGGATCACGGATTCGAAAGTGGCGGCGATGGCGTCCGACAACCACGCGCTGGAAATCTATCCCACCCAGAAGCCCAATGCTTGCTGCGCCGCGCTGCCGCTGCACCATCACTGCATCTTCAAGCTGGGCATGCCGATAGGCGAGATGTGGTACCTGGGCAAGCTTGCGCGCTGGCTGCAGGCTAACGGCCGCAGCCGCTTCCTGCTGACGGCGCCGCCCCTGAACCTGCCGGGCGCGGTCGGATCGCCGGCGACTCCGGTAGCCACCGTATAAGGCTGAATGGCTGGGACTGGTGCATTCTTGCCATGTACTCCTGACGCATGGTCATCTTCATGCTCAGGAGATTCCTTAATCGGCTGATCCGCTGGTCCAGGGCGTCGAGTCGTTGCTTATCCTCGTCCGACATCACGCCCTTGCCCGTTAGTTCAGCTTTTTCCTTGCTCACGTCGCGAAGCTGGTCGTTCAGATTCTGAAGTGTCTCGGCCTGTTTCTTGACCAAGTCTTGCAGTGCGGCGTGGCGCTAAGGGCGTCATCGCCCGTATGAGCCGTAAGTAACCGTCCTGCCTGCAAAGTTCCGGTGCCGCCCGTGGCGTGGATTTTCCGCCTGGCCTATGCCTCCGACGCCAGCAAGGCCCGGCCTTTTGCCGTGAGGACGACGACTGCTTCGCCACGCACGGAGCTTTCCTCATGCGTCATATCCACAAGACCGTTGGCGGTGGCGTCCTCCCAGGCCGACAGCCGGGGGCAGGTCGTGCGCCAGGCCTCCATGGTCTCGGCGTAGGTGCGCGGCTTGGCCGAGATCCACAGCAGGAACTGCACCAGGTTTCCCATCTGGGACGCGCTGGCCTCGATTTCTATCGTTGGAATGTCTGGCATGAGGCACCTCCGCTCAAGGGTGCGTCTTGACGATACTCCCGAAAGCGCCTGGCCTCCAGCTTTCGGCGAGGCGCCGTTCAGGCGCCTCGACCGGGGATGCCGCCGGGGTTTCAGACCACCCGCGTATGCACCTGGCCTTCCCGGAACCAGCTGTCCAGGTTCGATCGCATCAGATCGGCCATGGCGCGCCGGGTTTCATGGGTGCCGCTGGCGATGTGCGGCAGCAGCACCACGTTATCCATTCCATTGAACTCGGCGGGCGTGGCGGGCTCGTGCTCGAATACGTCCAGGCCCGCGCCGGCGATGCGCTTTTGCTGGAGCGCGGGCACGAGGGCCGCTTCGTCGACCACCGTGCCGCGCGCGATGTTGATCAGCCAGCCATCGGGACCCAGCGCATCCAGCACCTGCGCATTGACCATGTGCCGCGTGGCCGCGCCGCCCGGCACCGCCAGCACCAGATAATCGCTTTGCGCGGCCAGCGTCACGACGTCCGGGCAATAGCGGTAGGAGGTCGGCGCGTCCTCGCGTGGCTTGCGGTTGGTGTAAAGAATCTCCATGTCGAACGCTTGCGCGCGGCGGGCGATCTGCAGCCCGATATTGCCCAGGCCGACAATGCCGCAGCGCTTGCCGCTCATGCGGGTGCCCAGGCCGAATCCTTCGGCGGGCCAGCGGCCCGCGCGCACGAATCGGTCCGCTTCGGCGATGCGGCGCGAGACAGCCAGCATCAGCGCCAGGGCGGTGTCGGCCACGCAGGCGTCCAGCACGCCCGGCGTGTTGGTGACCACGACGTTGCGCGCCTTGGCCGCGGCCACGTCGATGGTGTCGTAGCCCACGCCAAAACTGAAGATGCCTTCCAGCGCGGGCAGGGCGCCGATCAATTCCCGGGTTGCGCCAAAACGGCCGCTGGTGGCGATGCCGCGGATGGCGCCGCCGTGTTCGCGCAGCAGCGCCGCCGGGTCTTCGGCCTCCCACAAGCGGTGGACGCGATAGCGGGATTCCAGGTCGGCCACCAGCTCGGGCAGCAGGGGGCCGACCATCAGCAGGTCGGCGGCGGAAGCGGGAAGTGTTGAGGTCATGGATACGGCTTGTGAAAAGGCCCGGTGCAGCGGGCCGGGTTTGGGTTCAGTTGGTTTGGATGTTGCGGGCCTTGATAATCTGGCCGTAGCGTTCGCGTTCGCTGGCGGCCAGGTCCTGCAGCTCCTTGGGCGTGGATCCGTGGGCCACCGCGCCTTGGGACTCCAGCTTGGCGGCGACGGCGGGATCCCCCGCGACGTCGCGAATGGCCTGCGACAGCTTGTCGATCACGGCTTGCGGCGTGCCCGCGGGCGCCAGCACGGCCGTCCAGGAGCCGCTCTGCGCATTCTTCACGCCGGCCTCGTCGATGGTGGGCACGTCCGGCATGGCGGATGAGCGAGTGGCGCCCGTGACGGCCAGCGCGCGCAGCTTGCCCGCGCTGACATAGGGCATGGTTTCCAGGACCGAGGCGAAAAGCATGTCGACGCGGCCGGCCATCAGGTCGGTCATGGCCGGGCCGCCGCCCTTGTAGGGCACATGCACCAGATCCACGCCGGTGGCCTGCTGGAAGATCTCGCCGGACAGGTGGGGCGCGCCGCCGGTGCCGGAGCTGGCAAAGGTGTGCTTGCCCGGCTGGGCGCGAGTCAGGGCGACCAGATCCGCGACGTTCTTGGCGGGCAGGCTGGCGGGGACCACCAGCACGAACGGCAGGTCCGAGAACAGGGACACGGGCGCGAACGCCTTGACCGGGTCCGAGTGCAGCTTGTAGATCCAGGGGTTGATGGCCAGCATGCCGGAGTTGGCGAACAGCAGGGTATAGCCGTCGGGCTGGGAGCGCGCCACCAGGTCCGCGGCGATCTGGCCGCCCGCGCCGGGCCGGTTGTCCACCACCACCGAGGACGAGAGTTTTTCTCCCAAGGCCGCGGCCAGCAGGCGCGCCGAGATGTCGGTGCCCCCGCCTGGCGAGAAGGGGACGATGAGATTGATCGGGCGATCCGGATACCCGGCGGCGGTGGCGGCACAGGGCAAGGCGGCGGTGGTGGCCAATGCCAGCGCCGCGGCGATGAGCCGGACGCGAATCCGGGCGGTGTTCTTTGTCTCCATGGATTCTCTCTATTTTTGGCGTTGAGGACGGCGTGCGCCGCCTGATTCCGAGTATAGGGAGGCCTGTTCATGGATAGCTGTTCGAGCTACAAATAGCATTGATCAATTCAAGGATTGAATAGATGGAATTCCGTCAGCTCGAGTGCTTCATCGCCGTGGCCGAGGAACTGCACTTCGGCCGGGCCGCCGAGCGGTTATGCATGACGCAGCCGCCGCTGTCGCGGCAGATCCAGCTGCTGGAGCAGGATCTGGGCGTAACCCTGTTCGAACGCAACAGCCGCCAGGTGCTGCTGAGCGCGGCGGGGCGGAGGTTTCTGCGCGATGCGCGGCATCTGCTGGAATTCTCCGCGCGGGCCGCCGCGACCGCGCGCCGCACGTCCGGCGGCGAGGCCGGGCACATCACGCTGGGGTTCACGGCCGTGGCCTCGTACCGCCTGATGCCGACCATGATCACGCAGGCGCGCAAGCTGCTGGGCGGCGTGGAGATCCAGCTTCGCGAAACCGTCAGCACCGATCTGGGCCGCCTGCTGCTGGCGCGGGAGCTGGACGCGATCCTGGCGCGCAGCGTGCCGCAGCAGGCCGGCATCGAGTCTCGCCTGATCGAGCGCGAGCCGCTGGTGCTGGCATTGCCCGCCGGTTCGCCTTTGTGCGAGCACGCGACGGTGCCGCTGCGACTGTTGCAGGGGCAGCCGTTCGTGCTGTATTCGCCCAGGGAAGGGAAGTACTTCTATGACCGCATCGTGGGGGCGTTCGGCCTGGCCGACGTGCAGCCGGAGTATGTGCAGCGCGCTGGCCAGACGCACACGCTGCTGGCGCTGGTGCGCGCCGGCCTGGGCGTGGGCATCGTGCCGGATTCGGCGCGGGAGCTGCGGTTCGAAGGGGTGGAATTCAGACCGATCGGCCAGCGCAATCTCTACGCCGACATGTACCTGGCCTGGCATGCGCAGCACGACAATCCGGCGCTGGATGCGTTCTTGCAGCGCGTGGTGAAGGTGGACGAGCCAGGCGCGTTCCGGGCTGGCGGGCAGGAGTGAACCTGCCCATGCCTAGCGGCGCTTCGGACGGTTAGGCGCCGATAGCGGCGCGCCGACATGGCTGGCCAGCCAGTGTTCGATCTTGTCGTCCCGGCGGGCGGCCCAGTCCTTGCCGATTTCAACGATCAGCAGGTTACGGGTGTCGCCATAGTCCTGGCCGGGCGCCTTCTGGAACATTTCGCGCCAGATTTCGGAGGCGACCAGTTCCGTCGTGACCAGCACCCCGATTCCCTTGGCGTCGATCCACAAGGGCGCGGCGCGTTCGTCCACATGGGTTTTCAGGTTTTCAAGAATCTTCTGCGCGAGCGCGGCATTGTCTTTCGATGCCGCGATCAGGACCAGATACTGCCGGTGGTCGCTGGACGGTTCGTCGGAATCGCCAAAGGGGTTTTCCATGATTTGTTCCTTACTGATGAGCTGTGTCTGGGCAGACTGTAGTTCATCGGGGAACAAGAGGGGAAAGGCGGGCCTGAAACCCTTCGATTTCTGGGCTGCCGGAGTCCGTTTTGATGCCCTGATCTTCGACCTTCTGCGCCGAGGTCGAGCACGCGCTGATCAGGAGCCTGCATTCGGAACCGGATTTCTCGCGGCATAGCCGCAGGCTGAAGTCGCGCGTCCGCTGCCTGTCCCAATCTTCCTTTCCGGTGGCGACAAAGTGGTGCGGGCCATTTGCCGCCACGGCGATGCACTGGTTCTTGAAGTTCGCATATACCCTGCAAGTGGCTTGCGGCTCGTCCGCCTTGCAGGATGCGAGCGCGCTGCGGCGGGCTTCGGATCCGCTGCCGTACAGAATGGACGCGTAGTAGCGGTAGTTCGAGGAAACGATCAGGGCGCCGTGCAGATCGGGCGGCCTGGGCCGCGGCGTGTCGGACGCTGCCGCGCACGCGACAAACACAAGCAAGCCTGGAACAAGGCGCTTCGCCATGTGGATCCCCCGAGGTTCAGGACCACAGTAGCCGAGCGCCGCCCATCCTGCCATTGCTTCTTCGCCCCGGGGAGCCGGAGCGGCGCCGTAGTCCATCTACCGATTTCAGCCCCATCCGGGCAGGGTTCGAAGGGTGGGTCTGCCCGGTTCTATCAAATTGAAACATCCATGCACCATCCAAGTGGATGGTTTAATATCCGTTTCATGCCTCCTCGCACCCCAAACCTCGCCTCCGTTCCCAAGCCCGCCGACGAGAAGATCACCATCAACCTGGGTTATGTCGACCTGGGCCAGATCGATCTTCTGGTCCAGGAAGGGTTCTATGCGAACCGGACGGACCTGATCCGAACCGCCATCCGCAATCAACTGGCCGCGCATGGCGACGCCGTGCGCCAGGTCGTCAGCCGCAAGACGCTGGTGCTGGGCATCCAGCACTACAGCGTCCAGGATTTGCTGACGGTCCAGGCCGCCGGCGAAATGCTCCAGATCCGGGTGCTGGGCCTGGCCACGATAGCCACCGACGTCACTCCCGAACTGGCGCTTGCCACGATTGAATCCGTGACGGTCCTGGGGGCGCTGCATGCCAGCCCCGCCGTCAAAGCCGCCCTGCGTCAGCGCATCCGCTGACATCCCGCCGCAAGAAGGTCACCCCATGCACCCTGAATTCCAGCAACTCATGAGCCAGGCAACCCAGCTCACGCGATCCGGCGATCTGGCCGCGGCAACCGCCGCGATCCAGGCCGCCTTGCGCGGCGGCCTGCCCGCCGCCCACGCCCGGCGGGACGACTCCGACGTTATAGAGGTCGAAGCCTGGGAGATCCCGGACTCGCCCGGCGCAGGGCAGGCAACCTCCGACGATGTCGTCACCCCCGCGCGCCCGGCTGGCGTCCGCGGCGACACGTTCATCGCGGGATCATTCCGCAATTCGGCGGGGCAGCGCGGCTACAAGCTGTACGTGCCGCCCAACCCGGACAACACGCCCCGGCCGCTGGTGGTCATGCTGCATGGCTGCACCCAGGACGCCGACGACTTCGCCGCCGGCACCGCCATGAATGCGGCGGCGCGCGAGCAGGGCTTCTATGTGCTGTATCCGGTGCAATCGCGCGAAGCCAATCCCCAGAAGTGCTGGAACTGGTTCAAGCACAATCACCAACAGCAGGGGCGGGGCGAACCGTCGATCCTGGCGGGCATGACACGCGACGTGATCGGCGCCCATCCCATTGATGCCGGGCGCGTCTATGTGGCCGGCCTGTCGGCGGGCGGGGCCATGGCCGCGATCCTGGCCGGCGCCTATCCCGGCTTGTATGCGGCGGCGGGCGTGCATTCGGGGCTGGCGCCCGGCGTGGCGTCCGATCTTCCGTCCGCGCTGGCCGCCATGAAGGGCGCGGGCATACGGGCTGGCGCGCCGGCGGGTAGCGGCGTCCCTACCATCGTGTTCCATGGGGACCGCGACGCGACGGTGCATCCGGGCAACGCCGAAAGCGTGATCGCAGCCAGTGCGGGGCCAGGCGTGCGCGCCGAGACCCTGCGCGTGCCGGGCGCTGCCGGCAAGCGCCACAGCACCAGGCACGTGTATCGCAACGCGGCGGGCGACATCATCGCCGAACGCTGGGACGTCCATGGCGCCGGCCACGCCTGGGCCGGCGGAACGGAGCAGGGTTCCTATACCGACCGGACCGGTCCGGACGCCACGGCCGAGATGCTGCGGTTCTTCTTCGAGCGCGGCTGGGCTGGAAAGCAGTAAAGCGCCGTCCTGGCAGTCCGGTCCACGGCCGATGTAGTATCGGCCGTGGACCCTCACGTGGATCGTGACCATCCCTTACCGCGCTGCCCAGGGCGCCTGGAAGACCGTGAAAATAATCAGAATCGTCGAAGATATGCGTCAGGGCGACCGGATGCAGGCGCGTGCATACGAGGCCCCCACCGAGAGCGATCTGCTTGCCGCGCTGGACAGGCTGGATGGCGCGGTGTTCAGTTCGACCGCTTTCGTGATCGATGACGACACCGTCCTGTCGATCGGCGGCGGCGATGGCGGCTATATCGTATTCATGTCTCTGGGCGGTGACGTGGAGATACATACGCTGATCGACCCGGCCAAGTCCGAAGATCTGGATCAGGATCTGGTTGCAGGCGGCCAGATGGGCAGCTACCCGCAGTTCCAATGCGTGGACCGGACCTTGGCGGCGTCCGCGCTGCTGTACTTTCACGAGCACGGCGCGCCTGCGCCGCAACTGCGCTGGGCTAGCGAATAGGCGCGGGCTTGCCGTAGAGCAGCCGCGCGCACAGCAGCGCGGCGGCGGCGCCGGGCAGGGCGCCCATGTACAAGGGAAACCCCAGTTCCGACCAGGACACGTCGCGGCGCGAGAACATCAGCAGGAAGGTGAAGGCATACACCGCGCCCAGGGCTGCCATGCGCAGATTGGCGCGCCACGACGGCGCGAGCGGTTTGAGCGCGCCTGCAGCCAACCCGCAAAGCAGGGCCGGCACGGCGCCAAAAAGATAGGCCCAGGGCAAGCCGTAGAGCCCCAGCATCAGGCCGTCCATGCTTCTTGCGCCGATGGTCATGATCAGGGCAACCACGGCCATGCCCATGGCCGGGCCCAGAAACGCGTAGATGGCGGCGCCGGCGACCATGTCGCCAGCCATGGCGCGGCCGGAGTCCCCAGGCCTGCGCTGCATGCGGCGATACGCGACGGGGCCCAGCGTCAGCGCCAACAGCAAGGCGCCCAGAGCGTACTTCATCCGGTCATCCCTTGATCGAATTCACACGAGTTGATCTGCATGCCGCGCATTACAGCATTTTCTTTTTGCCCAGCAGCGTCAGCGTCAGGCTGCGGCCTGTGCGCATGAAGGGATAAAGCGCCTTGGACAGGCAGGAACTGCTGAAGATCGCGGCGTTCACCCGGTTGAACAGATCATTGCCCGTGCTGAGCAAGGCCAGCCTGTGGATGCAGTCCGCGCCCCAATAGTCCCGGCCGTCCAGGTGCAGGAGCATGCCCTGATTGAGGTCATAGCCTTGCGCCCGGTGCTTGGCGGCCAGCTCGGGATGGTCGCGCATATTCAGCAAGGCGATCGGGCCCGCGGCCTTGCGCAGCTGCATCATCCGCACATAGTTGGAGCAGAAGGGGCAATCGCCGTCGTAGAGGAGGTAGTTGTCGTCGGGCTGCATGGTCTGGATCTACCGGTAGTTTCCACAACATACCTCATAAATCCGGATCGGCGAGCGTGCCACGCATTTGCGCGGCACGCGTCCGCCCGCAGGTCCAATACGAGCGCATCGGGCCTGCGGGCGCTGCCGGCGAATACGGCGCTTGGAGGGCGGGCCGCTAGCCGCCGCGATGCCCGTGATAGCGCGGGGCGGCGACGCTGCGGGTGTTTTCCTTGTGCTGCGAGCCGACCAGCGCCTTGCGCCGGGCTTCTTCGTGCTGCTGATCCGACCTGGCGCGCTCTTTGTCGGCATGCGGGGGCGCATGCGTTTCGGGCGCGGCGGCGTCGGGCGCCGCATGGCGTGGATCGGGGCGGGGAGTGTTGGGCGTCATGATGCGTACCTGACCAGGTGCCGCGGCATATGCCGCTCTTTTCACGTTACGCCCGCCACCTGGGTTTCTCCAGGGAACAATTGCAACAGCTTTTGGACCCCTCAGGTCCTGGGCCGGCGCGCCGGCGCCTCCTTGTCTTGCGCCCGCCAGCTTTCGCGCAACAGTGCGATGCGGCGCAGCGCGCTCTGGGACATCTTCCACCAGCCGAAGGGGCGTGGATCGGCCAACATGCTCATGGCGCGGGCGTAATCCAGGGTCAGGCCCGGCGTCCAGGCCATCGTCAATGCGCGCTTGCGGATCTGCGACGCCACCCACAGTTCGGGCGTCAGCAACAGCCGGACCAGCACCCGCCAGCCGGCCTCGTGGCCATGCAGGCGTCCCACCACGCCATCGAGCGCGGCGTCCAGCGCCCGCGCGACGCTGCTGGAGCAGTTGCGGTGGGTCAGGTTGTAGGTGGAGTTCTTCCGGTATTCCTCCCAGAAGGCGGCCAGCTTTTCCGCGTCGTAGTTGCGGATCCGCACGCGGACGGTCGATGGGCACCAGGCCTTGGACTCGGTGGCGTAGTCGGGCTGGTAGACACCCGGAATGTCGTTTTCGGCCGTGGCGCGGAGCAGGGCGCTGAAATCATCGGGCGACCGGTCGATCTCCTCTTTGGGATACAGGCTGATATAGATGCCCTCGGGGGATTCCAGCGCCGCGTGGCCGGTGGAGATCACGCCATTGACATCCACCGCCGCGATGTACCGGTCCACCACCGGATAGCTGCGCGTTTCCGCCTTGGCCGAACCCGACGGCGTCCAGACGTGTACGGTAAGCGCCTGTTCCGAATCGGCGGGCGGGCCGTCCCAGAGCGGCGCCGCCGTCTGCGCGGGCGCGGTGGGCGCGAATCCCAGCGATTGGGTGGCGGCAAAGGCCGGATTGGAGGCCAGGTGCTTGACGCGGCGCGCCAGCCACAGCAGCTTCACGCCCGCGATGCCCAGGAACAGGCCCAGGCAATATGGCACGGTGCCCAGGTAGTTGGTGGGATAGGGCTGAAAGAAGAAAATGGCCAGCAGGATTTCGGCCACGCCGCCCGCAAACGCATAGCGCCAGCGCTCGTAGCGCACCACGTAGCCGGCAATGCACTGCAGCAGGCCATCCACCAGGAACAGTGCGCCAAAAATCATCGACAGCACGAAGTGCCCATGGTGATGACCGGCCAGGATCAGGCCGCCCGCCAGCAGCACGAACAGGCCCTTGGCATAACGCAGAACCCGCTGGCCGCCGACCCCGGAGGAGGCGATGAGCAGCGTGCCCAGTCCTTCGACGATGAACAGGACGGCGAAGGCGTTCAAGGGAAAGTAGGCCGCCCCGTCCAGCGCATCGATGAAGACGACGATCCCGGCGGCCAGGAAGACGGCTCCCGCGATGGACAGCGCGCGCCAGCGCTGGCGCAGATACTTCACGCCCAACAACAGCAGAACCAGTTGCGGCATGGAGACGGCCCCGATGAAGATCGATAACGTGGGTATGAAAATATAGGCGGCCGGCGCGGGCGTCAATTCAAGCCTAGTTCCAATCGGTATCCTCTTCCAGGTACCAATCACCCGCCAGGTGCGTGACCGCCAGCTGCGGGTGCGACGAAACCCAGGGCTGGCCGGGCGAATACACATACCAGAGCAGATGCCGGTTGGCGATGCCCAGCTGCGCCTCGCGGACCGCGCCCGTCTTGTCGTATTGAATATGGACGGTGTCGACCGCCAGCCCCAGTTCGCGGATGCGCTGGCCCAGGCCGGCGTGCAGCGCACGGCTGCCCGGGTCGAAGGCGTCGAAATCCGTATTGCCTGTAAGGCCGCAGACCTGGCCGTCGGATTCGCAGAGGCGCTTGTCCGGCAGGGTCAGGCTTTGCCAGGTCTCGGTGGCCGCGTAACCGGAGATTTGCCGTGCCTGGGCAAAGTCGAGCAAAGCCTCCAGGGCGGGGATGTCCGATTCGCCCGGCTGGTGATAGGCCCGCCAGCCCCACAGGGCGGCGGGCACGGCGACCAGCGCCAGGAGAAGCAGGGTTCTGGTTTTCATCGGGAAAGCCGCTCAGGCGTGGGGCCGGGCTTCATGCGCCCCACGCCAGGCTCATCGCGTAGCCGCGCACATCCTGCGGCCATTGCGCGATCTGCCGCGCGAAACGTTCGCGGTCCTCGGCGTAGAGCGCGCGCGTCGCTTCCTCGAAACCGGGCAGGTCACCCGCCATGCTTGCCATGAAACCGTAGGCGGCCTCCTGGCGCTGGCGCCGCGCATCCTGCGCCTCGTTGTCGCGGCGGGCCTGTTCAACCAGCTTGCGCAGCGCGACCGAGGCGCCGCCGGGCTGCGCGCCCAGCCACTCCCAGTGACGGGGCAGCAAGGTCACCTCGCGCGGCACCACGCCCAGCTTGGGCCGGCCGCGCCCGCGCGGGGCGGCGTCCGCTTCCTCGCCGGCGGGGCCAGGGGTGTCCGCCGGCGTGTACCGCGCGAGGACCTGCGCGTCGCCGCCGCTCAGGTCCAGATCCACCTGCTTGCCCGACGAATCCTGGAAGACCAGGATGGTGTGGTTGCCGCGCATGGACATGGCTTGCTTGACGGCCAGCGCCACGTCGGCCAGCCGGCCGGCGGCAAGGATGCGGTGGCCTTCGAACGCGGTATGCGGGTCGGAGGAAAGGGGGGTAGTCATGGGGGTGTCCTTGTTTTTATCCGGGTGAATTAGTGATCGAATTATTACCCCGGTAAAAATACCTGTCAATATAATCCGGGTAAAATTTTTGGGTGTGCCAGATTTCCTGTCCCGGACGATAAAATTTACGTTCAAACCTAGGGTGAACACCTAGTCAAAACATGCAGGCGGCGTATAATCTTGCTTTGCGCCCGGAGTTACCCATGCGTCTCGTTCAAAAAGCGCTCACCTTCGACGATGTGTTGTTGGTGCCTGCGTATTCCGAGGTGTTGCCGCGCGACACCTCCCTGGCCACGCGCCTGACTCGCAATATCAGCCTGAATATCCCGCTTGTGTCCGCCGCCATGGACACCGTCACCGAATCGCGCCTGGCCATCGCCATGGCGCAAGAGGGCGGCATCGGGATCATTCACAAGAATATGTCCGCCGACGCCCAAGCGCGTGAAGTGGCTCGCGTCAAGCGCCACGAATTCGGCATCGTGATCGATCCGGTCACCGTCACCCCCCAGATGAAAGTGCGCGACGCCATTGCGTTGCAGCGCCAGCATGGCATCTCGGGCCTGCCGGTCGTCGAAGGCCGCAAGCTGGTCGGCATCGTCACCAACCGCGACCTGCGGTTTGAAGAGAACCTGGATCAGCCCCTGCGCAACATCATGACGCCGCAGGAACGCCTGATCACCATGAAGGAAGGCGCCACGCTCGACGAAGCGCAGGCCCTGATGCACAAGCACCGTCTGGAACGCGTGCTGATCGTGAACGACGGCTTTGAACTGCGTGGCCTGGCCACCGTCAAGGACATCGTCAAGAACACTGAACATCCGATGGCCAGCAAGGATGCCCAAGGCCAGCTGCGCGTCGGCGCGGCCGTGGGCGTGGGCGCCGGCACCGAAGAGCGCGTGGAAAAGCTGGTTGCCGCCGGCGTCGACGTGCTGATCGTCGACACCGCGCACGGCCACTCCAAGGGCGTGCTGGAAGGCGTGCGCTGGGTCAAGCAGAACTACCCCAAGGTTGACGTCATCGGCGGCAACATCGCCACCGCCGCCGCCGCGCGCGCGCTGGTCGAGTACGGCGCCGACGGCGTGAAGGTCGGTATCGGCCCCGGCTCCATCTGCACCACGCGTATCGTGGCCGGTGTGGGCGTGCCGCAGATCCATGCCATTTCCGAAGTCGCCAAGGCGCTGGAAGGCACGGGCGTTCCGCTGATCGCCGACGGCGGCATCCGCTACTCGGGCGACGTCGCCAAGGCGCTGGCCGCCGGCGCTTTCGCCTGCATGATGGGCGGCATGTTCGCCGGCACCGAAGAAGCGCCGGGCGAAATCGTGCTGTTCCAGGGCCGCTCGTACAAGTCCTACCGCGGCATGGGCAGCCTGGGCGCCATGACGGAAGGCTCCGCCGACCGTTACTTCCAGGATCCGTCCAACAACGCCGACAAGCTGGTTCCGGAAGGCATCGAAGGCCGCGTCCCCTACAAGGGCAGCGTGCTGGCCATCATTTTCCAACTGGTCGGCGGCATTCGCGCCTCGATGGGCTACTGCGGCGCCGCCACCATTGACGACATGCGCACCAAGGCCGAATTCGTGGAGATCACCTCCGCGGGCGTGCGCGAGTCCCATGTGCACGACGTGCAGATCACCAAGGAAGCGCCCAACTACCGCGCCGACTGATCCGCACAGTCAACTACAATGTCATGCATCACGCACCGGCAGAACCGCAAAGATCAGCGGGTCTGCCGGTGCGGTTTTATTTCCAACCGGTAGAGTCTCCATGCACCAGCGCATCCTCATCCTTGACTACGGTTCGCAAGTCACCCAGCTGATCGCCCGCCGCGTCCGCGAAGCCGGCGTCTATTCCGAAGTCCACCCGGGCGACGTCGACGACGCCTTCGTGCGCGACCAGATGGCGCAAGGCCTGAAGGGCATCATCCTGTCCGGCAGCCACGCCTCCGCCTACGAAGAAGGCTCCATGCGCGTGCCGCATGCGGTGTTTGAGCTGGGCGTGCCCGTGCTCGGCATCTGCTACGGCATGCAGTCCATGGCGCAGCAACTGGGCGGCGTGGTCAGCTTCTCCGACCACCGTGAATTCGGCTACGCCGAAGTCCGCGCCCACGGCCACACCAAGCTGCTGGAAGGCCTGGAAGACTTCAGCACGGCTGAAGGCCATGGCATGCTGAAGGTCTGGATGAGCCACGGCGACAAGGTCACCGAGCTGCCCCCGGGCTTCAAGCTGATGGCGTCCACCCCGTCGTGTCCCATCGCCGGCATGGCCGACGAAGACCGCCGCTTCTACGCCGTCCAGTTCCACCCCGAAGTCACGCATACCGTTCAGGGCAAGGCCATGCTGGCGCGCTTCGTGAACGAGATCTGCGAATGCCAGGGCGACTGGAACATGCCCGACTACGTCTCCGAAGCTGTCGCCCGCATCCGCGAGCAGGTCGGCACGGACGAAGTCATCCTGGGCCTGTCCGGCGGCGTGGATTCGTCGGTTGCCGCCGCGCTGATCCACAAGGCCATCGGCGACCAGCTCACTTGCGTGTTCGTCGACCATGGCCTGCTGCGCCTGGACGAAGGCAAGCAGGTCATGCAGACCTTCGCCGAAAACATGGGCGTGAAGATCATTCACGTCGACGCCACCGCGCAATTCATGGGCAAGCTGGCCGGCGTCGCCGACCCCGAAGCCAAGCGCAAGATCATCGGCCGCGAATTCGTCGAAGTGTTCCAGGAACAGGCCGGCAAGCAGCAAAGCGCCAAGTGGCTGGCCCAGGGCACGATCTACCCCGACGTCATCGAATCCGCCGGCGCCAAGACGGGCAAGGCCACTTCGATCAAGTCGCACCACAACGTGGGCGGCCTGCCGGACACGCTGAACCTGCAACTGCTGGAACCGCTGCGCGAACTGTTCAAGGACGAAGTCCGCGAACTGGGCGTGGCGCTGGGCCTGCCGCCGCAGATGGTTTACCGCCATCCGTTCCCCGGTCCGGGGTTGGGCGTGCGTATCCTGGGCGAAGTGAAGCATGAATATGCCGAACTGCTGCGCCGCGCGGATGCGATCTTCATTGAAGAACTGCGCAATACCAAGGACGAGGCCAGCGGCCTGACCTGGTACGAGCTGACGTCGCAAGCGTTTGCCGTGTTCCTGCCGGTGAAGTCGGTGGGGGTGATGGGCGACGGGCGCACGTATGAGTATGTCGTGGCGCTGCGTGCGGTGCAGACGTTTGACTTCATGACCGCCGATTGGGCGCCGTTGCCGCATCCCTTGCTGGCTCGGGTTTCTTCGCGGATTATCAATGAAGTGCGCGGGATCAACCGGGTGGTTTACGACGTATCGAGCAAGCCGCCGGCGACGATTGAGTGGGAGTGATGCCGTCGGTTGTTTCGCGGTAAAGGAAAAGGCGCTTCGGCGCCTTTTTTGTCGGCATCCTCGCCGTCTATCGGGATGCCGCGCGTGTAGGCCTGGCCTGTCCGACATGCCTCGGCAAACGATAGGCGCCATCTGGCTACGTGCTAATAAAAAAACCAAGCTCAGTCGTCTTGCAGACTACTCAGTTGGGCTGAGTTCCGGGGAAGGGGTAGTGATGTTTTCCCTCTTCAGCGTCATCGACGGGGCTTCCCAGCGAGCGGCGAGCAGGGATTCCACGGCTGATTGCAGCAGTCTTGGCGCGATGTACCTGCGGTGCGCGCAGGAAATGAGCGCCAGGTAAATGCGGCCGGGCAGATTGTTGCAGGCGACGCGCGTCGACAAGGCGAACTCCACGCGCCCGTCCGGCAGGTAGGCGACCTCCACACAGGAGCGGAACACAAGGTGCCTGTCGTCGGCGCCCAGGATGACTTGCGCGGTTCGTCGGTCTGCCGACACCCGCCAGGCGTGCACCGGATAATGGCCGGCGAAGTAGTGAGGCGACGTTTCCGCAAGCAGTGACGAGACCGGGCACGCCAGCGGTGAGGTGCGCAGCCTGAAGGGGCGCGTCAGCAGGTTCCGCAAGGCCATCAGGCGCGTCACGCCGGCGTGGGGATGGGCCAGGAAGCTGCCCAGCAGGTCCTCTAACAGCTTGCCGGCGTCGGCGTCGGGAGGGCTTTGGTTTGCCAGGGGTGACACGGTCAGGGTGAAGCGGTCCTGGTGATGCACGGTTCGGTCGGACAATTGTGCCAGCAGGAGAGAGCTGGCGGGAAGGTCGCGCTGCTCGAGCATCTGCGCCGCTGCGACCTGGCTGACGAAGCCCGGGCGGGAGCGGCGGGGCGCCAGCAAGGCCCGGATATGGCCGATGGCCGAACGACAGCGTTTGCTGGCGACCTCGCGCCCTTTGCCGGGTTGCTCGTCCAGGGACAGGATGATGGTCGGCACACGGGCGCGGTCGATGGGGCAGCGTTCCAGTAGCCCGGCCACCGCATCGGGCAGCAGTTGCGTGAGCGATGGAATGTCGCCTTTGCCTTCGAGAACCTGCCGGCGAGCCTGGTCGCTGAGCGGGCCGCCGAGTTCGTTGGTGTGCGTGGACAGGGCGAAGAATGCGGGATGTCCCGAATCCGGCGCGAGCGGTAAGAATTGGTGCCAGGTTCCGCCAGGAAAGCGGACGGTGAAAAGGCAGTCTGGGGGTACTTCGACGAAGTGAAGGCCGCGAATGAAACTGGCGGGGTCTAGGTCGAGCTCCTGCAAAGTGGCGCTGGAAAAACGCAGTTGCGCGCCGCCACTACCCGAGATGGCGGTGAAGATGCGGTGGCCGGCGTGGAGGTGGAAAGGATGGCCGCGATTGTCCACACCGAAGGAATAGAGCGCGGTGGCGTCACCCTTGGCAAAGTCGCTGCTTCCCAGTTTCGCCGAGGGCTCGTCGAGCGCGTCGATGAACTGGTGGTGCCGTCGTTGGCGGGCAAGCATGTCGTGGAACAGTTTCGTTCCCGCCCCGTGGCCTAAGCGCGCTATCAGGCTGACTTCAATCGGCACGCTGGTGGGCCCAGTTGGCAATGCCACGAAGGGGAAGGTTTCCGTTCGTCGGGTGGCGCGCATTGGCAGGGTAGCCGGGCAGGCGAGGGAGGGATGCATGCGGGACCGTCTTTTAGCGCTTCTGCCTTGCGGGGGCGGCGGGCTTCCTGGCCTTGGCCAGGGCGGCACTCTCTTTCTTGAGCGGTGCTCCCACCGGGCAAAAGTTCAACAGATAGTTGTGCAACGTGCCCAGCAGGTTGCCGTCGGCGATGCGGTAGTGGACGAACTGGCCAAGCTTCTGGCTTTCGATCAGTCCGGCGTGCTCCAGGATCTGCAAGTGCTTCGACAGGGAAGGTTTGGTCATGTCGAAACGGGCGGCAATTTCGCCCGCCGTCAGGGGAGTCTCGGAGAGATACGCGAGGATCCTGCGGCGGGGCGTGGAGGCGAGGGCGGCGAAGACGCTTTCTTCGTTCATTGCGAATATGGTATTTAGCTAATTAGCTAAATATAGTGCGTCAGACTCAATGGAGCAAGGCTCCGTTAAGAACTGACGTTGTCAATGCGATGAGATCGTCTTTTCCACTGCGTTCGTGGCGGCGTCCAAGTCGGCCCTGACTGCGCGTGAACGCGAATTTGGCAATTAGCGTCGCCGCTGGAAATATCTGATATACAAATATTTGCTAAATATCTGAATTTCAGCTATTTTAAATTTAGTTGGATATCAGATATTTTCCCATGCCATCGCCTTCTCAAATCCTCATCACCGCCAACCAGCTTGGCGCAGAGCTGCAGGCCGCCCGCAAGGCCAAGGGGCTGACGCAGTCCGCGCTGGCCGGCCGCATTGGCCTTAGCCAGTCGCGGATTTCGCATCTGGAGATGAACGCCCACGAAATCAGCGTGGAGCAATTGCTGGCGTGGTGCGCTGCGCTTGATCTGGAGCTGGCGGTGGGGCGGCGAGACGGCGATGCGTCATTGTCGGGTACGCCGACGGATTGGTGACATGGGGCGCAGATCGCACAGCCGCAGCCTGTCCATCTGGACCAACGGGATCCGGGTCGCCCGGTGGACCATTCCTGCACGTGGGGAGATGGTGCTGCAATATGACGGAGACTGGCTCAATGCCGATATCGGTCGGCCGCTGTCTCTGTCGCTGCCGTTCAATCTGCAGAACCTGCCGATCAAGGGCGAGAAGGTCGCCAATTATTTCGACAACCTTCTGCCGGACAGCGACGTTATCCGCAGGCGCGTGGCCGAGCGCTTCAGGGCGGGATCGACCGATCCCTTCGACCTGCTGACGGCCATTGGGCGCGATTGCGTCGGCGCAGTGCAGATACTGGGGGAAGACGAGATCCCCGAAGGCTTTGATCGTATCGAGGGTGTGCCTTTGTCCGAGGAGGACATCGAGCGGCACCTGATCGAGACGGTCTCGCCGCAGGCCTTTGCCGCGGCCCGGAATCCGGATGATGACTTTCGTATCTCTCTGGCGGGTGCGCAGGAGAAGACCGCGTTCCTGCGCTGGAATGGCCAATGGCTCGCTCCGCGCGGCGCCACGCCCACGAGCCATATTTTCAAGCTTCCGCTAGGCTTGGTGGGCGGGCGCAGGGCCGACTTCACCACGTCCGTCGACAATGAATGGCTGTGCCTGAGGCTGTTGAAGGCTTATGGATTGAATGTGGCCGATGCGCATATCGCCACGTTTGGCCGGCAGCGGGTTCTGGTGGTCGAGCGGTTCGACCGGCGCCTTGCGCCCGGCGGAAAGTGGCTGATGCGGCTGCCGCAGGAAGATTTCTGCCAGGTCGAAGGCTGTTCGCCGCTGCGCAAGTACGAGAGCGAAGGAGGCCCGGGGCTGCGGGCCTTGTTCGCCACGCTGCGGCAGTCGGTGAATGCCGAGGCCGACATGAAGACGCTGATGGCTACGCAGATCCTGTTCTGGCTGCTGCGTGCGCCAGATGGCCATGCGAAGAATTTCAGCATTCAACTGCTGCCTCGCGGCCGCTTCCAGCTGACCCCGCTGTACGACGTGATGTCGGCGTATCCCGTGCTGGGCGACGGGCCAAATCATTGGTCGCCGTACGACATCAGGTCGGCCATGGCCTTGCTTGGCAAGAATCGGCACTACGAGATGCATGGCATCCAGCGCAGGCATTTCAGCAGTACCGCAAGGAAGGCCGGCTATGCGCCGACCGCCGAGCCGATCGTCGAGGAGATCCTGGCGTGCACGCCGGCGGTCATCGCAGAGCTGCGGGCAGACCTGCCGCGGGATTTCTCGCCGCGTGTTGCCGATGCCGTTCTGGGAGGGCTGGAGCAGGCCGCAGCCGCGCTTGCAGCGATGGTGCCGTGAGAGGCTGAGGCTATCCGCTTACACCCTCCCACGACTTGCCAACGTCGGCTTATCCTTGCCGCCCTGTGATACTCAAGGCCACCGCCTCGGCAATCTTGATCCCATCCACCCCCGCGGACAAGATCCCGCCCGCATAACCCGCGCCTTCCCCAGCGGGGAACAAGCCCTTGGTGTTGATGCTCTGCAGCGTCTCGTTGTCGCGCCTGATGCGGATGGGTGACGAGGTGCGCGTTTCGACGCCCGTGAGCACGGCGTCATGCATGCCAAAACCCTTGATGGTCTTGTCAAACGCCGGCAGCGCTTCGCGGATCGCGGTGATGGCGAACTCGGGCAGTGCGGTGGCCAGGTCGGTCAGGTGCACGCCCGGGGTGTACGAGGGCAGCACGGAGCCAAACTCCGTGGACGCCTTGCCCGCGATGAAATCGCCGACCAGCTGGCCTGGCGCGCTATAAGTGCCCCCGCCCAGTTCAAACGCCTGGGATTCCCATTTGCGCTGAAAATCCACGCCCGCCAGCACATGTTCGGGGTAATCGACTTCAGGCGAGATGCCCACCACGATGCCGGCGTTGGCGTTGCGTTCGTTGCGCGAGTACTGGCTCATGCCGTTGGTGACGACGCGGTTGGGTTCGGAGGTTGCCGCCACCACGGTGCCGCCCGGGCACATGCAGAAGCTGTACACCGAACGTCCGTTGCTGGCGTGGTGCACCAGCTTGTAGTCCGCGGCGCCCAGGATCGGATGGCCGGCATTCGGGCCGAAACGCGCTTTGTCGATCAGCGATTGCGGGTGTTCGATCCGGAAGCCGATCGAGAATGGCTTGGCCTCCATGAACACGCCCTGGTCGTGCAGCATCTGGAAGGTGTCGCGCGCGCTGTGGCCGACCGCCAGCACGACGTGGTCGGCCTCGATATGCTCGCCGCTGGCCAGCGTCACGCCGGTGACCTGGCCGTTCTCGCGCTGCAGCGTTTCGACCTTGCTGGAGAACCGCACTTCGCCGCCGAGCTTGGTGATGGTGTCGCGCATGACTTCCACCATGCCCACCAGGCGGAACGTGCCGATGTGCGGTTTGGCCACGTACAGGATTTCTTCCGGCGCGCCGGCCAGCACGAATTCCTTGAGGACTTTCTCGCCGTAGTGCTTGGGATCCTTGATCTGGCTGTACAGCTTGCCGTCGGAGAAGGTGCCTGCGCCGCCTTCGCCGAATTGCACGTTCGACTCCGGGTTCAGGATCCGCTTGCGCCACAGGCCCCAGGTGTCCTTGGTCCGTTCACGCACCGCCTTGCCGCGCTCCAGGATGATGGGCTTGAAGCCCATCTGCGCCAGGACCAGCCCGGCAAACAGGCCACAGGGGCCGGTGCCGATGACGATGGGGCGCTTCTCCAGGCTGGCGGGCGCCTGGGCGACGAACTTGTATTCGGTGTCGGGCGTGGGCCGCACGTGGCGATCATCATGAAAGCGCTTGAGCAGCGCAGCTTCATTTTCCACGTCGATATCCAGCGTGTAGGTCAGCAGGATATTGTGTTTCTTGCGCGCATCGTAGCTGCGCAGGAAGATGGTGAAGCCGTGGAGGTCGCTGGCCGGAACGCCCAGTTTTTTCAGAATCGCGGCGGGCAATTCTTCCGGCGTGTGGTTCAACGGCAGCTTGATTTCAGACAGTCGCAACATGCTTTGGTCCAGATGGTGGGCGATCACAACGTCGCCAAACCGGAATTGTACTGGACCGCCGGAAGGGGTAGCCGCTAGCGCCTGATGTGCTGGAAAGGGCGCTCGGGGCCTGCTGGAAACAAGGACCCCCGTGTGTACTGCAGCGCTGGCCTGGCGACGGCGCGCAAAGGGCTCAGCCAGTTGCGGTGGCGCGTGGCCGATTCCAGCGCTGCTTATTCCGGCGCCAGCGATATGGCGTGCGCCAGCCCTTTCACTTCCTTCAGGACGAAGGACGTATACACCTCCTTGACCCCGGGAAGAGCACCCAGCACGTAGCGGGTGAGGTCGCCAAAGGCATCCAGGTCACGGGCGATGACGGTCAGCTGATGATCGTAGCGGCCCGATACGCAATGGCATGAAAGCACTTCGGGAATGTCCCTGACGGCGTCCTCGAATGCTTTGACATGGGCGGCGCCTTTCTTGTCCAGTGAAATGGACACGAAAGCGGTCACGCCAAATCCAAGCTTCTTGACGTCCACTTCGGCGCGGTAGCCCCTGATGACGCCGTCGTCTTCCAGCCGTTTGACGCGGCGCCAGCAGGGCGACGGCGTCAGCGAAACGCGTTCCGCCAATTCAGCGCTGGAAAGGCGTCCGTCCACCTGGAGCGCGGCCAAAATCTGCATGTCGGTATGGTCGAAATTCTTGCTCTGCATGATTCTTCCAAGGATTGTGAATCTAAGCTGATTTCATTCCAAAATTTTACATATATCGGCCAGAAAATCGGAAATTTTTTCCATTCAGCCCATGTATCTTTGTGGGGCTGAATCAGAGGCCGTCAGCACATGGAAAGGCCTCCTTCTGATTGTTATGGAGCAGTCTTGGAAACATCGAATCCGATTCGCAAAGCATTGCTGGCCGGCGCGCCTTCGGGGGGATGCTGGTTGACGCTGGGTAGCCCGGCTGTCGCCGAAACCATTGCGCACTGTGGTTTCGACTGGCTGGTGGTGGACATGGAGCACGCGCCCAACGACGTGGGCAGCCTGGTCGCTCAATTGCGGGCCATCGACGCGGCTCGCGCGCATGGCGCCGCGTCAAGCGCCGCGGTGCGCGTCACCGCCAACGATGCCGCGCTGGTCAAGCGGGCCATGGACTGCGGTGCGCAGACGATTGTTTTTCCCAACATCGATACGGCCGAAGACGCGCGCAACGCCATTGCTTCGATGCACTTTCCGAGCAATGGCAATGGCGGCACGCGTGGCGTGGCGGGCCTGGTGCGCGCCGGGACTTACGGACAGGATCCCGGCTACATCGGGGCCGCAAATGCGCAGTCCTGCGCAATTCTGCAAATCGAATCGGCGGCCGCGGTGCGCAATGTCGAGGCGATTGCCGCAGTGCCGGGCGCGGACTGCCTCTTTATCGGCACCGCGGACCTGGCGGCCAGTCTCGGGCACCTGGGCGACATGGCGCATGCGGCCGTCCTGGAGGCCGTGGCCAAGGTGATCAGCGCCTGCAAGGCCGCGGGCAAAGCGGTCGGGATCTTTGCCAACAGCGTCGAAGAGGCGGCTTCATACCGGCGGCAAGGCGTGCAGTTCATTGCCTTGCATTCCGACGTGGCGTGGCTGGCTCGCGGCGCGCGCCAGGCGCTGGCGCAATTCGACTCCGCTACGCGCTAGGCGGCCTGCCCGCCGTTACCCATTCTTCTTTCAATAGAAACAAGTATGCATTCAGATTCATTCATTGAAGGCGCGGGCCCGATTGCCCGCGCAGGCGTGCGCACCCTGCGGTCTTCGCAGATACGGGAAGTCGCCAATGCGGGCCTGGGGCGCGCGGACGTGCTGCCGTTCTGGTTTGGCGAGCCCGACGAAGAGACGCCACAGGCGTTCCGCGACGCGGCGATCGCGCACATTGCGTCGGGCCAGACGTTCTATGTGCAGACACTGGGCGTGCCCTCATTGCGGGATAGCCTGGCCTCTTACGTAAGCAAGCTGCACAGCCGGCGCGAGGTCGACCATATCGCGGTGACCAGTTCCGGAACTTCGGCGCTGATGACGGCGGTGCAAGCCATCGTCGGCAATGGCGATCATGTGGTCGTGGTGACTCCGCTCTGGCCCAATCTGGTGGAAATGCCCAAAGTGCTGGGCGCGAGTGTCACAACGGTTCCGCTCTCGTTTTCGCCTGCGGGCTGGCGCCTGGATGTCGATGCGCTGCTGGACGCCTTGACGCCCGATGTGCGCGCGCTGCTGGTGAACTCGCCGAACAATCCGACCGGCTGGGTCATGTCGGCGCAGGAGCAGCGCGTTGTTCTCGAGCATTGCCGCAAGCACGGGATCTGGATCATTTCCGACGATGTGTACGAGCGCTATTACTACGACGCGACCGTTGCGCCGACATTCCTGGATATCGCCGACGAGAACGACCGGGTGATCAGCTGCAACTCCTTTTCAAAGGCGTGGCTGATGACCGGCTGGCGCATAGGCTGGCTGGTGGTGCCGCGCGCCGTGCTCCCTGAAATCGGCAAGCTGATCGAATACAGCAATACCTGCACGCCAGGGTTTGTGCAGACCGCCGCGCAATGCGCGCTCGAGCAGGGCGAACCGGTGATCGCGCGCACGGTGGCGCGGCTGCGTCTTGCCCGCGATCATCTCGCGCAGCGCCTCCAGGAGGTTCCCGGCGTCGAACTGGCAGGCCGCGCGCCTGGGGCCATGTACACGTTCTTCCGTATCCAGGGCGTGACCGACAGCCTCTCGTTCTGCAAGGACCTGGTTGCCCGTGGCGGTCTGGGCCTGGCGCCCGGCACGGCATTCGGGCCAGAAGGCGAAGGGTATCTGCGCTGGTGCTATGCGAGCGCGCATGATCGCCTGGACGAAGGCGTGAACCGCCTGTCCCGATTCCTGCCTTGAGGGATGACCGATGAATACGCTTGAGCATCCACGCTCGCTGGAGTGGATCGAACGGCTGGTCCGGTTCGACACCACCAGCCGGCTCTCGAATCTGGGATTGATAGAAGCGGTACGGGATCATTTGACGGCGGCCGGGCACGCGCCCCGGCTGATCCACAACGCGGGCAAGGACAAGGCGAATCTCTTCGTGACGCTGCCGGCCCACGACGGGGGCACGCAAGGCGGCATCGTGCTGTCCGGCCACACGGATGTGGTCCCCGTGGACGGACAGGCATGGAGCAGCGATCCTTTCGTTCCCGAAGTGCGTGACGGAAGGCTGTACGGCCGCGGCACTTGCGACATGAAGGGCTTTATCGGCGTGGCGATCGCCATGCTGCCGGAGTTCGCGTCGCGGCGTCTGCGCGTGCCCGTGCACCTGGCCTTGAGCTATGACGAGGAGGTGGGGTGCCTCGGGGCCGACGCGATGCTGCAGGAATTGGCCCGCCTGGGCATACGCCCGGACAGCTGCGTGGTGGGAGAACCCACGGAGATGCGCGTCATTTCCGCGCATAAGAGCAGCAACCTGTACCGATGCACCGTGCACGGGCGGGCCGCGCATTCTTCGCTGACGCCGCATGGCGTCAATGCCATCGAATACGCGGCGCGGGCCATCTGCCATATACGCGACATGGCCGACAGACATCGCGAGCACGGGCCGTTCGATCGGGATTTCGAGGTGCCGTTTTCCACGGCGAATACCGGCGTCATTTCGGGCGGCCTGTCGGTCAACACCATCCCCGACCGGTGCCAGTTCGAATTCGAGTTTCGAACCATCCCGGGCGTCCTGGCGCCGGACGTGATCGGCGGCTTGCGCCGCTATATCACCGGCGAGCTGCGCGACCGGATCAAGGCGGAGAGCCCATTGGCCGATATCGAGCTTGAGGTGCTGGCGGAGGTGCCCGGGTTCGACACGGCCGCGCAGGCGGAGATCGCGCAGCTGGCGCAGAGATTGACGGGAGCGCGCGGTACGGAAAAGGTGGCTTATTGCACCGAGGCCGGATTGTTCCAGCGGGCGGGAATAACCGCTGTCATCTGCGGCCCCGGAAATCTGCAGCAGGCGCACCGGGCAGACGAGTATGTAGCGCTGTCGCAAGTTCTTCTATGCGAACAGTTCATGGGAAAGCTCGCGGATCATCTGACGGCCGCCGAGTAAAGAGTCTATTGAATAGTCCATATAAAAAAGCAGAGGGAAAAAATGAGTTACTCGGAGAATGCATCGTGGGATGCGGCAAGGACGGCCCCGGCCAGGCAAGCAGATGTCGACAAGCGGCGTGCGCAGGCGCGCCGCGCCGTGATCGCGGCGTCGATAGGCAATGCGCTGGAATGGTTCGACATGATCGCCTATGGCACGTTCGCGCTGATCATCGCCAAGCTTTACTTTCCTGCCGCCAGTGAGAGCTCGTCGCTGCTGCTTGCGCTGGCTTCGTTTGGCGTGTCGTTCCTGATGCGCCCGCTGGGCGCAATCGTGCTGGGCACCTATGCCGACCGCGCGGGCCGCAAGGCGGCGCTGACCATGTCGATCTTCCTGATGATGATAGGCACCTTGATCATCGTCCTGGTGCCGACTTATGCCCAGATCGGAGTGGCCGCGTCGGTGATCATCCTGATCGCCCGCCTGATCCAGGGTTTTTCGGCGGGCGGGGAGTTCGGGAGCGCGACGGCGTTCCTCATCGAGTATGCGCCAGACCGGCGCGCCTATTACGCGAGTTGGCAAGTCGCCAGCCAGGGGGCGGCGATCCTGCTGGCCGCATTGTTCGGCGCGGTGCTCAATGCTTCGCTGACGCAGGCGCAGCTGGAGAGCTGGGGCTGGCGCGTGCCGTTCATTTTTGGCCTGCTGATCGCGCCGGTGGGCTACTACATCCGCCGCCATATGGATGAAACGCCGGAATTCAGCGCCGCGAAGACGTCGGATTCGCCATTGAGCGACATGTTTGCAAGCCAGAAGATGCGCCTGCTGGTGACCGTGGGCTTTGTCGCCCTGGGGTCGGTGGGGAACTATCTGGCCCTGTACATGCCGACGTATTCGATCCGCCAACTGGGTTTGCCGCCCACGATCGGGTTTCTGGCGACGCTGGTCACGGGCGTGATCATGACCGTGGGCTCGCCTTTCATCGGTTCGCTCGCCGATCGCATCGGACCTGCGCGCATCATGTCGGTTGCCGCGATATTGACGGCCGTGCTTTGCTATCCCTTGTTCTACCTGCTGGTGACGCATCCGACGGTGGCGGTGCTGATGTTCGTGCAGGTCGTGCTGGGCTTGCTGGCCACTTTTTACTTCGCACCCATGCCGGCGCTGATGTCCGCGATCTTCCCCGTGCAGGTGCGCACCACCGGCCTTTCCCTGGGCTACAACATCGCCGTGACGATCTTTGGTGGCTTTGCTCCGTTCATCCTGACCTGGCTGATAGCGACCACCGACTCCAAGCTGTCGCCCAGCTACTACCTGTTCGCCATTGCGGTGATGGCGGTCGTGTCGTTGACGACGGCGCGCCGGGTATTCCAGCAGCGGTAGCGCTTGGCGCACGCATGAACGGGCGCCGATGCGCGGCGCCGTTCATGCATGCGCCGTTGCGCGCCGGGAGGCGCGCAACGGACGGTACCGCGGCACGTATCGCGCGGGAAGGCCTCAAGGCCTGGTCCAACCGGCGTCCCCGCCGAACGGGTCACTGGTATTCCCGCTTGCCGTCGTGTCGCGCAAGCCTCTGCGCAGCCTGTGCAGGCGCAGCGCGACATGCAGTTCAAGAAAACGTCCTTCGTGCCGCCACCCCTTGAGCAGGTCGTCGACGATCTCCAGGCGTTGCATGTTCACGTGCATCTGCAGATGGTCGGCTGTCGACCTGGCCCCGGAACATGGCGCGCCATGCCCGCAATATCGCGCTGCTTGAGCAGCTTCGGTCCAAGGGCCGGTAGGCAGAGGTTTTCCGCCCGGGATGTCATGCGCGCGGGGCGGGTTCTTTCGTGCTTAGAAGAACTCGTCCAGCAGGCAGTAGAACGCCAGGCGTCTTTCATCCGGCGCCATGCCGTATGCGCTGAAGAAGGGCGCCACCCATTCCTGGCCCAGGTTGCGCGCGATGCTGCGCGCGGCCAGCGCAAGATCCTGATGGCGGTCGCTGACGCCAAGGCGGCCGCAGTCGATGTAGCCCGTGAAGACCTGGTCTTGCGCCATGAAATTGGGCAGGCAGGCGTCCCCGTGAGCCACCACCAGATCATGGGTCGCGGGCTGCGTCGACTGCAGCTGGGCATAGGCGTCTGCGGCGGTCAGGCCCAGCCGTTCATCGTCGAAATCCTCCTCGTCGACGAGTCCGGCGTCCACGGCTTGCCTGGCGGCGGCCATGCGCAGCTCCAGCCGGTGATCGAAGGGGCATTGCGCGACAGGCAGCTGATGCAGGGCGCGCAGCGCCGCCGCCATCAGGCCGATCACCCGCGACGGCGGCAGGTGGGTGGCGCTGGCCAGGTCCTGTCCGGCGATGGCGCTCATGAGCAGCCAATGGCGTTCCTGTTCCGTGGCGACGTCCAGCACGGCAGGCGCCGGCAGGCCGTGCCGGGCCATCCATTGCAGTCGTTCGATCTCGTCCGGCAGTTCGCATGCTGTCCCGGCGGCTTCCGACTTCAGAAACAGGTCTGGCTGGCCGGCGCGGCGGATGCGGAACACCTGTGCCCGGGATTCCCCGATGGATTGCTGTTCGATGAGGGCCCCGACGAATTCGTCGCGCCATTGGGCGGGCAGGTTCGTTGTGCAGGTGGGAGGGTGCATGGCGCTTGGTTCTTGTTTCGGTTGCGGTCGATTTTTGCATGGAAGCGGCTCTGGGCAGGCTGTCCGATAGGCCTGCGGCAGGTGAAAATATGCTCTTTTGGGCGGCTCCTGCCGCCGCACCCCGGGAGCGACAAGGCATGGCTGTGCCACAAACCAAGCAGGAACTGCTGGATGCCATCCGCGGCACCTACCAGAAGCTGGTTGCCGACCTGGCCAGCGTGCCGGCCGAGCGTGCGCATGACGCGACGCTGGAAGGCCACGCGCAGGGCACGCGGATGAGCGTGGCCGACCTGGTGGCCTATCTGATCGGCTGGAACCGGCTGGTGCTGAAGTGGTGCGCGGCGCGCGCGCACGGCCTGCCGGTGGATTTTCCCGAGACCGGATATCGATGGAACGAGCTGGGTCGATTGGCGCAGAAGTTTTATGCCGATCATGCGGGCGCGGGCTACCCCGACCTGCTGCGGCAGTTTGCGGAAGTCCACGCCGGCATCGTCGCATTGGTCGAGCGGGAAACCGATGCCTCGCTGTACGGCGCGCCCTGGTATGAAAAGTACACGCAGGGCCGGATGATCCAGTTCAATACCTCGTCGCCCTATGCCAATGCGCGGGCGAGGCTGCGCAAGTGGAAAAAGGCCAACGGCATCGCCTGAGGGCAGGCTCCCTATGCCGCGCTTCCCCCGCCTTCATATATGCCCCAGGCCTCGCGCGCGCTGGCACCCCGATGGATCATCGCCATCAAGGCCTGCACCACCGCCGACGGATTGGCGTGCTGGTAGACATTGCGTCCGTACACCAGGCCCATCGCACCCTGGTCCAGCAGCTCGCGGGACCGCTCGAACACTTGCCGCAGGTCTTCGCGCCCGCCGCCGCGCACCAGCACGGGGCAGCGCGCCGCCTGCACCACGCGATGAAAATCCTGGGTGTTGCTTGTGGGGTCCGCCTTGACGATGTCGGCGCCCATTTCTCGGGCGAGCCGGACCAGCGTCACGATCTTCCCGGCGTCGCCGTCCACCATGTAGCCGCCGCGCGCCGAATGAGGCGCCATGACCAGGGGTTCTATCATCAGCGGCATGCCGTAGCGGTCGCAGTCGGCGCGCACACGGGCGATGTTGGCGACGCACTGGCGAAATAGGTCGGGCTCGTCCGGCAGCATGAACAGGTTGACGACGACGCAGGCCGCGTCCATCTGCACGGCGGGCAGCACCGGGTCCTGCGTGTTTTGCAATACCGCCCACATGACGCGGTGGACGGTGGCGTTATAGGGGTTGCCCATGTCCAGGCGCATCACGAGCGCGGGCTTGTCGCGGCCGGGGCGCTGCTGCAGCAGCTCGGCCTGGCCGTAGTTGAGCTGGATGGCGTCCGGCCGCGCCGCGGCCAGTTGCTCCATGACGGCCGGCATGTCTTCCAGCCCGTCGAGGAAGCCGGGTTCGTTGCAGACGCCGTGGTCCACGGCGATGTCCAGGCAGCGCCCGGCGTTCAGCAGGCGGTTCAGGCGCGCTTCCTTGTTGTGCGGCATGTGGAATTCCTTGGGGTTCAGTCCAGCGTGTTGAGATGGCGGCCGGCCGCCGCGTCGATGGCGGCGATGGCGGCCGCGTCCAGCGTCAGCCTGGCCGCGCCGGCGTTCTGCATGGCCTGCTGCGGGGTGCGCGCGCCGCACAGGGCAAGGCTGACTCCGCCCGCCCGGGTGGTCCAGGCGATCATCAGTTGCGCGTACGAGCAATCCAGCCGCTGTTGCAGGGGCGCCAGGTCCAGGAAGAACGCCTGCAGCCGCGCGCGGTTGGCGGCGGAAAAGCGCGGGTTGCCGGCGCGCTGGTCGTCGCCGGTGAATTGCCGCGCCGGATCAATGGGGCCGGCCAGCAGGCCCAGCGCCAGGGACGAATAGCCCAGCGAGGCCACGCCATGTTCGCCGCACAGCGGCAGCAGGCTGGATTCGATGTCGCGGTCCATCAGGCTGTAGCGTTCCTGAATGGCGTCCACCGGGCCATATTGCAGGTATTCCGCCAGGGTGTCGGGCGTGACGTTGCTGACGCCGATGGCGCGGATCTTGCCCTGGCGTTTCAGGTCCAGCAACGCGTCCATGGTTTCGGCGACCGGCGTGGCGCTGTCCTGCCAGTGGGTGATGTAGAGGTCGATGTAATCCGTTCCCAGGCGGGCAAGGCTTTGTTCGGCCTCATGGAAGATCGAGTCGCGGCCCAGGTGGCGATGCACCGGCTTGCCTGCTTCGTCGAAGAAGTGCTCGCCTTGCCGCGTGTGCCACACCAGTCCGCATTTGGTGGCGATGACGGCCTCGTGCCTGCGCCCCTTCAGGGCCGTGCCGACCAGGCTTTCGGCGTGGCCCAGGCCGTAGGCGGGCGCGGTGTCGATCAGGCGCACGCCCGCATCCAGCGATGCGCGGATGGCGTCGACCGCCGCCGCGTCGTCGTTGCCGCCCCACATCCAGCCGCCCATGGCCCAGGTGCCCAGGCCGACGGTTTCGCATTCGATGCCCGAGGCACCCAGTGTCGTGGTGTTCATCGA
The DNA here is from genome assembly GCF_013116765.2 of Achromobacter deleyi. Lineage (GTDB taxonomy): Bacteria > Pseudomonadota > Gammaproteobacteria > Burkholderiales > Burkholderiaceae_B > Achromobacter > Achromobacter deleyi_A. The sequence goes on from NZ_CP074375.1 coordinate 1,016,991, forward strand.
TGTCCTTTCTTGACGTTCATGAGATGGTCGACGGTGACGGCGCCCAGCAGGATCAGGCCCTTGACCACGTCCTGCCAGTAGGGCGAAACGTCCAGCAGGATGAGCGAGCTGGTGACGACCGACAGCAGGGCCAGTCCCAGCACCGCGCCCAGTACGGTGCCGGAGCCGCCTTTCAGGCTGGCGCCGCCTATCACCACCGCGGCGATGACGTTCAGTTCCATGCCCAGGCCGAAGTTGGGGGTGGCGGCGCCGAAGCGCGCCGTGTAGACCACGCCGGCCAGGCCCGCCAGCGCGGAGCACAGCACGGTGACCCAGAACTTCACGCGGCCGGTGCGTATGCCCGAATAGAGCGCGGCCTTTTCGTTGCTGCCGGTGTAGAACACCTTGCGCAAGAGGGCCGAGCGCCGCAGCGCGAAATCGCTGACGATGACGATGAGCGCGAAGATCAGGATCACGGCGGGGATGCCGGCGATGGCGCCCTGGCCGATGAACTTGAATTGTGGCGGCAGTGAGAACAGCGATTGCGGCGTGCCCTGGGTGATGGCCAGCGACAGTCCGCGCACGATCACCATGAAGGCCAGCGAGGCAATGAAATGGCTCAGGCCGATGCGCGTGACGCACAGGCCGATCAGCGCGCCGACCAGGGCGCTGGCGGCGATGGCGGCCAGGCTGGCGGACCAGGGGTCCACCCCCATCAGGAACAGCTTGCCGGTGATGACCATGGCCAGGCACACGACGGATCCCACGGACAGGTCGATGCCGCCGACGATCACCAGCAGCGTCATGCCGACCACGACGATGCCTTCGATGGAGAACGACAGCAGCATCGCGCGGATGTTCTCCCAGGTCAGGAAGTGGGGCGACGCGAAGCTCATGACGATGGCGAGCAGGGCGATGATGAGCAGCAGTCCGGCCTCGCGCATGCTGGCCAGCCGGTGCCGCAGCCTGGGCCTGGCGGCGCCGGGCCGGGGCGCCAGGCCTGCGTCGGCCAGCAGGGCGGCGTCGGCCGCGGGAGAGGGTTTCAGTTCGGACATCAGATCGTCTCCTCGGCGCTCAGGCCGGAAGCCAGCCTCAGCAGGCGCTCTTCGGTCATTTCGCTGGCGGGCAGCTCGCCGGCCAGCCGGCCGTCGCGTATCACCAGGGCCCGGTCGCACAGGCCGATGATTTCGGGCAGCTCGGACGAAATGACCATCACGCCCACGCCCTGGTTGGCCAGGTCTCGCAGGATGTGGTGGATTTCGGACTTGGCGCCCACGTCCACGCCGCGCGTGGGCTCGTCCATCAGCAGCACGGCGGGCCGCGTGGCCAGCAGTTTGGCGATGGCCACCTTCTGCTGGTTGCCGCCCGACAGGCTGGCGGCGTCGATGGCCACGCCGTCCGATTTCAGCTTCAGCCGGGCGCCCAGGTCGATGGCCAGGCGCCGTTCGGCCTGGCGCCGCAGCAGGCCGAAGCGCGAGCTGATGCGGCCCAGCGCCATCGAGGACACGTTCTGTTCGATGGGCAGGTCCAGGAACAGGCCCGCCGCCTTGCGGTCTTCGCTGAGGTAGGCGATGCCATGGCGCAGCGCGTCGCCGTAGCGGCGCAGCCGCAGCGGCTCGCCACGCAGCCGGACCGCGCCGCGGCGCGCGCGGCGCAGGCCGCACAGGGTTTCGGCCAGTTCGCTGCGCCCGGCGCCCATCAGGCCGGAGATCCCCAGGATCTCGCCGCGCCGGAGCGTAAATGAAATGCCGTGCACGCTGACTTCGTCGGCGATGTCCTCGACCTCTAGCAGGGGCTCGGCGGGTTCATCGCTGGCGGCCTGCCTGGGCGGGTAGTAGCTGCCCAGGTCGCGCCCGACCATGCTGCGCACCAGCGCGTCGGGCGTGATGTCGCCGATGTTCGCGCACAGGACGTCGCGCCCGTCGCGCAGCACGGTGACGCGGTCGCTGTGCTGGAAGATCTCGGCCATGCGATGGCTGATGTAGATGATGCCGATGCCTTGCGCCTTCAGGTCGTGCAGCACGCGGAAGAGGGCGACGGATTCCACCTCGGTCAGCGCGGCGGTGGGTTCGTCCAGGATCAGCACCTTGCAGTCCAGCGTCAGCGCCTTGGCGATCTCCACCAGCTGCTGGCTGGAAATGCCAAGGTCGTCCACCCGCAGGCCGGGGTCGATGCGCTGCCCAAGCCGGGCCAGCACCTGGGTCGCGCGCGCATTCAGGCTGGCGTAGTCCATCCAGGCGCGCGGACGGGCGGCGATCTCCGGCATGAAGATGTTCTCGGCCACCGTGGCGTCGCCGCACAGCGCGATTTCCTGGTGGACCAGGCCGATGCCCAGGCGCATGGCGTGGGCCGGCCCGGTGATGACCACGCGTTCGCCGTTCAGGCGTATTTCGCCTTCGTCGGGCGCGTGGATGCCGTCGATGATCTTCATCAAGGTCGATTTGCCGGCGCCGTTCTCGCCGCACAGGGCATGGATTTCTCCCTGGCGCAGCGAGAACCGGACGCCGGCCAGCGCCCGCGAGGCGCCGAACCGCTTGGTGATGCCGTGCAGCTCCAGCAGCGGCGCGGACGCGGTCATTCGTTGATGCCTTTCGTGCCGCGGCGGGCCAGGTACTTGTCCCAGTAGAAGTCGTCGGCGTTGGCCTTGCTGACGATGGACAGGCCGTTGTCCAGGAAGGGCACGGCCATCGGGTTGGTGCCGTTGCGCTTGGCGTCGTTCATCGGGTCGATGAGCTGCTGGTTGCGCGCCAGGAACAGCAGCATCATGCCCATATAGCCCTGTACGCCCTGGTTCGGATTGACGGAGCCATAGACCTCGCCCGACTTGATCATGTCCAGGATCTTGGCGTTGACGTCGCAGCACAGCACCTTGATGTTCTTCTTGGTCTCGATGCTGGCCTGCGCGGCGCCCAGGGCGGAGTTCGCCTCGGGCATGAAGAGCGCGCCCAGGTTGGGGTTGGCCTGCGCCAGGCTCAAGGTGGCCTGGTAGGCCTTGTTCGGATCCTGGTTGCTGGCGGCGCGGCCCACCAGCTTCATGCCGGGGTGCTGGGTCTTCATGCGGTTGATGAAGGCGGCGATGCGGCGGTCGTGGTTGTCCTGGCCGGGGTTTTCCAGCACGGCGTAGTCGCCCTTGCCGTTGAGCGCGGCGGCGATCGCGTCGGCGGCCTGGGCGCCTTCGCGCTCGTTGTCGGACGTGACGAAGGACACTCGCTTGGAATTGGGCGAGTCGGCCGCGAAGGTGACGACCGGGATTCCCATCGCGGCCGCGCGGTTGATGGGCTCGATGAACGGGTCGGGGTTCATCGGGTGCAGCAGGATGCCGGCGGGCTTGCGGGCCAGCTCCTGCTCAAAGGACGCCAGTTGTTTGTTGACGTCGTATTCCGGCGTGCCCGAGTAGCGCGTCTTCACGCCCAGCGTCTGGCCCAGCTGCTTCATCATTTCATACACCGGGAACCAGTATTCCACCCCGGACACCATGACGTTCATGACATAGACGTCGCTGTTCGCGCCTTTCAGGCCGGTCCCCTGGGCGGCCGGCGCGGCCTGCGCAAAGGCATTGGCTCCTGCGAGGCTGGCGCCCGCAGCGGCTACGGTCTTCAAGAATTCTCTTCTCATGTTGCGCTCCTTTTCCTCGCATTGATCCAGTGCCTGATGGCTTGGATACCGGGTGGTGGTGAGCCTGATAGACTCAACTCGTTGTTATGACATCGAGTGAACTATATGGCAGCCGAATTATTTCTTTTACTAGGGGAAACACTGCTATCCTGCCGAAAGTTTATGTAGACAATGTCATAACATGAAAGCCGACATATTCCTGGGTATCGACATGGGGTCCACCGGCCTGAAGGCAGTCGCCTTCGAGGCGGGGACGGGTGCCACGCTGGCCGCCTCGGGCGGCGCGCTGCCTTATGCGCATCTGCCGGGAGGCGGCTGCGAGCTGAGCGCGGATGCGATCGAGGCCGCGCTGATGCAGGCGCTGCGCGGGGTGGCCGAACAGCTGGGCCCGCGCGTGGCGGACATCCGGGCGCTGTGCTGCACGGGACACGGCGCGGGCCTGTATGCGCTGGACGGGCAGGGCCGCCTGCTGGAGGGGCGGGCCGTGGCGTCGACGGACCAGCGTGCGTCGGGCCGAGCGCGGGCCCTGGCCGCGCGCTGGGGCGACGCGCTGTATCAGGAGGTCGGCTGCCGGCCCTGGGCCGGCCAGTCCAGCCTGTTGGCGGCGCAATTGTTTGACGGCGATACCGGCGGGCATCGCGTCATCCGCCGGCTGCTGTTCGCCAAGGATTACCTGAGTTTCCTTTTATGCGGAGAGATCGCCACCGATGCCAGCGACGCCAGCACGGCGGGTCTGCTGTCGCTGCAATCGGGCGAGTGGTCGGCGCTGGCGTTCGAAGCGGCGGGCCTGTCAGACCTGATGATCCGCGCCTTGCCGCCCCTGGTGCCTGCCGGAACGGTGATCGGGCGTTTGCTGCCCGCGCGCGCCGCCGCTTGCGGGCTGCCGGCGGGGTTGCCGGTGGCGATGGGCGCGATTGATCTGCTGGCGTCGCTGTCGGCGGTGGGCGCCGTGAAAAGCGGGCATGCGGTGGCGGTGTTCGGGACCTGGTGCGTGAACGCCGTCGTGGCGCCGGCCAGGGAACCCAAGCCGGAGGTCGGCGCCATCGTGCGCCATGGCCCGCCAGGGGAACGGCTGTATCTGGAAAACAGCCCGTCTTCGATGGCCAACGTGGCGTGGCTGGCGCGCACGCTGCAATTCGCGGACGCGGCGGCGGTGGTCGATTGCGCGATGTCCGTGCCACTGGGCGCGGAAGGCCTGCGCTTTCTGCCCTTTATCAACGGCGGCGGCGTGGCGGCGGGGGCCATCGCCGGATTCGTGGGCCTGAAGGGGCATCATGGGCGCGCGCACATGGCGCGCGCCGTGGTCGATGCCGTCGCGGCCCTGCATGCCTGGCATCTGAGGCGCCACGCCGCGCGCGGCCTGGGCGTGCCGGGGCGCGTGGCTGCCTTGGGCGGCGGCGCGCGCGATCCGAGGCTGGTGCGGCTGCTGGCGGGGTTTCTGGGCCATGCGGTGGAACGCTGCGGCGACGACGAGACCGGCGCGCGCGGCGCGGCGGGCCATGCGGCGCTGTCCCAAGGGCTGCGCGCGGACGAGGCGCTGCCGGTGCGCTGCGTCACGGTGGAGCCGGAGGCCGGCACCGGACAGGCGCATGCCGAATTCCACGCGGGCTTTGAAGCGCTGATCGGCAGCATGGCGCCTGCGTTTGAACACCTGTCGAGGCCGGCGCGATGACGGCGCGCACCTTGCCCTACGTCCGTCCCGCATCGCTGGCGGGCCGGCACTTTTCCACGGTGATCGTCGGCGCGGGCATCAATGGCGCGGGCGTGTTCCGCGACCTGTCGCTGCAGGGCGTGGATTGCCTGATCGTGGACAAGGGCGACTTCGCCGCCGGGGCCAGCAGTGCGCCATCGCGCATGATCCATGGCGGCTTGCGCTATCTGGAGAGCGGCGCGTTCTCGCTGGTGGCGGAGGCCACGCGCGAACGCAACCTGCTGCTGCGCAACGCGGCCCATCTGGTGCGTCCGCTGGAAACGGTGGTGCCGTTGTCCAGCCGCTTCGGGGGGCTGCTGGGGAGCATGCTGAGGTTTGCCGGTTTTACCGCGTCGCCCGGCGCAAGAGGCCTGTTCGTCGTGGCGCTGGGATTGCGGCTGTACGACAGGCTGGGCCGCCGGCAGCGCGTGATGCCCGGGCACCGCATCGCGCGGGCGAGGGCGGCGGACGGGGCGCTGTTCAGCGATTCGGTGCGCTGGACGGCCACGTACTTCGATGCTTGGATCAGCCATCCCGAATGGCTGATCCTGGAATTGCTGGCGGACGCGCACGCCGGCCAGTCCGCTTCCGTGGCCGCGAACTATTGCAGCGTGACGGCTTGCCGCGGCAGGGCGCTGACCCTGCGCGACGAGATCACGGGAGACTCCGTGGAAGTCACGGCCGATGCCGTGGTCAATGCCACGGGCGCGTGGCTGGACCGTTCGGCCAGCGCGCTGCAAGGCGCGGGTTCGCGCGTCATGGGGACGAAGGGCTCGCATCTGGTCCTGGAGCATCCGGCGCTGCACGCGGCGCTGGGCGGCCGCATGGCCTACTTCGAGGCGTCCGACGGCAGGGTCTGCATCGTCTATCCCTTCATGGACCGGGTGCTGGTGGGCTCCACCGATATTCCGGTGGACGATCCGGACCAGGCGGCCACCGAACCGGCCGAGATCGACTACCTGCTCGATGTGCTGGGCGAGGTCTTTCCGCGCCTGCGCTTCGCGCGCGCGGACGTGGTCTACACTTACGTCGGCGTGCGCCCGCTGGCGCATTCGGATGCCGACAAGCCCGGGCAGATTTCGCGGGATCACTCCGTTGTCATCGACCCGCCGAACGCCGTGCGCGATGTGCCGCTGGTGTGCCTGGTGGGGGGCAAGTGGACCACCTTCCGCTCGCTGGCGGAGCTGGCGGCAAACCAGACGCTGGCGTTGCTGGGAAAGCCCCGCCTGCGGTCGACGGAGTCGCTGGCCATCGGCGGCGGCGCGGATATGCCTGCGGACGCGGCGGCGCTGGATCGCCTGATCGACGGCATCCGGTCCCGGTCCGGCCTGCCGCGCGCGCGCATCGCCGGGCTGGTCGGCCGCTATGGTTCGCGCGCCGGCGCGCTGGCGCAGGCCTTTGCCACGGCGGGCGACGCGCCGTTGCAGCATGCGCCGGACTATTCCCAGGCCGAGATCCGCAATCTGTGCCAGGAGACCGGCGTGCGGCGCCTGAATGATCTGGTGATACGCCGCACGCTGCTGGCGATACGCGGCCGCGTCGATGCCGCCTTGCTGTCGGAACTGGCGGACCTGGCCGCCGCCGCGCTGGGCTGGACGGCCACGCGCCGGCGCGAAGAGTGGCGGGCCTGCGCCGCCACCTTGCGCGACCGGCATTTTGTAGACCTGCCCGCGGACGAAGCGGCGAAGGCGCCAGGGATGGATGCCGCCTCGTCCACGGATTCGATTTCAAGCCCGATTACGACATGAGCAGCTCCATTCCTACCCTAGACGTGCTGGACCGTAACGCCGGAGCGCCGCTCTGGGCGCAGTTCCGCGACGTGGTGCGCGGCAAGATCCTGCAAGGCGAGCTGGAGGTGGGGGCCAAGCTGCCCACCGAGGCCGAGTTCGGCGAACAGTACGGCATCTCGCGCATTGTGGTGCGGGAAGCGCTGGCGGACCTGGTGCGCAACGGCCTGATCTACAAGATCCGCGGGCAGGGCGCTTTCGTGTCCGCGCGTGAACGCGACGAAGACTTCGTGTCTACGGTGCTGGGGTTCTCGGACGAAATGGCGCGCAAGGGCCGCACGGTCCGCACGCAGGTGCTGGTCCAGGAGCTGCGGGCGCCGACGGCGCAGGAGGCTGCCGCGCTGGCGCTGTCGGAGGGCGTTGCGGTCGTGGCGCTCAAGCGGCTGCGCAGCGTCGACGGGGAACTGCAGCTGCTGGTGGAAACCGCCGTGCCGGCGGACCTGGCGCCCGGCTTGCATCGCGCCCGGCTGGAAAACAGATCGCTTTATGATCTGCTGCGCCGCCAGTACGGGTTGCGCATCGTTCGTGCGGAACGGTGGATCGACGCCGTGGCGCCGGACGCGCTGACCTGCGAATTGCTGGGCATGGCCAGCGCGGAACCGCTGTTGCGCATCGAGTCCATCGCCTACGGCGCCAACGGGCGTCCGCTGGAATACTACCGCGCGCTGCACCGCTGCAAGTCAAGCCGGTTGCACGTCCAGACCACGACCTGAGCCGGCGGCCGCCCGCGGCGCGGCCTAGAAGAGGTTCAGCGCCCGCGCCACCCACAAGGCCAGGCCGATGGCGATGCCGATCAGGAGCGTTCTGCGCAGGCCACCACCGGCAGGCACCGCGCCGGGCGGCAGGGCGGAATCCGTGCTTGCGTGGATGCCGCCGGCGGGCCCGGACGACGCCGGGCGCGCCGGGGCGGTATCGGAATCGTCGGTTTCGATCGTGAACGCAGGCTTGGCGTCTTGCGCGGCCTGGGCGCCTGTCAGGTTGCCGGTGTCGATGCCCCTGCTTTTCAGCATGGCCCACAGGCCTTCCATGCCCTCGCCATTGCGCAGCGCCTCGATGCGCTCGCGTTCGGCTTGCGGCACTTCGTCCAGGCTGGCGTAGCGGCGGCCATTCACCGTGACCGCGCCGTCGTTGATCTCGACCTCGAAGGTCTTACCGTTTTCGGTGCCGGCGTAGCTCCATTTTTCGCTGACGGTCACGCCGTCCATTGCGCCGTCCAGCAGGTCTTCGATATTCACGCGCTGCTCGGGCGTGAGGTCCGTGGTGGAACTCCAGCTTCGCGTGGTCGTCGAACTGCGCCAGGTCTTCGTCTTGTCGTTCATCGTCGGGTCCATTCGTGTTTCGCGCGGCCGCGCGGCCCGCATGGATTTTGCCGGGGTACAGGCGCCAGGCAATGCCGCGCAAATATACAGAATCCGTTCACCCAGCTGTCAGAAAAGCCCGCTTTTGCGGGCTTCTTACGTTGTCCTTAATGCAAAAGACTTTTCCATGTCAAGAAAATCGAACTGATACGGTCGGTTGAGCGGATCAGACGTGTTTAAAGGCGCATAATGCCGGCACCTGCTCTTACGTCCCTTTTCAAAGATCAGGTTTGATTTCCAGCAAGAAAAGAGCGTGTTGTCACTAGCTCGGCAGTTCGTGTTTCCAGGTTTCATGTTCGGTAGCGCGCTAGGACAACTTGGAGTATTCACGGAGATGTCCATGACAGATGACGCAAAGCCGCGCCGCCGGTTTCTGCAGGCGCTGGCCATTGTGCCGGCGTCGACGCTGGCGGTGGGAGCACTGACCACCGGCTGTACCAACGCCGCCGACGGCAAGTCCGCGCAGGCGGCCAAGCCCTACGAGCCCACCTATTTCACCAAGCCCGAATGGGCCTTCATCGTTGCCGCGGTGGATCACCTGATCCCCGCCGACGAGTACGGCCCCGGCGCGATCGCGGCCGGCGTGCCCGAGTTCATCGACCGCCAGATGGAAACGCCTTTCGGCCACGGCAAGCTCTGGTACATGCAGGGTCCGTTCCATCCCGACCAGGTGCCGGAACTGGGCTATCAGCTCAACCAGAATCCGCGCGAGGTCTACCGCCATGGCATCGAGGCCTGTGATGCCTGGTGCGTGAAGACGCACGGCAAGGCTTACGCCGAACTCGACAAGGCCTTGCAGGAACAGATCCTGAAGGACCTGCAGGGCGGCAAGATCGAACTTGAATCGGTTCCCTCGAAGACGTTCTTCAGCTTCCTGCTTTCCAACACCAAGGAAGGGTTCTTCGCCGATCCGATCTACGGCGGCAACAAGAACATGGTGGGCTGGAAGATGGTGGGCTTTCCCGGCGCGCGCGCCGATTTCATGGACTGGGTCGACCAGCCCAACGTCAAGTACCCCTTTGGCCCGGTGTCGATCTCTGGGGAGAAGGGTTAAATCATGGCGATCAAGAAAGACAAAGTTGATGCGGTGCTGGTCGGGTTCGGCTGGACCGGCGCGATCCTGGGTCAGGAACTGACCGAAGCGGGTTTGCAGGTGCTGGCGCTGGAGCGCGGCGGCATGCAGGACACCCCGAAGGACGCCGAGTATCCCAAGGTCATCGACGAGCTGGCTTACTCCGTGCGCGGCAAGCTGTTCCAGGACCTGTCCAAGGAAACCGTGACGATACGCCATGGCGTCGATGACGTGGCCGTGCCGTATCGCCAGAATGGCTCCTTCCTGCTGGGCACCGGCGTGGGCGGCGCGGGCTTTCACTGGAACGGCATGCACTACCGCGTGCTGCCGGAAGAGCTGGAACTGCGCACCCGCTACGAAACCCGCTATGGCAAGAAGTTCATCCCGGAAGGCATGACCATCCAGGACTTCGGCGTGACCTACGACGAGCTGGAGCCGTACTTCAGCAAGTTCGAGTACGTCTGCGGCACGTCGGGCAAGGCCGGCAACCTGAACGGCAAGATCGTCGAAGGCGGCAATCCGCTGGAAGGCAAGCGCAGCAAGGAATTCCCGCTGCCCGCGCTGCCCAATACCTACGGCGCCCAGTTGTTCGAGAAGGCCGCGCGCGAAGTCGGCTTCAATCCGTATCCCGCGCCCGCCGCCAACGCGTCCGGCCCGTATACGAACCCGTATGGCGTGCGCCTGGGTCCCTGCAATTTCTGCGGGTTCTGCGAGAACTACGGCTGCTACATGTATTCGAAGGCCTCGCCGCAGACCACCATCCTGCCGGTGTTGCTGAAGAAGCCCAACTTCGAGCTGCGCACGCATTCGCAGGTGATCAAGGTCAACCTGGATTCGACCGGCAAGAAGGCCGTCGGCGTGACCTACATCGACGCGCAAGGCCGCGAGGTGGATCAGCCCGCCGACCTGGTGATCCTGTCGGCCTACCAGATGCACAATGTGCGCCTGCTGCTGCTGTCGGGCATCGGCAAGCCGTATGACCCCAAGACCAACGAAGGCGTGGTCGGCAAGAACTATGCGTACCAGATGAACGGCGCGGTCAACGTGCTGTTGCCCAAGGGCACCCAGCTGAACCCCTTCGTGGGCACCGGCGCGGGCGGCGTGGGCATGGATGACCTGAACGGCGACCAGTTCGACCACGGCCCGCTGGGCTTCGTGGGCGGCGCCAGCATCCGCCATGTGCGCTACGGCGGCCGCCCCATCAAGCAGACGCCCACGACGCCGGGCACCCCGAGCTGGGGCACGGCATGGAAGGCGGGCGTGCAGGACGCGTACCAGCGCTTCATGACCATCGGCATTTCCGGTTCGGTGATGTCGTACCGCGACGCCTACCTGTCGCTCGATCCGACCTACAAGGACGCCTACGGCCAGCCCCTGCTGCGCATGACGTTCGACTGGCACGACAACGAGTTCGACATGCTGGGCTATATGGGCAAGCGCATGGAGACCGTGGCCAAGGCGATGAACCCCGAGAAGCACTTTGTCGCTGTGCGCAAGAAGGGCGCGCGCTACGACACGCGCGTCTACCAGAGCACGCACAACACGGGCGGCGCCATCATGGGCGCGAATCCCAAGGAAAGCGTGGTCAACAAGTACCTGCAGAGCTGGGACGTGCCCAACGTGTTCGTGATGGGAGCCTGCGTGTTCCCGCAGAACATGGGCTACAACCCGACGGGCCTGGTCGGCGCCCTGGCCTATTGGGCCGCACAGGCGATCCGCGATCAGTACTTGAAGAACCCCGGCCCGCTGGTCCAGGCTTAAGGAGACGGAACAATGATTAAGCAGACCATTGTTGCGGCCTTTTCTGCCCTGGTTGCCAGCGCCGCTGTTGCCGCCGACGGCACGCCGGCGGCAGCCGACGCGCAGATGATCAAGCAGGGCGAATATCTGTCGCGCGCCGGCGACTGTATCGCCTGCCATACGACCAAGGGCGGCAAGCCCTTCGCCGGCGGCCTGGGGATCGATTCGCCGCTGGGCATGATCTATTCCACCAACATCACGCCGGACAAGGAAACGGGCATAGGCGGCTATTCGTACGAGGACTTCGACCGGGCCGTGCGCCACGGCGTGGCCAAGGACGGACATTCCCTGTACCCGGCCATGCCGTACACGGCCTACGCCAAGGTCACACCCGAAGACGTGAAGGCCCTGTACGCCTACTTCATGCACGGCGTCCAGCCGGTGAAGCAGGAAAACAAGGACACCGACATCATCTGGCCGATGTCGATGCGCTGGCCGCTGACCGTGTGGCGCTGGATGTTCGCGCCGGACGTTGCGACGGCTCCCGTCACCGCCGACCTGAGCGGCGCCGACAAGCAGGCGCTGCTGCGCGGCCAGTACCTCGTCGAAGGCCTGGGCCATTGCAGCACCTGCCACACGCCGCGCGGCGTCGCCTTGCAGGAAAAGGCGCTGACCGACGCGGACGGATCGGCATTCCTGTCGGGCGGCGTGGTGGAAGGCTGGCTGGCCAAGAACCTGCGCGGCGACGCCACCGACGGCCTGGGCAACTGGAGCAAGGAAGACATCACGGCCTTCCTGAAATCCGGTCGCAACGGCCATTCGGCGGCCTTCGGCGGGATGGCCCAGGTGGTCGAGGAAAGCACGCAGCACCTGACCGACGCCGATCTGAACGCCATCGCGGTGTATCTGAAGAGCCTGCCTCCGGTGAACAAGGATGCGACCAAGCCGCTGGCCTATGACGAGTCCGTGGCGCAGGCGCTGCGTACCGGCAAGGACCAGGGCGACGGCGCCATGGCCTTCCTGAACAACTGCGCGGCATGCCATCGCAGCACGGGCAAGGGCTACGCCGAAACCTTCCCGCAGCTGGCGCTGAGCTCGACGGTGAACTCGGCCGATCCGGCCTCGCTCATCCATATCGTGCTCAAGGGCGCGCAGATGCCGGGCACGACGGCGGCGCCGACCGCCTACGCCATGCCGGGCTTCGACTGGCGCATGACCGACAAGGAGGTCGCCGACGTGGTGAGCTTCGTGCGGTCGAGCTGGGGCAACAAGGGGGCTGCGGTCAGCGCCTCGGATGTGGCCAAGGTGCGCAAGGACGTCGGCGCGGCGCCGCAGCCGGCGCGTTAAGCGGCTGCGCCAGCACGTACGCTGCCCGACAAGCGGCGCCGGAAAGCCCAGGCTTTCCGGCGCCGTTTTTCATGCGAGCAATGGACTGGCGGCGGACACCGCGGTGGGCGGCCTGCTATTATTACTGGATAAATACCCAGTTATCGGGCCCCGCCGATGTTCCCCCCGCACCGCTACTACTATCTGCACAATTTCCAGCGCGCGCTGGCGTGGGTCCGTGACCGCTACGCCGACCTGCTGGACCAGGACGAACACCGCTTCCTGGCGGATTTCGACGCCTTGCCGCAGGCGTCGCAGGCCTTGATGGTACGCATGCTGATGCGCCGCGGGCCGTGGTTCCGGGCCAGCCGGCTGGTGTATGAGGAAATCGCCAGCGCCGAGGCCGCCGCCGAGCCGCTGGAGGCCCTGGGCTGGCTGGATGCGCAGGCGCCCATGACGCTGGACGAACTGTTCGCCTTGCACACCAAGCCCGAATTGACCCGTTTGTTCGCCGGCGCGCCGCTCCGGTCCGCCGCGCGCAAGGCCGACATGCTCGAGGCTTTGCGCGCCGGATTGCCTGTCGCCCGGCCCTACCGCGGCTGGAACCCGGACGCGGACGAAGCCGTCTGGCGCGTGATGGTCGGGGAACGTTGCGAGCGCCTGCGCCTGATGTTCTTCGGCAACCTGCACCAGGACTGGTCGGAGTTCGTGCTGGCCGACCTGGGCGTGTTCCAGTACGAGTCCGTGCCGTTCGACGCTGCTTCGCGGGCATTCCAGACGCGCGCGGATGTGGACTGCTATCTGGCGCTGCATGCCTGCCGGCAGGCGCTGGAGGAAGGCGCGGCGGTAGACGCCTTGCTGCAGGCGTTGCGGGACTGCGCCAGCGATAACGCCTGGCTGGAGAAGCGCCGCGCCAAAGTGCTGCTGCGTATCGGGCAGGCCTGCGAACGGGCTCGGGACTGGGAAGCCGCGCAGCGGGTGTACGCCGGCTGCGCCTACGCGGGCGCCAGGCACCGCCGTATCCGCGTGTACGAGCGGATGCAGCGATTTGAAGACGCGATGGCGCTGGCCCTGCAGGCCCAGGAGGCCCCGGAAAGCGAGGAAGAAAGCCAGCGCCTTGCGCGCATGATGCCGCGCCTGCGGCGCGGCCTGGGCCTGGCGGCGGCCGCGCGGGCTGGAGCCCCCGCCTTGCTGCGCACGGACCTGGCGCTGCCGCGGCCGGTCCAGCCGTCGGCCGTGGAGTATGTCGCGCGCGACCACCTGCATCACGACGAGGTCCCGGTCCATTACGTGGAGAACGCGCTCATCAATTCCCTGTTCGGCCTGTTGTGCTGGCCCGCGATCTTCGCGCCCTTGCCGGGCGCCTTCTTCCACCCGTTCCAGCGCGGCCCCGCCGACCTGGACGCGCCGGACTTCCACGCGCGGCGCCAGGCGCAGTTCGAGGACTGCCTGGCGCAGCTGGACACGCCGGCTTACCGCGACATCATCCTGCGGCGCTATGCCGACAAGGCCGGGGTGCAGTCTCCGTTCGTATTCTGGGGCGCCTTGTCCGAAGCGCTGCTGAGCCAGGCGCTGGACTGCCTGCCCGCCGCGCATCTGAAGCTGTACTTCGCGCGGTTGCTGCGCGACGTCAAGGTCAACCGTTCCGGCCTGCCGGACCTGATCCGGTTCTGGCCGGCAGAGCGCCGCTACGAATTGATCGAAGTGAAGGGGCCGGGCGACAAACTGCAGGACAACCAGATCCGCTGGCTGCAGTACTGCGTGTCTCATGGCATGCCGGTGCGGGTGTGCCACGTCAGCTGGCTCGAGGGCGCGGCATGAGCTACGCGGTGGCGGTACGCGCGCTGTGCGAATTCACGGCCCGGGCGGGTGACCTGGATCTGCGCTTCACGCCGGCGCCTACCGGCCTGGAAGGCATGGCGGGTCACTCCGTGGTGACGGGCCGGCGCGGGCCGGACTACGAAACCGAAGTGCCGCTGTCCGGCAGCTTCGAGACCCTGCTGGTGCGCGGCCGCGCCGACGGCTATGACCCCGTGGCCAACCAGCTCGAAGAGGTGAAGACCTATCGCGGGCAGTTCGACAGCGTGCGCGCGAACCATCGTGTGGTGCATCGGGCGCAGGCACGGGTGTACGGCCATCTGCTGTGCCAGTCGCGCGGGCTGGAACGCTTGCGGGTGGCGCTGGTGTACTTCAACGTGGCCACCGAAGAAGAGACCGTGCTGGTCGAGACGCACGAGGCCGCCGACCTGGCCGTCTTCTTCCAGGAGCAATGCGGGCGGTTCCTGGCCTGGGCCAAGACCGAGCTCGCGCACCGGCAGGCGCGCGACGCGGCGCTGGACAAGCTGGCGTTTCCGCACGGGGAGTTCCGCGCCGGACAGCGCGACCTGGCGGTGGCCGTCTACCGCGCGGCGCGCGACGGCCACTGCCTGATGGCGCAGGCGCCCACCGGCATCGGCAAGACGCTGGGTACGATCTTCCCGCTGCTCAAGGCCAGTCCGGGCACGGGCCTGGACAAGATCTTCTTCCTGGCGGCCAAGGGTTCCGGACGCGGGCTGGCCGTGGAGGCACTGGACACCGTCAATGCGCAGCCCGCCGCGCCCGGGCTGCGGGTGCTGGACCTGCAGGCCCGCGACAAGACCTGCGAGCATCCCGACCTGGCGTGCCACGGGGATTCCTGCCCCCTGGCGCGGGGCTTCTACGACCGCCTGCCGCAAGCCCGCGCGGCGGCGCTGGAACAGTCGCGGCTGGATGCCCCGACGGTGCGCGCCACGGCGCGCGAGCACCAGGTGTGCCCGTACTACCTGTCGCAGGAGCTGATCCGCTGGAGCGACGTGGTGGTGGGCGACTACAACTACTACTACGACTCGACCGCGATGCTCCACGCGCTGACGCAGGCGCACCAATGGAAGGTGGCGGTGCTGGTCGACGAGGCCCACAACCTGGTGGACCGCGCGCGCCGCATGTACACCGGCGAACTGGACCAGAACGGCTTGACGGCGGCGCGCCATGCGGCGCCCAAGGCCCTGAAGAAGCCGCTGGACGGCCTGCAGCGCTCATGGAACGCGCTGAACAAGAAGCAGGCCGAGCGCTACCAGGCCTACGAGGCCGCGCCGGCGGGCGTGTTGGCGGCGGTGCAGAAGGCGGTTGCGGCCATCACCGAATACATGGGCCAGTCGCCGCTGCCGCAGGACGATCCCTTGCTGGGCTTTTACTTCGAGGCGCTGCATTTCATGCGGCTGGCCGAGCAGTTCGGCCCGCACGCGCTGTTCGACGTGACGCTGAGCGAGGCCGGCGTCGCCAGCGCCAAGACGCCGCCTTCGACCTTGTGCGTGCGCAACGTGATTCCCGCGCAATATCTGGCGGCGCGCTATGCGGGGGCGCACGCCACCGTGCTGTTTTCGGGCACGCTGAGCCCGCAGCAGTTCTATCGCGACACGCTGGGACTGCCCAAGGACACGCCCTGGATCGATGTGGCCGCGCCGTTCCAGGCCGAGCAGCTGGCGGTGCGGGTGGTGGGCAACGTTTCCACGCGCTATCGCGACCGCGAGCGCTCGCTGGCGCCCATCGTGGACCTGATCGCGCGGCAGTATGCCGAGCGCCCCGGCAACTACCTGGGCTTTCTCAGCAGCTTCGACTACCTGCAGCGGGTGGCCGACCTGATGCGCCAGCGCCATCCGCAGGTGCCGATCTGGCTGCAGACGCCGCGCATGGACGAACCGGGCCGCGCAGCCTTCCTGGCGCGCTTTACGGAAGCGGGCCAGGGCGTGGGGTTCGCGGTGCTGGGCGGCGCGTTCTCCGAAGGGGTGGACCTGCCGGGCAGGCGGCTGATCGGCGCCTTCATCGCCACTCTGGGCTTGCCGCAGGTGAATCCCGTGAACGAAAACATGAAACGCGCCATGGACCTGCGCTATGGCGAGGAAAACGGCTACGACTACACCTACCTGTACCCCGGCCTGCAGAAGGTGGTGCAGGCGGCGGGCCGCGTCATCCGCACCGAACAGGACGTGGGCACGGTGCACCTGATCGACGACCGCTACCGCCGCGCCAAGGTGCGCGGCCTGCTGCCCGGCTGGTGGCGGGTCGACTGAGCCGGCGCGCGCCTACGCGGGCCGCAGTTCCGTCAGGGGTTGGCTGGGATCGCGGCTGAGCTGGTAGCCATACCAGAGACTGCGCGCCATGCGCTTGGCCATTTCGCGGGCGGCGTCGCCCAGCGCGCGGTTGGGCAGGGCGTCGGCGGTCTCCCCGAACAACACCAGCCAGCGCTCGAAGAGTTCGGCCTTCAGGTCGGGCATGGCGGCATGCTTGGGCATGGGCATGCCCGAGAAGCGCCGGGTGCCCAGCAGCACCGCGGACCAGAAGTCCGACAGCGTGGCCAGGTGCTCGTCCCAATCGTGGATCATGCCGTTGAAGATGGGGCCCAGCGCCTCGTCGGCGCGGGCCTTGCCATAGAAGGCATGCACCATGTCCTGGATTTCGGCTTCGGTGCAGAGGTCGGCGGTTGAGGTCAAGATCGTCTCCGGGCGGGGGGCAGGAGGCGATGTTAGGACGGGTGCGGGCGCCGGCGGTTTGATCTGGCTCAAGCGCGCCGATGGAATTTACGCTGGCGCCTGTTCCCGCGCGCCGGCCTGGCGGCGAGGACGGCCCAGCAGCGCATAGATGGCCAGCGCCGTCAGCACCGCAATGCCCGCCAGCGCATACAGCACCTTGCGAAAAGCCGCGTCATAGCTGTGCCGCAGCAGGTCGGCCGTGCCTGGCAGCAGGCTGGAGGCTTCGGCCAGCTGGCCCAGCGCGCCGCGGTTGGCGGCCAGCAGGATGGTCTGGCCGTCCGCCGCGCCGCCCAGGGCTGCCGTCAACTGCATCTGGATCAGCAGGGCCAGCAGGGCGCTGACCACCGCGATGGCGATCCCGTCGGCCGATACGCGCACCGTGTTGAAGATGCCCGTGGCCATGCCGACATTGCGCGGGTCGACGACGCTGACGGCCATGGCGTCCATCAGGCCCCACGGCACGCCGATGCCGATACCGATCAGGCTCATGGGCAGCCACAGGCCGGTGGCGCCGGTCGTCAGCACATTGGCCAGCCACGCCAGGCCGGCGGCAACCGCCAGCAACCCCGCGGCGGACAGCAGCCCCGGGTTGCACCAGCGGGTCAGCAGCGCGGCCAGGAAAGGCACGACCAGCAGCGGCGCGGCCAGTCCTGTCATCAGCTGTCCGGCTTCAAGCGCGGTGTACCCGTCGATGCCGATGAAGCGGCCCGGCAGCATCGCGATCAGCACTATGAACAGGAAGGCGGGCGAGGCGGCCAGTACCTGCACGCCGACAAAGCGCGGGTCGTGGAACAGGCGCAGGTCCAGCATGGGCCGGGCAACGCGCCGCTCCACGCGGACAAACAGGACAGCGAGCAGGACCGATGCGAGCAGGGCGCCGAGCACGTGGCTGTCGGTCCAACCGGCCTCGGGCGCCAGCAGCATGCCGTAGGTGCACAGGCCGAGCGCGCCCGTGAAGCTGATGGCGCCAGGCCAGTCCAGGCGGCCCTGCGCGGCGCCGCGCGTGGGACGCACGCTGATGGCCACCAGGATGCCGCCGGCCACGCCCACGAATCCGGTGGCGAGGAACACCCACTCCCAGCCGGCGGCCTGCACCATCCAGCCCGAGGCCAGGGGGCCGAACGACAGGCCGATGCCGAAGGTGGTGCCCAGCAGGCTGAAGGCGCGGGTGCGCGCCACGCCGTGGAACAGCGGCGCCAGCGAGGACATGGCCGCGGCGAAGGCGGCGGCCCCGCCCATGCCTTGCATCAGCCGCAGGAAGTCGATCCAGGCCGTGGCGGGCATGAGGGGAATCAGGAAGGTGGCGGCGCAGAACCAGGCCAGGCCCGCCAGCCATACGCGGCGCGGCCCGTACAGGTCCGTCAGGCTGCCGGACACCATGATGACGCTGCCGTAGGCCAGGATGTAGCCGTTGAGGATCCAGTTCAGTTCCACCGGGGTGCCGCCCAGCGCGTGGCTGATGGACGGCAGGACGACGGCGGGGCCGGTGAAGCACAAGGGAATCAGCAGCGCGGTCAGGCTCGCGGACAGCAACTGCAGCCAGCGGCGGGGGTGGGGAGGGGGGGCGGGGATTTGCATGAGCCGAAGCATAGGTGGCCGCCGATAAAAGAAAAACAGGCTAGGATTCCGAATATTCCGGACATTTTTGTCCGCAAAGAAGGAGAGTGGCCCGATGGACAGCCTGAGCGGAATCAGCGTGTTCGTGCTGGTGGCCGAGACGCGCAGTTTTTCCGAAGCCGGCCGTGTGCTGGGCGTGTCGCCGTCGGCCGTGGGCAAGAGCGTGGCGCGCATGGAAGAGCGCTTGAAGGTGCGGCTGTTTCACCGCAGCACGCGGCATATCGCCTTGACGCCGGAAGGCGAGAAGTTCCTGGAGCGCTGCCGGCGCATTCTCTGCGAGGTCGAGGCCGCCGAGCTGGAGCTGTCCGAAGCCACGGATGCGCCGCAAGGCAAGCTGCGGGTGAGCCTGCCGCGCTACAGCGGCCTGTTCGAGGAGGCCATCGCCGGCTTCATGCGCCAGTATCCCGAGGTGGAACTGGACCTGGACTTCACCGACCGCATGGTCGATGTGATCAGCGAGGGCTTCGATGCCGTGGTGCGCACCGGCGAGATGGACGATTCCGGCCTGAAGCGCCGTCGCCTGGGTGGGTTTCGCCGCATCCTGGCGGCCTCGCCCGGCTATCTGCGCCAGCATGGCGTCCCCAGGCGCGCCAGCGACCTGCGCCAGCACGCCTGCCTGCACTACCGCTATCCCAGCACCGGCCGGCTGGAAAAATGGCCGCTGAAGCTGGGGCCCGATGCGCAGGCGCCGGAGCTGCCGCTGACCCTGGTCTGCAACAGCGTCGAAATGCGGATATTCCTGGCGCTGGGCGGGCAGGGCATCGTGTGCCTGCCGGACTTCACGATCAGGAAGGAACTGGCCGCCGGCCGCTTGCAGGCCGTGATGGAGGATCGCACGCGCGGCAACGGCACGATGTGGGCGCTGTGGCCGGCCAGCCGCCATGCGTCGCCCAAGCTGCGCGTCTTCATCGACCATCTGGCGCAGCATCTGTTCCCCTGACCGCGCCATTGCCGAATTGCGTAATATTGTCGGCTTGCGCGGGCGGCTGGCCGCCGCGCCGCGCACGACGACAATATGCGCCCGGCCGTCCCGCGGCGCGCCACAGGAGACAAGCATGCCCACCGCCGCCCCGCTGAACGAGATCGTTGCCATGTCCGCGCACGCGCTGTCGGACGCGATCCGCAGCCGCCGCGTGTCCTGCCGCGAGGTGATGCAGGCCTACCTGGCGCATATCGATCAGGTCAATCCCAAGCTGAACGCCATCGTCGCGCGCCGCGACAGCGCGGAACTGCTGCGCGAGGCGGACGAGCGCGACGCCCAGCTGGCGGCGGGCCAGTGGCTGGGCTGGCTGCATGGCATGCCGCAGGCGCCCAAGGACCTGACGGCGGTGCGCGGCATGGTCACTTCCATGGGATCGCTGGTCTACAAGGACCTGATGACGCCGCATGATTCGATCATGGTCGAACGCATGCGCGCGTCGGGCGCGATCTTCATCGGCCGCAGCAATGTGCCGGAGTTCGGCCTGGGCTCGCACACCTACAACAAGGTCTACGGCACCACCGGCAATCCCTACGATGCCGCCAAGACCGCTGGCGGCAGCAGCGGCGGCGCGGCCGCGGCGCTGGCCGCCCGCATGCTGCCGGTGGCCGACGGCAGCGATTTCGGCGGATCGCTGCGTAATCCGGCGGCCTTCTGCAACGTCTATGGCATGCGCCCCTCGGCGGGCCGGGTGCCGCCCGGCCCCGCGCCCGAGGTGTTCCTGAAGCAGCTGTCCTATGAAGGGCCCATGGGGCGCACCCCGCGCGACCTTGCCCTGATGCTGTCGGTGATGGCGGGCCATGACCCGCGCGCGCCCTTGTCGCTGACGGACGACCCCGCGCAGTTCGCGCAGCCGCTGGACGCCGACCTCGCAGGCAAGCGCGTGGGCTGGCTGGGCGACTGGGACGGCTACCTGCCGATGGAGCCGGGCATCCTGGACTTGTGCGTGCAGGCCTTGGGCGACCTCGGAACAGCGGGGTGCCAGGTCGTGGACTACCAGGTCCCGTTCGCGGGCGACCGCCTCTGGCGCATCTGGCTGGCGCACCGGCATCTGATGGTGGGCGGGCAATTCCACGCGCTGGTCCAGAACCCCGAGACGCGCAAGCTGGTCAAGCCGGCGCTGATCTGGGAGGTCGAGGGGCTGGACGGCATGACGGCGCGGCAGGTCTACCAGGCGACCGAGGAACGCAGCGCCTGGTACCAGACCGTCCTGCGCATGTTCGAGGACGTGGACTATCTGGCCGTGCCGTCGGCGCAGGTGTTCCCCTTCGATGCGGCGCTGGACTGGCCCAAGGAGATCGCCGGACGGCCCATGGACACCTACCACCGCTGGATGGAGACCGTGACGCCATGGACGCTGGCCGGCTGCCCGGTGATCAGCGTGCCGGTGGGATTCAATGCCGCCGGTCTGCCGATGGGCATGCAACTCGTCGGACCGCCCCGCGGCGACCTGGCCGTGCTGCGGCTGGCCCACGCCTACGAACAGGCGCGCGACTGGGTGCAGGAGCGGCCGCCCCAGGCGCTCTGGGAGCAAAATGCCTGAAGGCGGTTTTCGTACGTAAGGTCACAATAAAGCACAAGCCCTTGTAAGAGGGCTTTGCTTTTTCCCGACGAACCGGCCATGTTTTCGGGATATCCCGCATTTTTCATGGCTGATGGTCGCCAGCTTTGTAATAATTGTCGAAATTTCCCACATCCCGACAAGAAGCCGCCGGTTGCGGGCCAGCCAGCGCGGCAAGAATCCAGGGGCGCCCGGTCGGGCGTAGACGAGTTGATACACCAAAAGGGTCTCCCGGCATGAAGAATCTGACGCTCCGCCAGCGCATCCTGGCCAGCTTCCTGGTCGTTCTGGCCATCATGGCGCTGATGGTGGCGGTGGACTACCGGCGGCTTCTGCAGATCGAGGCGGAAGTCAAGATGATCAACACCGACGCCGTGCCCGGGATCTACTACAGCACGTCGATCCGGGCGGCATGGTTCGCCGGCTTCGTCGTGGTGCAGGACGCGTTCAATACCGACAACGACCAGCAGCGCCGCCTGGTGCTGGAGGCGCTGCCCAGGAACGATCAGTTGCTGGAAGAGCACATCGACCTGTACCGCCCGACCATCGCCCGCCAGGACGATCGGCAGATGTTCGAGGAGTTCCAGAAGGAATTGCAGGACTACAAGCGGATCCGCGCCGACATCCTGTCGCCCGCCATGCAGGCGGATCCGGTGCGCGCGCAGACGCGCATCAAGGCCGACCTGCGGCCCTCGTTCTACCGGGGCCGGGACATCCTGGCCAGGATGGTGGCCGAAAACAAGAAGCAGGCCGACGATGCGGCGGTCAGCATCCAGCAGACCGTGAGATCGGCCGAAACCGGCATGCTGGTGTCCCTGGCGCTGGCCATCGCCGCGGCCATCATCTGCGGCGTGCTGCTGATGCGCGCCATCGCCAACCCGATGCGGGCCATCGTGCACACCTTGGAATCCACGGGCGGGGGCGACCTGACCCGCCGGCTGAAGCTTGCGCGCAAAGATGAGTTCAACGCCATCGAAGTGGGGTTCAACGGCATGGTGGACGAACTGACCGGGCTGGTCGGCAAGACGCAGCGTTCGGCCGTGCAGGTGGCGACCTCGGTGACCGAGATCGCGGCCACGTCCAAGCAGCAGCAGGCGACGGCGTCCGAAGTCGCCGCCACGACGACCGAGATCGGCGCCACCTCGCGCGAGATCTCGGCGACTTCGCGCGAACTGGTGCGCACCATGACGGAAGTCTCCGGCGCCGCGGAGCAGACCGCTTCGCTGGCGGGCAGCGGGCAGGTGGGCCTGGCGCGCATGGAAGACACCATGCGCAACGTGGTGGGCGCGGCCGGTTCGGTCAACGCCAAGCTGGCCATCCTGAACGAGAAGGCGGGCAATATCACGCAGGTCGTCACCACGATCACAAAGGTGGCCGACCAGACCAACCTGCTGTCGCTGAACGCGGCCATCGAGGCCGAGAAGGCCGGCGAATATGGCCGGGGCTTCGTGGTGGTGGCCACCGAGATCCGCCGCCTGGCCGACCAGACGGCGGTAGCCACCTACGACATCGAGCAGATGGTGCGCGAGATCCAGTCGTCCGTGTCGGCGGGCGTGATGGGCATGGACAAGTTTTCGGAAGAAGTGCGGCGCGGCATGACCGACATGCAGCAAGTGGGCGACCAGCTCTCGCAGATCATCCAGCAGGTGCAGACGTTGGCGCCCCGCGTGCAGATGGTCAACGAAGGCATGCAGGCGCAGGCGACGGGCGCCGAGCAGATCAACCAGGCCCTGCAGCAGCTGAGCGACGCGGCGCAGCAGACCGTGGAATCCTTGCGGCAATCCAGCCTGGCCATCGAGGAGCTGACGCTGGTGGCCAACGACCTGCGCAGCGGCGTGTCGCGCTTCAAGGTGTGACGGCCGTCATGACAGACCCTGCCGCTTGCGCGCCTTTGGCCGCGGCCACCGCGGGCGCCGGACGCCGGCTGTACCTGCTTTTCCGCATCGGCGCCGACCGCTATGCGCTGGATGCCGGGGACATCGTCGAAGTGCTGGGCCTGCGCGTATTCAAGCAGGTGCCCGCCGCGCCGCCCTGGGTGGCGGGCATGATGGGGCGGCGCGGCGAGGCCGTGCCGGTCATCGACATGAGCGCGCTGGCCGGCGCAGGCGCCGCGGCGGCCGTGACCAGCACGCGGCTGGCGCTGGTGCGCTACCGGGGCGATCCGCGGGCGGGCGAACGCATGCTCGGCCTGATCCTGGAGCAGGCCACCGAAACCGTCCACTACGATCCGGCCGCGTTCCAGCCCCATGCGCTGGACAATCCCGATGCCCGATATCTCGGGCCGGTCCTGAGCGATGCGCACGGCATGGTGCAGGCCGTCAAGGTCGATGACCTGCTGCCGCCGCATGCGCGGGCGCTGCTGTTTCCGGATGCGTCCGCCGCGGCGGGCGGGCTGCGGCCATGAGCCGGCTCATCGACCAATTCAGCGGCTTGCTCAAGCGCAAGATGGGGCTGGACAGCGGCTCCATCGGCCAGGCCGCCGTCGAGCGCGCCGTCCGCCACCGCATGCATGCGGCCGGCGTGGACGACGAGCAGGATTACCTGATGCGGGTGCAGGCCTCGCCCGTGGAAATGCAGCAGCTGATCGAGGCCGTGATCGTGCCGGAGACCTGGTTCTTCCGGTATCCCGAATCGCAGGCCGCCATGGCGGAACTGGCGCGCGAGCGCCTGTTCGCCGCGGGCTCCGAACACCGGGTGTTGCGGGTGCTGAGCGTGCCCTGTTCCAGCGGCGAAGAGCCGTATTCCATTGCCATGGCGCTGCTGGATGCCGGCGTGCCGGCGCAACGCTTCCTGGTGGACGCGGTGGACATCAGCGTGCGCATGGTCCAATTCGCGCAGTGCGGCGTATATGGCCGTAATTCCTTCCGGGGCGATGACCTGGCGTTTCGCGACCGCCATTTTTCCGAGACACCGGACGGCCATAGGCTGGCCGATCAGGTACGGGAGCGGGTCCGGTTCCAGTCCGGCAACCTGTTCGATCCCGGTCTGCTGGCCGGCGTCGCCGGCTACGACTTCGTGTTCTGCCGCAATCTGCTCATCTACTTCGACATGGCCACGCAGGAGCGCGCGGTGCAGGTGCTGCGGCGCTTCACGCGCGAGGACGGCGTGATCTTCGTGGGTCCCGCCGAGACCAGCCTGCTGACCGGACGCCGTCTGCCCTCCGTGCCCATCGCGCGTTCGTTCGCGTTTCGGGCCCGGCCGGCTGCGGCGCCGGTGGATGCGCCAGCGTCCCCGCCTGCGTATCGGCCCATCGTGCACGGCTGGACTCCGCCCAGGCGCCCGGCCCCGCAGGCGCCCGCGGCCCGCTTGCCGTTGCCGCACGCCGCCATTGCCGACGCGCCGCCCATGCCAGGAGGCGATGCGTCCGGGCAGGCCGCGCAGGCGTCGCTGCGCCACATCGCCGCCCTGGCGGACCAGGGCAAGGTGCAGGACGCGATGGCGCAGTGCCGGGTCCACATCGAGACCCACGGCGCCAGCGCCGAGGCGCTGCATCTGCAAGGCCTGCTGCTGGATGCGGCGGGCAATGCGCGGCAGGCGCAGGCCGCCTACCGCAAGGCGCTGTACCTGGACCCGACCCATCGCGAGGCCCTGCTGCACCTGGCCGCGCTGATCGCTTCCGATGGCGACCACGAAGGCGCGCGCCGCCTGCAAGCGCGCGCGGCGCGGCAGGAGGCACGACGTGAGTGAACCGATGGCGACGCTGTCCGACGTGGACGATTGCTGGAACCGCATCGGCATCCAGGGAGACAAGAGCTGCGAGCAGTTGCCCGGACATGTGCATTGCCGCAACTGTCCCGTGTATTCGGCGGCCGCCAAGCGCATCCTGGACCGGCTGCCGCCGCGGATGGAAGAGCACGACGACGGCGTGGCCGTGCATCAGGCCGCCAACCTGTCTTCGCTGCTGGTGTTCCGGCTGCACGGCGAATGGCTGGGACTGCCGACCCGGACGCTGGACGAGGTGGCCAGCACCCGCGGCATCATGAGCCTGCCGCATCGCCGTGATCCGGCGGTGCTGGGCGTGACCAATGTGCGCGGCACGCTGACGGTATGCGTGTCCTTGTCCCGCCTGCTGGGGCTGGACGCGGCGGCGCCGGACGCGCGCGAGCGGCCCGCCACGGCGCGCATGCTTATTTTTGGCGGCGCGGGACGGGCGGTGGTGCTGCCGGTGGACGAGGTGGAGGGCATGCATGCCGTCGATCTCGACGCGCTGGAACCGCTGCCGGCGACGGTGGAAGGCGCCAGCCTCAAGTATTCGCGCGGGGTGGCCCGCTGCGGCACCCGCGCCGTGGGCGTCCTGGACGAGACCTTGTTGATGCAAGCTTTGGAACGGAGTCTGGCGTGAACCCGGATCAGATGCGCGACGCCTCGCTGCTGGAGCTGTTCCAGCTTGAGACCCGCACCCAGGTGCAGGTGCTGAACAACGGCCTGCTGGCGCTGGAACACGATCCGACCTCGGCGCCGCAGCTGGAGGCCTGCATGCGGGCCGCCCACTCACTCAAGGGCGCCGCCCGCATCGTCGACCTGCACCCCGCGGTGCGCATTGCGCACGCCATGGAGGATTGTCTGGTGGCGGCGCAGGAAGGGCGCGCGCGCCTGCAGGCCACCGATATCGACGCCTTGCTGATGGGCGCCGACCTGCTGCAGCGCGTGGCCACGCCCGGCGCGGAACTGGATGTCGAGATCGACGAACTGGTGGCGCGCCTGAGCAACACGCCCAACGCGGTACCGGCCCCGCCGCCGCGCGCGCCCCGGCCATCGGACTTCCTGCCCCCCATCGTGCGGCTGGAGGACGAGCCTGCGGCAACACCGGCGCCGGCGCCGGCTGCCGCGTCCGCGGCGATGCCTCCGCTGCGGCGCAGTTCGGATCGCGGGCTGGGCGAAGGCGAACGGGTGCTGCGCGTCACGGCCGACACGCTGAACAAATTGCTGGGCCTGTCCAGCGAGACGCTGGTGGAGTCGCATTGGATCGGACCGTTCAGCGCCTCGATGCTGCGGCTGCGGCGCATGCAGGCGGGCGCCGCGCATGCGCTGGACGGCGTGCGCGCCGCGCTGGCCGGGCAGCCGCTGGACGCGCGCGGGCAGGCGGCGCTGGACGACGCGCAGCGGATCGTCGCGCAATGCCAGCAGGAATTGACCCAGCGCGCGAGCGAAGTCGATGAGTTCGGCTGGCGCATGAGCCATCTGGCGCAGCGCCTCTACGACACCGCGCTGGCCTGCCGGATGCGGCCCTTTGGCGACGGGCTGAACGGCATGGCGCGCATGGTCCGGGACCTGGGGCGCTCGCTGGGCAAGCAGGTGCGGCTGGAGATCGAAGGCGAGAACACGCAGGTGGACCGCGACATCCTCGACAAGCTGGATGCCCCGCTCATGCACCTGCTGCGCAATGCCGTGGACCATGGCATTGAAATGCCCCAGGCCCGGATGGATGCGGGCAAGCCGCCGGAAGGCCTGATCCGGCTGTCGGCGCGCCATGCGGCGGGCATGCTGCTGATCGAACTGGCCGACGACGGTTGCGGCATATCGCTGGACCGGTTGCGCGTCGAAGTCGTGGAGCGCAAGCTCACCAACGCCGAGACCGCCGCCCGGCTGACCGAGTCCGAGTTGCTGGAGTTCCTGTTCCTGTCCGGCTTCAGTACGCGCGACGAGGTCACCGAGATCTCCGGGCGTGGCGTGGGGCTGGACGTGGTGCAGACGATGGCGCGGCAGCTGCGTGGCGCCGTGCGGATCCACCAGCAGGCCGGCCAGGGCACGCGCTTCGTGCTGGAGATGCCCTTGTCGCTGTCGGTGGTGCGCAGCCTGCTGGTCGAAGTGCAGGGCGAGATCTACGCGTTTCCGCTGGCCTATGTCAGGCATGCGCTGCAGCTGCAGGCGCAGGACATCGAACAGCTTGAAGGGCATCAGCATTTCCGCTTCATGGGCCGGCAGATCGGGCTGGTGTCGGCGCGGCAGATCCTGCGCGCGGGCGAGCCCGCGCCGGCCGCGGACACGCTGCCCGTGGTGGTGGTCGGCGACCATGACCGGCTCTACGGCGTCGCCGTGGACCGCTACGTGGGCGAGCGCACGCTGGTGGTGCAGCCGCTGGATCCGCGGCTGGGCAAGGTGCAGGATGTGATGGCGGGTTCCCTGATGGACGACGGCACGCCGCTGCTGATCCTGGACGTGGAGGACATGCTGGTGTCCGTCCAGAAACTGGTCGAGGGCGGACGCCTGGCGCGGGTGGAGGGGGGCGGGGAGGCGACGCTGGCCCGCCGCCGCAAGCGCGTGCTGGTCGTGGACGACTCGTTGACGGTGCGCGAACTGGAGCGCAAGCTGCTGCTCAACCGGGGCTTCGACGTGGCCGTGGCGGTGGACGGCATGGACGGCTGGAACATGTTGCGCAACGAGGCCTTTGATCTGGTCGTGACCGACGTCGACATGCCCCGCATGGACGGCATCGAGCTGGTGTCCCGGATCAAGGCGGATCCCAAGCTGCAGAGCCTGCCCGTAATGGTGGTGTCGTATAAGGACCGGGAAGAGGACCGGCGGCGCGGGCTGGATGCGGGCGCCGACTACTATCTGGCCAAGGGCAGCTTCCACGACGATGCGCTGCTCGATGCCGTGGAAGACCTGATCGGAAAGGCGCGGACGTGAGAATCGGGATCGTCAACGATATGCAGATGGCGGTCGAGACCCTGAGACGGGCGATCGCGCTGGAGCCAGGCCTGGAAGTGGCGTGGGTGGCGTCCAATGGCCTGGAGGCCGTGGAGCAGTGCGCGCGCGACCGCCCGGACGTGGTGCTGATGGATCTCATCATGCCCGTCATGGACGGCGTCGAGGCGACGCGCCGCATCATGGCGGAAACGCCTTGCGCGATTGTCGTGGTGACGGCGGACGTGGCGCGCCATACACCGCGGGTCTTCGACGCCATGGGCCATGGCGCGCTGGACGCAGTGGATACGCCGGTGGTCGGCGCCGCGGACATGCGCAGCGCGGCGGCGCCGCTGCTGCGCAAGATCCGCAACATCGGCTGGCTGATCGGCCGTTATGGCAGCCGCCCGACCCTCAGTCCCCTGGCCAAGCCGGCGCCGCATCCGGGCGAGCGGCGCCTGCTGGTGATAGGCGCGTCGGCCGGCGGGCCGGCCACGCTGGCCCAGCTGCTGCGCGACCTTCCGCTGGATTTTCCGGCGGGCATCGTGCTGGTGCAGCACGTGGATGCGTCGTTCGCGGCCGGCATGGCGGACTGGCTCAACGACCAGGTGCCCCTGCCCGTCAGGCTGGTGCGGGAGGGCGAGCGGCCCCTGCCCGGGCAGATCCTGCTGGCAGGCACCGACGACCATCTGCAGCTGCTGGCCGATGGTACGCTCGGTTATACCGACAACCCCACGGAAAGCCTGTACCGGCCTTCCATCGACGTTTTCTTTCATAGCGTGGCGCAGCACTGGCGCGGCCTGGCGGTCGGCGTGCTGCTCACGGGCATGGGGCAGGACGGCGCGCGCGGCCTGAAGGCGCTGCGCGAACGCGGATGCCTGACCATCGCGCAGGACCAGGCGACCAGCGCCGTGTATGGCATGCCGAAGGCGGCCGCGGCCATGCAGGCGGCGGTGGAGATCAGGCCACTGGAACAAATTGCGTCCCGGGTGATCCAGGCGTTTGCCTGAGCATCGGGATCTAGGCGGAAATCAAGGACTTACTATGCTCCCTCCCACAGACGGCACGGCTTCGGCGGATCTGAATTCGCACGGGGCAATGGTGTTGCTCGTTGACGATCAGGTCATGGTCGGCGAAGCCATCCGGCGCGCGCTGGTCCCGGAGGGCAACATCGACTTTCACTATTGTTCGGATCCCTACAAGGCACTGAGCGTAGCGATCCAGACCCGGCCCACGGTCATCCTGCAGGACCTGGTCCTGCCCGGCGTGGACGGCCTGAGCCTGGTGCGGGAATACCGCGGCCATCCCGTGACACGGGACATCCCGATCATCGTGCTGTCCACCAAGGAAGACCCGGCGATCAAGAGCGCCGCCTTCGCGTCGGGCGCCAACGATTACCTGGTGAAGCTGCCGGACTCCCTCGAACTGGTGGCGCGCCTCCGCTACCATTCGCGCTCCTATATGGCGCTGGTGCAGCGCGACGAGGCCTATCAGGCCCTGCGCCAAAGCCAGCAGCAATTGCTGGAAAGCAATATGGAACTGCGCCGGCTCACCAATTCGGACGGCCTGACAGGGCTGGGCAACCGGCGGTATTTCGATGAATACCTGAACGCCGAATGGCAGCGCGCGCGCCGCGACGGCCGCGAGATCAGCATGCTGATGATCGACGTGGACCACTTCAAGTCCTACAACGACACCTACGGCCATATCGCGGGCGACGAAGCGCTCAAGCGCGTGGCCAACACGATCTTTTCCAGTTGCGACCGGTCCACCGACCTGGCGGCCCGCTTCGGCGGCGAAGAGTTTGCGCTGGTGCTGCCGGGCACCCCGGCCGGCAGCGCCCGCCTGGCGGCCGAGAAACTGCGCCGCGCCGTCGAAGCCATGCAGATTCCGCAACGGGACGCGGGCACCAGCCCCTGGCTGACGGTCAGCGTGGGCACGGCCACGGCGGTGCCCCAGGCCGACCAGCCCTGCACGGACCTGATCCAGGTTGCCGACCGCAGCCTGTACGAGGCCAAGCGGCTAGGCCGCAACCGCGTGGTGCCGGGCCAGCTGTAGCGGCCAGCGCCATGCCGGCCGCGAGCTGCGCGCTTACAGGTGCAGCTTGGTCGACGATTTCACTTCATGCATCGATAGCGTGCTGAGCAGTTCCTTCACCCCAGGCAGGGTGCGCAGGCGGCCGCGCACGAATTCCGAATAGGCGTCGAAATCCCGCGCCATGATGTGCAGCAGGTAGTCGTGCTGCCCGGTGGTGTTGTGGCAGGCCAGCACCTCCGGCATGGCCAGCACGCTGGCTTCGAAGGCGTGGCAGGTTTTCTCGGTGTGGTTGTCCAGCGAGATGCTGACGAACGCCACGACTCCCACCCCCAGCGCGCGGCGGTCCAGGATGGCTTGGTAGCCGCGGATCACGCCCGTTGTCTCCAGGCGCTTCAGCCGTTTCCAGCAGGGCGAGGCCGACAGCGACACGCGTTCGGCCAGTTCGGCGTTACTCAGGCGGCCATCTTCTTGAAGGATTTTCATGATTTTCCAATCGATCGCGTCAAGTTGATGTAACAAGGCAGTGTCTTTCATTGTTTTCGTTGTGTAGGAAACGTTGTTTCCCATTATGGCGATCTTGCGAACGAAATGGAAAGATTATTGCCGGCGACAACGCCCATACTGCAATGCATCCCGGAGCGGCCGGCGCTATCGTCTTTCAATGCGTGACGCGCCTGCCCGGTCGGCTGGAACACCAGAGAAAGAGGCACACCATGACTTATTCGAGCTATCACAAGAAAGACATTTTCGGCCGTCCCCTGCATGCGGAAACGCAGATGATGTCCTACGGCTACGACCCCTTTCTGTCCGAAGGCGCGGTCAAGCCGCCGGTGTTCCTGACGTCGACGTTCGCGTTCCGCTCGGCCGAGGACGGCGCGGCTTTCTTTGACCTGGTGTCGGGCCGCAAGCCCTTGCCGCAGGGGGAAACCGCCGGGCTGGTGTACAGCCGCTTCAATCATCCGAACCTGGAAATCGTGGAAGACCGCCTGTCGCTGCTGGACGGTTCCGAAGACGCCGCAGTGACTTCCAGCGGCATGTCGGCGATCAGCGCCGTCCTGATGGCCTTTCTGCGGCCCGGCGATCAGCTGGTGCAGTCCGTGCCCCTGTATGGCGGCACCGAGACCCTGATAGGCAAGATCTTCCCGGAGTGGGGCATAGGCTCGCATCCGGTGCCGGACGGTTTGTCGCCCAAGAGCATGCGAACCGCGCTGGAAGATGCGGCGGCCAAGGGGCCGGTGAAGGTGTTCTACATCGAAACGCCCGCCAATCCGACCAACGCGCTGTTCGACTTCGAGGCGATGAAGAACGAGCTGGACGCGTTCGAGACGCGCCACGGCTACCGCCCGATCTCGGTTTGCGACAACACGCTGCTGGGGCCGATCTTCCAGAAGCCGGCCGAGCATGGCGTGGACCTGTGCGTGTACTCGCTCACGAAATACGTGGGCGGCCATAGTGACCTGGTGGCGGGCGCGGTGACCGGGAGCAAGGACCTGATCAGGAAGGTGCGCGCCATCCGCAGCGCCTTCGGCTCGCAGCTGGACCCGCATTCCTGCTGGATGATCACGCGCTCGATGGAAACGGTGGTGTTGCGCATGAAGCAGGCGGCCCGCACGGCGACCAAGGTGGCGCAATGGCTGTCGGGCAATCCGCACGAGAAGGTGCAGATCTTCCATCCGGAAATGATTGCCGACCGCGCCTACCAGGAAGTCTACAAGCGCCAGTGCACGGGGCCGGGCTCGACCTTCGCCTTCGTGCTGGAAGGCGGGCGCGCCCGGGCGTTCCGCTTCATCAACGCCTTGCATCTGTTCAAGTCGGCGGTCAGCCTGGGCGGCACGGAAACGCTGGTGTGCCATCCGGCGTCGACCACCCACTCCGGCGTGCCGGCGGCCGAGCGCGACGCGGCCGGCGTGTCGGAAGGGCTGATCCGGATCTCCATCGGCCTGGAGCACGAGGAAGACCTGATCGCGGACATGGACAACGCGTTTCGCAACGGCTGAGCGGGTCGCCTGCTGCTCAGCCGGGCTGCGGCGGCCGGCGCGCGCGGTTGAGCAGGACGAAGGCGGCCGTCGCGAGCAGCATGACCGTCGCTGTGGCGATCACGGCGGCGTAGCCGGTTTCGAATGCGGCCCTGGCCAGCCGGGTCAGCGTGGCGGCCAGGTCCGCCGGCAGGCTTTCGGCGATGATCAGGGCCTCGTCGAGGCTGTCGCGGGCCGCGGTGGTCTCGGCCACGCCGGCGGGCACGGCCAGCGACTGCGCGTAGACGCCCGACAGGATCGATCCCATCAGGGTCACGCCCAGCGCGCCGCCCAGTTCGTACGACACTTCCTCGATGGACGCCGCCATGCCGGCGCGCTCGGGCGTGGCGCTCTGCATGATGGTGCTGGAGGCCGCCGTCATGGTGGCGCCGATGCCCACGCCCAGGACGCTCAGGCTGATCATCTGCGGCATGATGGAGCCGTCGTAGGTCAGCAGGTAGCCGCCCATGCCGGCGCCCGACACCAGCAGCGACAGGAACAGCAGCCGCTTGCTGCTGATGCGGCCCAGCAGCAAACCGGCCAGCGGGCCGGCCACGAACGCGGCCAGCGGCAGCGGCAGGATGAAGAGGGCCGACTGGATCGGCGACATGCCCAGCACCAGCTGCAGCCGCTGGCTGAACACCAGTTCCATCCCCAGCAGCGCGGCGGCGGCGAACAGCGCCGCGGCCACGGCCGAACTGAAGGCGGCATTGCGGAAGATGGCAAAGTCGATCAGCGGATGGGGCCGGCGCCGCTGGCGGCGCACGAAGATGGCGAGCATGGCCGCGCCACCCGCGCAGGCCAGCCCGGCGTGCAACCACGACGTGGATGCGCGGCCCAGTTCCTTCAGCGCGTAGGCGCACAGAATCAGTCCCACCATCACTTGCAGCGATCCGGCCAGGTCCCAGGGGCGGCTGGCGTCGGGCTTGCTGGCGGGGATGAAACGCCATGCCAGCGGCAGCGCCAGCAGGACGATGGGGACGTTGATCAGGAACACCGATCCCCACCAGAAATGCTCCAGCAGCACGCCGCCCACCACGGGGCCCAAGGCCGCGCCGCCCGAGGCCACCGAGGCCCACACGCCGATGGCTACGGCGCGCTCGCGTTCGTCGGCGAAGGTGAGCCGCAGGATGGACAGGGTGGCGGGCATCATCATGGCCGCGCCCACGGCCAGCAGCGCGCGCGCCGCGATCAGGATGGCGGCGCCGGGCGAGTAGGCGGCGGCCAGCGAGGCCACGCCGAACACCGTCAGCCCCATCATGAAGAGCCGCTTGTGGCCCAGCCGGTCGCCCAGGGTGCCCATGCCCAGCAGCAGGCCGGACACCACCAGCGCGTACACGTTCACGATCCACAGCTTGGCCGAGGCCGTGACGCCCAGTTCATGCGTGAGCCGGGGCAGGGCGGTATACAGCACCGTCATGTCCACGACGATCAGCAACAAGGCGCTGGACACGATGGCCAGCACCAGCCAGCGGCCAGGGGCGGCCGTGGCGACAGCGTTCGAAAGAGTCCGCTGCATGGTTCTACTCCTGTTGATTACCGGGGCCCGGCGCGCCGTTACGGGGGGCCGGATCTCCGGCTGGCATTATCCATCTGTATATTTGCCGTATAAAGTTGGATTGCATCTATAAAATAGATGGATAGGAGGCGCGACCGTATGCAATGGACCTTGGATCAACTGCGCCAATTCGTGGCGGCGGCCGAGGCCGGCTCGTTTTCGGCCGCGGCCCGGCGTATCGGCCGCGCGCAGTCGGCGGTCAGCACCTCGGTGGGCCTGCTGGAAGCGGACCTGGGCGTGGAGCTGTTCGACCGCTCGCGCCGCAACGCCACCCTGACCCCCGCAGGCGAGGTGATGCTGCTGGAAGCGAAGGAGCTGCTGCGCCAGGCGGGCGGACTGAGCCAGCGCGCGATGTCGTTCGCGGGCGGAGCGGACGCGCGGCTCTCGATCGCGCTGGACGAGGCTTTGCCCTATCTGGTGCTGGGCGCGCTGGTGGTGGAGCTGGCCGCGCGCTTTCCGGCGCTGGAGCTGACGCAGCTGAACGGCACCGCGACCGAGGTGGCCGACTATGTACGGCAGGGGCGCGCAAGCATCGCCTTCCACTTCGACCGGGGCGATCCGGGCAGCGCCTTCGCGCATCGCTACCTGGGCCATGTGGCGCAGGGCATTTACGTGGCTTCCGGGCACCCGCTGGCCGCGCTGCCCGAGGTGACGCGCACGGAACTGGCGCGGCACCGGCAGCTGGTCATGCAGATGGAAGGGGTGGACGATATGGTGCTGAGCCCCACGGTGTGGCGCACCGACAGCTTCTACAGCATCGCCGGCATGGTGGCCGACGGGCTGGGGTGGGCGATCCTGCCGCTGAACATCGCGGAATACGAGAGCTTTCGCACCACGCTGACCCCGCTTCCGTGCGCGGGCCTTTCCTTGCCGATGCTGTCCGTGCGCACCCTGTGGCTGCAGGGCGCCGCGCCGAGCGAGACGGAACAGTGGCTGCAGCAGCGCATGGAGCAGCTGCTGCGGGCGGGCTAGGCCGGCGCGGTCAGCTCAGCAGCGCGGTGACCAGGTCGCTGCCGGCCGGGTTGTCGTCGGTGAAGTTCAGCGCGGTCTGGACGTGTTCCAGATGCTCGTCCATCAGGGCGCAGGCGCGCTCGGTATCGCCGGCACGGGCCGCTTCGATGAAAGCGTGGTGTTCCTGCGAGGAGCAACTGGCGTCGTGCGAGCTTTGATACAGCACGGTGATCACGGCGCTGCGCGCGGACAGTTCGCGCAGCATGCCGGTCAGCACGGAATTGCCCACGGCCTCCGCCAGCAGGATGTGGAAATGGCTGAGCAGGTGGTTGCGCGTCTGCACGTCGCCGCTGTCCAGCGAGCGGCGCTCTTGGGCCAGGTGCGCATCGATGCGACGGTAATCGGCGGCCTTGGCGCAAGCGACGAATTCGCGGGCGAGCGCGGCTTCCAGGATGCGGCGCACCGCATAGACCTCGCGGGCTTCGTTCGCGTCGGGCTTGCTGACGAATGCGCCCTTGTCCGGAACGATGTTGATCAGCTTGTCCTTGGACAGCATCAGCAAGGCGGCGCGGATCTTGGTGCGGCTGACCTTGTAGACCCGGGCCAGGGCCTCTTCGCGCAGGCGGGTGCCGGGCGGAAGCTTGTGCGCCACGATGGCGGCGGCCACTTCCTTGGCGATGTCGTCGGCGCTGGGATCAGTCTGAACTTCCTGGGTCATGGGGCGCGGCAGCGGCTGCCGGGAGGGAAAAACCATCGGGCAGCCAGTCTATCAAATGCCGACCCGGGAGGTCGGACATTTTTTGCATACAAAATTGATACGCAGAATATGCCGAGCCCGCCGGGATTGTGCGCCAGCGGCTTCAGTTCCCGTGAAATGCCGACGGCTGATAGCGGCCCAGTTCGTCCAGCAGCCGGGTCCAGGCCTGCAGGCCTTGGCTGATGGACGACAGCCGGAAGAACTCGTTGGGCGCATGCACGTCCTCGTCGGGCAGGTTGAAGCCGAACATCAGGGTGTCGATGCCCAGCGTTTCCTTGAACAGGGAAGTGATGGGCACGCTGGCGCCCAGGCGCACGTGGACAGGCCTTGCGCCGCCCGGGGTCTGCAGCACGGCTTCGGCGGCCGTGACCAGCGGATGCGCGGGGGGCAGCGTTGCCGCGGGCGACCCCGGGTTCAACGCCACGACGTCCAGCTCGCAGCCCGGCGGGCAGGCGGCTTCCAGATGCGTCAGCACCGACTGGATGACCTGCGCGGGGTCCTGGCCCTCCACCACGCGCGCCGTCAGCTTGGCCGAGGCGAGGCTTGGGATGATGGTCTTGGCGCCCGCGCCGGTGTAGCCGCCCCACATGCCGTTGACGTCCAGCGCCGGCCGCAGGGTGATGCGTTCGCGCGGGCTGTAGCCAGGTTCGCCGTGCGAGGCGCCCGCCACGTCCGAGAAGAAGGCCGCTTCGTCGTAGGGAAACGCCGCCGTGTCCTGGCGCTGGCGCGGCGTGGGCGGCCGGGCGCCCGCGTCGAATCCCTGCACGGCCACGCTGCCGTCGCGCCGATGCAATGAGGCGAGCAGCGCCGCCATCTCGTGCAGCGCATTCCTGACTCCGCCGCCGTAGCGGCCGGAATGCAGATCCTTCGCGGCCGTGCGCAGCCTGATCTCCAGCGCCGCGTGGCCGCGTGCGCCCGTGTTGATGGTGGGCGTCACGGCGCTGGCGCGGCCGCCGTCCGCCGACAGGACGGCGTCCGCCGCCAGCAGTTGCCGATGGCGCTGTATCAGCGGGCGCAAGGTGGGGCTGCCCGTTTCCTCTTCGCCCTCGATGAACACTTTGATATTGACCGGACACGAACGCAGCACGGCAAGAAACGCGAACACGACCTCGAGCGCGACGGTCGTCGATCCCTTGACGTCCGAGGCGCCGCGCGCATACAGCCGGTCGCCGACCAGCGTGGGTTCGAACGGCGGAGTGCGCCACAGCTCGACCGGGTCGGCCGGCTGTACGTCATAGTGGCCATAGATCAGCAGGGTAGGCCGGCCGGGCGCACCGGTCCATTCCCCGTATACCGCGGGCTCGCCGCCGCCATCCAGCAGTTGCACGTGGTCCAGGCCTCCCGCACGCAGCCTTTCGCACAGCAGGCGGCGCGCCTCGTCCATGGATCCGGCGTAGGCCGGATCCGCGCTGACGCTGGGAATGCGCAGGAATGTCTTGAGCCAGCTTTCTATCTGCGCCTGGCGAGACGCAAGGTGGTCGAGCACGGGAACGATGGGGTCGGACATGTGGGGATTCCGGGTTGGGTGGATGGCGGCGCGCGCGGGGTGGCGCGTCGCCCGGGGCGGCTTATTCGCCGCGAAAGCCGCTGCGCCGCACCAGTTCGGCCAGGCTGGCGGTCTGTTCGGCGTAGAAGGCCTGGCCTTCGGCGAGCGACTGCGGCGGGAACAGGATCTTGCCCTGCGCCTCCAGCGTCTTGCGGGCGGCGGGGTCGCGCAGCGATGCCTGCACCGCCCGATGCAGCTTCTGGACGGCATCGGCGGGCGTGCCTTTCTTCACCAGATAGGCGGTCCAGATGGTGTAGTTGAAGTCCTTCAGGTTCGCGCTTTCCTGCACGCTGGGCACGTCGGGCAAGGCCGGCAGGCGTTCACGGTTCAGGGTTCCGATGATCTTCAGCCGGCCCTCGCGGCGCATATCCTCGTAGTTCGCCTGATACGGCACGATGGCGAAATCGATCTGCCCGCCGGCCAGGTCCGTGATCAGCGGCGCGCCGCCGCGATACGGAATGTGCGTGAGCTTGACGCCGGTGCGCTGCGCCAGCGCCTCCGAGATCAGGTGGATCATCGACCCCGCGCCGCCCGAACCGTAGGTCAGCGGCACGCCGCGCTGGTGCGCCAGGGCAAGCAGTTCATCGACGTCGGCTGCGCCCAGGCCCGCGCGGGTGATCACCACGTAGGGCGAGGTGGCCACCGGCGCGACGAATTGGAAGTCGTCTGGCTTGTAGGCGACGGCCTTGTTCGTCAGGCCCGCCAGGATCAGTTCGTTGGGCGAACCCTGGAACAGGGTGTAGCCGTCCGCCTTGGCGTTCAACACGCGATTGGCGCCCAGCGCGCCGTTGGCGCCGCCCAGGTTCTCCACCACGACCTGCACGCCCAGCGATTGCGAGATGGGGCCCTGCACCGCGCGGGCGGTGATGTCGCTGGCGGCCCCGGCCGGGTAGGGCACCAGCAGGGATACAGGCCTGGCGGGAAAGTCTTGGGCGCAGGCGCCGCCGCCCAGCCCGGCCAACAAGACGGCAACGGCAAACATCAGGTGTTTTTTCATGGCATTCCCCTTGTGATCTGAGTGCTGGATGCGATGCTAGAAGTGGCCGATTCATCTGTCCAATAGATTGATTGGCTGATTACAATGCGTTTTACGCATGATTAATCGGGGCCAGCCCATGAATCTCTCTCAGCTTGCTCATCTGGTGGCGCTACTGGAAACCGGCTCGTTCACGCGCGCGGCTGAAATGCAGCACCTGTCGCAGCCGGCGTTCAGCCGCAGCATCCAATTGCTTGAAGGCGAATTGGGCGCGCCGCTGGTGGATCGCATCGGCAAGCGCAATGAGCCCACGCCGCTGGGCCGCCTGGTGGCGCAACGCGCGCGGCGCGTGCTGGGGGAAGTGGAAGAGATCCGCCGGGAGGCGGAACTGCTGGCGCAGGGCGAGACGGGCGCCATCCGGCTGGGACTGGGGGCGGCGCCCAGCGCCTTGCTCAGCGTGCCGCTGATGCAGCACATGCTGGACGACTATCCCAAGCTGCGCGTGAAGCTGTCACGCGGCCCCACGGAGTCGCTGCTGGTCAGCCTGCGCGAGCGCGTGCTGGACGCGCTGGTCGTGCATGTGCGGACGCTGGACAACGAGGAAGACCTGGAGGTGGCGCCCATGCCCGCCGTGTCCTCGGGCTTCATCTGCCGGCCGGGCCATCCCCTGCTGGACCTGCGGCAGGCCGCGCTGACGGATGTCCTGCGCTATCCCATCGTCTCCACCGGGCTGAGCCCCGAGACCCGCCGCCGGCTGTCGGGCGCGGCGGCGCCAGGCGGATTCGAACTGCACATGGAGTGCGAAGACATTTCCTACCTGTTCGATATCGTCGAGCGCTCGGACGCGGTGTTCCTGGGCGTGCTGGCGTCGGCGCGGGCGCAGGCGGATTCGGATCGCCTGGTCCTGCTGCCGGCGCCGCGGGACTTCGAGATCCAGGCGCACTTCGCATTCGTGACCTTGCGTGGCCGCAGCATCAGCCCGGCCACGCGCATCACCCGGCAGTTCTGCCTCCAGACGATCCAGGAGGCCGCGGGCCTCAGTCTTTAGCCATCAGCCCCAGGTACTCGATCAGCCCCTTTTCCTTGACGTAGGTGGCCTGCGCCCACGCCTTGTACTCCTGGCTGTCGCGGTAGGCGGGCTCCTGGTTGAGCTGCTTCATGACCTCCATGCTGGCCGGGCCGAACAGCGCCTTTTTGAAGGCGTCGTGCAGGATCTTCACCACCGCCGGATCCATGCCCTTGGGGCCGGCCAGGCCGTAAGGGGACGTGGACACGACCTTGTAGCCCAGCTCCTGCGCGGTGGGCACGTCAGGCCAGCGGGTCGTGCGTTTTTCGCCGAAGGTGACGAGCAGGCGCATCTTGCCGGAGTCCACGAACTGGTCCCAGCCGGTGGCGTCGCTTTGCGCCATGACGTGGCCGCCCAGGAGCGCCTGCTGCATGTCGGCGTTGCCCTTGAACGGGACATGGTTCAGCTTGACCTTGGCGTTGATGGCGATCTCTTCGATCAGCAGGTGCGGCGACGAGCCGATGCCGGTCGAGCCGTAGTCGATCGTGCCAGGCGCCTTGCGCGCGGCCTCGATGTATTCGTTGAAGGTCTTGTACGGCGAGTCCGAGCGCACGGTGAAGCCGAAGGTGTAGCCGGACAGGCCCAGGATGAAGGTGAAGTCGTTGATGGGGTCCCAGCTGCTTTTCTGCATATATGGCATGCGCAGCATCGCCAGGGTATACAGGGCGATCGTGTAGCCGTCCGGCTTGGCGGTCTTGGCCATGGTGGCCGTGCCCAGCGTGCCGCCCGCGCCCGGACGGTTCTCCACGATGACGGGCTGGCCCAGGTGCTTGGCGGCGTCCTGCGCGACTATACGCAGATGGCGGTCGGTGGAGCCGCCGGCCGGGAACGGCACGATCAGGGTGATGGGCTTGGTGGGGAAATCGGTTGCCGCGCTGGCGGACAAGGGCAGGGCGGCGCTTGCCAGGGTGAGCAGCAGGGCGCTCAGGCAAGCGCGTCGCAGGGGCAGATGGGCCATAAGGGTTGTCTCCGTGAGTGTTGTTATGTGGCTGCGGGTCAGTCGCGCAAGACGACCTTGACGGGCAGCCGTGACAGCGCTTCGCGCAGCCGGGCTTTCAGCGGCGCGGGCGCACCGGCGCCGGCTTCTACGGCGACATCCGGTTGCGCATCGGCCAGCACGCGAAAGACGGGATCGTCTTGCGCAAGGCCGGCTTCATGCAGGGTGCGCGCCACCACGGCCTGGACCGACACGGCGGTCGCCAGGCGGCGCAAATCGGGTTTGTAGATCTTGCCCACGTTGGTCTGGGGCATGCTGTCCAGGACGATGACGCGCTTGGGCCGCGCCGGGCCTTCGTCCACATGTTCGGCGGCGTAGGCGATGAGGTCGGCCTCGGAGGTTTCGGCGCCTTCGGTCAGCGTGACGAAGGCGATGGGCAGCTCTCCGGCGTAGGCGTCCGGCGCGCCGACGGCGGCGCAAAGCTGCACGGCCGGGTGCGTGGCCAGCGCGTCCTCGATGGTCTTGGGGTCGATGTTGTGGCCGCCGCGGATGATCAGGTCCTTGGCGCGGCCCTGCAGGTGCAGGCGGCCTTCGCCATCCATGAACCCGACGTCGCCACTGATCAGCCAGCCGTCCCCGGTGAACGCGCGCGCGGTGTCCTCGGGGTCCAGGAAGCCGGGGATGACGTTGGGCGCCTTGAACAGCACCATGCCCGGCGTGCCGGCGGGGAGTTCACGCGCGGGCTGGCCGGCGGGCATGTCCAGGCCCGCGATGCGCACCTGCACGTAGGGCAGCGGAAAGCCCACGCAATTCACGGGGAATTCGCAGCCGGGAGGCGAGATCGACGAAATGCCGGCCATCTCGGTCATGCCCAGGCTTTCGCTGACATGCAGACCGAACAGGCGCTTGAAGCGCTGCGCCAGTTCCGCGGGCAGCGGCGCCGCGCCGGTGCGGCAATAGCGCAGCGACGAGATGTCGGCGCCCGCCAGCGGCACGTCGGCCAGCGCCGCCAGGATGGTGGGCACGCCTTGCAGCGAGGTGGCGCGGTGCTTCTCCACCAGGCGCCAGTAATTGCGCAGCACGTCGCGGTTGCGCAGCAGCAGGGTGGTGGGGATGACGGTTTCCACGCCGGCCGACAGCGCCGCCAGCGAAGCCGGCAACACGCCGGCCACGTGGAACAGCGGATAGCCGTTGATGACCACGTCGTCCGGGCCGGCGTTCTGCAGCTGCACGGCCGCCCAGGCCGAGAAGACCTGGTTGGCGTGGGTATGGACGGCAAGCTTGGGCGCGCCGGTAGTGCCGCCGGTATGGAAATACGCGGCCACGTCGCCGGCGCGGATGACGCGTCCGCTGACCAGCCGGTCCGACGGTTGGGCGGCCCGGCCGGCATTGAAGTCGAGCGCCGCTTCGGGCAGCGCGGGGCGGGCCGACAGGGGCTCGTCACCAGGCGCCACGCGCAGCAGGGTCTGCAAGGTGGGCACGCGTTCACGCAGGCGCAGGGCCTTGGACCAGGAACCGCATTCCACGTCCGACCCATAGGCGATCAGCACCTTGGCGCGCGCCGTGGTCATTAGGGATGCGAGCTTGTCCTCGGTCAGCAGGGGATTGAGCGGCTGGACGATGCCGGCCGCCTCGCCGCCCCACAGCGCCAGGTGGTATTCCAGGCAGCCAGGCAGCAGCACACCCACCGCGTCGCCCTCGCGGATGCCCAGGCTGTGCAGCAGGTTGGCCGTCTGGTGGATGCCCGCCAGCAGTTCGCGATAGCTCCAGCGCACCGCCTCGTCCTCGGGGTCCGCGCTGCGCAGGAAGGTCAGCGCGGTCTTGTCGCCGAAGGCGGCCGCGGAATTGCGGAAGATCTCATAGGTGCTTTGCACCGTCAGCGTCTCGGCCAGGGGCCGCGCCTGCAGGCGCTGGACGTCCTGCGCGGTGCGTACGGGGAACGGCGCCGCGAAAGGGCCCGACAAGGGCGGGGCGACAGGGGACTGGGTCATGTCCGTATTCCTCCGTTCAGGCCTGCCCCAGCGCGATGTAGCGGCGCAGGTGGTGGTCTTCGTCGCCCAGCTGGTGATCGATCATGACCAGACGCTTGGCGTAGTGCGCCAGCGGCAGTTCCCAGGTCATGCCGATGCCGCCATGCAGCTGGATGCTCTCTTCGGCCACCAGGGTGCCGATGCG
The DNA here is from genome assembly GCF_013116765.2 of Achromobacter deleyi. Taxonomy (GTDB): domain Bacteria; phylum Pseudomonadota; class Gammaproteobacteria; order Burkholderiales; family Burkholderiaceae_B; genus Achromobacter; species Achromobacter deleyi_A. The sequence continues at coordinate 1,058,907 of NZ_CP074375.1, forward strand.
GCCGATGGTGTACTTGGCGGCGGACAGCGCGCGTTCACGCGTGGCGCGGTCGGGGTGGTCCACGGCGGCGGCCGCGTTGATGACGGCCGAGCGCGCCTGCTCGATCTCCAGCAGCACATCGGCCATGCGATGCTGCAGCGCCTGGAAGCTGCCGATGGGCGCGCCGAACTGGCGGCGGGTGCGCAGGTATTCCAGCGTGGCGTCGCGGGCGCAGTCCATGGCGCCGACGGCTTGCGCGCACAGCGCCAGGATGCCGCGGCCGGTGGCGCGTTCCAGCAGCGCGTAGCCCGCGCCCGCCTCGCCCAGCAGGGCGTCCGGGCCCAGTTGCACCTGGTCTAAGGCAAGTTCCGCCGCGCGGCCGCCGTCGATCAGCCCATAGCCGCGCGCGCTCATGCCGGGCGTGCCGGCGCTGACCAGGAACAGGCTGATGCCGGCCTCGTCGTCTTCCGCGCCCGCGGTGCGCGCCGACACCAGGAACAGGTCGGCGTGCTCGCCCGCGTTCACCACCGCCTTGGCGCCGTTGAGCACCCAGCCGTCCGCGTTGCGCTCGGCGCGCGTGCTCACCTGGTTCAGTTCGTAGCCGGAGCCGGGTTCGGCGTGGGCGAGGGCGGCGGTGAGGCCGCCCGCGATCAGGCCGTCGAGCGCTTCGCGTTGGGCCGGCGAGCCGGCCGCGGCGATCGCGGTGCCGACCATCAAGGCGTCCAGAAAGGGTTCGACGACCAGGCCGCGGCCCAGTGCTTCGAAGACGACGGAGATATCGAACCCCGCGCCGCCCAGGCCGCCGTCGGCCTCGGAAAACAGCGCGCCGATGGCGCCCAGTTCCGCGTAACGATGCCAGAAGTCCACGCTGTAGCCCTGCGGCGATTGGGCGTGGCGCATGCGGGTGGCGAAGTCATACTGCTCCGCGACAAAGCGGCGCAGCATGTCGGACAGCATGCGCCGGTCTTCGGTGTGTTCAAAATTCATGGCCGGCCCTTACAGTCCAAGAATCATCTTCGAGATGATGTTCTTCTGGATTTCATTGGAGCCGCCGAAGATCGACAGCTTGCGGTTGTTGAAGTACTGCGCGGCGGCGCTCGCGGCGCCGTCGGGGCCGATGGGCGCCGCGTCATAGCCGTCGTGCAGCGCTTCGGGCACGAAGGGCCGGGCGTAGGGGCCCATGGCGCGGCGGTTCAGGGCGCTGATCTCCTGCCGGATCTGCGTGCCGCGGATCTTCAGCATGGAGCTTTCGGCGCCGGGCGCGCCGCCGCCTTCCACGGCCGCCACCACGCGCAGATTGGTGGTGCGCATGTTGGCCAGCTCGATTTCCACGCGGGCCAGCCGGGCCGCGAAGTCGGGGTCTTCGGCCAGCGGGCGGCCGTGCTTCTTCTGGCGCGCGGCGATGGTCTTCAGGCGTTCCAGCGCGGCCGTGGATTGGCCCACGCCGGCGATGTTGGTGCGTTCATAGGTCAGCAGGTACTTGGCGCAGGTCCAGCCGCGGTTCTCTTCGCCCACCAGGTTTTCGGCCGGCACGCGCACGTCCGAGAAGAACACTTCATTGACCTCGTGCTCGCCGTCCAGCGTGATGATGGGGCGCACTTCCACGCCCGGGCTGTTCATGTCGATCAGCAGGAAGCTGATGCCTTCCTGGCGCCGGCCTTCCTGCGAGGTGCGCACCAGGCAGAAGATCATGTTGGCGTACTGGCCCAGCGTGGTCCAGGTCTTCTGGCCGTTGACGACGTAGCTGTCGCCGTCGCGCACCGCGGTGGTCTTGACCGAAGCCAGATCCGATCCGGCGCCCGGTTCGGAATAGCCCTGGCACCACCAGTCCGAGCCGTCCAGGATGCGCGGCAGCCAATGGCTCCGCTGCGCCTGGCTGCCGTACTTGATCAGCACCGGGCCCAGCATGCTCAGGCCGAACGGCACGATGCGCGGCGCGGCGGCCAGTGCGCATTCGTTGTCGAAGATGTACTTTTGCGTGGCGCTCCAGCCAGTGCCGCCGTACTCCTCGGGCCAGTGGCTCGCCAGCCAGCCTTGCTGGTTCAGGATGGCGTGCCATTCGGCCATGTCGTCGCGCGTGAGTAGCTTGCCCTCGCTGACCTTGTCGGACAGGCGCCGCGGCAGCCGGGCGTCGAGAAAGGCGCGCACTTCGTCGCGGAAGGCGCTTTCTTCGGGAGTGAATTCCAGGTCCATGGGGATCCTCAATAGATTTCAAACAGGCCGGCCGCGCCCATGCCGCCGCCGATGCACATCGTGACGACGGCATAGCGGGCGCCGCGGCGGCGGCCTTCGATCAGCACATGCCCGGCCAGGCGCACGCCGGTGACGCCAAACGGATGGCCCAGCGCGATGGAGCCGCCGTCCACGTTCAGCCGGTCCATCGGAATGCCGAGCTTTTCCTGGCAATACAGCGCTTGCGAGGCAAACGCCTCGTTCAGTTCCCAGAGGTCGATGTCCTGCACCTTCAGCCCGTGGCGCGCCAGCAGCCTGGGCACCGCGTAGACCGGGCCTATGCCCATCTCGTCCGGCTCGCAGCCGGCGATGGCCAGGCCGCGGAACGCGCCCAGCGGGCGGATGCCGGCGCGCTGCGCCTCAGAGGCCTCCATCAGCACGCAGGCGGCTGCGCCGTCGGACAGCTGCGACGCGTTGCCGGCCGTGACGAACTGGCCCTCGCCGCGCACCGGCGCCAGCCCCGCCAGCGCCTCGTAGGTGGTGCCGGGGCGGTTGCAGGTGTCCCGGTCGACGGTCACTTCGCGTTCGGTGACCGCGCCCGTCGCGCGGTCGGTGACGGACATGGTGGTGGTGACGGCGACGATTTCCTCGCGCAGGCGGCCGGCGGCCTGGGCGGCTTCGGTGCGCGCCTGGCTTTGCGCGGCAAAGCGGTCCTGGGCCTCGCGGCCGATGCCGTAGCGGGCGGCCACGATGTCGGCGGTTTCTATCATGGGCAGATAGAGTTCGGGCTTGTTGGCCACGATCCAGGGGTCCATGCCGCTCACGCCGTCGTCGCGGGTGCGGATCTGCGACACCAGCTCCACGCCGCCGGCGATCACGGCGGGGGCGCCGTCCATCACGATGCGGCTGGCTGCCGAGGCGATGGCCTGCAGGCCGGACGCGCAGTAGCGGTTGATCGTGGCGCCGCCCACGCTGACGGGCAGGCCTGCGCGGATCACCGCCTGGCGGCCGATATTGCGCCCGGTGGCGCCTTCCGGATAGCCGCAGCCGATGAAGGCGTCTTCGATCAGCGCGGGGTCCACGCCGGCGCGTTCGACCGCGGCGCGCACCGCGTGCGCGGCCAGCGTGGGACCGGCGATCAGGTTGAATTCGCCGCGGCCCGCCTTGGTGATGGGGGTGCGGGCGGTGGAGACGATGACGGCTTCGCGCATGATGGTTTCCTGTAGGAGGTGTGCGGGTCAGGCGGCGTTCAGGCTGCCGAAGCCGCGGCCGGACTCGGCCAGCTGCACCAGCAGCGGCGAGGGCTTCCAGAACGCGGGGTCTTCCTTGGCGTAGCCGCGGATGTCGGCCAGGACATGGTCCAGGCCCACGCTGTCGGCGTAGTGCATCGGCCCGCCGCGATGGCGCGGAAAGCCGTAGCCGGACAGGAACACCACGTCCACATCGGACGGGCGCAGCGCAATGCCCTGGTGCAGCACGTTGGCGGCTTCGTTGATCATCGCGGCCAGGTAGCGGCGCAGGATGTCGTCCTGGGTGAACGCGCGGGGCGCGACGCCGGTGCGGCGGCGTTCCTCGTCGATGATGGCGAGCACTTCCGGATCCGGCGTGCCCTGGCGCGCGCCATCCGGATACAGGTAGAAGCCGCGGCCCGTCTTCTGGCCGAACCAGCCGCGTTCGCACAGGCGGTCCGGAATCTGCACATAGCGCAGCGCGGGATCGCGGGTGGCGGCGCGGCGCTTGCGCGTGGCCCAGCCGATGTCGCCGCCCGCCAGGTCGGCCATCTGGTAGGGGCCCATCGGATAGCCGAAGGCGCGTACGGCCGCATCGATGTCATAGGGCGAAGCGCCGTCTTCCATCATCATGTCGGCGGCCTGCCGGTGCACGGCCAGGATGCGGTTGCCGATGAAGCCGTCGCACACGCCCGCGCGCACGGGGATCTTGCGCAGGCGCCGCGCCAGTTCGAAGCCGGTGGCCACCGTGTCCGGCGCGGTATCGCTGCCCACCACGACTTCCAGCAGTTTCATGATGTTGGCGGGCGAGAAGAAATGCAGGCCCAACACGTCGGCCGGGCCGCGCGTCGCGGCGGCGATCTGGTTCACGTCCAGGTACGAGGTGTTGGTGGCCAGCACCGCGCCCGGCTTGGCGACGCGGTCCAGCTGCGCGAAGACGGCTTGCTTGACGGCCATGTCTTCAAAGACGGCTTCGATGATGAGATCGGCCTCGCCCAGCGCGTCGTAGGTCGTGGCGCCGGTCAAGCGCGCCAGGCGCGCGGCGCGCTCATCGGCGGGGATCCTGCCCTTCTTGACCAGCAGGTCGTAGACCTGTTCGACACGCGCGCGGCCGCGCGCCAAAGCGGCGGCGTCCTGCTCCACCATCACCACGGGCAGGCCGGCGTCCAGCACCGACACGGCGATGCCCGCGCCCATGGTGCCGCCGCCGATGACGCCCACGCTTTCGAGCCGCCGCGACCGCGCTTCCTTCAGTTCCGGGATCTTGGCGGTTTCGCGTTCGGCGAAGAAGGCGTGCACCAGCGCGGCCCGCTGGGGGCTGTCCAGGCATTGCAGGAACAGCGCGCGTTCGCTGCGCAGGCCCTCTTCGAAAGGCTGTTCGATCGCGGCGCGCACGGCCTCCACGATCCTGGCGGGCGAATACAGACCTTTTGCGGTGGCGGCCACGCGTTCGGCGGCGGCTTCCACCGCGGCCAGCGACGCTTGTTTATCGGCCAGCGCCGCCGTGGCGTCGCGGGTGCGGCGCGGGCCGGCGTTCACCGCCAGCAATTGCCGGGTGTAGGCCAGCCCCGCATCCAGCGCATCGTCTTCCGTGGCCAGCGTGTCGACCAGTCCGGCCTTCAGGGCGGCCTGGGCGGACAGGTGCTTGCCCGACAGCATCAGGTCCAGCGCGGCCTCGGCGCCCATCAGGCGCGGCGCGCGCTGCGTGCCGCCGGCGCCGGGCAGCAGGCCCAGGTTCACCTCGGGCAGGCCCAGCTTTGCGTTGGCCAGGGCCACGCGGTAGTGCGCGGCCAGGGCAATTTCCAGCCCGCCGCCCAGCGCCGCGCCATGCAGGGCCGCGATCACCGGCTTGGCGCTGGCCTCGATCTGGTTGCACACTTCCGGCAGGACGGGTTGCTGCGGCGGCTTGCCGAACTCGCGGATGTCGGCGCCCGCGATGAAGTTCCTGCCGGCGCCCAGCAGCAGGATCGCGCGGACTTGCGTGTCGGTCTGCGCGGCCTGGATGGCGGCGGACAGATCGCGGCGCACCGCGGCGCTCAGGGCGTTGACCGGGGGATGGTCGATGGTGACGACCAGGACGTCTTCGTAGCGGCGCGTGTGGGCGGCGCCGCTGCTTGCGCTGTCTGTCATGGACAGTGTCTCCGAAGGGGCGCCGCGTGCGCGGAGCCGGGCGGGCCAGGGACGGCCCGTCTTGTGTGGGCTTATTTTTTCCTAGTAAAGATGTCTTGACAATGGCATCCATAATTGACACGCCGGATAATAAAATTTGACAATGCGGGCGAGGAGAGTCGACATGGACACCAAATCCCTGACCTTGCTGGTGGAAATCCTGGACGCGGGCAACCTGAGCGAGGCCGCGCGCCGGCTGAAAATGACCCGCGCCAACGTCAGCTATCACCTGAACCAGCTGGAGAAATCGGTGGGCATGCAGCTGGTGCGGCGCACCACGCGGCGCGTGGAGCCCACGGAAATCGGCCTGAAGCTGTACAAGCACGGGCGCACCATCCAGGACGAACTGGCGGCCGCGCGCGAATCGGTCGAGACCCTGGGCAAGACGCCGCAGGGCAAGGTCCGGCTGAGCGTTCCCAGCGGCTACGGGCAGTTCGTGATGACGCCCTGGCTGCTGGAGTTCAAGCAGACCTATCCGGATATCGTGCTGGACGTGCTGTTCGAGAACAGCGTCGAGGACCTGCTGCGCGACGAAGTGGATATCGCCGTGCGCATCATGTCCGAGCCGCCGCAAAACCTGGTGGCGCGCGAGCTGGGCCAGGTCCGCTACGTGGCCTGCGCGTCCAGGGCGTACGCCGACAGCCGGGGCCTGCCGCAGCGTCCGGAAGACCTGGCGGGCACGCCCGTGATCAGCGCCGCCGTGATCGGCCGGCCGCTGCGCTTGTCCGCCTACTACGGCGGCCAGCCCCGGCAGCAGGTGGTGCTGGAGCCCACCGTCATCTCGCGCAATTACGCCTTTCTGCGCGATGCGATCCGCGCCGGACTGGGCGTGGGCGTGGTGCCGGACTACGTGGTGCATGACGATGTCGCGCGCGGCGAGCTGCTGGCGGCGCTGACGGAATGGCGCCTGAGCATCTTCGGGCGCGCCATGTACATGCTGTACATGCCGAACCGCCATCATCCGCGGGCGATCGGCATGATGATCGAATTCATCCTGGAACGGGCGCAACGCCGCCACGACGGCGAGGCCGGCTTGCTGGCGGTGGGCCACGGGTAGGAGGGCCGGGCACGGCACTTGCTGGCCGCATTCAAAAATCGAATGCGAGGGGCATGATGGAGAGCGCGACAGAAGCGGACCTGGCGCCGCGGACCGAGGACCCCGGGCCCGCCGCGGCCGAGCCCCCGGCAGAGAAAGTCACGGCGCAGGACGCCGGGCTGGTCGACGCGACCGAGCGCGTCATTCCATCCGTGCGGGCGCGCGGCATTTGCCTGACCACGCTGACCGTCCTGGCGGTGCTGTTCAGCCTGAAGCTGGCCCAGGAGTTCATCGTGCCGGTGGTGATGGCCATCGTGGTGGCCTACGCGCTGGACCCCGCCGTGACGCTGCTGGAGCGCGCCCGCCTGCCGCGGGCCTTCGGCACCCTGGTGCTGATGGCGGTCATCGCGTTTGCGGTCGTCGGACTGGCCTACGTCACGCAGGACCAGGTGGGCGGCATTGTGCACGCGCTGCCCGAGATATCCGGCAAGCTGTCCCGCACCCTGAGCGGCCTGAGCAGCGGCGACGGATCATTCTTTGAAAAGCTGAAAGGCGCGGCCAGCCTGCTTCAGGACTCGGGCGGGGTGGAGCCCGGGCGTCAGGTCGTCGTGGCGAAATCCGACGGGGGCCTGAGCGAGTTCCTGCTCTGGGGATCCAAGGGCGTAGCCACCTTCATCGGGCAGGCCACCATGTGCGTGTTCCTGGTCTTCTTCCTGCTGCTGTCGGGCAATGCGTTCAAGCGCAAGTTCGTGAAGGTGGCGGGCACGACGCTGTCGCAGAAGAAGATCAGCGTGCACATGCTGGACCAGATCAACAGCTCCATTCATATGTACATGGCGATGATGCTGGTGACGAACGTGGTGCTCGGGCTGCTGTCGTGGGTCGCCTTCCGCCTGCTGGGGCTGGAGAACGCGGCCACCTGGGCCATCGTGGCGGGAGCGCTGCACATCATTCCCTACTTCGGGCCGCTGCTGACCGCCATCGGCACCGGCGTGGCGGCGCTGGTCCAGTTTGGCGAGTTCGGCCCCGCGCTGGCGGTGGCCATGAGTTCGGTGGGCATCGCCTTGCTGATGGGGGTGGTCATCACCACGTGGATGTCGGGCCGCATCGCCAAGATGAATGCCGTCGCGGTGTTCATCCTGCTGCTGCTGTTCACCTGGCTGTGGGGCATATGGGGAACGCTGCTGTCCGTGCCCATTGCCTTCATCGCCAAGGTGGTGGCGGACCACATCGAAGGCCTGGAAGCCGTGTCGGAATTCCTGGGCGAGTAGGGCCGGCGCCGCAGATTGAGCGTGAATGTGAACATCGAGGCGGTCTGGTTCCTGCTGATAGGCGCGCTGCTCGTGCTGATGGCGCTGGCCAGGCGCTTCATCGACTTGCTGCCCATGACCGGCGCCATGGTGTATCTGGCGGTCGGCTTCCTGATCGGACCGGCGGGGCTGGGCCTGCTCAACCTGGATCTGTTCGACGACCGCCATGTCCTGCGCCTGATCACCGAGGCGGCCCTGCCGGTTTCGCTGTTCGCCATCGGCATGCACCTGCGCGCCGCCTGCGGCGATCCTTTGTGGCGGCTGCCGCTGCGGCTGGCGGCGCCCGCCATGTTGCTGACGATCGCCCTGATGACGGGCCTGGGCCATCTGGCGCTGGGCCTGGCATGGGGCCCGGCGCTGCTCCTGGCCGCCGCGCTGGCGCCCACCGATCCGGTGCTGGCGAACGAATTGCGTCCCCTGGAAGCCGGCGACGACGAACCGTTGCGCTTTGCCTTGTCGGGCGAGGGCGGCGCCAACGACGGCGCCGCGTTTCCTTTCGTGGTGCTGGGGATCGCCTTGTGCAATGCGGGGCCGGCGGGGTTGGCCCGTCCCTGGATGCTGGCGGCGGAAATGACCTGGGGCGTGGCCGTGGCTATCGGCATCGGCTGGCTGATGGGGACCGTGAGCGAGCGCCTGATCGCCATGCTGCGCATCCGCTACGGCAACGCGCTGGGGCTGGACGAGTTCCTGGCGCTGGGACTGATCGCGCTGTGCTATGGCGCCACCGTGCTTGCCCATGGCTATGGCTTCCTGGCGGTGTTCTGCGCGGGCGTGGCGCTGCGCCAGCAGGAGTTGCGCGCCACCGGCCGCACCCGCAGCCCGCGCCAGGCGGTGCAGGACGTGACGCCCGCCGAGCAGGAGGAGAGCTCGCAGGATCCCAAGCTGGCTCACGCGCATCTGGCCGAATCGATGATGGCGATATCGGTCGGGCTGGAGCGCTTCGTGGAGCTGGCGCTGATGCTGATCATCGGCTGCGTGGTGTCGGCGTACTGGCGCGAGATGCTGGGCTGGACGCCGGTGCTGGTGACGGCGGCGCTGTTCGTGGCGGCGCGGCCGGCCAGCGTCATGCTGGCCCTGGCGGGTTCGGCGCTGGACGCCCGGCAGCGCTGGATGGCGAGCTGGCTGGGAATCCGCGGCGTTGGCACCTTTTACTACCTGACGCTGGCGGTGGAACAGGCGCCGCAGGCCGTGTCGCGCGGGCTGGCGCCGCTGCTGCTGGCCGCCATCGTCGGCTCGGTGCTGGCGCACGGCATCACGGCGTCGCCTTTGCTCGGGTGGTATTACCGGGGCCGGCCAGGGAGCGGGCCCTGAGCCTGCCTGTCTTGCGGCGGCGCAGCGGTTGCGCCGCCCCGAGTTGGTATGCTGGAGCATCGTTTCGCCGGATCCTTCATGACCGATACGCCCCGTTCCGCCAGTTACGCCGCCACGCATTCCGCCCTGGCTTCCGACGCGCGCCGCACGCAGCTGCGGCGCATGAAGATCGCCGCGCTGGCATTGCTGGCGGCCATGGTCAGCGGCTTCATCACCAGCCACGTGATGGGCGGGCAGGGCGCGTGGGCCTGGGTGCGGGCCTTCTGCGAGGCGGCCACGGTGGGTGCGCTGGCCGACTGGTTCGCCGTGGTGGCCCTGTTCCGGCGCCCGATGGGCCTGCCCATTCCGCACACCGCCATCATCCCCAGCAACAAGGACCGCATCGGCGACAGCCTGGCGGTGTTCGTGCGCGACCACTTCCTGGACCCGGACACGCTGATGGAAAAGCTGCGTGTCTTCGATCCGGCCGCGCGGCTCAGCCGCTGGCTGGCCCGGCCCAGGCAGGCGCACGCCCTGAGTGATGGCGCGCGCCGGGTGGCGCTGCAGACGCTGGACCTGCTGGACGACCGGGCGGTGCGCGGCGTCATCCAGGAATTCGTGGTGAAGAACCTGCGGCGCTGGGATGCCGCCGGCACCGCCGGCGAGGTGCTGGGCCTCCTGACCCGCGACGGGCGCCACCAGGAGCTGCTGGACGCCGCCTTGGAGCGGCTGGGCGGCTACCTGGGCGAAGAGGACGTGAAGGAGCGGGCCTCGTCCTTGCTGGTGAAGTTCGCCAAGAAGGAATGGCCGCGCATCATCGCCGCCGTGGACGTGGTCAAGTCGGTCGACGGCATCGCGGACAACCTGGCCGACCGCCTGGCGCGCGCCTTGGTAGAAGAACTGCGCGATGTGCTGTCCGAACCCGGCCATCCCGTGCGGCGCGACTACGAGGCCTGGGTGCTGAACTACATAGAACGGCTGAAAAGCGACCCGGCGCTGGCCGAGCAGGTCGAAGCGCTGAAGCAGCGCGCCATCGACCACCCCAAGGTGCAGGAATACGTGCAAGGGCTGTGGGACGATATCCACGCCGCGCTGCGGCGGGATCTGTCGGACGAGAAATCCGCCCTGGCCGCGCACCTGGAAAGCGCCTTGCTGGCGCTGGCCCGCAAGCTAGGCGAAGATCCGGGCCTGCGCGCAGCCATCAACAGCCACATACTCGGCGGCGCCCGCCGCCTGACCGGCCGCCTGCGGGTGGGCGTGACCGAGCATATTTCGCGCACGGTCAAGAACTGGGACGAGCGCCATCTGGTCGACGAACTGGAGCTGAGCGTGGGGCGTGACCTGCAATACATCCGCTTCAACGGCACGCTGGTGGGCGGGCTGATCGGCGTCCTGCTGCATGCGGTAGTGCTGCTGGTCAATGGCTGAGGCCGGGCGCTGCCAGACCTGGGAACGGGCTTGTATCAGGAATGAAGATTGCTGGCGGACCGCCCGGCGCCGATGCTATTGTCATTTGCGCCATCGGCGGAGCAGGGCGGGCCCTGCACTGCCGGACTCCCGCAGCTTGCGGGCATTACCCCAGGAGGCACTTCATGAAGAAAATCTCGATGCTTGTCACGGCTCTTGCATTGGCGGGCGCCTCGGGCGCCGCGCTGGCCGAAAACGTCTCGATGTCGTTCCTGAACGCCGACGGCGTCGGCAAGAGCGCCGGCACCATCACCCTGAAAGACACCAAGGGCGGCTTGCAGTTCACGCCCAACCTGAAAGGCCTGCCCCCGGGCGAACACGGTTTCCATGTGCATGAAAAGGGTTCGTGCGAGCCGGGCATGGTGAACAACCAGATGGCGCCCGGCGGCGCCGCGGGCGGCCACCTGGATCCCAAGGGCACCAAGGCCCATAAGGGCCCGATGGCCACGGACGGGCATCAGGGCGATCTGCCCTTCATCGTGGTGGCCGCCGACGGCACCGCCAAGAAGGCCGTGGTGGCGCCGCACCTGAAGCTGGCCGATGTGAAGAAGCACGCCCTGATGGTGCATGTGGGCGGCGACAACTACAGCGATACGCCCCAGCCCCTGGGCGGCGGAGGCGGGCGCCTGGTCTGCGGCGTGGTGAAGTAAGGCCGGGCCGGCAGGGTCGGCGCGCTGATACCGGCGCGCCGTTGCGGCCGTACTCCCATCACGCCGTTCCGTTGCGGCCATATTGCCGGTAGCCCTCGCGGCCGGCAAGCCGGTCGTAATAGGCGGCGACGGCGGGCAGCGCCGGCTTGTCGAACGGCGTCCCGAACCAGCGGTTCACCGACAGGCCGATCGGAATGTCGGCCAGCGTGAACGTCTTGTCCGCCACGTACGATGCCGTGGCGGCCAGGCGCTGTTCCAGGATGCGCATGAACTGTGTCCAGGCCTGGCAGGACGCCTCGATGCTGGCCGGGTCCTGATGCTCGGGCGACTTCCTGGCCAGCGCCATGAAAGCGTAACTCCAGGACCGGTTCAGGTCCGTCGCCTGCCAATCCATCCATTGGTCCACCCGGGCCCGGTGCTTTGGCTCGGCCGGATACAGCTGCTGGCCGCCGTATTGCGCCGCCAGGTAGCGGATGATGCTGTTGGACTCCCACAGGACGAAGTCGCCGTCCTGCAGCACCGGCACCATGGCGTTGGGATTGAGCGCCAGAAAGGCGGGCTCGGAGGTGGGCTGAAAGCCGATGCCCCAGTCTTCGCGATCAAAGGGCAGGTTCAGTTCGGCGCAGGTCCAGAGCACCTTGCGCACATTGATGGACGAGGCTTTTCCCAATATTTTCAGCATCTTGCGTGTGGCCCTCGCGGGCTTTCAGGGTCAGGACCGCTGCAGTCTAGCCGGCCCGCAGACGCTGCGCCAGATACAGATCGGGGGCGGGGGGGCGGAACAGAGTCGGAGTTTTACTACATGTGGAATTCCGGCTGCTCAGGTATCGTGCTGTTGCGGGATTCCGTGACGTCAAATCGTTCTCGATGCGCCGGAGAACCCACGGGACGCCATTCCGGGGAGACAGGCATGACGAAAAAATACGCAGGGGGAGCCGTCGCGAGCTATCGGGCAATCGATCGCGCATCCGCTGTGTTTAGCGGACGATCGTCGCTTACATCCGTCATCGCGTTTCTAGGGTTGCTCGAATCGATTGTTCTGTATGACCGGCTGTGGTACTTGCCGTTTGGCGACCCGGGCAGCGAGGTGGTTGCCGGAACGGACTTATGGAATGCGATGACCGGCCTGGGATTGATCGTGCCGATCGACGAGGCGATCCTGAATGAAGACAGTAAAGTCCTGGGGTCGGCGCGTGAAGCATGGAAACGGCAACTTGCTTCCCTGCATATTCCGTCATATGGCCATGTATCGCGAACTGAGTTTCTTGACAACGTGTTTGAACACGCGATGGGCGCGCAGGTCTGGGCCTACGACGATTCAGGCAACGAGGACGAGCAGCTCACCGCCGATGGCCTGTCGCGATGGGTGGATCACGTGACCGGAGTCGGTTTCGACCAGGCGGAGCAAGACGCAAACGATGGCGAGGATGACGGCCGGTACATGAACTGGGAACGCGCGGCCGTATATATGGCGCGTGCCACGGTGGTGGGCAGACTCGACTGCGATTACGTGGGTGACGCCATCGAGGATCCCATCGTCCGCATCGTAAACACGCACGTCAACCGCAATGCCGCGGCAAGACTTTATGCAAGACTCTCGGATGACTTCCGGGCAAACATTTCCGCGCTCGTGGCGGATGGCCTGCCGGTCGTCCTTCCGGTTCCTCCCATTGCGGCCCTGCTGCTGGAGAGAAGCGCCGGGGGTCTGGATTCGATTTTGACGGAAGCTGTTGCGCTACGCGATGAGTTCTCTCCGTTCAGGAAGCGCTACCGGCAGTACGCCGAGTCGCTACGCAATCCCACCGGCATGACGCTGACCGACCTGATGGGCGCGAGGCGAGAAGCATTGGACGAGGTGGAGGGTGCGCTAGGAAAAATCGGCGGGGGCAGGACCGATTCGCGCCTTATCTCCGAGATTGTCGGCGCCACCCTGAAGCCTTCGGACGATCAAGGCGTCAGCCTTGAAATCGAACCATCCCTTTCTTTGACGTCCCTGGCAAAAGTTGGCGTCCAGCGCTTTACGCTGTCGCGTATCAAGGGGCGCGCAAAGATGCTATTCGATGCCTACGGCAAGGCCATGCAGATCAGAAACTATCATTCGCTTATCGATAACGCGCTATCGGTGAATGTCACGGTGGACGAATACGAATCCTACGTTGCCTACACCCGAGCGGTGGAGAAGCTTTCCGGCGGCCGGCAAGGGAAATGACATATCACATGGATACAGTGCAACGTTGACCGCCAAAGCTGAACTCCCTCATCGCACCCGGGCCTATATCGCCGACACGCTGGCATTGATCCTGTTGTTTACGACGACCGGGTTGTGAATGAACGCTGGATCGCTGGGATGAGCTGGGAACAGGTGCTGCATGCGCGCCTGATCGGCGGCGCGTTGATGATTCCGGTCGGGCGGCCTTACGGAATGTGGCGTGACTGGATGGTGTGCCATGCCAAACAGAAGCGGGGGTCCCGCCAGCTGTGGGACAGCTTGGCCCTGATGAGTTTCCAGGTGCCCATCTACGCCTCGATCATCGCTGTCAGCGGCGCAGCGGGCAGCGGCTTGCTGCGGGGCGTGCTGGGCGCGGCCGCGATGATGCTCTTCCTGGGGCGTCCCTATGGCGCGTTCCTTGATGGGATCAGGAGACTCTTCGGCCTGCCGGCTGGAGGACAGAAGCCGATGTCGCTCGATAGCTGAATCCCAACCTGCCGGGGGGCGAAAGCAGGGCTTAGCCCCTGCAGCGGCGTCGTTGGCGTTCGGCGTGGCGATGCTTGAGTTTCTCCACTCCGAGCGAACGCCAAAGACAATGAGTATCCGTGACCATCAGTCGGCAGGCTCGGGGACGCATACGTCAAACTAAGTATGGACGATGTGGCTGGCAGCCAATAACTTACATTCCAACGAGAAAATCCCGCCCCGTTTCAACGACTCGGGCATGGGTGGATGCAGCTTGAACATAGCTGAGTCGATTCTGGGAGGGCAAATATGGCAATTTCCATCAAAGGTCAGTCAAAGCGGATTGGCCTCGCTCTTTCTGGGGGAGGGTTTCGCGCCGCAGCCTTCCATTTGGGAGTCTTCAATAAGTTGAACGAGCTAGCCCTGCTTGACAAGCTTGATCTTGTTAGTTGCGTCAGCGGAGGCAGTATTGCGGGCGGAACGCTGGCAGTGAATTGGGGCAACGGGCAGGCGCTAAATCACTTGCACAACTACCTGTCGACTAAGTCGATCGCGGTGGCGAGCGCGATTGGTGGACTAATCGATCCGTTTGAATCGCGCCTGGACAAGCTTGCCCAGGCATACGATCGCGACCTGTTCGGCGGACAGCGTCTGCGCGCTGTTAGTGGCGGGCCTCGCATCTATTTCAACGCGACGAACCTCGCCACGGGGAACATGTTCTTCTTCGCTGCCGGCGGCAATAAGCCGGCCGAGATGGGGGATCACGAACTGGGCGTCGCCGCAGCCGAAGATTTCCTCATCAGCCGTGCTGTCGCGGCATCTTCCGCATTTCCGCCCGTATTCGGGCCTCTACGGCTCGATAGCAACGTATATCCACCCGGCGCCGCAGTGGATTATGTGACGTTGGCCGATGGCGGCATCTACGACAACATGGCCGTCAACCCGGCGCTTCGCACCCAACGAAACCCGCTCGATTATTTGATCATCAGCGACGGCGGTAAGCCATTTTCCAACCGACTCGCGCCTACTGAATCGGGAGCCATCGTACTCAAGGCTTCCCTCGACATCATGATGGAACAGATCCGTGGCTTGGAGTTCGACCGGATCCAGCATAGACACCGGGCTAAGCTCGGGCCCAAACCTTTGTGGTTCTCGATCGACAGCCGTGTCGGCGAAGCTGCACCGGGCGACGCCACGTTCGCCTCGTCGATATCGACCAATCTCAAGCGTCTTCGACTTGAGGAACTTACCGTGCTGACGCGGCACGGCGCCGCTCTCCTGCAGCGGCGGCTTGAAAGCTACGCCCCGGAACTTTTGCCAACCAGCACTGGGAAATACTAGTTTGCGCTGCCATTGCCGCGACTGCCAAAGGTTAGCCTATGCCCCACAAGATCGAGCGCACGCCAGATACGCCGCTGGAAATGTACCGCAAGTGGTTCATGAACCTGGAGAAAAGGGACCCCGTTCTCTACGAGGAACTGAGGCAGCGGCTTGGAGTGCGCATGCTGGAGTTGGGCGCTGTAGGCGCAGGTCCTTACGGATCGCCGTACGGCGACATAACGCCTGAGTCGAGCGTCGACGAAAGTCTGCAACGGATTGCCTACGAGAGCATCGTTCGTGAAGGTCGGCCCGCATTGCTGGTGCAACGAGATGAGATAAATTTCCAGTTGACAGAAGAAGACAGGCCGGCCAAGCCGATCATCGATAAGCTTCGCGGCGCGACGAACGTCATCCAGCCCTTGTTACCGCTTGTGGGCAGGATCGATACGACGAACTATCCGGCCAACCTGCCCTACCTGGGGACCGGTTGGTTGGTGGACCGCAACGTTGTCGTGACGAACCGCCACGTGGCAGAGCTGATGGTGCGCGCCGGCACGCGGGATTTCGTCTTCAAACCGGGCCGCTTAGGGGAGAAGTTGCAGGTATCGATCGACTATCGACACGAGTACGAGGTGCCGGCGGTCGCCATTGCTTCAGTCAAGCGGGTCATCTGGATCGAACCCGATGCGACAAAGGCCGACATTGCTTTTCTGGAGGTCGATGCGGCGAACGACGGCCGGCCGCGCGGGCATATTGATCTAGCTCCTCAGGACGCCGCTGACGCTGATTCCGTGGCCGTCATCGGCTACCCCGCCCGAGCGCCCGAATTTATCATTCCAGACCAAGACTGGATGGACCGCATCTACGGCGGAACCTATGACATCAAGCGGGTAGCCCCGGGGCTGATGGGGCCCACGAGCCGGGGATGGGCCACGCACGACTGCACGACGCTGGGAGGCTGCTCAGGCTCCGTCGTGGTAGAGATGAAGAAGGGCTTGGCTGTGGCGCTGCACTTTGCCGGCCTGTACATGGTCGAAAACTACGCCGTCCCAGCGTCAATAATTCGCCAATACCTGAACAGCCGTCCATGGGAGAGGGCGCCGTTCGAGATAACCATACCTGCACCGCCAGTCGCGGTGCCGGCCGAGACGGGCGCGCCACAAGATCGCAACGGACCTAGCGGCATCACACGCACGTTGTGCTTCAACATCCCGGTGCGCATCGATGTCTCCATCGGCGGTCCTGAGCCTCCCAGTACGGACTTGAGTCCCGCCGCGGTCCGCTCGACCGCGGATAACACGGCCGCAAATGCCGCCGTTGCGGCTGCGGGGCTCGCGCAAAGCCTTGCCGACGAAGATGGCGTGTTATCCGTCAGGCCTGGATGCCTGCTTCTGGATGGAAAGCTGACAGCCACGTTAGGCCTGGTGGTCGCTGCCCACCCGGTCGCATTGCCGCGCATCAAGTCCAAGTTGCCGGTCGAGTTCAGCGGATTCCGCGTCAGCCTGCAGCCGGCGTCCATCCAGGACCAACTGGGCCTCGGCATCGCGGATGTCGCCGAAGCGGAGGCGGTGTCCTTTATCGCATACAACGATGAGGATCGCACTGGGGAAAATTACAGTTTCGACTGGTTAAGCGGCCAAAAGATGGAAGTCATTGCGCACGTGGGGCCCGAACGAAGCTGGAGCGTGCTGCAGAAATTTCTCGCTGGCGCCAAACAGCGCTTCGTGTCTTCAATGTACGAGTTCCATGGCAACCATATCGCTGAGGCCGTTCGCGACCGTCTGGACGCTGGCGTTAGGATGCAGCTTGTTTTGGCTCGACAAACCCGCAATCCATCCAGCGGCGCGGTTGCGGCAGGCGACTTCGATCGCAAGGCTGTCTTTGAAAGCTGGCACGTAAACCATCCGCAGACGTTTGAGAACCTCTACGTTCCGGTCGGGTCGGCCGGGTTAGTGGCCAACTCTTATCACATCAAGGTGACTGTACGGGACGACGATCACGTGTGGTTATCCAGTGGCAACTGGAAGCGTGCCAGCCAACCGGTAATTCCCCCCGGCAGCCTTGACGATCCACGCAAGACCTCCAGTGCTGGAAACAGGGAGTGGCATGTCATTGTGCGCAACAAAACGCTCGCGGACAGGTTCCGCGCCCACATTGCCGAGGATTTTCGCTATTGCCGAGACGGGCTTGGCGCTACGCAGGAGGCCATCGGTCCAGAATTGTATGTGGACGTTCCGAGGTCCATCCTTGAGGCGGTCGAGCTGGAAGCCGCTGCCGACCGGGTGTTTGAACCGCTCATCATCCGCAAGCGAGAAATTCGCGTCAAGCCACTGCTGACGCCAGATTTACGCGGGAAGGTGTATACCGACGCGGTGCTCCATCTCATCGAGTCTGCAAAGCATCAACTCCTCGTTCAGAATCAGTACATTAGCTTTTCGGGGGTCAAGAGCGGAAACCTCAAGACCCTCGTGGATGCGCTGTGTCGAAAGTCGAAAGCGCTCGACGATTGCCGGGTTATCCTGCGTAGCGGTGGGGATGGCTTCCTCGACGACATGCGCGCTCTCCAACTCACGGGCCTGGACGTGAATCGCTGTGTCAAGCGGCTGGCGAACACGCATACCAAGGGAATCATTGTCGACGGAGAGCAAGTGCTTGTCGGGAGCCACAACTGGAGCTCCGACGGCGTTTCATTGAATCGGGACGCCAGTCTCATCTTTGATGACAAGGAGATCGCCAGGTATTTTCTGGAGGTCTTCGATGCAGACTGGAACCGAGCCCCAGACCTCAACTTTGACTCTCTCGATCCGGAGGCCGCCCCTCGGCTCGCAGTCGGGCATGAACCACCCCCGGGCTTCGTGCGGATGACACTGGCCGATTATCGAGACCGATAGGCAAGCCCGTGGACCAACATCGTGCACTCGCGGCCAGGGCAAGGGCTCTCCTGAATTCCGGAGGGGCACTCCAATCGATCGCGGGAATCGAACGGATTGATCCCCTCAAGGTGAGGGCGGCATTGGTCCAGCACCTGAACCTGCTGAAACCATCCGATCCCGCCGTACTGGTCTCGGCGGCCTCGGAGATACTTGCGACCGCGGACCAAGCGCTGGAACGGACCGGGCGGGGTGGCGACACTACGCTGAACGATGCTGAGCTTGATGCCCTGGAGGTCGTTGTGCTGGTAGTTGGGCGGCCGGCGCTGCGCTTTCCAAAGGGAAGGGTGCAGGCCCCGCTAACCGATCTTGGCGACAACGAGCGATGGATCATCCTCCTCGGCGAGGCGCGTAGCCACATCAACCGGGCCGCATCTTCGGTCGCTCGCTTGGGCCGGTTGCGTAGCGATGGAAACGAAGAACCTATTGGCACGGGATGGCGGCTTGGCACGAACCTGCTTGTGACGAACCGACACGTCGTGGAGAAAATCGTGCAGGACACGACGCGCGACCCCGCGGGGTGGGCTCTAAGTGCCGCGCGTCCTTGTGTCGCCGATTTCTGCATGACGGACGAGCCTACATGCGTGAAGCGTCTGATGATCGCCAGCTTGGCTTATTGCGCTTCGGAGCCTGCCATCGATGTGGCGGTGTTGCGGCTTCAGCCGGACGGACCGAAGCTCCCAGATGCGCTGGAAGTCTCATTCGATGAGGCCAAGTTAGGGCAGTACGACGATGATCTGTCATCGTTCAGCGGTCAGCCGGTATACGTGGTCGGCCACCCTCTGCTTCATCGCCCCTCGGCGGAAAGCTTGCGGGTTTTCGGCGATGCGGATGGCCTTAAGCGCTTCTCTCCGGGCTATGTCACGGCGTTAGTGCGGACCGGTTCAGCCTTTGAACATGATTGTTCCACTCTCAGCATAAGCTCCGGTTCTGCGGTTTTTGACGTGTACCAGCATAGCGTGGTGGGCATTCATCAGGGGGGGCACGTCAGCGGGACGCATGGCGCAAGTCGCACTTTCAATCGCGCCATGGCCACTGCTCTTCTTGGCGACCATCGCCTTGGAAATATCTTCAGGCAAGGCCTGCCGCCGGAACCATGAGAACCGTACCCGCATCGCTGTCCCAGCAGCAGATCAACGATCTGGCCGACCTGTTTTCCGAGGCGCTAACGCCCTTCAATCTGTCATGGCTGGGCACCGCGGTCCTGGGTGTCGACGTGCTTCGTGAGGAAGGGAACAGCATCGGGCGGACAAAGGAACTGGCCGTGCGGCTGGTCGAACGACTCGCAGAAGGCCACGCCATCCCCGCCGCGGTTGCGTTGCTGAAGCGCGAGTCCAGGAACAACGGCTACCTGTGTCTAGGATTGGATGCGATTCTAGCCGGCCAGCGCTTTGACCCGAGCAGCCTCCAAGGGCTCATGAATACCTATGAGCCGTTCTTCAATTCAGCTGCGTTCCAACGCATGCTGCCTCGCGTGCGTGGTGCGGTCTGCGCGGTTGCGATCAACCACAAGCTTAGAGGCACTGGTTTTCTGATCGGCCCCGACCTAGTGCTGACCAATTTTCACATTTTCCCGGATGGCTATCTCAAGCAGTCGACTATTGATTCGGAAAGATGGGAGCAGGTCGGTGCCGGCAAGAACCTGGGCTTCGTATTCGACTACCAATCCGAACCACCCCCAAACCTTTCCAGCAAAACGCCCGAGAGGGCTGGATCCGCTTTAATCGTGCATGCTGCGGACGATTGGCTGGTGCACGCGAGACGACTACGCGATTCAGACGGGAAGCCTTACGCAGCGATGCCCGTTAACAAGGAATTGGACTATGCAGTGATCCGCCTGGTCAGCAAGGTGGGTCTAAAACCATCCCGAGTCAGTGGTGGCGCGATGCGAGGATGGCTCCCGTTGCCGACCGACCAGTGTAACTTCCTGGCAAATAGTCGCGTGTTGGTCTTTCAGCATCCTGGCGGAACGTCCCAAAAGATGGATGTGGGGGAGTTCGTTCAGTTGGATCCTTCCAACACACGGGCGTGGTATAGCGTCAACGCCGCTCACGGGTCTTCGGGTGGCGCAGCGGTCAACGGCAACGGGGACCTATTCGCGTTGCACAACGCGGACGTCCAGACTCCGCCCACCGGCCTCGCAAAGGTCAACCAGGGCGTTCGAATAGACATGATTGCGCAGGACCTGGCAACGCATGTCCAGGGCTGGACCTCGCCCCGAGCGGTGGAGGACTCTACCGTCGCTGTGTGGTCGCTCACTGATAGTCTTGACAACGCTAGACCCATCATCGGTAGACGTGTCTTCCGAGAGAACGTTGAGCAGATGACGGCCAACCCTGATAAGCGAACTATGGTGGTGCTTGGCGAGTACGGAACGTTCGCGCGTTTCACGGTCGCGCTGTTGCAGCGAGTCGTGGGTAATCAAGTGCCGATCGCAAGGTTCACACGGACCGATATTCAAACCCTGTCTCCGCAGGATTTTTCTGGCTCGGTTCTCGAGCAACTCGGGGTTCGGCGGGACATGGAGGATCCGATGCCAACGCCACCCGAGACGGAAACGCTGGAACGCTGGCTGGCGCTGGATTTGCCGAATTGGGTGGGGCGGCAACTGGCGCGGCATGCCAAGGCACAGCCAGGCATATTCCCAGCATGGGTGGTCATCGATGTCACGGTTGGGCCTGACGAGCCACGCGTGCTCTGGACCCACGGATTGCGCGACTTAGTTACTGCGCTGATGGGGGTGCGCGACGCCGGTCAGTTCGTGGACATCCCTGAGTTGCGTTGGGTTGTGACTAGCACGGCACCGTTGCCGATCGGCGGCACGACACGCCTGGAAGAAGACTTGCGCGGCGATCTGGATATCGAGAGTGGCTTCGTCGAATGCATGCAGTTCGCCTGGAGGGCGATCGACACTTCCGAAAATCTTCCGTACACGTTGCTGGCCTGGATGGTCGGCAGGGCAAAAGATGAGAATAGCGCAAAACCGGCTGAACAGCGTCTGCCCATTCGGAAAGTACTCGCCGCGACTGTCGTCAATGCGATCACCTGGGCCCCAAAACATTGACCCCCATGTCTGCCAGCTCCTCCATCCCACCCGAGGATTCGGCCTCGTTGCCTGAATGGGCCAAGCAAGCCGTGGAAGCCGCGTCGGCACGCACCGTCGAGCGTCCAACCTTCGAGTCTCTGCGAAATAGCCCCGCATGGCCGCTTTTGCTTGAGGCGGCGGTTGTTTCGACGTTCCTACCCAGCGAACTCGCCCCGGCATATCGGGTGGAACGTGAACGAGCATTGGCCGAAAGCAAGGTTTTGGAGTACGCGGAACCTGCGACGACAAGTAGCGGAATGCGGTGGGAGTTGCGGCGCGATGTGCGAGCGGCCGTCCTGCGGCTGGCTAAACGCTATGGTGATCTACAGCGGGTGATGGAGCGCACAGTGGAGCGCTTTGACGATGCCGTGAGCAAGGCGTTGCGCGAGACGCTGTCGGAGGCACCCGTGAAGCCCCGGCGGTCCACCGATTTGCCGGAATTGGAGGCGATGCGCGTTGCCGCGTCACTGTTGAGCGGCGTTGATTCCGTTGATTCCCAGTCGGTGCTGCGTGAACTGGACCGCCTCATCCGCAAGCGCAGATTTGTCGAGCAGTGCGAACGCATCTGCGGAAAGGATTTCAAGATTGAGGTTGTGGGCCGAGACGCCGAACTCGAATTGCTTCGTGGCTATGTGGGCGTCATCTCTGCCGAGACGTTTTCCGGCGCTATCAACCGCGGGATCCAGCACAGCCTGCGCGCGATCAAGGGACGAAAGCCGCTGGCCATCTTTGGAACCGGAGGCGTAGGCAAGACGACGCTGCTCTCGCGCTTTATGCTGGAGCACATTGACTCTGCGCAAAACAGCTATCCATTCGCATACCTTGACTTTGACCGCCCCAGCATTAGTCCGAAGGACCCTTTTGGCCTGCTGGCGGAGATTTGCCTTCAGGTGTCAGCGCAGTTCGAGGCGCTGGATCGCTCACTGCTCGCGTTACGCAACGAAGCGCTCGAAGCGCAAGCCTACGGAGAGACTTCGGATTCAGCCATGCGGCTGGAACGGCTCGTTGCGGATTTTCGATCATATGTTGATAAGCACCTGCGAAGCCAGGAATCCGCATTCGAATGGGAGCATCCCGTCCTGATAGTGCTGGATACCTTCGAGGTCGTTCAATATGACGCTAACCAAGTGGCGCACGTTGAACGGTTTCTGAGTCATTTTATCGATTGCGGTTGGTCGAGGCTGCGCCTCATTGTCGCTGGCCGCAAGCGAATTGACCGACTGGTTGGGGAGGTCGAATCTCTCGAGCTGGAAGGACTGGATATCAAGGGAGGCGCCGAGTTGCTGGTACGGCTGTCAACCCGTGCTTCCAAGCATCTTTCCAGCAAAAATTCCTCTGAACTGGCCAGGCTTTTAGCCATAAAGCGGGGAGCGCTAGCCCAGCCCAAGGTCCATCCGCTGCGAATTCGGATAGTCGGCGGAATATTCATGCAGGAAAAGGAACGAAGTGCCGATGATATTGCGATAGCGCTCGCTAGCGAGTTAATGGGTGACCTGAACGCGGGCCGCGGCGGCGCCAATTCGCTGATCGACGGCGTCCTTATTCGCCGCATCCTCGGGCATGTGACAGACTGGCGGGTCAGAGCTTTGGCGGATCCTGGGCTGGTAGTACGCCACATCACACCTAAGATCATCGAGTGCGTCATGGCCCCCGGCACGCCTTCCCCGGGCAGTCAGACGCCACGGGATTCGACGGACTTCGAGCCGTGGGTCGTCACCCAGCGGGAGGCCGAGGAAATATACCAAAGCTTTTCCAAGGAAGTGGCGCTCGTGGAAAGCGACGGCATTGCGTTAAGGCATCGGCAAGACGTGCGTAGTGAGATGCTTCCACTCATTCAGGCTCGCAGTCCTCTTCGCGTTGAAAGGTTACACCAGCTAGCGTTCGGCTATTTCAGGGCAGCGGCCGCGGAAGGCGACGACCGGCAAGTCGAGACAGCAGCCGCGGAGGCGGTCTACCACGGCCTATGGAGTGGGCAACCATTAGAGGTGCTGGATCGCATTTGGACTACCGGGAAGGTATCGAACGCCCGGATCGATCCTGAGGAGTTCAAGCCGGGCTCCTTACCCGTGTTGTTTCTGAAGGCACACAATGGAGAAGGCCTCACCGGCGAGGAGGCACGCCGCCTTCCACGCTCGATTGTCCAACCCTGGGCCAGGCAGTTTGGCGATCGATTCCTTCTGGCGGCGGATCCGACTGCCTCGTTCAAAGTACTGCAGGTGGCGATCGGCCCGTGGCTCGATGATGAGGATGGTGCTCCCGCCCTGAAGGGGATTGGCGCGCGGCTCCTCTATAGAGCCGGCGGGTGGCAAGACTGCATAGCACTTATCAGACACGCTTTCGAGCAGATGCCGTGGACGCGGACGACAGCGGAACGGGAGGTCTACGTGAGCTTGGTCCGGCTGCTCGCTCACGTCAATGCGAAGTCGGGGAGGTACGACGCCCTGCATATTCAGGCTGGACGCAAAGTTCTCGAGGAGCTTTCGCCAATCGCGAAGGTGGAGACTGCGTGCCATCTGATGATATCTTTGCCACGAAAAAGGCGGTTGAATCTGCTTGAAGAAGCCATCGCCAAATGCCCACCTCGAGCCTGGACGGCCTCACGCAGAATATTGCGCCTGGCCATACTCCTCAGCGAATCGCCACGTCCTGATTTGGTGGCCATGTGGGTGCGAGGGTCAAATAGACCGCCTCCGCAACAAGGGCAGGGGAGATGGTATGACGAGCACTATGAATGGGCGCTGAAATATGCGTTATCGGCGAGCGCTTCTGCGAAATTTCGCGAAGAGGACTGGCTTCAACGTCGGGTTAACATTGCTGAGCGAATCAAGGACGACGAACAGTTGGCCGCGGCTATTCGTTATCTGATGGTATTCGACCATAGCGATTGGCGGACAGTGCTTGGCAACGCGTTGACTCGGGTGCTTGTCGATTCAAACGAAATGGTCGCTCATCTAAGGCGGAAAGATCTGATTGGGTCCCGGTCATCCATCGACGGCCAAGAAATCGTCCTTGGGGCGATTCGCAGTGGGCGGGTGCTCGAGCTTGCCGATACGATCATCGAGCAAGCTCCGGAAACAATAAATCAAATATTTCCGTACGAAAAGGCTGCCAATGCGAACGATGATCCCTATCCACAGTCGCTACGAGACCTTGCCGCCGCACTTCTAAACTGGCATCAAACCCTCATGAGTTTTGTAAGCCGCAGCATGTAATGCGAGCTGGGTTAGATTCGTCCGCGGCGAGTGCATCGGTAATTGGAAAACGCGCCTGGCAATAATCAGCTCGAATGGAGCGGTCCACAACGCGCAGGCGATGCGTCAAACCAATCCGTCTCCATAGGCATGCGCGGATTTTCCCGACAGATCACCATGTCCGGCTGGATCGATGGTCAATTGGCGGCCTGTCATGTGTGTAGGCATCCGCCGGGCTGCGGATCCCGCATCCACCGTATTCACCTATCGCTCACGACACGACCGCTTCCGGCTGGCTGCGCAGGCGCAGCACCGGCGAGGTGTACAGCACGATGAACTGCACGGCGAAGCCGGCCGTGGACACCCACAGGCAGGCCTCCACGCCGAACCGGGCGGCGAGCGCGGCGCCGATCAGCGCGCCGATGGGGCGAGAGCCGAAATTGGCGGTCACGATCACGGCGGACACCCGGCCCAGGAGCGCATTGGGCGTCACCGCCTGGCGCAGCGTGGTGGTGGTGATGGTCCAAAGAATGGGGCCGGCGCCGAACAGGAAGAATCCCACCCCCGCCCACGTTCCCGACGGATACGCCAGGGTGGACAGCAGGATGACGCTGGCCAGCAGGGCCGACAGCGGCCCCACCGCGATCATCGCGCCGAACGACAGCCGGCGGGCCAGCCAGGGCGCCGCCAGCGCGCCCGCCAGCATGCCGCCGCCATACACACCCAACGTGATCCCCACGCCGGCGGCGGACAGCCCCAGCCGTTCGACGGCATAGGCCACGTAGATCGCCTGCAGCACGAACCAGGCGGTGTTGAAGAACACTGCGGTCAACAGCACCGGACGCAGCAGCGGATGCGTGGCGACGAACGCCGCGCCTTCGCGCAGTTCCGCCAGCGGATGGCGGCGCTGCGCGGGCTTGGGCGCATCGTGGGGCAGGCCCGCCAGCAGCACCACGGCCAGCAGCGACAAGGTGGTGGCCAGCACATAGGCCGTGGACGCGCCCATCCAGCCCACCAGCGCGCCGCCCGCCGCGGGACCGGCGGAGAACGCCGCGCTGCGCGCCAGCTCCAGCCAGCGGTTGGCGCTGGCCAGTTCGGCCGCCGGCACCAGCCTGGGCACCAGCGCCGGGGCCGCCACGTTGTAGGCCACCGTGCCGACCGCGCCCAGGAAGCCCAGCGCGGCCAGCCATTCCAGGTTCAGGCCGCCCATGCCCAGCAGCGCCAGCAGGCCAAGCAGGCTGGCCGCGCGCACGACCTCGGCGGCCGTCATCAGCGTGCGCCGCGACATCCGGTCGGCCAGCACCCCTGCGGGCAGGGCCAGCAACAGGAAGGGCAGCGTCTGCGCGGTCTGCAGATAGCCGGTCTGCGCCGCGCTTGCGCCCAGGGCCAGGACCGCGACCAGGGGGGCGGCCGCCAGTGCGATCTGTTCGGAAAACTGCGCAGCCAGGTTCGAGGAGGCCAGGCGGCGGAAGGCGGAGGGCAGGGCTGTCATGGGGAATGCGGCGGCGCCGCGCAAACGACAAGGGCACGATCATAGTCGTGCCCTTGCCGGCCTGCACTCCGGTCCTTGCCGTGGGCAAGGACGCGGCGGGTCAGGGTATCGGGGGATAGTCGCCGAAGCCGTCCGGCCAGGAAGTCAGCACGTCATAGCCGGTTTCGGTCACGACCACCATGTGCTCCCATTGCGCCGACAGCGAACGGTCCTTGGTCACCACCGTCCAGCCGTCCGGCATCTGCCGGGTTGCCGGCTTGCCCGCGTTGATCATGGGCTCGATCGTGAACATCATGCCGGGCTGCAGCACCATCCCTTCGCCGGGACGGCCGTAGTGCAGCACCTGCGGATCGTCGTGATAGATCTGGCCGATGCCGTGGCCGCAATACTCGCGCACGATGCTGAAGTGTTCGCGGTGGGCCACGGTCTGGATCGCGTGCCCGATGTCGCCCAGCGTCGCGCCGGGCTTGACCGCCATGATGCCCGCGCGCATGGCTTCGTAGGTGGTGTTGACCAGGCGGCGCGCCAGCGGGCTGGGCTGGCCCACGTAGTACATGCGGCTGGTGTCGCCGAACCAGCCGTCCTTGATGACGGCCACGTCGATATTCAGGATGTCGCCGTTCTTGAGCACCTTGGCCGACGGAATGCCGTGGCAGATCACATGATTGACGGATGCGCAGATGGTCTTGGGAAAGCCGTGGTATCCGACATTGGCCGGAATGGCTTTCAGCACGTTTACGATGTAGTCGTGGCAGATGCGGTCGATCTCGTCGGTGGTGACGCCGGGCCGGACGTGTTCGCCGATCATGTGCAGCACTTCGGCCGCCATGGCGCCTGCCTTGCGGGCCATTTCGATATCGGCGGCGGACTTGATGGAAACCTTTTTGGCCATTTACGCGGCCTCCTGCTGGACAGCCTGCGGCAAGCGCTGGGACAAGGCGGCGATGGTGAAGCCGTCCGCCTGTTCGATGCGGATCAGCAGCTGGCAGATGTCGGCGTGGCGCAGCTCGGGGTAGAGCTCGGACAGCATGCCGATGCGCATCCAGTGTTCGGCCTGGGAATTGATGGAACGGCTGAGCGCGCCGCTGGCGACGCGCAGGTTCTCATGCATTTGCTCGGAAATCTTGACGATGCCCATGGTGGTGTTCCATATATGTTTTGTATATGGAACGTATAGTACCGCCGGGCGAGGCAGGGCGCAAATCGATCGCCCTAGGAGGCAGGCGCGTCAGCCCGCTTCCTTGCGGGCCTTGCCGCGCGTGGCCTTCTTGGGAGCGCCGGCGCGCGGCGTTTCCTTGGCCGGCGGGGCGGCCGCCGCGGTCATCTGCTCCATCCACATCAGCGCGTCGGTGTACGACAGGAACTGCTGCAGATATCCCGGCGATACCTCGCGCATCAGCGACAGCGCCCGGTGCACGAGCTGGTTGGAATTGAGCGGGCCCGCGTTCTTGTGCACCTGCTCTTGCGACTGGCGCACCTGGCGGTCGGCGCTGACCCGGGACCACACCGCGCGGAAGTAATCGAGCATCTGCACGTCGGGGTAGGCGGCGCGCAGGCCCATCGGATCGCGGGCGGCGGGGTCGTGGCCGTCCGCCAGCGCGGAACCGGCGATGTGGTCTATCAGTCCGGCCAGCGGCCCGCGGTCGGAAGCGCCGGGCAAAAGCGCGGCTTCAGGTTGGTCCTGGGCTATGTCCAGCCCGGCTTCGGCTTGGCCCCGGGCGCTGTCCAGCCCGGCTTCATAGGCCTGGATCAGTCCGGCCAGCCTGTCGTCCAGGAGTTGCCGGGCCTGGCCGCCATACGCGGCCGCCCGGCGATCCAGCGCATCCATGAAATGGAAGCGGACGGGATCGGCGCGGTCGGCGCCGCATTCGCGCCAGGCATCCAGCATCGCCCGCGCGTCCAGGAGCGCTCCGCGGGTGCCGTCACTGCTCACTCGGCTTTCCCGTGTCGTTGGACGGCTTGGGGATGGGCGTGATCTCCACCCGGCGGTTCTTGGACCGGCCTTCTTCGTCCGCGTTGGAGGCCACCGGCTGCTCGGCGCCGAAGGCCGCCGCGAACACCGAGGAAGACGCAACGCCCTCGTCGATCAGGGCGCGGGTCACCGTCAAGGCGCGCTGGGCGGACAGGTCCCAGTTGTCGGCGAAGCGGCGGTTGCCTTCGCGCACCTGCTGGTCGTCGGTATAGCCGCTGACCATCAGGATCTCGTTGTGGGATTTCAGGTAGGCCGAAAGCGGCTCGATCAGGCTCTTCAGGATTTCGCGGCCTTCGGGCTGCAATTGATCGGAGTTCAGCGCGAACAGCACGCTGCCGCTGATGCCGATGCGCCCGTTGATCAGCGTTACGCGGCCGGCGGCCAGCGGGCCGGCCAGCGCCTGTTCCAGCGTTTCGCGGCGCTGCGTTTCGACCTGGCGCTGCTTGACCTCTTCTTCCAGCTGGGTCGAGAGCTGCAGCTGCACGGCAACCACGCTCACCAGGATCAGGACGAAGGCGCCCAGCAGCACCGACATCAGGTCGCCGAAGACGGCCCACGCCGGGACTGTCGGCTCCACGCCGCCGTCGATTTCCTCGCTCATGCCGCTTCCACTCCGGCCGCGGTGCGCTGGCTGGCGAGCTGCTGCAGGTTCTCGACGATCTGCTTCTGCGACATCATGCTCAGGTCCACCACTTCACGGGCCTGCGCCACGTAATAGGCAAGCTGCTCATCGCCGCGGGCGATGGACTTGTCCAGCGCGGCTTCGATGCGTTGCAGGTGGGCCATCAGCTTGTCGTTGGACTCGCCGAACGACTGCACCGCGACGCTGAAGGATTCGCCCAGGCTGGCCACTTCCACGGCGCTGCTGGTGACCAGCGCGGCGACATCGGTGAGCTTGCCGGTTTCGGCCTCGACCTTGTCGGTGAACTGGGCGCCGACGCGGTCCAGCATGTCCGCCGACGACGCGACCAGCGAATCGACGGCGGTACGCTGCTCGGCCGCGGTGTGATTGACTGCGTCCAGCAGGGTGCCCAGCGTTTCCAGCAGGCGGTTGCGCTCTTCCAGCATGTCGTTGTCGCGCACCATGCTGTCGGACAGCTTCTGGCGCAGTTCGCCGATGACCTCGGCGGCGGCGCGCGGCGCTTCCGACGCGGCCTGCACCAGGCGGCCGATCTCGGCGATGGTGTCGCTGGCGTGAGCCTGCGTCTGCGAGGTGATGTCTTGCGCGGTCAGGCTCAGGGTGTCGCAGATCTGCTGCTGCTGGCTGGCGGTGTTCGCGCCGGCCTGTTCCCATTCGGCGCGCAGCGCGTCGGCCATCGCGGAGAGCTTGCCGGTCCAGGCCGCCAGGCGCGCTTCGTCGTTGGCCGCCAATGCCGTTTGCAGGGTTGCATGCGACTGGTCCAGCGTTTCCAGCAGCGTCGCCGAGTGTTGGCCGAAGGTGGCCGCCGCGGTCTCCAGCGCTTGCCGGTGGTCGCTGGCCAGTTGCGCGCCGACCTGTTCCTGGCGGGCTTGCGCATCGGTCCAGGCCTGCGTGACGCTGCCCGCCGCCGATTCCAGGCGGGCGGAAGCGTTCTCCAGCAAGCCGGCTTGCGTCTGCGTCTGGGCCGTGACGTCGCGCGCGGTCTGGGCCAGCGCGTCGCTGATTTCCAGTTGGCGGATGGCGGCCTGCGTCCCGGCCTGTTCCCACTCTTCGCCGAGCTTGGCGGCCATCGAGGCCAGGGTGCCGGTCCAGGCGGCCAGGCGTTCCTGGTCGCGAGAGGCCAGCGCGGCCTGCAGTTCGGCGTGCGACTGGTCCAGGGTGCGCAACAACGACTCGGCATGCTGGCCGAACGCCGCCGCGGCGGTTTCCAGGGCCTGCTGGTTGTCGCTGGCCAGTTTTTCGTTGGCGCTCTGCTGGCGCGACTGCGCGTCGGTCCAGGCCTGCGTGACGTTGCCGGCCGCGGTTTCCAGGCGGGCGGATACGTTCTCCAGCAGGCCGGCCTGCGCCTGCGTCTGCGCGGTAACGCCGCGTGCGGTCTCGGCCAGCGTGTCGCTGATTTCCAGTTGGCGGAGGGCGGCCTGGGTGCCGGCCTGCTCCCATTCCTGGCCCAGCTTGGCGGCCATCGAGGCCAGCGTGGCGGTCCAGGCGGCCAGGCGTTCCTGGTCGCGCGCAGCCAAGGCGGCCTGCAGGTCCGCGTGCGACTGGTCCAGCGTGCGCAGGAGCGACGCCGAGTGCTGCTCGAAGGTGGCCGCGGCCGTCTCCAGCGCGGCCTGGTTGTCGCCGGCCAGTTTTTCGCTGACCTGCTCCTGGCGGGCCAGGGCGCGGGTCCATTGCTCGGACACGCCGTTTGCCGCGGTCTCCAGGCGGGCCGACACGTTCTCCAGCAGCAGGGCTTGCGCCTCGGCCTGGGTCGTAAGGTCGCGGGTGGTCTGGGCCAGGGTGCCGGTCCAGGCGGCCAGGCGTTCCTGGTCGCGCGCAGCCAGGGCGGCCTGCAGGTCCGCGTGCGACTGATCCAGCGTGCGCAACAGCGACGCCGAGTGCCGCTCGAAGGTGGCCGCGGCCGTCTCCAGCGCGGCCTGGTTGTCGCCGGCCAGTTTTTCGCTGACCTGCTCCTGGCGGGCCAGGGCGCGGGTCCATTGTTCCGACACGCCATTGGCCGCCGCTTCCATGCGGGCCGACACGCCTTCCAGCAGGGTGGCTTGCACCGCGGCCTGCGAGGTGATGTCGCGCACGGTCTGGGCCAGGGTCTGGCTGATCTCCTGCTGGCGGGCGGCGGCTTGCGCGCCCGATTGTTCCCATTCCTGGCGCAGCGTGGCGCCCATGGCGCCCAGCGTCTCGGTCCAGGCGGACAGGCGCTGGTGGTCGCGCGATGCCAGTTCCGACTGCAGCGCCGTGTGCGATTGATTCAAGGTGCGTAGCAGCGACGCGGAGTGCTGCTCGAAGCTGGCCGCGGCGGCCGTCAGGGCCTGCAGGTTGTCGCCGGCCAGCTTTTCGCCGACCTGTTCCTGGCGCGCCAAGGCATGGGTCCACGCTTCCGACATATTGCCGGACGAGGCTTCCAGGCGGGCGGAGACGCCATCCAGCAGGGCGGATGAGCGCTGCTCGAAGGTCTGGGCGAACCGGTCCAGCGACGCGCGCAGGTCCTGGGCCATCGCCTCGCTGGCGCGCTGCTGGCCCGCCACCGCCTCGGTCCAGATGCCCGCGACGTTGGTGGTCGTGGCCTGCAGGCCCGCCGTCAGGCCGTCCAGCTGCTGTTGCACCGCCAGCGTCACGGTGTCCTGCAGGGAAGCCGTCTCGCGCGACAGGCTGGCCATCGTCGCCTGCACGACCGGCTGCAGGGCTTCGCCGGCCGAGCGCGCGCTTTGCGCCACGCTTTCCTTCATGGACTGCTCCATGACGGACGCCAGGCGGGCGTACGCCGCCTCGGCCTTGCCCTGGAACACGTCCTGGCTGGCCAGTTGGCGGTCATTGAGCGTCTGGCTCTGCTGCGCCATGCTCTTCATCATGGCCTGCAGCTGCTCGACCAGCGTCGGCATGGTCTCGGCCTGGCGCTGCATGACTTCGGCCTGGCGCTGGAGCAGCTTGAAGGATTCCTCGCGCTGATAACTCTGCGTGTAGGCGCGCAGGGTCGTCGCTGCCTTGCTGTCCAGGAGCTGCGCCGCCTGGATGCGATCGCGGCGGCACAGGGCCGCCAACAGTCCCAGCATGGCGGAGGTGGCCACCCCGGCGATCGAGGTGCCGAACGCAAAGCCCAGGCCCTTGACGGGCGCGGCCAGCGACGCGCGGATGGCGCCCAGGTCCGTCGCGCTTTCCAGCGCGAGCCCGGTGCCGCGCAGCGTCACCACCATGCCCAGGAACGTGCCCAGCATGCCCAGCAACACCAGCAGGCCCACCAGATAGGGCGTAAGCCCCGGTCCGGGCAGGCCCACGCGCTCGCCTTCGACGCGCAAACGCGCCGCGTTGCGCAGGCTGGCGGGCAATTGATCCAGCCACGACGCCAGGCTGCCTGGCGCTTCGGACAGGCCGGACACGGCCCGCGTCAGCGATGACGTGGCCTGCTGGTAGCGCAGCAACTCCCACGCGCCTGCCAGATAGCAGACGCCGATCAGCAGCGTCACGGCCAGCGCCAGCGGGTTGGTGCCCGCATAGCCCACGCCGATCCAGCCCACGACGGCCAGACCGGCCAGGAAAACAACGAAATTGATCAGATACTTGGACATAGTGTCCTGGTTAGCTGGCGCGAAGGGCGGCAAGCAGCCCTTCGACCGGTTGTAAACGAACATCCAATTCGGCAAGGAGGACGCTGCGCATGTCTTTGCGGAACGTGTCCAGCCACGCGCCGGGCGTTACCGCCGGGGGCGTTTCGGTAATTTCAGCTTCGGCGGCATCGCCGGCTTCGGCATTGGCCAACGCCGCTTCCTCGGCCACGCGCAGGCGCACAAAGTGAACCTGCAGCAACTTGGGAATCGCGCCCAGCAAAGCGCGCTCCTTGGGCAGCAGGGCGCGGTCCATGATCGCGTCCACCACCGCCAGGCGCGTCATTTCGCCGTTCCTGGCCGCCACCATCCCGCGCAGCCGGCTGCGCAGATTGCCAATGCTGGTTTCCATCGTGTGCTGCAACGACAGATACCGCTGACGAAAATTCGAGTAGTCGGCGTCGGCTTCGGCCAGGGCCGCGGGCTTCTTCACCGGTGCTTGTCCCGGCGTCAGCCGCTTGGCGACCGTGGCCGCGGTGTCGCTGGCGATGGCGTCGGCCAGCGTGGTCCGGACGCGCACGCACTCGCGCTCTTCGGCGCTGCTGAACAGGCGGGCGCCGGGGGCAATCACGGGCGGGCTGGTATTCAGGGCCGCGGACAGCGCGATCGCATCCGTCCAGCCAAGCCATAGGCTCAGATGGTCTGAGAGCGATTGCCTGGATTGCTGGACATCGGCATCCGTCAGGCGAGTCAGCAAGCGAATGAGCGTCGGGCCGCTTAAACCTGTGCGCTGGGAGGCTTGCAACATACCACCAGAGTCAAAAAGGGGGGAGTTTACACGGTGCGGAGGGGCAAGGGGCGGGCGCCCAATAAATGGGGTCGTATCATTGCGAGGTGTGCAATATTATGACGTGACCAAGGGCGGGGAGCCGCAAGAGGACCCCCGGTACCTGTCCGTTGCGGAAGGAACCGGCGGGGGCGGCGGGTTGCGCCGGATATTCCGGGTTGGGCTAGGCTGCGGCCGGGTTCAGATAGTCCGCCAGAAAATCGATGAACCGGCGCGTCTTCGCGGGCAGCAGGCGGGTTTCGGTGACGGCATGGACCGCAATGGGGCGCAGGCTCCACGCCGGCAGTACATGCACCAGTTCGCCGGCCTGCAGCCGCCGGCTCAGGTCGCCGCCCAGCGCCGCGATGCCGGCGCCCAGGACGGCCAGCCGCTCCGCCATGCCGGCGTCATCGACGCAGTAGCGGTGAACCGACGACACGAGGAACTGCTCCTCTTGGCGCTGCAAGGGCCAGGGCGCCGCCTGGCCGCCGCCCGTACGCAAGCCGATGCAGTCATGGCGTTCAAGGTCGGAGGGCCTGCCGGGCGCGCCGCGGGATGCCAGGTAGTCCGGGCTGGCATACAGGCGCGCGTGCAGCATGCCCAGACGCCGCGCGATCTGCGATGAATCGGACAGCTCGCCGAACCGGAGCGAGACATCGCAGGGCTCGGGCGCGCGGTCGCCGCATTCGGCGCCAGCCAGGCTCATGTGAAAGCGGATGTCCGGATAGCGTTTCCCGAACGCCGCCAGGGCGGGCAGCATGGCATCCATGGCGTAGGCCGCGGACACATGGATGCGCAGCGGGCCGCTGGGAACCTCCAGCTGGCCGCGCAGTTCCTCGTGCGCGACTTCCGCCTCGGCCACGATGCGGCGGCAGCGCTCGAAGTACAGGCGCCCGGCCTCGGTCAGCTCGACCCGGCGCGTGGTCCGGTTGAGCAGCCGCAGGCCGACCGAGCGCTCCAGTTCCGCGACGTGGCGGGATACCGTCGACGTGGGCACGCCGAGCGTCGCGGCGGCGCGGCTGAAACTATGCGTCTTCGCCACTTCGGCGAACAATTCCATGCCATGCAGGCGTTTCATAAGGGGCTCCCCCACGGGCGGCCGGGGCCGCCCGGGCACGCGGCGTCAGAAGGCGTAGACCACGCCCACGTTGGCGAAGACGTTCGTCTTCTTTTCAGTCAAGGGGCTATCGCGGGCGTCGCCCACCAGGGTATTCACGCCCAGCGTCGTCACGGCGCTCCAGCGCGCGTCGATGCGGTGAGCCCAGGTGCCGAAGAGCGCCACCGACTTGAAGCCGGACGAAGGCGAGTACGTATCCAGGCCCTCGCGGCTGCGCGCGGATTGCGAGGACGTGACGCCGAACCAGGTCTGCATGGCGTTGTGGTCGGCCCATTGGGTGCTGGCGCCGACCGTGACGCGGTTGCTGGCGTTTTTCCAGGCGTCGTAGGTCACCCGCAGGTCCAGCGTCCCGCCGTAGCCGCTGCGCGCCGCCTGCCGGTAGGCGGCCATCAGCGAGTAGGGGCCCGGCGACCACTCCAGGAACGCCCCATAGGTGCCGTGGAAATCAATATCGTCCAGGCCACGGGTCCGGTCGGAGTCGGCGGCGTCGCGCCCCAGCGCCATGCCGACGAACGCGCCGGCCGTCCAATCCGGGGCCAGATCTGTTTTCAGCCCCATCGCGGGAAGTCCGGCGCGGGGCGATATGAAGAAATTGCCCGATTGATAGTTGATCAGCGGCAGCGGCAGCGCGCGGTATTCGCGGGAGCCTTCATAGACGGGCACGCCGGCCACGCCCAATCCGATGAAGTTCCCGGCGCCTTCCGCGGCGTGTGCGCTGCCTGCCATCGCGGCCAGCATGGCCGAGGCCATCAGCGGTGTCCTTGTTAACATACCCAGCTTCATTCCATACCTTCCTACGTGATTTCCGTGCAGGCGCCATGCCTGCCGGCAACGGGCCGTATTGTCGGCAGGGGGTTTTAATAATTCTTTAAATCGGCGCAGGCATGCTTTGCGCCGTTGAGTGTTCTGGAGCTGTTCTTGCGTGTCCTGCTAGTTGAAGACGACGCCATGCTGGGCGATGCCTTGCACACCAGCCTGACGCAGTCGGGCATTGACGTGCATTGGGTCCGCAGTGTCTCCGAGGCGCGATTGGCCTTGGTGCAACATGGCTTTAATGCCGTGCTGCTGGACCTGGGGCTGCCCGACGGAAGCGGGCTGACGGTTTTGAAGCAGCTGCGCTCGCGCTACGACGCCACGCCGGTGCTCATCCTTACCGCGCGCGACAGGTTGAGCGAACGGGTTCAAGGCCTGGATGCGGGCGCCGACGACTACATCGTCAAGCCGTTCCAGCTCGACGAGCTGCATGCCCGGCTGCGCGCGGTGGTCCGGCGCAGCAGCAACACCGTCGTGTCGGTGCTCCGGTGCCGCGACATCGCCATCGAGCCCGCCAGGCGCTGCGTCACGCGCGGCGGCGTGGAGGTCAGCCTGAGCGCGCATGAATACAGGACGCTCCTGGCGCTGATGGAACGCATCGGCCACACGATCAACCGCGAGCAGCTCGAGACCGCCGTCTACGGGGACAGCTCGGCCCTGGAAAGCAATACGGTGGCCGTATACATCCATCAGTTGCGGCGCAAGCTGGGGGACAAGCTGATCACCACGGTGCACGGCATGGGCTACCGCATCGAGGCGGGCGAATGAAGACCTTGCGCAAGCAGTTGACGGTCACGCTGCTGCTGGCGTTGTCGCTGGCCTGGATATTTGTCTTTGCCTTGCAGCAGTTCGAAGCGACGCGCGCCCAGACGGGCGTGCGCGACCAGGGACTGCACGACGGGGCGAACCAGATCCTGATGTCCCTGCCTGTCAGTCTGCTGGGCAGCGTGGCGCCGGCCGAGCGCTTCACCTTGCCGGCGTCCAGCCACTTCAACGGCGACCGGGCCTCCTTCCAGGTGTGGTCGCTGGCCGACCGCAAGCCGCTGCTGCAATCGCCGGAATCGCCCCTCCAGCCGCTGAATCCGGACTTCCGGGA
This sequence comes from Achromobacter deleyi, assembly GCF_013116765.2. Classification (GTDB taxonomy): domain Bacteria; phylum Pseudomonadota; class Gammaproteobacteria; order Burkholderiales; family Burkholderiaceae_B; genus Achromobacter; species Achromobacter deleyi_A. The sequence continues at coordinate 1,094,901 of NZ_CP074375.1, forward strand.
CGGCTATCTGGACAGCGCGGCGGGCGGCACCAACTGGCGCGTGTATTCGATCACCGACGCCAGCGGGCGGGTGCAGGTGCAATTGGCCTCGTCGCAGAGCGATCTGCGCGCCAAGACGCTTTACAGCTTCAGGCGCGGGCTCGTCATCGTGTCCATCCTGTTCCTGCTGCTGGCCGCGCTGACCTGCGTGGTGGTGGGCCGGGCGTTTCGCAAGGTGGACCGCGCGGGAGCGGCCATTGAACGGCGCGGCCCGTTCGACCTGGCGCCTTTGCCCTCGGCGGGCATGCCCGGCGAGTTGCGGCCGTTCATCCGGTCGATCAACCAGCTGCTGTTGCGCGTCAAAGGCGCGATGGACCGCGAGCGGCGCTTTCTTGAAAACGCGGCGCACGAACTGCGCACCCCCCTGGCCGCATTGAGCGCGCATGCCGAACTGGTTGCCCGCAGCGCCGGTTCCGGCGAATCGGCCGAGGCCGCCGGGAAACTGCGGCAGGTCGCGCAGCGCACCTCGCGCATCGCCGAGCAGTTGCTGGACCAGGCGCGCATGGACGCCCTGAGCGAAAGCGAGCATGCGCCGGAACTGATCGAACTGGACGCGCTGGTCGTCCTGCTGGTGCGCGACTGGGAGGCATGCGCCAGCCGCAAGCAGCAGCGCATCCTCCTGGACGTCCAGGCTTGCGTCGTCAGGGGCCGGCTCGACGCCCTGGGCGTGCTGCTGAGCAATCTGCTGGACAATGCCGGACGCTATACGCCCTGCGGCGGCCAGATCGCCGTTTCCTGCGGCCCGACGGCCGGGGGCGGCGCATTCCTGCGCGTGGCCGACGATGGCCCCGGAATCGAGCCGGCGGAACGCAAGCGCGTCTTTGACCGCTTTTACCGCGCCGCGGGAACCCCGGCGGGCGGCAGCGGCATCGGCTTGTCGCTGGTTGCGCAGATCGCAGGGCAACATGACGCCGCGGTTGGGGTAGGGGTGGGCCTGCGGGACGCGGGTGTTTCTCTGACTGTCGAGTTTCCGCCCGTCCCGGGCCCTGTCTGATTGGTGTAGATTAGTTTTCTGGCCGGGCACGGGGGGAGCGGCAGGTGACGCAATCGCCATGGACTTTCTGATCGCATCCGCGGCGCGCGCGCTGGCGGCGGGCGACCCGCTGGGCGCGCTGAACCACGTGGCCTTGCGCGGCGACGCGGCCGCGCTCGCTTTGCGCGGCATCGCCATGGCGCAGCTGGGCGACCTGATTTGCGCCAGGACGCTGTTGCGCGGCGCCGCGCGCGCCTTTGGTCCCAAGGATGCCGCCGCCCGCGCCCGCTGTGTGGTGGCCGAAGCGGAGATCGCGCTGGCCTCGCGCGACCTGGGCTGGCCCGAAAAGGCGCTGGACGCCGCGCGCGCCACGCTGCAGGCGCATGGCGATTTCATCAACGCCGCGCATGCCTGCCAGTTGAAGGCGCGCCGCCAGCTCCTGCTCGGCCGGCTGGACGAGGCGGAGCGTTCATTGGCCAGCCTGGACACGGGTTCCTTGCCCTGGGCGTCGCGCGCCATCCAGGAATTGATCGCCGCCGGCATCGCCATGCGCCGCCAGCGCGCGAAGGCGGCAAGGGCGGCGCTCACCCGTGCCGAGCTGGCGGCCAGCCATGCCGGCATCCCCGCGTTGATGGCCGAAGTGCAAAGCGCATGCCAGGCCTTGAATACGCCCGCCGCGCGGTTGCTTGGGCAAGGCGCGGAGCAGCCTTTGCTGCTTGACGACGTGGAAGCCCTGCTGGCGTCTGGAACGATAGTGGTGGACGCCTGCCGCCACGCCGTGCGCGACGCGGATGCGGCCATTGCGCTTGCCGGCCGTCCGGTGCTGTTTGCGCTGGCGCGCGCCCTGGCCGAAGCCTGGCCCCACGACGTGCCAAGGGAAGCGCTCATTGCGCAGGCCTTTCGCACCCGCTACTTCGACGAAACGCATCGTGCGCGCCTGCGCGTCGAAATCGGACGGCTGCGCACGGCGATCCGCAAGCTGGCCGGCGTCAGCGCAACCCAGCGCGGCTTTGTGCTGAAACCGGCGGGCGGACGCCCGGTAGCGGTGCTGGCCCGTCCCGCCGACGACGCCGATCCGGACCAGGGCGCGCTGCTGGCGTTCCTGGCGGACGGCGAATCCTGGTCCAGTTCGGCCCTGGCCCTGGTGCTGGGCGCGAGCCAGCGCACGGTGCAGCGCGCGCTCGATGCGCTGGCGGATGCCGGCAAGGTGCAGCCCTTCGGGCACGGCCGGGCGCGCCGCTGGATGACGCCGCCCATGCCCGGATTCGCGTCAAGCTTGTTACTCCCCGGCATCCTGCCCGGCAATTAGCATGGACGGACCAACTCAACAGGACGCCACCATGAAACGAACGCAAGCCCAGATCATTCGCGAGTACGGCCCCTTTCCCGGTGTTCAAGCCGTCCACGGCGTCACCTATGACGGCAAGCAGGTCTGGTTTGCCGTGGGAGACAGCCTGATCGCGCTGGACCCCGCCAGCGGCGCCACGTCCCGCCAGCTCAAGGTCGTCGCCAACGCGGGCACGGCCTTTGACGGCAAGCACCTTTACCAGATCTCCGACGGCCGCATTCAGAAGCTGGACCCGGATAGCGGCAAGGTGCTGGCCACCATTGCCGCGCCCGGCGGAGACCGGGCCTCCGGCATGGCCTGGGCCGAAGGAAGCCTGTGGGTGGGCGAGTACCGCGAGCGCAAGATCCATCAGATCGACCCCGACACCGGCCGCGTGCTGCGCACGATCGCCTCCAACCGCTTTGTCACCGGGGTGACCTGGGTGGACGGAGAACTCTGGCACGGCACCTGGGAGGGAGACGAAAGCGAACTCAGGCGCGTCGAGCCGGGCACCGGCGAAGTGCTGGAGGCCGTCGAGATGCCGGCGGGCATCGGCGTGTCGGGCCTGGAGTCCGATGGCGCAGGGCAGTTCTTCTGCGGCGGCGGCGACAGCGGCAAGGTGAGGGCGGTGCGCCGGCCCGGGAAGGACGCGCCGGCGGCTTGAGCCGGCCCTGTGGCAAGTCTTGCACCGGCCAGGCCATGCGCGGCGCGTTGTTACTATCCGGTCTGGACATCCACAGGGAACCGCATGAACCTCGCCCCACTTGGCATCCTGGGCATGGCCGCGATCGGCTTTGCGGCGCATGCCGCGCCGCTCGCGATCCCCACCCCCCAAGAGGCCCACGCCGCCGTGCTGAAGCTGCTGGGCGACGACCTGCCCGGCATCAAGAACTCGCAGCTGGCGATCGGGACTTGCCTGCCTGCTCCCGGCGAGCCGCACACGGGGCAGGTGTCGTGCACCACCATGCTGCTGATGCCGGCCGGCAGGTCCGAGGCGCCCATGGATTTCTATCGCGAGGGCGAAACGTGGAAGGCGACGCCGCCGACGAATCTTGAATTGCCGTTTCCGGATCCCAAGCTTGCGGACCAGCGCTGGGACCAGAGCAAGGCCGGGCAGTAGGAAGCAAGCCGCGGCGGCCTGTTGCATCTTGCGCGCGTTTTCGGGCAAGGCGGGCATCCATGAATCCTGGGCGGGCGTCGCAGACTAGGGCGTGTTTGTGCCGGTGTAAACAGGGTCATATCACTATGGCAATAATGCAACAGCACATGGATATGAGAAGTATTTGCATTTAAACTTCGTGCCGATTTGTCGTTTCGATTCGGTAGGAAGCCAATATGCAAAATCATCGGCCATGCGGCCGCAGCCCCTTTGTCCAACGTCGTTTCGTGCTGCGCCGCACGTCCGGTCTGGTTCTTCTTGCGTTGACTTCCGGCGTCGCGATGGCGCAGGACAGCAGCGTCGCTACGTTGCCCACGGTGCAAGTGGTGGGGGACACCGCCAGCACCACCACGGAAGGGACGGGTTCCTATACGCCCCGCGCCACGGCCGCCAGTACCGGCCTGTCGCTCTCGTTGCGCGAGACGCCGCAGTCGGTCACCGTCATGACCCGCCAGCGCATGGACGACGAAGACATGCGCTCGCTGGCCGACGTCATGGCCAGCACGCCGGGCATCTCGGTGCAGAACTTCGACAGCGAGCGGTACTCCTTCAACTCGCGCGGCTTCAGCATCAGCAATTACATGTATGACGGCGTCCCCACGGCGTTCGACGTGGGCTACGCGGCGGGCGAGTCGTCCGTCGATCCCATCATCTATGACCGCGTGGAAGTCGTGCGCGGCGCCACGGGCCTGATGACCGGCGCCGGCAATCCGTCGGCTTCCATCAACCTGGTGCGCAAGCATGCCGACAGCCGCGAGTTCAAGGCGGACCTGAGCGCGGGCGTCGGCACCTGGGACACCTATCGCGCCACGGCCGACCTGTCCACGCCGCTCAATTCCGACGGCAGCGTGCGCGGGCGCATCGTTTCCGCCTACCAGGACAACCATTCCTTCCTGGACCACTACCAAAACCGCAAGACCGTGTTCTACGGCGTGGTCGACGCCGACCTGAGCGCGCGCACCACCATGAGCGTCGGCTACAACTATCAGGACAATGATCCGCAAGGCAGCAGCTGGGGCGGCTTTCCGCTCTGGTATGCCGACGGCGGCCGCACCGATTGGCGGCGTTCGCTGAACACCGGCGCGAAATGGACCTCGTGGGGCAGCACGACCCAGGGCGCCTTCGCCAGCCTGGAACACCGCTTCGACAATGAATGGCGCGTCCAGGCGGTGGGCTCCCATTCCAAGAATGAAATGGATGCCAAGCTGCTTTACCTGTACGGCTGGCCTGACCGCGAAACCGGCGAAGGCATGGGCGCCTCGCCCGCCTGGTACCTGGGCGACCGCAAGCAGAACGCGCTGGATCTCAAGGCTTCCGGCCCGTTCACGATGTTCGGGCGCCGCCACGAGGCCGTGGTGGGCGCAAGCTTCAACCGCCAGAAAGGCGACTTCGACTCCAAGTCGGCGCTGTCGGTCTCGGACGTGGGCAACTTCCTGAACTGGAACGGCTCCTATCCCGAACCCGACTGGAGCGACACGGCCGTCACCGCCAGTCGCTACACCACCACGCAGACCGGCTGGTACGGCGCCCTGCGCCTGAACCTGGCCGATCCGCTCAAGCTCATCGTGGGCGGGCGCTACAGCACGTGGAAGACGAACTCGGTGGGCTTCGGCGGCGAAGGCCGCACGGAATTCGACAAGAACGACTTCACGCCGTATGCCGGCCTGCTGTACGACATCAATGACACGTACACGGCCTACGTCAGCTACACCGGCATCTTCAACCCGCAAAGCTACCAGGACCGCAACGCCAACTGGCTCGACCCGCTGGAAGGCAAGTCCTACGAGGCGGGCATCAAGGGCGAATTCCTGGAAGGGCGCCTGAACGCGAGCGCCGCGGTATTCCAGATCGATCAGGACAACGTCGCGCAGGTGGATCCTGGCCAGATGGTGCCGGGCACGACCAATCAGGCCTACACCGCGGCGAAGGGCACTCGCAGCCGCGGCTTCGACCTGGAGGTGTCGGGCGAGGTCACGCCGGGCTGGAACGTGGCCGCGGGCTGGTCGCACTGGACCGCGCGCGACGGCGACGGCAATGCCATCCAGACCGACCAGCCGCGCAGCCTGGTTCGCGTGTTCACGACCTACCAGCTGCCCGGGGACTGGAACCGCCTGACCGTAGGCGGGGGCGTCAACTGGCAAAGCAATGTCTACACCATCGCCAGCGGGCCCAATGGCGACGAGCGCGTGGGGCAGGGCAGCTACGCCATCACCAACCTCATGGCCCGTTACCGCTTTAACCGCAGCCTGTCGGCCCAGCTCAACGTCAACAACCTGTTCGACCGCAAGTACTACAGCCAGATCGGTTTCTACAGCCAGGGGGCGTGGGCGGCCGGCAGAAGCGCGATGCTGACGATGCGTTATCAGTACTGAGCAGGCGGCTCGCGCGAGGTCCGGTGAATACCGGATGTCCGCAGGGTGACGGCGGAATCCGGCGGTGTCGGCGGTGTAGTTCCCAAGGCTGGGACAAGGGGCCGTGCAACGCGGTTTCCTGCTTACTACCGACTACGGACTAGTCCTCCTTCTAGGGTAATTCCTGACTAAAAGCTGATTGTCAGCTGATAGTCAGGAAGGTCTAATCAGTTCAAAGTTGCGCATCGGCAGCACCAAGCGCACGGCCCGGAACCCGGGAAGATCGCAGCAGGCGTTTCCATCCCGCTTCCACGCAGGAGTAGTAACTACAAGCTGGTCCATGTAGTCCACACAGGAGACAACAAGCCATGCAACACGTTACAAAACCCCGCCGCAAGTTCATCTCCGGCGCCGCCGCTGCCGGAGCCGCGGCGCTTGGATTTCCCGCAGTCACCCGGGCGCAGAACGCGCCCATCTCCTTCCGGTTCCAGAGCACCTGGCCCGCCACCGACATCTTCCACGAGTTCGCCCGCGACTATGCGGCCAAGGTCAACGAGATGGCCGGCGGCCAGTTGAAGATCGAAGTGCTGCCGGCGGGCGCCGTGGTCAAGGCGTTCGACCTGCTGGACGCGGTATCGGCCGGGACGCTGGACGGCGGCCACGGCGTGGTGGCCTATTGGTACGGGAAGAACACCGCAGTGGCGCTGTGGGGGTCGGGGCCGTCCTTCGGGATGGACGCCAACATGCTGCTGGCCTGGCACCAGTACGGCGGCGGCAAGGAACTGCTGGTCGAGATCCAGAAGGCCATGGGCGTGAACGTGGTGTCCCTGATGTACGGACCGATGCCGACGCAGCCTTTCGGGTGGTTCAAGCGGCCGATCACGAAGGTGGAAGAGGTCAAGGGCGTGAAATTCCGCACCGTGGGCCTGGCCATCGACATGTACACGGCGATGGGCGCGGCGGTGAACGCGCTGCCGGGTGGAGAAATCGTGCCGGCGCTGGACCGCGGGCTGCTGGACGGGGCGGAGTTCAACAACGCGTCGTCGGATCTGGCGCTGGGCTTCCAGGACGTGTCCAAGATCTGCATGCTGCAGAGCTTCCACCAGAGCGCCGAGCAGTTCGAGGTGCTGTTCAACAAGGCGAAATACGACGCCTTGCCCGAACACCTGAAGCACATCCTGAGCTATGCGGCCCAGGCGGCCAGCGCGGATATGTCGTGGAAGGCGGCGAACCGCTATTCGCAGGACTACATCAAGCTGCAACAGGAACACAAGGTCAAGTTCTACAAGACGCCGGATGCGATCCTGCAGCAGCAGCTGAAGATCTGGGACGAGATGATCGCCAAGCGGTCGGCCGAGAATCCCCTGTTCAAGAAGGTGCTGGACTCGCAGCGCGCATTCGCCGAGCGGGTGGGGCGCTGGCATGGGGATACGTCGGTCAATTTCCGCATGGCCTACAACCACTACTTCTCGCGCGGCACCAAGTCGGCCTGACGCAATCCTTCGCCGTGCCCGCGCGCCGCCTTGCCGGCGCGCGGCGGCTCGCCATGCGTCTAGGGCCTATGCGAGGCTCCCTCTAGTGTGAACAGGCCCTAGACCAGGACTTCAGATGATCCGAATCGTACGCTTCATAGATCGCATCTCCACCTTTGTCGGAAAGACCTTCGCCTGGCTGATCGTGGTGCTGACGCTGCACGTTTGCTGGGAGGTGGCGGCCCGCTACATCCTGAACCAGCCCAGCGCCTGGGCCTTCGACCTCCAGATGATGTACTACGGCATCCTGTTCATGATGGCGGGCGCCTACACGCTGGCCAAGAACGGGCACGTGCGCGGGGACATCCTGTACGGCTTTCTGCCGCCGCGGGTGCAGGGCGGGCTGGATCTGATCCTGTTCATCGTGTTCTTCTTTCCGGGGGTGATCGCGCTGGTGTGGGCGGGCTGGTACTACGCCGGCTACTCCATCGCCATCCGCGAGCACTCGTCGCTGATGGCCAACGGGCCGCCGATCTATCCCTTCAAGGCCTTCATCCCGATCGCCGGCGCGGTCCTGCTGCTGCAGGGCGTGGCCGAGGTGCTGCGATGCATTCTCTGCCTGCGGCAGGGCGCGTGGCCGTCGCGCGAAGAGGACGTCGAGGAAGTGGACGTCGACAAGCTCAAGGAGATGGTGCATGTGAAGGACGAAGACATCGCCCAGCTCGACCGCTACGTCAATCCCGGGGAGCCCCAGCGATGAAGATCCACAAGGCGTTGTGGTTTGGCCTGTCGTGCATTGCGATCGTGGTGCTGATGATCGCGTTCCTGACGCCGTGGGATCACCTCACCACCGGCCATATCGGCCTGTTGATGCTGGCGCTGATCGTCGTCGCCATCATGCTGGGGTTTCCGACGGCGTTCACGCTGATGGGCATGGGGGTGCTGTTCACGTTCCTGGCGTACTACATGCAGAGCTCGGATCCGGGCCGTTCGATCGGGCAGACGCTGGATTTGATGGTGCAGCGCACGTACGCCACCATGACGAACGATTCGCTGATCTCGATTCCGCTGTTCGTGTTCATGGGCTATCTGGTCGAGCGCGCCAACCTGATCGAAAAGCTGTTCCGGTCGATGCACCTGGCGCTGGCGCGTCTGCCCGGCGCCCTGGCGGTGGCCACGCTGGCGACATGCGCGATCTTCGCGACGGCGACGGGGATCGTCGGCGCGGTGGTGACGCTGATGGGGTTGCTGGCGATGCCCGCCATGCTGAAGGCCGGCTATAGCGTGCGCCTGACGGCCGGCTCCATTACGGCCGGCGGCTGCCTGGGGATCCTGCTGCCGCCGTCGGTGATGCTGATCGTGTACGGCGCCACCACGGGCGTGTCGGTGGTGCAGCTGTATGCCGGGGCGCTGTTTCCCGGCATCATGCTGGCCATTCTGTACATGGTCTATGTGATCATCGTGGCCAAGCTGCGTCCGGACATGGCGCCGCCGCTGCCCATGGAAGAGCGGGGCGTGCCCCTGTCGCCCCAGTCCGCCGCGCTGGCGTCCGGTCCCTATACGCGCGCCGTGTCCGGCATGCTGGCCGCCATGTTCAAGGGCAAGCGCAACCGCGCGGTGCCGTTCGGATTCCTGCTGCGCAACATGGCGATGGCGCTGGCGCCGCTGGCGGTCACCGTGCTGATGCTGGCGCTGGTGCATCACGGGCTGACGCGGCCGGCGGTGGTGTACGAGATTCCCGCCGAGCTGCGGCTGGGGGCCAGCGACTTCGATTCGGGCCTGAGCGAGCCGCCCGCCGACGGATTGGCCGAGCCGCCCTCGAACGAGCTGGCCGAGCCGCCGTCCAATGAACCCGCCGCGGCGCCGGGCGTGAGCGAACCGCCGGGCACGCCAGCGGCGCCGCCTGCCGCCGCGCCTGTCGCGCCAGTGGCTCCGGTGGCAGCCGACAGCGCCATCCCCGCGCCTGCCGGGTTCTGGATCTTCGCGGGCATATGCGCGGCGATGCTGGCGGTGTTCTATGCGGTGCTGACGTGGGCGCGCCTGGAAATCTTCAAGATGCTGATGGCCTCGTTCTTCCCGCTGGCGGTGATGATCGCCGCCGTGCTGGGATCGATAGGCTTCGGGCTGGCCACGCCCAGCGAGGCCGCCGCCATGGGCGCCATGGGCGGCGCGCTGCTGGCGCTGGCGTACCGGCGCCTGAACCTGCCGGTGCTGCGGGAATCGGTGTTCCTGACCGCCAAGACCAGCGCGATGGTGTGCTGGCTGTTCGTGGGGTCTTCGATCTTCTCGGCCGCCTTTGCGCTGCTGGGCGGCCAGCGCATCATCGAGGAATGGGTGCTGTCGCTGGGCCTGACGCAGATCCAGTTCCTGCTGCTGGCGCAGGTCATCATCTTCCTGCTGGGCTGGCCGCTGGAGTGGACCGAGATCATCGTGATCTTCATGCCGATCTTCGTGCCGCTGCTGAACACCTTCGGCATCGATCCGCTGTTCTTCGGGCTGCTGGTGGCGCTGAACCTGCAGACGGCGTTCCTGTCGCCGCCGGTGGCCATGTCGGCCTTCTACCTGAAGGGCGTGTCGCCGCCGCACGTGACCCTGAACCAGATCTTCCTGGGCATGATGCCGTTCATGGGGATCCAGGTGGTGGCGATCTTCCTGCTGTACATGTTCCCGGCCATCGGGATGTGGCTGCCGACGGTGCTGTACCGCTGAGGGCGGCGCCCTGCATCAAGAACGTCCGGCGTCGCGCATCCGCGCCGCCGGACGCCGCTTACCGTTCCTCGGATTTGGACAAGGACACTTCCCCGAACGTCATCCATACGTGCGCCGTTTCCGACGCTTGCGCTCGATAGGCGCCGCTGGCTTCGCCCAGGCGCATCGCCACCGCCACGAACTCCCAGGCCTTGTCGTCGTCGCAGGGAGTCTTGCGCGTGGTGTAGGCGTCCAGCCCGTGCGCCTGGCCGAATGCCTGGGCCAGTTGCGCGTGTTCGGACAGCTCGGCGGGTACGGACGGATGGCCCCAGCCCCACAGGAAGCTTGCGTCTTCGCTGTTGGAGGTGCCGATGATCTGCACGGGCGAGGTGGCGACGAGACCGCCGGGAAGCTGGAAGACGATCAGGCCGCTGTCCATGTCCACGGACCATTGTTCGGCTTCGTCCAGGTGCCAGGTGGCGCAGTGCGCGGAGGTGGCGGCCCGCAAGCCTTCCACGCTCTGGGCGATGAAGGCTTGAACGTCGAATGGCTTGGCGGTGTCGGACATGCTGGTCTGTTCCATGAATAGGGAAGGGTCAGGATGATAGGGCAGATCGGCCGGCGGGGCGCGGCAGTGCGTAGACCTGGGTGGCGCGGCCGTAGTGCTGTTCCATGCCGGCAAAGGCGAAGCCCAGTTTTTCCAGGACTCGCCTGGAAGCCGCATTGCCGGGCCAGACCACCGCGATCAATTCCGGGACGTCCAGTGTTTGCCAGGCGTAATCGCAAAGCTGTGCCGCGGCCTGCGTGGCGCAGCCCAGTCCCCAGGCCTCGCGGCACAGGCGGTAGGCGAGCTGGATGCGGCCCGTGTCTTCGAGCGGCGTCAGGCTGACCCAGCCCACCGCCTTTCCGTCCAGTGCGATGGCCCAGTGGCCGAGGTCCGTCAGCGGCTGGTCCAGCCATGCCAGCAGTTCCTGCCGGCGCGCGTCGTCGGCGGCTTTCACGCCGGTGCTGTGGCGCATGACTTCGGGATCGGATTCCATGGCAAGCATCATGGGCACGTCGGCCACGTGCAGGCGGCGCAGGGTCACGCGAGGGGAGTCGGCGGGCATGGGCGGACGTTATCCAGAGTGGGGCCGGATCCGATGATACCGGGTCCGCGTGCCAGCTTGCGTCAATATGATTAGCCGCCATACTATATGCCGATCAATCAACCACGGACCGCCGCCTCATGACCTCTATGCCGCAGATGCTGGAACCCAAGCACCACGCCTTGCTGGACGAGGCCGCGCGCCGCGGCCTGGCGGCCACGGATGGGATCCGCCTGTGCTTCCAGGTGCTGGCGCTGGCCGGCGCCATCGACCGCGATTGCGCCGCGCGGCTGGCGCCAAGGCAATTGTCGGAAGGGAAGTTCGTGCTGCTGTTCCTGCTGCATGATCAGGCCCGGGGGCTGTCGCCTCATCAGCTGGCCGAGCGGGCCGGCGTGACGCGGGCGACGATCACGGGTCTGCTCGACGGGCTGGAGCGCGATGGCTTTGTGTTGCGTCAGAGCGGCCAGGAAGACCGCCGCAAGATCGCCGTGACACTGACCGGCAAGGGCAAGACCGCGGCCGCGAAGCTGTTCAAGGAACACACCGCGTGGATCGGCTCATTGTTCCAGGGCCTGAGCGGCGCGGATCAGCGGCAATTGGGCGAGTTGCTGGCGCGGGTATGGCGCGCCACCGATGCGGGGCGCGCATCCCTGGCGGGAGCAGGGCGATGAACAAGGCCAGCGGCAAGAAGGCACCGGCCGCCGGGCAGCCGGCGGGGCGCGGAGTAAAGGACATCGCCGCGGCGCGGCTGGCAGCGTTGAACGCCGGAGAGGCGGCCACGACGCTGACCGAATGCCTGGCGGTGGACTTTGCCGCGCTGATGCAGGCGACGGCGCCGGAGGTGGGCGCGCAGGCCCTGGCGCTGATGCAGTCGGAGGCCGCCACCGGCATCTCCAGGCGCATGGCCCTGGCGGCCCGGATTCTGCTGGACCGCCTGGGGCCCGCGGCGCTGGCGCGGATGCAGGCGCACGGCTCGGATACGGTGCGCGGCTGGGCCTGCTTCATGGTGGGGGCGCTGCCCGGCCTGCCGGTGCAGACGCGCCTGGACTTGATCCGCCCCTTGGCCGACGACGCGCATTTCGGCGTGCGCGAATGGGCCTGGCTGGCGGTCCGGCCACATCTGGCGGCTGAACTGGAAACCTCGGTGCAGCGCTTGCGCCCCTGGACAAAGGACCCGTCCGAGCGGGTGCGGCGCTTTGCCAGCGAGTCCCTGCGTCCACGCGGAGTGTGGTGCGCGCATATCGCGGCGCTGAAGGCCGACCCGGCGCTCGCGCTGCCGCTGCTGGAGCCGCTGCGCACGGACCCCGCCGCCTATGTGCAGGATTCGGTGGCCAATTGGCTCAACGACGCCAGCAAGGACCAGCCGGACTGGGTGCGCGATGTCTGCGCGAGATGGCTGGCGGGCAAGCCCGCCGCGGCAACCGAACGCATCTGCAAGCGCGCGCTGCGCTCGATCGGCGCCTGAGACAACCGGCGGGGCTGGGGACTCAGTAGGTCAGCGGCGCGCCCGTGACGACTTCGTACAGGAAGCGGTCCAGCGTTTCCGTCTGGCCGTCGGGCCGGGCGAAGAAGGGCGCCTTTTCCAGCTCGGGCAGCGTGGTTTCGAGGTAGGCGTGGATCAGCGGAAACCGCGGCCCGTGCTCGGCTTCGCCCGCCGCCATCTTGATGGCCAGCAACTGGTTGATTTCGTCGCGCAGCGCGGCGTCGGTGATCATGGCGTCGGCCAGGTCGGCAAAGCGCATCGGCGGAATGCCGCGGCCGCTGTCGATCCATTGCGCGGCCAGGATCGGCCGCAGGACGTACAGGTACTTCTTCAGGCGGACGGTGTCGCCCTGCAAGGATTCCCGGAAGTTGCGGCCGGCCATGGCCACGTAGTGCCAGCGGCCCTTGATGTTGGAGAAATACTCGGTGCGGAAATGGCGCAGCCAGGCGCTGGTGGCCTCGTCCTGGCGATAGATGACGGGCGAATCCAGCCACTCGAACAGGGTGGGGTTGGAGCCTCGCAGCAGTTGCAGCGACTTGCGCAGTTCCCAGCCCGAGACATCCAGCTCATCGTCGATGGGAAGCTCGATCACATCGCGCTGCGGGGCGACGCGCAAATACCAGTCCAGCTTGTGCACGTACAGGAAGCGGACATCGTAATCACTGTCCGGCGAAGCGAAGCCCCAGCCGCGGCTGCCGGATTCGCAGGCGAGCAGCACGCGGACATCGTGGCGCTGCTCGATGTCTTGCAGGGTGGCCATGACGCGCTCGCGGATGGCGGGATCGATGGGGTGGGCATGCAGGATGGAAGTCATTTCGGAATTCTAGGGCCTGTTCACACTTTTGGTGTCAACAGGCCCTGGCGCTGCCGGCCGGCGTCGTCCTTTACAGCTGGCTCATTCCGCCGTCCACGATGATCTCCGTGCCCACGATGAAGGCGGATTCCCGGGCGGCCAGGTGCAGCACGGTGGCGGCGATTTCCTGCGGCGTACCGAAGCGGCCCAGCGGCACCTGCGCCTGGATGCTGGCGGCGGTCTTCTCCAGTTTTTCGGGGTCCAGGCCCAGCTTGCCGTAGATCGGCGTGGCAACCGGACCGGGGCTGACCACGTTGACCCGGATTCCGCGCGGCAGCAATTCGGCCGACAAGGTCTTGGCCAGCGAGATCAGCGCGGCCTTGCTGGCGGCGTAGATGGAGGACGCGGGCATGCCGATGTGGGCGTTGATGGAGCCGTTCAGCACGATGGACGCGCCGGAGTTCAGCAGGGGATCGAGCGCCTGAAGCTGGAAGAACACGCCTTTGATGTTGGTGTTGAAGGTCTGGTCCCAGAGGTCTTCGGTGGCCTCGGACAGCGTGGCGAACTTGGCGATGCCGGCGTTGATGAAGACGGCGTCCAGGCGTACGCCGGCGGCTTTGAGCGCGTCGGCCAGGGCGGCGGCGGCGCCCGGGGCGCCGGCGATGTTCTGGATGGCCAGGGCGTTGGCGCCCAGCGTGGGGCGGGTTTTTTCCAGCGCCGCGGCATCGCGCCCGGTGATGATGACGCGGGCGCCTTCGGCGGCGAAAGCTTCGGCGGCGGCCAGGCCGATGCCGCTGGTGCCGCCGGTGACCAGGACGGTCTTCTGTTCAAAACGGTTCATGATGGGTTCCTTGGGTTTGGGCTTGAGGTGTAGTCATGGTGCGCCTTGCGCGGCGCTTTGTCGTACGATCTTTCGGACGAACACGTTCGAAGGAATTGCACATGTTGAGCCCGAATGAACTGGTGTTACTGGAGGCCATCCGCGACAGCGGCAGTCTGTCGCGCGCGGCGGCCAAGCTGGGCAAGGCGCCGTCCTCGGTGTCGCACGCCGCCAGGCAGCTGGAGGAACGGTTCGATGCCCTGCTGTTCGACCGCCGCCGCTACCGGCTGCAGCTGACGCCCGCCGGCCGCCTGCTGGCGGAAGAGGCGGGGCGGCTGATGCAGGATGTATCCCGTCTGACGCAGCGCGTGCGGCAGGTGGCCAGCGGCTGGGAGGACCGGCTGCATATCGTCAGCGACGAGATCCTGGAATTCGAGCTGATGGCGCCGCTGATCCAGGATTTCGACCAGCTGGACTCGGGCGTGACCCTGCGCTTTACGCACGAGGTGCTGGGCGGCACCTGGGAAGCGTTGCGCGAGGGCCGGGCGGACCTGATCGTAGGAGCGACGAACGAGCCGCAGACCATGCCGAACCTGCAGTGGGCGGAACTGGGTGTCATGGAATGGCTGTTCGCCGTGTCCCCGCGACACCCGCTGGCCAAGGTGAAGACGCCGCTGCGGCAAGACCAGATCCAGCAGCATCGCGCCGTGGTGGTAGCCGACACCTCGCGCGGCGCCGCGCTGCGGGGCTACGGCCGGGTCGGCGGCCAGGCCACCCTGGCCGTGCCCAGCATGCGCGCCAAGATCCTGGCGCAACGCGAGGGCCTGGGCGTGGGTTGGGTGCCGCGCCATCGCGCGGCGTCCTTGCTGGCGCGCGGCGAACTGCTGGAGAAGGCCACCGACACGCCGCGCGAGCCGAACCTGCTGTATCTGGCGTGGCGCGGCGACCACGAGGGGCGGGCGCTGCAATGGTGGCTGGAGCAATTGCGCCAGCCCAGGATGGCGAACGCCTTGATGCGGGGCGTGGATGTGTTCGGGTAGCGCTGGCTTACGGACATTTCGATCGCCGTGCCGTGGACGTGGGAGTGGTGCTGAATGCCGCGCCCGGGCGGGTGGTGTGTCCGCTGGGAGAGGACGAGTGGATGGCGGTGTTGCCGTCGGCGCATCCGCTGGCGCGTGCGGGCGGCAGCGTGGCGCTGGCGGATCTGGCGGCCCAGCCCTTCATCCTGGCCACCGGCGGGTGCAGCGTCAACGCGCAAAGCCTGGCCGCGGACGCCGGACTGGCGCTGACGGACCTGCGTGCCAGCGTCCGCGACTGGACGAGCGCTTTCGCGCTGGTGCGCGAGGGTCTGGGCGTGACGGTGGTGCCGGCGCTGACCCTGCCTGAAAACCGGCGGGGGCTGCGCGTGGCTAGCCTGGCCGCGCCCCTGCACCGGTCGTTCGGCCTGGCGGCCTCGGCCGGGGCGGCTGGCAGCGCGCCGGTCCAGGCCCTGTTTGCGATGCTGCGGGAGGAAGGGCGCCATTCGTTGTAGCCTTAGCCGATTGCGGCAGCGCCGGCCTCAAACCGGCACAGACCGCGCACAACAGTCCAAAGGACGGATATGGAAGAGACAAGGCAGGACACACCCCTGAACTGGGCGTCGCTGGTCGACGAACTGAACAAGCTGCTGCGCCTGAAGACCACGGTCATCGGCATGAAGCTCTACGAGGACGAAGCCGGTATGGCCGGCGTGAAGGGGCTGCGGCGGCCGCAGGCCACCCATACGACCGACCAGGTCGTGGGCATGGCGGCGCGGCTGGGCTGGACGGTGGGCATCACCGGAGACGACCTGGTCGGCTCGCAGTGCCGCGCCGTCATCGGCCTGGGCCCGCAAGACGAAGCATGGAAAAGCGGCAAGGACTACGTGGGCGTGTGGCATGCCACGGAAGCGGACGCGCGCGCCCGGCAGGAGGCCTTGTCCTGTGTGCCGGCGGGCAGGTATCGGGCGATGGTGGTGTCGCCGCTGGCGTCGGGCCGGCTGGATCCGCCGGATATCTGCCTGGTGTATGCGACGCCCGGCCAGATGATCATTCTGATCAACGGCTTGCAGTGGAAGAACTACCGGCGCTTTGACTGGAGCGTGGTGGGCGAGACCGCCTGTGCGGATTCCTGGGGCCGGGCGCTGGCCACCGGCGAGCCCAGCCTGTCCTTGCCCTGTTTCGCCGAGCGCCGCTATGGCGGCGTGCCGGACGAAGAGATGCTGATGGCGTTGCCGCCCCGCTACCTGCCGATTGCGATCGAGGGCATGAAGGCCCTGTCGGCCAACGGGCTGCGCTACCCGATAGCGCCCTATGGCATCCAGAACGATGTGCGGGCGGGCATGGGCGTGAGCTACGCGCAGCCGCCCAAGGCCGGGGCCTGATCGGGCTGGCGCAGCGCCGCGGCCAGCGCGCGCGCGGCCGGACCCAGGGGTTGATCGACGCGATGCGCAAGATAGGTTTCGGTTGCGACCTGGCTGTCGCGGCCCAGGCTGCCGGTGGGCAGGCGCAGCAGGCGGCCTTCGGCGAGGTCGCGTTCCACCTGCCACAGCGGAAGCCGGCCCCAGCCGACGCCGGCCAGGATCAGCGCGTGCTTGGTGTCCTGCCCGCTGACCCGGCAGGTCTGCGGCGACAGGACGGCGAAGTCACGGCCTTCAGTCAGGGTGGAGGTATCGGTTTGCACGATCTGCAGATGATCCGCCAGCTCCGGCGCGGCCAGCGTGGCGCGGGCCTGCGCGTCTTGTGCCAGCGGATGCGCGGCGCCCACGACCGCCACCATCTGCACGGACCCCAAGGCCTCCACCGCGATGCGGGGATGCCGGAAATGCTCGCCCGCGAGAATGCCCAGCTTATGGCTGCCCGCCAGGAGCGCCGCCACGGGGCCGCCCAGCGGCAGCACCGAAATGCGCGTGGCCACGGACGGATAGGTCGCGCGCATGAGGTTCAGCGCGGCGCCGACCTGCGCGATCGGGAACAGCGTGTCCACCACCAGCGACAGCTCCAGCTCCACGCCTTCGCCCAGCCCCAGGGCGCGGGCGCGCATGGCGTCCACCCGCAGGAGTATGTCGCGGGCATTGGCCAGCAAAGCCTGGCCCTGCGGGGTCATGACCGGTCGGTGGCCGCTGCGGTCAAACAGCGACACGCCCAATTGCGCTTCCATGTTGGCGATGGCGTGGCTGACCGCCGATTGCACGCGCGACAACTGGCGGGCGGCGGCGCGAAAGCTGCCGGTATCCGCCACGGCGGCGAATACGCGGAGCTGGTCCAGGGTCAGGGCGTCTATCATCGGCAAGCTGATCTATTTATTCGATCAAGTTCGTCAAAAGATTATCACTTATCAGAATCGGCGCCGGCAGGCATGATGCCGGCATCGTGGACAAGGCGGGGACGGGATGGACAAGGTTGAGAACGTGCCGGCGGCGGGCCGGGCGGCAGAGACGCGCTGGGGGGCGGTGCTGGCGATTGTCGGGGCGGGCGTGGTGGCGGCCTTGCAGGTGGGCAAGGTGATCATTGCCGCGCCCCTGCTGCGCAAGGATTTGGGGCTGGACCTGGCGTCCATCGGCACCCTGACGGCGGTGTTCTCGGTCCTGGGCATGCTCGGCGGCATCGCGGCGGGCGGCGTGATTGCGCGGTTCGGCGCCCGCCGCATGCTGCTGCTGGGCCTGGCGGCAACGGCCGCGGGCACGGCGCTAGGCGCGCTGGCCCCGGGCTACGGGGTGCTGCTGGGCTCGCGGGTGATCGAGGGCCTGGGTTTCCTGATGATTACGGTGGCGGGGCCGGCCGCCTTGCAGCGCATCGTTACGGCCGGCAGCCGGGATTTTGCCTTTGCGCTCTGGAGCTGCTACATGCCCGCGGGCATGGCGGTGGCGATGCTGGCGTCCCAGGCCTTTGGCGACTGGCACGCCTATTGGTGGTGCGCGGGCATCGCCGCGGGCGTGGCCCTGGCCTGCGTGGCCTTGCTGGCGCCGTCCACGCCGCGCGGGGCCAGCCTTTCGTGGCGGGGCCTGCGCCAGGACACGGTCGACACCGCGGGCGCCGCGGGGCCGGTGCTGCTCGCGCTGTCGTTCACGCTCTACAGCCTGATGTTCTTCGCGCTGTTCACCTTCCTGCCGGTGCTGCTGATGGAGCAGCTGGGCCTGACGCTGGCCACGGCGGGGCTGTACAGCGCCATCGCCAGCGCCGCCAACATCGTGGGCAATCTGGGCGCCGGCGTGCTGCTGGCGCGCGGGTGGCGGCGGTCCACGCTGATCGCCTGCGCCAGCGTGACGATGGGCGCGGTGGCGCTGCTGATCTTCCAGTCGGCGCTGCCGGCAATGCCGACCTTCCTGCTGTGCGTGCTGTTCTCGGCCGTGGGCGGGCTGATCCCCGCCACCTTGCTGGGCACCGCGCCGCTGGTGGCGCCGCGTCCGGCGCTGACGGCCGCGTCGGTGGGGCTGGTGATGCAAGGCAGCAATCTGGGACAGGTGATCGGGCCGGTGGCGGTGGGCGGCGCGATCGACCGCTATGGCTGGCCGTCGGCCTCCTTCATCGTGGCGGCGGCGGGCCTGGGCGGCCTGGTCATCGCCTTGTGCTTGCGGCGGGTCAAGGCGGCGCGGCTCTGATCGCGCCGCTGCTGGAGGACCGTCATGAAGCAGGCCTATCATGGAGGAACTTCCTGATGGAGAACCCATGCAAACGCCTGCTCCCCGCCTGGTCATCTTCGATTGCGACGGCGTCCTGATCGACAGCGAAATCATTGCCGCGCGCGCCCAGTCGCGCGCGCTGGCCGAACACGGCATCGCCATCACGCCCGAGGAGGCCGCGCACCGTTTCGCCGGGATTCCCGACGCGGACATGTGGCAAACGCTGCAAGCCGAGAATGCCTGCTCCCTGCCCGAGGGCTTCGCGCGGCAGTATGCCGACCGCCTGGAAAACACGTTTCGCCAGGAATTGCGGGCCTTGCCGCATGTCCATGAAACGGTCAGGGCGTTGCGCGAACGCGGCCTGGATCTCTGCGTGGCCTCCAGCAGCACGCCACCCAAGCTGGAGGCGGCGCTCAGGCTGGTCGGCTTGTGGGACGCATTCGCGCCCAATGTATTCAGCACGGCGCAGGTGGCCCACGGCAAACCGGCGCCCGACGTATTCCTGTTCGCGGCGCGGCAGATGCGCGCGGCGGTGCTGGAATGCGTGGTGGTCGAGGACAGCGTGCCGGGATTGAGGGCGGCCCGGGCGGCCCGCATGCGGGCGGTGGGCTTCGTGGGCGCCTCGCATAACGGTCCGGACCAGCGGCAGCGGCTGCTGGATGAAGGCGCGTTCGAAGTCATCGACGACCTGCAACGGCTGCCGGACGTCATTTTCCCCAGCGCCTGACACCGGACACCCGAGCCCGTGGCTGCGTCAGGCCGCGGCGGGCTGCGGCTTGACCCGCACCGCCCGCAGCACGCCGACCACCAGGCAGGCGATGCCGATCAGGCTCAGCGGCTCCGGCATGCTGCCGCGCAGGATGAAGGCATAGGCCAGCGCGGCCAGCGTTTCAAATACGATCAGCTGGCCGGCCAGGGCGGTGGGCAGGCGCTGGCTGGCTTCGTTCCAGCACAGCGTGCCCAGCCATGAGGCAAACAGGCCGATGACGATCATCAACCCCAGGAAGACTTCCGGGCGCGGGCCCAGCGGCATGTCGAATTCGCTGCCGGTGGCCGCCATGCCGATCCACAGCAGACCGTAGCCCGCCAGCGCCAGCGGCAGGGTGGCCACGCCCTGGGCGGTGGCCCAGGTGCGCGGGCTGCGGCCGGGGTGGTCGCGCAGCCAGTCGGCGTTGCGCAGCGGATACCAGGTCCAGCAGGCCACCGCGCCCAGCGCGAGCAGGGCGCCGACGGCATGGCGCGACAGATCGGCGTCCGCATCCTGGCGCAGGGCCTGCAATTCCACCTGATTGACGCAGGCGATGCCCAGCGCGATGAGCGCCAGCGAGGGCGCCAGGCGTTTCCACGGCAGTTGGCCGTCGCGCCGCGCATTGCGCACGTTCGCGCAGATGGCGATGACCACGGGGAGTGTGCCGATGATCATCGTGGGTACGGGTCCCCCGGCGCGCTGGATGGCGCTGGCCAGGCACAGGTAATACAGCAGGTTGCCGATGGCGGCCAGTTTCAGCGCTTCGATCCAGTCGGCGCGGGTCAACAGCCGCAGGCCGCGGCGGTCCAGCCAGGCCAGCGGCAGGGCGATCAGGCCGAACGCCAGATAGCGGGCCACGGATTGCAGGGCAGCCGGATATTCCGGCAACAGCAGGGGCCCGACGAACACCAGCCCCCACATCAGGCCGGCGGCCAGGGCGTAAAGGGTTCCAGCCCACATAGATTGCTCCAGGTCACGAATCCCGCCAGTCTAGCCAGGGCGCGCCGGGCGAATCTTGTACCAGATTGCGGCAGGGGCTGTTCAGGCTGAAGACGCCTGGCGCACGCCCTAGGCGCGCACCTGCTTCTGGTAGCGCGCGGGCGTGACGCCATAACGCCGCGAGAACGCGCGCGTGAGGTGGGCCTGGTCGGTCAGCCCGGCCGCAAGCGCCACCTGGGCGGGCGCCAGGCCAGCCGCCAGCAGGCGCTTCGCCTCGTAGAGCCGGAGCGCCATCAGCATTTGCTGAGGCGTGGCGTGGTAATGCGCCTGGAAGCGGCGCAGGAAGTGGAAAGGGCTCAGTCCGGCCACCGCCGCCAGTTCGTCCAGCGTCAGGCGGCGCGACAGGTGCGCGCGCAGGTAGTCGATGACGGGTGCAAAGCGCGGCGCGCCTTCGGCGCGGGCGGGGCGCGGCACCTGGGCATGTCGGCGGAATTCGCCCAGCAGCGAGTGCAGGGCGCTGTCGAAGGCCAGCGGTTCGCGCGCGCGCCACAAGGCGTCCAGCAGGGCGGTGACGCGCTGCGCACCGGCGGCGTCGTGGCCGACGGCGGCGCCGAACCACCAGCCGGCCTCGCCGGTCACGCGAGCCGCCACGTCCGGGTCGATATAGACCATGCGATAGCGCCAGCCGCCTTCGGTTTCGGCGCGGCCGGTATGCAGTTCATCGGGGTTCATCAGCACCAGGGAACCGGACGGCGCCAGATGGTCGGCGCCGCGGTAGCGAAACCGCTCCACGCCCGATTCGATGGCGCCCAGCCCGAAGGCTTCATGGGTGTGCGGTTCGAAGGCGTGCCGGATGATATGGGCGCGGTACAGCTCCACGCCGGGCTGATGCGCCGCATGCCGGAACTGCGCGCGGTCGTTGGGGTGGTCGAACGCGTCCGGCACGCCCGTGATGGTGGGCGCGGCCGGGTCGGACGAGGCGGGGCCGGAGGAGCGCATGCCGGGAATTTAAGCATGTCCGGGCGCCGTCAATCCACCGCTTGCATCTCCCGTGCGCGCGCGAGCAGCAACTCCCGTTCGCGCGCGTTGCGCGTCATGCCGGCGGCACGCTCGAATTCCTCGCGGGCTTCGGCCTTGCGGCCCAGCTTGGCCAGGAGGTCCGCGCGCACGCTGGGCAGCCAGTGGTAATTGGCCAGCGATGCTTGCGCCGCCAGCTGGTCGGCCAGGTCCAGTCCGGCCTGCGGGCCGAACGCCATGCCGACGGCCACGGCGCGGTTCAGCTGCACCACCGGCGAGGGCATGGCCTGGGCAAGGGCGTCGTACAGCGCCACGATGCGCTGCCAGTCCGTGTCTTCCGGTGTGCGCGCCCGCGCGTGGCAGGCGGCGAGTTCGCCTTGCAGCGCATAGGGGCCGCGAGGTCCGCCCAGCGCGTCCGCGCGCGCCAGCGCCGCCAGCCCGCGGCGGATCAGCAGGGGATCCCAGCGGCCGCGGTCCTGGTCCATCAGCAGCACCGGCCGGCCTTGCGCATCGGTGCGCGCATGCAGGCGCGACGCCTGCAGCTCCATCAAGGCGACCAGCCCGTGCACCTCGCCTTCGCCGGGTGTCAGCTCGGCCAGGATGCGGCCCAGGCGCAGCGCTTCATCACAGAGCCCCGGGCGCATCCAGTCGTCCCCCGAGGTGGCGGAATAGCCCTCGTTGAAGATCAGGTAGATCACTTCCAGCACCGATGCCAGGCGCGGCGCGCGGTCGGCGGCCGCTGGAACCTCGAAGGGCACCTTCGCCGCCGTCAGGCTGCGCTTGGCCCGCACGATGCGCTGCGCGATGGCGGATTCCGACGCCAGGAAGGCGCGCGCGATCTCGGCCGTGGTCAGCCCGCCCAGCAGCCGCAGGGTCAGCGCCACGCGCGCCTCGGTGGAGAGCAGCGGATGGCAGGCGGTGAAGATCAGGCGCAACAGGTCGTCGCCGATGTCGTCCTGGCGCGCCGCGTCCAGGGCATCGACGAAATCGGGCTCCACATCCGCCTGCAAGGCCTCCAGCTCGTGGCCGATCTGTTCGTGCTTGCGGGTATGCAGCGCGTCCAGTCGCAGGCGGTCGCGGGCACGGTTTTTCGCGGTGGTCATCAGCCATGCTCCGGGATTGTCCGGAACGCCGGCATGGGGCCAGTGTTCCAGGGCCGCGACCAACGCGTCCTGCGCCAGTTCTTCGGCCAGCCCGACGTCGCGCACCAGGCGCGCGACGCCGGCGATGACACTCGCGGCTTCGATCCGCCAGACCGCCTCGATGGCGCGATGCGTGGCCGCCAGGGTCATGCGTTCGGCGCTTCTTCGACCATGTGCACCAATTCCCAGACGTGGCCGTCCAGGTCCTCGAAGCCATGGGCATACATGAATCCGTGGTCTTGCGGGCTGCGTGGCGCCGTGCCCCCCGCGGCGACGGCGCGCGCGACCAGATCGTCGACTTCGGCGCGGCTTTCGCAGGACAGCGCGATCAGCACTTCCGTGCTTTGCCTGGCGTCGGCCACGGGCTTGCCGGTAAAGCCCTGGAAGAAGTCCTTCACCAGCAGCATGGCGTAGATGTTGTCCCCGACGATCATGCAGGCGCCCTGATCATTGGTGAAGTCGGGGTTGAAGGTAAAGCCCAGGCGCTTGAAGAACTCCTGGGATTGCTGCATATCGCTGATGGGGAGGTTGACGAATATCTGCTTGTGCATGGCGTGTCTCTCTTGTGTTGCGGTCAGGGGAGGGGCCGGGCCTCAATGGCTGGCGGAGGGCATGGCGCGGAAGCGGTCGACTTCCTTGCTGGGCTCGAAATCTTCCAGTTCGAACACCTGGCGCACTTCGATGGCGCACGGCTGGCCGGGGAAGGGCGACGGAAAGCGCATGGCCCACTGCATGGCTTCGTCGCGCGAGCGCACCTGGATCATGGTGTAGCCGGCGATCAGTTCCTTGGTGTCGGCGAACGGGCCGTCGATCACCGTGCGCTCGCCGTTCTCGTAGTGAATGCGCCAGCCCTTGGACGTGGGCTGCAATCCATTGGCGTCCAGCAGCACGCCGGCCTTGACCAGGGCTTCGTGGTAGGTCGCCATCGAGGCAAGCAGGCTGTCGTCCGGCATCATGCCGGCTTCGCTGTCGGGCGTGGCCCGGACGATGATCATGAATCGCATCTGAGTCTCCTTGGGTCGGAATGCAAAGCCCGGAAGCGGGCTTGTACAGGTACGACGAACAGGCGGGCGGCAAATCGACATGGAATGGCCAGACCTGGGGTAAGCACCTAGAAAATGAGAGGCATGCGCATCGCTATCAGCTGGTTACCAAGGTCCAGCCCTGGTTGCAGGGGGCTCCCATACACTCGCAGCGTTCTTAACTTCAACGTCCCGATATGAGAATCCTGTGTAGCCTTGCCCTGATTGCTTCCTTGCTTTCCGGCTGCGCCGTCTATACGCCCAGCGGCTCGGTGGTCGTCGACCCGCACGATGGCGGCGGCCGTGGCGGCTTCTGTCCGCCCGGACAGGCCAAGAAGGGCAACTGCTGATTCAGCGGCTGGCCGGGCGCGCGCCCCGCCAGCCGCCTGCATTTCGGGGCGCGTCTACATGAAGCACGGTCCCAGTTCCCTGACCTCCACCGTGGCCCATTGGGCGGCGGGGCATTCGGCCGCCAGGGCCAGCGCTTCCTCGCGGCTGTCGCAGGTCAGCAGAAAGAACCCGCCGATCATTTCCTTGGCTTCGGCATAAGGGCCATCCATCAGCGAGCGTTCCCCGTCGCGGATTTGCAGGCGGACGCCTTCGGATTCGGACTTCAGGGATTCGGCGGCGGCCAGCAATCCGCGCGCCTTCAGGCCTTCGGCGTAGCCCAGCATTTGCGCATAGGCCTCGCGGCCTTCCTCGGGGGTGCGCTGCGCGCGTTGGCCTACGGGTTCGACGATCAGCAACATATAAGGCATTGGGACTCCCAGTGCGAGGCTTCGGGCGCCTAGGGCGGCGAGTCTGCCAGATTACCGCCGTTCGCCGCGCCCGCGCCATCCCGGATCGGAACGCCGCGGGCGTTCAGTCTTCCTGGAAAATCGATTCGATGCTGGTCTCGAATACGCGGGCGATGGCGAAGGCCAGCGGCAGGCTGGGGTCGTAGCGGCCGGTCTCGATGGCGTTGACCGTCTGGCGCGAGACCTCCAGCCGTTCGGCCAGCGCGGCCTGGCTCCAGCCGCGTTCGGCGCGCAGTTCGCGGATGCTGTTTTTCATCGGTGGCGCAGGTGGTCGACGATGGTCGTGCATGCCCAGACCGCACCCATCAGCGGCCAGACGACGAACATGCTGAGCTTGGGAAAGCCCGCGATCTCCAGGAAGCCGTAAGTGAAGGTGACGCCGGCCGTGACGGCGGCGGCGATGGCCAGGTGTTCAAGCGTGGTCTTGCGGATGAATTCGTCCGAATGCCGGATGGCGCGCACAACGGCGCGCAGGGCCAGCAGGAACGCCAGCATGGGGCTGAGTAAGACGACGGTGCGCAAGGCGCCGGGCGGCAGGTTCTGGCCCAGGCGCAGCGCGCCCACCAGCAGCACGGCATAGAGCGCCAGGGCGATGCCCAGCTCCTTGAAATAGCGGCGCTTGGCCAGGTCCTGGTTCATGCGGGTATCTCCGGTATGTAAAGCGTGCTTGACATTCTGGGGTGACGACCAAGAGGTGTCAAGTGTCCTTTACATGCCCGGGGAATATAAAACCGGCTTGCGCCGGTTTCATGGGATGCCGTTGATTCAGGATTTGGCGGGGCCGGCGGCCGGCGCTTGGGGGGCGGCCGTCGCCTGGGCGGGCTTCTGCGGCGGCGTGATGTCCATGATCAGTTCGACGCGGCGGTTGGCGGCGCGGCCCGCGGCCGTGTCGTTG
The DNA here is from genome assembly GCF_013116765.2 of Achromobacter deleyi. Lineage (GTDB taxonomy): Bacteria > Pseudomonadota > Gammaproteobacteria > Burkholderiales > Burkholderiaceae_B > Achromobacter > Achromobacter deleyi_A. The sequence continues at coordinate 1,120,293 of NZ_CP074375.1, forward strand.
GATTCGATGGGGCGCGTTTCCGCATAGCCCACCGCGCGCAGGCGTTGCGGCGCCACGCCGTCGCGCGCCAGTTCGCGCAGCACACTGGTGGCGCGGCTGCTCGACAGTTCCCAGTTGGAGGCGAATTGCTTGGTCAGGATGGGCACCGGGTCGCTGTGGCCTTCGACGGAAACCTGGTATTCGTTCTTGTTCAGAATGGCGGCCAGGCGTTTGATCACATCGAGGCCGGCGGGGCTGAGCGTGGCCTGACCCGACGGGAACAGCAGTTCGTTGCTGATGCGGAAGCTGACGGACTGTTCATTGACGATCACGTCCACCGACTTGCCCAGGTCTCCCAGGCCCAGCGATTCCTTGGAGGGCGCCGTGAGCGGCTTGGCGGCCTGTGCCACCACCACGCCGTCCGCGGCGGGTTCGGGCTCGGCCGCCGGGGCGGGCGCTGCCGGTTCCGCCCAGCTGGCGGGAATCGGAGTGGCCTCGAACTCGGAGTATTCGCCGTCGTACGCGGGCAGGCCGCTGGCGGCCAGCGTGCCGACCAGCTCCACCGGCTGCTCCGACTTTTCATAGCCCATGCCGTGCAGGCGCGATACCGCCAGCATGACGACCAGCATGGCCAGCAGCAGGGTGATCAGGTCCAGGTAGCTCAGCAGCCAGTTTTCGGAATCCTGCTCGACCGTTTCTTCGACGTGCCAGCGCGCATAGCGATCCTTGCGGTCGCTCTCGCTGGGGCGCCAGCCGCTGTTGGCGGCTACTTTCTGGGCGCGCAGCTGGGCCTGGCGGGCCTGTTCGATCCGCTGCGCCAGGGAGGGGGAAATCAGGCTCATTGACGCGCGGGGGCCGGACGGGCGATGGAGACAGGGGCGGCGGGGGCGGCAGGCTTGACCTGGCCTTCCGTCTTGGGCTTGGGCTGGGCGGCCACGCCGCCGTCGTAGATTTCGTCTTCGACGTGCATGACGAAGGAATTCAGGGTCTCGCGCACCATGGCGGGACCGCGCTTCTCGCACATCATCGAGATGCCTTGCAGGACCATGTTCATGGACTCGACGCGCCGCGCCGTGCGGCGTTCCAGCTTGAGCGCGATCGGCTTGCAGACCAGGTTGGCCAGCAGGATGCCGTAGAAGGTGGTCATCAGGCCGATGGCGAGCTGCTGGCCGATCATCTGCATGCTGCCGTCGCCCAGCACGGCCATCAGGTTGATCAGGCCGACCAGGGTGCCCAGCATGCCGAAGGCGGGCGCGAAGGTGGCCATGACGCGGAACATCTGGGCCTCGGCCTGTTCGCGGGCGCGCAGGCGCGCCACGCGCCATTGCAGCAGCTCGATGATCTGCTCTTCCGGCGTGTTGTCGATGATGAGCTGCACGCCTGTGCGCAGGAAGGGGTTCGAGACTTTCTTGAGTTCGTGCTCGACCTTGTGGACGTCGGCGTTCATCCAGAGCTGCGCCATCGACACGAGTTCTTCGATGTCGCGCTGCTGGTCGTGCTGGTCATTGCGAAAGACGGTGCGCACCAGCTTGAAGATGCGGACCACTTCAGGCAGCGGATACGCGATGAACAGCGCGGCGCAGGTGCCGCCCAGCACGATGGCCAGGCCAGGCAGGTTGAAGTACATGCTCGTGTCGGTGGCGGACAGCGCCACGACGATGACCAGGGTGAGCAGGCCGACAACGGCGCCGATGACGGTAGACGGATTCATGGATCTTGCCCGATAACAAAGGCATCCCACACGCGGAATGCCGGATTTTCGGGAATTCTAGCCAGGAGCGGCCGCGGTCAATCGGCCGGAAAGCGGGGCGAAAGGGGCGGTAAGCTCGGGCTTAACCTGACTGTCAGCCGGGCGGCGGGCGGCCGGAAATGGGGCCGGATAATGCGGGCTCAGCCCCCGCGCCGGGCGAGCCACTCGTCGCGGGTGATCTCCCAGATCTCGGTGGGATGGCGGCCGCTGACGTAGCCGCGTTCTTCCGTGCTGACCATGCGCATGCCGCTGCGCTCCGAGATTCTCCGCGACGCGGTATTGGCGATGGCCTTGGGGGCGCGCAGCACGGGCTTGCCCAGCACGTCGAACCAGTAGCCGGTGGCGGCTTCGCTGGCCTCGGTCATGTAGCCGCGGCCGTGGTGGGCGGGGTCCAGCCAGAAGCCGCGGTTGTTGCCGGATTCGTCGTCCATCAGGCTGACGATGCCGATCAGGCGGTCCGGCTCGGCCTGCGTGCGGATGGTCCAGTGCCACTGGGTGCCGCGGCGCATGGCGGGCAGCGCGACGTGTTCGACGTAGTTGCGGGCGCCGTCCGGCGGATAGGGCCAGGGCACCTGGTCGGCCAGAAAACGCACCACCTCCCATTGCGGAAAGACGCGCTGGATGGCGTCGGCATCCTGCAGGCTCAAGGGGCGCAGGACGAGGCGGGCGGTGGTCAGGACGGGAGGCAAGGGGGCGTCGGACACGGGGGCGGGGCACTGATGCCGGGGGCGTTTAACGGGATATGTATATCATGGGCGAATTCTGGCGGCGCATTGTCTGGCATTGCTCAAGGCGGCCGCAGCATTGGAGAAGAACATGAACAACCCCAACGAAAACGTCAGCATGGCGCTTTTCTGCGACTTCGAGAACGTGGCGCTGGGCGTACGCGACACCAAGTACCAGAAGTTCGACATCCGGCCCGTCCTGGAGCGCCTGCTGCTCAAGGGCAGCATCGTGGTCAAGAAGGCCTATTGCGACTGGGAGCGCTACAAGGAATTCAAGGCGCCCATGCACGAGGCCAATTTCGAGCTGATCGAGATCCCGCATGTGCGCCAGTCGGGCAAGAACTCGGCCGACATCCGCCTGGTCGTGGATGCGCTGGACTTCTGCTACACCAAGTCGCACGTGAATACCTTCGTGATCATCAGCGGCGATTCGGACTTCTCGCCCCTGGTGTCCAAGCTGCGCGAGAACAACAAGAAGGTAATCGGCGTGGGCGTCAAGCAGTCCACCTCGGACCTGCTGATCGCCAACTGCGACGAGTTCATTTTCTATGACGACCTGGCGCGTGAAGGCCAGCGCACCGCCGACGCCCGGCGCGACAACCGGGGTGGCGCCGCCACCGCCCAGCGCCGCACGCCTGACGAAGAGCGCCGCCGCAAGGAAGAGCTGGAGGCCCGCAAGACCCAGGCCGTCGAGATGGTGGTCGAGACCTTCGAGGCGCTGATGGCCGAGCGTGGCGACAGCGGCAAGATCTGGGCGTCCGCCCTGAAGGACGCCCTCAAGCGCCGCAAGCCGGATTTCAACGAGTCCTACTATGGCTTTCGCGCCTTCGGCAACCTGCTGGACGAGGCGCAGTCGCGCGGCTTCCTCGAAGTGGGCCGCGAGGAAAAGTCCGGCACCTACGTGTACCGCGACAGCACGGGCGTAGAGCCGGCCATCCACGGTGGCGGGACCCGATCCGCCGCCGCGCGCCAGCCGGCGGCCGATGCCGCCGATGCACAAGCCGGCGCCGCGCAGGAAGGTTCCGGCGGCAGGCCCGCCCGTAAATCGCGCGGGGGCCGCAAGACAGCGGGCGGGGGCAGAGGCGCCAGCCAGACCGCCGACGCCGGCGTGCGCGAAGAGGCCGCCCAGGCTCCCTCCGAAGCCTCCGCGCAGGCGGATGCTCCCTCGCAAGGCGATGCGTCGCGGCAAGCCGATACGCCGAGCCAGGCCGATGCTCCGAGGCAAGCCGATGCTCCGAGGCAGGCCGACGCTCCCAGGCAGGCCGATACGCCGAGGCAAGCCGACGCTCCCAGGCAGGCTGATACGCCGCCGCCCGCCGGTGCGCCCAAGCGGTCGCTTATCCCCATCCCGATGCCCAAGCCGTTTCCGACTCCCAGGCACACTGCCGTCGTGGCCGGACCGCCGCCGACCGTGAACGTTGCCGAGTGGACTTTCGTGGCCCCCTCCGAGGAAACGCGCCGGGAACGGCCTGCCAAGCCGTCCGATCCCTTCGCTGGCGGGACGCCCAGCCCGGCCGCCGAACCGGCGCCCGCTCCGTCCGCCCCGGCCAAGCGCGGCCGCGGCGCCAGCAAGACGGCAACGGCCAAGTCCGGCGACAGCGGCACGGGCAGGACCTCGCGCGCCGCGGCGGCAAAATCCGCGGCCGCGCCTGTGGAATCCGCCGCCAAGCCGGCTCCTGCTTCCACGCCGTCCGCCGAGGCCGAAGCGCCCGCCAAGCCCGCCCGCAAGACCGCCACCCGTACGCGCCGCCCCAAGAAGGCCGACACGGAGTCCTGATCGGCGGATTGGCTCCGGCGCCTGTGCGGGACTGCTTCTAGGGGAGCAGTCCCAGGCCCGCCGGGCTGCCGTAACGGCCAGGCGTCGCGCCCAGTTCGCGCTTGAACATGGCGATGAAGGCGCTGACGTTGTCGTAGCCCAGCTCCAGCGCCACCGTGGTCACGGCCGCGCCTCCTGCCAGCATTTCCTGCGCGCGCATCAGGCGGGCCTGCTTGCGCCATGCGCCCACGGGCAGGCCGGTTTCGGCCAGGAAGCGGCGGGCCAGCGTGCGCGGCGCCATGCCGATGCCGGCGGCCCATTCATCCAGCGTCCGCGTGTCCGACGGCTGGTCCGACAGGGCCAGCGCCAGTCGCTGCAGCCGCGGGTCGCGGGGCAGGACCAGCGCGGCGCCTGCGCGCGGCATGCTGCGGATCTCGTCCCGGATCAGTTCCACGATGCGGCCGCGGGCCGCGTCTGCCGTTGCGTCCCGCCAGCCCGCCGCGCGCTCGACGGCGGCCAGCAGCAAGGCCGAGGCCTGCAGCATGCAGGGCGTCTTCGGCAGGCCGGCGCAGGCGGCGGGGCTCAGGTACGCGCTGTAGCCGGCGTATGGGCCATGCGAGCGCAGCCCATGCGGATGGCCGGGCGGAATCCAGACGGCATGCCGGGACGGCACCACCCATTGCTGGTCTGCGGCGTAGACGGTCAGCAAGCCCTGGTACGCGCCCAGCAACTGGCCGCGCGCATGACGGTGCATGGCCGTATGGCGCAGCGCGCCGTCATGACGGGTCACGGCGATCAGCCGCGGGCCGGCCCGCGAGCGGGCGCGTTCTGGCGCCAGCAGGGGCTGGCCAGGGGCGGAAGAGGGCGGTGGCTGAAACACGGTATTGAATGACCCGAACAACGCAGATTTGCCGGCAGGACGCGCCTATCGTAACGCTTGTGTCCACCAACCAGGAGCAGAGCATGCGAGCACGGGACGTCTTGCCGGACGGCATGGATCAGGGAAACTTCAACGGCGTGGCAGTGCGCAAGGGGACGGTGGGGGCGTTCCTCGCCAACGCGCGGGTCTGCTGCGACCCTCGGGCGTCGGCGGACGCGGTGGCCGCCGCGCGCAGGGATATCCGGGAAGCCTTGCCTGCCTTGCGGGCGCTGGGCCTGTTCGAGGTCTTGCAGGTGCGCGACCCGGCGCTGCGCGCCTGGATACAGGCGCAGGGGCCTGGCGCGGCCTGAAGCGCCGCCCCTGTCGGGGAGCCATCCGGCCGGGTGTTCTATGATTCCACGCTTTGGATGCGGGTCTTGCGGCGCGCGTTGCCCGCCCCGCCTTCTTGCCGGACATCCCTCCCATGCAATACGTTTTGGTCAGCTCCTGTCTGTTGGGCAACCCCGTGCGCTACGACGGGCGCGGCGTGCCCAATGGCGATGCCGTGCTCGTTCGCTGGCTGGACGAGGGCCGGGTGGTGGCCGTCTGTCCGGAGGTGGCGGGGGGCATGCCGATACCGCGGCCGCCGGCCGAGATCCAGCCCGGCACGGATGCGGCCGCGGTGCTGGCCGGCCAGGCGCGCGTGGTGGCGGTGACGGGCGAGGATGTCACGGCGCCGTTCGTGCACGGCGCCCGCCAGGCGCTGGCGGCGGCGCAGGCACGCGCCATCCGCGTGGCCGTGCTGAAGGAGGGCAGCCCCTCTTGCGGCAGTGGCTATGTGTACGACGGCCATTTCGCCGGACGCCGCCAGCCCGGCGTGGGCGTGACCGCGGAATTGCTGCGCCGCGCGGGGCTGCAGGTCTTCAGCGAAAAGCAATGGGCCGAGGCCGGCGCTTGCCTGGCGACGCTGGAGGCCACCCATGGGCGCTGATCTGGGCGATTGGCTGGTGCTGCTGGGCGTGGCGGGATGCGGAGTGCTGATCTGGAAAGCCGCGGCCCGCGCCGGACGCGGCCGGGTCCTGGCGCGCTTGTCGGCGGCGGCCAGCCTGGCCTTGTCGGCGTTTTTCTTCTACGCCTGGTATGCGCAGTACCTGAAGTGGGATTTCAATGAACTGGGCCGCTACTACGACCCCGTCGACCAGGTGGTCTACACGGAGTCGGGATTTGTCTGGGTGTTGCCGGCAGGCGTGCTGCTGATCGTCGGCCTGCTGTACGCCTGGCGCGGCTGGCGGCGCTGAGCCGCCCGCCGCGCCAGCGCGTGGCGCTTATTCGCTGCGGATATTCGCCTGTTTCACGATCTTGCCGTTGTCGGCGTATTCCTTCTGCACCTGGGCGGTGAACTGTTCAACCGTGCCGGGAGACAGGATGTTCAGGGCGTCGGTCAGCGGCTTGCCGATGTCGGGCGTGGCGGCCACCTTGTTGATGACGGCGTTCATCCGCACGCGGAAGGCGGGGCTGGTGCTGGCCGGTGCGAAGAAGCCGAAGGTGGACGTCATGTTGGCCATGGGGTAGCCCAGTTCGGCCAGCGTGGGCGCGTCGGGCCGGCCAGGCAGGCGCGCCGGGGAACCCACCGCCAGCAGCTTGAGCTTGCCCTCGTCGATCAGCGTGTTGACCGGTCCCGAAGCGTTGACCAGCATCAGCGTGAACTGGCCGCCCAGGGCGTCGGGCACCATTTGCGCCATGCCCTTGTAGGGCACGTGCGTGATGCGCACATCGGCCTGGCCGTTGATCTGCTCCAGCATCAGATGCCCGAGCGACCCCACGCCGGCGGTCGCCAGCGACAGCCCGTTGGGATCCGCCTTGGCCTGGTCCAGCATGTCCTTGAAGGTCTTGCCCGTGAACTTCGGCCCGCCCACCAGATACACCGGCGAATACATGACGGACGCCACCGGCGCCAGGTCCTTCAGGGGGTCGTACAGGGTCTTCATCACATGGGGTGACAGCGTGACCGGGCTGACGGCGGTGAAGGCCAGGGTGTTCTCGTCGTGGGCCCGGGCCACGGTGTTCATGCCTATCATGCCGCCCGCGCCGCCACGGTTTTCAACCACGACGGGGCGGCCCAGTTCCACCGCCAGCTTCTGCGCGAACGCGCGCGCCGTGTTGTCAACGATTCCACCTGCGCCATAGGGCACGACGATGGTCATGGCTTGCGCCTTGGCGTCGGCCTGGGCATGGACCGCGGCAGAAAATGCGCATGCGGCGCTGACGGCGCACAGCCCGGCGATCCGCTTGAACTTGAACATGGTTTTCCCTTGAAGCCGGGCATCAGGGCCGGCGTTATCGTGGCGGGCCAATGCGGCGCGCCGGCATGCAGTGTGTGCAGGCCGGCGCGTGGAGGCAATCGGGAATACCCGCGATTGCGGGGTCAGTTGGCGTGGTAGCCGCGGCTGGTCATGCAGGAATCCAGCGAGCGGTTGTAGGTGTCCACCATGATCTGGGTGGTCCATTGGGAGATGGTGGCGGGGTCGTAGCCGCTCTGGTTCATGGCCCAACGCTGGCAATCCGTGGTGGCGCTGGCCTGGGCGGCATTGACGGGGGGCGCGGGTTCGTACTGCACAGGCGCGTATTGCGGTGCAGGCGCCGCGTAGGCCACGGGCGGCGCTTCGTAGACCGGGACCGCCTGATATACCGGCGCGCCGTACACCGGCGCGGTGTAGAGGGGCGGGCTGGTGTAGCCCACGCCCGACGAATACACCCCGGTCTGCACATAGGATGGACCGGAATTCGCCGCCAGCAACAGGCCCACCGTGGCCAGCGCAAAGGCACCGCCTATCCACCAGCCGTCGGAACTCCCTCCGCCGCCGCCATGATAATGATGGTATCCGCCGCCATGGCCGCCGTGTCCGCCGCCCCACCCGCCACGCCCGCCAGCCATCGCCGGCGCGCCGGCAACCGCCAGCGCCAGCGCCGCAATGGCCACCCGGACTGTAAACCGCTTCATGATCTTGCTCCTTGGCCGCCCGGGGCCGGCACATTGCATTGACCCCGGGGCGACAACATTACTTTACTGCTCCGTCGCCGCAATAAGTTGTCTCAACCGCTACGGGGATTTCAACTGATTTCAGGGCGGCGTAGGTTTTCAAGGGACCTCGGGCTGCAGCACCGGAGCGGCGTGCCCAACCGTAGCAAATTGGCCCTGGAAACAGTGGCGAAAACCGTGGATCGGTAGTATTTTCTCGCGATGATTACGGCACTAACTTCATCATCGCAAGACAAGCGTCTCACCAAGGGTGAACGCACACGGTTACAGCTTTTGGAGGTCGCAGCCGCGGAGTTCGCGGAACGCGGATTTCAGCACACCCGGATCAGCGACATCGTCGCCCGGGCCGGCGTGACCCAGCCTGTTTTCTATCAGTACTTCTCCAGCAAGCAGGCGGCCTACGACGAACTGGTGGGCATGTTCGCCCAACGCTTGCGCCAGGCCATCAGCCAGGCGCGCCTGCCCGCCGACCTGAAGGAATCCGAACTGGCGGACCGCATCCGCCTGGGCGTCGAGGGGCTGCTTGCCATCCTGCAGGAAGATCCCAATCTCACGCGCATCGGCTTCTTCCAGGTTGACGCCGCCGAAGCCCTGAAGGACGAGCTGGTGGCGATGATCGCCGACAACGTCCGCGCCGAGCAGCAGGCGGGCTTCTTCAGGCCAGAGACCTCCGCGGAATGGTTCGCGCAATCGCTCATGGGCATCATCGAGCGGTTCACGCGCCAGGCCCCGGACGCCGCGCGGCAACAGGCCCTGGCGGAATTCATCACCCGGCTGCTGCTCGACGGCATACGACAACGACAAGCCCCCTGACAGGGGCTTTTTTTTGGTTCATCGAGTCATTCAGGTCCGAGCCTGAAAATAAAAGCCCCGGCTCCAGGCCGGGGTGGGTATCAGGTCTTACATGATGGGTCGTAGGCTTGCGCCCATTGGAAGCCATCACCAACCTTGTAGCGATTCTATGTCCCCGGAACCGCCACCGTCAACGCCGTGGCAGTACCGGCCGTCCGAGATTCAGCTACATGCCAAGAACATTGCAGTACCGGCCCGTCCTTATTGATGCGCTTATCAGCAACGAGCGCATCAACAGCTACCGGAGCGTCTTCCATCCCCGAAACGATGTGGAGCTGATGGGCGTCTACTTGTGGAATGCCCGCGTTTGTGGAGCACTGTACCCCTTGCTTGGCGCGGTGGAGATCACGCTGCGCAACGCCATTGATCAGGCACTGATCGCTGACCTGGGACGATTCTGGTGGGCGGGAGCCAAGCTGCGCTACCGCTCCTTTGCACCGGATGTGGATGTTCCGTACACGGTAAAGGCCGTGCGCGACAATTTCGCCAAGGCCACCCGCAGCCATGCCGCAGAGCAGCGGCGCCGGCATGCGGCGCGCGGTAATGTGACGCTCCATCATCATGGGGTGATCGCCAGGACGGAGTTCTCGACCTGGGAGTTCTTGCTGGATGCCGAATTCATGGGCCGTGGACTGATCTGGCCCAGGCATCTCTCGTCAGTGTTCAGGGGCACGTGGCCGTCGCATCAGGCGGGTGTGGTACTGGCCCATGTTCGGGATCTGGTCGCTACGCTGCGAGACTTCCGCAATCGGCTGTTTCATCATGAGCCGGCCTGGAAACGGTATGGCGTGCGGACCGAGGCGGACGCTCTGCTGCATTTGCAGGAAAAGATCGGCAAGATGGAAAGTCTGCTGGCCTTGATTCATCCGGAGAACCTGCGGCTGTGGCAGGCCAATGGGCTGCTGCGGGACGCACACCGGGCCTGCATGGCCGGGGAGATTCGGCGTCTCCAACATCTGGCGGAGGTGCACAAGGTCAACTCGCTGGGCAAGCTGGCAAAGCTGATTGATCGATCCGCGCACGACAACAGCGCTTTGGAAGCCTCTGTGTATAAGCGGCGAAGGCGGCGCTTCCTGATCTTGCCGCTGCAGTAAGTTCCGTCCTTCGCGTATTTCTGCCTGTCCTCAGTGAAAGAAGCCACTGACGGCAGGCAGAAGTCCGATCTTTGGTCGCTGGCTATTTTTACTCCACACGCGCGCCGGACGCCGCGACCACCTTGCCGGCGGCTTCCCAGTCTGCCTTCAGCAGATCCTGGAATTGCGCGGCCGACCTGGCTTCGGCTTCGACGCCCAGCGAGGCCAGGCGCGCCTGCACCTTGGGGTCGGCCAGCACCTTGTTGACGGCGGCGTTGATCTGGTCGCGGTCGGCGGGGGCGATGCCGGCCGGCGCCAGCAGGCCCAGCCAGGAGTCGAAGGCGTAGCCCGGCAGGCCGCTTTCGGCGACGGTGGGCAGGTCGGGGGCAAAGCGCGAGCGGGTCTTGCCCGTGTAGGCCAGGAACGTCACGCGCGGATCGTTGCGGTAGGCCGTCACGCCGATGGTGGCGGCGGTCACGGCCTGGACGCGGCCCGCCAGCAGTTCGGTCACGGCGTCGCCGGTGGACTTCATGGGGATGTGCTGCATCTGCGCGCCCGCGGCGGTCAGGAACGAGGCCATGCCCAGGTGGGACGCGCTGCCGTTGCCGGCCGAGGCGTAGTCGTACGCGCCGGGCCTGGCCTTGACCGCCTGGATGAATTCGGCGGTGTTCTTCGCGTTCAGCGAGGCGGACGCCAGGATGATGTAGCCGGTGTTGCCGATGTAGGCGACGCCGGTGAAATCCTTGTAGGGGTCGTAGTTCAGGTTCTTGTACAGGTACCCGGCGATGTGGTGGCTGGCCGCGGCCAGCACCAGCGTATTGCCGTCCGGCTGGGAGCGGGCGACCTGGGCCGTGCCCACCGTGCCGCCGGCGCCGGCGCGGTTCTCGATCACGATGGAGGCATTGAGGGCCTTGCCCAGTTCATCGCCGATGGCGCGGGCGATCGTGTCCTGGACCGCGCCGGTGCCATAGGGCACGACGATGCGGATGACGCGCTGTTCGGCCTGGGCGGCGCCCATGCCGGCGACGGCCAGTGCGAGGGCAAGCAGGGTATTGCGGCGTGCAGCTTGGAATCGGAAAGACATGGAGCGGACTCGTGGTTGTGGCGCGCGGGCGGAATGCGCCGTGCGCTTGCTTGGCGGCGTTGGACTCTAATCGCTCGCGGTGCGCCGGCCAACGATTTGTTCGAGCCATGTTTATTTCTTCCGGCGATATAGCACCGGGGGCGGATCGGGAATCCTCCCCCGGGGTTGGCGCGCCGGATTCCATGGGGCTTTATCATGTGTTCAGCAGCGGCGTTGCGTCCGTGATCGCGCACCGCCTTTTTTCCTGGATCACAAAGGAGATTCATTAGTGGTTCGATCAGCAACGACAGCATCCATTTCCGTCCTGCTCCGCAATCATCCCGCCGGTCCCTGGCGGCGCAGGCGGGAGAGACCCTGGCTGGCTGTCCTGCTGCTGGCGGCGATGCTGAGTTGCCTGTCGTTCGTCTGGCAAGCCCCGGCCATGGCCGCGTTCCCGCTGAAACCGCAGGAGCCGGCGGCTGCATCCCCCGCGCTGAGCCCGGCCGCGCTGGCCGACCTGCTGGACAATCCCGAAGTCCGCAAGGCCCTGGTGGACGCGTTGCGCGCCCAGGAGGCCGGGGCCAAGCCTGCCCCGTCGCGTGCGGCGGCCCAGGCGGCCGAGCCCGGCCTGCAGGAACGCATGGCCGATGGCGTGCAGCGTTTCCTGACCGGCGTGGCCGCCGACATGGGGCAGGGCGTGGACGATATGCGCGCGCTGGCCTCGGGAGGCAGCCTGCGGATGGACAGCGGGACCGCTGGCAAGGCCTTGCTGCCCCTGGCGCTGGCCGCCGTGGCCACCATCATTGCCTTCATCCTGCTGCGCATGATCGCCATGCGCATCTACACGCGTATCGACCACTGGGTGGCGGAGCAGAGCTGCGAACCCGCGGCGCCGCCCAAGCGCGGTGTGCCCGCGCCCATGCGCGTGCTGTATCGGCGCGCGGGGGCCATCTTGGGGGCGCTGGCCATCGATGCGGGCGTCGTGCTGCTTGCCGCCATGGCGGGCGGCGCGGCGGCCCTGTGGAGCACGCCCGGGCGCGGCACGCTGGACTCGCTGGCCGCGGTGTTCCTGCAGGCCTTCCTGGCGGTGGAGATCGTCAAGGTGCTGATCCGCACGGTATTCGCCGTGCGCCATCCCCACCTGCGCCTCCTGCCCATGTCCGACGAGCTGGCCAGGTACTGGAACGCATGGCTGCTGCGCGTGGCCGCGGCGGCTGGCTACGGCACGCTGCTGATCGGTCCCGTGATATCGGCGTCCTTGTCGCCCGCGCTGGGCCGGCTGGCCAGCATGGTCATCATGCTGGCTGTGTATGTATATGCCGTGCGCGTCATCTGGCAGAACCGCCAGTCGGTGCGCGAACGCCTGGACCGCCGCGCGGCCGGCGCGGCTACTTTCGTGGGCTCGCGGCTGCGCTTCCTGTCGCGCGTGTGGCACGTGCTGGGCATCGGCTACTTCACCATTCTGCTGGTGGTCAGCCAGGTTGACCCGATAAACGCCTTGCCCTTCATGGCCCTCGCCACGGCCCAGACCCTGCTGGTCATCGGGGTGGGCAGCCTGCTGATCCTGCTGCTGAACGCCATGCTGACCAAGCCCGTCCGCTTGTCGGAAGACCTGCGGCGGCGCTTGCCGTTGCTGGAGGCGCGAGTCAACGCCTATGTGCCGGCCACCCTGAAACTGGTCGGCTGGATCATCCGGGTTGTCATGATCCTGCTGATCCTCGACGCGTGGCGCGCCTTCGACATGTCGCGCTGGCTGGCCTCGGATGCCGGCGGCGCCGCCATCAGGATGGTGCTGAACATCGTCATCGTGCTGCTCATCGCGACGCTGGCCTGGACCGTGATCGCCAGCATCATCGAGCACCGCCTCAGCCAGAGCGAAGAGCGGGGCATGCCCACCGCGCGCGAGCGCACCTTGCTGGCGCTGTTCCGCAATGCCGCGCTGATCGTCATCGTGACGATGACGGCGATGGTGCTGCTGTCGCAGATCGGCATCGACGTGGGGCCGCTGATCGCCGGCGCCGGCGTGGTGGGCCTGGCCATCGGCTTCGGGGCGCAGAAGCTGGTGCAGGACATCATCACCGGGGTCTTCATCCAGCTTGAGAACGGCATGAACGAGAACGACGTGGTGCAGGTCGCGGGCGTGTTCGGCACGGTGGAGAAAATGACGATACGTTCGGTGGGTATCCGCACGCTGGACGGAGGCTATCACCTGGTGCCGTTCTCGTCGGTGGACGTGGTCGCAAACCACATGCGCGACTTCTCGTACCACCTGGGCGAATACACCATCGCGCACCGCGAAAGCGTGGACGATGCCATCGAGCATCTGCGCGCCGCCTTCGCCGAACTCATGACCGATACGGTGCTGGGGCCCGAGATCCTGGAAGAAATGACGGTGGCCGGGGTCACGGCGGTCAACGACAAGGGCGTGACCATCCGGATCCTCATCAAGACCACGCCGGGCATGCAATGGGCGGTGCAGCGCGGCTACAACCGGCTGTTGAAGAAGCACTTCGACGCCGCCGGCATCGAGCTGCCGTATCCGCACACGGTCGTGTACTTCGGGCAGGACAAGCGCGGCTACGCGCCGCCGGCCAATGTGGCCTTGCAGACCGAACGTCCCGACGAGGGCGAGGGTGCCCGCGCCGCGGGACACACGCGCCGCCGCCTGAAACCGGAAGCCGGCGCAGAGGACCCCGCCGAGGTATTGGGCAACGAACTCGAGGCGCGCGAGGAGGCCGACCCGGATACGCCGCGTACGTAGCGGTTCGCGCCTGCCCGGTCAGCCGGGACTTCCGGTCGCCGGCGTGTCGCCCGCGCCCAGGTCCCAGTACAGCCCCGTCATCAGGCACAGCCCCTGGCGCATCAGTTCCGGGGGCAGGTGCTCGTTGGGCGCATGCTGCGAGCAGCCCGGATAGGAATGCGGCACCCAGATCGTGCGCAGGCCCAGCACGTCGGTGAAGATGTCGTTGGGCAGGGAGCCGCCCAGGTTGGGCAGCAGCGCGGTCTTCTCGCCGGAGGTGCGCTCCAGCGAGGCCACGGTCCATCGCACCCAGGCGTCGTCAGGATCGATGCGGGTGGCGCGGAACATGGACTCGCGAGTAAGCGCGATCTTGACCATGGGAAAGCCCTGGCGGTCCAGGTGCCGGCGCAAGGCCGGAATGAGGTCGTCGGGGTCCACTCCCACCACGAAACGCAGCTGGCAGCGCGCCCAGGCCCGCGGCGGGATGGCGTTGACGGGCGTGTCCGGGTTGCCGGTCTTGTAGGCCAGCACTTCGAACGAACACCAGCCGAACACGCGCTCGGCGGGAGACAGGCCCGGCTCGCCCCAGTCCGGCTCGATGTCGGGGCCGTCCGCACCGCCGTCCACCTCGCAGTCCGCCAGGGCGCGCCGCACGGCGTCCGGCAATTCGGCGGGCACCCATTCCGGGATGCGGATCTGACCGGTGGGCGATACCAGGGTGGAAATGGCATGGGCCAGCTGGATGCCGGGGTTGGAGATCAGGCCGCCCCAGTTGCCGGAATGATGGCCGCCGGCGCGCGCCTCGATGCTCAGGTCGAAGTTCAGGCTGCCGCGCGCGCCCAGGAACACGGTGGGACGGCTGGCGCTCAGCCGGGGGCCGTCCGAGGCGATCAGCAGGTCGGCCGACAGCAGCTCGCGGTGTTCCGCGCACAGCTCGCGCAGTCCCATGGAGCCGGTTTCCTCGCCCATTTCGATCAGGTACTTGGCGTTGAAGCCCAGCCTGCCGCGCGTTTCCAGCACCAGCCGCAGCGCTTCCATGTTGATGGTGTGCTGGCCCTTGTTGTCCGCGATGCCGCGGCCATACCAGCGGCCTTCGGACTCGGTCAGCGCCCAGGGCGACAAGCCTTCCTTCCATTCCCGCTCCAGCCCGCGGATGACGTCGCCATGGCCATAGCCCAGGACGGTGGGCAGCGAGGCGTCCTCGATCCGTTCGGCGTACAGGAAGGGCGCCAGCGCCTTGGGATGCGTCAGCGTGCGGCAGGTGAAGCCCAAGGCTTCGAAGGCGGGCCGGATCTCGGCTTCCAGGTAGGCGGCCAGTTCGGCGGCGCGCTCGGGGTTCTGGCTTTCCGTGGGCAGCGCCAGGCGGCGCGCCAGCAGGGCGCGGAAGGCGCCTGAATCAAAACACTGTTCCGCTTGGGCGATGGCAAGTGCGCGGGTCATGGCTGTCGGGCTCCATTGGAAGTAGAGGGGGCGGGCGGGTAGAGGTGGCAGGCCACCACGGCTTGTTCACGCAGGGCCAGCGCGGGCCGTTCGGTCTTGCATTGCGCCATGGCGTGCTGGCAGCGCGGATGGAACGGGCAGCCGGGCGGCGGGTGCAGGGGATCGGGAAACGACAGCCCCAGCCCCATGTCGGGGATGCCCAGGCCGGGTTCCGGCGTCAGCACCGACGCCAGCAGCGCCTGCGTATAGGGATGGCGCGGGTCGTGGAACAGCCGGGCGGTAGGCGCCGATTCGACCACCCGGCCCAGGTACATCACCGACACATGGGTGGCGATGTGCTCCACCACCGCCAGGTTGTGGCTGATGAAGACATAGGTCAGGTTGAACTCGCGGCGCAGATCCATCAGCAGGTTCATGATCTGGGCCTGAACCGAGACGTCCAGCGCGGAGGTAGGCTCGTCGCAGATGACGATCTCGGGATTCATCACCAGCGCCCGCGCGATCGCCACGCGCTGCCGCTGGCCGCCGGACAGCTGGCCCGGCGTATTGTGGGCCAGCCGCGGCGGCAGGCCCACGCGCTCCAGCATTTCGATGGCCTTGTGCAGCTTGGGGTTGGCGATGCCGTGCACCTCCAGCGGCAGCGACACGATGGACGCGATGGAGCGGCGCGGGTTCAGCGACGAATACGGGTCCTGGAAAATCGGCTGCACCCGCCGCGCCAGCGCGCGCCGGTCCATCTGGCGGATGTCCTGCCCGTCCAGCCGGATGGCGCCTTCGGTGGGCGGGGTCAGGCCCAGCAGCATGCGCGCCAGGGTGGACTTGCCGCAGCCCGATTCGCCCACGATGCCCAGCACCGCGCCGCGATCCACCGACAGGTCCACGCCGTTGACGGCGTGCAGCGTGGTGCGCGGACGGAACATGCCCGAGCGGATGGAGAATTGCCGGCTGACGGCGTCGGCTTGCAGGAGCGCGCTCATGCCGGGACTCCCGCGCCGCGGATGCAGCGCCATCGCTGGCCGGGCGGCTGGCCATGGACGGGCACGGCCTGCCGGCATTCCGGCTGCACGTAGGCGCAGCGGTCGCTGAAGGCGCAGCCGCGCAGGTCGCCCACCAGGGAAGGGACCACGCCGGGTATGGTGCCGAGATGCTCGCCGGGCGCGGTGCGCCCCGGCACGGGGATACAGCCCAGCAGTCCCTGCGTATAGGGGTGGCGCGGCGTGGCGAAGATATCGGCCACGGGGCCTTCCTCGACGATCTGGCCCGCGTACATCACGGCCACCTGCCGCGCGATGCGGGCGACTACGCCCAGGTCATGCGTGATCAGCACCATGGCGATGCCCAGCTCGGCCTGCAGGTCGGCCAGCAGTCGCAGGATCTGCGCCTGGATCGTGACGTCCAGCGCGGTGCTGGGCTCGTCGGCGATCAGCAGCTCGGGGCCGCACATGAGCGCCATGGCGATCATCACCCGTTGGCGCAGGCCGCCCGACAACTGGTGCGGGTATTGCGTCAGCCGCTGGCCGGCCGAGGCAATGCCGACTTTCTCCAGCAGTTCCACCGCGCGGTCGCGCGCCTGCTGCCTGCTGGCGTTGCGGTGGTGGATGTAGTGCTCCGTCAGTTGTTCGCCGATGGCGTAGGCGGGGTTCAGCGCCGTCATCGGTTCCTGGAAGATCATCGCCATCTTGCTGCCGCGCAGGGCGTTGATGCGCCGTCCGCGGGCCTTGGAGAGGTCTTCGCCCAGCACCGCCAGCCGGCGGGTGCTGCGCTGGGCCGCCTTGGGCAGGAGGCCCATGATGGCCAGCGAGGTCATGGACTTGCCGCAGCCCGATTCCCCCACCAGGCACAGCGTTTCGCCGCGCCTGACCTGGAATGACACGTCGCGCACGGCGTGCAGGGCGCCGCGCGGCGTGGCGATGTCGACTGTCAGTCCCTGTACGTCCAGGACGATATCCGTGGCGTTCATGCTCAGGCCCTCTCTTCAGGCGTCAGGAGTTGATGCAGTCCGTCGCCGGCCAGGTTGATCGCGAAGATCAGCAGCGCCAGCGCCGATCCCGGAATGGCGATCAGCCAGAACGAGAAGAACATGTAGGCCTTGGCCTCCGAGATCATCAGGCCCCACGACGGCAGCGGCGGCTGCACGCCCAGGCCCAGGAAGGACAGCGAGGCTTCCAGCAGGATGGCGCTGGCGGCTTCCAGGGTGGCGATGACGATAAGCTGCGGCACCACGTTGGGCAGGACCTCGCCCCAGACGATGCGCCAGGTGGAGGCCCCCGCGGCCTGGGCCGCGGCCACGTATTCCAGCGAGCGCACCTGTTGGGTGGCGCTGCGCATCACCACGGCGTAGCGGTCCCACTTGAGCAGGCCCAGCACCAGGATCACGACCCACAGCGAACCGCCCACGATGGCCACGGTGGCCAGCGCCACCAGGATGACGGGCATGGACAGGCGGGTGGTGATCAGGAACGACACGGCCATGTCGACCTTGCCGCCGAAGTAACCGGCGGCCATGCCCATGGCGGTGCCGATCAGGCCGGAGATCAGCGCCACGCTGATGCCGATCAGCAGCGAGATCCTCGCGCCGTAGAACAGGCGCGACAGGTAGTCGCGTCCCAGCTGGTCGGTGCCCAGCGGATGCAGCCAGGTGCCTTTCGCGTACCAGACGGGAGGCGCGGTGCGGTAGGCCAGGTCCTGGAAATACGGGTCGTGCGGCGAGATCCAGGGCGCGAACAGCGCGATCAGCACGATCACCAGCAGGATGCCGCCGCCCGCCAGCAGCGCCTTGTTGCGCCGCAGGCGGCGCCAGCGCAGCGTGGCGGGGGAGAGTTCGAGCGGCGCCGGGGCGGGCGCGCCGGGAATGGACGGGGTGAGCGTAGGCGTGGTCATGTCAGGACACCCGGATGCGCGGGTCGAGCCACGCGTTGGCGATATCGGCGGCGAGCGTCAGCAGCACGTACAGCACCGACAGCAGCAGCACGATGAGCTGCATCACCGGATAGTCCTTGTACGTGATGCTCTGGTAGGCCAGGTAGCCCAGCCCGTCCAGCGCGAAAATGGTTTCGATCACGACCGAGCCGCCCAGCAGGTAGCCCAGCTGCACCGCGGCCAGCGCCACCACCGGCACGATGGCGTTGCGCAGCGCGTGCTTGAAGATGATCGTGCGCGCCGGCAGGCCCTTGGCCCGCGCGGTGCGGATGTAGTCGGCGCCCAGCACCTCGATCATGCCGGCGCGGATCAGCCGCATGAAGGCCGGCGCCACGTAGTAGCCCAGCGCGATGGCGGGCATGACGAAGTGCTGCCAGGTGCCGCTGCCGGACACCGGCAGGATGCGCAGCGAGATCGAGAACAGCATGATCAGGATCAGCGCGAAGAAGAAGTTCGGCAGGGCCTGGCCCAGCACCGCGACGGCCAGGCAGAGGCGGTCGATGAAGCTGCCCTTGTAGATCGCGGCCAGCACGCCCAGCGGAATGGAAATGGCCAGCGCGAAGGCCAGCGCGCCCATGCCCAGCTGCAGGGTGGTCGCGAGCTTGGACAGGATCAGCGGTCCGGCCTCGGTCTTGAAGTACACGGAGGTGCCGAAATCGCCCTGCAGGATGTGCCAGAGCCAGTCGGCATACTGCACGGCCAGCGGCCGGTCCAGCCCGTAGGTCTTGCGGATCATGTCGATGTCGGCCTGCCGCGCGCCTTCGCCGGCCAGGGCCAGCGCCGGATCGCCGGACAGGTGCAGTAGCAGGAATGCCAGGACCGAAACGGTCAGCGCCACCAGCGCCGCCAGGCCCAGGCGCCTGATCGTGAAATAAAGCATAGGACTTCCTCTATGTTCAGCAACGCGGGGCCGGCGCGATGCCGGCCCCGCGCGAACCACGCCTTACTTCCAGCTCATGTCCCAGAAGCGCACCAGCTCGTCCGAGTAGGGCTTGAAGTTCACGTCCTTGGTGGCGACGTAATAGGCGGGCAGCGTCCACAGGGGCACCGCATAGGCCTTCTGCGCGATCAGGTCCAGCGCCTGCTTGTAGGCCGCGTTGCGCGGGCCGCTTTCGATGGTGTGGTCGCCCTTGCCGAGCAGGTCGCGCACCTGCGGATCGCGGGTGACGTCGTCGTTGCCGAAGGCAAAATACACGGGCGTGGAAGCCGATACGTCGTTGACCAGGTTGGAGGCCCAGGTCTGGTGGGTGAGCGCCGCCTTGTTGCCGCGGATCATGTCGCGCATGGCGGCGTATTGCAGGAAGTTCAGCTTGGCGCGGATGCCCACCGCCTGCAGGTAGTTGATGATGGCTTCGGTCTGGTTGCGTTCGCGATAGGCCACGATGTCGATGTCGAAGCCGTTGGGGTAGCCGGCTTCGGCCAGCAGTTTCTTGGACAGCGCCGGGTCGTATTTGTAGGTGGGCGCGCCTTCCTGCGTGCAACCGGCTTGCGACGGCGTGCAGATGGTGTTGATGAGCCCGCCGCCTTCGCCCACGATGTTCTTCAGCATGGCGTCGCGGTCGATCGCGTGGATGATGGCCTTGCGCACCCGCTCATCCTTGAGCTGCGGCGCCGGCGTGCCTTCCTGGATGTTCATCTGCATGAAGACGATGCGCATGGTGTTGCCTGCGATCATCTGCAGCTGCGGCATCGTGCCGAGCTGTTCGGCCTGGTCCTTCGGCACGCTCATGATCAGGTCCTCGCCGCCCGAGATGACCTCGGCCATCTGCGTCTGGCGGTCGGGGATGAAGCGGATCACCACCTTGCCGATCTTGGGCTGCGCCTTGGGCGAGTCCTTGAAGTAGTCGGCGTTGCGCTCCAGCGTGATCGACTTGCCGGGCTGGTAGTCCACCACCTTGTACGGGCCCGAGCCCACCGGCTTGGCATTCATGCCCTTGGGGCCGACTTCCTGGTAATACTTGGCGGGGTGGATCGCGGCCGTGGTGGACAGGTATTCCTTGGCGCCGGGGAAAGGTTCTTTGGTCGTCAGGCGCACCTTGTACTTGTCGATCTTCTCGACCTTGTCGATCCAGGCCACGTTCTGCTGCGTGACGGCCTTGTTCTTCGGGTCCGCCACGTAGTTCAGCGTGTAGACCACCGAGTCCGCGTCGAACGCTTCGCCGTTATGGAATTTCACGCCTTCGCGCAGCTCGAATTCCATGGTCTTGTCGTCGATCTGCTTCCAGCTCTTGGCGAGCTGCCCCTTGTACTCGTTGGTGACCGGGTCGCGGTAGAGCAGGGTGTCCCACACGTTGGCGGCGATGATGACGCCGATGCGGACGTTGTTGAAGTAGGGGTCCACGCTTTCCGGCGCCTGGTCATAGGCCATGCGCAGGGTGTCGTCCTTCTTGCCGGCAAGCGCCGGCTGGACGGCCAGGGTGGCGCAAGCCAGCAGGGCGGCGGCCAGGGCCTTGAGCGGAGTGGTGCAGCGGGAGGACAACGCGGGTGAGACGGGTGTGAAGCGACAATCAGCCATGGTGAAGGCTCCTCTGGAAGACACTACATGTGTTGCGTATCTATCGTCTCGCTCCGGCTTTTTAGCGCCGCTTCGCATTTGCGCTGCAGGTGCTGCCGCATGATGGCTGCGAGCCGGTCCGCGTCGCGCGCGTCCAGGGCCTCGGCCATTTCTATGTGTTCGCGCATCGCCAGATCCCACTTCTGGCGGTTCTCGTTGGAGACAAAGCGCAGGTTCTGGATGCGCGCGTTCTGCGCGTCGTAAAGCTGCTTGAGCAGGCTGTTATGCGCGGCCAGGCTGATCCGTTCGTGGATCTCGCGGTTCGTGCGGTAGTAGGTGGGCAGGTCATGGCGGGCATGGCTGGCCATCATTTCGTAGGTCAGCGCGCGGATCTCGGCGATTTCCACATCGGACGCGCGCTCGCAGGCCAGCCGGCAGGACATGGCCTCCAGGCCGCCGATGACCTCGAAGGCCTCGCGGATGTTTGCTTCCGACAACGCCACCACTTGCGCGCCGCGATTGGGCTCGATCTGCACCAGCCCTTCGGCGGCCAGCACGCGGAAGGCCTCGCGCAGCGGGGTGCGGGACACGCCCAACAGGTCGCAGAGCGTGCGTTCGTTCAGGCGCGAACCGGGCGGGAATTCCCCCTGGATGATGCGTTCGCGCAGCTGCCCGGCGACCGTGCCCGCCAGCGTGCGGCCGTTGCCGGCGGCGCGTGCCACCGGCAGCGGCGCGGGATCGGCCGCGGCGTCGGCCGCGGCGAGATCCGGCATCAGGCTAGGATCGCTGCTCATTGGTATACAAAAATTCCCCGTGTTTTGCGAGACTATAAACCTGTCTTTCGGGCTTGAATGATGGGTGTATACCCTAGGTTATCGACGTAAAAACAATGGGATAGAGTGACGCATGCCGCAAGTCCGCATGCCCGGCATACGCTATCCATCTGCCGCGCATTCCTCGTTGGTATACAAAAATGTCACTGTGGGGCTACGCATGCTTTCCCTGAACACACACCTGTCCGGCCGGCATTTCCTGCAGATTCCCGGACCTACCAACGTGCCCGACCGGGTGCTGCGCGCCATCGACCTGCCCACCATCGATCACCGTGGCCCGGAGTTCGGGGCGCTGGGGCTGGCGGTGCTGGCGGGCGTCAGGCAGGTGTTCCAGACCGAGGCGCCGGTGGTGATCTTTCCGGCCTCGGGCACCGGCGCCTGGGAAGCGGCGCTGGTCAACACGCTGTCGCCGGGCGACCGCGTGCTGATGGTGGAAACCGGACATTTCGCCAGCCTCTGGCGCAAGCTGGCGGGGCGCCTGGGCCTGGAAGTGGATTTCCTGGAAGGCGACTGGCGCCGCCCGGTGGACGCCGCCGGGATCGGCGCGCGCCTGGCCGAAGACGCGCAGCACCGCATCAAGGCGGTGTGCGTGGTCCATAACGAGACCTCCACCGGCGTCACCAGCGACATCGCCGCCGTGCGCGCTGCGATCGACCGCGCCGCGCATCCCGCGCTGCTGATGGTGGACACGATTTCCTCGCTGGGCTCCATCGACTACCGCCATGACGAATGGGGCGTGGACGTAACGGTGGCGGGCTCGCAAAAAGGCCTGATGCTGCCGCCGGGCCTGTCGTTCAACGCGCTCAGCGAGCGCGCCCTGGCCGCCTCCGAGACGGCGCGCCTGCCGCGGTCGTACTGGGACTGGCGCGAGATGCTGGGCCCCAACGCCAAGGGCTATTTCCCCTATACGCCGTCGACCAATCTTCTGTATGGCCTGCATGAAGCGCTGGCCATGCTGCAGGCCGAAGGCCTGCCGCGGGTGTTCGCGCGCCACGAACGCCATGCGCGCGCCACGCGCCTTGCCGTGGCCGCCTGGGGGCTGGAATTGCTGAGCCTGGATCCCGCCGCCCACAGCCCGGCGCTGACCGCCGTGCTGATGCCCGCAGGGCACGGCGCCGACGCGCTGCGCAAGATCATTCTGGACCGTTTCGACATGTCGCTGGGGCAGGGCCTGGGCAAGCTGACCGACCGGGTCTTTCGCATCGGTCACCTGGGACACTTCAACGATCTGACGCTATGCGGCACGCTGGCCGGCGTGGAGATGGGGCTGGCCGCGGCCGGCGTTCCGCATCGACCGGGCGGGCTGCAGTCCGCCATGGAATTCCTGGCCCGCGCGCCCGAAGGCGCCGCGGCCTGACACTGGACAACGACGAGGGAACCAATGAATACGCTCATGCAGCAGGCGATCCAGTTCGCCAACGACCACGAATCCGCCTGGGACCGCAGCGTCAAGGGCAACTTTGGCGTGCATCTGAACGATCCGCCGCCCTGGAACCGCCTGCTGGGGCCGATCCATGACCGCGGCCCGGTGTCGGGCGTGGTGGTGGTCGACGGCAAGACGGTGGCTTCCTGGGGCGAGCCCGACCGGGCCGACCTGACTTTCAGCGTCGCCAAGCTGTACCTGGCCATCCTGGCCGGCGTGGCGCATGACCGCGGCCTGCTGCCCGACGTGGACGAGCCCGTGGGCAAGCGCGTGCCGGGCATCGGCTTTGACGACGGCCAGAACGCCGGCATCACCTGGCGCCACCTGTTGCAGCAGACCAGCGAATGGGAAGGCGAGCGCTTCGGGGTGTCGGACCAGGCCGACCGCTACCGCGCGGTGACCTTCGGCGTGCCGCCCGACGGCAAGAAGGGCGATGCGCGTCCCCTGCAGCGTCCCGGCACGTACTGGGAATACAACGACGTGCGCATCAACCAGCTGTCCTATGCGCTGCTGCACCTGTTCCGCAAGCCGCTGCCCGAGGTGTTCCGCGAAGCCGTCACGCGCCCCATCGGCGCAAGCGAAAACTGGCAATGGGTGGGCTATGACGACGCCTGGGTCGAGATCGACGGCCAGCGCATGCCGTCCGTGCCGGGCGGCTCGCACTGGGGCGGGGGCATGTCCATCAGCGCCAGGGATCAGGCACTGATCGGCCAGATGCTGCTGAACGACGGCCAGGCCAACGGCCGCCAGGTCCTCTCGCGCGAGTGGATACAAGCCATGCGCACGCCGTGCGCGATCGCGCCGTACTACGGCTACCTGATCTGGCTGAACCACGAAGGCCGCGTGTTTCCCAGCGTGCCGGCGTCCAGTTTCTTCGGTGTCGGGGCCGGCAGCTCGTTCACCTGGGTCGAACCGGAACGCAAGATGGTGGTGATCGTGCGCTGGCTTAATTCCGCGCACGCGGACGAGCTGTTCGGAAAGATCCTGGCGGCGGTGGACGCAAGCGGCGCCTGACGCTCGCGGGACCGTGTCTGGCGCCTTCGGGTGGCGGGCTGGCACTTGCCGCCCCGTCCCGGAGGCCTCAGATATCCTGGGGCGACGAGCCCTCGGCGCTTGCCCTGGCGAACACGCCCGCGATGATGCGATCGCAGCGTGCGCCATCGAAGGAGAAGGCGTCGTTCAGCGCGACGTCGATCTGGCTGGCCAGGCCTTCGCGCAATATGCCCCGGGCGCGAAAAAATCGGGTTCGCACCGTGGCCTCGGGTATGGCCAGCGCCAGCGCAACCTCTTTGACGCTCATTTCCTCGACCGCGCGCAGGACGAAGACGGTGCGGAAATCCTCGGGCAGCAGATCGATGCGGTCTTCCAATAGCTTGCGCATCTGGGCGCGCATCGCGGAATGCTCCGGCCGGCGATCGGGATGGTCCGTCAGCGACGCTTGAATGTCGGGGTCGATGGAGGTCATGGCGGCATCCAGTGGTATGACTTGCGCGTCCTTTCGTTTCAGGCGCGCAAGCGCCTCGTTGACGACGATCCGCACCAGCCAGGTCGAGAGCCTGGCCTCGGAACGAAAGTCCTTCAGGGCGCGCCAGGCGCGCAGATAGGCTTCCTGAAGCGCGTCCTCGGCCTCCCCGTCGCTCTTCAGGATGCTGCGCGCGGTGCGGAACAGCAGGCGGTTGTTGCGCCGCATGATCGCCTCGAAAGCCGCTTCGTCCCCCAGCGCCGCGCGCGACACGAGCTCGGCGTCGGTGGTCTGGGGCGAAATGGGCGCCGGCGTCTGGTGCTGAGGGTTTGGCATAGGGTCTCCGGGGCCTCTTTCGACCTACTTGCCGGAGCGGCCGACGCCGTGGTGATAAACCAGCGTGCCGCCAAGCCAGCCGCCCACCGCCAGGCAGAAGAAGCCCGCCGCGTCCAACAGCAAGGAAAGCGTGTCGGGCTGCAGCGGGCGCAGGTCCTCCAGCCGCAGCAACAGGCGGACGGTGAATAGCGTGCCGGCAAGCAGCATCGTTCCCATGTGCCAATAGGCCACTCGCATCGCCGGGCCTTCGGGCACCCGGGGCAGTTCGAACATGCCCGCGAGCATGGCCGCAAGCGCCGTGATGCAGCCCACCGCGAGCAGTCCGCCCGACCAGCGCCAGGCGGTCTCGCCGAACCAGAGCCCGGCGAAATCCGCCGCCACCGCCAGCGACCAGCAGGCGATGGGAAAATGCACCAGCGCCGGATGCAGGGGATGGCGCGGCATCACAACAGCACGCTTGCCAGGGTCAGGAAGCCCGCGACGGCGACGCCTGCATGGATCAGCACCACGGCTTTGGGCGGCAGCTTCTTGCGCGCATGGAACGAGGCCAGGAAAAACCCACCCAGCGCCGCCACCAGCAGCAGTACGAAGCCGATCATCACTTGCTGCGGCGCATTGCCCTGGACCAGCAGCGTGATCAGCAGGATCAGACCCGCCGCGCCCAGCAGCGCGTGCAGCAAAGACACCGCCCAGGGGGCGAACTTGTTGCGCAGCACATGCGCGGCAAGCACCAGGCCGCCAACGGCGGCGACCGCAAATATCACGACGGCATAGTTCAGCATGGGTTTGCTCCTTTTGCGCGTACCTGACCATTGGATGACTATGCGGGGAGCTACGTTCCCGATGCCAGGGTTTTCTCCATGGCTGGCTGACGCCCAGGCTCGGGGGTAACATCCAGACCTCATCATCCGCCAAGGGAATCACGCCATGAATTACCGCCGACTGGGAACCAGCAATCTCCGGGTATCGCCGCTATGCCTGGGCACCATGATGTTCGGAGAGCAAACGCCCGATGACGAGGCCGCGCGCATCGTCGCGTCGGCTCGCGACCATGGCCTGAATTTCATTGACACCGCGGACGTCTACAACGAAGGCCGTTCGGAAGAGGTCGTGGGCAAGCTGCTGAAAGGGCAGCGCCATGACTGGGTGCTGGCCAGCAAGATCGGCAACCCCGTCGGCCGCGGCCCGAACCTGGCGCACTACTCGCGCCAATGGCTCATTCGCGGCGTGGAGCAGAGCCTGTCGCGCATGGACACGGATTTCATGGACATCCTGTACCTGCACCGCGACTACCACGAAGAAAATCTGGAAGAGGCGCTGTGGGCGCTGGGCGACCTGATCCGCGCGGGCAAGCTGCGCAGTTTCGGCCTGTCGAACTTCCGCGGCTGGCGCATCGCCGAGGTGATGCGCCTGTGCGAAAAAATGGGCGTGCCCCAGCCGGTCGTGTGCCAGCCGTACTACAACATGCTGAACCGCGGGCCTGAAGTCGAGATCCTGCCGGCCTGCAAGCACTACGGCCTGGGCGTGGTGCCCTACAGCCCGATCGCGCGCGGCGTGCTGACGGGCAAGTACCTGCCTGGCCAGGCGCCGGCGGCGGATTCCCGCGCCGGACGCGGCGACCGCCGCATCCTGGCCACCGAGTTCCGCGAGGAATCCCTGCAGATCGCCCAAAAACTGGTGCAGCACAGCGCCTCGCGCGGCGTGCAGGCAGGCCATTTCGCGACCGCCTGGGTGCTGGCCAACCCCATCGTCACCGCCGTCATCGCGGGCCCGCGCACGCTGGCGCAGATGGACGACTATTACGCGGCACTGGAGGTGAAGATCACGCCCGAGGACGAATCCGTGGTGGACGGCTGGGTCACGCCAGGCCATGCGTCTACGCACGGCTACAACGACCCCAACTATCCGTTCTACGGCCGCCCCGTCGCGGCCGCCTGAACCCGATCCGGCCGGACCTCTTGTCAGCCCCGGGGCACGCTAGCCCGGGGCGCGGGCCGGTTCGGCCGCGATGCCATGCAGCATCATCTGCTCGGCCACCTGGGCAATGCCCAGCCGGGCGACGCGCCCGCGCCTCTCGGCATCCACCATGCTGGTGATCACCGCAATGAATAATTCGCAGAGCGCGGCCGCGGTGATGTCCACGCGAAAGGCGCCTTCGCGCTGCCCGCGCAGGAAGAACGCGTCCAGCGTCTCCTGGTAGCCGGACCAGCTGTTCATGATGTCGGGCTCCAGCTCGGTGTCGGGTTTCCAGTTGTAGATCAGGAAAGCCGTCAGTTCCTTGTGGGCCAGGTGCTGCTCGATCAGGCTGCGCAGGGCCTGACGCGGCGCAGCCGATTCCAGGTGCGAGTCCGCCAGCGCCTGCTTCATTACCTGGGCGCAATGCGTCATCAGGCGTAGCACCAGCTGGTCCCGCGTCTTACAGAAGCGGTATAGCGTCGCCTTGCTGACGCCGACGGCCTTGGCCAGTTCCTGCAAGGTCGCCCGCGGCTGATCCACCATCGCCAATGCCAGAGCGACCAACAGCCGCTCGTGCCCCGCATCATCAGACATTGCCTGCCTCCCCGTCATGTGTTGGTACTTCCTCTTGAGCGATATTGAATCATGGCTGATTCAGTTTGTACAAACTTTCGCCGATTTATCAAGTAAAGACTTGTTAATGGACAAATTAAGAAACTTACGAGCCATTTGAATCAATATTGATTCAAATCAATTATCCAGGTACCATTGGCGTCTTATTGAGTTCAAATCGCCGCAGGCGGGGGTATCAAATGATGTTGAGTAAAGAAAGGCGGCTGCCCCTGGCGGTGTTGCTGACGGCGATGTTGTTGGCGGGATGCGGCGGGGACCAGGACGCGCAGCCGCAGGCGCCCGGACCCCGGCCCGTGCAAGTGCTGGCAGTGCAGCCCGAGCGCTTTACGCTGTCCAGCGCACTGCCTGGACGGGTCGAGCCCATGCGGGTGGCCGAAGTGCGCGCCCGCGTGGCCGGCATCGTGCTCAGCCGCAACTTCGAAGAAGGCGCGGACGTGAAGGCGGGCGACGTGCTGTTCCGCATCGATCCGGCGCCCTTCAAGACGGCCTTGTCGCGCGCGCAGGGCGAACTGGCCAAGGCGGATGCCGCCGTGTCCGACGCGCAGGCCATCGTCCGGCGCTACGCGCCGCTGGTCAAGATCGAAGCCGTCAGCCAGCAGGATTTCGATACCGCCACCACCACGCTCAAGAGCGCCCAGGCGGCGCGCCGCTCGGCTCAGGCCGATGTGGAAACCGCGCAGCTGAACCTGGACTACGCCACCGTCAAGGCGCCGATATCCGGACGCATCGGCCGCGCGCAGGTGACCGAAGGCGCGCTCGTGGGCCAGAACGAAGCCACGGTGATGGCGAAGATCCAGCAGCTGGATCCCGTCTACGTGGACTTCAACCAGCCGGTGGGCGACATGCTGCGCATGCGCAGCGCCATGCAGAACGGCAGCCTGGGCGAGGGCAGCAACATCTCCATCACCATCGACGGCACCGACCAGAAGCGCGACGGCCGCCTGCTGTTCTCGGACATCGCCGTGGACCGGACCACCGGCCAGGTGGCCTTGCGCGGCGAGTTCGCCAATCCGGACGTGCTGCTGCTGCCGGGCATGTATGTGCGCGTGCAGACGCAGCAGGGCGTGGACCCGGCGGCGATCCTCGTGCCCCAGCGCGCCGTCACGCGCAGCACCGATGGCAAACCGCAGGTGCTGCTGGTGGGCCAGGACGACGTGGTGGAGAGCCGCGCCGTGCAGACCGGCACGATGCGCGGGGGCGACTGGCACATCACCGAGGGCCTGGCCCCCGGCGACCGGGTCATTGTCGGCGGCGTCAACGCCGCCGTGCCCGGACAGAAAGTCAGCGTGACTCCCGTAGCCCAGGCGAAGGTCGCCTCCGCCAGCGATGCCGCAGCCCATGCCGCGAACTGACCGGCCCAAGACGCGCCGCGCGCATTCCCGAGGATAGAACATGTCCAAGTTTTTCATTGGCCGCCCCAATTTCGCCTGGGTGGTGGCCATCTTCATTTCGCTCGCCGGCCTGCTGGCGATTCCGTCGCTGCCGGTATCGCAGTTTCCGGTGGTGGCGCCGCCCCAGGTGACGATCGCCGCCACCTATCCGGGCGCGTCCGCGACGGTGCTGGTCGACTCGGTGACCAGCGTCATCGAAGAGGAGCTGAACGGCGCCAAGAACATGCTGTACTACGAGTCGTCCAGCAGTTCCAGCGGCAGCGCTGAAATCACGGTCACCTTCCAGCCGGGCATGGATCCCGACCTGGCGCAGGTGGACGTGCAGAACCGCATCAAGAAGGCGGAAGCGCGCCTGCCCACGGCCGTGACGCAGCAAGGGCTGCAAGTCGAGCAGGCCAGCTCCAATTTCCTGATGATCTACGCCCTGACCTATAAGGGCGAGGATGCGCACAAGGACGTGGTGGGCCTGTCCGACTACGCCGCCCGCCACATCAACAACGAGATCCGCCGGGTCAACGGCGTCGGCAAGGTGCAGTTCTTTGGCGCCGAAGCGGCGATGCGCGTCTGGATCGATCCGCAAAAGCTGCTGGGCCTGGGCCTGTCGGTGGCCGACGTCAACGCGGCCATCGCCGCGCAGAACGTGCAGGTTCCGGCAGGCAGCTTCGGCAGCCGCCCGGGGTCGCCCGAGCAGGAGCTGACCGCCACGCTGGCCGTCAAGGGCACGCTGGACAACCCCGAGGAATTCGGCAGGATCGTGCTGCGCGCCAATGCCGACGGTTCGTCCGTGCGCCTGGCGGACGTGGCGCGGCTGGAAGTGGGCCGCCAGAGCTACGACTTCGAAACCCGCCTGAACGGCAAGAAGGCGGTGGGCGCGGCGGTGCAGCTTGCGCCCGGCGCCAACGCGATCGACACGGTCAAGGCCGTCAAGGCGCGGCTGCAGGAACTGTCCGCCTCGTTCCCCGAGGACGTGGCGTTCTCGGTGCCGTTCGACACGTCGCAGTTTGTCAGCGTGGCGATCACGAAGGTGGTGCATACGCTGCTGGAAGCCATGGTGCTGGTCTTCCTGGTGATGTTCCTGTTCCTGCAGAACTTCCGCTACACGCTGATCCCGACCATCGTGGTGCCGGTGTGCCTGCTGGGCACCTTCGCCGTGATGTCGGTGCTGGGCTTCTCGGTCAACATGATGACGATGTTCGGCATGGTGCTGGCCATCGGCATCCTGGTGGACGACGCCATCGTGGTGGTCGAGAACGTGGAGCGCATCATGGCCGAGGAAGGGCTGTCGCCGCGCGAGGCCACGGTCAAGGCGATGGAACAGGTGTCCGGCGCCATCGTCGGCATCACGCTGGTGCTGTCCGCGGTCTTCCTGCCGCTGGCGTTCATGAGCGGTTCGGTGGGGGTGATCTACCAGCAGTTCTCGCTGTCGCTGGCGGTGTCGATCCTGTTCTCGGGCTTTCTGGCGCTGACGTTCACGCCGGCCCTGTGCGCGACGTTCCTCAAGCCCATCCCCAAGGGCCACCACGAGGAAAAGAAGGGCTTCTTCGGCGCGTTCAACCGCGTGTTCAACCGGCTTACGGGGCGCTTCGAGGCGCTGAACTCGCGGCTGGTCAAGCGCACCGGCCGCTATATGGTGATCTACGTGGCCATCGTCGCGGTGCTGGGCGTGCTGTATGTGCGCGTGCCGGAATCCTTTGTTCCGCCGGAAGACCAGGGCTATGTCATTGTCGACGTGCAGCTGCCGCCGGGCGCGACGCATACGCGCACGGACAAGGTCGTGGCCGACGTGGAACAGCACCTGATGTCGCTGGACGCCATGGGCGACGCCTTTACCGTGATGGGCTTCAGCTTTTCCGGCACCGGCCAGAACGCGGGCATCGCATTTCCGACGCTCAAGGACTGGTCCGAGCGCGGCAAGGGCCAATCCGCCGCCGACGTGGCCAATAGCGTGAACGAACGCTTCGCCGTGATCGACGATGGCGGCATCATGGCCGTCAACCCGCCGCCCATCGATGGCCTGGGCAACTCGGGCGGCTTCGCCCTGCGGCTGCAGGACCGGGGCGGCCTGGGCCGGGCCGCGCTGACCGAAGCGCGCGACCAGCTGCTGGCCAAGGCCAACGGCTCGCCCGTGATCGCCTACGCCATGATGGAAGGCCTGGCGGACGCGCCGCAGCTGCGGCTGGACATCGACCGCCAGAAGGCCGAGGCGCTGGGCGTGGGGTTCGACGTGATCAGCACGGCGATCTCCTCGGCCTATGGCTCGGCCACGGTCAACGACTTCGCCAACGCCGGGCGCCTGCAGCGCGTGGTGGTGCAGGCCGACGTGCGCGACCGCATGACGCCCGAGAGCATCCTGCAGCTGAACGTGCCGAACAAGTCGGGCGGCATGGTGCCCTTGAGCGCGTTCGTGAAGACCGACTGGGAAACCGGGCCGGTGCAGATCTCGCGCTACAACGGCTACCCCGCCTTCAAGATCGCGGGCGACGCAATGCCGGGGCACAGCACCGGCGAAGCCATGGCGGAGATCGAGCGGATCGTATCCGAGCTGCCCGATGGCATCGGCTACGAGTGGACGGGCCTGTCCTACCAGGAGAAGTTCGCCGGCGCGCAGGCGCCCATGCTGTTCGCGCTGGCCTTCCTGGTGGTGTTCCTGCTGATGGTCGCGCTGTATGAAAGCTGGGCGATTCCGGCGTCCGTCATGCTGATCGTGCCGATCGGCGCGCTGGGCTCGGTGCTGGCGGTGACGCTCCTGGGCATGTCCAACGACGTGTACTTCAAGGTGGGCCTGATCACGATCATCGGCCTGGCGGCGAAGAACGCCATCCTGATCGTGGAGTTCGCCAAGAGCCTGCGCGAGCAGGGCCATACCCTGGCCGACGCCGCCATCCAGGCCGCCAAGCTGCGGTTCCGCCCCATCGTGATGACGTCGCTGGCGTTCATCCTGGGCGTGGTGCCGCTGGCCCTGGCGACGGGGGCCGGCGCGGCCAGCCAGCGCGCACTCGGCGTGGGCGTGATCGGCGGCATGCTGACCGCCACGCTGCTGGGCGTGATCTTCGTACCTATCTTCTTCGTGTGGGTGTTGTCGCTGGTGTCGCGCAAATGGGGCAAGTCCTCGTCCGTGCCCGCTGCCGCGCCGGGCACGATTGGGGAGTGATTTCATGATGCAGACTTTCTTTCCCTTGCGGCTTTCCGCGCTGGCCCTGAGCGCGGCGCTGGCCGGATGCTCGCTGGCGCCCACCTATGAACGGCCGGCTTCGCCCGTGGGCGACCACTGGAGCCAGACCGCGGCCGGCGCCGCGTCCCAGCCGTCCACCGCGGCGTCGCTGGATTGGCAATCCTTCGTCACCGACGACGGCCTGCGCAAGCTGGTGGAGCTGGCGCTGGAGAACAACCGCGATCTGCGGCAGGCGCTGCTGAACATAGAAGCGGCCCGGGCGCAGTACCGCATCGAACGCGCGGACCGGCTGCCGGGCATCAATGCGCAGGGCAGCGGCACGCGCCAGCGCGTGCCGGGCGACCTGAGCAGCACGGGCAGCGCGGGCGTGCAAAGCAGCTATCAGGCGGGGGTGGGCCTGACCTCGTTCGAGATCGACCTGTTCGGCCGGGTGCGCAGCCTGTCGGACGCGGCGCTGCAGGAATACCTGGCGACCGAGGCCACGGCGCGCGGCGCGCAGATCAGCCTGGTGGCCGAAGTGATCCAGGCCTATCTGGCCCGCGACAGCGCGCAGCGCCGCCTGCTGGTCACGCGCCAGACGCTCGCCAGCCGCGAAGCCTCGCTGGAACTCATCGTCAAGCGGCGCCAGGCGGGCACCGCCACCGCGCTGGACTACCAGGAAGCCCTGGGGCTGACCGAGCAGGCGCGCGCGGAGCAGGAGCGCATGGATCGCGAGGTCCGGCAGGCCGGCAACGCGCTCGGCCTGCTGGTGGGGATCAGCGACCTGTCGCCGTACCTGCCGCAGCGGCTGGTCGAGGCGCCGCTGCTGGTGCAGGAGATCGCCGCGGGCGCGCCGTCCGAGCTGCTGGAGCGCCGGCCGGACATCCTGGCCGCGGAGCATCAGCTGCAATCGCGCAACGCCAGCATCGGCGCGGCGCGGGCGGCGTTCTTTCCCAGCATTTCGCTGACCGGTCTGTATGGCAGTTCCAGCGCGGACCTGTCCGGCCTGTTCGATTCCGGCCAGCGCGCCTGGTCGTTCATGCCGCAGATCACGCTGCCGATCTTTGCCGGCGGGCGCAACGTCGCCAATCTGGACCTGGCCACGGTGCGCAAGGACATCGCCGTGGCGCAGTACGAAAAGACGATCCAGACAGCGTTCAAGGAAGTCTCCGACGCGCTGGCGGCGACCGATACGCTGCGCCGCGAAGAGGCCTCGCGGCGCGCGCTGGCGCAATCCAGCCTGGAGGCCATGCGCCTGTCCGAAGCGCGCTACCGCGGCGGCGTGGACAGCCACCTGCGCTACCTGGACGCGCAGCGCAGCGCCTACACGGACCAGCTGGCCTATATCGACGTCAGCACCCAGCGCCAGGCCGCGCTGGCGACCCTGTTCAAGGCGCTGGGCGGCGGCTGGCCGGCGGCGCGGGGGCCGCAAGCCGCGCTTGATTGAGCCGCCGGCCTGGCCGGTTCATGCCTTGCGCAGCCCCGCGCTGGGCATGGCCGGCTGGGCCGCGTCGTCCTGTCCGGCCGGCTGCTTGCCACGTCCGATCAGCCAGGCGCAGAAGGCCGACACCACGCCCGCGAACAGTACGTACAGGCAGATCAGCCAAGGCTGGCCGCCGCCGGTCTTGAGCAGCGCGGTGGCGATGATGGGCGTGATGCCGGACGCGAAAATCCCCGAGAACTGATAGACGAACGAGATGCCGGTGTAGCGCACCTTGGCGTCGAACAGCTCGCAGAACAGCGCGGCCTCCGGCCCGTAGATGGCGGCGTAGAGGATGCCGAAGGGAATGATGATGGCCAGCCAGATCAGCATCACATTGCCGCCGCTGTTGATCATCAGCCAGAAGCCCGGGAAGGATGCGGCGGCGGTGATGAGCGATCCCCAGAAATAGACGCGCGTGCGGCCGATGCGGTCGGACAGGCGGCCAAAGAACGGGATGAAAAAGCACATCACCAGCGCCGCGGCCATCACGCCTATCAGCGCCTCGGTCCGCGTGATCTGCACCGTCTGGGTCAGGAATGAGATCGAGAACACGCCGAACACATTGAAGAACACGCCATCGATGTAGCGCGCGCCCATGCCCTTGACGACATTGCCGGGATAGCGCTTCATCATGTCCATGAAGGGGATGCGGCTTTCGGCGTTGTTGGCCTTGACCGCCGTGAACTCCGGCGTCTCCTTGATGTTCAGGCGGATGTACATGCCCACCATCACCATGGCGGCCGAGGCCAGGAAGGCGATGCGCCAGCCCCAGGCCATGAACTGCGCGTCGGTCAGCAGGGTGGACAGGAGCGCCACCGTGCCCGAGGCCAGGCACAGTCCGATTGCCAGCCCGATCTGCGGCAGCGACGCATAGAAGCCTTTCTTTTCGGGAGGCGCATATTCGTAGGCCATCAGCACCGCGCCGCCCCATTCGCCGCCCAGGCCTATGCCCTGGAACACCCGCAGCAAGAGCAGCAGGATCGGCGCCCAGATGCCGATGCTGTCGTAGGTGGGCACCAGGCCGATCAGGAAGGTGGCGACCCCCATGATCATCAGCGTCATCACCAGCATGCTTTTTCTGCCGATGCGGTCGCCGAAGTGGCCGAAGATCAGTCCGCCCAGCGGCCGGGTCACGAAGCCGACCGCGAAGGTGGTGTAGGCCAGCATGGTGGAGACCAGCGGGTCTCCGGTGGGAAAGTACAGCTTGTTAAACACAATGCCCGCGACGACGCCATACAGGAAAAAGTCGTACCACTCGATGGTGGCGCCGATCAGCGACGCAGTGACGACTTTGCGTACCGCGGCTTCATTTTGCTTGGCCATGTCTAGTCTCCTTTGGTGGGGCGGCCGGGCAATCTGCGTTGTCCTGCGCCGTTTCTTTGCGCTATCCGTAACTGCTATCCGGGATCCGTCATCTCCATCCGGGCGGTCGTGCGCAGCGTCTGTGCACGGGCCTGCCTGATGTCCTGCAACATGAAATCGGCCGCGCGTTCGGCCAGCATCACGACCGGCGCATTGGTGTTGCCGGACACGAGGGTGGGCATGATCGAGCAATCCACCACCCGCAGGCCGGAAACGCCGCGCACGCGCAGGCGTTCGTCCACGACCGCCATGGGATCGTCGCGCGGCCCCATCCGGGCAGTGCCGGAAGGATGGAAGATGGTGGCGCCGTATTGCCGGCAGAAGTGCAGGATCTCGTCGTCGGTGCGGACGTCGGCGCCGGGCCGGAATTCGCGCTTCATCAGGCCGGCCAGCGGTTCGGTCGCGGCGACCTGCCGCGCGTACTTGACGGCGGCCACCGCCATGCGGCGGTCCAGCTCCGTGGACAGGTAGTTCGGCTGCATGGAGGGCGCTTCGAAAGGATCGGCGCTGCGCAGCTGCACGCGGCCGCGCGAGGATGGGCGAAGCTGGCAGACCGAATAGGTGCAGCCGGAGAACGGGTGTACCTTGCCCCCCGCCATGTCCGCCGACAGCGTGGCGAAGTGGAACTGGGTGTCGGGCCTGCGGCTGGCGGGATCGACCCGGCAGAACAGGCCGCCCTGGTTGATGCCGACGGCCAGCGGACCGCTGCGGAACAGCAGCCATTGCAGCCCCATGCGCGCGCGCCCGGCCAGCGTGCGCAGCTGGTCATTGGTGGTGATGGGGCGGGTCGTCTCGAAAATCAGGCGGATCTGCAGGTGGTCCTGCAGGTTTTCGCCCACGCCAGGAAGGTCGCGCACCACGCCGATGCCGAACTGGCGCAGCAGGGCGGCCGGGCCGACGCCGGACAATTGCAGCAGCTGCGGCGATTGCAGCGCGCCCGCGCACAGCACCACTTCGCGCCGCGCGCGCAGCGTGCGCACCTGGCCGTCCTGCCGGTAACGCACCCCGCAGGCGCGGCGGCCTTCGAACAGTATTGCCATGGCGTGCGCGTCGGTCTCCACGCGCAGGTTGGGGCGGTCCTGCGCGGGGCGCAGATAGGCCACGGCGGTGGAGCAGCGGCGGCCGTTGCGCGTGGTGAGCTGGTAATAGCCCACGCCTTCCTGGTCGCCGGTGTTGAAGTCCTGCACGTGGGGAACGCCCAGCTTGCCGGCGGCGGCGATCAGCGCTTCCACCAGCGGGTGCGGCGTCCTGATGGACGTGGCGTTGAGTGGGCCTTCGGTGCCGCGAGTGGGGCCGGGACCCAGGTCGTTGTTTTCCAGTTTGCGGAAGTAGGGCAGGCAGTCGTCCCAGCTCCAGCCTGGGTTGCCGGCGTCCGCCCAGGCGTCGTAGTCGGCGCGCTGGCCGCGGATGTAGATCAGGCCGTTGATCGAGCTGGATCCGCCCAGCGTGCGGCCGCGCGGCCAATAGATGCGCCGGCCCAGCATGTTGGGATCGGGGTCCGTGTAATAGCCCCAGTTCACCACTTTGTGGAACATCGTCTTGCCGTAGCCGATGGGGATGTGTATCCACGGGTAGCGGTCCTTGGGGCCGGCCTCCAGCAGGCAGACGGAATGCGCGCCGTCCGCGCTCAGCCGGTTCGCCATCACGCATCCGGCTGACCCGGCCCCCACCACGATGTAATCCACGGTATCGGACATTTCCGCACGGTCTCCCTTATATACTGGGCTACGCCGGGTCCCTGCATGGCAACGCGGACCAGGCCGGCATCTGTGGCGATTCTAGGAAGCGGGCGCGTAGAACAAAGCACAACAAGCGCAAGGGCGGGGAAATGGAACAGAACATGCGGCTTCGGTTTCAAAATCGCAGTGCAGCATCGGGCCAGGCGCCCGAAGCAGGCGCCAGCGACGCCGCCGGCCAGCAGCAGGAAGCCTCGCGTTCGCTGCGGGCCCTGCTGGTGCTGGACCATCTGGCGCGGGCCCAGCATCCGCCCACGCTGGCGCAACTGGCGCAGCGGCTGGACATGCCCAAGACCACGCTGATGCGGCTGCTGGCGGCCATGCAGCGCGCCGGCTTCGTGGCGGCCACGCCCACCGAGAACGGCTATGTGCCGGGACCGCAAGCCACGTCGCTGGCCCTGTCCACCTTGCGCGCTTCCGCTTTCACGCGGGCCTGCCGCGCGGTGCTGACCAAGCTGGTCGCCACCTTGGGCGAAACCTGCAACCTGACCGCGCCGGACGGCGACCAGGTGGTCTACATGGAACGGGTCGAGACCACCGAGCCGCTGCGCCTGTTCTTCGCGGTGGGCAGCCATGTCCCCATGCACTGCACCGCCAGCGGCAAGCTGTTCCTGGCTTCCATGAACCGCCTTGAGCGAGGCCGCGTGCTGGCGCGCCTGCCGCTCACGCGGAACACGCCGCGCACGCTGACGGACCCGGCGCGGCTGGAAGAGGAACTGGAGCGCCTGGCCGCGCGCGGCATCGGCATCGACAACGAAGAGTTCGTGCGCGGGATGAGCGCGGTGGCGGTGCCGGTGCGCGACGACGAAGACCGCGTTGTCGCGGCGGTGGCCTGCCATGCGCCCACTGCCCGCGTCATGCTGGATGACCTGCTGCGCGCCGTCCCCGTGCTGCAGGGCGCCGCGCAATCACTGCGCGAGGTGCTGGCCCTGCATCGGCCCGGGGGCTGAAACACAGAATCCCATCATGCCGAGGCCTCCACCGAAGGCACGCCCGGTCAACTGCGTCCCCATACTTCTTAAGCCCGGAATAGGATGGTTTCGTTTATTGCGAGTTTCGAATATTTCGTTTAAGATGTGAGCCGTCATGGAGCCACGGAGTCTTCCTATGCCTCACACCGCGCTGTCCAAAATGGTGCTGCCCGTCGAGCGCGAGGTAGAAGCGGCTGTGCAAGGCCAACGCGCCTTGGCGGCCTACCTTGCAACCAGGTTCGAGACTCAAAGCATCCAGATTCTTGACGACCAGAACCAGGCCCACAACGTGGAGTTGCCCACCTCGGCGCTGCGCCTGCTGGTGGATATCCTGGCGGAACTCGCCGACGGCAACGCCGTCCAGGTCGTCCCGATCCATGCCGAGCTGACAACCCAGGAAGCCGCTGATCTTCTCAACGTTTCGCGGCCCCATATCGTCAAGCTGCTGGAAGAGGGCCTGCTCCCATTCCACCGAACCGGCAAGCACCGCCGCGTGCGCTTCGCCGACCTGATGCAGTTCAAGGCTGAACGCGAGCGCGCCAGCGAGCAAGCCATGGAAGAACTTGCCAGGCAGGCCCAGGAACTGGCCATGGGGTATGAGTGAGGCATTCGCCGTTCACCGCCGTCTACGACGCCTGCGTCCTGTATCCCGCACCTCTGCGCGATTTCCTGATGTGGCTCGGGCTGTCGGGAAGGTTTCGCGCGCGATGGAGTCCGCAGATCCACGATGAATGGAAACGCAATCTGCTAAGCAACCGAGGCGACCTTACGTCCGAGCAACTGGACCGCACTTCCGCCTTGATGGACCGGGCAATTCCAGATGGCTTGGTTACCGGCCACGAGACTCTCATCGCCGGGCTGAGTCTGCCGGATCCCGATGATCGCCACGTACTGGCCGCGGCAATCCGCTGCAGCGCGAGCGTGATCGTCACGTTCAACCAAAAGGATTTTCCGGCCGCTGCGCTCGACCCCTACGGCATCGAAGCGCAGCACCCGGACGAGTTCGTCGAAAACCTGTTCGATCTGGACCAGGCTGCAGTCGTCTCCGCCGCCCAGCGCCAGCGCGCACAACTCAAGAATCCGACAATGGATGTGAATCGTTATCTGGACGTGCTTCTGCGACAGGGACTGGTTCAGACTGTCAAAGCACTGAGTACCTATCAGGCTATTTTGTGACGCCGCATAAGTCCCTGGGTTTCAGGCCGAAAGCGCCCGCCTCATTGCGCTGCGCAGGCTTGCGGGCGGCCAGCACATGCAGCGGAGCCATGGGGAAACGTCCGGAGTCAAAGCCGCGCACTTCGGCGT
Organism: Achromobacter deleyi; assembly: GCF_013116765.2. Classification (GTDB taxonomy): domain Bacteria; phylum Pseudomonadota; class Gammaproteobacteria; order Burkholderiales; family Burkholderiaceae_B; genus Achromobacter; species Achromobacter deleyi_A. The sequence continues at coordinate 1,159,025 of NZ_CP074375.1, forward strand.
AGCCGCAATCCTGCAGCATCCTCTGCAATTCGCCCTGGCGGGTCACGCGCCGGCCCAGCAGCAGCATCGGCAGGTAAAAGGGCAGCACGCGGGCGGCGGCGCAGGCATCGGCGGCGATTTCGGCGTGGGCCATCACCAGCAGTCCGCCCGGGGCCAGCGCCTCGTGCATCTTGCGCAGGGCGGCGGCGGCGTCCGGCACGAAGTGCAGCACCGAAGAGCACCAGATCAGGTCATAGCCGGCCCCGATGGGGTCGCGCGCGAGATCTCCGCCCAGCACCGTCATCCGGCCGGCCAATCCGGCCTGGACGATGTTCTCTTGCGCCACCGCGGCGGTTTCAGGCCAGTCGAACACCACGCCCGTGGCTTCGGGGTTGCCGCGCACCAGGTCGATTCCGATGAGTCCGGGGCCGCCGCCCAGGTCCAGGATGCGCCGGGCCTGCCCCGCGCCCGGCACGCAGCCGATCGCTACGCGGGCCGCGGCCACCGCGACGGCGCGCTGTTCCTGGCCGATCTGCACGCGGGCCGCGTCGGCCCATCCCTTCGCATTGGTCTGCACATAGGGATCGGGCGCCGGCCCGTCCAGGCTCAGCAGCCCGGCCAGCTGTTCGCTGAAATGCGCCAGCGAACGGCGCCGGTATCGCCACGCATCCGCGCAGTAGCCGGGCTGCCCCTGGCAAAAGTGCTGGCGCGCATGCGGCTGGCACAGGTATCGCGGCGGGTCGCCTTCCATGCGGTGCAGCAGGTCCAGGCTCCACAGCATGTCCAGCAGGTGCGCGGTCTGCGGGGCGCGCAGGCCCAAGGCACCGGCCACCTCGGCGGCACTGGCGGGTTCGGTCAAATGGTCCAGCACGCCCAGGTCCAGGGCGGCGTCCAGCGCCGTGGCCTGGATCGGCGCGGCAGCCAGATTCCAGTAGCGTTGCATGGGGTGGGAGAGGTCTGAATGCATGATGGGTCCTGGTTGGACGCTGTCCTTGTGCAGCGCTTGCGTCGATGGTATTTATTTATGCGAACAGCGATCCCCCATTCTTGTATGCGTTCCGGATCCGTTCATATGCGTATCGTCGGCGGCCGCGCAGCGGGTCGCGCCAGCAAAGGAAGCTTCATGCCCACGCGCGTTTCATCCACGCTTGCCCAGGCGCGCAGCGGCGCCCGCCCGGGATGGCAGCGCCATGCCTTGCCGCAAGACCTGGGCGACTGCCATGCCGACCGGCTGGATCTGGACGATGGGCTGACGCTGGTGCATTCGCAGTACACGCCGGCGCGCGACCTGATCGAAGAGAGCGCGGCCGGGCAGGGCGCGCGCACGCTGGTCATTACGCTGGCGATGCAGGGCGCGTCGGCCTATCGGGGCGCCGACGGATCGGGGCTGGACTTTCGTGGCGGCCACACCACCGTGACCGCATTCCAGCGCAGCCCGGGAGAGCGCCGCTACCTGGGCGGCGCCGCGGTGTCGCAATTGCGCCTGCTGGTGGACGAACGCATCTTGCGCCGCTACGCGGGCGATGAGCGCGCCGATGGCTTGCTGGGCGGGGGGCGGCTGCGTTGCCTGGCGCAGGGGCGCTCCACGCCGGACCTGGCCGCCGCCGCCGTCGAACTGGCCGGAAGCGCCGATCCGCTGGACGCGCACATCCGGGCGCTGACCCTGCTGGCGCGTCAGTTGCGGTGCCTGGCGCCCGCGCCGCAAGACGGCCGCCTCAGCCAGGCCGACATCGCGCGGCTGGAAGCGGCGCGCGCCTTGATGCAGGAGCAGATGGACCGCGAGCTGACCGTGCAGTACCTGTGCCTGGCCACCGGACTGAACGAGTTCAAGCTGAAGGAAGGATTCCGCCAGCTCTACGGCAACAGCCCGCACCGGCTGCTGACCGAGCTGCGCATGCGACGGGCCTGGGAACTGCTGGAATCCGGCTGCCAGGTGGCGCAGGCGGCCTATCGCGTGGGCTATCGCCATCCGGCCAATTTCAGCGCGGCCTTCACGCGCTTTCACGGCCGCGCGCCGAAGTCCGTATTCGGCAAACGGCGCTGATTCAAAGACCTTTCACGTACTGGTCACCCGCGGTTCATTCCCCTGTTGCATTGCCTGCCTAGAGTGGCGGCTTCGGGCGCGGATGCCGTGGGGCATCGGATCGTCCGGTCCAGGGGGGACCGGCGCGCGCCCGGGACTTCTCTCGAATCACGGAGTGCAGAGTGTCTTCAGACCAGAAAGAAAGCGGGATCGGCCAGGACGCCGGGGACGGCTTGCAGCAGCACGGCGTCAACACGCGCCGGCGTTCCATCATCAAGGCGGGCGTGGGGACGTGGGCGCTGCCTGCCGGCCTGACTTCCCTGCTGGCGGCCTGCGGCGGCGACGACGATGAGGACGCCGCGGCGTCTGGCCCCGGTGGCGGCAACGAAGGCGGGACCGAACCGCCGCCCGCGCCGAAGCTCCTGTCCAGTTTCGGACTGGTGGTGCTGCCGGACACGCAGTTCTATGCGCGCTACGCCACGGCTGAAACCGGCAACCAGTTCGCCAAGCTGTTCGGCAGCGAACCGTTCATGGCGCAGACCAGCTGGATCGCGCAGTCGGCCAAGGCGCTGAACATCCCGTTCGTCATTCATGTGGGCGACGTGGTGGACCAGGTGTCCAAGCCGCAGCAATGGGAAGTGGCCGACGCCGCCATGAAGCGCCTGGAAGACGCGGGCGTGCCGTACTCGATACTGGCGGGGAACCACGACGTGCTGCAGGACATCGGCTTTGAGTCCGACCCGGTCAACGGCACGGACGCCACCCGCGACCCGGCGGCCGAACCCTACCTGAAGTGGTTCGGCAAGGACCGCGCCGGCGCGCAGGCCACCTTCCGCGGCCGCGACGCCAGCGGCTTTCACGAATACCACGTGTTCGAGGCGGAAGGGCAGCAGTTCCTGGTGCTGTCCTTGTCTTGGCGCGTGTCGGACGCCGGCCTGGCGTGGGCCCGGCAGGTCCTGCAGACGCATTCCTCCTTGCCCGCCATCCTGGTCAACCACCAGTTGCTGGCCATCGCCAACGACGGGGTGAGCCCGCTGGAAGTCGACTACGGCCTGATGCTGTGGGACAAGCTGATCCGGGGCTGCGACCAGATCTTCATGACCGTCAATGGCCACCATCACGGCGCCGCGCACCTGACGAAGATCAACGACTTCGGTCATGCGGTCGAGGAAATGGTGGTGGATTACCAGATGGCGTATCAAGGCGGCAACGGCCTGTTGCGCTTCTATGAATTCGACCTGAGCAATAACCGCATCGTCGCGTCGTCGTTTTCGCCGTGGGTGCCGCAGAAGCCCAAGGCCACGGTCAATGAATTCGACCAGGCGGTGCTGACCGACGCGAACAACCAGTTCGTGATCGAGATGGACTTCACCAAGCGCTTTGCTGCTTTCAATCCCAACTTCAAGGCGGGGCCCGGCTCGCGCGAAGGCAGCGTCACGGACGCCGCCCTGGCGTTGGCGCTGAACGGCTACACCGACGCGAAGCCGCCCGAGAAGGCCGCGCCCGTCAACGATGAAGACTACGCGCACGCCGCCGGCACGCTGGCGCACTGGCGCTTCGTGGGCGGCGTCGCGGGCGCCGCGGTCGCGCAAGGCGCGGTGATCGCCGACAAGTCCGGCAACAACAATGCGCTGACGCGCGCGCCGCTGAACGCGCCGGCGGGCAACACCGCGCAAGAAGGCGACCTGGTCTGGAGCGCCGACCGCCATCGCCTGTCGGCGGCGCCCGGCAGCATCACGTTCCGCAATACCGCCGGGCCGCGCCTGAGCTACTTCCTGACCGACGTCGCCGCGACGCTGAACAACGAAACGTTCACCAGCGGGTACACGGTGGAGGCCTTCATCAAGATCGCTGGCGACTGGACGGCAGCCGCCAACGCCTGGATGAACATCATGACGCGCGCCGGACGCCGCGGCAATCTGGCGGGATGGGCCGGCAGCCTGCCGCAATCGCCGCCCCTGCAGTTCGCCATCTCCAATCTGCGCGAAGTGCAGTGGGAAGTGGTGCCCTCGGTGGTCACGCCCGTCAGCGCGCGCACCAATTGGTCGGGCGAGATCCTGGTGGACACGTGGCTGCACGTGGCGGTGGTCAACGACCCCGCGACGCGCGAAACCACGATGTACGTGGAAGGCGCGCCGGTGCTGCGCAACGCCGTGGACGGCGCGGGCCTGGCCTCGCTGGGCCTGCCGTGGACCGTGGGCGCGGGTTACTGGGATGGCGGCGATCCCAGTGGCGGCTTCCTGGGTGCTCTGGGCGAGATTCGTGTCGTGGGCAAGCCGCTGCAACCCGCGGAATGGCTGACGGCGCGCGCGTCCTGATTCCACCGGCCAGGAGGCTTATGTGTAAAAATCTCGATAAAATGTATTGACGCCGAGATTTATGCTGCTTATCGTAGAAAAGCGCGTCGCACAGATGACCGGCACATAGCCGGCGGCAGGCGCGCCTGGAGACAAGCAGTGACACGCATACGCGACACCCGGAGACACGGGCGGGGTACCTTCTTGCGGCGCGCCGCGTCCTGCCTGGCCGCGCTTGCCGCGCTGGCGGCCGGGCCGTCGGCCAGCGCCGACACCTGGCCGGCCAAGCCCGTGACCATCCTGGTCAACGGGGGGCCCGGCAGCTTGCCCGACCTGTTCGCGCGGCCCCTGGCCGAACGCCTGCACCGGGCGTTCGGCCAGGCGGTCGTCGTCGAGAACAAGCCGGGCGCCGGCGGCATGCTGGCCATGCAGCAGCTCAAGTCCGCGCCGGCGGACGGCTATACGCTGGCGCTGGTGACGAACGCGCATCTGGTGTGGAACCCGTACATCTTTCCGGCCCTGACCTACGACCCGGCGCAGGACTTGCAGCCCGTCAGTCCGCTTGCGGTCATCCCGATGGCGCTGACGGTCAATGACAAGATGCCTGCGCGGTCGCTGGATCAACTGCTGGCGCAGGCGCGCAAGCAGCCGGGCAAGCTGAACTACGCGTCCTCCGGCAACGGCAGTCCGCCGCACGTGCTGTTCGAAATGCTGCGGGAACAGGCTGGCGTGGATATCATGCATGTGCCGTTCAAGACGGGAACCGGCGCGCTGAACTCGGTCCTGGCGGGCGATACGCAGATGTACTTCGCCGGCACCGCCTTGGTGGAACCGATGGTCAAGGAAGGCCGCCTGCGCGTGCTGGCCATGAGCGAAACGGTGCCGGACGCTGCCTTCGGCAAGGCGCCTACGCTGGCCGAGCGCAATTTCTCAGGCTTTGAAGGCGCGGTGTGGCTGGGCATCGCCGCGCGCGCGGGCACGCCCGACGCGATAGTCCAGCGGCTCAATACGGAGATAGGCCGCGCGCAGCAGGACGGCGCGCTCAAGCAGATGTATGCCAGCCACGGTTCGCTGCCGTATCACCTGACGGCGCAAGCCTTTGCCCGGCGGGTCGCGGCGGAGCGCGACGCCTCGGGCCCCGTGCTGCGCAAGCTGGGCATCAAGCCCGACTGAATTCCATCCATCCAACCCGGAACCCACGGCTCCGCCAGCGGAGCCCATGCAGGCATATGAATCTGATCGAAGACATCGTTGAACACTCCTCGTCCATCCGCGAGATCCGCCGGGACATCCATGCGCATCCGGAACTGGCGTTCGAAGAAAACCGCACCTCGCAACTGGTGGCCGAACTGCTGGAAAGCTGGGACATCCCGGTGCATCGCGGGTTCGGCAAGACCGGCCTGGTGGGGGTGATCCGCAGCGGCGATTCGCCGCGCACGCTCGGGCTGCGCGCCGACATGGACGCGCTGCCGATGCAGGAGGTGAACCAGTTCAGCCATGCCAGCAAGCACGCCGGCGTCATGCACGCCTGCGGCCATGACGGCCACACCGCCATGCTGCTGGGCGCGGCGCAGCACCTGGCCCGCCACCGGAACTTCGACGGCACCGTGTACCTGATCTTCCAGCCCGCCGAAGAGCGCGGCGGCGGCGCGCGCGAGATGATGCGCGACGGCCTGTTCCAGAAGTTTCCGATGGAGGCGGTATTCGGCATGCACAACATGCCGGGCATTCCGGTTGGATGCTTCGCCTCGTCGCCCGGGCCCGTGCTGGCGTCCAACAGCGAGTTCCATGTGACGATACGCGGCAAGGGCGGCCATGCGGCCATGCCCCACCTCGCCATCGACCCGATCCCGGCGGCGGGCCAGATGATCGAAGCGTTCCAGACCATCATCAGCCGCAACAAGAAGCCGCTGGAGACGGCGGTCATTTCGGTGACCACGCTGCGCGCGGGCGAGGCGGTCAACGTCATTCCCGATGTTTGCGAATTGCGCGGCACGGTGCGGGCCTACACGCGCGAAACGCTGGACCTGATCGAGCGGCGCATGGGAGAAATCGCGCAGCATGTGGCGGCCATGTTCGGCGCCCAGTGCGACTTTGTGTTCACCCGGCACTATCCGTCGACCATCAACCATGAGGCCGAGACCGCCTTCATGCGCGACGCCCTGGCAACGGTGGTGGGGCCGGAGCATGTGCTGACGCAGGCGCCCATCATGGCGGCCGAGGATTTTTCGTTCATGCTGGAAGAGGTTCCCGGCAGCTATTGCTTCATCGGCAACGGGGAAGGCGACCATCGGGAACCCGGCCACGGCGAGGGCCCGTGCCTCGTCCACAACACCAGCTACGACTTCAACGACGCCTTGCTGCCCATCGGCGCCAGCGCATTCGTGAGGCTGGCGGAGGCATGGATGCCGCAAGGCCGGAAGGCGTGACGCAAGCGGCGGCCAGCCGGCGGCCGGGGCGGCCGCCATGACGCTATTCTTACGGGATGGCGCGTCCGCGCAAGGCCGCGGGCGCGCCCTTTCGCAGGCTTCCTGAAGGAGATCCGGAATGATCGACGTTTACCGCAACAAAGGTCTTTCAAGCGCTGTGTCCTATCTGGACCCGAAGGCCGCCTTCCGCTGGCTCGAGACCGCATTCGGCTTCGAGCCGCTCTTCGTCATTCTTGACGACGATGGCAATCTGGTTCATTCCGAAATGGCGCACGGCGATTCCGTTGTCATGATAGGCGGCGAGTGGAGCGACGATCACAAGAGTCCGCGCTCCGTCGGCGGCAAGAATACCCAGTCCATCCATGTGCAGCTCGCGCAAGGAGACGACGTCGACGCGCACTGCGCGCATGCGCGGGCGGCGGGCGCCGAGATCCTGCAGGAGCCGGATACGCAGTTCTACGGCGATCGGATCTATCGCGCGAAGGATCCGGAGGGCCATGTCTGGACTTTCGGCGTCACCGTCCAGAAGCTGACGCCTGAGCAATGGGACAAGGCGAGCGGGCTTACCACCCGGGCGCGGCTGGATTGAACGTGTTGCGCGGGGCTGCGGAGCGCGTCCGATCCGACCGGGCGCGCGTCCCGATCCCTCAGGGCGGCGTATCCGCGCGGGCGTGCAGTTCGCGATTGCGCGACTTGAGCAGCGCCGCGCTGAGCGCCGCTGCCGCGGCGGCGATAAGCGCGCCGGCCAGGAAAGTCACCTGATATCCGCCATTGAGCGCCGCGACGGGGTCGGCGCCGGCCCGCGCAAGCGTGGCGCTGCGGGCCGCCGCCAGGCTGGCCAGCACCGCCAGCCCCAGCGCGCCGCCCATCATGAAAGCGGTATTCACCACGCCCGAGGCCAGTCCGGACTGGCTCGGTTCCACGTCGCTCATCGCCGCCAGCAGCATGGGGTTGAAGGCCACGCCGGCGCCCACGCCCAGCAGCAGCATGCCCGGCAGCACGTCCGCGGCAAAGCCGCCGTCCACCGGTGCGCGGGCGAACAGCGCCAGCCCCAGCGCCGCCATGAACAGGCCCGCAGCCAGGGGCGCGCGTATGCCGAAGCGCATGACGATTCTGGCCGACAGACCCAATGAGAAGGCCGCCATGATCAGGTTGGCGGGCAGGAAGGCCAGGCCGACCTCCATGGGGCTGTAGCCCAGCACGCGCTGCATGTACAAGGCCGACACGAAGAACCAGGCGAACATCGCGGCAGCCCACAGCACGCCGACCAGGTTGGCGGTGGCGACATTGCGCAGGCGGAACAGCGACAGCGGCATCAGCGGCGACGCGACGCGCGCTTCGATGGCCAGGAACAGCGCCATCAGTGCGACGGCCGCGCCCAGCAGGCCCAGCGACTGGGGAGAGGTCCACCCCGCTTCGTTGCCGTTGACCACCGCGTACACGGCCAGCATCAGCGAGGCCGTGACGGAGAGGGCGCCGGCTACATCCAGCCTGGCGCCGGCCGCGGCCGGGGGCGCCTTGGGCAGGAGGCGCAGGCATAGCGCATACACCAGTACGCCGATCGGCAGGTTGACCAGGAAAATCCAGTGCCAGGACAGCGCGCTGGTCAACAGGCCGCCCAGCAGCACGCCGATGCTGCCGCCGCCCGCGCAGACGAACCCGTACACGCCCATGGCTCGCGCCCGTTCGCCGGCTTCGGTGAAGAGATTCATGATGAGCGATAGCGCCACCGCCGACACGACCGCGCCTCCCAGGCCCTGCGCCGCGCGCGCGGCAATGAGCAGCGCCTGGCCCTGGGCCAAGCCGCAGGCCAGCGAGGCGACGGTGAATAGCGTCAGTCCCGCCAGGAACATCCTGCGGTGTCCCAGCAGATCGCCCAGCCGTCCTCCCAGCAGCAGGAAGCCGCCGAAAGTCAGCATGTAGGCATTGACGACCCAGACCAGCGAGGTCTCGGTGAAATCCAGGTCTTCGCGGATCGAGGGCAGGGCGACGTTGACGATGGTGGTGTCCAGCACGATCATCAGGACGCCCAGGCAGAGCACCAGCAGCGCCCACCAGCGCTGGCTTCCATGGATGCCGTGTGTCATCGGGTCTTGTTTCCTTTGGTGCGTACAGGTTCTAGTGGCTGAGGCGCCCGCCGCTCACCATCCAGCGGGTGCCGTAGCGGTCGATCAGCGCGCCGTAGGCCTCGGCCCAGAATGTCTTTTGCAGCGGCATGGTCACGCTGCCGCCGTCGGCCAGATGCTCGAACACGCGCTGGGCGTCGGAAACCGTGGGATAGACAAGCGCCAGCGCCACGCCCTGCTTGCCGGGATAGGGATGGCCGGCCGTGGCGTCGCTGCCCATCAGCGTCTGCTCGTCCAGCGCCAGCCGGGCGTACATGATGCGTCCGGCGTCCTCGGAAGAAAGCACCGGCATGGCGGCGTCGGCGGGCGCGTCGGCGTAGCGGACCAGCGCCTCGAGCCGGCCGCCCAGCACGCGTTCATAGAAGCGCATGGCGTCGGCGCAATTGCCGTCGAAACTCAGGTAAGCGGATAACTGGGGCATGATGTCTCCGTGCCGGGTGACGCCCGGCTCGTCCGCATGGCCAAGGCGGGCGGCTGGGCTCTATGATGGGAGTCTGCCCCGGAAACGCCAAGGAGCCAGACCATGCAACAAGGAAGCTGCCATTGCGGACAGATCGCGTTCGAAGTCGACGGCGATGTGTCCCAGGTATTGGAATGCAATTGCTCGCACTGCAGCCGCAAGGGTTACCTGCTTTGGTTCGTGCCGCGCGCGCAGCTGCGCATCACGTCATCCACGCAGAGCCTGTCCACCTACAAATTCAACAAGCACGTGATCTCGCATCATTTCTGCGCCAACTGCGGCTGCGCGCCGTTTGGCTTCGGCGTGGGGGCCAAGGGCGAGGAAACCGCGGCGGTGAATGTGCGCTGCGTTGAAAATCTGGACCTGAACGCGCTGACGCGCATTCCGTACGACGGCCGCAACGCCTGAACGCCGGGCTGCGGCACATGATAGGGCAATGGGCGCAATCGTGAAATAACGGCGGGGTAACGTGTTTTATCAACCAGGAGCAGGGTAATGAGTACGGTAAAGCTGCTGTCCGACGACGAGATCCGCAAGAATCCCGAGGCGTGGGCGGTGTTCGAGGACATCCGGGCCACGCGCAAGTCGGACTTCGTCAACAACTTCTGGCGCGCGCTGGCCAACGATCCGCCGCAGATGCGGCGCGTCTGGGACCAGCTCAAGCAGGTCATGCTGGCCGAGGGCGAGCTGCCACCGCTGGTGCGCGAGATGATCTATATCGCCGTGTCCACGGCCAATGGCTGCACCTACTGCGTGCACTCCCATACCGCCGCGGCCAGGGCCCGCGGCATGACCGACGGCCAGCACGCCGAACTGCTGGGGGTGATCGGCATGGCGGCGCAGACCAATGCCCTGGTGACGGCAATGCAGGTGCCGGTGGACGATGCCTTCCACGTGAAATAGGAGGCGGCCATGTCGCTGATTCCGTTGTTTCCGCTATCCAACGCGTTGTTTCCCGCCGGCGTGGTCCATCTTCGGATCTTCGAGGTGCGCTACCTGGATATGATCCGCCGCAGCATCGCGGAAGGCAGCGAATTCGGCGTGGTGGGCCTGCTGGCCGGCAATGAGGTGCGCTCTCCGGAAGGCCAGGAGATGCTGTCGCCCGTGGGCACCATGGCCCGCGTCGACACCTGGGAGGCGCCCATGCCGGCATTGCTGGAGATCCGGTGCACCGGCACCGGGCGTTTCCGGCTGCTTTCCAGCGTAGTGGCAAAATACGGTCTTTGGATGGGCGAGGCCGAGCCCATCCCCGATGACCTGCCCACGCCCGTGCCGCAGGCCATGCAGGCCAGCGCCGATGCGCTGGGACGCCTGGTGGCCCAATGGCAGCAAGATGGCGTGCCTCCCGAAAGAATGCCGCTGGCGCCGCCGTTCCGGCTGGACGACTGCGGCTGGGTGGCGAACCGCTGGTGCGAGCTGCTGCCGCTGCCTCCGGACGACAAGGCCAGCCTGCTGGCCCTGACGGACCCGGTGGCGCGCCTGGCGGCAATTCAGGACGTGCTGCGCGGCCAGGGGCTGGCGTAGGGACCGGGCAGGAGCCGGGTTGGGCAAGAACCGTATTTGGACACCATGGATATCAGGATAGACGAAGGCCTGCGCGCCTATATAGACCCTTTGACCGAAGACGAGCACGCCGCGCTGGAGCGCAGCCTGCTGGCTGAAGGCTGCCGCGACGCGCTGGTGCTGTGGGGCGACCTGCTGGTGGACGGCCATAACCGCCATGCGCTCTGCATGAAGCACGGCATCCCATTCCAGACCATCCAGAATCCGCGCTTCAAGTCCATTGAAGACGTGCATCTGTGGATGATCGAAAACCACCTGGGCCGGCGCAGTGTGTCGGACTTCCAGCGCGGCGTGCTGGCGCTGCGCAAGAAGGAAATCCTGCAGTCGCGCACCGCGCCCGAGGACGGTTCGCCGCCCTGGGACGAGGACGCGCCGGCGGCCGAAGGCGCTCCGCGCGAGCCGGCCAACGTGCCGTGGACGCCCGCCGTGCCCAGCCGCCAGGCCCTGGCGCGGGCCGCGCGGATCAGCAGCAATACGCTGGGCCAGATCGAAAAGATCCAGAAGGCCGCCGCCCCGGAACTGGTGCGCGCGGTGAAAGAGGGCGCGATTTCCATCAATGCGGCAGCCGCGGTGGCGTCCTTGCCCGCCGAGCGCCAGGCGGCCGCCGTTGCCGGCGGCAGGAAAGAGCTGCAGCAGGCCGCGCGCGAGGTGCGCCAGGCCAAGGCGCCGGCGCCGCGCGAGGCTCCGCCCGAGGAGCCCATCGAGAACATCGAGGATCTGCCCGCCGAAGTGGCGCGCCTGCGCCAGGTGCTGGCGCGCCTGACGGACGAGCGCGACCAGCTGAAAAAGAAGGTCATGCACCTGACGGTGGCGCTGGCCGAAGCGCGCAATGCCGCCGGCGGCGGCGACGATTGACAGGCGCGGCGCTCGGTCCCCTCATCCCGTGCATTGAACGAAGCGCCAGGGGCCGACCGCCCGGCGCTGGCGCGGCGGCGCCCGATCATGCGGCGAGCGCAGCGGGCTGGCGATTTCATCGTTCGAGACCGGTCGCTTGAGATGGCGCCGTGCCGGGTCGGGCATGGGCGGGGGGGAAAGCGTCGTCGACCGGCTGTGTGGCGGGCGATCGGCATCGCGCCAGGAATACGCTTGCGAAGCGAGCGGGAAATTCGTGCACGGCGCGGCGCCTGCTCCCAGGCCGCGCGAAACTTGGGGGGCGGGCCGGTGGTGCCGGCCCGGAGGGGACTGCTGCCCTCAGCCGCAACGGATCGCGGTCATGACGTCCTTCTCGTCGACGATCAGGTTCAGGCGGGTGGCGTTGTATTCCATGGTGACCACCTGGCCCGGCCGCAGCATGCGGGCCGAGGAGCTGCCGCTGCGCGTGCGCAGGTCTTCCATGACGGAAGGCGTGGCTTTCTGGCCAAGCTGGGATTGCAGCGGGCCGGCGTCGCAGGTCTTGCCGCCGCCGGACATGGCCGACGGCGAACCATAGGAAGAACCCGCGGAAGAGCCGGATCCGTCGCTTGAGGACGATGACGCGCTCGAGGAGCTGGAGGCGGCCGGCGCGCTGGATGAACGCGGAGTTCCTGTATTGGCGCACGCGGTCAGGCTGGCGACCAGCAGGAAGGGGATCAGCTTGCGGATCATGTAGGGCTCCTTACAACAACGCGACAAAAAAGCCATGATAGACCAGCCGCGACGCGCTGTGACAGGCCGCTGATACGTACGCTGCGGGCACTGCACGGCGCCTGCGTTGCCAGTCCGAAATTTGCGTTGACACTGTAGTTTCATGAATATATATTTGTGGAACTATAGTTTCATAGAGGCTGGCCACCATGACATCAATGCTGCAGGAACGGATTCTTGCGCTGCAAGATTCCTTCACGGAAAGCGAGCAGCGGCTTGCCCACGTGACGCTCGAGTGCCTGGGCAATATCGCGGCCTATTCGGGCGCCGAGCTGGCGCAGAAGGCGGGCGTTTCCAAGGCCACGGCGGGGCGCTTTTTCCGGCGCCTGGGGTACGAGAATTTCAATGAGGTGCGGGCCCAGGCGCGCGACGAATCCGACCGCGGCTCGCCGCTATATGAAATGGCGGGCGTGCGTCCGCCGGACGCCACCGGCGACGCGCTTGCCGAACATCTGGCCACGGACCTGCAAAACCTGGTGCAGACCTTCGAACGGCTGGACAGCCGCGACATCGAGCGCGCGGTGGCGCTGCTTGCCGGCGCGCGCCGCATCTGCATCGCGGGCTTTCGCAACGGTCGGGTGCTGGCGCAATACGCCTGGGCGCTGCTGACGCAGCTGCGCGACGGCATCGCGCTGGTGCCGGGCGCGGGACTGAACCTGGCCGAGGACCTGGCCGACCTGGGGCCGGACGACGTGCTGCTGGTGATGGATTTCCGCCGCCGCGTCACCCTGCTCAAGCCCATCGTCGAACACGCCAACCGCGTGGGCGCCAAGGTGGTGGTGCTGACCGATCCCACCGCCACCGAACTGCCTGCGCGTTCGGACCTGGTGCTGCGCTGTGTCAACAGCGGCGCGGCGGTATTCGATTCCTACGTCGCCGCCACCAGCGTGATCAACCATCTGTGCTCGGCCCTGGCGCGCAAGCTCGGGCCCGCCGCGCGTGAACGCCTGCAGAACATCGAACGGCTGCATGAACATTACGGCGACTTGCATCGCTGAACTTCCACAGGAGACTGGCTTGAACCACCCGATTCCGAACATCCGGCTGCAATACGCGCCGAATCCCGCTTTCGAACCGGCCGCGCCTTATGGGCAGCGGCAGCTCGACGTGCTTGGCGGCCAGGCCTATGCGCTTGCCGAAGCGCAGATCCGCCGCTGGCCCGGCTATCAGCCCACGCCGCTGCGCGACCTGTCCGGTCTGGCGCGCGAGGCTGGCGTGGCGGCCATCCGCTACAAGGATGAAGGCGGCCGCTTCGGGCTGGGCAGCTTCAAGGCGCTGGGCGGGGCCTACGCGGTCAGCCGCCAGCTGCTGCGCGAGCTCGCGGCCCGGCTGGGGCGCGACGACCTGTCGGTCGACGATCTGTTGTCCGGCCGCTACCGGGAACTGACGCAAGCCATGACCGTGACCTGCGCGACCGACGGCAATCACGGCCGTTCGGTGGCCTGGGGTGCGCAACGCTTTGGCTGCCAGTGCGTGATCTATATCCATGCGACCGTCAGCGAAGGCCGCAAGCGGGCGATCGAGCAGTACGGCGCACAGGTGGTGCGCACCGCCGGCAACTACGACGATTCCGTCCGCCAGGCCGCCGAGGACGCGGCGCGGCTTGGACGCTATGTGGTGTCCGACACCTCCTATCCCGGCTACATGGAAGTGCCCAAGGACGTGATGCAGGGATACGCGGTGATGGCCGACGAGGCCTTGCGGCAACTGCGGGAAGGTGGCGACGCCGAACTGCCGACGCATGTGTTCCTGCAGGGTGGCGTGGGCGGCCTGGCGGCCGCGGTCTGCGCCCATTTCTGGGAGCAGCTGGGCGCGCGCCGTCCGCGCTTCATCGTGGTCGAGCCCGACAAGGCGGCCTGCCTGTACGAGAGCGCCCGCGCCGGCAAGCCGGTGGCGGTGCATGGCGATCTGGACACGGTGATGGCCGGCCTGGCCTGCGGCGAGGTGTCGCTGCTGGCCTGGGAGGTGCTGCACCCGGGAGCCCAGGCTTTTCTTACGGTCGATGACGAGGCCGCGCTGGAGACGGTGCGCCTGCTGGCCAGCGGCAAGTATGGCGACGCGCCCGTCGTCGCCGGCGAGTCGGCGGTGGCGGGGCTGACGGGCTGCCTGGCGGCGCTGGCCGAACCCGCGGTGCGCGATGCGCTGGGGTTGGACGCAAGCAGCCGTGTGCTGGTGTTCGGAAGCGAAGGCGCCACCGACCCGGAACTCTACCAGCGCATCGTCGGCAGGAGCGCCGCCGAAGTCGAGGCCCAGGCCGAGGCCGCGGCATGACTGGCGCCCCGCAGCAGGCCGGCCTTGCGGCCGTGCGCATCGACGGCGCCCGCTTGCTCGGGCGCATCGCGGACCTGGCGCAGGTCGGCGCGATCGACGGCGGCGGGGTGTGCCGCCTGGCGCTGACCGACGCCGACAGGCAAGGACGCGATCTGGTCGTGCAATGGATGCGCGAACTGGGGCTGGCCGTGACGATCGACGGCATCGGCAACGTGGTGGGCGTGCGCGCCGGCCGCGTGGCGGGTCCGCCGGTGATGACGGGCTCGCATATCGACACGGTGCGCACCGGCGGCCGCTATGACGGCAACCTGGGCGTGCTGGCCGGGCTGGAGGTGATCGCGGCGTTGAACGATGCCGGCGTGACGACGCAGCGGCCGGTCGCGGTGGCCTTCTTCACCAACGAGGAAGGCGCGCGCTTTGCGCCCGACATGATGGGCAGCCTGGTGTTCCAGGGCGACATGGCGCTGGCGGATGCGCTGGCCACGGTGGGCATAGACGGCACCACGGTGGGCGAGAACCTTGCCCGGATCGGTTACGCCGGCGCCGCCGCCACGGGCAACAACCAGGTGCATGCCTTTGTCGAACTGCATGTGGAGCAGGGGCCGGTGCTGGAGCACGAGGACTACACCATCGGCGCGGTGACGGGGGTGCAGGGCATCCACTGGATCGAGTTCACCGTGCGCGGCGTGTCCAACCACGCCGGCACCACGCCGATGGCGCTGCGCCACGATGCCGGCATCGTCGCGGCCCGCATTGCCTGCTTCGCCCGCGATCTCACGCGCGAACTGGGCGGCGGCCAGCTTGCGACGGTCGGGCAGGTCAACCTGTTTCCGAACCTGATCAACGTCATCCCCAACCGCGCGACCTTCACGCTGGACCTGCGCAACACGGATGGCGCCACGCTGCGGCAGGCGATCGAGCGCTGCATGGCGTACGCGGCGCAGGCCGCGGCGGAGGAGGGCGTGGACCTGGCGCACCGGGTGCTGGCGGACTTCGCGCCGGTGGCTTTCGACGAGGCCATCGTCGGCCGGGTCGAGGCGATCGCGCGGCGCCGGGGGCATCGCGTGCGCAGGCTGCCCAGCGGCGCCGGCCACGATGCCCAGATGCTGGCGCGCATGTGCCCGACGGGCATGGTCTTCGTGCCCAGCGTGGGCGGCCTGTCGCACAACGTCGCGGAATTCACGCATGACCACGATATCGAGGCGGGCGCCGGCGTGCTGCTGGAACTGATGCTCGAACTCGCAGAACAATGAAACCGTAGGAGACTGAACATGTCACGCATCATCAATGTCGCGGCCGCGCAGCTTGGGCCCATCCAGCGCAGCGATACGCGCCGGGACGTCGTCGAGCGCTTGCTCGCGCACCTGCGCCAGGCCCACGCCATGGGTTGCCAGCTGGTGGTATTTCCAGAGCTGGCGCTGACGACCTTCTTTCCGCGCTGGTATATGGAAGACCCCGCCGAGATCGACGCCTTCTACGAAAGCGAGATGCCCGGCCCGCAGACCCGGGTGCTGTTCGAGACGGCCCGCAAGCTGGGCATCGGCTTTTACCTGGGCTACGCGGAGCTGGCGGTCGAGCAAGGCGTCAAGCGCCGCTTCAATACGTCGATCCTGGTGGGCCAGGACGGCGCGATCATCGGCAAGTACCGCAAGGTGCATCTTCCCGGCCATGCCGGCAACGAGCCCTGGCGCGCGTTCCAGCATCTGGAGAAGCACTATTTCGAGCCGGGCGAGTCGTTCGATGTCTGGCGCGGCTTTGGCGGCGTGATGGGCATGGCGCTGTGCAATGACCGCCGCTGGTCGGAGACCTATCGCGTGATGGGCCTGCAGGGGGCGGAAATGATCCTGCTCGGCTACAACACGCCGGTGCACAACCCGCCCGCGCCCGAGCATGACGACCTGTCCATGTTCCACAACCATCTGGTGATGCAGGCGGGCGCCTATCAGAACGGTACCTGGGTGGTGGGCGTGGCCAAGGCCGGCAAGGAAGAGGGCTGCGAGATGATCGGTGGCAGCTGCATCATCGCGCCGTCGGGCGAGATCGTGGCCGCGTGCTCGACCAAGGGCGATGAACTGGCGATCGCGCGCTGCGACCTGGACCTTTGCCTGTCCTACAAGAACACCACGTTCAATTTCGAACGGCACCGGCGTCCCGAAGCCTACGGGTTGATCACGCAACGCAGAGGTGCGATAGAACCTGCGCCGGAGGCGGCGATCACCGCCTAGCCGGCGCGGCCAGCGCGGGCGGCCGAGAGGCCGTCCATACAACCGGTCCGTACGTTCCCTTCCCATAAAAACAGCATGCGAGCGCCCAGAGCGCTTGCAGGGGAGCGTTCGGCCTAGAAAAACAGACCCCAAGGTGAAAATATGGATCAGTCAGTCGAGAGCATTGCGGCTTCCCCGGTTGCCGCGGACAAGGACCCCCTGGCGCGGGACGATGCGCTGTACCGGAAGGTGGCGTGGCGCCTGCTGCCATTTCTGATGGTGTGCTACATCGCGGCGTTCCTGGACCGCGTGAACGTCGGCTTCGCCAAGCTGCAGATGCTGGACGACCTGAAGTTCAGCGAAACGATCTACGGCCTGGGCGCGGGCATCTTCTTTATCGGCTACTTCCTGTTCGAAGTGCCAAGCAACGTGCTGATGCACCGCATCGGCGCGAAGAAGACGCTGGCGCGCATCATGATTCTGTGGGGCCTGATCTCGGCCGCCATGGCGCTGACGCAGACGCCGACCCAGTTCTACATCCTGCGCTTCCTGCTGGGCGCGGCCGAGGCCGGCTTCTATCCCGGCATCATCCTTTACCTGACGTATTGGTTTCCGTCGAACCGGCGCGGCCAGATCGTGGCCGTGTTCATGACGGCGGTGCCGTTCGCCGGCATCCTGGGTGGACCGCTGTCGGGCTGGGTGATGGAGGCGTTCCACGATCACCATGGCCTGGCCGGCTGGCAATGGATGTTCATCATCGAGGCGATCCCCTCGGTGCTGCTGGGCCTGGCGGTCTTCTGGTACCTGGACGACCGCATCGACGACGCGCGCTGGCTGTCGCCGGCGGAGAAGTCGCGGCTGGACCAGAACCTGCTGCGCGAGAAAACCGCCAAGACCGAGCACGTGTCGATGCTGACGCTGTTGAAGGACCGGCGCGTCGTGCACATGGCGCTGATCTGCTATTGCACGGTGTCCAGCCTGTCCGGGCTGGCGTTCTGGCTGCCGTCGGTGATCCGTTCCACCGGTGTCGAGTCGCTGCTGCACATCGGCTTGCTGACGGCCGTGCCGAACGTGTGCGCGGTGATTTCGATGGTGCTGGTGTGCCGCCACTCGGACGCGACCCGCGAGCGCCGCTGGCACATGATCGTGCCGTTCCTGGTGGGCGGGACGGGCCTGGCGCTGAGCACCCTGTTCAGCCATAACCCGGTGCTGGCCGTGGCCATGCTGTCGGTGGCGGCCGCCGGCTGCATGGTGTGTTCGCCCTTGTTCTGGAGCCTGCCGACCGCCTTCCTGGAAGGCAAGAGCGCCGCGGCGGGCATCGCCGGCATCAACTCGTTCGCCGGCCTGGCGGCCTTCGTCAGTCCGTACGCGATCGGCTGGATCAAGGATCTGACCGGTTCGACCAACTGGGGCATGTACTTCCTGGCCAGCTTTGCGCTGATCGGCGCGGTGCTGGTCTACCGCGTGCCGAAGGAACTGGTTAACCGGTAGGCGCGGAGTCTCTTCTTGGCGGGCGCTGGCCGCCCGCCGCTTTCTGATAGGAATGATGATGACATTGGACGTAGTGGCGTTGACGCAGGCGATGGTGCGCATCCCCAGCCTTTCCGGCAAGGAAGGCGAGATGGCGGCATTGATGGCCGCAACCATGCGCGAGGCCGGCTTCGAGTCGGTCACGACCGACCGCAACGGTTCGGTGCTGGGCCTGATCGGTCCGGCGGACGCGGAAGTGGCGCTGCTGTTCGACGGGCACATGGACGTGGTCCCGGTGACGGGCGATTGGCGCTTCGATCCGTTCGGCGCCGAGATCCGCGATGGCCGTCTGTACGGGCGCGGCAGCACCGACATGAAAGGCGGCATCGCGGCGGCGATCTGCGGTGTCGCGGCGGCGGCGCGGGAAGGCTTGAAGCGGCGCGTGGCCGTGTCGGCCAGCGTGCTGGAAGAGATCATCGAAGGCCATGCGCTGGCGTCGGTGCTGGACGTCTGCGCGCCGCGGGCGGTGGTCATCTGCGAACCGTCGAAGCTGCAGATCAAGGCCGGGCAGAAGGGCCGGGTGGAACTGCTGCTGACCTTTCATGGCAAGCCGGCGCATGCCGCGACGCCGCATATCGGCGTCAATCCGCTGCATGCGGCCGCCAGGGCGCTGACGGCGCTGGAAAGCCTGCCGCTGCCGTACGACGATGTGCTGGGGCAGGCGCTGCTGGTGCCGACCGACATCGTGTCGCACCCGTATCCGTCGATCTCCATGATTCCGCTCACCACGACCATACGCTTCGACCGGCGCACGGTGTCGGGTGAAAGCCTGGCGGACGTGCTGGCGCAGATCCGCGCGCATCTGGCCAGCCATGGACTGTCCGGTTTCACCCTGGAAGTGAGCGAGGACCGGGTGGCAACCTATACCGGCCAGCACGCCACGCCGCCGCGCTGGCTGCCGGGGTGGCGCTGCGACCCGGACGCCGCGCTGCTGCGGGCCGCGCGCGTGGCCGTGGACGAGAGCGGCAGGGAGCCGGTCGTCGGCAGCTGGGCGTTCTGCACCAACGGGTCTGAATCGGCCGGCCGGCGCGGCATCCCGACGATAGGCCTGGGGCCGGGCAACGAAGAGGACGCGCACACCATCGACGAGTCCATCGCACTCGACCAGCTGGAAGGCGCCCGCGATATCTATCGCAACCTGGTGCGCGTCATGTGCGCCTGAGCTCAGGCGGCGGGGGGCGCCTGCATGCCCGGCAGCTTCCCCAGCCGTTCGGCCAGGAACTGGATCAGCAGCCGCGCCCGCAGGGACTGATAGCGGCGCGAGGGATAGATCAGGAATGCTTCCTGTGGCGATGCGCTCCAGGCGGGCAGGACGCGCAGCAGTTCGCCGCTGGCCAGCAGGTCCTGCACCAGCCAGGCCGGGCACAGGCCGATGCCGGCGCCCATGGCCAGCGCTTCGCGGATGGCCAGGGCATTGTTGACGCGCAAGCGCCCCTGGGTCTGGACGGTGGCGCGCGTGGCGCCGCGCTGCAGCTCCAGGGTGTCGCCCGTGGCCAGCCAGGCGAAACGGACGTACTCGTGCGCGGCCAGGTCGTCCGGCGTCCGGGGCTTGCCGCGCGCGGCCAGGTAGGCGGGGGCGGCCACCAGGCAGCGCGGCGAGGTGGCCGCCTTGCGCGCGATGGCGTTGGGCGGCAGGTCGCCGCCCAGCCGCAGCGCCACGTCCACGCCTTCTTCCACCAGGTCCACAAACCGGTCGTTCAGGATCAGTTCGACCTGGATGTCGGGATAGGCCTCCAGGAATTGCAGGATCAGCGCGTTCAGCCGGAACTGGCCCAGCGCGACCGGCGCATTGAGGCGCAGGAAGCCCGCGGGCGTTTCGGTCTGGCCCCGGGCATCGGCCACCGCCTCTGAATATTCTTCCAGCACCCGCGTGGCGCGCTCATAGAAGCGCTTGCCTTGCTCGGTGGGTACGACGCGGGTGGTGCTGCGTTCCAGCAGGCGCACGCTCATGTCTCTTTCCAGCGCCGCCACGATCTTGCTGAGCGCGGGCTGGCTCAGGCCCTGTTCCCGCGCGGCGGCGGACAGGGTGCCCAATTCCACGGCGCGGACAAAGGCGCGCATGGCGCGCAAGGTATCCATGATCGTCATTCCTTTTTGGAAGAAGCGATATGCATTTTACGTGGCTACCGGTGTATTCAGGAAGAACCTATCGTGACGTCACCCACTTCGGTTTTCTCTGTAAAGGAACGTCATGCATCCCCGCACCCCCCTGCGTTTTCTGAATGCGCTTGCCATCCTGGCCGGCGGCCTGTCCATGCCGGTTGCGCCGGCGGCTGCGGCCGAGGCGCCCGCCCGGGTCACCCCGGTCCCAGCGCCCGCGACCGCCTGGACCAGCTCCTGGTTCGCCAGCCCACAGCCCTTGTGGGACGCCTCCTTCGTCCTGCCCACGGGGATGCCCGCCGAACTGCGCGACCAGACCCTGCGGGAGACGCTCAGGATCAGCCTGGGCGGCCGGCGGCTGCGAGTGGTGCTGTCCAACCGCTATGGCGCGCAGCCGCTGGTGATCGGCGCGGCCCATGTGGCGCTGGCCGGGGAGGGAGCGGCGATGCGCGGACCCTCGGGCCGCGCCTTGAGCTTTGGCGGCCAGCCCGGCGTGACGGTGGCGCCGGGCGCGCAAGTGGTCAGCGATCCCGTGGACCTGCCCGTGGCGGCCTTGAGCGAGCTGGCCGTCAGCACCTATTTTCCGCAGGCCACGCCGGTGGCGACCTTTCATTGGGGCGCGCAGCAAACCGGCGCGCTGGCGCAGGGCAATGCCAGCGCCGAGCCGGACCTGCCCGGCGCGCGGCCGCTGGCTGGCCGGGCCTTCCTGGCGGGGATCTGGGTGGAGGGGCCGCCGGATGCGCCGGTGGTGGTGGCGTTCGGAGACTCGCTGACCGACGGCAATGGATCGACCCCGGGCGCGAACCGCCGCTGGCCGGACTTCCTGGCGCGCCGCCTGGCGCCGCTGGGCGTGGGCGTGGTGAACGCGGGGATTTCGGGCGCCCGGGTCTGGGGCGACAAGATGGGCCAGAACGCCATGGCGCGCTTCGAGGCGGACGTGCTGTCCCAGCCCGGCGTGCGCACGGTGGTGATGATGATGGGCATCAACGACATAGGCTGGCCGGGCAGCGCCTTCGCGCCGGACGAGGCGCCCATGACGGCGGCCCGGCTGATCGAAGGCTACCGGCAACTGGCGGACGCCGCCCATGCGCGCAACGTGCGCATCGTGGGGGGCACGATCGCGCCGTACGAAGGCTCCCTGCATGGAACGGTCCTGGCCGATCACTACAGTCCGGCCAAGGACGCGGTGCGGCTTGAGGTGAACCGGTGGATCCGGGAGGGCGGCGTGTTCGACGCCGTGGTGGATTTCGAGGCGGTGCTGCGCGATCCGTCCCATCCGGCCCGCCTGCTGCCGGCCTATGATTCGGGCGACCATCTGCATCCGGGCGACGCCGGTTACCAGGCGATGGCGCAGGCGCTGGATATGGCGACGCTCTTCGGGCGCTGAGCCCGCGTCAATGGAAATTGCGGCTTTGCGTGGCCAGTCCGCCCAGCAGGTCGGACATGTCCACCAGCCGCTGCGCGATCAGATGGCGCACGCCGTCCACGCTCTGCCAGGCCCCGAACACGCCCAGCAGGCTGGAGCCCAGGAGTTCGCGGCGCTGGCGTTCGATCAGTTCGGGGCGCACCACCACGTTGACGGGGCCGGTCTCGTCTTCGAGCGTCACGAAGATCACGCCCTTGGAAGTTTGCGGACGCTGGCGCACGGTGACGATGCCGCAGGCGCGCGCCACGCGCTTGTTGGGGTAGCCGTTCAGCACCGAGGCGGGCTGGAAATTGCGGGCGGCCAGTTGCGGACG
The DNA here is from genome assembly GCF_013116765.2 of Achromobacter deleyi. GTDB lineage: Bacteria > Pseudomonadota > Gammaproteobacteria > Burkholderiales > Burkholderiaceae_B > Achromobacter > Achromobacter deleyi_A. The sequence continues at coordinate 1,181,369 of NZ_CP074375.1, forward strand.
CAGCAGCGCCACGGGATGGCTGTGCAGGGTCAGGCCCACGCTGCGGTAATCCGCGGCCACGTTCTGGCTTTCCGAGGGGGCGGACAACTGTGGCGCCTGGGCGTCCACGATCTCGGCGTCGCGCAGCAGGTCGCGGCTGTGCACGCTGGCGGCGGCTTCCCAGCTGGCCTGGCGCCGGTGGCCGGCCAGGGTGCGCAGGGCATCGCCGGCGGCCAGGGAATTCAGGTCATGGCGGTTGAGTGCGGCACGCCGGGCCAGGTCGCCGGTGTCGGCGAAGGCGGCCTGGGCGCGCGCGTCCTCGATGCGCCGGGCGGCGTCCTCGCGCACTCCCTGGACCAGGCTTAAGCCCAGCCGGACGGCGGGACGCGGGGCCTCTGGGCCTGGCGCGTGGACGTGCGCGTGGCGCCGGGCGCCGGGGTGATCGTCGGGCAGGGTTTCCAGCGCGGAGTCCCAGCCGCTGATGGTCACGTCCGCGGGCAGCACGCAGACCCCGTGGCGGCGGGCATCCTGCACCAGTTGCGCGGGCGCATAGAAACCCATGGGCTGGGAATTGAGCAGGGCGGCCAGAAAGGCTTCCGGCTCATGGCGCTTCAGCCAGGAGCTGGAATATGCCAGCAGGGCGAAGCTGGCGGCATGGCTTTCCGGGAAGCCGTATTCGCCAAAGCCCTCGATCTGGCGGAACAGGGCTTCGGCAAAATCCAGGGTATAGCCATGCGCCAGCAGTCCGCCCACCAGCTTGATGCGGAACTTGTCCACGCCGCCCTTGCGCTTCCAGGCGGCCATGGACCGGCGCAGCTGGTCGGCTTCGCCGGGCGAGAAGCCCGCGGCCACCACGGCGATCTGCATGACCTGTTCCTGGAAGATGGGCACGCCCATGGTCCGGCAGAGCACGCCACGCACCTTTTCGCTGGGATAGGTTTCTTTTTCCTTGCCCTGGCGGCGGCGCAGGTAGGGATGGACCATGCCGCCCTGGATCGGGCCGGGCCGCACGATGGCGACCTGCACCACCAGGTCGTAGTACTCGCGCGGCCGCAGGCGCGGCAGCATCGTCATCTGCGCGCGCGATTCGATCTGGAACACGCCCACGGTGTCGGCGTCGCAGATCATGTCGTAGGTGGGGGCATCGCCCTCGGGGATGTCCTGCAGCGTCAGCGCGTGGCCGCGGCGCTGACCGGCCAGTTCAAGCGTGCGGCGCAAGGCCGACAGCATGCCCAGCGCCAGCACGTCCACCTTCAGCAATTTCAGGGCGTCCAGGTCGTCCTTGTCCCATTGCACGACGCTGCGGTCTTCCATGGCGGCGTTTTCGATGGGCACCAGGCGCGAGAGCTTGCCGCGCGAGATCACGAAACCGCCCGGGTGCTGCGACAGGTGGCGCGGAAAGCCCATCATGGTCTGCGCCAGCGACGCCCACTGGCGCGCCACCTGGGATTCCGGGTCCAGGCCGCAGGCGCCCAGGGTGCGCAGCATTTCCTTCTTGCCGTCCCACCATTGATGGGCGCGGGCCACGGCGTCGATGACGCCCGGGTCCACGCCGAGCGCGCGGCCGGTATCGCGCAGCACGCTGCGCGGGCGGTACGAGATGACCACGGCGGTCAGGGCGGCGCGTTGCCGGCCGTACTTGCGGTAGATGTACTGGATGACTTCTTCGCGGCGCTGGTGCTCGAAGTCCACGTCGATATCGGGAGGCTCGTTGCGCTCCTTGCTGATGAAGCGTTCGAACAGGTTGTTGCCGCGCACCGGATCCACCGCGGTGACGCCCAGGCAATAGCACACGGCGGAGTTGGCGGCCGAGCCGCGGCCCTGGCACAGGATGCCGGCGTTGCGAGCGAACAGCACGATGTCGTAGACGGTCAGGAAATAGGCTTCGTAGCGCAGGTCGGCGATCAGCTCCAGTTCCTTTTCGATCTGCGCGGCCACGCTGTCCGGAACGCCGGCGGGAAAGCGCCGGGCGGCTCCGGCCAGGGTTTCCTGGCGCAGATAGGTGGCCGGGGTGTGGCCGCGCGGCACGATCTCGTCGGGATATTCGTAATGCAGTTCGTCCAGCGAAAACGCGCAGCGGCGCGCCACCACCAGCGTCTGCGCCAGCGCCTCGGGCGGATACAGGCTGGCCAGCCGCATGCGGCTGCGCAAGTGCTGCTCGGCATTGCCGGAGAGTTCGTAGCCGCATTGCGACACCGGCCGGCGGGTGCGGATGCCGGTCAGCGTGTCGTGCAGCGGCTTGCGCGACCGGACATGCATCTGGACCTGGCCTACCGCCACCACGGGCAGTTCGGACTGGTTCGCCGCATGCTCGACCGCGGCGCGGTGCAGGTCGTCGCGCGACTGGTACAGCAGGGTCAGCCCCACCCAGGCGCGGTGGGGAAAGACGCGCGCCAGCCAGCGCGCCTGGTCGGCCATGCGGTCGGCGTCGGTGCCGTAGGCGGGGGTCAGGATGGCCAGGCATTCGGGCAGGTGGCGCAGATGCGCGTAGCCGTCGGGCGGGTCGGTGAGGTCTTCGGGGGCCAGCCGGTATTCGCCCTTGGGCGCGCGGGTGCGCGCCAGGGTGATCAGTTCGGACAGGTTTCCGTAGCCTTCGCGGGTCTGCGCCAGCAGGGTCAGGCCCAGCGGCGCGGCATCGGGCGCGGCGCGCAGCTGGAAGGTGGCGCCGATGAGCAGCGGCAGCTTCTGGGCCTTGGCTTCCGTGTGGGCGCGCACCACGCCCGCCAGCGAGCATTCGTCGGTCAGGGCCAGGGCGGCGTAGCCCAGTTCGGCGGCGCGCGCGGCCAGTTCCTCGGGGTGCGAGGCACCTTGCAGGAATGAAAAATTGGACTGGCATTGCAGTTCGGCGTAGCCGGGCAAGCGGGCCAGGGCGTCTGCCGGGTCCAGCGGGCCGGGGGCGTCGTCGTCCATGCGCATGTCAGGCGTACAGCCCGTGCAGGAACCAGCGCGCGTGCTCGGCATCGCGCTCGCGGTAGATCCAGTAGCGCGCGCTGGCCGCGTCTTCGGCGACGAAGTAATCGCGCACGGTCAGGGCCGGATCCCACCAGCCGCTTTCGATGCGTTCGGGACCGCGCGTCAGCCTCAGGGCCTGGCCGCCGTACTGGGGCCGGTGGCCCGACAGCTTCAAGGGCAGCGGCGTTTCCAGCAGCCAGAACGGGCGGTCGAGCAGGGTGGGCAGCGGCTCGGGGCGCTGGGGCGCGGCCAGCGCGTCGCCCCAGGAGTTGGCGGCCTCGGGGCGGTGGTCGGCGGTGGGCTGGGCGTGGCGCACCTGGTCGCGGCCCAGCCGCGCCACCAGCAGGTCCAGCAGCCGGGCGTGGTCGGCGGCGGTGCCGCCGGGTTCGGGAAACAGGGTGGTGCTGGCGACAGGCTGCTCCACCGTGTCGGGCGCCAGCAGCGCCACGGCGATGACCGGGGCTTCCAGCGTGAAGTGATTCAGCTTTTCGCGCAGCAGGTGCAGGAGCTGCGGCGCCTGCCAGACCGGTTGGGCCAGGGCCAGTTCCAGTTCGGTGGGCGGCCGGGCGTGGCGGCCGCGCTCGTGCTCCATGCTGAGCACCACGCGGCGCACCGCCAGTTGGCGGGCGGTCAGCCAGCCGCCCAGCTGCTCGGCCAGCCGGCGCGCCACGGCCAGCACCGCGTCGGTGTGCTCCACATAGTCCATCAGTTCGATGCGCCGCGAGAACTGATGGGGCGGTTCGATCCAGCGGTAGAGCTCGGGCGCCTGGCCATAGGCGGCGTCCAGGGCTTGCAGCAGTTCGGGCGTGCTGCGCCGCTGCAGGCCCGCGCGCGGCAGGGCGCGCAGGTGCGCCAGGGTGTGGCAGCCGATGTCGTCCAGCCAGTCCCGCCGGGCCTGGGCCTGGGGCAGCAGCGCCAGGGGCAGGGCATCCAGCCGGCGCGTCAGGGTGGGGAGCGTCAGGGTGCGCCGGGGCGCGCGCCGGCCCGGGCGGCGCGCCAGCAGCCAGGCGCCGGTCGCGGTGGGCGCCATGCCCAGCGTGACGCGCAGGTCCAGCGCGCGCAGCGTGGCGGCCACCCGCTGGCTCAATGCCCGCGGGCCGCGAAAGAACATCAGGCTGGCGCCCACGTTCAGGAGAACGGTGTCGTCGCCCGCCAGGGCGATTTCGGGCGTGTATTGCAGCAAGGCCAGCGCCGCCCCTTGCAGGGCTTCGGCTTCGGCCAGGGCATTGCGGGGCAGCAGTTCGACCTGGGGGGCGATGGCCGCCGCGCCGGCGCGGCGCATGCCCGGCGCGACGCCGGCCTGGCGGGCGGCGGGAGTGAGGGCGGCGACGCGTTCCTGGTCCAGAACGGCGAACGCCTCCCTCTCATGCGGCCAGTGCGGGCGTAGGGCGTCCAGCGGCAGGCAGCGCAGGAAGGCGGCGATCCAGAGGCGCATGGCGGGGGGAAGAAGGCGTAAGGGCGCCGGGCTCCAGGCCCACGTACAGCGGCGTGTCGCAGACAGGCCCCCGGCGCTTGAGTATGTGTACGGACAAGCCGCCCGGCGCGGGCGCAAGCGCCAGCCGCAAGGCGGCGGGGGTGGCGTTCTGCGCGGCGCGCGACGGGCGCACGGCGATGAACAGCAGGTCGCTGGCCTGGGCCGCCAGATGCAGGCGGCGCAGGGATTCGGGACGCACATGGGGCAGCCAGCAGATCAGCGCGCCGCAGCTGCCGTTCTTCAGGATCTGCTCGGTGGCCCAGAGCGCGTCGACGGGTTTTTCGGGCGCCACCCAGAGCAGCTGCCGGGGATCCAGCCGCCAGCTCATCCAGCTGGCGATGTGCGGAACGTGCGGAGGCTGCACCAGGGCAATGGGGCGGCGTGTTTCCAGTTGGGCCAGCGCCGGGCGCAGCAGGCGGATTTCCCCGATGCCGGGATGCGGGGTCAGCAGTTCGATCAGCGAACCCAGCGGCCAGCCGCCGTCGGGCAGCTCGGCCGACAGCGCCGCATGCCCGGTGGGCAGGGTGCGGGCGACGCCTTTGGCAAGCTGGGTGGCGCGCCACAGCGCGGGATGGATACGTTCGGGGGACTGCATGGCGGGGACGCCCGGGGTTCAATTAGCTGTATGGATGTACAGTATTGTACCGGGCTTTTATCCCGCCGGACGTATCGAAAAGTGCCCGGCCGCGCATCTGGGCGAGGCGTGGCGGCCGGTCATGCGGGGCCGCCCCGGGTTCAGCCGGGCGCGGGCCGGGCCTGGTCCGGAATACCCGGGGACGCATCGCCGCCGCTGTCCGCCTCCAGGCCGTAGAAACGCATGTCCTGGTACCGGATCCAGCGCGACCCGCGCAGCAGCCGGTGGCCGATCCACAAGCCCAGGAACAGCGGAATGGCCAGATAGGTCGAGATCACCCCGATCCAGTCGATGCGGTCTTCCAGGAATGCCTGGTAGTTCTGGCCCAGCGTGACCAGCAGGCACAGCACGAAGGCGAACAGCGGGCCAAACGGGAACAGGCCGGCCTTGTAGGGCAGGTCGGCGGTGTCGAAGCCGTGCTTCACATAGCCCTGGCGGAAGCGGTAGTGGCTCACCGCGATGCTCAGCCAGACGATGAACTCTGTCATGCCCGCGAAGTTGAGCAGCCAGATATACACCGCCTTCGGGCTGTACACCACGCTGAACAGGCACAGGCAGGCCAGCAGCGTGGTCGCCAGCAGCGCATACAGCGGCACGCCGTTGGCGGTCAGGCGCTTGAACAGGGCGGGGGCCTGGCCCTCGGCCGCCATGTTGAACAGCATCCGCGTGGCGGCGTACATGCCCGAATTGCCCGCCGACAGCACCGAGGTCAGGATCACCGCGTTCATTACCGTGGCCGCCGACAGCAGCCCCGCGTGCTGGAACACCAGCGTGAACGGACTGACGGCGATGTCCTCGACTTCGTTGCGCAGCAGCTGCGGGTCGGTATAGGGCAGCAGCAGGCCGATGATCAGGATGGCCAGCACATAGAACAGCAGAATGCGCCAGAACACGTTGTTGATGGCGCGCGGCACGTTGCGCCGCGGATTCTCGGATTCGCCGGCCGCCACGCCCACCAGCTCGGTGCCCTGGAAGGAATAGGCCACCACCATCGCCACGCCCACCCAGGTCGCCACATTGCCCACGAAGGGCGCGTCGCCCACCGTCCAGTTCGCCAGGCCGACCGGATCGCTGCCATGGATGATGCCCGCCAGCATCGCCAGCCCCACCCCGATGAAGCACAGCACGGCGACGACCTTGATGATGGCGAACCAGTATTCCGCCTCGCCGAAGCTGCGCGCCGAAAACGCATTCAGCCCGAAGGTCAGGGCCAGGAACGCGACGCTCCAGATCCATCCCGGCGTGTCCGGCATCCAGTACGCCATGACCAGCTGCGCCGCCACGACGTCGACGGCCACCACCGTGGCCCAGCTGATCCAGAAATTCCAGCCCAGCGCAAAGCCGAAGCCCGGGTCCACGTAGCGCGACGCGTAGGTGCAGAAGGAGCCCGACACCGGCATGAAGGTCGCCAGTTCGCCCAGGCTGGTCATGATGAAGTAGACCATCACGCCGATCAGCAGGTAGACCAACAGGGCGCCGCCGGGACCGGCTTGCGCGATGGCCGCGCCGGAGGCGACGAACAGGCCGGTGCCGATGGCCCCGCCCAGCGCTATCATCGTGAGGTGGCGCGCCTTGAGCACGCGGTGGAGCTGGTTCTGCTTGGCGGGCGTCGTGGCGCCCGCGTCGGTTGTCGGTGTTTGCATTGCGGGGTGAGAGGTGGCCGTCGCGGTGGAGTCGTGGGCGCGGGCGCAGGGGGGCATGCCCCAAGCAACGCTGCGCAAGCCGGCCGGTCCGTGGCGGTTGGGCGAAGGTTGCTTCAAGCCGCGCATTTTACAATGCGGCAATCGGGCCTCGGTTCAGCGGCCTCATGCCAGTACGGAGCGGTTTCATGGCGTCTTCCAGTTCTATCGAATTTCTTCCCGATCCGGGCGTCGACGTGCGCCAGCTCTTCATCCTGCTGCATGGCGTGGGCGGTTCGCCCGACAGCCTGCAGCCCTTGGCCCAGGCCGTGCGCGCCGCGTTTCCGACGGCGGCGGTGCTGATTCCCGCAGGCTTCGAACCCTACGATGGCGGCGGCGCGGGCCGGCAATGGTTTTCAGTGCGCGGCGTGACCGAGGAAAACCGCCCCGAACGCGTGGCCCAGGCCATGCCGCCCCTGGAGGCCTATGTGCGCGAGGCGCAGGCCCGCTTCGGGCTGCTGCAATCGGACACCGCGCTGGCGGGCTTTTCGCAGGGCGCCATCATGGCGCTGGAACTGGTGCAGGCCCACGACGGCATGGCCGGGCGCGTCATCGCGTTTTCGGGCCGCTATGCGCAACTGCCCAAGACCGCTCCGCAATACACCACCATCCACCTGCTGCACGGCGCCGACGACCCCGTCATGAGCGTGGCCCACATCCAGGCCGCGCAGACGCGCCTGGATGAACTGCATGGGGATTCCACCATCGACATCGCCACCCATGTCGGCCACGAACTGCATCCGGCCCTGATCCAGCGCGCGATCGTGCGCCTGCAGACCTGCGTGCCGCTGCGCAGCTGGGAAGCGGCGCTGGGCCTGAACCAGGCCCCGCCGGACGGCACGACGGTGCATTGATTATTTTTCCCAGCCGCCGCCCAGCGCCAGGAACAGGGCGATCTGGTCGCCGCTGAGCTCGGCCTGCGAGGCCGCCAGCGCGCTTTCATTGGTGGCCAGCGTGCGGTCGGCGTCCAGCACGGTCAGGTAGTCGGTCTTGCCATACTGGAACAGCTGGCGCGCCTGCGAGGCGGCCTCCGCGCTTTGGTCGCGCGCGGCGCGCAGGGCGGTGTCGCGGTCCAGCTGCCGGGCATAGACGACCAGCGCGCTTTCCGTTTCCCGCAGGGCGTTCAGCACGGTCGCGTCGAAGCGGGCCGCGGCGGCCTTGGTGTTGGCCTCGGCTTCGGCGATGCGGGCCTGCGCGGCGCCCGTATTGGGCACGGTCCAGGAGATGAGCGGCCCCACGCTCCAGCTGAACGTGCCACGGTCGCCGAACATGGCGGCCGGGCCGCCCGATGCGGCCGACAGGCCCAGCGTGATCTTGGGGTAGAGATCGGCCGTGGCCACGCCTATGCGCGCGGTGGAGGCGGCCAGGGTGCGTTCCGCCTGCCGGATGTCGGGCCGGCGGCGCAGCAGCTGCGCGCCGTCGCCCACCGGAATGGTTTCGGTCAGCTTGGGCGCGGTGGCGCATTGCAGCAGCGCGGTCGAGATTTCGCCGGGCGTCTGGCCGGTCAGCGCGGCCAGGCGGTACAGCGCGGTGCGCTGCTGGGCCTGGAACGGCGGCAGGTTGGCCTGCAATTGTTCCAGCTGGCTGCGCGCGCGGGTCACGTCCAGGGTGGTGCCGCGGCCGGCGCGCTGCAGGCGGCTGACGGCGTCCACCGATTCCTTTTGCACCCCCACCGAATGCTGGGCCGAGGCAAGCTGCATGCCGGCCGCGCACATATTGGCGTAGGCGCGGGCGGTCTCGGCCGCCACGGTGACCCGGGTGGCGTCGTAGGCGGCCTGGGCGGCCTGCGCGTCGCCGCTGGAAGCTTCGACGGCGCGGCGGATCTGGCCGAACAGGTCAAGCTGGTACGACACGCTGGCGCCCGTGGAATAGGACCAGCGGTTGGGGGGATCGAAGCCCGGCTGCAACTCCTGCAAGCCGGACACGTGGCCGAAGGTGGGCGAGGCATTGACGCCGATCGTGGGCTGCTGCTGCGCCTGGGTTTCCCGCAAGGCGGCTTGCGCGCGTTCCAGGTTGGCGCTGGCGACGCGCAGGTCGGTGTTGGCGCCCAGGGCCTTCTCCACCAGGCCGTCGAGCACGGGATCGTTGTACAGACGCCACCAGTGCCCCGGCACCGCTTCCTGCCGATACGCCCCGGCCTGCGCTTCCACGAAGGATGATTGCGCGCTCGGCCGTCCGGATGCCGCCTCGGCGGGCACCTGGTAGTCAGGGCCCACGGAGGCGCATCCGGCCAGCGCGAGGGCCAGCATCAGCGGAAGGAGGTGTTTGGTGTTCATGGCAGCTACGGCTTGGCGTCGATAAGAGGTTGAGGGTTGGACAGCGGCTTGGGGACCGCGCGCGTCAGGAAGCCTGGCGCGAGGCGGCCGGCGCCTGGGCGGGGCCGGGATCCACCGACACGGTCGCGGTCTGGCCGGCCACCAGGCGCACGCCTTCGGGCACGTCGTCGATCTTCACGCGCACCGGGATGCGCTGCGCCAGGCGGACCCAGTTGAAGGTGGGGTTCACGTTGGGCAGCAGGTTGGCGCCGGTGCTGCGGTCGCGGTCGGCGATGCCCATGGCGATGCTCTCCACATGGCCGCGGATATGGCGCGATTCGCCCATCAGGGTGACGGTGACCGGGTCGCCTTCGCGGATGCCGGGCAGCTTGGTTTCCTCGAAGTAGCCCTCCACGTAGAAGGAGCCGGCGTCCACCAGCGCCATCACGCCGCGGCCAGCCGTGGCGTAGGACCCCGCGCGCAGGTCCAGGTTGGTGACGCGGCCGTCGCTGGCGGCAACCACGCGGCTGCGCTCCAGGTTCAGGCGCGCGGTGTTCAGTTGCACCTCGGCCTGGGCGAGCGCCGCGTCGGTCTGCTGCACCTTGGTCTGGCTTTGCTCGACGGCCTCGGCGGCCACCAGCTGGCCCAGCGAGCGGTTGCGCTTGGCGTCGCGCAGCGCCTGGTCGTGCGCCACCTGTTGCGAACGCATCGCGGCCTGGGCCTGGTCGAACGCAAGCTGGAAACGCGCGCGGTCGATCTCAAACAGCAGGTCGCCGGCCTTCACGTCCTGGTTGTCGTGCACGGGCACGCTGGTCACCAGGCCGGAGACGTCCGGCGCAACCTGCACGACATAGGCCTTGACGCGCCCGTCGCGCGTCCAGGGTTCGACTTCGTAGTGGTCCCAGAGCTGCCAGCCGGCGTAAGCGGCGGCGGCGACGACGACGGCCGTCACCGCGAACTTGCCGATAGCAGCAGGGCGAAGGGCATTGGGGAGTTTCATACCTATCTCTGGAGAAAATAAGGGGAAATGAGGGATACGCCGTACAGCAGCACCACGAACAGCGCCAGGTCGAACAGCGCGGGATGCCACACCAGGCGGTACAGCCCGGCGCGGGCAAGCACGCGGCGCACGCCCCAGGCCACGCCCAGGGTGATCACGCCCAGCACCAGCAGCCAGGGGAAATAGATACCGTAGAGATTGAATTCGCCGATCATGATGCTTGGCCCTCCAGCGTCGGATGGGCAGGTTGGTAGTCGGGCGCGTCGGGGAAGAAGGCGCGGCGGATACCCACCAGCGCCACCACGGCGTGGTCGCGCGCGGTCGGGCCTTGCGGCGAAGCGGCCACGCTGCAAAGCGCGCGGTCGATCTGCGCCAGGAATTCGGGCGTTCTCTCGTGCGTCCGCCCCGAAGAGCGGACCCGGAAGAATTGCGCCAGGCTGTTGAGCACCGGCTGGATCGTCGGCTCGGCCATCGGCAGATGGCGGCGCGCGCGTTGCAGTTCGGTGATGTCGCGGCCCACGCGCAGGTCCTTCAGCGCGTCGGCGGCCACCAGGTCGTCGGGGCGCTTGGCCAGCGCCAGGCGCGGCTGCAAGAGCCCGATGCGGTCCAGCATGCGGGCGGTGTACGTATGGCGCGAGGGCGCGCGCGGCGAACTCGCCAGGGTGGCCAGCTCTTTCCAGTTGGCGGCCTGGATGCGGCGCGCGCTCCAGTCGGCGCTGACCGTGCGGAAGATGGCGGCGATGATCGCCGCCGTGGCCACGCCCATGCACTGCGCGACTTGCGTGTCGATGAAGGACACGACGTCGGCGGTGTTGGTGTCCTGCAGCGCCATGGTGCCCAGGAAGCCGAACAGCATGGCCATGGCCTTGCCGGCGCTTGCCGGCCGGGCGATGAAGACGCCCAGCACGAAAGCGGTCGGCAGCATCGACAGGGCCAGCATCTCGAACGAATGGATGGCGGGCATGATGCCCAGCAGGTACAGCGCCGACAGCGGGATCGAATACACCGTGTAGGTCAGGAACTGCATGATGCCGGGCACCGGGTTGTCCTGGGACGCGAAGAAGCAGCTGAAGATGGCGGCCATCAGCGCGGCGGTGGCGCCGTTGCTCCAGGCCGTGCCGATCCAGAAGGCGCAGCACACCGAGATGGCCACGCCCGCGGCCAGCGCGGAAAGCAGCGCCATGCCGTGGTCGCGGTGCAGCGCCGAGTTGGGATCGCGGGCGGGCCGCGACGCGCGCAGCGGGGCGCGCAACGGCGCGCCTTCCAGGCCGGCGCGGATGTCGCGGCGCAGGGCCAGGCATTCGTCATAGGTGTCGATCAGTTCGCGCAGCCGCGTCATCAGGCTGGCGAGCAGGGCGTCGCGCCAGGTGGAACGGCTGTCGATGCCGGGGGTCAGGCGCGTCACGGCGGCGCGCAGGCGCACGGCGGTTTCATGCGAGGCCTGGGCGCCGGCATTGATCCATTCGGAGATGTCGCGCAGCAGCGCCGCCACGGGTTCGGGCAAGGCCCGGCCGTCGGCCTGCAGGGCGCGCATGCGGTCTTCCACCGCCGAGACGGCCGGCGTCAGCGCCGAGATCTGGTCCTGCATGGCGCGCACGGCGCCCGCCGTCCAGCGCAGGTTGCTGGTGTCGAACGGGACATGGGTGGAAAGCAGGCGCAGCTGCGTGATGTCGTTGGCCAGCACGCGGCGGTCCTTGTCGCGCTGCTCGGCATTCTTGCCGCTGAGCGTGTCGTGCATCCAGTTGCGCGCGTCGCGCACCGCCTTGTCCAGCTGCAGCGTCAGCGCGGGCGCCAGGCCGCGCGGCAGGACGATGCTGTGGATTAGCGTGGCGCACACAATGCCCAGGCTGATTTCTTCGACGCGGGCGAGCGCCGTGTCGAAGACCAGGGAAGGGTCCGTCACGCTGGGAAAGCCGATCATCGCCGCGGTGTAGCCGGCCAGCATGAACAGATAGGACCGCGGCGTGCGGTCCAGCACCGACATGTACAGGCAGGCGCCCACCCACAGCACCATCGCGCCGGTCATGATGACGGGCGAGTTCGACAGCCGCGGCACCATGTAGACCGTGGCGGCGGAGCCGATGAAGGTGCCGACCAGGCGGTACAGCGCCTTGGACCGCACGGCGCCGGACCAGGGCTGGGCCACGACATAGGCGGTGGTCATGGCCCAGAACGGACGCGGCAAACCGATGCTGTAAGCCAGATAGAGCGCCATGATGGCGCTCAGGTAGCTCTTGAGCGAAAAAATGGTTTCGCGGATGTTCGGGAGTTTCACGGCCGCGCGTCCTCGTGGGCGCCGGCTCCGCTGCGTCCCAGAGACACCTTCAGCACGTCGAAGACGCGCGCGCAGGCTTCCAGGTCCGCTTCGCTGACGCCGTTGAAGAGGCGGCGGCGCAATTCCACCAGCACCTCTTCGACCTGCGCGCGCAGCGCATGGCCGGCTTCGGTCAGGTGCAGGGTCTTGGCGCGGCGGTCGTGGGCGTCTTCGCGGCGTTCCATCAGCCCGGCGGCGACCAGCTGGTCCAGCACGCGCACCAGCGACGGGCCTTCGACGCCCAGCGCCTCGGCCAGCGCGCCCTGGCGCACGCCGTCTCCCAGGCGGCCGGCCAGGATGACCGGCCAGGCGGTGGCCTGCGACAGGCCATAGTCGGCGAGCGCCTTGTCGGCGGCGCCGCGATAGGCGCGCGACAGCACCATCAGGTTTGCGGTGGTGGCCATGAGCTGGGAGTCGGAAGGAGTGTTCATGGAATAGATTGTATCCTATCTATTAGCTTACTAATAATTGAAAATGGCGACTATCTCCATAGACTTTTTCAATTGGAAAAATAGGGGGCGGGTTTCCCGCTGATGGGAAACCGGGGACGAGGCGGGGAGGCCCGGAGTGACGGCCGGGTCTGGAGCCGACGCTGGCCGGTCATTGCCCGCCCGTTGCGCCGGCGGGCGGCCAGCGGAGGGCTGTTCAGCCCCGGCCCCGCCGGCCGCGAAGGCTCAGCCGTTGCAGTCGGCCCAGCAGTTCGGCGTTTCGTACAGGCGCACGCGCGTCAGGCGCAGGTCCGCGCCGTAGTGGCCATGGTAGTGCGGCGCCAGCGTTTCGAAGACGATGGCGGCCAGGTTTTCCGCGGTCGGGATGCGGTCCAGCACCACGGTCTTGTGGCCGGGCAGGCTGTCCAGGAAGCCGCGCACGGCGGCGTCCCCTTCATAGACCAGGAACGCGTGGTCCCAGATGTCCACGATGTGGGTCTTGGCGATGTGCTTGATTTCCGAGAAGTCCATCAGCATGCCGTTGTCGGACTCGCCGGGCGCCTGCACCACGTCGCCGGTCAGCGTGATCTCCAGCACGTAGCGGTGGCCGTGCAGGTTGCGGCACTGGCTGCGGTGGTCGGGAATGCGGTGGCCGGCGTCGAACTCGAGCCTGCGGGTCACGGAAATCATCGTGCGCTCCGCAAGGCGTGGGGGTAAATCATGGAATGCCTATGTATTTGTGGGTTTGCAGGCTGAGCCGCCATTGCGGATGCTGCATACAGTACTGGACGGCCTGCTCGGTGTTGGCCGCGCGCGCGGGACCGTCCATGGGTTGCAGGAAGAAGTGCTCGAAGTCCAGGTGCGCGAATGTCTCGGGCAGGGCGTTGGACTGCGGATAGACAAGCTTGAGCTCATTGCCGCGTTCGACCACGACTGGCGCCGTGCCCTTGGGGCTGACGCAGATCCAGTCGATGCCCGCCGGGGCCTTGATCGTGCCGTTGGTCTCGATGGCCACGGTGAAGCCGCGCGCGTGGATGGCGGCCAGCAGCGGCGCGTCCAGCTGCAGCAGGGGTTCGCCGCCGGTGAAAACCACGTAGCGGTTTTCGGCGCCCGGCCCCCAGGCCGCGGCAATGGCGTCGGCCAGCAGATCGGCCGAGGCGAACTTGCCCCCGCCGTCGCCGTCGGTGCCGATGAAGTCGGTGTCGCAGAAAGTGCAGGCGGCGCTGGCGCGGTCGCTTTCGCGGCCGGTCCACAGGTTACAGCCCGCAAACCGGCAAAATACCGCCGCGCGGCCTGCATGGGCGCCTTCGCCTTGCAGGGTCTTGAAGATTTCTTTGGCGGAGTAAGTCATAGGGATGCAGGCGGCAGGGCGCCATGAGAATCGAGCAAAAGCGCACTATTTTACTTGGCGCGGCGGATGTGCGCCTAAAGACCCTCGGGTCTCGAGCGCTTTGCACTGCGGGAGGTTGCCGCTGAAGGGGCTTTTTGCGGCGCTTTTTCCTATAGACTTCTTGCCTATGTTTCATGTTCAAGATTCCATTTACATCGACGAGCGCGACCTGACGTTCACCATGATCCGCGCCCAGGGCGCGGGCGGACAGAACGTCAACAAGGTTTCCAGCGCCGTCCACCTGCGCTTTGATGTCCGCGCCTCCAGCCTGCCGCCCGAAGTCCAGGATGCGTTGTGCGCCGTGAGCGACCACCGCATCTCCAAGGACGGCGTGATCGTCATCAAGTCGCAGTCATTTCGCAGCCAGGAAAAGAACCGGGCCGAAGCCATCGAACGGCTGGTCGCCATGGTGCGTTCGGCGATCCAGGTCGACAAGCCGCGCCGCGCGACCAAGCCCACCCGTTCGTCGCAGCGCCGCCGCGTGCAGCGCAAGGTGCTGCATGGCGAGGTCAAGCGCCTGCGCGGCCGCGTCCAGGGAGATTGATCGTGGCCGACGCGCGCCGGCGGCATCTGTTCATCCTGGCCGCGCTGTTCGCCGTCATTTGGGTGGCGCTGGCGATCGATCCGCACGACCGCGCCGATTGGGCGCTGGAAAACGTTCTGGTGCTGGCCTTTGGCGGCGCGCTGTTCTTCACGCGGCGCTGGTTCGTGTTTTCGCGCGTGTCGTACACGCTGATCTTCCTGTACCTGTGCCTGCACGCCATCGGCGCGCACTACACCTATTCCCTGGTGCCCTACGACGAGTGGTGGCGCGCCCTGACCGGCCGCAGCTTCAACAGCATGGTCGGCTGGGCACGCAACAATTTCGACCGGGTGGTGCATTTCTCCTATGGCTTGCTGCTGGCCTATCCCATCCGCGAGATCTTCCTGCGGGTGGTCGAGGTGCGCGGCTTCTGGGCTTACTTCCTGCCCATGGATGTCACCCTGTCCACCTCCGCGCTGTACGAACTGGTGGAATGGGGCGCGGCGGAATTTTTTGGCGGCGACCTGGGCGCCGCCTACCTGGGCACGCAGGGCGATATCTGGGACGCCCAGAAGGACATGGCGCTGGCGGCGTCGGGAGCGGTCATCGCCATGGCCTTGACCGCGCTGGTCAATTGGCGGGCGCAGCGGGATCTGGCGCGCGACTGGGCCGACAGCCTCAAGCTCCGGCCCCCCCAGCGGGGCCGATAGCCCCAAGACCCGCAGGGGCATAAGGATATATCGGATAGTTCCGATATATGATTCGATAAATTGCGATATACCAATATGAGCGCATCCACTTCAACCCCCGATCAGATAGACGCGCAACCCGGCATCGACGCCGACGCCATCCTCAAGGCGCTGGCCAATCCCGTGCGGCGCGACATTCTTGCGTGGCTGAAGACGCCTGGCGCGTACTTCGAGGAAAGCCCGGGGCACACCTTTGAACACGGGGTGTGCGCGGGCCACATCGATAACCGCTGCGGGCTGTCTCAGTCGACCGTGTCGTCGCACCTGGCAGTCTTGCAACGCGCGGGCCTGATCTCGGCCACGAAGGTGGGGCAGTGGGTCTTCTTTCGTCGCAATGAACCCGTGATTGCCGCTTTCCTGCGGCAGTTGAATCAGGACATGTAGCCAGCCTGCTACACCGCCAAGCGCCCCATTGCCCCGGGGCGGAAGGATTTTGCATGAACCCCCTGTTTGAACCCCTGCGCATCGGCGACCTGACCCTGCGCAACCGCGTCGTCATGGCGCCGCTTACCCGACAGCGCGCCAGCGCCGGCCGCGTGCCCAACGAGTTGATGGTCGAGTACTACACCCAGCGCGCCGGCGCCGGCATGATCCTCACCGAAGCCACCTCCGTCACGCCCCAGGGCGTGGGCTATGCCGACACCCCGGGCCTGTGGTCCACCGAACAGGTCAAGGGCTGGCGCAAGGTCACCTCCGCCGTGCACGACAAGGATGGCGTGATCGTGGCGCAGCTCTGGCATGTGGGCCGCATCTCGGACCCCCTGTTCCTGGACGGCGAACTGCCGGTCGCGCCCAGCGCCATCGCCGCCGACGGCCACGTCAGCCATGTGCGCCCCATGCGCGCCTATGTCACGCCGCGAGCGCTGGAAACGGCTGAGATCCCGGGCGTGGTCGAGGCCTACCGCCACGGCGCCCAGATGGCGATGGAGGCCGGCTTCGACGGCGTGGAAGTGCATGCCGCCAACGGCTACCTGCTGGACCAGTTCCTGCAGGACAGCACCAACCATCGCACCGACCAGTACGGCGGGTCGCTGGAGAACCGCGCGCGCTTGCTGATGGAAGTGGTCGACGCCTGCGTGGCGGTCTGGGGCCCGGGCCGGGTAGGCGTGCATTTGTCGCCGCGCGGCGACATCCACACCATGGGCGACTCGGACCTGGCCGGCACCTTCAGCTACGTGGCGCGGGAACTGGGCAAGCGCGGCATCGCGTTCCTGTGCGTGCGCGAACACGAAGGCGCCGACAGCCTGGGCCCGGTCCTGAAAGCCGAGTTCGGCGGCGTGTACATCGTTAACGAAGGCTATACGCGGGAATCCGCCGAGGCCGCCGTGGCCGCGGGCAAGGCCGACGCCGTGGCGTTCGGCGTGCCCTACATCGCCACGCCCGACCTGGCCCAGCGCCTGCAACGCAATGCGCCGCTGAACACGCCGAATCCGTCCACGTTCTACGCTTCCGGCGCCGAGGGCTACACGGACTATCCGGCGTTGCCGGCCTGAGCCGACGGCGGCGCCCCGATGCGCGCCACGGCCGGCGCGGCGCCTAGAACGCCGCGCCAGCCGCCGCGCGCATCGGGTAAGTGAACAGTCCGAAGTGCGCGGCGTTCAAGCCCAGGTGCGCCAGCACCGCGGCGCCGAGGCCACCGTACCGGTACGCGGCACCATAGGCCGCACCCGCCAGGCCGGCCAGCAGCATCCATTGCCAGCCGCCCGCGTAATGGGCCAGTCCGAACAGCACGGCCGCCACGGCCAGCGCCGCCCAGGCGCCCCAGGCGCGGCTGCGCCACCATTCGGACAGCCGCTGCTGCACATAGCCGCGAAACAGCGCCTCTTCCGCCAGCGTGACCAGCAGGGCATTGTTAACCAGCCAGATCCAGCCGGACTCGGGCCATTTGGGCGCCCATCCCACGACTCCCAGCGCCAGCGCGCATCCCAGGCATGCCAGCACCGCGGCCGCGCACGCCAGGAACGCGGCGGACAGGGTGGTGCGCGTATTCGCGGCCGCCATCGGCGGCGCCAGAACCAGCACGATCCAGAACGCCACCAGCGGCTTGTCCATGTTCAGGTACATGCCGAAAGGCGCCGCGCCCGGGCTCATGGGCGCGGGCGCAATCACCAGCGGGTTGTGAAAACCGGGCAGCAGGTGCAGGAACAGCAGCGCGGCCAGCACCAGGAACAGCGCGTGCCCGGCCGCGCGCGCGGCCGGACTGGCCTGCGGGCGCACCAGCGCCGCGGCCAGCGCCAGCAGCGCGGGCCACGCCAGCGCCACGGGATCGAGCACCCCGTCGGCCAGGGCCCAGGCCCAGGCAACCGCCAACGGCGCCAGCGCCCAGCGGCGCGTGGCGGGAGGCCACAGCATGGCGGCGGCCAGGAACAGGGCGGACCAGGGCGAGATAGCTGACATCGGCGGGGAACGTTGCGGCGCAAAGCGCTGAGTGTAAGCGCGGCCTGGCTTCCATCCGCCGCACGCACGCGAAGCGCACGGCGCGGGGGCTTCTCTTTTCTTCGCTTTCAGGCGACCATGCCGCACATCCGGCGTACCGGCGGTCCGCCAGCACAGGAGTCAGGAATGAAGACAATCGCATGGTTGATGCTGGCGGCGGCGCTGCTGCCGTTCGTATCGACGATCGTGGCCAAGGCAGGCGGCAAGAAATTCGACAACAACGATCCGCGCGCGTGGCTGGCGCGCCAGGAAGGCTGGCGGGCGCGCGCCAACGCGGCGCAGATCAACACCTTCGAGGCGCTGCCGTTCTTCTTTGCGGCCGTGTTGTTCGCGCTCTACAACCAGGCGCCCGCCGCGCACGTCGCCAGCCTGATGGCATGCTGGCTGGGTGTGCGCCTGGGCTATCTGGCCATGTACCTGGCGGGCTGGGGCGCGTTGCGTTCGCTGGTCTGGGCGGTCAGCGTGGGCTTCGTGATCGCGATCCTGTTTGCGGGCGTCTAGGGCCGGCGCAAGGCGTTTTTCAGCGCGGCCAGGCCCCGGCGCCCTGCATTACTTCCACTCGAACATGGCGCGCGCGGTGCCGGCATTCTGCACCGACACCTCGCGCTCTTGCGCCTGGCCGTTGTAGGTCGCGGAGATCTTGTAGTTGCCGGCCGGCAGTTTCACCAGCATGTAGGGGCCTTCGGCCGTTGCCTGCAGCACGGACTTGCCCTGCGCGTCCTGGATCGCGACGGCGACATTGGCCACGTAGTCCGCCTTGCCATCGCGCTGCGCGGCGAACGTGAGCGCCAGCGGGTAATCGCGGGACGCGGCCTTCATGGCTTCCGACTCGTCGATGCCGATGCCGCCGCTGACGAATTCCACCGAGCCCTGGTGCTGCACCGGCGGCATGCCGGCCTGCGCCGTCGACAGGATGCCTGCAATGGCCATGCTGCCCAGGGCCATTGCGGTGGCCATGGTGCAGCGTTCGATTCGCTTGTTCATAGGATTCTCCTGACAGGGATGACCGGTGCGGCGGTGTGCCGCGCCAGCCATCGCCGGACGATAGCTGTGGCCCGTTCACGCCGGAAGGCGCCTTGCACAGGCCTGGACGTTCGACCCGCATGCCCGCACGGAGTTCGCGTCCGCGCGCCTCCGATATCAACCGATTGTTTCAGGCGCTGTCCGCAGAATATCGCCGCCGCCCGCGGCGCGCCAGGAAAACGTCAGCCGGCTTTCGCCGCTGACAGCGCCGTCCGGCGCAAAACGCCTTTCATCCAGCTGTCCGGCGCCGTCGTCGTGCAGCGCCAGTACGCTGGAACTGCGGGTTCCATAGTTCGGGCTGACGATGAAAGGGCTGCTCAACAGCCTTTCGCGGTCCAGGGGCAGTCCGGTGGCGGGCAGATCGCCGTCGTCCGCGGGGTTGCGGTCGGCCAGCGCCGCGTAGAGCGCCGGCAGGTCGGGCTGCGGACGACCCTGCAGCACCGCCGTGAATGCCGCCTTGGTGCGCGCCAGCTTGGGCCAGGGCGTGTCCAGCAGATGGTTGGACAGCGCGTACACGCCGGGCGCGAGCGCGCGCGGCCCGCCATTGCGGTTGCTCAGGTACCAGGCTTCGCGGCTGTCGCCCACGATCAGGTTAAAGCCGTTGTAGGCCTGGTCCGTCCGGTGCACGTCCGCCAGGTAGGCCCGCGGCTCCATGGCGCCGCGCAGGAAGTCCTCCACCAGCGCGCCGCGCGACGGCGCATTGTCCAGGTGCCTGCCCGGTTCGCGGAAATTGGTCACCAGCGCATAGCGGCCCTGGACGGTCACGCCCATCCAGGTGCCGCCGGCCTGGCCGTCGCGCCCGGCGCAGATTGCGGGGGCGTCGGCCCATTGCGCGGCGGGCAGGGTGGGGCGCTCGTGGAATTCGTCGCGATTGGCGGCTATCAGCACGGGAATGCCCGGGAGGGTGTGCAGGGCCAGTACGGCAAGACACATGATTCAGACCTGGTTGGCGGTTGTGGTGGGGGTGGCGCGGCCGGGCGCCGCCGTGAAGTCGGGGCCGGCAAGCGTGGCGCGCAGGACTTCGATGCCGGCGGCCACATCCTGCAGCGCGGGCGTCGGCGCCGTGATGGCATCCGCGGGCACAGGCGCGCTCTGTTCGACCGCCGCCGCGATGCCGTCCAGGGCGGAGGCCAATTGCGCCACCTGCGCGGCGGTGGGCGCGGCCTGGTCCGCCGGCAGCGTCCAGGCCGTATCCGAGATCGCATTGGCGACGCGTTCCAGCGCCACTTCCACCGGCCACCAGGCCAGCGCGCGGCGGCTGACCAGCCGCGGTTCGGACAGCCCGCGCTGCAGGGCGATGCGCAGGTCGGACAGGCGCGCATAGGCTTGCGCGCGCAAGGCGTGGCGGTTGGCGGGATCGGCCTGGAAGACCGTGTTCAGGTAGGCGGCCAGCGTAGATATGGCGGTCGATACGGCATGGTCCAGGTTGTTGCGTTCGATGCGTATCCACGGCAGGTAGCCCACCAGCAGCACGATGGCCGCGGCGACGCCCACGTCCACCAGCCGTGCCAGCGCGATGGGCCAGCTGCCCGGCTGCAGGGCGCCGATCAGCAGCATGAGTATGGGCAGCAGAATGGCCGAGAACAGCCCGTAGTTGCGCCGTATCGACCAGGGCAGCAATGCCGCCAGCGCCGCGACCGTGAGCAGGCTGGCGATGCCGCCGCGATCCAGCGCCAGGATGGTCGCGCTGATCGCCACGCCGACCACGCTGCCCGCGCAGCTTTGCAGCGCGCGCGCAAAGACCGAGCCGAAGTTGGGCTTGAACACCACCACCACGATCAGCGGCACCCAATAGGAACGCGGCAGCGAGGCCGCCAGGGCGACGGCTTCCGCGGCGACCAGGCACAGCCCCAGGCGCACCAGGTAGCGCACCGTCGTCGGCCCTGGCCGGTACGTGCGCGCCAGCACGCGCCACGGCGTGCGCGGGCGCGCGGGCTGCAAGGTGGCGAAAGCGTCCGCCTCCGACGTCCTGGCGCCGTCCAGCAAGGGCTGCGCCTGCGCCAGCGCATCGGCCAGCTCGGGCATGCCAGCCTGGCGCAGCGCGGCGATGTCATCGCGCGCGTCCGGCTCGGCGTCGTTCTCCACCCGGTCGGCCAGATGGTTCATGACGCGGGCGCATTCGGGTGGCAGCACGCGTCCGGCCCGCGCCAGCGCCAGCGCGGCATTGGTCAGCGGCGTGCAGGCCTGCAGCTGGGCGGCCAGCCGCGCGAGCCGGGGCGACGGGCCCGCCGCGCGGCCTCTGGCGGCCAGCACGGCGTCGTATGCCGCGCTCATGGCCGCTTCCATGTCGCGGCGCGCAATCATGATGCGGGACGTGCCGGTGGCCGCGAACATCGCGGCCAGCTTGCGGTAGGCCTGCGCCACGGCGGCGCGCTCCGGCGCGATGGGGTTCACGATCCAGCCCGTCAGCGTCAGCGTCAGGCCGAACAGGCCGCCCGCGCCCACCAGCACCGAGGGCAGCCAGGGTGGCAGGGTGGAGGTCAGGCTCGACCCCACGATCACATAGGTGGCGAATTGCAGGGTGGCCACGGCGGCGATGTTGTTGAACGTGCCGACCAGGCTGGCCGCCAGCACCATCAGCATCATCGCGGCCGAGGTCCACAGGCCGTGGCCCGCCACCAGGTTGCCCAGCAGATAGCCCAGCGCGCCGCCGAATACGGTGGATCCGATGGAGAGCGCGCGGTTGCGATAGGGGCCGCCGTTGTCGCCCGTGATGGCCGGTAGCGCGCCCAGCGCCACCAGCGCGGCGGCGGCGCTCTGGTCCAACGCCATGCCCACGGCCGACGGCAGGCCGATGGCCAGGGCCGCGCGCAACATCACCCAGGGGTTCACGGGCGACGGCTCCATGTGCGCCAGGCTCATCAGCCAGCGCATGTTGGAGGCGCGCGCGCCGTGTTTCATCGAGGGGCGGGACACGGTGGCCTCATGGGGCGTCGGCGTTCAGGCCTTGATCAGCGGCGCCTCTTCGGGCGCGGCCAGGCGGAAGTAGTCTTCCGTATTCAGCAGGATGGACGCGTCCAGGCGGCCGGCGTTGAACACGATTTCATCGTGGCGGGTGCGCAGGCTGGGATCCACCAGCAACAACAGATCGGGATTGAAGCTGAAAGGCGGGATCGCGCCGATCTCGCAGCCGGTAAGTTCGCGCGCCAGGTCCTGGGACGCCAGCGAGGCCTTCTTGCCGCCCGCCGCGCGCGCGATCGCGTCCAGGTCGGCCTGCTGGTCGGCCGGAAACACGGCCAGCACATTCTTGCGCAGGTTCGACGAGATCTTCACGCGGCAGACCAGCGCCTTGGCGCCCTGGCTGACCTCGGTGCCGCGTATGGCCGCGACCTCGACGGAACGGCCGGCCGCGGGGTGTTCAAGCAGGCGGTAGCGGACCTGGTTGCGGGCAAGAAGGGCTTGCAGGCGTTCAAAGACTTCCATGGGGCAGCGGCGGGTGCAGGAGGGGGGCGCCGGGATTCGGCCCCGTACGCCGCATGATACGCCCGTGCGCGGTCGTCAGATCTCTCCGGTGAAGGCGTAGCCCCAGCCCCAGACGGTGCGGATCGGCAGGTCCATCTGCACGTCCTGCGCCTTGCGCCGCAACCGGCTGACGACGACATCGGTGCGGCGCATGGATTCGCGGCCCGCCTGCGGGTCGACGCCAGGCGGGTCGCTGCGGGGCATCCGCTTGTCGGGGGAGGCCGTCAGCTTGAGCAGGAACTCCCGTTCGGCCTGGGTCAGCGACAGGCGCGTGCCCTGCGGGCTGACGAGCGTCCAGGCCGCGTCGAGGAATTGCCATTTCCCGGTGGGTTCGGCGGGGAGGGCGGGGGCCGGCGCGCGCGGTTCGGCGTCGGCCGCGCGGCGGCCGGCGGCGGGCACGCGGCGCACCAGCGCCTGCAGCGCCGCCGCGATCTCGGCGGTGGCGACCTCCGGGGAAAAGCAGGCGTCGGCGCCGCAGTGCAGGCCAAGGATGCGGTTTTCCTGGGAATCGAAGGCGGATACGGCAACGATGCCGGCGGTGGTATCCATGGCGCGCAGACCTGCGACGGCCATGCAAAGATCGGAAAATTCGGCTTGCATCACGAGCAACGGGGTGCGGCGGGCCTGGAACAGGCGGAACAGCCCGTTGGAATCTTCGCAGCGGCGCGGCGAAAACCCCATTTCGGCCAGTTCCTCGCTGCGGCGTACGCGTTGGACGGCGTCGGGAGCGAAGACGATCAGGTCTAGTAAGTCATTCATGAATCGTTGTGGACATCAGTGCAGCTTGAGCGCTTGCATGATGCATCGGATACAACGATTTCCCAAACCTCGCACAGCGACACTTTTGTACCCGAATTCTCGGACATGACCGCGCAGATTGCCTTTGCGCGGATTCAGGGGGGCGCCGCGGCGGCTTCGTTCCACCAGCCGCCGCCCAGCGCTTGTAACAGCGCCGCCGTGTCGGTGTAGCGCGCGGCGTCCGCCGCCGTGCGCGAGATGCGCGTCTGCAAAACCTGCCGCTGGCTGTCCAGCAGGCTCAGATGGCTGATGCCGCCGGCCTGGTAGCGGCCGGCCGCGATCCGGCCGGCGTCGTCGGCGCGGCGCCAGGCCTCGTCGTAGGCGGCAAACGCGTCGCCGTCCGTCTGCACGGCGCGCAGGGCGTCGGCCACTTGCCGGAAGCCGTCCAGGACCGTTTGCCGGTAGGCCGCGGCGGCGGCGTCATAGGCGGCCTCGGCCGAGCGCTTGCGCGCCCGCAGCTCGCCGCCATGAAACAGCGGCTGCACCAGGCCCAGCCCCAGGTTCCAGACGTTCACGCCGTCGGCCAGCTGGCCCGCGCCGGTGCGCTGCGATCCGAAACTGGCGGTCAGCGTGAACTGCGGATACAGGTTGGCCGTGGCCACGCCCACGTCGGCCGACGCCTTGTGCCACAGGGCCTCGGCGGCAAGGATGTCGGGTCGCTGGCGCGTCAGCGCCGACGGCACGCCCGTGGGCACGTCGGCAGGCAGGGTCAGGTCGGCCAGCCGCAGCGGCGCCGTTTGCAGGGCGGCGGGCGGTACCCCCAGGTAGGTGGCAAGCTGATGCGTCACCTGCGCCAGCTGATAGTCCAGCGGCGGCACGGTGGCGCGGGTCTGCGCGACCAGCAACTCCTGGTTGCGCAGATCGGCCAGCGCGATGCCGCCCGCGTCCAGCCGCTGCCGCATGATGTCCTGCTGGCGGGTCTGCGCCGCCAGCAGTTCGTGCGTGGCGGCCAGGCGCTCGCTCAGGTCGGCCTGGCGAATGGCGGCCGTGACGACGTTGGCCGCCAGCGACATGCGGGCGGCCTGCAATTCGTGCGACTGGTAGTCCACCTGCGCGGCCAGCCCCTCCAGCGCCCGCTGATTGCCGCCAAACACGTCCAGCGTGTAGGACACGTCGATGGAGGCGTTGTAGAGGGTGAAGGGCGGGGGCTGCTCGGCCAGCGGCACCCCGAAGGCGGCGGGGTCCACCTTTTGCCTGGCGACGGAGAGATTGCCGTCCACCGATGGCAGCTGGCGCCCGCCGGTTTCGGCATTCAGGTCCTCCTGGGCCTGGCGCAGCCGGGCGCGCGCCTGTTCCAGCGTGGGGCTGGCGTCCAGCGCCTGCCGGACCAGGCGGTCCAGGGCGTCGGAACGGAACAGCCGCCACCACTCCGCCGGGATGTCCCTGTCCGGCAGGAACCGCTGCGCGCCATCGGACGGACCCGGGTCCGCCTGCGCCGTGTAGGCGGACACGTCCGGCGCCGCCGGGGATGTGAAATCAGGGCCGACCGCGCAGCCCGACAGCAGCGCGCACAGCGCGATCGAGGCCAGGGGGCGGGGGGCGGACAGGCGGGCTGGGCGGTGCATGGCGGGTCAATCCAGGGTGCGGCGGTAGAACTTCACGGCGGCGGTCATGACGACCACGGTGAACAGCAGCAGCGGCCAGATGCTGGGCCACAGGTCCCACCAGCCGTTGCCCTTGAGCAGGATGCCGCGGATCAGGCGGTTGAAATGGGTCAGCGGCAGCAGGTTGCCCAGGTACTGCGCCCACATCGGCATCCCCTGGAACGGGAACATGAACCCCGACAGCAGCATGTTGGGCAGGAAATAGAACATGGTCAGCTGCATGGCTTGCAGCTGGTTCTGCGCCAGCGACGACAGCGTGATGCCCACCGTCAGGTTCGCCGCCACGAACAGCAGCGCCGCCAGGTACACGGACAGCAGGCTGCCCATGATCGGCACATGGAACACGAAGTGCGCGGCCAGCAGGATGATGGTTGCCTGGATCAGGCCGATCGCGATGTAAGGCACGATCTTGCCCGTCATCACCTCGATCGGCCGCACCGGCATCGCCAGCAGGTTTTCCATCGTGCCGCGTTCGCGCTCGCGGGTCATGGCCAGGCCGGTCATCATCACCAGTGTCATCGTGAGGATCACCCCCATCAGCCCCGGCACTGTGTTGTATTGCGAGATCTGCTCTTCGTTGTAGAGCTGGTGCACACGCACGTCGAATGGCGGCTGGCCGCCAGCCAGGGCCGCCAGGGGGCCGGTCAGGTCTTTTTGCGCCACGGCCTGCGTCAGCTGGGTGGCCGCGCCGATGGCCATGCCGGTCGCCATGGGATCGGTGGCGTCGGCCTCGATCAGCAGCGCCGGGCGTTCGCCGCGCAGCAGGCGGCGCGTGAAGTCCGGGGGTATCGTCACCACGAACAGCACCCGGCCTTGGGCCAGCGCGGCGCGTCCGGCTTCCTCGTTGTCCAGTTCCTCGGTGATGTGGAAGTAGTCCGAGGACTTCATCGCCGCGATGAAGCTGCGCGTGAACGGGCTGTGGTCGGCCGCGATCACGGCGGTGGGCATCTGCCTGGGGTCGGTGTTGATGGCGTAGCCGAACAACGCCAGCTGCATGATGGGCAGGCCCACGATCATGCCGAAGGTGATGCGGTCGCGCCGCAGCTGCAGGAACTCCTTTAGCACCATGCTCCACCAGCGCGACCAGGAAAAGCCTTGCAGGCGCTGGATCATGGCCGGCTCGCGAAGTTATCCGTGGACCGGTTCATCAGGTAGATGAAGACGTCCTCGAGGCTGGTGTCGATGCGTTCCAGGCGCAGGTCCTGGCCCTCGATGGCGCTTCTGAGCGTGTGCTCCAGCAGCGCCGCGTCCTGGCCGCTGATGTGCAGCGCGGAACCGAACGCCACCGTCTGGTCCACGCCTGGCGCGCCGCGCAGGCGCTGGCCCAGCGGCACCAGGTTGTGGCCGTGGATGGCCCAGGTGGTCAGGTGCTGCTCGGCGATCACCTGGTCGGCCGTGCCCTGCGTCAGCAGCTTGCCGTAGGAGATATAGGCCAGCTTGTGGCAGCGTTCGGCCTCGTCCATGTAGTGCGTGCTGACCAGGACCGAAATGCCGCGCGCGGCCAGCTCGTGCAGCTGCTCCCAGAAGTCGCGCCGCGCGGTGGGATCCACGCCGGCGGTGGGCTCGTCCAGCAGCAGCAGCCGCGGCTGGTGCAGCAGGCAGGCGGCCAGCGCCAGCCGCTGCTTCCAGCCGCCCGACAGCGAGCCCGTCAGCTGGCCGGCCCGGCTTTGCAGTCCCAGGTCCTCCAGCGCACGGTCCACGGTTTCCTTGCGCTGCGGCATGCCATACATGCGGGCCACGAAGTCCAGGTTCTCGCGGATGGTCAGGTCGTCCCAGTAGGAGAACTTCTGCGTCATGTAGCCCACGTGCCGCTTGATCTGTGCGCTGTCGCGGACGATGTCGTAGCCCAGGCAGGTGCCGCTGCCGGAATCGGGCGTAAGCAGGCCGCACATCAGGCGGATGCAGGTGGTCTTGCCGCTGCCGTTGGGGCCCAGGAAGCCGAAGATCTCGCCTTCGCGCACCTGCAGCGACACGTCGTTGACGACGTGCTTGTCTCCAAAGTGCTTGTTCAGGGCGCGGACGTCGATGACGTTGCCGCCTTCTGCGTGCGCGTTCATTGCAGCGTGGCCTCCACCGGCTGGCCCGGATGCAGCCGGGCCGCGGCCTCGGGCGCGGGCCGGGCCTCCACCATGTAGACCAGCTTGCTGCGGCTTTCGCGGCTGTAGATGACCGGCGGCGTGTACTCGGCCTGGTCCGACACGTAGTCGATGCGTACGGGAATGGGATCTCCGCAGCCGTCGCAGCGCAGCGTGGCCTGCTGCCCGACCTTCAGCGATCCCACCACGGTTTCCGGCACGAAGAAGCGCACCTTGATGTTGCCGGGCGGCAGCAGGCTCACGACCGGACTGCCCGCCGGCACCCATTCGCCCACGCGGTACATCGTGTCGAACACCTGCCCGGCGGCGGGCGCGGCCAGGCGCTTCTGGGCCAGCGTCCATTCCGCCTGCGTCAGCGCGGCGCGGGCCGCCTCCACCTGGGCGGCCTGGGCGCGCCGCTGCTCGTCGCGGCCGGGAAGCCGGGTCACTTCCAGCTGCGCCTTCAATTCGCGCACCCGCGCGGCGTCCGATTGCGCCTGTTCGCGGCTGTCGTCCAGCTGCGAACGCGCGATGCCGCCGATGCGGAACTGCGCGCTGTCGCGCTGCAACTGCGCGGCGGAACGGCGGCTGGCGGCTTCCGCCTGCGCCAGCTGGGCGAGGCTGACGTCGACTTCGGGCGGGCGCTTGCCGGTGGCGATGTCTTCCAGCTGCGCGCTGGCCGCCGCCAGTTCCGCGCTGGCCTGGTCGCGCGCGGCCGCTTCGCGCGTGGCTTCCAGCGCGTACAAGGGCGTGTCGGCGCCGACCTGCTGGCCGCGGCGCACCGTCAGCGCGTCCAGGCGGCCTGCCTCGGACGAGGCGATGTAGACGTACTCGCCTTCCACATATCCCTGGTAGAAGGCCTGCTCGTTGTTGCCGCAGCCGGCCAGCAACAGCAGGGCCAGGACCGGGGCGGCGGCGGGCACGGGGCGTAGGGTGCGCATGGTCAGCGTCCTGAGGGTGGGGCTTGGGGCGGCGTGAACAGGCCGCCCGTCAGCATGGCGATGGCGTGGGCCGCGATCGCCTCGTGGTTGATGGCCTGCGCGACAGGATCGCCCTGCCAGATGCGGCGCCACAAGTTGGAGGTGGCCAGCGGCAGCAGGGTCATGCCCAGGATGGAAAGAAACACCAGGCGCGGTTCCACGCCCGGCGTGATGGCGCCGCGGCGCTGGCATTCGGCGATCAGGCCCGCAAACGCCTGCAGCCTGTCCGCAGGCAGATGGCGGAGCACGCGTTCGCGCAGCTGGCCGCCTTCATTGACCACTTCGTGCATCCACAGCGAAGGCAGCCAGGGCCGTTCGGTTGCGCTCTGCACCAGGCGGGTCACGATTTCCGTGATGAAGCCGCGCGCGGCGGCGGCCGGGTCCGGATGGGATTCCCGGTCCGGCGCGGTTGGCAGCGGCACCGGTTCCCAGACAAAGCCGATGACCGGCACGATCCGTTCCAGCACGACCGCGTCGATCAGCTGGTCGCGGCTCTTGAAGTAGTAATGCAGCATGGCGGGCGTCACGCCCGCGCGCTGCGCGATGTTGGCGATGGTGGTGGCGGCCACGCCTTGCGCGGCGAACAGGCCGGTCGCCAGGTCCAGCAGCTTGGCGCGCGCGGCGGCATTGTCCGGGCGCGGCGGGCGTCCGGGGCGTCGAGGGGAGGGAGGCGGGACTGGGCACATGCGCAAGATTCTAATTAAGGAATTAATTAATTAAAAGGGGGGCGACCATCAGGGTTACAACCTGGGGGGCGGGGGCATCAATGGTGTAATGGGTCGGTTCCCACAACGCCACCCGGGTATTGCCCGCAAGGCCCGGGCGGCTTCCCGAAGGAGGCTGGACGTTATGCCGCAATCGTCTTTGATCAACCGCCGTATCGTGCTTGCCGCGCGCCCGCACGGCGAGCCCGCCGACAGCGATTTCCGCCTGGAAACGGGCGAAGTGCCGCAGCCCGGCCCAGGCCAGGTGCTGCTGCGCACGGTCTATCTGTCCCTGGATCCCTATATGCGCGGCCGCATGAGCGACGCCCCGTCCTATGCCGAACCCGTCCAGGTTGGCCAGCCCATGGTGGGCGGCACCGTTACGCGGGTCGAGGCCTCCAATCATCCGCAGTACCAGCCCGGCGAATGGGTGCTGGCGCAGTCCGGCTGGCAGGACTACGCCGTATCCGATGGCACGGGCCTGGTGCGTCTGGGGGCCAATCCCCAGCATCCGTCCTATTCGCTGGGCGTGCTGGGCATGCCCGGCTTCACCGGCTACATGGGCCTGCTGGACATCGGCCAGCCCAAGGCCGGCGAAACCGTGGTGGTGGCCGCGGCCAGCGGCGCGGTGGGCGCGGTGGTCGGCCAGATCGCCAAGATCCACGGCTGCAAGGTCGTGGGCATCGCGGGCGGCCCGGACAAGTGCCGCTACGTGGTCGACGAACTGGGCTTTGACGAATGCCTGGACCACAAGGCGCCGGACCTGCCCGGACGCCTGGCCCGCGCCGTGCCGCAAGGCATCGACGTGTACTTCGAGAACGTGGGCGGCGCGGTCTTCGACGCCGTGCTGCCCCTGCTGAACCCGCGCGCCCGCGTGCCGGTCTGCGGACTGATCTCGGCCTACAACGCCACCAGCCAGCCCGAGGGGCCGGACCGCCTGGCGCTGCTGATGCGCACCATCCTGACCAAGCGGCTCAAGATGCAGGGTTTCATCATTTTCAATGAGTACGCACACCGCTATGGCGAATTCCGCGAAGCGATGGAAGGCCTGATCAAGGAAGGCCGGATCAAGTACCGCGAGGACGTGGTGGACGGCCTGGAGAATGCCCCGCGCGGGCTGATCGGGCTGCTCAAGGGCGAAAACGCCGGCAAACGCATCGTGCGGGTCGGCCCTGATGAACGGAGCGCAACATGAACATCCTGATCGTGCTGACTTCCCATGACACCCTGGGCAATACCGGCCGCAAGACGGGCTTCTGGCTGGAGGAGTTCGCGGCGCCTTACTACGCCTTCGTCGACGCCGGCGCCAAGGTAACGCTGGCGTCGCCCCACGGCGGCCAGCCGCCGCTGGATCCCAAGAGCGACGACCCCGACGCGCAAACCGACGATACGCGCCGCTTCCGGCAGGACGAGCAGGCGCAGCGCCTGCTGGCGTCCACCCGCCGGCTGGCCGAGGTGCAGCCCGCCGACTATGACGCGGTGTTCTACCCGGGCGGCCACGGGCCGCTATGGGATCTGGCGGAAGACGACAAGTCCATTGCCTTGATCGAGACCATGCTGGCGGCGGGCAAGCCGGTTTCGGCCGTGTGCCACGCGCCCGGCGTACTGCGCCACACCAAGACCGCCGATGGCAAGCCGTTGGTGCAGGGCAGGCAGGTCACGGGGTTTTCCAACGCGGAAGAAGCTGCCGTGCAGTTGACCGACGTGGTGCCGTTCCTGGTCGAGGACGAACTCAAGAAACTGGGTGGTCTCTACAGCAGCGGTCCGGACTGGCAGCCACATGTGGTCAGCGACGGACTTTTGATCACCGGCCAGAATCCGGCCTCGTCCGTGAAGGTGGCTCAAGCCCTGCTGGAGCGGCTCAAGAACTGAAAATGGCTGGAAATCGCGGCAGGGCCTGACCGGGCGGACGCAAAGCCAGGTTCTGCGCCGTCCCCGGACGGTTCATCTGTTTGGCTGATGTGGCGGCACATTGTGTCAGAATCGCTACTTTCTGACACAAGCACGCCGTGGCACAGTCCCGGCGCGCGCTTTTTCCGATGCCTCCCGACGTACCCGAAGTTCCCGAAGGTTCCTGCGAGGCGGCGCTGTTCGCCGCCATGCAGGCGCGTGACCCGGCCACAGGCCGGCATTGCAACAGAGTCGTCGCCCTGAGCGTGGCATTGGCCCGCGCCTGTGGCTTGCCTGAAGTCGAGCAGGACGCCGTCGCCGTTGCCGCAAGACTGCACGACGTGGGCAAGATCGGCACGCCCGACCGCGTGCTGCATTCGCCCAAGCGCCTGGACAAGGACGATTGGGAAATCATGAAGACGCACGCCGCGGTCGGGGCCGACATCATCATGCAATCCGCGATGCCGCAACGCGAGCTGATCGCGCTGGCGGTGCGCCATCACCATGAACACTTCGACGGTTCCGGGTATCCGGCCGGCCTGTCCGGGCACGACATCCCGCTGCATTCGCGCATCATTTCCCTGGCGGATTCCTACGATGCCCTGGGCGATGCGCGGCCCTATCATCCGGCGCGCACGCACGCGCAGATCATGCATATCCTGCACCTGGAAGCGGGATCCAAGTGCGATCCCGATCTGCTGCGAGTGTTCGAAAACATGATCCAGGCAAGCCCGCTGCGCGTGCCGTAGCAGGGCGCTATTTCAGGCGGTAGTTCGCGGCGACGACGGCCAGGTCCTGCAGCGTGCGCTGCTGCCAGGCGGCATCGTGGCCCAATTCTTCCGCCAGAATGCGCGCCACTTCGGGCGCGGCCAGCATGGCGGCTTCGCTGTCCAGGAACAGGGCGCGGTTGCGGCGCGCCAACACGTCCTCGGCGCTGCGCGCCAGCTCGAAACGCGCCGCGAAACGCACATGCGCTTCCGACAGGCCGCTGGCCTTGACCAGCATGCGGTCCGCGCCGGGCAGGGCCTTCAATGCGGCCAGGTCGCTGCCGTAATAGCTGTCCGGCGTGCCGGCATGTTCCTGCGCAGGCGCCAGTCCCGCCGCGCCGTGCAGCGGCAGCGATTCGGTGCGGCAGGTCGCTTGCGTCAGCAGCTGGTGCTGGATCGCGGTGTCCACCACGTCCTGCGCCATGCGGCGATAGGTGGTCCATTTGCCGCCCGTCACCGTCACCAGGCCGGCCTTGGAGACCAGGATCGTGTGCTCGCGCGACAGCTGCTTGGTGGAGGCTTCGCCGGTGGCCTTGACCAGCGGACGCAAGCCCGCCCAGACGCTGGTGACGTCGTCGCGCGTGGGTTTGCGGCTGAGATAGCGCGCCGCCGTGCCCAGGATGAAGTCCACGTCCTGCGCGCCCGCTTCGGGATCCAGCGGCAGGTCGTCGCGCGGCGTGTCGGTCGTGCCCACGATGGTGTGGCCGTTCCATGGCACCACGAACAGCACGCGGCCGTCGTCGGTCTTGGGAATGAGGATGGCGCGCTTGCCGGGCAGGAAGTCCTGCGGCAGGGTCAGGTGCACGCCCTGGCTCGGGGCCACCATCGTCTGCGCGTTCTTGTCTTCCATGCGCCGCACGGCATCGACCCAGACGCCGGTGGCATTGACGACGCAGCGCGCCCGCAAGGTGAAGCTGGCCCCGCCGATCACGTCCTGTACGGTCACGCCGTCCACCTTGCCGCTGGTGGAGGTCAGGCCGGTGGCGCGCACGTAGTTCACCGCGGTGCCGCCCAGGTCGAATAGCGTGCGCATCAGGCTGACGGCCAGGCGCGCGTCGTCGAACTGGCCGTCGTAGTACAGCACGCCGCCCTTGAGGCCGCGGCCGTTCACGTTTTCGGACAAGGTGGGCGCATTGGCCAGCGTTTCGCGGCGCGACAGCCAACGGCTGGGCGCCAGGTTCAGCTTGCCCGCCAGCATGTCGTACATCTTCAGGCCGATGCCGTAGAAGGGCTGGTCGAACAGGTTGTAGGCCGGTACCACGAAGCCCAGCGGCCACACCAGGTGCGGCGCGTTGCGATTGAGCAGGCCGCGTTCATGCAGGGCCTCGCGCACCAGGCTCACGTTGCCTTGCGCCAGATAGCGCACGCCGCCGTGGACGAGTTTGGTGGCCTTGCTGGACGTGCCCTTGGCGAAGTCCGCGCCTTCGACCAGCAGCGTCCGGTAGCCGCGCGAGGCGGCGTCGACGGCGGTGCCCAGGCCCGTCGCGCCGCCGCCGATGACGATGACGTCCCACGAGTGGGTGTTGTCCAGCGTGTTCAGCAGGCGGTTGCGGTCGGGCGGGGTGACGGAGGCTAGCGGTTGGTTCATATCGTTGGTGGCGGCGGCGCCGCGAGGTAGATTGCGGTGTTCGTGACGGCATGCCGGAAGCGGGCTCGTGGCCGGTCCGGCGCTTCGGTCAGGAAGTGGGTTTGAGGGTGTTGGGCGCGGCCGCGACGTCGCAGCGCACGCCGGAGTCCAGCAGCACCTGGGCCAGCGGTTCCTGCGGATGTGCGTCGGTGAAGAAGCGGTCTATCTGCGAGATATGCGCCAGTTCCACCATGGCCTGGCGCTTGAACTTGCTGCTGTCGGCCGCCAGCCAGACCTCGCGGGATTGTTCGATGATGGTCCGGGCCACGCGCACTTCGCGGAAGTCGTAATCGCGCAGGGTGCCGTCGGCCTCGATGCCGGAAATCCCGATCAGGCCGATATCCACCTTGAACTGGCGGATGAAGTCCATGGTGGCCTCGCCGACAATGCCGCGGTCGCGCGAGCGAACCACGCCGCCGGCCACGATGACTTCGCAGTCGGGGTTGTCCGACAGGATGTCGGCCACGTGCAGGTTGTTCGTGATGACGCGCAGCCCGCGGTGGCGCAGCAGCGCGCGCGCGATGGCCTCGGTGGTGGTGCCGATGTTCAGGATCAGCGAACAGCCGTCGGGCACGGCGCGCGCCACGGCTTCGGCGATGCGCTGCTTGCCCGCGGCGTGCAGCCCCTGGCGCTTGCGGTACGCAATGTTCTCGATGGTGGACGCTTCGATGCGCACGCCACCATGAAAGCGCGACAGCAGGCCGGCTTCCGAAAGGATGTTGACGTCCCGCCGCACGGTCTGCAGCGTGACGTCAAAACGTTTGGCGAGTTCTTCGATCGAGGCCGAGCCCTGGGCCCGCACCGTTTCGATCAACGCGCTCTGTCGTGGATTCAGTGTCATGTTCGCATGATAAAACAACAAAAGCGAAAAATAATGACGCACTGCAAGATTGTTTTTTGTTCGCTTCTTGAGTAAAACGCACAAAAAACGAAAGCCATCTGAAAGAGTATGCTCATCGTATTGCTCGCTTGAACGCAGGTCGCGACGCTGTACCGAATACCGAAGTCCGTAGAAAAAAACAGGGACGTATAAGTAGGTAGAGGAGACTAGATGCAGCTGACCCTGGACAGGATCGGTTTGCGAGCCGGCTCGCAAACGCACCTGTATCCCATGAGCCTGGCCCCGGTTCCGGGCGCCATGACGGTGCTGCTGGGGGCGACCCTGGCCGGCAAGACCTCGCTGATGCGCATCATGGCCGGACTGGACCGGCCCACCGAAGGCCGCGTGCTGGCCGACGGCGTCGACGTAACCGGCGTGCCCGTACGCCAGCGCAACGTGGCGATGGTGTATCAGCAGTTCATCAACTACCCCTCCATGTCGGTCTACGACAACATCGCCTCGCCGCTGAAGCTGCGCGGCGCGTCCGACACGCGCGAGAAAGTCCAGGCCATGGCGGCGCGGCTGCACATAGACCACCTGCTGGCGCGCTATCCGTCGGAACTGTCCGGCGGACAGCAGCAGCGGGTGGCGCTGGCCCGGGCCCTGGCCAAGGACGCGCCGCTGATCCTGCTGGACGAACCGCTGGTCAACCTGGACTACAAATTGCGCGAGGAACTGCGCGACGAACTGTCCGAATTGTTCGCCGAAGGGCGGTCCACGGTGGTCTACGCCACGACCGAACCGGGCGAGGCGCTGTTGCTGGGAGGCCACACCGCGGTGCTGGATGCCGGCGAGCTGCTGCAGTACGGCCCCACCGCGGAGGTCTTTCACCGCCCCAATTCCATCCGCGTGGCGCGCGCGTTCAGCGATCCGCCCATGAACCTGTTCGCCGCCCGGCGCCAGGAAGCCGGCTTCGTCCTGCAAGGCGACGTGTTGGTGGAGCGCGCGCTGCCGCCGGGCGCGGACGCGGACATCACCGCCGGCCTGCGGGCGGGGGCGCTGGACGTGGAGCCCCGTCCCGGCCACATCCCGCTGCCGGGACTGGTCAAGCTGGCCGAGATTTCCGGGTCCGACACCTTCGTGCACGCGGAAACGGCCGCGGGCGACGTGGTGGCGCAATTGCCCGGCGTACACCGCTATACGCTGGACCAGCGAGTGCAGCTGTATTTCGATCCCGCGCAGACCTACGCCTTCGGCGCCGATGGCGCGCTGCTGGCCGCGCCCCGGCAGCCGGCGGGCGCGGGGGAGGTGGCCTGATGGCGCAGATCGAGCTGGACCTGTCCCATTCCTACGTGCCGGACCCGAAGACCGATGAGGACTATGCGCTGCTGCCGCTGAAATTCACCTTCCGCGACGGCGGAGCCTATGCCTTGCTGGGGCCGTCCGGCTGCGGCAAGACCACGCTGCTGAACTGCGTGTCCGGCCTCTTGCGCCCCTCGCACGGGCGCATCCTGTTCGACGGCCAGGACGTCACCGGCAAGAGCCCGCAGGCGCGCAACATCGCCCAGGTCTTCCAGTTTCCGGTGGTGTACGACACCATGACCGTCGCCCAGAACCTGGCCTTTCCGCTGCGCAACCGGGGCATTCCGCCCGACCGCATCCGCGACCGCGTGGGCCGCATTGCCGAGATGCTGGAAATGTCCAGCGTGCTGGACCGCCGCGCCAGCGGCTTGACGGCGGATGCCAAGCAGAAGATCTCGCTGGGCCGGGGGCTCGTGCGCAGCGACGTGTCGGCCATCCTGTTCGACGAGCCGCTCACGGTGATCGATCCGCAGCTCAAGTGGGAACTGCGGCGCAAGCTCAAGGAAATCCATCACGAATTCAAGCTCACGCTGATCTACGTGACGCACGACCAGACCGAGGCGCTGACCTTTGCCGACCAGGTCATGGTCATGGCGCGAGGCCGCGCCGTCCAGGTGGGCAGCGCGGACGACCTGTTCCAGCGGCCCGAACACACCTTCGTCGGCCATTTCATCGGGTCGCCCGGCATGAACTTCCTGCCCGCGCAGTGGCGCGACGGGGCGCTGATGCTGGGCCAGTGCCGGGTCGAGGGCGTGGCGCAGCCCATGGCGGCCAAGCTGGCCGAGGCCGGCCCGGTCAAGCTGGGCGTGCGCCCCGAGTACCTCAAGGTGACCGAGCCGGGCACGCCCGGCGCCGTGCCCATGCGCGTGGAGCGCGTGCAGGACGTGGGCACCTACACGCTGCTGGTGGCCGACTTCGAAGGCACGCCGGTGCGCGCGCGGCTGGGCAGCAACATCGTCCACGCCGCTGCCGGCGAAACGGTGTGGCTGTCCGTGCTGAACCCGCACACCTGCTTTTACCGCGACGAGGAGCTGATCCGATGAAACCCATAGATCACCGGGCCTGGTTCCTGGTCCTGCCCGTGGTGCTGTGCGTGGCGTTCTCGGCCATCCTGCCGCTGATGACCATCGTCAACTATTCGGTGCAGGACATCATTTCGCCCGAGCGCCGCGTCTTCGTCGGCACGGAATGGTTTGCCGCGGTCCTGCAGGACGAAGAACTGCACGGCGCCTTGTTCCGCCAGATCGGCTTTTCGGTGGCGGTGCTGGTCATCCAGATCCCGCTGGGCATCCTGCTGGCGTTGTCCATGCCCGCCAGCGGCTGGCGCGCCTCGGCGGTGCTGGTGATCATCGCGCTGTCGCTGTTGATCCCGTGGAACGTGGTGGGCACGATCTGGCAGGTGTTCGGGCGCACCGACATCGGTCTGCTGGGCGCCACCCTGTCCTGGCTGGGCGTGGACTACAACTACACCGGCAACGACTTCGACGCCTGGGTCACCGTGCTGATCATGGACGTCTGGCACTGGACTCCGCTGGTCGCGCTGCTCTGCTATGCGGGCCTGCGCGCGATTCCCGACGCGTATTACCAGGCTGCCCGCATCGACGGCGCGTCGCGCTTCGCCGTGTTCCGCTACATCCAGCTGCCCAAGATGCGCGGTGTGCTGATGATTGCGGTGCTGCTGCGCTTCATGGACAGCTTCATGATCTACACCGAGCCCTTCGTGCTGACCGGCGGCGGGCCCGGCAACGCCACCACCTTCCTGTCCCAGTACCTGACCCAGAAGGCGGTGGGGCAGTTCGACCTGGGCCCGGCCGCCGCGTTTTCCATCATCTATTTCCTGATCATCCTGCTGTTGTGCTTCATCCTCTACAACTGGATGCAGCGCGCCGGCACCACCGGCGGCTTCGACGAGGAGCGTGCAAATGCGTGAGAACAACACCTGGTGGCGCGGCGCTTTCCTGACCCTGTACCTGGTGTTCGCCATCCTGCCGCTGTACTGGATGCTGAACATGTCGTTCAAGACGAACACCGAAATCGTCAGCACGCTGACGCTGTGGCCGCGCGACTTCACCTTCGAGCACTACCGCACCATCTTCACGGACCCGGCCTGGTATTCGGGCTACATCAACTCGCTGATCTATGTCGTCATCAACACCGTGATCTCGCTGACGGTGGCGCTGCCGGCGGCCTACGCGTTCTCGCGCTACCGCTTCATCGGCGACAAGCACGTGTTCTTCTGGCTGCTCACCAACCGGATGACGCCTCCCGCCGTGTTCCTGCTGCCGTTCTTCCAGCTCTACAGTTCGTTCGGGCTGATGGATACCCATCTGGCGGTGGCGCTGGCGCACCTGGTGTTCAACGTGCCGCTGGCCGTGTGGATCCTGGAGGGTTTCATGTCCGGCGTCCCGCGCGAGATCGACGAAACCGCCTACGTCGACGGCTATTCGTTTCCGCGCTTTTTCCTGACGATCTTCCTGCCGCTGATCAAGTCGGGCGTGGGGGTGGCGGCCTTCTTCTGCTTCATGTTCAGCTGGGTGGAACTGCTGTTGGCGCGCACGCTGACGTCCGTCAATGCCAAGCCCATCGTCGCCACCATGACGCGCACGGTGTCGGCCTCGGGCATGGACTGGGGCGTGCTGGCGGCAGCGGGCGTGCTGACCATCGTGCCTGGCGGCATCGTCATCTGGTTCGTGCGCCACTACATCGCGAAGGGCTTCGCGATGGGCCGCGTGTAGCGTGAATTGACCCTGGGAGGACCCGGACATGTTCAGCTGGATGGTATGGACCACGCCGGTCGCCGTGTTTTTCAGTTGCATCGTCCTGATGCTGGCCGGCATGACGATATGGGAACTGAAGTCGCCCACGCACGAAAGGAAGGGCTTCTTGCCTTTGCCCACCACGCGCGGCGACAGGCTGTTCATCGGCCTGATGGCCGCGGCCTGGCTCAACCTGGCGTTTCTGGGGTTTGGCCAGAAGGCGGTGGAATGGTTTTCGCTGGAGCAACCGCCATCGGTATGGATCAGCTTCGTGCTGTCCATGCTGCTGCTGGTATTCATCATGAAAAAAGGCTGAAGAGGGGCGCTAGACCCTGGTGCATTTCAGGCGGTTTGGAAGGACTATCGGCCAGCGTCTTCCCCGGCCAGCGGTCCGCAGCACGATAAGGGGAAGACTTATCGAGGAGACAGGTCATGAAATTGCGCATGCACGCCATGGCGGCCGCTATCGCCCTGATCGGAACGTCAGGGGCATGGGCCGGCGAGCCGGAGGCGAAGAAGTGGGTCGATTCGGAGTTCCAGCCTTCGTCGCTGTCCAAGGACCAGCAGATGGCCGAGATGAAATGGTTCATCGACGCCGCGGCCAAGCTCAAAGCCAAGGGAATCAACGAGGTCAGCGTGGTGTCCGAAACCATCACCACGCATGAATACGAGTCCAAGGTGCTGGCCAAGGCCTTCGCTGAAATCACCGGCATCAAGGTCAACCACGACCTGATCCAGGAAGGCGACGTCGTCGAAAAGCTGCAGACGTCGATGCAGTCCGGCAAGTCCATCTACGACGGCTGGATCTCCGACTCCGACCTGATCGGCACCCATTACCGTTACGGCGCCATCCTGCCGCTGTCCGACTACATGGCCGGCGCGGGCAAGGAATGGACCAACCCCGATCTGGACCTGAAGGACTTCATCGGCACCAAGTTCACCACGGCGCCGGACGGCAAGCTCTACCAGCTGCCCGACCAGCAGTTCGCCAACGTCTACTGGTTCCGCGCGGACTGGTTCGCCCGCCAGGACCTGAAGGACAAGTTCAAGGCCAAGTACGGCTATGACCTGGGCGTGCCCACCAACTGGTCGGCCTACGAAGACATTGCCGCCTTCTTCTCCAATGACGTCAAGGAGATCGACGGCAAGCGGGTCTATGGCCACATGGACTACGGCAAGAAGGACCCGTCGCTGGGCTGGCGCTTCACCGACGCGTGGCTGTCCATGGCCGGCGCCGCCGACAAGGGGCTGCCCAACGGCATGCCGGTGGACGAATGGGGCATCCGCGTCGCCGACGACAAATGCACGCCGGTGGGCGCATCGGTCTCGCGCGGCGGCGCCACCAACAGTCCGGCCGCCGTCTACGCGCTGACGAAGTACGTGGACTGGATGAAGAAGTACGCCCCGCAACAGGCCATGGGGATGACCTTCTCGGAATCCGGCCCCGTGCCCGCGCAAGGCCAGATCGCCCAGCAGATCTTCTGGTACACCGCATTCACGGCGGACATGACCAAGAAGGGCTTGCCGGTCGTCAACGACGACGGCACGCCGAAGTGGCGCATGGCCCCGTCGCCCTATGGCCCGTACTGGAAGGACGGCATGCAGAACGGCTATCAGGACGTGGGTTCATGGACCTTCTTCAAGTCCACCAACCCGGACAAGATGGCGGCGGCCTGGCTGTATGCGCAGTTCGTCACGTCCAAATCCGTCTCGCTCAAGAAGTCCATCACCGGCTTGACGTTCATCCGCGACAGCGACATCAACAGCGAGTTCTTCACCAAGAACGCGGCGAACTACGGCGGCCTGATCGAGTTCTACCGCAGCCCCGCGCGGGTGGCGTGGACGCCGACCGGCACCAACGTGCCGGACTATCCGAAGCTCGCGCAGCTGTGGTGGAAGAACGTGGCGACGGCCGTCACCGGCGAGAAGACCCCACAGGCGGCAATGGACAACCTGGCCAATGAAATGGACCAGGTCATGGCGCGGCTTGAACGGGCAGGCATGGCGCAGTGCGCGCCCAAGCTGAATCCCAAGAGCGACCCCAGCAAGTGGCTGTCGGACCAGCATGCGCCGTGGAAGAAGCTGGCCAACGAAAAGCCCAAGGGCGAGACGATCCCCTATGAGAAGCTGCTGTCGGCGTGGAAGGAAGGGAAGGTGAGGTAAAGAGGAAGGACCAGGGAAAACGCCACACGGACGTGGCGTTTTTCCTGGAAGAATTATCGGCAGGCATGGCCCGCAGCCCGATCAAGTGGCCGCCATGCCGCAGGCCTGCGCCAATGAGGCGGCGGCGCCATCGAGCGGCCTGCCTGCCCCATGCATGGCTCGGCCCGCCGCCGCCATCCACGGATGCGCAAACGCGACGACGTCCGCGCCTTGCCCGTACGCGTCGTCCGCGGCGCTGGCCACCGCGCCCAGGCACGCCGCCATCTCGCCGTTCTTGAACAGATCCCAGGCTGAGGGCACCAGGCGTACCTCGACGCGGGCGCCGGCCGGTTGCGCGTAGCGTTCGAACAGTTTGCGATTTGCCGGGACGGCGGATTCCGCCGCGCAGAGCACGACGATGTTCGCGCCCATGCGCGCGGCCGTCTCCGCCAATGCGGTATCCGCGCGGATGATGGGAACCGGCAAATCCGTGACTTCACAGGCGGCCGGTCCGAGCGTGGCGCATGTCACAATCACCACGTCCGCATCGGCCGCCAGCGCCACCAGTTCGTTCCTGATCCGGCTTTTCAGGCCGTCGTCGACCGTATCGCCAAGCCCTTTCGCCTGCTCCACCGCGATCCTGAGATCCGGCCGCAGCGCATGGCGCAACTGGCCGGGCGCATGGCCGGCATCCGCGGCGGCCTGATCGAAAACCGCCTGGTTGCCTTCAATGGTGTGCAATAACGAAATCCGCATGATTGGGGTTTCCTGAAGTCGGTGAAGTCGGACCGGCATTGTTGTGCCTGCCGGCGACCGCAACAAGGCAAGCTCGAATACCGGTATTGCCGGTACCCGTAATAACTGTTCTGCTTTCTTTTCTTTGCATCCCCGCATGACTTTGACTTTCAAGCTCCGACTCACTCTGACCTTCGCGCTGGCGCTGTCGGCCGGCCTGTCCCAAGCCGCCGGCTTCCAGCGCCTGAACCTGCCCATGGACCAGAACGGCCCCGCCTTGCAAGGCGCGGTGTGGTATCCCTGCGCCGAGCCGGCAGGCGAAACCAAGATAGGCCGCGCCGTCATCGCCGCCGTGCCGGACTGCAGGATGCCCGGCGGCCGGTATCCGCTCATCGTCATGTCGCACGGGTCGGCCGGCTCTTACCTGAGCCACCACGACACCGCCGCGGCGCTGGCCGATGCGGGATTCGTCGTCGCCGCGATCAACCATGTGGGCGACAACGCGCAGGACCGCTCGCGGCAAGGGTATCTGTCGATCTTCTCGACCCGGCCCAGGGAAATGCGCCGGCTGATCGATTACATGACGGGCGCGTGGCCGGGAAAATCCCAGCTGGATCCGGACAAGGTCGGCTTCTTCGGTTTTTCGCGCGGCGGCTATACGGGCCTGGTGCTGGCCGGCGCGGTGCCCGACTTTCAAACGGGGCTGGCGACATGCCAGGACGCGCCGACACTGCCGATGTGCCGCGACATCGCGGCCGGGAAGGTGCCGAAGCAGCCGTATCCGCAGGATGCGCGCATCAAGGCGGCGGTAATCGCCGATCCGCTGAATGCCTTTCCGGGCGAAGCCTTGAAACACGTCGCCATTCCCATTCAGCTATGGGCGTCGGAGCAGGGTGGCGACGGGGTGAGCCCCGCCAGCGTGGACGCCGTGCGCCAGGGCCTGGGCGTGGCGCCGGATTACCTGGTGGCCAGGGGCTCCGCACACTTCGCGTTCCTCACGCCGTGCTCGCCGGAGCAGACCGAGGCGCAGCCGGTCATCTGCAAGGATGAGCCCGGCTTTGACCGGGCGGCGTTTCATCGGGACTTGAACGCCCGGGCCGCGGTGTACTTCAAGGCGCAGCTGCAGTAATCCGGACGCGGCCACGGGCCGCGACCGTTTCCTAGTGGATGGTGCGCGCCGCCTTGCGGGCGTGCTTGATTTCGTACATGCGCGCATCGGCCAGGCGGACGGCGGCCTCGGCATCCAGTCCGCGCGGGTCCAGCGCCACCACGCCGACGCTGGCGCCTTCATAGGGCACGACGGTGTCGCCCAGCTGATAGCGTCCCACGGTGGCGGCCGCAGCGCGGTTCTCGAGGGACCGGGCCGCTTCTTCCGCTTCGCCGCGCTGCGCCTCGGCGCCCGGGGCCGCGTCGCCCTTGGCAAGGGCGGGGCCAGGGCCGATCAGCACGAATTCGTCGCCGCCCAGGCGCCCAAGCATGTCCGACGAACGCAGCGCCGCCGCGATCCGGCGCGACACTTCCTGCAGGAATGCGTCTCCGCCCTGGTGGCCGTAGGTGTCGTTGATGCCCTTGAACCCGTCCAGGTCGATCACGCCGACCAGCACGCTGCCGCCTTCGCGGATGGCGCGCGCCTGCAGGCGCTCCAGCGCCTCGTAGAGCGCGCGCCGGTTGGGCAGGCCGGTCAGCGTATCGGTCAGCGCGTACGACATGAGCTGGACGTTGGCGGCATGCAGCTGCTCCATCAGCATCTCGCGCTGGAGAAAACTGGCGATCACGCTGGAGAACAGTTTCAGCACCGATTCGGCCTGCGGGGCGATCTGGTGCCGCGTCGCGCTGGCGGCGCACAGCGTGCCGAACAGGATGCCGTCGTCGGTGCGCACCGGCGCGCTGACATAGGTCTGTATGCCCAGTTCGCGGGCAGCGTCCGAATCCGGCCAGCATAGTGAAACATCGCTGGTGCACATGCGGCCTTCGTCCAGCGCGCGCTTGCAGAGGGTGTCGTCCCAAGGCACGGACAGCCCCTCGGGGATCTGCAGTTCGCCGACGTTGCGCGCGTAGCGGATGTGCTGGAGATCGGCCTTCAGGTCGATCGACGTGAGATAAGTGGACTCCAGCCCCGTGACGGCCCCCAGCATGTCGAGCAGCGGCCGGGTCAGTTGTTCGACCGACCTGGCTCCCGGCAGGGTCGTCGACAGTTCAGCGAGTATCGGATCCAGCACGGCGTCTCCTGGTGGCATGGTCGTAGGGACATCCGGCCCGTGCTCCAGAGGGAGGGCGGGCCGGTCATGCCGTCATTATGCACGCTGGAACCTGTGTGCAGACCCTAGGCAAGCACTAGCGAACGGTGCGCGCAGACGCCGGCCATGACCCCCGAGGCGCTCGCCAGCGTGGCGTTGGACATCGGCGTGGCGGCGTCGCCCGCGGCGTAGACGCCGGCAACCGTCGTCTGCTTGAGTTCGTCCACGCGTATCACGGGCCCCATGGGCCCGCTGTCGAACGCGCAGCCCAGCTGAATCGCCAGCGGACTGGCCATGTGCGCCTTGCTGGCCACGAAGAGCGCGTGGATCGGCAACTGGCGGCCGTCCGCCAGCGTCACGCCGGCCAGGACGGGGGCCGCTCCCAGCAATTGGACGATCGGCGAGCGCTCCACCCGCACGCCGCGGGACGCGAACAGCCGGGCCTCCTCGGGTTGGGGCTCGAACTCGCCTTGCGTGAAGTACGTGGTCGGCCCCCAGTCCGGCAGCAGCATCGCCTGGTGGGCGGACAGCGGATGGGTCGCCATGACGCCCAGCGGCTGGCCCGCGACTTCGTAGCCATGGCAATAGGGGCAATGCAGTACGGTCTGGCCCCAGCGCTCCTGCAGGCCGGGCAGGGGCGGCAGCTCGTC
This sequence comes from Achromobacter deleyi, assembly GCF_013116765.2. GTDB lineage: Bacteria > Pseudomonadota > Gammaproteobacteria > Burkholderiales > Burkholderiaceae_B > Achromobacter > Achromobacter deleyi_A. The sequence goes on from NZ_CP074375.1 coordinate 1,224,814, forward strand.
CCGCATGCCGATGGCCAGGATCAGGCGCGAGGCCTGCACGCGCTGCCCGCTGGCCATCGCAAGTTCAAAGCCGCCATCATGCGCCGCGGCCTCGACCGCCTCTCCGTCCAGGAAATCCACGGTCGGGTAGCGCGCCAACTGCGCGCGCGCCCGGGCCACGATCTCATGTGGCGGCGTGCCGTCCTGTCCCAGGAATCCGTGCGCGTGCGCGGCGTAGCGGTTGCGCGGCTGGCCGGCATCGACCAGCAGGATGCGCCGGCGGGCCCGGGCCAATTGCATGGCGGCGGAAAGGCCGGCAAAGCTGCCTCCCACGATGATGACGTCATAGTGCATACGCGTAGTCCTCTTTCAGGGTGAATTACGATACTTGATAAGTTTCATGATATGGCGATGCGCGCGCTTATGCAACTTATGATGTTTCGTGTGCTGGGAATCTGCACGGCGCGCAGGTTGCATCGCCCCTGGTCCGGGGACTACCCTGAAACCCTCTACACCCGGCGGCCCGCCATGCTCAGGCGCTTACCGCCAAGGAGGCTGGCATGCAGCACGCGACTGAACTGCGCGGCCGGGGCGCCGGCAGGACGCCGTACCCCGAATGCCGCGGCGCGGGCTGAAGCCGCCATGTCCAAACCCCTGGAAGACTACGGGCTCATTGGCAACATGCTGTCCGCCGCGCTGGTGGCGCGCGACGGGTCGATCGACTGGCTCTGCCTGCCGCATTTCGATTCGCCGGCCTGCTTTGCGGCGTTGCTGGGCGACGAGCGCCACGGCCATTGGCGCATCGCCCCGCATGGCAAGATCAGAGAGACCACGCGCCGGTACGTGCCCGATACCGCCGTGCTGGAAACGCGCTTCGAAACCCGCACAGGCGTCGTGGTGATGTACGACTTCATGCCGCTCAGCGACGATGACGAGCGGGTGGACGTGGTGCGCGTGGTGCGCGGCGAGTCCGGACACGTGCAGATGGACATGGAACTGGTGCTGCGCTTTAACTACGGCCAGACCGTGCCATGGGTGCGGCGGCGCGACTACGGCCTGAACGCCATCGCCGGGCCGGACGCCGTGGAGCTGCATACCCCTGTCGAGCTCGAGGGGCACGACATGAAGACGACGGCGCGCTTCTCCTTGCACCAAGGGCGTGTGGTGCCGTTCACGCTGTCGTATCACCGCTCGCACCGCACGCCGCATTTCGTGCCCGATCGCGTCGAGAGCATGGACAGGACGATCTCCTGGTGGCAGGAATGGGCCAAGCGCTGCCATTGGGATGGCCCGGCGGGCGGGAGGCGGGACGCGGTGGTGCGCTCGCTGATCACCTTGAAGCTGCTGACCTTCCAGCCCACGGGCGGGATCATCGCCGCGCCGACGACTTCCTTGCCGGAGTTGCTGGGCGGCAGCCGCAACTGGGACTATCGCCATTGCTGGCTGCGCGACTCCGCGCTGACCCTGTACGCCTTGCTGAACGCCGGCTACCGCGAAGAGGCCGAGGCCTGGCGCCAGTGGCTGTTGCGGGCGGTGGCCGGACATCCGGATCAATTGCAGATCATGTACGGCATCGCCGGCGAGCGCTGGCTGCCGGAGCTGGAGATTCCCTGGCTGCCCGGCTATGAGGCCAGCCTGCCGGTGCGCAGGGGCAATGGCGCGGCGGGGCAGAGCCAGCTCGATGTCTACGGTGAACTCATCGAGACCCTGTACGCCGCGCGCGTGGCGGACCTGGCGCCGCTGGCCGAAGCATGGCGTTTGCAGAAGGTGCTGCTGGAACCGCTGGAGGACCGTTGGCGCGAGCTGGACCATGGCATCTGGGAGGTGCGCGGCGAACGGCGTGCCTTCACGCATTCGCGGCTGATGTGCTGGGTGGCGTTCGACCGCGCGGTCAAGGCCTGCGAGCGTTTCGGCATGCAGGGGCCCGTGGAGAGGTGGCGGCGGCTGCGCGAGCGGATCCGGAAGGACATCTGCGAACACGGCTACGACCCTGCCAGGGGCTGTTTCGTGCAGAGCTACGGATCGGCCGCGCTGGACGCCAGCCTGCTGCTGATTCCGCAGGTGGGCTTTCTGCCGGCCAGCGACCCGCGCGTGGCGGGCACAGTGCACGCCATCGAACGCGAGCTGCTGCATGGCGGCCTGCTGCGCCGCTACTCCACCGAGCATACCGATGACGGGCTGGCGGGCGATGAGGGTGTGTTCCTCGCCTGCAGCTTCTGGCTGGCCGATGCTTATGTGATGCAGGGCCGCCTGGGCGATGCCGAACGCCTGTTCGACCGGCTGCTGGGGCTGCGCAACGACCTGGGCCTTTTGTCCGAGGAGTACGACGTCGTCCAGCGGCGCCTGGTCGGCAATTTCCCGCAGGGCTTTTCGCATATCGGCCTGGTGAACACGGCCTACAACCTGGGCCGGGCGATGGGTCCGGCCCAGCAGCGCGCCGAGCAGCACGCGCCGCGCGAGTAGGACGTCCGCGGCGCGCCTGCGGCGGTGTATTCTGCCAATCGGGCGGGGCTCTCTTGGCAGGGCCCGCCATGCACAAACAGAGCCTGGCGGCGCCTGCGCGCCCGCCGGCCACCGCACCCAGGAGAGACAAGCATGCTATTGACCGAAGAACAGCTGAGCGTCCAGGAAATGGCGCGCCGGTTTGCCCAGGAGCGCCTGGCGCCCAACGCCGAGCGCTGGGACCGGGACCATCACTATCCCGCGGACGCCATCGCGGAAATGGCGCAGCTGGGATTCTTTGGCATGCTCGTGCCAGAGGCCTGGGACGGCAACGACAGCGGCTATATCTCGTATGCCGTGGCGCTGGAAGAGATCGCGGCCGGCAGCGGCGCGTGTTCCACCATCATGAGCGTCCATAACTCGGTCGGCTGCATGCCCATCCTGAAGTTCGGGACCGACGCCCAGAAAGAGCAATTCCTGCGGCCCCTGGCTCGCGGCGAACATATCGGCGCCTTCGCGCTGACCGAACCGCAGGCAGGTTCCGACGCCAGCAGCCTGCATACCCGCGCGCGCCGCGACGGCGACGACTACATCCTCAACGGCGCCAAGCAATTCATCACTTCCGGCCGCAACGGCCAGACCGTGATCGTGTTCGCCGTGACCGACCCCGATGCGGGCAAGCGCGGCATTTCCGCGTTCATCGTGCCCACCGATACGCCGGGCTACAAGGTCCTGCGGGTCGAGGACAAGCTGGGCCAGCATGCCTCCGACACGTGCCAGATCGCATTCGAGGACATGCGCATTCCCGGCGCCTACCGGCTGGGCGCGGAGGGCGAGGGCTACAAGATCGCGCTGTCCAACCTGGAGGGCGGCCGTATCGGCATCGCGTCGCAATCGGTGGGCATGGCGCGCGCCGCCTTCGAATGCGCGCGCGACTACGCCCATGACCGCCAGGCTTTCGGAAAACCCATCATCGAGCATCAGGCCGTGTCGTTCCGCCTAGCGGACATGGCGACCCAGATCCATGCCGCGCGGCAGATGGTGCTGCATGCCGCCGCGCTGCGCGAGGCAGGGCGGCCGGCCTTGACGGAAGCGTCCATGGCCAAGCTGTTCGCTTCCGAGATGGCCGAGAAGGTCTGCTCGGCGGCGATCCAGACGCTGGGCGGCTATGGCTACCTGAAGGATTTCCCGGTCGAGCGCATCTACCGGGACGTGCGCGTGTGCCAGATCTATGAGGGCACCAGCGACATCCAGCGGCTGGTGATCGCGCGCAGCCTGTAATCGGGCCACGCGCGGGCCGCGGCGGGCGCCGTCAGTCTGCGCCGCGGGCCTGCGCCAGTGCGTTGTCCCAATACGCCAGGTGGTTTTTCCAGTCGGGGCGGTTCAGTGCGTGGAGCTGGTCCAGGATGCGGCGGGCGTCGTCCAGCCGGCCCAGGTGCAGCAGCGCCTTGATGAGGTTGTTGCCTACGTTCAGTCCGTGCGTTTCGGGATGGAAATGCGGGCTGGTCAGCGGCGGGATTTCCTGGATGAGGCCGGCATTGCCCAGGTCTGCGCTCATCTGCATCAGCAGGTCGGCGGGCGCCGGGCTGCCCGCGCGCGCCAGGGATTCCTGGTAGAGCGCAATCGCGCCGGAATAGTTGTGCGAGCCCAACTCGCCACGCGCCAACCACAGCTGCGCGCGCCAGCTGTCGGGCAGGGCGGCGACCTTGCGCATGGAGGCGATGCCGGCCGCGTCGCCGCCGTGGTCGCGGTGGATGGCCTCGTACCAGCCCAGGCCGTTTTCCTGGTTTGGATCCAGTTGCAGGGCGCGCCACAGTGTTTCCAGCGCGCGGGCGTCGTCGTCGCGTTCGGCGTGGACCTTGGCCAGATTGGTCAGCACCACGCCCGTCTCGCCGTGCCGCGCGCAAAAGGCCAGCAGCGCCTGCTCGCAGTCGTCCAGGCGCCCGGTTTTCATGTACACGATGGCTTGCAGGACGACGGCGCGCTCGCCGTTGCCGTCCAGCTCGACCAGGCGTGCGGCGGGGCGGAGCATCTCGTCGAAGAATCCGTCGTTGAGCGACTGGATGATCAGGCCGGCTAGCGGGTCGGCGTCGTTCCAGTTCTGCTCGATGGCGCCCGGCAGGACGCTGTCGCGCCATTGATCGCGCGTGACATGGATCTCGCGGCCCTGGGCATCGTAGGCCCGGATCAGGTCGGGATTGCTGGCGGGGTCGGCGTCGTTGCCGGCGGCTTGCCCGGAGGGAGGTGTCTTCTGGAAGCTCATGCGTAGTACCGGTGATTCAGGCGTAGCGCCTATTGCGGGACATCATAAGACAGCCGTCAGCCCGGCATTATGCATAATGCCGGGCTGGTCCTTGAATCACGCCATGGAACCCATGACTGAACCGCTGTCCTTCCACCCGCGCCTGCGATTGCGCACCGCCGACTTCCTTCCCTTGGGCGCCGCGCCGGCCGTGCGGCAGTTGCCCGACGGGCCCGGGGTCGGGCTGCGCTGGCTGACCCATTGCGTGCTGGGGCGGCATCTGCTGATGGTGGCGTGGCTCAGCGGACCCCATGGCGCGCAGGGTTTCGGCCTGGCGCTGGCCGATAGCGACTGGACACTGCGGGCCACCCATTTCCAGCCGGTGGCGCTGCCGGACGGGCAGGCAGGTGGCGTCGAACGCCATGGCGATGTCTACGCCGCGCAGCTGCATTGCCTGCATCAGGATGCGCAGGGCATGCGCGCCATGCTGGCGGTAGAGCAACGGGCCACGCGCCACTACCTCGGCGCGCACGGGGGCGGCATCGTGCTGACCTCGGGCGTGGCGGACTGGTTCGAGATCGAAGTCGCGGTGGACGCGGACGGGACGCCCCGCCTGCGTACGCACGCGACGCCCATGCATCACGAGCCATTCTGCAATTCGCTGCATGCCGCGCAATTTCCGGGCGGCGGCCGCTGGCTGGCCTTGCGAGACGCGCTGCCGGAGTCGGTCTCGGAAGCGGATGCGTACCTGAATGTGCATCGCCGGCTGCACGTGGCGGACGACCTGCAGGGCGTGCCGCAAGCGTGGCGCCCCATCCAGGGCGCGGAAGGCGCCTTGCCCGTGGATACGGTCCTGACCGGCGCCATGCAGGCGCGCGCCTATGACGAGACGCAGGTGGCGACGCTGCTGACCATGGCGGGCAGCACACGCCTGTGCCTGCTGGACCTTGCCGAGGCGCGCCTGACGCAGGCCGTGGCGCTGCGCATCCCCAAGGGGCATTGGCGCGTCCTGGCCTGGCGCGCCGGCGCGGGCGGGGAAGGCGGGGAGTTCTGGCTGCATGCCAGCAACGACAAGCTCAGCGCCAGGCACCGGGACAGCAGCTTGTGGCGCGTCGCCTACGGGGCGGCGGCAGGCCGCGGCAAGAAGCGTTCGTCCTCAGGCTTGCCCGTGCTGGCCGAACGCCTGACGGAGGATCGCCTGGTTTCGGGCGCGGCCGCCATGGACTACGCAGACCTCACCCTGTTGCTGTGGCAGCACGGCCAAGGCATCAAGAACGTGGAGCCCATGCGCTGCGTGGCTCATCCCTTGACCGGCGCGTCGCAAGATCCGCCGGTCTGGGACTGCGCGCGCCTGGCGGAAAGCCTGCCGCAAGCCCCGGCGAGGGCCGTCATGGCATTCGGCCGGACGATGCAGCGGCCCGCCGAACCGTTGCTGCCTGCGCGTGGATTTGATTTCGCGGGCCAGCGGGTGCTGGTGTTCGACGAATGCAGTGCGCCAGCCGGGTTTCCGGACAGCGCGCTGCTGGGAACCGTCGAGCCGGCCGTCAAGGGCGAGTCGGCGCAGCCTTGATCCTGTCGCGGGCGCGGCGCCGGACCCACAGCGTGTAGACGACGATGTTGCCCACGATCAGCAGCGCGGCCAGCACGATTTGCGTGGTTCGGGTGATGCCTTCGGGGTAGATGAGGCCCAGGATGTAATGCTCGATGAAGCCGCCGGCATAGCCTTCCTGGCCAGCCCGTTCGCGCAGCGAGACCTCCAGCGGCGTCAGGGGGCATATCCAGCCCATGCCGATCACCATGGCGCCCCAGGCCAGCGCGGGCAGGTGCAGGTAGGCGGCGCGGGGCTTCCACAGCGCCAGGAGGCCGCCGAACATTACGAAGGCAACGAATAGGCCGTGCGCGACAAGCACCAGGTCGGCAAGGATGCGATAGGTCATCGGGATATCTCGGTTGTATCGGGCGCGCCGCAAGGCAGGCGGGATGCGCATTTAATCGTAAGCCCGCGCGCGCCGTGCAGGTCAATGGCAACAAAGCAAGACGCCTGATGACCGAATAGAATGCGGGCGTCCATGCCAACCCAAGACAACCCCGCAGAGAACGCCATGCATCCTTCCATCACCGCAGGTATACAAGAAGCCGAGGAACGGCTGCGCCAGGCCATGCTGGCTTCCGACGTCGGGGCGCTGGAGTCCTTGCTGGATCCCGACCTGCTGTATGTCAACCACATGGGCTGGACGGTCACGCGTGACGATGACCTGGACGTGCACCGCTCCGGCCTGCTGAAGATCCATGGCCTGGATCTGTCCGAGCAGTGCATCCTGCCTCGCGGCGATTGCGCGGTGGTGTCGGTGTTGGCCCGCATTGCCGGCAGCTACAACGGCGTGCCGGCCAATGGGGTGTTCCGCTACATGCGCACCTGGTCGCCGGACGCGGCGTCGGGCCAATGGCGCGTGATCGCGGCCAGTGCGGTGATGGTGGTGTGATGCCCTCGCCGGGGCTTCAGACCTTGAGGTCCCGCAGCAGCTTGGTCAGTTCCGGCGCCGTCATCAAGGACACGCCTTGCGACTTCGCGTATTGCAGCGCGTTGTCGGATACATCGCCCAGGGCGATGTAGATGGCTTCACGGGCGCCGCGCTTTTCGCGCACGGCCTGCAGCTCGCGCAGCGGCTCCACGCCGACGCGGGCAGCTTTCCAGCGCTTGGCGCTGACGATGGCCACGTGGCCGTCCTTGCTCAGCGCAAAATCGGCGCCGGCCACCTGCAGGCGTTCGACTTCACAGCCGTCGCGCCGGAAGCCGGCCTCGACGGTCTTCGCGAAGTCCGCCCACGACATGGCGGCGGTGGCCTCGGCCACGGCCTGCACGCGCGTGCCGGATGGCGCGCGCAGCTGCTTGTAGGCCGCCATGATGGAGATCACGGCGAACGGCACGGCGGCAAAGACGCCCATCGCGGCGTAGTCCAGGGGCAGGGCGGCAAAGCCGCCCACGCACAGCAGCACGGCCACGGCCGCGCTCATCCACCACGGCGAGCGCAGCAGCACGGCGAAGATGGAGTTCTGGGACATCTTGAGTTTCATGGCGGCTCGCGGCGGTGCAGGGGTAGGAAAAGGAATCAGGCTTCGTTGCCGGAGGCGTCAAAGGCGCGCACCACGATGCGCACGTCGCCGCAGGTCACGATCTGTCCGTCGCGGATCTTTGCCGTCTTGCGCGTTTCCACCGCGCCGCCGACGCTGACGTAGCCTTCGGCCACGAGCATCTTGCCCGCGCCGCCGCTGTCACAGACGCCGGTGGCCTTGAGCAGCTGGTTGATTTCAATATAGGGGCTGCCGTCGGCAAGCGTGAATTCGATGATGGGCATGTCGCGCGAGTCAGTGATGTTTGGGGCAGGGCGGTCAGGCCGGGCCGTTGCCATTGGTGTTGCCGGGATTGCCCGGGTTGCCCGGGGCGGCCGGCTGGTCGGCGGGTGCCTCCGGCACGACGGCCGGCGGCGCCGGGCGGTTGTTGGTTTCGGCGCGGGCCATCCAGGCGATCAGCGACGAACGCATGGCTTCCTCGACGGACATCTGGATGGGCTGGACCCAGTCCTGCGGGACGAAGACGGTGTAGCCGCCAATCATGTAGCCCATCGGCAGGTAAACGGCGACGCGATCGCCCTGCGTGAATCCTTCGGGCAGGCCTTCCAGGTTGCGGCGGGTGACCAGGCCCACCAGCTCCAGCTGCTGCCCCGGCACGCGCAGCACGACAACTTGCTGGGCGGTGTTCTTGGAGCTGGGCGAGAAATAGTCGGCAAAGCTCTTCAGCGACGAATAGATGCTCTTGACCACCGGCAGGTTGGTGAAGGGCATTTCCACCAGCGTCAGCACGCGCTGCACGCGCTCCTTGGACACGAGGTAGCCGATGGCCAGAATGCCCAGGATGCCCAGCGCCAGACCCATGCCCGGCACGTAGAAGCCGCCGATGAAGGGGCGCAGGAAGGTCAGCGCGACGGCTTCCGTCCAGGCCAGGAAGATATAGAGCAGGTAGATGGTCAGCGCCAGCGGCAGGACGGTGATCAGGCCACGGAAGAAATATTTATAGAGACGGGTCATAGGCAAAGGCAAAAAATCGGGGTCGGACGGGCGGTCACGGCGCGCCGGAGGGTCGCCAGCATAGCAGCCGGCGAGAAGACAGTCTGGTAACAGGCCCTAGCGGTCCACGGGAAGAAACAAGGTCTCCTTGATTTCCTCCATGACCACGTAACTGCGGGATTCGGCGGACGCGGGCAGGCGTTTGAGGATTTCGCCCAGGAGGCGGCGATATTCATTCATTTCGGTCAGGCGGGCCTTGACCAGGTAATCGAAGTCACCCGACACCAGGTGGCATTCCATGACCTCGGGCACGTACAGCAGCTCTTTCTTGACCTTGTCGAAGACGTCGCCGGACTTGGCCGACAACTTGATCTCCAGGAAGACGAGCAGGTTCTTGCCCAGCGCCGCGGGGTTCACGCGCGCATGGTAACCCGTGATGACGCCTTCGCGCTCCATGCGCTTGACGCGGTCGGAGCAGGGGGTGGCGGACAGGCTTACGCGCTCGGCCAATTCGGTCACCGAAATGCGGCCTTCGCGCTGCAGGATTTCCAGGATTTTCAGGTCGATACGGTCGAGGTCGCGCATTTCACTTTTGGCGATCATAAAACGGGGGCGGCCCGAGAAAAAGCACTGGCAAAACAAAATCTTCAGTGTTTTTCACTGCCGAGAGGCCCATAGACTACCGAAATTCCTGTACAAAACCAAACACTGGAAAGAATCATGCATGTGATCGTCCTCGGCAGCGGCGTTATCGGCACCACGACCGCCTACTACCTGGCCCGCCAGGGCGCCAAAGTGACGGTGCTGGACCGCCAGCCCGCGGCGGCCCAGGAAACCAGCTACGCCAACGCCGGCCAGGTGTCGCCGGGCTATTCCACGCCCTGGGCCGCGCCCGGCATCCCGCTCAAGGCCATCAAGTGGCTGTTCCAGAAGCACGCGCCGCTGGCGATCCGCCTGGACGGCAGTCTGTACCAGCTGAAGTGGATGGCCGCCATGCTGGCCAACTGCTCGGCCGACCGCTACTCGGTCAACAAGGAGCGCATGCTGCGCCTGTCCGAGTACAGCCGCGATTGCCTGCGCGAACTGCGCGCCTCCACCGGCATCCATTATGAAGAGCGCACCCGCGGCACCTTGCAGCTGTTCCGCACCGACGCACAAATGGAAGCCGCGCGGCGCGATATCGCCGTGCTGGAAGAGGTGGGCGTTCCCTACGAACTGCTGGACCGCAATCGCCTGGTGACGGCGGAGCCCGCGCTGGCCCACTCCGTCCACAAGCTCTCGGGCGGCCTGCGCCTGCCGAACGACGAAACCGGTGACTGCCAGCTGTTCACCAGGCGGCTGGCCGAGATGGCCGCCGCGCTGGGCGTGGACTTCCGCTACAACCAGACGGTCTCGGGCCTGGTCACCGCCGGGGGCCAGGTCACCGGTGTGCGGGTCGGCGACGAAGTGTTGACGGCGGACCGTTATGTGGCGGCCTTCGGCAGCTACACCCGGGGCTTTCTGGAGCCGCTGGGACTGGACCTGCCGGTCTATCCGGTCAAGGGCTATTCGCTGACCATACCCATGAAGGACGAGTCGGCCGCGCCGGTCTCGACCATCCTGGACGAGACCTACAAGATTGCGGTGACGCGTTTCGACCAGCGCATCCGCGTGGGCGGCATGGCCGAGCTGTCCGGTTTCGACCTGCGCCTGAAGGACGCGCGCCGCAAGACGCTGGAACTGGTGGTGAACGACTTGTTCCCGGGCAGCGGCCATGTGGCCCAGGCCGAGTTCTGGACCGGGCTGCGTCCCATGACGCCGGACAGCACGCCGGTCGTCGGACCCACCCGCTATGGCAACCTCTACCTGAACACCGGCCACGGCACGCTGGGCTGGACCATGGCCTGCGGCTCCGGCAAGCTGGTGGCCGACCTGGTCATGGGCCAGCGCCCCGCGATCCGCACGGACGGCCTCGGCCTGTCGCGCTACGACCGCAGCGCCGCCTCCAGCCAGCAACTGGTGCTGGACGGCAAGGGCGCGTAGCCGCGCGCAGCCCCCTCGGGGGCAGCAAGCACGCCTAGCGTGCGCGGCGTGGGGGGCACGTCCCTCGCGCCGCCCCAATGCGGGACAGCGCCCCTTGGGGCAGCAAACGCACAACGTGCGCGCAGCGTTGGGGGCAGTCCCCCCTCTATGTCAAAATCTGGGCATGACCCATTTTCTGCATACTGCCGACTGGCAGATCGGCCGGCAGTACGGCCAGTTCGAAACGGACGACGCCGCCATGCTGGCCGAGGCGCGCTTTGACGTCGTGGCGCGCATCGCCGCGCTGGCCGCCGAGCGCGGCGTGGATGCGGTGCTGGTGGCCGGCGACGTGTTCGATACCCAAGGCGTGTCGGACCGCACGATCCGCAGGCTGTTCGCCGCCATGTCCGGCTATGCCGGACCCTGGGTGATGATCGCCGGCAACCATGACGCCGCGCTGGCCGACAGTGTATGGACCCGCGCCATGCAGCTGGGCTGCATTCCCGACAACGTCCACGCGCCGCTGCGCACCGGCGTGGTGGACCTGGCGGGGATCAACCTCGCCGTGCTCGCCGCGCCGCTGACGCAGCGCCATACCTACGACGACGTCACCCAGGCCTTCGACTCGCTGGAATCCGAACCCGGCCGCGTGCGCGTGGGCCTGGCGCACGGCAGCGTGGCGGGCCGGCTGCCGGACACCATAGACGCTACCAATCCCATCGCGCCGGACCGCGCCGCGCGCGCCCGCCTGGACTACCTGGCGCTGGGCGACTGGCACGGCTGCCTGTCCATCGACGAACGCACCTGGTATGCCGGCACGCCGGAGCAGGACCGCTTCCGCGGCAACGAGCCGGGCTATGTGCTGGACGTGCGCATCGCCGCGCCCGGCGCGACGCCGGTAGTGGAGCGCGTGGCAACGGGCAAATACCGTTGGTCTGCCTGGTCTGAAACCCTCAGCCTGCCTACCGATGCGCAGGCGCTGGCCGAGCGCATGGCGGCGCTGCGCGCCGACGACGTGTTGCGGCTGGACGTGCAAGGCCACGTCAATATGGAAACCTGGGACGCGCTGCAACGCGCCGTGGACCAGGCCGCCGCGCAGGTGCGGGCCCTGCTGCCGGATCTGTCCGGCCTGCGCCTGGAACCGGACGAAGCGGACCTGGCCGAACTGCGCGCCAGCGGCTATGTGGGCGAGGTCGCGGCGCAACTGCAGGCATTGCAGAGCGACGCCGAGCAGTCCGCCGTGGCCGGGGAGGCCTTGCGGCTGCTGCTGCGGTTCCAGCGCGAAAGCGCGGCGCCGGGAGCCGTGAAATGAAGCTCTCACGCATCGCCCTGGAAGAATTCCGCAAGTTCCGCCAACCCCTGTCGCTGGACGGCCTGCAAGACGGCCTGAACCTGTTCGTCGGCCCCAACGAGGCGGGCAAGAGCACGGTGGCCGCCGCCATCCGCGCGGCGTTCCTGGAACGCTACAGCACCAGCAAGGTGGCGGACCTGGCCCCGCGCGGCGAGTCCGGCGCCCGTCCCAGCGTCGAACTGGCCTTCAGCCATGCCGGCCGCGACTATGTGCTGAAAAAGCAATTCCTTTCGCGCGCCCGTTGCGAGCTGCTGATCGACGACGGCGCGCAGCGCCTGGACGGCGAAGAGGCCGAAAACGCGCTGGCCGCCTTGTTGGGCTTCGAATTGTCGGGGCGCGGCCAGAGCAAGCCGGACCTGGCCGGCATTCCGGGCCTGTTGTGGATACAGCAGGGCGACGGCCAGAACCTGCAAGAGGCCGCGGGTTTCGCTGGAACGCACCTGCGTGATGCGCTCACGCAGCTGTCGGGCGAACTTGCCTCCAGCGACGGCGACCGTCTGTTCGAGCGCGTGTCGGCCGAGCGCGGCGCGCTGCTGGACGCGCGCAATGGGCGTCCCAAGGGCGCCTACAAAGAGGCCGAGGACGCGCTGGCGCGCGCCGTGGCTGAACGCGAGGAATGTGCGCAGGCCATGGCGCAGCTCAACGCCGACGTGGACCGGTTGGCGGAACTGCGGCGCGAACATGAGCGCGCCCAGGCCGCCGAACCCTGGAAGGACTTCGATGCCAAGGCCGCGCAGGCCCGCGCCCGCCTGGCCGCGCTGGCCAAGGAACGCGATGCCTTCGAGGGCCTGCGCCGCGAACAGGCGCAGGCGGCCCAGACCCTGGCCCTGTTGCAGGACCAGGTCCGGCGCGACCAGCAGGACGAATCCGAGCATCAGGCGCTGGCGCAGGAGGCGCGCGTCGCCAGCCTGCGCCTGGAAGCCGCCCAGGGAGCCCTGGCGCGCGCGCAGCAGCACGGGCAGGCGCAAGCCGCTGCCGTCGATGCGGCGCGCCTGCGCCTGGCATCGGTGCAGACCGTTGCCGACCGGCGCGACCTGGACCGCCAATTGGCGCAACTGAGCCCCGAGATCGAGCGCCTGGACAGCGCCCTGAAGGAAGTCACGACGCTGATCGGACAGGGTTCCGCCTTGAAGGCCGAAGCGGTCCGCCTGGAGATTGCCGACGCCGACATCGAAGCCTTGCGCAAGGCCGGACGCGAACTGGGCAATCTGCAGTTGCAGCAGCAGGCCATCGCCACGCGCCTGAGCTACCGGCTGGACGCCGGCCGGCAAGCGCTGCTGGATGGCAGGACGCTTACCGGCACCGATGAGGTCCTGCTCACGGCGGCCGCCGAGCTGGACCTGCCGGGAGTGGGGCGGTTTCGCATCGAGCCGGGCGGACAGGATCTGCCCGCATTGAAGCGAGATCTGGAGCAGGCCCAGGCGGCCTACGCCGTTCTGCTCAAGCGCGCGGGCGTGGAAACGCTGGCCGAGGCCGAACAACGCCACGCGCGTTATACGTCCCTGCTGCGTGAGCTGGACGGCATGCGCAAGACGCTGGGCATCCATGCGCCCAAGGGCGTGGATGCATTGCGCAACCAGCGCGACGAGGCGTTGGCGCGCCAGGCCCAGTTGCAGGAACGGCTGTCCAAGCTGCCCGCGGCGCCGGAGACGGGCGACGACGACTTACCCGCCGCCGCCCAGGCGCTGCGCGAGGTGGAAGCCGTCGCGGCCCAGGCCGAGAAGACGCTGGCGGCCGCGCAGCGCGCGCTGGATGCCGACGCTGCCCGCGCCCAATTGCTGGAAGGGCAGGCGACGGCGCGTGGCGCCGAATTGCAATCGCCCGAACGCGCGGCGCAACGGCAATCGCGCGCCGGCCGGCTCGCCGAGGTGCGCAGCGGTCACGATCAGCTGGAACTGCGCGTGCGCGAGGCGCAGGCTGCCCTGGCCGAACACCGGCCCGAGCTCGCCGAGCAGGATGTCCAACGCTACGAAAAATCCGCATCCATCGAGCGCGATGCCCAGCACAAGCGGCACGGCGACATCCTGCAGCTGCAAGGCAAGCTGGATCAGGCCGGCGCCCAGGGCCTGGGCGAACGCCTGTCCGAAGCCGATGCCGCGAGCGAACGCCTGGAACGCCGCCGCGACGAGTTCGCGCGCCGCGCCGCTGCGCTGGAGTTGCTGCTGAAACTGCTGAACGACAAGCGCGCCGCCGCCACGCAGCGTCTGCAGGCTCCGCTGGCCCGCCGTCTCAATCACTATCTGGCGCTGCTGTTTCCCGAGGCCGCATTGCGCCTGGACGAAACGCTGCTGCCGACCGCGCTGCGCCGCGGCGACGGCGAGGACCTGCTGGACGCGCTGAGCTTCGGCACGCGCGAACAGCTGGGCATCCTGGCCCGCTTCGCATACGCGGACCTGCTGCGCGAGGCGGGCCGGCCCACCTTGCTGGTGCTGGACGACGCGCTGGTCCATACCGACGATGCGCGGCGCGACTTCATGAAGCGCGCCCTGTTCGACGCGGCGACGCGACATCAGATCCTGATGTTCACGTGCCACGGCGAGGCATGGCGGGACATGGGGGTGGAGCAGCGCAGGATCGGAGGCTAGGGCGGGCCCGCATGACTTCGCTTGACGCTGCCGCTTGCGATCGGTAGGCTAGCCGCATGCCTGACTTCACGCCTTCCGACCCCCTTGCCCGCGCTGCATTGCCAGCCGGCGCGGGCGCGCGCGTGATGTTCCCGCATGCGGATTTTTCCCCCGTAGTTTCCCCCGTAGTTTCCCCCGTTGTTTCTCCTGTCGTCTCCACGGTGGTGTCGCCGCCACACTCGCCGCCTTCGGGCGTCGTCAGTGGCGCATGCCCGCCTGCTTGCGGCGCTGTCTCGGGCGCATATCCGCCCGCGGCGGTCGTCCTCGGCTGATCGCCGGCAAGCCGGCCGCCTTCCCGACTCCAGTCCCTTTTCAGCGTAGTCCCGCTGGGTGCATGGCGCGTGCAGCGTCATGTCCCGCGTGGAACACGCGTGCGCGCCTGCGCGCCGGGCCGGAGCCTGTTAAACCTCGACAGGTGAAACCTTCATGTCTTTCGATAGAACCGCGTGGACCGCCTATGGCTCCACAACCTTGTTCGTGCTGCTGTGGAGCGGCGGCGCGATCTTCGCCAAATGGGGGCTGTCGCATGCCTCGGCCTTTGGCTTCCTGCTGCTGCGATTCGTCCTGGCCTTGTCCGTGCTGCTGCTGATCTGCGCGCGGCGCGGGCGCTGGCTGCCCGAGCCGGGCACGCGCAAGACGGTGGCGGCCACGGGCGCGCTGCTGATCGGCAGCTATTCCATCTGCTACCTGCTGGCGCTGGACCACGGCGTCACGCCGGGCGTGCTGGCCACGCTGCTGGGCGCCCAGCCCATCCTGACGCTGGGGTTGATGGAACGCCGCTATGCGCCGGCACGCATGGCCGGACTGTTCCTGGCGCTGTGCGGGCTGGTGCTGGTGGTTTATCAGAGCATCGCCCTGGCGCGGTTTTCCGTGGCCGGGGTTCTGTTCGCCTTTGCCGCGCTGGCCAGCATGACGGCCGGCGCCATCCTGCAAAAGCGCATCAGGCAGGCGCCCATGGACGTGATGCCCCTGCAGTACGCGGTCAGCCTGGTGCTTTGCCTGCTGTTTGCGCCATTCCAGCCGCTACGCGCGGAGTGGGACCTGGGCCTGGTCGTGCCGCTGATCTGGATGGGGCTTGTGATATCGGTGGGCGCGACCCTGCTGTTCTACCGCATGATCCAGGCGGGAAATCTGGTCAATGTGACCAGCCTGTTCTACCTGGTGCCGGTCGGCACGGCTGCATTGGATTATCTGATCCTGGGCAACCGGCTGTCCTCGCTGAGCCTGGCCGGGATGGCCGCGATCCTGCTGGGATTGATGCTGGTGCTGCGCAGTCCCGCGTCGGCGCGCGCGCAGACGGGCTAGAGCCCGTTCACCAAGACGCCTCGCACGGCCTGGCCGCGTTATTCCCGCTTCTGGCTGCCCGCGGCATCGCGGGCGGCCGGATGGCCGGGAGCTCCGCCATTGCCGTCGAACCAGCCATGCCAGTTCTGGCCCGCCGGCGCGGCGTCTTCCAGGCCGGTGTCGTCCTGGCCCGCCCAATGCCCGCTTACCAGTTGCGCCGGGCGCGTTTGCGCTACGACCCGCGCGCACACCGACCAGGCGTCCAGGCGCACGCTCAGGCCGGCGTAGATGCCGTGGCCGGCGCCCGCTTCGATGGTGCCTTCCGCGTGCGCTCCTTCTCCGGCCCGGATCGAGCCTTCGGCGCGGATGTCCTCGCCCGCGATCAGGCCCCAGCCGGAAGCCAGGTGATCGCCGCATTGAATGGAACCGCCGGCCTGGATGCCGCAGGCGGCATTGATTTCCTTTTCGGCCCGCACGTGGCCGCCGGCCTTGATGCCTTGACCGCATTTGATCGCGCCTTGCGTGCTCACGTCCTGTCCCGCATGCAGGTGGCCGGTCACGGCCAGATCCTGTCCGGCGCAGATATCCCATTTGGCGCGCACGTTGCCGCCGCAATCCAGGCGCGTCGCGGTTTCGATGCCCCAGTCCGCCATCACGTCGCCGCCCGCGCGCAGGTTGCCGCCGCTGGCGATGTTGGCGCCCGCGCTGATGTTCTCCCCGGCCATGATGGTCTCGCCGGCGCGGATGCCGCCGCCGGTGACGATGCTGCGGCCGGCGCGCACGACCGTGTCCACGTTGATCCCCATGCGCACTTCCAGCGTGCCCGCGAACACGATGGCGTTGGCGTCCACGGCATCGAGCCTGAGCACGGCATCGGTCGGGCCGAACTGGTCCAGCAGCCAGCAGGCGTCGCCGACGCGGCCGTCGGCGACCAGGGCGTCAAGCACGGCCTGGTAGTCCCCCTGGCCGTTGTGGTCGCGGAGGAACCATTTGTAGCCGCCCGCGCAGGGGTTCTTGGCTTTGACGAATTTCTTGGTGAGTTGCATGGCGCTTGAGTGGAAACAGTGCGTGGCCTGGCCGCGTGCCGACGCGGGCATGCGGAAACGAGACGAAGCGCGGAGCCCGGCCACGCGGCAGGGCGTCCGCCGGCCGGTATCTGGCTGCATGGCGCGCGGATGTGCGCAGGCAGCCGGCAACGGGCCGGGAAAAAGACTCAGGAAGGGGAAAGCCGGGCGATTAGCCGGGCTTGGAGCGCGCGTAGGCGGAACGCGCGGCGACTTCCTGCGAGCTCAACAGCGTTGAGCGCAGGGCGCAGAGGGCGCAAGTGGCGCAGGGAAGGGGGGAAAATTCGGATCGCACGGGGGCAAATGCTACCACCCGGGCGATTGCAGTCAAGCGGGCAGGCCGCCGCGGCCTGGCGGCAGGCGAGGGGCGGCCTGTGCCGGCGGGCCGCCTCTCGCCGGTCGCGATCAGTTCGTCAGCACGATGTTGCGGTCCTTGGCGATGCGCTGGCGCAGCTCCAGTTCACGCTTGATCTGCGCGGAGTACTCGGCGGGCGTGTTGCCATCCACCAGGGAACCGCCGTCGGCCAGGCGCTGGGTGATCTTCGGATCCTTCAGGGCCTTGACGGTGGCGGCGTAGACGCGGTCCACCACGGCCTGCGGCGTGCCGGCGGGAGCCACCAGCCCGTACCAGGCCATGTTGTCCATGTCGGGCAGGCCGCCTTCGGCGAAGGTCGGCACGTCCGGCAGCGCGGGCAGGCGCTTGGGGGCGGCCACGGCCAGGGCGCGCAGCTTGCCGGCCTGGATGTGGGGCATGGACGAAGGCAGGTTGTCGAACTGGGCGTTGACCTGGCCGGCGATCACGTCATTGAGCGCCGGACCCGAACCGCGATAGGGGACATGGACCATGTCGGTCTTGGTCAGCGACTTGAACAGCTCGCCGTCCAGGTGGCTGATGCCGCCCGCGCCCGACGAGGCGTAGCTGTACTTGCCGGGATTGTTCTTCAGCAGAGTAATGAACTCGGCCAGAGACTTGGCGGGCACGGCCGGATTCACGGTCATTACGTTGGGCACGTTCACCATATTGGTGATGGGCGTGAAATCCGTCAGCGGGTTGTAGGGATTCTTCGGGTTGGTGGCCGGATTGGTGGCCATGGTGCTGACGGTGGCCACGCCCAGCGTATAGCCGTCGGGGGCGGACCGCACCAGGGCGTCGGCGCCGATCGAGCCTCCGCCGCCGCCGCGGTTCTCGACGACGACGGGCTGGCCTAGCTCGCGGCCCAGGCCTTCGGCGACGATGCGCGCGACGATGTCGGTGGTGCCGCCCGCGGCAAAGGGCACGATCAGCCGGATCGGCTTGTTGGGGTA
Organism: Achromobacter deleyi; assembly: GCF_013116765.2. GTDB lineage: Bacteria > Pseudomonadota > Gammaproteobacteria > Burkholderiales > Burkholderiaceae_B > Achromobacter > Achromobacter deleyi_A. The sequence continues at coordinate 1,243,171 of NZ_CP074375.1, forward strand.
GGGGTCGGCGGCTTGCGCGGCGGAACTAAGGCAGACGCCAGCGATGGCGGCGGCCAGGACGGCCTTGGCATGTGAGAGCACGTTCAAGAGTCTTCTCCATATTGTTGTTCCGAGCCGGCCGGCTTCTTGGGCCGGCTTCGGTGAAGCGCGCATTGCCGGGATACCGGCAGGCCAACGCTTCGTGGGCGCAATTCCACACAGGTATTTCCCTACGGTCAACTTGGGATTCTCCCTGCTTTGCGGAATCTCAATATTTTTCAAGTGACGGATAGTTGTCCGGAAATGGCGTCAATTCGGCGAAAAAGACAGCCTGACAACCAGATGAACGAGTATTGAATCCCCTTCATTGCGCAATCATTGCGCAGTCATCTTGCTGTCATTAGCAGGGTTCATGCATAAATCTCTGCATAACTTACGAGAATCTGATATTTTTCGGATGAGATTCTTGCCCGGTCTTGCAAGAAAACTATTGCGTTTGTTTCTGTCTGCGCCGTTCAATGGCGTTGGTTGATGTCCCCGTGGGGCAACGTGTAGTCAGCGACGCACCGGGCCAGGGTTCCGTCCGTCTTTCAATCCCCGGTCTGTTTCGTCTCTCGCTGCCTTGCGCTGGCGGGAGGGGGCCCGGACATTCTCGGAACGCCATGTCGCTGATCCTGATCCTCGCTCTGCCGTTCGCCGGCAGCCTGTGCGCCGCGCTGCTGCCTTCCAACGCCCGCAATGCCGAGGCCTGGTTGGCGGGTCTTATCGCCCTGGCCTGCGTGGTTCTGATAGCCAGTCTCTATCCCGACGTCGCCAACGGCGGCGTGGTCAGGGCCGATATCCCGTGGGCGCCGGCGCTGGGCCTGCAGTTCACGCTGCGCATGGACGGCTACGCCTGGCTGTTCGCGCTGATCGTCTCCGGCATGGGCGCCCTGGTGGTGCTGTACGCCCGCTACTACATGTCGCCGGAAGACCCGGTACCGCGCTTTTTCTCCTTCTTCCAGGCCTTCATGGCCGCCATGCTTGGCGTGGTGCTGTCGGGCAACCTGATCCAGCTCGTGCTGTTCTGGGAAATGACCAGCCTGGCTTCCTTCATGCTGATCGCCTATTGGCACCATCGCCTGGACGCCCGCCGCGGCGCGCGCATGGCGCTGACCGTCACGGGCGGGGGCGGACTCTGCCTGCTGGCCGGCGTGCTGATCCTGGGACATATCGTCGGCAGCTACGACATGGACCGCGTCCTGGCCTCGGGCGACCTGGTCCGCGCCGATCCCTGGTACCCGGCCGTGCTGGTGCTGGTGGCCTTGGGCGCGCTGACCAAAAGCGCTCAGTTCCCGTTCCATTTCTGGCTGCCCAACGCCATGGCCGCTCCCACCCCGGTGTCGGCCTACCTGCACTCGGCCACCATGGTGAAGGCGGGCGTGTTCCTGCTGGCGCGCTTCTGGCCGGTGCTGTCCGGCACCGACGAATGGTTCTGGATCATCGGGGGGGCAGGGCTGATCACCCTGGTGCTGGGCGCCTACGCGGCCATCTTCCAGCAGGACATGAAGGGGGTGCTGGCCTATTCCACGATCAGCCACCTGGGCCTGATCACGCTGCTGCTGGGGCTCAACAGCACGCTGGCGCTGGTGGCCGCCATCTTCCACATGATCAACCACGCCACGTTCAAGGCCTCGCTCTTCATGGCGGCGGGCGTGGTCGACCACGAAACCGGCACGCGCGACCTGAGCCGGCTTTCCGGGCTGTACAAGGCCATGCCCATCACGGCCACGCTGGCGATGGTGGCCGCGGCCTCGATGGCGGGCGTGCCGCTGCTGAACGGTTTCCTGTCCAAGGAAATGTTCTTCGCTGAAACAACCTTCGTCAGCGGCGACCGGTTTATCCAGATCGGGCTGCCGCTGCTGGCCACCATCGCGGGCGCGTTCAGCGTGGCGTATTCGCTGCGCTTCATCCTGCAGGTCTTCTTCGGCCCCCCGGCCACCGACCTGCCGCGCGCCCCGCATGAGCCGCCGCGCTGGATGCTGCTGCCCAGCGCGCTGCTGGTGTTCATGTGCCTGCTGGTGGGCGTGGTGCCCAGCCTGACGGTCGGCCCCTTCCTGGCCACCGCGGCGCACAGCATCCTGGGCAAGGACATGCCCGAGTACAGCCTGGCTGTCTGGCACGGCGTCAACCTGCCGCTGGTAATGAGCCTGGTCGCCACGACCGCGGGTGTGCTGCTGTACCTGGCGTTGCGCGCGCATCAGCGCGCCAATCCGGGCAGGGTGCCGTTCATCTACCGGCTGGACGGCCGCCGCAGCTTCGAGGCGCTGCTGGACGGTTCCAGCGTCGCGTCCGCCTGGCTGCTGCGCTGGGTCTCGTCCTCGCGCCTGCAAGTCCAGATGCTGCTGATCGTGCTGGGCACCTTGTTCGTCGCCTGGCTGCCGCTGCGCGCCGGCGGCTGGCTGGAGGGCACGGGCCCCATGACCCCTGTCGATCCGGTGTTCGCCCTGCTGTGGCTGGTCGGCGGAACCTGCGCCCTGGCCGCGGCGTATCAAGCCAAATATCACCGCCTGGCGTCCCTGGCGCTGGCCGGCGGCGCAGGCCTGATCACCTGCCTGACCTTCGTGTGGTTCTCGGCGCCCGATCTGGCCCTGACGCAGCTGTCCGTCGAGGTCGTGACCCTGGTGCTTTTGCTGCTGGGCCTGCGCTGGCTGCCCCGGCGGATCGAGCAGGACGACGAGGAAAGCCTCAAGGCCACGCTGGTCGCGCGCGGCCGCCGCTTGCGCGACCTGCTGATGGCCACGGCCGTCGGCACGGGCATGGCGGCGCTGGCCTATGCGGTGCTGGCGCGCCCGCAAGGCAACACCATTTCCTCTTACTTCGTCGACCGCGCGCTGCCCGACGGCGGCGGCACCAACGTGGTCAACGTGATCCTGGTGGATTTCCGCGGCTTCGATACGTTCGGCGAGATCACGGTGCTGGGCATCGTGGCGCTGACGGTGTATGCGCTCTTGCGGCGTTTCCGCCCGGCGGCGGAAAGCGCGGACCTGCCGCGCCAGCAGAAGGAGCAGGACGGCGGCGTGCCGGACGCGCCGGACATCAAGTCGCTGGTGCCCTCGGGTTCGATGATGGTGCCCACCGTGCTGGTGCGCCTGCTGCTGCCCACCGCCGCGCTGATCTCCGTGTACTTCCTGCTGCGCGGTCATAACCAGCCGGGCGGCGGATTCGTCGGCGGCCTGATCTTCGCCACCGCCGTCATCCTGCAATACATGGTGGGCGGCGTGTACTGGGTGGAGTCACGCAGCCGCCTCAACCCGCAGAACTGGATCGGGATCGGCCTGCTGTTTGCCGGCGCCGCGGCGGTGACCGCATGGCTGGCCTACAAGCCCTTCCTGGCCGCGCTGGCCTGGGATGTCGCGCTGCCGCTGATCGGCCATGTGCACCTGTCCAGCGTGCTGCTGTTCGACCTGGGCGTCTACATGCTGGTCGTGGGCTCCACCGTGCTGGTGCTGGTGGCCCTGGCTCACCAATCGCTGCGTGCGCAACGCAAGGCCGCCGCCGAACTCCAGGCGGCCGCCGCTCAAACAGGAGAAGCCTGATGGAATTGATTTACGCCGTCGCGATTGGCGTCTTGGCGGGCTCGGGCGTCTGGCTGCTGCTGCGGCCCCGGACGTTCCAGTTCATCATGGGCCTGTCGCTGGTCTCCTATGCGGTGAACCTCTTCATTTTCGGCATGGGCCGGCTCACCTCCGGCCGTCCGCCGGTCGTGGATCCCGCCATGGCGCATGATCCTTCCTGGTATGCGGATCCGCTGCCGCAGGCGCTGGTGCTGACGGCCATCGTGATCGGCTTCGCCACCACCGCGCTGTTCCTGGTTGTGCTGCTGGCCTCGCGTGGCCTCACGGGTACCGACCACGTTGATGGACGGGAGTCCCAATCTTGAGTTTCTGGCTTCAACATCTTCCTGTCCTGCCCATCATTACCCCGCTGATCGCGGGCGCGGCGATGCTTCTGCTGGCCGATACCAGCCGTTATGCGCGCGGCGGGATCGCGCTTGTGTCTACCCTGGCCCAGCTGGCGGCCGCGATTGCCCTGCTGGTGGTGGCCGGCGGCGGCGTGCCCGGCGTCTGGCCGGATGGGGTGGGGGTCTACCTCGTGGGCGACTGGCCGGCGCCGTTCGGCATAGTGCTGGTGGTGGACCGCCTGGCGGCCGTCATGCTGACCCTGACCTCGGTGCTGGGCCTGGCCACGCTGGTCTACGCGCTGGCCCGCTGGGACCGCGCGGGCGTGCATTTCCATTCGCTGTTCCAGTTCCTGCTGATGGGCCTGAACGGCGCCTTCCTCACGGGCGACCTGTTCAACCTGTTCGTGTTCTTCGAAGTGCTGCTGGCGGCGTCCTACGGCCTGCTGCTGCACGGCTCGGGCGTGGCGCGCGTCAGCGCGGGCCTGCAGTACATCGCGGTGAACCTGGTGGCGTCGTTCCTGCTGCTGATCAGCATCGCGCTGATCTATGGCGTGACGGGCACGCTGAACATGGCGGACCTGGCGCTGCGCGCCGGCAACCTGGCCGGCGCGGACCGCATGCTGTTCGAAGCCGGCGCGGCCATCCTGGGCGTGGCCTTCCTGGTGAAGGCGGGCGCCTGGCCGTTGAATTTCTGGCTGGTCAAGGGGTATGGATCGGCCGGCGCGCCGATCGCGGCCATGTTCTCCATCATGACCAAGGTCGGCATCTATGCGTTGCTGCGCATCGGCTCGCTGCTGCTGCCGTCGGGCGCGCCCGCGGCGTTCAGCCTGGACTGGATGTTCGCGGCGGGGCTTGCGACGCTGCTGTTCGGCGCTCTGGGCCTGCTGGCGACGCAGCAACTGGAAAAGATGGTCGGCTACTGCGTGATCGTGTCGGCCGGCACGCTGCTGACCGCGCTGGGCATGCCCGGCGTGACGCTCACCGGCCCGGCGCTGTTCTACCTGATCAGCTCGGTCCTGACGACGGGCGCATTCTTCCTGCTGGCCGAACTGATCGAACGCACCCGCAGCTTCGGCGCCAACGTGCTGGCCGTGACCCTGGATGCCTTCGACCTGGATGACCCGGCGTCGGTCAACCGTTCCGATGACGTGGTGGGCGTGGCGATTCCGGCCGCCATGGCGTTCCTGGGCCTGGCCTTCATCTGTTGCGCCTTGCTGGTGACGGGCCTGCCGCCCTTGTCCGGCTTTGTCGCGAAGTTCTCGCTGCTGTCGGCGGCGGTGTCGGCCGCCACCGAATCCGCGCCGCCGCTGGACGCCTGGCTGCTGGTGGCGGCGGTGCTGGTTTCTGGCCTGGCCGGCCTGATCGGCCTGGGCCGTACCGGCATCCGCGTGTTCTGGGCCAGCGACGACCGCAGCACGCCCCGCCTGCGCGTGATCGAGGCCGGCCCGGTGGCGGTGCTGCTGCTCTTGTGCGTGGGTCTGGCCGCGGGTGCGGGCCCGGTGTCGGCCTATCTGGACGACGCGGCGCGTTCGCTCGACCAGCCCAAGTCTTACATCGATGCCGTCATGTCCGCGCAGACCGTGCGTGGCGCCAAGGGAGGAAGCTGATGCGCCGCCTCTACTTCCTGATTCTGCCCAGCCTGCTGTTCGTCCTGTGGCTGGTGCTCAATGAAAGCGTTTCCGCGGGCCAGATCGCGCTGGGGCTGGCGCTGGCGCTGTGGTTCACCTGGGCTGCGTCGCGCCTGCGGCCGCTGCATGCGCGCCCGCGCCGCCTGTGGAAGGTGCTGCCGCTGTTCCTGCACGTGACGGTGGACATCATCAAGTCCAACATCGCGGTGGCGCGGCTGATCCTGAATCCGCGCCCCAATGTCTTTTCGCCCGGGTTCATCATGATCCCGCTGACCATGCGGGACCCGCATGGCCTGGCGATGCTTGCCTGCATCGTTACCTACACGCCCGGCACCGTCTGGGTGGACCTGACCGACGATCACAGCCTGAAGCTGCATGTGCTGGACCTGCAGAACGAGGACGAGTGGATCAAGCTGGTGCAGGAGCGCTATGAGCGCCCATTGATGGAGATGTTTGAATGAACACCGTACTGTATTGGGCGGCGTCCTTTGCCTTGCTCTGCTTCGCGCTGGGCATGGTGTTCGCCACCATCCGCCTCTTGCGCGGACCCACCGCCCAGGACCGCGTCCTGGCCCTGGACACGCTGTATATCAACGGCATGCTGACGATGCTGGTGTTCGGCATCCGGTCGGGCACGTCCGTCTATTTCGACATTGCCCTGCTGATTGCCCTGTTCGGTTTTGTCGGGTCTACCGCGATGGCCCGCTTCCTGCTGCGCGGCGAGGTGATCGAGCCATGATCGACGCCCAGATCCCGTTGTGGGCCAGCATTCCCGCCAGCATCCTGCTGGTGCTGGGCGGCTTGCTTGCCGTGACCGGCTCGGCCGGCCTGCTGCGCTTCCGCACCTTCCAGGCCCGCATCCACGCGCCCACGCTCGGCAACACCATGGGCTGCGGCTGCGTGCTGGCGGCCTCCATCCTGGTGTTCTCGGCGCTGTCGGCCCGGCCGGTCTTTCACGAGGTCATCATCACGCTGCTGCTGATTGTTTCGTCCCCCGTTACCGCGATGCTGCTGATGCGCGCCGCCACCTACCGCAACCGCCTCACCAAGGCCGATGCGGACCTGGACGCGCGCTGACAGAGAGGTAACAAAAGGCACTGCATGCAGGCGCGGATGCGGTAACGTCGTCTTACGAATGCACGTTGCTGGACATGTCCCCGTCCGTGCATCATGGGATAGTGGATGCGAGTTGGCGGGGCGGCCCACCAGCCGCGCCGCCCGGGTTCAATCTCTTATAGGAGCTGACCATGAATACACGACCCATGCACACGAAGCGTCTTGCGGCATCTCTTTGCACGGCAGGCCTGATGCTGATTGCCGGAGCGGTCCAGGCGGCCGATACGACGGGCACCAGCACTCCCCAGCAGCGGTATCAGCAGGATGTGGCCGCGTGCAGGAGCGGCGCCACCGGTCAGCCGCTGGATACCTGCCTGCGCGAGGCCGGCGCGGCGCTGCAGGAATCGCGCCGCCAGAACCTCAAGGAAGCCACGCCCGAACAGCGCCAGCAGAACATCCTGGCCCGCTGCAACCGGCTGCCGGAGGCACAGCGCCAGAATTGCGTGACCCAGATGACCGCGCCCACGAATGTGCGCGGCAGCGTGCAGGGCGGCGGCGTCCTGCGTGAAACCGTGATCCAGGTGCCCGCGGACAGCGTGCCCCCCGCCAGCACGGCGCCGGGCATGGCGCCCGCGCCGGGGACGGGCACGATGACCGCGCCGGTCCGCCAGTAAGGCGGGGCAGAGGGGCGCGGCCGCAGCCACATTCAGGCAAAATGGCGGCTGTCGCCCCTTTTTACGCATATTCATGTCCGACGTCATCGCCCTGATTTTCGATTTCGACGACACGCTGGCCTCGGACAGCACGTCCGGTTTCCTGGACAGCATCGGGGTGGACACGGCTTCCTTCTGGAAGGACCAGGTCGATCCGCTGCTGTCCCAGCAGGACTGGGACCCCGTGCCCGCCTATCTGTACAAGATGATCCAGCTGTCCCAGGAGGGCAGGCATGGCCTCATCACGCAGCCGCGCCTGAAGGACTGGGGCTCGCGGCTGGAACTGCACGACGGCGTGCCCACGCTGTTCCAGCGGCTGCGCGCCGCGGTGCGCGCGGAGCAGCCGCAGGTGCAGCTCGAGTTCTACCTGATTTCCAGCGGCATCGGCGACGTGGTCCGGTCCACCCCCATCGCGCACGAATTCACCGAGATCTGGGCGTCCGAATTCGTCTACGGCGAAGACGGCGGCATCACCTTCCCGCGCCGCATCGTCAGCTTCACCGACAAGACCCGCTATCTGTTCCACATCCAGAAGGGCATCATCGGACGCGACTTCCGCAGCAAGCCTTTCGAGGTTAACCGCAAGGTGCCCGAAGACCGCTTGCGCGTGCCCTTTGACCAGATGGTGTTCGTCGGCGACGGCTATACCGACATCCCGTGCTTTTCACTGATCCGCCGGGCCGGCGGCTTTGCGTTCGGCGTCTGGGACCCGAAGCATCGCGACAAGCGCAGCCGGGCCTGGGGCTTCATCGAAGAGGGCCGCGTTTCCAACCTGAACCAGGCCCGCTACGATGAGCAGGCCGAGCTCTACCAATGGCTGGAAGAGGCCGTCACCAGCCTGGCCGGCCGCATCGCCCTGAAGTCCCGGGTGTACCGTGGTTGAGCCGGTAGCCATGGCGGCGGTTCCGCCCTGGACCGAGCAGGACGCCCGCTACATCACCCTGGCGCTGGAAGAGGCCCAGGCCGCCTACGACATCGGCGAGGTGCCGGTGGGCGCGCTGGTGGTGTCCGCCCAGGGGGACATCCTGGGTCGCGGCTTCAACCGCACCATCATCGACCACGACCCTACCGCGCATGCCGAGATCGTCGCGCTGCGCAGCGCCGCGCGCCAGCTTGAAAACTACCGGTTGCCCGGCATCACCGTCTACGTGACGCTGGAGCCCTGCGTCATGTGCATCGGAGCCATGCTGCACGCGCGGCTGGCCCGCGTGGTGTTCGGCGCGTACGACCCCAAGACGGGAGCCTGCGGCAGCGTGCTGGACGTCGGCTCCGTTCCCAAACTCAATCATCACACTTCAGTCACCGGCGGCGTGCTGGCCGAACCTTGCGGCGACCTGCTGCGCCGGTTCTTCCGCGAACGCCGCGCCAAGGAATCCATAGCATGAGCACCACCAAAGCCGCCAAGCCTGCCGCCAAGGCGCGCGGCGCCAAGGCCGTCCCCGGCCACGATCACGATCACGACCACGCCTGCGGCGAAGATTGCGGCCACGATCACAGCCACGACCATGCCCACGCGCTGCCGGATGCCCGCGGCATCTACCTGATCTCGCCGTCTTCGGCCGTGCGCGACCCGGCCACGGTGGAGCTGGCGCGCGAGCGGCTGCAGCAGCAGGGCTTCAAGACCGCCCTGGACCGCAGCGCCTACGCGGAACACCAGCGTTTCGCCGGCACGGACGCGCAGCGCCTGGCCAGCCTGACGCGCGCCGCCAAGCAGAAGCTGCCCATCGTCATGGTGACGCGCGGCGGCTACGGCCTGGGCCGGCTGCTGCATGCCATAGACTGGAAGGCCATGGCCGACAGCGGCAAGCGCTTTGTCGGCATGAGCGACTTCACCGCGTTCAACCTGGGCCTGCTGGCGCAGACCGGGGCCGTCAGCTACAGCGGCGCCACCGCCGTCCAGGACTTCGGCGGCAAGAAGGTCGACGACCTGACCGAAGCGCTGTTCGGCGAAGTGATGCGCGGCGAACTGGAAATCCTCAGCTTCGAAACCCTGGACGCCGATCCGGTGGATGCCCGCGGCATCCTCTGGGGCGGCAACCTGGCCATGGTGACGTCGCTGCTGGGCACGCCCTATATGCCCAAGATCCGCGGCGGCATCCTGTTCCTGGAAGACGTGGCCGAGCATCCCTACCGCATCGAACGCATGCTGATCCAGCTGTGGCAGGCCGGTATCCTGGCAAAGCAGAAAGCGATCGTGCTGGGCCGGTTCTCGGACTACAAGCTGGCGCCCCACGACAAGGGCTATGACCTGCACGAAGTCGTGGCCTGGCTGCGCAAGACGGTCAAGGTGCCGGTCATCACGGGCCTGCCCTACGGGCACGTCGCCACCAAGGCCACCTTGCCGATCGGGCAGAAGGTGGGCATCGCCACCGAAAAGGGCCTGGCCCACCTGGTGCTGGACGAACACCACCACTGAAATAGGGGCCGCAGCCCCTTTTGCTACACTATCGGGTTTCCTCGCATGCGTCCTCGGACGCCTTCAAACGCAAATACACCGTGATATCCACAGCCAATCTCACCATCCAGTTCGGTCCCAAGCCCCTTTTTGAGAACGTCAGCGTCAAGTTCGGGGAAGGCAACCGTTACGGGCTGATCGGGGCCAATGGGTCCGGCAAGTCTACGTTCATGAAGATCATCGGCGGCGACCTCGAAGCCTCCGGCGGCAACGTTTCGCTTGAGCCGGGCGTGCGCCTGGGCAAGCTGCGCCAGGACCAGTTCGCGTTCGAAGACCTGCGCGTGCTGGACGTCGTGATGATGGGCCACACCGAGATGTGGGCCGCCATGTCCGAGCGCGACGCCATCTACGCCAATCCGGAAGCGTCGGAAGACGACTACATGCGCGCCGCCGACCTGGAAGCCAAGTTCGCCGAGTACGACGGCTACACGGCCGAAGCCCGCGCGGGCGAGCTGCTGCTGGGCCTGGAAATCGCCGTGGACCAGCACAACCTGCCCATGCGCGAAGTGGCCCCGGGCTGGAAGCTGCGCGTGCTGCTGGCGCAGGCGCTGTTCTCGAACCCCGATGTCCTGCTGCTGGACGAACCCACCAACAACCTGGATATCAACACCATCCGCTGGCTGGAAAACGTGCTCAATGGCTACCAGAGCACGATGATCATCATCAGCCATGATCGCCACTTCCTGAACCAGGTGTGCACGCACATGGCCGACGTGGACTACGGCGAGATCCGCATCTACGCCGGCAACTACGACGACTACATGCTGGCGTCCACCCAGGCCCGCGAACGCCTGGTGTCCAACAACGCCAAGGCCAAGGAACGCGTCGCCGAGCTGCAGGACTTCGTGCGCCGCTTCGCGGCCAACAAGTCCAAGTCGCGCCAGGCCACCTCGCGCCTGAAGCAGATCGACCGCATCAAGGCCGACCAGGTCGTGGTCAAGCCGTCGTCGCGCCAGAATCCGTATATCCGCTTCGAGCAGAACAAGGTCATGCACCGCCTGGCGGTCACCGTCGAGAACCTGACCAAGGCCTACGATGCGCCCGTGATCACCAAGTTCTCCGCCATGGTCGATGCCGGCGAAAAGATCGCCATCATCGGCGCCAACGGCGTGGGCAAGACGACCTTGCTGCGTTTGCTGGCCACGGAACTGCAGCCCGATTCGGGCTCGGTGAAGTGGTCCGAGAACGCCGACCTGGGTTATATGGCCCAGGACGTTTCCGACCAGTTCCTGCAAACCGACATCAACCTGCTGGACTGGATGGGCGACCACCGCCAGCCGGGCGACGACGACCAGTCGATCCGTTCGGTGCTGGGCCGCCTGCTGTTCTCGGCGGACGATCTGCCCAAGGCGCCCAAGGTGCTGTCCGGCGGCGAAAAGAACCGCATGACCTTCGGCCGCCTGATGCTGGGCCGGCACAACGTCATGCTGCTCGACGAACCGACCAACCACCTGGACATGGAATCGATCGAGTCGCTGCAGTTCGCGCTGGAAAAGTACGAAGGCACGCTGGTGTTCGTCTCGCATGACCGCGAATTCGTGTCGGGCCTGGCCACGCGCGTCATCGAAATCCTGGCCACCGGCGAGATCATCGACTACCGCGGCGGCTACGAAGACTACCTGTCCTCGCGCGGCATCGAGGCCTGATTTTCCCAAGCGCGGTGCGCCGGAAGGCGCGCCGCGTTCAGCCTGCCGCAATCCTCGCTGCGCTATCATCGGGTAAACCCTGGCGGCTGTCCGGCCAGGCATCTCTTTGCCCCACATGTCTCCCACTTCGCACACCGCGCCCGATGGCGCGCAGATCGGCACGTTCACGCTGACGTTCCGCATCGTTGCCATCGCCTTCTTCACCTTCATCTGCTATCTGGCCATCGGCTTGCCGCTGGCCGTGCTGCCGGGCTATGTGCACGACAAGCTGGGCTACGGGTCCGTGCTGGCCGGCCTGGCGATCAGCGTGCAGTACGTGGCCACCTTGCTCAGCCGGTCCCATGCCGGGCGCATGGCCGACACGGTCGGCCCGAAGCAGACGGTTGTGATCGGCATGGCCGCCTGCGCGGCCAGCGGCGTCTTCCTGCTGCTGGCCTATGCGTTCGAACGCAGCGCCTGGCTCAGCCTGTCGGCCATCATCGTCAGCCGCCTGGCGCTGGGTTTTGGCGAAAGCTGGGTCGGGACGGGTTCGGCCACCTGGGCGATCGCCAGGGTGGGGCCGCTGCACACGGCGCGCGTCATTTCCTGGAACGGCATCTGCACCTATGGCGGGCTGGCACTGGGGGCGCCCCTGGGCGTGTACCTGGAAACCGAATGGAGCATGGGCGCGCTGGGCGGTGCGGTGCTGCTGTTGGGGCTGGCCGGCCTGGGGCTGGCGATGTCGCGCGCCGCCGTGGCGATCGTGGGCGGCCACCGCATGGCCTTCAAGAGCGTGGTGCTGCGCGTGTTTCCGCATGGCATGGCGCTGGGCCTGGGGTCGGTGGGCTTCGGTACGCTGGCGGCCTTCGTGGCGCTGTACTACGCCAGTTTTTCGTGGGATGGCGCGGCGCATGCGCTCAGCGCCTTCGGTGGCGCCTTCATCGGCGTGCGCCTGCTGTTTGCCGGCACCATCACGCGCTTTGGCGGCTTCAGGGTCGCGCAGGTGTCCTTCCTGGTGGAAGCGGCGGGCCTGCTGCTGCTCTGGCTGGCGCCCAATCCCGGCACTGCCCTGATGGGGGCCGCGCTGACCGGCTGCGGGTTCGCGCTGGTGTTCCCGGCCATCGGCGTCGAGGCCGTGGCGCGCGTGCCCGCGGGCAGCCGCGGGGCGGCGCTGGGGGCATATTCGGCTTTCCTGGACCTGGCGCTGGGCGTGACGGGCCCGATCGCCGGGTACATCTCCAGCGGCTTCGGCTATCCGGCCATCTTCCTGGCGGCCTCCGTGTCCGTGCTGGTGGGGTTCATGATCGCGTTCGGATTGCAGCGCCACGCGGTCCGGCAGCAGGTCGTCGCTCCCGTTGCCTGATCGTTATTACCAAAAGAACTAAAGACATTCGATATTTATCGTTGGAGTTCATATAACGAATTGTTAGATTTGAGCCTCGTTTCCACGCGCGCTCACGAATCGTTCCATGAACCTGACCTTCGACCACGTCCACAAGCACTTCGGCGACCTGCCCGTCGTGGATGGCTTCACCAGTGAAATCAAGACCGGAGAACTGGTCGCGCTGGTCGGCCCGTCCGGCTGCGGCAAGTCCACCTTGCTGCATCTGGCCGCGGGTCTGGAACAGCCGACGCAAGGCAGCGTACAGGCCGACGGCCGCGCCATCACCGGCCCGCATCCGAGCCGCACGCTGGTGTTCCAGGAACACGCGCTGTATCCCTGGCTGACGCTGGAAGACAATGTGGCGCTGGCGCTGGAATTCCAGAACACGCCCAAGAAGCGCGCCCGCGAGGCCGCCCGCGAATGGCTGGCGCGCGTCAGCCTGGCGGGGTTTGAACACTATTACCCCCATCAGGTGTCCGGCGGCATGCGCCAGCGCGCCGCGCTGGCGCGCGCATTCGTTGCGCAGCCCCAGACCATGCTGATGGACGAGCCCTTCGGCGCGCTGGACGCGCTGACCCGCCTGAGCCTGCAAGATGTGCTGCGCCAGCTGATCGCCCAGGAAAAGCCCACCGTGCTGCTGGTGACCCACGATGTCGACGAAGCCCTGTTCCTGGCCGACCGCATCGTCGTCTTCAGCCCGAGGCCTGCCCGCGTGCTGCGCGAATTCAATCTGGCCCACCGCGAGAAGACCCACGACCTGCCGGACCTGGCCGCTGAAAAGCGCGAGATCCTGCGTCTGCTGGGCATCGCGGTGGACGGCTCGAACGCACACCCGGACCTGGCGCTGGCCGCCTGACCCCCAATCCATTTGCATATCCCTGGCTGCGCGCCGGCGCCGCCTGCCCCTGAATTCCCTGGAGCTCCTGATGAAACTGAAGCAATGGTTGTCCCTGCCGCTGGCTGCGGCGCTGCTGGCGGCTGCCCCCGCGATGGCGGCCGAGAAATTCCGCGTGGGCTACCTGCGCGTGATGGACGACGCACAGGCCATCGTCGCGCAAGAGGGCGGCTATTACAAAAAGGCCGGGCTGGATTCCGAGCTGATCGAGTTCAAGTCGGGCACCGACCTGATCAAGGCGATCGTCGGTGGTCAACTGGACATCGGCGTGCTGGGCTTCACCAACGCCGTGGCCTGGGCCTCCAAGGGCGCGGACCTGAAGGTGGTGGGCGGCGCTCAGCAGGGCTACCACTCGCTGATCGTGCGCGAAGATTCGGGCATCAAGGACATCGCGGGCCTGAAGGGCAAGACGCTGGCCTCGCAGGCCGAGGGCAGTACCGCCGACGTGGTGTTGAAGGGCGTGGTGCTCAAGCAGGGCAACCTCGGCGCGGACGACGTCAACGTCATGGGCGTGAGCCCGGCGGTGGCCGTGCAGTCGTTGGTGGGCAAGCGCGTGGACGCGGCCTTCCTGTTCGAACCCTACGACCGCATCGCGCAGCTGGTTGCGCCGGTCAAGCAGATCTATGAAGTGGGCCAGGCCTGGCCGTTCCCGTGCATGGTCGTGATCACGTCGGGCGAGACGCTGGCCAAGCGCAAGGACGATGTCTGGAAGGCGCTGGACGCCCAGAACCAGGCCATCGCGCTGCTGCAGAAGGAACCCGCGCAAGCTTCCAAGCTGATCGCGTCCTACTTCATCGCCGAGCCCACGCTCAAGACCCTGACCCGCGGCGAACTCCCGCGCGAAACCGTCATCGCCGAAGCCATCAGCACGCAGGTGTTCACGCCCAAGCTGACGCAAAAGGATACGGCCCGCATGCAGGAAATCGCTGACATCCTGCAGGCCCAAGGTTCGCTCAAGACGCGTGACGGCAAGCCGTACGACGTCTCCAGCATCGTCGATCTGTCCTGGCAAGAGGCTCGCAAGCTTTGAGCGCATCTACCCGAGTAACTGGCGCCCGCAAGCATTTCGCGGGCGTTTTGGGCGTCCTGTTCATCCTGGCGCTCTGGCAGCTGGCGGCGTTCGCGCTGCCCGACTTCCTGATGCCTGGCGTGCCGGCCGTGGTCGAGCGTCTCTTTGAAGACCTGGGCAAGCAGTCGTTCCACCAGAGCCTGATGGGCACCCTGGGCCGGCTGGGCGCGGGCTATGGCCTGGCGCTGGCGGCCGGCATCGGCTTCGGGCTGGTGGCTGCCGTGCTGTTCTTCTTCCGTGAAGTGCTGCGCAGCGCCATCGTCATCCTGCAGTCGATTCCGTCGATTGCGTGGGTGCCGCTGTTCCTCATCGTGATGGGGTTCGGCAATACGCCCATCATCGTGGTCGTGGCGCTGTCGGCGTTCTTCCCGGCCGCGCTCAGCGTGATGAACGCCACCGAATCCGTGCAGCGGGTGCACGTGTCGGCGGCGCGCGTCATGGGCGCCACGCGGTGGGGACTGGTCAAGCGGGTGTACCTGCCCGCCGTCATGCCCGAGCTCATCACCGGCGCGCAGCTGGCGTTCGGCAATGCCTGGCGCGCGCTGATCTCCGCGGAAATGCTGATCGGCTTCGGCAAGGGCCTGGGGCGGTCGCTGGCCTATTCGGGCGAGATCGCCGACATGACGGGCGTGATGACCAACATCCTGGTCATCGCCGTGCTCGCGGCGCTGATCGATCAGTTCGTGCTTGAAAACCTCAAGCACCGCCTGCTGCGGTATCAGTACGTCTAAGGTCCCGGAGCACGCCATGATCCGCCCGATGCGCCTTTTCGCCCTGGCCGCCTGCCTGATGCTCGCGGGCCACGCTCACGCGCAGCCCGAGACATTCCCGGCGGCGCGGGCCCGGGGCGAACTGGTGGTGGGCATACCGTATCTGGCGCCGCCGCCCGTGGCCGGCGCCAAGATCCGCACGCCGGACGGCCTGGACGCGGTCATCACCGAAAAGCTGGGCGCGAGCCTGGGCCTGCCGGTCCGCCTGGTGCAACTGCCGGCGGAGCAGGCCGCTTCCGCGCTGGCCGCGGGCCAGGTGGACCTGGTGCTGACGGACCGCGCTGGTGATCAACCGGCTGCGGTGGCCGTGCAGTCCACGGGCTACGCCGCGCGTCCCAAGGCCGTGATCCGCAGCGATACGCGCTTGCGCCAGCCCGCCGACGCGCGCGGCCGCAGCGTCTGCATGGCCGAGGCCGCCACGGCGGCACAGGCCCTGGCGCAGAGCTGGGGCGCGGTGGTCCGTACATACAAGGCGCCGTCCGACGCGCTGGTCGCGGTGCGCGAAGGCAGCTGCGATATCGGCCTGGTCGATGACGCGGTGTGGGAACCGCTGGTGCGCTTTCCGGAATGGAAGAAGTTCTCGTCCACGCTTGCCGCCGACGGCGCCAGGCGTGAACGGGTGTGGCTGCTGTCCGCCAATGACCAGGCCGCCCGCGCCTGGCTGGGCCAGGAAATGCGCGCCTGGGACCGCGCGGGCGCCTGGAAGGCCATGACGGCCAAATGGGCGCGCGATGTGGCCTTCGACGTCTACCTGGATCAGGAAGTGCCCGACTGCCACGGCTAGGTCCGTTCACACCGGATGCCGCCTCGCCCGCACTTACAATGCCGGGCATGACGCACACGTTGACCGCTCCCTGCTCGTATCAGGAAGACATCAAGAAAAGCCGCTTTGCCGCATACGCCACGCCGGTATCCACCGTCGACGAGGCCATGCGCTTCTTTGCGGAACGCGGAGACCCCGAGGCCACCCACAACTGCTGGGCCTACCGCATCGGGCAGGAATACCGCTTCAACGATGACGGCGAGCCGGGTGGCACCGCCGGCCGGCCCATCCTGCAAGCCATCGAAGGGCAGGACATGGACCGCGTGGCCGTGCTGGTGGTGCGCTGGTACGGGGGCGTGAAGCTGGGCGCGGGCGGACTAGTGCGCGCCTACGGCGGCTGCGCGGCCAATTGCCTGCGCCTGGGAGACCGCAGCGAGATCGTGGATATGGCGACCATCCGCTGCGCCTGCGGGTTCGCCGAGCTTGCGCTCTTGAAGTCGCGGCTGGCGCAGGCGGGCGCGGCGATCCAGCAGGAAGACTTCAATGAAGAGGGCGTGGCGCTCTGCTTCACGGCGCCGCGCGCGGCGATCGGCGACCTGGAGGTCACCGTGGCCAACATCACCCGCGGACGGTCGGCCTGGGAAGTGGTGTCGTAAAGCGCTGGCGGTCATGCCGGTTGCCGCGCCGGCGGCACCCAAAAACAAGGGGCCCGATTCCGGGCCCCTTGTTTGTTTATGCGTCCTGGCTGTCTTGAGCCGCGGCGATTTCCTGGTGGACCTTTTCCATGTCCACTTCCTTGATCTTGGCAAGCAGCTCATTGAGCTGGCCGCCCGACAAGGCGCCGGGTTGCGAGAACAATAGGACCTTTTCCCGGAACACCATCAGCGTGGGGATCGAACGGATTCCCAGCGCGCCGGCCAGTTCCTGTTCGACGTCGGTATTCACCTTGGCGAACGTGACGTCGGGATGCTCGGTGGAGGCGTGCTCGAACACGGGCGCGAAGCCACGGCACGGGCCGCACCAGGGTGCCCAGAAGTCGACAATCAGGGTGCCGTCAGGCGTGATGGCGTCCTGGAAAGTGTCTTTGGTGAGTTCAACAATACTCATGTGGAATCCTTGCCGTTCGGACGGCGAAAAAAGCGGTGTCAGAGGCCCGGAGGTGCCTGCTCCGGCCTGATTCGGCGACGCGTGATTGCCGGTATCTGATAAGCAATAGTAGTGCCGGTCTAGGCTGCGTCGCAATGGTTGGCGCGTTGGAGCGCGCGGGCGGCAGGGCTCAGGCCGCGGTTACCGTGGAAACGCCGGCGCCGTTTTTCAGCGATGCGACGATCTCGAACGAGCGCAGCCGGTCCGCAATATCGTAGAAGTCGGACACGATCATGACTTCGTCGGCCTCCGTTTCGGCGACCAGCGCTTCCAGTTCGCGCTTGACGGTATCCGGCCCGCCCACGATGGCGGCGCCCAGTCTTTGATTGACCGCTTCACGCTCCCATTCGTTCCACAGACCGTCCATGCTTTGGACGGGCGGCTGCAATTGCAGGCGGTTGCCCCGAACCAGGGACAGGAACTTCAATTGCTGGGTGGTGGCCTGGAACCGGGCGGCCTCGTCGGATTCAGCCGCGATGACCGGCACGCCGATCATGGAATAGGGGCGCGCGAGGGTTGCGGACGGCTTGAACAGATGGCGGTACAGGCGCATCGCGGCCATGCCCTCGGGCGAGAAATGGCCCGCGAACGAGAACGGCAGGCCCAGTTCGGCCGCCATGCGGGCGCTGAAATCGCTGGAGCCCAGCAGCCAGATCGGGATGTTCAGCCCTTCGCCAGGAATGGCGCGCACGGGCTGGCCGGGACGCGAGGGCGCCAGATATGCGCGCAGTTCCTCGACCAGCGCCGGGAACTCCAGGCCGCTGCGCGGGCTGCGGCGCAGCGCCTGCTGCGTGGCGCCATCGCTGCCGGGCGCGCGGCCCAGGCCCAGGTCGATGCGGCCGGGATACAGGGTCTCCAGGGTGCCGAATTGTTCGGCGATGATCAGCGGCGCGTGATTGGGCAGCATGACGCCGCCCGACCCGACGCGCAGGCTGCGGGTGTGGCCGGCCACGTGTCCGATCAGCACGGACGTGGCGCTGCTGGCCACGCCGTTGATGTTGTGGTGCTCGGCCAGCCAGAAGCGGTTGTAGCCGAGTTGTTCGACATGCTGTGCCACGGCGACCGTATTGCGGAAGGCGTCCGCCGCATCCCGGCCCTGCACAATCGGGGCCAGGTCCAGCACGGAAAACGGAATGCGGGCCAGGGCGCTCATGCGTGGGCCTCCGGGTTCGCGGCGGGACAGGCGGGCAGTGCGGGGATCAGGCGGGAAAGGCGCAAGGTGGACTCCATATACTGAGATACATGGGGAGTGTATCGGCGAATTCAACCGCGCAAGCCAGCAACCATGCGGTCGGCTGGGTTGATTGATTTTTCCGATTCATGCAATAGTGGGCAGCGCGTCGAGCGCGCTGCTGGCCCGGCTGCGGGGCAGAATGATTCGCCACACTGGAGACAAGCATGGGCATCAGAGGCAAGGACAATCAGATCGACAATATCGAATTCAACGTGGCGGACATCGCGCGCAGCAAGCGTTTCTATGGCGAGGTCTTCGGGTGGACGTTCACGGACTACGGGCCCACTTATTGCGAGTTCACCGACGGCCGCCTGACCGGCGGCTTCACCACGGGCGAGGAAGTCCGTCCCGGCGGCCCGCTAGTGATCCTGTACGGCGACGACCTGGCCGCGACCCAGCAGCGCGTGACGGCGGCGGGCGGGCGGATCAGCCGCCAGATTTTTTCTTTTCCCGGAGGCAGCCGCTTTCATTTCGTGGACCCGGACGGCTACGAACTGGCGGTATGGGCGGCCCAATGAAAAAGCCGCCGCGGGCCCTGGGCCTGCGGCGGCTTTCGCTTGCGCGGCCCGAAGGCCAGGCGGTCTATTCCGGGAAGAACGCGTAGCGGATGACGAACAGCACCGCCACCAGCCAGGTGGCGGGATGCACGTCGCGGACCTTGCCCGTGGCGGTCTTCAGCACCACGTAGCTGATGAAGCCGAAGGCGATGCCGTTGGCGATCGAGTAGGTGAACGGCATGACCAGCGCGGTCAGCGCGGCCGGAGTGGCTTCGCAGACGTCGTTCCAGTCGATGTCGATCAGTTCGCGCATCATCAGGCCGGCCACATAGAGCAGGGCGGGCGCGGTGGCGTAGGCCGGCACGGCGCCTGCCAGCGGCGAGATGAACAGCGCGGCCAGGAACAGCAGGGCCACGACCAGCGCGGTCATGCCCGTGCGGCCGCCCGCCTGCACGCCGGAGGCGCTTTCGACATAGGCGGTGGTGCTGCTGGTGCCCAGCATCGAACCGGCGACGATGGCGGTGCTGTCGGCGAACAATGCGCGGCCCAAGCGGTTGGGGCGGTCTTCGGGCACCAGGCCGGCGCGCTTGGCCACGCCCACCAGCGTGCCGGTGGCGTCGAACACTTCGACCAGTACGAATACCAGGATCACATGCACGAAGCCGCTGTGCAGCGCGCCCAGGATGTCCAGCTTGAACAGCGTGGGCGACAGGCTGGGCGGCGCCGAGAAAATGCCTTTGAACTCGTTGTAGCCCAGCGCCATCGACAGCACGGTGACAACGATGATGCCGATCAGGATCGCGCCGCGCACGCGCAGCGCGTCCAGCGATGCGATGACGAAGAAGCCCAGGATGGCGAAGAGCGGACCGTGGGAGGTGAGGTTGCCCAGCGTCACCTTGGTGGCCGGGTGCGCCACGACGATGCCGGCGCTGGATAGCGCGATAATGGCAAGGAACAGGCCTATGCCGGCTGCGATCGCGCTGCGCAGCGAATGCGGAATGCCCTTGACCAGCCAGACCCGGATGCCGGAGATCGTCAGGAACAGGAAGATGATGCCCGAGATGAACACGGCGCCCAGCGCCTGCTCCCAGGTGTAGCCCATGGTCTTGACCACGGTGAACGCGAAGAAGGCATTGAGGCCCATGCCGGGCGCCATGCCGATCGGCCAGTTGGCGATCAGCGCCATCACCAGCGAACCCAGCGCGGCGGCCAGGCAGGTGGCCACGAACACGGCGTCGCGGTCCATGCCTGTCGAGGACAGGATGTCCGGGTTGACGAAGATGATGTACGACATCGTAAGGAATGTCGTCAGGCCGGCCACGATTTCCGTTCTGGCGGTCGTCCCGTGTTCACGCAGCTTGAATAGCTTCTCCAGCATTCGAGTCCCCAATGTGTTTGCAGGCTTGCAGGTTGTGGCGAGAGGGGCCGGACAGCCCTCCGCATATTCAGAAACACGCGTATTTTCGCATCAGTTGTAAACTCTGCCGCCATGATTATTCTCGGCTTTGAAAGCTCCTGCGACGAAACCGGTGTCGCAGCCGTTTGTACGGAACGCGGTCTGCTTGCGCACGCGCTGCATACCCAGATCGCCATGCACCAGGAATATGGGGGCGTGGTGCCCGAACTCGCCTCGCGCGACCATATCCGCCGTGTCGTGCCCCTGACCCGCCAAGTGCTCGAAGAGGCCGGCCTGCAGATGTCCGACATCGGCGCGGTGGCCTATACGGCCGGGCCGGGCCTGGCCGGCGCCTTGCTGGTCGGCGCCAGCGTGGCGCAGTCCTTCGCCTGGTCGCGCCATCTTCCCGCCATAGGCATCCATCACCTTGAAGGCCATCTGCTGTCGCCGATGCTGGCCGATCCGCGGCCCGACTTCCCGTTCATCGCCTTGCTGGTGTCCGGCGGCCACACGCAGCTGATGCGCGTGGATGGCGTGGGTCGCTATGAATTGCTGGGCGAAACGCTGGATGACGCCGCGGGCGAGGCCTTCGACAAGTCCGCCAAGCTGATGGGCCTGGGCTACCCCGGCGGCCCTGCGCTCGCCAGGCTGGCCGGCAGCGGCGACGCCTCGCGCTTCGAGCTGCCACGGCCCATGCTGCACAGCGGGGATCTGGATTTCAGCTTCAGCGGCCTGAAAACGGCCGTGCTGACCCGCGTCAAGGCAGCGGAGCAGGCGGGCGGGCTGGACGATCAGGCTCGCGCCGATCTTGCCGCGGCCACCCAGGGAGCCATCGTGGACGTGCTGGCGGCCAAGGCCATCCGCGCGCTGAAACAGACTGGCCTGCGCAGGCTGGTGGTGGCGGGCGGGGTGGGTGCAAACCAGCTGCTGCGCGCCAAGCTGGACGCCGCGCTCAAGCCCTTGAAGGCCCGTGCCTATTTCCCGCCGCTGGAACTGTGCACCGACAATGGCGCCATGATCGCGTTCGCGGCGGCGGAGCGGGTCAAGGCGGGTCTGGTGCGACTGGATCCCGATGCGCACAGCTTCACGGTGAAGCCGCGCTGGGACCTGGCGGATATCGCCTGAAACGCAATGGGCGGCCTGGCCGCCCGTTGTCCGCTTATTTTTTCTTGCCGCCGCCGATGCGGCTTTCCGTGCCCTGGATCAGGCGGGTGATGTTGGCGCGATGGCGGTAGAACAGCAGCACGCCGATGACCGCCAGCGCCACGGCCATGGGCGGCTGCGCATGCCAGGCCAGGCCGGATCCGAAAACGTAATAGACGGGGGCGAAGAATGCCGCCACCAGCGAGGCCAGCGAGGAATAGCGGAAGAACACGGCAATGATGAGCCAGGTGGCCGCCGTGGCGACGGCCAGCCAGGGCTGGATCGCCACCAGCACGCCGAGCGCGGTCGCCACGCCCTTGCCGCCCTTGAAGCCCAGGAACACCGGGTACAGGTGGCCCACGAAGGCGGCCAGCGCCACCAGCGCCAAGGCCACGGGGGCGATGCCCGGCGCCAGTTGCTCGGCCAGCCAGATCGCGAACCATCCCTTGGCCGCGTCACCCAGCAGCGTCAGCGCGGCGGCCGTTTTGTTGCCGGTGCGCAGCACATTGGTGGCGCCGGGGTTCTTCGAGCCGTAGCTGCGGGGATCCTGCAGCCCCATGAGCTTGCTGACCACCACGGCGAACGGCACCGAGCCGATCAGGTAGGCCAGCAGGACAAGCGCAGCGGTGAACGCCAGGGAGGGTTCGGTGATCGCCATGGAAAGGGAATCCGTTGTTGTAGTAATGGCTGCGGATTCTACCGCGCCCGGGGCGCGGACCGGGTTCGGGTTATCGAGCGTGCCCCGCTGGCGCCAGGCAAGCAGGCGGACTGACGGGAGGCGGCTGCGGACGGTACAATCCGCAACGCCCACCTGCGTTTTATTTTCTTTCGGATGCACAATGCGAATTCTGGTTTCGAACGACGATGGTTACTCCGCCCCTGGCCTTGAAGCGCTGGTGGCTGCGCTGCAGGGCCTGGGCGACCTCACCGTTGTCGCGCCCGAGACCAATCACAGCGGCGCCTCCAACTCCCTGACGCTTAACCGTCCCTTGTCCGTGCGCACCGCCTCCAACGGTTTCATCGCCGTCAACGGCACGCCCTCCGATTGCGTGCACGTGGCGCTCACGGGCCTGATGGATACGCGCCCCGACCTGGTGGTGTCCGGCATCAACAACGGCGCCAACATGGGCGACGACACCCTGTATTCGGGCACCGTCGCCGCCGCCAGCGAAGGCTATCTGTTCGGCATACCGGCCATTGCGTTTTCGCTGGCCGAGAAGGGCTGGGAACACATCGATTCCGCCGCGCGCGCGGCCCGCGTGGTGGTGGAACGGCATCTGGCGCAGCCGCTGGCCGCGCCGGTGCTGCTCAACGTCAACATTCCCAGCCGCCGTTTCGAGGACATGCATGGCTTCGCGGTCACGCGGCTGGGCAAGCGGCATCCGTCGCAGCCGGTGGTGCGCACCACCACGCCCTATGGCGATACGGTGTACTGGATCGGGCCGGTCGGCCTGGCCGCCGACGCCACGCCCGGCACGGACTTCCACGCCGTCGAGCAGGGCACGGTGTCCGTCACGCCGCTGCGCCTGGACCTTACCCAGCACAGCCAGCTGGACGAAATCCGCACGTGGGCGGAGCCGCTATGCGTAAACGCATAAGCCAACCCGACGTGTCGCAAGCCGCGTCCGGCCGCTCCAGCTCGGTGCGCCATGACTCCGGACGCCTGAGTCCGGGCATCACGCCCGCCAACAGCAACACGCGCGTGTCCGCGGCCACCTTGCAGCGCCAGGCCCAGGCGCCCCAGCCTGCATCCGGCGGCAACCTCGGCCTGAATTCCGAACGCCTGCGCCAGGCGATGGTGCAGCGCTTGCGGTCGCAGGGCATCACCGACGAACGCGTGCTGAACGCCATGTCCGTCGTGCCGCGCCATCTGTTCGTGGACGAGGCGCTCGCCAGCCGCGCGTATGAAGACGCGGCGCTGCCCATCGGCCATTCGCAAACCATTTCCCAACCCTGGGTCGTGGCGCGCATGATCGCGGCGGCCTGCGAAGACCGCACGCCGACGCGCGTGCTCGAGGTCGGAGCGGGCTGCGGATACCAGGCCGCGGTGCTGGCGCAGTTCGTGCGCGACGTCCACACGATTGAACGCATCCGCGGACTCTACGAGCTGGCGCGCGAGCATCTGCGCGCCTTGCGGCTGACCACCAGGATCCGCCTGATCCATGGCGATGGCACCTTGGGGCTGCCCGGCGTGGCGCCTTTCGATGCTATTGTTGTGGCTGCCGCTGGCTTGTCCATCCCGCAAGCGCTGCTTACGCAGCTTGCGCCGGGCGGACGCCTGATCGCTCCCGAAGGGGGCTCGAACCAGCGCCTCGTTCTGATCGAACGCACAGGCGCGGCCAGCTGGAAACGTACCGAACTAGAGGCCGTGCGCTTTGTGCCGCTGCGGTCCGGAATACAATCTTGAGCAAACAGGAGAAACGTATGCTCAACGGGCAGTTGCAACTGACCGATATGAATATGGGCGCGTCCATGACGCGCCTGCGCCGCCCGCTCTTTGTAGTGGGGGTCCTCAGCCTTGCCATCCTGGCGGGCTGCGCATCAAAAGGTACTCGTGCCCCGGTGGTCGACATGACCGGCGGGCAACCCGCGTCGTCGGCCCCGTCCGGCAGCTACGTGGTCAAGCCGGGCGATACGCTCTACAAGATCGCTCGCGCCAACAACGCCGATATCGAGAACATCAAGCGCTGGAACAACATCACCGATCCCAACCAGATTTCGGTCGGGCAGGTACTGAAGATGTCCGGCGGTTCGGGTGGCGGCGCGCAAACCGCGCCGGTCGCCAGCGCGAAGCCCCAGCCGCGTCCGCTGGACCAGCCCGACACCTCGGTGCCGGCCACGACTTCGCCCGACGCCACGCCTACGCCGCCTCCGGTTCCGGTTGAAACCAAGCCTGCCACGCGCGCCGCGGATGCGGGCGTCATCAACTGGGCCTGGCCGGCGGGCGGACAGATCGTGCAAGGCTTCAATGCCAGCAGCAAGGGCATCGATATCTCCGGCGCCCTGGGCGACCCGATCATTGCCGCGGCCGACGGCCTGGTCAAGTACAGCGGCAACGGCGTGCGCGGCCTGGGCAACCTGATCATCGTCGAGCACCAGAACGGTTTCATCACCGCCTATGCGCATAACCGCGCCGTGCTCGTGAAGACGGGCCAGACGGTCAAGCGCGGCGCCAAGATCGCCGAACTCGGCCAGAGCGACACCACGTCGCCCCGCCTGCACTTCGAGATCCGCCGCCAAGGCACGCCCGTGGACCCGATGCAATACCTGCCGCCCAAATGACGCCTACCCTGGTATTCGACCTGGAAACCATTCCCGACGCCGAGGGGCTGCGCAAGCTCAACGGCTGGGGGGCGGACGTGCCGGACCAGGAAGTGGTCGAGCGCGCGCTTGCCGCGCGCCGCGAGGCCGTGGGCCATGATTTCCTGCCGCTGCACCTGCACAAGGTGGCGGTGGTGGGGTGCGTGTTCCGAGACGACCAGGGCTTTCGCGTCAAGACGCTGGGCCAGCCCGATGATCCCGAAGCCGCCTTGCTGGCGGGTTTCTTCAAGACCATCGAACGCTATACGCCCAAGCTCGTGAGCTGGAACGGCTCGGGCTTCGACCTGCCCGTGCTGCATTACCGCAGCCTGATCCAGGGCGTGCCCGCGCCGCGCTACTGGGACATGGGCGAAGAAGACCGCGACTTCAAGTTCAACAACTACATCGCCCGCTACCACACGCGCCATCTGGACCTGATGGACGTGCTGGCCAAGTACAACGGCCGCGCCAACGCGCCGCTGGACGAACTGGCCAAGCTTTGCGGCTTTCCAGGCAAGCTCGGCATGGACGGCAGCAAGGTCTGGGAGGCCTGGAGCCAGGGCCGCGCCGACGAGGTGCGCGCCTATTGCGAAACCGACGTGGTCAACACCTGGCTGGTGTACTGCCGCTTCCGGTTCCTGCGCGGCGAGCTGGACCGGACTTCCTACGACGCTGAAATCGCGCTGGTGCGCGACACGCTCAGCGCCAGCGACGCGCCGCACTGGAAGGAATATCTGGCGGCCTGGGACGCGAACTAGCCGCTGGACGGGGCAGGGCATGGCCCTTGCGCCAGGAACACGGAGCCTGAACGGCTCCGTGTTTGCGTCTGGCGGGCAAGCAATCGACTGAAACATGGCCGGCATAGTCGAAACCTGGATGAAACCGGCGAGATCGCACAATGGCCTCGCTTTCTTCACTTTCAGGAGACCTACATGTCCCGATTCGCTATCCGCTCCAATTTGGCCGCCCTTGCTATTGTCGCCGCGACGAGCAGTTTCGCGGCCGGCTCCGCCATGGCTGCTCCTCCTCCCGCTGACGGCGGCCCGGCCGCCATGCACGATGGCCACCGCGGTGGCGGTTTCCACAAAGGCATGCGCGACGGCCTGTTCATTCCCGGCCTGGGTCCGGTGTCCAAGGCCCAGGTCGCCGAACTGAAGCTCGACGCCAAGCAGGAAGCCTTGTTCAAGACGGCCCAGGATGGCCAGCGCAGCCTGCACGAAGCGATGCGCGCCAACGGCGGCAAGCGCCACGAACTGCTGAAGGCCCAGCTGGACAGCGGCAAGCTGGATCCGCGCGCGCTGGTGCAGCAATCCGAAAAGTCGCGGGATCAATTCGGGCCGCAAGCCAAGCAGGTGCGTGACCAGTGGCTGGCCGTCTGGGACAGCCTGAACGAGACCCAGCGCGGCCAGGTGACCAAGATCGTCAAGGAACGCGAAGCCCGCATGGCCGAGCGTCACGCCAAGATGGAAGGTCGTCATGGCAAGGGCAGGGGGGGCATGCCTCCCCCGCCGCCCGCCGCCGGCGACGTGCCGCCGCCGCCCGCGCCGCCGAAGGCCAACTAAACCCTGGACTACCGGGCGGATCCATCCTCCCGCCCTGAAACCCCGGACGCCCCCGCGTGCCGGGGTTTTTTTTGCGCCCGCACTGCCGTTTATGCGGCGCATGAACCAGTTTGGCGCGTGTTCCCCATCTTGAAGCATGGAGGATGCGCACGCCGGTTCAGGCCGCACCAGCATGGTGCGCCGTGGCGAGGGTTCCGCCTCCCGCCAGCTGTTCTGGCGCAATCCAAAGCTGGCACGGACATTGCTTCATGGAACAGGAGCCGGTAGTAACCAAGCG
Source organism: Achromobacter deleyi (assembly GCF_013116765.2). Lineage (GTDB taxonomy): Bacteria > Pseudomonadota > Gammaproteobacteria > Burkholderiales > Burkholderiaceae_B > Achromobacter > Achromobacter deleyi_A. The sequence continues at coordinate 1,270,006 of NZ_CP074375.1, forward strand.
CTGCAAAGCCGGTCAGCTGGATGCGCCTCAGGCCGTCCGCCTCCTCGTTAAATTCGATCAGGACTCCGCACCATGAAGAAGACGTTGCTAGCCTTGCCTCTTGCGCTTGCCGCTTGTTTCGCCGCGACGGCGCAGGCCGAACCTACCGACCTGGGGGGCGGGTTTTCGCTCAGCGGTAACGCGACCATCGTCAGCGACTATCGTTTCCGCGGCTATTCGCAAACGGATTTCCGCCCCGCCGCGCAATTGGGCTTCGACCTGACCCACAGTTCCGGTTTCTACCTGGGCAACTGGAACTCCAACGTCTCCAGCTTCGTGTTCACCGACGGCAACCTGGAAATGGACTTCTACGGCGGCTGGAAGGGCGACGTCGGCGGCGGATTCACGCTGGATGCCGGCGTGCTGCATTACTACTATCCGGGCTCCAGTTCCCCCAAGGGCGGCAACTACAACAACACCGACATCTACCTGGGCGCGTCCTACGGCAATTACAGCCTCAAGTATTCGTACACGCCCAGCGACTTCTTCAGCACGCCCGACAGCAAGGGCACCTGGTACCTGGACGGCACGGCCACGTTCGACCTGGGCGACGGCTGGGGCCTGCTCGGCCACCTGGGCTACCAGAAGCTCAAGAACCAGACCAACATGGATGGCGATTCCATCGGCCATTACGTCGACTACAAGGTCGGCGTAACCAAGGACCTGAAGGGCTGGATCCTGGGCCTGGCCGCCGTGGGCGCCACCAAGGACAACTGGCTGCCCACCAAGTACGGCCACCCCTCGGGCCGCATTGGCGCGGTCTTCTCGGTGGCGCGCGCTTTCTGATATCCGTGGCGGCGCCCTGAACAGCGTCGACCTTTGGAGGCTTGGTTGAGATTTCCCTTTGCGGGGCAATCTCATGCAAGCCTCCTTTTTTATTTGGGGCCGGCGTCCCGGACCTTGCGATGAGCCAGGTCCTGGCGTCCATTCCTCGGCAATGGAGAACCTTTTTTTTCAATACGCCACTCATATCGATTTTGGAGGAAATATCGATGCCTGACTCGCGTTCTCCATTCTCTCCCGTTGCATTGACCCTTGCGGGCGTGCTTGGCCTGGCAACTCCGACCGCCGTGTATGCCGCAGGGGCCGGCGGTACCGGCTATGCATCTGGCCAGCCCGGGGGAACCTCCTACGGCGGCAACCCGGCCCGGGGCGAAGGGGGCACCACGGGCAGTGGAGGGCTAAGTGTGGCTGGAAGCGCGGGTTGGCCGATGGGGGCGGGAGGCGTCGGCGGGGCAAACGGTAGTGCCGTCAATGGCAGTGGTGGCTCGGGGGCGTCCGCCTTTATCGACGGCCGAATCACGATCGGGGCTGGAGCCTTTGCGATTGGCGGGGGAGGGGGCTCCGGTGGCGTGACTTCGGTCCACGCCGGCACGCCGACAGCCTCGGGGGGCGACGGGGGAACTGCCGTGATCCTGACCGGCGGAGCCTCCAGCCGCGACTCCGCCAATGCAGGCGTGATCGTTGGCGGAGGCGGAGGGGGCGCTGGCGCGATCGCTTTCCTCGCCATGAACAGCGTCATTCCGGATCATGCCCACCTCGTCCAAGGCGGCAATGGTGGCGATGGCTTGCAGTGGGCCCGATCGGACTCCGGGTTCGTCAACACAGGCGAAATCTGGGGTGGCGGCGGCGGAGGGGGTGGCAGTTTCACGACCGTCCTGTCGAACGGTGTGCATTTCCGCTCCGGCTTGGGTGGCGCAGGCGGCGCGGGCGTCGTCATGTCGGGCGACCGCCTGCACTTGGTCAACCAAGGTGGCATATACGGCGGAAACGGCGGTGGCGGGGCCTCTTCTGGCTCGGGCGGCGCGGGCTTGCTGGTCGCCGGCAAGGATTCGGAGATCGTGCAGGATGGGGTCATCGAGGGGGGGCGGCACAACGGCCGCACCTTACGCGCGCAGGCCATCGGCGTGGCGGGCAGCGGCAATACGCTGATCCTGATGGAAGGCTCCACGACCACGGGAGACGTGCTTTTCACTGGCGCCAACAACCGGCTGCGGATCGGCGGCGGCGCGACGGCCTCGGTGGCGATCGACGGCGCCGTGAGTTTTGGCGCGGGCGGGGTGTTCAGCGTGCGCGCCACGCCTGCCGCCTTCGACCGTCTGACGGTAAGCGGTAACGCCGTGCTCACCGGCGCCGCGGTCGAGGTTCTTGCGGCGCCCGGCGCCTATGGCGAGCAGTTCAGCCAGGTCGTGCTCAGCGCGGGGGATACCTTCAATGGCACGCGCTTCACCGGGGCAACCAGCAATCTTGCCTATTTGACGCCGTCGCTTTCGTACTCCGCCGACGACACAAGAATGATGCTGACTTTGGTCCGCAAAACCGAGCCTGGCGAAGGCTCCGGCGTCGTGCCTGGGGGAACCACCGAAGGCGCGGTCCCCGGCGCAGGTTCCGGCGGCAATTTGATCCGGTTCGGCGATCTGGTGAGCGGCGGCAATGCGCGCGCCGTGGCCGACGCGGTCGAGACAATGCCCGCTTCAAATCCGGTCTACAGCGCCGCGATCAATCTGCCTGCCGGCGCGCCCCAGGGCTTCTTCTCGGCGCTGTCGGGCGAAGCGCATGCGGGCGTGGCGTCGGGTTTGAGCAATCTGTCGACGACGGTGCGCAACGTGCCGCTGGATCAGCTACGCAGCAATCTCAATGCGGGAGCGGCGCCTGGCGTGCCCACGGCCGCTGCCGGCGCCAACGATGTCGCGCCGTCCGCGGCCGTCATGCCGTCTTCGCTGGCCCGTCCGGCCTGGGCGCGAGTGGTCGGCAATTGGCAGCGATTGGGCGCAACCTCCGACACCAGCGCGATGCGCCAGCACACGGGTGGCGTGTTCGCGGGCGCCGACCATGCCGTGGGGGCGGGCTGGCGTCTGGGCGGCGCCTTGGGCTACACCGATTCGAGGCTGAACGTGGACGACCTGGCCTCCCAGGCCGACGTGTCCAGCTACAGCGCCGTCCTGTATGGCGGCAAGGCCTACGCGCTGGGCGCGGGCAAGCTCAATGTCATGGCGGGCGCTTCGTATACCTGGCACGACATCGGCACCGAGCGCCGCATCGCGGTGGGCGGTCTGGATCAGACGCTGACGGCTGACTACGGCGCCAGCACTACCCAGCTCTTCACCGAAGTGAGCTACGCCATGGGCGTGGCGCGCAGCCTCACGCTCGAGCCCTATGCGGGCGTGGCCTGGGCCGGCCAGCGCATGCGCGGTTTTTCGGAGTCCGGGGGCAGCGCCGCCCTGTCGGGCGCGTCGGACACCAGTGATACGACCACAACCTCGCTGGGCCTGCGCGCGGCGCAGGAAGTTGCGCTGGGGGCGCTGGCCGGCACGGTCACGGCCGGACTCGGCTGGCGCCATGCGTTCGGCGACGTGCGGCCCGAGAGCCGGCTTGCGTTCAACGCCGGCGAGGCCTTCACCGTGACCGGCGCCCCGATCGCGCGCGATGCGGCATTGCTCGAAGCGGGAGTTCATGCGCGGGTTGGGCGCAACACGACGCTGGGTCTGGCCTATGCGGGCCAGTTCGGCGGCGGCAACCGTGACCAGACGGGCACGATCAACCTGCGCTGGGCGTTCTGAACCTGTCTTTCAATGATGGAAACCCGTTTGCCGCGGCAGTAGGCGGCGTGGCCGCGGGGGAGCGCCTGACGCCGGCTCCGGCTGCGCGGGGTGGGGCGGGCGCTCCGGCCCCATCAAAGACCATTTCCGGGAATGGCCGCAGTCCTTCTACAATGCCAGGTTGCGTGTAATTCTGGACTGCGTGAGATGTCTGACGTTTTGAATATCGAATCCCTGGACCTGGAAGCCAGGGGTATCGCCCGCCGCGACGGGAAAGTCGTGTTCGTGGAAGGCGCCTTGCCGGGCGAACGGGTCACCGCGGTGACGTTGCGCCGCAAGCCGTCCTACGAGACCGCCCGTGTGGACCAGGTGCTGCGTCCCTCGTCCCAGCGCGTCGAGCCGCGCTGCCCGCATTTTGGCGTCTGTGGCGGCTGCGCCATGCAGCACCTGGAGCCCAGCACACAGGTGGCCATCAAGCAGCGCTCGCTGGAAGACACCTTCTGGCATGTCGGCAAGCTGCGCCCCGCGCGCATCCTCGCTCCCTTGCAGGGCCCCACTTGGGGCTACCGCTATCGCGCGCGCCTGTCGGTGCGCGTCGTGCCGAAGAAGGGCGGCGTGCTGGTGGGATTCCACGAGCGCAAGAGCAGCTTCGTGGCCGACATGCGTGAATGCCATGTGCTGCCGCGTCATGTCAGCGATCTGCTGCTGCCGTTGCGCGAAATGATCGGCTCCATGTCGGCGCCGGACCGCATGCCGCAGATCGAGGTGTCGCTGGGCGATGGCGTGACCGCGCTGGTGCTGCGCCATCTGCTGCCGCTGACCGACGGCGACATCGCCATCCTGCGCGCCTTCGCCGCCCGCCACAACGTGCAATGGTGGCTGCAGGCCAAGGGGCCCGACACCGTGCATGCGCTGGAGCCCGAGCACAACGATGCGCTGGCCTACACCATGCCGGAATTCGGCCTGCGCATGCCGTACCGCCCCACCGATTTCACGCAGGTCAACCACGCCATCAACCGTGCGATGGTCTCGCGCGCGCTGAAGCTGCTGGAAGTGCAGCCGACCGACCGCGTGGCCGACCTGTTCTGTGGCCTGGGCAACTTCACCTTGCCGCTGGCCACGCAGGGCCGCGAGGCCGTCGGCGTGGAGGGCAGCAAGGCGCTGACCGACCGTGCGTACGACGCGGCCTCGCGCCACGGCCTGGGCGATCGCACCAGTTTTGCCACATTGAACCTGTTCGAGGTGGACGCCCACTGGCTGCGCAGCCTGGGCTACTTCGACCGCATGCTGATCGATCCCCCGCGCGAAGGCGCGCATGCGGTGTCGCAGGCGCTGGCGGAACTGGCGCACGAAGAGCGTCCCCGCCGCATCGTCTACGTATCCTGTAATCCGGCCACGTTGGCGCGCGACGCCGCCATCCTGGTCCACGAGGGCGGCTACCTGCTCAAGAGCGCGGGCGTGATCAACATGTTCCCGCATACCGGCCACGTGGAGTCCATCGCCGTGTTTGAATCGCTGGATGCCGCGGGCGTGCTCGAAGTGAAAGAGCGTGCCCGTCAACGCGCCATCCAGGCTGCCGCGGATGCGGTGGCGGCCGAAGAAGCCAAGCTTGCCGCGGCGGCCGAGAAGGCGGCCGCCAAGCAAGCGGCCACCGAGGCCTACCTGGCCCGGGCGGCGGCCGAAGCAGAGGCCCAGCCGTAATCCGCCAGGCCCGGCCCGATGCGCCTCAGTGCGCGCACCCCAGGCTTTCCAGGATGGGGCAGTCGGGCCGGTCGTCGCCCTGGCAGTTATGCGCCAGATGCTTGAGCGTGGCCGCCATATCGCGCAGGGCTTCGGCCTTGCGCTCCAATTCCTGAACATGCTCCAGCGCAATGCGCTTGACGTCGGCGCTGGCGCGGCTGCGGTCTTTCCATAGCGCCAGCAGCTCGTTCATCTGCTCCACCGAAAAACCCAGGTCACGCGCGCGGCGCACAAAGCGCAGCGTGTGCAGGTCGTGTTCGCTATAGACGCGATAGCCCGAATCCGTGCGCACCGCCGGTCCGATCAGGCCGATGCTCTCGTAGTAGCGGATCATCTTGGCGGAGATGCCGGAGGTCTTCGCGGCTTGTCCGATATTCATCTTTCGACTCCTGAGTGCGATGGGTTTCAGGCTTGCGCCGCGCGCGGCCGGAACGCCTTCAGGCGCAAGGCGTTGCCCAGCACGAAGACGCTGGACAAAGCCATGGCGCCGGCGGCGAAGATCGGCGACAGCGACAGGCCAAAGGCCGGATACAGTGCGCCCGCCGCCAGCGGAATCAGCGCCGCGTTATAGGCGAACGCCCAGAACAGGTTCTGGCGGATGTTGGCCAGCGTGGCGCGGCTGAGCGCAATCGCGTTGGGCACGCCATGCAGGTCGTCGGCCATCAGCACGACGGAGGCGGCTTCGATTGCCACGTCGGTGCCAGTGCCGATGGCGATGCCGGTGTCGGCCGCGGCCAGCGCGGGCGCATCGTTGATGCCGTCGCCCACGAAGGCCACCTTGCGGCCGCCTTCGCGCAGCGTGCCGATGGCTTCCACCTTGCCGTCGGGCAGCACTTCGGCGCGCACTTCGTCGATGCCCAGCTGGCGCGCGACGGCTTGCGCGGTGTAGCGGTTGTCGCCAGTGATCATGGCGGTCTTCAGCCCCTGCGCATGCAGGGCGGCAATCGCGGACACGGCGGACGGCTTGATCGGGTCCGTCACCGCCATCATTGCGGCCGCCTGGCCGTCGATGGCGACATAGATGGGGGTCTTGCCTTCATTGCCCCAATCGGTGGCGCGGGCGCCAAATGCGCTGACGTCAACCCCGCGCTCGGCCATCAGGCGCGCGGCGCCGGCCAGCACCTTCCTGCCGGCCACCGAGGCTTCGACTCCCGCGCCCGTGATGGCGGCAAAGCCGTCCGCGGGCAACAGGTCCAGCTTGCGTTCGGCGGCGGCGGCCACGATGGCCAGCGCGATCGGATGTTCCGAGCGGGCCTGCACCGAGGCCACCCACTGCAACACCTCCTGGGCGTCATGGCCGGCGGCCGGTTCCAGTTCAGTCAGCGTGGGCTTGCCCAGCGTCAGCGTGCCGGTCTTGTCGAAGGCCACGACGTTGACGTCGCGCAGCGTCTGCAGGGCGTCGCCCTGGCGGAACAGCACGCCCATTTCGGCGGCGCGCCCCGTGCCCACCATGATGGACGTGGGCGTGGCCAGGCCCATGGCGCAAGGGCAGGCGATGATCAGCACGGCAACCGCATTGACCAGCGCATGCGACAGCGCGGGCGACGGGCCGAAGAAGAACCAGGTCAGGAAGGTGAGCAGCGCGGCCGCCATGACGGCCGGCACGAACCAGGCGGTGACCTGGTCCACCAGCGCCTGGATCGGCAAGCGTGCGCCCTGGGCGGCCTCCACCATGCGGATGATGCGGGCCAGCATGGTGTCCGCGCCGGTATGCGTGACACGCAAGGTGAAGCTGCCAGACGTATTCAGCGTGCCGCCGGTGGCTTGCATGCCCGGCTGCTTTTCGACGGGCACGGGCTCGCCGGTAAGCATGGATTCGTCGACGTAGGAGCTGCCTTCGATGATGTCGCCGTCCAGCGGGATCTTTTCGCCGGGGCGTACGACCACGATGTCGCCTTTGCGCACCTGCTCGATCTCGATGTCCTGCGCCTGGCCGTCGCGCATGACGCGGGCGGTGCGCGGCTGCAGGCCGATCAGGCGCTTGATGGCGGCGCCAGTCTTGCCCTTGGCGCGCGCTTCCAGCATGCGGCCCAGCAGAATCAGCGTGACGATCACGGCGGCCGCTTCAAAGTAGATGTTGCGCGCGCTTTCCGGCAGCCAGCCGGGGGCGAAAGTCGCCACCACCGAATAGCCCCAGGCCGCACCGGCGCCCAGCGCCACCAGCGAATTCATTTCGGGCGCGCGGCGCCACAACGCCGTGAACCCCTTGGTGAAGAACTGCCGGCCGGGCCAGGCCAGCACGGCCGTGGTCAGCACGAACTGCAGCAGCCAGCTGTTTTGCTGGCCTATGGTGGCCAGCACCCAATGGTGCATGGCGGGAATCAGGTGCGAGCCCATTTCCAGGGCGAATACGGGCAGCGTCAGCACCAGCGCGGCGATGAACGCGCCTTGCAGGCGATGGGCCTCGGCGTCGCGCGCCTGCGATTGCCGTTCGGCATGGTCGTCCTGGGCCGCGATGGGACGGGCCTCGTAGCCCATTTTGCCGACGGCGGCGACCAGGGCTTGCGGCTCGGCGGCAGCCGGGTCGAACGACACCAGGGCACGTTCAGTCGCCAGGTTCACCTGGGCTTGCGCAACGCCGGGCACGTTGGTCAGGGCTTTTTCCACGCGCTTCACGCAAGAGGCGCAGGTCATGCCTTCAATAGCGAGTTCCAACTCGGAAAATGAGGAGGGGCTGGCAACGCTCATGGCAGTCTCGATCAGGATAGGAGCACCCAGTGTCATCCTTCCCATTATGGGAAGGTCAAGGCTTATTCTACGCTTGACCTTGACATAATGGGAAGGTTTAAGCTGGCCATCATGGTGGAGGCAAACAATCGCCACCGTCCCTGAACCCTCTGGAGAAACACATGAGCATCGAGTTCCAAGTGCCTGACATGACCTGCGGTCATTGCGTCAAGACCATCACTGGCGCGGTCAATCAGGCGGCCCCGGGCGCTACCGTGGCGGTGGACCTGCCGTCGCACCGCGTCACGGTCACCGGCACGGACCAGGCCGACAAGATCGAAGCCGCCATCCGCGACGCAGGCTACGAGCCTTCGCGCGTGTAACCCGCCGCCGCCGCGGGTCGGGCTATGATAGACCCGATCTCGCGACGGTTATTTCTTCATTGCTAAAAACTATTGATCAATTAAATTAATTAAATTTGAATAATCAATAGCGAAGATTTATCATTCTTTCCATGGTGGTTAAACAAACCCCGCTACCCAAGGAGAGATTTGAATGCTGCAAAACCGCGAAGGCCAACGTGTTCCCAACGTTACGTTCCCCGTCCGTGAGGACAACACGTGGAAGAAGGTCACGACCGACGACCTGTTCAAGAACAAGACGGTCGTAGTCTTCTCGCTTCCCGGCGCTTTCACGCCGACTTGCTCGTCGACCCACCTGCCGCGCTACAACGAACTGGCCCCCGCGTTCTTCGACGCCGGCGTGGACAGCATTGTCTGCGTGTCGGTCAACGACACCTTCGTCATGAACGAATGGGCCAAGGATCAGGAATCGGCCAACATCACGCTGCTGCCGGATGGCAACGGCGCCTTCACCGAAGGCATGGGCATGCTGGTCGACAAGAGCGACCTCGGCTTTGGCAAGCGCAGCTGGCGCTATTCCATGCTGGTCAAGGACGGTGTGGTCCAGAAGATGTTCATCGAACCGGAAAAGGAAGGCGACCCGTTCGAAGTGTCCGACGCCGACACCATGCTGGCTTACGTCGCGCCCAAGGCCAAGAAGCCCGACCAGGTGGTCGTGTTCTCCAAGCCGGGTTGCCCGTTCTGCGTGGAAGCCAAGGCGCTGCTGGACAGCAAGGGCTACGCTCCGATCGAGATCCCGCTGGAAAACAAGGTCCGCGGCCGTGTGATCGGCGCGGTGTCCGGCAAGGGCACGGCTCCCCAGGTGTTCATCAATGGCGCCTTGATCGGCGGTCTTGAAGACCTGAAGGCGCACTTCGCCTGATCAGCCACAGGTTGGCGGCCGGACAGGGGACCAGATCCCCGTCCGGCCGGCCGGACGCGCGGCCCCAGGGCCGCGCCATCCCGGCCCGCACGAGTTTCCCTTCTTCCGCACCCTCATCGCATTGCTGCGCGCCCCGGAACCGGCGGCGCGGGACGGTGTTCGTCCAGAGGATGCGCAACAAGGCGGAACTCGCCTTTGAATCCTTGCTTCACGCTCTACCCGGGGGATACCCAGTCATGAAAACTCTGCATACCGATATTGCTGTCATCGGCGCCGGCACCGCAGGTCTGGCCGCCTATCGTGCCGCGAAGGCCGCGGGCAAGCGCGCGCTGCTCATCGAGGGCGGTCCCTATGGCACCACCTGCGCCCGTGTCGGCTGCATGCCGTCCAAGCTGCTGATCGCGGCGGCCGAAGCCGCGCACAACGCCGCCCATACCGAGGCGTTCGGCGTCCACGTGGGTGGCGAGATCTCTGTCGACGGCGGCGAGGTCATGGACCGCGTCAAGCGCGAGCGCGACCGTTTTGTCGGCTTCGTCCTGGAAGGCGTGGAGAACATTCCCGCCGAGGACAAGCTGCGCGGCTACGCGCGCTTCGTGTCGGATACGGTGCTGCGCGTGGATGAGCATACCGAGATCCATGCGTCGCGGGTGGTGATCGCGACGGGTTCGCGCCCGTCCGTGCCGCCGCCGTTCCGCGCGCTGGGTGATCGCCTCGTCGTGAACGACGACGTATTTGCGTGGGATGACCTGCCGCGCCGCGTGGCGGTGTTCGGGCCTGGCGTGATCGGACTGGAACTGGGCCAGGCGCTGTCGAGGCTGGGTGTGGAGGTGCGCGTGTTCGGTGTCAGCGGCAGCCTGGGCGGCATCAGCGACCCGCAGGTGCGGCAGACAGCGCGGAAGATCTTCCAGCGTGAGTTCTACCTGGATCCGGACGCCCGCGTGCTGGAAACCTCGCGTGTCGGCGATGAAGTGGAAGTTCGCTACGTGACGCTGGACAACAGCGAGCGCACCGAACGCTTCGACTATGCGCTGGTGGCCACTGGCCGGCGTCCCAATGTGGATGGCCTGGGCCTGGAGAACACCTCGCTCCAGCTCAATGCCCATGGCGTCCCGGTATTCGACCGGGAGACGATGCAGGCGGGAAATTCGACGATTTTCATCGCGGGCGACGCCAATGCCGACGCGCCCCTGCTGCACGAAGCCGCCGACGAAGGCCGGATCGCGGGTGAAAACGCCGCGCGCTATCCCGAAGTGCGCCAGGGACTGCGCCGCGCTCCCTTGGCCGTGGTGTTCTCGGATCCGCAGATCGCCTTGGCGGGAGCGGGCTACGGGCGCCTGATCCCGGGCACCTTCGTGACGGGCGCCGTGGATTTCAGCGATCAGGGGCGTTCGCGCGTCATGCTGAAGAACCGGGGCATGCTGCACGTGTATGCGGATATCGAGACGGGCCGCTTCCTGGGCGCGGAAATGGTCGGCCCCAGCGCCGAACACATCGGCCATCTGCTGGCCTGGGCCGTGCAGCAGGAGCTGACGGTGGAGCGCATGCTGGAAATGCCGTTCTACCACCCCGTGATCGAAGAAGGACTGCGCACCGCGTTGCGCGATGTTGCTTCCAAGCTGGTCCTGGCCCGGGAGGCCTTGCGCCAGACCGCCGCCGAAACGGTGTAATCGGCCGCAGGGGCATGGAAAAAGGGGCTGCCATGAGCAGCCCCTTTTTTGTCGTGACGGCAGGCCCGCTTGCGGGCCGCAAGCTATTCGTCGGAGTGCTTCTTGGCGACGGGGAAGGGGTTCTCGCGGAACTGCAGCGTGAAGCCGGCCCGCTCGTCCTGGCCGAGCTCACGCGCCAGGTAGGGCATGGCCTGCTTCAGGGCATCGTGCAGCGTCCACGGCGGGTTGATCAGGAACATGCCGCTGCCGTGCAGCCCGTAGCCGTCTATCGTGGACTTCTTGACGGTCAGGGTGGCGTGCAGCCAGCTCTTGACCTTCAGGTTCTCGAAATGGCGCGCCATTTCGCTGGCCTCGCGGCGTTGCACCAGCGGATACCAGATCGCGTAGGTGCCCGTGGCGAAGCGCTTGATGCACTCTTTCACGGTGAGCAGCGTGCGGCGGTAGTCGTGCTTGTCTTCGTACGACGGGTCGATCAGCACCATGCCGCGCCGCGTGGGCGGCGGCAGCAGCGCCTTGACGCCCTCGAAGCCGTCGTCGCCGTAGATGGTCGTCTGGCGCTGCGCGGCGCGGCCCTGGTGTTCCAGGTTGCCGACCAGCGTGTCGATCTCGGTCGGGTGCATCTCGAACAGGCGCAGGCGGTCTGAGGGACGCATCGCGTCCAGCGCCAGCCACGGCGAACCGGGATAGCGCTTCAGGCGGCCGTTGGTGTTGTAGTCGCGGATGCGGGCGACGTAGTCGGCCAGGATCGGGGGCAGGTCCTTGGCGTCCCACAGTCGGCCGATGCCGTCCGCGAATTCCGAGGTCTTGGCCGCCCAGTCGCTGTCCAGGCTGTAGAGGCCGGCTCCCGCATGGGTGTCGACGACCCAGTAGGGCGCGTCTTTCTTGTTGAAGTAGTCCAGGGTGTGGACCAGGATGGCGTGCTTGAGCACGTCGGCATGGTTGCCGGCGTGAAAGGCGTGGCGGTAACTGAACACGGGGCGTTCTGCCTCAGGCGGCCGGCCGGATCGCGGCCAGCTCGTCGGTGAAAATGCCGTCGATGCCCCAGTCGAGCAGCAAACGGGCGCGTTCCGGGTCATTGACGGTCCAGGCCGCGATCCGATAGCCGGCGGCATGCACGGCGTCGATCAGTTCGCGGGTTGCGTCTTTTTGGTTGATGTTCAGGGCCACGCAGTCGTACTTGGCCAGGCGCTCTTGCCAATCGGCCGGCACTTGCTCCACCAGCAGGGCGCGCGGCAGCTCGGGCGCGGCTTCCCGCGCGGCCTGCAGGGCTTCCTCGGCGAACGAGGACAGGAGCGGCGGCGTGCCCGCGCCGTCCCACAGCTTTCTTGCGGCCAGCGCCACGGCGCGGCCGGTCTCGGCCTCACGGCCGGGGCAGGGCTTGATTTCGACGTTGCTGGCGATGTTGTTGGCGACCGTGTAGCGGGCGACTGCGGCAAACGTGGGCAGCGGCTCGCCGGCATAGGCGGCCGAGTGCCAGCCTCCGAAGTCCAGCTGCGCCAGTTCGGCAAAGGTCTTGGCCGCGGCCGGGCCCTGGCCGTTGGAAGTGCGGTCGACGTCATCGTCGTGCATCAGCACCAGCACGTTGTCGCTGCTGAGCTTCACGTCGTATTCGAACATCGTGAAACCGTGCTCGGCGCCGACGCGCATGGCAGCCAGGGTGTTCTCCGGGGCCAGACGGCCGCCGCCGCGATGCGCGATGTAACGGGAATATGGCCAGGAGGGGAGGTTTGCGGTCATTTCGGTGTTGCTTTCGAGTTCTTTTGGGACAGGTTGCAAGGATACCCTGTTCTCAGTCGGCGGCGCCCGTCCCGGGACCGCATGCTCCAGGGACGGACGCCGCCTTGCCCCTTACTTCAGCGGCGCCTTGTCCTGCGACACGTCCATGATCATCCTCGTCGCCAGGTACAGCCGCGGCACGATGCTGTTGATCTGGATGTACTCGGCGTCGTTGGAGTGGGCGCCAAAGCCGCTCAGGCCCATGCCCTCGATGACGGGGCCGCGGGCTTTCAGCGCGGCGAACGCAGCGTCGGTGCCGCCGCCGCTGGCGCGGTCCACGACTTTCATGGGCAGGTCGAGTTCCTTGTAGATCTGGACGCCGTGCTGGGCCAGCTTGCGGGAGGCCTCGGTGGCTTCGAGCGGCGGGCGGCGCACCTCGAACTTGACGCTGACCTTGGAGTCCGGCAGCAGCTTCTTCTGGGCGCGCTCATCCAGGGTGCGCGACAAGGCGTCGAAGTCGGAAACCCGCAGGGCGCGGGCGTCTGCCTGGGCGGTGGCCTGGCCGGGGATGACGTTGCGGTTGGTGCCTGCCTGGGCGACGGTCCAATTGAGCTTCAGGCCGGCTTCGGGCTTGGACAGATCGTCCAGCTGCAGCAGCTGGTGGGACAGTTCATAGAGCGCGTTGACGCCGCCCTCCGGACGCGCGCCGGCGTGCGAAGTCTTGCCCTGCACGGTCAGGTAGGCCGCGCCAATGCCGCTGGTGGCCAGGGTCAGGCGCGGTTCGACGCCGCCGCCTTCGAACGAGAAGATGGCGTCCTGATCGGCGCCCAGCCGGGTGATGGTGCTGCGCGCGCCGGGCGAGCTGATTTCCTCGTCGCCGTTGATCAGCACCGTGATGGTGCCGTAGTCGGCAAAGCCCAGGTTCTTCAGCAACGCCAGGGTATGGATGATGGTCGCCACGCCGTGCTTGTCGTCGGCGATGCCCAGCCCATAGGCCCTGTCGCCGTCCACCCGAAAGGGCTGGTCCTTCAGCATGCCATTGCGGTAGACGGTGTCCATGTGGGCGATCAGCATGATTTTCCGGGTGCCGCCGCCCTTGAATTCGGCGTGGACCATCGGCCCGACCTTCTCGGGGGTGTCGTCCAGCCGGAAAACGTCCGTGGGTGCGATGATCTCGACGCTTCCGCCCAGCGCCTTGAGGCGGTCGCGGATCAGTTCGGCGATGCGCTCCACGCCTTCGACGTCCTTGCTGCCCGATTCGATATTGACCAGGTCGCGCATGGTGTCCAGCATGGCCTGCTGCTGGCCTTTGGCCGCGTCGTGGACGGTGGCCACGGGCGCGGCCAGCACGGCGGGAGCAAAGCCCAGGCAGGCAAGGGCGAGGCAGGTTCTGAGGACATGCAGGCGAGGGGATGGGAGCGGCATCGTTGGGTAACCTTTATGCGTGCGTGGGAGGAGGCGCCGGCGTCCTGCCGGCCCCGGGGCGCGCCGGCAACTGCGGGCTTACCCTGAGGGCCACGATACGGGGGGACGGGTGGGGCGGAAATGGTGATTTCCCGGGTTGACGGCCTGGGGCTTCCATGCGGCAGGGAGGTCTTGCGCCGCCCTGGATCACACCTGAGTGAATCCGCAGCTCCTTCATGAATGAGAAATGCTAAAATCCGCCCGCTGATCCGGTATAACCGGTATGGGAATAGGGCGAATCGAGTTCGCCTTTTTTTATGCGTTTTCGTGCGGCTCCGGGTGGATACCCCCGGAGCGCGGCAACAGGGATTCCATGTTCGAATTTATTCGCAGCCATCGGCGCTGGATGCAGCTCATCCTGCTGCTTCTGATTGTGCCGTCCTTCTTCCTGGTCGGGATTCAAGGCTATGACAGCTTCATGCGTCAGGAGCCCGAGTTGGCTACGGTCGCTGGCCAGCCGATTTCACGCGCCGAGTTTGACCAGGCGCACCGCAACCAGCTTGAGCAGTTCCGTCAGCGCATGGGCGCGCAGTTCGACCCGGCCGTGATCGACACGCCCGCGTTGCGTGAAGGCCTGCTGAACCAGCTCATCAACCAGCGCCTCCTGGCCAACGTTGCCGTCGACAACCGTTTCTCGGTGTCCGACGAGACGCTGCGCAACACCATCGCCGCCATCCCGGAAGTCCAGGACAACGGCCGCTTCTCGCCGGAACGCTATCGCCAGGTGCTGGCTGCCCAGGGCTTGTCGCCCACCTCGTTCGAGGCCGGCCTGCGCCGCGATCTGGCGGTGGCCCGGGTGCTCGAGCCCGTCGGCCAGTCGGCCCGCGCGCCCGCCGAAGTCGTGTCCGCCCTGGAAACGGCGTTGACGCAAACGCGCACCGTGCAGCTGCGCAATTACGCCGCTGCGGATTACCGCTCGCAAGTCAGCGTCTCCCCGGCCGACATCCAGGCCTGGTACGACGCCAACAAGCAGCAATTGCAGATTCCGGAACAGGTCCAGGTCCAGTACCTGGTGCTGGACGAAGCCGCCGCCACGCAGGGCATCCAGGTCAAGGACGAGGACCTGGCTTCCTATTACGAGCAGAACAAGAGCCGCTTCGGTGATCCCGAACGCCGCCGCGCCAGCCACATCCTGATCGAACTGGCGCCTGGCGCGTCGGAAGACGTCCGCAAGGCCGCGCGCGCCAAGGCCGAGGATCTGGCCAAGCAGGCCGCCGCCGATCCCTCCAAGTTTGCCGAACTGGCAGGCAAGAGCTCGCAGGACGCAGGCTCGGCCGCCAAGGGCGGCGACCTGGGCTGGCTGGCTCCGGGCGCTCAGCCCGGCGCGCTGGACAAGGCCATCTTCGGCCTGGCCCAGGGCCAGGTGTCCGGCGTGGTCGAAAGCCCGTTCGGCCTGCACATCGTCAAGGTCACCGAGATCCATCCCGCGGCCATCAAGCCCCTGGCCGAGGTCAAGGACCAGATCACCGGCGAAGTCCGCAAGCAACTCGCAGCCGAGCGTTTCTCGGAAATGGCCAGCCAGCTGAACAAGCAGGTCTATGACCAGCGCGACAGCCTGCAGCCGGCCGCCGACACTGTCGGCCTGAAGCTGCGCACCGCGTCCGGCGTGACCCGCGAGGGCCTGCTGCCCGCCGCCAATGCCGGCCCGGGTTCGGCCGCCGACAGCCCGGACGCCGCGCTGCTGGACAATCCGCGCGTGCGCCAGGTGCTGTTCTCGCCCGACGTGCTGCGTGAAAAGCAGAACTCAGGCGTGATCGAACTGTCGCCGGACACGATGCTGGCCGTGCGCGTCGCCGCGGTTGAGCCCGCTCACGTGCCGCCGCTGGACAAGGTCAGCGACTCGATCCGCGCCAAGCTGCTGGACGAGCGTTCGGCCGAAGCCGCCAAGAAGGCCGGCGAAGCCGCCCTGGCAGCCGACAAGGCCAATCCCGCCGCCCAACCCGAGGGCTTTGCCCCCGCCGTGACGGTGTCGCGCCAGGATCCCAAGGACCTGCCGCGTCCGGTGCTGGACGCCGTGATGCGTCTGCCGTCGACCCCGCTGCCGGCCTATGCCGGCGTGCAGTCGGGCGTGGACTACACCTTGGTGCGCCTGGAGAAGGTCGAGGCCGGCAAGATCGAAGCCGCCGACCGCGAGCGCCTGGCGCAGCAGTTGTCGGGCGCCTGGGGCCAGGCCGAAAACGAAGCCATGATCCGTATGCTGCGCGAAGAGTACAAGGTCAAGGTGCTGCCCGGCGCCGCCGAGGTCATCCGCGGCGAACAGCCGCAGGCCGCCGGCTAATTCAACAGTGGCCGCAGCGTCGGCCACACATTGTCCAGCAATTGAGGCTGGGCATCCTCGTTCGGATGGATGCCGTCAGCCTGGAACATCGCCCGGTTCGTTGCAATTCCTTCCATCAGGAATGGCACGAGCCGGGCGTTTTCGTCTTTGGCGACCGTAGGAAACAGCTGGGCGAAGCGCTGGGCGTAGTCCCGGCCGTAGTTCGGCGGAATCTGCATGCCGACGATCAGCACCTGGGCATCGGCCTTGCGCGCGGCCTGGGTCATGGCGCGCAGGTTCTGTTCGGTCATGTTCAGCGGCAGGCCGCGCAGCGCGTCATTGGCACCCAGCTCCAGCACCACCACGGCCGGCGAGTGCTGCCGCAGCAGCGCCGGCAGGCGGGCCACGCCGCCGCTGGTCGTGTCGCCGCTGATGCTGGCGTTGACGACCTGGAACTTCGGGTATTGTTCGGAAACCCTTGCGGAGAGCAAGGGCACCCAGCCCGTGCCGCGCTTGATGCCATATTCGGCGGACAGGCTGTCGCCAACCACCAGCACGGTGCGCGGCGAGGAACCCTGGGCCGCGGCAGCGGTCTGAGCGTGGGCGGGCGCCACCACGGCGATCGCCACAGCGGACACTAGAAGCAGACGGGAAAATAGGCGCATGGATAGCAATAATTCGATCGTGGTGAAAGGGCTGGGCAAGCGGGTGGCCGATGCCGGCGGGACGCTGTCCATCCTGGAAGGTATTGATTTTACGGTCGCGGCGGGCAGCGCCGTCGCCATCACGGGCAGTTCGGGCTCGGGCAAGTCCACCTTGCTGGGACTGCTGGCCGGGCTGGATGTTCCCAGCATGGGCAGCGTACACCTTGCGGGGCAGGACCTGTTCGCGCTGGACGAGGACGGCCGCGCGCGCCTGCGGGCCAATCACGTGGGGTTCGTATTCCAGTCGTTTCAGCTGCTGCCCAACCTGACGGCGCTGGAAAACGTGATGCTGCCTTTGGAGCTGGCGGGGCAATCCGCCCGCGACGCGTCGCAGGCCATGCTGGAGCGCGTGGGACTGGGTGCCCGCCTGCATCACTATCCCCGCACCCTGTCGGGCGGGGAGCAGCAGCGCGTATCGCTGGCGCGCGCCTTCGTGGTGCAGCCGGACCTGCTGTTCGCCGATGAACCCACCGGCAGCCTGGATGCCGCCACGGGCGTGACGGTCATCGACCTGATGTTCGATCTGCACCGCGAACACGGCACCACCCTGGTGCTGGTGACCCATGATCCGCAACTGGCCGCCCGTTGCGGGCGGCAATTGGTACTGGCTGCGGGCCGGATGGTCCAGGGCGACTGACGCCCCGGCCGGCCCGCGCCGCGTGCGGCTGCCTTACTTGGACTTCGCGACGGCCTGGTTCCAGGCCGTCACCACGGCCTCGTATTCGGTGGCGGCGGCTTCCTGGCTGACCGGGAAGATCTTGATGGTCTTCAAGTCCGGCAGCGTGGTCAGGCTGGCCACGGCCACGTCCGTGCGGGTGGGGCGGCGGAAGTTCTTCACCAGCTGGGCTTCCTGGGATTCCTTGCTCAAGAGACCGTCGTACAGGGCTTTGGCGGCATCCATGTTCTTGGCGCCCTTGATGATGAACATGCCCTCGGGCGCAAGATAGCTGCCTTCGGCCGGGTACACCAGCTTGATTTCCTTCTGGCCGCCGGCCACGTATTCCTGCGCGGCGTATTCCAGCGTCATGCCCACGGCATATTCGCCTGCCGCGACGCCCTTGTAGGTCGTGCCCGACGACGCCGTGATGACGGCATTGGCCGCGATCTTGTCCAGGCCTTCCTGGCCGAACTGCTTGTACAGGCCATACACCAGCATGTAGGCGGTGCCGCTCTTGGACGGATCGGTGATGGCGAACTTGTTCTTCCACTGCGGCTGCATCAGGTCGGACCAGGTGGCCGGAGCGGGCAAGCCCTTGAGCTGGCGTTCGTTGACCATCATCACCATGACATGCACGTTCGTGCCAACCCACAGGTCGTCTGGCCCGCGGAATTGCGCCGGGATCTTGTCCAGGTCGGCGGGGCGGTAGGGCTGCAGGTGCTGGCGATAGGCGCCCAGCGTGCCGAAGCCGCCGCTCCAGAACAGGTCGCCGCGCGGGTTCTGCGATTCCGCCTCGATGCGCTTCATCATCGTGCCCGTGCCGCCGGTGACCGGCTGCACATTGAGCTTGGGCGACTTCTGCTTCACCGCCTCCAGCGCGGTCTCGATGGTTTCCGTGTTGTTGGACGAATAGAGCACGACGTTCTGCGCGTGCGCGGCGCCCGTTGCCAGGGCCGCGGCCAGGACGCTGTACTGAAGGAGGTGCTTGAGTTGCATGGGTAGCCTCTGTGCGAGTGGGTTATTTGCCGGAGAACAGCTTGATGCGGAATGCCTTGACGGACACGATGATGGGCAGCACGATCACCGTGACCAGGGCCGCGCCATAGGCGGACGCCATACCCAGCCTGCCGCCGTCGACCTGTCGGAAGATGGCGATGGGCATGGTTTCCAGGCCGCCGCTGTAGGCCACGATGGAAGCCGACAGTTCGGAGATCGTGGTAAGCCACATGAGGATGGCGGCCGAGATGATCGACGCCTTCATGGCGGGCAGGATCACCTTGAAGAACGTCATGAGCGGAGACACGCCCAGGCTGATCGAGGCTTCCTCGATCGAATCGGGAATGTTGAACAGCACCGAGGAGGCGTTGCGCACCGCAAAGGGCAGGCGGCGCACGGTGTAGCACAGCACCATGATCCCCGACGTGCCGGCCAGCACCAGCCAGCCGGTGTTGAAGGTCTGCACCAGCGCAATCCCCAGCACCGTGCCGGATATGGTCAGCGGCAGCACCACGATGTAGTCCAGCACCTGCGTGAAGGAACTGCGCTTCTTGATCGTCAGGTAGCTCACGAGCACGGCGAAGGCCACGCCCAGCACGGTGGCCAGCGACGCGAACTTCAGCGAATTCAGGATGGGCTCGGGCGCGCCGTGCAGGGCGCGCTGCATGCTGGCGAGGGACCATTGCCCCCATTGCATGACCGGCCCGCTGGTCTTGGTGAAGGCCGCGATGAAGACCACGATGAGCGGCAGCATGGAGATCAGGATCACCAGGCCCACGCCGCTGGTATAGAGCAGCGCCGTCCACGAGCGTACGCGCACGGCGGCCGGGGCGCGGCCCTGGGTCATGGTGTAGACCTTGCGTTCCACCACGCGCTTCTGGAAGAACAGGACGATGGCGACGATGGCGATCGACACCACCGACATCGCGCTCTGCAGCGTGGGACTGCCGCCCATTTCGCTGACGAAGGTGTTGTAGGTCATGACGGACAGGAGCGGTACGCGGCTGCCCAGCAGCATCGCCAGCGCGAAGTTGCCCACCACCAATGTGAACACCACCAGCGCGTTGACCAGCACCGCCGGCAGCAGCACCGGCACCAGCACGCGCAGCTTGGTCAGGAAGGGGGGCGTGCCCAGGCTCAGGCCCGCTTCCTCGAGTTGGCCGTCGAAGCCGCGCAGCGCGGCCAGCACGCCCAGGTAGATGTAGGTGTAGTAGACCAGCGTCATGGAGAAGAGCATGCCCGTCCAGCCATAGAACGAAGGCAGCGAGATTCCCGCGTCGCCCAGCAGGTTGGTCAGGATGCCGTTGTTGCCCAGGATCAGCAGCCAGGACTGGCCTACGATGATCTCGGGGATCACGATGGTCAGCACCGGCAGGATGGCCACCAGGTTCTTCAGCGGGAAGTCGTAGCGCGCCACCATGTAGGCAAACGGCACGCCCACCAGCACGGTGCAGGTGGTGACGGCCAGCCCCAGGATCAGCGTGTTGCCGAAGGCCTCCAGGTATTGCGAATCGGCCAGCAGGGCCTTGAATCCCTCCAGCGAGAAGCCGCCGTCCTGTCCGGTGATGCTGTTGCCGAAGAGCACGCCCAGCGGATACAGCACGAAGAACAGCAGCAGGACCAGGCTGATCGCGGTCAGGATGCCCCAGGGCCACCATTTGATTTTCATGGCGTGCGCATCCTCAGGCGTTGACGACGCGGCTGTCGGCGGGAATCAGCACCTGCACGGCTTCGCCCGGCTGGAACTGCGCGACCATATTGCCGGCGTGCAGTTCCACGCGGATCTCCGAGCCGTTGTCCAGCGCGATGCGGTACGCGGTCTTGAAGCCCAGGTACTGGCGGCGCAGAACCTTGCCGGGCAGGGTGTTGGGCACATACGGGGCCGGCGCCATCAAGGCCAGTTCCTCCGGGCGCGCGATCAGCACGCCCTGGGCATCCAGCCCCGCGCTGCCCTGCATGCCGTCGAATCCCAGGCCGCAGAGTTCATAGCGAACATGCCCGTCGGGCGCGCCGGCCAGCCCGCTGCGGGCCGGCACCGGAATCACATTGGCCGAACCGATGAAATCCGCGACGTAGGCGTTGACGGGCGTGCCGTAAAGCTCTTCGGGCGTGCCCAGCTGGGCGATGTTGCCGTGGTCCATGATGGCGATGCGGTCGGACATCGCCAGGGCTTCTTCCTGGTCGTGCGTGACGAACACGGTGGTGATGCCGGCCTCACGCACCAGGTCCAGGATCACGTCGCGCATCTGCAGGCGCATCTTCGCATCCAGGTTGGACAGCGGCTCGTCCATCAGCAGCACGCGGGGGCGGATGACCAGCGCGCGCGCCAGCGCAACGCGCTGGCGCTGGCCGCCGCTCATCTGCGCGGGGTAGCGGTCGGCCAGGGGCAGAAGCCCCACCTTGTCCAGCGCCTCGTTGGCGCGCCGCGTGATCTCGGCGCGCGCCACGCCGCGGGCGCGCAGTCCGTAGGCCACGTTGTCGAAGGCGGTCTTGTCCGGAAACAGCGCGTAGTCCTGAAACACCATGCCGATGTCCCGGCGGTGCGCGGACACATGGGTCACGTCGTCCTGGTCGAACAGCAGGCGTCCGCCGTCGGGGGCATGGAAACCCGCAATACAGCGCAGCAAGGTGGTCTTGCCGCAACCGCTGGGGCCCAGCAGCGTATAGAACGCCCCGTCGGGAATGTGCAGGGAAAGATTGCGCAGCACCTGCTGCCCGCCGAAGGTCTTGACGATGCCGTCTACCGTGATCGATGCCATATTGAGTTCCTGCTTGAGGTTGTGGGCATCATAGGAACGGGCCAGGCGCGCGACCAGCAGTGTTTTTTAAGGCATGGCGTTAGATTTTCTAAGAGGTCGGCTCGCCGGCTATCCCCTAGAATGCGGCAGGATGGGGCAGTGGCCGGAACAGGCCGCGCGCCGAAAATAAATAGACGACAAGGGTAAACGTGGGAAAGAGCAGCACAGCGCGACGCCTGGCCGGTGCCCGGGCGGGCGTCGCTTGAGATGGCGGGGCACAGCCTGCCGCCGCTGAAGGCCTTGCGGGTGTTCGAGGCGGCGGCGCGTTTGCGCAGTTTCACCGCGGCCGCCGACGAACTGAGCATCACGCACAGCGCGGTCAGCCAGCAGATCCGCATTCTTGAAGAGTATGTGGGCCAGCCCCTGTTCGCCCGCGAGGCGCGCGGCGTGGCGCTGCTGCCTTGCGCCCAGGCCTATTTCCCGGAGGTCCAGGCCAGCCTCGAACGCATCGCGGCGGCCACGGCCAAGCTCAAATCGCCCGCGTATGGCGGCGCGCTGCGCGTGTGCGCCACGCCGTCCCTGACCATGAAATGGCTGATCCCGCGCCTGTCGGCGTTCCAGGCCCTGCATCCCGGCATTGATGTGCAGCTGAGCACGCAGGGCCGGCCGTTCCTGGACCGGGGAGGCGACGTCGGCAGCGACGTCCTGATCCGGCATGGCTACATGGCGCAATCCGACCTGGCCTGCGTGCATTGCCTGGATGATTTCCACGTGCCGGTCGCATCCCCGCGCTTCATCGAGCGCAACCGCCTGTCCGCGCCCGCCGACTGCCTGGGGCATCCGCTCCTGAAGATATCGGGTGGCATGGACCATTGGCCACGCTGGTTCGCGCTGGCCAAGGTGGACGTGCCCGCGCAACTGCCCGGTCCGGTCTTCGACCACCAGTTCCTGTGCATGCAGGCGGCGATGAACGATCTTGGAATCGCGCTGGCGCCCTGGTGCCTGCTGGAAGACGACATCCGAGCCGACCGGTTGCGCCCGCTTTTCTCCCTGCCTCATCTGCCCAACGCCGGCATCCATGCGCTGTACCGGCAGGATGGGCCGGCGGCGGCGTCGGCGCAGCTGTTCATCCAATGGCTGTGCACGCAAAGACACCATCCTCCTCATCCCGCATAGACAAGGAATCCCCATGTTTGCATCCTCGACGGTTCCGGGCCTGAGCTGGCGCGGCATCACGCCGCCGCTGGCATTGTCCGACTACAAAGTCATCGCCTTCGACATGGACTCCACCCTGATCTCGATCGAGACGCTGGACGAGATGGCGGACCTGATGGGCAAGAAGGCGGAAGTCGCGGCGCTGACCGAGGCCGCCATGCGCGGCGAAATCGTCGACTACAAGCAGAGCTTGCGGGATCGCGTGGCGCTGCTGGCCGGCATGCCGGAGGCAGCGCTCGACGAAGTCTATGAGCAGCGCCTGCGGATCAACCCGGGCGCCGAGGCGTTGATCGCGGCGTGCAAGGCGGCGGGTCTGACCTGCCTGCTGGTCACGGGTGGCTTTACGTGCTTCACGGACCGCCTGCGCTTGCGGCTGGGGCTGGACGACGTGCGCGCCAACGTGCTGGAAGTGACGCAAGGCCGGCTCACGGGCCGCCTGCTGCCACAAGGCTGGGGAGACATCTGCGATGGCAACGAAAAGCGCCGCAAGCTGCTGGAAGTGTGCGCGTCGCTCGGCGTGGGGCCGGAGCGCGCCATCGCGGTGGGCGATGGCGCGAACGACTTGCCGATGATGCGCGCCGCCGGGCTGTCGGTGGGCTACCGGGCCAAGCCGGCGGTCAGGCAGGAGGCCATGGTGGCGATAGACGAGGGCGGCCTGGACCGGCTGCTGGAGTTGATGCGGCGCAATTGATTGGCTGACATACCCCGGCGGGGAATGGAGCCGGGCAAGGCAGGGCTTAGCTTCCGCGCGGAAGTGCCGTAATAGGAACAGGAAGGCGGTTGCGGCTTCCTGTTCTTGCCTACGCTCAAGGAGTTGTCATGGCTATCCGTTCGTCAGTGCTTGCGTCGCTGTTTGTCTGCATGCTCGCTCCCATGGCGGTCAGCGCAAACGGAGGAACCATCCACTTCACCGGGGAAATCGTCGAACCCGCCGGGTGCCGGGCGCGGGTGGCGATGCAAGTGCCCGCGGTACAGCCCCAGGTGATTTGCCGGGCCTCCGCCAGCGGGAGCACGCAATCCCCGAATCGTCCCGTCAGAGCCTATATGCGGGCGCTTGCGCCCCAGGGCGGGCAGGCGAAGGACGCAGCGCCCAGGCGCTATGTCGTCACGCTGGAGTACCTGTAGCAGCGGCGCGCGCGGGCTGGCGGTTGCCGGTGGCAGGGCGCCGCCGCGCGTCTTGCCGCAAGGTCAGATCAGGCCGCGGATTTCCACGACGGGATTGACGTCGGCCTCGTAGTCCACGCCATCGATCTCGAATCCGAACAGCCGCAGGAAATCCTGCTTGTAGCCGGCGAAGTCGGTCATCTGGTAGATGTTGTCGCTGGTGACCTGGCCCCACAGCGCCTGCACGCGCGACTGCACGCCCGGATCCAGTTCCTTGTAGTCCGCGCGCAGGCGTCCTTCCTGGTCCAGGATCGGTTCCGCGCCGCACAGGCTGTCCCGGTACAGGCCGTACACCTGCTCGATGCAGCCTTCGTGCGTGCCGTCTTCCTTCATGGTCTTGAACAGCAGCGACAGGTAAAGCGGCATCATGGGGATGGCTGAACTGGCCTGCGTCACCACCGCCTTGAGCACCGACACCCGGGCGTCGCCGCCGCGCGCGGCCAGCTTGGCGCGGATGTCCAGCACCTTCTGGTCCAGGTCTTTCTTGGCGGCGCCGATGGAGCCGTTCCAATAGATGTCGTGGGTGATCTTTTCACCCAGATAGGTGAAGGCCGTGGTGGTGGCGCCTTCCGCCAGCACGCCGGCCGCAAGCAGGGCGTCGATCCACATCTGCCAGTCCTCGCCGCCCATCACCGCGACGGTGGCGTCTATCTCGGCCTGCGTGGCGGGCTCCAGCACGGATTCCTTGATCACTTCGCGGTCGGTGTCCAGGCCGCGCAGGTTCACGGCGTGGCCGACGGGCTTGAGCGTCGAGTTGAAGACTTCCCCGGTCTTTGGATGGGTGCGGCGCGGCGCGGCCAGGCTGTAGATGACCTGGTCGACCTGACCCATGTCCTGCTTGATCGCGGCAATGGTTTTCTCCTTGATCTCGTCGGAGAAGGCGTCGCCGTTGATGCTCCTGGCGTAGAGGCCTTCGGCCTCCGCGAACTTGTGGAAGGCCGCGCTGTTGTACCAGCCGGGCGTGCCGGCCTTGCCGGCATCGCCGGGACGCTCGAAGAAGACGCCCAGCGTCTGCGAGCCACAGGCGAACGCCGCGCTGATGCGGGCGGCAAGCCCATATCCGGTCGACGCGCCAAGCACCAGCACGCGCTTCGGGCCCCCGGCTATCGGTCCTTGCGCCTTCACGTAGTCGATCTGGTTCTTGACGTTGGCTTCACAGCCGACGGGATGGGTGGTGACGCAGATAAAGCCGCGCACACGGGGCTTGATGATCATGAAGACCTCGTTTGGGGGATGCCGGGGATGGCCGCTGCGGGAAAGCGCAAAAGGCGACGAGCATTGTACGGGAGGCGGCTCCCCCGCGCCGACGGCCGCCGGGTCAGCGGGAGGCTGGGCGGGCCAGGGCGGCGCCCTGGATGCGGCTGCGGCGCCATTCGAGCAGTCCGATGCCCATGCCGCTGGCGCAGATGATGGCAATGCCCAGCCAGGTCAGCGGATCGGGAAAATGGCCCCAGACCAGCCAGCCCACCGAGGTGGCGCTGATGATCTGCAGGTAGATGAACGGCGCCAGCGTGGAGGCGGGGGCACGGCGGTAGGCGGCGATCTGGAACAGATGGCCCACGCAGCCCGTGATGCCGGTGGAAATCAGCAGGACCCAGTCCAGGGGGCTCAAGGCCTGCAGCACCGGCAGGGCGGGCGGCAGGATGAAGGGCAGGGCTAGCGTGAGGCAGGCCGTGCCCACCGCGCCGCTCCAGATCAGCGAAGTGAACGGGTCGTCGCCCGCCACGCGCCGGGTCGCGATGAATTGCGCGGCAAAGCAGCAGGCCGTCAGCAGGCCAAATATCGTTCCGATCGGGTGCAGCCCGCCGCCCGGGCGGATCACGATGATCACGCCGACGAAGGCAATGCCGGCCGCGACGAAGCGCGACAGGCGGGCGGGTTCCTTGAGGATCCAGGGCGCCAGCGACAGCACCAGCAGCGGCGCCAGGAAGTTGATGGCCGTGGCCTCGGCCTGCGGAATGTAGCTCAGCGTCGTGAAGAACATGAGCGTGGCCAGGAACATCGAGCCGCCGCGGATAAGCTGTTCGCGCGGCTTGTTGCTGCGCAGCACCCGCAGGCCGCGGGTGGGCAGCACCAGGGCCAGCACCAGCACCAGATGGATCGCATAGCGGAACCACGACAGCACCAGCAAGGGCACGCCGGCGTTCATGACCCATTTGCCGCTGGCGTCCAGACAGGACAGCGTCCACATCGACAGCACCAGCAGCAGCACCCCGAACATCGGGCCGCGCGCGGCGGACGCGCCGGGGCGCGGGCGACCGGTATCGGCCGGGGTCATGGACAAGCTCCTTGGTGGTGGCAGGCTGTTGGCGGCTGACATGATACGCTCATCCCGCCGGGGGAACAGGCCAATGATAGAACTACGCAACGTCGAAACTTTTTTCTGGGTCGCCACGCTGGGCAGCTTTCGCGCCGCGTCGGAAAAGCTCAATACCACGCAGCCCGCCGTCTCGCAGCGCATCGCTTCGCTGGAGGCGGACCTGGGCGTCAAACTGTTCGAACGCGACGCGCGCGGCGTCAAGCTGACCGCCAAGGGACATGAACTGCTGTCGCACGCGGAACGCATGCTGCAGGTGCGGCGCGATATGTTCGAGGCCGCGCGCGAACAGAACGTCATGACGGGCACGGTGCGGATCGGCGTGGCCGAGACCATCGTGCAGACCTGGCTGCCCACGCTGATCGAGCTGGTCCACACGACCTATCCGGCCCTGGTGCTGGAGATCGAAGTGGACACGACGCATGTGCTGCGCACGCATCTCATGTCCCGCCAGATAGACCTGGCTTTCCTGATGGGACCGGTGCTGGAAGCGCGGGTCGAGAACCTGCCGCTGTGCACGTATCCGCTGGCGTGGGTGGCCAGTCCCTTGCTGGATCTTGGCGCGGAACCCCTGACGCTGGACCGGATAGGCAGGCTGCCCATCATCACCTATCCGTCCAACAGTGCGCCATACCGCGTGGTGCGCGACATGCTGACGCGGGCGGGGGTGACTACGCCGCGCATGTACGGCAGCGCGTCCATGTCCATGGTGGTGCGCATGACGCAGGACGCCATCGGCACCAGCGTGATCGCGCCGGTGTTCCTGGGCAAGGAACTGGCGCGCGGCGAGCTGCGCATCCTGCAAGTGGAGGCCGATCCGCTGCCGGAATTGAGCTTTACCGCGACCTGGGTGCAAGGCCCGGACAGCCACGCCGTGCGCATCATCGCGCAGATGGCGCAGAAGGTGGCGCAGCAGGCCGGAGACGGCGTCCCGGCGTAGGTGTTTTCCCCAGCGGATCGCGCGGCCGCGACGAGCATTCCAGCTCGGGCGCCGCGCGAACCGGCCGCGGCCGTCGCCTGCAAAGCCGCGCGGGCGCTTCATGCGCGGCAGCTTCGCGCAAGCCTCGCGACGAGACCCAAGAAATATTTATACCCCCACATCGCAACATACGATTGGACGCGGCACGTCCTGGGCGATGCAATGGCGGCGCATCGACAAACAGCGCGCGGAGGTTCAGCTCCGACCCTCCGATTCGGACCCGCGTGCGTCCGGGGTGACGGGATCCCGTCACCCGCTCCCTATTTCAGCAGGACAGACATGAAAGCCGTATTCAAGATCGACGACGCCAATCCCCGCAAGGTGGCGGTGGACTTCAACACCGTGATCGTGGCGGGCTGGGCCGGCCGCGACATGGCCGCCATCGAGCACCACATCGAGGAACTGGCCGCCATCGGCGTGCCGCGCCCGAGCAGCGTGCCGCTGTACTACCGCATCGCCGACAACCAGCTGACCCAGGCCGAGACCGTGCAGGCGCTGGGCGGGGAGTCCTCCGGCGAGGTCGAGACCTTCGTGTTCGCGGTGGATGGCGAGATGTATGTCAGCATCGCTTCGGACCACACCGACCGCAAGCTGGAAACGGTCAGCGTGGCCATGTCCAAGCAGGTCTGCGTCAAGCCCGTGGCGACCGGAGCCTGGCGCATGGCCGACGTGGCCGATCATTGGGACGAACTGGTCATCCGCTCCTATATCGTCGAGAACGGCGTGGAAGTGCTGTATCAGGAGGGCCCGCTGTCCACGCTGCGTACGCCGCAGGACCTGATCGCCGGATACACGGGCGGCGGCGCCGTCCTGCCGGAAGGGGCTGGCATGACCTGCGGCACCGTGGGCGCCATCGGCGGTATCCGCCCGGCCGCCGACTTCACGATGGAATTGCATGATCCGCGCCGCCAGCGCAGCCTGCGCCACCGCTATCATGTCGAATCGCTGCCCGTGGTCGCCTGACCCCGGCTCCGCACTTTTACGCCGCAAGGCGGCATTGGGACAATTATGGTTTCGACCCTGAATGATCTGAACTTGGCCCTGCGTGAGGGCAAAACCACTTCCGTGGCGCTGACCGAAGCCGCGCTGGCGCGCGCCCAGGACGTAGCGGGCGAGGGCGCCCGGGTGTACACCAGGCTGTATGCGGACTCGGCGCTGGCGCAGGCGCGCGCGTCCGACACGCTGCGCGCGGCCGGCATCACCCGGTCGGTGGTGGATGGCCTGCCGATCAGCATCAAGGACCTGTTCGACATCGAAGGCGAGACCACGATGGCCGGTTCGGTGGCGCGCGAAGGCGAGCCGGCCGCCGAGGCCAACGCCGAGGTCGTGCAGCGGCTGATCGCCGCGGGCGCCGTCATCATCGGGCGCACCAACATGACCGAGTTTGCGTACTCGGGCCTGGGCATCAACCCCCATTACGGCACTCCGCTGAACCCCTATGACCGCGCCACGGGCCGCATTCCCGGCGGCTCTTCCTCGGGAGCGGCCGTGTCGGTCGCCGACGGCATGGCCGTCGCGGGCATCGGCTCCGACACCGGCGGCTCGGTGCGCATTCCGGCCGCGCTGTGCGGCCTGACCGGCTTCAAGCCCAGCGCCTGGCGCGTGTCCATGGCCGGCGTGCTGCCGCTGTCGGCCAACCTGGACTCCATCGGCCCCATCGCCGCCAGCGTGCGCTGCTGCGCGGAACTGGACGCCATCCTGTCGGGCGACGGCGGCCCGGCGCCGGAGGCGCTGCCCGTGCGCGGCCTGCGCCTGGCGATACCGACCACGCTGGCGCTGGACGCCATGGAAAAGCACGTCGCCGACAGCTTCGGCGCCGCCGTGCAGCGCCTGCAGGATGCGGGCGCATTGGTCGACCGGATCGCGATTCCCGAATTCGCCGAGCTGGCGGCGATCAACAGCAAGGGCGGCTTCACCGCCGCCGAAGCCTGGGCCTGGCACCGCGGCCTGATCGCCCGCGCCGGCAAGCGCTACGACCCGCGCGTGGTATCGCGCATCATGCGCGGCCAGGACATGAGCGCCGCCGACTACCTGGACTTGCTGGACGCGCGCGAGGCATGGGTGGCGGCCGTGGATCACCGCATCGCGGGCTATGACGCCCTGATCATGCCCACCACGCCCATCGTGGCGCCGGCGGTGGCGGACCTGCAGGCGTCCGACGAAGCCTATTACGCGGCCAACGGGCTGATCCTGCGCAACCCCACGTTGATCAATTTCCTGGATGGCTGCGCGCTGTCGCTGCCTTGCCATGCGGCAGGCACGGCGCCGGTCGGCCTGATGATCTCCGGCAGCAACGGCACCGACCGCCGCATCCTGGGCATCGGCCTGGCGGTCGAGGACCTGTTCGCAGGCCGCTGATCGTCCGCGAAGACGGGCGGGCAGGGGATGCCCGTCCGCCCGCGACCGCCCGGCGCTAAGATGAAGGCTGGATACGCCGGACCGGGGCCCCATGATAGATCTGCGCAACATCGAGACGTTTTTCTGGGTGGCCACGCTGGGCGGATTCCGCGCGGCGGCCGAAAAGCTCAGCGCCACCCAGCCTGCCATCTCCCAACGCATCGCCACGCTGGAAGCGGACCTCGGCGTGCGCTTGTTCGACCGCGATGTGCGCGGCATCAAGCTCACCGGCAAGGGGCGCGAATTGCTCTCGCACGCCGAGCGCATGCTGCAAATGCGCCGCGACATGCAGGAAGCGGCCCAGGCCAAGAGCATCATGAGCGGCACGCTCAGGCTGGGGGTGTCCGAGACCATCGTCCACACCTGGCTGCCCACCCTGATGGAGTACCTGCACGACACCTATCCGGCCCTGATGGTCGAGATCCAGGTGGACACGACCACCATGCTGAAAACGCAGCTGGCGTCGCGCCAGATCGACCTGGCCTTCCTGCTGGGCCCCATGGAAGAGCCGAGGGTCGAAAACCTCTATCTGTGCAACTACCCGCTGAGCTGGGTGGCCAGCCCCAAGCTCAAGGTCGGGCGCCAGCCGATTTCGCTCAAGCGCCTGGCCGAATGGCCGGTCATCACCTATTCGTCCACCACCGACCCGCACCGGGCCGTCCGCCAGTTGCTGCAGCAGGCAGGCGTGGAGTCGCCCCGCATGTACGGCAGCTCCGCATTGAGTGTCATCGTGCGGATGGCGCAGGACGGCATCGGGACGGCGGTGATCGCGCCGGTCATCCTGCACAAGGAACTGGCGCAGGGTGAATTGCGCATCCTGGACGTCAGGGCGCCCGCCTTGCCGCCGTTGCACTACACGGCCTGCTGGATGCAGGGTCCGGACAGCCAGATTCCACGCGTGGTGGCCGAAGCAGCGCAGCAAATTGCGCGCGAAGAGGCATTGCGCCATCCGGCATAACCCTGATAAGGAATTTTGATCGGGGTCTATCGGAACATGTGATTAGACGGTTGGCCTTGGTTCCTGTGCAATGTCTCCATACCTACATGGTCACAAGAGGGGTTCGGCATGGCATCGGATTTTGCAGTGCGCAGCAGTGTGGAACTGGCCCGCCAGGCGCGATTGGACGCGCGCAGCGGCAAGCTGACCGGACCCACCGCCAACCTTGCCCCGGGGCATGTGCAAGCCAATCTGGCTATCCTGCCGCGCGCGCTGGCGGCGGACTTCCTGCATTTCTGCCAGCGCAATCCCAAACCGTGTCCGCTGCTGGCCATGTCCGAGCCGGGCGATCCCGCGCTGCCTGAATTGGGCCAGGACATCGATATCCGCAGCGATATCCCGCGCTACCGCGTCTGGAAGAACGGCGAACTGGTGGCCGAGCCCACCGATGTCCGCGACATCTGGCGCGACGATCTGGTGTCGTTCCTGATCGGCTGCTCGTTCTCCTTCGAGGAAGCCATGCTGGACAACGGCTTGCCGGTGCGCCATATCGAGCAGGGCTGCAACGTGCCCATGTACCGGACCAGCATCCCGACCAACGCCGCCGGCGTGTTTGGCGGTCCGCTGGTCGTGTCCATGCGGCCCCTGAAGGCGGCCGACGCCATCCGCGCCATCCAGGTCACTTCGCGCTTTCCTTCCGTGCACGGCGCGCCCGTGCATATCGGCGACCCCTCGTTGATCGGGATTGCCGACATCGGCAGGCCGGATTATGGTGACGCTGTAGAGATACGAGAAGGGGAAATGCCCGTATTCTGGGCTTGCGGCGTCACGCCGCAGTCCGTGGTGGCGGCGGTGCGGCCGGAGTTCTGCATCACGCATGCGCCCGGCCACATGCTGGTCACCGATCTGATCAACAGCCGCATGGCGGTGCTTTAGTCCTTCCAGGCAAGGCCTCCCGGTCCAGCGTCAACCGGTAACTGTCAAAACTACACGCTTGAATTTCAGCAGTACCCAGGTTGTGCCACCAAAACGATCCATTAAAGGACAAGGGGAAATGGCGACAACAGTTCAGGAACCAGCCCCTTCCGGTTGACCGGAGGGCGGCCGGTTGCCGCAAGTCCGCAGGTTCCTGAGCGGGGCGATCAGCCCCGCCCATTGCATTGCTTTCATACATGGTTGATTCATTCCAGGAGTCTAGTAATGAAGATGAAGCTCATTGCGGGTGTCGCCGCGAGTTTGGCGCTGTTGGCCGTCACGCCTGTACAGGCGCAGCCCAAGACCGTGCGCATAGGCGCGATCTATCCGCTGTCTGGCGCCCTGGCGTCCACCGGCTCCGAAATCAAGGCGGCCGTGGAACTGGCCGTGGATATCATCAACAACCCCCACCCCGAGCTCGAGGGTATTCCCTTGGCCGCGGGCAGCGGATTGCCCAATCTGGGCGGTGCCAAGCTCGAAGTGGTGTTCGGGGATTCCCAGGGCAAGCCCGAAGTCGGCCTGGCCGACGCGCAGCGGCTGATCGACCAGGAAAAGGTGGTGGCCCTGACCGGCGCCTATCAGTCCGCCGTGACCAAGACCGCCAGCCGCATCGCGGAACAGCGCGGCATTCCCTACGTCAACGGCGAATCCAGCAGCCCGGACCTGACCGAGCGCGGTTACAAGTGGTTCTTCCGGACCTCGCCCAATGACGACACCTTCGTCGAGAACATGATGCAGTTCCTGGACGGCGTGAAAGCCGTGCCGACCGCCAAGATCGCCGTGGTGTACGAGAACACCGACTTCGGCGTGAACACCTACAAGGCCGTGGAGAAGTTCGCCAAGCAATACAAGCGCGAGCTGGTCGCCAACATCGCCTACAGCGCGGGCTCGGCCTCGGTGACCGCCGAAGTGCAGAAGCTGGCGGCCGCCAAGCCCGACGTCGCGATCTTCGCCAGCTACACGTCCGACGCCATGCTGTTCGTGCGCACCATGCGCGAAAGCAAGTATGCGCCGCCGGTGCTGCTGGCCAACGACGCCGGCTTTATTGACTCGCGCTTCGTGCAGGAAGTCGGGCCGCAAGTGCAGGGCGTGCTGACGCGCGACGTCTGGGGCAACGACGTTGCCGCCGCCAAGCCCGGCCTGAAGAAGATCAACGAGATGTACAAGGCCAAGACGGGCAAGGATCTCAACGGCAACAACGCCCGTTCCATGCAGGGCGTGCTGGTGCTGGCCGACGCCATCAACCGGGCGGGTTCGACGGACCCCGAGGCCATCCGCAAGGCGCTGGCCGCCACCGACCTGGGCGAGGCGCAAGTCGCCATGCCCTGGGCTGGCGTGCAGTTCGACGCCAAGGGCCAGAACACCAAGGGATCGGGCCTGATCCTGGAGCTGAAGGGTTCGTCCTACCAGACGGTCTGGCCGGAGAAGTTCCGCACCGACAAGAGCCTGCCCACGCTGCCGTTCGCCTGGAAGTAACCCTCGGTCTGACGTGGCGGGCCGCGGGGGCCCGCCACAGGAGCACTCCATGTTTGAAGCTCTCTCGGCAGGCCTGTTCAATGGCCTGATCTATGCCGCGGTGGCGGTGGGGCTGGCGCTGATATGGGGCATCACCGACGTCATCAATTTCGCCCACGGCGAGTTCCTGATGTTGGGCATGTATGCCGCCTATTGGCTCTTTACCCTGGGTCATATCGACCCGACGCTGTCGGCGCCGCTGGTGGCCATTGCGCTCGCCTTTGTCGGATTTCTCACCTACGCCCTGATCATCCGGCGCCTGCAGAAGGGGCCCGCCATGGCGGTGATCCTGGCCACCTTTGGCCTTGGGCTGGTGCTGCGTCAGGTCGCCTTCATCGCCTTCAGCCCCGACTACCGCAGCCTGCCCAGCACCCTGGTGTCCGGCAGCGTCACGGTGGCGGGCATTTCGCTGGGGCGGCCGCAGGTCGTCACCGGCCTGGTCGCGCTGGTGGTGGTGGTGGCGCTGTTCGTGCTGGTGTATCGCACCCGTTGGGGCCATGCCCTGCAGGCGGTGGCGGAAGACCGGCAGGTCGCGGCGCTGGTGGGCATTTCGCCCGACCGGGTGAACGCCCAGGTCTGGATGCTGGGCAGCGCGGCGGTCGGCCTGGCCGGCGCCTTGCTGACGACGTTCTTCTATGTGTTCCCTTCGGTGGGCACGGTATTCGGCCTGCTGGCGTTCGTGGCGGTGTGCATGGGCGGCTTCGGCTCGCTGCCGGGCGCCTTCATCGCCGGCATACTGATCGGCATCATCGAGGCCATGACGGGATACTTCGTCGCGCCGGCCTTGAAGACGGTGAGCGTGTTCATCCTGTTCATCCTGGTTCTCTGGTATCGGCCGCGCGGCCTGTTCGGGCGGTGGTGAAATGAAGACGACACAGAAAATCGATACCACGTCCTCGGGCGTGCCGAAATGGCCCATCGCCGTGGCGCTTGCGGCGACCATCGTGATGGCGCTGGTGCCGCTGGTGGTGACGGACTCGTTCACCTTGCAGGTACTGCTGCTGGCGATCATGTTCGGCGCGCTGGGCGCCTGCTGGAACCTGGTCGGCGGCTTCCTGGGCCGGATCTCGTTCGGCCACAGCGTGTTCGTGGGGGTCGGCGGCTACACCACCTTGCTGCTGCTGCATCACCTCAAGCTGACGCCCATCATCGGCATCCCGTTGGGCGGGCTGATCAGCGCGGCGCTGGCCTTGCTGGTGGGCGGGCCCACGCTGCGGCTGTCCGGCCATTACTTCGCGATGGCCACCATCGCGCTCCTGCAGATCGGCTTGCTCCTGCTGATCAACTGGGAGTGGGCGGGCGGGGCGGTCGGACTGGAGGCGCCCATCGGCGACGCCGCATGGATGCTGCTGTTCCGCAGCAAGGTGCCGTACTACTGGATCGCGGTGGGCCTGGCGTTCCTGACCTTCTGCGCCACGTTCTTCCTGGTGCATTCCAAGACCGGCTTCTACTGGCGCGCGATCAACGGCGACGAGGCGGCCGCGCGCAGTCTGGGCGTGCCGGCCGACCGCTACAAGATGCTGGCGTTCGTGCTGTCAGCCGGCATGACAGGCGTCTGGGGCGGCTTCTTCGCCATGTACGTGGGCTTCATCGATCCCGAATCCATGTTCAGCCTGACGATGTCGGTGCAGGTGGTGCTGGTCACCATCCTGGGCGGCGTCGGCACCCTGATCGGGCCGTGGCTGGGGGCGGCGGTGCTGCTGCCGCTGTCCGAAGGCACGCGCGTGCTGTGGGGCAGTTCCGGCATGGGCCTGGATCTGCTGATCTTCGGCCTGGCCATCCTGCTGGTCACGCTGTTCCTGCCAGGTGGCCTGGTCACATTGAGGAGGCGCCGTGGCTCTGCTGGACGTTAAAAACCTGACCAAGCGATTTGGCGGGCTGGTGGCGAATAAGGATATCTCGCTGTCGGTCGACGCCGGCGAGATCGTCGCCATCATCGGCCCCAACGGGGCGGGCAAGAGCACCTTGTTCAACGGCCTGGTGGGCCACCATGAACCGACCTCGGGCACGGTGACCTTCGACGGCCAGTCGATGATAGGCCGGCGGCCCGAGCAGGTGGCGGCCATGGGCCTTGTCCGCACCTATCAGATCCCGCGCAGTTTCGGGCAGATGACGGTGCTGGAGAACGCCATGGTGGGCGCGCTGCTGCGCCATCCGCGCCTGCCCGACGCGCGCCGCGAATCGGCGCGCGTGCTGGAGCTGGTGGGGCTTGCCGACCGCGCCGACGTCAAGGCGGCCGACCTGAACGTGGCAGGGCAGAAGCGGGTGGAGCTGGCGCGGGCGCTGGCCACCGAACCGCGCATGCTGCTGCTCGATGAAGTGGCCGGCGGCCTGAACCCGGCGGAAGCCATCGCGCTGGCGGAAATCCTGCGCGGCATCCACGCGGCGGGCGTCACGCTCATCATCGTGGAACACGTGCTGGAGGTCGTCATGCGTCTGGCGCAACGGGTGCTGGTGCTGAACTTCGGCCAGATGATCGCCGAGGGCGCACCGCAGGAAATCGTGCGCAATCCCGCCGTCATCGAAGCTTATCTTGGGAGAAAGCACCGTGCCTGATGCGATGCTGAAAGTAGAGAACCTGAGCGTGGCCTACGGCGGCGTGCAGGCGGTGCGGGGGGTTTCGCTGGAAGTCCGCCCGGGCGAGATCGCGGCATTGCTGGGCGCCAACGGCGCGGGCAAATCGAGCACCTTGCTGGCCATCATCGGGTCGGTCAAGCCCAAGGAAGGCCGCGTCGTCTTCGAAGGGCGCGACATCACGGGCACGTCGCCGGACAAGCTCGTGACGCAGGGGATCGCCATGATTCCCGAAGGCGCGCGCGTGTTCGCGCGCCAGCCGGTGGAGCAGAACCTGCGCCTGGGCGCCTATACCGTGCGGGACGAACGGATCTACCGGGAACGCCTGGAGCGTGTCTACACGCTGTTTCCGCGGCTCAAGGAACGGCGCGAGCAGCTGGCGGGCACGATGTCCGGGGGCGAGCGGCAGATGCTGGCCATCGGTCGGGCGTTGATGAGCGGCCCTCGGCTGCTGCTGATCGACGAGCCCAGCCTGGGCCTGTCGCCGTTGCTGGTGGAGCAGGTGTTCGACGCCCTGGCGGCCTTGAATCGCGACGATGGCCTGTCGGTGCTGCTGGTGGAGCAAAACATGGCGCAGGCGCTGGAAGTGGCCGCGCGCGCCTATGTGATGCAGAGCGGGCGGGTGGCGCTGTCGGGCGAAGCGGCCGAACTGGCCGCGTCCGACGAGGTGCGCCGGGCTTACCTGGGGATGTAGCGGTCAGCGTGCCCGCATCAGCGCTTCGACGCGCTGATCGTAGTCCACCGGGAAGGTCCAGAAGCGCATCCCCTCGGGCGTGAAGCTCTCCTGCAACCCACGCTCCGCGGGGGATTTATGCCACAGGAACTGCATCAGGACATCGCTGCTGACCCATGCATTGCTGAACCAGAAACTGTGCGCGCGGGCCCCCAGGCCGGGGATGTTGCGGGGGTCCACTCTGATCATGTCGAAATTCAGGCGCTGGGACGCCGCGTTCACAAATTCCACCTGTTCTTCGGTCAGGTCGTCGGCGCTGGGCCGCCCGGCCCGGGACGCGCGCTGGTGACGCGCCGCGAATCTCAAGGCGCGGTCCCCCAGGTTGGCGCCCAGGCTGACCCGCTGCGTCAGATCGATGTACTGGCGCAGATCGGTCACGAAGCGATAGGTGTCCTCGTCTGGCGCCGCGAAATAGATTTGCCCCAGGCGCAGCCGCGCGCGCAGTTCCTCGCGCGTTTCGCCTTCTTTGGGTTGGGCAAGCGACGCCAGTCCTTCGCTGGCGATCCGGGCGCCCGCGCTGAACGCCAGCACATTGATGTGCTCGGCGTTTGTGTTCTTGGAAAGCAGCTCTATCAAGCGGGCAAATGCGGGAACGGAAGCCCTGGCTGAGCGCACGTCGGTGGCGTAGGCAAGCAAGCTGCCGGCCGAGGGCCACAGGAAGGCAAGGACGACAGCCTGGCGACCCGTGAAATGATGGAATTGCGCCGCCTGCGCTGTCCCTCGCCACACCGCGTTGTTAAAGCCATGCACGTAGATGATCAGGTCCCGGTGCTGGCTGACTTCCAGGGCCTGGTTGATGAGGGCGAAGTAGGCCTGGGCCTCTGGCGAGGATTCCACGTCGCTTTGCGGAGTGAGCGCAACCAGCTCTTCCATTCGTTCCAGGCTGAGCACCGGGCGGCCCCGTTCGCTTGCGGAGGTCGAGAGCCTGCGCAGTTGTTCCCAGTCGAGCGTGCCATCGCCGATTTGCACCTGCGCCACGCCCAATCGCAGGGTATCGCTTGGAAATATGGAATAGAACGGCTGGCGCGACTCAAGGAACACCGCGCGATTCGTGGCGTACAGCAGCGGTATGGCGGTGCCGGCGCCTTTGGCTTCCTTGTGTTCGAAGGGATCGATCTGGCCCGTCGTGAACTTCACTGGCGTGGGCATCAGCTGGACGGGTGAAGAACACGCCGCCAGCAACGCCAGGCCTGCGGACAGCACGGCTGTCCTTGCGGCGCGGATCATGCAAAGAGACCACGCGGGCGCGCAGGCATTCGAGATACTCATGCGGTAGGCCGGTACATGTTGGGGAATTGTCGCGGTGCTTCCCGCCACAATCTAGCGGCAATCGGCGCGGGCCGCAAGCCAGCGGGCGCTGGCTTGCGTGCGGCTTGAACCCCCCGGGTGGGGAGCGTCAGAAGATGTGGCGGAAACCCACGGCCGCGCCCACCTGGTTGCTCTTGCCCGCGATTTCGCCGCTGGCGGCGTCGCTGACCTTGTTCCAGTCCACGGTGCCGTACAGTTGCGAGCGCTTGGACAGCGAGTATTCGGCCACGGCGACCAGCGCGTAGCGCTTGCCCTTGTCGCCTTCCACGACCACGTTCTCGCTCCGGTCGTAGTAGGCGGCGCCGGTGATCGCCCAGCGCGGGGTGGCCTGCCAGGTCACGCCGGCGAAGTAGCCGTTGTCCTTGCGGTCCAGGGTGGCGGTGGTGGTGCCGCCCATGACGCCGTTGACCCAGCCGGTTTCGTCGCGGCCGTTGAAGTAGCCGGCGAACACCTTGGCGCCCTCGAACTGGTAGGAGGCGTTCAGGTTCCACACCCGCTGGCGCAGGTCCGAATCCGTGCCGTCGTAGGTTTGCTGGTAGGCCGCGCCTAGGCCCAGCTGGCCGACGGTGTAGCGCAGGCTGGCGCCGTACTGCTGTCCGGCCTTGTGGTCGTCCCAATCTTCGCCATTCGCCCAGGACGCCACGACGGCCAGATTGCCGAAGGTGTTGGCGTACTTGGTCATGTTGTTGGTGCGCACGCGCGACATGGCGGCGGGCAGCCAGGCGTTCTGGTCGTAGTTGCCGACGGTCAGCGGGTCGAAGTAGTCGGCCAGCAGGTCGAACATCGGGGTGTTCTGCAGACCCAGGGTGAGGATGCCGACGCCGCCGCCATCCAGGCCCACATAGGCGAGGCGGCTGAAGGCCTTGGTCGTATCGGAACCCCTGCCGTTCTGCAGGTTGATGCCGTTTTCCAGGCGGAAGAAGGCGCGGTTGCCGCCGCCCAGGTCTTCCGAGCCTCGCAGGCCCCAGCGGCTGTTGGAAATGGCGCCGTTCTCCATCGACACGCGGCTGCCGTCTTCGCCAACGCTGCCGGCGCTGGTGCTCAGGTAGCGGATGCTGACGTCGGCGATGCCGTACAGGGTGACGCTGGTCTCGGCGCAAGCGGCGCCGGCGGCCAAGCCGAGGCTCGCCGCGGCGAGAGATAAGTTGATTCGTTTCACGTGGGACTCCTCCTGGTGTAGCTGATTTTCTTGGTTGCGCCGCGCTTGTGGCCCGGCTTGTGGCGCTAGGCGGATCGTCTGGCGCCAGGCCGCTGCACCGACGCTTTGGGTAAGCGCGGGTCCGGAGCGTTGGCCTCGATGCATGAATGCGCGATGTTGGTGCTGCGCATGAACGCCAGGGGATTCTAGAAAAGTTGCGCAAGGCACAGGGCCGATTTTTTTTGGCGTTTT
Source organism: Achromobacter deleyi (assembly GCF_013116765.2). Taxonomy (GTDB): domain Bacteria; phylum Pseudomonadota; class Gammaproteobacteria; order Burkholderiales; family Burkholderiaceae_B; genus Achromobacter; species Achromobacter deleyi_A. The sequence goes on from NZ_CP074375.1 coordinate 1,308,979, forward strand.
CCCTGGTTTACATAGTTCGAAAATCGGCGATCAGCAGAACGATCGCCGGCTGGGGTGAAAAAAACCCCGTTCCAAGAACGGGGTTTTCGTGGCTTGCGTAGCGATGCGCACCGGTTTATAGCGTCATGTGCAGCGGTAGCCAGGTGGCGATGCCGGGTACGGCGTAGAGCAGCAACACGGCCAGGATCATCAGGAAGAACATGGGCAGCGAGGCGCGCGCGATATAGGGCAGTTCCCGCCCGCTCATGCCGGACAGCACGAACAGGTTGAAGCCCACCGGCGGCGTGATCTGTGCCATTTCCACCACGAACACGATGAAGATGCCGAACCAGATAAGGTCGATGCCGGCGGCCTGCACGGTCGGCAGCAGCACGCCCATGGTCAGGACCACGATCGAAATGCCATCCAGGAAGCAGCCGAGGATGATGAAGAACACCATCAGCGCCATGATCAGCCAGAACTGCGACAGGCCCAGCCCGCCTATCCATTCCGCCAGCGCGCGCGGCAGGCCGATATAGCCCATGGCCAGCGTAAGGAACTGCGCGCCCGCCAGGATCAGCGCAATCATGCAATACAGGCGGGTGGCGCCCAGCAGCGATTGCTTGAAGGTGGACGGGTTAAGCGACCCTTGCAGCGCCGACAGGATCAGCGCGCCCACCACGCCGACCGCTGCCGCTTCCGTGGCGGTGGCGACGCCGGTGTAGATGGAACCCAGCACGGCGCCGATCAGCAGCATCACTGGAATCAGGTGGCGCGAGCGCGACAGCTTCTGCATGAATGACAGGCCGGGATCCGCCGCCGGCACCTGGCCGGGGTTGCGGATGGCCCACCAGGCGATGTAGCCGCTGAACAGCAGCGCCAGCAAGATGCCCGGCACGATGCCGGCAATGAACAGCTTGGCGATCGACACGTCCGCCGCCACGCCGTACACGATCATGATGATCGAGGGCGGAATGAGCAGGCCCAGGGTGCCGGCGCCCGACAGCGTGCCGAGGATCTTCTCCTCGGGATAGCCGCGGCGCGTCAGTTCGGGGATGGTCATCTTGCCGACCGTGGCGCAGGTGGCCGCCGACGAGCCCGATACGGCCGCGAAGATCGCGCAGCCGATCACGTTGGTGTGCAGCAGGCGCCCGGGCAGCCGGTTCAGCCAGGGCGCAAGTCCCTTGAACAGGTCTTCGGACAAGCGCGTGCGGAACAGGATCTCTCCCATCCAGAGGAATAGCGGCAGGGCGGTCAGGGTCCAGCTGGAGGACGCGCCCCAGATGGTGACGGCCATGGCGTCGCCCGCCGGGCGGCTGGAAAATATCTCCATTCCGATCCAGGCGGTGCCGGCAAGCGTCAGCCCGACCCAGACCCCGCAGCCAAGCAGCACGAAGATCGATACGACCAATAAGGAAATGACGAGAAGTTCATTCATGGGTTTGCTGCGAAGTGGCGGCGGCCAGGCCACGCGAGCGCCGGACCAGCTCGTCGAGGAGGGCAACCAGGAACAGGACCGTGCCCACCGCCATGCTGATCTGCGGGATCCAGAGCGGCGTGGCGTCGTTGGACGTGGAGATGTCGTTGAACTGCCAGGAGTCGTAGGCCAGCTTGATGCTGAAGAACGCGAAGTTGGCGGCCAGAAGGCAACCGACGCCCAGGGCGAACAGGTCCAGGCGGCGACTGCCCGCGGGCGCCAGCGAATTCAGCAGCAGCGTCACACGGATGTGCTCGCCATGCTTGAACGTGCTGGCCAGGGCCAGGAAGCCGGCGGCGGCCATGAAGTAGCCGGCATAGGCGTCGGTGCCGGGGATGTTGAAACTGAGCTGGCGGGCGATGATCGCCGCCAGCACCGAGACCAGCACGCCTATCGTGCACAGGCCGGCCAGCAGGCCGGCCGCGCCGTAGAGACCATCCAGAAAGCGGCGCATGGCGATATCACTGCTTCTTGTAGGCGTCGATCATGGCCTGGCCGTCCGCGCCGGCCTTCTTCAGCCAGTCTTCCAGCATGCGCTTGCCGATCACGCTCAGGCCTTCCCTGAGCTCAACCGTGGGCGCGATGGTTTCCATGCCGTTCTTGGCCAACTCGGCCTGATACCACTTGTTCTTTTCCTGCGACAGCTTCCAGCCGCGCTCCTCGGCTTGTGCGCCGGCCTTCTTCAAGGCTTCCTGCGTGGCGGGGTCCAGCGCCTCGAAGGCCTTCTTGTTGACGATGATGGCGTTCTTGGGCAGCCAGGCCTGCGTGTCGTAGAACTTCTTGATGTACTCGTAGGTCTTGGTGTCATAGCCGGTGGACGCGGACGACATATAGGAATCGATCACGCCGGTTGCCAGCGCCTGGGCCAGCTCGGCCTGCTGCACCGTCACGGGCTGCGCGCCGACCAGTTCGGCGATCTTGGCCGTTACCGGGCTGTAGGCGCGCCATTTCAGGCCCTTCATGTCCGAAATCTGCTTGATGTCCTTGTTGGCGAAGACACCCTGGGGCGGCCATGCGACGGCGTAAAGCAGGGTCATGCCATGTGCCGCCAGCTTCTTTTCCAGGAACGGCTTCTGCGCCTGGTACAGCTTGAACGACGCGTCATAGCCGGTGGCCAGGAAGGGCAGGCCGTCCAATTCGTAGATCGGGTCTTCGTTGGCGAAGTTGGTCAGCAGGATCTCGCCGATCTGCGCCTGGTTGCCTTGTACCGCGCGCTTGATCTCGGGGGCCTTGTACAGCGACGCATTGTTGTGCAGCGTGATCTTCAGCTTGCCGTCCGACAGCGTGTCCACGTCCTTGACGAAGGAGGTCAGGTTCTCGACGTGGAAGTTGCTGGCGGGATAGGCGCTGGGCAGATCCCATTTGGTCTGGGCCTGCGCGCCCGCGCTGAAAGCCAGGAGTATGCCGCCGGTCAACAAGGAGATTTTCTTGTACATGTGTGGTCCTTCTTTGCGAATGGTGGAGACGGGTCTTGCCCGATAGGCATTGCGAAAGAGAGCGCCGCGTCGATTACACGCCGCTGAAAAGCCGTGCCATTCTATGTTGCCAGGTGGTCACAAAGCCCATGAAAACGCGCTTTTACGGGTTAATCCTAAGACCTTGTGTTGTTAATAATTGAGGTTTCAATCTTCTTTGTCGCGATGAATTCCATGCGTCGGCCGCCGGTTTTTCTTCTAAGATCGCTTTATCGAAACGAGCTGCCGAGGATCGTGTGAATTTCGTTTTTCGCCGTGATGAATTGTTGGTCGAAGCCGTGTCCAGCGTCTTGCCGGACATCTCGATATGCGAGCGGATCGGCGTATCCGTCACGACGTTGCAGCCGGTATGGATGCTGCCCGAGTCGCCGTACCGCACGGCGCAGGTCGATCCCGGCCTGGAAGCCCCCGAAGGCTACGCGTTCAAGAAGCTGCGCTCGCTGTTTGGCGTGTTGGACGATGAGCGCATGGCCCTGGCCGGGCGCGCCTACCAGATCAGCGAATGGGCGCGCACGCATCGCTTCTGTGGCGTATGCGGCACGCCGGCCCAGCGCGTCAGCACCGAGTTCTGCCTGCGTTGCCCGTCCTGCGGTTTTTCCGCGTATCCGCGCATCTCGCCGGCGATGATGGTGCTGATCCGCAAGGGCGACAGCATCCTGCTCGCGCGTCACACCACGACCGCCACGGCCCGCTACACGGCGCTCGCAGGTTTCGTCGAACCGGGCGAGAGCATCGAGCAGACCGTGCATCGGGAAATCTACGAGGAGGTCGGACTGAAGGTCGGCAATCTTCAGTACTTCGGCAGCCAGTCCTGGCCGTTTCCGCATTCACTGATGGTTGCGTTCACGGCCGACTACGTGTCGGGCGACATCCGCATCCAGGAAGACGAGATCGCGGACGCGCGCTGGTTCGGCCCGGGCGACCCCATGCCCGACATCGCGGCGCGCATTTCGATCGCCGGCTGGTTGATCCGGGCCAATCTGCCCATGGGTTGGTCAGCGCCCTGATTCCGGGCCTGAAAGCAGTTGGCTCCCCTAGGGGTATTCCCTCGAAATGAGGGAATTTTTACGGCTTAAGGTTATTTTTTATTGATGAAATATAGATAAATTATTAGTATTTCATTCAGATAAACTTGGCCCGCGCCCTTTATGACATCCGCTTTGATTGCGTCGTCGGCCCACCTGGCCGGCGGCAGCGCACCCGATCTTTCCGAGGTGGAGTTCGGCCTGATGATCGCCAGCCACGCTTTTGACCGCTGGACCGTGCGGTGCATGGCGGCGGCGGGCCTGCCCGACCTGACGCCCACCGATGTGATGGTCTTTCATCATGTCTATCACCGCCAGCGGCCCAAGAAGCTCGCCGACATCTGCTTCACGTTGAATGTCGAAGACACCCATATCGTCAACTACGCGCTCAAGAAGCTCGACAGACTGGGCGTGGTGCGGGGCGAGCGCAGCAGCAAGGAAGTCTTCTACAGCGTGACGCCCGAAGGCGCGGCGATCCTCAAGCGCTACGGAGAAATCCGGGAGCAATGCCTGACCGCCGGCCTGGACGCGCCGGGCGGGGGCGGGCTGGATTTCAGCCGGCAGCTGGCGCACACGCTGCGCGCGCTGTCGGGCCTGTACGACCAGGCGGCCCGGGCCGCAACCTCTCTCTGACCAAACACGCGGGGCACGCCCCGGTATCCGCAACCCGACCACGGCCGAACGCGCCGCGGCGGCCTCTTGTTTTCGAGGACACGTATGAAGAAGTGGCAATTCTGGATTGATCGTGGGGGCACCTTCACCGACATCGTGGCGCGGCGCCCCGATGGCACCACCACCACGGCAAAGGTGCTGTCGGAAAACCCCGAGCAGTATCGCGACGCGGCGGTCGCCGGCATCCGCAAGCTGCTGGGCATCGCGCCCGGCCAGCCCGTGCCGGCGGACCAGGTCGAATGCGTGAAGATGGGCACCACGGTCGCCACCAACGCTTTGCTGGAGCGCAAGGGCGAGCGCACCTTGCTGGTCACGACTCGCGGTTTCCGCGATGCCTTGCGCATTGCCTACCAGAACCGTCCGCGGCTGTTCGACCGCAACGTGTTGCTGCCCGAAATGCTGTATGAATCCGTCGTCGAGGCGGATGAGCGCGTGGCGGCCAACGGCGAGGTCATTCGCGAACTGGACGAAGCCAGCCTGCGCCAGGGCATGCAAGCCGCCTATGACGCTGGCATTCGCGCGGTCGCCATCGTCTTCATGCACGCCTGGCATGCCACCGCGCACGAGCAGATCGCCGCCCGGATTGCCCGGGAAACCGGCTTCACGCAGATATCGGTTTCGCACGAGGTCAGTCCGCTGATCAAGTTCGTGTCGCGCGGCGACACGACGGTGGTGGACGCCTACCTTTCGCCTATCCTGAAGCGCTACGTGGACCAGGTCGCCGGCGAACTCCCGGGCATCCGCCTGATGTTCATGCAATCCAGCGGCGGCCTGACCGACGCGCACCGCTTCCGCGGCAAGGACGCGATCCTCTCGGGTCCGGCGGGCGGCATCGTCGGCATGGTCCGCACCAGCGAAATCGCGGGTTTCCCCAAGGTCATCGGCTTTGACATGGGCGGCACGTCCACCGACGTGTCGCACTACGCGGGCGAGTTCGAGCGCGAGTTCGAAACCCAGGTGGCGGGAGTGCGCATGCGCGCGCCCATGATGAGCATCCACACCGTCGCCGCCGGCGGTGGCTCCATCCTGCATTTCGACGGCGCGCGCCTGCGCGTCGGCCCGGATTCGGCCGGCGCCAACCCCGGCCCGGCGTGCTATCGCCGGGGCGGCCCGCTAGCCGTGACGGACTGCAATGTCCTGCTGGGCAAGATTCAGCCGGATTTCTTCCCCAAGGTCTTCGGACCCGAGGCGAACGAGGCGCTGGACCGCGAGGCCGTGGCCGAACGCTTTACCGCCATGGCCGGCGAAGTGCGCGCCGCCACGGGGCGCGAGATGTCACCGGAGCAATTGGCCGAGGGCTTTCTTGAAATCGCCGTGGGCAACATGGCCGAAGCCATCAAGCGCATCTCGGTGCAGCGCGGCCACGACGTGACGGAATACGCGCTGACCGTGTTCGGCGGCGCGGGCGGCCAGCACGCGTGCCTGGTGGCCGATGCACTGGGCATGACAACCGTCTTCGCCCATCCGCTGGGCGGCGTGCTGTCGGCCTATGGCATGGGCCTGGCCGACCAGACCGACATGCGCCAGAAGACGGTCGAGAAAGTGCTGGATGCCGGACTGATGGGCGAGTTGAAGAACGAGCTCGACGTGCTGGCTGAGCAGGCGGTTGGCGAGTTGCGCCGCCAGCACGTGGCCGAAGACGACATCAGTGTGCAGCGCCGCCTGCATTTGAAGTATCGCGGCACCGACACGGCGCTGGAAGTGGCCTATTCGGACCTGGACCAGGCGCGTGGCGACTTCGAGGCCGCCTACCGCCAGCGCTATTCGTTCCTGATGCCCAATCGCGAACTCGTGGTGGAGACCATTTCGGTCGAAGCGACGGGCGGCGGCGAGCGTGTCAGCGAGGCGTCCACCTCGCGTATCCGCGAGGGCGCGCTGGCGCCGCGCCGGATGGTCGGCATGTACAGCGCGGGCGCCTGGCGCGATACGCCTTTGTATATGCGCGAAGACATGGCCGGCGGCGACGTGGTGGCGGGGCCCGCCATCATTTCCGAGCCGAACCAGACCACCGTCGTGGAACCCGGCTGGCAGGCCGAGCTCACGGCGCAGGACCACTTCGTGATCCGCCGGGTCGAGGCCCGCGCCGAACGCCGCAAGGTGGGCACCCAGGCCGACCCGGTCATGCTGGAGGTGTTCAACAACCTCTTCATGTCGATCGCCGAGCAAATGGGCTATCGCCTGCAGAACACGGCGTACTCGGTCAACATCAAGGAACGCCTGGACTTTTCCTGCGCCATTTTCGACGCGCAGGCGCGCCTGATCGCCAACGCGCCCCATATGCCCGTGCACCTGGGCTCGATGGGCGAATCGGTGCGCACCGTCATGAACGCCAATGCCGGGCGCATGATGCCGGGCGATGCCTACGTCGTGAACGATCCGTACCACGGCGGCACGCACTTGCCCGATGTGACGGTCATCACGCCGGTGTTCGACCATGCCGGCCGCGAAATCCTGTTCTACGTGGGTTCGCGCGGTCATCATGCGGATATAGGCGGGACCACGCCGGGGTCTATGCCGCCCGACTCCAAGACGGTCGAAGATGAAGGCGTGCTGTTCACCAACTTCCAGCTGGTCAAGAACGGCGAATTCCGGGAACAGGCCGCGCGCGACATCCTGGGCTCCGGCCGCTGGCCCGCGCGCAATCCGGACCAGAACATCGCGGACATGCATGCGCAGATCGCCGCCAACGAAAAGGGCGTGCAGGAGCTGTTGCGCATGTGCGACCACTTCGGCTTGGACGTCGTGCGCGCCTACATGGGACACGTGCAGGACAACGCCGAAGAGGCGGTGCGCCGCGTGATCTCGGTGCTCAAGGACGGCAGCTACGAGTACCCGCTGGACAATGGCGCGGTCATCCGGGTGGCGGTGCGGGTCGATACCGCGGCGCGCAGCGCCGTGGTCGATTTCACCGGCACGTCGCCGCAGCTGGACAACAACTTCAACGCTCCCGGCGCGATCGCCGTGGCGGCGGTGCTGTATGTGTTCCGCACGATGGTCAATGACGACATCCCGCTGAACGACGGTTGCCTGGTGCCGCTGTCCATCATCGTGCCGGAAGGCTCGATGCTGCGTCCGAATTCACCGGCCTCCGTGGTGGCGGGCAACGTCGAAACGTCCATGTGCATCGTCAACGCGCTGTATGGCGCGCTGGGCGTGCTGGCAGCCAGCCAGGGCACGATGAACAACTTCACGTTCGGCAACGCGCGCCATCAGTACTACGAGACCATCTCGGGCGGCACGGGCGCGGGTCCGGTGCGCATCGACGCGGCAGGCCCGCATGACGAGGGCTTTGCCGGCACGTCGGTGGTGCAGGCGCACATGACCAACTCGCGCCTCACGGACCCTGAAGTCCTGGAGTTCCGTTTCCCGGTTCGGCTGGAATCCTACGAGATCCGCAAGGGCTCGGGGGGCGCGGGCAGGTATCCGGGCGGCGAGGGCGGCGTGCGCCGCGTCCGCTTCCTGGAAGACATGACCGCGGCCATCCTGTCGAACAACCGTCGCTATGCGCCGTTCGGCCTGGCGGGCGGGCAACCCGGCGCGATGGGCCGCAACACGGTCGAGCGAGCCGACGGTTCCATCGAGGAACTGGGCCCGCAGGACAGCGCGCAACTCCATCCGGGCGACGTGTTCGTGGTGGAAACGCCGGGAGGCGGCGGCTACGGCGCGGCCTGATCCGCAGGCCGGGAGGTCCGGTCCCGCTCAGTCGGGATCGGACATCACGTCCAGCGCGATGTCCGCGCGCGCCTTGCGGTCATGCACGCGCAGGACGACCTCGCCATCGCGTATCTCGAAGATGGCGGTGGCCAGCGTGTTCTCGTCGTCGGGATCGTCCCGGGACGTGCGCAGGATGGGGAGATTCCCCTCGGTGTCGAACAGGGCGGCAAGCATGTGCGCGCTGCCCGATTCGGCCGACCATCCGTCCACAATACCCTCGATGCGATTCTGCCGCGCACGCGACGAATCGGTGATGAGCTGCGCCTGTCCGCGCGTTTCCACATGAACCATATGGTTGGCGTGTCCGTAGCGCCTCCCGACCTCATGGATGGAGACGGCGCCTGGCGTGACCTCGGCGCTGAGTATGCGCGGGTCGGTGGCGGCGGCCAGCGTGTGATGGAAACCGCCGGAATGCGGCAGGTCGCGCAGCAGGTCCACGGCGTCGTCCAGGGTGAGGCAGTCCAGCACCGCGCGCGACAGGAACATGCGCGGCACGCCCGGATGCCGTTGCCGGGTGCGCAGGTTGTTGATGGTCTGGACCAGCCCCGCGCGATTGGCGCCGAAGGTATGGCCTGGCAGGGATCCGGGGTAGTAGAAGCTCAGGTAGCCGGGCGCGCCTTCCAGCGCGACGTCCACCAGATAGCAGCGTCCATACAGATAGGGATCGCCATCTTCGTTGTGGCCGATCCAGCGCGATCCGTCGGCGGCTTTCAGGGCGACCGAGGTGCAGCCGTCCGTGGTGCTGTGCAGCAGATCGCCGCGGCAATGCCATAGCAGCACGTCCTTGGGCGGCATGCGCAGGCCTTCGGCCATTCCTTCCAATTCTTCCCAGATCTGGGGCAGGGCGGCTTGCGCCTGCTGCGCCAGCTCGTCCACATAGGGGTGCCCGCGCCATGGCCGCAGGGCTTCCCATGTGCCGCTTTGCTCCAGATAGGTCGCCATGATCGGGCGGGCCAGCTTGCCCAGCGCCGCGCCGACCTGGCGCCGGTTTCCGGCGATGCGTACGTATTTGTAAGCCATGGGAATCCTCCGGGTGTCATGCGGATTGTAATTTTTCTGGGGCCAGCCGGGTGGGGACTGATGCGTTAAGATCGTCGGTAAGCTGCGCTGGAAAGCCCGGCGCGGCCCAGGAATCATGCCCCTACAACAACCCCGGGGTGCCGACGGTCCCCAAGAGGAGAGTTTCATGATCAAACGTAAAGTCGCCGCCGCCCTGGTCGGCCTGTCAGTGGCCATGTTCGGCGCCGCGTCGGGCGCCCAGGCCCAGGGCAGGGAATTGGTGGTGGCCACCGATACCGCTTTCGTGCCGTTCGAATTCAAGCAGGGTAATACCTACACGGGATTCGACGTGGATCTGTGGGCAGCCATCGCCAAGGAACTCAACCTCAAGTACAAGCTCCAGCCGATGGATTTCGCAGGCATCATTCCGGGCTTGCAGACCAAGAATATCGACGCCGCGCTTGCCGGCATCACGATCCGCGATGACCGCAAGAAGGTCGTCGACTTCTCCGATCCCTATTACGAAAGCGGCCTGGCCATCCTGGTCGGCGAAAAGAACACCGACATCAAGGATGCGAAATCCCTGACCGGCAAGACCGTCGCCGTCAAGACCGGCACCGCCACGGTGGACTTCCTGCGGGCGCAGGTGCCGGATGCCAAGCTCAAGCTGTTTCCCAACATCGACAACGCCTACCTCGAACTGGCGACCGGCCGCGTGGATGCCGCCGTGCATGACACGCCCAACGTCCAGTACTACGCCAATACGGCCGGCAAGGGCCGCGTGAAAGTGGTGGGCTCGGTCAAGAGCGGCGACTTCTATGGCATTGCCTTCCCCAAGGGCAGCGAACTGGTGCCGCAGGTGAACAAGGCGCTGGCCACCCTGAAGTCCAACGGCCAGTACGACGCCATCTACGAAAAGTGGTTCGGCAAGAAGCCTTGAACAGGCTCGTGCCTTGCTTTGCGTAGTTGTTCTGCATTCGGGGCCGCCTTGCGGTAGCGGGCGCCGGTTGTTCCATTGCCCGGAACGCCGGGGCCTGGCGGGCGGCCCCGCGCCGTTTCCACCGCCGGACGGTCTTGCCATGATGCGGCGCGCGATGGCGCCAAAGGGGGAAAATCGTGGACTTTGACTGGAGTGTCGTCTGGGGAGCGTTGCCCAACCTGATCGAGGGCACGCGCATGACCATCAAGATCACGTTCTGGGGCTTGTGCGGCGGGTTTCTGCTGGGCGCGCTGTCGGGTGTGACGCGGGCCTATGGCCCCCCCATCCTGTCGGGCATCGCGCAGGTCTACGTCGCGATCATCCGCGGCACGCCGATAGTCGTGCAGGTGATGTTCATCTACTTTGCCTTGCCACAGCTGGCGGACATACGGGTGGACGCGGAGTGGGCGGCCATCGTCACGCTTATCATCAATTCGGGCGCATACATTTCCGAAATCGTGCGCGGCGCGCTGCTGTCCGTGCACAAGGGCCTGAAAGAAGCCGGACAGGCCATGGGCCTGCCATTTCACAAGATCCTGCTGCACATCATCGGGCCGGTGGCGTTTCGCCGCATGATCCCGCCGCTGGGCAACCAATGCATCATCAGCCTGAAGGACTCTTCGCTTTTCATTGTGATCGGCGTGGCTGAATTGACCCGCCAGGGCCAGGAGATCATGGCGACGAACTTTCGCGCGCTGGAGACCTGGTCCGCGATCGCGATCATCTACCTGATCCTGACCGGCTTGCTGGCGTTCGGCCTGCACGTGTTGGAAAAAAGGATGCGCATAATATGAGCATGGTCGAATTTCAAAACGTCACCAAGCGCTTTGGCGAATCCACGGTGCTCAATGGCATTTCGCTGAACATCGACGCGGGCGAGGTCGTGGTCGTCGTCGGGCCGTCGGGTTCCGGCAAGTCCACGTTTCTACGCTGCATCAACGTGCTGGAAACCATCAACGACGGCGATCTGCTCGTGGACGGCCTGAGCGTGAAGGGCGGCGCGGCGCAGGTGCGCGAGATCCGGCGCGAAGCGGGCATGGTCTTCCAGCAATTCAATCTGTTCCCGCAGATGACGGCGCTGGAGAATGTCATGTTCGGCCCCGTGCACACGCGCGGCCAGGGCCGCGCCGAATCGCGCAAGCTGGCCGAGGCGCTGCTGAACAAGGTCGGCCTGGCCGAGCGGATGTATCACTATCCGGCGGAACTCTCGGGCGGCCAGCAGCAACGCGTGGCGATTGCGCGCGCGCTGGCGATCAAGCCCAAGCTGATGCTGTTCGATGAGCCAACCTCGGCCCTGGATCCCGAGCTGCGCCATGAAGTGCTCAAGGTCATGCGAGACCTGGCAGAAGAGGGCATGACGATGGTGGTCGTCACGCACGAAATGGAATTCGCGCGCAAGGTCGGCAGCCGCCTGATCTTCATCGACGCGGGCAAGATCGCGCATGACGGCCCGCCGGCGGAATTGCTGAGCAATCCACCCAGCCAGCGCCTGAAGGACTTCCTGCAGCACGTGACCTGATCCGGGCTTTTTTGCCTGCGGAACCTGCGGGAAAGAAAAAGGCCGGCAATGCTGCCGGCCTTTTTTTGGGTCATGACCCGACTAGCCCTTTACGCGCACGATCTTCTGCACTTGCGGCACATGCCGGATGGCGCGGATGACCTGGGCCAGGTGCTTGCGGCTGTCGACCTGGATGGTGAGGTGCAGGGAGACAGTGGCCACCGCGTCGTCGTGCATCGTGACATGCATGATGTTGGCGTCGGCGGCGGTGACTTCCGCCGCCAGCCGGCCCAGCACGCCGCGCTCGTTGCGCGTGACGATGTCCAGGCGCGTGGCCAGGTGCTTGGCGGTGTGCGCGTCCCAGCCGACGTTGATCCAGCGCTCGGGTTCGCGCAGGCGCTGGCGCAGGGCGACCGGGCAATCGGCGGTGTGCACCACCAGCCCATGGCCCATGCGCATGCCCGCCACGATCGGGTCGCCGGGCAGCGGCCCGCAGCAAGGCGCCAACTGCACCGCCTGGCCTTCATTGCCCTGGATCAGGATGGGAGCGCTGCGCGCCGAGGTCAGCTCATCCACCGCGGCGGCGGTGGTGGCCACCAGCTGATGTTCCGGAGCGAAGCGGCGCGCGACAACCGCGGCCAGGCGCTTGCCCAGCCCGATGTCGGCCAGGATTTCCTCGCGCGAACTGGCGCCGGTGCTGCGCGCCAGTTTCTGCCAGGCCGGGTCGTCGGTGGCGGGCAGGGGCATGCGCAGCTCTTGCAGCGCCTGGCCCAGCAGGCGTTCGCCGAAGGCCACGGATTCTTCGTACTTGACGGTGCGCAGGTAGTGCCGGATCTCGGAGCGCGCGCGGCCGGTGCGCACATAATTGAGCCACTGCGCGTTGGGCCGGGAAGCGGGGGAGGTCACGATCTCGACCGTGTCGCCGCTGTTGAGTTCGGTGCGCAGAGGCACGAATTCGCCGTTGACCTTGGCCGCGACCGCCTGGTTGCCGATGTCGGTGTGGATGGCGTACGCGAAATCCACCGGCGTGGCGCCGCGAGGCAGCGAGATGATCTTGCCGCGGGGCGTGAACACGTATACCGCGTCGGGGAACAGGTCGACCTTGACGTGCTCGAGGAACTCGCCCGAGTCCCCGGTCTGGCTCTGGATGTCCAGCAGCGACTGCAGCCATTGGTGCGTGCGCTTTTGCAGGTCGTTGAGCGTGAGGTCCGCGCCCTTGTACAGCCAATGCGAGGCGACGCCTTCCTCGGCTACATGGTGCATGTCGCGCGTGCGGAACTGGAATTCCACGGGGGTGCCGTAAGGGCCGACCAGCGTGGTGTGCAGGGACTGGTAGCCATTCACCTTGGGAATGGCGATGTAGTCCTTGAACTTGCCGGGCACCGGCCGGTAGAGCTGGTGCAGCGTGCCCAGGGCCAGATAGCATTCGGGCAGCGTGTGGACCACGACGCGAAAACCGTAGATATCGAGTACGTCGGAGAACGACTTCTTCTGGTCGACCATCTTGCGGTAGATGCCGAAGAGCGTTTTCTCGCGGCCGCTCACCTCGGCCTCGATGCCGGCGGCGGGCAAGGACGCCCGCACCGAATCGGCGATCTTGGTGATCACTTCGCGGCGGTTGCCGCGCGCGGCCAGCACGGCCTTGTACAGCACCTGGTAGCGATTCGGGTACATCGCGGCAAAGCACAGGTCCTGCAGTTCGCGGAACAGCAGGTTCAGGCCCAGCCGATGCGCGATGGGTGCGTAGATGTCCAGCGTTTCGCGGGCGATGCGCCGCCGCTTCTCGGGGTTGACCGCGTCCAGCGTGCGCATGTTGTGCAGGCGGTCGGCCAGCTTGATGAGGATGACGCGCACGTCGCGCGCCATCGCCAGCAGCATCTTGCGAAAGCTCTCGGCCTGCTGTTCGGCCTTGGTGGCGAAGTCCAGGCGGTCCAGCTTGGACAGGCCGTCGACGAGTTCGGCGACTTCAGGGCCGAATTTCTCGGCAAGCTCGTGCTTGGCGATGCCCTGGTCTTCCATCACGTCGTGGAGCAGGGCGGCGGACAACGCGTTGACGTCGAGTTTCCAGCCTGCGCAGATTTCCGTGACGGCGATAGGGTGCGAGATGTAGGGCGAGCCGCTGGCGCGGAACTGGCCCAGGTGCGCCTGGTCCGCGAAGCGATAGGCTTCGCGCACGCGCTCTACGTCTTTCTTGTCGAGGTAGCTGCCGATGATTTCGGTCAGCGGCGCCAGCGAGGCGACCGGAGATGCGGTCGCGTCAGCCGCCTCTTGTGCGGCGACCGACGGTGGCGTGGGGGAATTCTTGTCTTTCTTGCCCGTGCGGCGCCCAAGGCGGGAGCCGGCACGTAGTGCGGCAAGCAGACCAGATGAAGCGTACTTCAGCCCGGGAAAAGCCATGCTTGCCGCCCCCCGGAGAGTATCAGGTGGGAACTTTACGCAGCATTTCCACGCCGGTTAGGCCGCCTGCGATTTCGCGCAGTGCAGTGACCGTGGGCTTGTCTTTGCTGTCCAGGCGCGGGGCATGGCCTTGCGCCAATTCACGGGCACGGTACGTCGCGGCCAGCGTGAGCTTGAAACGGTTGGGGATTTGATTCAGACAGTCTTCGACGGTAATGCGAGCCATTAGGACACCTGGTGCTGATGGATGATAGGGAGAATGCGTTCGGCTCAGTGTTCGGCCGGAATGCCGAGTTGTGCGAACAACTGGGCATGGCGGGCGGCCTGAGACGAAAAGCGCAGCCGTGCGGCGCTGACGATTTGGGTCAGTTCCGACAGGGCTACGCTAAATTCTTGATTAATAATAACATATTCGCATTCAGGCGCGTGGGCGATTTCGCCGCCCGCGGCCATGAGCCGGCGCGCGATGACTTGCGGCTCGTCCTGGCCGCGCGCTTTCAGCCGGCTCTCGAGTTCTTCGATGGAGGGCGGCAGCACGAAAATGCCGATGGCGCGGGGGAAGCGCTGCTTCACCTGGCGCGCGCCCTGCCAGTCGATTTCCAGCAGGACATCGCGTCCCTGGCTGGTGGCCTCGTCGATGCGGTCGCGCGGCGTGCCATAGAAGTTGCCATGCACTTCCGCCCATTCCAGCAGATTCTGCGCGTCGCGCATGACCCTGAACTCTTCAGCCGATACGAACCGGTACTCGCGGCCGTCCTGTTCGCCGGGGCGGGGCGCGCGGGTGGTGCAGGAAATGGAAAGCAGGATGGAGGGGTCTTGGGCAAGCAGGGCCTTGACGAGGCTGGACTTGCCGGCGCCGCTGGGCGCGACGACCATGAAGACGTTTCCGGGGGTGGCGTGCATGAATGAATATGACCGGCGTGTGATGCTGAGACTCGAAGGATAGCAAATCGCGCGGGGCGGCAGGGGGAAACCCGCCGTCGCCAGGCGATTGTGCGGGCGCTTTCTGAAATTATGAGAGCTTGTGACAGGACTGCGCTGCGTTGTGCCTGATGCCGAGCATCGCGCTTTCTTCTGCTTACGTGCCGCCCTGAAACTGTGTTTCGGTTGGAACCTTCGCTTGCAGCATCGCCAGAATGATTCGGGTAGCATCTCGCGGATTGAGAACAAGGAGAATCCGATGAATACGAACGAGATCGATCCGCCCCGCGTTGCCCTGGTGACCGGCGCCGGTACCGGCATAGGCCGCGCAGTGGCCTTGGAATTCCTGGCGCAGGGCTATCGGGTCGTACTGGCCGGCCGCCGGCGCGAGCCTCTGGAAGCGACCCGCACGGCGGCGGGCGAAGACGGGGTGCGGGCGCTGGTGGTGCCCACCGACGTGTCCGACGAGCAGGCCGTGCGCGATCTCTTCGACACCGCCCAGCGCGAGTATGGCCGCCTGGACGTGCTGTTCAACAACGCCGGACGCGGTGCGCCGGCGGTGCCGATCGAGGAGCTGCCCGTCGCCGTCTGGCGTGATGTGGTCGATACCAACCTGACCGGCATGTTCTTGTGCGCCCAGGCCGCCATCCGCGTCATGAAGGCGCAAACGCCGCGCGGCGGCCGCATCATCAACAACGGTTCGATCTCCTCGCACGCGCCGCGGCCGTTCTCCATTGCCTATACCGCCACCAAGCACGCGGTGACGGGGCTGACCAAATCGATTTCGCTGGATTGCCGTCCCTACAACATTGCCTGCGGCCAGATCGACATCGGCAATGCGGCGACGGACATGACCGAGCGCATGGCGGCCGGCATTCTGCAGGCCGATGGCAGCACCAAGGTGGAACCGCGCATGGATGTCGCGCATGTGGCGCAAGCCGTTGCCGCCATGGCGCGCCTGCCGCTGGAAGCGAACGTGCAGTTCATGACGATCATGGCGACCAACATGCCCTTCGTGGGCCGGGGCTGAAACGCCTCAAGCCCGCGGCGGCTTGTCCGTCTGGACAGGCCGCGGCAGGCTGTCGCCACCGTCCCCTGGAGGCGCCCGCCGGGCGCCGTCCGCCGCCTCTTCGCTCAGGGGGAGGCCTGGGCCAGCATCTGGCCTTGCGTCGTATCCAGATAGCGGCGCGCGCCGACGTAGCGCTTGGTCCAATAGGAATTCTTCATGTCGTCCACCCGCACCTTGGTGCCGCGGCGCGGCGCGTGGACGAACTTGTTCTGGCCGATATAGATACCGACGTGCGAGGTCACGCCGCGTCCGCGGGTGGCGAAGAACACCAGGTCGCCGGGGCGCAGTTCTTTCTTGGCGGACACGGACTGGCCTTCGCCGCGCTGCGCGCGCGCGGTGCGGGGCAGTTCGAGTCCGGCTATTTCGCGGAATACATACAGGACCAGCCCGCTGCAATCGAAGCCTTCGGCGTCGTCGCCGCCGAAGCTGTAGGGGGTGCCGATGGCATCGATGCCGGCTTGCACGACGCGTTCGCGCAGCGTGGGCACCGTGGGCTCTTGCGCCAGGCGCAGGCCGCTGAACGTCGGGCGGGCTTTTTCGGAGGCCAGGGACGCCTGGGCGGCGCTGGGTATCCAGGACAGGGTCAGGGCAAGGATGGGCGCTGACAGGAATGCGGGAATGCGGGATTTGGCAATTCGGACTTTTCGCGTGGGCGGCGTCATTTCGTCACTTCAAGAATCGGAGTGGGCGGCATGGCTAGGCCTTCAGGAGGCAAGCCGGCGGAAAGGGGGCGACCCCAGGGCAATACACCTGGAACGCTTCACGATTATAATGTAATAAAGTTTCATTACATTTGTAGTGCAATGCAGCATAATCCGCCCGCTCCGGTTACTCCGCCCGGTGTGCGGGACGTAACCGCGGCGTTTGCATGCGCACCAATTCCAGCCGCGGCCGAGGCTGCCGCGCCGTTCATCCCTGCCTCGCATCGCAGGCGGCGTGTCGCAGATCTGGCCGTGCCCGGAGATGACACTTCATCTTTCATCGGCTCGGGCATAATCGTTGGCATCGGCCTTCGGCATTACCGCCGAGAGCGGCCGCGCAAGCACGCAAGACGGATAAGAAAGCGGAGTAGAGCTCAATGATGAACGCAGTACACCCCTTGTCGTCGATGAACCGGCCCGAGGCCTTGCCCTTCGAGCCCTACCAGGATGCGGAGTCCGCGGTGGACCGGCTGGTGGAAATCTATGCGCGCAACACCGCATTCCTGCGGGCCGCGTTCCGCGAGGTCCTGAAGGGCGCCGCCAATGGCCGCGAGCGGGCCCGCGCCTATTACCCCGCCATCCGCATCGTCGTGGAAACCTACGACCCGATCGACACCCGCCTCTCGTACGGCCACGTGGCCGAGCCCGGCATCTACCAGACCACCGTCACCCAGCCCGCGCTGTTTCGCGACTACCTGATCGAGCAGGTCGGCCAGCTGTTGCAGAACCACCGGGTGGCGGTCGAGGTCGGCGAGTCCGATTCGCCGATCCCCCTGCATTTCGCCTTCCCGGAGGGCGCCTACGTCGAAGGCGAGCACCTGGAGGCGCTCAAGCGCCCCTTGCGCGACTTGTTCGACGTGCCGGACCTGGCGGTCACCGACGACGCCATCGTCAACGGCTCCTGGCGCGGCAAGGAAGGGGAGCCCAAGCCGCTGGCGCCGTTCACGGCCCAGCGCGTGGATTATTCGCTCCACCGCCTGCAGCACTACACCTCCACCGCGCCGGCGCACTTCCAGAATTTCGTGCTGTTCACCAACTACCAGTTCTATGTGGACGAGTTCTGCGCCCGGGCTCGCGCGCTCATGGCCAGCGGCAACGAAGACTACGACATGCTGGTCGAGCCGGGCAACCGCATCACCCGGCGCGGCGAGAGCGGCCCGGGCGATGAAGACCAGGCGGTCCGCCTGCCGCAGATGCCCGCGTACCACCTGGTGCGCGGAGACCATTCCGGCATCACGCTGGTGAACATCGGCGTGGGGCCGTCCAATGCCAAGACCATCACGGACCATATCGCCGTGCTGCGCCCGCATGCCTGGCTGATGCTGGGCCATTGCGCCGGCCTGCGCGATTCCCAGCGGCTGGGCGACTACGTGCTGGCGCACGGCTATGTGCGCGAAGACCACGTGCTGGACGACGATCTGCCCACCTGGGTGCCGGTTCCTGCGCTGGCCGAGGTGCAGGTGGCGCTGGAACAGGCGGTGCAAGAGGTGGCCGGACTGTCCGGCTGGGACCTCAAGCGCATCATGCGCACGGGCACTGTTGCCACCATCGACAACCGCAACTGGGAGTTGCGCGACCACGTCGAACTGGTGGAGCGTTTTGCGCAGTCGCGCGCGATAGCGCTGGACATGGAGTCGGCCACCATCGCCGCGAACGGATTCCGCTTCCGGGTGCCGTATGGCACCTTGCTGTGCGTATCCGACAAGCCCTTGCACGGCGAGCTGAAGCTGCCCGGCATGGCCAGCGCGTTCTACCGCCGCCAGGTGAACCAGCACCTGGAGATCGGCATCAGGGCATTGGAGCGCTTGCGCGACATGCCGCCGGAACGGCTGCACTCGCGCAAGCTGCGCACCTTCATGGAAACGGCGTTTCAATAAGGCAGGAGCCGGGCCGGGCAGGGCGCGGGCGGATCCGTCCCCCGCGCTCGGTCATTTCTCATGGCGGGGTCACTTGCGCTATTCTCGCCCGTTGCTCGGAAATCCCAGGGCACCCGGGGCGCATCGCGCGGGTGCCTTCATGACGTGAAGGAATGCACTTTGGCACCATCGGAACACGATGAACGCCGCTCAGGCGGCACGCGCAAGACGCAGGCGGACAGGCCGTCCGAATTGCGCCGCACGCTGTCCGCGCGCCACCTGACCATGATTGCGGTGGGCGGATCCATCGGCACCGGGCTGTTCGTGGCCTCGGGCGCGACCATCGCCAAGGCCGGCCCTGGCGGCGCGCTGCTGGGCTATGTGCTGATCGGCATCATGGTCTATTTCCTGATGACCAGTCTGGGCGAACTGGCCGCCGCCATGCCCGTATCGGGGTCCTTTTCCACCTACGGCGCCCGCTACGTCGAGGACGGCTTCGGCTTCGCGTTGGGTTGGAACTATTGGTACAACTGGGCGGTGACCGTCGCGGTGGACCTGGTGGCGGCGCAGCTCGTCATGGCGTACTGGTTTCCCGATGTGCCCGGTTTCTACTGGAGCGCCTTGTTCCTGGCGATCACATTCGGGCTGAACGCCATGTCGGCGCGCGGCTTCGGCGAAGCGGAATTCTGGTTCGCGCTGATCAAGGTGATTGCCGTGCTGGGCTTTGTCGCCATGGGCGTGATGATGCTGCTGGGCATCATCCGCGGCGGCGAAACCGGCGGCCTGGCCAACTGGACGGTCGGCGACGCGCCTTTCGCGGGCGGATTCGCCGCGATGATAGGCGTGGCGATGGTGGTGGGCTTTTCGTTCCAGGGCACCGAACTAATCGGGATCGCCGCCGGCGAATCCAAGGATCCGGCGCGCAACCTGCCGCGCGCCGTGCGCCAGGTCTTCTGGCGCATCCTGCTGTTCTACGTGGCGGCCATCCTGGTGATCGGCCTGCTCATCCCCTATACCGATCCGCACCTGCTGCGCAACGAGGTCGAGGACATCAGCGTCAGCCCGTTCGCCCTGATATTCGAGCGGGCGGGCTTGCTGGGGGCGGCCTCCGTGATGAACGCGGTGGTGCTGACGTCGGTGCTGTCCGCGGGCAATTCGGGCATGTACGCGGCTACGCGTATGCTCTACAGCCTGGCCCGGGAAGGCAAGGCGCCGCGCATCTTCGGCCGCATTTCGCGCAACGGCGTGCCGCTGTGGGCACTGCTGGCCACGACCGTCGTGGCGGCGCTGTGCTTCTTCACCTTCATCTTCAGCCCGAATGCCGTCTATATCTGGCTGCTGAATACGTCGGGGATGACGGGCTTCATTGCCTGGCTGGGCATCGCGATCAGCCACTACCGGTTCCGTCGCGGCTACGTGAAGCAGGGCAACAACCTGGCCGATCTGCCTTATGTGTCGCCGTTCTTCCCGTTCGGCCCGATCTTCGCGTTCGTGCTCTGCCTGGTCATCACGCTGGGCCAGAATTACCAGGCCTTCCTGCAGGACAAGATCGATTGGGGCGGGGCGGTCGCGACCTATATCGGCATCCCGCTGTTCCTGCTGATCTGGGCAGGCTACCGCCTGGCGCGCGGCTCGCGCTTCGTGAACTACCGCGACATGCGTTTCCCCGACGCGCGGGCGCGCAGCGAGTACCTGGATTCGGCCCTGCGCGGCGAACCCGCGACGGGCGAGATCCGCTGAACGTCCGGATTGCGGGGAAGACCGGCATCAAATGATGTTCTTCTCTCGCAATGGGCGGTTTTCCAGGATGCGCTGGAAGGACAGGGGCGAGAGGTCCAGGCTGCGGTAAGCGCCATGGGCCAGCAGTTCCGCGATGCCGCGTCCCGCTGCGGGCGACTGCTGCAGACCGTGGCCAGAGAAGCCATTGGCGAAATACAGGTTCGGGCAGTCGGGGTGGACGCCCAGGATGGCATTCTGGTCGAAGAGGTTCATCTCGTAGTAGCCGGCCCAGGCGCTTCTCAGGCGCACGGCCTCGAAGGCGGGCACGCGGTGCGCCAGCAACGGCCAGACATGGGACTCGAACGCGTCCAGCTGGGCTTCCAGGGGCAGGTCATCGGCGTCGTCGCCCGGATCCGGCGCGTAGCCACAGATGAATTTATCGCCGTCGGGGCGGAACCAGACGCCAGAGGGGTCGATCAGCAGCGGGCAGCGGGGCAAGGCGTCGGGGCAGCTGAAGCTGAACACGGTGCGGCGCCGGGCGCGGACAGGCAGGTCGATGCCGGCCCAAGCGGCGACTCGGGCCGCCCATGGGCCGGCTGCATTCACGACGGCGTCGCAAGGTAGCGTGGCGCCGTCGGCGAGCCGTACTCCGCTGACCGCCGGGCCATCGCGCAGCAGGCCGGCCGCCTCGGCGCGCAGATAGCGCGCGCCTTGGGCCGCCGCCTTCTTGCGCAAGGCCTGCATCAGGCCGTAGCCGTCGAACCAGCCTTCGCCGGACAGGCCCAGCGCACCCAGCGCCAGATCGCTGGTACGCAGCCACGGGAAGCGGGCGTTCAGTCCGGCCGGCTGCAACAGGGCCACTTCCACGCCATGGGCACATTGAATGGCGTGATTCTCGCGCAGCGCGGCGCTGCCCGCGGGGCTGGCCAGGTAGAGGTATCCGGGCTCGGTCAGGCCGATATCGGGTGCGGGATCGTCCACGTACAGGGTCGAGCCCAGCGTGCGAAGAAAGGCGATGCCGGCCTGCGACATGCCGATATTGACCGGGCTGGAGAACTG
The DNA here is from genome assembly GCF_013116765.2 of Achromobacter deleyi. Classification (GTDB taxonomy): domain Bacteria; phylum Pseudomonadota; class Gammaproteobacteria; order Burkholderiales; family Burkholderiaceae_B; genus Achromobacter; species Achromobacter deleyi_A. The sequence goes on from NZ_CP074375.1 coordinate 1,330,519, forward strand.
CTGGCGGATCGAGCTTGCCGACAGCGCCGACGATGCCTGCGCATAGCTCGGGTCGCGTTCCAGCACGGTGATGTCGAACGCGCCAGGTGTCTGGCTCAGGAAGTATGCGACGGAGCTGCCCACGGCCCCGCCGCCTATGATGACGACGCGTTGCATGGATGTGGAATCCGGTAGAGGTGTTGAGAGTCTGGCAGCATTATTGCTCTCGGCGCGAACTAGCCTCGGACCGCGCTTCTGAAAGCGGCGGAAAGCGCCGCAAGCGCATCGAGTGATCGTCCGTCCTTAACCCGCGAGTGCAGCAATACCGGCAAGCGCGGCAAATCTGGCAGCCCGAGCCTGGGGCCTACGTCGACTGCGCCAAACGGAAGCATGCGCGGCGCCAGTGCCCCGACGCCAAGTCCGGCCATGACGGCCGCGGCAACCGCCGCAACGCCGCCGCCGACGAAAATCTCGGTCCACGGTACGCCGGCTTTGTCGAGAAGCTGACCGGCCATGACTCGCACGCCGCAGGGTTCGGCAAGCGTGGCAAGCGGCAGGGGCTCATCCGCGCGGTGTTGCCAGCCCGGGGCGGCGAACCAGCCGAATTTTTCTTCGGCGAGCATTTTTCCGTCGCTTCGCCCGGCATGCAGGCGGACGATCACCGTGTCGAATTCCCGGCGGTCGAAGCGCTGAAGCAGATCTCCCGACGAGCCGATGCGGATTTCGATCAGCAATTGGGGGTCTTGCGTGTTCATGCGCGCAATCAGCGCGGGCAGCTCAGGCCCGGCAACATGGTCGCTGATGCCAATGGTGAGCCGCTGCCGGGCTGCCGAGAACAGAGAAAGCGCACGTTCATGCGCCGCGAGAAGCTCGCGGGCGTGTTCGAGGAAAGCGCCGCCATGCGTCGAAAGTTCCACGTAGCGGGGCGTGCGCTCGAGCAGCCGGCAACCGAGCCGGTCTTCCAGGCGCTTGAGCTTCAGGCTGACGGCAGCCTGCGTCGTCTGCATGGCTTCGGCTGCACGCGTGAAACTGCCTAGCTCGGCGGTGCGGATGAATGCCTCGACGGCATCCAGGTCGAGGGGGCGGTCTTTCATTTCAGGTTGTTATCACTGATATAAGTATAAATATTAAATCAGTATAGATAACATGCAGCGAAGACAACATGAAAAGGAATCTCGATGCCGCTGCTTAATATCTCAATGCGCGCCGGAAAGTCCGAAACTTACCGGCAGACAATCTTTGATAGTGTTTTCCGCGCGATGCGGGAGACATTCGACGTTCCCGAGGACGATCAATTCATGACCATCACCGAGCATGAGGCGGCGAACTTCCGCTATGGGGCGTCCTATCTCGACATCGCGCGCAGCGACGACCTGGTGTATATCCAGATCACCGCTAACAACACGCGCACGGTGGAGCAGAAGAAAGCGCTGTTCCGGCGGATCGCGGAACTGCTGGGGGAGAGCCCCGGCATCCGGCCAGAGGACGTGTTCGTGAATCTTGTCGAAGTCGCGAAGGAGAATTGGTCCCTCGGTAATGGCCTGGCGCAATACGCGTGAGGCGATTCGTCCCGGGTTTGCCGGGATTTCGGGAGGGCTGGATCCCTCCCGGAGGTCTTACTCGATGTTCTGCGCCTGCTCGCGCATCTGCTCGATCAGCAGCTTCAGGTCCATGGCGGCGCGCGTGACTTCCATGCTTCCGGCCTTTGAACCCAGCGTGTTGGCCTCGCGGTTCATTTCCTGGAACAGGAAGTCCAGGCGCTTGCCGGCGCTGCCTGCGTTCTTCTTGCCGCCCGCCGATTTGCCGCCGCCGTCGGTGAGCAAATGGCGCAGCTCTTCCAGGTGCGAGCGCAGGCGCGACAGTTCTTCGGCCACATCGATGCGCAGCGCGAACAGGTTGGCTTCCTGCGACAGGCGTTCGGACAACTCGGCGCCGGAGATATGCGTGAAGCCGCCGGGGAACGCGGATTCCACGCTTTCGCGCAGCTTGGCGGCCAGCTTGTCGCGGTGGTCGGCCAGCAGTTGGGGCAGGTGGGCCTGAACGATGTCCACCACGCGCGCCACGCCGTCGGCGCATTCCCGCATCATGCCGGCCAGTCGTTCGCCTTCGCGCTCGCGGCCTTCCTGCAATTGGGTCAGCGCCTGTTGCGCGGCCTGCAGGCAGGCGGCGCCCCAGACTTGGGGGTCGAGCGCGTCGTTGCTGCGCTGGCCGGGCCAGTTGAACAGTTCCACCAGGCGGGGCGGCGAGATGTCGGGGACGATGCGGCGGGCGGCCTGGAGCTGTTCGGCCAGGCTTTCCAGCCAGGCGGGGTCGAGCTTGGACAGGTCGGTGCTGGCGTTGCGCGTGTAGGAAACGCGGATTTCGACCTTGCCGCGAGCCAGATTGGCGGTCAGCAGTTCGCGCAGGGGTGTTTCCACGTGACGCAGTTCGTCGGGCAGCCGGAAGTACAGGTCGAGGAAGCGGCTGTTGACGCTGCGCAGTTCAAGTGCAAGCGTGCCTTGTTCTAGGTCTGCTCGGGCGTTGCCGAAGGCGGTCATGCTGCGGATCATGATGTGCGTGTCCTGGAAATTCTTGGAATAAGAGCCGGTCATGCCGGGGCCCGCGGCGCCCGGGTTGGGGGCGGGTCTGTGTTTACGACCGGATATATCGCGGCAGGATACTCCAAGCGCCATTTTCCTGCGGTGCCTGCCCGTACAATGCCGCGAACCAAAGCCATGTCTGGAGCCTGCCTGTGACTACTACCCCCGCCATTGCCCGTCCCTCGGGCCGCGCCGTCGACCAATTGCGTCCGTTCAGCCTGGAGCGCGGCTTCACGCGCTACGCCGAAGGGTCGGTGCTGGTGAAGGCCGGTGATACCCACGTGCTGTGCACGGCCAGCGTATTGGAGAAAGTACCGCCTTTCCTGAAGGGCAAGGGCGAAGGCTGGGTAACCGCTGAATACGGCATGTTGCCGCGGGCCACGCATACGCGCGGTGATCGCGAGGCCGCGCGCGGCAAGCAAAGCGGGCGCACCCAGGAAATCCAGCGCCTGATCGGCCGCAGCCTGCGCGCGGTGTTCGATATGAAAGCGCTGGGCGAGCGCACGCTGCATCTGGATTGCGACGTGCTGCAAGCGGACGGCGGCACGCGCTGCGCCAGCATTACCGGCGCCTGGGTGGCGGCCGCCGACGCGATCGCGTTGCTGATGAAGCGCGGCGACCTCGCGGAGAATCCGATCCGCGACGCCGTGGCGGCAGTCTCCGTGGGCCTGGTGCAGGGGCGTTCGGTGCTGGACCTGGACTACCAGGAAGATTCGGCCTGCGATGCCGACGTGAACGTGATCATGACTGGCAGCGGCGCGTTCGTGGAGGTGCAGGGCACCGGAGAGGGCGCCACCTTCACCCGCGCGGAACTGGACACGATGCTGGTGCTGGCCGAAGGCGGAATCGCCAGCCTGGTGCGCGCGCAGCGGGCCGCGCTGGTGGATTGACGGCTCGCCGCAATGCGGCATTTTCAGCCACTGGACCGTCGATCTTCGCCGGTCCAGTGGCTATTTTTTTGTGGTTTCAATGAAACGTTATTATTGAAACGTCGAAATCATGGGGAAATCCCCTAAAGCATGCGATAAATATTTGATAATAATGAAGAAATGTCCAAGGTGAGGTAATGAAACGTTGTCGATATGCAGACATAAATGAGATATTGCGTGCTAGCCTTTACCCGGGTTCACTGCCGCAAATTTCATTCATATCGAGGCAATTGTGTTGTCAGAAAAAACGTTTCATTCGGGTGCAAGGCCATCGCTGGGTTCTCTGATCGACGGAAAGTGGGTACAGGGTGAATCCACTTTCTCCGTGCTGGACAAGTATTCGGCCCTGCCCATAGCTGAAGTGGCTAGCGCCACCCGGGCCCAGGTGGCGCAGGCAGTGACGGCAACGCAGCGGGCGGTTCTGGCCGGGGCTCCGGCGCCTGCCGAGCGGGCGCGGGTTCTGCGCCTTGCGGGCGAGCTTATCGCCGCCCGGCGCGACCAGTTCGTCGAAGTGATGGTGGCGGAAGCGGGTTTCACGGTGGCGGATGCGGCGGGTGAAGTTGACCGTGCCGTCATCACGCTGAACCTGGCGGCCGAGGAAGCGCCGCGCCTGGTGGGCGACGTTGTGCCGTTTGCCGCCAGCCCGGGCGCGCACCAGCGCATCGGTTTCACCATGCGCTTTCCGGTTGGCGTCGTTTGCGCCATCACGCCATTCAATTCGCCGTTGAATACCGTGCTGCACAAGGTCGCGCCGGCTTACGGCGCCGGCAACGCCGTCGTCCTCAAGCCGTCCGCCTACACGCCGCTCACGTCCGCGCTCCTGGCGCAGGCGCTGCTGGACGCCGGCATGCCGCCAGAGTTCCTGGCCGTGGTGCAAGGAGAGGGCGACAGTGTCGGCGGCTGGCTCCTGCAAGAGCAGGACGTGGCTTTCTACACCTTTACCGGCAGCACGCGCGTCGGCCGCATCATCCAGCAGGCCGCGGGCCTGCGCCGCACGCAGATGGAACTCGGCTCCATCGCCAGCACCATTGTGTGCGCCGACGCGGATCTGGAGCGCGCGATTCCGAAGATCGCCAATGCCACGTTCCGCAAGGCGGGCCAGGTCTGCACATCGGTTCAGCGCCTGTATGTGGAAGCATCGATCGCCGGCGAAGTGGCCGAGCGGCTGGTTGCCTATGCGGCGACGTTGCCGGCGGGCGATCCGCGCGATCCCGCCACTCGCATTGGCCCGCTGGTCACGCGCGAGGCGGCGATGCGCACCGAGCAATGGCTGCGCGAAGCGCAAGAGCAGGGCGCGCAGATCCTGTGCGGCGGCCAGCGCGAGGGTTCGGTGATCACGCCGGCGATCCTGACCCGGGTGCCCGAGACCGGGCGCGTCTGGTGCCAGGAGGCGTTTGCGCCCCTGGCCGCGATCAGGCCCTTCGACGACTTCGACGCGGCCATCGCCAGCGCCAACAGCACCCCGTTCGGGCTGTCCGCCGGCATCTTCAGCCAGAACATCGACCGCTGCCTGCAGGCGGCGCGCCAGTTGCGCTTCGGCACGATCCAGATCAACGAGACGTCCAGTGCGCGCGCCGACGTGATGCCTTTCGGCGGGGTGAAGGACAGCGGCTTTGGCAAGGAAGGGCCGTGGCACGCGATGCGTGAAATGACCGAAGAACGCCTGGTGACTTTCAACCCCTGACGTCCTGCCTTCCTGCTCCCTGGCGCGCCCGCGCCGGGTGGCGCGCGATTTTCCCTGTCTGCCATTCCGAACTCATGCAACTCACTGATATTTCTGCATTCTTCTGCCCGACCCGGATTCACATGGGAGTGGGCGCTCATGCCCGGATTGCCGACATCCTGCGCGCGCACGGCTGCAAGCGCCTGTTTCTGGCGGTGGACGCGGCCTTGCTGCAAGGCGACTTCTATGGCCGGATCCGCGCCTTGCTGGAGGCCGAGGGCGTGTCCGCCGTGGTCTACAGCGACATCGAGCCGGATCCCAGCGCGGCGACGGTGGAGCGCGCCTTTGCCGCCTGCAAGGCGCACCAGGCCGACATGCTGCTCGCCATTGGCGGGGGCAGCACGATGGACGTGGCCAAGGCGGTGGCGATCCTCGGCACGAATGGAGGCCGGATTCATGACTACGAAGGCATCGAGCGGTTCTCGGTGCCGCCCCTGCCTTTGATCGCGATTCCCACCACGGCGGGAACGGGCTCGGAAGTGTCGGGCTCGTGCGTGATCACCGACACCGAGCGCAATCTGAAGATGTCGATCAGGCATGCCGCGCTGAATCCGGCGCGGATAGCCATTCTGGATCCGCTGGCGCTATGCAGCATGCCGGCGCACGTGGCCGCGCATTCGGGCCTGGACGCCTTTGTCCACGCATTCGAGTCCTACATATCGCGCCAGGCCAATCCCATCACCGACGCCGTGAACCTGCATGCATTGCGGCTGATCGCCGGCAGCATCAGGCCCTTTGTCGCCAATCGCGGCAATCTTCAGGCCGGGCTCGACATGTTGTGCGGCTCGGCGCTGGCGGGCATCGCATTTGGCCAGACCGGCCTGGGCAACGTGCACTGCATGGCCCGCTTCGTTGGCGCATTCTTCCATCTGTCGCATGGCCTATCCAATGCGCTGTGCCTGCCGCATGTGGCTCGCTTCAACCTGCAGGCGAATCCGGGCAAGTACGCGCGGATAGCACAGGCGATGGGCCGGCATGTGGACGGCCTTGAGGAGCTTGAGGCCGCCGCAAGGGCCGTGCAGGCCATTGACGCGCTTTGCGCCGATCTGGGCATACCGACCCGCTTGCGCGACGCGGGCGTGGAGGAGGCGCGGCTGGCGGAGATGGCCGAACTGTGCGGCAAGGCCGATTACAATCGCTGGAATCCTCGCCACACTACGGCCGCGGACTTCCTCGCCCTGTTCCTGGCAGCCTATTGAGCAGGCGGGCGACGATGACACGGGCGGCGGGACATCTCCATTCGGGAATCCAATTTGAGCGCAGCAAAGACGACGCCGGCCGCGAGGCCTGCACGCATCACGGTGCACGACGTGGCCCGGGTCGCCGGTGTGGCGATCGGAACCGTGTCGCGCGTGGTGAACCAGGCGCCCAGCGTCACCGACGAGATCCGCGCCCGGGTGCTGGCGGCCATCGACGAATTGGGCTGGACGCCCAGCGCGGCCGCGCAGAACATGCGCGGCGTCGCCACCCGCATGGTCGGGTTCGTGTTTTCCGATATGCGCAATCCGCTGTACTCGGCCATGGCCAAGGGCGCCGAGGATGTGCTGGCGGGTGCCGGCTACATGCTGGTGGTGGCCAGCAGCGACGGCCTGGAGTCGCGCGAGAGCCAGCTCATCGACCTGTTCTCGCGGCGCCGCGCCGAGGGCTTGCTGTTCTCGATCGAGGAAGAGTCCAGCCGCGAGGTGGCCGCGGCCATCTCCGCGGCGCCGTTTCCCACGGTGATGATCGAGCGCGAACTGGCGCTGCCCGTGGGCGCGGTGGGCGCGGACCACTACACCGGCACGCGGCGGGCGGTCGAGTACCTGCTGGGCCTGGGACACCGACGCATCGCGATGATCAGCGGCGGCCGGCGCAATCGCGTCGGGCGCGACCGCAGCCGGGGCTATGCGGACGCACTGGCGCAGGCTGGGGTGGATTCGGACCCGGCGCTGCTGCGCCTGGACAGCTTCGAAGCGGACTATGGCTATCGCGAAACGCAGTGGCTGTTGGCGCAGGCCAATCCGCCCACGGCCATCGTCGCGCTGGGCAGCCATCTGCTGGGCGGCGTATTGTCCGCGCTGCGCATGAAAGGCGTGGCGGTGCCGCGGCAGATGTCGCTGGTCGCCTCCAACGACAGCGAGCTTGCCCAGCTGGCCACGCCGGCGATCACCGTGATCCGCTACGACTCCTATCAATTGGGACGCGAGGCGGCACTGCTGCTCTTGCGCCGGCTCGAAGGCAAGGTCGCGCCGGGTGCGCAAGCGCGCGTGGAAATACCTACGGAATTCGTCTTGCGCGAGTCCTGCGCCGCTCCGCCGGCCTGAAGTCCGCCGACGGCTTCGAGTTCCCCGGGCGGTTCGCCGCCCATCCTTTCCAGCAGCTAGTCCATCCATGCAGCCGCGCCCGGTCTGAGAGCCGCGCGCGTCGCCTGCAAGATTCAGAACCCTTTGTTGCGCCTGTCCACAGCGTCGGACAGCGGCGCGCGCTCGCCCGTGCGCCGCGGATCCGTCACAGGGGCGGAGATCACATGGGGATGACTCGGCATGACGGGAGTCCCTAGAAAAGAATCCGCTTGAAAACGACCCGGAAAGAGAGTCTGCAGCGGCATTTCCGCAGGCGTGACGCGCCTGCACCACATGACCATCATTACAAAGAGCGAGAGGAGCAAAATCATGCTGAACCGTCTGACGGTAGCATCCGCCGTGGCGTTCGCCACCCTGGCAATGGGCTGCGCGGCGCCAGCCGCGGCCGCCTATCCCGACAAGCCGATCAGGATTGTCGTGCCGTTCAGCCCCGGCGGGGGCACCGACATTCTGGCGCGCCAGCTTGCCGCCAGCGTGGCGGAGTCGGAGAAATGGAATGTCGTGGTCGAGAACCGCCCCGGCGGCAACGGCGCCATCGCGTTGTCGTCGACCGCGCGCGCGCCTGTCGATGGCTACCAGATCGTGCTGGCGCTGCGCGAAAACATGGTGATCGCGCCGCTGCTGAACACGGAGAGCCAATCCTTCAATCCCTTGAAGGACTTCACCGCCATCGCCAACGTGGCCAGCGCGCCCATGGTGGTGGTCACCAGCATGAATTCGAAGTACGACACGATCCAGAAGGCGCTGTCCGCTGCCCAGGCGGAGCCCGGGGCCCTGCGGTTCGGCACGTCGGGCCAGGGCAGCATGTCGCATCTGCTCTTGGCCATGCTTGGCTCTCAGGCCAAGGCACCGATGACGCATGTGCCGTACCGCGGTTCGAATCCGGCGATGACCGATCTCGTAGGCGGGCATGTCGACCTGGTGGGCGGGTCGATCGCGTCGGGCAAGTCCTTCATCGATGGCAAGCGCGCGCGGCCGCTGGCCGTGTCTTCGCTCAAGCGGATGCCGAATCTGGCGGACGTGCCGACGATCGCCGAACTGGGCTATCCCGGTTTCGACGTGGTGACCTGGTACGGCCTGTTCGGCCCCGCCGATCTGCCGCGCGACATCGTGGAGAAGATCAATGGCGCCGTGAACAAGGTCCTGCAGACCCCCGAGATGCAGCGCACCTTGCTTGAGCAGGGCATGGTCACGCAAGTGGGTACCGCGGCCGACTTCGACAAGATGTACCGCGACGACTACGTCACGCTGGGCCAGCAGATCAAGACGCTGGGCATGACGGCGGAATAAGGGCGCGCAACGACAGGCCGGCGGCGGGAAACGCCGCCGGCTTCAAACGGGGATATGCAATGGCACAACAACAGGTGGCCGGATTTATCGGGCTGGGTGCGATGGGCGGGGCGCTGGCGCGCCGGTTGGCGGGCGCAGGCGTGATGCTGCACGTCTATGACCCGGACCCGGCACGGGTGGAGGCGATGACCGCGCTGGGCGCGATCGGGCATGGCAGCGTGGGGGAGGTGGCCGATTCGGCCGCCACGGTGTATGCCTGCCTCCCCAGCGCCGAGGCGAGCCTCGAGGTGGCGCGCGCGGCGAGCGCCGGCAAGGCCTTGCGGCTCTATGTCGAGACCTCGACCATAGGCCGCGGCGCACTGCAGGCGATTGCGCGGGAACTGGAGGCGGGAGGCGTGCAGGTGGTGGACGCGCCGGTCAGCGGCGGGCCTCGCGGCGCCGACGCGGGCACGCTGTCGATCATTGCGTCGGGCTGCGCCGAGGCGCTGGCCGAATTGCGGCCGCAGTTGGGGCTGCTGGGCAAGAACGTGTTCGAGGTCGGCGCCGAGCCAGGCATGGCGCAGATGATGAAACTGGTCAATAACCTGATCTCGGCAGCCAATATGGCGTCGGCCTATGAGGCCCTGGTGCTGGGCGCCAAGGCCGGGCTGGATCCCGACCAGATGGTGGAAATCATCAACGTCAGCACCGGCCGCAACAGCGCGACGGTGGACAAGATACCCAAGTCGGTTCTGACCGGCAGTTTCGACTATGGCGCCAGCATCCGCACCATACACAAGGATGTATCGCTGGGCCTCAAGGAGGCCGAGGCGCTGCAGGTGCCGATGTGGGTGGGGCAGAACGTGCGCCAGGTGTGGGAATTCGCGCTGACGCAAGGCGGCGCCGACCTGGATTTCACCGCGCTCATCCGCTACATGGAAGCTTGGACCGGCGTCGAAGTGCGCAGCCGCCGTGGCGGCGCGCAAGCATAAATGCGAGGAGGGACGATCATGCGTTTGCAAGACAAGGTGGCGGTCATCATCGGCGCCGGCCAGAGCCCCGGCATGACCATGGGCAACGGCCGGGCGACCGTGCTGCGGTTCGCCCAGGAGGGAGCGCGCGTGCTGGCGGTGGATCGCGACCTGGCCTCGGCGGAGGAAACCTGCGCCATCGCGGCCAAGGACGGAGCCGCCGACTGCGTGCCATGGCAGGCCGATGTCCGGCGCGAAGAGGACATTGCCGGCGCCCTGCGCGCGGCGGTCGAGCGCTGGGGGCGCATAGACATCCTGCACTACAACGTGGGCATCAGCGTGGCGGGGGGCGACGGCAGCCCCACCGAGATCACGGAGGACGCCTTCGACCTGATCTGCCAGATCAACCTGCGCGGTTGCGTCATGGCCGGCAAGCACGTGCTGCCGATCATGCGCCGGCAAGGCAGCGGCGTGATCCTGAACATTTCCTCCGTATCGGCATGGCAGCGCTACCCCTGGGTGGCCTACAAGGCGACCAAGGCGGCGATGGTGGCCTATACGAAGCAGCTGGCGATCGAGAACGCCGAATACGGCATCCGCGCCAACACGATACTTCCCGGACTGCTCGACACCCCGATGGCCGTCGACACGCGCGCCAGCGTCTTCGGCCGTGCGCGCGAGGATGTGGTGGCCGAGCGCAACGCCCGCGTCCCCTTGCGCGCACGCATGGGCACCGCCTGGGACGTGGCGAATGCCGCGGTATTCCTCGCTTCGGATGAGGCCGGGTTCATCACGGGCGTGGAGCTGCCGGTGGACGGCGGCGCACTGGTCAATATCGTGCGCTAGGACGGCGCGACGCCCGAATCCGGTTGCGTAATCGTGGGAGGCGGCGCGGGGGATGCCGGCGCCGCTCAATTTTCTCTTGGAGCATGGCATGGACAGTAAGAAGGAATTCAATCCGGTTACCCCGGAAACCGTGGCGGCGGGGCATCGCAACCGGCGGGCGACGCTGGGAGACGACTATGTGAACCAGTCAATTGCGCGGGCTCAGGACGACGATTTCTTCGCGCCCTTGCAAGAGGCCGTCACGGGCCTGGCGTGGGGCGCGGTATGGGGCCGGCCAGGTCTGAGCGCCAAGCATCGCAGCCTGGTCACGGTGAGCGTGCTGGTGGCGACCGGCAGGCGCCATGAGCTTGCGCTGCACATCAACGGGCTGCTCAACAATGGCTGGACGCGCGAAGAGCTGCAGGAAATCCTGCTGCACGCCGCCTGCTATTGCGGCATGCCCGCCGCAGTGGACGGATTCCGCGTCGCGAAAGAAGTGCTGGATGCGCGCGCGGCAAAGAAGACGTAAGCCGATTCCCGGCTGACGCACGTCCGGCGGACGCAGAGCCGCCGGCCATTACGACAACGGAGACAAGATGACCTATCGGAAGACATGGGGGAGAGCGTTCGTCCGGACACTGCTGTTCGCGACGACGCTGGCGGCGGGCGCCGCGCAGGCCGATACCTATCCAAGCCGGCCGCTGACGCTGCTGGTGCCGTTCACCGCCGGCGGCGCCACCGACGTGCTCGCGCGGGCGTTGGCCGAAGGCCTGGCCAGGCAGATCAAGCAGAGCGTCGTGGTGGAGAATGTGCCTGGCGCGGGCGGCTCGGTGGGGCAGTCCAGGGCCGCTCGCGCAGCCCCCGACGGCTATACGCTGTTGTTGGGCAACGTGGGCACCCTGGCGGCCAACGCCTCGCTCTACAAGAACCTGAACTACAACGTCCTGAAGGATTTCGTTGCCCTGGCTTCGGTGGGAGACGCGCCTCAAGTGCTGTCGGTACGGGCCGGCCTGCCCGCCGCGACATTCGACGAATTCGTGGCCTACGCGAAAGCCAATCAAGCGACCATGAACTTTGGAACGGCAGGCGTGGGATCGGGTTCGTTCCTGGGCGGCATCCTGCTGAACGCAGCTATTGGCGTGAATATCCTTCCGATCCACTATCGCGGGGCGGCGCAGGCCACCGCGGATGTGATGGCGGGCCACATCGACTACACCGTGGAGAGCAGCAGTACGGCGGTCAGCTCGATTTCGTCGGGCAAGATCAAGGGGCTGGTCGTGATGCGCGGCGAGCGCGTCAAGGTGCTGCCCGGCGTGCAGGCAACCCGCGAAACGTCGTATCCCCAGCTGCACTACGACATCTGGAACATGATGCTGGTGCCCAAGGGCGTTCCACAGCCGGTGGCGCAGCAGCTCAATGACGCCATCAATCAGGTTCTGCAGACGCCGGAAATTCAGGCGCGCTACGCCGAAATGGGGGTGGCGGTGCCCACGGCGGAACACCGATCGCTGAAGGGCGCGGCCGAACTGCTGGAATCGGAAGTGGCGCGCTGGAAAGAGTTGCTGCACGCGGCGGGCATCGAACCTGGCGCGACCTGATGGCGGCGTCCGCTCCGGTGGGGCGGCGACTGTACGCGATGATCCGCCGCTGCTTTGCGGCGGATCATCGCGGCCTTCAGGCGGAGGCCTGCGGCAGCAGGGCGCCGATGCGCTCCTGCCGTTCCAGTCCCCAGATCGTGTCGATCAGCCCGCGGAGTTCCTGTTCCGTCGCGGCGTCCGCGTAGCGGCCCAGGCTGAGGGTCTTGTCCTCGATCTCGGGGCGGCTCAGGGTGTTGCCCGGGTCGCCCTTGGGCTCATCCACGCGGCCATGCAGCTTGCGGCCGTCGCGGGTATAGACCGTGACCTTGCCGATCCAGCGCTGCGGGTAGGCGCCGTCGACTTCCGGATCCAGTTCCATCTCGACCTTGCCGCGGAAGGCCGCGACGGCGGGATCGTCAAGGCCGGCATCGAATTCGGCCAGCCCGGCGCGTCCCTGCCGGGCGATCAGCGCCAGCACCGTGCCCATCGAGAACTTGGATTGGTGCACGGTCTGCGGATTGACGACCGGCCCGAGGACGTCGATCGCGCCCTGGTGTACATGCGCCACCACGCGTTCGACATCGGCCTCGGTCAGCTTGTTGTCGCGCAGCGCCTGCTGCAGCGCGTCGGCGGCCGGATGCGTGTGGCGGCACGACGCATGGAACTTGAATGAGGTTTCCGCCAGCGCCCAGCGTTGGCCCAGGCGGTCGCACAGGCGACTCGGGTCGGCGTCGGTGGACATGCCGGCGGCCATGCCTTGCGGGCCTTCCAGGATGTGGCGGGCGCCGGTGAAGCCTTCGCGCGCCAGGTAGGCGGCGGTGATGCCGTCGGCCGCGGCCTTGGCGGTGTGCAATTGCTTGGAGTCCGCGGCGTCGCGCAGGAATTCCCACAGGCCGGCGGCCTGGGTGCCGGCCGAGCCCAGCGCGTGCAGCATCTGTTCGGGGGACAGCTTGAGCAGCCGGCCGGTGGTGACGGCGGCGGCCAGCGTACCGGCGGTGCCGGTGGTGTGGAAGATCTTGTAGTGCGAGCGGCCCAGGAATTCGCCAACGCGGATGCCGACTTCATAGCCCGCCACGGCGGCGGTCAGCAGGTCGCGGCCCGAGCTGCCCAGCGCCTGCGCGACGGCCAGGGCGGGGGGGAATACGACGGCGGCGGGATGGAACACGGACCCGTTGTGCACGTCGTCCTGTTCGACCACATGCGCGGCGGCGGCGTTGACCATGGCCGCGAACAGCGGCGTGGTGCGGCGACGGGTGATCAGCACTTCGCTGGGGCCGTCGGCGGGGCCCATTGCGGCGGCATAGCGGTCGATGGCCTGCACGGCGCGGGCGGATGCGCCGGCCAGGATGGAAGCCAGGCAGTCCAGCAGCAGGTCTTCGGCGCGGCGCAGCACCGGGGCGGGGATGTCTTCGTAGCGCAGGTTGGCGGCGAAGGCCGCGAGTTCGGCGCTCAGGTGCGGGGTGTCTTTGGCAGCGGTCATGGTGGCAGGCGGCGTGTCAGAAGGAGCGGGGCAGGCCCAGGATGTGTTCGGCGACGTAGGACAGGATCAGGTTGGTGGAGATGGGCGCGACCTGATAGAGGCGAGTCTCGCGGAACTTGCGCTCGACGTCGTATTCGGTGGCGAAGCCGAAGCCGCCATGGAATTGCAGGCAGGCGTTGGCGGCCTCCCAGGACGCGTCGGCGGCCAGCAGCTTGGCCATATTGGCCTGGGCGCCGCAGGGCTGGTGGGCGTCGAACAGGCGGCAGGCCTCGTAGCGCATCAGGCTGGCCGCTTCCACGTTGATGTGGGCGCGGGCGATCGGGAACTGCACGCCCTGGTTCTGGCCGATGGGGCGTCCGAACACCATGCGCTCCTTGGCGTAGGCCGTCACCTTGTCCACGAACCAGTAGCCGTCGCCGATGCACTCGGCGGCGATCAGGGTGCGTTCGGCGTTCAGACCGTCAAGGATGTACTTGAAGCCCTTGCCCTCTTCGCCGATCAGGTTTTCCTCGGGGATTTCCAGATTGTCGAAAAAGAGCTCGTTGGTCTCGTGGTTGACCATGTTGGGGATGGGGCGGATCGTCATGCCGTGCTTGACGGCGTGATGCAGGTCCACCAGGAAGATCGACATGCCTTCCGACTTGCGCGCGACCTGGTCCAGCGGGGTGGTGCGCGCCAGCAGGATCATCAGGTCGGAGTGCTGCACCCGCGAGATCCAGACCTTCTGGCCGTTGATGACGTAGCGGTCGCCGCGCTTGACCGCGGTGGTCTTGATCTTGGTGGTGTCGGTGCCGGTGGTGGGTTCGGTCACGCCCATGGATTGCAGGCGCAGTTCGCCGGCGGCAATGCGCGGCAGGTACTCGCGCTTCTGGGCCTCGGAACCGTGGCGCAGCAGGGTGCCCATGTTGTACATCTGGCCGTGGCAGGCGCCGGAGTTGCCGCCGCTGCGGTTGATTTCCTCCATGATGACCGAGGCTTCGGTCAGGCCCAGGCCCGAGCCGCCATATTCCTGGGGAATCAGCGCCGCCAGCCAGCCGGCTTCGGTCAGGGCGCGGACGAAGTCTTCGGGATAGCCGCGTTCTTCGTCGATCTTGCGGAAGTACTCGGAGGGGAATTGGGCGCAAAGGTCGCGCACGGCTTCGCGGATGTCCTGATAGGCGTGAGTGGCGTGGGGCATAGGGCTGCTGTTCTGATTGTGGGAAATGGTTCGGTACAGGATCGAATGTGCCGTAAGGCCGCGCCCCTGCCAATTCACAATTCGTTAATACGGGGTTCCTGTTCGCAAAAGCGCGGTTTTATGACGGGCGTTCGTCATGCGCGCGCGAGGTTGTGTCAAGAAATTGCCAAACTGGGTGTCCATAATCCGTGGCACTGCCGCGCAGGCGGCGAGGCTACACACGGACGGATATGCGGAAAAATCTTAGGGTCACAACGGCGTTGTCGGCCATTCTTGCGTTGTTTGTGGTGCTGTTCGCCGTCGTCGCGGCGGCGGGCATCTCCGTGCTGCGAGACAATCGGGCCGATATCGAGGCCTTGGGCCGCGGCAGCATCGAACGCGCCAGCGACCTGGCCGACATGACCAGCCGGCTGTTCCAGGCGCGCGCGGCGTTGACGGACGCCAAGACCGCCATGGAAGGGGGCCTGGAGGAAGCGCGCAACGAGTCCCTGGCGCAGGCGGACGCGCTGCTCAAGCAGGCGGCGGCCAGCCTGGCGCGGTTGCGCGGCAATGCCGACGCGAGTACGCAGGGCGCGCCGCTGTTTGACGGCGTGCTGACGGCCCACGCCGCCTTCGTGGACCAGACGCTGGTGCCGATGCACAAGGCGATCCAGGGCTGGAACGGCATCGAGGTCAACCGCCTGACGGACAAGTTGCTGCCCGCGAGCGGCGCTGCCTACGTCAAGCAGGCGGACGCCTACCAGGCCTATGCCCGCGAACAGGGCCAGGCGGCGGTGGCGGGCGCCAGCCGCACGCTGGAGCGCGTCATCCTGGTGGCGGCGGGCATGCTGGGCTTTGTGCTGTTGCTGGCGGTCCTGATCCGGCTGGCGTTTCGGCGCAGCATCGTGCGGCCGCTGAACGAGGCCGGCGCGCATTTCGACCGCATCGCCGACGGCGACCTGACCGGCGCCATCGCCTTGCGCGGCGACAACGAGATCGGCGTGCTGTATTCGGCAATGCGCCGCATGCAGACGGGGTTGTCGGCCGCGGTGGCGTCGGTGCGCCATGGCGTCGAGGAAATCCATACCGGTTCGGGCGAGATCGCGGCGGGCGGCGCCGACATGTCGGACCGCACGGCGCGGCAGGCGGGCTCCTTGCAGGAAGCCGCGGCCAATATGACGCAGCTTGCGCATACGGTGCAGATGACCGCCGGCAATGCCGATCTGGCCAGCCGCCAGGCGCTGAGCGCCACGCAACTGGCGCAGCGTGGCGGCCAGGCGGTCCAGGAGGTGGTGCAAAGCATGGAGGGCATCGCCGACAGCGCGCGCCGTATCGGCGAGATCGTAGGCGTGGTGGACAGCATCGCCTTCCAGACCAATATTCTTGCGTTGAACGCGGCGGTCGAAGCGGCGCGCGCGGGCGAGCAGGGCAAGGGTTTCGCGGTCGTGGCGGGCGAGGTGCGCTCGCTGGCGCAGCGCAGCGCGCAGGCGGCCAGGGAGATCAAGGGCCTGATCGAGGATTCCGCGGCGCGTGTGGACGCGGGCGTGCGCCACGTGAATCTGGCGGGCGACACCATGCGCGACATGGTGGCGTCGGTGGACAGGGTGACGCAGATCGTGGCCGAGATCTCCAGCGCCACGGCGGAGCAGGCGGCGGGCATTTCGTCGGTGAATGACGCAGTGGCGGATATCGAGCGCTCCACACAGGAAACCGCGGCCATGGTCGAGCAGACGGCGGCCGCGGCCGCGGCGCTGGAAGTCCAGGCGCAGGGGCTGCGCCGGGCCGTGGCGGTGTTCCAGATCGCCCAGGCGGCGCAGCAGGCCGCCGGCCAGGCCTCAGCCGGCGAGCTGCGGGAGGGCGCCGCCGGTATAGCGCTCGGTCACCAGCGACAGGTTCCCGTGCTTGACCTTGTGCTTGACATGGGCGGCGGCCGACGCGATGTCCTCCGGGCGGATGCGCTCGCATAAGGAGGGGGTGACGGTGAGCGCGCCCACGCCCAGCGTCACGAATGGAAAGAAGCGGGGCACGCCGTAGCGGTCTTCGGCCTCGATGCCGCCGTTGCGGCGGCCCTGGTCGTCGTACAGGGCCACGGCCGCGTCATTGAATTCGGCGATGACGCGCTGGATGCGCTCCACCCAGTCCGGACTGCGCAGCAGCACCACGAAGTCGTCGCCGCCCACATGCCCGACAAAATCCCGCTGCGGGTCGCAGTGGCGCTTGATGAGTTCGGCGGTGAGCATGATCATGTCGTCGCCGCGCCAGTAGCCGTAGACGTCGTTGAAGGGCTTGAAGTTGTTCAGGTCGCCATAGCAGATGGTGAAGTCCGCGGCGTCCTCGAGCAAGGTGGCGATGTGCCGGCTGATGGGAATGTTGCCCGGCAGCGAGGTCAGCGGATTGGCGTAGCGCGCCGCCTCGATGCGCATCTCGGTCACGGAGCGCACCAGCGTTTCGCCGGTGGACAGGCCGTCGTAGCGACCGTCCCGCGTGATGATCAGGCCGTCCATCAGGTAGCGCTGGTCTTCCGAGATCAGCACGTGGCTCAGCTGGTCGATGGATACGTTCAGGTCCACCAGCACCGGCTCGGCGTTCATGAAGGTCGAGCAGGCGTCGCGTCCGAACAGTTCCCGGGTGTAGCGCTGGGCGTAGTGTTCGGAGAAGTCACGCCGGTTGATGATGCCGACCGGGCGGTTGTCGCCGTCGAGCACGGCCACGGCGTGCAGGCTTTTGTGTTCGATGAACAGCCGGTGGACGTCGTCGTTGGTGTGCTTGTTCAACAAGGCGGCGGGAGCTTCGACCCGCAGGCTGGCGGCGGTGCCCCCCGCCGCGCGCTGCGACAGCGGGGCGGGCGAGCGCACCCGCAGGGAATCGCGCAGGGGCGGAGTCAGTTCCGTCAGCAGGGTCTCGTCAGGCATGCCCAGGAACCAGCCTTGGGCATAGCGGATATCGAGCTCGCGCACCACGGCCAGGTCCTCGGCGGTTTCAATGCCTTCGGCGACGATGGACGTGCCCAGGTGCTGCGCCACCTTCAGGATGGCGCGCACCATGTTCTGCTTGCGGTCGTCGTGGCCGATCCCGTCGAAGAAATAGCGGTCGATCTTGACCAGATCGGGCTGGGTTTCGGCCCAGAGCTGCAGATTGGAGTTGCCCACGCCGTAGTCGTCCAGCGCGATGCGCATGCCGGCCTCGCGCAGACAGGCAAAGGCGCCGTGCAGGTCGGCCATGCGGTCGGACAGGGGGTCCTGCTCGGTTAGCTCGATGATGATGCTTGCGGGTTCAAGTGCGCAATTCTTGAGCAGGCGGGCGGGCATCTCTTCGCCCCACAAAGTCCAGTAATGGAGCAGGGCCGAACCGGACAGATTCAGGAACAGCTTGCCGGCGGCGTCGTTCTGGTGAAACCCCTGCGCGCCTGCCCGGAAGCTCGCGAGTTCCAGCTGCGGATGCAGGCCTTGGCGGCGGGCTTCGGCAAACAGGGCGTCGGGAAAATGCAGGGCGGTGTCGACGGGGCCGCGAATCAGGCTTTCATGGCCGTAGATGCGGCTGTGGGACAGGTCGACGACGGGTTGGAAGCGTGGCCGCAGGAGTTGTTCGCGCAGGATTCCCGCCAGGCTGGCGTGCGGGGGCGCCCCATCCAGCGGAGAGTGTGGCGCGCGGGCCGCGACCGGCCGTGGCAAAGCGTGAAATGAGTTCATCGCCGGTGCATTCAGATACGATCAGTGACAAGATGGGCCATATTGACAACAAAATATGTCTGCGTTGTTGCGCCGATTCGTGACGTGCAATATTCAATTGCTGTTACAAAACTGTCAACAGACAATTGATCCTGCCCATATGCCATGCAGGGATATCGCGGGACAGGCAGCCGGGCGGGGCCGCCGGCCTATACAATTTGCCTATGACTTCCCCCAAGATTCCCGACTCCCTGCGCCGCGTCGTCCTCGCGTCCAATAATGCTGGCAAGCTGCGCGAGTTCTCCGCCTTGTTCGCCCCCCTGGGCATTGAACTGGTGCCTCAAGGCGAACTGGGCGTGCCCGAAGCCGAAGAGCCGCACGTCACGTTCGTCGAAAACGCGCTGGCCAAGGCGCGCCATGCCAGCCGCCTGACCGGCTTGCCGGCCCTGGCGGACGATTCCGGCCTGTGCGTGGCCGCGCTGGACGGCGCGCCCGGGGTGTATTCGGCGCGCTACGCAAAAATGCATGGCGGCGAAAAATCCGACCAGGCCAACAATGCGCTGCTGGTGCGCAATCTGGCCGCCGCCGTCGACCGCAGCGCCTGGTACGTGGCCGTGCTGGCGCTGGTGCGCTCCGAGAACGATCCCCGGCCGCTTATCGGCGAAGGGCTGTGGCATGGCGAGATCATCGACCTGCCCGAAGGCGCCAACGGCTTTGGCTACGATCCGCATTTCTACCTGCCCGACATGGCGTTGACCGCCGCCTCGCTGGACCCCGAGGAAAAGAACCGGGTCAGCCACCGCGCCCGCGCCCTGCGCGAGCTGCTGAGCAAGCTGAACCAGGCTTGAAGAGGGCGCCGCCGGCGCCAGGAATTTCGCATGTCCATCACCATTCCCATCCGCAACGACATGGGCGCATCGCCGTCGCGCCTGATCGTGCCGGCGGGCGCCACGCTCACCAGCCTGCCGCCGCTGTCGGTCTACGTCCACGTGCCCTGGTGCGTGCGCAAGTGTCCCTATTGCGACTTCAATTCCCACGCCGCGCCCGGTGAGATCCCCGAGCGCGCCTATCTCGATGCCCTGCGCAGCGACCTCGAGCAGGCGCTGCCGTCGATCTGGGGCCGGCAGGTGGTGTCCGTCTTCATCGGCGGCGGCACGCCCAGCCTGCTGTCTTCAGCCGGGCTGGACGAGCTGCTGGCCATGTTGCGCGCCTGTCTGAATGTCTGGCCGGACGCCGAGATCACCATGGAAGCCAACCCTGGCACCGCCGAAGCCAGCCGCTTTCGCGACTACGCCGCCAGCGGCGTTACGCGGTTCTCGCTGGGCATCCAGAGCTTCGACGATGCGCAGTTGAAGAAGCTGGGCCGCATCCATGATTCCGCCCAGGCCCGCGCGGCGATCGACATGGCGCAGCGCGCCGCGTCGCGCGTGAACCTGGACATGATGTTCGCCCTGCCGGGGCAGACGCTGGACGCCTGTCTGGACGATCTGCGCCAGGCGGTGTCCTTCGGCACCGAGCACCTGTCGCTGTATCACCTGACCATGGAGCCCAACACCGTCTTCGCCAAGTTCCCGCCCGAGGACCTGCCGGACGACGACACCAGCGCGGCCATGCAGGACGCGGTGGAATCCGAGCTGGCCGCGGCCGGTCTGGCCCGCTATGAGGTGTCGGCCTACGCCAAGCGCGGCGCCCGCTGCCGCCACAATCAGAACTACTGGGAATTCGGCGACTACCTGGGGATCGGCCCCGGGGCGCACGGCAAGTTGTCGTTCCACGACCGCATCGTGCGCGAGGCCCGCCTGCGCAGTCCCGATTCGTGGATGCAGGCCGCCATGGCGCGCGACGGCAGCCACATCGCCGAAAGCCGGCAGGTCGGCCCGGACGAGTTGCCTTTCGAGTTCATGCTCAATGCCCTGAGGCTCAAGGACGGCGTGGCCGCCACGGCTTTCAATGAGCGCACCGGTTTGTCGCTGGCCGTCATTGCGCACCAATTGGAGGCAGCCTCGAAACGGGGCTTGCTGGACGCCGATCCCACCCGCTTGCGGGCGACGCCCTTGGGGTGGAGATTCCTCAATGACCTGCAGGAAATGTTCCTGTAGCGTTTCAGCACCAAGTTGGGGCGGCCGTGCCCCACCTTTTGCACCATTATGGTGCTACATTTTTCCGTGACCGCGCTGCCTTCCTCGGGGAATCCCGGGGGTAAAACCTGGCACGCTTATTGCTTCCCTCTTTTATGCCAGTCGACGGGCACAGCCCTCGACCCTTTTATCTAATGGAGATGACATGGCAAGCCCGAAAGACGTCCTGAAACAGATCGCCGATAACGAAGTGAAATTCGTGGATTTCCGCTTTACCGATACGGTTGGCCGTGAGCACCACGTTTCCGTGCCCACCACCGCGATCGATGAAGACAAGCTGGAAAGCGGGCAGGCCTTCGACGGTTCGTCGATCCCGGGCTGGAAGGGCATCGAAGCCTCCGACATGCTGCTCATCCCCGACTGCGCGACCGCCAATCTGGACCCGTTCCGCGAAGAGCCGACCCTGATTCTGTCGTGCGACGTCGTCGAGCCTTCGGACCTGAAGGGCTATGACCGCGACCCGCGCTCGTTGGCCAAGCGCGCCGAAGCCTACCTGAAGTCCTCCGGCCTGGGCGACACCGCCTACTTTGGTCCGGAACCCGAATTCTTCGTGTTCGACGGCGTGACCTGGAACACCGACATGTCGGGCACCTTCGTCAAGATCAAGTCCGAAGAAGCTCCCTGGTCCTCGGGCCTGGAATTCGAAGGCGGCAACACCGGCCATCGTCCGGGCGTCAAGGGCGGCTACTTCCCCGTTCCGCCGGTCGACTCGTTCCAGGACATGCGTTCGGAAATGTGCCTGCTGATGGAACAAATGGGCGTGCCGGTCGAAGTGCACCACCATGAAGTGGCCGCTCCGGGCCAGCTGGAAATCGGCACCAAGTTCAGCACGCTGGTCCAGCGCGCCGATTGGACGCAGATCGTCAAGTACGTCGTGCACAACGTGGCCCACGCCTACGGCAAGACCGCCACGTTCATGCCCAAGCCCATCGTTGGCGACAACGGTTCCGGCATGCACGTGCACCAATCCATCTGGAAGGATGGCCAGAACCTGTTCGCGGGCAACGGCTACGCCGGCCTGTCCGAATTCGCCCTGTACTACATCGGCGGCATCATCAAGCACGCTCGTGCCCTGAACGCCATCACCAACCCGGGCACCAACTCGTACAAGCGCCTGGTCCCGCACTATGAAGCACCGGTCAAGCTGGCCTACTCGGCCCGCAACCGTTCGGCTTCGATCCGCATCCCGTACGTGGGCAACCCGAAGGGCCGCCGCGTCGAAGCGCGTTTCCCGGACCCCCTGGCCAACCCGTACCTGGCGTTCTCGGCCCTGATGATGGCCGGCCTGGACGGCGTGCAGAACAAGATTCACCCCGGCGATCCCGCCGACAAGAACCTGTACGACCTGCCGCCGGAAGAAGACGCCAAGATCCCGACCGTGTGCTCCTCGCTGGAGCAGGCGCTGGAAGCCCTGGACCAGG
The DNA here is from genome assembly GCF_013116765.2 of Achromobacter deleyi. Taxonomy (GTDB): domain Bacteria; phylum Pseudomonadota; class Gammaproteobacteria; order Burkholderiales; family Burkholderiaceae_B; genus Achromobacter; species Achromobacter deleyi_A. Next base: position 1,352,576 of record NZ_CP074375.1, read on the forward strand.
ATCGCGAGTTCCTGACCCGCGGTGGCGTGTTCAGCAACGACATGCTCAACGCCTACATCGACCTGAAGATGGGCGATGTGAATCGTCTGCGCATGACGACGCACCCGGTCGAATTCGACATGTACTACAGCCTCTGATTGTTTGAGGCTGTGGCTGGGGGGAGCGCGATGATGTAGGCAGAAACCAGGGCCCACACCACGCGCACCACCAGGTCGCGGCTCGACGAATTGCCCGCCAGGCATCGCGCCCGGCGGGCAGGGCGCCGGGTTCCGGCGCCGCCGTCGCGGACGCGTTCCGCTTTCCCCCTGTCCATTCGGGTACGCTGAAATATGAATGTAGAAGCTCTCGATCTTCTTGCCACGTCCGTTTTCCTGGTCAACGAGCGCGGCCACATCGAATATGCCAACGCAGCCGCCGAGGACCTGTTCGGCCGCTCGCGCAAGCAACTGAGCGGGCACTCCGCCGCCACGCTGTTCGACCATCCGGAAAACATCCAGTCATCGATCGACCGCGCCGCGGCCGGACGGTATGCCGACGTGAGGCAATTGGCCTCGTTGCGCCGCGCCGCCGAATCCGTGGAAGTCGCCGTGACGACCGTAGGCCTGACCGGCCAGCGCTGGCCGGTGCTGATAGAGACGCGCGAAATCGAGCAGCGCGTCCTGGCCGATCGCAACCACCGGCTGGTGGATGAGATCGAAGCCCATAGAGAATTGCTGCGCAATCTTGCGCATGAAGTGAAGAATCCCCTGGGCGGCTTGCGGGGCGCCGCCCAATTGCTGGAAGCCGAGCTGCCGAGCGCGGCGCTGGCCGAGTACACCCAGGTCATCATTTCCGAAGCCGACCGCCTGCAGGCGCTGGTGGACCGCCTGAGCGGCCCGCAACGTGTGCCGCTGAACGCGCGGCCGGTGAATATCCACGAAATCTGCGAGCGCGTCTGCGCGCTGATCCAGGCCGAGTTCCGCAACGACGTCACGATCCTGCGGGACTACGACGCCTCGGTTCCCGACCTGAAGGGCGACGCCGCCCGTCTGATGCAGGCCGTCCTGAATGTGGCGCGCAACGCCGCGCAGGAACTGGTCGCCCGGCCGCAGGGGCCGCGCACGGAATCCGGCGTGGTGACCTTGCGCACCCGCGTCGCCCGGCAGGTCATGCTGGCGCACAGGCAGCACCGCCTGGCGCTGGTGCTGTCCATCATCGACAACGGTCCGGGCGTGCCGGACCACATCCGCGACCGCATCTTCCACCCGCTGGTCACGGCCAGGGCTGGCGGCACCGGCCTGGGCTTGAGCCTGGCGCAGGACTTCGTGCAACAGCACGGCGGCATCATCGAATTTGAATCCCGACCGGGGCGCACCGAGTTTCGCCTGGTCCTACCGATGGAGCCCGCACACTGATGAAACCCGTATGGATCGTCGACGACGACCAGGCCATCCGCTGGGTCCTCGAAAAGGCCCTGGCGCGCGCTGGCGTCCCCACCCGCAGTTTCTCCCAATCGGCCGATGTGCTGGAAGCGCTTTCGCGCGACACGCCGGTGGCATTGGTGTCCGATATCCGCATGCCCGGCGGCAACGGCCTTGAGCTGTTGCGCCAGCTCAAGGAGCGCCACCCCGGCTTGCCGGTCATCGTGATGACCGCGTTTGCCGACCTGGACAGCACCGTGTCCGCGTTCCAGGGCGGCGCTTTCGACTATCTGGCCAAGCCGTTCGACGTGAATGAGGCGGTCGCGCTGATCCAGCGCGCCATGCAGGAGTCCAACCAGCCGGAAAGCCCCGAAGGGCAGGGCGACGCGGCGCAGAACAACGAGCGCTGGATGATGACGCAATCGTCGTCCACCGCCATGCAGGAAGTCTTTCGCGCCATCGGCCGGCTGGCGCAGTCCAAGGTCACCGTCCTGATCACGGGCGAATCCGGCACCGGCAAGGAACTGGTGGCCCGCGCGCTGCATGGACACGGCGTGCGCGCCAGCGGCCCCTTCGTGGCGCTGAACGCCGCGGCCATTCCGCGCGACCTGCTGGAAGCCGAGCTGTTCGGCCATGAGCGGGGCGCCTTTACCGGGGCAAACAACCTGCGCCGTGGCCGTTTCGAGGAAGCCCACGGCGGGACCTTGTTCCTGGACGAAATCGGCGACATGCCGATCGAACTGCAGACGCGCCTGTTGCGCGTGCTGGCCGAAGGCAGTTTCTACCGCGTCGGGGGCGCGCAGCCCGTGCGCGTGGACGTGCGCATCGTGGCGGCCACCCATCAGCCGCTGGAGCAGCGAGTCGAGCAAGGCCTGTTCCGGGAAGACTTGTTCCATCGCCTGAACGTGATCCGGCTGCGTCTGCCGCCGCTGCGCGAGCGCGTGGAGGATATCCCGGCCCTGGCCCAGCATTTCCTGACCGCCAGCGCGCGCACATTGGGCGTGCCGGTCAAGCGGCTGACGCCGGAAGCCCTGGCCGTGCTGACCAAGTTCGACTTTCCGGGCAACGTCCGCCAGCTTGAGAATTTCTGCCACTGGCTGACCGTGATGGCGCCGGGGCAAACGGTGGACCGGGGCGATCTGCCGCCCGAAATCCGGGCCATGGAACATCAGCAGCTGACGGGATCCGCGCCGCCGCGTCCGGCGGCTCCGATGGCCGGCATCGGCACCGTGGTGCAGTCTTCCGCCGCCGTCGCCGCCAACGTCGCGGACGAAGGCGCGCCGCGCAACTGGCAGGATTCGCTGCTGCGCGATGCGCAATACCGGCTGGAACGCGGCGAACCCGCCGTGATGGCCACGCTCACGCGCCAGTTCGAGAAGATCCTGCTGCAAAGCGCGCTGGACGCCAGCCGCGGCCGCCGGGTGGAAGCGGCCTCGCGCCTGGGAATCGGCCGCAACACCATCACGCGCAAGCTGCGTGAACTGGGCATCGAGGACGAGTGAGACCTGGTGTCTGGCACCCCGGTGTCAGACACCCGTGGCGCTGCCTTCCAGCCCCAGCAGGCTTTCGCACAGCCGCGGCGACTTCAGCTTCTGCAGCCACCACTTCAAGGCTTCGCCCGGCGGCTCCGCCCGCCAGGCGTAAGCCACGTGTTCCGTCAGGGACATGCCTTCATCCGTTTCGCACACCACCAGCAGGCCCTGCGTCAGGTAGGGCGCGGCCAATGTCAGCGGCAGATAGCCGCAGCCCAGGCCCCGCACCTGCGCCTCGACCTTGGCCTGCATCGTCGGCATCACCAGCGTGGGTTGGTCGGCCAGGATGCCGCGCGATTGCGGCGGCAGGTTGCGCGACGTGTCCGCCACCACCACGGCGCAATAACGGGTGATGTCCGCGCGGCTCAGGGGCTGCGGCAATGACGCCAGCGGATGGTGGGCCGCCACGCAAAAGGCGAACTGCATCATGCCGATAGCCTGGGAGCGGTAGGGGCCGGTCGGCTCGCCCGCGGCGCCCGCGCCGATCACCAGATCCGCGCGCCCGGAAGTCAGCGCGTCCCAGTTGCCGCTCAGGACCTCGCTGGAAAAGCGCAGCGTGGTGGCGCTGGCCACGGCGTGGAATTCGTTGATCAGGTCGTATAGCGGCCGCCACGGCAGCACGGCGCTGACGGCTATGCGCAGTTCCACCTCCCAGCCCGTGGCGATGCGCTTGACGCGGCAGGCCAGGTCATCCAGCGACTGCAGGACATGGCGGCCGTCCTTGAGCAGGGCAACGCCGGCCGGCGTCAACAGCGCCCGGTGCCCGGACCGGTCGAACAGCAGCACGTCCAGCCCGTCTTCCAGCTTGCGGATGGAGTAGGTGACGGCGGACGGCACCTTGCCCAGCTCGCGCGCGGCCTTGGCGAAGCTGCCGTGACGCGCGATCGCGTCGACCAGGATGAGCAATTCAGGGGTGATGGGCTGCATGGGGGGGGGCGGGAAAGTAGTTGTTCAAAAAATTTGAATGGTTTCGTCAAAATATAGCGCCAAAACCAGGCCCGGGCACGCGCAGAATATCACTCATGCCGGGGTTGCAGCGAAATCTTCCGGGCAGAAACGCCGAACCATCCTGCACCCCCTAATCGTTCATATTATCGAAACAGGAGTCCACAATGCTTACGATCCGCCGCGCTGCCGAACGGGGCCACGCCAACCATGGATGGCTCGATTCGTTTCACACCTTTTCCTTCGCCAACTACTACGACCCGGCTCACATGGGCTTTGGCGCGCTGCGCGTGATCAATGACGACCGCATCGCCGCCGGGCGCGGCTTCGGCACCCACGGGCACCGGGACATGGAGATCATCACCTATGTGCTGAACGGCGCGATTGCGCACAAGGACAGCATGGGCAGCGGTTCGACCATCCAGCCGGGCAACGTGCAGCGTATGAGCGCCGGCCGCGGCGTGATGCACTCCGAGTTCAATCCGCTGCCCGATACCGAAACGCACATGCTGCAGATCTGGATCGAGCCGGACGTCACCGGGATTGCGCCGGAGTACGAAGAGCGCGGTTTCAGCGATGCGCAAAAGCGCGGCCGCCTGCAAGCCCTGGTGTCGGCCGACGGCATTGACGGGTCGATGAAGATCCATCAGGACGCCCGCCTGTACGCCGGCCTGTTCGATGGCGATGAATCGGCAGCGCTGACGCTGGCTCCCGGACGCCGCGCCTGGGTCCACGTGGCCCGGGGCAGCCTGACCGTGAACGGCGCGGAACTGGCCGCCGGCGACGCCGCGGCCCTCACGGATGAAACCCGTGTCGAGCTGTCCGGCGGCAAGAACGCCGAAGTGCTGGTGTTTGACCTAGCCTGATGCCACCCGCCGGGCGGATCGCGATATCCGCCCGGCTTCACTTTATGCAGGCCGCGAGGCCTTAAGATGGCCTTTGGCCTATTCATGCGGAGCACTCCACCATGTCGACCTTGTCCGAAGCAGGCGAAAGCCAGATTGAAACCGTTGTGGTGCCGCGCAGCAGCGACCTGGGCGGTTTTTCCGTCCGGCGCGCCATCCCGTCCGCGCAGCGCCGCACCGTCGGTCCCTTCGTCTTTCTTGATCACATGGGGCCTGTCGAGTTCGATGCGGGTTCCGGCATAGACGTGCGCCCGCACCCGCATATCGGCCTGTCCACGGTCACCTACCTGTACGAGGGATCCATGGTCCATCGCGACGGCGCGGGCCATACGCAGACCATCCTGCCGGGCGAAGTGAACTGGATGACGGCGGGCAGGGGCATCGTGCATTCCGAGCGTTCCTCGCCGGAAAGCCGCCTGGCCCCGCAGCGCCTCTGTGGACTGCAGATCTGGGTGGGTCTGCCCAAGGCCCACGAGGAGACCGATCCCGGCTTTACGCATTACGGGCTGGACGCGCAGCCGGTGGTCGAAGGCGAGGGCGTGCGCGCCCAGGTGGTGGCGGGTTCGCTGTTTGGCAAGACTTCTTCGGTCAAGACGCTGTCGCCCCTGTTCTACGGTGACCTGCAATTGCAGGCGGGCGCCACCACGGTGCTGCCGGCCGAACACGAGGAGCGCGCCGCCTACCTGGCACTGGGCACCGTCGAGATCGACGGCCAGGTCTATGAAAGCGGACGCCTGGTCGTGTTCGCGCCGGGCAAGCCCGTGCAGATCCGCGCCAAGACCGCCGCGCGCTTCGCGGTGCTGGGCGGCGAGCCGCTGGATGGGCCGCGCTTTGTCTGGTGGAACTTCGTGTCCAGCAGCAAGGATCGCATCGAGCAGGCCAAGCAGGACTGGCAGCGCACCCGCTTCGACCAGATCGTGCCGGGTGACGAGACCGAGTACATCCCGCTGCCGGAACCGCGAGTCTGATCCGAGTTTCCGTCCTGCAATTGTGGAGGTAACTTTTATTGGTTAATTTTGAAGGTTACACTGTCGTCGGAGGCCACATGCACACGACTCAAGCACCCGATTTCAGGCAACTGGGCGATCACATCGCCCTGGACATGATCAACACCGTCGAGCAGGGTGACGCCGGTCCGCTGGACCGGTGGCAGTCTGATGCGGATGTGCAAGCCTGGCTCGCGTTGTCCGGGCTGGCGCCCGGGCAGACCACCGCGCCGGACGGCCTGCTTGAAGCCGCGCGTGATCTGCGTGAGACGGTGCGTACGCTGGTGACGCAGCGCAAGGCGGGCGTTCCGCTCAAGCTCACCGCGCTGAACCGCGCGCTGGCGGCGGGCGGCAGCCATCTGGCGCTGACCGTCACGAAGGACGGGGGGCTGGAGCTGGCGCGCCACTATCCATCGCAGACTGCGGCGCAATGGCTGCTGCCTGCGGCGGAGGCGGCCGCCGACCTCCTGGCCCATGGCGATTTCGGCCTGGTGCGCAAGTGCGAAAGCGAGACCTGCTCGCTCTGGTTCTACGACCGCACCCGTTCCCATCGGCGGCGCTGGTGCAGCATGGCCTTGTGCGGCAATCGCCATAAAGTGGCGGCGTTCCGTCAACGCGAGGCGCAGGGCGCTGCGTCCTGAGGCGCGCTTTTCCGTATTGCTTGTTCCAGCCCGGCGACTGCCGGGCTTTTTGTTGGCGATGGGATTCGTAGTAACCCGTAAAAATGCTGTTGACAGGTTACTCAAAATGCGTAGACTGTGCCTTGAAGCTTCGACACCCGCTGTTTACCGCAAGCCCGCACCTCGGAGATCGCCATGACCCCCCAAGCCGACACCACCATCCACTATCGCCACGCGCATGCCGACGGGCTGCGTTTCTTCTACCGCGAGGCAGGAGATCCGCAGGCGCCGGTGCTGCTGCTGCTGCATGGCTTTCCCAGCTCTTCGCATCAGTTCCGCAACCTGATTCCCCAGCTGGCCAGTCATTTCCGCGTGATTGCTCCCGATCTGCCCGGCTTCGGCTACACGCAAGTGCCGGCCGAACGCGGCTACCGCTATACGTTCGACAACCTGGCCAAGTCGCTGGAAGCGTTCGTGGACGAGCTTGGGTTGACCCGCTACGCGCTGTACTTCTTTGACTACGGCGCGCCGACGGGCCTGCGCCTGGCCTTGGCCCATCCCGATCGCGTCACCGGCCTGGTGTCGCAAAACGGCAATGCCTATCTTGAAGGGTTGGGAGACGCCTGGGCGCCGATCCGCGCGTACTGGGCGGATCCCTCGCCGGCGAACCGGCAGGCCATTCACGACGGCATGCTCAACCTGGAGGGCACGAAGTGGCAGTACGTGCAGGGCGTCGCCAATCCGGACAGCGTGGCGCCGGAGAGCTACACGCTGGATGCGGCCTTGCTCGAGCGCCCGGGCAACAAGGACATCCAGCTGGACCTGTTCCTGGACTACGCCAACAATCTGACGCTGTATCCGGCGTTCCAGGCGTTCTTCCGCCGGGCCCGGCTGCCTACACTGGCGATCTGGGGGAAGAATGATCCCATTTTCATTCCGCCCGGAGCGCAAGCCTTTCGGCGCGACAATCCGGATGCCGTCGTCGAGTTGCTGGACACGGGCCATTTCGCGCTGGAAACCCATGGGCAGTACATAGGCCGGCGTATCGTGGATGTGCTGGGCCGCTAAGTGCCCTGGTCACGTTGCCTGGGCCGCCAATGCCGCTGGCGTGACGCCGGCGGCACGCAGGGGGCGCGCATTCGTGGACTTTCTGATCGATAAGCTGGCGGACTGAGCTGTGCCTCGGTCGCTTTTGAACTGCGCGATCACCACAAGAATGACGGCGGCATTGCCGGGCTGTTGCGCGACCGAATTGGCGCAGGGCCGGGCGGAGGCGCCGGGTGCCGCGCGGCGGTATGATGCGCCTCCCGAACTCGATAACAAACGGGATGGAGACACTATGCATCGCTATACCTCGAATGCGCTGCGCGGCCTGGCCGTCGTTGCGTTGATCCACGGCGCTTCGTCGGCGCAGGCGGCCGGATATCCGGCCAAGCCCATCACCTTCATCGTGCCCTACACGGCCGGCGGCACGACCGACCTGGTCGCACGCACGGCCGGCCAGAAAGTCGCGGAGAAGCTGGGCCAGCCCGTGATTGTCGAGAACCGTCCGGGCGCGGGCGGCAACATCGGCATGGACGCCGTGGCCAAGGCGGCGCCGGACGGCTATACCATCGGCTTTGGCGCGATATCCACGAATGCGCTGAATCCTTTTGTCTACCCCTCGATGCCGTTCGACCCGACCAAGGATTTCACGGGCGTCAGCATGCTGGGCGCTTCGACCGTGGTGCTTGAAACCGGCCCGTCGTTGAAGGTGGACAGCGTCAAGGACCTGGTGGCCTACGCCAAGCAACATCCCGGCACCGCTTTCGGCACGCCGGGCACGGGCACGTCGATGCATCTGGCGGGCGTGATGTTCGACCAGTTGACCGGCGCGGGCATGCAGCACATTCCCTACAAGGGCAGCGCCCAGGGCCTGAACGACCTTCTCGGTGGGCACCTGCCAGTGATGTTCGACAACCTGCCCGCTTCGCTGCCGCACATCAAGGCCGGCAAGGTTCGCGCGCTGGCGGTCACCGGGAGCAAGCGCGCGCCGGCCTTGCCCGACGTGCCGACGCTGGCTGAGCTGGGCTACGAAGCCGCCGTGGTGGATCCCTGGTTCGCGGTCTATGGACCCGCGGGCATGTCGCCGGAGGTCACCCGCGAGCTGAGCGAGGCCTTCCAATGGGCTTTGGCCCTGCCGGAAGTCAAAGGCAAGCTGGAACAGGCCGGCTTCATGCCCTATGGTTCGACGCCGCAGGACGTGGAGCGCTTGACCCAAAGCCAGCATGAGGCCTTCAAGGCCCTGTCGCAGAAGGTCAAGCTGTCGGCGGACTGATCCGCCCCGGCGCGCGGCGCTAGCGGCCGCGCGCGAGCGCCTGCTCGCGCTGCTCTTCCAGCGCCTCGCGGCGAATGAAGTCGCGCACGAAGGCGTCGGCGGGGTGGTGGTGCAGGTTGTAGGGCGTGTCCCACTGCGCGATCCGCCCCTTGGACATCACGCCGATGCGGTCGGCGATGGCGAAGGCCTCGGCCTGGTTGTGCGTGACCAGGATTGCGGTATGGCCCGTGGTCTTCAGGATGTCGCGCACTTCGAAGGCCAGGCGTTCGCGCGTGTCCACGTCCAGGTTGGAGAACGGTTCGTCCAGCAGCAGCAGGTCGGGCGAGGGCGCCAGGGCGCGCGCCAGCGCCACGCGCTGTTGCTGGCCGCCGGAGATCTCGTGCGGATAGCTGTTGGCAGCATGCGCCAGGCCCACCAGCTCCAGCATTTCCTCGACGCGGCGGGCGCGGTCCGCGCGCGCCAGCTTGCGCAAGCCGAAGGCTACGTTCAAGGCAACCGACAGGTGTGGGAACAAGGCATAGTCCTGGAACATCATGCCCACGCGCCGCAGTTCGGGCGCGACCTGCTGGGTCGGCGAGGAGATGACGGCGCCGTCCAGCAGGATGCGGCCGGCGCGCACCGGCTCGAAGCCGGCGATGGCGCGCAGCACCGTGGTCTTGCCGCAGCCGGACTCGCCCAGCAGGCAGCCGATGTGGCCTACGGGCAGGCCCAGCGTCAAGTCCTGCACGATGGGCTTCAGGCCGGCGGGCGTGTCGTAGGAGAGCGAGATATGGTCGATTTCTAACAGATCGGGCACGATGATCAATGTCCCATTTTCAGATTGGTGCGCGCCAGCAGGATGACGGGCAATAGGCCGGCCAGCACGATGGCCAGCGCCGCCACGGCGCCTTCCTCGTACGTGCCGCGCGCGGCTTCCGCGTAGAGCCAGGTGGCCAGCGTGTCGAAGTTCATGGGCCGCAGCAGCAGCGTGGCGGGAAGTTCTTTCATGGCGTCCACGAACACCAGCAGCGCGCTGGCGGCCAGCGCCGGGCGCAGCAGCGGCAGATGGACGCGGCGCAGCGTGCCCCCGGAGGTCTCGCCCAACAGGCGCGAGGCCTGTTCCAGCGAAGGCGGAATGCGCGCCAGGCCGGCTTCAAGCGCGCCGGTGGAAATTGCAAGGAAGCGGATCGCGTAGGCGCATACCAGCGCGCCCAGCGAACCCATCATGAACAGGCCGGTTCCGCCGAACACCCTGGCGACCGCGGTGTCGATCCAGACGAAAGGCGTCAGCAGGCCGATGGCCAGCACGGTGCCGGGCACCGCGTAGCCCAGGCTGGCGATGCGGGCGCAGGCGCGGCCCGGATTGAAGCTGGCGCTCTCGCGCAGACTGCGGCCCGCCCAGGCGACCACCAGGCCGCAAAGCAGGGTGACGATGGTGGCGCTGAACGCCACGATCAGTGTGTTGCTCAAGCCATTGATCAGCTGGTCCGAGACGCCGCCCACCAGGTGCAGGCGCTTGGAGGTTTCCACGACCAGATACACGGCGGGCGCGATGAATCCGATCAGGACCGGGATCCAGCCCAGCACGACGGCAAACGCGGCCGCCACGCCGTGCAGCCGGCGCGGCTGCATCGGCCGCATGCGCTGCGTGTTGGCATAGCGCTGGCGCTTGCGGCCGTGGCGCTCCAGCATGATCAGGCCGATGACGATCGCCAGCATGGTCAGTGCGATCTGCGCCGCGCCGGCCAGGTCCGAGCGCGTGACCCAGGTGGTGTAGACGGAGACGGTCAGCGTTTGCACGCCCAGGAATTCGGAGGCGCCGATGTCGTTCAGCGTTTCCAGCAGCGCCAGGCTCACGCCCACCACGATGGCGGGGCGCGCCAGGGGCAGGGCGACCCGGCAGAACACCGCGACGCGGCCGGCGCCCAGGGTGCGGGCGGCTTCCAGCAGGCTGGCGGCCTGCGTCATGAACATGACGCGCGTGCTCAGGTAGACATAGGGGTACAGCACGAAGCCCAGCACGAAGATCGCGCCATAGATGGAGCGCAGGTCGGGCAGGCGGAACTGGCGGGGACTGTCGTAGCCCAGCAGCGCGCGGATCGCCGTCTGGATCGGGCCGATGGGGTGGAGCAGGTCCAGGTAGGCGAAGGCGATGATGTAGGTGGGCACCGCCAGCGGCAGCAGCAGGGCCCAGGTCAGGATGCGGCGCGAGGGGAAGTCATAGGCGGTCACCAGCCACGCGGCGCCGGTTCCCAGCAGCGTGACCATCACGCCCACGCCGGCCAGCAGCATGGCCGTATTCGCCAGGGCCTGCGGCAGCACGTAGCTGGCCAGGTGCTGCCAGTGGGCCAGGCTGCCGCCCAGCGCCCACCAGCCCAGCGTCAAAACCGGCGCCAGGACGGCCAGCGCGATCAGGACGGCGCCGGCCAGCCAGCCGGCCCCGCGTTCAGACCAGCGCAGACGCAGCGGCCGGGACAAGGAATCTGTGTGCATGCTTCAAAGTCGATTGCATCAATGGCAAGGCCTGTTCCCCCCAAAAAGAGGGAACAGGCCCTACGCGCGGCCCCGGTGGCGGAGCGCGCGTGTCACTGCCGAATGGTTTGCGCCATGCCTGGAGGCAAGGCGATCCACCGGCTTATCAGTTGTCGAAACCGACCTTGTCCACCAGTTCGCTGGCTTGCTTGCGATGCTTGGCGATTTCGGTCAGGGGCAGCGGGTCGACCTTGAGTTCGCCAAAGCTGGCAATCACGGGGTCCAGCTTCACGCCCTTGCGGACGGGGTATTCATAGTTGGCCTGCGCGTACAGGGCCTGGGCCGGTTCGGACACCAGGAAGTCCAGCAGCTTTACCGCGTTGGCCTTGTTCGGCGCGTGGGCCGCCACGGCTGCGCCGCTGACGTTCACATGCGTGCCGCCGCTCTTGGCGTTGGCGAAGGTCGGGCGGATGACCTTGATGGCATCGCCCCACTTGCGCGCGTCGGTGCCGGGTTCGGAATTCTTCATGTGGCCGACGTAGTAGGCATTGGCCAGGCCGATATCGCAGATGCCGCCCAGGATGTCGCGCGCCACGTCGCGGTCGCCGCCGGCGGCCTTGCGGGCCAGGTTGGCCTTGACGCCGCGCAGCCATTTTTCGGTGGCTTCGGCGCCGTCATGCGCAATCATGGAGGCAACCAGCGCGGTATTGTAGGGATGCTGGCCCGAGCGGATGCAGACCTTGCCCTTCCACTTGGGATCGGCCAGGTCTTCGTAGCGGAAGGATTCCAGCTTCAGGTCCTTTTCCACGTAGAGCACGCGGTCGCGCAGCGACAGGGCGTACCACTTGCCATCGGCGCCGCGCAGGTTGGCGGGAATGACGGATTCCAGCGTCTGCGACTTGACGGACTGCGTAACTCCGCCGTCCACCAGGTCCAGCAGGTTGCCGATGTCCACGGTCATCAGCACGTCGGCGGGCGACTTGGCGCCTTCGGCCTTGACGCGCTCGAGCAGGCCGTCCTTGACGAAGACGGTATTGACCTTGATTCCGCTTTCCTTGGTGAAGGCGTCCAGCAGCGGCTGGATGAGCTTGGGTTCCCGGGTGGTGTACAGGCTGACTTCATCAGCGGCGTTGGCGGTCACGGTGAAGGCGGCGGCGCCGGCCAGCGCCAGCGCGCGTAGCAGCGAATTCAATTGGGGACGCTTAATCATGAAGGAACTCCAGCAAGGGCTGCATCGAGAAAAGCCGTGGCACGCAAAGGCGTGCCGCCGCTCAAAACGGTCTGCTAACGAAAATGATTATCAACTGAGAATGCGACGATAACAGGAAGCAAAGCCGTGTTCAACTACCCGTAAGCCAATGGTTCAAGACGTTGATCCCCATCAATACGGCATAAGGGTATTACGGAATAATGAGAGCAGTTATCATCAAGACCCTGTAGAATAGGGTCAACCCTAATGCCGGTCGCGTCTTTTATGCGATACGGAATGACCTCGCGGCGCAAGCTGGGCTTTGGTCCGACATTTGTCCCGCCTCTACTTAATACGACATGGCTGCTTTCAATACTGAGCGCGTACTAAGCGTGCACCACTGGAACGACACCCTGTTTTCCTTCACCACGACGCGTGACTCGGCCTTGCGGTTCCACAATGGCCACTTCGTGATGATCGGTCTGGAAGTTGAAGGCAAGCCGCTGTTGCGGGCCTACAGCATCGCCAGCGCCAACTACGAAGAGAACCTCGAGTTCCTCAGCATCAAGGTGCAGAATGGTCCGCTGACGTCGCGACTGCAGCATCTGAAAGAAGGCGACACCATCCTGGTCAGCCGCAAGCCCGTGGGCACGCTGGTCGTCGATGACCTGAAGCCCGGCAAGCATCTGTTCCTGTTTGGCACGGGCACCGGCCTGGCGCCTTTCATGAGCATCATCAAGGATCCGGACGTCTACGAACGCTTCGACAAAGTGATTCTGGTGCACGGCGTGCGCTGGGTCAGCGAACTGGCCTACGCGGACTTCATCGAAAAGGAACTGCCGAACAACGAGTTCTTCGGCGACATCGTGCGCGAAAAGCTCGTCTATTACCCGACGGTTACCCGCGAACCTTTCCGCAACCAGGGGCGTATCACGGAGCTGATGGAAAACGGCAAGTTGTGCGCCGACATCGGCATCCCGCAGATCAACCCTGAAACCGACCGCGCCATGATTTGCGGCAGCCCGCATATGCTGGCCGACATCAGCGCCATGCTGGACAAGCGCGGCTTCACGGTGTCCCCGGGCGTGGGTCAGCCGGGCGACTACGTGGTCGAACGGGCGTTCGTGGATAAATAAGCCGCGCTGTGGCCCGGCATGCAAATGCCGGGCCAAGTGAGCAGGACCTCGGGTCGGGTTTTCGGCCCCGAGCGTCTGCGATGTTTCGACCGCGCCGGATATATGCCTCGCCGCGGTTTCCAATCCCCGATTTTTCTTTGCAAACCGATATAGGTGGGGATTGGACTAAACTGAATGTCAGAAACTGGTGTATTGTATCTGACAAAAGAGGTGCTACATGACCACGCTGGCCGAAGCCATCCTGGAACAAGCCCAATTGCTTCCCGAGGGGGGAGTGTTGTCGCCCAAGGAATTCCTGCATCTGGGAAGTCGGGCGGCAGTTGATCAGGCGTTCTCGCGGCTCGCAAAGGCCGGCAAACTGCTGCGCGTAGCGCGCGGTGCCTATGCCGTCCCGGTTTCCGGCCGGTTTGGCGCGCGCGCGCCTGCTCCAGGGAAAGTCGTCACCGCACTGGCCGAGCAAAAGGGCGAAATCGTGGTGCCGCACGGCGCCAGTGCAGCCAACACTTTGGGGCTGACCCAGCAAGTGCCCATCCGCGAGGTCTATCTCACTTCTGGCAAGACCCGGAAGCTGAGGCTAGGCAAGTCGGAAGTGCTGGTGAAGCACGCGCCGACCTGGATGCTGGCGCTGGGCGAACGGCCAGCAGGAGCAGCCATTCGCGCTCTGGCTTGGATCGGTCCGACGCATGCCGCCAAATCACTGGCAACGCTGCGCAGCGTCCTTCCGCCTTCCGAATGGCAAGCGCTGGCCTCGGCGCGAGCGGCGCTGCCAGGGTGGATGGCGTTAGCTATCGGCAAGGAAGTCGCGCGTGCCTGATGATTTCTTTGATCTGAGCAAAGAGGATCAGCGCGAAGCGTTGGAGTACGGGCGTGCGGAAACGGGTCGTCCCGCCCATCTGCTGGAAAAGGACATCTGGGTGGTATGGGTGTTGCGCGAATTGTTCGCCTCGCCGCTATCGTCTGATCTAACTTTCAAGGGCGGCACGTCGCTGTCGAAGGTCTATAAGATTATCGACAGATTTTCCGAAGACATCGACCTGACCTACGACATTCGCAAGCTGATTCCCGATCTGATCGGCGAGGGTGGCGAGTTCCCGGCGAGCCGCAGCCAGGCGGGCAAATGGACGCAAGCCGTGCGGCATCGGCTACCGGACTGGATCAGGCAGAATGTGCAGCCAGTGATTCAGGCGGCGCTGGAGCGTGAGGGGCTGGACGTTCGACTCGAAATCGGCGGCCAGGAAAACGATAAGTTGCTGCTGCATTACTCGGCCCTGACGCAAGGCACGGGCTACGTCGCGCCTGTCGTTACGCTGGAATTCGGAGGACGAGCCACCGGCGAGCCACACCAGATATTTCCGGTGGACTGCGACATCGCCAAGCACCTGACCGAAGTGTCCTTTCCCAGCGCGTCGCCGTTGGTCATGAGCGTCGCACGCACCTTTTGGGAGAAAGCCACTGCCGCACACGTCTTCTGTGCGCAGGGCCGTATCCGCAGCGAACGATATGCGCGGCATTGGCACGACCTGGCCGCGATTGCGCGCAGTCCGCATTTCACCGCCGTCATAGCTGATCGTGCCGTGTCAACGGCCGTTGCCCGACACAAATCTCTTTTCTTTATCGAGAAGGACGCCAACGGTCGGGTGATCGACTACGCCGCAGCGATCACAGGCCAGCTTTGCATCGTTCCCGAAGGCGAAACCAGAGATGCGCTCGCCAAGGACTATGAAGCCATGTTGGCCGATGAAGTAATGGCAGGTGATGCACTCTCCTTCGACGAGCTGCTGCAGGCATGCGCCGACCTCGAAGCCAACATGAACAAGACGAACCCATAAGGTTGAAAGGAATGCAAAAAACCCATCGCCAGCGCGATGGGTTTTTTTGCATTGTGGCGCTGGCGTCGCCGCCGGCCGTCCTCATTCCGGCTGGATGCCCGCCTTCTTGATGATGTCGCCCCACTTCCTGGACTCGGCCTGCTGGAACTGCACCAGCTCGTCCGGCGTGGAAGTGGCGGCGTCGGTGCCGGTCTGCGCGTAGAACTGCTGGGCGGGCTTGGTCCTGGTGGCGTTGACCAGCAGTTCGTTCAGGCGCTTGACCACGTTCGGCGGGGTGCCGGCGGGCGCGTAGGCGGCGAACCAGTAGCCCATCTCGTAGCCCGGCACGCCAGCCTCGGCGATGGTGGGTACGTCCGGCGCCAGCGGCGAGCGCGCCTGGCCGGTGACGCCCAGCGCGCGCAGCTTGCCCGACTTGACCTGGGGCAGGCCGGTGGCCGTGTCGGTGATCATCATGTCGATCTGGCCGCCCAGGAGGTCCGTGACCGCCAGCGGGTTGCTCTTGTAGGGCACGTGCAGCAACTGCACGCCCGCCATCTGTTGCAGCAATTCGCCGGCGATGCGGCTGCTGGAGCTGCCGCTGCCAAAGCTCAGCTTGCCCGGCGACTGCTTGGCCAGGGCCAGGAAATCGCCCACGGTCTTGGCTTGCGAATTGGGATTGACGACCATGATCTGTCCGCCTTTGCCCAGAAGCGTCAGCGGCGCATAGTCCTTGACCGGGTTATAGGTCAGCGTCTTGTAGAGGTGTTCGTTGGCGGCGTGCGTGGTATTGGTCGTGATCAGGACCGTGTAGCCGTCCGGAGCCGCGCGGGCGCCGGCCGCGGCGCCGATCATCGCGCTGGCGCCGGGCTTGTTCTCGATGACCACGGCCTGGCCGGTCTGTTCCGTGACGCCCTGGCCGATGGCGCGGCCGATCTGGTCGGTGGCGCTGCCAGCGGCGAAGGGGACGATGAAGGTGATGGGCTTGGCGGGAAATTGCGCCATGGCCGTCAAGGGTAGGGCGGCGGCCAGCAGCAGGGCCAGCCGGCCCTTGGTAGCGATGCGCATGTGTGTCTCCTGTGGGGTTTTTTTATAGGAACGGAAATCAGGCGGCCGCGGGGCGGTCGCCGGGTATGTCTGGCAGGCGGCTCGCCAGCTCGGGGCTGACCTCCACCGTCATGTCCAGCAATCTGAAAGACAGGCTCTTGCCGTGCGTGTCGAGGTTCAGCGCGTCATTGACGCCGCCGTCCAGCACGCCCTCCAGCACGAAGTTCATGGCATGCAGCATGGGCAGCACGTAGCGCGTGACGCGCTTGGGATGGCGGTAGGCGAACCAGTCCGCGACCCGCGATTCGGTGACCTGTGCGGCCAGCACGTCGTGGCATTCGGGGTCCCAGGCAATGAGGCTGAGGTTCGAGATGTCGCCCTTGTCGCCGGAGCGGCTGTGGGCCAGCCGGTACAGCGGCACCGCAAGCGTGGCGGGTTTCTGGGTCATGGCGCAATCTCCTCCAGGAAGTTCCAGCCGCTGTCCACGGCGTCGCGGGGAATGGTGCAGGACATCATGTTCAGGCGCGGGCGCAGAGCGGTGCGCACGCCGCCGCCGCCGGCCGGGCCGCAGGTGTACAGCGCGGTCACCTCGCGCAGCACACGCTCGGCCTGCGCGCGGTCGGCGTGTTCGCCGGCGAGCCGCAGCCGCACGTCGCGGGCGTGGCTGTCGGGCAGGGCGCGGCGCATCTCGCCCGCGTCGTCGCCCAAGATGCTGATGGCGCCGATCAGGTCGGCGCGCAGCCTGAAGGCGGACCCCAGGCGCTTTTGCACGATGTCCGCGGCCAGCCGTGCGCGCGCCTCCGCTTGCACGCCGGCGTAGGAGATCTCGGCTTCGGCCAGCCAGCCGCCGCGATAACACACGTTCACCTTGAGTTCGGCGGGCCGGGCATGGCCGGTGACGCCGTGGACCGCGACGCGGTTGCCGCCCAGTTCGACGACGCGCGCCTGGCTCAGGTCGGCCACCACGTCCGGCGTCAGGTAGCGCGCCGGGTCGTGCACCTCATAGAGCAATTGTTCCTTCACCGTGCGGGCGTCGACGGTACCGCCCGTGTCCGCGGCCTTGCCGATGACGAATTCGCCGTCGGCCTGGATTTCCGCGATCGGAAAGCCGGCGGCATGCACGTCCGGCACTTCCTTGAGGCCCGGCACGCAAAAATAGCCGCCCGTGACCTGCAGTCCGCATTCCAGCATATGGCCGGCCATGGTGGCGCGGCCCAGGCGCGGCCAATCCGCGGGATCCCAGCCGAAGTGCGCCAGCGCGGGGCCCAGGGTCAGCGAGGGATCGGCCACCCGGCCCGCCACCACGATCTGGGCGCCTGCGGCCAGCGCCTGCGCGATCTCGGTCGCGCCCAGGTAGGCGGTGGCGCTGACGATGTCCAGCCCGTCCAGCGCCGCGCCCAGGCGTTGCGCCAGCAGGGCGCGATGGGCGGGCGTGTGCAGCGCGTCGCCGTGCACCACGGCGATGCGCGGGACGGGCAGGCCTTGTTCCCGCGCCAGTTCGGCGATCCGCCTTGCCGCGGCGGGCGGGTTGGCCGCGCCAAAGTTGCTGACAATGCTGATGCCATGGCGGAGGCAATCCGCCAGTATGGGAGCGACCAGTTCATCCAGCAGCGGCTCATAGCCGCGACTCGGGTCTTCGTTGCGCGCCAGTTGCGCGAGCGCCAGCGTGCGTTCGGCCAGCGTCTCGAAGATCAGCGTGCCGCCGCCTTGGGCAGCCAGGGTGCGCACCACGGCCGCGGCGCCGTCGCTGCGGTCGCCGGAAAATCCGGAAGCGCAGCCTATGAGCAGGGGAGATTGAGACATAAGGGGTCCAGTCGGGCCTTACACAGGGTTTCCGGTCCACTATAGGCAAGCGCTGCTCATCAGTAAAATAGAAAGATCGGATCAATTCATTCAAGAAAGCCATGAATCTATCAGCCCGGCAATTGCGCGCTTTCGTGGCCCTGGCCGATGAAAAGCATTTCACGCGCGCCGCGCAACGCTGCCACCTGACGCAGCCGGCGTTCAGCGCGCTGATCCGGTCGCTGGAAGACAGCGCAGGCCTGCGCCTGTTCGACCGCAATACACGCCACGTCGAGCTGACGCCTGAAGGCCGCGTGCTGGACGCGTCCGCGCGCCGCCTGCTGGCCGATATGGAGCTGGTCATGGGCGACCTGCGCGACCACGCGGCCAGCCGCCGGGGGCGGGTGACGCTGGCGGCGCTGCCGTCGCTGGCGGCGGGCTGGCTGCCCGGCCTGCTGGCCCGGTTCCGTGACGAGCATCCGGGCATCGTGCTGGACCTCAGGGATGCCTTGCTGGATCCCTGCCTGGACATGGTGCAGAGCGGGGTAGTCGATTTTGCGGTGGCCTCGCACCGGCCGGACATGACAGACCTGGACAGCGAATTCCTGCATGCCGACCGTTACTTCCTGGTGTGCCGCGCCGATCATCCGCTGGCGGGCCAGAGCCGGGTGCGGCTGCGCGACGTGCTGCGGCACCCCGTGATTCAGCTTGCGCGGGGCAGCAGCGTGCGCAAACATCTGGACGAGGCGCTTGGCGCCGACGCGCCCTCGCCGGTGTTCGAAGTCGAGCACCTGGCGACCGTCACGGGGCTGGTGCGCGCCGGTCTCGGGGTGTCCGTCGTGCCCGCGATGACGCTATTCCATTTCCGCAGCGACGATCTGCGCATTGTGCCGCTGGCGGGCCGCCCCTTGACCAGACCCTTGTATCTGGTGCGGCGCAAGGGCCGCGGGCTGTCCGTGGCGGCGCAGGCGCTGGTGGATCTCCTGATCGCGCATCGGGGGGATATCGGCGGCGCAGGCCATCAGCCGGAAGCCGAAAACCAGCCTTAGGCCATCTCTACGACCAAGCGCCACTTTCGCAAATGTCTATTGCTGTTTAAACTTCGATAGTTGTAGCTTCTATCCGTCACCTGAAGGATTCCGCCCATGAGCAAGCAAATCATCCATACCGACGCCGCGCCCGCCGCCGTCGGCCCTTACTCGCAAGCGGTTGCCGTAAGCGGCACCAAGACTGTCTATCTCTCGGGCCAGATCGGCCTGGAGCCGGGCACCGGCGACCTGGTCTCCGAAAACTTCGACGCCCAGGTGCGTCAGGCTTTCGCCAACATGCAAGAAGTCATCACCGCCGCGGGCGGTACGCTGGACAACGTGGTCAAGCTCACGCTGTTCCTGACCGACCTGGGCAAGTTCACGGCGGCCAACGCCATCATGGCCGAGATCATTCCCCAGCCGTTCCCGGCGCGCTCCACCATCGGGGTGGCCAGCCTGCCCAAGGGCGCGCAGTTCGAAGTCGAAGCCATCCTGGTCCTGTAAGGCGCACCCGGACGTTTCATTCCAGGGGTTCGTTCCTTCATGCCGGCCGCGGCCGTGGCCTCCAAGCGAACCGGCGCCGATAAGAACGGCGCTGGCAAAGCAATGACGGATACGGAGCGCAAGCTCCGTAACCTGGGTTTGGTGCTGCCCGAGGACTTTGTGCTGCATCTGCCGCTGCGCTACGAGGACGAAACCCGCGTCATCCCGATCAGTTCCTTGCGGCCCGGCTTTGCCGGGCAGGTCGAGGGCGAGATCACCAAGTCCGAGGTGCAGTACCGGCCTCGGCGCCAGCTCACCGCCACCCTGGTGGACGATACCGGCGAACTGCAACTGCGCTGGCTGAATTTCTACCCCAGCCAGCAGAAGCAGATCGCCGTGGGCAAGCGCCTGCGCGCTCGCGGCGAGGTGCGGGGCGGCCTGTTCGGCCGCCAGATGGTGCATCCCCGCATGACCAATGCGGACGCGCCTCTGCCCACCGCGTTGACGCCCGTCTATCCCACCACCGAAGGGCTGCCGCAACTGCCCTTGCGCCGCGCCATCGCGCAGGCGCTGGACCGCGCCGACCTGTCCGACACCTTGCCCGACGAGGCGCGCGCGCGCTACGACCTGCCGCCCTTCGAGCCCGCCATCCGCGCCCTCCACACGCCTGCGCAGGGAGAGTCCGAACAGGCCTTGCTGGACCGCGTGCATCCCGCATGGCGGCGGATCAAGTTCGACGAACTGCTGGCGCAGCAGCTGTCGCTGGCGGCGGCGCGCGCGGCGCGGCGCGTCAAGGAAGCGGAATCCCTGCCGGTGCAGACCCGGCCGGGCGGGCTGGTCGCCAGGCTCTATGAGACGCTGCCGTTCAAGCTGACCGGCGCGCAAGAACGCGTGGTCCAGGAAATATCGGCCGATCTGGCCAAGCCGTACCCCATGCATCGCCTGCTGCAGGGCGACGTGGGCAGCGGCAAGACCGTCGTGGCGGCGATCGCGGCGGCGCAGGCCATTGCTGGCGGCGCGCAAGTCGCGCTGATGGCTCCCACCGAAATCCTGGCGGAGCAGCACTTTCGCAAGCTGGTGTCCTGGCTGCAGCCGCTGGGCGTGAACGTGGCCTGGCTCAGCGGCAGCCTCAGCGCCAAGGCCCGCCGCGAAGCCGCCGCCGCCGCCGCCGACGGCAGCGTGCAGCTGGTGGTGGGCACGCAGGCGCTGATCCAGGACCATGTGGAATTCCATCGGCTGGGCCTGTCGATCGTGGACGAGCAGCATCGCTTCGGCGTCGGGCAGCGCCTGGCGCTGACGCGCAAGGGCGAAACCGTGCGCGGGCGCATCGTGCCGCATCAGCTCAACATGAGCGCCACGCCCATCCCCCGCACGCTCGCCATGACCTTCTTCGCCGATCTGGACGTGTCCGTGATCGATGAACTGCCGCCGGGCCGGACCCCTGTGCTGACCAAGCTGGTCTCGGACGCGCGGCGCGAGGAAGTGATCGCCCATGTCGCCCAGGCCGCGCGCGGCGGACAGCAGGCTTACTGGGTTTGTCCGCTGGTCGAGGAAAGCGAGGCCCTGGAACTCCAGACCGCGGTCGACACCTACGAAGGCATGCGGGCCGATCTGCCGGACTTGCGCATCGGCCTGGTCCATGGCCGTTTGCCGCAGGCCGAGAAGGCCGCCGTGATGCAGGCCTTCCGTGAAGGCGAGATAGACCTGCTGGTGGCCACGACCGTCATTGAAGTTGGCGTGGACGTGCCGAACGCGTCGCTGATGGTGATCGAGCACGCGGAACGCTTCGGCCTGGCGCAGCTGCATCAGCTGCGCGGGCGGGTAGGGCGCGGCACCGCGGAATCGGTGTGCGTGTTGCTCTACCAGACGCCGCTTTCGCAGGTGGCGCGCGAACGCCTGCGAGCCATGTTTGAAACGTCGGACGGCTTTGAGATCGCCAGGCGCGATCTGGAACAGCGCGGCCCGGGTGAATTCCTGGGAACACGCCAGTCGGGCATGGCGCTGCTGCGCTTTGCCGACCTGGAAACCGACGCCGCGATCGCCGAGGACGCGCGCGACGCCGCGGTATGGCTGCGGGCCGAACACCCCGCCGCCGTCGAGGCGCACCTGGCGCGCTGGATGCGCGGCCGCGAGGATTTCCTGCGGACCTGACCATGCGGCTCAAGACAAACCTTAATCCAGCAAGCGCCGGCCGCAGGGCCCGCGCGCAACCCCCGGGGGCTTAGTCCACCATGACTCTCACCGAACTGAAGTACATCGTCGCCGTGGCGCGCGAACGGCATTTTGGCCGCGCGGCCGAGGCCTGTTTCGTCAGCCAGCCGACGCTGTCGGTTGCCATACGCAAACTGGAAGACGAACTGGGCGTGACGCTGTTCGAACGCGGCGGCGCCGAGGTGGGCGTGACCCCCATCGGCCAGCGCATCGTCGCGCAGGCGCAAAAGGTGCTGGAAGAAAGCGCCAGCATCAAAGAGATCGCAAGGCAGGGGCATGATCCCCTGGCCGGTCCCTTGCGCGTGGGCGTCATCCACACCATCGGCCCGTACCTGCTGCCCAAGCTGGTGCCGGTGCAGATCGCGCGCACGCCGCAGATGCCGCTGCTGCTGCAGGAGAACTTCACGGTTCGCCTGGTGGAGTTGCTGCGCCAGGGAGAGATCGACTGCGCCATCATGGCCTTGCCCCTGCCCGAGGCCGGCCTGGTCATGCAGCCGCTGTACGACGAGCCATTCGTCGTGGCGGTGCCCAACGACCACGAATTTGCGCAGCGCAAGGCGGTCGATGCACAAGACCTCAAGCAGCAAACCATGCTGCTGCTGGGTAGCGGACACTGCTTTCGCGACCAGGTCCTGGAAGTCTGTCCGGAACTGTCGCGTTTCTCGGCTGCGAGCGACGGCATCCAGCGCACCTTTGAAGGCTCCTCGCTCGAAACCATCCGCCACATGGTGGCGGCCGGCATCGGCGTTACCGTGCTGCCGGTCACCGCCGTGCCCGAGCATCCGCCCTCCAACAGCCTGCTGCGCTATCTGCCTTTCGACGGCCACGTGCCTGAGCGCCGCGTGGTGCTGGCCTGGCGCCGCAGCTTCCCGCGGCTTGCCGCCATCGAAGCGCTGGCCCAGGCGGTTTACGAATGCGAATTGACCGGCGTGAAGATGCTGGCGGACGAAGTGGCGGCGGTGCAGGACTGAGCGGTGTCAGGCCCCGTGCCCGGCAGCTGGGTTTGCGCCGCGTCAATAGGTCGCAGGGCATATTGAGATCGGCGCCGCCGCTGGCCGGTTCTGTCGTGTTTGCAGTGGTATCCTTATTTCGTACTTTCATCCATAGGAGCTAGCAATGGCCAAGTCCACCAAGAAGACCTCGAGCGTTCCGCGCATCAATATCGGTATTTCGGACAAGGACCGCGCTGCGGTCGCCGGCGAACTGTCGAAGTTGCTGGCCGATTCCTACACGCTGTACCTGATGACGCACAACTTCCACTGGAACGTGACGGGGCCCATGTTCAACACGTTGCACCAGATGTTCATGACGCAGTACACGGAAGAGTGGAACGCGCTGGACAGCGTGGCCGAGCGCATTCGCGCCCTGGGCCACTACGCGCCGGGCACCTACCGCGAATACTCCAAGCTGTCTTCCATCGCCGAGCCCGAGTCCGTGCCGGAAGCGCTGGAAATGGTGCGCCTGCTGGTCGATGCCAACGAATCCGTCGCCAAGACCGCGCGCGCCGCATTCGAAAAGGCGGATGCCGCCAACGACCAGCCCACGGCCGACCTGCTCACGCAACGCCTGGACGTGCATGAAAAGAACGCATGGATGCTGCGCAGCCTGCTGCAATAAGCGTCGGCGGCGCTGATAGGCCGCAAGAAGATAAAAACCCCGGAACCTTGCGGTCCCGGGGTTTTTTGCGTGAAGCCGCGTCGAAGGCCGGCCCTCAGGCGGGGCTGCCTTGCAGGAAGCGGTCCAGGATGCGACGGCTTTCGGCGACGTTGCCGTTCTTCAAGTTCTGCATCGCCAGTTCGATGTTGGCCTCGCGGTCCATCGGGCTGGCCTGGATCACGCGCTGAGCGCTTGCGATGACGTCGTCGGCGTTGGCGGCATTGCTGCGGCGGGCCAGGAACTCCCGCTTGTGCGCGTCCGCCAGGGAACGCTGCAGCGAGATCAGGCCCTGATACGACGGGTCGATCGACTGGATGCCGTTGATCGCGTCTTCCGCATCGCGCAGCCGCTCCTCGGTCAGGCATTTGCGGAAGCTGCGGGCCAGCGCGCGCAGGCACTTGTCGATGTGCTCGTGAGCGCTGGTGAGATCCATCGCGCCGCTTTGCGACAAGCGGGCATAGACCTTGGCGGCGGCCTGGTGCGCGCCCAGTTGCGTCAGGCGGGCGGCGGCAAGGGTCACGGTGTCGCTCTCGGCGGGGAGCTCCGAGTTGGCCAGGCGCTGCCAGCATTCGATCGCCGGGCGGGCATGTCCCTGCGCCTGCAATTGCTTGGCCGCGCGCTGCACATAACGCGGATCGACGGGCTTGAGCGAGGCCAGGCGGCCCAGCAGCGAGACGGTCTCGGTGCTGTTCTGGTATTCCGGAAAGGTCTCGTAGGCCTTCAGCAGGCGGCGGTAGGCCTGGTTGATCTGGTCCTCGTGGTCGTCCTGGGCCGTTTGCGGCAAGGATTGCAGTGCGTAGAACGCGCTGAGCGAGGGCAGCAGCGCGCCGACGCGGCCGGTGCGCTTGACCTCGCGGGCAGCGCGCTTGAGCACCGCGGCGCGCGCGGCCTCCAGGCTGTTCTTGTCGACGGAGGGCGTGCTGGCCAGGGCATTGACCATGTTGGCGGCATCGGCCAGCGGCGTGAGCGCGCGGGTGGCAAAGCGCAATGCGCGCTCGGGATCTCCCGCCGAGTACTTGCGGAAGGCTGCTTCGGCCTGTTGGTTCTGGCCCAGCTTCGAATGCACGCGGCCAAGCAGCAGCGCGGTCTTTTCGTCGCTTTCCTTATCCAGAGATTCGGATGCCCAGGCCTGGGCGGTGCCGTAGTCGCCGACCTTCATCGCGCCTTCGGCGGCCTGGCGCAGGATGAAGGCGCTGCGGTTGCTGTCGATCGACAGCGCGATGGACCACGCATCCAGGATGTCGTCGGTCTGCTCCAGCGCGGTGACGGCGCGGGCGCGCAGCACGTAGGCGGTGGGGCTGCCGTTCTTCAGTTCGATGGCGCGGTTGGTCAGGAGCAGGGCGCTGTCCCATTCCAGTTCCTTGGCGGAGGCCTTGGCGCGTTCGATGCACTGCTTCCAGTCCAGCGGGTCGGCGGCGTTCGCGGCGCTTTCCGCGCTGCCGTTACCCAGCAGCTTCTCGCAGATCGCGCGCCCCACCAGCTTTGCGAAAGCGGGGGTGTAATGGGCCGTGTCGCGGCCTTCGTCCGGCATGCCGCGGCTTTGGCCGAAGTGCGCCAGCAGCGTGCCCGGCTCCACCAGCGGAATGCCCAGCGTGTTGGCTGCAAGCTTGACGGTCTCGACCATCTGCGCGCGATCGGCGATGGGCTGGCCGTTGGCGTTGATGGCGTTGCAGTGGGTGACCAATACGAAGTCGTTGCCCAGCAGCTGCTGGACGATCTTCAGGTCATCCAGGATTTCCTGGGCGGTCTGCACATGCAATACCGTGTGGGTCAGGGCGAGCTGTACGTGCTCGGGCACATGGGCGAAGCTGGGCGCTTCCTCCAGCGCGGCGCGGCGCTTGGCAAGCGCATCGCGCGAAGAATGGTCAAAGAAGATCTTGAGCAGCTCGGGGCAGAAGTTCAGGGCTTCCTTGAAGCGCACCAGCTGCAGGAACTTTCCGTCCAGCTCGAGCACCTTGGTCGAGCTGATTTCCACCACGTAGCGGGTTCCCGCGATGTGGGCGTGCGCAGGGTTCGATTCGCGCAGGGACTCGCTGGAAATGAAAGGCCATGCGCTTTCCGGCAGCGTAGCCTCGCCACGCATATAGCGGATGGCTTGAACGGTTTCCTTGGTGTTGTGCGTGAAACCGTAAAGAAGGCGATTATCCAGAACGAAGTTTCGCTGCGCCTGGAGTTTGGTAAGGGGGCCTGCCACACGGCAAGATCCGATCGTTGAGATAATCACTGGTCGATACTCCTTCATAACATCAGGGCGAAAAGATACAGGAAGCCGCGGGCTTTCCAGGGGCCGGGTCGTGAGTAGGCGTAACTCACTTCAGCGCCTCACCCGGCGGAGAGACAATTGGGTTCGGATGGCAGGACGCAATATAAAAAGAAGTGTTTCAAATGCGGGGCCGGAATAACCAAATAAGTAGCGGATATTAATTCGCATGCATTCGTGGATTATCACGAACGCATGTCACGATATTTTCATCTGGAGCAGGCGCGGCTCCGTCCGTACGCCCGGCCGGTCCAGGGGCTGCGGCTTGGCGGCCTGCATGAGGAAGTCGTCAAGCGCTTGCTCCAGCGGCGGATACTCCTGGGAAAGGCGCTCTCGGGCGCGCTTGCCCATCGCCCGCAGCGCCTGCGGATCCTCCAGCGCCTCGAGCACGCGGTGCGCGGCGCCGGCCGCACTCTGCGAATAATCCAGGTGCAGGCCGCCTTTGTCGGGATCGACCAGGTCGGTATAGGCCGAATTAATACCGACGACCGGGCAGACACCCAGCGCCATGCATTCCAGCAGACCGGCGGTCTGGGGCAGCGGCGCGATTTCGGCGCGCGTCGGAAAATAAGGGAACAGGGCCAGTTCCACGCGCGTCAGCAGTTGCTCGCGCGACACCAGGTCGCCGATATCCGGCACGAAAAGCAGTTGTTCGTCGTGCAGGCCGATGGATACCGCATGGCGATGCATGGTGGCGGCGGATTTTTCGTCGCTCAAAACCAGCAATATGACGTCATGGCGGCGCAGTGCGATTTCGGCGTAGATGTCGATGATGGTCCGCGCCGTGGCGGGATCGGGATGATCATCCGTCAGCGCCAGCACCCGTTTGCCCTCCAGCGCCTGCAGCGCGCTGTCGATTTCGGGCGCGGCGGTTTTGCGCGCCCGGCCCGGCGGCAGGGGCAGAGGCGGGAGAATGGTGGCATCCTGGGCGCCGCCCAGCAGCTGCTCGGCGGCGCTCTGCATGGCGCGGGAGCCCAGTGCGACGAGATCGGCGTCCACGATGGCCTCGGTGACCAGCTTGAGCTCCAGGCGTCCGCGCTCGGACAGCGCATGGTTGCCGCTGGCCTTCTGGAAGTAGTCCAGACCCAGCAGGACAAGTCCATACGGCACCCGCAGCGTCTGCGCGGCGTTGTTGGCCGCGATGGCGCAGCGTACGCTGTTCCAGGCCAGCACGGCGCGCGGCGGATGGCTCACGGTGGCGGCCAGCACGGCCTCGGACAAGGCCGAGGCCGCGTCCTCGATGGCTTGTGTCTGGCCAGGTTCGGTCCGCACCGCCCGGTACATCACGCCGTCCAGGACGATATCGGAATGCGGCAGTTCCGCCCGCAAGTGGGCGTCGGCGCGCGCGGTGTCGTCGTTGGCCAGGCTGACGACGCAGACCGAGCCGTAGCGTTGGTGCAGCAGGGCGGCGTGGCGGTGCAGCGCGTTGCTGGCTGCGTTGCGCCCATGCAGCAGCGACACGGGAGAGACAATTACGATCGGGCCGGTGCCGCCGAAATCCAGCGTCTGGCGCGGACGCGGAGTCCGCCGGCGGGCGCGGCGCATCAGTTCGTGGGCATTGCGCACGCGGCGGGCGCGGTGCTGCTCCGAGGCGCTGAGCTCGATGCCGGCGCCTTGGGCGCGCTCGAGCAGCTTGGCTGGCGCGGTCACCAGGCCTGCGTCATAGAGGCTGAACGCAAGCTGGCGCACGTGCGGCGCGTCCGGCCCCAGGGTCAGCAGTTGTTCGACGATCTGTTCGGAGATGTGCGGATAGCTTGTGCGGGCCCACTTCGCCACTTCGCAGAAGACCTTCACCTTGGTCTGCGTGGGCCAGGGCTGCTTGGAGATCCAGAGAATGATCTCGGGATCGCGCACCCGGCGGGCCTGGTCCAGTGCCTCTTTGATGGCGCCGGCGGTCTCCGCGGGCAGCGCGGCCGGGGCCTGGCGCTTGGCGGCGGGCATATGGCGCCGCTGGCGCTTATGGGCGTCCGACAGCCTGAACAGGCGCAGCGGCAGCATCACGTAGTCGGTGATGCTGCGGGCACGGGTGACCTCCATGCCGAATTGCCACGTCAGCGTGCGCTCCTGGCGCGCGAGCAACTGATTGGATTCGCGCAGCAGCGCCTTCACGCCGGCGAGATCCTTTTCGGCCTGCAGGCGAGCAGCCCGCTCCTGCTCCAGGCGCGCGTGCATCAACTCATTCTCCTGCGCCTGTTGTCGCAGCCGTTCCGGGTGTGCGACGCGATGCGCGGCGGGTTCAACGGATGGGGAGATGGGCAAGGGGGAGGTGCTCGGTGGCATGGATCCTGGTACCTAAAAAATGGCGGCCTGGTCCTGCGCCGCCAACTGGCGGTGGCGGCGGATCCAGGACTCGCGGTAAGCGATGCGGGCCTGGCGGCCCGCGATGGTCGCAAGGCCGGAGTCCGGCGACTGCGTCAACGACCCGGCGCGGTGCAGCGCCAGGGTATGGACGTCCGGGGTGCGCAGCAGCGCGGGCTTTCCCAATCGCAAGGCGATGCGGTGCTCGTATTCCTCGTCCGCGCCAAAGCGCGATTCGTCGAAATCGCCGACGGCCAGGACGGTTGAACGCCGCATCATGAGCGAGCAGGGGTTGTGGCGGACAAAGGGGTAGATGCGTGGTGCTGCAAGGCGTCCATCCTCCGAGATGCGTATCAGTCTGCTGACCGTGGCGGCCGCGCCGGAATGCTCCAGAGCGGCAAGCTGCGCGGAGATTCGGTGTGGCAACATAATGTCGTCGGCGTCCAGGAAGGTAATGAATTCTCCCTTCGCCAAGCGCAATCCAATATTCCTCGAGGCGTAAGCCCCATTATTGGGAAAGCGATGTGCAGTTATACGCGGATTTTCAGAGGCCAACTGCCGCATTTGTTGGAATGTGTGATCCTGCGATCCGTCATCTATCGAAATGATTTCAACATTAGGATAGTTTTGATTCAGCACGGAGCGCAGGGCGGCGTCGATGAAAGGCGCGGCATTGTACGCACAGATAATGACAGAAACCAGTGCGCCGCCGTTCCGGTCGGAAACCGGTAAGTCCCCGTTTTCCCCGAGGAAATCGCGCAGATTCAAGGGGCGGTCGTCGGCAAAATCAAAAGTGCGCGGGTTCGTCACTAGAAATTTCAAATATTGACGGGCTTGTCGGAATTCGCCGGCTTGACTGTGCAATGCTGCAAGAATTACATGCAAATTCTTGGATTTCCTAATGTCTGGGGCTATCCGGCTTGCCGCCAGAAAGCCGGCGCCCAGATCGCCGGCCGCCAGCGCGCAGGCCGCCTTCAGGTCCCATTCCCCCTCTGACAGCCAGGCCGCTGCCCCCTTGGGATCGTGGCGGGCGAGCGCCAGCGCGTACTGGCGCCGTTCGTGGTCGGAAACCCGGCTGCGGTAGTGGCGGGCGTCCAGATCCTGCGGTTTCCCGGAGAGTTCAAGGCGGGCTCGCGCACGCGCGAGCTGAAATTCGGCGAAAAAGGGGTCGAATGTATCAGACGATGTCGAAAATAATCCAATTCTATTGAGAAAAATGGCGTTTTCAGGCCATTTTTCATAGAGCTCATGGGGCCGCAACACATGCGTAAGCCTATGTACTTTTCTTTGATAAATATTGAACAGGTGCTTAAGCAATATCAGGGCCCCGTGGCGCGTGGTCGCCAATCTGTCCGGTGTGGTCCGTCCCTGTGAAGCAGGGAGGCCGGGTGAAGAATTTCGATTAATTATAGGACTGCCTATACCTCATTTATTTTTCAGTCCCGAATGCGGCCACGTTTGATTTGATTTGATAAGTATTGAAATCTGGCCCCCTTTGCGCGCCTCGTATCATTCGTTCCGATTTTCCGGTTCGCTGTTTGGGCCGGGACCAGAACACTATTCACTGCCTGGCCGCCACGCGGCCGATTATTGGGAGCGGGTTTCATGAAGAAGAGGATTGCATGAGTCAGGGCGGAGCGGCCGGGTGAGCGCGACGGCGTTGCAAGTGCAGGTGCGCGTGGTGCTCTCCCTGATCTTCCGGGAGACGCGCGTGCGTTTCGGCGGAACGCGGCTGGGCTACCTGTGGGCGCTGATCGAACCGATCCTGCACGTGGCGGTACTGTCCGCCATCTACGTGGTCTGGGGCCGGATATCGCCGATGGGGAACCTGCAGATGTTCTTCATCACGGGGATCATGCCGTTTTTCCTGTTCAGCCACACCTCTTCTCAGCTGTCGCGCGCCATCTCTTCGAACGCGTCGCTGCTGCGGCTGCCGCCGATCACGAACATGGACATCGTGTTCGCCAAGGCGCTGCTGCAAGGACTTACCTGGATCATCGTCTTCTTCATCCTGCTGTTCATCGTGATGCTGGGCGGCAAGCTGATCCTGCCCGAGCATGTGGAGGAGTGCGGCGCCGCGGCCTTTTTCACGTTCCTGCTGGGCTTCGGCTTCGGCCTGAACAATGCGGTCTTGAATGTGATGTTCAAGTCGTGGGAGCGCATCTACAGCGCTGTCACGCGGCCCCTGTATCTGCTGTCGGGTGTGTTCTATCTGGTGGACTCGCTGCCGGACCAGGCGCGCCGCGTCCTGGTGTGGAATCCCTTGGTGCATGCCATCGAGTGGTTCCGCGAGGGCTACTTCGCCAATTTCAGTTCGCTCACGCTCGACAGGTCCTATCTCATCAAGTGGTCGATCGCCAGCGTGGTCCTCGGCCTGTGCATGGAGCGCGCGTTCCGGCGCCGCCTGCATTCCCGCTGATCCCGCGGCCGAAACACTGTCATGGAGGACAACGTGCTTGAACTGAGGCATATCTCGAAGGGTTTCCGCTCCAAGAAGGGAGTGAAACGGGTGCTGAACGACATTTCGTTCAAGTTCCGCGAAGGCGAGAACATGGCCATCCTGGGCGGAAACGGTTCGGGGAAATCGACGCTGGCCCGCATGATCTGCGGCATGGAGCTGCCCGATTCGGGCCAGGTCCATCGCCAGGGCACCGTTTCGTTTCCGCTGGGCTTTGCCGGCGCGATCAGCCCCAACATGACCGGCCGCGACAACGTGCGATTTGTCGCGCGGATCTATGGGGCGAACGTCGCGCAGGTGGAGCGCTTCGTGTACGAGTTTTCGGAGCTGGGGCGGGCATACGACCTGCCGGTGGTGACCTACGCCAACAGCATGCGTGCGCGCCTGTCCTACGGCATCTCCATGGCGTTGAAGTTCGACGTCTATGTCGTGGACGAGATGGTCGCGGTGGGCGACCCCGCGTTCAAGCGCAAGTGCCTGGAGATCTTCGCCGAGCGCTCGAAAGACGCCACGGTGATCATCGTGTCCAGTGTGACCACGTCGCCGGCCCGCTTCTGCTCGGTCGGCATGATTTTGCAGGACGGCAAGCTGAGCGAAGTGGCCCCCCTGAAGGACACCATAGCCCGCTACAGCGCAGTGCCCCAGGAGGCGGCGGCCGCCGTCTGATCCCACGCCGCCCGCGGGCGCCGTCCATTGAACCAACGAGTAACCAGATGACAAGTACGGAGAAAGTCTACACAGGGCCGCGTTTGCCCGACAGCACCACGCCGCCCACGATGAGCCGCCTGCGGTGGTCCGCCATCGCGGTGATCGGCGTGCCGGCGCTGCTGCTTGCGCTCTACCTGTTCTTTATCGCCGCCGGGCAGTACGTATCGGAAGCGCGCTTTGGCCTGCGAGCGGGGTCCCAGACCCAGGTGGCGGGGGCGGGTTCCCAAAGCCATCCGATGGCCGGCGGCGCTGGCGTGACGACGGAGCTATTCGTCGATTCCTTTGCGGTGGTGGATTACGTGAAGTCCCGCCAGATCGTGCAGGAACTGGACAAGACGCTGGACCTGCGCAAGATGTGGTCGGCCCCGGCGCTGGACTTCTGGTACGGCATGGACAAGGACGATACGGCGGAAGGCCTGTGGCGCCAATGGAACCGCATGGTCGACATCCAGTTCGACATGTCGACCGGCGCCATCATCCTCAAGGTGCGCGCATTCTCCGCGGAAGAGTCGCTGATGCTGGCGCAGGCGATCCTGGAGGCCAGCGAGAAGCTGGTCAACCAGATGTCGGTCAAGTCGCGCGAGGACAGTGTCCGCTTCGCGACCGAGGAAGTACGCCTGGCGGAGACGCGCCTGGTGGACGCCCGGGTCAAGGTGCAGGACTTGCGTGCACGCACCGGCGTGCAGGATCCGGTCAAGGAAGCCGAGGCCAATCTGGCCCTGGCGGCCAAGGTGCGCGGGGACATCGCCACCGTGGCGGCGGAGCTGGATGCGCTGCGCGGCGGTGGCCTGTACCGCGGTCCGGCCTATGAGCGGGTGCAGGCGCGCTACGAGGCGCTCAAGCGCCAGCTGATCGCGCTGAACGATCACCAGATCAGCGGCGGCCGCGACTCGGCGGGCAAGGGCGCCTTGTCCAGCCTGCTGCGCGAATACGAAGGGGCCGAGACCCAGCGGCAGTTCGCGGAAGCCTATTACACCGGCGCCATGAAGGCGCTGGAGGATGCGCGGGCGCTGGCATCGCGCCAGGTCCTGTACACGGTCGTCGCGTCGCAGCCGCAGCTGGCGGACGAGTCGCTGTATCCGCGCCGTATCGTCGACACCGCCTTGGGCATCCTGGCGCTTTTCATTCTCTGGATCGTGGGTGTGCTTGTGACCTACGCGATCAAGGACCACGCCTGAGCGGGCGGCTGACACAGGACAGGAGGTAAGGCATGTTCTCCCTGCTTTCCAAATTGCGCCGTCCGCGGCGCGCGGACACCGGCGACAAGGCAGCCAGCGGCAACGCGCCGCCGGCCGTGGCGATATCCGACCGGCTGGCGGCGGCCCTGGCGGACGCCAGCGACGACCATGCGGAACCCGAGCGCGATCTGCTGCAGCGCGCGCGGCATGCGCTGGAAACCCGCATCAAGGCGGGCGACCCGCTGGGTGCGGTCCCGGAGCTGCTGGGCTATGTGCAGCAGCATCCGCAGACCGAGCTGTTCCAGGTGCTCGTGGCGCGCAGCCTGGAGGCGGCGCACCGGCCGGACGACAGCCTGCTCGTGTGGCGCGGCATCCATCAGCGATTTCCCGATTCGCCCGATGCCTTCATCCTGATGTTGCGCGGCGTGAAGCGCCAATTGGGCGCGGATGCGGGCCGCAAGGAAATGGAGTTGTACTTTTCGGGCGGCAGCGTGGCGGCCAAGGATATCCAGCTGGAAGCCAAGAGCTGGGACGAACTGGGCGACCCGGCACAAGCCGATGCCTGCTTCGAGCGGCTCACGCAGGCGCATCCGCGCTTCGAGAACGGCTACGCGGCCTGGGCGCAGTCGCTCGTGCGCCGCGGTTTTCCGTGGCGGGCGCGGCAGGTGCTGGAAACGGGTATCGGCGTGTTGGGCGATGCGGCGCGCAAGCTGTCGCGCCGCCTGGGCGACCTGAACGTGGACCTGATCGCCCTGCGCCGGCTTGGGGTGGAGGGGGAGGCCGGGGATATTCCGGTCAGCATCCTGGTGCTGGAACGGCTGTTCGAAGAGATCGGCCGCCGCCGCAACGCCGAGTACGAAGCTTTCGATGAATCATTTGTCGGCCCGGTCCTGATGATCAACGGTTCGCTGGGCGCCGGCGGCGCCGAGCGGCAGTTCGTCAACACCGCCGTGGCGCTGCAGTCGGCAATCCAGGAGGGACGTTCCATTGCCGGCTATCCGGTGCTGGGCCCCGTCCAGGTGGTGTGCCGGTCGTTGCGCAGCCGCGAAGGCGCGGACTTTTTCGCGGCCGCGCTGAAGGAGGCCGATATCCCCGTGGCGGTCTACTCCGACATGGAAGCCTGGGGCGGATGCGAGGTGTCGTCCCTGCTCAGCACCTATCGGGACTACCTGCGCTTTCTGCCCAAGCAGATCGTCGAGGGCACCTCCAAGCTCACGGACGTGATGCGGGCATCGGTGCCGTCGGTGGTGCACATCTGGCAGGACGGCTCCATCTTCGCGACCGCGCTGGCGGCCTTGCTGGCGGGCGTGCCGCGCATTGTGCTGTCGGTGCGGACCATGCCGCCGGTGGACCGTCCGGACCGCTACCGCGTGGAGTACGACACGATCTACCGCGCGGTGCTGGGCATGCGGGGCGTGGCCCTGAGTTCGAATTCAAGCTTTGCCGCCAAGCGCTACGCGGACTGGCTGGGCCTGGACGAACGGCGCATCCCGGTGGTCTACAACGGGCTGGCGCCGCTGACGGCGGCGCAAGACGAGACCTGCACGCGGATGTGGCGGGACTTCAAGGCGACGGCGCCGGAGCAGGCCTTTGTGTTTGGCACCGTGATGCGCGTGGACGACAACAAGCGTCCCTTCCTGTGGGTCGAGGCCGCGCATCTGTATGCGCAGTCCAACCCGGACGCGCGCTTTGTCATGGTCGGCGGCGGACCGCTGCTGGAGCCGGTCAAGGAATTCGCGCAGCGCCTGGGCATGGACGGCCGCATCCTGTTCACGGGCATTTCCCGTCGCGTGGGCTTCTGGCTGTCGCACTTTGACGCCTTCATGCTGCTGTCCCGGTTCGAGGGCTTGCCCAACGTCCTGATCGAGGCGCAGTTCTCGGGGGTGCCGGTGATAACGACCCTGGCGGGCGGCGCGGGCGAAGCCGTACAGGAAGGCGTGACGGGCCTGACCCTGCCCAGCGGCGAGATCGAGGCGGCGCCCGTGGTGCGCGCCATGGAACGGATGCGGGAAATGTGCGGGAGCGATCCGGAGATCGGCGAGAAGGCCCGCAGCTGGGCGACCGCGCGCTTTTCGCTGGAGCGGATGATCGCGTCCACCGTCAATTGCTATGTCAATTCCTACTAGTGCCGGACAAGGCGGGAACGGCGAGGCCTCTGCCTTGCGGCTTTTCCACCCACGGCCGGAACATCGGAACGGAGTCATGAATACACGAGTTTTACGCTTTACCGCAGTCCTGGCCCTGGCATTGCTGTCGGGGTGCAGCCTGCTTTCGGGGTCGGGTCCCACCCGCTCGGCCATCCTGGACGGTCCCGTGGATACGGCGGCCGAAGCCAAGTATGAGGTGGTCGACCTGCAGGCGGGCACGATCGCGCCATACCTGCTGGACCGGGCCCGCAAGGATGACGGCATCACGTCGGAAGGCTATGCGGGCAACATCCGCGTCATGCCCGGCGACGTGATGCGAGTGCTGGTTGCCGACAGCGTCGAGGGCGGGCTGTTCGCGCCGCTGGCCGCTGGAGGCACGGTGTTCGACGCGGTGCGCGTGGACGCGAACGGGGCCATCTCGCTGCCGTATGCCGGCAGGCTGAAGGTGCAAGGCAAGTCCTTGCCCGCCATCGAGGAAATGATCAAGGGCAGCCTGCAGCACTCCGCCGCGGTCAAGCCGCAGGTGATGGTGGACCTGGCCGACGACCGCAGCAATTCGGTGCTGGTGGCCGGCGCGGTGCCGCGTCCCGGTCGGTTTGGCGGCATCAAGGCGCCCCTGACCGCGCTGGACGCCATCACCCTGGCGGGCGGATCGACGTTGCCCGCCTACCAGGCGGACGTGGTCATCCGCCACGGCCGCAACGTGACCCGCATTCCTTACTACCAGCTCCTCAATGGCAGGAACGTGGCGGTCGAGCCGCGTTCCGAACTGGTCGTCGAGCCCAACCTGAAGCGCTTTGTCGCGATGGGTGCGCTGACCAAGCCCGGCCTGCATGAACTGCCGTCCAACCAGACCAATCTGCTGGATGCGCTGGGCGTGGCTGGCGGGCTGAATGACCGGGCCGCGGACGCCACCGGGGTGTTTGTCTTCCGCCTGGATGGCAAGACCGCCGAGGGCGCGCCCAAGCCCATTGTGTTCCGCCTGAACATGCGCAACCCGGAATCCATGTTCCTGGCAAAGCAGTTCGAATTGCTTCCCGAAGACGTCGTCTACGTCAGCAATGCGCCTATGTACGAATGGGAAAAGATCATTACTCCCATCGTGCAGGTGTTGATTGTCGGCCAGCGCGTCGGTACCTATTGAATCTCTTAGAGGTATGAAATGTCCCACCAACCTGTGAACCTCTCGAATGTGAAGCTGGCCGTTGTCGGCCTGGGCTATGTTGGCCTGCCGCTGGCGGTGGAGTTTGGCAAGAAGCGTCCCGTGATCGGCTTCGACATCAACAACCGCCGGATCGACGGGCTGCAGTCCGGTTTCGACCAGACGCTCGAAGTCAGCAAGGCCGAGCTGGCCGAAGCCACGCAGCTGACGTACACGGCCGATCGCGCCCAGCTGGGCCAGGCCAACGTGTTCATCGTGACCGTGCCCACCCCGATCGACGAATACAAGCAGCCGGACCTGACGCCGCTGGTCAAGGCCAGCGAGACCATCGGCGCCGTGCTCAAGCGCGGCGACATCGTCATCTATGAATCCACCGTCTATCCGGGCGCGACCGAGGAAGACTGCGTGCCGGTGCTGGAGCGCGTGTCGGGCCTGAAGTTCAACGTGGACTTCTACGCCGGCTACAGCCCCGAACGCATCAACCCGGGCGACAAGGAACACCGCGTCAGCACGATCAAGAAGGTCACCTCCGGCTCCACGCCCGAAGTGGCCGAGCTGGTCGACCAGCTCTACAAGCAGATCATCACCGCCGGCACCCACAAGGCGTCCAGCATCCGGGTGGCCGAAGCCGCCAAGGTGATCGAGAACACGCAGCGCGACGTGAACATCGCGCTGATCAACGAACTGGCCCTGATCTTCAACAAGATGGGCATCGACACCGAAGCCGTGTTGCAGGCCGCGGGCACCAAATGGAACTTCCTGCCGTTCCGTCCGGGCCTGGTGGGCGGCCACTGCATCGGCGTGGATCCGTACTACCTGACGCACAAGGCGCAATCCATCGGCTACCACCCGGAGATCATCCTGGCGGGCCGCCGCCTGAACGATTCGATGGGCGGCTACGTGGTGTCGCAGCTGGTCAAGACCATGACCAAGAACCGCATCCATGTGCAGGGCGCGCGCGTGCTGGTGATGGGCCTGGCCTTCAAGGAAAACTGCCCCGACCTGCGCAACACGCGCATCGTGGACATCATTCGAGAACTGGGCGACTACAACGTCGACGTGGACGTCTATGACCCGTGGGTCGACGCCGAAGAAGCCGTGCATGAATACGGTCTGACGCCGGTGAACCAGCCCGAGGAAGGCAAGTACGACGCCGTGATCCTGGCGGTGGCGCACAACCAGTTCAAGGCCATGGGCGCGGAAGGCATCCGCAAGCTGGGCAAGGCGCAGCACATCCTGTACGACCTGAAGTACGTGCTGACGCCCGCTGAATCGGACTTGCGCCTGTGAGCCGCGCCGGTCGAGCATGATAGAGATCCATTCCGCCGGGATCGCCCGTATTCCGTTCCTGGAAGCCCTGCTGGGCGCGCCGGTCGCGCGCGGCAACGGGCTGCGGGGACGGGGCGGGCCACGCCCTGACGCAGTGGCCGGCTGGGGGTTGCGGCCCTCGGCCGAAGCCGCGCGCCAACGGGCCGCCCAGCTGGGCGTGCCCTACGTTGCGCTGGAGGATGGATTTCTGCGTTCCTTCGGCACGGGCAGCGGCATTCCCACCATTTCGATGGTGGTCGACCCCGTAGGCATCTATTACGATTCGACCCGCGAGTCCGCCCTGGAGCGCATGCTCGCCTCGGGCGAGGACGTGCAGGCGGGCATCGAGGAGGACGTGATCGAGGCGATGGACCTGATCCGGGAACATCGCCTGTCCAAATACAACCACGTGCGCAACGCGGACGTGGCGCTGCCTGGCGCCAGGGGAAGAAAGCGCGTCCTGATCGTGGACCAGACGGTCGGCGACATGAGCGTTGCGCTGGGCGGGGCCTCGGCGGATACCTTCCGCCAGATGGTCGAGGCCGCGCGCAGCGAGCATCCGGGCGCCTTGTGCATCGTGAAGACGCACCCCGAGGTCAGCGCGGGCCAGAAGCAGGGCTATCTCACCGGCATGGACGACGACGCGGACACGCTGGTGCTGCGCGGCGAGGTGAATCCGCTGGCCCTGCTTGAGCAGGTGGATCACGTCTACGTGGTCAGCTCGCAGATGGGCTTCGAGGCCCTGATGCTGGGCCGGCCCGTTACATGCTTCGGCATGCCGTGGTACGCGGGCTGGGGGCTTACGCAGGACCGCCAGGCCTGCCCGCGCCGAGTGCGCAGGCACAGCCTGGAAAGCCTGTTCGCCGCGGCGTACTTCCGCTACACGCGCTATCTCGACCCGGTCAGCCACCGCCAGGGCAATATTTTCGACGCGATCAGCTGGCTGCTGCGCCAGCGGACCATGGCCGAGCGCCTGCCCCGCAGGGTGGTCGGCGTGGGATTCCGGCGCTGGAAGGCGGCCAACATCCGCCCGATGCTGTCGCTTCAGGCGGAGCGCGTGGTGTTCGTGCCGGACGCCCGGCGCGCGCAGGCGCTGAACCTGGGGCCCGGCGACGCGCTGGTCCACTGGAGCGCGCAGGCGCCGGAGGGGCTGGCCCAGCTGGCGCGGCGCACCGGGTGTTCCGTGCTGCGGGTCGAGGACGGCTTCGTGCGGTCGGTGGGGCTGGGATCGGACCTGATCAGGCCGCTGAGCCTGGCCCTGGACGGCCAGGGCATGTATTTTGACCCGACGCGCCCCAGCGACCTGGAACAGGAGCTGAACCGGGCCCGTTTCAGCGCGGGTGAACTGGCCACGGCCAGGCGCGTGCGCGCGTTCATGGTGGCCCACGGCATCACCAAGTACAACCTGGAACCGACGCGCGCCGTGCAGTGGCCGGCACGCGGCAAGGAAGTGGTGCTGGTGCCCGGGCAGGTCGAGGACGACGTGTCGGTGCGCCTGGGCTGCGACGGCGTGGACACCAATCTCGAACTCCTGCGGCAGGCGCGGCGCAGCCATCCCGATGCCTATATCGTTTACAAGCCGCATCCCGATGTCGCCTCCGGCAACCGGCGGGGCGCGGTGGCGCCGGCGGCCTTGCTGGCGCTGGCGGACCATGTCGAAGCCGAGGCCTCGGTGGTGTCCTGCATCGATGCCTGCGACGTCGTGCACACGATGACGTCGCTGTCGGGCTTTGACGCCTTGCTGCGCGGCAAGCGGGTGGTGACGCACGGACGGCCCTTCTATGCGGGCTGGGGGCTCACCGAGGACCGCCTGGCGATCGCCCGGCGGGACCGGCCGCTGACGCTGGACGAGCTGGTGGCGGGCGTGCTGCTGCGGTACCCGTTGTATTGGGACTGGGAGCTGAAGGGCTACACCACCTGCGAGGCGGTGCTGAGCAGGATCGTGGAAACGCGCGACGCGCTCGTGCGCGAGGGAAAGCTCGCGCAGTTGCGGGTGGGCTACGCGCGCCGCCAGTGGCGCAAGCTGGACACCTTGCTGCGCGCGCGGTTCGCGCCATGAGCCGCTCATACCTGTTTCTGCAGGGCGTCTGCTCGCCGTTCTTCGAGCGCCTGGGCGGCGTGCTCGCGGATCGCGGCCATGCCGTCGGCAAGGTCAACTTCACCATGGGCGATGCGGCGTACTGGCGGCGCGGCCGGACATGGTCCTTCCGGGGCCGGTCCGACGGGCTGGACGGCTTCTACGAGAACGCGCTGCAGGCCAGCGGCGCGACGGACCTGGTGCTGTTCGGCGATTGCCGGCCGGTGCATCGTCCCGCCGTGGCGCTGGCGCGCAGCCGCGGACTGCGCACGCATGTTTTCGAAGAAGGCTACTTCCGTCCGCACTGGGTGACCCTGGAGCGCGGCGGCGTAAATGCGCATTCGGCGCTGCCCCGGGAGCCGGAGTGGTATCGGGAAATGAGCCAGCGGCTGGCGCCTGCGCCAGAGCCGCGGCCGTTCCGTGCGCCATTCTGGAACCGGGCTGCCCATGACGTCGCCTATCACCTGTGCGGGGCGCTCAACCCCGTCTGCTATCCGCGCTATCGCACCCATGCGCCGTATGGCGCCGCGCGCGAGTACGGCGCCTACATGCGCCGGGCGGTCAAGCTGCGCCTGCGCGGTCGCGCCGACGCCGCGGCGGTGGCGCGGGTGACCGCGGGCCCACGGCCCTACTATCTGTTCCCGCTGCAGCTGGACGGCGACGCCCAGATCCAGCATCACTCGCCATTTCGCAGCATGCGGCAGGTGGCCGCGCTGGTGCTGGCCTCGTTCGCGGCCTTCGCGCCGGCGGACAGCCTGCTTGTTGTGAAGAACCATCCGCTGGACCCCGGCGTGGCGCGCCATGAAAGCGGCGTGCGGGACCTGGCGCGCATGTTCGGCGTGGAGGACAGGGTGGTCTACCTGGAAGCAGGACACCTGCCCAGCCTGCTGGCGCGGGCGGCGGGCGTGGTGACGGTGAACAGCACCGTGGGCGCGGCGGCGCTGGAGCATGGATGCCCGACGATCGCCCTGAGCGCCGCCGTCTACCATCTGGAGGGGCTGACGTTCCAGGGGTCGCTGGACGAATTCTGGCAAGGCGCGGCGCCGCCCGACCCGCTATTCTTCAGACAGTTCAAGACGGCGGTGGTGCATGCCACCCAGATCAACGGCGGCTTTTACTGCGCCGAAGGGATCGCGCTGGCATCGCGGCATGCCGCCGACCGGATGGAGCGGGATCGCTCCGTGCTGGAGGAATACGCATGACGCACGCACCCGCATCCGTGGTGATCACCGGCGCCACCGGCGCCATCGGCCAGGCCCTGGCGCTGGAGTACGCCAGGCCGGGCGTGACCTTGTGGCTGCAAGGCCGGCGCGAGCCGGTCCTGCGCGAGCTGGCGGGACGCTGCGAGGCGCGCGGCGCCCGTGTGCGCACCCAGGCGCTGGATCTGCGCGACCGCCCCGCGCTGGACGCATGGCTGCGCGAATTGGCCGGGGAAGGACTGCCCGACCTGGCCATCGTCAATGCGGGCGTCAATATCTCGGCGCCCGCGCCAGGGCAGGGCGAGACGTGGCAGGACATGGAGATGCTCATCGAGGTCAACCTGCGGGCCGCGCTGGCGATCGCCCATGCGCTGGGCGAGGGCATGCGGCGGCGGCGGTCGGGGCAGATCGCGCTGATGAGTTCGCAGGCCGCGTGGCGCGGCTTGCCCGCCACGCCGAGCTATAGCGCCAGCAAGGCCGCCGTGAAAGCCTACGGCGAGGCCATGCGCGACGGCCTGGCGGCCTGCGGCGTGCGGGTGAACGTGATCATGCCGGGCTACGTGACCTCGCCGATGTGCGCGGCCATGCCCGGACCCAAGCCCTTTGAATTGAACGCGGACAGTGCCGCCCGGCGCATACGCCTGGGCCTGGCCGCCGATCGGGCGCGCATCAGCTTTCCCTTTCCGCTGAGCCTGGGCTGCTGGCTGCTGGCCGGGCTGCCGCCCGCGTGCTCCGGCTGGATATTGCGCAGGCTGGGCTACGGTGCCTGACGCGGCCTGGAGCGCCGTCGCGGCGCCGCTGGCCGGCGGCCTGCTGGCGACGTGGCTGCTGGAAGCGGGGCTGGCCCCGCGCCCGCGCGCGCCCTGGCG
Organism: Achromobacter deleyi; assembly: GCF_013116765.2. Classification (GTDB taxonomy): domain Bacteria; phylum Pseudomonadota; class Gammaproteobacteria; order Burkholderiales; family Burkholderiaceae_B; genus Achromobacter; species Achromobacter deleyi_A. Next base: position 1,393,733 of record NZ_CP074375.1, read on the forward strand.
TCGCCCGTTCTGTGCCGTGGCGCTGCATGCGGGCGTCTGGGTCTTCGCGTTTGCCTGCGCATGGGCCATCGTGGGCCGGCCGTACTTCGCCGCCGCCATCCTGCTGGCGGTGTTCGGCCTGATCGTCGCCGTGAACAACGCGAAGTACCACGCCCTGCGGGAGCCCTTCGTGTGGGCCGATTTCGAGTACTTCACCGATGCGATCCGCCATCCGCGGCTGTACCTGCCGTTCCTGGGCATCGGACGCGCGCTGGCGGTGGCCGCCGGGGTGGCGCTGGCGGTGGCCGCGGGATTGCTGCTGGAAAGCGCGGCGCGCGCCTGGACCCTTGCGGCGGTGCTGGGCACGGGCGGCGCGGGACTGGCGGCATGGGCGGGGTCGCGGAACGTGCCGGTCTCGTTCGAGGCGCGCAAGGACCTGCGCCGGCTGGGGCTGGTGATGGCGCTGTGGCGCTACGCGCGGGCCGAACGCCAGGCCATCGGGCCGCCCGTCACGCCGTTCTCGCAAGCCGCGCCGGCGCCGGCCGCGGCATTGCCGGACCTGGTGGCCGTGCAGAGCGAGTCCTTCTTTGATCCGCGCCCGCTGTATCCGCAACTGCGCGCGGACCTGTTGAGCGGATTCGACCAATTGCGTGCGCAGGCTTGCGCGCACGGCCGCCTCCGCGTGGCGTCGTGGGGCGCCAACACGGTGCGCACGGAGTTCGCCTTTCTGTCGGGGCTGGAATTGCGGGAGCAGGGCGTCCATCGTTACCAGCCATACCGGCGGCTGGCGCGCACCGGGCTGGACACGGCCGCAAGCTACCTGCGCGGGCTGGGCTACCGCACGGTGTGCGTGCATCCTTACCACGCCAGCTTCTACGGCAGGGACCGCGTGCTTCCGCTGCTGGGTTTCGATGAATTCATTGATATCTCGGCGTTTGACGGCATGCGGGGCGACGAGCCCTACGTGGGCGACCGCGCGGTGGCGGATCTGGTGGCGGCCGTGCTGCGGCGCGAACGGTCCCAGCCGGTGTATGTGCATGTCATCACCATGGAAAACCACGGCCCCCTGCATCTGGAGCGCGTGGCGCCGGCGGACGTAGCGGCGGTGTGCGCGCAGGCGTTGCCATCGGGCTGCGCCGACCTGGTCGCCTACTGCCGCCATCTGCGCAATGCCGACGCGATGTTCTCGTCGCTGGCGGCCACGCTGGCGGACCTGCCGCGGCCGGCGGGCCTGTGCATCTACGGAGACCACGTGCCCATCATGCCGCAGGTGTACCGCCAGCTGGGCGCGCCGGACGGCGCAACCGATTATCTGGTGTGGCGCGCCGGCCACGCGGGCCAGCCTGTTGCCGCGGAGGCCGCCGCGACGGATCTTGCCCGGCTCTTTCTGTTCCACATGGGAGTGATGCCCGGCGCCTGACGCGGGCAATGGCCGTCTACAGGCGCGCCAGTTCCTGCGTCAGCGCGCTGACCGCCGTCGAGATGTCGGCTTCGCTGTGCTGGCTGCACAGGAAGAAACGCAGGCGCGCCGATTTCTCGGGCACGGCCGGATAGAGGATGGGCTGCGCGTTGATGCCGCGGGCAAACAGCGCCGCCGAGAGCCTGGCGGCCCTGAGCGATGTGCCGACGATGGCCGGAACGATGGCCAGGCCCGTGCTGGTGCCCGTGTCTATGCCCGCCGCGCGCGCCTGTGCAAGGAAACTGGCGCCGCGCGCCTGCAGGTCCGCCACGCGGTCGGGCAGGGCGCGCAAACGGCCAAGCGCAGCCAGGCTGGCGGCCGCGACCGGTGGGGGCATGCCCACGCTGTAGAGAAACCCGGGGGCCAGGCATTTCAGATGCTCGATGAGCGCGCGTTCGCCGGCGATATAGCCGCCGCAGCCCGCAAGCGTCTTGCTCAATGTGCCCATCCAGATGTCGACGTCCCCGCCGCGCAGCCCGAAGTGCTCGCGGATGCCATGGCCGCGCGTTCCCATGACGCCCAGGGAGTGCGCCTCGTCCACCATCAGGAACACCCGGTGCCGATGCTTGATCTCGACGAATCGGGGCAGGTCGGGGTAGTCGCCGTCCATGCTGTAGATCCCTTCCAGCACCACCAGCACGCGCTCGAACTGGCGGCGGTTGCCGGCAAGCAGGGCGTCCAGCGCATCGGCGTCGTTGTGGGGGAACGACAGCCGGCGCGCACCGGACAGCTGTATGCCCTGCAGCACGCTGTTGTGGATCAGTTCGTCGTGCACGATCAGGTCGTTGGGCCCGAACAGAAAGCCCAGGGTCGAGACATTGGTCGCATGCCCGCTGACGAAGGTCACGGCGTCGTCCACGTCGTACAGGTCCGCCAGCGCCTGTTCCAGCTCCCTGTGCACGGGCCGCTCTCCCGAGACCAGCCGGCTGGCCGAGACCGACGTGCCGTAGTGGTCGATCGCCGCCTTGGCCGCTGCCGCCACTTCCGGATCGCCGGACAGGCCCAGGTAGTTGTAGCTGGCGAAGTTCAGGTAGGGTTGGCCGGCGATCCGGGTGGATGCGCCGGCGTTGCCCTCATGCAACTTGAAGAACGGGCTGCTGACGCCCAGGGTGGCCGCGCCTTCGCTGAGGATGCGCAGCTGCTGATATCCGGGATGCAGGGCAAAGCGGTAGTGTTGCTCGGGCACCTGGGCATGGCTGCCCGCGGTGTCCGCCGCGGGCGCCTGGCGACCGGCGCCGCGCATCTTGCGTTGCAGCGATTCCTGGATCAGCCGTTGCTTGATGCTGGCGGCCAGCCCGGGTCGGCCACCGGCGGCGGCTTTGTCCTGCGTCATTGGGTCATTCCTTGTCCGGCTTGCGCCTCGCCCGAGCGGATGCGCTTCGCGATGGCGTCCAGGTGCTCGGGCTCCACCTGCGCCGCGTGCTGGGAAGCCACCATTTCGATATGGGCGGCAATGTCGTCGCCCGCCTCCTGGCGGCCGTCGCCGCGCAGGGCGGTGATCAGGCGCGCGCTGAGCTTGTCCAGCGTCGGGCTTTCGCTCAGCGCCATGACCGGCAGGCGGATACCGAAGCGGCCCTCCAGCGCCACCACCAGCTCGACGCCCATCAGCGAATCCAGGCCGATGTCGTAGAGGGAGCGGGAGGCGTCGATCTTGTCCTTGGGCACGCGCAGGATCTCGCTGACTTCCTGCTTCAGCATTTCGATCACGCGCGGACCGAGTTCGGCATCGTCCAGCTGGTCCAGTTGCGCCAGCAGGTCGTCGGAATCGCCGGCGTCGTCGGCCGATTCTCCCGCATGGCGGGCGATGTCGGCGTAGCGGGGCGCGGCGGCGCCGGGCAGATGCCGGGCCAGCGCGTGCCAGTCCAGCTCCAGGACGCCCAGGCCGCTGGCCCCAGCCAGCAGCAAGTCTTCCAGCGCGTCCAGCGCGGCTGACGCGCTGAGGGCCGCGCCGCCCATGCGGTGTTGCAGGGCCTGCTTGATGGTTTCGTTGCGGGCGAGGTAGCCTGCGTCGCCGATCGCGCCCCAGCGCGCGCAGGTCGCGGCCAGGCCTTGCGACCGCCGCTCGCGCGCCAGCGATTCCATCCAGGCATTGGCGGCCACATAGGCGCTTTGCCCAGGGTTGCCGAAGAGCGTGGTGGCCGACGAAAACAGGACGAAGTGGTCCAGCGGGTCATCCACCGTCAGCGCATGCAGCACGGCGGCGCCCTGCATCTTCGGCCTGAGCACACGGGCGATGCGATCTTCGCTGGCACCGGCCGCCAGGCCGTCCTCGATGACCGCGGCGGCGTGGATCACGCCCCGGATGGGTGAGAAGGCGGCTCTCGCGCGCGACAGCATGGCGGCCACGGCCTCGGCGTTGGCGACGTCGCAAGCCTCCGCCATGACCTGTATGCCGCGTGCTCGCAACGCGTCGACCGCGGCCCGGGCCTCTTCCGACACCAGGCCGCTGCGGCCGGCAAGCACCAGGTTGCGGGCGCCCTTGTCGACCAGCCATAGCGCGGTGCGCAAGCCAAAGCCGGACAGGCCTCCGCTCACCACATAGCAGCCGTCGGCCGCCAGCGTCAGCGTCTGCCGCGCGGGCGGCGCGGAGTCTTCCGGCAGCCCGTTGCGGTAGGTCACGACGATCTTGCCGATCTGGCGGGACTGCTGCATGTAGCGGAACGCGTCGACCACGTCGCGCGCCTCGAAGCAACGCTGCGGCAGCGGATGCAGCGCGCCGTCGCGGAACAGTTCCATCATTTGCGCATACAGCGTGCGCGCCAGTTCCGGCCGCGCCGACAGCAGCTGGTCGGCGTCGATGCCGAAATAGCTGATGTTGTTGCGGAAGGGACGCAGGCCGATGCGGCTGTCTTCGTAGAAATCGCGCTTGCCCAGTTCAAGGAAGCGGCCGAAAGGAGCCAGCACGTCCAGATTGCGGCGGATGGCTTCGCCGGACAGCGAGTTCAGCACGACGTCCACGCCGCGCCCGCCGGTCAAGGCGCGGATCTCATCCGCGTATGACAGGGAGCGGGAGTCGAACACGTGGTCCACACCCATCATCCGCAGGAAATCGCGCTTTTCGTCGGAACCCGCCGTGGCGTAGATGTCGGCGCCCAGCCACTGCGCGTACTGCACCGCCGCGATGCCTACGCCGCCCGCCGCCCCATGGATCAGGACCTTTTCGCCCGGTTCCAGGCGCGCCAGGTGATGCAGGGCGTAATACACCGTGAAGAAGGTGCTGGGGATGGTGGCGGCCGCCTCGAAGCTCATGCCTACCGGCAGGGCGGCGACGGCGGTGGTCGTGGTCAGCACCCGGTCCGAGAAGCTGGCCGGGCCGAAGCCCAGCACGGCGTCTCCGGGAGCAAAATCCGTGACACCCGCCCCGGTCCGCAGGACCGTGCCCGCGAATTCCAGGCCCAGGCTCGCGCCGGCATAGCCGTTTTCCAGCGCCTCGTCGGCCAGCAAGCCCAGCGTGTACATGACATCGCGGAAGTTCAGGCCCGTGGCGTGCACCTGAACTTCCAGTTCGTCGTCCGCCGGCGGCCGCGCCGGGTGGCTTTCCCAGCGCAGGTTGCGCAGTTGGCCGGGCAGCTCGAAGCCAAGCCGGCGTACGGTCGGGACTATAGGCGCCGGGCCGCGCGCAAGCGGACGGGCCACGACGCGCAGGCGTGGCGCATAGCGTGCGCCCTGGGCGTCCAGCACCACTTCCTGCTCGGCATCCGGATCGGTCAGCTCCCGCAGCAGGGCGTCGATCGGCGCGGCGTCCGCCGCGCTAGGCAGGTCCACCAGCCGCACGGCAGTGGCGGCCGACTCGTTCATGATGCTGCGGCCATAGCCGCTCAGGGCCGCGTCGGCAAGGCTGCGCAGGGCGGCGGCGGGACGGTCGCCGGGCGCGCGCGCGCCGGCGGTCACCAGCCACAGGGTGGCGGGCCGGCCGTGCCGTTCGCACGTTCGCAACGCCGCGGCGGCCAAAGCGCAGCGGCGCGCCTGCGATTGGCAGGCGGATTGCGCATCGCTGCCCGCGCCATACAGGCCTGCAAGGTGCAGGATGTGGTCATAGTGCTCGGCCTGCGCGATGGCCGGAAGCGTATCGGATGACGACGCGGGTTCCAGCGCCAGATGCGTCACGGCGAGGCCGTCTTCACGCAGCTTGCGGGTCAGCGTGGCTGCAAGCGCCGCGCCGGGTCCCTGGTCGTCGGCCAGCAACAGCCAGCGCCCGGCGACCGGCACTGCCGCGTCCGCGTTGGCCGCGTCCGTCAGTTCGCCGGCCCGCGCGTGCAGCAGATACGCGCCAGCCATGGCGCCCGGGCTCAACTCCAGCGGGGGCTCGCAGGCGCAGCCCAGCGCCTGCAGTTCATGGCGCCAGAAGTCGGGTTCCTGTTGCATGGAAACGCGGCCACCGTCGCTGGCGTCCGACCACCACGACTCGCGCACGCCGAACACGAAGTCGGCCCAGTGCGCGGGGTGGTGTCCCAGGATGATCAAGGAACCGCCCGGCGCCAGACGCGAACGGGCGTCGTGCAGCGCGGCGCGGGTCTGGGCCAGGGTCTCGAAATTGCATTGCACGACGGCCAGGTCCACGCCCTCGATGGCCGTGGATCCGGTCTCGGCGGAATCGCCGATAAGGCGCAGCGTGGCGTCGGGGTATGCGCCAAGCCGGGCAGCTGCGGCGTCCAGGCCGGCTTCGGTGGCGGTGGCGTAGCAATAGTCCGCGCGCGTGAAATCCAGCGACGCGCAGCAGTCGGCGCCCAGCAGGGGGGTGTGCGCGCCGATTTCCAGCATGCGGAACCGCCTGCCGGCGGCAAGTCTGGCCTGCGAGTCCGACAGTATTGCGCAGAGCGATTGTGCGAGTTGCTGGCGCGCGGGCGCGGCCAGCAGATGGTTGCCCAGGTCGGCTACGCCAAACAGCGGCGAGGCGACGGCATCCGGCTGGGTGAGGCCCTGAAGCAGGGCCGGCAGGTGCAGGCCGACGCGGCCCGCGGCCAGCGCCGGCGCGAAATGGCCGGGATAGTCGCGCACCAGCGCATTCCAGATGTCGCTGGCGCCGGTTTCGCCGGGCTGCTCCAGCGGCACGGACCAGCCGGTGGCGGTGCGCGCGGCGGCATCGGCGGCTTGCGCCCGTTCCAGCAGCATGTCCAGCATCGGCGCCAGTCCGGGCGTGCGCGTCCGGATCCCGCGCAAGGCGTCTTCGGCGATCTGGCCCTGGGGGTCCGCAAGCGCGCGCAAGGCCTCCAATCCATACCGGTCGCACAGCGCGTCCAGCAGCGGTTCCGCTTCGTCCGCGTAGCAGGCGTAGCCGGGATCCTCCGCCGCCTGGGCGAGCGCGTCCGACAGGGCCTGGCGCAACGCGGGCAGCGGCGCGGCGGCGGCGCCGTCGGCCCTTGGACGCGGCGTGAGCGCTTCGTCGATGAAGCTCAGGCGGTCCTCGGCCTTCTTGACGAGGCGGATGCCGCGCAGGCTCACTTCCGATAGCGCCGCCACCTGCGCGCCGTCTTCGGCGTACAAGGCGATATCCACGGTCAGTGCATGGGGCGTGCGCCGCGTGACGCGCAAGCGGACGTAGCGGGGCTGGCCCGCGTCGGTGCGCAAGGCCAGCCGGCCGATGCGCGCGGGCACGAACGCCATGCCCAGGCCCTTCAAGGACTGCCCTTCAAGCAGGTGCACCGCCATCTGGAAGGCGCTGTCCAGGCGGGCGGGCTCCAGGTGGCCGGGCGCTTGATGTACGCTGGCGCTCAAGCGCGCCAGCAGGGTGGCCGGGTCCAGGCGCCAGCCCTCTTCGATCAGGCAGTAAGAAGGACCGTAATGCAGGCCGAACGCCGCGGTCAGCGCCGCGTGCTCATCGGCGCGGAAATCGGGCTGGCATTCAGGCAGGACGGGCATGGGCGCCGCCAGCAAGGCGGCGCCGGGCTCGGGTCGGACGCGGGCCGTCACGTGGCGGGTCCAGGCGTCGTCGCTGCCCAGTTCGCGCGCCTGGATGCGCAGGCGCCCGTCCTCGGGTTCGATCGCGCAGCGCAGCAGCTTGGACGGCGCGGCCGCCAGCAGCAGCGGCGTGTGTATTTCCAGGTTCTCGAGTTCGACATAGGCGCCGGGGCGCCGCTCCAGGGCGGCGGCCAGGGCGATCTCCACGAAGCCCGCTCCCGGGAACACGGTGGCTTCGCCCACGACGTGGTCAGCCAGTTCCGGATGCGAATGCGTGTCCAGCTGGTTTTCCCAGGTCAGTTCATGCTGCGCCAGGCGGTATCCCAGCAGGGGATGCACGCGATGGCGATGGAGCAGACCCAGCGATTGCGGGGTCTCGGCGTACCAATGGCGCTCGCGCTGCCACGGATAGGCGGGCAGGGCGTGAGGGCGTCCCGCGACGGGGAAGAGGACCTTCCAGTCCACGCTGGCGCCGCTCAGGATGGCCTGCGCGGCCGCGCTGGCGACCTTGCGCGGCTCGTCCTCGCCACGCGTGACCGTGGCCAGCACGCGGCCGGGACGATCGGCACGCTTCAAGGCGTCGCTGACGTAGCCGCGCAGGACGGCGTGCGGGCCGACTTCGACAAACAGGTTGTAGCCGTCGGCGACGCACTGGGTCAGCGCCTGCTCGAACCGCACCGGCTGGCGGATGTTGCGCCACCAGTAGTCCGCGTCCAGCGCAACGCCGGCCAGCGCACCGCCCGTGACGGCGGAATAGAAATCGCCGGACGGCGCCAGCGGACGCAGCGCGCTCAGCGCCGTGCGCAGCGCGGGAGCAAGACCGTCCATCGCGGGGCTGTGGAACGCGTAATCCAGGTCCAGCCGCTTGCTGGCCACGCCGCGCTGCTGCAAGGCGGCTTCCAGGCGCGCCAGCGCCGGCGGATCGCCGGCAATGGTTGCGCCCCGGGAACTGTTGTAGCCCGCCACGACCAGCGCGCTCGCCAGTCCCAGTTCCGCCAGCAGCGCCTGGGCGCTGCCGCCGTCCACGCCGATAGCGGTCATCTGGCCGCTACCGCGGGTCTCGCCCTGCAGTCTGCTGCGGTGATGGATCACCTGCACCGCATCGGCCAGGGATAGTACGCCGCAAGCCCAGGCCGCGGCGACTTCGCCCACGCTATGGCCCACGACCGCGCGCGGCTGGACGCCTAGTCCGGCCAGCATGCGCGTCACGCCGACTTGCAGCGCGAACAACGCGGGCTGCGCGAATTCGGTATGAGCGTAGCGCGAGCCGTCGAGCGCGCCGCCCAGTTCGTCCGCGAGACGATAGCCGGCAAGCGGCGCGAACAGCGCATCCACGTCGTCGACCGCCTGGCGGAACGTCGGGTGGCCGAGCAATCGGCGGCCCATGCCTGCCCATTGCGATCCGTTGCCCGAATAGACGAACACCGGACCCTGGGGATCGGGCAGGCCTTCGGCGGTCTGCACGGAAGGCGAATCTTCGCCGTCCGCGTAGCGCCGCAGAACGTCCGCGGCGTCATCGCGCTCCGAGCACCAGGCCAATGCCCGGTGTTCGTGCCGTTCCCGCTTCAGGGCGGCCTGATAGGCAAGGTCGTAGTGTGTCGCGTCGGAAGATGTCTGAAGGTGCTGCGCCATATCGCGGGCGGCGGCCTGGAGCGCCTGCGGCGTGCGCGCGGACAGGATCAGCGGCACGGCGGGCGAGGGCTCCGCGGCCGCGATGCCGTCCTGCACGGAGGCGGGCGTGTCCGGCGTCTGCAGGATCACGTGCGCATTCGCCCCGCCGAACCCGAACGAGTTCACGCCGATGACCAGGCGGCCCGTCGCAGGCAGCGCATGCGTGCGCGTCACGATATCGAGGTTCCACTCCTCGGTGCGGATGGCGGGGTTCAGTTCACGCACGCCGATGGTGGCGGGCACGGTCCGATGCTGCAGGCTGTACACCGCCTTCACCAGGCCAGCGACGCCGGAGGCCGCTTCGAGGTGGCCCATGTTGCTCTTGATGGAGCCGATGGGCAGGGGCTTGCCCGCGGGGCGCCGCTGGCCCAGCGCCATGCCGATTGCCCGGGTCTCGATCGGGTCGCCGACCGGCGTGCCGGTGCCGTGCGCCTCCAGGTAATCCACGTCTTCCGGGAGGATGCCTGCACGGTCGTACGCCTGCCGCAGCAAGGCGGCCTGGGCCTCGGCGCTGGGCACCGTCAGGCCGGACTTGCGGCCATCGGTGTTGACGCCGGTGCCCGCGACGATGGCCAGTATGCGGTCGCCGTCCGCGACCGCGCGGTCATAGTCCTTCAGCATGAACAGGCCGCCGCCTTCCGAGCGCACGTAGCCGTCGCCGGCGGCGTCGAACACGTTGCAGCGCCCATGGCGCGACAGCATCGAGGCCTTCGAGAAAATCAGGAAGCCGTAGGGATGCAGGTGCAGGCTGATGCCGCCGGCCAGCGCCTGGGATATGTCGCCGGACTCGATGGCGCGGCAGGCCTGGTGGAAGGCGACGAGCGACGAGGAGCAGGCGGTGTCCACCGCCATGCTGGGCCCGCGCAGGTCGTAGGTATAAGAAAGCCGGTTGGCGGCGATGCTGTTGGTGTTGCCCGTGGCGAATGCGGCGTCGATCACGCCCAGGTCTTCGGCCATGCGGTAGGAATAATCGGCGCTGGCAATGCCGACGTAGACGCCGCAGTCGCTGCCGCGCATGGAAGACGGCTTGACCCCCGCGCTCTCCATCGCCTCCCAGGCCAGCTCCAGCAGCATTCTCTGCTGCGGGTCCATCAGGCTGGCTTCGCGCGGCGATATGCCGAAGAATCCGGCATCGAATCCGGAGACGTCGCCCAGCGATCCCGCCGCGCGCGTATACGCCGTGCCAGGATGCTCGCGCAGGGGGTGGTGGTAGGTGGCGGTGGCCCAACGGTCGGGGTCGATCTCGGTGACGAGGTCGCGGCCCTCCAAAAGATCGGGCCAGTAGCGCAGGGAATCAGTGCTGGGAAATCGGAACGAAAGTCCAATGAGGGCAACACGCTTTGCCATTCAAAATCCTTCTAGCAAGAGCTGGTTGACAGCGTTGTTGTTGGAGCCTCTGCTGCAAGAGGCAGTCTGGCGCTCGGCCGGACCGGGCGGGGCCGCGCGGACCGCAAGCAGGCGGGTCAGGCAGGCGGCAACGCAAGAGACCGGGGGATTCTAGAAGGCATGCGACCCCCAAATATTTCAAGTCCCGACATTCTTAATGCCAACGTTGCGCGGCTTTGGCCCCGCAAAGACCCTGGGCACGGACGAAAGGCGTCCGCGCGCCCGTCAGCCTGGAACGGCTTCTTACATGGGTGTCAGGGTGTTTACACGTAATGGACAGCGCGCGGGCGCGCGCCGGGCCGGCGCAGCGCGCAACGGCCGATCAGGTCTGATGCGACAAGGGGCGGATAGGAATGGGGGAGATGCGTTCCGGCGGCGGCGATACGCGCCAGGACGCCCTGCGGCGCAGCGCGCCCAGGAGTTTGAGGCCTTGGGGCCAGTCGCCCAGGCCGCTGTCGCCATTGATGTGTCCCGCGCCGGCAATCACGACGACGCGGCTGCCCCAGTCCGCCGCGAATGCGCGAGCGCGGTCCAGTGTGCAATAGGGATCGTTGTCGCTGGCGACCACCACGCTCTGGAACGGCAGCGGCTGGCGGGGAACGGGCGCGAATCCGCGCAGACACTCGGGCGCGTCCGTGCGCTCCACGTCGGCAGGCGCGACCAGCAGCGCGCCCGCGACCTTGGTGCGCAAGGGCACAGGCAGCGCGGCGCTGATCACGCACCCCAGGCTGTGGGCGATGAGCAGGACGGGACTGCGGGCCTCGTCGACTTCAGCGGCCAGCCGGGATATCCAATCCACCGAGCGGGGATTTTCCCAGTCGCGCTGCTCAACGCGCTGAGCATGGGGCAGCAATTGCTGCCACCGCGATTGCCAGTGTTCGGGTCCGGAGTTTTTCCAGCCCGGGACGATTATCGGTTGGAGTCTCATGAAGGGCATGATGCCGCGCCGCTTTAGTAACTCAAACGAATAAATTGTCTTTTGCATATACGGTGTTCGGAATAAGGCGGAGCCGCTTCCCGGATGCCGCAGCGCAATAAAAAACGTCCCGAATGCCTGCCCCGGACCCTGCAAATGCCGCGATATTTCAGTGTATGCTTGCCGTGCAAATGCACCGTAACGGGGCGTGATCATAGGGATATCCGGCGTCCGCCCGGTTAACGAACCAACGATTAAAAGTTATTCGAGGAGTCCACTCATGAAGCCAGTATTTCGTCTGACCCCGGTCATCGCAGCGCTGGGCGTCGCAGCTGGTTTGACGTTTGGCGCGGCCGCCCACGCCCAGACCATCAAGATCGGCGTCGTAGGCCCCACCACCGGCGCGGTCACCCAGTATGGCGATATGGTCCGTGAAGGGGTCGATACCGCGGTCGAGCGCATCAACGCCGCCGGCGGCATCAACGGCAAGAAGCTGGAAACCGTCGTGATCGACGATGGTTGCGAACCCAAGCAAGGCCCGGTCGCCGCCAACCGCGTCGTCAACAGCAAGATCGGTTTCGTCGTGGGCCACGTGTGCTCGGGCGCCACGATCGCCGCCGCCGACATCTACAACAATGAAGGCGTCGTCATGGTCACGCCTTCGGCCACGTCGCCGGCGCTGACCGACGGCAAGAACTACGAGTTCATCTTCCGCACGATCGGCCGCGACGACCAGCAAGGCCCGGCAGCCGCCAAGTTCATCCTGGAAAAGATCAAGCCGAAGAAGGTTGCCGTGCTGCATGACAAGCAGTCCTACGGCCAGGGCATCGCCACGGCGGTCAAGAACGACCTGGAAAAGGGCGGCGTGGCCGTCGCGGTGTTCGAAGGCATCAACGCCGGCGACAGCGACTATTCGGCCGTCATCACCAAGCTCAAGGCCCAGGGCGTGGACTTCGTCTACTACGGCGGCTATCACCCCGAAATGGGCCTGCTGCTGCGCCAGTCCGCCGAACAGGGCGTGAAGGCCAAGTGGATGGGTCCGGAAGGCACGGGCAACCCCGACATCAACGCCATCGCGGGCGATGCCGTCGAAGGCATGCTGCTGACGCTGCCGGCCGACTTCACCCAGAACGCCGCCAACGCCGACATCGTCAAGGCATTCGAAGCCAAGAAGCGCAATCCCAGCGGCGCGTTCCAGATGACGGCCTACGCGGCCACCCAGGTCATCGCGGACGGCATCAAGGGCGCGGGCAGCGACGACCCGACCAAGGTCGCCAAATACCTGCATGCCAACGCTTTCGAGACACCCATCGGCAAGGTGTCGTGGAACAAGCAGGGCGACCTGACGAACTTCCAGTTCGACGTGTTCACCTGGCACAAGGACGGATCCAAGACCGTCTATAAGTAAACCGCTTGGCGGGCCGCAGGCCCGTGGCGCCCGGCGCCAGAAACGAACCGGGCCGGAAGAGATCATCTTCCGGCCCGGTTTTTCTTTGCGCGCCGGCGTTGCCGCCAGCGGATGCCTACAGGCCTTGCACGCGGCGGCCGGTGTCGGCTTCGAACCAGTGCAGCGGATGGCGGCCGTCCGGGCCGACATTGACGCGGTCGCCGACCTTGGCGGACGCCTCGGACAGCTGGCGCGTCGTGCAGCGCACGACCAGCGTGGTCTTGCCGCAGCGGCAGTGGACCAGCTGTTCGGAACCCAGGGTCTCAACCATTTCCACTTCCGCCGGCACGCCTTGCGTGTTCAGCAGCATGTGTTCCGGACGCAGGCCCATGATGACCTTGCGGCCGCGCACCTGGGAGGGCACCTGCAGCGGGGAGATCTCCAGGTGGTTCAGGTCGGTGGTCTGGACCGTGCCGTCGCCGGCCACGTCCACTTCCATCAGGTTCATCGGAGGCGAGCCGATGAAGCCGGCCACGAACGTCGAGGCGGGCTTTTCGAAGACTTCCATCGGCGTGCCGATCTGCTCGGGCACGCCCTGGTACATGACGATCATGCGATGCGCCAGCGTCATGGCCTCGACCTGGTCGTGCGTCACGTACAGGCTGGTGGTGCTCAGGCGGCGGTGCAGCTTCATGATTTCCAGGCGCATCGCCACGCGCAGCTTGGCGTCCAGGTTCGACAGGGGTTCATCGAACAGGAAGACCTTGGGTTCGCGCACGATGGCGCGGCCCATGGCGACACGCTGGCGTTGGCCGCCGGACAGGGCGCGCGGGCGGCGGTCGAGCAGGTGGCCCAGTTCCAGGATCTGCGCGGCTACGTCCACGCGCTTCTTGATCTCGTCCTTGGAGAACTTGCGGATCTTCAAGCCATAAGCCATGTTCTCGAACACGGTCATGTGCGGGTAGAGCGCGTAGTTCTGGAACACCATCGCGATGTCGCGTTCGGCGGGCTCCAGGTTGTTGACGACCTTGTCGTCGATCACGATATCGCCGCTGGTGACGGTTTCCAGGCCTGCGACCATGCGCATCAGCGTGGATTTTCCGCAGCCCGACGGGCCGACGATGACGATGAATTCGCCGTCCTTGACATCCATGTCGATGCCATGGATGACCGGCACATTGCCGGCGTAGGTTTTCTTGACTTTACGGAAGCTGAGAGTAGCCATGAGTTATTCGTGTTCGGAGTCGTGTTCGGGTGGGCGAGGGCGGGCTAGCGTCACTTTTCATCGCCGCGCCGTCTCAGGATGCCCCCCGGGGGGCTGCAAGCCGAAGGCGCGGCGTGGGGTCATTTTTCAGTGTCGACCAGGCCCTTGACGAACCATTTCTGCATCAGGATGACGACCAGCGCCGGCGGGATCATCGCAAGCATGGCGGTGGCCATGGTGATGTTCCATTCGGTCACGCTGTCGCCGCCGCTGATCATCCGCTTGATGCCGATGACGACGGGGTACATGTCTTCCTTCGTGGTGACCAGCAGCGGCCACAGGTATTGGTTCCAGCCATAGATGAACTGGATCACGAACAGGGCGGCGATGCTGGTCTTGGACAGGGGCAGCAGCACGTCGCGGAAGAAGCGCACGGGGCCGGCGCCGTCGATGCGCGCGGCTTCGATCAGCTCGTCCGGGACCGTCAGGAAGAACTGGCGGAACAGGAAGGTGGCCGTGGCCGACGCGATCAGCGGCAAGGTCAGGCCGGCGTAGCTGTTGAGCAGGCCCAGATCGGCAACCACCTTGTAGGTGGGCGCGATGCGGACCTCGACGGGCAGCATGAGCGTGACGAAGATCATCCAGAAAAAGAACATGCGGCCGGGGAAGCGGAAGTACACGACCGCGAAAGCCGACAGCAGCGAGATCGCGATCTTGCCGATCGAGATCGCCAGCGCCATGATCAGGCTGACGTACATCATGCGGCCCACGGGCGCGCCCGAGGAACCGCCCGACGAGCCGCCGAACAGGGCTTGCGTGTAATTGTCCACGAAGTGCGAACCGGGGATCAGCGACATCGGCGCTTGCGCCACTTCCTGGGCGGTCTGGGTGGACGCGACGAAAGTGACGTAAAGCGGAAATGCCACCATTGCCACGCCGCAGAGCAGAATGATGTGGGCCAGAATATCCAGCCAGGGACGGCGTTCAACCATTGTTATGAGCCTCGAACAAAATCAATACTGCACTTTGCGGTCGACGTAGCGGAATTGCACGACCGTCAAGGCAACCACAATGAACATCAGGATCACGGACTGGGCGGCGGACGAGCCGAGGTCCAGGCCGCGGAAACCGTCGCTGTACACCTTGTAGACCAGGATCGAGGTCGCCGTGCCGGGACCGCCCTGCGTCGTCGTGTCGATCACGGCGAAGGTGTCGAAGAAGGCATAGATGATGTTGACCACCAGCAGGAAGAAGGTGGTGGGCGACAGCAGCGGGAACACGATGGTCCAGAAGCGGCGCGCCGGGCTTGCGCCGTCGATCGCGGCGGCTTCGATCAGCGAGCGCGGAATCGATTGCAGGCCGGCCAGGAAGAACAGGAAGTTGTACGACACCTGTTTCCAGACGGCGGCGATGATCACCAGGACCATGGCCTGGTTGCCGTCCAGGCGCGGATTCCAGTCCACGCCCGATTTGCGCAGGGCCACGGCCAGGATGCCGACCGAAGGCGAGAACAGGAACAGCCACAGCACGCCGACGACGGCGGGCGCCACCGCGTACGGCCAGATGAGCAGGGTCTTGTAGAGTCCCGAGCCGCGGATGACGCGGTCGGCCATCAGGGCCAGCACCAGGGACACGCCAAGGCCGATGCCCGCCACCAGGATCGAGAAGACGGCGGTGACGCGGAAGGAATCCAGATAGGCCTGTTGCGAGAACAGTTCCATGAAGTTGTCCAGCCCGACGAACTCGGAGGACAGGCCGAAGGCGTCTTCCAGGCGCATGGACTGCCACATGGCTTGTCCGGCGGGGAGGAAGAAGAACACCACGGTAATGATCAGCTGCGGCAGGAGCAGCAGATAGGGCAAGGTCTTGTGCCCGAAGACAACGCGTTTTTCCATAGGGGGAACCCAAGGTACAGAAAAGCGGCGGTTGGAGTAACCGCCGCCTGAAACCGCCTTCGCCCGTATCGCGCGAGGCGTCCGGAGCCCGAAAGCGCCGGCACTCATAAAAAACACGATAGGCTTAAAGCCCTAAAAAAACCAGGGCTTTAAGCCTCATAAGTCCTTGTCACGACATGGAAAATGCCGATTGACAAGGTGGCGGGCAAGTCGCGGGAAAGGCCGTTACTTTACACTCTTCTCGAACTTTTCCAGCAGCTCGTTGCCGCGCTTGACGATGTTCTCGGCGCCGTCCTTGGCTGCAACCTTGCCGGAGACGATGCGTTCGATTTCAGCATCCTCGATTTCGCGGATCTGCGGCAGGAAGCCCAGGCGCAGGCCGCGCGATTGCGCGGTGGTCTCGACGTTGAGCTGCTTCACGCCGACTTCGGTGCCCGGATTCTTGTCATAGAAGCCGTCCTTCTTGGTCAGCTCGTACGCAGCCTTGGTGACGGGCACATAGCCGGTCTGCTGGTGCCAGCGCGCAGCGATTTCCGGGCTGGCCAGGAACTTGAAGAACGCGGTCACGCCCTTGTACGTTTCCGGCTTCTTGTTGGCGAAGACCCACAGCGAAGCGCCGCCGATGATGGTGTTCTGCGGCGCGCCCTTGACGTCGGCGTAGTAGGGCACGGTGGACGTGCCGAATTCGAACTTGGCGTTCTTGGCGATGTTGGCGCGCAGGCCGGACGAACCGGTGATCATGGCGCACTTGCCGCTGATGAACAGCGAGTTCGGCTCGTCGCCGCGCCCGCCGTACATGAAGATGCCTTCCTTGCCCAGCTTGGCCAGGTTTTCCAGGTGGCGCACGTGCAGCGGGGTATTGATGGCGATGCGGGCGTCCAGGCCGCCGAAACCGTTGTCCTTGGTGGCGTACGGCACGTTATGCCAGGCCGAGAAGGTTTCCAGCTGGGTCCACGACGGCCACGAGGTGGTGTAGCCGCATTCCTGGCCCGCGGCCTTCAGCTTCTGACCGGCGGCGGCCAGTTCTTCCCAGGTCTTGGGAGGATTGTCGGCATCCAGGCCGGCCTTCTTGAAGGCGTCCTTGTTGTAGTAGAACACCACGGTCGAGCTGTTGAAGGGCATCGACACCAGCTTGCCGTCGGCCGACGAGTAATAGCCGGCCACGGCGCCGATGAATTCCTTCGGATCTATCGGGTTGCCGACTTCTTCCGACATCTGCTGCACCGGCTTGATGGCGCCCTTGGCGTACATCATCGTGGCGGTGCCGACTTCGAAGACCTGGAGGATGTCCGGGGCATTGCCGGCGCGGAACGCGGCGATGCCGGCGTTCATGGATTCACCGTAGTTGCCTTTGTAGACGGCCTTGACCTGGAAGTCGGGGTTCTTCTTGTTGAATTCTTCGACCAGGCCGTTCACGCGGTCGCCCAGGGCGCCTTCCATCGAGTGCCAGAACTGGATCTCGGTGGCGGCATGCGCGGAAGCGCCTGCGAAAGCCGTCATGATGGCGGCAAAGGTCAAGGCAATACGGTGGGATCGCATAGTGAGGTTCCTCCAGTTGGGCGTGTTGCAACCCGGGTTGTCCGGGCGCATGAAACACGACACCTTATGAATTGTTTGTGACAAAACCGTGACTTTCACATCAGTCTAAACGCCTGTCAAATTGCGCGTTTCAGGCGCGAACGAACATTTTCATTTTTTTCTCCGACGAAGCCGACCGTTTACAATTGCGGCCTATGGAAAACGAACTTTCGATTGCGTTCATTGGCGGCGGCAACATGGCGGCCGCCCTGGCATCCGGACTGGCGGGCAAAGTATGCGCCGCCGGGGACATCCATGTCATTGACATAAACCAGGATGCGCACGCCGCCTGGCAGGCCCGCGGCATGAGCACCGCCACGGCCCCCGGCGAGGCCCTGGCGCGGTGCCGCGTCTGGGTGTTCGCAGTCAAGCCACAGAACATGAAAGACGTTGTGGCTTCTACGCGTCAGTGGCTGCAAGACGACACCTTGGTGGTAAGCGTGGCCGCCGGCATACGCGCCGACACGCTGGCCGCGTGGCTGGGCACGCCCGAGGCGCCTTTCGGCCGCCTGGTGCGCTGCATGCCCAATACGCCCGCCCTGGTGGGCGCGGGCATGACCGGGCTGACCGCGCTGGACGGGGTGGACCAGGCCGACCGCGAACTGGCGGCCCGCCTGCTGTCGAGCGTGGGGGAGGTGGTCTGGGTGGCCGACGACGCGGCGCTGGATGGCGTGACGGCCCTGTCGGGCAGCGGACCGGCCTATGTCTTTCTGTTCCTTGAAGCGCTGGTGGCTGGCGGGCAGAAGGTCGGCCTGACGGCCGAACAGGCCAGGCAGCTTGCGCTGGGCACGCTGGACGGCGCCACCAGGCTGGCGGCGGAATCGTCCGAGCCCCTGTCGGTGCTGCGCGAGCGCGTCACCTCCAAGGGAGGCACCACGGCTGCGGCGCTGGAGGCCTTCGGGGCGGCCGGCTTTGCCGGCATCGTGGAAGACGCGATGGCGGCTGCCGCCCGGCGTTCGCGCGAACTGGCCGAGGAGTTCGGGAAATGAATGCCGTGGCTGCGCGCTTTCCGTCCATGACCCGCACGCAGTTCGGCATTGCCGTGCTGTGCATGCTGGTCGTGGTGGTGGGCTCGAATATTCTGGTCCAGGTGCCGCTCAATGACTGGCTGACCTGGGGCGGGCTGTCTTATCCGGTGGCCTTCCTGGTGACAGACGTCCTGAATCGCCGCTTCGGGCCGGCCGCGGCCCGGCGCGTGGTCTGGTTCGGCTTCGCCGCCGCGCTGGCGGTTTCGGTATGGGTAGCTTCGCCCCGCATCGCGCTGGCCTCGGGCCTGGCCTATATCTGCGCGCAGCTCGTCGATATCCAGGTGTTCGACCGGCTGCGCGATCAGCGCTGGTGGCGCGCGCCGCTTGCGTCCGGCGTGCTGGGAGCGACCCTGGACACGGCGGTGTTCTTCAGCGTGGCGTTCGCCGCCACCGGCGCGCCGTGGGTGACCTGGATGATGGGCGACCTGGCGATCAAGCTGGTGGTCAATGTCAGCATGCTGGCGCCGTTCCGCGCACTGATGTGGAACCTGGCCAAACCGGCCAATGCGTAGCGCGGGTCATTATCCCTTTATTAATGCTGCGCATATTATCTGTAAGTCCGGCGTAAGTACTGTATTTAAATGCGTACTTAAACATCGTATTAATCGTTTTTCATATAAATCGCCAAGCACAACTTCTTGATCGGCGCCAGTTGCTAACCAAGGCGTCTTTGCGATTTATCCAGCGAATTCACAGGCTTGCGGCGACTATCCGTCACGATTTAAGGTTAGTCGGAAAATATTGGGGATTACACGCAGTGACAGTATGGCGGCTTGCTTCCAGAATACCGGCCACACCGTGTTTTTGCCCAAGAAGCCGGCGACGGGCAATGCGGATCAAGGGGCACTCTCCCGATAAACCGCATTGAACAGAGCCGCTCAAAACCTCGCTGGAGAACTCCGCATGAAGTTTCTGAATCGCCTTACCCCGGTAGCCATGGCGCTTGGGGCACTTGCCTTGGCTGGCGCCGCGCACGCCGCCGACACGATCAAGATTGGCATTCCCCAGCCCATGACCGGTCCCAATACGCAATACGGCGACCAGATCCAGGCCGGCGCCCTGACCGCCATCGAAACGATCAACGCCAAGGGCGGGGTCAAGGGCAAGAAGCTCGAGCCCATCCTGATCGACGACGGTTGCGAACCCAAGCAAGCCGTGCCCGCCGCCAACCGCGTGGTCAACTCCGGCGCCAAGTTCGCCGTGGCCCATGCGTGCTCGGGCGTGACGGTCGCCGCCGTGAAGGTCTACGAGGAAGAGGGCATTGTCGGGATCACCCCGGGTGCGACGTCCCCGCTGGTCACCGACACCATCAAGCCGCATTATTTCTTCCGCACGATCGGCCGCGACGACCAGCAAGGTCCGTACGCAGCCAGCTACATCGCCAAGACCCTGAAGCCCAAGAAGGTTGCCGTCCTGCACGACAAGCAGACCTACGGTTCGGGCGTGGCCACCCAGGTCAAGGACGCCCTGGCCAAGGAAAACGTCAACGTCGCGCTGTTTGAAGGCATCAACGTCGGCGACAGCGACTACTCCGCCATCATCACCAAGCTGAAGTCCTCGGGCGTGGACCTGGTGTATTTCGGCGGCTATCACCCCGAGCTGGGCCTGCTGCTGCGCCAGGCGCGTGAACAGGGCCTGAAGGTCCAGTTCATGGGTCCGGAAGGCACCGCCAACCAGGATCTGGTGGCCATCGCCGGCCCGGCCATCGACGGCCTGCTGGTCACGCTGCCGGCCGACTTCACCAAGCTGCCGGGCAACGAAAGCATCGTCAAGGCTTTCAAGGACGCCAAGCGCGATCCGGACGGCGCCTTCCAGATGCCGGCCTATGCCGCGGTCCAGATCCTGGCCGACAGCATCAACGCGGTGGGTGAAGATCCCGCCAAGGTGGCCGACTACATGCACAAGACCACCTTCAACACCGGCATCGGCAAGGTCGAGTACGACGCCAAGGGCGATTTGAAGAACTTCGAATTCGCCGTCTATAAATGGGACAAGGACGGGAAGAAGACCCAGCTGTGAACTCGCGATCCCGCCGGCAGCCGCCGGCGTGTAGGGCCTGTTGTCTTCGTTGTGCCGTGATCCGCGTAGCGATGCGCCAAAAGCGCTGTGCGGCCGGCGGGCGGTGACCACAGGCCCTTATAAAATACGCCCAGGTTTCCGGCTCCGGGTCTCTCTACCGGAGCCGGAACTATTTGGAGCAAGAGAAATAATGTCCGACCTCATACCCCAACTTACCCAGCAATTCTTCAACGGATTGTCTCTGGGCGCGATCTATGCGCTGATCGCCATCGGCTACACAATGGTCTACGGCATCATCGGTATGATCAACTTCGCCCACGGCGAAATCTATATGATCGGCGCCTATGTCGGCCTGGTCACCCTGACGTCCATCGGCACCAACAGCGGCCTGCCGGTGCCGTTCATCATTGCGGCAATGCTGCTCGTGGCCATCACCGTCACTGGCATCTACGGCTTCTCCGTCGAACGCGTGGCCTACCGGCCCGTACGGGGCAGTCCCCGCCTGGTGGCGCTGATCTCCGCCATCGGGATGTCGATCTTCCTGCAGAACTGGGTGGCCCTGGGCCAGGGCGCGCGCGACATGGCCGTGCCTTCGCTGGTTTCGGGCGCCGTGCAGTTCCACATGGGATCCGACTTCGACGTGACCATCCCGTACTCCCGCATCATGATCATCCTGGTGACGGTGGTGCTGATGGTGGCCCTGACGCTGTTCATCAAGTATTCCCGCATGGGCCGCGCGTCGCGCGCCTGCTCGCAGGACATGCACATGGCCAACCTGCTGGGCATCGACACCAACCGCGTGATCTCGTTCACGTTCGTGATGGGCGCGATCCTGGCGGCGGTGGGCGGTGTGCTGATCGCCATCACCATCGGCAAGCTGAATCCCTTCATCGGCTTCCTGGCCGGCATCAAGGCCTTCACGGCGGCGGTGCTGGGCGGTATCGGCAGCATTCCCGGCGCCATGCTGGGCGGCGTGCTGCTGGGCCTGGCCGAGACCTTCGCGGCTGCCTATATATCGTCACAGTACAAGGACATCGTGGCGTTCTCGCTGCTGGTCCTGATTCTGCTGTTCCGTCCCACCGGGCTGCTGGGCAAACCTGAGGTGGAAAAAGTCTGATGTCAAAAAACAATCTGAAAAACGCCACGATGGCTGCCGTGCTGACGGCGGTCATCGTTACTCCGGTCTTTGGCCTGCAGCTGATCCGTCAGGGCGCGCGCACGTCGATGGAGTCGCACTGGTCGCTGGTGGCGCTTGCCGCGGCGGTGGTGTTCGTCTTCCAGATGCTGCGCCCCTGGATCGCGATCCCGTTCCAGAAGCTCAAGACGAGCCTGCCGGTCCTGCCTTCCGCGCCCGGCAGGAACA
Source organism: Achromobacter deleyi (assembly GCF_013116765.2). Classification (GTDB taxonomy): domain Bacteria; phylum Pseudomonadota; class Gammaproteobacteria; order Burkholderiales; family Burkholderiaceae_B; genus Achromobacter; species Achromobacter deleyi_A. Next base: position 1,415,516 of record NZ_CP074375.1, read on the forward strand.
ACAAGCCGCTGATCTTGCTGATCCTGGCGATCGCGGTGATCTGGCCGTTCTTCGCGGGCCGCAGTTCGGTGGACATCGCCACGCTGGTGCTGATCTACGTCATGCTCGGCCTGGGGCTGAACATCGTGGTGGGTTTCGCGGGGCTGCTGGACCTGGGCTTCGTGGGCTTCTACGCCGTGGGCGCCTATACCTATGCCTTGCTGTACCACTGGGGCGGCTGGAGCTTCTGGGAAGCGCTGCCGTTCTCGGGCGCGATGGCGGCGCTGTTCGGCTTCGTGCTGGGCTTTCCGGTGCTGCGGCTGCGCGGTGACTACCTGGCCATCGTGACGCTGGGCTTCGGTGAAATGATCCGCCTGCTGCTGATCAACCTGAACGTCCTGACGGGCGGCCCGGACGGCATATCGGGCATCCCGAAGCCCACATTCTTCGGACTCGAAATGACCCGCCGTCCCAGCACGGAAGGGGGCACGACGTTCCATGAATTCTTCGGGCTGACGTTCCAGAACCAGGACATGGTGATCTATCTGTACATGATGGCGCTGCTGCTGGCGCTGGCCACGCTGTTCGTATCCACGCGCCTGATCCGCATGCCGGTCGGCCGCGCCTGGGAAGCGCTGCGCGAGGACGAGATCGCTTGCCGTTCCCTGGGGCTGAACCCCACGCGCATCAAGCTTTCCGCATTCACGCTGGGCGCCATGTTCGCCGGCTTTGGCGGCGCGTTCTTCGCGGCGCGCCAAGGCATGGTGAACCCGGAGTCCTTCACCTTCATCGAATCGGCGCTGATCCTTGCCATCGTGGTGCTGGGCGGCATGGGCTCGCAGGTGGGCGTGATACTCGCGGCCATCCTGCTGACGGTCCTGCCTGAGCTGGCGCGCGAATTCGCCGAGTACCGGATGCTGATGTTCGGCCTGGTGATGGTGTTGATGATGATGTGGCGTCCGCAGGGGTTGTTGCCCATGAAGCGTCCCCACGTGGAGCTGTCTAAATGAGCGAGGCATTGCTGAAAGTATCCGGACTCACCATGCGGTTCGGCGGCCTGCTGGCCGTCGACAGCGTGGCGTTTGAAGTCAAGTCCGACGAGGTGTTCGCCATCATCGGCCCCAATGGGGCGGGCAAGACCACGGTGTTCAACTGCGTGGGCGGGTTCTATGCGCCGACCGCGGGCGACATCGTCATGGACGGCAAGTCCATCACCGGGCTGCCCAGCCATAAGGTGGCGCGCCACGGCCTGGTGCGCACGTTCCAGAACGTGCGCCTGTTCAAGCAGCTGACCGTGCTGGAGAACCTGCTGGTGGCGCAGCATACGCAGGTGGAGGCGCGCCTGCTGCCCGGCCTGCTGAAGCTGAAGGGCTACCGCCAGTCCGAAGCCGACGCGCTGTCGCGCGCCGCGCAATGGCTGGACTTCATGGGCCTGCGCGAATTCGCCAACCGCGAGGCCGGCAACCTGGCTTACGGCCACCAGCGGCGCCTGGAGATCGCGCGCTGCATGATCACCAAACCACGGCTGCTGATGCTGGACGAGCCGGCGGCGGGCCTGAATCCCCAGGAAAAGCGGGATCTCCAATCGCTGATCGACCAGCTGCGGCGCGAGTTCGGCGTCGCGGTGTTGCTGATCGAGCACGACATGAGCCTGATCATGGGCATTTCGGACCGCATTCTCGTCATGGAGCACGGCAAGCCCATCACGACCGGCACCCCCGACCAGGTGCGCAACGACGAGCGCGTCATCAAGGCGTACCTGGGGGAGGAATGATGCTTAAGCTGGAAAACATACACACCTACTACGGCGCAATTCAGGCGTTGAACGGCGTGTCGGTGGAAGTCAACCAGGGCGAGATCGTCACGCTGATCGGCGCCAACGGCGCGGGCAAGACGACGCTGCTGATGACGGTCTGCGGGAATCCGCGAGCCCGCGAAGGCAAGATCACGTTCGAGGGCGAGGACATCACCCACAAGGAAACGCACCACATCATGCGCAATGGCATTGCCATTTCGCCGGAGGGGCGGCGCGTGTTCAAGGACCTGACGGTGGCCGAGAACCTGATGATGGGCGGCTTCTTCTCCAAGCGCGAGGAGATCCAGGCCGGCATCGACCATGTCTATGGGTTGTTCCCGCGCCTGAAGGAACGTGCCAGCCAGCGCGCCGGCCTGATGTCGGGCGGCGAGCAGCAGATGCTGGCTATCGGCCGCGCGCTGATGACGCGTCCCCGTCTCCTGCTGCTGGACGAGCCCACGCTGGGCCTGGCGCCCTTGGTGATTGCCCAGATCTTCGACATCATCCGCGAGATCCGCGAACAGGGCGTGACCGTGTTCCTGGTCGAGCAGAACGCGAACAAGGCGCTGGGCGTGGCGGATCGCGGCTACGTGCTGGAGAACGGCCGCGTGGTGTTGCAAGACACCGGCGCGAACCTGCTGGTCAACGACAAGGTCCGCAAGGCGTACCTGGGCGGCTGATATCTTCCCCGCGAAGGGAGTGGGCGCATCGTGAGATGCGCCTTTTTTTTCCACAGCGGGGGGAGCGCCCAGCCGCCGGGCCGCCCCAAGGCTGGGCAGCCCGCTCGGAGGACAGCAAGCACGCGTAGCGTGCGCAACGTGGGGGCCCGCCCAGCCGCCGGGCCGCCCCAAGGCTGGGCCGCCCCCTCGGGGGGCAGCAAGCACGCGTAGCGTGCGCAGCGTGGGGGCCCTTTCAAGCCGCGATAGCCTGTTCCGGTTGGTCGGCGTGGTAGTGTGCGATCGCCGCGCGGGCCAGCGCGTCGATGGAGTCCGTCAGCGTCACGCCCAGTCCGGGGCGCAAGGCGTGCGGCACGGCCAGGGGCAGTTCCGTGCAGCCGAGCACCACGGCGTCGGCGCCGCGCGCCTTCAGGCGGGCGATGCATTCGGCCGCCGGGGCAAAGGCGTCTTCGAGCTGGTTGCCCTTGACGGCGCGGATCGAGCCCATGCAATAGCGCTCGACTTCGTCATCGTCAGGCACGATGCACTCGTAGCCTTGCGCCTCCAGCTGGCGCTGGTAGAGGCCCAGCTTCAACGTGGCGGCGGTGCCCATCAGGCCGATGCGGCCGCGGGGCAGGCCCAGCCGGCGCAGGTCTTCGATGACGGCCTGGATGATGTGCAGCACGGGCAGCCGGGTGGACGCAGCAATCTCGTCGAACCAGAGGTGAGCGGTGTTGCACGGAATGGCGATGAGCTGGGCGCCCGCCTGTTCCAGGAATCGCACGCCTTCCACCATGTAGGGCAGGGGATTTTCGCCGCCGGCCATATAGGCGCTGGAGCGGTCGGGAATGCGGGGGTCGTTGCGCAGCAGCGTGGGAATGTGCTGCTGGTCGAACGCGGCGGGCGTCAGCGCCGCCAGGCGGAGGGCAAAGGCCGCGCCGGCCATGGGCCCCATGCCGCCCAATACACCCAGGTAGCAGCCCTGGGAAAACGTCTTCACTTTATGTACTCCGAAAATGCATCACCGGGAGTCAGGACCTTGCCCGGGCGTTCGGCGCCGGTCCGTTCCCCGTCCCAGACCCGCTTGCCATTGACCCACACGGCGTGGATGCCCTGGCTTGCCTGAATGGGAGCTGAAAAAGTGGCCACATCTGTCACGGTGGCGGGATCGAACAGCACCAGGTCAGCATGATACCCCTCGCGCAGCAATCCGCGCCCGGAGACGCCGTACTGGTCCGCCGCCAGCCCGGTCATCTTGTGGATGGCGACTTCCAGCGACAGCAGGTTCTGTTCGCGCACCATCGTGCGCAGCACATTGGTGAAGGTGCCCCATTGGCGGGGGTGGGGATGCGGGTCGAAGGGCAGGCCGTCGGATCCGACCATCGCCAGCGGGTGGGCGAAGATCCGGCTGACATCCGCCGGATCCATCAGGAAATAGATGGCTCCCGCCGGAGCCAGCCGGGCCACGGCGGCCTCGTCGTCCAGGCCCAGCTCCGCCATGACGTCGCTGAAATCGCGGCCGGTGGCTTCAGGGTAGCCCTTGGACCAGGTGATCATCGTGCGGCTGGCGAGCCGCGCGCGGTCCAGCCGCAGCATGGTCGACGTGGCGGGGTAGGGATGGCAGTCCAGGCAGACGGGCTGCGAGGCGGCGGCGCGGCTGATGATGTCCAGCGTTTCGCGGGTGCGGCCGTGGTTGCGTTCGCCGGCCAGCTTATGGTGCGAGAACACCACGCGGCAATCCAGTTCGCGGCCGATGAGCAGCGCTTCTTCCATGGCGGGCACGATGTGGTCGGCTTCGTCGCGCAGATGCGTGGCGTAGATGCCGGACCGGCCCTGCAGCGGCTGGCACACGTCGATGATTTCATCGGTGGGCGCGGCGCTGGCCGGCGGATAGAAGGTGCCGGTGGATACGCCGAACGCGCCCGCGTCCAGTGCTTCCTGCATCAGTTCGCGCATGGCGGCGCGTTCCGGGCCGTCCGCGGCGCGCGAGGTGTCGTCCATGACGGCGACGCGCAAGGTGGTGTGGCCCACCAGCGGAATCACGTTGACCGCGGCGGGGGTGGCGCGCAGCGCGTCCATCCAGGCCCGGAAGGTGCCGAAGCGGAACAGTTCCGCCGGGCCCAGCAGGTCCAGCGGCTGCGGGATCTCGCTGCGGGACAGGGGCGCCAGGCTGATCCCGCAGTTGCCGGTGACCACCGTGGTGATGCCTTGAGACACCTTGGGCAGCATATCGGGATGCGCCAGCAGGTAGCCGTCGTCGTGGGTGTGCGAGTCGATGAAGCCCGGCGCCAGCGCCTGGCCCCGGCCGTCGATGACCGGCACGCCCGCGGGATGGGCAAAACTGCCCACCGCCACGATGCGGTCGCCCAGCACGGCCAGATCGCCCACGCGGGCGGGCCCGCCCGAGCCGTCGATAAGCGTGGCGCCCGCCACGATGAAGTCCGCCTGCAAGGTGTCTGCCGTCATGGAGTGCGCTTAGTCGAGTTTTTCGATGCCGGCGTTATCGATGATTGCCTGCCATTTGGCGGTTTCGCGATCGATCAGCTGCTTGAACTCGGCGGGCGAGCCGGTGGCGGGTTCGGCGCCCAGCGTGGCCAGGCCGGTGCGCACTTCGGGGGCTTGCAGCGCCTTCTGGATGGCGGCGTTCAGCGTGGCCACCACGTCCGGCGGGGTGCCCTTGGGCGCCACCACGCCGCCCCAGGCGACGGTCTCGTAGCCCTTCAGGCCGGCTTCGTCCAGCGTGGGCACGTCGGGCATCAGCGACAGGCGCTTCAGGCTGCTGACGCCGATGGCGCGGACCTTGCCGCTCTTGACCAGCGGAGCGGCTTCCGAGGTGTTGACGAACAGGTAGTCCAGGCGCCCGCCCAGCAGGTCCTGGATGGCGGCGGGGCCGCCGTTGTAGGGGATGAACATCACATCCAGCTTGGCCATGCTCTTGAAGAGCTCGCCGCCCATGTGGCCCGTGGTGCCCACGCCCGACGCGCCGTAGGACAGGCGGCCGGGTTCCTTGCGGGCGCGGTCGATCAGTTCCTGCACGCTCTTGACGGGGGAGTCGGCCGGCACGATCAGCGCGTTGTACAGATCGAACATGTGGGCGACCGGGGTCAGGTCCTGGTCCACGTCGTAAGGCAGGCGCTTGAACAGCGAGCGGTTCACGGCCAGCGTGTTGATGTTGCCGTAGCCCACGGTGTAGCCGTCGGCCGCGGCGCGCTTGATCAGCGCGATGCCGATGTTGCCGGCGGCGCCCGGGCGGTTCTCGATGACCATCGTGGCGCCGGTGTCGCGGGCGATTTGCGTCGTGATCAGGCGCGACAGCACGTCGGGCGATCCGCCGGCGGCGGATGGCACCACGAAGGTGATGGGCTTGTCGGGATAGCCGGCGGCCGTGGCCGTGCCGAACAGGGCGACGCTTAGCGTCGCCACGGAAAGAGTGCGGAAGAATTTGCTGCGCATGGTGGATTTCCCCTGGTTTTGTTGTGTTGAGGGGGGCAGAGTACACCCGCGTTTGCGGCGCCGCGTCATCGAAAAATGTCTAAAACCTATAATCCCTCGTTATTGATCACGGGGAAGAAAATGGATGCGGACGCTTACGCCGACGAGGTCGGGCCCAGCGCGGGAAGGCCGTTGAACCTGCGTCAGATCGAGGTGTTCCGCGCCATCATGATGGCCGGCTCGATCAGCGGGGCGGGGCGGATGCTGCATGTGTCGCAGCCGGCGGTAAGCCGGGTGCTGGCCCTGACGGAAAGCCGCCTGGGCTATCGCCTGTTCGAACGGGTGAAGAGCCGGCTGTCGCCCACGGCCGAGGCGCGGCGCCTGTATGCCGAGGTCGAGCAGGTGTATGGCGGCATCCAGCGCGTGAACGATTTGGCCGCCAGCCTGGGGCAGTCTGGCGCGGGCATGCTGAAGATCGTGGCCAGCGCCAGTTTCGGCCAGCGCCTGGTCCCCATGGCCCTGGAGCGGTTTCGCGGCCGCAATGCCGATGCACGGGTGGATTACCGCAGCGTGACATTCGATGAACTGGCGGGATACTTCCTGTCCGGGCAGGCGGACATCGGCATTTCCATGCAGCCGCCCGACCATCCCAACCTGACCTCGGTCAGGCTGGCGCGGGTGCCGGTGGTCTGCGTGCTGCCGCCCGGGCATCCGCTGGCCAGCCACGACGTGGTGCTGCCCGAGGATTTCTCGTCGGCGGCGTGGATCGGCTATCCCCGCGACACGCCATTGGGGCGCGCGCTCCAGCCCTTCTTTGGCGAGGGGCCGCGCTGCGCGGCGGCGGTGGAGGTGCATTCCCCCGTGACCGCCTGTTCGTTCGTGCAGCAGGGGCTGGGGCCGGCGCTGGTGGATGCCTGGTGCGTCACGCCCGATCAGGCCGCGCACATGGCGCTGCGCCCGATAGCGCCGGAGGCCAGCGTCGAGATCTGGGCCACGCATTCCAACCTGAGCGCGCCGCCACTGCTGGCGCGGCGCTTCCTGGCGGCGGTGAAAAAGACGCTGGAAGGGCAGGCGCTGCCCGGCATGGACGCCACGCCGGGGTCGGCCGGATAGGGCGTCCGGCCGGATTCCCGCCAGATCGCCGGAACCCGGACGCGCTTTACAGCCCTTCAGCCTTCAGCGCGGCCTTCACGCCCGCGTTTTCTTCCATGCGCTTGTAGAAAGCCGCCAGGTTGTCCAGCCCGGACAAGTCCACTTCCTTGGCGTGCGCCCAGCGCAGCACGACGTACAGATATGCGTCGGCGATCGACGGGGCGTTGCCCGTCAGGTGGGGCCGGCCGGTCAGTTGCGTGTCCAGCTGCGCGAAAAGCCTGGTCAGCAGCTTGGAGGCGGAACCGGCCAATTCCTTCTGCGCGCCTTCTTCCTTCAGGAAGCGTTGCGCGCCGAAGATCATGGAGAATGTCTTGTGGATGTCGGAGTTGATGAAGCCGAGCCAGCGGCGCACGTCGGCGCGCGAGCGCGCGGTGCCGTCGCCCAGCAGCTGGCTTTGCGGGGCCTGTTCGGCCAGGTATTCAAGAATGGAGGCGTTCTGGGTGATGGCCCAGTCGCCGTCGGTCAGCGCAGGCACGGCGCCCAGCGGATTGACCTTTAGAAACTCGGGACCCTTGAGCTCTTCACGGCTGAGCTTGTGCGTTTCGTACGGCTTGCCGATCCACTCCAGGACGATGTGGGAAGCGAGCGAACACGCGCCGGGCATGTAGTACAGTTTCATGTGATGGAGTCTCCTGAGAGGAAGGACGGGAGACCACCCGTCCCTGGGCGCTATGGTACGCCAACCGTGGGACACGTCCCGTCTCCCTGCAGTGCTTTGCGCGCCCGCATTCCAACCTGTCGCCGCCGGAGATGTCCATGCAGTCACGCACCGCCGCGAGCATGCGCGCGATCCCCTTGCTGTTCTGCCTGTCCGTCGTGGCCGTTGCGTCCGTCGCGGCGCCCGCGATGGCGCGCGCCGCGCAGGAGCCGCCTTCGGTGGCCGCGCGGGTCACGCCGGTCGTAGGCGGGCTGGACCATCCTTGGTCGATGGCATTTCTGCCTGAAGGCGGCATGCTGATCACCGAGCGCCCCGGCAACCTGAGACTGCTGCGCATGCCGGGCGGCCTGTCCAAGCCGCTCTCCGGCGTGCCGAAGGTGGCCGCGCAAGGGCAGGGCGGCCTGCTTGACGTGGCGCTGTCGCCGGATTTCGCGACGGACCGCTATGTGTACCTCTCCTACGCGGAGTCGGACGGTTCGAAGAGCGGTACCGTGGTGGGCCGCGGGCGCCTGGCCGACGACGCGACCGGCCTGCAGGACTTCCGCGTGCTGTTTCGCCAGGAGCCCAAGCTGTCGTCCGGCCTGCACTTCGGATCGCGCCTGGTGTTCGACGGCAAGGGCTATCTGTACATCTCGCTGGGCGAAAACAATCAGCGGCCCACCGCCCAGGATCTGGACAAATTGCAGGGCAAGGTGGTGCGGCTCAAGACCGATGGCACGGTGCCGGCGGACAATCCCTTCGTGGGCAAGGCAGGCGCCCGGCCGGAGATCTGGTCCTACGGCCATCGCAACCCGCAAGGCATGGCGTTGAACCCGTGGTCGGGCGAGCTCTGGGAAAACGAGCACGGACCGCGCGGTGGCGACGAGATCAACCTGGTGCAGCCGGGCAAGAACTACGGCTGGCCGCTGGCAACCTACGGCATCAACTACTCGGGCCTGGCCATTCCCGAAGCCCAGGGCGAAACCTTGCCCGGCATGGAGTCGCCGTTGTACTGGTGGCCGAAGTCTCCGGCCATCAGCGGCATGGCCTTCTACGACGCGGACCGGTTTCCGGCCTGGCGCAAGTCGCTGTTCATCGGCGCGCTGGTCAACCGGAATCTGATACGCCTGACATTGGACGGCAACCGCGTGGTGGCGCAGGAGCTGCTGCTGGTTGACCGCAAGAGCCGGATACGCGACGTGCGGCAGGGGCCGGACGGTTATGTGTATGTGCTGACGGATGCCTCGCCGGGCGAACTGCTGCGGCTGGCTCCCGTGGAATCGGGGGGGTGATTGCCATGAAAACCTACGAGCTGATCGGTTCCGCGGGCTGCGGTTCAGCCATCGTCGAGATGGCGCTGGTGCTGGCCAACGTGCCGCATACGCTGACGGACGTGCCGTACCTGAAACCCGGTCCCGAGCGCAACCGGCTGCTGCACCTGAACCCGCTGGGCCAGGTGCCCACGCTGATCACCCCCGATGGCGAAGTCATGACCGAGAGCGCGGCCATGATCCTGCACCTTAACGATGTGGCGCCCCAGGCCGGCCTGGCGCCCGCGCCGGACAAGCCGGAACGGGTCCGTTTCCTGAATCTGCTGGTGCGCCTGGTGGCGGCGGTCTATCCGACCTTCACCTATGGCGACGATCCGCCCCAATGGACCACCGCGGGCGCGGCGGCCGACCTGCTGCGAGAGCGCGTGCATACGCGCCGGGCCGAGCTCTGGCAGGAACTGGAGCGGCAGGCCGGCGCCCCGCATATGCTGGGCCGGCGCTTCTCGGCATTGGATCTGTATGTGACGGTCATGACGCATTGGCGCCCGGGGCCGTCCTGGTTCGGCGCGGTATGCCCGGCCTTGACGGCGGTGGCGCGTGAAGCGGCGCTCGAGCCCAACGTGGCGCGCGTGCTTCAGCGGAACTTTCCGCCGCCCAGCGAATAGCGAACCCCGTCAGCCCCTGGCCCGGCGGCGGGACTTGGCCCGCGCCTCGCGCACGGCGATGTAGACGCCGCTGCCGGCGATGAACACGGCGCCCAGGTAGGCATAGGCATCCGGCGCCTCTCGCCAGAAGATCCAGCCCAGGATCGTGGCCCAGATCAGGCCGGTGTAATCGAACGGCGCCACGACCGAGGCGGGACCGATGCGAAATCCCTGGGTGATCAGCGCCAGCCCCAGCGTGCTGAACAGCGCCACGGCGCCGAAGTACGGCAGGTCTTCCATGGCCGGCGACTGCCAGACCCAGGGCAGGGCGACGGCGCTGCACACCAGTTGACCCAGCACGATGTAGAACGTGGTCGTCAGCATGCCCTCGGCGCGATTGATGCCGCGCGCGGTGATCATCATCACGGCATAGAGCAGGGCGGTCGTCAGCGGCAACAGGGTGGCCGCCTGGAAGGTATCCGTGCCTGGCCGCACCACGATCAGCACGCCGGCGAACCCCGCCAGCACCGCCACCCAGCGCTTGCCGTCCACCTGTTCCTTCAGGATCAGCACCGACAGCGCCGTGACGAACAGCGGCGCGGCGAACGCGATCGCGGTGGCCTCGGCCAGCGGCAAATCGCGCAAGCCCAGGTAGAAGCAATAGGCCGACACGACGTTGATGGCGCCGCGCGTCAGGTGCAGGCCGGGATGGGTGGTGCGCAGCACCCGGCGGCCGCCCAGCCACAGCGCCAGCGCGGTCACGAATGGCAGCGCGATGAGCGCGCGCAGGAACAGGATCTGCAGCGGGTTGTAGTGCGCGCCCAGCCATTTGGCGTTGGCGTCGCTCAGGGTCAGGAAGAAAATGCCGCCCACCACACAGGCTATGCCTGCGGCGGCGGAGCGGTCACGGGCGGCGGGTAATGCGGTCGAGGTGGACATCTGAAACTCTGAAACCTGCGAAAAGCGGCGGTTCCCGCCGCCGTGGGAACGACGGTGGGGCGGCTTAGCCCTGGGCGCGGTAGGCGGCCAGCGCCACCATGGCCCAGGCGGCCAGGAAGGCGGCGCCGCCGAACGGGGTGACGGCGCCCAGCCAGTGGGTGCCGGTCAGCGACAGCACGTACAGGCTGCCGGAAAACAGCACGATGCCCACGAACATGACCATGCCGGCGGCGGACAGCAGCGGGGATCCGAAACGGGCGCCCAGCAGCGCGATCACGAACAGGCCCAGCGCGTGGATCAGGTGATACATCACGCCAGTCTGCCAGACGGCCAACAGCTCGGGCGTCAGCATGCGCTTGAGTCCATGCGCGCCGAAGGCGCCGGCGCCAACCGCCACCATGAGATTCAACGCCGCGAGTATCGTGAGCTGCCGGTCGGTCATTGCCAGTCCTTGTAAGTGTGCTGATGGGTGTGTTGCCGCCGCCTATGATAGGGCCAAATCCGGCGCCTGCCGGAGGGTGGCGCGGGCTTGCGACGGGGGTTCCAAATGGGATATTATAAATTCAATTCGGAATTTCCCGCCGCGTCCGGCGGACACGGACGACAGTCCGGGAGACGGCCATGACCATAGCCCTAAGCGATAAATCCACGCCCAAGCGCGGCGCGACCGCCAAGCGGCCTCCGCGCCATGCCGCGGTCCGGGCCAAGCAGCTGTTCCTGGGGCTGGTGGACAGCCCCCTGACGGATATCGCGCGCGACGTGCGCCGCGGCCTGCCTGCCCAGATGGTGGACGACGCCGCCGACTACCTGCAAGTGCCCAAGTCGGAAATCATGGCCATCACCGAGGTCAAGGCCGCGTCCTTGTCGCGCTGGACCCGCGAGGGCCAGATGCTGCCGCTGGGCGAATCCGACCGTCTGGCCCGGGTGGCCCGGGTGGCGCGGGTGGCCCGCCAGGTCCTGGGCAGCGACGAGGAAGCGGTGCTGTGGCTGAATACGCCCGTGCCCGCGCTGGGCAACGTCAAGCCCTTGTCCCTGCTGACGTCCGACGCCAGCAGCCGCATCGTTGAAGACACGCTGGCGCGGGCCGCCGCCGGCGTCTACGCATGACGGACTTTGTCTCGCTGTGGCGCATCGGCACGACGGCGGGCAAGTACCGGGCGGACGACCTGAGCGGGGCAGGGGCCGCAGCGGTGGGCGGGCGCTATAACAGCCCCGGCACGGCGGTGGTCTATGCCTCGGCCAGCGTGGCGCTGGCGGTGCTGGAAACCGTGGTCCATTTTGCGGCCAGGGCGTCGGAGCAAGCCAACCGCTACCTGATCGAGCTGGCCGTGCCCAGCGCAGTGCACGAGGCCCGGCAGATACTGACCCTGACCCAGCTGCAAGAGGACTATCCCTTCTGGGAAGCCGTGCCCTTCGCCGAGGCCTCGCAGGCCGTGGGCGACAACTGGGTGCAATCCGGCGTGTCGGCGCTGCTGGAACTGCCCAGCGCCATCGTGCCGTATCGCGGCGTGCCGGACTGCAATTTCCTGATCAATCCCGCCCATCCCGACGCCGAGCACATCGTGGTGGTGCGGCGCGAGCGCTTCATCTATGACCCGCGGTTGCGGCCGGCCTGAGCGCAATGACCATGACCGCGGCAATCACGCAGCACGCAGCACGCAGAAAAAGAAAGGGGAGCCCAGGCTCCCCTTCTTCATGCGCGGTCGATCAGTCCGTCGTGAGCACGGCCCGGCCGACGACCTTGCCGGCCCGCAGCGATGCGAGCACGCTGTCGGCCTCGGCCAGGGCGTGGCGGTGCACCGGCATTGGCGGCACCTTGCCCGAGCGCACCAGTTCCATCAGCTCCTGCAATTCGGTCAGGTTGCCCACGTAGCTGCCGATGATGGACATGGCCTTCATCGGGATCAGCGCGATCGGCCACGACGAGGCGCCGCCGAACAGGCCGACGATGATCAGCTTGCCGCCCTTGGTCAGGAAATCGAAGGCGAGCGAGGTGGTGGCGGGTGCGCCGACCAGGTCGATCGCGGCCCGCACGGGCTTGCCGCCCGCGGCCTTGATGATCTGCTGCGCGGCGTCGGGGGCCGCGCCGTCGATGGCGGCCAGCGCGCCCGCATCCAGGGCCGCCTGCCGCTTGGCGGGATCGATGTCGACGACGATCGCGCCCGCGCCGCCCAGGGCCTTGATCAAGGTCAGGCTCATCAGGCCCAGGCCGCCCGCGCCGAAGATGACGACGGGATGCTCGCGGTAGATGTCCGCGCCAATCTTCTTCAGCGCGGAATAGGTGGTCAGGCCGGAGCACGCGTAGGGCGCGATTTGCGCCGGGTCAAGGTCGCCGATGTCGATCAGGTAGCGCGGGTGCGGCACCAGGATGTGGTCGGCATAGCCGCCCGCGCGGTGCACGCCCAGGCAGGCGGGGGCGGTGCAGTGGTTTTCCATGCCCGCCGCGCAGGACGGGCAGTTGCCGCAGCCGATCCAGGGATACACGAGGTAATTGCGGTCGGACGCGAGCCCCTGGGCGTCGGGGCCGGCCGAGACCACGGCGCCCACCGTTTCGTGGCCCATGGTGAGCGGCAGCGACACGCCGCGGTCCTTCAAGGAGAGCGTGCGTCCCTGGCCGAGGTCATAGCCGCCTTCCCACAGATGGATATCGCTGTGGCATACGCCGGCCGCGCGTACCTTCAGCAGCACCTGCGACCCTTGCGGCGTGGGCGTGGGCTGGTCCATTTCCTGCAGGGGTTCGCGGAAATTGACGACGCAATAGCACTTCATGTGATGTCTCCTCTGATGGTTTACCTTGCCGTGCCGCCAGCCCGCATTGCGGGCGCGGCAGGCTGCATTCACTTCTTGACCAAGGGGCATTCGCTGTCGGCCAGCGACACGAAGACCTTTTCGCCAGGCACGGTGGACAGGATGCGGTAGAAGTCGCCCGGGTATTTCGATTCGGCGGGCTTTTTCACTTCAACCAGATACAGGTCCATGATGACTCGGCCGTCCTCGGGACGTACCCGGGCATTCTTGATCAATTTGGTGGTGATGGGCAACTCGCGCATCTTCTGGTTGACCGCCGCCCCGTCGAAGGTGCCGGCCGCCTGCGCGGCTTGCAGGTAGTGGGTGGTGGACACGTAGCTCAGTGCCTGCACGATCGAAGGCGCGCGAGTCACGCCCATCTTCTTCTGCCACCGCTGCGTCCAGGCGCGCGTGTCCTCGTCCGCGTCCCAGTAAAAGCCGGTTGGGAAGGTCAGCCCCTGGGCGACGGGCAGGCCCATTGCCTGCACATCGTTGATGAAGGTCAGGAAGGTCAGCATGCGCTGCTTGCCGCCCGTCAGCCCGAACTCCTGAGCCTGCTTGATCAGGTTGACCAGGTCGCCGCCGGCGCTGGCCAGGCCGACGACGTCGGCCTTGGAGGATTGCGCCTGCACCAGGAAGGAGGCGAAGTCCATGGCGCCGAGCGGATGGCGCGTGCTGCCCACGACCTTGCCGCCGGCGTTCTGCACAAAGCGCGAGGCATTGCCTTCCAGGGATTTGCCAAACACGTAGTCGGTGGTGATGAAATACCAGGACTTGCCGCCGCCTTCCACCACGCTCTTGACCACCGCGTTGGCCAGCGCATAGGTGTCCGGCGCCCACTGGGTGCTGAGGTTGCTGCATTGCTTGCCGCTGAAGTCACCGGCGAATCCGCCGCTGATCAGGGCGGACCCGCCTTTCTCGCGCGCCACGCCCTGCGCGGCCAGGCCGGCCGAACTTGCGCCGCCGTCGACCACCGCCACCAGTCCCTGCGTGTCGAACCATCGGCGCACCAGGGCGGAGGCGACGTCGGCCTTGTTCTGGTTGTCCGCGCCGATGACTTCGACGGTCTTGCCGGCCACCTTGCCGCCAAAGTCCTCGACGGCCATGCGCACGGCCATTTCGGAGCCCAGCCCGCCCAGGTCGGAGTAAATGCCGGAACGGTCGTTGGATACGCCCAGGCGCACGACGTCGGTCTGGGCTTGGGCCGCGCAGGCGGCCAGGGCGGCGGCCAGGGCCGCCAGCATGGGTTTGATACGCATCTGTTTGTCTCCCAGCCCGTTCGCGGGCGGATTATTGAATTTTGTTGATGACGCGGTACCTGGTGCCGGGGCGCCGGTTCTCCAGCCGGCTGAAATTTTTTTCTTATTGGTGAATGTAAATTCCTGTGCAAGAATTTAGGTACACACACATGAAATGTCAACATAGTGGATTACCTAGGCCGGCAGCGCGACGCCGGCCCGGAAGCGCCAGGAAGGATTGCCGCCATGGAAGTGAAGCTTGTCGTCCGCACGCTGGAGCTGATCGAACTGTTTGCGCAGACACGGCGCCCCATGCCGTTGACGGAATTGGCCCAGGGCCTGGGCGCGCCCATGTCCAGCTGCCTGGCGCTGGTGCGCACGCTGGTGGCGCGGGGTTATCTGTACGAGGTGCGTCGCCGGGCCGGCTACTACCCGACGGCGAAACTGCACAGCCTGAGTGCGCAGATCCTGACCGGCGATCCCTGGCTGGAGCAGGTGCGCCCGCGGCTTTCGGCCTTGCGCGATGCAGCCAACGAGACCGTGATGCTGGGCAAGATCCAGGACGGCGCGGTGCTGTTCCTGGATGTCGTGGAGTCCACGCAGCCCGTGCACTATGCGGCGCGGCCCGGCGAGCGCCGGCCCCTGCACACCAGTTCCGTGGCCAAGGCCATCCTGGCGCGCCTGTCGCCCGCCGAGCGCGAGCATGTGCTGGCCGCCGCGCAGTACACCCGCTATACGGACAGCACGCTGGCGACGCGCGAGGCGCTGCTGGCCGATGTGGAGCGCGTGGCGGCGCAAGGCTGGGCGTCGAACGTGGGAGAGAGCGTGGCCGACCTGACCGGGCTGGCGGTGGCGCTGGACCTGGGCGGCGAATGGTACGCGCTGTGCATGGCCGGTCCGACGCCCCGCGTCTGGGCGCAGCGGGACGCGAATCTGGGGCATTTGCGCGACGCCGCGCAGGCCATCCGGCGTGACCGCGAGGGCTAGCAGGCCCGGGTGAATGCCAGGTGTCTGGCGCCGGGCGTACAGGCCCTAGGCGCCGCGACGCACCAGCGTGGATTTTCCGAACAGGCTTTCGATCAGGTCCACGGCCAATTCCGCGGTCTTGTTGCGCACATCGAAGGCGGGATTCAGCTCCACCACGTCGAGCGAGCGCATGAGGCCGGTGTCGGCAATCATTTCCATGCACAACTGGGCTTCGCGGTAGGTGGGGCCGCCGGGCACCGTGGTGCCCACGCCAGGCGCGATCTCCGGATCCAGGAAGTCCACGTCGAAGCTGACATGCAGGTGAGTGTCCGCGTCCAGGTCCGCCAGCGCGGCTTCCATCGTGGCGCGCATGCCCATCTCGTCCAGGTAGCGCATGTCGAAGACTTCCAGTCCGGCTTCGTGCACCAGGCGCTTTTCGCCCGGGTCTACGCTGCGGATGCCGATCTGGCGGATGCAGGCCGGATCGATGTCCGGGGTCTGGCCCGACATGCCCGTGATGGCCGCGGGTCCGTAGCCGCACAGGCAGGCCACCGGCATGCCGTGAGTATTGCCGGTGGGAGTGAGCGTATTCGTGTTGAAGTCGGCGTGCGCGTCCAGCCAGAGCACCCGGAGCTTTTTGCCGGCGGCGCGGCAGTGGCGCGCGACGGCGCTGATCGAGCCTATCCCCAGGCAGTGGTCGCCGCCCAGCAGGACGGGCAGGCGGCCCAGGGTCAGTTCCTCGTGGACGGCGTCGTGCACGGCCTGGTTCCACGCGGCCACTTCTTCAAGGTGGCGGTAGCCGTCCACGGGTGGCAGCCAGGGGTTGGCGGGACCTTGCACATTGCCGCGGTCCTTCACCTGGAAGCCCTGGGCTTCAATGACGGGTCCCAGGCCCGCGACGCGCAGGGCTTCGGGTCCCATCGATGCGCCGCGAGCGCCCGCGCCGATATCCGTGGGGGCGCCGATCAGGGTGATTTGGGTGGGCAGGGTGGCTTTCTTCTGCAAGGCGCGGACTCCAGGAGGGCGTTTCATCAAGGGGCGGATAGTACCGCGGCGAGTTGGTCGCAGGCCCAGTCGACCTGCTCGCGCGTCACGATCAGCGGCGGCGACAGCCGCAGCGTGTGGCCATGCGTGTCCTTGACCAGCATGCCGCGTGCCAGCAGGCGTTCGCACCACAGGCGGGCGCCGCCGGCGTCGGGTTCCAGTTCGACCGCCAGCATCAGCCCGCGCCCGCGCACTTCGCGCACGGGGCCGGGCAGCGCACGCAGGCGATCCAGGAAGTAGGCGCCGATCGTCGCGGCGTTCTCGATCATGCCCTCGTCGGTCAGCACGCGCAGCGCGGCGCGGGCAATGGCGCAGGCCAGCGGATTGCCGCCGAAGGTGCTGCCATGCTGTCCCGGCTGGAACACCCCCAGCACATCCGCGTTGGACAGGACGGCGGACACGGGATAGAAGCCCCCCGAGAGCGCCTTGCCGATGAGCGTGACGTCGGCTTCGATGCCTTCGTGCTCTTCGGCCAGCAGCTTGCCGGTGCGTCCCAGTCCGGTCTGGATCTCGTCCAGGATCAAGGTGATGTCTTGTTCGGTGCAGCGCTGCCGGACCTTGGCGAAGTAGCCCGCGGGCGCCATCACCACGCCGGCTTCGCCCTGGATGGGCTCAACCAGGAAGGCGACCGTATTGGGGGTGATGGCGGCGTTGAAGGCGTCGTAGTCGCCAAAGGGCACGACCTTGAATCCGGGCGCGAACGGGCCGTAGTGGCCATAGGCGTCGGGGTCGGTGGAGAAGCCGACGATGCCCAGCGTGCGTCCATGGAAGTTGTTGGCGCAGACGATGATCTCGGCCTGGCCCTCGGGCACGCCGCGGACTTCATAGCCCCATTTGCGCACCGCCTTGATGGCGGTTTCCACCGCTTCGGCGCCGCTGTTCATGGGCAGGATCTTGTGCGCGCCGGTCAGGCGGGCCAGGTCTTCGTAGAACCCCGCCATCTGGTCATGGCGGAACGCGCGGGAGGTCAGCGTGAGCTTCTGCGCCTGTTCCGTCATGGCGGCCAGGATGCGCGGGTGGCAATGTCCCTGGTTGACCGCGGAATAGGCGGACAGGCAATCCAGGTACTTGCGGCCTTCCACGTCGTACAGCCAGACCCCGCTTCCGCGCGCGATCACGACGTCCAGCGGATGGTAGTTGTGCGCGCCAAGCTGGTCTTCGACCTGGTCGCGGTGGCGGGCAGCGTACCGCGCGCCGGGCAGGGTGGTCAGAACCGCGCTCATGAGCATCTCCCAAGGGCGTATTACGGTCATCTTAGCGCCGCCGGCGGGGGCGTGGCATTGCCATTGCGTGACAAAGGCCTTTCGAGGTCCGGACGCCAGGCTGCTGCACAATAGCGCCTGTGCCGGGGCCTTGCCCGGCGTTCCGTTATCCCTGGATGGCCTTCATGCTTGTGCACCAATTGCTTTTGAAACTGACGCGCGGCGCCGCCGTGGCCGTGCTGGGGCTGGCCGCCAGCGCCTCTGCAATGGCTCAGGAAAAGCCCTTGCGGATCGGCGTCATTCCCAGTGTGGCCAACGAGGCCACCGAGCTGGCGATCGCCCAGGCGAAGAAAGAGGGGCTGGACGTCAAGCTGGTGGAGTTCAACGATTGGGTGCTGCCCAACATCGCCGTGGCCGACGGCTCGGTGGATGCGAACTTCTTCCAGCACGAGCCCTTCCTGCAATTGTTCAATCAGCGGCGTGGCGCGAACCTGACGCCGATCGCCTATGGCTATTCCACCACGATCGGCCTGTTCTCAAAGAAGCTGAAGAAGGGTGAGCCCGTGCCCGACGGCGCCACGATCGCGGTGCCGAACGATCCGGTCAACACGGGCCGCGCCTTGTTGCTGCTGGAGTCGATGGGGCTCATCAAGCTCAAGCCGGGCGTGGCGCATGAGGCGACCTTGCAGGACGTGGTGTCGAATCCGAAGAACCTGAAGTTTGTTCAGATCGAAGGCTCGCAGTCGGCGCGCACGTTCGACGACGTGACGGCGTCGGTCACCTACACCACGTTCGCCAAGCAGGCCGGGCTGAACGAGAAGGACGGACTGGCGTTCGACAATACCGATCCGCAGAGCATCCGCCGCTACGCGATCCGCTGGGTCACCACGCCGGAAAAGGCGCAGGATCCGCGCCTCTTGAAGTTCATTGCGATCTACCAGAATTCGCCGGAAGTGAAGAGCACGCTGAAACGGCTGTACGGGGACCTGATCACGTTCCCCTGGTAGGCGGGGGATCAGGCCGTCGCGCGCGCGGCGGCTCCCCGACGGCCGTTCAGGCGCCAGTGCAATCCCAGCGCCGCCGCCGCCAGCGCGGCCGCGGCGCACAGGCCCAGCGTGTCAAAGCCCGCGTGCGTGTATAGCGTTCCCGCGATCGCGGTGCCCAGGCTGGCGCCCAGGTAGGTGGTGCAGGTGTTCAGGCCCAGCACGGCGCCGCGTTCGTCGGGACGGGCGCGGGACAGCAGCAGCACCAGCAGGTTCAGGCTGAGCTGCGAGGCGGCGCCCCAGACCGCGGCGATGGCCAGCACCGCGGCCAGCGAGTGCGCCGCCGGCAGCAGACCGGCATAGACCAGGGCAATCACGCCCAGCGCCAGCGGCAACGCCCGTCGCGGCCCCAGCCGGTCGACCAGCCGTGTTGCGGTGAAACCGGCCAGCAGGAAGCCCGCGCCATAGGCGAATGCGATGAAGCCCACCTGCCCGGCGGACAGCGCAAGCAGGGTACGGACATGGTCGGCCAGGAAGGCGTAGACGCCATAGAAAGCGGAAGAAAAGGCCAGGCAGCCCAGCAGCAGCGCCGGCACGTCGCGGTAGGACAGCGGCGCCAGCAGGCGCGACAGGCGCAGCGGCGCGGGGTTGGCGGCGCGGCGCTCGGGCAGCTTGCGCAGGCCGAGCAGGGCGATCGCGGCGCACAACGCCAGCGCGCCATAGGTGGCGCGCCAGCCCACCCAGTCCGAAATCAGCGCCGACAGCGGCACCCCGACCACCAGCGACACCGACCAGCCCGCGATCACGCGGCCCAGCGTACGGGCCTCCTGGCCAGCGGGGGCGATAAGCGAGGCCGAACCGTAAGCGGCCGGCAGGATGACGCCGGCGGCAGCGCCGGCCAGGGCTTGCGCCAGTGTCAGCACGATCCAGTGCGGGGCGCAGGCGGACAGAGCCAGCGCGGCGATCAACGCCACCATGGCGCCCAGCAGGGAACGGCGGACGCCGATACGGTCGATCCGCGCGGCCAGGAAAAAGGCGCTGGCGGCCGTGGCCGCGCCGTAGGCGGAGATGGCGGTGCTGATGGTCAGCGCGGAGGTCGAAAACGAGGCTGCGACGTCGGTCAGGATGGGGCTTAGCGCCAGGCCGTTGGAGCCGACAACGCTGACGGCGAACATCAGGGCGGGGACGGGCGAGGAATTTTGGGTGCTGCGTTGCGACATTCCGGAATTTTATTGGAATAAAATAAGGGTTAACGCTGATAATTCCTTATTCCATAAAAGTTCGAATGCCGTTCGGCAGAATGTGATTCCAATGTCAGACCTTGATGACCGCGACCGAAAATTATTAACGCTGCTGGCCGACGACGCCTCTCCCAGTTACGCGGAATTGGGCAAGGTGCTGAACCTGTCGGCCCCCGCGGTGCACGAACGGGTCAAGCGCCTGAAGCGCGATGGCCTGATCAAAGGCATCGCCGCCAAGCTGGACGGCGCAAAGATCGGCCGTCCGCTACTTGCCTTCGTGCATGTGGATACGAACAACTGGACCATCACGCAGCAGGTGCTGGGGCTGGCCGAGCTGACCGAGGTGGAGGAGATCCACACCATCACGGGCAAGAGCGCCATGCTGCTCAAGGTACGCGTGCGCGACACGCAGGCACTGGAGCTGCTGCTGGCGCGCATACACCAGATCGAGGGCATCACCAACACCACCAGCGATATTGCGCTGACCAGCTACCTGGAGCGCGGACCGCTGCCCGAGGACGCCTGAGTCCGCCCGCGAGGATCAGCGGGCGGGCGCGGCGCGCAGTCGCAGGCGGGTGATCTCGGAAGGAGCGCCCAGCCGCTTGGGCGGGCCCCAATAGCCGGTGCCGCGGCTGGTATAGACCCACATCTGGCCCATCCGGTGCAGGCCCGCGGTGAAGGGCTGCTGGAAGCGCACGAAGAACCCCCACGGGAAGAACTGCCCGCCATGCGTATGGCCGGACAGCTGCAGCGTGTAGCCCAGCGGCTCGGCGGCGGCCGCGCTGCGGGGCTGGTGCGCCAGCAGGATCCTGGGGAAGGCGTCGGCGGGCGCGCCAGCCAGCGCAGCCTTGGGATTGCTGCGCTGCTGCGGGTCGAAGGATCCGGCGCTGTAGTCGGTGACGCCGGCCACCACCACGGGCAGGCCCGCGGGATGGATCACGGCATGTTCATTCATCAGCACGCGCAACCCCATGCGGCGGAACTCGGCGACCCAGGGCGCGGCTCCTGAATAATATTCATGGTTGCCGGTGACCAGGTACACGCCATAAGGCGCGCGCAACTGGCCCAGCGGGCTGGCCTGCGAGGCCAGCTGTTCGACGCTGCCGTCCACCACGTCGCCGGTGATGGCGATCATGTCCGGGCTCTGTTCATTGACTGCGTCCACGATGGCCTGCACGTAGCGTTTCTTGATGGTGGGCCCGACATGGATGTCGCTGATCTGCACGATGGTGAAGCCGTCCAGGTCTTGCGGCAGGCCCGCGACGGGCACCTCCACATCCACCACGCGCGCGCGGCGGCGGGCGTTGTACAAGCCCGCCAGGGTGCCCGCCAGGGCCAGTCCGGCCACGGCCCAGGCGCTGCCGCGACGCAATGCGATCCACGGCAGGTCGGCGCCTATCGCCAGGTTCGCGAGCCAGGCCGCCAGCAACAGCGCGTCGCGCAGCACGGTCAGCACGAACAGGGAAGAGAACAGCCCCATCGCCAGCAAGCCCACCCAGGCGATGCGGTCGCCCCAGGGCGGGTGCACGGATGAACGCCCCAGCATGCCCAGCGGGATCAGGATGCAGGACAGCACCAGAACAAGAATGGCGGCGGCGGAGCCATCGCCGCCGAGCAGGGCGTCGGGAATCAGGCGGGCGCCCACGTACACATGGGCCAATGCGCCCAGGGTCAGAAAGCGCAGGAAGAACGAGGATTGGCGTAGGGACACGGAGGGGGCGGGGACGCGCCTGACCGGTCAGGCCGGCGCGTGCATAGCAAGGGAATCGCCATTCTATGCCCGCGCGGCCGTCGCGCAGGGAATGGGCTGCGTCAGCCCGGCTTGGCGCCTTCGCGGCACAGGAGGCTGGCGTCCATCTCGCGGACGCGGTTGATGCCCAGCATCGCCATGTTCCGATCCACTTCGGCGCGCAGCAGGTCTATGGCGTGCTCCACGCCGGCCTGGCCACCCACGGCCGCCGCATAATTGAACGGGCGTCCGACGAATACGCAGCGCGCGCCCAGCGCCAGGGCCTTCAGGACGTCGCTGCCGCGCCGCACGCCGCTGTCCATCATCACCGTCATCGCGCCGGCCTGGTCCACGATGCCCGGCAAGGCTCGCAGGGGCGAGATGGCGCCGTCGAGCTGGCGTCCGCCATGGTTGGACACGATGATGCCGTCGGCGCCATGCTGGCGCGCCAGCGCCGCGTCCTGGGGATGCAGGATGCCCTTGATGATCAGCGTGCCGGGCCACTGCCGGCGGATCCGCGCCACGTGGTCCCAGCTGAGGTGGTCGCGGGCGGTGAAGTCGCGCAGCACCGATGCCGACACGATGGGAGCGCCGCGCGTGGCGAACGAATTCTCGAAGTGCGGCATGCCATGGGCCAGCAAGGTGCGCAGGAACGTCCCGGCCAGCCAGCGCGGCCGGGTCAGGCCGTCCCAGGCGAGCCGCAGGCTGGGTTTGAGCGGGGTCGAAAAACCGGTACGGACGTTGTTCTCGCGGTTGGCGGAGACGGGAATGTCCACGGTCAGCACCAGCGTTTCGTAGCCGGCGCGGCGCGCGCGTTCGACCAGGGCGTCGATTTTTGCCGGATCGCCGGGCAGATAGGCCTGGAACCAGGTGCCCGGCGCTTCTCGGATGACGTCCTCAAGCGGGATCAGCGACGTGCCGCTGAGTATGGCGGGAATGTTCTGCTCGCGCGCGGCGCGGGCCAGCACGATGTCGCCGCGGTAGGCCGACAGCGCGCTGATGCCCATGGGCGCGATGCCGAAGGGCGAGGCATAGACGCGGCCGAAGAGTTCGGTCTGCTGTGTGCGGCCGGACACGTCCACCAGCACGCGGGGCGTGAATCCGTACTGCGCGAACGCCTGGCGGTTGCCCTGCAGGGACTGGTTGTCTTCCGCCGCGCCCGCGACGTAGCCGAAGATCGGACGCGGCAGGCGCCGCCGGGCCGCGGCTTCGAAATCGTCCAGGGACAGCAGGCGCCCGAGCGCGCGCGGCACGGGACGGGCGGCGGCGCGGGGAGCGGTGGCGGGCAGGGCGGTGGATGTCATGGCGGGCCGGTAAAAGCCCGTAATCTAGCAACGCCGTTTCATCGCATAAAGCGAATAAATACGGAAGGCCTTTTTCGCTTCAAGCGAAAAAGCGGCCAGCGGGCCGGGCAGTCCGGCGATCCGCGCCCATGCGCCGCAAGGCCTTGCGCAGCGCCCGCTCAGGCGTGGGCGGGCAGCGCCAGCAGTTCGCCCATGCGCACCGGGCCCAGCACCGAAGGCGTATCCGCCCAGCGGATCTTGTCCGGGCCGAACAGCACGATGGCCGTGGAGCCGAGCTTGAAGCGGCCCATCTCGGCGCCTTTCTCCAGATGGATGGGGGCGGTGTCGTCGTAGCGGGTGGACTTGACCCGGCGCTTGTAGGGCGTGACCAGCCCGGCCCAGACGGTCTCGATCGAGGCCACGATCATGGCGCCGACCAGCACGACGGCCATGGGGCCATGTTCCGTGTCGAAGATGCAGACGACGCGTTCGTTGCGCGCGAACAGGCGCGGCACGTTGCGGGCGGTCAGGGGGTTCACCGAGAACAGGCGGCCCGGCACATGCACCATTTCGCGCAGCGTGCCGGCAACCGGCATATGGACGCGGTGATAGTCCTTGGGCGACAGGTAGACGGTGGCGAATTGCCCGCCCTGGAACGGCGCGGCGCGTTCGGCGTCGCCGCCCAGCAGGTCGGCCAGGCCATAGCTGTGGCCCTTGGCCTGGAAGATGCGGCCCTGTTCGATGGCGCCCAGCTGGCTGATGGCGCCGTCGGCGGGACAGAGCACCGAGCCGGGCTCGTCGTCCAGCGGCCGCGCGTCGGGCTTCAGCGCGCGGGTGAAGAAGTCATTGAAGCAGTCATAGGCCAACGGGTCTTCTTGCAAGGCCTCGCTCATGTCCACGCCGTACTTGCGGACAAAGCGCGAGATCATCCAGTTCTTGACCGCGGGCTCGCGGCAGTCGGACGCGTATCCGAAGAAGCGCGACACCAGATGGTGAGGCGCGAGATACTGGCTGGCGAGAAATACTTGGTCTTTGATCGGCATCTAAGAGCGCTAAAAAACGCGTCCCGCATACAAGCGGGACGTGGTTGGAGGCTGCCGCGCAGGCCCGAGTGACAATGGATGCGCGTAATGCGCGGGATTGTAACGCGTCCAGGCCCGATTGGATGCCGATCGGCGCGGTCAGGCGGCCTTTGCTGCCAGCTTGGTCTTGTAGAGCCAGTCCTTGTAGTCGTCCAGGTCGCCATCGAAGGGGCTGACGCTGCCGTCGGCCACGATGATGAACTGGTCGGTGGTCGCGCGCAGCAGATGGCGGTCGTGCGAAACAAGCACCAGCGTGCCTTCGAACTGCGCCAGCGCCGTCGTCAGCGCTTCGCGCGTTTCCAGATCCAGGTGGTTGGTGGGCTCGTCCAGCAGCAACAGGTTGGGACGCTGCCAGACGATCAGCGCCAGCGCCAGCCGGGCCTTCTCGCCGCCGGAGAACGGGGCGATGGAACTGGTGGCCATGTTGCCATTGAAGTTGAAGCTGCCCAGGAAATTGCGCAGCTCCTGTTCGCGCACGGTGGGCGCGAGCTTGGCCATGTGCCAGAGCGGCGACTCGTCGTGCCGCAGCATCTCGACCTGGTGCTGGGCGAAGTAGCCGATGGACAGGCCCTTGTTGAACTGGGTGTCGCCGGCCAGCGTGTCCAGTTCGCCCGCAATGGTCTTGATGAAGGTGGACTTGCCCGCGCCGTTGATGCCCAGCAGGCCGATGCGCTGGCCCGCCTGCAACGAGAAGTTGATGCCGGACACGATGATCTTGTCGGAAACGGCCTGGGTCTCGTCGTCCTCGATGCGATAGCCGGCGCTGACGGTATCCATGGTCAGCAGGGGATTCGGGGCGCGCAAGGGCTCGCGGAACTCGAACGAGAACTCGGCGGCGGCGCGCAGCGGGGCCATCTCTTCCATGCGGGCCAGGGCCTTGATCCGGCTCTGGGCCTGGCGGGCCTTGCTGGCCTGCGCCTTGAAGCGGTCGATGAAGGATTGCAGGTGCGTGCGTTGGCGCATCTGCTTTTCCATCATGCCTTGCGCCAGCTCCAGCTGCGCGGCGCGCTGGCGTTCGAACGACGAGTAGTTGCCCGAGTAGCGCTTGAGCTTGCGCTCGTCGATGTGGACGATGACGTTGACCACGCCGTCCAGGAAGTCGCGATCATGCGAGATGACGATCAGCGTGCCCGGATAGCGCTTGAGCCAATCTTCCAGCCAGATGATTGCGTCGAGGTCCAAGTGGTTGGTGGGCTCGTCCAGCAGCAGCAGGTCGGACGGGCACATCAGCGCCTGGGCCAGGTTCAGGCGCATGCGCCAGCCCCCGGAAAAGCTGGTCAGCGGCAGGTGCATCTGCGCCTGCGTGAAACCCAGGCCGGTCAGCAGTTGTTCGGCGCGCGAATGAACGGTGTAGGCGTCGGCATCGGCCAGCGCGGCATAGATGTCGCCCATGCGCAAGCCGTTCTCGGCGCTTTCGGGTTCGGCTTCCAGCGCGGCCAGTTCCGCTTCCAGGCGGCGCAACGTGACGTCGCCGTCGATCGCGTACTCGATGGCGGGGCGGTCCAGCGCGGGCGTTTCCTGCGCCACGTAGGCCATGCGCCAGCTTGCGGGGTAGTCGAGGTCGCCCTGGTCGGCGTGCAGCGTGCCGCGCAGCAGGCCGAACAGGCTGGACTTGCCGGCGCCGTTGGCGCCGATCAGGCCGATCTTGTCGCCGGGGTTCAGCAGCAGGTCGACTTTCTCAAGCAAGGGCTTGACGCCGCGCATGAGTGAAACTTGTTGGAAGCGGATCATGAATCTAGTGGCAGGGGGGTGGCGCGGCATGCGCGCGGCAAGGCTCCCGCCACAAGGCGCGGCGCAAAAAAGGGAACCGGGGCGGGATCGCGCGCGAGTGAAAAGACGCCGGCGCGAAAGGCCGATCGGACGGGCTGGCCGTCCGATCGTGGGCACTATTGTACCGTCTGCGCAGCGCAACCTGGATGACAGGGACGCAAGCGGCAGGAAAACGCGCTATTGGCCGGTGATCGCGGCCGCCAGCGCCAGCACGCGTTCGGCTTCTTGCGCGTGCAGATTCTCGACCAGCGCGCCATCCACCACGGCCACTCCCAGGCCCGCGGCCTGCGCGGCCTGCCAGGCCTGCAGGCGCTTGCGCGCGCTGGCCAGTTCGTCGCTGGTGGGCGCGAACGCGGCGTTGGCCGCCGCGATCTGCCTGGGATGGATCAGCGTCTTGCCGTCAAAGCCCAGGTCGCGCCCCTGTCGGCAGGCGTCGGCCAGGCCGGCGTCGTCGTCCAGGTCCAGGTGCACGCCGTCCAGCGCCGCCAGGCCATGCGCCCGCGCCGCCATCACGGCCAGCGAGCGGGCCAGCAGCGTTTCCTCGCGCGAGGGCGTGTGGCGGGCGTGCAAGTCCTTTACCAGGTCCGAGGTGCCGACGACGATGGCCGCCAGGCGGGGATGGCCGCCCGCGATGGCGTCCAGGCGTAGAAAGCCCAAGGGGGTCTCGGCCATGGCCCACAGCGGCAGGTCCGCGGGGGCGCCCGCCGCGTCCAGCGCCTGAGCCAGCGCGGCCAGCTGCGCGGCCGATTGCACCTTGGGCAGCAGCACGGCGTGGGCGCCGGCGCGGGCGATGGCGCGCACGTCTTCCAGGCCCCAGTCCGTGTCCAGCGCGTTGATGCGCACGACGCATTCGCGGCGTCCGTAGCCGCCTTCGCGCAATGCGGCGGCGACCTGTTCGCGGGCCTGGCGCTTGGCGTCGGGCGCCACCGCGTCTTCCAGGTCCAGGATCAGGGCGTCCGCGTCCAGGGTGCGCGCCTTGTCCAGCGCGCGGGCATTGGCGCCGGGCATGTAGAGAACGGAGCGGCGGGGGCGGATGGCGGAGTTCATGCTTGCGCTTTCAGTGTTTGGGGAGACTGCCGATGATGGTCACGGGCGTGGTGCAGACATAGCCTACGCCATACACGGTGCGTATGCCCATGTCGCCGCCCGCATGCGCGCGCAATTTGCGGCGCAGCCGGTGCATGTGCGCGTCCAGGCGGTGCGTATCGTAGGCCTCGGCGCTGGCGCCCAGCGCCTCGACCAGACGGCCGCGCGACAAGGGCAGGGGCGCGGCCTGGATCAGCGCGCCGACCAGGCGGCTTTCGGTATCGGTGATATCGACACAGATCTGCTTGGGCGATACGAGCGTGCGGCGCGCCGGGTCGAAGCGCCACGCGTCGGATTCGGCGTCCTCGGCGTCGGCCGGCGGCACCACGCGCAGGCGGCGCGACAGCGACACCAGGGTGGCGCCCAGCTCGGCCAGGTTGACGGGTTTGGTCAGGTAGTGATCGGCGCCCAGGCTCAGGCCGGACACCTTGTCTTCGCTCAGCAGGCGTCCGGTGAGCATGATGATGCCCATGGAGGGATAGGTCGTGCGCAGATGCGAGACGCGAGCCAGTCCGTCGCCGTCCGGCAGCATGGCGTCCAGGACGAGGATGCCCGGCGTAACGGTCAGCAGCAGCTGGTCCAGTTCGGCCAGCGAGCCCGCGGTGAGTATGGCTTTGTCCAGGCCGAGATCATGGATGTATTCGGCGATGGTGTCGCGCCAGTCCCCGTGGTCATCGACGACGATGATCGTCACGGCGCCGCGCGCGCCTGCGGTTCCGCGGGAGACGCTCCAAGGGCAAACATGCTTTCCGCTCTTATCATGCTACGGCTTCTTTGTGGGGAAACTCCGCCCGCGCGGGCGCACGGCCGGATGGGGCGCGATACGTTTCGTATCTTTGGCGCTAGCGCAGAATATCATTATCGCCGTTGCGGCGGCGCGGCATGAATCCGGGATCTCATCCGCGCGTGGAAGAACATTGGGCTGGTCAAAAATTGAGCAGGCCGTTCGGCATCGCCCGAAAGGCCATCAGCCGGGCGTTTGCCTTTTTCTTATCCACAATTTCTGTGGATAAGAAAAAGCTTGTGGATACCGTCCGTTTTACGTAGGCAGGAGTTCCACGGGCACGCCCTGGGGCACTTTGCGCACGCGGTCGCGTTCGATCCGCGCCGGCGCGAAGCGCGTCTTGCGCGCAGCAGCATTCTGCAGCAGCACCGACAGCACCGACCCCTTGTCCTGAATCCAGTGGGTCTTGCCGCGCAGCAGCTTCATGGCGTTCTCCGGCGTGCCCAGGCGATAGGACATGGCGTTGATCTCCACGGCGTTCTTGCCGTTGAAGGCGGACTCGTCATGCTCGACGATGGCGGCCGCGTCGAGATTGCTGCTTTCGTGATCGACGCGGTAGATGAACTTGAATCCGCTGAACGGATCCTGCACCACGATGAGTTTCTCCGAGCCGGAGATATCGGACATCATGCCGATGACCAGCGATTCGACCATCTGGTTGCCGCGCTGTTCTTCGGTGTAGATAAAAATGCTGTGGCGCGCGCGCGGGGTGGGGGCCGGGGCGGCCGGGACGAGGCGAGAACGATCCATACCTGACTAAAAAAGGGCGGAAAGGGCGCAAGGCCCGGGGGACTACGGAAAGAACAAAATGCGCCGGCCTACCGCGGACGGTGCATGCGGGCCAGCAGGCGCGCCTTCACCGATGGCCAGTCCTCGTCGAGGATGGCGAAATAGACCATGTCGCGCGTGCGTCCCGATTGCGCGATCAGGTGCTTGCGAAAGACACCTTCTTCGACGCCGCCGATCCGGAGTATGGCTTGCCGCGACTGCGTATTGCTCAGCTCCGTCTTGAACACGACGCGTATGATACCAATTGTTTCAAAGGCGTGCTGTAACAGCAGAAATTTGGCTTCAGTATTGGCGCCAGATCGTTGGCTGGCGGGCGTAAGCCAGGTGGCGCCGATCTCCAGCCGCTTGTGCGACAGCGCGATATCCATGTAACGCGTGGCGCCTATGATCTGGCCCGTGCTTTGCTGCACGATGACAAAGGGCAGGCAGGTTCCGTCCCGCTGCCCCGCCAGCGCGCGCTCTACATAGCGCTGCATGTCCTGGGGCGTGGATACGGGTTCGGGCTGCAGGCGCCAGAGCTCCGGATGCAAGCCGATCTGCGCCAGGGGGCCGGCGTGGCCAGCGGCCAGCGGCTCGAGCCGCACGATGTCGCCGGCGAGCGTGACGGGCTGCAGATCGGGCAAGGTCATGGCGGCATTCTCGGTCGGCGGTAGAGAGGAATTCTACGCCGGGGCGCGCTTGCCGAACATCGGCGCCGGGCGCAGAATGCGGCGCATGAAAACAGACGTCGTGGTCCTTGGCGCGGGTATCGTGGGCGTGAGCGCCGCCCTGCATCTTCTGGCCCGCGGCCGGTCGGTGACGCTGCTCGACCGGCGAGGACCGGGCGAGGAAACCAGCTACGGCAACGCCGGGCTGATCGAGCGCGCAAGCGTCATCCCCTACGCGTTTCCGCGCGACTGGCGCAGGCTCTGGCGCTACGCGCGCAACAACACGCCCGACGTGAGCTACCACCCGCGCTTTCTGCCGCGCATCGCGCCGTGGCTGCTGCGCTATTGGTGGCATTCGTCGCCGTCGCGCCTGGCGCGGGCGGCCGAGGCGATGCTGCCGCTGATCGAGCGCAGCGTGGCCGAGCACGATGCCTTGAATGAAGATGCCGGGATCTCGCACCTGTTCCGCCGCAACGGCTGGATCGACGGCGCGCGCACCGAGGCCGGCCTGGCTCAAGCTGTTGCCGACGCCCAGGCGGTTGCGCATTATGGCTTGAACTACCGGGTGCTGGACCGCCAGGCGCTGGCCGCCATGGAACCCTCGCTGTCCTCGCGCATGGCGGGCGCGGTGCATTGGCTGGACCCGGTCAACGTGTCGGATCCCGGCGCGGTGACGCGGGGCTATGCCGCCTTGTTCGAGCGGCGCGGCGGACACCTGGCGCGTGGCGACGCGCGCAGCCTGGAGGCGGCGGGCAAGGGCTGGCGGGTGCAGGGCGAGCAGGGTCCGATCGAGGCCCGCGACGTGGTCGTGGCGCTGGGGCCGTGGTCGCCGGACGTCCTGCGTCCGCTGGGCTATCGCATCCCGATGGCCGTCAAGCGCGGCTATCACCAACACTTTGCGCTGGAGGACGGGGCGAGCCTGTCGCATCCCGTGGCGGACATCGAAAGCGGTTTCATGGTGACGCCCATGACCCTGGGCTTGCGGCTGACGACGGGCGCGGAATTCGCGTCGCGCGATGCGCCGCCTTCGCCCGTGCAGATCCAGCGGACCCGCGCGCTGGCCGCGCAGCTGTTGCCGCTGGGAGCAGCGGTGGAGCGCGAGCCCTGGATGGGATGCCGGCCCTGCATGCCGGACATGCGGCCAGTGATAGGCGCGGCGCCGCGCCATCCGGGCCTATGGATGGCGTTCGGGCACGCGCATCATGGCTTTACGTTGGGGCCGGTGACCGGCAAGCTGCTGGCCGCCCTGATCACGGGACAGGCGCCGGAATTCGATCCGGCGCCTTACGGCCTGATGCGCTGAACGGCGCGCTGAGCCGGCTCAGGCCTGGCTGGCGGTCTTTTCGCGGCGCTGGCGCACGGCGAGCGCCAGGGCGGCAAGCACCGGCTCCGTCTGGCTCCAGCCCAGGCAGGCGTCGGTAATGGACACGCCGTGGCGCAGGGGCTGGCCAGGCTTCAGGTCCTGGCGGCCTTCCTCAAGGTGGCTTTCGATCATGACGCCCGTGATGCGGGTGTCGCCCTGGGCGAGCTGGGCGGCAATGTCGTTGGCCACGTCGACCTGGCGCAGGTGCGACTTGTTGGAGTTGGCGTGCGAGCAGTCGATCATGACCTGTTCGCGCTGGCCGGCGGCGCGCAGCGCGGCGCAACAGGCATCCACGCTGGCGGCGTCGTAGTTCGGGCCTTGCTTGCCGCCGCGCAGGATGACGTGGGTATCCTGGTTGCCGCGGGTCTCGAAGATGGCGGCCATGCCCATTTTGGTCATGCCCATGAAGGCGTGCTTGGCGCTGGCGGCAACCATGGCGTCGGCCGCGATCTGCACGCCGCCGTCGGTGCCGTTCTTGAAACCCAGCGGGCAGCTCAGGCCCGAGCTGAGCTGGCGGTGGCTGGGGCTTTCGGTGGTGCGCGCGCCGATGGCGCCCCAGGCGATCAGGTCCGCGATGTACTGCGGGCTGAGCAGATCCAGGAATTCGGTGGCGATGGGCAGGCCCAGGCCGCTGACGTCCAGCAGCAGTTCGCGGGCGCGGCGCAAGCCCTCATTGATGCGGAAGCTGCCGTCCAGGCGCGGATCATTGATATAGCCTTTCCAGCCGACGGTGGTGCGGGGCTTTTCGAAGTACACGCGCATGACGATCAGCAGCTCTTTCTTGTGCTGTTCGGCGGCGTCGCGCAGGCGGCGCGCGTATTCCATGGCCTGGCCGTGGTCGTGGATGGAGCAGGGGCCCACCACCAGCACCAGGCGGTCGTCGCGGCCGTGCAGCACATCGGCGATCTCGGCGCGGCTTTGTTCGACCAGCGTCTGGATCGCGGCGGAAACCGGCAGTTCGTCCTGCAGGAGTGCGGGGGAAATCAGCGGACGCACCGCGCTGATGCGGGTGTCGTCGGTGCGCGTGTTGTCCTGGGTGGCGTCTGCCGCGCCGACCTCGCGGTCGTGCAGGGGGTCGTCAATGCGGGTCAAGGGAAGCTCCGTGCCGTAGATGCGGGAAAGTCCATCATTATCGCACTGGCGGCCGACGGACGTATCGCAAGGGTTGCGTTCGTCCGGCGGAGAGGCCCGATCCTACGTCTATCGGCGATGAAATTGCATTAACCCGTTATCAATAAAGACAGGCCCTGCGCGGATGCCGTAGCATTGATCCACGTTATCCAAGCGGCCGCCTGTGAAGGCATGCCCTATGCAGATTAGGACAGTCAGCAATGCCTAAACCCGATGCTGGAGCGACCCGACGGATTCTTCTCGTGGAGGACCACCCCGTCGAACGCGCTTACTTGCAGAACTTGCTGCTGGCATTGGGCTTTCGCCGCGTGGCGGGACTGGGAAGCAGCATCGAAGCGGTCAGCGCGCTGACGCGGCAATACTATGACGTGCTGATCAGCGACATCGTGATGGGCGAGGGCGATGGCACCCGCCTGCCCAACGATCTGCGGCGGCTGGTGGATGCCGGGCGGTTGAAGAGCATGCCCCCGATCATCTGGATCAGCAGCCTCAGCGACGAACTGCTGCAATCGCATGTGCGGCTGGCCTTGCAGGCCGGCTGCCCGTCGGCCCAGGCGCTGTCCAAGCCGGTGTCGCGCAGCGCCATGCAGCAGGCCCTCAAGACCGCGCTGCACAGTATCGACGACGAGTCGGCATCGCCGCATCAGCCCAAGTCGCTGCGGCGCGATGTCATCGAAGCGGCGCTCGGGCAGGCGCTGGCCTCCGGCGCCGGCATGAGCGTGGTGCTGCAGCCGCAGATGAGCCTGTCGACGGGACGCGTGGTGGCGGCGGAAGCCTTGTCGCGCTGGGTCCATCCGGAACTGGGCGTGATTTCGGCGGCGGACTTCGTGCCGGCCTCCCATCGGCTGGGCCTGGACCGCATCCTCTTCAGCCGCGTCACCGACCGGGTCCTGGAGGTGCTGCGCCAGATGCATGACGAGGACATCGCCGTGCCCATCGCCATCAACGCATCCGCCTCCACGCTGTGCTCCAGGGACCTGCCGGGCCTGCTGGAGCAGCGTGTCGGGCAGGCGGGCCTGCCGGCCCGGCTGGTCAAGGTGGAGCTGACCGAGGACGAGCCCGTGACCGATTGGCTGGCGTTGTCGTCGTCCTTGAATCTGCTGCGGGTGCGCGGCTTTGAGCTGGCGATGGACGACTTCGGCGCGGGCATCGCGTCCATGCGGCTGTTTTCGGCGATGCCTTTCACCGAATTGAAGATTGACCGCGACTTCATCGTGCACATGCACAGCGAGCCGGCCTCGCGCGCGGTGGTGGCCGCGGCGATCGAGATGGGGCGGGTGCTGGGGCGCCGCGTGGTGGCCGAGGGCGTCGAACAGGAGCGCGACGTGCAGTTGCTGCGCGAGCTGGGCTGCGACGTGGCGCAGGGCTACGGTATTTCGATGCCTTTGGAGCCCAGGGCCTTCATCGAGTTCTGCCGCGGCCGACAGGCCATGCAAGGCCAGGGCGGCCTTTGATCGGCGGACCTTTGAGACGGATCAAGAACGCGCCGGCGTAACGGAAAACACGGCCTTCGGCGACACTACAATCACGTCATTCGAGCTGCGCCTGCGCGGCGCAGGCCCCGGTTTCCGACGGAGCGATGCACCGATGCGACGAGTCCTGACTGCTGTTCTCCTGGTTTCCCTGCTGGCCTGGGCGGGCTCCTGTTGGCTGCAGCCGCCCGCCGAATTCAACATCTGGACCGCGCGCGACCAGCTCATCCTGTTGACCGGGTTGAGCGCCTACGCGCTGATGGCGCTGATCATGCTGCTGGCGGTGCGGCCGATGTGGCTGGAGCGCAGGCTCGGCGGGCTGGACAAGATGTACCTGCTGCACAAGTGGAGCGGCATCCTGGCCACGGCGCTGGCTGCGGCGCACTACCTCATCAAGGTGGGTAAGCCGGTATTGCTGGTCTTTTTCGACCCGGCGGTCAAGACGCCGCGCGCAGCCGCCTTGCTCGATGTCTTTCGCGGCTCGGCCAAGGACATCGGCGAATGGGCCGTGTGGATCCTGCTGGCCATGGTTCTGCTGACGCTGTGGCGGCGCTTTCCCTATCACGTTTGGCGCCAGGTGCATCGCATTGCCGCCGTCATCTTCCTGGTGGTCGCCTTCCATGGCGTGGTCCTGACGCCCGCTGCGTGGTGGTGGCAGCCCGCGGGATGGCTGGTGGGCGTCGCGACCGCCGTGGGGACGGTCTGCGCCGTGCTGGCCCTGACCGGCAACATCGGCCGTGCCCGGCGCCACAAGGGGCATGTGCTGGCGGTCCATGCCTTGTCGGACGACATTCTGGCGCTGACCTGCAAGGTGGAGGGCAACTGGCATCACCGCGCCGGGCAATTCGCCTTTCTGACCGCGGACTCCCGCGAAGGCGCGCATCCCTTCACGGTGTCGGGCGCCGATGACGGCACCGGGCGCGTGCAGTTCTCCATCAAGGCGCTGGGCGACTACACCCGGCGCCTGCAGAAGAGCCTGGCGGTGGGCCAGGCGGTGACGGTGGAAGGGCCCTACGGCTGCTTCGACTTTCAGCGCGATGACGGGCGGCCGCAGGTCTGGGTAGGCGCCGGCATTGGCGTCACCCCCTTCATTTCATGGCTGGAATCCCTGCAGGCCCGGCCGCAAGACGCGCCGGCCGCCACCCTGTATTACTGCGCCCGCAATGCCGCCGATGCCCCGTTCGCCGCGCGGTTGCAAGAGTTGTGCGCCCGGATTCCGACCGTGACTCTGCACGTGCGCTACAGCGACAGGCAGCGGCCCTTGACCGCTGCCGAGCTGGTCCCGGAGCACCGGGCGGACGCGCCATGGCCCAGTGTGTGGTTCTGCGGCCCCACGGGCTTTGCCGACGCGTTGAAGGATGGCCTGCACCGGCTGGGGATGCCGGTGCGGCAGCTGTTCCACCAGGAGGCGTTCCAGATGCGCTAGGCCCATGCGGGGCTCATCTCGCCAGTCGCGGGCCGTTTCAGATGCCGGACACGTCGATATCGCCGGGATAGTCGACCGAGAACTTCAGGACGGTCTCGCGCGACTTGCCCGGTTCCATCTCCCAGTCCCAGACCAGCTTGCCGTCGTCTTCGCGCTTGATGTCGCGATCGGCGGGCGAGATCAGCTTGACCACGATCTTCTCGTTCCGGGAGATGGGCAGGCGGTCCTTGAACGACACCTGCTCCTTGGTGGCCTTGTTGTTCTTCACGGTGATCTTGTATTCATAGGTCACGCGCTTGCCGCTGCCGGAAAAGCCGGTGCTTTCCGTGTAGCGGTTCACGAGCTGGCGCTTGATGGAAATGCCGTCGTCGGCCCCCAGCGCCAGTTCGACCTTCTCGCCAGGCATCACCGCCTTCATGGAGCTGGACGCGACGAAGGCGTCGTCCAGGAAGGTGTTCAGTGGGCCGGCCAGGAACGGAATGTCCGTGCTGTTGGCGGCCTGAGCCGTCAGGTAGACGGCTTCGCGCAGCCCGGGCGTGGACTGGTATTGCAGCGTGGCGGGCAGCTTGGCGGTCGCGATGGCGACGCGCTGCGTCGTGTTGTCGGACAGGAGCGTCGCCGGTGCCTTGATCTGGAACGACGCGCTGGTCGCCGCGTTCTGTACCTGGGCGGTGGAGACCTCGATGGCTTCCGGCACGGGTTCGGGGGATATCGAGCCCGCTGCGTCCTCCGCGGCCCGGGAGCGCGGGGCGCGCTTGAACTGCTGCATCGCGGCGGCTTGCTCGGCTACCGGGGCCGGCGCGGCGACGGGGCGGGGCGGCGGCGGCGGGGCGGCCACATCAATGATCCACGGCTGCAGCGACGGCGCGCCGCCGCCCAGGGACGGCCTGGCGGTGGACAGCGTGAGCTTGACGTTGTTCCAGTCCTCGCCCGTGTTCTGGCGGATGACGCCGAAGTAGCCCAGGTCCACGTTGCGGTCCGCCGGGCGCAGGCGCGCGTCGTAGGAGGGTGTCCAGCGCGCGCCCGCGACCGCGTAGGACACCGCCAGGTCCAGCTTGCCCGCCCGGGCCAGGTTCACGCGCAAGGTGACCGTCTTGCTGCGCTGGCCGAGTTCGCCCCGAGCCTGTCCCAGCTGGTTTTGCAGCACGGCCAGTTCCAGGTCGAGCGCGGCTTTCTGTTCCGCGACGCGGCGCAGGCCGGCCAGCGTCTTTGCCAGCGTATCGGCGCTGAGCGACTGGATCGTCTTGAGTTCGTCCAGCGTGAGGCGAGCGCCGTCCTTGGCCGGTTCCGTCGCGCCGCGCTGCATCATCAGCACGAGCTCGCGCTGGTTGTCCAGCACCGCTGCCTCGTCGTCGAGCGCGGCCTGCCGCGCCTCGAGCTTGCGGATCTGTTCGTCGAGCTGGCGGACTCGTTCGTTGGTGGCGTCGGCCTGGTAGGCGTCCCGGACCTTCACGTCCAGCAATGTGGCCTGGCCGGTGCTCTTGGCCGTGACCTGCAGTGAATTTTCCTGAAGCGAGGCAGGCAGCTTTTCCAGCACCAGCTCATGTTCGCCCGCAGGCAGTTCGCTGCTGGCGGCCCGGGTCACGACGGCGCGGTCTTGATAGACCGTCACGGCGCCTATGGATGAGGCCAGCCCGGCGGCGGCGCCAAGGCCGGGAATGGTTGCAATGGCCAAGGCCAGGAGAGTACGTCGCACAGGGACACCTCTAAAAGGTTGATTGCGGCCGGATTCCGTCTTGGGGACGTATCGGCGACAGCGCGAGAATTTAACGTGTGTCCGCGGTTGCCAGTTTACGGAAGATGACAAAACGCGACAGAGGGATGCCAACAGATACTAAGCGCGCTCCGGGTGCGCCAGGCGGCGCAGCATGTCGACCGCGTTCTCCGCCGCGATCGAGCGATCGTGGCGGCGATAGGCCATGTCGAGCAGGGCGTGCGGCGCGTCGCCCTTGATGGGCCGGTACTCGATACCCTGCGCGCCCATGTGGCGCATGGCGGCGGGCACGATGGAAATGCCCACGCCGGCGGCCACCAGGCTCACGATCGAAGCCATCTGCGGCGCTTCCTGGATGACGCGCGGCGCAAAGCCGGCCCGCTGGCAGGCGGACTGGATCGCATCGTACAGGCCTGCGCCGATGGGCCGCGGATACAGCACAAAGTCCTCATTGGCCAGCGCCGCGATGGGAACGCCGCGCTTGCGGCTGAGCGGGTGGTCGGGCGGCAGGGCGACCAGCATCGGTTCGTCCAGCACACGCTCGGATTCGAATTCGGGGTCCAGCACATAGGGAGGACGCACGAACGCCACGTCCACGTCGCCCGCCCGCAGCCCGCGCAGCAGTGAAATGGTGTTGCTCTCGGTCAGCGTGACGCGCACGTCGGGGTAGCGGTCCCGGTAGGCCCGGATGGCGCGGGGCAGGTAGGGATGGAACACGGCCGAGGCCGTAAAGCCCACGGTGACCGCGCCGCGCTCGCCGCGCCCCAGGCGGCGGGCCAGGTCGATGGCGCGGTCGGCGCTGGCCAGGATGGCGCGCGCGTCCTCCAGGAATTGGGCGCCGGCTTCAGTGAGTGCAATGCCGCGCGGCAGGCGCAGGAAGAGCGGTGTGCCGATCTCGCGCTCCAGCTGTTGGATCTGCTGGCTGAGCGGGGGTTGGCCGATGCCCAGGCGTGCCGCCGCCCGCGTGAAGTGCAGTTCTTCGGCGACAGCGGTGAAGTAGCGCAGGTGACGCAATTCCATCTTTTTTATATATGAGCAGGGTTGGTTTCATATATTGGACATATGAAGGGGAAAAGTCTACCTTGTGCTCACGGGCTCGCGGCCCGTTGTTATTCGAGAATCCTGATGTCTACCCCCTCTGCAAGCCCCGCACCCGAACGCGACGCCGCGCCAGCGACGCCATCCGACTATCTGGCCCGCGGCACGCCCGCACTGCGCCGTGCGCAATGGGCCTTGTTCGCCGCCGGCTTTTCCACCTTTTCCCTGCTTTATTGCGTGCAGCCGCTGATGCCGCTGTTCACGCGCGCTTTCAACGTGTCGCCCGCGCAGAGCAGCCTGGTGCTGTCGCTGTGCACGGGCCTGCTGGCGGTCGCCATCTTCTTCGTGGGGCTGTTTTCCCAGGCCTTGCCGCGCAAGCGCATCATGGCGCTGTCGCTGTTTGCATCCGCGGTCCTGGGCACGATTGCCGCCGTGGCGCCCGACTGGCACAGCCTGTTGGCGCTGCGCGCGCTGCAGGGCGTGGCGATGGGCGGCGTGCCGGCCGTCGCCATGGCTTACCTGGCCGAAGAGGTCGAGCCCGGCACGCTGGGCTTCGCGATGGGCCTGTACATCAGCGGCAGCGCCTTCGGCGGACTGTCGGGCCGCGTCATCACCGGCCTGGTGTCCGACCATTTCGGCTGGCGCGCGGCCATGGGCACGCTGGGGCTGCTGGGGATCGTGGCGGCCGTGCTGTTCGTGTGGCTACTGCCGGCCTCGCGCCGCTTCACGCCGCGGCGCGGGCAGGGATGGGCCGGAGTGTGGGGCGATGTCCGGGCCGGCGCGGGTTCGCACCTGAAGAATGGCCCCTTGTGCGGCCTGTTCGCGCTGGGCGGCCTGCTCATGGGCGCTTTCGTCGCGGTCTACAACTACGTCGGCTTCCGCCTGCTGCTGCCCCCGTTCTCGCTGAGCCAGACGTTCATCGGCTTCATCTTTGTCGTCTACCTGGTTGGAATCTTTGCCTCGACGTACTTCGGCCGCCTGGCCGACCGTCACGGGCGCGGCGCGATGCTGTCCGCCGCAACCGGCCTGGCGCTGGCGGGCCTGCTGCTGACCCTGTCGGATTACCTGCCCATCCTGATCGCGGGCATCGTCGTGTTCACCTTCGGCTTCTTCGCCGCGCACGCCGTG
The DNA here is from genome assembly GCF_013116765.2 of Achromobacter deleyi. GTDB lineage: Bacteria > Pseudomonadota > Gammaproteobacteria > Burkholderiales > Burkholderiaceae_B > Achromobacter > Achromobacter deleyi_A. Next base: position 1,453,924 of record NZ_CP074375.1, read on the forward strand.
GCCAGCGGCTGGGTCGGGCAGATGGCGCGTGGCTACAAGGCGCTGGCTGCCTCGCTTTACCTGCTGGTGTACTACGTGGGTTCTAGCGTGCTGGGCTCCCTGGGCGGGCACTTCTGGACAGTGGGCCTATGGCCGGGCGTCGCCGCGATGGCGGGCGGATTGCTGGCGCTGGCGCTGGCGATCAGCGTGGGCCTGGCCTGGCGTACGGGCCGGTCGCACCGGGCGGGCGGGGCGGCCGGAGGCGCGCCGGGGGACACGGCGGTGCGCGGCGGCTAGGCGCCCGGATTTATTTCGTAAAAGATAAACGTTCTCATTTATACTTCGTGGAATCCTCTCCGGCGCCGGCTCAGGCCCCGCCGTCCTTCTTCCTGTCCGAGGCCCGCGATGAACTCCACGTCCCCCGAACGCCACACCTTGCAGCGCGAGCACGCGGCGCTGCTGGCCGCCTACGGGCAGGCCCAGTCGCACTGCAGCCGGCTGCTGAGTGCGCAGGCCGCGCGCATCGCGCAGCTGGAAGGCGAGACCATGCGCCTGCGGGCCGCGGTGATCCAGCGGGACACGGCGCTGGCCTGGGCGCGCGAAGACCGCCTAGCGCTCGAGGGAGCCATTCCCGGGCTGCCGCGGCGGGTTGCGCTGGCGCGCCGGGTGACGCAATTGATGGAGCGTGTCCAGATACTGATGCGCGAACGCCTGGCTTGGCAGGACCGTGCGAGCCAGGCGCGTGAGCGCCCGGTGGAGCGCTTGTCCGAAACGCCGCCGGCGCGGCCTGCCGTGGCTGCGATCGCGCTGCGCGAAAAGTCGGTGCTGTGCGTGGGCGAGGACGCCATGGCGCTGATGCTGACGCGCAAGGTGGTGGAAATGGCGGGCGGCCGGTACCTGGGGCACAGCGGCGGGGAAGATGCCAATGGCGACACGCTGGAGGCGAGCCTGGTCGCCGCCGACCTGGTGATATGCCAGACCGGCTGCGTGAGCCATGGCGCGTACTGGCGCGTAAAGGATCACTGCACCCGCACCGGCAAGCAGTGCGTGCTGGTCGACAAGCCCGAGGCCTTGACGGCGCTGCGGCTGGAGCGCCAGACGGAACACCACACCGGCTGACTTCGTGCCGCCGCCTGCGCCCGGCGGATGAAGCGTAGCGTCGCGTTACCTAGGGTTTCGGTTCAAGCCTGCCCCTCGCAATACATTCTGTATTGCAAAGGGGGAATCATGCTGACCAAGCAAGACCGCGTGTCCCTGCCATGGACCGATACGCTCGCCCGTCTGGAAGACGAACGCATCATGCTGGAGCGGATCGCCGCCGGCGTGCCGTTGCCGCAAGTGCTGGAGCATGTGCTGCATGCCATCGAGGCGCAGTCCAGCGTGGAGTTGCGCACGTCCATCGCGCTGGTGGATGAAACCGGAGGCCTCCTGCGGCATGGCGCCGCGCCCAGCTTGCCGGACGCCTTCAATGCCGCCGTCGACCGCGCGCCGATCGGTCCGCTGGTGGCGTCGTGGGGTGCGGCGGCGCATTCGGGCAAGCCGGTATACGTGGAGGACATCGCCACGCATCCGGGGTGGCTGCCCTGGCGCGACCAGGCCTTGGCGCATGGGTTGCGCTCCTGCTGGTCCACGCCGATCAAGGCGCCGGACGGCCGGTTGCTGGGCGTGTTCTCGAACTATTACGGCACGAGCCGCCTGCCGTCCGCGCATGATATCGACGCGATCGCGCTGGTCACGCGCAGCGCCGCACTGGCCATCGAGCGGCATTGTCTCGACGTCGCGCTGCGGCGCAGCGGCGAGCGCTGGCGCGCGATGTTCGATGGCATGCAGGAGGCCTTTTTTCTGGCCGAGGCCTTGCGCGACGACGACGGGCGCATCATCGATTTCCGCTTCCTGGAGGTCAACCCGGCGTTCGAGCGGCAAAGCGGCATGAAGGAAGGCGACACGCTGGGCCATACCCTGCGCGAGATGATCCCGGGCGTGCCTGGCCAGATCCTGGACACGTTTGCCCAGGTCGTGGAAAGCGGCGAGCCGGCGCAATTCGAGTTCGCGGTGCCGGCGCCCAAGGACGCCTGGTACGAGGCGCGGGCGCGCAAGGACGGCGCCGACCGGATCATGGCGATGTTTCTTGACGTCACGGCCCGCAAGGCCGCCGAAACGGAGTTGTGGGAAGGCCAGCATCGCAAGAACTTCCTGCTGGCGCTGGGCGACCGGATGCGCGAACTGCATCATCAGTCGGCCATCGAGCAGACCGCCTGCGGAGGGCTGGGCCAGCATCTGGCGCTGGGACTGGTCGCGGTGCTGGATTGGCCGGGCGAAGGCGCGACCCCCGTGCTGTCCACCTGCTGGCGGTCGGAAGCGGACCGCGCGGGCCTGGACGCCCTGGCGCCGGACCAGTTCGGCGAGGAGTTCTACGCCGCGCTGCGCAAGGGCCGCAGCGCATACCTGCAGCCCTTGCTGGCGGAGGCGGGCGGCGAAATCCGACCGTCGGCCATCGTGGTGCCGATGCGCCGCTGGGCCCGGCAAGGCGGCGCGCTGGTTGTCCGGCCCTTGTCGTGCAGCCGGCTCAAGGCTGGCGACCTGGCCTTCATCGAGGAGGTCGCCGAACGAATGTGCGATGCCGTCGAGCGTTCGCAATATGCCCGCATGCTTGAGCAGCGCGTGGAGAACGCCATCGCCGAGCGCGACCGCATCTGGCGGCTGTCGCCCGAGCTGCTGGCCGTGATCGACGCGCAGGGGCGCTTTGTCAGCGTCAATCCCGCGGTGCGCCCCATCCTGGGCTGGACCCCGGACCAGTTCCTGTCGATGGGTCTGACCGAGCTGATCCATCCGGACGACCAGGCGCAGACCCGCGAGGCGTGGGCGCACGCCTCGCACGCGAACTCCGCGCAGGCGGTGCGGCACCTGGAGAACCGCGTGCTCAAGCGCGACGGCGGCTACAGCTGGATCACGTGGAGCATGTCGTGGTCGCAAGACAATCTGTACATGACGGGCCGCGACGACACCGACCTGAAGGCGAAGGCCGAAATGCTGGTCGAAGCCGAGAACGCCCTGCGGCAATCGCAGAAGATGGAGGCGGTGGGGCGGCTGACCGGCGGCATCGCGCATGACTTCAACAATATGCTCCAGGGCATCACGGGCGCCTTGTACCTGATCCAGCGCAAGCTGGCGGGTGGCCGGCCGGAACAGGCGCAGCGCTTCGTCAATGTGGCCATGGATTCCGCGAACCGCGCGGCTCACCTGACACAGCGCCTGCTGACCTTTTCCCGGCGCCAGCCCATCGATCCCAAGCCCTTCAGTGTCCAGGCCACGTTGCAATCGATGGCGGACCTGTTCCACCGCTACACGGGGGAGCGGGTGACGCTGGTGTTCGACCTGGAGCCGGACCTGTGGACGGTGAGGTGCGACAAGAACCAGTTCGAAAATGCCATGCTCAACCTGGTGATCAATGCATGCGACTCGATGCCCAATGGCGGGGTTCTGACGGTCGCCGCGGTCAATGCCCGGCTTGACGGCTCGACGCTGCGGCAAAACCCGGGGGTGGGCCCGGGGGCATACGTCGAGGTGGCGGTGGTGGACATGGGCTGCGGCATGACGCCCGATGTGCTGGCGCATGCGTTCGACCCGTTCTTCACAACGAAACCGCTGGGCGAAGGAACCGGGCTGGGCCTGTCGATGATCTATGGCTTTGCCAAGCAGGCCGGCGGGGCTGCCACGCTGGAGAGCTCGGTGGGGGTCGGTACTTCGGTCAGGCTGTACCTGCCCAGATACGACGGCGAGCCCGAAGCGGCGCAAGAGCTGGCGGCGGTAGGCGGGTTGGGAGCGGCCACGGCGAAGCCGGCGGTCGTGGTGGTGGTGGAGGACGACGCCAATGTGCGCGAGATGGTGCGCGAATGCCTGGTGGAATTGGGCATGCAAGTGGTGACGGCGGCGAACGGCGAAGCGGGGCTTGAACTGGTGCGGTCGACGCCGGGCATGAATCTGCTGGTGACGGACGTGGGCCTGCCGGGCTTGAACGGGCGCCAACTGGCCGATGCCGCGCGCGCGGCGCATCCCGGCTTGCGGGTACTGCTGATGACGGGCTATGCGGAAAGCGCGGCAAGCGACCGGGGATTCCTGGAGAGCGGCATTGAACTGATCGTGAAGCCGTTTTCGCTTGAGGTGCTGGGAGATCGCGTCAAGCGCATGCTGGAGACGGTTGCGGGGCCGCAACGCTAGGGCCAGGTGTTGCAAAGACAGGTAAAAAATACCCCGTGCCCGATACCGGCGCCGCAGCGCCGGAGGGGCAGAGACGGGCACGTGGCTTGCGACAAGGCTGGAGCATTCCAACCTAGGAGCTTTGCTATGAAAAACCGTGCCTTGACTTGTGCGTTTGTACTACTGGCCGGACTCGCGTCCGCCGGCGGGGCGATGGCCGAATCGCGCGGCGTCTCGCCAGCCTCATCCCCTTCCACCACGCCGAACGACGGGACGGCCGTGCCGCCGAACCAACCCGTGCCCCCGGGCCAGATTCCGCCCGCGCCCAATGCGGCGCCGAATACGCAGAGCGCGCCGCCCAGCCTCAATAGCGACAATCCCATGAAGGCGGGCAATCCTTCGTCCGATATGCCCAAGCGCGCGCGCGAGGCCAATGACAATGTGCCGCGCACGCCCGCGGGCGGCGCGACGCCGCCTCCGGGGTATCCCAACACCGGCGGCAAGTAATGAAAAGGCTTCCCTCGGAAGCCTCTCCATGCGCCCGCGGCATGCCGTCTAATGCTGCCGGCGCAGTTCCGCGGGCGGCACCCGGAGTTGCCCGCGGTACTTGGATACCGTGCGGCGAGCAAGCAGGATGCCGCTTGAAGCCAGGTGCTGCGTCAGTTCCACGTCGGACAGGGGCATGGCCGGGTCTTCGGCCTCTACCATTTCCTTGATCAGGGCGCGCACCGCCGCGGCCGAGCAGGATCCGCCGGATTCGGTGGCCAGTTCGCGCGAGAAGAAGTGGCGGAACTCGAATACGCCGCGCGGGGTCGTCATGTATTTGCTGACGGTCGCGCGCGACACGGTGGACTCGTGCATGTTCAGGTCGTCGGCCACTTCGCGCAGCATCAGCGGACGAAGTGCCACCTCGCCGTACTCGAAGAAGGTCTGCTGGCGTTTGACGATGGCCTCGGCCACGCGCTGGATGGTGGTGTAGCGCTGTTCCACGTTACGCACCAGCCATCGCGCTTCCTGCAGTTCCTGCGCCATGGGGCTGCGGTCGTCCAGGCGCGCGCGCCGGAACAGATCCGCGTAGGTGCTGTGAAGGCGGGCACGGGGCATGGCGTTGCGGTTGGGAAGCACGCGCCAGCGGCCATGCCACTTGTCCACGAAGACATCGGGCACGACGTAGACCGGCGCTTCGCCGCTGTAGCGGCTGCCAGGCTTGGGGTCCAGGTTGCGGATCAGCGCGCAGGCTTCGCGCAGCGCTTCGTCGGAACAATCCAGCAAGCGGCGCAGGCCCACGCAATCATTCTTGGCCAGCCGGTCCAGGTGCTCCTGCACGATGTGCAGGGCCAGCTCGCGGGTGGATTCGTTGACATCGCGCGCGGCGGCCAGTTGCAGGGACAGGCATTCCCGCAGATCGCGCGCGGCCAGTCCTGGGGCGTCGAGCTGTTGCACCAGGCGTAGCGCCGCCATCCATTCGCCTTCGTCGGGCGCCGGGTTGAAATCGGGATGGGCGGCGCTGCACAGGCCGGCCAGGGGCACGCGCAGATAGCCGTCATCGTCGAGCGCGTCGATGATGAACTCGGCCAGCAGACGGTCGCGCGGTTCCAGGTGATAGTTGCCCAGGTCCAGCGAGAGGCGCTCGCGCATCGACACGCTGGCGCAGGCCCATTGGCCCAGGTCGCTTTCGCCGCCAGCCGACGCATGGGTGGGGTAGTCGCCGGAGTAAGCCGGCGCGTCCGGCGGGGTGTCTTCGGCCCCGGCCCCCTCGGGCACGATCGCCGGCTCGGGCACGGGCTCGCCGTCGGCGGCCTGGGCCCCGCCGCGGGCCTCGGGCTGGATGGGCGCCGCATCGGCTTCCAGTTCGTCCGCGTCCTCAAGAAATGGGTTGGTCGCAAGCGCGTGTTCCACCGCCGTGGTGAACTCCAGCGCGGACATCTGGAGCAGTTTGACGGACTGCTGCAGGCGGGGCGCCAACGTCATCTGCTGGCGCAGGCGCAGTTCTTGCATAGGATGGCCCAATCGAGTCTCCTGGAGGCCGGCCGCCGAAAGGCAGCCCATGCTTGAACTCAAGCAAAGACCGTGCCAAGCCTGTTTGCGGGGCGGGGCGTCCCTTGGGCACGCGACGTGCTGACCCAGTATTACAAGATGACGGTAAGAACTGCTCAGGCCGTAGTGCCTGGCTCGTCCTTTTCGTATACGTCCAGCCGGTTGTACAGGGTCTTCAGGCTGACGCCGAGCGTTTCGGCCGCCAGCCGCTTGTCCCCGGCGTGATGGGCCAGCGTGGCCAGGATGAACTCGCGCTGCGCGCGGCCCAGCGGCATGCCCACGGGAACATTCAGGGCGCCGTCGCGCACCTCGGTCTGCTGCGCGCCCCGGGAGCGTACCAGCAGATCGGCGTCGAGCTGGGAATCCGACAGGATGTAGGCGCGCTGAACCACGTTGCGCAATTCGCGAACATTGCCGGGCCAGTCATGCCGAGCGATGGCGTCCAGCATGTGCGCCGAAAACGTCTTGCGCGTGCCGTGCTGCGCATTGAGGGTGTCCAGGAAATGATGCGCCAGCGCCAGGGCGTCGTCCCCGCGCTCGCGCAGTGGCGGCACGCGCAGCGGAATGACCAGCAGCCGGTGGAGGAAGTCCTGGCGCAACCGACCGTCGGCGACGGAGGCGGCCGGGTCGCGGTTGCTGGCGCAGATGATGCGGACATTGGCGCGCAGCAGATCCGAGCCGCCGACGCGCTGGTAGGTGCCTGCCTCCAGCACGCGCAGGAAATGGACCTGCATGTCCGGCGGCATTTCCGTCACTTCGTCCAGGAACAGTGTCCCGCCGCTGGCGTATTCGAAATACCCGGCATTTTGCGACACGGCGCCGGTGAAGCTGCCTTTTTCATGGCCGAACAATTCGGCATGGGCCAGTGTGCCGCTGATCGCGCCGCAGTTCACCGCGACGAAGGGCTGCCCCCGACGGTCGCTGGCGTCGTGGATGGCGCGGGCCACGATTTCCTTGCCGGATCCGCTTTCGCCGATGATGAATACGCTGGCATCGGTGGCGGCAGCCAGGCCGATCTGGGCGCCCAGTTTGCGCATTTGCGGGGACAGGTCGCTGGCATTGGTGAAAGCGGTGGGGGACACTAATGCACTCTCGCGCCCCGCGGTGTTGCGATTGGCCATGCTGGTTCCTTGGCCCGGCAGCGGGCCTGCGATGAGATCATCGTAGAAGCGAGCGGCCGTCAGGATTGCGACGAGTTGAAAGCAATCGAAAACTTTGTAGGAAAGCTTCGAATATTTGCGCCGGCGGCCATCAGACTGACTATTCTGGGCACTGGGAAACCGTACACGGAGATAGCATGCCTCATCTGCTCATCGTCGACGATGACGACGCGATACGGGAAACGCTGGCCGAGATCGGCCGCGACAGCGGATTTTCGGTAGCCTTGGCGGCAAGCGTCAAGGATGCGTTGATACAGCTTGAACGTCAGGCGCCGGATCTGGTGCTGACGGATGTGCGCCTGCCCGGCGGCAGCGGCATGGACATCTTCAAGAATGTGGCGATCAGCAGCGCCGAGGTCGTGGTGATGACCGGACACGGTTCCGTCGACAGCGCGGTCCAGGCCTTGCGGCTGGGTGCGACCGATTACCTGGTCAAGCCCATCTGCATGGAGCGCCTGAACGAGATCCTGACGCGCATCATCACGAACGCAGGCGGCGAGGCGCCAGGCACCCCCTTCGAGGAGCCCGGACGCTTCGGCAAGCTGTATGGAAAGTCCGAGCCCATGCTCGAACTGTATCGCCAGATCGGGCGCGTGGCGCCGACCAATGTCACCACCTTGCTGATCGGCGAGAGCGGCACCGGCAAGGAACTGGCCGCCCACGCCATTCATGAGCTCAGCCCGCGCCGCCAGCGCCCGTTCATCGCCGTCAATTGCGGAGCGATTTCTCCCAACCTGATCGAAAGCGAAATGTTCGGCCACGAGCGCGGCAGTTTCACGGGCGCCGACCGGCAGCACAAGGGCTACTTCGAACGCGCGGACGGCGGCACGCTGTTCCTGGACGAAGTGACGGAAATGCCGCTGGATCTGCAGGTCAAGCTGCTGCGGGTGCTGGAGACCGGGCAGTTCATGCGCGTGGGCACCAACCGCGAGATCGGTTGCGACATCCGTATCGTCGCCGCGACCAACCGCAATCCCGAACAGGCGGTGCAGGAAGGCAAGCTGCGCGAGGACCTGTATTACCGGCTGAGCGTCTTTCCGCTGGAACTGCCGGCGCTGCGGGAGCGGGGCGGCGACATCCTGTTCCTGGCGCAGCGCTTTCTGCAGTCGCTCAATCAGGAGTCGGGCCGGAACAAGGATTTTTCGCCGGAGGCCGCCGCGGCGCTTGCTCAGTATGAATGGCCCGGCAATGTGCGGGAATTGAAGAATTTCGTGCGGCGCGCATTCATCATGGCCGACGGCGATGTGCTGGACCTGGACATGCTGCAGCCCCATGTCTCGCCGGGCGGCGAGGCGGCGAGCGGGCAGGTGAGCGTGCCGGTTGGCGAAACCCTGGCCGAAGCGGACCGGCGCCTGATCCTCGCCACGCTGGAGCGCTGCAACGGCGTGAAGAAGCAGACCGCGGCGGTGCTGGGCATCAGTCCCAAGACGCTGTACAACCGCCTGGAAGAGTACGCCGCGGCAGGGTATGTGCTGCCGGGCGAGGATCCCCAGGCGGGCAATCCGCCCAGGGGATCCGCCTAGGGTTTACTTGCCGTAGCGGGTCTTCAGGTTGGCCATGCAGGCGTCCTTGGCATTGCCGGACATGCCGTCGCATTTTTCCTTGCCGACCTTGTAGTCGGCTTCATTGCGCGCTTTGGCCGCTTCATGCGAGCTTTCAGCCTTTTCCTTCCCGGCCTTGGCGTCCGCCTTCGCCTTGTCGCGATTGGCCTCGGCCTGCTGCTGGCAGACATCCTTGGCATTGCCCTTCATGCCGTCGCACTGCTTCTTGTCCATCTTGTATTGATTGTCGATCTGGTCGTCGCTGCGCACGGTGCCAGCGCCCATTTGCGCCGAGGCCTGGAACGCCAGGGCGGACAGGCAAAGAGCGACTGCGGGGCAGATTGTTCTGGACAGCTTCATGACTGACTCCTTTGGGTGATGGTCCGATACGTGGCGGACCCGCGAGACCTGAAGCAAGCGCTGTTCCCGGCCAGGCCGGGAACGATGCTTGCGCAGGGGCGGGAGGCCTGGCTGCAGACCTGCACGGGCTGGACCAGCTACAAGGAGATAGGCATGAGCACGCAAAGCGAACGGGACCCGGCCAAGCCCAAGGCCAATGCGCCGAAGGACGAGACGCAGGCCGCCCATCAGAGCGGGCAATTCGGCGCGGACAAGCCGGGCTTCGGCAAGCCGCCGCCGCCCAAGCGCGAGTCCGACAAGGAACCCAATGTCAAGGGCCCGGAGTATGAAGAGGGCGGCCAGTACCCGGGCAAGCGGCCCGGCGGGCAGTAGGGGCAACCGGGATGGCGGCAATCATCCGCCATTTCTTTCAGGGTCTGGCTCATCCCGGGACACGCCGGCCTCGTCCGCATCCGTGATCCGGTCGGGCGAGATGTCGGCGCCTTCGTCGTCGTGTTCCTCGGGATCCACGCTCTCGCGTTCGCCGGTTCCCTGGGAATCGCTGTCGGTGTGCGCGCGGCCGGGCGGCAGGTCGCTGGCCGAGTCCGACGAGTCGCTTGGACCCAGGTCGGGGCGGCCGCTCTCGTCGATCGCGGGAAAGTCGGGGTCTGGAATACGGGGCATGACGGTCTCCGGGAGCGGGCGCTTCGATGCCGGCAGGAAAAGGCGCCTTGCCGGCTCTTGTACCGGTTTCGCAGCAAGTGCCGTGCCGGATCGGGCCGGGTACGCAAGTTGCTGCCGCTGCCGCGCAAGGAGACAAACAATGAAGAAGACACGGAAATCCATGCTGGCGGCGCTGGCCGCGATGACGATGCTGCTGGTCGCGCCGACCGCGGTCTGTGCGGCGGACCTGGCCGAGTCCGACGCCCGTTTCCTGCAGGCCGCGGCGGGTGGCGGCATCTTCGAGGTGCAGGCCGCCGAGCTCGCCAAGAAACGTGCCGGCGACGCGCAGGTCAAGGCTTACGCCGCGAAGATGCTGGAGCAGCACCGGGCCGTCAACGCGGAACTGAAGGCCTTGGCGGCCAGCAAGCAGGTGACGCTTCCCGCGCGACCGGACGAGCCGGACCGCGCCACGCTGGAGCAGTTGCAGGGCATGACGGGCGCCGCATTCGACCAGCTGTACGTGGAGAAAGCGGCGCTCGATGCGCACGCCACCGCCAATCGTCTGTTCGGGACCGCGGCCAAGGAATCCGAGGACCCGCAGATCCGCGGCTTTGCCGAGCGCACCTTGCCCATGCTGGCGGACCACTATGCAATGAGCCGGGCGCTCATGCGCGAGGCCTCACCCGCCACCGGCGAAAAGATCCAGCCTGCCGTGAAGGGCGAGGCGCCCGCCGTATCGCCGGCATCGCGCCAGGCGCCGCCCTCGGTCGTGCCGCCCAAGTAGCCTGGGCGGCACAAGATGAGCGCTCAGTCGCCCGCGCTGCCTGTGATGGGCAGCACGATGCCCGTGATGTAGCTTGCGCATGCCGGCGACGCCAGGAACACATAGGCGGGGGAGATTTCCTCGGGCTGGGCCGGGCGGCCCAGGTCGGTGTGCTTGCCGAAGGCCTTGATGGCCTCGGCGCTCTGGTCGGCGGGATTCAGCGGCGTCCATACCGGGCCGGGCGCCACCGCATTGACCCGGATTCCCTGCTCCACCAGATTGGCCGCCAGCGACCGCGTGAAGGCATGGATGGCGCCCTTGGTCGAGGAATAGTCCAGCAGCTTGGCGCTGCCGCGCAAGCCCGTCACGGAACCGGTATTGATGATGGATGCGCCGGCCTTCAAGTGCGCCACCGCCGCGCGCGCCATGTAGAAGTAGGCGCTGATGTTGGTGCGCAGGGTCTTGTCCCATTTCTCGTCGCTGATCCCGGCCAGCGTGTCCGTATGCTGCTGGTAGGCGGCGTTGTTGACCAGGATGTCGAGCTTGCCGAAGTGCTTGACGGCTTGCGCCACGGCTTCCTTGCAGAAGGCGGGGTCCTGCACGTCGCCCGGAATCAGCAGGCATTGCCGGCCCTCGGCCTGGACTGCGCGGCTGGTTTCCTTGGCGTCTTCGTGTTCGTTCAGATAGACGACGGCCACGTCGGCGCCTTCGCGCGCGAACAGCACGCTGACGGCGCGGCCGATGCCGGAATCCCCGCCGGTGACGATGGCGGTCATGTCTTGAAGCTTGCCGCTGCCGCGGTAGCCAGGCGCCTGGTACTGGGGCTTTTGCACCATGTCGGCTTCGTTGCCGGGTTTTTCCAGGTGCTGGCCTGGCATGGGCGGCGTGGGATGGGGACGGTCGCCCGTCTGGGCGTTCTTGGGGTCGCTCATAGGGTTCTCCTGGCAGGCGGCGCGGGTGCGCCTGGCTCCAGGATCAAGCAAATGCCGTTCCCGGCATCCGCCGCGCCAGGCGGGCACGGCATTTGCTGCGGAAAGCGCGCCGACGCCTTTGCGGCGCGTGCGATCCATCAACCCAATCGAAGAGAGACAGCCATGAACAAGGACCAAGTGAAGGGCAGGGTCAACGAAGCCGCGGGCAAGGTGAAGGAAGTGGCCGGCAAGGTGACCGGCAGCGCATCCACAGAAGTGAAGGGGACGGCGCAGAAGGTGGCCGGCAAGACTCAGGCGGCTTACGGCGACGCGAAGGAAAAGGCGCAAAAGCCGGGCTGATGCCCGGCGATTGCCGCCCCGGCGCGGCTACTGGCGTCCGACAATGACGCCCAGCAGAAAAGCCGCGCCGGCCACCAGGCCGACCGCCTGCCATGGGCGGGCATGGATGTATTCCTCGGTGCAGTCTATCGTCTCGCGCATCAGGTCACCGGCGTTGTCGGAGGCGTCGCGCAGGCTCCTGCGGGTGGCTTGCAGCTGGTCGGACAAGCGCGCCTTCAAGGCATCGAGGTCCGTTGCCGCGGTATCGCTCAACGTCGCTTCCAGTTCGTCGATCCAGCTCTCGGGGTGACGCGAGCGCCTGTAGGCGCCACGATTGTCGGGGCCGTTCTCGGGAAAGTCGGAAGGCATAGGGGTATTCGTCGTGGCCATCGAAAGCTCCTGACTATCGGGCGGAAAGAGCGCCAGCGCGAACGGCCCGGGCGGCCGCGCGGCGGGCCGGGGCGTCACGCCTCGACCATGTCCCGGCAAGCCAGCGTGCAGCCCAGGCAGGCGCCCGCGCAGATCTGGCAGTGCTCGGCTTCGTGCGTAGAGCATAGGCGCGCGCACGCGTCGCAGACCAGAGCGCACAAAGTACATAAAGCGGTGGAGAACTCACCATCGCGAGCGAGCATCGCGGCACACAAGCGGCAGACAGCGGCGCAATCGGTGCACAGGCTGATGCAGCGCTTCATGCGCGAGGCATTTTCCTCCAGGCAGGCGGCGGCGCATTGGTCGCATGCGACGGCGCATTCGTAGCAGGCTTGCACACATTGCTCGAAGTTTGGGTCTCGCATTGCATCTCCTTGTGAGTAGCCTATGCCGCCAGGCAACGCGCGCCCAAGGCGGCCGCAGGCACATCCGCTTGCAATTTGAAGGTCTTGACGGTTTTTCCGTCGGGCCCGCGGCCTTAGGATGGAGGGGATGGAACCTTGGCAGGAGATACCAATGAAATCGTCATCCGCACCCAAATCCGCCGTGTCCGGGCGTGCCGGCAAGCAATCGCCGGACAACGCTAAGATACTGCCGCCGCGCGGTCCCGTCGATGTGCCCAGGCAACCGGATAAACCCGATGCCAGCACGCCGGATGAAGCGCGGCGCGACAAGCGCGCCGTGGTCGACAGCAGGACCGAATCGAACTGGGCCGATGGCTCCGCGCCACAGCCGCGCGCGAAGAACGCGCGTTCATCAATTCTCTGATCGCGCCGCGGGCGCGGCCTGGCTCCGCAGAAACGCCAGCAGGCGCCGTTCGTCCGCGTTCAGGCCTCGCGGCCCATCGGGCGCCGCCGCCCGCGGCGGCAGCGTACCCGCCAGATAGGCGTCGAGAATGGCGGGATGCACATAGCAGGCCCGGCACACGGCTGGCGTGTTCGCCAGCCGCCGGGCCACCTGCTTGATCACATCCGCCGCGTCCTGCCTGGCTTTTCGTTCATCCTCGGGCGGACGCGATTGCAGGGCGGCGTATGCCAGCACGGAACCCGCCCAGGTCCGGTAATGCTTGGCGGTGAAGTCTCCGCCGCCCGCCGCGCGCAGGTAGGCGTTCACGCCGCCCGAATCCACCGGGTGCTTGCCTCCGTCTTCGTCGAGGTACTGGAAGAGCTGCTGGCCCGGAATGTCCAGGCAACGCCGGATGACGCGAGCGACTCGCCGGTCCGTGACGGTCACGTCGTGGGGCACGCCGCTCTTGCCCTGGAACTGGAAACGGAAGCGGCTGCCGGCCACCGTGGTGTGACGCCGCTTGAGCGTGGTCAAGCCATAGGATTTGTTGGCGCGGGCGTACTCGCGCGCGCCGATGCGGATCAGCGTGATCTCCAGCAGGCGCACCAGTACGGCGATCACCTTATCCTGCGTCAGGCCGGGCGTTTTCATGTCCCGCGCCACCTGTCGCCGGATGCGGGGCAGCGCCAGTCCGAAAGACAGCAGGTTCTGGTATTTGTCGGCGTCGCGCACCGCCGTCCATGCGGCGTGGTAGCGGTACTGCTTGCGGCCGCGTGCATCGCGGCCGGTGGCCTGCAGGTGGCCCAGCGGCGACGGACAGATCCATACGCTTTCATAGGCGGGAGGAATCGCCAGCGCATTGATGCGCTGGATTTCCGTTTCATCGGAGATCCGTTTTCCTTGCGCGTCCAGGTAATGAAAGGTGTGGCCGTTGACACGTACGCGGCGGTATCCCGATTGCGTGTCGTCCACATAGACCAGCGGGGCGTCCCCGGTCGCAGGCGCTGCGGGTTCTCTGCGCGTTCGGGTGTCCATGCGGTCTCCGTGGGCGGTACGACGCCGGCGAGGGCAGCATGCGGCGTGCCCGGCGCTTTTCTCGGCCACGGCGCGGAGGCCGGGCACGCCACTTGCTGACCTGAGGACCAGCAACAAGGTCGTCGAACTGATCGTTGCGGGCCGGCGGGTGCCGCCCAAGCGAAGGTCTATAGAGGAGAGTGCAATGCAAACCGTCCTGCAATTACACGTACCGCCCAAGCCGGATCCGATCCCGCCCGGCTCGCCGCCCGGAGACCTGCCGGTGGATCCGGATACGGATGAGCCGGACGTGGATCTTCCGCCGCTGTCGCCGCCGGTGAAGGAGATCGTCCCACCTGAACACTGATGGTGTTTGCCGCCGAACAACAATTCGAATCAAGAAAGACGAGGAGTCACCATGTCAACCATCCTGCTGATCATTCTCATCCTGCTGCTTATCGGCGCCGTGCCGGCATGGCCGCACAGCAAGGGCTGGGGCTACTATCCGAGCGGCCTGCTGGGCATAGTCGTGATCGTGCTTATCGTGCTGCTGCTGATGGGACGCCTATAGCGGTCTGACGGACGCCTGAATGCCTGGCGGCATTCGGGCGTCCTGCTGTTTGCGCAGTGGTCGGACGATGGCCGCGGCGGTGGTGCGCGCCAGCGGTCAGGCGTAAGATTTGCGGGCTTTTTTCCATAGCCACTCCTAAAAAAACCCGCAGCCCCGACATGAGCATTCCTTTACTGATCCTGATCGACAGTGTTCAGGACTATCTGGCCGTCATCCAAGACCGCGGCTTTCGCGCAATCTTTGCCCCCACCGCCGAAGCCCGGGCGCTAGCCATCCGGGACCACGCCAATGAGATCCGCGTCGTGCTCACGCGCGGCGCCACCGGCTTTCGCGCCGATGAAATGGCCGCGCTGCCCAGGCTGGAGATGGTCTGCTCGCTGGGCGTGGGGTACGAGAACATCGACCTGGCCGCAGCCGCCGCGCGCGGCATCGTGGTGACCAACGGCCCGGGCGCCAACGCCGTCTCGGTCGCGGATCACGCCATGGCATTGCTGCTGGGCGCGGCGCGGCATCTGCCTCAGGCCGACGCGTGGGTGCGGCAGGGCCATTGGAGCGGCTTCATGGGACCGCAGGTCAGCGGCAAGCGCCTGGGCATACTGGGCCTGGGCACGATAGGCATGGAGATCGCCAGGCGCGGCGCGAACGGCTTTGGCATGAGCGTCGGTTATTACAACCGGCGCGCTCGTCCCGAATCGGGCTACGCCTATTTCGATACCCCCCGCGCACTGGCCGCCGCCTCGGATTTCCTGGTGGTGGCCACGCCCGGCGGCGCCGCCACGCGCCATCTGGTGGACGCCAGCGTGCTGGATGCGCTGGGGCCTGACGGCTATCTGGTGAATATCGCCCGCGGCAGCGTGGTCGACACACAGGCCCTGATCGCCGCACTGGCTGAGCGTCGCATTGCGGGCGCCGGGCTGGACGTGGTCGATGGCGAACCGCACATACCGGACGCGCTCAAGCAGCTGGACAATGTGGTGCTGACTCCGCACAGCGCGGGCCGTTCGCCCGAAGCCGTGGCGGCCACGGTCGCGCTGTTCCTGGAAAACGCCACGGCGCATTTCTCCGGCAGGCCGGCGCTGACGCCGGTGCGGGACGCGCAGGCCCAGGCGGCCTGAGGCCGCGTGGACTCCGCCCTTCAGGCGGGCGGGGGCCATGCGCCGGGCCGGGGGCCCGGCGCCGCGGCGTCAGTGCGAGAACATGATCGGCACCGTCATGCTCTTCAGGATGGACGCGGTTGCGCCGCCCATGGCCCATTCGCGGAACTTGCTGTGGCCGTAGGCGCCCATGACGATGAGGTCGACGCTGTGGTCCGCGGCGGCGTTGAGGATGGTGCTGCCCACGCCGACGCCCTTGATGTCGCGGCGCACGTGGTCCGGCGCCGGCATGCCGTGCGCGACGCAATAGGTGACCAGGTCTTCAAAAGGAATCGCTTCGACGTTGCGGGTCGCTGCGCCTTCGTCCATGGTCAGCACGACCAGATGCGAGGCGCCGCGCAATAGCGGCGTGGCATCGGCCAGCGCGCGGGCGGCTTCGCGGCTGCCGTCCCAGCAAAGCATGACGCGGTCGCCCACGACCGGGAAGTGTCCGCTGGACGGCAGCACCATGACGGGGCGGCCGGCGGACAGCAGGGTCTGCTCGACGAACTCGTTTTCATGCGCGGCTTCGACGTCGTCGCGGTTCTGCTGGCTGACGATGATCATGTCGCTGGCACGGCCATACAGGGCGAGGCTGGCGCTGGGCGAGGATTCGCCGGCGCGGACGATGGCCGGCACATCGGCGGCGGCTGCCGCTTCCAGGAAGGCGCTCTGCACCGCGCCGCGATTCTGCGCCTGCAATTCCTTCATGACGTTGAGCGTACGGGACATCATCACCGATTCGCCGTAGTAGTACTGCGGCGGGGCGGAACTGGCGTAGATGCCGACCAGTTCGGCCTTGTGGCGCTTGGCCAGCCCCAGCGCGAGTTCGGTGCGGCGCTTGCAATCGAACCCATGGTCCAGGTGTACGGAAATGCGGCGATACATGGCGGCTCCCTTAGGTAAAAGCGATCTATGCCTATATGGTTGCGCTTTACGTAAGTCGGGCCATTGATGCGCATCAAGCCGGCCCCAGTTTCCTGGACATCGCGCAAGCCGGGCGGCTATTGCGGCGGTTGTTCCCGTTGCACCCGCTCGCGCAGCTGCTTGATGTGGCGCGCTTGTTGCGCGATGCGGTCCAGTGGCGCGGCCAGCGCCGGATCGGCCGCGCCGATGGCCGCGGGCACGCCGAGTCCGCGCGCGCCCTGGACGGGTTCGGGATCTTGCGGATTCAGCGCGTGCGCCAGGACCGATCCGTACTCGCGCAGCGCGGGCGCGGCCGGCGACCCCGCGGGCAGGGGCGCCTGGATCTCCAGCACCGTGCCCGCGGCCGTGATGCGGCGCATGGCGTTGAGCAGGTTCACCGCCGTGTCTACGTTGCGGTCGCGATGCACCGGGTTCTGCTGCAGCCGCTGCAAGGAGGCCTCGGCATTGTCCGCCGACAGGCAGGCCAGGCGGCGCAGGCCCACGATGTCCTGCCGGGCTTGGGTGCCGCCGCTTTTCTCCTGGATCAGCGCCCGCGCGTAATCGGCGTGACGCTCCAGCGCACGGGTGAGGGCGCCTGCCAGTTGCCGGGGCTCCTTTTCGGGCCAGACCAGAAAGCCCACCAGCAGGGCTAGGATGCCGCCAAGCACGCTGTTGAAGGCGCGCAGCGCGGCCAGCATGGGCTCGTAGATCTCGGGCTGCTGGATATGGCTGACCAGCACGAATTGCGACGTCAGGAAAAAGGTGAACAGCGCGTAGTGGATCGTGCGGGCGGCGAAGGTGCCCAGCGCGATGGGCAGCACCGCCAGGGCCACGGACAAGGGGGTGCTCAGCAGCAGCCCCAGCAAGGAAGCGCCGATGGCGCCCGCCACGCTGCCGATCACGCGCTCCACGGTGCGCTGCCAGGTCGTCGCGAAATACGGCTGCAGGATGAAGACGAGCGTCAACGACATCCAGTAGCCGTGATTGACGGCAAAGGTCTTGGAGAGCGCGACGGCGATGGTCGCGCCCACGCCCACGCGCAGGGCATGGCGGAACGCGTCGGACTCGAAGCGCAGGTTCTGGCGCAGGGTGCGCCAGGCCTGCCGCGCGCGGCTCGCGCCAGGGATGCTCTGCGCAGGCGCGGCGGGGGCAGAGCCCTCGTCGAACAGGGACTGCATGACCGCCTGGGCGGTATGCAGCAGGCGGTCCAGCACCGGCACCACAGTGGCCAGGTCCGGCGCATAGGCCATGGCGCCGCCGCGCAGGTCATGCAGCCCGGCGCTGTAGTGCGCCAGCCGCTCGCGCAGGCATTGCGCCTGCTTCGGGTCGCTGACGTCGGAGGTGCTGGCGATGGCGTTGCATACGCTGGCGTAGCGGTGCATTGCGTGTGAAAGGTGCGCGCCGGCGCTGCGGCCCAGCCAGCGGGGCGCGTTCGATTCCAGCAGGTCGGCGGCGGCCACCAGCGCGATGAAACTGTCTTCGGCGCTGTCCAGCAGGTACAGCAGCTGATGGGCGCGTGCCCGTCGCGACGGGCGCGCGTCCTGCACTTCCCGGATCCGTCCGCGGGCCGCTTCCAGCGCGGCGCGCTGGGCGCTGCGCTGGGGCCGGGTGACGGCGCTCCAGGCCTGTGGCCCGCCGGCAGGCGTCAGGCCGGAATACATGCGCGCCAGCGCATCGGCGAAGTCCGCCAGGCCGCGATAGCAGTGCGCGACGGCATGGGTGGCGTCCTTCCAGGGACGGCGGCGCCAGACCAGCGCCGTCATGAGGATCGCCCACACCGCGCCCGCCAGGAAGAACAGCGTGTAGGACAGGCTTTCCGCCAGGGTGGGGGCCGGCAGTTCGGCGGCCACGACAAAGCCGGCCGACAGCAAGGTGCCGACAATGGCGGCGGCGGGGCCCAGCACCCGCAGCAGGCCGCCGAAGGTGCAGCAGACGAAGGTCAGCGGCAGGAGCAGCCACAGGTGGGCGGCGCTGGCGCTGGCCAGAAAGCAGAACAGGGCGCCGATCAGGCCCAGCGCGAGCATGGAACCCGCGCGCTGGCGCAAGGGGCCGCCCGGGTCGCCGAAGCAGGCCCAGAATGCGGCTATGGCGGTCCACCCCAGGCGGGGTTCGTGCGCCAGCACGGCCAGGATCACGGGAGCCGCGCTGATGGCGGCGGCTTGCAGGGCGTCCAGCCACAGCACATTGCGCAGGGATGCGCGCCAACGGGAAAGCAGATTCGTCACGCGGGAAGGGGGAACAGTGGCGCCCGGATGGGCGAAAGACGCAAACCCTACCATGTCGACAAGGCGATTTTCCGGGCAGGCGGACCAGCATCCACGGGGTGCGCGGCACATGAATCCGCGCACCTGAATACGGTTGGTTACATATGTGTGACTTTACTGCGCCATGGGCGCAGAATGCGTGCATCAAACCCGATCAATTGCATTAAAAGAGCAGTGGCTTCGAACACTCATGTCCACAGTGCCTCTTCTGCGCCCGGACAGCGCAGGCCGTACCCGGAGGCGCCCCAGGAGCATAGACATGACGCCGAACACAGAGGAGCCCGGTCCCGTGGTGAGCGATGCGGAGATCGCGGCCATGATCATGGGAAAAGATGGCTTGCGCGTGATGCTGCAGCCGCAGGTGGACCTTCTAACGGGCAGGATCGTCTCCGCCGAAGCCCTGGCGCGATGGCAGCATCCTCGCCTGGGGCTGGTCATGCCGGCGGAGTTCATTCCGGCCGTCAACCGTCTCGGACTGGACAAGACCCTTTTTGAACGCGTCTGCGTGCGGGTCATCGACGCGCTCCTGACCTTGCGCCGGGCCGGCGTCGCCGTGCCCCTGGCGATCAATGCGCCGGCCACCACGCTTTCCGACGACCGCTCGGTGCAATTCCTGCTGGATCGCATCCACGACGCGGAGTTGCCGGCATCGCTGGTGCGCGTGGAACTGACCGAAGACCAACCGATCCGTGATCTGGATGTGTTGCGGGCGTCGCTGTTGCGGCTGGAAGAGGCCGGCTGCGAGGTCAGCCTGGATGATTTTGGCACCGGCCATGCTTCCCTGAAGCTGCTGTCCGCGATTCCCCTGTCCGAAGTAAAGATCGACCAGTATTTCGTGACGCGCATGCGGCGCAGCGCGGTGGCCTTCGAAGTCCTGCGCACCGCGGCCGAACTGGCGACGCGCCTGGGCTGGCGCGTGGTGGCGGAAGGGGTCGAGAACGTGGCGGACATACCGGCCTTGCGCGCGGCGGGCTGCCGCTATGGGCAGGGCTTCTCGCTGGGCCGCCCCATGCCGCTGGATGAACTGATGGTCCGCCTTCGCACGCAGCGCGACGGCGGGGAGCCCTTGGCGGCGCCCGCCAGCTACGCTTCATCGTGGCTCGACGCCTTTGATGGCGGCACGCAAGAGGCGGAGGCCGGGCATTCCCGCCGGCATGCGGCGACGCTGTAGCGCGGCCGGGCGCGAAGCGCAGTTTTTACCGACCGCGCGGGATTTGCCGCTACCGGGTCCGACCCCCTGAAACCGTCGGGCTGGCGCGCGAACACGTCTTCCTGGGCACGCCAGTTGCTCTGTATGGTCAGCGGAATCTTTCCGCCTACTAGGAGACTTGTAATGGCCAATCAGAACCAACCCGACCAGCAAAAGCAGCCTCAAAAGCAACAGGCCCAGGAAAACCCCAAGGACCGTAACCAGTCGCCGGGCCAGCAACCCGGTCAATCTGGCCAGCAAATGGAGAAGGACCGCAATCAGCCGGGCCAGACTCCTGGCCAGGAAAACAAGACGCAGCGCTAAAGGCGCTGCCTGCGCCGGTTGCGTGGCCAGTCCGCGCGCCGTTGCGTAGTCCTCGATGGCCCTGTCCGCGCTCCCTCCGTGGCGCGGACGGGGCCGTTTTCGTGCGGAGCCGCCGCGCCTATCCCGACAGGCAGAGCGCGGCGGGAGCGTCGCGCAACACCTCGGCCAGCGGCAGGACGCCGTCGGCGGCGGTGCGCAGGCGCCGGCCCGTCAATGCGTCATGCAGGGACGGGCGAGGACCGTCGCCGGGCAGTCGCAGAACGGTGTCCGCCCAGAACGCTCGCGCGCCCGCCGAGTCGTCGCTGGCATAGCCGGCCAGTGGCAGCGCGCACAGCCGCGAGGCGATGATCAGCGCATGCTGGCCTTCGTGGCGGCGCAGGACGGCTAGCGCGTGCGCCGCTTGCGGCCCTTCGGCATGGACGCGGACGCAATCGCCCTCGACGAAAGGTCCCGGCAGACGCTGGCGTGCCGTCAGCAGCCGGTGGATCAAGGCCTGCTTCACCTGGCCCTTGCGCCAGGCCGCCGCCGACAGGTTCATGTCCAGGTCCCCGGACGACTCCCCGAGCAGGGATGCGCGCAACCCGTAGTCGACCGGCCGCCGGTTGTCCGGATCGACCAGGCTGAAGTCCCATAGCTCGGTGCCCTGATACAGATCGGGCACGCCCGGCAGGGTGTTGCGCAGCAGCGTCTGGCTGTAGCTGTTGACCATGCCGGCTGGGGCCAGGCGCCGGGCGAACGCGGCGATGCCAGCCAGCAACTGGCGGCCTTGGGCGTCGTCAATCAGATAGGCCAGCGTCTCTTGAGCGGCGGTTTCATAGGCAGGGGCGGGATCCGTCCAGCTGGTATGCAGCTTCGCCTCGCGCAAGGCCTTCAACTGCCATTGCCCGATGCGTCCGATCCATTCCCGCAGGGCGTCCGGCTCACGCTCGACCTGGTCCACGTCCCACTCGGGCGGCCAGGCGCCGACCAGGGTCTGGATCAGCATGTAGCGATCCGCGCGGGTCGGACCTGGCGGCAGCGCGTCGATCCAGCCGCTGGCGGCCTGCAGCCAGCGCTCCGGCATTTCGGTCAGCGCGGCAAGCCGCGCCCGGATGTCCTCGCCGCGTTTGTGATCGTGCGTGGCCGTGGCCAGCATGGCGCGCGGATGCGTGCGCGCCCGGCTTGCGCACAAGGCGTGGAAGTCGTCTGCCGACAAGGAGAAGCCGTCGGGCGACGCGCCGACCTCATTGCGCGACAGCAGCGGGCCATAGCGGTAGAACAGCGTGTCTTCCAGCGCCTTGGCGGCCAGCGGCGGCGTCAACTGCTGGAACCGGCGCAGCGCCGCCTGGACGTCGACGCTGGAAGACGCGCCATCGAGCCATAGGTCGATCTGGGCAAGCAGCATCGCATCCGCGGAACCCTCGCGCGCGTCCAGCGAGGCCGCGGCGCCGGCGGTGGCGATGGCGCGCCAATGCACGTCGGCGGCGTTGCTGCCCTGGTCTTCGGCATAGGTGCGATAGACGGGAAACGCGGCCAGCCAGGCCGTCAGGACCCGGTCTATCGCGTTTGCGCTCCAGTCGCGCGTGCGTTCGTCCTGTACGGCAAGGTGTTCAAGGCTGCGCACCAGCGCCTGCCGTTCCGCCGGGAAATGCCGGTCCAGCATCCGCATGCGCGCGGCGCGCAGCTGTTCCCGGGGCGGGCGCGGGTCGTCGGTCAGCGCTTCCCAGAATGTCCGCAGCGTCGTTTCCGCTTGGGGCGCATGCAGCAAGGCGCCGGCCTGGTCCATGAAGTCGTAGCCGGTAGTGCCGTCGGTCTGCCAGCGCGGATCCAGCGCTTCGTCCTGGGCCAGGATCTTCTCGACCACCAGATAGGGGCGCGCCTGCTGCAAGGGCGCTAGGCGGTTGGCGCCGGCGTCGGCAAGGCTGCGCGACAGGCTCCGCAGATAGGCCCCCGGGGACGCCAGCCCGTCGATGTGATCCACTCGCAGTCCGTCCAGGACGCCTTGCGCGTACAGGCGCAGGACCAGTGCATGGACGGCGTCGAACACCGCCTCCTCCTCGACACGGACTCCCACCAGCTCGCTGATCTCGAAGAATCGCCGCCAGTTGATCTGGTCGGGCGCCGTGCGCCACCACGCCAGGCGGTAGTGCTGGCGTTCCAGGAGTTCATGCAGGCGCCGCCGCCCGGCGGGCTGCGCGGGGTCATGCTCGCGCAGCCAGGCCTGCGGTTCGGCGCCGCGCGGCAGCGACGCGGCGGCAACCGGGTATCGCTGGCCAGATACGTCCAGTTCGGCCACGCTGCCGTCGGCGTCCCAGTGCAGTCTGACGACGCCGCGTTCCAGCGACACTCCGTAAGGTTCGGGCAGCACCGGCAACAGCACTTTGCCCCGCAGCGCCGGCGTGGGCGATTCCCAGTCGATGTCGAAGTATCGTGACCAGGCGCTGGCCGGGCCGTGGGCCAGCACGTCGCGCCACCATGCATTGGACGGGTGCGCCGCCATGTGGTTGGGCACGATGTCGGCGATCAGTCCGAGCCCGCGCGCGCGTCCTGCGTGCGCCAGCCTGAGCAGGGCGGGTTCGCCACCCAGTTCCGGATTGACGACGGCGTGGTCGATCACGTCATAGCCATGCGTGGAGCCGGCCCGCGCGCGGGTGATGGGCGACAGGTACAGATGGCTCACGCCCAGGTTCGCGTAGTAGTCCACCTGGGCGCATGCGTCGTCCAGGGTGAAGCCCGCGTGCAGCTGCAGCCGGGCGGTGGCGCGCGGCGCGCTCACGGCCGCCTCCTTCCGGTGCGCGCCGCATCCAGGCGTTCTTGGGCGGCGGGGTCGGCAAAGGTGGCGCGTATGCTCAGCGGCAGGCGCTGGCGCCAGTTCGGATGCGTATCGATGGTGCCGGGCAGGTTGGGCTGGTCCAGCACGCCCGCCACGTCCTCCATGGGCACGAGCAGCAAAGGGCAAAGGCAGGACGACACGAAACGCAGCAGCGCCGGCAGCGGCGCTTCCTTGCTTGGCGTCTCAGAGGCGTCATCCAGCGCCTGGGTGAGCAGGCCGCGGTCGATGGCGCGGCCTTGCCGCAGCGAGTTCTCGTCTTCGTCGACGCCCAGCAGGTTCAGCCTCACCCGCCAGTCGATATCGCGCTCCGCCCACCAGCCGCGCAAGGTGGGCAGGTCGTGCGTGGTCGTCATGGCGACGGCCTCGGCCGGCCATTCGGCGGGGTTGGTGAAGCCGGCCGGCGCATCCGGCCCGGGCCGGGCGTCCGGCGCCTGCCGCATGAACCAGAGCACGTTCATGCCCAGCAACCCGTTGTCTTTCAGGCGCTGGTCGAAGCCCTCGGGCACGGTGCCCAGGTTTTCGCCGATGGCGCAGGCCCGGTGCCGCCAGGCCTCCAGCGCTGTCAGCGCCAGCAGGGTCTCCAGCGGATAGCGCAGGTAGGCGCCTTCGCCGGGCGACGCGCCGTCGGGCACCAGCCACAGCCGCGCCATGCCCAGGATGTGGTCGATGCGCAAACCGCCAGTGTGCGCGAGGCTGGCGCGCAGCATATCGATGAAGGCCGCATAGCCGTTGGCGTGCAGCGCGCGCGGGGAAAAGGCGGTGAGCCCCCAGTTCTGGCCCAAGGGGTTATAGATGTCCGGCGGCGCGCCAATCGATATGCGCGGCATCAGGTCGGCCTGCCGGCTCCAGGCGTGGCTGCCGTCGGGGCTGTCGCCCACGGCCAGGTCGGCAAGCAGCCCCACCCGCATGCCGGCCGCGCGTCCGGCCGCATGCGCCGCCGCCAGGTTTTCCGAGGCCAGCCACTGCGCGAACTGATGGAAGTCGACCTCCAGGGGATGGTCTTGCGCATAGCGCCTGACCTCGGCCGACGCCGGATCGCGCAGCCCGGCAGGCCATTGCGCCCAGGGCTGCACCGCGCCGTCCTGCTTGCGCCGCGCCGCATGCAGCGACTCGAACAGGGCGTGGTCGCGCAGCGCCTGGCCGCGTGCCGCGCAGAATCGCGCATAGCGCTGGCGCAGCGCGGCCGGTGCGCCGCTGGCGAACTGCTGATGCAGGGCGCGCAGCAGATGCAGCCGTTGCGCGGCGGCGCCCGGCCAGTCGATCAGATCCAGGCCGTCCAGCGCGCCCAGTTCGGCGGGCGCGACACCGGCCAGCGCACGCGCCAGCGCCTCCTGCCCCAGGACCGCGGCCGGGGCGGCATACAGGACATTGAGGAACAGGCGGCTGGAGGGCGAGTAGGGGCTGCAGCGCTCGGGCTGCGCGGAGAACATGGCGTGGACGGGACTGATGGCCAGCACATCCGCGCCTTGCTCCGCGGCCGCGACCGCGAGTTCGCGCAGCGCGCCGAAGTCCCCGAAGCCGTGTGTGCGCGGCAGCGCGGCGCAGGCGTCCTGCCTCAGGCTATAGACCTGCGCGCTGACTCCCCAGCAGCGCGGGTCGGCGGCGCCGGTCAGATCGGCCAGGCCGGGCGCCTGCCGGGGCGCGACGGCCAGGGTGGCGTCGCCCGACTCCAACGACAAGCGGTGGTAGCCGGGTTCATCCGGCGCGATCAGAAATGGCTGGCCGCCGGCGTCGCTGCGGATGTCGCCATCGATGACGCGCCCGGATTCGCAGACGATCCGGTAAGGTCCGTGCGCGGCGCCGGGCAATTGCGCGGGCTCATTGCAGCGGGTCACGAGCAGGGGCGGCAGCGCATCGGCCGCTTGCGCCGCAAGCCGCTGGCGGCTGTCGCGGATGTCCTGCCTGCTCTCGGCCGGCAAGGCCAGCGCTGCCAGCAGCGCCTTCAAGGTGTCGGGCGACAGGCGCCGCGGACGCTGGCGGGCGTCCGTCCAGTGCTCCGCGATGCCCGCCTCGGCGGCCAGGGCGGACAGATCGCTGTCTTGGGTATCGGCCGGCGTCATGAGGCTTCCTCAAGCAGCCAGACCGTGCAGTCCGGGCATAGCTCGCCTCGGGCCAGCGCGTCCCGTCCGCCCGCCAGCGATTCGAAGAGCAAGGTGGCATACACGTCCGGCCCGGGCATCAGCGGTTCGGGCACGGCTTGATGCGAGGAGCCAAGGTTTGTGTAGACGCTGAGCCGCGCGCCGTCGGCAAGCTCCCAGCGGGCGAACACGCCGCGCTCGCCGATGACGGAGGCGCCCAGGCTGGCCGCGCCCGCGAGCCGGGGCGAGATCAGCCGCGCCCGCAGCTGCAGCAAGGCGGCGTAGTCCCGCAGCCATGTTCCGGCGTCCTCGGCGCCCGCCCAGGGATTGCTGGTGTGATAGCTTGCAGGGTCGTTGGGATCGGCCAGCCGGGCCGCCGGGGTATCGCCCGCGAATTCGGGAAAGGCCGAGAACTCCCGCTGTCTGCCTTCCCGCACGGCTTGCGCAAGCGCGGGGTCCGTGTGGCTGGTGAAGTACAGAAAAGGCGCGCGGGCGCCGCATTCCTCGCCCATGAAGATCAAGGGAATCTGCGGCGCCAGCAATTGCAGCGCCACCGCCGCGCGCAGCCGCTGCGGATTGTCCACCAGGTTGATCAGCCGCTCGCCGCGAGCGCGGTTGCCGGTCTGGTCGTGGTTTTGCAGGAACAGCACGAAGGCGGTGGGCGGCAAGGCCGCGCTGGGTTCGCCGCGCGGCTGTCCGCCGCGGTAGCGCGAAGGCTGGCCCTGGTACAGCCAGCCTTCCGCCAGGCAGCGCGCCAGCGCCTGGGCGGGTTCGTCGCAATAGTCCGCGTAATAACCCCGGGTCTCGCCCGTGAGCAGGTGGTGCAGCACATGGTGCGCATCGTCATTCCATTGCGCATCGAAATCGCCCTGCAGCAGGGTGGCGCGGTTGTCGTCGTTTTCGACCACCAGGTGTATGTTGCGCTCGGGCGGGACGCCTTGCCGCACATACTGCGCCAGTTCATGCAGCCATTCGTGCCCGGCGATCGCGTGCACGGCGTCCAGGCGCAGCCCGTCGAAGCGGTACTCGGTCAGCCAGTAGAGCGCGTTCTCCTTGAAGAATGCGCTGACGGCGGGCGCGCGGAAGTCGATCGCGTCGCCCCACGGGGTATGGATATCGGCCCTGAAGAATGGCGCGGCATAGCGGGGCAGATAATTGCCGTCGGGTCCGAAATGGTTGTAGACCACGTCCAGCATCACGCCCATGCCCAGTCCATGCGCGCCGTCGATCAGGCGCTTGAGTTCCTCGGGCGTGCCGTAGGCCGTGTCCGGCGCATAGGGCAGCACGCCGTCATAGCCCCAGTTGCGCCCGCCGGGAAAGTCGGCGATGGGCATGAGCTCCAGCATGGTGATGCCCATCGCCGCCAGGTCCGGCAGGCGGGCAAGCAGCCCCGCATAGCCGCCCGCCAGGCCCGCATGCACTTCGTACAGCACGGTTTCTTCCCACGGCCGGCCGGTCCATTGCGGATGACGCCAGTCGTAGGCGCCGGGCGCGACGACGAGGCTGTCGTCGTGTACGTCTCCCGCCTGCAGGCGCGAGGCCGGGTCGGGGATGGTGGTGTCCGCGTCAAGCCGGTAGTGGTAGCGGGCGCCGGGCGGGCAATCCACGTCGGCTTGCGCGTAGCCGTCGGCATCCGGGCGCAGGGCGATGGGAGGATGGCCTTCCACCTCCAGCGCCAGGCCTTCCGGCGCGTCGGGCGCCCAAAGCCGGAATCGCGTCACGCCGCTATCCAGCGGTATCGCGCCAAACGAAAAGGCCGGCGTCATGGCGAGGCTCCTTTTAGTGTGAACAGGCCCTAGTCTCCGGGCGCCTGGACCGCCGCCAGCAGCACCAGGCTGTGCGGCTCGACCATCACCGCGGCGTCGGCCAGCGGCGCGGACGGCGCCTGCGTGGCGGAGTCCAGCTCGCGGATCCAGGCGGTGGCGGGTTCGGGCAGTGCGAAGGACACCGGCTCGTGGGTGGGATTCATCAGCAGCAGGGTCACATCGGTGCCGCCGTCCTCGCGGCGCGCGGCGCGCCGCAAGCCCATGACGCGTTCCTGCTCGGACTCCCAGGCGGGCGCATCCAGCTGCGCGCCGGCCGCGTCGAACCACGAGATGGCGGCGACTCCCGGAACCAGCTCCTGGCCTGCATCGCCATAGCGGGCCCCGCGCAAGCTCGGATGGGCCCGGCGCAGCGCGATCAGCCGCGCCAGGTAGCGGCTCAGTTCGCGGCCCGTGTCGCTTTGCGCCTGCGTCCAGTCCAGCCACGACACCGGATTGTCCTGGCAATAGGCATTGTTGTTGCCATCCTGGCTGTTGCCGAACTCGTCGCCGGCCAGGACCATCGGCGTGCCATCCGAAAGCAGCACGCTTGCCAGCAGCGCGCGCTGGACCCGCCCTCGGGCCTCCAGGATGGCCGCGTCCTCGGTCGGGCCTTCCGCGCCCCAGTTATGGCTGTAGTTCTCGGAGTGGCCGTCGTTGCCGTCTTCGCCATTCGCCTCGTTGTGGCTGCCGTCGTAGCTGACGATGTCCGCCAGCGTGAAGCCGTCGTGCGAGGCGACATAGTTGACGCTGGCCCAGGGACGGCGATGGCGGCGGTCGAAGATATCGCGCGAGCCGCAGAGGCGGGCCGCCATGTCGCCCCGCATGCCTTCGTCGCCGCGCCAGAACCGGCGTGTGGTGTCGCGGAACTTGTCGTTCCATTCGGCAAACCCGGGCGGATGGTTGCCGAGCTGGTAGCCGTCGGGACCGATGTCCCAGGGTTCCGAGATCAGCTTCAGCCTGGCAAGCACCGGATCCTGCAGGATCACGTCGAAGAATCCCGCGCCCGGGTCGTAGCCGTTGCCCTCCCGTCCCAGCGTCACGCCCAGGTCGAAACGGAACCCGTCCACGCCGTACGAAGTAGCCCAGTAGCGCAACGAGTCCGTGACCATCTGCAGCACGCGGGGGTGCGACATGTTCACCGTGTTGCCGCAGCCGGTGTCGTTGATGTAGCGGCGCTCCTCGCCAGGCACGAGGCGGTAGTAGCTGGCGTTGTCCAGCCCGCGCCAGGAGAGCGTAGGCCCCATTTCGTTGCCTTCGCAGGTGTGGTTGTAGACCACGTCCAGGATGACTTCGATGCCGGCGGCGTGCAGGCGGCGCACCGCCTGGCGCAGTTCGTTGGGATCGTGCAGCAGGTAGGAAGGCTCGGGCGCGAAGTAGGACAGCGTGCTGTAGCCCCAGTAGTTGCGCAGCCCGCGTTCGGTCAGGAAATGGTCTTGCAGGAAGGCGTACACGGGCAGCAGTTCCACGGCGGTCACGCCCAGCCGCTGCAGGTGCTCGATGAAGCGCGGATCGGCCAGCGCCGCGCAGGTGCCGCGCAGGGGCGGGCGCAGGTCCTCGCGCTGCATGGAGACGCCACGCAGGTGAACCTCGTAGATCGTGGTGTCGTTCCAGGGCGTGGCCGGCGCCTTGCTGTTGCCCCAGTTGAACGGGGTTTCATCCGCGACGATGGCCTTGGGCATGGCCGGCGCGCTGTCCCGCCGGTCGAAGCTGAGATCCTCGCGCGAGTGATTCATGCGGTAGCCGAAGAGCGCATTGCTCCAGTGCACGGGACCGGTCAGCTGGCGGGCGTAGGGGTCCAGCAACAGCTTGTGCGGATTGAAGCGGTGCCCGTTCTGCGGGTCGTATGGGCCATGGGCGCGGTAGCCGTAGACCAGGCCGGGCTGGGCGTCCGGCAGGTAGCCGTGCCAGACCTCGTCGGTGCATTCCGGCAGATCGAAGCGGCGCAGTTCCTTGCGGCCTTTCGTGTCGAACAGGCACAGTTCCATGCGGGTGGCGTTCGCGGAGAAGACCGCGAAGTTCACGCCCAGCCCATCGCTGGTTGCGCCTAGCGGCAAGGGCTGGCCGCTGCTCATGCGGGTCAATTGGGACGGATCCATGGGTTCAGCCTTCATGCAGCAGATAGAGGGTGGACAGGGGCGGCAGCGTCAGGGAGAGGGCTTGTGGCTGCCCGTGGGCGGCCATGTCGCCGGTGCTGGCGCCGCCCTGGTTGCCCTGGCCCGAACCGCCGTAGTGCGAGGCGTCGGTGTTCAGCGTTTCGATCCAGCGGCCTGAGCGCGGCACGCCTACGCGGTAGTCGTGGCGGGTCACGGGAGTGAAGTTCGATACGGCCAGCAGATGCCCCTGGCCATCGGTCCGGACGAACGCGACCACGCTGTTGTCGCGGTCGTCCAGAATCGTCCAGGCAAAGCCGGCGGGGTCCGCGTCCAGCGCGTGCAGGGCAGGCAGCCGGCAATAAAGCCGGTTCAGGTCGGCGACCAGGCGCTGCATGCCCTGATGGCCAGGATGGTCCAGCAGGTTCCAGTCCAGCGTGGCGTCGTGGTTCCATTCCGCGGGCTGCGCCAGTTCCGCGCCCATGAACAGCAGCTTCTTGCCGGGATGCGCCCACATGAAGCCCAGATAGGCCCGCAGGTTGGCCAGCCTGGCGGCGGCATCGCCCGGCATCTTGCCCAGCAGCGAGCCCTTCCCATGGACGACCTCGTCGTGCGAGAGCGGCAGGATGAAGCGCTCGCTGTACGCATACACCATGCCGAAGGTGATGTCGTGATGATGGTGGCGGCGGTGGATGGGATCCTGTTCCAGGTAGCGCAGCGTGTCGTGCATCCAGCCCATGTTCCATTTGTAGTGAAAGCCCAGGCCGCCTTCCGGCACGCCGGCGGTCACGCCCGGCCAGGCGGTCGACTCCTCGGCCACCATGATGGCGTCCGGGACCTCGGCGCGTACGGTGCCGTTGAGTTCCTGCAGGAACTGCACGGCCTCCAGGTTTTCCCGCCCGCCGTAGCGGTTCGGTATCCATTCGCCGGGCTGGCGGCTGTAATCGCGATACAACATCGACGCCACGGCGTCCACGCGCAGGCCGTCGATATGAAAGCGTCGCAGCCAGTGCACCGCGCTGGCGATCATGAAGGCTTTGACCTCGTTGCGGCCCAGGTTGTAGACCATGGTGTGCCAGTCGGGGTGATAGCCCTCGCGCGGGTCGTCGTACTCATAGAGGGACGTGCCGTCGTAGCGGGCCATGCCATGCGGGTCATCCGGGAAGTGCGCGGGCACCCAGTCCAGGATGACGCCGATGCCGGCCTCGTGGCAGCGGTCGACGAAGCGCGCAAAGGCGGCCGGCGGTCCGTACCGGGCGGTCGGCGCGAACAGGCCCAGGGGCTGGTAGCCCCAGGATCCGCCGAAGGGGTGCTCCATGATGGGCATCAGCTCCAGATGCGTGAACCCCATGGAGCGCGCGTAGGCCGGCAGCTTGTCAGCCAGTTGGTCCCAGAGGCAGGAGTCCGCGTCGCGCGCCACCCAGGAGCCGGCATGCACTTCGTAGATCGACAGCGGCGCGGTCGGGGATTGGCGCGCGCCACGTTCCTGCATCCAGGCGTCGTCGGTCCACGCGTAGGGCGCCGGATCGTCCACGATGGACGCGGTGGCGGGCGCATCCTCGCAGCGCCGCGCCATGGGGTCGGCCTTCAGGAACTGGTAGCCGGCGTTGTCGGTGATGGCGAACTTGTAGCGCTCGCCCGGGTGCACGCCGGGAATGAAGATCTCCCAGACGCCCGCGGCGTGCCGCAAGCGCATACCGTGCCGGCGGCCGTCCCAGCCATTGAAGTCGCCCACCACGGCAACCCGGCGCGCGTTGGGCGCCCAGACCGCGCAACGCAATCCGGCAATGCCGTCCACTTCCATCAGGACCGCGCCCAGGGCTTGCCCGGCGTCGCGCCAGGAACCCTGAGCCAGCCGGCGCAGCGTCGCGTCGTCCAGCAGGGTCCCGAAGGCGTAGGGGTCCGCGGTGATCTGTTCCGCGCCGGGCCACTGGATCGCCAGCCGGTACGAGGCGCCGTCGCCCGGTTCCGCGCCCGGCGCCCGGCCGACGTAGAGTCCCTGCGCCTGCTCGCGCAGCGGCATGCGCGCGCCGTCCGAATCCAGCACATCGACGGCCGTGGCGCCGGGAACATAGACCCGCAGCCAGCCGTGATGCGGGCCCAGGATCGAGAACGGATCGTCATGCAGGCCGCAGGCCAGGGCGGTCAGCTCCGTCGCGTCGAGGTGGCCGTGGTCCACGGCGGCGAGCGCTTCATTCATGGCGTTTTGCCCTCGGCGTCGATGGCCGCTGATAGAAGAAGGTTTCGCGCCAGTTCGACCAACGCGCATAGGGGAATCGAGATCCAGTCGGGACGGTGGGCCGCCTCGTAGCTGACTTCATAGGCGGCTTTCTCAAGCTGCGCCAGCGACAGCAGCGTGTTCTCCTGGTCGGGCGTCGGGGTCAGTTCCGCGCCGCGGGCGCTGCGATAGCCTTGCAGAAAGGCGTCCGACGCCTGCTGCCGAAAGCGCGTCAGCAGCGCGTCGCGCTGTTCGGCGGGCGCGACGGACGCGGCCGGGGTGTCGTCCGCCCCGGCGTTGGCGTCCATGTGCGCGCCGCCGATCAGGTCGGAGCGCGCAATCGACGCTGCCGCGTAGTCGAAAGACCGCAGCATGCCGGCCACGTCCTTGTAGGGCGAGGCCAGCGCCCGGCGCGCCTGCAGGCTGCTGATGGGTTCGCCCTCGAAGTCGATCAGGTAGGCATCGGTCTGCGCCACCAATACCTGTCCCAGGTGGAAGTCGCCATGCACGCGCAGGCAGGCCGAGCCGGTCTCGGCCTGCGCCATCGCGTCCACGCGCGCGGACAGGCGCCCGTGATGGTCAAAGAACCATTGCGCGCATGCGCGCGAGGGCGCCTCGAGCTGTTCGAACCGGGCGCGCAAGTCCTTTTCGGCGCGGTCCAGCAGCGCCCGGACATGCTCCGCCCGGGCCTCGGAATCCGCCTGCGTGGCCGCCCGCGGCTGAAAGTCCGGATCGTCCGTGGGCGCCGCCAGCAGTGCGTGCATCTGCGCCAGGCGTTCGCCGATGGTGGCGGCCATGACGGCATAGCCTTGCAGGCTTTGTTCGAATTCCTCCGCGGTGTTTCCCACCAGCAGGGCGTTGGCCAATGTGCGCTTCAGGTAGTCCAGCGTCCAGGTCCAGGCGTCGCCTTCGTTGATCACATAGCGGTGGGCGATCGCCAGCGTGTGGACCACGCCTTCCGCATCCACCCGCTGCACTTCGCCCAGCAGGGCGGGAATGTTGCCGTAGCCGGCTCGCGTCAGGTAGCGTGTCATTTCCGCTTCGGGCGAGGCGCCGGGCTGCACGCTGCGGATCAGCTTCAATATCAGCTGGCCGCCGACGATGACCGAGCTGTTCGACTGCTCGGCCGTCAGCCAGTGCATCTCGGCGTCGCCGGCCAGGTCTACGTCCTGCAAGCCCGCTTCAGGAAGAAAGCGGATGACGCCCGGCTTGTCGCCGGGCTTGCCGCCGCTGCGGCCGTCCAGTTCCGCGCCGGCCTGCATGGCCTTCAGGGTGCTCCTGACGAAGCCCGGCTGCAGGAAGGCGTCGGCCAGGATGCCGACCTCGGCGCCGCGCCGCACGCGGGCGATGGCGTACTGGATGGCGGCGGTCTCGTCCCAGACCAGCACGAACGGCGCTTGCGCGCGCATGCCGCTCACGCCGTCCTGGGGTTCGATCTCGGCCCAGTAGTATTCGCCGTCAGAGGACGAGAAGGGCGTGGCATAGGCCAGCCGCGCCTGCGACGGCGGCTCCGTGCCCGGATACCAGCGCTGGCGGGCCAGGTATTGGGGCAGGATCTCGTGCTCCAGCGTGGCGCGCGAGGCATCCGTCAGGGCGGCCCCGCCGCGCGAGCGCAGCACCAGCGTGATCAGCTCCGGCATCTGCGCCGGCGCGGTGGCGTGCCATCCGGGCGGCGCGGCATCCTGGCTCAGGTCCATCCAATAGAACGCATAGGGCGGCAGCGTCAGCAGGTAGGGCAGTTCGCCGATGGCCGGAAACGGCGTGCCGCCCAGCATCTCCACCGGTACGCGGCCGGCGTACTCCTGCATGTGCAGCTCGACCGGCTGCGCGGCATTCGACAGGTTGGCCACGCACAGGATCGTGGTGTCCTGCCACTGGCGCAGATAGGCCAGGATCTTGCGGTTGCCGGTAAAGATGAAGCGCAGCGCGCCGCGGCCGAAGGCGTGGCTCTGGCGGCGTTGCGCCAGCAGCCGGCGGGTCCAGTTCAGCAGCGAATGCGGATCGCGCTGCTGCGCCTCGACGTTGACCGCCTCGTAGCCGTACAGCGGCCCCATCAGCACCGGCAACGGCAGCCGTTCCGGGTCCGCCCGCGAGAAACCGCCATTGCGGTCGGGCGACCACTGCATCGGCGTGCGCACGCCGTCCCGGTCGCCCAGGTGCACGTTGTCGCCCATGCCCAGCTCATCGCCGTAGTACAGCACCGGCGTGCCGGGCATGGACAGCAGCAGGCTGTTCATCAGTTCGACGCGGCGCCGGTCGCGCTCCAGCAACGGCGCCAGCCGGCGCCGGATGCCCAGGTTGATGCGGGCGCGCGGCTCGGACGCATAGACATTCCAGAGGTAGTCGCGCTCGCGGCTGGTCACCATCTCCAGCGTGAGCTCGTCGTGGTTGCGCAGGAAGATCGCCCACTGGCACGTGGCGGGAATATCGGGGGTCTGCCGGATGATGTCGGTGATGGGGAACCGGTCTTCCTGGGCGATCGCCATGTACATGCGCGGCATCAGCGGAAAATGAAAGGACATATGGCATTCGTCGCCCGCGCCGAAATACTCCTGGGCGTCTTCGGGCCATTGGTTGGCCTCGGCCAGCAGCAGGCGGCCGGGGTATTCGGCCTCGATCACGGCGCGGATCTGCTTGAGCACCTGATGTGTCTCGGGCAGGTTCTCGTTGTTGGTGCCTTCGCGCTCCACCAGATAGGGCACGGCGTCCAGCCGCAGGCCGTCCACGCCCATGTCCAGCCAGTAGCGCATCACGGACAGCACTTCCTTCAGGACCTGCGGATTGTCATAGTTCAGGTCGGGCTGATGCGAATAGAAGCGGTGCCAGAAATAGGCGTTTGCCACCGGATCCCAGGTCCAGTTCGATTTCTCGGTATCGCAGAAGATGATGCGCGTGCCGGCATAGGCCTTGTCATTGTCCGACCACACGTAGAAATTCCGGGCGGCCGACCCCGGCCTGGCGGCTCGCGCGCGCTGGAACCAGGGGTGCTGGTCGGAGGTATGGTTCACCACCAGTTCCGTGATGACGCGCAGTCCGCGGGCATGCGCCGAGCGGATCAGCTTGCGCACATCGGCGATGGTGCCGTAGTCGGGGTGCACGCCGCGGTAGTCCGCGATGTCGTAGCCGTCATCCCGGCGCGGCGAGGGGTAGAAGGGCAGCAGCCAGATAGTGTTGACCCCCAGGCTGGCGATGTAGTCCAGCTTGGAGATGAGCCCGGGAAGGTCGCCCACGCCATCGCCGTTCGAGTCGAAGAAGGACTTGACGTGCAATTGATAGATGACGGCGTCCTTGTACCAGAGCTCATCGTCCTGAATGGTTTGGGTTTCACTGATCATGGCAAGGGGCGTGGGCATCATCCGTGCAGCGACAGGCGCCACACGCGATAGGGTTGATCGGGAGACAGCGTCAGAGCGCGGGTCTTTTCGTGCCAGGCCTCGCGGCTTTCGGCCAGGAGGTCTTCGGCAACGAGTTCCCCGGCATCGGCCTGGCCGAACAGCCAGAACGGCGCTTCGATCCGCGCGGACTGGGGCAGGAACGGATCCAGGCTGATGGCCACCAGCACCACGTTGCCGTGGCCGGGCGTGGACTTGTAGAACGCCAGCACCCGGTCGTTGCCGCTGGCCGCAAGGGTCAGGCCGCGGTGGGTCTGAAGCGCGGGATTGGCGTTCCGGATCTGGTTCAGGCGGGTGATCTCGGCACGGATGTTGCCGGGGCCGTGCCAGTCGCGCTGGCGCAGCTCGTATTTCTCGGAGTCCAGGTATTCTTCCTTGCCGGCCAAGGCCGCGCCCTCGCAGAGTTCGAAGCCGCTGTACATGCCCCACAGGCCGGATCCCAGCGCCGCCAGCGCCGCGCGTATCAGAAAGCCGGGGCGTCCCGAGGTCTGCAGGAAGAAGGGGTTGATGTCCGGCGTGTTCACAAAGAAGTGCGGCCGGAAGAAGTCGGCCGCCGGTGGCGTGGACACCTCTTCCAGATAGGCTTCCAGCTCCGCCTTCTCGTTGCGCCAGGTGAAATAGGTGTATGACTGCGTGAAGCCGATCTTCGCCAGCCGGTACATCATCTTCGGCCGCGTGAACGCCTCGGACAGGAAGATCACGTCCGGATGCTGCGCGTGGACTTCACCGATCATCCATTGCCAGAAGGGCAGCGGCTTGGTGTGCGGGTTGTCCACCCGGAAGATGCGCACGCCGTTCCTGACCCAGAACAGCACGACGTCGCGCAGCGCGCGCCACAGCCCCAGCTTGCGCGCGCGGCGCGCCGGCGCGCCATAGAAGGCGACGTTGACGATGTCCTCATATTTCTTGGGCGGGTTCTCGGCGTACCGCAGGGATCCGTCCGGGCGCCAGGAAAACCACTCGGGGTGCTGCGTCAACCAGGGGTGGTCGGGCGAGCACTGGATGGCGAAGTCCAGGGCGATCTCCATTCCTTGCTGGCCCGCGGCGTCCACCAGCCTCAGGAAATCCTCCAGCGTTCCCAGCTGGGGTTCGATGGCATCGTGCCCGCCGCTGCCCGATCCGATAGCGTAGGGGCTGCCCACATCATCGGGTTCGGCGCGCAGGCTGTTGTTGCGGCCCTTGCGGTTGCGCTGGCCGATAGGATGGATGGGCGGCAGGTAGAGCACGTCGAACCCCATGTCGCGCACGTCCGGCAGCCTGGCGATGACATCGTCGAAGGTGCCGTGCCGGCCGGGCTCGGTGGCCTGGGAACGGGGGAACAGTTCGTACCAGCTTGAATGGCAGGCCTGGCGGCGGTCCACCCAGACGGGGTAGGCCGACGCGCTGAGGGCTTCAAAGGGGTGGTCGTCCAGGGCCCGCATCGCGTCCGCCAGCCCGGGATCCAGCAGCGCGGCCACCTGCTCGAGCGTGGGCGGAACGGGACGCGCCAGGTCGGCATCCGCGAAAGCGTCCAGCGCGCGCTGGACGGGTCCGGCGTCGGCGCCCGCAGGCGGCTCGGCCTGCGCGCGCGCCAGGGCGTCGCGCAGCAGCGCCAGGCCTTCATGCACTTCCAGGCTCAGGTCGCGGCCGGCATGGTGCTTCAGTTCGATGTCGTGGCAAAAGGTGTGCCAGGCATCGAACCACGCGGCGATGATGAATTCGTGCGCGCCGACGCGGCGTGGCCGGAACGCGGCTTCCCAGCGGTCGTTCAGGCCGCGCTCCATCGGCACCGTACGCCATCGCGATTCGTCCTTGGCGCGCCAGCGCAGTTCGGCGGCAAGCTGGTCGTGGCCGTCCATGAATATGTCCGCCTGCACGGCGATGCGCGCGTGCGGAATGCTCTTGACCGGAAAGGCGCCGCCATCGACCGCGGGACTGACGTTCTCCAGGGCGATGCGCTGGTTCGCGACGTCGTCGGCGCGGGTCCGGTGGTGGCGCGCAATGTCGCGGACAGGCTCCGTGGGTTCCAGCATCAGCATGGCGCAGTCGCCGGGCGCCAGCGCACTGCCGTGCGCCTGCAGTCCCTCGGGCGGGGTGTACGGCACGATGTCGGCGGGCGGCAGCAGTGGCGCGAGCGCATCCCAGTCCAGCGCGGCCTCGCGGCTATCCGAAGGATTGATGGCGAGCGCGGCGGTCGCGCCTTGGGCGGTGTCGCGCAAGAGTGCGGTGCAGCCGCCGTCGCGCCCGCCCAGCATGCGCAGCGGGCCCTGCAGGCGGGAATCGGCGAACCATTGATGGACCTTTTCGACGCCGGGCAAGCTGCGCTCGTCCTCGTCGCTGAGCATCAGGCCGTCGCCGGACACGGCGGCGCTCCACAGCGCCCGCTTGCCATCGACGCCCGGCCGGGCGGCGCCCGCAAGCGGCGGCGAGGCGATCACCATGCCGATGGCGCGCAGCCTGGCGTCTTCCTCCGACAGCCAGGCGGATTTGAAGTCCCACCAGGGCAAGGACGAGAACACGGCGTCGAAGCCCGCGTCCCGCAGGCCCGCCAGGCTGTCGGGAGACAAACCCGGCGTCCAGGCCAGCAGGCGCAAGCCGGCCCGTTGCCGGCGCAGCGTGGCGCCCAGTTCGCGCCAGGCGGCGGCGGGCAGGCGCTGGGGCGTCTGGAAGACCAGGCCGTCCACGCCGTGGCTGACCCAGCGCGCCAGCCTTTCGGTCCATGCCGTCAGGAAACCGGGCGGCAAGGGGCCTTCATGCAGGTGCAGCAGGTTGCGCTCCTCGGCGGGCAGGCGCGGATCGCGCGCCGGATCGACATAGCGGGACTGGTACCAGCCCGGCGCCGCGGTGGCCGCAACCGCGTCCCGGGCGCAACGGTCCAGGATCACGTCCACGTACAAGCCCAGCCGGTGCGCCGACAGGCGCCGGGCGGTCTGGGCGTACCAGTGGGTGATCGGGACCTGCCTGCCGTCCATCAGCGCCGTATCGGCGTCCAGCGGAGCCCGCGAACGCCCGTCCGGCGCCAGCAGCCATGGGGCGGGAAGCAGCACGGCGTTGAATCCGCGCTGCTCAAGCCGGGGATACAGGCCGGGGGAGCCGCCGGTGCCGTCGTCCCCCACGCCACCGCGGGCATGGTACAGGCGCAATGGGGCGCGAGTCTGGGGAGTGGCACTGGGGGTCGGCACCGGATTTTCTCCTTAGACGGGCGCCGGCATGGCGCCGCCCGAACGTGGACGCGAGGCAATGGCGGCGGCGGCCGGCTTTCCGGCGGGTGCGGGCGCGGCATGGCGGTATTCGGGTTCGACCAGCGAGCGATACAGGCTCGCATACAGGACCACCGCGGAGTGCCAGCCGAAGTCGGCCATCATCGCGTTGCGTTGCATGATCCGCCACAGCACGGCGTGTCCGCGCAGGTCCATCGCCCGCGCGATGGCGGCGCTCATGGCCTGCGGGCTGTCGCCATCGAACAGCAGTCCATTGGCCGATGCCATGGCGGAAAGCGGGGCGCGCGCGCCCGGGTCTTCAATGGTGTCGGCCATGCCGCCCACGCGCGAGCCGATCGGCACGGAGCCGTAGCGCATGGCATAGAGCGGCGTCAGGCCAAAGGGTTCGAACCGGCTTGCGTGCAGCAGGATGTCGGAGCCGGCATGCAGGCGATGGGCGATGCCCTCGTCATAGCCGATGTGAGTGGCGCAGCGGCCGGGATAGCGGCTGGCGATGGCCTGCAGGGCCTGTTCCAGCCGGTGGTCGCCCTGGCCCAGGATCGCCACCTGCAAGGCGGGGTGCCGATCCAGCGCCTCGGGCAGCGCCTGCACGGCGACATCCACCATTTTCTGTTCGGTCAGGCGGTTGCCCATGCCCATCAGCGTGGCGCCGGCGTCCGGATGCAGCCCGAATTCGCGCTGCAGGGCCGCTTTGCAATGAACCTTGTTCGCCAGGTCGCGAACCGAGTAGCGGTGGCTGCGCAGATAGGGGTCCCGCGCGGGATTCCAGAGCACATTGTCGATGCCGTTCGGAATGGGCAGCAGGTCGTCGGCCCGTCGTCTTAGCAGATCGTCCAGCCCGCAGCCAAACGCGGGGGTCATGATCTCGCGGGCGTAGGTATGGCTGACGGTCGTGACGCGGTCGGCGTAGCGGATGCCGGCCTTCAGGAAATTCAGCCGGCCCCAGGCCTGCGCGCCATCGTCGACGCGAGCCCAGTCCGGGATGCCGAACGAATCGGCGCACTCCATCGGGAACAAGCCCTGGAATGCCAGGTTGTGGATGGTCATCACGCTTTTGACATCATGCAGGCGCGCCGCGCGCAGCAGCAGGGGCACCAGCCCCGCGTGCCAGTCGTGGGCATGCACCAAAGTGGGCCGCAGCAGGCCGGGCAGTCCCGCCGCCACGCGCACGGCCGCGTGCGAGAGGGCGGCGTAGCGCACACCGTTGTCGGGATGCTCGCAGCCGTTTTCGTCGGCATAGATCCCGGCGCGGTCATAAAGCGCATCGTTTTGCAGCAGCAGGAAATCCAGGCCGGATTGCGGACATTTGCCCGCCAGCAACTGGGCATCCCCGCCAGGCAGGTCAGTCAGTGTGGCCACCGCGCGAACGCGCTTCAGTTTGGCCAGCACGCCCCGGTACGCCGGGAGCAGCACGGCCAGTGGCATCCGCGCCTCGGTCAGCGCGCGCGCCATGCCCGTGATGGCATCGCCCAGGCCGCCCGTTTTGGCCAGGGGGAACGCTTCCCCCGCTACGATCAGGGTTCTCGTCTTCGCCATGCTTGCTCCAGGTAAGGGGCGGGCGTCAATGGAAGATGGAAGATTGCGAGTCGATTGCGATTCCGCCGAGGCCTCCGAATACGCAAGCGGTGTGCCCAAACCCCGGCGCGGCGGAGAAAATGCGGCGGTGCAGCAGAAAAACGCCGTTTCCGGTCCCCCAAAAGACGGCTGAGGCGGAAGACGTAGGCACCGTAGCTCGGCCGCTTTGTAATTTCTATCGCCCGGGTGCGCCCAATTTCCCTTTTCAAGCAGGAACGGCGGTTGCTGCCGCCAGTCGCTTCCGGTGACGATCGCAGGGAGAAAGGTATGGAAACGGTGTCGGACTTTGTGTTGAAGCGGCTGTCGCAATGGGGCGTCAGAAGGGTGTTCGGGTATCCCGGCGACGGGATCAACGGGCTGATCGGCGCCTTCGGCCGCACCGAGGAGCCGCTGGAATTCATCCAGGCCCGCCACGAGGAGAGCGCCGCGTTCATGGCATGCGCCCATGCCAAGTTCACCGGACAGGTTGGCGTGTGCCTCGCCACGTCGGGGCCCGGCGCCATCCATCTGCTCAATGGACTGTACGACGCCAAGCTGGACCATCAGCCCGTGGTCGCCCTGGTGGGCCAGCAGGCCCGCAGCGCGCTGGGCGGCGACTACCAGCAGGAGGTCGATCTGGTCAGCCTGTTCAAGGACGTGGCGCACGATTTCGTGCATATGGCCGCGACCGCCAGTCAGGCCCGCCACATGGTGGACCGCGCCATGCGTATCGCCATGGAGCGGCGCAGCGTCACCTGCGTGATCTTTCCGAACGATGTGCAGGATCTGCCCGCGGTCGAGATTCCGCCGCGCGAGCACGGCACCGTCCGTACGGGGATAGGCGTGACCTCGCATGCCGGCGTGCCTGGGCAGGATGCGCTGCGCAACGCCGCCGACCTTCTCAATCGCGGCGAACGGGTCGCGATGCTGGTGGGCGCAGGTGCGCTGGAGGCGGGCGGCCAAGTCCGCCAGGTTGCCGAGCTGCTGGGCGCCGGTGTGGCCAAGGCGCTGCTCGGCAAGGCGGTCCTGCCCGACAGCCTGCCTTACGTCACCGGCGCCATCGGCTTGCTGGGCACCCAGCCCAGCTGGGAGATGATGAATGAATGCGACACCTTGCTGATGGTGGGGACTTCATTTCCCTATGCGGAATTCCTGCCCAGGGAGGGGCAGGCGCGGGCGGTGCAGATCGACCGCGACGGGCGCAAACTGAGCCTGCGCTATCCCGTAGAGGTAGGCCTGGTCGGAGACAGCAGACTGACGCTGGAGGCGCTGGTCCCGCTGCTGGAGCACAAGAAGGCGCGCCGCTGGCGGGAGCGGATCGAAAAGCAGGTGGCGAACTGGCGGGACACCGTGCATGCGCGCGCGATGGTGGACGCCAAGCCGCTGAATCCGCAGCGCCCGTTCCTGGAGTTGTCCAGGCGCCTGCCGCCCCAGGCCATCATTGCCTGCGACTCCGGCTCCGCGGCGAACTGGTACGCCCGGGACATCGAGATGCAGGAAGGAATGATGGGGTCGGTGTCGGGTGGGCTGGCCACAATGGGCTGCGGCGTGCCCTATGCGCTGGCGGCGAAGCTTGCCTATCCGGAACGTCCCGTGATTGCACTGGTGGGCGACGGCGCCATGCAGATGCTGGGCATCAATGAACTGATCACGATCGCCCACCGCTGGAAGGACTGGGCCAATCCCACGCTCGTCGTCATGGTGCTCAACAACCGCGACCTGAACCTGGTTACCTGGGAACAGCGCGTGATGGGCGGCGACCCGCGCTTTGCGGACTCGCAGTGGCTCCCGGAATTCTCCTACGCCGACTATGGCCGCCTGCTGGGCCTGGAGGGCATCCGCGTCGACAGCGCGGAGCAGGTCGGCCCCGCGTGGGAGCGGGCGCTGTCGGCGGCGCGGCCCGTGGTGCTGGAAATGGTGACCGACCCCGAGGTGCCGCCGCTGCCGCCGCACATCCCGGCCAAACAGATCGCCGCGTACTTCCAGGCGCTGCGCAAAGAGGAGGCGGCGGCGGGCGGCGAGGCCTTGCGCGCCACGATCAAGCAATGGTGGGCATGAGTTGCGGCCCATCGCCAGATTCCACCAAGTCAGGAGCACGTCATGGCAAATCCGTCTTCAACGAAATCCCCGAAGCCGGGGCAGGGTGGGCGTCCCGTGCCCGAGCACGCGCCCGAGCAGGCGCCCGCCGAACAGCCCGAACCGGACTCGTCCGGCCGCGACAAGGACGAGAAGGGGCGGTGGCCGCCGGACAGCCTTCCCAATCCCATGCCCGGCCTGGACCCGCAGCAGACGCCGGGCATCGACCGGCTGGGCAGCCGGCATGCGGCTTGCGGCTGAGCCCGGGCTTGCGCCATGCCGCCGGGCATGGATCCACCTTTAAAGGAGAGCACATGAACAAGCAACAGAGGCTGCGCGATATGTTTCAACCGTCGGACAGTTCAACGCGCACCATGCGCGACCTGATCTCCGGCACCGAGGACCTGCTGCGCAGCACGGCCAGCTACGGCGGGTCCGAAATCGAAGCCGCGCGCGACAAACTCAAGCATCAGCTCGACGCCGCGCGCGAACAGGCCAAGGGCTGGGAGCGCGCCGCCTGGGATCGGGCCCGCGAGGTATCGCATGCCACCGATGAGTATGTGCACGAGAACGCATGGAAGAGCGTGGCCGGCGCCGCCCTGATCGGCGTGCTGGCGGGCATCTGCATGATGTCCGGTCACGGGCGCCGCTGACGCGGCGCGATCCTGGCACGCCGGCGGGGCCGGCCCGGGCATCGCGCCTGGGACCGGCCCCGACTTATTTGGCCACGCCGGTAAAAAATGCCGACAGCGCCCGGTCCCGCAAGCGCGCGCCGCCCGCCGAGCGCCCGGCACATCGCTTGCGTAGGGACTGGAGGCGCGGCGACAGGTTGCCCCGCTGCACATTTCATCCAGGAGACTGACCATGAACCAACCGATAACAGGCGCCGGGCAGGCGCAGACCCAGACCAACATCGTGGGCGGCCCCAAGCGCGACCCCAGCGGCCCGGGCCCGCAAGTGATGGCGGCCGGCACCCTTGAAGGCAACGACGTGTACAACCCCGCGGGCGAATCGCTGGGCAGCATCCAGGACATCATGCTGGATGTGCCTCATGGCCGGATCGCCTACGCGGTATTGTCCCGCGGCGGCCTGCTGGGCATCGGCGACAAGCTGTACGCCATTCCGTGGGGTGCGCTGACGCTGGATACCGACCGCAAGTGTTTTGTGCTGAACGTGGATAAGGACACGCTCAAGAACGCCGAAGGGTTCGACAAGGACAATTGGCCGAGCATGGCGGACGAGACCTGGGCGCGCGGCATCCATCAGTACTACAACCAGCCGCCGTACTGGTAGCCCGCGGCAGAGAGCAGCATCATGCATGCCGATGGCAGACTGGTTGCAATATCCACCTACTTCAACGACGCCGTCGTCAGTTGCGGGGGGCTGCTGGCGGCGCGCCCGGACAGCACCGTGCTCACGGTGTTTTCCGGCATGCCGCTAGGGGCCGGGCAGATGACCGAACAGGATCGCCGCTGCGGCTTCAAGGATGGCCGGCAGGCGGTCCTGACGCGGCACGCCCAAAGCGAGCGCGCGCTGTCCTTGCTGGGCGTGCGCGGCGTGCAGATGGACCTGCTGGACGAGCAGTACCTGGACAGCGGCGAAGGCGGGCGTCTCACCGGCGCCCTGGCCTGCGCGCTGTCCACCTTGCGCCCGCGCATCATCCTCATGCCGCTGGGGCTGTTCCATTCGGCGCATGTGCGGGTCTGCGACGCCGCGCTGACCATCCGCGGCCTGTTCCAGCGCGTCATCTGGGTGGCGTACGAGGAGGCCTCGGACCGCGGCCGCCCGGGCCTCGTGCAGGAACGGCTGGCCACCTTGCTGAGGCGGCAGATCATGGCGACCCCGATCGGCATCGCCGGAAATGGCGCTCCCGGCGCCAGGCAGCGCGCGGTGGCGGCCCATGCAAGCCTGGCTTGCGCAGCGGATTCCGGACAAGGTGCGCCGCGGGATGGCGCGCCGCCGGAGCGCTACTGGCGGCTGTCCTGGCAGCGCGACAAGAGCCGCTGATCGGTCCGCGCCAGCCGGGCACGAAGCTTGCGTGGGGACTCCCGGTCCTGTTGCGCTCGCGTGCGTCCTCATCCTTTTTGACCATTGATGAACGATTGCGCATCCGGGACGATGCTCAGGTTGCGCCTGGCGCCTCGCCTCGCTATGGTGAAAAGGGGCGCGGCGCACCGGGCGCCGCCGCCACCGCTAACTTCGGGAACCACAATGAGCTTGAACGCAGCCGCCCAGCCTGGCCGGTCACGCTGGGGCAACGCCCTGGCCATCCTGCTTCTGATCGGAGCGCTTGCTGCGGTCCTGGCATTTGCGGCGATCCGCATCGCCGAGCAGCGCATCGCAAGCATGCTGGGCCCGCGCAGCCAGGTGGGCGACGTGCAGGTCGGGTTCAGGCAGGTGGTGCTGACGGACGTGGTCGTGCCAGGCGCCTCGGGGCAGGCGGGCGCGCGGGCGCGCCGCATCGTGCTTGAACCGGAATGGTCGGCGTTCTTGCAGCACGAGGCGGTTTTCAAGCGTGTGCTCATCGAGGGTTTCGATTTCGCGGTCGTCCGTGGCGCGGACGGCGATATGCAGATATCGCCCGCCGTGCAGGCCGCGTTGCGTGCCGGAGCCGGCGGCGATTCCCCGTCGCGCCGCAGCACGCCCATCCACGTCGCGGACCTGATCCTGCGCGACGGGCGGCTGGACTACCTGGATGGCGTGGTCTCGAAGCCGCCGCACCGCATTCCCTTTACAGCGGTGCAGGCGCGTCTGCGCCCCGTGATGATCCCCGGCGACGGTTCTCCCAGCGAAATGGAGTTCAGCGGCAAGATCGAAGACAACCGCAATGGGGAATCGACAGTGCGGGCGCATGGGCAGGTGGTGATCGGCGGCACCGATACCGACATGACGGTGGCGGTGCGCAACATGGACATCCGCTACGCGGCGCCGTATCTGTCGGAGAACGGCGCGGGGTCCCTGACGGGCGGGGCGATGGACCTGGACATGAAGACCACCATTGCCAGGCGCGAATTGCGCGCTTCGG
The DNA here is from genome assembly GCF_013116765.2 of Achromobacter deleyi. Lineage (GTDB taxonomy): Bacteria > Pseudomonadota > Gammaproteobacteria > Burkholderiales > Burkholderiaceae_B > Achromobacter > Achromobacter deleyi_A. Next base: position 1,498,719 of record NZ_CP074375.1, read on the forward strand.
GCGCCGTGGCGCTGCACGGCCTGAAGTTCGGCGGGGACGGCAACCTGTTCTCCCTGCCGCGCAAGGCCGTGCTGGCCGCGCTGAAGGACAAGAGCGGGACGGTGCGCTTTCAATTCGAGCTGGCTGGCAAGCTGGATAATCCAAAGTTCTCGGTCACGCGCGGCTTCTCGGCCCAGGTCGCACAGGGTTTCGGCAAGGCGATCGGCGTGGGCGCGGAAGGCGCGGCCGAAGGCGTCAGCGGCGCCGTCAAGGAATTGGGCAACGCGCTGTCCGACCTGCTCAGCCCCAAGCCCTGAGCGGCGCGGGCGGCCATCATGGCGCGGGCCGGGGACGGCCCACGCGCGCGCCCATGACCATCTCCGTCACCCAGTTCACCAGGATGGACGTGTAGGCCTGCTGCGACGCCTTGTCGCTCAGGCCATGATCCGCGCCATCCAGGATGCGGTGCGTCAGCGAATGCGACCGCCTGAACGCGGACCGGTAGCTCATGATCGTGGAGTGCGGAATATAGAGGTCGTGCTCGGCCTCGACGATAAGCACGTCTCCCGGGAACTCGGCGCAGGCCGACAGCGCCCGGTTGCTTTCCGGTTCCACATGGCTGTTGCGGTAGGCGCGCAGCGTGTCGCGATTGAGCTGGTTCTTGGGCAGCATCCATTCGTCGTCCCGATACAGCGCGGGCACGTGCAGCGCCAGCCAGCGCACGCGCCGCAGCCCGCTCAGGATGGCGGCCAGGTAGCCCCCATAGCTGCTGCCCACCACCGCGACCGAGCCGCTGTCGAGCGACGGATGGGACGCCAGCCGGTCATAGGCCGCCATGACGTCGCGCAGATTGTCGTCGCGCGACACCCGCATCTGCTGCGCCTGGGTCGCGGCGTGGCCACGCAGGTCGAAGGTGAGGCAGACGCAGCCAAGCGCGGCGATGCCCTTGGCCCGGGCCAGGTCGAACGCCTGGTCGCCGCCCCAGCCGTGGATGAACAGGACGCCAGGCACCTTGCTTTCCGGTGTGAGGAAGGTGCCCGCCAGGCGCTGGTCCGCCACTTCGATGTGGATCGGGTCGCTATAGGCCGCCATCGTCCTCCTCCAGGATGCCGCCGGACTTGGTGATCATGCCTACGGCGGAGTCCTCGCCGCGGTACACATAGCGCTGCGGCGCCGGCTCCGGTTCGTCCCGGCCATAGCGCTCGCGGGTGTCCGCCAGCACTGTTTTCAGGGACGGGGACAGCATGAACGCCTGCAGCGCGGCCAGTTCGGCGATGCTGGCGCCACCCGCGCGCCAGGACTGCTCGAGCACGCCGGCGCGGGGTTCGCCCCTTGCGGTGCGTCCGATGGCGACGTCGTAGTTGCGGCGCGAGGCGTAGAAGTCCGGATAGGCGGTGGAAACCGCCGTGTCGTAGCGGCACGCCAGTTCGACGGCCTGGCGCTGCTCGCCGGACAGGTCCAGCGCCCGCAGCTGGTCAAAGCCGCCGCGGGCAAAGCAGAGCGTGGAGCCTCCGTAGACGGGAATTCCGTCGTTGTCCGGCGTCAGGCACTGTGTGCCGACATAGGAGGTCTCCAGCTTGCCCACGCGCGCCCAGCCTACGCTGTAGGTGGATATCTCCGCCAGGTCTTCCTCCAGCACCAGCCCCAGCCGGCGGACGGACGCGGCGTGCTGCGGGGCGAGGCCCTTGCGCAGTTCCTCCGGCGTAGTGACGACGATCTGGCCGCGGCCCGCGGTGGCGTCCGCCGGCTTGATGCGCAGCGGTCCATGCCGCAGCAGCCGTAAGCCGGCGCGGTGGGCGTCTTCCAGCGTGAAGGCGGAATAGCCGTTGAGCACCACCTCGCGCAACTCGTCGGCCAAGGCCCGCACCCAGCCCTCGGGCGCCTTGGCCTGCGCGTCCAGCACCCCATGGGTAATGGATTTGGACGCAACAAAGGCGTGCGGCGTCACGCCGCCGTACAGGTCGGCCGCGCGCGTGATGCCCAGTTGCGCGGCGCGCGCGAGGCTGGTGATGCTGCGGTCCGGCACATAGTAGGGCGGAGGCTCGCCGCGATGCCTGCTGGGCCGGAAACCGGGCACAAAGCGCAGCCCCAGCAGGGCGGCCAGCCGCAAGGCAAGCGCTTCCTGGGAAGCGATTTCATGCTCGGACGCGCCCGCGCGCCGGGGATAGGCGGCGACCGTTCCGGTGCCGCTGGAATCAGGGGGACGGTTCATGGCGGGGTTCACAGCAAGCGCCGTGCCGGGCCGCCGGGTGGCGCGGGAGCCTTAGGGCGGCGCAGGCCGAGGCGCAGTTCGACCAGCGGGAAGGCCGCCAGCGCCAGGCACAGGGGCGCCAGCGCGTAAAGCGCGCGGTAGGTCAGCGCCGCGCCCAGGACCTCGGCCGCAGGGATCTGCGGCGCCAGCGCGGCCACGAAAATGGCCTCCGTGGTGCCCAGTCCGCCCGGCACCCGGGTGATGACGGCGGCAAAGCTGGTGCAAAGCAGGATGCCCAGCACCGCCGGGTAGCTGGCCTTGCCCTGCAGCAGCACATAGACGATGCCGCCCATGATCGCCCAGGACAGCGCGGCGACGGCGCTTTGCGCGATCGCCATGCCCCCGCTGGGCAAGGCCACGCGCTGGCCCATCCAGGTCCAGGTCCGGCGGCGGGATCTCGCGCAGGTCAGCGCATAGGCGCCGGCCAGGGCCAGCAGGGCCGCGCCCAGCAGGCGCAGCATGCCCGAACCGATCTCCCAGCCCGCGGGCACCGGCACCGCGCCCCATGCGAACAGCGCGCCGGCCAGCCAGCCATAGCCGATCCAGTTCGAAGCGGCCGAGAACAAGGCCACCCGGGTCGCGACGGACTTGCGGCAACCCAGCCGCGTGTACAGGCGCAGGCGCGCGCCCAGCCCGCCCAGCAGCACGCCCAGGTTCAGGTTCAAGGCGTAGCTCACCATCGCCACGCCCAGCACCTTGGGGGCCGCCAGGGCATGGTGCGTGTAGCGCCTGGCCAGCAGGTCCAGGCTGCCATAGGCCAGATAGCCCGCCAGCACCATCCCCGCCGCCACCGCAATCGTCTCATTCGGAATCTTGCGCATGGCGATCCAGACCTGCGGCCAGTCCACCGAGCGCCCGAAGTAATACAGCAGCCCGGCCACCACCAGCAGCACCAGCACGGGCAGGACGCGCTTGATCCGTGGCCAGCGGTGCCGCAGGGCCCTCATTGCGGAGGAACGGAAGACCCTCATGCCGTCTCCCTGCCGGTCTCGGCCGCAATGGAGTGCAGGCGGGGCTTGTGGGCGGGCAGGCTGCCGGCCCAGGCGGGAAAGCGCCGCAGGAAGTGAAACACCACCACGCCGATCCACAGGCGCCGAAGCCGGCGCTTGGAATCCTTGGGCAATTCGACGGGGCGGCAGTCCTGCTCAATCAGCTGGTCCAGGCTGCGGCGCAGCGAGGCGTTGAGCGACGCGTCCCGCGCCACCACATTGGCTTCCAGGTTCAAGGCCAGGCTCAGCGGATCCAGGTTGCTGGATCCTATCGTCGACCAGTCGTCGTCCACGCAGGCCACTTTGCCGTGCAGCGGCCGCTTGCAGTATTCGTAGATCTCCACGCCGGCGTCTATCAGGTAGTCGTAGAGCATCGTCGCCGCCAGCCGGGCCACCAGCACATCGGGCTCGCCCTGCAGCAGCAGCCTGACGCGCACGCCGCGGCGGGCCGCGTTGGCCAGGTCGCGCAGCAGGTGATAGCCGGGGAAAAAGTAGGCGTTGGCGATCAGCACGTCCTGGCGCGCGGACCGTACGCCGGCGCGGTAATAGCGTTCGATGTCGCTCTGGTGGCTTACGTTGTCGCGCACCACCAGGCGGCCGCCGCCGTCGCCGGCGGGCATCGAGTCCAGGCGCGCCGCCCGGCGGCGCTGGCGGCGCGGCCGGCCATTGCCAAGCGCGTCCCGGGCAAAGTCCGCGATGTCCGCCGCCAGGGGGCCCTCCAGCCGCACCGCGTAGTCCTGCTTGGCCTCGGGCCCGAACTCGGGCAGGTGGTCCGCCGAGAAATTGATGCCGCCGACGAACGCGAGCCGCCGGTCCACGGCCACGATCTTCCGGTGCATGCGCCGGAACACATTGGTGCGTACTCCCAGGAAGCGCGGACGCGGGTCGAACACGTGAAAGCGGATCCCGCTTTCCGTCATGGCCCCGACGAAGGCGTCGCTCAACTCGTCGGACCCATAGCCATCGACCGTCATGTCCACGCTGACTCCGCGCCGAGCCGCGGCGATCAGGGCGCGCTGGATGTCCTGGCCCACGGCATCGTCAAAGAGGATGAAGGTCTCCACCAGCACCTCGCTCTGCGCGGCCTCGATGGCCTCGATCACGGCGGGAAAATATTCGGTGCCGTTTTCGAGCAGGGTGTAGCGGTTGTGTTCGCGCCAGCCCAGGTTCATAGCGCTATCTCCGCGCAGATCGGCACGTGGTCGGACAAGCGTGACCACACCCGCGAGGCCAGCGGCACCGGCTGCCAGTCGCGCACGCTGCGCACATAGATGCGGTCCAGGCGCAGGAAGGGCCAGCGCGCGGGAAAGGTCCTGGCGGGACGGCCCAGTCGGGAAGTGAACACCTCGCGAGTGCCGCAGTCCCGCATCAGGCGGTCGGCGCGCAGGCGCCAGTCGTTGAAATCGCCGGCGATGAGCAGGGGCTCATTGGCGGGCACGCCGTGCGTAACCAGTTCGCACAGGCGGCGCAACTGCTGGCCGCGGTGGTGCTCCAGCAGCCCCAGATGGACGCAGATCGCATGGACCGGGGCGGGCAGGGAAGGCGGACGCAGCACGCAATGCAGCAAGCCGCGGCCCTCATGGCCATCCACGCTCACGTCATGGTTATGGTGCCGCTCGATCGGATAGCGCGACAGGATCGCATTGCCGTGGTGGCCTTCCGGATAGACGGCGTTGCGGCCATAGGCGTAGTCCGTCCACAGCGTGTCCGCCAGGAACTCATATTGGGATTGGGACGGCCATGAGTCATGGCGCCCGGCATGGGCCTGATGCTCTCCCAGCACCTCTTGCAGGAAAACCACGTCCGGAGCCGCCTTGCGCAGCGCTTCGCGCAGTTCGTGCAGCATGAAACGGCGGTTGAAACTGGTGAAGCCCTTATGGGTATTCACGGTCAGCACCGTCAGCGTCGTGGCGTCGATATAGTGCGAGGGGACCATGGAAGCTCCGGTATACGCGATCTGTCCGGGCGAGCAAGCGCCGTTCCCGCGGCGTAACGAAACGTCAGTCCAAGGGCGGCGCGGCATGCGATGCCCCGTCCGGGTCCCGGTAGGGGACGCATGAGCAAATGAGAAATCGGCATTTCTCAAGCGCAGGCCGCAGGCCTAAGATCCGCAGCTTCCCACCAGGCAGAATCAGAGTCCGAAGATGCGCACCAACCGCCGCGAGTTCCTGTTGTCTTCCGGGGCGCTTGCCGCCTCGATGGCCTTTCCCACGTCGCTGTTCGCCCAGAGCGCCGCGCCACGTCATGGCGGCGTGCTGAACGTGCACCTGGGCTCGGAGCAGCGCATCCTGAACCCGGCCTTGCGCGCCTCCACCGGCGTGTACATCGTGACCAGCAAGATCATCGAATCGCTGGTCGACCTGGACGCCGCCGGCAAGCCGGTGGCCCAACTGGCCACCTCCTGGACCGCCGATCCGGACGGCAAGACCATCACCTTCAAGCTGCGCGAAGGCGTCACCTGGCATGACGGCAAACCGTTCACCTCGGCCGATGTGCAGTACAACGCGCTGGAACTCTGGAAGAAGCACCTGAACTTCGGCACGGCCCTGCAGCTCTACCTGCAGGCCGTCGACACGCCCGACGCCCACACGGCGGTATTCCGCTACAGCCGCCCGATGCCGCTGGACCTGCTGCTGCGCGCGCTGGCCGACCTGGGCTACGTGGTGCCGCGCCATCTGTACGAAGGCACGGACGTGCTGGAGAACCCGGCCAATACCGCGCCCGTGGGCACCGGCCCGTTCAAGTTCGTGCAATACCAGCGCGGCCAGTTCATCATCGCCGAGCGCAACCCCAACTACTGGCGGCGCGGCGAGCCCTACCTGGACCGCGTGGTCTGGCGCATCATCACCGACAAATCCGCCGCCACCGCCGCGCTGGAAACCGGCCAGCTGCAGCTCAGCGCCTACTCGCAGCTCACGCTGGCGGACCTGGACCGGCTGAAGAAGAACCCGCAGTTCGAAGTGCGCAGCAAGGGGCTGGAAGCCAATGTGTTCAACAACACGCTGGAGTTCAATTTCCGCCGCAAGGAACTGGCCGACGTCCGGGTGCGCCGCGCCATCGTCCACGCCATCGACATCGAGTTCTTCATCGAGAACTTCCTCTACGGCCTGGGCAAGCCCGCGACCGGACCCATTCCCTCGTCGTCCGAGACCTTCTTCCCGGCAGGCAGCAAGCCGCCGTATCCGTTTGACGTCAAGCGCTCCGAAACGCTGCTGGACGAGGCCGGCTACAAGCGCGGCGCGGGCGGCGTGCGCTTCACGCTCAAGCTGGTACCCATCCAGAACGGCGAAGACGTGCCGCTTCTGGCCACATTCATCCAGCAGTCGCTGGAGACCGTGGGCATCAAGGTCGAGATCGTCCAGTACGACATCGCCGGCGCGCTGGCTTCCGTATACAAGGACCACAGTTTCGACATCGCCACCGGCTGGCACCAGTACCGCGGCGACCCGGCGGTGTCCACCACCGTGTGGTACCGCTCGGGCAGCCCGGCCGGCGCGCCCTGGACCAACCAGTACGGCTGGCAGTCGGACAAGGTGGACAAGCTGATCGACGACGCCGCGTCCGAGATCGATCCGGCCCGACGCCGCGCGCTCTACGCGGACTGGGTCCAGGCCGTCAATGAAGATCTGCCCATCTGGATGGCGACCGAAAGGCAGTTCTATTCGGTCGCCAGCAGCAAGTTGCAGAACGGCCACAACAATGCGCGCTGGCCGTCGAGCGACTGGCATGACGCCTGGCTCTCCGCGTAGGCGCACGGCATGCGTTTCCTGAACCTCGCGGTGCGCCGGCTGATGGCCGCGGCGCCCGCGCTGCTGATCATCCTGGCGGGCCTGTTCCTGCTGCTGCAATTGGCGCCGGGCGATACCGTCGACGCGCTGGTGGCGCAGATCGGCGGCGCGGATGCCGGCACGATCGCGGCGCTGCGTTCCCATTACCAGCTGGACGAATCCACCAGTTCGCGCCTGGGCAGCTACCTGTGGCGGCTGGCGCACCTGGACCTGGGCTACTCCGCCATCTACGGCAAGCCGGTGGCGGCGGTGATCGCCGAACGGCTGCCCGCCACCTTGCTGCTGATGGGGTCGGCGCTGTCGTTTGCCTTCGCCGGCGGCATGGCGCTGGGCGTGATTGCGGCGCGGCGCGTCAACGGCTGGGCAGACGGACTGATCTCCACGCTGGGCCTGGTGTTCTGCGCGACGCCGTCGTTCTGGTTCGGCCTGATGGGCATCTTCGTCTTCGCCGTCTGGCTGGACTGGGTGCCCGCGGGCGGCTACGAGACGATCGCCTCGGGCTACACCGGGCTGGCGCGGATCCTGGATATCGCCTGGCACCTGATCTTGCCCACCGCCACACTGGCGCTGATTTTCCTGGCCACCTACCTGCGCATCATGCGCGCCTCGATGCTGGAGGTGTCCTCGCACGACTTCATCCGTACCGCGCGCGCCAAGGGCCTGCGTGAAACAGCGGTGGTCGCGCGCCACATGCTGCGCAATGCGCTGCTGCCCATGGTGACCCTGCTGGGCCTGCAGGCAGGCACCATGCTGGGCGGTTCGGTGGTGGTGGAAAGCGTCTTCGCCTTGCCCGGGCTGGGCCGGCTGGCCTACGAGTCGGTGGTGCAGCGCGACCTGAACACCTTGCTGGGCATTGTGTTCGTGTCCGCGCTGCTGGTCATCGCCATCAATTTCGTGGTCGATCTGCTGTATGCGCGGCTCGACCCCCGCATCGCCCGGAGCTGAACCATGGAGACGATACGCCGCTACTTTCACAGCCCGGTCGCCGTGCTGGGCCTGGTGCTGCTCGTGGCCGTCTGCGCGGCGGCGCTGGGCGCGGGGCTCTGGTTCCCGAAGAATCCGCTCAGCCTGGCCGGCAGGCCGCTGCAATGGCCGGGCGACAACGCGCGCTTCCTGCTGGGCACCGACCAGGTCGGGCGCGACATCGCCGCGCAGATCCTGCATGGCGCCCGCGTCACGCTGGCGATCGGCCTGGCCGCCACGCTGGTGTCCGTGCTGATCGGCGTGACGCTGGGCGCGGTGGCCGGCTACTACGGTGGCCTGGCCGACGACCTGCTGATGCGCGTGACCGAAGCGTTCCAGATCCTGCCCAACTTCCTGCTGCTGCTGGTGCTGGTGGCCGTGTTCGGCTCCGACCTGCGCACGGTGGTGCTGGCGATCGGCCTGGTGTCCTGGCCGCCCGTCGCGCGGCTGACCCGCTCGGAGTTCCTGACGCTCAAGACCCGCGAATTCGTGCAGGCCGGCAGGGCGCTGGGCATGGGCGACCTGCGGCTGATCTTTCGCGAAATCCTGCCCAACGCCTTGCCGCCAGTGATCGTCTACGCCAGCGTCATCATGGCCACGGCCATCCTGCTGGAAAGCGCGCTGGCCTTTCTGAACCTGTCGGACCCCAACGTGCCGTCCTGGGGCAACCTCATCGGCGGCGGCCGCGGGGTGATCCGGGTGCAGTGGTACGTATCCGCCATTCCCGGCATTGCCATCCTGTTGACCGTCCTGGCGATCTCGCTGGTCGGGCAGGGGGTGAACGACGCTCTCAACCCCAGGCTGAAACGCTCATGACCGAATTGCTCCGCATCGAAAACCTTACCGTGGATCTGCCGCCGGGGGCCGACCGGCCGCATGCGCTCAAGGGCCTGTCCCTGGCCGTGAACGCGGGCGAGATCGTCTGCGTGGTCGGCGAAAGCGGCTCGGGCAAATCGCTCACGGCCGGCGCGATCCTGGGCCTGTTGCCGCAGGGCGTGCGCGCCAGCGCCGGGCAAGTGCTATGGGAAGGCCAGGACCTGCTGAAGCTGGCGCCCGAGGCTTTGCGCCGCCTGCGCGGCCAGCGCATCGGCATGATCTTCCAGGAACCGATGACGGCGCTCAATCCCCTGCGCACCATCGGCGACCAGATCGCCGAAGTATTCCGCACGCACACGCGCCTGTCCCGCGCCGAGATCCGGCGGCGCACGCTGGGCCTGCTGGACTCGGTGCGCCTGCCCGATCCCGCCCAGGCATTGGGCGCCTATCCGCACGAGCTGTCGGGCGGCCAGCGCCAGCGCGCCATGATCGCCATGGCGCTGGCGCTGGAACCCGCGCTGCTGATCGCCGACGAACCCACCACCGCGCTGGACGTCACGACCCAGGCGCAGATCCTGCACCTGATCCACGATCTGCAGCGCCGCAAGGGCACGGCCGTGCTGTTCATCACGCACGACTTCGGCGTGGTCGCCGAGATCGCCGACCGGGTTGCCGTCATGCAGCGTGGCGAACTGGTGGAAAGCGGCACGGCGGACCAGGTGCTGGAGCACCCCCGCCATCCCTACACGCGCGCGCTGATCGCCGCGGTGCCGCCGCTGGCGCCTGCCGCGGCGCGGACCACGCTGGATGCCGGCGCGCCGGCCATCCTGACCACGCAGGCCCTGTCCAAGACCTACCGCAAGCGCGGCTGGTTCGGCCGCCCTGGGCGCGTGACCCATGCGGTCGACGGCGTGACCCTGACCCTGCAAGAGGGCGGCACGCTGGGCATCGTGGGTGAAAGCGGATCGGGCAAGTCCACCTTGGCGCGCACCCTGCTGGGCCTGCTGACGCCCGACGGCGGCGCCATCACGCTGGCCGGGGAGCCGCTGGCCTTCAAAGGCGCCAGCGCCCGGCGCGCCCACGCCAGGCGCGTGCAGATGGTGTTCCAGGACCCGTATGGCTCCTTGAATCCTCGCCAGCGCGTGGGAGAGATCGTGGCGCAGGGCCCCATCGTGCATGGCACGCCGCGGCGCGAGGCGCTGGCGCGCGCACAGGAACTGTTTGAACTGGTCGGCCTGTCGCCCGACGCGGTGCGCCGCTATCCCCATGAATTCTCGGGGGGGCAGCGCCAGCGCGTGGGCCTGGCCCGGGCGCTGGCCATGCAGCCGCAAGTGCTGATCGCCGACGAGCCGGTGTCGGCGCTGGACGTGTCCGTGCAGGCGCAGGTGCTGGCGCTGCTGGCGCGGCTGCGCGAGCAGCTGGGCCTGTCCATCGTCTTCATCACGCACGACCTGCGGGTCGCGGCGCAGGTCTGCGACCACATCGCCGTCATGAAGGACGGGCGGGTCGTGGAAGAGGGCGTCTGCGCCGAGGTCTTCGGCAATCCCGTCCATCCCTATACCCAGGCATTGCTGGCCGCCGTGCCGGGCCGGCGCTGGGACCCGGCCGCCGTCGCCACGCGGCTGGCGGCGTGAGCCCTTTGTATATCGTTATACCCAAGGAGTTTGTGTGACCCTACGCATCGACCACGTCGTCATCCAGGCGGGCCAGGAGCTGGACGAGGCCCAGGCGCGCTTTCGCAGGCTGGGATTCCAGCTGACCGACCGCGGCCACCATTCGCTGGGTTCCAGCAATCACCTGGCCATCTTCGGCGATGACTATCTGGAACTGATCGGCGTCGAAGCGTCGAAGGCGGACATTCCCGGCGCGCGCTGGGAGCATCCGCTGGGGCTGGCGGGGCTGGTGTTCAAGACCGGCAATGCCGACGCCACCTGGGCGGACCTGGCCGGACGGCGGGTGCCGCTGGAAGGCGACGGCCCCCGCAGCTTCCACCGGCCAGTCAGCGCCGGCAGCCAGCTGCTGGGCGACGCGCGCTTTCGCACTCTGCGCATCCAGGCCGACAGGGTTCCGAACGGCCGCGTGTTCTTCTGCCAGCACCAGACCCCGGAGCTGGTCTGGCGCCCGGAATGGCAGCAGCATCCCAATGGCGCGCTCGGCATCGCCGAATACACCTACATCACGCCAGACCCGCAAGCTTGCGCCACGCTGCTGGAACAGGCGTTCGGTCCGGGCGCGGCCCATCCGGTGCAGGACGGCGTGGCGATCAGCGCCGGCCGCGCCAGTGTGCTGTACCAGACCGTGGCCGGCATCAGGACGCGCTTCGGCCTGGACGCGTCGGCCCTGCTGGCCAACGGGGAAAGGGCCGCGGCCTTGACGCTGCGCACCGATACGCTTGCCCGCGTTCAGGGCGTGCTGGAAGGCGCGGGCGTCGAGCATCTGGTCCACAAGACGCGCATCGTCGTGCCGCCGACCGAGACCGGCGGCCTGATCCTGGCGTTCGTCAGCCCCTGAACCCTCAGAACCGGTAGTTGGCGCTCAGCTCCACGCGCCGGCCTTCGCCCAGCAGCCATTGCGTCTGGTTGTAGTAGGCGGTCTCCGCGTACTGGCGGTCAAACACGTTGAAGGCGCGCAGGGCCAGGCTCAGGTCGCGACGCGGCTCCCATTGCAAGGCCAGGTTGGTGGTGGTGTAGCCGGCCATCTCGATCCGGTTGGCGGAATCGGCGTAGCGCTTGCCCACGTAGCGCACGCCCGCGCTGGCGGTCCACTGCGGCGCGAATTTCCAGCTCACCCAGGCGTTGGCCACGCGTTCAGGCACATCCGTCGGGACGTTGCCGTTGCGCGACACGCTGACGCCGTTGACCGATTCGCTGAAGTCGTCATAGCGCGCCCGCAGCGCCACCGCGTTCAGGTCCACGCGCCACGCGGGCGTCAGCTCCACCCCCAGGGTGGCCTCCAGGCCGCGCGAGGACTGCTCGCCCACCTGGATGCGCAACGCGGGATCGTTCGGGTCCCGCGTAACCAGATTGTCCTTGCGGATGTGATAGGCCGCGAGCGTCCACTGGCCCTTGTTGTCCCAGAATGTCTGCTTCACGCCCACCTCGATCTGCTTGCCCTTGGACAGGTCGAAGTTCTTGTTGGCCGGAGACAGCAGCAGCAGGCTGCCGATCGGGTCGGCGGCCTCGGCGTACTGGCCATAGGCCGACAGGGTGGGCAGCACGTCGTAGACCGTGCCGACTCGCCAGCCCACGTTGTTGAACGTGGTCCGGTAGGCGGTCTGGTCGGTCACCAGGTCGCGCCGCTTCAGGTCGATATGGTCGTAGCGCAGGCCGCCCAGCAAGGACCACCTGGACGTCAGCATCAGGCGGTCTTCCGCGAACAGCGCATATTGGCTGGCCGTGTTGCGGTAGCGCGGCGTCGTGCCGGCCACGTTGATGAAGCGCCCGTGGTCCGGGTCCCAGGGGTCCACCAGCGAGGTCCCGGAATAGGGCGAGTTGTTGGTGTGCTTGAGCGAGGCCCGGTTCAGTTCAAAGCCCACCGCCACCTTGTTCGCCAGGCCCAGCAGATGGCCGTCGAAGGTGGCGTCGGTGATGACGCCGGTCTGTTCCTGGTCGTGGCGGATGTCGGTGTAGCCGCTGCGTTGGATCATTGCGGCGGAGGTCCAGGCGTAGTTTTCCACGTTGCGGTAGTCGCGGTCGCTGCCGATGTAGTACACGCGGCTCCTGACCTGCGTGGAGGCGTTGGGCGACCATTCCGCCTTCAGTTCGCTGCGGCTGTCGCGGTAGATGATCTTGCTGTCGGCCACGTTGTAGTTCTGGTGGCGCAGGCCGTAGTCCATCGTCCCGTCTCTTAGCGGCGTGCCGAAGTAGCGCGTGGGCTCCTGCCAGGCCAGGGCCTGCGTCAAGGTGAAGTTCAGTTCCGGCGACACATCCAGCCGCAGCGCGGCGGTGATGGCGGCGTCGCGCGAATCGCCCAGGCTGATGCCGGAATCGGTGTGGTTGCCGCTGACATCCAGGCGGTACGACCATTTTTCATCCAGCGCGCCGCCGCTGCCAAAGCCCAGGCGCTGGGTGTCGTGCGTGCCCACCGTGGCCTGGACCTCGTTTTCTATCGGTCCGCGCGTGGGCTTCTTGGGGATCACGTTGACCACGCCGCCAATCGCGCCTTCGCCATACAGCACCGAGGCGGGGCCGCGCAGCACTTCGATGTGGTCCACGGCCCAGGGATCGTAGATGAAAGTCTGGCCCACGCCGCCGTACTGGCGCACGCCGTCGTAGAGCTGCGCGATGGAGTTGGAATCGGTGAATCCGCGCGACGACAGCGACGACCCGCCATTGCCAGGGTGGCGCATGGCGCTGATGCCGGCGGCCTGGGTGATGGCGTCGGTGACGGTCACCGCGCCCCGTGCGCGCAATTGCTCGTTGCTGATGATCTCGATGCTGGCCGGTGTCTCGAAGGGCGTCAGTCCCAGCAAGGTGCCGGTGGCGGCCGTTTCCAGCAGCGTGAGGGGCGGGGTGTCGCCGGATACGGAAATGCTGGGCAGGGTGGCGACGGGCGCCGGTTGCGCATGCAGCGCGGGCGTGAAGGCGAGCGCGGTCCAGATGGCCGCGCGCCGCTTCAGGACGCGATGCGTCCTGGCGGAAATGGAAGGCATGAGTACTCTCGGTAAGCTAAGGATTGCCGCGCGATGGCGGCGCAACGTCTAGCGGGATACCGTGAGAGCGGGCGGAGCGCGGGCGCCTAATGGCGCGCCGGAGAGGGAACCGTCGGCCACGCGGGGCGGCGCCCGGGCGGCCAGGGGATGGGCCATGACGGAGGCAGCCGCGGCCAGCAGGACCGGCGAAGGCGGCAGCGATACCGCGGCAAGCGCCGCGCCCATCGGGCAGCTTGCGGCTTGCGCCGCGTGCCGCTCGTCGGGGGCCTCGTCGTGCTTGGCGGGGCCCGCCACCCAGATGGGGCCGGCCGCCGAGCACAGCTGGATCAAGGTGCCGCTTTGCTGGGTCGCGGGCATGAAGCCCTGCGGCACGATCGCCTTCAGCACGAACAAGGCCAGCACCAGCCAGAGGCTCGCGGCGTTGCGGGGCATGAAGGAAGGGCTGCGCATGATCGGCGCCCATTCTAAAGCGTTTCCGTGCGCGCGTCCCCGCTTGCGGCGCGCACGCTACACCGTGCGCGCGGCCCAGAACGCGGTGCGCACGGCGGGCGACGCGGCGATGCTCGCCGTCACACGGTCCAGGTCCAGCTCGTCCACCGACGCCTCGCTCAGCGCCGCCTCGATCTCCACCTCGTTTTCGCCGAACTGGTCGATCTTCAGCTCCGACAGGGGCAGCTGTTCGGCTTCCAGCACGTCTTCCAGCACGGTCATGGCCGCCTGGCGCTGCTCTACATTCGCGATGACGTGTATTACCGTCGTGACCTCCGTGGTCTGGGCGTCCACGGGCTGACGGTTGACGTAGCTGACCACCGGGCGCAGCAATGTGTTGGCCGCCAGTACGAACGCGGTGGCGGCGACGGCCTCCAGCATCAGCGACGCACCCGCGCAGGCGCCGATGGCCGCCGAACCCCACAGCGTGGCCGCGGTGTTCAGGCCGCGGATGCTGCCGCCTTCGCGCATGATGGCGCCGGCGCCCAGGAAGCCCACGCCGGACACCACATAGGAAATGACGCGGGCGCCGCCGTCCGCGCCGCCCACGCGAAACGCCATGTCCACGAAAATGGCCGCGCCCACCGCCACCAGCACATTGGTTCGCAACCCGGCCGTGCGCTGGCGGAACTGCCGTTCGAAGCCCACGATGGCGCCCAGCACAAAGGCGGTGAGCAAGCTGACCAGCGTATTGGCCAGGGCAAGGAATTGGATGTTCTCGAAGTTCTTCATGGGCTGCTCATTCTTTAATGCATGGCGGGCAGCACGGCCAGCGCCGCGCCAGTGTCGTGTTCCCAATACACCCGCCGCACGTCCGGGCTTTGGCCCAGCCGCAGGGCGACGGCGCCGAGCAGCTTGCGCAGCTCGGGCGGGCAATGCAGCGTGACCACCGTGGACGCCAGCTGGCTGGATTCCGCGCGCGAGATCCGCACGGCCTCGACGCGCAGGCCCAGGTCCTGCAGCTCGTAATAGAGCTGTTTGCGCATGGCGTTCAAGGTGGCGCTGGCGCTGACGATCGTGAATTGGTAGAGGGGCGCGGCCGGCTTGGCCGGCATGAATTGCTTGATATGCATGGTCGTCTCCAGGGGGAGTACGGTGGAAGGTCCACATGCATGCGCCGCCAGACCGCCGGGACAGGGGCGCAACAAAGCCCGCGTATCGCGTCGGTAAGCAGTTGGGGAGGGCTGGCCGCCCGGGTCCTGGCTTGGCGTCAGGATGGGTGGCCGGATAGCCCGGTCCTGGCTTCAGGCAGGGCCGGCGCGGGAAACTACCGCGGATCCTGCGTCAAGCGGCGCTTGCAGTCGTGTTGCGACTACATCCGTCGTTGTCCACATTGATCTCTTGAATGTTGAAAGTGCGCCGAGTATACCGGTCGTATCAGGGTAAACACCAGGAAAAAATCTCGCGTGCCCGGCCTCACCAGGCCAGGGCGGTCAGCCGCCTTGCTTCACTTGGGCGTGGGCGGCGGGCCGGCGTAATACTGCGCCAGGGCCGCGATCTCGCTGTCGGTGAGGCGTTGCGAGAAGGCGCGCATCACGCCGACGTCATCGTTCTGGCGCGAGCCATTTCGAAACGCCGTCATCTGGTCGGTGAAGTACTCCCTGGACTGGCCGGCCAGCCGGGGCAGCAGCGGGCCTTCGCCCATGCCGCGCAGCCCGTGGCAGTTGGCGCACGCCGGCAGCGCGCGCCCGCCATCGCCCTGCAGGTCCAGCTTGCGCGCCGCCTCGCCGCCGAATTCGCCCACGTGCAGCGGCGGCCCGGCCAGCGTGCCGTAGTAGGCCGCCACCTGCCCGATCTCCTGTTCGCTCAGCGCCCGCGCCACGGTGTTCATCAGCGGCTGTATCCGCGTGCCGGCGCGGAAGTCGGCCAACTGCTTGGCCAGGTACTCGCTGCTCAAGCCCGCCAGGTTGGGAAACATCCCTCCCGTGGGCGTGATGCCCGCGGGGCCATGACAGGCGACGCAGGCCTGCACGCCCGCGCCGGGCTTGCCATTGGCGGCCAGCAGCCTGCCGGCTTCGGGATCGGCGCCGCGCAGAAAGCCTTCCCAGTCGGGACGCGAGGCGCTGAAATCCATGGCGCTGCGGCCGGGAACAGGTTGCAAGGCCGCCGGCGCCGGCGGGCTTGGGGCTGGCGGCGTGGCCGCGGGGGAAGGGGCCGGCGCGGCCGGCGCTGGCGGGGCGGCAGGCGGGGCGGCCTGTCGGGGCGCTTCGCTCACTGCCGATGCCCGTATCGGGCCGTCGCCGCCTGTGCCTATCATCTGGTAGACCGTGGCGATCAGGGTGATGGCCGGCACCGCGATCATCAGCGCGAGGGTAAAGAGGATGCCTTTGCGATGTTCGATCATGATCACACCAGCGGGCCCGGCGAACGCAAATAATCCGCCTTGATTTTCTCTACGATCCAATAGGCGGTGGCGCCCACGGTGCCGGTCGGGTTGTAGCCTGAGTTCTGCGGGAACAGCGCCGCCCCTGTGACGAACACATTGGGCACGTCCCATGCCTGGCCGTAGCGGTTGACGACGCTGGTGGCGGGGTCGTCGCCCATGGCCGCGCCGCCCGTGAGGTGCGTGGACTGATAGGCGGTCGCGGAAAACGGGCGCTTGCGCGGCCCGGGCTCGGTGCGCGATATGCCCTTCATCGCCCGCCCGATCTCGTCGCCCCTGGCCGTCAGGAAGGCCGACATGCGGATGTCGTTGTCGGGAAAGTCGTAGGTCACGCGCAAGAGCGGCAGGCCCCAGGCGTCCTTGTAGGTCGGGTCCAGGCTCAGGTAGCCGCCACGCCAGGGCTGGGCCGAGCCCGTGATGGTGATGGACGCGGAATGGTTGTAGTAGCGCTTGACCGCTTTCTTCCACTCAGCGCCCCAGGAGGGCGTGCCCTTGGGCGTGGGGTGGTAGCCGATGGGCGCGCCGCTCACCACCTGGATCTGCAGATAGCCTCCGCCGACAAAGCCCAGCGGCCCGTGGTCGAAGTTGTCGGCGCTGAAATCGTCCATGGTGACCGCCACCGCGCCGGCGCCCATGAACGGGTTGATGTTGACCGACTCGTCGAAGAACAGGTTCACGCCCGAGGTGGTCTGGTGGGTGTAGTTGCGGCCCACGACGCCGGTGTCCGTCAAGGGGTCGTAAGGCTTGCCGATGCCGGACAGCAGCAGCAGGCGCACATTGTTGATGCCAAACGCGCACAGCACCACGATTTCGGCGGGCTGGAACACTTCCTCGCCCGCCGCGTCCACGTAGGTCACGCCTCGGGCGCGCTTCTTGTCGGGCGTGAGCTCCACGCGCAGCACATGAGCGCCGGTGCGGATTTCGAAATTCTCCATCTTCATCGCCACGGGCAGGATGCAGACCTGCGGCGAAGCCTTGGCGAAATGCTCGCAGCCGAAGTTGGAACAGAACCCGCAATACACGCAGGCGCTCATGTGCAGCCCTTCGGTGTTCACGTAGGGCCGGGTACAGAGCGCCGACGGCTGCACATAGGGGTGGTAGCCCAGCTTGCGCGCGGCCTCGCCGAACAGCGCGGGCGCGTAGGGCACCTTCATGGGCGGGTTGGGGTAGGGGCGCGAGCGCCAGGGCTCGAACGGATTGCCGCCTTCCTGCTTCTGCCCCTTGATGTTGCCGGCCTGTCCGGACGCGCCGATCAGATAGTCGTAGCGGTCGAAGTAGGGCTCCAGCTCGTCATAGCTCAGCGGCCAGTCCTGACAGGTCAGCTCCTTGTCGAAGATGGCCGCGCCATAGCGCTCGGTGTAGTGGCTGCGGATGCGGAAGTCCGTGGGGTCGAAGCGGTAGTAGGCGCCCGACCAGTGGTTGCCGGCGCCGCCCAGGTGAGTGCCCGGATAGGCGAACTGCCAGCGGCGCATGGGCAGGGCTTTCTGGTCGGTGTTGTTGCGGAACGTGTAGGTCTCTTTCGCGGCGTCCTGATGCAGTTCGTGGCGACGCGTGTATTTCAGTTCGTCGTGGACGTTGGGCCCCTGGAAGTCGGGCGAAGGCCAGCGCGCCTCGCCGCGCTCCAGTACCACCACCCGCTGCCTGGCGGCCGCAAGCTCCTTGCCGATGATGGAGCCGGTCCAGCCGCCGCCGATGATGGCCACATCCACCGCGGGTAGCGTCTTAGCCATGACCGTCTCCCGGCGTCATCTTGTGGCTGGCGGCGTTGGCGATGGACACCGGCCTGCCCGCCCAGATCACGCCGTGGCGTTCGATGTCGTTGGAGAACGAGGCGAACGCGCCCGGGAAGCCGACGAGCTTCCATCCCACCATGTCGGCGTTGCCGCCGTAAAGCGGATCCGAGAAGAATCCTTCGATGGTGGCCTCCAGCAGCGCCTGGAAGAACACGTCGGACGGCAGCGGCGAGAAGTCGGGCTTGCCGGCCTGTAAATCGCGAAGCCAGGCGTCCTGCCTGGCTTCGTCCAATTCCGCGTAGGTCTTGCCGTCCTGCTTGCGAGTCGCGGCATCCAGCGCGGCCAGCCCGCGCCGGATCATCTCGGCCGGCGTGAACGACAGCTGGTAGCCCTGTTCTGGCGTGCCTTTCTCGAACGGGCCTTGCCGGTACAGCTGGCTGCCCGCGCCCCATGCGCCGGCCAGTTGCCCGTCCAGGAAGTGGGTCACGCCGGCTTCCTTGGCACCCGGGCCCAGTTCATCGGCGGGAATCAGGCGCGCGGCGATCGCGTCCATCATCAGGGCTTCCTGGGCGTTGAAGAACTTCAGTGTTCGATTGCCCGGGGCGGCGGACGCCGCTGCGGGAGGAGGGGGGGCATCGGCGGGCGCGCCGAGCGCGCGGGGCGCCCAGGCAGCGCCGGGGACTCCCACGGCCAGGGCCTTGAGCAGCCCCCGGCGGCCGGAAACAGGTTGATCGCTCATGCATCACTCCATTGCTGGGGCAGGCACGCGACTTGCCCCTGGGTGAAAAGAGATCCCACGTCAGCTTGTTGGCACTGGGGCTCAGTGTGTCACCGTTGTGATTCAGGGAGCAACCATGAAAATGCCCATTCTGTATCTATGCGCAACTGCGCTGGCCGGGCTGTTTGCCGCCGGCGCGGCGGCGCAGACCGTAGGCAAAACGCTGGTGGCGCAGGCCTCCGTGCCTGCCCCCCAGCCCGGCGCCAGCACGACTCGCGAGACCAGGCCGGACCGCCAGCCCGATGCAACAAAATCACCCCAGCCTGAAAAAAAGGGCGCCCAGCGCACGCCCGAAGCGCCTCGCTCGGGATCCAGCCCGCGCCAGGACGATGCCGGCGCCGACACGCGTGGAGCCAAGGGCACGCCCGGCAGCAATACCGGGTCGACGGGCCATGGCGGCATGCCGGGTTCCGGCGCATCCTCGGGCTCGGGCGGAACCGCCGATCCGCGCTAGCAGGCCTGCCACGGGTTCGCCCCAATCGCGCCCGTTGCGGTTTCAGGTATTATTCAGTTTCCTGTAAGAAAGAGAGCGCGGCGGATATTCCGACCCAAAGCTGCCCCGGCAGCCGGAGCCATCCGCCAACTATGACCGAAGACCCTCCTCCTAGCAGGGCGCCGCAAACCCGCCGGCGCCCGATGCCCCCTCCCGGTATTGCCGCGGCAAAGGCTGTCCGCCTGCACGCCGCTACCCTCAGCGCCATCGCGGCCACGCCGCGCCTGGGCTGCCGCGCTCCGCCGCCGGCCGTCCGGCTGGCCCGCGCGCGCCCGCAGCGCTTTGCGCCTGCTCACGACGCATTCATTTCCTGCCTACGCGGTGCGCCTGCGCGCCCGTTCACGTTTTCCGTGGAAACCTGATGATTTTCGATTGGATGTCCGACCCCACCGCCTGGCTAGGCCTGGCGACCCTGGTCGTGCTTGAGATTGTGCTGGGTATCGACAACCTGGTGTTCATCGCCATCCTGGCGGACAAATTGCCGCCCGACCAGCGCAACCGCGCGCGCCTCATCGGCCTGACGCTGGCGCTGGTGATGCGCCTGGGCCTGCTGGCCAGCATTGCCTGGGTGGTGACGCTGACCGCGCCCCTGTTCACCGTGCTGGGCGCCGAGATTTCCGGCCGCGACCTGATCCTGATCCTGGGCGGCATGTTCCTGCTCTTCAAGGGCACGATGGAACTGCATGAACGCGTCGAAGGCAGTTCCAGCCACGACACTGGCCAGAAACCGCAGCATGCGGTGTTCTGGCAGGTCATCCTGCAGATCGTGGTGCTGGACGCGGTGTTCTCGCTGGACTCCGTCATCACCGCCGTGGGCATGGTGCAGGACCTGAGCATCATGATGATCGCCGTGGTGCTGGCGATGGCCGTCATGATGCTGGCCAGCCGTCCGCTGATGGCTTTCGTGGGCCGCCACCCCACGGTGGTGATCCTGTGCCTGGGCCTGTTGCTGATGATCGGCTTCAGCCTGGTGGCCGAAGGCCTGGGCTTCCATGTGCCCAAGGGCTATCTGTACGCCGCCATCGGCTTCTCTATCCTGATCGAGCTTTGCAACCAGCTCGCCCGCCGCAACCGTGCGCGCGGCACCCATGCCCTGGGACGCCGCCAGCGCACGGCGCAAGCGGTGCTGCGCCTGTTGCGCGGCGGCCGCGCCGGCCAGCCGGGGCAGCAGGTGGACGATGTGGTGGCGCTGGTCGACGGCGCGGGCGACGAACCCGCCTTCGCGCCCGAGGAAAGCTCGATGATCGAGCGTGTACTGTCCGTCGGCGGTCGCGACGTGCGTTCCATCATGGTGCCGCGAGGCGACATGACGTGGCTGGACGTGGCCGACACGCCGGACATCATCGTTCGCAAGTTCGCCACCGGCCATTCGCGCCTGCCGCTGTGCGCGGGGGATCCCGGCAATGTGCTGGGCGTGCTGCACTTCAAGGATCTGCTGCCGCTGCTGCAAAGCCCGGGCGCCATCGACCTGGTGGAACTGGCGCGCGAGCCGCGCTACGTCATGGAGACCACACCGGTGCTGAAGGTGCTGGACGAACTGCGGGCCTCGCGCGACCACATGCTGATCGTCGTGGACGAGCATGGCGTCTGCGAGGGGCTGGTCACGCCCCTGGACGTGCTGACGGCGGTGGCCGGCGATCTGCCCGAACACAGCGAAGACCAGCCCGAGGCTTTGCGGCTGTCGGACGGCTCGTGGCTGCTGGAGGGGCGCTTGTCCGTGGACGAGGCGGCGCGCCTGCTGGAGGCGCCGGCGCTGGCCGACGACTACCCCGACGCCACGCTGGCGGGTTGCCTGCTGCGCGCCGGCGGCCGGATTCCGGAAGCGGGAGACACCGTGCTGCTGCGCGACTGGGGCTTTGAAGTGACCCGGCGCGACGGGCTGCGCATCGATCAGGTGCATGCGCGCCCGATCCGGCAGGAGGTCGTCCAGTCCGATTAATCGGGGATAAGCACAAAATTCACAGCGGGAATACCCAACCGGTATTTCCGCTGTTTTTTTGCAACGCGAAAACGGGAAAATCGGGACCGCAGCATAGGCAATTTAGCGGGAATATCCGTCTTGACCCAGCACTTTGGCAAAGCAACACTGTGTGCGATGATTGCGGCAGGTATTCAATTTCCTTATCGCATTAATAATCTCGAATAAAAATCTCGGCGCGACGGCAAGTCTTTGCATTTTGTTTTTCCTTGTAGGAGAGCAGCGCATGGGCGGTATGAAGTCTGCGGTAAAGAGAATCGGTAAGAAAGGGATCGCGGCGTGGCTGGCAGTTGGGGCGCCGCTATGTTTTTCCGTGGGCGTTCAAGCGCAATCGGCGGACGACGCGAACAAAAGCAATAACCCGCTGAATCTGGCGGCCTCCTTGAATTTCCAGAATTACTACACGCCGACGCTTTTCGGCAGCAACGCGCACACCAATGATTTTCTGCTGCGGCCGACCGTCCCGATCGCGCCGGGCGATATCGTGGGCGTGCCCCAGATTCTTCGCTTCACCGCGCCCGTCAGCACCCGGCCGCAAGCCGACGGCGGCTACAAGACCGGCCTGGGCGACATCAATGTGTTCGACATCTTCCTGTTGAGCCAGGGCACGGTGGACGTGGGCGTGGGGCCCATGCTGACCATGCCGACCGCCACCAGCAGCGAACTGGGCGCCGGAAAGTGGTCCGCGGGCCTGGCCGGCGTCGCGATGCACACCAGCAAGGAAGGCATTTCCGGCGCGCTGGTGGAGTGGCAACACTCCTTTGCCGGTCAGAGCCAGCGCGATACCGTGCACACCGCCACGCTGCAGCCGTTCCTGATCCGCAACCTGCCGCAGGGCTGGTATCTGCGCTCGACGGGCATCTGGACCTTCGATCTGCAGAGAAGCAACTACTACATTCCCGTGGGCCTGGGCGCGGGCAAGGCCTGGCGCGTCGGCAAGAACATATTCAACGCATTCGTCGAGCCGCAATGGACGGTCGCGCACAAGGGCGAAGGCCTGCCGCAATTCACGCTGTTCGCCGGATTGAACATTACGTTCGGCCATTGATCGCACTGGCGCTTTTGGGCTTGAGAGATTCAGGGTTGAGAGAAGCAATGATGTCGAAACACGCGCTCCGTAATTTCAGGCTCGACCAACTGGCCCCATGGCTGGCCGCGGCGCTGCTGGCCACCCCTTGCGCGGCCTGGGCCACCGAAGGCGCGCTGGGCCGCCAGATCACGGGCACGAACGTGCAGCCCAATGCGGGCATTGTTTCCCCGGAACCCATCTGGGCCGTCAACTTCGCGCAGATCTACATGGACGGCAACATCGGCGGCAGCCGCGAGGTCCCCTTGGGCAGCCGGACTTCGCTGGGACTGGAGGGGAAGGTCGCGTTCACGCTGGCCACGGTGCTCAAGACCTGGGACACCGGGACGGGCAGCTGGAATTTCGCGTCCAGCTTCACCTTGCCTTACGTGTGGACCAAGGTGGATTCCAGGCTGACCGGGCCGGGCGGCCGGACCGTGGACGATAGCGACACCGCGTCCAACCTGTTCGACCTCTATTTCTCGCCCATCATCGCCGGCTACCATTTTTCCGAGACCTCGCACATGGCGCTCAGCCTGAACATCTGGGCGCCCACCGGCAAGTACAACGCGAACGACATGGCCAACCCCAGCCTGAACACCTGGACTTTCATTCCGCAGGTGGCCTACACCAAGATCTTTCCGGATTCCGGCATGCAGCTCGACACCGTGGCGGGTGTGCAGTTCTACACGCGCAACAACGCCACCGACTACCGCAACGCACCCATCTTCAGCATGGACGTGATGGGGCGCAAGACGTTTGACAACGGCGTCGCCGCAGGCCTGATCCTCGGCACCATCCAGCAACTGGGCGACGACAAGGGGCCCACGGCCGATCGGCTCAATGGCTTCAAGGGGCGGGACTGGGCGCTGGGCCCGATCGTGACCTACGACAGGAAACTGGCGGACAAGCGCTCGCTTTCGCTGAGCCTGCGCTGGGTGCCCACGATCAGCAGCACCAACCGCCTGGATAGCAACAGTACGTTCATGGGCACCGCCACGCTGGTGTTCTGAGTTGGAATGCCCCTGGGGCTGTCCGCGCGGGCAACGCCGGGCAGCGGTCTGTTCGATTTGCTAGATAACGGGTGACTGACATGGCCAAACAAGCACGACACAAAGCGCGCCTGGTCGGCGCATTGCTGCTGGGCGGGGTGGCGCTAGGGGTGGCCGCCAGCGCCGCCTACCTGGTTCTGGGCGACGATGGCGGCCCTCAGCCGGTCAAGGTGGTGCTGGGCGACGGCAAGAGCGGACCGCCGGGCATGGCCTGGGTGCCGGGGCGCGAATTCCTGATGGGCAGCAGCCACAAACTGGCGCAACCCAATGAAATGCCGGCGCACAAGGTCTCGGTCAGCGGCTTCTGGATGGACGTGAACGATGTGACGAATGCGCAGTTCCGCCGCTTCGTCGAAGCGACGGGCTACGTCACCACCGCCGAACAGAAGCCCAAGTGGGAAGACCTGCAGGTGCAGCTGCCGCCAGGCACGCCGCGCCCGGACGACAAGCTGCTGGTGGCGGGCGCCATGGTGTTCGTCGGCACCGAGTCCGAGGTCTCCCTGCGCGACTACTCGCGCTGGTGGCGCTATGTGGCCGGCGCGAACTGGCGGCATCCGCAAGGCCCGGGCAGCTCGATTGCCGGCAAGGACGACCATCCCGTCGTGCAGGTCTCTTATGAAGACGCGAAGGCCTACGCCAAGTGGGCCGGCAAGCGCCTGCCCACCGAAACCGAATGGGAAATGGCGGCGCGTGGCGGCCTGGAGCAGGCCACCTACACCTGGGGGGAAGAACTGCTGCCGCAGGGCAAGGCCATGGCCAACATCTGGGATACCCAGCAGAAGCAGCCGTTTCCGGTCGTGAAGGACGAGAAGGTGCAGGTCGGCACCATGCCGGTGGGCAGCTTCTCGCCCAACGGCTACGGACTGTATGACATGGCGGGCAACGTGTGGCAATGGACGTCCGACTGGTATCGCGCCGACGCCTTCAAGATCCAGGCGCAGTACCGCCGTCCGCCGGCGGATCCGGCGGGGCCGGCCGACAGCTTCGACCCCGATGACGGCATCGTCCCGCCGGGCGCGCCCAAGCGCGTGACGCGCGGCGGTTCGTTCCTGTGCAGCGACACCTATTGCATCAGCTACCGCACCAGCGCCCGGCGCGGCACGGACCCGATGAACGGCATGTCGCACCTGGGTTTCCGCACGGTGATGACGACCCAGCAATGGAAGCTTGCCCAGAACAGCAAGAGCGGCGTCGCCAGCCGCTGACACACATCCGCGGGCGCAAGCTTGCGCCGGCCGCACAGGAGAAGGAATGCCGATGGTCAACCGCGACAGCATCCTCGAGTTGGAACGCGCCATGGCGCAGGCCGTGCTGGGCCAGGATGGGGTGATACGCGAGGTGCTGCTGGGTCTGCTGGCGGACGGCCACGTCCTGCTGGAAAGCCTGCCCGGCCTGGCCAAGACCCGCACCGTCAAGGCCCTGGCCGCGCATCTGGCGGCGGACATGAGCCGCATCCAGTTCACGCCCGACCTTCTGCCGTCGGACATCACCGGCGCCGAGGTGCTGCAGCAGGACGGGCAGGGAAACAGCCGCATCCAGTTCCAGCAGGGGCCGCTGTTCGGCAACCTGATACTGGCCGACGAGATCAACCGCGCGCCGGCCAAGGTGCAGGCCGCGCTGCTCGAGGCCATGGAGGAACGCCAGATCACGGTGGCGGGCACGACGCACCGCATGCCCGGGCTCTTCATGGTGCTGGCCACGCAGAACCCGATCGAGCAAGAGGGCACCTATCCCTTGCCCGAGGCGCAGATGGACCGCTTCATCATGAAGATCGTGCTGGACTATCCGGATGCCGACAGCGAGGTGCGCATGCTGGCGCTCCTGCGCGGCGAGTCGCGGCAGGATGCCGCGCCCGCCGAGGTCCGCCTGACGCAGGAGACCCTGTTCGCCTGCCGCGACGAGATCAATCGCGTGCATGTGTCGCCGGCGCTGGACCGCTATCTGGTCGATCTGGTCAACGCCACCCGCCATCCCGCCGCCTGCGACGCCGACCTGGCGCGCTGGATCCAGGTGGGCGCGAGTCCGCGCGGCGCGATCGCGCTGGATAAGGTGGCGCGCGCCCACGCCTGGCTGGCGGGGCTGGACTACGCCTCGCCCGACGACGTGCGCATTTCGGCCAAACCGGTGCTGCGGCACCGCCTGCACCTGAGCTATGACGCGGTCGCCGACGGCATCCACGCAGATCAGGTCATCGACAAACTGCTCGACGCGGTCGCCGTCCCGGTCTGAGGTCGCGATGCCCGCCGTCACGCCTGCTTCCGAGGTCCATGTCCGCATCGCGGACCTGATGGCGCTCGAGCCGGCCGCGCGCGGCCTGCGGTTCTCCAGCCGCCAGCCCGTCAATAGCATCCTGGCTGGCCAGCATGGTTCGCGCCTGCGCGGACGCGGCCTGGACTTCGAGGAACTGCGCCGTTATCTGCCCGGCGATGATCTGCGGCAGCTGGACTGGCGCGCCTCGCAAAGACTGGGCAAGCCCTATGTCCGCACCTACAGCGAAGAGCGCGACCGCCCGGTGCTGGTGGTGGTCGATCAGCGGATGGGGATGTACTTCGGTTCGGTCCGCAGCTTCAAGTCGGTGGTGGCGGCGCGCGTGGCCGCGCTGTCCGCCTGGATGGCGTTCCTGGCGGGCGACCGGGTCGGCGGCCTGGTGTTCAGTGACGCCGGCCTGGACAGCGTGCGCCCCTTGCGCAGCCGCGAACGTATCCAGGCGCTGTTCGCCGCCATCGCCCGGCGCAACCAGTCCATGAGCGCGGACCAGCCCGACCTGGACGCCTCGGGACGCCTGAACGAAGCGCTGGAAGGCGCGCTGGCCCATGCGCCGCATGATTGCCTGATCTGCCTGATCAGCGATTTCGCGGGCGCCGACGACAAGACCTTGCGCCTCTTGCGCACGGTGGCCGCGCACAACGACGTGATCGCCACGCTGGTGTATGACCCGCTGGCGCTGCGCCTGCCGCTGCAAGGCAGGCTGGTCGTGACGCAGGGAGAGCTGCAGGTGGAGCTGATGGCGGACCGGCGGCAAGTGCGCCAGCCGCTGGCGGATTTCTTCGCGGGGCGCCTGCATGACGTGGCACAGCTGCTGCGCCGCAGCCGCGTGCCGCTGCTTTCCATCGACACGGCGGACGACACCGTGGCGCAGGTGCGCCGCGAGTTGGGACGCCAGGCCGCGACGCCTGGAGCAGGGGGCAGCCGATGAGCACCGACGCCTTGCCCTCGGTAGACCAGCTGCGGCAGCTGCCGCTGCCCGAGCCGGTGAGCTACTGGCCTCAGACCTGGGGCTGGCTGGCCTTGCTGGCCGTGGTGGCGGTCGTGGCCGGCTGGGCCGCGTGGCGCATCGTGCGGCGCCACCGGCGCAACCGCTACCGCCGTGAAGGATTGCGCCGACTGGAGGCCATTCGCGTGGCCGCCCAGTCCGATCCGCTGGCCGCGCGGGACTTGCCCAGCCTGCTCAAGCGCGTCGGCCTGTCCGCCGTGGATGGGGCTGAGCGGACCAGGGTGGGCGCGCTGATGGGGCCGGAATGGGCAGACTGGATGGCGCGCACGGGCGGCGAGTTCCCCGCCGATGCCGATGCCCTGTTGCACGCGCTGGCCTATGCGCCGCCGGAGACGGTCCGGACCATCGCGCCGGAGCGCATGCAGCAGCTGTTCGCCGCAAGCCGGCAATGGATGGAGCGGCATCATGTGGCGGCTTGAGTATCCCTGGCTCTTGGCGCTGCTGCCGCTGGGCTGGCTGGCGTACCGCTATCTGCCACCCTATGTGCAGCGCCGGGGCGCGTTGCGCATTCCCTTTTTCGAGTCCGTGGCGCGCGCCGCGGGGCAGTCGCCGCAGCGTCCCGGCGTGCGCCGGGACCGCGGGCAGATGGCGCTCAACGCTTTGGTGTGGCTGCTGCTGGTGCTGGCGCTGGCCCGTCCGGAACGCGTCGAGCCGCCGCTGGAACACCGCCAGCCCGTGCGCGATCTGCTGCTCGCGCTCGACATCTCCCAATCCATGGAGACCGAGGATTTCGTCGATCCCTCGGGCAAGCACGAGGACCGGCTCACGGGCGTCAAGGCGGTGGTATCGGACTTCATCGCCCGCCGCAAGGACGATCGCCTGGGTTTGATCGTGTTCGGAACCGCCGCCTATCCGCAGGCGCCGCTGACGCAGGACCACGCCGCCCTGAACCTGCTGCTGGGCCAGGTGAGCACCCGCATGGCGGGGCCCAACACGGCCATCGGCGATGCGATCGGCGTGGCGGTCAAGCAATTCGAGCATGCGGCGGAACGCGACAAGGTCCTGATTCTGCTGACGGACGGCAACGATACCGGCAGCGCCGTGCCGCCGGACCGCGCCGCCGCGATGGCGGCCGCGCGCCACATCGTCATCCATACCATCGGCATTGGCGACCCCCAGGCGCAAGGCGAAGAGAAAGTCGATTTCGAGACCTTGCGCCAGATCGCGAGCAAGACGGGCGGACGCTTTTTCTCGGCGCAGGACCAGACCTCGCTGCGGCAGGTCTACGCCACGCTGGACCAGATCACGCCGCATGAGGTGCGCGAACTGCGGCATCAGCCCCGGCAGGATTTCTTCTGGGTGCCACTGGGCGCGGCCTTGTTGTTGCTGGCGGCCTGGCACCTGGCCGCAGCCCTGCGCGGGCGGAGGGGCGGCGGCCGGGACGCGCCGCAAAGCCCCGGGGCGGCAAGCAAGGAGGGCGCATGGAAATCGACCTGAGCGCCTTTCACTTCCTGCGCCCCTGGTGGCTGCTGGCGATTGCGCTGGCGGCGCTGCTGCTATGGCTGCGGCGGGCGGAGGGCGGCCGCTTGGGATGGCGCAGCAGCATTGCGCCGGCGCTGCTGCCCTATCTGATTGTGGACGCCCAGGGCAGCCGGGGACCGCGTCCCGTCCACGCGCTGGCGGCATTGCTGGCCGTGGGCGGTATCGCGGCGGCGGGGCCGACATGGCAGCAGGACCGTCCCGCCTTTCTGGACAACCAGGCGCCGCTGATCGTGGCCGTGGACCTGTCGCCTTCGATGGACGCCACGGATATCCCGCCCAGCCGCCTGGGCGCCGTCAAGCACAAGCTGCACGATCTGCTGGCGCGGCGCGCCGGGGCCAAGACCGGCCTGATCGCTTATGCGGGGTCGGCGCACCTGGTGCTGCCGCCCACGGACGATCCCGCCTTGCTGGACATGTTCATCCAGGCGCTGTCCACGGACCTGATCGCCAGCCCGGGCAAGGATGCCGCGGGCGCGATCGCGCTGGCGGCGACCGTCCTGGAGGGCAGCGCGGCCGGCGGCACGCTGCTGCTGGCGACGGATGGCGCCGATGCGCGCCAGTTCCCCGACATCGAACAACTGGCCAAGCGCAATGCCTTCCAGATCCTGGTGTGGGCGGCTGGAGCCGCCGATGGCGGCGTGTTGCGCGATGCCCGCGGCCAACCTCGAGTGGACGCCCAGGGCAAGCCGCTGCTGGGCGCCTTCGACGCCGACGGATTGAAGCAGCTGGCCCAAGCGGCGCGCGCGCCGCTGGGCAGCCTGAGCGTGAACGACGATGACCTGGACTGGGTCACCCTGCATGCGCAGCGCCACTTCCGGGAAGTGCAGGACAAGGACCAGCCCTTGAACTGGAGGGACGCCGGGTACTGGCTTTGCTGGCCGCTGGCCCTGCTGGCCTTGCTGGGGCTGCGGCGCGGCTGGAACGTGAACTGGATGGCCGGCCTGCTGCTGGCCTGGGTCACGGGCATCTATCCGCCGGCGGCAAATGCGGGTCCACTGGCCAATGCGTTCTTCACTCCGGACCAGCAAGGCCGCTGGGCCTATGAGCACAAACGCTTCGCGGACGCCGCGGCGCGGTTCCAGGATCCGTACTGGAAGGGACGCGCCGCCTACGACGCGGGCGACTACCGGACGGCGCTGGCCGCCTTTGCGCGGCTGGACACGCCCGAGGGCTACTTCTATCTGGGCAACACGCAGGCCCGGCTGCGCAGCTACGACGCCTCGCTCGCGGCCTATGACCAGGCGCTGCGCCTGCGCGCCGACTTTCCCGAGGCGCGGTTCAACCGGGATCTGGTGGCCAGGCTGCAAGCGGCGATCGAAAGCGAGCAGGAGGACGACGACCAGCAAGAGCCCGACGACGTCAGCTTCGACAACAAGAAGGGCGCAGGCAAGATGATGCAGGTGCCTGTCGCGCAGGCCGCGTCCGACGATGTGTGGCTGCGCAACCTGAGTCTGTCGCCGGGCGGCTTCCTGAAGCAGAAGTTCGCGATCGAAGACGCCAGGAAGGCGGCCGCTCCGCCGGCGGGAGCGCGCCCATGAACGCACTGACCGCCTTGCTGCGCTGGATATGGCTGCTGCTGGCATTGTCCGCCGCGTCGGCCGCCGCGCAAACCGCGGATCCCGGCCCGCAGCTGAAGGTGGAGGCGCGCATGGCGTCCCCCGGCGACCTGATGGTGGGCGCCACCGCCACCTTGCAGATCGACGTGCTGACCTCTACATGGTTCACCCAGCCGCCCGTATTGCCTGCCCTGGATATTCCCGGCGCGCTGGTCTCCGGGCCGTCCGGCCAGGCCACGATCATCCGCGCGACGATAGACGGCGTGGCGTACAACGGCCTGCGGTTTGCCTATCTGCTGAGCCCGGCGGCGGCTGGCGCCTTGCGCATTCCCGCGATCAAGGTCAGCGCCCAGGTCGGGCAGTCCGCCTCGCCGCTCACCGCGCAGACCCGGCCGCTGGAGGTCCGCGCGGCCGGGCCGCCCGGCGCCACGACCGGCCATGTGCTGGCCGCGACCTCGGTTCAGGCCACGCAGGAAATGCAGTATTCCGCCCAGCCGCCCGCCGTTGGCGACCATGTCAGCCGCGTCATCACCCTGCAGGCCCAGGGCGCACAAGCCATGCTGATCCCGCCGCCCGCGACGCCTGCGGTGCCGGGCCTGAAGCCATATCCCTCCGAACCCGTTCTGACGCAGCTGTCCGACAGCCGCGGCGTCTTCCTGGGCGGACAGCGCGTGGACCGCGTGGATTACGTGGTGGAACGCCCAGGCGCCTACGAATTGCCCGCCATCGACATCCGCTGGTGGAACGTCGCGACCAGCAAGGAAGAGCATCTGGTCCTGCCGGCGCAACGCTTCGAGGCCCGGGCCGGCGCGGCCTACCAGGCGCCGTTCTCGGTGGAGCAGGACCTCCGGGACATGGGCCGCCAGGTGCAGGTGCGCATTCCGGGCGGCTGGCTGGCGCTGGCCGCGGTGGCGGTCGCGGCGGCGCTGATCGCCTGGCTGGGCGCGCCGTGGTGGCGCCGGATCTGGACCTGGCTGCAGGCCCGCCGGGCCGCCCGGCGCCAGCGCTGGCTGGCGTCGGAACGTCATGCCGCGTTGGCGCTGCGCCGGGAGCTGGCTCACCCGAACAAGCGGCTGGACGCCCTTTACCTGTGGCTGCGCCGCAGCCGCCGCGCCGTGTCGCTGGCGCAGGCGACCGACGGGCTTCGCCCTGCCTTGCGGCAGGCGGGCGCGGAAGCCCTGCGCGAGTGCTATGGCCCCAGGCCGGACACCACGCAAGGATTCCGCACGCTGCGGCAGTCTTTTCCGCAATGGCGGCGTGCCTTCCGTCGGGCCGTCGCGCCGGTCCGCCCACACCGCCTGCTTCCCTTGAATCCGCGAACACCGGATGTCCGTGGTCCTTCCATGCCTTCAGGAGATCGGCAATGAACGTGTCATTCCTCCATACGCCGCTGCTGCGCGTCCAGCGCTGGTTCGCCGTCATGATCCTCATGATGCTGGCCAGCGTGGCGGGCGCGCAGACGCCGCTGCCGTCCTGGAACGACGGGCCGTCACGC
This sequence comes from Achromobacter deleyi, assembly GCF_013116765.2. GTDB lineage: Bacteria > Pseudomonadota > Gammaproteobacteria > Burkholderiales > Burkholderiaceae_B > Achromobacter > Achromobacter deleyi_A. The sequence goes on from NZ_CP074375.1 coordinate 1,529,935, forward strand.
CAGGCCATCCTGGCGTTCGTCGAGGCGGTGACGAAGGAGGGCGGCCCGGACTATGTCGCGCCGTCCGACCGCATTGCCGTTTTCGACAATGACGGCACGCTGTGGAGCGAGCAGCCGCTGTACTTCCAGCTGATATTCGCGCTGGACCAGATCAAGGTGATGGCGCCCCGGCATCCGGAATGGGCGCAGGAACAGCCCTACAAGGCCGCGATCGAGGGCGACCGCCAGGCCCTGGCGGCGGCCGGCACCGAAGGTCTCTTGAAGATCGTGGGCGTCACGCACACCAACATGACCACCCAGGCCTTCACTGAAGAGGTCAGGCAATGGGTGAAGACCGCCACGCACCCCCGCTACAAGCAGCCCTACACCAGCCTGATCTACGCGCCGATGCGCGAACTGCTGGACTACCTGCGCGGCAACGGCTTCAAGACCTACATCGTGTCGGGCGGCGAGGTCGAGTTCATGCGCGCCTGGGCGCAGGACGCCTATGGCATTCCGCCCGAACAGGTGATAGGCACCACCTTCGTCACCGAATTCAAGATGCAGGACGGCAAGCCGGTGCTGATGCGCACGCCCAAGCTGGACTACAACGACGACGGCCCGGGCAAGCCCGTTTCCATCAACAAGTTCATCGGCCGCCAGCCCATCTTCGCGTTCGGCAACTCGGATGGCGACCTGCAGATGCTGCAGTGGACGACGGCGGGCAGCGGCAAGCGCTTCGCCGGCCTGGTGCACCACACGGATGCCAGGCGCGAATGGGCTTACGACCGCGAGTCCAAGATAGGGCGCCTGGACAAGGCCTTGGACGAGGCTACGCAGAAAGGTTGGGTAATCGTGGATATGGCAAAGGAGTGGAAACGGGTTTTCGCATTTGAAACGCAATAGGTGCATGCAGTGATACGTTTGCGTGAGTGTTTTTTGTCCGCAAGGGCAGGGAGATAAAGCGATGAACGCAAGAAAACTGTTGAGCGCGGCGCTTTTCGCCGTGACGGGCCTGGCGGCCCTGGGGAGCGCGCATGCGCAGACCCAGGCCCCGCCGCCCAAGCAGGGCCAGGCGGAGGCTTCCGGCAAGAAGCCGAACATCCTGGTGATCTTTGGCGATGACATCGGCCAGACCAATATCAGCGCCTATGGCAAGGGGGTGGTGGGCTACACCACGCCCAACATCGACCGGATCGCCAGGGAAGGGGTGATGTTCACGGACTATTACGCCGAGAACAGCTGCACGGCGGGCCGCTCGTCCTTCATCACCGGCCAGTCGCCGCTGCGCACGGGCCTGTCCAAGGTGGGCGCTCCCGGCGCCCCGGTCGGCCTGCAAAAGGGCGACATCACCATTGCCGAGGCCTTGAAGTCCAAGGGCTACACCACTGCCCAGTTCGGCAAGAACCACCTGGGCGACAAGGACGAATACCTGCCGACGCACCACGGCTTCGACGAGTTCTTCGGCAACCTCTATCACCTGAACGCGGAAGAGGAACCCGAGCGTCCATACTGGCCCAAGGATCCCAACGATCCCTTCGTGAAGAACTTTTCTCCGCGCGGCGTGATCAAGGCCACGGCCGATGGCAAGGTGCAGGATACCGGCGCGCTCACCACCAAGCGCATGGAGACCATCGACGACGAGACCGTGGGCGCGGCGATCGACTACATCGACAAGCACGGCAAGGGCGACAACCCGTTCTTCGTGTGGATGAACACCACGCGCATGCACATCTACACGCACGTGCGGCCGGAACATCGCGGCAAGAGCGGCATGCCGGGCAACGATTACGCCGATGGCATGTGGGAGCATGACCAGGACGTGGGCAAGCTGCTGAAGAAGCTGGACGACATGGGCATCGCCGACAACACCATCGTCATCTACACCACGGACAACGGACCTAACCAGTTCTCATGGCCCGACGCGGCAACGACTCCCTTCCGCAGCGAAAAGAACTCGAACTGGGAAGGCGCGTTCCGCGTGCCGGCCATGGTCCGCTGGCCCGGCAAGATCCCCGCGGGGGAAATCAAGCGGGGCATGGTCTCCGGCCTGGACTGGTTCCCGACGCTGCTGGCGGCCACCGGCGACGAAACCGTCAAGGAACGTCTCCTGGACGGCTGGGCGCCGCAAGCCGGCGGCACCAAGTTCAAGGTGCATCTGGACGGCTACAACCAATTGCCCTACCTGACGGGCAAGCAGGACAAGAGCGCACGCAACGAGTTCTTCTACTTCAACGACGACGGGCTGCTCGTCGGCATGCGGTGGGATGACTGGAAAGCGGTGTTTTGCGAGCAACGGGCGCCGGGCAACTTCAATATCTGGCAAGACCCCTTTGTCTGCCTGCGCGTCCCGAAGATCTTCAACCTGCGCATGGATCCCTATGAACGCGCCGACATCACCTCCGATCAATACAACGATTGGCTGGCGAAGAATGCGTATCTGACCGAGATCGGCACATTGAAGGCTTCCGAATTCCTGCAGACCTTCGTGACCTATCCGCCGAGCCAGCGTCCCGCCAGCTTCAGCGTGGACCAGGTGCAGGAGCAGGTGCACAAGTCGATCGAGGCGCATTTCAAGGAACTCGAGAAGCAGAAAGCGAAGTGACGAGTGATCCTGGCGCCGGGCAGGCGCCAGGCCGGACCCGGGCGGCGCGCCTTGCGCCGCCCGGCAACACGCTAGAGGAACGGCGTAATGGGCATGGGGGCAGGTGAAGTGGCGGCAATGAAAGTCCCGGACGCGCGGCAAGCTCAAAACGGCGCGCGACCCTTGACGACGACGCGGCCGGCGGCCCTGCTGTTCCTGTCGGGAGCGGCGGCGCTGGTCTTTCAGGTGCTGTGGATCAAGCAGTTGTCGCTGGTGGTCGGCGTGGAGGTCAGCGCGATCGCCGGGGCGGTCGGCGCGTTCTTCCTGGGCCTGGCGCTGGGCGGCTGGGTGCTGGGCCGGCAGGCGGACCGCCTGCGTCGGCCGCTGCGGTTCTACGCCTTGCTGGAAGTGGCGGTCGCGGTGTCCTGCGTGGCCGTGACCTGGGCGCTGGCGCAGAGCGCGGCGCCGTTCGTCGCGGTCGAGGCGCGCAGCGGCGTGGCCGCCTGGCTGCTGGTCGGCGTGCTGCTGGCCATTCCTTCTTTTCTGATGGGCGGCACCTTGCCGGTGCTGCTGCGGGCGGTCAACCGGCAGGACGCCGCCGCAAGCCGCCGGGGCGGCGCCCTGTACGCCGCCAATACCTGCGGCGCGATCCTGGGCGCCTTGCTGCCCGCCTTTTTCCTGATCCCGCGCTTCGGCGTGCAGGGCGCGGCGCTGGCCGCGGCCTGCCTGAACCTGCTGGCCGCCGCGGGCGCGTGGGCGCTGGAACGCAAGACGGGCGAACCCGCCGTGCCGGCCTTGGCGGACACGGCTGCCGGGCATCCGCTGTCCGGCGAAGCCCGCCTGGCCGTGGCGCTGTACGCCGTGGCGGGCGGCATCGCGCTGGGCTATGAAGTGATCTGGTCGCAAATGGTCGTGCCCTTCATGAGCACGCGGGCCTTTGCCTTTGCCATCGTGCTGGCCACCTACCTGATGGGGCTGGCGATCGGCGCGGCGCTGTATTCGCGCGTTGCGCACCGGGTGCGCAATCCCTGGGCCGTGTTTGGCGGGCTGATCGCCGGGGCCGGACTGATCGCCGTCCTGGAAGTCGCGGTGCTGGGCAAATGGCTGATCGTCGCGCAGACCTATGCGGAAGCCGCGATTCTTCAATGGACCGGCAGCGCATTCGCCGGCATGTGCGCCCGTTTCGCCGTGGCGGCGGCCGGCTTCGTGCTGGCGCCGACGCTCTTGCTGGGCGCGGCGTTTCCCGCGGTGCTGCGCATCGCGGCGGGCGACCAGCGGGTAGGTCGCGACGCCGGCGCGGTGCTGGCCTGCAACACCCTGGGCGGCATCGCCGGCACCTTGCTGACGGGCTTTGTGCTGGTGCCCGCGCTGGGACTCGTGCGCAGCCTGGGCGTCCTGGCGGTGCTTGCCGCCCTGGTGGGCGCGGCGGCGGCGTGGCGCGGGCGGCAGGCCGGGCCGGCCGCGGCCACGACCGGCTGGGTCACGGGCCTGGTCGGCCTGGCGACGCTGGCCGTGGCCGTCACGATACCGGCGGACCAGTTCGCGCGCCTCTTGCCCGGCGCCAGCGGCGCCGGCCTCGTGTTCTACGAAGAAAGCCATGGCGGCACGGTCGCCGTGGTGGAACCGGCAGGCAACGGCAACCGGTTCCGGCGCCTCTATATTCAGGGCGTATCCAATTCCGGCGACGCCATGCCCTCGCTGCGCTATATGCGGCTGCAGGCACTGCTGCCGCTCATCGTCCACAACGGCGAACCCCGCTCGGCGCTGGTGGTGGGCTATGGCACCGGCATCACCGCCGGCGCGCTGTCCCAGTACCGGCCGCTGGAAAAGCGCGTGGTGGCCGAACTGCTGCCCGCGGTGCTGCGCGCCGGATCCCGCTTCCAGGGCACATATCAGGCCATCGCCGACCCAGGGCTGGAAAAGCGCGTGCAGGATGGCCGGCGCGCCTTGCAGGCCAGCGACGAGCGCTGGGACCTGATCACGCTGGAGCCGCCGCCTCCGTCCGCCGCCGGCGTGGTCAATCTTTACTCGCGCGACTTCTACGCGCTGGCCGCCGGGAGGCTGGCGCCGCATGGCATCGTGGCCCAATGGCTGCCGCTGCCCACTCAGAACATAGAAGACACCCGCGCTCTGGTCGCCAGCTTCATCGACGTCTTCCCGCACGCGCAGCTGTGGACCAGCGAATTGCACGAGATGCTGCTGGTAGGCTCGCTGCAACCCCTGGAACTGGACGCCGCGAAAATCGAGGCGCGCTACGGCCAGCCCGATACCGCGGCGGCGCTCAAGGCGGTGGGCATCTCGTCGGCAGGCGCATTGCTGTCGACCTGGGTCACCGACCGCGCCGGCCTGGCCCGCTTTGCCGGCGACACGCCGGCGGTGACGGACGACCGTCCCGGCATCGAGTACGCCACCTGGGTGCGTCCGCGGGAAATCACCCGGGTGCTGCCGCGCATGCTCGCGCTGCGCAGCGAACCTCCCTTGCGCGGTGCGTCGGACGCCTTGCTGGCGGAGATGGACCTGGAGCGCGCGCGGCTGGATACCTTTTATCGCGCATCGTTGGCCGCGTATGCGGGCGACCGCGAGACCTGGGGCAGGGAACTGAACAAGCTCGCCAGGAACGATGGCGACAACGCGTACTACAGGTGGTTCATGGCGGGCAGTGGTCGTTGACTCGGCCACATATCAGTTCGGGATCTCGACAGGAACCATGCAGCATGCTCATTCGGCACGATGTACGTCGGTTGATCGGGGCGTTGGGCATGATGGTGGCAATGGGCGCGGCCGACATCCAGGCGCAGCCGGCGTCATTCACCGATCCGGAGGATGGCGCCTTTGACATGAGCGATTTCCTCCTGCATCGCAAGGGCGTACTGCCGGTTCCAATGGTCATCACCGAGCCAGCGGTGGGCTATGGCGGGGGGCTGATGCTGCTGCACTTTTCCGAATCGCTGGCGGAGGCCGGGCAAAAGTCCAGGGAAGCTGGCGGTCCTTTGACTCCGCCAAATATCACGGGCGTGGCCGCCATGGGGACGGAGAACGGCTCGCGTGGCGCCGGTCTTTTTCATTTTCACACCTGGGACCAGGACCGCTATCGGTACATCGGCGCCTTGGCGCAAGGCCGGATGAATCTGGAGTACTACGGCTTGCTCAACCAGGGACGAAGCTACGAACTCAAGGGCACATTCCTGGTTCAGCAACTGCTCGCCAAGGTCGGCGATTCCCGCTGGTACATCGGACCGCGCTATACCTATTTCAAATCGGATACGACCTTTACGGGCGCCGCCGCCACCGAGCTGGGCATCAAGGACCAGTCGCTCAGCGTCGGCAAGCTCGGGCTCGTTGTCGACTACGACAATCGCGACAACATGTTCTATCCGACCAAAGGCAGCTATGCCGAGCTGGAGGCCCAGTTTGCCCGGAACTGGCTGGGCAGCTCCAAGTCGTTCGAGAACTACCGTGCGGTCGGCTACACCTGGCTGCCGCTGAATCCGAAATGGACACTAGGCCTGCGGCTGGACGGACAAACCACCAGCGGGTCCGTGCCGTTCTACGCGCAGCCGTATGTCGATCTGCGCGGCGTGTCCCGCGGACGCTACCAGGACAGGACCGCGCTGGCCACGGAAATGGAGTTGCGCTGGAACGTAACGCCACGCTGGTCGATCCTCGGTTTCAGCGGTGTAGGCAAGGCTTATGGACGCTGGAGGTCGTTCGGGGAGGCCGACAATGTCGTAAGCGTAGGAACGGGCTTTCGTTATCTGATCGCGCGAAAGCTGGGCTTGACGGTTGGCATCGATATCGCACACAGCAAAGACCAGAATGCGTTCTATATCCAGGTGGGCAGCGCATGGCGCTAGGTTGCGCCGCCAACGCGCTTAACTGCATATCCGCCGCCACGGCGCTATGCCGAACGGCGAGCAATATCCCGGGCAGGGCGTGGCGATCGACACGCCGCTCTGGCAGCGCAGCTCGGGCTCCCTGTTGCCATAGGGCACCGAGCCCTTGCAGTCGCAGCGTGCCAGTCCCGCGCCCGAAGGCAGGCCCTTGACGGGTTCGGGCTCGGGAGTGGGAGCGGGCTTGGGTTTTGCCTTGGCTTGGGGCTGCGTCTGAGCCTGTGCTTGAGCTTGGGGCGAGGCCTGCGCCTGGCTCTTGGGCTTTGGCGGTTCCTCGCTGGTTCCGGCAGTGACTTCCCGCACCTTCGCCACCGGCATATTGCAGGACTTGGCAATCGATTTGACCGACTGGCCGTCCTTCGCCATGGCGACGATCTTCTTGTCGCTGCAGGCCGCGTCGGCATTGGACGTGGACAGAGTGATGAAGGCGAAAACAGCGGCGGCGAACAAGCGCGGTCTATGCAGTGTCATGGCACGCCTCCAACACCAAAAATCCGGATCGGGGAATACTCCGTAGTCTGTATGACAGGTTGGGTTTGCGGGCTAGCGTAGTGCCCCGGATTCCGCGGTGTCAATGCGGCCCGATTAATTGAAAAGAGGCGCGGGGAGCCTTGGCATGGAGGCTGGTGATGCTTGCTCGGTGCGATTGAACGTAGTCAGCCCCCGCACTGGTATACCAGCAACGATAGGGAAAGGCCCCCCACGCCGCGCACGCTACGCGTGCTTGCTGCCCCCCCGAGGGGGGCGCTTTTTGCCTTGGGGCGGCCCGGCGGCAAAATGGCCCCCCACGCCGCGCACGCCTCGCGTGCTTGCTGCCCGAGGGGGGCCACCTGAACTCGCATCAGGCCGTCAACAGTCCCTCACGCTCGCTCGGCGCGAACACATGCGCCGCGATCTCGGCCTCGGCCTGGGCGCGCGCGGCCTCGAGCGCTTCTTCGCCGCGCGCCGTGCCCTGCACCGAAAAGAACGTCACGTCCCGCAACCCTATCGTCCCCAGCACGTGCTTCAGATAGGGCGTCAGGAAGTCGGGCTGACGCGCGGCGTCGCCCGAGAACTCGCCGCCGGAAGAGATCGCCACATAGACGGGGCGATCCGCCAGTGTGCCCACCTTGCCTTCGGGCGTGATCTGGAATGTGCTGCGTACCCGCACCACATGGTCGATCCAGACCTTCAACGACGCGGGCACCGTGAAGTTGTGCATGGGCGTCGCAATCACGATGTGGCTGGCGCTTTGCAGGCTTTCGATCAGCTCGCCGGACTGGCGCAGCGCGCCGCGGCCCAGGATCTCTCCGGCAGGATCCGCCCGCGCGCTCAGGGCGGCGGCGTAATCCTGGTCAACGTGGGGCAGGGCAGTGGCGTCGATTTCGGTCACCTGGGCGTCCGGGCCGCCGGCGGATGCGGCCAGGCGGTCCACCAGTCGTTGCGACAAACGATAGCTTTCGGATGCGCGGCCCCTCGGGCTGCAGGTAATGTGCAAAATGTTCATGCGATGGTTCATGCTTTCGGGGCTCCCGCGGTCTTGCAGAATCGGATGGCGCTGGTGAGCAGGCCAAACCGGAAATAAAAGCGCTGGGCCAGGGCGTTGGACAGGCCGGTGTCCAGCACCAGCCGCGCGCATTGGCTGTCGTGGGCGACGCCGTCCAGGTGGTCCAACAGCTTGGCTCCCCAGCGTTCGCCGCGGCGGCCGCTGGCCACCACCAGGTCGTCCACATACAGGAAGCGGCCGTAGACCAGGTTTTCCTGGAACCGGTAGCCGGCCAGCGCGACCACCTCGCCGCCGTGCATCGCGGCCAGCAAGCGGTAGCGCTCCTGCCGCATGCGGCCGATACGCTCGATGAAGTCCTCCTCGTGCTCCAGATGGGGACGCAGTTCGCGCATCAGCGGCAGGCAGGCGCGCAGTTCTTCCGGAGTCTCTATATGGCGCAGGGCCGTTTCTGTCATGGATGTGGTCATTGGATCAACGCCTGAGGGCGGGGCGGCTGCGAATGTTCCGCCCCATTGTCAGTACGCATCTTAGAAAGCACATGCCATAATTTGAAGGGCCAAGAATGCTGTTCCGGACTATGCCATGATTCCTGCCCGCCCCGAGGGTCTGCTGACCCTTTCCGATGCCAGCGACGAACCGCTATACCGCCAGGTGTACGAACGCTTTCGCGGCGCCATCGCCGAAGGCACCCTCAAGCCGGGCGACCGCATTCCGTCGGCGCGCGCACTGGCCAAAGACGTGGGGGTGGCGCGCGGCACCATCGAGGTTGCCTATTCGCTGCTGGCCGCCGAAGGTTACATACAGCCGCGCGGACAGGCCGGCACCATCGTCGCCCCTTACCTGCAGCCGCAGGCCCTGGCGGCTCCCCCGTCCGCGCCCAGGTCCGTCGAAAAGCCGGATGTGGCCTGGCCGCGCCCGGATGCGCCGCTGCCTTTCCAGATGGGGCTGCCCGCGCTGGATGCCTTTCCCCGCAAGATCTGGGCGCGGCTGGGCGCGCGCCATCTGCGCGGCATGCAGCCGCCGGACCTGGCGTATCCCGAGCCCGCGGGCCTGCTGGCGTTACGGACGGCCACGGCGGCTTACCTGCAGGTGGCGCGCGGCATCCAATGCACGCCGTCGCAGGTGTTCATTACCTCGGGCTACAACAACACCATGCAGCTCATCCTGCAGGCGCTGTTCAAGCCGGGCGACTCGGTCTGGGTGGAAGATCCGGGCTATCCGCCCACGCGCGCGCTGCTGGCGCAGGCCGGCATGCAGGCCGTGCCGCTACGGGTGGACGCAGAAGGCATGGTGGTGGAATCCGGCATCGCGGCCGAACCCCGCGCCCGCGCGGCGGTGGTCACGCCCGCTCACCAGAGCCCGCTGTGCCTGTCGCTGTCGCTGCCCCGCCGGCAGGCGCTGCTGGACTGGGCCGAGCGCAGCAACGCGTGGATCGTCGAAGACGACTATGACGGCGAGTACCGCTACGTCAGCCGGCCGTTGCCGGCCTTGAAGAGCCTGGACCGGCAGGGCCGGGTGCTGTATGCGGGCACCTTCAGCAAGGTGCTGTTCCCCGGCTTGCGGCTGGCCTATCTGGTGGTGCCCGAGGAACAGGCGCCGCGCTTCGAGCGCCTCTGCATGCTGCTGGCGGGCGGCGCTCCCGCGCTGACACAGGGGATACTCGCGTCCTTCATCAACGAGGGGCATTTTGGCCGCCACATCCAGCGCATGCGCCGCCTCTACAGCAGCCGCCGCGACGCCACGGCGGCGGGCCTGTCCGCGGTGCTGGGCTCGCACCTGCATATCGAACCGCAGCCGGGCGGCATGCATCTGGTGGCGCGCATGGACGGCCATCAGACCGATAGGCCGCTGGCGGCGCGCATGCTCGCCAACGGCCTGTATGCGCACGCCTTGTCGCACTGGTCCGCCGCGCCGGACGCGCAGTCCGGCCTGCTGATGAGCTTCACGAACATCGCATCCGCCGAACAGGCCGAGCAATTGGCGGCGCGGATCCTGCGGCTGATGTAAAGCCCACGCCAACCTGGCTGGAGGAGCCGGCTCAGTTCAGGCCGGCCTTGTCCAGGCCGTAGGCCTTGTCGGCCGACCCCGGCACGGTGCGGAACGCCACGTTCAGCCGGTTCCAGCCATTGATGCCGACGACCAGGAAGGTCAGGTCGGAGAGCTCGCTTTCCGACAGCTGGGCGCGCACCGATTCATAGACGGCATCCGGCACGCCCTGCGGCGACAGCGTGGTCAGCGCCTCGGTCCATTCCAGCGCGGCGCGCTCGCGCGGGGAAAACAGGGGCGATTCGCGCCAGATGGCGACGTGATGCAGGCGCAGTTCACGTTCGCCATGGATCCTGGCCTCCTTGACGTGCATGTCCAGGCAGAAGCCGCAGCCGTTGATTTGCGATGCGCGGATATCGACCAGGGCGCCCAGTTCCTGGATCACGGGGACTTTCTTCAGCGCCATGCTGTAGTCGAGATACTTCTTGGACAGGGCTTCCGACACCTGGAAATAATTCAATCGCTGGCTCATGGACATGCCTTTCTGACGTGTTGTTTAGGAAATGACGAGCGTGCAGCATGCGGCCGATTGGCTCACGCCAAAAGTGCCATAGATGGACTTTTCGTATGGGCCATGATGGACGGGTTGGCCGGTGGCGGGCGGGCAGGATTTTGTCATTGACCCGATTGAATCCCCGGCGCGGCCCGGCTATAAGCTTGGAACAAGGGCCTGAGATTCCGCGCCCCGCCTGCCACGAAGCCCAAGCCCATGTCGCACCCCTCACCGCATGACGAACACGTCGCCAGCAAGCCGGCCACCGATGCGCACAGCCACGCCGGACGCGGATCCTGTCTGGAGGTGTTCCTGGTCTTTCTGCGCCTGGGACTGACCTCGTTTGGCGGTCCGGTGGCGCATCTGGCGTACTTCCGCACTGAATTCGTGGACCGGCGCCGCTGGCTGGATGACTACGCCTACTCCGATCTGGTCGCGCTGTGCCAATTCCTGCCCGGGCCGGCCAGCAGCCAGGTGGGCATGGCGATCGGCCTGCGGCGGGCCGGCTGGTCCGGCATGCTGGCGGCCTGGGTGGCGTTCACGCTGCCGTCCGCGCTTGCGCTGATCGGCTTCGCGCTGGGCCTGGCCCACTTCGGCTGGCTGTCGGGGTCCGCCGCCATACACGGCCTGAAAGTGGCGGCGGTCGCCATCGTCGCCCAGGCGGTCTGGGGGATGGGGCGGTCGCTCTGTCCCGATCGCTCGCGCGCCGCGCTGGCGGTCGCCGCCGCCCTGATCACCGTGGTCCTGCCCACGGCGCTGGCCCAGTTGGGAGCCGTCCTGCTCGGCGCGGTGGTGGGCGCGGCCATCCTGCAGGTGCCGCCCCGGCCCATTCTGACCAATTCGCCGCCGGGCGTGCCGCGTTCGGTGGGCCTGGCCGCCCTGGGCATCTTCGTGGCGCTGATGGCGGGGCTGCCGGTCTGGGCCCTGTTGACGGATAGCGCCCTGGCCGGCCAGATCGCCGGCTTCTACCGCGCGGGGGCACTGGTGTTCGGCGGCGGGCACGTGGTGCTGCCCTTGCTGGAAACGGCATCGGTATCGACCGGCATGGTATCCAGCGCCGACTTCCTGGCGGGCTACGGCGCGGCGCAGGCCATGCCCGGCCCCTTGTTCACGTTCGCGGCCTTCCTGGGTGCGCTGTCGTCCGGCCCCTTGTCCGGCTGGGCGGGCGGATTGACGCTGCTGGCCGTCATCTTCCTGCCAGGCGCCTTGCTGGTGGCGGCCGCGCTGCCTTTCTGGGAAAGCCTGCGCCGGCGCCCCGGTGTGCGCAATCTGGTTGCCGGCGTCAACGCCAGCGTCGTCGGCATCCTGCTCGGCGCCCTGTATGACCCGGTCTGGACCAGCGCCATCCTCAGCAAGGCCGACTTCGGCCTGGCCCTGCTGCTGTTCGCCTTGCTGGTCTATGCGCGCTGGTCGCCCGTCTGGGTGGTGCTGCTTGCCGCGGCGGGCGGCTGGACGCTGGGCTGGCTCGTCTAGGGCCGGCTCACACTCAAACGGGGCTTCCCTAGGAGCGCCAGCGGGCAGGGCGCTTCTGCAGGAAAGCGTCGATGCCCTCGCAGGCATCGTCTTCCATCATGTTGCGGGCCATCACGTCGCCGGCGTAATCGTAGGCGTCGGCCAGCGCCATCTGCCGCTGCTTGTAGAACATGCGCTTGCCATAGCGCACCGCGGTGGGGCTTTTCGCGACGATCTCATCGGCCAGGCCGCGCACCCGCGCGTCCAGTTCCTGCTCGGGCACGGCATCGTTGATCAGCCCCCAGTCCGCCGCCTGGGCGGCGTCGATGAAGCGCGCGGTCATCAGCATCTCGAAGGCGCGCTTGGCCGACACGTTGCGGCTCAAGGCCACCGCGGGCGTGGCGCAGAACAGGCCGACGTTGATGCCGGATACCGCGAATCTGGCGGTGTCGGCGGCGACGGCCAGGTCGCAGCTTGCCACCAGCTGGCAGCCGGCCGCCGTGGCAACGCCTTGCACCTTGGCGATGACGGGCACGGGCAGGGCCTGCAGGCCCTGCATGACGCTGCCGCATTTGCGGAACAGCTCGCGGTAATAGTCCAGCGCGGGCTGGCTGCGCATCTCGCGCAGGTCGTGCCCGGCGCAGAAGGCGCGGCCCTCGGATTCCAGCACCACGCAGCGCACGTCGGGGTCCCGCGCCAGGGCGTCGATCTCTTGCTGCAGGGCGGCCAGCAGGGCCTCGGACAGCGCATTGAACTGGGCAGGACGGTTCATGCGCAGCGTCACGACGCCGCCCTCGGCACTGCGCAGCAACGGCGCGGTTTTTTCTATCGACATGTCGCCTCCAGGAAAAGGTGTCCCTGGATACTAGGCGGGTCAGGCGCCGCGGGCAAGACGCCGGCCGATGGCCGGCGAAAGACACATCAGCGGCGCCACGATCACCGCGCCGACCAGCGCCATCGCCGCCTGGGGCGCCATGCCGCTGTCCAGCAACAGGGTGGCGATGACCGCCGAGCCGCTCATCTGGAACAGCCCATAGACCGCGGCGGCGGTGCCGGCGCGCTCCGCGAAGGGCTCCAGCGCCAGGCTCAGCCCCGACCCCAGGGCCAGCGAAAAGCCCACGGTCAGCACGGCCACCGGCAGCATGAAGATCCAGGCCGACAGGGGCGCCCACAGCCAGGCGCAGAAATGCATGGCCGACGCCAGCAGCAAGGCCGCCATGCCGACGCGCACCATGGTGTGGCGGCCATAGCGGGCGATGAAAGCGGGCGCCAGGAAGAAGGCCGCGATGTTGATCGCGGCATTGCCGCCGAACCACGCGGAGAATCCCAGTTCGGAGTACCCGAGCTGCTGCACCAGAACCACGGGCGCAGCCGACACGAACACCAGGATCATGGCCATGCCGGCCATGCCGAACATCGCAAAATACAGGAAGCGGCCGCTTGCGACGATAGGCGCATAGCGGCGCAGGCTGTAGAGGGCGCCGTGGGGCTGCGTGGGCCTGGCGCGCGTTTCCTCGAAGCGGGCCGCCAGCAGCGCGGCCAGCGCCAGCGAGAACAGCGCCATGAAGACGAAGGTGCTGCGCCAGCCCGCGTGCAGCGCCAGCACGCCGCCCAGCATCGGCGCCAGCGCGGGCACCGTGCACAGCGCGCCATTCAGATAGCTGTACACGCGCGCGCCGACAGCCGGACTGAAGCAATCGCGCACCGCGGCAAACGCCACCAGCGACGCGGAACATGCGCCCAGCCCCTGGATGATGCGCGCCGCATAGAACATCTCCAGCGACGTGGCGGCCGCGCCCAGCGCCGATCCCAGCAGATACGCCATGGCGCCGCACAGCGCCACGGGCCGGCGGCCATGCCGGTCGGCCAGCGGGCCGATCAGCATCTGCCCCACGCCCACCGCGAAGATGAACAGCGTGATGCTGGCCTGCAGCGCGCTGATGGGCTCGCCAAAGCCATGGGCCATGGTGGGCAGGGAAGGCAGGTAGATGTCGATGGCCATCGGCGTGAGCGTGACCAGTCCCATCAAGAGACCGATCAGCCAGCGCTGGCCTCGGGGAGTCAAGGCAGACTTCATTACAGGCTCGGGGCTCATTGCGAACCCGGGAAAACCCGACATTATCCATGATCGCCCGCGTCCGGGCTCGCGTAGAATATTTTCCCTATGAACACGCCCGCCTTTCGCCCTCGCATCGTCATCCTCTATTGCACCCAGTGCCAGTGGCTGCTGCGGGCTGGCTGGATGGCGCAGGAACTGCTATCCACCTTCTCGACCGATCTGGGCGAAGTGGTGCTGCAGCCCGGCACCGGCGGCATCTTCCAGATCACCTATAACGGCGACCTGATCTGGGACCGCAAGAGCGACGGCGGCTTCCCGGAGGCCAAGGTGCTCAAGCAGCGGGTGCGAGACCGCCTCGATCCGGCCCGGCCGCTGGGCCATATCGACGGCCACGCCGCCGGCCCCGTGTCCGGACCCGATACCTGAGGCCCGCTGCGCCAACAAGAAAAGGCCGGTCCCAGGCGAGACCGGCCAAAGCAGCACTACCCCGATAGTGACTGACCCGCTACGCGGCGGATTCCGCGTGTTTCAGTGCCTCCCGCGCCTTGCGCTGCCGCAGCGCCGACACGGCCAGCAAGGCGATCAGCGCCACGCATGCCAGGATGAAACCCAGGCTGATCGGACGCGAGACGAAGATCGACAGCTCGCCGCGCGACAGCAGCAGCGCGCGCCGGAAGTTCTCTTCCACCATGGGTCCCAGCACGAACCCAAGCAGCAGCGGCGCGGGCTCGAAGCGCAGCCGGATCAGCGCATAGCCCGCGGCCCCGAACAAGGTCACCATGCCCACGTCGAACAGATTGTTGTTCGTGCTGTAGACGCCTACGCAGACAAAGAACAGCGCGGCGGGAAACAGGTAGCGGAACGGCACGGTCAGCATGCGCACCCACATGCCGATCAGGGGCAGGTTCAACAGCAGCAGCAACACGTTGCCGACCCAGAAGCTGGCGATCAACCCCCAGAACATGTCGGCATGCTCGATCATCATCTGAGGCCCCGGCTGGATGCCGTGGATGATCAGCGCGCCCAGCATCAGGGCCATGACCGGATCGCCCGGAATGCCCAGGCTCATGGTCGGGATGAAGCTGGTCTGCGTGGATGCGCTGGTTGCCGCTTCCGGCCCGGCGATACCCTCGATGGCCCCGCGTCCGAAACGGCGCGGGTCGCGCGCGACCTTCTTTTCCACCGCGTACGAAATGAACGAAGCGATGGTCGGGCCGGTGCCCGGCAGGATGCCGAAAGCCGCGCCGATCGCCGTGCCGCGCACCAGCGCGCCGCGCGATTGCTTGATGTCGCCGGCTTCCGGACGCATCGACTTCATGCTGACCTTGGCGGCGGTGACCTTGCTGTCGCCGCCGATGCGGTTGATGTTCTTCAGGAAGTCCGCCACGCCGAACAGGCCCATGGCAAGCGCCACGATCTGCAGGCCGTCCGAGAGCTCCAGGATGCCGAAGTGAAAGCGCATCGTGCCCGTATTGACGTCCGTGCCCACCACGCCCAGCAGCAGGCCGACCACCACCATCGCCACACCCTTGATCGCCGAGCCCTTGGCCAGGGTCGCCCCGGCCAGCAGGCCCAGCATCATCATCGAGAAGTACTCGGCCGGACCGAACTTGAAGGCCACGTCCACCAGCATCGGCGAAAAGAGGATCATCGCCAGGATACCCACCGAGGCGCCGCAGAACGACGAGAACATCAGCATGAACAAGGCAGAGCCGGCCTTGCCGTTGCGCGCCAGCGGATTGCCGTCCAGGCAGGCCACCGCATGCGACGCGGTGCCCGGCAGGTTCAGCATGATGGAGGTGATGCCGCCGCCATACTGCGAGCCGTAGTAGATGCCGGACAGCATCACCAGCGCGGCCGTGGGCGTCATGGTGTAGGTCAGCGGCAGCAGGATGGAAATGGCGGCCAGCACGCCCATGCCCGGCAACACGCCGATCAGGTTGCCCATGAACACGCCGAAGATCGCCCACATCAGGTTGTCCAGCGCGAACGCGACGGAGAACCCATGCATCAGGTTATTGAAGATTTCCATGGATCAGCCCCAGCGGAACAGCGGAAACTGCAGCTGCAGCGCCCAGGAGAAAACGGCCACGCCCAGGATCGTCACGCCCACCGCAAGCAGGGCCGCGGTGCGCCAGGTGTGCTGGCGGTCGCCCATGGCGGAAATGAACACCAGCACGA
The DNA here is from genome assembly GCF_013116765.2 of Achromobacter deleyi. GTDB lineage: Bacteria > Pseudomonadota > Gammaproteobacteria > Burkholderiales > Burkholderiaceae_B > Achromobacter > Achromobacter deleyi_A. Next base: position 1,546,105 of record NZ_CP074375.1, read on the forward strand.
ACGTCGCGGGCACCAGGCCGCCGAACTTGCCGACCAGGATGAACGCGAGCAGGCCGCCGATGATGCAGCCCCAGCCGCGCCATTCGGGCGGCGGGATCTCTTCGGCGTCTTCCTCCGCCACGGCGGGCGAGGCTGCCATCTTCGCGATGATCAGGCCCAGCATGACCAGCAGCGCGCCCAGGATCGCGGGGAACATGCCCGGCCCCATGCGCGCCAGGCTGCCCAAGGTGTATGTGGATGCCTGCGCGATGGCGCCCAGGCCCAGCACGATCATCGTGCCCGCGGCCCACGCCTCGCGCCTGACGGCGCTGCGTTTTGATTGCATGGTCTAGTCCTCCCGTTGTTGTGCTGTTTTCTGACTGTCGTCTGAAAAACAGCTGACATTGCAATGAATGCGGGAGTCTAGAAATTCAAACTTCCGTTCACCTTTCAGGCAAAGCGGAAATGGCGCCGTGGCCCTTTTTTATCGCCAAATCGGGGGAAATCCCTAGGTTCTGCTCATGTCGCGGACCGCTGGCGCAGCGGACGAAAGCGGATCGCCATCACCGACAACACCACGCAGATCAGCGTCATCAGGATCCATGCCGGGGTCAGGTCCGCCAGACGCTGGCGCATCAGTCCCGCGGCAAACGGGAACAGCGCCGCGATCAGGTAGCCCACGCCCTGCACGAAGGACGCCAGGCGGCCGGCTTCGGCCGGCGTGCCCGCGTGGTCCATCGCCACGATCAGCGACAGCGGGAACAGCGCCCCGATGCCCAGCCCGGCCAGCACCGCCGCCGGCCACGCCAGCGCCGCGGGCGCGGCGATCCAGCCAACCAGGCCCAGGAACAGGGCGCCGATCGCCGTGAGCAAGGCCGGCCGCCGGTCGGGCAGCCGCCCGATGAAGCCTGACACCAGCAGGCCCGCTACGATTTCCGCCGCGGTCACGCCGCCCAGCAACTGGCCCGCCGCCAGCGGCGTCCATCCCAGTGCGGTGTAGTAGGGCGGCAACCACGCCAGCACCAGCGTATACGCGCCGGTGCCCAGGCCGAAGAACACCGACAGCAGCCAGACGCGGGACCGCGCCGTGCGCAGCGCGCCCGCTTTGGCCGGCTGGGCGGCGTACCGCGGCGCAGACGACAGGCGGGCCACGGCGATCCAGCAAGCCAGCGCCAATGCGGCGGGCCAGGCCCAGACGGCCAGCGCCCGCAGCCAGCCCGCGTGCTGGGCCAGGGCCGGCGTAGCGACACTGGCGACAGCCGCGCCGCCCATGATGGCCGTGGAATAGATGCCCATGACGCCGCTGCTGCCCCCGCCAAACCGGGTCTTGATGAAGATCGGCAGCAAGGCCTGTGTCATGGCGATGCCCAGCCCCGCGACGACGCCGGTCGCAAGCATGAGACTCGTCTGACCGGACCAGAGACGGGCGGCGGTGGCCGCCATGATCAGCGCCAGGCCGATGGCCACGCCTTGCTGCTCGCTCATCAGGCGGCGCAGCGGCGCCACGCCCAGCGCGCCCAGTCCCATGACGAACACGGGCAGCGCGGTAAGCAGTCCCGCCGTGCCATCGGACATGTGAGTTGCCGCCTGCACCAGGTCAAGAAGCGGTGGTACGGAAGCCAGGACGGGGCGCAGGTTCAGGCCCACGAGGATGATGGCGAACATCCGCCATGCGTTCAAACGAAAAGAGGACACGGTTGCTCCAGGCCGAAAGACCGGCGGCATGCCGGACGATTCGGTAAACTATCTCCACATCAAGATATTTGGATTTTATCTTGACGTCAAGATAATTGGAGAATGCCGTGGATAGAGCAAGCCGTGCCGTGGAGCAATGGAATCGCGAACGCCCCGACCTGGACGTGTCGACCATGCGCGTGCTGGGCCGCCTGGGCGAATGCGCGCTCGTGATCACCAGGGACCGGATCAATCCGTTGTTCGCGCAATTCGGGCTGCAGCCCGGTGAATTCGACGTGCTGGCGACGCTGCGCCGCAGCGGCAAGCCCTACGCGCTGACGCCCACCGCGCTGTACGAGGACGCCATGATCTCGTCGGGCAGCATGACCAACCGCATCGACCGGCTGGAGAAGGCCGGGCTGGTCGCCCGCAAGGCGAATCCCGACGACGGGCGCGCCACCCTGGTCATGCTGACCAGGCAAGGGATCAAGCTCATCGATGAGGCGGTGGTGGCGCACCTGCGCAACCAGGCGGAGGTGCTGTCGCCCCTGGATGCCGCCGAGCAGGAACAGCTGAGCAGCCTGCTCGGCAAACTGCTCAAAGCCTACGAGGAGTAGGCCAGCCGCTCTACAAGCCCAGGTCCGACAGTCCGGGATGGTCATCCGGACGGCGGCCCAGCGGCCAGCGGAACTTGCGGTCCGTCTCCTTGATGGGCAGGTCGTTGATGCAGGCGTAGCGGTTGATCATCAGGCCGTCTTCGCCGAACTCCCAGTTCTCATTGCCGTACGAGCGGAACCAATTGCCGGAATCGTCATGCCATTCATAGGCATAGCGCACCGCGATGCGGTTATCGGTGAACGCCCACAACTCCTTGATCAGCCGATAGTCCAGTTCACGCGCCCATTTGCGCGCCAGGAAGGCGCGCGCCTCGTCGCGGTTCTTCACGAACTCCGCGCGGTTGCGCCAATGGGTATCCAGGCTATAGGCCAGCGCCACCTTGTCGGGGTCGCGGCTGTTCCAGCCATCTTCGGCCAGGCGGACCTTCTGCACGGCGCTCTTGTGCGTGAAGGGGGGCAGGGGCGGGCGGACTTCAGTGGTCGATGTCATGGCGGGATCTCGTGTACAGGCGGGTGGAAGAGGCGGGTGAAAAATCCATGCGCGCGCGCATTCCGCTCAGGCGCCGGCGGCCAGCAGCGTGGTGGCAGCGACTTCGGCGCTGTCGGTAATGGACAGGTCGCCGGACACCATCGCCACGACGATCGCGCCGTCGATCAGCACCAGCAACTGGCGCGCGCGCTCCTGCGGCTGCGGCACGCCGGCGGCCTGCGCCAACGCCAGCACATGGGCCAGCAGCCGTTCCTTGTGCAGTCTTGCAACCTTGCGTATCGGGCTGTCCGCGGACCCGATTTCGCCGGCGGCATTGATGAACGCGCAACCGCGGAATCCTTCGGAAGCAAACCATGCGCGCAGCGCGTCGAAGATGGACATCAGACGGGCTTGGGGCGTGGGCGCGGCGGTGGTGGCCTCGACGAACCACTCCATCCAGCGTTCGTCGCGTGCCTGCAAGGCCGCGGCCACCAGGGCTTCCTTGGTGGGGTAGAGCCTGTAGATGGTCTTGCGCGCCACCCCCGAAGTCTTGACGATGAGGTCCATGCCGGTGGCGCTGATGCCGCCGCTGTAGATCAGCTGTTCGGTGGCGCGCAGCAGCTTTTCCTGCATGGCGGGGGTGGAGTCTGGCGAGGAATCGGGCATGGAGAATGATCGTTCTATTTGCAATGCGCAGATGGTAGAACGATCATTCTTTCCCGTCAAGCGGCGGACATCACCAGTTGTAGCGCAGTGTCGCGAGCACCACTCTGCCGGGCCCGTAGAAGCACAGATTCACGTTGTTGCACGAGGCCACGTACTGCTTGTCGAACAGGTTCGACGCGTTCAGGCTCAGGCTCGCGCCCTTCATCGACGGACTGGCCCGGCCCAGGTCATAGCGAATGGCCGCATCGGCCAGCGTTACCGCCGGCACCTTCACGGCGTTGTCCAGGTCGCTGAACGTGGTGCCGAGATAGCGCGCGCCCGCGCCAAAGCCCAAGCCGGCCAGCGGTCCCGTGTCGATGGTGTAGTCCACCCACAGGGACGCCATGTGCTGGGGCACGCCGGCAAACGGCACCTTGCCGACCTGCTCGGGGTAGTTGCTGGAAACGGTCTTGATATCGGTATAGGTGTAGGCGGCCACGATATCGAGGTTGCGCGCCAGGGACGCCTTGCCCTGCAGCTCGAAGCCTTCCGAACGCACGGCGCCCGTCTGCACCTGCGAATTCGCATGCTCCGGGTCCCGCGTCAGCACATTGCGCTGTTCGATCTGGAAGACCGATGCCGTCACGAAACTGTCGTGACCCTTGGGCTGGAACTTCACCCCCGCCTCGTATTGCTCGCCCTTGGTCGGCCTGAACGGCGTACCGGCGTAGGTCGTGCCCGCCTGCGGACGGAAGGACGTGGAATAGCTGACATACGGCGCCAGTCCGCTGTCGGACAGATACACCATGCCGACGCGGCCGGTGAACGCATTGTCGTTTTGTTGCGTGCGAATGCCGGTAAGGTTGTTGCGGGTGCTGGCCTCCGACCAGTCCATGCGGCCGCCCGCCGTCACGACCAGCTTGTCCAGGATCTTCACCTGATCCTGCGCGTACAGCCCCAGCTGGCGCATGCGCTGATAGGTGTCGTTGTAGATCGGCGGGGCGTCGATCTTGTAGCCATAGACGGGATCGAACGGATTGATGGGCGGCACGCCATCCATGCCGAATCCGAGCTGGGTGTCGAAGGTCGACTGCTGATAGTCCAGGCCCATCAGCACGGTGTGCGCGAACGCGCCTGTCCGGCCCTGGTACTGCAGCTGGGTATCCAGCGCCAGCGTGCGCGCCTTTTCCTCGGAACTGAAGGCGTAGCGCTGCAGCGACTGGTAGTCTGGCTCGCCGTCGGGCAGCGTGCCCCAGCCCAGCTCCGAGATCAATGCGCGGTAGTGCGTGCGGTTCTGGTTGTAGCGGGCGTTCTGGCGCAGCGTCCAGCTGTCGTTGAACTTGTGCTCGAACAGATAGCCCAGCATCGCCTGGTCCTTGTCGTAGCGGTCGAAATCCGGCTCGCCCGAGAAGAAGCTGCGTGAAATCCGGCCATACGGGGTAGGCGTGATGGTGCCCACCGACGGCAGCCATTGGTCCGTGGAGCCCGCGCGGATCCGCTGGAAGTTCGTCAGCACGGTGAAATGAGTGGCGGCGCTGGGCTGCCAGGTGAACGACGGCGCGATGAAGGCGCGCTTGTCGCGCACGGTGTCGACTTCGGTATCGGCGTTGCGGCCTTGCCCGGTAAGGCGGTAAAGCCATTGCCCGTCTTCCGTCGCCGGACCGCTGAAGTCAAAGCCTGCCTGGACCCGCCCCGGATCGCCGGTCGTGAACTCGACTTCGCGCAACGGCGTCTCGGTGGGCCGCTTGCTGACCTGGTTGACGATGCCGCCGGGCTGGTTCTGGCCATACAGCAGCGACGCCGGTCCACGCAGTACTTCCACGCGTTCCAGCGCGTAGGGATTGATGTCGTACGAGCCGTAGTAGCGGGTGGCCAGGGCCAGCCCGTCCAGGTAGATGCCCTGGTTCGAGGCCGCCACGCTGAAACCCCGCACGGAAATGTTCTGGTGGCGCAGGTCGTCCGCCATTTCGGCACGCACGCCGGCCTCGTACCGCAACGCCTGTTCGGTCTTCTGTATGGCCTGCCATGTCATCTGGTCGCGCGTCACCACGGAAATCGATTGCGGCGTTTCGATCAGCGGGGTGTCCGTCTTCGTGCCGGTCATGCTGTAGCGCGCCACAAAACCATCCACCGGCCCCCAGGCGCGGCTGGACAGGGTGCTGCCGGCCACTTCGATCGGCGCCAGGGTGGACACCACGCCAGGCCCCGCGGGACGCAAGGCGTAGCTGCCATTGGGCAGGCGCTGCGGCGCCAGGCCGGTGCCGGACAGCAGCACGGCCAGGGCCTCATCGGCCCGGTATGCGCCGGTTACCCCGGGGCTTTGCCTGCCTTCAACGTCCGCGGCGGAGTAAGAGAGCATCAGGCCCGACTCGCGGCCAAAGCGCTGCAAGGCATCGGCCAGCGGGCCGGCCGGGATCCGGTAACTGGCGGCGGCGGCCTGGGCATGTCCGGCAACGGGAAACAGCAGGGCGGCGGGGAGGGCGCCGGAAATGCTCAGCGCCAGCGCCAGGGCGCGCAATGCCGGGCGCGGGACGCGCCGGCGTGTGGAGACGGGATGACTCATTGGGTTCTCGGTTTCGTTGGGAGTGACGATAGGACTTCAGCTCCCATGCCACGCGAGATCGAAAAACCCATCACGCAAATCATGAAATTCCGGAAATGTTGTGAGACAGGCCTACGCCGCGCCCTCGCGCGGCCCGAACGACACCCAGTAGCGCGTCATCGAGCGCAAGCGCACCGGCAGCGTCAGCGCCAGCGTGTCCAGCACCTTGTCGGTGTCGCCCAGCGGGTACACGCCGGACACCCGCAGGCTCGCCACCCGCGGATCGCACCGGATCACGCCCGGGCGGTAGCGCGCCAGCTCCGCCAGGAACGCTTCCAGCCGCATGTCGTGCGCCGCCAGCACGCCGTCGCTCCAGCTCAGGTCGCTGGCCTGGACCGGAGCCGCGAGATCGACCATGGCGGCGGTGAAGGCGGCATGCTGGCCGACCCCCAGTTCGCGGCGCAGATGCGGCGCCGCCGCGGGCGTCACCATGAGCGGTCCGGTCAGGGCATAGGCCACGCTGCGGATTGCCTCCAGCCGCAGCGCCAGCCGCGATCCGGGCGTTTCCACTTCACCGTGCCGGGTCTGCACGATGAACGGCAAGGGCTGCGCCAGCGCGCTCTCGGCGCGCACGGCATCCACCATGATTTCACCGCGCGCCAGGCGGATCCGGCGTTCGCCACCCGCCGCGATATCGATGGCGCTGTCTGTGTTCAGCAAAACCCGCGAGCCGTCCGGCAGGGTGATGCGCCGCTGTTCGCCCACGCGCGTGCTGGCATCGGCAAGCAGCGGCTGCCAGGGTTCGGTGCGCACGCCCCACCAGGCCGCGCCGGCGCCCGCCGCCAGCATGGCGGCCGACTTCATGAAGCGGCGGCGGCCGGTTCCGGCAGGGCAGGACAAGGCGGCGTGCGCCAAAGGCGAGGACAGGCCGGCGATGTCCCCGGCGCAATGCTGCAGGTGGCCCCAGGCACGGGCGTGCTCGGGATCCGCCTGCATCCAGGCGTTCCACCCGCGCTGCACGTCGGGGCCGACCGAATCCGCGCGCAAGCGGACGAACCAGTCCACCGCCTGCCGCGCAACCGCCTCGGCGATCGGCGTGGCGGGGGCAAAGCGCGACGGCTCGGCGGCATTCACGGCAGGGCCTCGTTGTTGGCAATCATCAGAAAAAGCACTGCAGCAGGGCCCGGGCCACATAGCGCTGCACCGTCGGCAAGGACACGCCCAGCGTCAGGGCGATCTCGGACTGCTTCATCCCGTCCACCTGCGCCAGCAGGAAAGCCCGCCGCACGGGGGCGGGCAGGCCGCCCAGGCGCCGGTCGATTTCCACCAGCGTCTCCAGCACGATCGCCCGGGTCTCCGGGGAAGGCGCTTGCGCCTCGGGCAGGTTTGCCAGGCTGCGCAGAAAGGCCTGTTCGACGTCGCGGCGGCGGTAGAAATTGGCCAGGATGCCGCTGGCCACGGTGGACAGAAAGGCGCGCGGCTCGCGGATGTCGGGACGCGCTTGCTGCAGCACGCGCAGGAAGGTGTCATGCGCCAGGTCGGCGGCGTCGGCCGCGCTGCCCAGCCGCCTGCGCAGCCAGCCCAGCAACCAGCCGTGATGGCTTGCATACATTGCCGTCATCGAATCCGCTGGACGAGGAGGAGGGGATTCGATCATGGGGATTCGGTTGAGCGCAGGCGGTTAACTGAATGAGAATGGATATTATTATATGTGAGGCTCGCTCGTTTTTGTATCTCCGGAATGGGCTTGCCTGCGCTCGCGGGCCCGGGCCGTATAGCACACTCTTTAGCCGTGCTGGCTATTTCTAGCAAAATTATGCTAAAATCGTTTAATTATCAGCAAAATAATATTAAGAACATGCTGATGAAAGTCTAGTCCTGGCGTTGCCGCCTCTTGAATGCTTCCCCCGCACCCACGGCATTCATGGCACGCTTGAATCCTGTGCGCTGTGCTTGGGCGGGGGAGGCCATGCGCCCTGAATAGGAGCACACCCATGTCTCATCAATTGGCTGTCAAGAAGGGGAGCTTCGAGATTCCCCCCCTGAACTGGAAGGCACCCGAAGCGGACAAGAAGTCCGACCGCGACGCCGCGCCCGCGGATGCCGAATCTTCCAAGAAAACGGAAGCCTCCCGCTCGAAGGCATAAGGCTCGCTCAACCCAAGGTGCGCTGCTGCACCTGGTTGCGGCCATTCATCTTCGCCAGATAGAGCAGTTCGTCCGCACTGCGGAACAGCTCCCCCGCGGACTCGGCGTGGCTCCACGATACACAAGCCACGCCGAAACTCGCGGTCAAGGTGAAGGTGGCGCCATCCTCCGATGTGACGGAAGACGCGCAAATACAGGCGCGCATGCGTTCGGCCATGTCGATGGCCTGCTGCGCGTTGCGCGTGCGGCACAGCACCGCGAACTCCTCTCCCCCCACGCGCGCGACCACGTCTTCCTGGCGCCAGGTCTTGCGGCACAGTTCGGCCACGGTCTTTAGCGCCAGGTCGCCGCTGGCGTGGCCGTGGGTGTCATTGATGGCCTTGAAGTGGTCGATGTCGAACAGGATGAATGCCAGCATCGGTTGCTCTTCATCCCATTCGGCGCGCGCCGCGTCGAACCGGTTCTCGAAGGCGCGGCGGTTCAACAAGCCCGTCAGGAAGTCGGTTTCCGCGGTGTGCGCCAGATCCTCGATCAGGCGGTCGCGCTCGGCCTCCAGCCGCTTCTTCACCGCCGAATTTTCCTTGAGCACCCGCAAGGCGTTGAAGATCTCGTCGACTTCGCCGTGGTACTTGCCCGGGGGGATGCGGGCCGGCGCGGCCCCGCTGGCGATTGACCCGATGATGCGCGTGGCCAGGGCAAAGGGCTGGATCACCCGCTTGCGGAACTGCACCAGCGCCAGGGCCAGGGCGGCCACCAGCAAGGCGGTGGCTCCCAGCGTGATCGACAGCAGCCGCGCGGCGGCCATCCGATGCTCCTCGATGTGCCGCTCCATCTCGTCCAGCAGCACGTCGCGGAACTCGGTGATGGAACTCATCAGCGGCACATAGATCGCCGCCAATGTCCGGGTCGAGACGGGCGCGTCGTCGGATTGCCGCGAAGCCTGGTCTCGCACCTGGGCCAGATACCTCAAGCCATCGCCGAAGTAGCGCTGCTCAAGCTGCGCATAGATTGTGGAAGCGCGCACCTTGGGGTGCGTGGACATGCGCGCCTCGATCAGCGCCCGCAGTTCCTCGATCCGCCCCAGCACACGTTCGATGCGGAATTGCTCTTCCGCCGTGAGCTTTCGGCGCCGGGTCAGCGCCGGCGTATAGGTCGAACCGAGCAGGCCCGCCTGCTCGCGCAATTCGCTTGCCAGCAGGGCCAGCGACAACAGGCTGGGCGCATTGGCCTCGTTGCGCATGACTAGCCCCACGTTCGCGGCCATGCTGGCTTGCCACTGCGGGATGATGCGCACCATGCCGGTGACCGAATCCCACAGCACCTGTCCCGACAGCTGATCGCGAGGCGTGGCGATGCGTTCGTCGACGTGCTTGCGCGCGATTTTCAGGGCCTGGTGTATGCGCTGGATTTCCGTGCGCTCCCTGTCGCGCTCCGGATCCAGGGGCGGGGAGTACAGCGCGAGCAGCTCACCGATCCGGGCGTCGGTTCTCGCGCGGGCCGCGCCCAGCGAGGCAAGCATCGCTTCGGGCACGGGCAGCTGCGAGCCCAGGGCGGCATTCATGGGTCCGCGCTCCGCCGAGGCCAATTCCATCACCCGCACCGTGGCGCGCACCGAACCGAATGCCTGCCGCGCCTCGGACGCGGCATGATGGGATCTCCAGCTCTGGAACAACAAAATGCCGGCCAGCACCGCCACCAGCAACAGCACCCCTGCGGCAAGCGTCATGAAATGGCGTTCCAGGGATTTTGGCGCGACGGCGGGGCGCAACATACTTGGCTAGCGGGTCCATGGGAGGTCTCGGCTGCGCAGAATACTGTAATTGCAGGGGCGCGGGGCGCTGCAAGCGCGGCAATTTCCGCATTGTCTTGGCGCGAAGCAAGACTATGTCGCAGCAATGCGGTTAATTGCATTTCACGCCGAAAAATTGCGCTCCTTATCGGGCCTGGACAGGCTCAAGCCTCGTGCATCACCACGCAGTTGCGTCCTTGCTGCTTGGCCGCATACAACGCGGCATCGGCCGCCCGGAACGCCTGGTCGACCGTCGGCCCGCTCGAGGACCACTGGGCGACCCCTGCGGACACCGTGACATGGCTGGCGCCCCGCAACTGCCGTTTCGCGATGTGCGCGCGCAGTCGCTCCGCGACATTGGCGGCCTCTTGCGCGCCCACGCCGGGCAGCAGGATCAGGAATTCCTCGCCGCCGTTGCGGCACAAAATGTCCGACGGGCGCGAGCATTCGCGCATGACCTGCGCGATATCCTGGATCACCTCATCACCCACGGTGTGCCCATAGGTGTCATTGACCTGCTTGAAATGGTCGATATCCAGCGCCACCACCGAAAATGCCGTGCCGGACGCCTGCATCTGATCCACCGCGTCCTGGGTGCCGCGCCGGTTGCGCAGGCCCGTCAGCGGGTCCGTGATGCTGGCAAGATTCAGCTTGCCGATCTTCTCCTGCAGGCTCGTGAAGCTCCCGATCACGGCGCGCTTCAACCGTTCCGCCTCGAAATACCAGGCCCTCACGGACTGCACCCGCAGCATGGCGACGGCCACGTCCTGATGCTCGACGTTGGTGGCCAGTTGCGACAGCGGCAGGGAAATCATCCGGGCGCACCACCAGATGGCCAGCAGGAACGCCACGGCCAGCGGCGCCGCATAGCCCAGCAGCGCCCAGATCAGATCATGTATGGGTTCCAGCGTGACCTTGGCAGGCCGCTGCGCGACCACGCCCCAGCCGCTGATCGGCACCGCGGCATAGCCCGCCAGCATGTCCACGCCCTCGGTATTGATCACGCGCAGCGCGCCTGCCACCCCCTTGGTCACCGCGGCCACCACCGGATTGGCGAGCACCACTTCGCCGACGCGGTCGGCCTGGGTGTGATAAATGAGCCGGCCGTCGCTGTCCACCACATACAGGTAGGAGCCGTCATGGTAGTGGTGCTTGCCCAGCATATCCTGCAGCGCGCTCTCGTTTCGCAGATAGATGGTGCCCGCGACGTATCCCAGGTAAACCCCGTCGTTTGAAAAAATCGGGTGCGACAGATTGATCAGCAGGTTGCCGGCAATCGACACGTAGGGCTTGCTGATCATGGGCTGCCTCGCTTGCAGCGCCGCGCGGCTGCCCGCGGAGTCAACCCGGGTGCCCAGGAAATTGCGAAAAGTCTGCGTGGCGGCCAGGATGGTGCCGTCCGCGCGCACGACCCCCACCGAATTGAAGCTTTCCGTCTGCTGCTGCACGCGTGTCACTTCGACGGCAAGCCGCTCCGGCGATTCGATCAATTCCGGCATATGGCGGGCGCTGTAGCCCAGCTGCTGCTGCGCCGACTTCAGGAAGCTGCCCGCGCTTTCCGCCAGCTTGGCGGCATAGACCCGGTTCGACTCCAGCGTGTTCGCGATCAGTTGTTCGCGCTGCACGCGATAGCTGGCGTACAGCGCGTTGGCCGTGGCGGCGATGGCGCTGAAAACGGTAAGCGCAAGCACTAGCCCGCGTAGGTGGATTCGCATGGGATCAGGGCGGACAGGGAATGGGCCGGCGCACAAGCCAGGCAGCGGAGAATCCGGAGGAGGGCGGGGTATTCAAGGGGCAGGGCGCGGTGATTGTAGTGTCGCTGCCACCATTACGGCAGATCCGCCGGATTCCTATAGGCCCGGATCTGGCGGATCGTCCAGCAGGCGGGCGGCGGGAGACCGCGCGGCGGCGCCCGCCCTGAAATAACCCATGACCGTCGCCACGCTGGCATGGCCGGTCATGGCCATCGTGTCGCCCAGCGGCACGTTGCGCCGGCCCGCCTCGGTCACGAATCCGGAACGCAAGCTATGCGCCGAGAACTCGCCCTCCAGCCCCGCCTGCCGGCAACGTTCCAGCACGATGTCGCGCACCGCGGCCGCCGCCAGGGGTTCGCCGATCACGTCTCCGCGGCGCACCCGCCGGAAGATCGGACCTTGCCGGATCTCGCTGGCGGCCAGCCATGCCTCCAGCGCCTGGGCCGCGGCGCCGACGATGGGCTTCTGGTCGTCCGCGCGGCTGGCGCCGGTCTGGTTGGTCTTGGAATGGGTCATCGAATAGAGAAAGCCCTCGGCGGTGCGCTGCGTGTTCTCCATGGTGGCCCGCACCACCTCCGAGCGCCGGCGGCCGCCGCTGGCCCAGGCAAACAGCAGCAGGGCACGGTCGCGCTTGCCGCGCAGGGAATCGTCGCAGGTCTCAAGCATGGCCTGCAGCGGTTCGCGCGTCAGCGCTTCTTTCTTGGCGGGCGCCGCGCCGCGCCGGGCATAGGCGCGGCGGGTCTTGGCCAGCAGCTCCCGGATGGTGGCGTTGCGGCAGGGATTGGGATGCCCGAGCAATTCATGCGCCTTGGACAGCACCGACAGGCGCTGCAACAGGGTATTCAGGCTGGGCGCGCCGAGCTTGCCCTTGGCCTTCAGGCGCACCAGCTCCAGATCCAGCGCCAGCGGCAACTCCCATTTCAAGCCGTGGTCCGTGGATCGTTGCGCGTGATCCACCACGAACTGTATGACCGCGGCCTCCGGCAGGGGCAGGGCAAAGGGCTGGCCATAGCGCAGTTCGAACCAGGCGGTCCAGTAGCGGATGGCGGCGCGATAGCTGGCGGCGGTGTTGGCGGAACTGCCTTCGCGCAGCAGCCCCCGCACCGCGGCATCGGCCTGCGTGTCCAGCGTTTGCGGATCCAGCAGGGGAAGCGAAGCCAGCAATTTCAGCGGCATTTCGGGTGTAGTGTTCATATTTATAATATTACATACATATGCTGTATGATATCTAACGTATAAACCGAATTACTAACGATAAGATTCCATTATCGTGACTAAATACCGCAAATCGCGCAAGGAAAACCGTTATGGCCACAGGAATCACCGAATCTGACGTCTGGGCCGCCGCGGACGCCTTGCTGCTGGAAGGCGCCCGGCCCACCATCGAACGCGTACGCCAGAAGATCGGCCGCGGCTCGCCCAATACGGTCAGTCCGCATCTGGAAACGTGGTTCCGCTCGCTGGGCGCGCGGATCAAGGACCCCCGCGCCTTTGCGGCCCCGCCGGAGGTTCCCGACCCCATCGCCCAGGCAGCCGCGCATTTCTGGGAAGCGGCCCTGACCGCCGCCCGAGCGGAACAGGCCCAGGCGTACCAGCAACGCTGGGAAGAACTTGCCAAGGAAGGAGAGCGCTTCGCCGCTCAAGCGGAACAGTTGCAGCAACGCGAGGCGCAGCTGCTCAACCGCGAGCGCGATCTGCAGGAAGGGCTGAAAGTCGCCACCGCCCAGCTTGCGGCAACGGAAGAGCGCCTGCAGGCCGCCGAGGCCCAACTGCGCCAGCGCGACAAGGCTTTGGCGGCAGCCCAGGAGAACCTGGCCGACGCGCAGGGCGCCATCCAGACGCTGCTGGCCGAGGCCGACCAGGCCCGGGACAGGCATGCGCAAGCGCTTGCCGCGCTGGATTCGCGCCACGCCGCGCATGAACGCCGCTGGCTCAACGAACTGGACGGCGAACGCGGCGCGGTCAAACGCCTGCAGACGCGGCTGGACGAGTTGCAGGCCACAAGCCAGCAACAGGCCGACCAGCTGCGCCAGGCCCTGGCCACGGCCCGGGAACAACAGCGCGCGGCGGAGCTGGACGCCCAGGCGCTGCGGGCGCAAGGGCTCGCCGATACACGTCAACGAGATGCCGAGGCCGCGGCTATCCAGGAGACGTTGCAGGCCAGCCGGCGTGGTGAAGCGGATCTTGCCCGGCGCCTTGCGGCCGAGCAAGCGCGCGCCGACGATCTGTACGCTCAGATCAAATCCAAGGACAAGCAGTTCAGCGATCTGGCCCGCCGCCTGCTGCCTGGCGCCGGCACTCCGGATTCATAATCCTATGATGTTGCCGTCTCTGCGCCCTGTGGAGAATGAAGTCTCACCTTCAGACACTTCTAGTCAGGGCTGCGGTTTATCGTAAGGCTGTGCATTACCGCCGTTGATTTGCGATTTGCGTGGGCAGGCCTGGCCAAGGGCCAAGACTTACGCCATGCATTTGCATCTCACTCCCCTGATGGTCGGCGCGCTGGCCGCGGCCGTTCCGGCAATTCCCGCCGCAAGCCAGGCCGCCGAGATCGGACAGGTGGACGTCTCGGATCCCCTGGGCGCGACGCAACGCACGCTGGCGGACGGATCGACCGTGACTTACACGGGCACCGGAACCGCCGTGAATGTCTCAGTCCAGGGCAATGCGCTCCAGGGAAACGACATCAGCATTACCGCGGGCGGCGCGGCTTCTCCAAACACCGTGGGCGTCAAGGCCAGCCTGGGCGGCACCGTGCATCTGACCAAGAGCAGCGTCAAGACCCTGGGCGCGGGGCAGGGCGCCCACGCCCTGTACGCAACGGGTGCGGGCAGCGTCATATCGGCGACCGACACCGAGATCAGCACGGCCGGCTCATATTCCCACGGCGCGTATGCGCTATCCGGAGGCAAGGTCGCCCTGGAGGGCGGCAGCGTCGCTGTTGCAGGCACCGGCAGCTCAGGGCTGCAAGTGGACGGCGAGAACAGCATCGCCACCGCGAAATCCCTCGACATCAAGGCGCGCGGCGCTGGCGCCAGCGCCGTCAATGTCGTCAACGGCGGCCGCGCCGAGCTGGTCAATGTCACGGCCACAAGCGGCAACAGCGTCACGCTGTCCGTGCGCGGCGTCGGCTCGACCCTGTGGATCCAGGATACGGACCTTGTCTCGACCGGCTCGGGCGGCATCCGCGTGGACAGCGCGGCGCTGACCATGCAAGGCGGCTCCATCACCTCGGCAAGCGACGCCGTCACACTCGTCGCCAGCGCCGGGCTCGACGGGGGCTCCGCGATCATCAGCAACGCGACCCTGAGCACAACCGGTGGATATGGCGTAAACATCAATGCAGCGGGCTCGTCGGCCACCCTGGACAACGTGACCATATCGACCAGGAGCGCCTGGGCATCCGGCATCTGGCTGCCTTCCATCAACACCTCGCTCGTTGCCCGGAACCTCGTCATCGACTCCACGCACGTGGGTATCGACAACCGGGCAGGGCAGGTCACGCTGGACGGCGGGTCGGTCGAGACCCACGGCGACAACGCGCACGGGCTGTATGTCTCGCGCGAGTACGGCACCACGGCCACGACAGCCGCGACGGGTACACACATCAAGACCTCCGGAGCCGGCGCGGTGGGCGCGCTGGCGCGCGCGTCGGGCGCCAGCGTCGCCCTGACCGACGCCACCGTGGACACGTATGGCGCGTCGGCCCACGGGCTCTTTGCCAGCGGGACCAACTCCAGCATCACTGCGACCGGTTCAGCCGTCACCACCCGCGGCGCCGACGCAGTCGGCCTGAACATGAGCAATCGCACGTCGGTGGCGCTCGACAACACTCAATTGTCCACCAGCGGCGACCGCGCCCACGGAGTCTGGAGCTACACAACCGCTGCCGGCCTCACCAACAATCTGCTCCTGGCTAACGGGACCCAGGTCGACACCCTCGACGGCACCGGGCTGCTCGCCAGCGGGGGCAATCACAATTTCACGCTTCGGAACGCCCAGGTCACGGCGCGCACGGGCGGCGACGACAACCATGGCGTATTCCTGCAAACCCGCGCGGCAAACGTCACCAGCGGCGGCGTCACCACGGTGGTCCAGACCGGCCAGGTAACTGTGGACGCGACGGGCTCGGTCATGACGGGCGACGTCCTGGCCGACAGCGGCACGGTGGACATCGACCTCAAGAGCGCAAGCGTGCTGACGGGCGCGGTGGTCTCGCGCGCAGGCCGCGTCAACAGCCTGTCGCTGGACAATGCCAGCGCCTGGAACGTGCGGGGCGATTCCATCCTGGGCACGCTGAACAACACCGGCACCGTGCGCTTCGTCGCGCCTGACGCGCAATCCGGCTTCAAGACGCTTACGGTCAACGACTATGCGGGCGGCGGCACCCTGGTCATGAACACCCGGCTGGGCGGCGATGGTTCGCCCACCGACAAGCTGGTGATCGACGGCGGGACCACCTCGGGCGTGACGGGCATGCGCATCCTGAACGCTGGAGGATCCGGCGGGCAGACCGTGCAGGGCATCCGCCTGGTGGAAGCGATCAACGGCGGCACCACCACGCCGGACGCCTTTCGCCTGGATTCGGGATCGACAGGGTTCCGGGCCAGCTCCGGCACGATCGCGGCCAATGGCTATGACTACAGCCTGGTGCGTGGAGGCGACAACGGCGTGGCCTCCGACTGGTATCTGACGTCCGTCTATACGCCTGGCTCCATACCGGAGCCGCCCGGGGGCATTGTGCCGCCGTATGGCCCGCGGTTCATCAACGTTTCGCCGGAAAGCGGCGCCTACATCGGCAACCAGCTGGCCGCGGAAAGGATGTTCATGCACGGCCTGAATGACCGCTCGGCGGCGCGGGTTCCGTCTGGCGGCGAATCCCCGGACCGGACGGGCAGAGACCTGTGGCTGCGCGCCAAAGGAACCCGCAACAATGGCTTGCGCATGACCGAAGGCAAGGTCGATGTCGACACGGACAGCAGCATCCTGCAAATCGGCGGCGATGTGCTGCAGGCGCTGCTGGGCCAGGACGGTCTTTTCATTGCCGGCGTGATGGCGGGGTACGGCGACGCGCGGGTGCGCTCCACTTCGCGCCTCATGACGGCGGACCAGAATCTGGCGGTCAGCGCGGATGCGCGAGGCAAGGTGACCGGCTATTCGGCTGGCGTGTACGCGACGGCCTACGCCAATGACGCCACCCGCCTGGGCGCCTATGCGGACTCCTGGCTGCAATATGGCCGCTACTCGAATCAGATCGACAGCGAACCGGGATCCGCGCGCTATCGCTCCAATACCTGGACGGCTTCGGTCGAGACGGGCTACGCCTTTCTGCCTTTCGCGCCCGATTCGGCCTTGGCCGCCATGGTCGTGGAACCGCAGGTGCAACTGGCCTACAGCCGGTACGACGCGAAGGATGCCGTTCTGCCAGGCATGAGGCTGGAAAGCGGCAGTGCGGGCGCCGTGAACACGCGGGCCGGCGTGCGCGTCTATCCGCTGGGGAAGCCGGCGGCGGATACCGCGGTGCGCCCCTACATTGAAACCAACTGGTTGCATGGCGCCGGCAATCCCCGGGTCGACATAGCTGCCGGCAGCTTCAGCGCCGTGCCGTTGCGCAACGCGGCCGAATTGAAAGTCGGCGCGGAGGGCAGGGTCGGGAAGGCCTGGCACGTAAGTGGCCAGGTATCAGGCCAGACGGGTAGCGGAGATCAGCGCGGCTACGGCGGCATGCTCAACCTGACCTATCGCTGGTGAGCCGCCGGGCGGACGGGTCAAGAGAACCCTTGCTCGTCCGCATACCGGAGCAGCTCGGCGTTGGTCTCGATATTGAGCTTGCGCATTGCGGATTGCTTCTGCGTTCCGATGGTGGCAACCGAACGGTGCAGACGGCGAGCGATCTCCGTCACGGAAAGGCCCAGCGCAAACAATCGCACCACTTCGAGTTCTTTCGGAGAGAGACCTTTCGTCCTGCTGGCGCCTCCCATCGTCACATCATTGTGGCTGAGCCGCCTGCTGATGCTCGCCGACAGGATCGGCCCCTTCTCGGTCAATACGCGAACGCAGACAGCGACCAGATCGCCGATGGGCTCTTCCTTGCTGACGATGCCCGCCACGCCGACCTGGCGCAACTGGTTGAGAATCCCGCTGTTCGTGAGCATGGTGAACACGACAATCGGAATCTGGGGAAACATTCGCTGCAGACGCTCGATGAGGCGCAAGCCATCTTCGTCCGCGGAATCGGACTGCATGGAAAAGTCGGTCACGATCAGGTGGCACGCGTGCGTCTGTACCGCCGTGACCAGCTCCAGGCCGGATCGGGCCGTGGCGACCACGCAAAATCCCGGCATCTCGTTGAGCGAGTCCGCAAGTGCAAGGGATACCACGGGGTGGTCATCGGCAACGATAATCCGCACATCCTGATCAGATGGGGGCTTGCTCATGGATCGGCTATCCAATATGCAATCATTCGAGCCTGGTGAATCCTGACGCTCGTAAATCGTACCTGGCGGGGGAAGTAAGCTCGTCGCCGGCCCCGTCGGGCAAGAAGCGGCAAGGCTGTCAATACTCCCTACATTCTTCATTTTACGTCCAAATTCTACTGAAAAGTCTGGAAATGCTCTGGGCAAAGCTGGCTGAGCGAGCGCAATCCGGCTCATGGGAGGAACGGCGGGAAACGGCAGAATCTAACTTCGCTTCCGCGCAAGGGGAATCGAAGAATTTCGAAAAATTACGTTACACGGGAAATACCTTGGAAGGCGGTGCGGCAGCAAGCGCGGCCCGCTCAGATTTCCGCCAACATACCGCGCAACGAGCCCGCCACCGCTTCACCCTCAAGGCGCGCGGCGGCATCCAGCCCGTCGTTGCGCAGGGCGGCTTCCAGGGCCTCCAGGCGTTCGGTCAATGCCGTCATTTTCATCACGCTGAGCGCGCCGCGCATCCGGTGCAGGCTCTTGGCGAGCAAGCGCTGATCGCCCGTATCCAGCGCCTGCTCCATCTCCGCCAGATCGGCCTCCATCGTCGTCATGAACAGTGCCCGGTACTTGGCGGGAACCGCCGGAGCAGGCTCTTGCGGGCGCTCGGGCCGCGGCCGGGCCATGGCCTCCGCAATGCCGGGAGACCGTGACCCGCGGCCCTCGAGGTGGCGGCGCAACGTGCTCAAGCCTATCGGCTTGACCAGCCACGACGTCATTCCAGCCGCCAGACAGCGCTCCTCTTCCTCGCGCATGGCGTTGGCCGTAACGCCGATGATCGGGATGGTCGCGCCCATGGCGCGCAACTCGCGCGCAAGGTCGTAGCCATTCATGCGTGGCATGTTGACGTCGGTCAGCACGACATCATAGGAAGACACTCCCCAGAACATGAGCGCCTCGGCGCCGTCCGACGACAGCGTGACCTCGCAGCCCAGCTGCTCAAGCTGATGTTGCAGCGTGGCCTGGTTGATCGGATTGTCTTCAGCCACCAGGATAGACAGGCCCAACGGCGCCAAAGCGCCGATTTCGGGGCCCGGCATTACCGTCTGCTCGCCCCGCAGCGCCGCAAGTATGCCGGCGGCAATGTGCTCCACACTGGGAATGACTTTTATGGTGTGGGAGGACGGCGGTTTGCCTGCGGCGCTGGCCAGCACGTGATGGCCAGCCCAGTCCAGAACATCAAGATTGCCGTGGTACAGCACGTCGAGCAGAACTTCGTCCGGCGTACCCACGGGCAGGGGCGCGGGCGCCGGGACCGCCTGCGCACCCCAGCGCTTGAGCCAGAGGCAGATGTTCTCGGTAAGCTCGTGGTGGGGGCTGCGGACAAGAACGCAGATATTGCGCAGGTCGGGTGCATTCACGGGCTGCCCCGGCACGACCTGGAGCGGCAATTCGAGCGAAAAGCTGCTGCCCAGCCCGAGTTCGCTGGTGACGCGTATCTCGCTGCCCATCAGCTTGGCCAGGCGCGCGCAAATGGACAGGCCGATGCCGGTGCCTCGCACCGTGTGCGAGCTGCTGTTGATCTGATAGAAGGGGACGAAGAGCTGAGTCTGCTCCTGCTTGCCGATGCCGATGCCCGTATCGACGACCTGAAGCATCAGGTGCGTCTTGTCCGCCACAACCTTTGCCACCGTCAGGCGCACGATCACATGGCCCGAGTCGCTGAACTTGATGGCATTGCTCAACAGATTGCTGAGTATCTGGCGGATGCGCGCGGCGTCGCCCGTCATCCATTCGGGCACGGCAACGTCCACGCAGCAAAAAAGCAGCAGCGCCTTCTGTTCCGCCATCGCGGCATAGGCGTTGGTGCAGCTCTGGACGAGTTCGCGCGGGTTGAACTCCGTGGATTCCAGCACGAGCTGGCCGGTCTCGATCTTGGTGATGTCCAGGATATCGCTGATCAGCTGCAGCAGAATCGCCGATGAACTCTGCATGCGCTCCAGATGCTGGCGCTGCTCATTATCGAGTTTGGTCAGGCTCATCAGTTCCAGCGTGCCGAGCACCCCGTAGAGCGGCGTGCGGATCTCGTGGCTCATCGTCGCCAGGAACGTCGACTTGGCCTCGCTGGCCTTGTCTGCCTCCCGTTTGGCTTCGGCCAGGGTGTGTTCGATGACCGCGCGGGCGCTGATGTCGGAAAAGGCGCAGAGCACGACGTCCTGATTGTTGTACCGCGTCGGGGCATAGGCGACATAGAGCGGCCGGCCATCGGTGGCATGGAAATTGGCTATCGTGCCCGGGCCCGCCGAGCTCAGGACCTGCCGCAGGAATGAATTGGCCTCCGGCGAGTTCTCAAGTTGACGCCCGGCTTCCGCACCCAGCCATTGCAGCGCCAGGCTGTTTCCAAAGACAACCTCGCCGGCCGGACGGGACAGCACGCATAACGCCACGGGCGCGGTTTCAATCAGGGTGCGGCTGAATTCCTCCTTTTCGACGATGTCGCGTTGCGCGTCCAATGCCGGCGCGATGACGCGGCGGCTGTACCAGCGCATGGAGACGATCCCGCCCCCCAAACTCAGCAAAAGCAACAGGCCGGCGATGATGGGCAGCCAGAGATTGTCGTGGAAAAAGGCGGCGTAGCTCACCCGGTATACGCCTGACCACAGACCCGAGGAGTCCGTGATGCGCAGCACCATGCCTTCGGCCGTATATCGGAGGCCATCGCGGGCCACGGCAGGGCGCAGGCCCTCATCGCCGAGCAGCATGCCTTCGTCGCGATGCGACAGCCAGAATCCGCCATGGAGCGGCCGGCGCATGGTTTTCTCGAAAATGTTGATCCGTTGATGATTGAACTGCGTCGCGGCGTAGACGGCGGACGCCGTGCCCGGCGTGCTGGTCCATACGGCTTGCGGCATGTCCGCGTAGATCAGGCCCAGCATGCTGCCGGGCAGCCCATCGGCCCTGAACCAATGAACGCGATTGGTGCCGGTCAGTTCGGATCTGATCGGCAAGTCCTGGTCGATCATGCGCTGGCGGACCTCCTGCAGACGGCGCAATTCCGCCCGCACGGAATCCGTGACGGCCAGGAACCCCTGGGGACTCAGCCGTTCATAGCCGGAATAGGCGCCGACCGCGGGCACGCTCAGGCTGATGCTGTCGGCCCGATTGACCAGAAAGATCGTGGAGGCGGGGTAATAGGACGACGCCCAGTAGGTGCTATAGAAATTAGCCAGGTAGCCGCCCAGGTTCGCCAGCCGGCGACCCGCCGTGGGGCAATCCTGGGAGTCTTCGCATGCCAGCGAGAACGCCATTTCCGCCGCGGTATTCTGCCCCTCGAAGAGCTGCATTCCAAAGCGTTCCTCCACTGCGGACGCGCGCAGGGAAATCGAGGTCGAGACGTTTTCAGGGGGCAGGGAAGCGCTCTGCGAGCGCAGCTTGCCCAGGAACTGCTCTTGCGCATGGATATACCCGACCAGGATCGAGAAATCCAGTTTCAGGCGTTCGCGCTCCTGCTCGACGATGCGATTCAGGCCCCAGTAGAGCGCCCCCACCAGGACCAGCGCCAGGGGCAAAATCCCGAACAAGGCGAAATTCAGCCAGCGTGAGGTACGCGTGATCCTGGCAAAGGGCGTGTCCTGCTTTTGCATGGCCGGGTTCTTTTCCCTAGAGCAGAGAGGGATCCATGGTGTGCCGCTCCATGGCAAGCAAGTTGCTGAAGGCGTTGATGTCGACGGCGGCGGAAATGAGAAAACCCTGGGCGCAGTCGCAGCCGATGCGCCTGAGGAATTCAAGGTCCTTGCTGGTTTCCACTCCCTCGGCGGTCACCTGCAGTCCCAATTGGCGTCCGAGCTGCACCGACGACACCAGCGCCGCCGCCCGGCCTTCATCGCTGGCGGCGCCGCTGACGAAGGCGCGGTCGATTTTCAGCTCGGTAAATGGCGTCGAAATCAGGCTGTACATGGAGCTATAACCTCTGCCAAAGTCATCCTGCGCCAGCCCAAAGCCCTTTAGCCGAAGCCGGCTGGCGCCCATATAGTATTGGCCTTGTATGGTCGTTGTCTCGTCTTCCAGCAATTCAAAGGATATTTCCTGCGCCGCCACGCCGCGCTCCAGCACCACGCGCTCAAGCTCGTCGGGCAGGCCAGGATCATCCAGCAGCTGGGTGGGAAGGTTGACGGAAACCGGAATCCGGTATCCCTGGTGGCGCCAGTGCAGATGCGCATCCAGGGCATCCTCCAGCATGCGCAGGAGCAGCATGCGGTCCAGGCCGTGCCGGCGCACCGCGGTCAGGAATGATCCGGGCAGCATGAAGCCAAAATCGGGGTGCTGCCAGCGGGCCAGCGCCTCGGCGCTGACGATGCGCCCGCTGGCCAGGGCCTTCTTGGGCTGAAACCAGGCGCATAGCTGTCCTAGCGCCAGGGCATGTTCCAGGACTCCGCGATCAAATACGGTGTCGACCTCGGCCGGGGGCCGGGGCTTGGCGGGCTCGGCGCGGCTCTGGCGCAGCTGGCTGGCCAGCTGCCTCGCGTGATCGGATGTCAGGGGCTTGGAGAACGTGCCCAGCACCGCAAGCCCCTTTTCCTTTGCCATCAGCGCGACGCTGTTCATGATCCTCCGGGGACATGCCGAGACTATCGCCAGCATTGGATTGTGATGCAGCTTGGCCAGCCTGTCGATGAACTGCACGCCGTCCATGTCCGCCATATTCAGGTCGATCAGCACCAGGTGGTAGGGCTGCAGGCCGATTTTGCTCAACGCCGCCTGGGCCGACGTGGCGACATCCGGGTGGCCGAATCCCGCCGACTCCAGCAAATCCGCCAAGTGGACGCACTGGAAGGCGTGGTCGTCCACGATCAGAATTCTGTAGTCGGACAGCTGCTTCATCATATGACTTCCTTAAGGGCAATTAGGGCTTGGCGCAATGCAGAAATTGACAGCGGTTTGAGCAGCACGGTGGTCATGCCCGCCACGGAGCTGCGCCGCAGGTCATCTGTGAATGCGCTGGCCGTGATTCCGACAATGGGGCGCAGGTAGCCCTGGCTGCGCAGGGCGCGGGTCAGGTCATAGCCGTCCATCTCCGGCATCTGCAGGTCGGTCAGGATCGTGTCGAAAGCCAGTATGTCCGGACGCGCCAGCGCCTC
This sequence comes from Achromobacter deleyi, assembly GCF_013116765.2. Lineage (GTDB taxonomy): Bacteria > Pseudomonadota > Gammaproteobacteria > Burkholderiales > Burkholderiaceae_B > Achromobacter > Achromobacter deleyi_A. The sequence goes on from NZ_CP074375.1 coordinate 1,569,266, forward strand.
CCTTCCGTTCGAGGCCAGGACCGCCGTGCATCCCAGGTGTTCCAGCTGTTCCCGCAGGATCTGCAGGCTGACCGGGTTGTCCTCCACAACCAGCACGTGCATGTCGAGGGCATCCTCCGAGGCCTTGAGCTCCAGCGAGACCTTGGCGGCCACGCCGTCCTGCGCAAGACGAACCGCGGCGGCAATGCTCGCCAGGCTATGGGCGTTGGCCATCCAGCTGTTGCGAGTCCCTTCCGATCGAGACGGGCCCCCAGGCGGCTGCGCCACCACCCGGGCGCCGGTCCAGACCGCCGTCGTCGCGTCGCGCGGCCAGGTTTCAACCAGCACGCCGCTGTCCAGCCGGCCGTGGTGCGCCGTCTTGTAGGGCATCGCCACGGCGCCCCAGTGACGCAACCATAGGCACAGGTTATTGACGACGTCGTTCACCGCCCCGCGCACGAAGACAGGTTTGGCATCCAGCCGTATCCCCAGTTCCGCATGCGGCTCACAGACTACGGGCATCGTCAGTTCGAGCGACATGCTGGTGCCCAGGCCGGGTTCGCTGACGGCCGTGAGCGTGCCGCCCATCAGCTCGGACAGCCGCCGGCAGATCGCCAGCCCGAGCCCTGTGCCAGGGACGGCTTGGGGTTGGCCGCTCTCGGCCCGGAAGTAGGGCTCAAACAGCTGGGCGTGATGTTCCGAAGAGATGCCAATGCCCGTATCCGCCACCTGGAATTTCAAGGTGGCGGACTGGGCGTCGATATGCATGACTTGCAGGCGCAGCACGATCTGGCCGGAACTCGTGAACTTGATGGCGTTGCTGACCAGGTTGTTCAGGATCTGGCGCATGCGCGTCGCGTCGCCGACCACCACCGTCGGCGAGGCGACGTCGGCCAGGGCGTATATGTGCAATCCCTTCGCCTCCGCGCGCGCCGCGTAGCTGCTGACCACGCTGTCCAGCATTTCGGCCGGCGAGAACTCCGACGACTCCAGCTTCAGGTATCCGGCTTCGATGCGCGACAGGTCCAGCGTGTCATTGATGGTGCGCAGCAAAGTCGCCGAGGACTGCTGCATGGTTTCCAGGTACTGCCGCTGCTGGCAGTCCATATCCGTGAGGCCCAGCATTTCCAGCGTGCCCAGGATGCCGAACAGGGGCGTGCGGATCTCGTGGCTCATGGTGGTCAGGAACACCGTCTTGGCGTGATTCGCCGCGTCGGCGTGAAGTTTGGCCTGGGTGATGGAGCGTTCGACCCGCTTGAAGGCCGTGATGTCGTTGATGCCGCAGAGCACGACCTCCAGGCCGTGATACATGATGGGGGCAAAGGTGAGATACACGCAGCGCCCGTCCTTCAAGGCGTATTCCCGCCCCGATTCAAAGTCATTCGAGGCAAGCAGCCTGGCCAGGAGATCCGCATCGCCAAGCAGCCATTGCCTGGCCAGCTCGTTCGACAGCAGGGGCAGTCCATCGGCGCGACGCAGCAGGCACAGTCCGACCGGCGCGACTTCCACCAGCCTCCGGTTCAGGGCGACGCTGTCGGCCAGCGCTTCATACTGCCGGACGGCGGGCGCGACCAGTTTCTTCTTGATATGGCGCACGCCGAGGATCACCGCGGCGAACAGCAGCGCCGTGCCGACGAGCGCCGCCTGGATGGCATACGCGGTGTCGCCCAGGATCCGGCTGATCGGGGTGTAGTACACCAGCCGCCAGCCCGCCTCGCCGACGGACTTGCTCAGCACGACGTACTGCGGCAGCAGCCCCGTGCCCCACCACCCGAAGGAGTCCTCCCGTCCGGCGCGCTGGCCGAGTTCCGACAGGAAAGGGGCGGCGGCCGGGCTATGCACGACGGGCATACCGCGTTGGTCATACAGGACGTAGCTTCCTCCGTGCAGGGAAGACAAGTCGACCGCTGCATCGATATTGCCCACGTCCAATCCGATCCAGCCGGCGCGCGGCGTGGTGGGATCCGCGGGCGTGTACAGATACAGCTGGTTTGCATGGCCCATCGGCGGCTTGAGCCAGACGATGGGATTCTGGCCGTTCGGCTGCACCGCCGGATCAGCGGCGGCCAGGGCGCGGGCAATCCACAACTGCTTGGCGGGCGCCATGCCGACCGCATCGCCCGCCTGGTGGGGAACGACGAACGAGGTCTGGCCATTGCGCATCGAACTGAACAGCAGCTGGGTGCGGGCCAGGGCGATGTCGTGCAGATCGCGCGGGGTGAGGATCAGTGCCCAGTCATACGAGTTCGCGTCCTCGCGCAGCGGAAAAACCTGGATTTGCTGGGTGTTGCCAAAGTAGCGCGGCGTCTCGGACGCAGGCTCGCGGTCCGAGTTCCGGACCGATGAAGACGAGAGCGAGCGCAGCAGGATCTCTCGTTGGTCAAAGAACAGCTGCGCGTTGTAGGCCGCCGCATTCATCTGGCGGCGATACGCGGAAACCGTGTCGCTGAAGGAGAAGTACAGGAAAAAAACCGCGCCCGCGACAATGCACGCCAACAGCGCCGCCGCGAACAAATGCAGCAGCAGCGATGGCGCCCGGGGAGCTGCCCCGACATCATGCGTGAGAGTTTGAGTTTCCTTGACAGGCATGCGCCCATCGTAGAAACGGGCGCAGGCGCTGGATATAAGAAGATTTTGAAAGTGGGATCAGTCCGGCCGAAAGCCGCAGGAAATCGGATCGAAGTCGCACAATCAGCGTCGAATATCAGAATTTTATTATGGGATGACCCGGGCGCCATTCCTATACTCCGCAGACATATTTATGCCGCGCTCCCGGTTCGGCTGGATTTTCTCGGCGTGCTCCCCGGAGCCGTACGAGCCCATCACAGAAGTCATGTATGAATGCGAAAAATTCTGAGGGGTCGTTCTTATGCCTGAGCGATTCGGTCAAAATCCAGCCGGTCATGGATGCCCGGGGCGCCGTATGTGAAATGGCGCTCGTGGTGGGGCGGACGGAGCGCTTGTTGAGCGACCGCCCCCATGACGCCTCGGCCGAGGCGTTGCGCAAGGCGGGCCGGGTGTTCCAGGCTAGCGGCTGCCTGGTGCCCCTGACGGTGGATCATCAGCTGGACGCCTGCTCCGACATCCGCCTGCCCGAGCAGCTGTGCCAGGACCTGAAGATAGCCACGGTGGCGAGCGACCTGCTGCCGCAGGCGGAGCCGGGCTGCACCCGCCTGCCCATCTACCCCAGCGCCAAGGTGATCTACAACGTCCCCCTCAGCGGGCGGCTGCTGGATGGCGCCGATCTGTTTCGCCACTACCACGACTTTCGGGTGTCGCTGCGCATACGCCTGTTGCCATGCAACGCGGGGGGAGCGCCCACGCCGTTCGGGGTCATCCGGGCCGTAGGCGTGCGCGTCAGCATACCGGCAGGCATCCACCATCTTCATAAGCTGCAGGAACGCTTTTTCAACCTGCTCGGGCAGGCCTCCAGGAAGGGGCTCGGAATGCTGGTCAGCGATATCCAGAACATGGAGGACTTCAATTGGCTGCGGATGCAGCCCGACGTGCTGTTCCAGGGCGAAGTGCTGTCCAGCGCGCTGAGCCTGGAATATGTCCAGCAATGGTTGACGGGCGCCGATACCGACTGGCGGAAGTTCCAACTCGGCGCACGCGCAACCCCCGTCGTCGCGCTTGCATGACTGGCCGGGCAAGCCGGGCGCGCGGATCCGATTAAAATCCCGCCCATGCTTCCCTTTCAAGTCATCGTAGCCCTGCTTGTCCTGCAGCTTGCGCTCGCCATTCCGCTGTTTGCCGTGGTTGTCCAACTGCTGCGCTTTCTCCATTGGTCGTTCCTGGCGGACACGCGTTCGCGTGGACAGCGGCCGCAATTTACCGGCCCGGTGCTGGCGTTGGTCTTCAGCGCCTTGGCCGCCACCGACTTCCTGTCCTTTGAGCCCTTTGTGACGATGTCCCAGCTCAATCCGGTGCCGGAAAGCGCCCGGGCCTATTTCACCGTGGCCATGCTGGCGCTGGCGGTTTGGTGCTGGGCCTATGCCGGCGCGATACGGAGCCGGGTCCGCTCGCTGCTGGGCGCCTCCTGATGCGGCCGGTGGCTGCCGGCCACTACGAACAAGTAACGTGCCCGCACCCGTACCACGCAATATCGGATAAATTCGTCGGGAACGCATTGCGAAGCCCCCGGCGGTCCGCCCGGGGCCGGCCTGCGTCACAATTCCAGGGCGGCAGCCCTGTCAGGAGCAGCGGGTGATCCCACGCCAGTCAGTCGATATAGCCCGTGTTCTGCTTGTCATCGTCATGCTTTCGGCCTTGATGATCGGCAGTCTTTACATTCTCAGCCCGTTTCTGCCTGGCCTGATCTGGGCAACGACCATTGTCGTCGCGACCTGGCCAGTGCTGCTGGCGATTCAGCGGCGCTGCGGCGGACGCCGCTGGATCGCCACCGTGGCGATGCTGCTCATCCTGCTGTTTGTGATCGTGTTGCCGCTGTACCAGGCCATTTCCACCCTGGCGCAGCACGGCGGAGCGATCATGGCCGCCGTCAAGAGCCTGCCCGAATACGCCTTGCTGGCGCCGCCCGCATGGATAAAGAGCATTCCCCTGGCCGGCCCCCGGATCGCCCAGGAATGGCAAACCTTGTCCGACGCTGGCGCGGGAGGCCTGCTGGCCCGGCTGGAACCCTACCTGACCACGGCCGCGCACTGGCTGCTGGGCCACGCCGCGATTGTCGGCGTGTTCGTGATTCACATGCTCATCACCGTGATCATCGCCGGCATTCTCTACAGCCAGGGCGAAGTCGCGGCAGACTTCATGAACCGATTCTCGAACCGGCTTGCCGGCCAGCGCGGCGTGGCCGCGATCCGTCTGGCCGGATCCGCGATCCGCGCCGTGGCGCTGGGCATCGTCGTCACGGCGGTGGTGCAGTCCGCACTGGGGGGAATCGGCCTGTGGATCGCCGGTGTGCCAGCGGCCGGCATCCTGACCGCGCTCATGGTGATGCTGTGCCTGGCGCAACTTGGGCCGTTCCTGCCCATGCTGGGCGGCGTGGCCTGGCTCTTCCAGAACGACATGAAGCTGGCGGCAGCGGTGCTGCTGGCCTGGGCGATAGTGGTCGCCATGCTGGACAACCTGCTGCGACCCATGCTGATCAAGCGGGGCGTGAACCTGTCGATGCTGCTGATCCTGTCCGGCGTGCTGGGCGGGATGTTTGCGTTCGGCATCGTTGGCCTGTTCATCGGTCCGGTGATCCTGGCGGTCACCTCGACGCTGCTGAAAGCCTGGATCGACGAGGTGCCGCCGCCGGAGGCGGCCGAGACGGTCGAGACGGCCCGCGAATGAGCGCGCCGCCCGGGACGCAAGGGAAAAGGGCGTAACATCTGCCTCATGGCGCGGGCCCGTCGGCCCGCTTTTCTTGCAACACCCCCCCGGCAACACCCATGACGATGCACCCGCTTGTGCTGGCAGTAGGCACACCCCACGTTTCTTCCCACCCGGCCTTGTCCGCGCGCCAGGCGGTGGCGCGATGAGCAACAGCGAACGCCTGGCCAAGCGGCTGGCCACTGAACAATCTTGTTCGCGCGGGGACGCCGAGCGCTATATAGAAGGCGGCTGGGTCGCTGTCGACGGCAAGGTAGTGGAAGAACCGGGTTTCCGGGTGGCGCCGGCGCAAGCGGTAAGCCTGTTGCCCGGCGCCCGCCTGGAAGACATCCGCCCCGTCACGGTTTTGATTCACAAGCCCGCCGGCACCTATGCCGATGACCAGCCGGGCTCCGCGCGGGACCTGATCCTGCCCGAAAACCTGATGCCGGGCGACCGGTCGGGGCAGCGCTACCTGAAACGCATGTTCAATGGCCTGAAACTCGTAACGCCGCTGGAACGCGCGGCCAGTGGCCTGGTCGTCTACACGCAGGAATACCCCGTGGCCCGGAAACTGGTGGAAGAGGGGCGCCATGTCGAACAGGAATATATCGCCCAGGTGGACGGACAACTGAGCGAAGGCGACCTGGCGCGCCTGCAGCGCGGCATGGCCTATGAAGGGCGCGCCGCCACGCCGATGAAGGTCAGCTGGCAGAACGAAACCCATCTGCGGTTTGCGCTCAAGACCCCGGCGCTGGGGTTTATCGAGTACGTCTGCGATTCGGCGGGGCTGCGGCTGAAAGCCTTGCGGCGCCTGCGCATTGGACGCTTGCCCATGGCGGGTCTTACGATCGGGCAGTGGCGGTATCGGCTGGAATATGAGCGGTTCTGACGAACTGGATACCCATTCCCGGCGGCGCCTGCTGCTGAGTGCGGGCGCCTTATGCCTGTCCGGTCTTGCCTTGGGCGGTTGCGCCAGCCGCGTGGCGGATTCCCGCAAGACCGCGCCGGCTCCCAAGCCAACGCCCCCGGTCTCTCATGCCAAGGCGGCGGCCGCCCCCGTGCCCGCGCTCAGGCCCGGCGCGCGGATCGCCATCGTGGCCCCGGCGTCCGCCGTGCCCGACGCCAGCGATCTTGCCGCGCAATGGCTGGAGGCCCGCGGTTTCGTGGCGGAGGTCATGCCGGCCTCCCGCGTCCGGCTGGAGTCGCCGTATGACTACCTGGCGGGCACCGACGCGCAGCGCCTGGACGACCTGCACGCGGCGTTTGCGTCGCCGGATATCGGCGCGGTGTGGTGCCTGCAAGGCGGCTTCGGTTCGTGGCGGCTCTTGGACAAGCTGGATTTCGGGCTGTTGCGCCAGCACCCCAAGCCCTTCATCGGCTATAGCGACATCACCGCGCTGCACCTGGCCATGCAAAGGCATGCGGGCTTCGTGACGTTCCACGGGCCGATGCTGGCGCAGGATCTGCTGGCCGGCAAGCGCGAACCCACGGAGTCGCACCTGCTGGCGATGATCGGCGGGCAGATCGGGCAGGGCGCCTGGATCGAACCTCCGCCCGGTGCCCGGCCGGTGGAGTTGGTTGCAGGCACGGCTAGCGGCCGGCTGGTCGGAGGCAATCTTGCCCTTATCGCCGCGCTGACCGGGTCCCGCAACGAGATAGATACCCGCGACGCCATCCTCTTCTTCGAAGACGTCAACGAGGCCTTGCCGCGGGTTGACCGTCTGCTGAGCCAGCTTGCCGCGGCCGGCAAGTTCGACGGGGTCAAAGGGGTGCTGGTCGGTAATTTCACCCGCATCCTGGGGACGCAGATGGATGACGCGCAGGCGCAGGGGCTGCTTTATCCCATGGTGCTCGAGCAATTCGGCGCCCGCGGCATACCGGTGCTGGCCGGCTGGCCCAGCGGCCACGGCGATCCCAACCTCACGCTGCCGCTGGGAGCTCGGGTGACGCTGGACACCGGGCGCGGTGCGCTGCGGCTGGACCAGGCGGTAACGATCATCTAGCACGAGCGTGACCGCTAAAATGCCTCATTAATGATGCATAAACCATCGTAAAGCGCTATTAATATATCTTTTCTGGTTCTTGAATTGCATCATTAATAGTGCATTGGCCTGCAATAAGCGCTATTATTGAGGCATGAAAAAGAAGATCGAACCCAGTTTCGATGCGGCCGAAGCCCTGGTCCGGCTGGGCGCCAACATCCGTACCGCCCGGTTGCGCCGCAGCGAGACTGAAGCCACGCTGGCCAGTCGCATGGGCGTGTCGCGCGCCACCATCACCCGGCTCGAACGGGGCGATGGCGGTGTTTCGCTGACGCTCGCGCTTGAAGCGCTGCTGCAATACGGCTTTGGCGATCAGGTCTTCGCCCTGGGAGACCCCGATCAGGACGGCGTGGGCAAACGCCTGGATGCCGTGCGCCGTCCCAGCCGGGGCAGCGGCAGGCCGCTGCACTCGCATCGTGTCGATCCCTCCAGCCTGTAACGCCTGGCGCCCGATACCGTGCAAGCCAAGAAACACAAATCCGTGGAGAGCGAACTCTTCGTCTACGTCGACATCCGGGGCGAAGCCGTCCTGGCCGGGGTGTTGACCCTGGACGACTCGGACGAGAATCACTTCTTCGCCGAGTTCACCTATGTGCAGTCGTATGTGAACGATCCGCGCGCGTTCGCGCTGGATCCGCTCAATCTGCCGCTGGCGGACTCCAAGACCACCTTCCGTACCGAAAGCCGCTATCAGACGCTGGGCGCCATTTTCGATGCCGCGCCGGACGCCTGGGGCCGCAACGTCATGCGGGTCGACAATGCGGGAGGGCGCGTGACCGAAAACGAGGTGCTGCTCAGGGGCAGGGGCATGGGCGTGGGCGCGTTGTTCTTCAGCGCGCGGCAGTTGACGCCGAACATGCGCAAGACCTACCGGCTGCCCGAAGTCAGCGAACTGGAATCGCTGGCCGACCTGCTGAGCGACATCGATCAGGGCATCAAGCCCAAGGGCTTGTACCGCGATATCCTGGGCAGCTCCTGGGATATCGGCGGGGCGCGCCCCAAGACCATCGTGCGCGACGAACAGGGCGAAATGTGGATCGCCAAGTTTCCGCGCAAGGGCGACTCCTACGACCGGCAGCGCGTCGAATTCGCCAATCTGCAGATGGCGAAGGCCATCGGCCTGACCGTGCCCGACATCCGCCTGGCCGAAACGCACCTGGGCGCCGTCCTGCTGACGCACCGCTTCGACCGCGACCTGCTGCCGGTCGAACGCGGCGGGGATCCCGTCATCGCGCGGCGTCATTTCCTGAGCGGCGCCTCGCTCATCAGCCCCTCCGTGCAGATCGGCAAGCGGGAACTGGACGGCCCGCGCGGCAAGGCCACGTATTCCTATGCCCGCCTGGCCGACGTCACGCGTCGCGTGTCATCCAATCCGGTACAAGACCTGCTGGAGCTGTACGCACGGATGATTCTCAACGTGGCCGTCCACAACACCGACGACCACCTGAAGAACGTCGGCTTCCTGAAGGACGAAGGGGCGCAGACCTATCGCCTGTCGCCGCTATTTGACGTTGTCACGCAGGAGGGGTCCGCCAGGCACTACCTGCACATAGGCGCCGCAGGCCGCGAAAGTTCGTTCACCAACTGCCTGACCGAGTACCGGCGGTTTGGGTTGCGCTCCGAGGCCGCCGCCAATTCCATTCTTCAACGCGTCCTCGATGTCGTGGCGGACCGCCGGCGCTTCTACGACGAGGCCGGCATGACATCGGACGAAATCGCCCATGTCGAAGCATCATTGATGGCGTGGCGCCAGCCTGGCGCGTCGCCGGCCAGTCAGGCCTGATGGGCGGCATCCAGATCGAACACCTGTCCGCGCCTGAGCATGCGCGCATGAAAATCCCGGCTCAGCTCGGCCAGCGTGACCCTGCCGAACCGCTCCAGCAACAGCGCCTCGGCTTCCTCGAAGGCGTCGTTCAGCGACGCGTTCACGGCTTCTTCCACCAGGCATCCCGGCGATTCGCTGCGGTTCCCCATGGCAAAGATCTCGGGGGAACCCAGTGCGTCGTAGATATCGCGCAGCGTGACAGCGCTGAAATCGCACGAAATCGACCATCCGCCGCCGTGGCCTTTCTCTGATCGGACCAGAGCCTGTTCCCGCAGGCCGGCCATGATGCGGCGGATGACGACCGGGTTGGTCTGCATCACTCTGCCCAGGTCTTCGGAGGTCATGGGGCCGGCATGCTCGGCCATGTGGAGCAAAACGTGGAGTACGCCGGAAAGCTTGCTGTCTCTTCTCATGCAACAGATGCTATTGCATGAATGCGGGAGCGGTCAACGCGCGGCATGCGCCGGCAGCCGTCCGCCCCGCTGATCTCCCCAGGCGGCATGGCCGCTAATTGCGCCTGGCCGACCATTCGCCCTTGCCGGCGGCGGTGCCGCTCATGGCACGACCGTTGACCAGGCCCACGTAGCGCACGCCATTGGCCGTGAACGAAATGGCCGCGCCGTCCAGCCGCGCATCCGAGATCGGCACGGAGCCCAGCTTGCCCGACAGCATCTGGTAATGCTGGTCCAGCTGCAGTGTCTGTCCGCCCAGGTCCCATTTGCCTTCGACCTTTGCCGGCACGATCCACAGCAGGGCGGTGCAGTAGGTCTGGCAGTCCTTGGTTATGGTCTCGGACGCGTCCGGCTCCCAGTCGCCCATGCGGAAAGTGTTAGACACCACGCGGGTGCCGGCCGGCAGATCCAGGATCTTGGGACGCAGTTTTTCGTTGATCGTCGACAACAGGAACATCGTGATCACGTCGGCCTGGGACAGATCGGTCGTGAAGAGATCCGCCGCCACGAACGTGGCGCGGTCCGCCACGCCCGCGCGCTTGGCATTCTGGCGCGACAGTTCAACCAGATCGGGGTTGTATTCGATGCCTTGCGCGGTCAGGCCACGTTGCGCGGCCGTGATGACCGTGCGGCCATCGCCCGAGCCCAGGTCCATCAGCCTGTCCTTGGGCGTGACCTTGGCCATGTCCAGCATTTTGTCCACCAAGGTCTGGGGCGTCGGCACCCAGATGACGTCCTTGCCTTCCTGGCCGATGTCCGGCACATAGCCTTTCTGTTCGCGGGCTTGCGCGGGGGCCGCAGCCGCCGCCTGGGCCATGGCGCTGGTTGCATGGAACAGCGCGAAGGTCATCGCCGAAGCCAGCACCGCGGCCCGGATCCGGGGGGCGGACAGGGGGAGTAGGGTAGAGCGTTGCATGGTGAGAGTTCCTTGGGAGGTGAACGCGTGGAAGAACCCGTGCTAGCCGGGCGCCTGGGCGGGCTTGAGCAGACGCAGCAAGGGTATGCCGGCCGCCAGCACCGCCAGTCCGATCAGGGCGCCCGCCCCGGCATAGATTGCGCTGGAAACGACCAGCCCGGCGCAGGTCAGGACGAGCAGCAGCGGCGGAAGGGGATACAGGGGAACGCGGAAAGGCCGCGGCCGCTCCGGGTCCATGCGCCGCAACCGCCACACCGATGCCGCCACCAGCAGCATGAACAGCCAGAAGACCGGCGCCGTATAGGCCACCATGGTTTGCACGCTGTTCTGGCTGAATGCGCCCAGCGCCACCAGCGCCAGCGTGATCACTCCCTGGACAAGCAGGGCGCTGACCGGCGTCTCGTTGCGAGCGCTCCAGCCCGACAGCGCGCGCAGTCGGGGGACGTCCCGGCCCAGCGCGCAGTACACCCGCGCACCCGTGATGATCGTTCCGTTTATCGTACTGAGGGCGGTGGCGCAGATGGTCAGGCTGAGCATTGCCGCCGCGTAGGGGCCCGCGGCCAGCTGCATGACTTCGGCGCCCAGCGCGGGCGTGTCGCGCAAGCCCTGCAAGCCGAAGATCTCCAGCAATGCGATATTGGTCAGCACGTAGGTGCCGGTCACCACCGCCGTCCCGATGAGCAGCACCCGGCTCATGTTGCGCGCCGGATTGCGCAATTCGCCGCTCAGGTAGGCCGCTTCGTTCCAGCCGCCATAAGTCAGCAGGACGAACACCATGCCCATCCCCATGAGACCCGCGGGATTGCCCGACAGCGGTGCGGGCTCGGCGGTGTTCAGCAGATTGTGCCCCGAAGCAGTCAGGCAGCCGATCAGCACCGCGGCCAGCGCGACCAAGGTAAGTACGGTGAAGATCCACTGCAGGCGCTTGGAGTACCGGGTGCCCACCATGTTCAAGGCAGTCAGCACAACGACCGAGATGGCGGCATGCGCCGCCGGCCCCTGGCTCCCCAATGGCAGCAGGCGTTGCGCGTAGTCGCCATAAATAAAGGCGACCACGGCGATGGCGCCAGTCTGGATCACCGAGCAGCGGGCCCAGGCAAACATCAGCCCCACGCGCGGCCCCCACGCCCGGGTCAGGTAAAGGTATTCGCCGCCCGCGCCGGGATAGGCGGAGCCCAGTTCCGCGTAGCAAAGCGCACCGACCAGCATGATCAGCCCGCCCGCGCACCACAGAGCGATGTACATGGCTTCCGAAGCCGCGTGCTGCGCCACCAGGGGCGGGAAGCCAAAAATGCCGATGCCGATCACCACGCCGACCAGGACCATGGTCGCGTCCATGACCGACAGGCCAGCCGATGCGGGTTCGACGACGGTGTCGGAGGCGCCGCTCATTGCGGTTGACGCCGGACGGGCCGCGCAGGCAGCGTGGAGGGCCCGCCCGGAGAACTTGTCCTTGCCGGCCGCGCGGCCACGAGGATCGGATTCACGAATGAACGCGAGCAGGGCATAGTCATGCGGTTCTCTCGGTTGGGCGCGCGGGACGCGGATTCAGACCGGGATGTCGGCATATGCTGACAATTGTCTGAACATAAAACGACCAGTTCGAAATCGAGAAAGTTCCGCAGGGTTTTCCTGGGGTGCATGGGCGAGGGACGCAGATTAGGGAACGTCCCGGCGGGCGGCTATACGCCTCAAAACCTAATTCAACTTATTAGAATATCTGCATAAGCAGATGTTTTACTTAAGTTTTTATTCAACACTTAAAGTGTTTTATTAAAAGTAAAACATTAAGCAGAATTGGACGAAAGGATGAGCCTCTCGTGCTAATGCAGGTGCTGGCGCACCCAATTGGCGGAGTCGGCCGGCAGCGAAATATCTCTTTCGGGGGCGCTTGCCGGCTTGCACAGGTACAGGGAGCAAGTGATGTAGCTGCCGCCGGACAGCGCCAGGATCAGCATGGGCCGCCCGAACTCGCGCGGAAAAGCCTCCAAGAACCGCCAGACGAACTGCTCAGCGACGCCCGCCGCCCATCCATCCCGCAGCAAGTGCAAGGTCACTCCATAGAGCCAGGATGCGACGGGAGCCTCCCCGCGGCCGCGATGGGCCTCCACGCAACCGCCGAAGGCCTGCGCATACGCGGGGCCTTTACGCTGCATTTCTTCCTTGAGCAGCCGTTCCAATCGCGCGCAATGCCGGCGCACCAGATCGCGCAGTTGCACATCGGCATCGGCCTGCTCCGCCACGCGGCGGGGCGTCGCGCAAGCGTAATCATTCGTCAGCTTAAACATTTCCCATCAGGATGAACTTCTCCGACGCATTAGATATTGCGGAGGCATCCTTTGGTATCACTGAAACTTGGTATTTCTCGACGAATCGTCGTCGCCGAATGCCCGCCGCTCGGGGCATTCGGCCAGGGGAACAGCCTTTTCGTCCAGCCGCGCCCCTGTGTCAGTCGAGTTTCACGCCCGCCTGCTTGATCACGGCGGCCCAATCCTGGACCTCGCCACGCAGGAACGTCCCCAACTCCGCCGGGGTCGAGCCCGCCAGGATCAGGCCTTCATCCGCGAAGCGCTTGCGCAGGTCGGGATTGGCCAGCACCTTTTGCAGCGCGGGCTGCAGCCGGTCGATGACGCTTGCGGATACGCCGGCGGGCGCCATCAGGCTGTACCAGGTGGTGGCCTCCAGCCCGTTGACACCCTGCGAACGGGCCGTCGTCACATCGGGCAGCGCGGGCGATTTTTCCAATCCCGTCACGGCGGCCGCGCCCACCCGGCCGGCCTTGTACTGGGGCAACATCTCCACCACCTGGGTGACGCCCATGCTGAGTTCACCCGAAGCCACCGCCAGCAGCACGGGCGAACTGCCCTTATAGGGCACGTGGACCAGATTGCCGCGCGTCGCCAGGTTGAGCACCTCGCCCGTCAGGTGGGTGATGCTGCCCGCGCCCGAGGACCCGAATGTCAGTTTGCCCGGCTCCCTGGATGCCAGCGCGATCAGCTCGGGCAGGTTCTTCGCCGGCAGGGCCGGGTTGATGGCGAAGACCAGCGGGCTCTTGCCAACCAGGGTGACAGGCTGGAAATCCTTGACGGGGTCGTAGTTCAGGTTCGGATACAGGCTGGGCGCGATGGCGAGCGTCGATACGTTGCCAAGCAGCAAGGTGTATCCGTCGGGCTCCGCGCGAGCCACCGCGGTGGTGCCTATCGTGCCGCCCGCGCCGGCCTTGTTTTCGACGATGACCTGCTTGCCCAGCGCGTCGTTCAACTGTTGCGCCAGCGCGCGCGCCAGCGTGTCGGCCGCGCCGCCGGGCGGGAAGGGCACGACGATGCGGATGGGCTTGTCCGGATACGTCTGGGCGTGCGCCGCGGCGCCCAGACCCATGGTCAGCAGCCCCGCCAGGGCCGTGGCCAGAACGCCCCGGCGATTGACTTTCCTGTACTTCGACATACTGCTCTCCTGAAAGAGAAAACGTGGTCAATGCGGAAAACGAATCAGCGCGTCGCGGCCTGCGCGGGCGGATGGTTGGCGTGCCAGTGGCGCGCGATATCGACGCGCCGGCAGACCCAGACGTCGGGATGCGCGGCCACGTGATCCAAAAAGCGCGCCAGGCCGGCGGCGCGCCCGGGCTGGCCGACCAGCCGCAGGTGCAGGCCGACCGACATCATCTTGGGTTGCGTCGCGCCTTCCTCGTAAAGCACGTCGAAAGCGTCGCGCAGGTACTCGAACAGATCCTGTCCGGTCGCCATCCCGCCGCGGACGAACTTGGCGTCGTTGTTCGCCAGCCCATAGGGCACGAGCAGATGCGGCTTGCCATCCACCGATGTCCAGTACGGCAGTTCGTCGTTGTAGGTGTCGGAGTCATAAAGAAAACCGCCTTCCTCGGCGAGCAGGGCGCGCGTGTTCAGGCTGGGGCCATAGCGGCAGTACCAGCCCAGCGGCCGCGAGCCGACCGTACGGGCAATCGACTCCACCGTGCGGCGGATGCGTTCGCGCTCCTGCTCCAGCGTCAGGTTCTGATGCCGCTCCCAGCGCCAGCCGTGCGCGCAGACGTCATAGCCACTGGCCCGGATCGCGTCGCAGACCTGGGGATTGCGTTCCAGCGCCAGTCCGCAGCCCAGCACGGTGGCCGTCATGCCGCGCGTCTGCAGCAGGCGGTGCACCCGCCAGAAGCCGATCCGGCTGCCGTACTCGAACATCGATTCGGCGGCCAGGTCGCGGCCGCTGAAGCCGCCCGCACCGCCTTCGGTCAGTCCGGTCTCGGACTCGGGATCTCCGTCAGGGACCGACGGCTCGCCGCCTTCTTCGTAGTTGATGCACAGGTTCAATGCCAGGCGCGCGCCGCCTGGCCATTTGGGGTCCGGCGGATTTTCGCCATAGCCGACAAAGTCGCGGCGCAGATGCGGGGGATCGATAGTCATAGCGGGCTTGCCATCCGTGAAGGAATCAATCGGGAAGGGAAACAACGATGTGGGGCGCCGGCGCGCGCCAGAATTCATCGTCGTCGTCGCGGCAGGTCTGGCCCATCATGACGAGGAACTCGGCCGGTCCGGACAGTACGGTCAGGCCGTGATGCCAGGTGCCGACGCGGTAGCACACGCCCTGGCGCCCGGACGCGCGAAAGGCCTGCAGCCGGTCCATGTCGGGCAGACCGTCGGGCGCGGTGGGCGCCACCACCACCAGATAGGGCGTATCAGTCAGGGGGACGAATGTCTGGGCCGCATAGCGATGCCGTTCCAGCAGTTCGATCACGCAGGCCCCCCGGGCGGGTGTGTCCAGCCGGCTCACCCAGCAGGCGTTGCGGATCGCGTCCGGCCCGTGCCGCATCGGTTCCGTCAGGTAATGGCGGCGCTCGGCACCCTGATGGGCGATCACCTCGCCGTAGGGCGCGAAGGCCTGCGGGGTGAGCGGCTGGGCAGGCAGGACGCGGCGCGGAGTCGGCATGTCAGGCGCCATGGGTCAGGTATCCCAGCGAGTTCACGTAGCTGCGCCGCACGCTTTCCAGGTGGGCGGCCATGGCCTCGCGCGCCCGGGCGGCATCGCCAGACAGCAAAGCCTGGATGATGGCCAGATGTTCCTGCCGGGCCTCGACCTGCCGCTGCGGCAGGCGCTCGACGTCGCACATCCGCACCTGCCGGCGGGCCGCCGTGATCATCGCCGCCAGGTTCCGGTTGCCGCAGTACGCGGCGATCAGGTCATGCAGGGCGTTGTCGACCTCCCAGTCGGATTTCTCGTCGGGCGTGGCGGCATCCAGCAGGGCCTGAAGGCGCGCGTGCAGGCCTTCCAGCGGCTCCGCGGGAATGCGGTTTGTCGCCATGGCGGCCGCCTCGCTTTCGAGCAGGCTGCGGACTTGCAGCAATTCCAGCAGATCCGTCACGCCAAAGGAGCGGACCACGATGGATCCGTTGGACAGGCGTTCCAGCATGCCTTCGCCCAGCAGCCGGTTCATGGCGGCGCGCAGTGGCGTGCGCGAGACCTCCAGCTCGTCGGCCAGCCGGCGTTCCTCCAGCACTTCGCCGGCGGGAATGCGGCGCGACACGATCTGGTCGAGCAGGGTCTGATAGGTGCGTTGCGTGGCGTTCATGTATGTATTGAGACCAAGAGAGGGCCCTGGCCGAGTGATAGGCCAGGGCGATGGACGAGAAGGTATCCGATTGGTATCCCAGTGGGATACCAGGAGTATCCCCAATGGCGGACGGCAGCCGGATTAGCGGAAATCCGGCATGGCGGCGGCGCTGGACGGGCTGCTATGCTCTGTTTTCGGGTGCCGGCAAGCTTGCGCCGGGCCGGGATGGGGATCAGGCCAACCGCAACTCCAGGAGCATCGACATGAAGCTTTCCAAACGCGCGTTACTGGCAGGACTGGCGCTATCCGTACTGGGGGCGGCGGCCCCCACGGTCATGGCGCATCACGGCTGGTCATGGGCCGAATCCGAGCAGATGACCCTGCAGGGCACGGTCGAGCAGGTGCAGATCGCGCCGCCGCATCCCACGCTCAAGGTCCGGGCCGCGGATGGCGTGTGGCTTGTAGAACTGGGCAATCCCAGCCAGACGAAAGAGGCCGGGTTCGTCGAAGGCTCCGCCAAACCCGGCGATGCCATCACGGCTATCGGCAACCGGGACCAGGACGCGGCCAACAAGCGCATGAAGGCCGTGCAGGTCAAGGTGGGCGGCAAAACCTACGACATCTACCCCAGCCGCATCAAGAAGCCCTGAGCCGGCCGGGCCCGCAGCGATGCCCGACCTGCTTCGGCTCGCCCTCGAACAGCTTGAAGCCTTGCCGCCGTCGATATGGCTGCGGCGGTCCGGCACGCTGTACCTGCTGGTCAATGCCGCCCATATCGGCGCCATCGGCCTGTTGATCGGGTCCATCGTTCCGCTCGACCTGCGCTTGCTCGGCCTCATCAAGCCCGGGCCCCTGGCGCTGCTGGCGCCCGTGCTGGCGCGTACGGCCGCGGTCGGGCTGGCGCTGGCCGTGCTGACCGGCGCCATGCTGTTCTCGGTACGCCCCCAGGAATACCTGCAAAACCCCGCATTCCTGACAAAGATGGCCCTGTTGGGCGCGGGCGCGCTCAACGCCTGGCTGGTGCGCCGGGGCAGGGCCTGGGCCGGCGTGGTCCAGGGCAGCGCTCCCTCGGGCGGAATGCGCCTGCATGCGGGGGCCTCGCTGCTGCTATGGCTGGGCTGCCTGGTGGCGGGACGCTGGATCGGCTTTTTGTAGCGCCAAGCCATCCCCTCGGGATTGAAATCCCGCCGGCCCACGATAGGGACGGCACGCCGAAATCCTTCCGGAACTCCCCCGTCGAACACGCCATCGGCGCGACGCTGATCGCCCTGAAAGCCGCATGAAAAGCCAAGCCAAGTTAACTTGGCAACCATTTTGGCGCCTATTTACTTGCAAATGGATCCTATTTATACTCCCGCCCGGTGCCGGACTCTGGTCGTCCTGCACCCGTGTCATTGACTCTCGCCACCCAGGCGCCATCGAGCATGACCGCCAATCGTGGCATGCCCGGGATGGGCGCTTGGAGAACAGTAGCAATGGCTCACGCCAGAATTCAGAACACGCTTGCGGCGCAGCGCAAGCTTGCCGTGGCCGTTGCCGCGGCGCTCGCCGGTTTGGCCGGCACGGCCCATGCCCAGACGGCGTCGGCGCCTCCCGCCGAGGCAGGGGAGTTGGCTGCGGTCACCGTGACGGGCGACTGGCTGGGCACGCCGACCGAGGAAAAGGTGCTTGCCCATCCCGGCGCTCGCACGGTCGTGGAGCGGCAGCGCATTGTGGAGAGCGGAGCCAGCAGCGTGCGCGACGTGTTGCGGGAGATTCCCGGTGTCCAGGTGCAGGACAGCAACGGCACCGGCGGCAGCGATGTGTCACTCAACGTTGGCATCCGCGGCCTGACGGCGCGGCTCTCGCCGCGCTCCACCATCCTGATGGACGGCGTGCCGATGGCGTACGCGCCTTACGGCCAGCCTCAGCTATCGCTGGCCCCCGTGTCGCTGGGCAACCTGGAATCCGTCGACGTGGTGCGCGGCGCGGGCTCGGTACGCTATGGCCCGCAGAACGTGGGCGGCATCATCAACTTCGTGACCCGGCCGATTCCCCAGGACTTCACGACCAGCCTGAACGTGGGCACCGAAATGTACAGCCACGGCGGCAACGTCAAGACCACGCCCAGCCTGTTCGTGGGCGGCACGACCGACCAGGGCCTGGGCGGCGCGCTGCTGTATTCGGGCACCCATGGCGAAGGCTACCGCTCAAGCAACGATTCGACGAACATCGACGACGTCATCCTGAAGGGGGCGTACCGCCTGACGCCGGACGACAACATCGCCGTGTCGCTGCACCATTTCGAAGGCAAGGGGCGAATGCCGGGCGGGCTGACCACCGCGCAATACTCGGAAGACCCGTTCCAGTCCACGCGCCAGTACGACCAGTTCACCGGCCGGCGCACGGATGGCTCGTTCAAATACACCCACAACGACGGCGTCAACAACTTCGAAGTCCTGACGTACTACGTGGATTCCTACCGCGGCAGCTATATCGAGCAGGCCGGAACCGGCGCCACGGCCGACAAGTTCCGCCTGACGTCCGCGCCACGCAGCTATCACTACTTCGGCATCGAGCCGCGCTATTCCCGCCTGATCGATTCCGGCTCCGTGGTGCAGGAAATCAGCGTGGGCTACCGCTACCTGAAGGAAAGCAGTTCGGAAGTGGCGGGGCGCACCGCCTACTACGACCCGGACGCCGGCGGGAATGCGTTCGACCTGAGGATGCCCACCTACCAGACGAGCAACGGCGGCACCACCGCCCACGCCTTCTATGTGGACGACCGCATCGACATCGGCAACTGGACGATCACGCCCGGCGTGCGCTTCGAGAGCATCAGCACCTATAACGACGTCACCAACTTCAATACGGCGACGGGCGCGGTCACCAGCGCCACGTCGCCGTCGATCGACTCGCGCGTCACGCTTCCGACCATGTCGGTGCTGTACCGCATGAGTGATCAGTGGTCCCTGTTCGCCAATGCGGGCAAGTCCTTCGGCCCGCAGCAATACAGCCAGCTGGCTTCCACCACCGACGGGCTGCACCCGGAAACCGCCAAGACCTATGAAATCGGCACGCACTTTGCCGGTCCGGCCTGGAGCGGGGAATTCACGCTGTTCAACATCGACTTCGACAAGGAACTGCAGCTGACCCGGTCGATCGTGGGGGAGGGCATGTGGACCAACCTGGGCGCCACCCGCCACCGCGGCGTGGAATCCGCCTTGCGCTATGACCTGGGCGACCTGAGCGACGCCTTGCGCGGCTTGTCCGTCTATGCGACCTACACCTATACGCAGGCGATCGCCAAGGCAGGCGCGTTCCAGGGCCGCGACCTGCCGCTGTACTCGCGCCAGGTGGCGTCCATCGGCGCGCGCTACGCCGTCAACCGCTGGACCTTCAATGCCGACGTGTTCGCGCAGTCCAAGCAACATTCGCCCGGATCCCCGGACTCCGGCGCAGGCTACGTGACCGAAGAGGACGCCAGCGGCCGTCTGGGCGACATCCCGGGCTTTGCCACCGTCGCATTGCGGGCGGGTTACGACTTCGGCCGCGAGATGAACGACCTGAAGGTGGCGGTGGGTATCAAGAACCTGTTTGACCGCCGTTACTTCACGCGCTCCACCGACAACAACGGCGGGAAGTTCGTAGGCCAGCCCCGCACGGTCTACCTGCAGGCCTCGGTCGCGTTCTGAACGCCATGCGCAATCCTCCATCGGGAGCGTCCGCGTGAAGGGCCTGCGCGGCTTATGGCTGCGGGTGCACCGCTGGCTGGCGCTCAGCGCGGGCTGGGTGCTGATCTTCGCCGGCCTCTCTGGCGCGGCGCTGGTCTTCGCGCCGCCTCTGGACCGCTGGGCGAATCCGGAACTGTTCGTGGCCCGCTCCGGCGCGGCCACTGCGCAGCCGGGGGTGCCGCTGGAGGCCGTGCTGCGGTCGGTCCGGCTGGAGTTCGGCCCCGGCGCGAACCTCGTGTTCCGGCCCGTCCGCGATCCGGGTGAAACCCTGCAGATTCGCGTGCGCGGCGGCTGGCGCGGGACACTGTTCCTGGACCCGGCCACGGGCGCGGAGCAGGGCAGGCGCGGCGAGACGGAAGGGGCGGCGAACGTGCTGTTCAAGCTGCACAGCTCGCTGTATATGGAGAGCACCGGCAAGGCCGTCCTGGCCTGGGTCGCGCTCGCCTATCTGTTCCTCCTGGTCACCGGCCTGATCCTGTGGTGGCCGCGCCACTGGTCCAAGGGCTGGAACATCGCGCTGGATAGAGGTGCGCTGCGGGCGCTGTTCGATCTGCACCGAGTCGGCGGCGCGGCGCTGGGCCTGCTGATCGCCGTATCGGTGGCCACCGGCGCCTACATGGCCTGGCGTCCGCTGGGTGCCGCGGTGACATGGCTTGCCGGCGAAACACCCGTGAAGGCGCCACGGCTGCCCGCGGCCGTCCCGGCCGAAGGCGACCCCCCATCGCTGGACCAACTGGCCATCAAGGCCTCCGCACAGTTCCAGGAACCGGGTTTCATCGGCTATATCGTGGTTCCCCCCAACGCGGGCGCCCCAATCCGGTTCCGCTTCCGGCTGCCCGATGACCCGCATCCCAATGGCCTGAGCTCGGTCTGGATGGATCCTCGCACCGCCCAAGTGCTGGCGGTGCAACGCTGGAACTCGCTGGACCCCGGGGCCAGGGCCACCGCTTTCGCCTTTCCGCTGCATACCGGCGAACTGGGCGGGGCCGCGCTGGAAATCGCCGTCGCGCTAGGCGGGCTGGCGCTGGGCGGCCTGGGCATCAGCGGCGTCTGGCTGTGGTGGCGGCGGCGGTCAACCAGGCTGGCGGCGGTGAGCAGCCGCAATCCCGCCGCGACCTGATATCAGGGATGGGCCGCGCCCTGGGCATCCACGTACAGGGAGAAAAGGCATTGCCCGGCGACCATGAACAGGCGGTTGCGCCGCGCGCCGCCAAAGCACAAGTTGGCGCACCGGTCCGGCAAGTCGATGCGTCCTATCGGCGCACCGTCAGGCGCAAAGACCATCACGCCGTTCAGGGCAGGCCCCGAACCCCAGCCGGCCCAGACATTGCCGTCCGTGTCGCAGCGTATGCCATCCGGCAGGCCCTGGTCCCCGGCGTCGACGAAGGTGCGCCCATGGGTCAGCGTTCCGCCTTCGGCGACCTCGTACACCAGGATGCGGTTCGGCCTGGAGCCGTTGTCCACGATATACAGCAGGCGCTCATCGGGCGAAAAGCACAGCCCGTTCGGATTCGGGATGTCCTCCACCACGGCCTCCATCCGCCCGGAAGCCGGGTCCAGCCGGTAGACGCAAGTCGGCAGTTCCGGCGTCGTCTTGAAGCCTTCGTAGTCATTGAGGATGCCGAAGACGGGATCCGAGAACCAGATTGAATCGTCGCGCTTCACCACGATGTCGTTGGGTGAATTCAGGCGCTTGCCCTGGAATCGCTCCGCCAGCACGGTCAGGGTTCCGTCGTATTCCGTCCGCACCACGCGGCGCCCGCCGTGCTCGCAACTCAGCAGCCGGCCCTGGCGGTCCCGGGTGTTCCCATTGGCGTACCCCGACGGCTTGCGATACACGGACACCGCGCCGCTTTCCTCATCCCACCGCATGATGCGGTTGTTGGGAATGTCGCTCCAGAGCAGGTATCTGCCGTCGCCGAACCAGACCGGGCCTTCGCCATAGCGGATGCCGGTGGCCAGGCGTTCGACGGCGGCATTGCCGATCCGGTATTTCAGGAAGCGGGGATCCAGCACCTCAATGGCGGGATCGGGGTAGGACTCGCTGGGTTCCCACATGGGATCTCCTTGAGGGCAAGCAGCCATCTTGGCCGATCGGCCTGGCAGTGTCCATCCGCCCGCGGAAGGACTCCCCCTTGCCCTGATCCCCCGCTTATAACGCCGCCAGGGTTCGTCCGGCCGGTGTGCAGAGCAGCACGAAGCCCGCGACGTTCAACAGGACCGTGACCCAGAACCTGGCCCGGAAGTCCGCCTTCACGGACTTATGTCGAAGCCATTGCTGCCCTAGCAGCGCGCCGGGCCAACCTCCGGCCAGCGACAGCAGATGCAGGGTTCTTTCGGAAATCCGCCTGCGCCCGGCCTTTGCCGCCGCCTTGTCGAAAGCGTAGGCTGCGAGCGTGAGGACGCTCAGCGTCATATAAGCCATCCCGACCATCCCTGGCACCGCCCATTTGAGCCAAGCCAGGACGTACAGACAAAGGAATATTGGAATCGGCATCAACTGTGCGCCAAATCGCGCTGGGGCCATGGGACCGTCCCGACGGTTGGTTTGAAGACCGCCATTGCACCACGGGACCGCAACCGGACACGGTCTTCGGGCTGGGTTTCCACTAGCTGGTGTAGCGGAAACGGGCTTCCCATAATGGTGCCGACGGCGAAACGCAGCCCGGACGCGTCCGTTTTCCCGACAGGAAATCTCCCTCGTCATATCGTTCGGAGGCACCATGTCATTCCGCCTTTTCGCCTTGATGCTGTGCGCGGCTCTGCAATTTTTCGCTGCAAGCCCCGCGTTATCCGCCGAAACCCGCGCGCGCGGCGACCCTCTCGCACTGGCCTACAACGTCAAGCCCTGGACGGGCGACCTCGACGGCATGATCCAGCGCCGCCAGGTCCGCGTGCTGGTGCCCTACAACAAGGCACTGTATTTCCTGGACAAGGGCGGCACCCAGCGCGGCATCATCGCGGACATGATGACGGCATTCGAAAACGACCTGAACGCCCAGCTGAAGAACAAGAATATCCGCGTCTATGTCGTCTTCCTGCCCACATCGCGGGAACGCCTTATTCCGGATCTGCTGGCCGGCAAGGGCGACATCGCCGCCGCCAATCTGACCATCACCGACGAGCGCAAGAAACTGGTCGATTTTTCGACCCCCTTGGCCACGGGCGTGCGCGAGATCATCGTTGCCTCGCCCGGGGCGCCCGAACTGAAGTCACTGGACGACCTGGCGGGCCAGGAACTCTTCATCAACCCGGCCAGCAGCTATTACGCAAGCGTGAAGAACCTGAACGCGGACCTGCAGGCCAGGGGACTGAAGCCTGCCATCATCCGCGATGCGCCGGGCATATTCGAGACCGACGACATCCTGGAAATGGCCAGCGCGGACTTGATCAAGTACACCGTGGCCGACCGCTACCTGGCGGTTTTCTGGAAACAGATATTCCCGCAGATCCGCGTCTACGAAAACCTGGAGGTGGATGCCGGCAATGACATCGCCTTTGCGTTCAGGAAGGACTCTCCGAAGCTCGCCGCCACATTGAATCCGTTTATTGTGAAGAACCGCATCGGCACCTCGTCCGGCAATCAGCAACTGACCAAGTACCTGAAGTCCGTGAAATGGGTGAAGAGCGCCACGGATCCCGACGAAATCGACAAATTCCACCGGCTGGCGGATTTCTTCCGCAAATACGGCGATCAGTACAACATTGACTGGCTGCTGATGATGGCGCAGGGCTACCAGGAATCGCGCCTGGACCAGAACGCCAAGAGCTCGGTGGGTGCGGTCGGCGTCATGCAGATCATGCCCGCAACCGGCAAGGACTTGAAGGTCGGGGACATCCGCCGCGAGGAATACAACATCCATGGCGGCGTGAAATACATCCGCTTCATGATCGACCAGTACTACGCCAAGGAGCCCATGACGGACTTGAACAAAGGCCTGTTCGCGTTCGCCGCCTACAACGCGGGACCAGGCCGGATCAACCAGCTGCGCAAGGAAGCCGCCGCCAAGGGGCTTGACCCGAACGTCTGGTTCGACAACGTCGAGCGCGTGGCGGCGGAGCGCATCGGGCGCGAGACCGTCCAGTACGTCAGCAACATCTACAAGTACTACATCGCCTATTCGCTGGTGAGAGCGCAGGGCGCGGCTGCCGCGAACTAGGCAAGCGCGCCCCGGGCCCCAGGGCCAGGCCTGGAGATTGAAACCAGCGATACGCTCAGTTCCCCGTAGGCATCGGAAGACTGAAACCCTCCTTGGCCAGGCTCTCCCGGATGTACTGGAAGCGCTCGTACTGCGACAGGGTGATGGGCCCGTTGTAGACCTCGCTTTGCGCCTTGCGGGGCGGGTGCGTCGCGTACGTCTTCATGAGGTCCGCCGCGGCCGCATTCATCGTGGGCAGCGTCCATGTTCTTTCCGTGACGTTGCTCATGAAGATGTCGTAGCGCTCCTGCGGATCGGCCCACAGGTCGAATACCTGCGGAACCGCCGCGACATACGACTCCGGCCCCTTCCAGCCCAGATTGGTGTCCACCGCAAGACCGCCGGTTTTCACGCCGTTGTCGCCCCGGAGATTGAACACCGCCTTGTAGTTGCCGACCCGTATGGCGCCAGGCGACAGCTCGTTCTCGGTGAAATAGAACCACGACTTGCGCGCCGACTTGCCGGTCCCGAAAAGAACGGGCGACATGTCGTAGCTGTCGAAGACGATGGGCTTTGCGGCGCGGTCGTTCTCAGGCAGCTTCACGCCGGCCACCGCGGCGAACGTCGCCATCAGGTCCAGGCCGCCCACGATGCTGTGGTCCTTGGAAGAGGGCGCGATCTTGCCCGGCATCCAGGCAATGGCCGGAACCCGGTTGCCGCCTTCGCGCACGGTGCCTTTGGTCCCGCGGAACGGTGTATAGCCGGCATCGGGATAGACGTCCTGCCAGGCGCCGTTGTCGGTCGTGTAGAAGACCAGCGTGTTCTTGTCCAGCCCCAGCGCCCGCAGCTTGTCCATGATCCGCCCGATGCGCGCATCCAGCTCCACGACCGAATCGGCATATTTGCTCTTGGACAACGATTTCCCGATGTAGTCAGGATCCGGCATGTTCGGCTGGTGCACCTTCATGAAGTTGATGTTCATGAAGAACGGCTGGTCGGACTTGGCGTTCCGGTCCAGGAAGTCGAGCGACGCCTTTTCGACATAGCGGTCGAAGAACGGGATGCCCACGACCCCTTCCTTGCCGTCCACGACCGGCGTATCGACGTACTGTCCGTTGATCTTGAAGTCCTCGCGCGGCGTTTCGCCGGCGTTGCCCGAGAGGGCGCCCCGCGTGACTTTCTGGAACATTGCGCGCAGTTCGGGATCCATGTCCGGAAACCAGGTGGGATCCGCGTAGGTATATGCGTTCAGATGGTAGAGGCCGGCGTACTTCATCTCGTCGTAGCCTTGCGCATTCGGCAGGGAGTAGTCCGCTTCGCCCAGGTGCCATTTCCCGGTGAAGAACGTCTTGTAGCCGCCCGTCTTGAGGACCGAGGCCAGCGTCCATTCCTCTGCCGGCAAGCCGCCACCCTGGCCTTGGAACGCGACGGTGGTCATGCCGCTGCGGTTGGGGATGCGACCGGTCTGCATGGCGGCCCGGCCCGGCGTGCAGCTGGGTTGCGCGTAGAAGGAGAAGAACGTCATTCCCTCGTTGGCCAGCCGGTCGATGTTGGGCGTTGGCATTCCACGCCCGACGCCACCGCCATAAGGGCCAAGATCGCCATAGCCCGTGTCGTCCGACACGATCAGCACGATGTTGGGCTTGCGCTGTTCCTGCGCTGCCGCAGGCGCGCAGAGTGCCGCCGCCGCGCCGAAAAGCGCCGCAATGCCACAAAAGAGAGTTCGTTTGGTCGCCATTTGCAACACTCCACCGCTAGAGAGTTGAATCGACCGCACGAAGCTGCAAACCGTGCGGTGCACGTTGGCCTGCGTATTGGGAAGCTCAAAGGCGGGCGAGACGACTCATGCCGTTGAACTGCGCTTATTTTCACCTTCCCCCAGCCACTGTCAATCGTTTCGGCGGCGGCGCGGCGGGGGGATGCGGCTGGACTGGAACGGATGCACCAGGGCTGCCTGCCGGCGCAGCCGGCGTCCATCCGGAAGGATCGTCAGTTCAGATGGCCTGCTGCTTCATCCGCTTCGATAGCGCCTCGGCGGTTTCCTTGCGCTCGCTGTAGCGGTCCACCAGATAAGGGGCCGCGTCGCGCGTAAGCAGCGTGAACTTCATGAGTTCTTCGACCACATCGACCACCCGATCGTAGTAGGGCGACGGCTTCATCCGCCCGGCTTCATCGAATTCCTGGTAAGCCTTCGCCACCGAGGACTGATTGGGGATGGTCAGCATGCGCATCCAGCGACCCAGCACGCGCATCTGGTTCAGGGCATTGAAGGACTGGGATCCGCCCGAGACCTGCATGACGGCAAGCGTCTTTCCCTGAGTGGGACGCACGGCCCCCACGGACAGCGGAATCCAGTCGATCTGCGTCTTCATCAGGCCGCTCATGGCGCCATGGCGTTCCGGTGAGCTCCA
Source organism: Achromobacter deleyi (assembly GCF_013116765.2). Classification (GTDB taxonomy): domain Bacteria; phylum Pseudomonadota; class Gammaproteobacteria; order Burkholderiales; family Burkholderiaceae_B; genus Achromobacter; species Achromobacter deleyi_A. The sequence continues at coordinate 1,595,622 of NZ_CP074375.1, forward strand.
GACCATGCCCTCGGCCCACTGCACCAGTTCCCGGAGCTCGCGAACCTTGGGGTGGTCATCCGTTGCATCATCGACCAGCGGCAGGCCCGAAGGGTTGAACGTTCGCGTCTCGGCGCCCAGCGCCTGGAGCAGCCGGGCCGCCTCCTCGGCGACCAGGCGGCTGTAGGATCGCTGCCGCAGCGAACCATACAGCAGCAGGATGCGCGGGGCGTGAGTGGCCCGCTTGGGCGAAAACAGCTCGGCGGTGTCCGGCCGGTCAAACAGCGCCGGATCTACGTTGGGCAGGTCGACAAGGAGCTCAGGCATGGCGCGAACTCCCGCAGGCGGGATGGTGGTGAATCATGACTGCACTCATAAGAGCCTCTGGATGTGTTGGAAAAAATGGTCAGGCAGGCCTGACGGGCGTCGGACGCGCCCGCAGCACGATCAGCGCGCCGAATGCGGCGGATCCCAGCGCACCGGACAGCCAGAGGGCATTCGCGCCCCAGGCATCCAGGGCCAGCCCAAAGAGGAAGGGAGCCAGCGCCTGCGCGACGCGGGCCGGCATCATCAGCCAGCCCTGGCGCGCGCCGTAGCCTTGCGTGCCGAAAAGAACGAGCGGCAGCGTGCCCTTGGCAATGGTCAGGATGCCGTTGCCGGCCCCGTGCAGGATCGCGAAGGCCGGTGCAAACGCCGGCCCAGCCATCAGCAATATCGCCACGCCCGCCGGATGGGCGAGCGCCGCCAGGCGCGCCGACAGTAGCGGATGCACGCCGCGCAGAAAGCTGAACTCCAGCACGCGGCCGGCAACCTGGGCCGGGCCGATCAGCGCGCCGACGCCGACCGCCGCGGCCAGGCTGGCGCCCGTGGCTTCCAGCATCCGCGGCAGGTGCGTCGCCATCGCCGTGCTGATGAACCAGGTCGCGGCGAATACAAAGGCGAGCAGGGCAGTGGTCAGGCCAGGAGACTCCGGCTTTGCCGGAAGGGGAGCATCAACAGGGCGCGACTCGTGGGTGACGGGCCTTTCCACCGGCAAGCCCACGGACGCCCTGGGAAGCCAGGCATTGAGCGGCAGCCCTATCAGCAGGTGCAGGGCGGCCCAGCCGAAACAAGCCCCGCGCCAGCCGAACTCGGTCTCCATCCAGGCAGACATGGGCCATCCGACGGTGCTGGCGAAGCCCGCTATCAATGTGATGCCGGTGATGGCGCCCCGGGCGTGAAGACCATACAGGCGGACCAGGCTGGAAAATGCGGCTTCGTAAAGACCCGCCCCCATCGCAACGCCAATCACCAGCCAGGCGGCGAACATCGACCACGGGCCTTGCGCCAATCCCAGCATCGCAAGCCCAGACGCGAACAGCAGGCTGGTTCCCGTCAGAACGGCCCGGCCGCCGTGCCGGTCGATCGCGTGGCCGGCCCAAGGGCCGATCAAGGCCGACGCCACGAGCGCAACGGAAAACGCCGCGTAGACAGTCGGGGCCGGCAGGCCCAACTCGCTGGCCATGGGCGTCGCCAGCATCGCCGGCAGATAGTATGAAGACGCCCAGGCCAGCGTTTGCGCCGTGCCCAGGGTGCCGACCACTCGGGATTGCGAGGCAGAGGTCTGCAGCGGCGGCACGTATCAGCTCCGGCTGGCGCCGGCCTCGTACCAGGCCTTGCTCTGGTTGACGATGCGCACCACAAGCAACATGACGGGAACCTCGATCAGCACGCCAACCACCGTCGCCAAGGCGGCGCCGGACTGGAACCCGAACAGGCTGATGGCGGCGGCCACGGCCAGCTCGAAGAAATTGCTCGCGCCGATCAACGCGGACGGACCGGCGATGCAATGCCGCTCGCCGACCCGGCGATTAAGCCAGTACGCCAGGCCGGAGTTCAAGAACACCTGGATCAGGATCGGCACCGCCAGCATGGCGATCACCAGGGGTTGGCGAATGATTGCTTCGCCCTGGAACGCGAACAGCAGCACCAGCGTCAGGAGGAGGGCGGCGATGGAAAACGGCCCGATCCGCGCCAATGCCGCCTCCAAGGCTGCCTGCCCGCGGCGCAGGAGCGCGCGGCGCCAGAGTTGCGCCAGCACGACCGGAATCACGATGTACAGTCCGACCGACACCAAGAGCGTGTCCCACGGCACGGTGATGGCCGACAGCCCCAGCAACAGGCCCACCAACGGTGCAAAGGCGAACACCATGATCGTGTCGTTCAGCGCGACTTGGGACAGCGTAAACACGGGATCGCCACCGGTCAGCCGGCTCCAGACGAACACCATGGCGGTGCAGGGCGCGGCGGCCAACAGGATCAATCCGGCGATGTAGCTGTCCAGCTGGTCGGCAGGCAACCACGAGGAAAAGACCTGCCGGATGAACAGCCAGCCCAGCAAGGCCATGGAGAACGGCTTTACCGCCCAGTTGATGAACAGCGTCACCCCTATGCCGCGCCAATGCTGCCTGACCTGGCCCAGTGCCCCGAAGTCCACCTTGAGCAACATCGGGATGATCATCACCCAGATCAGGAGCCCGACCGGCAGGTTGACCTGTGCGACTTCGAGGCGCCCTATGGCCTGGAACAGCGCGGGCATGGACTGCCCCAGCCCGACTCCCAGCACGATGCAGAGAACGACCCACAAGGTCAGGTAGCGCTCGAAGGCGCCAATGGCGGGGGCCTGCCGCGGAGCAGGCGCCGCTTGTGTGCCGGATGACATCGGCTACTCCTGTGTCTTGCCGATGCCCCGCAGCCCGGCCTGGAGCGACATGGCGTCCAGGCGCTCAAGACGCAGGAAGAGGAACAACATGTTGAAGAAAGAGTGGGGCATGGTCGGTTCCGGCAGCAGCGAAGGAAAGAGAGGCACGTCGCGGACGATTGCCGGTCAGCAGGAAGTGCAGGCCTCGGGATCGGAAACCTCGCAAGGGGCACCTTGGCAACAGTGCTCGGTGAGATAGCCGAGCAAGCCGTTCATCCGGGAAAAATCGGCTCGGTAGATCAGGTTGCGGCCCTGCTGCTCGACGGTGACGAGTCCGGCGTGGGCCAGTTCCTTCAAATGGAAGGACAGCGTGTTTCGCGCCACGCCGAGCTGGTCAGCCAGGACGCTGGGAGTAAGCCCGGCAAGCCCGGCAACCACCAGGGCGCGGAACACGCGCAGGCGTTGGGCATGGGCCAGGGCATTGAGGGCGGAGACGGCTTGATCTTCATTCATGATTCAATCATACAACGATTATTGAATCATCGAAAAGCCGTTCCGGCGCTGACTGACCGCCGGCGCGGCCCTGCGCCGGATCGCCAGAGACCTCCGCCACCCGCTGCCCCCGGAATCCTATGCCGCGACAAGGCCTCGTGCACAAAAGCCGCTGCGCTTCATGTCTTGCACGAACTCGGTCAGCGCCCGCGAGGCAGCCCGAAGCACGGGTTCAGAAAAAGGCGTGAAGGGCGGGCCGGCGGGCGGCCACGCCCGCTGCTACGTTCACTGCGACCCGAGGAATCCCGCCTCCCTGATGATGGGCTCCCACGAGGCGATCTCCGCCTTGACGGTGGCGTCCATCTGCTCCGGCGTGCTGGCGACTTTGACAAATCCCAGCTCCGTCAGCTTTGCCTCGTTTTCGCCCAGCGCCTTGATGATCGCACTGTGCAGGCGGCTTACGATCTCCGGTGGCGTACCGGCAGGCAGGTTGAATCCATACCAGGTGTCCGAATCGTATCCGGGAAGACCGCTCTCGGCCACGGTCGGTACGGTGGGCAACGACGGGCTTCTTTGCGGGCTGCCCACGGAAAGGATGCGAATCGCGCCAGACCGCAATTGCGGTTCCGCCGATGGGATCTGGACAAACATCATGTCGATCTGTCCGCCCAGCAGGTCGGTCATGGCGGGAGCTCCGCCCTTATAGGGAACATGCAGGATATCGACCTTCGCCATGTTCTTGTACAGCTCTCCCGCCAGATGCTGCGACGTGCCCACGCCGGCGGACCCATAGGTGAGCTTGCCCGGATTGGCCTTGGCCGCGGCCTGGACGTCGGCCATGGACTTGAACCTGGAATCGCTGCGCACCGCAAGCACCAGCGGAACCCGCACCGCCACGGTCAGCGATGCGAAATCCTTGACCGGGTTGTAGGGCAGCTTCTTGTAGACCGATGGGTTGATGGTCATGATCCCGCCGGCGGTCAGCATCATGGTGTAGCCGTCGGGCGCCGCCCGCGCTGTCTGCTGTGCCGCAATGGTGCCGCCCGCGCCGGCCTTGGATTCGACCACGACGGTTTGTCCCAGCTCCTGCCCGACGGAGCGCGCGACGAGACGCGCCAGGGCGTCCGTGCTGGCGCCGGGAGGGTAGGGCGTGATCATTGTTATCGGCCGGCTGGGAAAATCCGCGGTTGACGCCAGTGCGCCGGCCGAGGGGATAAGAACCGCGACGGCCAGTGTGCCCGTCAGGCTGCGGAAGAATCTGCTTAGGGTCATGTCTTTGTCTCCTTGTTGTAGTGATACCTATGCGCCGGTCAAGGCGGCGTCAAACAGCGCGCGCATCCGGCCGGCTTGTGCTGCAAATTGGCCATCGCGATCGGCATTGAAGTTGTGGCTGGCTATCTGGCGGATCGCGGGCCAGTGCGCCTCTCGCACACCCAATCGATCCAACGCCGTCGACAGCCCCCATTGCCGCCACTCGCGGCGCAGGCGGGCGGCAAGGCTGGCACGATCGGGCGAACCGCCCAGGGCCTGGGCCAGACCGGCCAATAGTTCATCCGCGCTATCGGGAGCCAGCTGAATGATGGCCGGGGTCAAGGCCGCGTAGGCATCCGCCTGGCTGACCTGCGGGCAGACATGGAACACGGCCGCGGCCAGCGCGTAGGCCTGGCTGGCAATCGAATGCGCGTCCATCGGCCTGCCGCCATCATCCTCATCCCGGTTCTGCAGCAACGCCGCCGCGCACAGGTCCAGCAGAACGTCGGGGGTGAAAGGGCGCTGGCTGGCAAATGCCTTCTGCGCGATCGTCCACGCCTGCCGCCGGCTGGCCTGCACCAGGGGATTCGCCCGGGCCACGCTGGCCATGCTCATCAGCGCGCGCCAATAGACCGTGAAACTGGTGCGCACGGCGAGCGACGGCGGCGCGCTGGCCAGCGCCCGCGTATCCCAGAATACGCAGCGAGGCCGCGTCTTGGGGTCGAAGAACTCCAGGCGGGTCCCGCCACCCAGCACCGCGCTGCCTCCGCGCGCCTGCGCCGAGGTCGGTGCGGTCAAGATATTGAAGATGGGTAGTTTGGGAGCAAGCAAACGGGGGCTGACAGCCGCCCCCCCGGCGGGATACTGCGTTACCAGGGCGTCTACCGGGCCGGGCTCGGCAAGCAGGATGGCCACGACCCGGGCCGCCTTGATGACGCTGCCCGCCCCCAGGGCGATCAGTCCGTCCGCCTGGATCTCACGCGCACGGCAAACCGCGCCTTGCAGATCCTCCAATGGCGCCTCCTTGCCAATGCCGCAGAACAGTCCCGCGATGCGGCCGCCCGACTGGCGTTGCAGATCGTCCATCCAGGCCTGGTCCTTCGCGACCGTTCTGCCGGTCAGCAGCAGGGCGCGCCCAACCCCCGCCTGCCTCAGTTCGTTTTCCAGTTCGTCCAGGGCGCCCACCCCGGCGTGAACGCGCAAGGCGTGGCTACGGCTGTGGTAGTTGGCCATCATCGCGTGCCGCCGCAAGGGTAGACGCGGCCCTCGGCGATGCGGCGCGCGGTGCGCACGATCGCGGCGCGTTCCACCCGCCATTCCTCGCCCTCGGGCCGCACATGAGCGTCGACGTGGATGAGGCCGGACGGGTGCCCAAACGCGAGCTCGCATGGCACAGGCCGCCGCAGCATGCGGGCGGGCAGCGTGCCGGCAATGCCGCAGGCCATGCCGGTCGTGGCCGTGACCGTGGCCGCCAACGTTTTGCTCGTGGACCCCGACGCGAACTGCCGGCAGACCAGGTCCTGCGCCGTTGCCGGGATCAGGCGTCCATCCGTGCAAGTGGAGTAGTCGCGCGGGGATTGCAGAATCACGAGCATCGGGGTCGACGGCGCCTGCCGCGCATTCCAATAATCCCCAAGACCGACCCGATGCGCGACATTGCGGCGGATGGCATTCATGCGCGCCTTCAGCGCCGCATTCCCGTCGATGGCCCCAGGTTCCTCGGTGCCGTTCAAGCCCAGGCTCGACGCGTGTATATAGACCACCAGATTGGCTCCATCAACTACGGAGACCTCCACGGCGCCAATGCCTTCGACTTCCAACCGGGTCAACGGAGCGCCCAGCGGAAGGAGCTTTCCCGTGATTGCTCCCGTCGCCCGCGAAAAATCCAGTTCAATCGCCGCGCCCGTACCCGGCACGCCGTCGATCGCGCACGATCCTTCGGTCTGCGCCAGGCTGGCCGAGACGGGCACGCGCACATGCACGATCCGGTCGGTGTTCAGGTTATGCACCCGCACCAGCGTATGGCCATTCTCGGCCGGCACCAGTCCTTCTTCGATGGCGTAGACCCCTACCGCGGCAGTCAGATTGCCGCAATTGAGGTTGAAGTCGACTTCCGGCGCCAGGATGCCTACCTGGCCAAACAGATAGCTCACGTCGCTGTCCGCGCGCACCGGCGGCCCGATGATGGCTGCCTTGCTGGTGAGCTTGTCGGCGCCGCCCAGACCGTCGATCTGGCGGCGGTCCGGGCTGCCGAAGATTCTCAGGAGCAAATCGGCGAGAGCGGCCCGATCCTGCGGGACATCGCTGGCACGCAGAAACACCCCCTTGCTGGTGCCGCCTCGCATCAGGACGAACGGCAGCGGGGGAGGAAGGTTCAACATGGCATTCCCCTCATCAATCAAGCGAGATTTGCTTGCGCTGGATCAGGTCGGCCCAAAGGGCGCGATCGGATTGGATCAGCGCTGAATAGGCCTGGGGGCTGCTTTGGGCAGGCAGGATAAAACCCAGGTCCGTGAAGGTCTTGCGTAGCGCCGGCTCCGCGAGGGCCTTGTTGGCGGCGGACGCCAACCGGGCAACGTGCTCATCGGGCGTGGCGGCGGGAACCATCAGGCCATATCGAACCAGCACGACGTAGTCCGGAAAACCGAGCTCGGCAAAAGTGGGCACGTCGGGAAGCAGCGGCAAGCGCTCGCGCGTGGCAACCGCCATCGGACGCACTTTCCCGGCCCGGATTTGCGGAAGGGCGGATCCAACCACGCCAAAGAGGGCTTGCACCTCATTTGCCATCAAAGCCTGCAGGGCGGGCGCGCCGCCCTTGTAGGGAATGTGCGTGATTTCTATCCCGGCGGCCTGGCTGAACAGCTCTCCAGCCAGGTGAAACGTGCCGCCATTGCCGGTGGAGGAGTAGTTGATTTTTCCCGGGTGCGCCTTGGCGTACGCCACGAATTCGGACAGGTTGCTCACCGGCAGCTTCGGATTGACCATCATGATGACCGGAAGATCCGACAGCAGGGCCACCGCCCTCAGATCGCGGTCCGCGTTGTACGAAAGCCGGTGATAGAGCATCGGGTTCAAGACCGACGTCGAATCGCTGGACAGCAACATCGCATAGCCGTCCGGCCTGGATTGGGCGATGTGGGTCGCGGCAATGATGCCGTTTCCGCCCGCGCGGTTTTCCACCACCACGGTCTGTCCCAACTCGCGGCCCATGCGATCGGCAACGGCGCGCGCAATCTGATCGGTGGTCGCGCCTGGCGCATAGGGAACCACGAGGCTCAGCGGGCGGTCAGGGAATTTGGCGGACTGCGCCCAAGCAGCGGTGGCCAGCGGGGCGGCCAGGGTGACGGCCGCCAGGAATTGCAGCACTGGTCGGCGCAGGATTCTCGTGTACGACATGGACGTCTCCTTTGGTGTGGGCGGCGCGCCTCTCTGCGGAGGCGGCGCCGCGTGGAGGGATTTCCCCCTCCGGGCGGGCTGTTGTTTATGAGTTCGGAACACCGTTGCGCAACAGGTCTCGGGCGATGACCCAGCGATGCACCTCGCTCGGGCCTTCCACGATGCGCAATACGCGGCACATGCGGGCGATGTACTCCAATGGCAGTTCCTTGGACAGGCCCATGCCGCCGAAGAGCTGAATCGCCCGATCGACCACGCGCTGGATCAGTTCCGTCGCCTGCACCTTGACCATCGAACCGTCTCTGCGGAAATCGGTCACGCCCTGATCGATCTTCCAGGCCAGCCGGTAGGTCATCAGCCTGACCATTTCGATTTCCTGGTAGCTGTCGGCAATCCACCACTGAATGGCCTGGCGGTCCGCCAGGAGCGCGCCAAAGGTGCGGCGGCTGTTTGCCTGCTCGACCATCATGTCCAGGCAGCGGCTGGCCAAGCCGATGCACCGGGCCGCAATATCGAGCCGCCGTACGCCCAGGCGGTTGGTGATGGGCACAAAGGCATTGCCCACTTCGCCCAGCACCTGCTCGTCGTCCAGAATGACGTCGTCGAAGAAGACCTGATAGGGGTGATACTCGCCTATCATCGGGTACGACGTCGGAATGGTGACTCCGGGAGTGCCCTTGTCCACCAGGAACGCGGTCATCCCCCCACGCGACTTGAGGGCGGGATCCGTCACTGCCACCACGATCATGAAATCGGCGCGGCGGGCGTTGCTGATCCACATCTTGGCGCCGTTCAGCACCCACTTGCCGTTCTTGCGTTCCGCGCGCATCTTGATGTTGCCTGCGTCCGAACCCGCCCCTTCTTCGGACAGCGCAATGCAGCTCTTCTTTTCTCCATTGGCGTAGGGCAGGAGATACCGGTCTATCTGCGCCCCCTTGCACAGGGCCTTGAGCAGGTAGAGATTGGGGCTGTCAGGCGGCGGAACGAAAGGCACGATCGAGTGCTTCAGCTGCTCGATCACGACGCACTTGGCCAGCATCCCGAATTCCTGGCCCCCGAACTCCTCGGGTACGTCTATGCCCCAAAGGCCGACTTCGCGCGCCTTGGCCTGCAGGGTCTTGTCCAGCTCTGGCGGAATGAGCGGATCGTCGCCCAGTCCGCGCTCGGCCTCCCGGCGAATGATCAGCGGCTCCTGCGGGATCAGCTCGCGCTGCGTGAACGTGCGTACCGTATCGCGGATCATGCCTACGGTGTCAGGTAAAGAGAAATCCATGTTCATCCTTGTCTTGCGTTCATCGGCTCAACCGGCGCGGCGAAACCGCGGAATCGTCACTTCCGGCGTGACCGCGTCGAAGGCGGCCTGCACCGCGTCGCCGACGCGCACCTCGGAAGGAGGCAGCCCCACGACATTGCTGAGCAGCCGCGGCCCTTCCTCCAGCTGGATCAGCGAGACGTTGTAGGGCACGTCGCCGGCAAAGGCGGGGTGGTACACCTGATGAAACACGATGGTCGAGAGCACGGTGCCTCGCCCGCTCAGGCGAACCCACTCATGGCGCTCCGAGAGGCATCGGGGGCATACGTGGTTGATGGGCGAGCGGATATGGCCGCAATCGCCGCACTGCTGCAGTTTCAGCATGCCGTCGCGCGCGGCTTCCCAGAAGGGGCGATTCCATTCCTCGATAGAGGGGAGGGGCTTCGTGTAGGCGCTGTTTTGTTGGCTCATGTCGGATTTCCTCTGGCTCAGCCGGCTTGCAGGACCATGGCGTTGGAGCAGTTCAGCGTCATGCCTCGCCCCGTCACCAGGCACGTGTTGGCGCCTTCCACCTGGCGCGGGCCGCATGCGCCCCGCATCTGGCGCACACCTTCGACGATGTGCAGCCAGCCTTCCATATAGGACTCGGAGAGGTTGCCGCCCGCCGTGTTCACGGGCAACTCGCCGCCCAGCTGGATACGGCCGCCCTCGACGAACGGGCCGCTTTCGCCCGTGCCGCAAAAACCCCCATGCTCCAGCCAAAGAAGCACGCTCATGCTGAAGTTGTCATAGAGCTGGGCGACATCGATGTCCTTTGGTCCGACCCCCGCCATGGAATAGGCGCGCTGCAGCGCCTCCTTCTGATGCGGCACGTACCACCAATCTTCTCGTTCCATGTTCTGCGTGGTGTATGCCTGACCCAGGCCGGCGATCTTGACTACCGGTTGGCGCAGGTCACGCGCCCGTTCGGCGGAAGTCAGGATCACGCAAACGCCGCCGTCGCTGATCAGGCAGCAATCCAGCAAATGGAAGGGCTCGACAATCCAGCGCGATGCCTGATGGTCCTCGATGGTGATCGGGTCACGCATGACCGCATCTGGATTGAGGGAGGCATGGCGGCGGCAGGCGACCGCGACTTCCCCCAGCTGCCGGCTGGTCGTCCCATACAGCGCCATGTGGCGGCTGGCGGCGATCGCGCTATTGGCGGCCGCGCCGAACATGCCCCAGATGCCCCAGGGGTCTCCCCAGCCGGAGGAACGGTTGAAACGATAGTTTCCCGTGCGCGCGGTATCGGCGAAGACGCAGGCCACGTAATCGGCCATGCCTGCCTCGATCGCCAGGGCGGCGTTCTGAATCAGCGCGCCGCCGGTACCGCCGCCCATCGTCATGCTGCCGGTGTATCGCGGGTCTATGCCCAGCGTTTCGCCCATGCGCAGATAGTTGAGCGAACCTTCCGGCGACGTCGTGCCCGGCATCGTCAACAAGCCGTCGATCTGGCCTTTTTGCAGGCCCGCATCGTCCAGCGCCCGGCGAAACGCCTCGGTGGCCAGGCTTACCGGCGTCGATCCCGGCAGTTTTCCCTGAGGCGTGGCGCCGACGCCGACAATGGCAACCTTATTGCTTAGTGAACTCATGTGTCCTCCCTTTTGAATTCAGCGACCGCGAAAATCGGGTGCGCGTTTCTCCTGGAATGCGCGGCGCCCCTCGATCCGGTCTTCCGTATCGCGCAGCAAGCCGAAGGCGTAGCGTTCCAGGCCGATGGCGCCCTCCAATGGCATGTCCATGCCTTCGCGCACCAGGCGCTTCACCGCCCGCACCGCCAACGGGGCATTTGCCGCGATGCGCCGCGCAATTCCGGTCGCGGTTTTGATCAGGTCCTGAGGGGCCGTCACCTGGCTTACCAGCCCGAGCCGCAGCGCCTCCTGCGCATCGACGCGATCTCCGGTCAAGAGCAGCAGCATGGCGCTGGACGCGCCTATCGTCCGTGGCAGTCGCTGCGTGCCGCCGCCGCCCGGTATGCTCCCCAGCCGCACCTCCGACAGCCCGAAGCTGGCGTTCTCGGCGGCGATACGAATGTCGCAGGCCAGCGCCAGCTCCAGCCCGCCGCCAATCGCATGGCCGTTGATGGCGCAGATGATGGGCTGGGCGATGTCCATGCCCGCCAGGATGTGGTCGGATTGGCTGCGACCGAATGTCAGCTCGGCAAAGCTCTCCTTGGGCGGCATCGTCTTCTTCAGGTCGGATCCGGTGCAGAACGCCTTATCGCCCGAACCCGTCAGAATGACGGCCCTGATGCTGTCGTCGGCGGCAATCCTGGCCCAGGCCCCGCGCAGTTCAGCCCGGGTTTCCGGATCGATCGCGTTCATGGCTTCTGGCCGCGACAAGGTAAGCGTCGCAACGCCATCGTCGACGGCGAGTTGTAGTGACATGGTTTCTCCAGTGCTGAGGGATGCGCTATGCGGGCCGCACTAGCGCAAGAAAATCGGCGACGACCGCGTCGGGGTCGCCGGCCAGGGACAGCTGCTTGGGAACATCGGCGCGCATGCGCGCCCAGGCGTAGCAATCGGCGGCCTTGTCCATCAATTCCTGATCGCTCAATGGCAGGGCGGACGAGCCGCGCAAATCCTCGACGCGGCGCACATGGCAGGCGCCGCCACGCTCATGGATGCGCACACTGGCCCAGCGCGGCAGAATGCCCGCGCCTGCCGCGCATTCGGCGTGCACGCGCGGCAGGAAGGCCTGAATCCCTGGGCGGCGCACCTGTTCGTCCGTGAAACTTGCCAGGTTGATCCGGCCATCGGCCAGCGCCGCGGCTACGGCGTATTCCATGCTGAACTTGCCCTGCAGGCCCGTGGCCGGCCGGTGGTGGATAAGGGGCACCAGCGCCCCGGGGCTGGTTTCGATTTCCACGCGGTCAACGCTCTCAAGGGTCAAGCCATGATCGGCACGCAAGGCCAGGAGCGCGTCGAGCGTGCGGTGGGTCGCATAGCACAGCGGATACTTCTTGACGTCTATACCGCTGGCGATGAGCTCGAGCGGCGCCTGGCCAAGACATCCCAGGGCGGGAGCCAGATCCTGGCCCTGGCCGTAGAGCACGGAATAGCCTTGAGCGTTTCCCATGCTGTCGGGCGAAGCCGTGAACCCGGCTTGCGCCAGCCGAGCGGCGCGCACGGCGGCCGCATTGGCCTGGCCCGCCTGGAAGGATTTGGCGTCGGCGCCGAAATTGGCTCGCGTCCCGGCCGCCTGCGCTACCGCCAGCCCGACTGCATGGGCGGTTTGCGTCGCGGTCAGACTCAAAAGATGCGCGCACGCGGCGGCCGCCCCGATCACACCTATGCTGGCGGTGGCGTGCCAGCCGCGCGCGTAATGCTCGACCGCGATTGCACGCGCCAGCTTGCATATCACCTCGAAACCAACCACATATGCCGACATCAGGCGCCTCATCGGCAGCCCTTCGCATTCGCCAAGCGCCAGCAGGGCGGGCCACAGCACCACGCTGGGATGGCCGCGCAGCGGCGAGGTCACGTCGTCATAGTCCAGGACGTGGGCGGCGATGCCGTTGTAGAGCGCGGCGGACTCCACCGGCGCCCGCTCTTCCTGCCCCCAAAGCGCGGCTTGCTCGCCCGCGCCCAGCGTGGCCAGATAAGTCCTGGCCCGGAGCGCGGCAGGCTCCGAGCGGCCCGCGACGCCCACGGCGTAGGTGTCCAGCAACGATCGCGCGCAGCGCTGGCGCAGTTCCGGCGAGACCATCGCCGGATCGAACCGGACGGAAAAAGCAGCAATCAGCTCGGCGGCGGTCATCGAAGCACTCCCTGTTCGCGAAGCATGGCGACTTGAGCCGCATCGATCCCCAGCCGCTCCCGGCAGACTTCTTCGGTGTGTTCGCCCAGCAATGGCGCGGGCCGCAGGACATCGCCGGGGGTCCGGGAAAGCTTGAAAGGCGGTGCGCTATACACCGTTTCCCCCATCTCGGGATGAACGACCCGGCGCCAGTGCCCGCGTTCCTGGAGTTGGGGATCGTGGCGCAGGACGTCGGCGGCGTCGGCCACGATGCCAGCCGGCACCCCTGCCGCCTGCAGGACGCGCATGAGGGCAGGCGCCTCCCAGGAAGCCGTGGAGCGCGCTAGCGCCCGATCAATGTCACCGCGCGCCTGCCAGCGGCCCAGGGCATGCCCGTATTCCGGCTTTGCAAGCTCCGGCGGATCGCCCAGCGCGCGGCGCAATGCCAGCCACTGGTCGTCGGTGGCGGCGGATATCGCAACCCAGCGGTCCTCTCCGGATGCGGGATATACGCCCTGTGGCGCCCAATCGTCCTGGGCGTTGCCTCGCGGCTGGGCCACCTGGCCATTGGCCGTGTAATCCATCACCGCCGGTCCCAGCAGGGCGATGGTGGGTTCTATCTGGGCCACGTCGATGTACTGTCCCTTCCCGGTACGCCGCCGATGGCGCAGCGCGGCCAGCACGGCAAATGCCGCGTGGGTGGGATTGGGGATGTGATCGGGAAAGTTGGTGCCAGTGCCCGCTGGCGGACGACCGGGCTTGCCGCAAAGGAACTGCAGGCCGGTCACCGCACCCATGGTCAGCCCGTAACCCAGGTAGTTGGCCTGCGGTCCGCTGTCGCCTTGCATGGACATGGCCAGATAGACCATGCTCGGGTTGATCTCGCGCAGCGCCTCGTATCCCAGTCCCAACCGCTCCATGGTTCCAGGCGTGAAGTTGTTCGCCACGACGTCGGCGTCCTTGACCAGGCGCAGTGCCAGGGCACGCGCTTCTGGACGTTTCAGATTCAGCGTGATGCTGCGCTTGCTGGAGTTGCGGTCTGCGAAGTAGCCGCTGCGATTGACGCCGGCGCGCCCGTCCTTGAACGGCTTTGCCTCGCGCAGAGAATCCAGGCGATCGGCGCTTTCGATCTTGATCACGTCGGCGCCAAAATCCGCAAGCAGCTTGGTGGTGAAGGATCCGGCTCCGATCCAGGTAAAGTCGATTACCGTGATCCCCGCCAGGGGGCCTGCGCTGTTCAGGTGCTCGTGTTTCATCCGGTGACTCCCGCACGCAGCAACACCTGTTGCGCCTGCCATTCATATCCCAGCGTCTCGAGTATCTGGCTGGTGTGTTCGCCCAGGCGAGGCGCGGGACGCCCCGCCTGCCAAGGCGTGCCGGTGAGCCGATAGGGTGCGCCAGGCAGCGCGAGGAGGGCGCCACTGTAAGGGTGCGGCGCATCGTCCTGGAAAAAACGGCGGTGCCTGAGTTGCTCGTTGACCAGCAGATCGGCGCTGGTGCTGACCGGGCAGATCGGAATGCGCCTGCGCTGGCCTTCCTCATAGAGTTCGGCCTTCGTCCGGGTGGCCGCATAAGGAAGGAATATGGCCTCGAAGCGTTCCTTGGCCTCGTCGCTGGCAAGATAGGCCATATCGCCCCAGCGCTCCTCGCGCAATGCTTGCGCGCCCGGGGCGCCGACATCCACCAGCCAGTCCGTGGTCGCGGACCAAAAGCGATTGGCCGCGATCCCTCCGGCCATCAGATAGACCATGCCATCGGAGCAGGCAAATACGCCGGTGCCCGCCTGGCGCTGCAGGCCGCCATTGCGCCTGCGCACCGTGTCTTCCAGGTCGACGAACTGCACCGCGTTCTCCAGCGCCATGGCGACGCATTCCTGCATCGACACATCGACCTGCTGCCCCTGTCCGCCGCCGTCTTCACAGCTCCATAGCGCGATCAAGGACCCCACGGCCGCGAACTGCGCCGCGGCCAGATAGGCCTGATGCCCGTACGCGGCCAAGGGTTCGCTATCGGGATATCCGCCCAGGTACAGGAGTCCGCCCATCGCCAGTGCCACCAGGTCGTCGGCCGCGTAGTGCGCATAGGGTCCGGACTGGCCAAAGGCCGTGATGCGGGTCATGACCAGGCCCGGGTTGATCTTCTTGAGATCGTCATAACCCAGGCCGCGCCGTTCCATGAGGCCTGCCGGTTCGGCCTCGATCAGGATGTCCGCGCTGCGGGCGAGTTCGCGCAGCAACGACTGTCCTTGGGCCTGCTCGAGATCCAGGCACATGCCGCGCTTGCCCTGGTTGAAGTAGGCAAAGGGCAGGCTGCGTTCGGGGTGAGGGCGCTGTTCCAGGAATGGACCCTCGCGCCGTGTCGAGGCGCCGCCCGGCGGTTCCACGAGCACCACATCGGCGCCCAGTTGCGCCAGCATCCTGCCGCAGTATTGCGTCGCATGACCGCACAGGTCCAGCACCCGCAAACCGTGTAACGCCGTCTCCCTGATCATCTGCTGTTCCATATAGTGGACCGTTCAAATCTGTTGCACCATCACACTCTAAGCAGTAAGGTGCCGCTTGAAAACGGTCCCACAGCAGATTTTGGTCCATATGGTGAAACTCATGCCCATCGAATTGCCGTCCCGCGAAACCGCCGCTGGCACACAGGTGCTGCGCCGGGCCATGGCGCTTTTGCGCCTTGTCACCACGCACAACAGGACCGGCCTGCGCCTGACCGATCTGCACCGCATGAGCGGGGTCGAAAAGCCAACCGTCCACCGCATCCTGCAGGGGTTGCTGGCGGAGCGGATGCTGCGCCAGGACACCACAAGCAAGCGCTACTACCTGGGCGCTGCGATGTACGAAATGGGGATCGCGGCCGCGCCCAAACTGGCCCTGCGGGACATCTGCCGCCCATTCCTGCGGGTCATCGCGGACCAGACCGGAGACACCGTATTTCTTATCGAACGGTCCAATTTCGACGGCGTATGCATGGACCGCGCCGAGGGCAACTTCCCGATCAAGGCCTTTGTCCTGGACGTGGGGCGCCGGCGCCCGTTGACCGTGGGCGGGGGCAGCCTGGCCATCCTGTCCGCATTGCCGGATCTGGAGGTTCAGCGCATATGCGACATCAACGCCGAGCGAACCAAGGACAGGTTTCCCCGCTACAGCGAAGACGACTTGAGGAGGGATATCGCGGACGCCCGGACGCGGGGCTACGCGCTAAAGGACGTGCTGGAAATCCCGGGGGTGCGAACCGCGGCCGTGCCCATCCGAAGACCGGACGGCACCGCCATTGCCGCGATCAGCGTGGCGACGATCGCGCCACGGCTGGACCAGCACCGCAGCGCGCTGGTGGCCGGTTACATTGCGGAAGCGGTGGTGGCGGTAGAGGCCCAATTGGCGGCCGAGCCCTGAGCAGGCATTTTGGAAAGCCTGGAGCCGACGCCGACCGCCGGCAACAAGTCCAGGCGTACTAGCGCAGTTGCACTTTGCCGCTGTACGGTATCCGTGCTTACATCGTCAGATGCCGTCGCGGGGCGGCACCGGCGGAGAGCATCATGGCGCTGAGCGATGTGCGGGGTAACCCCATTTCCACTGATGAACCAGCATCCCTGGCCGCCTACGAACGAGCACAGACTCTGTTCCACGGTTATTACGGTGACCCGGTGGGGATCATCGACGAGGCGCTGGCCAACGACCCCATGTTCGTCATGGGTCATGTGTTGCGCGCCGGCATGATGATCACCGCCAGCGACCAGTGCGTCGAACCGCTCCTGCGCGAAAGCGTGGAGGCCGCCGAGGGCCTGCACGACATCGCCAACGAGCGCGAACGGCGCCACACCGCCGCCGCGCGCGCCTGGTTGAACGGCGAGTTCTCGACTTCCCTGCGGCGCTATGCCGACATTCTCATCGACTACCCGCACGACACGCTGGCCCTGCAGGTCGGCCATATCGGCGACTTCCTGCTGGGCCGCTCGGCCATGCTGCGCGACCGGGTGGCCGGCATTCTTCCCGCCTGGAACAGGCAGATGCCGGACTATGGCTACGTGCTGGGCATGCATGCATTCGGCCTCGAGGAAACCAATCTCTATGCCCAGGCCGAGGCCCAGGGCCGGCGCGCGCTGGAGCTCAATGCCCGCGATCCCTGGGCCGTACATGCGGTAGCCCATGTCCTGGAGATGCAGGGGCGGGTGGAGGAGGGCATCGCATGGCTGAAGGGACGCCGTGAAGACTGGTCCGCCGACAACATGCTTTCCATTCACAACTGGTGGCACCTGGCGCTGTTTCACCTGGACCGCGAGGAGATAGCCGAAGTCCTGGATCTGTACGACAACCGGCTGCGCGAATCATCCACCGGGCAGGTCCTGGACCTGGTCGATGCTTCCGCCATGCTGTGGCGCCTGCTGCTGCGCGGTATCGACGTGGCATCGCGCTGGCGCCAGCTGTCCGCCGTCTGGCAACAGCGCGGAGGAACGGGGTACTACGCATTCAACGACGTGCATGCCTTGATGGCCCACCTGGGCGCGGGTGATGGCGCGGCCGCGCAGCGATTGATCGAGTCCATGGAAGAGGCCGCGGAAGGCGGCGGCACCAATGCGATGATGACGCGCGACGTCGGCCTGCCCGTGGCGCACGCGCTGGTGGCCTTCGTGCGCGAGGATTACGCGCTGACCGTGGATCTGCTGCGAGACGTGCGTCTGATCGCGCATCGCTTCGGCGGCAGCCACGCCCAGCGCGATGTGCTGGCGCTGACCCTGGTAGAAGCAGCCTTGCGCGATGGAGCCCGCACCCTGGCCAAAGTACTGACAGCCGAACGCATCGCCTTGAAACCCGCCAGCGAAGGCAATCAGAAGCTTGCCGCGCGGGCGGCGGCGCTATAGAGTCGGCCATGGCCCGGCCTTCTCGCGTCCACGCCGTGGCGTTCGACTCTCCAATAAAGACGTTCCATGGCTTCAGTTACGCCCACCCCGGTCGACACTCCTGCTTCGCAATGGCTGCGCTGGCTGCCCGGACTGACGGTACTGCGCTCGTACAAGGCCGCCTGGCTCCCACGGGACCTGGCCGCCGGCCTGGTCCTGACGACCATGCTGGTGCCGGTCGGCATCGCCTACGCCGAGGCGTCGGGCGTGCCGGGCGTCTACGGTCTGTACGCCACGATCATCCCGCTGCTGGCTTATGCGCTGTTCGGCCCGAGCAGAATTCTGGTGCTGGGGCCGGACTCCGCGCTCGCCGCGCCGATCCTGGCCGTGGTGCTCAGCGTCTCTGGCGGCGATCCGATGCGCGCGGTGGCTGCGGCCAGCCTGATGGCCATCGTCTCAGGCCTGTTCTGCATCGTGCTGGGGCTGATGCGGCTCGGCTTCATCACCGAGCTGCTGTCCAAGCCGATCCGCTATGGCTACATGAACGGTATCGCGCTGACCGTACTGGTAAGCCAGTTGCCCAAGCTGCTCGCGGTCCCGATCGAAGATGCCGGGCCGCTGCGCGAACTGTGGCAACTTGCCAGGGCGGTGGGCGCCGGCGAGGTCCACTACTACAGCTTCGCGGTGGGCGCCGCGAGCCTGGCGGTGATCCTGCTGCTCAAGCGATTTGAACGCTTGCCGGGCATCCTGATTGCGGTGATCCTGGCCACGCTGGCGGTCAGCGTCTTCCGGCTGGATGCCCAGGGCGTGAAAGTGCTGGGTGAGATCCCGCAGGGGCTGCCGAGCTTCGCGTGGCCGTGGCTCAGCGACGCAGACATGGTCAAGATCGTGCTTGGCGGCTGCGCGGTGGCGATGATCTCGTTCGCGGATACCAGCGTGCTATCGCGCACCTATGCCGCGCGCATCCATACGCGCGTGGATCCGAACCAGGAAATGGTGGGGCTGGGCGTGGCCAACCTGGCGGCCGGCTTCTTCCAGGGCTTTCCGATCAGCAGCAGCGCGTCGCGCACCCCGGTGGCGGAGGCGGCGGGCTCGCGCACCCAGCTCACAGGCGTCGTGGGCGCAGTGGCCGTGGCCGTCTTGCTGCTGGCCGCGCCGAACCTGCTGCGCTACCTGCCGAACAGCGCGCTGGCCGCCGTGGTGATCGCCGCCGCCATCGGTCTGTTCGAATTCAAGGACCTGCGGCGCATCTACCGCATCCAGCAGTGGGAGTTCTGGCTGTCCATGCTGTGCTTTGCCGCCGTGGCCGTGTTCGGCGCGATTCCCGGCATCTGCCTGGCCGTGGTCATCGCCATCATCGAATTCCTGTGGGACGGCTGGAGACCGCATTTCGCGGTACTCGGCCGCGTGCCCAATCTGCGTGGTTACCATGACCTCAAACGCTACCCGCATGCGGCGCTGATCGACGGCCTGGTGCTGTTCCGCTGGGATGCGCCGCTGTTCTTCGCCAATGCCGAACTGTTCCAGCAACGGCTGATGGAAGCCGTAGGGGCGTCGCCGACGCCGGTGCGACGCGTGGTGGTGGCGGCCGAGCCCGTCACCAGCGTCGACGTCACCTCAGCAGACATGCTGCGCGAACTGAGCCGGAATCTGGCGAAGGAGGGCGTCGCACTCCATTTCGCCGAGATGAAAGACCCGGTCCGCGACAAGCTCAAGCGCTTCGAGCTGACCGAGATCTTCAGCGACGACCGGTTCCACCCCACGGTGGGCAGCGCCGTGGAAGACTATCTGGAAAGTGAGCACGCCAGGAAAACGAAGGTCTAGCGCACCGGCATTCTCCCCGGCCCCCTGGCGCTGGCGGGTGCGAAGGAGCGTCAGAGGAGAAAGGGGAGGCTGCCCGTAGCCGAGAGCGCGCCAAGCCCGGATAGCACCAACGAATCGCGACGGTCGCATCCCGCCCGACGCGAGCTGAGGGCAGCATGAAAACAAACTGCGCCGAGTACGGCCAAAGATATTCCTATTCCTAACATGACGCTGCTTACCCTGAGTGAGGTTGAAGACATACTTACGGGAAGCTGAATTGATCGGACGGATGGGAATTAGTTCCTTTGGCCGGCCAGCATTGCTGTTGCGCGCGGCAGAATCAGGCGATCCGTCTTTCTCATGGCGCTCAACCACGCAGCGGCGCGACACTTTGTCGATAAACCGGGATAATCGACACACTGACTTGAGTTGGATTCAACAATGTCGCGAGACGGCTACACCGACCTGCTGGCCTTTATCCACGTAGCGCGCGAAGGCAGCTTTACCCGCGCCGCCGCGCAGTTGGGCGTTTCCCCATCCGCCGTCAGTCATTCGGTGCGGGCATTGGAGACGCGCATGGACGTTCGGCTGCTGACCCGCACCACCCGCAGCGTCTCCGTAACGGAGGCGGGCGCGCGCCTGTACGAAAGCACCGCGCCGCGTTTCGAAGAGATAGACGCGGAACTGTTGGCGGCCGCCGAGCAGCGCAAGAAGCCAGCGGGCACCGTGCGCATTACCACTGCAGAACACGCAGCCACGGCCATCCTCTGGCCCAAGCTCTCAAAAATCCTCCCCGACTACCCCGACATCACGGTGGAAGTCACCGTGGATTACAGCCGCTCGGACATCGTGTCCGACCGCTACGACGCTGGCGTGCGCTTGGGGGACGAGCTGGCCAAGGACATGATCGCGGTGCGCATCAGCCCTGACATGCGCATCGCGGTGGTGGGTTCGCCAGACTACTTCGCCGGTAAAGCCAAACCGAAGACCCCCCACGACCTGGCCGGTCACAACTGCATCAACCTGCGCCTGCCTACTCATGGCGGGCTGATGGTTTGGGACTTCCGCAAAGGCAAGCGTGAGCTCAAGGTGCGCGTGACCGGGCAGTGGATCTACAACAGCATCTCGCCTATCGTGCGCGCCGCCCTGGCGGGGCAGGGCCTGGGATTCCTGCCGGAGGACGCGGTGGCTGACCATATCGCCGAGGGCCGGTTGGTGCGCGTGCTTGACGACTGGTGCCAACCCTACACGGGCTACCATCTGTACTACCCCAGCCGCCGGCAGTCCTCCGGCGCACTGGCCGTTATCGTGGATGCGCTGCGCTATCGGGAGTCTCCCCGCAAGCCAGCCACGCCGAAAGACGACTCCGCCTCGCAGGCCGCGCCCGCCATGGACTAGTGCATTACTGAATTCCGCTCAAGACTGAATGCGGATTCTAGGCCTTAATCAAAACAATTCCCCGCTATACGATTTCCTTCCCCGACACAGATTGCGCCCGGCACCCGCATGGTTCCATGCGCATCGCGCGAATCACAGGAAGGAACTCCATGAAAACGAACCTCATCGCCGCCGGTACGGCGGTCGCCATGATGGGCGCCGCAACGGCGCACGCGCAGGGTGTCCAGATCACGCCCGCGGGCGCCACGCCGACGACCTTGGGCGCGGCGCAGAACTTCAGCGGCCATGTGGCCGTGGACATTAAATCGGCAGGCGACAGCGCCAGGCACGGCAGCGTCGGCATGGTCGATTTCGCGCCGGGCGCGCGCACCGCGTGGCACACGCATCCGGTCGGTCAGTTGCTCATCGTCACCGATGGCAAGGGCTGGGTGCAGGAAGAAGGGCAGTCGCGGCGCGAGATCAAGGCCGGCGATGTGGTGTGGATCAAGGCTGACGTCAAGCACTGGCACGGCGCGGCAGAAGACAATGGCATGCGTCACCTGGCGATCGCCTATGTCAAGGACGGCAAGAGCGCGGACTGGAAGGAGCTGGTGAGCGATGATCAGAACCAGGCCCGCTAAGCGCGCAGCCGCCGCGCTCGCCCTGGTGCTGGGCGTGGCCGGCGGCGCCTCGCAGAACACCGTGCAAGCACAAGCTGCCATGACGCCCACCCAAGCCCCCTCGGAAACGCTGTCCGCCAGGCAGCAGGCCATCCCGCTGATCGCGTCCTTCATGGCGGCGAGCGACATGCCCCGGCTCAATGCGGCGCTGAACCAGGGCCTGGATGCAGGCCTCACCATCAGCGAGGGCAGGGAAGTGCTGGTGCAGCTCTATGCCTACGCCGGTTTCCCCAAGAGTCTGAACGCACTGGGCGAACTGCTGAAGGTCGTCGAAGCCCGCAAGCAGCGCGGCATCCATGACGCACCGGGCCGCGAACCCAGCCGCGCCATTCCCACGGGCGACGAACTGCTCACGGTCGGCACAGCCAACCAGACGAAGATTTCCGGCGGTCCGGTCAAGAACGCCGTGACGGAATTCGCCCCGGTCATCAATGAA
Organism: Achromobacter deleyi; assembly: GCF_013116765.2. Classification (GTDB taxonomy): domain Bacteria; phylum Pseudomonadota; class Gammaproteobacteria; order Burkholderiales; family Burkholderiaceae_B; genus Achromobacter; species Achromobacter deleyi_A. Next base: position 1,617,591 of record NZ_CP074375.1, read on the forward strand.
TACCTTCAAGCGCACCTGTTCGGCGCCATCTTCGAACGTGACAACCTGGACTGGCAAAGCCGCGAGCTGGCCACCGTCGGCGCGCTGGCCGCCATGCCGGGCGTAGAAGCGCAACTGCGCTCGCACATGCGCGCCAGCATGCGCATGGGCCTCACCCCCGCGCAGTTACGCCAGTTGACGCAGGTGCTGGCTGAACGCGGCGATGCGGATGCGGCCACGCGCGCCGGGCACGCATTGCAAGAGGCGCTTGCCGCCGCCTCGGGAGGCTGAGCATGAAAGCTGCCAAGACCCTTCTGACCGCCATGACACTGACCTCATTCGCCACTTGCGCGGCCCTGCCCGAGCTCGACAGCAGGTCCGTCTCCGATGGCCCGCTGGTGATACAGGAGCAGGGGAGTTTCACTGTGGGCGGGACGGTCGTGCGCACGCCCGGCACGTACGACAACAACCACCCCACCGCCGCGGGGCAGTCGTTCCATGGAGACCACCTCTACGCGTTCTATCAAATCCCGCAGAACCCCAAGCCGCTGCCCATCGTCATGTTGCACGGCGCCTTCCAGTCGGGGCGCAGTTGGGAAACCACGCCGGATGGCCGTCAGGGCTTTCAGACCCTCTTCTTGCGCCGAGGCTTTCCGGTCTATCTGGTCGATCAGCCTCGTCGCGGCAGGGCCGGTAACAGCACCGTGGCGGCGACGATCGAGCCCATTCCCTTCGATCAACTCTTCTTCGATCAATTCCGGCTCGGCAAGTGGCCGAACTACTTCGACAACGCACAGTTCGACCGCAGGCCCGAGACGCTGGACCAGTTCCTTCGCTCGGTCACGCCCAACACCGGGCCTTACGATCCCGGCGTGATCTCGGACGCCATGGCTGCACTGTTCGAGAAAACAGGGCCCGGCATCCTGTTCTCGCACTCGCAGGCAGGCGGCCCGGGCTGGCTCACGGCGATCAAGAGCCGGAACGTCAAGGGAATTGTCGCGTTTGAGCCCGGCAGCGGGTTCATCTTCCCCGAAGGCGAAGTGCCCGATGCCATGCCCAGCGCGGCGGGGACATTGACACCCGAGTCGGTGCCCCTGGCCGACTTCCAGAAGCTCACGCGTATCCCGATCGTCATCTACTACGGCGACAACTTTCCAACCGAACCGACCGCGGAACGCGGCCAGGACAACTGGCGCGTGCGCCTGGCCATGGCCAGGCTTTGGGTCGACGCCGTCAACAGACACGGTGGCGACGCGCAACTGGTTCATCTGCCGGCGATCGGCATCCAGGGCAATACGCATTTCCTGATGTCAGACCTCAACAACGTCCAGATCGCCGACCTGGTCTCGCGGTTCCTGGCCGACAAGAAGCTGGACTGACGCGGCTCCTGATCCCGCGCCAAGCCTCAATTGCACGTTTCACGGAGAATTCAACATGATGCGCACCGTAATGAAGGCCACCCTCATGGCCGCCATGGTCGGCGCCCCGGGCGCAGCAGCCCTGGCCGACGACTACAAGAAAAACCCGTTCACTTTGGCCTACCAGGGCGCGATCACGAAGAACGAGCCGGGCAACGTCAACATCCACCCCGTCAAATACAAGCTGAACGGCCTGGACATCGTTGCCAACGTCTACACCCCCGCGAACTACGATCCGAAGCGGAAGTATCCGGCGATCGTCGTGGCGCACCCCAACGGAGGGGTCAAGGAGCAGGTCGCAGGTCTGTATGCCCAGCGTCTGGCCGAAAAGGGCTACATCACGATCGCAATGGACGCGGCCTACCAGGGCGGCAGCGGCGGCGAACCGCGCAATGTCGACAAGCCCGCCAACCGTATTGAGGATATCCACGGCGCGGCAGACTTCATCACCCAGTACGCAGGCGTCGACAAAGACCGCCTGGGTGTGCTTGGCATATGCGGCGGTGGGGGCTACACACTGGCTGCGGCGCAAAGCGACAAGCGCTTCAAGGCGATCGCTACGCTCAGCATGTTCAACTCGGGCCGCGTGCGCCGTAACGGTTTCGCGGATTCGCAACTGAACACCATCCAGGAACGATTGCAGCTGGCCTCAGCCGCGCGTGCCCAGGAAGCCGCTGGCGGCAAAGTGCTCTATTCGGGCGACGCGGACATGACGGACGAGCAGATCGCCGCGCTGCCATTCGAGATGTACCGCCAAGGCTACGAATATTACTGGCGCACGCACGCGCACCCCGGCTCGACGTTCAAGTACACCACGAGCAGCCTGCTGGACCTGATGCGCTGGGATGCTACCGACCGGATCGAGCTGATAGACAAGCCACTGCTGATGATCGCGGGCACCAAGGCCGATAGCCTGTACATGACCGAAGATGCCTTCGTCAGGGCATCGGGCACAAAGGACAAGGAGCTGTTCAAGATCGAAGGCGCCACCCATATCGAGACCTACTGGGTTCCCAAGTATGTCGATGCGGCCATGGGCAAGCTGACGACCTTCTTCGCCAAGACTCTGTAAGGCAGCGGCGAAGGCGCGGGCGAGGAGGGCGGCTGCATACCCGGCGGTTCAACGGCCCTGGGGCAAACCAAGCACGGCCGATCCGAGCACAAGTATGGATCGGCCGTCGCAGAGGAATGCTCCTAAAATAGGATGCACAGATCCCGCTCGAACACCACGGCAACGTCATGACATTCAGTGAACGGCTGAAAGCCTGGGCCAGGCGCATCAAGCGAGACGGCTTGACCCTCTGGTTCGCAGGCAAGCACCCTGGGACGCCTTGGCACGCCAAAGCGGTCGGCGTGTTCGTGGTTGCCTATGCGCTAAGCCCGATCGATTTGATTCCCGACTTCATACCTGTATTGGGGTACGTCGATGACGTCCTATTGCTGCCAGGATTGATCTACCTGGCCATCAGACTCTTGCCGCCGGACGTTCTTGCCGAATGCAGGCGCCAGGCAGAGGCATGGATGGATTCGGCCGGTTCGAAGCCCCGCAGCCGGGCGGGCGCGGTGCTGATCGTGGCGTTGTGGATGAGCGCTGGCGTGGCAGCATGGTTTTGGCTATTGCGGTAATCCCCCCGCAAGCATGTTGCAGCCAGAAGTGGAATTTTCTCCTCGGGGAGTTCTACCGCATGACTTCGTATTCACCGCCGTGTGCGCCTGTCGGCTGACGCGGCAGATGCCTTGGGATGGGGCGCTTGCATGTCTTGGCTCCACGCCTGCGTTCGGGATTGGCAAGGCATAATTCGAAACGCATCACTCGAATGCGCCTGTTAGCCAGGCAATTTTCATCGCCGTGGCGCAGTTCTCTCTTTGTCCTGGATAGTCTCTTTGGCCCCTTCATCGCCTCTCTCGGCGTATCGCCGCCGACTGCTGCAAGCTCTTGTCCTGGGCGCACTGGGGCCGCTCGTTGCCTGCTCCAGGCCGCCTTCCATGGATACCACATTCGTGCAGCTTTGGCGCAGTCACCTGGACCTGGGCCGTGATGAATGGCGCCGGCGTTTGGACGTTACCCGCCAGTTGGGCTGCCGCGAGATATGCCTGCAGTGGGTGGGGCTGGAAGGCGGGCCCAATGAGCAATGGATGGCCTCCGATGCGTTCATGCACATGATCTTCGACGAGGCCGAACGTCTGGGAATGGGCGTACATGTAGGGTTGCCTTACGACGAACGCTGGTGGAGCGTGCTCGGCGCGCAAGATGACCGGGTGGTGGCGCGCTTCCTGGAGCAGGCGGGCGAGCGCGGAGCAGCCTATATCGGCTCAGCGCCGTGGCCCACCCGCAAGGGTTTCCGGGGCTGGTACATCCCGTATGAGCTTGAGCAGTACAACTGGGCAACGGATGCGCGTCTGGCCTTGTTAGGGCCGTGGCTGTCTGTCTATTCACAGGCGGCGATTGCTCGGGGCGGCCAGGTTCCCACGATTTCCACGTACTACAGCCGCCTGCCGACCGAAGGCACCCTGGTCAAACTTTGGCAGGTGGTGCTCGACAGCGCCCGCGTGCGGCCTATGATCCAGGATGGCGTGGGCGTGGCCGGCATGTCCAACTACCAGGCGCTGGCGCCGCTGCGCGACATGCTGGTGGCCCGAGGCGTCCCGTTTGACCTGATCCTGGAACTGTTCGAGGAACTGCCCACCGGCAAGAAGGACGGCACGGATTTCAAGGCCAGGTCCGCGGATGCCCAGCGTGTGAAGCAGCAGTTCGAGGTGGCGCGCGGCTACGGTGCGAGCCGCGTGGTCGCGTTCGCGATCGACCCGTGGGTAATCGGCGACACACCGGAGGCGCGGGCGTTGCTCAAGGCCTGGAACCGCTTGCGCGGCTAGGCGTCGCGCCTAGCCGCCTCCGGCGGCCTCGATGAGTTCAAGCAGGTTGCCGTTGGGCAAGAACAAGAAAACGATACGACGGCCCCCAAACGCAATGGCGCTTGCGGGTTCTGCCGTACGTCTGGCTCCCGTGTCTTCCAGCGCTTCCAAGGCAGCATCGAAGCCTGTGGTCTCAAAGGCCTGGTGATAGATCTTGTTGCGCCGCTTGATGACGCCTTCCACGGGCGAGTCCGCCGCAGTGGGCGTCAGCAATTCCAGGCGCGGCCCCGGCCCCACCAGGAACCGTCCGCGCACGCGCTGGATCGGGTCGTCGAATTCAGGCGACTCCAGTGTATAGCCCAGGGTCTCCCAGCAACGCTGCTCCGCGTCAAGGTCGCGGCAAGCGACGCCAAGGTGATGAAAGGTGCAGCCTAGCTTGGTGAGCATATCGTTCGCTTATGAGTCGGTCAGAACTGGAAGTACAGGAATCTTGCGGTCTTATGCAGGTGCAGCATGGCATAGAACAGCACCATCGCCGTGATGAGCGCCCAGGACAGGGTGGGACGCCAACGCAGCCAGCGGGGCGCCACGTCATCGACGCCTTCGAGCGAGGGCGCATACACGCTCATCATCTGATTCGAGTTCGGCGCACACCAGACGATGGCCAGGAGCGCCGCAATCAGCAATCCCTGGCTCCAACGCTCGATCATCAGGCGTATCACTTCGCTAGAGGTCCACGCGTCGCTGCCGCCAAGCAGAGCCTGGATGGGGAAAAGAACAGGTTGCAGCGATTCCAGGCCATGCAGCCCGATCATGCCGGCGATGAGGGAAAACGCGTCACTGGTGCTGTGCGCACGGAAAAAGAGCAAGGCGACGACCACGCACAGGAATGTCAGCAGGACGAAACCGGCGCGAACGAGGAACCCCGACGTTTCGCCACGCGCCGGGCCAAACTGGCGCCACGCGTGATTGATGGTCAGGTAGAAGCCGTGCAGCAGGCCGAAAATGAGGAATTGCAGTCCAGCGCCATGCCAGACGCCGGCCAGGCCCATCGTGAACACGGTGGGAAACAGAATCATGCCGCTAAATCCGCGCACGGTCTTGGTTGCCTTGCGTCCCACAGGCAGGCCCTTGCGGGCACGCGCCCGGGTGACCGCCAGCGCCACGGGGTTGTAGAGATACGCGGTCAGGTAGCGTGTTAGCGTCATGTGAAAACGCTGCCAGAACTCTATGATGCCCGTCGCCTTGAAGGGCGAATTGAAGTTGAGCGGAAAGCTGATGCCGAACATCTTCGCCAGCCCGATCGCCATGTCAGAGTAGCCGGAGAAGTCGAAATACAGTTGCAGGGCATACGCCAGGGCGGTGCCCCAAGCCCCCAGGAATTGCTGATCGCCAGGCTGGTTGAAGCCCGCCTCGGCCCAGGGGGCAATGCTGTCGGCCAACAACACCTTCTTGGCCAGGCCGATGACGAACAACGTGACGCCAATGGACAGGTTCTCGGCCTTGAATCGGTAGTTCTCGCGGTTGGCGAACTGCGGCATCATTTCTTTGTGATGCAGGATCGGGCCGGCAATCAGGTGCGGGAAGAATGTGACGAACAGCACGTAGCTCACGAAGCCGCGTTCGCGCACCACACCAGCACGGCAGTCCAGCAGGAATCCCAGCTGCGTGAAGGTGAAGAACGAAATGCCCAGCGGCAGAATCATATCGCTGACGCTATGCGAGACCAAGCCGTAGTCGCCCAGGAAGCCAAGCAGGGCGACCAGATACTTGTAGTAGAACAGCAGCGAGAGGTTCGCGACGATTCCACCCGCAAGGATCCAGAGCTGGGCGCGAGGTCGGGATTCCGTCGCCAGGATGCCCAGGCTCACGACGTAGTTGAATGTGATCGAGGCAAGCAGGAGCACGACGAAGTGCGGATCCCACCAACCATAGAAAACCAGCGAGGCGATACACAGCCAGGCCGCGGCGGCCATCGGGCGTATCGCCCCCAAAAGATAGTATCCGCCCAGCGATAGCGGAAGGAACATCAACATGAACGGCAACGAGTTGAACAGCATACTGGGCGGTCTATAGAAGGAAACGCTGAATAGGGTGGCGGGATTTCCGGCGGACTCAGGCCCGGGCGGAGAGTTGCTTGCGTATGAGAGCGAGGAGCTCGCCCACGTTGCGCAGTCCTTCCACTTCGGACGTCTTGAAGCGCACGCCAAAGCGCATTTCGGTGGCGACCATGATGTTCACGTTGCTCAGAGAGTCCCAGGCGTCGAAGTCGGCCGCGCTCGATTCCAGGTTGACTTCCACCGTGTCATCATCAAAGATGTCGCGGAAAATATCCGTCAAGGCGCTGAGGATTTCTGCATCGGTCATGTCATGCTCCTGATTTTCATGGGTGCGCTAGGGGGAGTGAAAACGTCAAGATCCAGCACCCATTGCGTGGCGTTTTCATTTTCGTTCAATAGGGAAAAACCGAGCTTTCGATAGTGATCCTTCACCATCGTATTCTTGGGCGTCGGGAGGTATTCCCCGATAAGCCTTTTGGCGCCGGCACGGCGCGCCTCGTCCACGAGTACCCCCAGCGTAGCCCGCTCCACTTCGCGGCCGAGCACACGGCAGCTCATCAGCCACGTGTCGATGCGCCAGTCGCCGGACGCATCGGGCAGGGCGGCAATGATCGCAATGATGCCGTTGTCGCCAAAGCTGTCTTTCAGGCGGAAGTGCAGCAGCACCGAGCGCGGATCGCGCATCATGGCCCGGACGTCATCCTCGCCATGGCGCCGCGTCGTCAGATTGAACTGATTGGTCTTGCCGATCAATTGCACGATGCGTTGCAGGTCGGTGGTGTTGAAGACGTTCCATTCCAACACCATGTTCAGACTTTGCAGGTACGAGGCCAGGTCCTTCTGGCTGGTGCGCAGCGCTTCGCGTTCGATATTGGCCTGGTACTGATGGGCGCGCTCGCGGTCTGCGTCGGTCAGTGAAGTGCTCTCGAAATAGCCTGCCCGCGAGACCGTCGCGCCATAGAGCGCCGGGTCCTCGGGCATTTCCGGAACGCGAACCATGGGCAATTCGCGGCGCACCAGATTGCGTTCGAAGGGATTGTCGTCCACGAAGACCAGCGCATCCAGGCCGATGTTCAACCGCTGCGCAATGCTGCGCAGGTTGCTGGCCTTGTCTTGCCAATTTGCCACGAAGCACGCAATGTCTTCGCGCTTGAGCACCATTTCGGGATGGGACGTGAAGGGCAGCAACGCGTTCTCTTCATCGTTCTTCGAGCAAACGGCAAGAATGATGCCGCGTCGCGTCATGTCTCGCGCATACCGTTGGAACGCGGCAAAGGCTTCTCCTTCGCCGTTGCCTTGCCCCAGCACGATCTTTTCCACGCCGTCGTCGCCGATGACGCCACCCCAGAGGGTATTGTCCAGATCGAGCACCAGGCATTTGGCGCTCATGCCCAGGCGTGCCGCGATCAGTCGCGCCACCAGGTCCCCGTAGGCGGGACTGGCTTGCGGCGTGACGTATTGCTTGGCCCGCAACCACAAACGCGGATCATGCCACGCTTGCAGGCCATCCTGTTCGCATTGCTCGTCCAGTGCCAGGATATCCACGCCTTCCTCGTCGGCGGCCTGGCGCAGGGCTTCATTCAGGCGGCGCAGCAGCCAACGGCCCGAGCCGGGCATTCTTTGCTCGTTACTGCCCATCAGCGCAAGGTGCGTGGGCATCAACGTCTGCTGGATCACCTGCGCGTTGAAGCTTTCGCGCAGGCGGCGCCACAACGTGCGCAGGTTCCCGATGGTCGACGCAATCTTCTCGTTGGCTTCGACCATGCCCATCGGCGCCGTCTCGTCGCCGATCAGGTGCTGGGTGTCAAAGGCGCACAGCACCGCGTTAGGCCCATAGGCATGCAGGTCTGACGAGGGGTCGAGCGCCTCGCGCAAGTACTGCGCGTAAGGCGTTACATGGATATCGGCCCACAGGTTGTGGCGCAGCGCGCCCACGCGCAGACCGGGCAGCAATTGGTCGGTGGTGGACGAGCCCAGCACAGCCAGCTTGATCGGCCGCGACGTCAGGGTTGCGGGCGGCGCGGCGCCGAACGCCTTCAACAGCCGCTTGTCCAGCTTGGCGGTCTGGACAAAATCCAGATTCTCATTGGCCAGTTTGACCAGATCGCTCCATTTCGGCTCGGACTGGCGCGAGAATTCTTCCAGCGCTTGCGGCCAATCGGGCGTGCGGGGTAACCAATTCAATTCGGGCATGGAGTCCTCGTGGTGTGGGGCTCGAATGATTCAAGAAGCAGCTATGGCGGTCTTGCGCAGCGCCGCGAGTTCTTCCTCAGACAGCGGTTGGACCAACGACATTTCGGACATCTCCCAAATCACCAGCCTCAGGCTCTTGGGCCAGGTTGCTTGATTTTGAAGAGCCAGCATCAGTGCATCGGCGAACTTGCCGCCATCCCGGCTCACGTTCCAGACCTGTTGGCCAAGGGATTGGCCCAACTGCTCCGCAAAATTGCTGCGGCGGGAGTTGGAGCTTCCCGCCAGCAACACCTGCACGGCAGGGCCTTCATCGAGCAGTCCGCCCGAGGCGGCCAGTTGGAATTTTTGCGGAATTTCAACGTCCGGCGCCGGCCGCCACTGGGCGGGCGCATGTTCCAGGCCGGCCAGGATCAGCAAGTCGCCTATCCTTTGCTTCTCCGCTGCCGCCGATTCGACGGTATAGCGCTGATCACCTTTCGCGCCGACCAGCGGCAAGGCCGCCGCCGCCACGGTCTGGGCAGCCAGCGCGGCGCCGTTCTGGTTCAGGTGTACGTCCGTGCGATAAAAGGGCGCGGCTGCGGCCTGCAAGGGATCGGTCAAGTCGACATGTGCAACCCCGCCAGCCTGCAGCGCCTGCTGCCACTGGGGCAGGCGCCCCGTCATGGCGCCGGGCCTGGACAGGCCGCAGAGCGCGTCGCTTTCGATCCGCGACTTGTCCGGCACTGTAACCACCAGCAGCTGGACCTTGGCGGCTTCCAGTTGTTTCGCCAGTTGTTGCATCAGTTCGATGCGCCGGGCAACGATCGATTCGGCGTCCGCGACCGGCGGCCGGATCCCGTCAGCATAGAACAGCCAGCCGGGACAACCTTCCTGAACCTGGGGCCCCAGTTGCCCCAGGAAGCGGTAGCGCCATGAGGCATCGATCGTCTCCAGCTTGTCGCGCCACGGCAACACGAGCGCGGCGTTGAGCTTGGCGCCGGCGGTGCCGTCGATCCAGGCGCGGGCATTCATGCTGCCCAGGTCCGCCCGTACGCTTTCGGCCACACCGCAGATCAGTCCAATCGTCAGCAGGGCTCCGAAAAAGAATGCGGACTTTCGATGCGAGGGCGTCCGCGCGGGAGTTTGCGTTTGCATGGTGCTTACTTGTTGATCGCGGCGCCGACGCCTTCACGCCAGGCGGCTTCTGTCATCAGCGATGCTGCGTCCCATTGACCGCTTGTATTGGGTCCGTAGAGCATCTGCGCTTCATTGAGCTGCCACACCACGACTTGCGGACGGCTTTGCTGGAAGGCAGGCGACTTCAGATAATCGAGAAAAACCGCCCAGGGGCCGAAATTGCCGTATTTCCAAGTCAGGCCGACAGGGCGGTCCAGCGCGCTGGACAAGGTCTGCGGAAAACCCAGGTAGGGTTGCACAAAGCTGTTGCCCACCACATGCACGGGATTGACCGCGCTGTCGAGCAAACCGGAAGCATCAGCCTTGTTGGCGCGAACCACATAGATCTGCTGACCCAGGGACTTGCGTTGAGCGGCCGTCATCAACTCGGCAAAATCCCCGAAGCGGCGCTCCTTGACCCAGGCTCCCAACTTGGTTCCGCCGCCGGCCTGGCCGTTCAAAGTCCAGCTTGCGGTGATCGTCTGGGCGGTGGCGCGGGCCGCTGCTTCCGCGCTCCAGGCAGTCCAGTGCGAGTCTTTTTGCAGGAATGCCGTCTGGTCATCGTGCTCGACGCTCTTGAGCACCGGCATCAGGTCCACTGTCTTGATGTCAGCGCTGTTCAGGCTGGCAATGATATTGGCGTATCGGTCTTTCGCCGCAGCGGAGATCGAGCGGCCCGCGGGCAACTTGTCTTCGTAGAACCGCGCCTTCAACGGTGCAACCAGCACCACCAGGCCAATGCCGCGCTTTCCCAGCTCGTCGCGCGCGGCGCGCATCAGGCCCACCGAATTCTGGATGCCGGCCTTGCCTGCGTCCGAGATATTGTCTTGCGCGTAGAAGAGCCAATCATCCTTGCCAATCAGCACGGCCTGCGCCTGGGCGGCGGCCGGCGCCAGGATCGCACCGGCGAGTATCAGGCCGGCAACAAAGGTGCACGAAGGGCGAAGAGCGGTCGGGGTATGTTTCATGGTCGGGGAATGATCCTTAGGTTCGGGAAAGGGCGTAGGCCAACCGGCTTCAGGGAGCGCGATACGGCTCGGTGCGGTTTTCCTGTCCGATCAGGACGGGCGAGGCGGCCGTGCCCACCAAGAAGAGGCTGTAGCGGTCGCCGGCCTTGAGCATGGGTAAGTGAAAGGGCGCGGATAGTTTGTCGGCGCAGGCGCCCACCAGTTCCGCGGACACCGGATTGATGCTGCGGGCGGCACGCGTGTTTTCCGCTACCTCGCTGAACACGGTCGGGCCGTTGGCGATCGACACGCTTGCCGCGCAAGCGGGAACCAGGTTGTAGACCGCAAGTTCGGCTTTCAGGCCATCGGCGGCTTCGCCGGCATCGGCGATGGGCTTGACGCTCGCCGTATCGCCGTGGACGGTGACAACCATAGTCACGAAACCGCTGGCTGGCGCCATAACGTCGCTGGAAACGGGCTTGCCGTTGATACGCAATGCCAGGGGCTTTCCACCCGTCACGACCCGATAGTCGGTCGCGATCTGCTCGCGCGGGGCCAATTGCACGGCCTTGGCGCCAGCACCCAATTGAATCGAGAGCGTCTGCGCCGTCGGGTTGACGATGCGCACGTAGGCCGAACCCGCCGGGGGCAGGGCGTACAGGCGGGCGATGTCATCGGCGGGCGCGGCCAGCGCGGGGCCGGCAACCAGCCCCAGTGCGGCGCAAGGGGCAATCATTCGACTCAGGTTGGCTCGGATCAGGGAAATCAGCATGAGGGGGCTCAGTATGAAAAATAGAGACCGGCAAAAATGCCATTGGAGCGATCATCGCCGGCAATGCCGAAGCGATACTGCACATTCAGATCGACGAAGGACTGGGGCGCATGGTACTTGTCCTCGCGGAACCAGTAGCGCATGGTGACACCCGGCCCGATGCCTACCGTCGAGCGGTTGGCCAGCAGGTTGTCGTAGTTCGCATTGAGTGCGGCGTAAGGGGTAACCGTCAGGTTGTTGGCAACGAGATAGGCGCGGCCATACCTGGCTTCGACCGTGCCCAGCACCTGGGGATTCTCGATGAAATAGTCGCCTTCGGCGTAGATTTGCCAGTATTCCCAGTTGGATCTGTCGGCGCGCAATCCGCCGCCTTCGCCTTCGGACCAGGCGGCGCGCAAGAGCCAGTCGCTGCGGCTGTCGGATCCAATGGGCGTGAAGCGCTCCACGGCAAAGACAAAATTCTGGCGCCCGAAAGGCTTCCACCGAGCGCCCAGTACGCCTTGCCACGTGGATTGACCCGTGGCGCCGCCGGTGCCGTCGTACAGGGTTTGATTCACGCGGCCATACAGTTCGAAGGTGCTGCCGTCGCGCAGGCCAAGACCGGGCGGACGCCAGTAGATTTCCTCGGAGGCCTGCAGCGTGCGGCGCCGGCTCAGCGCAGGCGCGAACGACGAATTCACCACGCCGACCGTGCCATAGCCCAGCGCGGCATTCACGCCCCAGGTGCGGTCCAGATCGGAGACCGCCTGCCTGACGTTCAGGCGGGGTTGATCGCCCAATTCGATCTGGCCTGCATCGCTTGCGTCGATCGACTGCGAGAACCAGGCGCTGGCCAGAGCGTTATAGGACAGGCGTTGCGCGGCGTACGCGGCATCCAGCAGGCTCTCGGGCGGAATCTGCGGCTGCGCGGCGATGTGCTGGAATTCTTCGCGGGCTTGCGCCTTCTGCCCGCTCAAGGCCAGCGAATTGACCAGAAGCAGGCGGTAGGAAATGTTCTCGGGATCGGCCTCGACCGCCACGCGCGCCCGCTGCGCCGCGGCTGCGTAGTCTCCCCGCGACTGGGCGTCATAGGCCTGGGTCGCCGCTTCGTAGCCTGGGCCCGTGCCGGTCAGGCTGGAGCCGGCCGGAAGCAGGCTGCACAGCACGTCCTGCCCGTCGGTGGTGCAAAACACCACGGGTGCGGAATGGCGCGCCACTCGGCTGGCGCCCGCCTTGGGCTGTCGCAGCGTATCCGCGGCGATGCGCTTTACCGTTGCCAATTGTTGTTCGGAAAGCCAATCTTGCGCCGCCGCACGGTCCAGGTCCGCGCGGGCGTCATCGGTTCGATTCAGTTTCTGGCGGGCGTAGCCGCGCAATGTCATGGACAAGGCGTCATCGGCATCCTGCGACAGCGCATTGCTGGCCGCGCTTTCGGCCTGGGCGTATTCGCCTGCCGCAAGCAATGAACCGGCCAGCAGGTATTGGTAGCTGTGGACATCGGGGGCCTGCGTGACGGCTAGCCGGGCCAGCTTGGCCGCCTTGTCATACTCACTTTCGCGGTAGGCTTCCCAGGCTGCGGTCGCGGGCACGGGCGCCAGGCGCCGGTACATGCGGTCGCGCAGCGCCTGCAGGGTTTCGTCCTTGGGGCTGCGCAACAGTGCCGCATCCGCTTCGGCCGCCGCCTCCTTGTTTTTTTCCTGGCGCTCCAACGAATACACGAGCAGGCTGCGCAACTCGGGGTTGTTCGGCTGTATTCGCAAGGACTTGCGGGCGGAATCCTCGGCTTCCGCATAGCGGCCTGCCGCGTATTGTTTATAGGCCGCCTCGGCCTGTTTCCAGGCGACACCCTGCGTCGTGGGTACCGCGGCGGACGTGCCTTGCCGAAGCGTGGCGTTCAGGTTCGCACGGGCCGAGGTCAAGCCTGGATCGCGATGGCCTTGCGCGATGGCCTGCTCGGTCACCTGTAGCGCTTCCCGGGTCTTGCCCTGGTTCTGCAAGGAATAAATCCGCAACAACCACAGGCGCGTGACGTCGGGCCGCAAGGCCAGGGCACGCTCGGCCAGGGTTTGCGCCGAACGGTAATCCTGCTTGTTGTAGGCCTTGAAGGCGGCGTCGCCCAGTTGAAACGCCTCTCCTTCCAGGGGAGCCTCGGCGGCAGGGACGGACGTCTGGGCCACGGCGGGATACGCGGACCAGGCGCACGCCAATGCGACAGTCAGTAGAAGCGAGCGGGGGAACGGCGTCATCTTGCGGCGTGTTTTTCTTCGGGAAAAGGCGCTGGTTCGGGCGATTGACCCGCCAGCCCTTGTTGAAAGGAAATCGCTTCATGCAACGTGGCTTCGTCCAGCCAGCCTTGCTGGAGCAGGATTTCCCCCAGCGGCTTGTGTTCGCGCGACTGCAATTCCAGGGCGTAGGCCAGCTTGGTCTCGTCTATGGCCTGCCAGGACAGCAGCAGGTCTCCCAGGCGTTGGCGTTGTTGCGCGAGCTGGTCGGAGGAGGGGAAGTCATGCATGGTCTTGTCCCAGGCCAGCCGGCGTCCGGTCACCAGGTGCCCCAGGTACAGCCGCCAGGCGCGGGCAGCGGCCATGGCATTGATGAAGTTGCCCACTACCATGCGCGGAATCGCCAGGATGGCATGCTCCCAGCCATACATACGGCCCACGAAGTAGCAGCGTTGCGCCACGCGCAGCAGCAAGGCGATGGCGTTCACCCACATCAGGGTCACTAGCCAACCGCCGGGCGGGAACATCGACGGGTAGTAGACGCGCCATACCCCCAGCAGATCCAGGATGTAGAACAGCATGAAGTTGGCCAACAGGACGTAGGCCAGGATCGCGATGAACGACGTCGCCAGACCCTTGCGGTCGCGAAACAGCAGGTACTTGGTGGCAAGCGATCCCGACCAGCCCACCTGCTGCCAGCCTTGCAGGCCGATGCCCAGCGTCCACCGGGCCTTTTGCCGGTAGGCGGTGCGAAACGTGTTGGGAAAGTACTCGCGAACCCCCAGCGGCATCGACAGCGTTGAAATCTTCTCGGGGCCAAAACCGAACCACGAAGTGCGCCGCGCGATGTACTCCACCGGGAATTTGCCGAAGATCTGTTTCATGCCGCGCCGCGCCAGGCGAGTCCCGATGTCGTAGTCTTCTGTCAGCGTATCGGTGTTGAATGGCTGGTTGTTGGTCTCGGCCGCCAACTGCACCAGGGCCTTGCGCGAGAAGCAGGTGCCAACGCCGGCGGAAGGCACCATGCGCGACATGCTTTCACGCACCACCAGGTCCTTGGTATGCCATTCGGCGAACTCGTCCATGTACGTGCCCGCGACCAGTTCGTACCAGTCGCGTTCCAGCGAGGTCACGGGTAGCTGTACAAAGTCGATACGCGGCAGCAGGTAGTTGTAGTACTTCAGTTCCAGCGGGTGCAGCACGTCTTCGCTGTCATGCAGAATGACGCCGGCAAACGGCACGGCTTGCTTCTGGTCCTGCGCAAAGATGGCCTGTACGATCCAATTCAGGCAGTCGGCTTTGCAAGTCGGCCCGTCATGGGGCACCTCCACGCGGATCAATTGGCGATATCGCCGGCGCATGCGCTCCACCTCCTTGATGGTGCGCTCATCGTTCTGGTAGGTGCCGACAAAGATCATGTAGTTCTTGTATTCCAATGTCGACACCATGGTCTCGAGCATGGAGGCGATCACATCGTATTCCAGCCATGCAGGCACCATGATCGCCAGAGGCTGCTCCTCCTTGGCTCGTAATTGCGCCGTCGTCAGAGGCTGGTACTTGCGCTTGACGGTCAGGGACCGATAAGCCTCGCGTACCCAATACCAGAGGTCGATGAACAGATCATCCAGGCTCGACAGCAGGATGATCACGCCCACTACCGCGGTCACGATTTCCAGGCCGCGGTAGTAGTCGGCGATGAGATAAGGCCAATAGAGCGAGGACATGTCGCCTTGGTTTCCTGGCCCTTAGTGGCTCTTGCGGTTCTTGCGGCTGGCGCGCAGCGCAAGAATCAGGATCAGCAGGAAGGCAAGCAATGCGAAGCTGATCGCCGGCACGCCCCACGAGATATAGCGGCGCCATTCAAAGAACGCGCTCTCTCCCGCACCGGGGGGCTGGCTGGCATCCGGGTTCGAGCTGTCTATCCAGGCCACCGGACCGTTGGGGCCGATGATGGCCACGTTGCCCCGGTTCAGGACGAACGGCTGGTCCAGGGTACCGGTCTGCTTGCCCAACGCGTTCCAGAGCATGCCGTGTTGGTCGGACGATCGGGCGACTTCCGCGGTGCTCAGGCGCTGCAGGCCTGTGATATCCAGCCAGGGGGTGTCCTTGCCGTCGATGCGCAGTTGCGTGTTGTCGGTCACAAGCACCTTGGGCTTGAAGCCGTCAAGCGCCACTTCCATGGAAAGGAAAGGCTTGGAAGGCTTGACAGGCTGGCCGGCGGCGGCCACCGTCAGTTCGGCCCGTGTGGGCGACAGGCCGCTTGCCGAAGCAATGCCAATCACCCGCTTGATGTTGTCGGGGGCAGCGGCCAGGTAGCTTTCGGGCACGATCAGTTGCGGCGAGCCAGCCATCAGGGGGAGCAGGCCGACGAACGTGCCATCGGGTTCCGCATCGCCTGGTTTGACATGGCTGGAGGGCAACACATTGACCGGGTAGCCTTGCGGCACCTCATTGCAATCCACCGACACAGGCTGGCGCTGGAAGGAAACGCGCACCGAGTTGTTCACGCCCAGGACATAGCCGGGCACGCGGGCGGTGATGCGCTCGGCGCGGCCATCGGCATCAAGCTGCTTGGCGCCCAGCAGAATCCCGTTCCAGAACACCGAGGCGACTGGCCGGGTGCTCGAGGCTCCCGGCGCCGAAGCCACGTCAATCACCAGCTCGGCGGGCATGCGTCCGTCCACCGAGACCGCGCTAAGGGCGAAATTGGCGGTCCAATCGCCCTTGGCCACCACGTCGAAGCTATCCGACGAGCCGCCCAGCGCCATCAGGCGCACCGCCTGACGGTCTTCCAGATTGGGAGGGGTGGCGGTTTGCACCGTCACTTGGCGCGAGCTCAGGATCCGGCGCCAGTAGGCGTCGAACACGCCAGCCGCTTGCGCACCGGCATCTGGCGCGATGGCAATGACGGGCTGCTTGCCCAGCGACGTCAGGCGGATCTGCCTGGCTTGCAAATCGGAGGCTGCCAAGGGGGCACGTTCCTGGCGCCATGCATTGAATGCTTCCAGCGCGTCGGCATCGGCGGCCAACTGGCTCTTCAGCGCGTCCAGTGCTTCGTTCAGCTTGCCGCGCAGGGCAGGGTCCGCGATGACCACGTCGCCCGCGACCGCCGGGGCATTGAGCACCAGCAGCGCGCCGATCTCGGCGGCGTTCGCGATCTTGTGGTGCTCGTGACCGGCCAAACCGGCGAACGCCGGTAGCGGGGCCAGCCCGCCAGGCACGCTCAGCGCGCGCGTATCGATCTCGTCGCCCACGGACGGGAAGGCTTTCACTATGACGCGCTTGCCACTCCGTTCAAGCGCCACACCGATGCGCCAAGCGCTGTCGAAGGTCTGCTTTTCCAGGCTATTGCTGGCCACCAACAGGGTGGGCGAGCCGGGGAGGGTGCTCCAGGCATCATCCAGATTGCTGACAGACGCGCTGTCGTAACGGTAGGTCAGTCGGCTTTCCGGCAGGATGGTCAGCGCATTAGCGGTGGAGCGGTTGCTTTCGCACTGGCGCAGGCCAACGTTCGAGTGCCAGTCCACGCCCAGGCGCACGAAGCCATTGGAGCGAGCACGCGCCTGCACGGGAATATTGCGGTTCACAAGGCCGCTGCCGTCGGCGATATTCTCGGCGGAGACCGGTTGCCCATCCACCGACAACACCAGGTTGGTGCGGCCGGACTCGCCTTTCAAGTACCTGGCGTCAAACGTGATTGCCGCGTTGTCCAGAACCACACCTTTGGGAACCGGCAGGTAGAAGTCGTGGCGCGAATCGCCATTGTCCAGGACAACAGGCGCCGTAATGCCCAGGTCCGACAAGGCCGTGCTGCGCGACACCCAGGAGTCGGCTTGCTGACGGCGCAAGGCGTCGCTGGCCGGACTGGCAATGGCCACCACGGGAATGAGCAAACCGGCCGCAATCATGGCGCGATTGAGGACGCGCGTGGCGGGTGTGCGAATAGACGATGACATGGAGACTCCGCGGAATTGACGATGTATTAGAAGCGAGGCGCTACGACGGACGCAGCGGGGTCGAACTCGTCGACCTTGCGGCCGCAAAGCGCGGCAACGATGCGCGCACTGGCTCGCCCATCGCCATAGGGATTGATGCGACGGCAGAACGTGTCGTAGTGCTGGGGATCGTCGAGCAAGCGGTCGACTCCCCGCACGATCTGCTCCCGATTCGTGCCGACCAACGCAACCGTGCCGGCTTGCACGGCTTCGGGGCGCTCGGTCACGTCGCGCATGACCAATACGGGCTTTCCGAGGTAGGGCGCCTCTTCCTGCACGCCTCCAGAGTCAGTCAGGATCAGGTGGGCGCGCTGCATGAACCACACGAAATCCAGGTAATCCAGCGGCTCTATCAAATGGAGATTGTTCAATCCCGCCAGCTCGGTCATGACCACCCCGCGCACGTAGGGGTTCAGGTGGACGGGATATACGATCTGCAGGCCATCCCGCCGGGCCAACTCGGCTAGGGCAGCGCAGATGTTCTTGAAGCCGTCACCAAAACTCTCCCGGCGATGGCCGGTCACAAGCAGTAGTTTGCGTTCGGGATCAATCCAGGTGTAGCGCTGCGCGAGGCGTTGCGACAACGCGGCGTCGGTGCGCAGCTTTTCGCAGGTCATCGCCAGGGCATCGATGACCGTATTGCCCGTCACGGAGATCCGGCCCGACAGGTTTTCGCGCAGCAGGTTTTCACGGGATTGGGCCGTGGGGGCAAAAAGCCAGTCGCCGACGGCATCGACGACGCGGCGGTTCATTTCTTCGGGAAAGGGCGTGGCCAGGTCGCCGGTACGCAAACCTGCCTCCACGTGGCCGATGGGAATACGCCGGTGAAACGAGGCCAAGGCGCAGGCCGAGGCCGTGCTGGTGTCCCCGTGAACTAGGACGTAGTCAGGCTTTTCTTCTTCCAGGACATGGTCAACGCGACTGATGAGTCGTGCGTACAGCCCGTTGAGGGTCTGGTTGGGCACCATGATGCCCAGGTCGTAGTCTGCGCGCAGATCAAACAGCGCCATGACTTGATCCAGCATCTCGCGGTGTTGCCCGGTCACGCAAACTACGTTTTGAAGGCCTGCTTCTTTCTGTAGGGCGGTTACCAAGGGAGCCATCTTGATGGCTTCCGGGCGCGTTCCAAAAATTGAAAGTACTTTCATGCGTGCAACTTATACGACAGGTCTACGGGTAAACGTAAAGAGCGGATCTGTACGATTCTCTGATGCAAAGGTAGTCAAACGTGTAACCAGATCCGCTTTTCTGTCGGAATTAAGCTGCTGATTGTCACTAACGTTACGAACCCATGCATTGCATGGGGCGAATCATCCATCATTCGAACGCTAACTGCCCTGTTCTTGACGATTCTTGACCATTGAGGGCTAGGGCGTGTCGCGCTCGGGCGCGGAAATTGTTTCAAATTAAATCAACATTCCGACATAAATAGTAATCTACCTGGGGATTACCCTCGTAAACAACGCCGCTACGCTATGTTAGGGGATGTCATGGAATAGCGGCGCCAAGCCCCCGGCCAGGCTCCATCTTTGTTGTTCATTCGCAACCGGAGACCAGGTTCGCGAAAGGTCCCGCAAGTGGACGGCGGTGATCGTTGGGCCGCCGTTTCTTTCGGGAAATGCGATCGCGAAAGCGCGGCGGCGATCGAATCCAGGATGGCCGGCCGTAAAGACGTAAGGTTTGCCAGGCGCTGGAGGTTGGCGGGAGCAGGGATGGGCGGCCATTCCGGCAGGATTGCGCCGCAGGCAACGCCCCGGCGTAAAGGGACGCGCGCAAGCGCCCACAAACGCCCAGACCCGAGAGCGGGACTTCTGGGCGGTCGCTCTCTATAACGCCGCCAATGAATTGGGGGGTTGTTGAACTCATGCAACCGCGGGAGGCTCGTGCAGCGCCCATCAAAGGTCTCCGCCGTTGTAGTCGGAGCTTGATCTGGCTAGATCATCAGTGCGGACTGTTTCCCTGAGAAGCGTGTACGGATTGTCCTGAATGGCCGAAGGGCAGCTTTCGGAGGAATTGACCCGGACCGTACTTTACATAATACACATTATGCGTATAACGTCGTAAGAAGCACAACAGTGCCTCGACCCATCCCCCGTCTGCCCATAGTCGGTTGACAGAAATGTGGCTCCAAATCTCCACTTTTCTGTCAAAAGCCGACCCTCGACTTGTCCCGCCGGGCAAAAGCCAAATTTGTGTCATACCCTTCGCGGTTTGCTCCACTTTTGTGTCACAGCGCACCGACACTCGGCGGATACGAAGCTCATGCTGTTGGTAGTTGACGGATCTGAATTCCCGATTGAGCACTCAATCACCGGCCACGATCTTGCTCCCTATCCGAGGAGAGCCAGCGCTCAGTTGCCCCTTTGTCACGGGCTAATGCACCATAGCCTCCCGAGAAATCTCTCGAACAAGTTTGGCTGCTGTTGAGCTGTAAGACCCTAGACCGATGGCCCAAAGCTCCAACATCCTGGCAACAGCCTCCCTTCCAGCGGGGGCCAGGCCTTCCTGTGTCTTTTTTTTGGTTACTTCTTTCGCGTTGTCTACAAGCGCTCTCACTAGGCGATCAATCCAAACTGCTTCGCGTTCGTGCGACACTCTGCAGCGTCGAGCTAAGCCGCTGAGCATCACTGGCGTGGGCCACCGACGGCTTCCATTGAGAGTCAACGCCATTCCATCATCGGCATCACCGTCATTACGCTTTGGCGCATAAACCGCCATGCTAAGCATGTCGTAAACAGGCGAAAGAGCTGCTGGACGGCCCTGTCCGTACAACAACCCAAAGTTCTTGAGGTGCGCATCTCCGTTCCGGATGACGCTAGCCAGTAAGTACTGAGCAAAGAACTTTTCTAGGCTGGATGCTGCTGCCGTCGAACCACAAGCCGCGTCAAGCATCCCTACGATTCGTTCGGCTGAACTGGCGTACTTTTCGGTTGCTGGCAAGCCACTGATCGCGCACATATCTACGAAGCCAAGTCGCTCGGCTCTGGAGTCAAAGTCGAACCGCTCGACCATGAAGCGCGAGTAGTCATCCGAGATGATGGTCTGCGGAACTTCGAGTCCCATCGATCGTGCCGCGCACATACCGAAATGTTCAATTGCGCACAGGCCGGGACGATCGCGGTCTGCTAGCTTGACGATCCAATGACGGTCTCGACCGACCTGCGGCGCTGCAGGGCTAGTGACTAAAAGCTTCATAAAACCGCCAGAGACGCCAGGCCACGCCTTTCCCGATCCGAATGCCAGGTCTAGAAGTTCGCCCTCTTCCATTTGAAGCGCCTGGACGACGTTCAACCGCAGTTCATCGTTCGCCCGCGGAGCAAGTGCTTGGGAGTCGGCCGCCCGGACCAGGCCGATCATGTTGCCGCCCACGGCGCGTAGCAATGCAAAATCGCCCGGCTCTCCCCTCCTCTCCATACGCCCCAGCATAGCGCGCCTCATGTGTCCTTCAGGCAATGAAACTTCGAGGAATGGCGGCAGTGCCCCCTTTGTTGAACGCGCGTACTGCAAGGCTATTGGGGACGGTGAAGCAACGATAGGGTGCTCCTCCGCAAGGTACGCGCACTCCTCACTTGTGTACGCCATATGGCCAATTCTTGCCGTCCCGTGGCAGATCTGTAGCGTACTGCTCATTCCTCGTCGTTTCCGACTTGATTACTACTCCGGAAGCACGCCGTGCAGCGTGTGCTCAACCACCCTGCCCGCTCCCTTACCACCGCCGCTGCTCCGCAGCGCTCACAAACCGTTCTCGAGCGTTGCTCGGCCCGGCTAATCAAGGCTCCGACATCTTCTACATCCGCACGCGTCCCGTTAGGCACGCTGATGTAAAGACGAAGGGCGCCAAACTTTTCTGTCGCTTGTAGCACGGAGAATTGGAGACCCGGAGTCAACTTTTGGAGATCCTCCAACTCTAGCAGTGCAGCTTCGAGCAGAGGGAGCCATCCTGCACCACAGGTGACCGATTGCGGACTAAGCCCGAAGCCGGGATGACGCTCGCATAACTGGTCAAGATTCTTATGGTTTTCACCCATGCTCACCACCAGGATCGAAGTTTGCTTCTTGTTGGGGAAAAAAATACCCGACAGCACGCGGCGTCAACGTAGTCCTGGGGCGCGAAGGTCGTGGTGTCCGGAGGTATCGGCTTCACTGCACCTTGGCTAGCGCGGTAGCCATAACGGGTAGGCCGGGGCTTTCCTTCCGGTCGCTGGATGTACAGCTCTACGACTGAGGATATCTTGCCTCCCCAAAGCATACGAACTTGGGTGGGCTTCTCCCCTAGGTCGTCGGTCACTTCATACAACCGAGCCCCGCCTCTGACGATGCCGGCCGGAGCGTCCATACGCAGCACTCCTCTTTTGACCCGACGCAGCAGAAACAGCGCCTGATGTGGGCACATGCACATCCAACGGTTTTGCATACCTTGCCGACGCGAAGGGACGCCGCGAGGGTGCTTCCATGAATCGTCGGTAACAAACATGGCAGGTGTGAACGACCAAAACTGCCATCATAGAGCAAATGGGCCGTAAATGCCGTGGCCCTAATTACCGTGAATCGACACGATCCACGGATGCAAAGAACTTCGGCAAAAACTGACGACGATCACAACCTCGCAGCCATTGGGACGGCGATCCGCGCCCGCAGGAAGCATCTTGAGCTTTCCCAGGAAGGGCTTGCGCTTCGATCAGGAATCGACCGCAGTCACATGGGTCGAATCGAGCGCGGCGAGAGAAACCTCACCCTCTTAAATCTGATTCGTATTTGCGCCGCACTGGACTGCAAGCCAAGCGATCTGATGGCTGCCGCGGATCTATAGGAGCAGGCGATCGCACGGCCATCGGACTTGCAGTCCTATACGGCAGTTTGTTATCTCAGATTCAGTCGACAACCACGTTCACTTGGGACGCCCACTTCTGCATGACACCCCGACCGACTGCGTGATTCGGATCGAACAAAGCCATGTTCATGCCAGTTCCAACCGAGCTCCGGTACACCACTCCGTCCCAGCCCTGCTTTTTTATGAGCTCACACAAATACTGGATTGGCACATAGTCGATCGCCACTCGAGTTGGGATGACAGGTCTGGTCAGCTCCTCTTGACATGCCCCCGTAGGTCGGACTTTGTCCAACGTTCCGGAGGCAGTTCAGAGTGGAATTTTTTCAGATGCTAAGTTGGGTGCGCCCCACAAACTAAAGACTCGTGTGTGCTAGCCAAGCCTTATTGCCAAAGCGGCAAGTGTCACCAAAAGCACCGGGAGCGTCAGCACGATGCCAACCTTGAAGTAGTAACCCCAAGAGATCGTCATTCCCTTACGCTGAAGCACGTGCAGCCAGAGCAATGTAGCCAAGCTGCCAATCGGAGTGACCTTTGGGCCCAAGTCGCTGCCGATCACATTGGCGTAGATCATTGCTTCCTTGACCACACCGCTGGCCTGGCTTGCGTCAATCGACAAGGCTCCCACTAACACGGTCGGCATGTTGTTCATGATTGACGACAAAAATGCCGCCACTAGTCCCGTGCCCATCGTGGCTGTCCAGATCCCCTGCTCCGCAAACTTGCTCAGCAAATCCGCGAGATATTGGGTCAAGCCCGCGTTGCGCAGTCCATATACGACTAGGTACATCCCCAAAGAGAAGACCACGATCTGCCAAGGCGCCTCTCGTATGACCTTGCGCGTGCTAATGATATGGCCGCGCCCGGCAACAAGCAGCAAGATTGCCGCGCCCGCAGCTGCCACAGCGCTGACTGGTACTCCGAGCGGCTCCAGGCCAAAGAACCCCACCAACAGCAGCAAGAGCACGATCCAGCCTGCTCGAAAAGTGCTCGAATCGCGTATGGCCGCAACGGGGGCCTTTAGCTGATCCGCGTCATAGCGTGCAGGAATGCTCTTGCGGAAATAGAGCATCAAGACGATTAGAGTGGCAGCGACCGCAACAAAGTTGACGGGCACCATCACAGCGGCATAGCGGTTGAACCCAATGTCGAAGAAGTCTGCAGAGACAATGTTGACGAGGTTGGACACGATCAGCGGCAGGCTTGCCGTGTCTGCGATGAAGCCTGCGGCCATGACGAACGCCAAGGTAGCCGCCGGACTGAACCCCAACGCCAACAGCATGGCCATCACGATGGGAGTCAGTATCAATGCCGCGCCGTCGTTCGCGAACAGCGCAGCTACTGCGGCTCCCAAAAGGACGATCAGTGCGAACAGCGCACGGCCATGGCCTTTCCCCCAACGTGCGACGTGCAGAGCTGCCCACTCGAAGAAGCCCGCCTCATCCAGCAACAGGCTGATGATGATCACGGCGATGAAGGTTGCCGTGGCGTTCCACACAATATTCCATACGACGGGAATATCGCTCATCTGGACAACACCGGCGAGAAGAGCAAGGCCGGCGCCGAGGCTCGCGCTCCATCCTATTCCCAAGCCGCGGGGCTGCCAGATAACCAGTATTAGGGTGAGAACAAAGATCGCTATTGCAGCTAATAACATTCGGGGAACTCTTTTTTGTTTGTAGAACGAACTGTGCTGGTTGCCCGGCCAGTCAGGAAGATCGCAGATCCGCCGCGGCTTCAGCGTGGTATCCCGTCAACTCGCGGAGACGGTGGATGCCGACTGGCTCGCTTTTCAGCAAGGGAACTACGGCGTACCGTCTGGCATGGCGTTGAGCGACGGTCTTGATTTCGCTGAGCTCATTTCGCGCGCGCTGACGCAGCAATGGCGTACTCGGTCCGGCCGCGGCAATGCTGTTGTTGATTAACCATGCCCAGGGTTCAATGCCGGCGCGCCGGAGATCTTCCTGGAGATTTGCGGCTTCTAGCACTGGTGTCGTCTCTGCGAGCGTGACAAGTAAGACCTTTGTCTGTGCCGGGTCCTGCAACTGCATCATCGGCGTGGTGTAGTGGACATTGCTACCCGACATCTGGCGCGCAATCTCGCGATGATAGGCACCCGTTGCGTCCAAGAGCAGCAATGTATGGCCTGTCGGCGCGGTGTCCATGATGACAAATTTGGTGTTTGCCTCGCGGATGATCCGAGAGAAAGCGCCGAACACCGCTATCTCTTCGGTGCAGGGAGAGCGCAGATCCTCTTCCAACAAGGCCCTGCCCTCCGCATCCAGCTTTGCCCCTTTCGTGGCCAACACATGCTGTCGATATCGTTCGGTTTCAGTGTGTGGGTCGATTCGGCTTACCGTTAGATGGGGCAACGTGCCTTCCAATGTGCGGGCCAAGTGTGCAGCGGGATCTGAGGTGGTGAGATGAACCGGGAAACCGCGTTCCGCGAGTTCGACGGCCACGGCTGCCGCCAAGGTGGTCTTCCCCACTCCACCCTTCCCCATGACCATGACCAAGCCATGCCCATCGGCTGCAATGTCTTCGACGATGGATGCCAGATCGGGGGCCTCAATCGCGGGCGAGACTCCGTTGCCCGCATCAGGCGCGACCACGGTCTTGTCGCTAAGGAGCATTCGCAATGAGTCCAAACCCACGATGTTGAACGCTTTTAGTGTCACCTGGTCCTGAGGCAACGCAGCCAGCCGCGGCGGAATGGCGGCAATAGCAGCCTGTTCGCGCTCGTAAACAGCTGCCGCCAGGGCGTCATGCTCGACGGCTGCGGCGGGCAGGACGCCGTTGATCACCAGGTGCTGCTGCGAAAGCCCTATGTCCGCCAGCTCTTGACTGGTCCGTGCCGCTTCGTCCAGCGTTGCCCGCTGGGCACGCGCGACGAGGACCAATCGGGTGCGGCGTGAATCTGCGAGTGCAGCGACGGCCTCCCGATATTGGGTGCGCTGCTTTTCCAGACCTGCCAAGGGACCAAGGCATGACGCATCGCCTTGGCCCGCTTCCAGAAAGTTGCTCCAAGCTCCAGGCAACTGGAGCAAACGGATGGTATGTCCTGTCGGAGCAGTATCGAAGATCACATGATCAAAATCCAATGTCAGATTCGCATCAGTCAGCAGTGATGTGAACTCATCGAATGCTGCAATTTCTGTTGTGCAGGCGCCGGACAAAGATTCTTCGATTCCCCGCACGACGTCGTCTGGCAATACGCCGCGCACGGGATCAACGATGCGATTGCGGTACTGTTGTGCAGCACCTTGAGGATCGATCTCCAGGGCCGAAAGGTTGCGAACCGCCTCAATAGCCGTGACGCGATTGCCGATTTCTGTATTGAACACTTGGCCGACATTCGAGGCTGGGTCGGTACTAACGAGCAACACTCGCGCGCCCTGCTCCGCTAACGTGACGGCAGTAGCGCAGGCGAGCGAAGTCTTCCCAACCCCGCCTTTGCCCGTGAAAAACATAAACCTGGGTGTTTCGTCCAGGAACTTCATAATCATCTCCTTAGCAGCTTCTATTTCCACCGCAGCATGTTGATTGCCCCTTGGAGGTGGACTCACCGTTGATACCGGCCCAGCGCGAGAGTTCGCTACGCGTCGGATATCTACCGGCCAGCGCGATCTCATCGTCGATCAGTGTCAATGGAAGGGAGTCTGCTCCCGAGCGCGCGAGAAATGCGCTCACGACAGCGTTTTGGGCGAACTCCAGGGGCTGCTGAGCCAAGTTCAGGCGCTCGATGCGGGCTCCTTGTCGCTTCGCCCAATCAATGTCCGCTGCGCACGTGACCAGAGCTTGATCTATGTCGGTGCCGCAGACGCCAGTGCTGCAGCACAACGCCGGATCGAAGATTCGTATGGTTTTCATTTTGATAATCCAACTATTTTCGAAATGTTCGTTCAAAAAAAAGCTCATGGATGTCGACCACGAGCCGTGTACCGCGCGCTACGCGGTGGCCGGATGCTCGCCTATTTGCTGCAATTCACGGTGAATGGCTGCCTTGTCTAGCGCCGCGATGGGCAAGTTCGCAAAAATATTGATTCGCGCAGAGATCTGTCGGAAGACCTTCTCAAAAACGCGGCGCTTTTCGTCGTCGGTCCCAACGGCGGCCGCCGGATCCTCAAACCCCCAATGGGCCGAGATCGGCTGACCAGGCCAGACTGGGCACACCTCGCCCGCAGCGTTATCGCAGACGGTGATGATGAAGTCCATTTGCGGCGCGTCGGGGCTGGCAAACTCGTCCCAGCTCTTGCTGCGCAGACTTTCCAGCGGATAGTTCAGGACTTGAACTTTCTCGATAGCGAACGGGTTCACCTGGCCGCCGGGATGGCTGCCAGCGCTATATGCATGAAATCGGCCCTTCCCCAATGAATTGAGCAGCGCTTCGGCCATGATGCTGCGCGCCGAATTGCCAGTGCACAGGAATAAAACGTTGTAGACCTTGTCAGTCATGATGTGGACTCCTCAAGAGAGGTTCTAGAGCGCCGAGCGCGAGCAGATGCGGGCGATGGGCACGCGGCAATGTTTGTAGGTGCGCACGGTTCGCCACCGCAGCAGTTGTCAGTCAGATAGGCAAGGAGTTCAGCCATAGATTCGAATCGAGCTTCATAGATGACGAATCTGCCCTCTTGCCGCGAGGCCAATAAGCCGGCGTGCACCAACTCCTTCAAATGAAAAGAGAGTGACGATGGGGGAATCCCCGTCTTTTCGGCGAGTTGGCCCGCAGGCAAACCCGCGGGGCCGGCCTGGACCAAGAGGCGGTAGACGGTCAGGCGCGACTCATGACCAATCGCAGCTAGGGCTTTAACAGCGTCTTTCATTTCCATAATTCGACTTTAATGGAATGATCGAAATCTGTAAAGCCCTTCCTTGCCATTCAGGGTCAATGTCTAGCCAAATCGTCCGGTGATGTAGTCAGAGGTCTGTTCGCGCTTGGGCTTGGTGAACAGGTCGTCAGTTCTGCTCATCTCCACAAGCTCACCTGCGCACATGAAGCCTGTGTAGTCGGAGCACCGCGCCGCCTGCTGCATGTTGTGGGTCACAATTAGCACGGTGTAGTCCTTCTTCAACTCGGCGATCAACTGTTCTATTTTTGCGGTGGAGATGGGGTCTAGCGCCGATGTCGGTTCGTCGAGCAACAATACCTCCGGCCGCAGAGCAATTGCGCGTGCAATGCAGAGCCGTTGTTGCTGGCCGCCGGACAGGCCTAGCGCATTCTGGTTCAGCTTGTCCTTCACCTCGTCCCAGAGAGCCGCGTTTCGCAACGCAGCTTCCACGCGCGCATCCATCTCAGCTTTTGGTAAACGCTCATAGTGCTTGATTGCGTATGCGACGTTGTCATAGATGGACATCGGAAATGGGACTGGCTTTTGAAACACCATTCCGACCTTGCTGCGCAGGCGATTTATCGAGTACTGCGAATCGAGGATGTTCTGATTGTCCAGCAGGACCTCCCCCCGGGCCTCTAACCCGGGGTAGATCGCATAGATCCGGTTGAAGATGCGCAGGAGCGTGGACTTTCCGCAACCAGAAGGTCCAATAAGTGCGGTCACACGATTACCGGCAAGTTCAATGTTGACGTTCTTGAGCGCCTGCGCGCCCTTGTAGTAGAAGCATAGATCCCTAGTCACTACTTTCGGTTGCGGCGTGGTGGCGGGATCCGCCAAGGGTGCGCTGCGCGCAGCCATAGCTCCGGCCGCAGTAGCCCCAAGTAGTGAGGGCGGAAGAGCAAATTCAGTCATGATTCACCTTGTTGCGTGACAAGATTGCGCGCGATAGCAAGCTCAGAAGTAGTACGAACATCGTGACAACGAATGCGCCCGCCCAGGCCAGCGCGTGCCAGCTTTCGTATGGACTCATCGCATATTGGAAGATGACCGCAGGCACGCTCGCCATTGGCGCGCTCAGGTCTGAATTCCAGTATTGATTGTTCAACGCTGTGAACAGCAACGGGGCTGTCTCGCCGCTGATTCGTGCCAAGGCCAACAAAACGCCTGTTGTGATGCCTGGCAGCGCAGCCCGGAACAACACTTGAATCGTCACCTTCCACTGGGGCACCCCTAGCGCGAGCGCGGCTTCGCGCATTTGGCTTGGAACCAATTGCAGCATCTCATCGGTGGTGCGGACCACAACGGGAAGCACGATGAATGCCAATGCAATCGCGCCAGCCCATCCAGAAAAGTGTCCCGTCTGCCGTACCACCAGTTCGTACACAAACAGCCCCAACACAATTGAAGGCGCCGAGAGGAGGATGTCATTCACAAACCGAATCATTGCGCCGATTCTGTGGCGATTCACATATTCGGCCAGATATGTGCCAGCAGCGATCCCTATAGGTGTACCCAACAGAATGGCAACCACGCTCATGACCAAACTTCCAAACAAGGCGTTGGCCAGCCCACCGTCGGCCCCTGGGGGTGGCGTCATCTTGATGAAAAGGTCCCATTTCAGGGCGCCTAACCCCTTGGTGACGGTGGTCCACAGGATCCATATCAGCCAAAATAATCCAAAGAGAGTAGCGGCCATCGAGAGCGCTACCGACACCAGATTTCGGGCGGCGCGCACGCGTTGCAGTCGCAGACCATGTGGAGTCATAGCCGTCCCTCCTGGCGATTCAGCCGGTTCAGCATCAGTTTGGCGATAGCAAGGACGATGAAGGTCACGACAAACAGCAGAAAGCCCAGCGCGATCAACGAAGACAGGTAGATGTCCGAGTCGGCTTCGGTGAATTCGTTGGCGATGGTCGCCGCGATTGAGTTGCCTGGCTCCAGCAACGAAGCGGTCAGCCGATGCGCATTACCGAGCACGAAGGTCACCGCCATAGTCTCGCCCAACGCCCTTCCCAGCCCCAGGAATATTCCGCCAATGACCGCCGAACGCGTGTGTGGCAACACGATGTTCCAGACAACCTCCCAGGTGGTAGAACCCAGGGCGTACGCGGATTCTTTCAATTGACGAGGTACGGTAAGGAACACCTCACGCATCACGGACGTGATGAAGGGCACGACCATGATGGCCAGGACGATGCCGGCGGTCAGCATGCCCATGCCAAGCGGCGGGCCGGAAAAAAGCACGCCGACAAATGGCAGTGCTCCGAGGTGCTCGTCAAGCCAGGGATTCACATACTCGGCCATCACCGGCACGAAGACAAAGAGCCCCCACATGCCATAGATGATCGATGGAATGCCCGCCAGCAATTCAATCGCTGAGGCCACAGGTTGGCGCAGCCATTTCGGCGCCACTTCTGTGAGGTAGTAGGCGACCCCAAAACTCACCGGTACGGCAATTAGCATGGCAATCAGAGCCGTCACTAATGTTCCATAGATCGGTACCAACGCGCCGAATTTGTGATTGACGGCATCCCATTCGCTTGACCAGAGGAATTCGAAGCCAAACGTACTGAACGCGAGCCTTCCCCCCCAAAGCATAGAAAGCGCGGCTCCGCTCAACGACACAAGTACGAAGATGCCAGCAACGGCAACAGTGCGGCGAAACACCCTGTCCGATGCGGCGTCTCGCCGAGATCGCAGCTCGTCCGTGTGCAGTGTTAGCGCGGGATTAAGTCCCGGATTGTTCGACATTTACATCAGCCTTTTAAAAGCGGCCAGTTGGTCGACGATCCCGCCACGTCATGCCGATGGTGTGCGGCGCCTGGCGCAGATCGTCGGCCTCGGTTTAGCGCTTGATTTGTGCGGCCCAATAGCTTTCGATCTGAGCAATAAGCTCCTTCGGCAGCGGGACATAGTCCAACGCCTCGGCTTCATGCTGGCCATTTTCCAGAGCCCATTTGAAGAAATCGAGCGTTGCCGCTGTACGGCCAGCATCTTTGGGCTGCTTGTACATCATGACGAACACTGTCGCCGAGATAGGCCAAGCGTCAGCACCGGGTGCGTTAGTGATCACCAGGTGGAAGTCCTGCGCATTCTTCCAGTCGGCGTGAGCGGCAGCCGACTGGAATGTCTTGTCGCTGGGCGCGACAAAATTGCCTTCCGAATTTTTCACCGCGGCATAGGACATCTTGTTCTGCAGCGCATACGCAAGTTCGACGTAGCCAATGGAGTTCTTGATTTGTTTGACATACGCAGCGACGCCTTCATTGCCTTTACCCCCGACGCCCACCGGCCATTGCACAGAGGTGCCCTCCCCCACTTTGCTTTGCCACTCGGGGCTGATCTTGGATAGGTAATTGACCCAGTTGAAGGTAGTTCCTGAGCCGTCGGAACGGTGCACCACCGTGATCTTTGCGTCGGGGAGCTTAACTTCCGGATTCAGGTCAGCAATGGCCTTGTCGTTCCATTTTTGGATCTTTCCCAGGTAGATATCGGCAAGCAGTGGACCCGTGAATCGCAGCTTGCCCGGCTCGACGCCGGCGATATTGATCACGGGGACTACGCCGCCGATAACAACAGGAAATTGACCCAATCCAGCCTCGTCGAGCTCTTTTGGAGGCAACGGCTTGTCCGAGGCGCCGAAGTCAACGGTTCCAGCCTTGATCTGAGCGATCCCTCCGCCTGAGCCGATCGATTGATAGTTGATCTTGTTGCCCGTTTTGGTGTTGTAAGTGTCGGACCATTTCGACAGGATTGGGTAGACGAACGTGGATCCCGCACCTGTGATATCCGCGGCCTGAGCTGCACCCATGCCGAGTGCGATGAAAATGCCCAATCCGGCGGCGTATCTTTTGGCCTGTACAAACATGCTTATTCTCCTGTGTAGGTACGTTGAAGGCCCCATTGGCCCCAGCGCCACAACTATTCGATATGTCGTGATGTATGGAAATGATGAATAAAAAGTGTTAACGGCTTATGACAGGGACTATTGCTACCGAGCCGACGCGCCGACACTCCAAAAGTTCTCCGCATCATCCGGCAAGCAGCCGCAGGGTTCCGTTGCGCAGCAGTCCTCTAAGATGAACTCCAATAGGCCATAGATTCCGCCCAGCCGCGCCCTATAGCGAACACAGTCGCCGGTTCTATTGCCGACGATCAGGCCGGCTTTCGCAAGCCCCGCCAAATGTTGCGACACCGTACTACGCGGCCCTCCTACCACCATTGCAATTTCCCCCGCATCCATGCCACGCGGTTCCTGGCGAATCAGCATCCTGAAGATACCTAGTCGTGTCGAATGGCTGAGCGCCGTGAAGGTCGAGACGGCTTCAAACGCTGTGGTGTGTGAAGGTCTTGCCGGGGCGAGCGCGCGTACGACGGCCTGAGGGCGCGCTGCAGGGGGATTGATGTGCTCCATCTCATTTCCATCTGTCGTAAATTCCAGACATGTTCTTCCTGTCATATGACAATTGAATGACAGTCCAGATGAGGTATTTCAATAGTTCAACAGTTGTTGTAGTATTGATCGATGAACAAAGATTCCGCTGTCACCATTTTTGAATCCCTAGCCTCGGGCGTGCGGCTGGACATTTTTCGCCTGCTCGTCCGAGCGGCCCCTCATGGGTGCGTTGCCGGGCAGATCGCTACAGAACTGGCCATTCCGCCCACCAACCTTTCATTTCACCTTAAGGCCCTGACACAGGCGCAAC
Source organism: Achromobacter deleyi (assembly GCF_013116765.2). Classification (GTDB taxonomy): domain Bacteria; phylum Pseudomonadota; class Gammaproteobacteria; order Burkholderiales; family Burkholderiaceae_B; genus Achromobacter; species Achromobacter deleyi_A. Next base: position 1,649,530 of record NZ_CP074375.1, read on the forward strand.
TGCTCACCGTTGAGCAGGAAGGCCGATTCATGCGCTACCGAGCAAACATCGAATTGATGGACAACTTGGTGAATTACCTTACCGCGGAGTGCTGCAGCGGCGTGTCAGCGCCGTCCCCCTCAGACGCCACCGAGGACGCCTAATGGACGTTTCTTCTCAGGACCGCTGGGCAGATGTCGTCATCGTGGGTGCTGGCCAAAGCGCGTTGGCTCTGGCGTACTTCCTCAAACGCACCGCGTTGAAAGTTGTGCTTCTGGATGCCGAGACCGGACCGGGCGCTGCTTGGCGTCACGGGTGGGACTCGCTACACCTCTTTTCGCCTGCGCAGTGGAGCTCGCTACCCGGCTGGCCAATGCCGCCGACGCAGGGCTATCCCACGCGCGATCAGGTTGTCGACTATCTCTCACAGTATGAACGGCGCTACGGTTTTCGTGTTGAGCGGCCCGTTCTCGTCGAGGCGGTACAGCAGGCGGATTTCGGGTTCGTCATCAAGACGAACCAGGGCGATTGGCGAGCGACGGCCGTGGTTAGCGCCACAGGCACGTGGAGCGCGCCATTCATCCCTTCGTACGAAGGCCATGACATCTTCCAGGGAGAGCAGGTGCATTCTGCGCACTATCGCTCGCCTGCGCCATATATCGGCAAGCGTGTGCTGGTTGTCGGCGGGGGCAATTCTGGAGCACAGATTCTCGCCGAGCTATCCGAAGTCGCCCAGACTACCTGGGTCACGCCCGCCGAGCCGTTATTTCTGCCGGATGACGTTGATGGACGGGTGCTTTTTGAAAGAGCGACGGCACGTTGGCAGGCGATCCAGTCGGGCAGTCCGCCCGAAGATTTGCCCGGCGGATTCGGCGATGTCGTCATGGTGCCGCCAGTACGCGCGGCTCGCGACCGTGGGGTACTTCATTCCCTGCGCCCTTTCTCCCGCTTTACCCGCAATGGCGTCGTCTGGCCGGACGGAACAGAGTCGTCCGTGGATGCCGTCGTGTGGTGCACCGGTTTCCGGCCTGCGTTAGGTCATCTGGCCACACTGGGCGTCGTAGAGGCTGACGGCAGGGTTCAGGTCTCCGGCACCCAATCCGTAAATGTCCCGGGCTTGTGGCTCGTTGGTTACGGCGAATGGACCGGATTCGCCTCCGCCACGCTCATCGGCATCATGCGCACCGCCAAATCTACCGCGGCCGAAGTAGCTGCATTCGTCGAAAACGCTTCTTCCCTCACCTCTTAATCACGCATATGAACACTGTCACTATCTTCCACAACCCCCAATGTGGCACCTCCCGAAACACGCTTGCGCTGATTCGCAACGCGGGGATTGAGCCGCAAGTCATCGAGTATCTGCAGGCGCCGCCCGATCGCGCAACGCTGGTCGATCTTATTGCTCGGGCCGGCCTGACCGTGCGGGAGGCGATTCGGCAGAAGGGTACGCCGTACCTGGAGCTGGGATTGGACAACGAATCCCTGAGCGATGATCAGTTAATTGACGCCATGCTGGCACACCCGATCTTGATCAATCGCCCGTTTGTCGTGACGCCCGCTGGTGTGCGCCTGTGCCGACCGTCCGAGGTAGTGCTGGATATTCTGGAAGCCCCTCAGCGCGGCCCGTTCACCAAAGAAGATGGTGAAGTTGTCATCGACGAAAGCGGAAAGCGCGTGCGCTGAGCCATGCCAGTCGCTTCGACAGTCGCCGCAGCCGCCGCTCCCGCCGAGAAAGCGCACGGATTGATCACCGCGTTAGGCATTGGGCAGATCTGCTCCTGGGGATCGCTGTACTACAGCTTTCCGTTGATTGCCGAGGCGATGGGCCAGGAGCTCGGCTGGAGCAAGCCTGACCTTTATGGTGCTGCCACGCTAGGGCTAGTCCTCGCTGCGCTGGCGGCATATCCAGTCGGCGTTGCGGTCGACCGTGGGTACGGCCGTTGGGTGATGGGGCTATCGTCACTGCTCGCTGGCGCATTGTTGATGCTTTGGTCTCAAGTGACGTCCTTGGCTGCCTTCTATGTGCTGGTAGCAGGAATAGGCGCGCTGCAGGCAGCGACCCTTTATGAGCCGGCGTTCGCCGTAGTCGCACGTCGAGTCGGTCCCAGCCATTCCCGGGCAGGCATCACCGCACTGACACTGTGGGGAGGATTTGCAAGCACAGTCTTCATTCCACTGGTGCAATGGCTATTAAGTGATTGGGGCTGGCGCGAGGCGCTGATGGTACTTGCGGCGGTTAACACCATCATCTGCACGGGGGCCTACCTGTTGTTCATCCAGCCAGGTCGAGATGCCAAGCTTGTCGGTACTGCTAATCCTGTTGAGCAGCGCACTAGAAATCGCCTGGCCGTTCAGGAGGCACTGCGACGACCCGTCTTTTGGGCGCTGCTACTGTCACTGACGGCATACGCGGCAATGTTTTCCGCCTTTACGTTCCACATGTACCCCCTGTTACGTGAACGTGGCATCGACACCGCCGCTGTGGTTCAGGCTATCGCGTTGATTGGACCGGCACAGGTGGCGGGCCGGATCGTGATAAGCCTATTTGCGGCCCGCGCCTCGATGCGGACAGTGGGCACGGCCGTGGTGTCCGTTTTCCCGATGGCCTTTGGTGCCCTCGCCTACCTACATGCGGATTTCTTTGTGGTGGCGACCATCTGTGTGGTCTACGGTGGCGCCAACGGCATATTCACGATCGTGCGGGGCATGGTCGTGCCGGAAATGCTGAGCCGAGATGCCTATGGAGCGATCAACGGACTTTTGACTGTGCCAATGACATTCGCGCGCGCCGCGGCGCCCGTGGGTGCGGCAGCGCTTTGGACGATTGGCTCTTCCTACGATGGCGTCCTAGTCGCCATCCTTGTAGTGGCTGTCCTACTGGCGGCCAGCTTCTGGCTGGCAGCGTGGCTCAGCCGCCCGAAATTACAATTTTTGCCCGAGTGAGTGTTTTGCAATGACGACGTATTCTTCCCCTTCCGATCTCAATCTCCCCAGCATGGACGAAACATTGCTGGATTTGCCCACGCACGACAAGCTGTCGCTGGCTGTAGGCACGACGCATCCGCCCCGTATCCTGCTGTTGTACGGTTCTCTGCGCGAACGCTCATACAGCCGCCTTCTGACCGAAGAAGCCGCCCGAATCTTGACGCGACTTGGTGCGGAGACGCGGATCTTCGATCCTAGTGGTTTGCCTTTGCCGGACAGCGTTCCCGCGGACCATCCCAAGGTGGCCGAACTCAGAGCACTGTCGATGTGGTCCGAAGGCCAGGTTTGGTGTAGCCCCGAGCGGCACGGCACGATTACGGGGGTATTCAAGAGCCAGATCGATTGGCTGCCACTGGAAACCGGTAGCGTACGTCCCACACAAGGCCGCACCCTGGCAGTGATGCAGGTTTCGGGTGGTTCCCAGTCTTTCAACGCCGTGAACGCGCTACGCGTGCTGGGGCGCTGGATGCGGATGGTGACCATTCCGAATCAGTCGTCGGTGGCCAAAGCCTTCCAGGAGTTTGATGAAGCCGGCCGCATGAAGCCATCGCCGTACTACGACCGGGTGGTCGACGTCATGGAAGAGCTCTACAAGTTCACCTTGCTGGTGCGAGATCGAAGCGACTATCTTACGGACCGGTACAGCGAGCGCAAAGGCATGGCTGAAGAGATCGCGCGCCTCGGCCGCGAAGCGATGGTGCATGAGGAGCAAGCCCAGTAGAGACCTCGGCCTGCCGGCTCGGCGGTCGAGTACGTATTGGCCTTGACGGATGGAAATTAATTCCATATACCTGGACATATCGAACCATTTGATTGGTACAGCGGAAGTCCGTTGGCGAACATTGAGGCTCGGTTGATCGGCGAGTCTGACCACCGAGACCAAGGGTGCGGCTTGGGCTTCAGGACGGACGCCATGTTTACACGCATATTGGTTGATTTCGATCCGGCGCATCTGAGCCATTCCTCGTTGCTTGGGCTGTTGGATTTGGCTGCGGCCAACCATTCGGCGCTGACCTTTCTCGCTCTGCGGCCGAAGCTGGATGAGCTCTTGTGTGCATCGGAAGATGAGTTTGTGGAAGGCGTGCGAAGACAGATTGCCGATGAATGGGGCGTGATCACGTCTTTGGCACGGCAGCGAGCGCTGCATCCGCGCTTAGAGGTTCTCGCGGGTGACCCAATTGAAGCGCTTTTGGGTTATGGCCGAGAAATCGATGCCGATCTGATCGTTGCGGGAAAGTCGCACTCGGGCGGCATCAGAAATGCCGTGATAGGACTCCCCTGGAAAGACCTCCTCACGCGCGCAGATGTCGCGGTGTTGATTCTGCCCTGATGTCGGCTTTGCGCCGGTTGGACCATGCTGTCGAATTTCATTCAACTTGAGATTTGGTTCACTGAAGTTGGCCGTGTCCTGGTCGGAAATTGGCTCGAGGCGGCCGACCGCTTCCGACCCACTCCCGACATCCGAGTCTGCCAAAACGGATGCTGTATATCTATCGCGCTCCCCAGACGCAGCGGCAGGATCCAGTCGCATTGCGAGACAAGCCAGGATGACCAGTCGCTGCCAGTAAATTCCAGAGGGTGTCAATTGCAGCGAGTTGCGGGACTTGAAGCTGACAAATTGCAATGAGGGCGTGGTCAAGCTACGCTAGCGACCATGCAAGAAAAGCCGGAGAAACCAGCAAAAGCAGCCACGCGAGGCAAAGGCCAGAAGCGATTGGCAAGCCCGACTTCGACCGGAGGGGCAGGAGTCACTTACGAAGTCCGGGTCCAGGCCTCCTACCTCCTGGCCATGTTTGCTGGATCTCCCACCGCTGTCCTACCAGATGCCGCTGTAGTCGAACTTCGCTTTCAGGGCAGGGTTCACGGGTATCACACTGATGATCTGATTTGTACGCTTCGCCTTGACGACGGCAGTACGTTGAAGGCGCTCCTGCAGGTGAAGCTGACGCTGAAAGCCATACCATCAGACGGTCCGTTCAGCGAATCCCTCATCGCGGCTTGGTACGACTATCAAGACTGCGCGCTGTTTCAGCGTGGGCGCGATAGGCTTGTCGTTGTGTACTCTCGGGACGCTGATGGCTCCGGCATCTACGTCGCCAATCAACTAGCTCAGTTCGCACGTACGTCGCTGAAGGGTACCGAGTTCGTTCGCAAGGCGACAGCCGAGCGGTTCAGTTCGAAGCAGCAACGAGGTGTCTATGAGACCATCAAAGCCATCCTGAGGAAGGAGCTCGGAGCTGAACCAAGCAGTGACGAGCTGCATGACTTCCTAAGGCATCTCTGGTTTGTACCGCATGCTCTGGCAACCGATGAGACGCCTGAAGTTGCGAACATCTTCGAGAGCATCAAGCTCGTCCTCGGCGCGGAGCTCGGCCACCCCCCCCGCACTATCTGGGCACTCCTAACCACGGCGTGTCAGAGCCTCAACAAGGGCGCTGCATCGCTGTCCTTTGCCAACCTAGACACCCAGCTCTCTCCCAGACTGGCTGCCGCCTTTGCAGCACACCGAGGTAGCCCGGCTGCACGCTTGCCTTTTGCGAACCTGCACGCTGACCCAACCGCCGGAGTGGCCGCTGAACCAGCGTTCGCCCCGGGGGTGCGCGATGACGTACGGATGCTCTCGGTAACGCCCGTTCGTCGGTCGAGCGGGCCAGTGGACGGGGCGGGCCTCAGCGCGGGTCGGCTTGACTCGGCCAATCGGGTCATCACGGGCCAACTCGACGCGATTAACGAGAAGCTGAAGCAGTTTCGGTATCTGGACGCTTCGGGCGACGTTTCCGCTCTCGGTAAGGATTTGGGCCCGTTCGACGCCCACCAGAAAGCACGCTGGTACTTGCAGCGTGGCGTGTGCGCCTGGCACTTGGGTGATGCAAAGTCCTCTGCGACCGATTTCCTGCGCGCTGCAGAGCTGTTCCCTGATGACGAGCGCATGTCGGCCGCCGGAATTCGCGGCAGGCTGCTGAGCGATGACCTTCCCGGTGCGCTGGCCAGCGGCAAGGAGGCCAGCGAGCGCTTTCCTGAATCTATCTTCGTGTGGGCCGTGTACGCGAACGCACGGATTCTCGACGGGCAGAAACTATCGCTTACCGACGTACCCGCTCGTCACAGAGATGGGGCGGATGCGCTCCAGTTGGTGGCTGCAAGTCTGAACCAAGCTGGCGACAAGAACGGCACCATCAAGGTGTCTCTGCAGTCACTGACCTGTGCCGACGCCGGTTTCTACACGCGGCTAGCAGCGCTCTCTACGGTGCTCGAGGCCGCAACTGCGAACAAGGTCTTCTCCACGTTCCGCCTTGCGGACGAACGGATGAAGGCCGCGCTACTCGAGGTGACAACGGCTTTTAACCCTCGCACAGCACGTCTTTGGAACGTTCAAGCTCCTGGAACCGTTTCCGATGCCGCGGCGAACCTTGGAATCGCGTTGCTGCTCCAAGGTGACCCTGAAGGGGCGTTGGCTTTCGTTCAAGAGGCTCGCGCACACGGCGTAGAACCGCCAGAGCTCTTGCGCGTCGAGCTCGAGGCCCTTCAGCAGATGGGCAACACACCAGCGATGCTGACCCGTGGCCGGGCACTCCTTCCGCGACTCAGAGAGGACGCGATTGTCGGCTTGGCACAAGCCGCCGCAAACGTGGGTGACGTGCCACTGGCCAACGAAGCGTTAGCGGTCGCAACGCACATTCCAACGGCGGACACTGACGTTCTTGAAATGCTGCGTGCGATTCGTTGGATTGCAATGTGGAACGCGGAGGACCGCGAGGCCGTTCAGGCAGAAGCGCGACTAGCAGATTTCTCCTCCTCGCTGAGTCTGCCGGTTGCGATTTCGGGATTTAGGGTGTTGCGGCACTCGGACCCTGAGCTTGCGGCCGTGGCACTTGGGCGGGCCGAGCAGCTTGTCGCCGCCCACCCGGCCCCCGAGAACACGCTGCTTCTTGCTGATCTCTTCTTCGACATCAAAGAGTATTCGAAGGCTTCGCAGCTCTATGAGAAGGTAGTGCCTCCCGGTCAGCTCAGTGATCTGCACGCTCGGCTGCTTCATTCATACATCCAGACTGGCAACCGCCGCAAGGCAAAGAAGCTCATCGAAGGCTTCCCTGAAGGTTGGGTGCGTGATGACAACGCACGCGGGCTAGCAATCGAACTCGCCCAAGACGTCGGAGACTGGCCGCTGCTCAAGGGGCTTGCAGACGCCCAATTTGCGCGTGAGCCAAATCAGGTCAGCAGCTGGCTCTTCAGGTTCATGGTCGCAGCACGAGAACTGCCGGTTGCCGAGCTTCAGCAGCTGTTGGCTGAAGCCCCGTTGGCGCTGGAAGGAAGCATCCCGCAGACCACGCAGCTCGCCGCGCAGGAACTGCGATATGGGCTGCAGCACAAGGGGATGCATCGCATGTATCGTCTGCGCCGGCGGAAGGCAGCTGATGTCGAGGCGGCCTCCGCATTGCTCCTGGCATTCGTATCCATTTCTGAGCAGCTGCCGAACATGGAGGAGTCACTGCCCGCCATTGCGGCGGGAACGCACTTCGTGCTGGCCGACGGAGCTGAGCAGATTCATGTGACTTTGGACCCGTCCGAAGTGGGCGAGCTGCCGACGGATGAGGAGTACCACAGTGCTCAAGCCACTTCAATTGTTCAGTTCATCGGGAAGAAGGTTGGCGAGGAGGTGGTCGTCGAGGGTTCGTTCCGAACGCGACGCGTCCTTCGCGTCGAAGAAATCAGCTCTGCGTATCGCAGGCTTCTCGACCAAGCGCGCGTTCAGATGGACCGCTCACTTGCACCGGTGCCGAACGCCACCTCCATACCAATTGGCACTTCGGCCGACGGCGAGCCAGACTTTAGCGAGCTCCATGAGCAGCTAAAGAAGCAAAGCGCCCATGTCAAGAAGGCGTTCCAAGGCTACAGCACCGCCCCGATAACGCTCGGTGGTTTTGGTCGGCTGATTGGCAAGGGGCCGGTTGACGTCGTGTGCGGCTGGCCGACCAGCCAAGAAGCGCCAGCGATGTTTGTGACTGTAGGCACGGTCGAAGAGCGGGAGGGCGCGCTGGCGCAACTGAGTGATTCGACGGCGAGTTATGTCGTGGACGCTGGAACGATGGCGGAGTTGGTAGCGCTGGGCGCGACTGAGGCACTGAGAGCGCTGCCCAAGGTCTATGCCACGAGTGAAACGAGGGACATCCTACTGCGTCGGTTGGAAGAGACGGAGCTAGAACGAAAGAGTGGAACGCTCCTCGACGACGATGGCTGCATGCGACTTGTTGAATACACAGACCGTGACCGAGAACGAGCGAGGCTGGGCGCGCGGGCGATGGTGGACGCGCTCGAGTCGATATGTGAAGTGGCCCCTGCGTACGGCCCCGAATCCGGCTCGGAGCTACTGACACAGCTCGAGAAGGCTATTTCGGATGAGGAGCACGCAGTGCTCCGGCTTGCAGTGGAGCGCAACCTATGCCTCATGACTGTCGATGGCCGTCTGCGCAACGTCGCGAGACACGTCAATGTCCGCGGCGTGTGGCCCCAAGCCTTGTTGATGCACGCCACTGTCGTCGGGAAGCTAACGCCAAGGGCCTACTCACAAGGCACGGTCCAGATGTTCCTGGGAAACCGTTCATTCGTCTCGCTGGGTCCGCGGGACCTCTTACTGATGTGCCACCAGGGCACTCAATGGGCTCGCCATGGCATAGCGCGCTACAAGCGATATCTGGCTGACCCCCGCACCGAGTTCGGAAGCGCCTTCCAGACTACACTAGACTTCGTGCAGGAGGCGGCATTCTCATTCACGCACATGGGTGCATTGGCCGAGTTGCTGCGCCACATGGTCGAAGCCCTCATGCGGCACAAGGACTGTCCAAAGAATATTCTTGGCTATGTCGAAGAGTTTGTAAGTGTCTTACTCGGAGAAGGCTCACCCTACCCGTATCCAGCGCTGAAGGAGATGGAGCGAGCGGAGAAGCGGGCGGGGCTCAAGTATCTGGTCGGCGCAATGGTGGAAGGGCAGGCGTGGACTCTGAGTCCTGCACAGGACAGACCCGTTCACATCAAAGTCCTGGCGGTGGGCCGAACTCCTTGGATCGTGTCGAGCAGCGCAGACGAAGACCTGGCCTCACCCTTGGCACAAACGACAAGCGACACGAATGCCTCCACCAAGCGTTGAGCTGCGGGTAAGCATCGCGTCGAACTTACGACTCACTGCTTAGGGGCGAGGACCTAATCGTCTCTTCATGGCCGATCAATGAACGATTACGACCAAAGTGAATAAGCCAAGTATCACTAAGCCTTTGATCTAAATGGTTTCAGTTTTCCACCTTCAATGAATTTCGACACATGCCATCACCAATAAGGCGGTCCCCAAGACAAATTGCGCCCTGGGGACCGACCTGGTCAATAAGAATGCGGCTGCATTAGTTGCAACAGCTTTTCTGGACGCTCGTCCGATCAAACTGCGTGCTGCATACACCTGTCTCAGGAAGCACAAGCTCTACGCGTTCAGCCGCCTCCCGGTCGCCGGCTATCCAGGCGACAACAGACCGGACTTGTTCGTAGCCGGTAAGCATGAGGAATGTTGGCGCACGTCCGTAGCTCTTCATGCCAACCACAAAAACGCCCTCGTCCGGGTGCGCGAGCTCGGCGGCGCCATGGGGTCTCACTGTGCCGCAACTATGCACGTTGGGATCGATCATGGGAGCAAGGCGAACGGGGCTTTCCGTCGCGGGATCTAGCTCAAGACGAAGCTCTGCCATCAATCGAAGGTCGGGACGAAATCCCGTTGCCACGACTATTTCATCAACAGCCGGAAGCGTCGTAGCGCCCGTGTGTACCAGCAGGCCATCGTTCGAGGTGCTGACGCGGTCAACGTTAACGTTCGTGAAAACCTCTATGCGGCGCTCTTCCATTAACTGCCTTATCACCAGGCCCAATTTGCCGCGCTCCTCAAGCTGGTCATTCTCACCACCACCAAAGATGCGGTCGAGAGTGGCGCTGCGGACAGCCCAATACACCTGAGTGCGCGGGGCGCTGGACTTGAGTTTCACCAAGTCTTGAAGCGCATTGAATGCGGAATGCCCTCCTCCAATGACCAAGACTCGCCGATTCGCATAGCGCTGCCGCGCGTCGCCTAGAACGTTGGGAATACCGTAAGCAATCTGCGACTTAAATTCTTCCTCTCCTAAGGCCGGGATTCCATGGGCCCCCATCCAGTTCGGCGTGGTGTATGTGCCCGAGGCATCGATAACTGCCCTAGCCAAGACATCATGCTCGCCTGCTGGTCCGCGGACACGCAGCAGGAATGGTGCGGCTGCACGATCCCTATTCTTCATGACGTCGTGCGCAGCGCGGCTCACGGCAATCACGCGGCTCTTGGTGTGGAGGCGGCTCTTGATCGGTTCCAGTTCGGCCAACGGTTGCAGATACTGCGTCAGAAGTTCGTGCCCGGTGGGATAAGCGTCACTTAGCGGCGCGATCCATCCCGCACGTTCGAGCAATTCGCCGGCTTTCTTATCGATGTTGAAACGCCAAGGGGAGAACATTCTGACATGCCCCCATTGGTACAAATTGGCACCCGCGACCTCGCCCGCTTCGAAAATGATCGGCGTCATTCCTCTGTCTAGCACATGGGCGGCCGCACTTAGTCCCACCGGCCCAGCGCCAATGATTGCGATAGGAAGATCATTCTTGTTCATTCCAAGCACCTCTTTTTACGTGGTTGAGACACGGACTTGGTCCGCAATTAATTGGTACTGACAACTAAATGGACAAAAAAAACCGTAATCGCCTACGGCTGCGGATCGGCAGCACATGTGGAGGCGACACCGCAGCGTGCTTGCGCCGCGCGCGTCAGTTGCCGCAATAGCGTCAACGATGCATCCAGTACCTCGGGCTGCATGTTCTCGATCATCGCAAATTCCTCGGCCACTAAGTCCGCGCGAATGGTCTGATATAGCTCGTGTCCCGCTGCGGTCGGCTCCAGTTGCACCGCTCGGCGATCGGAGGCGTCCTCCACCCGGCTGACGTAGCCCTTCCGCTCGAGCGAATCAACAATTCGGCTGGCCGTGCTCTTGTCCAAGAACATTTCCTGCGCGAGCGTTTGAAGCCTGAGGGGGCCTTGCTTGACCAGCGTTTCCAGGGCGTAGCACTGTGCTACCGAAACGTCATAGCAGCAAATGCGATCACGATCGCGGAACTGATGCACCCTAATAAGCTGGTTCACAGCTTCGTATAGCGCCTCTGCGTCCTGCGGTAGAGGGCGCCTTGTGCTCTGATCCATGGACAAATTCCATTTAGTTGTTAGTGCCAACGTTATTGGAATTCTTGCTGTACGTCAAGCGTTCTCAGGTGTTGGGCAGTCCTTGGGCTACGTATGCGTCCGTCCATCCACACCGTGAAGCCTCGCATCTCGTTGGGCTAGTCACCTGCATTTTTGGAGTCGATACCGTAGCGTTTCATCTTCTGCCAAAGGTTCTTTCGCGAGATGCTCAGGACGTCTGCCGTTTCCTGGATCCGACCCCCATGTCGTCGTAGAACCTCTTCGATGTAAAGCCGCTCACAGACCTGCTGATAGGCAGTGAGTGTTGCTTCTTCTTGCGTGGGCAACTCGTCCGGATAGTGAGTACCGTCAGGCTCCTCGGGAAAAATCTCTCCTGGCATCAGCATGTTGGATTGGCTAACCAGGCAGGCGCGCTCAATTCTGTTGTGTAGTTCGCGGATATTGCCTGGCCACGGATACGTTTGGAGCCTGATCAAAGACAGTGGATGAAGCGTCTTCGCAGGTTCTCCTAGCCGCTCAGCGATGCTTGCGGCGAATCGCTTGGCCAACCATAGGACATCTTCAGGACGTTCGCGCAATGGCTTGACTTCAAGGGTCACCGTGTTGATTCGGTAGTAAAGGTCTTCCCTGAACGACTTTGCGGCCACCATCTCCGAAAGGTTCCGGTTGGTCGCGCAGATTAGGTCGAACTTAGTGTGGGTGTCGTGTTCGGCGCCGAGCCGACGGATGCGCTTTTCCTGTATTGCTCGCAATAGAGCCGCTTGGAGGGACGGCGACAACTCCCCTACTTCATCCAGGAACAATGTCCCGCCATCGGCTTGTTCTAGGTAGCCTTTCCGGACCTTATCAGCGCCGGTGTATGCCCCCTTTTCATAGCCAAAAAACTCAGCTTCCGCAATCGTTGGCGCGATGGCACCACAGTTCACAGCGACGAACGGCCGTGTGGCAGTTTCGCGTCGAGCTTGACTATGAATCAATCGCGCCAAGACCTCTTTGCCCACACCTGATTCGCCAATCAACAGCACTGCCGAAGCCCGTCCTGCGACCCGGGGCACAAGACGGTGCAAGTTCTTGGCCGCTTGAGACACGCCGAGTTCAGTCTGGCTCTCCGGAGAGACATCGATTGGCAAGACATCTTGCACGGTTTGGATCAGACTGGCGATCTCAAAAGGTTTGGTGACATAGTCCTTGATGCCAAGTTTTAGCAAGTCCACTGCCTTTTCCACGGTGGCATAGGCGGTCATCAGGATGAATGGCGGCAAGGTACAGCCTTGCGCGACCAATTGCCGATAGAGCTCGTCCCCGTCCAAGTCCGGCAGTCGAATGTCGCTGATCACCGCCCCGTAGGAATTGGTTTGAATGGCTGTCTTCGCATCATTTGCCTTCGAGAACCAATCGGTCCTAATCCCCTCAAGGCGGAATCGTTCCACAATGGACTCGCCCATGATGGCGTCGTCCTCAATTAGACATACGTATGGCTGTATCACGTCGGTGTCTCCTGATGCTCTTCTTGTATAGGTGTGGCGCACGGCAGTGTCACCGTGAAGGCGGTATAGCCCTCTTCACTGACCACCTCGATGGTGCCTTCCAATTGCGTGACGATCTGGTAGGTGACCCATAGCCCTAAGCCACGAGCCCTGCTGCCCTTCTGCGCATCCACTCGATATGGCTCAAACAGGTGTGGAAGCGCATCGTCCGGAATGTGTTGTCCAGAATTGGCGACTTCCACCGTTAGCTGATCTTGGATTCCGGTTACTGTGCAGCTGACCGTCCCGCCCAGATCAACCGCATTTTTCGCATTGATGAGCAGGTTCAAGGTCAGTTGTCGCACCAGATGTGAAGGTAGTGGCAACTCTTGCTGCGCCGTGACATCCCACAGCAAAGTGGCGCCCTTCTCGGATAATTCGGGCTCGATAAGCACTCGCAGATCTTGCCAGTCGCTAGCGTGCATCAACGGCGAGTCCAGACGGGCTTCCACCAGTAGCGCGCCCACAGTGCGCCGAATCTGCATCAGGCCCCTACGCGTGAGCCCGAGCGTCTTCCCCGTCAACTCATCATAGGAACCGTGCTTTTCTATAGTATCCAGCGCATTTAGCATGCCACCCAATGGATTGTTGATCTCATGCGCGACTCCCGCAGCGACTCGTCCCACGGCTGCCAGCCGCTCCGCGGCAATGATTTCCCGCTCTAGAGCTTCCTGCCGTTCCAACTGCTTGAGCATGGTCGAGAAGCTCTTGCTCAACGCCGCGATCTCGTCGCTGCCGTCCTTGTGTCGCGAATGCTCGATATTGGCGGCAGGTTCGCGACCGACGCGCTGGGTGGCCCTGGCCAAAGAGAGGAGTGGTTGGGCAATCCTGTTTCCCCAGAGCCACCCGAGAGTTAGTAGCAACAGCAGTCCAGGAATGCTGACAAGTAGCACCCGGGCGACCAAGTCATAAAGCCGTTGTCGCCACGTACCCGCGTCATAGGCAGCGAGCACATATCCGGCCAGGCCATCGTCCTCAGACATAACGGCAGCGCCGGCGACTGCCAATGACGCATCTAAACTATCCGGCGAAGTGAAGACAAAAGCGCGTTGATCGCCGCGCAGGGTCTCGGCTGCCGCTCGCAGTTCTGTTGGCAGTGCAGCACTCGGCGTAAGTACCGGAAACTGCTGCGGATCGGACGAAGCGTAGACACGCAAGTTGGGGTCTAGCACTAGGATCGACCGCAATCCCGGGGCGCCATCTCCTGCGGCGAGCGGAATACGAAGCGCCTCATAGACACGCCAAAGGTCATCACGCACCAAAGGCTCTCGCACCGACAGGGACAACACTTGTGTCAGGGTCTTCGCGCTTTGACGTGTGTCTCGAAGCATGCCGACATACGCGGTGCGAACCAACGTCACAGTCACGACGAGTTCCGTCACAACGATCGCGGCTGCCAAGGCGAGCGGCACCTTGTAGCGGTAACTAACTTTGGACCAGAAATTCCAGCGGCCAAAATTCATGTCGAGTCCTGCGCCAGATTCTCGCCCGCGGATATGCGAACCAAACTGCGGATGTCGTCGTACATGTCATCGGTGCCCCCTACAAAGCGGTCCAGGCAGAGGCGCTGCAAAATGAGACGCCCTCCTGGACGCTCATGCATGTGAAGCAGCGCGTCGCGCAATGCTGTGGCCGTGGTGGGCGCAATTTGGTCGCTCACGACGATAGGCGGAAAGCCGTACTCCGGTGATTTCCAGGCGACACGCGCGCCGGCAGACCGTGCTGGGTATTGTGATGCAAGGCTGTCCCAGATGTATCCATCAACCGCCCCGCCATTGGCCAGGCCGGCGGCTACCGCCTCCACGACTTTGCTATGCGCAAACGTGAAAAAAGCTTTGCGGAAGAAAGTGAGCGGATCTTGATGCTCGGTCAGCAGCTCTGTGCGTGGCACCAGGAAACCAGAGTTTGACAGCGGATCACTGTAGGCAAAAACCCGTCCATGCAGGTCCCCAATCTCCGACGTTTCGCGATCCTTCTGCGGCACGATCAAGTACGACTGATACAGCGGCCTTCCCCGGTACTGCGGCACTGCTAACAACCTGAGCCGATCGGCGTTCAGGACATAGGGGTAGCCGCAAATCCAAGCTGCGTCGATTTGGCCACGCAAAAGAAGATCCACGATCTCGCCGTAGCTGCGCCTCTGAACGAATCGCACCTCTTGCTTCAGCACGGTTTGCAGGTCGGATCGCCAAATGTCCAACAACTGGAGCTGATCGTCCAAGAAGACGGCAGTGGTGCCCAATTTGAGTGGCTCGGCGGCTGTTGCCCGTTGCGGCATTGCACACATTGCGATGGATGCAGCGCCGGCAGCGAGAAAGCGGCGACGGTTACCGGAAGGTAACGTCGAGCTCGCGCTAGGCCGCTCGTAGTTACCGTTCCGACAGGGCAACGGGTGCATTTTTTTCGTCTCCACTGTGCAGGGCCGTCCGAAAGCTACTTGGCATGCCCTTTGCTTATAGGGATACAGAGTACTGAAGCCGTCATTTCGTTTCAATAGGAAATATCGACATGTCCGACCCACAGATCTTCACCCGGCGCGGCTTTCTCAAGCTAAGCGGCACAGGTGGCGCGGTTGCGGCCGCGACCCTAATTCCTATCGTGCCCGTCCAGGCGCAGACACCGGCTGCGCCACACACTGGCACCACGCTGCCCTACCCCGTAAGGTCAATCGGCATGGCGAAAAAACTCGCGGCCGATACGCCGCTGCAATTCACCTATCCGGACAGCGCCTCGCCGTGTATCGCGGTGAAGCTAGGCCATCCAGTTCCCGGTGGCGTAGGGCCCGATCACGACATCGTCGCCTTTAGCACGATGTGTACCCATATGGGGTGCCCGACAGTGTTCGACAACAAGACGAAAACGTTCAAGTGCCCTTGCCACTTCAGCGAATTTGATGCCGAGAAAGCGGGTCAGATGATATGTGGGCAGGCCACCGAGAACCTCCCGCGCATTCTGTTGCGCTATGACGCCAGTTCGGATGCCGTTTCCGCAGTCGGCGTTGAGGGACTGATCTACGGCCGTCAGGCCAACATTCTCTAAGTCGGGAGGCTCTCATGTCTGCACCTAAAGACCGCATCACCCTGCCGCCCAAAGATGCTGCACGCACAAATATGACGTGCCACTTTTGCATCGTAGGCTGTGGGTACCACGTCTATAAATGGCCCGAGCAAAGTGAAGGAGGCCGCGCCCCGGATGAGAATGCGCTAGGCCAGGACTTCCGCCAGCAATTGCCGCCATTCGCCATAACGCTAACACCAGCGATGACCAACGTCATCACGCAGCGCGACGGGTCACGTCACAACATCATGATCGTTCCGGACAAGGAGTGCGTGGTCAATGGCGGCCTGAGTTCTACTCGTGGTGGCCGCATGGCGAGCTACATGTACACGCCCAATGGCGATGGGAAGGCGCGCTTGAGTCAGCCCCGGATGTATGCGGCCGACCAGTGGGTAGATACGCCCTGGGATAAGGCTCTAGCGCTATACGCGGGGCTGCTAAAGAAGGTGTTGGACAACGATGGCCCAGAAGGCATCGTGTTCTCCTGTTTCGATCACGGCGGGGCTGGTGGTGGGTTCGAGAACACTTGGGGAACGGGGAAGCTGATGTTCACTGCCCTGCAGACGCCAATGGTGCGCATCCACAATCGCCCTGCCTACAACTCAGAGTGCCACGCCACGCGTGAAATGGGCATCGGCGAACTCAACAATGCGTATGAAGACGCCGAGCTTGCCGACGTGTTGTGGTCGATCGGCAATAACCCCTACGAATCCCAGACGAACTATTTCCTCAATCACTGGGTTCCCAACCTTTACGGGCAGACCGTAGAAAAGAAGAAGGCGCGCTTTGCGGGGGAAGATCTTCCCGACACCCGTATCGTATTCGTCGACCCGCGAGACACACCGTCTATCGCGATAGCACGGCAGATTGTAGGAAAGGACAGATTGCTGCACCTAGCGATCGAACCAGGCACCGACATCGCCTTGTTCAACGGGTTGTTCACCTACGTGGTTGAGCAGGGTTGGATCGACAAGCCCTTTATTAAAGATCACACATCCGGGTTCGACGAGGCGGTTAAGGCGAACCGCATGTCCTTGGATGAATGCAGCAAGATTACGGGTGTGCCGGTCGAAGATCTCAAAAAGGCGGCAGAGTGGTCGTACAAGCCGAAGAAAACCGGGCAATTGCCCAGGACGATGCATGCCTATGAAAAGGGAATCATCTGGGGGAACGACAATTACGTCATCCAATCGGCACTGCTGGACTTGGTGATTGCGACCCACAACGTGGGACGCCGCGGCACAGGATGCGTGCGCATGGGTGGGCACCAGGAGGGGTATGCCCGGCCGCCCTACCCTGGCGACAAGAAGATCTACATCGATCAAGAGCTCATCAAGGGCAAAGGCCGGATGATGACCTGGTGGGGCTCCAATAATTTTCAAACCAGCAACAACGCCCAGGCGCTCCGCGTCGCCGTCCTCAAACGGGCGGCAATTGTGAAAGAAGCGATGCAGAAGGCCCGGGGCGCGTCCACCGAGGAATTGGTCGACATCATTTACGCGGCCACGCAACAGGGCGGACTATTTGTAGCGAGCATCAACCTCTATCCGACCAAGCTCGCGGAAGCTGCGCATCTCATGCTGCCAGCGGCTCACCCTGGCGAGACAAACCTCACTTCCATGAACGGCGAGCGACGCATCCGCCTATCTCAAAAATTCATGGACCCGCCCGGGGAAGCGCAAGCAGATTGCCTGATCGCGGCGCGAATCGCCAACACGCTAAAGGCGATGTATGAGAAAGAAGGCAACAGCAAAATGGTGGACCGCTTTTCCGGATTTGACTGGAAAACCGAGGAAGACGCATTCAATGATGGGTTCCGTCGCGCGGGCCAGGCTGGCGCGCCCAAGATAGACAGCCAGGGTGGTGATACGGGGCATCTGGTCACGTACGAACGGCTCGTCGCCGCCGGCAATAACGGTGTCCAGCTCCCCGTTCAGGCCTATGCCGATGGTCGCCTCAAAGGTACGGAGATGCTCTATACGGACGGTAAATTCGACACCTCTGACGGAAAGGCCCACTTCAAGCCAGCCAAGTGGCAGGGACTGCCCGAGACGGTTGCAGCACAAAAGAAAAAGTACAAGTTTTGGCTGAACAACGGTCGAAACAATGAAATTTGGCAAACCGCCTATCACGACCAGTACAACAGCTTCGCCCAGGAACGCTATCCGATGGCCTACATCGAGATCAATCCCGACGACTGTAAGGAGCTGGGGGTCGAGGCTTCAGACATTGTTGAGGTCTACAACGATTTCGGATCGACTTACGCGATGGTGTATCCCGTGCCTGAGATCAAGCGCGGGCAAACATTCATGATGTTTGGCTACGTCAATGGGATCCAGGGCGACGTTACGACTGACTGGACCGACCGCAACATCATCCCCTATTACAAAGGCACATGGGGAAACATCCGCAAGGTCGGCTCTGTCGAGGAGTTTCGACGCACGATCAGCTTCAAGAGCCGCCGATTTGTACTCGGCTAACTTCTTTCATCGAGTGGAGAATCAAGTTTCATGCGTACCATCAAACTGCTAGTTTCGCTCGGGTTGGCATCTACATCACTTGCCTGTTTGGCGGCGCCCGACGCTACGGTCAATGCAATTCTGAGCAAGAACAACTGCTTTGCATGCCATGCAGTGGACCGCAAAGTCGTGGGCCCGTCATACAAGGATGTCGGTGCCAAGTTCAAGGACGATCCCAATGCGGTGACCCTTCTCGTGGGCAAAATTAAGAATGGCAGCGCGGGCACATGGGGGCCCGTGCCGATGCCCCCCAACCCTGGCATCTCGCCCGACGAAGCCAAGCAGGTCGTGAACTGGATCCTTAGCGGCGCGCCGGGCTGACGCATCGTGTCATGGGGCGGGTTCGCGCTTAATGTTGGCGGCCCCTGCCCTGACCTACTAGCAACTCACATATCAAAAAATGATTGAAGCCCCCCTGCTTGATCGCCGAGTTGCTCGTTCGCAACTGACCGGACCTTTAACCGAACTGCCGATGGATCGACAGCCCGAAGACACGCTTGGACGCCCTCTTCGAGACTTACGAATTTCAGTGATTGATCAATGCAACTTTCGCTGCACGTACTGCATGCCCAGGGAGGTCTTTGGGGCCGACTACCCGTTCCTGCGCCGTGATGAATTGCTGACCTTTGACGAACTCGAGAGGACAGCCCGCGCGTTCATCCGTCTCGGAGTACGGAAAATCCGTTTGAGTGGTGGCGAACCTCTCTTGCGCAAGGACTTGGAGCACCTCGTGGCGCGGCTGGCGCGCCTTGTCACCCTTGAAGGCGAGCCGATCGACCTGGCCATGACGACCAATGGCGCGCTCCTGGCGCGCAAGGCACATGTTTTGGCGGCCGCCGGCCTTCGGCGTCTCAATGTCAGCCTCGATGCGCTCGCGCCGGCCACATTCGCTCGGATTGCCAATACGTCCGCATCCGTGGGGGATGTCTTGGAGGGAATTGCGACGGCTCACGATGCAGGCATTCGGCACATCAAGATCAACATGGTGGTGCAACGTGGGGTCAATGATGACCAGATCTTGCCTATGGCGCGGCACTTCCGCGGTACGGGCCATACGCTACGCTTCATCGAGTTCATGGATGTCGGCACGACCAACGGCTGGACGGCGCACGCTGTGCTGCCCTCCGATGACGTGTTGAAGCAAATCCATATGCACTTCCCGCTCGAGCCCGTGGCGCCTGCGACGCCGGGAGAAGTTGCTCGCCGCTGGCGATACCTGGATGGGCAGGGAGAAATTGGGCTGATCTCCAGCGTGAGCCATCCCTTTTGCGGTGATTGCTCACGGGCGCGTCTTTCGGCAGATGGCAAACTGTATACCTGTCTGTTTGCCGAGCAAGGCGACGACATCCGCTCGATGCTGCGGGCCGAAATAGATGATCAGACATTAGTCGCCGGGCTAGCGGCGCGCTGGCGGTCTCGTAGCGATCGATACTCCGAGGTGCGAGCAGGGACAAAGCGTCAGCACAAGATTGAAATGAGTTACATCGGCGGCTAGGGCCGCCAACGTGTCCGGTCAGCCCTTCTTCTTTTTCGTGCTGGTCGGCTTTTTGTTGACTACGATGTCGCAGTCGCAATGGCCGGCGAGTGCCGCGATTACGGGTGCGCAGGCCTCTGGATGGCCATGACAACAGTCCGTCAACATGAACGACATCAGCGTGCCCATGACACCCACATCTGCGCGGTAGATGATGCTCCGTCCTTGCCGATCGCCCCAAATCAATCCTGCTCGAGCGAGGACCGATAGGTGTTGGGATACCGTATTGTGCGGCCCCTCCACCAGCTCCGCGATCAGGCCGGCAGGCGCGCCTTCCGGCTCTCTTGCCATCAGGAGACGAAAAATCTCGAGGCGGGTAGGCTGAGAAAGCGCGTGAAACGCGCTTAAGGCGTGCTGAAACGTCATTCCATCGCGCGGAAGGTCCGGGTTGAAATGACTGGCAACCGCCGGCGAGGGCATGCTAGCTATGGCCATAGAAAGGTCGATGCATCGTTATTTCTGGATATCCGGACAGACTATATCCTATAGATGACAGATTGGTGTCAGCAACACTTGGGCAGTCCCTAATGAACTCGGTCTCGATGCACGTTGCACGGTGGGCAATCCTGTCTACTTCAGCGTGGCCAAATCCAATGCACGCATGAAAGCTACTATTTCGCGCTGAAGGTCGTTCACCAACCGGCGTTGGTCTATATCTATGCCAGCCACAGGCTTCCTATCGACGAGCTCAGTGAAATCTAGCGAAGCATGAAGCGCCAGGCCTGTGCTGAACTTCAACATTGTCGCGACCTCCTCCGGCGCCACCTCGACCTCTCCCGACCTGCGAACAAGCGATTGGTAGCCGTGATGTACATGCGCATGAAGCGTCTTCTTGGACTGCTCCCACATGGGCAGCAAGTCGCCATAGCGTTGGACCTTTGACTTTCGAACCAGTTGCTTTATGAAGCGCTGCGGCTCAAGGCTGTCTTGTCCCTCCTGGAATCGCTGAAGCTCGGGCTCCTCGGCCCACTGCAACCACAGGCCTCGGAAGTAAGCCTCTAACGATGGGCGCATCAGCGCAGCGGCGGAGGCGAAAAGGCCTTCCTCGATGAGCAGTACGCAGGATTTGTGGTGTTCGTGGACGACAGCGAACGCCGTCAACGCTAGATGATCGGCACTGGATGGGGCGATTCCGACCTCATACAACCTCTCCTCGGCCCATTCGGTAACGAGGCGTCCCAGGGCGCACAGTCTCTGCACCTTGTCGCTTTGCATGTAGGTTGGCCATACCCCGGCGAACTCAGCGTCCTCTTCGGACAAAGCGGCATTATTCAGACGGTCCACAGAGACCCCAAGTTAGGACACACTAGTCTCCCCATGCTAACAGTCCGCATTGAACGGCCCGCCCCGGCCGTTGAAATTCAGTGCCGCGGGCGGAAGCCTTCCACCACGGTTACGGGCGATTCGCCAACCCGTGACCAGCGGCTGCAACAGTTTCGGCGATATCCATCTTTCTCAAGCGCGATTTGCTGTCGCTCGAAGCGGTCTATATGTTGAATAAGGAATACTTATCCAACGTAGGCCGTCCACAACTGTACTGTTCAGTACGGCATACATATTATTTTCAACACTTCTGGCCGGATTTCACCAAGCGCCGGGCCTCGTCGCACTTTTGCCACACCGAATACCTCAATTCGCAGCCAACGGAATGGACTGGATATAATTCCAGTGCCTCTTCCGAGGCAACTGGACGTTCCACCTTTTCTTGGAGATGTGAAATGGCAGTTAATCCGAAGCAGACATCGCAGCGAGTCGCATCCACGGCGGGCAAGACGCTGGGCAATAGCAGTGCCAGTAACCTCCAACGTTCGTTGGCAGGCTCCGCCCTGCGCCAGGCCGGCAGTTCGGCGCAAACGAGTTCCAGCATGGAACAGAAGGCCTCCCGCGCTCTGGAGGGCAGCCGGTCCAGTCCTCTGACGAAGACGCTCGCGGGCAGTGTGGTGTCGCAGTCCAACCGTAAGCGATAAACGCCCTTGACGCGCTCAAAGCGCGCCCTTGCCTGCCATCGAACAGGCACCATTTCCTCGCTAGCGTACGCGATGGAAAGAGACCAATCGCCGCGACGACAGAGCGCGGCCTTAAATACATGGGTGTGAAGCCGCAGCGGGCTGTCAGGCGAGTGCGAACGCTGGTAATCAGCATCGCTGAAGACTTCCAACTAGAAGCCAACGCATTGCCCATGAACCGAAGGGGCATTGCAGATCCGGACACCGCTTTCGACCCGCCTTGCGCGGGTACAGCTTTCGCTGCCGGGAAGTGCTCAATCTCATCCGGTCGGTCACTTCGAGAGCCGGCATTTTAACAAATCGCGCAAAACTTGGGCTAATAGGCAGACTTCAATGTTTGCCGCACATCCAAGCGTCCCAGTCGCAGGCCGGTTTTACCTCAGCCCTTCGACGCGCGGCCAAATTGCTCCCTAACGTACGGCCTTTGCAGGCTGCGCGGCGTCTCAAGAAGCCGTCTGCGAGAACGCACGACAACACGTCCTTGGGTCGCCCTCTCCCCCAATAGCCAGCCGTACGGCATCTATGTGGAAGAAGCAGCAGTTTATGTCCCGACGGAGCAAGAAACACTGTCCGCCAGGTAAAACCGACGTCCAGCTGACCAGTGCAGCCCGGCCGGAACGCGAAGTAAATCGTGCCGTCAGCAGTTCATCGTACATAACGTAGTCACAGGAAACTATTTGATATAGTGAGCAGCACGGTATACGGCGGGCAGCCCTTCTTTCCCCCCAACGGCTGAATTCGCTGCGACGTCAACGAAGTGTCCACACGAGAAAGACAACTATGCGACTCAAGTCCGTCACGCTCACTAACTTCCGTGGCTATGGGGCGCCCACCACTATCCCCATAGATGAGGCCCTGACGGGTATCGTCGGGCGCAACGACTTCGGCAAGTCAACCATCTTGGAAGCACTGGCCATCTTCTTTGAAATCGAAGGCGCAAAGTCAGACAAAAGCGATATGAACTGCTTTCGTCTAGCAGAGGGTCATGACCAGTTCGAAATCGCATGCGAGTTCGACGCACTGCCGGATAGGTTGGTGCTGGATGAAAACGCCGAGACGACGTTGGCGCAAGAGTATCTGCTGAATGCGACCGGCGCATTGGAGATTGTGAGATCTTTCAAGGCCTCCAGTGGCAAGCTTGAGCGTACTGCTATCCGATGCCTTCATCCCGCGGACCCTGAGCTTGCTTCTTTACTTTCGCTCAAGATGGCGGATTTGAAGAAGCTTGGGGACCAACGCAAAATCGTTGAACAGGTTGCCGACAAGCGCGTGTCAGCACAGTGGCGTCTCGCGATTCGAAACGCAGCGCAACCGATCGCATGCTCCATCATTGATCTAGATGTGAGCAAGGGACTATCCACCGAAACCAAGTCGATTTGGGAACGAATCGAGGAACGGCTACCCACGTTCGCATTGTTCAAGTCTGATCGCGAGAGCAGCGATGGCGACGCGGAGGCCAAGAATCCCCTGCAGCAGGCAGTGCGTGACGCTCAGGCGGCACTACAAGCCGAAATTAGTGCATTGGAAAAGCAGATCGAGACTAGCGTTCTCGATGTGGCCAGTCGAACTCTCGATAAGCTGAGAGAAATGGCGCCGGAACTGGCCAATGAACTGACCCCTCGATTCAAGGAGAAGCCGAAGTGGACTTTCAACTTCACGCTCGACGGCGAGAACGGCATTCCGATTAACAAGCGTGGCAGCGGAGTTCGCCGGCTGATATTGCTCAACTTCTTTCGCGCCGAGGCGGAAAAGGCCGCGGCCGGCGCGCAAAGGAACGTGATCTACGCGATCGAAGAACCTGAGACGTCTCAGCATCCGAACTATCAGGTGATGCTGATGAAGGCGCTTCTGGACCTATCTCGCCAGCCAAACCGGCAGATCATCGTAACCACCCACGTCCCTGCGTTGGCCGGCCTGGTGCCCACCGAAGGGATCCGGTACGTCACTAAGGACGCCCAGGGCGCCCCAACCGTAAAAATGCCGGATCATGCCGTGCTTAAGGAAGCTGCGGAGAGCCTGGGGGTGCTACCTGAAACAGGGATGGAACGTGCCAGGGCGGTCGTCCTAGTCGAAGGCAAATCAGACGTAACGTTCCTACGCCATGCGGCGAGGCGCCTTGCTGCAGCCGGGCACCTCGCGTCGGCGCTTGAAGACGCGGGCGTCGTTCCATTGCTCATTGGCGGGTGCGGCAGCGTAAAGCACTGGGTCACGTTAAATCTGGCAGATGATCTGGGACTGCCCTGGTGCGTATTCTTGGACTCCGACGTGGGGGGGAGTCCAGAACAAATGGCATCTATCGTCAAACGACGACAAGAGGTGGAGGCAGCTGGTCGCCCCTTTTATGCAACCCGCAAGCGGGAGATCGAAAACTATCTCTGCCCCAACTTGATCGAAGCCGAGGCCGGTCAAAGAGTGAACTTCACGGACACATGCGACGCCAAGAAGATCATCGGAAAGGCCGTCGGAATTAAGCCGGACGACGTGATAGACAAACTATGGCCGCTGATGACTGCAGACCAGATTCTCAGTTGTTCAGCCTACGACGACGAAGGCGGGAGCCGTTCAGAACTGAAAGAGCTGTTAGAGGAATTTCTAAGACTCGGAGCCTGAGCACAATCTGCTTCAACGGTCGAAACTGGTGACGTTGGCCTACCTTTGTTATCTCAGACTTTGGGAAGAGTTTTATGGCGACATACCCGCAAAGGGTTAGGGACAATATTCTCCCTCTTTCTGTTGGCTCCAGCCTGCCGGAGGCGTTCGAAGAATGGTCGTTCACCAACAGAACCCATGATCACGAAACCGCCACGGAGATCTGCCAGCTCTGCAATCAGGAAGAGCTGCGGTATCACTTCGAAATAAAGAACAGCCTCACCCACCACCACTTGTGGGTTGGATCGCAATGCATCCTCAAGTTCAACGTCTCCGTTTTTGAGCAGGGTAGAAAGCTCTCCTCAGCGGATGCGAAAAAGAAGCTGGACAGGTTGATGCAGCAGATGCGCCTAGAAGCCTGCATTCGCGCGCTTGAACGCTTAAATGACGCCGAGCCTAATGAAATTTTGGCGAATGCATTGACGTTCTATAAAACCAACAAATTTCTAACGCCGAAATTCGGCTTTGTCGTTCTATGGCGCCTTCAACGACATGCCATTGATCACAATCCCTCGTTCCTCAAGATCAGCCTAAAAAAAAGTAGGTACAAGGATGCGTTGCGAGCTATGCCTCTTAGCCACGTTCACGTCCTTTGGCCGGCTTTAACCACGGCGCAACGAAACGTTGCCCTTGCCATGGGGCACCTACCGCCCGCTACTTGAGGCGGGGCGCGCGGCGCTAGAGAGCCCTCCGCTTGTCCCGTGGCATACGCCGCCAATATGCCGCCAACTGCCCCCGAGCTGACGGAGCCTTGCGCGGCCGCCGCCATCAGTTGAGCCCTAGCTCACCGCTTTTCATCGTAACCAGTCGCAGGGCACGCCTAGGACAGGCAGCCAAGGCGTCGGTCGTGAACGCCTTGATCTAGCGACCTAAGTCGTCGTGCTCGTATCATTGGAATTTATGCACGTTCCACTGCAGGCGACTGTAGGCTCCTGATGAACCCCTCTCAATCAACTAACGAGGCAGCGCGCCGATCGGAGCGCTGCCTTAGTGTAGAGCCGTCCGTCGACTCCGCTATTCGCGCGCTGCTGCGCGAAGGCAGCTCCACAAACACGCTCGTTTCCTATCGCGCCGCCATCAAATATTGGTCCGCCTGGCATAGTCTGCGTTTCGGTCGGGCGCTGACGCTTCCCCTGTCCGTAGAAGCAATCCTGACGTTCATCACGGATCACGTGGAACACGTCGCCTCCGATGGCTTGCGGCACGGGCTTCCTGATGATGTTGACCGCGAACTCGTGCGCCTGGGCATCAAGAAGAAAGCGGGTGCTCTGGCTCTCTCTACGGTTGAACACCGTGTGGCCGTGATGTCTGAGGCACACCTTGCTCAACGCATGGAGAGCCCATGCCGCGTGCCTGTAGTTCAAAGGTTGCTATCACGAATCCGGCGTGCGTACGTCAAGCGGGGCGTGCGACCTCAGAAGGTGGACGCTTTAACATTGCACCCACTCAAAAAAATGCTCGAAACCTGCGACGACTCGCTATTGGGCATACGAGACCGCGCCCTTCTCTTGTTCGCCTGGTCGAGTGGCGGTCGACGGCGGTCAGAGGTCGTAGCGGCAACCGTGGAGAACACCAAGCGACGCGGCGAGAGCTACGTGTTCATTCTGGACCAAAGCAAAACAAATCAAGAGGGCCGGATTGATGCGAACAGCTACAAACCGATCGTGGGTGCGGCAGCCGATGCGCTGACGCACTGGCTTCAATCAGCGGGTATCACTGAGGGGCCACTCTTTCGACGGGTACGCCGCCACGGTGTTGTGGGTGGCCCGTTAAGCACAGAATCCGTCCGGCGAATCGTCATCGAGCGTGCAAAGCGCGCCGGTTTGGACGGAAGGTATGCCGCTCACAGTCTACGAGCCGGGTTCGTCACCGAGGCTGGATCTCAGGGCATACCAATGGCAGAAATCATGGCAATGACCGGACATAGCAGCGTCGCGAGCGTCGTCGGCTACCACCGGGCAGGCTCTTCCGTACGCTCCGCAGCAGCACGCCTCTTTGATGGCGCCGAAGAGCGCAGTGAAACTACCACTTGAGGGGGAACCGTAGGCCGGAGATGCACTCAGCGTGGTCGGACGATACCTAAATCTGAACGCCGGAACTCCGCAACGCCCCTCCGCTTCAACCGCTCTTCATAGGAGCGAAATCCAAAGCGCCCATCCTCGTAAAAGCGCTAATTCAATATCGACCATAGCCGACAGATTCGCTCGACGTCTCGCATCCAGGGCCCTACCCCACCCTGTGCTGATGCGTCCCCGCCTGCAGATCCGCACCTCGCCGAATTTTAATCGAACATTTTTCTGAACTTCACAGCCAGAGCAACCTCGCATTCAAGCAGAATTCGAACGCGCATTATCATTGGCGTGAACTAAGCCTATTCATAATCAAAAAGCCACTAGCGTTCCGCCAGCGATATTAATAGGTTTTGCACCTCTAACTCTATCATTTATTAAACAGTTGCTAGAGCAAACCTCAAGGCGTAGAGTAAAAGGCGCTAAATGGTCGAACCTCGCCGGAGGTCAAGATGCCCGGGCTGACCAAGACACCGCCGCGTCCTGCGACATCTTTAAGAAGCAAACTCTCGAACGCACAAGACCTGCGTGGCTACGCCGTCGAGGTGCTTTGGTACACCTATAGTCCGAAGGCAGACGATGACGTCGTCCTGCGCTCAAAGCTAGCGTGGTGGCTTTTTCTGCATCTCGAGATCGACCATTCGATTTCAAGACTCGAATACTACGCTCCAGGCAAGGGTACATGCCCGAGATGCAAGGCCAGGATCACAGCAATCGGATCATCCCCAGCATCTGATTATGTGATTTTCTCTGCCCATTCGGGCGGGCCGGCACGTGCACCGGCGCATATCCCATCCCACGACACAGGCGATGGCGCGCTCCACTTAATGTATCCCGAAGGATTCTTCGTCGAACACCAGGAGCGCCTGCGCAACGTGGCTCGGTTGCTAAAACTGGCGCACCTTAATCGATATGTAGCGATCAATTTGGAGCTAGATATCCTTCATGCCTTCTTGCGCCGCCACGATCGAGTAACCATAAGGCAGATAGTCACCCTTGCCAAGGATGAGGACGCACGATCCCGGTTACTCGCGGCAGTTGCATCACAGTTGCTGAGTGGCGCGCTTTGCGGAACGCTAGATATCTTGCCACTTTCATACAGCACCGAGATCTGGATGGGCTAAAAGATGGGAAGGCACCTTATCAGCAGTTTACCTGAATGGCTGAAGGATACGTCTCGATGGCCGGCGTTAGATATGTCTCAAATGCCGGAGAGCCAAGCCGAAACATACGCTAAGTATCAACGTGCGATTACTGCCTACGTTAGAGGGACTTCCCTTGCCGCTGTCGCAAGAGACGCGGGAATACCACGCACAAAAATATCCAAAAAACTTGCGCGCTGTCTGACGCTAGCAAGTGATGGCGCTATTCTGGGCTGGCGCGCATTACTGCCGTATGTAAGAGCGTCCTCTTACACTCGCATTGCCAACCCTCCCACTGGGGCTGAAGCTGCACACGGTTATGCGGGCGCATTTAGTCAATTCTTAAAATCCTATCCCGAAATCGAGCTGGAACTCCGGAAGCGGATTAACCAAAAAAATCATCCAGAAAAAGATAAATCAAAACGTTACTGGATCGGAACGCTAGCAGACGATTTCCAAAAAATATGTAGAGCCCATGGTTTAACGGAGAAGGACTATCCGCTTTGTAGCCCAGGAAAAGCTATTAGGTCGCTATACCGATACAAGACTCTACTTGAGTCATGCGGGCAAATCAGTGCCGTCAATTCGACCGGGGCGCGGGCACCGGAAGTGGGTACCGGGTTGCAGAGTGAATTGACTTTGTTCTCCAACGCATACGACCTCGCTTCCATTGACGGGCATCGCATAGATTGTTTTGGTACCGTGGCCATCCAGACGCCGGATGGGCCCGCATATATACCCTTCGAGCGGCTCTGGCTCATCCCGATTCAGGAAGCGATTAGCCGTGCCGTACTTGGATATCGATTGTTCATCGGTTCACACATCACTAGTGCCGCGGTTGAGGATGCCATTCTTCACGCGTTAACTCCTTGGGCTCCGTGGGAGTTTAAAACAAAAGATATTGAATACATTCAAGGCGCGGGATTTCCTTCGATGATCCCAGAACTGGCAAAGTGTTTTCCAGCAATCCTGACATTAGACAATGCTTTGGAACATCTCTCTGATCGTATACGGGAAAAGGTGCGCCGCCGACTAGGATTGCACCTTTGCTATGGAGCTATTGGAAACTGGTCGCACAACAGTCTTCAAGAGCGCCTTCATCGAGCCCTTGAAGCTCGGGGGTTTCATCGTATTCCGTCCACCACGGGCGGCCGGTCGGACCTGCTTCGTATGGACCCCGTTAGCGAGGCTAAGGCCCATCAAATCGAGTTAAATGAACTAATTGAATTCACTGAGGCGCTCATTGCGAACTATAACGCAACACCGAAGCGGTCTCTTGGCCGTAGATCCCCGCTTCAAGTCCTTAAAGAGGCAGTAAATGATGGGATCTTAGGAATAATCCCATGCCGTATTTCGCCACCGACGCATTCAGTCCCGGAGCTGGGAGTGATGACGGAGGTTAGAACAGTGCGTAATGCTCGCCACAAGCGCAATCCTTACGTTCAATTTGACAATCTAGAATATACCAGCCAGAAACTGGTCGGGTCCCCCCATCTTGTGGGCCAGAAGCTAGTCCTTCACATTCCGGATCGGGACATTCGAAAAATCGAAGCTTATCGCGGTGACGGCCAATATTTCGGCTCCCTCCGCATCATGGGTCGTTGGCGCTTTCAGCCTCTTCCTAGAGAGCTTCATAACATGATGTTGCATCGGGACGAATATATCGACACCCCTCCAAGCGCGTGTGAAGAACGTGGAGATTTGGACCAGTTCTCACGCCAAGTTGAAAGCGGCACATTGGCAGATGCTAGGAAGAGGCCGAAAAAACTTTCGAAATTTGCGACACAGCTGGCCAAGTTTCGCCACGCAAAAAGCGAGCGTAGGCCTTATCAGCAACGCGAAACCACCTCCTCCCTGAGGCCTAAGAAGAGTATATCTGTCGAAGTATCAACGCGGCGGCCACTTCCACAATCATCTGGGAGCACAAAATGGAGATCAATCGTAAAGTAAACCCTAAGGGGTCTCAAATTAATTATTCCTCGTCCTTTAAGTCACCGCGCGTGGCGCGCGAAGTGTTTCTTAGGGAGGGGGCAACGCGGGACAGAGCAACCCGTTATCATCCACTCGTCCAAAATAAACTTATCCTTCCTACGCCACCTTTGCAAGATGCGTTTAAGACAATAGCGGACAAAGTTTTTTACAACACGCCCGGGACTTTCTTCATAGGAAGGTCCCGGATTGGAAAGACCTTCGCCATAGCCGGACTTATCTCATTTTTGGCGGAGACCTTTCTCGATGTAGCATTCTGCACATTTCTTGCAAATGACCATGATGCGCCAACCGAGGCGGCACTCTATGGCGACATGCTCGTATCCCTTGGCCTTCACAAAACCATTACCAGTCGTTCATCTGCGTGGCAGCGGCGTCGCGCTCTAGTCGCTGGTTTGATAGCACTCGCGGAAGCGCGAAACGCAGGCTGCATTGTAATCTTTGTGGATGAGGCACAAAACTATACGCCACCCGATTTAACGAGATTACGCGACGTGTCAAACGAACTAGGCCTCCATGGAATCAGTCTCCAAACGATATTCTTCGGGACGGATCAGCTCTCTGCCGCGAAGGTCGATCTGAGAGAAAAAGACAGAGACGACATCGTTGGCCGGTTTCTCTTGAACAAATATGAATATCGAGGAATAGAATCCATCTCGGAATTACACGCATTACTTAGTCTTTGCGATGACCCCTCTATGTGCCCCTACCCTGAAGGTTCTGATATATCCATAACCGAATTTTTTATGCCGGAACAGTACGCGTCTGCTTGGCGCTTGGCTCAGGAGGCAGAGAGACTCTATGCCCTGCTATGCCCGAGGGGAAAAAACCGTGACATGCAGGTTGGAATGCAGACGCTGTCGGAGACTATCCGGACATTTCTTTTCCGCAAGTGGACCGGGGTAGCGGCAAGCCCTGAAAATCTCGACGCAGCCTGGCGCGAATCTTTGGAGAGCGCGAGAAGGTGGCCATGAGCCGAATGGGGTGCAGTTCCATGGGGAAGGACAGCCAGGCACAGGATGGCTTAATCATTGTAAGTCGTGCTTGGCTGTACCCCTACGAGGATCCAGCCTCTCTCCTGTTGAAGTTAGCAGATGCCAACGGCACAGATCCAAAGAGCATTTGGGAGCTCCATCAACAGGAATTACTACCAAAATCAATATCTGCCCGCCTCAGATATAGAATTCAGGGAGCCACTGATAGTCTAATCCGTATCGCGCCTACGGGGCGATACTGCCCAATATGCATTTCACATGGATATCGTTCACTCTATTGTGACGTGTTGTCGCTAGTCCGCTGTCCGTTGCATGGCGATTCATTCTTAAGAAGCTGCCGCGCCTGCGGATATCCAGTTTTGGACAATAGGGAATGGTTTCCACGTCCGCCTTTTACCTGCAGAAATTGTGCGATGCCACTTGGCCAAAAGGGATTGTGGCACCCAATGGATAGATATCGCACACCAATGCTATCGAATTTGTCAATAAGGCTATCATACGGTCTTGTCGGTCGATGGATAGCGTCACTGGGGCGTGAAATTCTGAGTATGCCGCTTCAGCGCATCCCACAGATCACGACGGGAAACGGAACGACCTGGACATGCGATCCTGCCGCCGACGCCACGTCGCGCCTCTCATTAGCGTTTGCATGCTTTCCACCCCCCTGCGGCCTAGCGCACTACTTCAAGTGGAAACCGGCCAAGACTGTGTCGTTGCCCGCGGCCACCCCATTTATGCAGGACACTCTGCGCGCAAACCCAGTCAGATTTGAATATCTACTGATCCGCAGAAGGTTGCTGAGGGTAGCCAAGGTTACTCATTGTCGGTGCGGCAACGCGTTGCACACGGGCGCTTGGATGCCTTCTATGATTGGGACCGGGAGCCTCCCCATATTCCCTCGCTGTCCCTTTTTGCTAGCAATAGAAGCGTGGCGGCATCATTTTGAAGGTATGGTTTCTGCCCGTCCCCGGCAATCTGTGCGACTCTCCGAACGCGGCGAGGAGCTGCTCTTTGCGGCTGGCTCTTCGCAAGCCCGATTGTGGATACTGCTTTATTGCTTCTATCAAATATTTGGATGGACCAATCAATGGGTAGAAACTCGGATCAAGCTAATTAATGGACCCTTTAGTTCGCGACGCTCTATCGAACGCATGGCATTGATGGAAGAACTCTACAATAATTCGCCCATCCACTGCCAGCTACTTCAGCCACCCATCGGTCTGTATATACGATTTCTAGATACAATTGGAAAACAAGGTTCGATCGCCCTCCTAACCCCCCCTCCCGACTTAAGACTGTCAGTACGGTGTATTTGGTCGAGGCACTTGAAAGAAGTGGGCTTCGCGCGTCTCTGGCCCGCATGGGGCGCATTCCGCACCACCAAACAACTATCCCGAGCCGTCGCTTTTCGTCCCTAAAATTGGCATCTCGTTTTTGAAAATAATCCACACATTTAAGAGCCCGGCAACTCGTCAGCCAAGTTGAGTGCCCGAGATTCGTTCGCTCACAGTGTTCATATTCTCGGCGCTATCACGGCAGCGTCCTGAGTAACCGACACGCGCCCGAAAGCGGGCAGAAGAGAGATTTGTGTCCATTGACGGTTTATCGCCAACTTTGTGTCCACCGTCAATGACACAAATGTGGCTCATTGGTGTCAGCATCTCATAGAGAGGCCGCTGCGTTTCGTGAGCCAAATTCTTGTCAACCGACTCCCATTACGAAGAACGCTTCTTGACTGGAGCCCGCGGTATCCGGCCCGCAAATCGCAGCGAGCAATCCCACGCGATACGCTCAACCGGACCAGCCCACTTGTTCCGCGGCGGTCGCTCCACTAGGTGTACGTATGTCGCCGAAGCCGAGCCGTTCACTGATGATGTCAGGGTCGAATCGGTCAATCGTGAGACGAGTGTGCTCATCGGAGAAAATCGTCTCCGAAACCTGCGGTCCCCACAGGCCGGGATGCTCGGCGTCTGCAAAGTTAATGATCCAGTGGCGAACGCGCCTGGCAACTGATTCAGGATGGGGTGGTAACTAGTAGCTTGATGAAGCCGCCTCAGAAACCCGCCCCCCTGCTCCGCCTGGTCGGCGAAAGTTGCTCCACTATCATCGCGGAAAGGTTTTATCCTCAACGCGCTACTCGCGAAGAATACCGGCCAATACCGGCGACTACCTTCACATCGCTTCTAGAATTCCGAATGAGTTTTCCTGGAATTTCGTGGGAACCGGGCGGCGACACGACGCCGCCACTTCCAAGACCATCTATAGACGACCTAGTCATTCGGCTCATTCAAACAAAGCAGAACGCATTTTCCTGATAATTTTCCGACGAGACTTATTGGTTGCGAAGTTATACCGCCATCCAATGAAACCTCAACAACCAGATCTTGATTTTCGAAAGTCCTAAGCTCTTTAATCAGCTGGGTAATAGACTTCCCTCGCACAACCCAATTTTCTTTACTACCACCAAACATATCAATCTCCATACGGTACAAACTTATATCGTACGATCCTAGGACAGAACACTACCCACCTAGCACACCGCTCAACTCCTTGATCTTGGCGGCGCCAAAGATTTGCATATAGTTGACGGCGGCGGCCTGGACGAAAACTGGCTGGCGCCCCGGTCACATTGCTACTGGCTGCGCCCCAGAATGACCGCAGCCCACTGGCTATACGTCCCCTGCGCGCCCCACGTCGTCTAGTTGTTTACTCGAACGTGACGACCAGCGCCTCACCGTCCCCGGATATCAATCTATACTTTACGAGCACCGCCCACGCAAACTTCGAAAAATTTCGGCAGCCATAACATGATCGACACCATTCAAATAAATTGAAAAGACGCACCCTCGAGGCTCTTCCTTCCACGCAACAAACACGTCATCCCCAGGAGAGCACGAGAACTTGCAAAACCGGCCAAGCCATCATTCGCCTCCTTTAAAAGTTCTGACATTATTTTCACCGAGGATTTTCGTAGCGAGCTTAATTACTGACTGCGGCGGCAATCAGCTGATCTGTCCCGTGTACGGTGACAGTACCTGCTGGCCACCAGTCTTAGGATTATCCGAGGAGATGTAGCAATCGGCACCAGGAGCGATAAACATTACCCGCCCGTCGTCGAGAAGTTTTTCGAGGAGTGAAAAAAAAAGTTCCCTTTGTTCGATAAATTTGACACTTGGATTCCAACCACACACAGAGCCGAACAGACCCGAAATCCATCGGCCAAATGCATCTCTAACTATTTCATGCTCATGTGGGATATCCATAACTGATTGCAGTCAAGACCGCATGGGTCGAGGCCTCCGAATTTCTTCTTCCAGTTGTAGAACGTGGCCTCGCCTACGCCCATCTTGCGGCAGACCTCGGGCACGGCGGTTCCCAGTTCGGATTGCTTGAGTGCGAAGGCTATTTGCTCTTCGGTGTATTTGGATCTCTTCAAGGCATGGCTCCTTTTCCATATGGTGAAATCATGCCGGATTTCTCTAATTTAGATCGATACTAAAAACTGGGTTAGAGTCAATCCAAAGATGGACCGCTAAATAAGACTTACCAATACTAGAGAATGGACCCATTACCATCGGGCTTTGATTTTCGGCCATCAAATGGTTTTATTCCTACTGCCGACGCCTTAGAAGAATACATACCAATTCCCCCAACGACCATACCAACCAAGGCTAAGAAATACATATCAAACCTCAGGCCAGCAGCACAAAGCGCTATGCCTGCAAGGGAAAATAGTATACGAACCGGGCGGATAAAATTTCCTTTATTTATAAACATAGAACCGCCCTATTCACGTATCGAATCTTTGACAACACCACGCCCCTTAATCACCTTACCAACTTCCTTGAACAATGGATTAAGAGCCGGCCATGATTACTATAAATTGCCAGCCCTTTTACCCGCCAAACAAGATTTTGCGAGCGATTATCTGTCTGGCCTGGGTTGATACATCACAAAATCCGCTGCCTGCGATCACCTTCACGACGCCCTGGCTTTCAGCGACATCGAATCCCTGATCTTTCAATAGATCACAACTTAATACTTTGTCGACTCCCACTCTCGACCAGAATTTTTCGCCCAACCACATCAATCTTCCAATTGCCTCAACATATCCGATCTTAAGCTCGGTCCGCCCGGGGTTATGGGATGTGTCAATCTCCAATTGATTGAGGGGGGCAGGCAATCCATTGGATCTTTTTGGAATATCTACAGTTGAACGACCTGCCTTCTCGTACTCCAGAGGATCTTTAGCATTTTGCCAATATTCATATTCAATGTCGTATATCCACGCTTGAATAAATCCATCAGTAGGGATAAGGAACTGAGCAAATTCTTGCATAGATGCATCTGTGGAGATGCCTTTACCGGACACTTCGAGAAAACAAATCTTCCAGGCCGGCAGCCTACCAAACATGAAGTCCATCCCTTTTGACCCTACCCCACTGGGCCAGGTATTTTTCTTCGAAATTACCGCCTCGAGTTCTGGAATCGAAATATCACACC
This sequence comes from Achromobacter deleyi, assembly GCF_013116765.2. Lineage (GTDB taxonomy): Bacteria > Pseudomonadota > Gammaproteobacteria > Burkholderiales > Burkholderiaceae_B > Achromobacter > Achromobacter deleyi_A. Next base: position 1,684,737 of record NZ_CP074375.1, read on the forward strand.
CTTTAACGGAGAAACTTTCTGGCAACCCCATTTCCCTCAAGGCGACCAGAATCAACTTGAAATAATCAAGCCCAGTTATCTCATTAGAATCAAAGACGAGTTTAATGCGGTCCACTCTCGCTTCCCGTTTGCATTTACTGGATTTCAACTTCCAAGGTATGCCCGCCCTTGGAAAAATCGGCCTGAATATCAGCGATTACCAAATCGACACCATGGGAAGTCATAATCTGATTTTTATTGGGAGCGTTCCAAAACTTCAAAGACTCTCGCCACAGCACAAAACCAATTTTATCGTTGCCTGGAAAGAACATCTCCCCCTGAACGGTCGCCGTTCTATCTCCAATTTTTACTTGGATGTGCCCCCGAGAGACTTCAAGAATCATACATCGCCTCTTATATGAACAATTTTCTCAGCCGTACAGGGCCAGTAATAATAATTTCATCTGCGGCAAGCTCTTTCATCAGCGCAGGCAACGCCGCCGCCTCCCAAATATTTCCAGGTCGCAAACTCTGCTAGATTACTGCACGCCCCGCTTGCGTCGCAATCTTCTGGGCTATATCTGCGCTACCAACTCCATCTGTTCTGGCAGACCAAAAAACCGCCTCACTTGGGTTAGCAGATACACCTTTTGGACCCGCAGCCGCTGCAGCCCTCCCTTACTCACAACCCTTACCCCGACCTTCTCGGCAATTATCGCCCCGTCTTTGGCAGTTCCCGGATTTTCCGGCGGGCCGCGACCACGACCGGCGTTCCCATCCCAAATCCGCCGCTGCCCGTCGATATCGACGAACCCGCATCCTTGGTCGCGCCGCCGGCCACTTGGCCGCCCTTAGTGGTGCCCAGGCCCGGATCAGCCGCCTTGGCGTCCCCGCCAAACCCAAACCCTCCCCCCACCGACACCTGGCTGCCGCTATAGCGCGCCGTGTTCTTGAGGTCTTCCGTAACCAGCGTGCCCGTGGTCAGCTTGTTCAGACCATCGGCCACCGCCTTGTTGCTGCTGGCGATGACGCTGCCGATCAGCGTGGTGTTGTTCTTGACGTCGATCAGGAACCCACCGTCGCCCGCCCACAGGCCCGTCTGCTCCGTGACGGACTTGAAGTCGGTTCATCTTGCCGGTGCTGGCGTTGGCCGAGATGCTGCTCGAACCCGCGCAGTACGGCGGGATGCACAAGACCAGCCCAAAGCCCGCGCTCTTGTTCTTGGAGTCGTACTTGCTGCTGTCCTGCAAGCTCTCCAGCAGCAGGTTGCCGCCTACCGACGCGATGATCTGCTCGGCCTTGCCTGTCGCGCCCTTGAGCGTGGTGTCGCCGCCTGACTGAATCGCCAGTATGTTGCCGGCGGTGACGTGAGTGTTGGTCCAGCTTTCGTCCTTCCCGTTGGCGTTGCCGCGTCCGACATATCGCCCCGATTACGCTCGAGCGCTTAACTACCCAGACGGTATCCTAGTTCTTCCGTTTTATCGTTCCGCGTCTCTTACTAGCTCGGCTCCTGCTGGATCAAACCCCGTGGGCCATATCGTCCTTACATCATAAATAGCACCAGACCAATCCGCACTCTCCGCATTGATGACTCCAAGATCTGCCCCCTTTAACGTGGCGCCCTTAAAACTGCAAAAGCGAACGTCTGAATTTGATAGCTTTGCGCAGGTCAGATCTGCGCACGTGAAATCAGCACCCACCAACATTGCGTCTTCGAAATTGCAGTCTTTCATCATGGCACGCATAAAGTACGCATTCATTAGCGAAGCGCCTTGCAGCTTCGCATTAGAAAGGTCGGCACCAACAAATCCAGCGTTTCTTAACGACGAATTGGAAAAATTGCATCCATGCAAAATCCTTCCATCGAAAATAATCCGATGCAAGTTCACCCCTTCAAAATTCGCGCCAATCAAACTATTTAAATCTAGTTCCAAAGACTCACCCGTTTGATACAGAAGGACGATCATTCATTTCCCCAATCCGTATAATCCACATCATTCCAGATACCGACTTCACATTCCCTCGCATCGAACTCGACAAGACTCCCGGAATCGCCTCAACACCTCGCCCCAATATCCGGGCAGCGATATACTATGGTTGCCATCAACAATTACATCTCCGTCCATCTTAATTGCCGGCGGAATTTCCCCAGCCAACAATCACTCTGCGCACCGCTGAACCGCCGGCAAAGACACCGCTCCCTGCGCCCCGAATGCGAGGTCACCGCGCAACGCTTCTTCAATTATTCCAGGCGTTACTCCCGCGCCAGAACTCACATATGGCTTATCCGGTCTTTGCCCGTTCCCATAGCTAAATATTATCGTTGCGGAACCTGCATTTGAAATAGGCGAAGTCGTAGTGGTCCCGCCGGACGGCCCATTGAGCCAACAGAAATTTGTTGCGCAGATGCTTGATGCTTTGATCGCTCAGGCCACGACCAAAGCGAGCAGCGAAGGAACGCACGTGAATAATCGAGCTTGGTAAAGCAGCTGTAGCCTCTTTTGGAACATTTAACTTACATCATCATTCATCCTAAGCGCGTTTCCCGCCCCGCAAGACGGACATATCATTAGGCGTTCGAACTCGGCAGCCCCCGCATCCCCTCTAACATCTGTTACTAGCAGCGTTGCCGTTCGGCACACAGGGCAGTCGACGTCTGCTTTGGGGTCTTTTGCTAGAATTATTCCGGCTTCAACCCAACGCTTAACTACTTCCTTTTTCACTTTTTAGCTCCATTAAGATACTGAGAGGCTTTTTCAGCGAAATCGTAAGCCGCCTTCGTCTCTTGAGCAGCCAATTCCGCAGATACACCTGCCGATGATCCAGCAGCAGGTTGCCGCCGACGGACGCAATGATCCGCTCGGCCTTGCCCGTCGCGCCCTTGAGCGTGGTGTCGCCGCCGGACTGGATCGCCAGCGTGTTGCCGGTCGACAGGGTCGACCCGTTGACGGTGATCTTTGAAACTTTAATGTCTACGTGACACGGAGAGCGCTATTCCTCATCCCAAAAATCGCCAGGCGGCGCATATTTTCCTTCCTTCAAGACTTCGCACCAACCAAAGCTCGTGTAAAACATCTGAAGATCGATGATCTCATATAAGTTATCCCCGACGCTTTTTAAAGTAATAAGGCTATTGGCGTAATGCGTATATTCCCCTCCCCCTCCAGCCACGGCCCTCAACTCCAATTCCTTACGATCCCATTCCGAGACGACCCCGGATGAGTGAGGAACGGTATCTGAAAACACAACTTCGAATTCCTTGGATATTTTGCACAGGCAGGGAATTCTCTTCTGTTGGAGGAGGTCTTCCGTCCTCAAATCCGCGGGAAAATCAATCTTCAATTTCATTCGAATGCACTCTTCGGGATCACTGTCTCACCCGTAAAGTATTTTTGCAAAGTAGCAACAGGACTAAAGTATTGCATACCCTGCGGATGACCCTAACCCAGTTTTTAGTACCGATCTAAATTAGAGAAATCCGGCATGATTTCACCATATGGAATAGGAGCCATGCCGTGAAGAGATCGAAATACACCGAAGAGCAAATCGCCTTTGCGCTGAAGCAGGCCGAACTGGGAACGGCCGTACCCGAGGTCTGCCGCAAGATGGGGGTGAGCGAAGCCACCTTCTACAACTGGAAGAAGAAATTCGGGGGGCTTGGCCCCTCGGAGCTGCGACGACTTCGCCAGCTTGAAGAGGAATGCAATCGACTCAAGCGCCTGGTCGCAGACCTGTCGCTGGACAAGGCTATGTTGCAGGACGTTCTGGCAAAAGAGCTTTGAAGCCTTCGCGGCGCCGCGTACTCGTGGATGATCTGATGAAGCGCTACGGCGTCGGCGTGACCAAGGCATGCGCCGTAGTCATGATTTCCCGGTCGTTGTATCGCTACGAATCGTGCCGACGCAACAGTGGCGCGCTGGTCATGCGAATCCACGAGATAGCGCATACGCGGGTTCACTACGGATACCGGCGTGTACACGTGATGCTGCGCCGTGAAGGCTATCGAGACAATCACAAACGGGTCTACCGCTTGTATCGAGAACAAGGCTTGTCCTTGCGGCACAAGCGCCCCAAGCGCAATAAGTCGGCGCAACGTCGCCAACCCAAAGCGATCGCGCAAGCCATAAATGACATCTGGAGCATGGACTTCGTCATGGACCAACTGTTCGATGGTCGTCGCCTGCGTGCGTTGACCTTGGTCGACAATTACACCAGAGAGTGTCTGGCCATCGACATTGGGCAAAACCTGCGGGGTGACGACGTGGTGGCGACGCTGGGGCGCGTATGCGCACTGCGCGGCTTGCCGCGCGTCATCAAAACCGATAACGGCAGCGAGTTCATCTCCAAAGCCATGGACAAATGGGCATACGAAATGGGGTGGAAATCGACTTCAGCCGGCCCGGTAAGCCGACGGACAATGCGCAGTGCGAATCCTTCAATGGCCGCTTCCGTCAGGAATGCCTGAACAGCCACTGGTTCTTGTCATTTGCCGATGCCAAGGAGAAAATCGACGCCTGGCGGACGTACTATAACGAGGTTCGTCCCCACTCCGCTCTGAAGTGGCAGGCACCAGCTGAATACGCGCGCCAGCACTTGGCCAGCGGCCAAAGTACCAACCTCAATGAGCCGGAAATCTCTACTTCTGATCCGGACTAATTCGGGGTTAGGGTCAGTTAGGGTCACACCGGCGCAAGGCCGGTGTCAGATCAGTCAGAACCTCTACATCACTATTAAGCCGGAGGGGAAATTACTCCTCGATCAATCCCAGCGCTTCGCCCAGATTTTCCACAAATTCTGCCTGCTCATCTGAGTATTCAATTGCAACATTTTCAAACTGCGAACACAAAGATGATTTAGTTTTTGAATCCATCATTTGCAATGTCGAAGCTAATTGTTCAAGCACCCGCACGGCAGCATCCGGATTTATTTCCTCCTCTCCCGAAAATTCAAGAAATACAGCAACCTCAACGATAGCTCGCACAACGTGCTCATTGATTTCCTGGCTCATGAATCACCTTCACTGAAATATTTTTAATTCCTAGCTCATCAAACATTTTCTGAGCTCTGGCTGCCTGAGCTTGGGTAGGTACTTCCCAGCGCGCAGTTAACCCATTCTGACTTAATACATCTGACTGCCTAAGTGCCTGGTCTTTGGACTTGCTCGTTGTCACTACCGAAATTTTGCGATCAACTAAAACATCGCCATCCACACCATCGAACTTGACCAACCTCGTTGATTCATCAGGCATTGTTCTTTCTAGTGCAGGGGCTTGACCAGTTTGGGTTGCAGGATTTGAGCGAGCGCCAGTTGCCGAATCATTGTAATCCCGAGCACGCGAACTCATGCCCGCATTCTCATCAACCCACTTGACCTTGCTTGAAGCAAGGTCATCTAACGCCCCACCTGCGCCTTTTGCTGCCGCGCCACCCTTCCCCCCCAATTTCGCAACATCAAGCGCCTTATCCGCCTCCGCAAACACGTGTATCGCTTGACCGCCCTTTTTAAGAATGCCACCGAACACCGGCACCAGCCCAATCCCAGCAAAGAAGCGATTCGCCTCATCGCCGGTCGCCGTCTTGCCCGTCACCAGTTCATACAGCGCACTGGCGTTTGACACCCCCGGAGCCAGATCCAACACCGCTTGAGCGAGCGCATCGGCTTTCTCCTTGGTCATGTCGGGGTAGTGGGTCAGCGTGAGCACCTCGTCATACGACGCTACCATCCGATCTGCTTCCGCCCACCCGGCCAGCAAGCAGCTAGTATCGTTGCCGCATTCCGCCTCCAGACGACCTACCAACTCGGCCTTCATCCGGGCGACCTTGCCACGGTTCCTGTAGAGGCTGTTGTTCTCCACCTCTATACGCGCCGCAATCTCCGCCGGCACTGCTGCCGTGGGATCAATCGATGCGGCAATGCCTGCGACGATGCTGCTTATCAGGTTGACACGGGCTTGTGCTTCTTCAGGAGACAGATCCTTGCCGTGGGCTCCATCCATGCTCTCCAACAACTTGCTCAGCACAACGCCGGAGAGCGCGCCTGCACCGCCAGCACCGCACGATGCGCCTTGCGCGGCAGCCCCTGCGCAGCCCAGTACCGCATGCAGCGCGGCATGTCCGACAGAGCCCTCTCCGCCCAGCACACCGCTCAACTCCTTGATCTTGGCGGCGCCCAGGGTTTGCAGGTAGTTGACGGCGGCGGCTTGGATGAACTGACTGGTGCCCCCGGTCACATTGCCACTTGCTGCGCCCAGAATAACCGTGGCCCACTGGCTATAGGTCCCCTGCGCGCCCCATTTACTTTCCAGGTCAGCATATTCCTGGGCGGCTTTAGCGCGATCCGAATACGAAAGCGATTTGTCTTCCGAACGCTCCTTCGCGTCTTGCGTTTCCTTCGCCCGATTCGTCAAAAACTGCCCCATCTGCCGGCTGGCTTCCGACGCAATCTCAAACCCCGCCTCGATCTTCTCCTTGTCAAAGATCGGCTTCAGCGCGTTCAACGTATCCGACGTATCCCGGTTCAACGACGCAATCGTTTCCGCGGCAGTCTTACCAGTCAGCGCCAGCTGCCCTGCCTCGTCACGAATGACGATCGTCCCGCCGCTGATACCGCTTTGCGTAGTCGAGCTGGCGTTGCCGCTGGCCGCGACCACGACCGGCGTACCCATCCCAAATCCGCCGCTGCCCGTCGATATCGACGAACCCGCATCCTTGGTCGCGCCACCGGCGACCTGCCCGTCCTTGGTGGTGCCCAGGCCCGAGTCGCCCGCCTTGCCGCCGCCAAACCCGAACCCTCCCCCCACCGACACCTGGCTGCCGCTATACCGCGCCGTGTTCTTGATGTCTTCTGTGACCAGCGTGCCCGTGGTCAGCTTGTTCAGGCCATCAGCCACCGCCTTGTCGCTGCTGGCGATGACGCTGCCGATCAGCGTGGTGTTGTTCTTGACGTCAATCAGGAAGCCGCCGTCGCCCGCCCACAGGCCCGTCTGCTCCGTGACGGACTTGAAGTCGCTGTTCATCTTGCCGGTGCTGGCGTTGGCCGAGACGCTGCTCGAACCCGCGCAATACGGGGGGATGCACAAGACCAGCCCAAAGCCCGCGCTCTTGTTCTTGGAGTCGTACTTGCTGCTGTCCTGCAAGCTCTCCAGCAGCAGGTTGCCGCCGACCGACGCGATGATCTGCTCGGCCTTGCCTGTCGCGCCCTTGAGCGTGGTGTCGCCGCCTGACTGGATCGCCAGTATGTTGCCGGCGGTGACGTGGGTGTTGGTCCATCGCGGCCGTTGGCGTTGCCGCGTCCGACATATCGCCCCGATTACGCTCGAGCGCTAACTACCCAGACGGTATCCTAGTTCTTCTGTTTTATCGTTCCGCGTCTCTTACTAGCTCGGCCCCTGCTGGATCAAACCCCGTAGGCCATACCGTCCTTACATCATAAATAGCACCAGACCAATCCGCACTCTCCGCATTGATGACTCCAAGATCAGCCCCCTTTAACGTGGCGCCCTTAAAACTGCAAAAGCGAACGTCTGAATTTGATAGGTTTGCGCCGGTCAGATCTGCGCACGTGAAATCAGCACCCACCAACACTGCGTCTTCAAAATTGCAGTCTTTCAGCATGGCAAGCATAAAGTAAGCATTCATTAGTAAAGCGCCTTGCAGCTTCGCATTAGAAAGGTCGGCACCAATAAATCCGGCGTTTCTTAACGAGGAATTGGAAAAATTGCATTCATGCAAAATCCTTCCATCGAAAATAATCCGATGCAAGTTCATTCCCTCAAAACTCGCGCCAACCAAGCTATTCAATTCCAGCCACAAAGGCTCACCGGCTTGACATGAAAGGACGATCATCAATTTCCCCAACCCGAATAATAAATTTTTCGCTAAAGCGCAGGCAAACACACCGTCCGCCGCACTTTCGCGCAGCGGACTTATCGGAAAAATACACACGAAAATATAGTCTGACTACACGTCCAGCACCGGTAGTAGCAGTCTCAGCTACGCATTATGGCGGCTCAGTTGGTTCTTGCCGGGGCTATTTATCTACGGATTCGAAAAATTCAAACCACATTCAAAGATAAAGTCTGCCATTGACAACTCAGCATAGCCATTAATACCTGCCAAAAGAACATCCAGCAATATAACCATTCCTCTTTCGAATTGGAGTGGAAACGCCGTCCGAATCATCCCATTACGCACATTAATCTTACCCTCCCACTAAAGACTATTATAAAAATCAATCACGGAAGACAGATCAACCTTCCATTGAGAAATGGCCACGCCGTCCTCATTAATCTCCTGCCTATCTGAAACAAAACCATTTATTCCATTCGGATCGAAAGGGCCAGGAAGCTCCTCCCGAAAAAAAACCCCATTTTGAATATATGCAAAATCTCCCTCCAAAAAAATCACCCAATAGAATAGAAAATTACATACACCTGGATCGCGCATGGAAGTCAACAATACCGCACGTCCGCCACCTTGAAGCCCCTGAGCCAACGACCGTTTCCAACTTTTTAAATAATCTTCCCTTGACCAAAATTCAGCCGGAGCCAAAAAGGTCTCGGTGTATCCATCAATTTCCACCTCTCCAGGCAACACCCACTCGTCAAACTCTCTCAAAACCTTACCTTCAAGGCGAATGCTGAAACTCATTTTTTTGCCCAAGTTCGTAAACCCTTGTTCGCCAACTGCCCGTTTGACATGCGTCACGGACGCCTTGATCCAACTGCAAACTATAGGTGATTTCATCGACATGATTGCTTGGTCCCAGGCGATGACCGGGGCACCGCTGCCAGGGTCAGGTGGCGGGTGACCTGCATGCTGACGTGCTGACAGCCAGCGTGACGGTCTGCTCGACCAGCCAGACGAGGTCGGTAGCGTCCTGGCGCTACTGCACTTCGGTGAGCGCCGCACCGAGCTTGATGCCGTTGTCAACCGCGAACTGGGCCTCGTTGGCGAGCAGCTCCATTACTGGCTGTCGTTGTCGCCAAAGCCCTCCAGGAGGCGCTAGCCGTTGGCGGCCAGGATCCGATCGACGACGAGCTTCTGTTCATCGAAGCCGTCGCCAAGGCGACGGGGTTGGCTCAAGGGCGCATTCGCGGGCGGCAAACCGGCAGTCGTAGTCGCGAGCGAGGACTTCCAGGCCAGCCGGCAGCTCACTCTCAAACAGCCGGTCGACGCTTTGAACGGATCAACGCCCGTCTACCCATCTTTAACCTGACAAATCGCACCCAAAATCAAAGCTCTTTCGAGAAACGTACCAAGCAAGTCGGGTACAACATCTACGTAAACTGGCTCCCCCTTCAAAATCAGGTCGACCTTTTTTTTTTCGCTCACTCAAAGACAAACCTGAACTGTCCCTGAGGAGCCAGTTGAATTCAACCTTATTGAATCCAGGATTCCAGCCAAGGATGCATACGATAGTCATTTATTTACCTTGATCGTTATAGGCCGAGGGCTTTTACCAATATTATCTCCCGACGTCCCGTCACCGCCATGAATGACCACTTCCTCACCCCCATACTTTTCACCTAGCGCGCGAGCGACACTACGTAGTTCACCAAGACTGCTCGTCCCGAACCTGCCCCCTGGATGTGCAACCCATTCAATACTAGTTTATTTCCGATTTGCGTCATCTCGGAGATTACCGAGACATTCCCATTTTTCCCGGGTACGCTGAATTCGTAGATGCTCCCATGCTGTTCAACAATTTTTATACCGTTTGCAACTCCTTCCCCGTATTGAAATATCAACCCCGGCCCCGGCTCCTCTGGCAGCGGCGAAGTCGTCGTTGTCCCGCCCGACGGCCCATTGTTGATAGCCCGCATATCCGCTGAGCTCACCAACTGAAACGGCATACATGACGCCGATGGCAGCGGCATCCTCTTTCATCAACAACATCAGATTTCAGAATAAATTTCTCGACACCGGCCTCCCTGAAAATACAGTACCAAATCTATTTTTTTATTATTCCTGAGAGCCCATCCACGTCATTCTTCAACGATCTCTGATTCAGGTCGAATTCCGGCATCGTCAATTCGACAGCACCATTTTACGTGCGCGCTCCATCCTGCTTCAGCATTCTTCATGACCACGCCGGTCGCTACCAAATTATCAACGTTCCCGCGTTCATCTAGGTCAGGCATATACAAGTTCACCAGCATACCGCTGCGCAGCTTTACGTTCGCACCTAGCGCGTCCGTAAGCACCCCTGTCAAGTAGACGCTGTCTGATAGACGATCGGAGCGAGGGTTAACCGAGGCATGAATTGCACCGGCGGGATGCCACCCGGGGGGGGGGTACTGGTTGTTTTGCGTCCGCCCATTCGGTAAAGGCCCCTGAGATTATCTCCGGACCGTTATCCAGGGGCGGCCCATAGCAGTCGACCAATCGGCTCAAGACCCGAATCAGGCGTGCCGAACGGATGGACACGCCCACCTCGATGGCCAAGCACTCCCGGTTCGCCTCGTCGATCACGTTCAGAGTTCGAAACCGTCGGCCGCCGTAGAGAGCGTCATAGAGCTCGTGAAATTTTTCCGACCTGATAGAGTTTCGTTGATTAAGTGATCTACGCGTTGGTTAGCACCTACCTTCAGTTGAATCTGCTTCTCAGCATCAACAAGAGCTTTCCAGTTTCAGTAGGACCTGCTAGTGGAGTACGCGGCGCAGCATTAGCCAATTCGCCGGTCACTTTTGCACCAAAAAAATAGCCCCGACACCGTCGGAACTATTCTTATTTTCGAAACTAATGAAACCCTAAGATTTTTAGATCAGCTACTAGCTCTGCTGCCTCATCAGAAGGCAAACTTCCCAAAACGGCGGGAATATCAATCTCCCTAAGTAATCCAGAGATAATATCCAGATGATACTTCTTGGCCTCTTCCGAAGATCTACCTGCTGAAAACACAAGTGCTAAAACCTCCAGCATTAGCTTTTCAATCGGCGTCTCAAAAGAATTTTCAAGCTCGCTGTAGGCATAGCCAGCTTCGCCTTCGCCCTCCCCCCATGGACTCTGATGGCTAAGCTTAACCCTGCAATAGTTGTAATAACTACCCAGAAACCAGGCCCGGATCTCACCATAAGTAACGCGTTCTTCCATCACGGTGTCTCCCTCGGGGCCGGAGCATAACTCCGCCGGCGGGGATCAGGGCGTTCAGGCCGCCGGGGCGGCTGCCCAGGCCGGCGTTGACGGGTCCTAACCTTCTTTGGCTGGCTCATCTCTTTCAAGAATATGAAGTTCAAAACTCTTAGCTTCAATTCGTATCGTTACCGAGCTTGAAAATCCATGAAGGCTACCCTCAAACGAATACTCACAAATCTCACCTTCAGTACGACCTGAATAATTAAATCTAATAGGATCCTTCCAGACTATCTTATCGCCCTCGTTAACATTCATAGAAACCTCAAAAATAAAGCTCCTCACCCCGCAAAATACAAGCAGACAGTGCCCGACAAACCCTGCATCATTTTTTCTTGAGAACTCATTAACCAAGACCCCATCGACATCCAGCCAATGATTGACGTATATTTTTGCATTCACACCATCAAACACATGAGCCCCATACTGGCAATTATAGGTCTCAATTAAATCCCAACAATTTTCAATAATTTTCAATATCAATTACTCCTTAATATCTCCCCATCTTTGTCCGTCCCGCATTTTTCGGCACCGGAGCCACCAGCCCCACCGTTCCACCATTACACTAGCTTTTTACAAAGTTCATAAAGCCGAGTCCTTAGCCCATCGAACTCATTGTTTTCCGCGACTAGTGGCTGGTGACTATTATAAAGAACAACATCATTCAGAGACCCCATTCCCCCATACAGCGACAATAATCTAGACGCCATATACTTTTGATCCATATCAAACTCCACCTTGATTTTCTCGAGCATCACTGCCCAGTCATCAAACGCCCCCAAACTCAGCAGCTCAATCATTCTCTTCAGCACTGCATCAATATCACTGTTTTTTATCATTTCAATGGACTCGAGCCTATTACTTGAACCCCATCAATCAACCAGGGCTTCTGAACCACAATTTGTTGCTGAATCGCCCCGGGTTTCTTAGACAGTCCCGTTCATCAAAAAGTAGCGCCGTTCGAACTCTACCGGAGAAACCTGGCCGATATAGCTGTGGCGCCGTCGTGGGTTGTAGAACAACTCGATATAGTCAAACACATCGGCGCGTGCCTGGTCGCGAGTGGAATAGATCTTGCGTCGGATCCTTTCACGCTTGAGCCACTGAAAGAAGCTCTCAGCAACGGCGTTGTCATAGCAGTTTCCTCGTCTGCTCATGCTGGGGCGCAACCGATGGGCTTTCAGGAAGTCTTGCCAGTCATGACTGCTGAACTGACTCCCTTGGTCTGAATGCACGAGTACTTCGGCCTCTGGTTTACGACGCCAGACCGCAGCCAGCAATGCGTTGATGGCAAGTTCTCGGGTCATCCGATCGCTCATGGACCAGCCCACGATCTGCCGCGAGAACAGATCCAATACGGCGGCAAGATAGAGCCAACCTTCGTGCGTTCGGATGTAGGTGATGTCGGTCACCCAGACCTGGTTGGGGGCATCGACCCGGAATTGGCGTTGTAGATGATTCGGGGCAACAACGCTGGGACGAGTACCTCGGCCTCCTGGACGACGGCCGTATCCTGTGTGTGATCGCAAGCCAGCTTGGCGCATCAAGCGGGCCACGCGGTGCTTGCCACACAGCTCTCCCATATCGTTCGTTCAGGTCACTGCTGATCTTGCGGTAACCGTAGATCCGGCCACTGTCTTCCCAGCACTGCTCGATGAGCGCGCCGACGCGCTTATCCTGTACCCCGCGCGCACTCACAGGCTGCACCTTCCAAGCGTAATAGCCGCTGGGATGTACCCCCAAAACTGCGCATAGGCGACGCACAGCGTATTGCTCCTCATGGGCCTTGATAAACGCGTACTTCATCCGGACTGCTTGGCAAAGTACGCGGCGGCCTTTTTTAGGATGTCGCGCTCCTCGCTCACCCGCTTGAGCTCAGCCTTAAGCCGACGGACCTCTGCGCTCTGGCTATCTTGATGCGTCCGCTGCTCAGGACTGCCCGAATAGCGCTTGAGCCATGCATAAAGGCTGTGGGGACTCACGCCTAATCGTGTCGCAACATCGCCGACCTTGTGTCCCCCTTCAGTGACTTGCTTTACCGCCTGTACCTTGAACTCTCCTGAGAATCGCTGCCGCGATGTCTTGCCTTCCATACACACCTCCATATCGCCTCAATTGTGAGGCAACTAGGTGTCTAGGAAACCCCGGGGCGATTCAGTTAGGGTCAGTCCTCTTAAGTTGTTGTTATCAACTCTGGTTTTCGAGTTTATATTCCGGTCTTATCGACGCGCACAAACACACCAACTCAGCCCCCCAAGATGGCTCTAATACAAACAACCGAATTTTCCCGTCCCTAACATTGGTCTTCGCTTCAGTCAGGGTTAGATCGTTTACCCTACAAGTTCCGTCCGATAGCGTATATAGCCATTCCACGTGACCATCCAATAAATTGGTATGAAAGAAACCCTCCTGCACGGAGTCGAATAATCTAGATGTTATATTTTGAAAAATATAGTCACAAACACGGATGGACTCAACTCCTTCCAGAACTATACGAGCTCTATCTCCAACAACCCGTTTGAAAGTAAGCACTACCTTTCTTTCGAATGAAACATGTTCAATTCCAACAAGCTCAGCATCGTGAAAATCTGAGTACTGCAATTCAAGCCCATTCATTTATTAAATCTCCGCGTCTCACACTGCATTACCTTGGCCACTTTGAAACCGGATTTCCCGGTCCCCTTACTGGACTTCCTTTGCCATCCCTATCCCAATTGTGCGCATGGGGATTTCCTTGACCATGATCATGGTTATGGTCAGCATCTATGTCAACGTTGGGTCTTCCATCGTCTCCATAGAGCCGCTCCTGACCACGTAAGCACCCCTCCCTGTCGAGTAGACATCGGCTGATAGACGACCGGAGCAAGGGTTAGCCGAGGCATGAATTGCACCGGCGGGAGGCCACCCAGCGATTCGTGCGGGCGGTACTGGTTGTAATCGACCAGCCATTGATCGGTAATCGCTTGGACCTGCTCAAGGTTGGCGAACAGGTGCGCGTCGAGCACCTCGGTTCGATAAGTTCGATTGAAGCGCTCAATGTAAGCGTTCTGATTTGGCTTGCCCGGCTGGATATAGCGGATCGCGATGCCTTTTGCGCCAGCCCATTAGGTGAAGGCCTCTGAGATCATCTCCGGACCGTTATCCAGGCGTATGGCGTCAGGCGGCCCATAGCAGTCGATCAAACGGCTCAATACCCGAATGAGGCGTGCAGACGGGATGGACACGCCTACCTCGATGGCCAAGCACTCCCGGTTCGCCTCGTCGATCACGTTCAGAGTACGAAACCGTCGGCCGCAGTAGAGCGCGTCATGCATGAAGTCGAGCGCCCAGCAACGATTAGGCTCTGTAGCCAGATCCAGCGGCTGTCGCGGTCGGTCGGGTAGCCGCTTTTTGCAGCGCCGAGGCAAATTCAGACCCATGTCGCAGTACACCCGATGAACGCGCTTTTTGTTCCAGCCGCGACCGTCGAGGCGCAGCCGGGTGAAACACTTCCAGAATCCCCAACGCCCGTGCCGGGTCACAATGGCATTGAGAGCATCAATGACTTGGGCATCCCGCTCAGATGCCGGCATTGGCTTCTTGTACTACGCTGCCCGCGATAGGCCGGCAATCTGACAAGCGCGCGTGATTGAGAGCTTGGCTTGCACCAGCTGTTCCACCACTTCGCGCCTGGCCGACGGCGTCAGGATTTTCGATTCAAGACATCCTTGATCGCTGCATTCTCCAGCGCCAAGTCGGCAAACATGCGTTTGAGCTTGGCGTTTTCAGCTTCCAGTTCGCGCAGCCGCTGCAACTCGGAAACTTGAACGCCGGAGAACTTGCTCTTCCAAAGGTAATACGTGGCGTTGCTGATGCCATGTTTGCGGCACAGCTCGGCGACCGGCATGCCGGCTTCGCCTTCCTTCAGCACAGCAACGATCTGGCTCTCGGTAAATCTGCTTTTCTTCAAGGGAATCTCCAACTCACGGAGGCTCCGAAATGCTACCGGTTGGTGTCTATCTGAAGGGGGAGCTTACGCGATTAGGTCAGCGCGATGTCCCGGCCCGCCGACAGCACGACGTTGTCGCCCTTGCTCTGGCGTTGCACGTCAGTCTGGATGATTTGGTGTTTGCAGAAGGGGAACGGGAACCATTCGACGATTTACGCCTGCGTTTCGAGGCCATCAGCCATATGCCCGAAGCCGAAAAGTCGGTTATCAAGGCATTGCTTGATGGGATGGCTCTCAAGCACCAAGTATCGCGAATTATGGGAACCAGCAGCAACAACCAAGCGAGCAGCTAAGAGGAAAGGCTAAAGCAGATAAAACAACACCGGCGCGAAGCCGGTGTGGAGAAGGTATTGCCTTAAATAAATAGTCTGCTCACCGAAGCCAAAAAGGTAAATCATCTAACCCAAGTGCATCGTATTCATTTAGTGGCCTCTTCTTCTCGACCATTAAAGCAGGCATGTCAGAAGCTAAAATCCTGACGGGCTGATAAATTCCAAATTCATCCAGAAATGACACAGTCGAATTTTTCGCCTTTGAGAACAAATCAAAATACCTAAAAAAAACAGTCCCCAAGGTATCGCCCCTAGAGTCCAGCCATGTTCTATCACGATCAGCCTGCATATCCTCATCCCACTCAATGGAGGAGCTAGGCAGCGTGAAAAATATGCTCTTGGCTTTTTCCATCAAAATGGAAGATTTTTCTAGTTCGCCTTGCCGCAAATAACGCCTATAAAGCCGATCCGATAATAAACTCCAATCCTGATCTAAACACGTATTCACCACAAAAACATTGAGGCATTCGAAAAACAATACGACATCCGATACGGGCCCCAACTCGTATACCGTATGCCCCCCATCAAACCCTATCTTCCTCATTCAGCTTTAAACCTTATGTCAGTCGGCCCGAGCGCGCCGTTTGATTTCTGCACAATACCTTTAATCACTGCGTTTTTTTGTGCATCCGTTACAACTTGACCACGAATATCAATAACCACTTGCTGTTGCATACCTTGCGGTAAATTCTCCGCACGCTGCAGTGCCTGCTTTGAAACATTACTAATTAAACCCTGCTCATTTGTCGCAATATTGTAGTTCTTTACCTCAACACTGCACACGCTACCAATACACCAGTCGGGGCGAACACTGCCCGGTGTGCCGTAAGGTACTTCTTGCCCGTTCTTGTAACTGACTTGCGGTCGAGCCCCTTGGCCAAGGTCAGTTCCAACATCTATCTCGGACTGTTTGGGCGTTGGCCGGACAACAGCAACATCATCCACCACCCCGCCTGCGCCTTTTGCAGCACCCGCCGCTCCAGCCCCTCCCCTACTCGCAACCTTCGCCCCGATCTTCTCGGTAATTATCGCCCCACTTCTGGCCACTCCCGCTACCACCGATACAAGGGCGGCAACTTCAAGGAGCAACTTGCCACCTTCCAACCCCGCATTGAACGCCCCACCGGCACCTGCCCGTTGGTATTCCTCTTGCATTCGAGTAATGCGTTCTATATATGACTGCTTCTCCGCCTCGGCAATTTTGCCGAGCACATCATCACTGCTGAATAGCTCCTTCAACGCGGCATAGGTTTCCAGCGGGCTCGCGCCAATCGTCACCAGACCCTTCGCAAGCTCGTACAAACTTGCCGGGAGCGCCGCCACCACGCCTGTGTAGTAACTGACGTCCTGCCCATGGTGAATTGCCTCCCATTTGACTTCCACCATGACCGTGCAGACAAAGGAGTTGCAGTCCAGAATCTCCTGAGCTTTCTGCTTGCCCTGCGCCGAGCTGAGGTAGTTGTTCTCACCTTCTATTTGCGCAGCGAGTTGTGCGGGCAGTGCCGCGGAAGGATCGACCGCTGCTGCGATACCGGCGACGATACTGCTGACCAAGTCAAGACGGGCCTGTCGGTCTGACGGCGATAGTTCCTTATTCTGGTCATCCTTCAGGCTATCGAGCAGCTTGTTCAGCACGACACTCGAAAGCGCGCCTGCACCACCTGCGCCACACGATGCGCCTTGCGCCGCGGCCCCTGCGCAGCCTAAAACAGCGTGCAGAGCCGTATGGCCAATAGAGCCCTCTCCCCCAAGCTGCTGCCCTAGCGCCTTAATCTGCGCGGCTCCCAAACCTTGGAGATAGTTAACCGCGGCGGCTTGTACGAACTGCTCGGTTCCGCCTGTGACATTCCCAGCGGCGGCTCCAAGAATAGCAGTGCTCCAGAGGCGATAAGTCCCGCCCGGGCCCCATGTGCTATCCAGCTTGTAAAACTCCTTTTTCGCTTCAAGACGTTCGGCTTCGGACAGTGAACTGTCTTCCGAGCGCGCCTTTAGCGCGTCCGCCTCCTTCGCCCGATTCGTCAAAAACTGCCCCATCTGCCGGCTGGCTTCCGACGCAATCTCAAACCCCGCCTCGATCTTTTCCTTGTCAAAGATCGGCTTCAGCGCATTCAACGTGTCCGACGTATCCCGGTTCAACGACGCAATCGTTTCCGCGGCAGTCTTACCAGTCAGCGCCAGCTGCCCTGCCTCGTCACGAATGACGATCGTCCCGCCGCTGATGCCGCTTTGCGTGACCGAGCTGGCGTTGCCGCTGGCCGCGACCACGACCGGCGTTCCCATCCCAAATCCGCCGCTGCCCGTCGATATCGACGAACCCGCATCCTTGGTCGCGCCACCGGCCACCTGCCCGTCCTTGGTGGTGCCCAGGCCCGAGTCGCCCGCCTTGCCACCGCCAAACCCAAAACCTCCGCCCACCGACACCTGGCTACCGCTGTACTTGGCGGTGTTCTTGATGTCCTCGGTGATCAGCGTTCCTGTAGTCAGTTTGTTCAGCCCATCAGCCACCGCCTTGTCGCTGCTGGCGATGACGCTGCCGATCAGCGTGGTGTTGTTCTTGACGTCGATCAGGAAGCCGCCGTCGCCCGCCCACAGGCCCGTCTGCTCCGTGACGGACTTGAAGTCGCTGTTCATCTTGCCGGTGCTGGCGTTGGCCGAGACGCTGCTCGAACCCGCGCAATACGGCGGAATGCACAAGACCAGCCCAAAGCCCGCGCTCTTGTTCTTGGAGTCGTACTTGCTGCTGTCCTGCAAGCTCTCCAGCAGCAGGTTGCCGCCTACCGACGCGATGATCTGCTCGGCCTTGCCTGTCGCGCCCTTGAGCGTGGTGTCGCCGCCTGACTGGATCGCCAGTATGTTGCCGGCGGTGACGTGGGTGTTGGTCCAGCTTTCGTCCTTCCCGTTGGCGTTGCCGCGTCCGACCGAGGCGCCCAGTTCCAGCGTCCAGCCGTTCTGCTGGCCTCCAGTGGAATAGCCAATGCCGATGCTTGCGCTGCTGCTCTTGCTGTCGGTCTTTTGCTCGAAGGCGTTGCGGGCCGCTTGCAGCAGGATGTCGCCTTCGGCCTTGAGCACCACGTTGTTGCCCGCCGACAGGTTCGAGCCCGTGACGGTGATGTCCGAGTCCTTGCCCGCGCCTTGCGCGACGATGGTCAGATCGTTGCCCGCGGCGACGGTCGAGCCGAAGGCGCTGGACGAATTGCGGTCGGTCGTGCTGCTGCTCTTGCTGGTGCCCAGGCTGAGCTTGATGCTCACGCCGCCGGCCTTTTGGAGCGCGGTAGCGTCTTTGACAGCCCCCGCAGCCAGAACGGCGTCATAGGCGTTGACGGCCGCCAGAGCAGTCGTTGCGCCAGCCAAGCCCTTCATGACTGCACTATCCGTCTTGCCCGCGGCGTCAGCCATCCGTGATCCGGTCTGCACAGCGCTGACCACCGGGTTGCTCGCAGTAAGGGTCAACCCCGTCTGCTTGATCTCGTGAAATTCCTTCTCTTGCGTCGTGTCCAGCGCCGCGCCGATGTTCACTTCCCTGCCGATCAGCGTGATGTCGCCCTGCCGCGCGATGACGTTGCTGCCCGTGATGTTCAGGGCGCCGCCGGCGTTGATGAGCACGTCGCCATCCACGCTGCCGACGGTGCTGGCGTTGTGGAAGACCTTCTTGCTGTCCAGCGAGTCCGTCTGTTGGCTGGAGCCATAGCTGAAACCGCCCATGGCGCCAAAGCCGGACTTCTTGACCATTTTGTAGTCGTAGCTGTCCTCGGCGTTCTGGCCGGCCAGGATGTTGACGTCGCGCTCGGCCGACAGTACCAGGTCTTTTTGCGCGCCGACGTTCGAGCCCGCCACGGTCAGGTCGCGTCCGGCCATCAGCACAGCCGTGTCGCCGGTGAAGGTGGTGGCCAGGGACTGTTCCCAGTCCAGGGCCGTTTTGGTGTGCGTGGTCTTCGACGACAAGAACCCACTGGTCTTGAAGTGGGATTCGTCGTAGGCCGAGCCGGTCTGCACGCCGGCGGTCAGGTTGATATCACGGCCTGCGCCCACGGCGAGCTGCTGACCGGCGGAGACATCAGCAGCACGCGCATTGAAATCCTGACCCGCAATCAGCGTGACGTTGCCGCCCGCGGCGATGGTCGACCCGACCTCTGTGCTGGTGCTCAGGTCATGCCGATTTTTCTTGTTCCTCACCAGCGATTCGCCATGGCTTTCCTCAAGCGTGCCCAGCGTGATGTCCCGGCCCGCCTGCAGGCGCACGTCGTCCTTGGCTGTGACTTGCGCCGCCGTCAGGGTCAGGTCGCGGCCGGCCTGCATGCTGAGGTTGCCGGCGTCCACGCGCGATACGCCGGAGACGTATGAACCCCAGGTCGCGCCGTGGTTCTCCGAAGCGGACATGGACGTCAACGCGATGTCGCGGCCCGCCGACAGGGCGACGTTGTCGCCCTTGATCAGCGAGACCAGGTTGATCAGGTCTTCGCGCGCGGCCAGGTCGACGACAGAGCCCTGGATCAGGCCGCCGGCCTGGTTGACGATGTTGGCGGCGGTCATGACGGTAGCGTCGCGCGCGCCGATGGTGCCGCTGTTGTTGATGTCACCGTCGGCCGCAAGCTTGACGTCGCGGCCGGCCATGAGGGTGCCATCGCCCTTCAGGTCGCCTTCGCGCACCAGCAGGTATACCTGCGGGACCAGCACGGTCTCGGTGGTGCCGTCGGGCAGCGTGACGGTTTGTTCGACCAGCCAGACGAGGTCGGTGGTGAGCTGGCGCTGCTGCGCTTCGGTGAGCGCCGCGCCGAGCTTGATGCCGTTGTCCACCGCGAACTGGGCGCCGTTGGCGAGCAGTTGCTTGTACTGGCTGTCGTTGTCGCCGAAGCCTTCCAGGAAGCGCTGGCCGGTGGTGGCCAGGATCTGGTCGGCGACCAGTTTCTGTTCATAGAAGCCGTCGCCCAGGCGACGGGGCTGGCCGGACGGGGTGAGGAATTTCGCGCCGGCGGGGATCAGGGCGTTCAGGCCGCCGGGACGGCTGCCCAGGCCGGCGTTGACGGATCCGGAGGCGCCGCTGTTGCCGACGGGCGCGCCCGGCTGCTGCAGCAGGTCGAACAGGTAGTCGCTGGATACGGTCGGGCGGTTGCCGACGAAGCGCGGGTCGGTGGCGACCACGTAAGGCGCGTCGGGCCGGCCGTTGACGGCGAAGAGCTGGCTGTCCGGGATGGTGGCCGGGTTGGAGACACTGCGCACGACGCTGCCGCCGGGCAGGCCGATGCTGGCGATAAGCACCGGGCCGGGCGCGGTGGCGCCGCTGGCGCCGGGCGAGCCGCCGCTGAGCGAGACCGGGACGTAGCCGCCGGAGGTGCCGACGGGCAGTTCGATGGATTCCGCGGCCAGGGTTTGCTGGTAGTCGCTGGAGTATTCCTTGCGGTCTCTGCCGCTTGGTTGAGACACTGTGGCCGTGCCCACCCGCGTGACAGTGCGCTCGCCGCCGGCCCCGATGTTGTTGATGGCCGGACCGCTTACCGACAGCGCTCCGCCTGCAGCGATCTGGCTCTTGTCGTTGGTGACGGTGCCGACCAGCGTCATCGAGCCGCCCGACACGATCTTGCCAGGGTCGGAAGAAAGGGTGCGGGTTTCGGTGACGGTTTCCTGGACCTCGTAGATCGTGACGGTGTACACCATACGGTCTTCGAAGTCTTCATTGAACGCGCGGATGCGCGCATCCAGTTCCTCGAAACGCGCCAGGTAGGCGTAATAGGCCTGTTCGTAGGCCTGACGGCGAGCATCCTCAGCCGCATAGCAAGCCCCGTCATTCAGGCGGCATACCGGCCCCTGCTCCAGCTGCGGCTCAGGCCCTGCAGGAGGCGTCACCCCGAAGACCGCCCAAATCCGCGCATCCGTGCCATAGCCGTGCACCTTCGGAGGAATAGGCATATCGTCTCCGGGCCGTGTTTCCGGCGCGCAGACCTTGCCATCCTCCTGATAAGAACAGACTGTTCTTCTGGGCATATCGACGCGGGCGATCGGTCCTTTGTCGCCCGTAATACCCGTGTACCAGGGCGCATAGTCAAATGGCGGACCATAGCGCTCGGCGGGGTACTTTTGCGACGGCAGCAGGAAACCGTGATGCGCGTCATTCTCCAGAAGGTTGCTGTGTTCGCACCGGGGACGATCGTTCACGCAGAACCAGTTGCTCTCCATGTCGTACATGTCCGTCGTGCCCGCCGGGGTCACGTACAGCTTGGGGACCGTCAGCACCGGCAGCGTCTGGCTGACGAAGTTGGTGTTGATGTTCTGCAGCGACGCGGCCGAGATCGCCGCGTTTCCGGCCGCCTCGATGGTGGCCGATGCGTTCAACAGCGACCCTGCCTGGCCGATGGCCTTGCGGTTGGCGTCCAGCGCGCCACCGATGCGCAGGTCGGCGCCTGCGTAGATCAGCGCGTGGTCGCGGTTCACCAGCGATCCGACTCCCAGGTCCAGGTCGCCGCGCGAAGCGATGACGGCGCCGCCGCCCGGGCCCGCGCCGTTGACGAGCTCCCCCGCGCGAATTGATATGGTGTTGCCGTAGATGCGGCCGAAGTTGTCGACGTGGCCAGCGGTGATGTTGGTCGAGCCGCCGTCGATGAGGCCCGAGTTGGTCAGGCCGTGGGTGACGTTGATGGTGTTGTTGCGCCCGGCCAGCAGTTCGCCGCTGGCCTGGTTGTTGAGCGAGGCGGCCGTGACGGTCAGGTCGCGGCCGGCGCTGACGGTGGCGCTGTTGTCCATGGCTCCGCCAACGGACATGCTCAGGTCCCGGCCGGCGGCGATGTCGCCGGTCTGGTTGAGCGAGCCGGTGTAGGTGAAGGACAGGTCCTGCGCGGATTGCAGGGTGCCCAGGCCTTGCAGGGCCTGGAGCATGACGGCGAGACGTTCGCCCGCCATCACCTTGCCCTGGTTGTTCTTCAGGAGCGCGGCCTCGACCGTCGCGTAGCGCTGTGCGGCGACTTCGCCGCCGGCGTTGTCCAGTTCCCCCGTGGTGATCGTGAGGTCCTGGCCGGCGCTGATGGAGCCGCCCTGGTTGTTGACGCGGTCGGCGACGATGGAGACCAGCTTGCCCAGCACGCCTTTGGGCGGAGCGGAAGCGGCGGTCAGCGTGGCGCTGTTGTCCAGGCTGGCGGCGTTCAGGGTCAGGGTTTCGTCGGCCTGGATCAGGCCGCCCCGGTTGTCTATGGTCCCAGGCGTGGCAAGGGTCAGGTCACCGCCCGCCAGCGTACCGCCGGCATTGCCGACCCGCGACGCTTCGATCCGCACGCCGCCAGCGGCGGCGATCAGGCCGGTGGAGTTGTCCAGTTCGCCGCCCAGTTTCAGCACGGCGTCGCCGGCGGACGTCAGCTTGCCGCCCTGGTTGCGCAGGGTGGCGGCGGCGATGTCGAGCGTGCCGCCGTGCAGGATGGAGTTGCGCGTGGCGATGTCGCCGGGCGAGGTGAGCGCGAGTTTGCCGATGGCGGAAAGGTTGCCGCCGGACAGGTCCATACCGCCCGCGGCAAGCGTCAGGTCCTTGCCGGCCGCGCTGATGCCCGGATGGGTGATGAAGGCCGCGGTCAGCTTGACGCTGCCCGGCAGGCTGAGCGCGCCGTCTTCGCCGACGCCCGCGATGAAGCGGCCGGCGTTGCCCAGCGCGCCGAGCGCGGTGGCGTTGATGTCGCCGCCCGCCAGCACCGAGCCGGTGTTGTTGAGGGCCGTGCCCGCCAGCAAGGTGGCCACGCCCGCGGCCGACAGGATGCCCGCGTTCTGCAGCGCGCCGCCTGCCTGCAGGTCGATGGCTTCGGCGGCCTGGATGCGGGCGTTGGAGGTTGTCGTCAGATTGCCGTTGGCGTTGACGGTCACGTTGCCCGCCTGCGTGGCGGCGATGCCGCCCAGCGTGGCGTCCGTGCCCGCGCGCAAGGTCATGCCTTGTCCCGCAGCGGCCGATCCCAGGGCCTGCAGCGCACCGCCCGCGGTGGCGACCAGTCTGCCGCCGGCCTGCTGGTTCGACGCGGCTCCCAGGACCAGATTGCCCCCCAGCGTGTCCAGCGTCAGGTCGCCCTGCAATGCCGCGACGGTGCCGTCCACGGTCATGCCGTCGCCCGCGATTAGCGTTTGCGTGATGCCCGCCAGCATGCTGCCCGCGGCGAGCAGCGTGCCTTGCGCCGTGGCGCTAAGCGTGCCGGCGGCTTGCGCCAGCCCGGCGGCGCCGACGGCCACGTTGCGGCCCGCCAGCGTCAGATTCGCGTCGCTGGCCGCCGTACCGTCCACGCGCGCGTCGCGTGCCGCGGTCAGCATCAAGTCCTGCACCGAGGCCAGCGCACCGGCGGCGACGAGGTCGCGTTGGGCCTGCGCCGTCAGCGTACCCGCAGCTTGTACCTGCCCGCCCTGCTTGACGGTCACATCGCGCCCGCCCACGAGCAGGTTGCCGGCGGCGGCCTCGCCCAGCGCGGCCGCCGTGCCGCCCAGGCGCGCATCGCCCGTGGCCATCAGCGTAAGGCCGCCGCCCGCGACGATGACGCCGTCGGAATCCAGGTCGCCGCCCGATCGGGCGGCCAGGTTCTGCGCGGCCTGCATGCGGCCGGCTGCACCCACGCGCAACTGTCCGCCGGCGTCGGCCGTCAGGCTGCCTGCCAGCGCGGCCACCGTGCCGTCGATGCCAAGGTCGCGCGTGGCGGACAAGGTGGCGGGGGTGCCTGCGGTGACGATGCCGGTCACGAACAGGTCCCGGCCCGCCTGGGCCTGCAGGATGCCGTCGGCGCCCTGCCCCATGTCGGCGGTGCCTGCCGTGCCTGCCACGCGCAGGTCCTGGCCCGCGCCCAGGAACAGCTTGCCGCTGCCCTGCGCCAGGCCCGCCTGGCCTATGGTCAGGTCCGCGCCCGCTTCGGCGCGCAGGATCCCGTTGGCGACCGTCTTGCCGTTCAGTTCGGCGTTGGCGCCGGCCGACAGAAGAATGTCTGTCTCACCGGAGAGCGTGCCGTCCGCGACCAGCTTGCCGCCGGCCCGCGCGTCAAGCTGCCGTCCCGCCTGCAGCACGCTGGCGCTGCCCAGCGTCAGGTCGCCGCCGCCGAGGGCCTTTAGCGTGCCGGCGTCGGCCAGCAGCGTGCCGTCCACGCGCAGGTTGTCCCGCGTGCTGACTTGGGCGGATTGGCCCGCGATAAGCATGCCAGCCAGCAATGCATTGCCCGCGTCGGCCATGACCGAGCCGTCGGCCTGAGCACGCGACGCGGAAGACGCCGTCAGGGCCTGGCCCGCCTGCAGGCGCAGATTGCCGGTGGCGAGCGTTTCGCCGTTCAGCGTCAGGTTGCGCGCCGCCTGCAGCGACAGGTCTTTCAGTGACGTGACCTTGCCCAAGCTTTGCAGGTCGCCGCCGGCGTTCAGGCCGACGGAGCCGGCCGCCGCCACTTGCGCCTGAGCGCCCACGGATACGTCGCCGCCGGCGGAGATGTACATGCCGCCGGACGCGGCCGAGACCGCGCCGTCGATCGCCAGCTTTCCGCCGGCCGCCAGGGCGGTGTCGCCGTTGGCGCGCAGCGCGCCGGCCAGCGCCATATCGCCGCCGGCCTTCGCGGCCGCGGCGCCTTCGGCGTCCCACTGCGAGGGCGCCTCCAGGCGCAGGTCGCGTCCCGCCTCCATGGCCAGGCGGCCGGTGGCTGCGCCCTTGCCCGACACCGAGGCGTCGCGTCCCGCCATCAACGACACATCGCCGCGCGTGCCGACCAGACCGCCCACGCGCAGGTTCGCGCCGGCGCGTATCGTCGCGGGTCCGCCCGACTGCAACTGGGCGCTTGCGCCGGTGGTCAGGTCCGCGCCGGCCTGCGCATGCAGCGCGCCCGCGGCGGTGACCTGCCCGGGCAGCGTCATATCCCGACCGGCCGTCAGGGCGATGCCGCCCCTGGCCGTCACCAGCCCGCTGGAATCGGCCCCCGCCTGCGCTGCGCCACCAGACGCGCCCGATGCCGCGCCGTCCGTGGCGGAGCCGCCTGCGCCAGCACCGGCGCCCGCTCCTGTGCCGCCCGACGACGTTCCACCAGCCGCCGAGCCCCCCGTGCCCGTGCCGCCGTTGGCCGGCGGCGTCGCGCCGGGCGTGGACGCATTGCCGCCGATCCGCACATTGCGGCCAGACTCCGCGCGCACGTCCTGACCGCCCATCAGCAGGGAGCCGCCCAACGTCAGATCCTGCCCGGCCGCGACGCGTAGCGCGCCCTGGGCCTGCAATGCGCCTTGCGCGGCGACGTTCACGTCGCCCGCGGCGTCCACCTCCACCGCCCCGCCGGCGCCGACCGCGCCCTTGATCTCGGCGTTGCGTCCCGCCGCGAGCGCGGCGCCGCCACCGGCCTGCGCGACGCCGTCCACGGCCAGGTCGCGCCCGGCCGCCAGGCGCAGATCGCGCGCCGCCTGCACGGCGGCGCTGGGCGCGATGCGCACGTCGCCCGACGCGCTGACCTGCAGGTCGCCCGTCAGGGCCACCAGGTTGCCGCCCACGTTGACGCCGACACCGGCCTCGGTGCCGATCAGCCGGATGCTGTTGGCGTACATGCCGCCCAGTGCGGCGGTGTCCAGCGCCACCTCGGGCGCCGGGCCTTCGCCCGCCTGGGCCGACACCGCACCCGTCGCGTAGTCCACGCGCGCCGCGCCCGCCGTCACGTTGAGCCGGTCGGCCCAGACTCCAGCGTTGATTTCCAGCGTGCGGGCGATCAGGTCGACCTGGCTTGCGCCCGTGCCGTTCAGTCCTTCGCCTTCGACGCGGATCTTGCCCGCGGCCACGTCCAGCGCGATGCTGCCGTCGGGGCCCACCTGGGGCCGCCCGGTGGTCAAGGTGGCGCGATCGGCGTTCAGGAAGCCGCAGCCATTGCAGGTGATGCCCGCCGGGTTGGCGACGATGACGTTGGCCCGGTTGCCGGCGACCTCCAGCGTGCCCATCAGCTGCGACGGGTTTGGCGCGGTGACCTGGTTCAGGATGGTGGCGGCGCGCTGATTGCCCAGCATGACGTTGCCGGCCACCTGCCCCGCAAGCTGCGTCTGGCTGGCGCCGCCGCTGTTGTTCAGCACCACCCCCGACGGCCCCACGTTGAACTGGGTGTAGCGGTTGTTGGAAACGCCTCCGGCCGAGGGCGGCGCGATGTTGATGACGGGCACGCCATTCGTCACGCCCACCGTCGGCTTCTGTCCGGACACGCTTTTGTCGACCGAGATCGGCAAGGTCTGCGCCAGCACCGGCGTCCAGACTTGCGTGAAGACGACGGACCAGATAATCAACGAACGAAGCTTGGACATCATGCGCACCTGATGAGCAACATCTGATTTAGAACTCGAACATCACGGCCATCGCGAAGACGGTGGATGCGGTTTTGAGCGATTCGGGTTTCTTCAGCGGCCAGCCGGCAGACAGGTCGTAGCTGGCATTGACGTAAGGCAGGGACAGACGGCCGCGTATGCCCGCGACCGCGCCGACCAGCGTGCGGCCGGACAGATACACGGCAGAAGGACCGCCCACGCGTCCCACGTCCACGCCGGTGTACAGCTGCTGCCCCGGCAGGCCGGTCAGGCCTTCCAGGTTCAGCGACAGGTCGTTGCGCAGCGTCCAGCCGTCTTCCGCGGCCAGGGTTATCTGGCCGTCGAAGCCGCGCACGGCGTAGCGGTTGCCGATGGTGAAGTAATCCGACGGCACGATGGCCGTCTTGGCGTGCTGGATCTGCCAATTGGCCTGATAGGCGAAGGACTGGTCCGCCACCTTGAAGGGCAGGTAGAGGCCGGCGTTGGCGGTGTAGATGGTGCTGCGGCCGTTCCAGTCCGGATCGCCGTAGACGTAGCCGGGCTGGTCGGAAAACTGCGGCAAGGTGCCGCGCACGCCGACGCCGGCATCCAGCACGGCCTGGCCCACGTAATGGCGATGCCCGTAGCCGACCTCGTAGCCGGTGACGTCGCGGCGCTGGACGTCGATGGGAATGTCGTTCAGCGTGCTTTCGGTGCGCTTGCGCAGCAGCGTGAACGACAGGTTGCCCTTGTAGGCGGTGCCGCGGTAGGGCACGACCGACACGCCCGCCTGGATCTGCTTGGTGGTGCCGCCGTAGATGATGGGATCTTCGAAGCCCGCGACGGTCTGGCGGTACGTGGACCGGCTGGCGCCGGTGAAGAAGGTCCAGTAGCCGAAAGGAATGCTGTAGTTGATGGACGCGGCGCGCGTGTTGGATTCCGCGTCGCGCCAGTGCGCGTTGCTGTTCCACGAAACCGATAGCTGGTCATACAGGAACAGCGGGGAGTCGAGCGTCAGGCCGGCGTTGATCTGGTACTTGCCGACGGTGTCCATGCCGCCGTTGTCTCCGCCCACGTAGCCGTGCCAGCGCTTGCCCGTACCGGGCTTGATGAGGATGTCGGAATCTCCCAGCTCGGGACCAGGCGCGATGTCGATGGCCGCGTCGGCCTGGCTGCCCAGCCGGCGAATGTTTTCGAGCGCCTGATCCAGGTCGCGCTGGTTCAGCTCGCCGCCCGGGCCGGTGGGCAAGGCGGTGCGCCACCAGCCGATGGCGCCCTCCCCCTTGACGGCCGAGATGCGCCCGGGCAGGTAACGCAGCGTCAGAGTGCCCGCCGCCAGGGACTGCTCGGGCACGACAACGCGCGCGGTGACCTGGCCGTTATCGATCAACAGGCCGATCAGGTGTTCCTGCAAGGCGCGCAAGCCCTGGCCTCCCACGCATTTTCCGATGACCGCCGCAGCGGCTTGAGCCAGCGCGTCGGGAGGCTGGGCGCCTTGCCAGGCCAGTTCGCGCAGAAGGAAGCAAGGGGTTTCGGCGGGGAGGACAAGGCCGCGCGCGCCTTCCGCCGGCGGGGCAGACAGCACATCGGGACGCTCTGCCGCGCGGGCGCGCTGCGCGTCGACTTCCTGTTCCTGGCGGCGCTGGATTTCCGTTGCGCGCAAGACAGCGTCCGGCACTGCTTGCGCCATCGCCGGCGCGCCGATCACGGCCGCCCAGAACACCACCCCCACCCGCAACTGCCGGAATCCGCTCATACGACTGGACGCCCACGGATACCCGCTGCTGCGTCGCCCCTTGTAGATTTGGCCGGCAATTTTGCTGCAAGAAACCTATTATTTCAATATATATCTGATGTATCTGTAGAAATATCAGACTACTTAACTGATTTTGGTGGCGATACGCGCCAGCTTAATGGGTTTTATTGATATTTCGCAGAGCAGAATTACTGAGACCGTAACAAAGCGAAATCGTCAGGAGAGCGCCTTGTTGCCCTGAGAAGGTGGAACGCCGGGGCGTGGTGCAAATCACCTGGAGCGGCAAGGAAACGCCGAGGGCGTAGCGCGAAGCGCGTCATACTACGGGCTTCCCAGCATTGGAATCCTCATGAGCGACGCCTCCCCCACCTTCCCTTCCCTGGCTCCCGATGTGCTGGCCGCGCAGGCGCTGGCCAAACAGCACGGAGTGGGCACGCCGAACGTGCTGACCACGCCCATTGCCGAAACCCGCGAGAAAAGCCGCGCCTTCCAGCAATGGCTGAGCCAGCCCGCGCCTCCCGTGGGCCGCGTGGTCGAACACCAGCTGGATCATCTTCCCGTGCCCGCCACGTTGCGCCTGTATTACCCGGAGGGCGCGTCGCAGGAGCCGTTGCCGCTATACCTGCATCTGCATGGGGGTGGTTTCGCACATGGCGACCTGGACACCCTGGACCGCTGGAAGCGCGAGATCGCGGCCGAAGCCGGCATTGTCACGGCGGGCCTGTCTTACGCCCTGTCGCCCGAAGCCCGCTATCCGGTGGCGCTGGAGCAAGTACTGGGCGCCCTGCGCTGGCTGCGCGACCAGGCGCCTTCGCTGGGCCTGGACGCATCGCGCCTGGCTGTCGGCGGCGAATCCGCCGGCGGCAACCTGACCCTGGCCGCGCTGCAACGGCTGCGCGATGAAGGCGACGCGTTCATCAAGACCGGCGTCATCATCTATGGGATGCTTTCGGCTCGCCGCGATACGCCGTCGCAAGAATCCTATGGCGATGGCCGCTTTGGCCTGTCGACCGAAAAGCTGGACTGGTTCTGGCAGCAGTACGTGACGGACGCCGCGCAGCTTACGGATCCGGGCGTTGCCCCCCTGCATGCCGAGGTCGCGGATTTGCCTCCGCTGATCCTGCAGGCGGCGGCGCTGGACCCCTTGCTCGACGATACGACGGACCTGGCCAACAGGCTGTTTGCCGCCGGCGCCGCGCCGACCTGCATCGTGTATTCCGGCGTGCCGCACAGCTTCATCGGCATGACCCGTATCCTGCCGCAGGCGCAAGAGGCCAGGACGGATCTGGTTCAAGCACTGAAGCGCAATCTGGCGTAGCAAGAAAAACGGCCCATCGGGGCCGTTTTTCCTTGACCGTTCGCCGCGATCAGCTGCGCGCGGGCTTGTTGCCGTGCGACACGCTGGGCGTATCGCGGAACAGCGACATGTGCGTATGCGTGGCGACCCAAGGTTCGCCCACGGCCTCGCGCGCGAACGACACGGTGGCGCGGCCGACGCGGTCGAACGGCTTGCCATCCGGGTGATAGCCGGTCGAATCCCAGACCGCCAGGCCCACTGCGAACAGCCGGTCGGGCGACACAAAGCTCTGTACATCGTCCAGGCGCCAGACGAAATCGTCGATGGTGAACCAGACGTTGCGCCATTGCGTCTTTTCCGCGTGCTCGCGGCCGCTCACGAAGTTGGTGTAAGTGCCGAAGGCGACGAAGTCGTCGGCGAACAGGTGGCGGGCAGCGGCGTAATCCACGGCTTGCACGTGGTCGGACAGTTCCTTGAACCAGGCGCGCACGGCGGCGGCGTCAGCGGCGTCAACAGGAGCTAGGGCTTGCACAGACATCGGGTTCTCTCCATCAGGGTCGTGAAATTAAGGTCGTGAAATCGGGATACTGAATTCAGAGTAGGAATCAAGGTGTAGCAGGAATACCTCCGGCGAACCAGCCAGCCACGGCGTGGTCTGGCGCGCGCGCCTTCAGCCGCGGCGATCAGGATCCGCGGATGGCGCTCCACGAGCCTCCACCAAAGCTGAACATGCCTTGCTCGACCAGCGCCGCTGCCTCCAGCTGGATCAGTTCGCCAACCACCGCGATCGCCGAGCTTTGCGCGCGTTCGATGCGTGTGGCCAGCACCAGCATGCGGTTGATCTGGGCGCCGGATATCTCCGACATGCGCGCGGTGTCTATGTCCGGTTCCTTGAACACGGAGACCGGCATGACCGTCGCCCAGGCGCCCTTGCGCACCAGCTCCCGAATCGCATCAACGGAATCGAGCACCGTTGCTGCGCCCAGCTTTACCGACAGCGGCGCAAGCGCGCGCTCGACGATGCCAAGGTGAAACTTGGTCACGAGTAACGCGGTGCGGGCCAGCATCGACAAGGGAACAATAGGCGGCACACCGTGGGCAACAGGCGAAATCAGCGCGAACGGCTCGGTCAGCAAGGGCTGCAGCGTCAGCGCGCGATGCGGCTCGGGGTTCGTCACCACCGCAATATCGACATGCCCACGCTCCAGGCCGTGCATCAGCTGGGGCGTGAACGCCTCGACGATCACCAGACGCACGCCCGTCAGACTATGGTGACAGCGTTGAAACACGCCGGGTAGCAACACCCGCGTCAACGTAGGCGTAACCCCAAGCACGACCGTTTTCTCGAACGCCTCGCCCTCGCTACCCAGTTGCCGTCGTACCCGCGTCGCCTCCGACAGCATGCGTTTGGCTGATTCGTAAAAGATCGCGCCCGCCTGAGTCAGGCGCACTCCCCGCGCGCTGCGCTGCAGCAACTGGACGCCCAGATCCGCCTCAAGGTCGCGCAACTGGCGGGTCAGCGCCGGTTGTGCGATCGCAACGGCGGAGGCGGCGGCCGTGAAACTGCCGGCGTCCGCAATCGCCACAAAGTACTTGAGTGTGCGCAGATTCATGCCGGACCTGCTCCGCAAGGAATATCAGTTTGATATGGGTAAGCGCGAAATCAGCATTGGACTGCTGCGACTGCGCGTCACTAGACTTTATCGCATACCCCCCTTGCAGCCCAGTATTCGCAACACGGACAAGCCATAATTCATGCATAAAGCTGATAGCAAAACAATATGGGCCCGTGGTAAGAGCCTGCACCGCCTCACGGCCGCCGCGCTGGTCCGCGTCGGGGTTCCGCAGGCCGATGCCGATACCATCGCCGGCCTGATGACCGATGCTGATCTGCAGGGCTCCGACGGGCATGGCGTCATCAGGTTGCCTCAGTACGTCCGGCGTATCGAGGCCGGAGGAATCAATGTCCGGCCCAATATCCGCGTGGCGCACGAGCAGGCTGCCATGGCCGTCGTGGACGGCGACAACGGGATGGGCCATCTGGTGGTCTCCCGGGCCGTGCAGATTGCCATCGAGAAAGCGCGCGCAGCCGGAGTCGCGTGGGTCGGCACGCGCTCAAGCAACCATGCCGGACCCGCCTCGCTGTATGCGCGCATGCCGCTCGCCGAGAATATGGTCGGCTTGTACTTTGCCGTAGGCAATGCCAATCACATGCCCCCGTGGGGAGGCGTCGACATGCTGCTGTCGACCAACCCTATCGCCGCCGGCATTCCCGCCGGTGACGAACCGCCTGTCGTTCTGGACATGGCGACCACCGTCGCGGCGTATGGGAAGGTCAAGGCCAAGGCCAAGCGCGGCGAACCCATGCCCGAAGGCTGGATGATCGACCGCCAGGGCCAACCGCTGACCGATCCGAATCGGGCTCATGAGGGGTTCCTCATGCCGATCGGCGGCCATAAAGGATACGGGCTGGCGTTAATTGTCGGCCTGCTGGCGGGCACCTTGAACGGCGCGGCGATGGGCCGCGATGTCATCGACTTCAACGTCGACGACTCAACCCCCACCAATACCGGCCAGGCCATACTCGTGATCGATCTGGCGGCCTTCGGAGGCGCGGCGCCATTCAAGGCTGCCGTCGACCGCTTGATCCGCGATATCCGGCAAAGCGAGCCGATGGCCGGCGTGGACCGCATCTGGTTGCCGGGAGAACAGAGCCACGGCCGGCGCCTAGCCTATGCCGAGCATGGCGTACCGCTGGCGGCCGCCCTGGTGGACGACCTGGATCGCCTGGCCGACCGGCTGGGCATCGGGCGCCTGGAGCGCGAGGCTGCTCCCTCCGCATCGGCCTGAAACACTGCGCGCAAAGGACGACCAAATGAATGCCCTCGCCAGATCGTTGCTCACCGCCCTGCTGCCGGCCTCCCTGCTCCTGTTCGGTTTGCCGAACCCGGCGTCCGCGCAGGCGCCGTATCCGGACCGGCAGATCCATATGATCATCCCGCTGGCGGTAGGCAGCGCCGTGGACAGTGCAGCCCGCGTGCTCGCAAAAAGCATGGCGGACGATCTGGGCCAGTCGATCTATCTGGAAAACGTGCCAGGGTCAGCCGGCCTGATCGGCGCGGAACGCGTAGCCAAGGCATCCGCCGATGGCTATACGCTGGGCGCGTTCAACGACAGCGTGCTGACGATGGTCCCGAACATCCATAAAACCAAATGGGATCCCTTGACTGACTTCGTTCCCGTCAGCCTGGTCGGCACCATCGAGTGGGGCCTGGTGGTGGCCGCGAATTCCCCCTACCGCACGGTGGACGACTTTATCAAGGCGGCGAAGGCGCGTCCCAAGGCCTTGAACTACGGCTCGGGCGGCAGCGGCAGTCCCCAGCACCTGGCCATGGTGATGTTTGCCAACCAGGCCGGCATCGAAGTCACGCACGTTCCCTACAAGGGCGCAACGCCGGCGGCGATCGCCGTCGCCAGCGGCGAAGTGGAAGCTGCCTTCCAGGGCCTGGGCACCGTGGTGCCGCTGATCGCCAGCGGCCGCCTGCGCCTGCTGGCCGTCTCCACCGAGAAAAGGCTCTCGCAGTATCCCGAGGTCCCGACCGTGGCGCAGGCCGCCTTGCCCGATTTCTTCTTCAATTCCTGGTTCGCGCTGGTCGCTCCCAAGGGAACCTCCGATCAGGTTGTCGAACGGCTCTATGCGTCGGTCTCGACCGCCTTGAAGGATCCCGATATCAGCAAGAAGCTCGAAGCGCAGGGAATGACCTTGCGCGGCACGACCCCGACCGAATTCAGCGCGGCATTGAAAGACCAATACAGCCGCTACCAGCGCATCATCCAGACCAACCAGATACGCGGCGAGTAGGAGACACTCATGAGCAAGCCCACCATCCTGCACCCGGCTTCCCTGCCCGCCCACGAACGCGGCGGCGGCGCCCGCACCATTCCCCTGGTGACGGCACGCCTGGGCGCCACACGCTTCATCAACGGCATCACCGAGTTCGGCCCGGCCGCGCAGATACCCTGGCACTGCCACAACTGCGAGGAAAGCGTCATGCTGCTCGAAGGGTCGGCGGTGTTCGATATCGGCGACGAACACTACGAACTCGTGCCCCACGACATCACCTTCATACCGCCCAACGTGCCGCATCGGTTCCGCAACCAATCGGACACGGATGGCATGAAGATCCTGTGGATCTACGGCCGGATCGACGCAACCCGCACGCTGATCGAGACCGGCGAACAGCGCCCGATTGCCGCCGAGCATGGCTGAGGCATCAGGCGGTCGTTGAGCAGCGGCCGCCTGATCCGGCGGCGGATTGGAACAACAGGGGGTTGCGATGGCCATTTATCCCGAATTGAAGAACCGAAGCGTCGCGATCACCGGCGCGGCCGGCGGCATCGGCTCGGCGGCGGCCCGCGCATTCCATCATCAGGGCGCGCACGTCTTTCTGCTGGATATCGACGCGGACGGCCTCCGGGCCATGGCGGCATCCCTGAACGCGGAAGGCCCCTCCGCGGCCCACGCGCTACCGGTGGATATCACCGATGAAACCGGCGTGAACGCTGCCTTCGCGAACATCGACGCCGCCGGCCTGGGCCTGGACGTTCTGATCAATTGCGCCGGCGGCTATCGGAAACTGCTTACCGTGGAAGAGCTCGACACCGAGGAATGGGACCGCACCGTCGCGCTGAACCTGCGCAGCGTATTTCTCTCCTGCCGCGCCAGCATTCCCTTGTTGAAACGTTCCCGCGCGGGCCGGATCATCAACATCACGTCCATCTCCGGACGAACCGTGCATGCCGCGTCCTCACCCGCCTATGGCGCCGCGAAGGCAGGCGTCACGCAGCTGACGCGGTTCCTGGCCTACGAACTGGGGCCCGCGAACATCACCGCCAACAGCATTGCGCCATTGACCACGCTGACGCCCAGAGTCGCGGCCTTGCGCAGCGAAGAGGATGTGGCGCGCATCGCCGCCCAGGTGCCGCTGCGCCGGCTGGCCGAAGTCGACGACCACGTCAGCGCCATGCTGTACCTCGCGTCGGACGGCGCATCCTTTGTCTCGGGCGTCGCCCTGGACGTCAACGGCGGCCGCGTCATGTTGTAGCGCAGTCCTCTTTCCAGCGCCATCGTCCGAGGCCGGCGGGATAGCGCAGCTCCATCACAACTGGCCAGGGAGGCATCATGCGTATCGATACGTACAAGCAATGCGCGCAAGCCTGGACCAGACGCCTGTCCGGCTCCTTCGCCGCCATGGCCATTCTTGCGGGTTTCACATCCGTCGCGCCCATCGCGCAGGCCCAAGCCTGGCCTGAGCGGGCGGTTTATCTTGTCACCCCCCTGGCCACCGGCAGCGCTTCGGACGTGGCGCTGCGCATAGTGGGTGAAAAGCTGGCCGCCGCGCTTGGCCAATCCGTCGTCATCGAGAATCAGACCGGCGCTTCGGGCGCCATCGGCGCCGACCGCGTGGCGCGCGCGGCCGCGGACGGCTATACGCTGTGCGGCTGCAACAATGCCATTCTCGGAGTGCTGCCTCAGGTCAGAAAAGTGCCCTACGATCCCGTCAGCAACTTTCGGCCCGTAGGCACGGTAGCCATCCTGCCCACGCTGCTGCTGGTCAACCCCGCCCTGCCCGTCGGCAACGTAAAGGAACTGATCGCCTACATCAAGTCACGACCGGGGCAAGTTTCCTACGCGAGCGGCGGCGTGGGCAGCCCCCAGCACATCGCCATGGCCATGTTCGAGAAGGCCGCCGGCGTCACGCTGACCCACGTGCCCTACAAGGGAGCAAGTCCCGCCGCGATCGGCCTGGCGGCCGGCGAGGTCGATCTCATGTTCAATGCCGTCGCGACCGTCCTGCCGCTGGTCCGCAGCGGCAAGCTGCGCGCCATCGGCGTCGCCGGCGCCACCCGAACGGCCATTCTTCCCGACCTGGCGACAGTGGCCGAACAGGGCCTGGCCGGCTATGACTATGCCTCCTGGATAGGCATTGTCGCGCCGCGAGCGACGCCGGACGCCGTCGTGGACAAGCTTTCCGGGGAGCTCGGAAAGATCCTGCAGAGCGCCGGCACGGTCGAGCGTTTCCGTGATCAGGGTATCGACCCGTTCATCCTGAGTCCGCGCGAGATGGAATCCTACATGGCGCAAGACTATGCGCGCATGACCCGCGTCATCCAAGACGCTGGCATGGCCGAACAATGAACACAAACAGACGGGAGTCCAGGAAATGACTAATCCGCGGGTTTGGCAGGGGCGGCAGTTTCACTATCAGCCCAAAGCCAGTCATGTGCACCCTTTCCTGACGGCGCTGTGGGACAGCGTGCGCGTAGAGACCGATGGCCGTGTCGATATCGAAGTCGTGCCGGACAACGGCGGACTGAAGAAATCGCATCTGGATATCGTCGACGCGGTCATCCATGGCGAGATTCAGTTCTACGCCCTGATGGGCAGCATTCTCGGCCCTCTTGCCCCCGTGATGGACGTGCAGAGCCTGCCCTTCGCCTTTCGCGACAACGACGAAGTCTACCGGACCATGAATGGCCCGCTGGGAGACTTGCTGCGCGCCGAACTGGAAGCCAAGGGCCTGTTCCTGGTGCCGGGAGGACTGCTCGAAAACGGGTTCCGGCATATCTCGACCACGGACATTCCCGTCCTGCACGCAGACGGGCTGGCGGGCCTGTCCATCCGCATTCCGGAAGGACGGATTTTCGCCGAGACATTCCGGGAACTGGGAGCCAGGCCCGTGCCCCTGTTCGTCCTTGAACTGCACGAGGCGCTGGGCAGCGGGCGGCTGCAAGCCCAGGAGAATCCCCTTGCCATTATCGACTCCCTCAAGCTGCACGAAGTCACGCGCCATGTAAGCCTGACCTCGCATATGTGGTCCGGGTTCAACATGATCGGAAACCTGGAGTTCTGGAACACCTTGGCGCATAGCGACCAGCAGATCATCCTGCGCAATGTCGCGCTTCATGTCGGACGCCAGCGCGAGCACACCATCGCACTGAACCGGGAGCTGGTTTCGACCCTGCGGCGTCGCGGCATGCAATTCCACACAGTGGACACGCAGGGCTTCCGGGCACGCCTGGCAGGCGCCTTCTACCGCCGCTGGAAAGATGAATTGGGCGGCAAGGTCTGGGCCTTGCTGGAAGCGGAAGTAGGCCCGCTCGGCAAGGGGTGAACGGGAACCAAGGATTTTCTCCAACAACACAACACAAGGGCGGGAGACATCATGAGAATAAGCTTGGCGCGATATCTCGCGGCGGCGGCGCCTATTCTGGGTAGCTGCCTGTTCCCGGCCGGCGCATCCGCCGCCTATCCGGATCGGCCGGTGCTCGTCGTCGTGCCGCTGCAGGCAGGCAGCGCGGCGGATGTGGCCACTCGTCTGGTGCTGGGCAAAGTCGCTGAAAACATGCGGCAGACATTCATCATCGAAAACCAGGCCGGCGTGTCCGGCCTGTTGGGCGCGGAACGGGTTGCCCGCGCCGCGCCCGACGGCTATACCCTGGGCGGCATCACCGACAGCGTGGTGAACTATGCCGTCAATCTGGCCCAGAAGCAGACGTTCGACCCGCTCAAGGACCTTACTCCGATCAGCAAGATAGCCACCATCTCCTGGGTGCTGGTCGTCAACGACAGCTTTCCCGCCAAGTCCGTGGCCGACCTGATAGCCATGGCAAAAACACAGCCCAGGAAGATCGACTTCGCCAGCGCCGGCGTGGGCAGCCCGCAGCACATCGCCATGGGGATGTTTGCCAACGCCAACGCAATTACGCTCAGTCATGTGCCCTACAAGGGCGCGACCCAGGCGACGGTCGATGTCGCGGCGGGCCAGGTGCCCATGATGTTCTCCGCGGTGTCGGTGGTGCAGCCATTTCTCCAGAACGGCAAGCTGCGCGCCCTGGCGCAACCCAATGCGCGGCGCGCAACGCTCTTGCCCGACGTGCCCACCTTCGCCCAGGCCGGCGCTCCGCCGTTCGAATTCTCGACCTGGCTGGGACTGTACGGTCCCAAAGGCTTGCCGGCGCCCGTAGTCGACCGCCTCAATACCGAGGTCCGCCAGGCCCTTGCCGATCCCGCCATCAAAAGCCGCTTGCTTGAACTGGGCCTTGAAGCGGACAACTCGTCGCCCGAGCAGTTGGGCTCGCTGACGCGAGACGGATTCGTGCGCGTGGGGAACGCCATCAAAGCTGCGGGGATCACGGCAGAATGAATACACACGCAACCCCCGCTCAAATGGCAACGAACGGCGCGCGACCCGACCCGATCGCAACCGTAGGCATCGTCGGCCTGGGCCTGATGGGCATGGCCTGTGCATCGCGCCTGCGGCAGGCGGGATTCGCGCTCCTCGGCCATGACCTCGATCCCGACAAGCGGGCCGCATTTTCCGAGGCTCGATACGGCGCCCTGGAAACCCTCCACGCCCTCCCCGCACGATGCGAGCTGGTGTTGCTGGCGGTCTTCGATACGGACCAGGTGGAAAGCGTGATCGAGGCCGCGCGCGGGCTATTGGCCGGCTCGCGCCTGGCAGGACGCTTTCCGCTCATCGTATGCACCAGCACTTGCGATCCCGATCGGATCGCAGCGCTTGCAAACCGCTGCGCCAAGGCGGGCATGCCCTTCATAGAAGCGCCCGTTTCCGGCACCAGTGCTTCCCTTGCGCAGGGGCAGGCGGTAGGACTGCTTGCGGGCGAAGAACACGACATACGCCGGGCCGCGCCGGTGCTGGACGTCATCTGCCCTGCGCGCCATTATCTGGGAGCCGCCGGCAACGGCGCCAAGGCGAAGCTCGCCGTCAATCTGGTGCTGGGCCTGAATCGCGGCGCGGTTGCCGAGGGGCTCGTTTTCGCCGAACGCCTGGGCCTGGCGCCAGAGCCGTTTCTGAATGTGCTGCTGGGATCGGCGGCGTATTCGCGGGTGATGGAGGTCAAGGGGCCGATGATGGCGCGCCGCTCATTCCGCCCGCCTCAAAGTCGCGTCGATCAAAGTCTCAAGGATTTTCGCCTGATCGCCGAACTGGCAGGCAGC
This sequence comes from Achromobacter deleyi, assembly GCF_013116765.2. Classification (GTDB taxonomy): domain Bacteria; phylum Pseudomonadota; class Gammaproteobacteria; order Burkholderiales; family Burkholderiaceae_B; genus Achromobacter; species Achromobacter deleyi_A. The sequence continues at coordinate 1,723,474 of NZ_CP074375.1, forward strand.
CACGGCCAGCAGCTCCCTTTCGCAACGGTATACACGGCGCTACTTGAAGGATGCGTCGCCGCGGGGGAAGCCACCGCGGACAATGCCGTGATCATCGAGGCGGTGGCGCGCCGCAAAAACAGGATTGGCCCCGCATATTGACCATAGCGTCTGGAGAACAGTGATGGGATTGAAATTCATGGAGCACATCTTGATTCTGACCCATGACCCTGACGGCACCAGGGACTGGTTTTGTGAGAACCTGGGATTTCGTAGCGGATACCACCCTGAGTTCGGCTTTCCGGTGCATTGGCTGTACATCGGCGAGCAGGATGTGGTGCATATCGGAAAAGCCCGGCACTCGGCGCACCAGGACACCTATCTGCGCACGCCTGGCGACCAGGAAGGAATCGACTATGCGGCGGCCGGCGCGCCTGGCTCCGGCCGGATCGATCATGTCTGCTTCAATTGCGAAGGGATAGAGGACTTCATCGCACGCCTGCAATCCAATGGCGTCGAGTTCAGCCAACGCAAGGCCCACAATTCCAATCTGTTCCAGCTGTTCATGCGTGAACCCATCAACGGCATCAAGGTGGAACTGAACTTCGCCGCGGCGGAGGCGGCGCGGGCCGGGCTCATGCCGGAATGGACCGATACGGGGAAGACGCCAACCGGCGCTGGCGGCTGACCATACCCGCCCTCTTCCCCTTGCCGGCGATGGCGTGGGGGGGCCTGCGGCGACCTTGCCGGGGCCCTTCCCCTCAGATGCCGACGACGCGGCTCACGCCGCCCTGCGTCACGACCTGCACGCGCTGGCCCGCGGAAATCGGCACGTCCGCCTCTTGCGTGATGACGCGCGTATCGCCTCCATCCAGACGAATGGTGAGTTCCAGGCCCTGTCTACGGGAGCTGGCGTTTTCGATGGCATTGCCTGCCATTGCCCCGCCCACCGCGCCGCCAACAGTCGTGATCCGCCGGCCCGACCCACCGCCCACGGCGTTGCCCGCCACGGCACCCAGCGCGCCGCCGGCAATGACACCCAGACCCGACGTCTGGCTGGCCTGGATGGTCACCGGGCGCACCCCGATGACATATCCCAGCGTCACCGTCTGGGCGCGCTGCGCCTGATCGAAGGTGTAGACACGTGATGAGGCCGATTGGTTGGCGCAGCCCCCGATCACCACAGTCAGGCCAAGAACGGCCGCTACGGCAACCATGTTCAAGTGGCCCCGCTTCCCCGCATGTTGATGCTTGTGCATGATGCGTTCTCCGGTACGGCAGAATGGTGGATGAATCCGGGCTTATCGGAGCTTGGTGGGTTCAGCCGCTGGCTCCGCCGGGGCCTGGCGCTGCGAGCCGCTGCGGACGAAATTCCCATTCGCGTCGAAGGCCCCGACCGGTCGGCCATTGAAGAACACGGCCCGGCGCGGAGTCCACTGCGGTTGCTCCGGCCCGACCTGATCGTAGCCGGCAACCTCAAAGTCATACTCCCAGCCAGCTGCGGGCTTGCCGTTCTCGTCGGTGAAAACAGCCTTCTTTACGGAATCCGCATAGCCCTTGTCACGGTACGTGACGTAGCGCGTGGGCGGCATCGAATCGCGCAGCGTCGACATGTACTGATAAAGATCATCGTCGCTGGGCGGGGTGCCATACTTGGCCAGATCGTTTTGAGTCGCGACGGACGAGGCGCAACCCGCCAATATGCACGTGGATAAAACAAGGAATAGCCTTTTCATCGGAATTGCTCCTTGGTACGCGTTCATGCCTGTGGCGAAGCCGCAAGCGGGTGGCGACGTGCTGGGTTCATGTTCAAGACTTGCGATCACGCAAGGCGTCGCGCCTTTCCGGCCGGATCATGGGGTGCTGCGGCCCGCGGCGCCTCGGAACGCCGAACGCAACAGGCTCAGCAGGAAGCCGCCTGTGAACATTCCCAGGATGTACACGCCTATGACCAATACAGAGGCGGGCAATGTGACGGTGGAAGACCAGAGCGACAGGGTGACAGAATCGAAATTCTGGATCTTGAACGAAAGAACGATTGCAGTGAGCAACACAATTAATACGATGTAAAGGTATCGCATGTTCCACCTTTCGTAGCTGTTGGCTATATCGTCCCAAACCAGCAAGGGCTTATCGTGCGAAAAAACTATGCCACTCATTCGTCCGGAAAACAAGAAAAATAGGGTCACCTGTTCTCCTCGCACCCGCACAGTGTGCCGCTCGCACACCACGTCGCCTGTCGTGCTCTGCCCCCGCTTATGGTGCGCAAAGTCGTTGTCCGTTACGACAAACTGGGACAGAATGTACTCGCCATAAATCACCGTGGCGTATGGCCGGCCCATGAATGAATAGCCGCGACGTGCGATCTATCTCTTGTGGGCTGCATATAGGGGATATTTCATGGAAGCGATGAAAAATTGTTGCATGACAAGGCACCCTCAAGACCCAGGACGGCGAACCTTGTTGAAAGCTGGCGTTGGAGCAGGCACGGCCGCAATGATGGCAGCGGTATCGCTGGTACCGCGCGGGGCCGAAGCCGCGTCGCTGACGCAAGCACAGCGGGACGCAATGACCCCGGATCAGGTCATCGAAATGCTGAAACAGGGAAACCAACGCTTTCGCGCCGGCAAGCCTCAGCAACACGATTACCTCGCCCAGAAGCGCTCCAGCGCCTCGGGGCAATTCCCCGCCGCGGTAATCCTCAGCTGCATTGATTCCAGAGCGCCCGCCGAGATCATCCTGGATGCGGGCATCGGCGACACGTTCAACGGCCGGGTCGCGGGCAACATCTCAAATAGCGATTTACTGGGCAGCATGGAATTCGCCTGCGCGGCGGCCGGCGCCAAGGTCGTGCTGGTGATGGGGCATACCGCATGCGGCGCGGTGGCCGGGGCGATCGACAATGTAGAGCTGGGTAATCTTACCGGCTTGCTCAAGGTCATCAAGCCCGCTGTCGAGGCAACCAAGTACTCGGGCGACCGCAGCGGCAAGAACGCGGAATTCGTCGACGCCGTCGCCAAGACGAATGTCCAGCACACCATAGCCGCCATACGGAAGAACAGCCCGATCCTGGCTGGCCTGGAAAAGGAAGGAAAGATCAAGATCGTCGGATCCATGTACGACTTGAGCAACGGGATGGTCACCTTCTTGAGTTAGCCGCTCCCGTTGCATGTCCGCAGTAGAGACCCGGCAGGCTTCCGGCCTGCCGGTATGGGGTACATCCTGACTCTTGGGGGTTCCATGACTGCAAGCATACGGTTCCGTTCATGGCATTGCGCCATGGCGAGTCTCCTTTTCGCTATCGCCGCGCCGACGTGGGCGCAGTTCACCGGCCAAGGCGCCCAGGTGGCCACTCCAACCGTGGCGGAAATCCTTGCCAAGCCGGTTGATGGGCAGATGGTCCGTGTGCAGGGCCATCTGCTGAGCAAGATCAAATCGGAAACCTATACGTTTTCCGACGGCACAGGCGAAATCGTGATGGAGATCGACGACGACGATTTTCCCAAGCAGCCAGTCTCCGAGAAGACCAAAATCGAAGTCATTGGTGAAGTCGACACCGGGCTGCGCCGTCCGCCCGAAATCGAAGCGGAGTCGGTACGCGTACTTCCTTGACCGGGGAATGGGAATCGGCGCATGGCCCCCGCCATAGGTGGAACCATGCGCCGATGCAAAGCGTTTCGGCAATGTCGCGCAGAAGTCAGCTTGCCCTGACGAACCCCACGTTATCCCCGATCACCGTGGTCGGGCCTATGGGCAGGGGCTCGGGATTGACGATGTCGAGTTTCACGAACTCGATTTTTTCTTTCCACACCTTGCGCAGAAAGTCCTCGATCGCGTGGATGGTGAGCTGCTCGCCCGGGCAGCGCCGGTAGCCAAACCCGAATGGCGCGAATCCGGCGTGGTCACACACCGGCATGGCCTTGCCATCGGCGACACCAAACACCGTGCCGAACGCGCTGTTCTGCATCTCTGCCTTGCGCCCGTCCTTCACGGCGAAGGAGGTCTGATGGAACGGACAGCTGGCCAGGCCTATTTTTTCGATATGGGCCTGGTCGACATCCTTGCTGGTCGGCGCCGTCTCATATCGTGTGGGATCAAACGCTTCCGGGTTCTTCCACTGCACCGGATCCTTGCTGGTACTTGTGTGCGGGCTGACGATGTAGCCATGCCGCTCGAACCGCGGGGGACGAGTCTCCTCCAGCGCGGAGATGCTCCCGCCATTGGGCGAAATCGTGCGGAACAGCTCCATCACGAAGCGCTCCAAAGGCGGGAAGGCTCCTGCCTTGCTATCGTCGGCATTGCCTTCCATGGTCTTCTTGAACCATGCCTTCGTATCCGTGTCGCCCGTGTCGCGCGCCAACTTCAACATGACGTTGTAAAGCGTATTTCCCCATTGACTGAAAGCGACGAAATTATGAAAGCACTCGAACACCACGTCCTTGTGGCTGAAGTGCTCGCTCTCTTCTCCGTTCTTCATCCAGTACCAGGCAAAGGTCTTTTCGGGATTTGGGATCTTGCCCGATGAAATATCGGCCAGCTTCTGGTCAATCCACGATTTCAGGAAGTCCAGATGAGAGCGCACCGTCATGTAGTTCTCGTAGACGATACGCTGGGTCGGGTCCCGATAAGCCAACACCGTGTTGAAGGCTTCTCCGATCTTGCGTACGCGTTCGGGAATCTCTTCTTTCTTCACCCCCAGGTGCAGATCCCAGTACAGGTCCCAATATCCTTCCAGGTAAGGCCGCATCAAGGGCTTGCCGGCATTGGACGGGCTCAGCAACTTGTCGAAGAACGCCGTGATCTTGTCTCCATACTGGCTTCGATACAGGTCTGGCGTGACGGCCGACATGTAGATTCGCTTGCGCAGATTGTCTGGCCCGCGCTTTTCCAGGCCCTGAAGAAATACGGTTACGCCATCCTGGGGCTCGGGACGCCAGGTCTTGCTGAGCAGTCCCCACAGGTCATTCGGCAAGGCATTTTCTTTGGTCAGGCTGACATCTATCATCGGCAGTACGGGCCGCTCGCCCACGTATACGCTGACCAGGAAATGAGGAATGATGACGTTTTCGATATACGCGGGATCGAATTCCTTGAGAAACTGGGCACGCACGCGCGCCGCCGCGGATGCCAGATCGACTGGGGCCAGCGGCTGCCCGGGTACTGGTGGGGACTGGGACAGAACCGGCTGCGACGATAAGGCGGCGACCGCTGTCGCACCGGTGGTCAGGAATGTTCTTCTCTTCACGACGCTCTCCATAAAAGGATGCAGCAAACCAGAGACTAAAAACAAGCACGCACACTGACGCCGACCGGGTCGGAGAAAAAGGGAATCCATCCAGGCGGAATTACGTCGAAGGCCTGGACGCAGGCGGATCGTCCGCGGACCACGCCCATGCTACAGCCGCCCCTTCGACGGAACGAAGACTAGATCGAAAAATTTAGGACCCTCGGGTAAGAATTGCAAGGTAAAAGCGATAGGCCGTCTGCTACCCAAACCACGCGACCGCAAGGCCGGCCTCATCCGCACCCGTACAGGCGCCACAATGAAGCGCTGCCGCCCGTCGTTGCAATCCATCGTCGTGGTCAGTGCGGGATTTCCGGGATCCTGATGCGCGCGGTTGCAGCGACTGATCTCACCCTTAAGGTGAACTTAAGGTTTGACACCTATAAAGCCATGCGCACGACGCGTTGCCAGCGCTGCGCAGGGCCACACGCAGCCAAGAGGCCATGTTCCCTTACGCGGAACATTGCTCCTCCACGGTATCGGCTGCCGCATATTCTTGTCTTGGGCATTCCGCCATGAACCATTCTGTTGTCTCGCTCTCACGCAAGGTGAAGCTCTATCAACTTGTCGTGTTTGATCAGATCGTGACGAGCGGCTCATTGATCAAGGCCGCCGCGGCCTTGAGTCTTACCCAACCGTCGGTCACGAAAATCGTTCAGGACCTTGAATACCATTTCAACACTCCCCTGCTGGTCCGCGGCCCGCGTGGCATCACCGTAACTGAGGTCGGCGAGCTGGTATCGCGCCACCTGCGCTCCATCCTCGTGGATCTGCGCAAGTTGAACGACGATGTCGACGCCTATCATCGAGGCACGTCGGGCTATATCCAGGTCGGCACCTTGAATTCCGCGTCCGTCGCCATCATTCCGGGCGCCCTCGACCTGCTCAGGGAGCGCGCCCCAGGGGTGATCGTCTCCGTCCGCCAAGGCCAGATGGGCCACTTGCTGTCGGCACTTAAAGCAGGAGAACTGGACATCGTCATCGGCCGTATTCCCGACGACTGGGAATGGCATGCCGATGCCGGGGAGCTGAGTGCAGAGCCGCTCTATCGAGAAGAGTTCTGCGTCGTGGCGGGGGGCAATCACCCCCTGAGAGAGACCGGGCCAAATGCGTGGAAGAAAATGCACGAATTCCCCTGGGTGCTCCCGTCCCGGGACTCTTCATTTCGACAAGCAGCCGAGAGCCTGTTTACCCGCGTAGGGATGTCCAGGCCTTCAATCGTCGTGGAGTCCACCTCGCTGCTTACCAACATCAGCCTGCTGCAAAATAACCGCACCCTCGCCTTGATGGTCAAGGGCGTGGCCGACCCCTTCATTCGTGGCGGCATGCTGAAAATCATGGATATCGGCGAGGTGCTTGATTACGGCGATATTGGATGCTTTTTCGCCACCGGCCGCGCCCAAGGCCCAGCCATTCAGATCTTCCTCGATTGCCTCAACACGAGTGTGCGCCGGGCAGGCGCGCGCAATTCGATCGCATTTGAGACTGACGTGCCGCTGCAGGCCCACGAGCCCGCAGGAGACTAGCGCGGCCGGCTGCGGCGGGCTGGCGCACGAGGGTCAGCACCAGGAACCGGGATTTTAAGAATGTTCCTATAGCTTGCATCGGTGGTTCGGTTCAGCATTCAGGTCCATACGTTCCAGAATGCGCGCAATCGGACTTGACCCCGCCTGCGCCAAGTTTCTGGCGCGGATAAATCCCAGAACCCCAATTGGCCGATGTTTGGCGTCATGCGCGCACTTCATCGCGGTTGCCTGCATCCATTTCTCCGCGACAGCCCACCATGAATCAATCTGACGTATCGCTCTCGCGCAAAGTGAAGTTCTTTCAATTGGCCGTGTTTGATCAGATCGTGGCAACAGGCTCTTTGGTGAAGGCCGCGGCAGCCTTGAACCTTACACAACCCTCCGTCACGAAAATTGTTCAGGAACTGGAATACTATTTCAAGGCACCCTTGCTGATCCGAAGCCATCGCGGAATAGCGGTCACTGAACTTGGAGCACTGGTATCGCATCGCTCGCGTTCCATCCTCGCCGGAGTGCGCAAGCTGCACGACGATGTCGAGGCATCTCAGCGCGGTATGTTGGGGCGCGTGTCGGTCGGCACGTTGGAATCCGAGTCTGCCTCCATTCTCCCTGGTGTGCTGGACCTTCTCAGGGAACGTGCGCCCAAGCTGATCGTCTCCGTCCGCCAGGGGCAAATGAACCATTTGTCGACGCAGCTGAAGGCGGCGGAACTGGATATTGTCGTCGGGCGCATTCCGGACAACTGGAAGTGGCATCCCGACGCGACGGAACTCACTGCCGTGCCACTTTATCGCGAGGAATTCTGCATCGTGGCCGGCATGAATCATGTACTCCAAGCGGGCGGTCCGCCCACTTGGAGCCAATTGCACGAATTCCAGTGGCTGCTCCCGCCCCGCGATACCCCGCTACGGCAACACGCGGACAACTTGCTGTCCCGGGTGGGGATGCCTCGCCCCTCGAAAATAGTGGAATCCAATTCGCTGCTGGAGACTATGGGCATCCTCCAGAACAACAGCACCCTTGCCTTGACGGTCAAAGGCGCAATCAATCCGTATTTACAGGGGGGCAAACTAAGGATTATTGATGCCGGCGAAGCGCTGAATTACGGCGAAGTTGGCTACTTCCTTCCTGCCAATCGCGAACCAGCGCGTGCCCTGCACCTGCTTATTCAATGCCTCAACGAGAGCACGCGCCACATTGACGGGCCCGTCGGCGCTCAAAACGCCGATTCCATCGCGCCCTCCGAGCTTGCTGCCGACTGGCGCGCACCGCCACTCATTTCCCCATCGCAAGCGCGACAGATCGCGGTTCGGTAAGTATATATAGTAGTTAATGTAGAACTCAGGCTCAGACCACCCTGGACTGCTCCAGAACGGTCAATTCTCGCCGAAAACGCACTACATCAATACGCGCCCGCGCCTCATCGGCGGCATCCCTTCCCCTCGCAGCATCTCTTTCTCGCAATATTGCCGCCGACAAAAGGTCTTGCACCTTTTCACGATCGAGTGTCTCGAACGCCCATAGCACCGTGTGTTTCATGCCCGTCAGCGCTCTTTTTGCAGCGCTCACGGCGCCACGTTCGTCCCGTGCATAGGTAACTACGTTGACGATATCGTTTTGCCCGGCTACCGAGAATGCCACCATCCAATGAGGCAGTCCGCCGCACCGAACAAAAAGTGATTGCTTGGGAGGGGCCTTTCGATGATTCGCAGCTATATCGCTGCCGATGGTCCATGAAGGGACAGACATGGCATTCGCTACATTCTTCATATTTATTGCCGAGATTTGAACCAGTGTCTTGTTCGAAGCCCCTGGGGCGTAGAACCATATCAATGGCGCCCCAAATAGCTCTATCAGCAGACTGCACAGGGGCTCGCTACGCCAATGCGGGGGCTCAGCAAGACGCACCGGAAAACTGATGGGTGGCAATTATTTCATGAATACTTATCTCCAACTATTCTATCCAGCTATAGAGAAATTCAATTATTCAATTCATGAACCATGGCTGCCAAATAGGCTATTGAGGGTGGATCGGAAGGAGGTATTCAACAGGACAATAGCTCCATTCCCTGTATGAATTTTTCATGAATGCCGGTTACTACTAGGATGAAGAAGTAATACCGGGCTCGGGCCAATAAAAACAATGACCCCGAGATTAGTTGCCCCCTTCAAGGCATTAGCTCATGAGCAGCACCACGTCCCTCCCCCATCCAGCCAGCAACCTGCAAAGTCTCAATCTTTCAGACTTGATCTTCGATAGCGCGCCTGCCGGCATCATCATCATGACCGTTGAGGGGCAAATAATCGCGGTGAATCCGGCGGCAGAACTGTTGTTCGGCTATCAGTCGCGGGAACTGGCGGGAAATAGCATCTCGCTTCTTATCCCTGATCAAGGAGTCCTGCAGGAACTCGAATTTCGACTCACCAGGCAGGATCGGAATGCCGTCGGCATTCTGAAAGAAAGCCGGGAACTGACCGGCAGAAGCAAAGACAAGAACGAGTTCCCCATGCATCTGAGCATAGGCGAGTTCACCGCGCAGAACCGGCGACTGCTCCTGGGAATATTCCACGACACGAGTGAAGGCCATCGCGCAATCGAGCGCATGCGCTTTCTCTCAAACTACGACCCTTTGACCGGCTGCGCAAACAGGAATCACCTCCACGCACATATCGCCAGAAAACTGGAGAAACTGACCGACACCGGCCGGCAACTCGTGGCGATGCTCATATATATGGAGGGCATGAAGGAGGTCAATGTCGCGATCGGGCACAGCACAGGCGACAAAGTGCTATGCGAACTTGCAGACCGCCTGAAGAGCCATGCCCAGGGTGGCGATATGGTGGCCAGGATCAGCGGCGCCGAGTTTGTCTATCTGTCCGTTCGTCCACACAACAATCTCTACCCCAAAAAGCTTGCCCGGCAGTTGCTGAAGCACCTTAGCGCACCGGTATTCCTCAATGGAGCCGAGTTCCACGTCAAGACCAATATAGGCTTGAGCGTGCATGGCTGCTCCAGCCAAAACCGCACGCCGACACCCGATGAGATCATCAGCGATGCCACGGTCGCGATGTATCAATCGAGAAGTACTGACGGTACCACGCAAGTCTTCCACCCCACGATGCGCGAAACCCTGAGGCGCGAGCAATCGCTGCTGGAGAATTTGCGCAGGGCAGTACAGGACGGCTCGTTCGAACTTCACTATCAAGTGCAGGTTTCACTGACGAGCGATCGCATCACAGGCCTGGAGGCTTTGCTCCGATGGCATGACGGCGATAACGGAATGGTATCTCCCGAAGTATTCATCCCACTGGCGGAACGTTCGGGACTCATGCGCATGATCAATGATTGGGTGATGCGCCGGGCATGTGCCGATAACAAATCCATCATCGACGCCGGCTTGCTGGATGTTCCAGTAGCAGTGAATATCAGCGCCAGTTCCTTCATGCGTGACAATTTCGCGGAAATCGTCATCGACGTGATCAGGGAAGCCTCAATTCCGCCAAACAGGCTGGAGCTCGAAGTCACCGAGACGGTCGCTTTCGACGACCTCGAGAAGGCCAGGAATCATATGACGACCTTGCAGAACTCCGGCGTAATGGTTTCGGTCGATGACTTCGGAGTGGGATATTCCTCGCCTCGCACACTACTCGAATTATCGTTCAACAAGCTGAAGATCGATCGCGGTTTCATTGCCCGGGTCATCCATGACGACAAGCATCAAGCCATAGTCAAGGGTTATTTGCTGCTGGCAGCCAGCATGAACATTCCGGTTGTAGCCGAGGGCGTTGAAACCCTGGCGCAGCTCGAATATCTCCGCGCCCAAGGTTGCGATTATGGCCAGGGGTATTTTTTCTCCAAACCCCTCCCACTGAATGAGTTGATCCGCCTGATCCAGCTGCGCAAGATCACGGCGCCAACGCTTGACCCTGTTCCCGCTGCTTGAAAATGCGCACTGCAAATGACGAGCGTATGGAACATACGCTTAAAACCCCTTCAAACGGTCTTGGCAACAAGGCACCCTCGGCGGGTGAAGCCAGGAATCACGCCTCGGGATCATTGGTTAAGAAATTTATCGCCTATTCCGCATTGATTCTTATATCGCTCTTCATTGTGGTTTATTTCTGCGTAAGTGCGACCTGGAATTCCTACATCAACAAGGAACAGACGCGGCGCAGCCTGCGTATTATCGGCGCCGGCCTCAGCACTATCGAAATGCTCATGCGCGAAAGCGCATTGACTTTGGCTGCGTTGGAAAAGAAGGAACACGACTCACCCGGCCAACAGCTGGCCCGCACCGCCACCGACTCCGCGATTGCTCATTTCAAGGGCCTGTTGTCGTCATCCCGATGTACATCATGCCTGGACGACGAGAAGAAGATCAAAGAGATGGTATTCAGTCTTTCGGCTGTTCGAGACGAGGCGGACTTTTACCAGGGCACTCCCGGAAATCCTGAAATTGGGCGGCAGCTTATTTCGATCGACCGGGGAGTTGCGCGCCTCACCCCGGAAATGCGCATCATCGTGGCAAATCAGAGCAGCGCCGCATGGAGAACCGAAATTGACCTCGGCGGAGAGTTGGCCCTGCTTGCCTTCACGGGGGACCTGTATGAGAGTACAGAGCAGCTCGGATCGAGCGTGCTCCCAGCATTGGCTCAACGCCGGCGACTATCGGCCACGGAACATGCTCATAGCCAGCGCGCCCTGGCACGTATCGAGGAAGCGCTTGAATTGATCGAGATGGCGATGCTTCGCAGGACAGGTCCGCATCATCTCGCAGAGTCTTCGGTTACGTCCAGAATCTTTGCCGACAACCTGGAATACGTTGGCAGCCTGCTTGCGAAGCCGGATGAATCCGCAAAAACCGACATCGGCGCTGTTGAAATATACATGCGATACGCCACTTCGATTTCAGGCATCGCCAGATTCCAGGACGAGCTTCTGCGCGATTCTCTGGCGAAAGTCGACGAGCATGAAGCGCTCCTGGAAATCCAGTTCATCCTGGCGGCCTTGGCAGTCATCGCGCTTTCGCTATCCTTGATATGGGGGCTTCTTGGCTTCTGGAAGCGAATCATTCATCCATTCGGCGTCGCCAATAGAATCATTCGCAGCTTCATCCTGGAAGATGCGGCGATCCAGTTTCCCCCGCTGGGAAGATATCGTGGAGTAACCGGGGAGTTCTTCAGCACGCTGTCCTCGCTCAAGGAACATATTGATTTCAAGCGCGACCTCGAAATCAAGCGGAACGCACTGATAGAAGTCCTTCATAAATTAGCCGAAACCGATCACCTGACCGGTCTTCTGAACCGGCGGGCATTCGAAAGACAAGTCGCTGAGTGCATCGAAGAATGGAACGATTCCGGAAAGCTGCTCGCGTTCATCCTTTTTGACGTCGATCATTTCAAGGACGTGAACGATAGGTATGGACATATCGCCGGGGATACAGCACTGGCGACAATAGCCGAAATATGCCGCCAGAATTGCCGTAACACCGAAATCATGGCCAGAGTGGGCGGCGAAGAGTTCTGCGTGGTTTGTTTTGTAAGCAGCCCATTGGAAGCGGACGCAATCGCGCACAGGCTGCGACTTACCATTCAAAACAGCAAAATCGTGTATGAGTCCGGCTGCTGCTTCCATATCACCGCCAGCTTTGGGGTCGCTGTATCCCGGTTCCATGAAGAATGCAATACCAGCGTTCTTTTTGCAAAGGCAGACCGGTTGTTGTATTTGGCCAAGGCGTACGGGCGCAACCGGGTAATACTGAGCAACGGCGAAGAAACAGTATAGATCCAGGAAAGCCAAGCCTCGGTCAGCCCCGCTGCCCTGCGCCGCCCCCTCGGCACTTCCTCTTCCTGCTCCCGGCGTGCCCACTCAAAGCTGAAGCCAATGCTGCCCGGGCCGTCGGAAACATCGGTGTCCGCGCGTCCAATTTTAATGGGGTCGTTAGTCGCGCCCCCACCCTTCTGCCCTTCCCCTTGGCTTGGCCGCATATTGCCACCTCAAATATTCTTAATTTGAATAGAGATATGCGTTTTATCAATTAGTGGCAATGTGCCGTAAAACCTAGAATTTTCTGGATAGAAAAAGCGAAGCAAACATTCGCAGCACTTTGAAATAATCGGCTATCGGAATTTACCGCGCAACGCAGAATTGCGCAATTCAAATAGCGGCCTTGTCGGAAAAACCAATATGAATGAGAACGCCATGCAAGCCATCTCGCGAAATCCAATCGCCGACATCATCCCTGACGCAGGCTATGGCATGAAGATTCCGATCCGAAGTCGCATTTCTCAGAAGCAATCTTTCGAGCAGTATTTTTTATTTTCGATTTTCTGGACTTCAACGTCATGAAACACTCCACAGTTTCCCTCGCCCGGAAAGTGAAATTCTATCAATTGGTCGTTTTTGACCAAATTGTCGCGAGCGGATCTCTATCACCCAGCCGTCACTCACCAAGATTGTTCAGGAGCTGGAGTACTTCTTTCAAGCACCGTTGCTGGTGCGCGGAAATCGCGGCGTCACCGCCACCGAGCTGGGTGAACTTATTTCTCGCCGGGCACGGTCGATGCTCGCGGACCTGCGGGCGCTGAACGACGACGTCGAAGCGTATCGCCGGGGCACTTCCGGATATATTCTCGTGGGATCACTGACTTCGGCCTCCATGTCAGCGATTCCGCAGGCACTGCAGCTGGTCAAACAGCGTGCGCCCAGCTTGCTGGTATCACTGCGTGTCGGGCAAATGAACCAGCTGCTATCCGTTCTGCAGGTTGGGGAGCTTGATATGGTTGTCGGTCGCATCCCTGACGACTGGGGCTGGCGAACCAATGTCGGCGACCTCTCGGTCGTGCCGCTCTATCAGGAGAGGCTGTCGGTGGTAGCCGGCCCTCAACACCCGCTGCACTCGATAGCTGCCAGGCCCTGGGATCTCATGCATGCCTATCCCTGGATCTTGCCGCCCCGCGAATCCGTGTTTCGCCACTCCGCCGAGAACATCTTTGCCAAGGCGGGAATGGCTCCACCTGGCGATTTCATCGAATCCGCCTCGATCCTCACGAACATCGCCCTGATGCAGGACAATCGAACGCTTTCCCTATTGCCGTCCACCGTGGCGGGGCACTTTGTGCGCAGTGGAATGATCAAGGAAGTTGACGTTGGGGAAGAGCTTGCCTATGGCCAGGTGGGCTGCTTTTTTTCCGCGCATCGCAAGCGCGAGCCCGCCCTAGACCTTTTCCTGGATTGCCTGACGAAGGCGTCTCAGGTCGTTGGACGGGATGACACCGTACTCCCCCCTTCGGCCCCCCTTTCGCTGATGAACCACTGACTATTTAAGGGGCCTGCATCGGATTCTTGCCGCGCCGGCGCGGCCGTCAGGGCCGCCGGATCAGGCTATATACAGAGGCCGGAGGTAAATTGAGCGGGACGAAACGCACTCTGCGCGCGAACAAACCGCACTCGTCAAGCACGCTGGAAGATATGGGACAACGCACACCATAGGTGAAGAAGTGCATGGATCCACCAGGATGCATGGCCTCAAAGACCGCGGTCAGCAGTTTGTGGTGGACCTCCCCGCTCATGTTCCGCAACGGCAGACCGCAGATGGCCGCCCCTATTCCATCCAGTTCCGGATGACTGGCCCGAGACAGATCCTGAGCCGACACCTGCAGTACCGCGGCTTCCGGGAATTGGGTACGCAAACTCGAACTCATCTCTGAATCCTGCTCGACCAGCACCAGGCTCGAAGGTGCGACGCCTTTACGCAGCATCTCGCGCGTGAATACGCCAGTTCCACAGCCCAGTTCCAGGACTTTTCCCGCCGCTTTGGGCTGGATGGACGCAGTAATGGCGGCCGCCAGCGCCGCGCCGGATGGCGCCACCGCGCCGATGGCCGCGGGGTTGGACAAGAGCGCCTTGACGAACTGCTTGCGTTCTTGCAGCCAGGTCATGGGCGCGGACGCTGATTTGTGCGGGGCAACGGCTTTGTAAGACGGCGAGGAGTGCATTGGTGCTTCTATCTCCGAAATCGAAATTCTCAAGAGAAGTTACCTGGGCCTGGCTGCTCGTGCCGGCAACGGTGCGTAAGCACCCTTATCAAATATAGAGACGGATAGACCGCCCGCTCGTAGCCCGACGCCCCTGCCTGCATAGTGCCGACCGATGCCAATGGTAGTTCCGGGCCGCCACCAATCCAGACAGCTTGAGTTGCAAGTCCCCTGCCGTGAGGCGTACGCACTGACGAAACGCCGGTGCCCGACGGGATCCGAGCAGAGCGGAATCCCAACGGGCACCGTGATACTAAACGCCTACGACCGAGACCGCCTTCGTCACGAGGTAGGCCTCAAGCGCCTCCGGTCCGCCTTCGGAGCCGTAGCCCGAATCCTTCACCCCGCCGAATGGCAGTTCCGCGGACGGGGTGGCGGGCTGATTGACCCACAGCATGCCGACCTCGAGCCGGCGCGAAAGTTCGTGCACGGTTTTGATCGACCGCGTGAAGCCGTAGGCGGCCAAGCCGAAAGGCAGCCGATTCGCTTCACGAATTGCCTCGTCCAGCGTTTCAAAACTGCGAATCGCCGCGATCGGGCCGAACGGTTCTTCGTTGAAAATGTCGGCCTCGAGAGGCACGTCGGTGAGAATGGTGGGTGCGAAGAAGTTGCCGGCGCCGCCAACCCGACTGCCGCCAGTGGCAAGGCGAGCACCCTTTTCGCTGGCATTCCTGACTATCTTGTCCATGGCCGCCAGGCGGCGGTCATTGGCCAGCGGGCCGAGCGTCGTGCCTTCGGTCAAGCCGTCTCCGAGCTTGAGTTTTTCTGCATGGGCAACGAATGCCTGCTCGAATGCCGCCTTGACACTCTTGTGCACCAGGAAGCGCGTCGGCGAAATGCAAACCTGTCCCGCATTGCGGAATTTCGCCCCGCCGGAAGCCTTCACGGCCAGTTCGACGTCGGCGTCCTCGGCAACGATCACGGGAGCGTGACCACCCAGTTCCATCGTGACGCGCTTCATGTGGCGTCCCGCCAGGGCAGCGAGCTCCTTGCCCACCGGGGTGGAGCCGGTAAAGGTGACCTTGCGGATCACCGGGTGTGGAATCAGATAACTGGAGATCTCGGCGGGCGAACCGAACACCAGGCCGAGCACGCCCTTGGGGATGCCGGCGTCGACGAAGCAATTGAGCAAGGCTGCCGGGGAAGCCGGCGTCTCTTCGGGCGCCTTCACCAGGAATGAGCAGCCCGTGGCCAGCGCCGCGCCCAGCTTGCGCACGATCTGGTTGACCGGGAAATTCCAAGGGGTGAACGCCGCGACGGGACCGACAGGTTCCTTGATCACCAGTTGCTGCGCCGCCGGATTGCGGGATGGCACGATGCGGCCGTAGACGCGCAGCGCTTCATTGGCAAACCAGTCGATGATCTCGGCGCCGGCGAGTACCTCGCCGCGCGCTTCAACCAGGGGCTTGCCCTGTTCCTGGGTCAGCAGGCGCGCGACGGAGTCCGCGCGTTCGCGCAACAGCGCGGCCGCCTTGCGCATGATGGCGCAACGCTCATGGGCAGAAGTGTCCCGCCACGTCTCGAACCCGCGCTGCGCCGCCGCCAGTGCAAGATCGAGATCTTCCCGCTTCGCGCTGGCGACCTGGCCGATCTTCCGGCCGGTGGCGGGATTCACTACATCAATACGCGCGCCGCCTCGGGCCTCGCGCCATTCGTTGTCAATCAGGAGAAGAGTGTCTGGGTAATCGTTCATGGGTGCTCCGTGGTAGAAATGCGGCCGTCACGTTCCAGTCGATTCGGGCAAGCGCGGCGTAGGCTGCTACGCGCCTGCCAGTATCGTAAGTGTTTGGGGTGGCTACGGGAAGTGGGGCCGGAGCCCTATTCACTTCCCTTTGGTCATATAGGACAGGACGGGCCGTCCGTCTGCCCTGCGGTGCAGGAACGCCATGAACGCATGGCCGACGGCCAGCGTCAGCAGCGTCCACCCGAGCAGGCCATGCCAGCTGTTGGCGAGCTCGACCAGGCTTTCGATCTCATGATCCCTGGGGCTGAAGATCTCGATGCCGAAGGGGGAAAACCCCCGCCCCCTGCCGTACGCGCGCAGCAATCCCAACGTTGGGATTGTGACCATCAGGGCATACAGGACCAGGTGCCCGAAACGCGCGATATAGCCGGTGTTGGGCCGCCGGCGCGCGTTTGCCAGCGCCCACGCGCCGCGCAGCAGCGCCAGGGTGAGCAACAGAACCCCCAGAGAGGTGTGCGAAAACCAGAAGAAATCTTCAATCGGCGTATCGGGCAGGAACTGACGCGACGCCGCGCTGGTGAATTGCCAGGCGAGCAGCGCCGCCATGAGCCAATGCAGGCTGCGGCTGACAATTCCGTAGCCGTCCGGATGGTCCATTATTCGCGTTTGGGTGGGACAGGCAGGCATGCCGGAACTCCTTGGGAATCCATTACGCACAACGCTGGGCTGCTGACAGCATTTTGCCTATGCGTGAAGCGCCGCATGCAACAAAGTGCAATCGCACGCGGTTTCGGGCCGGCTGCACGAGCCTGTCGTCACGGTTCGAAATCCATCGCGGCCATGGCCCGGCCGGCGGCTTGCGGCGCATAGCCTGACCAAGGATCATTGCCGGCGTCCAGACGCGCGTGGATATTGCCGATGGTCCATTGCGCGCCCCCGGTGATTTTTTCCAGTTCTTCCCATGCCACCGGCACGGAAACCCCCAGGCCCGGCCGGGCGCGCGCCGACCACGCCGCCACCGTCGTGGCCCCAAAGCCGTTGCGCAGGTAGTCGGCGAAGATCTTGCCGACCCGATTCTTCGGCCCGCTCTTGGCAACGAACAGCTGTGGCAGCGTTTGGGCCAGGTGCGAAACGATCGCATGCGAAAACGCCTTGACCGTGTCCCAACCGTATTGTTTGCGCAGCGGCACCACCACATGCAAGCCCTTTCCGCCGCTGGTCTTCAGCCAGGCTTGCAGGCCTATCTCTTGCAGCAGCACATGCACGAGGTGCGCGGCCTGTTGCATCGCCGCCCATTCCACGCCCTCCCCCGGATCCAGGTCAAACAGCATGCGATCGGGTTTGCCGATGGAGGTCTTCACGGCATTCCAGGTGTGAAACTCCACGACATTCATCTGGACGGCGGACATGATGGCTTCCTGAGTGGGCACCTCCAGCAGCGGCGGGTGGTCGGGGTCCAGTTTGGCGGGCAGCGCCTTCACGCCCGGCATGGCGGCCTCCAGGTGCTTCTGAAAGAAGAACTCTTCCTGGATGCCGCCTGGCGCGCGCAAGAACGAAACGGGTCGGCCCTTCAGGTGCTCTAGCAGCAGAGGCGCTATCAGCCCGTAATACCGCGCCAGATCCAGCTTGGTGAGCTTCGTGGAGGGGTCGATGACGCGATCCGGATTGGTGAGCTTGCGGGCCTGCGGGCGCGCCGCCGAAGCGGAGCGCGATGCGCGTGCCGGCGAGGCGGCTGGCGCGGGATCCGGTTGCGCTTCGACCTGTTCGACGGGAACCGCCTTCTCGCGAGAGATCGCTCGTACCGGCTTGTCCTGGCGCAAGCCGCGAAATACCGAATGGCGGATGTGGCCAGAGCTGGTCCAGCCGCCAAAAGAGACTTCGGCAACCAACTCAGGCGCCACCCAATGCACATCCTTGCCCGTGCCACCGCCCGCCACGGGCCGTTCGTCCGTCTTGATGCGCGCCAGGCGCTTCTGCAGTTCGGCCAGGCCCTGGTCGTCGAATCCGGTGCCGACCTTGCCGGCATAGCGCAGTTTTCCGTCGGCCTCATGAACGGCCAGCAGCAGCGCGCCCAGCCCCACGCGCGCGCCCTTGGGCGCCGTGTAGCCGACGATGGCGAACTCCTGGCGCTGGGCGCACTTGACCTTGACCCAGCTGTCCGTGCGGCGCGACACGTAAGGCGCCGACTGGCGCTTGGCCATGATTCCCTCCAGACCCATCTTGCAGGCGGACGCCACCAGATTGGCGGGCGCCGCGTCGAAAGCCTCGCTGAACCGCAGGCGCTCATCATCCGCCGCGGTTTCCATCAGTTGCGCCAGCAGCGCCCGCCGCAAGCGCAAGGGCTCGCGCCGCAGATCCCGCCCGCCGATGAACGGCAGATCGAAGGCATAGAAGATGATGTCCTGGGTACGTTCGCCGTCGAAGGCATTCTGCAGCGCCTGAAAGCTGGGCACGCCGGTCTTGTCCAGAATGACGATCTCCCCGTCGACCCAGGCGGACTTTGCGGGCAACTCGCGGAAGGCTTCGACCAGATGCGGCAGCTTCGCGCTCCAGTCATGGCCGTTGCGGGTGTAGAGACGCACGTCGGCGCCGTCGATCCGGATCATCAGCCTATAGCCGTCGAACTTCATCTCATATAGCCAGTCCTCGGCGTGGCGCGGGACGGCATCCACCAATGTCGCGAGCTGAGGCTTGAGGAGCTTGGGCAGTTCGGCCGCCTCGCCGGGCAGAGCGGCCGCAGCGTTGTCCGCCGCAGGCGCCTGCCTGCGCTTGGATTGTTTCGCGCCAGCCCCTGAACCCCGCAGGGGGACCACGCTGTCGGGCATCTCGTCCACGACGCTGAACTCGCGCTCGGGCCGGGCAAAATCGTCCCTGTCCTTTATCAACAGCCAGGGCGGCTGCTTTTCAGACTCTTTTCCCTTGAGGCGCACCAGCGCCCACCGGCCCTGCATTTTGACGCCCTGCAGGTCGAACTTCAGGTGTCCTTCCCGATAGCCCTTGCGCGGATCCCCGACCGGCTCCCATTTTCCCTCGTCCCAGATGATGACCTTGCCGGCGCCGTACTGGCCTTTTGGAATCTGGCCTTCGAACTGGTTGTAGGCAATGGGGTGATCTTCGACCTGCACGGCCATGCGCTTGACGGCCGGATCGTAGCTGGGCCCTTTGGGCACGGCCCAGCTCTTCATGGCGCCATCCAGTTCCAGCCGGAAGTCGTAGTGCAACCGGCTGGCCCAGTGCTTCTGGATGACGAAGGCGCGAGCGCCCTCGTTGGCCTCGCCGCCGCCCGCGGGTTCCGATGTCACGCCGAAATTGCGCTTCTCGCGGTATTTCTTTAGCGAGTCCGCCATCGTCACGCTGCCTTTCGCGCCCTGCCTGCCGCCTTGGCGGCCTTGGCCGGGGCCTTCTTGGCCGCCACCTTGCGGGGCGCGGCCTTTTTCCCACTGCCCGGGCCGGATTTGGCGCCCGCGGAAGAGGCCTTCCCGCCGGCCTTGCCTCCCTTCAGGCTGCGTTGCAGCAATTCGGTGAGGTCTATGACGTTGTCGGCATAGGCCGGGGCTTCTTCCTGGGGCGTGATGACCGTCTCGGTCTTGCCCGCGCGCGCCTTCTTCTCTACCAGCTCCATCACGGCGGCCTTGAATTCATCCTTGAACTGCTCCGGATCCCACTCGCCGGTCATGTCCTCCACCAGCATCCTGGCCATCTTCAACTCGCTGGCGCTGGGGCTCATGCCCTTGGCGCCGGCCTTCGGCAGATCCAGGTCATCGTGCGATCTGACCTCGTCGCCCCAGCGCATCAGATTGAGCACCAGCGCGTCGCCCGAAGGAATCAGCGCCGCCAGGTGCTGCTTGGTCTGGATCACCACCTTGGCGATGCCGATTTTGCCCGTCTTGGCCAGCGTGTCGCGCAGCAAGGCGTACACCTTATGGCCTTTATTGATGGGGGCCACGTAATAGGGCCGCTCCAGATAGACAAACGACACGCCGGCTGCATCCACGAATTGCTGGATCTCGATGGTCTGCGTGGTGCGCGGGTAGGCGTCGGCAATCTCTTCGGGGGAAATGATGACGTACTGGCCGTCCTCGTATTCCACGCCCTTGACGATATTGTCCTTGTCGATTTCCTTGCCCGTGCGCTTGTTGATGCGCTTGTAGCCCACCGGATCCATCGAGCGCTTGTCCAGCCAGTCGAAATCGACCCCGGATTCCGTCGTGGCGGTGTGCAGCCCGACCGGGATGTGGACCAGGCCGAAGGAAATTGCCCCTTTCCATATTGTTCTTGATGCCATGACCGCCTCCTTCAGGGTCGGCTGCCGGAATGGCCTACTTGGTGTACTTGAATTCCGGCAGCGCTTTCAGTGTTTCCTTGGACGCGTTCGGCAGCTGGAATTGATCGCCTTCCACCCGCATGCTCGCCAAAGGCACCGTCACCAGGTGCGTCCCGACCCCTAGAAGGCCTCCCACCGAAAGCACTGCATAAGGCACCCAATCCGGCGGCCCCAGAATGAGGTCGTCCACGGTGCCGATCTTTTCCTTGTTGCCGTTATAGACGGAGGCGCCGCTTATTTTCGAAGCGCGGTAACCGGCGTCGACCTTCGCAACATCGACGCGGACCTCCGTTACCGATTGCGGGGCGCCCTGGGCCCAGGCCCCCGGCACATTCGACAGCACGCCCAACAAGACGGCCCATCCTATCGTTCCAGTTTTCTCGATCATGGCTGATCTCCTTGGTGGCTCAGGAACCTTGCTTTGCGTTGTCCGGCGACGGATCGGACGCCGTGGCATCCGTCAGCTCAAGGTCCTCTTCGCGGATTTCGTTGCCCTGCGCATTCTCGCTGGCATCGTCGGGCCTGACTGGCGGCTGGCCGCTATCCGGCGCCGGCTTTCCAACGGGCGCGGCCAATGGTTTGGATGAGGTTGCGGGATCGGCCGGAGGAGATGCCGGCTCACTGGGAGAGGATGGTTTCATTGTCGTCACCTGATGTCGCTTCAGCCCGGCCTGGCGGTGGCCGTCAATCCGATCAGCAAGTGCCGGTCCCAGCCCGAACGCCGGACGCTGGCGAGCCAGTGTGGCCGGGGATCCGGCACCATAATTCCATCGGTAACTCGTATACCAGGACAGTACAAATCGGCAATATATTCAGATTCACTGCCGGAGCATGCTCCGGCTTACACCTCGCGGCAGGGAACTTCCGGAGAACAATGATGGCCGACAAGAAGCAAGAAAAGAAAACCGGTCCGGCAGAGCAGAGCGCCCTTTCCAACAAGCAGTATGAAAGCGAACTGGCTCGCCTGCATGTCGAACTGGTCAAGCTGCAGGGCTGGGTGGTGAAAACAGGCGCGAAGGTCTGCGTCGTCTTTGAAGGCCGCGACGGGGCTGGAAAAGGAGGAACGATCAAGGCCATCACGCAACGGGTGAGTCCGCGGGTTTTCCGCGTGGTGGCGCTCACCGCCCCAACCGAGCGCGAAAAATCGCAGATGTATATGCAGCGCTACCTGCCGCATCTGCCCGCGGCCGGGGAAGTCGTTATTTTCGACCGGAGCTGGTACAACCGGGCCGGCGTGGAACGGGTCATGGGGTTCTGCACGGAAGCGCAGACGGATATCTTCCTGAAAGGCGTGCCCCTGATGGAACGGGTAATGGTCGATTCCGGCATTCTCCTGTTCAAGTACTGGCTGGAAGTCAGCGAGGAAGAGCAGACCCGCAGGCTGCAGGCGCGCATCAACGACGAGCGGAAAACCTGGAAGCTCACCAAGATGGATCTTGATTCCTACAGCCGCTGGTACGACTACTCGCGCGCCCGGGACGCGATGTTCCGGGCAACCGACACGGCCGTGGCGCCGTGGTTCGTGGGGCGGTCCGACAACAAGAAGCAGGTGCGCCTCAATATCATCAGCCACCTTCTGGAGAGCATTCCGTACAAGGCCATTCCCCGCGGGAAAATCAAGCTTCCCAAGCGGCAAAAGGCCAAGGGCTATACCGAGCCCGACCATCCGTTCCGGTTCGTGCCCGAAAAATTCTGAATTACGGAGAATCCGTCATGGCTGCTCTGCTGATCAATCACGTGGAAGACAGCACTTCCGACGATGACATCCGGGCGTTTCTGCTCAAGTATGGCTTTCCCTCGCTCGATCGCATCCAACGTGTGCCGAGCGACGGGAACCGCCCTGCCGTGCTGATTACGTTCAATTCAGCAACCGAGGCTGAGCTGCATACCTTGCTGCCGCGGATACATCAGGTGTTCTGGAAGAACCACACGATTACCGCCTTAGTCATGAGAGCGCCCATCGAATGAGCGTGCGCCCGAGCGCTTTCGGGCGCGCGCCCTATCCGTAAGTTCGTGGCCGATAGGCCTCCTTCACGTACCTGGCGAGCTCGGCCTCGATGGAAGACACGGACGGCAAGCCCGACGGTCTGGCGGGGTTGAGCAGTTGTTCCGCCGCGGCAAGCGTGCGCTGCGCGCAACGCTCCCCGCTGGTAAGCGCCACGGGAGGCCGAGAGGTGGCGGTGGAATTGAGTTCGTCCATGACGCTTCTCCAGAGAACGATGAAAGACCCTGCGCGGCGCAAGTAGCAAGTATCGTGCCGCGCTCTGGTGTTTCGTCACGCGTAAGCATCACGCAGGCCTTTCTTGTAGAGATCGGGCTTTACCGGACGATGCCGCCAGGTTAGGAGGACCAACTCACTGGGATCCTTCATGGGGGGCTCATGTGCAGCCACTACCAGACGCTGAAAGACGCCGAACTGCTACTCAAGAAATTCGGCGTTCGGGAGAAACCCGCAGCTAGCGAAAAGTACGACATGTGGCCCAAGTATCAGGGTGTCTTCATTCGGCGCCCTGTAGAGCATGACTCGGGCGACGAGGCGGTACCTGAGCGCGAAGCCACTGCAGGCCGTTGGGGTCTCATCAGCGCGATGACGACTGCGGATAGCTTGGACAAGGCTGGCAAGCTCTCCACGTTCAACGCGCGTAGTGAGACTGCGCCCAAGTCTTTCACCTTCGGCAACGCATGGCGACATGGGCAGCACTGCATCATCCCGGCTGATGCCATCTTCGAGCCTGACTGGAGATCCGGCACGGCAGTGTCCACCCGGATCACCCGTTCCGACGGTGCGCCGCTGGGCATCGCCGGCCTGTGGGATCGCTACCGACTTGCGACCGGCCAGTGGCAGGACAGCTACACCATGCTGACCATCAACGCGGACGATGATCCGCTGTTCAGGGACTATCACCAGGCCGGGAAGGAAAAGCGGATGGTCGTGATCCTGCCAGAGGGTGCTTATGGCGAATGGCTGACGGCCACGGCCGGGCAGAGCCGGGACTTCCTGGTCGCCTTCCCCTCCGACCGGCTCGTCGCCGAGCCGCAACTCAAGCAGTCTTAGCCTGGCTTGTGCGCGTAGAGATCCTGCGTAGCCGCAAGTGACGCGCGCATCCCACCGTGTCGCTGCGGCTGACCACGGTTCCGAAATCGGGGCCTAATTGTGCGACTTCCAGGCTCGTTTATACTGTATATTCATACAGTATTGTCAGAGATTTCCCTTGCAATTCTTGTGCAGCGTCGTGAGGACGCACCACCTGGGCGAACGGCGCCGAGACAGCGATCCCGGTCAGGCCGTGGTGGGCATGGTGAAGATGTATTCCATGTTGCACCAGGGCTTGAACCGGCACGTCCCCCGCATGACCATGGAATCGCTTGCCAAGTTCGGCGCCACAGT
Organism: Achromobacter deleyi; assembly: GCF_013116765.2. GTDB lineage: Bacteria > Pseudomonadota > Gammaproteobacteria > Burkholderiales > Burkholderiaceae_B > Achromobacter > Achromobacter deleyi_A. The sequence goes on from NZ_CP074375.1 coordinate 1,747,696, forward strand.
GCCCAGTGCAATACCCGACCTGCTTGAGCCGCAGTTGCTGACCTTCAATTCAGATCGGGGCATGATGGTTGTCGGTTTCGAAGAGATCGCCGGCTGCAGGTACTACCAGGGCTGGTGGGTGCAGTGGATCGCAACTTGAAGGCACGGAATCGCGTCCGAATTCAATCCCATGCCCAAGCCTTTGTTTATACGCCTCCCCAGCCGCTGGATGTACTCCGTCAGTACTTGACGCTCACGCGCGCCCACACGCTGCGCCCCGGTTCGTTCACGCCCGTATTGGCGGCGTAGCCGAAGCCGGCGTTGCCCGCCAGGTTCAGGTGCTCGCTGTAGGTTTTGTTGAACAAGTTGTCCACGCCCAGCGACAGCCGGACCTGCTTGTTCACCACGTAGCCCCCGTTGATGGAAAAGACCCCGAAGCCCGCGCTGGGGCCGAAATCCTTGCCGACTACGTTGCCTTCATTCAGGGCATAGCGTTTTTGCGGCGCGACGATGCGCCATAGCGCCCCCGCCGACCAGGTGCCGTCGTCATAGGCCGCGCTGAGCTTGGCTTCCAGCGGCGGAATCTGCGGCATCGCGCGGCCGTCGCTGCGATTCTGGCCCCAGGCATAGGCAAGCGTGGCGCCCAGCTTCCAGGCCGGAGAGACGGCGTAGGACGCGCCGAGTTCGCCGCCGAATATTCTGGCGTCTACATTGCTGGCCTGGGACGACGGTCCCATCATGCCGCCCGACGTGTAGTTGAACAGGATGAAGTCGTCGACATAGCCCGCGTAGCCGGAGAACCACGCGTCCAGGGTCTCGGTCTTGTACTGGGCGCCGAAATCCAGCTGCGTGGTTTTTTCGGGTTTGACGCCCTGGAACGCGTTGACCGAACCCGCGGGGCCGTTGTCCGGCGAAAACAGTTCCCAGTAATCCGGGAAGCGCTCGACATGGCCAAGCCCGATATAGACGGTGGCGGGCAGTGACGCCAGGTCCTTTTCGTAGCGCAGAAAGCCGCTGGGCAGCGTATCGCTGCGGCGCTCGTTCGCGGTGGGATTGGGCATGGGCATCATCATGCCGCCGGCGGTCTGGCGGAAGTCCTTGGCGGATGCCCAGTCCACGCGCGCGCCGCCAATGACGCGGCTGTCCGGGCCCGCGCGCCAGGTCAGCTCGCCAAACAGCCCGGTATTGGAGAAATCGGCGTCCTTCACCCAGGGCTGGCTGCGGTACGACGCGGTGTCCGTGCCGCTGCGGGAACGGTGGCGGCTCTGCTGGAAGTCCAGCCCGGTGACCAGGCTGAGGTCCTGGGACAGGTCCCAGGTGCTGGCAAACCGCCCGCCCCAGGTGGCGCGATCCACATCGGCTGCCATGGCCATCGGCATGGCGCTCATGCGGTCCGGCGCGCGCAGCGTGAAGTTATCCATCACGTGGTCGGCGTAGTTGTAGTAGAGCTGCGCTTCGACCTTGTTCAGCACCGTGCCGATGTTGCGTTTTTCAAAGCGCAGGCCAAAGCTCTCGCGCTTGAACTGCGAGCCGTCCATGCCGCGCCCGGCATAGCGCGCCTCGCCGTCCCCCGTGCCGGCGGTCAGTTCATACAGCGTGTCGGCGTCCGGCGTGAAGCCCAGCGCGACGTCGGCATTCCACTTGTCCCAACGCGAGGGCACGGTGTTGCCGTCTCCATCCTTGTAGTCCTGGGAGTGGGAATGGTTGGCGGTGACGCGGGTGTAGACCTTTTCATTACCTATGGTCAGGTCCGCCGTCTGGTCGTTGCGGCCGAACGATCCGCCCACCAGGCTGCCGTCGAAACGAACGCCGGCCTCGGTAAACCGGGGCGTGTCGCGGTCGAACCGGATCGTGCCCGCGGATGCGCCCGGGCCCCACAGCACGGTCTGCGGGCCCTTGATAACGGTGAGCTGGTCAAAGTTCTCCGGAGAAATATAGGAGCTGGGCGCGTCCATGCGCGCCGGGCAGGCGCCGGGCATGGACGTGCCGTTGGTCAGGATGTTCAGGCGCGAGCCAAACATGCCGCGCAGCACCGGGTCGCCATTGGTGCCGCCGTTGCGTATCGCCGAAAAGCCGGGAATCGTCTTGAGGTAGTCCGTGCCGTCGCTGGCCGGCAGCGGCTGGCGGGGAATCTTCGGGTCCGTCGTGAATGTCAGCGGCGCGCTGGGCGCCACACCCATGATCACGACCGGGTCCAGCGTGGCGACGCCATCGGCGGCGCTTTGCGACCAGGCGGGGAACGAGGCGGCCATTGCGGCTGCCAGGCAGGTCATGCGTAGGAATTCCTGTTTCTTGCACATATCGGGATCTCGACCATCTTGGATCGTTGAATGGGTAATCCGGTGTCCCGCGGAAACGCCGCCGCGCATGCGCACTCCGGCACAAAGCCCGGGACGGGGCCATGCCGGTCGCGACGAGGAGGATTTCCACTGGAGGACGGCACCGGGCCCGCCCGGGATGGGCGGCGCGCGATGCAAACCGATGACGCTTAGGGGAAGAACGTCAGGCGAAGAAAGGCGGAGCGCGCGATTGCTGCGGCAATCGCGCGAGCGCACTGGAGAAATGGGTGATGACGGCGGGCGGCGCCGCGTCGGGTTGCGCCTGCGCGGGAAGCAGCCAGGCCAGCAGCCATAGTGCGGGGAGCGTGGCGCCCCCGAGCATGGCGCAGCCGGCCGCGCAGCAATGCGGCAAGGCGCCGCTGTGCTGCTCCGCGCCCTGCTTTGCGCCTTCGATGTCCAGCGTGACGACGCGCGGGCCGCTCGCCGTGCAGATGATGGTGGTGGCGCCCGCGTTGCCGGCGACGGCGCGAGGCGCCGCCACGGCGGAGGATGCGATCAATGCCTGAAAGACGAACAGGGCCGCCGCGAGCAGCGCGACCCATCGTCTCCCAGCAGTGGCGCATGTGTGCATCAACATCCCCTTGTCGGCGCAGATGGTAGCACCATGGCTGGGCGGATCTGACGGGAACCACGCCAGCCGGCCCGGCTTCCCGCCCCTATCTGCGCTGCTCGTTGATGCAGATCAATTGCCGCTGCGCGCGGGGCTGCCCAGGCGCCATCGCAACACGTCCACCGCCACGAAGACGAGCAGGCTTGCTCCCATCACCGGCAGGCACCAGCCCAGCGCCAGCGCCGCGCCCGCCGCCAGGATGCGGCCGGGCCAGGACAGTTCGCGCCAGGCGTGCGTGAGCGTCTGCGGCGCAGCCCCGGCGGCCGGCCGGCGCAGCCACCACATCCGGTAGCCCAGGATGATCATGGCCGTCAGCGCCATGCCGATGGCGGCCATCAGCAGCTGGTTGGGCCATCCGAAGAGGATGCCCATATGCATGTCCACGCCCCAGCGGATCAGTTTGGCGATGAGCGGAAACGTGTCGAAATCGGCCCGGCTGGTAATGGCGAATGTGGTCGGGTCGACGGCGATGGTATCGACCTGCGTGGGCCATGAACGGTCCACCTCGCGTACCAGCCAGGCCTGACCGGCCGCGCGAGGCGGCCGGATCTCGAGCTGGCTGCTGTCGATGCCGCCCAGCCGGGCGGCATCGAGCACGCGGTCAAAGCCCGCCGCCACGCTCTGCGGGGCCGGCGCCATGGCAGCGTGCTCCTGCATGCCGCCATGGTGATGGGCATGCTCGCCTCCGGCCGCCGCAGGGCCGGCCGATCCTGGAAGTTTCATGGATACCGACGGCGTGATCCAGCCCAGTTGGGCCCGCAACTGATCCACGCGCGCGCCCGCCCAGCTGGACCAGGTCAGTCCGGTGGCGGACAGGAACAGCAGGCCGATGCCTACCCACAGCCCCAGCAAGCCGTGCCAGCGCCTGGCGCGCAGGCGCGGGCTGCGCGCCAGGCGGGCATTGTCCCGGCCGCGCTTGGCAAACCACAGCACCAGCCCGCCCAGCGTCGCCAGCCAGAGCCAGGAGGCGGCCAGTTCACTGTAGTTGCGGCCCACTTCGCCCAGCATCAGGTTGCGATGCAGATAGTCCAGCGTTGTCCGGAAAGGCAGCGTGCCGCTGGTGCCGTAGACGATCATGTCGCCCTTGATCTCCAGGGTGACGGGGTCCACGAACAGTGCGCGGCTTTCGGAGTCGCCCAGTCCGGGTTGCGTGAACATCACGCGGGTGGTGTCGCCGGGCCCGGGCGCGGGCCGCAGCGCGAACAGGCGCGGTCCGGGGCCTATGCGGCTTTGCGCGGCCTCGACCTGGCTGGCCAGCGGCTGGAACGGGCCGGTCGAGGCCGTCCGCAGCTGTTCGGCGTAGAGCAGGTTCTCGATTTGCGGCGTCAGCACGAACAGCGTGCCGGTCACCGCCGCGACCAGGATGAAGGGGCCGACGAACAGTCCGATGTAGAAATGCAGCCGGGTGATCAGGGCGAGCAAGGCGCTGCCGCCCGCGGACCGCGCGCGCGCGGACGCGGCGGGGGTATCCAGGATTTGAGTGGACATGAGGGTCTCGAATACGACGGACGCCGCCAGGAACGGGCGGCATTCGTGCGCGCCGGGCGCGCACGGCGACGGAAGTCATCCGGGGATTCGAGGCGGAGCGCGCTGCCCCAGCGGCGGGCCGGCGGCCGGCATGGGGGGACGCGGGCTGTCCGCCATCGGCGGCGCCTGGGCAAACCAGCGCAGGAGCACGGGCGCCAGCGCCAGCAAGGGCGGCAGGTCCAGCACCTGATGCGCGCTCAGCCCGAAGGGGCACTCCTGCCCGGCGCCGCTTTCCGCGGGCTGGCCGCCCTGCCCATGATGTCCGTGATGCGGATCGGCATGTGCGGACTTGCCGGCCAACGCGCGCAGGCCCGTGAACGAGCCTCCACCGGCCGCGCAGAATCCCAGGGCCAGGCGGCCATGCTTGAGGGCGTTCGCGTCGGGCATGTAGCCCACGGGCACCCAGGCGCGCGCCACCAGCAAAAGCAGCAGCAACAGCCGCCCTATCGTGGCGGCGCAAGCATAGCGAGGGGATGGACAGGACAATCCGGTGCGCATGCGCTCATTCCTGGCGACGGCGGATTCCGGCGCCAAGCGCGCATTTTACGCGTTGCCCCGCCGCGCCGTGGCCCGCGGCGATCCGGCTGCGTTCGCAAGCGGCGGGACCCGGCGCCATCAAGCCAGCTGTTCGGCGCTGATCACATGCACGCCCGGTTTCGGATCGACGGCAGCCTCGAGCAGCGCCCTGGCGATCGCGGGTGCGGGGTTGAGCCGCCAGCGCCGTGGCAGCACGGGCCCGGCCAGCCTCAGCGCGACGGTCAATGCGCGTTCGCCCGGACGGAATTCCTCCCGGTGGCCGCCGATGAGGCCTGGTCGCACGAACGTCAGCGACGCAAATCCCTGGTTGGCCAGATCCCGCTCCAGTTCGCCCTTGGTCCGGTTGTAGAAAAAGCGCGAGGACGGATCGGCGCCGATCGCCGAATTCAGCACATAGGTGGCCGCGCCGGCGCGCTGGGCCAGCCCGGCGACTGCCAGCGGATAGTCATGATCCACCCGTCTGAAGGCCGCGGGCGTGCCGGCCAGGCGCATCGTGGTGCCGAGCGCGCAAATGACGGCATCAACCCGCCACCAGTCGGCATCTTCGGGCAATTGTTCGAAATCCACGACGGGCGCCAGCAATTTTTCATGCACCGGCAGTTTGCGGCGGGTTGGCGCAGTCAGCGAGTCCACCCTGGGGTCGGCCAGCGCCATGTCCAGAACATGATGCCCGACCAGTCCGGTTGCTCCCACCAATAGCAGTTTCATCGTTCACTCCTGGGTTGGGCGTGCCGCCTGCGCGGCCTCGCGCAGGCATTCCATCAACTGCAGACTGCTGGCCGACAGCCGGCCCTCCCGCATGGTGATGATGCCCACCGGCGGCAGGTCCAGGGACAGCGGCAGGTCCAGTATCTTGCACAGGCCCTGGCGCTCAAAGCTTTGCGCGGCCGACTTCGCCAGGAAACCCACCGCGCCGCGCTCCCCCAGGAAGGTGAGCGTGGCCAGATAGGACGATGTCTCCATCAGGTCGGCGGAAGGCTGCACCCCGTGGCGGTGGAATTGCTGTTCAAGCTTTACGCGCAGCGACGCCCACGGCGGCGGCATGATGCAAGGCAAGGCAGCCAGGTCGGCCCATCCCGGCGCCGCCATGCCGGCGACCGGGCTTGCGGGGCCGGCGACGGCCACCATGGGTTCTTCGAACAAGGCTTCGGTCGAAAGATCGGGCGCCGCATAGCCCGGCTCCAGCCGCCCGACAAACAGGTCCAGCTCGCCCAGGCGCAGCTTGGGCAACAGGTGGGTCAGGTCTCCTTCTTCGATCTGCACCGTGGCGCGCGCTGAACGCGCCTTGAGCGCCTGGACGGCTTGGGCCAGCAGCACGGGCATGGCGACCGCCATGGATCCCACCCGCGTCTTGCCGGCCGCCCCGCTCGCGGCCGCGTCGATCTCATCCCGCGTGCGTTCGTATTGCGCCAGCACGCCGCGGGCGAAACGCACCACCGATTCGCCCGCGGCCGTGGGTTCGGTGCCGCGGACGGAGCGGTCGAACAGTGTGAAGCCCAGCATGGATTCGACTTCCACCAGCATGCGCGACACGGCGGGCTGGCTGACCGCCAGGAATTCGGCCGTGCGGCCCAGGTGGCGGAATTCATCCAGCGCGACCACCAGTTGCAGGTGCCGTAGCTTGAGGTTGGAGCGAAAGACCCGGTCCAGATGCGCCATGTGAGACTCAATACATACCAAATACATTATCAATAGATGATTCTATTTTATTGGATTGTTATGTATAAGCCCATGAGAATAAGCACGGGCCGCCAGTAGTCTGTCCGGCGCCCCTAAAAAAAACGACATCTGGAGACAATCCCATGAAGCCCACCCCTACCCCTGATCTGCAGCGGCGCAGGCTGCTGGCCGGCGCCGCCTGCGCCGGCGTGGCCGGTTTGCTGGCGCCCTACGCGGCGCGCGCGGCCGACTATCCGCTGCGGCCCATCACTTTCATCTGTCCGTGGCCCGTCGGCGGCACGGCGGACCAGTCGATGCGGGCGCTGTGCCAGGTCGCCTCCGGCGTGCTGGGCCAGTCCATCGTCGTGGAGAACCGCGCAGGCGCCTCGGGCATGATCGGCACGAAGACGCTGTCGCAGGCTCAGCCCGATGGCTACACCATCGGCCAGATTCCGATATCGGTGGCGCGCTTTTCGCAACTGGGCCTGCTGCAGCTGGACCCCCGCAACGAGCTGACCTATCTTGCCCGCACCTCGGGCCAGACCTTTGGCATTGCGGTGCTGGCCAGCTCTCCGTTCAAGACGCTGAAGGATGTGGTCGCGCATGCCAAGGCCCATCCTGGCCAGGTGACCTATGGGCACGCCGGCATCGGCGGGGCGACGCATGTGGGCATGGAGGAATTCGCGCTGGCGGCCGGCGCACAGTTCAACGCGATTGCCTACAAGGGCGGCTCGGCCGCGCTCCAGGATGTGCTGGGCGGCCAGATCGACCTGCTGGCGGACTCCAGCTCGTGGGCGCCGCACGTCGAATCCGGCAAGCTGCGGCTGCTTGCCACGTGGGGCGAGGCGCGAGCAACGCGCTTCAAGGACGCGCCCACCTTGAAGGAGCTGGGTTACGACGTGGTGGTCGAGGCGCCCAATGGCATAGGCGCGCCCAAGGGGCTGGACCCCGCCGTCGAGCGCAAGCTGCGCGACGCCTTCCGCGCCGCGGTCAACAGCGATGCCTTCAAGCAGGTGGCCGACCGCATCGACGCGCCGGTGATGTACCTGGACGGCCCGGACTACAAGGCCTATATGGCCTCCGTCTACTCGCAGGAAACCGCGCTGATCGCGCGTCTCAAACTGAAAGAAATGCTCCAGAAAGGCTGATTCCACGGTGAACCCCAACCCCTTGATCCGGCTGCACGCCAACGACAATGTGCTGATCGCCAGGCAGGCCCTGGCCATCGGCATGCCCATCCCGGAGCTGGGATTGCGCGTGCGCGCCCAGGTGCCCGGCGGCCACAAGATTGCCGCCTGTCGCATCCCGGCGGGCACGCCGGTGCGCAAGTACGACGCCATCATCGGCGTGGCGGCCCGCGACATCGAGCCCGGCGACCATGTGCACGCGCACAATCTGGATCTGGTCGACTTCGAGCGCGACCCCGCGTTCTGCCAGGACTTGCGGCCCGTGGTGTTGTTGCCGCAGGCCGAGCGCGCCACATTCCAGGGCTATCTGCGCGCCGACGGCCGGGCAGGCACCCGCAATTTCATCGGCATCCTGGCCTCGGTGAATTGCTCCGCGACGGTCATCCACCATATCGCGGAGCACTTCACGCCCGAACGCCTTGCCGCCTTTCCCCATGTGGACGGCGTGGCGGCGTTTGCGCAGACGAGCGGCTGCGGGATGTCTTCGCCCAGCGAGCATTTTGACGTGCTGCGCCGCACGCTGGCGGGCTATGCGCGGCATCCAAACCTGGCGGGCGTGCTGATCGTGGGCCTGGGCTGCGAACGCAATCAGGTCGCCTCGCTGGTGGAGTCCCAGGACCTGACCCTGGACTCGCGGGTACGGACGCTGGTCATGCAGGACAGCGGCGGCACGCGCGCAACCATTGCCGCGGGCATCCGCGCCATCGAGGAGATGCTGCCGCAGGCCAACGCCGCGCGGCGCGTTCCCTTGCCGGCCGGCCACCTCAAGATAGGCCTGGAGTGCGGCGGGTCGGACGGCTTTTCCGCCATCACGGCCAATCCGGCGCTGGGCGCGGCGATGGACATCCTGGTGCGCCATGGCGGCACGGCCATCCTGTCCGAAACGCCCGAGATCCACGGCGTGGAATACATGCTGACCCGCCGCGCCGTCACCCCGGAAGTTGGCCAGAAGCTGCTGGACCGCCTGGCATGGTGGGAAAAATACACGGCCGGCCACAACGCGCAATTCAATGGCGTGGTCGGCCATGGCAACCAGCAAGGCGGCCTGGCCAACATCTTTGAAAAGTCCCTGGGTTCCGCCATGAAGGGCGGCACCACGCCGCTGCAGGCCGTGTACGAATACGCCGAGCCCATCGACCGTTCCGGACTGGTCTTCATGGATTCGCCGGGCTATGACCCGGTGGCCGTCACCGGCCAGATCGCCAGCGGCGCCAACCTGATCTGCTTTACCACCGGCCGCGGTTCCATGTTCGGGTCCAAGCCGGCGCCCACGCTCAAGCTGGCCAGCAACAGCGCCATGTACGCCCGCCTGGAGGAAGACATGGACATCAATTGCGGCGCGGTGCTGGATGGCGAACTGGACATCGCCCAGATGGGACAGCGCATCTTCGAGCACATCCTGCGCGCGGCCTCCGGCGAACCCACCAAGAGCGAAGCGCTGGGCCTGGGCAACCACGAGTTCGTGCCCTGGCATCTGGGCATTGTCAGCTGACCCCAACACTCTGGATCCCCTACCCCATGCATTCCACGCTCGCCCATCCCGCGCTGTTGCGCGACCAGAATCTGATTGCCTCGCAATGGCGGCCGGCGCAGTCCGAGGCCCGCCTGCCGGTGAGCAATCCGGCGCAGGACACGGTCTTTGCGCATGTGCCCGACAGTGGCGCCGCCGATGCGCGCGCCGCCGCCGACGCGGCGCACGCGGCCTTTCCCGCCTGGAGCGGCCGCCCCGCGCCGGAACGCGCGCGGTTCCTCAAGCGCTGGCACGCCGAGATCCTGCGCCATCAGGAAGACCTGGCGCGCCTGATATCCGCCGAGCAAGGCAAGCCGCTGGCCGAAAGCCGCGGCGAGGTGCTTTACGGCGCGTCCTACGTGGAGTGGTTCGCCGAGGAAGCGAACCGCATCCGCGGCGACATCCTCAACGCCGCCGTGCCCGGCCGGCGCATGATGGTTTTGAAGGAGCCGGTGGGCGTGGTCGCCGCCATCACTCCGTGGAATTTCCCGCTGGCGATGATCGCGCGCAAGATCGCGCCCGCCCTGGCCGCCGGCTGCACCGTGGTCGCCAAGCCCGCCGAGGACACCCCGCTGACCGCGCTGGCGCTGGCCTATCTGGCGCAACAGGCGGGCCTGCCCGCCGGCGTGCTGAACCTGGTGACGGCCTCACGGCGGAACACGCCAGCCGTGGTGGATGCGTGGCTGGCCGACAGCCGGGTGCGCAAGATCACCTTCACCGGGTCCACGCCAGTAGGCAAGCATCTGGCCCGCGAGTCGGCGGACACCTTGAAGAAGCTGTCGCTGGAACTGGGTGGCAATGCGCCCTTCATCGTGTTCGACGACGCCGACCTGGACGCCGCCGTGGAAGGCTTGATGGCCTCGAAGTTCCGCAACGGCGGCCAGACCTGCGTCTGCCCCAATCGCATTTACGTGCAGGCCGGCGCGCATGATGAGTTTGTCGCGCGGCTGGTCAAGCGAGTGGCGGCGCTGCGGGTCGGCCCTGCCACCGAGGAGGGCTCGCAGATCGGCCCGATGATCAATGCGCGCGCGGTCGACAAGATAGACCGCCATGTCCGCGACGCCGTTGAGCGAGGCGCCCGCGTCGAGACCGGCGGACAGCGGATGCGCGCGGCGGATGGTCCGCATTACTACGCGCCCACGGTGCTGTCGGGCGCCACGCCCGCGATGGCGCTGTCCTGCGAAGAGACCTTCGGCCCGGTGGCGCCGGTTTTCCGTTTCACGTCCGAGGAAGAAGTCATCGGCCACGCCAATGACACACCCTTCGGCCTGGCCGCTTACTTCTATTCCAGCGACACGCGGCGGATCTGGCGCGTGGCCCAGGCGCTCGAGACCGGCATTGTCGGCATCAATGAAGGCGCCATCGCTTCCGAGGCCGCGCCCTTCGGGGGCGTGAAGGAGTCCGGATACGGGCGCGAAGGGTCGTCCTATGGACTGGACGATTATCTGCACACCAAGTACCTGTGCCAGGGCCAGCTGGGCTGAGTCCGAAGGCCCGCCAACACTACAAGGAGCGTCGCGCACATGCCGGCACACAACCCCTTCAAATCCGCGCTTGCCGCGGGCCAGGCCCAGGTGGGCCTGTGGCTGTCCATGGCCGATCCCTACATGGCCGAGGTCTCCGCGACGGCGGGATTCGACTGGCTGCTGATCGACGGCGAACACGCGCCGAACGACCTGCGCAGCACGCTGGCCGCCCTGCAGTCCGTGGCGCCCTACCGCTCACAGCCCGTCGTGCGCGTGGTGGCCGGAGAAACGGCCCGCATCAAGCAGCTGCTGGACATCGGCGCGAAGAACCTGCTGGTGCCCATGGTGGATACCGCCGGGCAGGCCGCCGCCCTGGTCGCCGCCACACGCTATCCGCCGCAAGGCGTGCGCGGCGTAGGCAGCGCCGTGGGCCGCGCGTCGCGCTGGAGCGAGCGCGCCGACTACCTGGACATCGCCGACGACGAAGTCTGCCTGCTGGTGCAGGCCGAAACCGTGGACGCGCTTGCGAACCTGGAAGCGATCTGCGCGGTGCCGGGCGTGGACGGCGTGTTCATCGGCCCGGCCGACCTTGCCGCATCCATGGGCTACCGCGGCCGGCCCGGCAGCGCCGAGGTGCAGGCCGCCATCGAACGCGCCATGCGCGTCATCATCGGCAGCGGCAAGGCCGCCGGCACGCTGACCTCGGACCCGGCTCTGGCACGGCGCTATCTGGACCTGGGCTGCACCTTCGTGGCGACCGGCGTGGACGTGCTGCTGTACGCCAACAGCGCACGGCGCCTGGCGGCCAGCTTCCTGTCCCCGGACGCCAGCGCAACGGCGCATCCGGCTTCGGCAGCCTATTGAGCGCGGGCGCCTGGGGCGGGCCCGGCCTGCAATCTGGTCTTGCGTGGGCGGGCTTTCAGGCATAAATTGATTGCACCGCTTTTCGACCGGCCCTCGGGATCGACCGGAGCGAATCGCGCGCGAAGGCTGTTTTCTGTCTTTTGTTCCCCAAAGGAGCGATGCGATGCAAGTAAAACACCTGCTAGGCCCTGCAACCGTAGCCCTGTCAATCCTGTTCGCCCCACCCACCACGGCTGCACCGCCCGATCCTGCCCCCATCATTACCGGAAAGCACTGGACGGAATCGGACGCCAACCTGAAAAAGGCCTATCTACTGGGCATGGCGAACGTCCTGCAAGTCGAACAGGCCTATCAGCAACGGCGGGCGGTCCCGGACTCCCAGACCTTGGTTCCGAAATTCGCCAGGGGACTCCAGGACCAGACGCTGGACTCCGTGCGCGAAAGCGTGGACCGCTGGTATGCCGCAAACCCTACACAGATGGATCGTCCCGTCGTAGAGACCATCTGGTTTGAGATCGTCGTGCCTGCGACGAAGACGAAGCGCACCCCTTAGGAGCCGCCATGAAAACCATCCAAACGATAGTTCTAGCCGTCGCGATGGGATCGCTGGCTGCCTGCACCAACATGACCAAGGAACAGCAAGGCACCGTGACAGGCGGCCTGATGGGCGCCGCCGCAGGCGCCGGGATTGCCGCCATCGCGGGCGGTAGCGCCTGGACCGGAGCCGCCATCGGCGGCGCGGCCGGCGGTATTGCCGGCAATATCCGCGGCGCGAATCAATAAGGAGAAAAACGCCGCACGCGAAAGCGTGCGGCGTCTCTCCTGCCCTCCGCCGCGCCGGCTTGCGCTGGAATCGGCATCCGGCCGGACGGATCAGCGCTGCGAATCAAGCGCTTCGTTGTTCTTCACCACTTCCTGGGCCTTGCCGTAGCTTTCGATCAGCAACTGGTAGGCGGGGAAGACCTTGGTATAGACCTCCGCCCATTGCGCGGCATCTTCGCGATGCCAGGTCCTTTGGAGTTCCGACGCCACGGCGGCGGTATCCATCGGCACCACGCCCGCCTGCACCACGCGCGCCAGCGTGATCTCCTGAGCCATCTTGCTATAGGTGCCGGAGGCGTCGACCACGGCAAATACCTTGTAGCCCTCGGCGACCGCGCTGATGGCGGGAAACGCCATGCAGACGCTGGTGATCGTGCCGGCAATGATCAAGGTCTTGCGGCCGGTCGCCTTGACCGCGGCGACGAACTCCGGATTGTCCCAGGCGTTGATTTCCCCCTTGCGCGCGACGTACTGCGCGTGCGGCGCGTTGGCGTGGATCTCCGGAATCAAGGGTCCGTTCGGCCCCTGCGGCACGGAGGCGGTGGTGATGACGGGCATCTTGGTCAATGTGGCCATCGACGCGAGTGCGCCGGCGCGGGCGCGCAATTCGGTCATGGGCATGTCGCCCACGGTCTGGAAGAGGCCGCTCTGATGATCGATCAGCAGCATGACGGCGTCGTCGGGGTCGATGACCGGACGCTGGCCGTTGAAATTCGCGGGTGCGGACATGGATGTCTCCTTGGTTGGCAACGAATGGCCCGATGGGCCTGATAGTTCGCCGGAATGGCTGCAGTCATATTAAAAATAGAACGATGGACGCGCTAGATTCACATATAGACTTAAGCGTCCCACTCACAGGACGATAACTTTTCATGGCCGCCGATCAATGAATCGCCAACGCGTACGGGGGCATACACTGCTACGCGCTTCCCGCCCCGCGAACCCGACCAAGCCATGCAGGCTCCCCACCCATGATGTATTTCCTGTGGTCCCTTCCCGCGCTGACCGTGATCGGCGCGATCGCCAGCGGGCGGGTCAATACCACTATAGCGGCGGTGCTGGGGCTGGCCACAACGATTCCGGTGGCCCTGTTCGCGGCGCCCGCCCCCTTCGCCGGCGCCCAGCTGGCGCTCGCACTGGAGCGCGGACTCTGGATAGGCTGGATCATCACTCCCTACATCCTGGGCGGACTGCTGTTCTGGCAAATGGCCTCACAGGGCCGTCCCGCGCCTGACCAGACCAACGGCCCGGGCCTTGCGGCATTGGGCGACCCGCTAGCGCGGCGCAGGCTGCTCTTCTTTGCCTGTTTCCTGATCGGCCCGTTCGCCGAGTCGGCCACCGGTTTTGGCGTGGGAATGCTGGGCACCGTGCTGCTGATCCGGCCGCTGGGCCTTAAAGCCCGCGAGATCATGGTATTCGCCTTGCTGAGCCAGACCCTGATCCCTTGGGGCGCGATGGGCAGCGGCACGCTGCTGGCGTCAGCCTACGCGCGGGTGCCGGCGACACAACTGGCGCTATACAGCATGGTGGCGGTGGCCCTGCTGATGACCGTCTGGATGGTCCTGTTCTGGCGCACCGCCAGTCGTGCCGGCCTGCGGGCGCCGGCGTCGGAACACCGGCGCGAAGCCGGCTGGATGTTGGCAAGTCTGGGCTTGCTTAGCGGGGCGACGGCGCTCCTGGGACCGGAAACGGCATTGCTGGCGGCCTACGGCCCGCTGATCGTGCTGCGCTTCCTGCTCGATCGCCGTCCCGGCCGGCCGCAGGCGCTGGAAGCGGCGCGCAGAGCCCTGCCCTATATCCTGGTGATCGCCTGCCTGGTTGCGACGCGGTTGCTGCCCGACCTGAACCGCTGGCTTGCCGGCCTGGCCGACATCCGCCCATTCACGGACCTGCCCGGCTGGATGCCCTTCCTGCATGCAGGAAGCTGGCTGATCGCGGGGGCGCTGGCCATGGCGGCCTGGCAGCGCCGGCGCGGCGTGCTGGGCGCACAGGCTCGCGCGGCCTGGATGACCGGGCGCCATGCCGTACTGTCCGTCTTTCTGTTCGCCATGATGGCCGAGGCGCTGGCCGGCGCGGGCATCTCGCAGGCCTACGCCGACGGACTGTTTTCCAGTCTGCGCGACTGGACTATCCTTATCACTCCCGTCCTGGCCGGCGCCTTCGGCATACTGGCCAACAGCGGCAACGCGCCGAACAGCCTGTTCATGCCATCCCAGCTATCATTGGCGGTGCAGGCCGGTCTGAACGTCCCGGCCGCCGCCGCGCTGCTGCACGTATCGGGCACCTCGATGGGGATTTTTTCACCGGTCAGGATGTCGATAGCAGCCGGCTTGGCGCACGGACGGGGGCAGGAACGCAGCGTGTATGTTCTACTACTGCCGTCTGCCCTGGCCGCATTCGGCATTCTCCTGTCGTTGGCGCTGCTTGTCGTCATGTCCGGATAGCCGTTTTTCCTAGGCTGAATCAGCAGCAAGAACGAGCATGCAACGGTGCTGTATGGCCGATAGATGGCGGCGTAGCGGTCACGCGCGCGGCTTCAACCTTTTTTTTGTGTAGCACATGGGACTAGAACAATTAGCCGCGATCCGGGAATTGCTTATCAAGCAGGCGCCTGAAAAGGCGGCCCCCAAGAAGGAATCGCGTCCGCAGGGCGCGGAGAAAGCACGCCGCCCGCAAGGCGCCGGAAAAGGACCGCGTCCGCAAGGCGGCGACAAGGGCCAACGCGCGCAAGGCGGCGACAAGGGTCAGCGTCCCCAGCGTGCCGAGCGGCGTGAGACGCCGGTGGATCCCGTCGTGGTCGCCATTTCGCGCCTGCAGCGACACTTCCCGAAGGCGTTCCCCAAGAATCCCGCTCCCAAGCTTCCGTTGAAGCTGGGCGTGCTGACGGACCTGGTGCAGCATGCCCAGGCCTTGCAGCTCGACGAGGCGCAGATCAAGGAAGCCGTGAAGACCTGGTGCGATGGCCGACGCTACTGGACCTGCATGGTCGAAGCGGCCCCGCGCGTGGACCTGAACGGCGAGCCGGTAGGCGCCGTGACGGCCAACGAAGCCCGCCATGCCAAGCGCATGGCGTCGCGCAACGCCTCCAGGAATGCCGCCGCGCGCGCAAAGGCCGAGAAGAAAGTCGACGCGCCTGCCGCGGCGACCGACGCCCCTGCGGCGTCCGCGGCGGCTGTCGAGACCATCGATGCCGCCTCGGCGCCCGTGGCGGCTGTCGAGACCATCGAGGCCCCGGTGCAACCCACGGCGGCTCCCGACGCCGTCGACGCCTCCGCGGCGCCTACTGCACCGAAGGACTCTGCGGCCGACACGCCCACCTAAGTTCACGTCCGGATCGGCAACAAGACAGGCCTGCCGCGGCAAGGGATGCATATCCTTGCCGCCGCAAGCCTGATCGTTCGCGCCCGAACGGCAGCGGCCCGACCCCGGGCCGTCCTCAGGCGTATCGGGCGGGCGGCTAGCGGCCGGCTTCCAGCGCCGCCAGGGCCTGCTTCAGGTATTCCATGCCCGCGGACGAGTACGGCAGGGACAGCGCCCGCTGATGGCCGGCGGCGTCCATCTTCAGCAGGGACTTCCTCAGGATCTCGACGATCTTCTCGCCGTGGGCGGGATGGAAAGCCTCGTACTGGTACTGCAGGAACACCAGGCACAGCGCGTTTTCCATCACCTGCACGTCCGCGTCCTGCTTGATGCCCTGCTTCATGAGGATAGCCACCACGCGTTCGGTCACGCTGTCGGGATAGCCGGCTTTCCCGAGGATGTCTTCGGCGATGTGCGCATGATGCCGCATCAGCGCCTTGCGCCAGGACAGGTAGCCTGTCCGTCCTTCCGGATAGCTGTTGCGTGCGATCTCCCAGCGGCCGATGTGCTGGCATTTCGACGCCAGGAGCAGCGGTTCGGAGGCATCGGGCGCCAGCTTCATCACCCAGTCGTGCAGCTTTTCCGCCAAAAACAACTCTTGCGGACAGGTCTGGCCTTCCCATGAGAACGAGTTGGGATCGGCGCCGTTGTACTGGTCGAAAAGGCGCAGCGTGCGCTGCAGGCGATCATTCATGTGTGGTGTTTCCAAATGGGCCGCCGCTGGACTGCGCGACATGGGTTGCCGGCCAGGCGGAAGTCATCATACCGCCTGCGCTGGGCGCGTCTCCATCCGCCATCGACCACAGACCATTCAGCGCAAATCCGATTTGAGCTGGCCGTAGCTGAGCTGGTCCGCCGCATAGCAATCGCACGCCGCCCGCTCCAGGCCGGGCCGGTCCAGGATCTCGATGTTGCCGCGGCGATACGCGATGAGTTTGCGGTGCTGCAAGGCCGAGGCCGCCACCGTCACGCCGACCCGCCGCACGCCCAGCATGTAGGCCAGGTATTCATGGGTCAGGTGAAAGCTGTCCGAGTGTGCGCGATCTTGCGTCATCAGGAGCCAGCGCGCGAGCCTGCCCTCGAGCACATGGGAATGCATGCAGGCCGCGGTCTGGGCGAGCTGCTGCAGGATGACCACGGTGTAGCGGCTGATCAGGCTGCGCAGCGCGGCGCTGGCCGCCAGCTCCTGCCGGAACAGATCAGCCTTCATGCGCAAGGCCGGCCCCGCCCCCTGCACGACGGCGCGCAGGGACGAGGTGTCCGCGCCCAGCGGGACGTCGACGCTCCACATTCCTTCATTGCCGACCAGCCCGACTTCCAGGGACGCGCCACGCTTTTGCGGCAGGATCAGGGAGATATAGCTCCCACCCGGGAAATAAACGTCAGCGATGCGGTCGCCGGCCTGAAGCAGGCATTGCCCGAAGGCCAGGTCGACGGCCTCGAAGCGATCCAGCAAGCGAGGCCGTTCCCGGTCGGGCAAAGCGTCGAGCAGGCGATTGGGAACATCGGCCATCGTGGGATACGGCAAGATTCTGCTCCAGGTTCCATCTCAGGCGCGGACCGCGCCGCCAACGTGACTCAGCAGGCGGTGATACTCCTGCCGCACGACCATATAGCATTCGCAGACGCGCGCCTCCAGCCCGGCACGATCCACCACGGTGATATGGCCGCGTCGATAGCGGATGAGGCCAGCCTCCTGCAAATGGCCGGCGGCCTCCGTGACGCCTTCGCGCCGCACGCCCAGCATGTTGGCGATAAGCTCCTGCGTCATGACCAGTTCGTCGGATTGCAGCCGGTCCAGGCTGAGTAAAAGCCACCGGCAAAGCTGCTGGTCCAGCGAGTGATGGCGATTGCACACCGCCGTCTGGGCCATTTGCGTCAGCAATGCCTGCGTGTACCGAAGCAACAGATGCTGCATGGCCCCGCCCCGGTCGAATTCGTCTTTCAGGGCCTGCCCCTTCAATTGATAGGCCGTTCCCGCGCTTTGCACGATTGCCCTGCTGGGCGTCGTTTCTCCCCCCATGAACAAGGAAATCCCGACGATGCCTTCGTTGCCGACCACGGCGATCTCGGTCGAGGCACCATCTTCCATCACGCACAGCAGGGAGACGATGCAGTCCACCGGAAAGCAGACATGCCGCATCCGCCCGCCCGGTTCGTACAGGGCTTTCCCGAGGGGCAGGGAAACCCGCTCCAGCAGGGGAAACAATCGGTCCATCTCCTGCGGGGGCAGCGCCGCCAATAGATGATTCTGGGTGGGATCGTGTGAATCAGGCATGATGAGTCCCTCCAGCAAGCCCTGTTGCAACGGCCCGATCCCGGGCCGTAATCCGAAGATACTCCGGCACACTTTGCCCACTCGGCAAGGGCAATCGCCACGCCTTATGTGCGGTGGCGAACGGAGTCCTGCCCAGAGTAGCGCACTATTGGTCGCGGGCCACCTCGACCGCGCAGTTGGCATCGGCTTGCTCAGGCGTCTTCCCTGCGCCAGGCCAGCACCGGCCAGTGAACCAGCGATCCGGCGCCGCCGAATACGAACGGGCGCAGTACGCCTGCAAAGCCCACGATGCTCCCGCCCTCGCCCTCCCACTGGCACACTTGCTGGGCAATCGGCCCCGTGTCACCGATGGGCGAACCGGGATGCGACCCCGTTTCGCCTGACAGCGCGCCCACCATGCGGGCGCCATAGGTCGCGATTGGTGCGAATCCCTGCGCGTCCAGCTCGGAGATGCCGGTGCGCGAGGTCCGGGGCGCAAGCCGGGTGTAGCCCTTCTTGACTAGCAATGACATGTCGATGGTCCTTTTGCGAAGTGCTGCGTTTGCCTGGCGCGGGACCGCCAGCATGACCTTGCCACGGTATGGGATGACCCGCCTCACGTCCGTTCGATAGCGCACATAGCGCCGGCCGTCTTGCCATCCAGGTATTTCCGCATCAGAGTCCGCGTGGAACTGTCGGGTCCATGCGCGCCTGCCGTCCCGGCCGCAAGCTCCTGGGCGATGCGCGCCGCGAGCGTCTTGCCCAACTCCACGCCCCATTGATCGAAGGAATCGATGTCCCAGACCACGCCCTGGGTGAATGCGCTGTGCTCGTACAGTGCGACGAGCGCACCCAGGGTCCGGGGCGTCAATGTTGCGGCCAGCAGCGTATTGCTGGGACGGTTCCCCTCGACCTGCCGGTGTCCCCGCTCAAATTGCGCTTCATCAGGCTCGCCGTCCTCGTCCAAGGGGCGCCCGAAGGCCAGCGCCTGGGCCTGGGCGAACATGTTCGCCAGCAGCTCCTCGTGGCCGTCGGCCGAAGGCGGGAGCGGTGTCAGGAACCCGATGAAGTCGCAGGGCACGATCTGGGTGCCCTGGTGCAACAGTTGATGGAACGAGTGTTGGCCGTTGGTTCCGCATGCGCCCCAGTAGACGGGGCTGGAATGGCTGCTGACCGGAGTGCCGTCCTGGGTGACGGACTTGCCGTTGCTTTCCATCATCAGTTGCTGGACATAGGAAGGGAACCGGCGCAGGTAGTGTTCGTAGGGCAGAATTGCCACGGTTCTTGAACCGAGGAAGTTGTTGTTCCATACCGCCATCAATCCAAGCAGCGCGGGGAGATTGCTTTCCAGCGGCGCAGACAGGAAATGCGTGTCCATGTCATGGAACCCGGCCAGCATCTCGCGAAATGCGGCAGGACCGATGGCCGTCAGCACGGCCAGCCCCATTGCAGAACACAATGAATAGCGGCCGTTGACCCACTCCCAGACGTCGAAGACCTGCTCCGGCGCAAAGCCGGCCTGGATGGCGGCGTCGCGATTGCCGGTGACAGCCACGAAATGCGCCTGCACCGCGCCCTCATCCTGGATGTCTTCCAGGCACCAGGCGCGCGCCGCGGCCGCATTGCGCAAGGTTTCGAGCGTACGGAAGGTTTTCGAACAGACGATGAACAGCGTTTCGCGCGGGTCCAGGTCGCGCGTGGCCTCAAAGAAGTCCGCGCCGTCCACGTTGGAGACGAACCGGAACTGCATGTCTGGTCGTCCGTAGTGCTGCAGGGCGGCCCAGGCCATGCCCGCGCCGATCGCGGAGCCGCCTATGCCCAGGTTCACGATATTCCTGATCCTTTTCCCGGTGCCGCCAAGCCAGGATCCGCTGCGCACCTTGCCGGCGAAGTGTTCCATGCGGCGCAGCACCCGCTGGACGTCCGGCACCACGTCCCTCCCCTCCACTCGGACGCTGGAACCGGCCGGCATGCGCAATGCGACATGCAGGGCCGCGCGCCCTTCGCTGACGTTGACTGGATCGCCATTGAACAGGGCGTCGATCCGCGCCGGCAGACGGCATGCGCGGGCCAGGCGCAGCAACAGCTCGACAGTCCTCGGAGTGATCCGGTTCTTGGAATAGTCCAGATACCAGCCCGCGGCTTCCGCGCTGAAGCGCGGCCCCCGCTCCGGGTCAAGCTGGAACAGGTCTCGCAGATGCTGCGGCCGCACCTCTTCCAAATGCTCGGCCAGCGTCTGCCAGGCTCGGGTCAGCGACACGTCGCGCAAACCGCCCGTTGCTTGTCTGTCCATTGCCATCCATCTCCATGCCGCCCGACGGGAGCCTCCCGAATTCCGAGCCTTTCGGCGGTTATGCCACAGGCAATGAGCGGCGTCCGTGCGCTAGCGTACAGAGACGGCGCTCGCGGTTGGTCACTCTATGGCTATGAAACCAATTGATTGGCCCTCCCTCGAAGCCGCGCCCGAGTGGATAGACCTGTTTGCCCGAAGCAAGGCCACGCTGCGCGCGGCGGAAAGCGAGCCGCCGTTGCGCGCGGAGCTGTTCAGCGCCTTGCAGATGGAACAGCACGGCCAGGCCCTGGCGCAGGCGCATCTGGTGGGTACATCGCGCCCGCCGGACACGTTGCTGCCGCGGCTGACCGAAAACCAGACGCTGCTGGCCCAGGCCTGCGCGCTGCTGATGGAATCGATGCGGCAGAACCGCCAGATCACCCCGGCCGACGAATGGCTGCTGGACAACTTCTACCTGATCGAAGAGCAGATCCGGCTGGCCAAGCGGCACCTGCCCAAAGGCTACAGCCGCAGCCTGCCAAAGCTGGAGACGGGCCCGTCCAAGGGCTTGCCTCGGGTATACGACATTGCGCTGGAGATGATCTCGCATAGTGATGCGCGGATCGATGCCGCGGGCATCGAGGCGTTTGTGGCCGCCTATCAATTGATTACGCCGCTGCAACTGGGCGAATTGTGGGCAGTCCCCATCATGATGCGCCTGGCCCTGATCGAAAACCTGCGTCGCGTCGCGATCCGGCTGGCCTATGCGAACATGAACCGTGGACTGGCGGATACGTGGGCGGACGCCATGCGCAAGTCAGCCGAGGAGGACCCCACCGGCCTCATTCTTGTCATTGCCAACATGGCGCGCTCGAATCCGCCGATAGACGGCTCATTCGTCGCGGAACTGGCAAGGCGGCTCCAGGGCCACGGCCCGGCGCTGGCCCTGCCTTTGACATGGTTCGAACAACGGCTTGCCCAGTCCAATCTGACCATTGAACAGATGGTCGTCGCCGAAAACCAGCAGCAGGCGGCGGATCAGGTTTCCATCAGCAACAGCATCGGCAGCCTGCGCGCCTTGTCGACGACGAACTGGAATGACTTCGTGGAAGCCGTCAGCATCGTGGACCGGACCTTGCGCGAAGACCCCGCGGGCGTCTACGTCGGCATGGACTTTCCCACTCGCGACCACTATCGCCATCGGGTGGAACGGCTTGCCAGGCAATCCGAACGCGCGGAAACCGAGATCGCCGCCATGG
Source organism: Achromobacter deleyi (assembly GCF_013116765.2). Classification (GTDB taxonomy): domain Bacteria; phylum Pseudomonadota; class Gammaproteobacteria; order Burkholderiales; family Burkholderiaceae_B; genus Achromobacter; species Achromobacter deleyi_A. The sequence goes on from NZ_CP074375.1 coordinate 1,769,344, forward strand.
CGGTCGACCTGGCGGCAACCGGCGCGGCCGACCCGGGCCCGGCCGCCGATATCCGGCGCGGGCATGTCGGCTTCTACCTGATCGACGAGGGCCAGGAAGAGCTCGCCATGCGGGCCAAGGCCAAGCCGAGCATGACCGAGAAGCTGGCCCGCATCACCCCGCGCGCCGCGCTGCGCCTGTATGTGGGCGCCATCGTCTCGCTGACGGCCGGATTTAGCGCGCTGCTGCTCGCGATGGCGCATGAAGCCGGCGTCGGCACGTGGGCAATGGCGTGCGTCGCGCTGCTGTCCGTGCTGGCCACCAGTCATCTCGCCGTCGCCACGGTCAATTGGTCCCTGACTTGGCTGGTGCGCCCCCAACGCCTGCCGCGCATGGATTACGCCAAGCGTATTCCCGACGATGCGCGCTGCCTCGTTGCCGTCCCCACGATGCTGATCGCCCCCGATGACGCGGACTCGCTCGCCGAGGCGCTGGAGATCCGGTTCCTGGCCAATCCCGGCGATAACCTGAGCTTCTGCCTGCTGACGGATTTCGCGGACGCCGCGTCGGAACACCTGCCTTCGGACACCTTGCTGCTGGAGGGCGCCAAAGCACAAGTGCAGGCCCTGAACGAGAAATACCGGCGGCTGGGACGCAGTCCGTTCTTTCTCCTTCACCGGCCTCGCCGCTGGAACGAGCAAGAGCGGGTCTGGATGGCCTATGAGAGAAAAAGAGGAAAGCTTGCGGATCTGAATAGCGTGCTCCGCGGTCAGGGCTCGGGCGCATTCTCTTGCGTGGTCGGGGACGTGGCCTTGCTGGCCGGGGTCAGGTACGTCATCACGCTGGACACCGATACCGAGTTGCCCAGGGAAACCGCCTGGAAGCTTGTCGGCACCATGGCGCATCCGCTCAATCAGGCCCAGTTCGACCCGGTCACGCGCAGAGTGACACGCGGCTACGGCATCCTGCAACCGCGGGTGGGAGTCAGCCTGACCGACCTGACCGCATCGCCGTACGCTCGCCTGAACGGAGGCGATCCAGGCATCGATCCCTATACCAACACCGTGTCCGACGTTTATCAGGACATCTTCAAGGAAGGCTCCTTCGTCGGCAAGGGCATCTACGACGTGGACGCCTTCGAATCGGCATTGAAAGACTGCTTTCCGGACAACCGTGTGCTGAGCCACGACCTGCTGGAAGGCTGCTATGCCCGCTCGGGCCTGCTGAGCGATGTCCAGCTGTTCGAAGGGCAACCCGCGCGCTACTCCGCCGACGTCAGCCGCCGGCACCGCTGGATACGTGGAGACTGGCAACTGCTGGGCTGGCTGTTCGGCCGCGCGCCCACGGAGCCGGGGACTCGCCACGGCCCGTCCCTGCCCGCGCTCGCGCGCTGGAAGATACTGGACAACCTGCGCCGCAGCCTGGTCCCGGCCAGCCTTGTGCTGTTAATGGCGCTGGGCTGGATGCTGTTGCCCGCCCCCTGGCTGTGGACCGTCGCCTGCGTGCTTATCCTGTTCCTTCCCGCCTTGTTCGCCTCTGCCCTGAGCGGCGTGCGCAAAGAAGAGGACGTAGTGCTCGCTCAGCATCTGGTCGGCTGGATCGCGCCGACGACGCGGCAGTTCAGCCGGGCGGCATTCGCCTTGACCAGCCTGGCTCACGAAGCCCTGTACAGCCTGGACGCGGCGATCAGGACGCTATATCGCCTGACGGTTTCGCGCCGGCGGCTGCTGGAATGGAAGCCCTCCAGCATCACCAACCGCGAAGGCGGGACGCGATCCGGCCCTCTGCTGCTGTCCGTTTGGGGCGCGCCGATCCTCGCCCTCGCTATCGGCGCCTGCGTGATGGCGCTGAACCCCTCGGCCTGGACGGCCGCGTTTCCGGTCCTGGCGCTTTGGGTGGCGATGCCGTTCATCGCCTGGCGCTTGAGCCGCCCGCCGGCCCTTGCCCGGATCGACCTGACTCCCGACCAGACCCAGTTCCTGCGATTGCTGGCGCGCAAGACCTGGTCGTTCTTCGACGGCCATGGCGGCGCGGAAGACAACTGGCTGATCCCCGACAACATCCAGGACAAGCCGTCCGCGGCCATCGCGCACCGCACCTCGCCCACCAATCTTGGGCTGGCGCTGCTGGCCAATCTGGCCGCCTACGATTTCGGCTACCTGCAGACCGGCCGCCTGCTGGAAAAGACTCAGGCATCGCTGGGCACCATGGCGACGCTGGAGCGCTATCTGGGCCACTTCTACAACTGGTACGACACCGTCACCCTCAAGCCCCTGGCCCCGCTCTACATTTCTACCGTGGACAGCGGCAATCTTGCCGGCCATCTGCTCACGCTGCGGCCGGGGTTGCTGGAACTGGCGCAGGCGCCCATCCTGCATCCCCGCACATTCGAAGGATGCGCCGACGCCTTGGCGGTCTTGCGCGAAAGCGTCTCTGCCTACGATTCACCTGAGTTGGAGCCGCTGGCCGACGTGTTGGAGTCCGCCACCCAAGCCGGCCCCAAGACCCTGGCGCAGGCCAGACTGCATCTGGATCAGCTGTGCGCGCTGGCGGCCAGCCTGCTCGGCCGCTACACCGCGCCGGAACGGGCGCAGGCCCTGTGGCATGCAGAGGCGCTGCTGCGCCAATGCGAGGCCGCGCGCGGCGAGCTGGCCCTGCTGGCTCCGTGGCGGGGCTTGCCCGTCGGCGCCGCATGGCAGGACCTGCCCGACTTGATTGCCATACCGACCCTGCAGCAGGTCGCGGGCCAGGCCACGCGATTGCTGCCGGCTTTGCGCGAGCGGCTGTCGCCCCTGGATATCCCTTCCGACGAACGGGCGTGGCTGGTGGAGACCGAGCTTGCCGTGATCCTGGCGGCGGAGCGTGCCCACGAACGCCTGGCCTTGATCGCGCTGCTGGCCGACACGCTGGCGGAGATGGCAGTGGCCAATTATGGGTTCCTGTACGACAAGGGCAGCCGGCTGCTGGCCATCGGCTACAACCTGACCGAGCGCAGGCGCGACGAAGGGCTGTACGACCTGCTGGCCTCCGAAGCCCGCCTTTGCAGCTTCGTCGCCATTGCGCAAGGCCAGCTCCCGCAGGAAACCTGGTTTGCCCTGGGCAGGCAGCTCAGCACCGCGGCGGGCGGCACGGTGCTGCTGTCGTGGAGCGGCTCGATGTTCGAGTATCTGATGCCCCGGCTCGTCATGCCGTCCTACGCCCACACGTTGCTGGATCAGACCTGCATGTCGGCCGTGCGCGCCCAGATCGAGTATGGGGACAAGCTCGGCATCCCCTGGGGCATGTCCGAAAGCGCGTACAACCTGTTCGACGTCGGCATGAACTATCAGTACCGGGCGTTCGGCGTGCCGGGCCTGGGCTTGAAGCGAGGCCTGGCCGACGACGTGGTGGTGGCGCCCTATGCGTCCATGCTGGCGCTGATGGTGTCGCCGGACGAGGCGTGCCGGAACCTGCAGCGCCTTGCCCAGGAAAGCCTGCTGGGCCGCTACGGCTTCTACGAGGCCATCGACTACACGCCGCGCCGATTGCCGCCGGGCAAGACCGGCGCAATCGTCTACGCGTACATGGCGCATCACCAGGGAATGGGATTCCTGTCGATCGCGAACGTACTGCTGGGACGCACGATGCAGGCCCGCTTTGAAGCGGACCCGTCCTTCCAGGCCACCATGCTCCTGCTGCAGGAGCGCATTCCGCGCGCCGCGGCCGCCTACGCCAAAGCCGCCGAGCTGTCGGTCATCCGTACCACTGCGCCAGGCCAGCCCGAAGCGTCGGTGCGAGTGCTGGACACCGCCGACACGCCGATTCCCGAGGTGCAGCTCTTGTCCAACGGACGCTACCATGTCATGGTCACCAACAGCGGCGCGGGTTCCAGCCGCTGGAGGGACCTGGCCGTGACCCGCTGGCGCGAAGACGGCACCTGCGACAACTGGGGGACATTCTGCTACTTGCGGGACAAGGACAGCGGCGCGATCTGGTCCACGTCCCACCAGCCCACTCTGACGCGGCCGGACCATTACGAAGTCATCTTCTCCGAGGGCCGTGCCGAATTCCGCCGTACCGATCACCAGATCGACACGCATACCGAAATCGTCGTGTCGCCGGAAGACGATATCGAACTGCGACGTTGCCACCTGACGAATCGCAGCCGCGAACGCCGCACGATAGAGATCACCTGCTATGCCGAGGTCGTGATTGCGCCGCCCATGGCCGATGAACTGCATCCGGCATTCAGCAATCTCTTTGTGCAGACCGAGATCGTCCCGTCAGAACGCGCCATCCTGTGCTCACGGCGGGGCCGCAGTCCGGCGGACAACCCGCCGTGGATGTTCCAGCTGCTGGCGATCCATGGCGGCAATCCCGGCACGGCTTCCTATGAAACGGATCGGGCCGTCTTCCTGGGCCGGGGCCGGTCGGTGGCTGACCCGCAGGCACTGGAGGGCGATGCGCCGTTGACCGGCAGCCAGGGTTCGGTGCTGGATCCTGTCTGCGCTATCCGCTGCGAGATCACCCTGGAAGCGGAGGAGTCCGTGATCGTCGACCTGGTCCAGGGGGTGGGCGACAGTCGCAGCGCCTGCATGAACCTGATCAGCAAGTACCAGGACCGCCATCTGGCCGACCGCGCCCTGGAGCTGGCCTGGACGCACGCGCAGGTGATCGTGCGCCAGTTGAACGCCACCGAAGCGGACGCGCAGCTCTACGCCCGGCTCGCCAATGCCATCGTCTACCAGAACCCCGCCATGCGCGCCGAGACGGCGACGCTGCTGAAGAATCGCCGCGGGCAGTCGGGCCTGTGGGGATACGCCATCTCGGGAGATCTGCCCATAGTGCTGCTCCGGATCAAGGACCCGGCCAACTTCGAGTTGGTGCGCCAACTGGTACAGGCCCATGCCTACTGGCGGCAAAAAGGCGTGGCCGTGGACCTGGTGATCTGGAACGAGGATACGGGCAGCTACCGCCAGGCGCTCCAGGACCGCATGATGGGCCTGATATCCGCGGGCGTGGAAGCGCACATCATTGACCGCCCGGGCGGCATCTTCGTGCGCCCGGGAGACCAGATCTCGGAAGAGGACCGGACCCTGTTGCTGGCGGTGTCGCGCATATCGCTCAGCGACGCGCTGGGCACCCTGTCGAACCAGGTGAACCGCCTGGGTCTGCCGGAGATCCGCACTCCGCCCCTGGTGGTGTCGACCCCGCCCTTGCCGCCAGCCGCGCAAACGGCTGCCGCGCAGGCGCCGTCCGTACTGCTGCATTACAACGGCCTGGGCGGATTCACGCCCGGAGGAGAGGAATACGTGATCACCACGACCCGGGAGCGGCGCACCCCGGCGCCCTGGGTGAACGTCATCGCCAATGCCGGCTTCGGAACGGTCGTGTCCGAAAGCGGCCAAGCCTACAGCTGGAGCGACAACGCCCACGAATACCGGCTCACACCCTGGCACAACGACGCGGTCAGCGACGCCTGTGGAGAAGCTTTCTACCTGCGCGACGAGATCAGCGGCCAATACTGGTCTCCTGCCCCCTACCCGGCCGGCGGCGAGTCCGCCTACGTCACGCGCCACGGCTTTGGCTACACGGTGTTCGAACACGTGGAATATGGCATCGAATCGGAACTGTGCATCCACGTTGCGCAGGATGCGCCGGTGAAGTTCTACGCCCTGACGCTGCGCAACCGGTCGGGGCGGCGCCGCCGCCTGTCGGCGACCGGGTATGTGGAGTGGGTGCTGGGCGACGTGCGCGCCAAGTCCTCCATGCACGTCACGACTGAGACCGATCCCGACACCGGCGCGCTGCTGGCCCGCAACAGCTTCAATACGGATTTCGCCGGGCACATCGCCTGGTTCGACACAAGCAGCGCGACGCGGGCCATGAGCGCCGACCGCAAGGAGTTCATCGGCAGGAACGGCACCCTGCGCCACCCGCAGGCGATGCGCCGCAGCCGGCTGTCCGGCAGAACCGGCGCGGGGCTGGATCCCTGCGCCGCCATCCAGGTCCCCACCACGCTGGAGGATGGGCAGGACATCAGAATCCTGTTCCACCTTGGCGCCTCTTCGCAAGGCATCGAGCACGTCAGGCAACTGGTGCGCCGATACGGCGAACTGGGGGCAGCCGGCAGCGAACTCCAGGCCGTCCGGCGGTACTGGCGGGAGACGCTGGGCGTCGTGCGTATCGAGACTCCGGACTCGGCCGTGAACACGCTGGCCAATGGCTGGCTGCTCTATCAGACGCTTGCCTGCCGGCTGTGGGCGCGCAGCGGCCACTACCAGTCGGGCGGCGCCTATGGTTTTCGCGACCAGCTGCAGGACGTCATGGCGCTGGCGATCGCCCGCCCGGCGCTGGCGCGCGAGCACCTGCTGCGCTGCGCGGCCCAGCAGTTCGTGCAAGGCGACGTGCAGCATTGGTGGCACCCGCCTTCGAACCGAGGTGTGCGCACGCGCTGCTCGGACGATTATCTCTGGCTGCCGTTCGCCGCCAGCCACTATGTGGAGGTCACCGGCGACACAGGCGTGCTGGCCGAGGAAGCTGGCTTCATCGAAGGCCGCCTGCTCAACCCTGGGGAATCCTCCAACTATGACCGTCCCGCCGCGTCCAGGGAGTCCGCCAGCCTGTATACGCACTGCACCCGCGCCCTGTCGCACGCCTTGAGCGCCTTTGGCGCCCATGGCCTGCCGCTGATGGGTTCTTGCGACTGGAACGACGGCATGGACAAGGTCGGCGAGGACGGACGGGGCGAAAGCGTCTGGCTTGGCTTCTTCCTCTATGACACGCTGACGCGATTCGCGGTGCTGGCCCGCGCCCGGGAAGACCTGGCGTTCGCGGCGCTTTGCGAATCGGAAGCCGCGCGGCTGGGCGCCCAGCTCGAAGCATCCGGCTGGGATGGCGGATGGTACAGACGGGCCTATTTCGATGACGGCAGCCCCTTGGGCTCGGCCGAAAACCCGGAGTGCCAGATCGATGCCATTTCGCAAAGCTGGGCCGTCCTGTCGGGTTCCGCCCCGCAGGACCGGGCCCGCCTCGCGATGCAGGCCGCCGATGACCGGCTGATCGATGAAGAGCTCGGGTTGATCCGGCTGCTGGCGCCCTCGTTCGATTCGTCCGCCATGAACCCCGGCTACATCCGCGGCTACGTGCCAGGCGTGCGGGAGAACGGCGGCCAGTACACCCATGCCGCCATCTGGACCGCGATGGCGTTCTGCGGCTTGCGCGACGAGGCGCGTGTCGGGGGCCTGCTGGCGATGCTCAACCCCATCAACCATGCGAACTCCCCGACGAAGGCCGCCCTCTACAAGGTCGAGCCCTATGTCATGGCCGCGGATATCTACACAACCCCCGGCCAGGAAGGCCGCGGCGGCTGGACGTGGTACACAGGATCGGCCGGCCTGATGTATCGGCTGATCCTGGAGTCCGTGCTTGGAATGCGTCTGCGCGGCAATACGCTCAGCTTCGACCCCTGCCTGCCCTCGGACTGGAACACCAGCACCCTGAACTACCGGCATGGCCGGACAACGTATCGGATAACCGTCGCGCGCGAACCCGGCACGAGCAGCGCCGGACAGGTCCGGGTGGATGGCGTCATCCAGGAGGACGGCGTCATTGCGTTGCTCGACGATGGGCGGGACCGCGAGGTGCATGTCGCGCTGCCGGACCCGCGCCGCGCGGCCGCTCGCAGTTCGCCGCTTGGGGCTGCGGGTAAACCACTGCTTGCGGAGGAAATATCCGGGAAACAATAATAATGGGAATCATTCTTGTAGAATCAGCGGCACCGCCACCCGCCGCAGCCCTTACGCGATGTCCGTTCCCGCCCAGAGCCGCCCTGCCCGCCGCCCCGCCGCCGCCGCGTCGGTCCGGGATTTCGTCGACGAACTGCTCAGCCACTACCGCGACCTGTATCGCCATTTGAGCTATCAGCTGCGCAACGTGGACGACGCGGCCGACATCGCCCAGACCAGCTTTGAACGCGCCTACGCCAGCACCCTGCGTGGCGGCAAACCCGAAGACGGCGACTCGGCCGGCTCGATGCGCGGCCTGCTTTTTCGCATCGCGCACAACCTGTGCATCGACGAGGCCCGCCGGCGCAAGGTGGCCAGCAACTGGCTCGCCGAGCGTGGCGCGCTGGATGCTCAACTGACCGCACCGTCCTCGGAACAGGTGGCGTCCCAGCGCCAGATCGCGCAGCGTGTCGCCGACGTGCTGGCCAGCCTGCCCGCCCGGCGAATGCGCGTGTTCATCCTGTACCGCGCCTATGGCCACAGCCGCGCCGAGATCGCGGGGCTTCTGGGCATATCCGAAGCCGCCGTAGCCAAGCATCTGGTCCGCGCCACGCTGGACTGCTCGCACGCCCTGCGCAACCTGTACCTGGATCTGGGCCCGATGCCGGCAAGATCCCAACCGCGGGCCGACGAGACGACGCTTGCCGACGACGAACGCCATTGATTCCATGCGGGAAGCCCCGAACGAAGCCCTGGTCGACCAGGCCCTGACCCTGATCGCCACCGCCGATATCGCGCCCCCAGACTCGGCCGACCGCGCCCGCGCGCGGCTGGCGCGCTGGCGCACGCGCGCGCCGGACCATGAAGCCGCCTACGCCGAGGCCCTGCGCCGCTGGCAGTTGCTAAACGACGTAGCGCCCGACATGCGGGAACATTTCGATGAGCCATCCGCCGTCGCCCCTGGCCCGCGCGTTTCGCGCCGGGCCCTCCTGGGCTTCGGCCTGGCCGGCGCCTGCACGGCCGCGATGGGAGCGGGCTGGTACTGGAACCGGCCGCTGTACCAGCAGTCGTACGAGACCGGCGCGGGGCAACTGGCGCAGGCCCTGATGCCCGACCAGTCCAGCGGGGGCGCGACGGCAAGCCGCGTCGACCTCAGTGCGCGCACGCGGCTGGAACTGCGGCTGTATCGCGACGAGCGCGTGGTGGAACTGGCCGGCGGCGAAGCCCTGTTCACCGTCAGCCCGGATGATCCACGCCCGTTTCGCGTCCGCACGCGCGGCGGCCTGGTCGAGGTGGTGGGCACCGTCTTCACGGTCAGCGACCGCGGCGGGCCGGTGGCGGTGGCGGTGCAGGAAGGCCATGTGCGCTTCCTTCCCGCCCCGCGCGACAAGCGCTGGTACACGTTCGCCAGTGGCGGTCCGGCCGTGGACCTGCATGCCGGCACGGCTGTCGCCTGGCGCAACGGCGACCTCGACCCCGTCCGGCGCATCGAGCCCGGCAGCGTCGCCGCCTGGCGCGACGGCTGGCTGTGGTTCGACAACCAGCGACTGGAGGACGCCCTGCCCGCCATCAACGCATTCCGGACGGCGCCTTTGCTGGCGGCCAGCCCCGCGGTGGGCGCGTTGCGCCTGACCGGGAGGTTCCGCACCGCCGACGCCGCCGCGCTGCCCGCCATGCTGGAATCCATCCTGCCGCTGCGGGCATACGCCCGCGCCGACGGCGCCGTCGAACTGCGGCTGCGCTGACCGCGCCAGGAAATCCACGCCGGCGGGTGTCTCCATTTTGGCGGCTCATCCGTTTTCTATATCGGTACGCTGCCGACCCGGGCGGCGATTCTCTATAGATGGATGGAGTTTTCACATGCCCCAACCCCCACACCGCCGGCCGGCCTTCGCACGGCCGGCACTGGCGCTGGCCCTGACCGGCGCGTTCGGCCTGCCCCTGGCCCTGGCGCCGCCCGCCTTGCGCGCGCAGCCCCAAGCGCAGACCCAAGACCCCGCCGAGGCCCTGCACGCCATCGACATCCCCGCGCAGGCGCTGGGCGCCGCGCTCAATGCCCTGTCGCGCCAGACCAGCACGCCCATCATGGCGGGCGGCGCAAGCGTGACCGACACCCGCGCGCCGGCAGTCTCGGGCCGCATGACCGTGCGCGACGCGCTCACCCGCCTGCTGGCGGGATCGGGCCTGTCCACCCGTCCCACGGCCGGCGGAGGCTACGCGGTGGTGGGTCCCGAGGCGTCGGGCGTCACCACGCTGGCGCCGGTCGAGGTGTCCGGCCGCTATGGTTTGCCGGAGGCCTATGCGGGCGGCCAGGTGGCCCGGGGCTCCCGCGTCGGGCTGCTGGGCGACCACGACCTGATGGATACGCCGTTCAATGTGACAAGCTACACCGCCGAACTGATCCAGAACCAGCAGGCCAGGTCGATCGCCGATGTGCTGGCCAATGACGCCTCGGTCCGCATGGTGAACGAGGGCCAGGCCTCCGTGGCGGGCACCGGCGACGAGTTCCAGATACGCGGTTTTCCGGTGCGCAACCAGGACATCGCGTTCAATGGCATGTACGGCATGCTGCCCCTGCGCAGCATCACGCTGGAGGCCGTCGAACGGGTCGAGGTGCTGAAGGGCCCCAATGCGCTGCTCAACGGCATGGCGCCGCGCGGCAGCGTGGGCGGCGGCATCAATGTGGTGCCCAAGCGCGCCGGCGACGAGCCATTGACCCGGCTGACCGCGACCTATGAATCCGATTCCCGGTTCGGCGCCGCGGTCGACATGGGCCGCCGCTTCGGCGAGAACAAGGAGTTCGGCATCCGCTTCAATGGTTCGTACCGCAATGGCGATACGGCCGTGCAGAACCAGTCCAACGAAACCGGCCTGGCCGCGGTGGCGCTGGACTATCGCGGCGACAGGCTGCGCGCCTCCCTGGACGCCGGCCACCAGACCAGCAACATCGACGCGCCGGGCGATTCCGGCCTGCTGATCTTCAACGACGCGCTGTCGGTGCCGGCCGCGCCCAGGGCCTCGCGCAGCTTCACGCCCGACTGGGGCTACGCCAGGTCGCGCGACAACTACGCCGTAGTGCGCGCGGAGTACGACATTGCGCCGCGGCTGACGGTCTATGGCGGCGTCGGCACCCGGCGCAGCGACAACCGGTATCTGTTTGCCGACCCGATCCTGGTCGGGCCAGACGGCGCGCTGCTGATGCGGCCGTACTACTGGCCCAGCTACGAGAACAACACCTCGTCCCAGCTTGGCGTGCGCGGGCAGTTCGACACGGGCCCGGTCAAGCACGAGGTGAACCTCAGCTTCTCCACGTTCGAGCAGCGCGCCGGCTACTACGACTACTACATCTTCGGATTGACGCCGTCCAACCTGTACGACCCCTCTCCCATACCCAAGCCCGACATCGGCGGGCTGTCCAGTTCGCCGCCGCGCACCTCGCTGGTCAAGCTGCCCACGATCGCGCTGGCCGACACCCTGTCCTTCGCGCAAGACCGGGTGCTGCTGACGCTGGGCGTGCGCCATCAAACCGTCAAGACCAGCAACTACAGCAACGTCACCGGCGACCGGATCTCCAACTATGACAAGTCCGCCGTGACTCCGGCCGTAGGCCTGGTGGTCAAGCCGCATCAGGACGTATCGCTGTACGCGAACTACATCGAGGGCCTGACCACCGGCCCGATCGCGCCGCAGGGCGCGGCCAACGCCGGCGAGATATTCGCACCCATCAAGACCAAGCAGATGGAGGCCGGGGTCAAGGTCGACTTCGGCGCCTTGACGACGACGCTGTCGGCGTTCCAGATCAAGCAGCCGACCGGCCTGTCCAGCGTGCAGGACGGCGTGCCACGCTACGACGTCAGCGGGGAGCAGCGCAACCGCGGCCTGGAGCTGAATGCCTTCGGCGAACTGAGCTCCGGCGTACGACTGCTGGGCGGCATTACCTACATGCAGGCAAAGATGACGCGCACGGCCAGCTCCGCCACCGAGGGCAATACCGCCGTCGGCGTGCCGCGCTGGCTGGCCAATATCGGCCTGGAGTGGGACCCCTCCCTGCTGCCGGGCGTGACGCTGACCGCGCGCGCCCTGTCGACCAGCTCGCAATACCAGAACCTGGAGAATTCGCGCCGCATCCCCGGCTGGACTCGCTGGGACCTGGGCGCGCGCTATGCCACCCGGGCATTCAATCATCCCGTCACGCTGCGCGCCAGCGTGCAGAACGTGTTCGGGAAGGACTACTGGTCCTCGGCTTCCGAGGGTTATCTGCATCTGGGCGCGCCGCGCACTGTGCTGCTGTCGGCAACGATCGACTTCTGAAGGCTTAGCCGCGAGCCTCGCGCGAGAGGCCTCAATGGCGCCTCCCGGCATCGTCCGGGAGGCTGCCCTCCACGCGTACGCCCCGGTAGTGGTTTTCCCTAGAAACCGCGAAAAACAAGCCGCTCCCGATTCCCAACGCCGTTCCCCTCCGGTACATTTCGTCCAGTGGCCTGACCACTGGACCATCAGACATCTGGGCAGCACTGCCGAACCAACGATCCCGCGCAAGACACAAACTCCCAAGACCCATTACGCTCTACACCCCGATCATTCACCCCGTCCAACAATGACCTCTCTTCAGGCCGTAGCCTCCACCCGCCTCTATCGCATGATTGCCGACCAGATCGCCACGCGCATCAAGGCGGGCGACTTCCCCGCGGGCGGCCGATTGCCTGCCGAGCGCGAATTGGCCGAGCAACTGCAGGTGAGCCGCGCATCGGTGCGCGAAGCGTTGATCGCCCTGGAAATCGAGGGCTATGTCGAGGTCCGCGTGGGCACCGGCGTATTCGTCAGCCAGGCGCGCGAGGACGGCCAGTACCAGGAGCCGCGCGAGGCCCAGGCCGCGGCCAATGGCGTCGAAGCCACCGACATCGGCCCCTTCGATCTGCTGGAGACCCGCCTGCTGATCGAACCGGAATGCGCCGCGCTGGCCGCGCAGAAGGCATCGCCCGCGCAGATCGCGGCGATCCGCAGCGCCCATGAGGGCATGTCGCTGACCGAATCCCCCAGCATCCACGACCGCGCCTTCCACAGCGCGATCGGCGCCGCCTGCGGCAACGCCGCGCTGGCAGCCGCCATTTCGCATATCTGGCACCTCAGCACGCTGAGTCCGGTGTTTCACCGCCTGGAAGAGCACTTCGTGACCACCAAGGTGTGGATCGAAGCCCAGAAGGAACACGAACGCATCCTCGCGGCCATTGTCGACCGCGATCCCATCCGCGCGCGCCACGCCATGCACGACCATCTGGTCGGCATCCTGGCGCGCCTGCGGGAAGACTTCGGCAGCGTCGGGATCCGATGATTTGATGACTCTCTAACCCCCCCGCAGCCAGGCGCGCCGACGCGCGCCGGCGATCCCTTTCCGAGCGTGCATGCACCGCCGGCGCCCATGGCGCCGCCCGCGGCAAGGGGAGCGGCTTGTCTTTTGATACGCAGTTTGGCAGCACCGCAGTACCCGTAGTCCGTACGTCAAATACTTAAAACATATCAAGGTGAAAACATGCAGCTGACCCGTACCGTGAAGCTAGTGAGCGCGGCGCTATTGGCGCTAGGCGCCCATGCCGCCCAGGCCAACAAGGCTGACAACTCCCTCAACATTGCCTTCGACGCGGCGCCCGCCACCCTGGACGCCTACAAGGAATCCGACCGTCCCGGCCTGGCGCTGGCGCGCATGGTCTTTTCCGGGCTGCTGCAGAAGAACCAGGATACGGGCGAGTTCGGCTCTGCCATCGCCACGGGCTACAAGTTCGTCGACGACACCACCATCGAACTGCCGATCCGCAAGGACGTGAAGTTCCACGACGGATCGCTGCTGACCATCGACGACGTGCTGTACACGCTGAACCTGGTGTCCTCGGAGGGCTACAAGGCCCGCTTCCAGAACCAGGTGGCCTGGATCGCCAAGGCGGAGAAGGTCTCCGACGATACGGTGCGCATCAAGATGAAGACGCCTTATCCGCTGGCGCTGGAAATGCTGTCGGAAAACCTGCCGATCTATCCGCGCAAGTACTACGAGGCGAACCAGTCGGACATGGGCGCCAAGCCCATCGGCACCGGCCCCTACCGCCTGGTCGAGAGCCAGCCCGGCAGCCGCTACGTGTACGAACGCTACGAGGATTATTTCGGCGCCAAGCCCGCCGTGAAGAAGCTGGTGGTCCGGGTGCTGCCCGACGCCAACACGCAATACGCCGAGCTGCTGTCCGGCGGCCTGGACTGGATCTGGCGCGTGCCGCCCGATGTGGCCAAGCGCATGGAAAAGACGCCCGCCGTCGCGGTCAAGAGCAGCAGCATCATGCGCATCAGCTATATCTCGCTGAACCCGCGCTTTGACGACGGCAAGTCGCCCCTGGCCAAGCAGGAAGTCCGCCAGGCGATCAACTACGCCATCGACCGCGAGGCGATCCGCCGCGCGCTGGTGGGTGGCGCGTCCAAGGTGATCAACGCGGCCTGCAATCCGGCCCAGTTCGGCTGCGCCAGCGACGTGCAGACCTACAAGTTCGACCCTGCCCGCGCCAAGCAATTGCTGGCGCAGGCCGGCTACCCCAATGGCGTGACGCTGGACTTGGTGATTTCCGCCCCGCCGCGCGCCATCCTGGACGCCGCCGCCGCGCAAATGGCGCAGGCCGGCATCAAGCTGAACCTGGTGGAACAGCAGTACGGCACCGCCATGACCAACTGGCGCGACGGCAAGATCGCCATGCTGTCCTCCAACTGGGGTTCCTACGGCATCGCCGACGCGGCGCTGTCCACCAGCAACTTCTTCCGCGGCGGCCCGGACGACCAGGCGCGCAACGCCGATGTCATCAAGCACCTGGAAACGGCCGACACCACGGTGGACCGCGAGCTGCGCGCCCGCAACTACGCGGCTGCCCAGAAGATCGTGGCCGAACAGGCCTACTGGGTGCCGCTGTGGAACCACTCGCTCAACGCCGTGCAGGCCAAGGACCTGAACTTCTCGGTCGACGGCGACGAGTTCCCGCGTTTCTACAAGGCCTCCTGGAACTGATCCGGCTTGCCGGCCGCGCCGGCGCGCTTCGCCAGTCCTGACCCGGACGCTTCGGCATCCCGGCGGGGCGGCGCGCGCCGGCGCCCACGGACAAAGGTTGACCCATGATTGCATTCCTGTTTCGCCGCTTGCTAGTTGCCGCCTTGCTGGTGGTGTTCGTGTCGCTGATCAGCTTCTCGCTGGTGTTCGCGTCCGGCAACCCCGCCGCGCGCCTGGCCGGCGAAGGCAGCGCGGCCGACGCGGCCCGTCTGTCGCTGCAGCACGGCTTCGACGACCCCATCCTGGTGCAGTACGGCCGCTGGCTGGCGGGCGTGGTGCGCGGTGATTTCGGCGACAGCCTGTACTTCAGCCGGCCCGTGGCCGAACTGCTGGGCCAGCATTTTCCCGCCACCGCCAAGCTGGGCCTGGCCGCGATGGCGTTCGCGCTGCTGCTGGCGATTCCGCTGGGCGTGCTGGCGGGCCTGCGCAAGGGCTCGCTGATCGATCGCGCCACGATGATGCTGTCGGCCTGCGCGCAGGCGATGCCGCCGTTCTGTCTGGCGTTCCTGCTGATCATCGTCTTCAGCGTGCGCAACCAGTGGCTGCCGGCGTCCGGCTTCGATGCCTGGAAGCACTATGTGATGCCGGTGGTCGCGCTGGGCCTGTTCGCCATGCCGGCGATGCTGCGATTGATGAAGTCCGAAATGGAAACGGTGCTGGCCACCGACTACATCCGCACGGCGCGCGCCATGGGACTGGGCGGCGCGAGCGTGGTGTTGAAGTACGCGCTGCGCAATGCGCTGCGGCCCCTGGTCTCGCTGGCGGCCGCCCAGATGGGCACCCTGCTGGCCGGCTCCGTTGTGATCGAGACGGTCTTCGCCATCAACGGCGCCGGGCTGCTGGCCTGGACGTCCATCCTGCGCGGCGACTTCCCCACGATGCAGGCGCTGATCCTGATCTTCGCGCTGATCTACATCGTCCTGACCCTGGTCGCCGACCTGATCAACGGTTGGCTGGACCCCCGAGTGCGAGCCGCGATATGAGCAACACCCTTGCCTCCCCCCTGCCCGCCGCGCCGCGCGGCGCCCGACTGGCCCGGTTTGGCCGCGGCTTCGGCCTGGCCATGCTGGCGCTGCTGGTGCTGGCCGGCATGGTCGGCCCCTACCTGATTCCCCACGACCCGTATGCGCAAGACCTGCTGGCCCGGCTGCAAGAGCCGGTCTGGGCCGAAGGCGGCGACTGGAACCACATCCTGGGCACCGACCAGCTCGGCCGCGACGTGCTGGCGCGCGCCTTGTACGGCGTACGCGTGTCGGCGCTGATCGGACTGTCCGTGGCGCTGATGGGCGGACTGATAGGCACCACGCTGGGCGTGGTCGCCGGCTACTTCGGCGGCGCCGTGGACCGCGCCGTGTCCTTCCTGATCACGGCCCGCCTGGCATTGCCCATCATCCTGGTGGCGCTGGCCGTGGTGTCGGTGGTGGGCGCCTCGCTCACGGTGGTGGTGCTGGTGCTGGGCCTGCTGCTGTGGGAGCGCTACGCGCTGGTCGCGCGCACCATGGCCGCCGGACTGCGCAACGCCGAATTCGTCACCGCTTCGCGGCTGCAAGGCTGCACGCACCTGCAGATCATCTGGCGCGACATCCTGCCCAACCTCGTCGGCAACCTGCTCATCATCGGCACGGTGGATGCCGCCATGGCCATCACGCTGGAAGCCTCGCTCTCGTTCCTGGGCCTGGGCGTGCCCGCGCCGATGCCCTCGCTGGGCCTGATGATCGCCGAAGGAAAGGAAAACATGCTGTTCCAGCCCTCGCTGGTCGTGATTCCCAGCATCGTGCTGTTCCTGCTGGTGCTGTGCGTGAACCGCGCCGGCGAAAGCCTGCGCGCCATCCAAATGAAAAAGGGGTGAGCCGATGACCGCCACCAGCCATCCGCTGCTGCGGGTCCAGGACCTGCACATCGACATCCATACCCCCACGCACACCAAGCATGTGGTGCGCGCGGTGGACTTCAGCCTGGAGCGCGGCAAGACGCTGTGCATAGTGGGCGAGTCCGGCTGCGGCAAGTCGCTCACGGCCCTGGCCCTGCTGGACCTGCTGCCGGCCGCGGCGCGGCGCCGCGTGGCGCGGCTGGAGTTCGCCGGCCAGGACCTGGCCGCGCTGACCCCGGCTGCGCTCGCGCGATTGCGCGGCGCGCGCATCGCCATGATCTTCCAGGATCCCATGACCTCGCTCAATCCGGTGTTCACCATCGGCACGCAGCTCATCGACGTCCTGCGCCAGCACAAGCGCGTTAGCCGGCGCGAGGCCGCCGAGCGCGCCGAGTACCTGTTGCGCCGGGTCGGCATCGCCAACCCGGAGGAACGCATGCGGCAATACCCCTTCGAATTGTCGGGCGGTCTGCGCCAGCGCGTGATGATCGCGATGGCGCTGATGTGCGGCCCGGAACTGCTGATCGCCGACGAGCCCACTACGGCGCTGGACGTCACGGTACAGGCCGAGCTGCTGGACCTGCTGCGCGACATCCAGGCCGAGTTCGGCCTGGGCATGGTGTTCATTTCGCATGACATGGGCCTGGTGGCGCGCATCGCCGACCACGTGATCGTGATGTATGCCGGCGACATCGTCGAAGGCGGCAGCGTGCGCGAGGTGCTGGAGCGCCCCAGCCATCCGTACACCTCGATGCTGCTCCACTGCATTCCGCAACCCGGCCGCACCGCGCCGCGGGCCGAGCTGCCCACCATCTCCGGCGCCGTGCCGTCGCTGGACACGGCCATCACCGGCTGCGCCTTCCGCGAACGCTGCCCCGTCGCCGAGCCGCGCTGCGCTCAACCCATCCCGGCCCGGACACAAGGCGGACACCGCTGCCTGTGCGTCAAACCCGGCGCGCTGCGCCAAGGAGTCCCGGCATGAGCCAGCCTTCCGCCTCGCGCGCCAGCATCCGCCTGAACGGCCTGTCGTTCCAGTACGGCCGGGCCAGCCTGTTCTCGCGCCGTCCGGCGCCCAGGATCCTGCACGACATCGATCTGCACGTGCCCGCCGGGCAGACCATCGGCCTGGTGGGCGAGTCCGGCAGCGGCAAGTCCACCATCGCCAAGCTGATGCTGGGCCTGCTGGCCCCCACCCAGGGCCAGGCCCTGCTGGACGGCCAGCCGCTGACGGCGATGCCGGCGCGCGCCCGCGCGCGCCGCATCCAGATGGTGTTCCAGGATCCGTATTCGTCCCTCAACCCCCGCCGCACCATCGACGAGATACTGACCGCGCCCTTGCGGGTCCACGGCATCGGCGATGCCGCCTCGCGCGCGGCGTCGGTGCGCCGGATGATGGACGCGGTCGGGCTGGTGCCCGCATTCGCGGCGCGCTATCCGCGCGAGCTGTCCGGTGGCCAGCGCCAGCGGGTGGCGATCGCCCGCGCCCTGATGCTGGAGCCGCAGCTGCTGATCTGCGACGAGCCGACCTCGGCGCTGGATGTTTCCGTGCAGGCGCAGATCCTGAACCTGTTGATGGAACTGCAGCGCGAGCGCGGCCTGGGCTACCTGTTCATCAGCCACAACCTGGCCGTGGTGCAGCACATCGCCGACGAAATCGTGGTGCTGCAAGGCGGCCGCGTGGTCGAGCGCGGCGCCGCCGGCCAGGTCTATTTCGCGCCGACGCATCCCTATACCCGGCAACTGATCGGCGCCACGCTGGCCGTGCCGCAGGCCGAGGAGCTGGCGGCATGAACGCGACGCGCTCCCCGCATTTCCTGCTGGTCGGCAACGACGAGAAAGTCACCTGGGACGACGGCCAGATCCGCTTCCTGGCGCCGGGCCGCGATACGCTCAGCATCTTTGATGCGGGCGCCAACCCCGCCGCGCCGGAACTGGTCGCCACGCTGCCGCTGCCCAACTCGCTGTTCGGTCCGCCCGTCAATCTGGCGGTGACACCCGACCAGCGACTGGCGCTGGTGGCCGATTCCATGGCCTGGCCGGCCCGCGAGGACGGCCAGGGCTGGCAACCGGCGCCTGGCCGCGATCTGTACGTGATCGACCTGGCCGCCACGCCGCCCGCCGTCACGCAAACGCTGCAGGCCGGCCTGCAGCCGTCCGGACTGTCGATCAACCGCGCCGGCACGCTGGCGCTGGTGGCGAACAAGGCCGGTCGGTCCGTGTCGGTGCTGCGCATCGCGGCCGGCCGGGTCGAAGATTGCGGCGAAATCGACATGGGCACGGCCGTGGTCGCCGTGTCGTTCGCGGCCGACGGCAAGCGCGCCTTTGCCGTCAAGACCGACACTCACCGGCTGGGCGTGCTGCACATCGATGAAAGCGGCCCGGCGCCGCGCGTCACGCACGATCCGGCCGAAGACCTGACCACGGGCCTGGTGCCCTTCAACCTGGTCGTGTCGCCCGACGGCGGACTGGCCCTGGTCGTGGACATGGGCAGCCCGACCGCGTCGGACGGCCACGCGGATTCCATCAGCGTGGTGGACCTGTCCAGCACGCCGCCCCGCGTCGTGGACCGCCTGATGGTCGAGGACGGGCCCGAGGGCATCGCCATCAGCCCGGACGGACGCCACGCGGCCGTCGCCATCGTGCAGGGCTCGAACAATCCGTCCAGCGCCTGGTTCCACCACCCCCGCGGACAGATCGTGCTGCTGCGCATCGAAGGCCTGCGCGTAACGCGCGCCGGCGCCATCGAGGTCGGCGCGCTGCCCGAGGGCCTGGCCTTCAGTCCCGACAGCCGTTTTCTCTACGTCGGGAATTTCCTCGACGCCAGCATGCAGGTCCTGGCCGTGGGAGACGACGGCCTGTCCGATACCGGAACGCGCATCGCGCTGCCCGGCCACCCCGCCTCGATGCGGGGGCCATCCTACTGAGCGGGGCCGCACCCCGCCATCGTTCCACCACCACGCATTTCCACCCTTCCCGAATCTGGAGTTTTGCCATGACTTTCGCCACCCGGAAACGCTCTTCCCTGCTCGGCGCCGCCCTGCTCGCCAGCGCCGCCCTCGCCCCGCTTTCCGCCCACGCCCTGGACATCAAGCTGGGCCACGTGCTGGCCCCCAGCCATAGCTGGAACAAGGCCGCCGAAGGCTTTGCCGCCGAGGTCAAGGAAAAGACCAATGGCCGCGTCAACTTCGTGCTGTTCCCCAGCGGCCAGCTGGGCAATGAGAAGACCATGCTGGAAGGCCTGCAGATCGGCAGCCAGGGCGCGGCCATCATCGGCTCGGGCTCGCTGCAGCCCATCGAACCCAAGTTCGGCGTGGTCGAACTGCCCTACACCTGGTCCACGTCGCAGCAGGCCTACAAGGCCTACGACGGAGACCTGGGCGCAGCGCTGGCCAAGCTGGCCGACAAGAAGAACCTGACCATCATCTCGTGGTGGGAGAACGGCTTTCGCCACGTCACGAACAACCGCGGCCCGGTGAACAAGCCCGCCGACCTGAATGGCCTGAAGACCCGCGTCACACCGGACAAGATGCGCCTGGATACCTTCACCGCGCTGGGCGCCAACCCCGCGCCGCTGGCATTCGGCGAACTGTATTCCGCCCTGCAGCAGAAGGTGTTCGACGCGCAGGAGAACCCGCTGTCCATCATCTACACCTCGTCCTTCTTCGAAGTGCAGAAGTACCTGTCGCTGACCGGCCACGTCTGGGGCCCCGCCAACCTGATCATCTCCAAGCCGGTCTGGAGCCGCATCTCGGCCGACGACAAGGCGATCGTGCAGGCGGCCGCCGACAAGTGGCGCGATGCCCAGCGCAAGATGATCAGCGACGGCGACCAGCAGTTCGTCGCCCAGCTGAAGGAAAGGGGCATGCAGGTCAATGACGTGGACAAGACCGCCTTCGCCGCCGCGGTCGAACCCGTCTGGAAGACCTACTCGGTCACCTACGGCCCCGAACTGATGGCGCTGGTCCAGAAGTACCGCGAGGCCAAGTAATGCTCAACCGACTGTCCGCCATCCTGTCGGGCATCAGCAAGGCCTTCGCCGCCCTGGCGGTGGCCTTGCTGGCGATCCTGATCACCTACGTGGTGTTTGCCCGCTTCGTCACCCACAGCACGCCGCATTGGGCCGAGGAGCTGCCGCGGCTGGTGCTGGTGTGGTCCGCCTTCATCGGCGGCGTCGCATGCAGCTTCGAGCGTTCACACCTGATGGCCGGCCTGCTGCCCTTCATGGTGCGCAATCCGCGCGTGCTCCACGTGTTTGAACGCATCAACCAGGTGCTGATCATCGTCGGCCTCGCCGCGCTGGGCTACGCCGGCTGGCAGCTGGCCGAACTGACGATGGACCAGACCCTGCCCGCGCTGGACGTGTCCGCCGGCACGGTGTACCTGGCGCTGCCGTTTGCCTGCGCGGTCACCATCGTGGTGCATCTGGCGCAGCTGTTCTCCCCCGCTCCCGCGCCTGCCGCCGAATAGGAACAACAAGATGTCTTCGGGTGCTCTCTTTCTAATGGGCGTGTTCACGATCACGGTGCTGATCGACATGCCCATCGCGTTCGGCCTGGTGCTGTCCTGCCTGGCCTACCTGGCGGTCTATGACTCCGCGCCCCTGATGGTCGCGGCCCAGCAATACGTGGTGGGACTGGACAGCTTCACCCTGCTGGCTATCCCGCTGTTCATCCTGGCCGCCCAGCTGATGAACAGCGCCGGGCTGACCCAGCGCATCGTGCGGCTGTGCGCCGCCATCGTCGGCGACATCAAGGGCGGCCTGGCCGTGGTCGCCGTGCTGGCCTGCCTGATGTTCGGCGCGCTGTCGGGGTCCGGCGTGGCCGACGTGGTCGCCATCGGCAGCCTGCTGCTGCCGGCCATGGCGCGCAGCGGCTACGACAAGGGCTTCTCGTGCGCACTGGTCGGCAGCGCCGGGGCCACCTCCACCATCATCCCGCCCAGCATCGTGCTGATCGTCTACGGCACCATCACCGATACCTCGGTGGGCAAGCTGTTCGTGGCCGGCATCATCCCGGGCATCCTGCTGGGGCTGTCGCTGATCGGCGTGGCCATCTGGCAATCCCGCAAGCACAACTGGGCCGGCGGCCACCCGTTCTCCTGGGGCGAGCTGCGCGCCGCCGCCATCGACGCGCTGCCCGCGCTGATGGTGCCGGTGCTGATCATCGGCGGCATCCGCTTCGGGGTCTTCACGGCCACCGAAGCCGCCTCCAGCGCCATCGTCTATGCCTTGCTGATCGGCTTTTTCTGGTACCGCACGCTCAGCCTGAAGTCGCTGTGGGACAACCTCAAGTCCACCGGCGAAGGCAGCGCGTCCATCCTGCTGATCATCGGCGCCTCGGGGCTGTTCGCCTGGGTGCTGGTGGCCGAACAGGTGCCGCAGGCACTGTCGACGCTGCTGGTCGAGTGGACCGACAGCAAGGTCGCCGTGCTGCTGGTGCTGACCGTGGTGCTGCTGCTGCTGGGCACCTTCATGGAGGCGATCCCCGTCATCATCATCGTGGCGCCTGTCGTGATGCCGGTGCTGGCCCACTACAACATCGATCCGGTCCACTTCGGCATCCTGCTGTCGATCAACATGGCGATCGGCGCGAACACGCCGCCGGTGGGGGTCGACCTGATGGCTGCGTGCAAGATCGGCGGCATCAACATGATGCAGACCCTGCGTCCGCTGTCCTGGATGATGCTGGCCATGACCGCGGTCATGCTGCTGCTGACCTTTGTTCCTGAACTGGTGCTGTTCCTGCCGAGGCACGTGCAATGACCCCCGCCAACTATCTCCGCCGTCCCCCGGCCCTGCGCCGCAGCTGGATGTTCGTGCCCGGCATGGACGCCGCGGCCCAGGCCGCCGGCCTGGCCAGCGGCGCCGACGCCCTGGTGGCCGACCTGGAAGAGTTCACCGCGCCCGCCGAACGGCCGGCCGCCCGCCCGCGCATCGCGGCGCTGTTCGCCGAGTGCCGCGCCCGCGGCGTGGTGGCCGCGGTGCGCATCAACAAGCTGGAAGAAGACGGCCTGGCGGACCTGCGGGGCGTGATGCCCGGCGCGCCGGACGCCGTGTTCCTGCCGCACGCGGAAAGCGCGGCGCAGATCATCGCCCTGGACCAGGCCATCACCGCGCTGGAAGCGGAGCTGGGCCTGCCCGCGGGCGGCACCGAGATCGTGCCCACGCTGGAGTCCGCGCTGGGCGTGCACCGGGCCTACGACATCCTGACCGCCAGCCCGCGCGTGGCGGCCTGCCTGCTCGCCGCGGAAGACCTGACGGCCAGCCTGGGCGCGGAACGCGGCAAGGACGGCATCGAGCTGCACCATCTGCGCGCCCGCTTCCTGGTGGACTGCACGGCGGCGGGCTGCCTGCCCATCGACTGTCCGTTCAACTACCGCGACCTGCCGGCGCTCGAAGCCGACCTGCGCTGGGCGCGCCGCCTGGGGCTGAAGTCCAAGTGCGCCACGGTAGCCGAACAGGTTCCGATGATCCACGCGGTGTTCACCCCCGCGCCCGACGAGGTCGCCGCGGCGCTGGACTGCGTCTCCCGCTTCGAGGCGCAGCGCGCCGGACGGCAGGACGCCGAACGCATCGATCCCCCCGCCTACAACACCGCGCGCCGCCTGCTGGCGCGCCATCACTTATTCGAACGATGGGCCGCCGAGCGCCGCGCGCCGGCCGTCCCGCAACAAGGAGACTCCGCATGACGTCAGCCGCAATTCCCGAACGCAATGGCGGTCAGATCCTGATGCAGCAGTTGCGCATCCATGGCGCGCGCCGCGTGTTCATGATTCCCGGCGAAAGCTATCTGCCCTGCATCGACGCGCTCAACGAGCACACCGATGCGATCGAGCCTATCGTCTGCCGCCAGGAAAGCGGCGCCGCCTACATGGCCGAGGCCTATGGCAAGCTGACCGGCGAGCCCGGCATCTGCTTTGTCACGCGCGGCCCCGGCGCCACCAATGCCAGCATCGGCGTGCATACCGCGTTCCAGGACTCCACGCCGATGATCCTGTTCGTCGGCCAGGTGGGCAACGATTTCATGGAGCGCGAGGCGTTCCAGGAAATCGACTACCGCAGGATGTTCGGGCAGATGGCCAAGTGGGTCGCGCAGATCGACCGCACCGACCGCATCCCGGAATTCATCTCGCGCGCCTTCGCGGTGGCCACCAGCGGCCGCCCCGGCCCGGTGGTGCTGGCCCTGCCCGAAGACACGCTGTGGGGCCGCGCCAGCGTGCCGGACCTGCCGCGCTATCCGCGCATGCACAGCCACCCCGGCTCCGCCGACCTGGCCCGCATGACCGAGTTGCTGAACGCCGCCGAGCGCCCCTTCCTGCTCCTGGGCGGCAACGGCTGGCGCCAGTCCGCCATCGACCAGATCGCCGGCTTCGCCGAGCGCTTCGAACTGCCGGTGGGCACGGCCTGGCGCCGCCTGGAGTGCTTCGACCAGCGCCATCCCAACGCCGCCGGCCACGTGGGCTGGGCCATGACGCCCGCGCTGCGCCAGCGCCTGCGCGACGCCGACCTGGTGCTGGCCGTGGGCACGCGGCTGGGCGAAGCCACGACCGAGGGCTATACCGTCATCGAAAGCCCGCTGCCGCGCCAGAAACTGATCCACGTCTATCCCGACGCCGCCGAACTGGGCCGCGTGTTTTCACCCACGCAGGCCATCGTGGCCGACGTGGCCAGTTTTGCCGCCGCCGCGGCCGCCCTGCAACCCGGCCACACCCGGCCGCGCGGCGACGCGGTGCGCGCCGCCCACCAGGAGCTGGCCGACAGCCTGGCGCCCCTGCCTTCGCCCGGCCCGATGAGCCTGGATGCAGCCGCCGCCTACGTCGATGCGCACCTCCCGGCCGACGCCTGCGTCACCGTGGGCGCCGGCAACTACGCGCTGTATCCGCATCGCTACCGCCGTTATGCCGGCCCGGGCACCAGCCTGACGCCCACGGTCGGCTCCATGGGCTATGGCCTGCCGGCAGCCATTTCCGCCAAGCTCGAAGACCGCAAGCGCGCCGCGGTCTGCTATGCCGGCGACGGCTGCTTCCAGATGAACATGCAGGAGCTCGGCGTGGCCCTGCAGTACCGCCTGGGCGTGGTCGTGCTGGTGTTCAACAACGGCATCTGGGGCACGATCCGCGCCCACCAGGAACGCGAGTTCCCGGCCCGCACGATTGCGCTGGGCTTCGAGAACCCGGACTTCACGCAGATCATCCGCGGCTACGGCGGCTACGGCGAGGCGGTCGAGAACACCGCCGACTTCGGACCGGCCTTCGAACGCGCGCTGGCCTTCGCCGAACGCGAAAGCCTGCCGGCGCTGCTGGAAATCCGCTACGACGCCAACGGCATCGCCCCCGGCGAAACGCTGATGGGCATCCGCGAGGCCGCGCAGGCCCGCAACGCCCGCCAGGGCCTCTGACAACACGGTACTTTCACATGACGACGACTATCTCTATCAACGGACAGCGGCTGTGGCAGTCGCTGATGGACCTGGCGCGCATCGGCGCCACCCCCAAGGGCGGCAACTGCCGGCTGGCGCTGACGGCGCTGGACGGCCAGGGCCGCGACCTGGTCACCGGCTGGATGCGCGAGGCAGGCATGACGGTCCGGGTTGACCAGGTAGGCAACATCTTCGCGCGCCGCGCCGGCCGCGACAATGACCTGCCGCCCGTCATGACGGGCAGCCATATCGACACCCAGCCCACGGGCGGCAGGTTCGACGGCTGCTACGGCGTGCTGGCGGGCCTGGAGGTCATGCGCAGTCTGAACGACCATGGCATCGTCACCGAGGCGCCGCTCGAGGTCGCCATCTGGACCAACGAGGAAGGTTCGCGCTTCCTGCCGGTGATGATGGGCTCCGGCGTATTCGCGGGCAAGTTCCCGCTGGAAGTGGCGCTTGCCGCCCGCGACCACGACGGCAAGTCGGTGGCCGACGAGCTGGTCGCCATCGACTACGCCGGCGCGGATCCGGTCGGCGGCCGGCCGGTGGGCGCGTACTTCGAGGCCCATATCGAACAGGGCCCCATCCTGGAGCACGAGGAGAAGGTCGTCGGGGTGGTGACGGGTTCGCTGGGGGTGCGCTGGTACGACGTGGTCCTGACCGGCATGGAAATGCACGCCGGCCCGACCCCGATGCCGATCCGGCGCGACGCGCTGTACGCCGCCAGCTTCCTGCTCCAGGCGGTGGTGGGCATCGCCAACGACAACCAGCCCCACGGACGCGGCACCGTGGGCGAGATCCACGCCCACCCGGGATCGCGCAACGTCATTCCGGGCCAGGTGCGCTTCACGGTCGACCTGCGGCATGAAGACGAAGCAACGCTTGCCGGCATGGACGAGCGCTGGCTGGCTGCCTGCGCGGACATAGCCGAACGCCATGGGGTGACCGTGGACGTCAAGCAGGTGCAGTACTTCCCGCCCACGCCGTTCGACCTTGATCTGGTGGGCAAGGTGCGCGACGGCGCCGCCCGCCGCGGCCTTGCCGCCATGGACATCGTCACGGGCGCCGGCCACGACGCCGTCTACATGGCCAGCGTCACGCCCACCGCCATGATCTTCGTGCCCTGCAAGGACGGCATCAGCCACAACGAGATCGAGGACGCCAAGCCCGCCGACCTGGAGGCCGGCTGCAACGTGCTGCTCGACGCCATGGTGGCGCGCGCCAACGACACGCAGGCGCGGCCATGAGCGCGCGCGACGCCGCCTACTGGCGCACCCGCGCCGCCGCCCTGGTCATTCGCGGCCAGGCCTATATCGACGGCGCCTATTGCGACGCCACCGATGGCGCCACCTTCACCGCCACCAGCCCCATCGACGGCCGCAAGCTGGCCGAGGTGGCCGCCTGCGGACCCGCCGACGTGGACCGGGCGGTCCAGGCCGCCCGCCGCGCCTTCGAGGCCGGCGTCTGGAGCGGGCTGGCCCCGCGCCAGCGCAAGGAGCGCCTGCTGCGCCTGGCGGCCCTGATCGACGCCCACCGCGAAGAACTGGCGCTGCTGGAAACACTGGACATGGGCAAGCCGATACGCGACGCGCTGGCCTTCGACCTCCCGGAAACCGCGCGCTGCTACGCCTGGTACGCCGAGGCCATCGACAAGATCTACGACGAGATCGCGCCGACCGGGCCCGATGCCCTGGCCACGATCACCCGCGAAGCCCTGGGCGTGGTGGCCGCGGTGGTGCCCTGGAACTACCCGCTGATGATGGCGGCGTGGAAGGTGGCCCCGGCGCTGGCCGCCGGCAACAGCGTGATCCTCAAGCCGGCGGAGCAGGCCTCGCTGTCGGCCATCAGGCTGGCCGCGCTGGCCGAAGAGGCCGGCATTCCGGCCGGCGTCTTCAACGTGGCGCCCGGCCTGGGCGCGGTGGCCGGCCAGGCCCTGGGACGGCATCCGGACGTGGATTGCATTGCGTTTACCGGATCCACCGCCACCGGCAAGCGCTTCATGGAGTATTCGGGCCAGTCGAACCTCAAGCGCGTCTGGCTGGAATGCGGCGGCAAGTCGCCGCATATCGTCTTTGACGACTGCCCCGACCTGGACCGCGCCGCCCAGGCGGCCGCGCTGGCGATCTTCTCGAACCAGGGCGAAGTCTGCATCGCGGGCTCGCGGCTGTATGTGCAGGACGGCATCTACGACGCCTTCATGGAGAAGGTGGCGGCATGCGCCATCGGGCTCCAGCCCGGCGATCCCCTGGACCCGGCCACCGCCATGGGCGCGATGGTGGACGAACGGCAGATGCGCGGCGTGCTGGATCGCATCGCCGCGGGCAAGGCGGAAGGCGCAAGCCTGCGCCTGGGCGGCAGCCAGGCCCGGAATGCGACGGGCGGCTACTACATCGAGCCCACCATCTTCGATTGCGCCAGCCAGGACAGCTCCCTGGTGCGCGAGGAGATCTTCGGCCCGGTGCTGGCCGCCCAGCGTTTCGGCACGGAGGACGACGCGATCCGGCTGGCCAACGATTCGGTCTACGGGCTGGGCGCGGGGCTGTGGACCGCGAACCTGTCCCGGGCCCACCGCCTGTCCCGCCGGCTGCGGGCGGGGCTGGTCTGGGTCAATTGCTACGCCGATGGCGACATCTCCGTGCCGTTTGGCGGCGTCAAGCAATCGGGCTTCGGACGCGACAAGTCGCTGCATGCGCTGGACAAGTACTCGGACCTGAAGACCACCTGGATCAGCCTGACGGTTTGAGGCGCGGCGCGGCCAGGCCGCGCCTGCCCCTCCCCCGTCTATGCCGTTTCGCGCTATCTGCTTGGCCCGCCGCGTCATTGAAGCCACCCGCCCCGTGTGCGACCGTGGAAGGCATCGGGCCCGGTTGAGGAGCCGGCCCCGATGCGGGCCGGCGCAAGCGCTCTCCCGCCATCGGAACCATGACTGGAGAGACAAAGATGCGATACGCAACAACGCTGGCCCTGGCGCTGGCCGCCACGTTTTCGGCAGCCGGTGCCGCCGTGCAGGCCCAGGAGGCGCCCTATCCCGCCAAACCGGTCACGATCCTGGTCGGTTTTCCGCCAGGCACGGCGACCGACACCGTGGCGCGGATGCTCGGCGAGCGCCTGGCCCAGCGCATGGGCCAGCAGTTCATCGTCGAAAACAAGCCTGGCGCGGGCGGCTCCATCGCCGCCGGCCTGGGCGCCCGCGCCAGGCCCGACGGCTACACGCTGATGATCGGCGCCTCCGCCCCACAGGCGATCAACCCGCACGTCTATCCCAACCTGAACTACGACGCGCGCAAGGACTTCGCTCCCATCGGCCTGATTACCTGGCTGCCGTACCTGTTCGTCGTCAGCCCCGACAACCCGGCGCGCAACCTGACCGAGTTCCTGGCCGCAGTGAAGGCCAAGCCTGGCCAATACACCTACGCCACCACGGGCATCGGTACGACCAGCCACCTGGTGACAGCGGTGTTGCTGTCCAAGGCTGGCGCCGCCATGGTCCACGTGCCGTACAAAGGCAGTAGCCAGGCGCAGACGGACATCGTCGGTGGGCGCACCTATGCCACGTTCGACACTATGGTGTCTTCGCTGGCCATGGTGAAGGCGGGCCGGCTCAAGGCACTGGCCGTCAGCACCACGGAACGCGTATCCACGCTGCCGGACGTGCCCACCGTGGCCGAGCAAGGCTTTGCGGGATTCGACATGGGCGCCTGGCTGGGCCTGATCGCCCCCGCCGGCATTCCCCCAGCCATCCAGGACAGGCTGGCCCGGGAAATGAACGCAGTACTGGCCGATCCGGCCGTGCGCGACAAGCTGGCGGATATTGGCGCCCAGGTCCGCACCACTGCATCGCCCGCCAGCTTCGGCGCCATGATGAAGTCCGAATACGATTCGTGGGGCAAAGTCGTCCGCGAATTCAATGTAAAAGCCACCGACTGAACAGGATCCGACAACCATGCACGCCCCTTCAGACATGAGCGCCCAGGAATGGGACACCCGCGTCCAGCTGGCTGCCTGCTACCGCCTGGTGTCGCATTTCGGCATGAGCGACCTGATCTACAACCACATCACCGCACGCATACCCGGAACGGACAACCAACTGCTGATCAACCCCTACGGCATGATGTATGACGAAATCACCGCGTCCAGCCTGGTCAGGATCGACCTGGCCGGCAACATTCTCAGCCAGCCTTCCAGCTACGGGATCAATGCCGCCGGCTATGTGATCCATAGCGCGGTGCATGGCGCGCGCCACGATGTCCAATGCGTGATTCATACCCACACGCGCGCCGGCATGGCAGTGTCGGCGCTGAAATGCGGCTTGCTGCCGCTGACGCAGACCGCGATGCGCTTTGCCAGGATTCCCTACCACGACTACGAAAGCGTGGCCATCGACCTGGACGAACGCGCGCGCCTGGTGCGCGACCTCGGTACGTCCGAGGCGATGATCCTGCGCAACCACGGCCTGTTGGCCGCGGGGCCCAGCATCGCCCAGGCGTTCAACACGCTGTACTGGCTGGAAATGGCCTGCAAGGCGCAGGTCGACGCCCTGAGCGCCAACCGCGAACTCTGCCTGCCGCCGCCGGAGGTAATCGAAAAGACCTGGCACCTGTACCAGCCCGCCACGCGCCGTCCGTTCGGCGAGTTGGAATGGCCCGCCATGCTGCGGCTGATGGACCGCAAAGATCCGGGCTACAAGAGCTGAACGCCGCCGCCCGGATGCCGGGCGGCGCGCATCGCTGTCAGTCGCCGCGCGCCAGCAGGTCCTTGCCCGCCACATGGCCCACGCCCGGCGGCAGGATAGCCGCCAGACTGGTGCGGACTTCCAGCAGGTATGGCGCATCCGAAGCCAGGCCGCGCGCGATGGCCCCAACCAGCTGATCAGTCCTCGTCAGATACTCGCCCTGCACGCCAAAGGCGCGCGCCATCATCGTGAAATCCGGGCTGGCCAGGTTCGTGCCCACGTATCGGCCCGGATAGGTGCGCGCCTGGTGCAGGCGGATGGACCCATAGCAGTTGTTGTTGGACACAATGAACAGGATGGGCAGGCCGCGCTCGGCCGCCACCGCCATCTCGTTGCCGGTCATCATGAAGCCACCATCGCCCACCATGCACACCACTTTGCGACACGGGTCGCGCAGCTGCGCCGCGATCGCGGAGGGGGTGCCGTAGCCCATGGCGCCGGATTGCGACGCCATCAGCCGCTGCGGATGGACGAACGGAAAGTGGCGGTACACCGGCGCCGCGAAGGTGCCCGCGTCCAGGCATATCGCCACGTCGGCGGGCGCTTGCGCCGCCAGCGCCCGCACCACCGCCACGAAAGGCACGCCGTCATCGGCCGCCGGGTCGCCGGCCGCCAGATCGGGCCATGCCGCCGCGCATTGGCGGATGGCGCGCAGCGAGGCCGCCCAATCCCCCCGCGCCAGGCCCTGTCCCGTCCCTGGCAGGTCGGCCAGCGCGCCCGCGGTAGCGGCCGGATCCGCCACCACCCCCACGTCCGCGGCGAAGTGCTGGTTCACGATGTGCGGGTCGGCGTAGCAATGCACCAGGGTCTGCGAGGGCCTGGGATGGGCGGGAAAGGCATAGCCCTGCGTCGTGATGTCGCCCAGGCGCGTGCCCAGCGCCAGGATCAGATCGCTGGAATCCAACGCGGACACCTGCGCCGCCTGCGTCGCCAGGTCCAAATCCCCGGCGTACAGGGCATGCGTGTTGGGAAAGATGTCGTGCTGGCGAAACGATACGGCCACCGGGATCGTGTGCCGCTCGGCCAGGCGGCGCAGCGCCTCGCGCCCGCCCGGCCGGTCGAACGCCCCCCCGGCGATGATCAACGGCCTGCGCGCACGGGCCAGCAAGGCATGAATCTGGTCCAGCGTCCGGGCCGCGGGCTGCGCCGGACATTCCGGCGTAGCGACCCAGCCGGGCTGCGTCACCGGCGCCTGCTGCACGTCCTCGGGCACCACCATGACCACGGGTCCGGGCGTGCCCGACATCGCCACCCGGATGGCCTTGAAGGCGGCCGCCGCCAGTTCTTCGGGCGCCGTCACCTCGACCACCCACTTGGCCATCGAGCCGAACATCTTCTGGTAATCGATTTCCTGGAATGCCTCCTTGCGCACGTCCTTTCTGGGCACCTGTCCGATCAGCAGAATCATCGGCACGCCATCCTGCTGCGCCGCGTGCACGCCGATGGAAGCGTTGGCTGCGCCAGGACCGCGCGACACCATCGCCACGCCCGGGCGGCCCGTCAGCCGGGCGTCGGCCCCCGCCATGAAGGCCGCGCCGCCCTCGTGTCGGCAGGTCACCACGTCGATGCCGGGAAAATCATGGAGCGCGTCCAGCACGCCCAGATAGCTTTCGCCCGGCACGACGAACACGCGGTCGATGGCGTTGGCGGCAAATATCCCGAGCAGCGCGTGCGCGGAGGTGTTGAGGTCGGCGGAAGAAGTCATGGGCGGCGGCGTCTCTGGCTGCAAAGGTCGAGGGAATTCTAGATTGGCAACGGCAGGCCAACTAGGCATACTCTGGCTATCAGATATACAAGAAAGAGACAGCGGCGCGCGCCGTCCGCCACGGACCCGGGATGGACCTACGCAAGATCGAAAACCTGATCCACGTCGCCGATCAGGGCAGCTTCTCCAAAGCCGCATCGGTGCTTGGCATCGCCCAGTCGGCGCTTGGCCGGCAAGTCAGGAAACTGGAAGACGAATGCGGCTGCGCCCTGCTCTACCGCAACGGGCGCGGCGTATCGCTTACGCCCGACGGCGAAAAGCTGCTGGACCGGCTGCGGCCGCTGCTGCGCCAGATGGATCACGTGGTTACGGAATTCCACGACGATCAGAAATCGCCCTCCGGCCAGGTCATGCTGGGGCTCACGCCGACGCTCTGTCACATGGTAGGAATGCGGTTGGTGGCCGAGGTCTGGAAGCGGCACCCGCGCATCCAGCTCAACATCATCACCGGCTACAGCGGTTATGTGCACGAGTGGCTGACCAACGCCCGGGTCGACATCGCCGTGCTGCATGATGCGCGACGCTCTCAGCACATCGCGGTGGCCCCCTTGGCCGAACTGGACTTGGCCCTGGTTTCTCCGCCCCAAAACCTGTCACCCGCCGCCCGAGCCATGCCGTCCATCGGATTCAACCAGCTGCGCGATCTGCCGCTGGTGCTGCCGACCCGCAACCACGGCCTGCGCCGCACGCTGGAACATGCCGCCACGCAGGCGGACATGCCGCTGCACGTGGCGTTTGAAATGGATGCGCTGGAACTGATGAAGGAAATTGTCGTCCAGGGCCTCGCTCACACCGTGCTGGGCCTGCCCGCCGTCATCAACGAAGTCGCCTCCGGCAAGCTGATCGCCCGCAAAATCGTCCATCCAGGCCTGTCCACCCGCTTGATGGTGGCCACCGCCTCCAGTCGCCCGTTGACCCAGGCCGTGAAGATCGTGCAAGGGATATTGCGAGAGGTGCTGGGAGAAATGACTCAGGCCGAGCCTTATCGGTCTGCGTTGAGGGTGACATCAGACTGAACTACTCGCCGACGCCGTACAGGGCCGGCAAGAGCACCGACAAGGATGCAAGAGGGAACCCGAATCGGACCGGCGCTCGCGACGTCTCGGAAGCGACCAGCCCGCATTTCAACGCCGCCGACAAGGCGGACCGGCCTGTGCGCTCGCCCAAGCCGGTCATCTGGATGAATTCGCCCCGAGTAGTTGGTCCTGCCGCGAACAAGTGGTAGATGGGCAGAGCGACCTCTTCCCGCAACAGTCCCTTGGCCGCTTCGATTTGGACAGCTGCCTTGATCTTCGCCTTCATCGAATCCAACGCCAGCATTTCCGACATGTACGCCACCTGGTCTTCGCAGACGCGCAGAAAGTAATCGACCCACTGGATGAGCCCTTTCTGCGTCAGGTTGCCCCGGCCGTCCAGGTCTCCTTGACGAGGCGCGTCAGCGGCGGCGAGGTGATCGTAGTATTGGTGCACGCTCCTGGCCAGACCTCGATTGACCGACCATAGTCCTTTGGTTATGGGCACCATAGCCGCGTGCGTTTGCAGACGGGTGGCACGCCCATTGCCATCCACAAAGGGATGCATCCAGGCCATGCGGTGATGCGCGCAAGCGATGGCGATGAGCTGCGAGTCCGTTGATCGCGGACTTGCATAGTGTTCAGTGAAAACATCCATGAATTGCGGAAGCGACTGCCACGCGGGCGGACGGTGGCGACCAACCATCACGTCCATCTCCCGAAGCGCGGCTGGTGCAACAACCAGTCCATCTTTGGTCGTGCGGTCAGCAGGAGCAAGACGGCCATAGAGCGCGCCGTGGGCGATCTTGATGAACTTTGCGTCTAGAGGCCAAACCGATACGGCCTGCCTCTCAACCTCCCGTTCGGCTTCTATGTGGGCCACGGCAATACGCTGCAACTGCGCAATTTCCGGTCTGTCGGAAAAGTTCTGATTCAAGGCGGCATCGATATTCTTCGGCGTCGTGCTCTGCCCTTCTATCCTGTTGCTGTAGTAGGAATTCATGCTCCGAAGCAACTCACGCAACGCCTCGCGCGTAACGGGATGCGCTTGCCCCCCTAACTCGGCCGCTTGGTTCACGACGGCCGACGCGCGTTCACGATAGGTTTGCAGCAGGTGGTCTGCAGGCAGCAGCGGCAAGAACTGATGGGGGAATTCGTACATTTTTATGAACTTATTTGCCGGTTTAAATTCCGGCAAATTCCAAGAACAATGCATTGATAATAATGTAATTTTCTTGGAAAAACTCTACTTTTATGGATTTAATTTGCCGGTTTATTTTCCGGTTTATTTTCCGGTTTGTTTTCCGGTTTGTTTGCCGGTTTATCCCGATCCCCCGCCTAGCGCGGCAGCGCCGGAGCCGGCGTCAGCGGGCCGACGGGCGGCTGGCCGGGGCGTGGCGGGATGGGGGGCAGCCAGGGCCGCGCCGGACCTTTCAGGCCGGATTGGCCCGGGGATTGACCCGGAGAGGTTCCGGCGGGCGGGTAGCGGGTTCCGGGGCATGAGGTCCCCAGGCAATCCCGGTTGATCTTTCCCGGGTCCACCATCTTCGGACAGGATGTGCCCAGGCAGGCATCCGGCAAGGTGCGCGCGGATGGGGGCGGCTGCGGCACCGTGGGCAGCGCGTCCCGCGCCAGCGCCGGCCAGCTGGCCAATGCCGCCACTGCCGCCACGGCGATCAGGGATTTCATCGCTACGCTCCACCTGGACTGTTCCAGCCCCAGTGTGCGCCCATCCCCCGCCCCTCGCAAGGCGGGGAATGGCACGGCCGCCAGGATCAATCCAGGCGGATATCGGCGCTTTGCACCACCTTGGCCCAGCGCGCGCGCTCGCCGTTGAAGAACTGGGAGAGCTCGGCCGGGTTGCGGGTGACGATCTCGGCGCCCTGCTCGTTCAACTGCGCCGTGACATCGGGCTGGCTGACGATCTGCGCCATCAGCGTGGCCAGGCGGACGGCGACCGGATCGGTCATGGTGACGGGCGCCATCACGCCCTGCCAGGTGCCCGACTCGAAGCCGGCCACGCCCTGTTCCGAGATGGTGGGGATGTCCGGCACCAGCTGCATGCGCTCTTTCTTGGAAATCGCGATCGGCCGCAGCTTGCCGGCCTTGATGTGCGGCAGCGTCGCCAGCAGGCCGTTCATGATGATCTGCGTCTGCCCGCCTATCGTGTCGGTCACTGCCTGCGAGCCGCCCTTGTACGGCACGTATTCCCACTGGGCGCCGGTGGCTTGCTGGACGGCCACGGCGGCCAGATGCGGCGCGCTGCCGATCGCCGTGACCGCGAAGTTCAGGCGCTGCTTTTTGGACAGCGCGACCAGCTCTTCCACGGTCTTGGCCGGCACGTCCGGATGCACCGCCAGCACGTGCGGCGAATAGGCCAGCATGCCCACGGCGCGCAGGTCCTTGGACGGATCGAAGGTCAGCTTGGTGTAGACGGACGGACTGATCGCCAGCGCGCCCACGTCGCACAACAGCACGGTATGGCCTTCCTGCGCCGACTGCACCACCAGGCCGGCGCCCAGATTGCCATTGGCGCCGGGCTTGTTCTCGACCACCACGGTCTGCTTGAGCGCTTCGGCCAGGCGGGGCGCAAGGATCCGGGCGATGATGTCCGACGAACCGCCGGGCGGGTAAGGCACGACAATGCGCACGGGCCGCGACGGCCACTCCGGCGATTGCGCCCACGCCGGCACCAGGGGCGTCAGGCAGAGCGCCGCGGCGCTGCCCAGGAATTGTCTCTTGCTCGGGTTCATGCTGTCTCCACGCTGTTTGATATGCATATTGAATTGCCCGCGGCCATCCCCCGGCCGCGGTTGGGTATCTATGCCGCGCCGCGAGTCTCCACGTACAGGGCATAGAGCGAATGGCTGCTGGCCATGAACAGGCGGTTGCGCTTGGCGCCGCCAAAGCACAGGTTGGCGCAGCGTTCCGGCAGCCGGATGTGGCCGATAGCCTTGCCGGCCGGGTTGAACACCATCACGCCGTCCAGCTCTTCGGACTTGGCGTCCGGCGATCCGTTGCTGCCCCACCCGCACCACAGGTTGCCGGCCTCGTCGCACTTGATGCCGTCGATGGCGCCGGGGCCCTGGGCGTCGATGTGCAGGCGCTTGCCGGACAAGCTTCCGTCCGCGCCCACGTCATAGGCCCAGACCACGCGGTTGGGCTGGTGGCGGGACTCGACCACGTAAAGCCGCTTCTCGTCCGGCGAAAAGCACAGGCCGTTGGGGCCGGCCAGGTCGCCCAGCGCCAGCGTCACGCGGCCATCGGCCGGATCGATGCGGTAGACGGAGTGCGGCAGTTCGGGCGTGGCTTTATCGCCTTCCCAGTGCCCGCCGATGCCGAACGGCGGGTCGGTGAACCAGACCGCGCCGTTGCGCTGGCAGACGATGTCGTTCGGCGAGTTCAAGCGCTTGCCGTCGTAGCGGTCGGCCAGCACGGTGATGCTGCCGTCATACTCGGTGCGCGTGACGCGCCGAGTCAGGTGTTCGCAGGCCAGCAGCCGCCCCTGGCGGTCGCGCGCCAGTCCGTTGCTGAAATTGGCTGGCTGGCGGAACACGCTGATCGCGCCGGTCGTCTCGTCCCAGCGCAGGATGCGGTCGTTGGGAATATCCGACACCAGCAGGTAGCGACCGTCGCCCACCCAGACCGGGCCTTCCAGCCAGCGAAAGCCGGTGGCCAGCTGCTCCACGCTGCTGCTGTAGATGCGGTACTTGGAAAACTCCGGGTCCAGGATCCGGACCGACGGATCCGGGTAGCGTTGCTGCGGGGTAAAGCTGAAGGATTGCGCCTGCGCAAGGCTGGCGGGTCCCAGTGCAAGCGCGGCGCCCAGCAGCCGGCGCCGGCCGGGCTGGACTAGGGGGTCGATCTCCATCGGCTGTCTCCTCTTTGTGTATTTTTGCGATGGGGCTACGGAATGGCGCTGGCGGCCATCAGGTCACGGGACCGGGGTTGAACAGCGCCAGGGCGTTGTGCAGCTTGAGCTTTTCCGCACAGGTCTGTTGCTTGCCGCTGGCCACATCCAGCATCAGGCGGAACAGTTCCCAGCCCACGTCCTCGATCGAGGCCTGGCCGGTGGCGATGACGCCGGCGTCCACATCCATCAGGTCGTGCCAGCGGCGCGCCAGGCTGGAGCGCGTGGCGACCTTGATCACCGGCACCTGGGCCAGTCCGTAGGGCGTGCCGCGGCCGGTGGTGAAGATGTGCAGGTTCATGCCGGCGGCCAGCTGCAGCGTGCCGCAGATGAAGTCGCTGGCCGGCGTGGCGGCGAAGATCAGGCCCTTGCGGGTAAGCCGGTCGCCGGGCGACAGCACCCCATGGATGGGCGAGGAGCCTGACTTCACGATCGAGCCCATGGCCTTTTCCACGATGTTCGACAGGCCGCCCTTCTTGTTGCCGGGGCTGGTGTTGGCGCTGCGGTCGGCCATGCCGCGTTGCAGGTATTCGTCGTACCAGGCCATTTCGCGGATGAGCGCATCGGCCACTTCGGGCGTGGCGGCGCGCGCGGTCAGCTGGTCGATGCCGTCGCGCACTTCGGTGTTCTCGGAGAACATCACGGTGCCGCCCGCGCGCACCAGCAGGTCGGTGGCAAAGCCCACGGCCGGATTGGCGGTGACGCCGGAGAACGCATCGCTGCCGCCGCACTGCACGCCCACGGTCAGCTCGGACACGGGGCAGGTTTCGCGCCGGCGGGCATTCAGCTTCTGCAGGTGGCGTTCGGCCGTGCGCATAATCAGCGTGATCATGGATTCGAAGCCGATATTCTCTTCGTCCTGCAGCACGATGGTGTCCACGCCGTCGGCGCCCATGCCCTCGCCCGCCCGGATCGGGATGGCGTTGGGCGCCAGCAGGCGGTCCGGCTGCAGCTTTTCACAGCCCAGGCTGACCACCATGGACGTTCCGCCGAAATTCGGGTTGCGGCTGATGTTGTGCAGGGTGCGGATCGGAATGGCCGCGCCGGGGGCGTCGATCGCCACGCCGCAGCCATAGGTGTGCTCAAGCCCGACCACGTCGTCCACGTTGGGGTAACGCGGCAGCAGTTCCTGGCGGATGCGCGCGACCGCGTGCTCGACCACGCCCTGCACACACTGCACGGTGGTGGTGATGGCGAGGATATTGCGCGTGCCCACCGTGCCGTCGGCGTTGCGGTAGCCCTCGAACGTGTAGCCCTCGAGCGGCGGCAGCGGCGCGATGCGCGTCGAAACCGGGAGGTCCTGCAAGGTGCGCGCCGCCGGCATGGTGGTGACGCGTTCGTTGATCCAGCTGCCGCGCGGCAAGGCCTTGCCCGCAAAGCCCACGACCACGTTGTAGCGCACGACCGGATCGCCTTCGGCCAGGTCCGCGAGGGCAACCTTGTGCCCCTGCGGCACGGCATCCAGCAGTTTCAGCCCGTCGGGCAGGATCGTGCCCGCGGCCAGCCCGCCTTCATTGGCGACGATCGCCACGTTGTCCTGGGGATGAATCTTGATCAGCACTGGCGCCTGCTCTGCCGCTACCTGCATGGAAAATCCTTTTGCCTGGTGGACGCCACCTTCGGGCATCCGATACGTTATCGTACAACCAACAGAATATCGCTGAACCACATCAAAAATAAATTTCGGGTTTCCCCTTGTAAACAGGATACGCCATAGGGAAACCCGTGTTGAATCCGTACGATTCATGTTGTACGATGACGTACCTTTTATCACCACATCCCGTCCGCAGCACCTTTCCTCCGCCTGCGACGGCCATCTAGGGATGAGCGCAACATGACGACTCCGCAGGAACTCAAGGACATCGTTTCGGAAGGCTTGCTGTCCTTCCCCGTGACCGACTTCGACCAGAACGGCGATTTCAACGCCAAGGGCTATGCGGCCCGCCTGGAATGGCTGGCTCCCTATGGCGCCAGCGCCCTGTTCGCCGCCGGCGGCACCGGCGAGTTCTTCTCGCTGGCTCCCCAGGAATACTCGGACGTCGTCCGCACCGCCGTCCAGACCTGCGCCGGCAAGGTGCCCATCCTGGCGGGTGCGGGCGGCCCCACCCGCACGGCCATCGCCTACGCACAGGAAGCCGAACGCCAGGGCGCCAAGGGCATCCTGCTGCTGCCGC
The DNA here is from genome assembly GCF_013116765.2 of Achromobacter deleyi. GTDB lineage: Bacteria > Pseudomonadota > Gammaproteobacteria > Burkholderiales > Burkholderiaceae_B > Achromobacter > Achromobacter deleyi_A. The sequence continues at coordinate 1,807,985 of NZ_CP074375.1, forward strand.
ACTACCTGACCGAAGCCTCGCAAGACGGCATCGCCGCCTATGTCGAACAGGTCTGCAAGTCCGTCAAGATCGGCGTCATCGTCTACAACCGCGCCCAATCCCGCCTGTCGGCCGACAGCCTGGCCCAGCTGGCCGAGCGCTGCCCCAACCTGGTCGGCTTCAAGGACGGCATCGGCGACATCGAAGCCATGGTGCGCATCCGCCGCAAGCTGGGCGACCGCTTCTCGTACCTGGGCGGCCTGCCCACCGCCGAAGTCTATGCCGCCGCCTATCGCGCACTCGGCGTGCCGGTCTATTCCTCGGCCGTGTTCAACTTCGTGCCCAAGATGGCCATGGACTTCTACCGCGCCATCGCTGCCGGCGACAGCGCCACCACCAACCGCCTGCTCGACGATTTCTTCCTGCCCTACCTTGAAATCCGCAACCGCAAGGCCGGCTATGCCGTCAGCATCGTCAAGGCCGGCGCCAAGCTGGTCGGCCACGACGCCGGCCCCGTGCGCGCCCCGCTCACCGACCTGACCGGCGAAGAACTGGAAATGCTCAACGCCCTGATCAAGAAATCGGGCGCCCAGTAACCGGCCTGCATTGATACCGCCTGCCCCCGATTCGGGGGCATTTTTGTCCCCGGGCCGTCCGGAGGCAGAGAAGCCCGCTCGTAGGGCCAGCGCACACTTTTTGGAGATGACCATGAACCTGACCGGCCAAATGTTGATCGGCTCGACCGCCGTCCTGGGCGCGGGCGCTGCCCAGCACGCCATCAATCCCGCCACCGGCGCGCGCCTGGAACCCGGCTATCCCGCCGGCTCCTCCGAAGACGTCGCGCGCGCGGCCGAACTGGCCCGCGCCGCGTTCGACCCGTACCGCGCCGCGCCGCTGGAAACGCGGGCGCAATTCCTTGAGAGCATCGCCGAGGGCATCCTGGCCCTGGGCGATGCGCTGATTGATCGCGCACACCAGGAGACCGGCCTGCCGCTGGCGCGCCTGCAGGGCGAACGCGGCCGCACCGTGGGCCAGTTGCGCCTGTTCGCCCGCGTGGTGCGCGACGGCTATTTCCTGGACGCCACCATCGACCCCGCGCTGCCCGAACGCCAGCCCCTGCCGCGCGCGGACCTGCGCCTGGCCAATGTGCCGCTGGGCCCGGTCGCCGTGTTCGGCGCCAGCAACTTCCCGCTGGCGTTTTCGGTCGCCGGCGGCGACACGGCATCGGCGCTGGCCGCCGGCTGCCCCGTCATCGTCAAGGCGCACAATGCCCACCCCGGCACGTCCGAAATGGTCGGCCGCGCAATCCAGCAAGCCGTCTCCAAGCACGGCCTGCCCGAAGGTACGTTCTCGCTGCTGTTCGGCGCAGGCAATGAAATCGGCACGGCGCTGGCAATCCATCCCGCCATCACGGCAGTCGGCTTCACCGGCTCGCGCCGGGGCGGCCTGGCGCTGGTCGCCGCCGCCAATGCCCGCCCGGTGCCGATTCCCGTGTATGCGGAAATGTCCAGCATCAACCCCGTGTTCCTGATGCCGGCTGCTTTGGAAGCCCGCGCGGAATCCATCGCCCGGGGGTTCGTCGATTCGCTGGCCCTGGGCGTAGGCCAGTTCTGCACCAACCCCGGTCTGGTGATCGGCATAGAAGGCCCCGCGCTGGACCGCTTCCGCCAGGCGGCCGCCGAAGCCGTGAAAGCCAAGGGAGCGGCCACCATGCTGACCCCGGGCATCTTCTCGGCCTATGAACAAGGCGCGGACGCCTTGGCCAGCCATGCCAGCGTCTCCACCGTGGGACGCGGCGAACCCTCGAATCCCGCGTGCAACGCCGCGGGCGCCGTGGTGTTCGGCGCCAACGCCGATCAGTTCCTGGCCTCGCGCGAACTGGAAGCGGAGGTGTTCGGCCCGGCGTCCCTGGTCGTGGCCTGCAAGGATGCCGCGCAGATGAAGGCCGTGGCCGAGCATCTGGAAGGCCAGCTCACCGCCACCCTGTTCGTCGACGACGCGGACGTGGCGCTCGCGCAAGCCCTGCTGCCGGTACTGGAACGCAAGGCCGGCCGCATCCTGGCCAACGGCTACCCGACGGGCGTCGAAGTCAGCCACGCCATGGTGCATGGCGGCCCCTTCCCTGCCACGTCCAATCCGGCGTCGACGTCGGTGGGCGCAACCGCCATCCGCCGCTTCCTGCGGCCGGTCTGCTATCAGGACCTGCCCGACGTGCTGCTGCCCGACGGCGTCAAGCGCGGCAATCCCCTGGGCCTGACCCGCATGGTCGACGGCACGCTGTCGGCGGCCTGAGCCTCAAGCACAAAACGCCGCGCCGCAGCCCGTTCGATGAGGGCTGCGGCGCGGCTTCCGAAGGTGCGCCGCCTCAAAGCGAAAATGGCCCCCTTAAGGAGGGGCGCCTGCTGAAAGAACCAGAACGCCACACCGGCAGGCAAATCCCCCTTGAACACGCATTAGTGATTTGGATATGCCGCCAGGGCTCTCGCGGCCGCCGATCAAAAAACAGATATCGACATGAGAATTCAATCGTTCTAGCGCGACGGCGCATCGGCCAGACTGCGTTTTTCCCAAAGCGCATACAGGAACACCGATGTCCCTCCCCTCAGTCACCGGCCTGGACCACTACATCATCCGGGTCAACGACCTGCAGGCGGCGACCGACCGCTACGTCAAGCTGGGCTTCAGCCTGGCGCCGCAAGGCCGGCACCATCGCGGCACGCGCAACCAGACCATCATCCTGGATGCGAACTATCTTGAACTGCTGACCTTCCCCGAAACGCTGAAAGCGCAGTCGCGCTTTGGCGGCTTCGACGACGCCTACGAAGGGCCGGTGGCCACCGCCCTGCAGACGACCGACAGCACGGCCGTGCATGCCGAGCTGGCGCGCCTGGGCATCGACGCCGAGCCGCCCGTCAGCGGCGGCCGCCCCGTGCACCTGCCCGAAGGCAGCGAGGACGCCGCCTGGAACAACACCCAGTTTCCCGCCGGCCTGCTTGGCGTGCCGGATTTCTTCACCTGCGGCCACCTGACGCGTCATCTGGTCTACCGGCCCGAATGGCAGGACCACGCCAACGGCGCGCGCCGTATCGAGGCGCTGATCGCCGTCCACCCCGAACCGCGCTCGCTGCGCGCCGGCTATGAACGCGTGTTCGGCGCGATCGCCATCAGCGAACTGCCCGATGGCGGCCTGCAGGTGCGCCGCGGCAGCCTGCGCATCGACTTCCTGACGCCGGCCGCAATTGAACAGCGCTACCCCCGGGTCCGCGTGCCAGCCGGCCTGCCGGCCTCGGCCCAGGGCGGATGGTTCGCGGGGTCGGTCATCGGCGTCCGCGATCTGGCAAAGACGCGCGCGCTGTTCGACGCCAACCAGGTGAACTACCGCGCCAACACGCGCGGCGAGCTGGTGGTGTCGCCCGACGACGCGGGCGGCGCGCTGCAAGTCTTCGTGCAAGAGGCCTGAAATGAGCCACACCTTGCCTGATTACTGGGACTGCTTCGCCAGCGACTACGCGGCGGCGCGGCTGGCCTTCGTGACCGCGGCCGCCGGGCGCGGCGCGGCGCTGTTCCGCCATGAGCACCCCACGCTGAAGGACCCGCAAGGCGAGCCGCTGAGCGTGGACGTCGCCGTGCTGGGCCGCCGCGATGCGCCCCGCACCCATCTTGCCCTCAGCGGCACGCATGGCCTGGAAGGCGCGGCCGGATCGGCCGTGCAGCTTGCCTGGCTGCATGCCGATGGTGGACGGGCGCTGCCGGACGACGTCAACGTGGTGCTGGTGCATGCGCTGAATCCGTATGGCTATGCGCACGACACGCGCACCACCGAAAACAATGTCGACCTGAACCGCAATTTCGTCGACCACACGCGTCCCTACCCCGCCAATCCGCATTACGCCACGCTGCACCCGCACCTGATCCCGCAGGAATGGACCGAGGCCACGCTGGATGCGAGCGCCCGGGAGCTGGAACAGTTCAAGCAGACGCATGGCGCGGACGTGCTGTTCAACGTCACCGCCAGCGGCCAGTACACGCACCCGGACGGCCTGGTCTATGGCGGCCAGAACCCGGAATGGTCCAACCGCACCCTGCGCCGCATCGTCGACGAGCACCTGGCCGCCAGCGAGCGCGTGGCCTTCATCGACTGGCACACCGGCATCGGCGAATACGGCGAGCCCTTCTTCCTGTGCTTCAACGACGAGGGCAGCCCGGAGCAGGCGCAAGCCGCAAGCTGGTGGGGCGCCGAACGCGTGCGCGACCAGCGCCCGCATGGACTGGCCCGTCCCGACTATCAGGGACTGGTGTTCCGCGGCGTGCAGCAGGCGCTGGGCAATCGCGCCCTGGCCGGCGCGGTCGTCGAGTTCGGCACGCGCGGCCTGCAGATGCGGCCCGCGCTGCGCCTGGACCAGTGGCTGCGCTTCAAGGCGCCGCTGGCGGCCGACGCCGCGCGCGACGCCCAGCTGCGAGCCGACCTGGTCGACGCCTTCGTTCCCGTATCCAGCGTGTGGCGGCGCAGCGTGGTCGCGCATGGCCTGCACATTACGCGCCAGGCCATAAGCGGCGTGGCCGGCTGGTGATTTTTTCCAAGACAACCCTCACTCTATCTGGCAGTCATGAAAGCTATTGTTTTGCGTGAACACGGCGGCAGCGACAAGCTGCGCCTGGAAACCAACTTCCCCGACCCCGTGGCCGGTCCCGACGACGTGGTGATTCGCGTCAAGGCCTCGTCCTTGAACTATCACGACGTGTTCACCCGCCGCGGCATGCCCGGCATCAAGCTGCCCTTCCCCGTCATCATCGGCCTGGACGTGGCCGGCGAGATCGTGCAGGCGGGCGGCAACGTGCGCGACTGGAAGGTGGGCGACCGCGTCCTGGTGGATCCGATCGACCGCGTCGACGGCGGGCTGGTCGGCGAGACCATCCACGGCGGCCTGGCGGAGCTGTGCCGCATCCCCGCGCACCAGTTGCTGCGCCTGCCCGACGAGGTCAGCTTCGAGCAGGCCGCCGCGCTGCCGGTGGCCTATGGCACCGCGCTGCGCATGATGAACCGAATCGGCCAGGTGCAGCCTGGCGAAAAGGTGCTGATCCTGGGCGCAAGCGGCGGCGTGGGCGTCTGCGCCGTGCAGCTGGCCAAGCTGGCCGGCGCCGAAGTCATCGCCTGCGCCGGCACCGCCGAAAAGGGCGAAGCGCTGCGCGCCCTGGGCGCCGACCACATCATCCTGTACACGGAAGAAGACTTCCTGAAGGCCGTGCAGGAACGCTTCGGCAAGCCTTCCCGCCGCCGCGGCGGCAAGCCCGGCGGCGTGGACGTGGTGGTGAATTTCACGGGCGGCGACACCTGGGTCAAGTCCCTGCGCTGCCTGCGCCTGGGCGGACGCCTGCTGACCTGCGGCGCCACCGCCGGCTTCGATCCCAAGGAAGACCTGCGCTACATCTGGACCTTCGAGCTGCAGATCCGCGGCTCCAACGGCTGGGACCGCGAGGACCTGCACGAACTGCTGGCGCTGGTGCGCGACGGCCGCCTGCGCGTGGAGGTGGACCGGGTCTGGCCGCTGGAACAAGGCGCCGACGCACTGGCCTCGCTGGAAGATCGCAAGATCGTCGGCAAAGTGCTGGTGGCCTCATGAGCGCGGTGCTGAATGCGGCCGAGATCCAGGCCAAGTTCGACGGGTCGCCCTTCATCGCCTGGCTGGGCCTGTCGGTGCGCGAGGTGAACCACGAACAAGGCGAACTGACGGTGCTGGCGCCGATGCGCCCGGAATTCGAGCGCGGCGCGGCCAGCGGCCAATGGCATGGCGGCCCGCTGGCCGCCGTGATCGACACCGTGGGCGACTTCGCCGTCGGCATGCTGCTGGGCCGTGGGCTGCCGACGATCAATTTCCGCGTCGACTACCTGCGCCCCGCCGTGAACACCTCGCTGACCGCCGTGGCGCGGGTGCGCCGCAATGGCCGCAGCGTCGGCGTGGCGGACGTGGACCTCTACAACGACCAGGGCGCGCTGGTGGCCATCGGCCGCGCCACCTACGCCACGCTCAGCCAGGGCTGAGCCGGCCAACCGAACCAAGGATTTCATCATGACACTCGCCACGCGCCCCGGACGGCGCGCCTTCCTCACCCGTTCCGCCGCGGGCGGCCTGGCCGCCACCGGCCTGGGGCTGGGCCTGGCGCCGCGCGCCCTGCTGGCCGCCACCGACCAGCCCGGCTCGGATGCCGGGCCGGCCCGCAAGGGCGGCACCCTGGTCGCCACCTGGGGCGGCCTGGAGCCGCAAGCCCTGTTCGTACCGGGCGGCGGCGGCTCCAGCCCCTTCCTGACCTCCACCAAGATCCTGGAGCGCCTGCTCAAGCTGGACGCGGACCTGAAGTTCCAGCCCGCGCTGGCCCTGTCCGTCACGCCGGCGGCGGACTTCCGCAGCTACACGATCAAGCTGCGCGAAGGCGTCACCTGGCATGACGGCGCGCCGTTCACGTCGGCCGACGTGGTCTACAACGTGCTGCAGCACTGGAAGCCGATTTCGGCCGGCATCGCGCTGAAGTCGCTGACGCAGGCCACCGCGCCGGACCCGCACACGGTGGTGCTGAGCTTCAATGCGCCGGTGCCGGAGTTCTTCCTGAAATCGACGCTGTCCGGCCAGTACCAGCTGCTGGTGCCCAAGCACCTGTACGACGGCAAGGACCTCATCACCAATCCGCTGAACAACACGCCGGTGGGCACCGGCCCCTGGAAGTACGGCAAGTGGGTGCGCGGCAGCCACGTCGAATACCAGCGCAACGAAAAATACTGGAACCCCAGCCTGCCGAACCTGGACAAGCTGGTGATCCGCTGGTGGGGCGATCCGGCCTCGCGCGGCGCCGCGCTGGAGACCGGCGAACTGGGCCTGGCCTACTCCAACCCGGTGCCGGCGCGCGACATCGACCGGCTGGTCAAGACCGGCAAGGTGGTCGTGGACACCCGCGGCTACCAGAACACGGCCTGGACCGTCACGGCCGAATTCAACCAGCGCCGCGACATCGTCAACCGCCGCGAGGTGCGCCAGGCCATCCTGCACGCCATCGACCGCCAGTTCATCGTCGACACCATCTACTACGGCCGCGGCAAGCCGGCGATTGCGCCGATCTTCAGCAGCAATCCGCTGTTCTTCACCGAGGACGTGCCGCGCTACCCCTACGACCCCAAGAAGGCCGCCGCGCTGCTGGACGCGGCCGGACTGCCCGTCAAGGACGGCAAGCGCTTCACCGTCAACCTGCTGGCCGCCGCCTGGTTCGAGGAAAACGCCAAGCTGGGTCAATACCTGAAGCAGGCGCTGGAAGACGTGGGCATCGCGGTCAAGCTGGATTCCGTGGACCGCGCCACCGCGCTCAAGCGGATCTATGGCGACTATGACTACGACATCGCCGTGTCCAACTTCACTTCGCCGTTGGAACTGGTGCCCACGGTGACCCAGTTCTTCACCACCGACGGCATCGTGCGCGGCGCCGCATTCCGCAACGCCACGGGCTATTCCAGCCCCGAGATGGACGCCATCGTCGGCAAGCTGGCGATCGAAACCGCGCCCGAGGCCCGCCGCGCGCTGGCCGCGCAGTTCGCGCGCCTGGCTTCCACCGACGTGCCCATCGTGCCGCTGGTGGAGATCCAGTCGTTCACGCTGGCCGGCAAGAACGTGCGCAACTTCACCACCGGCGCCAACGTCCAGGGCGAAACCCTGGCCGACGCCTGGCTGCAGGCCTGAGTCAGCCATGCCGATCCGCCTGATCTCGCGCCGCCTGCTCCAGGCCATCCCGCTGCTGCTGGGCGTGGTGGTGCTGAACTTCGCCCTGATCCAATCCGTGCCGGGCACTTTCCTGGACGTCATGACGGCCGAACAGCAGGTCACCGATCCGGCGCTGATCGAACGCCTGCGCGTCACCTATGGACTGGACCAGCCCCCGGCCATGCAGCTGCTGAAGTACATCGGCTCGGTGGCGCGGCTGGATTTCGGCTATTCCTACCGGCACAACCTGCCGGTGCTGGACGTGATCCTGGCCCACCTGCCGGCAACGCTGGTGCTGATGCTGGCCAGCATCGCCATCGCCGTGCTGGTCGGCATGGCGGCCGGCATCGTGTCGGCCGTCAAGGTCAACACCTGGTGGGACAGCGCCGTGTCGGCATTCGCCGTGCTGTGCTTTGCCGCGCCGAGCTTCTGGCTGGGCATCATGCTGATCATCCTGTTCTCGGTGAAGCTGGGCTGGTTTCCCGTGGGCGGCATGGTCACCATCGGCCTGGACGGAGGCCTCTGGCGGCAGGCGCTGGACGTGCTGCACCACCTGGCGCTGCCGGCCGTCGCGCTGGGCCTGTTCTATTCGGCGGCATACGCCCGCGTCATGCGGGCGTCGATGCTGGAAGTCAGCCGCATGGACTACGTGCGCACCGCCTACGCCAAGGGCCTGACCCGCGCCACCGTGGTGCTGCGCCATATCTTGCGCAACGCCGTGCTGCCCATCGTGACCCTGCTGGGCCTGCAGCTGGGCGCGGTGCTGGGCGGCAGCATCGTGATCGAGTCCGTGTTCAGCTGGCCCGGCATCGGCGGCGTGCTGTTCGACAGCGTCATGAGCCGCAACTATCCCGTCGTGCTGGGCATCCTGGTGCTCAGCTCCGTCGTGGTGATCATCGCCAACATCATCGTGGACCTCGCCTACACCCGCCTGGATCCGCGCATCAAGGCCGCCTGACATGCCTGCAACTCCTGCCCTGCATTCTCCCGCCGGCGTCGCCGCCGGGGCCGCCGCCCGCCGTCCGGCCTCGTTCGCCGCGCGCTTCGCCCGCAATCGCGGCGCGGTGGCCGGCGCCCTGGTTCTCTTGCTGGTGGCGCTGATGGCCGCCGGCGCGGACTGGTTCTTCCCGGTCAACCCGCTGCGCATCGTCGGCGCGCCCGAAATCTGGCCGTTCGAATCCTGGCGCTATCCGCTGGGCACCGACTCCATGGGCCGCGACATCGCCGCGCTGATCGCGCATGGCGCGCGCGCCACGCTGCTGATCGGCCTGGTCGCGGCCGCCACCGCCACGCTGATCGGCGTCAGCGTCGGCGCAGCCGCGGCCTGGTCCGGCGGCTGGATCGACGAGGCGCTCATGCGCGTCACCGAGCTGTTCCAGATCATTCCCAACGTGGTCTTCGTGCTGACCATCGTGTCGGTGCTGGGCCCGCGCATCGAGACCATCACACTGGCCGTCGGCCTGGTGTCCTGGCCCCCGATCGCGCGGCTGACCCGCGCCGAATTCCTGTCCTTCAAGGAACGCGAGTTCGTGCAGGCCTGCCGCGCCGTGGGCATGAGCCCGCTGCGCATCGTCGCCGCGGAAATCCTGCCCAATGCGCTGCCGCCCGTCATCGTCATGTCGTCGCTGGTCGTGGCCGGCGCCATCCTCTACGAATCGGTGGTGTCGTTCCTGGGCCTGGGCGATCCCAACATCGCCAGCTGGGGCCGGCTGGTCGGCGAAGGCCGCAGCCTGATCCGGTCCTCCTGGTACATCTGCGCCGTGCCCGGCGTAGCCATCATGCTTACCGTGCTGTCGCTGAACCTCGTTGGCGACGGCCTGAACGACGCGCTCAATCCCAAGCTGCAAAAGCGCTGAGCCGCCAACTTCCGGAATTTTCCCCATGACGCATCCTCTCAAGAACCTGGGCGATCTGGCCGATCCCCGGCTCCCCGCCGAACTGCCGGCCATCATCGACCTGCGCCAGCCCGGCGCGCCCTTGCACCTGACCCACGGCCAGGCCGACCGGCTCGCCGGCGGCGTGGCCGCTTGGCTGACCGCCAGGGGCCTGGTGCCTGGCGCCCGCGTCGCCATCGCCGCGCTCAACCGGGCCGAGTACCTGATCGCCTACTTCGGCATCATGCGCGCCGGATTCGTGGCCGTGCCCGTCAACATCAAGCAGTCGCAGGAAAACATCGACTACGTGCTGCGCGACGCGGACATCGCCCTGGCCTTCGTGGACGGGCCCCGCCGCGCCGCGTTCGAGGCCACCGTGCCCGTGCTGGACTTCGACGACGCCGGCCCGCAGGGCTTTGCCGCGCAGATCGCGCCCGCGGCCTTTGCCGCCGTCACGCCCGCCGCGCAAGACATCGCGCAGATGCTGTACACCTCCGGCTCCACCGGCAAGCCCAAGGGCGTGCCGCTGACCCACGCCGGGCAACTGTGGGCCCTGTCCACCACCGCCGGCCCCGCCGTGCCGGTGGATAAACAGGCCCGCTACCTGCTGGCGCAACCGCTGTTCCACATGAACGGCCTGTTCATGGCCAAGCGCGCTTTCGCCAGCAACAGCCTGCTGGTCATCCAGCCCTCGTTCGACGCGGCCGCCTATGCGGACGCGCTGGAGCGCTATCGCATCACCGTGCTGACGGCCGTGCCGACCATGTTCGCCCGCCTGGTCAAGGACCCCGCCCTGTTGCAGGACCGCGACCTGTCCGCGCTCGAACGCGTGATGCTGGGTTCGGCGCCCATGACCGTGGCCCTGTATGAACGCATCCAGCAGGCGCTGCCGCAGGTGCGCATCACCCACGGCTACGGCACGACCGAGGCCGGGCCCGCCGTGTTCGGCCCGCACCCCGCCGGCCTGCCCACGCCGCCCCTGGCCGTCGGCCACCCGCTGCACCCGGACCAGGTCCGGCTGGCGGACGGCCCGGGCCCCGACGAGGGCGTGCTGCTCATGAAGAACCCCGCCGTGCTCGCCGGTTATCACAACCTGCCGGAGAAAAGCGCGCAGGTGCTAAAGGACGGCTGGTACTACAGCGGCGACGTCATGCGCCGCGACAGCGACGGCTTCTACTACTTCGTGGGTCGCGCCGACGACATGTTCGTGTGCTCGGGCGAGAACATCTACCCCGTGGAAGTCGAAAAGCTGCTGGAGTCGCATCCCGACGTGCGCCAGAGCTGCGTGGTGCCGCTGGCCGACGAAGAGCGGGGCTACATCCCCGTCGCCTTCGTGGTGCGGCGCGGCGGCAGTTCGCTGGATGCCGACGCGCTCAAGCGCCATGCGCTGGCCCACGGCCCGGCTTACCAGCACCCCCGCCGCATCCGGTTCGTGGACGATCTGCCCTGGGCGGGCACCAACAAGGTCGACCGCAACGCCCTGCTGCAACAGGCGCGCGAGCTTGAAGCCCTGCAGGCATGGACCCGGGCCGAGAAGGAGGCCGCATGAGCGCCGCTCCTGATACCTTGGCCGGCAAGACCGCCCTCGTCACCGGCGGCAGCCGCGGCATCGGCCGCGCCATCGCGCTGGCGCTGGGCCGGCGCGGCGCGCGCGTCGCCGTCCACTACAACTCGGCAAGCGAGGCAGCCGATGAGGTCGTCGGCCAGATCCAGGCGGCCGGCGGGCTGGCCTGGACCTTGCAGGCCGACCTGGCGGAGCCGGATTCGCCCGCCAGGCTGGCGGAGCAAGCGCGCCACGCCTTGCGGGAACGCACGGGCGATGACGGCCTGGATATCCTGGTCAACAATGCCGGCGTCGGACTGCGCGCCCGCCTGCCGGAGGTGACTCCGCAGGATTTCGACCGCGTGCTGCAGGTAAACCTGAAGACGCCATTCTTCCTGATCCAGCATTGCCTGCCTTTCCTTCGAGACGCGGGCCGCATCATCAATATCTCGTCGATGGGCACACGCGCCGCCTATCCCGAGATGAGCGTCTACGCCCCGGCCAAGGCCGGCCTGGAGGCGCTGACCCTGCTGCTGGCCAGCGAACTGGGCGCGCGCGGCATCACCGTCAACGCGGTGCTGCCCGGCGCCACGGCGACCGACCTGAACCTGCGCGCCCGCGATCCGGAGATCAGCCGCGTCATTGCCCGGACCATCGCGCTGGGCCGCGTCGGCCAGCCCGAGGACATCGCCGACATCGTGGCCTTCCTGGCCTCGCACGAGGGGCGCTGGGTGACGGGGCAGAGCATAGACGCCACGGGGGGACAGCGCCTGTAGCGCCCGCCCCCCGCCGTACGCGGCATGCCTGAGCGACGCCCCCGTTGCGAGAGGCATGCCCATATGCATATGTGATATCGGTATTTTTCATGCGGGCCCGGGTCTTTTAGGATTCCAGCGTTGTTGTCCCCTTTACGCTGGAATCGCCTTGTCACGCCTGACTCCCCTGGATCCCGCCAAGCTGGATCCCGCCACCGCTACGCTCTTCAATCAGTTGCTGCAGGACTACGGCCCTTACGCCAATATGCTGAGCGCCTTCGCGCCACGTCCGCCGGCGTTGAAGCACTTCTTCTCCTATCTGGTGCAATCGCGCGAAGACGGGCTTATCTCGCCGCGCCATCTGGAGATCGCGCTGCTGACGGCATCCAAGGCGCACGCCTGCCACTATTGCGTCACGCTGCACACGCCCAAGCTGGCCGCGCACGGCATTTCGCAAGAGGCCATCGACCGCTTGCTGGAACCGGAAGTGCCGGGGCTGGACGAAAAGGACCTGGTCGTGCGCGACTACGCCGTGCTGGTCACGCTGACGCCGGCCCAGGTCAGCGACGCGTTCTACCGCAAGCTGCAGTCCTTCTTCAGCGAAGAACAGATCGTGGAACTGACCATCCGCATCGCGCTGTGCAGTTTCTTCAAGCGCTTCAATGAAGCGCTGGAAGTGCCGCAGGAAGACGTGGTGGCGCTGGAACTGGAGCATGGCGCGGCTTGAGGCGGCGTGAGTTGCCCCGCCATGAGCCCTACCCCTCCCCTCAAGCTCGAAATCCGCAATCTCTCCAAGCGGTTCCACACCGACACCGGCACGGTCCAGGTCCTGGACGACATCAGCCTGAACGCCGCCAGCGGTGAATTCGTCAGCATCATCGGACCTTCAGGCTGCGGCAAGTCCACCCTGTTCAACATCCTGACCGGCCTGCTGGAGCACGACGCAGGCACCATCTCGCTGGACGGGCAGGCATTGCCCAACCTGCGCGGGCGCGTCGGCTATATGCTGCAGCGGGACCTCCTGATGCCCTGGCGCACCGTGCTGGACAACGTTCTGGTCGGCCTGGAGATCCGCGGCACGCCAAAGGCCGAATCCGTGGAACTGGCGCGCGAGTACCTGCATACCTTCGGCCTGCTGCCCTTTCAGGACAGTTACCCCAAGGCGCTGTCGGGCGGCATGCGCCAGCGCGTCGCGCTGGCGCGCACATTGCTGCCGGACCCGGACGTGCTGCTGCTGGACGAGCCGTTCTCTGCGCTGGACTACCAGACCCGCCTGTTCCTGGAATCCATGCTGGCCGACACCGTCAGCAAGCAGGGCAAGACGGTGGTGCTGGTGACCCATGACATCGACGAGGCGATCGCCCTGTCCGAACGCATCTTCGTGCTGAGCGCCCGCCCAGGCCGCCTGAAAAGCGTGCATGAGATCGAGCTGGGCACGCGTTCGCCGCTGCAGGCGCGCCACGACAGCCGCTTCCCCGGCTACTTCGACCTGCTCTGCCAGGAACTCGACATACAGACCGCCCGCAAGGACGGCACCCACGCATGAGCCAGACCACCGTTTCCATCGCCCCGGGCGCCGCCCCCCCTGCCCCCGCCGCGCGGCGGGCGGGATTCCGCCTTCCCGTCCTGGCCACCCAGCTGCTGATTCTGGCCGTGCTGTTCGGCGCCTGGGAAGCCGGCGTCCGTTCGGGCGCCGTGTCGGGCTTTCTGTTCGGCTCGCCCGCGGGCGTCCTGCAGGCCGCCTGGAAGATGATCGTGTCCGGAGAACTCTGGGAACACGCCAACTACACGCTGTGGGCGTCCGCCGCCGGCTTTGTCGTCGGCACCATCCTGGGCACCGCGCCCGGACTGGCGCTCTGGTATTCGCCCTACGGCGCCAAAGTGGTCGAGCCCTTTCTGGTCGCGATCAACAGCGTGCCCAAGATCGCGTTCGCGCCGCTGGTGATCCTGTGGTTCGGCACCGGCCTCATCTCGAAGGTGGCGCTGTCGATTTCGCTGACCTCCATCGTCGCCCTGCTGGCCGCCTTCCAGGCCGCCAAGGACACGGACCCCGACATCCAGAAGATGCTGGTGTCGCTGGGCGCGACCAAGCGGCAGATATTCACCAAGGTCGTCGTCCCTTCCGCCCTGCCCGCCATCATCAGCACCTTCCGCATCAACATCGGCTTCGCGCTGGTGGGCACCGTGGTGGGCGAGTTCATTTCGTCCAGGTACGGGCTCGGCCACATCATCTTCGTCGCCTCGTCGCTCTATGACCTGAACACGGTCTGGGTCGGGATCTTCTCGCTGATGCTGCTGGGCTTTGTCCTGTACGCCGGCGTGGACATCGCCGAAAAGCGCCTGCTGCGCTGGAAAGACCAGACCTACGCCACCCAATTCAAACTGTGAACCGCGCCACCGGCGCCACTGCCATCCACCATGAAAATCACAATCCCCCTGCGCTTTGCCGCCGCCGCCGCGGCCTCGCTGCTGTCCGTCTCCGCGATGGCCAATGACAAGGCCGTCGTGTCGGCCGCCTTCAAATCGGTCTTCTACCTGCCGGTGTACTTTGCCGAGGAGCACGGCTACTTCAAGGACGAAGGCCTGGACGTGCGCATCGACGTGGCGTCGTCCTCGACCAACGCGCTGGCCGCCGTCATCTCCAAGAGCGCGGATTTTTCGCTGCACGGCCCCGAGTGGACCGCCATTTCGTTCGGCCGCGGCGCTCCCGTCAAGGTCGTGGGCGGCACCTTGAACCGGCTGGGCGTTTGGTTGACCTGCAAGCAGGGCTACGCCTTCGACGGCTTCAAGAGCCTGAAGGGCGCCACCATCGCCACGGGCGCCATGCCCACCACCAGCTCGTCCGCCTTCATCAAGCTGGTGAAGAACGCCGGCCTGGACCCCAAGCGCGATCTGAACCTGCTGGAAGTGCCGCTGGGCAACGAGATCGGCCCGCTGAGCTCCGGCCAGGCGGATTGCGCGGTGCTCTACGAACCGGGCGCCTCGCAGGCCCAAGCCCAGGGCTACAAGGTCGTGTCCGCGTTCTCGCGCGAGATCGGCCCCTATACGTTCTCGGCCATCTCCACCCGCCAGGACATTCCGCCGCAGGTGTCGCAGAAGTTCGTGTCCGGCATCGACCGCGCGCTCAAGGCCATCCACAAGGATCCGGCGGCGGCCGTCGCCAGTGGCCTCAAGCTGTTCCCCAACCTGGACCCCGCCGTCGTGCGCGCGTCGGTGCAGCGCCTGATCGACGACGGCGTATTCGCCGATTCGGTGGCCGTGCCGGACCAGGCCTTGAAGGACGCGCTGCAAACACAGATAGACCTGGACAACCTGGACCGCATTCCGCAGGACGGGAAGTGGCTGGATCTGGGGTATTCGCAGCAGATCTCGGGCAAGACGTACTGACCTGGGGCCTGTTCACCCTGGGAAGAGCCCCGCGTGAATACCCGAATCGGGTATTCACCCTTGCGGGACGAATCTGCCTCGCCGCGCGGGCCAACGTCCGCGCGACGACCTATCCTGGCGGGCTGGCCCAGTCCTTCCGGCTGGCGGCGATCAGGGCTGTCCAGTCATCAGGTGGATGACCGCGCCCGAGCATTTTCTCGAATACTGCATAGGGGTCGGATTTGCTGCCCGATGAGCGCAGCGTCTGTTCATCATTGACCCAGGCGAACACGATCACTCTGGCCTTCGAGTCGTAACGAAAGAACAACCGGAAACGCCGGCCAATCTTGACCCGCCGCCAGTGGCGATAGTCGTGGCCGAGGGTATTGCCCTGTCGATACTCGTCTCGCGCAGGATCCCCCGGCACGACCTCCGTGATGAGTTGGCTCAGTGCCCGGAACAGCTTTACGTTGGCGTTGGATTCGTAGCCATCCGGATCACTACGTTCAGCCCGTTGCGCCGCGGCCTGAAGTGTCTGCAGCTGCTGCACCACGCAATCATGAAATAACAGCGTCCAGCCTTGCCTTTGCATCAAAGCTCCACATCACCGTCAATCGGCGCCTCCAGATCAATATCATGCCCGGCATTCCTCAACATGGCGCGGGCCAGGTCGTCAGGCAGTGATTGAATATGCCGGCCGGCTTCGACGTCGGCTGCCAGCAGTCTTAGAAATGCACCGATCGCAGGATCTTCGTGCTCAGTATCGGCTTTCGATACAACAATCTCGTCATCGCGAAGATCAAAGGCCACCTTTCCGCCCGCGTCCACCCCCAGAAGCTGCCGGACGGCCTTCGGCAAGGTGATCTGGCCCTTGGAAGTGATGGTTGCAAGTTCGTGAATGGGCATGGTTGCCTCCCTTGAATGTCGCACACCATCGTAAGGAATAATCCTTACCTAGTCAATCCCGGACGACAGGCCGCATGAAAGCGTCCTCCGCGCACCCTCCCACCAATTCCCTCAATACCGGTGGCGCATCCCCACCGCGTACTGCGACTGGTGCCAGGACGGATCGTCCCAGGCGCCTCGCATGTAGCCATAGATGGCGTACAGATTTGTGCGCTTGGACAGGTCATGCACATAGCCCACCGAATAGATCTGCTGGGTGTGCGTGGCGCCGTCGCGCTTGAGGGCGCCGCCGCCCGGCAGGCTGCCCTGCCAGGACGCCATCACCGTGCTGGCGCCCGAGCGCCACGCGGCGCCCGCCATCACGCCATGTACCGTGCCGCCGGGAAAATAAGCGCGCTGGCCGGGCGATTGCACGGCCGGTATCGTCGATCCGTTGCGCATCACTGACCAACCCGCGTACAGCGTGAACGCGTCCAGCGTGGCTCGCCCCGCCAGGGTGTAGGCGTCCGGCTGCCGCGCGCCGCCGGCGCGCGCCATGGCGGACGACTGGACCGTGCCGTCGGCCCAGCGCGCCCCTTCATAAGTGGCGGTGACCGCAAAGCCCGGTTGCTCGTAGATCAGCGCGGCGCTGTACAGCTTGTTGGTGGACGCGGTCTGGAAGCCTCCACCGCCGTCATAGTCCAGGCTGACGTCCGCGCCCGCGCGCAAGCCTCCCGCGGACGGGCTCCAGTACGCCACGGTATTGTCCGCGCGATTGGCGTTGTAGGGCAGCAGCGCCGTCTGCGCGCCGGTGATCAGATAGGAAGCCAGGAAGGCGTCGAAGTCGGCAAGCGTGGCGGACGACGCCGAGGTCTGGCGGCCCAGCCGAAGATCCCCAAATCCGCCCGACACGCCCACCCAGGCCGCGCGGCCAAAGAGGCGCCCGCCCTGCGCGGATTTGCCATTGTTGGCCAGGATGCCGCTTTCAAGCTGGAAGTTGGCGCGCAGGCCATTGCCCAGGTCCTCGCTGCCGCGCAGGCCCCAGCGCGACCCGGACTGCACGCCCGACTGCATGTTCAGCGCCGTGCCGCGCTCCTGCGTGGAAAAGCCCGCCAGGCTCAGGTCCACGACGCCGTACAGGGTCACGGGGCCAGGCTGGGCCTGGGCGGCCCACGGCGCCATCAGGGTCGCGACCCCGACGAAAAGCTTGCGATACGCCATCGCCGGCTTCACAGGTACTTGAGCCAGGCGACGTCGCGGCGCGCCGCCTTCAGGCGGCCGAACCAGCGCACCGGCCAATACAGCGCCGCCGCCAGCAGCACCGAGATCAGCCGCACCGAGGACATGTCATCAACGCCAAAGTACTTGCCCTGGTTCAGGCCCCAGATGCCCTCGCCCGCCAGATACAGCGCCTTCAGCACATACAGGTGCAGCAGATAGAAGAACATCGGCGCGGCGCCGAACACGCACAGCGCGCGCACCCACGCGGCGGACTGCGCCCGCTCGATCAGCACCAGCAGGCACAGGCCCAGGCCCAGCGTCAGCAGCAGGAACATCAGCGACGGCGGGTACTTGGTGATGTTCAGAAAGCTCATCGCCGTATGCAGCGCGTCATCCTGCACCGTCCACGGCTGCGCCTGCCCGTAGCCGTTCAAGGCGCGCAGCCCCACGAAGCCCGCCACCGCGGCCAGGCCCGCCGTCCACAGCCGGCGCTGACGCACCGGCGCTTGCACGCCCGCATGGAACCACGGGCCCGCCGCAAAGCCCAGCGCGATCACGCCTATCCACGGCAGCAGCGGATACGAGGTGCGCAGGCGCAGCGTGTCGCTCAGCACGATCCAGCCGCGGTCATGCAGCACCGCCCACGGCACGTGCATGGCCTCGCCCGCCGCGAAATGCAGGCCGTCCAGCGCATTGTGGCCGGCCACCAGCACCACGCCGACCGCGACCAGCGCCGCCCGGGGCAACCACAGCAAGGCGGCCAGCGCCAGCATGGAAAGGCCGATCACCCAGATGACCTGCAGGTACACGACCGAGGGCGGGAACTGGAAGGTCCAGGCGAAGTTCACGACGATGACTTCCAGCGCGATCAGGAAGGCGCCGCGCTTGGCCAGGAATGCCGCCGTGGCGCCGCGGCTGCCGGCTTTTGCGCCGTACAGCCAGGCCGACAGGCCGGTCAGGAAGACGAACACGGGCGCGCAAAGGTGCGCCAGCAGGCGCGAGAAGAACAGGTCCGGCGGCGTGGCGGCCACGTCCATGGGATCGCCGACCTGATGATGCAGGAAGAAGGTCTCGCGCACATGGTCCAGCAACATGATGACGATGACCAGGCCGCGCAGGGCGTCGATGGAGCGCAGGCGCGCATTGGCGTTCGGGGGGATGAGAGGCGAGTGAGACATGAAATGCAACGGGAAGATCGGGCTGTGCCCGGGCAGAATTCGAGCCGAGAGTGTAATGTAATAACATTCTTATATCTAGCTGAACAGCTGCGCTTCTGCACGCTGGCACGGTATATATTCACCCCTCGAGCCACACCGGGGATTCAGCCGATGACGAAGGGCCGCAAGATGGCGTTTGTTCTCAGCATGCTGGCCGCGCCCGCGGGCGCCGCCGTGATCTATGACAATCACGGCCTCGTGGTGAACGTCGCGACCATCAGCCGCAGCGACTGGAACACCGGCCAGCGCCAGAACATCCGCAGCACCACCATCACGTTCGAAGGCAGGAAACTGTGCGGCCCGGACGTGGGCGCCCTGCTCTATCCCGGCGGCAAGGAAGTCGCGGCGCGCGCGTTCTTTTGCGCGGGTCCCGCCCGCGCGCTGGAAACGGATGCCGTGCTGGCGTTCTTCAACAGTTCCAGCGCCGATGCGGCGCTGGCGCACCTGCAGGTCGTCAACGGCGCGCTGCGCGTGCACCGGTTGACGCTGTCCGACAAGCCGGGCCGCGACCGGGTCGGCGGCACCCTGTTCCAGGATGCCCGCCTGCCCGGCTGGACGCGGGTCGATACGGCCTGGAACGAAACCGTGATGATCCGCCACGCGCCGATCAAGGCGCTGAACCTGGGCGCCGGCAAATTGCTGGACGTGGCGGACGACGTGGCCTACCTGGCCGTCCCGCCCGGACGCGACGTGGTCGTGGTCCAGCCAGCCACCCGCGTCAAGGACGCCCACGGCGACCTGCAATATGTGCCGGAGGTGACCCGGTTCGTGGACGCCCCGCTGGCGTTTCGCGCCGTGCGCATGAGCGACGGACGCGAGCTGGCGCGGCTGGAGTTCAAGGACACTTGCCTGCGCCTGCCGGCGCTTGAATTCAACCGGCCCGATCCGAGCTATCCGGCTGCCGCCAAGCCGGACGTCGTGTTCGACGAGGTGCCGGCCTGGCGCGCCGGCACGCTGCAGCTGGCGCAGGCGCAGGGCCGCGCCACGCTGCGCCTGCAGCCCGGCGTGACCTTGCCGCGCAAGCCGGGCTGCGCGCCGGGCTGATGACCCCGCCCGGGTTCGATGCGCGCCGCGCTCAGATCAGGAACTGGCGGTAGGCCTCGTTGCCGGTTTCCTCGGAATGGGCATACCCCAGCTGCCGCAGGAAGGCGTCCAGCGCCGCGTCGTCGGCCAGCGGCGCCTGGATGCCCACCAGCGCGGAGCTGAAGTCCGCGCCCTGGTTGCGGTAGTGGAACAGGCTGATGTTCCAGTTGGGCGCCATCGCGGACAGGAACTTCATCAGCGCTCCCGGGCGCTCGGGAAACTCGAAGCGGAACAGGCGTTCACCGCCCGCCAGTGGCGAGCGTCCGCCCACCATGTATCGGATGTGCTGCTTGGACACTTCGTTGTGGGTCAGGTCGCTGGCGGAAAAGCCTTGCTCCTGCAGCGCGGCCATGATGTCGGCCGCCTCGCCGCGGCGCGATATCTGCATGCTCACGAAGATGCGCGCGGTCCGCGCATCCGCGATGCGGTAGTTGAATTCCGTCACGCTGCGCTGCCCGATGACGGAGCAAAAGCGCCGGAAGCTGCCGCGCTCTTCCGGAATGGTCACGGCAAAGACGGCCTCGCGCGCCTCGCCCACCTCGGCCCGGTCGGCCACGAAGCGCATGCGGTCGAAGTTCATGTTGGCGCCCGAAGTGATCGCGACCAGCGACTGCCCCTGCGCGCCTTCGCGTTCCACGTACTTCTTCAAGCCCGCCACCGCCAGCGCGCCGGCCGGCTCCAGCACGCTGCGGGTATCCAGGAACACGTCCTTGATGGCCGCGCACACGGCGTCCGTGTCCACCAGGATCACCTCGTCCAGATACTCGCGGCACAGGCGGAAGGTTTCCTCGCCCACCAGCTTGACGGCCGTGCCGTCGGAGAACAGGCCGACCTCGGCCAGGATGACGCGCTCACCGACCCGCAGCGACTGCGCCATCGCGCAGGAGTCCTCGGTCTGCACGCCGATGACCTTCACGCCGGGATTCACCGCCTTCACGTAGGCGGATACGCCCGCCGCCAGGCTGCCCCCGCCGATGGGCACGAAGATGGCGTGCAGGGGCTCGGGGTGCTGGCGCAGGATCTCCATGCCCACCGTGCCCTGGCCCGCGATCACATAGGGGTCGTCGAATGCCGGAATGAAGGTGAGGTCCTGCTGTTGCGCCAGCATCTGCGCGTGGGCGAAGGCGTCGCTGTAGGAATCCCCGGCCTGCACCACGGTCACGGTGGGGCCGCCATGGGCGCGCACCGCGTCCACCTTCACCTGCGGCGCGGTCTGCGGCACCACGATGATGGCGCGCACGCCGAGCTTGGCGGCCGAGATGGCTACGCCCTGGGCGTGGTTGCCGGCCGAGGCGGTGATCACGCCGCGGTCCCGCGCGGCCTGCGGCGTATTGCGCATCTTGTTGTAGGCGCCGCGCACCTTGAACGAAAACACCGGCTGGTTGTCTTCCCGCTTCAAATGCACGGTGTTCTTCAGCCGCGCGGACAGGCCGCGGGCGGGGTCCAGTTCGGTTTCCCGGGCGATGTCGTAGACCCGGGCGGTCAGGATCTGCCTCAGGTATTCCATCGGCGAGGCGTTGCCGGCCTGGAATTCCGGCGTTGCGGTGTGCGGTGTAGCGGACATGGGGTTCTCTGCTTGGGTAGGCTTGCCCGGCAGAGGCGGCCACAAAAAACCCGCCTCTTGGGGCGGGTGGCTGTGACTGTTGCGGTCGCGCGCTAACCCACCATTCCAGGAATGATGGTAATAATCAGCGAAATGCGGACGGCGCGGAAATTCATGGGGCGTAGCTTCCTCCAAGCGCGCCGCTTTGTCAAACCGGGCGCGCGCCGGCGGCGCCCGCCAGTCCTGGCGCGGAAGCGGCCACCTCGGGCGGAAGGCCGTCAGCGGCGCGATGCCTCGCCATCTGGCTCACGATGCCGCGGAACATGCGCTCGCGCCCGGCCGGATCCGGCACGCGCCGCACGAACAGATAGTCGTAGTGCGCCAGCAGCCGCCGCAGCAGGCCCGCGTCCAGGCCCAGCAGCAGTTGCCGCAGGTCGTCCGGCAGGGCCTCGTCCGGGTGCGACAGGAACAGGCCAAGCTGCATGCGCGTGAGCGGCTTGGTCTGGTAGAGCCTGCGGTTGGCCTCTTCGGAAGCTGCGCGGTCGCCCATCGCCACCAGGGTCGTGCACTTGAGCACCAGCAGGAACACCTGGAACTCGGAGCCCGGCTCCGCCAGTTCTATGCCCTGGTCGAAGTCCGCCACCGCCTCGGCCAGCCGGCCGCGGTTCAGCTTGAGCTGCCCCAGCACGGCGAAGGCGGACGCGTAGGCCGTGCCCTGCGCGAACGCCTCTTCGGCCAGCGCCTGCGCCAGGTCCAGATGCTCGCGGCTGACAAAGCACAGCAGCTTGGCCGCCGCCAGCATCAGCATGGGGTTGTCGCGGATGTGCGGCAGCGCCTGGAACACCTGGGCCTCGATCCGCGGCTCCAGCTCCGCGGGCTGGCTGTCCAGGTCCAGCACCAGCCGCGCATACAGGTGCGAGGCCCACATCAGCGCGGTCTGCGGATCGTCCGGATGCTCGGCTCGCAGCTTGTCCAGTTCCTGCGCGGATTCCAGCCAGCTTTGCGGCGTGCGCGACAACAGCAGCGCGGCGCGGTGCATGCGCAACTCAAACGGCTCATCGGTCGGGCCGGCGTGTTCGCCCCGTGCGCGCGTCTGGCTGCGCCAGATCTCGCTCTTGATGGCCGCGGCGCAAGCGGCCGCGGCGCGCCCCAGGTCCGGCGCTTCGCCGGCGCCGATGACCAGCCGGTCCGCGCGCAGCGTCTGTCCGCCGGCGGCCTCGCGCAGGGCCACGGCGCAATGCACGCCCGCGTCGTCCTGGCGCAGCCCGATCTCCACCCGGTACGGCGCGGCCACGGCGGCTTGAGCAGCCGGATGCAGGCTGACGCCGCGCTCGCTGGGCAATCGCTCGCGCAAGGCCTGCGCCAGCGCGGTCAGGAATGCGTGGATGGACGGGTCATCGCGCAAGCGCGCGGGGCCAGCCACCGGACCGATGGCCACGTAGACGGCCTCGGGCAGCTCGGGCGCGGCGGCGGCGATCCAGCTGTAACCCTCGCCATAGCTGGTGGCGATGTAACGCGGCGCCCGGGCGGAATCGCCCAGTTTGGCCCGCAGGCGATTGATCAGCAGGTCCACGCTGCGTTCCAGCGCGTCGGCGCCGCCGCGCTGGGTCGCATCCAGCAGTCGCTGGCGCGGCAGGATCCTGCCCGCGTCCCGCACCAGGAGCTCAAGCGCGGCGGCCTCCGCCGGCGTAAAGGGGATGGTCTCGCCCCGGCCATCGGTGGCGTAACGGAACCGCTCGTCGAATATCAGGTCACCGAACCGCATCTGTACTCCTGCTGATGGCGCGCAACAACGTCCATCGTCCTTCGCCATCCCGGGTGATCGTGGGGACGAATCCCGTGGGATGGGAAATGCTATTCGATACATGCCGGAAGATGCCAGCACGTTATCGCCGGATCCTGCCCTTCGAATCGTTCCGCTTAATACGTCCCCATATATTCATCCGCTGAATCCGGTTGGATGGGCATCAAATACGACCCGTTTCGCGGCGCAATGCGTAGCACGGTATTACAATGGAAGGTTCGTGGCAGTCGCACTTCCCAAGGCAGACCAGATTTGGCCGGTGAAACCGGGCATGTCGGGGTCCAGCCAGAAAATAGGGCGGGCGGCGGCCATGTTGGGTGGACCCTCGGCCTGTCGTGTCCGCCCATACGAACCCACTCTCGACAACATCTACCGGCGTACGCCGCATAGCATGTTCGGGTTTGCGCGTTAAGCGCCTGAGCCGAACAGATTCAAGGATCATGTCTCTTACTCCGAAGATTATCTATACCCTCACCGACGAAGCTCCGGCGCTTGCAACCCGTTCGCTGCTGCCCATCGTCCAGGCATTCGCCAAACCCGCAGGCATCACGGTCGAGACCCGCGACATTTCGCTGGCAGGCCGCATCATCGCCCTGTTCCCCGACTACCTCGAAGACAGCCAGAAGCTGTCCGACGCGCTGGCTGAGCTCGGCGCCCTGGCCGTGCAGCCCGACGCCAACATCATCAAGCTGCCCAACATCAGCGCCTCGATGCCGCAGCTGAAGGCCGCCATCAAGGAACTGCAGGAACAGGGCTACAAGCTGCCGGACTACCCGGACGCCCCCGCCAACGACACCGAGCGCGACGTCAAGGCCCGCTACGACAAGGTCAAGGGCAGCGCCGTGAACCCGGTCCTGCGCGAAGGCAACTCCGACCGCCGCGCCCCCCTGTCGGTCAAGAACTACGCCCGCAAGCACCCGCACAAGATGGGCGCCTGGGCCGCTGATTCGAAGTCGCACGTCTCGCACATGAGCGACGGCGACTTCTACGGCACCGAAAAGTCGGCCCTGATCGCCGAAGCCGGCGACGTCAAGATCGAACTCACCGCCGCCGACGGCGCCAAGACCGTCCTGAAGGAAAAGACCCCGGTCAAGGCCGGCGAGATCATCGACGCCGCCGTGCTGTCGACCGCCAAGCTGAAGTCCTTCCTGCAAGCGCAGATCGACGACGCCCGCGCCACCGGCGTGCTGTTCTCGGTGCACCTGAAGGCCACGATGATGAAGGTCTCCGACCCCGTCATCTTCGGCCACGTCGTGTCCGTGTTCTACAAGGACGTGCTCGCCAAGCACGCCGACGCGCTCAAGCAAGCCGGTTTCGATCCCAACAACGGCATTGGCGACCTGTACGCCAAGATCCAGTCGCTGCCCGCTGACCAGCAAGCCGCGATCACCGCCGACATCGACGCCGCCTACAAGACGCTGCCGCAGCTGGCCATGGTGAATTCCGACAAGGGCATCACCAACCTGCACGTGCCCAGCGACGTCATCGTCGACGCCTCCATGCCCGCCATGATCCGCGACTCGGGCAAGATGTGGAACGCCGAAGGCAAGCTGCAAGACACCAAGGCCGTCATTCCGGACCGCAGCTACGCTGGCGTCTACCAGGCCGTCATCGACGACTGCAAGCGCAACGGCGCCTTCAATCCGGTCACGATGGGCAGCGTGCCCAACGTCGGCCTGATGGCGCAAGCCGCCGAAGAATACGGCTCGCACAACAAGACCTTCGTCATCCCGGCCGCCGGCACCGTGCGCGTCACCGACGCCTCGGGCCGCGTGCTGCTGGAACAAGCCGTCGAAGCCGGCGACCTCTGGCGCATGTGCCAGACCAAGGACGCCGCGATCCAGGACTGGGTCAAGCTGGCCGTCTCGCGCGCCCGCGCCACCAAGACGCCCGCCGTGTTCTGGCTGGACGAAAAGCGCGCCCATGACGCCCAGGTCATCGCCAAGGTCAAGCAGTACCTGAACGACCACGACACCAGCGGCCTGGACCTGCGCATCCTGGATCCCGTCGAAGCCACCAAGTTCTCGGTCAAGCGCATCCGCGAAGGCCTGGACACCATCTCGGTGACCGGCAACGTGCTGCGCGACTACCTGACCGACCTGTTCCCCATCATGGAACTGGGCACCAGCGCCAAGATGCTGTCGATCGTGCCGCTGGTTGCCGGCGGCGGCCTGTTCGAAACCGGCGCCGGCGGTTCGGCTCCGAAGCACGTGCAGCAATTCCTGGAAGAAGGCTTCCTGCGCTGGGATTCGCTGGGTGAATTCATGGCGCTGGCCGAATCCCTGGACCACCTGGGCAAGACGTACAACAACCCCAAGGCCCAGATCCTGGCCAAGACCCTGGACCTGGCCACCGCCAAGTTCCTGGACGAGAACAAGTCGCCCGAACGCAAGGTCGGCGGCCTGGACAACCGCGGCAGCCACTTCTACCTGGCCATGTACTGGGCCCAGGCCGTGGCCGCCCAGACCGACGACCGCGCGCTGGCCACCCAGTTCGCGGCCGCGGCCGGCGCGTTCTCGGAAGGCGAAGGCAAGATCCTGGACGAGCTCAAGGCCGCCCAGGGCAAGCCGGTGGACATCGGCGGCTACTACCAGCCCAACGAAGCCCTCGCCAGCCAGGCCATGCGCCCCAGCGCCACGCTGAACAAGGTGCTGGCCGCCATCGGCTAAGCCCTTGCCCCGCCGGCCGGCGCATGCCGGCCAGCCCGGGAAAAAAGCCGGCAGCCTTCAAAGGGCTGCCGGCTTTTTCATTTCCGGGCGGGGGCCGCGCCCGGCCTGCCCGGCTGCAGCCGGTCCAGCCTCAGGCGTCCGCGCTCGTCGGTCAGCCGGCGCATCGCGCCGTAGGCCGCGCCCATCGCCGCCATGCCGCTGGCGCCGCACAGCAGGAACATCAGCAGGATCTGATACTTGGCGGCATCGACCGGGTCCATGCCCGCGATGATCTGGCCGGTCATGATGCCGGGCAAGGTGATGATGCCGGCGGCCGACATCTGGTTGATGCTGGGCACGATGCCGCGCCGCACCGATTCGCGCAGCAAGGACGAAAACGCCTGGTGCACGGTCGCGCCCAGCGCCAGCCGGGCCTCGATCGCCAGCTTTTCCCGCCTGACGCCGGACAACATGCCGTCCAACGCAAGGCTGGCCGCATTCAGCACGCTGCCCAGCACGATGCCGACCAGCGCGATCGTGTAGCGCGGGTCGTACCAAGGGTCGGGACGCAGCGCCGTGTTCAGGATGAACAGCGCCGTGATCAAGGTGGTGCACGCCACGGCCAGCGTGCCGACCCAGCCGTTGCCGCGCCCGGTCAGCCGCAACTTTGGCCGCGCCGCGACTTCGCGCGCCGCCAGCGCCATCATCACGGCCACCACCAGCGCGGTCAGCCAGGGCGCGGCATGCGCGAAGACAATGCGCAGGATCTGGCCTACCAGCAGCAGCTGCACCACCGTGCGCACCGCCGCCCACAGCACCTGCCGCTGCAGGTTCAGGCGCAGCGCGAAGGAAATCCCGGCGCTCAGGAGCACCAGGCACGACGCGATCACCAGATCCACCGCCTCCAGCCTGATCACGTCCATAGCGGCTCCATGCTGCCCTGATCCATGCGCCAGGACCGGCGGGCCAGGCGCGCGGCCTGCTCGGGGCTGTGGGTGACCAGCAGGATGGCGGCGCCCCCCGCCAGGACACGCAGCAGTTCCTGCTCCACCAGGTCCGTGGCCGCCCTGTCCAGCGCGGCGGTGGGTTCGTCCAGCAACAGCACGCGCGGCGCCTGCACCAAGGCGCGCACCAGCCCCATGCGCTGGCGCTCGCCCGTGGACAGCTCATGCACCAGCGCGTCCAGCCTGGCTTCGGCCAGGCCCAGGCGCCCCATCACGGCCAAGGCCGCGGCGCGGTCCGTAAAATGCGCACCCACATGGTCGTCCCACCAGCCGGCCTCGGCCTGGCAATACACGACATGGCGGCGCCATTCGAAACCGCGCATCGCCGAACGCCTGCGGCCATCCAGTTCGGCCTCGCCGTGGCCGGGATCCAGGTCGGCAACCTGGCGCAGCAGCAAGGACTTGCCGGAGCCCGAGGCGCCTACGATGGCCGCGCACTCGCCCGCGGCAAGGTCCAGGCTGACGGGCGCCAGGCGTTCGCTGTACAGGCCCCGCAGCCTGAGCAAAGGCCTGGGGTCGGAAGAAGGTTGCATCGGGGAACAGGTGGTTGGCTTAGCAAGAGATCTTATGCCAAGCCGGACCGCGGTCGGCATATGCCTGGTCTCACATTAGCAAACCTAAAGCCTGCACGCAGAACGTATCGTTTCCCCTGCTGCTACAGCCTCCCTACCATTCCTGATCTTTCTCTTTGCGTGTTTAGCGCAGCTACATTGATCAGCGGAATGGACCTCATGCCTGAAAATCCTAGTCTTCCAACCCGGCGCCCCGTGGCCAACCGCAAGCTGGCGCTGGCCGCCGCGCTTGTGCTGGCCGCGGTCGGCGGCCTCTATCTGTACGACGCCCAGCGCAAGGCCGACGTGACGGCGCAAGCCGCGCAAGCGGGCGACGCCGAACCCGTGCCCGTCGTGGTGGCCTCCGCGCGCGCGGAGGCGCTGCCGCTGACCCTGCAGGCCATCGGCACGGTCGTGGCGGACCAGCAGGTGCTGATTGCACCGGAAGTCGCCGGGCGCATCACGGCAATCCACTTCACCAGCGGCCAGCAGGTCGCGGCGGGCCTGCCGCTGCTGCAGCTCAACGACGGGCCGCTGCGGCGTGAACTGGAACGGCACCGCGCGTCCGCCATGCTGGCCCAGGCCAACCTGGACCGCGCCAGGCGCCTGCATGGCCAGACCATGTCGCGCGCCGAATACGAACAGCATGTGGCGGCCTACGCGGAATCCCGCGCCCAGGTCGGGCAAAGCGAGGAGGACGCCGCGCAGCGCCTGGTGCGCGCGCCGTTCGCGGGCACCCTGGGGCTGCGTCAGGTCAACGTTGGCCAATACGTCGAAGCCGGCACGCCCGTCGTCACGCTGACCGACAACCGTGTGCTGCATGTTGATTTCACCCTGCCGGACCGCCACCGGCCGGCTCTGAGCGTGGGCCTCGCGGTATCCGTGACCGGCGAAGGCGACGGCGAGGCGCGCCTGACCGGCGTCATCACCGCCATCGATCCCCAGGGGGATGCCGGTAGTCGCGCCTTGCGGGTGCGCGCCACGCTGGCGCCGGACGCGACGGGCCGGCTGTGGCCCGGCGCCTACGCCCAGGTCGGCCTGCGGCTGCCGCCAGGCGCCGCGGCAATCACGGTGCCGGCGGCGGCGGTGCAAAGCTCCCTGGCGGGCGAAACGATCTATGCCATCCAGGACAGCGACGGCCACGCCCGCGCCCGGCTGGTGCCGGTGCGGGCAGGCGCCAGTCTGGACGGCAAGGTCGCGCTGTCGGGCACCGATCTGCGCGACGGCGACCTGGTCGTCGTCGCCGGCCAGATCAACCTTCACGATGGCGCGCCCGTGCGCCTGCGTCAGGCCGGACAGGTGCCGGTTGCCACCGCCCCATCCCATCGCGACGAGTAGCACGCCATGTCATTTACCGATTTCTTTATTCGCCGTCCCGTCCTGACCATCGCCTTTGCCCTGCTGATCGCGCTGATCGGCGCGCGCGCGTTGCTGGACTTGCCGCTGCGCCAGTATCCCCGCATCGAAAGCGCGGTGGTCACCGTCACCACCGAGTACCCAGGCGCCTCCGCGGACCTGATGCAGGGCTTTGTGACCACCACGCTGGCGCAAGCCGTCGCCACCACGCAAGGAGTGGAATACCTCACTTCCTCTTCCGAACAAGGCCGCAGCACCATCAGCGCCTACCTGCGCCTGAACGCCAATTCCGACACCGCTTTGACGGAGGTGCTGGCCAAGGTCAATGAGGTGCGTTACCTGCTGCCCGAAGATGCCTACGATCCCGTGGTGGTGCGCCAGTCTCCCGGCGCCATCGGAGTGGTCTACGCCGGATTCACCGCGCCGCCCGGCCAGACGCTGACCGGCATCACGGATTACCTGTTGCGCGTAGCCCGGCCGATGCTGACCACCGTCGACGGCGTGGCGGCGGTGAACGTCCTGGGCGGTCAGGCGCTGTCGATGCGCATCTGGCTCGATCCGCTGCGCATGGGCGCCCACGGCATCACGGCGGCGGACGTCGAATCCGCCATCAGGGACAACAACTACCAGGCCGCTCCCGGTCAATTGCGCGACGCGATGGTGGTGACCAACGTGCGGGCGGACACCAGCCTGGACAGCGTCCAGGGCTTCCGGGAACTGGTCGTCAAGCGCGGCGCGACCCTGGTGAGAATGGAAGACATCGCCACCGTCGAGATCGGCGCGCAAAGCCGCGACCAGATCGCCGGCATGAATGGCGAACCCGCCGTGTACCTGGAGGTCATGGCGACGCCGGGGGGCAACCCGCTGACGATATCCCGGGAAGTCCGCGCGATCCTCGCGGGGCTGGACTTGCCGGACGGCGCCAAGATGGCGATTCCGTACGACGTCACGGTGTTCATCGACGCCGCGATCGGCAACGTGCTCAGCAAGTTTGGCATCGCCAGCCTGGAGGTCGTCCTGGTGATCTTCATCTTCCTCGGATCGCTGCGCGCGGTCGCCGTCCCGGCCCTGAGCATTCCGCTGTCTCTGCTGGGCGCCGCCGCGGCCATGCTGGCGCTGGGGTTCAGCTTGAACCTGCTGACCCTGCTGGCCATGGTGCTGGCGATCGGCCTGGTGGTGGACGATGCGATCGTCGTGGTGGAGAACGTCCACCGGCGCATGGAAGAAGGCGAATCTCCCCTGGACGCCGCCATCAACGGCGCCCGCGAGATCGTCGGCCCCGTCCTGACCATGGCAGCCACACTGGTCGCCGTCTACGCCCCGCTGGGCCTGATCGGCGGCCTCACTGGCGCGCTGTTCAGCGAATTCGCCTTCACGCTGGCCGCCGCGGTCGTCGTTTCCGCGGTGGTGGCGCTGACCGTGTCGCCCATGATGGCCTCCAGGCTGTTGCGGCGGGAGGCTCCAGGCCGCTACGCTCTCGCGGTGGAGCGCGTCACGGCCAGGTTGACCGGCGCCTACGACCGCGCGCTGGGCCGCCTGCTGCAAGACACGCGGCTCGTCCTGCTGGTCGGCGCGGGCGTGCTTGCCAGCCTGCCCATCCTGTTCAATGGCCTGCAGTCCGAACTGGTGCCGGCCGAAGACCAGGGCGAGATCATTGTCGACATGAAGGGCCCGCAGGCCGGCAGCCTGGAATTCCTGGAAGCCGAAGCCAGGCGGGTCGAGGCGGCGCTCCTGGCGCTGCCGGAGGCCGGCACGGTCTACATGGTGTCCGGCGTGGGAGGAGCCCTGAACAAAGGCTGGGCAGGCGTGATGCTAAGCCCGTGGGACAGCCGGCAGCGCAGCGCCGACATGGTCATGGCCGACCTGCAGGCCACCTTGCCCGGCATCGAGGGCATCGCCGCCTCGGCCTTCCTGCCCGCGCCCCTGCCCGGGTCGGTAGGCGGCTTCCCGGTGCAGTTCGTGGTCTCTTCCGCCGCCGGCCACCGGGTAGTCCACGACGCGATGGAGCAGCTGAAGGCCGCCGCGCGCGCCAGCGGACAATTCGCGTTCGTCGATTCCGACCTGACCTTCAGCAACCCGACCACGCTGGTCCGGATCGACCGCTCCAAGGCGCATGATCTGGGCCTCAGCATGAAAGAGATCGGCGACACCCTGGCGCGCCTGGTCGGCGAGTCCTACGTCAACCGCTTCGGCGCACAGGGCCGATCCTACGACGTGATCCCGCAGGCGCCTCGCAGCCTGCGCCTTACCGCCGAATCCCTGGATCTGTTCCATGTCCGGACCGCCACCGGCGGGCAGGTGCCGCTATCCACCGTGGTCTCGCTGGAGAAAGGCGTGGAGGCCAACGCACTCACGCAGTTCAACCAATTGAACAGCGCCACGCTGGTGGCCATTCCGGCGCCCGGCGTCCCGCTGGGCCAGGCCGTGGCATTCCTGCAAGCCCAGTCCGAGCAGTTGCCCGCCGGGTTCCAGACCAGCTTCCTGGGCGAATCGCGGCAGTACCTGCAAGAGCAAGGCGGCTTTGCCGTGACCTTCGCTTTTGCGCTGGTCTTCATCTTCCTGGTGCTGGCCGCGCAGTTCGAAAGCGCGCGGGATCCGCTGCTGATCCTGACCACGGTTCCGCTTGCCGCCTGCGGCGCGCTGGCGGCCATGTTCTTCGGCTTTGGCACGCTCAACATCTACACCCAGATCGGACTGGTCACCCTGATAGGGCTTATCACCAAGCACGGCATCCTGATCGTGGAGTTCGCCAACGTCGAGCAGCGCACGCGGGGGCTGGATCGTGTCCAGGCCGTACGCGCCGCGGCCGCGACGCGCATCCGTCCCATCCTCATGACGACGGCCGCGATGGTGGGCGGCCTGATTCCGCTGCTGTTCGCCAGCGGCGCCGGCGCCGGCAGCCAGCGCGCCATCGCCTCCGTGCTCGTGGCCGGCCTGCTCGTCGGCACGCTGTTCACGCTGTTTGTCCTGCCCGCCGTCTATGCCCGATTCGGGCGCAACCTTGCCGCCCAGGCCGCCCCCGCCGACGCCGGCGGCAGCGCCAGCCAGGCCCCCGCCCTACCCAAAAGCCCCTGACATGACATACGCTTTGAACTTCCCTTCCCTGCGCCGCGATGCGCGCCTGGTCCTGGCATTGCTGTCCCTGGCACTGGCCGGCTGCTCGATGCGCCCGCCCTACGCGCCCGAAGCCGGCCCGATCCCGACCGCCTACAAGCACGCCATGCCGGAGCCCGCTGCCGCATGGAAGACCGCCGAGCCCTCCGACGATGCGCTGCGCGGCGCCTGGTGGACGCTGTTCCAGGACCCCACGCTCAATACCCTGCAAGCCGCCGCGCAAGACGCCAACCCGACGTTGCACGCGGCCTATGCGCGTCTGCAGCAATCCCGCGCCCACCACAGACAGGCGCGCTCGGCGCTGTTTCCGCGCCTGGATGCCGGGTTCGGACCGACCCGCCAACGGGAGTCCCCTGCCTCGCAGGGCCAGGGCGACAACGGGCCGGCCGCGCATTCGACCTTGTGGCGGGCCGAGGGTTCGGTGGCGTATGAGGCCGATCTGTTCGGCCGCGTGGCCTCGACGGTCGGCGCGGCTTCGGCCGACCTGGCCCGCAGTGGCGCGCTGTATCGCCTGACCCTGCTGGCCTTGCAGGCCGACGTGGCGGACACTTACTTCCTGATCCGCGAACTGGACGCCGAGCACGGCGTCTATCGGCACGCGCTGGCGCTGCGCGAGCGCGGGTATCAGTTAAGCCGCGGACGCTTTGACGCCGGCGCCGCAGGCGAGCTGGATGTCGTGCGCGCCAGCGCAGAGCTGGAAACCGCGCGGGCCGACGCCATCGGCGCACAACGCCGCCGCGCCAGCGCGGAGCACGCGCTGGCGATCCTGCTGGGCAAGGCGCCCGCCGACTTCGCCCTGCCGCCTCGACCGCTGGCGCGCATCACACTCAGCATTCCGCCCGGCCTGCCCTCGGCCTTGCTGGAGCGCCGGCCAGACATCGCCGCGGCCGAACGCGCGATGGCCGCGGCCAACGCACGCATCGGAGCGGCCAAGGCCGCCTTCTTTCCGAGGCTGGAACTGACCGGCGCCGCGGGTTTCGAGTCGTCCGACCTGAGCCAGCTGTTCCAATGGTCCAGCCGGACCTTCCTGCTGGGACCGTTCCTGGGCACGGCGCTATCCCTGCCCATCCTGGATGGAGGCAGGCGCCAGGCCGAGCTGGACGCGGCGCACGCGGTCTATGCCGAAGAAGCGGCGCGCTACCGCGAAACGCTGCTCAATGCCTTCAGGGAGGTCGAGGACAATCTTGCGCATCTGCGCTTCATGGCGGCCCAGCAAGCCGCTCAAGACAGCGCCAGGCAAGCGGCGGAACGTTCAGCCGAGCTGTCCCGCCTGCAATACGAGACCGGCACCCACACCCAGCTGGACGTCATCGATGCGCAACGGACCGTGCTGGAGCAACAACTGGCCAGCGCCAGGCTGGATGGAGATCAGGCCCGGACCACCGTGCGCCTGATCCGCGCCTTGGGCGGCGGCTGGGACACGCCCCTGCCCGCCATCGCCCTCAACTCACCACCAACAGCGGCGACGCCATCGACGCATCCGCCGCCTCGGCCTTCACCCAGTCGATGAAAGCCTGCACTTCGGGCCGGTCGAGTGCGTCCGGCCGGCTGACGATGTAGTACGCGAACCGCGCTGGCCAAGGCCGGTCCAGCGCGATCGCCAGCTTGCCCGAATCAATGTCTTCGCGCGCGTGGGTGTCCTGCACCAAGGCGATGCCCTGCCCCGTGCCGGCGGCGCGCAACAGCAGCAGGTCGTCCTCGAAGCTGGAGCCGCGCTCGGCATCCGGCCCCGCCTCCACGCCGTGCGCCTGCAGCCACAGCGCCCAGTCGGCGCGGTCGGAATCCTGCAGCAGCGGATACTTCAGGCAGTCCTCCGGGCTCGTGATGCGGGGACCTCGGGCCAGCAAGGCCGGGTTGGCCACGGGCAACAGCACCGGCGTCATCAGGCGGAAGGTCGACAACCCCGGGTAATGCCCCAGGCCATGGCGCAGCGCCACGTCGATCCGGTCGCGCTTGAAGTCCACCAGGTGGGACGACGCCTCCACCCGGACCTCGATATCCGGATACAGGGCCGAGAAGCGGCCTATGCGCGGCACCAGCCAGGACGAGGCGAACGAAGGAACGGTGCTGATGGTGAGGGTCCGCTGCGCGGTGTGGGACTCCAGCAGCGACATCGACTCTTCGATCTGGTCGAAGGCGCGCAGCAGACCCGGATAGGCGCTGGCTCCGGCAGGCGTCAGGCGCACCCCATGGCGTTCGCGGACAAAGAGCGTCACGCCCAGCCGGTCTTCAAGCAGGCGAATCTGCTGGCTGACGGCGCCGGGCGTGACGCCCAGCGCCTCGGCCGCCGCTTTCAGGCTGCCCAGGCGGCCGGTCTCGGTGAAGGCTCGCAAAGCAAGCAGGGGCAGCACGGCTCCCATGGCATTCCTTGATTTAGAAAATCTAACTTCTTGTTTTCGTGAAAACCCGCAAGTTCGCCAATATACCCCGGCCAACCTCGGACAGCCATGAACTTCAAGGATAGACAATCTAAATGTAAAAAAGCCCGCTGGCAGCGGGCTTTCGTATTGCGGGGCCGAGATCAGAGCATGTGCGCCAGGAATTCACGGCTGCGCGCCTGCTGGGGCGCGCGGAAGAAGTCGGCCGAGGGCGCTTCTTCGACGATACGGCCCTCGTCCATGAAAATGACCCGGTGCGCCACTTCACGCGCAAAGCCCATTTCATGGGTGACCACCAGCATCGTCATGCGTTCGTCGGCCAGCTGCTTCATGGTGCGCAGGACTTCCCCGGTCAGTTCCGGGTCCAGCGCCGAGGTGGGCTCGTCGAACAGCATGATGTCGGGTTCCATCGCCAATGCGCGCGCGATGGCCACGCGCTGCTTCTGGCCGCCCGACAGGCGCGTGGGATAGTTGTCGCGCTTGTTGAGCAGGCCGACCTTGCGCAGCAGCTCTTCGGCCTTGGGAATGATCGCGGCGCGCGACATGCCCTTGACGGTGACGGGCGCTTCAATGATGTTCTGCAGCACGGTCATGTGCGGGAACAGGTTGAACGACTGGAACACCATGCCCATCTTGCGGCAGATGCGGCGCACGTCGGCGTCGCTGGCGTACTGGCTGCGCCCGCCCGGGACCGCGGTGGCCATGGCTTCGCCTTCGACCTCGATGCTGCCCTCGTCGATGGTCTCCAGATGGTTCAGGCAGCGCAGGAAGGTGCTCTTGCCCGAGCCCGACGGACCGATCACCGCCACCACCTCGCCCTGGC
Organism: Achromobacter deleyi; assembly: GCF_013116765.2. Taxonomy (GTDB): domain Bacteria; phylum Pseudomonadota; class Gammaproteobacteria; order Burkholderiales; family Burkholderiaceae_B; genus Achromobacter; species Achromobacter deleyi_A. The sequence goes on from NZ_CP074375.1 coordinate 1,842,871, forward strand.
CCAGGGTCAGCGACACCTCGTCCAGCACGCGGTTCGCGCCGAAGGACTTGATGATGTTGCGGGCTTCGATCATGACGGGACGGGAGGCCTGCCCCGGCTGGCCGGGCAAGGAATTACTGGTCATATTTGGCATAGCGCTTTTCCATGTGCTGGAAGAACCACGTCAGAACCAGCGTCATGAGGAGATAGAAGGCGGCGGCGACCAGGAAAGGCGTGGTCGTGAAATCGCGCTGCACGATGCCGCGCGCCGTGCGCAGGATGTCGTTGAGCGCCAGCACGTAGATGAGCGAGGTGTCCTTGACCAGCGTGATGGTCTCGTTGCTCATGGGCGGGAGCACGCGCTGCACCATCTGCGGCAGCACGATGCGGCGCAGCGTCTGCAGATAGGTCATGCCCAGCACCTTGCTGCCTTCGTACTGGCCCCGGTCCACCGACTGGATACCGGCCCGGAAGATCTCGGCAAAGTACGCCGCGTAATTCAGGGCAAACGCCACCACGGCGGCCGGAAAATCGGGCAGCCGCACCCCGATCACGGGCACGAACGGCAGCGCGAAGTAGATGAACAGCATCTGGAGCATTAGCGGCGTGCCGCGCATCAGCCAGATATAGCCATTGACCAGCCGGCTCAGCAGCCGCCACTTGGAAATCCGCACCAGGGCCAGCACCAGCCCCAGCGGCACGGCCAGCGCCAGCGTGATGAAGAACAGCGTCAAGGTCACTTTCGCGCCTTGCGCCAATGGTCCCAATAGGGAGAGTACGTAGTCCATGCAGTGGGTTCGGGCCGCGCGGGCAAGAGGGAATCATGGGCAAGCCCGCCTGGCCTGGTGGCGCGCGGCGGGCTGCGGGACTGCAACAGGTCAAGGCGCCCCGGCCGGCAGGCCGCGGACGCGCTTGCCGCTTACTTGATGATGTTGGCGCCGAACCACTGGGTGGCGATGCGGCCGGCGGTGCCGTCCTGCTTCATCGAATCCAGCGTCTTGTCCAGCTTGCCCAGCAGTTCGGTGTCGTCCTTGCGCACGCCCACGCCGTAGTCTTCCGTGCCGAAGTTCTCTTCCAGCACGCGGTATTCGCCCGCGCGCTTGCTGATCAGGTAGCGGCCGACCACTTCGTCGACGACGATGGCGTCCAGGCGGCCAGCGGCCAGGTCCATCAGGGCGGTGACGTTATCGCCGAACTTCTTCACTTCCTTGATCTGGGCGGCAACCGGGTCGCGGGCGATGGCGTCGGTGGCGCTGCTGCCGTCCTGCGCGCCGACGATCTTGCCGGCCAGGTCGTTCTTGACCTTAACGGGCGACGCGTTGCCGACGATGATGATCTGGTGGTTGGCCATGTAGGGCGCGGTGAAGCTGATGTTCTTCTTGCGCTCTTCGGTGATGGTCAGGCCGTTCCACAGGACGTCCACGCGCTTGCCGTTGAGTTCGGCCTCCTTGGCGCTCCAGTCGATCGGCTTGAATTCGACTTCCATGCCCAGGCGCTTGCTGGCTTCCTTGGCCATGTCGATGTCGAAACCGACGATCTGGTTGCTGGCGTCGCGAAAGCCCATGGGCGGGAAATTGTCGTCCAGGCCGACGACGACCTTCTTGGCGGCGGCCGGCGCCTGGGCGCCAGCGGCGGGCGCGTTGTCGCTGGGACCGCAAGCCGTGAGCAGCGTGGTTGCGGACACAAGAAGAACAGCAGTCAGTTTTTTCATCGTTATGGGTGCGCCTGGCGCAGGAATGAAGAAGGCCGGGAAGGCTCGACAATAAGCCGCGAGCCGCTATTTTAGCGTCCCCGCCAGGAAGTGCCGGCCAGGCCGCCGCCCGAGCCGCGCGTCCGCCTGCCGGACAGGCGCGGCATGCTAGGCTGGGGCCCCTTTCCGCATGGATGCCGCATGACCCCTGCCATACGCCTGGGCCCCCTCGTATTTCCCACGGAACTCGCGGTGCTGATCGCGGCCGCCGCCATCGGGCTGCTGGCGGGACGCCTGCTGGATCGCCGGCCCGGCCCGACCCGCCCGGCGGACATTTCGACCGTGCTGTGGCGCGCCCTGATCGCGGGGCTGGTCGTGGCCCGGCTGGGCTTTGTCTGGCAATACCGGGACCATTTCATGGAAGATCCCGTCAAGTTCCTGGACCTGCGCGATGGCGGCTGGTCGGGCATGTTGGGACTTGCCGCCGCCTGGATCTACGGCCTGGGCGCCATGGTCCGGCGCGCCGCGCCCCGGCCGGCGGTGCTGGGCGCCCTGCTCCTGGCCAGCCTGGCCTGGTTCGGCGGCGGGCGCTTGCTGGCTCCCTCCAGCGTGGCGCCGCCGGCGCTGGCCACCTTGTCGCTGGAACAACTGGATGGCGCGCCATCCACGCTGGCGGCCTTCCACGGCAAGCCTACCGTGATCAACCTGTGGGCAAGCTGGTGCCCGCCGTGCCGCCGCGAGATGCCGGCCTTCGCCGGCGCGCAGGCCGCGAATCCGGATGTGAACTTTGTCTTCCTGAACCAGGGCGAAGCGGCCCCCGAAATCCGGCGGTATCTGGACGAACATGCGCCGGGTCTGCAGAACGTCCTGCGCGACCCGGCAAGCGAAGCATCGCGCAAGATGAGCAATCGGGGCTTGCCGGCCACCCTGTTCCTGGATGCCGGCGGACGCCTGGTCGACCTGCGCGTGGGCGAATTGTCCGCGGCCACGCTGGCCCAGCGCCTGGAAGCGGTACGGGCGACACCAGTCGGCAAATAGGGGCGGATTTCGCTCCCCGGCTTGCCCGACCCGTCTGCGGCAGGTATTCTCCTGCCCGTGGCTATGGGGGTCCTTCCTTCTAACCCTAGATAACCTAGGGTCCCCGCTCTCCGCACCGCGCCTGCCATCGGCAGGCGTTTTCATTGGCATCGGCGATATGAATCCTATCTATCTGCGGCGGCGCGGCCGCCTGTTGCTGGACCAGCCCGCCACGGACGACACCGGCGGCCAGCCCGTCAGCGCCATCGACCTGGCAGCCGTGCAGGCGCAGGCCGAAGCGTTGGGCTTCGTGCTGTCGGACGAAGTGATAGCAAAGCTGGCCGCCTGGCCCCTGGCCCAGGTCACCCATGCCGCGCGCAAGCTGCTCAAGGAATTTCGCCACCTGACGGGCGCGCATCGCGCGCACCGTCCGCTGTATCCGGATTTTCCGCAACAGGTGCAGGGGCTCGACGACGCGCAGCGCTATCTGGACGCCGTCCATCATTACCTGACCCTGCGCCGCATGCCCGGCGAAAACACCGAGCGCACACCGCTGCTCCATGGCCGCAACCCGCAGATCATCGAGCTGGGCGACACCGCCGGATTCGAGGCCATCTTCACGCAGCTGGCCGCCGCCCGGACCGCGCTGTCCGAGGAAGACCGCGACGACCTGGCCTGGTTCGTGAAGCAGTACCGCGACGACATTTACCGCCTGATGCCGGCCGAGATTCCCTTCAAGGAAAACCTGGCGCACCTGGCTGCGAACCTGCTGCTACATGCGCCCGGACCCGCCGCCGTAGCGTTCCTGGAAGACCGCCTGGACACCGCCACCGACGTGCTGCGCGTGGCCGTGGCGCTGGCGGGCGGCGACGCCTCGCTGGCCAAACCCACCCGCTTCAAATCCCTGTCCCGCGCGCGCCGCAAGCTGCTGCTGGGCCTGATCGAACGCCACCCCAACGCCGCCGAAGACATGCAGCGCTGGGGCGAACGCTGGAAGCGGCTGGGCGAAACCCTGCATCCGGGCGAGTTCGCCCAGCGCTTTCCGCGCACCGCCGCCGCCTTTGCCCTGCTGCGCAGCGGCAAGCCCGCGCCCACCTTCAACAGCCGCATCGAAGCCCTGTTGCAGGCCGGCCAGATCGAAGAGGCTGCCCGCGAGCTGGAAGGCCGCCCCGGCGAATTCGCCCGGCGGCTGGACCACCTGCTGCGCGGCGCCGCCGACCCGGCGCCCGTGCTGGCCGGCTTTGCCCGCGCCGCCGGCAAGGTGTCCACGCCGGTGCTGCTGCAGCTCTACACCCATGCCAGCCACCGCGACGCGCCCACGCCCCTGCGCGCCTTCTACCCCAAGGGCGACGTGGCCAAGGTGTACGCGACGAAAGACGCGCGCTCGCCACTGCCCGCCGGCTGCGCCGACGCCGTGGCCCAGGCCTGCAAGACCGCCTTGCTGACGCGCTTTGCCGCGCTGGCGCCGCTGGGCGACTGCTATGTCGACCCGGCGCTGCGCGAACATGCCGCGCCCTTTGCCCAGCGTTCCGCATCGCGCAGCCTGCGCACGCTGGCGCGCGGCAGCAGCATGCCCATGCCGGACGCGGCGTTCGTGCGCCTGTTCCTGTGGTGGAAGAACGGCAGCGGACGCGCCGATGTGGATCTGTCGGCCGCCATGTTCGGCCCGGATTTCGGCTTCATCGACGCCCTCACCTACTACCGCCTGCAAAGCTATGGTGGGTATCACAGCGGCGACATCGTCGATGCGCCCCAGGGTGCGGCGGAGTTCATCGACCTGGACCTGGCGCGCCTGCAGGCTCGCGGTGTCCGCTTCGTAGTCATGGTGCTGAACAGCTACACCCAGCAGCCGTATTGCGAACTGCCCGAGTGCTTCGCGGGCTGGATGGCCCGCGAGGACGCCAACTCCGGCGAACCCTTCGAGCCGCGCGCCGTGGTGGACCGCGTGGATCTGGCCTCCGACACGCTGATCTGCCTGCCCCTGGCGCTGGACCTGCAGGACCGGCGCGTGCGCTGGATGGACGTGGCCTTGCACGCGCAGCCGCGCCTGAACAATGTGGCCAACAACCTCTCCGGCGTGTCCCTCATGCTGCGCGCCATGCTTGCCCGCCCGCAGACGGATCTGCACACGCTGTTCACCTTGCATGCCCAGGCGCGAGGCCGGCTTGTCGGCAGCGCCGACGCGGCGCGGACCGTCTTCGCCCTGGACTCGGGCATCACGCCGTTCGACACCGACCGCATCCGCGCCGAGTTTCTCTGACGCCATGCCCCGGGCGGGCTGCCTATTGGCGGCCCGCCGCCCAGGCTCAGCCCATCGCGGCCAGCATCAGGTCCAGGTTTTGCACCGCCGCGCCGGACGCGCCCTTGCCCAGGTTGTCGAACACCGCCGTCAGCAGCACCTGTCCGTGCTGTTCGTTGCCATAGACGCCCAGGCGCAGATCGTTGGTCCCGTTGAGCGCCTGCGGATCCAGATGCGTGTGCGCCGCCGCCTCCTCGCGCGCCACCACCTGCACATGGGCCGCGCCGGCGTAATGCCGGGCCAGGCAATCATGCAACTGCTGGCTGCCCACGCCCGCCGGCAGCAGGCGCAAGTGCAGGGGCACGGTCAGGACGATGCCCTGGCGGAACGCGCCATACGCCGGCACGAAGACCGGGCGCTGCGTCAGGCCGGCATGCCGCTCGATCTCCGGCGTGTGCTTGTGGGCCAGGCCCAGGCCATACAGCTGGAATGCCGGGCCCTGCGCGCCGCCCGCGCCCTCATAGGCGTCCACGCTGGCGCGGCCACCGCCCGAATAGCCGGACACCGCATGCACGACCGCCGGATAGTCCGCCGGCACCAGGCCTGCCTGAACCAAGGGCCGCAGCAAGGCGATTGCGCCGGTGGGATAGCAGCCGGGGTTGCTGACTCGCAGGGCCTGGGCAATCCGTTCGGCCTGGCCGGCGTCCATCTCGGGAAAGCCATACACCCAGCCCGCATCCGTGCGGTGGGCGGAACTGGCGTCGATGATGCGGACCTTGGGATTGACGACGGAAGCCGCCGCCTGCCGCGCCGGCTCATCCGGCAGGCACAGGATCGCGACATCGCAGGCATTGATCGCCTCGGCGCGGTGCTGCGGGTTCTTGCGGTCGGCCTCGGGCAACGTCAGCAGCCGCAAGTCGCCGCGCCCGTTGAGCCGTTCATGGATCTGCAGGCCGGTGGTGCCCTGGTCGCCGTCGATAAATACAAGGGGTTGGGTCATGACGCTGTCCGCCTAGGTTTTTGGGGGGGAAGGCACTCATCTTCGATCCGGACGCCAGATAAGAAAAGTCGAATATCATGACCGTTCAATTCAGTTTTTATGAACGAGCGTACCCATGCGAGAGATCAGCCTGGACCGACTGCGCACCCTGGTGGCCATCGCCGACCTGGGGTCGTTCGCGGACGCCGCGCGCGCCTTGCACCTGGCGCCGCCCACGGTCAGCCTGCATGTGGCGGACCTGGAGTCCCGCGTCGGCGCCCCGCTGCTGACCCGCAAGCGCGGCCAGGTCCGGCCCACCGCCATCGGCGAAACCCTGCTGGAACGCGCCCGCCGGCTGCTCGCCGAGGCCGATCAGGCCCTGGACGATGTGCAGCGCCAGGTGCAGGGCCTGGCCGGCCGGGTACGGCTGGGCGCGTCCACCGGAGCCATCGCGCATCTGCTGCCGCAAGCGCTTGAGACACTCGGCCGCGACCATCCCGGCATCGACGTGCAGGTGGCGGTGCTGACTTCCCAGGAAACCCTGTTGCGGCTGGCGGACGGATCGCTGGACGTGGGCCTGGTGGCCCTGCCCCAGCCCCCTCTCGACGGCCTGGTGCTGCGCCCCTGGCGCCGCGATCCGGTGATGGCCTTCCTGCCCGCCGGCTGGCAAGTGCCCGCGCGCATCACCCCTGCCTGGCTGGCCGAACGGCCGCTGATCCTGAACGACGCCAGCACCCGGCTGTCGCGCCTGACGGGCGAATGGTTCGCGGCCGCCGGGCTGAATCCGCGCGCCCGCATCCAGCTCAATTACAACGACGCGATCAAGAGCCTGGTGGCCGCGGGCTATGGCGCCACCCTGCTGCCGCACGAGGCCACCGCGCCGCAACCCGATCCGCGCGTCATCATGCGGCCGGTGCGGCCCGCGCTGTGGCGCCCCTTGGGCATCGCGCATCGCGCCGGGCAGGTCGAGCGCGCCACCCAGCACGTGCTGGATGTCTTGTGGGAATTACGGGCCGCTGGCGGGGGCCGCGCCACCGCGTCCTAGCCGCTCTATCGGCATCACGCGCGCGTAGACGGCGCGCGGCGAAAGAACGCCGTGCGCTGGCTTTCCTCGCGCAGCCGCCGCGCGCGGGACCGGAACAAGTCCTTGCGGCCCACGATGCCCAGCAGGCGGCCGCTCGCGCGGTCCACGATCGGCACCCTGCCCGCGCCCGACAAGGCCATGCGGTCCGCGATCTGGCTGGCCAATTCCTCCGGATAGCCATGCACCAGCTCGCGCCCGGCCAGCGCTTCGGCCAGGGTCCGTTCATCCTGTTCGCTGTCCAGCGCCCAGGCCAGGCTGTCGGCCCGCGTCACTTCGCCCACCACGACGCCCTGGCCGTCCAGCACGGGATAACTGGTGTGGACCGGCTGCGCGGTCGTGAAATGCTCGATCGCCTGCGCCACCGTCAGCGTGTCGGGCAAGGTCTGCACAGGCGTGGTCATCACGTCGGCCACGCGCAGCAGATCGAAGGGGTCCACCCGGTACTCGCGGCTGATGTGGTGGCCGCGCCGCGCGATCTTCTCCGTCAGGATGGAGCGCTTGAGCAGCAGCACCGTAACGCCATAGGCAAACACGCAGGCCGACAGCACCGGCAGCAGCGCGCCGATATTGCCCGTCAGTTCCACCGCGAACAGGGTCGCCGTCAGCGGCGCCCGCATCGTGCCCCCCATCATCGCGGCCATGCCCAGCAAGGCCCAGAAGCCCGGATCCGCCTGCGGCAGCAAGGGCGAGGCCAGCGCGCCGAGTGCGCCGCCGAAGATCAGCAAGGGCGCCAGCACGCCGCCGGACGTGCCCGACCCCAGGGCGATGGACCAGATGGCCACCTTGACCACCAGCAGCACCAGCACCGCCTGGAAGGCCAGGTCGCCCGCCAGCAGATGCCGGATGTTGTCGTAGCCCACCCCCAGCGCGGCGGGCTCGATCAGCCCGCCGATGCCGATGGCCAGGCCGCCGATGGCCGGCCACCACATCCAATGGAAAGGCAGCTTTTCGAACAGGTCCTCGGCCGTGTACACCAGCGAGGTCAGCACGCCCGACCCCAGCCCCGCCAGCACGCCGACCGCGGCGCACGCCAGCAGGTGCCAGGGCGTGAAGGCAAGCGCGCCAGAGTAGGCAAAGATGGGGCCCGGCTCCAGCACGAACGCGCGCGTGGCGGCCGCCACCAGCGCGGCCATCGCCACCGGCAAGAAGCTGCGCGGCTTCCATTCGAACAGCAGCAGCTCCACCGCCAGCAGCACCGCCGCCAGCGGCGTCGCGAAGATGGCCGTCATGCCGGCCGCGGCCCCAGCCACCAGCAGCGTCTTGCGCTCGCCGTCGTCCAGGTGGATGGTTTGCGCCAGCAGCGAGCCGATGGCGCCGCCCGTCATGATGATGGGGCCCTCCGCGCCGAAGGGGCCGCCGGTGCCGATCGACACCGCCGACGACACTGGCTTCAGGATGGCCACCTTGGGCTGGATGCGGCTCTGGCCGATCAGGATGGCTTCCATGGCTTCGGGGATGCCATGGCCGCGTATCTTTTCGGAACCGTAGCGGGCCATCAACCCGATGATGAGACAGCCGGCAACGGGGATGGCAACGGACCCCAGGCCCAGCCGTCCGGTCGTGATCGGCAGGTCCGCGAAGGAAAACAGCCCGTGATAGGCCAGGTTGGTGCACAGGGCGATCAGGCGCAGCAGCATCCAGGCGGCCGCGACGCTGGCCAGGCCGACGGGGACGGCCAGCGCCATCAGCAGGACGACGCGGCGGTCGGTGGTGAAGTCGCCCAGCCGGATAACGGCGCGGGCGGAGGCAGGAGTGGGAGGCATGGTTGGGGGAAAGTTGGGAGCGTGTGCAAGACGTTTGCGAAATGTCATTTATATCGTATCACGACATATATTAGAATCGGACGGGTGAACCCACCCAGCACCCCCACCAGCCTGTCTCCCGCCGACTACGAACTGCTTGCGGACTTCCGCTACGCGCTGCGCAAATTCGCGGCGTTCAGCGAAAGCGCGGCCGCCGGGCTGGACCTGATGCCGCAGCAGCATCAGGCCCTGCTTGCGATCAAAGGCACCCGCAAGACCACGCCCGGACGCCGCGGCCTGTACGTAGGCGAAATCGCCGAACGCCTGCTGATCCGGCCGCACACCGCCGCGGAACTGGTGGGCCGGCTGGCCCGGCTGGACCTCGTCAGCCGCGAGCCCGACCCCGAAGACGGACGCCGCGTCGAAGTCGTGCTGACCCCCAAGGGAGAACGCATGCTGGAAGATCTGTCCGCCTCTCATCTGGAAGAGCTGCACGGCATGCGCCCCCTGCTGACACGCCTGCTGGCCCGCATGGGCAGCGACGCGGACCCGGCGTGACCCCCTCCAAATGGCATAAGCTCATAAGCGAAAGCAATTAGCCTCGTGATAAATTGTCGTCCCGCGACATATTTGAGAAGCGCGAGGAGAGACTGTTTTGGGTGTTGCTATCAAGCGCTGGCTGGGTTCGTTCGCGCCGGCGCCGGTGGGCGTCAACGGACGCGAAAAAATCTATGGCGTGCTGGGCGCGCTGGTCGGGCTGTTCTGCACCGAATGGGTGGGCCGCCACGCGCTGGGCGCCGCCAATCCCTGGTTCATCGCCCCCATGGGGGCGTCCGCCGTGCTGCTGTTCGCGGCGCCCGCCAGCCCGCTGGCGCAGCCCTGGTCGCTGATGGCGGGCAACGTCATTTCCGCGCTGATCGGCGTGTTCTGCGCCCAGTTCATCCCCGTGCCGGGCATCGCCGCCGCCGTCGCGGTGGCGCTGGCGATCGGCGCCATGTTCTCCCTGCGCTGCCTGCATCCGCCCAGCGGCGCCGTGGCGCTGACCGCGGTGCTGGGCGGTCCGTCCGTGGCCAGCCTGGGCTATGGCTTCGCGCTGTGGCCAGTGGCGCTGAACTCCCTCATCCTGCTGTGCATCGCCGTGGTGTTCAACGGCGCGCTCAAGCGCAATTACCCGCGCCGCCACGCCGAACCGGCGGCCGGCCACAGTACGCGCGACCCCGTTCCCAGCGCCCGGCTGGGTTTTTCCCGCGCCGATCTGGACGACGCCCTGAGCCAGCGCGGAGAACTGCTGGACATCAGCAAGGAAGACCTGGAAGCCATCGTGCTGGATGCCGAGCTGCGCGCCAGCGTGCGCCGCTTTGGCGATGTGCGCTGCGCCGACATCATGTCGCGCGACGTGGTGTCGGTCATGGAAAAAGACCCGCTGGACTATGCGGTCCGGCTCTTCGACAAGCACCGCCTGCAGGCGCTGCCCGTGCTGGATTCGGCCGGGCGCTATGCCGGCATGGTGGCCCAGGGCGACGTGCTGGCGCGCAAAAGCCGGCTGACGCCGGTTGCGGCCGGCAGCGAGGCGGCGCCGGACCTGCTGGTGGGCGACTGCATGCGCAGCGAAGTGCCGTTCGCCACGCCGGGCTTGCCGGTGATCGAGCTGGCGCGCCCCATGTCCGACAGCCTGCATTGCGTGCCGGTGCTGGATGAAGCGCGCAATCTGCAGGGGCTGGTGACGCAGTCCGACCTCGTCGCGGCGCTGTACCAGATGGCGGTGTCGGCCCATTCGCTGCCCGCCGGCGGCGCGAATCCGCACAAGCTGGCCGCCTGAACCCTCCGTAGCCCTACGGATTCCGGTGCGCGCTTGCCGCAAGGCATAATTTCAGGCGTGAATCCCCTATCGCGCACGCGCGCCCTCTTCTGCTGGCTGGTCTTGTTCTGCCTTGGCGCCGCCTGGATCGGCCGGCAGGAATACGTGGACCAGCACGAGCGCTTTTTCCAGAGCACCAGCGTGGCCCAGCGCATGCTGAGCCAGAAGACGGTGCAGCACGAAGCCGTGCTGGCCACGCTGGCCGCCTTGTCGCACCCGCCGTCCCCCGAACGCCTGTTCCCCAGCCTGCAGCCCGCGATGCCGCAGCTGCAGGGGCTGGGCCACCTGCCCGATGGCGCGTGGGCGGGCAGCGTGGCCGAACCTCGCGGTTTGCCGGCAGCCGTCGAGCGCGCGCGCCAACTCGGCCGGCCGGTGACGCTGCCCGTGGACGCCGCGCACTACTGGCTGGTCGCCCCGTCCAGCTGGAGCCTGCTGCTGGACGCCCGCCAGCTGGTGCCCGCCGCCGACTTTCCGCCCGGCCTCGCCAACCTGACGCTGACGGTGGATCAGACTCCTTTGCGCCTGCTGGAAAAGCAGCCGGACAACGCCGCGCTGGGCTGGAAGCTTGCGCTGCAAAAACCGCTGGGCGCGGCAAGCCAGCCGTTCCAGATGCGCAGCACGCGCACGCTGACGCCGGACACCTGGCCGTGGGCCGCATGGCTGGCCTGGGGCCTGGCCAGCGCGCTGCTGGTGGCGGGCGGCGCCGCCTGGCAGCGCTCGCGCGCCGACGCCCGGCGCCAGCAGGAACAGGTGCGCCTGGCCGCCATGGCGCGGCTCAGCACGCTGGGCGAGATGGCCGCCGGCATCGCCCATGAGCTCAACCAGCCCCTGACCGCCATCCTGGCCCACACCCGCGCCGCCGAGCGGCTGCTCGACGACGACGAGGAACGCCCCGCCGTGCGGCACGCGCTGCTGGCCAGCTCCGAACAGGCCAAGCGCGCCGCCGACATCATCAGCCGCATGCGCGCGCTGGTCCAGCCCAGTTCGCCCACATTGCGAGAGGCCCTGGATCCCGACGCCCTGGTTGCGTCGCTGCGGTTCCTGCGCGAGCCCGAACTGGCCCGCCTAGGCATACGGCTGTCCTGGCACAACGCCAGTCCCGGCGCCCGCCCCCTGGGCGACCGCGTCGCGCTCGAGCAGATCCTCCACAACCTGGTTCAGAACGCGGCGGACGCCTTGGCCGGCGTTTCCGGCCCCCGCCAGATTTCCCTGGAAGGCCGGGCGGCGGACGGAAACTACCAGTTCAGCGTCAGCGACACGGGCCCCGGCATTCCCGCCGACGCGATGCCGCGCCTGTTCGCGCCGTTCTACACCACGCGCGCCCAAGGCATGGGGCTGGGCCTGGCGTTGTGCGACACGCTGGCCGGATCCATGGATGGCCGCATCGCCGCGCGCAACCTCAGCCCGGCGGGCGCCTGCTTCACCGTGAGCCTGCCGCGCGCGGGAGCCTCCGCATGAATTCGAACGATCATTCCCCGCTGGTCTACCTGGTGGACGACGACGACGCGGTGCGCGACGGCCTGGCGCTGCTGCTGCGCAGCGTCGGCCTGCGCAGCGCGGGCTTTGGCGATCCCACGGCATTCCTGGCCGGCCTCACGCAGCCCACGATCGGTTGCGTGGTGCTGGACATCCGCATGCCGGGCATCAGCGGGCTGGACGTGCTGTCCCGGCTGGCCGAACAATCCGACCTGCCGGTGGTCATGCTGACCGGCCACGCCAATGTGGACCTCTGCCGCCGCGCGTTCAAGGGCGGCGCCATGGAGTTCCTGCAAAAGCCGGTGGACGACGATGTCTTCCTGGACGCGGTGCAGGCCGCGGTGCGCAGCCACATCGCCAGCCGCGAGCGGCTGGCCGTGACACAGGCGGCAACCGACCGCCTGGCCCGCCTGTCCGGGCGCGAGCATGAAGTCCTGGAACGCATCGTCCAGGGCATGAGCAACAAGGAAATCGCACGCGAGTTCGAGCTGTCCCCGCGCACCGTCGAGACCTATCGGGCCAATGTGTTCGCCAAGCTGGAAGCCGAGTCGCTCGCGCAGCTCATCCGGCAGTACGCGACCCTGCTGGGCTGAACCCGCCTCCGTAACGCTACGGAGGCGCGCGCGTAGTCGGGCGTATACCGCCCAGTCTGCCTTTTGGCGACACTGCGTACTCCTACCGCAAGTTCCCAACAAGGATGCAGACCATGAACCGAATCACGCTCGCCGCCCTGATGTCCTCCCTGGCTTTCGCCGGCGCCGCCCACGCCGCCGTGCTGAACGAAAGCAATCTGTCCATGGCCGACGCGCAAAAGCTCGCCACCGCCACGGTCGCGGCCTGCCAGGCCAAGGGCTATAACGTCAGCGCGGCGGTCGTCGACCGCGCCGGCCTGCTCAAGGCCTTCGCGCGCGGCGACAACGCCGGCCCGCACACCATCGAAGCCAGCCGCGCCAAGGCCTTCACCGCCGTGTCGGCCAAGACGCCCACGCTGGCCATGATGGAAAATTCGCAGAAGAACCCCGGCGCGGCCAACCTGACCGACATCCCCGGCTTCCTGCTGCTGGGCGGCGGCGTGCCGATCAAGGCCGGCGCCAACGTGATCGGCGCCATAGGCGTGGCCGGCGCGCCGGGCGGCAACCTGGACGCCCAGTGCGCCGATGCCGTGCTGGAAGAAAACGCCGCGATGTTCAAGTAAATCGTGGCAGGTGGCGGCCGGGTGCGCATCGCGCTCCGGCACGCCACGGACCCGGGCCTGGCCGCGTCCGGGTCAGGTCAGAACAGCACCTTGATGCCGGCATTGATGTTGTAGCTGCTTGCCTTTCTGCTGCCGATGCCCTGCTCCATGCCGCTTTGAAGATTCACGAAAGTGTTCTTTTTCGCAAACCAGTCGTATCCGACTTTCAAGCCAACCCGCGGGCCCGCCAGCTTATTGTCGAACGACACATCCCCCTGCGTTTGCGTCGGGTAGACGCTTGAAGAATTCCCCGCCGTGGCAAGGAGATTCACCGTCGCCCAAGCGGTGCTCGCTTTCGCGGCTTCGGACTCCCAGGTTTTGGAAAACCGCAAGCCCAGCCTGCCCGTCAAACTGTTTACGCCAGGAAGATCCACGGAACTCACGGCATCGCTGCTGGCGGAATACTTGATGCGCTGGTATATCAATTGCGCCTGCGGTTCCACCCGCAGATTGCTCGTGTCCTCGCCAATGGCAAACGACTTGCCGATTTCCGCCGACGCCAATCCGCCCCAGCCCGAGGTATTCAACTCCAGATCGGCCGTGGCGGCGTTTGTCTTCACGCTGTAGCGGCTTGCCTGCGTGACCAGATCCAGATAACCGCCCTTGCCATCCAGGACCGTGTAGTACCCGCCCAGGCTGTAGGCCAGTTGCCTGCTGCGCCCGGCAAAACTGGATTGCCTGGTGCTTTCCGAATAATGATCCACGTCGGTAGCCATGGTCGCGGCGGATGCAAAAACCCCGGCGCTGCGTCGCGACAAGCCCTTGAAGTCCACGTATACATCCGAGCCAAGCTGGATGTCGCCCAGCTTGGTCTTCGTCGCGATATCCTCATCGGCCAGGCCCATGCCGCTGCCGCGATTGCGGCCAAACTCGGTCAAGGTGCGCGCCCACGCGAACGGGTAGACCTTGCGGGCCAGCACTTCCGTCGCCCCCATCCGGTCATTCAGGGTGCCGACGCTCAATTCCCCGTAGCGCGAAGCCTGATTACCCAACTGCGAGTATATGGATACCTCCGGACGCGCTTCGCTGCGCAAATACCAGTTATTCGGATTTTGCCGGACGCCGCCCACCACCCTGCCGCCATGCTGCAGCAAATAGACATATGCGCCCCGGCGATTGCTCAATGGCGTTTCGATTTCCTGCACAAATGCATTATCCGTGGCGCTTCCTGCCTGAACCACCAGAAGCCCATCGCCCTTCAAGGGATCCCCGCCCTTGGCAGGCTCCATCTGCAGCGACAAGCCTGTCGTGCCCGTGGCGCCATTATTCAAAATAATATAATCGCTTACCCCGTCGTACTTCGGCACGGTATACAGCTTCACGGTACCGTTCTGGCCCGCAAGGCTGTTGGCCGTCACGCTTCTGCCCACGCCCTGCCCGGCGGCCGTATCGGGCGCCGCGAAATCAATGCGGCCGGCAAGCGTCAAGTCGCCAACGGTGCTGAGATTATTGCCGGCCGCCGGATTCCTGGCGTCCGTCAGCACGTTCCAGCGGCTAGACGGGTCCACGCCCATACTTGCGTCGCTGCTTACCCAGCCGTTCAATTCCGCATTTCGCAGCTCCAGGCTTGCATTCCTGCTGCGCCCGATGACCGCCGCAACCGCAGTCGATGTCGACCCGAGGGTCGTACCGTCGATGACCAGCGAACCGCCGTTCAGGTAAGTCTCGCCCGTGTAAGTCAGCAAGCCCGTCAGCGTGGTCTGGCCAGGCCCCTCTTGCAGGACATCGCCCGTTCCGGAGATTGCGTTTCCTATCGCCACGGCGTCTGCACGCTTGAACGCCAGCGCGCTGTTGGTGACGAAGGCGCCCGGGCCGATCGTTCCATTCGTGCCGCCGTCGCCGATTTGCAGCGTTCCTTCGTCCACCACCGTAACGCCCTGGTAATTGCCATCGCCGGCCACCACCAACAGCCCCGCGCCGGTTTTCCTGAATACTCCGCCGCTGCCTTCGACGACGCCGTGGAGTGTCGTCTGCGCGCCTTCGTCGATCTGTACACCTCCAGCGCTACGCACGGTCATATTGCGAAAAATGGCCGCATTATCCAGGACCTGCAGGGTCCCGCCGTCCAGGTTCAAGGCATTGCCGACGCTGCCCAGGCTCTGGTCGCTACGTATCGCCAAGGTGCCGCCCCGGATCGTCCACGGCGTGCTCGCCTGGGTTGGCGTGTTCGCCAATTCCCAAGTGCCTTCCGAGGTTTTCTCGAAGGACGAGAAACCTTGATATAAATCCGTGGTCGCAACGTTGGTGCCAATAGCGCCCAGCTTGGAAACATCGAATGCAATCCTGGCGCCCGTGACAGGATCCGTGGTCGCCGGCCCCTCCAGCACCAGCTTGTTGTTGGTGGAGCGCCTGGCGTCGACCGCGCCCACGATATCGCTTCCGGCCCGCAGGCGCAGGACGGAATTGTTCGCGGTTGCCTCATACATGATGGCGACGGCCTGTTGCTTGGTGATGTTGACTTCCACCTCCTTGCCGCCCCCGGGCCTGATCCGGCCCGCATTGATGATCTGGGTATTGGCGCCGACCACGTGGATACCGTAGCCGCCTGTGGAGGTGCCGCCCGCCCCCCCCGGCGGGCCGCCAGTAGCCTCCCCGCCCTTGCCTCCATCTCCCCCAGGTGCGGCGCCACCGCCACCACCACCACCAGTCAGTTTATCGTTTACCTTGCCGGCATTCTCGCCATCCAAACCGGAAGCCCCGCCAACCTGTCCGCCTTGGGCGCCATAAAATATCCCTCCGCCTTGGCCAGCTCCGCCTCCGCAACCATTATTGGGATCCACTCCGGCCGTGCAACCAAAGGGATTATTGCTACCACCCGCTCCCCCGGCCCCTCCTCCGTATATCTGAGTATTTGGGTGCAGCGAGCCTACGCCTCCAGCTTGACCTCCGTTGCCGCCATCGCCCGGGGGCATCGGCAAGTCTCCAATCAGGTCGCCATCCGTGTCATACCGAATGTCACCGCCCCCACCGCCCCCGCCGCCCGCGCCGCCGACCCCGTCGCCACCGCGCCCCCCTTGGTGTGACGCAGGGCTGTATGCGCTGCCGCCCCCTCCACCACCTCCACCTCCGGCCCCGCCTTGCAAAAGCCCCAGGTTCATCAACACCGCGCCATCCGCTTCAAGGCGAACGCCGTGTCCGCCTTGGCCACCCTTGCCGCCCACCCCACCAACGCCGTCAGCCCTCACGGCACCACCGCCACCGCCACCGCCACCGCCGCCGCCGCCGCCCGCTCCGCCGCTCAGGCGATCGGTGCTCCCGACCACAAATGGCGTTGTATCCGTCACCACGATGGCAACTTGGCCGTCGCCGCCATCTCCGCCCGCCTGGCGGGCCGCGCCCCCCAGGCCGGGAGCACCACTAGCTCCAATAATGTCCAAACCCCACACTTCGGCGGGCATGAATATCGCCACGCCGGCAACGACAAGCGCCGCCCGGCTCGCGCGAACACCCGACAACCGCCCGCCAAAATAATTATTAATAGATCGCACTCAACCACCTTGCATAGATTCAGCCGTATGGATGCCTGCAGTTCCACGCCGTGCATATAGCTATGCAAGTATTCAATTGAATAATGTTGGGCGCAGGCGCTCGTTTAGCGTCGCCATGCTATGCGATTGATTTACATGAGTATTGAGTATTAACACTCAACATCACGATTTAAAATAAAACCACCCGAATTGCTGAGTAATAACACTCAGATTGAAAATATTCGCAGCATCGGAAGGAATTAGTATCACAGCAGAAATCAAAATAAATAACTGACAATATTCGAGCCATCCATTGGAAGTTTGCGGAGTCCGGAAAATCAGCCCGTTCTCCAGACCCGCAAGCCCGCCCAGATGCCGGCCAGGCAGGCCACGCCAAACAACCACCCGGACAAGGCGCCCGCCATCACGCCCGACAGCAAGGTGCCGACGGTGCAGCCCAGCGCCGTCATGCCGCCCCACCCCATCAGCACGCCGCCCGCGAAATTGCGAACGATGTTCCGCAGGGAAGGAAGCTGCGGCCTGAAGGCCCCTGCCGCCAGCGCGGCCGCCCACGCGCCCGCCACCAGCGCAAGCACGAAGGCGCCGTTGTTCGACAGCAAGACGCGCTTGACCACCGTGGCGCAGCCCGCGAAGGTATCCAGCCCTTCAAGCCGCGCCGGCAGCCAGCCCGATGCGGATGCCGCCGTGCGCGCCAGGCTGCCCAGCTCGGCGGTCACGCCCAGCGGCGCGATGCGCAGGTAGGCGACGACACCGATGAAGCCCACCAGGATGCCGCCCACGGCGGGCGGCCAGCGATCCCGCAGGACGGCGCGCCACATCGGCGCGGATGGCTGCGCGGGCGGATCCGCGCGTAGTCCGGCGCGATTCAGCGCCCACGCCAGCGCCACCAGCACGCCGCACTGAAGCAGCGCGCTGCCGCCGTAGCCCAGGTGCTGCGGCAGCCACACCACCGGCGCTTCCTGGATCATGGACAGGTACAGCGCATTCCATGACGCGAATCCCAGCACGAAGCCCAGCGCCGCTCCCAGCAAAGCGAATGGCGAGGCCAGCGCGCCTTCGCCCAGGCGGTAGAAATGCGCGCTGATGCATGACCCCGACACCCGCATGCCGACGCCAAAGACAAACGCGCCGGCGACCAGCGCCAGGCTGACCGGCCCGATATGCGCGCCGGGCGGCAAACGGCCCGCGGCCGGTATGGGCAGGAAGGCGCCGAACACCGCGTGATAGCCCAGCACGCCCACGCCCAGCGCGATCAGCACCGCATACAAGCCGGCGGTTTCGCGGCGTTCGATGAAATCCCGCGCGATGCAATAGAAGCAGAAGCGCGAGCGTTGCAGCACGATGCCGAAGGCCGCACCCAGCAGGATGGACAGCGACAGGCTGCGGCCTCCCTCGGGCAGGGAGGACAGCAGCCAGGCGGCAAGGAAGGTGGCCGCCAGCACCAGGGCGGCCGCAATATGGCGCAGGACGACCACTCAGGTCTTGCCCCACACCGTGCCCGCCGGATTGCTGATGGGCGATCCGACACTGTTGCCGTACTCGGTCCACGAGCCATCGTAGTTGCGCACGTCATAGCCCAGCAGCTTGCTCAGCGCGAACCACGAATGGCTGGAACGCTCGCCGATGCGGCAGTAGGTGATGATGGGCTGGCTGCCGTCCACGCCGGCGGCCTTGTAGATGGCCCTGAGTTCGTCGGCGGACTTGAAGGTGCCGTCGTCGGCGACGAGCTTGCTCCAGGTGACGTTCACGGCGCCGGGCACATGGCCCGCGCGCACCGCCAGTTCCGGCACGCCGTTGGGGGCAAAGATCTTGCCGTTGTATTCGTCCGCCGAACGGATGTCGACCAGCACGCCCTGCTTTTCCTTGCGGGCGACGGCCAGCACGTCCTGCAGGCGCGCGCGCAGGGCCGGGTTGGCCTCCTTGATGCGCACCGTGCCCGCCGCGTGGATCTTGGCGCTGTTGGACAGCGGACGTCCTTCCGCCTCCCACTTCTTGCGGCCGCCGTCCAGGATCTTCACGTTGTCCACGCCGTAGATATCAAAGATCCAGGCGCCCCAGGCGGCGAACCAGTTGTTGTTGTCGCCGTAAAGAATGGTGGTTGTGTCGGCGTTGATGCCGGAGCGCGCCAACAGGGCCTGGAACTGCGGCGGCGGCGCGATGTCGCGGTTCACGGTGTCCACCAGGTCCGTATGCCAGCTGGCATTGGCCGCGCCGGGGATATGACCGCGTTCGTACAGGCCGGGATTCACGCTGACTTCAACCACCCTGACCTTGGGATCGTTGAGGTTCTTTTCAAGCCATTCGGTGGTGACCAGGTATTTGGCGTGCTGCGCGGCGGCCGGGAAGGCGGCCAAGGTTGCCGCAGCGGCAAACGCGCCGGCCAGCAATTTGCGAGGGGACATCGGATTCTCCTGAGATGGGCGGCTGACGAGCCCTGGGAATCCAGACGATATCGGCTCGCCCCGTGGCGGCGAACGACATTGTTTTTATATTCTGATTACTGATTCAGATACTTGTAAGGTTTTTGGCCGGCCTCAAACAGAACGGCGCGCCTGAGCGCGCCGTTCCTGTTCAGCCCTGGCGCTCCCGCGCCACCGACCGCGCAAGCGACACATGCTTGGCCAGGAGGATCGCATCCGCCTGCGCCGGATCACGGCGCTGCAAGCGCTCTTCCTCGCTCGGCTCCAGCTCGGCCGCCTGCACCAGCGACAGCAGGCTGCGAGTCTTCGACTCCGACACCGGGGTGGTGTTGTCGTCAACCAGCTCGCCCTTCATGTACGTCTGCACGCGCATGGACAGGTGGCGGGATTGCGTGAGGGTCGCCGCCGCCAGCAGGCCTTCCTCGTAGCGGATGTCGGTCTGACTGCTGGTCTTATCGTTGATCTGATAGAAACGATAGTTCTGCGAGTCCTTATCCTTGCTCAGTTCCAGCTGCATCTGGGGCGTCAGCGCGGTGTGGTAGCTGGCGGCCAGGTTCGAGCTCTGTTCCTGCTTGACGGCCAGGTCGAAGAAGGGCCGCCCGCTGACGCTGCTGCTCTGCGCGACCTGGTAGGTGAACTGGTCGATTTCACTGGTCTTGTACGGATTGGTCATCTCCAAGGTCTGCGAGACCGAGGCCGAGAAATCCGCCACGCCGGAAAGCAGGCTGCGATAGGTGTAGCCAGCCGCCACGCGGCTGGGCGCCTGGCTGGACGGCGCGGCCCCCGCTTCGTAGGTCTTGTGCAATTCGGTGAACGCATCCTTGAACAGCGCCATCAGGTCGGCGTCGCCCTTGCCCCGGCCTTGCGCGGCATCGAACTGCTGCAGGTAGTCGCCGACCGCCGCCGCCCGTTGCTGCTCGTTGCCGAACACCGCCGGCTTGCTCACGTCGACGTCGACCTTCACCACCCCGGCCGCGCTCTTGACCGTCAAAGACCGCTGCTTGCTGTCGGCGACGAAATCGATCGTCTGCGCCATCACGCCATTGTTGCTGGAGGTGGCCTGCAGGGACACCGACGACAACACCGCCGTGTCGAACTTTGTCAGGCCGGCCAACGCCATGCGCGGAGGCACGGAGGCGAGCCCATCGACCGCGTCCTGGAACGACTTGGACAGGCCGGCGATCGCATTGCGCTCGACTTCCGACAGTTCGCCGTCGGTCACTTCGATCTGCACGGCCAGGCCATCCGCGCTGTTGCCCAGCGTCACGGCGACCTTCGCGCCACTGGCGGTGGTGATGCGCAGCGTGTAGCTATCGTCGGATTGCCCGGGCAGCCGGGCCGCCATCGCGTCCGTAAGCCCGTCCAGCGATTCCGAAGCGCGCGGCAGCACGGCGGACTGCGAGAAATTGCCGCCATCGGTCTTGAACCGCGCCAGCAGCGCCGACGCCACACCCTCCAGGCGGCCGGCCGCGGTCCGGGCCAGCACCGCGTTCGCCATGGCCGTGGATACCGGATCGACGACGTCCCGATCCCAGGCCACCCCGGAAGTCGAGACCGAGGACGGCGGCGAATACGTCAGCGTCGTGCCGGCTCCCTGGCCCAGGGTGACCGACGTGGACGAAGGAACGGCTGGCGAGTTAGAAATGGTAACCGCGCGCCCGTCGCCGGACGATGCCGGTATAGGATTTATCGCGGTGAGCGAGCCCACTGAAGAAATGGATGTCAAGGCGTCTACCCCTCCCGGGGGGCCATGAGCATCGTTGCCCATCTGTCTCCCCCTTGGTTGCATGAGGTGTAACGGCAGAATTGAGCCGGAATTAAGCCCTATTTCCGGGCATCCCCTCAGCCAGTAATCGTGCCGCCTTTGGCCCGCCCCCCGCCTATACCTTTGCACGACGCGCCAAGCCCAGCGCAGTATGTTCGACCGGCGCGCAAGGCCCTAGTCTGTTCCTGCGGTACACCTACCCCCTGGAGAAACTGACCATGAGCATCATCACCACCCCCGACGGCGTTGATATCTTCTACAAGGACTGGGGCCCCAAGACGGCCCAGCCCATTGTTTTCCATCACGGCTGGCCGCTGTCCTCCGACGACTGGGACGCGCAGATGCTGTTCTTCGTCGCCCAGGGCTTTCGCGTCATTGCCCACGACAGGCGCGGCCATGGCCGCTCAAGCCAGGTCAGCGACGGCCATGACATGGACCACTACGCCGCCGACGCGGCCGCCGTGGCTGCGCACCTGGACCTGCGCAACGCCGTGCACATCGGCCACTCCACGGGCGGCGGCGAAGTCGCGCGCTATGTGGCCAGGCATGGCGAGCCGCAAGGCCGCGTCGCCAAGGCGATCCTGGTCAGCGCCGTCCCGCCCCTCATGGTCAAGACCGAGGCCAATCCGGGCGGCACGCCCCTCGAGGTGTTCGACGGCTTTCGCAAGGCGCTGGCCGACAACCGCGCCCAGTTCTTCCTGGATGTGGCCGCCGGCCCGTTCTACGGCTTCAACCGGTCGGGCGCCAAAGTCTCCCAGGGCGTGATCGACAACTGGTGGCGCCAGGGCATGATCGGCAGCGCCAAGGCGCATTACGAAGGCATCAAGGCCTTCTCCGAAACCGATCAGACCGAGGACCTGAAGGCGATCAGCGTTCCGACGCTGCTCCTGCATGGCGACGACGACCAGATCGTGCCGATCGACGACGCCTCGCGCCTGGCGGTGAAGCTGCTGAAGCACGGCACCCTCAAGGTGTATCCGGGCTTTCCGCACGGCATGCTGACCACCCATGCCGAGGTGCTGAACGCGGACCTGCTCGCCTTCATCAAGGGCTGAACGCGCGCCTGGTCGCCGCCCTAGCCGGCGGCGATCAGGCGGATGCCCGCGCTGCCGTCGCGCTCCAGCTGCGCCACCAGCCCCAGTTCCCAATCCAGGTATTCGCGAAAGCCCTGGTCGCGCGCCGACAGGTCGTCGAACAGATAGGGACTGATACTTTGGTCGTCATCCCCGGTCAGCACGCCCGCCGCGCCCGTCGCCAGTTCCAGCCCCTGCGCCTTCCAGGCCCGGGTGCCCCCCAGCAGATACTGAACCGGCCGATTGGCGCGCCAGGACAGCTCCGCCGCCACCGTGCTGGCCAGCACACCGTCCGAGGACGTCAGCACGACCGTGCGCCGCTCATCGGCCGACAGGAACTCCGCCAGGCGGTCGGGGGCTGAAAAGCTCGCGCCCGGCACATGGCCGCGCTCATACGCGACGCGGGATTCGACGTCGAACACGATTGCGCTGTCCGCATCCAGCGCGGCACGCAGCGCGGTCGCTCGCAGCGCCGACGCATCCGGGCGGTGGCGCAGTACGCGCCGCGGCTCGGCGCCGCTTTGCAGCGGCGCCAGCGCCGGCGGCTGGTACAGATAGACCTCGACGGCGCCCAATTGGGCCAGCCAGGCGCCGGTCGTCAGCGCCCGCACGCCATCCCAGTCCGCCAGCACCACCCGCGCGCGGCGCGTGGCCAGGTATTCGTCGGTGGCCTGCACCAGCTGGCCGCCGGGCGCCCACCGCCAGCCTTCCAGATGCCCCGTCTCGTATTCCTCGCGGGTGCGGACGTCGAACTTGTACAGGGTGCGCGCGCCCTGCTCCGCTTCGAATGCCTGCAGGGCGGCCGCGTCGATATAGCCGATGCCGGCGCGCTGCGCCACATCCCGCGCCTGCTCGCGGGCGGCGGCCAGCGATTGCTCGCCCGGTTCCGGCAAGGCCGCGTGCCGGCCATAGGCCAGCTCCCTGCCCGACAGCAGCCATTCCATGGTGCCGTTGCGCAGCGAGGCGACGCGATTGGGGATGCCGGCGTCGATCAGCGTCTGCGCGCCCACGATGCTGCGCGTGCGGCCCGCGCAGTTCACCACCACGAAGGTCTTGGGATCGGGCGCCAGCTCACCGATGCGGTAGACCAGCTCCGCGCCCGGCAGGCTGTGCGAGAACGGCAGCGTGAAATTGTGGAATTCCTCGGGCGTGCGGCTGTCGACCACCACGATGTCGTCGCCGCGCGCCACGCGCTCATGCAGTTCGTCCACGTCGATCCAGGGCGTGTGCTTCTCGTGTTCGATGACTTCGCCAAACGCCTTGCTGTGGACGTTGGTGCCCGAGAACAGCTCGCGCCCCTCGCGCTCCCAGCCATCGGTTCCGCCGGCCAGCACCGAGATGTCCGTCCAGCCCAGCCGGGTCAGCTTGGCCGCGGCCTGATCCGCCAGCGTCTCGTCATCGTCGACCAGCACGATGCGCGTATCGCGGCGCGGCACCAGCCGGTCGGCCAGCAACTCCAGGCGCCACAGCGGCGCGGGCGCGGCATGCAGCAGATGGCGCCGGGCATAGCGCCCGGCCTCGCGCACATCCAGCACGGCGAGCTCGCCTTCGCCGCGCAATTCGTCCTGCAGTTCCTGGGCGGACAGGCGCGCGTGATGGATGGCGGCCGGCGGCGAGAACCTGCGGTACGTCCCGCCCCCGGTGCTCTCGAACACCACCCGGCCATGCAGCCGGTCCAGCGCCAGCCCATAGAAATGCAGGTGCGCGCCGGGCTGATCCCCGACCAGCTCGATGGTGTGGACATCGTCCGGGCCCAACACGATCGAATTGCCCGGCCCCACATCCACGCGCCGCAAGTGGGTCAGCGTGTCGCGCGAGGGATCCGCGCTCCTGGCCCGCGCATAGACCTCGTTGCGCTCGTCGCCGGCCACGCCGGCGATGATGGCCCAGGTAGTGTGGTCGTGCGGGGGCTGAGCGCGGCCGGGTTCGCCCAGCGACAGATAGAGCGCGTAGCCGCCGTCGATGTCCTCGGCCAGCCGGTAGATCGACGTGGGCCGGCCGGGCACCACGGGAAAGGCCTCGGCCGGAAACAGGTCCCGGCGCAGCCCCAGCGCCTGCAGCCGCTGCGCGACCTCCTGCAATTGCTCGCCCCTGGCGTGGGCCGCAACGGGCGCCAGCCGCTTCGCGTCGGCGATGAAGGCGCGCACGGCCTGTGCGCGTTCGGTGTGCTTGCCCTGCGCGGTCGTGGCCGCTGATGATGAAGTGCTCATGAGGTGACCCGGGTATCCGTGAATGAAGAATGGGTCAGCCTACGTCCCGCGCCGCGGGCCGGACAAGGTAGAAATGCTTCTATGAATATGCGGGCGGCGTTCCAGGCAAGGCGATTCAGGCGTCGCCCTTCAGCTCGCGCTCCACGACCTCGCGCGTCAGCGTGGGCACGAACATCTCGACGAAGTGAAAGGCGTAGCCGCGCAGCCAGGCCCCGCGGCGGATGGCCAGCCGCGTCAGGTTGATCTCGAACAGGTGGCGCGCGTCGATGGCGCACAGGCGGGTGTCGCGCTCGGCATCCCAGGCCACGGCCGCCACGATGCCCACGCCCAGCTCCAGTTCCACATAGGTCTTGATCACATCCGCGTCCATGGCGGTCATGACGATGTCCGGCGTGATGCCCGCCCGCGCAAAGGCCTCGTCGATATGCGCCCGGCCCGTGTATCCGCGCCCATAGGTGATGATGGGATAGCGCGACAGCTGCGACAGGCTGACCCCGTCGTGCTGGCGCTCCAGCGGATGGCCGCGGGGCACGATGATGCTGTGGCTCCAGCGATAGCACGGCAGGTTCACCAGCCCGGGATAGTCGGCCACGGCCTCCGTGGCCACGCCGATATCGGCCTCGCCTTCCAGCAGCATCTCGGAAACCTGCTTGGGCGAGCCCTGATGCAGGTGCAGCACCACTTCGGGATAGCGCTGGCGGAATTCCTTGATGACGGGCGGCAAGGCATAGCGTGCCTGCGAATGCGTGGCTGCGATGGACAGGACGCCCGTCCGGCTGTCCGCGTACTCCGCGCCCGCATGGCGGATGTTGTCGGCGCATTGCAGAATCTGCTCCACCAGCGGCAGGATCAGCTCGCCGGGCGGGGTCAGGCCAATCAGCCGTTTGCCCGAGCGCACGAAGATGTCCACGCCCACCTCTTCCTCCAGTTCCCGGATCTGCCGGCTGACGCCGGGCTGCGAGGTATGGAGGCTTTCGGAGACATCGGTCAGGTTGAAGTCCTGGCGCACGGCTTCGCGCACGGAACGGAGTTGCTGAAAATTCATCGCGCGCGCCTCAGCCCAGAATGGCCAGTTGATTGCCGGAGGGGTCCTTCACGTACATGACGCGGGGCAGAACGTCGGGCAGCGAACAGACCGGATGATGGCCCGCCAGGCGCAGGCGGGCCAGGATGTCGTCATAGGCGTGGGCCTTGATGGCCAGATAATCCGGCCTGACCGCGCGGCTGACCTCTTCCACCGGAGACAGCGACAGGGTGGCCTCGCCCAGCGCGAAGCGCAGGCGGTCGTCGCCGGCGCTGGCCACTTCGTCCAGGCCGATGACGCGCAGGTAGAACTCGCGCACCGCTTCCTGCCGGTGCGACAGGAAAGAAAGCTGTACCGATTCGATCGAAAGAATAGAAGACATGCCCTGCCGCCAGCCGTGGAACAGGGCAAATTCTAGTACCCGGAAGTACAACCGGACAAAGAGGTTGTAATTGCTTCTACATAGCCAGAAACCCTAAAGAGAATGGCTCATTTGCATATGCCTCAGGCGCTGCGGCGCATGGCGTCGCGGGTGGCGCCGAAGGCCCGCTCCAGGTCGTCGATCAGGTCCAGGGGGTTCTCCAGCCCGATATGCAGGCGCACGACGGAATGGGCCTGGGCCGCGTCCCGCCAATAGCTGTGTTCGGCCAGGCGCTCGGGCGCGGCCTCCAGCGCCAGGCTCTCGTAGCCGCCCCAGGATGCGCCGATGGAAAAGTACTTGAGCGCATCGATGAACCGCGCGGCGGCGGCCGCCTCGGGATGCTTGAAGACAAATGACACCAGGCCGCTGGCGCCGCTGAAGTCGCGCCGCCACAGCGCATGGCCGGGGTCCTGCGGCAACGCCGGATAGTAGACCCGCTCCACGTCCGCATGGCGCCCCAGGTACTCGGCCACGCTCAGCGCGTTCTGATGATGGCGCGCGAGCCGCACGTCCAGCGTGCGCAGGCCGCGCAGCGTCAGGTAGGCGTCGTCCGCGCCCACCGACAGGCCCAGCGCGTCATAGGCCACGCCGATGCGCTGGGACAATTCCGCGCTGTCCACCGTCACCACGCCCATCATCACGTCGGAATGGCCCGCCAGATACTTGGTGGCGGCCTGGATCGAGATATGCGCGCCCAGCGCCAGCGGCTGGTAGTACAGCCCGCCGCTCCAGGTGTTGTCGGCGGCCACCAGCACGCCGTGGCGCCTGGCCACCGCCGCCAGCGCCGGCAGGTCCAGCACCTCATACAGCAGCGAGCTGGGCGATTCCAGATACAGCAGCCGCGTGTTCGGACGGATGCGCGATTCCAGGTCGTCCCGCGCGGGCGAGAAATACTCCACCTCGATGCCGTAGCGTTGCAACAAGGACTTGTCGACCTTGCGCACGGGCGAATAGACGCTGTCAGATACCAGCGCGTGATCGCCGGGCGCCAGCGTCGCCAGCAGCACCAGGACGATGGCCGACAGGCCCGAGGGCGCCAGCACGGTGCGATAGCCGCCCTCCAGCGAGGCCACGGCCTGTTCCAGCGCCTGATGCGTGTCCAGGCCGTGGCGGCCATACGTGGCGACGCGCTCGCCCGCGGCGCGCTGCCGGTTCAGCGCGGCGTGGGCCGCGGTATCGGCAAAACGGACCGTGCTGGTGCGCACCACCGGCACGTTCACCGGCCCTGAGCCGCCCTTCAGTTCAGGCGAACCGGCATGCACCAGCCGGGTCTGGACGTGGGCCTGATCGCGGCTCATGCGCGCACCTCCTGGCCAGGCTTCATCTGGATGGCGTTGTAGTTCACGATTTCTCCGGTCGCCAGATCGATGCCGATGCGGCCCGACAGGGTTTCCAGCGGCTGGCCGTAAAGATGGAAATGCAGGGTGGGCGTATCGCCCGTCACGTGGATGCTGTGGATGTCGTCGGCCAGAAAGGACACGGACTGGCCCGGCTGCACCACCACTTCGCGCACCTGTTCCAGGGTGGCCCGGCCGGCCTGCGAGCCATCGTCGCTGCGCCGGTAGACCCGGTTCAGTTCCTGGCCCGACAACGCCACGATCACGGCCCAGGTGGTGTGATTGTGCGGCAAGGTGGTCTTGCCCGGATTGATCGAATTCAGGTAGAGCGCCGGCGCGCCCGCCGCGTCGTCGGGATTGAGGCGATAGCGGGTCGACGCGCCCACGCCCTGCCCGGCCGCGGGCGGCGGGAAGTCGGTCACGGGAAACAGCTCGCGGTGCTGCGCCAGTTGTTCCAGGCGCGCAGTAACGGCGGCCAGCTGCTCGCGCGTGACGAGGTCGGCGGCCAGCAGGCGGCGGATGTCGGACAGGGCCGCCTGCACGTGCTGGCGGCGTTCGGCGGCAAGATGGGATTCAGTGGTCATGCTGTGCTCCAAAGGGGTTCATACCGCCAGACGCAGCGGGTCGAAGGTCAGGTAGCTTGCGATGGGGTCGGGCTGGCTGTTGCGCACGGCGGCGCCGGACGAGCGTTGCAGGAAGGCCCGGGTGCGCTCGCTTTGCGGCGAGCCGAAAATCCTTGAAGGCGGGCCGGACTCGACGATGCGCCCGGCCTCGGTGAAGTACACGGTGTCGCTCACTTCCTGCGCAAAGCGCATCTCGTGCGTGACCAGCATGCAGGTCAGGCCGTCCTGCACCAGATCGCGGATGACGGTCAGCACCTCGCCCACCATCTCCGGGTCCAGCGCCGAGGTCACCTCGTCGAACAGGATCAGTTCGGGCTGCAGCGCCAGCGCCCGGGCGATCGCCACGCGCTGCTGCTGGCCGCCGGACAGTTCGCCCGGATAGGCGTTCTCCTTATGGTCCATGCGCACCTTGGCCAGCAGCTCGCGCGCCCGCGCCTCGGCCCGGGCTTTCGGCTGGCCGCCCACCTTGATGGGCGATATCACCAGGTTCTGGAGCACGCTCAGGTGGGGGAACAGGTTGTACTGCTGGAAGACGAAGCCGACCCGCTTGCGCAGGCCGATGAACTCGGCCTCGGTCTTCAGGCCGTCCACGCGCACGCCGTCCACCTCGATGGCGCCGCGCTGCGGACGCAGCAGCCCGGTGATGCAACGCAGGATGGTCGACTTGCCCGAGCCGGACGGACCGATGATGGACACGGCCTGCCCCTGCCTGACCTCGACGTCGATGCCCTTCAGGACCTCGGTGTCGCCAAAGGCCAGGTGGACGTCCCGCAGGCTGACCAGCGGCGCGGATGGGGCGGCGCGCGCCCCGATGTCAATGATGCTCATGGCGTCGTTCCAGGTATCGCGTCCAACGCGCGATGGGATAGCAATAGGCGAAGAAGAGCGCCAATAGCGTGAAATAGACAAGAATGGTGAAATCGCTGCGGGCCACGGTGTTGCTGGCCACGGTGGCCGTGTCGACCAGATCGTGCACGCCCACCAGCGAGGCCAGCGAGGTGCTCATCGTGATGCTGGCGTACAGGTTCATCCACGACGGCAGCATGCGCCGCACGCACTGCGGCAGCACGATCATGCGGAATATCTGCGTGCGCCGGAACGCCAGCGACTGCGCGGCCTCCCACTGGGCGCTGGGGATAGACTGGATCGCGCCGCGGAAGATCTCCGCCACGTTGGCGCTGGCGGGCAGCCCCAGGCCGATGACCACCTTGATCCAGTCCGGGAACGGCACGTTCCACGAACCCAGGTTCAGCTCGAACGGAAATACATAGGTCGTGAAGTACACCAGCACCAGGATCGGCGCGTTGCGAAACAGCAGCACGTAGCCGCGCGTGAACCGCCGCAGCAGCCGCGACGGCGACAGCGACAGCGCGCCCACGACCAGCCCGATCGCCGTGCCCAGCGCCATGGCCAGCACGCTGATCTGGATATTCATGCCCAGGCCGCGCAGCAGGGCCGGCGACCAATGCCACAGCGACTTCACCGCCGCCGGCGTGGTTCCCGTCGCCGCCCAGGCGGCGCCCAGCGCGATCAGCGCCAGCAGCAGCACGAACCAGGGGTCGCGCAGCAGCACGGCCAGGACGCGGCCGGGCGGATGCGCCGATGCGCCCTTCAACACCAGTTCATTGGCCATAGCCGGGCATCCTCAAGCGGTCTTCCAGCCAGCGCCCGCCCACGCTGACCAGCCAGGTCAGCAGGCCGAAGTACAGCAGGATGAGCAGCAGCAGTTCCAGCACGTTGTCGCGGTGCGACCAGATCATGATGGACTCGTAGGTCACGTCGCCCACCGCGATGGCCGAGGCGATCGCGGTCATCTTCACCAGGTCCACCAGATTGTTGACCAGCGCCGGCAAGGCAAAGCGCAGCGCCAGCGGCAACTGCACCTGTGTCAGTATCTGCCGCCGCGAGAACGCCAGCGACCGCGCGGCCTCCATGGTCACGGACGGCACGGCCTCGATACCGGCGCGCAGGGCCTCCGCGTGGAATACGCCCTTGTGCAGCGCCACCACGATCACCACCCAGGCGAACGGCGTGATCGGATTGCCGCCGCCCAGCTTCTGCGTGATCAGCATGTTCAGCACCAGGAAGGCGCAATACAGCTGCACCAGCGTGGGCGTGTTGCGGGTGACTTCCACGAAGGCCTGCAAGGGCCGCGCCAGCCAGGCGCGGCCGCTGGTCAGCCCGGCCGCGATCAGCACGCCGAACAGCAGGCTGACGGGTATGGTCCAGGCGCACAGCTGCAAGGTCACCAGCAAGCCGTGGCCAAAGGCGGACAGTTCGCCCGGATCCTGCACAAAGCTGTAGTTCAGGCCCAGCGGCTTGAAGAATCCCACCCAGGCCTGCAGTACCGAATCGATCATGCAGCCGCCTCCAGCTCACGGGCCGGCGACAGCGCCGCCACCGCCTTCCCGATGCGCTCGATGGCGGCCTCGATGTTCGCGTCGGACGCCGCGAACGACAGCCGCAGGTATGGCGACAGCCCGTAGGCCGCGCCGCGCACCACCGCCACGCCTTCGGACTCCAGCAGCCAGTCCACCACGTCGCCGTCATGCGCTATCGGCCTGCCGTCCGGACGCCGCCTGCCGGTCAGGCCGCTTACGCCGATCCACGCAAAGAACGACCCTTGCGGGGCATGCACCTGCAGGCCGGGCACGGCGCCCAATCCTTCCGCCACCCGCTGCGCGCGGCGCGCATAGGCCAGCCTGGCGGCTTCCACGAAGCCGTCCGCCGCGCCCTGCAGCGCGGCCAGCGCGGCGGCCTGTCCCAGCGAACTGGGGCCGGACGACACCTGCGACTGCACGGCTTCCAAGGCGTGGATGAGCGCCTGGGGTCCCGTTCCCCAACCAATGCGCCAGCCGGTCATGGCGTAGGCCTTGGACACGCCATTGACGACCAGCACCCGGCCGGCCAGGTCCGGCGCCTCGCGCAGCAGGTGCGCGGGCGGCTGGCCGAACCAGATTTCCTCGTACATCTCGTCCCACAGCACCAGCACTTGCGGCGCGTCGCGCAGCACCTCGGCCAGCGCCTGCAATTCTTCGGCGCGGTAGACGGCCCCCGAAGGGTTGCCGGGCGAGTTCAGGATCAGCCATTTGGTGCGCGGCGTGATCGCATCGCGCAGCGCCGCGGGCGTCAGTTTGAAGCCGTCTTCGGCGGAGGTCCGCACAACGACGGGCACGCCGCCGTTGATGCGCACGGCATCCGGAAAGGTGGGCCAGTACGGCGCGGGCACGATGACCTCGTCGCCTTCGTCCAGGGTCGCGTTCAGCGCCAGGTAGATCACCTGCTTGCCGCCGTTGGAGATGATGACGTTGGACGCGTCCACGTCCAGGCCGTGACGCTGGCGGTAGCCGTCGGCCACCGCGCGGCGCAGCGCCGCGGTGCCCGCCGTGGGCGTGTACTTGGTCTTGCCCTCTTCCAGGGCGGCGATGGCCGCGGCCTTGATGGGAGCCGGGGTATCGAAATCGGGCTCGCCCGATGTCAGCACGATGATCGAGCGGCCTTGCGCCGCCAGGCGGGCCGCGCGGGCGCCGGCGGCGGCAATGGGCGACAGCTCGGCGCCGCGGGCGCGGCGCGCCAACGCGCCGGGAAACAGGGATTCAGTCATCACAGGACCTTTCCAGGATTCATCAGGTTCAGGGGATCGAGCGCCTGCTTGATGCGGCGCATCAGCGCCAGCTCCAACGGGCTCTTGAAACGGGGCAAGGCGTCGCGCTTGAACTGGCCGATGCCGTGCTCGGCGCTGATCGAGCCGCCCTGGGCATGCGCCTGCGCATGCACCAGGTCGTGAATGCGCTCCTCCAGTTCAAACAGGCGCGCCACCGGCTGGCCGGGGTCGTGCGACACGTTGTAGTGCAGGTTGCCGTCGCCCAAATGGCCGAAGGCCATCGGCCGCAAGCCCGGCTGCAAGGCCTGCAGCGCCTGGGCCGTGTTCTGCAGAAACATGGGCACGCGCGAAATCGGCACCGAGATGTCGTGTTTGACGTTGCCCCCGTCACGGGCCTGCGCCACGCCGATGGCCTCGTCGCGCAGCCGCCAGAACGCGCTGGCCTGCTGCAGGCTTTGGGCGACGGCGGCATCCGCCACCACGCCCGCCTCCAGCGCGTCTTGCGCCAGTTGCAGCAATGCGGCGCCGCTGTCGTCACCCGACGTCTCCAGCAAGGCGTACCAGGGCTGCGCCAGCGCCGGCAGCGGTTGAGGCTGCTCGGGAACGTGGCGGGCGACCAGCGCCAGCACGGCTTGGCCGATGAGTTCGAACGCGGTCAGCGCCGCGCCCAGGCGCTGCCGCGCAAGGGACAGAAAGGCCAGCGCCGACTCAATGGAGGCAAAGGCCACGAACGCGCTGTCCTGCCCGGCCGGCAAGGGATACAGCTTGAGGGTGGCGGCGGTGATCACACCCAGCGTTCCTTCGCTGCCGATATACAGGTCGCGCAAGGAATAGCCGGTGTTGTCCTTGCGCAGGCCGCGCAGGCCATTCCAGATCTCGCCCTCGGCCGTCACCACCTCCAGCCCCAGCGTCAGGTCGCGCGCATTGCCATAGCGCAGCACCTGGGTGCCGCCCGCGTTGGTCGACAGGTTGCCGCCCAGGGTGCAGCTGCCCTCGGAACCCAGGCTCAGCGGAAACAGCCGGTTCGCCTGGCTCGCGGCCTCCTGCACGTTGGCCAGCACGCAACCCGCCTGGACGGTGATCGTGTCATTGTCGGTGTCCACGGCCAGCACCCGGTTCAGCCGGCCCAGCGACAGCAGCACCGCCTGTCCGCTTGCGTCCGGCGTGGCGCCGCCCATCAGTCCGGTGTTGCCGCCCTGCGGCACCACCGGCACGCCGGCCGCGCGGCACAGGCGCAGCACGGCGGCCACTTCCTCGGCGTCCGCCGGACGCACCACCGCCAGCGCCCGGCCATGCAGCAGGCGGCGCTGGTCGGTCAGGAATGGCTCGGCGTCCGCGCCGGTCCAGACCCATTCCTGCCCCAGCCGTGCGCGCAAGGCCGCCAACAGCGATTCGGCGACGCCGGCCGTCATGGCTTGGCCTGCGCCTCGGCCGGCGCGCTTTCGAACTTCCCGGCTTGCGCCTGGATGCTGGCCTGCTTCAGGTAATCCGCCGGCACGCCGTAGCGCTCGGCCTGCTTCACCAGCAGTCCGCTCTTGTGCCAGTCGCGGATCACGCCGTCCACGAAGGCGCGCGTGTCCGCCTCGTTGCGGCGCGTCCAGATCACGGTGGGCGACGGTATCAGCTGGTCCGGGGTGGCCAGCTCGAAGTCGCTCCATTCCCGGCCGTTCGGACCGTTCAGCGTTTCATAGAGCGCCGGCTGGATATGCACCGACGCGTCGCTGCTGCCGCCCTTGAGCGCCAGCAGCGACTCGGGAATATTGCGCAGTCCCTTCACCACCGCGCCATACGTATCCTGCAGCGGCTTGGCGAAATTGCTGCCTTGCGACACGCAGGCCACCTTGCCCTTCAGGTCTTCCCAGCGCTTGATGCCGCTTTTCTTGGAAACCATGGCGGCGCCGCCGACCAGGTTGTACGGCGTGGGCGCGTAGCTGAGGATTTCGCTGCGCTCCTGCGTCCACTGGATGTTGGCGATCAGCAGGTCCACCTTGCCCGCCTGCAGGAACTGCACGCGGGTGGATGCGGTGACCGGCACCGTTTCCAGGGTGACGCCCAGGCGGCGCGCGATGTCCGCGCCCAGTTCGGTCTGAAAGCCCCCTACCTTGCCGGTGGCGGGATCCAGCAGGCCGAACGGCGGGCTGGCCCCGTCCACCCCCACCACGATCTTGCCGCGCTGCCTGATCCGGTCCAGCGTGGCGTCGGCCTGCGCGGCGCCGATGCCCAGGGCCGCCAGCGCCAGGGCGGCGGCGGCTTTCATGCGGTATTGCTTCATCATGATTTTTATCCGTCTGTGCGGGCGAGCGCTCAGCTGCCCTGCTTGTACTTGGCGTTGAGCTCCTGCAGCAGCGGCTGCGCCGGCTCGATACCCAGGCGTTTCTCGGTGGCGATCAGCCAGCCGGTGCGATGCCAGTCCTGCACCACCTTGTCGACGGCGGCGATGGTGTCGGACTCGCCCTTGCGGGTCCAGACAACCGAGTTGGCGGGCAGCACTTCGGTCGCGATGGGCGCGTGGTAATCGGCCCATTCCGGGTTGTTGCGCAACAGCGGATGGATCAGCGTGGAATCATGCACGGCCGCCACGCATTGGCCGCCGCGCAGCGCCAGCAAGGAATCCGAGGAACTCTTGTAGCCCTTGACCACGGCGCCATAATCGGCCGACAGCGGGCGCGCGAAGCTGCTGCCTTGCGACACGCACACGGTCTTGCCGCGCAGGTCTTCCCACTTGGCGATGCCGCTGTTCTTCAAGGTGGCGGCGGCGCCGCCCACGCGGAAGAACGGCGTGGGCGCATAGCCCAGGATCTCGGCGCGCTCGGGGTTCAGTTCCATGGACGCGATCAGCAGGTCGACCTTGCCCGAGATCAGGAATTGCGTACGGGTGGCGGTTTGCACCTGCACCAGTTCCGCCTTCACGCCCAGGCCTTTGGCCAGTTCGCGCGCCAGTTCGGGGTTCCAGCC
Organism: Achromobacter deleyi; assembly: GCF_013116765.2. GTDB lineage: Bacteria > Pseudomonadota > Gammaproteobacteria > Burkholderiales > Burkholderiaceae_B > Achromobacter > Achromobacter deleyi_A. The sequence continues at coordinate 1,877,089 of NZ_CP074375.1, forward strand.
CACCAGTTGCTGGGTGGCCGGGTCCAGCGAACCGAACACGCCGCCGTTGGCCAGCACGCCGATGGTGATGGTGCCGCGCTCCTTGACCTTGTCCAGCGTCGCGTCGGCCTGGGCCGCGCCGGCGGCAAGCGCCAGCGCCAGGGTGATTGCGGTGCGGGCCAGGCCCGGTGTCTTGTGGATAGCCATATCGTGATTGATGTGCAGTGAACGGAGGTCCATGCTGCGTGCCGCGCGGCGACAAGACAAAGAAGACTTTCAGATATGAATATGCGGCGCGCTATTTCAGCTTCACGTCCGCCGACGCGATCACCTTCCGGTAGGTGGCGATGTCGTCGCGCACCGTCTGGTCCACGGCCTCGGGCGGCGTGGCGGCGATGGTGAAGCCCAGGTTCTCCAGCAGCGCGGCGGTTTCGGGCTCGCGCAGCACCGCCACCACGTCGCGGTTGATCCGGTCCACGACGGCGCGCGGGGTGGAAGCGGGCGCGGCGAACCCCTGCCAGCTTTCCACCACATAGTCCGGCAGGCCAGCCTCCTGGATGGTCGGCACGTCCGGCAAGGCCTTGGACCGGTACGGCGTGGTAACCGCCAGCGCCACCAGCTTGCCGTTGCGCACGTTCTCGGTCGCGGCGGCCAGCGTGATCAGCATCGCGTCCACATGGCCGCCCAGCACGTCCAGCGTGGCGGGCCCGCCGCCCGGGTACGGGATCTGGTTGGTCTTGGCGCCGATGCGTTCGTTCAACAGTTCGACCGCCAGGTGCTGCAGGCTGCCCGTGCCGCCGGGCAAGGCCATCGAGATCTCGCCGGGCCGCTGCTTCACCAGCGCCACGAACTCCTGGAAGGTCTTGATGCCCAGGCCGGGCCGCACCACCAGCAGTTGCGGATTGACCACCGCCTTGGTCACGCCCTGCAGGTCCCGCACCGGGTCGTAGGACAGCTTGCCGGGCTGCAAGGCATTGAGCGACAGCGCGTCGCCGCCAAGCAGCAGGGTGTAGCCGTCGCCTCGCGCATGCGCCACGGCGGCGTTGCCGATCGCGCTGCTGGCGCCAGGCTGATTCTCGACCACCACGCTTTGACGCCACTTTTCACTGAGCTTCTGCGCCACGGTGCGCGCCAGCTTGTCGGCGCTGCCACCCGCCGATACCGGCACGATGATCTTGACCGGCCGGTTCGGATACCGGTTGGCGTCTTCACCCGGAACGGGCGCCGAGCCCGCGAAATTGCTCAGCAGCCCCGCGCCCAGCACCAGGCCGGCGATCAGTCCCAGGCCGGCCCGGAGGGCGGATTTTCGCTTGATGCTCATGCCGCCGCTCCCGCTACGCCGAATGCGCCGAAGGGCTTGCCCAGCACCGCATTCGAATGCCGCCCGTCCACGCCGACCGGAACCTCGCCCTCCAGCGTGATGCGGTACAACACCCGCTCATCGTCCAGGTATGCGAAGTCGCCCGGCCCCTGATGCGCGGTCGCGCGGTTGTCCCAGAAGGCGATGCTGCCGGGCTGCCAGCGAAAGCGCGCGGTGTATTCCGGCCGCGTGATTTCCTCGAAGAACAGGTTCAGCAGATGGCGGCTTTCCTCCTCGTTCACGTCCTTGATGCGGCGCGTGAAGCCGGGGTTGACGAACAGGGCGCGCTCGCCGGTCTCTGGAATCACCCGCACCACGGGGTGCTCGGACACCAGCGGACTGGCCTGCACGCGCTGCGCATAGACGGTCTGGTTGTCGAAATCGCCGTTGTAGCCGCCGAACTGGTGCCGCGCCCACAGGCCGTCGGCCAGCGCACGCAAGGCCGGCGACAGATGCTCGTAGGCGGCCACAAGATTGGTGAACACGGTGTCGCCGCCATAGGCAGGCACCTGGCGGCCAGCGCGCAGGATGGAGCCCGCCGGCGGGTTGACCACGCCGGTCACGTCGGTGTGCCAGCGCTCGCCGCGGCGGCCGGTGGTGGACCGGGACGAAATGGTGCGGATCTGCGGATAGCCTTCCGGCGGATTGGCATCGTAGGGATGCGCCGAGGTCGGCCGGCCGAAATATTGCGCAAACGCCAGATGCTGCGCGTGGTCGATGTGCTGGTCGCGAAAGAACACGACCTTCCAGCGCAGCAGCGCGGCCTTGATCTGTTCAACCTCCGAGCCGGTCAGAGGTTGCGTCAGATCCACGCCGTGGATCTCCGCGCCGGTGAAGACGGAAAGCGGCCGGATGTCCAGGCGCGTGCGTTCGAGTGTGGTCATGGGCTGCCCCGTTCTGTGATGTGTAAAAACAGAATAGGTGCGCCGCGCACGCCCAACAAATACCGATACGCAATGTGAAAATAGCCTGCTACGCGCGCTTTGCCGTCAAGAATGCCAGCATGCGCCGGGCCAGTTCGCGCGGCTGTTCCTCGGGCAGATAGTGGCCGCAGTCCTGCAGCACCCCGCCTTGCAGGTCGCGCGCCAAGGGGCGCAGCGCCTCGTGCAGATCGGGCGCGCTGCCGCGGTCTCCGCCCAGCGCCAGCACCGGCACGGTCAGCGGCGTGTCGCGCAAGGCGCGGTTCTGCGCCGCGTCCTCGGCGGCCGCGCGGTAGTAGCCCAGCATGCCGCGCAAGCCGCCCAGCGTCTGGTAGACACGCTCGTACTCGTCAATGTCGGCGCGGCTGAAAACACCGGGCTTGTTGGCCGTCTTGCGCGAGAAGAACCATTCGATCAGGATGCGCTCCCGTCCGGCCAGCAAGGCTTCGGGCAGGTCCGGCACACTGTTGAAGAGGAAGTGCCAGCTCTTCCAGTTGTCGGGCCCCAGCTCAATCGCGGGCTTGAGCGTCACGCCCGGAATGTTGGCATCCAGGAGCACCAGGCGCTCGACTTCGTCGGGGTGGCGCGCGGCGTAGGGATAGGCGATCCACGCGCCGATATCGTGGCCGGCCAGCGCATAGCGCGTCAACCCCAGGGTATGGAACAAGGCCCGCAAGCGCTCGCCCGCCGTGCGCGTGTCGTAGCCGTCCAGCGGCTTGTCCGAATCTCCCTGGCCCGGCAGGTCCACGGCGTATACCCTGAAGTACGGCGCCAGCAGCGGCATCACGCGCCGCCATGCGTACCAGCTCTGCGGAAACCCCGCCAGCAGGATCAGCGCGGGGCCCGCGCCGCCCTCCACCACGTGATATCCCAGGCCATCGACCAGCTCGCGGCGGTGCCGGAACGTCACGCCATCCAGCGCGAAGGCGTCTGCATTCGAAAGTGCGTCCATCGTTGTTTTCTTCCTGGTCAATGCAGCGCGCCGCCGCCCAGCTTGACGTCCTGCGCGACCGCCAGCGACGTCGCCACGATGATCTGCACTCCATGCACCAGCACGTCCAGCGCCAGGCTGGGCTGGCCCGGATGGCGCGAAGCCATCTCGGGCAGGTACGGCACATGCACGAAGCCGCCGCGCAGGCCGGGCCGTTCGGTGGCGATGTAATGGGCCAGGCCGTAGAAGATGGTGTTGCAGTTGTAGGTGCCCGCGGTCAGCGACACCGACGCCGGCACGCCGCCGGCGCGCAGATCGCGGACGATCGCCTTGATGGGCAGGGTCGAGAAATACGCGGCCGGACCGCCTTCCACCACCGGCTCGTCGATGGGCTGGCGCCCTTCGTTGTCGGGAATACGCGCATCGACCACATTGATCGCCACGCGTTCCACGGACACGTCGCTGCGTCCGCCCGCCTGCCCCAGGCAGATCACCAGGTCAGGCCGGACATCCTCGATCGCCTGGCGCAACACCCCCACCACCTTGCCGATCACGCACGGCAGCTGGCGCGCCGCCAGCCGCGCGCCGGCGACGGTCTGGCCGTCCAGGCGCCTGGCGGCCTCCCAGGATGGGTTCAGCGTTTCGCCATCGAAGGGTTCTATTCCGGTAATCAGCACGGTCGGCATTGCGGCTTCCTGGTTGTGTTCCATGCCGGCCATGGTAGAAGCGCCCATCAAAATTCTTGAAATAGATAATCGCTATTCGTACTATTGACGGCATGAATCTTTCATCGGTCGATCTGAACCTGCTGGTGACCTTCGAGGCGTTGTACGAAACGCGCAACGTGACGCTGGCCGGCCAGCGCATCCATCGCGCCCAGCCATCGGTCAGCAGCGCACTGAACCGCCTGCGCGGCGTCTTCAAGGACGAGCTGTTCCTGCGCACGGCCGAGGGCATGCAGCCCACCCCCCGGGCCACGGCGCTAATGCCCGCCATCAGCGCCGCGCTGGACCAGATACGGCACGCGCTGGAGCAAGGCGCGGGCTTTGACCCGCGCGCGGCGCAGGGGCAGCGATTCACCGTCGCGGCCAGCGACTACGCCGACATCGTCATCGTGCCCCACATCGTTGCCCGCCTGCGGCGCGAAGCGCCCGGCGCGGACCTGCGCGTCGCCCGGCTGGACCGCGCCACGATCTACGAGCAACTGGACAACGGCAGCGTCGACATCGCCATCGGCGGCCACCTGACGCCCCCCAAGCGCATGCGCGTGACGCCGCTGTACGAGGAACAGTTCATCTGCATCGCCGACAAGCGGCATCCCGCCCTGCGCGGGCGCAAGCTGGACCTGGCGCGCTACACGGCGCTGCCGCATGCCCTGTTCGTGCCCAGCGACGACGGTTCGGCGCGCGGCGTGGTGGACGCCAGCCTGGCGCGGCTGGGCCGCAAGCGGCGCGTGGCCTGCACGTTCGCGCATATCGTCGCCCTGCCCCACGCAGTGCTGGGCACGGACCTGATCGCCACGCTGGCGCGGCGCGCCGCGCTGCGGCTGGCGGGCAGGGATTTAAGCCTGCGGCCCCTGCCGCCCGAGATCGACCCCGGCCCCTTCGGCATAGACATGATCAGCAGCCGCCGCGCCCCGGCGGATCCGGCCCTGGCGTGGCTGCAGGGGCTGGTCGAAAACGCGGTACGGGACCTGGGCGGCCAGGCGCCGCCGTACACCGCTGCTACAGGCCGGGCACCGTCGTGAACCCGGTGAAGAACGCGCAATGGCCGGGGTAACCGGGCCGCGCGTCGCACGCTTTCAGGCAGCCCGGCTTGCCGCCGGGAAAGCTCGCCGACACCGACATCGCGAATCCATAGGTGGGCGTCGTCACATCGAAGCTGCTTTCGCACACCGCCTTGGTGCTGTAGGCGAAGGTCATGCCCTCGCGCCGGCCGTTGATGGAAAACTCCACCTGGAAGCTCTCCAGGCTGTTCCATCCCGGCCGGGGCAGGACCAGGAAGCGGTAGTGTCTGGCGTCCTTGCGCTGGCCGAAAATCTTAAGATGCGCGGTGGACGAATCGGTCTTGGGCGACGGATACGGCAAGGCCAGCAGCGCCCGCGGATCGCCCAGCACGCCCAGCTCAAAACCCAGGCCCTTCTGATAGAACGGCACGTCGATGCTGGGATAGCCCGAGAATTCGACGCGCGGCTTGGCGCTACCGTAGACCAGGGACTTCGGGTCGTAGTCGGGCGCGCGGGCGAAGGCCACGTCCAGCGTCAGCACGGCATCCTCCGCTTTGGCGTCTTCGCTGCGGATGTGTTTCTCGTAGACGTCCGCGCGGCCGGCGCAGCCTGCCAGCAGCGCGGCCAGCGCCAGGGGCAGCACGCGCCTGCAATGAAAAGCCGGGATCCGCATCACGTCATTGCTCCTTCGAGGCCGGGGCGGCAAGCGGCGCGGAGTTCAGTCCCTGGCCGTTGAATTGCCAGCCGTCCTTGCCTTGCTGCCAGCGGAAATTCCGGTTGATCCAGTCGGCCTGCATATTGCCGTACAGACGGCGCTGGTCGATACGCTTGCCCGCGTCGAGCGCCTTTCTGGCGACCTCGTAGCTTTCGTCCCACAGTGGTTTGAAGGCTTTGCCCTGCATCGCCCTGGTGAACGGCACGCGGGCGTAAGGTCCGTCTTCCGCCTTGCTCAGCCGGATCTCGTCATCCAGCAACAAGGCGCCGCTGCGGTTGTCCGGCGACACCGATACCAGCATGGGGACCGAGCGGACATACTCCTTGGGCAGCAGATGCTCGAACCACAGCACCTGCCCCGTCGACGTCACCAGCGCGCGCGAGCCGGCCGTGAACAGCAGCAGATCCTGCCGCCCGGGCTGCGCCAGCCCCAGATCCGGGTCCCGGGTATCCACGGTGGGACTCAGCACCCGGGCAAGCGGCGTGTCGTTCTGCACCGCGATCAATATCGTGCCCACGCCCATGAAATCGTTCGAGACCGCCAGCAGCACGGGCTGCCCGCCTATCGTCGGCCCCAGCGCCCTGACGTGGATGAACTCGTACGCGTTCAGGGGCCGGTAGGTCTGGCCGCGATACTTGATCTGGCGCAGGCGGGAGTCCGCAACTCCCTCCAGCTGGAAGGCGCCCAGCGTCTCGGTGACCTTGCCGCGGGGCGCGGCCGGCATAGGCGCGGCCTGCGTGGACGCCGCGACCTGCGCTTGCGTTGCGGCAGGCGTCGACAGCATCAAGGCCAGCGCAACGCCGGCGCACATCAGGGCAGTCGGCTTATGGCAAGGAACAACGGTTTGATGCGGATGTGGCACAGCTTCCATGGCAGGGATGGCCCGTTTGGGAAGTGCGCATTCTATATGGCTGGCCCCCGCCGTTGAGAGATAGCAGCAACCCAGCACCCGTTCCAATCGTATGGGATCCCTTCCCGCTGGACCCGGCGACCATCGCCGTGCTGCTCACGGCGTTGTCTCTTCCTCTTCCGAAGAAGCGCCGGCAGACAGGCGCAGCAGGCAATCCGCGTCCAGCGCGCCGAGGTCCACCACGCCCATCAGCCCCATGTTGCGGCGGACTTCCTCGACGATCAGCGCAATGGCATGCGCCACGCCGCGTTGTCCGACCACCGCCGCCGCATAGTTGAATGGCCGGCCCACGAACACGCAGCGCGCGCCCAGCGCCATCGCCTTCAGCACGTCCGACCCGCGCCGCACGCCGCTGTCCAGCATCACGTCCATGCCGCCCGCCGCATCCACGATGGCGGGCAAGGCCTGCAAGGGCGAGATGCTGCCGTCCAGCTGCCGGCCGCCATGGTTGGACACGATGACCGCGTCCATCCCCAGCGCCCGCGCCGAGCGCGCATCGTCCGGGTGCAGAATGCCCTTGATCACCATCTGCCCCTTCCAGCGGCGGCGGATCGCCGCCACATGCTGCCAGTTCAGGTGGCCACGATCCGAAAAGTCCCGCAGCACGTTGGCCGACAGGATGGGCGCGCCGCGCGTCGCGTAGTTGTTCTCGAAATGCGGCATTCCATGGCGCGCCAGGGTACGCAGAAACGTTCCGAACAGCCAGCGCGGATGCGTCAGCCCCTGCCAGGCCAGTCCCAGGCTGGGCCGCAGCGGGGTGGAGAAGCCTGCCCGCACATTGTTCTCGCGATTGGCGGCAACCGGCGTGTCCACCGTCAGCACCAGGGTCGACACGCCCGCGGCGGCCACCCTGTCGATCAGGGCGGCGATCCGCGCGTCGTCGCCCGGCAGATAGGCCTGGAACCAGGTGCCCGGCGCGGCCTCCATCACAGTCTCCAGGCGGATCAGGGACGACCCGCTCATGATGCAGGGGACGCCGGCCTCGAAGGCCGCGCGCGCCAGCACGATGTCCCCGCGATAGGCAGACAGCGCCGATATGCCCATGGGCGCCACGCCCACGGGCGCGGCGTACTCGCGGCCCAGCACCGAGACCCGGGTGCTGCGCCCGGACACGTCCACCAGCACCTTGGGCCGGAAACCGTATTCGGCAAAAGCCTGGCGGTTGCCGCGTTCGGACTGGCCGTCCTCGACCGCGCCGGACACGTAGGCGTAGATCGGCTTGGGCAGGCGCTTTTTGGCCGCGGGCTCGAAGTCATGCAGGCTGAGCAGGTGGCGCAGAGGGTCGGACATGCTGGTGCTCCTGGTGGCGCCCGGCCCGTGGCGAGCCGCCGCGCCGTTGTCGTCGGTGATGGCGGGATGACTATAGGCGCGGCTCCTGTTTGAATAAAGTGACTTTATCGACGTTGGTTATTACACTTTTATTCGCCCTGAAGCTGCGGCCAAAACCTTTCCAGCCCCGCCATGACTCTCAAGCAACTCGAAGCCTTTTACTGGGCCGCCACCTGCAAGAACTTCGCCATCGCCGCGAACCGGCTGAATATCTCGGTATCGTCGCTGTCCAAGCGCATCGGCGAACTGGAAGCCTCCATCGGCGCCGACCTGTTCAGCCGCAGCGCCCGCAGCGCCACGCTGACGGCGCTGGGCGAACAGCTGGTGCCGCACGCCAAGGACCTGCTGCGCAATGCCGACCAGTTCATGCAGCAGGCCAGCAGCAACCTCACCTATTCGGGCCGCTGCCGCTTTGGCGCTGGCGAACTCACGTCACTGACCTGGATGCCGCGGCTGATCGACACCATCCAGCGGGCGCATCCCAACCTGCTGGTCGAGCCGTTCGTGGGCGTGGGCGAACTGGTGGAACGCGGCCTCGAGGAAGGCGAACTGGACTTCGCGGTGATCGCCGGCCCGTCGTCGCGCGCCTCGATCGCATCGCGCCTGATCGGCAGCGCGGAATTCGAATGGGTGGCGTCGGCCCGCGCCGTGGTCGATCCCGCAACGCTCACGCCCGCCGATCTGCCGGGCCTGACGCTCATCACCTTGCCGCAAAGCTCCGGCGCCATCCGCATTCTGGACGACTGGCTGACGGAGCAGCGCGTATCGCCCGGCCGCAACCAATGCTGCAACAGCTGGGGCGGGATCGCCGGCATGCTGCGGCAAGGCCTGGGGCTGGGTTTTCTGCCCGCCGCCTGGGCGCGGATCCTGATCGAACGCGGCGACGTGCAGCCATTGCCAGGCTTTGCTCCCTTGCGCCCCCTGCCCTACACCTTCCAATGGCGCCGCGATGACACCCGGCCCATGCTGGAAAGCCTGCGCGCGCTGGCCGAAGACTGCCTGGACTTCCACGCCCCGACCGGCCTGGTGTAGTCACGCCAACCGCAGCCATGGCAATTCCGAATAGTTTCTAAAAAGCGATTCATCGAGCCGAAAATTATTCGCTTTATCTCCAATTTGGCCAAGGGTAGAGTCGCCTCGAAAGCACACCCACGGAGACAAAGCGCTATGCCGGATTCTGGATTCACCCTGCAGGACTGCCCGCCAGGCCCTGACCGCGACACCCTTGCCGCCTACCGGGACCTGGCGGTGGCCAACATCAGCGATGCGATGAGCCGCGCCACCGGCACATCCGCGCTGCGTCCCATGCACCGCACCCGCCGCATCCTGGGCCGCGCCTACACGGTGCGCACCCGCCCCGGCGACAACCTGATGGTGCACAAGGCCATCGATGCCGCCCAGCCCGGCGACGTCATCGTCGTGGACGCAGGCGGCGACATGAGCAACGCCATCATCGGCGAGATCATGGTCGGCTGGGCCGCCCGGCGCGGGCTGGCCGGCTTCGTCATCGACGGCGCCATCCGCGACAGCGAAACGCTGGGCGCGGGCGACTTCCCGGTCTATGCGCGCGGCGTCGCGCATCGCGGCCCCTACAAGGACGGGCCCGGCGCCATCAACGTGCCGGTGACGATAGACGGCATGGTCGTCCTGCCCGGCGATCTGCTGGTGGGCGACGCCGACGGCCTGCTGGCCATCCGCCCGGACGAAGCGCCGGCCATCGCGGCGCGCGTGCGTGCCATCGCCGAATCCGAGGCGAAGGTGCTGCAGGACATCGAGCGCGGCGCGCTGGACCGCGGCTGGGTCGACGCCACGCTCAAGGCCAGGGGCGTGCTGTGACGGCGCTTGCGAAGGACAAGACGGCCAGGCTGTGCCGGCTGGACCTGTGGCTGAACCCGGTGTTCGACGAGATCATCGGCGACGCACCCGGCATTTCGCTGTCGGTGCTGCCTGCGCGCGGCGACGACGCCCGCACGCTCGCCGGCCTGAAGACCGCGCACGCCTATCACGTGTCCGCGGCCAAGGACGAGCTTCCCCGCCAGTGGTTCGTGAACGCCGACCTGATCGCGCAATGCCCGGACCTGGTGTGCGTGTCGTCCGGCGGCGCGGGTTACGACACGGTCGACGTGGCCGCCTGCACGGCGGCCGGCATCGCGGTGGTCAACCAGGCCGGCGGCAATGCCGCGTCGGTGGCCGAGCATACCTACGCGCTGCTGCTGGCCGTGCAGCGCCGCGTGGTCGAATCGCACAACCGGCTGCGCCACGACACGGGCTTTACCCGCGAAGACCTGATGGGCCATGAGATCCACGGCGGCGTCATCGGGCTGGTGGGCATCGGCCAGATCGGCACGCGCGTTGCCCGTATCGCTCAAGGCTTCGGCCTGCGCGTGATCGCGCATGACCCGCTGCTGGACGCCGGCACCATCCGCAGCCGCGGCGCGGAACCCGTCACCCTGGACCAGCTTCTGGCGCAATCCGACGTCGTGTCGCTGCATTGCCCGCTGGACGCCTCCACCCGCGGCCTGTTCGGCGCGCGGGCCTTCGCGGCCATGAAGCCGGATGCGGTGTTCATCTCGACCGCGCGCGGCGGCATCCACGACGAGGCCGCGCTCCACGATGCGCTGCGCGCCGGGCACCTGCGCGGCGCCGGCCTGGACGTATGGGAGCAGGAACCCCCCGCCCCCGATGCCCCGCTGCTGGGCCTGGCCAACGTGGTGGCCACGTTTCACACGGCGGGCGTCACGCATGAAGCGCGGCGCAATGTCGCCCGCTCGTCGGCCACCCAGCTTATCGCGATGCTGCGCGGCGAGCGGCCACCTCAGCTCGTCAACCCCGAGGTCTGGCCTGTCGCCGCAGCCCGCATCGCAAACCTGAAATAACAGCGCGGCAACAAGCCGCCGATCCATCCCAAGAGGAGACAACCCATGCAACAACAATACAAGCGCCGCACGCTGCGCACCCTGGCCACCCTGCTGGCGGGCGCCGCCCTGTTTAGCGGCGCCGCGCAGGCGGCCGGCTATCCGGAACGTCCCATCAACCTGATCGTGTCCTACGGGCCTGGCGGCGGCACCGACCTGGTGGCCCGCATGATGGCGCCCTTCCTGCAGAAGTACCTGGGCGGCGACGCGCGCATCGTGGTGCTGAACCGCCCGGGCGCGGGCGGGGCCATCGGATTCACCGAGCTGGCCCGCGCGCAAGCCGACGGCTATACCATCGGCTTCATCAACACGCCCAACCTGCTGACCATCCCGATCGAGCGCAAATCCAACTTCAGCTGGCAGAGCTACGACCTGCTGGGCAACCTGATAGACGATCCCGGCGCGTTCTCCGTGCTGAAGGACAACCCGCTGAAAAACCTGGCCGACCTGTCCGCCTATGCCCGGCAGAACCCCGGCAAGGCCACCGTCGGCACGACCGGCACGGGCTCGGACGACCACCTGGCCATGCTGCGTTTTGAGCGCGCATCCGCCACCAAGCTCAGCCATATTCCCTACAAGGGCGCGGGCGAAGTGCGCGGGGCGCTGGCGGGCGGCGAGATCACCATTGGCGCCATCAACGTGGGCGAAGCGCTGCAATACCAGAAAGGCGGCACGCCGCTGCGCTTCCTGGGCCAGATGGGCAAGACGCGTTCGGCGGCGCTGCCCGACGTGCCCACCTTCAAGGAACAGGGATATGACTTTGAACTGGCTTCGCTGCGCGGCCTGGCGGCGCCCAAGGGGCTGCCGGACGAAGTGCGCGCGAAGCTGGTCGACGCCGTGAAGCGCACGGTGGACGATCCGGCGTTCCAGGCCAAGGCGAAGGAAATGTTCGCCCCGCTGCGCTACCTGCCGCCGGCGGACTACGCCCGGGAACTGGCTGCCGGCGAAGTGGAATTCCAGCAGCTATGGAAGGACGCACCCTGGCTGGACAAGTAAGCGCCTGCCAGCCCCCAGGCCTGTTCAGACCGAAAAGAGTTTCGCACCGGCCCTAGTTGGGCTTCTCGTCTTCGCCGGCGTAGCCGTCGATGTATGCGCGGCCCGAGCAGCGCACCATGGCCACGCAGGCCGGGTTGCCGGTCTTGGCCGTGCAGGCGGCGCGCGATTGGTCGCGCGCCGTCTTCGGGTCGGGGTTCAGCGCCGTGAAGCTGGTGCCGCGGCCCTTGGTGCCCTTGGCCCAGGCCAGCCCGACGCAACTGTCCGTGTAGGTCAGGACCTTGGTGCAGCCCACGCAGTCTTCCCATTCCAGCAACTTCGACAGCGCGTCGTTTTCATTGGGATAGCCGTCCGAGTAGACCAGGTCGCCAGATTCTTTTTCGGCGATGGCGCCCCAGTAGGCGCGCTGGTTCAGCCGGGCCGACAGGGCTTCCAGTTCGGCGGGCTTGGCGCGCGCCGGGGCCTGCATGTCGGCGGCGCTGTAGCCGGGGCCCACGCACAGCGGCATCGTCGTCAGGCGGCACTTCCCGTCCGGGCTGCCCGCCGTGCAGCGGCGGATAGCCTTCTTGGCCGCCATCTCGGGCGACACGCTGTTGCCGGGGAACAGATCCTGGACCGAGTTGCGGGCGTAGACCATGCAGCTGTCCGAGAACCAGCTCAGCACCTTGCAGTCCTTGCCGCCGGCGCGCCGGCACTCGGCCAACGCCGCGGCCTCGGCTTCCTTGCCCGACGTTTCCGGTAGCTCCCAGTAGATCTTGGAGTGCTTGCCGTCGGTGGCGATGCCGCCATACAGCTTCTCGGCGGCATGCGCCGCGGGAGAGGCCAGGCCTGCCACCAGGGCAAGCGCGGCGAACGCAACGCGGATCAAGGAAAGAAAGCGGGCAGGCATCATCGTCGGTTACCGGATCGAGTGAATTTAGCGGGGACGATCTTAGCAAAGCCCTCCCTGCTCTGTCCCTCTATGCGGGCCGGCCTCCGGCATATTGCGTAACAAATTTCACATCTCGTTGACCGGAATATGGCCCCGTTTTCCGGTAAAAATGTCGGACTTTCTTAAGCAGGACGTAAGCGCGCAGCGCGCTCGCCCCCGGACACAGAGTCTTCGCCCGCGAATGGCTTGTCACGAAGAGACACAAACATGAAGCCGCAACAGCACAATCCGACCCGCCTCAAGCCACGCCTGCTGTCCGCATGCCTGATCGTCGCCGTGGCCGGCCTGGCCGGCTGCGCCCCCATGCCCACCGGCGGCAGTTCCACCATGCCGTCGCTGGGCCAGCTGTTCAAGTCGGGCCTGTCGTTTTCGCCCAGCGTGAACGTGGCCAAGAACATGGAAGGCCGCTCCATCAACGACGCCATCGCCGCACTCGGCGAGCCCTCCAAGAAGCGGCCCGTGGGCAATACGATGGAGTTCGAATGGTCGGACTACCAGACCGCCCCCTACTCGGAATGGGTGGTCGACAGCACCAGCCAGCAGGTGGTCGGCATGATCGCCGCCACGCCCACCTCGGCCGCCACCCCCGTGTTCCAGACGAACAGCACCGGCCACTACTCGAACCGCACGCGGGTCTACGAATGCACCGTGCTGATGCGCATGCAGGACAGCGTCATTACCGATACCAGCGTCGATGGCAATGTGTGCCCTGAATTCATCGCGTCGCTGCGCAAATGGGCGGGCGAGAACGAGATGAACAATTACGTCGTGAAATGACCGCCGCGGCGCTGCCCTGGCAGCGCCTCCGCTGAAGTCCACGGAACCATTTCCGGACTTTTGTTACTTAGTCCTCCACATAGCTGTAACTTTCCCAAAAAAGCCGGTCCCTGCTGACCGGTGACGGCGCCATGGCGCTTGCGCAGCGCCGGCACGTCGCGCGCGTATACCGAGGAAGGCTCGCAGTCCGCTTCTGGAGGAATACGCTTTGAATCACATCTACCGTCTAGTCTGGAACCGCAAGCTGCGCGTGTGGCAGGCTGCGTCCGAACTCGCGTCGCAGTCACGCGGCGGGACCTCGTCCGCGAGCGCCTGTGTAACGGCTCGCGCGCCTCGTCATGCGCTGCGCGTGGCGCTGGCTATCGGCCTGTCCGCATTGAGCACCGCGGTTCAGGCCGTCTGCACCGATTCAGGCGCCAACGTAACGTGCATGGGACCGGCCGATCCGGTATCGCCCAGCTTCAGCAGCGCCATGAACAACCTCGCCGTCACCGTGGCCCCAGGCGCGACCGTCGGGGTTCCAGTGGCCGACCGCGGCACGGCAATGGCCCTGACCGGCACCAATGTGACGTTGACGAACGCCGGCGGGATCGACGTCAATCTGTTCGGAGACCGCTACGTGTTGTCGACGGGGCTGCTGGTCGGCAATGCCTCCGCCAGCACCCTCAGGGTCTACAACATGGCCTCGGGAACCATCGCCGGCAGCATGGGCTTGATTGGCAGCAGCCTCCCCGACGTGGACGGCATGGCGCTGGTCGTGCAGAACGGCACCGGCGGCCTCAGCCATCTGAGCAACGCGGGCATGATATACAGCAAGCCGCTCGCGGCCTTGACGATGGCCGGCGAGGATATGCCGGTGATCGCCGCCAGCGGCGGCGGTCAGGTGAACTTCGTCAATGAAAGTACGGGTACGATCACCGGCCGCATCGCGCTCGCGGCTTCCGGTAGCCCTGGGGCAGGCAACAGCTTCGTCAATGCCGGCACCATCGCGGGCAGCGTGTCGCTAGGCCAGGGCGGCAGCGCCAATACCTTTACCGCCGTGTCCGGCTCCGTGCTCACGCGCGGGAATGGCACCGCCACGGCGGACCTGACCGTAGCCGGCATGGCGGGCCTGCGCTATGCCCCCCCCGGCAAGGTCGACGGCGGCGCTGGCGGCAGCAACACGCTGGTCCTGCAAAACGTCCTGCCGACGGCGGGCACGGGCAGCGGGACCGGCGGCGCGGTCACCACCATCTACGGCGACACCTATCTCAACTTCCGGAATGTGCGCATCAACAGCGGCACCTGGAATCTGGATGGCTCGTCGCTGGTAAGCACGGGCAGCGGCAATATCGAACTCAACGGCGGCCTGGCCAACCTGGCGAATATCGGCGTGTTCGGCCCGAGCCAGATCAACGCCCGGGGCGGCAGCATTTCGGCCGGCACCGCCGGCCTGACGTTTGGCAACACCATCGAGCTGGGCGTCGGCGGCCTGACGACGACGGGCGCGAACAGCTTCTCCCTGTCCGGCCTGCTGACGGGGACCGGGGGCCTCAATGTCACCGGCATCGGCACGCTCAGTCTGCGCGGGATCAGCAACTACACGGGCGGAACCACTGTCGGCGGCACTGCCTCCCTGACGGGCGACACCAACAGCCTGCAAGGCAATATCGTCAATCACGGCTTGCTGACATTCTCCCAAAGCAGCAACGGCGCCTATGCCGGCGCCATCTCCGGCTTAGGCTCGCTGCGCAAGGAAGGCGCGGGCACGCTGACGCTGGGGGGCCAGAACACCTACGCCGGCGGCACGACCATCTCGGCCGGCACGCTGGCGGTCGGCCCGAGCGGCAGCCTGCCCACCGGGGCAGTGAATGTGCAGACCGCCACGACGCTGGATCTGAGCAACGCGGGCAACCAGACGCTGAGCACCCTGGTGGGCTCGGGCAGCGTCCTGCTGAACGCGAATACGCTGACCCTGGACGGCCCCCTCAACGGTATGTTCAACGGCGTGATCTCGGGCGCGGGCGCCCTGGTGAAGGCGGGCACGGGCACCCAGACCCTTGCCGGCGCCAACACTTTCACGGGCGGCGTGACGGTAAACGGCGGCACGCTGTCCCTGGCGGGCGGCAGCCTGCGGGCGGACTCGGCGGTGGCGGTCAACACCGCCGGCACGTTCGACTTGTCCGGCGGCGGCAGCCAGACCCTGGGAACACTGAGCGGCAATGGCGGCGAGGTAAGGCTTGGCGTCAACACCCTGACTTTGGGCGCGGGAGCCTACGCAGGCGTCATCTCGGGCACGGGCGGCCTGACCAAGACGGGAACCGGCACGCTGGCCTTGAACGGCGCCAATACCTATACCGGCGCGACCCAGGTGACCGGAGGCGCGCTGCAGGTCGGCGCGGATGCCTCGCAGGCCACGGCCCGCGTCAACGGCAACATCACCGTGGCAAACACCGCCAGGCTGGGCGGCTTTGGACAGGTCAACGGCGACGTGATCGTCCAGGCCGGCGGCCGCCTTGCCCCGGGCAATCCGGGCGGCGTGTTCACCGTCAATGGCGACCTGACCCTGGCTCAGAACAGCGTGGCCGAATTCAACCTGGGCGCGTCCGGCCTCAGCCACAGCGTGACGGTCAACGGCAACCTGCAATTGGGTGGCGCCCTGCTCAACGTACAGGATGCGGGCGGCTTCGGTGTAGGGGTATACCGGCTGTTCGATTACACCGGCTCGCTGACCGCGTCCAACGGCGGCCTCCTCCCGTCGTCCGCGGGCTTGGGCATTCAGATAAACAGCGATTCCAAGCAGATCAACCTGATCAGCACGGTGGGCGTGGAGCTCAATTTCTGGAACGCCGACAAACTGGCCAGCCCCACCCAGATGGGCGGCGGCTCCGGCGTCTGGTCGTCGACCGCAGCGAACTGGACCGACGCCACCGGCAGCGTGACCGCGCCCCGCCAGCCCGCGGACGCCTTCGCGATCTTTGGCGGCGCCCCCGGCATAGTGACGGTGACCGGGTCCCCCATCGCTGCGCAAGGCATGCAGTTCATCAGCGACGGCTACGTGCTGGACGGCAGCGCCCTCGCGCTGACCGGCACCACGCCCGGCGCACTGGGCGAAGTGCGTATCGGCGACGGCAGCGCGGCCTCCGCGGCCTGGACCACCACGATCGACAATACGCTGACCGGCGACGGCATCAACAAGACCGGGCTGGGCACCCTGGTGCTCAACGGCGCCAATGCCTACACGCAGGCCACGCGCCTGAGCGCGGGGACCTTGTCGGTGTCGCGCGACGCCAACCTCGGCGACGCGGCGGCCGGCCTGGACTTCCAGGGCGGCACGCTGCGCGTGACCGGCACGGCCTACCATGCCACGGCCCGAAACATCAGCCTGGGCGCGGCGGGCGGCGGCTTCGACATCGCCGATGCCGGCAACACCTACACCGTGGCGCAGTCCCTGGCGGGCAACGGCCGCCTGGCCAAGCTGGGCGCGGGCACCCTGGTGCTGACCGGAAACAATGCCTATCTTGGCGGCACGTCGATCCAGGCCGGCACGCTGCAGGTGGGCGATGGCGCAACCTCGGGCAGCATTGCCGGCAACGTCGATATCGCAGGCGGCGCCACGCTGGCCATCAAGCGCAGCGACCGCGTGCTCTTGGGCGGCAATGTCAGCGGCGCGGGCGAATTGCGCCACGCCGGCACCGGCGCCCTGGTGCTGACGGGCCAGAATACCTACACCGGCGCCACCACGATCGAATCTGGTCTGCTGCAGGTCGGCGATGGCGGCGCCTCGGGCTCGCTGGCCGGCAACGTCGTCAACAACGGCAGCCTCGTCTTCAACCGCTCGAACGATTCCGTCTATGGCGGCGCGCTGTCCGGCGCGGGCGCGATGGCCAAGCTCGGCGCGGGCGCGCTGGCCCTGACGGGCGACAGCAGCGGCTACGCCGGCGCCACCCAGCTGTCGGCCGGCACCCTGCAGGTCGACGGCAAGCTGGGCGGCACGGTCCAGGCCGCCGCCGGCACGACGCTGGCAGGCGTCGGCACACTCAACACCGTGACGGTCGGCGCCGGCGCCACGCTGTCGCCGGGCAACGCCGGCTCTCCCCTGGGCCGCATGACCCTGCTGGGCGACCTGAACTTCCAGCCCGGCTCCGCCTATCGCGTTGCCACCACCGCCGACGGCCAGCACAGCAGCGTGCACGTGGCCGGCACGGCCAACCTGGCGGGCTCGGTCGTGCAGCTTGCCCAGAACGGCAACTATGCCCCGTCGACCACCTACACCATCCTGACAGCCGGCAACGGCGTGCAGGGGCGTTTTGACTCGGTCTCCAGCAACCTCGCCTTCCTGACGCCCTCGCTGTCCTACGACAGCAACAAGGTCGACCTGGTCGTGAACTTGAAAGAAGTGCCCGCCGACAATGGCGCGGGCACTCGCCCCATCCAGTTCGTCGACGCCGCCTTCACCGGCAACCAGCGCGCCGTGGCCCGGGCACTGCAAAGCCTGAGCTCCGGCAGTGCGCTCTACCAGCATGTGCTGAACCTGCCCAAAAACTCGCCCGCCGCGGCCTTCAACGCCGTCTCCGGCGAATCGCACGCCAGCGCCATCTCGGGCCTGCAAGGCGTGACCAGCACCTTCACGCAGGCGCCGATGACGCGCCTGCGCGCCAACCTCAACGCAGGCTGGATGCCCGGCGTGCCGACCGCCCAGCTGGGCCTGGGCGACGCGGCGGCGCTGCCTCAAGCGGCCGCGCAACCACTGTGGACGCAGGTATTCGGCAACTGGACCACGCTGGCCGGCAATGACAACGCCGCCAGGACGACCCAGTCCGACGCCGGCGTAACCGTCGGCGGCGACCAGGCCGTCGGCGGCGGCTGGCGCCTGGGCGGCGCCCTCGGCTACACCAACAGCCGCAGCCGGACCAGCGACCGCGCCTCCAGCTCCGAAGCCGACAGCTACAGCGTCACCGTCTATGGCGGCAAGGCCTTCGAGACCGGCGCCGGCAAGATCAACCTGAGCCTGGGCGCCGCCTATACCTGGCACGACCTGGACACCCAGCGCAGCACTGCCGCCGCGGGCTTGGACCAGACCCTGAAGGCCAGCTACGGCGCCAGCACCGGCCAGGTCTTCACCGAGCTCGGCTACGCCGTGCCGCTGAACGACCGCATCACGCTCGAACCCTTCATCGGCGCCAACTACAGCGACCTGCGTACGCGCGGCTTCTCCGAAACGGGCGGCGACGCGGCGCTGCGCGGCGAAAGCGGCCGCAACAGCGTGACCACCACCACGCTGGGCCTGCACGCGCTGACCACCTTCGAAAGCGCGGGCGCACGCGGCCATGTGCATGGCACGCTGGGCTGGCGCCATGCCTTCGGCGACCTCAACCCGGCCAGCACCCTGTCCTTCGTCCAGGGCAGCGACTCGTTCACGGCCACCGGCACGCCGATCGCGCGCGACGCGGCGGTGATCGAGCTGGGCGTGGGCATGGAGGTCAGCAAGCGCACCACGGTGGGCCTGATCTACGGCGGCCAGTTCGGCCAAGGCAACCGCCAGAACTCCGGCACACTGGACGTGCGCTACCGGTTCTGAGCGTCCCCGCAAACGGCGCTACAATCCGCGCCGGATTCCAGACGGCCCGCGCCCCGCGCGCGGCTGCCGGCTAGCACCCCAGCGCATGGCATGGCCCCCCGGGGGCCAGGCAGACAGCCAAGCAGGCCATGCGCATCCCCCTGGCTTTACCTAACGGTCGTCCGGTAGCACCGGATTTTTTTGCGCTTTTCGGAATCGAGGATTTCATGTCTCGGCAGTTGTTGGCCCTGGTGCTTGGGCCTCTACTTGGCTTGTTCGTTGTCTGCATCGGCAACGCTTTCATTTCTTCCCTTACGACCCTGCAGTTGGACGCGGCCGGCGAATCGGCCACCGTCATCGGCATCATTTCCTCGTCGTACTTCATCGGCCTGACGCTGGGCGCCATCTTCAACGACCGCCTGATCCTGCGCATCGGCCATATCCGCGCCTACAGCAGCTTTGCCTCGCTCATCGCCGTCACGGTGCTGCTGCAGGGCCTGATCTTCAATCGCGAAGCGTGGTTCATGCTGCGGCTGATCAACGGCTGGGCCAGCGTGGGCGTATTCCTGGTGGTCGAGAGCTGGCTGCTGCTGGCGGGCGACCCCAAGATGCGCGGCCGCCTGCTGGCGCTCTACATGATCTCCCTGTACGGTTCCGGCATGCTGGGCCAGGTCCAGCTTGGCGCCATCACCCAACTGGGCGACATGGCGCCGTTCATGGTGGCCGGGCTGCTGGCCTCGCTGTCGGTGCTGCCCATGGTCATCATCCCGCGCGTCTCGCCCCTGGTGGAACGCGTGGAGCCGCTGTTGCCGCAGCACCTGGCGCGCATGACGCCCACCGGCGTGATGGGCTGCTTCGGTTCAGGCGTGGCCATCGCCGCCATCTACACCCTGTTGCCGCTGTATCTGCAGCGCATCGGCCTGGACATGGCCCAGGTGGGCAAGATGATGGGCGCCGTGATCCTGGGCGCCATGGTGCTGCAGTACCCGGTCGGCCGCTGGTCCGACCTGCGCGACCGCCAGGTGGTTCTGATCGCACTGGCCGTCTTTTGCGCCGTGCTCAGCCTGCTGATCCTGCTGCTGCCTGCCGGCTCGCCGCTGCTGATCGTGCTGCTGTTCCTGCTGGGCGGCGGCGTGTTCGCCATCTATCCGGTGGCCGTCAGCCATGCCGCGGACCGGGCGCCGGCCGATGCGCTGGTGCGCATGATCCAGGGCCTGCTGCTGATCAACTCGCTGGGTTCGGCGCTGAGTCCGCTGGTGATCTCGCCCGTGATGGCGAAATTCGGCGAAGCCGGCCTGTTCTGGTGCTTCGCCCTGCTCAACCTGGGCCTGGTGACCTTCTTCACGTGGCGCCGTGGCGAACGCCCTGCCCCCGCGCCCGTCGCCCCGTTCGCCGCGGCCGCGCAAATGTCTCCCGTCGGCGTCGAGCTGCGAGTGACCGAAGACCTGATGCAAGGCGCCCTGGACCACGAAATGACCGAGGACCTGACCAACGTGGTCCCCGGCGCCGGGGCCGCGCAACCGGTACTCTCGACCGCGCAGGACACGCCGCCGGCGGCGTAGCCGGACCCGGGCCTGCGCAAGGCGGACAGGCCCTAGCCGCGCTGGCTCAGGGCGCGGCTGATGCGGTTGCGCGCCACGGTGGTACGCGGCACCTTGAAGGGAAACCAGCTGCGCACGTCCTCGTCCAGGCCGATGCCGTGCATATAGTTGTAGATGGCCTTCTTCAGCCCCTTGCCCAGCGCGTCGTGGTCCACGCCCGTGGGGTCATGAAAGCCGATATCGTTCTTGGCGAACGTGACCGGAGGCAAAGGCTGCAGCGTCACCCCGTATTCCTCGGGGTTTTTTCCCACCGGCGAATGGACCGTACAGGCAAAGCGGTGGAAAAAGCCGCTCTGGATGCAGTCGTTCTCGAACAGCTGCCGCACATACTCCAGCGCATCGACGGTGTCCTGCACCGTCTGCGTGGGAAAACCGTACATCAGGTACGCATGCACCAGGACGCCGGCATCGGTGAATGCGCGCGTCACCCGCGCCACCTGGTCGACCGACACGCCCTTCTTCATCAGGTTCAGCAGCCGGTCCGAGGCCACTTCCAACCCGCCCGACACGGCGATACAGCCGCTATCGGCCAGCAGCTCGCACAGTTCCGGCGTGAAGGTTTTTTCGAAGCGGATATTGCCCCACCACGAAATACCGGCATTGCGTTCGATCAGTTCGGTCGCCAGTGCCTTCAGCGACTTGGGCGGCGCGGCTTCGTCGACGAAATGAAAGCCGGTCTGCCCGGTCTCGCGCACGATGGTTTCAATGCGGTCGGCCAGCACCGTGGCCGATGCGCCCTCGTAGCGGCCGATATAGTCCAGGCTGACATCGCAGAAACTGCATTTCTTCCAATAGCAGCCATGCGCCACGGTCAGCTTGTTCCAGCGCCCGTCGCTCCACAGGCGGTGCATCGGGTTCAGCATGTCCAGCAGCGACAGATAGCGATCCAGAGGCAGGCCGTCCCAGGTGGGGGTGCCCACTTCCGCAAACGCGACATCGGGCTCGACCATGTTCACGTACCGCACGGCTCCGGTGTCGCCGTCGCGCAGGAAGGTGCGCACCAGGCGCTGCCGCGAACGCTTGCCTTCCACATGCTCCATCAGGGCCTGCAAGGGGCGCTCGCCGGCATCCAGGGTGACGTAATCGAAATAATCGAACACGCGCGGGTCTTTCAATTCGCGCAGCTCGGTATTGACGAAACCGCCGCCCAGCACGGTGACGATGGCCGGGTTTTGCGCCTTGATGGCCTGGGCGATCCGGAAGGCGGCGTAAACGGCGCCGGGAAACGGCACCGACACCAGCACCATCGTCGGCGCGTGGCGCGCCAGGGCTTCTATCGTCAGGTCGCGCAGCGTGTCGTCCACCAGGTTCAGGGGCGCCGCCAGGGCCTGGGCCAGGGGGTCGAAGGTGGGCTGGCTGCCCGCCAGCGATTCGGCATAGCGGACGAACTCGAATCGCGAGTCGATGGCGTCACGCAGCACGTCCGCCAGATCGTTCAGATACAGGGTGGCCAGGTGCTTGGCGCGATCATGCAAGCCCAGCGCGCCGAATGCCCAACCCAGGGGATCGCCGCCATCTTCGTCCATGTACACGTCCAGCGTGCTGAACCGCGGGCCCTCGGGCAGGAAATTGCGGCCCACGATACGGTGCGCCAGGGTGGGATCGCGGCCTTGAAGGAACGCGATCGTCGGCCCTATCGTGGACAGGTAGCGGGCCTGCATGGCCACGAAGGCCTGGATCGCCGGCGTGTGCTTTGCAATCGGCAGCGCGTCTACCCGTTCCGCCACGGCCCGCAGGCCGTCCACGGACAGCAGCCGCAGCACCAGGGCAAGCGCCAGGTCTTCCTGGAACGATGTCACCCCGCGCGAGCGCAAAAAACCGGTCAGGTAGGCGGTGGACGGATAAGGCGTATTCAGCTGCGTCATCGGCGGGATGACGGACAGCACGCGTAAAGGCAAGTTGGACATTAGGCACGGCAGGGACTGCCGTAAAAAAGCGGGGATTGGCGTAATTATAGGCAGCGCTCACAACACCCCATCCAGCCAATCCAGCACGCGGCGGTTCAGGAGCGACCGGTTGGCCGTCTCGCAGTGATCGCCGGCGCCCTCGGCCGCCGAAAAGCGCAGCAGTTCCTTGGGACAGCGCAGTTGATCGAAAAATGCCTGGGTGCCCCCGGCCAGGGGGTCGTTCTCGGCCAGCGTCATGAGCGTCGGGCAAGCGATCTCGCCGACGCGGCCGTCCATCGTGAATTGCTCGATCGAACACAGATAATCGCGCAGATTGTCGACCCCATGGACCCAGAAGCCACGCTGGACGATTTTCCATTTGAATGCAGGATTCGACAGCAAGAACTGAGCCAGCCTGTCCAGCACCGGCTGCTCGAGTTCTCCCAGATTGGCCGCGCCTTGAGGGGAAGCGCCAAACTTGAGCACCAGGGGACGGATCAGCCCGGCAAGGCTCCACTGCCCCGGGTCGGCGATACAGGCGGCCAGCCGATGCTCGCCAGACGCGGCTCGGGGCGCAAGATGGCCGCCGAGGCTCCAGCCGCTCAGCACAATGCGCCGCTCGTCAACCAGGGGCAGACCCGCGGCGCAATCCACCACAGCCCGGACGACCGTCTCCCAATCGGGGCGCAGGGCTATGCCCTGTTCATAGAGCATCCCGCCCTGGCCAGGCCCGTCGAACACCAGGCAGTGATAGCCCCGTCGGGTGGCGGCCACGGCCGAGGCAAAGTACATGTCGGTGATGGTGGCGTCGTATCCGTTCGTCAGGATGAGAAGCGGCCGGACCTCGGCCTCGCGCCCCACGGCGGGAATGAGGTACGCGGGCATGGACGTGTTCTCGAACGGAATGCGCAGCGGAGCCACGGGAAATCTCGACAGCGCCAGCCCTTGGTTGAATGCGTCGACCTGCTTGCGGAAGGCGGCCACCAGGCGCGGATCCACCGGCGCGCCATAGAGCGGGCGGTAGGAAGTGGCATAGAACGCGCTTGCGCGCAGGAACAGTTCCCTGGCGCTTGCGTCGAGGCCGCGGCGCTCTGCCTCTTGGGCCTGCGCCGCCAGCCGGTCGCCGGCGGCGACCCAGGCCTCGTGGAAGGCCGAGTCGTCGCCGTCCCCGACGGCGCGTCCGACCGCCAGAATTTCACCCAGATCCGCGCCCCCATAAGGCAGGTAGGCCACGGGCCGCGTGCCAAAGTCGTCGTGGAGATCGTTCTTGAAAGCCAGGCCCATGGTGGTTCTCCGCAACTGTCAGGGTAAGCACGACGCAGAGGAAGGCGGGACTGCCCACACGCATTGGTCCCGAACCCGCAGGCTACATGAGCTGCGCTTGTCTTGCGATACCGTCTATCCCTGATCCGCGCGCCTGCCCATCCCGGCCGGATGACAGCGCAATCACAATCTTCAAACGGGCGGACAATCGTTCAATACGTCACCGCGGGCGGATGGCACATTGCCTGGGTTCTTCCCACCCCGGCATCCGAAGGAGTCATCCATGCCCATCACCGCGACCCCCACCCCCGGCGCCAAGCTGCTCTCCCCCAAAGACCACACGCTCATCATGATCGACTTCCAGTCGCAGATGGCGTTCGCCACGCATTCCATCGACGCCGTCACGCTGCGCAACAACGCTGCGCTGGTGGCCCATGCCGCCGCCGGCTTCGGCGCGTCGACCATCCTGACGACCGTGGCCGAAAAGAGCTTCTCGGGCCCGATGTTCGACGAAGTCGTCGCGCCCTTCCCTGGCCAGGCGCTGCTGGACCGCACTTCCATGAACACCTGGGAAGACGCGGCCGTCATCAAGCAGGTCAATGAAATCGGCAAGAAGCGCATCGTGCTGGCCGGCCTGTGGACCAGCGTCTGCATCGTGGGCCCGGCCCTGTCGGCGCTGGACCAGGGCTTCGAGGTCTATGTGATCACCGACGCCTGCGGCGACGTGTCGGCGGAAGCCCACAACCGCGCCATCGAGCGTATCGTGCAGGCAGGCGGCCAGCCGATCACCGCATTGCAGTACCTGCTGGAAATGCAGCGCGACTGGGCCCGCACGGACACCTACGACATGACGACCGGCATCGCCAGGAAGTTCGGCGGCGCCTATGGCCTGGGCATCATCTACGCCAAGTCCATGTTCAACGCCCACGAAGGCTGATCGGAGGACGCTGATGAAGGTCTACCTGGTTTCGCTGGGGCTCGGCCTGCTGGTCGGGATCATCTACGCGCTCTTCAACGTGCGCTCGCCGGCGCCCCCCGTGATCGCCCTGGTAGGCCTGCTCGGCATCCTGGCGGGGGAACAGATTCCCCCGCTGATCAAGCGCCTGCTCGCGGACGAAGCCACGCGCACGTCCTGGATACAAGAGCAGGTAAAACCCCATATGTTCGGCGAACTGCCCAGCTGCCCCAAGCCCGCCGCCGACCCCGCCCGACAACCCGCCGATGCATGTGGAGACAAGCGCAATGGCTGACACTCTGGACCCCGCGCGCCTGGGCGCCCCCGACCTGATCCTGCACCAGGGCCGCTTCACCACCCTGGATCCGGCCAATCCCGTGGCCGACGCCGTCGCTATCAAGGACGGCCGTTACACCCGGGTGGGCACGGCGGCCGACGTACTGCCGCTGGCCGGCCCCGGCACGCGGGTGATCGCGCTGAACGGGCGCGGCGCGCTGCCTGGCCTGATCGACAACCACCTGCACATCATCCGCGGCGGCCTGAACTACAACATGGAACTGCGCTGGGACGGCGTAACCAGCCTGGCCGACGCCATGGCCATGTTGCGCCGTCAGGTCGCCATCACCCCCGCCCCGCAATGGGTGCGCGTGGTGGGCGGCTTCACAGCGCACCAGTTCGCGGAAAAGCGCCTGCCCACCATCGAGGAACTGAACGCCGCGGCGCCCGATACGCCCGTCTTCATCCTGCACCTGTACGACCGCGCCCTGTTGAACGCCGCCGCCTTGCGCGCGGTGGGCTACGACAAGACCACGCCCGCGCCTCCGGGCGGCGAGATCGTGCGCGATCCCGCCGGCAACCCCACCGGGCTGCTGCTGGCCAAGCCCAACGCGTCCATTCTTTACGCGACGCTGGCCAAAGGCCCCAAGCTTCCGTTTGAGTACCAGGTGAATTCCACCCGCCACTTCATGCGCGAGTTGAACCGCCTGGGCGTCACCGGCGCCATCGATGCGGGCGGCGGCTTCCAGAATTACCCCGAGGACTACCAGGTGATCCAGCAGCTGGCCGACGCCGGTCAGCTGACCATCCGCCTGGCCTACAACCTGTTCACGCAAAAACCCAAGCAGGAAAAGGAAGACTTCCTCAACTGGACCGCCACATCGCAGTACAAGCAAGGCACCGATTACTTCCGCCACAACGGCGCGGGCGAGATGCTGGTGTTCTCGGCCGCCGACTTCGAGGACTTCCGCCAGCCGCGGCCCGACATGGGGCCCGAGATGGAGGGCGAACTTGAGGAAGTGGTGCGCATCCTGGCGCAGAACCGCTGGCCCTGGCGGCTGCACGCCACCTACGACGAGACCATCTCGCGGGCGCTGGACGTGTTCGAGCGCGTCAACCAGGACGTGCCGCTGGCCGGCCTGAACTGGTTCTTCGACCATGCCGAGACGATTTCGGAGCGCTCCATCGACCGCATCGCCGCCCTGGGCGGCGGCGTGGCCGTGCAGCACCGCATGGCGTACCAGGGCGAGTACTTCGTCGAGCGCTACGGCGCAGGCGCGGCCGAGGCCACCCCGCCCGTCAAGCGCATGCTGGAGAAAGGCGTCAACGTATCGGCCGGCACGGACGCCACCCGCGTGGCCTCCTACAACCCGTGGGTCTCGCTGTCCTGGCTGATCACCGGCAAGACCGTGGGCGGCCTGCGGCTGACCCCGCAACGCAACTGCCTGGACCGCGACGCCGCGCTGCGCATGTGGACCGAGAACGTCACCTGGTTCTCCAATGAACAGGGCAAGAAGGGCCGCATCGCCGTCGGTCAGCTGGCCGACCTGGTCGTGCCCGACCGCGACTTCTTCGCCTGCCCCGAATCGGACATCGCCGGCACCTCCAGCCTGCTCACGGTGGTGGGCGGCAAGGTGGTCTGGGGCGCGGGCGAATTCGCGCCGCATGACGAATCCGCACCGCCGCCCGCCATGCCGGACTGGTCGCCCACCCGCCTCTTCGGCGGCTACGGCGCCTGGGGCGACGGCGAAGGCAAGCCCCTGCAGGCCACGCTGCGCGAAGCTGCCGCCGCCTGCGCCTGCGCCAACGACTGCAATGTCCACGGCCACCAGCACGCCGGCGCCTGGGCCAGCAAGCTGCCCGTATCGGACCTGAAAGGCTTCTGGGGCGCGCTGGGCTGCGCGTGCTGGGCGGTATGACGGCGCGCCGCCTGATGACCTCGCCAGCCGTGCGCTGGCTGGCCCTGCTGGCGCTTTGCGGCGCCTACATACAAGGCGGCCTGGTCAAGTTGCTGGACTTTGGCGGCGCGCAGGCCGAGATGGCGCATTTCGGCCTGCAACCCGCCCATCTGGCGGCCGCCGCCGTTATTCTTCTGGAACTGGGCGCAAGCGCGCTGGTCCTGTCCGGACGCCTGCGGTGGCTGGGCGCGCTGGCGCTGGCCATCTTCACGGCCGCCGCGGCGCTGATGGCCAACCGGTACTGGGAAGCCCCCGCCGACGCGCGTTTCATGACCATGAACGCGTTCTACGAGCACTTTGGGCTGGCCGGGGCGTGGGTCCTGGTCGCCTGGCATGATCTTACGGAGCGCCCGCATGGCCGGAGCTGATCGCAATCCCTCCCCGCCTGCCGCCGTCGGCGGCATGGCCCCGCTCAAGCACACGCTGTTCGCGGTCCTGTGGGGCGCCACCATCCTGGGCAATATCGGCAGCTTCATGCGCGACGTGGCCAGCGCCTGGCTCGTCACCGACCTGTCGTCCAACCCCGCGGCCGTCGCCATGATGCAGACGGCCGCCACCCTGCCCGTCTTCCTGCTCGCCATCCCGGCGGGCGTGCTGTCCGACATCCTGGACCGGCGCCGCTTCCTGATCATCATCCAGGTGCTGCTGGCCTGCGTCAGCTTCACGCTGCTGATGATGGCCAAGACCAACACGCTGACCGTGGAATACCTGATCGCGCTGACCTTCCTGGGTGGCGTGGGCACGGCGCTGATGGGCCCGACCTGGCAGGCCATCGTGCCCGAACTGGTGCCCAAGGCCGAACTGAAAACCGCCGTGGGCCTGAATTCCCTGGGCATCAACATCGCCCGAGCGCTGGGCCCGGCCGTGGGCGGCCTGCTGCTGGCGGCCTTCGGCGCCGCGGCCGCCTATGGCGCGGACGTGCTCAGCTATGTCTTCGTGATCGCCGCACTGTTGTGGTGGAAGCGGCCCAAGAAGACCGACGACGGGCTGTCCGAGCAGTTCTTCGGCGCCTTCCGCGCCGGGGTCCGCTATGCCCGGGCCAGCCACGAACTGCATATCGTGTTGCTGCGCGCGGCGGTGTTCTTCATCTTCGCCAGCTCGGTATGGGCGCTGCTGCCGCTGGTGGCGCGCCAGATGCTGGGCGGCGGCGCCGGTTTCTACGGCGTCCTGCTGGGCGCGGTGGGCGTGGGCGCCATTCTAGGCGCGTTGGTCCTGCCCCAACTGCGTCTGCGCCTGAGCACCGACGGCCTGGTGCTGGCGGCCGTCGGCGTAGCGGCCGTGGTGATGGCGGCCCTCTCGTTCGCCCCGCCCCAATGGGCCGCCGTGCTGCTGCTGTTGCTGCTGGGGATGGGCTGGATCGTCGCCCTGACCACCTTCAACGGCGTGGCGCAGGCCATCCTGCCCAACTGGGTGCGCGGCCGCGGGCTGGCCATCTACCTGATGGTGTTCAACGGCGCGATGGCCGCGGGCAGCCTGGGCTGGGGTCTGCTGGCGCAGAACATCGGCGTGCCCGGCACCCTGCTGGCGGGCGCCGCCGGCCTGCTTGTCACCGGCATGGTGCTGCACCGGATGCGCCTGCCGCAGGGCGAGGCCAACCTGGATCCGTCCAACCATTGGCCCGAACCGCTGCTGGACGCCCCGGTGGAGCATGATCGCGGTCCCGTCATGGTGCAGGTCGAATACCGCATCCGGGTCCAGGACCGCCCCGCCTTCCTGCAGGCCCTGAAGGCCGTGGCCGAAGAGCGCCGGCGCGACGGCGCCTACGCCTGGGGCATCGCGGAGCACACCGGCGACCCGGAGCGCGTGCAGGAATGGTTCCTGGTGGAGTCGTGGGCCGAACATCTGCGTCAACACCACCGCGTGTCGCAGGCCGACGCGGATCTTCAGGGCGATGCGCAGCGCTTTCACATCGGCCCCGGGAAGCCGGTCGTGCATCATTTCCTGGCGCTGGACATGCGCCCCCCCAAACCCGGCCCGGCGGGCTGAACCAGGAAGGGCACGCTCAGTGGGCCGAGGCGTCCAGGAAGCGGTGCACCACCCGCACCGCGGCCGCGCCTTCGGCGATGCTGGCCAACACATGCTTGACCGAACCCGCGCGCACCGCGCCCACGGCGAACACGCCTGGCTGGGAGCTTTCATAGGCCCGGGCCTGCATCGAGCCGGCGGCGGCGCGGCCGGTGTGGATGTATCCCAGCTCGTCCGTATCCAGGCAGCCGTCCAGCCACGCCGTGTTGGCCTGGGCGGACGCCTGCCCCGCCGCCCCTTCCTGCATGCCGGTGGCCACGATCAGGCTGCGCGTCTCGATCATCCGGCCATCGTCCAGCCACACACGGTACGGGTAGCAAGTGCTGTCAAAGCCGCTGGCGGTGCACACGGGCAGCACATGGGATCCGAACCGGCTGCTTTGATCCTCGGCGCGGCGCAGCAGCCCGCCGTCGCACAGGCCGGTAATCGTGCCGGGAAAACCGGACAGGACATCCGCGCCAGGCGCGTCGCCGCAGGAGAGCGAGCCGCCCACCAGCAGCGTCTGCAGACCCTCGGACGCGGCATAGGCGGCCGCCGCCAGGCCCGCCGGACCGCCGCCGATCACGGCCAGATCCAGCACCGGGTCCTCCGAGCCTGCCCTGGCGGCCGAACGCAGGATGGCGCCGCCAAAGGGCCGTTGCCGCAGATACCCGATACGCCTCAGGATGAAGGCGCGCAGCACGATCTCGGCCAATGCGCCCTCGGTCAGGATCAGTCGCTCCAGCGCCGCCCGGCCGACCCGCAGCAGGCGGCTGGCGGACACGGCGCGCACCGTGACCGCGTTGGGACGGTCGGTGAACAGATCCAGGCTGCCCGTAAACTCGCCGTCACGATGCACAAGCAAACTGTGCATGGCGCCGTCGGCCTCGCATTCCAGCACCTCGACATAGCCCTCCAGCACGATGTGGAAGGCGGCTACCCGGTCGCCGCTGCTGAACAGCACGCTGCCGGCGGCGACCGAGATCTCTTCGCCATAGGGCGCGGCGCGGTCGATCATGGCGCGGTCCAGCATCGGAAACGCCTGCGCATGCAAGGCGGCCAGGCTGGCGGGCGGATCGCCGGACATAGCGCCGGCGGCAAGACGGTTCATGAAGACACTCCCGGTTCATCCGAGGAAATCGGCAAGATACTGCGCAAGGTAGCCTCGGGCGCGCAGGCCAGTCTTGCGCACTTGAGTCCTGATTTGTATGAAAGAGTAATGATCGCACTAATGCCGGACCCGCACCCGACGCCCCGCTGCCAGGGCCGCAGCGCGCTTTTATGCAAATCAGCGCACTGGCATTCAATCCCTTGGACACCGGCTTGCCTGGCATGACGCGACGCCACGGTTTATTCTTTGCGGGAACATGAGTTCCACCGCCATCCCTGCCCCGAACCATGCCGCAACTGCTTGACGCGCCCTCCAGCCTGCACGACGTCTATCCTGGCGCGTCGATCCAGGCGATCCGCACCAGCCCCGGCTGCAAGGCCGCGCTGGAGATCGCGCGCGTGGGCTATGCGCGACCCGGCTTCGGCACGGCGCGATCCGATGGGGATGGCGACGGCTTCCTGCTGAGCGTATCGCTCACCAGCACCGAGCGCGTCCTGTATTGCTCGAACCAGCCGCGCCCCATGCCGCTCTCGCCCGACGAAGTCACCATCCGGCGCGCGGGCGACGCCTATCGCGCCGAACTGACCACGCCCTTCGACTTTCTGTATTTCCGGGTGTCGCCCGAATCGCTGGACCAGCTGTCGGATGACCTGGGCGTGGCGCGCATCCGGACCCTGTCCTGCCCGCCCGGCCAATCCGACCCTGTGCTGGCCCACCTGGGCAACGCGCTGCTGCCCGCGCTGGCCGACCCCGGCCGCGCCGACCCGCTGTTCGTGGACCATCTGGCGCAGGCCGTCCAGATCCACATGGCGCAGGCCTATGGCGGCGCCGCCTCTGACAAGGCGCCCGACCTTTCGCCTGCGCGCGGCGGCCTGGCGCGCTGGCAGGAAAAGCTGGCCAAGGAAATGCTGGCGGCCGACCTGCTGGCCAGCGTGTCGATCTCCGACGTGGCCCAGGGCTGCGGGCTGTCGCGCAGCTATTTCATCAAGGCGTTCCGTCAGACGGTGGGCACCACCCCGCATCGCTGGCTGCTGGAGTGCCGCGTGGAAAAGGCCAAGCTCCTGTTGCTGAAGTCCGATCGCCCGGTGTCGGACATCGCGCACGATTGCGGTTTTTCGGATCAGGCCCACCTGACCCGCGTCTTTGCCAGCACGATGGGCGCCCCGCCCGCGGCCTGGCGCCGGCGGAACCGGAGCTGATCCGACATGCTTGAACGTACGCAGTTGTCGATCAAGGGCAGCACCGGCATGTGGCGGCGCTAGGACAGCCAGCCCTGCAATTGTTCGACGGTGACCCCGACTCCGCCGCACACGATCACGACCACCCGGCTTGCGTCGGGAAAGTAATCGCGCAGCTTATCCATGCCGGCGATGGATGCGCCGCATGCAGGCTCCGTCAGCAGCCGATGCGCGGCCAGCAGGTCCCAGCAGCCTTGTACGGCCTCGCCATCGGTGACCACGTGGCTTCGGATGGTCAGCTCGCGGGCCAGCCCGATCGAGCGCTCGCACACTTTGCGCGCGCCCAGCGAGGTCGCCAGGCCCGACACCTGGGCCAACTCGACGGGATGGCCTTGCACCAGCCCCGCCGCGTACGAAGCGGTTCCCGCCGTTTCCACGGCCAGAACGCCCACATCCCCCCAGCCATTGCGCAACAAGCCCTCGCCGACGCCAGCCAACAGACCGCCGCCGCCTACCGAACAGATGATCGCGTCGGGTTTGCCGCATTGCGTGACCAGCTCGTCGATCATGGAGCCATGGCCTTCCCAAAGCAGCGGATCGTCAAAGGGATGGATGAATTCGGAATCGCCGCCCAGCAGCGTCTGCGCGTGCGCGTTGGCCTCCTGCCAGGAACCGCCATGAACGATTACCTCAGCTCCTTCGCGCCGGATAAGGGTCTTGGCCTTCTCGGTCGTGGTCTCGGGCACGACGACGGTCACCGGTACGCCCAGCTGGCTGCCGGCGTACGCGACGGCGTAGCCAGCATTGCCCCCCGACGAGGACACAAACCGTCTGGCGCCGCGCCGATGCAGGACCTCGCAGGCGTGGCCGACTCCGCGCAGCTTGAAGGAGCCGCAAGGCTGAACGCTTTCAAGCTTGAGTAGAACGTCCAGGCCCGCGCGCAGGGAGAATTCCGTCGAACGGATGGTGGGCGTATTCACATGCAAGGCCATGTCGGATAGTCCTTTATTGAGATTCGAAGCGGCGGCCGGGCAGTATAAGTGCGCCGCCCATTGCGATCAGCGCGGCAAAGCCCGGCGCGGATGCGGGTGTTCATCGATGTGGTCCCGGCCCTCAGGCGAAATGGCCGGCCCGCGGGCTGGCAACCACGGCGCATGCGCTGCCGGGCCGGACGATCCCGTACTGCCGCGTGGAATACACCACCCCCGATTCCTTGAAATGCAACGCCACCGGCTCCTTCTCCGGCGCCGTCAGGAAGTGGATATGCCCGGCGACGTCGCCCGCCGTCACCTGGTCGCCAATTTCCGCGCCGGGCTCGAATACCCCGTGTTCGGAGGCGATCACATAGGCCCCGGCTCCGCGCATTTCGAAATAGGCTTGCTCAGCAGGCCCGGTCGGGGACGGCCCGTCGGCCATCACGCCCCAGAACCGCAGCACCCGCAGCAGCCCTAGCCGGCACAGGTCCAGGGCGGAACGCGTGACCACGCCGCCGCCGGCCATTTCGGTGCTCACGCAAGTCAGGCCGGCGGCCAGGGCTGCCGTCACGCACAGGCGGCCATCCCCCAGGTTGTCCATCACCACGCACATGGGAGCCTCAAATGTCCGGGCCGAGGCCAGGCAGCGCTGGAACTGCGCCTTGTCGGGGCAAGGAACGACGATGGTGCTGGGCACGATGTTCAGCGACGAGCCGCCAGAATGCAGGCTCAGCAAAGCATCGGCGCGCGGCAGCAGCTCGTCGTTGACGAACGCCGCGATCTGCTCGGTGATCGTGCCGGCGTGGTCGCCGGGGAAAACCCGATTCATGTTCTTGCCGTCGACGGGCGAAGTGCGGCGCCCGGCGCCCACGGCGGGCGTGTTGATGGCCGGCACGATGATCAGGCGTCCCCGGATGCTTTCCGGCTTCAGCGAGCGGATCAATTCGCCCAGGGCTATCGGCCCCTCGTACTCGTCGCCGTGGTTACCCCCTTCCAGCAGAATCGTCGGTCCGTCGCCATTGGCGATGACGGTCAGCGGGACACGCTCGGTGCCCCAGGCGTCTTCATGCGGCGAATGCGGAAAGTACACATAGCCGGACTGCTTTCCGGGCTTGTCGAAATCGATTTCCGTAAAGTAGGTGGCCCGCTCCTTGTTCCGGGCCGGCCTATGCTGTCCCGATATAGATCTGAGTCCGGAGCCGAAGCCCCCCACAGCCGCAACGCCATTCATGATGCACCCCTCGCGCTGATTTCGTGGTGTAGATGCTAGGGCGCGAACGAGCGGCATACAAATGCTGTTTGACGATACAAGATATACTTTCCCAGCATACTAAGGCCTGGAACCACGCCATGATGGACCTGAAGCAGCTTCGATACTTTCTTGGGGTGTGCGACGCCGGCAGCATCGCCGAGGCCGCCCGCGCCATGCACATCGCGCAGCCTGCGTTGTCCCGGCAGATATCGGCGCTCGAGACGGCGCTGGGCGTGCCGCTATTCACGAGAATGCCACGCGGAGTCACGCTCACCCGGCCCGGGGAAGAGCTCCGCCTTCGGGCGCTGGACATCCTGCACCGCACCAGCGCCATCGGCGACCAGGTCCGCGTCGCGTCCAGCGGAATGGCAGGCACGCTACGGATCGGAGTCATGCCCGGCTATAGCGCCATCCCTCAACTGACGGCGGCCATCCGGAAACTGCAAGAGGCCTCCCCCGCCGTCAGTGTCCGGATCGAAGCCATGCATTCCGCCGAGCAGCTGGAAAGGCTGCACCGGCATCACCTGGACGTGGGCATCGTCGCCTGGCGTTCGCCCTTTGACGCCGCCTTCACAGGCGTCCCGATATTCGATGACCGCATGGCATTGGCGCTGCCTGCGCACTGGCCCCAGGCACGCCAGCGAAAACGGCTGCGCCTGCATGACCTGGCCTCCCTGCCCCTGCTGATGTTCCCCCGTGAGCGCTCCCCTGTGCACTATGACAAGGTCGTCCAGGCATGTGCCGCTGCCGGAATCGGGCAAGGACACAGCCAGGTATCGGTGATGGACACGTTGACCATGGTGGGCATGGTCGCGGCAGGCTTGGGCTACGCGATCGCGCCGCTGTCATTTCAGCAGCAATGGAAATCCCAGGTCGTGTTTGCGCCGGCCACGGATCTGAATATCCCCTTCACGCTTGAGCTCGTCAGATACTCGCGGCGCCAGGATCCGCTGGTTGACCACTTCTTCCGGCAATGGGAACCCGCGCCCTAACGCAGCCCGGCAACATTGACTGTTACTGCTCCGCAGGCCTGCACCAGCTCCGGATCGTGGCTGGCGAACAGCACGACGCGATCCTGGGACCAGGTCCTGAGCAGTTCGGCCAGCACGGCGCGAGCCCGCGCGTCCAGCCCGCTGCTGGGACCGTCGGCAATCACGACGGCCGGGTCGCCCAAGGCGGCGGCCGTCAGGAAGACCTTGCGGCGCGTACCCGTCGACATCTGTTCAAACCGCTTGTCCAGATGCGGCTCCAGGCCCAGCTGACAGGCCAGATCGAGCACGTCGTCGTCGACGGCCGTGTTCTTTTCCGCGGCCACTTGTTCGAGCAACCCCCGCCCGGTCTGCGTGGGAAGCGCCAGGCAGTTGTCGGGTACATAGGCCAGGCGGGCCTTGGCTTGCAGCGGCGCGTGGATCAGCGAGTGCCCGTCGATCCAGACGTCTCCTTCATCTGGCGCGACGACGCCCGCGATGATGCCCAGCAAGCTGGATTTTCCGGTGCTGTCTTCTTCGCATAGCGCCATGCATCCAGGCGGGAACGTATGAGTCAGCCCCTGGAACACGAGATGGTCGCCGTAGCGCTTGCCGAGATTGTCGATGCGTAGCATGCCGGCAGTTTACGCAGGAACGTGGCGCACGGGTAGACCGTGGCGCTGCGGCCAGGTGTATCGTGGGAAAATCAGCCTCGTTCAATACTTCAGAATGTGAAGGGTCCGGACGCAAGCCGATTGGCAACTGCCACCCGGGCGGAGGATCCAGGCCGGTAATCCCCATGATTGACGAAAACAGGCGAATTCAATCCGTCGAACGCGCAATGGGCCTTTTGGAAGCCATTGCCGCGGCTGGCGGCGAGGCGCGTTTGGTCGATCTGGCCGAACAGCTCGGTCTGAACAAGAGCACCCTCCATGGCTTGCTTAACACCCTGGCGGCGATGGGTTATGTGTCGCGCCATGGCACGCGCTACGCGCTGGGCTTGCGCTTGCGCGAGATCGCCCAGCCCCTGGCCGACGCGGACGCCGCGCTGCGCGCATCCTTTGCCCCGGTTTTGCGCTCCCTGGCCGACAAAACCGGCGAGACCTGCTATCTCGCGGTTCCGTGCGGGACCAGGGAATACTTGTATATCGATGCGGTGGAAGGGAATGCTTCGCTGCGCGTTGCAAGCCCCCGAGGGCGCCGGGAAGGACTGACCACGTCGGCCATTGGAAAGGTATTCCTGGCTCACGACCCGGACCTTGTGCGCAGCCTGCGCCGGGCCGGAATGATCTCCGGCGCGTTGGATGCCCAGCTGGCGGCCATCGCCGAAGCGGGCTATGCACTGGACCTGGAAGAGGCCGAACAAGGTCTGAACTGCCTGGCTCTTCCCCTGCGCCAAAAAGGCCGCGTCGTCGCCGCCCTGGGACTGGCGGGGCCGGCCCAGCGGCTTCGGAAGCCGGCATTGAGGCGGATCGCGGCAGCGGCCATGCAAGAGATATTCGACAATATCAAACTTTAGGCACCAGTCGGGCTCAGGCACTTCACAGCCGGACGGCCAGACGGAATCATTGGCAACTCCATATCCAACCCGGAGTTTTCCAGTGTTTGAAATCATTTCCCAGCAAGTCATTGAACGCGCCCAGTCCTGCGCTCGTCAGCAGGGATACGCCGTGTGCATCAGCATCGTGGACGCTGCCGGCCTGTTGAGCGGCTTTCTGCGCATGGACGATGCCGTGCCCGGCGCCATTGACGTCTCGATCAAGAAGGCCAGGACGGCGGCCCTGTTCCGGACCGACAGCATCCAGATTGGCGCGGCCGCGCAACCGGGCGGCCCCATCTATTCGTTGGAGGCCACCAATGGCGGTTTGATCAGCTTCGGCGGCGGTGTCGTGCTACATGACGGCGAGGGCAAGACGATCGGCGCTGTCGGCGTCGCTGGCGCCACGGTCGATGCGGACCAGGCCATCGCATTGACTGCCGCGGGCCGGCCGTGAGGAACGCTGCTCATCGGACCCACGCGGGCATATGGGCCTTGGCCATCACCGCATTTGCGATCGGCGTGGCCGAGTTCATCGTGGTCGGCGTGCTGCAGGCAATCGCGGACGATCTGGGTGTTCCCCTGGCGCGCGCCGGGGGGCTGGTCGGCCTGTACGCGCTGGCCCTGGCGGTCGGAACCCCGGTCATCGTGCTGCTGCTCGCGCGATTTCCCCGAAAGCCCGTCCTGCTCATCCTGGTGGCCGTGTTCCTCGCGGGGAACCTGATATCGGCCTTTTCGGCCGACTATGGCGTATTGCTCACCGGGCGCGTCATCACCGCCGTGGCCCATGGCAGCTTTTTCGCAATTGGCGCTACAGTTGCAGCCCGTCTGGCCCCGCCAGGCCAGGCGAGCCGCGCCATCTCGCTGATGTTCGCCGGTCTTACGCTGGCCATGGTGATAGGAGTTCCCCTGGGCAGCGCCATTGGCAATGTCCTGGGATGGCGGTTGCCGTTCTTTGCCGTAGCGTTTCTGGCTGGGGTCGCACTCCTGGCCACGGCGACGTGGGTTCCGGTTCTGCCCGCTCCCGCGGCAGGGCGACCAAAAGCACAGTTGGCCGCGCTGCGCAATGGCCCGATCCTGGCGATGATGAGCATCACCATCCTGGGCTTTGGCGCCAGCTTTGCCTCCTTCACGTTTGTGACGGCCATACTGACCACAATTACAGGCTTTACGACCAGCGTCGCCAGCTTGATGCTCGTCGTGTTTGGCATGGCCACGCTGGTGGGCAATCTGCTTGGCGGCCGCCTGGCGGCCGGCATAGGCTGGGAAGGCGCATTGCGATGGATCTTTTTTGCCCTGAGCCTTACGCTGATCGCGCTGGCCTTCCTCATGCCCTACCAGGCACCCATGGCGGCCCTGCTGTTCGTATGGGGTGCGCTTGCCTTCGGTATGTCGCCCGCATGCCAGACCGGCATGCTGTCCACGGCCGAACGCTGGACCCCAAAGGCAGTGGACTTTGCATCAGCGCTCAACATCTCCGCCTTCAATCTTGGCATTACGTTAGGCGAGACCGCAGGCAGTGCGATGGTGGCTCGGGAACATATGGCTTTAACGCCATGGGCCGGCGCCGTCCTCGTACTGCTTGCGCTGGTTCCCCTGGTCTGGCTTTCCCGCAAGGAGGCCCGGCGGGGAGTCTCTTGCACCAAGGCAATCGTTTAGGCAATCGGGCGGCCGCCCTGCTCCGCCGCGCAAGATAGATGTAGCCTGACACCCTGGGGTACTCGAGGGAGATATCTCATGGCTGAGAGCAACGCCGCCGCCTACTGCCTGGGAACGCCGTTACGCAACGAGATCGAGGCCCGCGACGCCAGCATGCTTCATGCTTGCCACGGACCGCGCCGCGGAAGCGATTGCCCGCCGCCATGGCGACGGTCCCGTGGCCGGCAAGATCCTGGCGCATGTGATCGTGGCGGCGCGATAGCGCAGCCCGGTCACAGGCTAGTCCTCGACCAATAGCCTGGCCAGCGCCTCGACGGAATATGGCTTTTGCATCACCTGGAATGCAAAGGCGTCTTTGCCCGCCAGGGCTTCGCTATAGCCCGTGGCCAGGACGATCCGTATATACGGCCACTGCGCCCTGATCTTGTGCGCCAGTTCCACGCCGTTCATTCCTGGAAGAACGACATCCAGGATGGCGATATCGAATCGCCCACCCTTCTCCTGCAACATGCGAAAGGCGCTTTCCGCGTCGACCGCCCAGGTCAGATTCTGGCCAAGACCCGTCAGCAAGGTGGATACGACTTCACCCACCATCCGATTGTCTTCCACCAGAAGGATATCGTTGTGCGCGCTGATTTCGGCGGTGGAATCACCTCCGGCCGCCACCATTACATTATTTGGCGTCTCCGCGGCCGGAAGATACAGCGTGAATGTCGTGCCCTGCCCCACGGCGCTTTGCACCTCGACGTCACCGCCCGACTGCCGCACGAAGCCCTGGACCTGGCTGAGCCCCAAGCCGGAATTCTCGTGCTTCGCCTTGGTGGAAAAGAACGGTTCGAAGACATGCGCGACCATGTCCTGGGCTATCCCAAGCCCGGTATCCTGGACCGACAGCGCCACGTGGGGGCCGTGCAGGCTGGACGCGCCGCTCACGGAGGGGGCTCTGTCGACATGCCGCGCCGATATCGTCAGCTTTCCCCCGGCGGGCATCGCATCCCGCGCATTGATGACAAGATTGAGCAGTGCGGATTCAAGCTGGCCGGGATCGGCGAATATCGTGCAATCGCCTGGCCCCAGCTCGTAGGTGAGCGCGATGGACGAACCGATAGAAGCCTCGAAAAGCTGTCTGAGCGACGACAGGCTCTCACGCACGTCGAACACGTGCGGCTGCAGCGGTTGCTTTTTCGCGTAGGCCAGCAGCTGCCGGGTGAGTTGCGCCGCCCGCTCAGTCGTTTCAATGGTGATGGCCACATAACGCATCAGCGATGCGGGCAGGTCGGGCGACCTCTTCAGGAATTCGGCGGAAAACCTTATCGCGGTCAGGAAGTTATTGAAGTCATGCGCGACGCCCCCGGTCAGGCGGCCTATGGCTTCCATCCGTTGCGCCTGATGCATGGAGTCGCGGGCAGCCTGAAGCTCCTCCCGGCGCAGCTTCTGTTCCGTGATGTCCCGGGTGATCTTTGCAAATCCGACCAGCCGGCCGTGATCGTCGTGGACCGGGTCGATGACAACGCTGCACCAGAACCGGCTCCCGTCCTTGCGCACCCGCCACCCTTCCGCCTCGAACCGTCCTTCGCGCGTGGCCGTCTCCAACGCTATTCGGGGGATCCCGGCGGCCCGGTCTTCTTCTGTGTAGAAAACAGAAAAATGCTGGCCGATGATCTCGTCCGCCCGGTACCCCTTGAATCGCTCGGCCCCCGGGTTCCAGCTGCTGACCATTCCATTGACGTCCAGCAGATAGATGGCGTAGTCCATCACGGCATCCACCAGGAGCCGGTAGGGGTCGTCCGAGGGGAATTCTGGGTTCATGTGCGCCTCGCGCAAGGCTGAAATCGTTCGGCTGCGGCTTTGCGCGGCGCCAGCAAATACCGTGCCTGGATGCAGCGAGCGAGCCTGCGGCGCGCACTCCCCCGCCGCGACGCCGTGAAGGACTTCCTTCGTTCACTTATATGGAAAACTTACGATCACTGATAAATTTCACTCGGAACACGCCAGCCCGGCAGGCCAAATGGGAATACCTGGATGAATCAATCACTGGGCTGCCCGCCGCCCCTGCTTTTCAGCGGGGAAACGCCACAGCGGGTAGACTGACCGCCTCTCTTTGCGTTTCGAGTCTGTATCCATGTTTGTTAAAGCTCTGCGTGTCGGTCTGGGTCAAATGATTGTTCTTGGCGACGCGCTTACCCGCCCGCGCCCGCAGCGGCGCTCGCCGCAAGGCCAGGCCGCCGTCAACACGGAAGCGGCCGCGCTCTCGCTCTACCAATTCCACGCCTGCCCGTTCTGCGTCAAGACGCGGCGCGCCATCCATCGGCTGAACGTGCCGATCACGCTGCATGACGCCAAGGGCGATCCGCAGGCGCGCGAACAACTGCAGTCCGGAGGAGGCAAGGTGAAGGTGCCCTGCCTGCGCATCGAGGAAGCAGGCGGCACGCGCTGGATGTACGAATCCAGCGACATCATTGCCTACCTTGAACAGCGCTTCGCCAACGTCGCCTGACCCGGACTCCCGGACGTGACGCCTCTGGTCCGCCGCTACGCCATGACGCTATCCGCTTGCGGCGTGCTGGCGGGCTGCGACCCCGCGCTGCCCCCGCCGCCGGCCGGCTCCAAGCTCACCGCCGAGACGATCGCAACACGCGAAACGCCTCCTGAACAACAGTTCAAAGGCACGCTGGCGGGAAAGCCTGTTCACTTGCTGGTCAACAACTGCAAGGTGTACAGAGTCGAGGCCGCCGAAGGCGAGAACGTGAGCTGGACACTGGTACTGGAAGGCGAGCCCTATCTGCTGCCCACCACCTGCATCCGCCAGTCGCTCACCGAAGGCAAAGGCTTTGTGACCGCGTTCATCGGACGCCAGGCGCTCGGCGCAGGCGGTTGCTGCACCGGCCGCCCGGAGTATCGTTCGACCGACGGCTTGAACTGGAAGCCGCACTGACCACCCATCGGCGGGCAGCATGGGTACAGGCAGCAACTAGCCCCGTTCGCGGGGAAGGATCAGCCTGATCTCTTCGGCATAGCTGCCATGGCTCGGGCCAGAGATCATCAGCACCGACTGATCGCCACCGGTGCGCCGGTCGAGCCACTGCGCCAACACTGCTTCACATTTTTACACCGGCCCGCGTTTAGTCCACGGCCCCGGGGGGTTGAATTTTTATAGTGTTATCAAATGCAATATCGAGCGTGGTGATGGTTTTTTGTCTTTCGGTGCCGCCTTCGATCTCAGCATTCACAAACAAACCTGTCCGATCATCAAAATAGGCTGTTACCGCCTCACGGAGAATGCTAAATACTGGATTTGGTACGTTATAGCGATAGACCCGCATTGACCGCCCATCTCGCTCTTCTTTTGAACAGGTCATACCCCTCAAGTCGTCGGAATTCAAATATGACGTCAACGCCTTGTCGATCGCGTCCTTGCTTGAGGCGGCATCCAGTGGTTCCCAAGTTTTATCCTTGCCAGTCCGAACCCATCCCTTGTCGTTGATCACAATCACGCCCACCTTGCCAAAGGGAGCATCAGAGATGATGCGCACGGCATTGGGCGGCACCACTTCATAGATTAAATTTATGGTTTCCTGCTTGAATGATGGCAGCCACTCACCGTTCAGCAGCGTCAAAGGCAGCTGGCGTTCATGCATGCGATAGGCCCCAGCAGAAGGCTTATAGGCGTTGTCACGCTCAAAATCGTTCATGCAGTCCGCAAGGGCGCCAGGCGAAAAAACGACTGCGGGCAACAGACACAAGCGGACGATGTGCCATACGACGTTCTTCTTCATCGGAATCACTCTGATCTTATTTTGTGCTGTGGAGATAAGGCGTCTGGATAATTTTTCAGACTACAATTTTTCAGTGTCTGGCTAGCGCATTTGTAGTCTGATAAACCCAAGATCTCGTTAACGATTTGCACTCAACATTGGATACCTGCTGCTGCCAGCGAGTGATTAGTGCAATATCTGATGCCTGGACTCAGCGTGAGCCCTGTAGCCAACCCTGGTGCCAAAGTTCATTCGGCGTGAAATTTGGTTCTTTGAAGTTGGCATGCAACCAGAATGTAGATTGCGGTAGCGTGCGGGTACTGGCGGAGCATCACCCATTTCAGGTCGAAAATCGCTCGACCAAGCCTCTCGACCCATGGACGCCGCAGCGCTCGGCGCCGCAATGTCTCATTAGTGATGCCGATCCGTCTCATCTCAACGATCTTCACGCTTTCCCTCGATGGCCGCAGTGTAAATTCGCCCACGATTTCACCCACAAGGCACCTTGGGATGGGCAGTGCCTGGGGGTGGAACGTCCAGCAATTCGACTGACGGTAAAGATCGTACATGCATTCAAAAATTCGCAGTAAGGCAGCCCGCGTTTCTCTTGTTCTCATCGGCATGACCCACGCGATGTCATACGCGGCAGACAAGGCTGCAGACCCGGCAGTCACGGATCCGCACTTCCAGCTGGCGCCCGGCTATATCCCCAAAGAGAAGTTGCCCAACAGTCTCGACCTGCTTGGCCCCCCTCCCGGCCCGGCCAGCGCGGCATACGCGCGCGACGAAGAGGCCAGGAATGCAACGGTCCCCTTGCGCGGCTCCGCGCGCGCAAGCCAGGCGCGTCTGGATGCCGACTTGCAGTTTCCACAGCCCGCCAGGAATTTCTCGTGCGCAATGGGCATTGATATCACCGAGGCGCAGACTCCTCACCTGTATCGTTTGATGCAGAAGGTGCTCACCGATGCCGGCTTGTCCACTTACGGTGTCAAGAACACCTATAACCGTGTCCGCCCGTTCGTCGTCCACAACGAAGGGACATGTTTCCCGGAGCAAGAGTCCTTGCTGCGCAATGATGGCTCATACCCGTCGGGTCACACCGCGGCTGGCTGGGCCTGGGCGCTGATCCTGGCCGAGATCAACCCCGATCGGGCCAACACGCTGTTCAAGCGCGGCCTGGAGTTTGGACAGAGCCGGGTCGTCTGCAACGCGCATTGGCAAAGTGATGTGGATGCCGGCCGCATTATGGGCGCGGCGACCGTGGCCCTGTTGCAGAACTATGCCGAGTTTCGAGCCGATTTGGACGCCGCACGCAAAGAAGTGCTGGCAGCCAAGGCAAAGAGCCCTGCCCCAGGCATGGACTGCGGCGCGGAGGTGGCAGCGTTTTCCAGGTAGAGAGAACGTCACCAGCCCTCTCACCTATAGAGAGAACGTCACCAGCCCTCTCACCTATTTCGTAGACGCCGCAACACCAAGAACCCATGAAACTCTTCTCCACCCCGCTGGTCTTATTGAGCATGCTGCTCGGGGCATGCAACTCGGCATACGCTGACAGCAAGCTGCCGATCAGCCCTCTTCTGAAGAACGAATCCGGCAATTCCGAAGCATGGCGTGTCAGCGCAAGTCCCTATGCCTGGGCCTCTGGCATCAGTG
Organism: Achromobacter deleyi; assembly: GCF_013116765.2. Taxonomy (GTDB): domain Bacteria; phylum Pseudomonadota; class Gammaproteobacteria; order Burkholderiales; family Burkholderiaceae_B; genus Achromobacter; species Achromobacter deleyi_A. The sequence continues at coordinate 1,920,144 of NZ_CP074375.1, forward strand.
GAAAGGTCGGACAGTTCGGGCAGCAGCCGGCCAGGCTAGACTCCAGTTTCAGCGACATCGTCAACGAGCTTGACCTGGCCTTCATGGGGGCAGTCGAGGCGCGATACAAGCGATTCAGCCTGCTGGGAGACGTCATGTATAGCCAACTCTCGGCCGGCGGAAATACCCGGCACGGCATACTCAGTCGAAGAGTCGAAATGACTTCCGAGTCTTTCTCCGGATTTTTTGGCGCGGGATACAGCGTGCTTGAAAGCGACAGGGGTCACCTCGACGTGATCGGCGGCGGACGGCTCTGGCGCGCAAGCACCAAAATTGCCTTGAAAGGCGGAGCGCTCGACGGGAAAAGCCGAAGCGACAGCGCAACGTGGATAGATGCGGTGGCCGGTCTGCGCGGTCAATACGCCTTGAGCGAACACTGGTATCTGACCGGCTGGGGGGTGATCGGCGCAGGAGAGGCCAAGCTTGACTGGGACGCTACCGCAGCGATTGGCTATCAGTTCAAGTCCGATCTTTCGTTGGTGCTCGGCTACCGGGCGCTTGGCGTCAATTTCAATCGGAACGGCTTTGTTTACGACGTCATTCAGCAGGGGCCGATCGTGGGGCTTGCCTACCAGTTCTGAAGTACCTGGCGGCTTACACCGTCTGCGGAAAATGACTGTGCGCGGAAAAATGGCTGGATAGCAAATTGTTGCTGTCGGCCGGCGACGAGGCGTTGCGGCCCCACTCGCTGGCTTCGTCAGGCGCCACGCCAAAGCGCGAGATAAACAGCTTGCGAAATCGTCCCATGTCCCGAAAGCCGAAATCAGCGGCGATTTGCTTCACCGGGCGCGTCGAACCCCGAGGATCGACGATGCGGGCGTAGACCGCTTCCAGGCGCTTGCTCTTGATTACGTGGGCGACTCCGCCGAGGTCGGAGAAGACGCGATACAAATGGGCCCTTGAGACCCTGAATCGTTGCACGAGCAGATCCGGACCCAGCTCGGGCTCCGCGAGGTGATGATCAATGTAGGCCAGGACACGCGCGCGCAAAGCCTGACCCAGCACGGACTTGGGCTCATCCTGAATCGGTGCCGCGTTCGACAGACCCGCTGAAAGCAGGGTAACAAGGGCGTCCTGCGCCGCGACGTCTTCGCTTGCGGACAGTTGTCCCGAAACCGAGTGGAAGCCGCAAAGATAGTCCGCCAGCAGGCTCGCCATGGGATTCCCGGCCTGCAGCACAAACCCGTGAATATCGCGGGCGCCCAGCAACTTGTCGATTCCCGCGCGAGGAATGGTCGTGGCTACTCGTTCACCCGCATCCACCTTGCATTCGTAGGGCCGGGCCAGATCGATGATGCATATGCCACCCGGAGCCGCCACGACGTCGCGGCCGTCAAAGTCGCCATGGATGGAGCCAGCAACCAGGACGTGAACAAGGTAGTGGTCCAGCCCGCTGCGGGCGATGGTGGCCTGGTCCCGCTTGTAGCGCTGGGCGTTGAAGCTTGTCGAACCCAGCGTCATGCCGCCAAGATGGCGGATTCGCATGGTTCCTTCCAGCGTTGCCGCGTCGTCCGTCGAATCGAGCGTCGTATCGCAGAACGGGCGCGTGACCTCGCGCCAGTATTCGTCACGCTGCGAATGCTCTATTGCGTCGGTGGAAATGAACGTTTCCGAGCCAGTCATGTTGACGTCTTACCTTGAGTCGCAAGCCCCATCGCCGGGCAGGTGGGCCGCGTTCCATCCTGATGCGCCAAGACCGGTATTCAAGGCGGTGCCCTGGCCGGAAGTGTACCCGTGTACGAGGTACTCAAGTGCCGGGTCTGGATCGGCCCGGGCAATGCCCAGGCCGCCGGCCGCCGGCCGCCACTACAGTTTGGGCTCCGGCTGCGGAAAGCTCCATTGGCCATTCAGGATTTCTTCGCGCGGCTGATAAAGCCGGACCGTATAGTTCCAGCCGGGCATCGTAGGCAGACAATTGGCGATCTTTCCGTCGCAGCCACCGAACTGGATGGCAATCGAACCATCGTCGCTTTTCTTGGCAGTGAGACTGTTCAAGGAATAGGCATCGAACGGATTCTTCTGAAAATAGCCGTCGGCGTTGTAGACGCTCACAGACCAGAAGCTGTTGACCGGCACGGTTTTGACATTGAGCCGATAGATGGTTTTCCCATCGTTCTTCGGAATCGCCCCGCTGAGGTAGGTCGCGTCCTTGCTCGGATTTCCGCCCCATCCCGTCGCAGTTCCGATCAGGTGCTCGATGGGGTCGACCCCGCCCTTCGGGCCAAAGGCGTGGTTGTAGTTGGGAATCGTCGAACCAAGAACAAGCAAGGCATCCCGCAGCTTCTTCTGGCTCGCTTGATCCCACTTCTGCACTACGAATTCCCCTGCCCCCGCCTGGCTGACCTTGATGGCGTCCTGCAGCGCATGCACCTGTTCAAGGTCTTTGGGATCCGCGGGATCGACGAGCGTGCGGATAGCGACGAATACATAGCGTGTGCCGACGTTCTCCTTCGTCAGCGTGTGCTGGCCGGCTCCGTAGAAGACGGCCGGCACAAAGTGTTCTCCGCTGACCACTTGCATCGACATGAATCTCTTGCCGGCCTCTGGCAACTTGATCGTGACGGGACCCGCATCGAGATCGAACACGGCTTCCGAGTAGAGCGTGTCCCGATTCATCCGGATGACGTTCTGGGCATCGATGCGAGTGGGTTCGCGGCTATGGACAAACTTTCCAAAGCTCCCATCCGCTACCGCTTTTCCCATGTAGAGATCGGACTCGGCACGGACAAAATTATCGACACCAACAGGTATCGCCGCATCAGAAGGAGGCAGAGCGTACGCGCTCCCGGAAGCCGCCAACGTCAGGGCGACGATGCAGGACGCGGATGAATATGACATTTAAGCCTCTTGATCATGTGAAAACGTATTCCACTGCCTGGCTTCGGATTTTTCTCGTGCATGGGTCGCGCGTTACACCAGCTCGCTGGCCGCTCCATCCTCGGAAACTGGTTCCGTCCAAGGCATCTTGTATGTGAAATCGCTGGCGACTGTACACCGCGGTCCTCGGGAGCAAGCGCAAAGTTCGTCGAGCTGAGACGAATCGGCATCAACAATGAGACATTGCGGCCCCGCAATCGAAAGCGCCCGCCAATTGGGCGGGCGCTGCCTGGTTCCGACGATCGCCGCGAAGATGGCGCAGACTGGCCGGCTCAGGCCGTCACATCGAGCGATATTCCGCAGAGCTTCAGGGCTTGATGCGGGTGATCTTGGAACCTTCAAGGCCCATGCCCGCCATCAAGCCCTGGGCGCCGAAAGGCACGGCGAAGACGTCCTGCGACAAGGTGGTGGTGGACACACTGGAGGCGGTGGCTTTATCCCAGAGGACCAGGCTGGGGCCGCTGCCCAGCGCCCAGCCATCGCTTTGTTCAAGATAGTTCAGCGACTTGTGATTCATGAAGAAAAGCGCATAACCAAAGGTCTGGGCGCCGGCCTGAAGACCCAGTGACACGGCGGAGATGTCGTAATAACCGATGGCCTCTTTGCCCTTGAACAAGGTGCCCTGCCCGTGCTCGCCACCGACCAGGAAGCCGGCCTTGTAGATCTTGGGAAAGACCAACACGGCTACCGCTTTCTCGCCCAGTTCTTTCGTGCTCGGTTCGACAGCGTAAAGATGCTGCAAGGCGCTTGCGGAATCACTGCGGACCGTGTGCGCACTGTCTGCCAGCGCCGCGCCAGACAGGCCCAGCACGCAGGCCGACACCAGCAACGCCGCACGCAAACAACGAGCCAGTCGGCTTCGAACACACTCCAGGTGCTTGCGACTTACGATGAACATGAGAGACCTCAGGTTTGGTTGTACGCCCCCATACATCGGCGCGCATGGAGTATTCGGACCGGGGCGGTGCTTGTCAAGAGGACCTCACCGTGCTTTCTACATGCGACGTGACACGCTGCTGCACACACCTGGAAAAAGGTGTCCAACAGGCGTGGAAGGGAATAAGCTCTCGGTGCGGCGCCAATAAATAACAGGCGACGCCATCGACACCGGGAAGACACATCATGAGCCAACTCAAAGTCTGCACGTACAACTTGGAGTGGATGACCTCTTTTTTCGGTGCACGACGAGATGCCGACTGGCTGGCGGACCGCGTCATTCCATCCTCGTTCCCCGGCAAGGATGCGGGCAGCATCAAGCTCAGCCCCATTGCAGACGTCCACGGTCTTTGCGAACGTATCGCTTCAGGAATTCAGGCCATTGACCCAGACGTGCTGTTTGTCGAGGAGGGACCGCCGCTGCAAGAACAGATGAAACTGTTCGTTCGGCGGTTCCTGAACGATGAGTACACCGTATATCGGTCTAACCGTGCTGACCAAGCCGTTCACGGCCTCGTCAGAAAGAGCTTGTCGAGCCAGGTGAAGCCTTGGTTGCCAAGCGGAAAGACGCCGCAGAAGCTCTGGAGAAATGTCCCCTACTATCCTTGGGGAAAGATCGCGCCAGAAGACCGCAGGCAGCACAGCCTTGCAAGATACCCTTTGCTGTTGCGCGCGAAGCTTGCGCCGGGTCAGGACCTTATCTTGGGCGGGCTTCATACCAAGTCAAAATTTTCCCTGCTAAAGACCAGAAAACAATGGGAAAACCGTGGCACCAACCCCGAGCCGGTACTGGACGCTCTCAGCAGTCGGCAAAAGCTGTCGGCGGAAGTTGCGCGTCTGCGAGAAGTCATTACTGCGATCGTGTCCGTCGGTCCGGAGCAAGCCAGCGTCATGGTGGCCGGAGACTTCAATGACGGTCCATTCAAGGATCTCATGGAAAACGAATTCCTGGTCAAGAGCATCCTCGATGAACTCGTCGGTTCGTTTCTGGACCCGAACACCTACTTCAAGCACGCAATGGAACCCGCTGTACTGTCTTCAGCCAGTACGACCCGCTTCGCCGACCCTCTCCAGAATGGAAAAGTGGTCGCGGAACTCATCGACCACATGGTCGTGTCCCCGGCGATCTGGAGTGGACTTGGCGCCTACAAAGTCAAGACCGGCAGCTGTCAGGTCGAAGAAGCGGCTTGGCAGATGGGAGTCGTGGGCGACCCGGATGCTTCACGCGACAACCGACCGAGTGACCACAAGCCGGTTTCTATCGTCCTCGACTGGTAGCCGAACAGCGCAGCATCCCGCGCCGTCCATGAAGAAGGCGCTGGCGCCCTGACGGAAGGCCAGGCCCGGCCAACACCGGCCATCACCCCGGCGCGAGCTCGCGCGCGCGTTCTTTCAGCACCCGGATAAAGCGCTGCACGTGCCGGCTGGGCGTATCGAAACGGGACCGCACCAGGCTCAGCGCCAGCGGAATCGATTCACGCAGCGGCCGCACCACCACGCCCGGCCACCCCGCCCCTTCGACCGAGAACTGGTCGACGATGGCCACGCCCACCCCGGCGCGCACCAAAGCGCAAGCCAGTTCGGCCCGCACGATGTCCACCGATGCGTTCCACGAGACGCCCGCGCGCTGGAACGCCGCCGCGACCAGCTGGCCAAAGGGAATGTTGCGGCTGTACAGCACCAGCCGGCAGGCGGCCAGTTCGGCCAGCCCGACGTCGGCCTGCGCCGTCAGCGGGTGCCCCGCCGGCAGGATGCAGACCATCTCGCCGGTGGCGAAGGGCTCGACGATGAGGTTGGGATGGTCGATGGGCAGCACCGAGACCGCCAGTTCGGCCTTGCGCCCCAGCAGTTCGTGCGCCATGTCCGCCAGCAAGGTGGTGTGGTATTTCACGCGCACATTCGGGTAGCGTTCCAGGTAGCCGGCCACCACGGGAGGCAGAAAGTTCAGCGCCAGGCTGGGGCTGGAACACAGGGTCAGCGCGCCTTCCGGCCGGGCCGCCAGATCGCGGGCGAATTCGTCGATGCGCAGCGCTTCTTCAAACAGCGGCCCCACTTCCTCGAACAGGCGATGGGCTTCCTGCGTGGGCGTGAGCTTGCCCTTGTCGCGGTCGAACAATTGCAGGCCCAGGCTTTGTTCGGTGTGCGCGATCAGCCGGCTGACGGCCGGCTGCGACACGAACAGCAGCTTGGCCGCTCCGTTCATGGATCCCGTCAGCATCACCGCCCGGAACACTTCCATCTGTCTCAGCTTGAACCGCATGGCCTTAATCCGATAATCAATTGTTATAACCCCGGGCCAACTTAGCATAAGAGAAACTCTCGCCGCATCGGTAGCATCCACAGTCGTCGCCGGACGTATATCCGGTCGTTTCGATAAAGGAACTGCATGATGTTGAAGCTGGGATTCGTCGGCCTGGGAATGATGGGCCTGCCGATGCTTGAAAACCTGGCCGGCGCGGAAGGGATCAGTATCCGGGCCCATGACCGCGACCCGCGGCGGCTGGATCGCCTGAAGACGCATCCCGCCTGGGGCCTCACGCTGCACGCGGCGGACACACTGGCCGATCTGGCCGATTGCGCGGTGATCATCACGATGCTGCCCAACAGCGCCATCACCAACGCCGTGATCGAGGGGGGCGCCGACGGCCCCGGCCTGGCGGCGCTGCTCGCGCGCGGCGCGACGCTGATCGACATGGGCTCGTCCAACCCGGCCGATACGCTGCGCCTGGCGCCGTTGCTGCACGAGGCGGGCATCACCCTGATCGATGCGCCGGTTTCGGGCGCCGTGGCCAAGGCCGCCAACGGCACGCTGGCCATCATGGCCGGCGGCGCCGCGGCCGACCTGGAGCGCGTGCGGCCGATCCTGTCGTGCATGGGCGCGGCGCTGATCCATACGGGCGCGGTGGGCTCGGCGCATGCCATGAAGGCGCTGAACAACTACGTCTACGCCGCCGGGCTGCTTGCCGCCAGCGAGGCGATGCTGATCGCGCAAGGCATGGGCCTGGACCTTGGCGTCTTCACGCAGGTACTCAACGCGTCGAGCGGCCGCAATGTCGCCACCGAAACCAAACTGGCCCAGTTCATCGTGCCGCGCACCTTCAACGGCGGCTTCGCGCTGTCGCTGATGGCCAAGGACCTGCGCACCGCGGACAGCCTGCAGCAACTGGTCGGCGTGGCCGCCCCGCAGCTGTCCTTGTGCACCGACCTGTGGCAGCGCGCACTGCAGGCGCTGCCCGCCTCCGCGGACAACACCGAAATCTACCGCTACCTGGAAGCGCAGCGCGACGCCCCCTGACACCTATAACTACACCCACCAACGGGAGACAACATCATGAACAGAACCGCCACGTCCATTGCCCTGGCGCTAGGCCTGGGGATGACGGCCGCCGCACCGACTCTCGCGGCGCCCTATCCCGAGCACCCGATCCGGATGGTCGTGCCCTTCCCGCCCGGCAGCATCACCGACGTGGTGGCGCGCAGCCTGGGCAAGCATATGGCCATTGACCTGGGCCAGCCCGTGGTCGTGGAAAACAAGCCGGGCGCCAACGGCATCATCGGCACTCACGACGTGGCCCGCAGCAAGCCCGATGGCTACACGCTGGTGGTGGTTGGCGTGTCCACCGCCGCCAGCGGCGTCAGCCTGTTCAAGGACCTTCCTTACAACCCGGCCAAGGACCTGGCGCCGATCGGAGCCGTCGCGGAAACGCCTTACCTGCTGGTGGGCTCGCCCAAGGTGCCGGGCGCCAACGTGGGCGAGCTGTTCGCCTATGGCCGCCAGCATCCCGGCAAGCTGACTTACGCCTATGGTTCGGGCAGCGCGCAGGTATTCGGCGCCAAACTGGCCGCGATGGGCGATATCAACGTCACGGCCGTGCCTTACCGCGGCGGTCCGCAAGCGTTGACCGACGTCATCGGCGGCACGGTGGACCTGACCTTCACCGATCTGGCGAATGGCTTGCAGCAGGCTCGCGCCGGCAAGGTCAAGACCTATGGCGTCAGCACACCCGAGCGCTTTGCGCTGGCGCCCGATATTCCGACCCTGAACGAAAGCGGCGCGCCGGGCTTCAACCTGACGGTCTGGTTCGGCCTGATGGGCCCGGCCAACCTGCCGCAGCCCGTGGTGGACCGCCTGGCGAAGTCGCTGGATCTGGCATTGGCCGACCGCGAACTGCAGGAAACCTATGCCCGCCAGGGACTCAGCGTGAAGACGCAAAGCCCCGCCGAGTTCGGCGCCTTCATCGGCGCCGAGATCGACAAGTGGGCCGCCATCGTCAAGGAAACCGGCATTCCGCCGCAATGAATCCAATCCAAGGAACCGCAATGTCGTTGATTGAAATCCGCAAACGCAGCCTGATCATCGAAACCACCTTCCACGAAAACGGCCCCGCCCCGGCCCGGCCGCTGAAGCTGGCCGCGTCCTGCGCCGTCATCAAGAACCCTTACGCCGGGCGCTACGAGCCCGATCTGCTGCCCTTCATGGCTGAACTGCGCGGGTTGGGCACCTTGCTGGCCACGGAGCTGGTGGACACGCTGGGCAGGGACAACGTCGAGGTCTACAGCAAGGCCGCCATCGTCGGCCTGGACGGCGAAATGGAGCATGGCGCTGTCTGGCATGAGGCCGGCGGCTGGGCGATGCGCACCGTGCTGGGCGAACCCAAGGCCATGGTGCCGGCGGTGAAGGCGGTGGCCGTGGCCGGCTACCGGATCATGGTCCCGGTCCATTACATCCACGCGTCCTATGTGCGCAGCCACTTCAACAGCATCGAGATCGGCATCCAGGATGCGCCGCGCGCCAACGAGATCCTGTTCGCGCTGGTGATGGGAACCGGCGGCCGGGTGCATTCCCGGCTGGGCGGGCTGACGAAGGAAGCCGTGTCGGTGCATGACGGACAGCGCTGACGCAGCCGGAAGGAACGCCGCCTGAACAGGTGGCGCTGATCAGTCGGACCTGAAGCGCCCCTTCATTGCAGAGCCTGGTCACGTTCAACGCTGTCGGCGAGCGCGCGCAACAGGGCCGCGCCATCGCCGCGCCACGCGCTGCCGTGCATGCAGGCAAGCGTTGCCGGCTGCAATGCAGCAAGGCGTTCCAGCATGGCGCGGGCGTTCCTGGTGTGCGAGAAGTAGTCCATCTGGCGGCGGAAAGCCTCGCTCGGCTCAAGGATGTCGCATTCGGTAAGCGCTGCGTTATGCGAGCCGCCTTGGGTAAACAAGTCGCCGCATAGCAGTGTTGCCGATTCGGTCTCCATGAGGAACCCGCATTCCCATGCGTGCGGCAGATGCGGCGTATCAAGCCAGCGCACGCGATGCTGCCCGAGCGGGATGATCTCGTCATCATCCATTGCGCGTGGCGGCCGGTCGGCGAAATCACCCACCGAGACCATGGCCGCGACCCGGCCACAAAGGGGCTCCGCGTGCGGAGCGGCGGCGAGGAATTCATTGAGTGCGCCGCACTCATCGGCCTCGAAGTGCGAAAAGCCGACATAGCGCAATCGATCGATGGGCAAGATCCGCGCTACCGCCGCACTGACGACGGGAAACAGCTTGCGCAAACCGGTATGAAACAACAGCGGCGCGTCGTCGTTGATCAGATACTGGTTGAAGGAGAATCCGCCGCCAGGGATCTCGACTGGCGTGGAGATGCGATAAATGCGGTCCGCGATCTCGTCGATTGTGGTGCCGCTAGAAAGGGATAGAGTCGCCATGGCGCGCTCCTTTCTTGGACAACTGACGCGGCGCAAGCCCGGCCAGTTCCTCGGTGGATATCCGACGATTGTCGAGCGTCCAGGCGGTAATGTCCAATACCCAAATTTCGCGCCATCGGCGAGACCCGCCCCTTCCAGAACGGGATCGCTACCATGTTGCAGATAATTGCATAACGGTCAGGGCCGCGGAATCTCGCGGCAGTCCAGGCTCACCTGGCCAGGCGGCTTCAATCGCCGGCCGGCGCATCGAGCGCCGCGCTCTCTTCCAGCAGCCAGTCCCTGAAGGCGGCAACCGCCGGCGTGGCCAGCTTGTCCGGAGGGGCCAGGAAAAAATACCCCGCGCCCGTGCTGAATTCCTCGTCGATGGCGGGCACCAGCACGCCCTGCCGCAGTTCGTCTTCCACCAGGAAAGTAGGCAGCAAGCCGATGCCGATGCCCGACGCCACGGCCTGGATCAGATGCGTGGTCAGTTCAAACTGAGCGCCCCAGCGCATCGTGCGCACGGGCAGTCCGTGCGCCTCGAACCAGCGCTGCCAGACAGCCGGACGCGCGGCCACTTGCAGCAGCATGTGCTGGGCCAGGTCGGCGGGCTTGCGGGTCGGGTGGCTGGCCGCCAGTTCCGGGCTGATCACGGGGATGACGTACTCGTCCATCAGCCGATGCGGAACCAGCCCCGGCCAGTCGCCGTCGCCCACGGCGATCACGGCGTCGATGCCCGCCAGATCCAGATCAAAGCGCGTCACCCGCGAATGCAGGTGGACCAGGATGCCGGGATGGCGCGCATAGAAGCGGTTCAGCCGGGGCATCAGCCACTTCGCGGTGAAGGTGGGCAGCGCGGCCAGGTGGAAGGCGCCGCGGCCGGTGCGGTGCGAGATCGCCTGCAGGGACGCACTGCGAATGCGGTGCAGGGCCGCCGCCAGTTCCTTCTGATAACCCATGCCGGCTTCGGTCAGCAGGATGCGCCGCTTCTCGCGCCGGAACAGCGGCACTTCCAGCAGATCCTCCAGTGCCTGGACCTGCCGGCTGACGGCGCTTTGGGTCAGCGCCAGTTCGGTCGCCGCCCGCGTGAAGCTCAGGTGGCGGGCGCTGGCTTCAAAGGCCAGCAGCAAGGACATGGAAGGAGTCAGGCGACGCGGGTTCATTCTATAAATACATGAATTCAATCGAATGACTATACCGCGGCACGGTTAATCCGTAGCTTGAATCGCCCTGCCCCGCCCCGGCATCTCCGCGAAGATCATTCATAAAACGAATGACCTACCCGAGTATTTTCCGTTTTCCGAAAACCGGCGACCGACGGAAAATAGCCCGGAAGGCCAGAGTGCCCAAGGGAGTCATGCATGACAGGCAGCAAAGCGTTCACGGCAGTCCACCAGGCATTGGTGGGCAAGCTGGGCCCATCCGTCAGGTTCGATGACGGGCATCGCGCGGTGTACGCGTCCGACGCGTCCAACTACCGGCAGGTGCCGATCGGCGTGGTGGTGCCGGCGTCCCTGGAAGAATTCGTGGCGGGCGTGCGCATCTGCGAGGAGCATGGCGCGCCTATCCTGCTGCGCGGGGCGGGCACGTCCATGAGCGGACAAACGGTGAACCACGCCGTTGTCTTCGACCTGTCCGCGCGCTGCAACCACATCCTGGAACTCGACCCGCTGGCGCGCACGGCGCTGGTCGAGCCGGGCGTGATCTGCGACGCGCTGCGGGACCGGGCCGAGGAGTTCGGCCTGACCTTCGCGCCCGACCCGTCCACGCACAGCCGCTGCACGCTGGGCGGAATGATCGCCAACAACTCCTGCGGCCCGCATTCGGTGATGGCGGGCAAGACCCTGGAGAATGTCGAGGCGCTGGAGATCATGACCTGCGACGGCGAGCGCTTCTGGGTTGGCCCGACGCCGGAAGACGAGCTGGAGCGCATCATCGCGGCCGGCGGACGTCGCGGCCAGATCTATCGCGACCTGCGGGATTTGCGGGACCGCTATGCCGCGCTGATCCGCGAGCGCTTCCCCGACATCAAGCGCCGGGTATCCGGCTACAACCTGGACCAGTTGCTGCCCGAGAACGGCTTCAACGTGGCGCGCGCGCTGGTGGGCTCGGAAGGCACTTGTGCGCTGACCCTGCAGGCGCGCGTGCGCCTGGTCAAGAGCCCCGCCGTGCGCGTGGTGCTGGTGCTGGGCTTTCCGGATATCTACGTTGCCGCGGACGCCGTGCCCGAGTACCAGCGCTTTGGCCCGATCGCCATCGAGGGGCTGGACCGCGCCATCATCCGCGGCCTGCAGGCGCGCGGGCTGGCGCAAGACGAGATCGCGCTGCTGCCCGATGGCGACGCCTGGGTCGTGGTGGAGTTCGGCGGCGACACGCTGGCCGACGCGCTGGCGCAGGCCGGACGCGCCGAGGCGTATTTCAGCGCGCGCCCCGCCGGGCCGGTGCCGAGCTGCCGGGTGATTTCGGACCCGGCCATCCAGAAGCGGGTCTGGTCGATCCGCGAGAACGGCGCGTCGGCCACGCAATTGTCGATCGATCCCAGCATTCCCGATCCCCAGGTAGGATGGGAGGACGCGGCAGTCGATCCCTTGCGGCTGGGCGACTATCTGCGCGGTTTTCAGGCGCTGGTGGACCGCTACGGCTACCGGACTTCCTTGTTCGGACACTTCGGCGACGGCTGCGTGCATGCGCGCGTGACCTTCAATGTGCGCACCGTGGAAGGCGTGGCGACATTTCGCGCCTTCCTGCGCGAAGCGGCCCAGCTGGTCGTCGACTGCGGCGGCTCGCTGACGGGCGAACACGGCGACGGACAGGCCCGGGCCGAGTTCCTGCCCATCATGTTCGGCGAGGAACTGATGGAAGCGATGCGCGCCTTCAAGCGCATCTGGGATCCGAAGGGGCTGATGAACCCGGGCAAACTCGTGGATGCCTATCGCGTCGACGAGAACCTGCGCATGGGCCCCGCCTACAAGACCGTCAACATCCATACGCGGCTGAATTTCGGCAGTCCCGAGGGCGACGGCTTCCAGCGCGCCATCGAGCATTGCGTGGGCATGGGCCGCTGCCGCAGCGAGAAAGGCGGAACCATGTGCCCCAGCTATCGCGCCACCAAGGACGAACGCTTTTCCACGCGCGGCCGTTCGCGGCTGTTCTGGGAGATGCTGCAAGGCGAGGTCATCCAGGACGGCTGGCGCAGCCAGCCGGTCAAGGAGGCGCTGGACACCTGCCTGGCCTGCAAAGGCTGCCGCAGCGATTGTCCGACGCATACGGACATGGCGTCCTACAAGGCGGAGTTCCTGTCGCACTATTACGAAAACGCGCGCCGCCCCAGGCAGGCGCTGACGATGGGGCGCATCGGCGACTGGGCTCCCTGGGCCGCCAGGCTGCCGTGGCTGGCCAACCTGATGACGCAGAACCGCTACCTGGCGCCATGGGCCAAGAAGATCGGCGGCGTGGCGGCGCAACGCGACCTGCCCCGCTTCGCCCGGCGCCCGTACCGCCGCCAGCACCCGCCGGCGGCGGCGGGCAGGAAGCGGGTCATCCTGTGGGTGGACACGTTCTGCGAACACTTCCACCCCGAGGTGGCCGCCGCCGCCGTCGGCGTGCTCAAGCACGCGGGCTACGAGGCCGTCTTGCCCGACAAGCCCTTGTGCTGCGGACGGCCGCTGTACGACTTCGGTTATCTGGATCTGGCGCGCGAACGGTTGCGCAAGATCCTGGACGTGATCGGCCCGCAACTGGGCGAAGCCGGTGCGGACCACGACGGGCCGGTCGCCATCGTGGGGCTGGAACCCGGCTGCATGTCGGTATTCAAGGACGAATTGCTGAAGATGTTCCCGGACGATCCGCGCGCCCGCCAGGTATCGAGCATGGCGACGCTGTTGGGCGACTTCCTGCACCAGGCAGGCTACCAGCCGCCCAGGCTGGACCGCGATGTGCTGGTGCATGCGCACTGCCACCAGAAGTCGCTGTTCGGCACCAAGGGCGACGTGGCGCTGCTGGCGGCGATGGGCGCCCGCGCCCGGCACCTGGACAGCGGCTGTTGCGGCATGGCGGGTTCATTTGGCTTCAACCCGGAACATGCCGCGCTGTCGCTGGCGGTGGGCGAGCAGAGCCTGCTGCCCGCCGTGCGCGCGGCGGCGGCGGACACCATCGTGCTGACCAATGGTTTTAGCTGCCGCGAACAGATCCGCCAATCGGCCGGACGCGAGGTCATGCACCTGGCCGAATTGCTGCATCTTGCGATTACGCAGCAGCCCGCGACAGCGGCACAGGCAACATAGGGCCGGACGCCAGCAGATCCTGGCCGGCCAGGCTTTTTCTTTTGTGGAGGTAGATGATGGATTTGGGTATCAAGGACAAGACCGCGCTGGTGCTGGGCGGCGGCGGCGGATTGGGCAGCGCCATCGCATGGTCGCTGGCGCAGGAAGGCGCCAAGGTGGTGGTGGCCGACCTGAACCTGGACGCGGCGGCCGCCACGGCGGACAGGATCAAGGCCGAGGGCCTGGCCGCCTTTGCGCTGCAGTGGGATCTGCGGGCGCTGGACGCCTTCGACAGCCAGGTCGGCTGGATCGAGGCCAACGTCGGCCCGGTGGACATCCTGGTCAACAACACCGGCGGTCCGCCGCCCACGCCCTCCTCCGGTCAGCAGGCCGAGCTGTGGCGCGAGCAATTCGAAGGCATGGTGCTGTCCGTCATCAAGCTGACCGACCGCGTGCTGCCCGGCATGCGGGAACGGCAGTGGGGACGAATCATCACCAGCACCTCGTCGGGCGTGATCGCGCCGATTCCCAACCTGGGCATTTCCAACGCGCTGCGCATGTCGCTGGTGGGCTGGTCCAAGACGCTGGCGCGCGAAGTGGGCAAGGACGGCATCACATCGAACATCGTGCTGCCTGGCCGCATCGCAACCGCCCGCATCACTTTTCTGGACGAAGCCCGCGCAAAACGCGAGGGCCGCAACGTCGACGACGTCAGCCGCGAAAGCACGGCCGCCATCCCCGTGGGCCGCTATGGCGACCCCGCGGAATACGGCGACGCGGTCGCCTTCCTGGCCAGCGCACGGGCCAGCTACATTACCGGATCGACGATCCGGGTAGACGGCGGCCTGATCGCCAGCATCTAGGACGCGCCGATTGCGCAGCGCGGCGGATGCCGCAACCACACTTCAAGGACACAGACGATGAAACTGACTGCTGACGCCAAGGGCGTGTTCCCCATCGCCCCCACCCCGTTCTTTGACGACGGCGCCGTGGACCACGCCTCGATCGACCGGATGATGGATTTCTACCAGGCTTGCGGCTCGACCGGCCTGACCGTGCTGGGCCAGCTGGGCGAGGCGCCAAAGCTGGACTTCTCGGAATCGCTGGAGATTGCCTCGCAGGTCATCGGCAAAGCCGGCGGGATGCCCATCGTGGTGGGCGTGTCGGCGCCCGGATTCGCGTCCATGCGTTCGCTGACGCGTGAAGTGATGGACCGCGGCGCGGCCGGCGTGATGATCGCGCCGCCCAACACCTTGCGCACCGACGACCAGATCGTCGCTTACTACCACCAGGCGGTCGAGGCCATCGGCAGCGACGTGCCCTTCGTGCTGCAGGATTACCCGCTGACGTTCTCCGTGCAGATGGCGCCGTCGGTCATCCGGCGCATCGTGACCGACCTGCCCTCTTGCGTGATGCTCAAGCACGAGGACTGGCCCGGCCTGGAGAAGATCTCGGCACTGCGCCGTTTCGAAGCCGAAGGCGCCATGCGCCACATCTCGATCCTTTGCGGCAACAACGGCCTGTTCCTGGACTACGAGATGGCGCGCGGGGCCGACGGCGCCAACACCGGCTACTGCTTCCCCGACATGCTGTGCGATTTCGTCAAATGGGTGGGCGAAGGCAAGACCGAAGCCGCGCACGATCTGTTCGACGCGCACTTGCCGCTGTTGCGCTACGAGCAGCAGCCCGGCGTGGGACTGGCGGTGCGCAAGTACGTGATGATGCGCCGGGGTATCTTGACCAGCGCGGCGCAACGCCGGCCCGGCAGCGCGCTGACCGCCCAGGCGAAGGCCGAGGTGGATCATCTGCTGACCCGCCTGGGCCGGCATGATGCGCGGGCCAAGGACCTGGTCCAGGCCTAGCGGCGCGCCGATCGTCGCAGCCAGGTAACCCAGAGTATTTCCAAGGTAACAGTAAGTTAGCCCCGGTTTTCGGCATCCCTCGCGCCGCTGACCGGGGCCGCGCCGCCCGCAGCGCCCTCACCCGCGACCTCGCCGGGCTTCCCACGCATATCGGCCGCACCGATCCGGGGTCAGAGTCATCTTGACATCATCGGAGCACTGCATCTATGTTCGATGCCGCCGGTGATTTGACACCATTAAATTCCAATTTAAATTCAGACCCTTGCCGTCGTCATGGCCGTGACAATCGCGGCTTGCGCCTGCTTTTTCCCGGACGGCAGGATCCCTGCGGTTTTAAATATTGAGAGACGAGTTCATGGCTATTTCGCGGAAGTTTTACGGCAAGGATTCGTGGTCCCGCCAGGCGGCGGCCGGCCTGCTTGCCGCCACGTTTGCAGCCCTGAGCCCCGCCACGGCGACCGCCGCGCCACCGCAGGCCGCCCACGCCCAGGCCGCCGTGACGCCGCCCGATGGCGGCACCGTCCTGTATTTCATCCATCAGATAGATGGCAAGGGCGCCACCTCCTATGAAGTGGAAAATGGCAGCATCGCCACCTATTGGTTCGGCCACGCCTTTGAGCTGGAAGGAACCGAATACTTCACGGGCTTCGCATGGGAGACCGCGAAGAAATACGGCCAGTCCGGCGAGGACAACGCCGGCCCCGACACCCGGGTCAACCTGTCCGAGGCAACCTTCATCCTGGCCGACCCCAAGGCTGAACGCCCCTGGAAGTTCCGGGGAATGGAGCCCACCATCGGTGAGTTCGGCGCTTATGAAAGGGCCCCCGAAGTGGACACCAGGCGCAAGCCGCTCGAACACCGCACGCCCTCGGGCAAGCTGGTGCTGGCGGTGCCGACCGAGAGCTTCGACAACGGGATCACGGTCAGCGCCTATGACATCTTCGTGTTCACCGTCCCGGAGAAGCGGCAGGACGACGTCAACGACAAGGTCTGGGCTTACGTGGGCAACGTTCTCAGCGGAGAGGACAACAGCCTGGCCTGCGCGGACGGCGAGGTCATGCCGTGTACGCGCAGCGACGGGGAACTCAGCTTCACTCCGAACGGCGGCAACGACATGCCGCTGCTGACCGTCAAGCTCAGCGGCACCACCATAGCCGGGCCGGACAAGACCCGCCGCCTCGGCCCCGCCGACGCCGCCAGCTACGCCTATGACCCTGCGCGCAAGGCGTACGCCATCCGCTGAGGCCGGCTGATGCAGGCGCCGGGCGCCTGCTGGCAATCAGGCGGCAACGGGCGCGGCCTGCGCCACTTCAAGGCGATTGCCGCCCAGCGATTTGGCGCGGTACAGCGCCCGATCCGCGATGGCCAGTCCGTCCATGATGGCCGGAACATCGCTGTCGAACCGCGCAAGGCCGATGCTGACCGTTGCCGGAATGCCTATGCTGCCGGTCCGGTTGGAAATCGTTTCGGCGAATCGCTGCGCGACGGCCTCTCCCAGCGCCTTGGCGCGGATGGCGTCGTCGCCCCACAGCAGCGCGGCGAATTCCTCTCCGCCGATACGCGCCAGAATCGCATCGGGACCCAACACGCTCCGGGCGATTTCCGCGAATGACTTGAGCACACGGTCGCCCGTCTGGTGGCCATAGCGGTCATTGATGGACTTGAAATGATCGAGATCGAACGCAAGCACGGACACCGCGCCCTGCCGTTCCCGGCCGTCGATCACGCGCGCGCCCTGCTCAAAAAACCATCTGCGGTTGCCCAGGCGCGTCAGATAGTCCGTCTGGGAATCCAGCAGGAGTTGCCCGTGGGTCTCGTCGCGGATGAGCTTGAGCAGCGTCATCGGCAAGATCACCGAGTACAGCACACCTTCATAGATCGTGAGCTTGCCGGCGAGCGACTGTATCGCCTGCCCCGGCCCCGTCGTCAGCCAGGGCAGGACGAACGCCCTGGCGGCATACAGCGCGGTATGGACGCCCGTCACGGCCACGACGATGTACCTGGCGTTCAGGGATTTCATCGCGTTGCATCGGAGCATTTCCCAGGCCGTCAGGCCGCTGATGATCGCTATCGGTACCGAGCTGACGTGGCTCCACATGGCGTCCAGCCAGCGGGCGCCGCCGATAGTCCAAACCAGCGCCATGCCAAGGAGAATGCCGGCCGACGTGCGCCGATACTGCCTGCCGCCCAGCATCGCGACGCCGTTGAGGATCAGGAGGTAGCCGCCAAGAATGACCAGATTGCTGATGGCGGAGCCGATCGCGCCGGGCAGGTCGCGGCGGAACAGCGCCGCCGCACACCCGATCGCGAGCGTGGCGAATCCCGCAGCCAGGACTCGCAATTCCTTGCTGCGCTTGGGATTGGCCCGCTGCTCCCAGAACGTCATCCCGGCACTGGCGAGTAGCGTTCCGATTGCTAGGAAGTAAAGCGTGAGGAGATCGACGTACATCTCGGACGTGGGAGGATTTCGCCGAAACATCGCGGCGGCTGCCGGATTTTACGGTGAAAACCGGCGGCCGGACGGGCGAACAGGGCCGGCCCGCGGGCCGCGGGGGTCCTCAAGGCGGCGCAGGCGTCGTTCACCCACGCCAAGCCGCTTCGATGACGGCAATATCGATCTTCTTCATGTCCATCATGGCGTCGAACGCACGCTTGGCCGCGGCCTGGTCCAGATCATTGATTGCCGTGACGAGGATGCGCGGCGTGATCTGCCATGACAGTCCCCATTTGTCCTTGCACCAGCCACATTCGCTTTCCTGGCCGCCGTTTCCGACAATTGCGTTCCACAAGCGGTCCGTTTCGGCCTGGTCGTCGGTCGCGACCTGGAACGAGAACGCCTCGCTGTGCTTGAAGGCCGGGCCTCCGTTCAGGCCCAGGCAAGGAATGCCCATCACCGTGAACTCGACCGTCAGGACATCGCCCTGCTTACCGGAGGGGTAATCGCCGGGCGCACGCAGGATCGTGCCTACGGCGCTGTCCGGGAACGTCTTGGCATAGAAAGTCGCGGCGTCCAGCGCAGTGCCGTCGTACCAGAGGCAAATCGTGTTCTTGCTGCCCATCGTGGTTCTCCTGAATTGGCATGGTCCATGCCTTCAGACCATGCGGCCGCGTGCGACGTTCAAGGATATTCCAAGTTGCGCCATGCCGAAAACCGGTTTCCGCGTCAGGAGCCCCGCCCGTGGTGTCGTGCACGTCGCGCCGCGCGATGCAAACCCACGTCCTCATCACGTAAGGTTCAAGCCCCCATCCGAGAGCAGAATCTCGCCGGTCAGATAGTCCGAGGCGACCAGCAGCGCGACGGCCTGTGCAATGTCCTCGGGGCTGGCGGCCCTGCGCATGGGCGAGCGCTCATTCCAGAGTTTCCGTGCATCCGCCCAATCCGCCGTCAGCGGCGTATCCACCAGGCCGGGCGCAACGGCATTCACGCGGATATCGGGAGCCAGGGATAGAGCCAACAGGCGCGTCACATGGTTCAGCGCCGCCTTGGTCGCCGCATAGGGTATGGATGCCCCCTTGGGCCGGACGCCGGCATGAGAGCTGACATTCACAACGCAGCCCGGCCTGCCCCGCGCCGCGGCCTCGCGCAGCGCCGGTTGCGCTTCGGCCACCAGCCTGAACGGGGCAACCACATTGACCTCGTGCAGTTCCTGCCATACCTCGGGCGTCGCGGCCATCAGGTCCCCATGAGGGATCACACGGCTGATCCCGGCGTTATTGACCAGCACGTCGAGCCGCCCCCATATGGCTGTCGCTTCGCGAATGAGCCTGACCCGGTCCGCGTCATGGGCCAGGTCGGCTTGCACATATGCCGCCGATCCCAGGTCCCGGGCCAGGGCCTGCCCCGCTTCCGCCGACGTCCTTGAATGCAGGACGACCGAGTATCCATCCCTGGCCAGCCGCCGCGCGATCGCGGCCCCGATGCCTGAAGTGGAACCAGTGACAAGCGCGACGGGAGACGTGGTTTTCATGGGGTATGGGTGCGGAGATCGGTGTCGGCCGCGGGCTGGTTTTCACTGACGGATTGTCAACAATCCTTGCGGCCTTGTCGAATGCTCCGCCAGCGGATCGCCACGGGCCCGTTTCCCGACAACCGGCCAAGGCGGCCATGGTAGATTCATGGCATCTTTCCATTGCCCCTACCCATCATGTCGCCAAGCATTGAATCTGGAGCCGCCAATCCGGCCGATCGGCAAGCAGGCACGGGAAGTGCCGCCACGGGGCAAAGCCCAGACCCACGGATTCCCCCGATCCTGCCGACGCAAACCGCTCTGCTGGTCATGCATTACCAGACCGACATCATGGGGCTGTTTCCATCCGTCGCCCCCGCTTTGCTCGCCAATACGCGCAAGCTGTGCGATGCCGCGCGGCACAAGGGCGTTGGCGTCTATTTCGCCCAGATCCAGTTCGGCCCGGGTTATCCCGAAGTCAGCCCGCTGAACAAGAACGGACAAGGGATCAAGCAGCTTGGCCTGTTCGTCGATGACCAGATCGCGCCGGAGCTGGGCAGGCAGGCCCACGAACCGCTTATCCTCGCGCATCGCGCCAGCGTGTTCTTCGGCACCGACCTGGAGCTGCGGCTCTCGGCGCGCGGCATCAATACGCTGCTCATGGTGGGCATCGCGTCGACCGGTGTCATGCTGTCGTCGGTCGCGTACGCGAGCGACGCGGACTTCCGGCTGATCACGGTCAAGGACTGCTGCTATGACCCGGATCAGGTCGTGCACGATCATCTTTTCTCAACGGCATTCGAGTCGCGCACCACGGTGCTGTCTCTTGCGGACGCATTGTCGTTGCTGGCTTAGCGAACCCGGCTGCGGTTCAAATCCCTTGCATCCTGGGCGCGAAAGGCGAATATTGATGGTTCGCGCGTCGGCCCCGCCGTTCCCCCGGCGAATCAGGGCGCCTGGCCTTCAGGCGTGCGCGCATTCCGGTCCACGCATCAGGCTTTTCCAGCGCGAAGGAGAGAAGCCATGGGCAATGACGCAGAGCAGCAAAGGCTTGCCGAAGCACACGCGAACCGCGCAGCCTGGAAAAAATGGGGGCCGTACCTGAGCGAGCGGCAATGGGGAACGGTCCGGGAAGACTACAGCGACAACGGTGACGCCTGGAATTACTTCACCCATGATCAAGCCCGATCGCGCGCTTACCGCTGGGGGGAGGACGGCCTGGGCGGCATCAGCGATGACCACCAGCTGCTGTGCTTCGCGCTGGCGTTGTGGAACGGGTGCGATCCGATTCTGAAAGAGCGCGCCTTCGGCCTGGCCAACAGCGAGGGAAATCATGGCGAGGACGTGAAGGAATACTACTTCTACCTCGACTCGACTCCCACGCACTCGTACATGAAGTATCTGTACAAGTACCCCCACGCTGCCTACCCGTACACCGATCTTGTCGAAACCAATCGCGCCCGTGGCAGGAATGAGCCCGAATACGAACTGCTGGACACGGGCGTTTTCGACGACAAACGGTATTTCGACATTTTCGTGGAATACGCCAAGGCGGCCCCCGACGACATGCTGGTGCAAATCAGCATATTCAATCGCGGCGCGCATGCGGCGCCTTTGCACCTCTTGCCGACCCTGTGGTTCAGAAATACGTGGTCGTATGCAGAGGGTGGCCCGAAACCCCTTGTTGAAAGCGTCTTGCCGAGCAGGCAGGCCACGATCCACGCGCATCACAGCGGCGCGCCGCCACAGGAACCCCTGGGCGACTACTACCTCTACTGCGACGCCGACGTTCCCTTATTGTTCACCGAGAACGAAACCAACAACGCCCGGCTGTTCGGCACGGCCAACGCGTCGCCGTACACGAAGGATGGTATCCATGAGTTCATCTTGCGGGGCGACGCCGCAGCGGTCAATCCGGCCAGGCGAGGCACCAAGGCGGCCTGCCATTACCAGCTGAATATCGGTGGCGGCGAATCCCAGGTCGTCCGGCTGCGCTTGACGTGCCGGTCTCCCGACGCCGCTTTCGCGCCCTTCGACGACTTCGATGCGGTTTTCGCGCAGCGGCTGAGGGAGGCCGACGACTTCTACCGGTCGATAACGCCGCTCACCGTTCGCGACGACCCCGACCGCGCCAACGTCATGCGGCAAGCCTTGGCCGGAATGCTCTGGTCCAAGCAGTACTTCTACTATGACCTCGATCTCTGGCTCGAAGAACATGGCGCGGGCAGCAAGCTGTCGCAACGGGAGCGCCGGCGCGTGCGCAACAGCGAATGGGCGCATATGTTCAACGACGACATCATCTCGATGCCGGACAAATGGGAGTACCCGTGGTATGCCGCCTGGGATCTGGCATTTCACATGATTCCGCTAGGCATCGTCGACCCGGACTTCGCCAAGCAGCAACTCGACCTGATGCTGCGCAATGACTACCTGCATCCCAATGGCCAGCTTCCCGCCTACGAATGGAACTTCAGCGATGTGAATCCTCCCGTGCATGCCTGGGCGACGATGCAGCTCTACGTCCTCGACAAGGAGCGGCGCGATGGACGCGGAGACATCGAGTTTCTCAAGTATGCGTTCTCCAAGTTATTGGTCAACTTCACATGGTGGGTCAACCGCAAGGACCGGACCGGCGCCAATGTCTTCGAGGGCGGCTTTCTCGGACTCGACAATATCGGGGTGTTCGACCGTTCGTCTCCCCTGCCCACGGGCGGTTATCTTGACCAGGCCGACGGAACGGCCTGGATGGTGTTTTTCAGCCAGCAGATGTTGCGTATCGCCGTTGAACTCGCGCTGCACGAGCCTCTCTATGAAGAGTTCGTCGAGAAGTTCTTCCAGCACACGCTGCTGATCGCTGGCGCGCTGGACCGCGTCGGCGAACACGAGGACGAAGCCTGGGACGAGGAAGATGGGTTCTTTTATGACGTGCTGCGCCTGCCGGACGGTCGCGCCATGCGTCTGAAGGTGCGTTCGATCGTCGGATTGCTTCCGCTTGCCGCCGTTGCCGTGTTTGAAGAGGACATACTCGCCAGATTGCCCAATTTCAGGGCGCGCGCCCGGCTATTCCTGGAGCGCCACGGTGATCTGGCCGCCAACACACACCTGCCCCAGCAACCCGGCGTCGTCAACCGCCGGATGCTGGCAACCGTCAACGAGCAGAAAATGCGCCGCATTCTGGCGCGCATGCTGGACGAAGCCGAATTCTTCGGCCCGCATGGCATCCGGGCGTTGTCGCGGTTCCACCTTGAGCATCCTTACGTCTTTAACCACGCGGGACAAGAGCATCGGGTCAGCTATGTGCCCGGCGAGTCCGACACGGGCATGTTTGGCGGAAATTCCAACTGGCGCGGCCCGGTCTGGATGCCGATAAATTTCCTTCTCTATTATTCGCTGGTACGGCTGTACGCCTACTTCGGGGAGGACTTCAAGATCGAGTGCCCCACCGGCTCGGGGAAGATGATGACCCTGCTGGAAGTTACCAAGGAGTTGGGAGATCGCCTGACCCGGATCTTTCTGCGCGACGCCGACGGCCGCCGGCCGTCGAACGGCGCGGAACACGTGCTCTGGCAAGACGAGCACTGGCGCGACCTGATCCTGTTCCATGAGTACTTCCACGGCGATACGGGCGCGGGAATCGGAGCCAGCCATCAAACCGGCTGGACGGGCTGCGTCGCGCAGATCGTTCGGATGAATGCCGTGATGTCGAAGGATCTTCTGCTCATGCCGGGCGCCGAAGCAGCGGCGCTGCGAGCGATCAGGTTGTCCGCCAACTGACCCCAGGAACTCATCATGCAGAACTTCAATGCTGACATGAACACGCCGGAGCCCGCAGGACCGTCTCCGGAACTGCAGATCTCGCTGAAAGGGCAGACTGCGCTGGTGACCGGCGCCAATTCCGGCATCGGCCGCGCCGTCGCCGTCGCACTCGGGAAAGCTGGCGCCGACGTGGTCGTGAACTACGTCACCAACCCCGCGGACGCCGAGGTGGTGGCCGAAGAGATACGCAGCGGGGGACAGCGTGCAATGACCGTACAGGCCGATGTCGCCGACGAGGCCCAGGTCCAGGCCATGTTCGACGCAGCGGTGCGTGAATTTGGAACCGTCGACATCCTGGTCAGCAACGCCGGCAGGGAACGCAATGCGCCCTTCCATGAGATGAGCCTTGCGGACTGGGACGCCGTGATGAACGTCAACCTGCGCGGGGCATTTCTTTGCGCACGCTCGGCGGTGCGCGAGTTCCTCCGTCGCGGCGTGCGGCCAGGCATTTCGGTTGCCGCCGGCAAGATCATCTTCACCAGTTCCGTCCACGAGGTCATCCCATGGGCAGGCCATGTGAATTACGCGGCCTCCAAGGGGGGGCTGATGTTGCTGATGAAGAGCCTGGCCCAGGAAGTTTCCGAGAAGCGCATCCGCGTCAATTCCATTGCGCCGGGCGCCATCCGGACGCCGATCAACACCGCCGCCTGGTCCACGCCCGAAGCCTATGCCGATCTGATGAAGCTGGTTCCTTACAAGCGCATCGGCGAGCCCGACGAGGTGGGCCGTGCCGCCGTCTGGCTGGCGTCGGATTTCTCCGACTACATCGTCGGGACGACGATATTCGTCGATGGCGGAATGACCTTGTATCCCGGGTTTGAATCGGGGGGCTGATCCTCTCTGCCGCCATGTGGCAAGCCTTTGCCGCGACGGGCGCGCAAGCGCGCTTCACCGCGCCACAGTCATCCCAGATCCGGATGCCGATCCGTCAGCCGCTGCCGGCGCGCCTTCAGCACTTCCAGTTTTTCTTCGAGCGCGGCGATCTCGCCGTCGACATCCTGCACGCTCTGCTCGATGTGCTCGTAGGCTTGCTGCAGCAACACCTTGGCCTCGCGCGGGCTGGAGGCGGTGGGCGTCTCGCCGCGCAACGGGCGGTTGGCCGTCTCAGGCAGGAAGAACGAAGTGGCCAGGCCCACGACCGAGGCCACCATCAGGTAGAAGGCCGGCATCATCAGGTTGCCGGTTTCTTCCACCAGCCATGCGGCCACCGTGGGCGTGAGCCCGGCGAAGATGATGGCCACGTTGAACGAGCTGGCCAGCGCGCTGTACCGGATGCGGGTGGGAAACAGCGCGGGCAGCGTGGCCGCCATGATGCCGATCAGGCAGTTCAGGAACACGGCAATAAGCAGCAGGCCCAGGAAGATCAGGCCCGTGTTGCGGCTGCCGATAAGCCAGAATGCCGGCATGGCCGACACCAGCAGGCCCAGGCTGCCGGCAAGCAGAAAGGGCTTGCGGCCGATCTTGTCGCTGACGAACCCGACGACCGGCTGCACGAACAGCATGCCCACCATCACGACCACGATGATGAGCACCCCATGCCCTTCGGTATAGCCGAGGCTGCCCGACAGATAGGTGGGCATGTACGTGAGCAGCATGTAGTAGGTAACATTGGTCACCAGCACCATGCCGATGCAGACGATCAGCGAGCGGCGGTATTTGGCGAAGATCTCGCGAAAAGAAACGGCCGGCCGGTCCTGCAGGGCGTCGCGGTCTTCTTTTTCCAGTCTCTCGAGTTGCTGCGTGAAGGCGGGAGTCTCTTCGGCGGCGTGGCGCAGGTACAGGCCCAGCAGCCCCAGCGGGCCCGCCACGAAGAAGGGAACGCGCCAGCCCCAGTCCAGGAAGGTCTGGTCGCCCAACATGGTCTGCAGCAGCACGACCATGCCCGCGCCGACCACGAAGCCGGCGATCGAGCCGAAATCGAGCCAGCTGCCCAGGAAGCCGCGCTGCCTGTCGGGCGCGTACTCGGCCACGAAGACGGCGGCGCCGGTGTATTCGCCCCCCACCGAGAAGCCCTGCGCCAACTTGCATAGCAGCAGCAGGATGGGCGCCCACAGGCCGATGGATGCATGGGACGGGATCAGGCCGATGCAGAAGGTGCTGATCGCCATGATGATGATGGTGAGCGACAGTACCTTCTGCCGCCCGAAGCGATCGCCCATGACGCCGAAGAACACGCCGCCCAAGGGCCGCACCAGAAAGGGCACGGAAAACGTGCCCAAGGCGGCGATGGTCTGTACCGCGGGCGAGGCATCCGGGAAAAATACTTTGCCCAGCGCAAAGGCAACAAAGCCGTAGACGCCGAAGTCGAACCATTCCATCGCATTGCCAAGCGCGGCGGCCGTCACGGCTTTCTTCAGCTTGGTGTTGTCGATGACCGTGATGTCGCCGATCTCTAGCGGCCGGACCTCTTGTGACGACGGAGTGGTTTCTGCCATGACTCGCCATCCATAAGACGCAACACGTCGATTATGGACCTGAATTCGCCGACGGTCATCGTCGTACGCGGGAGCCGGACTGCGGTCTCATCGGCGAAACTGCAGTCCGGCTCCTCCGATCCTTGCGGATCACCCCTCCCCGCCCGCCGGCAGCTTCGCGATCACCTTGATCTCGAACTGGAAGCCATAAAGCCATGTCACGCCAACCGCCGTCAGCGTCGGGTGCGGCGCGTTGCCCCAGTACTCGGGCACCTCCTTCCAGATGGTTTCGAACTGCGATTCGGGATCGACCATGAAGACGGTCGCGTCGACCACGTCATCGAACGTGCAACCAGCCGCCGCCAGGATGGCGTTCAGATTGTCGAACGCCAACCGCACTTGCGCCCCCAGGTCGGGTTCGGGTGAGCCGTCCGCGCGGCTGCCGACCTGGCCGGACACGAACAGAAAGCCGTTGGACCGGATCGCCGGGGAATAACGGTTGCGCTCATAAAGCGCGTGGCGCCCGGGCGGAAAAACAACGTCGCGTGTTGCCATCGGATATCTCCATCTGTGGGCCGAAGCCAGCCCGTATTGACGATGAAGAAACTGTAAAGGCGCGCACCGGGAGGATAAACGGGCAAGTCCAGCCATCACTATTTGTAGAATCCAAACAATCCCCCCGAACAATCTGGAGCAGCGATGGACCGTTTCGACGCAATGAGTGCTTTCGCGCGCGTGGTGGAGACCGGCAGCTTCACCAAGGCAGCCGAAACCCTGCACATGAGCAAGACCAGCGTGACCCAGCTGGTTCAGCAGCTCGAGTCCCGGCTGCGCGTCAGGCTGCTGAACCGGACCACCCGCAAGGTCAACGTCACCGCCGACGGCGCCGCCTACTACGAGCGCGTGATACGGCTGCTGGCGGACATGGATGACGCCGAGACCAGCCTTTCCAGCGCCTCCGAGGCGCCCAGGGGCCGGCTGCGGGTGGATGTGCCCAGCCCGCTGGCCCGCATGATCCTGGTGCCTGCCCTGCCGGCGTTCCATGCCCGCTACCCCGACATCCAGCTCGACATGGGCGTGAGCGACCGCATCGTGGACCTGATCGGCGAGAACGTGGACTGCGTGGTGCGCGGCGGCGAACTGACCGACCAGTCGCTGATGGCACGGCGCGTGGGCGACCTGCGGCTGGGCGTCTACGCCGCGCCCGCCTACCTGGAACTTGCGGGCACGCCCGCGCACCCGCGCGAACTCGAAGACACGCACCACCGCATCGTGGGCTTTCTGTGGTCGCGTACCGGCCGCGCCCTGCCCTATGCCATGCGCCGCGGCGAGGAAAGCGTCAACGTGCAGGGCCGCTATGTCCTGGCGGTGGACGATGGCAACGCCTACCTGGCGGCCGGCCTGGCCGGCATGGGCGTGCTCTGGCTGCCGGACTACATGTCCAGGGCCTACCTGGCGAACGGCGAGCTGACGCCGCTGTTCGAGGACTGGCGGCTCGACCCGATGCCCCTGTATGTGGCATTCCCGCCGAACCGCCATGTCAGCGCCAAGCTGCGCGTGTTCATCGACTGGATCGTTGAGCTGATGGGGCAATACACGCCGGTGGCTGCCCCATAGCGTTCACGATCCCCCTCAGCGCGGCGGGCGCTGCGGGAAGCTGCGCTCGAAGATCCCTTCCGCGATGCGGTTCTTCAGGATCTCGATGGAGCCGCCGGCGATCATCCAGCCCCGGCAGCGGCGCACGCAGTATTCGACCAGCGATTCGCGGCTATAGCCCAGCCCGCCCAGCACCTGCAGGGCGTCATTGGCCACGTCGAAACCCACCTGGTTGCAGTAGGCCTTGGCGATCGCGGTTTCCGTGGCGGACGGAAAGCCGGTGTCGGCGCCGGTCGCAGCCCGGTACAGCAGCAGCTGGGCGGCGTCCAGCTTGATCCTCATGTCCGCGAACTTCCATTGCAAGCCCTGGAACTCGCACAGCAGGCGGCCGAATTGCTTGCGCTGCATGGCCCAGTTGCGCGCCTCTTCGTATGCATAGCGGCCCAGGGCCAGCGAGCGCGCGGTGTTGCCGATGCGTTCGACGTTGAAGCCGGCGATCTGCTTCTTGAAGCCGCCTTCGCCCAGCACCACCATGTCGTCCGGCACGAAGACATTGTCGAAGAAGATCTCGACCCATTCTTCGCCGGACATGAAGGCCGACCGTTTGCCCAGCTTCACGCCTTCGTCCCGGGTACCGATCAGCACCGAACCGATGCCGCCCGTGCCCGGCCCGAAGCGCACATAGGCCAGGATGACGCTGGCATGCGGGCCGTGCGTGGTGAAGATCTTGGTGCCGTTGATGCGCCAGCCGCCATCGGCGCGCGTTGCGCTGGTCTTCAGTTCCGTGACGGCCGAGCCGGCGTCCGGTTCCGTCATGCCCACCGAGATGAGCCCTTCGCCCGCCAGCAGCCCCGTCAGGTACTTCTGCTTTTGCAGCGGGCTTCCGTATTCGGCCAGCACGCGGATGGCGCCGAAGTTGCCCGCCTGCACCACGTCGGCGCTGCGCGGGCACACGGACGCGACGGTCTCGATGGCGATGACGGCGTCCATCAGCGAGCCGCCGACGCCGCCGTCCTCCTGCGCCACCGTGATGCCCAGCAGGCCCTGGCCCGCCATCTTGCGGGCGATGTCCCAGGGGTAGTCATCGGAATGGGCGCGTTCGACGGCGCCATCGCGCAGTTCGCGCTCGGCGAACCGGCGCACGGCCGTCTGGAAATCCTGTTGTTCCGGGGTCAGTTTGAAGTCCATCTTATGTTTCCTCAGGCAAGAGTGGGAATGCGTACGGTGCGTCAGGCCAGGCGCGCCAGGCCGTCGACGGCGACCACGCCATCGGCGCGGACGAACAAGGGGTTGATTTCGGCTTCCTCGACGCGCACGCCGACGGCCAGCGCCAGCCGCGAGAACGCCGCGATGGCGTGCGCCAGGGCTTCGCAATCGCCCAGGGGAAGACCGCGAAAGCCGCGGATCAATCGGGTCTGGCGGACCTCGCGGATCATGCGCCGGGCTTCGTCCACATCCACGGGCGCCAGGCGCACGGCGTAGTCCGGCGCCAGTTCGGCGGCGATGCCGCCGGCGCCCAGCAGCACCGTGGGCCCCACCAGCGGGTCGTGGCGGTAGCCCAGGATCAGCTCGATCAGGCGGCTCTCCATGGGCTGGACCAGGATGCCGTCCACCCGGGCTTGCGGCGCATGCCGGCTTACGGCATCCAGCATCTCGCGCACGGCCTGCTCCAGCGCCTGCGCATCGGCGATGCCTACGCGGACGGCGCCCAATTCGGTCTTGTGCGCCAGGTCGCGCGAGCAGACCTTGGCGACAAGCGGATATGCAACGGTATGGCCGAGCTGGCCGGGCGCAAGAAGCTGGCCTTCGGCCACGGGCACGCCCAGGCTGCGGAACAGCATCCCGGCTTCGTGTTCGCTCAGCATGCCGTTCCGGGGAAGCTCGCCAGGCCAGGCAACGTCCGCGCCCGGCGCCGGTGGCGCGCCCGCAGCCGCAAAGAACACCGACAGCGCGTCGGCGCAGGCTTCCGGCGTGCGGAAGGCGGCGATACCGCCCTCTCGCAGCAGGGCAAGCGACTCCGGCGCTTCCGGCGCCAGGAAAACCGCCAGCGGCTTGTCGCCGGGCTTCTCGGCTTCCAGCAAGGGCTGGACGGCCAGGCCGGGATGGAACTGCGCCGAAGACCCGACGACGCTCAGGACCGCGTCGCACCAGTCGGCGCGCAGCAGCTGGTCGAGCAGCATCTTGTATTGCGCGCTGGTCGCCGCCAGCGTCAGGTCGATGACGGGGGTCTGGCGGATATTCAGGCCGTTTTCGGCGATGCTTTGGATGAAGTCTTGCGGCGGTGCCACGGCGACCAGGCCATGCAGGCCCAGATTGTCGACCACGGTCGCCGCGCCGCCGCCCGTCGTGGTGATGACCGCCACCCGGGTTTCAGCCCCGGCCGCCGCATCGGCCACCGGAGGACGGGCATGGCGGTGCAAGGCGTAGCGGGCCGCAAGCGGCGCGATCTCGAACAGGGTTTCCAGGGTCCGCACCCGCATGACGCCATAGGCCTTCATGAAGACATCGACCGCCACATCGTTGCCCGCCATGGCGCCCGTATGCGACTGCGCGAGCGCATCGCCCTGTTCGGAACGGCCCAGCTTGTAGGCGACCACCGGCTTGCCCGCGGCGCGCGCGCGCGTCAGCGCCCGGGCCAGGGTGGGCGCGTCCCGCAAGGTTTCCAGAAAGAGCAGGATGACTCTCGTATGCGGATCGTCCACCAGCGCGTCGACCACTTCCCCCACGGTGATGTCGCTTTCGTTGCCGACCGAAACCGACTTGGCGAATCCGAAGCCGCGCGCGGCGGCGCGCGACAGCAGCGACCCCATCATCGAGCCGCTCTGCGACACCATGCTGATGTCGCCGGGCAGCAAGGTATCGGCCTCGAAGGCGGCATTGACGGACAGGATTCCGCCGGTATGCAGATCGGCCAGGCCGATGCTGTTCGGCCCCAGCAGGCGCAAGCCCAGCTCTCGCGCCTGTCGCACCAGCTCCGTCTGGCGGGCCTGGCCGTCCGGTCCGGTCTCGCCGAAGCCGTCGGAATAGACCGTCACGACCCGGGCCCCGGCCTGGGCGCAGGACGGCAGCAAGGCGGCGACGTCGCTGCCCGGGATCATGATGAATACGTGGTCGACCGGCCCGGGCAGCCCGTCAAGCGAGGGATAGGCGCGCTCTCCCAGGATCTCCGCGCGGGCGGCGTTGATGGGATAGATGGCGCCCGTATAGCCGTGCTTGCGCATGAAGCGCAGCGGGCGCGCGGTGTTCTTGCGTGTGTCGCCCGAAGCGCCCACCAGGGCGATGGCACGGGGCGACAGCAGCGCGTCGGCAAACGTCGGGGAAGTCATGGATGAGGCAGTTGTCATGTGGGCCAGTGGATAGGTCAATCAGAGTTGAGGCATGTCGGCCGCCAGGCGCAGCGCCCGCACCGGCATGCTGTCCAGGCGCCAGACCGCGTCGCGCAAGGCGCGCATGCGCGCGACGCCCAGCACCGGACCCGCCAGTTCGCCGAACTTGTCGTTCAGTTCCGCGTCCGACAGCGGCGACTCGGGGTCGCCCTTGCGGTATGGGGAATGGTGTTCAAGCACCTCGCCGCCCACGGTCGTGGCCGACAGCCGGGCGGCGCGCATCCGGGGAAAGCCCGCCGTCAGTGCGGGATCCGCCCGCAGGTCCAGCCTGGCCATCAGCTGGCGCACGCGCGGGTCATGCAGGCGATCCGGGCCAAAGGCGTCCAACCGCACCGAACCGTGGACCAGCGCGTGCGCCACCACATACGGCAGGCTGAACTTGGCCTCGAACGCGGTCTCGGGCGCGAAGTTTCCCGTGACGTCCAGGGCGGTCTGATAGGCGTCCACGCGCAGCGAGGCGATGTCGTCCGCCCGCAGCCCGCGCTCGCGCAGCGCCAGCGCCGCGTCGATCGCGGCGAAGGTGTGGCCGCAGCAGCCGTGATTCTTCTGGGTGATGGAAAGAATGTTGTAGCGTTCGCCCAGCCCGTCGACGGCGGCCGACCAGTCCGGGCTCTGCGCCAGGGCCGCGCCGAAGCCGACCTCGCCTTCCAGGATGTCCGGCACGCCCGTGATGCCGTGCGCGGCGCCCTGCCCGGCCCGCACGCCGACCTCGGCCGCGTGGCCGGCATGCAGCGCCTTGCTCATTGCGTCCGAACGAAAAGCCTGCTGCAAGCCGCTGGCCAGCGTGCCGGCGGTGGCCAGCGCGTGCAGCATGACCTGCGCGTCGCCCGGCGCGCACAGGGCGGCGGCGGCGGCCGCGCTGCCAAAGCAGCCCACGGTGCCGGTCGTGTGGAAATAGCGGTAATGCGCGGGCTGGACCGCCGCGCCGATGCGGGTGGAGATCTCGTAGCCGACCACGATCGCGTTCAGCAAGGCCTGCCCGCTGGCGTCGCCTTCCTCGGCCAGCGCCAGCGCCGCGGCGATGGTCGGACATCCCGGGTGATAGATCGCATCGCGAAAGATGTCGTCGAATTCCACGGCATGCGAAACACTGCCGTTGATCCAGGCGGCCGTGGCGGCAAAGGCGGTGGTCGCGCAGCCCGGCAGGCTGGAGGCCCCCGCGCCCAGTTCGGCGCCATGCGCGCCCAGCAGCTGCTGGCACGGGGCGGTGCGCGTGCCGGGATACAGCGCCGAGAGCCAATCCAGGAAGGCGCGCTTGGCGTGATGGATGACCTCGTCGGGCAGCCTGGCCAGGGTGTCCCGCGCTCCGTAGGCGGCGATGGTGTCCAGCAACATGTGTCTCTCCGGGGTTATTGCGACGCAACAGACGCGCCGCTCTGGTCTGCCGATCACTCTAGGCGGACCGGCCCGGCAAGGATTGATAAAAAGGAAAACGAGCGTTCTTGATCCGGAGGGGACGGAATTGGAGAAAGTTGCCTTGCCAATTTTTCATATCGCCGGGCATGGGCCGTACGTAAGCTGCATGACAACAACAGAAGAACAATCGCACCACCAAGGAGGAAGTAATGAGTGAGACCAAGACCCCGCTGGGCTTCATCGGCCTGGGCGTGATGGGTGAGCCCATGTGCGCCAATCTGGTCCGTAAATCCGGGCACCCCGTGTACGTGACGGATATCAGCCCCGAGCCGGCGGCCCGGATCGGCGCTTTGGGCGGCCATGCCTGCGCATCGGTCATCGAAGTGGCGCAAAGCGCCGAGATCGTGTTCCTGTCGCTGCCGAGCATCGTGCAGGTGGAACAGGTCTGCACCGGGCCAGGTGGCCTGGTCGAGGCCGCCGGCCGCGTGCGCATCGTGGTGGACATGAGCACCAGCGATGTCACGCGCACCCGCCGGCTGGCCGAGGTCCTGCGCGGCCACGGCATCCTGCTGATCGACGCGCCGGTGGCGCGCATGCGCGAAGCCGCCAGGCTGGGCACGCTGATGATCACCGTGGGCGCCACCCGCGAGGACTACGAGACGGTCCTGCCCTACCTGTCGTGCATGGGCACCGACGTGCTGCTTTGCGGCGGCATCGGCAATGGCCAGGTGGTGAAGATCATGAACAACATGGTGGTCTTCATGACCGTCCATGCGCTGGCCGAAGCCGTCACCATCGGCCGCAGCGCCGGCGTGGACGGCACCTTGCTGCTGGACGCGCTGAGCAAGGGTTCGGCCGACAGCTTCGTGCTGCGCAACCCGGGCCAGAAGGCGCTTGCCGCCCAGGCCTTCCCCGAGAAGACCTTCCCGACCGAGTACGCCATCAAGGACATCCTGCTGGCGCTTGAACTGGCGAACCAGGGGGAGGTGGACGCGCGCGCGGCCAAGCTGACTCACGACCTGCTGGAACGCACGCGCGCCGCCGGTTACGTCAAGGAGTACTACCCGGTAATGGTCAAGCTGATCGAGCGCGGCTACTCGTAAGTTCGCCCCCTTGCATGACGGCGCCTGTCGCGCCGCCCCTGTTCCTACCCGAGACAACCATGACATCCATGCTACGCAGGTGGGCATTGCCCGTGCTCGCCGCCGCGATCAGCTTCAATGCTGCCGCCGCGGATTACCCCGTGAAGCCGATCACGCTGGTGATCGGATTTACCGCCGGCGGCCCGACGGACGCCGTCGGCCGCTATCTGGCCCGGCAGCTTGAAACCGAACTGGGCCAGACCGTCGTCGTCGAGAACCGGCCCGGCGCCAACGGCGTCGTGGCGGTGCAGGCGGTCAAGCGCGCCGCCGCCGACGGCTACACCCTGATGCTGGGCAGCAGCGGCACGCTGTCCATCGAGCCGGTCTACAAGCAGAAAGTCGACTACCAGGTGCTGAAGGACTTCCAGCCCGTCGCGCTGGTGGCCAGCTATCCGTACCTGCTGGTGGTGCCGGCGGACTCCCCCTTCAAGAGCGTGCAGGAGCTGATCGCCGGGGCGCGCAAGCAGCCGGGCGCGCTGAGCTTTGCTTCGGCCGGCAGCGGCGCCGTGAATCACCTGGCGGGCGAATGGTTCAAGAGCGCCTCCAAGGTGGACATCACCCACATCCCCTACAAGGGCGACTCCGCGGCCATCGCCGACCTGGTGGCCGGACGCGTGGACATGGCGTTCCTGAGCGCGATCGCCGCCATGCCGCAGGTGCAGGCGGGCAAGATGCGCGCGCTGGCCATCGCGGCGGCGCAACCCTCTTCCGTGGCGCCGGGCGTGCCGACGGTGGCGCAGGCGGCGGACATCCCCGGCTTCACGGCGGAGCCCTGGAACGGCGTGCTGGCGCCGGCCGGCGTGCCGCCCGCGGTGACGCAGCGCCTGAATGCCGCGATCAACAAAGTGATGGGCACCGGCGAATCGCGCGATGCGCTGCTCAAGCTGGGCCAGTACCCGATGACCGGCAGTCCCGAGGACTTTGCCCGGCACATCGGCACGCAAACCGAACGCTGGGCGCAAGTCATGCAGACCAGCCACATCGCCAAGGCGGACTAAATGGACTATCCCGAACTGACCCTGCTGATCGGCGGCCGCGCCGTTCCGGCCGGCCACCGGCCCGGCCTTGAGGTGGTCGATCCCGCGACCCAGGGCGTCCTGGGCCGCGTGCCGGTGGCCGCGCCGGAAGACATCGACGAAGCGCTGGATGCCGCCCGGCGCAGCTTTCCGGGCTGGCGCGACACGGCGCCGCTGGAGCGGGCCGCGATCCTGCGCCGCGCCGCCACGCTGATGCGCGAACGCACGCCGCTGCTGGCCTGGCTGATCACCCGCGAACTGGGCAAGCCCCTGTCCGAATCCGAGAAAGAGGTGGCGACCGCGGCCGAGATGTTCGAATGGGCCGCCGAGGAAGCCCGGCGCAGCTATGGCCGCCTGATCCCTGGCCGGGTCGGCGGGATACGCCAGATGGCCATCCCCGAGCCGGTCGGCCCGGTGGCCGCCTTCTCTGGCTGGAACGCGCCGGCGATCACGCCGTCGCGCAAGATCGCCGGCGCCCTGGCGGCCGGTTGCTCGATCGTGATCAAGCCTTCGGAGGAAACGCCTGCGATCGCGCTGGAGATCGGCCGCGCACTGGCGGACGCCGGCCTGCCCGCAGGCGTGCTGAACATGGTGTTCGGCGATCCCGGCGAGATCTCGCGGCGCCTGATCTCCTCGCCCGTGATCCGCATGGTGACCTTCACCGGCTCCACCGCCATCGGCCGCGAACTGGCGGTGATGGCCGCCGGCGGCCTGAAACGCGCGACGCTCGAATTGGGCGGCCACGCGCCCGTGCTGGTCTTTGACGACGCCGACCCGGAAAGCGCGGCCGACGCCGTGCTGGCCGCCAAGCTGCGCAACTCCGGCCAGATCTGCACGTCGCCTACCCGCATGTATGTGCAGGAAGGCGTTTACGAGCGCTTTGTCCAGCGGCTGGCCGACAAGGCGCGGGCATGGCGCGTGGGCAACGGCCTGGAAGCCGGCGTGCAGATGGGCCCCTTGGCCAATCCCAGACGCCTGGCCGCGATGGAAACCATGGTGGACGACGCGCTCAAGCACGGAGCGCAACTGGCCGCCGGCGGCCAGCGCCTGGACCTGCCCGGCTGGTTCTGGGCGCCGACCATCCTGCGCGACGCGGGTCCCGACTGCCTGGCCGCCAGCACGGAACCGTTCGGGCCGCTGGCGCTGGTGCAACCCTTTCGCGACATGGACGAAGCGCTTGCGCTGGCCAACCGCCTGCCGTTCGGACTGGCCTCGTACGTGTACACGCGCGACGCCGCGACGGCCCGGCTTGCCTCCGAGCGCATCGAAAGCGGCGTCGTCTGCATCAACCACTGCCAGGCGTCCCTGCCCGAGACGCCGTTCGGCGGGTTCAAGGACAGCGGGCTGGGCAAGGAAGGCGGCGTGGAAGGCCTGCAGGAGTTCATGCAGATCAAGTACGTGAGCCAGATGTAGCGCACCGCAAGACCATCCAAAGGAGAAGACCATGCATAAGAAAATCACCGCCCTCCTCGCCCTGGCCGCCGCGGCCGGCGTGGCGCAGGCGTCCGAAGGCCTATCCGACGGCGTCGTGCGCATCGGCGTGCTGACGGACATGTCGGGCGCCTACTCGGGCAACGTCGGCCCGGGCTCCGTGCTGGCGACCCGGCTTGCCATCGAGGACTTTGGCGGCAAGGTGCTGGGCAAGCCGGTGGAAATGCTGTCGGCCGACCACCTCAACAAGACCGACGTCGCCGCCGGCCGGGCCCGCGAATGGATAGACCGGGAAAAGGTCGACGTGGTGACGGAGCTGGGCAACAGCGCCGTCGCCCTGGCCGTGATGAACATTGCCCGCGAGAAGGGCCGCATGACGATGGTGACCGGCGCGGGCGCCACCCGGATCACCGGCGAGGACTGCTCGCCCAACAACGTCCAGTGGGTGTATGACACCTACGCGCTTGCCAAGGTGGGCACCCTGCCCCTGGTCGAGGCGGGCGCGAAAAAATGGTTCTTCGTCACCGCCGATTACGCCTTTGGCCACTCGCTGGAAAGCGACGGCATGCGCTTCGTGAAAGAAGGCGGGGGCACGGTGGCCGGCTCGGCCCGCTATCCGTTCCCGGGCAACGACTTCGCGTCCTTCCTGCTGTCGGCGCAATCCAGCAAGGCCGATGCGGTGGCGTTCGCCAGCGCGGGCGCGGACCTGCAGAACGAGATCAAGCAGGCGCGCGAATTCGGGCTGGCCGACCGCCAGAAGCTGGTCGCCATGCTGATGAGCATCACGGACGTGCACGGCGTGGGCCTGGACGCCGGCCAGGGCATGACCTTTGCCGAAACCTTCTATTGGGACATGGACGACGAAACCCGGGCCTTCGCGCAACGCTTCTTCAAGGCCTCCGGCAAGATGCCCACCGCCTTGCAGGCGGGCCAGTACTCGGCCGTGCTCAACTACCTGCGGGCGGTCGAAAAGTCCGGGTCGGACAATGTGGACGCCGTTATGAAGACGCTGCGCGCCATGCCCATCC
Source organism: Achromobacter deleyi (assembly GCF_013116765.2). GTDB lineage: Bacteria > Pseudomonadota > Gammaproteobacteria > Burkholderiales > Burkholderiaceae_B > Achromobacter > Achromobacter deleyi_A. The sequence goes on from NZ_CP074375.1 coordinate 1,956,933, forward strand.
ACGACGCCTTTGCGCGCAACGCCCGCCTGCGCGAAGATGGCAAACTCATACACGACACGTATGTCGTGCAGGTGAAGGCGCCCAAGGAATCCAAGGCCGCATGGGACTACTACAAGATCGTGAAGACGGTGCCGGGCGACCAGGCGTTCATGCCCCTGTCCGAAAGCCAATGCAAGCTGGTCCGGAAATGATCCCGGCGGCGGCGTCCGCGGGCGGGACACGCCGCCCTACCGACAAGGAAAGCACCATGCAAGAAGACGACTTCATCCTGCACCGCCTGGCGGACGCCGTGAACCGGCAGGAACGCCTGGTGTGGCGCGGCCGGCACCTGAATACGGTGTTTCTGCTGGAATGCGGCGAGGCCGCGTACCTCATCACGGTGGCGGCGGGCCGCATCCAGGCGGTGCGCCGCGGCCCCTTCGTCATGCCGCGCTGGCAGTTCGCGCTGCGCGCCGCCGCGGCGGACTGGGCGCAGTTCTGGGGCCCCCAGCCGCCGCCCGGCTTTCACGATCTGATGGCTTTGGTGAAATTCCGCCGTCTGCGCGCCGAAGGCGACCTTTATCCCCTGATGTCCAACCTGCTGTACTTCAAGGACGTGCTGGCATGCCCGCGCACCCAAGGAGCATCACTGTGAACGCGCAACAAGCCGTCTTCGAGCCTATCGTCGGCCGCTATCTGCAGCTGCCGCTGGGCGGACGCCTGCACCGGGTGTATGTGGAAGAAGCCGGCAGCGGCACGCCGCTGCTGTGCCTGCACACGGCCGGCGCGGACTCGCGCCAGTATCGCGGGGTGATGAACGACCCGCGCATTCTTGAATCATTCCGGGTCATTGCCTTCGACCTGCCCTGGCATGGCAAGTCGTCGCCGCCCGAAGGCTGGCAGCAAGAGACCTACCAATTGACGTCGCAGGAATACGCGCAGGCGATCATCGCGGTGGCCGATGCCCTGGCGCTGGACCGGCCCCTGGTCATGGGCTGCTCGATTGGCGGCCGCATCGTGCTGCACCTGGCGCTTGCGCACGCGGACCGCTTTGGCGGCGCGATCGGCCTGCAGTCCGGCGCCCATGTGGATCCCTACTATGACCTGGAATGGCTGAACCGGCCCGACGTGCACGGCGGCGAGGTCTGCGCCGGCATCGTATCGGGCCTGGTGGGCCCCGGCAGCCCCGACAAGCACCGTTGGGAAACCCTGTGGCATTACATGCAGGGCGGACCGGGCGTGTTCAAGGGCGACCTGCACTTCTACACGGCCGATGGCGATATCCGGGACCGCGTGGCCGACATCGACACGCGGCGTTGCCCGCTGTGGCTCTTGACCGGGGAGTACGACTACTCGTGCACGCCGCAGGACACCGAGTTCCTGGCTGGACGCATTGCCGGTTCGCACTGGCAGATCATGGACGGCATGGGCCACTTCCCCATGAGCGAAGACCCGGACCGGTTCCTGGACTATCTGCGGCCGGTGCTGGCGCAGGCCGCGCAGGCCCGCCGGGGCAGCTAGCCGCCCGGCGGCGCCGGGCCGCGGATCACTGCGCCGGCGCCGTCAGCGCTTTCAGCAGTTCGTCCACGGGGCGCGCCAGCTGGGCCATGTCGCGCACGCAGACATAGAACTGGCGCTCCGCCCATTCATCGCGCAGCCGCAGCAGCACCAGCCCCATCGCCGACAGATAGTGGCGCGCGATGCCTTCCGGCACCACGCCGATGCCCAGGCCCTCGCGGATCATGCGGCAACGGGTCTCGAAGTTGGACACCTGCAGCTTGACGTTGGGCGGTCGCGACAGCGTCTGCCCCGCGTAAGCCAGGAACTGGTCCAGCGAATGCCGCGGAAAGTAGCCCAGCAGGTCATAGTCCAGCGCTTCTTCCAGGAACAGTTCGGAGCGGTCCGCCAGCGCGTGCCCCACCGGCACCACCAGCCCCACGCGATCGCGCCGGAAGGGAAACGAGGCCACGCCGGGCACGGGATGGTCCGCGTGATAGATGCCGATATCCACCGAGGCTTCGGCCACCATGCGCGGAATGTCGTAGCTGTGGCCCTCAAGCAGATCCACGCTGACGTCGCTGCGCCCGGCAAGGAACCGGCCCATCACGCCAGGCAGGAATTGCAGGATGGTCGACGGATTGGACGCCAGGCGGATCTTCGCCTGCCCGTTGATGGAGTAGCCGTTGATGGCCTGCTCCGTCAGCTGAACGCTGCGCAGGATGGCCTTGGCGCGCTGATACAGCAATGCGCCCGCGGGCGTGGGCTCGACGCCGCGCCCGTGGCGGTGCAGCAGCGTCCGGTCCAGATGGCGCTCCAGTTCGGCCACGCGCTTGCTGGCCGCGGAAGTCACCAGGTTTTCCCGTTCGGCTGCTTTGGACAGGCTCTTTTCCTCGACGGCCGCAACGAAGATCTCCAGGGCCGGGATATCTAGCTTTTTCATACCGGCAATATACCGTGGAGCTGGCCGGCGTCAGCTTGCGTCAACGCAACAGAATCCTTGCCCCGGGTTATCCTCTGCCGCCCGACAAACCCCAACCGATGTGCCCATGAGAAAAGCCTGCGCCCTGCTAGGCGCCCTGTTTCCCGTCCTTGCCCAGGCGGCATACATTCCGACCCCCACGGAGACCGCGGTACTCGAAGCCATCCTGCGCGACGAGGTTCGTGCGTACACGAGCGGTCACGACAGCCTGATAGGCGCATCGCTCGGCCAGTCCGCCGCCACGGCGGACGAGCGTGGCGAGGCTGCTGCCGCCAAGGCGAAGCAGGCGGTGGCCAAACTGAAGTCGGAATTCGCCGATTTCTACCTGGGCAAGCCGACGGCAGTCTCGATATCCACGCTGGCGATCAACGTGTCCATGTATTCGACCCTCTTGCCCCTTGACCATGGCTGCCCCGACGACATGGCCAAGTGCTGGCAGTCCATCCAGGCGGTGGATCGTTCGAGCCAGCGCGACCAGGCCCTGGCAAACACCCTCAAGCGGTTCAGGGAAGCCGGCCTGGACCTGCGCCCGTTCGAGGCCCGCTAACCCTTCGCCAGCTCCCCCGCCAGCGCCAGTGCCCTTTCCAGAAAAACCGAAGCATCATCCTTCCGGTAACTGGCGATCACCGGCGACACGAACCCATCCGCGTCGATCCTCACATGCGCCACGTCCCGCCGCTGCAAACGTTGCACGGACAACGGCACCACCGTCACCCCCAGTCCCGCCGCCACCAGCCCGATCGCGGTCTGCAGCTCATTGGCTTCCTGCACTACTTGCAGCGAATGCCCGGCCGCGCGGAACAATCCCAACACATGATCCGCGAAGTTGGGCCTTGGCCGCGCCGGATACAGGACGAAAGGCTCCTGCGCCAGCCGCTCGACCGACACGCTGCCCAGACCCGCCAGCGGATGGTGCAGCGGGACGGCGGCCATCAAGGGTTCGGTCATCAGCACCCGACGCTCGATCGCCGGATCGTCCAGCAAGATGCGGCCGATACCCAGATCGATACGTCCCGCCTTCAAGGCCTCCAGCTGCGGCAAAGTGGTCATTTCCATCAAGCCCACCTCGACCAGGGGGTCGGCGCTGCGCAACTGGCGGATCAGCTCCGGCACGAATCCATAAAGCGTGGAAGGCACGAAGCCGATGCCAAACCAGCGGCGCTGCGTCTGCCCCAGCCTGCGGGTGCCCTCCAGCACTTCTTCGAGCCTGGCGGTCAGCAGGCGCGATTGCTCCAGCAGAAAGCGCCCCGCCTCGGTCAGGCGCAGCGCCCGGGTGGTCCGCTCGAAAAGCATGACGCCAAGCTCCTCCTCAAGTTGGCGGATCTGGCGGCTGAGCGGCGGCTGGGCAATGTGCAGCCGGGCGGCGGCGCGGGTGAAGCTGCCCTCTTCCGCCACGGCCTGGAAATAGCGCAGGTGCCTGAGTTCCATGATGATTCAGACCTAACAGGTATTAATTGGAACCCATATAGTCTTGGACTCCCAGGGAAAGTGCAAGCGATACTGACAACATCGCTCAATCCCTGGCTGTAAAGTATGAATCCTGTAAGCATTCTCTCGGTCGAAGCCATTCTGGTGGACCTGCCCACCATCCGCGCCCATCAACTGGCCATGGCGGTCATGCAGCGGCAGACGCTGGTGATCGTGCGCCTGAAGTGCAGCGACGGAATCGAAGGGATTGGGGAAGCCACCACCATCGGCGGCCTGTCCTATGGCGAAGAAAGCCCCGAGGGCATCAAGCTGGCCATCGATACCTATCTGGCGCCTGCGCTGGCTGGCTTGGACGCGGCCAATATCCATGCTGCGATGCAGCGCCTGGAAAAGGTGGCGCGCGGTAACCGCTTTGCCAAGTCCGCGCTGGAATCCGCGCTGCTGGACGCGCAGGGCAAGCGGCTGAACGTGTCCGTATCCACGCTGCTGGGCGGCGCGGTGCGCAAGCGCCTGCCCGTGCTGTGGACGCTGGCCAGCGGCGACACCGCCCGCGACATCGAGGAAGCCGAATCGCTGCTGCAAAGCCGGCGCCACAACACCTTCAAGCTGAAGGTGGGGCGCCGCGCGGTGGCCGACGACGTGGCGCATGTGTCGCGCATCAAGCAGGCGCTGGGCGACCGCGCCCGCGTGACGGTGGACGTGAACCAGGCATGGAACGAAGCCGATGCGGCGGGCGCCATCGCCCGGCTGGAAGCCGCCGGCGTGGATCTGATCGAACAACCCATTCCGCGCGCCAACCTGGCCGGCATGGCCCGGCTGGCCGCCCGCTTCGTCGTGCCCATCATGGCGGACGAGGCCCTGAACGGCCCGGAAGACGCGCTGGACATCGCGCGCCAGGGCGCGGCCGATGTGCTGGCGCTGAAGATCGCCAAGTCCGGCGGCATCTACGAAATGCTGCGCACCGCCGCGGTGGGCGACGCGGCCGGCATGTCGCTGTACGGCGGCACGATGCTGGAAGGCTCGGTGGGCTCGATTGCATCGGCGCATGGCTTTGCCTGCCTGCCGCGCCTGTCCTGGGGCACCGAGCTGTTCGGCCCCTTGCTGCTGAAGGACGACATCGTGGCGAACCCGCCGCGCTATGCGGATTTCGAGATGGAAATACCCGATGGCCCCGGTTTGGGGCTGACGCTGGACGAAGACAAGCTGGCCTTCTATCGCCGCAACCACTGAACCCCGGCATTTACCGGCCGCGCCCGCCCTGCAGAGCGCGGTTCACAATAATTCAAGCACCACGGAGACAACCATGCGCATGCGCCATGTATTCAACCCCTTTGCCCGGGCCCTTCTGGCCCTGTCGCTGCTGGGCGGCGCAGCCGCCGCTCACGCGGACGGCTACCCCGACCGCCCGGTCAAATGGATCGTGCCCTTCCCGCCCGGCGGCGCCATGGACAGCATCGCCCGCACGCTGGGCGAGTCCATGGGCAAGCAGCTCAACACGTCCTTCATCGTGGAAAACCGCGCAGGCGCGGGCGGCAATATCGGCGCGGCCACCGTGGCGCGCGCCAAGCCTGACGGCTACACCATCCTGATCGTGGCCAACGGCATGGCGGTCAACCCCGCGCTGTACCAGGACCTGAACTTCGACCCCGTCAAGGACTTCGCGCCGGTTTCGCTGCTGGCCGTGGTGCCCAATGTGCTGGTCACCAATCCGGCCCGCACCGGCGCCACCAGCGTGCAGGACGTGATCGCCAAGGCGAAGGCCCAGCCCAACCACTACACCTACGCCTCGGCCGGCGTGGGCACCTCGATTCACCTGGCGGGCGAGCTCTTTGTCTCCATGACCGGCGTCGACATGCTGCACGTGCCCTACAAGGGCAGCGGCCCCGCCGTCGCCGACCTGCTGGGCGGCCAGGTGGACTACATGTTCGACAGCATCACGTCGGCCAAGCCGCACATCGCCACCGGCAAGCTGCGCGCGCTGGGGGTCACCACCAGCAAGCGTTCGGCCGCCCTGCCCGACGTGCCGACCATGCAGGAAGCCGGCGTGCCGGGCTATGAGCTGATGCCCTGGTTCGCCGCCTTCGCTCCCGCCGGCACGCCGCCGGAAGTGGTGGCCAAGCTGAACGAAGCCATGCGCAATGCGCTTGCCGAACCCAAGGTCAAGGCGACCCTGGATTCCATCGGCGCGGAATCGATCGGCAGCACGCCGGACGCCTTGCGCGACCATCTGGCCAAGGAAACCGCGCAGTGGAAGGAACTGGTCAAGGAACGCGGCATCAAGATCAACTGACCCCGGATCCGAAAAGGCCATTGGAATGAGGTATCGTCTGCAGCAGGCAGTCCTCGCGAAGGTACCTCAATCATGGCTTTGAAACATGCGGATCCCGGACAAGTCATCGACCTCTCTCCCTACGGGAGCCGGCTCGCGACGGCGCAGTCGATTGCGCTCTTCAAATCGGAAGACCTGGAGGTCATGCGGCTGGTGCTGATGGCCGGCAAGACGATGCCCTCTCATCATGTCGCCGGAGAAATCACGATCCAGTGCATCGAGGGCAGCGTGGAAGTTTCCGCCGAGAACGCCACGCATCTCTTGCAGCCCGGACATCTGCTGTACCTGTCGGGCCGCTCTCCTCATGCGCTGCTTGCAATTGAGGACACGTCCATCCTGGTCACCGTCGCGCTCAAGCGCGCAGCAGCGACGGAGCCCTCCCGAGGGTAAGGCGGCTCCGGGCAGTCGGGACAGCTTGCGCGCGCCGCGCTGTCGAGGACATACTGGGCGGCCCGCGGCCTGGGTCGACCCGTTGTCCTGCCTGCCGCCATTCCCATCCGCTTCCCGCGGACGCCTACGCCAGCGCTCCCTCTCATGCCTGCCTTGCCGTTACGTCCACCGTCAAACGCGGCATCGTCCGCGAGTCTGGCTTGCGCGCTGCTGGCGGCCGCCTGGAGCGGCCCGGCCGTGGCCGCCGGGCCCGACCCGCAGGCCCAGGCCTGGGCGGCTTCCTGTATCACCTGTCATGCGCCGGCGGCACGGCACGGCGCGGCCATCCCGCCACTGGAAGGACTCTCCCCCGACTGGATCGCCACGCGCATGCGGACGCTGGCGGGCACCACGACCGAGGTGGGCGTCATGGCGCAGATCGCGCGGGGCTACAGCGACGACGAGATAGTCCGCATCGCCCGGTGGTTCGCCTCCCGGCCCAAGGCGGAGGCGCCATGAAGCGGCGCAGCTTCCTGCTGGCGGCCGCGGCCGGCGGCGCGCTGGCCGCCGCGCCGGCCGCGCGCGCCGCCAGGCCGCATGTGGTGGTGGTGGGAGCCGGCTACGGCGGCGCCACCGCGGCGCGCTACCTGCGGCTGCTGGGCGCGGGCGCCGTCGATGTCACGCTGGTCGACGACAACCCGGCTTTCGTCTCCTGTCCGCTCTCCAACCTGGTGCTGGGCGGCAGCAGGTCCATGGCCGATATCACCCTGGCGCGCGACGGCTTGCTGCGCCACGGAGTGCGCCTGGTGCACGAGCGCGCGCAGGCCGTCGACGCGTCCTCGCGGCAAGTCCGGCTGGCCGGCGGCCAGCGGCTGTCCTATGACCGGCTGATCCTGTCGCCCGGTGTGGACATGCAATGGCAGCGCATGCAGGGCATGGACGCGCCAGGCGCGCGCGACCTCGTTCTGCACGCATGGAAAGCCGGCGCGCAGACGGCGGCCTTGCGCCGCCAGCTGGAGGCGATGCCGGACGGGGGCACCTACGTGCTGACCATTCCGCTGGCGCCTTACCGCTGCCCACCGGCGCCGTACGAACGCGCCTGCCAGGTGGCCTGGTACTTCAAGCGGCACAAACCGCGCTCCAAGGTGCTGGTCTTCGACGCCAACGCGGACATCACTTCCAAGGCGGCGCTGTTCCGCCAGGCCTGGGAGCGGTCCTACGCGGGCGTCATCGAATACACCCCGCAGTTCGAGGCGGTGGCCGTGGATGCCGCCGATCGCAGCGTGCAGTTCGAGCTGGGCGAAACCGTGCGCGCGAACGTGTTGAACGTGGTGCCGCCGATGCGCGCCGCAGCCATCGCCGCGGACGCCGGTCTGGCCACGGCCAACGGCGACTGGTGCGAGGTGGATTTCCTGACATTCGAATCGCTGGCCGTGCCGGGCATCCATGTGCTGGGCGATGCGATCCAGATCGCGCCGGCCATGCCCAAGTCCGGCCACATGGCCAACCAGCATGGCAAGACCTGCGCCGCGGCCGTGGTCGCCTTGCTCACTGGCGGCGAGGTCAACCCGCGGCCGCTGTATGCCAACACCTGCTACAGCTACACCTCCGACAGCGAGGTGATGCACGTGGCCAGCGTGCACCGCTACGACGCCACGGCGAAGACCATGATGCCGGTGGCCGGGGCCGGCGGATTGTCGGCCGAACCCAACGCTAGGGAAACTCCTTATGCCCAGGCGTGGGCCCAGGCAATCTGGGGCGACATGCTGGGTTGACCCTCCCGCCAAGCCGTGTGGCCGCAGCCTGGTGTTGCGGCGCAGCGTGCCAACCGACTTCTTTATGTGTGAAGATAATTTGCATATAACCAAAAAAAATAAAGAAGCCGGGTAACACCCACGGAGGAGCAAGGTGGATCGAGAGACAAAGATGGGGCGCCTCCGCAAGGCGCCCGAGAATTTTGTTTCCGCCGATTTGGCGCAGGACATTGCCCGCAATGGCCTGGATGACGCGCGGCGAGGCTTTTTGCGGCGCAGTTTCCAGACCGCCGGGGCCGCGCTTGCCGCGGGCTGGGCCGGCAATGCGCTGGCCGCAGGCGGCGGCGACGAGATGATCCTGACGCCGCGGCCCTGGTCGACGTCGCTGGGCCAGCCGGTGGCCGCGCGGCCCTACGGCGTGCCGTCGCGCTACGAAGCCAATCTGCAGCGGCGCCAGTCGCCGGGCCTGACGCGGGTGCCGGCCTCCTCGGTCGCCTTCGCGCCCTTGCAGGGCCTGTTCGGCATCATCACGCCCAACGGCCTGCACTTCGAGCGCCACCATCAGGGCTGGGTCGATATCGACCCCTCTCAGCACCGCTTCATGATCAACGGCCTGGTGGCGCAGCCCAAGGTCTACACCATGGACGACCTGATGCGCCTGCCGTCCGTGTCGCGCATCCATTTCATCGAATGCGGCGCCAACACCGGCCCGGAATGGGGCAATGCGGCGGTGCCGACGGTGCAGTACACGCACGGCATGCTGTCCTGTTGCGAGTTCACCGGCGTGCCGCTTTCGGTGCTGCTGGAAGACTGCGGCGCCGACCTCAAGCGCGGCAAGTATGTGCTGGCCGAAGGCGCCGATGGCTCCAGCATGACGCGCACCATCTCGATGGAAGCGGCGCTGGATGACGTCATCGTGGCGTGGGGCATGAACGGCGAGATGCTGCGGCCTGAAAACGGCTACCCGCTGCGCCTGGTGGTGCCGGGCGTCCAGGGAGTGTCGTGGGTGAAGTGGCTGCGCCGCATCGAAGTCGGCGACCAGCCCTGGAATGCCAAGGACGAGACCATACACTACGTCGACCTGGTCCCCGGCGGCCAGCACCGCCAGTACACCTCGATCCAGGAGTGCAAGTCGGTCATCACCACGCCGTCCGGCGGACAGGTGCTGCTGGACCAGGGCTTCTGCAACATCTCCGGGCTGGCCTGGTCGGGCCGCGGCAAGGTCACCCAGGTGGACGTGTCCACCGACGGCGGACGCAACTGGCGTACGGCGCGACTCGAAGGGCCGGTGCTGACCAAATGCCTGACGCGCTTCAACATGGATTGGGTCTGGGACGGTTCCCCCGTGATCCTGCAAAGCCGCGCGCAGGACGAGACCGGCTACGTCCAGCCGCGTTCCGGCCAGTTGCGTGAAGTGCGCGGCACGCGCTCCATCTATCACAACAACGCCATTCAATCGTGGCGGGTGGCCGAGAGCGGAGAGGTGAGCAATGTCCACGTCGAATAGCCTGCGCGCCGCATTGGCCTGTATGGGCCTGGGGCTGGCCTTGCTGGCCCCGGGCGCCGACGCAGCCGACAAATTCCCCGGCGTGGGCCGCGGCGCCACGCCGGCCGAGGTGGCAGCCTGGGATATCGACGTGCGGCCGGATTTCAAGGGCCTGCCCGCCGGCAGCGGCACGGTGCTGCGCGGCAGCGATATCTGGGAGGGCAAGTGCGCCTCCTGTCATGGCAGCTTCGGCGAAAGCAACGAGGTCTTCACGCCCCTGGCGGGCGGCACCAGCGCCGACGACATCCGCAGCGGCCGCGTAGCCGCGCTGGCCGGCAATTCCCAGCCGCAGCGCACCACGCTGATGAAGGTCAGCACGGTCTCCACGCTGTGGGACTACATCCATCGCGCCATGCCCTGGGACAACCCCAAAAGCCTGTCCCCGGACGAGGTATACGCCGTCACGGCTTACCTGCTGAACCTGGGCGAGATCGTGCCCGAGGACTTCGAGCTCTCGGACAGGAACATTGCCGAGGTGCAGGCGCGCATGCCCAATCGCAACGGCATGACGCGCGACCACGGGATGTGGCTGGCCTCGGACAAGCCCGACACGCAGAACACCGCCTGCATGAGCAATTGCGTCGAGACCGTCAAAGTATCGTCGGAGCTTCCGCCGTACGCGCGCAATGCCCACGGCGACATCGCCGCGCAGAACCGGCTGATCGGCCCGGTGCGCGGCGCCAATACGCTGGCGCCTCCCCTGGCGGGCGCGGCCGGCGGTAACGCCGACGCCGTGCGCCGCCACGCCAGCCAGACCATCGTCCCCGCTGCGAGCATGCCCGCCCCGGCGCCTGCCGCCGCGGCCACGGCGCCGTCCGCTTCCGGCCCGGCACCAGCCGCCAGCGGCGCCGACCTGGCGGGTGCGCGCCTGGCCACGTCCGGCGCCTGCGTGGCCTGCCATGCGGCCGATCGCAAGATGATCGGCCCCAGCTACCGCGACGTGGCGGCCAAGTACGACGGCAAGTCCGATGCGCATGCACTGCTGGCCCAGAAGATCCGCAAGGGCGGCGGCGGCGTCTGGGGCGCCATGCCGATGCCGCCGAACCCGGGCGTCAGCGACGACGACCTGAAACGCATCGTGGACTGGATTCTGGCTGGCGCACCCGCGCCGGGTTGACACCTTAGGGAGAGAGAGGAGACGGCTATGACACAACAACACATCGATCGACAGCGGCGCCGCATGGTCGGCCTGGGCACCGTGCTCAGTCTTGCCGTGGCGGCGGGCATCCTGCGGCCCAGCCAGGCCTGGGCGGTGCAGGCCGACTGGAACAAGCAGGCCTTCGACGCCAAGAGCATGCAGGATGTGATCAAGGCGCTGGGCGGAGGCGATGCCGCGCCCAGCGACCAGATCACGCTGGTGGCGCCCGATATCGCCGAGAACGGCGCGGTGGTGCCGGTGGGGGCCGTCAGCAAGCTGCCCGACACCGAGCAGATCTCCATCCTGGTCGCCAAGAACCCGAACGCCCTGGCCGCCAGCTTCACCCTGCCCGCCGGCACCGAGCCCGAAGTGGCGACGCGCGTGAAGATGAGCCAGACCTCCGACGTGTACGCCCTGGTCAAGGCCAACGGCAAGTACTACACGGCCCACAAGGAAATCAAGGTGACCCTGGGCGGCTGCGGCGGCTGAGCCGCGCACCGGCTACGAGCAATCAAGGAGACAGCACATGGAAGCAAGGCCAATGCGGATCCGCGCCGCGGAGAAGGACGGCGTGGTCGAGGTGAAGGTCCTGATGAGCCACATCATGGAAACCGGGCAGCGCAAGGACGCCGAAGGCAAGGTGGTGCCGGCGCATTTCATCCAGGACGTCACCGTGAAGAACGGCGACAAAGTGGTGCTTGCGGCGCAATGGGGACCTGCGGTCTCGCGCGACCCGTTCCTGTCCTTCAAGTTCAAGGGCGGCGCCAAGGGCGACAAGGTCAGCGTCACCTGGAAGGACAGCGAAGGCGCGACCCGCACTGATGTCACCACGGTGACCTAGCGTTTCGGATGTGTGGGTGAAGGCGGACTAACAATAAGCGCCCGCCGGCCGACGCGGCCGGCAGGGCAACCGCGTGAGGAGACATACATGGATAGGAAACGCATGGTTGCCACATGCGCGCTGGCCGGCTTCGCGCTGGCCGGAGCGCGGCTGGCGGCGGCCGCCACCGCGGCCGAGCAGGACACCGCGCAGGGCATCGCGCAATACCGCGAGATGCTGGCCGACGGCAATCCGGCCGAGCTCATCGAGATGGCGGGCGAGGACCTGTGGAAGGAAAGCCGGGGGCCCAGGAACGCCTCGCTGGAAAAGTGCGACCTGGGCCTGGGCGCCGGCGTGGTCAAGGGGGCATATGCCCAGCTGCCGCGCTACTTCGATGATGCCGGACGCGTCATGGACCTGGAAAGCCGCCTGGTGTATTGCATGGCGCAGCTGCAGGGCCTGGATCCCGCCGAGGTCACGAAGAAACCGTTCTCGGGGGACGGCCAGTATTCCACCGGCATCGAGTCGCTGGTGGCCTACGTCGCCGGCCTGTCGCGCGGCATGCAGATTGCGGTGCCACAGTCCCACCCGAAGGAACAGGCGGCTTACGCGCGCGGCCGGGACATTTTCTACTACCGGGGCGGTCCGTATGACTTCTCCTGTGCGTCCTGCCATACCGGGGACAACAAGCGGATCCGGCTGCAGGACCTGCCCAACCTGACCAAGCAGGAACCGGCGCGCGCCGCCTTCGCCAGCTGGCCGGCCTACCGCGTGTCGCAGGGCGCGCTGCGGTCGATGCAATGGCGCCTGCAGGATTGCTTCCGCCAGCAGCGCATGCCGCTGCTGAAGTACGGCTCGGACGCATCGGTCGACCTGACGGTGTTCCTGGGTGTCAATGCGAACGGCGGCCAGATGATGGCCCCGGCCATCAAGCGGTAAAGGGGGAATCATGCGCAAGATACGCACGACCTGGCCCGGCCTGGCGGCCTTGGGCCTGCTCCTGGCGGCCAACGCCGGGGCCCAGCAGCCGGCGCCGAAGGCAACCGCCGATCACCAGGCCCTGGTGGCCGAACTGAAGGACTCCTTCGTCGAGCGCGGGCTGGCCAAGCTGGACCGGATCGACCAGTCGCCGATGCAGCGCGCCTGTTCGATCGCCGAGGCAGGCGGCGAGATGCCCGCCGAGACCGCCATGAAGATCACGCAGGACGCCGCCGCCAACGTCAAGCCGCCCGCCGACGGCAACTACATCGGCGACTGGCGGCAGGGAGAAAAGGTGGCGCAGAACGGCCGCGGCCTGCAGTTCTCGGACACGGCCAAGACGGTCAACGGCGGCAACTGCTACGCCTGCCACCAGATGAGCAAGGCCGAGATCTCCTACGGCAACATCGGGCCTTCGCTCTACCAGTACGGCAAGCTGCGCGGCGCCAGCAAGGAAATGGTGGCCTACACCTGGAACAAGATCTACGACTCGCACACCACCATGCCGTGTTCCAACATGCCGCGCTTCGGCGCGGCCGGCATCCTGACCGAGCAGCAGCTCAAGGACGTCATGGCGCTGCTGCTGGACCCGCAATCCGCGGTCAATGACGACCAGGCCAAGCCTTGACACCAGCCACACGCGGAGGACGCATGAACGCAGTTTCCAGATTTGGCCGGCTGCTGCTGGCCGCGGGCATGCTGGCCACGGCGGCGGCGGCCCACGCCCAGGCGCCGCCCAAGGTGGGAGACAGGCTGGTGATGCCGGAAGTGCTGCTGCTGGACGGCACCCGGCTGTCGGCGGCCGATTTCGCCGGCAAGCCGCTGGTGATCGAGTACTGGGCTTCCTGGTGCCCGTATTGCGCGCGCCAGAATCCGCACCTGCAGAAGCTCACGGAGGCGGCCCGGGACAAAGGCCTGCGCATTCTGACGGTCAGCATCGACAAGGACGAGCAGGCCGCGCGCGACTACATCGCCAAGCATGGCTATACCTTCGGTGTAGCCATGGACAGCGAGGCCTTGCGCGCGGTGTTCGGCAAGCGACGCGTCGTTCCCGAAGTGTTCGTGCTGGACGCCAGCGGCAAGCTGGTCGAGGACATACCTGGCGAGATGTTCGAGGAAGACATGCTCGAACTGCTGCGTCACGCTCCGCCGCGCTCCTGAGCGCGTCCTTTCCTCTTACACGGTTGGACCGATGATCAATCGACGCGAGTTTCTTCAGATGCTGGCGGCGGCCTCCGCCGCCGGCATGAGCCTGTCGCACAGCCCGCGCGCGGCGGCCCAGGCGGCGCAGGCCTTCTATGACGCGCCCGCCTTCGGCAATGTGCATTTCCTGCATTTCACCGATTGCCACGCGCAACTGCTGCCGATCCACTATCGCGAACCCAGCGTCAACCTGGGCTTCGGGCCGGCCGCGGGCCGCGCGCCGCACCTCGTGGGCGAGCACCTGCTGCGCGCCTATGACATCGCGCCCGGCACGGCACAGGCCCACGCCTTTACCTGCCTGGACTACGCCCAGGCCGCGGCACAGTACGGGAAGGTCGGCGGTTTTGCCCACCTGGCCACGCTGATCAAGCGGCTGAAGGCCGCGCGGCCGGGTGCGCTGCTGCTGGACGGCGGCGACACCTGGCAGGGTTCCGGCACCGCGCTCTGGACGCGCGGGCAGGACATGGTGGACGCCTGCCTGCTGCTGGGCGTGGACATGATGACGGCGCATTGGGAGTTCACGCTGGGCGCCGAGCGCGTGCAGGAAGTGCTGGAGAAGGACCTGAAAGGAAAGGTCGACTTCCTGGCGCAGAACGTCGAGACCAACGACTTCGGCGATGCGGTGTTCGCCCCCTACTCGCTGCGCGAGATGAACGGCGTGTCATTGGCCGTGATCGGCCAGGCCTTTCCCTATACGCCCATCGCGAACCCGCGCCACATGGTGCCGGACTGGACCTTCGGCATCCAGGAGCAGCGGCTGCAGGAGACCATCGACGAGGTACGCGCCAAGGGCGCCCAGGCGGTCGTGCTGCTGTCGCACAACGGCATGGACGTGGACCTGAAGCTGGCTTCGCGCGTGCGCGGACTGGACGCGATCCTGGGCGGACACACCCATGATGGCGTGCCCGCGCCAGTGGCGGTGTCGAACGCCGGGGGCAAGACACTGGTCACCAACGCCGGCAGCAACGGCAAGTTCCTGGGGGTGCTGGACTTCGATGTGAGGGACGGCAAGGTCGCCGACTTCCGCTACACGCTGATGCCGGTTTTCGCCCAGTACCTGCCGGCAGATCCCGCCATGCAGGCGCTGGTGGAACGCATCCGCGCGCCCTATGCCGCGCAGCTGGCGCAACCCTTGGCCACCACCGAGGAAACCCTGTATCGGCGCGGCAATTTCAACGGCACCTTCGATCAGGTGATCCTGGACGCGCTGATGCAGGTCAAGGGGGCAGAGATTGCCTTTTCGCCGGGATTCCGCTGGGGCACCAGCCTGCTGCCGGGCCAGGCCATCACCATGGAGCACGTCCTGAACCAGACCGCCATCACCTATCCCCACACCACCGTCACGCAGATGAGCGGCGCCACCTTGAAAACCATCCTGGAAGACGTGGCCGACAATCTGTTCAATCCGGATCCGTATTACCAGCAAGGCGGCGACATGGTGCGCGTGGGCGGCTTGCAGTATTCGATCGATCCCGCCGCCGGCGCGGGCGCGCGGATCGGCGACATGCGCCTGGGCGATGCGCCGATCCAGGCGGACAAGCAGTACAAGGTGGCGGGCTGGGCGCCGGTGGCCGAAGGCGCCAGCGGCGAGCCGGTATGGGACGTGGTGGCGGCGTACCTGCGCGACCGCAAGACGATTTCGCAGGTCAGCCCCAACCAGCCCGTGGTCAAGGGCGCGGCCGGAAATCAGGGCTTGATGTAGGAATAGCCTTCCTGTTGCAGACGGGTGATGCGGACCACGCCGGAAGGCGTGAAGTCCGCTTCCATCACGAACGCGTCCTTGGGCAGGTTGCGGTTCTTCAGTGTGATCTCGCAGACTTCGAAGGCCACGCCGCGCGCGGCCAGCGCGGAGATCAGCGGGCCGACCTGGACCGCGTCCTTGTAGTCCGTCATCAGGAAGTCGACGCCGTCGGCGTGGGCCACCAGCTTGATGGACGTATCCGGCGCGGTGTCCAGCTGGTTGCGCATGTTGCGCAGCGCGGACAAGGCCTGCGAGGCCGAATCGCTGACGTGGTAGACGACCTTGTCGGCGGCCTGCGCGCCGACGGCCGCACCCATCAATGCCACGCCCAACACCAATGCCAGCAGCTTCTTGAACATACTTGCCTCCCTTGGGGGTGCCAGGCGGCGACGGAGCCGCGACGCATGGCCATGATATCAGCGCATGCGGCTGGTGAGCAGCGCGGCGCATGCATCCGCCAAGTCATCGAAATGATGCAGGAGAATGTCGGGCGCGCGTTCGGCCGCCACGGCTTCGATCAGATGGGCGGCGTCGGGCCTGGCCGCCGTGACGGCGTCGATCACTCCCGGAAAAGGCTGGTCATGATGCGGGGTTCCTCTTCAGGCCGGGGAATTCAGTCGGGGCATTGTGCGCCATAACGCCAATGAGCCGCTTCAGACCGGTCCTGGATACGGGCGCTGCGCGCAATCATCCGTCCGTCGATCTGGTCACAGCTTCCCATGCATCCAGTTCCGCGCTCAGTGACGACAGCTTTTCTCGGACCAAACCTAGCGCATCGCTTCCCAGCAGCAGATGCGAAGGCGGCTCGTCGCTTTCGATAATGGACAACATCGCGCGTGCAGCCTTCGCGGGATTCCCAAGCTGCCTGCCGCTTTTCTCTTCCCGTCCCTTTCTGATCGGGTCGAACAGGGAATCGTAGTCCGGGATCGAACGCGGCGTTCTAACCATCGAACGGCCGGCCCACTGGGTGCGAAAAGATCCGGGCGCGACCGCGGTCACGCGGATTCCGAACGGCCTGACCTCTTTGCCCAGGGCCTCGGAAATGCCTTCCAATGCAAATTTGCTGCCGCAGTAGTAGGCGATTCCCGGCATGGTGATAAAGCCGCCCATCGACGTGATGTTGAGAATATGTCCACGCCGCCGCTGGCGCATGTACGGCAACACACTCTTCATGACGGCCACGGCGCCGAACACGTTCACATCGAATTGCCTACGCATTTCAGCAAGCGGCGATTCTTCCACGACGCCCTCGTGACCATAGCCGGCGTTGTTCACCAGCACGTCCAGGGGCCCCACGTTTGCCTCAATTTCGCTGATGACGTTTTCGAGCGAGTCGAAGTCGGTCACGTCCAGCACCCGGCCAAATGCGCTTGCGGGGTTGAGCGATTCAAAGCTCTGTCTTGCCTGCTCGCTTCGTACCGTGCCGACGACCCGATACCCCGCGGCGAGCGCTTCTTCGGCCAAGGCGCGTCCGAAGCCGCTACTGACGCCGGTGATGAGCATGGTTTTGGCTGATTGCATTGCAAACACTCCTGCGTTGGTTTTGAGAGTTGCAGGTTATTCTGGCAAACACTGGAAAATCAGACCTGATTCTTGGTTTTTATTGCCTATTCATATGATTAAAGAGAATCACAAGGATGACAGCGACCACGACATCCCCGCAGGAGGCGCACGTGAACGGCGCCGGATGGTGGCCTTGCTGACCGCATTGGCTCCGCAGGAGGGCTACAACCTGACTGGATTGCGCGATGTACGTGTCCTGCGCTCGGACCGGGCGTTGGCTCGGACGCCGGTGCTATACGATCCAGGCATCGTGATCGTCTGCCAGGGTAGAAAGCGGGGATTCTTGGGCGACCGGGTCTATGTGTATGACGAGCAGCACTATCTCGCTGTCGCGGTGCCGGTCCCCTTCACGATGGAGACCGACGCGACGCCCGAGTGCCCATTGCTGGCCCTGTACCTGCACCTGGACTTTCAACTGGCGGCCGAGCTCATGATCCAGATGGACCGTCATGGATTGCCGCCGGCGGCTGACGTGCCGGAGCCCATGATGTCCAGCCCGATGGATGCGGCGATGCGAGCGTCCGTGCTGCGCTTCCTGGAAGCCATGAACCGGCCGCTAGAGGCGGCTGTCCTGGGCCCGGGGCTGATGCGCGAATTGTATTTCCGCGTTCTTGCCGGAGGGCAAGGCAACGTAATGCGTGCGGCGCTGGCGATGCAGGGGCAATTCGGAAAGATTGGGAAAGCGCTGGAGCGCATCCATGCGACCTATGCCGAGCAGCTCGACCTTCCCGGCCTTGCAAGACAGGCCGGCATGAGCGTGCCCACGTTCCACAGCCACTTCAAGGCCATTACGAGCACGTCGCCAATGCAGTACGTGAAATCCACCCGGCTGCATCAGGCTCGCTTGCTGATGGTACGCCAAGGCATGACAGCCGAGGCCGCATGCCATGCCGTGGGCTATGCCAGCGCTTCTCAATTCAATCGGGAATTCAAGCGGCTCTTTGGCCGGACACCCGCCGCGGAGACGAAGCGCCTGCGCGAGAGCTTCGCGCTGCCTCCAGCCTTTCCCGATTCGAGATTCGTCTCGTCTCATTGAGGACGGCGTCGCCCCGATGGCGCACCTCGCTTTGAAATGAGAGTTGTTATCATTTAAGATACGCGCTTTCGACAGCCTCTTGCCGCCAGTGTCCCTCCCCCATCAACCGAGTAGCTGGCTCGCCAAGTACGCCCTGATGTTGCGCGACTGGGCGCGCCGCAGCGAGCATCCGCAAGAGGCGGAAGATGCACTGCAGGACGCGGCACTGGGCATGCTGAAGCGGCAAGGCGCCGCGCTTGCCGACCCTTGCGCCTACCTTTATCAATCCAGCCGCAACAACCTGGCTAGCGGCCTGCGCAGACTTGGCCAGCGAGCGGGCGTACCGCTGCATGACCTGGCCGAGCTTGAACATCCCTCTTCGGCCGACGCCAGCATCGAGCTGGAAGGCATCCAACTGGCCCATTCGATCGACGCCGCGTTGCGCGAGTTGCCGGAAAAGTGCCGTCAGGCCTATGTCTGGCATCGCCTGGATGGCCTGACCCAAGTCGAGGTGGCCGCCCGGATGGGGGTATCTCTCAATACCGTCGAACGCTATATCATGCGTGCCATGCGCCACTTGCGCGACGCGCTGAAAATCGACGCCGGCTGACCCGGCCCCGCCCATGAACGCTCCTCTGGACCCCCGCCAATACTCCGATCCGCGCGACGCCGCGGCCGCGTGGTTCGCCCGCGCGCGGTCCGGACGCATGAACGACGCCGACCGCCAGGACTTCGACGCCTGGCTAGGGGCAAACCCGGCCCATCGCAAGGAATATGCGCTGCTGGAACACGTCTGGGAAAGCACGGGCCAGGCGGGACACGAGCGCTTGCGCGCCTTGGCCGGCGTGCCGCCCGCGGCGCCCGGAGCCCCGACGAGCCGCAACCGGAGAGCAGCGCTGGGCTGGACGCTGGCGGGTGCGGGCGCGCTGGGCGTTGCAGGCCTTGCCGTGGTCGTGTTCCAGCAAGGCCCCGCCAGCTTCGAGCGGTCGCTCGCCACCGCGCACGGCCAGCGCCAGACCGTGCTCCTGCCGGACCAGTCTGCGATCGACCTGAATACCGACAGCCGCGCCGTGGTGCGCTATTACGCGAACCGGCGCGAGGTCCACCTCGAGGCGGGCGAAGCCAGTTTCTCAGTGTCGGCCGATCCGTCCCGGCCCTTCGTGGTGCGCGCCGGGCGCGCGGCCGTGCGCGTGACCGGCACGCGTTTCAATGTCCGCAGATGGGATGACGCCACCGAAGTCGCGGTCAGCGCCGGAACGGTCGAAGTCCGCGGCCGGGGCTGGGCCTCGTGGCGCCGCGAAAGAGTGGGGCCGGGCCAGGGCCTGCTGGCCACCCGCGATGGCATGACGCCGGCTGCGGCCGTGGACGTGGCGGCCGCCACGGCCTGGCGCGAAGGCCGCATCGTTTTGAACAACACGCCATTGCCGCAAGCCGTGGCCGAACTTAACCGCTATGCGCCCTTCACCATACGATTGGACGGCGCGCGCCTGGCGCAGGTGAGGGTCTCGGGCACGTTGAACGTGGACTCTCCGGCCACCCTGCTGGAACTGCTGCCGCGCATCGCGCCGGTGCGGGTGCAGGCGGAGGGGCCGGGCCGCTATGTGCTGATCCCCGCACCGTAGTTACACTTAGTTTCAATACTTCCGCGCAAAAGCTTCAGGGATTCAGGTCGTTCCGCACTCGTTATCCATGAGTGCCGGCTTGCAGCCGCAAGCCGCAGCAAACCCGTTGGAACTACCTCTCATGACCCTCCGGCCTTACCGCAACCGCCGCCAGCACGCGAGCGCGCGCATTCTGCTGGGACGCCTGTCCTTCGCCCTGCTTTCCATGACGACCCTGCCCGCAGCCGCGCTGGCTGCCGAGACCGCCATGGTCATCAATTCGGCCCGCCAGCCGCTGCACGAGGCGCTGGTGGAAATCGGCCGCCAGATGTCGATAGAACTCCTGTACGACCCCGCGCTTGTCGCCGGCAAGACCGCGCCGCCCGTGGCCGGCCGGCTGACGCCGCAGCAGGCGCTGGACCGGCTGCTGGCCGGCAGCGGCCTGATCGCGGTCATAGAGAACGGCAAGGCCGTGATCGAGCGCGAACCCGACAACCTGGACGCCGCCACGCTGTCGGCCATCACCGTAACCGCCCGCCGCGCCGAAGACGGCACCACCGAAGGCACAGGCTCCTACACCAGCCGCGTCACCAGCACCGCGTCCAAGACCGACCTGGCCTTCCGCGAAGTGCCGCAGTCCGTGTCCGTGGTGACTCGCCAGCAGATCGACGACCAGCGCCTCACCAGCGTCAGCGATGCCATGGCGCACGCGGCAGGCATCACGGTGCAGCGCGCCAACTACAACTCGTTCAATTTCTACTCCCGCGGTTTCCAGATCACGAGCATGCAGATCGATGGCGGCGCGCCGCTGGCGCTGGGCGCGTACACCTACGACGCGGGCCAGGACCTGGCGTTCTACGATCGCGTCGAAATCATGCGCGGCGCGTCGGGCTTGCTGGGCGGCATGGGTGATCCGGGCGGCATCGTCAACCTGGTGCGCAAGAAGCCGCTGGCCGAGACCCAATTTATCGTCGAAGCCTCGGCCGGCAGCTGGGACAACTACCGCAGCATGATCGACGCCACGGGACCGCTGGGATTCGACGGCCGCTTGCGTGGCCGCGCCGTGGCCGTGTACGAAAACAGCGATTCTTTCCTGGATGACCGGGGTACGGAATCGCCCCAGGTGTACGGCGTGCTGGAAGCGGATCTCACGCGCGACACGCTGCTGACGCTGGGCGGCAGCTACTCCAAGAACCGCGAACGCGGCAACGGCGATGGCCTGCCCCGCTACTCGGACGGCCGGGACCTGGGCCTGTCGCGTTCGACCTCGTTGACCCAGCCGTGGGCGCAGGCGTCGACCGAGACCAGGCAGCTTTTCGCGCAGCTCGACCAGCGCTTCTCCGAACGCTGGCGCCTCAAGCTCAACTACACGCATGAGCGCAGCGACACGCGTTCGACCACCGCTTTTGCCTACGGCGCGATCAATCCGCTGGACGGCTCGGGCGCCACCTGGGGCGGCGGCCGGTACGTCATGGACAACAGCCAGAACCTGTTCGACGCCAACCTCAGTGGCGGCTTCGACCTGTTCGGACAGAGCCACGAGATCCTGCTGGGCGCGGACTATCAGCGCGTGGAAGGCACGTGGAATACCGGCAAACCGGTGGACAACTGGCTGGTGCCGGTCAACGTGTTCGACCGCAACGCCTGGAACCCCGACATGGACGTACCGCTGACCACCCGCTACGAACCTTGGGGCCAGGAGCAGAAAGGCATGTACGGCGTGCTGCGCTTCAATCCGACCTCGCGCCTGCACCTGGTGGCCGGCGCGCGCGTGAGCCGCTACAAGTTCTTCCAGACCGTTTCGACCCGGAAGGACGCCGGCTCCAGCTGGGCGGTCAGCTCGCGCACGGACTATGAGGAGCCCACGAAGACCACGCCCTACGGCGGCGTCATCTACGATCTGAACGACGCCTGGTCCGTCTATGCCAGCTATTCCACCATCCACAAGCCACAAGGCTTGCTGAAGTCCGGGCCGGCGCCAGGCACCTCGCTGCCCGCCATCCGGGGCAAGAGCTATGAAGCCGGCCTCAAGGGCGAACTGATGGACGGCCGCCTGAACGCCACGCTCAGCCTGTTCAACGTCGAACGCACCGGCACCGGCGTGATCGACCGGCGCTATCCGGAATCCTATGACGTCTGGGCCGGCAGTTGCTGCTACCAGGCGCAGGGCAAGGTCGTGAGCCGCGGCGTGGACCTGGAAATCGGCGGCGAAGTCATGCCGGGCTGGGAGCTCGCCCTGGGCTACACCTTCAACAATTCCACGGACAAAAGCGAAGACACGGTCTTCAGCTCGATCACGCCGCGCCACCTGTTCAAGCTCTCCACCGCCTACACCCTGCCAGGCTCGCTGTCGCGGTGGCGCGTCGGCGGCAATGCCGTCGTGCAGAGTTCCACCTTCGTCTCCGGGTCTGTCTACTCAGCCAACGGCGACGCCACTCCCTACAAGTTCGCCCAGCCGGGTTACGCCGTCATTGGCCTGATGGCGCAGTATCGCTTCGCGCCCAACTGGACCGTCGCGCTCAATGCCAACAACATTTTCGACAAGGTCTACTACGAGCGCGTGGGCGGAGCGGACGGCGGCAACTGGTATGGCGCGCCGCGCAACTGGATGCTGACGGTGCGCGGCACCTATTGAACTTGAGCCATCCGGGCGGGAATCCCGGTCCCCGCCCGGTCTTACCTGCCCGTGCCGATCAGGTCCAGCAGCCCATCCGACAAGGTGCCGCGCCAGACCAGGTAATCGTGGCCGCCCGCAACCTCGCGGTGCGTTACCCGATAGCCCTTGGCGAGCAGCACGTCCCGCAGGTGGCGGTTGGTCTCAAGAATGCCCGGCTGGCCGCCACGTCCGGATTCGAACAGGCCGGCCCCCAGGAAGAAGCGCACCGGCAATTTGCGCACCGCGACGAACTGCCGCGTCAGCCACTGGTCCTCTTCGCCCGACGGAGCCCACCAATAAGAGCCCGACTGGCTGAGCACGTTGCCGAACACCTCCGGATGACGAAGCGCGGCATAGGCCGACGCCAGCCCGCCATAGCTGGAACCCCCGATGACCGTGCGCGCCGCGGGCGCGACTATGCCTTGCTTGCGCGCCCACGGCATCAGCTCTTTCGCCAGGAAGTCGGCAAAGTCCGGATTGGGCGGCAATTCCTGGCCTCGGGAGTCCGCGGTGGGATTGTCGATGAGCAGTGCCGCGGTCGGGGGAATGACGCCCGCGGCGATCATGTTGTCGAGAATGGTCGGGGTGGGCACCCGGCCCAGATAGGCGCCAGCATCGAACAGCACCAGCACATGGTTGTCCGCGCCATCCGGCCGCCAGCCCGCAGGACGGTACAGGTGGATCTTGCGCGTATTGCGCAGGCGGTCGCTGCGCAATTCCAGCGTCTCCACCGTGCCCGCCGGCACGCCCGCGCGCGGTTCGACCCAGGGCTGCGGCGGCGCATCCGCCAGCTCCAGCATGGAATAGGTCTGGAAAGCATCGACGCCCGGCTCAGGATAGGCCTTGGGATTATGCGGATCGGCTTGCGCCGTGGCCAGGATCGCGCGCCGCCGCGCCATGCCTGAACCCGGCAGCTCCGGCACATCGGGCGCCAGGCGATACGACAGACGCGTCGATCTGGGCACGACGAAGCTGACATGCCAGACGTCGGAATCGCCCAGCCGGGCCAGTTGCGCGTGGTCCGAGGACGGCCCGCCAAACAGGCGCACATTGCGTTCGGCGCCGCGCCACAGGAACGTGACGCGGTCGCGCGTGGCATCCACGGCTTCAACCAGCGGCGTGCCCTGCCGGGCCACCTCGTCCCAGAAGGGGCCGGTCGTGCCGCCTTGCGCCAGCGTCGCCGCCAGCGCGGCCAGGCGCGGACTGTCGATCGCCGACGCGGGCGCGCGCTGCGCCGACAAGGGCAAGCGTTCGGTCACAGCCCAACGGTAGGCGCCCTGCCCCTGCGCCCGCACCGTATAGACGCCTTCGGCCGGCGCCACGAACATGAGCGCGCCCGCCGGTTTCTCGATGTCGCTCAACCGGCGCACGTGACGACCCGCGCTGTCCAGCAGATCCAGGGTCACGCCGCTGTCCGCGGCCCACGTCCCCGCCAGGAACTCTCCCTTTTGCAGTGGAATCCGTTCATCCGCAGGGGCCCGCGGCGTCACCGCGCCCTGCCCGGACTGTGCCGCCGCCATGCCCGGCGCCATGCCGGCCAGCGCCACGGCCAGCGCCGTCGACGTCACGCGATCCCGCCACCCCAAACCGTTCTGTTTACGCATACGCATCCGTTTCATCACCCGCGGTAGTACCGTTTCATGTTGCAGCAACCGGCCCAGGGCGGGCCGTCGCCATCCGCTATCCGTCCTGGGGCGCAAGCCGCTTGGGGGCCCACGCACTATCGAGCGCGCCTCGTCCGATCCGGCGCGCGCTGGCCCTTGCCATCCAGACAAATCCCAAGGCCGACGCCAGCGCCGTCGCATCCACGCCCAGCGTCGCGGCCGACGTGTGCGCCCACAGCCCGGACCCCGGAAACAGGCCGCCCACCAGGGATGTCGCCGGAATGGCCAACGTCAGTGCCGCGGCCACCCACAGCAGATGCACCCCGGCTGCCGCGCCGCCGCGCAGGAAGGCCCAGGCCACGCAAGCGAAAAACGCCAGGTAGTAAAGCCCCTGTAGCCAGGCGTTCAGATCAGCGACGCGCCCGTTCAGCCATTTGGAGGCGACCATCATCAACGAAATGCCGCACACGCACCCAAGGCAGACGCCGACAGTCGCCGACGCCATCAGCCGCGTGTCCAGCCGCTGTACCGGAATGGCCCCGGTCTGCCGGTCGGCGCGCTTGCGGCGCGTCTCGATCCAGAGCAGGTTGCCGCTATAGAACAGCCAGGCGCCCGCCAGCCCAAGGAGAAAATAGAGCCACTGCACCGCCACGCCCCCAAAAGACGCCATGTGCAGCGCGAAGAAGCTGCTGATCCAGAGATTGGGTGCGCTCTGCCCGCCGGGCAGGTAGTCGCTATTGATGATCTTTCCTGAGTAGGGATCGATCGCCACGAAGCCGCCTCGCGCCCTCGGCGACACCGCGCTGTCGTCCTTGCCCCATACGCGCACCACGGCGCGCGGACCGGTGACTTGCTGGTATTGCAGCACGCTGGGCTCGAAACCCGGCGCCAGGCTGCGCGCCTTGGCCACCAGGTCCCGCGGCGCCAGCATGGCGGCCGGGTCGCGGGCGGCTGCGTCCGCCCCGCCCCCGGCGGGCCGTTGGAAGACCGATTCCAGTTTGCCCTGGTACATCAACCTGTCCTGCAGGTCATAGATGCCATCGTGAAACGCGAACACGACCGAGCTGAGCGCCATGATGATATGAAATGGCAGGGACACGATTCCCACCACGTTGTGCGCGTCCAGCCACATGCGTTTCAGGTTCTTGCCTGTCCGCAAGGCGAAGAAGTCCTTGACCAGCGACGGCAGCAGCACGATGACCCCGGATACCAGAGCGACCGCGTACAGCGATGCGATGACGCCCATGACCCAGCGGTTGGGATCGCTGTCGACCGGCAGGCCCACCACGCGATGCAGCACGTCTATGAACGACGTCAGCCCGCTGGGCGTGGATTGCTCCACCCTGAGCTCGCCGCCCGGATCGACGTAGGCGACGTAGTGCCGCAGCGACGATTCGTCATGCTCGTCGGCTTGCGGGTCGCGGACTTCCCAGCCCATGCGGGCGGGAACATGCTCGGCCGCCTGCAGATGGATGTTGAATCCCTTGGCCACCTCCGGCCGCGCCGCCAGGGTCCTGGAGATCAGGTCCGGCGCCTCGTCCAGGGGTACGTGCAAGACCGTCGATTGCGGCGTCGCCCATCGGGCCAGCGGCTCCTTGAACACGGTCAAGGCACCCGCATAGAAGGCAATGAAGAGCGCCATGCCCGTCAGGATGCCCGTCCAGGTATGGACCGATTTGTAGATGCGTATGTAGTCGGCTCTCATGCTCGCGACCTCCCCTTAAATCGCGCCGGCCAGGAACAGCCCGCCGTAGAGCGCCAGGCAGGCCCCGCCCAGCCAGATCCAGGCGCGCAGGCCGCTGGCGAAGAAATAGACGGTGCTCAGGACGCCCAGCCAGACCGGCGGCACCAGCCACATGGCAAGCTGCGAGCGTGTCGCCAACGGAATCCCGGCGGTGAGCGCGGCAAGCGCCGCGCTGGCCCCCATGGCAAGCGCGAAGCCCAGCAGCGCGCCGGCCAGGCTCTTGGATATCCAGTCGCGCCGGATGGGGGCAGGCTTACCGGGCTTCATGCGTATCGCTCCGGCGCAACCCCACAAGCGCGCCCAGGTAGGGAATCAGGCTGAAGAACAGCATCAGGGCCGTACAGAACACGAACACGGCCGCGACGGCCGAGAACGCGCGCAAGCAACCCCAGCCGCCCAGCGCCAGCAGGAGGACGCCCGCGGCGCGGGCGGACACGGCTGGCCAGGGCGCAGGCCGCCACCGCTGGTTCGGCGAGGCGCGATAGATGCAGAAACAGCCCAGGAACATGACGATCAGGCTGAGGGGAACCAAGGCTTGCATAGTCATCCTTGAATGAAACGCGAGCGTTCAAATGCCGCCCGCCCCCATGGCCCGGAGTGACCGTCCAGGACTGGGAACAGGCGGAACGCGCCGCCAGCGTTCAGAAGCTGATGCTGGCGGACGCGGTGACGCTACGTGCCGGGCCCAACGTCGCGATCGGGGTCGTGTCGCTGAAGATGCCGGCGTAGTAATACTTGTTGAACACGTTGTTGACGTTCAGGCGCAGCACCACGTCCCGGCCGTTGACCTGCGTGGCATAACGGGCGCCCAGGTCGAGCTGGCCCCAGCCCGGAATCTGCAGCTTGTTGGCCGAGTCGGCATACTGGCTGGACGTCGCCTGCACGCGCCCGCTCAAGGTCAGGCCGGGCACCCAGGGGGTATCCCATTCCAGCCCGGTATTGACCTGCCAGCGCGGCGCGCCGACCGCGGTATTGCCGTCATAGCGGCCAAACGAGGTCTTGGTCTGCGTGCCTTGGGAATACGTAACGCCGCCCAGCACGCGCACGCCGCGCATCAGCTCGCCGAATGTGTTCCATTCCACCCCCCGGACGCGCTTCTCGCCGCCGTCCGCATACGTCGGCCTGGCCGTCGAGCCCTCCGTGACCAGCATGGGCTTGTCGATCTGGAAGAGCGCCAGCGTATTGGTGAAGGTGCCGGCGTTCCACTTGATGCCCACCTCCTGCTGTTCGGTCTTGTAAGGCGCGAAGACCTGCCCATAGTTGCTGGCCGTGGTGTCCGTGACGCTGTCGCCCTTGCTCAAGCCCTGCACGTAGTTGGCGTACAGCGAGACATCCGGCCCCCAGGGCTTGACGACCACGGCCACCGCCGGCGTCACGGCATCCTTGTCGTAGCGGGAAGTCGTCTTGCCCGTCTTGTCGAAGTTGGTGGTCTTCACGCGCTGGTTGCGCAGGCCTCCGGTCAGAAGCAGCTTGTCGTCGAAGAAGGACATGGTGTCGACCAGCGCCAGGCTGGACAGCGTGTTTTCCGCCGTCTTGGGCGCACTGCCCGGCACCGCCGGCATGACAGGCGTGATCGGGTCGTAGATGTTGGACTTGAAGGTCGAGGCCGTGCCGGTGGCCGAGCCGTCCTCCAGCTCCAGTATGGAGGCCTGAAGCACCAGTTCGTGCCCCACGCTGCCCGTCCTGAAGCGCGAACGCAGGCCCGCCTCGGCCGAGGTGGCGTCGGTGTAGGCCCGCTGGCCGATGATGGATCCGGTGAAATTGCCGTTGGCGTCGATCTGCCGCGCGTGGGTGCCGTTGATCAGCCCGGATTGGTGGCTGTCGCGCCTGCCCACGCCCGCGAAGGCCGACACGCTGTCATTGAAACGGTATTCGGCTCGCGCGACCACGGCATTGCTCTGTATGTTGCCGTAGCCGGTGCTGAACTGATTGATGCGGGGATCGGGTGCCACGGGAACGACGGAGCCGCCGAACCAGAACATGGCCGGCGTGCCGCCCGTGAACGATTCCTGGCTGTGATAGGCGTCGATCGACGCGCTCAGCGCGCTCCCGCGATAGTCCAGGCCGGCGGACAGGAACTCGCGCTTTCTGGATTGACCGTCCAGCGTGGTGGCTCCGTCGCTGAAGGAGCCATTGACGCGCGCGCCCCATTCGTTGCTGGCGCCGTAGCGCCGCCCGGCGTCTATCGTCGTGCCCAGCTGTCCGTCGGACTGCCAGTTCACTCCGAACGTGGCGTTGGGCGTGTCGCCCGCGCGCTTGGGCACGAGGTTGATCGTGCCCCCCACCGCGCCGCTGGGGGCCATGCCGCTGAACAAGGCGTTCGGGCCTTTCAGCACCTCGACCCGCTCCACGAACTCCAGCGGGGTGCGGCCCATGGGCGCCAGCCCGTACATGCCGTTGATCGCCACATCGTTCTGGTTGACGTCAAAACCTCGAATGCGGAAGTTCTCATAGGCGTGCCCGCTCGACGTCGTGAACCGGACCGAAGGATCATTGGCCATGACGTCGGCAAGCGTGCGCGCCTGCTGGTTCTGGATAAGCTCGGCGGTATAGCTCGTGACGTTGAACGGCGTGTCCATCACGTCCTGGTTGCCCATCAGGCCCAAGCGCGCGCCCTGCGCCACCTGCCCCCCCGCATAGGGCGGCGGCAGTTCCTCCGC
The DNA here is from genome assembly GCF_013116765.2 of Achromobacter deleyi. Classification (GTDB taxonomy): domain Bacteria; phylum Pseudomonadota; class Gammaproteobacteria; order Burkholderiales; family Burkholderiaceae_B; genus Achromobacter; species Achromobacter deleyi_A. Next base: position 1,985,540 of record NZ_CP074375.1, read on the forward strand.
CACCGAGCCCGCGGTGACCGTGACGGGTTGCAGCGTCGGGGCCGGCGCCTCGGTTTGCGCCCAGGCGCTGCAAACAGGCAGGACGAAGGGAAGCGCAGCCATGGGACTGAGCCATCTGGAGCGCAAAACAAGCATTAACTGAACATTTTTAGCCAAGATCCACCACCCCCATTGCGTAAATGATAATGAGTATTAGATGGATTATATGTCCGTCACAAAAAAGCACAAATCGCACCAACTCGCGTTTAATTCAGCTATTTGTCAGTAATTCGCCGCCGCAGCGGGTGGCGATCAGGCTGGCGCCACGCGCCGCAACGCCGCCGTCGTGAAAAGCAATGTGGCGGCGGCCACCGCCACGCCGCTGGCAAAGCCGCCCGCATAGCCGATATGGGCCGCCAGCCCCGTCATCATGGACGAGGTCAGGATTTCGCCCAGGTCGCGCGCGCTCTGCACCGCCGTCATGTCCGTGCCCGATTGCCGCCCCTGCCGGGCGAAACGCATCGCCAGCGTCATCAACGCGACCGATGCCGCGCCCGCCCCGAACGAACCCAGTCCCTGCGCCGCGTAGGCCATGCGCGGGTGGACGGGCGTCCAGCCGTGGGCCTGCGCCATCCAGCCCAGCGCGGCGGCGCCGGACGCCGCGAGGCCCAGCGCCAGCACCGTGCGCGCACCCAGCTTTCCGATCAGCCAGGCGCCTCCGCCGCAACCCAGCAGCACGGTGACCACGCCGCCCGCCATGCCGATACGCCCGACGGCCTCCAGTTCCCAGCCCGCATCCACCAGATACAGCTTGGACAAGCCGTAGCCGGCCACCGCCGTCATCGCCGCCAGGAAGGCGGCCACGGCCAGCGCCCACGCGCCGCGGCGGCGGGCGAAACCCGCCAGCGACGCGCGCTGGCGCGGCGTCGCGGCCTCCCGGCAGTCCAGCGGTGTCTCGCGCCAGGTCGCGGCCATCAACAGGCTGAACGCCACGACCATCGCCAGCACGGCCAACGCGCCGCGCTGCCCGATATAGCCCGCCATGATCAATGCGCCGGGGCCGCCGAAGAAGAAGCCCACCATCGTGCCGCCTACTTGCACGGCATTGGCCCGCGCCAGCGCCTGGCCGTCGAAGCGTTCGGCCGTCAGGCCGTCGGTGGCGATGTCCTGCGTGGCGCTGGCCAACGACGCCACGGCCATCAGTCCGACTCCCCACGCGGCGCTGGCCGACGAAATGCCCAGCAGCGCCACGCCCGTCATGCAGGCCAGCACGATGGCCTGCATCGGCACGATCCAGCTGCGGCGCCGGCCCGCGGACGGCCGCCAGCGGTTGTCGACCTGCGGCGCCCACAGGAACTTCAGCACCCATGGCAGGCCGACCAGCGGCAGCCAGGCCAGCGTGCCCAGGCCGGCGCCGTCGCGGCGCAGCAGCGTGGGCAAGGCCTCCATCGCCACGCCCAGCGGTATGCCTTGCGAAAAATACAGGGCGGCGATCATGATGAACAAGCGCCCGTTTGCCAATCGATTCACGGTCTGGGTTTCCTATTGGGGGATGCCGCCACGCGGCGATGTTCGCTACCCTGCCCCGGCGTCACGAACAGGATCTTTCCTGGACAGGCCACATGCAGCCGATGCCACACGCCGCGCGGCACGACCGTACCGTGACGGTTCTCCAGCAGCACGTCGGTTTCCGCGCCGCCGTCTTCCATCAGCGTGAGCACCACGCGTCCTTCCAGCACGCACAGCATCTCTTCGCCCGCGGGATGGCGCTCCCATACGTCGCCATGCACGTCGGCATCGCTTGCCACGGCTTTGACGCCGACCAGCCAGCCGTCTTGCGGCGACAGGCGGCCTGGCTTGCCGACCTCGCGCATGCCGCCGCCGTGGGCCAGCGCCATGAAATGATCCAGCCATTCAAAGACGGCGGGAGGCAAAAGGGCTTCCTCGGTCTTCATTGTGAAACTCCCGGATGTTGAAAAGGACGGCGCGGCTTCGCGCGCCGGCCCGGAGCTGACGGTCAGTACTGCGCGCGCAAAGTCAGCATCGCGTTGCGCGGTTCGCCGTAGCGGTTGTTCCAGGACGTGCCGGACAGGCTCTGGTAATAGCGGCGGTCAAAGACGTTGTTCAGGTTCAGCGCCACCGTCACGTGCTTGTCCAGGCGGTACGCCGCGCGCAGGTCCACCAGCGTGACGCCGCCCTGGCGCAAGGTCACGGGGCCCGACACGGTCGAGTACCCCGACTGCATCTGCACGCCGCCGCCCACGCTCAGGCGCCGGTCCAGGGCGGGCAGCGCATAGTTCGTCCAGACGCGGAAGATGTGCTTGGGCGTAAAGCTCGCGAAGGGCTGCCCGTTGGAGACCGCGTCCTTCAGGTATTTGCTGGTGTTGAAGGTGTAGCCGCCGGCCACCGACCAGTTGGGCGTGATCTGCCCGTTGGCCTCGGCTTCGATGCCGCGGCTGCGCACTTCGCCGCCCGAGATGTAGTAGCAGTTGTTGCCCACGCAAGGCCAATCGGGGTCCTGCTGCGCGCGGTTCTTCTGCTGGATCTGGAACACCGCCAGCGATACGTTCAACGCCCCGTCGGCCAGTTCGCCCTTCACGCCTGCTTCATAGTTGGTGCCGGTGACGGGGTCCAGCGGCTTGCCTTCGCGGGTCAGCTGGCTTTGCGGCTGGAACACTTGCGCATAGCTGCCGTACAGCGACCATTGCGGGTTCAGATCCACGATCAGGCCGCCATACGGCGTGAACTCGGGATCGATCCGCTGGCGCGCGCCGGGCGAGGTCTGGTTCCACCAGCTCATGCGCCCGCCCAGCACCAGGGTGACCGGATCGGCCAGCGAAAAGCGGCCCATGCCGTAGACGCCCTGCTGCTTGAGGCGCGTCTCGCCCGGCGACGTGTAGGGGCCGACGCCCGGTTCCGGCACGCCTTGCGGATCCCAGTCGAACACGTTCACCGGCACGTTCAGCGCCGGTGTCAGCATGGCGGTGTATTGCTCGGACGTGGTGCGCTGCGCATTGCCGCCCAGCAGCAGTTCATGGCGGCGGCCGAACCATTGGACCGGACCGCTGACATACGCATCCACGCTGGTCTGCGTGTTGTCGAACTTGTAGGCGGCGCCCATCAGCCGGGAACCCAGCCCGGTCTGCCGGTCGATGGCGCCGTAAGCGCCGGCGTACTTCAAGTTGCTGTCCGCGTTCAGGTAGTTGGCGCTGATCCTGGCGGCCCATCCGTCGCCAAAACGGTGCTCCAGATCCGCGAATACGCGGGTCGTGTCCCAGTTGAAGCGGCCCCAGGCGACGTCCAGAAACGTGGACCGCGGCAAGCCGATATCACCGCCGTCCTTGTAGCGCGGCACACCCGCCATGTTGGGCGTGGAGCGGATGCGCTGGGTCTGCACACCGGCCGACAGCACGGTCCGCGGCCCCAGGTCCACTTCACCGATGGCGTAGAGCAAAGCGGATTGCTGGTCGGCCACGTCGTAGAAATAGCCGCGGTCTTCGACCGCGCTGACGACGCGCCCGCGCGCGCTGCCGCTATCGTTCAAGGGGCCGCCCAGGTCGGCCTCGGCCCGATAGCGGTCCCAGCTTCCGGCGCTGACCAGGCCATTGAACGAGAACTCGCGCTGCGGCCGCTTGCGCACCAGGTTCACGGTGGCGGCCGGGTTGCCGGCGCCATGCATCAGACCGTTGGCGCCCCGCAGGATCTCCACGCGCTCGTACACCGCCATGTCCTGCGGCGACGCAGCCATATTGCCCATCAGCACCGGCACCCCGTCCTGCTCGAACGAATCCACCTTGAAGCCACGCGCGTAATACGCCGTGGTCAACAGCTGATAAGGCTGCACCGTGATGCCGGTGGCGTGCTGCATGACCTCGTCCAGGCTTTGCAGGTTCTGCTCGCGCATCTGCTCCAGCCCGATCACCGTGACGGATTGCGGGATTTCGCGCACGGTCAGCGGCAGTTTGGCCATCATGGGTGTTTCATGCGCCACGCCCTCGCCGCTGACCGTCACCGCCGGCAACGAGGGCGCATCCTCAGCCAATGCGGGCCCCGCCGCCACGGCCAGCCACAGCGGCCAATGCCTGACGCGCGCCCTGCCCTGCTGCGGTCGGGCCGCCCCTTTTTTCACCTGTTTACGCACCGCCATTCCTCTGTATTAAATATTGAGAATTATTCTCAAATAATTCTAGAGAGGAGCCGGCTGGCCCGCTGGCGATTGCGGAACTTTCACTAGCGATTGCGGAAGTATCCCGCCCGGATGGAGGGAAAACCGGGGATCAGTTGCGGGTCGCCAGGCTGCTGGGCAGCACGCCGTAGCGGCGCTGGAAGGCTTTGGTGAAGTGCGAATCGGTGTAGCCGCAGGCGTAGGCCGCCTCGGATACGGTCAAGGCGCCAGCGGCCAGCCAGGCGTGCGCTTGCTCCATGCGGCGTTCGCGTACAAAGGCGTAAACGCTCTGGCCGAACAGCTTGCGAAACCCCGTGGTCAGCTTGTTGACATTGATGCCCGCAAGCCGCGCCAATTCGGGCAGCGAAGGCGGTTCCTGCAGATCCGCCAGAAGCAGGTCGCGCGCGTGGTGCAGCCGCTCGGCATCGCCTCGCGGCAGGACGCAAGCCGCGCCCCCCTCGCGCGCGGGCTGCAAGGCGTTGAACGCCAGCGCGGCCAGCTCCAGCGCCTTGCCCGAGAGGTACATGCGCTTGAGCGCGCCCTGCATCGAGCAGGCCAGCATCTGGTGCCCCAGCGCCAGCAACGCGTCGTTCACGCGCAGGTTGGCATCCGCATAGGGCTGCTGGCCGCGCGGCGCCTGCAGCAGCGAACCCAATTCGGCGGGTTCCATCGCGAAGGACCCGCGCAGATGATCCAGGCTGGTGCGCAGGGAAACGAACCGCAGCGCCCGGCCAGCGCCGAACTCATGCACCATATCCATCGGATCCTGGCACAGGCTCAGGTGCAGCGAAGGCCCGCTGACATGGGTGGCAGGCGCGCCGCGCACGCTGTAGCGCAGGTCGCCGTCCAGCACCAGGACCAGCTTCAGTCCGGGGTCCAGGTCTTCATGCACCCGCTCGGCCTGGCCGAAGCGCAGCGTGCCTCCGGCCAGGGACATCGCGGGCGCCGCGGTGGATACGGTCCAATCTAATTCGGGGCGAGTCGCGGATACGGTCACGGAAGCGGCCGCCGGTGGCGGACGTGCAGTTGATGAGATTGAATATTATTACCGTTTGCTCATGACGGAAAGGTTGCCGCCACAAGCTTGCGGCCAGAACCTGACCGGGCACGCTCAAAAACTGACGGCCAGGCCCACCGAGAATCCCGACACGTTCGTCCCGAAGACGTAGCGTCCCACGAGCCGCGTGCGCGTCACGATGACGTCGTAGGCGCTCGAATCCAATTCCAGGCCAAGCCCGACCGACGTCAGCCGATCAAAGCCGAGTATGCCCCGCTGATCTCCCAGGAATTCAGAATGCGTCAGTTCAAGCACGTAGCGCAGCGGCCTCTGCAGCATCGTCAAGCCGGTCGGCGCACGGTAACGGGCCCACAGGTTGGCGGACTGCGCGGTGGCGTTCCCCTGCACCGCGGCCGAGCTGTCGAAACTCTTGAGCCGTATATCCGAGTACCGCAACTCCACGTCCACCTCGTAGCCCGGCCGGTAGTGTTCGTAATCCAGCATCAGCGACCCGCCCAGGCCGTAGGCGTTCAGCGAGCCGCGATCCAGGAAGCTGATATCCCGTCCCGTCTGTTGCCCCACGTACCAGCTCGCCGCGCGCAGGTCGCTCGTGACGTTGCCCAGCGCGATGTTGAAAATGGGCCGCAGCTTCAGTTCGTCGGTCAGCTTGAAGTCCCAGCCGATCCCGCCGGTTGCGGACAGGCTGTTCCATTTGGTCGGAATGTTGCGGGTCTCCGCGCCCTGGGTGGCGACGAAGGTCGGGTCGTAGCGGCTGCCGGCCAGCACCCCTTCCAGGTATATGGGCACGGAATCGGAGATCGTGTCTCCGCCGCCAAGCTGCGTCATGAAGAATTCAGTCGACCCCGACGTGGAGCCCCCGCCCCCGCTTATGGATAAAGAACTGGTCGTGATGTCCGGCACGATGGACAAGGACATCAGCGCCAGAACGCCATTGGCGCGCTTCTGCAAGTCGTCTTGGCTCAGTCTGATCGTGGGCTGCGCCGCGGCCGGCGCTGCGGCGCACGCATGCGCCGCGATCAGCCACATAGACAGCCGTTTGGCGTACCGGCCCTGCCCTGCCAACGGGTACCTCATGCCGTTTCTCCCTCGGTGAGCCCCCACACACGCATCCTGGAAACCGTCTCGCGGTACGCGCTATTGACCCGCGGGCGGCCCCATCGCTTCACGCTGCGCCATGAGCAGCGCGTCGCTTTGGTCGATGCGTATAGCGCCGATCCGCGGAAACTCGAAATCGACGATGATGTAAATCGCCGCAGTCATGACGACCGCATAGACGATCCGGTGAAACAGGGAGTTCCCTTTGGCCTCGGCCAGGTTCAGGCCGATCAGGCAAGCGCATACCAGCGTCAGGAATCCCAGGAAAAGATAAGTCGCCAGCGGGGGATGGACCTTCTGCGCAACAGTCTGGGCAGTCGCCACGTCGAACATATCGTTGACAGCCGCCACGTACAAAGCGCCAAACGGCGGCGCAACTTGCCTGACGGCCTGCATGGACGACGACCAGATCTCCTGCTGGATGGCGCCTGCCTTCACCGAGATGGCCTCCCGCTGGTCCAGGTCCGCCACATGCCGGTAATAGCTGATCCGCTGATCCACATAACGCCGGAACTGGTCGCGCAATTGAGGCTGGCTATCGGGACTGAGCATGTCTATCCGCAGCCAGGCAGTCCCAATGGCGTTCACCTCTTCCACCAGCAGGCCCCGCCTGTCCGCCATCCGCTGCGCGGCGCCTGAAAACGTAAATGCGATCAGCAGGCCTAGCAGCGCGAACACGGACGCTTCGATGGCTGCGGAGCCCGCCTTGCCCTTGTCACCCGGGCTTCTGCGGCTACCCAGGTAGCACCCAACGCGAATCGCCGCCAGCAAAAGAAAGAAGAAGGCCACGGCCACGCCAGCGAGAACAAGTGAATAGTTCACTGCAGCCATCCTGAGATCGTCAATGTTTATCGGACACGCCGGCCCCGCGCCCCTGTCTCTTTCCAGGACAGGCCACGTTCGAATATCAGGCAATATGCCTCGGCGAGAAAGCACCCTGCGCATGTCTGCGTGACCATTCTTGCAGGTGCGCAACAATTGCTGCGGCGCTGCATCCCAAAGCGGCCAACGACTGCGCTACCCTGGGTTTTCGAATGTTCAGTGCCCCCCACCCCAGCGACCCCGTCGTCCAGCGCTGGCGATTCGCTGCCCTGCCCACCCGCTCTTCAACGCCCTCATAGGACGGGCACTCACCCGCTACTTGCGATCCCTTGCGTTTCTGACGTGCGCCCATCCCGGCGTCGGTTTATCTCATCATGGAGAGTAGTCGTTATGAAGCTCATTTCCAGTGTGAATACCTTGTCACCGCATCGCACTACACGGACCCGGTCCGCCCGAGTCAGGCCAGGCGAACACATGGGGGCCCGCGCCGCTGCAACCGGCCTGGCCCTCGCGCTGGGGCTGGCGGCCCCGGCATGGTCTGCGCAAGCGCCCAAGCCCGCGGAAGCCGCCACGAAGGCAGCCAATGCCGAGCTCTTGAAAGAACTTCCGTTCTCCGACAAGACCTCGTTCGAGCTGGCTCACAAGGGGTTCATTGCGCCGCTGCCGGGAGCGATGATCAAGGGCGCCGAGGGAAACCTGGTGTGGGACCCGGGCAAGTACGACTTCATCAAGGAAGGGTCGGATGCGCCAGACACCGTCAACCCCAGCCTGTGGCGCCAGTCGCAGCTTTTGAATATCTCGGGTCTGTTTCAGGTCACTGACGGCATCTACCAGGTGCGCAACCTGGACCTGTCCAATATGACCATCGTCGAAGGCAAGGATGGCCTGACGATCATGGACCCGCTGGTTTCCACCGAAACGGCCAAGGCGGCGCTGGATCTCTACTATCAACACCGCCCCAAGAAGCCCTTGGTCGCGGTGATCTATACCCACAGCCACGTGGACCACTACGGCGGCGTGCGGGGGGTGGTGGACGAAGCCGACGTGAAGGCCGGCAAGGTCAAGATCTATGCGCCGCTTGGCTTTCTGGAACACGCGGTGGCCGAGAACGTGATGGCCGGCACGGCCATGAGCCGCCGCGCCAGCTACATGTACGGCAACCTCTTGCCGCCCAGCCCCACCGGCCAGGTTGGCGCTGGCCTGGGCACCACCACGTCGGCGGGCACCGTAACCCTGATCCCGCCCACGGACATCATTGAAAAGACCGGCGAAACGCGCGTCATCGACGGGCTGACGTACGAATTCCTGTATGCGCCCGGCAGCGAAGCCCCCGCCGAGATGCTGTATTACATCAAGGAAAAAAAGGCGCTCAATACGGCGGAAGACTCCACCCACACCCTGCACAACACCTATTCGCTGCGCGGCGCCAAGATCCGCGACCCGCTGGCATGGTCCAAGTACCTGAACGAGGCCCTGGCGTTGTGGGGAGATGACGTCGAAGTCATGTATGCCATGCATCACTGGCCGGTCTGGGGCAAGAAGGACGTCCAGCAGCAGTTGAGCCTGCAGCGTGACATGTACCGGTACATCAACGACGAGACCTTGCGCCTTGCCAACATGGGCTACAACAAGGAAGAGATCGCGGAACAGGTCAAGCTGCCCAAGGCGATCGCCACCAAGTTCTCGAACCGGGGCTATTACGGCTCGGTCAACCATAACGTCCGAGCCACCTATGTGCTCTACCTGGGCTGGTTCAACGGCAACCCCGCCACGCTGCACACGCTGCCGATCGAGCAAGGCGCCAAGCGTTACGTGGACATGATGGGCGGCACGGAAGCCTTGCTGAAAAAGGCGCGCGAGTACTACGCCAAAGGGGACTACCGCTGGGTGGCCGAGGTGGTCAATTACGCGGTGTTCGCCGATCCGCAAAACCAGGATGCCCGCAGCCTGCAGGCCGACGCCCTGGAGCAGATGGGCTACCAGGCGGAAAGCGGCCCATGGCGCAACTTCTACCTGACGGGCGCCAAGGAGTTGCGTGAAGGCGTCAAGAAGCTGCCCGTGCCCGATACCGCCAGTCCGGACACGATCCGCGCCATGACGCTGGACATGCTGTTCGACTATTTCGCGGTTCGCCTGAACCGCGAGAAAGCCGAGGGCAAGCACGTCGTGCTGAACGTGGATTTCACCGACACCAAGCAGCAGTACACGCTTGAGATGGTGAACAGCGTGCTCAATCACACGGAAGGCAAGCCGGCCAAGGAACCCAGCGCCAGCGTCACGCTGACCCGGAACACGCTCAACGACATCATGCTCAAGCAGATCACCTTGAAAGACGCCCTGGCCAAGGGTGACGTCAAGATCACCGGCGATCAGTCCAAGCTGAATGACGTCTTTGGTTCGCTTGACGACTTTGAGTTCTGGTTCAACATCGTGACACCGTAGGCAGGGTTCGCGACCAAAGATGCCGGCGCCAGCGTGCGCCGGCATCCTCGCGAAAGATGCGTGTCAGCCGGATACGGCGGCTCAAGGCTTGTATCCGCGCCCCGCGGCCTGAGCGCGCAACCAGTCGGCCACGGCTTGGACTTGCGGCGAGGGCGGCCGGTCGGCGCTCATGGCCAGGTGATAGGTATGCCCGTCGATCGCTGGCCCGAACGGCTGCACGAGATGGCCGGCTTCCAGTTCGTCGGCGATCAACGCCAGGCTGACCAACGCAATGCCATGTCCCGCGACGGCCGCCTGTATTGCGTGTCCTTCGTCGGAAAAGCGCAGCTGACTCGCTTGCCGCGGCTGGGGCCGCTTCGCGACTGTGAACCAACGGTCCCAGGTGGGATTCTCCGGCTGAGGCCGCTTCCAATCGAAACGGATCAATGGCACGCGGGCCAGATCGTCTGGCGACCTGACGCCCAGGCGCGGATTGGCCACGGGCGCGAACCGGTCGGTGAACAGGGGCTGGACCGCCAGGCCGGGATACGGCCCTCGGCCATAGCGAATGGCGATGTCGACCGCCGTCGACCGCAGGTCGACGAGGTCGTCGGTCGCCTGCAGCTGCAAGTCGATGTCGGGATGCCGGCGCCGGAAATCCGCCATGCGCGGCACCAGCCACTTCACGGTGAAGGCATTCGTCGCCGAGATGCTCACTTGAATCCGCGTTCGCTGTTGGGTCAAGCGCGCCAGCGTCGCCTCGAACGTATCGAATCCGTCGCGCAGCACTGGATAGAGCTGCGCCCCCGCATCGGTCAGCGACACCTTGCGCACCTGGCGGTCGAACAGCGCAAGCCCCGTCCGCGCCTCCAGGGCGCGGATCTGGTGGCTGACGGCGGTGGGAGTGACAGCCAGCTCTTCGGCGGCGGCTTTGAAGCTGCCCAGGCGCGCGGCGGCTTCGAATACCCGAAGCGCAGAGAGCGGAAGGAATCGGCGTTGCATGGGAAGAATCTGCTCATAGATGAGATTTTCTCTTCTTATAGCTGACAAATGAACCTTTGTCACATGCGCTGCATATTCCTACATTGGCGGTACGGACAGGCCATTCAAGGCCTGATTCACCCACCGACCATGAATGAAGGAATTCGCACCATGCTGCAACGTGTCATCACCCAGCCCGACCACTACGAGCCCTTTCTGCTTTCGCAGGGCATCCAGTTCGGAAACTTGCTCTTCATCTCGGGCCAGGCGGGCGCCGGCGACGACGGCAAGATCGTCGCCGGCGGCTTTCCTGCCCAGGGCGAGCAGGCTTTCCTGAATTTGCGCCGTGCGCTGGAAGCGGGCGGCTCCAGCTTGAATGACGTGATCAAGGTCACCATCTTCGTCACTGACATGGGGCACTTCGAGGACGTGGTGGCGCTGCGCCGCCGCTTCTTTTCAGCCCCCTATCCGGCCGACACGATCGCGGAGATCAAGGCGCTCTACGACCCCGCCGCCATGATCGAGATCGAGGCGATCGCGGCCATACGCCAACAGGAGGGCCGCTGACATGAGCACGTTCGCTGATCGTCCGGCAGGCGCTGCGCAAACCGCGCACGCCGGCTTGTTCACGCCGCTGCGGGTGGGGAAGGAGCTGAGCCTGTCCAACCGTCTCGCCGTCGCGCCCATGACCCGGGTCAGCGCCACGGCGGACGGCCACGCCACGAAGCAGATGGCTGACTACTATGGCGCCTTCGCTGCTGGCGGCTTCGGTCTGGTGATCACCGAAGGCATCTATACGGACAAGGCCCATTCGCAAGGCTATCTCTTCCAGCCGGGCCTGGCCGACGATGCCCAGCGCGATGCGTGGCGCACCGTGGTGGACCGCGTACATGCGCAGGGTGGGCGCATCATCGCGCAACTCATGCATGCGGGCGCGCTGTCGCAGGGGAATCCCCATCGCATCACGACGAAGGGTCCCTCGGCCGTGTTGCCGGCGGGACAGCAGATGGCTTTCTATCGCGGTGCGGGGCCCTACCGGATGCCCGAGGCGATGTCGGCCGATGATATCGCCGAGGCGGTCCAATCCTTCGCGCAAGCGGCGCGCAGGGCGCAGGCGGCCGGATTCGACGGCGTCGAGATACATGGCGCCAACGGGTATCTGCTGGACCAGTTTCTGACGGCCCACACCAATCTGCGCGAGGACCGCTACGGCGGCAGCCTGGACAACCGTCTGCGCCTGACGGTGGATGTCATCCAGGCTGTCCGCCTGGCAACGACAGAGCGCTTTGTCGTGGGGGTGCGCTGCTCGCAAGGCAAGGTCAACGACTTCACGCACAAGTGGGGCGGCGGCGAGGCCGATGCCGCACGGATCTTCGACACGCTCGGCGGGCTGCCCATTGATTACCTGCACACCACCGAGTTTGAAGCCTGGCGCCCGGCTTTCGGCGAGCACGGCCCCAGTCTCGCGGCGCTGGCGCGCAGGCACGTTTCGGTGCCGGTGCTGGCCAACGGTTCGCTGCATGATGCGGTGCAGGCCGAAGGGATGATGGGAAGGCAGGAGGCGGACTTCGTTTCGCTGGGCCGTGGCGCGCTCACGCATGCCGACTGGCCCGCGCGATTGCGCGCAGGTGAGCCGCAAGAGACATTCGATCGCGGGTTGCTGACGCCGATCGCTGACCTCGCCAATGCGATTCGTCATCGCTCGGAGCTACACGCCGCGGTTGGAAGCGCGCTGCCAGTCCCCTAAACTACCCGCATCTTCCCCTGCCCCGGAAACGATGCCCCCGCGCGAAGCCCGAAACACGCAGCCGCCCGCCTCGCCCCCGAAGCTGGCCGCCGCCGGCGCCCTGCAGGACGCAGCCTTGCTGCGCCGCCTGCTGCGCGCCAAGGACCGTATGGACGCCGCTTCGCACGAGGCCTGGCCCGTCAGGCGCCTTGCCGAGGTCAGCGGTATCTCCGAGGCCTATTTCGCGCGCTCCTTCAAACGGGCCTTCGGCCTTCCGCCGCATCGCTACCTGCTGACACGGCGCATCGAGCGGGCCGTCAGCCTGTTGCGCGATACCGAACTGAGCATCACGGATATTGCCTACTCGACCGGCTGGGAAAGCCTGGGCACCTTCGGCCGCATCTTCCGTGACATCACCGGCCACAGCCCCGGCGCCATGCGCAGCGAGGCCCGTACCGATATGCCGCAGGGCGGCATCCCCGCCTGTGTACTGAAGGCCGTGCAGCGCCCCGATCTAGGCACCGCAGTTTTGGAGAAGCGCCGGCGCCTGGCCAAAGATACAGTGCGGACATCGACCAAGGAGGAGTCATGAACGAAGGTATCAATGTCGCAGGCTTGTACGTCGAGGACCAGGACGAGGCGCTCTCGTTCTATGTTGAGAAGCTTGGATTTCGCGTACACACGGACGTACGCAATGGGCCCTACCGCTGGCTCACCGTCCAGCATCCGGATCAGCCCTCGTTTCAGCTCGGCCTTTTCAGGCCCGGCCCGCCCATCCACGACGAGGCCACGGCGCAAACCCTGCGCGCCATGGTGGCCAAAGGCGCCATGCCTCCGCTGGTGCTCTCGGTGGCCGACTGCCGCGCCAGCTACGCCCGAATGAAAGCCCTGGGCGTGGAGTTCACCCAAGAGCCCGTGGATCGCTATGGCAGCGTCGATGCCGGGTTCCGCGACCCGGCCGGCAACGGCTGGAAGATGATCCAGGCGCCGCAAGGCACGGCCTGAGCACCGCCGCCCGGCCGCCTCTCAGGCCGGTTGCGGCACGGCCGAGGCATCCAGCAGATGGTCGACGATGGCCAGTATCTGGTCCGCCGCCTGGGCGATATGCCGCTCCAGCGCGGCCTCCGCCTTTTCGGGCTGGCCCTGGCGGGCTAGCGCGATCAGTTCCATGTGTTCATCGTGGGCCTGCTGGCGGATCGGCGCATTGACGATCTGGAAACGGAAATAGCGCTCTGATTTTTCGTGCAGCGCGCGGATCATGCCCAGCGCCGCCGGCCGTTGCGCGGAACGGTACAGGAGTTCATGCAGCTGGCAATTGAGCCGGCCCCACTGCTCGGGCGCGGCGGCATCCATCTGCGCCACGACCTGCTCGGCGCGGTCCAGGTCGCCGTCATCCTTCTGGTGCACGGCGACTCGGAACAGCCAGGGTTCCAGCCGCATGCGGATGTCGAAAAACTCCTGCACTTCGGTCCGCGACAGCATCGACACATAGGCTCCCCGGTGCGGGATCATGTCGATCAGCCCTTCGGCGCTGAGCTGGCGGATCGCTTCGCGCACCGGCAGGCGGCTGACACCCAGCTCCTCGGCAAACAATTCCTGGCGCAGCGCCGAACCGGGCGGTATCGCGCCGGACAGGATGCGGTCGCGCAGTTCATCCACCACCAGGTCCACGGCGGTCTTGCGGACCAGGCGGCCGGCGGACCGGCCGCTGGCGGGCGCGGCGGCGGGATGAGACGGGGAAGCGGAAAGCGGTGAATTCTGGGACACGTGAAACCTGCCTGGTTGGACCGCCCGGCGGACGCCGGGTGATGGAGGAATGCGGGTGCCACGCCAGCCATGCCCAGGAAAACCCCGAGAGACAGCCGGTGCCTGCAGCCCTTTTAATGTGAGTATATTGGATCCATGATCCAGTTGGTATCGCCGCTGGCAGCGTGGCGATTCGAGGCCTGCGCCTCATTTTTTTAGTTCCCTTTACTTTGGATCCAATATCCAATAACCAATTTCCGCCTGATCTGTCGGGTGGAACTCGCATCAGGAGCGGCAGCATGAGCATTCAATGGCAAGGCGTTTTCCCCGCCGTCACCACCAAACTGAAATCGGATTTCTCGCTGGATCTGGACGCCATCCGCAAGGGTCTGGAACGCCTGATCGACAATGGCGTGGGCGGCGTCGTGATGATGGGGATGGTGGGCGAGAACGCTCAGTTGTCGCCCGAAGAAAAACTGAGCGTGCTGCGCACGGCCGTTGAAACCGTGAACGGGCGCGTGCCCGTGATTTCGGGCGTGGCGGAAACCGGCACCGCCCGCGCCGCCGCGTTCGCCCAGGAAGCGGCGAAGATCGGCGTGAACGGGCTGATGGTGTTCCCGGGCCTGACCTACAAGTCCGACAACCGCGAGACGGTGGCCTTCTACCGTTCGGTGGCGCAGGCCAGCCCCCTGCCCATCCTGCTGTACAACAACCCCCGCGGCTACGGCGTCGATCTGACGCCGGACCTGGTGGCCGAACTGCTGGAAGAGCCGACCATCGCCGCCATCAAGGAGGAGTCCTACGACACGACCCGCGTCACCGATCTGATCACGCGCTTTGGCGACCGCCTTGCCGTGGTGTGCGGGGTGGACGACCTGATACTGGAAAGCGCGGCGCTGGGCGTGACAGCCTGGGTATCCGGCATGGCCAACGCCGTGCCCAAGGCCTCGGTGGACCTGCTCCGGATGGCGTCCGAAGGCGATTTCGTCCGCGCGCGCAAGCTGTACGCCGCCCTGACGCCGCTGTTCCACCTGGATACGGTGGTCAAGCTGGTGCAGCACATCAAGCTGGCCGAACACCTGATCACCGGCAGCGCCGAAACCGTGAAGCCGCCGCGCCTGGACCTGGCCGGCGCGGAACGCGAACGCACCATCGCCATCACCAAACAGACGCTCGCGGACCTGTCCGCCCTGGGCTATTGATTACGGAGCCGCCACCATGCGACCCATCCGCCTGTCCGCGCTGATCTTCAGCGCCCTGTCCGCCCTGCCCGCCGCGCACGCCGCGGACTATCCCGCGCGCTCCATGGAACTGGTGGTCGCCTACCAGCCCGGCGGCGGCAGCGACAACACCGCCCGCGCCATCGCCGAAGCCGCGCGCCCCCCGCTGCTGGCGCAGCCCACGGTGGTGATCAACAAGCCCGGCGCCAGCGGCTCCATCGGCTGGGCTTACGTAGCGAATGCGCAGCCCGACGGCTACAGGCTGGTCCTGATGACCCCGGAAATGCTGGTGGTGCCGCTGATGGGCATCGGCAAGACCACGGTCGCCGACTTCCAGCCTATCGCCCGCTTCACCGACGACCCCTCGTCGGTCACGGTGCGCGCCGACGCGCCCTGGAAGACGGTGGAAGAATTCCTGGACGACGCCAGGAAGAATCCGGAGCGGATCGCCGTGTCCAACGCCGGCATCGGCACCGTGCCGCACATGGCGGCCGCGGCGCTGGGCGAGCAGACCGGCGTGAAGTTCGTGCACGTGCCCTACCAGGGCTCGGCCCCGGCCATCATGGGCCTGCTGGCAGGCGACGTGCAGGCCACGACGGTGGCCTACGCCGAATTGCAGCAGCATGTCGACACCGGGAAGCTGCGTACGCTTGCCGTGATGGCGCCGCAGCGGCTGGAGAACCTGCCGGCCGTGCCCACGATGAAGGAGCGCGGCGCCGACCTGCAATTCAGCGTGTGGCGCGGCATCGGCCTGCCCAAGGCCGCGCCCGCCGACGCCGTGGAGAAATGGCGGGCCGCCGCCCGCCACGTGGCGCAGTCCAAGGACTTCCAGACCCTCATGCGCAAGCAGAACCTCACGCCCTCCTATGCCGACCAGCCGCAATTCGCCGCCGACGTGGCGCGCCAGGAGCAGGCCTTCCAGACGCTGGTGCCCAAGCTCAACCTGAAGCCCTGATTCCGTAGCCATAAGGCTGACGCCTTGAACAACGGCGGGCGTGGCGGCCGGGACCGTCACGCCCGCCGTCCCGCAAGGCCGCTATTCGACGGTCGCGCCCGACTTCTTCACGACTTCCGCCCAACGCGGAATCTCGGTGGCCATCAGATCGCGCAGCTGCTCGGGCGTACTGCCCACGAGTTCCATGCCCATGGTCTTGCCCAGTTTTTCCTGCACGTCCGGCTCTTTCACGATCAGGGCGATCTCCGCCGCCAGTTTGTCGAGGATGGGCTTGGGCGTGCCCTTGGGCGCATAGACCGCCTGCCAGGACGCCATCTGGAAGCCCGCCACGCCCGCTTCCTGCATGGTGGGGACTTCGGGCGCCAGCGCGATGCGGTCCTTGGTGGTCACGGCCAGCAGCTTGAGCTTGCCGGTCTGCAGGAGCGGCAAGGCGGCGGTCATCTGGTCGAACATGAACGTTACCGAACCGGCGGACACGTCCACCATGGCGGGCGGCGTGCCCTTGTAGGGAACGTGCGTCAGCGGCACGCCTATCATGCTGGAAAACAGTTCGCCGGCCAGGTGCGTGGACGTGCCCGCGCCCGAGGATGCAAAGGTGCGCTTGGCCGGGTCGCGCTTGAGCAGCGCGATCAGGTCAGCCACCGAATTCACACCCAGGTTGGGGTCCACCAGCAGCACGTTGGGCAGGTACGCGATCAGCGACACCGGCTCGAAATCCTTGACCGGGTCGTACTTCAGGTTCTTGTACAGGCTGGCGTTGATGGCGTGCGTGCTGATGGTGCCGCCGAACAGGGTATAGCCGTCGGGCGCCGCCTTGGCCACATAGGTGGCGCCGATGCCGCCGGCGGCGCCGGGCTTGTTTTCCACGATGACGTTCTGGTGCAGGCGGTCGGCCAGCTTCTGGGCCAGCACCCGGCCCACCACGTCGGTCGAGCCGCCGACGGTGAACGGCACCACATAGGAAATCGGCTTCTGCGCGGGCCAGTCCGCGGCGCTGGCGGGCAAGGCCAGCGTGCCGAGGACGGCGCCGGCCAGCAGCGCGGCAAGCGCGCCGCGTCGTTGCGTATTCATGGTTGTCTCCTGCCTGTCGTTATAGGTATGGGTGCCGGCAGCGCCGGCGGCAAGGCTCAGCGGCCCTGTTCTTTGCGCCACGCGGCGAATTTGTCCCTGGTGCCAGGATCGGTGGGCGGGTACAGGCCCAGGATCGACGCGCCCTGCTGCACCTGGCTGGTCACGAAGTCTTCGAAGGCAGTCATTTCCACGGCCTCGATCGAGATCTCGTCGGCCAGATGCGCCGGGATCACCACCACGCCTTCACGGTCGCCAACGACGATGTCGCCCGGCCACACCGCCACGTCGCCGCAGCCGATGGGCGCGTTGATGTCCAGCGCCTGGTGCAGGGTCAGGTTGGTGGGAGCGGACGGGCGCTGGTGATAGGCGGCAAAACCGAGTTCGGCGATTTCGGGCGAATCGCGAAAGCCGCCGTCGGTCACCACGCCGGCCACGCCGCGCTTCATCAGGCGCGTGATCAGGATGGAGCCGGCGGAAGCCGCGCGCGCGTCCTTGCGGCTGTCCATGACCAGCACCGCGCCTTCCGGGCAGGTTTCGACGGCGACGCGCTGGGGATGCGAGCGGTCTTCGAACACTTTGATGGTGTTCAGGTCTTCACGCGCGGGGATGTAGCGCAGCGTGAAGGCCGGGCCGACCATATTGGGCAGGTTGGCGTTCAGCGGACGCACATCCTGGATGAACTGGTTGCGCAGGCCGCGCTTGAACAAGGCGGTGCACAGGGTGGCGGTGCTGATGCCGGCCAGCCGGGCGCGGGTTTCGGGATTCATTTGGGACACGATGGCTCCGGGGTCTGAAGACGATGGGATACGGGCTGGAGAAACAGGCAGGACCTGCCCTCCGCGCTCAGAAGATCTCGGGTTCGGGCACGGGCGCGCCGAATCCGGTTTCCAGGAAATCGAAGTCGCAGCCGTCGTTGGCCTGCAGGATGTGCTTGGAATACATCCAGCCGTAGCCGCGCTCATAGCGCTTGGGCGGCGGGGTCCAGGCGGCGCGGCGCGCGGCCAGCTCTTCATCGCTGACGTTCAGGTTGATGCTGCGCGCGGGCACGTCCACGGTGATGGTGTCGCCCGTCTTCACCAGGGCCAGCGGGCCGCCGATGTAGCTTTCCGGCGCCACGTGCAGGATGCAGGCGCCGTAGCTGGTGCCGCTCATGCGGGCGTCCGACAGGCGCAGCATGTCGCGCACGCCCTGCTTGACCAGCTTGGTCGGGATGGGCAGCATGCCCCACTCCGGCATGCCCGGGCCGCCTTGCGGGCCGGCGTTGCGCAGGATCATGATGTGGTCGGCGGTGACGTCCAGGTTTTCGTCGTCGACCGCGGCCTTCATGCTGGGATAGTCGTCGAACACCAGGGCCGGGCCGGTATGCCGAAGGTATTGCGGCGCGCAGGCGCTGGGCTTGATCACGCAGCCGTCGGGCGCGATGTTGCCACGCAGTACGGCCAGCGCGCCTTCGTCGTAGATGGCGGTGTCCAGCTTGCGGATCACGTCGTCGTTGTAGACCTCGGCGCCGGCGATATTCTCGCCCAGCGTCTTGCCCGTGACGGTCATGGCCGACGGATCCAGGTGGTCTTGCAGGCGCGTCATCAGCGCCGGCAGGCCGCCCGCGTAATAGAAGTCTTCCATCAGGTAGGTGTCGCCGCTGGGCCGGATGTTGGCGATGACGGGCACCTTGCGGCTGGCGGCGTCGAAGTCGTCCAGGCCGACCGCGCAGCCGGCGCGGCGCGACATGGCGACCAGGTGGACGATGGCGTTGGTGGAACAACCCATGGCCATGGCCACGTTGATGGCGTTCTTGAACGACGCCAGGGTCAGGATGCGCTGCGGCGTCAGGTCTTCCCAGACCATCTCCACCACGCGCCGGCCGCATTCGGCCGACATGCGCATGTGGTTGACGTCGGCCGCGGGAATCGACGAGGCGCCCGGCAGCGTCATGCCGATGGCCTCGGCGATCGCGGTCATGGTGCTGGCGGTTCCCATCGTCATGCAGGTGCCGTAGCTGCGGGCGATGCCGCCCTCCACTTCGGTCCATTGCTCCTGCGTGATCTTGCCCGCGCGGCGCTCGTCCCAGAGCTTCCAGGCATCCGAGCCGGATCCCAGGATCTTGCCCTTCCAGTTGCCGCGCAGCATGGGGCCGGCCGGCACGTAGACGCAAGGCAGGCCGGCGCTGATGGCGCCCATGATGAGGCCCGGCGTGGTCTTGTCGCAGCCGCCCATGAGCACGGCGCCATCCACCGGATGGCTGCGCAGCAGCTCCTCCGTTTCCATGGCGAGGAAGTTGCGGTACAGCATGGTGGTCGGCTTGACGAAGGATTCCGACACGGAGATGGCCGGCAGCTCCACCGGGAAGCCGCCCGCCTGGAACACGCCGCGCTTCACGTCTTCGACGCGCTGCTTGAAGTGGCTATGACAGGGATTCAGGTCCGACCAGGTGTTGATGATGGCGATGATGGGGCGGCCCGCCCAATCGTCGGGGCCATAGCCCATTTGCATCATGCGGGAACGGTGGCCAAAGGAACGGAGGTCGTCCTTGGCCATCCAGGCGGCGCTGCGCAGGCTTTCGTAAGTACGTTTCATGGGGATACGGCGGGAAGCGTGGTGACGGTAAAGCCATTTAAACACTAATACATTAGTGCGTCAGCTAGGTGGAAACCCGCTACACTGCGGTTTTCGTTCCATCCGTCCCTGCCTGGACTTCACCACCCGCCCTGATGCAAAGCCCAAAGCTCCGACTGGACCGATCGCGCCACGCGGCGCCCCAGGTCTTCGAACACCTGCGCGAACAGATCATCTCGCTGGAGCTCGCGCCCGGCGCGCCGCTGTCGCGCGTCACGCTGGCTGAAACCTATGGCCTGAGCCAGACGCCCATCCGCGACGCGTTGATGCGCCTGGCCGAAGAGGCGCTGGTGGAGATCTACCCGCAGCACACCACGGTCGTCAGCCGCATCGATATCGCGGCCGCGCGCCAGGCGCATTTCCTGCGCCGCTCGCTGGAACTGGAGATCGTGCACATGCTGGCGCGGCGGCCCGACCCGCTGCTGTTCCACCGCCTGCAGGCCAGCATCGATCTGCAGCGCGCCAGCCACGCCAGCGGCCAGTACCAGCAATTCATCAACGCCGACCAGGCATTTCACCGCGACATGCACGAGGCCGCCGGCGTCACCGGCCTGTGGGAAATGGAGCAGCGCTACAGCGGCCACCTGGACCGGCTGCGCCGCCTGCACCTGCCGGAAACCGGCAAGGCCGAACGCATCCTGGACGATCACCAGCGGCTGCTGGACGCGATCGTCGCGCAGGATCCGGCGCGGGCGCAGCAGGTGCTGCGCGAGCACCTGTCGGGCACGCTCAGCCAGGT
Organism: Achromobacter deleyi; assembly: GCF_013116765.2. Taxonomy (GTDB): domain Bacteria; phylum Pseudomonadota; class Gammaproteobacteria; order Burkholderiales; family Burkholderiaceae_B; genus Achromobacter; species Achromobacter deleyi_A. The sequence continues at coordinate 2,006,091 of NZ_CP074375.1, forward strand.
GGCCGAGATCTGCAAGCGCTATCCGGAGTATGTGCTGGCCGACTAGGGCCTGCCATCGCTGGAAGAAGCCTCGCGCCGGCCCGCCATCTGGGCGAGTTCAGTCCAGCGGATAGCGGTGTATGACGGTCTTGCCGCCCCGCTCGGCCAGCGACAGCAGCGCATCGCCGGCCTGGTCCAGCCCCAGCAGTCCGCGCTCCTGCTCATGCGACAGCTGGAACGGGTGCCAGGTCTTGCCTTCGTCGCGGGTATAGAAATAGGTCTTGGTGTACTCGTCGAACGAGAGCATGTGGTCGGCGTAGGTCTTGATGACCCAGGCATTGCGGCCGAACCACGCGTCCCCGATCCAGGTGGGCGTACCGCGCACCTCGGGCGACACGGATCGTTCGAGCCAGGCCTTGCCTGCCTTGTCCAGTTCGTAGACGACGTTACCGGCGGTCTCGAACACAGGCTGGTCGCGCGCCAACCGGGCATGCGGCTTCTGCGCCGGCACGGGCGGCACGGCGGGCGTGATGCGGAAGGCGGGCGACGCCCCCTCCTGGAACTCGACCTCGAAGCGCCGGGTCTCGATCACCTGGTTATTCTCCTGCCCCTTGGACCTGACGCGCGTGCGCCAGCTCCAGCCTATGGCCCGTTTTTCGTCCAGCGGATACAGGGACCAGCCGTAGGCGAGCTGCTCCTCGCCGTACCGGTTGCGTTCCCTCTCCGCCGCTTCGGCGAATCCGCGCTCGAAGGCCGCCGCATCTGGCCAGACCTGTTCCTTGAGCAAGGCCGCGGACCAGCGCCTGGCGCCGTCGCAGCTGTGCAGCAGGCGCATGCCGTCGCCGTGCGGATCCAGCGCAACGGCGAGATCCTGCGCAAGAAATACGGTGTGCTGCCGCGGGGCGCCCAGCGTCACGCCGGGGTCGTAGATCCAGGTGGCGCCCAGGTCGTCGGAGCGCAGGGTGTCCCAGGCCGCCGGCTGCTCGCCTTCGCCCGGCTTGCGGAGGGTGCCGGTCACCAGATAAAGCGTCTTGCCCTGCGGCGTGCCGATCAGGGTGACGCCGGTGTCGCCGCCGATGGAACCCAGCAGCTCGAATGCGCCCGTACCCTGGCCCCCATAGATGAGATTGCGCGCGTCGGTGGTGACGCTGGCCGTCCGCAGCATCGTCAGGGCCAGGTCGCCATCGCCATGGGCCAGCGCGCTTGCGGCGCCAGACCGCGCCAGCCGCTCGCGCCGCTCCTGCAGTCGTTCATTCAGGGCCGGAATCTGGGTGTCCAGCACCGGCGCGCGGGCCAGGCCTTCCACGTCCCTGGGGGTCACCAGCAATTGGCCGGTCAACAGTTGGCGTTCGCCGTAGCGCTGCATCGACACGCGCGAATACGAGGCCAGCGCCGGCCCGTTCAATTCGCCAATCACCTCGCTGCGAGCGAGGGGTCCGCCCATCGGTATGATCTGATAGACGCCATAGCCAAGCATGCCCGCGACAGCAATCGCAAGGCCGCCGGCAAGCAGTCTGATGTTCATCGGTCAACGCATCCTGGGCATGAACGGCAGCGCCCGCGGCCGGCCGTAATAGGGAACCGACGGAACTATAGCGCGTTGCGCCGGGTTCTCTATACTGGCGTAACGCATGCATACGTCTCACCAGACTCACCCAGCCGGACCGGCAACACACGGAAGCCCATCCATGACCCCAAGGCACGCAACTCCCCTCCTCGCCCTGGCCCTGACCGCCACGGCAGCCTGGGGCTCCTTGGCGCACGCCGCCGAAGGCATCGGGGCCGGCGGCCCGAACTGGGTCCCGGTGGATCCGCAGAGCATGCCTGGCGTGTTCTACGACAGCAATTCGATCCAGGCCCTGTCCGAACGGCCCCCGGTGATGGCGGCCACGGTGGCATGGTTCTATGCGCAGCCTCGCGTGTCCGAAGCCAACGGCCAGCCCTATGGCTCGGTCGCCCAGCCGATCACGCTGAACTGCAGCGCCAACACCTATACGGTCACCGAAGTCCAGCACTACGCGGGCAATGACGCCACCGGCGCGATCGTGGAATCCATACCGGTGGCGGGCATACGCAATGCGCCCGTCACGCGCGACCCGGTGCAACGCAGGCTGCGGGAACTGATCTGCCCGGCCAACGGGAAAAGCACCCGGAAGTAGTCCGCCCTACCCCGCCAATAGCGGTACAGCAGGCGGAGGCCACGACCAGGGCCTGAGACCCGGCGCCGGGCAGTCCGCGCTTATACCTGCGCCAGGGCCTGGTCCAGATCGGCGATCAGGTCATCGATGTGTTCGATGCCGATGGACAGGCGCACGGTTTCCTCGCGCACGCCGGCCTTCTTCAGCTCTTCCGGATTGAGCTGGCGGTGCGTGGTGGACGCCGGGTGCGTCGCCAGCGACTTGGAGTCGCCGATGTTGACCAGGCGCGTGAAGAGCTGCAACGCATCCTGGAAGCGCGCGCCGGCGTCGCGTCCGCCCTTCACGCCGAACGTGAACAGGCCCGGGACCTTGCCGCCCAGGTACTTCTGCGCCAGAGCGTGGTCGGGATGGTCCCGCAGGCCGGCGTAGTTGACCCACTCGACCTTGGAATGCTCGCGCAGGTAGCCGGCGACCTTGACCGCGTTTTCCACGATGCGGTCCACGCGCAGCGCGAGCGTTTCGATGCCTTGCAGGATCTGGAAGGAATTGAACGGCGAGATGGCCGCGCCGGTATTGCGCAGCGGCACCACGCGGGCGCGGCCGATGTAGGCCGCCGCGCCGAAGGCTTCGGTGTAGACCACGCCGTGGTAGCTGATATCCGGCTCGTTCAGGCGCTTGAAGCGCGCCTTGTGCTCGGCCCACGGGAACTTGCCCGAGTCGATGATGGCGCCGCCCAGGCTGGTGCCGTGGCCGCCCAGGTACTTGGTCAGCGACTGCACCACGATGTCGGCGCCGTGCTCGATGGGACGCAGCAGGTACGGCGACGGCACGGTGTTGTCGACGATCAGCGGCAGGCCGTGGCGATGGGCCAGTTCGGCCAGCGCGGCGATATCGGTGATGTTGCCCAGCGGGTTGCCGACGGACTCGGCGAAGATGGCCTTGGTGCGGTCGTCGATCTGCGCTTCGAAGGCGGCCAGGTCGCCGGGGTCGGCAAAGCGCGTGGTGATGCCGTATTGCGGCAGCGTGTGGGCGAACAGGTTGTAGGTGCCGCCGTACAGCGTGCTGGACGAAATGATGTTGTCGCCCGCTTCGGCGATCGTCAGGATGGAGTAGGTCACGGCGGACTGGCCCGAGGCCAGCGCCAGCGCGGCGATACCGCCTTCCAGGGCCGCGACGCGCTGTTCCAGCACGTCGGTCGTGGGGTTCATGATGCGGGTGTAGATATTGCCCGGCACCTTCAGGTCGAAGAGGTCCGCGCCGTGCTGCGTGTCGTCGAACGCGTAGGCCACGGTCTGGTAGATCGGCACCGCCACCGCGCGCGTGGTCGGATCGGGGCGATAGCCGCCATGCACGGCCACGGTTTCCAGGCGCCAGTTGGGCTTCTTCGATTCAGTCATGTGTCTCTCCAGGAGATGTGTTTTTCAAAGGTTCAGATCAGGCTGCAAACGCGCGCGCGGCGCGCAGGATGCGTTCAATGTCTGCATAATTGTTATAGGCGCCGACGGACAAGCGCACGTAACCATACTCCACAATGCTGGCCACCACGCCCGCTTCCGCCAGATGCGCCAGTGCGGCCGCGGGATCGGCGACGCGCAGCGCCGTCGTCGTGCTGCGCAGCGCGGCGTCCGGCGGCGACACCACCTGCGCGCCAAGCGCGCGCAATCCTTCGCCCAGCGCCTGCGACAATTCCAGCACCCAGGGTTCGATGCGCTCGGGCTGCGCCTCTTCGATCAGGTCCAGCGCGCCCGCCCAGCCGGCGATGCCGGGATAGTTCAGGTTGCCGGTTTCAAGCCGGCGGGCATCGCCCGCGTCCGACACGCCCACCCGCCATTGCAGGCCGGACTTGTCCAGCGTGGTCACGCCCGACGGCCCGATATACAGCGGGTCCAGCGCGTCCAGCAGCTTGGGCGACACGTGCAGCAGGCCCACGCCCAGCGGGCCCAGCATGCCTTTGTGGGCGCCGCAGGCAAAGGCATCGACGCGCCATTCGTCCACCTTGGCGCGCAGCAGCCCCGCGCCCTGGATGCCGTCGACGATCAGCCAGATTCCGCGCTCCGAACAGCGGCGGCCAAGCTCCGCGATATCCGTGAGCAGGCCGGTGCCGTACTGCACCCAGGACACCGCGATCAGCCGGGTGCGCGCGTCCACATGCTGCCACAGGTCATCCACCGTATAGCGATGCGAGCGCGCCTGCGCCACGCGCACCTGCACGCCGCGGCGGCGCAGGTTCAGCCAGGGCAAGGCGTTGGTGGGATGCTCCTGGTCATCGACGACCAGGTTGTCGCCGTCCCGCCAGTCCAAGCCCTGCGCAACGGTGTTCAGCCCTTCGGTGGTGTTCTTCGTGAAGGCCAGCCGGCGCGCGTCTCCGCCGATCAGGCGGGCCAGCCGCAAGCGCAAGGCGTCGGCGTCGCGCAGCCATTGCGGCTTGTCGCTGCGGGCATGGGTGATGCCGTCGAAGAACGCTGCAACCGCGCCGGCCACCTTGGGCGACAGCGGGCTGGTGTAGGCGATGTTGGCGTAGGCCTTGTCGCGGGTGATGGGAAACAACTGCCTGAATTCGTCCTGCCAGCTCATGCGCAACCTTGTTCGTCAGACCATTTTGGTATGAGGGAATTCTAGGTATATGACGCGCATCTGGATAAGGCTTAGTTCTTATATTGATATGACCATATAGTCGCTCGGAAAACGCGGCCCGCCCCATAGAATTCATGCCTTTCTTGCATACAACGGATACGGGAACGGCATGCGATTGATTCATCTATTCAAGGCTGCGGGCGTGGCCGCGGCGCTGGCGGTTGCCGGCGCGTCCCATGCAGGCACGGTGGACACCATCAAGAAGCGCGGCGAACTGGTGTGCGGCGTCAGCCAGGGATCGGCGGGCCTGTCGATCGCCGACAAGCAAGGCCGCTGGACCGGCCTGGACGCGGACCTGTGCCGCGCCCTGGCCGCCGCCGTGCTGGGCGACCCCGAGAAGACGCGCTTCGTTCCGCTCAGCTCGCAGCAGCGGTTCCCCGCGCTGCAGTCCGGCGAGATCGACGTACTCAATCGCAATACCACCATCACGTCGGGCCGCGACGCGGGGCTGGGCATCGTGTCCGCCGGCATCGTGTTCTACGACGGCCAGGGTTTCCTGGTGCCGCGCAAGCTGGGCGTCAAAAGCGCCACCGAACTGGACGGCGCGCAAGTCTGCGTGCAGCCCGGCACGGTCAACGAGCAGAACCTGGTCGACTACTTCAAGAAGAACAAGCTGAGCTTTCGCCCGGTCGTCATCGAGAACCTGGTGGAGCTGGAACAGGCCTTCTACGCCGGGCGCTGCGACGTCTATCTGTCCGATGCGTCCACGCTGGCCGCCAGCCGCGCCGCCCGCGCCAGCCAGCCCGACGATTTCGTGATCCTGCCGGAGCGGATCAACAAGTCGCCGCTGGGTCCCTTCGTGCGACAGGACGATCCCAACTGGACCTCCATCGTGCGCTGGACGGTGAACGCGCTGGTGGCCGCCGAGGAGCTGGGCATCACATCCAGGAACGCCGACAGCCAGGCGCAAAGCGCGGATGCGCAGGTGCGCCGCCTGCTGGGCGTGGATCCCGGCATCGGCAAGAGCTTCGGCCTGGACGAAGGCTGGGCCCGGAACGCCATCAAGGCCGTGGGCAACTACGGCGAGGTCTGGGACCGCAACCTGGGCGCCGCCACTCCGCTGAAGCTGGACCGCGGCCTGAACGCGCAGTGGAACCAAGGCGGCCTGCTGTATTCGCCGCCCTTCCAGTGATTCCTTGCGCTTGAGTACGGCAGGCGGGCCATCGGCCCGCCTTCTCTTTTTGCACGGCCCCTGCACCGCCCATCATGACAGCCACGACCCTCTCCTTCCCCTCTTCCGCCGCCTGGCGGCGCTGGCTGCCGGCGCTGGCCTGGGCCCTGACGCTGGGCGGCATGGCCGCCGTCCTGGTGCTGCACATCGAGTCCGTGCAGGCTGCGCGCGGTATCCAGGGCGGATTCGGCTTCCTGTTCCAGCCGGCGGGCTTTCGCATTTCGGAAAGCCTGTTGAGCGTGGCGCCCGACGATCCTTATTGGATGTCGATCGCGGCCGGTCTCGTCAATACGCTGACCGTGGCCTTCGTGGCGATTCCGCTGGCGACCGCGCTGGGCATCGCCCTGGGCCTGCTGCGGCTGTCGTCCCATCCGCTGGCGGCGCGCTGCGCCGCCCTTGTCATCGCGCCGCTGCGCAACACGCCCGTGCTGCTGCAGCTGTTCGTCTGGTACGGGCTGCTGTTGCGCCTGCCGGACGCGAGGCAAGCCTGGTCGCCGCTGCCGTCCGTGCTGCTGTCCAATCGCGGGCTGGCCCTGCCCGCGCTGCATGGCTGGCTCCCTTATGCCGCGGTCGCGCTGGCGGCGCTGGCGCTGGGCTGGCGCGCCCGCCGTCGCTGGGGCCATGCCGCCCCGGCCGTGGCGCTGGCCGCGGCGCTGCTGGCCTGGGCCCTGCTGCCCGCGGTGCAGGTCGACCTGCCCGTCAGGCGCGGCCTGGGCCTGCAGGGCGGCTGGCAGCCCAGCATTGAATTCGCGGCGCTGACGATCGGGCTGGTCGTGTTCCACGCGGCCTACATCGCGGACATCGTGCGCGCCGCGGTGCGCGCCGTGCCGGTGGGACTGGTGGAGGCCGGCCAGGCCATGGGCCTGACGCCGTGGCGCGTGCTGCGGCTGGTGATCGCGCCCTACGCCACCCGCGTGGCGTTGCCGCCTTATGCGAACCAATGCCTGGCGCTGGTGAAGAACAGCACCTTGGCCATTGCCATCGGCTACCAGGAACTGATGGCCGTCATCAACACCGCCATCACCCAGACCGGGCTGGCGCTGGAAGGCATCGCGCTGGCCGTGACCGTCTACCTGACGCTGGCGCTGGGCCTGGGCGGCGGCCTGTCCGCCTGGAATGCGCGCAACACCCGCCATGGCCCCGGCGACACGCAAGGCGCCCGCCTGGGCGACCGTCCGTTATGGAATGCCACGGGCGGCGACGCCCGGCCGTGGCGGGGCCGGCTGCTGTCGGCGGGTCTGGCGATGTTGCTGGCCATTGCGGCGTGGACGCTGCTGGACTGGGCCGTGCTGCGCGCCGTATGGCAAGGCGATCCGGCCGCCTGCGCGCAGGCCGCGGGCGCCTGCTGGGCCGCCGTGGGCGAAAACCTGCCCCTGCTGTTCTTCGGCACCATGGCCCAGGCGGACCGCGCGCCGGCGCTGGCCGCAAGCGTGGCGCTGCTGGCGGGAATCGCACTGACGCTGACCGGCCGGCGCGTGCCGGCGGGGATGCGCACCGCACTGCTGGCCGTGCTGCTGGCGGTTGTCGCCAGCGCCCTGTCCGGCTGGCCCTGGGGCGGCCCCCCCATTGGCCCGCAACGCTGGGGCGGACTGCTGGTCACGCTGATACTGGCGATCGCCGCGCTGGCCGCCGCGGTGCCGCTGGCCTTCGCGCTGGCCCTGCTGCGCCGCTCCGGCAGCCGCGCCGGGTCGCTGGCCGCGGCCGGCCTGATTGAAGCCGTGCGCGGCGTGCCCCTGGTGACCCAGTTGCTGTTCGCCTCCTTCGTGCTGCCCATGCTGCTGGGCGGCGGCGTGTCGAAGTTCAGCATGGCGCTGGCCGCCTTGACCTTGCACACCGCCTGCCTGCTGGCCGAGGTGCTGCGCGGCGCGCTGCAGGCCATTCCGCCCGGGCAGATGATGGCGGCGCGCGCGCTGGGCATGCGCCCCGCCGTCGCCTATGCTTGCGTCATCTGGCCGCAGGCCCGCCGCATCGCCGCGCCCGCCGCCCTGGGCGTGTTCGTGGGCGCGGTCAAGGACACCTCATTGGTCAGCATCATCGGCGTGTTCGACGTGCTGGGCGCCGCCAAGGCGGTGGTGGCCGGCACCGCCTGGCGCCCCTACCATGTGGAGGTCTACCTGGCGGTGGCGCTGCTGTACTTCGCGGCCAGCCTGGCCTTGTCGCGCGTGGCGCGCAGGATGGAAGGCCGCGGCGGGAACGCCTGAGGCATGGCCGCCAAAGACCGTTCCCTATCCGCCCGCCCCGCTCATCCGCTGCAGCCACGCCGGCCGGGGCGAGGCGTCCAGCCAGTTCTTCACGATCAGCCCCAGCTCCGTATCGCCCGATATGCGCAGGCGGCGCTGGAAGAACAAGGTGTCGGCATCGGTTTCCGCGCGCATCAGCGCCAGGAACTCAGCCAGCTTGGCGCCCAGCTCCAGCTCGGCGGGGCCACGGTTCCAGGTCGGACGGAATGCGCCGTCGCGCACCACGAAGCTGCTGCGCAGCCCCAGGTCTTCGACCGTGATGGCAAAGCTGCGCCCTTCCAGTTCCGGCGGCGGCGCCAGCCACTTGAAGCGGCGCGCCAGTTCCAGTCCCGCCACGAAGTGCAAGGACACCAGCGGCGCGGGCACGCGCCGGCCCAGCCTGGCAAAGAGCGGCGGCAGATTCAGGGCTGCGCTCATGCGACCGCCTCCTGCAGATTGATGCCCGCCTGGCCGTAGTAGTAGCCGTTGCACCGGCCGATCCCAGCAGGCGGCGATACCGCGGCCGGCTTGCCGCCCCGGCGCGTGGCGTCCAAGGCGGAAATCGCTTCCAGCGTGCCCGCCGACTGGGGGCTGACTCGCAGCACTTCCACGCCCATCCCCGCCAGCTCAGGCGCTTCGGCCAGCAGGTCCAGACAGGCGGCCGATTGCACCTGGATGCCATTGATGCCCAGGAACTCGCGCGATTCGCGGGTGCGCATGTCCAGCCCGTCCGGATGTTCGATGCAGCGAAAACCGCAATCGTCCTTTTTCAAGCGGAAGTGCCGCGCGGTGAAGCAGCGCGCCGAGAACGCCAGCGCCATCCGGCCCCACACCATGACCTCGGCCTGCATGCCGGCCGGACGCTCGCGCAGCAGGCGCGCAAGCGTTGCGCCGTCCATCTCCAGCGGGGCGACGAAGCGCGCGGCCCCGCGGCTGGCCAGCCAGGCCAGCGTGCCGCCGTGATAGGCGTTTACGTGCGGACCGGCCACGAATCCGCGGCCGGCCAGGTGACGCACCGCGCCCAGCTCGCCCGCCTCGACCATGAAATCTTCCTGCTCGCACAGTTTTTTCAGCGCGCTGGCTTCCGCGCCGGTCTCGATCAGGGTGCGGCCCGACAGCACCACCGACTTGCCCATGGCCCGCAGGTCGCGGGCCAGCTCCAGCCAATCGTCGGCGCGCAGTTCATGCCGGCGGCTGCAGACCGTTTCGCCCACGTAGATGATGTCGGCCGGGCTCTCCGCCAAGGCGGCGTAGAAGTCCATCGTTCGTTGGCGCGGCCAGTAGTACAGCAAAGGGCCGACTGAGATCTGGAATGGGATGGGGTTCATTTCCATGGACGTTCGAAAGCGCCTTGAGTAACTTGGGAACCCTCGGAATGGCGCGCCAGCATGGCGTTCCATTCGGGGCGCGGAGAGAAGCGCGCGGCATCCGCGTGCGCGCTGTCCAGCGCGGCACGCAAGGTGGACACCACTTGGGTGACGTAGGCCGGGCTGCGCTGGCGTCCTTCGATCTTGATGGCGGACACCCCCATTTGCGCCAGGCGCGGCAAGAGACCGATGGCGTTCAGGCTGGTGGGTTCCTCCAGGGCGTGATCCGCCTGCCCGTCCACCTCGAAGCGGCCCTTGCACAGCGTGGGATAGGCCGCGGGTTCGCCGGGTTCATAGCGGTCGATCAGGATCCCGGACAGGCGCGCGTCCATGCGGCCATTTTCCTCGACCCAGCGCACGGCGTGCGCGGGCGAACAGACGCCCTTGTTGTTGGGGGAATCGCCGGTGGCGTACGAGGACAGCAGGCAACGCCCTTCGGCCATGACGCACAGGCTGCCAAAGCCGAACACCTCGACCTCGACGCTGACGTTGCCGCAGATGCGGGCGATCTCGGCCAGCGTCAGCACGCGCGGCAGGACCACGCGGCGGATGCCGAACTGTTCCTTCATCAGCTCGACGGCGTCGGCGTGGGTGGCGGAGCCCTGCACCGACAAGTGCAGGCGCAGATCGGGATAGCGGTCGCTGGCGTAGGCCAGCAGGCCCGGGTCCGCCATGATGACGGCGTCCGCGCCCAGGTCGTGGGCGGCATCGACGGCGGCGCGCCATTCCTGCACCCGGCCCGCCTGCACGAAGGTGTTGATCGCGAACAGCACCTGCCGGTTGCGCCGGTGCGCCAGCTCGACGCCTGCGCGGATATCTGCTTCGGTGAAATTGAGCCCGGCGAAGTTGCGGGCGTTCGTGGCGTTCTTGAGCCCGAGATAGACGGTGTCGGCGCCCGCCTCTATCGCTGCTTTCAAGGCGGCAAGGCTGCCGGCCGGGGCCACGAGTTCCATGGGGGAGGTTCGAGTTTCCATGACGGCCAGTCTATGGGCCGGCCGCCCCCCGGGCCTTGTCGCAGATCAAACGGCGCGCCGCGCGGCGCACCTTTTTTGCAGGCTTATTCCTCGGTGTAGAGGCCGCGCTCCACGGCATACACGGCGACCTGAACGCGGCTGGTCAGATTGAGCTTTTTCAGCACGTTCTGCACATGGATCTTGACGGTGCTTTCGCTGACGTCGAGTTCGCGGGCGATGACCTTGTTGCTGGCGCCGCGCGCCAGCCATTGCACGATCTGCGTCTCGCGCGCGGTCAGCCGGTTGCGCTCGGCGCTGCCGGGCGGCGACGGCGCGTGATTGGCCTGTCCGCGGAACTGCTCCACCAGCTTGGCCGTCATGCTGTCGGCGATCACGGCCTCGCCGGCGGCGGCGCGGCGGATGGCGGAAACCAGCGCCTCGGCGTCGATGTTCTTGACCAGATAGCCGCGGGCGCCGTCGCGCAGCGCCTGGCCGAGCTCGTCCGCTTCTTCGGAGACGGTCAGGATGATGACCGCGCAGGATGGCAGGTCCTGCGTCAGGAGTTGCAGCGTTTCCAGCCCTGACAACCCGGGCAGGTTCAGGTCCAGCAGAACGACGTCAGGCTGCAGTTCCTTGGCGCGTTTCAGGCCTTCGACCCCGTCGCCGGCCTCGGCCACGACCTCGAAGTCGGGCTGACGCTGCAGCAGCAGGCGGACTCCTGAGCGGAACAGGGTGTGGTCGTCGACGAGCAGGATACGGATGGGCATGGTGAAGAACGGTGTCAGGCGGCCTGGCGTTCGCTGCCAGGCAGGGTCAACGCGACGCGCGTGCCGGCGCCGGGCTGCGATTCGAGTTTTATCATGGCGCGCATGCGGGCGGCGCGCTCCCGCATGATGTGCAGGCCCACATGGGATTCGCCGCGTTCGGCGACATCGGCCGGGTCGTAGCCCTGGCCGTTGTCGGCGATCATCAGCGTGAAGTCGCGGTCGTTGCCCACGGCGATACGCACGCGGCTGGCCTCGGAGTGCTTGCGCACATTGGACAGCGCCTCTTGCAGGATGAACAGCACCTGCAGCTGCTGCTCGGGCGGCAACGGCGCGCCCTCGCCCTGGCTGAACTGCAATTCGGTGTCTATGCCCGTCTGGCGGCGAAAACGCGCCACGGTGTCCTCGATGGCGGCTTGCAGGTCGCCCTGGGACAGTTTGCTGCGGAAGTTGGTCAGGAGCTCGCGCACGTCCTGGTAGCTTTCGTCCACGCCGGTGCGCAGCAGCGGCAGGATCTCGCTGATCTCTTCCTCGTCGCCGCGCTTGATCGCCGCATCCAGCATCTGCAATTGCAGGTTCAGGAAATTCAGCCCTTGCGCCAGGCTGTCGTGCAGGCCCTGGGCCACCAGGCCCCGTTCCTGCACCACGGCCAGCTGCCGCGCCTGCGCGCTCAGGCGCCGGTTGTCCAGCGCCACGCCCAGATGCTGGCCCAGCGTCTCCAGCAGCTGCGAATCCGACGCCCGCAGACTGCGTTGCCCCCGGAAATGCAGGGAATAGGAACCCAGCACCTCGTCGCGGGTGACGATGCGGAACACGGCCACGCTGGCAAAGCCTTCGCGCTGGCAGTTCAGGTCCATTTCCGGCGGCGATTGGCGGAAGTCCTGGATGACGATGACGCCGGCCTGCCGGGTGGCGACGCCGCAATAGCAGTCGTCGACCTTCATGCAGTGCTCGGATTCGACCAGCTCGTCGGACAGCCCCACCGACACCACCAGATTGAGCTTTTCGTTGTTGGGGTCCAGCGCGCGGATACTGCCGGCATCGGCATCGAACTGCAGCATGACGCGGCGCAGGAAGCCGTCGCACATCGCCTCGATTTCATTGGGCTGGTTCAGGAAAGCCGCCATGTCGTACAGCGCCCCGATGTCGCGGTTCTGCGCGGCCAGCTGGGCGGTCTTGTGCTCAACCCGCTGCTCCAGGCTGGTGTACAGGTCCTGCAATTCGTCCGCCATGCGGTTGTAGCCCCGCGCCAGCACGCCGAACTCGTCCTTGCTTTCCACCGGCAGCCGGGTGCTGAACTCGCGGTCGGCCATGCGCTGCAGTCCGTCGCGCAGGCGCAGCACGGGCGAAATGATCCACAGATACAGCAGGTAGATCATCGCCAGCGTGCCCGCGCTGGCGATGGCGGCCAGCACGCCCTGCGACAGGCGCAGCGACGTGGTCTTGCCGGCGTTGTCCTGTTCGATCATGCGAACCAGCGTGTCGGCCTTGGCCACGAAGTCCGGCAGCGTTTCCAGGTAGGTGGCGGCGTCCGGCTGCCCGATAGCGCGGATGGCGGCGGGCTTCATGATGTCGCGCCAATAGGCGGCCACATCGTGCCATTGGGCGCGGATGGCCTCGTCGTTGGGGATGAACAGCGGACGCGCGGGGTTGCCGCGGGCCAGGCGCGCAATGGTCTCGTCCAGGACCATGATCTGCTCGTTGGTGCGCACCTCGCGGCCCGCCTGCGGGCGCATCAGCTCGACCGCCACGCGGTTGGCCCGCATGCGCAGGCTGCCGGTGTCGTTGATGGCCGCGCCCGCGCCTTCGAGCTGCCAGGACAGCCAGAGCGTCCAGCTCACCATGGCCAGCACCACCACCAGCGCCAGCAGCGAACTGGCCACGATGCGCGTGGACAGGCGGTGCCTGGGCGACGGCAGTCCGTCGGCGTCGGCGGAGGAATCGGTGGACGTCATGAATATCGGTGCTTGGCGGGCATATCGGACATCAGTGTAGTCGCTTCCCGCCAGCGTCCCGCCGCCGGCGCCCGGCGCCGCCCGGCGCACGCGCTCAGCCCAGCCCAAGGCTGCGGCACACGAATTCCGCAACCCGGGCGGGGTCGTTCAGCGGCAGGCAGGGCAAGCCGGTATCCAGCGCCGCGTCGGTCACGATCGCCAGGAAGCTCGCGTCCTCGGCATGCAGCGGCGGTTTGCCCAGGGCCGGCCGGTAGACCTCGATGCGCGGGATCGCGGCCTGCTTGAACCCCTCGACCAGCACCAGGTCGGCGGGCGACAGGCGCGCCAGCTGCGCTTCCAGCGACGGCTCCGGCGCGTCGCGCAGCTCATGCACGATGGCGTAGCGGTAAGGCGACGCCACCATCACCTCCTGGGCCCCCGCCAGCCGGAAACGCGCGCTGTCCTTGCCCGGCGGCTCCATCTGGAAGTCGTGGTGGCTGTGCTTGATGACATTCACTTTCAGGCCGCGCGCGCCCAGCAGCGGCAGCATCGCCTCGATCAGGGTGGTCTTGCCGCTGCCGGAACGGCCGGCGATACCGAAAACTGGGGTCATAGTAGGGCTTGTTCCGTCAACAATGGGCACACGATGGGCAGAAAAGTGTCCGCCCGCGGCGAGTATGCCAGCAAAGCGCCCGCCACCAGGTCGAAATACCAGCCGTGCAGGGTCAGGCTGCCCGCCTCGACGGCCCGCCGCACGAACGGCAGGTCTTCCAGGTTGCGCAGCGAGATCAGGATGGACGCCTGCTCGCAGGCGCGGCGGCGTTCGGCGTTCGAGGCCTCCGGCATCTGCCGCAGCACGCGTTCGCGCGCCGGCTCGGCTATGTCCATCCAGCGCTCAAGGTAATCGGTTTCGCCGTCTCCGCGGATGCGCCGTTCCATCAGCGCGCGGATGCCGCCGCACTGGGCATGGCCCAGCACGATGATGCGGCTGACCTGAAGCTGCTCGACGGCGAACTGTATGGCGGCCAGCACGCCCTGCAAGCCGCGGTCCTTGCTGGCCGGCGGCACCAGGTTGGCGACGTTGCGCACGGTGAAGATGTCGCCCGGGTCGCAGCCCAGCAGCATGGCCGGGTCCACCCGCGAGTCGCAGCAGCCGATCAGCAAGGTGCTGGGATGCTGGCCGTCGCGCAGGTTTCGGTACAGGGACGGCGCGTCCTCGTAATACTGCTGCTGAAAGCGCTGGAAGCCGTCGATGAGGCGTTCGATGTCGCCCATGTCAGCCCCCTGTCTGCGCCATGAAGCGCACGATGCGTTCCGGGCGGCTGACGAAATCGTGGCGTTCCGGCTTGGCGGCGATGCCCGCCAGGATCGCCTGTGTCAGCTCGGCGTCGCTGGCCCCGGCGCGCAGCAGGCGGCCCAGCGGCACCTGGTCTTCCTGGCCCAGGCACAGGTATAGCGTGCCGTCCACGCCCAGCCGGACCCGGTTGCAGCTTGCGCAGAAATGGCGCGACATGGGCGTGATCACGCCCAGCACCGGCGCGCCATGGCCGGACGTCCAGTAGCGTGCCGGGCCGCTGCCCGATCCCGCCAGCGCGGGCACCAGGCCGGCTTCGGCCGCCAGCCGCGCGCCCATGGCGTTCAGATCGGTATGCGAAAAGCCCCGGCCGCATTCGCCCATGGGCATGGGCTCGATCAGCCGCAGCACGAAGCCCTGCGCCACCGCGTACGACAGCAGCCGCCGGACCTCGGCCTCGGGTGTGGCGGCATGCACCACGCTGTTGAGCTTGATCGGCGCGAAGCCCGCCTGCCTGGCGGCGGCCAGTCCCGCCAGCACCGCATCCAGGCAGTCGCGTCCGGTGATCTGGCTGAACGCCGCCGCATCCAGCGTGTCCAGGCTGATGTTCAGGCGGTTTACACCCGCTGCGCGCAGGTCTTGCGCGTGGCGGGCCAGTTGCGTGGCGTTGGTCGACACGGACAGGTCGCGCAGGCCGGGCATGGCGGCAATGACGCCTGCCAGCCCGCTTACGCCCCGGCGCAGCAGCGGCTCGCCGCCGGTCAGCCGGACCTTGCTCACGCCCAGGCCGACGAACAGCCCGACCAGCCTGGCCATTTCCTCGTGACTCAGCCAGTTGGCGGGGGTTTCGAAGCCCTTGAAATCCTTGGGCAGACAGTAGCTGCAACGCAGGTCGCAGCGGTCCGTGACGGATACGCGCAGGTAGTCGATGCGGCGTCCGAAACCGTCCTTCAGTGGTCCCGCGGCAGGCTCATCCATCATGCGGCGCTCCCGCCGAAGACGCGCTCGGGCTCGCCGTCGTCCAGGTCTATGCCCTGGATCTGGGCCCGCTCGACCAGCAGCTTGGTGTATTGCCGCCAGGCGGTGTCGCGGCTCATCGACGTCAGCGCCGTGGCGATCTGCCCGGCCACGTGCTCGTAAGGCAGCAGCCGGCCTTCGATGCGCCGCGTCACCCGCACGATATGCAGGCCGTGGCGGGTCTGCAGCAGCTGCGGCAACAGGCCGCCGGAAGGCAGCGCGAACACGGCGCGCTCGAACTCGGGCACCGTGTCGCCCCGGCCCAGCTGCCCCAGGCTGCCGCCCACGGCGGCCGACGGGCAGTTGGACTGTTCGCGCGCCAGTTCGGCAAAGCGCGACGGATCTTCCAGCAGGTCGGCCAGCACCACGTTGGCGTGCGCCCGCAGCATGTCCAGGTTCACGCCGGGCGTGACCTGGAACAGGATATGGTCGGCTTCGACCAGTTCGCCCACGATGAAACGCTGCGGGTGCATCTGGTAGAAGCGGCGGCAGGCTTGCTCGTCGGCCTCGGGCGCGGGCGCCTGGGCGGCGAGCAAGGCGCCGATGGCGGCCTCCTCGTCCGTGCCGTCCAATCCTTGCCGGCCGGCTTCGTCCAGCAGCACCTGGCGCAGCACCAGCGCCGTGACCGCGTGGCGCATGGGATTGCTGGCGTCGGCATGCAAAGGCAGTTCACGTTCCACATCCGCGTCGCTCAGTTCGACGCCGTTGACGATGACAGGCATGTTCGGCTCCTATGGGCAAGGGATCAACGCGGGCGGACCAGCTGCCAGGCGCGGCCCAGATAGCCCAGCGAGGCAAAGCCGCTCCAGACGTGCACCAGGCGGGTGAACGGGAAGATCACGAAGAGCGTCAGGCCCATGAACAGGTGCGCCTTGAACAGCAGGGGCACGTCGGCGATGTGGCTGGCGGCGTCGCCCTGGAAGGTGACGATGTGCTGCGCCCAGGTCATCAGGCGCACCATCATCTCGCCGTCCATATGGCCGGCCGACAGCACGATGGTGGACAGGCCCAGCAGCAGGGTGACCAGGATCCACAGCAACAGCAGCTTGTCGCCGGGACGCGTGGCGCGCGCGATGCGCGGATCGCTCAGGCGGCGGTGGATCAGGATCAGCAGGCCGATCAGGCACAGGCCGCCCATGACGCCGCCGGCCACCATCGCGACCGTCTGCTTCAGGGTGTGCGAGACGCCCAGCGTGTCCCAGACGATCACCGGCGTGAGCAGCCCGGCCAGATGCCCGAAGAACAGGCCCAGGATGCCGACGTGGAACAGGATATTGCCCAGGCGCAGCTGGCCGCGGTGCAGCAGCTGCGAGCTGTCGGTCTTCCAGGTGTACTGCTCGCGCTCAAAGCGCGCCAGGCTGCCCAGAAGGAACACCGTCAGCGCAATATAGGGATAGATGCCGAAAAGAAACTGATTCAGGGAGTTCATGATGCGTCGTCCTGAGCATTAATGAGTCGCGGGCGCACGGGGGTAGAAGCGCACGGTCTGCGCCCCGTCTCCCGAGAACGGCCGCAGCAGCGGTTCCACGCCGTCCGGCCCGATGCCGAAGGTTTCCATCGCTTCGTCCATGTCGCGCACCGGCGCCTCGGTCTGTTCGCGCGGGATCACGCGGGACTGCGCGCGCAGCACCGCGAAAATGCAGGCGTAGGGGCTTTCGCCCTTCGCCAGGCGCGCGCCGATCGCGGCCAGCACGTGGATGGCCTCGTCCAGCAGTTCCTGCGCCTGGTCGGGTTCTATGACCCCCAGGAACTCCAGGAACAGCGGCACGTGGTCCGGCAGTTCGGACACGACCGGTTCGAATCCGTGTTCACGATAGGTTTCCAGCAGGTCCACCATGGCCTGCCCGCGGTCGCGGCTTTCGCCGTGCACGTGTTCGAACAGGTGCAGCGAATGCGAGCGGTTGCGGTCGAAGGTGGCGACGTAGTTCTCCTGCAAGGGGATCAGGTCGTTGGCGGCCAGGTAGCCGATCAGGGGCTGCAGGGTTTCCTCGGCGTCCGGATAGGCGGCCAGGGCCTCCTCCACTTCGGCCAGGTAGTCCAGCAGCTCGGGCTCGGGATAGCAGAGCAAGGCGGAAAGCAGGCGGTACAAGCTCATGGTGTTCTCCTTTCCTCAGGCCGAAACGGCCTTCTTGCGTGACTTGGGCATCTCGATGAAGATCTCGCTGCCCTGGGGCTTGCGGCCGAACAAGGTGGTTTCGGACACCCCGCCCGAGCAGCCGTTGCCGAAGGTGAAGCCGCAGCTGCCCTTTTCGTTGAAGCTGTCTTCGACGATTTCCTTATGGCTGCTGGGCACCACGAAGCGGTCTTCGTAGTTGGCGATGGCCATGATCTTGTACATGTCCTGCACGGTTTCCTCGGACAGGCCGACCTGCTCCAGCAGAGCCGTGTCGCGCTCGCCATGCACGGTCTCGGACCGCTTGTAGGCACGCATGGCCAGCATGCGCTCCAGCGCCTGCAGCACCGGCGCTTCCTTGCCCGCGGTCAGCAGGTTGGCCAGGTAGCGCACGGGGATGCGCAGGCTGGAAACATCGGGGATCATGCCGCTCTTGCCCACGGTGCGCTGCGGCATCTTGCCGGATTCGGCGGCCGACTGGATGGGCGACAGCGGCGGGATGTACCAGACCATCGGCAAGGTGCGGTATTCCGGATGCAGCGGGAAGGCGACGCGCCATTCGACGGCCATCTTGTAGACGGGCGACTGGCGGGCGGCTTCCAGCCACGATTCCGGGATGCCCTGCTCGCGCGCGGCGGCGATCACCTCGGGCGAATGCGGATCCAGGAACAGGTCCAGCTGCGATTGATAAAGGTCCTGCTCGTTGGCGGTAGAGGCGGCCTGCTCGATCTGGTCGGCGTCATACAGCAGCACGCCCAGGTAGCGGATGCGGCCCACGCAGGTTTCCGAGCACACGGTCGGCTGGCCGGCCTCGATGCGCGGATAGCAGAACGTGCACTTCTCGGCCTTGCCGCTGCTCCAGTTGTAGTAGATCTTCTTGTACGGGCAACCCGAGATGCACATGCGCCAGCCGCGGCACTTGTCCTGGTCGACCAGGACGATGCCGTCGTCTTCGCGCTTGTATATGGAACCGGACGGGCAGCTGGCGACACAGGCCGGGTTCAGGCAGTGTTCGCACAGGCGCGGCAGGTACATCATGAAGGTGTTCTCGAAGGTCGAGTACATCTCCTTCTGCACGCCCTCGAACAGCGCATCGCGGCTGCGCGAGCTGAATTCGCCGCCCAGGTCGTCTTCCCAGTTCGGGCCCCAATGGATCTTCTCCATTTTCTTGCCGGTCAGCACCGACACCGGACGCGCGGTCGGCGGAGTCTGCGACAGCGGTGCGTTCTGCAGGTGCTCGTAGTCGAAGGTGAACGGCTCGTAGTAATCGTCGATGGCCGGCAGGTTCGGGTTGGCGAACAGGTTGGCCAGGATGCGCAGCTTGCCGCCCTGGCGCGGTTCCAGCTTGCCGGCGGCGGTGCGGTTCCAGCCGCCCTTCCACTTTTCCTGGTTTTCCCATTCCTTGGGATAGCCGATGCCGGGCTTGGTTTCCACGTTGTTGAACCAGGCGTACTCGACACCGTCGCGGCTGGTCCAGACGTTCTTGCAGGTGACCGAGCAAGTGTGGCAGCCGATGCACTTGTCCAGGTTCAGCACCATGCCGATTTGGGCGCGTATCCTCATGATTGCTTCTCTTCTTGTTGCGGTTCTTCGACGAGCGGCCCTTCCAGCCAGTCGACCTTCTTCATCTTGCGCAGCACCACGAACTCGTCGCGGTTGGCGCCCACCGTGCCGTAGTAATTGAAGCCGTAGGCCTGCTGGGCGTAGCCCCCGATCATGTGCGTGGGCTTGAGCACCGTGCGCGTGACCGAGTTGTGGATCCCGCCGCGCTTGCCGCTGGTTTCAGCGCCCGGCACGTTCACGATCTTTTCCTGGGCGTGGTACATCAGGCACATGCCGACCGGCACGCGCTGGCTCACCACCACCCGCGCCGTCAGGGTGCCGTTCACGTTGAACACTTCCACCCAGTCGTTGTCGACCAGCCCGGCCTGCTTGGCCTCGGTTTCCGACACCCAGACGTGGGGGCCGCCGCGGCTCAGGGTCAGCATGCGCAGGTTGTCCGAATACGTGCTGTGGATGCCCCACTTCTGGTGCGGCGTCAGCCAGTTCAGGACCAGTTCCTTCTCGCCGTTCGGGTATTGCCCCAGCATCGGCGCGATCGTCTTGGTGTCGATGGCCGGCTTGTACACGCAGGAGCCCTCGCCGAAGTCCAGCATCCAGCGGTGATCCTGGTAGAACTGCTGGCGGCCGGTCAGGGTGCGCCATGGGATCAGTTCGTGCACGTTGGTATAGCCGGCGTTGTAGCTGACCTCTTCGCTTTCCAGGCCCGACCAGGTCGGCGCAGAGATGATCTTGCGCGGCTGCGCCTGGATGTCGCGGAAGCGGATCTTGTCGTGCTCGCGGCCGACGGCCAGGTGCGTGTGCTCGCGTCCGGTGATCTTGCCCAGCGCTTCCCAGGCCTTGACCGACACGTGGCCGTTGGTCTCGGGCGCGAAGGTCAGGATCATCTCGGCCGCGTCGATCGCGGTGTCCAGGCGCGGACGGCCCTGGCTCACGCCGGGTTCGGCGACCGCTTCGTTGATGCCGGCCAGCTCATGGACCTCGTGCTCGGTGTTCCAGTTGATGCCCTTGCCGCCGTTGCCCAGCTTGTCCATCAGCGGACCCACCGAAGTGAACTTGCGGTAGATGTCGTTGTAGTCGCGCTCGACGACCGTCATGCTGGGCGCGGTCTTGCCCGGCACCAGGTCGCATTCGCCCAGCTTCCAGTCCTTGGGCTCGAAGGCCTGGCCCAGTTCCCCCGGGGTGTCGTGCATCAGCGGGGTCAGCACCAGGTCGCGGCGCTTGCCCAGGTAGGGGCCGCCGATGTCGCTGAACTTCTTGGCCAGCAGCTTGTAGATCTCCCAGTCGGTCTTGCTCTCCCAGAGCGGCTGCACCGCCTCGCTCAGCGGGTGGATGAAGGGGTGCATGTCGGACGTGTTGAGGTCGTCCTTTTCGTACCAGGTGGCGGTGGGCAGCACGATGTCGCCGTACAGGCACGTGGTGCTCATGCGGAAATCCAGCACCGTCAGCAGGTCCAGCTTGCCTTCGGCCGCGTCTTCCTGATAGGTCACCTCGGAAGGCTTGATCGCGGCGGCTTCGTCGCCGAACACCGCGTTCTGCGTGCCCAGCAGGTACTTCAGGAAGTACTCGTGGCCCTTGCCGCTGGAGCCCAGGATGTTGGAGCGCCACACGAACATGTTGCGCGGGAAGTTGGCGGGATCGTCCGGGTCTTCGCAGGACATGCGCAGTTCGCCCGACTTCATCTGCTCGACGGCGTGGGCCACGGGGTCCTTGCCCGCGCTTTCCGCCTCGGCCACCACATCCAGCGGATTGGTGCGCAGCTGCGGGGCCGACGGCAGCCAGCCCATGCGCTCGGCGCGGGCGTTCAGGTCGATCATGCTGAGCTCGCTGTAGCGCGCGCGGTCGGCGGTGGGGCCCAGGACTTCCTGGACATTCAGCTTTTCATGGCGCCACTGGCTGGTGTGCGCGTAGAAGAAGGAGGTGCCGTTCATCTGGCGCGGCGGGCGTACCCAGTCCGAGCCGAACGCCAGCGGCGCCCAGCCGAACTGCGGACGCAGCTTTTCCTGGCCCACGTAGTGCGCCCAGCCGCCACCGCTCTTGCCCACGCAGCCGCACATCATCAGCATGTTGATGATGCCGCGGTAGATCATGTCCATGTGGTACCAGTGGTTCAGGCCGGCGCCGACGATGACCATGGACTTGCCTTCGGTATCGTGGGCGTTCTGCGCGAACTCGCGCGCCACCTGGATCACCTGCGCGCGCGGCACGGTGGTGTGCTTTTCCTGCCAGGCCGGCGTATAAGGCACGTCATCGTCGTACGACGTAGCGACGTTGCCGCCGCCCAACCCGCGGTCCAGGCCGTAGTTGGCCATCTGCAGGTCGTACACGGTGGCGACCAGGGCGTCGGTGCCGTCGGCCAGGCGGATGCGGCGCGCCGGCACGTTGCGCACCAGCAGCTCGTCGTGCTCGCTGCCGAAGTACGGGAAACCCACGCCGACCACCGCGTCGGACTGGCCCAGCAGGGTCAGCGTCGGCTGGATCTCGCGGCCGTTGCCGCCGTCCTTGGATTCCAGGTTCCAGCGGCCGACCTTCTCGCCGCCGTTGACCGCGCCTTCGCCCCAGCGAAAACCGATGCTGCCGTTGGGGGCCACCAGGTCGCCGCTGGTCTCGTCCAGCACCAGCGTCTTCCAGTCGGGGTTGTTCTGTTCGCCCAGCGCGCCATCCAGGTGCGAGGCGCGCAGGAAGTGATCCGGGGCGTAGAAGCCGTCGCGCTCCTTGAGCAGCACCAGCATCGGCATGTCGGTGTAGCGGCGCACGTAGTCCTTGAAATAGGCCGATGCGCCCGACAGGTGGAATTCTTTCAGGATCACATGGCCCATGGCCATCGCCAGCGCGGCGTCGGTGCCCTGCTTGGGCGCCAGCCAGATATCGCCGAACTTGACCATTTCACCGAAGTCGCTGGACACGGCCACCGTCTTGGTGCCCTTGTAGCGGACTTCGGTGTAGAAGTGCGCGTCCGGCGTGCGGGTCTGGGGCACGTTGGAACCCCACACCATCAGGTAGGTCGAGTTGTACCAGTCGGCCGATTCGGGCACGTCGGTCTGTTCGCCCCAGACTTGCGGGCTGGCGGGCGGCAGGTCGCAGTACCAGTCGTAGAAGCTCAGGCAGGCGCCGCCCAGCAGGCTCAGGTAGCGCGCGCCGGCGGCATAGCTGACCATGGACATGGCCGGGATCGGCGAGAAGCCGATCAGGCGGTCGGGGCCGAATTTCTTGATCGTGAAGGCGTTGGCGGCGGCGATAATCTCCATCGAGGTATCCCAATCGGCCCGCACGAAGCCGCCCAGGCCGCGCACGGCCTTGTAGCGCTTGGCGCGCGCGGGATCCTGGCTGATCCATTCCCAGGCCGCGATCGGGTCCATGGTCTTGCGCGCTTCGCGCCACATTTCCATCAGGCGGCCGCGGATCATCGGATACTTCACGCGCTGCGCCGAATACACGTACCAGCTGTACGACGCGCCCCGCGGACAGCCCCGCGGCTCATGGTTGGGCAGGTCGGGCCGCGTGCGCGGGTAGTCGGTCTGCTGCGTTTCCCAGGTGATCAGGCCGTTCTTGACATACACCTTCCACGAGCAGGAGCCGGTGCAATTGACGCCGTGGGTCGAACGCACCACCTTGTCGTGCTGCCACCGGGCGCGATAGGCGTTTTCCCACTTGCGGTCTTCGTTGACCGTTTCGCCGTGACCGTTCGCGAAGGTGGACTTCACCCGCGACATGAACTTCAACCGGTCCAGAAAATGACTCATTGTGTTTCTCCAAGAACGCCGGCCTGGCCGGCGCGTACTGCGATCAATGCTGTTGAAACAACTTTAGGGCTGGGCCGCCGCCCGGGCCATTCGCCAGTGGCACAGGCCGGGCTCGGCAGAATGACTAGACATCCGGGCGGCGGCGTAGTCCTTAGCAAGGCACGGGCGCATTGCGGCGCGCGTAGTACCACCACGTAATCAGCATGCAGGTGGCGTAGAAGCCGATGAAGCAATACAGCGCGGCCTGCACGCCCCCGGTCATCTCCAGCGAGGTGCCGAAGCTGCGCGGGATGAAGAAGCCGCCATATGCGCCGATGGCGCCGGAAAAGCCCAGCACGGCCGCCGATTCCTTGGCGGCTTCGGACATGGCCTGCTTCTGCCCGGCCGGCCCCTTGCCTTGCGCCGCCTGCGTGCGCTCACGCAGGAAGATCACGGGGATCATGCGGAACGTGGAACCGTTGCCCAGGCCGGTCAGCGCGAACAGCACGATGAACATGGCCAGGAAGCCGTTGAAATCGCCGGTGCGTCCGCCTGCGGGCAGGAACATCACCACGCCCAGCACCGCGGCGATCATGGCCGCGAAGGTGAACAGCGTGACCCGCGCCCCGCCCACCTTGTCCGACACCCAGCCGCCCACCGGGCGCGTCAGCGACCCGACCAGCGGCCCCAGGAAGGCATAGGCCATCGGGTTCACCTGCGGGAACAAGGTCTTGGTCAGCATGGCGAAGCCCGCCGAGAAGCCGATGAAGGACCCGAACGTGCCCACGTACAGCCAGCACATCAGCCAGTTGTGCTTGCGCTTGAAGATCACGGCCTGGTCCGCGAACGAGGCGCGGGCGTCGGCGATGTCGTTCATGCCGAACCACGCGGCGATCGAGGCCAGCGCTATCGGTATCACCCAGATGAAGCCCGCGTTCTGCAGCCACAGATTCTGCTGCGCGCCGTTGACGGTGATCTCCTGGGGCGCGCCGCCGGCCACGCCGAAGACGCCCACCGAGATCACGACCGGCACCACGAACTGCACCAGCGATACGCCCAGGTTGCCGATGCCGGCGTTCAGGCCGGTCGCCAGGCCCTTCTTCTCTTTCGGGAAGAAGAAGCTGATGTTGGCCATGCTGGAACTGAAGTTGCCGCCGCCCAGGCCGCACAGCAGCGCCAGGATCAGCAAGGTGGGGAACGTGGTGGTGGGGTCGCGCAGCGCAAAGCCCATGCCCAGGGCCGGGATCAGCAGCGAAGCGGTGGAGATGGCCGTCCACTTGCGCCCGCCGAAGACGGGCACCAGGAACGAGTAGAAGATGCGCAAGGTGGCGCCCGACAGCGCGGGCAGCGCCGTCAGCCAGAACAGCTGGTTCTTGGACAGCATGAAGCCGGCGCGGTCCAGGTTGACCACCACCACGCTCCACAGCATCCAGATGCTGAACGCCAGCATCAGCGCCGGAATAGAGATCCAGAGGTTGCGGTTGGCGATGCGCGCGCCGGTCTGTTTCCAGAAACCGGGATTATCCGGCTCCCAGCGCGCAAGGACTTGAGTGGACATAGGATTCTCTCAGGATGGTGGAGTGGTCAGGCGGCTTGCTGCCGGGCAATGGCCGCGCTTTCCGGCCGGAAACTGAAGTGCATGAAGATGAGCGAGACGCAGACGGTGCCGTACAGCAGCATGAAGGCGCTGGAGCGGATACCGGTCAGGTCCAGGAGCACCCCGAACATGATCGGCAGCACGAAGCCGCCCAACCCGCCGGCCAAGCCGACGATGCCGGACACGGCGCCGATGTTGTCGCTGAACTCGTCAGAAATGAACTTGAAGACGGAGGCCTTGCCGATCGCCATGGCGATGCCGACGACGAACAGCAGGATCGTGAAGGTGGTGGGCCCCAGCGCAATGCCGAAGGTACGCGGGCCGCCGGCGGTCATGACGGTGAATTCGGTTTGCGGATAGCTGAGCAGGAAGAACGCCACCCAGCACACCCACATCACCCACCAGGTGGTCTTGTAGGCGCCGTAGCGGTCGGAGATCCAGCCGCCCATGGCACGCAGCACGCCGCCGGGCAGGGAGAAGCACGCCGCCAGCAGCGCGGCCAGCTTCATGTCGAAACCGTATTCGCCGATGTAGTACTTGGTCATCCACAGCGCCAGCGCCACGTAGCCGCCGAACACCACCGAGTAGTACTGGCAGTAGCGCCAGACCCGCGGGTCCTTCAGCATGGCGAACTGCTCGGCCAGCGTGGCGCCGCGCGCCACGCGGTGCGACGGGTCGGACGCCGAGAACATCCAGAACAGGACCGCGGTGACCAGCAGCGCCACGGCGTAGACCTGGGGCACGATGACCCAGGCGCCGCCGGCGGCCGCGATCAGCGCGGGCGCCACGAACTTGGTGATGGCCGAGCCGGAGTTGCCCGCGCCGAACACGCCCATCGCCAGGCCCTGCTTGTTGCGCGGGAACCAGCGCGCCACGTAGGGCGTGCCCACCGAGAACGAGCCGCCGGTCAGGCCGACGAACAGCGCCAGCACCAGGAATTGCCAGTATTCGGTGGCGTAGGACAGCAGCCAGATCGGCACCACCGCCAGCAGCATCAGGATGAAGAAGACGGGCCGGCCGCCGTAGCGGTCCGTCCAGATGCCCAGCGGCACCCGCACCAGGGAACCGGTCAGGACCGGCATGGCGGCCAACAGGCCGAACTGGGTTTCGGAAAGGCCCAACTGCGCCTTGATGGGAATGCCCAGCACCGCAAAAATCATCCACACCGCGAAACAGATGGTGAAGGCGAACGTACTGGATATCAGGACCCGCATCGGCGCGCCGGCCGAGGAATGATTTGCTGCCATGGTTACTCTCGCTTTGCTGACAAATTCCTATGTGGCTAGCCTAGGGATGCCAACGCGCTTTCACCATTCGCCAGCCGACCAGAAGCCCCTTGCCGATGTGCCTAGTCACGCAAGGGATCCGGGCCGGCTTGCGCTGGATCAAGCCGGCGGCTGGCAGCCGCCCTCGCGGAGGATTAATATGTATTTGAAATACACTTTATGAATTGCGATGCGCCTGTCGCGTCGCGCAATGGCGCCCACCCCATGACCACCCTGCTTTCCATCGAAGAACCCGCCCGGCCGCCGCGCCGCGCGCGGCCCCAATGGCGCGCTTTCACCGAGATGGGCTTTCGCCCGCTGTACCTGGCAGGCTGCTTCTGGGCGCTGGTGTCCGTGCTGCTGTGGGTGCATGCGCCCGCCCGGCTGACCGGCGTGCTCAACGGCATGCCCTGGCATGCGCACGAAATGCTGTGGGGCTTTGTCGCCACCATCGCGGTGGGCTTTCTGCTGACCGCGGGCGCCAACTGGACCGGCAAGAATCCGCTGCGCGGCAACGCCCTGGCCGCGCTGTGCCTGCTTTGGATCGTGGCGCGCGCGGGCTATCTTGTGCCGGGCCGCCCCGCCTTCGTGATCGCGGCCGCCGCCGACCTGCTGTTCTTCCTGTGGGCGGCAGGCGCGCTGGGACGCGCCGTCGCCGTCACCCGCAACCAGCGCAACTACGGCGTGCCGTTCCTGCTGCTGGCGCTGGGCGCCACCAACGCGCTCTACCTCTGGGCCGCGGTCTCCGGCGACTACCTGACGCTGATGCGCTACTTCAATGCCGGCCTGCTGTGCATGGCGGTGCTGACGCTGCTGATCGCGCGCCGCGTCATGCCGTTCTTCGCCAAGCGCGCGGTCGCCGGCCTGGACATTCCGCCGCACACCCGTAGCGGCCACTGGCAGCTGGGCACGGGCATCGTCGCCATCGCCTGCCTGCTGGCGGGCGCGCAGCAGATCGCCGCGCTGGCGCTGGCGGCCACCGGGCTGATCGCCCTGGTGCAATGGATATCCTGGAAGCCCTGGGCCGTGCGCCGCGTGCCGCTGCTGTGGATCCTCTACGCCGGCTACCTTGGCCTGGGAATCGGCCTGCTGGTGGGCGCGGCGCAACTGGCCGGCTATGTCCTGCGGCTGGCCTGGCCCGCGCATGTGATCGGGGTGGCCGGCTTCTCGGTGCTGATCCTGGGCATGGTGACGCGCACGGCGCTGGGCCACCTGGGACGGCCCCTGAAGACGGACCGCAGCATGGTCGTCAGCTACGCGCTGATGATCCTGGCGGCCTTGCTGCGGCTGGCCGCCCTGCTGCCGACGGCCGCCACGCTGGGCTTTCTGCACGCCTCGGCCACCGCCTGGGCGCTTGCGCTGGGCCTCTACCTGTGGCGGTTCTTCCCGCTGATGATCCGCCCGCGCGCGGACGCCGCCCAGCAGGCGGCGCCGGTCATGCGCGTGGTGCCGGTGGCCCGGAAGCAGGCCTAGGGCCTGTCACCAAAACGGAGCCTCGCACCTGCCGAGGCTTCTTGTTCCTGCTAACCGCGGCCTTCGCGGCGTTCGATCGCGGCGACTTCGCGCCGCATGGCCTTGAGCCAGGCCTTGAGCAGGGACTCGTCCGAGAACTGCATCACCTCGTGCTCCAGCTCCCGGATGTATTCCTGGATATCGACGATGTCGGCGTCCAGTTCCTCGATCACCGTTTCCGGATCGAACGAGGCGAACGGATCCAGGTCGTAGCGCAGCTTGAAGCCTTCTTCCGCGTAGCTGGCCTGGCGCAGGATCTCGTCGAGCTGGCCTTGAAGCGCGGCGTTCGCCTGGGGAAGGCTCTCATCGGCAGGGTCCGCCGCGTCCACGCCGGCTTGCCGCGCCGGATCCTGGGCGGCCTGGGCGAGGCGCGCGCGCTCCGCGTCCTGCATCGCCTGCCACGCCGCCGCATTCGACACGGATGAGCGGGTCGCCAGGCGGGCCTGTTCCAGCAGTTCCTCGGCCTCGTCGTCCTCGTATTGTTCCTGGATGCGCTGGAGCAGCTGCGCGGGAGTCAAGGCCGCCAGATCGGCATCCGCGTCCAGGCCCAGCGCCTCGGCCAGGTAGGCCTTCGCGGTTTCGGTGTCTTCGGCGACATCGGCGTCATAGTCGGATCCGCCGTGCTTCTTGTAGAGCGTCTTGAGACGCCCGGCATCGCAACCGGCGGGCAGCTCCCCCTTGGAGGCCAGCAGCAGCAGTTCTTCGGAAAACTCCGTGACCAGTTCGGACACGAACTCGCGCTCCGCCTTGGACAGGCCCATCTGCTTGTATGCGTGGTCAAAGCACAGCACCAGCTTGTGGCGCAGCAGATGCAGCTTTTCCTCAAGCGGCCGCAGTTCGTCCACGTACTTGCGCTGGTAATCCGCTTCGATCGCCTGCCACTGCCGCAACCGCGCACGTTCGGTCTCCAGCCTGGCCTGTAGACGCTCGAACAACTGCCGCGGACTTTCTAGGGATGTTTCGCCCATGGACCTACTCCTTGCAAACCGGGTATTGAAAACAGGCGCCACTCTAAACGATACGCGCAAACCCTTCTTGCAGAGTTTCATTAATAACGCTAATCATTATTATTAATATAGAATCACGGCTGTCCGCAACACCCTCGCCTGGCAGCCCTGATGTCCCTGCGCTCCCTTGCGGGCCCCACCCCCTCACGCAAACGCCTGATCCTGATCGCCGCCGCCCTGATGCTGGCCCTGCTGATCGGTGCGGCTGTCTGGCTGGCGGGCAATAAAGGCCCCGCTGCTCCCCCCCCGCCCAACTACGGGCAGATTCCCGTTGCCGTCAGCGTCGCCGCGGCGCGCACCGGCCCGCTGCAGCGCGATCTGCATGCGCTGGGCACCATCACGCCGCTGGCGCAGGTGACCCTGCGCAGCCAGGTCGACGGCGAACTGCTGAAGCTGCACTACACCGAAGGCCAGGCCGTCGCCAAGGGGCAATTGCTGGCGGAAATCGACCCCCGCCCCTATCTTGCCGCGCTGGCGTCCGCCGAAGGCGAGCTGGCGCAGACCCAGGCGCTGCTGGACAATGCCGCGGCGGACCTGCAGCGCTACCGCAAGCTGGCGCGCCAGGAAGCCGTGTCCGGCCAGCAGCTGGATACCGCCGAAGCCCAGGTACGCATCTATTCCGCCCAGCGCCGCAAGAATCAGGCCCAGGTGGCCGACGCCCAGCGCCTGCTGGACCACACCCGCATCGTCGCGCCGCAGTCCGGCCGTATCGGGCTGCGCCGCGTCGACGCGGGCAACCATGTGCGCGCCGACGACGCCAACGGGCTGACCACGCTGGTGCAGACCATGCCCATCTCCGCCCTGTTCAGTATTTCGGAGACCCGGCTGGACATCCTGCGCCAGGCCCAGGCCAAGACCGCCGCGCTGCGCGTCCAGGCCTGGGACGCCGACGACCGCCGCATCCTGGCCGAGGGCACGCTGGAAGCGCTGGACAACCGCATCCAGGCCGCCAGCGGCACCGTCCGGCTGCGCGCCCGCTTCGACAACGCCGACGAATCGCTGTTTCCCAACCAGTTCGTGAACATCCGGCTGGCCGTGGTGCAGCAGGACAACGTCGTGACCATTCCTACCGCCGCCGTGCAGTACGGGTCCGAGGGCGCCTTCGTTTTCGTCATCGGAGAAGACACGCGCGCGACGCGCCGGGTCCTGGAACTGGGCCCCGCCAACGCCGGCCGCGTCGTGGTGCAGGCAGGCCTGGCGCAGGACGAGCGCGTCGTCGTCGAGGGCGTGGACCGCCTGCACGACGGACGCGACGTGCAGATCGTCGAACATCAGAGCTGAGCCCGCATGAGCCTGTCACGCCCCTTCATCCTGCGCCCGGTCGCCACGTCCTTCCTCATGATCGCCCTGCTGCTGTCGGGCATCCTGGCCTGGCGCATGCTGCCCGTGGCGGCGCTGCCGCAGGTCGACTACCCCATCATCCAGGTGACCACGCAGTATCCGGGAGCCAGCCCCAACGTGACGGCGCGCGCCGTTACCGCGCCGCTGGAACGGCGCTTCGGGCAGATCCCGGGGCTCAAGCAGATGTCGTCCACCAGCGGCAGCGGCATCTCGGTCATCACCCTACAATTCTCGCTGGACGTGTCGCTGGGCGTGGCCGAGCAAGAGGTCCAGGCCGCCATCAGCGCCAGCGATTCGCTGCTGCCCGACGACCTGCCCACCCCGCCCGTCTACCGCAAGGTCAACCCGGCGGACGTGCCCATCCTCACGCTGGCCGTCACGTCGGACTCCCTGCCGCTGCCCAAGGTCTACGACCTGGTCGACACCCGCATGACCCAGCGGCTGTCGCAGCTGTCGGGCGTGGGCATGGTCAGCCTGGCCGGCGGCCAGCGTCCCGCCGTGCGCGTGCAAGTCAATCCGATGGCGCTGGCGGCCCGCGGCCTGCAATTGTCGGACGTGCAGGAGGCCATCGCCAAGGCCAACTCCAACCAGCCCAAGGGCAGCTTCGACGGCCCGGTGCGGTCCGTCATCATGGACGCCAACGACCAGCTACAGAGCGCCGAGGAATACCGCCAGCTGATCGTCGCCTGGAAGAATGGCGCGCCGGTGCGGCTGGGCCAGGTCGCCACCGTGGAGGACGGCGCCGAAGACCGCTATCTGGCCGCGTGGGTGGACAAGCAGCCCGCCGTCCTGGTCAACATCCAGCGCCAGCCCGGCGCCAACGTGATCGCCGTGGCCGACCAGGTCAAGGCGCTGCTGCCGCAGCTGACGGCCAGCCTGCCGGCCGCCGCGCAGGTGCGCATCCTGACCGACCGCACGGAGAGCATCCGCGCGTCGGTGCGCGGCGTGCAGTGGGAACTGGTGTTCGCCGTGGGGCTGGTGGTGCTGGTGACCTTCCTGTTCCTGCGCAACCTGCCAGCCACGCTGATCCCCAGCCTGGCCGTGCCGCTGTCCCTGATCGGCACCTTCGGCTTCATGCACCTGGCCGGCTTTTCCACCAACAACCTCACGCTGATGGCGCTGACCATAGGCGCGGGCTTTGTCGTGGACGACGCCATCGTCATGCTGGAGAACATTGCGCGCTACCGCGAGCAGGGCCACAGCCCCATGTCGGCCGCGCTCAAGGGCGCCGGACAGATCGGCTTCACGCTGGTGTCCCTGACCCTGTCGCTGATCGCCGTGCTGATCCCGCTGCTCTTCATGGAGGACGTGGTGGGCCGCCTGTTCCGGGAGTTTGCGATCACGCTGGCCGTCGCCATCCTGATATCGCTGGCCGTGTCGCTCACGCTCACCCCGATGATGTGCGCGCGCCTGCTGCCGGCGCATGTGGAATCGCGCCCCGGCCTGCTGGACCGCGTGCAGGCGCGCTACGCCGGCTGGCTGGATGTGACCCTGCGCCACCAGCGGCTGACCCTGCTGGCGATGCTGGCCACGGTGGTGCTGACCGGCCTGCTCTACCTGGCGGTGCCCAAGGGGTTCTTCCCGGTGCAGGACGGCGGCGTGCTGCAGGGGGTGACCCAGTCGTCTCAGAGCACCTCGTTCGACGCCATGTCGCGCCGCCAGCAGGCGGTGGCCCAGAGCCTGCTGGCCGATCCGGACGTGGCCAGCCTGTCGTCCTTCATCGGCATCGACGGCATGAACGCCACGCTGAACACCGGCCGCCTGCTGATCAACCTGAAGCCCTGGGGCGAACGCAGCGCGCCGCTGGCGGACATCATGGCGCGGCTGGACGCAAGCGCCCGCGAGGTCCAGGGCATCTCGCTGTACCTGCAGCCGGTGCAGGAGCTCAATATCGAAGACCGCGTCAGCCGCGGGCAATATCAGTTCACGCTGACCTCGCCCGACAGCGCGCTGCTGACCCGCTGGACCGCCGGGCTGATGCAGCGCCTGGCGCAAGCGCCCGAGCTGGCCGAGGTCTCGTCCGACCTGCAGGGCGACGGCCGCCAGGCCTATCTGCAAGTCTCGCGCGACGCGGCGGCGCGGCTGGGCGTGACCATGGACGACGTGGTGCAGACGCTGTACAACGCCTTCGGCCAACGCCAGGTCGCCACGCTGTTCACCCAATCCAACCAGTACCGGGTGGTGCTGGAGGTGGACCGGACCATGGCCATGAGCCCCGACGCGCTGGAGCGCATCCATCTGCAGAGCGCGGACGGACAGGCCATCCCGCTGTCCGCGCTGGCCACGGTCAGCGAGCGCGCGGCGCCGCTCGCGGTCAATCACCTGTCCCAGTTCCCGGCGGTGAACCTGTCGTTCAACCTGCCGCCCGGCGGGTCGCTGGGCGAGGCCATCGCCGCCATCGAATCGGCGAAACAGGCGATCGGCATGCCCGAGAGCGTGGAGCTGCGCCTGCAGGGCGCGGCGTCCGCCTTCCAGGCCTCGCTGTCCAACACCCTGTGGCTGATGCTGGCCGCCGTCGTCACCATGTACCTGGTGCTGGGCATGCTGTATGAAAGCGCCATCCACCCCATCACCATCCTGTCCACCCTGCCCTCGGCCACGGTCGGCGCGCTGCTGGCGCTGCTGATCACCGGGCGCCCGCTGGACCTGATCGCCGTCATCGGCATCATTCTGCTGATCGGGCTGGTCAAGAAGAACGGCATCATGATGGTGGACTTCGCGCTGGAGGCCGAGCGCACGCGCGGCCTGGCGCCGCAGGCCGCCATCCGCGAAGCCGCGCTGCTGCGCCTGCGCCCCATCCTGATGACCACGCTGGCCGCGCTGTTCGGCGCGCTGCCGCTGATGCTGGCCACGGGCTCCGGCGCGGAACTGCGCCAGCCGCTGGGCTGGGTCATGGTGGGCGGCCTGCTGGTCAGCCAGGTCCTGACGCTGTTCACCACGCCCGCCGTCTACCTGTTCTTCCACCGCCTGGGCCAGCGGCGCGCCGCGGCCGCCGGCAAGCCCGGCGCTGAAGGCCCCGCGCCATGATCCGGGCCTTGCTGCACCGGCCCATCGCCTGCATCTTCCTGGCGGTGGCGCTGACCTTGCTGGGCGCGGTGGCGTGGCGGCTGCTGCCGGTGGCGCCGCTGCCCCAGGTGGACTTCCCCACCATCGAGGTGCGCGCCGACCTGCCGGGCGCCAGCCCGGAAAGCATGGCCAGCACGGTCGCCGCGCCGCTGGAACGCGCGCTGGGCAGCATCGCGGGCGTAAGCTCCATGACCTCGTCCAGCAACCAGGGCGCCACCCGGGTGCAGTTGCAGTTCGACCTGGACCGCGACATCAACGAGGCCGCCCGCGACGTGCAGGCCGCGATCAACGCGGCCCGCGCCGAGCTGCCGGCCGGCATGCCGGGCAATCCCAGCTACCGCAAGGTCAATCCTTCCCAGGCGCCCATCATGGCGCTGGCGCTCAGCTCCGCCACGCGTCCGGCCGGACAGCTCTATGACCTGGGCTCGACGGTGCTGGCGCAGAAGATCTCGCAGATCAGCGGCGTGGGCGAGGTGACGATGGGCGGCAGCTCCCTGCCCGCCGTGCGGGTGCAGGTCAACTCCAACGCGCTGGCGCACTACGGCGTGGCGCTGGACGAAGTGCGCCAGGCCATCGCCGACGCCGCCCCCATGGGCCCGCAAGGACAGCTGGATTCGGCGGGCCAGCGCTGGGAGGTCGGCACGCCCGAGCAGCCGCGCAGCGCGCATGACTACAACAGCCTGATCGTGCGCCACAAGGACGGCGCGGTGATCCGGCTGTCGCAGGTGGCGCGCGTGAGCGACTCGGTGGAAAACCGCTACAGCAGCGGCTTTCACAACGGCAACCCGGCGGTGGTGCTGACCATCAGCCGCCAGCCGGGCTCCAATATCATCGAGACCATCGGCGCCATCAACCAGGCCCTGCCCGGATTGCGCGCGCTGATGCCCGCCGACGTGGACCTGACCGTGGCGCTGGACCGCTCGCCCGGCATCAACGCCACCCTGCGCGAAGCCCACATCACCCTGGCGCTGGCCGCCGGCCTGGTCATCCTGGTGGTATGGCTGTTCCTGGGCAACGCCCGGGCCGCCGCCATTCCCAGCGTGGCGATCCCGGTTTGCCTGATCGCCACCTTCGCGGTCATGTACGCGTGGGGCTTTTCGCTGAACAACCTGTCGCTGATGGCGCTGATCGTGGCGGCCGGACTGGTGGTGGACGACGCCATCGTCGTGCTGGAGAACATCTCGCGCCATATCGAGCGCGGCCTGACCCCGGCCAAGGCCGCCTTGCGCGGCGTGCGCGAAGTGGGCTTCACCCTGGTGGCCATGACGCTGGCGCTGAGTGTGGTGTTTGTCTCCATCCTGTTCATGGGCGGCCTGGTCGAGCGGCTGTTCCGCGAATTCTCGATCACGCTGGTGGCCGCCACGGTGATTTCGCTGGTGGTGTCGGTGGCCATCATCCCGGCCCTGTGCGCCCGCTGGCTCAAGCCCGGCGCCCATGGCGCCCAGGCGAGCCGCCCCTCGCGCATGCAGGCCGCCTTCGCCCGCGTGCACGACTGGTACGGCGTGTCGCTGGCGCGCGTGCTGGGCCATGCCCGCCTGACGCTGCTGTTGCTGGCCGGCGTGGTGGGGCTCAATGTCTATCTGTATGTGCAGGCGCCGAAGGGATTCCTGCCCGTGCAGGACACCGGGCAACTGATGGGCTTCGTGCGCGGCGACGACGGTTTCTCGTTCCAGGTCATGCAGCCCAAGATCGACCAGTACCGGCAGCTGGTGCTCCGGCACCCCGCCGTGCAGGACGTGATCGGCTACAACGGCGGCGGCCTGGGCATCAGCAATTCGCTCTTCCTGATCCGCCTGAAGCCGGCCGCCGAACGCAAGGAATCCTCCACCGAAGTCATCAACTGGCTGCGCACCAACTCCCCGCCCGTACCCGGCGGCATGTTCTTCCTGAACGTGGACCAGGACCTGCGCATGCCCGGCGGCTTCGGCAATTCCGGCGACCACGAGCTGGCCATCATGGCCAGCGACGTCCCCGCCCTGCGGCAATGGTCGCGCAAGATATCCAAGGCCATGCAAGAGATCCCCGAGCTGCGCGACGTGGATGCCGAGGGCGACGGCGCCACCCAGCAGGTCGTGATCAACATCGACCGCAGCGCCGCGCAGCGCCTGGGCGTGGACATGAGCACCATCAGCAGCGTGCTGAGCAACTCCTTCAGCCAGCGCCAGGTCGCCACGCTGTATGACGCCATGAACCAGTACCGCGTCGTGCTGGAACTGGATCCCCGCTACACCGAAGACCCCGAGGTCCTGGAACAGGTGCAGGTGGTGGCGGCCGACGGCACCCGGGTGCCGCTCACCGCGTTCGCGACCTACGAGCACGGCCTGGTCAACGACCGCGTGTTCCACGATGGCCTGTTCGCGGCCGTGGGCGTCGGCTTTTCGCTGGCGGAAGGCGTGTCCCTGGAACAGGGGCTGGCCGCCATCGACGCCACCATGGCCAGGCTGATGGTGCCGTCCCACATCCAGACGCGGCTGGGCGGCGACGCGCGCAATTTCCAGCAAAGCCTGCAGGACCAGCCCTGGCTGATCCTGGCGGTGCTGGTGGCCATCTACCTGGTGCTGGGCATCCTCTACGAAAGCCCGCTGCATCCGCTGACGATCCTGTCCACCCTGCCGTCGGCGGGCGTCGGCGCGCTGCTGGCCCTGAAGCTGGCGGGCATCGAGTTCACCCTGATCGCGCTGCTGGGCCTGTTCCTGCTGGTGGGCATCGTCATGAAGAACGCCATCCTGATGATCGACTTTGCGATCAGCCTGGAGCGGCGCGAAAACCTGACGCCGGAACAGGCCATCCACCGCGCCGCCATGCTGCGCCTGCGCCCCATCGTCATGACCAATCTGGCCGGCCTGCTGGGCGCCCTGCCGCTGGTGCTGGGCATGGGCGAGGGTTCGGAACTGCGGCGGCCGCTGGGCATCGCCATCGTCGGCGGCCTGATGATCAGCCAGTTCCTGACGCTGTACACCACGCCCATCGTGTATCTGGCGCTGGAGCGGCTGCGGGGCAAGGCGCGGCGCGCGGCATAGCCAGGCGTCCATGCCGGCAGGACCGAAGCCGGGCCGCGTTCCACGCGGCCCGTACTCAAATTTGGGTATATGGGCCCGCGGATCTGGAATTTAAAACAAGCGTTCTAGGGCTTGGGTCAAAGCTGACGGCGACCCGAATCAATCTTGCGGCCGTGTCCGATCTGACCGACTGTTGAACCTGGAGTCCGACCATGCCCACCTTCCAGCGCGTTTCCCTCGCGCAATTCCAGCAGATCACCAGGCGGTTCAAATTCGCTCGTTTGATTACGAGCGTGCACATGCACCATACATGGCGTCCGCGGCGAATGGACTTTCGTGGCCACGAAACCATCGTCGCAATGTGGCGCCACCATACTCAGGTCAATGGCTGGAATGACATCGCCCAGCACGTGACCATCGACCCCGACGGACTCATCTGGCTGGGGCGCGACTGGAACAAGCCGCCGGCAAGCGCGGCCCGCCACAACGGCGGCGAGGATTCCGGCCCATTCATGTTCGAGATAATCGGTGATTTTGACGTAGGCGCCGACCCCTTCGATGGTCCGCAGAAAGAGACGACGCTTGGAGTGATCGACGCCGTGCTGCAACGCTTCAGTCTGCCCGACGCCGCTTTACGCTTTCACAACATGATGTCGTCCAAATCCTGCCCGGGCGCCACCATCGATTATCAGCAGACCCTGGCTGACCTCGCTGATTACCGCCTGCGCAACGCCGCGCCAGACGGGGGGCCCGTCCGGCATGCGCGAGGCAGCAAGCCCTTCCCGGACGAGTCGGGGTTTATCGTGGCGGAAGCCATCAACGCGCTGCAGCGCGCCGATTCGGGAATCAGGGAATCGGCTGACGCCGAACTGGATTGTGGTCAACGGGAACTCCGCCACGGCGCCGAAAACCCGCCCCTGGAGTTTTGGCCCAACCCGATACGTCCATCCGCGATCGAGGTGCAGGATCCGCCAGACAACAGTCCTTCTGCTCCATTGCCGAACACCCCTCCCATTCGCCCGGACATGGCATACGGATCGGGGGCCGGCCGTCGCCTCGCCCTTTGCGTGGGCGTGGATGCATACCCCGATGCCGGCGATCGGCTTGGCGGTTGCGTCAACGATGCCCGACGCTGGAGCCAGGTCCTTGGCGGCCTGGGATTCCAGACCACGCTGCTGCTGGACGGCCAGGCCAGTCATGCTGCCATCGTACGCGGCCTGCGCCGGCTTGTGACGAACAGCAGGCCGGGCGATGTCATCGTCTTTCATTTTTCCGGCCACGGCACCCAGGTGGACGATTTGGACGGCGAAGAGGATGACGGGCGGGATGAAGCACTGTGCCCCGTGGATTTTCGAACCGGCGCGCTGTTCCTGGATGACGACATCGGGCAAATCCTGAAGGATGCTCCGCACGACGTGAACATGACGCTTTTTGTTGACTCTTGCCATAGTGGAACAGTCACGCGTTTTGCTGTCGGCGCCGCCCAGCCCCGGCCGCCCGACTATCGCGCGCGCTATGTCAAACCCACACTGCAGTTGCAAGAGGCGCATCGACTCTTTCGCGCAAGAGTGCCCGCCACGCGCGCCATACTGGGCAATGGCGGCGCCACACGACTGGGCCACGTGAAATTCTCGGCCTGCCAAGACCACGAACTGGCGCTGGAAAGCAATGGCAGCGGCGAATTCACGCGTCGAGCGCTCCAGATTCTGCAGGCAGGCGTCGACGGCCTGACCCATGCGCAATTTCAGGCTCGTCTTCTGACTGCGTTCGGTTCACTGCCCAGGCAAAACCCGCGGCTCGATTGTGCGGACGACGTCAAGGCGCGCGATATCCTGCAACCCCTGGGAGGCGGGGAACCAGCGACACCAGGGAGGCGCCGCGAAAATTCAGGGCCGGAAATGCATGAAGTGCGATCTCAGGAGGCGCTGCACCTGCTGTCGCGGGCGATGCACGTCCTCTCGCAGCATTGACGGTATTTGCACCGATGCCTGCCCCCCTTCCTGGCGGCCCGCAGCAAGACGCGGTATCCGGCGATGGCCGTTATCGAATCGGCGACGCCTTGTTGCGCCAGCATGCCATTCCCTATCAGCGGAGCAAGGACGACCCTCTCCATCGGCGGCTGCGGATCTTTGCAGCCGATCCTTCTCTCCCGAAGCTGCACGGAGCCATTGCCACCGTCGAGGTGGAGTATGAGCCCTTGTCGCCCGGCCCGGTCGGAGCGCTGTTCGAGGTCGATTGCAGCGACCCCGCTCAATGCGAGACCTACAGGTCGGCCAATCTTGACGCTCCCGCGGTTCTGCTGGCCGACGGATACTCGCCCTCCATGTCGGATCCACGCTTTCATCAGCA
Source organism: Achromobacter deleyi (assembly GCF_013116765.2). Classification (GTDB taxonomy): domain Bacteria; phylum Pseudomonadota; class Gammaproteobacteria; order Burkholderiales; family Burkholderiaceae_B; genus Achromobacter; species Achromobacter deleyi_A. The sequence continues at coordinate 2,044,092 of NZ_CP074375.1, forward strand.
GATGGTCTACGCGGTATGCAGCATCACCTATCACAGCTTCCGGCTGGCGCTGGGCCGCAACCTGACCTGGGGCTTCGGCTGCGCGGATGCCCCGACGAAGCTTCGGTTAAGGCCCCACTACGGTGAAGAACGCAACGCGTACTACAGCAGAGAGCCTGCGCGCGGAGAATTGCGATTCGGCTATTTCCGGGCCGATGAAACGCCGATGGACAACCGGTCGCTACCCGGCGGGTATGTGTTCACGTGTCTTTCGCACGACATCGTCGTGCACGAAGCCACACATGCCTTGCTGGACGGTCTGCGCGAACATTTCATGGAACCCACCAACGCCGATGTGATGGGATTCCATGAGGGATTTGCCGACCTGGTGGCCATCTTCCAGCGGTTTCGCCATACGGAGGTCGTCACGCAAGCACTGCGCCAATTCCGCGGGGAGCCGGAAAAGGCCGATCTGCTGATCAATCTGGCAACACAGTTTGGTCATGCCACGGGCCGCAAGGGACCGCTACGAATGGCGATTGAGCGCAATGCCTCGGAGCCGCTCCAGTACGACAGCTCCCTGGATGCACACGCGCTGGGTTCCATACTGATCAGCGCAGTGTTCGAGGCTTATGCGCAAGTGTTCCGACGGCGGACCGAGAGGCTCTTCCGGCTGGCCACCCGAGGCACCGGCGTGCTGCCGCCAGGCGAACTGCCCTACGATCTCCTGGTTCTGCTGGCCGACGCCGCCAGCAAACTCGCACGCCAGTTTCTGAACATCTGTATCAGGGCAATCGACTACTGCCCGCCTGCCGGCCTTACCTTTGGCGACTACTTACGCGCCTTGATCACGGCGGACTATGATCTGGTTCCCGACGATCCGTGGGACTATCGCGGTGCGCTGATCGACGCCTTCCGCCGGCGTTGCATCTACCCGAATTCGGCGGCAAGCCTGTCCGAGGATGCGCTGCACTGGCGGCCTCCGCGCATCGACTTGCCGGCGGTGCCCGGATTGAGTTTTTCGGCGCTGCGTTTATCCAACAACACGGAAGATACCGTCAACAATGCCGAACTGCTGCGCCAGGCCCATGCCTTGGGTAAATTCGTCACACAGCCAGACCGCCTGCAGGAATTTGGCCTAGTTCCACCGGACGACCCGCGTCTGGACGGCGGCCAGGTGGGCCTGCCCTGTGTGCAGTCGATCCGGACCGCCAAACGCGTCGGGCCACAAGGTCAGCTGGAATTCGACGTGGTGGCCGAAATTACCCAGTCGCGTCGGGTGGCGCCGCAGGGAGGCGAGCCCGGATTCGAGTTTCATGGCGGCGCCACGGTCATCCTCGGGCCGGACGGGAACATTCGCTATTCCATCCTGAAAAGCGTGGTCAGCCCCGGGGCCGCGGAAAACCTGCGAACATGGCTCGCCAGCCCTTCCGCATGCAGCCTGTGGAGCGTAAAGGGCGACCAATACTTGCGCCATGAAAATCCGTTCCGGCCACTGCATGACCAAGGCTAGCCTGGACGCGTATCCCCCCAGGCTTCCTTCACCTTTTCGCTAGCCTCTAGCCAAAAAGCCCAATAGAATCGACTGGCACGCTAAACGATGCGGCCTAGACGCCATAGGGCGTCGACGCCGAGCACCGCGGGCGTTAACGCGTCGAGCTACGGCACATCCGGCGCGCGCTGTGCATCCTTGCGATTAGGCTCTCGACAAACCTGGTGCCCAATGTGGCCGATGACTTGTTCGAAACGGCTGCTGCTGACCGGCTTCCTATGCCTCGGCGGTTGCACGCAGGTGGGGCCGGATTTCGAGCCCCAACGCGAAGCATGGCCCGCGCAATGGGACACCCCGTCGCTGCGTCAGGCCAGCGAATCGCGCGCACAGCCAGACTCCCGCCAATGGTGGCGCATCTTCGATGACCCGGTGCTTGACGCCCTGATCGCCCAAGCCGACGCGCACAATCCCGGCGTGCGGATCGCCGGCCTGCAAATCATGGAAGCGCGCGCCCAGCTCGGCATCGCCAGGAGCGGCGGCTATCCCCAGTCCCAGGTCATCGGCGCCGATGCGCTGTATCAGACCCGGTCGTCGCGGTCGGCGGAGGGCAATCCGCGGCCAAGCAGCTTCTGGCAATACAGCGCCGGTTTCAATATCGGCTGGGAGCTGGACTTCTGGGGCCGTTTCAGCCGCGCCATCGAATCCGCGGACGCGGCCTACTTCGCGGCCGAAGCCAACCGGGAAGACGTGCTGGTGCTGCTGCACGCCCAGATGGCCGAAAGCTACTACGCGCTGCGCACCGCCGAGGCCCGGCTGCGCATCGCGCGCGACAATGCCGCCATCCAGAAGCGCAGCTACGAGATCACCGAGCGCCTGTTCAACAGCGGCGAAACCGACGAGCTGGACCTGCAGCAGGCGCGCACGCAATACCTCGGCACCCTGAGCACCATCCCCGAGTTCGAAAGCCAGATCATGCGCACCCGCAACGCGCTGGCCGTCCTGATCGGCAGGCCGCCCGGCCCCATGCCGGAACTGCCGGACCTGACGACCAAAGAGGCGGTCATCCCGCTGATCGACCGCGCCGTGCTGCAGGACGTCCCCGCCAACCTGCTGCTGCGCCGGCCCGACATCCGCGCCGCGGAACTGCGGATCGCCGCGCAGTCGGCGCAGGTCGGGGTGGCCGAAGCGGATCTCTATCCTTCGCTGACCCTGCTGGGCAGCATCGTCTGGACCGCGACGTCGCTGGCGGGCACATCGGGCGGCGCGGCGCTGCTCGCCGGCCCCACGCTGAACTGGAACGTATTCGACCACGGCCGCCTGACCAATGCGGTGCGGGTGCAGGACGCCCGCCTGCAGCAGCTCATCGTCGTCTATCAGGACGCGGTGCGCCAGGCGGCGCGCGAGGCCGACGATGCCGCCACCGGCCTGATCAAGTCCCTGGAGCGCGACGGCATCCTGCATGACTCTGCGCTTGCGGCCAAGCGGTCGCTGACGCTCGCCAACGCGCTGTACCGCGAGGGCTATTCCGACTTCCAGCGCGTGCTCGACGCCCAGCGCGCGCTGGCCACCCAGCAAGACACCTATCTGGTGAACCGGGGCAACGCGGTCCGCGACCTGATCTCCCTGTACAAAGCGCTGGGCGGCGGCTGGTACAGCGACCAGCCGGTGCTAGACCCGGCAACCCTGGACCAGATGCGGCAACGCACCAATTGGGGCGATCTGCTATCCGACTCCGGCCGGCCCTCCACGGTCTCCACGATTCCCAGGCAAAAGGGACGAACCGATGAATAGTTCCAGGCCAGCGGCCCCCGCGCCCCGGCCGGCCGCGCCGCCACCGCCACCGCCACCGCCGCCCGCCGCGGACCCCTCGAAAAAAGGGGCCAGATTAGTGGTCCTGGTGATCGTCCTGAGCCTCGTCTGGTATCTGCTGGCCGACCGCTATACCCCCTATACCCAACAGGCGCGGGTGGAGGCCTTCGTGGTGCCGGTGGCCTCCGAGGTCTCGGGCCGCGTCAACAAGGTGCACGTGCGCAACAACCAGGACGTGCAGGCAGGCGCCGTGCTGTTCGACGTCGACCCGGAACACTACCGGATCGCCGTGGACCGCGCCCGCGCCGACCTGGATGCGATGCGCCGCCAGATCGGCGCCAGCACGGCTGGCATCGATTCGGCGCAGGCGTCGTTGCGCGCCGCCCAGGCCAACGAGGTCAGGGCCCGCCAGGACAGCACCCGGCTTGAACGGCTGTACCGGGAAGACCGGGGCACGATCTCGCTACGCCGGCTGGAGATCGCGCGGGCGAACCTGGCGCAGGCGGTCAGCCAGGTCGCGGCGGCGCGCGCCGAGGTGCAGCGGGCGCGCGAACAGGAAGGCGGCAGCGAGGACGACAACGCCAAGCTGCGCAGCGCCGCCGCCGCGCTGGAAAAGGCCGAGCTGGATCTGGCCAACACGCAGGTGCGCGCGCGCACGGCCGGGCTGGTCACCGACCTGCGGACCGATACGGGCCAGTTCGCCAGCGCGGGCAAGCCGGTGATGACGCTGATCGCCATCCACGACGTCTGGATCAACGCCGAAATGACGGAGAACAACCTGGGCCATGTCGAGCCCGGCACGCCGGTGTCCATCGTCCTGGATGCGCTGCCCGGGCGTGTTTTCGAAGGCCGCGTGCGCAGCGTGGGCTACGGCGTCAGCGTGGGACCCGGAACCCCCCCGGGCGGCCTGCCTAGCGTGCAGAACAGCCGCGACTGGCTGCGCCCCGCCCAGCGCTTTCCGGTCGCCATAGATATCAACCCGGGGGAGCTGCCTTCCTTGCGCGGCGTGCGCGTGGGCGGCCAGGCGGAGGTCATGGCGTTCCCCAGTCCGGGCTCGCCCCTCAACCCGCTGGGCCGCCTGTACCTGCGTGTCATGAGCTGGCTTTCCTATGCCTACTGACGCCCTGCCCGCCCATCGCGATCCACGCAGCCAACGGGCCCTGCGGCTGGGCACGGGCACGGCCTTGTGCCTGGCCATCAGCTTCGGGCTGGACATGCCGATCCCCATGGTCGCGCCGGTGCTGGGCGTGTTCCTGCTTGCGTCCATGAACCGGCCGCTGTCGTTCAAGGCCGCACTGGGACTGGCGCTGGTCGCGCTGTTCGCCACGGGCAGCGGCCTGGCCCTCATCCCGCTGCTGCGCTACTACCCCGCGGCCGGCGTGCTGCTCGTCGGCCTGTGCCTGTTCCTTGCCTTCCGCCATGGCCTGCGCGGCGGCAACAACCTGTTGTCCACCTTCCTGATCATCGGCCTGACCATGATATCGGCGGCCGGCACCTTCGATTTCGGGCTGGCCGTCACGGTGATCGAGGCCTTGGTAAAGGGATTGCTCCTGGCCGCGCTGGTGCTGGGCGTCTGCCACTGGCTGTTTCCCGAACCGCCTGGCATGCCAGCGCCGCCGCCAGCCCCGGCCCTGCCGCCGGCCGAGGCCAGCCGCATGGCCCTGCGCGCGGCACTGGTCGTGCTGCCCGCCTTCCTGCTGGCGCTGACCGACCCGCTGGGCTACATGCCCATCATCCTGAAGGCGGTCAGCCTGGGCCGCCAGAGCTGCGTGACGGCGGCGCACGGGGCCGCGCGCGAAATCCTGGGATCCACGCTGCTGGCCGGCGTGCTGGCCGTGCTCTTCTGGTGCGCCCTGAGGCCATTCCCCAGCCTGTGGATGTACTTCCTGTGGATGCTGCTGTTCGGCCTGCTGGTCGCACGCAAGCTCTATCGCCTGAGCCCGACGCCGCACGCGCCCAGCTTCTGGCTCAACACCCTGGTGACGCTCATCATCCTGCTGGGCCAATCGGTGCAGGACAGCATCGCCGGCAAGGACGTCTACACCGCATTCGCCGTGCGCATGGGGCTGTTCATCGCCGTCACGCTCTATGCCTGCCTGATGCTGCACCTGCTTGAACCACGGCGCCAGGCGCCGCGCGAGCCCGGAATGTCCAGCCGCCGTCCGTTCGGACGACTCAAAAGGAGCCAGCCATGACTACACCCGACACCACGCCCGAAACTGTCCCCGCAGCCGGATGGCGCTTCAAATGCGGAATCGGACTCTTCATCCTTGCCTTCGCGCTTTGGTTCCTCATCCCCATCGCGGCCGCCATGGACGCGCCGGGCTCGCGCATCGCGGCGCTGACCGGCGCGATATTCATCGCCAACAAAGTCCTGTTGATCACCTGCATCGCGGTCATGGGCAAGGAGGGATTCCAGCAACTCAAGGCGATCGTCTTCGGCCATGCCAAACGGCTGGCGCCTGTCCATAAGGTCGGCCCCATCCGCCACGCCATCGGCCTGGTGATGTTCGTCCTGCCGCTGCTGACGTCGATGCTGGAGCCCTATGTAGACCAGATCTGGCCCGGCCTCAGGCCGAATCTGTGGCAGGCCCAGCTCCTGGGCGATGTCATGCTGGTCGCCAGCTTCTTCGTGCTTGGCGGCGATTTCTGGAACAAGCTGCGCGCGCTGTTCGTCCGTTCCGTGTAGACGCGGCGGGCGCAGGCCCGCCGCCGGCTCGCGCCGTCCCCGCGCCTGCCCCGCCTGCCCGCGTCGCGCCCGGGCGCCGTCTCAGACCTTGGGCGGCGCCGTCTCCCTCTCCGGGTGCCGGTGCATGGCCAGCGCCTCGATGAAGGCGGCCACGCCCTTGCCCGCCGCGCCATCGGCCAGCAGCAGGCCGCCGTCGTCCGGGTCCGGCTGGATGCCCGCGGCCGCAAACAGCTGCGCGCCCTCGCCCATGCCCATCAGCGTCTTGCCATGGCGGAAGGCGTCGCGCAGGAATTCCAGCGCGCGCCCGTCCGCCTGCAGGCGCGCCACGGCCGCTGCGCCGCCTGGCACCACCGCGCCATCGAACAGGCCGGACGGATGGTTGTCCAGCGACGCGTCGGCATCCAGCGCGCCGCCCCCGTCCGCCTGCAGCGGGCCGATGCGCTGCCCCACCAGCCGCACCACCGCGCCCGCCTTGATCAAGGCCTCGGCCACGGCCGCTACCGCCTTGCCGTCCACGCCTTCGGCCACCAGGATGGCCACCTTGCGCGTTGCCACGCCGCCATCGCCCGGCCGCGCGGTCAGCGACAGCGCCGGGGACACCTCCACCTCGGGCTTGGGCGGCGTTTTCATCGCGCGCGGCAGCGGATCCGGCAAGGCCATGCCCAGCTGGTCCGCCACCGCCTGCGCCAGTTCGTCCGACACATTGCGCAAGGACGCCACCATGCGCTGCCGTATGGGCGGCACCGTCAGCTTGCTCAATTCAAACGCGAAGGCATTGATGATGTGCCGCCGTTCCCAGCCCGTCTGGCTGTTGTAGAACAGCGTGGCCTGGTTGTAGTGTTCCGCGAACTTTTCCGGATGGCCCCGCAATTCGTCTCCGGCCAACGGCTCGGGAAACGACACGAAGCCGTCCGTCCCGGCCTGGAACGGACAGCCGCCCGCCAGCGAGTTGGGCTCGTACGCCACCCGCCCGCGGTGGATGGCCTGCCGGTGCATGCCGTCGCGCTGGTTGTTGTGCACCTGCGCCAGCGGCGCGTTGATCGGGATCTCGTGAAAGTTGGGGCCGCCCAGCCGCGATATCTGCGTGTCCACATAGGAATGGATGCGGCCGGCCAGCAGCGGGTCGTTGGTGAAGTCCAGCCCCGGAACGATATGCGCCGTACAGAACGCGACCTGCTCGGTCTCGGCGAAGAAATTGTCGGGATTGCGGTCCAGCACCATCCGCCCGACGGGCACCACCGGCACCAGTTCTTCGGGAACGATCTTGGTGGCGTCCAGCACGTCGAAGCTGAACCCCTCCGCCTGGTCTTCCGTGAACACCTGCACGCCCAGCTCCCACTCCGGGCCGTTGCCGGCATCGATGGCTTCCCACAAGTCGCGCCGGTGAAAGTCGGGATCGGCCCCCGACACCTTGACGGCCTCGTCCCACACTTGCGAATGCGTGCCCAGGACGGGATTCCAATGGAATTTCACCAGCCGTGACTCGCCCTTGGCATTGACGAAGCGGAAGGTGTGCACGCCAAAGCCCTGCATCATCCGGAAGCTGCGCGGGATACCCCGGTCGGACATCACCCACATCAGCATATGGGTGGATTCCGGCATCAGCGACACGAAATCCCAGAAGGTATCGTGGGCGGAGGCGGCTTGCGGCATGCCATGGTGCGGCTCGGCCTTGACCGCGTGGACCAGGTCCGGGAACTTCATCGCGTCCTGGATGAAGAACACCGGGATGTTGTTGCCCACCAGATCCCAGTTGCCTTCGTCCGTATAGAACTTCACCGCGAAGCCGCGAACGTCGCGCGCCGTGTCCTTGGATCCGCGTTCGCCGGCCACGGTGGAAAACCGCACGAAGACCGGCGTGCGCTTGCCTTTTTCGGCGAACAGCGATGCCGCGGTCAGGTCCGTCAGCGGCTTGTAGCACTCGAAGTAGCCATGCGCCGCCGAGCCGCGCGCGTGCACGATGCGTTCGGGAATGCGCTCGTGGTCGAAGTGCGTGATCTTCTCGCGCAGGATGAAATCCTTGAGCAAGGCCGGGCCGCGCAGCCCGGCCTTGAGCGAGTGCTGGTTGTCGCCGACGGGCACGCCCTGGTTGGTGGTCAGGACCTGGCCGCCGCCGTCCGCGCGCACCCGGGCCAGCCGGCCGTCGACCTCGTTGACTCCCGGCGCGGCCGCGTCGCCCGTCTTGTCGGAGGACTCGCTTTCCGACAGGGAACTGGCCCCGACGGACGGGTCCACGGCGCCCACGTGGGCGCCGGCATACGGATGGCGGGCAGCTTGCTCGCCGTACTCCGCCGCCTTGTTGGCGTTGTGGGGGATGGCGGCGGCCGTGGCCCCGGCCGCCGCGGCGCGCTTGAGCGCGGGATGGGTGGAACCGGCTGCGGGACCGGCTGCCGGGCCGCTGTCGGTATTCATATAGGCGGTGTCGAGCGCAGCGCTCGGGCCGGCCTTGCCTGGTTTCTTGCTTGCCATGGGGGGTCTCCTAGTGGGCCAGCAGCTTGTCGCGAGACTGCTCGGCCCGCGACGCGCCTATGGCGGATTCCACCTGCTTGACCTCCTCGGGCGGCGGCAATACCGCCGGAAAGCCCAACGACTCGATCCACAGCTCACGCGACCAGCCCTGCGTGTGATACAGGTGGTGGTCCTCGTCGGTCGCCACGGCGTCGTACGCCTGCTTGAGGATCTTGGCTTCCTGGCCCGAATGCTGTTCGGTGATCACGCCGATCAGCGCCCAGTTCGCATGGTCCTTGGTTTCGGCCAGCACCACGCATTCGGTCGCCACCAGTTGCGCCGCGTCCGGGTCGCCGGCGTTGATCGCCATCTTCATGGCCTTGACCAGTGCTTCGCCCAGATGGCGCACCACGTCGCGGCCGGGCGACTTTGCCTCGGGGTCCAGCTTCAATTGCTCGAACACGGTCAGCAGCACCCGGCGGTGCGTGCGGGTTTCCTCCAGGTAACCCAGCCACTCCTTCTTCAGGTCTGCATTGACGGCGCAGGACACGGCGGTCTCGTACACGGCGAGGCCTCCGATCTCGGTTTCCAGGGCCTGATACAGCAGCTCATGGATCTGTTGGGCATTTCCGGCTTTGCGTTTCATAGGGTGCTCCTTGTCATAGGACATCGGCGATGAGCCCCACGGACGGGCGGTCATTCGGGATGGAGGCGGGTCTCCAGCAATCGCCATGCCCGGGGGCTGGCCGGCGGCGCGCGCCCCACCCATCGGAAACGCGCGCAGAAAATACAAAGGCGCTCCCGTCGCAACCATGACCCCATTTAGACTAGAATCGGAACTATTCTCAATAAAAATGCATACGCCCTGCGCTGGGCGATGCCCAAAAATAGAGGCTTGCCTTGAAATCCGGTTTCCGCCTGTCCATGGCCTGGCTCCACACGTGGGTCGGGCTCTGGTTTTCCTGGCTGCTGTTCGCAGTGTTCCTGACGGGCTCGCTTGCCGTCTTTTCCGACCCCATCACGCACTGGATGACGCCCGAGCACCAAGAGGCCGAAGCCCGGGCTGCGCAGCAGGAAACCGCGCCGGTGGACCGGGCGCGGCGGCTCGACCTGGCGGTGGACTACATGGCGCGCAACCACGCGGGCGCCGGCATGTGGGAGATCTGGCCCGTGGATCGCGGGCACGAGAACGGGCTGTCGGCCTATTGGTTCGACCAGAACGGGCAGTACGCCAGCGCCGAGCTGGATCCCCTCACCGGCGCCGAGCTGGACGATCACCATGACGACGAAGGCCGCGCGACCATGGGCGGCACGCACTTCGTGAACTTCCACTACACCTTGCACGACGCCAACCTCGGTTTGTGGGTTGTCGCCTTCGCCACCATGGCGATGCTGGTGGCGCTGATCTCGGGCGTGGTCACGCACAAGCGCATCTTCAAGGATTTCTTCACTTTCCGTACCAGAAAGGGCCAGCGGTCCTGGCTGGACGCGCACAATGCGGTGGCGGTGCTGACCCTGCCCTTCCAGTTCATGATCGCCTACACCGGCATCATGATCTCCAGCGCGCAGCTGATGCCCGCCCCCGTCGCCGCCCATTATGGCGCGGGCATGGAGGCCACCCGCCTGTACCTGGCCGAGTTGACCGGCGAAGACAAGCCGGTGCGCACGGGCACGGCGCTGGCCATGCCGGCGCTGGAGCCCATCGTGGCGCGCGCCGAGCAGATGATCGGCCAGACCGCGCGCGCCATCGTCATCAACAACCCCGAAGACAGCTCGATGCGCATCGCCGTCTACGGCTGGAACGAGGACGCCGACACCTTCCGCAGAATCAGCGCGACCACCGGCATGGCCGAGTTTTCCGCGGCCAGCGGCGAACTGCTGCGCATGCGGCCCGCGGGCGACGTGAACGGAGGCGCGCCGTCGCTGGTGCGCCAGGTGATGGCCGACCTGCACATGGCGCAATTCGGCGGACTGGCCATCAAGTGGCTGTATTTCCTTTGCGGCATGGCCGGCGCGGCCATGATGGGCACGGGCGCCGTGCTGTTCATGGTCAAGCGGCGCGCCAAGCACGGCAATGAATTCGGCGCGGCGACGGCGCGCATGTACCGCCTGATCGAAGGGCTGAACGTGGCCGCGCTGGCCGGGCTGGCCATCGCCTGCATCGGCTACTTCTGGGCCAATCGACTGCTGCCGGTCGCGCTTGAGAACCGCGCGCTGTGGGAATTGCGCTGCTTCTTCCTCATCTGGGCGCTGACCCTTGCCCACGCCTGGCTGTGCAGCCCGCGCCGCGCCTGGATCATGCAGCTCGGCCTGCTGTCGGCGCTGTGCCTGCTGCTGCCGGTGGCGTCGTTCCTCATGCTGGGCGATCATCCCGTGGCGCAGATCGCACGCGGCGACTGGGAAAGCGCCGGCGTCGAACTCACCGCCATCGCATTCGGCGTACTATGCGGCTGGGCTGCCATCCGCTTGTGCAGGCAGCCCCTGTCCGCGCCTCCACAGCGCAAGACCCGCGCAAACCAGGAGGCTGCCGCATGAACATGAATGACATTTTCGCCATCGTGATGGCCCTGCTCCTGACCTACGCCGGCATGGCCTGCCTGAGCCTGGCGATGCCGCGCCACTACGACCAGGTCTGGGGACGCGATCCCGGCGCCGGCCACACGCGCGTGCTGCGCGGGGCCGGCGTGCTGCTGCTGGGCCTGGCCATCCTGCCCTGCGTGGGCCTGTGGGGCAACACGGTGGGCGTGGTCGCCTGGCTGGGCTGGCTGTCCGCCGGCGCCCTGCTGTGGGTCGGAATGCTGTCCTGGGCACCGCGCCCCGCGGCCGGCACCGCCGCGCTGGCGGTGGCGATCTCCCTGGTCGGCGTCGGCATCGGCTTCTAGGGGCCCTGCCCCCGGCCTGGCGGCTATCGGGGCCGGATTGCGCGATTCCGCAGCCGGCACCCCGCGTTTGACGCGCATCAAGCAGGGCTGACATCCCACACTCGCGCGGCGCCGCGAGCACCATATGTGGTGGTAGAGTTTTCACACTCCACTACATATGGTGCCACTCATGCAAATCCAACACATCCTCAAACGCGACGGCCGCATCGTTGCATTCGATCGCGACAAGATCGCGCAAGCCATGGCGGCGGCGGGCCAGAGCACCGGGGAGTTGGACCTGGCGGACGCGCAGGCGCTGACCGGCGCGGTCATCGCGGCGCTGGCGGACAACGTGTGCCCCGGCGTCGAAACCATCCAGAACCGCGTGGAAGAGGCGCTGGTCCAGGCGGGCCACTGGCGCACCGCGCGCGCCTACATCGTCCACCGCGAGCAGCACGCCCGCCTGCGTTCGCTGCGCCATACGCTGGTGGACGTGGAAAGCGCCATGGAAGAGTATCTGGAGCAGCGCGACTGGCGCGTCAACGCCAACGCGAACCAGGGCTACAGCCTGGGCGGCCTGATCCTGAACGTGGCAGGCAAGGTCACCGCCAACTACTGGCTGTCCAATGTCTTCACGCCGGAGGCCGGGCGCGCCCACCGCGAAGGCGACATCCACATCCATGACCTGGACATGCTCAGCGGCTATTGCGCCGGCTGGTCGTTGCGCCAGCTGCTGACCGAAGGCTTCAACGGCATTCCCGGCAAGGTGGAATCCACGCCCCCGAAGCACATGTCGGCCGCCATCGGCCAGATCGTGAACTTCCTGGGCACGCTGCAGAACGAATGGGCGGGCGCACAGGCCTTCAGCTCGTTCGACACCTACATGGCGCCCTTCATCCGCCGCGACGCGATGACCTACGCCGACGTGAAGCAGTCCATACAGGAACTGATCTTCAACCTGAACGTGCCCAGCCGCTGGGGCACGCAGACGCCGTTCACCAACCTGACCTTCGACTGGACCTGCCCGCCCGACCTGAAGGAGCAGATTCCCTATGTGGGCGGCGAGGAAATGCCCTTCTCCTACGGCGACCTGCAAGCCGAGATGGACATGATCAACCGCGCCTACATTGAAGTCATGATGGCGGGCGACGCGAAGGGGCGCGTATTCACGTTCCCCATCCCCACCTACAACATCACCCCCGACTTCGACTGGGACCATCCCAACACCGAGCGCCTGTTCGAAATGACGGCGCGCTACGGGCTGCCCTACTTCCAGAACTTCCTGAATTCCGACCTGGAGCCGCACATGGTGCGCTCCATGTGCTGCCGCCTGCAGCTGGACCTGCGTGAACTGCTCAAGCGCGGCAACGGCTTGTTCGGCTCGGCCGAGCAGACCGGCTCGGTGGGCGTGGTGACGGTGAACTGCGCGCGCCTGGGCTACACCTGCCGCGGCGACGAGGCGCAGCTGATGGACCGCCTGGACCACCTGCTGGGCCTGGGCCGCGATGTGCTGGAAACCAAGCGCAAGGTGGTGCAACGCTACATCGACCAGGGCCTCTACCCCTACACGCGCCGCTACCTGGGCACGCTGCGCAATCACTTCAGCACGCTGGGGGTCAACGGCATCAACGAGATGATCCGCAACTTCACGGACGACGCCGAAGACGTCACCACCCAGGCGGGCCACGCGCTGGCGGTGCGGCTGCTGGACCGGGTGCGCGAGCGCATGACCGAATTCCAGGAAGAAACCGGCCACCTCTACAACCTGGAAGCCACGCCGGCCGAAGGCACCACCTACCGCTTCGCGCGGGAAGACCGGAAGCGCTATCCCGGCATCCTGCAGGCGGGCACCGATGCGCAGCCCTACTACACGAATTCCAGCCAGTTGCCGGTGGGCCACACCGACGATCCGTTCCATGCCCTGGAGCTGCAGGAGGCGTTGCAAAGCAAGTACACCGGCGGCACCGTGCTGCACCTGTACATGAACGAAGCGGTGTCTTCCGCGGACGCGTGCAAGCAGCTGGTGCGCCGCGCGCTGTCGAATTTCCGGCTGCCGTACATCACGGTGACGCCCACGTTCTCGATCTGCCCCAATCACGGCTATCTGGCGGGGCACCACGAGTTCTGCCCCAAATGCGACGCCGAACTCCTGGCCAAGCAATCGTGCTGCGCTCCGGCCTGAGGCCGGTGCCTGTTCCCGCCGGGCATCCGCCCGGCACCCACATCCAAGGAAATCCTATGCAAACCTTGACCGCCCCCATCGCCACGACCGCGCCCGCCGCCGGGCTGGACGACAGCCAGCGCGTGCGCTGCGAAGTCTGGACCCGCGTGATGGGCTATCACCGCCCCGTTTCTTCCTTCAACACCGGCAAACAAGGCGAATTCAATGAACGCCGCTTCTTCGTCGAACGCCGCGCCTGAGGGCACGCCGAAAACCGCCGAAACCGGGCGGGCGGCCAGCCATGCCGTGCGCAGGCTGGCCGCCCGGACGGCCTACGCGGCCCCGCCCCAGCCCGTCATCCAGCCACTGCCGCGGCATTCGCCCGCGGTAGGCGGACTGGTGCCCTTTTCCACCGTGGACTGGCCGGGCCAGCTTGCCGCCGTGGTCTTCATTTCCGGCTGCCCGTGGCGCTGCCACTATTGCCACAACACCGAACTGCAGACGCGCGCCGCGCGCTATGACTGGCGCGAAGTCCGCGAGTTTCTCGAAACCCGCAAGGGCCTGCTGGACGCCGTGGTGTTCTCCGGCGGCGAGCCCCTGAGCGAGCCGCGCCTGCCGGCGATGATCCGCGACGTCAAGCGCATGGGCTACCGGGTGGGGCTGCATACCGCCGGCATCTACCCGCTGCGCCTGGCCGATGTGCTGCGCCACCTGGACTGGGTGGGCATGGACATCAAGGCCGACGCGCAAGGCTACGACGACATCACCGGACGGCGCGATTCGCAACGCCCCGCGCTGGCCTGCCTGACGCAGCTGCTGTCGACGGGTCCGGACTTCGAATGCCGCATCACCTGGCACCCCGACTGGCTGGATGAAGCGAGGCTCCTGGCCCTGGCGCGGGAACTCGCGCGCCGCGGCGTGCGGCGATTCGCCGTGCAGGCGGCCCGCAGCGGCCCCACCGCGCCCGTCGCCCGGGCCTTGAGCGCTCAGGCGCAAGCGACGCTGCGGCAGACCTTCGAAGAGTTTTTCTATCGCTGAGGCAGGCGCGCCTTCAGCGTCGCGTGGAAGCGTGGCGAGCCCACGGCGCCCACATTGCAGCGGGACCACGGCGACACCGCCGTGGGGTCCACGCTGAACACGCGCCCGGGAGCCATGATGACCTTGTCGGGCATCAGGTCCGCCGCCAGGGTCAGGGAATCCGCCACGCCGGGAAAGGCCGACCACAGATACAGGGAACTGGTCGGCCGGGCGAACACCTCGGCCCCCAGGGAGTCCAGCACCTGTAAGGCGTGGCCGGTGGCGGCCTCCAGCCGCTGACGCAACCTGACCAGGTGGCGTTCGTAGTGGCCGTCGCGCAGCATCACGTCCACCATGCGCTCGCAGTATTCGGAACTGCTGACATGGACCAGCGCCTTCAGGTCGGCCAGATCGCTGGCCAGCGCCGCGTTGCAGGCGATGAAGCCCACGCGCAAGGCCGCGGAAAACGATTTGGAAAAACTGCCGATATATATCGTGCGCTCCAGCTGGTCCAGCGCCGACAGGCGCACGGCCGATGTCGGCTTGAAGTCGGCCAGCGGATCGTTCTCGACCACCATCAGGTTGTAGCGCTCCGACAGCTGCAGGATCTTGTAGGCCTTGGCCGGCGAGATGTCCGAGCCCGTCGGGTTGTGCGCCAGCGACTGGGTGAAGAACAGGCGCGGCTTTTCGCGTTGCAGCAAGGCTTCCAGCGCGGCCAGGTCCGGGCCGTCGGGCAGGCGCGGCACCCCAAGCATGCGCACCCCCGCCAACTTGAGCTTGCCAAACAGCGGGTAGTAGCCCGGATCGTCCACCAGCGCTGTGGCGCCCGGCGGCAGAAAGTAACGGATCACCAGATCCATGGCTTCGTTCGCGCCATGCGTCAGCACCAGCTGCGATGGCGCCACGCTGACGCCGACATCGCCCAGCTTGCGCACCAGACTTTCGCGCAACGGCGCATAGCCGAAGCGGCTGCCGTAGCGGAACAAGGCGCCCAGGCCGGTGCGCACCACTTTCTGGTGATAGCGGTCCATGCGCATGTCGGCCAGCCATTCCACCGGCGGAAAACCGTCGCCCACCGCCACCGCGTCGGGCTGGGTCTTCAACTGTTCGCGCATGAGCCAGACGATGTCCATCGCGCGGCTCAGCTGTCCGGACTCCTCGTCGGCGGGCGGACGCGCCTGGGCGACATCCAGCACAAAGAAACCGGAGCCGCGGCGCGGTTCCACCAGCCCCCGGGCCACCAGCATTTCGAACGCCACCACCACCGTGTTCTTCGCGTAGCGATGCAGCTGCGCCAGTTCCCGCAGGGACGGCAGTTTGTCGCCCGGGCGGTAGACGCCATCGGCGATCTGCTGGCCGATCAGCTTGGCCAGGCTTTCGGCAATGGGCGCGGCGCGCTGTGGCCTGCCGGGAAGGTTCGCTTCATCCACGCTTGGGGTCCCACCTGAATCGTTGCCAAAATTGGTGCAGTGCAATGGTACTGTTTGCCCAAACTGTACCTCTCAATAGCGGTACAGTTTACCTAGAATCAGGCCACTCGATTCTTATACGGAGACACGCCATCGTGGCCGATTCACGCCTGCCCAATTTCCGGGCCCTCACCCCCGCCCAACGCCTGGCCGTCATCGCCGCCGCCGCCTCGCTCACCCCGGAAGATCAGCAACTGCTGGCTGCTCCCGGTGCCCTCGGCCTGGACCGCGCCGACGGCATGATCGAAAACGTCATCGGCGCGTTCGAACTGCCGCTGGGCGTGGCGGGCAACTTCCAGGTCAATGGCCGCGACGTGCTGGTGCCGATGGCGGTGGAAGAGCCGTCGGTGGTGGCCGCCGCGTCCTACATGGCCAAGCTGGCGCGCGAATGCGGCGGCTTCGAAACTTCCAGCACCCGTCCGCTGATGCGCGCCCAGGTGCAGGTGCTGGGCCTGACCGACCCGCATGGCGCGCGCCTGGCGCTGCTGCGCGAACGCGACCGCATCCTGACGCTGGCCAACAGCCGCGACAAGGTGCTGATCGAACTGGGTGGCGGCTGCCAGGACATCGAGGTCCATGTGTTTCCGGACACCCCGCGCGGCCCCATGATCGTGATGCACCTGATCGTCGACGTGCGCGACGCCATGGGCGCCAATACCGTCAACACCATGGCCGAGGCCGTGGCGCCGCTGGTCGAGGAGATCGCCGGCGGGTCGGTGCGCCTGCGCATCCTGTCCAATCTGGCGGACCTGCGCCTGGCCCGCGCGCGCGTGCGCCTTACGCCGCAGGTGCTGGACACCAAGGAGCGCAGCGGCGCGGAGATCATCGAGGGCGTCCTGGACGCCTACACCTTTGCCGCCATCGACCCCTACCGCGCGGCGACCCACAACAAGGGCATCATGAACGGCATCGACCCCGTCATCGTGGCCACCGGCAACGACTGGCGCGCAGTCGAGGCCGGCGCGCACGCCTATGCCAGCCGGTCGGGCCGCTACACCTCTTTGACCACTTGGGAAAAGGACACCTCCGGCGCGCTGGTCGGCACTATCGAGATGCCCATGCCCGTAGGCCTGGTGGGCGGCGCCACCAAGACCCATCCATTGGCCAGGCTGGCGCTGAAGATCATGGACGTGCGTTCGGCGCAGGAACTGGGCGAAGTCGCCGTGGCCGTGGGTCTGGCGCAGAATCTGGGCGCGCTGCGCGCACTGGCCACCGAAGGCATCCAGCGCGGCCACATGGCGCTGCATGCCCGCAACATTGCGCTGGTGGCGGGTGCGACGGGCGCGGAGATCGACACGATCGCCAAGCGCATGGCGGCGGAGAAGGACGTCCGCACCGACCGCGCGCTGGCCTTGCTGGAGGAACTGCGCGCCTCTTGATAAATCCGGCCGGACAAGAACAAAGGCGGCGCCCGGAATCCCCGCGCGCCGCCTGATCACAAAGGAGAGAGACATGAAACAAAGCCCCCCGGCGCCATCCACGCGCCTGGCCGAAGTCTGGAGCGACACGGTGGACCTGCGGCAGCTCGCCTGGGCCATCGGCATCGGCATCACGATCAGCGTGACGGGTTTCTACGCCGCCAGCCGCTGGCTGCGCGGCGTGGTGGCGTCGCCCGAACTGGCCCACGCCTACGCCATGCTGGCCGGCCTGGCCGGCTGCGTGCTGGCCGGCGTCATTTGCGCCCGCCTGTTCCCGCCCAAGCGCGAAGTCATAGAGCACAGCTCCACGCATGACCCGGCGTGGCGTGCCGAGGTACTGGCCGAACTGGCGGAGCAGCCCGGCGGCCTGGGCACGCTTGCGGACCTGCCGGACGCAGTGGTGCGTGAACTCAAGGAAC
The DNA here is from genome assembly GCF_013116765.2 of Achromobacter deleyi. Taxonomy (GTDB): domain Bacteria; phylum Pseudomonadota; class Gammaproteobacteria; order Burkholderiales; family Burkholderiaceae_B; genus Achromobacter; species Achromobacter deleyi_A. The sequence continues at coordinate 2,061,854 of NZ_CP074375.1, forward strand.
TGGACCTGTACGACCTGTTCGCCGAGCCCGCGGCCCAGGCCGCCGTCCCGGCCGCCGCCGCCGCTGCGCGGCGCGGCGCTGGCAAGGAGGCTCTGGCATGAGCGATCCCATTCTGCTTGAACAAATCATGGTGGCCGCCGCGATGGGGCTGCTGGGCGCAGTGGTGTTCGCGGCCATCGGCCTGGTATCGGGCACCGACGAGACCACGACGCTGGCCCCGCTTACCCTGCTGGTGGTGCTGCTGGGCGTGCCGCCCGCGGGCGTGTTCACCTTCTTCCTGGCGGGCGCCGTGGCCAAGCACATGACGCACGCCGTGCCCACGGCGCTCTTGGGCATACCGGGCGACACGCTCGCCACTCCGCTCCTGCAGGACGCGAACATGCTTCGCAAGCTGGGCGTGCCGCATATCGCGCTGCGCAAGATGGTGTCGGGCGCCATCGTCGCCGCCTTCGTGGCGGTGCCGCTGGCCGTGCTGTTCGCCGTGTTGCTGGCGCCGTTCGGCGCGGCGATCACCAAGTCCGCGCCATGGATCTTCCTGGCCGCGGCGGTGCTGATCGCCTACTTCTCGGCCGGACGCTGGGCGGCCGTGGCGCTGCTGGTGCCGTTCGTCATGGTCATCATTGCCCTGCAAAGCCTGACGGCAAAATACGGCGTGAAACTCAGCATCAGCTATTTCCTGGGCATCGCCATCGGACCGCTGATCGCCGACCTGTTCACCGTGATCTCGCCGCAGGGCCGCAGCAAGATGATGCGCGACAAGGTGCGCACGTTCTCGCTGGCGCCCGACGTCAAGGGCTGGTCGGGCTACTTCCCGAACCCGCTCAAGGTCATGGACCGCGTGCAGACGCGCTGGACGCTGGCCACGGCGGCGATTTCCAGCGCCACGTTCGTGTTCAGCCCGGTCGCCATGACCGTGGTGCTGGGCGAACTGGTGGGCTCGCGCGTCAAGCACGCCTATCATCGCCTGACCACGGTGCTCAGCGCGCGCAATGGCGTCACCGAAGCCACCTACATTGCCGAGGCGCTGATCCCGCTGATCGCCTTCGGGTTGCCCTTGAGCCCGGTGGCGGCCGGCCCGGCCGCGCCGCTGTTCAACGCCCCGCCGCGCTTCACGGTGGACGCCGCCACCGGCCAGACGCACAACTTGCACAACCTGCTGAACCACTGGGAATTCCTGGGCTACGGCATGCTGGCGGTGCTGCTGGCCGCGGTGGTTTCGTATCCCTTCGCCATGAACTTCGCGCGCCGCGCCGCGCTGTTCGTATCGCGCAAGGTCAGCCACGAAGCCATCATCGCCACCTTTGTCGGCCTGATCATCGTGATCAGCATCTGGGAAGGCCAATTCCTGGGGCTGCTCGTCATCCTGACCATGGGCCTGTTCGGCGGCCTGCTGTCGCGCCTGTTCGGCTTCAACACCGGCGTGCAGTTCATGGGCTACTACACCGCCGTGCTGTCGGTGCCGGCGATCATCAAGCTGCTGGCGTAATCCGTGACGGATCGGACGGGGCCCCGCGCCCCCGTCCGCCATTGCCGCCCCGCTTGATCCTGCGCAAGGCGGGGGTCCCCCCCTTGCTCTAGCCTCTGTTCTCTTGACCAGAGGAAAGACTCATATCATGACGTGGTTCAAATCACTCACCCTCGCCGGACGCGAATTGCTGCCCATAGTTCAGGGCGGCATGGGCGTCGGCGTATCCGCTCATCGCCTGGCCGGCGCGGTTGCCAGCCAGAATGCCGTGGGCACCATTGCCAGCGTCGATTTGCGCCATCACCACGCCGATCTCGTGGAAAAAACCGAAAAATGCAATGACCGGGAATTGATCGACAGCGCCAACCGCGAGGCGCTGCACCGCGAAGTGCGCGCCGCGCTGGAAACGGCGCAGGGCCGCGGACTGGTGGCGGTGAACGTCATGAAGGCCGTGCGCGACCACCCCGCCCTGGTGCGCCAGGCCTGCGAAAGCGGCGCGGAAGCGATCGTGATGGGCGCGGGCCTGCCGCTGGACCTGCCCGACATGACGGCCGACTTTCCCAAGGTAGCGCTGGTGCCCATCCTGTCGGAAGCGCGCGGCGTGGCCGCGGTGCTGAAAAAGTGGATGAAAAAAGGCCGTCTGGCCGACGCCGTGGTCATCGAACACCCGGGCTACGCCGGCGGCCATCTGGGCGCGGCGCGGCTGAGCGACCTGCATGACGAACGCTTCGACTTCAAGCGCGTGCTGGCGGATTGCCACGCCCTGTTCGGCGAACTGCAACTGGGCCGCGATGCCCCCCGGTTGATCGTGGCGGGCGGCGTCGGCAGCCATGAGCAGGTGCGTCACTGGCTCAGCCATGGCGCCGACGGCGTGCAGGTGGGCACGGCCTTCGCCGTGACCCACGAGGGCGACGCGCACGAAAACTTCAAGCGCGTGCTGATCGATGCGGACCCGGACCAGCTGGCGGAGTTCACCAGCGTCGCGGGCCTGCCCGCGCGCGCCGTGGCCACGCCCTGGCTGACGCGCTACCTGCGCCAGGAAGGCACCCTGCAGGCCAATACCCGCGCCGACCCGCGCCGGTGCAGCCAGCGCATGGACTGCCTGTCGCAATGCGGGCTGCGCGACGGCATCGCGAAGTTCGGGCAATTCTGCATCGACCTGAAGCTGGCGGCCGCCATGCGCGGCGAAGTCAGCCGCGGCCTGTTCTTCCGCGGCGCTTCCAAGCTGCCGTTCGGCAGCGCCATGCGCTCGGTGCGTGAACTGATGGACTACCTGCTGCACGGACAGATGCCCGCCGCCGCATAGGTCCCGGGGACGCGGATTCCGCGAAAATAATTGAACGACGTATAATATTTTACGTCGTTCAATTATTTTATCCGCCATGCCCTCCTTCGAACCCTCTCCCGCCGACGCCAACGAGCCGGACACCAGCCGGCGCGAACGCAAGCGCCAGCAAACGCTGGACCATCTGGCCCAGACCGCCTACCGCCTGTTCGAAACGCTGGGCTACGACGCGGTCACGATGGAGCAGATCGCCGCCCAGGCGGACGTGTCCAAGGGCACGCTGTACAACCACTTTCCCGTCAAAGAGGCCTTGCTGGCGCACCGTTTCCACGGCGAGCTGGCCGTCACGCTGGCCGAGCTGTGGCCGGCGCTGCAAGCCTTGCCCACCCTCGCCTCGCGGCTGACCCGGATACTCCATGCCTCGGCCCATTGGTCCGAATCGCACCGCGCCTACCTCGGCCCCTACCTGCGCTATCGCCTGGCCACGCTGCAGCCCGGCGGGCGCGACAGCGAGCGCTATCCGCGCAGCGGCCTGCAGAGCGTGTTCGCCACGCTGATCCAGGACGCACAGGCGGCCGGCCAGGTGCGCACCGACCTACCCGCCGAGCTGTTGGCCCATCACATGCAGTTCCTTTACCTGGGGGCCATGCTGCGCTGGCTGGACCTGCCCGGCGCCAGCCTCAAGCCGGAATTCGACGCCGCCATCAGCCTCTTCGTGCAGGGCGCCAGCCGGAGCGCGGCATGACCGCCCCGGTGCTGGACTGGGCGGCCGCCGCGCAGGCCGGCCCCCTGGCCGCGGGCGGCAAAGGCTGGCAATTGGGCCGGATGGCCCAATTCGGCGTGCCCGTGCCCGACGGCTTCGTGCTGCCGGCCCAGGCCAGCCGCGAACACCGGCCCGGCCAGGACGTACCGCCCGCCGTGGCGCAGGCCTTGCATGAGGCGTTGCGCGTCCGCGGGTGGCTGGAGCGTCCACTGGCCCTGCGTTCCTCGACGCCCCAGGAGGACTCTGCGGGCGCCTCGTTCGCCGGCATCCACCTGTCCTGCCTGAATGTCCGCGGGCCCGAAGCCGCCTTGCAGGCGCTGCGGCGCATCTGGGATTCCCTGTGGACGCCCCAGGCGCAGGCTTACCGGCAGCGCCTGGGCCTGGCGGCCGATGGCGCCGGCGGCATGGCCGTGGTGGTGATGCCCATGATCGACGCGGCAGCCTCGGGCATTGCCTTCACCATCGACCCCGCCACGGGCCGCCACGACGAGATGCTCATCCACGCCAACTGGGGCCTGGGCGAATCCCTGGTGAACGGCCAGGCCGAGGGCGACGAATACCGCCTGCGCGAAGACTATCTGCGCCAGGCCTGGCCGCCAGCCGCGCGGCGGACCGGCGCCAAGCGCCACGCCACCCTGCCCGCCGCGGACGGCCCGGGCACGCGGCTGGCCGCCACGCCCGCCCCCCGCGCCGCCCAAGCCGTGCTGACGGATGCGCAGGCCGAGGCCCTGGGTGACATCGTCCGCGACGCAGCCCGCGCGCTGGACTACGCCGGCGCAGGCTACGACATCGAATGGGCCTGGGATGGACAGCGGTTCTGGATCGTGCAGGCCCGGCCGGTCACCGTGTCCGCGCGGCACACCTATCCCGCGCTGCAAGCACAGCCCGCGTACTGGTCGCGCGGCAACACCCGCGAGGTCCTGCCCCAACCCATGTCGGCGCTGGAATGGGACGCCGGCCGCGTCATGGCCCAGCGCATGCTGACCTGCGGCTTTGAACTCAGCGGCTACGCCACCCTGCCCGGCGTGCGGCTGGCGGCGCTGTTCCAGGGCCGCGCCTATCTGGACGCCTCGGTCATCCAGTGGATGGGTTATGACGCGCTGGGCATCCAGCCTCGCGACATGAATGCGCTGCTGGGCGGCCCGCAACCCGAGATCCGCGTGCCGCCGCTGAGCGCCGCGCAGCGCCTGCGGCACGGCTTGCGCATCCTGCGCTATCTGCGCCGGGCCGCGCCCTTGCGCCGGCAGGCCGCCACCGATCTGCCCGTGCTGCTGGCCCGCGCGCAGGACTGGCTGGACGCTCCCCTGCCCGATTCCAATGCGGGGCTGGGCGCCCGGCTGCGCGAGCAGTTCCAGACCGTGCTGGCCGCGGACGAACTGTTCTTTCTGCAGGGCTCGGGCGGCGGCGCGCTCTCCAAGCTGCTGGAACTGGTGGATAAAGCCGTCCCCGGCGAAGGGCACGCCTTGACCGCCGCGCTGATGGCGGGCGGCGAGCCCAGCGTGACCGCGGCGCAAGGCTATGCGCTCATGACGCTGGCGCAGCTTGCCGAACAGGATGCGCAGGCGCTGGCATGGCTGCGTACGCCCGGTCGCGACAGCGCCGCCTGGGCCGGCGCGCTGCCGGATGGCAGCGCCTTCAAGCAAGCCTTCGCCGACTTCCTGCACCGCTACGGCCACCGCGCCATCTATGAAACCTATCTGCGCAACCCGCGCTGGCGCGAAGCGCCCGGCTACCTGCTGGACAGCATCCTGAACCTGATCGGCGCCGATCCCGCCGCGCTGCGCGCCCGCCAGGACGCCGCGGCCCGCCAGGCATGGCAGCGCGTGCGCAAGGCCTTGCCCTTCTGGCAGCGGGCGCTTGCCGCCAAGCTGCTGGCCTCGTCCCGCATCGAAGGCAATCAGCGCGAAGCCGCTCGCAGCGTGCTCGTGGCCTACCTGGCCGTCGCGCGCAAAAGCGCACTGGAATTGGGCCGCCGCACGAGCGGCCCCGACGGGCTGGCCGCCGCCGACGACATCTTCCATCTCAACGCCGCCGAGATATTCGCGCTGGCGGAAGGCCGGATGGCGCCCGCGGCCCTGGGCCGCCGCGCCGCGGCCAGACGGACGCAGCTGGAGGCCTGGGCCGCCCTGCCGGACGCCGATGTCATCACCGAATACGCGCGAGATGGCGCCGCGGCGCCCGAACCGGGCGCGCGGACAACCCGCACTTCCCCCGATACGTGGCGCGGCACCCCGGTGGCGGGCGGGCGCGCCCATGGACGCGCCTTTGTCGCCCGCACGCCGGACGAGGGCCTGGCCATGCCGGCCGGCGGCATCCTGGTCGCGGCCTCGTCCGACCCCGCCTGGACGCCGCTGTTCCTGCGCGCGGGGGCCGTGGTGATGGAAGCCGGCGGCTACCTCTCGCACGCCGCCATCGTGGCGCGGGAGTTCGGCATACCCGCCGTGGTCAACGTCCAAGGCATCCTGCAAGGCGTCGCCACCGGCGACCTGCTGGACGTGGACGCCACGCAAGGCACCGTGCGCCGCATGCAGGACGCTGGCCCGCCTGGGAACACGCCCTAGGGCTGACTCCCCGTCGCTAGGTCGAACTGGAACACCGCGCCCAGGCCCTTGCCCTCCACCAGCCGGATCTCGCTCTGGTGCAGCTGCAGGATGCGCTGCACGATCACCAGTCCCAGGCCGCCGCCGTCGCCGGGACCTCGGTTCAGCGCCGATGCGCGCGTGAACAGCCCCGCGCGCAACTCCGCCGGGATGCCCTCGCCGGAATCGCTGACCTGCACCCGCACCCGGTTGCGGGCCAGGCCCAGCTGCAGTTCGATCCGGCCGCCCGGCGGGCTGTGGCGGATGGCGTTGTCCAGCAGATTCGTCAGCACCCGTTCGATCAGCCCCAGGTCGGCGCGCACGGGTGGCAGCGCCTGCGGGATGTCCGTGGTCAAGCGCTGCTGGCGCGCCTCGGCCGCCAGCTCGAATTTCTGGATCACGTCCTGCACCAGTTCCGGCAGGGAAAAGGTCTCGGGCTCCAATCGCACCAGGCCGGACTCCAGCCGCGCCAGTTCGAACAGTTCCTGCGCCAGCCGGCCCACCTTGCGGCTTTGCGCCAAGGCGATGTCCAGGTAGCGGCGGCGCTCGCTGGCGTCCAGGGTCTCGTCCTTGAGCCGCAACGTTTCCAGGTAACCATGCAGCGACGTGAGGGGCGTGCGCAGGTCATGCGAGATATTGGCGACCAGGTCGCGCCGCTGCTGGTCTTGCCGCGTGAGCTCGCGCCACTGGTCCGAAATCCGTTTCCCCATCTGCACGAAAGTGCGCCGCAGCACCGCGATCTCGTCGCCGCTGCGCTCCGAGGCATCCCCCGGCCGTTCCAGCGCGGCCAGCGCCCGGCCGTCGTCGCCCTCGAAGGCGCGCACCGCCCGCGTCAGCCCGCGCAGCGGCCGCGTGATCAAGGCGAAGGCCGCCAGGCCCGCCACCAGCCCCAGCAGCGCCACCAGCGCGATCGACCAGAGCGTCGTGCGCAGCACGGAACTGCGCGACACGGACATGGCCAGCGCATCGTGCGCCTGGCCTTGCAGCACCACGTAGACATAGCCCTTTTCCTGCCCGTCCACGCGCACGGGCGCGGCGCTGAACACCTTTTTCGCGCCCAGGCTGCGCGGATCGTCGCCCGTGATGGGCAGCATCTCGCCCGCCAGCAGCCGCCTGACCGGAGCCAGATCCACACGGTCGCGCTTGATCTGGCCGGGCGGCGCCGCGTCGCCCACGATGCGGCCGTCGTTGGACAGCAGATAGACCTCCACCGCCGGGTTCACCGCCATCAGCATGTCGAACAGCGAACGCACCGCGTCCGGCTTCCAGCCGTCGGCATCCATCAGCTCCGTGGTGCCGGCGATGTGTTGCGCCAGCCCGCTGGACAGGCGCTGCACGACCTCTTGCTCATAGCGCGAGTTGGCGGCGATCTGCAGCCAGGCCGAGGCCCCGCAGCAGGCCAGCAACAGCAGCGCGAACACGGCGGACAGCCGTTGGGTCAAGGTCAGGCGTTTCATGTCGGCGCTCCCGCGCCGCCCGGCGCCGCCGCGAATTTATAACCCCGGCCCCAGACGGTCAGGATGCGCTGGGGGTTGGACGGGTCGGCCTCGATCTTGGTGCGCAGCCGGTTGATGTGGGTGTTGACCGTGTGCTCATAGCCTTCGTGCTGGTAGCCCCACACCTGGTTCAGCAGATCCATGCGCGAAAACACCTTGTCCGGATGCCGCGCAAAGAAATGCAGCAGGTCGAACTCCCGCGGGGTCAGGTCCAGCCGCCGCTCGTCGACGTCGACCGTGCGCGCGATCGGGTCGATGGACACCCCGTGCAAGGCCAGGCTGCCGGCGTCGATGCGCGCATTGCGCTCGATGGCGTCGCTGCGGCGCAGGAGCGCCCGCACTCGCGCCACCAGCTCCAGCATGGAAAAAGGCTTGGCCAGGTAATCGTCCGCGCCCAGCTCCAGGCCCAGGATGCGGTGCACCTCGCTGGAGCGCGCGCTGGTGATGATGATGGGCGTGTAGCGCGCCATGGCGCGGGCCCGCTTGCAGATCTCCAGGCCGTCTATGCCGGGAAGCATCAGGTCCAGCACCAGCGCGTCCCAGCCGCCCTCTTCCAGCCGCCGCATGCCCTCGTTGCCGTCGGCCGCGTGCTCGACCGCATAGCCCTCGTCCCGCAGGTGCAGGCGCAGCAGTTCGGCGATGTGAACGTCGTCTTCAACTATCAGTACGCGTCGGGGCGTATCCATGGGGCACTCTGGGCAAGGTCGATGCGCCTATTGTCGCCAATCCGCGCCGGCGAAAGTTCACATTTAATTTAACTTTGCGTGAGGACTTCGGTATCGGGCCCGGGGAAGAATGGCTCCAACGACAGCAAGCCCCGGAGACCTCCATGTTGGCCCGCCCCGCAATTCACGACACGCCGCCCGCGCCACGGCCGGCGGAGGCCATCCACCCCGGCTGGCTGCGCGCAACCCACTGGCTGAACGCGCTGGCCGTGGTCATCATGACGATGAGCGGCTGGCGCATCTACAACGCCTCGCCGTTCTTCGACTTTACCTTCCCCAACGGCATCACGCTGGGCGGATGGCTGGGCGGCGCCCTGCAATGGCACTTTGCCGGCATGTGGCTGCTGTTTGCGAACGGCCTCCTGTACCTGGCGCTGAACGTCGCCACCGGCCGCCTCTGGCGCAAGTTCCTGCCCATCGCCCCGCGCGGCGTCGCCCGCGACCTGGCGGCGGCGCTGCGCGGCCAGCTGTCCCACGCCGACCCGCGCCGCTACAACCAGGTGCAGCGCCTGGCCTATCTGTCTGTCATGGCCGACATCGCGGTGCTGATCCTGTCCGGACTGGTGTTGTGGAAATCCGTGCAATTCGACCTGCTGCGCGAGCTGATGGGCGGCTACGAAGCCGCGCGCCGCGTCCACTTCCTTGCCATGGCGCTGCTCGCGGCCTTCGTGGTCGTCCACCTCGCGATGGTGGCGCTGGTGCCCCGCAGCCTGATCGCCATGATCCGCGGCAAATAAGGAGTATTCCGTGAGCGAAAAACGACGCCTCTCGCTGCTGGGCCTGGACGGTCCGGCCATCCTGAGCGAAGCCAGGAAGCTGCTGGAAAAGCGCGTGGAGCAGCCTTCCCGCCGCGCCTTCCTGCGCCGCACGCTGACACTGGGCGGCGTGGCCATGCTGTCCGGGTGCTCGCTGTCGGACGACGAAAACGTGGAAAAGGCGCTGTCCGCGGTCTCGCGCTTCAACGACCGCGTGCAAGGCTGGATCTTCGACCCAACCAAGCTCGCGCCGACCTACCCGGAGTCCATGATCACCCGGCCCTTTCCGTTCAATGCCTATTACGGCATCGACGAGGTTCGCCATGTGGACGAGGAATCGTTCCGGCTGGAGGTCACCGGCCTGGTCGCCGACAAGCGCCGCTGGCGGCTTGAGGAGCTGCGCGCCATGGCCCAGATCGACCAGGTAACACGGCACATCTGCGTGGAAGGCTGGAGCGCCATCGGCAAATGGGGCGGCGTGCCGTTCTCGGATTTCCTGAAACGCGTGGGCGCCGACCTGAACGCCAAATACGTGGGCTTCAAGTGCGCGGACGACTACTACACCAGCATCGACATGCCCACCGCGCTGCACCCGCAAACCATTCTGGCGCTGACCTACGACGGCCGGACGCTGCCCCCCGAATACGGCTTCCCCATGAAGCTGCGCATGCCCACCAAGCTTGGCTACAAGAACCCCAAGCACATACAGGCGATTTTCGTCACCAACACCTACCCGGGCGGTTACTGGGAGGACCAGGGCTACAACTGGTTCGGCGGAAGCTAGGTGAAACCCGTCTTACCCCTTTCATCCAAGGAACGCATCATGAACAAAATCACCACCGCCGCATTGTCCCTGTGCCTGGCCCTGGGCGCCACGGCCGCGTACGCCGCCGACAACATGGGCAAGGACAGCATGAGCAAGGACGGCATGTCCAAAAACAGCATGTCCAAGGACGCCCCGGCCCCGGACGGAATGAAGAAAGACTCCATGTCCCGGGACGGCATGCAGCACGACGGAATGAAAAAGGACTCGATGTCCAAGGACGGCATGTCCAAGGGGTCGATGTCGAAAGATTCCATGTCCAAGGATTCGATGTCAAAGGATTCGATGAGCAAGGACGGGATGGGCAAGGACGGGATGAAAAAGTAGGCCCGGGCGCCAGCCGGCGCCCCGCCGTCCTGCGACGCCGCCCCACCCATTAACGGAGCACACCATGACACTCAATCGCAGACACTTCCTGGGCCTGGGCGGCGCCGCGGCCATGGCCGCCGGCCTGGCCCCGCTGCTGGTCTCCCGCAGCGGCCACGCGGCCACCGCCGAGTCCTTCCCCTACACGCTCACCGACGCCCAATGGCGCGAACGGCTGACGCGCGAGCAGTATGAAGTGCTGCGCCGCGAAGGCACGGAACGCCCCTATACCAGCCCGCTCAACGACGAACACCGCAAAGGCACCTTCGCCTGCGCGGGCTGCGCCCACCCCCTGTTTTCCTCGTCCACCAAGTTCGACAGCGGCACCGGCTGGCCCAGCTTCTGGCAGCCCCTGCCCGGCGCCGTGGGCGAAACCCGCGACCGCAGCTTCGGCATGACACGCACCGCGGTGCATTGCGCCAACTGCGGCGGCCATCTGGGCCATGTATTCGATGACGGCCCCCGCCCCACCGGACTACGCTATTGCATGAACGGCGTGGCCATGACGTTCGCTCCGCAGGCCTGAGCCGCGGACGCATTACCCAGGATCCGACACCATGATCAAGCATCTCCCGATCCGCAGGCTCTGCGCCGCGCTTGCCGCCGCCTGCGGCCTGCTGGGCGCGGCCGCAGCGTCCGCCGCCGAGCGCGCCTTCATCATCCCGCCTCCCGCCGCCGATCTGTCCAAGGATTCCGCCACTCAGGAAAAAGCCGTCATCGCCGGCGGCTGCTTCTGGGGCGTCCAGGCCGTGTTCCAGCACGTCAAGGGCGTCAGCGGCGCGGTCTCCGGCTATGCCGGGGGCCAGGCAGCCACCGCGAACTACGATGCCGTCAGCAGCGGACGCAGCGGCCACGCCGAAGCCGTGGAAATCACCTACGACCCCAGCCAGGTCAGCTACGGCCAGCTGCTGCAGATCTACTTCTCGGTGGCCCACGACCCCACCCAGCTCAACCGCCAGGGCCCCGACTACGGCACTCAATACCGTTCCGCCGTGTTCCCCGCCAACGACAGCCAGCGCAAGGTAGCCGAAGCCTACATCGCCCAACTGAACCAGGCCGGCGTCTACCCCAAGGCCCTGGCCACCACGATAGAACCGCTGCAGGCCTTCTACCCGGCCGAGGGCTACCACCAGGACTATCTTGTCCGCCACCCGAACAGCATGTACATCGTGGTGAACGACATTCCCAAGGTCGAAAACCTGGCCAAGACCTTCCCGGACCGGTATCGCGACAAGCCGGTGCTGGTCAATGAAAACGGGAAGTAAAGCCGGGTGAAACGTATAAGGCCCGTCGATGGAAAATCGACGGGCCAGTTGACGGTTCGCGTTTGCCAGCTTCGCTCAGGTTCCGCGTTTGGCAGGACATTCGACACTATCGCCAGGGTGGGCGAAAATTCGGCGGAAACCGATTGGTCGGCATAACTAAAAATTCGATATCCATGAAATTCAACGCAAAGTTCTCCGCGTCAGCATGTGACGAGACTTATCCAATGGCCTACGTCCACTGCACCGACGAAACTTCAGGATATTGTTTTTCCCTATCCCGAATTCCGCACGAAGAACACATCGAGCTGATGGTTTACGACCAGCTGGTTGCCAGGATTTCCGATCTGCCGGTCGTGTTCACCGGCCATGCCATCCATGCGGAACTCCATCCGGAGCTCGCTTCCCGGCTGGATGGCGTGAGCAAGTATGAAATCAATCTGCTGGACATCGACGGGCGTCGATCCGAACTCATTTCTGCCCTCCACAAAATATTCGAAGGCAAGACAGGTTTTCGGGATCTCTCCGCGGCCTGAGTTTCCATCTTTACGGCCAGGCGCCCTATGCCTCTCCTTGCCCCTCTAGCTGGCGGCAGCTTCGGGCGTGCCAGCCGTGCACGCAACACTCCCCTCGGAAGGAAGAGGCCCAGCCTGTTGGGCCCAAGCCCGCATCGCGTCGGCGCGGTTCTTGGTACGTGTCGTCTGCGCGCGTACCTGGTCGACGGCATCAGCATTGACAGCCCATAGGCAATCCCGCGCCACGACATAGGATTGAATCTCGACCGCCGTCGGCGCACGCCCGGCGGCGCCGTCAATCATGACCTTTGTGACCTGCACCGCATAAGCTTCGCCTAGCGCGAGGGAATCTCGCTCGGTGAATGTCGCGCGCAAGGTCTTGTCGAGTTCATCCCGCACCCCGTTTTGATTGCTATCGGGGCCGAGAAGGTCCTGCTCCTGGATGGTGAGCGAGCCCAGTATCGGGTGATCCACCACAGCCGGTCGCACGCCTACGACGTAATCGTCTCCGGTTGCTGCGCACCCTCCAAGCGTAAGTACGACGGTAGCAACCACAATATGGAAGTTCAGATTCATGTGCATGGGTCTTTCGATGGATCGTTAGCCAGGCCACGGCCCTATGGCAACGGCGCACCCTTGGCGTCGTATTTTTGGGTGAAGCTGAAACCGTATTCGCGCACGCTTTCGGGGTAGTAAGTGCTGGTCTCGCCGAACCCTTGGAAGGTGCCGATACGTGGCAACCTGGCCACGCATGCCTTGAATTCCGGAGAGGCCGCCTGGCACAGAATGCGTAGCACCACATTGCCTTCACCGGTCGCGGCAAATCCCTTCACGACGTTAGACGTGCCAGTTTGGCGCAATTCAACAAAATCGCCCTGTTTGAGTTGCGGCAAGTGGTCCGGAATGATGCCCGTCGTCACCCACCCCTTGCCGCCGGCGCGAACCCAGGCGCCATATTCCGGGTGGCGCATCTGGAGAAACGCGACGCGCATGGCGTACTCGGGCTCGCCCTTGATGACGCCCACGGTGTAGAGCTGATTGCGAGCCGCAAAGGGGTAGTCGCCCGCCCAGACCTCGTCACGTATGACCTGAGCGGCGACATTGACCTGGCGCATGTTCCGATCCAGTTCAGTCGCGCCGCCATTCAGAATGAAATTCATGGTGTGGACGGCGGGTGTCTGACAGCCCGCCAGCAAGAAGAACACCGGGTATGCCAAGAAGACTTTCTTCAACGTTCTCAACGCCTCTCAAACCAAGTTGTGCAAGGAAATTCACTAGAGGTGGAGGCATCTATTGCAGCAAGCAACACATTGCGCAGCACGTGCCGTAAATGTTAACATAACACACGTTTAGTTACTGCTTGAAGTATTTTAAGTCGGGCCCGGTTCCACCTCGTCCGACATGTTTCGCCTCACGTCGAGTGATGCTTTCCCTGCTGCAACCAAACGTCCTTACCGCACTCACCAGCAAAACCCTAGGCCCATCTAACTTTCAGGTTTCTCAGAAATGCGAAGAAAATTTGTTAAATACATGGCGGGCGGAATGGGTGCCATTGGACTGGTCATTGTCTTTGCATCCGTGCATTACTTTATTGGCGGCAATTCCGCCGGTTTGTTCGGCCTGTTGTTTGGCGGTATATGGGCGGCTGTAGGATTGAGTCGATACTTTCGAATCAATAAATTCGAGAATCGTAGTTTCGAATGGTATCGACGCAAGCACCCGGAATTGTGTGGCTCCAACGGCCGGGTGTCATGCAAGAACTGCAATGGGAAACAAATCCGAGCTCGTGGGTTGATGCAGCATAGCTACACCCGGGAGCATTTCTGCGGCGTCTGCGGAACGACTCTCTACTACACGCCCGAGGGCTAGTTCATTCCGAATACAGGAAATCCAGACAATCGCCTTGGCCCGCCCTCCCACAATCACGGTCACGGCATGCAGATCGAAAGACGGGGCCATCGTATGCCGAATCGTTTGGAGTGCACCCGGTCCATGAATGTTTCGACACTCGCGCGGCGAGGATTATGCCGAACTCGCAATTCGAACAGATCATTCAATCCGTGCAGCGCTATTACTTTTACCGACTCGTCATCATCCAAATAAACGCCGACGCAGGTGGCGAATTCCGGCCAGGTGCTGAGCCCGTCTTGCAATGAGTCAAGCGGTGCAACTGCCCGCCCAGATGCGTCTACAAGCCATTCATGCACTTTTGCCTGGTTCGTCACATCCCAGGCGAGATGCGGGGCCAGGAAAGTCAGCCGCTCTTGAAGTGCCGCATCCTGGCCAGAGGCCGCGTCCGCATCAAAATACGCGACGTCCACGTCATCCACGCTGGACGGCTCCTGAAAGCCATGTAAGGCGTCCCATACCGATGATCGGATGACCCCAGCGCCAATGCACCACGATGACAAGCCGAGCGATCGTACGGTTCGCAACGCGGCCATCAATTGCCCGGAAGCTTCGACCAAGTCGCAAAGCCGTTGCTCATAGTTTGCTTGAGTGTCTTCCACGATTCTTCTTGGAGCGGGAATTCTGGGGAGGCGAGAGAGTGTAAATCCACAAACGCTGAGCGTCCGCGATTGGCCGGGAGCAGTCGTTGACGACGGGCCGCTTTTGACCCATTCCGGCCGTCAGGGCCGACGGCAGGCGCTCTGGACTCCGTCCATACGTGAAAACCCGCTCGCTCGCACCGCCGGTCATGGGTAAAGTGAGGTAACGTGACTTCAGCCAGCACTCGGGCGGGCTGTTACACAGCAATGCTGCTGTCCTGAAACCAAGTAAAAGGTAATTCGTCCACTGTAATTTTTAAGCCACAAAGGAGAGCATTCATGGCACTTAAACCAGGACCAAAGCCGATAGCACAATCAACTGGAAAACCGGATCAGCGCCGCCGCGATAACAAAACTACACCAGGGAATACACCATCTCTCAAACCTAGCAAATCTAGCAATCCCCCCAAAAGTAAATGATAGGGGGCTCTTGTTAATTTTCCGATCTAACCCGGCAGTCGATCGGATCTGCACGGAATACCGCGCAGGCCGATCACTTCCACATTGGATGACGGCTCTTGACCGATGATCCGACCGGCTGCTCTTGGCCGGTAGCTGACATGCGGATGCCCGCTACCGACCCATTGCTGCCGTTGGGCTAGACAGATTGATCGGCCGCAATGCAGCGATTGCTGGCAGCCGCACCCTCACAATGAATTCGCGGTCTTACGCACATCGTGGTCATTCGGATGCCCGCAATCCTCTAGAAGAGTTGGGTCGACATGCGCGCCGCTTGCCTGGATTGCTGTATCGGCAGATGTTTATCAATGAATGTATGCAGGCCATCGTGCGCATCTTGAGACCAAGTATCGCTGAAGATGCCGGCGTCCAAGGTGGCCTTGAATTTGTCGAGATCAACTAAGGACAAAGATCGCAAGAACTTCGTCACGTCAACTAGCGTATGGCTCGTGACGTCCGGTATCGGCCAACCATCGTAGAAGCTAGTGCCGAAACACACTGCGCAGACTCTGATTTCGCCGCTTCGGTACTCCGAGATCGACGAGACGAGCCCTCCCGCGCCGTTGGGCCAACTGAATTGCGTCTCTTGCAGGCTCAACTGCCAGATGCGCTCGTCCACAGCCCGATCCATTAGAAGGAGCGTCCAGCCATGGCCTTCCGCTGCCATGCCCACAATTGTTCCTGTATCGATGTGGCGTTCCAATTCTCGCCAAAGGGCGCCTTTTGCGCAGAGTAGAGCAGCTTCAAGTTCTGTGCGTGATGCATGGTCCGCAGCCTGTTGGCGAATCTCTCGTGCCTCCCTCCGCTCATTTTTCTCCGCCTTGTTTTGTGCTCGTCTCGCAATGATTTCAAATATTGGGGCGGTCAGTTCCTTGACCTGGGTATTCAGTGTTTCACCAGTAATGCGGACATATGGAAAGATGTCCTCGATGTGCGTCAGAAATAAGTCGACACGCCACCGGCAATCACTGCGCATCCACTCTGTGGCACCATCAAGCACGCCTGCGTCGGCAGCGACCTCCTCTGCCGAGAGACGCCATTCATCGAATGTGCGTAGGAGAATTCGTTCCAGGAGTGCCGCAACCTTGGCGCTCTGTACTTCAAGCCCGACTGAGCTAGTCCATTCAATGTCGTCCAGACCGAAGCGGCGCGCCCTCTGAATGATGTCATTAGCCTTTCCAATCTTGAAGCGTCGGCCGTTGCGATGAGCAAGCAAATAGACGTGGGATTTCATTCTTTATTGGTGTTCATTAAGCCGCACTTTGCTTGTAAAAAGGCAGCTAATACTCGTGAGTCAGCTATTCTGCTGGACATACGCGATGCCGAAGTCTTGCTCCACATCTATGGTGAAAATTTTGTCTGATCTCCTGGACAAAAAATCGACAGCATAGGTACCGTGGATGTTAGTTTTCAACTTCCAGTTTTGGTGAGGTCTGAGCGTCACTATTATGGCCTCTAGTGGTTGCAGCCAGCCTTAAGCAGTTACTCATCTCATGCAAGTCAACGACTATTCCTGGCCGAGAGCCGTCTTTGACGACAGACCGCTCCCGACCCGAAGCGGTCTGTCAAATATCCACATATCAGCATAAGGATGTGTGCGACATTGCTTCAAGCGGGAGATCAAACTGCCCACGTGAATCTCAAGCTTGTGTCCTTCCGGATCAAGAAAGTAGAAAGAGCTTCCTTCGCTGCCGTTGCTCTGCCATTCCGTAACTCCTGCTCTCTTCCAGCATGAAGTGCGCGCCGTCCCGATCCAGGAACACAACACCCTCTGCCTCGCGCTGGTACACGACCTCGAATCCACATAGGTCGATCCAGAAGTGCCGGCTTTGCGCCATGCCCCGAACCATCTGTTCCGGGACTAGGCGCGCTCGGTACGATTTATCTTCCATCGCCTCTCCTCGTGTCGCTATGCGTCGGGCGGCCATGATATCGCCCGGCGGCGTGGCGCGGTCAGCCCACCTGTGTCACTTCCGGCCCGCTTCGGCCGCCGGCATCGCATTGAACCCTCGCCGCCCACAGGACTTGCAGCACTGCTTGACCCTCACGTAACGTGATGGCCCAGAGTTTGGCCTGCGTATTCGAAGGAGGAAACATGCGACTGACCGTAGGAGAACTGGCAAAGCGTAGCGGGCTGACCGTGCGCACGCTTCACCACTATCACGCGATTGGTTTGTTGACGCCTTCGGCGCGCGCCGAAAACGGCTATCGCCTGTACGGCCGCGACGAGATTGCCCGTCTGCATCAGATCCAGGCATTGCGTCGTTTCGGATTGGCGTTGGCGGAAATTGGCGCTTACCTGGACCAGCCCGGTGCTCCCTTGGCGGACGTGATCGCCCGGCAGATTGCCATGCTGGACCGCCAGATGCAGCAGGCCGCGCGCCTGCGCGAACGCTTGGCGCAACTGCACGAGCAGCTGGCGGACGGCACGGAGCCTGAGCTGGCCGATTGGCTAAAAACTCTGGAAATGATGACTATGTACGATAAATATTTTTCGCCAGAAGAACTGGCGCGTTTGCCCCTGTACACCCGTGGGTCCGACAGCGACCCCGACTGGCTTGGGCTGGTTCACGAAGTGGGGCAGCAGATGGTGCAGGGCGTGGCGCCCGAGGACGCTAAGCCGCGCCAACTTGCCCGGCGCTGGATGGAACTGCTGCTGCGCGATACCAACGGCGATCCGCGCTTGTTGGTGAAGCTGAATCACATGCACGAGCAGGAGCCCGGCATGCAGACGCACGTCGGCATTTCCAAAGCCATGCGCGACTATGTGCTGCGCGCCTTCTCGGAAAGCAAGCTGCTTATCTACGAAAAATATCTGACGCCGGACGAAGCGAGGTTCATGCGCGAGCATTACGGCGACCGGATCTCGGAATGGCCGCCGCTAATCGCAGAGGTTCGGAACGCCATTGATGCGAGCGTGGCGCCCGACTCGGAAACCGGCCTGGCACTGGCGCGGCAGTGGCTGGAACTGTTCAGTTCGTATGCGGGCAAGAACCCGGCCACACACGCTAAGTTCCGGCTGGCACTGATGACCGAGCCCGAATTGACCGCCGGCACATGGGTGGACGACGCGACGCTGGCATTCATGCGGCAGGCGATGGGGACGCTGGCGAAGTAGCCAGCCCCCTGCCGTCCCGGCACTAGCCCGGCGGGCGCCGCGCTGCCACCTTGATCCCGTTGATCTGGCTGGCGTAGCTGGCGCCCTGAAGCAGCAGCACCATTTGCGGGTGTCGAGCTCGGCTTTCGCATCGTGACGCGCGAAAGCGCCTGACGGCCGGCGGCTTCTACAGTCCCACGCGCCGGCGCTCCTCCGGGGTCAGTTGGCTGGCTTGCGCATCGGTGAGCTTGCCGTCGCCAAGGATCTGCACCATGCCATCGGGCCGATACCCCCCCTCCGGTGCGCCGGCGCCAACCGCCGCCGCCGGCGACGAACCCGCGACGCCGCCCGCCCCTTCGTTGCCGAACCCCAGGATCTGCACGCTGAAGATGGACGGCTGGCTCTGCCGCGCCTCGTTGCGCGACCGCTCAACCGCATCCTGCGCCGTGGACGCCGCCGAAGACGCCGCGGCGCTGGCCGACGTCAGCGCGGCCGCATTGACGGCGGCGACCACGGGAATGCCGGCGGCTTCCCCCTGCACCTGGACGTTCGCCGCGTTGGCCACATGCAGGGCGGCGATGTTCAGGTTGCCCGACACCCGGATGCCCGCCTCTCCCGCGTCGATCGTCCCCAGCGGCGCGATCAGGTCCACGTCGCCGGGCGGCACTTCCGGGATGGGATTGTCGGTGGCGATGCCGGCCCCCATGCTGGGCGCCTGCGGCGACACCGACACGTTGCCCAGCGCGTCGTACAGCCGGCGAGGCGGCGTGTACAGCACCGTCGTCTTGGCGCCGCGGCCCGCGTTGATGTCGCCCTGCGCGGACCAGGCCTGGATGTTGCCGCCGAACGTGGTCATGATCCGGCTCTGGCCCAGCAGGATGCTGCCCTGCGAGTAAAGCTGGATATGGCCTTCGCCCTGGGTCAGCACGCCCGCCGTCGCGGGCGGCGCGCTGCCCTCCACGCCGTAGATCTGCTGCCCGCCCGGCGTAAGCACCTGGATGTCGCCACCGGCATACGTGTGGATGCCGGCGCCGCCATACATCGTGACACCGCCCTGGTACACGGCGGGCGCGCCCGAGCGGCTTACCGCCGGGAACAGCGTGGCGATAGCCTCGCGGCCGCGCAGGTAGCTGCCCAGGCGCGGGCTGGCGGGATCGTTGTATTCGCGGCCGCCTTCCCGCAGCTCGGCGAAGTACACCTGGCGCGCATAGATGGCCTGCTGTTCCGGGGCCAGCGCCTGGAAGTAGGCCAGCGCATCCTGCCCGCCCCCGGCGTAGCCATGATGCGCCTCGAGCCAATTGACGAGGTAGACCTGGCTGGCCTGCTCATAGTCCTTGGCGTGGATGCGCCGCGGCTGCGCCGGATCGGCGTCGGTGCTGGCCTGCAGGCCTTCCAGGAAGGCCTGGGCCTGCTCGTCCCCGCCCCTGTAGCCATGCTTCTCGCGCAGCCATTGCGCCAGGGTCAGCCGCCCTTCGTACGTCCGGACCGCGCCATTGGGCATATCGGCCAGCGCCGCGCCGGCGGGCAGCCGGTGGGCGGGGTCGAGATAGCGGGCCAGCAGGGCCGCATAGTCGGGCCCCGTCGGCCCCGCACCCGCCATGATGCTGATGGAAGCGCCGCGCGCCAGCGGCGCCGCGGCATCCGCGGCGCCCAGGCTGGTGTAGTTGACCTCCTGGTACGCATTGCCCACGCCGGGCCCCGATGCGTACAGGTTGCGGCCGGCGACAAGGCTCAGATGGCCAGGACCGGCCACGTGGAAACTGCTCAACCGGATGTCCCGGCCGGCCTCGATGAGTGACACGTCGTCGGCATTGGCGTGAATGATCAGGTTGCCGGTGGACACGCCGCTCGTCCCGGCTCCCGCCAGAACGGCAGGCGCCGGGGTGCCGCCGCCCAGGGTCGTGCCGGCGTTGACGATGTCGCGCCCGGCAATGACCCGCGCGGGACCGCTGCCCTGATACAGCGTCTGGCCCGGAAAGGTCAGGATCTCGCCCGTGCGCAGGCCGATGATGTCGCCGTCCATCGCATAGAAGCGCGCGGGCTCGCTGGCGCCGCTCCAGCTCGCGCTGTAGCGGTCCGCGCCAAACGCGAACAGCCCCGCGCCAGGCGTCACTTCCTCGCCATGATTGCCGACCAGGAGCGAGCCTCCCAGCCCCGTGCCGTAGCCCGCGAAGGCGGGCCTGAGCGGCGTGGCCACGCTATCGGGATTCGCGCCCGATCGCGTGACGACGTAACCCGCGGCATAGATGGAATCTCCCGCGACGAGATCCAGGATGCCGGAGGCCGACGGCGCCAGCACCAGGCTGGCTGTGGCCGACGCGTTGTTCCGGCCTCCGGCGGCGCTGCCGTAGTACAGGCTGCCGCGCGGGGCCAGCGCGCGCAAGATCGACGGATACGTGAAGACCCCGCCCGCCAGGGGCGCGTTCTGGGTGGTGGTGGCGTCCACGGCGACGATCGGCGTCAGGTTGCCGCCCGCGCTCATCAGATTCATCGCGCTGTGCGGGGTCCAGAGCGAGAAGTTGCTGAAGCCGCCGCCTGCGACCGTGTTGCCGGACCCATCCGCGAATGGGCTCGTGTTCATCGTCTGGATGCGGCCGGCATCCCCTACCCCCTGCAGCACCAGGTCGCCGCGCGTGTCCATGCGGACCGCCGAGTCGCCGGGCACCACGGTGAAGCCGCCTCGCGATAGCGCCGTGGTGGCGACGTAAGGTTGGTACGCGCGGGATTCGCTGACGTTATGCATGGCAGCATAACTGCCGAATACCTGGCCGATTTCGCCGATGGCTCCCGCCTGAACCCGCAGCTCGCCGCGCAGGTTCACCAGCGCGCCATAAAGGTCGACCTCCTGCGAGGCCCGGGCATTAGCCACCGGGGAAGGATTGACGGCGCCCGCAACGCGCAGCGACAGGTCGCCGCCGCCCGTTTGCACCAGCGCACCGTCCGGCCCGACGCGGCCAGTGCTGCCGATTGCCAGCAGCAGCCCCTGGCTGCGTTCCACGTAACCGCTGGTTTCGCCGTAACCGTACACAAGTCCCGCATCGCCGCCAGCGCGCACGTCGACGTTGCCGCCGCCCAGGGTGCCGATGCCCGTGAAGCCGACCAGGTAGGGTTCCACCGCGTCGGAACGCGGCGGCAGCGCGTAGGCGCCGAAGTTGACCCACCACGCGGCGGGCAGCTCGGCCATGCCGTCGCTGCGCGCACCCGTGCCCTGGCGCCACAGCCAGTTCCCAACAATCGATGCCGAGCGCTGCTTGCGCGAGGAGTTGTACTCGTTGGTCTTGGACGAGAGCAGGTTGCCCGTCAGGTCGCCCCGGGCCGACAGCAGCAGATTCCCGCCGTTCTCGGGATACCAGGCCGCATAGGCGCCGCCGTCGGCGATCGGCTGGGCCAGTGCTTCGAACGCCGATCCGCTCGCGCCCAACACACTGTTTCCGCCATTGTGCGAGCCACGCGGCTGTTGATAGGGGTCCGTGCCGCCAGACGCCAACGAGGCCGACTGCGCGCCCGCCGTGTATACGCCGTACAGCGAATCCATCCGGAAGTCGCCCCCGGACACCAGATCCAGATCGCCCGCGCCGGTGCGCAGCACGCTGAATTGCTGCGTCGTGCCGGTGACCACTGTCACGATCGGCGTCGTCTCCGACGACACGAGAACGCAGTAGCTCGGCGTCCGGGTGCAAAGCGAGACGAGGTTCGGGGTCACCGGCGCACCCGGCTTGTATCGGGGCGGAGCCGTGTCCGACCATACATACGAGTTCTTGACGACACCGCCTTCCGTCTTGCTGGTCGCCGTATAGTGCGCATCCGCGAGGCGCAGCGCGGCGGCGGCGGCGTCCGGACGGGTCAGACGGGTATCCGCCGCGCCCAGGTCCGCACCCGCGGCCAGGCGCAGCGACCATGACTGCGAACCTTCCGGCAGCAGCGTGCCCAGCGCCCAGTTCCGGCCCTGCTGATCGCCGCCCGGCCCTCCGGTGGCGGGACGCAGGTCCACCACGCCGGCGCCCTCGGGCAGCTTCACGTCCACGCCGGACGGGATGTAGGCCCCCACCGCCAGCGGCAGCGCGCCCCGCTGCTTCAGGCCCGTGGCAGGCACCGCCACGCCCGCCGGCCACATGCCGCCCTGCACCGGCGCCGCCACGGCCAGGCGCGAGCCAGCGCCCAGGCGCGCATTCACGGGCAAGGTGACGGCGTCGTTCAGGCGCGTGCCGGCCGCGTACAGCAGCGCGCCGTCGGCGCCATGGATATCGGCATGGAGTTGCGTGCCCGCGGGCACCGTCAGGGCCTGCGCCAGCGTCATCTGCGCCGGCATCTCGGCGCCGGCGGGCAGCGTGAACGGGGCGTACGGCACCGCGAAGTTCAGCTTCTGGCCCGACGGGTACGCGGTGCCTTCCGCCAGGACGACGCCCGTGCGGGGAATCACGATGTCGTTGCCGATGGGCTGCACGCCCGGCGCCAGGATCCAGCCCTTGCCGTCGCGGCGCACCGTGCCCGTCGCCCAGTCCGGCGGCGCAAAGCCGTCGGTCACGCTGCCCAGCACGTCCAGGTTGCCGCTGGCGCGCAGCACCAGATTGCCGGACTCGCCCGAGCCGTAGACCGTGGTCTTCAGCGTTCGCGGGTTGATGCTGGCGTAGCGATGGCCCGACAGGTCCACGTCGCCCACCACGGCAAGGTCGCCGGCGCTTACGATCTCGACGCCGGGACGCAGGTGGAACGCATCGCGATATCGATCGTTGTTCAATCCCGCCAGCTTGCCCTGCATCAGCGCCGCATTGCCCAGCGCGTTGCCGATGAATGCGGTGCTGTCGATGTGCTTGGCATCCAGATACGCCTGGTCGATGCTGCGGTAGGCGTTGCCGGCGGCGTTCAGCCCGGCGCCGACCGGCGCATCGGCGTAGCGCTGCGTGCCCAGCACAACAATGTCGCGCGCGCCCAGGATATCGAGCGCACCGCGCGCTTCCAGCGCGATATCGCCCCACGTCGGATCGGCCTGGTTCGCGCGAGGGGCGTTCAGGGTCAGTGTGCCGCGCGCTCGGCCATCATGCAGGCCCGGTCCATTTCCCGTTGCGGCATCGGCGCCATGGCGCAGGTCGATGCGCGCGCCACTTGCCAGCGTCAGCGTGCCCTCGCGAGCCGCCAGTTCGACGATGGCGCGGTTGGGGCTGTCGATGATGGCGCCGTGGCTGTCCACCCGCAGTGTCGCGCCATGCGCGTCGAGCACCCCGCTTCCATTGATGGTCAGGTTTTGCCCGGCGGCCAGGCGGATGCTGCCCACGCGCGCGCCGCCCGCATCGATGCGGCCATTGACCGTCAAGCTGCCGCCGTCGACCGACACGTCGATCTGGTTGGCACGCAGTTCGTCGCCTATCGCAAGGTCGCCGCGCTTGATCTGGAAGCTGCGCGCGCCAAAGACCTGATCGCGCGTCAGGCGGCCGTTGAGCGCGGCGAAATCCCCCAGGTCCTGGCCCCGGATTTCCACGCGGCCGAAGGCATGCGGCAACCAGGTGCCGCCCGCGTCGTAATAGCCCTCGGTCCCGCCAAGGATCCGCCCCGACAGATCGATGCGGCCCGCGTTGCCGGCAAGCGCGACGGCGCTGAGCGACCCCGCGTTGTTGCCCCGCGCGCTCACGTCGATGACGGCGTCGGCGTGCTGCGCGATGTTGCCCTGGCGGCTCTCCAGAATGACATCGCCGCCTGCCGTGGCCTGGGTCACATCGTTCAACTGCAGCACGCGGCCCGCCAGGTCAAGATGCGCCCCCGCCCCCAGCGACACGTCGCCGTCGGCGCGCAGCGCCAGCTTGCCGCTCGGCAGGCGCACCAGCCCGTTCACCTGCACCCGCTGGCCGTCCAGCGTCAGGTGCGCGCCCAATGCCTGGTCGCTGTCGGCGGGAACCGCGGCGCCCGGCAGGCCGGAATAGATCAGTTCGCCCGTGCGCACGACGCTCTCGGAGCCGGCCTCGCCGGTCCACACCGGTGTGGTGATCGTCAGGCGGCCGCCTTCGTAGGTGGCCCCCTTGCCTTCGACGTAGCCCGCGCGGCGCTGATACACCGACAGCGTGCCCTTGCCATTGGCCGTGACCTCTTGATCGGCGCGGATGTTCACCGCCGAAAACCCCAGCGCCAGGCGGTCCGACGCGGCAAGGTTGTCCGGCCGGCTGTTGGGACCGTAGCCCAGCACCAGGCGTTCGACTTCGATATCGAGCACGCCGTTGCCCGTTCCCGCGCCGCCCGCGACCGGCGCGACGGGCGCCTGCGCATTGCCCAGCCAGACCAGTTCGCGGGTCTGTATCAGCGCGCGTTCGCCCGCCGCCCCCGCGCCGTACAGCGCCGGGGCGCCCAGCGCCAGACGGACCATCGACGAGGAGCCGCCGGCGCGCCGTGTGCTCAAGGTCACGTCGCCATAGAAGCCGATGGCGTCGCGCGCAGTCAGCGACAGCTCTTCCAGCGCCGGCACGCCTGCGGACGTATCGCCGCCCAGCAGCCGTTCCAGCAGCGGCTGATTCAGCGTCAGGCCGCTGGGCAGCGCGCCGCGTCCGGCTGCGTCCTCCAGCGCCTGCGTGTTGCCCACGTTGATGGCGCCGACGGCCAGCGCCAGTTTGCGAGCGCCAAAGCGCGTGCCTTCGCCCAGCTGGAAGGTGTTGTCGGTCGCAACGGTCAGCGTGCCCTCGGAGTACAGCACAGCCCCGGCGCCGCAGGGCGCGGCCGTGCAATTTCCGATCAGGATCGTGCCGGGATGGCTGCTGCCGTCGCTCGCGGCCGGCAACACGTCCAGCCATCCGTTGGAGACGGCCAGCATGCCATTGACGCCCGGGTCATAGACGAAACCGCCGCGCGAATCGAAAGGCGCCAGGCCAGCTCCGATGGTGTTGATGGCGGCGCCCGCTTCGATACTGATGACGCCCGCCTTCCTGCTGCTCAGCATCAGCACTTCCCCCGCGCGCAGCGTCGCGCCTTCGCGCAGATGCACATTCGCCAACTGGCTGCTGCTGAAGAACACCATGTTGCC
Source organism: Achromobacter deleyi (assembly GCF_013116765.2). Taxonomy (GTDB): domain Bacteria; phylum Pseudomonadota; class Gammaproteobacteria; order Burkholderiales; family Burkholderiaceae_B; genus Achromobacter; species Achromobacter deleyi_A. Next base: position 2,086,996 of record NZ_CP074375.1, read on the forward strand.
GCCCTGCCCGTAGGTCACCTGGGGCAGGATGCCGAAGGACAGGCGGGAAGCGCCCAGCGCGTTCAGGTCGGCGTCGCGCAGCGACGTGCCGTTGAAATCCGCCGTGCGCTGACGGCCCGCCGCGACGATCTCCACGCTGTCGCTTTGCGAGAAGATCCCCACCGTGCCGCCCAGGCCGTTCCTGGCGGGCCTGAAGTCCGCCGCGCCTGCAAAACTGAAGGTTTCCTCGGGCGACTCGCCGGCCGCCAGCTTGAGCATGAGCGCGCGCGCATCGGCTTCGATCATCGCTCGCGGAACCCCCTTCAGCGCGGCATCCGCCTGTACGAACTGGGCATAGGACATCTCGTTGTACTGCGAGAGCTTGCGCACGGTATCGGCGGGCGTGAGCAGCACCGGGCGCGACAGCGCCTCGGCAATGCCGGTGCCCGCCACCGACAGCTGGCCCGAAGCAGACCACGATCCATTGCGCATCGCCAGCGGCGCGTAGCCGCCGGCCTGCCGGGACGTCCCGGAAAGCTCGACACGGAACGCGCCGGGCAACAACGCGTAGGTCGAAGGCAGCAGCGTGTAGGTGCCCGCGGGCAAGCCCGGCACGCCCTGCGCCAGCGTGATCTGCTGGCCGATCATGGCATCCGATGCGCCGGCCTCGGGCGTGACGGGCGCCACGCCTTTCTGCACGCCCGGAACGATGGCGTAGACGGGATGATCCGCCAGGCTGGGCAGGACCAGGCCATCGGCGCCCTGGCGCATCAAGGGGTGGTAGCGGACATCGGTGGAACCGCCGCGCCCGCTGACGAAGCCTGCGCCCAGGAGTTCGCCGCCGCCCGACAGATCGATCAGCGCGCCTTGATCGACGGCCAGGCGCTTGGAATAGATGGCCACGCCCGCCGTCACCTGGTTGAAGGTCGTGCCGCCCGCGCCCAGCAAGGTCGCTTCCTGGCCGTCGTACCGGTACGAGAGGCCGTCCGTGGTCCCGCCATAAGGCATGAGCAGGCCTGCGCCGCTGGCCGAGGTCACGCTGCCCGGCAGCAGACGGATGTCACTGCCCCCGATCGCCGCGCCCAGTTCCAGGACGCCCAATGGCGCGCGCAGCACGCCGCCCTGCTCGATGACGCCGCCGTCCACGATGAGGCGGCCGAACGCCGAATCGGGGGTGGCGGGCAGCGCGCCCGTAGTGCGCCCCAGGGACAGCGTGGCGCTATCGGCGGTCTTGAGCAGCGCATAGGCCCCCGTCGTGGGGTAGATCTGCGCGGCCATCAGGCGCAGGTCCCCGCCGCCGATGAGACGGGTCGACGACGAACCCGCCAGGCTGTCCGCAATGATCGGCGAACTGGCCACAAAACGGATGTCGCCGTCGCTGGCCAACGTGGCGGTGTCGAAACCCCGCCGCGAAATGGCCAGCGTGGTGTAGTCCTGCTGCTGGATCTGACCGGAAGCGCCCAGGGTCAGACGGTCGCGCACGTCCAGCAGACCCGCCTGCACGCTGAGCGTCGCGTCACTCTTGCCGCCCGTCCCCTCGATGGCCGAGTTCGTGGAATTCAAGGTCGGGCGCAGATTGAACTCGCCCTGCGGCGCATAGGCCGCGCCTGCCAGCCGCACGTAAGGGGCGCCCAAAGCGATCCTGGCGTCGGACTTCGAGGTCTCGGCCAGCGTCAGCGCGCCCGCATAGAGCGCCAGGCTCTGCCCCAGCTTCAGAGACACGTCGCCGTCGAAGGAAATGAAGCTTCCGGCCAGGAGGCTGGCGTTGTCAAAGCCGCCTTCGACCATCCTGTCCACGTCCAGCCGCGCGTAGCTGCGGCGCAGCTCGTGCGCGTCGGCGTCCTGCGCGGGGCCATGCGCCAGCACCAGCTCACGCGGCGCCCGCAAGACGTCGTCGGCCTCGTTGCGATCGTAGCGCGGCGCCTCCAGCGCCACCTTCAGATGGCCGCCCGCCGCGCCGGCCCCGCCCGAGGCCGCGCGCATCGTGCCCTCCAGCACCATGCCGTTGTTGCTGGCGAGAGCAATGACGCCTCCGCTGCTGGCCACCGTCGTTGCGCCCCGGCCTGCCGCATCCACCACCGCCGCTGTCCCGTTCGCCAGCAACTGCGCGCCCTGCTCGACCACCACGAACAGGTCGGGGGCCGCCGACGTCCGGCGCGTGTCGTCCAGTTCCGCGCCGATCACGATGCTGCCGCCCGCGTCCACGCGGGCGTAGCGCCGGCCGCGCGCGTCCACGGCCGACCAGGCCTTGCCCGAGGCATCCAACACCGCGCCGCTCCCGATCCGGATGGCGCGGTCGTTGGCCACCCCCGAGAACAGCGGCTCCGCCTGGTCCTCCGGCAGAAGCTGCGTCAGCGTAATCCTGCCGCCAGGCGCATGCAGCGCGCCCTGAACCGTCAGGTTCCCGGCGCTGGCCAGGTCGATCGCCCGGCCGGGATCGACGCCAATGCGAGCGCCCTCTCCCACGGACAAGGCCACCGCATCGCGCTGCGCATCGGTCGTGCGCGTGCTGCCCGCCTGCAACGTCAAGCCGGCCCCCTCACGCAGCGTCAGGACCGCCTTGCCGATGTCTTCGGAGTACGCAGGCGGCAGCCACGGAGCCAGCTCGCCGGGCGTTCTGGGCAGGGAACCTTGCGCATCGCGCAGCACCGGCATCGTCACGTCGATTTGCGCGCCCCGCTGGACATCGAGTCCATGGCGGCCCGCCAGCGTGTATTGGGCAAAGCCCAGATCGAAGTCACCCGTGCGCCACAAGAGCGCATCCACCAGCGCACCGTCCGCCCCGTCCACCGGCAGCGCATCGCCGATCACAACGCGGCCGGACTCGATCCGCAGTTCGCCTCCGCCCCGGACGCCATGGCCGCGTATGGCGCCGGCCGTGCGCAACGTTCCCGTGCCGTCGCCAAACCCCGCATTGGCGGCCAGCGTCGCATCCCCGCCGCGGCCGCCCTGGACGCCATTGTTCATCGTCCAGTGCGCGCCGCCCGTGACATCCACCAGGCTGCCCGCGCCAAGCGTCACGTCGCCGCTGGCGCGCACCGAAACCAGGCCGCCATCCACGTAAGGCAAAGCCTGGGCCGGCCACGCGCTTTCGCGCCAGTCCGCACGCACGCCGCTGGCGTCCAGCGCCACGCCATCGGCCACGCGGGTCCAGGCGGCCGTGTCCGCGTCGGGTTCGAAGACCACGTCCTCCACCCGCCCGTTGACGCTGACCTGGGTCAGGACATTGCCCAGGCGTATGACGCCGCTCCTGGCGACCAGGTCGGCGCGCACATCCACGCGAGGCCCCGCCAGCACGATCTCGCCGCCGCTTGCCACCTGCAGCGCCGCGTCCACGACGATATCGGGCGCGGCGATGCGCACCGCGCTCAATCCGCTGCGCGCAAGCTGTCCGCTGTCCAGCAGCAGCCTGCCGCGACGGTCTTCCGGCAAGGCTTCCTGGAGATCCAGGCCTGCCGCGATGCGCTCGGCGCCATTGCCGATCACCACCTCGCGGATCGGGTCCTGCGCCATGCCCAACGCGTGGGTGAGCCTTGCGTCGCCACGTACGTAGTAAGGCGTGTACGCGCCCACGACAAGTTGCCCGCCTCGCGCCACCGAGCGCTGCGACTGGCTGAACCCGTCGACGCCGGCCTGCGCCGCCCGCGACTGGCGCGGTCCCTGGTAGACATCGCTGACGATCTCGCCTTCGAGCACAGCGCTGGATGAGCCCACCACAAGCAGGCCTGCATCCCGCCCCACCGTGTAGCCCGGTTCCCATCTCCGGGTAGGGGCGATCAGCGGGTTGTAGAAGCGCCGCGTGTGCCCCCAGCGTTTGCTGGTCGCCTCATAGCCCCGATACAGCCCGGTGTACGGCAGATCGCCGGGCGCGTTCGACACCTCGTAAAGCCGTCCGTCCGCGCCGCGCAGCCAGCTCTGTTGCAGGTAGCCGTCCTGCACGTCGAGCGTGCCGCCCGACAGGTTGACCTGGGAGCCGGCCTGCGTCACCAGCTCGGCGCCGGTGAAGCGCACCGTGCCCCCCTGCGCCAGCCACTGGCCCGCGCTGCGGCCCTGCGTGCCCAGATAGCCGCCCACCTCCAGCAGCCCGCCGGCCGTGTACCAGCGATCCGATGCATAGCCGTTCGTGCCTGCCGGCGCCAGCACCAGGTCCCGCACGTCCACCCAGACATCGGAGCTGTTCAGTTTGCCGCTCTCGCGGTTGACCGGCGCGTCGCGCTGTTCATTGCCCTGTATGTTGATCTTGACGCTGTTGGACTCCATGGCCACGGCGACGCCGACGGCGCCCGCCACATCGATGATGGCGCCCTCGCGCACCAGCGTGCGCTTGCCCGCGTCTACGACAACCTGCCCGCCCGTGGCCAGCGTCAGGGATCCCTTCTCGAAATCGGCCGTGCCGCCGCTGACGATGCGCACCAGGGACAGGTCGCGGCGGAAATCGTCGGCGGGGACGATGGCGGCTTCGCCGGTATCGACCGTCGGCTTCAGGAGGCCCGCGCGCTGGGTATCCAGCGCGACGTCGGCGCTCGCGTCGACCAGGATGGCGGAGACCGCGTTTTGGGCAAGCCTGACGCTGCCCTTGTCGCCCGACGCGTTCAGGTGGATCGTCCCCCGATGGTTGACCGACGTGGTCGACGCCAGCACGCCCGCCTGCTCGACCGCGCTGGCCGTCAGGGTGATGTCCCCCTGCGGCGACTGGATCAACCCGGTGTTGCGCGCCAGGCCCTCCCCCGCGGCGGTCACCTCGTTGCCGCGCGTGGTCGATTGCGGATTGCCCTCGGTTCCCTGCCCCTTCTTGATGATGAAGCTGTCGCCCGCGGCCAGCAGGCTCTGTCCGCGCGGCGTGTGCAGGGCGCCCGCGTTCTCGACCTGCTTGCCCGCCAGCAGCACGTAGCCGCCGCCCGAGGTGCTGGAAGCGGGCTCATGCGTCGAGATCCGCGCGCCCTGCTCCACGCGCACCTGGCCGATCGCCTCGGAGAAGGTCGGCGCGCTGTTGGCGCCGTATAGGCCTTCCTGGAATTGGGCGTCGCTGATCCGGGCCGCCGCCGCCACCAGATTGCGCACGTTCACCTGGCTCGATCCACTGAACACCACGCCGTTCTGGTTGACGACCATCACGGTGCCGTCCGCCCGGATCGCTCCCTGGATCTGGCTGGGGCGGGCATCGGCCCCGACCACGCGGTTCAGCACGGCGTCGTTCGGCCCCTGCTGGAACTCCAGCCGCGTGTTCCGGCCGACGTTGAACGTATCCCAGTTCAAGACCGCCTTGCTGTCCGTCTGCTTCACCGAAACGCGGCGTTCGCCATTGGCGTCCGCCACGGCGACGGGCCGTTCCGCGCCGCGCCAGGCCAGCGGATTTCCCGCCGCGTCCTTGTCCCACAGGCCACCCGGCGCATAGCCTTCGGGGACGGGCGCATCGCCGCGCCCGACGGCGCGCGCCGCCGCCTGGGCGGCCTGCTGCGCGGCGATGGCGGCGGCCGCGGTGCCCACATTCGCAAGCGACCGGTTCAGTTGCTGTCGGGCCTGCTGTTGTTGGCGACCGGCGGAGCTGGCGTCGGACAGCGTCCCGCCGGGCAATCTGCCGGTCGCGGCGGCATTCGCTCGCGCGGCCCCCTTGGCCGCCATCCAGCCGCTGCTGAAGGGCCGCGCCTGCGCCTGCGCGTCAGGCGCGGCCAGGCCGCCGGCAATCGCGATCACGGCAATGGCCGCGACCAGGGGCTTCACACGCGGCAGCCTCGCGGCAGGCTGGCTTGGCCTGGATGCGCGGCGAAACAACGGCGTACGGTGCGAGTGAACGGAGGTGGGCGTGGGCATTGTCGATCGAATCCTGGTCTAGGCGATTACGACGCGCTTCGTACCGTGGCCGGTACGAAACGCGCCTCTTGTAGTCCTAGTCGATTGCCCGGCAGCGAAAGGGACACCCGCGGCCATGAAATTTTTATGACAGCGCAGCAAGCGGGCGCGGCTCGCACGCCGGCGTCCGTACGCCACGAGCTGTCCCGCGTCAGGTAATGACGACCACGTTGCCCACCCGCCGCACCGTGGCCTGGTACATCTGCTCGATATGCGTGATGGCCTCGTCCAGCGCGGCAATGGAAAAGCGCGCGCTCAGGCGATGGCGCGCCAGCTCGGAATTCATCAGCACCACCCTTCCGGGACGGTACCGGTTGATTTCATCCACGACGTCGGCCAGCGACAGGTCCTGGAACACGACGACGCCACGGCGCCAGGCTGACGCGGCCGCGCCCGGGTGGACGGCAGGCTGCACCGACACGCCGTCGTAGGACACCTGCTGGTCCGCGCGCAGGTCCACGCTGCCCGCCGGATGCAGCAGCCGCGCCACTCCGGCGGTGCAGCTCACGCTCGTGCGGGCTCCATCCAGGCGCCGGACCTCGACCTCGCCGTCGGCCACGTCGATGCGGCCATTGCCGGCCACGATCTCGCACGGCGCCCGCCCGGGGCGCACCGTCAGCGCGGCTTCCCCCGAGATCAGTTCAATGGCGCGCCGCTCGCCCTCCATCCGGAGCGCCACACTGGTTCGCGTGTTGAGCGACAGGCGGGTGTTGGCGTCCAGTTCGACGTCGCGCTGCTCGCCGACGCCGGTGCGATAATCCGCCCCCAGCTCCGACCACGATGGCCACATCCCCATTGGCGGACGCACAATCGCCGCGACGCCAAGCGCCCCGGCAGCGGAAGCCACCGCCCCGAAAAAGGCCCGCCGCCCAAGGCGCCGTTCTTGCGGATACGCCGGCGAGGCGTGGCGCGCGTCCAGCGCGCGCGCAATCGCGCCCACCTGGCGCCATTCCGTGCATGCCGCCGTCCAGGCGTGCTGGTGCGCGGCGCTTTGGGCGCGCCAGCGCCGGATCAGCTCGGCGTCGGCCGTGGTGGGCCGCCCGGTCGCGAAGTCGCGCACCAGGCCCAGCGCCTCGCGTTTAAGAGAGTCAGCGTCGTTGATCGTCATCATTCGTCAAGGCCCTGCTCATGAAAGCCCCTCTTTCCTAAGGACGTTTGGCGGCCATCAAAACGGACATGCAAACGAATCATGAATTTCTCGGCCCGCATGCTATTTGGCCTCCCGGCGTTGCAGCGCGGCGGCGCAGAAGTCGTGGGCCGCCTGCAGGTCCCTGCCCACCTGGCGTTCCGATATGCCCCATCGCTTGGCCATGTCGCTGCGCGACAGGCCATGGACGCGTATGGCGATCAGGATGTCGCGCTGGCGCGGGGCCATGGACTCCAGCAGCGCCAGCACGCCATCCATTTCCTGGCGCTGCTCGGCGCTTTGCGCCGGCCCGGGCGCCGGATCCTCCACCTCAAGAAAATCCTCGATCTCCGACGTGCTCAGCAGCCGCGCATCGCGCCGCATGCCATCGATGGCCGCATGCATCGCAGTGTTCACCAAATAGCTTTGGGGATGCTGGACGTCGTCCAGCCCGCCCTTGTCGTACAGGCGCAGGTAGGCATCGTGCAAGGCGTCGCCCGCCAGTTCGCTGGACCCTCCCAGCCGGCGCGCCACCCGGTTGCGCAGCGCGTCATAGCTTTCGACAAACAGCTGCCGCAGCTCGGGCAGGCCCTTGCCGCTCATGACGCGCACCCGCCGTCGCGGCGCATGCCCTCGGGCGTCAGGAGCAGGGTGACGGGCTGGCCGAATCCGGGCGGCGGTTCGCCCAGCGGCTGCCCCTGCAGGACGCTCCGGATTCGGGATTCGAGTTCGGGCCGGCCCGTCGCCACTACGTGCAGCACGTCGACCGAAGGCGGCTTCGGCGCGATGCGAAAGCGCAGCACCATGCGGTAGCTGCCGGCCTCGATGGCCGGATCGGCGCACAGCAGGCGCCGCAATTGCGCTTGCAGGCTGCCGTAGTAGCGCGCGCGCGGACTCCGGGCTGCCGACGAGGGCACGATCGCGTAGCGGCCCGTTTGCTCGGGCGGCGCAAACACCAGGGAGACGGCCTTGGGCGTCGCGTGGCGGATTTCCATCCCCGAACCCGCGATCATCCACCGCAGCCCGTCGTCGGCCGTATAGGCGCCGCGCAGCGCCGGCGAATACAGCCCGGAGATCCCACTGGAGTCGTAGATGACGGATCGCCCGGTCACGCTGCTGTACTGCTGAAGCGCGTCATGCAAGGGCATGCGGTCCAGATCGAAGTTGAAGAGCGCCGGCGGCTGCATCGCCGCGACAGCGCCGCACCAGCCAAGCATGGCGACGAGCCCCGCGGCCCGGCGCGCGCAACGGACAACGGACATGACGGTACGGAAATCCAGGCGAGAGCCATGCACATGAAACCAGGACGAAGACGGTAATGACCGCGACCGGCTGACATCCTAGATAGCGAATGCAACAATCCCATGACAGGTATGTAAGAGACCATGCGGCAGTCATCGACCTTCGACATCTCGGCAGCGGTCGCCAACGAGACCATCTGCTCTTCCACGGCCCGTTCCAGGCGCCATAGTAAAATCCGCCCCCCATGCGCTACTCCGACTTCGACCAACGCCTCGCCGCTCTCGGCGCCCTGCCCGTCCATCGTGGCCGGGTCGCGCGCGTCTGGCTGAAAGGGCAAGCGCTGGACATGGGCACGCGACGGCGGAGCGCCGAGAACTTTCTGCCTCTGACGCTGCGCGACGCCGTGCCCGCCTTGACGGCGGAACTGGACGGCCTCGCCCGCGTCCGCTCCGAACACGCCGGCAACGACGGCTCGCGCTTGCTCGTCGAACTCGCCGACGGGCAGATGGTGGAAAGCGTGCTGTTGCCGCGCGACGGGCTCTGCGTTTCCACCCAGGTCGGCTGCGCGGTCGGCTGCCGCTTCTGTATGACCGGCAAGAGCGGCCTGATCCGCCAGGTCACGAGCATGGAAATCCTCGCCCAGGTCGTGCTGGCGCGGCGTCTGCGCGCGGTGAAGAAGGTTGTCTTCATGGGCATGGGTGAACCGGCGCACAACCTCGACAACGTGCTCGAAGCCATCGACCTGCTCGGCACCGAAGGCAATATCGGCCATAAGAATCTCGTGTTCTCCACCGTGGGCGATCTGCGCGTGTTCGAAGCCCTGCCGCAACAACGCGTCAAGCCCGCACTGGCGCTATCGCTGCACACGACCAAAGCCGAACTGCGCGAACACCTGCTGCCGCGCGCGCCGAAAATTTCGCCGGAAGCACTGATCGAACTGGGCGAGAGATACGCTCGCGACACCGACTATCCGATCCAGTATCAATGGACGCTGCTCAAGGGCATCAACGACGGCGACGACGAACTCGATGCAGTCGTGCGTCTGCTCAAGGGCAAGTACGGCGTGCTCAACGTCATTCCCTTCAATAGTCTCGAAGGGGATGACTACCAGCGCCCCGATTCCGAGCGCATCCGCGAGATCGTCCGCTATCTGCACAGCCGTGGTGTGCTGGCCAAGGTGAGAAATAGCGCAGGCCAGGATGTGGACGGCGGCTGTGGCCAGTTGCGCGCACGCGCCGTTGGCGCAGCGCAGGTGGTCGAACTGCGCCGCACGCGCACGGCAAGGCCGGAAGCCGCCCAGGCCAGGACTATCCGCTCCTGGTCTTGAGCAAGCTTTTCAAGTTTTCAGAATTTCCAGCGCACGTCCAGGGAACCCGCGTGCTGACGGTTTCCACCTCCGAACTCTCCGCCATAGCTCAGGCCTGCCGTCATGTTGCGCACGACGACCAGGTCGGCGCCCAGTTCGATGCGTGCCGCGTCGCGGGCGATTGGCGCCCCTGCCACTGAAAAGGAAGCGCCCTGGTCGAAGGCCAGCGTCTGCGTCGGCCGCAGGCTGCCGTAGGCGTGGCGCCAGCCCAGCATGCCGCGCAGCAGGATGTCGGATTGCGCCGGCGCCCACTGGCCGCGCAGGCCGGCCAGCGTGCTGGTGGTGTCCTGCGTCTGGGCGCTTCCGGACAAGGCCGCGGATCCGCCCGATTCGGAAAAGCCGCGCACGCGCAGCTCGCTCCAGGACAGGCCGACAAAGGGTTCGAGCGTCACGGTGGGCGCCACCGCCATGGAATATCCCGCCTCGGCAAACAGCTGCGTGGTGCTGCCGCTGTAGCTCGCCTTCAGCGTCTGGTCCATGCTGCCGTAGCGGACCTGGCGGCGGGTGTCGATGTCGTGCCAGCTGTAGGCCGCGCCCGCCAGGACGTTGACGGCGCCGGCGCCAGCGGCATAGGACTTGCCGCCGTAGACCGTCGCGGTATAGCTCTGCGTCTTGGCGGTGGCCGTACGCTGGTCGGGACGCAAGCGCGCATCCGTGTAGCCGAAGGCTCCACCCACACGCCAACCCTGGCCTACACCGGCGTCACCGCCCACCACGACGCCCGTGCTGCTCTGGTCGGCGCCGGGCGCATTGCCGTCGCCGCGCTGGCGCTGCCAGTCTCCCGTTACCTGGGCCCACAGCGGCGAATCGCCCGAACGAGGCAGCAATGCGGCGGAGGCGGGAGCGTCCGAGGCGCCGGCCTGGGCGCTGGGCGCGCCCGGCAGCAGCGGCGCCGACAGGTTGTTGCGCAACCGGGCCAGCCCTGTCTGCGTGGAGAACGGCGTCGCGTTCATCAGGGCGGACACCAGGCTGGCGTGCGTGTCGCCGGACAGTTGGTTCAGGCCCTGTTGCAACTGGCCAGCGTCGTTGCTCAGCATGGCGTTGCGCCACACCTCATGGCTTTGCGGCAGGCTGTCGATGGCCGTCGCCACGGCGCGCTGGTTGGGGGTCTGGGCCGCGCTTGCCACGCTGCGTTCGTTGCGTTCAAGCGTCAGCGTCACATCGTTGCCGTCTCCGCCGGCGGTATTGACGGAGGCATTGAGGAACAGCAGCGGATTGTTCACCGCGGCAAACCCGCCAGCAACCGCGCCGGCGCCCTGCTTGGCAACCAGCGTGTAAGGACCGGTCGTGGCATTCCAGGCCGGCGCGTCCGCGGGTGACAGGCGCAGGTCCAGGATCGCACCCGTGATGTCGACACCGCCCGCCACCAGCACGCTGTCGTGCGCGGTGGGCGTGGCGTCGATGCGCAGCGTGCCGTGGTTGACGTAATCGCCGGAGAAGGCCTGCGTGCCGATGCCGTCGCCGCCGGGCGCGTGCACGGCGCCCGCCGCGATGGTGGCCGACCCCAGGGTGCCGCCGCCCGCCAGCATGGCGCCCGGCGCGACTTGCAGGGATCCGCCCAGCCGCGCGCCCTCGGTGAGCGTCAGCCCGCCCGCGGACACCGTGGCCGTGCCAGCATAGGCGCGGCTATCCGAAGCCAGGGTCAGCATGCCCGCTCCGGTCTTGTTGAACGCGCCCGTGCCCGACACCGCGCCTTGCAAGGTGAAATCATTCGGCAGGTCGAGCGTGCCGCCCGCGGCGGCCAGCGTCAGGCTGCGCCCGGTACCTTGATAGGCGGGACTGGCGATACGCAGCGTGCCGCCGTTGAGCGCCACATTGGTGCCGGCGGCGCCCAGATTGGCGTCGCCGGACACCGACAGCACGCCCGCTGACACCGTGGTGCCGCCGCCGTAGGTGTTGGCGCCATTGAGCACCAGGGTGCCGCCCTGCGTCTTGTCGATGCCGCCCGTTCCGGATATCACCGTATCAATCGTGGCGACCGCGCCACCCAGGACGCGAAGCTCGCTGCCTGCCGCGCGCGTTTCCAGCGTGCCGGCGCCGTTCAGGCGATAGCCGTCGGCCACGAACTGCAGGCCTGCAAACGATTGCGTGCCTTGCACGCCAACCGTGCCGCCGCCGTTCGTCAGGAAGACGGCGTGGTTGCCCGCCCACGCTTCAGGCATGCTGCCGCCGTCATTCACCCAATTGGTGGCGGCGGCGTTCCAGGTGCCATTGCCGCCCGCCCAGGTCTGCAGCAGATTGCTGCCCGTGGCGCCCACGCGCAGGTCAAGGTGGCCCGCCACCTCGGACACCACGCGCACGTCTTGGGAGGCAAGCGAGGCCGGAAGCCCGCCCAGTTGCAGGCCGCCGCCGGAGAGCAGGCCGCCGTAACTGATCAAGCGGTAGTAACCCAATCCAGCGATTCCGCCCGGGTCGCTCAGCGCCAGGGTGCCGTCCAGCGCCACGTTGCCGGCGACCTGCAGATGGTCGCTGGCGCCGGGCGCGGAAGCCCCCGTGCCCGGCGCGCCCAGTTCGTAATCCAGCGTCCCGCCAGCGGCCAGGGTGAAGTCGCCGGCCACCCGCAGGCTGCCCAGCGAATTGCCCGGTGCGAGAACGCCCCCGGATGCCACCGTGGTTGCGCCCACGGTCCCGCTGCCGCCCAGCCGCGCGCCGCTGCCGACGGTAACGGCGGAATTGGCAATGGAACCGTTGACGACCAACGAGCCCGCGTCGATCTGCGTCGTGCCCGTATAGGTGCTGATGCCCGACAAGGTGAGCGCGCCGGTGCCCTGCTTGCGCAATCCACCTGCCCCGCTCACGGCGCCCGAAAACAAGGTGCTGCTGTTGCCGGAGCCCAGCGCCAGCGTGGCGCTTCCCAGCCGCACATCGCCCGCTCCCGTCAGCGCGGCGACCGACTGGGCATAGCCATTGAGATCCAGCGTGGCGCCGCTGCTGACATTCAGCGGGCCGGTTCCCAGGACCTGCGACGCGCCCGCCGTCAAGGTGCCCGCCTGCACGGCCGTGCCGCCCGCATACGTGTTGGCGCCGGACAGGGTCAGCTTGCCCGCGCCTGTCTTGTTCAACCGGCCGTCGCCGTCCAGCACCGTCGAGATGCCCACGTCGTAACCGTTGGAATCCAGGTACAGCCCGCCGGTGCCCAGCGTCACGTCGCCCGCGGCAAACCCCTGGAAAAGGTCCGCTTCCGCGGACGCTGCCCGCAGCACACCGCCATCGATGTCAACGGTGCTTGTCGTTGTGCCGGCGTGCCGGATAACGGGCCCCGTCTGCAGAACGCCGCGCCCGGTCGCGTCCGAACCATAGACAAACACCACCCCGCCGCTGCCGCCAATCTCCACCCGCGACGTGCTCGCCGTGCCTCCCTTCTCAACGACCAAAGATCCCGTTACACCCAGGTTGTTGCCCAGCAGGATCCCGCTAGTGCTGGTCCAGACCGTATTCGCGCCGGCGACCACCGCGTGCCCGTTGGCATGGGTGCCGACGAAGCTGCGCACGGTGGACAGCTTGGCGCCGTCCAGCAATCGCAGCTCCCCTGCCGCCGTGTTGCCGACGTAGAGGAAGTTGGCCGTCCACTTCGAATCAGCTCCCGTGACGATTGCCGTGCCCCCATTGGTCGTGCCGATTTCGGCATCATGGGAAACCAATTGGGCAGCATTGCTCACGGTCAACAGCGCATCACCCTGCAACCCGATGATCATGTCCGACGCCGCGCTGCCCAGCCGAGCCGCGGCGCCCGTCAACTCCAGTGCGCCGCGGGATACGTAGATGTCTCCGGTTGCGGTGCTGGCGCCCAACAACCGCAGGGTTCCTGTGCTGGTCTTGCCCAAGGTGCCGCTGCCGCTCATGGAACCGGCATAGCTGACGGCGTCGGTTCTGCTGAAAACGACCGACGAGTTATTGACGATATTGCCGCTGATCGTACCCGTGACGCCGCCGGCGCCAATTTGCAGGGTGCCCGCGGATACCGTCGTTCCCCCCGTGTAAGTGTTGTTGCCCAGGAGCAGCGTTGTGCCGCCGCTATTGACCGCCACGGAACCGGAACCGGTGATGTTCGATGTCAGCACGTACGGGCCGGCCCCGGCCTGGTTGAAATTGATCGTTCCGTTGTTGACCAATGAGGAAAGGTTCGCAATCGTGCCGCCTGTTGTTGCGCCAGGCGTACTGTTTCCGATATTGAGCGTGCCATTCGAGTTGATGGTGAACGTTCCGCCGCCGGCAAAGTCCGCGCTGCCCTGGCCCAGGTTGAGCACGCCGGCTCCACCGCCCGTTCCGCCGCCCAGCACCAGTCGCGCCCCGCCGCCGATCCGCACGGCGGAATTGACGCCTACGTTCAGCGTGCCGTCGCCCCCCTGGCCGCCTGCCCGCACGCTGCCCTCACTGGCGCCGCCGCCCGCGCCGCCGATCAGGAGCGTGTCGGCAACGGAAAGCGTGGCGCCTACCAGCGTCAGTGCGCCGTTTCCACCGCGGCCGCCGGTGGCGCTCACGCTGCTGCCTCCGCCGCCCCCGCCCAGCAGCAGGGAGCGGTTCACTGTCAGCATGGCATTGCTGACCATGAGATCACCACTAGTCCCGTCACCGCCGGAGACTGACTTGCCCGCGCCGCCCCCGCCACCGCCAATTCCAACGTAGTCGTAGGTCCTCGGCAAAAAAAATCCGCCGCCGGCTCCTTGGGCGCCCTGCCCTGCCGTCCCAGCAAAAGGCGTTCCGTCGATGTCGACAATGGCGCCGCCGTCCCCGCCCGCCCCGCCATTGCCCTGGCCGCCACCGGCCCCCAAGCCGCCGCCGCCGCTGCCGCCGCCCCCCGTGGAACCGGTTGGGCCCGCGGCGCCGCCGCCCCCGCCCACGCCGGCTTGGCCGCCCAAGGTGCCGGATGCGCCACCGGCGCCGCCATCGGTGCCCCGATTGCCGCCGCCGCCCGTGCCAGCCCCGGTACTCCCTTCGTCGCCCCGCACCAGTCCACCGCCAGCGCCGCCGCCGTAACCCGCCGCGCCGCCGCCACCGCCCCCGCCTATACCCCCGCCACCGCCGTCGCCAGCAGCAAAAGTGCCACCTGTCGACACGCCGCCATTCCCACCAACGCCCACGAGCAGACTGTCCGCAAATGCGGGCGTTCCAGCAAGAGGGAGGCAGGTCGCGGCAGCAAGGGCCAGATAACCGGGACGACGTTTCAGCTTGTATGCCGCAAAGGGGGTACGCATTTATAGGTGCTCAAGTAAGACGATGGTTTGCGGCGTGAGTAACACTCGGCGCAAAAAAGTTCATTCGTCGCGAGAGGCTGCCCGTTGATTCGGTAAACTCCCTCCCTAAAATAAAATCCGCCAGGCCATGGATTGCCTGCTGCCGGAGACCGCGGACTTCACATGCAAAGACAGTTTCCAAGTGCCCTGCTGATTGCCGTCATTGCCACCTTCGGCGTCTTTGGCAGCCCGACGCAAGCACAGACCCAATCGGCGCCCAAGGTGCAGCCTGGAGAGGGGCGCCCATACGAGATCGCCGACAGCGAGGTATGGGACGTGCCCGATCCGGTTTCTGGCCGCGGCTACCAGGTCTTCGTTGCCTTGCCACCGTCCTATGCGAAGCAGCCGCAGCGCCGCTACCCGGTGCTTTACGTGACCGACGCCGACTACGCTTTCCCGATCATCCGGCAGTTGGGACGCCGCCTGAACGTTGAGGGGCCCCGGATTGAGGAATTCATCCTTGTCGGCCTGTCCTATGGAAAGGGCGAGGATGGCGGGGTCAGCCGCCAACGTGACTACACGCCGACTCCAAACGACCCAAGTTCCGCACCCGCCAATGCGATCCATGGTCAGTCGCGCGCCTATCAAATATATCTACGCGATCAGGTCAAGCCCTTCGTCGCCGCTCGCTACCGCGCCGACCCTGCCAGAGCAATTTTTCTCGGTCACTCCTACGGCGCCCTGCTAGGGGCGCAGATCCTTTTCACCGAGCCCGGCCTGTTCAGCGGCTATATCCTCGGCAGTCCATCACTCTGGTACGACAAGCGGTATGCCTTGAAGCTCGAAGCGAGCTACGCCAAGCAGAATCAGGACCTGGCGGCGAATGTCTATCTGTATGTCGGCGCCTATGAGGCCCTGCGCAAGGGTGATCAGCGCTACAACCAGACGGTAGACATGGTCGCCGACAACAAGGCTCTGGAGACGGCATTGCAAAGCCGGAAATACCCGAGCTTGAAACTCAAGTCAGCGGTCCTGAACGACGAGGACCATCTCACCGTGGCGCCACGAGGATTCACGCAGGGCCTGAAATATCTGCTGCTGGCGCGCTGACCCATCGCAAAGAGCAGACAAAAGCAAACGTCGCATCGCCGCTATCGCCGGGTATCAAGGCCGTAAGCGACCCAGGATATCAACTGTGCAACTCCGGGCCTGCGCGGTAGCGCGCCAGCTGTGACATGTTTGCGCATGACCTTGGTTCACCATGCGACAGGCGATGGAAGCAGCCCCCCGTGCGATGGAAAATGCGGCAGCACTTCCTTGGCCAATTCCTCCAGAACCTCCGCCGGCGGACGCTGCGAAAACTGTATTCCGAGCGCAGCGTGGTTCACCCCTGCCGCCTGCCACTCTTCCAGCAGCGTCATCAACCCCTTGCGCCCCGTACGCAGAACATAACCGCCGTGCAACGGCGTGCGCGGATGGTCAGGGTCGTCCACCAGGTCTATCCATTCGTTAGTCATGTGCGGTCGGAATGCACCTCCCGGAATAAGGTTACGCCACGCACGGATTTTTTCCGCCAGGTGCTGAGGGCCTTTGGGCGTATGGGTCTCATTCGGGTACGTCAGCCAGCCGTCCGCATGCTCGGCAATCCACGCGAGCGATTGGCCGGAAGAGCCCGTCACGACCATCGGAATGGCACCGGCGACCGGCTTGGGCAGGAACTCGGCGCCCTCGAAGCGACCCAGCGGGGAGGCTATGGCCAGACGCCCGGCACGCATGAGCTGGCGTATGTAGGCGACACCCTGAGCAAAGCGCTCTGCCCGGGCCCCGTGATCCAGCCCATAGGCGGGGAACTCAATCGGCCTGTCGCCGGAAGCCACTCCCATCACCAGGCGGCCGCCAGACAGCTGGTCAATCGTCGCGGCTGCCTTGGCCAGGTCGATGGGATGACGCAGAGAGACGACGGCACTGCCAGTGGCCAGAGCCACGTGTCTGGTGCGCGCGGCCAGGAAGGCAAGATAGGTGTAGGGATCGAACACCTGCCCCGCATCCCCGAAGGAGGGATCGAACAAGGGCACATCGCGCACCCACACGGCGGCGAAGCCATGCCTGTCGATCTCGGTGACCAGATCGGCCTGGCCAGCAAGCACCTCCATGTTCCCCTGGTAGCTGCGCAGCGGCAGAAAGATGCCAACTGTCAGCCGGTCCGGCGCGAACATTCGGCGGTAACCAGGGTGCGTGTAAAACGCGGCGTAAGACGCGCCGCTCGTGCGTTGGGAGAAGTCTGTTGCGCTCATTTCTTGTACCTGATGTTCACGCACCGGTTGCCGGTGCGGGCAAGGTAATGCCCTTGCGTACCGCGGGTCGATCCCCTACCCGCTCATGCCATGCACTCAAGTGCCGGTGCGGGCTGAAATCGAAATGGACAATTTGCGCGATGTGCATCCAGCCAAAATGGGCGATGTCCGCGATGGAATAGTCGTCGCCCGCCAGATAAGGGCGATTCGCCAAAACGCGATCCAGCACCGCAAACGCTTCTTCCGTGAGGCGCCGGTATCGGTCGATGGCGGAAGGGATGGGTTCCGGCGCAAACAGCTCGAAGTGCACGCGCTGACCCAGCAGCGGCCCGACGCTGGATGCATGGAACTGCAACCACTTGATTGCTTCCCAGCGTGCACGCGGATTCGACGGGAGCAGCTTTCCAGTCTTATCGGCCAGGTACAAGAGAATCGCTGCTGACTCGAAAAGCTCCACGCCAGTCTCGCTATCCGTAAGCACGGGAATGCGGCCATGGGGATTCAGTGCCAGAAAGTCGGGCTGGCGATGTGCGCCTTCGTCGATGCGCACGTGGTGCAGACGGTACGGCAAGGAAAGCTCTTCAAGCGCAATGGTTGCCTTGAAGCCATTGGGGGAACTGTCGGAATAGAGATGCAACATCGGATCTGTAGATAAACCAAATTAGTGGAATCGCACTGGGATCACGAATTCTGATACGCAATCTGCTTCGACAAAAGCGATGATTCCTGCCCACTAAATTTAGAAAATCTAAACCCTGAAACAACCAGCCTTCGCGGGCGCCCGATGGCGGCGCCCCGGCCCAAGTGCTAGGCTTGGAGCTTCCAACCGTCGTCATTGGAGGCCCCTC
Organism: Achromobacter deleyi; assembly: GCF_013116765.2. Classification (GTDB taxonomy): domain Bacteria; phylum Pseudomonadota; class Gammaproteobacteria; order Burkholderiales; family Burkholderiaceae_B; genus Achromobacter; species Achromobacter deleyi_A. The sequence goes on from NZ_CP074375.1 coordinate 2,104,875, forward strand.
ATGGCTGAGTTCATTGAAGCGAACCTTGACACGCTGTACACCCTTGCCCAAGTTCGTGCGGAGAGCTACCTGCGAACAGCCGAGACCCAGATCGACGCGGTCTTCGGTGCCGGCTACGCCAAGGAACATCCCGAGTTGATCGCCGCGTTCATGAAGACCGCGTCCGACGAGTTCACGCGCACCGCCACGGCAAAAGTCTTGCAGAACGTCGGATACGCATTGGATTCCATCGCGGACGCACTGCGTACTCGGAGTTGAGGACTCTCCGACGGAACTACCGGCAGGACTACGAGCTATCCCGCAGCCCTGCCGCGCAGGTCACTTCCGACCGGAAGCAGGCGGCCAGTTTCTCGAACTCGACTCCCGAGTCAGGACCTTCGAGTCAGCGTGTGAGTTGGTAATCCCCCCGCAAAAGCGATGAGGTCAGAAGTAGAATTTTCTCGTTGAGGAGTTCTACCGCATGAAGAAGTCGAGATTTACGGATAGCCAGATCATTGAAGCCATCAAGCGCGTGGAGGCTGGCCTTGCTGTTCCTGATCTGTGCCGAGAGCTGGGCATCAGCTCGGCTACGTTCTACAAGTGGCGTTCCAAGTACGGCGGCATGGACGTATCGCTGATGGCGCGCATGAAGGAGCTGGAGGCCGAGAACGCCCGGCTGCGCAAGATGTACGTCGAGGAGAAGCTCAAGGCCGAGATCGTGACGGAGGCGCTAGAAAAAAAGTGGTGAGGCCATCTCGCCGCCGCGAGATGGCCCAACGTGCAGTGCAGGATCGCGGCGTATCGATCCGGATGGCCTGCGAGGCGTTCAGCATCAGTCAGACTTGCTATCGGTATGTCGCCAAGGCGGACGCTGAGAACGAGGAGATCGCCAACTGGCTGCTACGTCTGACCGACAACCACCGCAACTGGGGCTTTGGTCTGTGTTTCCTGTATCTGCGCAATGTTCGAGGCTTCGGCTGGAACCATAAGCGCGTGTACCGGATCTATCGAGAGCTCGAGCTGAACCTGCGTATCAAGCCGCGCAAACGGCTGATACGGCAGACGCCTGAGCCACTGACCGTGCCCACCAACGTGAACCAGGTATGGTCGATGGACTTCATGCATGACCAGCTTGCCGATGGGCGCAGCATCCGCGTGTTCAACGTGATTGACGACTTCAACCGCGAGGCGCTGGGCATTGAGGTTGACTTCTCGTTGCCATCCGAGCGCGTGATCCGCACACTCAAGCAGATCATCGGCTGGCGGGGCAAGCCCTTAGCCATTCGGTGCGATAACGGCCCCGAATACCTGAGCGCGGCAATTGTCGAGTGGGCCGGGGCATGGAGCATAAAGCTCGAATACATCCAGCCGGGCAAGCCGCAGCAGAATGCCTACGTCGAACGGTTCAACAGGACCGTGCGCTACGAATGGCTGTCTCAATATCACTGGGACGATCTGGACCACGTACAGCGCGTGGCCACGCAGTGGATGTGGTCCTACAATCACGAGCGCCCAAATATGGCTCTGGGCGGATTTACCCCCAAACAGCGGTTGGCCATGGCCGCGTAGTGTTCCTACTTCTGGCGATCGCTAAAAATGGGGGGATTACCAGTTAAGCGGCCTGCCTGTGCCGATCCGCTTGAGCTTGGGGTTCGCGAAGTCATCGGGCCGAGACCGCATACCGCCCTATGCCTTCTTGGTCGCCGAGACAACGTGTGCCTGAATCTTGCCGCTGACCTGGCCACCCCCAAAGCGCTTTTCGATGGCGGCGGCGGCAACATCCGTTGCCGCGCCCAGAATTGAGGCGTCGCGCCCTTCGAGCTCGTTGCGCAGCGGCGTTCCCTGGCAATAGGCGGTCGCGACAGTTCGAGGTGACTCGCCCCGGCTTTGCATAGCAACGGTATCGAACCGAATGGAGTCCGCGAAGCCGCCCTTCAAAAGCGCGCTGGCTATCACTGCCTGGTCGTAGTAGCCGTGCGGCACCCTCACCATGAATTGAGGAGGATCCTTCGGGAACAGGCCCGCCATCGCCTGGCTGACGCAATCGGCGAATTCGTTTTCCTCTATTCGATCCCAGACATTGAACAAGAACGTTCCCCCTGGCCGTAGTACCCGGTTGGCCTCGGCGAAGGCTATCGCTTTGTCCGGGAAGAACATCGCACCGAACTGGCATACCACCGCATCGAAGGCGCCATCGGGAAATGGGAGGCTCATCGCATCGGCCTGCCGCCACGTCACCGCGCGGCTCGTGCCGAGGGTCATTGCATGATCGAGCATGGCCTGACTCAAGTCGGTCGATACGATAGAAACGGCGGCGGGCAACTTGTCCGCCAGATGGCGCGTGACCACCCCAGTCCCCGCGGCGATTTCCAGGACCGCCCCAGGAGCCAGGGAGGCGACTCGGCGGGTCATATCTCTTGCATACGGATCGAAGATCAGCGGAACCAGATACTGCTCATACACCTGAGGAATGGGGCCGGCGAAGACGCGATCGCCACTGGACGTGTTCATGATGATCGACTCCGAAGAACGTCGATGATGCCGTCTAGCGAGCCGTAGACGGGCCAGGCCTTGGTTTGCGTGGCGAACTCATGAGGCCCGTCGCGAAGAATGCCTTTGAAAAGAATAGGTCAAGCTCGGGGCCAGTACAAACAACAAAGGGAATACGCTAGCAGGCTTGCCGGCGATACAGGGGGCCGAGGCCGTGACGATCCCCCAGTGCAGAACGATTTCATATTTTCGCTGCAACAATAGGTTGAATACATGGCCGAAAGCGGACAATCACGAAGGTCGGCTTCCGGCCAGAAGCGGTCATTGGTTGGTAAGTCGCAAAATGTCGGATTCAGGCTGATCTGAGTCATTCATGGTCCAGTGCCTGAATGGCCGCAGCACACCAATACCGGCCGTTGACCACAGCATGCCTTGAACGGCAGCGTCAACTCGGAATCTGCCTCTTGAACGCCTGGCTCGCCGAGTACCGCTTCAAACTACTGTGTTTGCACCTCGCGTCAAGCTCATGTCGCTCACACAGCTCTTGTCGATTGCTTCAACGTTTCCAGATTAGCTAGAGCTCCAGCAGGTTGATGTGAAGTTTCCGTCAAAATAGGAATGCGTCGAGGCTGCAGCACTCCGGCAATAGCAATTTTTTGCGCTTTAAACAAAACGGCAGCACCCACAACCGCAGTCCTGAAGATTTCGGAAACTCGAACACTGGAAGGGCCTTGTTCAAGCTATCCGTTTTCGGGTAGATAAGCACCACATCCCCTTGACCGTCGAGGTAGTTTTGGCCATACGCGTGGAGTTGATAGAAATCGCCCTGATCCAAGCCGTATTTGTCTGAGCCCGTGGTCTGCTGACCATTGAGCAGCTTCCACTTTGTATCCAGCACTAAACGATTCACCTTCGAAGTCTGCAGCAGCAGATCGGGTTTCAGGCGGAACCAGTTCTGTTCGAGGTGCCTGACCAAAGAAAGGCTGCGAGCCTGCGTGCGCAGCGTAAAGCCTTGCCCAAGTTGCCGCGCAAGGTGCTTAGCGACGAAGGACTCGAACACCGCCTCCATCGAAAACAGCAGGGACGCCGCATGATTCCCTCCCTCGCCGGTGAGCGGTGACTCATCCTCCAGGATCAGTCTCGCCCAAGCCAACGCCCCTTCGTAATGCGCCATGCCGCGATCCAGGCGCACTCGCTGGAAGTCCGTAGCGGGGTGTTCCGATGCCGGCACGTCGGCAAACACGAAACACAGCTCGCGTGCCAGTTGCTGGCTGACCTGAGAGGCGGTCCACGCGAGCACCCGTTTGAGCGCCGCATGCAACAAACGGTTCTCCGGTCTATTGGGCGAGAACTCATCAAATTCGGCAAAGAAACGGTCGCGCCGAAACAGGTTGTGCCGCAGGTGTGCTGCTATATGCAGCTTACCGCGCAGGGCAATCAGGTTGTCTTGCTGCGCTCTGTAATCGCTGCGCAGACCGCGTTTGACGAGATGCTGCACGGTGCGAAGGAATTCAGCGATGAACACTTCTAGCAAGGGCATGCGGGTGGCGAACAGCTTGGCGCTGTCGGTCTGGATGTGGCGAAAGCCACCCAGGCAGCGTAGCATCTCGATCAGCAACTGACGTGCCTCGACGTCGCCCCCGCCAATGGCTTTGCCGACTTTTGGCAGCACCTCAATCTGATAGCCGTCCGGGGCCCGTATCACCCCGACGAAACGGGTCACCTGCACAGCGCGTCGCCCGCGCCGCTGAGTCAAGCGTAACCAGGACGTTTCACGCACCTCGGCCAGGCGCAGCGCCTGCGCTTCCAGCCAGGCAAAAACCTTCGGCGGCACCGTGCGCAGCCCCACGCCATCGGTGACACCATCGGCGGCAGCTACCAATGTATCGAATTCATAGACCGGGGTGTGCGCCATTCGCCCCCCTCAAGCCAAGGACTGGTAGACGCCAAGGTAACTGGCTGGGTTGACGAATGCCGAGGCCTGGAGTTGATGGCAGCGCTGGGTGGTGTAGCTGTCGAGCCCGTGGTCGTCCCCAAACAGGTCATTCAATGACTGCTCGTGAGCATCGCTCTCGGTGATGAACTGGGCGGCATCGGGCTTTTGGTTGTCGCCCAGCACTAGCCGAATCTTGCGCCAATCCTCAAAGAAGTACTCCTCCAACAGGGGCAATACGCGATTGCGGAAGGTTTTGGTCAGAGCCTCGAACCGCTGCGCGCCATCCGTCGTGCTCCACAGGTGGGTGAAGTAGGCGTGGCCGATGCAATGGTCGCGGTCGTACAGCGCCTCGATGCGTTCGTTGATGCGCTCAAGCATCTGGCGCACGTCGATCTTGCCTGCATCCGTGCTCACAACCAAGCCCGACAGCGGCGCGCTATATGGCTCATCGGGCACTTTCACGGCGCGCGTGTCGGGCAGTAGCGGTACGAAATCAAAGCGGCGGCGCAGCGCCGTATCCAGCAAGGCCAGTGAACGATCCGCCGTGTTCATCGTGCCGATGATGTCCACGTTTGCTGGCACGGAAAACTTCTCACCCGAATAGGCCAATGTCAGCTCTAGGGGCGGCTTGCTGCCATCAAGTGGATCGCGTTTGTCCGGCTCAATTAGAGTGATCAGTTCACCGAAGATCTTGCTGATGTTGCCCCGGTTGATCTCGTCGATCACCATCGCAAAGCGCTGATCGGGGGCTTGCCGCGCCTTGCGGCACAGTTCCTTGAACGCGCCAGGGCGAATTTCGTAGGCCACTTCGCCCGCGTCCGGATCGCCCGCCAGCACCGGGCGCAGTCCTTCGACGAATTCCTCGTAACCGTAGGATTGGTGGAAGGTGACGAAGCTGTAGCGCTGCACAGCACCCGCGTCCTGTTGGCCACGATTGAGCTGATCGACCAGTTCAATCAGGTCGGCACAGTCATCGCGCCAGTCTCCGGCGAACTGCCAAGTAGAACCGGCCATTTTGTCAAAAATGGCCGGTTCCAAACGGCGGCTGTACTTGACCGTTGTCGACTCTTCGACGGTATGCGCCTGGAGGTTCGCCCACATCGAAGCACGGCGGTTTTTCGCGGTACTGCGTGCGGCAACTGCTTGTATGAATGGATGGTCAAGAAGCTGACCCACGGTTGCCGATCCGCCTAGGTCGTACAGTGTGGCAGCTGCAGCCTCCCACCACGTCAACACTGCAATCCTCTCTGCGATGGCTTGATTGCGCCACTCCTGCGGAGTGATCATGGACGCCGGTTGCTCGTAGTCGCGCTTGAGCAGTTGCATCAGCGTGTAAGTTTTGCCTGTACCGGGCGGGCCATAGTAGATGCGGTTGATACAAGCTGCTACCGGCTTGCTGGCCGTAGGTTTGGCAGCGGGCTGCGCTGGCTCGGGCGTCGCCGGCCCACCGCAGCCGATACTGGAGGCCTCGATGGGCTCGCCCGCCAGGGTGGCCAACTCGGCCAAATCAGTGCCGAAGAAGGGTGTGAGCAAGGTTGACTCGAGTTCCGGCAGATCATCCGCCCCCACCTGCCAGAAAGTGGTGTTGCCCTGCGGCGACCAATACTTAGAATTGGCGGTGTAGCGATCCGTGCGCGTCGCAGGTTTGAGTACCCGGTAGCTGCGCTGCAGCCAGCCGTTGCCCTTGGCGCAAGGCATGGCAACCGAAGTGAACTGGCAAATACGTTGCGGGCTGTTGCCGTGACAGAGAAAGAACAAGGCGCCTACCGGTGCCTCGGCGAACTTCTTGCCTTGGTCTTTGCCCGTGTCACAGTGCATCACAGCCCACATGCCATCCAGATATTGCTGGCGCTCGGCATCTGTGAAGTTGGGCGGGTTGCCGTGCGAGAGCTTCCAGATGGCCAGGTTCTTCTGGCTCCATGCCTCCCACACCTGACGCCCGAATTCCAAAATACCCATACCATCGGGTCGCTTGGCCAGCGCGGCCTTCTGCAAAGAGACCATCGACTGGCTTGCCGAGCCGCCGACGAATACGGCCAGAGGTGCCTTCTTAAAGATGTCCAGGATCACCGGCGTCTGCCGGTTCTGGTAGTGAAAGGCGATCTTCCACTTGGTGGCTTCGCCCAAGCGATCAAAAGCTTCAATGCCGTCCAGGTCGCCGTTCGCGGCCAAGGCCGCGACTTGCCCAATGTAGCCACGCACTTTCTCAAAGGCTTCTTCGGCAGTGGAACCCAGTGAGGAGTACCAGCCGTAGGTATCGGAGTAGCTGCGGCTTTCCGCACTCTCGCGCGCATCGAGGTTCTTGCGCGAAAACACACCGAACTTGAACGACGAACCGCCCCAGATGCTGCCCAACTCATCCAGCCGCGATTCGATCCAGTAGGTAAAACTATCCTTCGATCCGACCTGGCTGTAGTCATCCAACGTCATCGTGGCCAGACGCGAGGTGGGCCAGACCGACAGGAATTCGTCCCACAAGGCGTACTGTTTTTGGAAGTCGCTCACTTCAGCACCTCCTCAACCCATTCCCAGCGCTTTTCCTTGACCATCACGAACCGGCAGCGGCCTTCTGACAGGTTGGCCCACAGTCCACCGATCAATCGGTCATCCTCAGCCCCGTTCCAGCGATCCGCCCCTTTGTATTCAACCGCGATAATCGGCCCCGCTTGGCTTGCTGTCCCTGGTAACTGGCACAGGAAGTCCGGGTAGAAACGACCATCGGCCTTCTGCAAGAAGAAGGAACTGCCTTCGCGCCGAACGAGGTTGCGCACCCAGAACTGGATTCGGCCTTGTTGCGCCCATATATCCAACTGGCAGGCGCATTCGAACTCTTCCTTGCTGTCGAAGTCACCCATGCGCCCGTAGAAGTGCTTGCGGAAATCGAAGTGCCCAAAGCGTCCATCGTAGTCACGGCTGGGCGCGTAGGCTTGGGCGTGAAACTCGAAGGCGTATTGATCGGTCACCGCCACGCGCGTGGCCGCATCTTGACCAAATAGTACCTGTTGGAAAGCTTTGCCGACAGCCTGTTTGCGCAGTTCACGAATGCGCGCCTCGACCAGATTACGGATCAGAAATTTCTGCAAGTTGGCGCGTGCCAGCGTGAAGCCTTCCCGGCGCAGCAAATCGGTGAGCCACGCGGCGACAAACGTCTGCTTGCTGGCGTGCGTCAGTGACGGCTCAGGCAGGTTGCGGCACAGCCAGGTAGCAATGCGGACTTCATCCCAGTTTTCGGGTTGATAGACGAAGCCCAAATCACGCTGCAAATCGGGCAAAAAGCGCGACACCACGTGGCCGTCCCCGCCGATATCAATCTCTCCTCCTTCCGACAATTTCAGCGCCACACCTAGGGCTGTCAGGTTGTCCGCTGTCGGTACGGCATCGTAGGGCGAGAGGTCCCACGGATACTCCAGTACCTCCGGGTCATCAAACAACGCCAATTCACCTTGACTGCCCTGCATCCGCAAGGCCAGTTGCGGCACGCGAAAGCGCTCGCCCAATTCAGCAGGCGTCTGGAAAAACTCAATCGCCGTGGTGCGGCTGACTTCTGCCGCTTCCACAATGGCCGCTGCGGCAGTTTCGGAGGTGACTGAGGTTTTGAGGAGTTCTGCCTCATCTTCCGTCAGCGGGGTGCTAATGGTTAGGGTATTGAGCTTGCCGTCCCAGCTCACCTTGTCACGCACCTGCTTCGGTACGCTCTTCAGGTCGGGCCTTTCAGACAAGGTGAGCGCAACAGGCCGAACGACCACGCGCCCTGCGTGCCCTTCCAGGTCCAGTCGTGCCTGCTCGGCCTTGGCAGCCGTGACGAACTCCGCGACTTCACGCCGCTCGAAACCAGCGCCCACCACCAAGCGGTCACGCAGTGCGCCGGCCGTCTCGGCAAAGTTGCGCGACACCACGAAGGCATAGGACTGGTTCAATGCCTTTGCCTGCCGATGGCTAGCACCGGGCTGCCGCAGCACGCGCCCGAGCAACTGCTCCACCGCCGTGGCCGACGACAGCGAGGCCATGCTCACCAGAATGTAGGCAAACGGACAGTCCCAGCCCTCGGCCAGTGCCTTCTGTGTGATGACAAACTTCACCGGGCAGTTCGGGTCGGCAATGCCCAGCTTGTAATCGGCGTCAATCTGCTCCAGCCCTTTTTCTTCGCCCGTGGCCACCACGATCTCGCTGGCCGGGATGCCGTGGTTGGTGATCAGCTCGTTCTTCACCTTCTCGAAATCCAGCGTCTCGATTCCGGCGCGGCGTGGTTCCGACTGAATCAAGACCAGCGGGCGCAAATACGCAGCCCCGGCACGGCGTTCTTCATCGGCTAGCTTGTGCAAGGCATCGCGGCGGCCAATCGCGTCAGCCAGGCATTGGTGCCAGTTGGGCTCGGCCTCCAGCACTATCGGCAACTTGATCATTTCTTCCGCCTTCAACTCGGCAGCGGACACGCTGTGGAGCACGTTGCTGGGTGTGCGCTCCAGATCGGGCGTGGCGGTCAACTCCATCACCCCGCTGGGGCGGAAGCGCGCCAGCATGTCAAAGGCCAGTTCGGTGCGGCTGTTGTGTGCCTCGTCCACCACCACGAACGGGCGGCGCAGACGCAGCACATTGGCTAGCGAATACGGGGTGGTGCGCTCGCTACCCTCGCCATCGGTCAGCAACTCGTCGCGCTGTGTAGGCGAGAGGTTGTCGAAGTGGTGCATCAGCGCACCGCTAGACTGGTACACCTTGCGGCACTCTTCTTCTTCCACCTGAAACGCCTGCCGCGTGGCGATGATGATCGTGGTCGAGGTATCGAGCGTAGCGCGGGTGATGCTCTTGGCTTCTTCCAGATCCAGCACCGTGATGGGCCCTGCCTCGTGCAGTGCAGCGTGATACGGGTGGCTGCGATCCTTCAGCGCCTTGATGGTCTGCTCACGAATCGGCTTGCTGGGAACCAGCCACAGAATCACGCTGTGCTCGCAACGCAGCAGATGCATGTTGACCAACGCCACGCTCTTGGCCGCCAGCCAGGTCTTGCCACCGCCGGTGGGCACACGCAGGCAAAAGTACGGCATATCGAGCGGGAAGCCCGACAGTGGGTTGTACGGGTTGCCGCGTCCCCACAGGCGTTCGGTGGTGGCGGTGAAGGCAATCGTGGGTGAGGGCAGTTCGTAGCAGGCCTTGAAATAAGCCTCCACGCTGTCGAGCACTTGCTGTTGATAGATTTTCGGTGCGAATCCGGACATGTCTTACACCTCCAACGCGTAAGGGGTTTGCTTGAAGGTGATGCCCTCGCGTGCAGCGCGGCCACCCATGCGGTTGGCGGCGGCGTATATCACTTTCGGGCCAGTGAATTTAGGCAGTACCTCGAACACTGGGCCGGTGAGCACATTTCCACCGCCAACGGACTTGTCCTTGAGGATGCCGTTGTAGAGCAGATAGATGGCGCGCCCCTCATGCACGCCCAGCAGCGGTGAATCAGCTGTGCCGGTGAAGCCTGTGCCGGTTTCAGCGAACCAGACAAACTCGGCCAGTTGCGCGAATGTCACATCGCTGCGGATTTGTCCGTCGGCATCGAACAAGGGTTCTGCGGACAGGCGGCAGAACTGGAAGCCGCCGCCGAGGCCTTCAATGACGGCGTCCTTTGCGTTGGTGTAGCCGGAAATGGCTCGCTTGGCGCGGCCCGCCGTGATGTTGGTTGCCACCTCCGGCAGCATTTCGACCTGGATGAACCGCCGATTGCCACCATCTTCAACGTTCTGCTTGAGCACGGCATGGCCAGTCGTGCCAGAACCGGCAAAGCTGTCGAGGACGATGGAATCCTTGTCAGTCGCGATTTGCAGAATGCGTTGGATCAGGCGGGTGGGCTTCGGCGTGATGAACACATCATCAGAGGTGTTGAAATTGACGATCTCAAGTAACTCTTTTTTGGCTTCCTGGGTGTGCCCCACATCTTTGTAGAACCAGATCGTCTGCGGCACTATTCCTTCTTTGACATCTGACAAATAGCGCTTGAGACGAGGCATATTGTTTCCTTTTTCGCCCCACCAAATACGCCCCTCCTTGTCCATTGCGTCGAACGACTCCTTAGAGATCGTCCAGTAGCGCCCGGACGGCGGACCTTCGATCACTCGACCGGAGGGAGACGTAACAGAGTAAGTACCCAAACTGTAATAATTACGCGCAGTCAAATCACTTGAGGTCCACGGCCCTTTCGTATCGCCAGTGTCTTTGTAGCGTGCATCTGCCTCCTCTGTTCGAGGCAGAAGATTAGGCTTCCACTTGTCTGAGTTCGATGCATACACCACGATGTAATCGTGATCTTCAGAAAGATGACGCGCAGAGTTCTTCGGAGAAAAAATCTTCTGCCACAGCACCGTCGCCACAAAATTCTTCGCACCGAAAATCTCATCCATCAACAACCGCAGTGTCGCCACCTCGTTGTCGTCGATGGAGATAAAGATCGCGCCGTAGTCGCTCAAAAACTGCTTCAGCAGCACTAGGCGCGGGTACATCATACAAAGCCAGCGGTCATGCCGATCCAGCGTTTCGCCTTCCTTGCCGACCACTTCGCCCAGCCAGCGGCGAATTTCCGGGCTGTTCACGTTGTCGTTGTAAACCCAGCCTTCGTTGCCGGTGTTGTACGGCGGGTCAATGTAGATGCATTTGACCTGACCGGCATAGCGTGGCAGCAGGGCCTTGAGCGCGTGCAGGTTATCGCCCTGCACGATGAGGTTGCCCGAGTCTTGGCCTTGCGCCGGGCCACAGGAAAGATCGGTCACCGGCTCCAGCAGGCGGAACGGGACGTCCTTGTGGTGTTTAACGACGGCTTCTTTGCCGATCCAGTTCAATGTTGGCATTAGCGCCCATCCCCTCAAGATTTGCGCGACGGAGGCAGGCCATCGCTGCGTTGTTCTTCATCCGCGCCTCCGGCGCGCACCCAGTCGTCCACCTCAGACACTTGGAATTTCCACAGCCGTCCAACCCGGTGCGCGGGCAGGTGCTTGCGGTCGATCCAGCGGTAGATGGAGTCGCGCGTGACGCCCAGATGCTCGGCAATCTGGTCCACAGAAACCCAAGGTTCAGCAGTCATCGCAGCACTCCAGCAGCAGGGTTTCGGGTGGCATAAAGTCGGTTTAAATCGCAAAGGGTGTAATTTATCAGCTTGGCAGGTAGTAGACGAACCCCCGATACTTTTGGCATCGTCTTTTGCTCGGCTTCCCTAACACTTCTGCGTAAGGCCGCTTTGTTTCAATGATCAGTCACATGAGATACAAGTACGACTGGCAGCAATCGCTGCGCAGCAGACATTGGCCGCCGAGGCACGAACGGCAGCAACGGGTCGAAAGCGGAGATAGTGAACAAAGGTTGTGTCCCTCCCAAAAAAACCTACCGGCGCGATTTGGTATCAAGTAGTGAAAACACACCATTATCGCTAGTCAGCCGTGAACGCTAATCGACTGTTTTCGGCCAGAAGCGGTCGATCAGCACTTCTTTCTAGTGGACCGCTTTCGGCTGATCGCCGTCAGCCAAGTTAGGAACTTGAACGACGGGCGCACCCGAAACCGACAGTTCACAATTCGAAAACTCGTCGGTCCGCTTCACCACCGAAACCGCTCGTTCGGATAGAACAGAGCCCAAAGCCTACTGTTCCGCAGCGCCTGCGGCGTGCTGCCGATCTTGCCGGTGATTGACACCACTGCCGGCCATTGCTATCCGTACTCGCTTCGGTGCTCAAACACCGTGCACACCACGCGCTCGCACGCCTCAAGCTAAAACTTCACTAACTTCCTGATGACTCCATCCTCTCAAAGATTTGGCGGCCTCCTCCAAACCCGGGGAGGTTTAAGGAAGCTGCCAGCGAAGCAAAAGGCGATCCCTAGGCGACGTTCCGTTGAGGCTCTACAAGCAGCCTTCTGGCGGCAGCGTTGTGCCGTGGAGGCGCGACACGCACTCCGTCTTTCGACGCGCCGACGAGCTCCACAACCGTACAAGGCAGATTGGCAGCATCGAACTTGCGCGCGATGAACTCGCCCTCTTCCCGCTTGTGACTGGACATGATCAGTTGGTAGTCTTCAAACTCGACGAGGTTGCGCATGACATCGACGAAGGCTGCGGCATGGATGATGTCGTTGTGCTGAAGCGGGTCGTCTAGCAGCAATGCGCGCCAGCGCGACCAGCGGTAAGCCGTACTCGCGGCGCAAAGGATGCTGAAACCGTTCGCAGCCATCTGACCTTCGCTGAGCACGAGCTGCGGTGGCAGAGTCGTCTTGTACTGCGCGCCTTCTATGGCGTCGGGATGGCGTAGCTGCATCGCCAACGAAGTTCTTTCGACCGTGTGCTCGGCGTTGAACTGCACACTTTCTCCGGGCGTGCTGAGCAATGCGCGATTGAACGAATCGATGAGTTCATTGAGCGGCAGCAAGAACTGATTCGAGAAGCTTTCTGCCTCCGCTCTGAGCTGCTCTCCGTACGCGACCAGCGCTTCGCGTGTCTCTGTAGTCATCCGCAATGCGGTGCGTGCATCCTGGAGGCTCCCCTGGAGTTCCTGCTCCCGTGGGACCGGGTTGTCGGCTGCACCCGCACCGCCTTGTGAGTCCATCTGGGCTCTCAGACTTCGCAACTCATCCTGCGCCAGGTACGCCTCATGGCTTTGGGCGATCAAACCGATCTCCGCTTCCTGCTCGGTCATAGTGGTTGCGAGCGCCTCTAAAGCCTTTCTGCGCGCGTCTATCGATTCAGCCGCAGGCTCGTCAGCCATGCCAGCCATCGACCAGCCACTGGTAGCCGCAGCGCGACTGACCTCCGCATTGCGAAGTGCCGCTGCGACTCGAGATTTCTCTCCGTTCGCTGCTGACAGTCGTTCACGTGCGGCAGATTCCGCGTTGGCGGCGGCAGCGCGAGCCGAGGTCATGCTTTCAAGCTTCACGCGCTCGACTTCGAGGCGCTTACGAGTCCTTTCGATCTCAGCGTCTGCCGTTGAAATATCCCAAGGTTTCGAATGCTTGCTCAGGCTCGCCTCAATGGCGTTGCGTCTGGCCTCAAGCCGCGCGAAACGTTGCATCGAAATGCCTAGCCGATCATCCAGGGACGCCAGTGCCCCGGCTATGGATTCAATCTGGCCTTGGGCCGTGCCAACGTCGGATTGAGCATCTCCTCGAACTGCGAGGAAATTATCGCGGGTACGTCGGGCATCGGCCAATCGCTCGGCGGCGATTGATACCAAATCCTTGTCAACACTTGTACCCAACCCTTCGGCAATCGAAGCACTTTCAATATTGAGCGTTGCCTCGGCGGCATTGGCTGCCGTTAGAGCCACCGCGGCGTCCGCGATCTGCTTCTCAGCCAGAGCGAGTGCGCTGGCTGCGGCTTGCGCGCTCATTCTCAGTTCATCGAGCGCGTGGACGTCTTCAGCCAGCATGACGTCCTGAGCGCTCAGCGCCTTCTGCGCACGCGCGTGCAGTTCGCCCTCAGAGAAAGTACTCGCGCACACGGGGCAATGGGTATCGTCGTGTCCTATGTGCGTAATCAAGCCCGACAAAAGCCCCGCAAGCTCGGATGCGCTCCGACGCCTCGCCGCCACCCGCGCAGCGGCATCACGCTCAGCCTCGCGGTCGGAATCCAGCGTTTCTCGAAGTTCGAAAAGCGATTCCCGCACGAAATCTGCGGTGGAGCTAGCCATGTCGGCGGCGTCGCGCAAGTCCTGCGCGGACCGCTCCATGTCGTTCAATGCTCCGGCACGCGCGGCCCAAGCCTGCAGCACAGTGTCACGAGCGTCCAAGCGGTTCAGCGTCGCCTTGGCTTCCAAAGTTACAGACAACTGCTGCTTCGCGTTCGCGAGATCCGTTGCGAGGGCGTCGCGCTCGGCTCTCAGATCAGACTCCGACTCCTTTTCCGCACGCCACTCAGTGACAAGTGTTTCAAGCTCGCCAATGGCGGCCCGCGCTAGAACATGCTGTTTGAGTTCCGAATCGATCTGGGTTAGTACTCCTGCCTGCTCTGCAGCCGCTTGTTCGGCTCGGCTCGCAGCGAGCATGGTCTCACTAAGGTGCGTGGTCGCGGTAGTGACGATTCCCGTGGCAAGGGCCAGATGCTCGGTTTCCAGCCGGATAGACGTCGATGCATCGGTGAAGCGTTCAACCAACGTCGTCAGGGTGCCCAATTCGCGACGACCCACCGACACGCGTCGTTGTTCCGCTAAAACGGCCGAGCGGGCAGCGTTGAGTCGCATCGTGAAGTTGATCGGCACGTCGATACTGCCCGACGTACTGGCTTCGATCGCGGCGAGGCGGACGGCCAAGGATTCCTCGTCGACTGCGCCAATCGAGGCCGCACGTTCGCCTAGTTCGGCCAAGCGCGCCACGTTGGTCTGCCATGCTTCTAGCTCCCTGATAGCTTTATCTACCAGGGCTGTTTCGTGGTCCGTTCTCCGATTAAACGCGAATGTGGTGGGCCTCCCGCGTAGCTTGGTGCGGATCGACTCGAGCCTGTCTATCCCACTGGGGCCCTTGAGGGCTTGCCATTGGTCATTCTTTTCCCTGCTTGTGAAGCGCTGCTGGGAGGCTTGCCCGAGGAAGTGAGTAAAAGCCAGATATGCCCCCAGGTCATCGATGTTGTCCCACCTCGAACTCTTGAGCTGCTCGAGCAGCGCGGCCGCCGAAGGCGTCTGTCCCACGCCTCGGACGATCGGGGGGCCATCGCAAAAGGTGAGACTCACTTGGTGAGACCGTTCCTGAGCGTCCCGACGGGTAAGGTAGTCGAACTCCTGATACTTGCCGGAGAACCCCGCGAACCGCCTGACGATGCCTGTAAGACACCATTCGATACCGTCGAAAAAGCTGCTCTTTCCCAGCCCGTTCGTCCCAACGAGAAGGGTGAGGCCAGGGCCGGGTGCGATTGGCAGCTGGAACTCGCCGAAGGTCCTAAAGTCCTTCAGGTGGATGTGTTTGAGGAAGGTCCTGCTCACGATATCTTCTGCCTTTTCCACGAGGCGACTAGTTGCTCGACAAGAACGTCAGGTTCAGTTCCGGGGTCGCTTGCCAACTCGATCCACTCTCCCGCTGTGTCGGAGGGGAGACCTTCAAACGCAAGCGCACGACTTACATTGTCCAGCGATGCCATAGAGAAGATCGCGTTGGTGTTCCATGGGCGAGCGAGAAAGCTACGCTTCGTAAAGTCATCGAAGCTCTGCTCGTCCGCGCAGGGTTCGCTCGGGCGCAGCCAGACGAATTTGCGCGCCACACGCTCATCGCGTTCTGCAATGCGTGCCAGGGCCTTCCATCTGTCGTCAACTTCGCTGCCGCGCGGCCCGATCATGATGGCGTTCAGGTCAAGCGCGGCTGCCGGTGCGAGAAAGGATCTCGCAACGACACATTGGTTTCGCACGCGTCGGACGACTTCGCCGATGCCGGCCTGGTCTGGCGCTTCAGCAAGGAGTGTCAGCAAGACCGCATAGCGGCCGACCTGATACCCGCGGACATGGTTAGGCAGATCGCTTGATTCGATGCGCGCTGAAGGCGTGCCGTCCCCACCACAGAATGCCTGGCCGGCAAATCCAGGTTTCGGTTCAAATGCCAGGCCAAGACGAGTGGCTCTCTCGGTGAGGAGTCGCTCGCCCGCGTCCAGTACTTCCTGTGCTGGCGACGACGGTGTGGCTTCACGCATTGTCTTCCACCTTTTCCTCGATTGCTGCGCGCAACTGCGCAAAGTGCTTCTGTTCGATTGAGCCCAACATGGCGCCAAGTGCTGCGGCACTTTCTTTGGCTGCCGACCGGAACTGCGGATCGACGGCGAGCACCATTTTTTCGGCTTCCTTAGCTCTACCCAGAAGCATCATGCTAGAGCTACCGAAAGATGTGTTGGCGCTCGCAGCCAATATGGGCGCGATGCTCTGCATGGGAAGCAACACGAACTCGGTCGTCCAAGCGTGCGCCTGCGCTTCGACGCTCATGTCTTCACCATCGATAAAGCCGGCCGCGCATGCGTGGCCCGTCCGTTGGGATCCGTTTGAAACCCGCGCCAGATTGCCTGGCCGAGCTCCGTGCGGCGCCGTCGTCTGCCATGCGGTCGCAACCATGAGCGCGACGGCGCACGTTCGAATGAGAGACGGGAGAAGTCGGGCCCCTGCGAGCGTCGATGCTTCTGCAGCCGCCGCCGGATCATCCTTGGCGCACGACGCAAGGCCAAGAAAGCGCGACAACAGCGCTGGATCTGCCCGGAACTGGAGCAGCCAGTCCTGCCAGATCGGCTGCATCTGCTGTCGAAGGCAAGCCGCTGCGACAAAGGTTATGGCTCTCTGAGGATCTTCGCCCTGCGCGATATAGCGTGCCAAATGCGCATCCAACGCACTGAGCAGCCAACTGTCGAGCGCCTGATTGATCTGCGCCGCAAGGTACTCTGGCGGCAGCGCGACTGCGTTCAAGATCGACGGGTTCCCGCCTAGCGCTTTCAGGGGAGGCATTGGCAAGCCGGATGCGCTCAGTGACTCGCTAGAATAGGCGGTGACAAACTGCTTCCATCTCGCTACGTCAACGAGGAGGTTCAGGTCAGCTGCGTGGATGGCCAATCGAGCGATGGCCTGCGAAAGTCCAGGGCCCAGTACGGTGGGGGGATCGACGACCGTCAGGTCAAAGCGGGAGCCCGTTCCTGCCCATAGTGAGGAAACGTCGGCCAGCAGCACATCGCCGCTCCATCTGGCCTGTCCATCGATCAACTGCAGCATGCCGCTGCGCGGCAGGGCCTGTGCAACTTCATCGCGCCGGTAGCTGGGCGGCGGCAGCTTCGCGCGTGTGGCATGCTGTGTAAAGTGGGAGCGCGTGTCGTCGCTCAACTTCGGCGAGATGCTATCTTCAGGGAAGCGACGGGTCCAAGCCATGTGGTCCGCTTCATAGCCCGCCAGAAGGTTCGAAAAGGGCTGGAGAATGTTGTTGCGGTCTGGTCCTCGGCGCGCGATCACCCAATCGACCACCACTTCAGTTGTGCCGTATCGAAGACGTCGCGAGCGTGGTCTGTCGGTGTCGAGCGAATTGACCGAGGTCACCTCGTCGCAAACGATGTGGTTAAAGCTCGATGGATTGTTGCGATCGCAAACTTTTTTGAGCAAGTAGACGGCAAGTCGGTTGAGTCGCGCGGTTCGAATCGACAGCAGCTCTGGTTGCCGAGTTTGAAAGTACAGCTGGACACCCGGCCTCAGGCGGCTTTGTAGGTCGTCGAGCAGCCCAAGTCGCGCGACCTCCGCTCCAATCTCGGCGTCGTAGGCTGCGATAAAGTCGAATCCATTTCCGGCTGCTTCGGCGGCGAGGGCTCTGGTGTCGATTGCCAGCAACCGCTCTCTCAATGCCTGCACACTGCCTCGTTGCGCAATACCGAGCACGATCTCTGCATGCCGAAAGCTTCGCTCTGCTGACGCGATCAGATCGATCAACCCACCGTCGCCGTTTCCGCTTACGAAGAACGTAGGCGCTGGGTTCCCGTCGATGGACTCTGCGGGAACGCCAGCATCGCGCCAGTAGCTTTCGGTTTGTGTATTGGGTATAGGCGAGGGAAGTTCGATCCCGAAGCCTATCGCGAGCACCACCAGGTCGAACTCGTGCTCCCCTACCTGGCGCCCGCACGCGGGCGCGTCTTGTGTGAAGTGCACCTGGAAGCCGCTGCCTCTTGGGACAACGCTCGTCACGGTATGGCGCAAATGAATTGTGGGCTTTTGCTCCACAGCTGCTTTTAGCTGGTCGAACTCCCGCAGCACTGCGGCGCGTACCTCCACGGCCGAACCTGAACGCCAATCAAGTATGGGAAGTTGAGCGAGTTCGTGGCTCGCATAGGGCTTGGGCCACTCGTAGATGTGCGGGTCGATCCGCCGCCGTGAGGCGGCACCCTGCAGGGGCAAGAGATCATCTGCTTGCTCAAACAGGTGAACGTTCGCCCCTCCCTGCAATGCGAGTGCCGCCGCAAACGTAACGCCCGCAGCGCCGCCGCCGATCACTGCGATGCGCGCGTTCTCCCTGATGAATTGCTCACGCTGCAAAGCGTATGCGAGTTCAAGCGCGCGGACCTGCTGCGAGAAGAATGTGATTCGGGTGTCCTCAAGCCCAAGGACGTACGCGCCGGGATGTCCGTTGATTGCCGCTCCCGAAATCACGTCTTCAGGGGTCAGCACAATGACACACCGAGTCCATAACGATTGAAACTTGACTCCTGGCGCCAGGACAACATCAGCTGTGTAGTTCGATTCACGTTTTATCCCTTGCGGACCGCGAGCTTGTTGTCGAGGAAGGTCGCTGAAGGCGACACTTAGGCTCATACGGCAAAGCGATCCAATTGTAATAGACTTTATCAAATCTTACGCATCGCTTTGGCCTGCTAAAAACACGCCGGCCTAAGTGTTGTTTGCCCGCGCCCTGCTTTGCTGGCGGGATTAGAGAGCCAGGGTTCTAGCGGTGGACGGCTCCTTCGGACGGTGGAACTGGCGGTCTGAAGGTCTGCGGGGCGGCGCAGCGGCACTTGCCACCGACCGCAGCGGTCATTGAATTAACTGATTTTCTAGCTGATCGAGCGACGACAGCTGCGAGGTCCGAAGGCCACCCCAGTCAGGTCATTCGTTCAATACGAGTTACGGCGAGATTGATGACCGGAATTGGGCCAGCTCGCTGGCTGTTGTCGGGCCAGCGGCGGCCTTCACTGCAAACCCGACATTGGGAATGCAGTGCGAGCGGCTGCTTTGGGTCGGAAGCGGACCTCCACCCCATATACTGCGCCTTCCATGAGCATCTATCGCCGACACGATGTACTTCCCGAATGGGAGCCGAACCCCTGGGACATGAAGGATGCGGCCGTCGACGCACAGGAATTAGGTTTTCACGAACGCGCTATGAAACCACTCCCCTGGACGCGCGCTCCGTGGAACGACTTGCCTCAGTCAGGCATCTTCGGCCGTAACCGCGACTGGTTCGTCTCGAATGACATTGCCTTCTACGCGACCTTCGAGGGCGAAGATCTGATCCTGATCCAAAATACCTGGCATGGTTTTCCGGATCCTCCGGAATGGGGACTAGCCTCGCGGCCCGCAGGCCAGGTTAGCGCGCCATGGTCGCACTGGGGCCATTTCCCTGAATTGCCGGCTCCGTGGCAGATGCCAAAAGCGGCGTGAATCCTTGGTCCACAACGGGTCGGTAACGGCCCACCGCAACCACCGCTACCGACTCCACAAGCCCCCTCCCCTAGTCCCTGCTGGACGGAATGATCTTCCGCTCCATCAGCACCTCCAGCCAGTGCTTGACGCTTGCCTCGGTGTCGTAGGTCTGCGTGAAACCCGCCTGCTTGATCTTCACCGTGCTGACAAAAGCCGGCGGCGGTGGCGTTTTCAGGCCGTAGCCGAAGCGGGCGTCGGCGGAGTAATGGGATTCGCCCAGGATCTGGGCCACGGTCAGGGGCCGCAAGCCATGCCGCTTGACGATCTCGTCCCACAGACTCGCCCGGCTAGGCAGATACTCGGCCAGCCGGACGGGTTGGTCCGGACCCGGTTCGACGCGCAGGAACTCCGCCAGCGACGGCCACAGGTCGCGCCAACTGAAGACTTCGCCGTTGGTCAGGTTGAAGTGTTCGTTCCAGGATTGCGGATTCTCCGCGGTCCAGACGCCTGCATCGCCGATTAGGCGCACATCCACGGCTTCGCGCGGATAGGAAATGTGCCCGGGATAACCGAACGGCTTGCCTTCGGCGCGGCACACCGCCGCATAGACACCGATGACCGGCACGGTATTCATGGCCACGCCCACGTTGGGGCCGACCACGATGGTGGGACGGAAGATCGTCCAGCCGAAGCCGCAGCGCGCCGCTGTTTCGCGGATGTAGTCTTCCTGGAACCAGTACGAGTTCGGATGGTCGTCCCGGGGCTGGCGCTCGCGCGCGGGAATGCGGATGGGGTGCAGATGCACGCCATAGGCCTTGGTGCCCTGCAGCACCGTGACATGGCGCAGCCCACCAGTGCGGGTCAGCGGCTCGATCACGTTCCTGATCATGCTCAGGTTGGTGGTCATCTGCTCCGGATCCTGCCAGCCCGCGATGAGTCCGGGCTTTTCATAGACGGCCGCATAGAAGACATGCGTGACTTGCGGCAAGGACTCGAAGGCCCGACGGCAGGCCTCGGCGTCCTGCAGGTCTATCTGCAGATGGGTGAACGGCCGTTGGCTGATGATTTCCGGACGCCGCCGGGAGACGGCGATGACTTCCCAGCCGGCGTTCAGGAAGGAGTCGATGGCAGCGGAGCCCACCAACCCGCTGGCGCCGGTGACGATAACGGTTTGCGACATGATTCCCTCAGTCCATGACAAGGTTGATCTGCTTGAACAGCTCCTTGAAGCGCACGTACTCATCCGCCATGCGCTTGCCGAAGACCTCGCGGCTGTCCGAGGTCGGAACAATGCCCAGGCCGGCGAACTTCTCTTGCGTTTCAGGGTTGTTCACCGCCTTGACGATCTCGTCGTGGAGGCGATCCAGGATGGCCTGCGGCGTACCGGCGGGCGCCACGATTCCGTACCAGGCGACGCTTTCGGCGCCCGGCAGGCCGGCTTCGCCAACGGTGGGCACGTCCGGCAGCAGTGGCGAGCGTTTGGTGTCCGCCACGGCCAGGGCGCGTAGCTGGCCGGACTTCACGAACGACAGGATGGGCGGAACGCCGCTGATGACCATCTGGGTGCGCCCGCCCAGGGTGTCGGTGATGGCATCGCTATTGCCCTTGTAGGGCACGTGCAGGATCTCGGTCTTGGACAGGTGCTGGAACAACTCGCCTGCGATATGGCCGCTGGTGCCGACGCCCGCCGAGGCGTAATTGACCTTGTTCGGATTGGCCTTGATGTAGGCGATCAATTCCTTCAGGTTCGTCACCGGGATCGAGGCGTTGACCAGGATGACGTTCGGACCCGTAGCCACCAGGGCTACGGGCGTCAGGTCTTTGAGCGGGTCATAGGGCATCCTGCTGCGGGCATTGGGATTGACCGTGATCGGCCCGGCGGAGGCGAAGCCTATGGTGTAGCCATCCTTGGCGGACTTGGCGACGAGGTCGGTGCCCAGGTCGCCGCCGGCGCCGGGCTTGTTCTCGACGATTACCGGCTGGCCGAGTTGCTCGCCCAAAGGCTTGGCGACCAGGCGAGCAATGATGTCGATGGAGCTGCCCGGGCCAAAGGTGGCGATCAGGCGGATGGGGCGCGCGGGATAGGGATCGGCGGCCTGTGCGCTGGTAACAGCGGCCAGGCTCAGCGCCAGCCCGGCAATCAATCGGAAGGGAATCATGATGTTGTCTCCGGTGTACGGTGGTTTTTTTGCGTGAATGGAGTGCGTGGTATGCAGGTCAATCTCTGTGCGAGTACATCGGCTTGCCGGGATGCGGCAGGCGGGCGCGCAGGATGACGCCCTGCTCCGCTTCGGTGATATACAAGCTGCGCATGTCCTCGCCGCCGAATGCGACATTGGTGGTGCGCATGCCTGCGCAGGACCGGATGCGGTAAAGGGGTTCGCCCAAGGGGCTGAACAGCCATACGGTGCCTGCCTGGGCATGGACGACCGCCAGGTTGCCGGCGCTGTCGATGGCCATGCCGTCCGGCCCGGCGGTGCTGCCGGACAGCTGGATGTAGCGGCTGGCTTTCTTCATCTGGCCACTGGGTTCCAGCCGCAGCGCATAGATCGCGTTGTCGTGCGTGATGGCCACATAAAGCATATTCTCGGCTTTGTTCATGACTAGGCCGTTGGGCCCGGCCAGGCCATCCATCAAGAGGTCCACGGTCTTGCCGTCGGCGCGCAGGCGGAACACGCGGCCGGTCGGGTTCTCCAGGGCGCTTTCACCCTGATCGGTGAAGTACAGGTCGCCGTTGGATGCGAAGAACAGATCGTTCAGGCCCTTCAGTCCTTCGCGCTGCACGTGCTGCAGGTACGGCCGGATGCTGCGGGCTTCGGGATCCAGAAGCATCAGCCCGTGCAGGTGATCGGCAACGAAGATGCGCCCGTCCCGATGGATTTTCAGGCCGTTGGGCTCGCCTTCGTAGCTGACGATGACCTCAAAGTTGCCTGCCGGGTCCACGCGCAGGATGCGCCCATGCGCCAGATCGACGCACCACAGATTGCCGGCGCGATCGAACGAAGGCCCCTCCAGAAAAGAGTGCATCTTCACGTGGCGCGCGGCCAGCCAGCTCGAACTCTGTTCGGTCAGGTGCAGGGATTCGGGCAGCCGGGCGAATACCTCGGTGCCCATGGGTTCAGCGGGAGGATACATGGCGGGTCCTTTCAGGATTGCGGTTGATTGGCCGGAAGCTCGATTCCCAGCATCAGCGCGCTGAGCGACTTGCCGTGCGGATCCAGGCGCAGCGAGCGCGTGACGCCGCCGGACAGCACGTTCGGGATTACGAAATTCAGCGCCTTCAGGCTATCGACCTCGTAACGACGCACCTTCCCTGCTCCCAGATGCGCAAAGGCCTGTTCGACGCATTCGGCGGTAAGCGTCTGGCGCAGCACCTGCCAACCGTCGTCGTCGTAAGCAATGACGGCGATGCTGGAGGTATTGCCCTTGTCGCCGGCACGCGCATGCGCCAGGTCATAAACCAGAATGCTCATGGTCGAGCTCCCAAGGTAATCACTTCCGGGGTGACCCAATCGCGCGGGATCAGCAAGGAATCCACGGCGATGACCTCCTTGGCGCCCAGGTTGACCGGGCCGCCTGCGCCATAGGGGCCCTGCATGTTCAGCTGCCGCACGTGGTCGCCGAGCAGGTGGGCGCTCTTTCTGTCGGGGCAGCGCGCGGCGACCCGCAGCCGAACCTCGTAGGGATGGCTGGCCAGTGCTTGCGGATGGTCGCCATGCAGGCTGCTGATGCCGATCAGGTCGACCTGGATTTCGCTGGCCACGCCGCCATCGAGACGGAACCGTTCCTTCACGGTGTCGGCCGCCAGCCGGGCTCGGGCGATGGCGTTCACGCCTGCGTAGGCGACTTCTCCCGAGCCTATCCAGCCGTCGAAGTAACCGACCACGACCTTGTAGCTGTCGGTGCGTGGCGCGGCGTGAATACCGCGCACGGCTACCCGGTCGGCGTTCTGTTCTTCGAAATGCAGGCCATCCAGATTCAGTACGCAATCGGGCGTGACATAGGCCCTGGGGTCGTGAATTTCGTACAGGGCCTGCTCGGCGCAGGTCATGCGGTCCAGGCGCCCGCCCGAGCCGGAGGGCTTGCCTATGTAAAGCTCGCCGTCGCTGTAGAGATCGGCATAGGGATACGCCAGCTCGGCCAATCGCGGAACGTCTTTCTTGCCGGGGTCGGCGAAGTAGCCGCCGGTGATCTGGGCGGAGCATTCCAACAGGTGGCCCATGATGGTGCCGGCCGCCAGTCTGGGCAGGTCGTCGTAGCTCCAACCGTGGTGATGCAAGGCCACGCCCAGAAACAGCGAGGGATCCGCGACTCGGCCGGTCATCACGACGTGCGCACCGGTGGCCAGCGCATCGCGGACCACATCGGCGCCCAGATACGCATTCGCGGAGGCAAGCTGCGGCAGGATCGATTCCAGCGGCAGGTCGCGGTCCATCAATCGAAGTTCCGGATGCTGGCGCACTGGGTCGGCGACGTCATCGCCGACGACGGCGGCGCATTTCAGGTCGCCCCACCCCATGTCGTGGCCGATGTCCAGGGCGGCCTGGGCGGCGCCGGCCGGGTTGGCCGCGCCCATGTTGGACACCAGCCGCACGCCCTTCTCCCGGCAGGAGGGCAGAAAGGCGCGCATGCGCTCCTGCAGCATCGGGTTATAGCCGTGAGCCCCGTCGTGCCTGCGCGACAGCGTTTCGCGCGCGATCGTCCGCTCGGCCAGGCACTCGCATACCAGGTAGTCGATATCGCAGCTTTCCAGCAATGGCATGGCGGGGCCGATGCGGTCATCGGCCATGCCGGCGCCAACGCCGATGCGTAGCCGCTTGCGCGGTTCATTCATGTCTGTCTCCGTCCGTACTTACGGTTCGGCCCAGTATGGTGCGACTTTCCTGATCTGGAAATTGATATATTTATATCTTGGTGATAACCCAAACGCATCACGAAAACCATGACCCTGACCATCTCCGAATTGGAAGCCGTGCTGTTGGTGGCGGAGACGCTCAACTTCCGCATGGCCGCGGAACGCGCGCATATTTCGCAGCCGGCCCTGAGCCGCCGGGTGCAGGCCGCGGAACAAAAGCTCGATGCCAGGCTCTTCGACCGCGACAAGCACGGCGTCGCGCTTACCGCCGCCGGCGCGGAACTGGTGCCCATTGCGATGCGCATGCTGTCGGAATTCCGCGATTCCCTCAGCGATCTGTCGGAGTTCATTGCGGGCCGTCGCGGCAGCATCAACGTCTGGGCGCTGCCCTCGGTCGCTTCCGCCTTGTTGCCAACGGCGGCGCGGGCCTTCCAGAAGTCGCATCCCCAGGTGCGGCTGAATATCCACGCCGTCTCTGCGCGCCAGATCACGCAGGCCGTGTCGGAAGGCGACGCCGACATCGGCATATCCATCGAAATTCCCGACCAGCCGGCTGGCGTGACCTTCTCTGCCCTGCTGCAGGAGAAGTTCGTGCTGATCTGCCCCATCGACGATCCGCTGGCGCGCAAAAAGCGCGTGGACTGGAGTGTTTTCGCCGACCGTCCCTATATCGCGAGCGGTCCGGCCAGCAGCATTCGCCAGGTTACCGACCGGATACTTGCCGCCTCGGGGCGGATGCCCGAGATGAACTACGTGTCCGACAATATTTCGGTGGTGGGCGCGATGGTGGCCGCCGGCGTAGGCATCGCGGCGGTGCCGCAGCTGGCCCTGCGCCTGATGGATGCCACGCGCCTGTGCAGCCTGGACCTGCATTCGCCCATCGCTTCGCGCGAAATCGGCATATTGCTCAAGAAGCAGCGCTCCTTGTCGGCGGCGGCGCTGCATTTCCTGGATACCTTGCGGCGGACGGACCCTGGCTAGGATCGCGCAGGACGCTCAACGAAACCTCAACGGCGGCAACGGGTCGCGATCGGAGATCTCGAAAAGGTTGCTCATGGCCAGGGGCGGATAGTCCCGGTCTGGGCGGCTTCCGCCTTTGCAGTGCGCATGCGGCGCAGTTCGACCACCTGCGCGGCGCCAACGGCGCGAGCGCGCAACTGGCCACAGCCGCCGTCCACATCCTGTCCTGCGCCATTCCTCACCTTGGTCAGCACACCACGGCTGTGCAGATAGCGGACGATCTCGCGGATGCGCTCGGGCGAGTTCGACGAGCAAGCGCGAGCCGTCGTTGCCGGCGTGTTCGGAGCGGACGCGGGCGAGGCCGTCCAGTTCCGCCGTCAAGGCGGGCACGGCGTCGCGCAGCGTCAGAGGCAGAAAGTTCTCGGCGCTCCGCCGTCGCGTGCCCATGTCCAGCGCTTGCCCTTTGAGCCAGACGCGCACGCCCCGGCCACGATGGACGGACAAGGCGCCGAGCGCGGCGCGGCGTTGGTCGAAGTCGGAGAAGCGCATGGGGGGCGAACTTTACCCTGCCCCCTGGAACGGGGTGTTGAAGTGTAGATGGTCTCTTATCGGCCAGGAGCGGACATTGCACAGTTCAAGATTTGATTTACAGAGACATTTGTTCAATCCGGGCGATGACTCGAAAGTTGAGCTTTTGCTTCGTCAATCAATTGATCTGGGTCTTGGGGAAATCTCAAACGATCGAACGCTTCCACCAGTTCATCCTTGCTTACGAGAAACATACCGTGTGCTTCAAGCTCCGCAACTCGCACTGCAATCTGATCTCGGGTCAGACCGCAGATGAGCACACCGTAAACTTCCGCATAGTGATTACCTTCTTTGAAAGTCTTCAAGAGCATTCGGTGCCTATCGACCAGTTTGCCAAGCAGATCTACATGTCAAAGTGTCAACAACCCGATCCGAGTTTCGAGCGGGGCGCGGTGCCTAGGCTAGCCAGCGGTAAGGTACGCAACTAGTGTTGGTTCGGCCATTGTGCCATGTGACCGGAGGTGAACACGCTCTAAGTATCGGTTACATCGCGCAGCCGTACGCCGGAGAAGTTGGCCGCACTCAATGCGTCAAACATCGCGCGGTCGCAGATAGGAGGAGCTCCCATGCGCTCCTGGCGGAAGACATGGACATCTCCCACAACATCCTGTTTGAACACCAAGCTGGCCCCGCCGACGAGGCTATAAAGCTTCTCGTCCTCGCCGGTCTGATAATTGTGGTCGAGCTTGATCCTCACGCGAGAGGAGGCTTCATCCAGGGCATCGAGTCTGCGCAGCACATTGCCTAGGTAGTAATGAGGACCGGGGCTCCCGTCAGCAAGGCTGAAGTCGCATGCCACAAATGCAAATGCCTCGGCGTCCATCCGCTCAAACAGCTGCTTCAAAGGCTCCGAAATAATCCATATGCCGGCAAACTCTTCCAGATCGCGTGGCATTCCGCCCTTCTCCGGTACATGAACCAGGTGGGGACGCTCCGGATACTGATTTGGCATTCCGTTAGGACGCGAGACGACATTCATCCCCGGATGGATCAGCTTCTCTTCGTTGGAGATTTCTATGCCGGGAACCCTGCCGTTGTCCAGGAAGCTGGCGTCGATCAGGAAAAATTCGCCCTTATGAGATGCGGCTTCGCCTGAAACTTCAACGGCGGTGGGTTCGGTCACGGTGGCTTCTATCATGGATGTGGGCGCAGAACGGGAATGCAGGTGAGCCGATGCTAACGGGGCTTTAGCGCAGCCACAAGTTCCGTCGAAATGGTGCCTGTAATACTTGATTAACTTGGCCGCTCCCGGCCAGGAACGGTCGTTTGACATCCCGGCCGCCGATTTCATGCAGGCATTCACTGCACAGATTCAGGTTCGGCAACGGCCGAAGGTACTCGTCAACCGCTACTCCCTGAAGCAGTGCAGAATGCCGTCGAAATCAGGAAAGACCACAGGAGCGCTAGAGGCCGCGGGGTCGATCATCCGACGATCGGAGCGAAAACCGATCGCCCCTGGTGAGGGCGTTCACGCGCTCAGGAAGCGAATGACTTCGGCCCAATCGTTGGTTGACAGGGCGACGTCCTCGAAGTCGCCTGCTTCCTCGTCGTAGCGCGAAACGCAGAAGCGCTGGCTCCTGCCGGATTCGCGGTCGGCATAGTTGGCGTAGTCGACATACACTTTCAAACCGCGCTCCTTGTTCTCGAATGAGGGAGCTGCATCGATGTAGCTCGACGCGTCGAAATACCCTTCGGGTATGGCCGGCAGGGTTGTTATGTCAAAGTCGGGAAATTCGCGACGGAGTCGTTCAAGGTTCATTAGGGAAGCATGTAGAGGCTGGAGACCTGGCATTTTACGTTGCTCAGGATCAGCCGCCACTGATGTCCCCCGAAATGGAGTTTGGGTTGGCACTGCGCGAATTTTCGCTGTTCCGGATTACCGTCACGGCCACTTGAGCTATCCACCGTGGCCAGAATCAGCCTCCCTGGCCTCGAAGCCGCGTGCTGGCGATGACCTTGTGCCGGGTACGGCGGTCCCGCCACTACCCGCAGGCACTCATTTTGGCTATCGCTCAGCGTATCGGGAAGAACGTACCGCCCAAGGTTCCGTTCAGGCCGCAATAGGGCGGACCAGATGAACCCGCGCCGGGCGGCTGTTCCTCGACGACCAGCCCATCACCCTGGCGTTGCAGGTTCAGTACCCAGCCCTTGGTGTCGACGCTCTTGACCCGCAGGCGCTCGCCCTTGGCCTTGCCGGCGGCCTCCACGTTGCACGACCAGCGCCCATCGTGCGGCTCTGCGGCCGAACCTTCATACAGGATATCGCCGTCGGGCTTCTTCCAGAGCGTGATCTCGCCGGAGAGGTTGCGCCATCTGCCGGTAAAGCCTTTGCGTTCCGCCGAGTCCAGCGAGGCGAGAAACGCGTCTCGGTATTTCAGACGGCTCGCGAGTTCCTCGATCGGCTTGTCTTTGTCGAACGGCTTCTCGAAGGCGTCGTCGCGCACCTTGGTGAAATAGCGCTGGTCGCGCAACAACGCTTCGGCCGTGATGGAGTCCAGGGATTTGCGCGCTTCGTTGTAGCGCTTGGCGATGCTTGCATCGAGCGCCGCGAGTTGCGAGTTCGCGCAGATGGCTTTTTCTGCTCCCGTGCGCGCCTTGGCGCAGTCGAACGAAGGCAAGGCCGCCGGCGCCGCCGTGGCGGTCAGGGAAAGAGTGCACAGCGCGGCGGCGCAGGCGGCAGAGAGTATGTTTTTGGTCGTCATCGTGTCGCGGATGATAGCGAGAATTCGCGCAACGCAGGGGCAAAAATATCCTGCGCCAAGCGTAACGGAGAACGGACGGGACCGGCGATGCTGCAGCCTTTGCCTGGATCAATCCTTGACCTCGCGGCCTGCTTCGAACCGGCCGGAGATTTGGAATCGTCCACCAGTCAGGCCTTGGGACGCCCGCGCCTTGCCGGCGCCGGCATGCTTACCAGCGGATCGTATAGGGCCTGTCCCCCAACCCCCATACGCCGTCTTTCCGTTCCAGCATGATGTGCCGGGTCTGCCACTCGTCCGGCTCCTGCTCCGAGGGAAAGCCGGTTATCTGGGGATAAAAGACGGGGTCCGCCGCCCAATCCGCGGTGGCGCGATCCAGCCGCCATTCGAACTTCACCGCCGAAACCGCGTTGGGGTTGTCGTCGAACGGATTCTTGCCCGGCTTGGAGTAGTCGAGGATCTTGCCGACCTGGAGGCCGGGAGCGCAGAACTTCGCGGTATAGACCAGCTTGGAACCGATGCGGGTCTCGCCATCTGTGTAGTACGCGCGGCCTTTTTCGGTCAGCTCCATGTGACTGGTGGCGTCCTCGGGATCCTCATCCGGTTTTGGAGGTGAGCCGTCGCCGTTGGCGCTGACGCGCTTGACCGTGATGAGCTGGTGTTTGATCAGCCCTTGCACTATTTTGTCCTGCTCTTGCAGGAAGATGGTGTAGACATCGGTCGGCAAGGGGCGCACCCCCACCACGTTGACGCAGGCGCTGCCTGGCGCATTGGTGGGCGTCGCCATGGCGGCGACCAGGATGTTGCGCATCTTGCTTTCGGTCAGGCCTGGACCCAGCGGGGATTCCTTCCAGGCATAAAACCCTGCGGCTGCGGCGATGGCCAGACCCAAGGCCCAGGCCTTGCGCGGAATCCGGCGGCGTTTGGTCGTGCGCTGCTTCTGGTGCATTCCCTTCCTTGCGGCTTGTGGTCTCGCGATAGTAACGCGGGGCGGAAAGCGGTCATTCGCCAGTATTGACCTGCACAGCCAACAGCCGCTAGGATTGCAGGCATGCCTAGTCGCTCCAAATCCCTCTTCTCGCTGGTCCGTGCATGTTGTCAGAACGTGCCGGGGGAAACTGCGTCTAGCAATTAGCGAAACGTTGAATCAATCGCCTCTGGCCGCCCGTTGCAAAACCGGCGGCTTTTTTGTTTTGCCTGCGCCCTTCGATACGGAGAGAGTCGATGCCACTTGCGTTGTATGACACCTGGTCGCGTACCGTGCGCTCGTTCACGCCAATCCGCGCTGACCACGTCGGCATGTATTGCTGCGGACCCACCGTCTATGACCATGCGCATATTGGCAATCTAAGAACGTATGTGTTTGAAGACATTCTGCGCCGGGTGCTCATTCGCAACGACTACGAGGTCCGTCACGTCGTTAATATCACCGACGTCGGTCATCTGACTTCGGACGCCGACGAAGGCGAAGACAAGATGGAAAAAGGCAGCAGACGGACTGGGGAGTCCGCATATGCTATTGCCCAGCGCTACACCGAGGCCTTCGTCGCGGATTGGCATGCCCTCAACTTGCTGGAGCCGACGGTATGGTGCCGCGCGACCGATCACATCGCCGAACAGATCGCGTTTATCGGCGAGTTGGACAGGTCCGGCTATGTGTATAGGACCAACGACGGTCTCTATTTCGACACAAGCAAACAGGATGACTACGGCTTTCTGGCCCGGCTCGACCGTGCCGGCCTGCAGGCCGGCAAGCGCGTAGCACTTGGCGCGAAGCGGAACATCACGGACTTTGCGCTATGGAAGTTCAGTCCGGCGGGCGTAGCGCGGCAGATGGAATGGGATAGCCCATGGGGACGTGGATTTCCGGGCTGGCATATTGAGTGCTCGGCCATGTCGGCGAAACACCTCGGCATCTGGTTCGACATCCACTGTGGCGGAGAAGACCATATCGCCGTGCATCACAGCAACGAAATTGCGCAAACACAAGCAGCCCACGGCACTCGTCTTGCGAACTTCTGGATACACGGACATTTTCTAACACTCAATGCCGACGCCAAGATGTCGAAGTCGAGTGGGGATTTTGTTCGCTTGCAGACCTTGCGCAGTCGGAACATCGATCCGCTTGCCTACCGTTACCTGTGCATGACAGCTCATTACCGGAGCAAGCTGCATTTCAGTTGGGCGTCTCTTGGTGCAGCGCAGACAGCCTTGAACCGGCTGCGGCATCTCTATTCCGGTTGGTCGGACGGTGGCCGCATCGATCCGGATTTCGCCGCGCGTTTCAACGCCGAATTGAATGATGACCTGAATCTGCCGAGAGCATTGGCCGTGCTATGGGAACTCGTCAAGAGCCAGCTCCCACCTGCGACCTTGAAAGCGACTGTGGACAGCTTTGATTTTGTACTGGGCCTCGGGTTACGCGATTGGAGCCCAGTTGCGTCTGACATTCCGGAAAGTATCCGGGTGCTGCTCGGCAAACGCGCTCAAGCCCGAGAGGCAAAGGACTGGGCAAAAGCCGATGAGATACGGAAGATGCTAAGCACCCGAGGCTGGAGGGTCGAGGATGGCAACGACGGGCAACGCCTGACTGAAATCGCCACGCCGCATGGGTCAGCTACCGGCCAGTAGCGGCCGACGTTCAGACGCAGGCGTGCGTGACGGGCGGCGTTGACCGGCTGGAGTGGGACTCGCCGGCTGTCAGCCAGCTGACAGGTGGGCGCGGGGGGCTGCAGCTACACTTCCGGGTTCCCGCGCCGATGGCCGCCGGGCCGGCCCCGTGCGCAGAGGCAAGGCGGCCGGCAGACGGCCCAACTCTCATTCTCCCGACATGTCGCAACCCGATTCGTTCAATCTGAAGCAGATCGCCGTGCCGGCGTTTGGCCCGTCGCTGCTCTATGGCATCAGCAATGGCGCCATCCTTCCCGTGATCGCGCTCACCGCGCGCGACCAGGGAGCGTCGTTGGCCGCCGCCGGCCTGATCGCCGCCCTCATCGGGGTCGGCTCGCTGCTCTCCAACATTCCGTCCGCGCTGATCACCCATCGCTTCGGCGAGAAGCGCGCCATGGCTGGTGCGGCGGTGCTGAGCGTGGCCGGCCTGCTGCTCGTGATCGGCGTGTCCAATCTGTGGGTGCTGGCGCTGGCCATGCTGATGCAGGGATGCGCGCAGTCGGTGTTCCAGCTGGCGCGCCAGAGCTACATGATCGAGGTCGTGCCGCTGGCGTACCGGGCGCGGGCCCTGTCCACGCTCGGCGGCACGACGCGGATCGGCACCTTCATCGGTCCGTTCGCGGGCGCGGCGCTGATCCATTTCCTGGGGCTCGACGGCGCCTATTGGGTTGCCGTCTGCGCCATGCTCGGCGCCGGCTTCATCGCCATCAAGGCGCCCGACATCGAGCCCTCGGGCAGCGCGGGCGCGGGTGCGCCGCGCGCGCGCATGGGCGAGGTCGCGCGTGATCATCGCGGCGTGTACGCCACGCTGGGCGTGGGCGTGATGCTGATCAGCGCGCTGCGCGCGTCGCGCCAGGTGGTGATTCCGCTGTGGGCGGACCATCTCGGCCTCGACGCCACCACCACCTCGCTCATCTACGGGCTGGTCGCCGCGGTCGATATGTCCGTGTTCTATCCCGCCGGCAAGGTGATGGACCAGCGCGGCCGCCTGTGGGTGGCGCTGCCCTGCACGCTGCTGATGGGGCTGAGCCTGATGGCGATCCCGCTCACCGGCGGGGTGACAAGCTTCATCCTGGTGTCGGTGCTGCTGGGTTTCGGCAATGGCATAGGATCAGGCATCGTGATGACGCTGGGCGCCGACGCCGCGCCGGCGGGTGCGCGCACGCAGTTCCTCGGCATCTGGCGTTTCATGGCGGATCTCGGCTCTAGCGGCGGGCCGGTGGCGCTGTCGGTGCTGACCGCCCTGGCGTCGCTCGGCGGCGCATCGTTCGGCGTCGGTACGCTGGGCCTGGTGGCGGCCGGCGTGTTCTGGCGCTGGCTGCCGCGCCGCGCACAGGCTTGAGCGCCCCGTGGCCGATGGCTTCAGGCTATAAAGTGGCTTGTTGACATGGATCGAAGAGGGATAGGGAATGTCCGACGCAAGCCCGCTTTTTAACGACCACGCCGTGTACAGAACCTTGCTGGAGTCGACCAAGGCTATACCCTGGAAGATCGATTGGGCCACGATGAAATTCGCCTATATCGGCCCCCAGATCGAGGCGCTGCTGGGCTGGAGCGTGGATAGTTGGGTGAGCGTCGAGGACTGGGCCATGCGCATGCATCCCGAGGATCGCGAATACGTGGTGAATTTCTGCGTCACCCAATCCCAGGCCGGCGTGGACCATGAAGCGGACTACCGGGCGCTGACCAAGGACAACGGCTATGTGTGGATTCGCGACGTGGTGCACGTGGTGCGCGATGACCGAGGCGAAGTCGAAGCGCTGATCGGCTTCATGTTCGACATCACCGAACGCAAGAAGACCGAGGAAAAGCTGCTGCGCTTGCAAAAAGAGCTGGAGGACCTGTCCTTCAAGGATGGTTTGACGAATATTGCCAACCGGCGTCGCTTTGACAGCAGTTTCGAATTGGAGTGGGAGCGTGCGCGCAGCGAACGGCAGCCCCTGTCCATATTGTTGTTCGACGTCGATTTTTTCAAGCAATACAACGACTTGTACGGCCACACTCAGGGCGACAAGTGCCTGGTGGAGATCGCCCAGACGCTGAGTCTGGCGCTGGACGGTCCTCGCGATCTTGTGGCGCGCTACGGCGGTGAAGAGTTTGTCGTGCTGCTGCCTGAAGCCGATGCCGACGGAGCCCGGAAAGTCGCTGAACGCTGCCAGCGATTGCTCCAGAAGAAAGCTATCGTGCATGCGCTGTCGCCGCATGGCAGGCGCGTCACTGTCAGCATAGGCGCGGGCACGGTGCTGCCAGGCGGGCCGGCGGAGCGCGCTGCCGTCATCAAAGCCGTGGATCAGCAGCTGTATGTGGCCAAGAACAACGGGCGCAACCGTATCGAGCATGAGCAGTTGGAGAGCTGAACCTGCGACTTGCCCTGCATGCCGCCAGCAGGAACTACAGCCATCCGCGATTTTGAAATTCGGCGGTTCAACCCTGAAGACAAGGACGCGTTTTTCCAGGAGACCTCTCATGCCAAAATTTGTGGCAATAGGATATGGAGACCGGGCGGGTTACGACCAGACTGCGCCGGCCGTCCGGGACGCAGCCCACGCGCACGACGCAAGATTGCGGAAAGGCGGCGCGTTGATGGGTATTGCAGGCGCGCCCGTGCAGGTGCGTAACACCAACGCTGCCCGGGTCGAAACGTCGAACGGGCCCTACATGAGCTCGACCTTGCCGGTGGCTGGCTTTTCCCTCATCGAGGCAGCCGATCTGGCCGAAGCGATAGACCTGGTGTCACGCACGCCCTGCGCGGTTGCACACGGCGTCGTTGAGGTGTGGCCGCTGGAACAGCCGTAGCCAGCCAGGCGCCGGGATCCGTCACTCCCAAGGTGACGGGGTGAATGCACCCAGCAGCTCGTCTACGGCGGCTCTGATCTTGGGGGCCAGCTCGCGCGCCGCGGGCCATAAGGCCAGGATGGGAAAGCCCTCCACCTCTCGCGATCCAGGAACAGTTGCCAGGGTGCCGGCTTTCAGTTCGTCCACGACCAGCCAGGTCGGAAATTGAGCCATTCCCATGCCATCGAGAACAGCGCTTCTCAGCGCCTCGCCATCACTGATGGTGTGACGTCCCGCCACTTTGATGTTCACCGGTTGATTATCCGCGCCGGCCAACCTCCACGGCAGCACGCGCCCGCCTTGCGAAAAAGTGATGCAGTCGTGAGCCGGGAGATCCTCGATGGTGGCGGGATAGCCACGCGCGGCAAAGTAGCCGGGCGATCCACACACGACAAATCTCTGCACGCCCAAGCGACGCGCGGCGATGGAGGAGCTGTTTCCAGGGTCGCCCAGGCGCACAGCCAGGTCGATATTTTCCTCGACCAGGTCCACGGCGCGGTCGGTGAAGCTCACATCAAGCGACAGCTTGCGGTGCCGGCGAGCCAGGTCGCGTAGAACGGGCATGACCCATTTTCGTCCGAAGGTTACGGGCAGGCTGACACGCAATCTGCCTGAAACCTCTCTGCGCCCTGTGGCCGCCCTGGCCTCTGCCTCGTCCAGTTCGGCCAGCACCCGCAGGCAACTCCGATAGAAATCTTCCCCCTCCACGGTGAGGCCGAGCCGCCGGGTGGTTCGATCGAGCAAGCGGATTCCCAACCGCGCCTCCAACGTCGCCACGCTTTTGCCTACGGCAGACCTTGATAAGCCGGCCCGGCTGGCTGCCGCGGAGAAACTGCCGGCCTCCACCGCCTGGACAAACAAGCTGATGCCTTGAAGACGCGCCGTGCTGTAAGTCGTCATGGAGAATGTAATTGAAGAAAAAAAGTCGCCAGTTAACGGAAAATATTGGGCCACTGGCGCATGCTAATCGCAAATAGACTGGGCGGAGCACTTCACCACATTCAATCGAGGCCTTAGAAGATGACCGCCAACATGATGACGTCCTGGCACCTTCCGTCATTCGGAATTGAAAACCTGTCGATGGTCTCGGGGCCCTTGCCTCGCCCCGGCCCCCATGACGTATTGGTAAAAGTGGCGGCGGTATCGCTCAATTACCGCGACAGGCTGGTGATCAACGGAGCCTTGTTGCCGGACCGGCCCGCCATGCCCTTCGTACCGGTTTCCGACATGGCGGGTGAAGTCATCCAGGTGGGGTCGCGCTCGACGCGGTTTCGCGTCGGTGACCGCGTGATGGGGAATTTCTGGACTCAGTGGCTGGATGGCGAACCGCCCCGCGCGATGCTCCGGCATGGTCTTTCATTGGGCGGTCCACTGCCAGGGATGCTGGCGGAATATGTCGTGCTTCCAGAGGCGATCGCCGTGTCCGCGCCAAACACCCTTTCGTACGAAGAAGCCTCCACCTTGCCGGTGGCCGCGTTAACCGCCTGGTTTGCCCTGGTAGAGGCAGGAAAGCTGAGAAAGGGCCAAACGGTTCTGGTCCAAGGCACTGGCGGCGTGTCGCTGTTCGGCCTGCAGTTCGCCCGTGCGTTGGGAGCGCGAGTCATTGTCACGTCGCGCGGCGACGACAAATTGGCGCGCGCGAACGCGTTGGGTGCGTGGGCGGGCATTAACACCACCCAGGTTCCAGCCTGGGCACAAGCTGCGATCGAACTGACCGGTGGAAACGGCGTGGATCATGTTCTGGAACTGATGGGCGGCGACAATCTGCACCAGTCCGTCGAGGCGCTGGCCGGTGGCGGTCACATCCTCCAGATTGGTTTCATGAGCGGCACTGAAATCCGTATGCCCGCCATTCCGCTCCAACTCAGACGAGGCACGTTGACCGGCGTATCCGTCGGTCACCGGCGGGCCTTCGATGACATGAATACATTCATCGACCGGCACGGCATCAAGCCCGTCATTGACAAGGTCTTCTCTTTTGCCGAGGCCCCCGCGGCCCTTGCCCGCCTGGAGCGGGGGCCATTCGGCAAGATCGTCATTCGCGTCGGCAAGTGAGGCTTGATCGGCATCCGGAAGGCGACGCTATTGCTCGACTGCAATCGCGATTTTCCCCTGGATGCCGTTGTTGGGACTCTCCAGCCGGGCATGCGCGAGCGGAATGTCGGCTAGCGGATAGACGGCGCCCACGTGCGGCCGCAGCTGTCCGCGCGTTACCAATGCGCTCAACTCATCAAGCTTGCCGCGGTTTTGCCTTGTGAACACGAAGTGGTAGCTCGCGTTCTTGCCCCAGGCTTGAAGAACGTTTTGCGGCTGTGCCGTATCCACGATGGTGACCACGCGGCCCAGTTGTGCGAGCGCGTCCGGGCTGCGCGACAATGTGTTGCCGCCGATGGTGTCGAACACGACATCGACGCCGCGGCCCCCGGTTTCCCGCAAGATGGCGTCGACATAGTCTTCCCTTTCGTAGTCGATGACGACATCGGCGCCCACACTTCGTGCGAACTCAAAGTTCGCTTTGCGCACGGTCGTGAACACCCTTGCTCCCATGGCTTTTGCGAGCTGGATCGCCACATGACCGACGCCTCCCGCGCCGCCGTGCACCAGAATGCTCTCCCCCACCCTGAGCGCCGCACGCACGACCAGCGCTTCCCACGCCGTCCCGCCAACCAGGGTCAGGCTTGCGGCCTCCAGATGGCTCAGCGAGGGAGGCTTCTTGCCGATGATGCTCTCGGCGGCAACGTGGTACTCGGCATAACTTCCTGGCCCGTCGAAGATTTGCGGGGTGTACCAGACTTCGTCTCCTGGAGAGAAACCCGTCACACCCGGCCCGACGGCTTCGACCACGCCAGATACGTCGTGTCCGGTAATGGCCGGCAGTGGCACCAGGTCGGGATAATCGCCCCGTCGGACCTGGTAATCCAAGGGATTGATGGAGGTTGCATGGACCCGGACCAGGACTTGTCCCGCTTGCGGCACAGGCTTGGGCACCTCGCAAAACTCGAACGATTCCGGACCGCCGAATGATTTAAGGATGACGGCTTTCATTGGATAACCTCGCATCGGTAAAAAGGGATATCGGGATTTTCCGATATCATGTGGCAAAAAAATTACAGCTCTTTCCCTATGATCTCGGCAAGAGCACTGATCGTGGCTTCGTTCCGCTTGTAGTAGGTCCACGCACCGATGCGCCTGACTTCAACCAGGCCTGCCCGCTGCAGCGTTGCAAGGTAGTCAGACACCGTTGACTGCGATAGTCCGACGCCTTCTTGAATACTGCTGACGCAGACTCCCACCGTAAGAACGTCCCCTTCGTCCTGCGGAGGGAAATTCTTCACGGGATCCTTCAAACCTTTCAGGATTTCAAGGCGCGTCCGATTCGAGAGGGCTTTGAATACTTCGAGCAATTCCATGGCCAGATGATATCGGGATTTCGCGATATGTCAATGCTCGCGAGCGATAAGCTACGATGCAGGCGGTCTGGCGACGTGTCGAGCTCCAAAGCAGCGCCCTGCCCGATGAGTGATCTCATCGGCCTCACGGGGCGACCGTCGCCATCGAGGTCCGCAGCCACAGGGCTGCAAGCAAACGAATCCAGGAGAAGTACCGCAGTGAATGACGACCGCACACCGGATACCGGCATATCCGAGGACCGCAAGGAACAGGAACCCAGGCTTTGGCGTGACGACGGCTGGACCGCGCGGATCATCAAGAACGAGGAAGACGACGGCTGGGCCGTGGAGATGACGCTGGACGGACAAGCCGAGCCGGCCCTGGTGGGCCCCTGGACCATGGGCCGCGACAAGAAGAACCCCAAGCCGCTCGACTCCCCCGCCTTCATCACCCTGGTCAAGACCGCCAACGAAGTCCTGCGTCGCCACGAACAGCAATTGCATGCAACGCTGCACAAGAGCGTGAAGATCGATGCCGCCGCCGGCCGCCTGACCATCAAGCTGGATATCGTTCCCGACGAAGACGAGCCGTATGCCGTGCTGAGCGCCTACGATGAATTTGGCGAACAACTGGCCCAGGTCCAGGTTGCTCCGACGTACAAGCTGAGCGTGCAACGCGCATCGGAGTGGGCTTCCGGCGGTTTCGGGAAGCACGGGTGACACACGGCCTGCCTTGCCCGGTATGTGCCCCGGGCTGGCAGCCTACTTGAACTGCGTGCTGTAGCTGACGGGCTCCCAACGAAACGACGTTCCGGTTTTCACCAGGCGGCCGACGCCCGGGAACGACAGGTGCGAAGCCCCGATCAGCACGTGGTCCCGCGCCGCGTCGCCGAAGAACTTCAGGCGGGTGGCAGCGGCCTCCTTCTCGTCCATGTCGAACGCAATCGTCACCTCTGGATGCTGGAGCTGTACCGCGCCAACGTGGATGAGGTCGCCGATCAGCAAAAGGCGCTGGCCCTGGCTTTCAACCGAGTAGACGGTATGGCCCACGGTGTGGCCGTGCGCCGTGAGCGCGCTGATCCCGGGCAGCAGTTGAGCGCCTGCGCGGAACGGCACGACCTTGCCGGCTTGCGCATACGGCGTCAGGGAGGTGATGGCGCCCTCGAAAAAGCCGCGGGCCATGTCGTCTGCCTTGCCCATCCGCTCCGGCGACATCCAATAGCTCATCTCGGCCTGCTCCATGCGGATGGTCGCGTTTGCAAAAGCCATCTTGCCCTGGACCATCAGCCCGCCGAGATGGTCGGGATGGGCGTGGGTCAGCAGGATTTCGTCGACTTGCTCCGGCAGGTAGCCCGCCGCGCGCAGGTTGGCGGCGAGCTGACCCAGGGCCGGGCCCATCAGGCCGCCGGTCCCCGTGTCGATGAGCACGAGCTTGTCGCCGGTGTTGACCAGGTAGGCATTGATGGAGGTCTCCACCGGGCTGCTCAGATGGTTGGCGCGCAGGTGGCTGCCGATGTCGCCCGTATGGCTGTGCAGTAGTGCCTCGGCGGGCAAATCGACGGTGCCGTCGCTCAGGGCGGTGATTTCGAACGCGCCGAGCATCATGCGGTAGAACCCGGGCGCTTGTGTTTTCACCATGGGAGCTGCCGCCTGGACGGCCTGTGGCAGCACGGCGCCGCCGGTTGCAAATGCCATTGCGAGCGCGGCCTGGAGCGAAAGGGAACGAAGTTTCATGATCGGTTTCTTGATGGTGTGTTTCAACGGGTTCCTATGATTCAATAAGCCACCCCCATCAATCAAATCGAATAATATGATCAGCAATATCAGGGAACGTGATTTACGAGGCGTAGACCTGAATCTCCTGGTGACCCTGCTGGTGCTGTTGCGGGAAAGAAGCGTTTCCAAGGCGGCGCAGTGTCTGCACCTGGGCCAGCCGGCGGTGAGCGGCGCGCTGGGGCGATTGCGCGAGCTGTTTCACGACGATCTGCTGGTCCGCGCCCCGGGCGGCATGCAGCCGACGCCGCGCGGACTGGAATTGCAGGCGCAGCTGTTGCCGGTGCTGGCCGAGATGCAGTCGGTGGTCTTGCAGACGCCTACTTTCGATGCCGCAAAAAGCGAACGGCGCTTTACCATCGGCGTGATGGACTGGGTCAACGCCTGGCTGCTGCCGGGCTTGCTTGCCCGGCTTGCCGCGCAAGCTCCGCAAGTGCGCCTGGCGGTACTGGCGACGGACCGGTTCCGCTTCGCCGACATGCTGCAGCAGGAAGAGATCGATCTGGCCGTCGGACCGTTTTCAACAGGCCTGCGCTGGCAACGGTCGGAAGTCCTGGCGACGGTTCCCTATTGCTGCGTCGCACGGGCGGGGGTCATTGGAAGTGCCGGGAAATTGACCTTGAAGCAATTCGCGGCCCTGCCCCATGTGATGGTCACTTACCGCGGCGCCACCCGCGGCATCGTCGACGAGGCGCTGGCCTTGCGCGGGATGGAGCGGCGAGTTGTCTGCACCGTGCCAGGCTTTTCGTCCGTGCCTCCCGTGCTGAGGGAGATGCCGGCCATAGCCACGGTGCCCAGGGTGATCGCCGACTCCTGGCGCCGCGAGTACGGCCTGGAAGTCGCCGAGCTTCCGGTCGCGCTTCCGGCAACCCACGTCGCCCTGGTCAGGCATCAAAGCCGCGACAACGACCCAGCCGTTCTGTGGCTGGGCAATCTCATCAAATCCGTGGCGCAGCCCGGGACCTGATCTGCTTGCGGAATGCCTAGCGGGGCGGCGTCTCGTCGCCTGCGTTGCGGCCCTGCATGGGAAAGCGCGTGCGGAACATGGGCGAAGCCAGGCTGGCCAGCGCCAGTTCCTCGGCCGCCGCCAGCAATTGCGGCCCCAGTTCCAGCATGCGCGCTTCGGTCAGGCGCAAGGCCGGGCCGGCGATGCTCAGCACGCCGATGGCATCTTCGCCTTTGCGTTGCACCGGCGCCGCCATGGCCGTCATGCCCGGCGCGAACACTTCATTGATCATCGCGTAGCCACGCTTGCGGCCGGCGTGCAGGATCTTGGTCAAGGCGGCGATGGTTGTCGGCGCGTTGGGGCCATATTCCTCCGGCGTTCCGAAGCCTTGCCGCGAGACCAGATCCAGCGCCCGCTCATCGGACATCGTCAGCATCCATGCGTGTCCCGAGGCGCTGCACGACAGTCTGGCGTCCGATCCCATTTCCGGGTCATAGCGCAGCCCATGCCGCGCGCCTTGCGCCTTGGCCACCCATGTCAGGCGTTCGTTGTCGACGATCGCCAGGCGCACGAGTTCGCCTGAAATTTCCGCCAGACGGTCCACCAGCGGCTGGGCGATATCGACAATGCCGGTCGCCGCCAGATAGCTCAACCCGATCGACGCCACGCGCGCGGTCAAGGCGTAATCGCCGTGGTCGCGCATTTGCCGCACATAGCCGCAACGGCACAGGTCGGTCAGCAGACGGTGCGCGGCACTCTGCGGAATCTCCAGTTGCTGGGCAAGGGAGGCAAGGGGAACACCTTCGGGTCTGGAGGATAGGTACTCCATGACGGCAAGCGCGCGTTCGAGGACTCCGGCCATGTCATCTCAACAAAGTAGTGGTTAATGGATGATAACCCTAGGTGGAAAAATATTCCACCCGGAATTACATTCCACTACCGAGTCTTGCAAGACATCGAGAACATTCCAAGAAAACCGGAAGGAGACAACGATGAAGACCAGCATTTTCCGTTTGACCTTGATCGGCGCCCTCTGCTGCACCGCCATGACGGCGACGGCACAGGATTTCCAGGAGCGCACGATCCGGTTCGGTCATCTGAACAACACCGACCACCCCGTCAGCGCCGGCGTGCAGAAGTTCGCGGAGCTGGTGGCCGCCAAGAGCGGCGGAAAGTTGAAGGTCAAGGAATTCCCGGCGTCGCAGCTGGGCAATGAAATGCAGCAGCAATCGGGCTTGCAAGGCGGCGTGCAGGAAATGTCGGCGCCCGCCTCGACGTCGCTGGCGGGCATCGTCAAGGAATTCGGGCTGATCGACCTGCCCTTCTCCGTCACCGACTTCGGCCAGGCGGACGCGCTGCTGGATGGCCCGCTGGGCAAGGCGCTGATCGCGAAGCTGCCCGAAAAGGGCCTGGTCGCGCTGGGCTTCTGGGACCTGGGCTTTCGCAACGTGACCAACTCCAAGCATGCCATCGCCAAGCCGGAAGACCTGGCGGGATTGAAGATCCGGGTCATTCCGAACCCCGTGTTCCTGGATACCTTCAAGGCGTTCAAGGCCAACCCGGTGCCCATGCCGTTCGCGGAACTGTACGGCGCGCTGGAATCCAAGGCGGTGGACGGCCAGGAAAATCCGTACTCGGTGATCCTGTCGAACAAGTTCTACGAAGTGCAGAAATACGTCAGCGCGACCAACCATGTCTACGCCGCGAACATCGTGCTGGTCAGCAAGAAGTTCTGGGACAAGCTGTCGCCCGCCGAGCAACGCATCATGCATGAAGCCGCCGACGAGGCTCGCGTCTACCAGCGCAAGGTCAGCCGTGAAGCCGCGCAGAAGGCCGTGGCGGAACTGCAGGCCAAGGGCATCCAATACAACACGATCGAGCCGGGACAGAAAGTCCGCATGCAACAGGTCGTCAAGCCGGTGATCGAACACTTCACCGGCAGCTACGACCCGGCGATCGTCAAGCTCTACAACGACGAACTCGCCCGCATCCGCAAGTAAACGCACCGGCGCATCCATCATGAAGATTCTCGTTCTGCACGGCCCGAACCTCAACCTGTTCGGCCGCCGCGAGCCGCACATCTATGGCACCACCACGCTGGCGGAAATCAACCAGCGCCTGGCCGCCCTGGCCGCCGAGCTCGGTGTGCAACTATCGACGGTGCAATCCAACCACGAGGGCGCCCTGATCGATTTCCTGCATGAGCACATCGACTCCGCGCAGGGCGCCCTGGTGAACCCCGCGGGCCTGACCCAGCACGGCGTGCCGCTGCACGACGCGATCAAGGCCATGCCCTTCCCCACCCTGGAAGTGCACATGTCGAACATCGCGGCGCGCGAGGCGTGGCGCGCGCATTCGATCATCTCGCCCGCCGTGCGCGGCACGGTGCAAGGATTGGGGCCGCACTCCTACCTGACTGCGCTGCGGGGCCTGGTCGATATCGTCCGTGAAGCCCGGGCATGACGCGGCCACACCTTCATCCGATTCTCAAAGGGGCCACGCCATGGTCTTCATAGACAGATTCATTGGAGGTATCTGCCGCGTGCTCGAACTGGCCATCGCCGTGTTGCTGGCGGCGATGGTGGTGCTGGTCTTCGGCAATGTCGTCGCCCGCTATGGCTTTAACTCGGGCATCACGCTGTCGGAAGAGATCTCGCGCTGGATGTTCATCTGGCTCACGTTCCTGGGAGCCGTCGTCGCCCTGAAGGAACGCGGCCATCTGGGCATGGACATGGTGGTGTCCAAACTGCCGACGGCGGGCAAGAAGATCTGCCTGGTGGTGGGGCAGATCATCATGCTCTACATCGTGGGCCTGATGTTCAAGGGCAGCTGGGAACAGGCCGTGATCAACGCCGAGGTCAGCGCGCCGGTCAGCGGGCTGCCCATGGCCATCGTCTATGCGTCCGGCCTGGTGTTCTCGGCCATGGCCGGGCTGATCATCGCGGTGGACCTTTACCGGGTCCTTACCGGCAATCTGGCTGAGCAGGACCTGATCATGGTCCAGGAGTCCGAAGAGGCCGTGCAGCTCAAGCAGATTCTGGACGACGCCCAGCGCGGCGCGCCGGGGAGAAGCGCATGACCATCGCCGTCTTCATCGGATCGCTGCTGGGCGTCATGGCGCTGGGCGTGCCCATCGCCTTTGCGCTGCTGGCCAGCGGCGTTGCGCTCATGTGGCATCTGGACATCTTCGATTCGCAGATCCTGGCGCAGAACGTCATTGGCGGCGCGGACAGTTTTCCGCTGCTGGCCGTGCCATTCTTCATGCTGGCCGGTGAAATCATGAACGTCGGGGGCCTGTCGCGCCGCATCGTCGACCTGGCGTTGGCGCTGGTCGGACACGTCAAGGGCGGCTTGGGCTACGTCACCATCATGGCGGGCTGCCTGCTGTCGGCCTTGTCCGGTTCCGCCGTGGCGGACGCGGCGGCGCTGACCGCCTTGCTGCTGCCCATGATGGTCAGCGCCGGCCACAAGAAGGAAACGGCGGGCGGGCTGATCGCGGCGACGGGCGTGATCGGCCCCGTGATTCCACCCAGCATCGGCCTGGTCATTTTTGGCGTGGCGGCCAATGTGTCCATCTCCAAGCTGTTCATGGCGGCCATCGTCCCCGGCCTGATGATCGGCGGCGCCCTGTGGCTGACCTGGGCCTGGCTGGTCCGCCGGGAAAAGATCGTGCCGCCGCCGCGCAAATCGACGCAGGAAATCGCCACGGCGTTCCGCAAGGCGTTGTGGGCGCTGATGCTGCCGGTCATCATCCTGGTGGGCTTGCGCATGGGCGTGTTCACGCCCACCGAAGCCGCCGTGGTGGCCGCCGTCTACGCCTTGTTCGTGTCGACGGTGGTCTACCGGGAGTTGAGGCTGAACCAGCTGTACGCCGTGTTCGTCTCGG
This sequence comes from Achromobacter deleyi, assembly GCF_013116765.2. Taxonomy (GTDB): domain Bacteria; phylum Pseudomonadota; class Gammaproteobacteria; order Burkholderiales; family Burkholderiaceae_B; genus Achromobacter; species Achromobacter deleyi_A. The sequence goes on from NZ_CP074375.1 coordinate 2,148,975, forward strand.
CCGCCAAGACCAGCGCCATCGTCATGTTCCTGATCGCCGCCGCCATGGTCAGCGCCTGGTTGATCACGGTGGCGGACCTGCCCGCCAAGATCGTGGACATGTTGCAGCCGTTCATGGGCAACAAGATCCTGCTGATGGCCGCCATCATGGTGCTGGTCATGGTCGTCGGCACGGCCATGGACATGACGCCCACCATCCTGATCCTGACGCCGGTGCTGATGCCGCTGGTGCGCGCGGCGGGCATCGATCCGGTGTATTTCGGCGTGCTGTTCATCATCAACAATTCGATCGGCCTGGTCACGCCCCCCGTCGGCACCGTCCTGAATGTCGTGGCGGGCGTCGGGAGGATGAAGATGGACGACGTCACGCGCGGCGTCGTGCCGTTCATGGTGGCGGAGTTCCTGATCATGTTCTTGATGGTGGCCTTCCCTGCCCTGGTAATCGTTCCCGCCCGCTGGTTCGGCGGCTGACTGGCCCGACTCGTCCGCGCCGCCGTGGCTGTCGATACGCCCCGGCGGCACTTTCAAGGAGATTTTCCGCAATGTCCGATCTTGCTCAGTACCGGCGCCCGTTCTGGGATACCCAGCCCCCTTACCGTTTCGATCCCTATGGTTCGACGCAGCTGCGCTCGCCCAACCAGCCGTTGATCGTCGTTGCGCAGACGCTGTCCGAAATCACCGGCCCGGCTTTCGGCGGCGCGTTCGTCAAGAAGGGAGACAACGACCTCACGTGCATCGCCAGCGCCGGCGCCATCGGAGAGCGGATCATCGTGTCCGGCCGCGTGCTGGATGAGAACGGCCGGCCCGTTCCCGACGCATTGATCGAGATCTGGCAGGCCAACGCCGCCGGACGCTATCTGCACAAGCGCGACCAGCACGACGCGCCGCTGGACCCGAACTTCAGCGGAGAGGGGCGGACCGTCACCGACGCGCATGGCTGCTATCAATTCAAGACCATCAAGCCTGGCGCATACCCTTGGGGCAATCACTACAACGGCTGGCGCCCGCAGCACATCCACTTTTCCTTGTTCGGCCGCGCCTACGCCACGCGCCTGGTCACGCAGATGTACTTCCCGGGCGATCCGCTGCTGGAGTTCGACCCCATCTTCCAATGCGTCCCGGACGCCAAGGCGCGCAGCCGGCTAGTCGCCACGCTCGATTGGGAAACGACCGTGCCCGAGTACGCGCTGGGCTACCGTTTCGATATCGTGCTGCGCGGCCGCAACGCCACCCCCATGGAGTAACGCATGCTCTATCCCACCACCTCTCAAACCGTCGGGCCCTATCTGCATATCGGCCTGTCCGGATTGAACTGCGCGGACCTGACCGCCGGCCTGCCCGACCTGGGCGCACCGGCGGTCGTGATTGAAGGACGCGTCACGGACGGGAACGGCAACCCCGTGCCGGACGGCATGATCGAGATCTGGCAGGCCGACGCAAGCGGCGTATACCGGCATCCGGACGACCCGAATCATCGCGGCGCCGATACGGCGCAAGCCGGCTTCACCGGTTTTGGCCGCGTGCCGACCGAGCCTGACGGATCGTTCCGCTTCACCACGATCAAACCCGGGCGCGTGGCCGGCCCGGGCGGGACGCTCCAGGCGCCCCACATTGTCGTGTCGCTGTTCATGCGGGGCCTGCTCAAACAGCTGTCGACGCGGATGTACTTTCCGGACGAGACAGGTGCGAATGAGCAGGATTGGATTTTGCGCCAGGTGCCCGCCGCGCGCCGCGAGACGCTGGTGGCGCAGACGGCCGGCAGCGGCATGTTGCGCTGGAACGTCGTCCTGCAAGGCACGGGCGAGACCGTGTTTTTTGACATCTGACCACGCGCCGACCCGGACCCGCCATGACCGTTCTTTCCGGACTGACAGAGCAGATCTATTCCGATCGCGAGATCATGGCGATGTTTTCCGGCACGGAAACGATCCGGCGCATGCTCCAGGTCGAGGCGGCGCTTGCGCGTGCGCAGGCGCAGTGCGCATTCATCCCCGCAAGCGCCGCGCGCTGCATTGACGACGTCTGCCACGTCGCCGACATTGACAGCATTCTGGACCTTGCCGGCATCGCGTCGGCCTCAATCGCCGCCGGCAATATTGCCATCCCGTTTGTCAGGCAGCTGACCGCCGCCGTGCACAAGGCCGATCCCGAGGCGGCGCGATATGTGCATTGGGGCGCCACCAGCCAGGACATCCTGGACACCGCGCTGGTACTGCAGATCCGGCAGGTGACCGCCCAGCTGGACCAGGATCTGCTGACCGCGGCAAAGGCGTGCGCTTGCCTTACCGCCGCGCATCGCGACACGATCATGGTCGGCCGCACTTGGCTGCAACACGCGCTGCCCACCACGTTCGGGGCCAAGACCGCGGGCTGGCTGGAGGCATTGGAGCGCAGCCGCGTGCAATTGCGCCGCGACGGAACCCGGATCGCGCAACTGCAATTCGGCGGCGCCGCTGGCACGCTGGCCAGCCTGGGCACGGCAGCTCCCGCCGTCGCACGGGAATTTGCGCGCGAACTCGGACTGGCTCTGCCCGCCATGCCCTGGCACGCGCATCGGGACCGTCTTGCCCATTTTTCGGCGACCCTCGGCATCTTGACGGGCACGCTGGGGAAGATTGCCCGCGATATCTCCCTGATGGCGCAGACCGAAATCGGAGAGCTTGCCGAGCCTGGCGGACCCGGGCGCGGCGGCTCCAGCACCATGCCGCACAAGCGCAACCCAGTGGGGTGCGCCGCCATTCTTGCAGCGGCGGCGCGCGTGCCTCCCCTGGTGTCGACCATGCTGTCCGCGATGGTTCAGGAACACGAACGTGCATTGGGTGGCTGGCAGGCCGAATGGGACGTGCTGCCGCAAATTGCCGCCCTGACGGGTGGCGCCTTGCGCCACCTGGTCGGCATGCTGGAAGGACTTGAGGTCTATCCGCGGCGGATGGCGGAGAACCTGGATGCCACGAACGGCCTGATTCTGGGCGAGGCCTATACGCTGGCGCTGGGAGCACGCGTCGGCCGCTTGCAGGCGCATGAACTGGTTGAAGAGGCCTCGCGAGAGGCGGTCCGCCGGGGTTGTGCGCTATCCGTCTGTATCCGGGAGGCTCTGGCGGGCAATCCTGCCACGCAAGATCTGCTCAGCGACGAGGAGATCGAGTTCCTGCGCAACCCGGCACACTATGTCGGCCAGGCGGCGGCGATCTGCGACGAGGTATTGAAGCAGTGGAGAAGCACGCCGGACCACTCCGCTGACAATATCAAGGCACCGCCCGCGCCAGGACGGCGCGGGCGCTTCTGATACGGCACCACTGTGCGAAAGCCCGGCTTTTCGCAGTCCGAAGCCTAGTGGCCGGTCGAATCGCCCTGGCGGCTGGCCTCGAACAGGAACCAGGTGCGCCGTTCGGTTTCGTCGATCCAGTTCTCGATCAGGCTGGAGGTGGCGATATCGCGATGCTCGTCGGTCACGTTGTGGGCCTCGCGCAGCGAGGCCGCCAGCACTTTGTTGTCCTCGCGCAGCTCGGCCAGCATGTCCAGCGGCTGCACATAGTCGGCGTCGTTGTCCGAAATGCGCTGCGACCGCGAGATATGCCCGATCGAGCGCAGCGTGGTGCCGCCGATCTTGCGGATGCGTTCCGCAATGGGGTCCGTCATGGCGAACAGCTGGTCGCCCTGTTCGTCGAGCAGCAAGTGGTAATCGCGAAAGTGCGGGCCGCTTACGTGCCAATGGAAATTCTTGGTCTTCAGATACAGCGCGAAGACGTCGGCCAGCGTCTGGTTCAGCACCGCGGATATGTCCCGGGTGGCCGCGGCCGCCAGGTCAGTGGGCGTCGCCAGCGGCAGCTTGCGCCGCTCTTTTAGCGTTTTGGTGGTCTTCTCATTCAGTTTCTTGGCCATGAATCGCAGCTCCTGGGAATGAATCGAAAAAACACGCGCGGCGCGAACGGAATCGGGCCGCGAGACCCTAGGGTAAATCCGGACGCGCGCTTTGCCAATGGGCCGCGCATGCTGGCATTTCGCTGAACGCCCGATCCAGCGGCGGTCCTATCCATCGTTCAGCGCAAACCTGTCCCGGCCCGTTAAACCGCGCCCGCCGGAAGGAGTATGCTACGGCGCTTCGTTCCAGCCTGATTCACACATCACCATGCGCGGCAATCCCGACGCCAGGCAAGGCGCCATCGCGTTGCACGGGTTCTACTTCCTGTATTACGGCCTGCAGGGCGTCAGTATCCCCTTCCTGCCCCTGTGGTTCGCCAGCCGTGGCCTGGACCCGGCCCTCATCGGGCTGATCGTCGCCACCTCGTTCCTGCCCAAGATCCTGTCCACCCCGGTCGTCGCCCACGTCGCCGACCAGACCGGCCGCGCGCACGCCCTGATCGCCTCCGCGCTGGCCGCGTCGCTGGTGCTCTTCATCTGCTACCCCTTCAGCCACGCGCCCGCCTGGCTGCTGGCCATCACCCTGCTGCTGAACGCCGTGTTCCCGGCGGTGCTGCCCTTGATGGACCGCATGGCCATCGCCAGCGGCCGCGGGCAGGGCAACTCCTACACGGTCATGCGCGCCTGCGGCTCGCTGGGCTTTGCCGCGGTCACTGTCGCGGGCGGCTACCTCATCAAGACTTTCGACACCGATTGGGTGATGTGGCTGTCGATCCTGCTGATCATCGCCTGCCTGGCCTGCGTGCGCCTGCTGCCCCAGGCGGCCCGCCCCGCCGCCGACGAAGCACCCGCCGAACGCGTGCGCCTGCCCATGCGCGAAGTTCTGCGCGACCGTCCCCTGCTCCTGTGCATCGCCGCCGCCTCGCTGGTGCAGGCCAGCAATGGCTTCCTGTATTCCTACTCCACGCTCTACTGGACGGCCAGCGGCCTGTCCACGGCGCTGATTTCGCTGCTGTGGGTTGTGGGCGTGGGCAGCGAGGTCCTGTTCTTCTTCCTGGCGCCCCGGATCCTTGCCCGCACGGGCGCCCAATGGCTGATCCTGACCTCGGCCATCATGACCGCCATCCGCTGGGCCGGGCTGTCCGCCACGACCGACCCGACCCTGATCGCGGTCCTGCAACTGCTGCAGTGCTTCACCCTGGCCGGCAACAACGCGGCCATCATGTGGTACATCACCCGCCACGTCCCGGCCGCTTGCAAGACCTCCGCCATCGCCCTCTACGCCCTGCTCTCGGGCGGGGTCTTCATGTTCGCCAGCATCCAGCTGGGCGGCGCGCTCTACCGCAGCTTCGCCCCCGGCGGCTTCCTGGTAATGGCGCTGTGCGCCGTGGGCGCGGTGCCGTTGGTGATGTATTCGGAGAAGCTGCGGCGGCGGGGGTAGTGGCCGTGAATTATCTCGTTCGCGATAACTTTTACTACAAACGTGATTCGACGCATATCGCGTTCAGGTTCGGATAGAACGGAGCGGCTGTGGCGGGTTTCGGGAGTGATGCGTTCTTAAGATGCCCGGCGTGGCGCGGGCCTGGGGTGGGCGGGGCTACGATTGCGGTCCGGAGCCTTCGCTCCGGACTTCCCCGTCCTCATCCTCGTTGCCGCCTGCGGCGGCTGCCTTCGGATTCCGTCGGGCGCATCTAACGCCCCGCCCACCCCAGGCCCACGCCACGCCGGGCTCTTATGGTTGGATCCTCACGGGCGCTGGGGCGGATGGGGTTCTTGAGATTCTCGCCACGGGTGGGGGGTGGTGGAATATCTTGCGGGGCCCGCCCCCGGCCGGCCGCGCGGGCGGCCTCTGGGAGCTTACGCGATGTCTTGCGTCGGGATGATGACGGCGTCTGCCCTGCATGAACAGCAAGCATCCGCCACTAATCGTCATTTCAACTCCAGTGCCCGATGGGCGGCGCGTACAGGTCGTCAAGCTGTACCCGCTCGTCGCCGCGCCGCCCATCACCGCCCCCCCCCAAACGGAGAGGCCCCACCAGCAAACCACCCGCCACATACGCGCAAGCGCACCCCGCCTCGACGGCCCAACGCCCATATGCCAAATGCAGCCGCCCGCGCGGCTGCATTTGGCGACCCCGCAAATCCCCTACCCCGACCACAGGTCTTGTAGCGCCACAAACCAAGACCTTCGTAGCCCGGCGGCGCGGGCGGGGGGGCTGCGAGCAACCTCCATGCGCCCGAGGGAATCTGAAGGGAAGGCCGAAGGCCTGGACGAAGATGACGAGGGGGTAGTCCGGAGCGAAGGCTCCGGACCGCAATGGCGGGCGCTCGCAGCCCCCCCGCCCGCGCCGCCGGGCGACCTACGAAGAACCGTGAACCTACGAAGAATCGTGAACCTACGAAGCCCCGTAGCCCCACGCAGACCCGCAGCCCCCCCAGCAATCACCGCCCCAAAAACAAAAAAGGCCTTGCACCAGCAAGGCCTTCCAAAAGAACTCAGCAGCACCCGATCCGCTTCTTCCCCCCGTATCGCGCCTCCTGACGCTCCCGGAAGAAATCCTCATAGCTCATCGGCTCCTGCTCAGGATGCGTACGCCGCATGTGCTCCACATACGTCTCGTAATCCGGCACCCCGACCATCAGCCGGAGCGTCTGCCCCAGGTACCGGCCGGCGGCGCCGGCCGCCGAAGTCATATTGCTGAACAACATACGGCGTCTCCTGGATGGCGATCAGTCCGCACCGGCCGCCGCCGTCACCGGCAGCACCTCGTACGGCGTTTCGCGGGCCGTCGGCCGGTTCTCGTTGCGGGCGCGCTGAACCGACTTCAGCCCGAACACCACGATGCTCACCACCACGAAGATGAAGATCGCGCACAGCCCGGCGTTGATGTAGTCGTTCATCACCACGCGCGACATCTCGCCCAGCGACTTGGCCGGCGCCAGCACCTTGCCCTCGGCGATCGCCGCGTTGTACTTGTCGGCGTGCGCCAGGAAGCTCACGCGCGGATCCGCATGGAACAGCTTCTGCCAGCCGGCCGTCAGCGTGCATGCCAGCAGCCACAGCGTCGGCAGAATCGTCACCCACGCATAGCGGTCGCGCTTCATCTTGAACAGCACCACCGTGCCCAGCGTCAGCGCAATCGCGGCCAGCATCTGGTTGGCGATACCGAACAGCGGCCACAGGGTATTGATGCCGCCCAGCGGATCCACCACGCCCTGATAGAGGAAGTAGCCCCACGCCGCCACGCACAGGCCGGTCGCGATCAGGTTGGCGGGCAGCGAATCCGTGCGCTTGAGCGACGGCGCGAACGTACCCAGCAGATCCTGCAGCATGAAGCGGCCCGCGCGCGTGCCCGCGTCCACCGCCGTCAGGATGAAGAGCGCTTCGAACAGAATCGCGAAGTGATACCAGAAGGCCATCATGCCCGGCCCGCCCATCACCTGGTGCAGGATGTGCGCCATGCCGACGGCCAGCGTCGGCGCGCCGCCCGCACGCGAGATGATGGTGCTTTCGCCCACATCCTTGGCCGTCTGGACCAGGTCGGCCGGGCTGATCACGAAGCCCCAGCTCGACACCACCTGGGCCACCTGGTCCGGCGTCGTGCCGATCACGGCCGCCGGGCTGTTCATCGCGTAATAGATGCCCGGCTCGATCACGCAAGCCGCCACCAGCGCCATGATGGCCACGAAGGACTCCATCAGCATGCCGCCGTAACCGATATAGCGCGCCTGGGTTTCGTTTTCGATCAGCTTGGGCGTGGTGCCCGACGAGATCAGGGCATGGAAGCCCGACACCGCGCCGCAGGCGATCGTGATGAACAGGAACGGGAAAAGATTGCCCGACCACACCGGACCGGTGCCGTCGACGAACTGCGTCAGCGCGGGCATCTTCAGCTCGGGCGCCACCACCACGATGCCGATCGCCAGGCCGACGATCGTGCCGATCTTCAGGAAGGTCGACAGGTAATCGCGCGGAGCCAGCAGCAGCCACACGGGCAGCACCGAGGCAATGAAGCCGTAGATGATCAGGATCCAGGTCAGCCCCTTGCCATCGAAGTCGAACATCGGGCCGATGACCGGATGCGCGGCGACGTCCTGGCCGAAGGTGATGGCCGCCATCAGGCCCACGAAGCCGATGATCGAGACCTCGCCGATCTTGCCCGGGCGGATGTAGCGCAGGTACACGCCCATGAACAGCGCGATCGGTATGGTCGCGGCCACCGTGAAGGTGCCCCACGGCGAATGCGTCAGCGCCTTGACCACGATCAGCGCCAGCACGGCCAGGATGATCACCATGATCATGAAGGCGCCGAACAGCGCGATCACGCCCGGGATCTTGCCCAGCTCGGACTTCACCAGGTCGCCCAGCGAACGGCCGTCGCGGCGAGTCGAGATGAACAGGATCGTGAAATCCTGCACCGCGCCGGCGAACACCACGCCGGCCAGGATCCACAGCATGCCGGGCAGATAGCCCATCTGCGCGGCCAGCACCGGCCCGACCAGCGGACCCGCGCCGGCGATGGCGGCGAAGTGGTGGCCAAACAGCACGTGCTTGTTGGTGGGCACGTAGTCCAGGCCGTCGTTGTACTTCCATGCCGGCGTCATGCGCGTCGGGTCCAGCTGGAACACCTTGCGCGCGATGAAGCGGCTGTAATAACGGTATGCGATCAAATATACGCAGACGGCGGCAATCACCACCCATAGCGCATTGATGGTCTCCCCTCTGGCCAGCGCCACGGTGCCCAGCGCAAACGCGCCCAGTACCGCAACCGCCAGCCAGACCAGGTGCTGACCCAGTCCCTTACTGCTGGTATGCATAAGTGCTCCTCTTGCCTCCCGCCATGCTTTTGGCGTGAAACGCTTTTTTCGTCCCGCGGAAGGCAGACTCATTGTTGTGGGGTGGCGGACGCACGCGTCCACGCTGCGCCGTGTCGACGCGGGCGTAAGTATTTCGGTTCGCCTCTGCCGCAACAAGCGCGGAACTACGCAAGCCGGCTACGTGTTATTACGCAATGCACCGCAGCAAATTTCCGTGAAAACCGTAAAATCCCCGATAAATTCCCCTCTTCCCATCCGGCGCCCACGACTGATGCGCCGCAGCAATTCCAGCCCGCACTGATACAAATCGTTTATGAAGCTGCGCCTCAAGATCCTGCTGCTCGCGGCGGTCCCCCTGCTGGTGGCCGTCGCCGCCATCACGGTGGCCGTCTACGTGCAGGGCCTGCAGCTCGCCCAGCGCGAAAAGCAGGTGGTGGAAAGCGCCTGGCTGGCCAGCAAGGAAGGCGAACTGCGCCATTACGTGAACCTGGCCTACAGCGCCATCGCGCCGCTGCAGGCGGCGGGCGACGACGAGGCCACCCGCCAGCGCGCGCTGGACTTGCTGGCGCAGATGGAGTTCGGCCACGACGGCTACTTCTTCGTCTATGACCTGCACGGCAAGAACCTCATGCATCCCCGGCAGCCCGAGCTGGTCGGCCAGGATCTCTGGAACCTGCGCGACACCAAGGGTCAGACCGTCATCCAGAACCTGCTGACGGCCGCCCGCCGCAGCGGCCAGCAGGGCGAGGTCGTGCACTACCTGTGGGAAAAGCCGTCCACGCACCAGACCGTGGAGAAGCTCGGCTACGTGGTGGAACTGGAGCGCTGGGGCTGGATGCTGGGCACCGGCATCTATCTGGACGACGTGGAGCAGGCCCTGGTGCGCATCGACGCCGCCGCGCAGGCCAATATCCGCAACATGTTCGCGTGGGTGGCGGGCATTGCCGCCGTTTCCATCCTGGGCGTGGCCGCCTGCGGCCTGGCCCTGAATATCAGCGACCACCGCCAGTCCGACGCCAAGCTGCGCCTGATGGCCCAGCAACTGGTCCGCTCGCAGGAAGACGAACGCGCCCGGCTGTCGCGCGAGCTGCACGACGGCATCAGCCAGGTGCTGGTGTCCATCAAGCTGTCGCTGGAGGCCGCGCGCGAGCGGCTGCGCCAATCGCAGCCGGCCGACCCGCGCGCGCTGGCGCACATCGACACGCCGCTGGGCGGCGCGCTGGACCGCCTGAATACCGCCGTGGGCGAGGTGCGGCGGATCTCGCACAACCTGCGTCCCACGCTGCTGGACGACCTGGGCCTGCCGGCCGCGCTGGAACACCTGGGGCGGGAGTTCGCCATCCCCAGTGAAGACGGCGCGCCGCCGCTGGCCGTGCGCCTGCGCACCGCCGGACAGCCGGTGAAGCTGCCCGACGCCTACGCCACCGCGCTGTTCCGGGTGACGCAAGAGGCCCTGACCAACGTCCTGCGCCACGCCGGCGCCACCCGCGCCGACCTGACCTTGGCCTATTCGGGGCGCGACCTGCGCCTGACCATCACCGACGACGGCCGCGGCTTCGACTTTGCCGAGGTGCAGCAGGACCCGCGCCGCGGCATCGGCCTGCGCAACATGCGCGAACGCATGAGCGCGCTGTCAGGCAGCCTGACCTTCCATTCCACCGCCCAAGGCACGACCTTGCAGGCCTGGCTGCCGCTGCCGGCCATCGGCGCCCCACTTGCGACTCCCCAAGCATGACCGACAAGCCCGACGCCATCCGACTCCTGCTGATCGACGATCACCCGCTGGTGCGCGACGGCCTGCGCCTGCGCCTGGAAACCGTGCCGCGGCTGCGGGTGGTAGCGGAAGCCGGCAACGCCGCCGCCGCCCTGGCCTTCCTGGCCGCCTGCCTGGCCGAGGATCCGCAGGGCGGCACCCTGCCCCACCTGGCGCTGACCGACCTGAACATGCCTGGGGTCGGCGGGCTGGAGCTGACGGCGCTGCTGCATGAGCGCTATCCCCAGATCGCCGTGCTGGTGCTGTCCATGCACGACAATCCCGAATACATGGTGCAGGCCGTCAAGGCCGGCGCCCGCGGCTATCTGCTCAAGGACGAGCCGGGCCAGGAAATCATCACCGCCATCGACGCCGTCATGGCGGGCCGCAGCTACTTCAGCGCGGCGGCGGCGGTCCGGCTGTCGCAGGCCAGCGCGCTGGCCACCCTGCTCACCCAGCGCGAGCGGGACGTGCTGCGCCACATCGCCGACGGCCACGCCAACAAGCAGATCGCCCAGGCGCTGGGGCTGTCGGTGCGCACCGTCGAAACCCACCGCCTGAACATCAAACGCAAACTGGGCATCGACGGGCAGGCCGAGCTCATCAAGTACGCCGTCGAGAACCGCGGCGTCTGAAGGTCCGTCTTGCGGCCTGAGGTAGACTTGCGTCACAAATGCACCACGGCGCGCCATCGCGCGCGCGCAGCCCCAGGAGTCCCCCATGTCATTGGAAAAACACTACACCGCCATACTCGAAGCACTAGGGGAAGATCCGTCCCGCGAAGGGCTGGCCGACACGCCGGCGCGCGCCGCCAAGGCCATGCGCCACCTGTGCCGCGGCTACGCGCAGAATCTGGACGAAATCGTCAACGGCGCGCTGTTCACCTCCGACACGCGGGAAATCGTCCTGGTCAAGAACATCGAGCTGTACTCGCTGTGCGAACACCACATGCTGCCCTTCATCGGTAAGGCGCACGTGGCCTACCTGCCCGCCGGTCGCGTCCTGGGCCTGTCCAAGGTGGCCCGCATCGTCGAGATGTACGCCCGCCGCCTGCAGATCCAGGAAAATCTCAGCCGCCAGGTGGCCGAGGCCGTCCAGAGCGTCACCGGCGCGGCCGGCGTGGCCGTCGTCATTGAAGCGCAGCACATGTGCATGATGATGCGCGGCGTCGAAAAGCAGAACTCGTCCATGGTCACGTCCGTGATGCTGGGCGAATTCCATGAAAACCCGTCCACCCGGGCCGAATTCCTCAGTCTCATCCGCTAGCAGGACACGGCGCCCTCCTTTTGGCGCATATCGCGGGCCCGCCCGCTGCGACGACGATGCCTGTTCGGGCACCGCCGGCGCGGCCGGCGGGCCCGGCCGCTTTTGGTACCTACTGATCCGGACATCTGGCCCTAGCGTTCTGGTCCCATCCGGGCAAACTGGCACCAGCAAGCCGGTCGCGCCGGGGCGCGGCCGTTCTCTCCCGGAGATCACCATGAACGCGATATACCGCCTGATTCGCCGCTGCACCCTGGCCGGCCTGGCCGCCGCGCTGTTGGCCGCGCCGGCCTACGCGCAGACCAAACTCGTGGTGGGCTATCAGCTCATCGTCGGGCCATTCCTGTCCGCCATCGCGGACGGCAGTTTCGACAAAGCCCTGAAAGAGGCCGGATACCAGGTCGACTGGCGCCAGTTCACCTCGGGCGGCGACATCTCCACCGCGCTGGCCTCCGGCAGCGTGCCGGTGGGAGTGCTGGGGTCCACGGGCATCACCTCGGCCGCCACCCGCGGCGTGAACATGCAGCTGTTCTGGATCCTGGACAACATCGGCAAGTCCGAAGCGCTGGTGGCGCGCAATGGATCGGGCATCAACAGCACCGCCGACCTCAAAGGCAAGCGCATCGCCACCCCGTTCGTGTCCACCTCGCACTTCCACCTGCTGGTCGGGCTGGAACAGGTCTGGAAGGTGCCGCCCCGCGACGTGCGCATCCTGAACATGCAGCCGCCGCAGATCGTGGCCGCCTGGCAGCGCGGTGACATCGACGCCGCCTACGTCTGGCCGCCCGCGCTGACCGAGATCGCCAAGACCGGCAAGATCATCGCCGACTCCGAGCAGATCGGCGCCGCCAGCGTGCCCACCTTCGACGGCATCGTGGTCGACAAGGCCTGGGCCCAGAAGAATCCCAAGTTCATGGCCGCCTTCACGGGCGTGCTGGCCAAGTCCTATGCCGACTACCGCGCCAACGGCGCCAAGTGGACGGCGGACTCCCCGCAGGTCAAGGGCATCGTGAAGCTCATCGGCGGCAAGCCGGACGACATCGTCGAGGCCCTGGGCCTGCTGGTGTTTCCGACCGTGGAGGAACAGATCTCCAAGACCTGGCTGGGCGGCGGCAAGGAATCGGGGGCCGCGCGCGCCTTCGCGGCCAGCGCCAAGTTCCTGAAGGACCAGAAGCAGATCGACAAGGCGCTGGACGACTACAGCCCCTTCGTCACCGATCAGTACGCGAAGGCGGCGGCAGGCAAGTAGCCCGGCCCGCCGCGGCGCGGCGCCAGCCGGCGCCGCGGGCGCCGCCCTACAGAACAGGGGGAAACGGCATGACCATGCAGTCCACGCCCGCCGCGCAGTGCCTGCGCGCGGAAAACGTCAGCGTCACCTATCCCGGCCTGCACGACAGCGGCCCGGTGACCGCGCTGCACGATGTCAACCTGACCATCCAGCCCGGCGAATTCGTCGTCGCGCTGGGCGCCTCGGGCTGCGGCAAGACCACTTTGCTCAGCCTGCTGGCCGGCTTCCTGTCGCCCACCGAAGGCGAGATCACGCTGGGCGGCAAGCCCATCGTCGGCCCTGGCTCGGACCGCGGCGTCGTGTTCCAGAAGCACGCGCTGCTGCCCTGGCTGAACGTGCTGGAGAACACGGAATTCGGCCTGAAGCTGCAAGGCGTGGACAAGGAGACCCGCCGCGCCCGCGCCCGCCGCAACCTTGAGCTGGTGGGCCTGCAGGACTTCCACCGCCACATGATCTACCAGCTTTCGGGCGGCATGCAGCAGCGCGTGGGCATCGCGCGCGCGCTGACCTGCGACCCCGCCATGCTGCTGATGGACGAGCCCATGGCCGCCCTGGACGCGCTGACCCGCGAGACCATCCAGGAACTGCTGCTGGACATCTGGCGGCAGACCAACAAGATGTTCTTCTTCATTACCCATAGCGTGGAAGAAGCGCTTTTCCTCGGCTCGCGGCTGATCGTCATGTCGCCGCGCCCGGGCCGGATCACGCACACCTTCGAGCCGGCGTTCAACCGGCGCTACCTGGAGACCCGCGATGGCCGTGGCATCAAATCCAGCCCCGACTTCATCGCCATGCGCGAGCAAGTCCTTGGCATCATCTACGGCGACGAGCTCGCCGCTGCCCCGCAGGCCCTCCATGCCTAAGCCTCCGTCCGGCCACAAGCCGGCCGCGCCGGGCAAGGTGTACGGGGCGCCGGGCGCGGGCTACAGCGGCCACATCAGCCTGCTCACCAGCCTGGCGCTGATCGCGCTGTGGTTCCTGGCCACCAGCGCCGGCTGGGTGCGGCCGCTGTTCCTGCCCTCGCCCATCGCGGTGTACGACAAGTTCGTCTTCGCCATGACGGAGGGCGTGGCCAACTCGACGCTGACCGAGCATGCGCTGGCCAGCCTGTCGCGCGTGTTCGGCGCCTTCTTCCTGGCCTGCGCCACGGCCATCCCGGTCGGCATCCTGATGGGCGTGAACCGCTATGCCCGCGGCATCTTCGACCCGCCCATCGAGTTCTACCGCCCGCTGCCGCCGCTGGCCTACCTGCCGCTCATCATCATCTGGTTCGGCATCGGCGAATTCCCGAAGATCCTGCTGATCTACCTGGCCATCTTCGCGCCCATGGCGATCGCCGCGCGCGCCGGCGTGCGCTCGGTGTCCATCGAACAGATCCACGCGGCCTATGCCATGGGCGGCACGCCCAGGCAGATTGTCTGGCACGTCATCCTGAAGGCGGCCATGCCGGAGATCTTCACCGGCATGCGCATCGGCATCGGCGTGGGCTGGACCACGCTGGTGGCCGCCGAGATGGTGGCGGCCGATCGCGGCCTGGGCTTCATGGTGCTGAACGCCGCCCAGTTCCTGGCCAGCGACACCGTCATCATGGGCATCATCGTGATCGGCGTGTTCGCCTTCGCCTTCGATCTGCTCGTGCGCTACCTGGAACAGTTCGCCATCCCGTGGAAGGGACGGGTCTGAGCCCGGACAGGGCAATCCCTCATTTCTTCGCCCATCCGGCTCCTCTATCCTGAATGATGGAACCCGGAACGGGCGGCGCCCGCGCGCTGCGCGCCGCGCCCGCCCGCGCCGCCGTCACAAGGAGCCGTCATGTCCAGCCAGGCCTCGATGCTCAAGCCTGTGTTGTGGGAGCGCCTGTTCGAAAGAGAAAGCGCGCCCAACCTCAGCCTGCAGGGACGCGTGCGCCAGATGCTGGTGTCCGCCATCCTCAGCGGCCACCTGCCGCCCGGCATGCCGGTGCCCTCCAGCCGCTATCTGGCCGACCAGCTCCGCATTGCCCGCAACACCGTCGTGTTCGCCTACCAGCAGCTGGTCTGCGAAGGCTATCTGGTGTCGCGCGAACGCAGCGGCCACTTCGTCAGCGACACCGTCATGCAAGGCCATTCGGGTCCGGCCGCCGACGCGGCCGCCCCGGCCTGCGACACCGGCGACGCCGGCGTGCGCTGGGACGAACGGCTGCGCTTGCGGCCGTCACGGCAACGCAACATCACCAAGCCGCGGGACTGGCAGAAGCAGCCCTACCCCTTCGTCTACGGACAATTCGACCAGGACCTGTTCCCCACCGCCGAATGGCGCGAGTGCTGCATCAAGGCGCTGTCGGTGCTGGACATCCGCAGCTGGGCGCCCGACCTCATCACCCATGACGACCCGGCCCTGATCGAACAGATCCGCACCCAGGTCCTGCCGCGCCGCGGCGTCTGGGCCGACGCCGAGGAGATCGTCATCACCGTGGGCGCGCAGCACGCGCTCTACCTGCTGGCCGACCTGCTGGTCAACGACGACACCGTCGTCGGCATGGAAGACCCCGGCTATCCCGACGCGCGCAATATCTTCGCCAGCCGCACCCGCCACCTGCTGCCGCTGCCGGTGGACGAGCAAGGTCTGCGCACCGGCACCCAACTGCTGGGATGCGACTACGTGTTCGTCACGCCCGGCCACCAGTGCCCCACCACCGTCACGCTGTCGATGGAGCGCCGCGTCAGCCTGCTGGCGCTGGCCCGCCAGGCCGACGCCCTGATCATCGAGGACGACTTCGAAAGCGAAAGCCGCTGGGGCGAAGGCGCGATTCCCGCGCTGAAAAGCCAGGACCGCGACGGCCGCGTCATCTACGTGGGCAGCCTGGCCAAGTCCTTCGCGCCGGGACTGCGCATCGGCTATATCGTCGCGCCGCGCGAACTCACGGGCGAGCTGCGCGCGTTGCGCCGCCTGATGCTGCGCCATCCGTCGGCCTACATACAGCGCGCCTTCTCGCTGTTCATCTCGCTGGGTCATCATCATTCGCTGCTGCGCCGCCAATCGCAGGCCTACCAGAAGCGCGGCCACGAGCTCACCCAGGCGCTGGCGCGCCACCTGCCCGACTTCAAGGCGATTCCCATCACCGGCTCGTCGTCGTGCTGGCTGCAAGGCCCGCCCTGGCTCAACGCCGCGGCGCTGTCCGAGGCGGCGCTGGCCGAAGGCGTGGTCGTCGAACCGGGCGACGTCTTCTTCATGAACGGCGCGGACGCGCCCTGCAACTTCCTGCGGGTCGGCTTCACGTCGATCCGTCCGGAGCACATCGAGCCCGGCATCGCGAAACTGGCCAAGGTGGTCGAACGCCAGCGCCGCGCCGCCCAGGAAAACAGCGCCCCGCAGCGCCCCGGCCTGCCCGCGCTAGAGCAGTTCGTCTCGTAGGTAGTACCAGCGGTACAGCAAGCCCTGGCCCAGCCTGCGGAACGGCGCGAACATGTGCCCCGGCAAGGGCGAGTCATAGATGGGCAGGTCCCAGGAAATGCCGTCCTTGCCCATCATCCGCTGCGCGAGCCGCCTGCCGGCATGGGCCGAGAACGCCACGCCGTTGCCGCCATAGCCAAAGGCGTAGTAGACCTGCTGCGCCGGGTCCGGCTGCGTCACGCGCGGCATCATGTCGTGGCTGACATCCACCCAGCCCCACCAGGAGTACGCCACGTCCACATCCTTTAGCGACGGGAATTTGCGCGCCAGCCCCTGGCGCAGGAGCGCCAGATGGCGCGGGTGTTCCGCATCCGCCCCGCGCAGCGCGCTGCGGCTGCCGATCTGCATGCGGCCATCGGGCAGCAGGCGGTAGTAAAAGCGCAGCGTGCGCGTATCGGTGATGAACACCGTGCTTTTCAAACCCGCCGCCTCGCGTTCGGCCGGCGACAGCTCCCGGGTCACCATCGAGTTCGACAGCACCGGCATGATCCGGTTGTCCAGCAGGCGGTTCACGCCCTGGGCGGTGTAGCCGCCCGTGGCGAACGCCACGCGCCGCGCGCGCACCACGCCGCCTGGCGTCTGCAGACGGTACACGCCATTGTCCACGCGCCAGCCCAGCACCGGGCTGGCCGGATGGATGCGCACGCCCAGCGCCCGCGCCTGCCGCAGATAGCCATAGGCCAGCTTCAGCGGATGCACGCCCACGCCGTCCGGCTCATGCATCGCGCCCACGGCTTCGTGGTCGTCCACATAGCGTTCCCGCAGCTCCGCCTTGCTGAGCATCTTCGCGTCGTAGCCGAAGACCTCGCGCATCACGCGCGACTCGTTTTCCAGGAAGGCCATTTTCTTCTGGCGATGCGCCGTGTACAGATGGCCGCCCGGCTGCGCGTCGCAGTCCACCTGGGCCACCAGGCTTTTCCAATACTCGAAGCCCTCGCGGATCTCCGCATCCAGCCGCCTGGCCGTGTCCAGCCCCCAGCGCTCGATCCACTGCGAACGGTACAGGCGCCCGGATGCGTTCTGCCCCTGGCCGCCGTTGCGGCTGGTGCATCCCCACACGGCGCGGTTGGCCTCCAGCACCACCGCCTTCACGCCGAAGTCCCGCGCCAGCGCCAGCGCCGCCGACAGGCCCGTGAAGCCGGAGCCGACGATCACCACATCGGCGTCGATATCGCCGTTGATCGGCCCGTCGTCTTCGGGCGGCGCGCCGGCCGTCGCCACCCAGTAGGTGGGCGCGTAGTCCTGGCCCTGGCCGGGCGGAGACACCAGCGGGTCATAGGCCGGGTTGTATGCGCTGATGGCGGCGCCGGGCCCGGGAGCCGGACGATGGGAGGCTAAGGACATTTGGGTATCCATGCTGCGGTTCCGGTTGCTGGGCGCTAGGCCCGTGCCGGCAAGGGCGGGCGCTGCTTGCGAAACGCGTTCTTCACGCGGATCTTGCCGTCCTGGAAGGTGAAGATGTCCACCATGTCGGCCTCGATGCGAGAGCCATCCGCCGCGGTGCCCGAGAACGTGGATTCGGAGACCCCGCGGTCGCCGGCAACCCAATGCCGGCCGTTGGCCCACTGCGCATCGGGAAAGTTCTTCCAGGCCGCGGCAAACGCGGCGCGCACCGCCTCGGGGCCCGCGTGGCGGCTGCCGAACTGCTCGGGCCCGCTCACTGTCTCGAACACGCAGTCCTCGCTCATGAAAGACATCAGGGCGTCGATATCATGCCGGTTCCACGCGGCCGCGAACTCGGCCAGCATCTCCACGGTGACGGTCTTGTGCATTGCCTACCCTCCTCTGCTGGCGGGGCGCGAGATGCGCCCACGCTGAACACCCAAGGTACGTGCGGGGAATGCCAGGGTCTAGAACCAGACGCGGGGAATCGCTTGCACCAGACCTCAGGCCCCGTTGACGAGCAGCGAGGTCTCGCGCGGGCCCTGCGCCGCGGCGGGCGCGAGCCAGGACGAGACCTCATCGATCGCGATGCCATCGCGCATGCCGATCAGCACCAGCGACGGCCCGTCCAGGTCCGCCGGAGGGCGCGCCTCTGCGTCAAAGCGCACGCGGCGTCCGGCCCATTGCACCAGCACCCAGCCGTGCCGGTCCGTGCGCACCCAGCCCTTGGCGCGCAGCAGCTGGCGGGGCAATTGCCTGAGCCTGCGGGCGAACTCGTCGGCATCCAGCAAGGCGGGCGCGCGCCACAGCCAGCTCTGGAACGGATGCCGCGGGTCGGGCGCGGGAGATGTCTCTTCCGGCTGCGCGCAATGATGGCCGCAAGCATGGTGCGCGCATGCGGTGGCGGCCGGAACCGCATCCTCGCCCGTCAGATAGCGCAGATCCACCCGCGACTCGCGCGCGGCCACGATGGCTGCGCCGCCCGTCACCTCATGCAGCCAGGCCCGCAGCGCCGCCAGTTGCGCCGCCGAGGCCAGATCGGTCTTGTTCAGCACCAGCAGGTCCGCCGCCCTGAGCTGACGTTCCACGGTATCCGCCAGCAAGGGATCCGCGGCCGCCGCGCGGATGTTCCCCGCGTCCGCCAGCACGATGACGCCTTGCAGTTGCAGCATGGGATCGGACAGGCCCACCTGCGCGATGCGGCCGGGATCCGACACGCCGCTGGCCTCGATGACGATCCATTCGGGCAGCGGGTCCAGCGCCAGCACCCGCGCCAGCGCGTCGTCCAGGCCGCCGGCCATCGAGCAGCAGACACAGCCGTTGGCCAGCCGGATCACGTCGTCGGCGCGCTGCGCGATCAGGCCGGCGTCGATATCGACGGGCCCGAAATCGTTGACCAGCACCGCCGCGCGGCGCGGGCTGGCCGCCAGCACGTGGTTCAGCAAGGTGGTCTTGCCCGAACCCAGGAAGCCGCCCACCACCGTCAAGGGAATCCGCGCCATCTCACGCTTCCTGAAGCGCCAGCGGACGGCCGCCGATGACGGTGCCCAGCACCTTGATGTCCTTCAGGCTTTCCGCCGGCGTAGCGGTAGGGTCGCCCTCCAGCACGCAGAAGTCCGCGTGCTTGCCCACTTCGATGGAACCGACCAGGTGGTCCAGGCACAGCGTATAGGCCGCGCCCAGGGTGATGGCGTGCAGCGCCGCGTCGACGCCGATGCGCTCGGACTCCCCCAGCACGCGACCCGACGAGGTCTGCCGGTTCACCGCGCACCAGGCCGTGAACAAGGGTCCCAGCGGCGTGATGGGCGCATCGGAATGGATGGCGAACGGCACCCCGGCGCTTGCGGCCGAGGCGCAGGCATCCATGCGGTTGGCGCGGTCGGGGCCCATGGTCAGGGCGTAGTGAGCGTCGCCCCAATAGAAGATGTGGTTGGCGAACAGGTTGACGCACATGCCCAGGCTGGCCATGCGCCGGAACTGCGCGGCGTCCGCCATCTGGCAATGCTGCAGCGTGTGGCGATGATCCCGGCGCGGGGTGCGTTGCAGCGCCCGCTCCACCGCGTCGATGGCCAGCTGCGTGGCCTCGTCGCCATTGGTGTGGATATGCAGCTGCGCGCCCGCGTCGTGATAGACCTGCACCATCGCGTCGAGCTCGGCCGGCGCGATGACCCAGATGCCGTTGGGCGCGCCGTTGTAGTAGCCCGGCCAGCGCACTCTTGCGGTGAATCCCTGTATGGACCCGTCGACCACCAGCTTGACCATGCCCAGGCGCAGCTTGTCGTGATTGAGCCGCCTGGCCGCCGCCAGCTTCTCCAGGCAGCGCGCCGGGTCGCCGGCGTAGGTCAAGGCGGATGCCGCCGGCACGATCCTGACCGGGAAGTCCGGCTCGGCCGTCACGCGCGCCAGCGTCGCCAACCCCTCGTCGCCCAGTTCATTGACCAGGTCCGTGGCGGTCGTCACCCCGGCCCATTGGGCCACCTTGCCGAACATCCGCAGGCCCTCTTCCGTCATGCCCACCGTGCGGAACGGACTGCCGATCAGCCGCAAGACCGGGAACATGGCGGCGAATTCGCAGAGCTCCCCGCTTGGCCGCCCGTCCTCAAACCGGCTCACGCCCTCGATATCGGTGTCCCGGTCCACGCCCGCGCGCGCCAGCATGGGCGTATTCACGTTCATCAGGTGCATGCTGGCATGCATCACCACCACGGGCCTGTCGGCCGACACCGCATCCAGGTCCCGGATGGTCATGCGGTCGCCGCCGAAGAAGATGGGGTCGAAGCCCCAGCCGATCAGCGTCTCGCCCGCCGCCAGCGCCCGTTCGGAATCGCGTAGTCTGCCAGCCACCTCTTCAAAGCTCTTCAAGCCGGGCCACAGCCGGCCGTCGGGCCCGCGCCGGTCGTAAAAGCCCACGTAGACGAACTTCCACATGCCGCCCTCGGGCAGATGGCAGTGCCCTTCAACCAGTCCCGGCATCAGCACCCGGTCCGCATAGCGCTCGTCGACCTCGGCCGGGCCCCAGCCGGCCAGCTCCTCCCTGCTGCCCACGCCCAGGATGCGGCCGTCGCGCACCGCGACGTGGGTCGCCCGCGGCTGGGCGGGATTCATGGTGAGGATCGTGCGTGCGGCGTAGATGGTGGTGCGGGCTGCGGGCTGGTTCATCAGGCTTTCCTTGGATGGGTGGATCACCCCTGCAACGGCGATACCGCCGCGCCGTCGCGGGACTCGACAAAATGGCAGGCCACGTGATGGGCAGCCGCCACTTCCCGCAACGCGGGTTCCTGGGTGGCGCACACCGGCTGCGCGGCAGGACAGCGCCCGGCAAACCGGCAGCCCGGCGGCGGGTTCACCGGACTGGGCGGATCGCCCGCCAGCCTGACCCGGCGCGCCGCCGTTTCGCGGCCGCCTTTCACGGTGGGCACGGCGGACATCAGCGCCACGCTGTACGGATGCAGCGGACGCGAAAAGAAGGCGCGGCGCGAGGCCCGCTCGATGATCTTGCCCAGGTACATGACCGCGATGTCGTCGCAGACGTGCTCCACCACCGCCATGTCGTGCGAGATGAACAGGAAGGACTGGCCCTGGTCGCGCTGGATCCGCCGCAGAAGATTGAGGATCTGCGCGCGGATGGCGATGTCCAGCGCCGAGACGGGTTCGTCGCAGACGATCAGGTCCGGCGCGCTGGCCAGCGCCCGCGCGATGTTCAGCCGCTGCCGCTGGCCGCCCGAGAACTGGTGCGGAAAGAGTTGGCGCTGCTCGGGCCGCAGGCCCACCAGCTCGAACATCAGGGCCACGCGCGCCTCGCGCCCACCGGGCGGGTCGATGCCCATCAGGTCCAGCGGCGTGCGCACGATTTCCTCGGCCCGCTGGCGCGGGTTGAGCGACGAGTACGGATCCTGGAAGACAAGCTGCAGGCGCCGCCGCATCCGCCGCAATGGCGCGCCGCGCATGGCGGTCAGGTCCTTGCCGTCGAAATGGATGCTGCCGCCGGTGGGGTCGGCCAGGCGCAGCACGGACAGGGCCGTGGTGGTCTTGCCCGAGCCGGACTCGCCCACGATCGCCAGCGTGCGCCCGCGCTCCAGGTCGAACGACACGCCGTCCACGGCGCGCACCATTAGCGGTGCCCCGTCGCTTCCGCGCCCACCGACGGGAAAGTGCACCGCCAGGTCGCGCACCGAAAGCAGGGAAGAAGATTGCGCCTGCGTCATCGCGGTGCCTCCGGATAGAGCCAGCAGGCCACGCCCTGGCCGCCGTTCACCTGGGTCAAAGGCGGAAACGCGCCGCGGCAGCGCGCCATGGCGTGGCCGCAGCGGTCATGGAAGGGACAGCCTTCACCACGCTCCCAGACCGACGGCACCATGCCGGGAATCTCGGGCAGGTCCGGCCGGATGTCGTCGGGAGTCCGGTCCAGTTCCGGCAGGCACGCGATCAGGCCCTGGGTGTAGGGATGCAGCGGATGGGACAGTATCTGGCCGACGCTGCCCTGCTCCACCACCCGCCCGCCATACATCACCACCACGCGGTCCGCCATCTCCGACACCGCCCCCATGTCGTGGGTGATCAGCAGCACGGCGGTGCCGCGGCGCGCCTGCTGCTCGCGCAACAGGTCGAAGATCTGGGCCTGCACCGTCACGTCCAGCGCCGTGGTCGGCTCATCCGCGATCAAGACGTCCGGGTCGCAAGCCAGCGCGATGGCGATCATGACGCGCTGCCTCATGCCGCCGGACATCTGGTGCGGATAGTCGTCCACGCGGCGCTCCGGCAGCGGGATGCCGACGGACTTCAGCATCTCGATGGCGCGCTCGCGCGCCTGGCTTTTGTTCAACCCCTGGTGCAGGCGCAAGGGCTCGGCGATCTGCTCGCCCACCGAGTACACCGGATTGAGCGCGGTCATGGGTTCCTGGAAGATCATGGAGATGTTGTTGCCGCGCACCTGGCGCATCGCTTCATCGTCGTGGGACGCCAGGTCGGCGCCGCGCAGGCGCACACAACCGGCGCCGATCCGCGCCAGCGGCGGGATCAGCCGCATGATGGCCAGGGCGGTCATGCTCTTGCCGCATCCGGACTCGCCCACCAGGCACAGCGTTTCGCCGGGGCGCAGGTCAAAGCTCACGTCGCTCAGCACCTCCGCCGCGCGTCCCCGCGTACGGAACTCCAGGCTCAGGCCGTCCACCTCCAGCACGGGCAGCTGATCGGGCGCGTTCATGCCCGGCCCCGCGAGGTGGGATTGAGCGCGTCGTTCAGGCCGTCGCCGATCAGGCTGACCGCCAGCACCGTCAGGAAGATGGCCGCGCCCGGCAAGGTCACCGCCCACCAGGCGGTGAGGATGTAGGGGCGGTTGCTGCCTATCATGAGCCCCCAGCTCATCACGTTCGGATCGCCCAGCCCCAGGAACGACAGGCCGGCCTCGAACAGGATCGCGGTGCCGATGGCCAGCGTGGCGGACACGATCAGCGGCGCCAGCGCGTTGGGCAGGATGACTCGCCAGATGATGCGTGCGTCCCCGGCGCCGATCACCCGCTCCGCCAGCACGTATTCGCGGCGTTTGAGGCGCAGGAATTCGCCCCGGGCCAGGCGCGCCGTTCCCGTCCAGCTCACCACCCCGATGGCCACGGCGATGGTGGCCAGGGACGGCGTGAACAGCGTGACCAGCACCATGGCGAAGAGCAAGGTGGGCAACACCTGGAAGAACTCGGTGACGCGCATCAGCGTTTCGTCGACCCAGCCGCCGTAGTAGCCCGCCAGCGCGCCCACCGTTACGCCGATGGCCATGGACAGTACCGCGGCCACCACGCCCACCAGCAGGGTCGCGCGGCCGCCGTAGATCATGCCGGTCAGGACATCCCGGCCCAGGTAGTCGGAGCCCAGCAGCAGCTCCGACCCCGGCGGCTCCATCGGGGCGGCGGCGATCTCGAACGGGTCCGCCTCCATCGCCATCGGGCCGAAGATCGTTACTGCAAGAATCGCCGCCAGCAACAGCACGCCGATCAGCGCGGTCGGGTTGCGCGCGAAGACCCGCAGCGCCTCATAGGACGGCCGTGGCGGCGGCCGGCGCTGGACTTCGCCCGGCGCGGCGCCGGAAATGGCGATGGGAGCAGGTCTCATGATGTCTTGATCCGGGGATCGATCAGCCGGTAGGCCAGATCGGTAAGCTGGTTCATCACCACCACCAGCAGCGACGCGAACAGCAGGATGCCGAGCAAGGTGGGGTAATCGCGCCTGAGCACCGAGTCGAAGGCCAGGCGCCCCAGGCCGGGCCAGTTGAAGACGGTTTCCACCAGGATGGCGCCGGCCAGCACGTTGCCGAACTGCAGCCCCAGCATGGTCACGACCGGCAGCACCCCGTTGCGCAGCGCGTGCTTGTACAGGACCGTGCGCTCCGGCAGGCCCTTGGCGCGGGCGGTGCGGATGTAGTCGGCCGACAGCGCGTCCATGACGCTGGCGCGCGCCAGCCGGCTGTACTGCGCCAGGTACACGAAGGCCAGCGTGAACGCCGGCAGCACCAGGTGGTGCAGCACGTCCAGCGCGCCGTCCCAGCCGCCTTGCGGCCCGCCCGCCGAGCGCATGTCGGACACCGGGAAGATCGGCCACGTCGAGGCGAACAGGATGATCAGGATGATGCCGGTCCAGAACACCGGCGCGGAGTAGCCCACGATGGACAGCAGCGTGATGCCCTGCGACAGCGGGCCGTTCGGCTTGCGCGCGGCCAGCGTACCCAGCAGCGTGCCGGCGATGAACGCGCTGAACACAGACGTGACCACCAGCAGCAGCGTGGCCGGCACGCGTTCCCAGATCAGCTGGGCGACCGGCACGTTGAAGAAGTAGGAATGGCCCAGGTCGCCGCGCAGCACCTGCGACAGGTACAGCCCCAGTTGCACGAGGAACGGCTTGTCCAGCCCGTACTGGGTGCGCAGCTGGGCCCGCAGGTCCTCGCTGATGCCGCCCATGGACCCCGCGATGGTCTCCACGGGGTCGCCCGGCGAGATATGGATCAGCAGGAAGTTCAGCGTCACCACGGCGAGCAGCAGCAGCGCGGCGTAGGCAAGACGGCGCGAGAGATAGCGCAGCATGGCGGCCCTCGCGCTATTGCAGGTAGGTCTCGTCCAGCGGCGACAGCAGGCCCCAGATGCCCGCGGGCAGGCCGTGCACCTTCTTGGACGACAGCGTGTGGTACGGGATGACCGTCAGGAAATCGATGGGAATGTCCTCGGTGACCAGGCGCTGGAACTCGGCGTACAGCGCGCGCCGCTTCTCCACGTCGGTCTCCACGCCCGCCTGTTCCAGCAAGGCGTCGACCTTGGGGTTTGCATAGGATTGCGTGTTGGTCCAGATGATGTCGCGGATGTTGGTCGACAGATAGGTCCGGTGCACGCCGATGACAGGGTCGCCCCAGTTGAAGACGATGTCGGTGGTGATGTCGAAGTCATGGCTGGCGATGCGCTTGGCCCAGGTCGGGAAATCCGGCGACGCCCGCACCTGCACGGCGATGCCCACCTTCTTGAGCTGGCTGCGCAGGTATTCGGCCACGTTCTTGCCCTGCACGTCGCTGCCCGGCATGTAGTCCACCGTGAGCGACAGCCGCTCGCCCTTGCCGTCCTTCTTGAACCCGGCCTCTTCCAGCAATTGCTCGGACTTCTTCAGGTCCAGCGGATACTTCTTCAGGTCCTGGGTGGCGAAGGGGCTGGTGCCGACTATCGGGCCATACGCCGGCGCGGCAAACCCCGCGTTCAGCGCCTTCGTGATGAAGCCCTTGTCCGTCGCGTAGGCGATCGCCTGGCGCACCCGCACGTCGTCCAGCGGCTTGCGGGCGGTGTTGAACGCCAGCCAGCTCAGCGCGCCGATACCCTCGTAGCCCTTGTTGCTCATGACGATGGCCGGGTTGTCCTTGGCGCGCCGCAGGATGGTCGGCTCGGTCATGTACGGAAGCACGCCGATATCGCCGCGCTCCAGTCCGATCAGCAGGTTGGTCGCGTCCGGATTGATCTTCACCACGACCCGGTCCAGGTAGGGCTTGCCCTGCAGGAAGAACTTGTCGAAGCGCTCCAGCACGATCTCCTGGCCGGGCTTGAATTCCTTGAACACGAACGGGCCGGAGCCCACCACATTGGCGGAGTTCCGGGGATGGCTCTTCAGGTCCTGGCCGTCGCCATAGATGTGCTTGGGCAGCACCGGCATCAGCGCCGGCGACAGCGCCAGCAGGATCGCCGGATGCGGCTTGCTCATGCGCAGCACGGCGGTGTGGGCATCCGGCGTGTCCACCCGCTCCACCGGCGCGAACATGGTCTGGAACGGATGGTTCTGCTTGACCGCCATGACCGAGAACGCCACGTCCTCGGACGTCACGGGCTTGCCGTCGTGAAACATCGCATCGCTGCGCAAGTGGAGCGTCAGCGACTTGCCGTCGGGCGCCAGTTCCCAGGACTGCGCCAGATAGGGCTGGGGCTTCCAGTCGGCGTCGTAGCGCAGCGGGCTGGCAAAAAGCTGTGAACTGGGCAGCGCCGTGGCGATGCCCGATTGCACCGCGCCGTTCAGGTGCCGTGGCACCTGCGTGGAACCGATGACCAGCGTGCCGCCCGCCTTGGGCGCGTCCGCCGCCATGGCGCCTCCCGCCAGGGCGAACACCGACAGAATCGTGGCCAAGCCTAATCTTGCGCTGCGCATGTCCTACCCCTTGATGTTGTGGCGTGAACCATTCATTGGATGGCTTTCGCCTTAGCGTAGCCATCCGATTGGTCCAGGCTTAGTACCAGACCGCGAGACTTGCTGGAGCCAGGCTCAGCCGCCAAGCGCGCGCGCATAGAGGACCGCCACGGCGCAACTGTTGACGCGCGCCTCCATGGAATCGGACCGACTCGTCAGCAGCACGGGCACGCGCGTGCCCAGCACCAGCCCGGCCGTGCCCGCGCCCGCCAGCCAGGTGAGCTCCTTGTAGAGCATGTTGCCGGCTTCGATGTCGGGCGCCAGCAGGATGTCCGCGTCGCCCGCCACGCGCGACACGATGCCCTTCTGCTCCGCGGCCTCGCGCGAGATGGCGTTGTCGAAGGCCAGCGGCCCGTCGATCTCGCCGCCGCGGATCTGGTGCCGGTCGGCCATCTTGGACAGCGCCGCCGCGTCCAGCGTGGCGGGCATGGACGGGTTGACCGATTCGGTGGCGCACAGCACGGCCACCTTGGGCCGTTCGACGCCGAGCGCGCGCGCCAGGTCGATGGCGTTCTGCGCGATGTCCGCCTTTTCCTGCAGCGTGGGCGCGATGTTGACGGCGGCATCCGTCAGGATGAAGAGCTTGGGATAGGCGGCCACCGCCATGACGAAAGCGTGGCTGATGCGCCGCCCGGTGCGCAGGCCCGAGTCGCGCGCCACCACCGCGGACATGAAGTGGTCCGTGTGCAGGCTGCCTTTCATCAGCATGCGGACCGCGCCGTCGCGCGCCAGGGCCGCCGCGGCGCGCGCCGCCTGCAACTCGTCGTCCGGGGTGTCGACGATCTCCATGGCCCCCGCCCGCAGGCCCGTCTCGGCCATCAGCGCCGCCAGCCTGGCCGCCGGCCCGACCAGCACGGGCTCGATGTAGCCCGCTTCGCTCGCCTGGGCGGCGGCGCGCAGGCTGGTGGGACACAGGGGATACGCCACCGCCGTGCGCAAGCGTCCCGCCGCCAGCGCGGCAACGCGCAGCGGCTCGAACAAACGATCGAATGCCATGTCTCTGCTCCTGCCGCCGGCATGGCGGCGGCCGCCCGGAAAATGGCCGGCGCGGGCTGGGGCCTGCTCGACCCCGGCCCGCGCCGGGCGCGCCGATCAGCGTCCGACCGGATCGATCGGCAGCGGCACCTCGCCCGCCTTGAACGGCTGGTTCACATAGTTCCGGTACTTGTCCAGGAAGCGCACCGGCTGCTTGAGCGCGTCGCGGCGGAAGGGATCCCCCAGTTCCTGGCTGACCATCATCTCCAGCACGGTGGTCTTGCCCTCCAGCTGCGCCTGGCAGGCGGCCTGCAAGGCCGCGCCGACCTGGTCGGCATGCTCCACGCGTATGCCCTCCGCGCCCATGGCGCGCGCCAGATCGGCAAAGCCCGGGTTCCTCAGGTTGCTGCCCACGAAGCGCCGGCCATAGAAGTCGACCTGGTTCTTTTTCTCGGCGCCCCACTGGCCGTTGTGGAACACCACCGCGGTCACCGGAATCTGCTCGCGCACGCAGGTGAGCAATTCCTGGAAGCTCATGCACCAGGCGCCGTCGCCCACATAGGCCACGGCCGGGCGGTCGGGCCTGCCCAGCTTGGCGCCGATCAGCGCCGGCAGCGCGTAGCCGCAATTGCCGAAGCTCATCGCGGCCAGCATGGAATTGGGCTCGTCAAAGCGCAGGTAGCTATTGGACACCGAGCAGATGTTGCCGATGTCGGTCGACACCATGACATGCTTGGGCATGGCGCGTTCCAGCTCCCGCAACATGCGGCGCGGGTGCATGCGGCCGCCGCCACGCTCGATGATGTCCAGGCTCCAGTCGTCGCGCTCATGCGACCAGCCGTCCAGCTCCTGTTCCCATTCCGCCTTTTGCGCGGCGATCTCGCCGGCGCGGCCCTCCTTCGTGCGGACGCAGGCGACTTCGCGCGCCTTCAACCTGGCCGTCAGCGCGGCGGCGGCGGGCTTGGCATCGCCGCAGATGCCCACCGACACCGGGCGCACCAGGCCCAGCATGCGATGGTCCGCGTCGACCTGGATGATGCGCGCGCCCCGCGGCCAGTAGTCCAGCCCGTGCTGCGGCAAGGTGCCGAAAGGCCCCAGCCGCGTGCCCAGCGCCAGCACCACGTCGGCCTGCGACAGTAGTTTCATGCCCGCCTTGGCGCCCTGGTAGCCCAGGGGGCCGCACCACAGCGGATGGCTGGCCGGGAACGCGTCGTTGTGCAGATAGCTGGTGACCACGGGCGCGCCCAGCAATTCGGCCAGCGCCACGCATTCGGCCTGGCCGTCGGAGAACAGCACGCCGCCGCCCGCCACGATGACCGGGAACTTGGCGTCGGCCAGCAGGCGCGCCGCCGCTTCCAGGTCTTCTTCGGACCCCGGCCCGCGGCGGATCCGGCGCGGCTCGGGAATCGCCACGTCGATCTCGCCGTAGAAGTAGTCGCGCGGGATGTTCAGCTGCGAGGGGCCGCGCTCGGCCATCGCATTGTCGAACGCCTTGGCCGTGAATTCCGCCATGCGGTCCGGCCGGTTCACGTGCGCCTGGTACTTGGTGATGCGCGAAAAGATGGGAAGCTGCTCGGTCTCCTGGAAACCGCCTAGGCCCATGCCGGACGTGCCGGTCTCGGGCGTGATCGCCACGACCGGGCTGTGCGCCCAATAGGCGGCGGCCACGCCGGTCACGAAATTGGTGATGCCCGGGCCGTTCTGCGCGATGCACACGCCATGCCTGCCGGTCACGCGCGAATAGCCGTCGGCCATGTGCGCCGCGCCCTGCTCGTGCACGGTCGGCACGAAGCGGATACCGGCCGCGGGAAACAGGTCCAGCGCATCCATGAAGGCCGAACCGACGATGCCGAAAACATCCTTGACGCCCTGCGCGACCAGCGTCTCGACAAACGCTTCGCTGGGGGTCATGTGTTGCTTGCTGCTCATGGTCTCTCTCCTGGCGGGCCGGCGCTCGTCCGATTGTTGGTTGGCCGGTGTGATTCGATACTGCGCCAGAAACTCCAGGCTTCCCACCCTGCGGCGTTTCATTTTCTGCAAATTCTGTGCGAGGATGGGCTGCCCTTCGCCGAATCTTCAAATATTGAAAGATGAAAGACGAATCCTCCGCCGCGCTGCGCGCGCTGACCCTGCTGGAACAGGTGGCCCGCTCCGGCCAGCCGGTATCGCTGGCCGCGCTGACCGAAGCCACCGGCCTGCCCAAGCCGTCCGTGCTGCGCATCCTGTCGCGCCTGGTGGATGCCGGCATGCTGCTGCGCGAGCCGGCCGGGAAAAGCTACGTCAGCGGCCCCCGGCTCAGCGCCCTGGCCCGGGACACGCTGCTGAATTCGCCGCTGCGGGGCGAGCGCCACCGGATTCTCGACAGCCTGGTCGATGAAATCGGCGAAACCTGCAACTGCACCATGCTAGACGGCGACGAGGTCATCTACCTGGACCGCGTGGAAACGGCCTGGCCGCTGCGCGTGAACCTGCAAACGGGCTCGCGCGTGCCCCTGCACTGTTCGGCCAGCGGCAAGCTGTTCCTGGCCCACATGCGCCGCGAACCACGCGAGCGCCTGCTGGCCGCGGCGCCGCTGCCGCGCTACACGCCCAACACGTTGTGCGACGTCGCGGCGCTGGAACAGGAACTGCGCGTCATCAGAAAGGAAGGCGCCAGCTTCGACCGCGAGGAATTCCTGCTGGGCATCGTCTGCATGGCCGTGCCCATCCTGCACGGCTCGCGCGCCATTGCCGCGGTCGCCTTGCATGCGCCGGTCGCCCGCCTGTCCATAGAAGGCGCCCGCGCCTGGCTGCCGCGCATGCAGGAAGCCGCCCGAGCGCTGGCCGGCACCTACGAACCCCAGCCCTGAAGCAACCTGGCGCCGCTGACCGCGTCCCCATTTTCCGCCCTACCCGGCGTGGCGCGCTGGCCGCAAGGCGCACCGTCGGGGTCGGCGACGGCGGCGCAAAGGTGCCAGGGCTTACACTGTCGGTCGACTCTGATTTTCGCGGTTCTTGCGATCCGCCCTATTGTGACCAACGCGCCCTTCTCCTCCCTGCCCCTCCTGCCCGCCCTGCTCGACAACCTGCAAAGCCTGGGGTTCGAGCAAATGACGCCCATCCAGGCGCAAAGCCTGCCCCTCATCCTGGAGGGCCGCGACCTGATCGCGCAGGCCAAGACCGGCAGCGGCAAGACCGCGGCGTTCGGCCTGGGCGTGCTCCAGAACCTGGACGTCAACCGCCTCGCGCCCCAGGCGCTGCTGGTGTGCCCCACCCGCGAACTGGCTGACCAGGTGGCGCAGGAACTGCGCCGGCTGGCCCGCCTGATCCCCAACGTCAAGATCCTGACGCTGTGCGGCGGCGCCGCCGCCCGCCCGCAGGCGGAATCGCTCGCGCGCGGCGCGCATCTGGTGGTCGGCACGCCCGGCCGCATCCAGGACCACCTGGAGCGCGGCAGCCTGGACCTGGCCGGCCTGAACACGCTGGTGCTCGACGAGGCCGACCGCATGGTGGACATGGGCTTCTATGACGACATCGTCGCCATCGCCTCGCACTGCCCGACGAAGCGCCAGACCTTGCTGTTCTCGGCCACCTACCCCGACAACATCCGCAAGCTCAGCGCCCGTTTCCTGCGCAACCCCGCCGAGGTCAAGGTCGAGGCGCAGCATGATTCCAGCCGCATCGAACAGTTCTTCTACGAAATCGGCGAAGGCGAAAGGCTGGACGCCGTGGCCCGCCTGCTGGCCCATTTCCGCCCGGTCTCCACGCTGGCCTTCTGCAATACCAAGGTCCGCAGCCATGACCTGGTCGAACGCCTGCAGGCCGAAGGCATCAGCGCCCAGGCGCTCAACGGCGACCTGGAACAGCGCGAACGCGACGAGATCCTGATCCAGTTCGCCAATCAGAGCTGCGCCGTGCTGGTCGCCACCGACGTGGCCGCCCGCGGCCTGGACATCCAGAACCTGGGCGCCGTGATCAACGTGGACGTAACCAAGGACACCGAGGTCCATGTGCACCGCATCGGCCGCAGCGGCCGCGGCGACCAGAAGGGCCTGGCGCTCAGCCTGTGTTCGCCCGACGAAATGCGCTGGGCCAACCTGATCGAGCAATACCAGGGTTCGCCCCTGAAATGGGCCGACCTCAAATCGCTGCGTCCCAAGGCCGACCGCCCCTTGCGCGCGCCCATGATCACCCTGTGCATCCAGGGCGGCAAGAAGGACAAGCTGCGCCCCGGCGACCTGCTGGGCGCCCTGACCGGCGACGGCGGCCTGACTTTCGAGCAGGTCGGCAAGATCAACATCACCGAGTTCAACTCCTACGTGGCCCTGGACCGCCAGATCGCCAAGCAGGCGTTCTCCCGCGTTTCCAACAGCAACATCAAGGGGCGCCGGTTCCGCATGCGCTTTCTTGAAGAATTCTGACCGTCCCGCCGGGCAGCAGGAATTTGCGGGCTGATTGTCGCGATTCTGGCGGAAAACTTGATGATTTTGTTCGGGCTTTGCCATAATGGCGCCGCCAACACCTGCAGTCCCCTGGCCGGGCGCCCTCCGGGAACGCCTCTGCCGGGAGTCCGCGGGACGCGGAACCAAAGGTTCTCGGTGCGCTCCAACCAGCGCACTGTCCCCCTTAACCATCACTAGAGAAACTCACCATGATCAAGTCCGATGACACCGGCAAGCTGATCCTGCGCCTGACCCTCGGTATCCTGATACTCCTCCACGGCTTGTTCAAACTCACCGGCGGCGGCGTGAGCGGCATCAGCGGCATGCTGTCCTCGCACGGCCTGCCGGGCTTCCTGGCCTACGGCGCCTACGTGGGCGAAATCATCGCTCCCGTCCTCCTGATCATCGGCGTCTATACCCGCCTGGGCGGCCTGCTGATCGCCATCAACATGGTCGTCGCCATCCTGCTTGCGCATAGCGGCCAGATCGGCAGCATGACCAACAACGGCGGCTGGGCACTGGAACTGCAAGGCATGTTCCTGTTCACCGGCCTGGCCATCGCCTTCATGGGCGCGGGCCGTTTCAGCCTGGCCGGCAACGGCGGGCGCTGGAACTGAAGCCGCTGGAACCGGACCCGCGCGTGGCATGAGGCCGCGGGCGGGGCGGCACGCGGGACCAAGGGGGGTCGCTCAGGCGGCCCCCCTTGCTTTTCCGGAGACATTGATACGAACGACATCGACGGTCACGCAGGCGCAAACATCGGTCACCCGAAAGCTGTTTCGGAACGATTACAGGCCCGAACTCGCGCCATCCGCTGTGGCCTAATTCCTGTGAGCGCAACCAGGGCGTGATTCACGCCTGGCGCCTGGCAGGAGTTCCTGATGAAGAAGAGTCTGTTGTTGATGCTGGCGATGGCAAGCAGCCTGACCGGATGCGTGGTGGTGCCGGCGCGGCCGGCCTACTACCGCCCCGCGCCCGTCTACTACACGCCGCACTACTACTACCCGGCGTATCCCGCGCCGCATTACTACTACCGCGGGTATTGATCCGCGCACCCGCTGCGTCCAGGAAACCCCATGATCCCTTCCATCCAGATCGCCTGCTTGCGGCCGCTGGCCACCGCGGCCCTCCTGGCTGCCTGCGCCACCGCCGCCGCGCAAACCTATGCGCCGCCGCCCGCCGCGCCTTCCTATGACCCCGCCTATGACAATGGCGACCCCGCCAACGCCAACCTGGCGCTGGTGGACCGCAGCCCCGAGCCGCCCCCGGCCCTGCCCGTCTACGTGCAGCCGCCGCCCCCCGGCGATGGCTACCTGTGGGTGCCCGGCTACTGGAGCCGCAACCACTACGGCTTTTTCTGGGTTCCCGGCGCCTGGGTGCCGGCGCCGTACGCCGGCGCGCTCTGGACGCCGGGCTACTGGAGCTACGCCAACGGCCTGTACCTGTGGAACGCCGGCTACTGGGGGCCTCACGTAGGCTTCTACGGCGGCATCAACTACGGCTTCGGCTATACGGGCTTGGGCTATGCCGGCGGCTACTGGAAGCGCGACCGCTTCTACTACAACCGGTCGGTCACGAACGTGAACGTCACGCGCGTGAACTATGTCTACAACCACACCGTGGTGATCAACAATGCCGACAGCCGCCGCGTCAGCTACCACGGCGGCCCTTCCGGCATCCGGCGCCAGCCCGATCCGCGCGAACTCGCGGCGCGCCAGGAACGCCATGCGCCGCCCACCGACATGCAGCGCGGGTACGCGCGCGACGCGGCCAAAAACCGCGCGCAGTTCTACGAGCACAACAAGGGCCGCCCGCCGCAGGCGTACGTGGATCATTCGGATAATGGCCGGCGGCCGGGCGGCGATGGGCGGTCCGGCGACGGCCGGGACGGCCGGGACAAGGGGCCGCCGCAGGCCCGCGACCCGCAGGCGCAGCAGCAAGCCCGTCAACCACCAGGCCGCGATCAGCAGCAACGCGAGCAGCTGACGCAGCGGCAGAACCGCCAGCAGGAGGCGATCGACCAACAGGCGCGCGAGCAACTGCAACACGACCAGCAAGCCCGGCAACAGGCCCGCGAACAGCGGACGCGCGATCAGCACGCACGCGAGCAGCAGCAAAACGACGCACAGGCCCAGCAACAGGCCCGCCAGCGGGAAGTGCGCGATCAACAGGCCCGCGAACAGCTTCAGCGCGACCAGCGGACCCAGCAACAAGCCCGCGAGCAGGGGCAACGCGATCAACAGGCGCGCCAGCAGCAGCAACGTGAACAACAGGTCCGGCAACAGGACCGCGATCGGCAGCAGCATGAGCAGCAGACACGTCAGCACCAGCAACGCGAACAGCAGGTCCGCCAGCAGCAACAGCAGCAGCAGCAACAACAACGGCAGCAGCAACAGCAACAACAGCAACAGCGGCAGCAACAGCAACAACAGCGGCAACAGCAACAGCAGCAGCAACAACAGCAGCAACAACAGCAGCGTGACCAGTCTCGCGGCGGCGGCGACGGCAATGGCCGTGGCGGATCCGGCCGCGACTGAACTGGACCCCCGCCATCCGCGCGGCTACAGTAACCCCCTTGCCGCGGCGTGCCCGCGCGGCGCCCCGACTCTAGGAGATTCCAATGAAGCGCCTTGCCCCCTGGTTACTGCTATGCGGCCTTCTGGCCGGCCCGTCGGCGCAGGCCGCGCTGAACGTGGGCGCGCCCGCACCCGACTTCAGCACTCAGGCTTCGCTGGGCGGGAACGTCTTCACCTTCAAGCTGAACGAGGCGCTCAAGCAAGGGCCGGTCGTGCTGTACTTCTTCCCGGCCGCATTCACGCAGGGCTGCACGATCGAAGCGCACAACTTCGCCGAAGCCACTGACGAGTACAAATCGCTGGGCGCCACCGTCATCGGCGTGTCGACGGACAACATCGACACGCTCAACAAGTTTTCGGTGAGCGAATGCCGCAGCAAGTTTGCCGTTGCGGCGGACGGCGACGGCAAGATCATGAAAGCCTATGACGCCGTGCACGACAAGCGCCCGGAATACGCGCAGCGCGTGTCCTATGTGATCTCGCCGGAAGGCAAGATCCTGTATGAATTCACGGACATGAGCCCGGAATCGCACGTGACCAACACGATGCGCGCCCTGCGCGCCTGGAAGGCGAAGCAGTAGGTCCCAGGGCCTGTGCGAGGCTCCTTTGAGTGTGAACAGGCCCTAGTTGAAAGGCCACACCGTGGGATGCGTGCCGGGCGGGCTGGACGGCCGCGTCCAGCGGGCAGGCGTCGCGGAAAAGCGGGCGGCGTGACGCAAGGCGACCAGTTCGCCAAAACCCGACGGCATCGTTTCCAGCAAGCCATCGAAGCCGGGCGTGGGACAGGCCAGCCCACCGTCCACCCGGCCCAGGCCGCGCAGCCAGTGCGCGGTCTGCGCCAGGGACACCCGCACATGCCAGCTTCCGCCTTCGGTCGCCTGGCGGGCCAAGGCCACTTGCGCCCCGAATGCCATCAGGTAGCCCGACGCATGATCCAGGATCTGCATAGGCAGCGGCTTGGGCGCTTCCTGGCCGGCGGCCTGTGCTTCCGCATGATTGAAGCCGGTTGCCGTCTGCACCAGGGAATCGAAACCCCGGCGGTTGGCCCACGGGCCAGAATTGCCGTAGGCGGTAAGGGATACGTAGACGATGCCCGGCCGGATCCGCGCCGCATCCTGCGCGCCGAAACCCAGGGCCTGCAACCCGCCGGGACGATAGCCCTGCACGAATACGTGGGCGCTGCGCAGCAGATTGCCCACCGCGATGCGGCCGTCGGCCGTGTCCAGGTCGGCCAGCAGGGACAGCTTGCCCCGGCTGGTGTCGATGATGTTGTCGATATTGGGCAGTTGCGGGGAATTGACCAGCATCACGTCGGCGCCATAGGCGGCCAGCGCCCTGCCGCAAACAGGTCCGGCAATGATGCGCGTCAGGTCCAGCACCCGGATGTCCTTGAGCGGGCGGGCATCCTGCCCATACTTGGGCAAGGGCCGCGGATCGGCCTCGCCGATGCGCTCGATGGTCAGCAGGGGCTGCGCGGCTATCGCCTGGCCCTGCGCATGGCGGTCCCATTCGTCGAAGGTGCGCATGGCGGACACCACCATGCCGGCATCCGCCGCGACCTGCTCGAAATCGAAGGCCTTCCAGCGGCTCAGCGCAAGCTCCACGGCCTCGCGCGTGGCGCCGTCGCCGGTGGGGCACCCCAGCAGCGCCAGGGCCCCGTCGCGGTGATGGGCAAAGTTGGCGTGGATGCGCACCCAGCCGCCGTCGCCGCACCGGTACACCCCGGAGATCGGGTCCCAGGGATTGGGCGCAATGCCATTGATCGTGAAATGACTGCGGCATTCCTGCGCCGCATGCAGCATGTC
The DNA here is from genome assembly GCF_013116765.2 of Achromobacter deleyi. Classification (GTDB taxonomy): domain Bacteria; phylum Pseudomonadota; class Gammaproteobacteria; order Burkholderiales; family Burkholderiaceae_B; genus Achromobacter; species Achromobacter deleyi_A. The sequence continues at coordinate 2,185,246 of NZ_CP074375.1, forward strand.
CACGCTGACCTGCTGCCGGGCGCCACCGCGCAGGTGCCAGATTTCAGCCGCGGCCAATGCCGCCGCAGCCATGCTGGCCTGCGCCGCGGTACCGACGGCGAAGGACGAAGGAAGTACAGGGTCCGCACCGGTCAGCACGACATGCTCGAGCGACTCGTCGGGCAGGTCGACCGAACGCCACAGTTTTTGCAGGACATCCCGGGACGTCGTGCCGGCGGGTGTGCGTCCCCTCAGAAAGGACGGGCGTAGGTCCATCAGATTTCCCATAGCGTTTTGTCTGCTCTCATCGTTTATTGCATTACATGGCGGGGCTCGAGCCGCGTCAATACGCAGGGCACGCCAGCGTGTTTCATGGTTTGACCGGCGCGAGCGCTCGCCGCGCGGCCCGCTTGCCCGCTGGCCGCTCTCCTCCGGCGCGGGCCGACAACGCGTTCGAGGGGGCAGCCATGGTCACATCTACTCGTAGTTTTTACATCGTATTCCACGCCCCGCCGCCGCGCCGCGCGGCTCCGGGGCTCGCGATAGAATGCCAGCCTCACCGGCGGCGGGCTCCCGCGAGCCGGTTTCCCAGCCCTGGAGCTCCCCGCATGAATACGCTGCTCTGGCTGCGCACCGACCTGCGCATGCATGACAACGCCGCCTTGGCCGCGGCCGCCGAAGCCGGCGCGGTCACCGCGCTCTTTCTGGCGGCCCCGGGGCAATGGCGCCTGCATGGCGATGCGCCCGCCAAGGTGGATTTCTGGCTGCGCAACCTGCGCGAGCTATCGCGGGACCTGGCCCAGGCCGGCATCCCCCTCAAGCTGCTGACCGTGCACGACTGGAGCGAAGCGCCCGCCGCCATGACCCGTTTCTGCCAGGAGCACGCGATCGGGCAGGTTCACGCCAACGCCGAATGGGCCGTCAACGAACGCCGCCGCGACGCCGCCGTCGCGGCCAGCCTGCAAGCCATCGGCGTGGACTGGACCTTGCACCATGGCGCGTCGCTGCTGCGTCCGGGCACCGTGCTCACGGGCAAGGGCGAATGCTATCGCGTCTATACGCCCTATGCCCGCACCTGCCGCGAGCGCCTGCGCACCGCGCCGATCCGGGCAATACCCGCGCCGCGCGCGCAAACGCCGCCCCCGTGGGCGGCCGATCCGCTGCCTGCAACCTTTGACGGATTCGACGCGCCCGGCGACGCCGTGCGCGCGCTCTGGCCCGCCGGCGAGTCCGCGGCCAGCGACCGTCTGGCCGCTTTCGCCGACGGCGCCATCGACGCCTACAAGGACGAACGCGACTTCCCTTCCCTGCCCGGGACCAGTTGCCTGTCGCCCTACCTGGCCGCCGGCGTGCTGTCGCCGGGCCAGGCGCTGCGCGCCGCGCTGGCCGCCAATCACGGCGAGCTGGACAGCGGCAGCGCGGGCGCCGCCACGTGGATCAACGAACTGCTGTGGCGCGAGTTCTACCAGCACCTGCTGGCCGCCTACCCGTCCTTGTCCATGCACCGGCCCATGAAGCCGGAAACCGCCGCCGTGCCCTGGCGCGACTCGCCCGCCGACCTGCTCGCCTGGCAGCAGGGCAAGACCGGCATTCCCATCGTCGACGCAGCCATGCGCCAGCTGCTGGCGCTGGGCTGGATGCACAACCGGCTGCGCATGGTGACCGCCATGTTCCTGTCCAAGAATCTGCTGATCGACTGGCGGCGGGGCGAAGCCTGGTTCATGGCGCAGCTGGTGGACGGCGACCTGGCCGCCAACAACGGCGGCTGGCAATGGAGCGCCTCCACCGGCGCCGACGCGGTTCCGTATTTCCGCGTCTTCAACCCGCTGTCGCAATCGCGCAAGTTCGATCCGCGCGGCGTCTTCCTGCGCGAATGGCTGCCGGAACTGGCGCACCTGGACGATCAGGCGATCCACGACCCGAGCCCCATGGAGCGCGCGGCCGCCGGTTATCCCCTACCGATCGTGGACCTGGCGCAAAGCCGGCTGCGCGCATTGGAGGCGTTCGGCAACCTGCCCGCCGCGTAGCCGGCACAACCTCCCTGTATCTTGATGTAAATCAACGCTGCCGCCCTGCCCGTCCCGGATGATCCCGCTGCACCACGCCCATCACAGGACGAAAGACGCATGCGCAACAATCAGCCGGTATACGAGCAGGAATACACGCTGCGCGACGAGCAATACCTGATTTCCCGCACCGACGCGCGCGGCCGCATCATCTACGCCAATCCGGCCTTCGTCGAAGTCAGCGGGTTTTCCCGCGAGGAACTGGTGGGCGCGGCCCACAACATCGTCCGCCATCCCGACATGCCCGAAGCCGCGTTCGAAGACCTGTGGCACACCATACAGCGCGGCGAGTCCTGGACGGGCGTGGTCAAGAACCGCCGCAAGGACGGCAGCTTCTATTGGGTGCTGGCCAATGTCACGCCCATCATGGAACGGGGCGAGACCGTCTGTTATGCCTCGGTGCGTGTCAAACCGACCCGCGCGCAGATCGAGTCCGCGCAGGACGTCTATGCGCGGCTGCGCGACGGCACCGCCCGCGGCATCCGGCTCAGCCGCGGACAGGCCAGGCCCACCGGCTTGCGCGGCGTGCTGGCGCGCCTGCGGATCTGGCGTCTAACCGGCGTGCGCTCGCGCATGCTGGCTTGGGCCGTGCTGGCGTCCTCGCTGTTCCTGGGCGCGGCAGGCGTCGCGCTCTACGGCATGTACGAGCGCATGAGCACGGAAGAGCTTGCCATCGCTGCTGGCGTGCTCGCGGGCGGCGTGATCCTGATCTTCGCGTCGGGGTGGGGCTTTGCCCGTTCCATTACGGGGCTGCTGGTCACGGCAACCGACTTCACGCGGCAGATCGCCGCCGGCAACCTCAGCACCCCATTGGCGTCGGGCAATCTGCGCGACGAACTCGGCGCGCTGAAGTTTTCGCTCGAGGTCATGCGCAAAAGCCTGGTCAGCATCACGCGCGACGTCCATGACGGCATTGAAAGCGCCTTGCTTTCCGCCGCCAGGATCGCCGACGGCAACGCCGACCTGTCGGCTCACACGGAACGCCAGGCCGCGTCGCTGGAAGAGGCCGCGGCCAGCATGGAGCAGCTGGCCGCCACCGTGAAGCAGAACGCGGCCAATGCGCATGGCGCCGACACCCTGGCAGGCCAGGCTTCCACCGCCGCCACGCGCGGTGGCGGCGTCGTGAACGATGCCGCGCAGGCCATGCAAGGCATCGTGCAAAGCTCATCCCGGATTTCCGAAGTCGTCGGCCTCATTGACGGCATCGCCTTCCAGACCAACATCCTGGCGCTGAACGCGGCGGTGGAAGCCGCCCGCGCCGGCGAGGCCGGCAAAGGCTTCGCGGTGGTCGCCAGCGAAGTGCGCAGCCTCGCGCAGAAGAGCGCCATCGCCGCCCGCGAGATCAAGGCCTTGATCGAAGCGTCCAACGAGCGCGTCAGCGACGGCGTGCGGCATGTGGAGCGCGCCGGCGAAAGCATGCGGGACATCCAGGAATCGGTGCGGCAAGTGACGCGGATCATGAGCGAGATCGCCGCGACCTCGACCGAACAGCACGCCGGCATTGACAACGTGACCCGCACCATCTCGGAAACGGACAACGCCGCCCAGCGCAATGCCGCGCGCGTCGAGGAAGCCACCGTGGCCGTGGACAATCTGCGCACGCGCGGCGCGCAACTGCGCCACGCCATCGAGGTATTCCGCATCGCCGGCGGCCAGGCGGCGGCGCCTGTGCCTGCGCCCGTCGCCCTGCTTCCGGCGGCGCGGCCTGCGCGCCCCTTGCTGGGCAATCAGGCCGCGTAGCCGTGCGCGCGGGCGCTCAGGCGCTGGCCGCGGCGTCCTTGTCCAGGCGCTTGATGAACACCTGCAGCTCCTTCACCACCTGCTGGTCGCCGCGGGCATGGGCGGCCTCCAATCCCGACTCCCAGGCAGCGCGCGCGCCGGCCTTGTCGCCCAGCCCCAGCAAGGCCTTGCCCAGCCATTTCCACGCCACGGAATACGTGGGGTCGAAGGCCAGCGCGGCGCGCAGATGCGTTTCGGCCTCGCGAAAGCACGCCTGTTCGGCGTAGGCCTTGCCCAGCGAAAATCGCAACAGCATGTTGTCAGTGCCCTTGGCCAGCATCGCCTCCAGGCGCTCGATCATTCCTTCCATCATCGGACTCCTTTCGCCTCTGGCGCAATCGGCAATAACGCATGATAGGACGGGCGCGCTGCGGGGGCCGGAAAGCCCCCGCGCCCACTGGGGCCAGGCGCAGTTCTAAAACGATCCGTTTCCTTGCGTTGCAAGGCGCGCCCGATCGGGAATGCCTGCGCGATTATCCTGTCACACGCTTCACCAACCCTGAAGGTGCACGCCTCATGCCGTACCCGCGCCTGTTCCTCCACCGTCTGGCGGCGCTGCTCTTGCTGCCGCTGGCCGCCACCGTCCACGCCCAGCAGGACGACGCCGCCCGCGCCCGCGACGCCGCCATGGTGAACCGCGTCACGTGGGGCGCCACGCCCGCCGAACTCAGCCGCATGCGGGAACTGGGCGCCGAGCGCTATCTGCAGGCGCAGCTGCATCCCGACCCGAAGGCCAGGCTGCCCGGCGATGTGCAGGCGCGCATCGACGCGCTGTCGATCTCGCGCCAGAGCGCCCAGGACGCCCTGGCGGAGCAGCGCGGCATGCGCGAACAGGCAAAGGGCGACGCCCCCGCCGCTCGCCAGAAGGTGCAGCGCGAGGCGCGGCTGATCTCCCGCCAGCGCGCCGACGACACCGCCAGCCGGGCGTTCTGGCGGGCGCTGTATTCCCCCAACCAGCTGCAGGAACAGATGACGTGGTTCTGGATGAACCACTTCAATGTCTATGCCGCCAAGAACGACATCGGCACCTACATCGACCAGTACGAAGACCAGGCCATCCGGCCGCACGCGCTGGGCAAGTTCCGCGACCTGCTGGCGGCCACGCTGCGGTCGCCTGCCATGCTGGTCTACCTGGACAATACGCAGAATGCCGCCGGCCGCATCAATGAGAACTACGCGCGCGAGCTGATGGAGCTGCATACCCTGGGGGTCAAGGGCGGCTACACGCAGAAGGACGTCCAGGAACTGGCGCGCATCCTGACCGGGCTGGGCATCCACAACAAGGACCAGCTTCCGAACGTCAAACCCGAACTGCGCGGCCAGCTGGTGCAGGACGGGCTGTTCCTGTTCAACCCCGCGCGGCACGACTACGGCGACAAGGTCTTCCTGGGCCGCAGCATCAAAGGAGCGGGCCTGGCCGAAGTGGACGCGGCCGTGGACCTGCTGGCCCGCCACCCTGCCACCGCGCGCTTCGTCAGCGCCAAGCTCGCCGCGTACTTTGTCGGCGACGCGCCGGCCCCCGCGCTGGTCGAGCGCATGGCAAAGACGTTCCTGGAGAAGGACGGCGACATCGCGGCCACGCTGCAGACGCTGTATGCCTCGCCGGAGTTCGCCCAGTCGCTCAAGACCGGCGTGTTCAAGGACCCGGTCCACTATGTCTATTCCTCGCTGCGGCTGGCCTACGCCGGCCTGCCGACCATCGTCAACACCCAGCCCGGCATGAACATGCTCAAGCAGCTGGGGCAGCCGCTGAACCAGCGCCTGACGCCCGATGGCTACCCCCAGGCCCAGTCGGACTGGGCGGGGTCCGGCCAGATGACGGCGCGCTTCGAGACGGCCCGCGGCATCGCCGCCGCGCCCCAGGGCTTCTACCGCGCAGGCGATGACAAGGGGCCGGTGGACCTGCCCGCGCTGCCGGACCTGTACAAGGCCAACGCGGACAGCGGCCTGTTCGCGGGCCTGTCGAGCGCGACGCGGCAAGCCATGGAACAAGCCAGGTCGCCCAAGGACGCCAACACCTATCTGCTGGCCTCGCCTGAATTCATGCGGCGCTAGCCGACGGAGAAAACACCATGCACCGCCGCCGCCTGCTTCAACTGATGGCCAGCGCCCCCCTCGCGTTCGGCGCAAGCCGCCTCTACGCGGCGCCTGCCGCCTCTTCCAACCGCCTGCTGGTCGTGTTCATGCGCGGGGCCTATGACGCCGCCAGCCTGCTGGTGCCCGCCAGCAGCGACTTCTATTACGAATCGCGGCCCAACATCGCCATCGCCCGGCCGGGCGATGGCGCCGGCGCCGCGCTGCCGCTCGCCGACGGCTGGGCCCTGCACCCGGCCCTCGCGCACAGCCTGCTGCCCTTTTATCAGCGTAGGGAACTGGCCTTCGTACCGTTCGCCGGCACCGACGACGCCAGCCGCAGCCACTTTGCCACGCAGAACCGCATCGAACTCGGCCAGGGCGCAGGCAAGGACGGCGGCGACTACCGCTCCGGCTTTCTCAACCGCCTGTCCACCGCGCTGACCGGCGCGCAGTCGGCCGCCTTCACCTCCGAAGTGCCGCAGATCTTCCGCGGCCAAACGCGCGTGCCCAACATCGACCTGGGCGGCGCCAGCCGCAAATCCCGCCTGGACGAGGACAACAACCGCGTCATCGCATCCATGTACCACGGCACCGAGCTCAACGCCTCGGTCGCCGAAGGTCAGCGCATCATGGGCGCGACGCGGCAGGACATTGAAGCCGAGATGAAGGCCGCCAGCGGCAACGCCGTGTCAGCGGACAAGCTGGAGCAGGAAGCGCGGCGCATCGCCCGCTTCATGAGCGACCGCTACAACCTGGGCTTTGTCGACGTGGGCGGCTGGGACACGCACGTGGGGCAAGGCGGCGCCAAGGGCCTGCTGTCGAACCGGCTGGGCCAGCTCGGACGCGCCCTGGCCGCCTACGCCGACGAAATGGGTCCGGCCTGGAAGCAGACCACCGTGGTGGTGATCAGCGAGTTCGGCCGCACCTTCCGCGAGAACGGCAACAAGGGCACGGACCACGGACACGGCACGGTCTACTGGGTGATGGGCGGAAATGTCCGAGGCGGACGCATCGCCGGGCGGCAAACCGCGGTCAGGCAGGACACCTTGTTCCAGGACCGCGACTACCCGGTGCTCAACGAATACCGCGCTGTCTTTGCCGGCCTGTTCTCGCGCCTGTATGGGCTGGACCAGGCGCGGCTGGCCCAGGTGTTTCCCGGCGTGACGCCGCTGGACTTGAAGCTGGTCTAGGGCCGGTGCGAGGCTCCCTTTGGTGTGAACGGATCCCAGGCCTGCCGGCGCTACACTCGCAGGTCTAACCCGCGCGCTGACGCCCCCGCGTTCAGACGCCTGACCAGAGGAGCCCGCATGAGCACCATCCATGATTTCTCCGCCCGCGGCATCGACGGCGCGGAACAGTCTCTAGACGCCTATCGCGGCCGCGTGCTGCTGGTGGTGAACGTGGCCTCCAAATGCGGCTTCACGCCGCAATACGCGGGCCTGGAAGAACTCTATCGGACGTTCCATGGCGACGGGCTGACGGTGCTGGGCTTTCCCTGCGACCAGTTCGGCCACCAGGAACCCGGCGATGAAGCCCAGATCCAGGAGTTCTGCAGCACGCAGTACGACATCACCTTCCCGATGTACGCCAAGATCAACGTCAACGGCGCCGACGCCCATCCGCTGTACCAGTGGCTCAAGGGCGAAAAACCCGGCGTGTTCGGCACCGAAGGCATCAAGTGGAACTTCACCAAGTTCCTGGTGGGCCGCGATGGCCAGGTCATCAAGCGCTACGCGCCCACCGACACGCCCGCAAGCATCCGGGACGACATCACCCAGGCTTTGTCGGCCCCGGTCTAGCGCAGGGGCGGCAGCCGGCGGCGCACCGTGTGCGCCTTGACGATGGACGTGTTCGTCTCGGCGTATTCCGTCACGCGCTCCAGGATGCCGTCCAGGTGCGAAATCGACCTGAGCACCATGCGGGCGATGAAGCAGTCATCGCCCGTCACCTTGTCGCACTCCACGAATTCCGGTATTTCCTGGATCAGTCCCTCGACGTGGCGCAACTGCCCGGGCAAGGGGCGGATACGCACGATGGCTTCCAGCGAGTAGCCCAAGGCCACCGGGTCCACATCCAGCGTGTAGGCGCGGATCACCCCGGAATCTTCCAGCCGCCGCAGGCGGTCCGCCACGCTGGGCGCGGACATGCCGACCTGCCGGGCCAGGTCGGCCGTGGTGGTGCGGGCATTGGCCGAAAGCGTCTCCACGAGACGGCGATCGATACCGTCCAGGACCGGGCTTTCAATCTTTAGGTCGTTTTGCATAAATTCCACCCAAAGGAAGGTTGGATACTGAAAGTGCCACGACAACATCATATAAGCAGCTTGAACCGCCTGGGATAATTTGTCCATCGAACATCGTGGCCGAATGGCCCCCGGAGAATCATCATGACCCCCTCGACTGAACGCGTCGGCCTGGCCCAGATGGCGGCGGCCATGACCCTCTCCGGCACGCTGGGCGTGTTCGTGCTGGAATCCGGCCAGAGCGCCTGGAATGTCGTCTTCTTCCGCTGCGTCTTCGGCGCCTTGTCGCTCTTTGTGTACTGCTGGGCGCGGGGCTTGCTCAAGCCCGGCCTGTTCACCGCCAGGACGCTGGCCCTGGCGCTGGGTGCCGGCGCGGCCCTGGTGCTGAACTGGGTCCTGCTGTTCTCGGCCTACCGCCTGGCTTCGATTTCGCTGGCCACCGCCGTCTATAACGTGCAGCCCTTCTTCCTGATCGGCCTGGGCGTGCTGTTCCTGGGCGAACGCCCGTCGCGCGGCAAGCTGGCCTGGTCGGTCGTGGCCTTTGCCGGACTGCTGCTGGTGCTGCGCCTGGGAGACACCGGCGCCGCGGGTGGCAGCGCCTATCTGTCGGGCCTGATGCTGGGCCTGGGCGCGGCCGCGCTCTATGGCATCACCGCCGTCATCGTCAAGCGCCTGAAGGGCATTGCGCCCCAGGTGCTGGCGCTGGTGCAGGTGACGCTGGGCGCCGTCATGCTGCTGCCCATGGCCGATTTCAATGCCCTGCCGGCCCAGCCCATGCAATGGGGCTACCTGGTCGCGCTGGGCCTGATCCACACTTGCCTGATGTACATCCTGATGTACTCGGCCATCCAGAAGCTGCCCACCACGTCGACCGCCGCGCTCAGCTTCATCTATCCCGCGGTCGCCATCCTGCTGGACTTCGTGGTCTACGGGCACCGCATGGACGCCACGCAGATCGCGGGGGTGGCGCTCATCTTCCTGGCCGCCGCGGCGGTCAGCCTGAACTGGACCTGGCGCCTGCCGGGCAGCCCGCGGCCGGGCGCCATCTGACGGCGCGGCCCATGCCGGAGCGGGGAAACCCGCACCCGTCCCCCGGTTATTCGGGCGCCAGTCAATAATGCCCCGCTATCATGGCCTTCTCATCCGCCGGCTCCCGCCGGCGGCGCCATGATGACCAGGACACCCTCATGATCGATCTCTATTACTGGACCACCCCCAACGGTCACAAGATCACGCTGTTCCTCGAAGAAGCCGGCCTGCCCTACAAGATCCATCCGGTGAACATCGGCCGCGGCGACCAGTTCAAACCCGAATTCCTGGCCATTGCACCGAACAACCGCATCCCGGCCATCGTGGACCAGGCGCCCGCCGACGGCGGCGCGCCGATACCGCTGTTCGAGTCGGGCGCGATCCTGCTCTACCTGGCCGAAAAAACCGGCCGTTTCCTGCCCGCCGACGTGCGCGGCCGCGCCGAGGTGTCGCAATGGCTTTTCTGGCAGATGGGCGGCCTGGGCCCCATGGCGGGCCAGAACCACCACTTCTCGGGCTACGCGCAGGAACGCATCCACTACGCCATCGACCGTTACGTCAAGGAAACCAACCGCCTGTACGGCGTGCTGAACAAGCGCCTGGCGGACCGCGAATTTGTCGCGGGCGACTATTCCATCGCCGACATGGCGGCGTATCCCTGGATCGTGCCGCATGCCAAGCAGGGGCAGGACCTGAACGACTTCCCGCACCTCAAGCGCTGGTTCGAAGCCATCGCCGCGCGTCCCGCCACGCAGCGCGCCTATGCGCTGGCCGATACGATCAACACGGCGCCGTCAGTCAGCGATGAGGAATCGCGCCGCATCCTGTTCGGCCAGACCGCCCAGAGCGTCGCCCGCTGAACGGAGGCGCCATGACCCAACCACAACTGGTCTTTCGCCGCGCGCGGATCGCGGACCTGCCGGAAATCGTCGCGATGCTTGCCGACGATGCGCTGGGGGCCACCCGCGAGGACGCCTCCGTACCGCTGAACCCGCGCTATGGCGCCGCATTCACCGCCATCCAGCAGGATCCCAATCAATTCCTGGCCGTGGTTGAGCAGGATTCACATGTGGTCGGCTGTTTGCAGTTATCGTTCATACCCGGCTTGTCGCGGCTGGGCCAGTGGCGGGGGCAGATCGAAAGCGTGCGCATCGCTTCGTCGTTCCGTGGCGCCGGCCTGGGCCGCGCCATGTTCGAGTGGGCGATAGACCAGTGCCGTATCCAGGGATGCGGGCTGGTCCAGCTGACCACCGATCGCGCCCGTCCCGACGCGCGCCGGTTCTATGAAAGCCTGGGCTTTGTCGCCAGCCACGACGGCATGAAGCTCAGCCTGTAATTTCCGAATTGATTCTGCAAGGAGCGCCCATGCATGGCGAATACAAAGTCCCCGGCGGCAAACTGGTAGTCGCGGATCTGGAAGTGCGCGACGGCCGCCTGGCCGATGTGCGCATCAGCGGTGACTTCTTTCTTGAGCCGCCCGAAGCCCTGGAGGCCATCAACCGCGGGCTGAACGGCATGCCGGCCGACTCGGCCGAACTGGAACTGGCGGTCGCCGTGCAGTCCGCCCTGCCGCCCGGCGCGGAAATGTTCGGCTTTTCCGCCGAGGCCGTCGCCGTGGTGTTGCGGAGGGCGCTTGCATGACGCGCACCGACTGGAACGACTACGACTGGCAACTGATCCATGAGGGGCCGCAAGCGCCCGCGCTGCACATGGCGCTGGACGCCGTCATCACGGACGAAGTCGGCGCCGGCCAGCGCCCGCCCACCCTGCGCATCTGGGAATGGGCCGCGCCCGCCGTCGTGATCGGCCGTTTCCAATCCCTGAAGAACGAAGTCGACCCCGAGGGCGCCAGGCGCCACGGCATCGAGGTCGTGCGCCGCGTCAGCGGCGGCGGCGCGATGTTCATCGAACCCGGCAACTCCATCACCTATTCGCTGAGCGCCCCGCAGGCGCTGGTCCACGGCATGAGTTTCCAGGAGTCCTATGCATTCCTGGACGCCTGGGTGCTGACCGCGCTGCAGGGCCTGGGCATCAAGGCCTGGTATCAGCCGCTAAACGACATCGCCTCGGATATCGGCAAGATCGGCGGCGCCGCCCAGGCCCGCCGCGCCGGCGCCGTCCTGCATCACGTGACCATGTCCTACGACATCGACGCCGATAAAATGGTCGAGGTCTTGCGCATCGGGCGCGAGAAGCTGTCCGACAAGGGCACCACCAGCGCCAAGAAGCGCGTCGATCCGCTGCGCACCCAGACGGGACTGGCGCGCGAAGTCATCATCGACCGCATGGTGGAAACTTTTGCCGGCCTGCATCGTCTGACTCCCGGTCAGGTGGGCAGCGACACGCTGGCGCGCGCGCAGGCGCAGGCCGACGAAAAGTTCTCCACCGCCGAATGGACGGGTGTCGTCCCCTGACGGGAACGCCCTGATTTTCTGGAGGAAATGCAATGCGTCGCACATTCACGCCGCCCGGCGCGATAAGCGGTCTGATCCTGGGCGCCGCCCTGCTGGCGCTTGCCGGCTGCGGCAGCACGCCGCCATCGAACATCACCCTGGCCACGCCGGCTTCCCAGGCCGCCCAGGCCTCCGCCACGCCGGAAAAAGTGGGCGACCTGTCTACCGAGCGCATCAAGTGGGCATCCGGCAAGCCGGGCTGTGAAGGCGACTGCCCGCGCATCGAGATCGACAGCGTGGCCTTTCCGGGCATCCCCAAGCTGACGGCCCTGGTGGACCACGTGCTGGCCTACATGACCGGCACCGACGCCAACCGCCGCGGCCCCTACGACACCTTATCGGAATACACGCAGTACTTCTGGTCCACGGCGCGCCCGCGCGACGCCACCTACTTCAAGGCCAGCGTGAAGGACACGGTGGGCGACATCGTGTCGATCGAACTCCACACGGAACAGTACCTGACCGGCGCGGCGCATGGCATCCCCGCCACGCAGTACCTGAACTGGGAGCGCAGCCGCGGCCGCGTGATGAGCCTGGACGAAGCGTTGATCCCGGGCCGCCGCGCCGACTACGTCGCCGCCCTGCAGCGGGCGCACGCCAAGTGGCTGGCCGGCAATCCGGACGCCAAGCGCGATCCGGCGGCCTACAACAAGATGTGGCCGTTTCAAGAGAGCGACAACTTTGCGCTGACGCGGGACGGAATCGTCGTCAAGTACGACGCCTATTCGATCGCGCCGTATTCGCACGGCGAGCCGGAGCTGGCGATTTCCTACCAGGATCTGCGGGGCGTGCTCAAGCCGGAGCTGCTGCCGGCGTCCTGAAGCCCGAGCCTTGCGGCACCCGCCAATAGGAATCGCCCCTTGCGGGGCGATTCCTTTTTTTGTCTCACTCTGCCTCCTCGGCAACGCGCCCGGAAGCGCATTGCCGATTCAGTCGTTACGGGTACAGGCCGCGCACCTGGCGCGCCTGCAGGATCCGCGTGCAAGCCACGATGAACGCGGCGGTGCGCAGCGTCACCTTGTGCTCCTTCGCCACTTGCGACACGGCCGCATAGGCCTCGCGCATGAGGCGTTCCAGGCGCTGGTTGATTTCCTCTTCGCTCCAGAAGAAGCTGGAGAAGTCCTGCACCCATTCAAAGTAGCTGACCGTCACGCCGCCGGCGTTGGCCAGCACGTCGGGCACCACATAGACGCCGTTTTCAGCCAGGATGTCGTCCGCTTCCGGGGTCGTCGGGCCGTTGGCGCCTTCCACCACGATCTTCGCGCGGACCTTCGCGGCGTTGTCCAGCGTGATCTGGCTTTCCAGGGCCGCCGGGATCAGGAATTCGGTCTCCAGCGTCCAGAACTCGTTCTTGTCGAGCGCCTGGCCCCCCGAGAAGCCGCCCACGCCGCCGGTCTGCGACACATGCGACAACAGCTTGTGCACGTCCAGGCCCGCGGCGTTGTGCACGGTGCCGGTGTGGTCCTGCGCGGCGATGACCTTGGCGCCGGCTTCATGGAACAGGCGGGCTGCCGTGCCGCCCACGTTGCCGAAGCCCTGCACCACGACGCGCGCTCCGGCCACGTCGATGTTGCGGTCGCGCGCGGCTTCGCAAGCCACGACGAACACGCCCCGGCCCGTGGCCTCGACGCGGCCCAGGCTGCCGCCCAGCGCGATCGGCTTGCCCGTGACCACGCCCGTGGCGGTGGCGCCTTCGTTCATGGAATACGTGTCCATCATCCAGGCCATGGTCTGGGCGTTGGTGTTCACGTCAGGCGCGGGAATGTCCTTGGAGGGTCCGATGATGACGCCGATTTCGCTGGTGTAGCGGCGCGTCATGCGTTCGAGTTCGGATGCGGAGAGCTTGCGCGGATCGACGCGGACACCGCCCTTGGCGCCGCCGTACGGCAGGTTCACGGCCGCGTTCTTGACCGACATCCAGGCTGCCAGCGCCATCACTTCGGACAGGGTGACGTCCTGGTGGAAACGCACGCCGCCCTTGCCGGGGCCGCGCGACACGTTGTGCTGCACGCGGTAGCCCTCGAAGTGGGCGATGGTGCCGTTGTCCAGTTCGATCGGCACGTCAACGATCAACGAGCGCTTCGGGCGCTTCAGTGTCTCGACCCACCGGCTCAGGGAGCCCAGGTACGGGGTGACCCGGTCGACTTGTTGCAGGTAATTACCCCAGGGGCCGAGGTCATCGGCATTCAGATAAGACGGCAAGGCATGGGTGGGAGTTTGAGACATGAGCATGCTCTCCTGACAAAGTTGCGCCATTTTATCCACGAAAATAATAGCGTCCCCATTTAAAGTTAAAATATTTTAAATGGGGACATATTACTGTTGTGGATGCCGAACGGGTCGCAGGCCCGGCCCTAAAGCTGCCCCTATCCTAAGCCGCCAAACTGGAAGCGTCCAGCCTGCCGGCACCGATCAAGGGGCACCCCGCACTACGCCATCCGGCGTCGCCCGTCAGGCCGACACCAGCTGCCACGCCAGGCGGGCTGCCGCGCGCGCGCCATGACCGTCCAGGTCGAAACGCGGGTTGTACTCCGCCATGTCGGCCAGGCGCAGCTTGCCGCTGGCCTTGACCCGCAGGACGATTTCCTCGATCACCGCCAAGGGCACGCCATAGGGCGCGGGCGCGGAGACGCCCGGCATGACGGCCGCCGGCAGCACGTCCAGGTCGATCGTCAGGTACACGTGACGCGCCCGGGCCAGCAAGGCATCGACATTGGCCAGCCGCGCCTCCAGATGGCGCTCCTGCATGTCGCGGTCCTCCACCCAGACCGCGCCGACTTCGGCGGCGCGCGCATAGAGCGCGGGCGTATTGGCCAGCCGCGACACGCCCAGGCAGGCGTACTGCAGGGCCTGCCCGCGCGCCTCGCAATCACGGGCGATCTGGTCGAAAGGCGTGCCCGAACTGCCGGGACGCCCGGTGCGCAGGTCGAAATGCGCATCCAGGTTCAGCACCAGCACGGGGCCGGTGTCGCCGCGCGCCTGCAGCCAGCGCGCCAGCCCCTGGAAGCTGCCCCAGGCGATCTCATGGCCGCCGCCCAGCACCAGCGGGCGCGCGCCCTGCTCCATCAGTTCGGCCACGCGCAGGCCCAGGCGTTCCTGGGCGTATTCCAGCTGATCGCCTTCGCAAGTCACGTCACCCGCGTCCAGCAGGCGCGTCAGGCCATGCGCGGGCAGGCCCGCCATGAACCTGCGGATGCCCGCCGGCCCCTCCGCCGCTCCCACCCGGCCCTGGTTGCGGGCAACGCCCGCATCGCAGGCAAAGCCCAGCAGCACGGCCTCGCCCTTCTTTACCTGCCCGGCCTCCGGCTCGACGATATGCGCCAGCCGGCGCGTGTCGCCCTGCTCGGAACTATCGTCGCGCGCCTTCCAGAGGCTCATGTCCAGTTGCGCTGTGCTCATGCCGGCGCCCCCTGTCCCACGCTCAGGACTGCCTGCAGGAATTCGCGGGTGCGGGCTTCGCGGGGCTGGCTGAAGATCACCTCGGGCGGGCCCGACTCCAGGATCACGCCGCCGTCCATCACGGCCACCACGTCCGCCACGTCGCGGGCAAAGCCCATTTCGTGCGTCACCACCATCATGGTCATGCCCTCGCGGGCCAGCAACTTCATGACCTGGAGCACTTCGCCCACCAGCTCCGGGTCCAGCGCCGAGGTCGGCTCGTCAAACAGCATGACCTGGGGCTGCATGGCCAGCGCGCGGGCGATGGCCACGCGCTGCTTCTGTCCGCCCGACAGGCTGGCCGGCATGGCCGCCATCTTTTCGGACAGGCCAACCTTCTTCAGCAGGTCCGCGGCCAGGGCGTTGGCTTCGTCGCGGCCCATGCCGCGCAGCGTGCGCGGGCCGACGGTCACGTTGTCCAGCACCGACAGGTGCGGAAACAGGTTGAAGCCCTGGAACACCATGCCCACCTGCGTGCGCAGCTGGTTCAGCTGCGCCTCCGGCAGCAGCCTGCCGTGGTCCAGCAAGGTCTGGCCGCAGATGTCCACGGTGCCGGCTTGCGCCACCTCCAGGCCATTGCAGCAGCGCAGCAAGGTGCTCTTGCCCGAGCCGCTGGGCCCGATCACGACCACCACCTGCGAGGGCAGCACATCGAAATCGATGCCGCGCAGGACGGCGTGGTCGCCATAGGACTTGTGCAGGCCGCGGATGCGGATCATTTCCTGCGGGTTGTCCGCAGCATTCATGGCAGCGCTCATTGCACCATCCCCCCGGCGCGCAGGCGTTGCTCCACCTGCCGCAATACCAACATGGTGGCCGTGGTCAGGATCAGATAGATCAGCGCCACCACCAGATACGTTTCCAGCGAGCGGTAAGACACGCTGATGATCTTCTGCCCTTCGTGCATCAGATCGTGAATGGTCAACAGCGACACCAGCGCCGAGTTCTTGATCAGCGCGATGAATTCGTTGCCCAACGGCGGGATCATGCGCACCACGGCCTGCGGCAGGATGATGATGCGCATGGCCTGCCCCGAGGACATGCCCAGCGAACGGGCCGCTTCCGCCTGGCCGCGATCCACGGACTGGATGGCGCCGCGCACGATTTCCGACACATAGGCGCCGGAGTACATGCCCAGGCCCAGCACGCCGCAGGCGAACGCCGGCAGGGTCACGCCGAAGTGGGGCAAGCCGAAGAACCAGATGAACAACTGCACCAGCAGCGGCGTGCCGCGAAACAGCAGCAGATACGTGCTGCACAGGCCATAGACAACGCGCCGGCGCGGATTGAGCCGGCCCACGCCGACCAGGAGGCCCATGACGCACGCCAGCAGCAAGGCGCCGGCAGTCACCTCGATGGTGACCACCGCGCCCCGCACGAGCGCGTCGAAATCGGCGAAGACGGGAGCGAATTCCAGGTTCATTTGGCGGGCGCCTCGAACCACTTGTTCACGATGGCCTGGTAGCTGCCGTCCGCCTTGAGCTTCTGCAGCGCGGCGTTCAGCTCGCGCGTCAGTTCGGGCTTGTTCTTGGGCACGGCGATGCCGTAGTCCTCGGTCGTGATCTGGTCATTCAGCACGACCAGGCCGGTGGTGTTCTGGGCGAACAGCTTGGCGGCGGGCTTGCCCGTCACGGCGGCTTCGGCGCGGCCGATCTGCACCAGGTTGAACATTTCCTGGTTCTTTTCAACCTCCACGCGCTGCACCGCCGGGTAGTGGTCCTTCAGGTAATTGACCGACTTCGTGCCGACCTGCACCGAGACCTTGCGCCCATCCAGGTCCTTCAGCGTCTTGATGGGGCTGTCCGCCTTGGTCAGCACCACCAGGCCGCCCGCATAGTAGGGGTCGGTGAAGTCCACGACCTTGCTGCGCTCGGGCGTGATGTAGATGGCGGACACGGCGATATCGGCGCGGCCGGCCTGCAAGGCGGGGATCAGGCCCTTGAAATCGATGTCGATCCATTCGACTTTCTTGCCCATCGCGCCAGCCAGGGCTTCGACCAGTTCGATGTCAAAGCCGGTGCGCTTGCCGTCTTTGACAAACTCCATCGGCGGGAAGGTGGCGTCGGTGACGGCGCGGATGGTTTCCTGGGCATGCGCCGAGCCGGCGGCCCAGGCCAGGCTCAAGGTCAGGGCGGCGGTCAGCAGTGTGCGGCGAGTGGTCATGGTGAGTCCTGTGGATGTGGATACGGCGATGGGTACGGCGATCGTTGAGACTAGGAACTGGATAAAGGGTGCAGCGTGTAATTCGGTAGGGCTCGGCGGCAAGGACGTCAATGGACCTTCAATCGCTCCGAGATGCGGCGGGCGGCCGCCACGGTCATGTCGATCAGCGCATCCGGGCGCTGCAAGGCCCGCGTGGACGGCGCCATCAGCGTGATCGAGGCGACGGCCTGGTTCGCGCGCTGGAAGATCGGGACGCTCACCCCCCAGACTCCGGCGTCGACTTCGCTGTCGGTCACGGCATACCCCCGGGCGCGGATGGCGTCCAGCTCGTCGCCCAGCCGGGCGGCGTCCACGCCAGCCTCGGCGGCCAGGTTGGCCAGCGCCGCCTGCAGCCGGGCAAGCGGCATGAACGCCAGCAACGACTTGGCCGACGCGCCCCGCGCCAGGGGCAGCCCGCGGCCCTTGGTAAACGAACAGCGCAGCGGATGCTGGCTTTCCACCATGTCCAGGCAGACGGCCTGGTCCTTGACGGCCACGAGCAGGCCGATGGTTTCGCCGGACGCCGCGGCCAGCGCCGCCATGTCCGGCTGCGCTTCGTGGATCAGGAAGGAAGACTGGTCAAAGCCCCAGGCCAGTTGCACACAGAGCGGCCCAGGCCCGTACTCGCCCTCGTGCTCGGCGACGAATCCCCAGCGCTTGAGCAGCGCGATCTGCCGGTAGAGGGTGCTTTGAGCCAGGCCGGTCTTCTCGGCCAACGCGGCAATGCTGAGCGGGCCGTCGTGCCGGGCCAAGGTGGCCAGCACATACAGGACGCGATCCGCGCCCGCCCCTACCGACGTATCCGACATAACAATTCATCTCCCAGCAATATGTCGGCGAGATTATCAATTTATGGTGTTATTCCTTTTATTTTTTCCCATGCACTGAGAATCGCAAGGGAAAACCCCGAAACGCGGGCGCAAAAAAACCCGCCGACGGCGGGTTTTGGGCTGGCGGGAAACCGCCACCAGCCGGCTACGGCGCGGCGGGCTTGTCGTAATCGGACAGTCCCACTCCCGACACGCCCCCCACGCCGGATTTCTCCGCCGGGGCCTGGGCCGCCGGGGCCGGCGCCTGCTGGGGCGCCGCTGGCGCCACGGCCGCGGCCTCCTCTTGCGAGCCTCCCTGCGTCGCCGCGCGGCGTTTGCGCTTGGCGTCCTCCTGTTGCGCGATCAGGGTCTTCAGCTCCGCCGACAGCGCCGTCGCCTTGCCCGTGGCCGCCCAATCGGCCGCGTCCTGGCCCTTGGTGTCCTGGGTGGTGACATCCGCCCCCGACTTGATCAGCAGATCCACCATGGGCTTGCGGCCCGACAGCGCCGCCATCATCAGGGGCGTCTCGCCATTGGGCGCGGGCGCATTGACCATCGCCTTGTTCGCCAGCAGCAGGCGCGCCATCTCCATCTGCCCCTTGGACGCCGCGTAGTGCAGCGGGGTCCAGCCCAGGCGGTTGACGTTGGCGCCGCGCGCGATCAGCTTCTTGGCGCGCTCAGTCTGCCCGGCGATGGCCAGGTACATCAGCGGGGTCTCGCCCGCCGGATTCTCGGCATTCACGTCGGTGCGCTTGTCGGCCGCCAGCACGTCGAACACGTTCCAGGCCCCGTCCACCACCGCCCGCATGATGGCCGGCTGGCCGTTCTTGTAGCGCACGTTGGGATCCGAGCCGTGGGCCAGCAGGTCCTTGATGTCGTCGGGATAGTCGTTGGCGACGTAGACCCACCAGTCGGCGGGATTGGCGGCCTGGGCCGCCGGCGCGGCCAGTCCGATGGCCAGCGCCAGCAGGCCCCCGCGGCAGCACGACAGAAAGGCGTTATGGGCAGATGCGACGCTGATGGCCATGGCAATCCTATAGATTATTTCAAACAAATCAGATTAACTTATCTCTTTATCTTCTTGAAAAGATTAAAGAAATTATCCGTTGAAGCACGCGCCACCTCGGCCACCGAGATGCCCCTCAGTTCCGCGATCTTCTCGGCCACGTGGATCACCTTGGACGGATCGTTGAGCTTCCCACGGTAAGGCACGGGTGCCAGATACGGAGAATCCGTTTCGATCAGCAGGCGGTCCAGCGGCACCTTGGCGGCAACCTCGTGCACGGTCTGGGCGTTCTTGAACGTCACGATACCCGACAGCGAGATATAGAAATTCTGGTCCAGCGCGGCCTGGGCGACTTCCCAGGTCTCGGTAAAACAGTGCATGACCCCGCCGGCCTCGGCCGCCTTTTCCTCGCGCAGCATACGCACCGTGTCCTCGGCGGACGAGCGCGTGTGGACGATGAGCGGCAGACCGGTGTCGCGCGCGGCCTGGATGTGGCGGCGAAAACGCTCGCGCTGCCAATCCAGCGGTTCGGACAGGCGGTAGTAGTCCAGGCCGGTCTCGCCGATGGCGACGACCTTGGGATGACCGGACAGGCGCACCAGCTCTTCGGGCGCGGGATCCGGCGTGTCCTCGTAGTCGGGGTGCACGCCCACCGAGGCCCACAGGTTGGGCCGAGGCTCGACCAGCGACATGAGGCCCGGCCATTCCGGCATGTTGACGCTGACGACCAGCGCGTGGGTGACCTGATTGGCCGCCATGCGGTCAAGAATGGCCGGCAGATCGGCGGCCAGCTCCGGGAAATTCAAATGACAGTGGGAATCGACGTACATGGTGAGTCTGGATGAAGGTGCCGCGGCGCCCCGCCCCATTACCGGGCAAAGCGCCGCCGGATCAAGGGCTTACGCCTGGCAGGATAGCACCACGCGTTGCAGGGTGGCGTGGGCGAACAGCTTGGCGTTCAAGGGATGCGTGGCCAGCGCGCGCTGGCGCGTCAGCCAGCGCGCGGCCTCGGCCACGCGGGCGGTATTCATGCGGGCGGCCACCTGCGCCACGCCGGCCGAGAGCGCCGGGAAGTAACGCACGGGCGCGCCGGCGCTTGCCAGCATCAGGTCCGTATAGAGTCGTTGCAGCGCATCGATCCATTCGGCGGCCGCCACCTTTTCCAGGGATTCAGCCAGCGTGCCCACGTCGGGCGCCTGCCCCTTGGCCAGCGGGCCGACCAGCTGCGCCAGCCATGGCGGACAAGCCGTTTCGCCGGATTGCGCCAGGCGCAACGCCGCCAGCGGGGCGCCGCCAGCCGCGGCCAGCCACTCGCGCGCCGGCTCCACGTTCTGGTCTCGCAGCCACTGCAGCGCCGTATCCACATCCGGAGCGGGCAGCGGCAATCGGCGGCAACGCGACACCAGGGTCGGCAGCAAGCGGTCCGGCGCGTCCGCCACCAGCAGGAAAACGGTGTGGGGAGGCGGCTCCTCCAGCACCTTGAGCAAGGCATTGGACGACACCACATTCAGCGCATGCGCCGGATACAGCAACGCCACGCGCCAGCCGCCGCGGTGCGTGGCGGTGTTGAACCACGACTCCAGCGAGCGGATCTGGTCGATGCGGATTTCCTTGGACGGCGCGCGCTTGGCGGCGCCGGACGCAGGCTCGGCGTCTTCCGGCTGCTCGGCCGCATCGGCGCCCTCTTCCACGGCCACGGCCTCGGGGCGGATGCGGCGCAGGTCGGGATGATTGCCGCTGGCAAACCAGGAGCAGGCTGCGCAATGACCGCAAGCCAGCCCATTTTCGGGCGTCTCGCACAGCAGACTGGCCGCCGCGGCGATCGCGAAGTCCAGCTTGCCGATTCCGGCCAGCCCATGCACCAGCCAGGCATGCGCGAAGCGGTCGCGATTGCCGAGCCAGGCGCGGGCCGTGTCCATCTGCCAGGGCAGGAACTGGGGCGCGCTCATGCCTGGGCGGCCAGCAGCTCGCGCAACCCGGCTTCGAGTTCGGCGCGGACCTGGGCGATGGATCGGGTGGAGTCGACGATACGGATGCGGCCCGGGTCGGCCTTGGCGCGGGCGTGGTAGGCCTCGCGCGTGCGTTCGAAAAACGCCGCGCCTTCGCGCTCGAAGCGGTCCGGCTCGCGAGCATCGGCCAGGCGCGCCCTGGCCACGTCCAGCGGCACGTCGAACAACCAGGTGCGGTCCGGTCGCCCGGCGCGCATCCAGTCTTCCAGGACGGCCACGCGCTCGGCGCCCAGTTCGCGCCCGCCGCCCTGATAGGCGTAGGTCGCGTCGGTATAGCGGTCGCAAACCACCCAGGCGCCGCGTTCGAGCGCCGGCTCGATCACCTGGCGGACGTGCTCGCAGCGGGCGGCAAACATCAGCAGGGTCTCGGTGTCCAGCCCCATGGGCTCGGTCAGCAGCAGCGTGCGCAGCTTTTCGCCCAGCGGCGTGCCGCCGGGTTCGCGGGTGGACACCACGTCCAGCCCCTGCGCGCGCAGGAAATCAGCGATCCAGACGGTATGCGTACTCTTGCCCGCGCCGTCCACGCCCTCCAGCGTAATGAAGCGTCCGCGTGAGGTCATTGATCTTGTCCTTGAACTGGTTCTGGTTGCGCGTCCGGCTCCGGATCGGGGGCCGGAGCGGGTGTTGGCGTCGGGGCCGCGGCCGGCGCGGTGGCCGGCGCCGGGCTGGAACGCCCGAGGATGTAGCGGGAAACGTTGCGATTGTGCTCGGACAGATTGATCGAGAACTCGCTGGTGCCGTTGCCGCGGGACACGAAAAAGAGAAACTTGTGCTGCTCGGGCTGCACCGCCGCCAGCAGCGCGGCCCGGCCGGCCGCCGCGATCGGCGTGGGTGGCAGGCCCGGGCGCGTATAGGTATTCCAGGGGGTGTCGGTCTGCAGGTCACGCTTGCGGATCCGCCCCTGATAGGCGTCGCCCATGCCGTAGATCACGGTGGGATCCGTTTGCAGCAACATGCCGATTCTCAGGCGGTTGGCGAACACGCCCGATACGCGCCGGCGGTCGGGACCATGGCCGGTTTCCTTTTCGATGATGGACGCCAGCACCAGGGCTTCATAGGGCGTGGCCACGGCCAGGTCGGGCTGGCGCTTGGCCCAGGTGTCGTTCAGGATGCGCTGGCCTTCCTGGTAGGCGCGGCGCAGCAGGTCATAGTCGGTGCTGCCCGGCGTGAAGACATAGGTATCCGGGAAAAACAGCCCTTCCGGATGCTTGATGTCCGAACCCAGGCGCTCCATCAGCTCCTCGTCGCTGATGTCGCCCAGCGTCTGCTTGACATCCGGATTCTCGCGCAGCGCCTGGCGGATCTGGCGGAATGTCCAGCCCTCCAGGAAGGTGATCTGCCGCTGCGTCATGTCGCCGCGCGCCAGCCGCTCCAGCAGCAGCCACGGCGTATCGCCGTTGATCGCCTGATAGCCGCCCGCCTTCATCAGCTTGTCGCGCTCGGACAGGCGCGCCATCCAGACGAAACCGGGTTCCCAGACGGGTACCCCCGCCGCATTCAGCGCGCGCGCAACCGTGCGCGGGCTGCTGCCCGGGTCCACCACAAAGTCGATCTTGTCGGCCGGCAGTTGCATGGGCCGGTGCATCCAGCTCCAGGCTGCACCCACCGCGGCGGCGGCGGCCAGCACGATGAGCAGGAAAGACCATAAGACGTAATATCGGAGTCGCTTCTTCATAAGTCTTGGAAGTTTAATGGATCGCGCGGCCTTGCCGGGCCACAAGAGGGGCCGGAACGCGCGGCGCGCCCCTTTGCTTGTCGGGGGCATGGCCATTCCAGCAAGAGAACACGGCTATCATCAGCACTTTGATGACGCGATAACCCCGCCGCCATGCACGCCTTTTACTCTTCGATCCCCGTCCGCGCCGAAGGTTGCGCGCAATGCGCGCCGCTGGAAGATCTTCTGGTCTTCACAGCCGCCGGCGC
Source organism: Achromobacter deleyi (assembly GCF_013116765.2). GTDB lineage: Bacteria > Pseudomonadota > Gammaproteobacteria > Burkholderiales > Burkholderiaceae_B > Achromobacter > Achromobacter deleyi_A. Next base: position 2,208,257 of record NZ_CP074375.1, read on the forward strand.
CGATGCCCTGACCTTTCTGCATGGCCAGCTGACGCAGGACGTCACGGGCCTGCCCGCCGACGCCGCCCGCCTGGCCGGCTACTGCACCGCCAAGGGCCGGCTGCTGGCCACGCTGGTAATGTGGCGCGGCGCCCCCGCCGATGCGCAAGACGCTCCCCAGTTCTACGGCATGGTCCGCCAGGACCTGTCCCAGGCTCTGCTCAAGCGCCTGTCGATGTTCGTGCTGCGCGCCAAGGTCAAGCTGGCCGCCGCGCCGCTGCAGGTGGCCGGCGTCCAGGCGACGCCCGAACAGGCAGCCGCGCTGGAAGCCGTGGCCGGCGCCTTGCCGCGCGCCCCGTGGCAACGCGCGGACCTGCCATCCGGCACCTGGATCGCCGCGCCGTCGGCCGACACGCGCCTGCGCTGGTGGTGGATCGCGTCCGACGCGCAGCTGGCGCAATCCGCCGCGCTGACTCAGGCGCTTGGCCTGGCGTCCGCGGAACACTGGCATGCGGCCGATCTGGCCGCCGGCATTCCCTGGATCGCCGCGGCCACCCAGGACGTATTCATCCCGCAAACCGTCAACCTGGACCTGATCCAGGGCGTCAGCTTCACCAAGGGTTGCTATCCCGGCCAGGAAGTCGTGGCCCGCAGCCACTATCGCGGCACCGTCAAGCGCCGCATGGCGTACGGCACCGTCGCCGACGCCGGCCTGCAGTCCGCGGCGCTGGCCGGGGTGGATGTGTTTGACGCGGCGCAGCCCGGCGAACCCATCGGCCGCGTGGTGCAGGCCGCCAGCGATCAGGGCGTGGTGTCGGTGCTGTTCGAAACCACCCTGGCCGCGCTGCCGGAAGGCGATCTGCGCCTGAACACCGCCGACGGTCCGCGCATCGCCGCCGCGCCGCTGCCCTACTCGATCACCCCCTAGACCCCCGAGGCGCCGGCGGCCCTAGACCGCCACGCCGAACAGCGCGCCCACGCCCGCCGTCACAGCCATCGCCGCCGCCCCCAGCACCGTCACGCGCAGCGTGGCGGGCAGCTTGGGCGCGCCGCCTGCTTTCGCGGCCATGGCGCCCAGGGCGGCCAGGCAAAGCACCGACGCGCCGATCACCCAGCCGATCAGCTGCGGCACGGGCGCCGTCGCGGCCACGGCCAGCGGCACCGCGGCGCCCCCGGCGAAGGACGCGGCCGAAGCCAGCGCCGCCTGCACCGGTTGCGCACGGTTGTGCATGGAGATGCCGAGTTCATCGCGCGCATGCGCGTCGAGCGCATCATGACTGGTCAGCTGGCGGGCCACCTGCTGCGCAAGGTCGCGCGTCAGCCCCCTGGAAACGTAGATATCGACCAGTTCCGCCAGTTCTTCACTGGAATTGCGCTTGAGCGAGCGCTGCTCCAGGCGCAGGTCGGCGGCCTCGGTGTCCGCCTGCGACCGCACCGACACATATTCCCCCGCCGCCATCGACAGCGCGCCCGCCACCAGGCCCGCCAGGCCGGACGTCAGGATGGCGCCATGCGAGGCCTGGGCGGCCGCCACGCCGGTGATCAGGCTGGCCGTGGACACGATGCCGTCGTTTGCGCCCAGCACCGCGGCGCGCAGCCAGTTACTGCGAAAAATCCGATGATGTTCTTTTGCAGGCATTGCCAGAAACCCATGCGACGCGCGACAGGCGCGCGGCGCGCCGGGCCGGAGGGCCGGACGCGCCACGCGCGGAGTTCATCGCGGCGTCACGCGTACCGCGGTAAGCAAGCCTATCACGCACAGCGTGGCCTGCTCGCCGTCGTAAGCGTGCATCTCGACCTGGCAGACCGACAGGCGCTTGCCGGGCTTGACCACGCGGCCGCTGGCCACGAAGCGATCGCCCTTGGCGGGCGCCAGGAAGTTCATCTTGAACTCCGACGTCAGCACGTCCTCGCCCGGACCGAACAGCGTGAACGCGGCATAGCCGCCCGCGCTGTCGGCGATGGTGGTGGATATGCCCGCATGCAGGAAGCCGTTCTGCTGGCACAGGTCGGCCCGGTAAGGCAGGACGATGTCCACCCTGCCGGGTTCCACTACGCCCAGTTCGGCGCCCAGCAGGGCCATGATGCTCTGCCGGCCGAAACTGGCTCCGACCCGCCCGGCCGGGTCCGTGGACGACTGGTGTTCCGCCATGTCAGTCCTGCTCGCGCTTGACCAGATTGACGATGCTGGAGAAATCCAGCTTGCCGGAACCGCCCGAACTGTGCAGCGAATACAGATTGCGGGCCAGTTCGCCCAGCGGGATGGAGGCGCGCGCCGACAGGGCCGCCTCGGCCGCCAGGCCCAGGTCCTTGAGCATCAGGTCCACGCCGAAACCGCCGGCGTAGCCCTTGGACGCCGGCGCGTGGTCCATCACGCCGGGCCAGGGGTTGTAGAGTTCGGTGGCCCAGTTGCGGCCCGAGCTCTTGGCGATGATGTCCGAAAGCACCTTGGGATCCAGGCCGTTGGCCACGCCCAGCGCCAGCGCCTCGGAGGTGCCCGCCATCAGGATGCCCAACAGCATGTTGTTGCAGATCTTGGCCACCTGGCCGGCGCCCGCCGGGCCCGCGTGGAAAATGTTCTTGCCCATCTTTTCCAGCACGGGGCGGGCGCGCTCCAGCGCGGGGGCCGTGCCGCCCACGATGAAGGTCAAGGTGCCCGCGGCCGCGCCGCCGGTGCCGCCAGAGACCGGCGCGTCGATCATGGTGATGCCGCGCACCTCGGCCGCCTGGGCCACCTTGCGCGCCGAGTCCGGCGCGATGGTGCTGCATTCGATGACCAGCGCGCTGGACGGGATCTTGCCCAGCAGGTCTTCGCCCAGGTACAGGCCTTCGACGTGCTTGCTGGCCGGCAGCATGGAAATCACCACCTCGGCGCCCTTGACCGCTTCGGACGCGGACGCCGCCGCCGTGGCGCCGGCGTCGGTCAGCAGCTTGACGGCCGCCGGCACCAGGTCGAAGACCTTCAGGCTGTGGCCAGCCTTGACCAGATTCAATGCCATGGGCGCGCCCATGTTGCCCAAACCGATAAACGCGATGCTGCTCATGATGTCTTGTCTCCTGTTGCTATTGCTGTAGGTATGGATTCATCGTGATGTGCGGGGCGCGGGTGGCTGGCCCGGGGGCCAGCCGGCGGATCAGCGCCCTTCCTGGCCCAGGTCGGCCAGCGGATGCGGCTCGCCCTCGGGCCACGGTTCTTCAAAGAACTTCTGCACCCAGGCATCGGTCGCCATGTCCAGGACGGCCGGGTTCCAGCGTGGCTTCTTGTCCTTGTCGATCAGCAGCGCGCGGATGCCTTCGGCAAAATCGCCGTGCGCCGTGCAGGCCAGCGCCGCGATGTACTCGGCGCGGAACACGTCGTCCAGCGAACGCAGGCGCGTGCGCTGCTGCAGCGCGAAGGCCAGGCGCACCGAACCCGGCGAACCCGCCAGCATCGTGTTTGCCGCCCGCGCCAGCCAGGGATCCTCGTGCCCCTTCAACAGCGCCAGTTCCTCGAAAATCTCGTCCAGCCGGTTCCCGTTGCACAGGTTGTTGATCAGGAACGAATGCTGGCGCAGGGGGCCCGGCTCCAGCGGAGCCCGCGGCTCCAGCGCCGTCAGCGCGCGGCGCAGCAGGCCGTCATTGATGGAGCGCGGAGGAAGGGCTCCATCGGAGGCGCCCGAGGCCTGGCCGGCCCAGGGCTGCTCTTGCAGCGAGGCCAGCAGCGCCGGCCAGTCGGCGTGGTTCAGGCGGAAGTCCGCCAGGCCCGCGAAGAACGCATCGGCGGTATTCAGATGCGCGCCCGTCAGGGCCAGGAACACGCCGCTGCGGCCCGGCATGCGGTTCAGCAACCAGCTGCCCCCCACGTCCGGGAACAGGCCGATGGAAACTTCCGGCATCGCCAGGCGCGAGCTTTCGCTGACGACTCGATGGCTTGCTCCCATCATCAGGCCGATGCCACCGCCCATGACAATGCCATGGCCCCAGCACAGCACGGGTTTTGGATAGGTGTGGATGCGATAGTCCAGCCGGTATTCGTGCTCGAAAAAGCGGCGCGCATAGGCGTTGCTCCAGCCGGACCTGCCTGCGTTTTCAGTCATGCTCCGGTACAAGCCGTGCAGGTCGCCCCCCGCGCAGAACGCCTTTTCGCCCGCGCCCTGCAACACCACCAGGGCGACGCCGGGGTCGCGTGCCCACGCTTCCAGCTGGTCCGCCAGCAGGTCCACCATTTCCAGCGACAGGCCGTTGAGGGTCTGCGGCGCGTTCAGCGTCGCAATCCCGAAGCGCATTCCATTGGCGGCGGATCTTTCTTCGAACAACACCGGTGCATTCATCTTATGTCGGCTCCTTTTTCCAACAGTTGGCGGGCAATGATCACGCGCATGATCTCGTTGGTGCCCTCCAGAATCTGATGAACGCGAGTATCGCGCACCAGACGCTCCAAGGGATAGTCCTTCAAGTATCCATAGCCGCCATGAATCTGTTGCGCGTCCAGGCAGATCTGGAAGCCCATGTCGGTCGCGAAGCGCTTGGCCATCGCGCAGTAGGTCGCCGCGTCCGGCGCGCCGGCATCCAGCTTGCATGCCGCCAGACGGACCATCTGGCGTGCCGCCACCAGGTGGGTCGCCATGTCCGCCAGCTTGAACTGCAGGGCCTGGAACTCGGCGAGCCGGCGGTTGAACTGGCGGCGCTCGTCCATGTAGCGGCGGGCCGCGTCCAGCGCGCCCTGCGCCGCGCCCACCGAGCACGTGCCGATATTGATGCGGCCGCCGTCCAGCCCTTTCATGGCGATCTTGAAGCCCTCGCCCTCCTGGCCGAGCATGTTGGCGGCCGGCACGCGGACATTTTCAAACGTGATGGGACGCGTGGACTGGCTGTTCCAGCCCATCTTCTCTTCCTTGCGGCCGTAACTGATGCCCTCGCTGTCGGCGGGGATGGCGAACGCGCTGATACCGCCCGCGCCCTCGCCCCCCGTGCGCGCCATGACCACCAGCAGGTCCGTGTCGCCGCCGCCGGAAATGAAGGCCTTGGCCCCGTTGACGATGTAGTCGTCGCCCTGGCGCTGCGCCCGCGTCGACAGGGACGCGGCATCCGAGCCCGCGCCCGGCTCGGTCAGGCAGTAGGAAGCCAGCTTCTGGCCGCTGGCCAGCAAGGGGCCCCAGGCTTCGCGCAGGCCCGGCTGGCCCCACTTGCCGACCATCCAGGTAGCCATGTTGTGGATCGTCAGGAACGCCGTGGTGGATGGATCCACCGCCGCCATTTCCTCGAACACCAGCGTGGCGTCCAGTCGCGGCAGACCCAGGCCGCCGATGTCCTCGCTGGCGTAGATGGCGCAAAAGCCCAACTCGCCCGCCCGGGCGAACGCTGCGCGCGGAAATATGCCCTCGGCGTCCCAATGCGCCGCGTTCGGCGCCAGTTCGCCCTCGGCGTAGTCGCGCGCGGCCTGCGCGAACGCGCGCTGCTCGTCGGTCAGTTCCAAGTCCACAGCCTGTCTCCTGTTGTATTGAGTATTGTCTGTTGGCGTTGCTGCCGTCTCGTGAACGCCAGCCCGTCGATTTTGACATGACGTTGACGTAAACGTAAGCGGGAATCCGGCTTTATGTTACGCCCGAAGCGGCGGCACGATTTGTCTTATTGATGACAATGTACGGCGCGGGACGAAGCCGCCGGGAAGGCGCCCGGGCAGGCGCCTACAGCAGTCCGGCGGGGCGCACCCTGCCGTTTCTGGCCGTCTTGGCTCGGCGGTGCTCGGCGCGGCGGCGGCGCGATTCCTTGGGATCGAAGCTCAGGCCGCGATAGACCTCCACGCGGTCGCCGTCGGCCAGGCGCGCCTGCGGCTCGGTGGCGCGACCAAAGATGCCCACGCCCCGCTCCCAGGGCTGGACGACCGGGAAGGCCTGGGCAAAGCCGCTGGCCGCCAGCGCGTCCTCGACGGTGGCGCCCTCCGGCAGCCGCAGTTCCCGCAGCCACACGTGCCCAGGCAAGGCGTAGCAGACAGTGACGCCGATCTGCCCCGCCGCGGACGGCTCATTCGCCATACTTGGCCTGCGCGCGCTTGGTGAAGGAATCGATGAAGCTGGTCGCGATGCGGTTGAACACCGGCCCCACCACCATTTCCAGGGCGCGGTTGGAAAACGCGTACTCCATGGTGAACAGCACCTTGCAGGCGTCTTCGGCCAGGGGCTGGAACACCCAATGCCCCACCAGGCTGGAGAACGGGCCATCCACCAGTTCCAGATCGATCCGGTCGGGATAGACGTGGGTATTGCGCGTGGTGAAGCGCTGCTTCATCCCTGCGAAACTGATCAGGATGGAAGCCTGCATGCCGTGTTCGTCGCGAGTCTGCACCTCGGCTCCGCCGCACCACGGCATGAACTCGGGGTACTTCTCCACGTCGGCGACCAGGTCGAACATCTGGGCGGCGCTGTAGGGCACCAGGACGGATCGTTGTACTTTGTGCATCGACTATCGCAAATGGCTAGAATGGCAAGATTTTACCGGCACAGCACGACCTGGACCTAAAAACAGGCAAAAGCATCGGATTCCTCCAAGCGGGATCCCAAGCAAAAAGGCTTTATGAGCATTATCGACAATCGCAAGGCCACGCACGACTATTTCATCGAAGACCGCTACGAGGCTGGCCTTGTCCTGCAAGGCTGGGAAGTCAAGGCGATCCGCGATGGCCGCGTGCAGCTCAAGGAAAGCTATGTCATCGTGCGCGATGGCGAACTGTACCTGCTCGGCATGCACGTGAGCCCCCTGCCCACGGCCTCCACCCATATCCACCCCGACGCCATGCGCACGCGCAAGCTGCTGCTCAAGGCCGAGGAAATCAGCAAGCTCATCGGCAAGGTCGAGCAGCGCGGCTATACGCTGGTGCCGCTCAACCTGCACTACAAGAACGGGCGCATCAAGCTCGACTTCGCGCTGGGCCGCGGCAAGAAGCTGTTCGACAAGCGCGACACCGCCCGCGAAAAAGACTGGGCGCGCGAAAAGGAACGCATCATGAAGCACGACACGCGAGCCCCGCGCAAGGACAAGGACGATTGATTCACGCGGCCACGGACAGCTGCGGGCGCTCCGCTTCCTGGCCGGGGCCGACGATGCGGTTGCGCCCCGCCGACTTGGCCGCATAGAGCTTGCGGTCGGTCCGCTCGAAGAACGCCTGCAGGTTCTCGCCGGGCACCCAGTCCTCCACCCCCGCGCTGAACGTATACGAGATGGTGCTGCCGCCGTGCGCGCAAGGCGTGCGGCGCACCGAATCCAGCAGCCGCCCCGCCACTTCCATCACCGCATCGCTGCGCATGTCGGCGAACAGCACGCCGAACTCCTCGCCGCCCACCCGCCCGACATGGTCGCCCGTGCGCAAGGTCGCGGTGGCCAGCAGGCCGAAATGGCGCAGCACCGCGTCGCCGGCCGCGTGGCCGTGCGTATCGTTGATGCGCTTGAAATGGTCGATGTCCAGCAGCAATAGCGTCAGCGGACGCCGCATGCGCAAAGCCTGGGCACAGTAGCGCTCGGCCTGCATCCACCAGGCCTTGCGCGACATCAGGCCGGTCAGGAAGTCGGTGTTGGCCTCCTGCTCGCGGTCGGCCAGCATGCGGTCATGGATGATCATGATGGTGCCCAGCGTCAGGCATGGCATGACCAGCACGCCCAGCGTCAGGAACGCGACGTTCCAGGCAGTGGGCTCGAGGAAGGCCGTGGTCAGGGTCAGGTCCAGCAGGTACACCGCCGCGCGCACCGCGCAGACGGCGGCGGATATCAGCGCCACCGCCCACACGAAGCGGTAGCTGTAGCGCGACCGGTGGACGGGCATGTTGCGCTGGACCGTGACGGCCACGCTCAGCATGAAGCCCATCTGCAGGAGCGACATCGCCACGATGCGCGGGCCGACCCGCCAGTGCACATAGGTGTAGACCACCAGGACCGACAGCGCCGCAACGCAGCCCAGCACCATGAGATGCCGCGGCACCGCCAGGCCCAGCAGCCTGCGCACGCCTGCGTAGTAGGCGCAAAGCGCCAGGGCGATGGCCGTGTTGGGCACCAGGATGGACAGCCACAGCGGCGCCTCGGTGTTCTGCAGCGCAAATGTGGAAAACGCCAACAGCGTGAGCAAGTTGGCGCGTATGGTCTCGCGGATGCCGGCCATGCCGCTGCGCGCCAGGGATCCCAGCACGCAGAGGGAAAGCACCCCCGCCAGTGCTGCTATCAAAAGCAAATTAACGGGAGCGATCATGGGCCGGGCGCCGTTGGGCGCGGTGTCAGGTGTTACGCGTGGATTTCACGATGGTCATGGCGGAGGCGATCATGCCGCCGACGTCAGCCAGGTTGGCCGGCAGGATCAGCGTGTTGCCTTCCTTGGCCACGTTGCCGAACGCCTCGACATAGCGCTCGGCCACCTTCAGGTTCACCGCTTCCATGCCGCCGGGCTGACGGACCGCATCGGCCACCTGCGTGATCGCTTTGGCGGTGGCCTCGGCAATCGCCAGCACCGCGGCGGCTTCGCCCTGGGCCTGGTTGATCTGCGCCTGCTTCTCGCCTTCGGAACGGGCAATCGCGGCTTCGCGTTCGCCGGTGGCGATGTTGATCTGTTCCTGGCGGCGGCCCTCGGACGCCGCGATCAGCGCGCGCTTCTCGCGTTCAGCGGTGATCTGCGCCTGCATCGAACGCAGGATCTCGTTCGGCGGCGTCAAGTCCTTGATCTCGTAGCGCAGCACCTTCACGCCCCAGTTCAGCGCCGCTTCGTCCAGCGAGGAGACGATGTTGCTGTTGATGGAATCGCGCTCTTCGAAGGTGCGGTCCAGTTCCATCTTGCCGATGACCGAACGCAAGGTGGTCTGAGCCAGCTGCGTGATTGCCGAAATGTAGTTCGACGAGCCGTAGGATGCGCGCATCGGGTCCGTGACCTGGAAATACAGCACGCCGTCGACCTGCAATTGCGTGTTGTCGCGCGTAATGCAGACCTGGCTGGGCACGTCCAGCGGGATTTCCTTGAGCGAGTGCTTATAGGAGATGCGCTCGATGAAAGGAATGACAAAGCCGGCGCCGGGCGACAGGACGCGGTCGAACTTGCCCAGCCGCTCAACCACCCAGGCATGCTGCTGGGGCACGATGGCGATCGCCCTGATGACGATCAGGATCGCCAGCGCAACGATGACGAGCAGGACGATAGTGGAAGTATCGATCATGATTTGAAGCCTCTTTTCGGGTAAATGCGCCGGCGGTCCCCGCCATGCCGGCCAGGGCGCCAACGGCTGCCCGCGCCGCTGCGCGGGCCGGTTCTGCTATGCCGAGCCGGGTGCGCCCTTGGGGGCCAGCACCAGGATCGAGCCGCGCAATTCGGTAATGATGTGTTCGCCGGCCTGGGGCGCGTGTCCCGCCGCCAGTTCGGCCTGCCAATGCGCACCCCGGTACCAGACGCGCGCCGTGCCGCTGTCGGACCAGGCCTCGACCGCGACGGTCTGGCCGATGTCCATGATGACGTCGGCGTTGCGGGCCGAATTGACCTCACGCTTCTTCAGGACACGGGTCTTGCGCAACACCAGCAAGCCCAGCAGCAGCACCAGGCCGCAAGCCACCAGTTCCCATTGCAGGCCGGCGCCGAACCAGGCGGCGATTCCGCCTGCGGCCAATCCCAGGGCGACCAGCAGCAAATAGAAGGTTCCCGTCGCCAGTTCCCCGATGAGGGCCAGCGCGGCCAATCCCAGCCATATCCACATAGTGTTCAGATCGCCTGTAAGGATGAGTCTCTGAGCGGATTGTACGTATTTCCGGGACGGAAGGGGTAAAGCCAATCGCATCATGAACAATAGCGCTGCATTATGATGTGCTCTGGCGCACGCGATCCGCTGGACCGCCGCGCCGCTCTCTTTAACGCACAAGCCTCCATGACCGCCGCAACTCCTTCTGCTCTTCCCGTCCTGATCCTGCACACCGGCGATCCTGACGACACGCTCAAAAGCCAGTTCGGCGGTTATGCCGAACAACTCGCGCTAGCCGCCGGCCTGACGCCCGACGAGACCGAAGTCGTGGCCGTCTATGAAGGCCAGCGCCCGCAGGCGCCCGCCCGGTATCGCGCCGCCCTCATCACCGGTTCGCCCGCGATGGTCTCCGACAAGGAACCCTGGAGCGAAGACGCCGCCGCCTGGCTGCGCGACGCCACCGCCGCGGAGCTGCCCATGTTCGGCGTGTGCTACGGCCACCAGTTGCTGGCGCACGCGCTGGGCGGCAAGGTCGGCTACAACCCGTCCGGACGCGAAGTGGGCACCCAGACCGTCGAATTGCTGCCGGCTGCCGCCGGCGACAAGCTGCTGGCCGGCGTGCCGTCCACCTTCCCCGCCCAGATGCTGCACGCGCAGACCGTGCTGCAGCCGCCGCCCGGCGCGGCGGTGCTGGCGCGCTCGGACCTGGACGAACACCAGATGATCCGCATCGGCCGCAATGTGTTCTCCACCCAGTTCCATCCTGAATTCGGCCCGGACTTCATCCGCGCCCACCTGGAGCGTTTTGGCCGCCGCTACGCCGCCGAGAACCTCGACGTGCCGGGACTCGCCGCCAACGTGCGGGCCACGCCGGTGGCGGGCGATCTGCTGCGCCGTTTCCTGGAGGCCTACGCCCCCGCCTAGGACCTGCTCGCGCTTTCCGCTCCGCAACAAGCGGAGTGCGGCGCCTGGCGGGCCTTGAGACGATAGGGGCCAGTACCCAATCACGCGCAAGTCAGGAGTTCCCCATGAGCCCAGCCGCCGCCCCCTTGAACAATCAGCACACCGCCGCCGTCGAGCGCGCCTGCCGCGCGCTGGAAGCCGAGCAACCGCCCGATCTGTCCACGCTGGCCGAACAGGCCGGCATGAGCCGGTTTCATTTCCATCGGGTCTTCAAGGCCGCCACGGGCATTACGCCCAAGGCCTACGCCAATGCCCTGCGCGCCAGCCGCGCGCGCCAGCAACTCAAGCAAAGCGCCAGCGTCACCGATGCCATGTACGACGCCGGCTTCAATTCCAGCGGGCGCTTCTACGAAGCCGCGCCCGCCATCCTGGGCATGACGCCCACCGCCTTTCGCAAGAATGGCGAAGGCGTGGACATCCGCTTCGCCGTGGCCCAGTGTTCGCTCGGCGCCCTGCTGGTGGCGGCAAGCAGCACAGGCATCTGCGAGATCGCCCTGGACGAAGATCCGGACCAGCTCGTCAGGAACCTCCAGGACCGCTTCAAGGCCGCCCGCCTGATCGGCGCCGACCCGGGATTCGAAAGCTGGGTGGCCGCCGTGGTCGGCTTCGTCGAAGACCCTTCGCGCGGCCTGGACCTGCCGCTGGACGTGCGCGGCACGGCCTTCCAGCGCAAGGTCTGGGAAGCGCTGTGCGAGATTCCCCTGGGCGCCACAGCCACCTACGCGCAAGTGGCCGAGCGCATCGGCTCGCCCAGAGCCGTGCGCGCCGTGGCCCGCGCCTGCGCCACCAACAACATCGCGCTGGCCATTCCCTGCCACCGCGTGGTGCGCACCGACGGCTCGCTGGCCGGGTACCGCTGGGGCATCGAGCGCAAGCGCGAACTCATCGCCCGCGAGGCGCAGGCGGCCTGACGCCGCCCTGCCCGTTCCACCCGCGCAAGAAAAAAGCCCCGCGCCTTCCCAGGCGCGGGGCTTTTCTTGATCAGCCAGACGATCAGTTCTTGGCCAGGCGCTGCCAGGTATCGACAACGGTGTCCGGATTCAGCGACATCGACAGGATGCCCTCATCCTTCAGCCATTGCGCGAAATCCGGGTGGTCGCTGGGGCCTTGGCCGCAGATGCCCACGTACTTGTTGGCGGCCAGGCAAGCCTTGATCGCGCGGCGCAGCATGAACTTCACGGCCTCGTCGCGTTCGTCGAAGTCGGCGGCCAGCAGTTCCATGCCCGAATCGCGGTCCAGGCCCAGCGTGAGCTGGGTCATGTCGTTGGAACCGATGGAGAAGCCGTCGAAGAATTGCAGGAATTCTTCGGCCAGGATGGCGTTGGACGGAACTTCGCACATCATGATCAGCTTCAGGCCGTTTTCGCCGCGCGCCAGGCCGTGCTTGGCAAGCAGGTTCACCACCTTCTCTGCCTGGCCCAGGGTACGCACGAAGGGCACCATGATCTCGACGTTGGTCAGGCCCATTTCATCGCGCACCTTCTTCAGTGCTTCGCATTCCATGCGGAAGCACTCGGCGAAGTCCTCGGCGATGTAGCGCGACGCGCCGCGGAAGCCCAGCATGGGGTTCTCTTCCTCGGGCTCGTAGCGCGAACCGCCAACCAGCTTGCGGTACTCATTGGACTTGAAGTCCGACATGCGCACGATGACGGGCTTGGGGTAGAAGGCGGCGGCGATCGTTGCCATGCCTTCAGCCATCTTCTCGACGAAGAACGCGCGCGGGCTGGCATGGCCGCGCGCCGCCGATTCCACGGCCTTCTTCAGTTCGCCGTCCACATTCGGGTAGTCCAGGACCGCCTTGGGGTGGATGCCGATGTTGTTGTTGATGATGAATTCCAGACGCGCCAGGCCCACGCCCGAATTGGGGATCTGGGCGAAGTCGAACGCCAGCTGCGGGTTGCCCACGTTCATCATGATCTTCAGATCGATGGCGGGCATGTCGCCGCGGCGCACTTCTTCCACTTCGGTTTCGATCAGGCCGTCATAGATGCGGCCCTCGTCGCCTTCCGCGCAAGACACGGTCACCGCCTGTCCTTCCTTCAGCAGGTCGGTGGCGTTGCCGCAACCCACCACGGCCGGAATGCCCAGTTCGCGCGCGATGATCGCGGCGTGGCAGGTGCGACCGCCGCGGTTCGTCACGATGGCGGCGGCGCGCTTCATCACGGGCTCCCAGTTGGGGTCCGTCATGTCGGTGACCAGCACATCGCCGGGCTGGACCTTGTCCATGTCGGAGATGTCGCCGACCACGCGCACCGGACCCGAACCGATCTTCTGGCCGATCGCGCGGCCGGTGATCAGGACCTGGCCGGTCGCCTTCAGGCGGTAGCGCTGCTGGACGTCGTTCACGCCCTGCTGCGACTTCACCGTTTCCGGGCGCGCCTGCAGGATGTAGATCTTGCCGTCGACACCGTCGCGGCCCCACTCGATGTCCATCGGGCGCTGGTAGTGCTTTTCGATGATGACGGCGTAGCGGGCCAGTTCATTGACCTCGTCGTCGGTCAGCGAATAGCGGTTGCGTTCGGACACGGGCACGTCCACCGTGCGCACGGCGCGGCCTTCGGGACGCTCGGGATCGAATTCCATCTTGATCAGCTTGGAACCGATACGGCGGCCAACGATCGGGAAGTGGCCTTGGGCCAGCGTGGGCTTGAAGACGTAGAACTCGTCGGGGTTGACGGCGCCCTGCACCACGGTTTCGCCCAGGCCATAGGACGAGGTGATGAAGACCACGTCCTGGAAGCCGGATTCGGTGTCGATGGTGAACATCACGCCGGCGCTGCCCTTGTCGGAACGCACCATGCGCTGGATGCCGGCCGACAAGGCGACGTCGGCATGGGCGTAGCCCTTGTGCACGCGATAGGAGATGGCGCGGTCGTTGTACAGCGACGCGAACACGTGGCGGATCTTGTCCAGCACGTCTTCAATGCCGACGACGTTCAGGAAGGTTTCCTGCTGGCCGGCGAACGAGGCGTCGGGCAGGTCTTCGGCCGTGGCCGACGAGCGCACGGCGAACGAACCCTTGCCATCGGCGTCGAGCTTGGCGAAGGCTTCACGGATCTGGGCTTCGAATTCCGGCGAGAACGGCGCATCGACGATCCATTGGCGGATCTGCGCGCCGGCGGTAGCCAGCTCGCGCACGTCTTCGGGGTTCAGCGTGGTCAGGCGTTCAGCGATGCGCTTGTCCAGGCCCGAAGCCTTCAGGAAATCGCGGAAGGCGTCAGCGGTCGTGGCAAAGCCGCCCGGCACGCGGACTCCCGCGCCAGACAGCTGGCTGATCATTTCGCCTAGTGATGCGTTCTTGCCTCCTACCGAGTCCACGTCCGTCATGCGGAGCTGCTCGAACAAAACAACATACGACATTGAAGTCACCTTTTACAATGGAATGAAAGCGAGTTTGGTCAATGCATGAAGAGGGTTGCTTTCAACCGGCTTGAAACCGGCTTGAAGCTGGCAAAAAGCCCGCGTGAAGAACGCTTTTGCGAGCCTTCACGAACACTCTTTCAGACGCTGACCAAACTGGCCTTGGACCGCCCTTGGGGTGACTTATAGGGGCCTGATTGTACTCGGTGGAGTACGTCCGGCCATCTGCCTGGTTGGAATTTTTTACACATGACATCTACCCCTATCGTACGCACGGTATACATCGTTTCCGACAGTACCGGCATCACCGCGGAAACCTTCAGTCAGTCGGTACTTTCGCAGTTCGAGGAGGTCGATTTCAAGCCCATCCGGCTGCCTTTTGTCGACACTCTGGAAAAGGCCGCTGAGGTCGCCATGCGGATCGACCGCAGCGCGCTGGATGCGGGCGTCCCGCCCATCGTCTTCAGCACCCTGGTCAATCCCGAGATCCTGGCGCGCGTTCGCCAGGCGAACGGAATTTTCCTGGACCTGTTCGGCACCTTCGTCAGCCACATCGAGCAGGCGCTGGGCCTGAAGTCCAGCCATTCCATCGGCCGCTCGCACATGCAGGCGAATTCCGAAAAGTACCGCAACCGGATCGACGCCATCAACTTCAGCCTGGCGCATGACGACGGCCAATTCGTGAACCAGCTCGACCAGGCGGACGTGATCCTGGTAGGCGTTTCCCGCTGCGGCAAGACGCCCACCAGCCTGTACCTGGCGATGCAGTACGCCATCAAGGCCGCGAACTTCCCGCTCACGCCCGACGACTTCGAGCGCGGCACCCTGCCCTCCACCATCGCCCCCCACCGCGCCAAGCTGTTCGGCCTGTCCATCCAGCCGGAACGCCTGGCCGAGGTGCGCAACGAGCGCCGGCCCAACAGCCGCTATTCGCAGCTGGAACAGTGCCGCTATGAAGTGGCCGAGGCCGAACGCATGATGCGCCGGGAAGGCATTTCCTGGCTGTCCAGCACCACCAAATCGATCGAAGAAATCGCGACGACGGTGCTGCAGGAAGTGGGGCTGGACCGAGGCTGAGGAAAACGGGGGCATGCCCCTCGTCGCCGCGCAAGACGGGCCGCATTGATGCGGCCCTTGTTTTGCCCGGTTACTGGCGTTGCGAAAACGGCAGCGCGACCGGCTTGGCCAGCGGCATGAACAGGCTGCCCGCAGGCACATAGAAGCCCACCAGCCTGCCCGCGGAGGCTACCAGATATGCCTCCGCCGCGCCGCGCCTGGCGAGCACCACGGGCTGTCCAAGCGGCCGGAAGACGTCGCCCTGGACCAGGGCGCCTACCCGGCGCCACCACGAGCCCTCGGGCAGCGTGTAGGCCGTCCCGTCAGGGAGGGTCGCCACCACGTCGCGCGACAGAAGCATCGGGGACGCGGTTTCGCCGGCCACCACCGGCACATACATCGCGCGTACCGGCGCATCCGAGGCGCAAGCAGCCAGCAGGCCCGTAACGCAGACCGCCGCAGCCATCCGCGTCAAGCGCTTCATGCAGGCTCCATCGCCTGGCGGCGTTGCTCGAACAGGCATATCGCGGCCGCCGCGCCCACGTTCAGCGACTCCACGGCGGCCATATCGTGCGGAATGCGCACCTTGAGGCGCGCGGCGGCAAGCAGCCCCGCGGCCACGCCCTGGCCTTCGTGCCCGAAGACCCAGGCGCAACGTTCCGGCAGGCGGCCGGCGTACAGGTCCCGCGCACCGTCCAGCGCGGTAACCACCAGCGGCACCCGCAGCCTGGACAGCATGGCGGCCAGATCGACATGTTCATGGATGGCCAGGGCGAAATGAGCGCCCTGGCCGCTGCGCAACACTTTGGGAGACCAGGCCGCGGCCGTGCCTGCCGCCAGGAACACCCGCTTCACTCCCGCCGCGGCGCAGGTGCGCAGCAGCGTGCCCACGTTGCCGGGATCCTGGATGCGATCGAAGAGCACGCAGTTCTCATCCACTTCGGCGGGCAGCTCCAGAACCGGCGGCGTGACCAGGAAGGCCACCCCCTGCCCGCTTTCCACCGCGGCCAGGGACTGCATCAGCCTTGCGTCCAGCGCCAGGCAATCCCTGTCGGGCACGGCCGCGGCCAGCGCGGCGATATCGGGCTGCGCCAGGCGCTCTACATCGAAGACGGCCCGTTCGGGCGCGCCATGATGCTGCAGCCAGGCCTGGCACAGGTGCACGCCATCCAGCAGCACCGGCGCGCCGCGCTTGCCCGCCGTGCCGGCCAGCTTGACCAGGGCCTTGACCGTCGGATTGTCGCGGGAACTGATGTGCTTCATGAGACCAGGCCGAAGGCCTTGATGGGGGCGAAACTGCGCCGGTGTTCCGCGCACGGGCCGTGCTCGCGCAGCCGCTGCAAATGCAGCGCCGTGCCGTAGCCCTTGTGCTGGTCGAACGCATATTGGGGATACAACGCATGCAGGCGCAGCAGGTCCGCGTCGCGCGCGGTCTTGGCCAGGATGGAGGCCGCCGAAATCGCGGGCACCAGCGCATCGCCCTTGACGACGGTCTGCACGGTACAAGCGAGCTTGGGCGCCTGGTTGCCGTCCACCAGCGCAAGCTGCGGCATCGTGGCCAGGCCCTGCACGGCGCGCTGCATCGCCAGCATCGTGGCGCGCAGGATATTCAGGCTGTCGATCTCGGCCACCGTCGCACTGGCGATGCACCAGGCCAGCGCGCGCTCCTTGATGAGGAGGGCGAGCGCCTCGCGCCGGACTGCCGTGAGCGCCTTGGAATCGGCTAGCCCGTCGATGGGCCGGGCCGGGTCCAGGATGACCGCCGCCGCGTAGACCTCGCCAGCCAGCGGGCCGCGGCCCGCCTCGTCGACGCCTGCGGTCAGCATCGCGGGCTGTTCGGGGGCCGCGAACAGGTCAGGCTGCTCCACCGGCCACCTCCAGGA
This sequence comes from Achromobacter deleyi, assembly GCF_013116765.2. GTDB lineage: Bacteria > Pseudomonadota > Gammaproteobacteria > Burkholderiales > Burkholderiaceae_B > Achromobacter > Achromobacter deleyi_A. Next base: position 2,225,178 of record NZ_CP074375.1, read on the forward strand.
TCGCCTGTGCCGCCAGCGCCGGCGTATCGCGCAGCAGGTCCTGATGCATGGCGGTGAACCGCGCTTCGACGCGCGCGATCAGCGCCTCGTCGGTCAGCGCCTGCCAGGTCGCTTCGGCCAGCTTGTCGGGCGTGGCGTCGTCCTGCAAGAGCTCGGGCACCACGAAATCGCGCAGCAGCACGTTCGGCAGGCCGACCCAGGGCAGATAAGGCCGTTCCTGCCCGGACTTCCAGGACATGATGCGGCGCATCCAGGGCGACAGCACATAGGAAATCACCATGGGCCGCTTGAACAGCGCCGTTTCCAGGGTGGCCGTGCCGCTGGCCACCAGCACCGCCGAGGCGGCTTCCATGACGGACCAGGCCACGGGCGCCTTGCGGTCCCCGCCTTCGCCGTGCAGGTCATGCGCGGTGATGCAGCGCAGTCCGGGCACCGGGTACTGGGCCAGGATGGCCAGGAATTCCGCGCGCCGCTGGTCGTTGACCATGGGCACCACGCATTGCAGGGCCGGGTCCTTCTTCAGCAGCTTCTGGGCGGCTTGCAGGAAGCGCGGCGCCAGCAAACGGATCTCGGACGAGCGGCTGCCAGGCAGTATCGCCAGCACGCGGGCGTTCTGGTCAATGCCCAGGCGCTCACGCGCGGCGGCGCGGTCGGGCTGCATCGGCACGGCGCCTGCCAACGGATGGCCGACGTACGTTACCGGGATGCCTTCCTTGCGATAGATCTCTTCCTCGAACGGAAACAGCACCAGCATGTGCGATACCGATTCGCGGATCTTGTGGATGCGGTCGTAGCGCCATGCCCAGATCGACGGGCCGACGAAATGCACCGTGGGCGTACCCGCCTGCCGCAGCTGATGCTCCAGCCGCAGATTGAAATCAGGTGCATCAATGCCGACGAAGACCGCGGGCGGCTCGGCCAGCCAGCGGCGCTTGACGTCCCGATACGTGCCGAGCAGGCTGGGCAGGCGCTTGAGCGCGTCCACATAGCCAAATACCGTCAATGCATGCATCGGATGCCAGGCGTCGAATTCCCGGGCCTGCATCTGGGGCCCGCCGATACCCTCGCAGCGGATACCGGCGTCGCGCGCTTGCAGACCGGCAATGATGCGACCGGCCAGCAGATCGCCCGAAGGCTCGCCGGCCACCATGCCGATCCGCGTGTTCATGGGCGGATGATGCCGCGGGAAGCGACGTCCAGAAAATCGAGCAGCGTCTGCAGATGCTCGGCCGCCTCGGGAATGCTCTGCTGGCGCTCGCGCAATTCGGCGCGCGCCGCATCCAGGGGCAAGCCCCGGCGATAGATGATCTTGTAGGCTTCGCGCAGCGCCGAGATGGCGACAGGCGAGAAGCCGCGGCGCTTGAGGCCTTCGACGTTGACACCCACCGGACGGCACGGATTGCCGGCGGCCAGGACGAACGGAGGCGTGTCCTGCATCAGCGAGCTGTTGCCGCCGGTCATGGTGTGCGCGCCAACGCGCGAGAACTGGTGCACGCCGGTCAGGCCGCCGATGATGGCCCAGTCGCCCACGTGGACGTGCCCGCCCAATTGGACCGAATTGGCCAGGATCGTGTTGCTGCCGATGTGGCAGTCGTGCGCCACATGGACGTAGGCCATGATCCAGTTGTCGTCGCCCAGCGTGGTGACGCCGCCATCCTGCATCGTGCCCGTGTTGAGCGTGACGAACTCGCGCACCGTGTTGCGGTCGCCGATCGTCAGGCGCGTGGGCTCGCCCGCATACTTCTTGTCCTGCGGCATGCCGCCGATGGAGCAATAACGGTAGAAGCGGTTATCGCGCCCGATGGTGGTCACGCCGTCGACCATGCAGTACGGGCCGATCTCGGTCCCCGCGCCGATGGTCACATCGGGCCCCACCACTGCGAACGGGCCGATGACCGCGGTCGGGTCGATTTTTGCCGCCGGATCGACGACAGCGGTGGGATGGATGTTTCCTGCCATTTACTCTTCCAGGCTACGAATCGCGCACATCAGCTTGGCCGAAGCCACTTCCTGACCGTCGACCGTCGCACGCGCTTGATATTTACAGATGCTGCGGCTCAAGCGCTCCGCCTCGACCTCGATGCGCAACTGGTCGCCCGGCACGACGGGGCGGCGAAAGCGCGCGCCATCGATACCAACCAGATAGTAGGCCGTCTTGGCGCCTTCGCACTTCAGTCCGCCGTTCTCGTCGGTGAACGAAAACAGCGCCGAGGCCTGAGCCATGGCTTCAACGATGAGCACGCCCGGCATCACCGGATGGTGAGGAAAGTGACCGTTGAAAAACGGCTCGTTGATAGAGACGTTCTTGATGGCGACAATGGACTTGCCGGGCACCATTTCAACGACACGATCAATCAGCAGCATCGGGTAACGATGCGGCAGCCTCTCCATGATCCCCTTGATGTCGAGTTCCATTTTTCTATACTTTCCTGCGAGATGAAATAATTTGGCGGCACGGGCGCGCCAGGGCGGCGACGCGCGCCCTAGTCTTTTTCAATCGCCCGCACGCGGCGGCGCAATTGCGCCAACTGTTGTATCACGGCGGCGTTGCGCTGCCATTCGCCATGTTCCGCGTACGGGAAGACCCCGGTATAGCGGCCAGGCTTGGAAATATTGGACGTCACCGCGGTGCCGCCCGAGACATGCACGTCGTCGCCCAAGGTCAGGTGCCCCGAGAGCATGGCCGCGCCGCCGATGGTGCAGCGCTCGCCGATGGTCGTCGAACCCGCCACGCCCACGCAGGCCGCCATTGCGGTATGCGCGCCGATGCGCACGTTATGGCCGATCATGATCTGGTTGTCCAGCTTCACGCCGTCTGACACCACGGTGTCTTCCAGCGCGCCGCGGTCAACCGTGGTGTTGGCGCCGATTTCGACATCATCGCCAAGGGACACGCCACCGAACTGGGGAATCTTGCCCCAGGCGCCCTTGCCCAAGGCGGGGTCCGGCGCAAAGCCGAAGCCGTCCGCGCCAAGCACAGCGCCGCTGTGGATGATGGCCCTGGCGCCCACCTTCACGCCTTCGTACAGGGTGACATTGGCGTGCAGGCGGCTGCCCGGTCCGATCGACGAGCCGGCGCCGATCACGCAACCCGGTCCCAGCACGGTATCGCGGCCGATGCGGACACCGGATTCCACGACACAGTTGGGGCCGATACGCACGCCCTCTTCGATCGTCGCGTCAGGCGCGACCACCGCGGAAGGATGCGTCTCGGCGGGCAGCGCGGGCCGGCGGGCGGCGTCGAACCACTGCGCGATCCGCGCGAACAGCAGATAGGGATGCTTACAGACGACCAGCGCGAAAGACGGGCGGGCGCTGCCTTCGGCTTCCAGCGTCTCGGCCACCTCGGGCGAGACGATGACCGCCCCCGCCCCGGTTGCGCCAAGCTGGCTTTGGTAGCGGGGATTGGCCAGGAACGCGATTTCCTGGCGGCCGGCCGACGATAGGGTTCCGATGCCGCACACCCTGAAGGGGTCCGCACCGGGAACCGCACTGATACGCCAGTCCAATCCCTGGGTGTTGGCAGCGCTCAACAGTGCTTCGAGTGTTGGCGCGCGGGCAAGATCCAGTAAAACCGGCATGACTTGACGGGTATCGCTTTACTTGCCCAGGCTCTGAATCACCTTGTCGGTGATGTCGATGCGCGGGTTGACCGTCACGGCGTCCTGAATGATCAGGTCGTAGCTTTCTTGCTCAGCGATGCGCTTGATGGCGTCGTTGGCCTTGGTCACGATGCCCGAAAACTCTTCGTTGCGGCGGCGATTGAAGTCTTCCTGGAACTCGCGGCGCTTGCGCTGCAGGTCGGTATCCAGGTTGGCCAGGTCACGCTGGCGCTTGACGCGGTCGGATTCCGACAAGACAGGCGCGTCCTTGTCGAACTTCTCGGCTTGCGAGCGCAGGCTGCTGTTCAGGCGCTGCAGTTCGTCGTCGCGCTTCTTGAATTCGGCTTCGATCTTGCTTTGCGCAGTCTTGGCCGGACCCGATTCGCGCAGGATACGCTCGGTATTGACGAAACCGATCTTGGTGCCTTGTGCGTGCGCGGGGATCGCGGCAGCCGAACCGAGAATGAGCGCACCCACCAGGGCAATGGAGCCGCCCAGCTTGCCACGACGCTTTGCGCCCAGCGAATTCGATGATTTAAGTGCGAAATCAGACATCATGAAAATCTCACCTTCCAGTAAGGCAAAGCCAAAGTATGTATTGTGCCACTAAACAGCAAGGGAGCCGGGCTGGTGGCCCTCCCCCTTGTTTTCAAGCGTAACGCCGCGCTTAGAAACCGGTCCCGATCTGGAACTGGAAACTTTGCTTGTCGTCGCCCGGCTTGGAATTGAGCGGACGGGCATAGGACAACTGCAACGGACCCATCGGCGACTGCCACGACAGGCCAACGCCCGCCGAGAAACGCCAGCCGCAAGGATCCTCGACTTCGGTGTTGTTCCGTCCGCCGGTGCAGGTCAAGCCGCTGCCAGACGACACCTGGCCGGCGTCGCTGAAGATGAACCAGCGCAACGTGCGGTCCTTGGACGCGCCCGGGAACGGCAGGTACAGCTGGGCGTTCGCGACAATGCGGCGCGTGCCGCCCAGATAGTCGCCGGTCTTGACGTCGCGCGAACCCAGCGACGAACCTTCGTAACCGCGAACGGTGCCGATACCGCCGGCATAGACGTTCTTGATGATGGGGTAATCCTTGTTGCCGTAGCTCTGGCCCCAATCAACCATGCCGTTCAAGGCCAGCGTGTACGAGCCGCCCAGCGGCACGAAGTACTGCTGCTGACCCGTCAGCATCGTGTATTGCAGGTCGACGGTCGAGACGTCGGCCTTCAGGCGGGTGTACGAGCCCTTGGTCGGCGCCAGCGCGCTGTCGCGCGTGTCCTTGGACCAGCCTGCGCTGAAGATCACCGAATTCGTGGAATCGCCATACTGATCCACGAAGTCGTTATAGGCCTGCGGCGAGTTGTTGTACAGGTCGATCTGGTTGCGTTCGATGTTCGCGCCCAGGAAGATCCGGTCGTACTCCGAGATCGGAATACCAAAGTTCATGCCCAGGCCCAGGGCCTTGACGCGGTAGTCGCCGTCGTTGTTGTTCCAGGGCTCGGTCACGCGGTAGTACGCCGACGTGGTGCGGCTGATGCCGTCCTTGGTCCAGTACGGGTCGGTGTGCGACAGCACGATGGCGCGGTTGGTCTTGCTGGTGTTCAGTTGCAGCGTCAGGTTGGTGCCGCTGCCGAAGACGTTGTCCTCGCTGATGCCAGCCGAAAGGATGGCCTTTTCGGACGAGCCGTAGCCCACGCCCAGGTTGATCATGCCGGTGGGCTTTTCCTTCACGTCGACGTTGACGTCCACCTGGTCGGGCGAACCCGGAACCGGATCGGTCTTGACGTTGACGTCGCTGAAGTAACCCAGGCGGTCGACGCGGTCGCGCGAGGTCTTGATGTCCTTGGCGTCGTACCAGGCGGCTTCCTGCTGGCGCATTTCGCGGCGCACGACCTCGTCGCGCGTGCGCGTGTTGCCGCCGATCTGGATACGGCGCACGTAGACGCGGCGGCTCGGATCGACGTAGAACGTTAGGTCGGCTTCGTGCTTGGCGCGGTCGAGTTGCGGGTTCGGGTTCACGTTGGCGAACGCATAGCCCAGCTCACCCAGGTAGTCGGTGATGGCCTTGGCCGAATCGTTGGTCTGGGCGGCCGAGAAGGTCTCGTTCGGCTTGACCTGCACCAGCGCGGCGATTTCCTTGTCCAGGCCGAGCAGATTGCCGGCCAGCTTGACGCTGCGGACCTTGTAGGGCTCGCCTTCGTGGACGGTGATCGTGATGCGGATGTCCTGGCGGTCAGGCGAAATCGTGACCTGGGGGGGCTCCACCGAGAATTCCAGGTAGCCCTTGTCCAGGTAGAACGAGCGCAGGCGCTCCAGATCGCCTTCGAGCTTTTCGCGCGAGTACTTGTCGGTATCGGTGTACCAGGTCAGCCAGCCCGGCGTCGTCAGCTTGAATTCGTCCAGCAGGTCGCTTTCCGAAAAGGCCTTGTTGCCGACGAAGCGGATTTCCTGGATGCGGGCCACCGAGCCTTCGAACACGTCAAAGCTCACGCCGACGCGGTTGCGCGGCAGCGGCGTCACGGTGGAGGTCACTTCGACACCGTACTTGCCCTTGGACAGGTACTGCTGCTTCAGTTCATATTCCGCGCGCTCGAGCATGGAGCGGTCGAAAATGCGGCCCTCGGCAAAGCCGACCTGGCCCAGCGAGGTGGTAATGGCCTTGGAGTCGAACTCGCGCATGCCGTTGAAATTCACGGACGCGATGGTCGGGCGTTCCTGGACGACCACGACCACGACATTATTGTCGGTCTGGATCTGGACGTCGGTGAAAAAGCCCGTGCCGTACAGGCGGCGGATCGCTTCGGTGGCTTCTTCTTCGGTGAATTTCTCGCCGACCTTGACGGGGAGATAACCAAAGACGGTGCCGGCGTCGGTTCGTTGAATACCCTCTACGCGGATATCCCGCACGACAAAGGGATCGAAGGCGTGGGCCATGGCCGGTAACAGCAGTGCGGCGATGAGACCCGGCAGTACACCCTTTTTGTGATGAAACATCCGGCGAAAAGACATCCTTGAGTATCCTCGGTCGTGCAAATGGCGTGGGATTTTATGCTAAATCGCGTTCAAGTAAACAAACGCGTGAAATCGTTAAACAGCGCAAGCCCCATGAGGCCTGCCAATAAACCAATGCCGGCGCGTTGTCCGATGTCGATCCACTTCGCTGGCGGCGGGCTGCCGCGCACAATTTCGACGAGATAGTACAGCAGATGACCGCCGTCCAGCATAGGAATGGGAAGCAAATTTAATACTCCCAGGCTGATACTGATCAACGCGATATAGGCGATATACGCAACAATTCCGATCCGGGCGGTCTGGCCGGCGTAGTCGGCGATGGTGACCGGGCCGCTAACGTTGCGCCAGGAAACGTCGCCCGTGACCATGCGGCCCATCATGCGCAGCGAGAACCAGGCAGTATCCCAGGTGCGGACGGCGCCGCGCCACAGGCTTTCGAAGACGCCATAGCGCACCGTCACCATCGGCACATTGCCGCCAAGCTGGACGCCCAGCCGGCCGATCTCCTGGCCATTGACCACTTCGGGGCGAGGCGTGACGTTCAGCGTGATATTGGCGCCGTCGCGCACCAGCGTCAGCGCCAGCGTCTTGCCCGCGCTTTCCTGGATCTGCTTGACCAGCGCGCCCGTGTCGGGAGTGGGCTGGCCATTCACGGCCACGACCAGATCTCCCGAGCGCAGGCCGGCAGCCTGCCCTTCGCCGCCGTCGTTCACGGCTCGCACGGCGGGCTTGGGCTGGGCCAGGCGGATGCCGGCGGCAGCCAGCGGATCCCCGCCGGCCGGGTCCATCGTATTGGCGGGGAGATCGAGTTCGCGCTGCTGGACTGCGCCGGCAGGCGTGCTGACTTCGATCCGCGCGCGTCCGCCCGTGGACATCACGTCCATCAGGCGCCAGCGGGCATCCGACCAGGAGGCGACTTCCTCGCCGTCGATCGCCAGGATGCGATCGCCCGGCAGCAGGCCGGCGCGGGCCGCGGGGGTGTCGGCCGCGGGCTGGGCAATGACAGCCACCGGCTCTTCGGTGCCAGCCATGTTCAGCCCGGCATACAGGAAGACGGCAAGAATCAGGTTGAAAATGGGGCCGGCGGCAACGATGGCGATGCGCTGGCCGACGGGCTTGCTGTTGAACGCGCCAGCGACTTCAGCCGGGCTGGCGCCAGCCGGGGGATCGTCCTGCATCTTGACGTAGCCGCCCAGCGGCAGGGCGGAAACCGCCCATTCGGTCCCGTGCCGGTCGGTGCGGCGCAGGATGACCTTGCCGAACCCCACCGAGAAGCGCAGTACTTTCACGCCACACAGGCGGGCGACCCAATAATGTCCCAGCTCATGGAAAATAATCAGTGAGCCAAGCGCAACCGCAAAGGCCAGCAGGGTGAAAAGCATGGGGGTCGGGATCTAGGAAATCAAATCTGAAGAATCAGAAACAGGCGCGGCCAGCCATCAGGCCAGCCCCAGGCTACCCGCAAAGCTGCGCGCATCGGCGTCAAGTGCGAGTATGTCGTCAAGACTGTTGAGGGTAACAGATGCCTGCCGCCCCTGCCACTCCAGGGCGGCCTCGATCACCCGCGGAATCCAGGTATAGGGCAGCCGTCCGTCCAGGAAGGCCTCGACCGCGACCTCGTTGGCGGCGTTCAACGCCACGCAGGCGCCCTGCCCCGCGCGCAGCGCCGCGAACGAGAGCGCCAGGCAGGGAAAGCGGGACAGATCAGGTTTTTCGAAATCCAGCCGCCCCAGGCGCGTGAGGTCCAGGGGGCCCACGCCGCTCTCGAGGCGTTCGGGAAAGCCCAGGCCATAGGCGATCGGGGTGCGCATATCGGGCTGGCCCAACTGCGCGAGCACGGATCCGTCGTCATACTCGACCATGGAATGCACCACGCTTTGCGGATGCACCACGACCTCGATGCGATCGGCGGGCATGGCGAACAGCCAATGCGCCTCGATCACCTCCAGCCCCTTGTTGAGCATGGTGGCGGAGTCCACCGAAATCTTGCGGCCCATGCTCCAGTTGGGATGGGCGCAGGCCTGGGCCGGGGTAACCCCGTGCAGGTCTTCCAGATCGCGGCCCCGGAACGGGCCGCCGGACGCGGTCAGCAACAGGCGGCGCACGCCGCGGGCCGGCGTTTCGGGCGCCAAGGCGCGCCCGCCTTGCGGCAGGCACTGGAAAATAGCGTTGTGTTCGCTGTCGATGGGCAGCAATTCCGCACCGTTGTCGCGGATGGCCTGCATGAAGAGCGACCCCGCCGCGACCAGGGCTTCCTTGTTGGCCAGCAGTACGCGCTTGCCGGCGCGCGCCGCCGCCAGGGCGGCGGGCAGCCCCGCGGCGCCCACAATGGACGCCATGACGGAATCGCACTGCGGGTCGGCCGCGGTATCGGCCAGCGCCTGCGCGCCCACCCGGATCTCCGGCATCGGCTGGACGCCCGTCCAGGCGTCGACGAACTTCTGCCGCGCGGCGGCATCGGGCACCACCACCACCGCGGCACGGCTGGCCAGCGCCTGCTCGGCCAGACGCTTCATCTGGGTATAGGCAGATAGCGCATACACCGCCAGGCGCTCGGGATGGCGGGCAATGACATCCAGCGTGCTTTCACCGACCGAACCAGTCGATCCCAGCACAACGACGCGTTGAAAAGCCGTCAAAACAAAACTCCAGACAAAAGTAGCGCAAAGGGCGCGACGGGAAGAATCGCATCAATGCGGTCATAGACGCCGCCATGGCCGGGCAGGAGCGTGCTGGAGTCCTTGCGGCCCGCGCGGCGCTTGAGCAGCGACTCGAACAGGTCCCCCACGATGGACAGCACGCCCAGCAGCGCGGCGATCGGCAGAGCCAGCCAGAAGCTCCAGCGCTCGACCAGCGCGTGGCCGAACGTGCCGGCCCACAAGCTGGACAGGCCGATCCACACCACCGCGCCCAGCACGCCGGCAACGGCGCCTTCAATGGTCTTTCCGGGACTCACCCGCGGGGCCAGTTTACGCTTGCCGAACGCGCGGCCGGCAAAATAAGCCGCGATATCGGCAACCCAGACCAGCGCCAGCAGGGAAACCACGAAGCCCGCGCCCCGCGCGACGAACATCTGCGCCAGCACGGCCCAGGCCGCGAATGCGGCGGGCACCGAAAAGACAGACCAGCCCAGGCTTGCGGGCGCCGCGTCGGAACGGCCGCGAACCACGGCAGCGACACCGCCAAACAGCCAGACCGCGGACACGGCGGGCACCAGGTAGCGCAGCACCCAGGCCGGGTCGCTCACGCCGCCACGGTCGCCCGCCAGCCAGGCGGAGGCAAGCGCCAGCATGCCTGCGAACAACAGCACGGCAACGCCGATGGCAATCACGGGGGATGGCGGTTGCGGCAGCGTCAGGCGCAGCCACTCCCAGTTGGCGCACGCGGCGGCCAGCGCCAGCAAGGCCACGAACCACCAGGGGTTCGCGCTGATCATCGCGGCGGCCAGAATGGCCAATAGAACGGCGGCGGTAACGATACGCTGGCCCAACATATGACGGTCTCCTCGTGTGCAGCTCTGGAAAGACGCGCTTGTCGCCTTCTGCTTATTTCGCGCCGTTTTCGCTGACTTGCGCGCTGGTGCGGCCAAAACGGCGTTCGCGCGTGCGATACCAATCAAAGGCGGCCATGAGTTCATTGGCGCCGAAGTCCGGCCAGTAGCGGTCCGTGAAGTAAAACTCCGCGTAGGCCATCTGCCAGATCAGGAAATTGGAAATGCGTTGTTCGCCGCCGGTGCGGATGAACAGGTCGGGTTCGGGCGCCCACGCCATGGAAAGGTGCCTGGCCAGGCGCTCCTCGTCCACCAGCTCGGGGTGGGCCGCCAGGCCGGGCTCGGCCGCCAGCATGGCGCGCGTGGCCTGAAGAATGTCCCAGCGACCGCCATAGTTGGCGGCAACCGTCAGGTGCAGACGATCGTTGTGCGCGGTGCGCGCCTGGGCCGCGACGATCAGTTCGCGCAGGCGCGGCTCAAAGGGGCTCAGGTCCCCGATCACGTGCAAGCGGACGCCCTGCTCTTCCAGCTTGCCGATCTCGCGCTCCAGCGCCTGCACGAACAGGCGCATCAGCAAGGACACTTCCTCGGCGGGACGGCGCCAGTTCTCGGAACTGAACGCGAACAGCGTCAGGTAACGGACGCCGGCGCGGCCGCAGGCCTCGACCACGCGCCGCACGGCCTGCACGCCCTTGGCATGGCCCGCCGTGCGAGGCAGCAGCCGCCGCGTCGCCCACCGGCCGTTGCCATCCATGATGATAGCGACGTGCTCGGGGATGTCGCGAGTATCGGGTACCGCCTGGGTCGAACTGGTTGCCATTAGTTTGGGACTGCGCGCGGTAAACCGGCGAAAAACAGGAATACGGGAAAAACCTGCGCCGTCGTTTCCATCGCTACGTAGAAGTACCGCGAGGCAATGGACAGGACGGCGCGTGGGCAAGGGAATCCTGACGCCAGGGCGATCGGCACTGCCGGCCGCCCCAGGACGTGCTGGGATTATACGGTCATGATTTCCGCTTCTTTCTGGACGACCATCTTGTCGATGTCGGTGACGGCACGGTCCGTCAGCTTCTGGACGTCGTCCTGGGCGCGACGCTCGTCGTCCTCGGAGATTTCCTTGTCCTTGACCAGCTTCTTCAGCGCCTCGTTGGCTTCACGACGCAGGTTGCGCACGGCGATCTTGGCATCTTCGCCTTCGCTGCGGACAACCTTGGTCAGATCGCGGCGGCGCTCTTCGGTCAGTGCGGGCATCGGCACGCGGATGGTGTCGCCCATGGAGATGGGATTGAGGCCCAGGTCCGATTCGCGGATTGCCTTTTCGATCGGGCCGGCCATTTGCTTCTCGTAGGGCTGCACGCTGATGGTGCGGGCGTCGACGAGGTTCACGTTGGCGACCTGACCGACCGGCACGGGCGAACCGTAGTAGTCGACCTGTACGTGATCCAGGATGCCGGTGTGGGCGCGGCCCGTGCGGATCTTGCCCAGGTTGATCTTGAGCGTATCAAGCGACTTGGCCATTCTGGCCTCGGCGGATTTGCGGATTTCTGCTGCGCTCATGGAATTTCCTTTTCTTTAGACGTGTACCAACGTGCCTTCGTCTTCGCCGCTGACGACTCGCTTGAGCGCGCCGGACTTATTGATCGAAAACACTTTGATCGGCAGTTTCTGGTCGCGGCACAGCGCGAAGGCGGTGGCGTCCATGACTTCCAGACGGCGGACGATCGCCTCATCGAAGCTGATCCGCGCATAGCGCGTGGCGGTCGGATCCTTGTTGGGATCCGCGCTGTAGATGCCGTCCACCTTGGTGGCCTTCAACACGATCTCCGCGCCGATTTCGGCGCCGCGCAAGGCGGCCGCGGTATCGGTGGTGAAGAAGGGGTTGCCGGTGCCCGCGGCGAAGATGACGACCTTGCCCTCTTCGAGGTAGCGCAGGGCCTTCGGGCGGATGTAGGGCTCGACGACCTGATCAATGTTCAGGGCCGATTGTACGCGGGTGTCGATACCCTTGTGCTTGAGCGCGTCTTGCAGCGCAAGCGCGTTCATGATGGTGGCCATCATGCCCATGTAGTCGGCGGTAGCGCGGTCCATGCCCTGCGCGCCCGGGGCGACGCCACGGAAGATGTTGCCTCCGCCGATGACGATGGCCAGCTCGACGCCAGTGGCGGCGACTTCGGCGATCTCATCGGTCATGCGGACGATGGTGGAGCGATTGATGCCAAATGCATCATCGCCCATCAGCGCCTCGCCGGAAAGTTTGAGAAGAACCCGTTTGTATGCTCTGCTGCTCATAGGTGATATCCCGAAGAACAATCCGACGAAAGTGTAAGACAAGAAATAGGCCGGACTAGAATTTAATCTACTCCGGCCCTTAAGCACTACCCTGGGGTCAGGCGCGGCCGGCGGCGGCTGCGGCAACCTCAGCGGCGAAGTCGCTGGTCTTCTTCTCGATACCTTCGCCGACGACGAACAGCACGAACTTGGCGACCGAAGCGCCCTTTTCCTTCAGATGCTGCTCAACCGTGTGCTTGTCGCTCTTGACGAACGGCTGCGACATCAGGGTAACTTCCTTCAGGAACTTCTGCACCGAACCTTCGACCATCTTGGCGACGATTTCAGCAGGCTTGCCCGATTCAGCGGCCTTCTGCTCGGCAACCGAGCGCTCGGCGGCGATGTCAGCCGGGTTCACGCCGTCGGCGTTCAGGGCCTTGGGCTTGGTGGCGGCGATGTGCATCGCCAGGTCCTTGCCCACTTCCTCGGCGCCGGTGTATTCGACCAGCACGCCGATCTTGCCGCCGTGCACGTAGCTGGCCAGCGAGTTCGGGGTCTCGATGCGCTCGAAGCGGCGGATCGAGATGTTCTCGCCGATCTTGCCGATCAGGGCGGTGCGGGTGGTTTCAACGGTGCCTTCGCCGTACGGCAGCGCCGACAGAGCAGCCACGTCGGCCGGGTTCTGCGTGGCGACCAGTTCGGCCAGCTTGTTCACGAAGCCGACGAAGTCGTCGTTCTTGGCGACGAAGTCGGTTTCGCAGTTGATTTCGATGACGGCGCCTTGCTTGGCGTCGGCGGAGATGAACAGACCAATCAGGCCTTCGGCGGTGACGCGGGCGGCAGCCTTGCTGGCCTTGTTGCCCAGCTTGACGCGCAGGATTTCCTCGGCGCGAACCAGGTCGCCTTCGGCTTCCGTCAGGGCCTTCTTGCATTCCATCATGGGCGCGTCAGTCTTTTCGCGCAGTTCCTTGACCAGGGCAGCGGTAATTTCAGCCATGTTTGCTCCAAATTTTGCTAAGACACGCCCCGGCGGGCCGGGGCAGTGATTTGATTCGATGGGACGCCCGCGATTGGCGGGCCTGGAAGATGGGAGCCCACCTTCGCAGTGCCGGCGAGGCGGGAGCGGACCAGTCTTGGCGCCGCTCCCAGACACTAACCGCCGGACATGACAGCAGGCTTAGGCCTGGTTGTCCTGCACTTCGACGAACTCTTCCTGACCTTCGCCCAGCTCTTCGACCTGACCGTTCAGATTCTGTTCGCGGCCTTCCAGCACGGCGTCGGCGATGCCCTTGGCGTACAGCGCGATGGCCTTGGCCGAGTCGTCGTTGCCGGGGATGACGTAGTCGATGCCGTCGGGCGAGTGGTTGGTGTCAACCACGGCGACCACGGGGATGCCTAGCGTCTTGGCTTCAGCGATGGCAATCTTGTGGTAGCCGACGTCGATCACGAACATGGCATCGGGCAAGCCGTTCATGTCCTTGATGCCGCCGATCGACTTGTTCAGCTTGTCCAGTTCGCGTTGGAACAGCAGGCCTTCCTTCTTGATCATGCGCTCGGCGCCGCCTTCGGCGACGACGACTTCCATGTCCTTCAGGCGCTTGACCGAGGTCTTGACCGTCTTGAAGTTGGTCAGCATGCCGCCGAGCCAGCGGGCGTCGACGTAGGGCATGCCGCAACGGGCGGCTTCGGAGGCAACCAGTTCACGCGCAGCGCGCTTGGTGCCAACGAACAGGATGTTGCCGCCGCGAGCAGCCAGCTGCTTCACGAACTTGGTGGCTTCCTGGTACTTATCAACCGTCTTTTCCAGGTTGATGATGTGAATCTTGTTGCGGTGACCGAAGATGTACTGAGCCATCTTGGGGTTCCAGTAACGGGTCTGGTGACCAAAGTGGACACCCGCTTCCAGCATTTCGCGCATCAAAGACATGTAATTCTCCAAGGGTTGATTTCTTGCGCCGCACCTGCATCAGCATCTGGCTGACACCCTGGGTGGTGTTGCGCGCGATTTCCCGCACATGCGGGATGACAAAGATTTTAACCGGGCCGGCCGATCACTGCCGCAATAACTACGACGTACCAGGCATATCGCCTTGAGCACTACTACGCCGACTTCTACTACGCTGCCGCGATAAACCCAGACGGCCGCCACGACAAGAAGCCTTGCACCGCGCGCTTGCATCGCGCCTGTCCGACACTCCAGGAATTTCCTGGAAGTTTCTTCAAGGCGCACCCGGACCTGTTTTGTTGGCAGCGAAATCCAGCTCTTCGCGCCCAAAGCCTTTCAGCCTGGCCGCGCATCAGGCCGCTGGGGCATTTCTTCAAGAAGCACGATTCAAGACCTTGCTTCCAAGAAATTAATCCAGCGCCCATACCGAACCTGCATCGCCGCTCTAAAACATGACCGGGCTTACAAGCACGCCGTGCCCGGCAGACAAAGACTTGCATCGTCCAAACATGTCCAGCCGGCTCCTTGCCTGGCGCCCCCTTCCCGGAACCACACGACTTGCCCGAACTCGCTCCACAACCTTCGCTTGCGGTGAAACTTCAGGGCTTGCCGCCGTCTCCAAGAACGAGCCGCGCAAAACCAAGGTAACCTGCCGGGTTTGCTCAAACTTTCCAAGCTGCACCCGCCGGGTGGGGCTCGTGTCACCACCCAAAGCACGGCGTTTGCCGCGCCCCTGGCCAGTGACTCTTGCTGTAACCCGATTGCTCCCCAAAATTTTAGGGAAGCCTATAATTCTACTATTCTTTCAAGCAGACATTCAAGCGAGAGATCGCCAAGTTACTCCATGGGCACAATTACCAATCCGGCCGACCTGGCCAAGATGCGCGCCGCCTGTCAGGACGCCGCCAAAGTTCTGGACTTCATTACCCCCCACATCAAGCCGGGCGTAACCACCGGAGAGCTGGACCGACTCTGCCTGGAGTACCTGACCGACGAACTCAAGGTGAAGTCCGCCACGGTGGGCTACGCGCCGCCTGGCTACCCGCCCTTCCCCGGCGCCATCTGCACCTCCGTGAACCACCAGGTCTGCCACGGCATCCCCGGCGACAAGGTGCTGAAAAACGGGGACTCATTGAACATCGACGTCACCATCATCAAGGACGGCTGGTTCGGCGACACCAGCCGCATGTATGCGGTGGGCGAGCAATCCATCCTGTCGCGCCGCCTGACGGACATCACCTTCGAGTGCATGTGGAAGGGCATCCAGCAGGTGAAGAACGGCGCAACCCTGGGCGACGTGGGCAACGCGATCCAGAAGCACGCCGAATCCAACGGCTTCTCGGTGGTGCGCGAGTTCTGCGGCCACGGCATCGGCCAGCGCTTCCACGAAGACCCGCAGGTGCTGCATTATGGCAAGCCAGGCTCTGGCGTGAAATTGGTGACGGGCATGCTGTTCACCATTGAACCCATGATCAACGCCGGCCGCCGCGAAATCCGCCAGTTGTCCGATGGCTGGACGGTTGTCACGCGCGACCACAGCCTGTCGGCGCAATGGGAGCATGCTGTATGTGTAACCGAAACCGGTTACGAAGTACTGACCCTGTCCCCCGGCATGCCCAAACCGCCGGCATTCATCACCGAACCCATCGTCATCCCCGCCGTCTGAAGCGCCCCTGCTTGCCATGACCGCCGAAATCCTCGCCACGCTGCGTGAACGCATCCAGCAATCCCGGCGGGCCGTGGTGGCCCAGTTCCGGGAACACGAACGCCCGGACACCCTGCTGTCCGAGCTGCGGCGCGTCGTCGACGCCGCCCTGCGGGACCTCGTCAAGCACTATCCGCTGCCGGTTGGCGCCACGCTGGCGGCCGTGGGCGGTTATGGCCGCGGCGAACTCTACCCCCATTCCGACGTCGACCTGCTGATCCTGCTGCCGCACGCCCCCACGGCCGAAGACGAAACCGCCATCGAGCAGCTGGTGGCCTCGCTCTGGGACCTCGGGCTGGAGCCCGGCCACAGCGTGCGCACCATCGAGGATTGCGAGCGCGAGGCCGACGCCGACATCACGGTCGAAACCGCGCTGCTGGAATCGCGCTGGCTGGCCGGCAGCCGCGTGCTGATGAGAAAGTTCGACGCCGCGACCAAGTCCCGACTGGACCCGCGCGCCTTCTTCCTCGCCAAGCGCGTGGAAATGCAGCAGCGCCATGCGCGCTACCACGACACGCCCTACGCGCTGGAGCCGAACTGCAAGGAATCGCCGGGCGGCCTGCGCGACCTGCAGGTCATCCTGTGGATGGCGCGGGCGGCGGGCTTTGGCAACAGCTGGCGTTCGGTGGCGCAAGCCGGACTGCTGACGTCCTCCGAAGCGCGCGACCTGCGCAAGGCTGAACAAGCCTTCAAGCGGCTGCGCATCGAACTGCACCTGCTGTCGAACCGGCGCGAGGACCGCGTGCTGTTCGACCTCCAACCCGCGCTGGCCGAGGTCTACGGCATCCATGCCACCGCCACGCGGCGCGGCAGCGAATTGCTGATGCAGCGCTACTACTGGGCGGCGCGGCTGGTTACGCAGCTCAACGGCATCCTGGTGCAGAACATCGAGGAACGGCTGTTTCCGCGCCCGGACAGCGACGCGCGCGATATCGACGACGACTTCCGCAACCTGCGTGACCGCCTGGACATCATTCGGGACGACGGTTTCGAACGCAACCCCACCCTGCTGCTGCGAGCCTTCCTGACGATGCAGCAACACCCGGAACTGACCGGCATGTCGGCCCGCACGCTGCGCGCCATCTGGCATTCCCGCCACCGCATCGATGCGCAGTTCCGTCGCAATCCGGTCAACCGCAAGCTGTTCCTGCAGATCCTGCAGCAACCCCGGGGCATCGTCCACGAGTTGCGGCGCATGACCATGCTGAACATCCTGCCGCGCTATCTGCCGGTGTTCCGCCGGATCGTGGGCCAGATGCAGCACGACCTGTTCCATGCCTACACGGTGGACCAGCACACCCTGGCAGTGGTGCGCAACCTGCGCCGCTTCACCATGCCGGAACACGCCCAGGAATATCCGCTGGCCAGCCAGCTGATCGCAGGCCTGGACCGGCATTGGCTGCTGTATGTGGCGGCGTTGTTCCATGACATCGCCAAGGGCCGCGGCGGCGATCACTCCGAACTGGGCGCGCGCGAAGTGCGCAAGTTCGCGCAGGACCACGGCATGGACCCGGAAGATGCCAAGCTGGTGGAATTCCTGGTGCGCCAGCACCTGCTGATGTCGGCCGTGGCGCAAAAGCGTGACCTGTCCGACCCGGCCGTCGTGCAGGATTTCGCCGCCACCGTGAAGGATGAGCGCCACCTGACCGCGCTCTACCTGCTGACGGTCGCCGATATTCGCGGCACCAGCCCCAAGGTCTGGAATGCCTGGAAGGGCAAGCTGCTGGAAGACCTGTACAAGCTAACCCTGGCCGCGCTGGGCGGCGCCCACGCCGACGCCCACACCGTGCTGACCGAACGCAAGGAAGAGGCCGCGCGCCTGACCCGCCTGGCAGGCCTGCGCGACGATGCCCGCGAAGCCTTCTGGAACCAGCTGGACGTTGCCTACTTCTTGCGCCACGACGCCTCCGACATTGCGTGGCATACGCGCCACCTGTATCACCAGGTCGCGCCAGCCCAGGCCGTGGTCAAGGCCCGCCCCACCGAACACGGGGAAGGCCTGCAGATCATGGTCTACACCCGGGATGCGCCCGACCTGTTCGTCGCGATCTGCGGTTACTTCGATGCCAAGTCGCTATCCATTCAGGATGCGCGCATCCACACCACGCGCCACGGCTGGGCGCTGGACAGCTTCATCGTGCTGCTGCCGGAGGGCGCAAGCGACCTGCGGGCCCAGGCCACGCTGGTCGAGCATGAACTGGCCGAACGCCTGAAGGATCCGCACGCGGCCGCCCAGGCGCAGCCCAGCCGCGGCGGCTACTACGGCCGCGGCCGCCAGTCGCGCGTATCGCGAGTGTTCCCCGTCATGCCCCAGGCCGAACTGCAGCCCGACGAACGCAGCACCTCATGGCGCCTGTCCGTGACCGCCACCGACCGGCCCGGCCTGCTGCACGCGCTGGCCCGCGTATTCGCCCGCCACGAAGTCAACCTGCTCATGGCCAAGATCATGACACTGGGCGACCGGGTGGAAGACGTGTTCATCGTGGACGGATCCGCGCTGGCGCGCCCCCGCAGCCAGATGCAGTTCGAACGCGACATCCTGGACGCGCTCGCGGGCGAGGACGCCCGGCAGCACGCCGCCTGACCCACCCCTCCCAGGCATCGCCAGACCTGCCCCGGAACGCATACAATCCGGGTTTTCGGCCAGGCGATGCTCGCTCTCATGCAGCTAAATGACTATCTGCGCGTTTTCGGTGGCAGCTTCTTCTTCGCGCTGGCCACGCTTCTGCCCTTCCTGAACCCGCCTGCCATCGCGCCGATCTTCCTGTCACTGACGGAAGGCGCGTCGTCCGCCACCCGCGTGGTGCTGGCCAAGCGGGTGGCGATCAACGTATGCCTGATGCTGGTCGTGGCCATGGTGGCCGGCAACGTGCTCTTGAGCTTCTTCGGCATCTCGCTGTCCATCGTGCGGGTGGGCGGCGGCATGCTGGTGATCGCCAGCGCCTGGCGCCTGGTGAACTCGCCGGACGCGGACACCGAACGCGTGGCGCGGATGGCCGAATCGTTCACGCCGGAAATGGCCAAGGCCCGGGCCTTCTATCCGCTGACCTTCCCCATCAGTTGCGGCCCCGGCTCCATCGCCGCGGCCATCACGGTGGGGGTCTCGCTGCGCGACCAGAATCATGTGCTCAGCCTGGTACGGCTGGGCGGCTCCATCCCCGGCATCATCGTCGTATCCCTGACGCTGTATGTCTGCCTGCGCTTTGCCGCGCAGATGCTGCATCGCCTGGGCGACAACGGCACTGCCGTGTTCATGCGGCTGTCGGCCTTCATCATGCTCTGCCTGGGCGTGCAGATCTTCTGGGAAGGCGCGCGCGAACTGCTGCTGGGCGTGCTGACCCAAGTGATGCAACCAATTCCGATTCCGAAGGCCTAAGCGTGGCCGGGCATTGTTCCCGGCCCCATCCAACCCACTCCACCGTAACAATGAACTCTCGCTCAGAACGCCTGCTTCGCCTGATCGCCCTCTTCTGCTTTGGCGCCGTGGGCCTGGCCCTTTTCTCCCAGCACGTCTTCGACATGCCGCCCTGCGCCTGGTGCGTCATGCAGCGCCTGATCTATCTGGTGATCGGCGTCATCGCCCTGATCGGCGGCTTTGGCGGCGGGCGCGCGCTGACCCGGATCTGCGGCGCCCTGACCGCGCTGCTGTCCCTGTCCGGCATCGCTGCCGCCTGGTACCAGTACAGCGTGGCGGCCAATATGCTGTCTTGCGACCAGACCTTCGCCGACCGCTTCATGACCGGCATCGGCCTGGAGAGCGCGGTGCCCTGGCTGTTCGGCATCTTCGCCACCTGCATGGACGCCAAGGTGCCGGTGCTGGGCATCGAGTACGCCCTGTGGAGCCTGACGCTCTTCGTGATCCTGTTCTTCATGGCGCTGCCCGTCGTATTCCGGCGCGGCCGCGCCTGAGCGCGACGGCACCCGCGGCGCCCTGATCGTGCAAACCCTGAAGTACCTGACCGGCTACCCGGAACCCCTGCTGGCGCAGACCCAGAAACTGCTGGACCAAGGCAAGCTTGGCGCGGCGCTCCTGTCCAGGTATCCGGGCGGGGCGCATGGCGTGCGCACGGACAAGGCGCTCTACCAGTACGTGACGGAGCTGAAGAACACCTACATGCGCAACGGCGACCTGATCAACAAGGTGGCCTTCGACAGCAAGATCCACGTGATCCAGCACGCGCTGGGCCAGCACACGTATATCTCGCGCGTGCAGGGAGGCAAACTGAAGGCCAAGCACGAGATCCGCGTGGCGACGCTGTTCAAGACCGTGCCCGCGGAATTCCTGAAGATGATCACGGTGCATGAATTGGCCCACCTGAAGGAGAAGGACCACAACAAGGCCTTCTACAACATGTGCCTGCGCATGGAACCGCATTACCACCAGTACGAATTCGACCTGCGGCTGTACCTGACGCATCTGGAGGCGACGCGGGAGGGGCTGTGGGATCCCCAGGCGCCGTAGGCGCGGAGCAAGAGCCCTCCTGCAATGCCGCGCGCGCTTGCGTGCTTGCCGCTCCCGCAAGAACCGCCTGGCGAAAAAAATGCCGTCCCGAGGGACGGCATTTTGCTTGCCGGCAACTGCCGCGGCGGTCAGGCGTCGCTGGCGGCGTAGCCCATATTGAACCGCAAGCCGCCCGCGCCCTCATCCTGGCCCGGCTCCGAGCGGGATTGGCCCAGGCGGGCCAGGTACTCGGGAGTGATGTCTCCGGTGATGTACTGGCCGTCAAAGCACGAGGCTTCAAAGCGCGACAGCTTGGGATTGAGGTCCCGGACCGATTGCTGCATGTCGTGCAGGTCCTGGTAGATCAGGCTGTCGGCGCCGATCGCGCGGGCGATTTCCTCGTCGGTACGACCGGTGGCGATCAGCTCGCTCTGCGTCGGCATGTCTATGCCGTACACGTTCGGGAAGCGGACCGGAGGCGCGGCCGAGGCGAAGTACACCTTGTTGGCGCCCGCGGCGCGGGCCATGTCCACGATCTCGCGGCTGGTGGTGCCGCGCACGATGGAGTCGTCGACCAGCAGCACGTTCTTGCCCTTGAACTCCATGCCGATGGCATTGAGCTTCTGGCGCACGGACTTGCGGCGCACTGCCTGGCCCGGCATGATGAACGTGCGCCCCACGTAGCGGTTCTTGATGAGCCCTTCGCGGTAGTCCAGGTTCAGGCGGGCGGCCAGCTGCATGGCGGCCGGGCGCGAGGAATCCGGGATGGGCATGACGACATCGATGTCGCCCAGGCGCATGTTGCGCGCGACCTTGTCGGCCAGGTATTCACCCATGCGCAGGCGCGCGTCGTACACGGACACGCCGTCGATCATCGAATCGGGGCGGGCAAAGTAGACGTACTCGAAAATGCACGGCACCAGCTGCGGATTGTCGGCGCACTGGCGGGCGACGAACCGGCCGTCCAGGTCGATGAACACCGCTTCGCCGGGCTCGACGTCGCGCACGAAGGCAAAGCCGCTGCCTTCCAGGGCCACGGATTCCGAGGCCACCATCCACTCCACGCCCTCTTCGGTTTCCTGGCGGCCGATGCACAGCGGACGGATGCCGTTGGGATCGCGGAAGGCGAGCAGGCCATAGCCGGAAATCTGGGCCACGACGGCGTAGGCGCCGCGCACGCGCTTGTGCAGGGCCGACACCGCGCGGAACATGGCGTCGTCGTCGAGCGACACGCCATTGGCCGACGATTGCAGCTCATGCGCCAGCACGTTCAGCAGCACTTCCGAATCGGAATTTGTGTTGATGTGGCGGCGATCGACACGGTAGAGCGATTCGCGCAGTTCACGCCAGTTGGTCAGGTTGCCGTTGTGGGACAACATGATGCCGAACGGCGCGTTGACGTAGAACGGCTGGGCCTCTTCCTCGCTGGCGCTGGAGCCCGCGGTGGGATAGCGGACCTGGCCGACGCCGGACGTACCAGGCAGCGAGCGCATGTTGCGCGTGCGGAAGACGTCGCGCACCAGGCCGTGCGCCTTGTACATATTGAATTGGTTGCCTTGCGACGTCGCGATGCCCGCGGCGTCCTGCCCGCGATGCTGCAACAGCAGCAAGCTGTCATAGAGCAGCTGGTTGACCGGCCCGCGCCCGATGACCCCTACGATTCCACACATGGTGAGATTTCCTGGTTGATTTGAAGCTAATCAATACGGCAGCCACGTCGCCAGGGATGGCGGCAACCACGTCTTGATATGTTTGATGGCCTCGATGGCCGAATGCGAAAACATGGCGTCCTTCCACCACGGCTCTTCCGGCAGCGGCGTATAGCCTGCGGCGGCGACCAGCGCCAGCACAATCAGCAGACCACGGGCCAGCCCGAACATTCCGCCCAGGCCGTGATCGGCGGGGCTCAGTCCGGTGCTGCGGATCAAGGCGGCAAGTGTCATATTGACCAAACCCACGCCGAGCAACACGATGATGAACACCACGGCGTATGAGACTCCCATGCGCAGCAGCGTCGTTTCGATATAGGGTTCCAGCCACGTATAGACCGTGGGACCCCACCATATCGCGGCCACGAAGGCCAGCAGATAGGCGACCAGCGACAGCACCTCTTTGAGCAGGCCGCGCACCAGGCCCAGCACACCCGATACCGCCAGGATGGCCAGCACGACGAAGTCGAAACCGGTCACTATTGGGCGGCAATGAAACCATTGTCATAGCCCAAGGTGCGCAAACGCGCCTGGGCCGCCTGTGCCGCCTCGCGCGAGGGGAATGGCCCCACCCGCAGACGGTACTGCTGCTTGCCTCCGACGGAGGCCTGTTCGACAAATGCGTTGGTCACCCCGGCCTGATGCAGCTTGCCGCGGCGCGACTGGGCGTCTTCCGCCGTCGTGTAGGCGGCGATCTGCAGCACGAAATTGCCTTTGGAGGCGGCCGGCTTGGGCGCCGGGGCGGCGGCGGGCGCGGAGCGCCCCTCCAGCAACGCCAAGGCGCGCGCGCCGTCATCGGAGCGCGTGTCCGGCTTGGGCGGCGTGGCCGGCTTGGCCTCGGGCTTGGGCTTTGCTTCCGGCTTGGGCGGCGCCGCGGGCGGCGTGGCCGGCTGGGCGGCGGGCGGCGTGGTCGGCGCCAGCGCCACGGGCGGCGGCGTGGACGTCACGGCCGGCGGCGTGGGGACCGCGGCAGGGTCGGTCGGCGCGGCGCCCGGCGTGGGCGTCGCGGGCACCGCGACCTGAGGTTCGGCGACCTGGGGCTGGAACGGCGTATTGCGTTCCGGCACCTTGATGGGGATGTTGTCGGCGACTGGCACCGGCTGCGAGTCCAGCACCATGGGCAGAACGATGACGGCGGCCAGCACCAATGCAACGGCGCCTGCCAGCCTGCGCCGCGCGCGCCCGCGCAGCTCCGCAGCCTGGACCTCGCTAGGCACTGCAGCCCGTTTGGAGGACTGCGCCTGGTCGGCAGGATCTTTGCGTTTGAAAAAACCCATGGAAGAGAATTCCTTGCGGCGCCTTGCGGCAATACGGCGGCGGGCCGCCACCACGCGATTGGCCCGATTTGCCTATGCCTTGCGACCCAGAGCCTGCAAAACCGAGGCTACGGTGAGAAACGATCCGAACACCACGATTCTATCATTCTCCCCTGCCCGTTCGCGCGCTGCCGCGTAGGCCTGGGCCGGATCGGCGTAGGCCACGATACTGGGGCTTTCGCTTCCTGCCGGCGACGGGGGCAGCGCGACGGCGACCTGGTCCGCCAGCGCCTGGCCCGGAGTGCCGCGCGGCCCGGGCAGGCCCGCGCAGTACCAGTGATCCACGCGCGAGCCCAGCTTGGCCACCACGCCAGCCAGATCCTTGTCGTTCAGCATGCCGAACACCGCATGCGTGTACGGGTGGAAGCCCATATTGTCCAGGTTCTGCGCCAGCACGGCCGCGGCGTGCGGATTGTGCGCCACGTCCAGGATCACGGTGGGCTGACCCGGCAGGATCTGGAAGCGGCCAGGCAGCGAGGCCTGCAGCAACCCCAGGCGCACGGCCTGCTGCTGCACCGGCAGGCGATCGCGCACGGATTCCAGGGCAGCCAGCGCGGCCGAGGCATTCAGCAGCTGGTTCGCGCCGCGCAGGGCCGGATAGGCCATCGCGCTGCGGCGCTGCTCGCGGCCGCCAAAGGCCCATTGCTGGCGGTCGCCCGAGTAGTTGAAGTCGCGCCCGAAGAGCCACAGATCCGCGCCGATCTCCTCGACGTAGTCCAGCAGCGATTGCGGCGGCACCGGATCGCTGCAGATGGCGGGCCGGCCGCTGCGGTAGATATGGGCTTTTTCGAAGCCGATTTTCTCGCGCGTGTCGCCCAGCCAGTCGGTGTGGTCCAGGTCGACGCTGGTGACGATGGAGCAATCCGCATCGACGATGTTCACGGCGTCCAGGCGGCCGCCCAGCCCCACTTCCAGGACGATGGCGTCGAGCCTGGATTGGGAGAACAGGCGCAGAATGGCCAGAGTGGTGAATTCGAAGTAAGTCAGCGAGACGTCGCCCCGCGCCGCCTCGACCGCCTGGAACTGGGCGATCAGTTCGCCGTCCGTGGCGATCTGGCCATTGACGCGGGCGCGCTCGTTGAAATCGATGAGATGGGGGGACGTATACAGGCCGACCTTGTAGCCCGCGGCCAGCAGGATGGCTTCCAGCATGGCACAGGTGGAGCCCTTGCCGTTGGTGCCGCCGACGACGAACTTCACGCCGGGGAGCTCCAGGCCCATGCGCCCGGCAACCTCGCGCACCCGGTCCAGGCCCATGTCGATCGCGGTGGCGTGGATGGACTCCAGGTACTGCAACCAATCGGACAAGGTAGCGGAAGCGTCAGGCGTACGTACAGAAGACATGGCGGGGTCGCGAAATAAGATCAGCCTTGGATTTTAGCAGTCTGCGCACGGTGTTTTCCCTAATCCCCTAGGGCGCGACACAGTATGTACGTCGAAAAATCGCTTGCCGATGTTTTTTTCATACGTGAAAATAAATTCATGTATGAAAAATTAATGGACGAGACATGACCCAGAAGAAAACCCCGGCATGGCTGGTGCGGGAGGCCGACGTGCCTGGTTACCACCCCGCAAACCACACCGGCACCCTCAACCGCCGGCTGATCGGCCCGGACACGGTCGGCGCCCGCGGCGTCGAAGTGCTGCTGGGCGTGATCGACAAGGGCAAAGGCGCGCTGCCGCACGCGCACCCCGGCATCGAGCAGGTCTGTTATCTGATCTCGGGAACGGCGCGCGCCCAGGTACAGGACGAATGGGCCGACATGGGGCCGGGGGACTGCTGCTACTTCCCGCCCGACATTCCCCACGTCTTTACCGTGACGAGCGAAGAGCCCGCGCGCCTGCTGGTGATCTACACGCCGCCGTACGAAGAATCCCCCGATCGCGTGATCCGCGACTTTCCGGCGACACCCCCTGCCGCTTGATGCGGCGCTGTGACAGGCAGCGGCCGCAGAAGCCGCGCCCCACCCCATAAACACTGGAGACAAACCCATGCAACCTCTTCGCCTGCTAGGCGCCGCGCTCGTCAGCGGCGCAGCCATGATGGCCGCCCCCGCCGCCCATGCCGCCGACTACCCTTCCAAGCCGATCACCCTGATCGTGCCCTTCCCCGCCGGCTCGGGAACGGACGCCGTCGGGCGGATCTTCGGCTCCGAGCTGTCGGCCATCCTGGGCCAGCAGGTCGTGGTGGAAAACAAGCCCGGCGCCAACGCGACCATCGCGGCCAGCTACGTGGCGCGCGCCAAGCCCGACGGCTATACG
This sequence comes from Achromobacter deleyi, assembly GCF_013116765.2. GTDB lineage: Bacteria > Pseudomonadota > Gammaproteobacteria > Burkholderiales > Burkholderiaceae_B > Achromobacter > Achromobacter deleyi_A. The sequence continues at coordinate 2,250,920 of NZ_CP074375.1, forward strand.
CTGTTCGTCACGACCAATACATCGCATTCGGCCGCCCCCTGGCTGATGAAGAATGTGCCGTACGACCCTGTCAAGGATTTCACCCCGATCGCCCGCGGCGGCAACCTGCCCTTCATCCTGGTGGTGAACCCCAAGCGCCCCTGGAAGACCGTGGGAGACCTGGTGACCGACGCGCGCCAGCATCCCGGCCGCATCACCTACGCCAGCGGCAACAGCACGGGCATCGTCGCCGGCGCCACGCTGGCCAATCGCGCCAAGATCGACATCCTGCATGTGCCCTATAAGGGCACGCCCCAGAGCCTGACCGACGTGGTCGGCGGCCAGGTGGATTTCATGTTCACCGATCTGGCCTCGGGCCTGCCCTTCGTGCAATCGGGGCAGTTGCGGGCCCTGGCCGTGTCCACGGCCGAGCGCAGCGCCATCGTGCCGGACCTGCCGTCCATGGCCGAGTCGGGCGTGCCGGACTTCGACCTGAATTCGTGGAATGGCTATTTCGGTCCGGCCGGCATGCCGCCCGAGGTCGTGGCCAAGCTGAACGCCGCCATCAATCAGGTGGTCGCCAAGCCCGACACGAAAAAGCGCCTGGCCGGACTGGGTTTCGACGCCTTTTCCAGCACCCCCGAAGCCTTCGCCCAGTTCGTCAGCGAACAGCGCGACCTGTGGGGCAAGCTGATCCGGGATGCGGGGATCGAACAGCAATGATGGACCAACCCATCCCCGATACGCCTTGCGCCGGCCCCTTGAGCGGCGTGCGCATCCTGGATCTGAGCTCAGTCGTGATGGGGCCGTACGCCACCCAGGTCCTGGCCGATCTGGGCGCGGACGTGATCAAGGTGGAATCGCCCGCCGGCGACAACATGCGGGCCGTCGGCCCCATGCGCAATCCCGGCATGGGACATATCTACCTGCACCTGAACCGCAACAAGCGGTCCATCGTGCTGGACCTGAAGACGCCCGAGGGACTGGCCGCCTGCCTGAAGCTGGCGGAAAGCTGCGATGCCCTGCTCTACAACATACGCCCCCAGGCGATGGCGCGGCTGGGCCTGTCCTATGAAGCAGTGGCGGCCCGCAATCCGCATATCGTGTATGTGGGCGCCTATGGTTTCGGCGAGGCCGGCCCCTATGCCGGACGCCCGGCCTATGACGACCTGATCCAGGGCCAGACCGGCATCGCCGCGCTGTCGGCCCAGCAGAGCGGCGATGTGCCGCGCTACGCCCCGCTGACGCTGGCCGACCGCGCGGTCGGGCTGCATGTGGGCATCGCGCTGGTGTCGGCCGTGCTGAACGCCCGCGCCCGCGGTCGCGGCCAGCAGGTGGAGATTCCCATGTTCGAAGGGATGGCCCATCTGGTGCTGGGCGATCACCTGGGCGGCGCCACCTTCGAGCCCCCGCTGGGCCCGACGGGCTATGCGCGCCTGTTGGCGCCGCATCGCCGGCCCTATGCGACGGCCGACGGCTACATCTGCCTGCTGATCTATAACGACAAGCATTGGCGCAATTTCTTCGACCTGATCGGCCGTCCCGAACTGTCGCAAGACCCGCGTTTTTGCACGCACGGGGCGCGAGCGGCGAACATCAGCGAGGTCTACGCCTTCGTGGCCGAGGTGATCGCCACGCGGCCCAGCCAGGACTGGCTGCACGACCTGGCGCGAGCGGACATCCCTGCCTCGCAGCTCTACACGATCGACGGCCTGATCCAGGACGAGCACCTGGCCGCCACCGGCTTCATCCAGGAACTGGACCACCCCACGGAAGGCCGGATCCGCACCCCCGCCCCGCTGGGCCGGTACGAAGACACCCCGACATCCATACGCCGCCCCGCCCCGCGGCTGGGCCAGCACAGCCGCGAAGTGCTGGCCGAGGCCGGCTACGGCCCGGAACGGATCGACGCCATGGTCGCCCGTGGCATTACCCAAGATGGAAACGACTAATGGACTTTGAATTCACTCCCGAGCAATTGGCGTTGCGCGACGCCGTCTCCCGCATCTGCGACCGCTACCCCGACGAATACTGGCTGGAGCGCGACCGCGAGGGCGGCTTCCCGGAACCGCTGCACGCGGACCTTGCCCGCGACGGCTGGCTGGGCATCGCCATGCCGCAGGAGTACGGCGGCGCCGGCCTGGGCATGACCGAAGCCGCGCTGATGATGCAGACGATCGCGGCCTCGGGCGCCGGCTTTACCGGCGCCTCCGCCGTCCACATGAATATCTTCGGATTGAATCCCGTCGTCGTGTTCGGCAGCGACGAGCAACGCGGCCGCTGGCTGGAGCCGCTGATCGCCGGCCGCGAGAAGGCCTGCTTTGCCGTCACCGAACCGGACGCCGGCCTGGACACGACCAAACTCAGCACCCGCGCCGTGCGCCAGGGCGACGAATACATCGTCCACGGCCGCAAGATCTGGATATCCACGGCGCAGGTGGCCAACAAGATGCTGCTGCTGGCGCGGACCACCCCGCTGTCCGAGGTGGAAAAACCCACCCAGGGCCTGTCGCTTTTCTATACCGACCTCGACCGCGAAAAGATCGAAGTGCGCGAGATCGAAAAAATGGGCCGCAAGGCCGTGGATTCGAACATGCTGTTCATCGACGGCCTGCGCATCCCGGTGGCCGATCGCATCGGCGAGGAAGGCCGGGGCTTTGAGTACATCCTGCACGGCCTGAACCCCGAACGCATCCTGATCGCCGCGGAAGCAGTGGGCATCGGCCGCGCGGCGCTGGACCGGGCCGTCAAATATGCCGGCGAACGCACCGTGTTCGGCCGCCCCATAGGCCAGAACCAGGGCATCCAGCATCCGCTGGCGCAGGCCTGGATGCAACTGGAGGCCGCGGACCTGATGGTGTTCAAGGCGGCCAGCCTGTATGACGCCGGCAAGCCCTGCGGCCCCTACGCGAATTCGGCGAAATACCTGGCGGCCGAAGCCGGCTACAACGCCTGCCAGACAGCGGTGATGACGCTGGGCGGCATGGGCTACGCCAAGGAATACCATGTGGAACGGCTGCTGCGGGAGAGCTTCATCCCGCGCATCGCGCCGGTCAGCCCGCAACTGATCATGTGCTTCATCGCTGAAAAGGTGCTTGGGCTGCCGAAGTCCTACTGAGCAAGCCCGCGCCGCCAGCGGGCCTGGCTCAGGCCTGCTGTTCCAGCCCTGTGCATGCGGCCCGCAGGATGCGGGCATAGGCTTCCTGCTGCGGCTCGATCCGGTAGATCGGGCCGCCCACCGAAATGGCGTAGTGCTCGCCCGACAGGGTGACCGGCCAGGCGATGGCCCCCACATCGGCGATGGACTCCCCGCTGTTCATGAACCAGCCACGCTCGCGCGACAGCTCCAGGTCCGCCAGCAACGCTTCCCGCGTGACCAGTGTGCGATCGTTGTAGCGGGTCATGTTCATGCCCGCCAGCATGGCCTCGCGGGCCGGCTCGTCCAGCAGGGACATGAGCGCCTTTCCGAGCGAATTCGCATGAACATCCTTGAACTCGCCCGCAACAGGCGCATAACGGATGGTATGTGGCGAATCCAGCACATCCAGGTAGACCACGCGGCCGTCCGACGCCAGTTTGGCGAAAACGACGGTTTCGCGCGTGGCGTCCCTTAATTCCGTGAGGCTGGGATAGACCCGGTCCAGAACCGGGTCGGCGCGCGCGATGCGCTGCGCCATGGCCAGCAGGCGCCCGGTCGGGTAGTAGCCCTGGCGCCGCCCGGTTTCATAGAGATAACCCAGGCCGGTCAGGGTGCGGATCAGCGCCAGGCAGCTGGAAACAGGGACATCCAGCAAGCGGGCCAGTTCTGACAGCGGCAACGCGCGCTTCTCGCGGGCATAGGTTTCGATGATTTCGATAACTCGCAGCGCCGTCTTGACACTCATTGCCCGATCCGAACTCTTTAGCACGTGAACCATCTGTGTGCGCGGGGGCTAAAGTTCCCTGCGGCAGTGTCGTTATGGTAACTGAGAATTCCCTGAAAACAGCGCGTTCCTCCGAGACGCCCACCTCGCCGTTGGAGTGATCATGGCCGTAACCCCGTTAGCCCCCGCATCGTTCGCGCCGTTACCGGTCGCGGCCGTACACGTCGCACAAGACCCGTCAGCAACCGCCACGCCGGCAGCCGCGAGCACCAACAGCGGCGCTTCAGACAGCGCGACATCGGATCAATCCAATGCGCAGAAGCTGCCGCTGGAAAAAGCGTTGGACGAAATCAATGACCAGATGAAAGCCTGGTCCACACAGCTTCAATTCGAAATCGACCCCAACGTTCACCAGGTGGTGGTGTCGGTGGTCGATGCGGAGTCCGGTGACGTAATTCGCACGATCCCCAGCGAAACCGTACTCAAAATTGCCAAAATGATCGTGAACATGCAAGGCAATGGCATCAAGACCACAGCCTGATCCGGCACTTAAAACGCCGTTTACCACCTGTTTGAACCGCATTCGGTGAGAGAACCGGCGAATTAGGCCCGGCTTATGCCCTTACCCGGCCAATCGCCGGCACCATATTTTTGACAGAATCGCATCGCTAGGAAGGAATTTCACATGGCCACCATTACCAACCTCGGTTCGACTTCGGGCTTGCCCCTGGAAGACATCCTCACGAAGCTGCAGGCAGCCGAGGCAAAAAAGCTGGAGCTGTACACCAATCGCCAGACCAGCTTTGAAACCCGCGTCACGGCGTACGGCCAGCTGAAAAGCGCCGTGGAAGCCGTGCAGAAGGCTGCCGCCCTGCTGGGCAAGCCCGAAACGATGGGCGCAGTGAAAGGCAGCGTGACCGGCGGCGACGCCCTGACCGCGACCGTGGCCGCCGAAGGCGCCGTGGCGGGTCAATACACGATCAATGTGACCAGCATTGCCAGCTCGCAGACCCTGCAATCGGGCAGCGTGGCCGACCGCAAGGCGTCCAACGGCGCCACCGGTTCGTTTGAAATCGAACTGGCCGACGGCACCAAGAAAACCGTCGACCTGAAGGACGACACTTCGCTCAACGGCATCGTCAAGGCGGTCAACGCCGACGACACCCTGGGCGTGCGCGCCACCGTCATCACCGACGGCGACGGCAAGAGCTACCTGATGCTGACCGCCAAGAACACCGGCGTGCAGGCTTCGGTGAAGTCCATCACGGTAACGGGCGACCAGTCGCTCAAGGATGTCCTGAGCTACAGCAGCACCGATCCCGCCAACAGCAAGATGACGGCCACCGCCGCCACCGACGCGGAAATCGACATCAACGGCATCACCGTCAAGAGCGGCACGAACAATATTTCGACCGCCATCGACGGCGTGACGCTGAACCTGACCGCCAAGACCGAAGCCGGCAAGCCGATCACGCTGAAGCTGGAAAGCGACCCCTCCGTCGCCAGCAAGGCCATCCAGAGCTTCGTGACCGCCTACAACACGCTGCAAACGACGATCAAGAACCTGACGGCGTTCGACGCCGATGCCGCCACCAACCAGCCGCTGACCGGCGACGGCACCACCCGCAGCATCCAGTCGTCGCTCACCAGCGCGCTGCAGTTCGTGACGGGCGAAGGCACCCTGCGCTCGCTGGCCGATCTGGGCATCACGACGAACCCGACCACCCGCCAGCTGACGCTGGACCAGACCAAGCTGGACAAGGCCCTAGCCTCGAACAGCGCCGACGTCACGCGCATGCTGGCCGGCACCGACGGCCTGGCCGCCAAGTTCGAGAAAGCCACCAAGGACATTCTCAGCGACACCGGCTCGATCAAGATCAAGACCGATGGCCTGGCCAAGTCCATCACCAGCGTCAAAGACCAGTACACCCGCGCCAAGGCAGCCAGTGACGCCTCCATGGAACTGATGCGCGCCCAGTTCGTCCAACTGGACAAGTTCGTTTCGCAGCAGCAGGTCACCGCCAGCTACCTGACGCAGCAGTTCGCGGCCATGAACAAGTCGACCTCTTAACCAAGAAGATGCATTAAATGACGTACGCCGCACGCCGCCCCACAGGCTCATACTCTGCCCGCTCCTACGCCGATATCGGCCTGGAAACGCAAGTGATGAGCGCCACCCCGGAAAGGCTGATCACTCTGCTCTACCATGGTGCGCGGGCGGCGATCGGGCAGGCTCGCATCCACTTGCAGGAAGGCCGCGTGGCCGAGCGGGGTGCGGCCATCACCAAGGCGATCAAGATCGTCGACGAAGGCCTGAAAATGGGCCTCAACATGGAGGCCGGCGGCGATATTGCAGCCAATCTGGGCCGCCTCTATGACTACATCGTCCGCACGCTGCTGATGGCGAACCTGAAAGCGGACGTCGAGCAGCTCGAGATCGCGGACCGCCTGCTGGCGGATCTGGCCGAAGCCTGGCAGACATCCATCGATCGACCTGCACCCGGCGCACAGCTTTGATGGCCCACACGACGAATTTTGCCAGCCATCGAACGCCCGAGATTTCTATGACGTCCCTTACCCAGTACTCCGCCATCCTGGAACAGTATCAGGAGATCGCCATATCCACGGGCGAGATGTTGACGGCCGCCCAGGCCGGTGACTGGGATACCGCGCTCGCCCACGGTCAGCTCTATTGCGAACAGGTGGAGCGCCTGCGCCATGCCGAACGCTCCAGCCCCCTGGACGACGCCGGCCGCAGCATGAAATACGACCTGCTCGTGCGCATCCTGGAAAACGATGCGCTTACGCGGGACCTGGCGCTGCCGCAACTGGCGCGGCTGGGCGAATTGCTGGGACGCATGAAGCGCCAGCAGACCCTGCTGTCCGCCTACGGCAACCAGGCGCCTGAAGAATGAGCATCGGTCCCGCCGCGCTTGGCAACGTCCTGGTGCAGCGGCTGGACGCCGTGCTTGGCACGACGATGTCCGCCGCGAACGCCAACCAGATCTCGGGCGCGCGGCCCGACGCCGTCAGCCAGCCCGGCAGCCCGGAAAAACCCGGACCGTCGGACGGATCCACCCGCGATTCCCGGCAAGGCATACAAACTGGCGGCGCCCGAGGCGACCGCCAGAATACTGTTGTCGACCCCAAAACCGCCGCGGCGCTGGCGCTGGCTGCCCGCGGCCTGGTCACCAGCAGCGACACGACGGCGTCGGCCCCGACCACGCTGGGCACGACCGCGCGCACCATTCTTGCCCTGCTGGCCCAGTATCCGGAAACCGCACCCGCAGTGCAGGGGCGCGCCCCGCTCTGGAGCGGGGACGCGTCCGGCGCCCAGCCCGGCGGCGCGGCGACCGGCCAGGCCACGGCTGGCCAGCCTGGACAAGCCGCCCAGCCCGGCCAGCCGGCGCCCGCGCCCGCGCCGGCCCAACCTGCCACCGCCGCCAACCTGCCCCCCGCCCTGCCGACCACCGCGGCCGGCGCTGGCGAGACGGCCGCCGCCAAGCCCGCCCCGCATTCCGCGGGCCTGGCCAATGGCGCCCATGGCGCCAAGGGACCCGACGCCACCGCCCATGCCTCGCTCGCCACCGGCGGCCCGTCGGCCCGCGCGCTTGGACAAGCCCTGCGCGTCGCGCTGCAAACCAGCGGCCTGTTCTACGAATCGCACCTGACCGACATGGTCTTCGGACGGACCAATCCGTCCACCTTGCAGAACGAACCGCAAGCCAGGCTGGCCAAGGACGCCGCCGCACAGGGCAACGCCCAGACCCGCGGCCGGCCGGAGACGGCCGGCGCCAGCCGGTCCGGCGCCAGTGCCGACGCACCCTCTTCTTCCGGCCCATCCGGCTCGTCTGCGCCCGGCGCCCCCATCAGCGGCATCCACCAGGATCTGACCGTGCTGGTGCGCCAGCAGCTTGACGTGCTGGCCAACCAGACGCTGACCTGGCAAGGCGAAGCCTGGCCCGGCACGCCGATGGAATGGGAAGTGGAGCGCGACCCCTATGGCGCGGACCGCGAGTCGGCGGTTCCCACCTGGGCCACCCGCCTGAAACTGGATCTTCCGCGCCTGGGCCTGGTCGACGCCCGACTGAACCTGGCCGGAGACCAGATCGTGCTGCAGCTGATCGCCCCTCACAGCGCGAGCGAGATCAATGACTCCTCGGACACGCTGCGTTCGCGCCTGCTAGCCGCGGGCCTCACCCTGAGCAATCTATCGGTAAGCGTGGTCGAACCGCGCCCCGTCATCCCGGCCGATTTCTGATGAGCATTACCCCCACCCCGGCGGACAATGGCCCCAACGCCAACCGCAACGCGGCGGTCGCCATTTCCTATGACGACAAGGACGGCGCCCCGCGCGTGGTCGCCAAAGGCTACGGCCAGCTGGCGGACACCATCGTCCGCGCCGCCGAGGAAAACGGGCTATATGTGCATGAATCGCGTGAACTTGTCGGTTTGCTCATGCAAGTCGACCTGGATGCACATATTCCCCCCCAACTCTACGTGGCGGTGGCAGAATTGCTGGCCTGGCTCTACCGCCTGGAATCGCGCGAAGTTCCTGACGCCGCGCGGCCCGATCTCACTACCTAAGGATTATCAACGTGTTGGATGCCAGCGACCCGGAATTCCTGCTGACCCGGCCGGAAGACATGCGCTCAGCCCTCTTTGAGCTGACGCACCCCGACAGCCACATCCTCGTGCGCGATGCCGCCGACCGCGAGATCGCCGTGCTGATCCTGGGCGCCGACAAGCAGACGCGCCAGTTTTTCTGGCGCCCGCGCGACTACGCCGGCGCGGACTTCGAACAGTCCGACAGCTTGGGCCTGCTCAGCGGCACCACTTTCTATTTCAATGCCACCGCCTATGGCGGCGTGCAGATCCGCTTTCGCGTGCAGCGGCCGGAAGTGATCCACTTCGATGACGGCAGCGCCGCCCTGATGTCGCCGTTCCCCGACCGCCTGGCCCGCATCCAGCGCCGCAAGATGTTCCGCGCCTCGATGATCCCCAGCGCCAACCGCTGCGTTGCAACCTGGCAGTCGGCTCCCACGGAAAAGCTGCTGGGCTTCACCGTGCGCGATATCTCGGTGGACGGCGTGGGGTTGCGCATAGACCTCCCGGTCAGCGTCCTGCCCGAAAGCGGCAGCGTGATGGAAGGCGTGGAACTGGACTTTGGCGAACTGGGCAAGTTCAGCGCCGACCTGGAAGTTCGAAACGTGTACCCGGTCTCCGGACAGCCCATGACCCGCCCGGAGAACCCGGACGACGAAGCGCCCAAGCATCTGTCGCTTACCGGCGAACCGCCGCTCAGCCACCTGGGAGCGCTGTTCCTGAATCTGAATGCACGCCAGGAAAACTGGCTGCAACAGGTGGTATGGCGCCTGGAGAAAGGCGCGCAACGCACCTGAACAGACGCGAGCCTTCCCTTGTGGAAGGCTTCGCGCCAACCTCGCGCCTCAGACGGCCATCGAGGAAATTTCCTTGTACGCGGAAACCAGCTTGTTGCGCACCTGAACCGCCGTCTGGAAGCCGATGCTGGCCTTCTGCATGTCGATCATGACGTCGTTCAACGAAATATCGGGCGCGCCCATCTCGAAGGCCTTGGCCTGAGCGGTGGCGGCGTTCTGCGCGGATGTCACGCGGCGGATGGAACGCTGCAACTCCGCGGCGAAGCCGTCGGGCTGACCCGTCACTTCGCCTGCGGCAAAGTTACCGGTTTCCGCCTTGCTCACTACCGTGCGCATCTGCTGGAGCATGCTTTCGATGCCGGACAAGCCTGATACAGCCATTACCTGATTCCTTGCTGGTGGGGGGATTACGCCAATATGCACATGCAGCGTAACGCCGATCGGGCTTGCTCATAGCCGACAAGAACCGCCAAAAAACCCGACATTTCCGCGAATGCCGCAGCCCTGGCCCAGGGATGTGGCGCGGCTTTGCGCGTTGTCATCGACATAGGGGATAAGTAACGCCAAAAAACGGCTGTTTTCAACGATTGGGATTGCCGTCTCAGGGGCAATAATCCACGCTCTCCCCAGACCAGAAGCACGTTGCATGTGTAATCTGCCCTACCCAGACATGAAGCCTATTTCCCTGCTCCGCGAAGCCAGCGGGAGCCGTCGATGAATCAGCAGGCTACCCTGAGCTCGTCGCTTCTGGCCAAGTTCCCCGTGCTGGAAAGGATTCGGGCGCTGCCCAAGCCCATTCTGCTCGGCGCTGCCGCCGCGGCGGTCGCGGTGATCGTCGCCGTGGCCCTGTGGAGCAGAGAGCCCAACTACAAGGTCCTGTTCTCGAACCTGGATGATCGCGACGGCGGCGCCATCGTGACGGCACTGGGCACGATGAACGTGCCTTACCGCTACAACGAGACCGGCACCGCCCTTCTCGTTCCGGCGGATCGCGTGTACGACGCCCGGTTGCAGCTGGCCTCCCAAGGCCTGCCGCGAGGCGGCTCCGTGGGCTTCGAGCTGATGGACAATGCCCGTTTCGGCGCCAGCCAGTTCGCCGAACAGATCAACTATCAGCGCGGTCTGGAAGGCGAGCTGGCCCGTTCGATCGAAGCCATGCACACCGTGCAGCACGCCCGGGTCCACCTGGCCATGCCGCGCCAGTCGCTATTCGTGCGTGAGCGCCAGGCGCCCACCGCGTCGGTGCTGCTTAACGTGTACCCCGGCCGCAGCCTCAGCGATTCCCAGGTTTCCGCGATTTCCTGGCTGGTTGCTTCCAGCGTGCCCGAGCTGACCGCCGAGAACGTCTCCATCGTCGACCAGAATGGTCGCCTGCTGTCGGCGCCTGCGGGCGAAGGCCGCGGCATGGACGCCGACCAGATGCGCTTCGTGCGCGAAATGGAACAGCGCACCGTCGAACGCATCCTTACCATCCTGAATCCGCTGGTCGGTCCGGGCAACGTCCATGCGCAAGCCAGCGCCGACGTCGACTTCGCCCGCCGCGAGGAAACGTCCGAGGTCTACCGTCCCAACCAGGAACCGGGCCAGGCTTCGGTGCGCAGCCAGCAGACCAGCGATTCGACCCAGCGCGGCGTCAACCCCGCCCAGGGCGTACCCGGCGCGCTGTCGAACCAGGCCCCGGCCAATGCCCAGGCGCCGATCGCCAACCCGCCGCAGCCGCAACCGCCACGCCCTGGCCAGCCGCCGCAGCCGGCCAACGCGCAACAGCAGCAACAGCAGCAGACCGGCACTCAGGCCGCCACCGGCAACCTGAATGAACGCCGCGACGCGACCACCAACTATGAAGTGGACCGCACCATCAGCCACATCAAGCAACCGGTGGGCAACCTGAAGCGCCTGTCGGTCGCCGTGGTGGTGAACTACATCCGCGACAAGGACGGCGAGCTGCAAGCCCTGCCGCCCGAAGAACTGAACAAGCTCACCAACCTGGTCCGCGAGGCGATGGGTTATTCCGAAACGCGCGGCGATTCGCTGAACCTGGTGAACAGCCAGTTCAACGATGGCCCGCCGCCGGTGCCGATGTGGCGCGATCCGGAAATGATCTCGCTGTTCAAGACGATCCTGGCCTGGCTGTTGGGTGGCGTGCTGGCTCTGTGGCTGTATCGCAAGCTGCGCCGCACCGTGGGCGAGTACCTGTACCCGCCGGTCGATCCCGAACAGGCTGAAGCCGAGCGCGCCGAAGCGGCACGCGAGGCCCAGGACGTGGCACGCGCCAAGGAAGTGGACCGCTACCAGGACAACCTGGAGCGCGCCCGCAACATGGCCAACAAGGATCCGCGCGCCGTCGCAATGGTTCTGCGCACCTGGATGAGCAAAGATGAAAAATGATTCCCTACCCATGGACGGCATGACGCGTAGCGCCGTCCTGATGATGTCGCTGGGCGAGGACGCGGCGGCCGAGGTATTCAAGTACCTGAGCGCCCGTGAAGTCCAGCAGGTCGGCGGCGCCATGGCCAGCCTGAAGCAAGTCACGCGCAACGATGTCGCCGTGGTGCTGGAAGAGTTCCGCCAGGAAGCCGACCAGTTCATGGCCGTCACGCTGGGCTCGGACGACTACATCCGCAGCGTGCTGACCAAGGCCCTGGGCAGCGATCGCGCCGCCGGCCTGATCGAAGACATCCTGGAAGCCGGCGACGGCGGCAGCGGCATCGATGCGCTGAACTGGCTGGATCCGAACACCGTGGCCGAGCTGATCGGCGACGAACATCCGCAGATCATCGCGACCATCCTGGTGCACCTGGAGCGCGACCGCGCGGCGGGCGTGCTGGCGCTGCTGACGGACCGCCTGCGCAACGATGTGATGTTGCGGATCGCCACCTTCGGCGGCGTGCAGCCCGCGGCCCTCTCCGAATTGACCGAAGTGCTCAATTCCGTGCTGGCTGGCCAGGGCGCCAAGCGCAGCAAGATGGGCGGCGTGCGCACCGCGGCCGAGATCCTGAACATGATGAATTCGACTCAGGAAGAGACCGTCGTCGCCAGCCTGCGCGAACGCGACAACGACCTGGCGCAGAAGATCATCGACGAGATGTTCGTCTTCGACAACCTGCTCGACGTCGAGGATCGCGCCATCCAGCTCATCCTCAAGGAAATCGACAACGACACGCTCATGGTCGCGCTCAAGGGCGCCCAGGAAGAGCTGCGCGCGAAGTTCCTGCGCAATATGTCCAGCCGTGCAGCCGAAATGCTGCGCGAAGACCTGGAAGCGCAAGGTCCGATCCGCATGTCCAAGGTCGAGACCGAACAGAAGAAGATCCTCCAGATCGCCCGCCGCCTGGCCGAAAGCGGCCAGATCGTCCTGGGCAACTCCGGAGACGATGCGTATGTCTGAAGCGGACAACGGCGCGACGACGCTCATCTCGCGCAGCGCCGCCTGGCGGCGCTGGCAGATGCTGTCGTTCGACGAGCCGGCGCCCGTCGAAGTCGAGCCCGAACCCGATCCCGATCCGGGTCCGGATCCCGCCGTGGTGATGGCCCAGCTGCGTGCCCAGGCGATTGCCGAAGGCCACGAGGAAGGGCTGGCGCGCGGACACGCCGCCGGGCTCGAAGCGGGCCAGCAAGCGGGCCATGAAGCCGGCCTGGCCGCCGGACATGCGGCCGGCTACGCCGAAGGCCTGGCCGAGGGTCGCGTACAGGCCGCCGCGGAAGCGCAGCGCCTGCACGCCCTGGTCGAAGCCTGCGCCGTATCGCTCGGCGCGCTGGAAGAAAAAATGGGCCAGAGCCTCCTGACCCTGGCCCTGGACATAGCGCAACAAGTGGTGCGCACCACCCTCGCCGAGCAGCCCGACACCGTGGCCAGCGCCGTGCGCGACGTGCTGCACATCAACCCCACCGCGGGTGGCCAGATGCGCTTGTGGGCCAACCCGGACGATATCGAGCTGATCCGCCAGCATCTGGCCGACGAGCTGAAAGAAGGCCATTGGCGCGTCCTGGCCGACGAATCCATCACGCGCGGCGGTTGCCGCGCGGAAACGCCGTTCGGCGACATCGACGCCACCCTGCAGACCCGCTGGCGGCGCGTCGCGGCCTCGCTGGGCCGCAACGTGTCCTGGGAGGAGCCGGCGTGAACGGCAATCCGGTCCCCGCGCAGCCCGGCCAGGCCGCCGCGCCCATGGCCGCCGCTCCTGCGCCGGCCACGTCCGTCATCGACCGCTGGCAGACCCAGCTGCAGATCGGTTCGATCCGCGCCGCGTCCACCGACCCCTGGCTGGTCAGCGGCAAGATCACGCGGGCCACGGGCCTGGTGCTGCACGCGACCGGCCTGCGCCTGCCCGTGGGCGCCGCCGCGCGCATCGAGATCGCCCGCGGCCACGACCATTGGGCCGACGCCGAAGTGGTCGGTTTCGACGGCCATACGCTATACCTGATGCCGCAGGCCGATATTTCCGGCCTGCCTCCCGGCGCGCGCGTCGTGCCCGGCGAACCGCCCGTGCAGCGCCAGATTCCGCTGCCGCGCAAAGCCGAACTGAACGGCAATGCCAAGCCCCAGCTGGGCCGCCACCTCCCGGTGGGCAATGCCCTGTTGGGCCGCGTGCTTGACGGCGCGGGCCGCCCGCTGGACGGGTTGGGCCCGCTGACGGGCGCCGAGCTGGCGCCCCTGTCCGCCCAGCCCATCAATCCGCTGTCGCGCGCGCCGATCGATACCGTGCTGGATACGGGCGTGCGCGCCATCAACGGCCTGCTCACCGTCGGTCGCGGCCAGCGCATGGGCCTGTTCGCCGGCTCCGGCGTGGGCAAGAGCGTGCTGCTGGGCATGATGGCCCGCTACACCAAGGCCGACGTGATCGTCGTCGGCCTGATTGGCGAACGGGGCCGCGAAGTCAAGGAATTCATCGAGCACAACCTGGGCCCCGAAGGCCTGGCGCGCTCGGTCGTGGTGGCCGCGCCCGCGGACGTCTCGGCGCTGCTGCGCCTGCAAGGCGCCGCCTACGCGACGCGCCTGGCGGAGCACTTCCGCGACCAGGGCCTGGACGTGCTGCTGATCATGGATTCGCTCACCCGCTACGCGATGGCGCAACGGGAAATCGCGCTGGCCATCGGCGAGCCGCCCGCGACCAAGGGCTATCCGCCGTCGGTGTTCGCCAAGCTGCCCATGCTGGTCGAACGCGCCGGCATGGGTGCGCCCGGTCCGTCCGGCAAGGCCGGTTCCATCACGGCGTTCTACACCGTGCTGGCGGAAGGCGACGACCAGCAGGATCCCATCGCCGACTCCGCGCGCGCCATTCTGGACGGCCACGTGGTGCTGTCGCGCCACCTGGCCGAGGCGGGCCACTATCCCGCCATTGATATCGAGGCGTCGATCTCGCGCGCCATGACCTCGCTCATCACGACGCAGCAATTCGCCGTGGTGCGCCGTTTCAAGCAAAGCCTGTCGCGCTATCAGCGCAATCGCGACCTCATCGCCGTAGGCGCCTACGCCGCCGGCAACGACCCGCAGCTGGACGACGCCATTGCCCGCTACCCCCGCCTGGAAGCTTTCCTGCAACAGGACATCGGCGAGAACGTGGGCTATGAAGACGCCGTCAACCAGCTGCGAGCCAGTTTCGAATCACGGGACACCTATGCCTAGCCAATTGCCTCTGGACATGCTGATCAACCTGGCCAAGGAGAGCACGGACGAAGCCGCGCGCCTGCTGGGCCGGCTCAGCGCCGAACGCAGCAATGCCGAACGCCAGCTATCCATGCTGCACGACTACCGCCAGGACTACCTGGAGCGTCTGCAGCAGGCCATGACCAGCGGCATGGCGGCAAGCGATTGCCACAATTACCAGCGCTTCATCGGCACGCTCGACGACGCTATCGGCCAGCAGCAAGGCGTGCTGCGCCAGGCGGACGAAAACCTGTCCAAGGGCCGCCTGTACTGGCAGCAGGAAAAACGCAAACTCAATTCCTACGACGCCCTGGCGCAGCGCGAAATGCGCGCCCAGGCCGTGGTGGAGTCCCGCCGCGAACAGCGCGCCAACGACGAATACTCTGCCCGCCTGGTCCAGCGCCAGGCTGGCGGCATGCATTAAGCAATACCTCACAGGAAGCCCCAGATGACCGCTCCCCTGCCCTTGCCTTCGATCGCGCCCGTCGCTCCGACGTCGATCGCCGACACGCTAGGCGCCAAGTCCGCATCCGCGAACAAGGCCGCGAACAAGAAAGGCCCCAGCTTCTCGGACGTGCTGGCCCAGCAGCGCCCGGCGCAACAGCGGCCGAACCAGGCCGCCGATTCGCGGCCCGCGGGCGACGCCGCCAAGACGCCGTCCAACGGCAAGAATACGAACGATCCGGCCAGCACCGCGGAAGGCGCTGCCGCCGGCGCAATCGATGAAGCCGTGCAGACCGCCACCCAGGCCGAAGCCGGCGCCCTGGCCGTCGCCGCCGCGCAACAGCCCGTCGCGCCGGTACTGCCGCAGCAGGCTTTGGAAATCGCCGCCCAGGCCGCCGAGCAGGTGCAACTGGCTCGCGGCAATGCCGCGGCGGCCGTCACCGCGATGAGCAGCGGCGCCGCCGTGCTGACCGCCGCGTTGAACGCCGCCGACACCGCCGCGCCCCAGGCCGCGCAAACCGCGCAAGTCCCGGTAGCGGCCACCGCCCAGCAGGCCGAGGCCGCTGCCGCGCTGGCCACCCGCGACGCCCAGGCCGCACTGCCGGTCGTAACCGCCGCCGTCAAGCCCGGCAGCGCGCCCGTCGCCGAAGCGCCTGTCGGCGCCAAGACCGTCGCCAAGGCCGAAACGCCGCGCCTGGCTCCCGAAATTTCCCTGCCGCGTCCCGCTCGCGATCAGCGTGCCGAAGCCGAGCCGGCCCCCGCCCTGTCCGCTCAGGTCGACGACGAGCAGGCGACCTTGCTGACCAGCACGGCGCAGCAGTTCCAGGCGCCCCAGCATGGGGCCTCCGCCCAGGACACGCTGGCCCAGGCCCTCGCCGCCGCGACGCAACGCCAGGCAGCTCCCGTGGCCAATCAGGCCGCCGTCGCCGTGCCGGTCGTCCCGGTGGTGCTGCAGGTCGCCACCCCGGTGGGCGCCACGCATTGGGGCACGGAACTCGGCCAGCAAATGGTCATGATGAGCAGCAACGCGCGCCAGGGCATGCAGACCGCCGAATTGCGCCTGGATCCCCCGGACCTGGGCCCGCTGCGAGTCAGCCTGAACCTGTCGGACGGCGTGGCCAGCGCCTCGTTCGTGTCGGCGCATGCCTCGGTGCGGCAGGCCATCGAAGTCGCGATTCCGCAACTGCAGCAAGCGCTGGCCCAGGCAGGCATCTCGCTGGGTCAGACCAGCGTGGGTGAACAGGCCGCGCAGCAGGAGTTCGCGCAACAGAACGGCGGTGGATCGCAACGCCAGCAAGGCGGAGCGTCCGGCGTGGCGGACGGCGCGGCCGATGGCGCGCAGCCCGCGGTAGCGGTGGCGCGCAACGCCAACGCGCTGATCGACACCTTCGCGTAATGAACCCGCTCCCCGCCGCCGGCAACGGATGCGGGAAGCGCAGCAATAGCTTGAGATACGCGGCTTTCGCCCTGTTTTTCGCCTCCAAGCCGAGGCCGGATTTCGGGCAGAATGCTTTCATCCACTAAGAATCCGTTTTCACCAGCGGCAAAACACGCATCGATACCCAGATGGCGACAATCAAACCAATTCCCGCGCCGTCGCGCGGCGCGACGACCTCCGGCGGCATCGGCCGTATCCTTCGCCCGCTGCTGGCGATCCTGGTATTGCTCATCGTCGCTGCTGCCAGCGCGGGGGCAACCTGGTTCATCACCCAGCGCATGCAGCCGCAAGCCGGCGGCGCGCCGGTGCAGCTGGGTGTCGGCCAGACTCCCGCGGGTCAGCCCGGCCAGCCGGGCCAGGCCGGACAAGGCCCCCAGGCCACGCCGACGACCTTCGTCGCGCCGTCCGCCACGCCCATCGCCGTGCCTGCCCCGATCTTCGTTCCCATCGAGGCGTTCACCGTCACGCTGCAGAACGCGGAAACGGAACGCATCATGCACGTCGGACTGACGTTGCGCGTGAGCGACGAACAGACCCGCACGCGCCTCGAAAAGTACATGCCCGAAGTGCGCAGCCGCATCCTGATGGTGCTGTCGTCGCAATCGCCCACCGGCGTGCAGACTCAGCAAGGCAAGAACGACATGGTCGCGGCCATCAAGCAGGCGGTCAACCGTCCCTTCTCGCCCCTGCCTGACGGCCAGTATGTCACCGACGTGCTGTTCACGGCGTTCGTGGTGCAATAAGCATGGCCTACGAGGCATTTCTTTCCCAGGACGAAGTCGATGCGCTGCTGGCCGGCGTCACTGGCGAGAGCGATAGTAAAAAGGAATCCGCGGGTCAGGCCGCCGGCGCTCGCGCTTACGACCTGAGTTCGCCCGAGCGGGTCGTGCGTCGCCGCATGCAGACGCTGGAGCTCATCAACGAACGGTTTGCGCGCCACATGCGCAACGTGTTGCTGAACTTCATGCGCCGCAGCGCGGACATCACTGTCGGCTCGATCAAGATCCAGAAGTACGCGGACTTCGAGCGCAACCTGCCGGTGCCTAGCAATCTGAACATGATTCAGATGAAGCCCCTGCGCGGCACGGCGCTCTTCACGTATGACCCGAACCTGGTGTTCCTGGTCATCGACAGCCTGTTCGGCGGCGATGGCCGCTACCACACGCGCGTCGAAGGCCGGGACTTCACCACCACCGAACAGCGCATCATCCGGCGCCTGCTCAACCTGACCCTGGAAAGCTACGGCAAGTCCTGGGACCCCGTCTACCCGATCGAGTTCGAATACGTACGCTCGGAGATGCACACCAAGTTCGCCAGCATCACCGGCAACAATGAAGTGGTGGTCGTCACCTCGTTCCACATCGAATTCGGCGCGACCGGCGGCGACCTGAACATCTGCCTGCCCTACTCCATGATCGAGCCGGTGCGCGATCTGCTCACCCGTCCGCTGCAGGAAACCACGCTCGAAGAAGTGGACCAGCGCTGGTCGCAACAGCTTTCCCGCCAGGTGCGCAGCGCCGACATCGACGTGATCGCCGAATTTGCGCGCATTCCGTCGTCGATTCGCGAGCTGATGAGCCTGAAGGCGGGCGACGTCCTACCCGTGGACGTGCCGGAAACCATCATCGCCAACGTCGATGGCGTGCCGCTGATGGAATGCGGCTACGGCGTCTTCAACGGCCAGTACGCACTGCGCGTACAGAACATGTTTACCCACGATACAGAATCCAACGAGGCCTCTGACCATGACTGACAAGAACGAGCCCGGCACTGGCTCGTCCCCGGCCGACGACTGGGCCGACGCGCTCGCCGAACAATCCCGCGCCACGCCGCCCACGCAAGCCGACGGTCTGAAGCCGCAGGACGACTGGGCCGCCGCGATGGCTGAACAAACCGCCGCCGCGCCGGCGCCCGCTGCCGCGGCACCGGCGCCCGCGCCGGCTCCGGCCGCTCCCGCCGCGCAATCCGCGGCGCAGTCGGTGTTCAAGCCGCTGGCTGGCGCCGCCACCGGCGCCGGCACCGACATCGACCTGATCATGGACGTGCCCGTCCAGTTGACGGTTGAGCTGGGCCGCACCCGCCTGACCATCAAGAACCTGCTCCAGCTGGGCCAGGGATCGGTGGTCGAGCTCGACGGCCTGGCCGGCGAACCGATGGATATTTTCGTCAACGGCTACCTGATCGCCCAAGGCGAAGTCGTGGTCGTCGAAGACAAGTACGGCATCCGCCTGACCGACATCATCACCCCGTCCGAGCGGATCAACCGCTTGAACAACCGTCGTTGACCCCTGGCGCCATGACCGAACCTGCTCTGCTGCGCGTCATCATCGGCCTCGTGCTGGTGGTGGCCGCGATCCTGGTTTCGGCGTGGCTGGCCAAGCGCGCCGGCCTGATGCAGCGTGGCGGCGGCAACCTGCTACGCCAGGTCGCCAGCCTGCCGGTCGGGCCTCGCCAAAGCGTCGTCGTCGTTGAAATCGAAGACACCTGGCTGGTGGTGGGCGTAGGCCCGAACCAGCTCACCACCTTGCATACCCTGCCCGCCGGCCAGTTGCCGGAGGGTTCGCCTCTGCCCGCCGCCGCCTTCGCGGCCAAGCTGGGCCAGGCACTCAAGCGCCGTTAGGGCCCCCGGCGCGATTCAAGCGACACCCATGAGTTTGCTCACAAGCACGACCTCCGCCCGCGCCAGCCACCGCGCGCTGCCCCTGCTGGCCGCGGCCGCCGTCCTGGGCCTGGCTTTCTTTCCGGCGGGTGTCGTCGCGCAGGCCACGCTGCCCGCCCTGACCGCAACGCCTGGCCCGAACGGCTCGCAGACGTATTCGCTCAGCATGCAGACCATGCTGCTGATGACCTCGCTGTCGTTCCTGCCGGCGGCGTTGCTGATGATGACGGGCTTCACCCGCATCATCATCGTGCTGGGCCTGTTGCGCAGCGCCATGGGCACCGCCATGTCGCCGCCCAACCACGTGCTGATCGGCCTGGCGCTGTTCCTGACCTTCTATACGATGTCGCCGGTGTTCGACAAGATCTACGCCGACGCGTACAAGCCCTTGTCCGAAGGATCGATCCAGTTCGAGACGGCGGTTGAGCGCGCCGCGGGCCCCCTGCGCACCTTCATGCTGCACCAGACCCGCGAGAACGACCTGTCGCTGTTCGCGAACCTGGCCAAGGAGCCCGCGCTGGAAGACCCGTCGCAGGTGCCCATGCGCATCCTGGTGCCCGCCTTCATCACCAGCGAACTGAAGACGGCGTTCCAGATCGGCTTCACGATCTTCATCCCCTTCCTGATCATCGATCTGGTGGTGGCCAGCGTGCTGATGGCCCTGGGCATGATGATGGTGCCGCCCGTGACCGTGGCCCTGCCCTTCAAGCTGATGCTGTTCGTGCTGGCCGACGGCTGGAACCTGCTCATGGGCTCGCTGGCCCAGAGCTTCTACCAGTAAGCCTGGAGACGAATCGCCATGACCGCCGAAACCGTCATGACCATGACCTACCAGGCGATGAAGATCGTCCTGGCTATGGCGGGTCCGCTTCTGCTTGTCACCCTGGTCGTCGGCCTGGTCATCAGCATTTTCCAGGCCGCCACGCAGATCAACGAAATGACGCTGTCCTTCATTCCGAAGCTGCTGGCCATGTGCGGCGTGCTGGTGCTGCTGGGCCCGTGGCTGATCGGGGTCATGGTTGACTACATCCGGCAGCTGATCGGCCAGATCCCCATGCTGGTGTCCTGAGCGGCTTTCGCCGCCGGACGCCGGACTTTCCCGCCATGATCGCCTTCACGCTCGAGCAGCTCAACGGCTGGATCGGCCAGTTCCTCTGGCCCTTCGTGCGTATCCTGGCGCTGGTGGGCACCGCTCCCCTGTTCTCCGAATCTATCATCCCGGTCAAGGTGAAGGTCGGCCTGTCGTTCATGCTGGCCGTTGCCATCAGCCCGGCGCTGAATCCCATGCCCCCGATCGCGCCCGGTTCATTCGCCGGGCTCTGGATGGTGATGCAGCAGGTGCTGATCGGCATTGCGATGGGCTTTACCATGCGCATCGTCTTCGCCGCCGTGCAAACGGCCGGCGAATTCGTGGGATTGCAGATGGGTTTGTCGTTCGCCTCCTTCTTTGATCCCAGTTCCGGCGCCAATACGGCCGTGCTGTCGCGCCTGTTCAACATTGTCGCGATGCTGACCTTCCTGGCGCTGGACGGGCACCTGCTGGTGCTGGCCGCGCTGGTGCGCTCCTTCGACACCCTGCCCATCGACATGATCCAGCTGCATCAGAACGGCTGGGGCGCGGTTGTGGAATGGGGCAAGACCGTCTTCGTCTCCGGCCTGCTGCTGGCGCTGCCGCTGATCTGCGCCCTGCTGACCATCAACCTGGCCATGGGCATCCTGAACCGCGCCGCCCAGCAGCTGTCCGTGTTCTCGGTGGGTTTCCCCGTCACGCTGATCATCGGCGTAAGCGTGCTGACGGTCGTGCTGCCGCACGCGGGTCCGTTCCTGGAATCGCTGTTCGAATCCGGCCTGTCGGCCATGAGCCGCGTCGTCGACGCGCTGGCCGGCCGTTAGCCGGCGCCTTGTTCTCGCGGCACACGGCACGCGGCGGCGCAAAAAAAACGGCCGCATTGCGCGGCCGTTGCTGTTCTGCCGAAGGCGTCTTAGGATTGCCCGACCACGCGGAATACGCGGATGGTTTCGCGCAGCGCGCCCGACTGGTTGCCCAGCTGCATCACCGCACCGCCCAGCTCCTGCACCAGCGCGGTGTTCTGCACCGTCATCACGTCCATTTGCGACACGGCGGTATCCACTTGCTCGATGCCGCTGGACTGCTCCTGGGAGGCTTGCGAGATCTCGCCGATGATGGCGGTCACGCGATGCACCGCCGCCACGATCTCTTCCATGGTGGCGCCCGCCTGCTCGGCCTGCGCGGAGCCTTCGGTGACACGCTCCACCGAGTCCTCGATCAGGCCCTTGACCTCCTTGGCGGCCTGCGCGCTCTTCTGAGCCAGGCTGCGCACCTCGCCGGCGACGACGGCGAATCCCTTGCCGGATTCACCCGCCCGGGCCGCCTCCACCGCCGCGTTCAACGCCAGGATGTTGGTCTGGAACGCGATGCCTTCGATGATGGTGACGATGTCCGCGATCTTGCGCGAACTGTCGGAGATACCATGCATGGTATTGACCACCTGCCCCACCGCCACGCCGCCACGCCGCGCCACGTCCATGCTGCTGGCCGCCAACTGGTTGGCCTGCCGCGCATTGTCGGCGTTCTGCCGCACCGTGGACGTGAGTTGCTCCATGCTGGCGGCGGTCTGCTGCAGCGAGGCCGCCTGGCCTTCGGTCCGGCCAGCCAGTTCCTGGTTGCCGCGCGCGATGTGCACGGCGGCGTGGGTCGTGCCTTCGATGCCGCGATAAACGTCCCGGGCAATGCCGATCAGGCTCTTGCGCATGACCTCCAGCGAGAACTTCAAACTGCCCACTTCGTCGTCGGAATCCGCCACGATCTGCGTGGTGAGGTTGCCGGCGGCAACCTGGCGCGCCATGTTGGCGGCGTCAAGCATAGGCTCCAGCAAGGAACGCGACAGGCTCCAGCCCATGGAGAAGATTGCCACCACGGCCAGCGCAATCGCGCCGCAACCCAGCCCGGCGCCCCACGCGTCCAGGTTGGACCAGTTGGCATGCAGGCCATAGGCGCCCGCAGCGGCCACGATGCCCGACGACAGCGACGCATGGCGCAGCATGCGGCTGCGCACCCCGCGCCTGAACGGGAATGCCAGCACGTCCAGGCTGCGGCGCCACCCTGCCCGCACCGGCCGTCCGCGCGAGATGCGTACGCCCCTGGCCGTGCCCTCGCGTATGCGCGCGTAGAGCTCCTCGGCCATTTCTATCTGCTCTTCCGAGGGACGCACACGCACCGAGGAATATGCCACCACCTCGCCGTCCTCGACGATGGGGGTTGCGTTGGCCAACACCCAGTAATAGCCGCCGTCCTTGCGCCGGTTCTTGACGATGCCCAGCCATGACTCCCCTGCTTCCAGGGTTTGCCACAGATCCTCGTACGCTTCGGGCGGCATGTCGGGATGGCGCACGATGTTGTGTGGCTTGCCGATAAGTTCGTCGCGCGAAAAGCCGCTGACTTCGATGAAAGCGGGGTTCGCATAGACGATGCGGCCCTTGCTGTCGGTGCGCGAGATCAGATACTGATCCTCGCGCAGCTTGGTTTCCACATCAGTGACGGGTAGGTTGACGCGCACGACTTGTCTCCGGTAACAACATATACGACAGCGAATGAATAACGGCGAACAAATCGGACCTGACGCCCCGCATCAACCCGTTCCCGCCCGATCCGTCTGGTGCCCGCGTAGCGCCGGCACCATCGAACACTGTTTTCCGCCCGAAATCGGGCGCTATTATTATTTACGGTCATATTCACCGAAACTTAACGTGCTTATGACCGCAAGGCGATCGCTTATATCCATAATGCATATAGACAAAAGCCGCGCCTGGGCGCGGCCATCGTCTTGCAGAATGCAAAAGGCCGCGCCCGATCCCGCGACAGCGGAATCGGGCGCGGCCCGGTGTGACGCTTAGTTCAGGGTCGGAGTGGAATAGCCGCCCAGCTGATGCGCCGGCACTTCGATCACTTCACCGGTATTGATCTTGAACACGGCCACCGCCTCGGCCAGACGCTGCGCCTGCTCCTGCAGCGAGCCGGCCGCGGCCGCCGCTTCTTCCACCAGCGCCGCGTTCTGCTGCGTCACTTCGTCCATCTGCGACACCGCCCGGTTCACCTGGTCGATACCGCTGGACTGCTCCTCGGACGCCGCCGAGATCTCGCCCATGATGTCCGTCACCCGCTTGACCGACGCCACGATCTCTTGCATCGTCGCGCCGGCACGTTCCACCTGCTGCGAGCCCGCGCCCACCTTGGTCACCGAGTCTTCGATCAAACCCTTAATTTCCTTGGCCGCCTGCGCGCTGCGCTGCGCCAGCGAGCGGACTTCGCCCGCCACCACCGCGAAGCCCTTGCCCTGCTCGCCCGCCCGCGCGGCTTCCACCGCCGCGTTCAGCGCCAGGATGTTGGTCTGGAACGCAATCCCGTCGATCACCGACACGATTTCCGAGATCTTGCGCGAGCTGGCCGAAATGCCCTGCATCGTGCTGACCACTTCCGACACCGCCGAACCGCCGCGCTCGGCCACGTCCGAGGCGCTGGCCGCCAGCTGATTGGCCTGGCGCGCGTTGTCCGCGTTCTGCTTCACCGTCGACGCCAGCTGCTCCATCGAGGCCGCGGTTTCCTCCAGCGAGGCCGCCTGCTCTTCCGTGCGGCTGGACAGGTCCGTATTGCCCGCCGAGATCTCGCTTGAACCCACGGTGATCTCGTCCACGCCACGGCGCACCGTCGCCACCGTGCGGGTCAGGCTTTCCTGCATGCGCTTGAGCGCCGCGAACAACTGGCCGATCTCGTTGTGCGAACGCACTTCCACGCGGCTGGTCAGGTCGCCGGAGGCGATCTTGTCGAAGTGCTGCCCTGCTTCCACCAAGGGGCGGACGACCAGGCGGCCGAACAGGACACGGGCAAGTATCATCAGCACGAGCGCCAGGCCGACCGCCACGCCCACCGCCACCATGGCCAGGTTGAAGTTGGCCTCGGCCTGATCGATCGTGGCCTGCTGCTGGTCGCCGATGTACTTGCCGAACTGGGTGAGCGCCTCGATGAAGGCGGCGCTGCGCGGCGTGCCATATTCGTTGTTCACCATATAGAACGTCGAATAGTCCTCGCTGCGCAGGGCTTCCACCATGGTGTCCACGCCATCGTCAATATAAGAGCGATAGCGGCGCACCAGGTTCATGGACAACTGGCGGCCCGTGTCGTCCTGCAGCATGTTCTTCTGGAAGTCAGCGAAGCGGCTGCGCACGCCGGTCAGCAGATCCGTGGCGCCCTTGAGGGCGGCGGCGGCGTCGCGGGCGGAGTTCTCGCCGCTGCCCCAGCCGGATTCCTGCAGGTGGCGCGCGGCAACCATCAGGCTCACGCGGGCGCGCAGCATGTCGCTATTGATAACCTCGACCTGCTTGGAGCGCTCGGTCAGGGCATTGACCTCGCGTATCGACTCATAGTTGCTTTGCAGGAAGTAGGCAGCCAGACCTCCAACCGCGGCGATCAACACCGCGAAAAACGCCATCACCCACAGCAGCATCGTGCCGACGCGGGCATCGCGCAGCCGCAGTTTGCGCTTGACCTTGGGTGCGCGCGCGGCTTTTTTCTTGCCGGCCTTGCCGGGCTTTGCACCGGATTCGAGACTCGCTTCCATTTATTTCCCCATCCCTCAGGAACTGCTTTGACCAAATGAAAAACCACCCTGTGGACACGCCCTGTTACACGGGGCATACACTCAGGGCGACGTACATTGCGGCTTGCGCCGCAATGCTCTCTGCCGAACTGCAGGGCTACTTGCCCTGAGGCGCCAAACCGGTCGGTTCGCCCGGTCCCGGTATGTAGATGGTTTGCACCTCAGGTTCCATCGCGGGCCGTGCCCAGTCCTGAGGCAAATCAGGAGCAGGCGCCGGTCCCAGCAATTTCTGGCGTTCCCAGGGTTCCAGCAGAATATTGGTGCTGTCGACAAGCCGCATCAGCCGGCCGTCAGGGCCGAACTGCAACAGGGCTTCCTTACGGCTGTACAGGCCGTCGGGGACAAAAGTGATCTTGAAGGACCAGAGCGCCAGGAAGGTGCCGTCGCTCTGTTTGTAGAATTTGTCAGGCGGGGCAGTCAGCGCCCGCGAGGCCTCTTCCAGCGTGGTCTGCCCCGGCGTCAGGGTCGACAGCTTGCCCGGGTCGAAATTGTGACCCGTTGCCGCGCAGCCGGCGAGCAAGACCGCAATCGCGGCCGTCGCCAGAAGATGTATATAACCTCGCATACCCTACCCATTTGCCGGCATCGCCGGCGTCAGAAAGATTCCCAATCGTCGTCCGAAGGCGCTTGCCGCCGGCTGGCCGCGGGCGCCGGTTTCGATTCGACCGGCGCTGCAGCCGGGGCCGCCGGACGCGGCGCCGGACGACGCGGCGGACGGGCTGCCGCCGCGCCCGCGGCCGCTTCCGGCCTGGCGCCTGCAACATGCGTCAGACGCGCGGCGGGAGCTGCCCTCGGCGCCGCTGCGGCCGTTGCCGGCTCGGCCTTGCGCACCGGCGCGGCCACGCGGGGGGCCGCCCGATGCGACTGCGCCAATTGGCGCGTCGGCACTTCGATGACCTCGCCCGCATTGATCTTGAACACGGCCACGGCTTCGACCAGGCGCTGCGCCTGCTCCTGCAGCGAGCCGGCCGCGGCCGCCGCTTCTTCCACCAGCGCCGCGTTCTGCTGCGTCACTTCGTCCATCTGCGACACCGCCCGGTTCACCTGGTCGATACCGCTGGACTGCTCCTCGGACGCCGCCGAGATCTCGCCCATGATGTCCGTCACCCGCTTGACCGACGCCACGATCTCCTGCATCGTCGCGCCGGCGCGTTCCACCTGCTGCGAGCCCGCGCCCACCTTGGTCACCGAGTCTTCGATCAGCCCCTTGATTTCCTTGGCCGCTTGCGCGCTGCGCTGCGCCAGCGAGCGGACTTCGCCCGCCACCACCGCAAAGCCCTTGCCCTGCTCGCCCGCCCGCGCCGCTTCCACCGCCGCGTTCAGCGCCAGGATGTTGGTCTGGAA
The DNA here is from genome assembly GCF_013116765.2 of Achromobacter deleyi. Lineage (GTDB taxonomy): Bacteria > Pseudomonadota > Gammaproteobacteria > Burkholderiales > Burkholderiaceae_B > Achromobacter > Achromobacter deleyi_A. Next base: position 2,277,371 of record NZ_CP074375.1, read on the forward strand.
CGCGATCCCGTCGATCACCGACACGATTTCCGAGATCTTGCGCGAGCTGGCCGAAATGCCCTGCATCGTGCTGACCACTTCCGACACCGCCGAACCGCCGCGCTCGGCCACGTCCGAAGCGCTGGCCGCCAGCTGGTTGGCCTGGCGCGCGTTGTCCGCGTTCTGCTTCACCGTCGACGCCAACTGCTCCATGGAGGCCGCGGTTTCCTCCAGCGAGGCCGCCTGCTCTTCGGTGCGGCTGGACAGGTCCGTGTTGCCCGCCGAGATCTCGCGCGAGCCCACATTGATCTCGTCCACGCCGCGGCGCACCGCCGACACGGTACGGGTCAGGCTTTCCTGCATGCGCTTGACCGCCGCCATGAGAGCGCCGATTTCGTTGCTGGAATTCACTTCCACGCGCACGGTCAGGTCCCCGCCGGCGATCTTGTCGAAGCTGTCGCTGACGACGCGCAGGGGACGCAGGATCACGCGGTTCATGAACAGGAAGGCGCCCAGCGAAACCGCCAGGATCAGCACCGCCAGCGCGATATAGACGTAGGCCATCGTCGCCGCCTGCGTGCGCGACGAGGACACCATCTCTTCGCTGTAGCTGTTGATGCTGCCGGCAAAGTCGCCCAGCTGCTTGAAGAAGAGCCCGCTCGCGGCGCCGGCCTTGGTATTCTTCAAGGACAGGTAGGTCGCGGCATCGCCCTTGTCCAGGGCCGACATCATGGCTTGCAGGGCGTCGGCGAAACCGTTGAAGGACGAGATCAGTTCGCCTTCGGCGGACTTGCCGATCTCCGTGGTCTTCGGAATACCCTTGAAGGTCTCGATCTTTTTCTTGGCCTCCGTGACCAGCTGCTGCACGGTGCGCGAATTCTCGGCCGCGCCGTTCGTGTCGCCGGCGGCGCGCTGAGCGGCGGCGATATCGGCGCGGATCGTGGCGCGCAGCATCTGCGTATAGGCGTCCTTGATCAGATTGTTCTGCTGCACGCTCAGGGTATCCAAAGCGTTGATCGCCCGGGCGTTGGATTGCATGCTGTTCCAACCCAAGACAATGGCAACGAGCGCGGCCAGGGCAACTGCCAATTGGGCAAGCATCAAGCCCGTGCGCACCTTCAGATTGCTAAACATTTTCCGTATGTTCCGGTAGTCGTCCCGGCGGCGCTCTTTCGCCGCCGGACCGTAAAGGGGAGTTTCTCTACTGCCTGTTCAATGCACTGGCGGAACGCTCCGTCAGAATGACTCCCAATCGTCATCCGACGGCTGCACCCGGCGAGCGGCGGGCGGAGGGGTGGCCGAAGCCGTGTCCGCCGTCTCGGCGGCGCGCGTGGCCGGCCGGCGCAGCGGGCGCGTCGCGGACGCGGTTGCGGGCTTGGGCCGCGCAACCTGCGTCAAGCGAGGCGCCGGCGCGGCCTTCGGAGCCGGTTCCGCCGGTTTCGCGGCGGGTTCGGCCTGCTGAGCCGGAGCCTGCGGCGCCGAAACACGCGGAGCGCTGCGTTGCTGCGCCAGTTGGCGGGCCGGCACTTCGATCACTTCGCCCGCGTTGATCTTGAACACGGCCACCGCTTCGGCCAGGCGCTGCGCCTGCTCCTGCAGCGAGCCGGCCGCGGCCGCCGCTTCTTCCACCAGCGCCGCGTTCTGCTGCGTCACTTCGTCCATCTGCGACACCGCCCGGTTCACCTGGTCGATACCGCTGGACTGCTCCTCGGACGCCGCCGAGATCTCGCCCATGATGTCCGTCACCCGCTTGACCGACGCCACGATCTCTTGCATCGTCGCGCCGGCGCGTTCCACCTGCTGCGAGCCCGCGCCCACCTTGGTCACCGAGTCTTCGATCAAACCCTTGATTTCCTTGGCCGCCTGCGCGCTGCGCTGCGCCAGCGAGCGGACTTCGCCCGCCACCACCGCGAAGCCCTTGCCCTGCTCGCCCGCGCGCGCCGCTTCCACCGCCGCGTTCAGCGCCAGGATGTTCGTCTGGAACGCAATCCCGTCGATCACCGACACGATTTCCGAGATCTTGCGCGAGCTGGCCGAGATCTCCTGCATGGTGTTGACCACTTCCGACACCGCCGAACCGCCGCGCTCGGCTACGTCCGAGGCACTGGCCGCCAGCTGGTTGGCCTGGCGCGCGTTATCCGCGTTCTGCTTCACCGTCGACGCCAGCTGCTCCATGGAGGCCGCGGTTTCCTCGAGCGAGGCTGCCTGCTGCTCCGTGCGGCTGGACAGGTCCGTGTTGCCCGCCGAGATTTCCCGCGAGCCCACATTGATCTCGTCCACGCCGCGGCGCACCGTCGACACCGTGCGGGTCAGGCTTTCCTGCATGCGCTTGATCGCGCCAAACAGGTGGCCGATCTCATTGGTGCTGCGGACCTCGATGCGGCCGGTGAAATCGCCACCGGCGATCTTGTCGAAATGGTCGCCTGCCTCGCGCAGCGGACGCAGCACGGTGCGATTGATGAAAAGCCAGCAGCCCACGGCCAGCGCCAGGGAAATCGCCAGCAGCACGATGGTCACGGTGCGCGAGATGCGGTGATCGACCTCTGCCTGCACGACCAGTTCGTCGGTGCGCGTATCCACGAACTGCAGCACCCCGTTCACCGCTTCGCGGAACGCGATATTGGCGGCGCTGCCGGCATCGTTCAGATCCAGGTATTCCTGTATTGCCATGTTCGACAACGCGGCGGCCTGGCGCTTGTACACGTCGTCGAACTGCTTATAGGACGCTTCCAGCTTTTCCACCAGCGCTTCGGAACCGGCCATGCGCGGCGCCTTGCGGAATGCCTCCAGCGACTTGCTGCCTTCCTGCATGAACGCGTCGGCACTCTTGGCCTGGGACGTGGCCTGCTCGGTCTTGCCCTGCTGCATGTCCATCAGCGAGTTCGCCAGCAGCAGCCGGCCGCGCAGATAGGCGGTGTAGGCGCGATTGAGTTGCGTCGCCTGGTTGGAATAGGCGTCGTTCACCCGCTCCAATTTTTCATTACTGGAGTTCAAACCCATCCACGCCACGCCATTGGATATGAACATGGCGCCCGAGAAGAGCAACAGCACCAGGACGATACAGGTGCGAACTTTCAAATTTCCAAGCATGAAATATCCGAGCGTTATGCAACGTGAAACGACAATTCCCTACCCTGCACGCAACCACGGACGCCCTGGCTTTGTGCCAGCAGCGTCCGCAAGTGCGCTACTCGCCGCGCTCCGTGGAGCACGGCCCAGAGGCTTACCGCATTACTTGCGGCTGAACAGGCTGGACCCCTGAATGGTCATGAAAGCCGCCGACGCCGCCTGCAATGCCACCTGACGCAATGCGAGCTGGCTTGCGCCGGCGTAGTAGTCCAGATCTTCCAGATCCGACAAGGACTTGGAGTACGACAGGCCCTTCTGGGTGCCGGTTGCGTCCAGCGCATCCAGTTCGTTCAGGCGCGCGCCCACCGAAGCGGCCACGGTCAGGACGTTGTCGTAATTGCTTGCCAACTTCTTGTTCGCGGTGGCCAGCTCGTTGTTCAGGCGGGCCAGCGCTTTTTCGTCGCCGGCGATCGGCGAGTCCAGCACCTTGATCAGGTTGTCCAGCGTATTGAACATGTCCACGTCCGCGGACTGGATGCTCTCGACATTGATCACGTCGCCGTTCTGGGGCACACCCTTGATCACGACGGCAACGCCGCCGAAGTCGATGCTGGAGTCTGCCGTATAGGCCGTGGGCGCGGCGGGCGGCGCGGGCGTGATCACCGGCGGCACCGGCGGATTGGCGTTCGGATCGGTGGTGGTCACCCGGTAGCCCATGGCGCCAGTGGCGGGATCCGCTTCGAATTGCACGCTGAAATTCTTGCCGATGTTGGGGCTGCCCGGCGTGACCGACACGGTGCCGAACTGGGCCGTGCCCGAGTTGGCCGGCGCGGCCGTGCTGACATAGGCTTGCGAACCCGGGTTGGCGCGATTGAAGATGTCGCTGCCCAGGTCGCTGGTGGACAGCTGGCGGGACTGGTCGACCTGCACCGTGCGTTCGCCGGTGGCGCCGCTGTAGACGATCTTGCCCGACGCATCCTGGGCGTAAGGAACCACGCCGCCCTGGTAACCCGAGAACAGATACTGGCCGTTGCCGTCGGTGCTGTTCGCCAGGCCCAGCAAGGCGTCGCGGGCGCTCTTCAAGGCGGTCGACAGGGCTTGGCGGTCGCTGTCGGCGAAGGTGCCGTTACCGGCTTGCACGACCCGGGTACGCACGTCCTGCAATGCGGTCGTGATCGAGTCCAGGATGTTGCTTTCCTGGCCGAGGTTGGTCTTGGCCGTATTGCGGTTCAGGCCATAGGTGCTGTTCATGCTCTGCGTCTGAGCGACGCCGATGGACAGCGACGCCGACAGAGGATCATCCGCCGGGCTCAGGAACTTGCGTCCGCTACCGACCTGCTCGACCAGGCGATTCATGTCGGATTCCTGAGCAAGCACACCGCTCAGGCCGTTCGTGTACATCATCGTGGTGCTCAGGCGCATGGTGCAACTCCGAAAATCTTTTTAGTAATCACAGTTCAACGTTCTGATCAGCTGCGCAGACCCAGCAGCGTGTCAAACACGGTGCTCGCCACGTCAATGATGCGGGCGCTGGCCTGATACTGCTCCTGGTACAGCGACAGGCTGACGTACTCTTCGTTCAGGTTGACGCCCGACACCGCCTGCTGGGCAGCCGTGGTCTGCTTGATCAGGTTGACCTGCGCCGTGGCCGCCGACTTGACCTGCTGCGTCTGCACGCCCACCGTGTTCACGACCTGCGCGAACATGTCCGTGACGCTCATGGTGCCGTGGCCCAGGACCTTGCTGTTTTGCAGCTGCGCCAGCTTCAGGGCGTTCTTGCCGTTGGCGTCGCCACCCTCGGCATCGGCCGCCGCGACCTTCTCCGGATCGGTGATCAGGACCTTGATATCGCGCGCGGCGTCGCGCGTCGGCGACAGCGACCACTTGTCGCCCGCCTGGGGCGGCGCATTGATGGTCAGCGTCACGCCCATCTCGGCATCGAGGTTCAACGTGGCGTTGGGCGGCGTGCCCGTGGCCGGGCCGTTGTAGACCTGCGCGCCTTCCGGCATGCGCAGCACCTGGTAGTTGGTGCCGTCAAACGAGATCTCGTAGTCCTTGGCGTTGATGTTGGACAGATTCGTGAACTCGCCCGAGATCTGGGCATTGCTCTTGTTGGCCGCGTTCGGGACGCCCTGCGGCTGTCCGATACCGAAGAAATCGGTCCCCGGATTGCCGCTCTGGTCCAGACCCTGCTTGTGCTGTTCGTTGAAGGACAACGCCAGGCCAACGGCCATCTGGCCCAGCTGGTTCTGCATCACATCCAGCGACGATGCACGGAACTGCAGCAGGCCACCCAGCTTGCCGCCGGTGACTTCGCTGTCGTTCATCTCGACCGCGATGGTCTTGCCGGAACCCGCGGGCAAGGTATAGGCCAGGACGGTACGGCTGGTGTCCGACGCGGAAGCAACGGCTTGCAAGGGATAAATGGTGCTGCCCGACAGCAGCGACTGGCCGCCCTTGGTCAGCGAGATGCTGATCTTGTCGCCCTGTTCGTAGGTCGTGACGCCGATCAGCTGATTCAGTTCCATCACGGCCTGATCGCGCTGGTCCAGCAGGTCATTCGGGGGGCTGCCGCCGGCCTTGCCGGAAGCGAGCGAGATCTGCTGATTCAGGTCGTCGATGCGGGTCAGGTAGCTGTTGACCTGGTCCACCGTCGTGGTGATCTGCGTGTTCAGGCCTTCGCGCTGATTCTGCATTTCCTGGTAGGCCGAGCGGATCTGCGTCGCCAGGCTGTTGGCCTGGCCCAGCAAATCCGCGCGCGCAGCGGGATCGGCCGGCTTGCTGGCCACCGTGTTCATGCTGGTGAAGAAGTTGGTCAGGCCGGGCGCGATGCCGACCGTGCGGTCGGAGAACAGATTGTTGATCTGCGACACCTGGTCCAACTGCGCCTGCAATTGGGCGCCGCTGCCGTTCGCGCCGACCAGCTGCTTGTACAGGAAGCTGTCGTAGCTGCGCTCGACCGTGTCAACCTGGACACCGCGACCGATGTAGCCATTGGTGGTGGCCTGCGCACCCGCGGTGGAGGTCATCACGCGCTGGCGGTTGTAGCCCACAGTGGTGGCATTGTTGATGTTGTGACCGGTGGTCGCAAGACCTGCCTGTGCCGCGTTCAACCCACCCAATGCCGTTTTGTACAAATTCATGCTGACAATGCCCCGTATGTAACCGCAGCTGATATCTCTGGATACTCCGTTTACGGCAGGAGCTCACCCAAATTTAGAGTCCTTCCAACATCTGGCGTGAATTTTCCACGCTGGATGCCGCGCCGCGCAGCTGGCCCATGATGCCGATCAGTTTCTGCGCGTACCGCGGATCGGTCGCGTAGCCCGCGTCCTGGATCCGGCGGGCCGCTTCGATCTCGTTGCGCGCCTGCGCCACGTTCTCGTAGCGCGGGCTGTTGCCGATCAGGCGGGCGTAGTCCGCGAACGATTCCTCGTAGGAGGAATAGGCGCGGAAAGGTTGCGTCACCTTTTTCGCGACACCGTCTTCGTATTCGGTGGTGAGCACATTGACGACCTTGCCCTTCCAGCTGGAACCCGCCTTGATGCCGAACAGGTTGTAGCTGGTACGGCCATCCTCGTGCTTGATCTCGCGCTGGCCCCAGCCAGACTCCAGCGCCGCCTGGCCCATGATGAGCCGCGCCGGCACGCCGCTCTGCTGCGAGGCGAGATTGGCCGCGCGCGACATCTTCGATACGAAGCTGACCACGTGCTCGGGCGCGCCCTCGGCCGCGGCAAGCGCGCGGTCGCTGGGGCGGTTGTTGCGCATGACGTTGAGCAGCGCCGATACTTCGCGCGACCCGCCGGTGCGGAAATCCAGGTCTGCGCCCTGCCCTATGCTCTTCACGGCGTCGGCGGACACATCGCCGGGCTTGCCCTGCTGCATCTGCGCCAGGATCGATTGCGACAGCCCGATGCCCGGCGTGGCCAGGTGCAGCGCAAGCTGCTCGTCGGCCATGGACTGCAGCATCTGGGTCTGTTGCGAGTCGAACAGGCCTTCCTTGGGCGTGGCCTCGCGCATGCGCTTGACCATCATCTGCAGGAACAGGGCCTCGAACTGCTTGGCAACCTGCTTCTGCTGCTCGGTGCCTTCGGGATCTTTCTTGACGTCGCGCTTCAGGTCCGACAGGCGGCCCATGTCGAAGACCGAGTCCTGCCGGGTAGCTCCGCGAGCCGCATCGTTGGTGTAAGCCATGGCCGTCAGATGATTTCCAGTTCGGCGCGCAGGGCGCCCGCGGTCTTCATCGCCTGCAGAATCGCCAGCAGGTCCTGGGGCGTGGCGCCCAGGGCATTCAGGCCCTTGACCACGTCAGCCAGATTGGCGCTGGTGTTCACGCGCTGCAGCGAGCCGTTGTCCTGGCGCACCTCGATCTGGGTATTCGGCACCACCACCGTCTGCCCCTGCGTGAAGGGCGTGTCGGGCTGGAACACCTCGTTCTGGCGGTTGATGATGACCGACAGGTTGCCGTGCGCCACGGCGGCTTCTTCGATCATGACCGTGCGGTTCATGACGACCGAACCGGTGCGGGCATTGATGATGACCTTGGCGACCGTGGGCGCGCGCGCCACCTGCAGGTCTTCGACCTGCGACAGGAAGCGGGCCTGCGAGGCCAGTTCCATCGGCGTGCGCACCTGCACCACCCGGCCGTCCAGCGCCGTGGCCGTGCCCTGGCCGAACTTGCGGTTCAGGGCCGTCGCCACGTTCTGGGCAGTGCCGAAGTCGGTGTTGTTCAGCTCGACATGGATATACCCGTCGCGCGAGAACGTGGTCGGCACGCCGCGCTCGACGATGGCGCCGGCGCTGATGCGCCCGCCGTTCAGCTGGTTAATCTGGACGCTGGAACCGCCCGAAGACGCGCCCGCGCCGCCCACCAGGATATTGCCCTGCGCGATGGCGTAGACCTGGCTGTCGGCGCCCTTGAGCGGCGTCATCAGCAAGGTGCCGCCGCGCAGGCTCTTGGCGTTACCCATGGACGACACGACCACATCCAGCGTCTGTCCGGGCCGGGCAAATGCCGGCAAGGTCGTCGTCACCATGACGGCCGCCACGTTCTTGAGCTGCATGTTGCTGCCGGAGGGCACCGTGATGCCCAGCTGCGACAGCATGTTGGTCAGGCTCTGCTGCGTAAAAGGCGTCTGGCGCACCTGGTCGCCGCTGCCGTCCAGGCCCACGACCAGGCCGTAGCCGATCAGCTGGTTGCCGCGGACGCCCTGGATGGTGGCCAGGTCCTTGAGCCGCTCAGCCTGCGCCGTACCGGCGCCAGCCACCAGCCCGACAGCAACGCACACGCGCGCCAACAGAGACAGCAAGGCGGATATCGGAGTCGGTTGTTTCATGGTTTAGAACGGCGAAGCGATCAGGAAGAAGCGTTGCAGCCAGCCCATGGTCTGAACTTCATCCATGACGCCCTTGCTGCGGTACTCGATGCGAGCGTCGGCCACCTGGGTGGACGACACGGTATTCGTGCCTGTGATGGAGCGGGGATCCACCACGCCCGCGAAGCGCACGTACTCGCTGCCGCGGTTGATGGCGATCTGCTTTTCACCCGCCACCTGCAGGTTGCCGTTGGACATCACGCCCACCACGGTGGTGGTGATGGTGCCGGTAAAGGCGTTGTTGGCGGTGCTGTCGCCCTTGCCCTGCGAGACATTGCCGCCCTTGGCGTCGGTGTTCAGGTTGGCGCCCGCCCAGCTGTCCATGAAGGACGGCGCGGCGGCGATGCCCAGGGTCGTCGAACCGCTGCGGTTGGTGTTCGTCGCCACGTTCTTCGAGGCATTCGTGCGCTCGTTCAGGACGATGGTGACGATGTCGCCCACATTGCGCGGCCGGCGATCCTCGAACAAGGGGTAATTGCCGTAAGTCGTGGGCTGGTATATGGAGCCCGTGGGCTGCGCCATGGGCATGGGCGGCGGCGGCGGCGCCGCCGTCGTCGGCCCGGTCACGATGGGCTCGGGCGGGATCATGGCGCAACCAGCCGCCAGCATAGCCAGGGCGGCAGCAAATACCAGACGCAGGACAGACATGGGCATCACAGTTGGGTCAGGCGGGCCAGCATTTCGTCCGAAGTCTTGACGGCCTTGCTGTTCATTTCGTAAGCGCGTTGCGTCGTGATCATGTTGACCAGTTCTTCGGCAACGTTGACGTTGGAAGTCTCGACGTAGTTCTGCATGATCGAACCCGCGCCGTCCACGCCCGGCTGCAGCAGGTTGGCCGGACCGGAAGCGTCGGTTTCCAGGTACAGGTTCTCACCGATGCTTTGCAGGCCGGTCGGGTTGATGAAGGTGGCGATCTGCAGCTGGCCGATCTGCACGTTGACGCCGGCGGCGCCGGGCTGCGTCACGGAGACGATGCCGTCGTTGCCGATCGTGATGGACAAGGCGTTGTCCGGCACGTTCATCGGGGGCTGGATGACATAGCCGCTGACGGTGGTCAGCTGACCGTTCTGGTCGCGTTGCAGCGCGCCGTCGCGGGTGTAGGCCTGCGTGCCGTCGGGCAATTCGATCTGCAGGAAGCCGCGGCCGTTGATGGCGATGTCCATCTCGCTGCCGGTGTTGTTCAGGTTGCCGGACGTATGGATACGCTCGGTCGCGGCCACGCGCGCACCCGTGCCCAGCTGCAGGCCGGACGGCAGTTGCGTGGCGTCGCCCACCTGGGCGCCAGGCTGGCGCAGCGTCTGGTACATCAGGTCCTGGAACACGGCGCGGCCGCGTTTGAACCCGTTGGTGGAGACGTTGGCCAAGTTGTTCGAAATCACGTCCATGGAGGTCTGCTGACCTTCCAGGCCCGTCTTGGCAATCCACAGCGAACGCATCATGATGAAGTACTCCAGGTGCCCGCGGCCCGGCCGCGAGCGGATAGTTATTTAGATCAGGCGCTGACGGACAAGATGCCGTTGGCGCGTTCGGCATTGCGGTCCGACTGCTGAATCACCTGCATCTGCTGCTCGAAGCGGCGGGCATTTTCGATCATGCCCACCATCGACGCCATCGGATTGGTGTTGCTGCCTTCCAGCACGCCCGACAGCACGCGCAGGGCGGGGTCGGCGGGCAACGGAGGCGCCGGCTGGCCGTTGACCGGAGCCCTGCGGAAGACGCCGTCGTCACCGTGCACCAATTGCGCGTTGGGCGCATTGACCAGCTTGAGCCGGCCCAGGTTCAGGATGTTGTTGGGCGCGTCGCCCGCGCCGATGGCGGTGATCGTGCCGTCCGACGTGATGGTCAGCGCAGCCCGGTCGGGCACGTCGATGGCGCCGCCCTGCTCCGACAGCACGGGCTGGCCCAAAGACGTTTGCAGCAGTCCGTTGACACCGACCTGCAGGCTGCCGGCGCGGGTATAGGCCTCGCCCTGGGGCGTCTGCACCGCGATCCAGCCGTCTTCGCCGGCCAGCGCCACGTCCAGGTCGCGGCCGGTGGTCTGCATGGTGCCCATCTGGAAGCTGTTGCCAGGCGTGGACGCCACCGTCGAAACGCGCGTAGGCAGACTCACCCCGTCCGTCACCGGAACCGAGCGGTACAGCGCGATCTGCTCGCGAAAGCCCGCCGTATTCACGTTGGCCATGTTGTTGGAGAGCGCGGCCTGATGCTCAGTGATCCGCGCTGCGCCATTCATGGCGGTGTAGATGATTCGATCCATTGCCTATTCCGTCGGTGTCGTCGCGTGCCTGTCAGGCATTACTTCAGGTTCATCAGGACTTGCATGATTTCGTCCTGGGTCTTGATGGTTTGCGAGTTGGCCTGGTACGTGCGCTGGGCAATGATCATGTTGACCAGTTCCTTGCTCATGTCGACGTTGGACGATTCCGTGGCCTGGCCGACCACCGTGGACATGCCGTTGGAGCCGGGCTGGCCCAGGATGGGCTGGCCGGATGCCGACGTTTCCTTCCAGGCGTTGTTGCCCACGGGCTGCAGGCCCTGCAGGTTGGCGAAGTCCGCCAGCACGATCGTACCGACCACCTGGGTTTCGCCGTTGGTGTAGCTGGCCACCAGGCTGCCGTCGCTGCCGATGTTGATGCCGCTGAATTCGCCGGACGTATAGCCGTCGGGCTTGGCAACCAGCTTGTAGTTGCTGCCGTACTGGGTGGTGCCCGTGTAGTTGACGGCGATGCTCAACGGATCGGCCGGGGTGGACGTGCCGCCGGGCTGAGCAAAGCTCAGGGTCACGGTCGGAGCGCTGGTCAGCGTGCCGGCATTGTTGAACGTGAATTTTTGCGGATTGCCCCAAACGCCGCCGGCTTCGGTCGTCGGCGCCATGGCCTGGCCGTCCATGGTGTAGTAGACGTCGTACACGCTTCCCGTGGCATCGGCCGGACGCTTGACGAAGTACTGCATGACCTGGTGCGAGTTGCCCAGCGAGTCGAATACGGTCATGGGCGACGCGTTGGTGTAGCTGCCGGAGATCTTGGGATCGAACGGCTTGCCGACTTCGGTGGTGGGCGCCACGTACTCAGCGTAGCCGCCCATCAGCTTGATGTCTCCCGTCACCACACCACCCGCAATTGTCACGGTATTCGCGCCGTTCGTGTACGTGTTGTCGGGCGGAACCACCGGTGCTGCCACGGGCCCCCATTGCAGCGTGCCCGCCAGATCGCGCGTGAACGTGTACGGAACGCCGCCCAGCGTTACGGTACCGGCCGAGCCAACGTCGGTGATCGTATCGGTTTCATAGATGACCTTCGCGTTGGCATCCAGGTTGGCAACGGTAGTCGCCGTGGCGGTTGCCTTCGGGGCCACGTTGGCTGTCGGCAGCTGCAGTTCCACCGGGTTCGCGCCGATGGCGCCGGCCGGGTAGCCGGTCATGCGGTAGCCCTGGGCGTTGACGATGAAGTTGTTCTTGTCGACGAGGAATTCGCCGTTGCGGGTGTACATGACCGCGCCGCTCTGGTCCGTCACGCGGAACATGCCCTTGGCGCCGTCGATCGCGATGTCGTATTCGCCGCCGCCGCCATTGACCGTGCCCACCGTGAAGCGCTGGCTAATGGCCGCGACCTTCACGCCCAGGCCCACGCGCGAGCTGGCGTAGACGTCGGCGAACGACGTCGTGGACGACTTGAAGCCGACCGTGCCGGAGTTGGCGATGTTGTTGCCGATGACGTCCAGGTTTTGCGCCGCGGCATTCAAGCCGCTCAATCCTTGTCCGAAGCCCATGTTTTCTCTCGCTAATCTTTAGTGGAAAAGCCGCCGCCCGTGCGCCGGCACCGATTCAGTTCCGCCTGGTTCAGGCGCCGATCACCTTGCGCACGTCCAGCATGCTGGTCTGGCCGTCCAGGCCCAGGTCCAGACGCAGGCCGTTGGTGGAGTACGCCACGCTCTTGACCAGGCCGTAGCTCAACACTTCCGAATTGACCTTCTGGCCGTCGGCGTCGGTGGCCAGGACGGACACGGTGTATGCGCCCGCTTCCAGCGCCACGCCGCTGTCGTTCTTGCCGTCCCAATCCAGTGTGTACACGCCGGTCTTCTGCTCGCCCATTTCGATGGTGCGCACGACCGCGCCGTTCGAATCCGAGATGCGGACCTGGACTTTGTTGGCGTCGCCTTGCAGGTCCAGGCCGTAGGGGGTGACCACGCGTTCGGCGGGGTTCTCGGCGTCCACGCCGACCTTGACCTTGGCGCCGGGGATCAGCACGCCCTTGCCGATCATCGAGACGGCGTTCATCGACTGGGAAACGTCGATCTGCCCGCTGATGGCCAGCATGGTGTTCTTCAGGTTGGTGATGCCTTCCACCGTGGAGATCTGCGCCAGCTGGGAGGTCAGCTCGGCGTTTTGCATCGGGTTCAGCGGATCCTGGTTCTGCAGCTGCGTCACCAGCAGCTTCAGAAACTGGTCCTGCAGGCCTTGCGCCGTGCTGGCGCTGTTGGCGCCGGTCTGCGCCAGGCCCATGCCGGTGGTGCTCGTGGATTGGTCGACGGTGGTCATGGATTCACTCTGTCAGGAAATTAGGATTGACCGATGGTCAGCGTCTTCTGCATCAGCGCCTTGGCGGTGTTGAGCACCTCGACGTTCGCCTGGTAGGACCGCGACGCCGCGATCATGTTGACGGTCTCGGCCACCGGATCGACGTTGGGCATGCTGATGTAGCCCTGGGCGTCGGCCATGGGGTGCTTGGGGTCATAGACCTGCTTCAAGGGCGATTGGTCCTGGACCACGCCGGCGACGCGCACACCGCCGATTTCCTGGCCCAGTACCTGCCCCGGGGCCGGATTGACCTGGAACACCACCTGGCGGGCGCGGTAGGCCTGACCATCCGGGCCCACGACACTGTCGGCGTTGGCCATGTTGCTGGCCGCCACGTTCATGCGCTGCGATTGCGCGCTAAGCGCCGAACCGGCGATATCGAAAATGCTCAACAAGGACATTGCCTGTCGCTCCCTTTAAGGATCATTCCTGAATAGCGGTCTGCATGGTCCGGATGCGGCCGGAGATCATTTGCATCGTGCTTTGATAGTGCAAGGTGTTATCGGCGAACTGCACGCGCTCGATGTCCATGTCCACCGTGTTGCCGTCCAGGCTGGGCTGGTACGGCAGGCGGTACAGCAGATCCGTGGGGCCCTGCGACACGGCCTTGGCCGGGATGTGGCGCGCCGAGGTCAGCGCAAGCGACGTGTCCGGCAGGCGCTTGGTGCCTTCAAGAGCGTTTTCCATCGCCGTCTTGAAGTCAAAGTCGCGCGCCTTGTAGTTGGGCGTGTCGGCGTTGGCGATGTTCGACGACAGCACTTCCTGGCGCTGCGCGCGCAGTCCCAGTGATTGCTGGAAGAACCGGAAATCTTCGTTAAGCCTGTCGAGCATCGTGGCGCCTTGGTGCGTTGCAATTCGGATAAAACCCGGGATACCGGACAGACCGTTATCCCATTGGATGACGGCATCATAGGGGCGGGGGACTGAACACAATCAGCCAAATAACCCGTCATTTCTCATCCAATTCACGTATTGCCGAACGCCGCGCACTTCTACAATTCATCCATCATGAAAATCTCCGCACGACACCTCCGCGCCCACGCCGGCTGCCTGGCAGCCCTGCTGCTGGCCTCCACGGCCGCGGCCCAGGCGCAGGAAGCGGCTGCCCAAGCCCCCGAAGCGATTGTCATTGCGGCACAGACCTTTTTGCAGGAACAGCTGGCCTCCCTGCCCGGCCAGCCATCCATTGCCATCGACCCGCCGCGCACCGAACGCCTGGCGCCCTGCGATGCCATGTCCCCATTTATGCCGCCCGGAATGAAGCTGCGCTCGCGAATGACCGTGGGCGTGCGCTGCAATGCGCCCAAGCCATGGACGGCCTATGTGCAGGCGACGGTGAGCGTGCCCGGTTACTATTACGTCGCCTCGCGCATGATCGCCGCCGGCCAGGCCTTGAGCCCGGCCGACCTGGCCCCGCGGGACGGGGACCTGGTCTCCCTGCCGCCGGGCGCCATCACCGACCCGCAGACGGTCGTGGGCATGACGGCGGCCTATCGGATCAACGCCGGCCAGCCGGTCCGGGGATCCTCTCTGCGAAATGCGCAGTCGGTGGTGCGGGGCTCGAATGTCCGAATCAACGCCCGGGGCAACGGCTTCGTGGTCAGCAGCGAAGGCCAGGCCATGGACAACGCCGCACCCGGCGCGATGGTCCAGGTCCGCACCGCCGGCGGGCAGGTGGTCAGCGGCATTGTTCGAAATGCCACCCTGGTTGAAATACAACTGTAGTTACTGTTACATATCGCGTTGCGACGGCTGATCACATACCCTAAAGTTCCTTCGGACCTTGTCGTTACAGAGACATAAGTAGGCGGATCCGTCGCAAACCGACCCAGGACGCCCTGCGGAGAAAACCTTGAAAATCAATTCGACCACCAACCGGCCCCTATCGGCCGACGCCGTCGGTGCACGCGCCGAATCAGCGGTCAGCCAGGCCTATGGCGCCGGCAGCGGCAGCAGCTCCAGCAGCTCGCAAGTGGCGCTGAGCTCCGCATCGCGCAAGATGCTCGCCCTGCAAGACGGCTCGAACGACATCAATGTCGAACGGGTTGCCGCCATTCGCGCCGCCATCGCCTCGGGCCAGCTCAAGATAGACACTGGCCGCATCGCAGACAGCCTGATCGCCAGCGCCCGCGATCTGCTGAAGTAACCCCCGTCCATCCCGCACCTGAGCAGCAGACATGAGCCTCGTCGAATCCCTGCAATCCTGCATGAAGCAGGAAGATGTCCTGATCACCGAGTTCTCCTCCATCCTGGAAGAAGAGACCGAGGTGCTGGTCGGACAGGGCAACGTCGATGCGCTGCGCGAGATCACCGAGCGCAAGCGCGACGTGGCGCAGCAATTGGTCGATTTGAGCCAGACGCGCGACAGCCTGCTCACGGAAATCGGCCTGCCCGCCGGGCACGCCGGCACCGAGCAGGCCGCCGTGCAATATCCGCAGCTGTCCGGGGTGTGGCAGGCGCTTCTGAGCAAATCGGCATCGGCCAACGAAATCAACATGCGCAATGGCGCACTGATAGACGTGCACCTGCGCTACACCCAGCAGTCGCTGGACGCCTTGCGCAACATCGGGGTTGGCAGCGCGTCGACCTACAACGCGCAGGGCCGCGGCGCCCGCAGCGCTCCCGGCCGCAAGCCCATCGTCGCCGGCTGACAGCTCGCAGGCAAGAAAAAGGCGGTGTGCCTCGCACGCCGCCTTTTTTTTGCCCCGGGAAAACCGGGCGCCCGGCACTCCCCCGCCGTCGCCGGCGTGGAACCTTCAAGCCCCGCCGGTCATCTCCAGCATGGCAAACATCTTCAGCAAGGCCACGGGCAGCATCCGCCCCGACAGCTTGCGCTCCGATCCCACGATGCCCGACAAGGGACCGCGCATGACTTCCGCTGCCGGCGAATGCGCCAGCTGCCAGCATGCCGCGCCCAATTGGCCCGCCATCAGGGATTGCCGCGCCAGCGTGTGAGCGCCATCCACGGCCGGCAAGGCCTGCCAGGCGTTGGCCATGTAGCGGAAGCCGGCCTTGGCCTCGTCCTGCAGGACCAGCCAGCGCGCGACGGTGGCTGCGTCCGCCTGCGACGCGGAAAGGCTCGTCGTACCGAACAATTGGCCGGCGACTTCCCCGCTGACCGTGTCGATCAGTCGGGCGCAGATCAGACGGACAGAGGCGCCCTGCCCCTTGCCGGGCAGGACGATTTCGGTGCCGGAAGCCCATAGCGCCAGCGGCACGGTCTTGCCATCCTTGAGCACGCGCAAGCCCGGCATGTCGCCAGGCTGGCCCACGGGCAGATAACCCACGCTCTTGCCAACCGCATTCAGATTGGTGGGGCATTCGTCCTGGATCACGCGCAAGCCGCCAGGGCAGCGAGCCACCCAGGAAACGCCCTGTACGCTGAAGGACTGCCACAATGCGACGGTGCCTGCCTCCAGCATGTGCACCAGAGGCAGGGTCGGCAAGCGCTCGCCCAGCCAGTGGACACGGGCTTGCAGCGCCAGCACCGGGTCAGGCTGGGCCGGCGCCGCGGGCGCGAACGAGCTCAGCATGCCGTGCGGCAGCACCAGTTGCTGCGCAGGCGAAGCCAGCGCCGCGCCGCGGTCGCTCATCAGCAGCGCGCTCAGCAACGAGCCGCCGGGCAAGGCCTCGCCCTTCATGCTGGTCTTGCCGTGCATGACGAGCAGATTCTTGCTGCAGGCCGTGGAAAACTCCCGGCGCACCATCGCCAGCGGGTCCTCGCCCAGCGCGGCCAGGCTGGAACCGGCGCCATCGCTGACATACTCGCGCCAGGCGGCGCGCGCCTGCAGGCAGGCCGGATCATTGTCCAGCCAGGCGATGGTGTCATCCAGGCTCTGCGCCGCAGCGATCGAGGCCGGGCCGCCTTGCGGACGCAGGATGGCCGAGGCCAGCAATTGCCGGCGGCGCGCGGGGTCCACGGTATCGCTGTCGCGCGACGACGAGACCAGCGACGCCAGGTCCGCCTCGCTGGGGGTATACAGGGCACGGGCGCGCTCGACCATCGAGAAAGCGCGATCGATCAGCACATCCGCGCGCGCCAGCTCCATGTGTTCGGGCACCTTCTGCCCCACCGACATATAGTGGATCGGCAACCGGTGGCGGATGGCCGTGTCCAGGGCCGCTCCCAGACGGGAGGCCTCATCGAGCTTGGTGATGATGCATCCGGCCACGTCCTCGCCCACGCCGTTGCGGTAGGCGTGCGCCACCTCATCCAGCGTGTCGCCCTGGCTGGCGGCGTTCAGCACCAGCAGCCGGCGCACGGGCTTGCCTGCATTGCACAGCATCGCCGCCTGCTCCGCCACCAGCCGGTCGCGCTGGCTGATGCCGGTGGTGTCGATCAGCACGATCTTGCGGTTGCCCAGCTCGGCCAGGATGCGGCGCAGTTCGCCGGCATCGCGCACCGAATGCGCAGGCACGCCCATCAGGCGGCCGTAGATCTGCAGTTGTTCCAGCGCCCCGATCCGGAAAAGATCGGTGGTCAGCATCGCGACCTGCTCGCGGCCTTCGCGGGCCACGCAGCGGGCGGCGAGCTTGGCCAGCGTGGTGGTCTTGCCCACGCCGGTCGGACCGACCAGCGCATACACCCCGCCGGCCAGGAATTCGTCTTCGGAACGCACGACCGGCAGGTGCGTCACCAGTTCGTTGCGCGCCCAGCTCAGCGCGGCCTCGGGGCTCAGCCCTTGCGGCAGGCGCTCCACCAGCGTGCGCACCAGCTTCGTGCTGAAACCGGCATCCAGCAGGCTGCGGAACAGCGCGGCGGCGGCGGGTTCACGGCCAGTTCCCTGGCGTCCGCCCCACAGCAGGCCGTCCATGCGGGTTTCCAGTGCGCCGCGCAAGGCGCTGATCGCGTCCTGCAAGCCGGCTGCCGTATCGGCAGGCAAGACGGCCGGGGGCATGGGCGGCAGCTGACGCACCGGCGCATCCGGCATGCGGGCCATGGAGGACGTCGCGGGCGCCGTCGCGGCGGGTGCGGGCGAAGCCGGCGCGGCGGGCGCATAGGCGTCGGGCGCATAGGCCATCGGCGCAGGGGCGGCCGGCCGGTAGGAGGCCGGCGCGGATGCGGCAGCCGTTGCCGCCATGGAGACGGCATGCACGGGCGCCGGCGCGGCAGCGGCGCTGACCGAGGGATGGCTGGCCGCGCCTGAGCCGTCCGCGCCTATGCCGGCCGCGCCTATCGGCGGACGGGCCGGGGGCAAGGCCGGCAATTCGACGCGCATCGGCGCGGCCGGCATAGGCGCGGCCGGCTGAGACGCGGCCGGCTCAAGCATGGCCGGCCGGGCCGCTACTGCTTGTGGCGGAGCCGAGGACGGCTCCGCGAAGCTGGCCGGATCCGCGGGCGATTCGGTCTCGGGCGTTGCCGAAGACGCGTAGGCGGACTGGTAGGCGGCAATGGACCGCGACGGGGTCATGTAGCCGGTGTGCGGCATGGCCGCGGGTGCGGCCAGCGGGCGCTCGGCCGGAGCCGGCGCGGCAAAGGGGGAACTGGAGGGCGACGGCGGCCGCTCCTGGGCGGGCGGCGCGTACGCAGGCGCTTCACGCGGTGGCGTCCGACCCGCCTCGTCGTCAAACTCGCCGTCCACGGTGGCGAGCACCTCTATGCCGCCATCGACGCTGCGGTTCGACACGATCAACGCATCCGGTCCCAGGACCTGGCGCACCTGGCGCATCACATCACGGCTGTTCGCCCCGAAGAAACGGCTGATCTTCATGCCCCATTGCTCCCGCCGATCAGCGCAGTCACACGGACGATGCGCTCATCGGGTATTTCTGTATTCGACAACACGCCCAGCTGCGGCAAGTGGTGCCGCAAGAAGCGCGACAGCGGCGCGCGCAAGACCGGCGACACCAGCAGCACGGGCGCATTGCCCTGCGATTCCTGCCGCTCGACCGCCGCCTGCGCTTCGCGCAGCAGCGTATCGGCCAGCCCCGGCTCCAGGCCGCCGCTGGTCGTCATGGCCTGCGACAGCACCCGCTCCAGCTTCACGTCCAGGCCGATGACGCGCAACTCGCCTTCGCCCGGGAACCATTGCTGCGTGATTGCGCGACCCAGCGAACGGCGCGTCAGCGCGATCAGCTCGTTGATGTCGGGCTGCCCGCCCGAACCCGCCGCCTGCGCCGCCAGGCGCGGACCGTGTTCGGAAAGGGTATCGATGATGGTGCGCATGTCGCGGATCGGCACTTCTTCCGCCAGCAAGCCCTGCAGCACCTTTTGCAGCGCGGTCAGCGACAGCGTCTTCGGAACCAGATCCTCGACCAGCTTGGGCGCGTCGCGGCCGATGCGGTCCAGCAACTGCTGCACTTCCTGGCGACCCAGGAGGTTCGAGCCGTGGCGATGCATCAGGTGGTTCAAATGCGTGGCGACGACCGTGCCCGCGTCCACCACGGTATAGCCGGCCACCTGCGCCTGGTCGCGCAGCGCGCCGTCGATCCACAGCGCGGGCAATCCGAAGGCCGGATCGGTGGTGGGCGTGCCCTTGATCTGCATGGTCACGCCACCCGGGTCGATGGCCAGCCACTGGCCGGGCATTGCTACGCCGTTGCCGACTTCCACGCCCGACAGCAGGATGCGGTAGTCATTGGGCTTGAGCTCCAGGTTGTCGCGGATGTGGACCACCGGCGGCAGGAAACCCACGTCCTGCGCGAACTTCTTGCGCAAGCTTCGGATGCGATGCAGCAGTTCGCCGTTCTGGGCGTGATCCACCAGCGGAATCAGCCGGTAACCCACTTCCAGGCCCAGCTGATCCACCATGGAAACGTCCTCCCAGCTGGCCTCGGCCGCGGCGGCCTGCGCCTGGCTGATCGCCTGCGGCGGAATCTCCTCGGCGGCCACGGCCGCGGCCTGCCTGCGCTTGTGCAGCATCCAGCCCCCCCATCCCAGCGCGCCGGCCAGGGTCAGGAAGGCAATGTGCGGCATATTGGGGATCAGGCCCATGATGCCGATGATGCCGGCGGTCAGGAACAGAACGGCCGGATTCGAGAACAGCTGGCTGATGATCTGCTGGCCGATATCCTGGTCGGTCGACACGCGCGATACGACCACGCCGGCGGCGGTGGAGATCACCAGCGCCGGGATCTGGGCGACCAGGCCGTCGCCGATGGTCAGCAACGTGTAGACGCGCGCCGAATCGCTCATCGACATATCGTGCTGGGCCACGCCCACGATCAGGCCGCCGATGATGTTGATCGCCATGATCAGCAGGCCGGCGATGGCGTCGCCGCGCACGAACTTGCTGGCGCCGTCCATCGAACCGAAGAAGTCCGATTCCTGCGAGACTTCCGCGCGGCGCTTGCGCGCCTCGTCTTCGCCGATCAGGCCCGCATTCAGGTCGGCGTCGATCGCCATCTGCTTGCCGGGCATGGCGTCCAGGGTGAACCGCGCACCGACTTCCGCGATACGGCCGGCGCCCTTGGTGATGACGATGAAGTTGATGATGGTCAGGATCACGAAGACGATGATCCCGACGGCGAAGTTCCCGCCCACCAGGAAGTGCCCGAAGGCCTCGATCACCTTGCCCGCCGCGTCGGGGCCGGTATGGCCGTGCAGCAGCACCACGCGGGTGGAAGCGACGTTCAGCGACAGGCGCAACAGCGTGGCGAACAGCAGCACGGCCGGAAACGCGGCAAAGTCCAGCGGCTTGCGCGTGAACATGGCCACCAGCAGGATCATCACTGACAACGCGATGTTGAAAGTGAACAGCAGGTCCAGCAGGAACGTGGGCAGGGGCAGCACCATCATGCCCAGCACCATCACGATCAGGATCGGACCCGCCAGCAGCCGCGCGTGCGTGCCGCCGTTACTCTTCAACATGGTGAGCAAAGCGCTCATTCCTTAAACTCCTTGTGCTGCGGTTTTTGCCTGCGGGTCCAGTGCTTCTGGCACGTTCAGTTTGGTGGGAGCCGTGGGTTCTCCCCCCCATCCCGAGCGCCAGGAACGCAGCTGGAAGACCCATGCCAGCACTTCCGCCACCGCGGTATACAGCTCGGCCGGGATTTCTTGCCCCAGCTCGACGTGTTGATGCAAGGCGCGCGCCAGAGGCGGCGCTTCCAATGTGGGAATCCGGTGCTCGGCCGCCAGTTCGCGGATCTTGGCCGCGATCAGGCCCGTGCCCTTGGCCAGCACGCGCGGGGCGCCGCCCTTCGATTCGTCGTACTTCAGCGCCACGGCGTAGTGCGTCGGGTTCGTCACGACGACGTCCGCGTTCGGCACGTCGGACATCATGCGGCGCCGGGCGGCCTGGCGCTGCTGCTGGCGAATGCGCGCCTTCACATGCGGGTCGCCCTCGCTTTCCTTGTGTTCCTGCCGCACATCCTCCTTGGACATGCGCAGCTTCTTCAGGTGACTCCAGATCTGCCAGGGTACGTCCAGCATGACGATGATCAGCAACGAAGCCACGATGAAGGCGCAGCACATCGCCACCAGCGACAAGGCCTTGGTCAGCGCGGCCGACGGCGCCACGTGCATCAGGCTCAGCATATCGTCGTGATAGCGCCAGATGACCCAGACCGCCACGCCGCCCACCAGCATGGCCTTGGCCAGCGCCTTGATCAGCTCCACCACCGTCTGCGACGAAAACATGCGCTTCAGGCCGGCGAACAGGCTGAGCTTGGAGAAATTGGCCTGCAGGGGCTTGCCCGAAATGACGATACCACCCAGCAGCACGCTGGACAGCACCGCGACCACGGCCAGCAATCCGAAGATCGGCAGGATCACCAGCAGCGCATGCCCGAAGCCGCTGACCGCCTGCTCGACCATCACGCCCGGGTCGGTGGCGACGCGCGGGTCGAACGCCATTCCGTTGCGCAGCACCCCGCTCAGGCCCCGGTAGATCGACCCGCCGCCTGCCCAGATCGCCCCGACACCGGCGGCCAGCATCATGAACGTTCCCAATTCCCGGGAACGCGCAATCTGCCCCTCCTCGCGCGCCTTTTCCAGGCGCCTGGGAGAGGCGGCTTCGGATTTTTCGAGGTCGCTTTCTTCGGACATGCTCTGCGGTGTCGTTGGGGCTCGCGGATATTGGGATTGCAAGCCGCCCGCGGAGATTCTAGGAGGCGCCGGGCTTGGGCGATATGCCAAGAAACGGGAGGAAAGCGGCGCTATTCCCGGATGCGCCGACGGCCCGGCCGCCGCCGCCCCTGCAAACCGCGCCCCGGCCCGGCCGGGCCGGCGCCGTCAGCCCGCCGCGTGTACCGCGTGGCGCCCGGTCACGGCCCCTTCCAGGGTGGCCTGAAAGCGCGCATAGTCCAGGCCGATCCGCACGGCGCCCCAGTGTTCCGGCCCCAAATAAATGGGGATGGAGATGTCGTTGACTATCTCCCCGGTATCGCGCGAATACGTCTGGAACAGCAGCGGTCCGGTATTGGTCGCCAGCCTGGCGCCCACGGGATCGTCGAAGATGCGCTTGTTGCGCACCCGCAAGATATCCTGCTTCGGATCGCCGGTGGGCGCGTGCGAGTACCGGCTGTTGTGGGCGGGCGCGTAACCGCGGTTGTCCACCAGGATCGTGTAGATCGCGCCCGGCACCGCCTCCAGCACGCTGTCGAGCAAGCGCGTCAGCGGCTCGTCGATGCCGCGGTCATAGACGGTGTGATAGCGCGGCGGCTCGCTGCCGGGAATGCGCTGGTAGTGGCGGTCGAACACATCCAGGCCCCGCCGCCTGGCGTCTTGCAGCAGCCCGACGGCGGCGTCCGCGAAAGCCTCCACCGAGTCCGACAGGCTGTCGAAGGCCGTATTGCCCGTCCGCATGTCCGCCAGCACCTCTTGCACGCTTTCCGTCTGGCGGCGGATGCGGTCGATCTCGCCCGACATGCTGCCTACACGCTCCAGCACATCGGCGCTCAGCGCCGCGATCCGGCCGACTTCCTGGCTCATGCCGTGGTTGGTGACGTCAACCTCGCCGATCGCCTGGACCACGTCGCCGACCTGCCGGTTCATGCTGTCGAAATCGCGCACGAAGCGCTCAAAGCCGCCGCAGGTCCGGCCCAGCACGGCGCCCGAGGCGTCGACGTCCTCGCGCAGCGTTCCGGTCTGGCGCTGGGTCGTATCCACCAGGTCCAGCATCTCGGTGGTGTGGCGGCCGATATCGCTGGTCGCTGCATTCACGCGTTCGGCAAGCCGCCCGACCTCGCTGGCAACCACCGCGAAGCCCCGCCCCGCGTCCCCTGCCCTGGCCGCCTCGACGCCCGCGTTCAGCGCCAGCAGCTGGGTCTGCAAGGCGATGTCCTTGATCACCTTGCTGATGTCGCCCACCGAACGCGCGCGCGTCGAGAGCTGCCCGACCACCTCGGTGAACGCCGCCATTTCGCGCGTCATCCGGTCGACGCGTTCCTTGACCTCGGACAGTTCGGCCAGCGCGCGCTGGGCCGCATGCAGGTTCTGCCCGGACACATCGGCGATCTCGCGGGCATGGGTGGAGGTGGATGCGGACAGGGCCGCGATCTGCGCGCCGCTGGCGGCCAGCGCTTCGGCCGCGCGCGCCTGCTCCTGCGCCAGCAGCGAACAGCGTCCGGCCTGGAACTGCGTGCGCGCCGCGTTCAGCGCGATTTCTATGCTGGATTGCCGCACGGTCATGACCCGCCGGCGGATCTGCCCAAGGAAACGGTACAGCGGCCACACGGCCGGACTGATGGACAGGGTGCGTTCCGACAGCATCGCGTCGCCGCGATTGAGCCGGCGCAGCAAACCCCACATGCCGCCCAGGCGGAATACGGATCTGGCCAAGATGAACCTCCTTTCGGTGGCCCGGATCGCCTTCGTCGGGCATCCGTTGCCTGGCGCGCATGGCGCGCCTTGTCTCGTGCTGCGAGGCCCCGTTTCTTATTGGCAGGAAGTCTATCGGCCGGGCGGCGTTTCCGCCCTTAGGGAATACGTTCATGAGGCGGCGCGGTACGCGCCCGAACCCGCCGCGCGATCGGCGGCGCGACACCGCCGGAATGCGGTTCCGGCGGTGTCGCGTGGGGCGTCAGAAGCCCAGGCTGGCCAGCAGGTCGTCGACCTGGTCCTGGCTGGTGACCACGTCGGTCTTGCCTTGCGGGCTGATCTGCGGCCCGTTGAGCAGGCTGTTGGCTTCGTCGCGGCGCTCTTGCGGCACGTTGTCCAGCAACACTTGCAGCAGCTCGCGTTCGATCGCGCCCACCACGTCCATCATGCGCATGATGACCTGACCCGTCAGGTCCTGGAAATCCTGCGCCATGATGATTTCCATCAACTTGGACTGGGTCTGCTGCGTCTGCTTCGGCACGTCCTCGAGAAAGGCGCGCGTATCCTTCACCAGTTCGCGCGCCTCGGGCAGTTCCAGCGGCTGGTCGTACCACTGCTGCCAGCGGCTATCCAGCGCCTGGGCCGAACGCGCCATGCCGTCCTGGATCGGACCGGCCTGCTCGGTCGCATTCAGCACGCGGTTGGCGGCCTGCTCCGTCATCTGCGCCACATAGCGCAGGCGGTCGCGGGCATCGGGAATGGCGTTGGCTGCGTCCTTGATCGCCTGGTCCAGTCCCAGCTCGCGCATGCTGTCGCGCAGCATGCGCGTCAGCGACGCAATCCGGTGAATCAGGTCGGGGGATTCCGCCGGATCAACATTTTCCGTGGAGCTCATTGCACACCTCAGCCGGCAATTTTCTCAAAGATCTTGACCAGCTTTTCTTCCAGCGTTGCCGCCGTGAAAGGCTTGACCACGTAACCGTTGGCGCCGGCCTGGGCCGCCGCAACGATGTTTTCCTTCTTGGCTTCGGCCGTCACCATCAGCACCGGCAGCGAAGCCAGCGCGGGATCGGCACGGATCTGCTTGAGCATTTCCAGACCGTCGAGGTTGGGCATGTTCCAGTCGGACACCACGAACTGGAAGCCGCCATTACGCAGCTTCTCCAGGCCAATGGCGCCGTCCTCGGCCTCATCCACGTTCTCGAAACCCAGCTCTTTCAGCAGGTTGCGGATGATCCGCCGCATAGTGGGGAAGTCATCCACCACCAGAATCTTCAGGCCCTTGTCTACCATCTTTAACTCCAGAAAAAATTTGCTTGAGACCGATCGTGGTACTGATCCGCGTCAAACGCGGTGTCCACGGTCGCCCAGGCGAGTCAGAATGCGTTCGCTCATCGCCGACAACGGCACCACTTCAGTCGCGGCTCCGATGGCGATGGCCTCGCGGGGCATGCCAAAGACCACACAACTGGCTTCGTCCTGCGCAATCGTGTGCGCGCCTGCCCGATGCATGGCCAGCATCCCGGCGGCGCCGTCCTTGCCCATCCCGGTCAGGATGACGCCGATGGCGTTCTTGCCCGCGGCGATGGCCGCGGAATTGAACAGTACGTCCACCGACGGACGGTGACGATTGACGGGTTCGCTGGCCTCCAGCTCGATCACATAGTTGGCGCCGCTGCGGCCCAGCCGCATATGCGTGTCGCCGCCCGGCGCCAGATACACGTGGCCCGGCAGGACCCGGTCGCCGTGCACGGCCTCGCGCACCGTCACGGCGCAAAGCGCGTCCAGGCGCTGCGCGAACGACCGCGTGAACCCGGCAGGCATGTGCTGCGTGATCAGGATGGCCGGGCTGTCCGGCGGCAAGGGCTGAAGGACTTCGCGGATGGCCTCGGTGCCGCCCGTGGAGGCGCCCACGATGACCAGCTTTTCCGAGCTGGACAGCGGCCGGCGCAGCATGGGCACCGGCGCGGCCTGCGCCGCGTGCGGCGTGGGCGCGCGCAGCTTGGCGCGCGAAGCGGCGCGGATCTTGTCCGCGATGATTTCCGTGTATTCAAGCAGGCCGTCGCGGATGCCCAGCTTGGGCTTGGTCACGAAGTCGATCGCGCCCAGTTCAAGCGCGCGCAGTGTGATTTCCCCGCCCCGCTCGGTCAGCGACGACACCATCACCACCGGCATGGGCCGCAGGCGCATCAGCTTTTCCAGGAAATCCAGCCCGTCCATGCGGGGCATTTCCACGTCCAGCGTCAATACATCCGGGTTGTGACGCTTGATCAGGTCGCGCGCCACCAGCGGATCCGGCGCGGTCGCAACCACTTCCATATCCGGCTGGCTATTGATGATCTCCGTCATCAAGCCACGCACGAGCGCGGAGTCGTCCACACATAAAACGCTTATCTTTTTCATCTTTTGAAGCCCTGGCCCGTTCAGGCCTTATTTGCGCATTCGTAGACCGTCTGCCCGCGCAGACGAAAATCCCGGCTGATATAGGTGAAGTTCTCGGAGTGGCCGGCAAACAGCAGGCCGCCCGGCTTCATCAGCGGCACAAACCGCTCCAGGATCTTTGCCTGGGTGGGTTTGTCGAAATAGATCATGATGTTGCGGCAGAAGATCACATCGAACTTTTCGCTGATCCCCCACGATGGCGACAAGAGATTCAGGGTCTCGTAGCGCACCATGTCCGCAATCTCGGGACGTACCCGCACCTGCCCCTCGTTGGCGCCCCGGCCCTTGAGGAAGAACCGCCGCAGGCGCTCGCCTTCCATCTTCGCAACGCGCTCGTTCGGATACACCGCGGCGCGCGCCCGGTTCAACACATTGGTGTCGATATCGGTCGCCAGCACCGTCGACCCGCCTGCTCGCGGGCCCAGCGCTTCCACCAGCGTCATGGCGATGGAATACGGCTCTTCACCCGTGGAAGCCGCACAGCACCAGACCGACACCGGGCCGCCGCGCTTTTTCGCAAAGTCGGCCAGGATGGGGAAGTGATGAGACTCCCGGAAAAAGGCCGTGAGGTTGGTCGTAAGCGCGTTGATGAAGTCTTCCCACTCGGGCGCGTCCGGCTCGTTTTCCAACTGGTCCAGGTAGCTGCCAAAGTCCTGGCCGCCCAAGGCGCGCAAACGGCGCGCCAGGCGGCTGTAGACCATCTCGCGCTTGTGCGTGCCCAGCGAAATGCCGGCACGCGCGTGAATCATTTTGCGGACGCGGGAAAAATCCCCGTCCCGGAAATCAAACTGGCGGTCCACCGGAATGGACGGGGCCGTATTTGCCGAGGTTGCCACGGATGTCCTCAGCGTCCCAGCGCAAGCGCGTCGGGCGCATGCAGCCGTGAATCGTCATGGGATGAATGCACCGAGGACAGGCGATGCGCCGGCACTTCGATCACTTCACCGGTATTGATCTTGAACACGGCCACCGCCTCGGCCAGGCGCTGCGCCTGTTCCTGCAGCGAGCCGGCCGCGGCCGCCGCTTCTTCCACCAGCGCCGCGTTCTGCTGCGTCACTTCGTCCATCTGCGACACCGCCCGGTTCACCTGGTCGATACCGCTGGACTGCTCCTCGGACGCCGCCGAGATCTCGCCCATGATGTCCGTCACCCGCTTGACCGACGCCACGATCTCCTGCATCGTCGCGCCGGCGCGTTCCACCTGCTGCGAGCCCGCGCCCACCTTGGTCACCGAGTCTTCGATCAAACCCTTGATTTCCTTGGCCGCCTGCGCGCTGCGCTGCGCCAGCGAGCGGACTTCGCCCGCCACCACCGCAAAACCCTTGCCCTGCTCGCCCGCCCGCGCCGCTTCCACCGCCGCGTTCAGCGCCAGGATGTTCGTCTGGAACGCGATCCCGTCGATCACCGACACGATTTCCGAGATCTTGCGCGAGCTGGCCGAAATGCCCTGCATCGTGCTGACCACTTCCGACACCGCCGAACCGCCGCGCTCGGCCACGTCCGAGGCGCTGGCCGCCAGCTGGTTGGCCTGGCGCGCGTTGTCCGCGTTCTGCTTCACCGTCGACGCCAGCTGCTCCATGGAGGCCGCGGTTTCCTCCAGCGAGGCCGCCTGCTGCTCCGTGCGGCTGGACAGGTCCGTGTTGCCGGCCGCGATCTCGTGCGAACCGACATTGATCTCGTCCACGCCGCGGCGCACCGACGCCACCGTGCGGGTCAGGCTTTCCTGCATGCGCTTGAGCGCCGCGAACAGCTGGCCGATCTCGTTGGTGTTGCTGGCCTCGACGCGAGCGGTCAGGTCGCCGCCGGCGATGCGGTCGAAGTGGTGGCCCGCTTCCTTCAGGGGCTGCAGCACCCGGCGGCGCAGGAAGACATAGGTAGCAAAAACCAGCAGCGCGGCGATCACGCCGCCCGCGCTGACGGCCATCAATACGAATTGGTAGCGCACTTGCGCGACTTCATGCGCGTCCAGCATCTTGCTGGCGCGCCAGAAGTCAAAGCCCTCGACGGCGCGGGCAAAGCGCCCTTCCAGGGCATCCTGCACCTTCTGGATGTGCGTCTGGTAACCCGGCATGTCCGCCTTTTCCAGGCTGGCCACCAGCGGATTCAGGCCTTGCTGCACCAGCGCCGCGTAGGACTCCTCGATTTCCTTGAGCGACTCCGCCGCCTCGGCGGGCCGGGGCAAGGTCTTGAAGTAGTCGAACTCGGCCTGGCCTTTGTTCAGCGAGGCCTTGGCGCGTTCCAGCAGCCCGGCCGCCTCGCCCGACAGTCCCTGCGTGAGCAAGGTGGGCTGGCCCACGCTGCGGACGATGTCCGCGTAGTTCGCCGAAGCCGCGCGGCCCAGGCCGTTCAGGCTGTCCTTGTAGCTCGAAACGACGCGCCCGACTGCGTCATCCAGTTCCTGCGATTGCTTGATTTCAGCCAACGTCCCATTGCTGATGCGCAGAGACAGGACGCCGAGCGCCGCTCCGATCACCAACATGAATGAGAAGAACGCCAGCACCCACAAAAGGCTGCTGCGTATCGTCATGTTCGCGAAAAACTTGCGCATCACAAGAACCACCCCTTGACTGCAATCGTTAAAGGAAAGCGCCACATCGGATTCAATATGGCGCCTCTGCCCCGCTATCCGGCCAGACTCCGATCAGGAGGCGACCTTCTCCACCAGCGCCATTTCATCGCTGGTCATCATTTTTTCGATATCCACCAGGATCAGCATCCGTTCGTCCACGGTGCCCAGGCCCGTCAGGTACTCGGTGGACAGGGTGGCGCCGAACTCGGGCGCCGGGCGGATCTGGCCGGAATTGAGCATCAGCACGTCCGACACGCCATCGACCACGATACCCACGACGCGGCGGTCGAGGTTCAGGATGATGACGACGGTCTGCTCGTTGTATTCGACGCGGCCCAGGTTGAACTTGATGCGCAGGTCGACGATCGGCACGATGATGCCGCGCAGGTTCGTCACGCCCTTGATGAACGGCGGGACATTCGCGATGCGCGTGACCGTATCGGCGTCGTAGCCGCGGATCTCCTGCACCTTCAGGATATCGATTCCGTACTCTTCGTCGCCCAGCGTGAAGACCAGGAATTCGCTGCCGACATCTTCATTGCGCGCGGCTTGCGCTTGCGGTTTGGCTGCCATGATTTTTAGTGCTCCATCAATTCAGAATGGCTTCGGGCTGCGACCAACGCTCACGGTTGGCGCGCGCAAGCGCAAATACGTCGACGATCAGGGCCACGCTACCATCGCCAAGAATGGTGGCGGCGGATATGCCCGGAACCTTGCGGTAATTCGATTCGAGATTCTTCACCACGACCTGGTGCTGCCCGATCAAGTGATCCACCAGCAGCGCGAAACGACGGTCCTCGGCCTGCATGATCACCGCGATGGCCTGCGTCGGGTCGCTCTGCGCCTGGCCCACCGAGAACACGCGATGCATCTCTACCAGCGGCAGGTATTCACCGCGCACATGCATGACGCGCTCGTTGCCGGCCACGGAATAGATCTGGTCGTTGGTGGGCTGCAGCGATTCGGTGACATGGTTCAGCGGCAGGATGAAGGTTTCCTCGCCCACGCGCACCGACATGCCGTCAAGGATGGCCAGGGTCAGCGGCAGCACGATGCGGGTCGTGGTGCCGTTGCCCGGCTCGCACGACAGCTGCACATGGCCGCCCATGTCCTGGATGTTCCGGCGCACCACGTCCATGCCGACGCCGCGGCCCGAAATGTCCGTGACTTTCTCGGCGGTGGAAAAGCCAGGCGCGAAAATCAGTTGCCAGATTTCATCGTCGGGCGAATTCTCGTTGACGGCCAGGCCCTGGGCCATCGCCTTCTTCAGGATCTTCTCGCGGTTCAGGCCACCGCCGTCGTCGCTTACCTCGATCACGATGTTGCCGCCGTTATGCTGGGCCGACAACACCAGCTGGCCGACCGGATCCTTGCCGGCCGCGATACGCTTTTCGGGCGTCTCGATGCCGTGGTCCAGGCTGTTGCGCACCAGGTGGGTCAGCGGATCGATGATGCGTTCGATCAGGCTCTTGTCCAGCTCGGTGGCGCGGCCATAGGTTTGCAGTTCGATCTGCTTGCCCATCTTGCCGGCGATGTCGCGCACCAGGCGGGGGAAGCGGCTGAACACGTAGTCCATCGGCATCATGCGGATCGACATGACCGCTTCCTGCAGGTCGCGCGCGTTGCGCTCGAGCTGCTCCATGCCGTTCAGCAGGCGGTCGTGCAGTACCGGATCCAGCGTCGAGGCAGTCTGCGCCAGCATGGCTTGCGTGATGACCAGCTCGCCCACCAGGTTGATCACCTGGTCGACTTTTTCGACACCGACGCGGATCGACGTGGATTCCTTGTCGGCATGCGCGGCAGCCGCCGGACGGGCGGCCGCGCGGGCAGTCTGGGTAACCACTTCGGCGGCTGCGGCCGATTCCGCCACGGGCGCCTCCACGGCTGCCGGCGCGGGCGCCGCGACCGGAGCGGCCTCGGCCGGCGCGGCGGCCGCGCTTGCGGGAGCCGCTTCTCGGGCAATGTTCAGTTGGTCGCCGTCGACGATGAAGCAGCACACCGCTTCGATATCGTCAGGCGTGCAGGTGCTTTCAACCCAGACGGTCAGGACGCCATTGGCGCATTCGCTGGCCTTGACGGTGCCCAGGTTGCCCATTTCTTCGAGCAGGGACGCGGCGTCCTTGTCCGACACCTTGGTGATGCGCACGCGCAGCGGCAGGCTGCCGGCATCGGCGGCAGGCGCCGCGGGAGCGGCCTGCACGGGCTGGGGAGCTTGCGGCACCGGGGCGGGGGCCGGAGCGGCCGCCTGCGGAGCGGGCGCAGGCGCCGGGGCGGCTGCCGCGGCGGGATCCTTATGCTCCAGCGCAAGCTGCCTCAATACGGCGCAGATACGCTCAAACACGGCATCATCGGGCTCTTCGGAGGCCCGGTAGGCATCCAGTTGGCTTTTGAGCACGTCTTTCGTTTCCAAGAAAATATCAATCATGTCCGTGCGCAGCGCCATTTCGCCGCGACGGATTGCGTCCAGAAGGTTTTCAAGCAAATGGGTGGTGCCCGCCAGCTGCGTAAAACAGCCGAACGTAGCCGCGCCGCCCTTGATCGAGTGGGCTGCGCGGAAAATGGCATTGAGCTGCTCGATGTCGGGCGCGCCCACATCGAGCTCGAGCAACAGCTGCTCCATTTGCGCAAGCAGCTCGTCCGCCTCGTCGAAAAAGGTCTCGTAAAATTGACTGAGATCCAAACCAGAACTCATGACCCGTACGCCTTCATAAATGAACCTGCTTATGCGCCGGACTGCTCGTCGAGCAGTTCGGTCGCCAATTCCACGAGCACATCGGGGTCGACCGGCTTGGAAAGCCAGCCACAAACGCCCAGATCCCGAGCTGCCATCTTGCTATCCACGTCGTCCTCGGTTGTCAGCACCAGCACCGGCACATCCAGGTACCGGTCTTCTTCGCGCAGACCCTGAATAAGTTCCAGGCCGCCCTTGACAGGCATGTTCCAGTCGCTGACGACCAGGTCCACCGGGTGGGCCCTGGCCATCTCGAGCGCTTCCTGGCCATTGCTGGCCGTCAGAACCTTCCAGCCCGCGCCTGTCAGCGTCGCCTGTACGATCATCCGCATCGTTGCGGAGTCGTCCGCCACGAGTATCGTTGCCGCCATTGCTATCTAACCCCTTCAGCAGGCGGGATGCTCTCCGCCGCGCCTTGCTTGGTTGACGTTGCAGCCTGGGCAGCGGCTTGCGCCGCCTCCACGGCCGTCCCCACCCCGCGCGCATCCTTGGCGCTAACGTCCGCGGCGGCGGCGTTCTCGCTTTCGATGCGCCGCTGGGTGCTCTGGTTGAGCACCACTAGGCTGATGCGTCTATTAACGGCTGCATACGGATCATCTTTAACCAGACTCATGCTGGAGGACAGGCCCTGGATACGCATGACCTTGCTTTCGTTCATGCCGCCGGCCACCAGTTCCTGGCGGGAAGCGTTCGCACGATCCGCCGAAAGCTCCCAGTTGCTGTAGGCGCGTTCACCGCGGGCGTATTGCGAGGCGTCCGTATGACCCGAAATGCTCACCCTGTTGGGCAGCTCGTTGAGCACCGGCCCCAGCTCTCGCAAGATGTCACGCATGTACGGCTGCACGTCCGCGCGGCCGGTGGCGAACATCGGACGGTTCTGGTTGTCGATGATCTGGATGCGCAGGCCTTCGGTGGTCAGGTCGATCAGCAGCTGCGGCCGGAAGCTCTTCAGGACCGGGCTGGTCTCGATGACGTTCTCAAGGCGCTTCTTCAGATTTTCCAGACGGTGCTGTTCGCGGCGCTCGGCGTCGCCCATGGGCTGGGACTCGACGCGGTTGCCCTGCCCCCGGCGCACATCGCCCTCGCTGCGCAGCGGATCGCTCCCGCCGCCCGGCACCGCGCTGGTTTCGGCCGAACTGCTGGGGCCGCCCGTGATCGCCACGCGCAAAGGCATGCGGAAGTACTCCGCTATCCCCTTGAGTTCTTCGCGCGGCACCACACTGACCAGCCACATCACCAGGAAGAACGCCATCATGGCCGTGATGAAGTCGGCGTAAGCGATCTTCCAGCTGCCCCCGTGGTGCCCGCCGCCCTTGACCTTCTTGCGGCGGATCACCACACGGTGATTGTTTACCGTGCTCATGGCCCGCTCCGTCAGGCCTTGCCGGTCGCGGTCGACTTGGTTTGCCGGACGTGCTCTTCCAGCTCACCAAAGGTCGGACGCACGGACGAGTACAGCACCTTGCGGCCGAATTCCACCGCCAGCTGGGGCGGATAGCCGTTCATGCTGGCCAGCAGCGTGGTCTTGATGCACTCCAGCACTTTCACGGCTTCATCGGTGCGGCGCTCGATGCGCGACGCCAGCGGACCCACGAAGCCGTATGCCAGCAGAATGCCCAGGAACGTGCCGACCATGGCCTTGGAGATCAGGTCGCCCAGAATCGCGGGCGGCTGGTCCACGGCGGCCAGCGCCTTGATCACGCCCAGCACCGCGGCCACGATGCCGAAGGCCGGCAGGCCGTCGGCCATCTGTTGCAGGGCATGGGCCGGGACTTCGCGCTCATGGCGGTAGGTCTCGATTTCCTCGTCCATGAGGGTTTCGATCTCGAACGAGCTCATGTTGCCGCTGATCATGATGCGCAGGTAGTCCGTGATGAACTCCATGAGCTTCGCGTCTTTGGCGATACGGGGGTATTCACTGAAGATCGGGCTCGAGCCCGGATCCTCGATATGCGATTCGATGGCCATCAGGCCTTCGCGGCGCGCCTTGTTCAGCAACACATACAGGAGCGCCATCAGCTCCATGTACACGTCCTTGCCATAGCGCGAGCTTTTCAGCGAGTCGGGCAGCGCCTTCTTCACCAGCATCAGCGATTTCTTGCTGTTGCCGGCCAGGAAAGCCCCAAAGGCCGCTCCGAAGATCAGCGTCAGCTCGAACGGCTGGTAAAGCGCGCCAAGATGGCCGCCCAGCCCTATGAAGCTGCCGACGACCGACACGATCACCACGAGAAAACCGATAACAATCAACACATCCGGCCCCTGCCAACGAAGTCTGAAAACTAGTCGTCAATGATCCCCTGTCCCCCCCGACCCAAAAAGGCGGGTTAGGGGGAGTTTTCCAGGGCTTTTGATGTATTTGGACGCCGCCGGTCAGGCCCGGGCGACATCCACGACGGGAGCGGGACGGCTGCCGGCGCGCGCCTTGGCCGCCGCGCGCGTCTTTCCGGCACGGGGAGGCGGCCGGCAGATGGCGCACACGAAATCCGATTGCGGATCATGGGCGTGGGCGATGAAATGGCCGCCGCACTGGCGGCAGGCGGACAGCTGCAGCATGCCGCTGTCAAAGAAGCGCACCAGCATCCAGGCCCGGGTAAAGCTCAGGACGGGTTCCGAGGACTCGGCGGCATCGAGGCCGGCGTTTTCAAGATACAGTCGATAGGCGTCGATCGTGGCGCGTATACCCTTGCTGCTGGTGCGCGCATTCAGGAACGAATACACGTTATAGAAGAGCGAGGAGTGGATATTCGGCAGCCAGGTCATGAACCAGTCAACCGAAAAAGGCAGCATGCCCTTGGGTGGCGAGCAGCCGCGTATTTCGCGATACAGGCGGGCGAGGCGGTCGTGGCTGAGGCTGGTTTCAGCCTCTAGCACCTGAAGCCGGGCGCCCAGGGTAATCATGGAGCTGGCAAGCAGGATGTCGTCTGCTTCCTGGGATACGCTCTTGGAGGCCATTACACGTGTGTCCGAGTGGAATTCACAGGCCGTCAGGCCAATTCTTCGACGGGTTGCTTGGCCAACAGGATCGTTGCATGCGCTTGTTGCAGCGCGCCACCCAGAACGTCATGGGTCAGCGCCGACAGCAGGCTGTAATCATCAAAGCGGAAACGGCACAGCAGAGAGCTGGAGCTGGCCAGCTTTACCAGTTGAGCCGGCGATAGCCGCATGAGGATGTCAGCGACTTCATTGCTGAATCCCAGGCGGAACATCGATGCGGCATAGTCATCACGCAGCATGCGCTGCGCAAGTAACAGATATGACAGATTCACTTCGCGAATGTCTGCCAGCAATGAATTTTCGACTTGTTGCACGCCCTACTCCCTATCCCTATCCCACCCAAGGGGCTTGATAACCAAGAGCCCAGACAACGTATTTGTTGCCTGTCTGCCCGCTGCATCCTGTTTTAATGCGAAATGTATCATTTGTTCGCAATTTAAGTAAAATTTACCACAGGTCATGTCATTTTCTATGACTTATATGACAAATCTTTGTTGATATTGCGCAACTTGTCCTTTTAGATACACCTAGACATACAAGTTAGTGACAAATTCGCGCCAATTTGGCAAATAAGCATTCAAAACGTTGCGTACTTCTTGGAATGAAACCCCGTTCTGTGCCGACAATGGCACCTTCCGATCACTAAAACTTGCTAGCTTTAGCGCAGCCGCGCGTTTGTCGACAATGTCGCAAATTGACAACAACCGACAACGCGTCACGATGGACACCGCCCGACATTCCCGCAATGCCCCACGCAGATGACAGCCTGGTCGAATATGCACCGCTAGTAAGAAAGCTGGCTCTGCAATTGCTCGCCAGACTTCCGGCCAGCGTTGAACTCGACGACCTGATACAGGCCGGCATGATCGGCCTGCTAGATGCCGTACGCCGCTACCAAGAAACGGCCGACGCCCAATTCGAGACCTACGCCACGACCCGGATCCGAGGCGCGATGCTGGACGAGCTTCGCGGCCAGGACTGGCTGCCGCGCAGCGTCCGCACCAAGGCGCGCAAGATCGATCAGGCCATC
The DNA here is from genome assembly GCF_013116765.2 of Achromobacter deleyi. GTDB lineage: Bacteria > Pseudomonadota > Gammaproteobacteria > Burkholderiales > Burkholderiaceae_B > Achromobacter > Achromobacter deleyi_A. The sequence continues at coordinate 2,312,835 of NZ_CP074375.1, forward strand.
CAGCACCTGGAACAGCGTTTGATGCGCGCGCCCACCGAGGCCGAGATCGCGGCTCAGCTCGAACTCCCGCTGAATGAATACCAGACGCTGCTGCACGACGCCCAAGGCGTGCAGATCGTCCACTACGAAGACTTCACGACCGAACCCGATTCGGCCGCGGGCCAGGCCGACTGGTCCGCCACCCTGAACCACGGCTCGGCTGGCGGCAACCCGCTGGATTCGCTTTTGGCCGGCGACTTCCGACTAGCCCTGATCCACGCCATCGACGCCCTGCCCGACCGCGAAAAGCTGCTGCTGTCGCTGTGTTATGAGCAAGGGCTGAACCTGAAGGAAATCGGCGCGATCATGAACGTGACCGAGGCGCGGGTATGCCAGTTGAGGTCGCAGGCAACGGCGCGGATCCGGGCGAAGCTGAAGGACCAGGCCTGGCATGCGCTGCCCCAGGAGGGGCAGATCGCGCAGATTATTTGAGTGCGAGCTCATATTAGGATGCAATTCAGCTGCATGCGGGCGCCCTTAGGCGCCCTTTTTTTTCGCGGCATCCGACCCGCAGCGAAATTTAGGCCAAATGGCCACATTCCTGACTCGGCAGGACGCGCGACAGGGCGGCCCTCAATAAAGGAGGCTACCGCCTTGCGACGGCGGCGGACGGCCCAGGGCAGATACAACAATAAAAACGACTTTCGCGAAACAGGGCCTAAAGAATGATTTAGGGCTGCCGTAATCCTGACAACGGAGAAATTCGAAGACGCAAGAAAGCGAATTCTCCGGTTAACACGTTGGGCGGCCTAGCTGCCCGGTTTGAAGAAGCCTTTCTCTCTTGGGAGCCTAAACATGGCTGCAGTCATCAATACCAACTACTTGTCGCTCGTTGCTCAGAACAACCTGAACAAGTCGCAATCTTCCCTGGGCACCGCCATCGAGCGCCTGTCGTCGGGCCTGCGCATCAACAGCGCCAAGGACGACGCCGCCGGTATGGCCATTGCCAACCGCTTCACCGCGAACGTCAAGGGCCTGACCCAAGCCGCTCGTAACGCCAACGACGGTATCTCGCTGGCTCAGACGACGGAAGGCGCCGCCTCCGAAGTCAACACCCACCTGCAGCGCGTTCGCGAACTGTCGGTGCAAGCTTCGAACGGCAGCTACTCGCAAGAACAGCTGAACTCGATGCAAGACGAAATCAACCAACGTCTGTCGGACATCGACCGCATCTCGCAACAAACCGACTTCAACGGCGTGAAGGTTCTGTCGGATTCGGCCAAGCCCCTGACGCTGCAAGTTGGCGCCAACGACGGCGAAACGATCACCCTGAACCTGTCGGAAATCAGCGTCAAGACGCTGGGTCTGGACGGCTTCAACGTCAACGGCTCGGGCGTGACCCAAAACCGTTCGGCCACCGTGTCGGATCTGCAGGCAGCTGGTGGCGTGACCACCGGCGCCAACGAATGGACCGTCACCACGACCCACGCTGCCGTCACCGCTGACGACATTTTCGGTCGCCTGCAGAATGGCAACACTGTCACTGTGAGCGCCAGCGCCACTGACAACACGACCTACACGTACGACGCCGCCAACAAGAACTTCACGTACACGGCCTCCGCCACCAACGCTGCCGCCATCGGCACGCTGGCTACCTCGATCAAGCCCGCGACCGGCACGGTCACTGGCACCTACAACAACGTTTCCGGCGCCGGCTCGACCGAATTTACCGTAGATGCCACGGGCAACGTCTCGGTTAACGGCCAGACCGCTTACCTCGATGCGTCGGGCAACCTGACGACCAACAACGCTGGTGGCACCGCCGCAACGCTTGACTCCGTCATGAAGACGGCAGCCAGCGCAGCTGCCGGGACCTCGTCGGTGGAAATCGGCGGCAAGACGTACAAGAACACCACTGTTAACCAACTGTCTTACACCGAGACGATCAGCACCGACGCTCTGGTGGCCAAGTTCAAGGCCAACACCAACGCCAACGGTAATACTGTAAACCTCGGCACTGGGATTACCGGCGCATCGGTCACGTTCACTGGCGGCACCTCGACGGGTCCCGCTGCCACGATCGCCTATGTCGATGACAAGGGTACGCTGACCCGCACCCTCAACTACACGACGGTCTACAACGTCGATCCCAACACCGGTAAGACCACGGTCAAGGGCGGCACGGGCTCTGGCGATTACGCGCCGAAAATCGGCCAAGAAGCCAAGGTCAACAGCTCCGGCAAGCTGACCACGGAAGACACCAGCAAGGGCACCAAGACCACCGATCCGATGAAGACGCTGGACGCCGCCTTCACGAAGCTGGACAAGCTGACCGGCGAACTGGGCGCTGTGCAAAACCGCCTGGAATCGACGATTGCCAACCTGAACAACGTGGTCAACAACCTCTCCAACGCTCGTTCGCGTATTCAAGACGCCGACTACGCCACGGAAGTGTCGAACATGTCCAAGGCGCAGATCCTGCAACAAGCCGGTACCTCGGTTCTGGCGCAAGCCAACCAAGTCCCGCAAACCGTGCTGTCGCTGCTGCGTTAATTCTCAGCAACCTACGGTAGCAGGAAGGGGGGACACATGTAACCCCTTCCCTATGTCCGGTCCAGCCCTTCGCGCTGGACCGGACACAGCAAAGACAAAGCCTCCCACAAGGGAGGCTTTGTTACTTGCGGCAGGAACAGATGCGATGCCTGCCTCCCCTGATCCGTCAGGTGGCATTACTTGATAACCATGCCCTGACCGGTGGGCAGCTCCAGGACTTGATATCCCCGCTTTGCGAACCAGGGATCCTCGGCCTCTTTCTGTTCCTTATAACCCAGCCATCCATAGTCATCCAGGATCAGCACCGCACCGGGAACCATGCGATCAAACAGCACATCCAATGCGCCCACTTCCGCATCCGCATTGTTCAGGTCCAAATGCATGAACGCAATTTTCTCTGGCGCGACCTCCGCCAGAATCTCAGGGACTTTGCCCTGCGTCACTGTCACATTGCTCAAGTCCGAGAACCGCTGTTTGACCTGAGCAAACAATTGCTTGCTATGTTCCGGCATCGCGTGATGCGGCAGAGATGGGTCGTGATCGAAAAGATCGTACAAGTAGTAGTGACGATCCGGATAGGATCCAAGATCCACCGCATCGCTCACGACCCTAGCGGTCGTCCCCTTGTAACAAGCGCACTCGACAAAGTCGCCATCCAGCCTCAATCCATTGCGCACCCCCCACAGCACTACCGACATACGCCACAGCACCGCTTGTTCGATTTCGGTGGTGGCATGCTGCTTGAACGCCCTCATCAGGGACTCATCGCCCAAGAAGCTCAGATTCCGATGATAGGTAAACAGATTGTCGCCCGCGTAGACGCCAACGGCCCCGTTCAGGTTGTTGAGCGCCTGCTGGATACCCTGCACAAAGCCGTGAGTATCACGCAAGCCAAAAAAAGTCGTCTTCAGATGATTCATATTCTTCCCTTGATAGACGCGTGGATCTGCCCAGCCATGCCTTGAGACATCCCTGTGTCAATCAATAAAAGGGGAAATCTCGATTGGAGGGCATATCGACGGCAAGTCCTAGCCTAGTGACGATTGACAAAAAATATGGACTTCCCCGATTGCATTGTCCAGCAACTAACGCAGCAGGGTTAGGCTGAACTGAAGGGAGATTCCGAGGCTACTTAGCCGAATGAAGACGCCGTCTAATTCATAGAATTCCCGTATCCCAGTATTCAACCTCTGCTGCCCGTTGCGCTTTCTATGTCAAATCCGGCTCTGACCCAACACCAGGCGGCGGCCAGCGCCGGACGTCTGGCCCCTTGCCATTCCCCCCTGCGCCTGCGTGCAGTCGCCCATCTGTATGGCATTCAAACAGCTCCCCTACAAAATGCACGTGTCCTGGTTCTGAGCTGCGGCGCGGCGGAAGGGCTAATTCCCTATGCCCTCGCCAATTCTGACGCTATTGTCGTTGGCCTGGACTCGCGGCCCGAACTGATTGAGTTGGGGCAGAGGCGCATTGATGCGCTGGCTATCACCAATGTGACGCTTCGCGTCTCGGACTACGCTAGCCTTGCGTCAGGGGCGGAACCGTTCGACTACATCATCGCACCGGCAATTTATGACTACCTGCCGCCAGATCAGGCGCAGGGCCTCCTGGAGCAATGCCGGCAGTTGCTGTCGCCGCTGGGGCTGCTGTACGTAGACCACCATGTCTATCCCGGCGCTAAGGGGCTGGAAATTGTGCGCGACGCAATTCTGTTGCACTCGCACGCAGCTCAATCGGAAGACGAAGTCAAGACCAGCGCCCGAGCTGCGCTGACATTGTTTAAGGAAGGATTGGCCTCCGCCAATCCGATGGGATCAACGCTGGAAGCCATTGCGCACCAATTCACGCGCAGTCTCGAGTCCAACGACAGCCCCAGCCTTCTGGCCTGCTCACCGTCATATTTCATCGAATTCGCCAGCAAGGCTGCTCAAGCGGGCTTCGCCTATGCCGGCGACGCAGTGCCACTAAGCGAAGTTGCACTGGAATTCGGCCCCAATGTGTCACTGTCCCACAGCCTGTTGTGCATGGGACAGCCTCCCTCAATGCGCCAGCAGTATTTGGACTTCGCCACTGGACGAGGGTTTCGCCAAAGCCTATTGATTTCCCAGAACCGCGCGCAGGAAGTGCTACCCGCACCCGATCTGTCCCGACTTGCCGAGCTGCGCTGGGCCAGCGGGTTGATTCGGTTGGTGGCCAATGGGCAGGAACAAGGCGCGTCGTATGTGACGCATACCGGCAGAGGATTGAAGACTACAGACCCGGTGATGGTCGACCTCCTGACGGTTATGAGCCGCGCCTGGCCGAGCACGCTGTCGTATACATCGATCCTGAGCGCGCTTATCGTGCAGACAAACAAGGACGAGACTGCCCTGCGAAAATCGCTGGACAAATGCCTCAAGGTGCTTTTAGAGGCCGATCTCGCCCACTTCTGCCTGGACGAAGGGCCGTACGACAACACGGACACGCCGTTCCGGCCACTGCGAAGCATCGCATTGGCCGAGACCAGCCCGCCGCTGTTCAACCTTTGGCACGAACATCTCCATCTGGAATTCAATAGCGGCCAGCGCGCGTTGCTGCGCGAATTGTCCGCCGGAAAATCGCTGCAGCAGACCTTAGCCCTGGAGGCTGCGAAGTTTGCCGAATTCGGCCAGAACGCTTCAGATCTGGTAGAAGTTCTGTCGCTGTTGAAACGATATGCACTGCAAGAGGGGTCAGCCCGCGCCTGGTGCAGCCTGCTCGAAGCAGGCCTTATTGAAAGTGAAGGCCGCGGCCATTACGTTGGCTTATATGTCGATGCGCTAGCGCGTCTGAGCCTGAACGACTCACTCGATGTGCCGCCCTCGGTGCCCCCTGCTCCAGCCATTCTCACCCAGGCAAAACGTCTGAATCTGGCGATGGTGCATCAGTCCTATTCTGAAGCGGAACCACTGGCACGCACGCTAACCACCCGTGCACCGCGCTTTTTTGACGGATGGGAGGCACTTGCGGTAACGCTATGCAATACCCGCCGCCCCGCGGAGGCACTACTGGCAGCATTGCGGATGCTCGATCTGGCTCCGTTGAATGCGCAGAGTTACATCATTCTCGCTGCGTGCCTGACCCAGCTGGACCGAACGTCGGAGGCGATCAGCGCTGGACGGCGCGCCGTCGAACTATCGCCGGAGAATGCCCACACCCATTCCGTGTTGGCCGACACCTTGAACACCGAACGCCGGTACCAGGAAGCAAAGGCAGCCTGCCTGCGCGCCTTAACTATCGATCCCAATCAGCAAAAGGCGCTCGCCAATCTAAGCAAGATTCTGATCGACAGCGGTGATGCCGAAGGTGCGGTGATAGCGGCACGCGATGCTGTCGCGCGCGCTCCCAAATCGCTTACCGCCAACAACAATCTGCTATTTGCGTTGAATTACGCTCCCTCCGTGACCGCGCAGGAAGTGTTCCAGGCATATCAAACCTATGATCAGACCTATTGCCAAGCATTACGCCGTGCCTGGCGACCACACAAGAACGCGCGCCAGACATCCCGCAAGATAAAGGTCGGAATTGCATCGCCGGATTTCCGCAAGCACTCGGGAAACTGCTTTATCGAGCCACTGCTAGCCCAACTGGACCGCGCTCGCTTTGAACTAACTGCTTACGCGGAACTCACATCCGAGGATGCGATGACGCAGCGATTCAAGGGGCTCTTTGAAAATTGGGTACCTACGGCTCGGCTGACGGATTCGGAGCTTTCCGACAGAATCCGAACTGATGAAATCGATATATTGATTGACGTCGCCGGCCATACCGCAGGAAACCGTCTTGCAGTGTTCGCTCGCAAGCCTGCGCCGGTTTCATTGACCTGGTTAGGTTTCGGCTACACAACCGGTCTTTCAGCCATCGACTACATCATGACTGACGCCGCGATGGCGCCTCCGGGAAGCGAGGACCTATTTGCCGAAAGACCCTGGCGGCTAAGCGAGACCAACTTTATCTATCGCCCCGGTAAAGACATGGGAGAACCTGGTCCGCTGCCAGCGATTGCCAAAGGCCACGTAACGTTGGGCAGTCTTACCCGAGCGATCCGCATGAACGATCGGACGATCGGTGTGTGGTCAGAGATCCTGCGCCGACTGCCGCGAGCCCGCCTTGTCGTGGACAGCACCAGCTATCGCGATGTTCCCATGCAGGAAGGACTGATCGCCCGATTCGAAAGTCAAGGCATCGATCGAAGCCGGCTTTCGATAGGCTGCCACAGCCCCCCCTGGGATGTCCTACGAAGTATGGACATCGGTCTGGACTGCTTCCCACACAACTCTGGGGTCACGCTGGTGGAATCCCTTTATATGGGCGTGCCCTATGTCACGCTTGCGGACCGTCCCAGCGTAGGTCGAATTGGCTCATCGGTGCTGCATGGTATCGGCCACCCCGAATGGATCAGTCAGACCGAACTTGAATACGTCGAGAAAGTCGTGGCTCTGGCCAGCGACCTGCCCGCCCTGGCCAAGATTCGCGCCGGCCTGCGCGACGAAATGCACGCCAGCCCGCTTATGGACGAGCCCGCCTTCGCGCGCAAGTTCGAAGGCGCGCTGACGGAAATGTTCAAGAACTGGTGCGACACCCAAGCATGAAAGCCATCATCCTAGCCGGCGGCCTTGGCACCCGGATCTCCGAAGAAACCCACACGCGCCCCAAGCCGATGATCGAGATCGGCGGGCGGCCCATCCTGTGGCACATCATGAAGACCTATTCCGCTCATGGCGTGAACGACTTCGTGATCTGCTGCGGCTACAAGGGCTACATGATCAAGGAGTACTTCGCCAATTACTTCCTGCACATGTCCGACGTAACGTTCGACATGGCCGACAACCGCATGGAAGTGCACCAGCGCAAGGCGGAGCCCTGGCGCGTGACGCTGGTCGATACCGGCGAGACCACAATGACGGGCGGCCGCCTGAAGCGCGTCGCCGACTACGTGAAGGAAGACGAGGCGTTCTGCTTCACCTACGGCGACGGCGTGGCGGACATCGACATCAGCGCGCTGATCGCCTTTCACCGCAAGCACGGCAAGGCCGCCACGGTCACGGCCGTGCAGCCGCCCGGCCGCTACGGGGCGTTGCGCCGCGAGGGCGACATGGTCACCGGGTTCACGGAAAAGCCTCGTGGTGACGGCGGTCTGATCAACGGCGGCTTTTTCGTGCTGTCGCCCGAGGTGCTGTCCCTGATCGACGACGACGACACCACCTGGGAAGCCGGCCCGCTGGAGTCGCTCAGCCGCGACGGCCAATTGCATGCCTTTGAGCACCTGGGCTTCTGGCAGCCGATGGACACGCTGCGTGAGAAGAATCTGCTGGAATCCCTGTGGAGCACGGGCAAGGCGCCATGGAAAGTCTGGTGACACCCGGCGCCGAGTTCTGGCGCGGCAAGCGCGTACTGCTGACCGGCCATACCGGCTTCAAGGGCAGCTGGCTGGCATTGTGGCTGCACCGGCTCGGCGCGCAGGTCACTGGACTTGCCCTGCCCCCCTGCACCGCCCCCAGCCTTTACCACGCCGCCCGGGTCGGCTCCCTGATCGACAGCCGCTATTGCGACATCCGCGATGCCGCGGCGCTGCGCGAACAGACCCTCGCCGCCCGGCCGGAGATCTTGCTGCACCTGGCCGCGCAAGCGCTGGTGCGCCCCAGCTATGCGCAGCCGGTGGAAACCTTCGCGACCAACATCATGGGCACGGCGCATCTGCTGGACGCGCTGCGCGCCGTAACGTCGGCCAGAGTCGCAGTCATGGTCACGACCGACAAGGTCTATCGCAACAACGAATGGCCCTACCCGTACCGCGAAAGCGATACGCTGGGCGGGCACGACCCCTACAGCGCCAGCAAGGCGGCCAGCGAACTGGTCATCGCATCCTATCGCGACGCCTTCCTGCACGCCCAGGGTCTGGCGATCGCCAGCGCACGCGCGGGCAACGTCATCGGCGGCGGCGACTGGTCCGCCGACCGCCTGCTGCCCGACGCCGTGCGCGCCTGGCGCGGCAATGGCGAACTGCAGGTCCGGCGGCCGCGGTCTGTCCGCCCCTGGCAGCACGTACTGGAACCATTGGCGGGCTATCTGACCCTGGCGCAAGCGCTGTGGGAAACGCCCGGATTGGCGGACGCCTACAACTTCGGCCCCGATGCCGCCGAGGCCGCGCCCGTGCGCACGGTGGTGGACCTGGCCCAGGCGGCCTACGGCCAGGGGCGCACCCTGTACGCCGATCAGGCCGAAGGCCCGCATGAAGCCGGGCTGCTCACGCTGGATACATCCAAGGCCCGCTCGGTGCTGAATGTGGCGCCGCGATGGCCGCTGGCGCAGGCCGTCGCCCGCAGCATGGACTGGTACCGCCGTTTTGACGCCGGAGAAGACGCGCAAGCGCTGTGCCACGCCGACATCGACTTGTACGAGGCGCGGCCATGAGCCTGGACATCATCGCCACGCCGCTGGACGGCCTGAAGATCGTGCAGCGCCATCCGCGCGGCGACTCGCGCGGCTTCCTGGCCCGCCTGTTCGACGCAGCCGACCTGGCCGCCTGCGGCTGGGGCGGCGCCATCGCCCAGGTCAACCATACTTACACCGCGCAGTCCGGCACGATCCGCGGCATGCACTATCAGCTTCCGCCGCACGCCGAGATGAAGCTCGTCAGTTGCATCCGCGGCGCGGTCTGGGACGTGGCGGTCGACCTGCGGGCGGGTTCTCCCACCTTTCTGCAATGGCATGCCGAACGACTGTCCGCCGACAACGGCCGCGCCCTGCTGATACCCGAAGGCTTTGCCCACGGTTTCCAGACGCTGAGCGACGACGCGGAAATGCTGTATTGCCATTCCGCCCCGTACTCCCCGCAGGCCGAGGCCGGCCTGCATTACCAGGATGCCCGGGTGGGCATCTCCTGGCCCCTGCCCCCTACCCTGGTGTCCGAGCGCGATCAGCAACATCCGCGCCTGGACGCTGCCTATTCTGGAGTCGCACTGTGAAGTGCCGCCACTGCCAGGCCGAACTGCGCCTGCCCTTCCTGGACCTGGGCCATGCCCCGCCGTCCAACGCCTACCTGAGCGAAACCGCCCTGCGCGGCCCCGAGACCTGGTTTCCGCTGCGCCTCCTGGTGTGCGAGTCTTGCTGGCTGGTCCAGACGGAAGACCATGCCGGCCGCGAAGCGCTGTTCACCGACGACTACGCCTACTTCAGCTCGTTCTCGTCGTCCTGGCTGGCGCATTCGCGCCGCTACGTGGATGCGATGATCGGCCGCTTCGGCCTGGGCAGGGACAGCATGGTCGCGGAGATCGCGGCCAACGACGGCTATCTGCTGCAGTACGTCCAGGCGGCCGGCATTCCCTGCTACGGCGTGGAGCCCACCGCCAGTACGGCGCAGGCGGCCCGCGAACGCGGCATCGACATCGTGCAGCGCTTCTTCGGCGTGGAGCTGGGCGACGAGCTGACCGAACAGGGCCGGGCCGCGGACCTCATTGCCGCAAACAACGTGCTGGCGCACGTGCCGGACATCAACGATTTCGTGTCGGGCTTCGCCGCGCTGCTCAAGCCGCAGGGCGTGGCCACGTTCGAATTCCCGCACCTGCTGCGCATGGTGCAGGAAAGCCAGTTCGACACGGCCTATCACGAGCACTATTCCTACCTGTCGCTGACGTCCGTGTCGCGCATCTTCGAGGCCAACGGCCTGTCGGTATTCGATGTCGAGCACCTGGGCACGCATGGCGGCAGCCTGCGCGTCTTTGCGCAGCGCCTGGACACCGGCAAGCATGAGGTCGGTTCCGAGGTCGCCCGCACGCTGGACGAGGAACAGCGGGCCGGGGTCGCCGGCAGGGAGTTCTACGCTCGCTTCCAGGAGCAGGCCGAGCGGGTCAAGAACGATCTGCTCGCCTTCCTGGTCGAGCTGCGCCGGGGCGGCAAGCGCATCGCAGCCTATGGCGCGGCCGCCAAGGGCAACACGCTGCTGAACTTCGCCGGCGTGCGGCCCGACCTGCTGCCTTATGTGGTGGACCTGAATCCCGCCAAGCAGGACAAATACCTGCCCGGCAGCCATATTCCCATCGTGGCGGAGGCGCGCCTGCGCGAAGACCGCCCCGAGTACATCCTGATCCTGCCCTGGAACCTGAAGGCGGAAGTCTCGGAGCAGCTTGCCTACGCGCGCCAGGATTGGAACGCCAAGCTGGTGACGGCGATTCCGTCGCTTTCCATCGACAGCAGTCCGCAGGCATGAATACCCCCCTGGTCACCGTCCTGGGCTCGTCGGGCTTCATCGGCCGCCACCTCGTCGCGCGCCTGCGCGCCGACGGCGTCGCCTGCGAGGCGCCGCCCCGGGACGCGGACCTGCTGCGCCGCCCGCTGGGGCACGTGATCTACGCTATCGGCCTGACGTCGGACTTCCGCAGCCGCCCTCTGGAAACGGTGCAAGCCCACGTGTGCCTGCTGCGCAGCCTGCTGGACCAGGGCGAATTCGACAGTCTCACCTACCTGTCCAGCACGCGGGTCTACGCCGGCGCCGCCGACACCCGCGAAAGCGCGACGCTGCACGTCAATCCGAACGACGCGAGCGACCTCTATAACCTGTCCAAGCTCATGGGGGAATCCCTGTGCCTGCACGGCGGGCGCGCGGGCGCCAGGGTGGCGCGCCTGTCCAATATCGTCGGCCTGCGCGGTGCCCCGGACAGCTTCATCGACCAGTTGCTGGAAGAAGGCGCACGCGACGGGAGCATCACGCTGCGTACCGCGCTGTCGTCCCGCAAGGACTATCTGCATATCGACGACGCGGTCTCGCAGATCATCGCCATCGCGTTGTCCGATGCCGCCGGCATTTTCAATGTCGCCCATGGCGCGGGCGTGGAAAACCGCGAGATCGCGGCCTGCCTGCATGACGTCCTGGGCTACCGCGTTTCGGTCGCGCAAGATGCCCCGGAGTGGGCCTTTAACGACATCGACATTAGCCGCACGCGCACGCTCTGCGGCCAGGCGCCGCGTCCGTTTTCCGAATTTTTCCCGAATTTTCTAGCGCAGTACCGTCTGCACAAAGGAATCTGAATGTCCTACCTTGAAACCACGCCCGACGCGCACCCCGAGTACCGTCAGGAAAAAGAGGCTCGCATCACCGGTTTCGCCAAAGACCAGGAGTTCCGCGAGCTGTCCATCGCCTGGCGCCAGATGGCCCTGGAACGCAAGTACATGAACAACTTCTCCTGGGCAGGCCGGCCGCTGATCCAACTGCCTATGGACGCGATGGCCATGCAGGAACTGATCTGGGCCGTGAAACCCGATTTGATCATCGAGACCGGCATCGCCCACGGCGGCTCGCTGATGCTGTCGGCCTCTATGCTGCAGCTGCTGGGCGCGGGCGAGGTGGTGGGCATCGATATCGAGATCCGCGAACACAACCGCCAGGCCATCGAAGCCCATCCGCTGGCCAAGCGCATCCACCTGATCGAAGGCTCCAGCATCGATCCGGCGACGATCGCAAAGGTGCGCGCGCACGCCGAAGGCAAGAAGAACATCCTGGTGTGCCTGGACTCCAACCACACGCACGACCACGTGCTGGCGGAATTGAACGCCTATGCCGACCTGGTCAGCGTGGGCAGCTACTGCGTGGTCTTCGACACCTTCGTCGAAGACATGCCCGCCGACTACGAATGGCCGGGCCGCCACTGGGGCAAGGGCAACAACCCCAAAACCGCCGTCTGGGAATGGATCAAGCAGCATCCCGAGTTCGAGATCGACCGGTCGGTGGAAGACCGCCTGCTGGTCACGTCCGCGCCGGACGGATTCCTGCGCCGCAAGGCCTGAGCCCGCCGCCGGTTGCCGACATGATCCAGATAGATCCCACCGCGCGCGTCTCTCCGCTGGCGGATATCGAAGACTCCACGCGCGGCACGCGCATCATCATCGGCGCGAAGGCGGTGATCGATTCCTTCGTGAAGATCAAGCCGGCGGGCGGATCCGGCGACGTCGAGATCGGCCCGGAATGCGTCATCAATTCCGGCTGCGTGCTCTATACGGGCCATGGAATCCGCATGGGCGCGCGCGTGGCCGTGGCCGCGAATTGCACATTCGCCCCCGCCAACCATGAATTCCGCCGCCGCGACCTGCCGATCCGCGACCAGGGCTTCCGCCCCAGCAAGGGCGGGATCGTGATCGAGGACGACGTCTGGATTGGCGCCAACTGCGTGCTGCTGGACGGCGCCATCCTGCGCGAAGGCTGTGTCGTCGCCGCCGGCACCATTGTGCGCGGCGAAGTGGCGGCCTTCTCGATCCAGGGCGGCAATCCGATGAAAGTACTGGGCTGGCGTACAGAAACGGGCGCCTGAAGACGCCTGGTGAAATGGGACAATCTTAGAAACACCATGAGCACTACTCTGCGGGACCGCTTCGAATCCGAGGGCTATCTGGTCCTGAAGGACTTCTGGAAGCAAGGCGAACTGATCGAGCTGGAGGACCAGCTGACCGAACTGGGCCAACGTATCGTCGGGCCGCAATTCAATGCGCGCGACTACGAGCAATACGAACTGGAGCCTGCCACCCAATCGTTGCTGTACGACAGGCTGAAATACCTGCCGGCGCTATCGCGCATGTCGGGCAGCCCGGCGGTTCACGGACTGTGCCGGGACCTGGGCCTGGCGCACCCTTCTCTGATGGGCTGCTGCAACATGCGCCTGGACAAGCCGGCGGACTCGCGGCATCTGTTCGCCTGGCACCAGGATTCGCTATACCTGCTGGGTTCCGAAAACGCCGTGACCCTGTGGGTTCCTTTCCAGGACGTCAATCTGCAGTCCGGCACGATCCAGGTGATCCCGGGCAGCCACAAGCGGGGCATTTACCCCTTCAAGCGGATCAGCGACAAGGTCATCGCGCCCTACGTGCCGTTGCTGCAGCGCGATCTCAGCCTGGATTACGAAGTGACCGAAATACCCGAGACCATCACTGCCGCGCGAGGCGACGTCGTGATCTTCAAGCAGATGCTGTTGCATCGCAGCACCCCCAATCTGGGCAAGCAGATCCGGTGGACCACGCAGTTGCGCATCACCGACCTGGCCGATCCCGAATACCGCCGCCAGCGATTCCCCACCGGCGACCGCACCAACATCTTCTACGTCGACTACCTGGGCCACGACGCCCAGCAGCGGCGCCAGGCAGAATCCGAGAAAGCAGCAGCATGAACGACACTACCGACCCCTCCCGCTTCCGCCAGGACGGCCGCAGCACTGGCCGCGAGGTCAACTACCGCGCCGACCTGGGCGACTTCTTCAGCGACGCCCGCGGCACCGCGGTGGAGAAACTCGAGAACTTCCCCTGCTTCGTCCCGCGCCAGAGCATCGCCCGTTTCCTGTGCCTGTCGGAGCTTTTCAAGATGGCCCTGCACGTGCAAGGCGACATCATGGAGTGCGGTGTCAACTGGGGCGGCGGATTGATGACGTTTGCGCAGCTCAGCGCCACGCTCGAGCCCGTCAACCTGCAACGCCGCATTGTCGGTTTCGATACGTTCTCGGGTTTTTCGGGCATCTCCGAGCAGGACCAGCATGCCGTCGTGCAGACCACCGAACGCCGGGTGAACGGATACGAGGCGGACAGCTACGCAGATCTGCAGCGCGCCATCGAACTCTTCGACGCGAATCGCTTCATCGGTCATATCCAGAAGGTCGAACTGGTCAAGGGCGACGTCGCCGAAAGCGTGCCACGGTATCTGGCCCGGGAACCTCAGACGGTGGTTTCGCTGTTACACCTGGACCTGGATCTCTACGAGCCGACCAAAGTCTGCCTGGAACACTTCGTGCCGCGCATGCCCAAAGGCGCCGTCATCGTGTTCGATGAATTGAACAATCGCACCTGGCCAGGAGAAACTCTGGCCGTCATGGAAAAGCTGGGGCTGAACAAACTGCGGATTCAGCGGTTCACTTACGAACCTCACGTCAGCTACGCCATTCTGGAGTAGGCGGCTTTCCACCGCCTCCGCGTACCCACCCTCCGGCAGCCCCCGCCCTCCCAGAGCGGCTCGCGCGCTACCGGGCGGCTGATTTGCGAGTCCCGGCATCGACCCTCTCGTCATCCGGGCACCCCCCAAGCTGGCAGGTACGGCGCGGGGCGAAGCCCTGCCATGCCCCCATTTTCCGCTTCTATTCCCCCCTTGCGCCGTTCCACACTTACTTCATAATTGCCCTTGCACGCTTTTGTATCTATATTTTTCATAACATGACCGCCACGCCCCCCGATCCACTCGCTACGCAGCACGACGGCACCCCGGATCCAGACACTCAGGCGCCGGTGGATGCGCAGACCCTGCGTCTGCGCGAAGAGAACCGCGCATTGCGCGAACTGCTGGCCGCGCAGGTGCAGGCCGCGCTTCCCCAGCAGCAGCCAGGCTGGCTCAGCCGCCTGTGCTGGTGGCTGATTTCCGCGCCGGGAGCGGCGCTGGTGGGTTGGCGCAGCCTGCTGGGCCGCGACGACGCCGCGCCCATCACCCGCCGCAGCGTGGGCAATGCCACATTGACCGTCCTGTACACCCTGGCCATCTATGGCGCGCTGGTGCTGCTGGTCGTGTCCTGGAGTTCGCCGAACACCCCGCGTTCCGGCTCCACGGCGGCCAGCCCCGTGCGCGTGCCGCTGGTGCCGCTGCCGCCTTTGCCAACCGAAGCGGATCCGGCCCGGGAACCCACAGCCTCCGCGCCTGAAGCGCCTGCCGCGCGCGAACCCGAACCAAGCCCGGCGCCCCTGCCCGCGCAGCCGCCTGTTGCCGCGCCATTGGTGCCATCCGCGTCCCCGGCGCCATTTGCCGGCGCGCTTGCGCCGGCAGAGCCGCCTGGCACCACCACCGCACCGCATTCCACGCTGCGCATCACCGAGATCGCGGCGCCGGACCCCTTGGCCTGGGTGGACGCGCTCAAGGGCGAGCTGGCGCGCTGCGTCGAGCTGGGATTCTTTGAGCGCCCCGATTGCGCGTGGGCGGTGCGCAAGCAGTACTGTGAGCCGAATCACGGCTGGGGCACCGTGAAGGAATGCCCGGCGCAGCCCTAGCGCGTGTGCAAGAGTTGTCACATGCCGGCCACGAACCGACGCGACAATGCCTTGCCACTCTCGACAACGGCGAAATGTTTTGCATCAATCGGAAAGCGTGCGTCATAATGGCGCTTACTTCGGCCTTGCTCCGGCCTTTCATCACTAGGACAACTTGACCATGGAAGCTTCCGTCAACAACACCGTCAACTCCGCCTTGGCCCTGAGGGACGTGAACCTCATGCAAGAGGTGCAGGCCACTGTGATGAAGAAGGCCATCAACGCGCAGGCCGATTCGGTCGCCACGCTGATGCAGTCGCTGCCTGTGCTGGCCATCGACGGCACCCTGGGCTCGCGCGTCAATACGCACGCCTGAGCAGGCCGGCCGCGGGGCGGCAAGCCCCGCAGCAATACCCTGAACAAGCCGCCTGCATCGGGCGGCTTTTTCGTTGCCGGACTGGCCGCCCTCCGCCTGGCATTGCCCATGAAAAAAGCGCCGGCCCCTGGAAACAGGGCCGGCGCTTTTCATTGCGCGGGCGGCAAGCCGCCACGCTTTACTTCTTCTTCATCGGTGGAAGGTCGGTGCACACGCCTTCGGCGACTTCGGCCGCCATGCCCACCGATTCACCCAGGGTCGGGTGCGGGTGGATGGTCTTGGCGATGTCGACGACGTCGGCGCCCATTTCCACGGCCAGGGCCAGTTCGCTGATCAGGTCGCCAGCGTGGGTGCCCACGATGCTGCCGCCCAGGATGCGATGCGTTTCCGCGTCGAAAATCAGCTTGGTGAAGCCCTCGTCGCGGCCATTGGCGATGGCGCGGCCGGAGGCGGCCCAGGGGAACACGCCCTTCTCGATCTTGATGCCTTGCTTCTTGGCTTCGTCTTCGGTCAGGCCCACCCACGCCACTTCCGGATCGGTGTAGGCCACCGACGGGATCACGCGCGCATCGAAGAACGACTTCTGGCCGGCCGCGGCTTCCGCCGCCACGTGGCCTTCATGCACCGCCTTGTGGGCCAGCATGGGCTGGCCGACGATGTCGCCAATGGAGAAGATGTTCGGCACGTTGGTGCGCATCTGGCGATCGACCTCGATGAATCCGCGGTCGGTCACGGCGATGCCTGCCTTGTCGGCGCCGATCTTCTTGCCGTTGGGGCTGCGGCCCACGGCTTGCAGCACCAGGTCGTAGCGCTGGGGTTCCTTGGGGGCGCCCTCGCCTTCGAAGCTGACGTAGATGCCGTCCTTTCTGGCTTCCGCACCCACCGTCTTGGTCTTCAACATGATGTTGTCGAAGCGGTAGGCATTCTTCTTCTGCCAGACCTTGACCAGGTCGCGGTCGGCGCCCTGCATCAGGCCGTCCAGCATTTCCACGACGTCCAGGCGGGCGCCCAGCGTGGAATACACCGTGCCCATTTCCAGGCCGATGATGCCGCCGCCGACGATGAGCATCTTCTTGGGGATTTCACGCAGCAACAAGGCGCCGGTGGAGTCGACGATGCGGTCGTCCTCGGGCATGAACGGCAGCTTCACCGACTGGCTGCCCGCGGCGATGATGGCTTGCTTGAAGCG
Source organism: Achromobacter deleyi (assembly GCF_013116765.2). GTDB lineage: Bacteria > Pseudomonadota > Gammaproteobacteria > Burkholderiales > Burkholderiaceae_B > Achromobacter > Achromobacter deleyi_A. The sequence goes on from NZ_CP074375.1 coordinate 2,329,931, forward strand.
GATGGCCTGCGTCTTGCCGTCGGCGCTCTTGACCGTCAGGTGGTTGGCATCGGCGAATTCGCCCACGCCGTGCACCACGGTGACCTTGCGAGCCTTCGCCATGCCGGCCAGGCCGCCGGTCAGTTTGGCGACCACGCTGTCCTTGTAGCCGCGCAGCTTGTCCAGGTCGATCTTGGGCTCGCCAAAGCTGATGCCATGGGCGGCCAGTTCGCGGGCTTCGTCGATGATGGCGGCGTTGTGCAGCAGTGCCTTGGACGGAATGCAGCCCACGTTCAGGCAGACGCCGCCCAGCGTGTCGTAGCGTTCCACCAGAACCACGGACAAGCCCAGGTCGGCGGCGCGGAACGCGGCGGAATAGCCGCCGGGGCCGGCGCCCAGCACGAGCACATCGCATTCGGCGTCCGCCGAACCCTTGAAGCTGGAAGCGGCCGGCGCGGGCGCTGCCTTGGCGGCCGGAGCCGCCGCGGTTTCAGCCTTCGCGGGCGCTTCCTTGGCTGCGGGAGCAGGAGCGGCAGCGTCGGACGCGCCTGCGGCCGCCGCTTCCACTTCCAGCACGACCGCGCCTTCGGCGACCTTGTCGCCGACCTTGACGGCGATGGACTTCACCACGCCGCCTTGCGACGCGGGGATTTCCATCGAGGCCTTGTCGGATTCGACGGTGATCAGGCTTTGTTCGGCCTTGATCGTGTCGCCCACAGCAACCAGCACCTCGATGACTTCCACTTCCTTGAAGTCGCCGATGTCCGGCACTTTGATTTGAACGGTATTGCTCATAGGGCTCCCCGTTTACAGCGCGATGCGGCGGAAGTCGGCCAGCAAGGCGCCCAGATAGGCGTTGAAGCGCGCGGCCGAAGCGCCGTCGATGACGCGGTGGTCATAGGACAGCGACAGCGGCACGATCAGGCGCGGCACGAACTGCTTGCCGTCCCAAACGGGCTTGTGCGAGGAGCGCGAGACGCCCAGGATGGCCACTTCAGGCGCATTGATGATGGGCGTGAACGAGGTGCCGCCGATGCCGCCCAGGGACGAGATCGAGAAGCAGCCGCCCTGCATTTCGGCGGGCGAGATCTTGCCATCGCGGGCCTTCTTGGACAGGTCGGTCATTTCCTGCGCGATCTGCAGGATGCCCTTCTTGTCGGCGTCGCGGATCACCGGCACCACCAGCCCGTTGGGCGTATCGGCTGCGAAACCGATGTGGTAGTACTGCTTGAGCACCAGGTTGTCGCCGTCCAGCGAGGCGTTGAACTCGGGGAACTTCTTCAGGGCCGCGACGACGGCCTTGATCAGGAAGGCCAGCATCGTGACCTTGACGCCCGACTTCTCGTTTTCCTTGTTCAGCGTGACGCGCAGGGCTTCGAGGTCGGTGATGTCCGCTTCGTCGTTGTTGGTGACGTGCGGGATCATGACCCAGTTGCGGTGCAGGTTCGCGCCGGAGATCTTCTTGATGCGCGACAGCGGCTTGGCTTCGATCGGGCCGAACTTGGTGAAGTCGATCTTCGGCCACGGCAGCAGGCCCAGCGCGGCGCCATCGGCCGAACCGCCGGCGGCGGCCGCCGGGGCAGCGGAAAGCGCCTGCTTGACGAAACCGCGCACGTCGTCGGCGGTGATGCGTTCCTTGGGACCCGAACCCTTGACCTTGCTCAGGTTCACGCCCAGTTCGCGGGCGAACTTGCGCACCGAGGGCGAAGCGTGCGGCAGCTGGCCGGGCTTGAGGTTGGCGTCTTCCAGGGCGGCGGCGGGAGCCGGACGCGTAGCGGGCGCGGCCGGAGCGGCGGCTTCGGTCTTGGCAGCGGGAGCAGCGGCAGCCTCGGCCTTGGCGGCCGGGGCGGCGGCGGGTGCGGCGCCCGCTTGCGCGGCGCCTTCAACCACGACCACGACCGAACCCTTGGCGACCTTGTCGCCGACCTTGACCTTCACTTCCTTGACCACGCCGCCCTGCGAGGCCGGGATCTCCATCGAGGCCTTGTCGGACTCGACGGTAATCAGGCTTTGCTCGGCCTTGATCGTGTCGCCCACGGCGACCATGACTTCGATGACTTCCACTTCCTTGAAGTCGCCGATGTCCGGCACTTCGATCTCGACCGGACCGCTGGCGGCGGCCGGGGCCGAAGCCTCGGCCTTGGGAGCGGCGGCGGCGGCCTGCTTGGGTTCTTCCTTGGCGGCCGGCTTGGCGTCGGCCTTGGGGGCCTCTTCCTTGGCGGAAGCGCCGGCTTCGGCCGCTTCCACTTCCAGCACGACCGCGCCTTCGGCGACCTTGTCGCCGACCTTGACGGCGATGGACTTCACCACGCCGCCTTGCGACGCGGGGATTTCCATCGAGGCCTTGTCGGATTCGACGGTGATCAGGCTTTGTTCGGCCTTGATCGTGTCGCCCACCGCCACCAGCAATTCAATGACTTCCACTTCCTTGAAGTCGCCGATGTCGGGAACCTTGATTTGCACGATGTTGCTCATGTCTCTTTACCCTCAGGCGTATTGCGGGTTGGCTTTGTTCGGATTGATGCCGTACTTCTTGATGGCTTCGGCCACCTTGGCGACGGGCACCTTGCCTTCGTCGGCCAGCGCGCGCAGCGCGGCAACCACGACGAAGTGGCGATCCACTTCGAAGTGCTCGCGCAGCTTCGAGCGGAAATCCGAGCGGCCGAAACCATCGGTGCCCAGCACCTTGTATTCGCGGCCCTTGGGCACGAACGGACGGATCTGGTCCGCAAAGAGCTTCATGTAGTCGGTCGACGCGATGATCGGACCTTCCGTCTTGGCCAGCTGTTCCGTGACGTAAGCCACCTGCGGCGCCTTCTCGTCGGGGTGCAGCATGTTGTGGCGTTCGGCGTCCAGGCCGTTGCGGCGCAGTTCGGTGAAGCTGGTGACGCTCCACAGGTCGGACGCCACGTCCCAGTCGGCCGCCAGCAGCTCTTGCGCCGCCATGACTTCGCGCAGGATCGTGCCCGAACCCATCAGTTGCACGCGGTTCTTGCCCTTGCCGTGCGACTTCAGCTTGTACATGCCCTTGATGATGCCTTCCTCGTCGCCCTTGGTCAGACCGGGCTGCGGGTAGTTTTCGTTCATCACCGTCAGGTAGTAGTAGACGTTTTCCTGGTCTTCCACCATGCGCTTCAGGCCATGCTGGATGATCACGGCCAGCTCATGGCCGAACGTCGGGTCGTAGGACACGCAGTTCGGGATGGTGGACGCCAGGATGTGGCTGTGGCCGTCTTCGTGCTGCAGGCCTTCGCCGTTCAACGTCGTGCGGCCGGCGGTGCCGCCCAGGAGGAAGCCGCGCGCCTGCATGTCGCCGGCGGCCCAGGCCAGGTCGCCGATGCGCTGGAACCCGAACATCGAGTAGTAGATGAAGAACGGGATCATGATGCGGTTGTTCGAGGAGTACGACGTGGCCGCCGCAATCCACGAGCTCATCGCGCCCGCTTCGTTGATGCCTTCCTGCAGGAGCTGGCCGTCGGCCGCTTCCTTGTAGTACATGACCTGGTCCTTGTCGACCGGGGTGTACTTCTGGCCTTCCGGCGCATAAATGCCGATCTGGCGGAACAGGCCTTCCATGCCGAAGGTGCGCGATTCGTCGGCCAGGATCGGCACGACGCGCGGGCCCAGTTCCTTGTCGCGCAGGACCTGGTTCAGGATGCGCACAAAGGCCTGGGTCGTGGAGATCTCACGGCCTTCGGCGGTGGGCTCCAGCACGGCCTTGAACGCGTCCAGCGCGGGCGCCTTCAGTTGCTCGTCGGCCTTGGCGCGGCGGCGCGGCAGATAGCCGCCCAGCGCGGCGCGGCGCTCGTGCAGGTACTTCATTTCGGGCGAGTCTTCGGCCGGCTTGAAGTACGGCAGGTCTTCCAGCTTGTCGTCCGGGATCGGGATGCCGAAACGGTCGCGGAATTCGCGGATCGATTCCAGCTCCAGCTTCTTTTGCTGGTGGGTCGGGTTCTTGGCCTGGCCCACATGGCCCATGCCGTAACCCTTGATGGTCTTGGCCAGGATGACGGTGGGCTGCCCGGTGTGGCTGGTGGCGGCGTTGAACGCGGCATACACCTTGTGGGGATCGTGGCCGCCGCGGTTCAGGCGCCAGATGTCCTCGTCGCTCATGCGCGACACGGCTTCCAGCAGCTTCGGATGCTTGCCGAAGAAGTGCTCGCGGACGAACTTGCCGTCGTTGGCCTTGTACGCCTGGTACTCGCCGTCAACGGTGTCTTCCATGATCTGGCGCAGGATGCCTTCCTTGTCGTGCGCAAGCAGCGGATCCCAGTAGCCGCCCCAGATCAGCTTGATGACGTTCCAGCCCGAACCGCGGAAGTCGCCTTCCAGTTCCTGGATGATCTTGCCGTTGCCGCGCACCGGGCCGTCCAGGCGCTGCAGGTTGCAGTTGACGACGAAAATCAGGTTGTCGAGCTTTTCACGGGCCGCCAGGGCGATCGCGCCCAGCGATTCGGGTTCGTCCATTTCGCCGTCGCCGCAGAACACCCAGACCTTGCGGTTGCTGGTGTCGGCGATGCCGCGGGCGTGCAGGTACTTCAGGAAGCGGGCCTGGTAGATGGCCATCAGCGGGCCCAGGCCCATCGACACCGTCGGGAACTGCCAGAAGTCCGGCATCAGCTTCGGATGCGGGTAGGACGACAGGCCCTTGCCGTCCACTTCCTGGCGGAAGTGGTTGAGCTGCTCTTCGGTCAGGCGGCCTTCGAGGTAGGCGCGGCCGTACATGCCGGGCGAGGTGTGGCCCTGGAAGTAGACCAGGTCACCGCCGTGGCCTTCGTCTTCAGCGTGCCAGAAGTGGTTCTGGCCGCAGCCGATCATGGTGGCCAGCGAGGCGAACGACGCAATGTGGCCGCCCAGGTCGCCGCCGTCCGGCGGGTTGTGCTTGTTGGCCTTGACCACCATGGCCATGGCATTCCAGCGCACGTAGGAACGGATGCGCGATTCCAGCTCCAGGTTGCCCGGATGCGCCGGCTCCAGGCCGGGGGGAATCGTGTTGACGTAGGCGGTATTCGGCGAGAACGGGATATGAGCGCCGGAACGACGGGCTTCGTCGATCAGGCGTTCCAGCAGATAGTGGGCGCGCTGCGGTCCTTCACGATCAAGGACTGCCGCCAGGGCTTCGAGCCACTCCTGGGTTTCGAGGGTGTCTTCGTCATTGGCAGCCTGCACGGCGCCAGCCTGGGCGAAAGAGGACATCGTGTGTCTCCTGTTGGGGTTCGTTCGTGACCACACCCGCTTATTTATCTACTCGCGGACACTGCATGGTAGCCGGGATCATCCGGGCTACCATGTCATGCATGGGTCGGGGTGTTTTAAGGACCTGCTCGTCGGGCCTGTTCCCTATCAGCCGGCATTCTAAGAAAGAAGATTAACCGGTCGCAAGCAAAATTTCATGTTGCGGTACGGCATTTCATAATGTGGAAATTTGAACGGAAGCTGAATGGCGCCTGTCTATACTTTTTAAGATGTAGTTAAAAAGGAGGGCTTGATTCCCGGCAATTCCCTTCCAACACGCACTAAAATGCGCGGTCTATCCGGCCCGAATTCCATGCCCAGCGCGCCCAAGTCCAATATTCCTACGCCTTTCCACGATCACGCCCGCAACCGCCGGCGCGGCGTGTACTGGGTCACGCCCGCGATGGTGCTGATCCTCTATATCTGTGTGATGGCGGTGTTCTTCTGGTTGCAGCGCATCCATGACGACAGCGTCATGTTTGTCACGATCGACCAGGAAATGCGCCAGCAGCGCCTGATCTGGGTGGTGCTGGCCCTGTCCTGCGTGATCGTCATCAGCCTGCTGATGCTTTGGCGCTACACGCGCTTTCGCTCCACCGCCGAAGCCGCCCTGATCGCCGAAACCGGATTCCGCCGCGCCATGGAGAACTCCATGTCCACCGGCATGCGCGTCCTGGACATGGAAGGCCGCATCGCCTATGTGAATCCCGCGTTCTGCCGCATGATCGGCTGGAACGAAGCCGACCTGATCGGCCGCAGCCCGCCCTTTCCCTATTGGGTGCCGGGCCGCCACGAACAGCACCAGCACACGCTGGACGTGCTGATGTCGGGCAAGACGCCCAGCAGCGGCCTGGAAGTCGAGGCGCAGCGCCGCGACGGCTCGCGCTTCACGGCGCGCATGTATGTGTCGCCCCTGCTGGATCCCAACGGTAACCAGATCGGCTGGATGACCTCCATGACCGACATCACCGAACCCAAGCGCATCCGCGAGGCCCTGACCGCCGCGCACGAGCGCTTCATGACCGTGCTGGAAGGCCTGGACGACGCCATTTCCGTCACCGCCGACACCCACGACGGGCTGGAACTGCTGTTTGCCAACCGCACCTACCGCCGCGTGTTCGGCGCGCAGACGGGCGGGCACGACGAACTGCTGGCCGGCCGCCGCGGCCGCTTCACCGACGAATCGGTCGAAGTGTTCGCGCCGTCCGTGCAGCGCTGGTTCGAAGTCCACCACCGCATGCTGGCCTGGACGGACGGCCGCCGGGTGCGCATGCAGGTGGCGCGCGACATCACCGAGCGCCGCGGCCACGAAGAAGCGTCGCGCGTGCAGCAGGAAAAGATCCAGCTCACCAGCCGCCTGACCACGATGGGCGAAATGGCCTCGTCGCTGGCGCACGAACTGAACCAGCCGCTGACGGCCATCGCCAACTACAGCATGGGCGCGGTCGCGCTGGTCAAGGCCGGCCACACCAGCCCCAACATGCTGCTGCCCGCGCTGGAAAAGGCTGCCTCGCAAGCCGAGCGCGCCGGCAAGATCATCAGCCGCATCCGCGAATTCGTGAAGCGCAGCGAGCCGCGCCGCCAGCGCGTGGCCATCGGCCGCATTGTCGACAATGCCATCGGCTTTGCCGAAATCGACGCCCGCAAGCGCCGTATCCGCATCGACAGCTTCGTGCCGTCGAACGCGCCGGACGTGCTGGCCGATCCCATCCTGATCGAGCAGGTGCTGTTGAACCTGCTGAAGAACGGGCTGGAAGCCATGGAAAAGAGCGAGTCCGACGAGCTTAAGGTTGCCGTAATTCTTCACGATCAGCATATCGAGGTGGCCGTGGTCGACCGGGGCCATGGCCTGGCCGAACCCGAGCGCCTGTTCGAACCGTTCTTCAGCACCAAGACCCAGGGCCTGGGCATGGGGCTGAATATCTGCCGTACCATTATTGAATCGCACCACGGTCGCCTGTGGGCGGATCCAAACCCCGCCGGCGGTACTATCTTCCGCTTTACCCTGCCCTGCGCTGCGTCCCAGACGCAGGCCCAGAATGATCAGTCCGAGGAGTTGCACGCATGAACACGCCCCACCTGTCGAGCACGGTATTCATTGTTGACGACGACGAAGCGGTCCGCGATTCGCTGCGCTGGCTATTGGAAGCCAACGGCTACCGCGTTCGCGCATACGCCAGCGGCGAATCGTTCCTGGAAGACTACGATGCCAGCCAGATCGGCGTGCTGATCGCCGACGTGCGCATGCCCGGCATGAGCGGCCTGGAACTGCAGGAGCAGCTGATCCTCCGCAATGCGCCGCTGCCCATCGTGTTCATCACGGGCCACGGCGACGTGCCCATGGCCGTGTCCACGATGAAGAAGGGCGCTGTCGACTTCCTGGAAAAGCCTTTCAATGAATCCGACCTGCGCGAGATCGTCGCGCGCATGCTGGAGCAGGCCACACAGCGCGTGAGCAAGCACCAGGCCCAGAAGGATCACGAAGCCATGCTGGCGCGCCTGACCGCGCGCGAGCAACAGGTGCTGGAGCGCATCGTCGCCGGCCGCTTGAACAAGCAGATCGCCGACGACCTGGGCATCAGCATCAAGACCGTCGAGGCGCATCGCGCCAACATTATGGAAAAACTTGAAGTGACCACCGTTGCTGATTTGATGAAAGTGGCCTTGGCCAAACCCGAGGCTCATGCATGACCGCTAGGATTATTGACGGCGCGGCCTTGTCGCTGCGCATTCGCGAAGAAGTGGCCCAGCGCGTTTCCGCCCTGGCCGCCAAGGGAACCCGCCCCGGCCTGGCCGTGGTGCTGGTGGGCGCGGACCCCGCGTCGCAGGTGTATGTCCGCAACAAGGTCGCGGCCTGCGAGAAGGCCGGCCTGCATTCCGTGAAAGAGCAGTACCCGGCCGAGATGACCGAGGCCGAACTGCTGGCCCGCATCGCCATCCTGAACCAGGATCCGTCCATCCACGGCATCCTGGTGCAGTTGCCGCTGCCCAAGCACATGGACTCCCACAAGGTCATCGAGGCCATCGCGGCCGAGAAGGACGTGGACGGGTTCCATATCAGCAACGCAGGCCTGCTCATGACCGGCCAGCCGCTGTTCCGTCCCTGCACGCCGTATGGCGTGATGAAGATGCTGGAATCGGAAGGCGTGACCCTGCGCGGCGCCGAAGCCGTGATCGTGGGCGCCAGCAACATCGTCGGCAAGCCCATGGCCATGCTGCTGCTGCAGGCGGGCGCCACCATCACCATCTGCAACTCCAAGACGCGCGACCTGGCGGCGCAAACCCGCCGCGCCGACGTGCTGGTGGTTGCCACGGGCAAGCCCGGCATGATCGACGGTTCGATGATCAAGCCTGGCGCCGTCGTCATCGACGTGGGCATCAACCGCGGCGCGGACGGCAAGCTGTGCGGCGACGTGGACTTTGCCTCCGCCAAGGACGTGGCCGGCGCCATCACGCCCGTGCCGGGCGGCGTGGGCCCCATGACCATCGCCATGCTGCTGGTCAATACCGTCGAAGCGGCGGAACGGGCTGCCGCCTGAGTCCGGCTGCGCCCCCGGGCCGCGCCATGCGCCGGCCCAGCCGCGGGAACTGCCCTGCCCGGCCCACGGCCCGGGCCGCGGGCACCCCCGTGGCGCTCCCGGCAATCGCTATCCTGCCCTTGCGTTTGGGCGGATCGCCCCTACCTGATCCTTATGTCCTTCGTCGGCGCGCTGTCCGCGCCGCCCGCCATTATTCACGCCGGTAACACCATGACCCAGAACCCCCTGCTCGCTCCCGTCTCCGATCTGGTCGATTACGCGGCCGTCACGCCCGGGCATATCGTGCCCGCCGTCGAGGAGTTGCTGGGCATTGCCCGCCAGGCCGTCGACCACGCCGCCGACCCCGCGCTCGCGCCCACCTGGGAAGCCGTGGTGGAACCGCTGGATACCGCGTCCGAGCGCCTGTGGCGCGCCTGGTCGGTTGCCGGCCACCTGAACGCCGTCGTCAATACGCCGGAGCTGCGCGAGGCCTATAACGCCGCCCTGCCCCTGGTGACCGAATTCTCGACCTGGGTCGGCCTGCATGAAGGCCTGTACAAGCAATACCAGCGCCTGGCCGCGGCCCCCGATTTCGCGTCGTGGACGCCGGTGCGCCGCCGCATCGTGGAAATGGCCTTGCGCGACTTCCGCCTGAGCGGCGTCGAGCTGCAGGGCGCCGACCGCGAACGCTACGCCGAGATTTCCGACCGCGAGGCCCAGGCCTCGCAGAAGTTCTCGGAAAACGTGCTGGACTCCATCGACGCCTGGTCGCTGCTGGTGGAGGACGAAGCCCGCCTCGCCGGTATCCCGGCCGACGTGCAGGCCGCCGCCCGCGCCGCCGCCGAAGAGGATGGCAAGCCGGGCTGGAAGCTCACGCTGAAGATGCCGTGCTACCTGCCCGTCATGCAGTACGCGCAGGACCGCTCGCTGCGCGAGGCGCTGTACCGCGGCTACGGCACGGTGGCATCCGAGCAGGGCGAGGCCAAGCTCGACAACTCCCCCCTCATCGAAGAATTGCTGGCCCTGCGCGCCGAGGAATCGGGCCTGCTGGGCCTGGGCACCTTCGCCGCGCTGCGGCTGCAGACGCGCATGGCGCGCGATGCCAAGGAGGTCACCGTTTTCCTGCGCGACCTGGCCGCCCGCGCCAAGCCCTATGCCCAGCGCGACCTGGCGGAACTGAAGGACTACGCCACCGGGGAACTGGGCCTGGACAGCCTGCAGCCCTGGGACGTGGCCTACGCGTCCGAACGCCTGCGCGAATCGCGCTACGCCTATTCGGAAGACGAGGTGAAGCAGTACTTCACCGAACCGCGCGTGCTGGCGGGCCTGTTCGACGTCATCCAGACCCTGTTCGACGTGCGCCTGACGGAAACGCCGGTGTCCTCCTGGCACGACGATGTGCGCGGCGTGCGCGTGGAAAGCCCCAAGGGCGAGCTCATCGGCCACCTGTACCTGGACCTGTACGCGCGCTCGGGCAAGCAGAACGGCGCCTGGGTCGACAGCGAGCGCACCCGCCGCGTCGTGGCCGGCCAGGTGCAGACCCCCATCGCCTACCTGACCTGCAACTTCTCGCGCCCGAATGGCGATCGCGCCGCCGTACTGACGCACGACGACGTCATCACCCTGTTCCATGAGACCGGCCACGCCCTGCATGCCCTGCTGTCCGAAGTCGACGAGCCCGGCGCCGCTGCGTTCGCCAGCGTGGAATGGGACGCCATCGAACTGCCTTCGCAGTTCATGGAGAACTTTTGCTGGGAATGGGCGGTGGTGCAGAAGCTGTCCGCCCACGTGGACACGGGCGAGCCCTTGCCCCGCGCGCTCTATGACCGCCTGGTCGCCGCCCGCAACTACCAGAGCGGCATGCAGACCGTGCGCCAGATCGAATTCGCGCTCTTCGACATGCTGATGCATGACCGCGCCAAGGGTGCTTCGATTTCCGAAGTGCTGGCGCTGCTGCAGGAAGTCCGCGAGGAAGTCGCCGTACTGTTCCCGCCAGCCTGGCATCGCCTGCCGCACGCCTTCTCGCACCTTTTCGCGGGCGGCTACGGCGCGGGCTATTACAGCTACAAGTGGGCGGAAGTGCTGTCCGCGGACGCCTACGAGGCCTTCGAGGAAGCCGCCGCAAAGCAGGCTGGCAACGCCTTGGGCACGCTGGACCCCGAAACCGGCGCCCGGTTCCGCCGCGAAGTGCTGGCCGTGGGCGGTTCGCGCCCGGCGGCCGAGTCGTTCGCCGCGTTCCGCGGCCGCGCCCCGCGCATCGATGCGCTGCTGCGCCACAGCGGCATGACGGCAGGCTGACAAGCCTGGCGTGCCATGCCGGCCAGCGGCCCGCCTTCGCGCGGGCCGTTTTTTTTTGCCGGGCCGCCCAAGACGAAAGCGCCCCTTTGGGGGCAGCAAGCACGCGGCACTGGGGCACTTTTTCGGTCCGCCATTGCGCCGGAACAAGACGCCGCCGGCGCGCCCCGCCCTCGCCTGCGCCAACGGGTAGAATCCAAAGGTTTACCCCTTTCCGGCTATTGGACCCATGCGACACCTCATTTCCGGCCGCGCCTGGCGCGGGCTGTTGTTGGCTCTGTGCGTGTTTCTTGCCGCCTGCGGCGACAGGAACGTCGATTGGACGCTCTATAACGTGAAGGGTCATCTGCCCGACCTGAAGTTCTCGCTCCCCGGCGCGGGCGGCAAGACGGTCAGCAGCGATGATCTCAAGGGCAAGACGGTACTGCTGTTCTTCGGCTACGCCAGTTGCCCGGACATCTGCCCGACGACCATGGCGCAACTGACGGCCGTGCTGCAGAACCTGGGCGACAAGGCCCAGAACGTGCGCATCCTGTTCGTCAGCGTCGATCCGCACCGCGACACCCCCGACATCCTGCAGGCCTACGTCAACGCCTTCAACAACAACGCCATCGGCGTGACCGGCGACGAAAGGCAGATAGCGGACCTGGCCCGCCGCTACCGCGTGGCCTACCAGATCGAAAAGCCCCGCCCCGGCGACGACGCCGACATGTACGAAGTCACGCACAGCCGCGGCGTGTACATTTTCGACAACGAGGGCCGCGCCCGCCTGCTGGCCTCCGACACCGACAGCATCGAGGCGCTGACCAAGGACGTGCGCCAGCTCATCGACATCACCTCCTGAGCCGGGCGGCGCGCAGGCGCCGCAAAGCCGCTTGCCGTTTCCGCATACCAGTTGTTACAGCCGGGCCGCGCGGGGCATGGGTATCATCAGTTCACATTGCCCCCTTTTACCCTAGCAAGGAGTACGCGCATGAGCATCATCATCATGATCATCGTCGGGTTCATCGTGGGCCTGATCGCCCGCGCCATCATGCCCGGGGACCAGAACATGGGGATCATCATGACCACCATTCTGGGCATCATCGGCGCCGTCGTCGCCGGCTTCCTGGGCCAGTCCCTTGGCTGGTATGCCCCGAACGAGCCCGCAGGCTGGATCGGGTCCGTCGTGGGCGCGATCATCGTGCTGTTCGTGGTGGGCCTGATCGCCAAGAAACGCGCCTGACGTCCTGCTAGGCATGCAATAAAAAACGGGCCGATCGAAAGATCGGCCCGTTTTGCTTGGCTTGCGCCGCGACGCCCCTGCCTTTCAGCCTGCAGGCGTGGCGGGCGCGGCCGCCGTGCGCTCGGTCCAGCCGCCGCCCAGCACCTTGTACAGATTGACCAGGTTGGACAGGCGGGCCAGGCGTGTGTCGACCAGGGCCTGCTGCGAGGAGTACAGCGAACGCTGCGAATCCAGCACGCTCAGGTAGTCGTCGATGCCCTGACGGAAACGCTGCTCCGACGCGTCATAGGCGCGCTGGTTGGCGTCCACCAGCAGGCGCTGCGCCTGGATCTGCTCGTCCAGGGTGCCGCGGCCGGCCAGGGCATCCGCGACTTCACGGAACCCCGTCTGGATCGACTTCTCGTATTGCGCGACCTGGATGTTCTTCTGCACCTTGGCCAGATCCAGGCCGGCGAGCAGCGAGCCGCCCGCGAAGATCGGCACCGTGATCTGGGGCACGAAGCTCCAGGCGCCGGAGCCGCCCTCAAACAGGCCGCCCAGGCTGGAGCTGGCCGTGCCGGCCGAGCCCGTCAGGCTGATGGTCGGGAAGAACGCCGCGCGCGCCGCGCCGATATTGGCGTTGGCGCCCTTCAACTGGTGCTCGGCCGCGCGGATGTCCGGACGGCGGGCCAGCAGGTCCGACGGCAGGCCGGCGGGCAGCGTGGTCGGCAGCATGCCGTCGTCCAGCTTGACCGCGCCGTCCAATCCGGCCGTCAGTTCGGGCGACATGGGCTGGCCCACCAGCAGCACCAGCGCGTTGCGGTCCTGCGCGGCCTGGCGCGTGTATTGCGACAGGTTGCGCTGGGCGGTTCGCAGCGACACTTCCGCCTGGCTCAGGTCGAGCGCGGTGGACAGGCCCTGGTCGTAGCTTTGCTGCGTGAGCTTGAAGGAGTCTTCCTGGCTCTTGAGCGTGTCGCGAGTCAGGCCCACGAGCTCCTGATCGGCGCGCAGCGTCAGATAGGCGTTGGCCACCTCGGCGATCAGCGCCAGCTGGGTTGCGGTGCGCGTCTCGTCCAGCGCCAGATAGGTTTCCAGCGCCTGGTCGCTCAGGCTGCGGATCCGACCGAACAGGTCCAGTTCCCAGGCGGACATGGCGGCGCCCACCTGGTAGCTGTGGCTGGTGGTGGCCTGCCCGCTGGACGACAGGTCTCCCGGTGTGCGCTGGGCCGAACCCTGGCCCGCGACGCCCACGCTGGGCATCAGGTCGGCGCGCTGGATGCGGTACTGCGCGCGCGCGGCCTCGACGTTCAGCGCTGCCACGCGCAGGTCGCGGTTATTGGCCAGCGACTGTTCGATCAGTTGCTGCAGCAGCGGATCATCACCGAAGAAATCGCGCCAGCCGATATCCGCGGTGGACAGGGCGCCCGGCGCGGCCGCCGGGACCGCGTTGTAGGCCGGACCCGTGGGATAGGCGGTGTCGATCGGCGCGTCCGGCCGTTCGTACGTGGGGGCCAGCGAGCAGCCCGCCAGGGCCGCCGCCAGGGAAACAGACAGCAAGGTTCTCATCTGAAATTTCATTACGGTTGTCCTTCCACGGACACGTCCTGCGGTCCCTTGGCGCTGGTGTCGTGCTTGTCGAGGTTTTCGCTCATGCGCTTGACCTTGAACACGCGCAGCATGATCACGAAGAAGGCCGGGACAAAGAAGATCGCCAGGAAGGTGCCGGTCAGCATGCCGCCGATGACGCCGGTGCCGATCGCGTTCTGGCTGCCCGAGCCCGCGCCGGTCGAGATCGCCAGCGGGGTCACGCCCAGGATGAACGCCAGGGACGTCATCAGGATGGGACGCAGACGCTGGCGGGCGGCATGGATGGCCGATTCCGTCAGGCTGGCGCCCGCCTCATAGTGCTCCTTGGCGAATTCCACGATCAGGATGGCGTTTTTGGCCGCCAGCCCGATTGTCGTGAGCAGGCCCACCTGGAAGTACACGTCATTGGACAGGCCCCGCATCAGCGTTGCGAGCAATGCCCCGATGATCCCCAGCGGCACCACCAGCATGACCGCGGACGGAATGGTCCAGCTTTCATACAGCGCCGCCAGGCACAGGAACACCACGATCAGCGAGATCGCGTAGAGCGCGGGCGCCTGGGCGCCGGACAGGCGCTCTTCGAAGGACAGGCCCGTCCATTCAAAGCCCACGCCCACCGGCAGCTTGGCCGCCAGCCGTTCCATTTCTTCCATGGCCGCGCCCGAGCTGTAGCCCGGCGCCGCCTGGCCCTGGATGTTGTAGGACGGCACGCCGTTGTAGCGGTTCAGCTTTTGCGGGCCGAAGCTCCAGGTGGCCTTGGAGAATGCCGAGAACGGCACCATGTCGCCGGCGTTGTTGCGCACATACCATTTGTTCAGGTCTTCCGGCAGCATGCGCGACGATGCCTCGCCCTGCGCGAACACCTTCTTCACGCGGCCGCGGTCGATGAAGTCGTTGACGTACGACGAACCCCATGCGGTGGCCAGCGTGCTGTTGATGTCCGACACGGCCACGCCAAGCGCGCGCGCCTTCTCGCGGTCGATGTCCAGCTGGTATTGCGGCGCATCTTCGATGCCGTTGGGGCGCACGCCCACCAGGACCGGACTCTTCGCGGCTTCGCCCAGCAGCTGGTTGCGCGCGGCAAGCAGCTTTTCATGGCCCACGCCAGCGCGGTCCATCAGCTGGAAGTCAAAGCCGGTGACGTTGCCCAGTTCCATCACGGACGGCGGCGGCACCACGAACAGTTGGGCGCGGCGTTCGGTCTTGGCGAAGTGCGCGTTGGCGCGCGCCGCCACGGCGCCGGCCTTCAGTTTGGCGTCGCCGCGTTCTTCCCAGTCGCGCAGCTTGATGAACAGGATGGATGCGTTCTGCCCGCGGCCGCCGAAGTTAAAGCCGTTGACCGCGAACACCGAGGTGACGGCGTCCTTTTCTTCGTTCAGCAGGTACTTGGTGGCGTCGTCGATGACGGCCTTGGTGCTTTCGGCGGTGGCGCCGGCGGGCGTCTGGATCTGGGCGAACAGGATGCCCTGGTCCTCGGCCGGCAGGAACGCGGTGGGAATGCGGGTGAACATCCAGCCCATGGCGATGACCAGGGCCAGATAGACCACCATCAGCCGCTTGGTGCGGTTCAGGCCGCGCGCCACGGTGTTGGCGTAGCCGTTGCTGCTGCGTTCGAACGCGCGGTTGAACCAGCCGAAGAAGCCCCGCTTCGCGCCATGATGGCCCTTGGGGATGGGCTTGAGCAGCGTCGCGCACAGGGCCGGCGTGAAGACGATGGCCACGAGCACCGACAACACCATGGAGGACACGATGGTGATCGAGAACTGGCGATAGATCACGCCGGTGGAGCCGCCGAAGAACGCCATGGGAATGAACACGGCGGCCAGCACCATGGCGATGCCGATCAGCGCGCCGGTGATCTGGCTCATGGACTTGCGTGTCGCCTGCTTGGGCGTGAGGCCCTCTTCGGCCATCACGCGCTCCACGTTTTCCACCACCACGATGGCATCGTCCACCAGAAGGCCGATGGCCAGCACCATGCCGAACATGGTCAGGGTGTTGATGGAGTATCCGAACACCGCCAGCACGCCGAACGTGCCCAGCAACACCACCGGCACGGCCAGCGTGGGGATGAGGGTGGCGCGGAAGTTCTGCAGGAACAGGTACATCACCAGGAAGACCAGGATGATGGCTTCCACCAGCGTCTTGAACACTTCATGGATCGACAGGCTGACGAACGGCGTCGTGTCGTACGGATAGACGACGTCCATGCCCGGCGGGAAGTAAGGCTTCAGGTTGTTGATGGTGTCGCGCACCGCCTGCGCCGTATCCAGCGCGTTGGCCCCAGGGGCCAGCTTGACCGCCAGGCCCGAAGCGGGCTTGCCGTTGTAGAAGCTGTCGATGGCGTAGGTCTGTCCGCCAAGCTCGATGCGCGAAACATCGCCCAGGCGCACCTGCGAACCGTCGGTATTGACCTTCAGCAGGATGCGGCCGAAGTCCTCGGCCTTCTCCAGGCGCGAGGGTCCGATGATCGTGGCGTTGAGCTGCTGGCCGCGCACGGACGGCAAGCCGCCCAGTTGCCCGGACGATACCTGGACGTTCTGTTCCTTGATCGCGGCCACCACGTCGACGGTGGTCAGGCCGTAGTTGACGAGCTTGGCCGGATCCAGCCAGATGCGCATCGCGTACTGCGAGCCGAAGAGCTGGAAGTCGCCCACGCCCTGCGTGCGGCTGATGGGATCCTGGACGTAGGACGCGACGTAATCGGCCAGGTCGTCCTTGGTCATCGTGCCGTCGGTGGACACGAAGCCCGCCACGATCAGGAAGTTCTTCGTGGCCTTGGTGACGCGGATGCCCTGCTGCTGCACTTCCTGCGGCAGGAGCGGCTGCGCCAGCGCGAGCTTGTTCTGGACCTGCACCTGCGCGGTGTCGGGGTTGGTGCCCTGTTTGAAGGTCAGCGTGATGGACATGCTGCCGTCGGAATTGCTTTCCGACGAGATGTACTGCAATCCGTCCAGGCCGTTCATCTGCTGTTCGATCACCTGCACCACGGTGTCCTGCACGGTCTGCGCGGACGCGCCCGGGTAGGTCACCGCGATGCCGATGGCCGGCGGCGCGATGTTGGGATACTGGGCGACCGGCAACTGCAGGATGGACAGCGCGCCGGCCATCATCAGCACGATCGCGATCACCCAGGCAAAAACCGGCCTATCGATAAAAAACTTTGCCATGCATGGCTCCCTGATTACTGCTTGGCGGCGGCGGTGTTGGCCGCCTGCGGCTGCTGCGCGTTGGCGCCGGCTTCGGTGGCGACCACCTCAACGCCCGGACGCACCATCTGCAAGCCTTCCACGATGACCTTGTCGCCGGCGGCCAGGCCGGCGGTGACCAGCCACTTGTCGCCGATGGCGCGGTCGGTCTTCAGCTCACGCAATTCCACCTGGTTCTTGGCGTTGACGACCAGCGCCGTCGGCAGGCCGCGCTGATTGCGCGTCACGCCGCGTTGCGGCACCAGCAGGCCGTCGGCGGCCACGCCGTCGGCCAGGCGGGCGCGCACGAACATGCCCGGCAACAGGCGGCGGTCCGGGTTGGGGAACACGGCGCGCAAGGTGATCGAGCCCGTGCCCTGGTCCACCGTCACTTCCGAGAACTGGAGCTTGCCGGTCTGCGTGTATTGCGAACCGTCTTCCAGGGTCAGCGTCACGAGCGCGGCCTGTTCGCCGTCCGCCCGCTTCAGCTGGCCGCTGGCCAGTGCGTCCTGCAGGCGCAGGAGCTGGACGCTGGATTGGGTCACATCGACGTAGATCGGGTCAATTTGCTGCACTGCAGCCAACGCATTGGTCTGGTTGGCCGTGACCAGCGCGCCCTCGGTAACCGCGGAGCGGCCGATGATGCCGCCGATCGGCGACAGCACCTTGGTGTAGACGAGGTTGATGCGCGCCGTGTCCAGGGCGGCCTTGGCCGACAGCACGTCGGCGGCCGCCTGGTCGCGCGAGGCGACGGCGTTGTCGTAGGTCTGCTGGCTGACGGCGCGGGTGGCCACCAGCGGCTTGTAGCGCTCGGCCAGCAAGGCCGCCGTCTTCTGCTGCGCCTGGGCGCGCGCCAGAGCGGCCTTCTGGCTGTCCACGCTGGCCTGGTAGAGGGCGGGGTCGATCTGATAGAGCTGTTCGCCCGCCTTGACCTCTCCGCCTTCGGTGAAGAGGCGCTTCTGGACGATGCCATTGACCTGCGGGCGCACTTCGGCCACGCGGAACGGCGAGGTGCGGCCCGGCAATTCGGTGGTGAGGGAAACAGGTTGCGTGGTCAGGGTGACGACCGTGACTTGCGGCTTGCCCGCCTGGGGAGCGTCCTGCTTCTTGCCGCAAGCGGCCAAGGTGAGAGCCGATGCCGTCAGCGCGACGACGGCCGCACTGCGCCACATAGCGCTTTTCTTATTCATAAGTTGCATTCCCGATTTCCAAAAAATAAAGCCCCCACGCTGCACACGCTTCGCGTGCTTGCTGCCCCCCGAGGGGGCCGTGTTTGCCTAGGGGCGGCCCGGCGGCAAATTAGAAAAACCCCCACGCTGCACACGCTTCGCGTGCTTGCTGCCCCCCAAGGGGGCCGAGTTTGCCTTGGGGCGGCCCGGCGGCAAACAAAATCCCTGCCAGACCGCGATAATCCGGTCCGTGCGCATCGACTGGGGTGGTTTCGCGTTGAACACGCAAGCTGGGCTTTGTCGCATTGCTGCATTGCAGAACTCGCATTCTGAGTTATCCCGCCCAAGAAACAAAGGGGCGCAATGAGAAAACATCATTCCATTTATGGGACAATTATGAGATCTCCACTATGACAAAATCCTGTCATGAAACGACTACAGGGCATGGAACTCTTCGTCGAGGTCGCGAAAACGCATAGTTTTAGCCGCGCCGCGGCAACCCTTGGCGTCCCCAAATCCACCTTGTCTCGCCAGGTGGCCGAATTGGAACGATCCGTCGGCTTGCGGCTGCTCAGCCGCACCACTCGCAAGGTCGAACTCACCGACGCGGGCCGGCTGTACTTCGAACGCTGCCAGCGCATCGTCGCCGAGGCGCAGATCGCCCATGAAGAACTGCAAAAGCTGGTGGACACGCCCGCGGGGCCGCTGCGGGTGAACATGCCCGCGGATTTCGGCACGGACTTCCTGGCTGAGTCATTCATGGAGTTTTCCCGCCGATATCCCGATGTGACGTTTTTCCTGGATCTGGCCAATCCGGACCATGCTTCGCGCGTGTTCCAGACCTGCGATGTTTCGATCGAGATCGGGGACCTGCCCGACTCGACGCAGATTGCAAGGCTCCTGGGCATGCTGCCCGCCCACCTGTACGCCTCGCGCGAATATCTGGAGAAGCACGGCGAACCGCGGCACCCCAGCGACCTGACCCGGCACGAATGCATAGAATTCCGCGCGGAAGGCGCCGGGCGCGTGACCCGCTGGCCGCTGACCAATGGCGAGCAGCACATCGAATTCACGCCGGGCAACCGGTTTTCCGTCAATGGCGTCGCCATGGCACGCCGATTGGCCATGCTGGGCGCGGGCATCGCGGTGCTGGTGGGAGGTCAGCTGGCGGAGCAGCAATCCGGCCAATTGCAGCGCGTGCTGCCCGATTGGCAACTGGGCCCGTTCCCCGTCCATGCGGTGACGGAGACGCGGCTGTTGCCCGCCAAGACCCGGATCTTCATCGAATTCCTGATGGAGCGCCTGGGCAGCAAACGGCAAGCGAAGGATACCCCCGCTTTCATGAAATGAAGGGGGGACGGAAACAGATTGAAAAATCTGATGGCCGCCGACATCACTTGTCGCGACGCTTGACCAATCGGGCGCCAGCCCGGCGGGTCAGAAGGCCTCGTCGTCGCGCAGGTAGCGCCATTGACCCAGCGGCAATTCGCCCAGGGCCACGCGGCCGATGCGCACGCGCTTCAAGCCCACCACTTTCAGGCCCACCAGTTCGCACATGCGGCGGATCTGGCGTTTCTTGCCTTCGCGCAGCACGAAACGCAGCTGGTCGTGGTTCTGCCAGCGCACCTGCGCCGGCTTGAGCGCCTTGCCGTCGAGCGACAGGCCGTGGTTCAGCAAGGCCAGCCCGTTGTCCGACAGGTCGCCCTGCACGCGCACCAGGTATTCCTTGTCGACGCTGGAGTCCTCGCCGATCAGGTGCTTGGCGATGCGGCCGTCCTGAGTCAGCACCAGCAGACCCTGCGAATCGATGTCCAGCCGGCCGGCCACGGCCAGGCCTTCCAGGTGCGCGCGCTCGAACCGCTGCGGCGCCCTGTCGCCGGCGTAGCGCGAACGCGCGTCGATCAGCGCCACCGCGGGCGTATAGCCTTTTTCGGCCTGGCCCGACACATAGCCCACGGGCTTGTTGATCAAAATGGTGACCCGCGAGGTCTGGCGCGCCTGCGCGGCGCGTTCCAGCGTGATGACCTGGTCGGGAAAGGCCCGGGCGCCCAATTCGGACACCACGACGCCGTCCACGCGGACCCAGCCGCGTTCGATATAGCTGTCGGCCTCGCGGCGCGAGCAGAGTCCGCGCTCGGACATGAGCTTGGAGATACGTACTTTTTCCATGGGCGGTATTGTATGCGGACCGCCGGACCCGCATCCGGAAGGCATCCCTGCGGCACTACGACGCATGGGGCCTGTCAGCCAGGCTTGGCATAATACGCAGCCATGATGAAACCCGCAGCACATCGCCCTCCCCTGGCCGCAGGCTGGCTGGCCGACGCCCCGCCCATCCTGCCCCCCGCCCAACGCCACTGGCTGTTCCGCCCGGGCGCGCTGACCGCCGGGCTGCGCCAGGTCGGCCAGGTCCGGCTGCGGGTGCTGGCCGAGTACGCCGACGGCGCCCCGCCGGACGAGGCCCGCGCCATGCGCATCGCGCCCGGCGCGCCTGTCTGGATCCGCGAAGTGCTCATGTCCGTCAACGGCGTGGACAGCGTGCCGGCGCGCAGCCTGACCCCGCTGACCGCCTCGCATGGCGCCTGGCAGGGCATGCGCCGCCTGCTGACCCGGCCGCTGGCCGACATGCTGTATCACGACAGCACCGTCATCCGGTCGCCGTTTGCCTGCCGCCGCCTCGCGTCGCCCGTGCCGTTCTATGCCACCGCGCGCGGCGTATTGGCGCCCGAGCGCCGCGACCTGCAGGCCGCGCGCATCTGGGCGCGCCGCTCGGTGTTCTGGCGCCAGGGCCAGCCGCTGCTGGTGGCGGAGTGCTTTCTTCCGGAATTCTGGGAACTGATCGGCGATCAGCCCGTGCCGCCGCTGGTGCCGCACCAGCGCACGCCGCGCTGACGCGGCGGGCGGTGTTCCGCCCGGACCTCAACCCTCGTAGCGCCGCCCCTGCTCCAGCAGCTCGGGCGTGCCGATCACCGCGTTCAGGCCGTCGAAGTCCAGCATCTTTTCCTTCCACGGCGCGGTCGTGCCCTGCTGTCGCAGGCTGCCGTAATAGCCTTGCAGGGTATGCGCCACGGCGCGCGCGGTGCCGCCCGGAAAGATGACGATGCGAAATCCCTGCGTCGTCAGCGCGTCGGCGCTTTGCACCGGCGTCTTGCCGCCCTCCACCATGTTGGCCAGCAGCGGCACGCGCGCGGCGAAGCGATCGCAGGCCGCCCGCATCTGTTCCGGCGTGCGCAGGGCTTCGATGAAGAGCGCGTCGGCGCCGGCTTCCAGATAGGACTCGGCACGGTCCAGCGCGGCTTCCAGGCCGTCGACCGCCAGCGCGTCGGTGCGCGCCAGGATCAGCGTGGACGCGTGCACCCGGGCGTCGACGGCGGCGCGCAGCTTGCCGCACATCTCGGCGGCGGGGATCACGGTCTTGCCGTCGAGGTGGCCACAGCGCTTGGGAAAGGTCTGGTCTTCCAGCTGGATCATGGCCGCACCCGCCCGCTCGAAGCCGCGCACGGTGCGCTGCGTGTTCAGCGCATTGCCAAAGCCGGTATCGGCATCGACGATGACGGGCGTGGCCACCCGTTCGGCAATGCGGGCCAGTGTGTCTTCGACCTCGGTGTACGTGGTCAGGCCGATGTCCGAGCGGCCCAGGCGCGTATAGGCGATGGACGCGCCGGACAGGTACAGCGCGCCAAAGCCCGCTTGTTCGGCCACCAGCGCCGACAAGGCGTCGTAGACGCCGGGAGCCAGCACGGCGCCTGCGGCCAGCTGTGTTTTCAGGTTCTGTTGCTGCATTGCATCCGGTTCCTAATCCAGGCCGCGCTCGAGCAGCGCCGCCGCGGTCGCCGCGGCGATATGGCCGCCCGCAACCGCACTGAGCAGACCGTTGCCGGACAGATAGCCCGACACGTCGTTGCCCGAAACGCCGCGGGCGGCACCGCCCGCGGCCAGCAAGTTCGGCAAGGCGCGGCCATCCTGGCCCAGGACGCGGCATTGCGCGTCGATGTCCAGCCCGCCTTGCGTATGAAACAGCGCGCCCGTCACCTTGACCGCGTGATACGGCGCCTGCAGGACGCGCTCGAAGCGGCGGCCCAGCGGGTCCGCGACGTCCGGGCCGACCGCGGCCAGGGTCCGATGCAGGACTTGCGCATCGCACCCGATCAGCGCGGCCAGCTCGGCTACGCCGGCGCAGGTTTTCAAGGCCTGGCCCGACTCGGCCAGGACGAAATCCGGAAAGCCGCGGGCCAGCGCCAGCGTGCGGTCGTCGAATACGTTCCAGGCCACGGAGCCCGGCTGCGCCAGCACGTGGACGGCCGCCTCGGAATAGCCGTGGGTCTCGTCATGAAAACGCTGGCCATCGCGGTTGATCTGCACGCCGCCGTCCATCATCACGGCCCAGGAAATCAGCGCGCCCTGCGGCGTGGCCCAGGAGCCGTGGCCCTGGTAGCCGCCCAGGTCGGCCAGCCGCGCGCCCAGCTGCGTGCCCCATTCGATGGCGCTGCCGTCGTTGCCGGCGTGTCCGCCATAGATGGCGTCGCGCATGGCGGGCAGGTACCGGCCCACCATCGCCGCATTGCCGCCAAAGCCGTTGCAGGCCAGGATCAGGGCGTCGCAGCCGATCACGTCCATCGAACCGTCCGGCCGCTCGCAACCCACCGCCGTTACCCGGCCGCCGTCATCCACCCAGATCTCGCGGGCCAGCGCGCGCGTGAGCAGGTAGGCGCCCGCCCCGGTTGCCGCCCGCTCCAGCGCGGCCACCAGCGCCGCCCCGGTGCGCTCGGGCAAGGTATGCATGCGGCGGGCCGTGTGGCCCGGGTACAGAAAACCGTCCAGCACCTCGAACGCCAGCCCATGACGCGCCAGCGTGTCCATGGCCGCGGCGGCGGCGCCGGTGTAGGCGGCGACCAGGTCCGGCGCTGCCGTGCCGCCGGCCTTGGCCTGTATGTCCGCGGCAAAGCGTTGCGCGTCGTCCTCGATGCCGGCGGCGCGCTGCACCG
This sequence comes from Achromobacter deleyi, assembly GCF_013116765.2. Taxonomy (GTDB): domain Bacteria; phylum Pseudomonadota; class Gammaproteobacteria; order Burkholderiales; family Burkholderiaceae_B; genus Achromobacter; species Achromobacter deleyi_A. The sequence goes on from NZ_CP074375.1 coordinate 2,353,091, forward strand.
CCGAGCCGGCCGCCGGTATGAAGCCGGACGAGAGGGCCGACGAGCCGCTGGGCGCGGCATCGCGTTCGATCAGCACGGTCTCGATGCCGGCGCTCGCCAGCCGCAGGGCGGCGGTCAGGCCGCAGGCGCCGGCGCCGATGATCGCCACCGGGACATGCATGGCGTCCGCGCCGGGCGCGGCGCCTCTTCTGACAACCGGCGCGCTCACGAGGCCAGCCTGTCCAGCAAGTCCTGGCAGGACACCACGTCGGCCACGGTGCGCAGATCCGCCAGCGCCGCGTCGTGCATGGCGGGCGTGGGCGCGGCGCAGCCATCGGCCAGCACCGTCACGTGGTAGTCGCGCATGTGGGCGTCGCGCGCCGTGCTGGCCACGCCGCCGTTGGTGACGATGCCGGCCACCACCACGCTGGAGATGCCCGCGCGGCGCAGCACCCAGTCCAGCTGCGTGTTGAAGAAGGCCGAGTACGCCACCTTCCAGACCGACACGTCGACCAGGCCGTCCAGTTCGGCCACATTGGCCTGCCCGGCCGAGCCGGCGACAAAGTCGCCCTTGCGCAGGAACGGGCGCAACTGCCTCAGATGCGGCGAGATCATGGGTTCGCCGTGCGCGTCCGGCCACAGTGTGAACAGGCTCGCCGCCACGAAACCGCCCTGCGCCTTGAGCGCGCGGGCCACGGGCGCCACGCGGGCGGGCAAGGCGCGCGCCTGCGAGCTGACCGCGCCGCCGCGGTCGTAGGCGCCGCCAGGCGCCAGGAAATCATTCTGCAGGTCGATGACGAGCAGCGCGGTGCTGCGGGGATCAAAGGGATGCATGGTCGGCTCCTACGAGTCAGTCCGGGCGATCAGCAGATTGCCCAGGGCATCGACGCGGCCGGCGAAGCCGGGCTCGATCCAGATGGTGGTGTCCGGCTGCTCCAGAATGGCCGGGCCGGCAACCTCGGCGCCCACCGGCAGGTCCAGGCGCGCATGGCGCACGGCGTCGCGCCACTGGCCGGCGTGGAACACCGCCTGCGTACCCAGCGGGGCTGGCATGTCCTGGCTGGTCGGGGCCAGCAGCGCCAGGTCGAACTTGGGCCGCTGGCCGATGCGGGCGTAGCGCAGGTTCAGGATGCGGACCGCGATGCCGGTCAGGCTGCGGCCGAAGGCGGCGCGGTAGGCTCGGTCGAACGCGGCGGCGATGCCCTCGCGGTTCAGGTCGCCGCGGCCGGTTTCCACGCGCACGGTATGGCTCTGGCCCACGTACAGCATATCCAGCTCGATGCTCTCGCGGATGCCTTCGAAGGCCACGCCGGCGGAGTCCAGCCGTTCCTGGCAGGCGCGGGCCAGCCCGTCGATGCGGGCCTGCAGGTCATCGGCATCCAGCGCGTCCAGCGCCACGTTCAGCGTCTGCACGCCGTCGTGGCGCATGTCGGCCATGACGCAGCCCAGCGCCGACGTCACCCCCGGGTAGCGCGGCACGATGCCGTGGGCGGCGTCCACCTCGTTCATCATGGCGCAGACATGCAGCGCGCCACCGCCGCCAAACGGCATGTAGGCGAATTTGCGCGGATCGTGGCCGCGCTCGATGGACACGACCCGGATGGCGCCCGCCATCTTGGCGTTGGCCACCGTCAGGATCGCTTCGGCCGCGGCGTGCACGTCCAGGCCCAGGGGCCTGGCGACGTGCTCTTCGATCGCGGCGCGCGCCAGCGCCACGTCCATGGTGGCCAGCAGCCCGCCGCCCAGCGGGCGTTCGGCCGCGATGCGGCCCAGCAGCACATTGGCATCGGTGACCGTGGGACGCGTGTTGCCGCGTCCGTAGCAGGCCGGGCCCGGGATGCTGCCGGCGGATTCGGGGCCGACCTGCAGCAGGCCGCCCGCGTCCACGCTGGCGATCGATCCGCCGCCCGCGCCTATGGTTTCGATCTGGATCATCGGCGCGCGCACCACCATGCCGAAGTCAATCGCCGTCTGCGCCGACAGCGAGGCTTCGCCGCCCGCCACCAGCGACACGTCGAACGAGGTGCCGCCCATGTCGCCGGTGACCACGTTCGGGAAGCCCGCCGCGCGCGCGATGGCCGCGCAGGCGATCACCCCTGCGGCCGGACCGGACAAGGCGGTGCGCACCGGCACGTCGCAAGCCGTCTGGCGCGACATGACGCCGCCATTGCTTTGCACCACCAGCAGTTCGCCCTCGAATCCGTGCTGTTGCAGGTCCGCCTCCAGCCGGGTCAGGTAGCTGCCCACCACCGGCTGCAGCGCGGCGTTCAGCACCGCGGTCGAGCAGCGCTCGAATTCCCGGATCTCCGGCAGCACTTCGGTGGCGGCCGTGACGTTGCCGTTCGGCCAGACCGCGCGCACGCGGGCCGCGGCCTGCGCTTCGTTGGCCGGATTGGCGTAGGCATTCACGAAGAACACGCAAACCGCGTCGCAGCCCTGCTCCAGCAGCGCGCGGGCCGCGGCTTCGACCTGGTCCAGGTCCACCGGCGTATGCAGGGTGCCGTCGGCCAGCACGCGCTCGCTGACTTCCAGTCGCAGGTCGCGCGGCACCACCGGTTCATAGTTGCCGCGCAGCCCCCAGGTCCGGGGCCGGTCGCGCCGGCGCATTTCCAGCACGTCGCGAAAGCCCTCGGTGGTGATGATGCCGGTGCGCGCCACCTTGCGTTCCAGCAGCGCGTTGGTGCCCACCGTGGTGCCATGCACGATGGTGGCGATGGCGCCCGCGCCGTCGGCCACGCGCGCGATGCCGTTCATGAAGCCGCGCGCTTCCTCGCCGCGGGTCGACGGAACCTTGACGACGCGCGCGGTGCCGCCCGCCTCGTCCAGCACGAAAAGATCCGTGAACGTACCGCCCACGTCCACGCCAACCACCAAACCTTGCGCCGCGCTCATGCCGACTGCTCCTTCAGAATATCGCTTACGTAGCCCATCTTGCGGTCGTGCTCAAGCGCCGCCGCGGCACGCCCCTCGGGCGCGCCATAGCCGCCCCCGCCGGGCGTCTCCAGGCGCACGCGGTCGCCGCGCCGCAGCTGGATGCCCAGCATCTTCGAGCTCATGGGCGGGGTTTGCCATTGGCCGTCCTGCTGATAGCGGAACACGTTCAGCGCGGCCTGGCCGCCGCCCGCGATGCCCTTGGGCGCGCTGCGGCCGCGTTCGCCGAAGATGAAGGCCTCGGCGCTGTCTTCCAGCAATTCGATTTCATAGATCGCGCCCAGGCCACCGCGATGCGTGCCGGCGCCGGCCGAATCGGGGCGCAGCGCCCATTGGGTGAAGCGCACCGGATACGCCGCCTCCAGGATTTCCAGCGGCGGAATGGTGGCGGTCGAGATGGGCGCGTTGCCGTGGCTCAGGCCGTCGCCGTCCGAATGGCCGCCATGGCCGCCGCCGAAAAAGCTGAACATCACCCAGCGCTGACCCTTGCGCGCGGCGTCGCTGCGGTAGCCGGCGATCGACAGCGCATTGATGGTGCCGTAGGCCTGCGCCATGGCGCGTTCCGGCGCGGCCTGGGCCATGGCGCAGAAGATCACGTCGATCATGCGCAGAATGGTCTCGGTGTAGCCGCCCACGGGGCGGGGGCGGTCGGCCGAAATCACCAGGCCGTCGGGCAGCACCACTTCCACCGCGTCCAGCACCCCGGCATTGGCCGGCACATCCGGGAACAAGTGCTTGAGCGCCACATAGCAGGCCGCGATCGCGGTGGCGCGGGAGATATTCACCGGGCCCGCGCAGGCGGGCGAGGTGCCGGTGAAGTCCAGCGCCAGGCGGTCCCCGGCTATCGTCAGCGTCAGCGCGATGCGCAGTGGCGCGTCGCGCACGCCGTCGTTGTCCAGCATGTCCTCGAAGGAATATTCGCCGTCGGGCAGGCGAGAGATGTGATCGCGCATCAGGCGGCGCGCGCGTTCGCGCAAGGTGTCCAGGGACTCCAGCACGGTGGCGTCGCCATACTCGTCCAGCAGGCCGTCCAGCCGGCGCGCGCCCAGTTCAAGCGCCGCCAGCTGGCCGTTCAGGTCGCCCCACAGGCTGTCGGGCAGGCGGGTGTTGGCCTTCAGGATGGCCAGCACGTCCTGGTCCAGCACGCCGGCGCGCAGGATGCGCACGGGCGGGATCTGCACGGCCTCCTGCCAGCATTCGGTGGCGGCCGGGTTGTAGTTGCCGGGCACCGCGCCGCCCACGTCGTGCCAGTGCGCGGCCGACGCCAGAAAGCAGAACAGGCGGCCGTCGCGGAACACCGGCCGCACCAGCTTGAAGTCGTTGGCGTGCGTGCCGCCTTCGTAAGGATCGTTGAACAGCCAGACGTCGCCGTCCACCATGCCGCCGCGCCCGGCCGCGGCCTTGGCCGCCGCCTTGACGGCGAACGCCATCGCGCCCACGAAGACGGGCAAGCCCGACTTGCCCTGGATCAGGGTGGCGCCGGTGGCGGCGTCGTACATGCCGTGGCAGGCGTCATGCGCCTCGGCGATGATGGGGTTGAACGCACTGCGGTACAGCGTGGCGTCCATTTCGTCGGCAATCTGTTCCAGGCGGCCCTTCAGGACCGCCAGGGTGACGGGATCAAGCATGATGTTCTTCCTAAGAGGTTTGACGCTGTTTCAGCAGATTCAGCAGTCCGCCGGCCTGCACCATTTCCAGAAGAAAGGCGGGCACGGTCTCGCAGTGCAATTCGGCAGGGACGGCGCCGGCGCGGTCGATGCGCCCCGCGGCCGGATCCAGCGCGATGCGTTCGCCTTCGGCCAGGGTCTCGGCCTGTTCGCAGGTCAGCAGCAGCAGGCCCACATTGAACGCGTTGCGGAAATACAGGCCGTTGAAGGACGGCGCGATCACCGCGGCCACGCCCAGGCGGACCAGGGCTGCCGCGGCCTGTTCGCGCGACGAGCCGATGCCGAAGTTCGGCCCCGCCACCAGCACGTCGCCCGGCCGAACCTGGGCCGCGAACTCGGGCCGCACCCGTTGCAGGCAATGGCGCGCGATCTCGTCGATGCCGAATTTCATATAGGCGCCCGGGGCCAGCGCGTCGGTGTCGATGTCGGCGCCCACCCGCCAGACGCGGTGCGTAGTCGTGCGATCCGTCATGCCATGAACTCCCGGGGATCTGCGATGCGGCCGGCCACGGCCGACGCCGCGACCGTGTAGGGCGAAGCCAGGTAGACCTGCGCGGTCTCGGAGCCCATGCGCCCCTTGAAGTTGCGCGCGGTGGTGGAGATGACGCTGGCGCCGTCCGGAATGGACCCGCCGTAGCCCGCGCAAGCGCCGCAGGACGTGGGCAGGACATCCGCCCCGGCCTCGCGCAGCACGCGCATGGCGCCTTCCTGCTCGGCCTGTTCCTGGTCCTGCCGGCTGGCCGGCGCCACCATCAGCCGCATGCCGTCGGCCAGGCGGCGTCCGCGCAGTACGCTGGCCGCGGCGCGCAGATCTTCCAGCTTGGCGCCGGTGCAGGCGCCGATATACGCCACCTGCACCGGCACATCCTTGTACTGGTCCACGTCGCGCGCGTTGGCGGGGCTGTGCGGCGCGGCGACCTGGGGCGCCAGCGCGGCGGCATCGAAATCGTGCCATTCCGCGTCCGCGCCCGGATCGCTTTGCCAGCGCGCCAGATCCAGCTCCGCCGCCACGCCCGCCTCGCGCAGGTAGGCGGCGGTGGTCTCGTCCGGCGCGATCAGGCCGACCTGCGAGCCCAGCTCGGCGCTCATGTTCGACAGCGTCATGCGTTCCTGCATGGACAGCGCGCGCACGGCTTCGCCGCAGAATTCCACGGCCTGATAGCGCCCGCCGTTCATGCCGTAACGGCCGATCATGTGCAGCATCATGTCCTTGGCGGTGACGCCGCCGCCCAGACGGCCGCTCCAGCGCATCATCAGCGTCCTGGGCACCTTGACCCAGATCTGGCCGGTGACCGCCACGCCCAGCATCTCGGTGCTGCCGATTCCGAACATATAGGCGCCGAACGCCCCGCCGGTGGGCGAATGCGAATCGCCGCCCACGCAGAACATGCCGGGCCGGATGTGGCCGTGCTGCGGCACGACCACGTGGCAGATGCCGACGGAGTCATACACGTTGGGCAGTTGCTGCCCGGCGGCCCAGTCGCGCGCGATGCGCACGATGCGGCGCGATTCGTCGTCGGATTCCGGAACATAGTGGTCGATGACAAGCACCACCTTGGAGCGGTCCCACAGCGTGGCGCCCAGTTCTTCCAGCATGGGCTGCAGACGCCGCGGGCCGCTGGAATCGTGGAACATCGCCAGGTCCACCGCGCAGGTCACGATTTCGCCCTCGGCCACCGCAGGGCGCCCGCAGGCCGCCGCGATCAGCTTCTGAGCCAGGGTTTGAGGCTGGGCCATCGCTACATTCCAAGATAGGCGCGACGCACGTCGTCGCTGGCCAGCAGTTCCGCGCAGGCGCCGCTATGGCGCACCGCACCGTTTTCCAGCACATAGGCGCGCTGCCCCGTTTCCAGGGAGAGCCCCACGTTCTGTTCCACCAGCAGGATGGCGAGCCCGTCGCCGTGCAGCCGCTGGATCAGGCCGAACAATTCCTCGACCATCAGCGGCGACAGGCCCAGCGAGGGCTCGTCCAGGATCAGCAGCCGCGGTTCGGCCATCAGGCCCCGGCCGATCGCCAGCATCTGCTGCTCGCCGCCGGACATGGTGCCGGCCAGCTGCGCCAGCCGCTCGCGCAGCCGCGGAAAGATCTCCAGCACCTTGTCCAGGTTGGCGGCCCGGCGTTCGCGCGCCCGGGCGAAGGAGCCCAGCTCCAGGTTTTCGCGCACGCTCAGGTTGGGGAAGATGCGGCGGCCTTCTGGCACCTGGATCAATCCCGCCTGCACCACCTGGCGGTAATGGCGGCCGGTCAGGTCCTGGCCCTCGAAGCGCACGGAGCCGCCCCACGGCCGGCACAGCCCGCACACCGTATTGTTCAGCGTGGACTTACCCGCGCCGTTGCTGCCCAGCAGCACGACGATCTCGCCCGCGCCGACCTCCAGATCCACGCCGCGCAGCACTTCCATGCGCCCGTAGCCCGCGCGCAGGCCCTTGACCTCCAGCAGCGCGCTCATGACCGCGCTCCCTGGGCGGCAAGCCGGGCCGCCGCGCCGTGGCCCAGATAGGCCTCGACCACCTTGGGATCGCGCGTGACCTCGCCGGGCGTGCCCGACGCGATCAGCCGCCCTTGCGCCAGCACCCATACGTGTTCGGCCAGGCTCATCACCGCGCGCATCACGTGTTCGATCATCAATACGGTGACTCCGTCGTCCACCAGCTTTTTCACCACCGGGATCATTTCGTCGATCTCGCTGGGATTCAGCCCGGCCAGCACCTCGTCCAGCAGCAGCAGGCGCGGCCGGGTGGCCAGCGCGCGCGCCAGTTCCAGGCGCTTGCGCCCCGCCACGGTCAGGTCCGCCGCCGGCTTGTCCAGCGAGGCCTGCAGGTTGACGCGCGCCGCCACGGCCTCGGCCGCGGCCAGCGCCGCTTCGCGGTCCGCCAGGCGCAGGTGCGCGCCCACGGCGATGTTCTGGCGCACCGTCTGCGCGCCGAACGGCTGCACGATCTGGAAGGTGCGGGTCAGGCCCAGCCGCGCGGATTCATGCGGGGCGCGGCCGGTGATGTCCTGTCCCGCGAAATGCACGGAGCCGGCCCCGGGCTTGAGAAACCCGGACAGCAGCCCGAACAGCGTCGTCTTGCCCGCCCCGTTGGGCCCGACCAGCGCGGTCAGCGAGCCTTGCGGGACGTCCAGGCTCACGTCCTGGACGGCCTTCAGGCCGCCGAAGGTGATGGACAGATTGCGCGCTTGCAGCAGGAAGTCAGACACGGGCGCGCTCCTTGAAACCAAACAGGCGGCCCAGGGACTGGCCGCAGCCGGTGATGCCGCGCGGCAGGAACATCACGATCACGATCAGCACCACGCCGTAGATCACCATGCTGATGCCCGGCAGCTCGCCGAACAGGTTGCGGGTCAGGTCGGCCAGCACATGCAAGGTCACCGCGCCCAGCAGCGGCCCCCACAAGGTGCCCATGCCGCCGACGATGGCGCCCACCAGGGCCTCGACCGAGACGGCCGAGCCGAACGCGATGCCCGGGTCGATGTATTGGAAGACCTGCACATAGAAGGCGCCGGCGGCGCTCATGAACGCCGCGGACAGCGCGATGCCGCCCAGCTTGACGCGCAGCGGATTCACACCGATGGCGCGCGCGGCGTCTTCGTTGTCGCGCACCGCCTGCAGATAGGCGCCAAAGCGCGAATGGCGCAGCCAGGCGGTGACCAGCAGGGCCAGCAGCACAAAGCCCAGCAGCAGGTAGATGTAGCCCCGGCGCGAGCCGAACTGCATGTTGGCCACGCCCTCTTGCAGCGGCACCATCAGCCCGACCCCGCCTCCGGTGAACGAGGCGGACAGCGCCAGGATGCGGAACACCTCGGCAAAGGCCAGCGTCACCAGCGCGAAGTACGAACCCTTCAGCCCGTAGCGGAAGGTCAGCCCGCCCACCGCCGCGCCGACCAGCGCGCCCAGGGCGATCGCCATGGGCAGCACCAGCCAGGGGTTCAGGCCCAGATTCAACTGGCCCAGCGCCTGCGCATAAGCGCCCACGCCAAAGAACAGCGCGTGCCCGAAGGACAACTGGCCGCCGTAGCCGCCCAGGATGTTCCAGGCCTGCGACAACAGGGCCGCGTACAGCGACATCATCACGAACGTCAGCAGCACGCCCGATTGGGCCAGCGCGGCAACCGCCGTCAAGGCCACCCCAAAAAGCGCGATTGCGCAAAGATCCCTTTTCATGGTCAGCCCCTCGCCCCGAACAGCCCCTGCGGGCGAAACAGCAGCACCGCGATGAAGATCGCGAAAATGCCCATCTGGCCCAGCGAGTCGCCCAGGAACAGGCCCCCGATGGACTCCACCACGCCGATCAGCAGTCCGCCCACCAGCGCCCCCACGAAACTGCCCATGCCGCCCAGCACCACGATGGTGAACGCGACCAGCACGAAGCCGCTGCCCACCTGCGGATTCACGTAGTAGGCAGGCAGCAGGAAACAGGCGGCCGCTCCCAGGCAGGCCATGCCTATGCCAAAGGACAGCGCGTAGACCTTCTCCACGTCGATGCCCATCAGCCTGGCGCCCTGCTTCTCGCGGGCGACGGCCCGGATCGCGCGGCCCAGGTCGGTGCTGCGGATGATCCAGAACAGCACCGCCGCCACCGCCAGCGCGCCGAAGAACGCAATGACCTTGGGCAGCGCGATCATGGCGGGCCCGATCTCGACCGTGGACAAGGTGTAGGCGGTGTCGATGCTGCGCGTGTCCGACTTGAACCAGACCAGCGCCAGGTTTTCCAGCACGATGGCCAGGCCCAGCGTCACCAGCAGGATGTTCTCGTCCTTGCCATGGCTGGCGCGGTTGATCACGAACCGCTGCAGCGCATAGCCCAGCGCAAACATCCCCGCCACCACCAGCGGCAAGGCGGCGTAGGGGTCGATGCCCAGCCGGTCCTTGAGCAGATAGACGGCGTAGAGCGCAACCATGAGCGCCGCCCCATGGGCGAAGTTGATGATGTGCAGCACCCCGTAGATCAGGGTCAGGCCCAGGGCGATCAGCGCGTATACCGCGCCGGTCGTCAGGCCATTGAGCACCGAGGAAAAGAGGATGGCGGGATCCAGCATGCGTCTGCTCAGGCCTTAAGCGGGAAGACGGCGTCGGCCTGGCGGTAGTCCACCGGGAAGATCACCTTGATGTCGCCGCCGATCACCTGCGTCAGCAAGGGCTGGGCGCCGGTGTTCTGGCCGTTCACGAAGCGCGTGGGGCCGTAGGGCATCAGGTTGTCCTGGAACGTGCTGGCGGCCAGCGCGTCGATGATCGCCGCCCGGTCGGCGGACTTGGCGCGTTCCAGCGCATCGGCCAGCAGCAGCATCGCCGTATAGGTCATGAAGACCTCGTAGCTGAAATAGGCGCCCTTCTCTTCCACGCGGGCCTTCAGCGGCGCCACGCGCGCATCCTTGGGGTTGAACCAGTGGTTGCAGTCGATGATGCCGTTGGCGATGTCCGGGAACTCCTTCAGGAATTTATAGCTGGACGCGGCGCCCCCCAGTACCGAGTAGATGGCCTTGGGCTGCACCTTCTGCTGCTTCATGGCGCGCAGCAGCAAGGCATATTCGTTGTAGTAGTTGGCCGGGATCACGATGTCGGGGTTCACCGACTTCATGCGCAGCACGATGTTGTTGAAGTCGCGGGTGGGGTTGGGGTGCTTGACCACTTCCTTCACCTCGAAGCCGTGCTGCGGCAGCGACTTGGACAGCAGCGCCGCGGTGCCGGTGCCAAAGAGCGAATCCTCGTGCACGATCATCACGGTCTTGGCCGGCTTGCCGGCCGCGTCGTTCAGCGCCGCCAGGTCGATGATGGCGCGCTCGCTGCAAGCGCGGTAGCCGGGCCCGAAACGGAAGGTGTTCTTCAGGCCGCGCTCGACGATCTGGTCGGCCACGCCCACGTCCACCACGTGCGGCAGGTTGTACTTGGCCGCGGTCTGCGTCGTGGCCAGGCAGATGGCCGACGCGTAGGCGCCCACGATGGCCGACACGCCCGCCTCGTTCATTTTCTCGACTTCCGCCGAGCCCGCCTCGGGGCGCGATTGCGCGTCGCCCAATACGGCCTGCAGCGGCGCGCCGCCCAGCGACTTGATGCCGCCGGCCTTGTTGATGTCCTCGATCGCCAGCAGCGCGCCCAGGCGGCATTGCTGCCCCGAATAGGCCAGCGCCCCGGTCACCGGATGCAGCACGCCGACCTTCACGGGCGTGGCGCCCTGGGACCGGGCCACCCAGGGCGCGGACACGAGAGCCGCCGCGGCGGCGGATTGATAGAGGAAGGTGCGGCGCGAATTCATGAGGGGATCTCCGAGGGGTTCAATGAAATTGGGCCGACAGCTCTTCGCTGACCCAGACCTTGGCGTCGATGCTGCCGACGCGCGACAACTGCAACTGGTATTGATAGCGATCGGGCCGGTACAGACCCTGCAGCAGCTGCACCGGCCGGTCGTTCACGTCGCGCACGACCCGCGTCACCGCCAGCAGCGCCGACCCCACCGAGACATCCAGGTGGCGCGCCACCTGCGCATCGGCCAGGCGCGCGGAAATGGTCTGCGTGGCGCCGCCGAACTCAACGCCGGCCGCCTCCAGCAGCATCAGCAGCGGTTCGCGTTCCAGGTCGTCGCGCGTGAAATCGGCCACGGCCTGCGGCACATAGGTGGTGATATGCGAGAGCGGTCCGGCCTCGGTGCTGCGCACGCGCAGGCTCTTGTGCACCGGCGTGCCGGGCGCGATGTGCAACGCCTCGGCCACCGCGGGCGGGGCGAATACGAGCGTGCTGTCCAGCACCTGCACCGAGGTGCGCAGACCCATGTTGACGATGTTCTCGAGCAGGCCGGTCAGGTGCGCTTTCTGTTGCGTGTTCGCGGCCGGCGCGCTGTTGGAATTGGAGGTTCCGCGCAAGGGCCAGGTCCCCAGGCCGGGCCGGCGCGACACCAGGCCGTCCGCCACCAGCATTTCCATGGCCTTGCGGATGGTGATGCGGGCCACGTCGAACTGGCTTGCCAGCGCGTGCTCCCCGGGTACGCCGTCCTGATCGAAGCGTCCTTCCTGCAATTGTTCGCGCAGGACGAGATAGATCTGGTGGTACTTCGGAAGTGGTAGTGAGGTTCCCATGACGGGAACTCTAGGGGTGTCCTAATGTACCGTCAATGGAACAAATGGCTTAGGCGGTTGTTCTATCGGGAAAACACCGACTCGATCCGATTGCGCCCGCGCTGCTTGGCGAAATACAGCGCGCGGTCGCTGCGGCTGAGCGCCAGCTCTGCATCGGCGTCCAGCGTATGCATGGCGGCGATGCCGATGCTGACCGTCAGCGGTATGGGCCGTCCTTCCGCGGAAAATGGCGTGTCGGCGATGCGCCGCTGCACGTTCATGGCGAAGATCTGCGCGCGTTCGATGTCGGTGTCCGGCAGCACGACGGCGAACTCTTCGCCCCCGATGCGCCCCACCAGATCGGTCTCGCGCAGCTGGGCGCGCAGCATCTTCGCAAAATGCTGCAGCACCCCGTCGCCGATCGCGTGCCCCCAGGTGTCGTTGATGTGCTTGAAGTGGTCCAGGTCGCACATCAGCACCGCCGCGCAGCGGTTGCCGTGACCCTTGATCCGCGCAAGCTCGGCGGCGATGCGCGACATGAAATGGCGGCGATTGGGCAAGGTGGTCAGGGCATCGGTGGCGGCCAGCTCGCGCAGTTCGAATTCGGCGCGCTTGCGATCGGTAATATCGGTGACGAATCCATGCCAGACCACGCCGCCGTCCACATCGCGCCGCGGGCTGGCGTCGCCCTGGCGCCAGCGCACGCCTTGCAGCGGAAGGCAGACCCGGAACTCCAGATGCCATGGCGCCTGCGCCGCCGCCGCGGCCTTCAAGGACGAGTGATAGACGGCCAGATCGTCCGGGTGGACCCGCCGTTCGATGGCGGTGGTGCTGGCCCGCACGTCATCGGCCGTGAGCTCGAACATGTCCCAGATGCCGGCGCTGACATATGAGAACCACGACCCGCCCTCGGGCACGGGCCGGCACTGGAACACCAGGCCGGGCACGGCGTCGGTCAGGTTGACGACCAGGTCCGCCGTGCGCTGCAGGCGTTCCGACATGGCGCGCACCGCGCTGATATCGGTGGTGGTGCCCATCATGCGCAGCGCCCTGCCCGCCTCGTCGCGGCTGACGACCTTGCCGCGGCTGCAGATCCATTTGTAGCTGCCGTCCTTGCAGCGGATCCGGTGCTCGACCTCGTAGCTCTCGGTCTTGCCGTCGAAGTGGTCTTGCATGGTGGCGCGGACGTAATCCAGGTCGTCCGGATGCAAGCGCGTATAGGCGTCTTCGATGCGGGTGGAGAGTTCGGTTTCGCTGTAGCCCAGCAAGGCCTTCCAGCCCGGCGAGTAGGTGATCTCGCCCGTGACCACGTTGCGGTCCCAGACGCCCGTGCCGCTGCCGGCGATGGCCAGCGACAGCTTGCGGGCCTCGTCGCGCCAGCTGTCTTCATCCGCCCGGTCCAGCGCCAGCGCCTGGCGCTTTTCCACGGCCATGGCCGCCAGGCTGGCCAGATCCTGCAAGGCCAGGCGGTCTTCGTCGTTGAAAGCGCGCGCCTGGCCATGCAGCAGGCGGAATGTGCCCAATTGGCGGCCATCGGCGGCGCGCACGGGGCATTCGGCGGAAAAGGGGAAATCCGGGCTGACTGGCGGCGTCCCGGCTCGGGCCTGCCATACGCCGTCGGCGTCGGTGCAGGCCACCAGCGCCATGTCCACGCCGAACTGGCGCCTGGCCAGACGGGCCAGCTTGTCCAGGGGGCCGTCGGGTTCAGCCTGCATCCCGCCCGCGCCGTCGCCAGGCATTGGAGTTGGGGTGGCATCACCTGTAGCGGGCATTTCAGAACCTGATCAATACGGGATTCATCGGCACAGCCATGCCTAGGCCGTGGATGACATTTTGTCACGTTCCGCACCAAAATTGCATCATTTTGGAAGATATGATCGCAGCCCTATGACTCCCCCAATTTTCGTAACCTCATTGTGGTTGCGGCGCCTCTGGCTGTTGGCGCTGGCCGGCCTGCTTGCCCTCCAGCCCGGCCTGGCCGGCGCGCAGGTCTTCGACCGCCAAGCGGAGAATCAGCGCTACCAGCAATGGCTGCGCGATTTCAAGCAGGATCTCCTGCGCCTGCGCCAGTCGCCCGACCCGAAGCAGGCGGACGTCGACGCGCTCTTTGCCAACACCGTGGTGCCGGGGTCCCGCGCGACGGGGCTGGTCAAGGAGCTGGCCGCGGCCAAACCGGGCAGCACCAGCGGCGAAATCCACTTCGTGGGCATCCAGCGCGTTTTGCTGGGCGCCTTGTCCGACGCGGTCGTGGCCGGCGACGGCGGCATCTATCCGGACACGCAGGCGGCCTACCAGAAGGACGCATTGCGCGTGCGCTACATGCACGTGGACGGCGGCGGCCGGCTGGAGAGCCACTTCAGCGACCCCGAGGTCTTCAAACCCTACCGGTTGCCGGCTTCCGGCGTCTTCGCCCGCGACGCCTATCCCTTCCTGCTCTTCGAAGAGCGCGACGGCAAGCTGCGGCTGGGCGGCGTGTCCAGGGAGTTCTGGGATCTGGTGAGGTTCATGGATGCGCTGCAATATGCTTAAGCGACTGCCCTGCGCGGCGGCGCTGGCCGCTGCCCTGCACGCCGCCCCCGCGCTGTCCGCCTGCGGACCGGCCGACGCCGGCTTCGCCGCGCCCGGCACGCTTGTGGCCGTGCCCGTGTCCGTCGACTTGAGCGATGAGCGCGTCCTGCTGGGCCGTCATGGCGAACGCGTGGCCACGCGCCCCGATCCCGTCTGGCTGGACGACACCGGCGATCTGCTGCCGCGGACCTGGATGGACAAGGTGGACTGGTCCGCCTACCCGGTGGACGGCGGCGCCTTCACGCCCACCCGGCTCCAGTTCGACCCGGACGGCCGCCTGTGCCGCGTCGAACGCTACGAAAAACCCAGGCGCGGCGCCCCCGCGACCCGGCCTTCGGGCGGCTACGCGCTGGAGTACGACGCCGCGGGCGCGCTGTCTGGCGTTGCCAGATATGAGCTGGCGCCGGACGCGACGTACACGATCACGAGCCAGAACTGCCTGAAGCGCGATGCGCAGGGCGCCCTGGTCGAATTCACCGCGGACCGCTGTGACAATGCCAGGGATCCGGCCCTCGGCCGGCGTTTCGTGCGCAACGCCGCGGGCGGTCTGCTGCGGGTCATCGACACCTCCTCCCGTGGCGACCCCGTGGCGGTGCAGACCTATGGCGGCGACGGCCAGCCGCGCCAGCGCTATGTACACCAGCATTCCAGGTTCGTGATGCCGGGGGAAGGCAGCGGACCCTACTCCTACGCCGAGCCCGCTTCCCGGCAAGACCATCCGTACGTCCTGGAACGGGACCGGCTGTCGCGCCTGGCAGCCGAAGTGCCGGGCAACGAGTGGCGCATCGTGCGCATCTCCGACGAAGTGCCGCTGGACGCCGAAATGGGGTCCTGGGATCCGGAGAACCAGACGGTGCTGGCCCAAGGCCTGACCGGCCCGCGAGGCGAGGCGCCGCTCAAGCCCGAGACCCAGGAGCTGGTCTGGAAGGCCATGCATGAGAAGCCGGGCCGCATCTTCTGGTACTTCGACCCGATGAGCCGGGTGCTGCTGGTGCCGGCGATGACGCCAGCGGCGTGGCAGGCCTGCACGGATCCGGCGAACCTGAGCGAGCAGGCCTGCTCCTGACTCTCCACGCCGGGCTTTCCGCCCCGCCTCTCCGACCCTGACTTCCTGCGCCTGACGCGCGGCCCGTGACCCGCAGCCGCCGGGCCAGTCAGGCCGGCGCCTTGGGCCGCGTATCCACCGCCAGGCACAGCAGCGCCGTCAACAGGGCCAGGCCCACGTGCCCGATATACAGCGGCGAGAAATCGGCGTGGCTTACCGCGCCATGCCCCAGCAGCAGCACCGTGATCGCCACGCCCAGCACCCCGCCGATCTGGCGCGTGGCCTGGTTGACCGCGCTGCCCACGGCATAGTGCTGGGCAGGCAGCCGGTTCACCGCGGCGCCGGACAGGGACGGCAGCACCATGCCCACGCCGATTCCGCTGAGCAGCAGGCCGGGCAGCCATTCGCTCAGGTAGGCCGGTTCGGCGCCCGGCATCAGCAGGAACCACAGGCCGCTGGCCGCGTAGATCAGCGCGCCGCCCACCAGGAACGGCCGGTGCCCCATCCGCGCCGCCAGCCGGCCGGTGATGATTGCCGTGGGCATCACCAGAAGCGGACCGGGCGTGACGGCCAGTCCCGCGCGCGGCAGGCTGTAATGCCACACGCCCGTCATGTAGAAGAAGAAGGCGAAGAACATCATGGCGAACGCGATGCCGAAACTGAAGGTGGCCAGGTTCACGTAGCGATAGGTCCGGTGCTTGAACAGCGCCAGGTCCACCAGCGGATGCGGCGTGGCGCGCGCCCACGCCACGAAGGCGATCATCGAAATCACACCTACCGCGGCCACGACGATCAGTTCGCTGCGCTGCCAGGCCGGCGATTCGGACTGCACGATGGCCAGGGCCAGCGCGCCTACGCCCACGACCAGGAGCGCCATGCCCACCCCGTCCACCCTGCGCCTTGCCTCGGGCCGGACCGATTCCTTGAGCAGGCCGGCGCCGAACCACAGGGACAAGGCGCCTAGCGGCAGGTTGATATAGAACGCCCATGGCCAGCCCGCGACATCCACCACGAACGCGCCCAGGCTGGGTCCGACGGCCGCCGCCAGGCCGCCCACCGCGCCCCACAGGCTGACCGCCACCGCGCGTTGCGATGCCGGGAACGCCGCCAGCACGATCGACAGGGAGGCCGGCGTCAGCAAGGCCGCGCCGACCGCCTGCAACACGCGGGCGGCGATCAGCCACCCCTCGCTGCCGGCCAGCCCGCAAGCGGCCGATGCCGCCAGGAACAGCACCACGCCGCCCATGAACATGCGCTTGCGGCCGTGCGTGTCGGCCAGGCCGCCCGAGGGGATCAACATGGCGGCGAACACCACCGTATAGGCATTGAGCACCCACGACATGTCGGCGGCGGAGGCCTCGGGAAAGCCCTCGCGCAGCGCGCCGAACGCCGCGTACAGCATGGTGCTGTCCAGCGACACCAGGAATACGGCGATGCTGGCGACCCAGAAAACGGGCCAGGGAGACGCGGCGGCCGCCGGCGCGGCAACAGGCGGCGCGATGGCTGGCGGCACAACGGCGGGAGGCGTCGTGGCGGGAGTAGCGGTGGGATGCATGATGGCGCGCTCCGCGGACTTACAGATAGACCGCCGGGCTGGCGGACAGGCCCTGCTTGACCTGGCGCGTCTGCTCGTCGGCCAGCACCTCTTCCTCGCCGGCTTCCAGCGCGTCGAACGCCTGGCGCACGATGGCTTCCGGCGTGGACTTCGGCGCATCGATGCCCTTGGTCAGGTCGGTGTCCACAAAACCCATGTGCAGGCCCAGCACCTGGGTCTTCTGCGGGGCCAGTTCCCGGCGCAGCCCGTTGGTCAGCGCCCAGGCGGCGGACTTGCTCATGGCGTACACGCCCAGCAGCGGACCGTTGATCCAGCTGGCGATCGACAGCACGTTCAACACCGCGCCGCCGCCATTGGCGGCCAGCACCGGCGCGAAGGCCCGCGCGATCAGCAGCGGGCCAAACAGGTTGGTGTCCAGATGGCGGCGCGCCGATTCAACGCTGTCGGGCGCCAGAAAGCCGCCCGGCGCCGCAATGCCTGCGTTGTTGATGATCAGCGTCGCGTCCTTGGCCAGCGCCGCGACCGCGGCCACGTCGTCGGCGTTGGTCACGTCCAGCCTGACCGGCTCGACGCCCGCCAGCGTGATGCTGGACGGGTCGCGCGCGGCGGCATAGACCTTGCGGGCTCCGCGGGCCACCGCCTCGCGGGCAAAGGCCAGGCCCAGGCCGCGATTGGCCCCGGTGATGAGTACGACGGCGTTCTTGAGTTCCATGATGGGTATTCCTTGGTGCGACGGTTGTGCGGCGTATGCGCCTGGGTTTCCTGACTCACAAATATGATGATCATCATATTTGTGTCCGACAAAAAGGCCGCGCAAGACGGCCTTGGAAAAAACGTTCAGTGAGCCGGGCTGGCGCCCTCGTGGTCGTACTGGTCCAGGATCGCCTGGCGGGCCGACGCCAGCACGGCGTGTCCCTGGGCGTTGTCGCCCAGCGCGCGGGCCAGCTGCAAGGCCCCGACCAGCGTGCTGGTCACCGCCACCGCGGCGTGCTCGCCGGCGCTGGCGGGCAAGACCTTCTGGATGCCTTCCAGGAAACGCTGCACCCGGCTCGCGGCAACCGCGCGCACTTCGGGCGACTGGCGGGGAATCTCGGAGGCCACGGCGGAAACCGGGCATCCGCCCTCGCAGCCCCCAAGATGGGCTTCGCCCAGATAGGTCTCGACCCAGGCGCGCAACGGGCTGGCGCCTTCCGCGCGGCGGCGCGCCATGCCCTGCGACAGACGGGCGGCGCCATCCTGGCCGGCGCGATCCATCGCCGCCGCCAGCAGGGCGTCGCGGGACGGAAAATGCGCATAGAAGCCACCGTGGGTCAGGCCGGCTTCCTTCATGACGTCCGCCACGCCGACGCCCGAGTACCCCTCGCGCCGGATCGCGCGCGAAGCGGCGTCGACGATGCGTTCGTGGGACAGTTCCTTGCGGCGGGAGGCGGGCATGATCGCGGCACCTGAAATATGATGATCATCATATTAATGCCGCGATTATCCGGAATGCAAGCCCCGGCCCCGAATTTAATTCAGCGCCAGACCTCGGGCTCGACGCTGACCTCGCCCTTGTCGGCCGAGAAATACACGATGCCGTCCGAGATATTGGCGTTCAGCTGCATCGTACGCTCGGCCAGTTTGGCCAGCGCGCGCGACTGCTCCGACGGCAGGTTGATCACTTTCAGGTTGCGCGTGCGCTCCAGCTTGTTGCGCACCCCATCCCACCAGATCTTGCTGGCGGAGCCGCCATAGCAATACACGATGACCTCGTCGGCGCGGCCGCAGGCGCGCAGGATGCGGCGCTCTTCAGGCTGGCCCACTTCGATCCAGAGCTTGACCGCGCCGGTCAGGTCCTTGACCCACAGGTCCGGCTCGTCCGTGTCGCTCAGGCCCTTGGTGAACGACAGCTCCTCTTGCGCATGCAGGGCAAACGCAAGCAGGCGGACCATCATGCGCTCGTCCGTTTCGGAAGGATGGCGGGCCACCGTCAGCGTATGGCTGCCGTAGTAGTGGCGATCCGTGTCGGCGACGTTGAGTTCGGCCTTGTAGATAGTGGCGCGCAGGGCCATGGCAAAAATCCGTTGAAAATAGCGAATTGCGTGAAGGCCGCCATGATACCGCCTGTCGCGCCGCCCCCCTGCCTGGCGCCCGCTGCCGCCGGGCCGCGTTACACTTCCCGGGCGCCTGGATCCCACCCAACTTCGCCCCCCGACCATGACCGCCACCGCCGCCCTGCTCGCCTTCACCCTGGCCGCCGCCATCCTCACCATCACCCCCGGCCTGGACAACGCCCTGGTGCTGCGCACCGCCGCCGTCGAAGGCGGACGCCGCGCCCTCATGGCGGGCCTGGGCATCAGCGCCGGCTGCCTGCTCTGGGGCACCATCGCCGCGCTGGGCCTGGGATCCCTGCTGGCCGTCTCCACCTTCGCCTACGACGCGCTGCGCATCTGCGCGGCCATCTACCTGTTCTACCTGGGAGTCAAACTCCTGTGGCGCACCCTGCCCGGCCGCAAGACCGCCGCCGGCGCGGCCGGCATCCTGGCCGCCGCCGACCAGCCCGGCACCACCGGCACCGGCTGGTTCCTGCGCGGCTGCCTGACCAACGCCCTGAATCCCAAGGTCGGCGTCTTCTACATCACCTTCCTGCCTCAGTTCATCCCCGCGGGCACGGACGTGCTGCGCTTCAGCCTGCTGCTGGCCACGGTCCACGCCATCGTGGGCATGCTGTGGTTCGCCCTGCTCGTCGCCGCCACCCGCCCCCTGGCCCGCTGGCTGTCCCGCCCCGCCGTCACCCGCGGCTTGGACCAAGTGACCGGCGCCGTCTTCATCGCATTCGGCTTGAGGCTGGCCCTGGAAAAACGCTAGACGAAAAAAAAGCGCCCAAGGCGCCCGACACAAAAAACCAAAAACAAAAGAGCCAAAGCGCGCAGCGCAATCCCCACGACGCAAGCCCCCCATATGCCAAAGAAGGCCGCCCGCGCGGCCGCCTTTGGCGTCCCCGCAAGATCCTCCCCCACTCCCCCACCCGCTGCAAAAACGCCAAGCACCCCACCCGCCCCAAAGCCCTACACCGGCGGACGGTGGAGCGTCTGGCGGCGGGGCGGGGGTGAGCGAGGGGAGTCGATGCGCCCGAGGGAATCCGAAGGCAGCCGCCGCAGGCGGCAACGAGGATGACGAAGGGGTAGTCCGGAGCGAAGGCTCCGGACCGCAATCGTTGACCCTCGCTCACCCCCGCCCCGCCGCCAGACGCGGCCAAAAAACCCGAATCAGCAGCAGCAGCAGCAGCAGCAGCAGCGAAGACACCCCCCCTCACCCAGCCCGATCAATAAACCCCAATCGCATGCCGAGCCACAAAATGCCCATCCCCCACGGCAACCAAAGGCTCCACCAGCGGATCATCCCCCAGCTTGCGCATGGGACTGGGAATCTCATCCACCAGCAGCGACCGCTCCCGGTGCCGCCGCTGCGGATCCGCGATCGGCACCGCCGCCATCAGCTTCTTGGTATACGGATGCTGCGGGTTCTCGAAGATCGCCCGGCGCGGCCCGATCTCCACGATCTGCCCCAGGTACATCACCGCCACCCGGTGGCTCACGCGCTCCACCACCGCCATATCGTGCGAAATGAACAGGAACGACACGCCCAGTTCGCGCTGCAGATCCAGCAGCAGGTTCACGATCTGCGCCTGGATCGACACGTCCAGCGCCGACACGGATTCGTCCGCGATCACCACCTTGGGATTCAGGGCCAGCGCGCGCGCGATGCAGATGCGCTGGCGTTGCCCGCCCGAGAACTCGTGCGGATAGCGGTCGATCATTTCGGGCAGCAGCCCGCACTTGTCCATCAGCCAGCGCACGCGGTCCTGCGCCGCCTTGCCGCGCGCCACGTTGTGGATCAGCAGCGGCTCCATGATGGAATACCCCACCGTCATCCGGGGATCCAGCGACGCAAACGGATCCTGGAATATGAACTGGATGTGCTGGCGCAGCGTCTGCATCGCGCTGCCACGCAGCGCGCCGATGTTCTTGCCATCGAACTCGATCGAGCCGCTCTTGCTCTTGACCAGCTGCAGCAGCGAACGGCCCGTCGTCGTCTTGCCGCAGCCAGACTCGCCCACCAGCGACAGGGTTTCGCCGGGATACAGGTCAAAACTGACCTTCTCGACCGCATGAACGCGCTTCTGCACCCGGCCCAGAATCCCGCCGGTGATGTCGAAACTGGTGGTCAGGTCGCGCACCTTCAGCACCGGACCGTTCTCGCGGCGCACGGTGGACGCAGCCGCCACCGGCGTATCCACCAGCTTCGCGGGGTCCGCCACGCGGGCCGCTTCATCCAGCTTCAGCAGCGGGAACGGCGCCGGCTCGTCCGTGCCGTGCATCGCGCCCAGGCGCGGCACGGCCGAGAGCAAGGCGCGGGTATAGGCGTGCTGCGGACGCGCGAAGATCTCGTCCGAACCGCCCTCTTCCACCTTGTCGCCGCGGTACATCACCAGCACGCGGTCGGCCACCTCGGCCACCACGCCCATGTCGTGCGTGATGAAGATCACGCCCATGTCCATTTCTTCCTGGAGCTGGCGGATCAGCTGCAGGATCTGGGCCTGGATGGTGACGTCCAGCGCCGTGGTCGGCTCGTCCGCGATCAGCAGCTGCGGCTTGCAGGACAGAGCCATCGCGATCATCACGCGCTGGCGCATGCCGCCCGACAACTGGTGCGGATAGCGGTCCAGGATGGCGCGCGCCTCGGGGATGCGCACCCGCTCCAGCATGCGCAGCGTTTCCGCGCGCGCGCCGGCGGCGTCCAGCCCCTGGTGCAGCTGCAGGGCCTCGGCAATCTGGTTGCCGGCCGTGAAGCTGGGGTTCAAGGACGTCATCGGCTCCTGGAAGATCATGGCCACGTCGGCGCCGCGCACGCGTTGCAGCGTGGTGTCCTGCGCGTTGGCCAGGTCCAGCACATCGCCGCTGCGCCGGCGCAGCAGCATGCCGCCATTGACGATCCTGCCGCCGCCATACTCGACCAGGCGCATCAGCGCCAGCGAGGTCACGGACTTGCCCGAACCGGACTCGCCCACGATGGCCAGGGTTTCGCCGCGGTCAACGTGGAAGGAGACGTTGCGCACCGCTTCCACCGTGCGCTCGGGCGTCTTGAAGCGCACGGTCAGGTCATTGACCTGCACGACGCGTTTGGGGTCCATTGTTGCCATAGTGATTACTTTTCCTGACGCGGATCGAGCGCATCGCGCAGCCCGTCGCCCAGCAGATTGAAGCCCAGCACCACCAGGAAGATGGCCGACCCGGGGAAGATCGACATCCAGGGCGCCTGGGTCATGAAGTTCTTGGCCGTGTTCAGCATCGAGCCCCACGACGGCGTGGGCGGCTGCAGCCCCAGTCCCAGGAAGGACAGGCTGGCCTCGGCGATGATGGCCGTGGCGATGGTGATCGTGGCCTGCACGATCAGCGGGGGCATCACGTTGGGAAACACGTGCCGGCCGATGATGCGCAGGTCGGACGCGCCCAGCGCGCGGGCGCTCTGGACATAGTCTTCGTTCTTGACCGCCAGCACCTGCCCGCGCGTCAGGCGCACGAACTTGGGCGCGGCGGACACGCCGATGGCGATCATCGCATTGGTCAGGCTGGGCCCCAGGAACGCGGCCAGCGCGATGGCCAGGATCAGGAACGGAATCGCCAGCAGCGCCTCGGTGGCGCGCGAGATGATGCTGTCGGTCCAGCCGCCGAAATAGCCGGCGGCCAGGCCGAACGGCACGCCCACGACCAGCGCGATCAGCACCGACACCAGGCCGGCCATCAGCGACGCGCGGGCGCCGTAGACCATGCGGCTGAAGATGTCGCGGCCCAGTTCGTCCGTGCCCAGCCAGTAGGACGCCGACGGCGCCTTGCGGATGGTGGTGAAGCTGGTCTGCAGGGGATCATGGTTGGCGATCAGCGGGGCCAGGACGGCCAGCAGAACAAAGAACAGCACGATGCCCAGGCCGAGCATCGCAATGTGGTTGCGCTTGAATTTGCCCCAGGCGCGATTGCGGCTGCGGGGCGGCGTGATGACGGCTGCGGCCGTTGCAGGAATTGCGCTCATGAGTGCCTCAGGCGGGGATTGACCAGGATGTACAGGATGTCGGCCAGCAGGTTCATCAGGATGAAGCCCACCGCCACGCAGAGCACCACGCCCTGCACCACCGCGTAGTCGCGCGTGAAGACGGCGTCGACCACCAGCTTGCCGAAGCCCGGAATCGTGAAGACCTGCTCGGTCAGCACGGCGCCCGCCAGCAGTTCGCCGAACAGCAGGGTCACCAGCGTGACGATGGGCATCAGCGCATTGCGCAAGGCATGGCGCAGCACCACGCGGCGCGGCGAAACGCCCTTGGCGCGGGCCGTGCGCACATAGTCCGCCGACAGCGCCTCCAGCATGGACGAGCGCGTGTGCCGCATCAGGTAGGCCGCGATCGCGGTGGACAGCACCAGCGAAGGCATCAGCATGGTCTTGATCGACAGCCAGAAGTCCTCGGATGGCGACACATAGCCCGAGGCCGGCAGCAGCTTCCACTGCACCGACACGACCATGATCAGGATGATCCCCAGCCAGAAGTTGGGGATGGACATGCCGGACAGCGCGGCGATGTTGGCGCCCATTTCAACGGGCTTGCCCTTGCGTACGGCGGCGATGATCCCCATCGGTATGCCCACCAGCAGCGCAAAGAACATGGCCATGGCGGCCAGCTGCAAGGTCACGGGAAGCTTCTGCGCGATCAGCGTCGTGACGGGCACGTCGGTGCGCAGGGACTTGCCCAGGTCGCCTTGCAGGACTTGTCCGGCCCAGGCCGCGTATTGCATGGGCAGCGGGTCGTTCAGGCGGTATTTGTCGCGCAGGTAATCCAGGACGGCCGGGTCGCGCTCTTCGCCGGCCAGGGTCAGGACCGGATCGCCGGGCAGGATTTTCTGCAGCATGAAGACGATCATCGACACCAGTATCAGTGTCGGTATCGCGACGATCACGCGGCGCAAGATGAGTTTAAGCATGTGGGAAACCGTAAGACAGGAACGACGGACAGTGCCGGCCGGACTTGGCGCGACACGCGCCCGTCGCAAAGAACGACCGGACGCGCAAGGCGCGTCCGGCCAGCGCGGCGGAAAACCGCCGCGCCATTATCACTTCTGTGCGAACGTCACGCCCTTCAGGCGGATCATGCCGTCCGGGTAAGGCGTGAAGCCCTTGACCTTCTTGCCCATCACGAACGGCCACGGCTGATAGTAGTTGTACACGCCGGGCAATTCTTCCTGGATGATGGCCTGGGCCTGATCGTAGATGGCGCGGCGCTTGGTCTCGTCGGGCACGGTGCGGGCCTGGTTCAGGAGCTTGTCCAGTTCCGGGTTGCAGTAGTGGCCGTCGTTCAGCGCGCCCTTGCAGGTCACGAAGGCATGGACGTTGCCGTCGGGATCGACCCGGCCGGACCAGCCCAGCATCACGATCTGGAAGTTGCCGCCCGAGGCTTCCTTTTGCAGCGCCGCGTATTCCGTGGGGCGCAGGGACAGGTCAAAGCCCGCGTCCGCTCCCATGGCCTGGACGATTTCCGCGATGGACGAGGTGGTGGTGTTGTTGCCGAACACCAGCTCGGCCTTCACGCGGTCAAAGCCGGCTTGCTTGAGCAGGGCCTTCGCCTTGGCCGGGTCGCGCTTGGTCACCGGGAACTTGTCGCTGTGGTAGGGGCTGGCGGGCGGGAACGGCTGCTGGGCCGGTTCGAAAATGCCGCCGCCGGCCACTTCGTTGATGGCGTTGCGGTCCAGCGCAAGCTGGAACGCCTGGCGCACCAGCTTGTTCTTGAACGGGTTGTCTTCGGCGCGCTTGCCGTTGTCCACGTTGAACATGAACTGCTGGAAGCCCAGGCCCGCGACCGGCGCGAACGTCAGGCTGGCGTCGTTCTTGACCTGCGGGGCGTCCGAGGGATTCAGGCGCTCCAGCATGTCCAGGTCGCCGGCGCGCAGGTTGGACAGGCGCACGGTGGTGTCGGGGATGGGCAGGAAGGTCAGGCGCTTGAAGGCGTAGTCCTTCGCGTCGTAGTACTGGTCGAACTTGTCGAGCACGATGCGGTCGTTCTGGATGCGTTCGACGAACTTGTACGGCCCCGAGCAGACGGGCTTGCGGCCCACGGCGGCCACGTCGTCCGAGAAGGTCTTGGGCGACAGCATCATGCCGGCGCGGTCGGACAGCTGGGCAAGCAAGGTCGCGTCCGGTTCCTTCAGGGTCAGCACCAGCGTGCCGGCGTCCGGCGCGTCAACCTTGGCCACCGAGCGCAATTCGCCCTTGCGCAGGCTGTCGGGCAGGCTCATGGCGCGTTCCAGGTTGGCCTTGGCCGCGGCCGCGTCGAACTTGCTGCCGTCATGGAACAGCGCGTCCTGGCGCAGCTTGAAGGTCAGCACCTTGTTGTCGTCGCTGAATGACCATGAGGTGGCCAGCTGCGGCACGAAGTGCAGCTTGGGATCGATGTCCACCAGCTTGTCGCACAGCGACGTGAACACGATGCGGCCGACATAGGTGCGGGCGCGGTGCGGATCCAGCACGTCCGGATCTTCCTGCAGGCCGATCCGGATGTTCTGGGCGCTCGCGGCGCCCGCGGCCAGCGCCAGGAGGCTGGCGCCGAAGGTCAAGGTCAAGCGTTTCATTGTGTTTATTCCCCTTGTTTACTGCATTGCCGGATGATCAGAAGCCCACCGCCTGGCCGTCGCGCCGGCTGTCGCTGGCGGCGACATAGCCCAGTTCGTTGTCGTTCTCGGACATGCGCCAGATGAATTGGCCGGCGCCAAAGTCCATGTAGGGATCGTCAACGGACTTCAAAGCATGCCCGAGGTCCTTCAGGCCCGCAATGGTAGAAGCCTTCATATTGGTCTCGATATCCAGCGTGAAGTCGCGGTTGACCTTCCAGCGCGGCGCGCAGCACGCGGCCTGCGGGTTCTGGTGGTAGTCGATCATGCGGACCACGGTCTGCATGTGGCCTTGCGGCTGCATGTCGCCGCCCATCACGCCAAAGCTCATGACCGGCTTGCCGCCGCGGGTCAGGAAGCCCGGAATGATGGTGTGGAACGGGCGCTTGCCGCCTTCGACCACGTTGGCCGACTTGGGATCCATCGAGAAACCCACGCCGCGGTTCTGCATGCTGATGCCCGTGCCGGGCACGACCACGCCCGATCCGAAGCCCATGTAGTTGGACTGGATGAACGAGATCATCATGCCGTTTTCATCGGCGGCCGTCAGGTAGATGGTGCCGCCGGCGTGCGGACGGCCGGCTTCGAAATGCGTGGCCTGGTCCAGGCGGATCAGCTTGGCGCGGCTGTCCAGGTAGGCGTCCGACAGCATCTGCTCGGGGGTGATCTGCATGGAGCGCGGGTCCGCCACGTACTTGTACAGGTCGGCGAACGCCAGCTTCATCGCTTCGATCTGGATGTGCTGGGACTGCACCGAATCCACCGGAATATCAGACATATCGAAGCGCTCGACGATGCCCAGCGCGATCAGCGCGGCGATGCCCTGGCCGTTCGGCGGGATCTCGTGCAGCTCGTAGCCGCGGTAGGACTTGGAGATGGGCTTGACCCATTCCGGGCGATAGCCGCGCAGGTCTTCCAGCGTCATCGCGCCGCCGCATTCCTTGCTGAAGGCGGCGATGCGCTCGGCCAGTTCGCCTTCATAGAAGTCGCGGCCCTTGGATTCGGCGATGCGGCGCAGCGTGTTGGCCGCGTCCGGGAAGCGGAAGTGCTCGCCGACCTTGGGCGCGCGGCCCTCGGGCAGGAAGGCCTGGGCATAGCCGGGCTGCGACTTCAGTTCTTCGGCGGCGGCGGCCCACTTGTGCGCCACCACCGGCGGCACGGCGTAGCCGCGCTCGGCGATTTCGATGGCGGGCTCAAACAGTTGCTCGAACGGCAGCTTGCCCAGCTTTTCGTGCAGCGCGGCCCAGCCGGCCACCACGCCCGGCACGGTCACGGCGTCCCAGCCGCGCTTGGGCTGGATGGCCAGGCCGTCGGGGCCGGTGCCGTACTTGCGCTTGAAGTATTCGGTGTTCCACGCGGCGGGCGCCACGCCCGACGAGTTCAGTCCGTGCAATTCCTTGCCGTCCCAGACGATGGCGAAGCAGTCGCCGCCCAGGCCGCAGGAGACCGGTTCGACCAGGACGATCGTGGCTGCTGCCGCGATGGCGGCGTCCACGGCGTTGCCGCCCTTGAGCAGCATGCGCAGCCCCGCCTGAGCCGCCAGCGGATGCGACGTGGAGACCACGTTGCGGGCAAACAGCGGGATGCGGACGGAAGGGTACGGGTTGCCCCAGTCGAAGGATTTCATGTGGCTTGCCTCATAAGGTTAAGCGGGCGAAGTTACTCTCGTGCTCTAATTAAATCAATTTGATTTTTTGTTCCGTCATAAAAGAAAATTTTATGAGTACGATCCGTTTTCTGCGCACGTTTCTGGCCGTCGCCCACCATGGTTCTTTTTCGGAAGCGGCCGAACAGGTGGCCCTCACGCAGGCCGCCGTCAGCTTCCAGATGCGCTCGCTGGAGGCCGAACTGGGACGCGAGTTGTTCGACCGCAGCGGCCGGCTTGCCATTCTTAACGCAGCCGGACGGGAATTACTACCTGAAATCAAACACTTGCTCGATTTATACGACAAGATGAGGTTACCCAGCACCGTGCCGGGCGAGCTGGCGGGATCCGTCTCGGTCGGCAGCATCGTGTCCTGCATGGGCACCCTGTCCAAGGTGATCTCGGGACTGAAAAAGGCGCATCCCAAGCTGGACGTGCGCATCCTGTCGGGCAAGGCCAGCGAACTGGCGGGCAAGGTGGAAGACGGGGAACTGGATGCGGCGTTCCTGGTGGAAGCCGGCCGCAAGATGGCCAGCACGCGCTGGACCCCGCTATATGAAGAGCAGCTGGTCGTGATCGCGCCGCGCTCGGCGGTTGGCGAGGACGCCCGCCAGGTGCTGGCGGGCAATCCCTTCCTGCGCTTTGACCGCACCCAGCGCACCGGCCTGCAGATCGACCGGCTGCTGCGGCGGCTGGGGGTGCCGCTCAATGAATTCCTGGAACTCAACGCCATCGAGACGCTGGTGGAACTGGTCCGCCAGGAGGTCGGCGTGACCCTGCTGCCCCTGATCAACGGCTCGAACTGGCAGCACAGCCCGGAATTGCGGATCCTCTACCTGCCGCAAGACCTGGGCCCGCTGTCCCGCTCCATCGGCATGCTGGAGCGGCGCGAGCATGCGCGGCAAAGCATCACGGCGGCGATCTGCGTAGCGTGCGCCACGGCATTCCGCGCACGCGAACCGCAAGCCGCCGCCTAGATCCTTATTCGCCCATCGCCGGATCGGTCACGGACGGCTGTCCGGTCTCGACACGCCCGGCGTAGCGGCGCAGCCAGGACGGGTTCTCGGCCAGGCGCACCGTAAAGTCGTACCAGGCATGGCTGCCCGCCAGGGCCCAGTGCTGCTCGACCTGCCCGCCTGCCGGCACCGTGAAGGACCAGCGCTCGTGATTGGCGTAGTAGGCGTTGGGCGTAACTTCAAAGGTGCAAGGCGCCTTGCCGCTGTTGATAAAGCTGACATAGATATCGCCATTGGCGATGTCGTAGCAGACGCGGACCTCGGCGTCCTGCTGCGAGGTCCTGTCCAGCGCCAGGTCGCCCGCGAAGTGGCGGTGATAGCCGTTGGGGCCCAGCACCCACAGGTCGTACTTGCCGCCGTCGGCCGCCGTATCCCAGCTGCCTTCCAGCTGCTTGCCGGCTTCCACCGTGTAGCGGCGCGGCAGGCGGTCCAGGTGCAGGCGGTCATAGACATGGAACACCGCCGCCTGTTTGCCCGTGTTGGAAAACACCAGCCACATATTGCCCGTGCTGGGCTGGCTGCGGCCGCTGGTGTGCAGCTCGTAAGGCAGGGCGCGCGAATAGCGCACGCCCTTTTCCTGCACCGGCTTGGCCTGGGTAGAGGGATCCGGCAGCGGCACGGCGGTCAGCGCTTCCTGGGCGGCGCGTTCCGAATCCGAACCCGATCGGGTCAGCTTGTTCAGGTCGGGCAGCTTTTCGCCGTTGGGCGTGGCGAAGTTGAAGGCCGAAGTCAGGTCGCCCAGCACGGCGCGGCGCCACGGGCTGATGTTCTCTTCCTTGACGCCAAAGCGGGCTTCCAGGAAGCGCAGCACGGACGTGTGGTCAAAGGCCTGGGAGTTGACCCAGCCGCCCCGGCTCCACGGCGACACCACGTACATCGGCACGCGCGGGCCCGGGCCGTAGACGCGGTTGTCGGCGATGTCCTGGGCGGAGGCGTGCGTGTGGCGTTCCAGGTCGGTGTTGACCGTGGACGCGCCCGCCATCGAGCCGTCGGGGTTCAGCGACGGCGCCGCGGGCGTGGGCACATGGTCGAAGTAGCCGTCGTTCTCATCGAAGTTGATCAGCAGGACAGTCTTGCTCCAGACCTCCGGATTGGCCGTCAGCGCATCCAGCGTTTCCTGGATGTACCAGGCGCCCTGGATGGGGCTGGACGGGCCGGGATGCTCCGAATAGGTCGCGGGCGCCACGATCCACGACACCTGCGGCAGCGTGCCGTTCATCGCGTCGTCGCGCAGGGACTGCAGGAAGCCGCCGTCCGGCATGGTGTTGGCCGTGCCCTTGTAGAGCGGGTTGGCGCCATCCATGCTGGGCGTCCAGGCCGGGTACGGCGCGCCATTGGTGCCGTTGCCGGCCAGGTCGTTGGCGCGGCGGTATTGCCGGAAGCCCGCCAGCGGGTTGTCGCCGAAATTCTCGGGCAGGTTCTGGTAGACCTTCCAGGTCACGCCATTTTCCTGCAGGCGCTCCGGATAGGTCTTCCAGGTCCAGCCGATGGACGAGTCGCCCAGGCTGTCCCACTGGTTGCGGGTGGACGGGCCGTTGCCCTGCGCCAGCGGATCGTTGGTACCGGTCCAGTGGAACAGGCGGTTGGTGTTGGTGCCGCCGTGGGTGGAGCAGTGATAGGCGTCGCACAGCGTGAAGGCGTCGGCCAGCAAGAACTGGAACTCCACCTCTTTCTGGCGGTAATAGCCCATGGACTGATTCTGCTTGTAGCGCGGCCATTGGTACATGCGGCCGTCGTCCCAGGCCATCTGTGCATCCAAATAGTCATGCGGCGTGCCGGCCACGCGCTGGGCGTTGCCCTGCGTGCTGTCCAGGTGATACGGCATCACCACGCGCGTGCCGTTGGTCTGTTCCCATACCGAGCGGTTCTGCGGCAGCGGAATGGTGATGCGGTCGCCAAAGCCGCGCACGCCCTTGAACGTGCCGAAGTACATGTCGAACGAGCGGTTCTCCTGCATCAGGATGACCACGTGCTCGACGTCGTTGATCGTGCCGGTGCGATTGTTGGCCGGAATGGCCAGCGCGCGGCGGATGGCCGGCGGGAACATCGACAGCGCGGTCAGGCCCGCGGTGGAGGCTGCCGCGTTGCGCAGGAAGCGGCGCTTGCCGGCGTGGATCGGATCTTTTTCGGACTTCACGGATTTTTTTCCTATGGATCTACAGGGAGCGGCTCAAGGCGCGCAACGCAGTTCGGGCTTGGCCGGCGTGGGCGGCACGGGAGTCGGCGTTTCGGGCTGACCGCCGTTGTCGGGCGGGCTGCTGCTGTCGCTGTCGTCGCCACCGCAGGCGGCCAGCGTGGCGGTCAGCATCAGCACCGCGCCAGCGCGCAGGAAACCGCGCAAGATCATGGACTTACTCATGGTTTTTCTATCCTAGGGACATCAGGGAAATAGTTCGGAGACGGACTTGCCGGACATCGCCAGGGACTTCACTTCGTCCTCGGTCAGGGCCCGCGACCAGAAGGCCAGGTCGTCGAAAATCATCGTGTACGGGCCCCTGGTGCCGGCGCAGCAGATGCCGTAGGTGCCCTTGCCGTCTTCGTTCAGGCCGATGTGCGGGCCGAATACGCCGGCGATCTGCGTCAGGTTGACCGTGGCGGTGCCCTTGAAGAAGCGCGTGAAACCCAGCTCGCTGTCGTACCGGTAGGCCACCATGCTCTTGGCCGGCTTATCGATGACCATGGCGATGTAGACCGGCTTGTTGGCGGTGAACTTCACGCCCTCGATGTCCACCCGCGACCCGCCCGCCAGGTTGAAGCGCAGCTCGGGGCCGGCCCACTGGGCGATGGTGATGCCGGGATTGGCGCCCGAGTTGTAGTCCTTGTTGCCCAGGATGGACCGGTCGTTGGCGGTGCCGTCGGACTGGTACCAGAACCCGATGGTGAACGCCTGCACGCTGTCCAGCAGGCCGGCGGGGTAGTCCAGCTTGAACGCGCCCAGGGCAGCCGAGCCGCGCTCGTTCCTGAAGCTCTTGCCGTACACGCCCGGATCCGCGTAGGCCGGCGCCTGCGTGCCGTCGTAGGGCGTGATCGCGCCGCCGCCGGCCGCCACGTCGTTCACGTTGCCTTCAAACGGAAAGAACATCGTCAGGCCGGTGCGCAGCGAGGCCAGCAGCGGCACGGGCTTGGTGTAGACCACGGTGGCGCGCGTGGCGCTGACCGCGCGGCCCGCGGACACGCTGTAGTTCAGCGTATGCACGCCTTCGGTGTCGAACGTGAAGCCCGTGTCCACGTACTCCGTGGCGGTGCCCGGCAGGCGCGCCACTTCCACGCCATCGCGGCTGACCACGATTTCGCCGTCGGGCTCGCCCACGCGCACCCAGCTCAGGGTCACGCTCTTGTTGTCCATGGAGGTGCGCGGGGCCACGCGGCGCAGCGCCAGGGTTCCGGTCAGCGACGTGCCGGCCATGTCGTAGGCGGCCGGGGCCGGCAGCGCGTCCAGGTGCGCGAGCAGGGTCGGCGTCAGATCGGCGGCGCTGGGCAGCGCGTACCAGTTGTTGTCCCACAGGCCGTCAAACGAGGCGTCGTCGGCGCTGCCGCCCAGGAGGACCGGCTGGTTGGCGGCAAGCAGGATGGTCTTGTTGGTCGAAAACGGCAGGCCGTCGCTGGTGCCGGTCTTGCTCAGGCCATGGCTGGACGCCACCACCATCAGCCAGTTCTCGCCGGGGTGGTCCGCGCGGCGGTCGGCAAGCTGTTTGGCGAGCACGCCGATGGCCGCGTCCGTCTGGCGGATGACGGCCTCGTAGCTCGTGCCGTAGCCGCTTTCGGCCGCGGCGCGTTCGGGCGCGCCAAGTTGCGCCACCACCATGTCGTAGCCTTCCGCGATGCGGTCGCGGGCCTGAGCCGCGACGCAATCGTCCACGCCGGCGCAGTCGGTCAGCGATTGCAGATAGCCCGCGTCGCGGTCGCTGCCCACAAGGCCGGCCAGCACGCTCGAATTGAACGCACCGGCGCTGCGGGCCTCGGGCCGGGCGGTCTTGATGCGCTGGAACACGCTGGGCGCCTTCATGGCCTGGCCTTGCGCGTTGGAGCGCACGCCGTGCACATCGGCCCATTGGCCGGTCAGCAGGGTGGCCCAGCCCGGCGCGATCAGCGTGGGCTGCTGCGAGGTCTGGCCCGTCACGCCACCGGTCCAGGCGCGGGTGGCGGTGAGCTGGCCGATATTGGCCAGCGTCTTGTCGGTCACGCCGCGGCGCAGGGCGTCGTAGGTCAGGCCATCGACGCCGATGAACAGCACCTTGTCCACGCTGGCCTGGCCGGGCTCGGTCACCGGCGGCTGAGTCGGCGGGACGGTGGTGTCCTCGTCGTCGTCATCGCTGCCTCCACAGCCGGCCAATGCGCTGGTCGCCAGCAACATGGCGCACCATCTTCTCCAATTCAATGTCTGCATCGCTTCTCTTCTCGTTTCATGAACAGGTTCTTACGCTGGCCGACATGGTGGCGTGCCAAGGTGAAAGACCCGTGAAGCAAAGAAGAGAAACCCTGATCGACGGATCAGGATTCTTTTGCGAAGGATGCCGCGTGCGTTGGAGCGTTCAAGATTGCAGGGCTGTCATGAAACGCCGCTATAGTCGGGCGCGTCGCCTTGTCCCATTACTGTTTGCGCCCATGCCCTTGTCCTTGCGTCCCACCCTGCCCTCGGCGCCCGCCGCGCTGCGCGTCATTGCCGTGCTGGCGCTTGCCACGGGCCTCGGTGTGTGGGCATCCATCCTGCTTGCGCCCCGCCCCGGCCCCCTGCCCCCCGCGGTCTCGGCGGCCGCGCCGCGCGCGGCCGACAACACGCCGGTGGCCTTGTGGTTTGGGAAGGATGAAGTCATGCGCACGCAGATCAGCGTGCTGGGCGTGATCGCGGCCGGCCCGGATGGCGCCGCGGTGCTGAGCGTGGACGGCGGGCCGCCGCTGGCCTGGCGCGCTGGCGGTGAAGTGGCGCCGGGCATCGTGTTGCGGGACATCGCCGCCGATGCCGTCACGGTGGAACAGGCCGGGCGCATGAGCCGCCTGGCCACGCCGGCGGCAGAGGCGGCGCCGCCGGGAATTGCACAGGTGAAGTGAGGCGGCGCGTGGGAAGCCTCTAGTGTGATGCGCCGCGTCCTTCGCCCCGACAGGCGCCCGCGGCCGAGATGCCGGCAAGCGCCCGTTTGATTCAAGCCCGGAGGATCAGCGCTTGCGCCCCGCGGGACGGCCCATCTGCTTGCGGCCCGCCGCGTTTCCCAGCGTGGAACCCACCGGCTTCTTGTTGGCGGCAGCCAGCTTCTTTTGTTGGAGCGCCTTCTCCACTAATGCGGCCAAACCTGTCGAAGACTTCTCTTTTGTAGCCATTACCGCTCCTTGTAGAGAGGACATGGTAGCAGGCGGGCGCTTTCGGCCCGCGCGCACGCTTGCGCGGTCCGCCGGCAGGCCCCGCCCGCGTTTGCCCCCGCGTGTGCATTACTGTCATATTTCATGTCCACAATCCCCGGCTTCTACAGATAGACCGGAGTTGCAAAGTGCGTCAGTTACCGCGTGGGCTTGCCCGCCAGCAAGGCTTCACCCTGATCGAGATCATGGTGGTGATTGTGATCATGGGGATTCTGGCCGCGCTGATCGTGCCGCGCGTGCTGGACCGTCCCGACCAGGCCCGCCAGGTCGCCGCGCGCCAGGATATCGCCGGCATCATGCAGGCGCTCAAGCTCTACCGCCTGGACAACGGCCGCTACCCCAGCACCGCCCAGGGCCTGCGCGCGCTGGCGCAAAAGCCCGAAGGCGTGGCCAACTGGCGCGGCTACCTGGACAAGCTGCCCAATGACCCCTGGGGCCATCCCTATCAATACCTGAGCCCCGGCGTCAAAGGCGATATCGATGTCTTCTCGTTTGGCGCCGACAACAAGCCCGGCGGAGAAAACGGCGATGCCGACATCGGTTCCTGGGAACTCTGAGCGCGGCTTCACGCTGGTCGAAGTGCTGGTCGTGCTGGTGATCGTGGCCATCGCCGCCAGCATGGTGAGCCTGTCCATCGGGCGTGGCGAGAACCGCCTGCGCGGCGACGCCCAGCGCCTGGCCGATGCCTTCACCGTGGCGCAAAGCGAAGCCCGCAGCGACGGGCGGGCCATCCGCTGGCTGGCCAACGGCCAGGGCTGGTCATTCGAACGCCAGGGCCGCCTGCCCGGCCCCAGCGCCGAGGAAGACGTCCCCGTTCCCGCCGACCGGCTGGAGCGCGACGAAGTGCTGCGTCCGCAGGCATGGTCGGCCAGTCCGGTGACGCTGCGCCTGGACCCGGACCGACCCCTGGTGTTCAACACGGAATGGGTGGCGGCGCCGGTGACGCTTACTCTCAGCGCGGGAGACACTCGCGTCACGCTGCAACGCGACGCCTCGGGACGCTATGAGATCCGCTGAACCGCCCCGTCCGCGCAGCCGCGAACGCGGCTTCACGCTGATCGAAGTGCTGGTGGCGCTGGCCATCATCGCCGTCGCGATGGGCGCGGCCCTGCGCGCCACCGGCGTCATGGCGGCGAACAACCGCGCCCTGCAGGACAAGGCGCTGGCGCTGCTGGCGGCGCAGAACGCCCTGACGCAGCTGCGCCTGGAGCAGGCCCTGCCGCGCGCCGGCTCCCAGACGGTGCCCTGTCCGCAAGGCGGGCTGGCGCTGCAATGCGAACTGGTCTTCACGAATTCCATGAACCGCAGCTTCCGGCAGGTTTCCGTCAAGGTCCATGACGCCGCGTCCACGCGCGAGGGCGCCATCCTGCTGCAGCTGGACGGCCTGCTGTCCAGCCTGCGATGACGATGCGCCGCTCCCCCCGATCCCAGGCCGGCTTCACGCTGATCGAAGTGCTGGTGGCGCTGGCGTTGATGGCGCTGGTCAGCCTGATGGCCTGGCGCGGCCTGGCCAGCGTGTCCAGCGCGCGCGACTGGATCGAGGCGCAGGCCGAGGACACCGATGCCATCGTCCGCACGCTGGGCCAGATGGCGCGCGACGTCGAACTTTCGTACACCGGTCCGGGCTTTGATTCGCCCGGCCTGGACGCGCAGGCCTTCACCAGCGGCCTGCGGCTCTTGCGCCGCGCCGCCGGCGGCCAGACCCTGGAGATCCTGCGCCCCGATCCCGACGGCAACGGACTGTGGCAGCGCGTGCAATGGCAGGTCCGCAAGGACGGCCTGTGGCGCGCGAGCGGCCCGTCGGCCCCGCGCAGCCCGCTGCCCGCCGCGGGCGACGGCACGCTATTGCTGGCCGGCGTGCGCGCCCTGACGCTGCGCGCGTGGGTGCCCGGCGCCGGCTGGGTGGACGCGAGCTCGTCGTTCGCCGCGTCGCCGACCGGCCTGGAGATCACCGTAGAACGCGGCGCCCCGGGCGCCCCCCAGCGCTACACGCGCATCCTGGAGCTGCCATGAGCCCCACGGCCCATTGCGCGGGCGCCCCGCGCGAACGCGGCGCTGCGGTCGTGAGCGCGCTCATCATCGTCGCCATCGTGGCGGCGCTGACCACCAGCCTCTTCCAGCGCCAGACCGCCAGCACCCGGCGCGTGGAAAACGAACAGGCCCGCGTGCAGGCCCGCGCGATGCTGGCGGGCGGCATCGACTGGGCCCGCCTGGTCGTGCGCGACCACGGCCGGCGCGAACCCACCACGCGCGGCGACCAGATCTGGGCCACGCCGGTGCTGGACACGCGGATCGAGCGCCCCGGCGACGACCGGGTGGCGGTGTTCTCCGGCGGCGTGCAGGACGAGCAGGGCAAATACAACCTCTACAACCTGGCGCGCAACGGCGTGCCCCAGCCGGAGCAGGAAGAAGTCCTGCGCCGCCTGCTGAACACGCTGCAGCTGCCCGACACCCTGGCCCCGCGCATTCTCGACATCATCGCCGCCGCCCAGCCGCCCGTGCTGGCGGCCGACGCGGCGTCCGCGCCGCAGGGCCAGGCCCGCGCCACGCCCGACGCCCACGCTCCACTGCCTCGCGGCGTGGACGAAGTGGCGGCGCTGCTGGGCCTGGAACCGCCCATGCGCAATGCGCTGCGGCGCACGATGACGGTGCTGCCGGCGGCCACCAGCGTCAACGTCAATACGGCGCCCGCCGAGGTCATCGCCGCGCTGGTGCCCGGACTGTCGCTCAGCCAGGCTCGCGCCATGGCCGGCGAACGAGACCGCGGCAACTGGTTCAACAACACCGGCGACTTCGCCAACCGGCTGGCGGGCACGGGCGTCAAGACGCCCGCGCCCGCCGTCGCCACCAACAGCGGCTGGTTCCTGGCCAGCGGCACCGTGGTCTATGAACGGGCGCGCGTCTCCATGCAGGCGCTGGTGCGCAGCGCCCCGCCAGCCGCGCCCGACACGATCTGGACGAGAGAGATTCCTTGAAGAACACCCTGCGCATCGCGCTGCCCGAGCTGGAAGAATTCGGCGCCGACTCGCCCCTGCCCTACGCCTGGTTCGACCGGCGGGGCCGCTGCGCGCGCCAAGGCGAAATGACGTTGCACGCCCTGGGCCACGCCTATCCGCAGGCCGCCTGCGAGGCGGTGCTGCATCCCGCCGATGTCATCGCCGCCACGGTGCAGATACCGGCGGTCCCCCGCGCGCGCTTTGCCGCCGCCGTCCGCAGCGCGCTGGAACCCTTGGTGCTGAGCGACCTGGACGCGCTGGCGATCGGCCACGGGCCGCGCGCCGCCGACGGTTCCGTGGCATTGGCCTGGTCGCCGCGCGTGCCGGTGCGCCGCGCCTGGGGACTGCTCAATGCCCAAGGATTGCGGGTCAATGCGCTGATCGCGCCGCAGACTCTCGCGCCCGAGACCGCGGCGCCCCTGCGCGATCCCGCCGATCCGCGCTGGCTGGCGCCCTCGCCTTCGTGGTCCCTGGCCATGCCGCAGCTGGCGCCGGTCCGCGTCTCGCGCTGGCGCCCGGTGTGGCGCTGGGGCGCGGCCGCGGCCATCGTCTGGATCGCCGGCCTGAACCTGCATGCCTCGCAACTGCGCGGCGAAGCCGACGCCTTGCGCAACGGCATGCGCGAACAGGTGCTGGCCGCCTTTCCGAGCCTGCCCGTCGTGCTGGACCCGGCGCGCCAGGCGCAGCAAGGCCTGGACGCGCTGCTGGCCAATCGCGGCGCGGCGGGCGCCGCGGATTTCCTGCCGCTGGCCCGCGCCGCCGCCCAGACCCTGCCATTCGCCGCCGACAAGGTGGCGCGCCTGACGTATGCCGACCAGGCGCTGACCCTGCAACTGGCCGACGCCGGCGCGCAGTCGCAACGCGTCGCCGAAACGCCGGCGCTGATCCAGCAGGCCGCGGCCCTGGGACTGAAACTCGAGCGCGGCGACACCGACAACACCTGGCGCATCGTGCGCAATCAACCATGAACCCGCTGCACCGTCTGCAAACCGCGTGGCGCTCCGCCCGCAAGCCCCTCGATCCCGCGCTGGCCCGCGCCCGCCAACGCTATCAGGCGCTGGCCCCGCGCGAACGGCGCCTGGTCGCCGGAGCCGCCCTGCTGCTGGGTTTCGCGCTGGTCTTCGTCAGCCTGATCGAGCCGCCCCTGAACACGGTGCGCAAGCTTCAGGCCGAACTGCCGGCGCTGCGCGCCCAGGCCGCCGCCGTGGCCGACCTGACGGCGCAGGCCGCGGCCCTGCGGCAGCGGTCCGCCACGCCGGCCGGCCCCATGCCCGCCAGGGCGGAACTGGCCGCCAGCCTGGAACGCGCAGGCCTGGCCGCCAACCTGTGGAGCCTGGGCGAATCCGACTCCGGCGGCGGCGTGGAGCTGTCGCTGGAGCAGGCCCCCTCCTCGGCGCTGCTGCGCTGGCTGGACGGCGCGGGCCGCGATTGGAGCCTGGCGATCTCGCACGTGGATCTGACGCGCGCGGCCAATGCCAACGGCCGGCCCTTGCCCGGACTGGTGAACGGCAAGGTCGTCCTGATGCCGCCGCAAGCCGCGGGGAGCCGCTGATGTCCGCGTTCCGAATCTCCCGACGCGCCGCCGGCCTGCTGGCGGCCGGCGCCTTGTGCGCCGTCGCGGCGGGCGTGGCCGTCCTGCCCGCGCGCTGGCTGCTGGTCCTGCTGCCCGACGATGCTCCGGTCACGCTGGCCGATGCCAGCGGCACGCTCTGGCGCGGCAGCGCATGGATAGCGCTAGGCTCCCCGGGCGCGCGGCGTGTGCTGCCGCAGGCCGTGCAATGGCAATGGCGTTGGGACGCGATGACGCTGGACATTTCGCACCCCTGGCTGCAAGGCCCGCTGCGGGCCCGCCCGGGATGGAACGGGATATCGGTGCCGGCGCAGTCGCTGCGCGTGCCCGCGTCCGTGCTGCCGGCGCTGGGCGCGCCATGGAACACGCTGGCGCCGCAAGGCATGCTGGAGATCAATTGGCAGGCGCTGCGCCTGGGCGCCGCGCTGCCGTCGGGGCCGGTAGCCGAACTGCGCTGGCGCAACGCCGGCACCGCGCTGACGCCCGTGACGCCGGTGGGCACCTACCTGCTCAAGGTTCAAGGCGGCGGCAAGGCCGGCGCCACGCTGGCCCTCAGTACCGAAAGCGGCCTGCTCAGCGTCACTGGCCAGGGCAGCCTGGGTAGCCGCGGCCTGAGCTTCCAGGGCCAGGCCACCTACGCCCCGTCCGCCAGCGAAGCGGACCAGGCCGCGCTCGACGGACTGATGTCCAACCTGGGCCGCCGGTCGGGTGACACGGTGTCGTTCGGGACGGGCAAGTAGCCAGGGCCCCGTGCGGGGCTGCTTCTGGTGTGTACGTGCCCTAGGCGTCGCGCGTCACGCGCACGATTTCCTCGGGCGACGTCTGCCCGCCGTCCACCCAGCGCTGCCCGTCTTCGCGCATGGTCCGCATGCCGGAGGCCGCCGCGGCGCGGCGCAGCTCGCGCTCGTCGCGCCCTTCGTGGATCAGCCTGCGCGCCTCGTCGTCCACCGTGAACAGTTCGTGGATGCCGGAACGCCCGCTATAGCCGGTGTGGTTGCAGGCCTCGCAGCCGACGGGGTGAAACACCTGGACGCCATCCAGCATGGCCGGCGTCTTGCAGGCCGGGCACAGTTTGCGCACCAGCCGCTGCGCCAGCACGCCCAGCAGCGATGAAGCCAGCAGGAAGGGCTCGACTCCCATGTCCGTCAGGCGCGTCACGGCGGACACCGAATCGTTGGTGTGCAGCGTGGCCAGCACCAGGTGGCCGGTCAGCGACGCCTGCACCGCGATCTGCGCGGTCTCCAGGTCCCGGATCTCGCCGATCATGATCACGTCCGGGTCCTGGCGCAGGATGGCGCGCAGGGCCAGCGCGAAGCTCATGTCGATCTTGGCGTTGACCTGCGTCTGGCTGATGCCGGGCAGGTCGTATTCGATGGGGTCTTCCACCGTCAGGATGTTGCTGGTGGCCGCATCCAGCCGGCTGAGCGCCGCGTAGAGCGTCGTGGTCTTGCCGCTGCCGGTCGGCCCGGTGACCAGCACAATGCCGTGAGGCTGGCGGATCAGCCGGTCCAGCTGAACCAGCACGCCGGGACTCATGCCCAGGCGCTCCAGCTGCAGGCGGCCGGCCTCCTTGTCCAGCAGGCGCAGCACCGCGCGCTCGCCATGGCCGGTCGGCAACGTGGACACGCGCACGTCGATGGGCCGCCCCCCGACGCGCAAGGCGATACGGCCGTCCTGCGGCAGGCGCTTTTCGGCGATGTCCAGGTGCGCCATGATCTTGATGCGCGAAATCAGCGCGGCGTGCAGGGCCTTGCGCGGCGACACCACGTCGCGCAGGGTGCCGTCCACGCGGTAGCGCACCACGGAATGGGTTTCGAACGGTTCGATGTGGATATCGCTGGCTCCGTCGCGCGCGGCCTGCGCGAACAGCGCATTGATCATGCGGATCACCGGCGCATCGTCCTGGGCGTCCAGCAGGTCCGCCACTTCGGGCATGTCCTGCAGCAGCCGGTCCAGATCGATCTCGTTCTCGGCCACGCCCATGACGGACGCGGCGTCTTCCGAATGGCTGTAGGCCGCCGTCAGCAGCGTTTCCAGCGCCTCGTCGTCGACCTGCGCCAGCGCGATGTCGCCATGGCAGCGCCGGATCTCGCGCACCGCCCATTCGGGGGTACGCGGACTGACGGTCAGCTGCGCCTGCCCGCCGCGCAGCGACAGCACCGCGCGCTGCGCGCGGGCCCAGGCATAGGGCAAGGGATGCGCACTCATTGAAGCGACTCGGGGTCCACCGCCACCGTCATCATGAGCGGCCTGGGCGCGCGGATCGGTCCGGTCCCGGCCGCGGGCAGCGTGCCCGGATACTGGCGCACGGCGAAAGTCTCCACCGTCACGGGCGGCTGGCGGCGCAGCGTGGCCGCCTGCTCTTCCGGCCGCAGGTCATAGGCATTGTTCGACACCGACGGCGCCGAACCCGGCAGCGGCAGCATCGGCGCCTGCATGTCCGGCAGCACCCAGTGATCGCGCGGCTGCACGGCGCCTTGCGCGCGGCGCATGTAGTCGTAGCGGTCCATGGTGACGCTGGCGCTGCGGTTCGCGTCGCGCACCACGTAGGGACGCAGGAACACCATCAGGTTGGTCTTGGTGCGCTTGCGCGTGTCGTAGCGGAACAGCGATCCGATCACCGGCAGCGAACCCAGGCCGGGCACGCTGTTGGAGGTCAGCGTCACATTGTCTTCCAGCAGGCCGCCCAGCACGATGATCTGGCCGTCGTCGATCAGCACGCTGGTGTCGATGGCGCGCTTGTTGGTCACGATGCCGGTGGTGGAATTGGAGCGGCTTTCGTCGATGCTGCTGACTTCCTGGTAGATGTCCAGCTTCACCGCGCCGCCCTCGGAAATCTGCGGCCGGATGTTCAGCTTCAGGCCGACGTCCTCGCGCTCGATCGTCTGGAACGGGTTGGTGCTGCCGTTGCTGCCGGAGGTGACGTACTGCCCCGTCACGAACGGCACCGTCTTGCCCACCAGGATGCTGGCCGACTGGTTGTCCAGGGTCAGCAGATTGGGCGTGGACAGGATGTTGGCCTCGCCCGTGTTCTGCATGGCGCGCGCCAGCACCCCCAGGTTGATGACCTGGTTGCCCAGCACGTCGACCGTGCCCTTGACCACGCCCAGGCTCATGCCCCCGCCCAGCGCGTCGATCGAGGTCGGGCCCGAGCCGGTGATGCCGCTGCCGCCCAGGTTCGTGCCGCCGACAAAGCTGGTGCCGTTGCTGTTGATGCTGCCGGCGCCGGTCATCCACTGGATGCCGAACTCGGCGGCCTTCTCTTCGCTGACTTCCACGATCAGGCTTTCCACCAGCACCTGCGCGCGGCGCTGGTCCAGCTGGTCGATCACTTCGCGCAGGCTGCGGTACAGCGGCTCGGGCGCCGAGATGATCAGCGAATTGGTCGCCGGGTCCGCCTGGATGGTGGCGCCGCCCGCCGAATACGACACCGCCTGCGTCGAATTGTCTTCGCGCGTGATGCGTTCCTGCTCGCCGGACAGCCCGCTCTTGGCCGAGCCCGACAGGCTGGACATGCCTTGCCCGGCCTGGCTGGCATTGTTCGTGGAGGTGTTCTGCGCGCGCGCGCCGCCCTGCGCCGCGCCGCCGCCGCTGCCGCCGGCGCCCGGGGCCGCGCCGGGCGCGGAGTTGGCCTGGCCCGTCAGCAGCCCGCCCAGCACTTCGGCGATGCGAGTGGCCTGCGCGTTGCGCATGTAGACCACATGCAGGTTGCCCGCCCGGTTCTGCTGCGCGTCCAGCTTCTGGATCAGGTCGCGGGCCAGGCGCGTGCGCGCGGGGCTGCCGGAGCGCACCAGCACGCTGTTGCTGCGCGGGTCGGCCACGACGGCGATGCGC
The DNA here is from genome assembly GCF_013116765.2 of Achromobacter deleyi. Taxonomy (GTDB): domain Bacteria; phylum Pseudomonadota; class Gammaproteobacteria; order Burkholderiales; family Burkholderiaceae_B; genus Achromobacter; species Achromobacter deleyi_A. Next base: position 2,394,993 of record NZ_CP074375.1, read on the forward strand.
TGGGTCGGATCGCTGCTTTGCGTGTCCAGCAGCTGCGAGGCCAGGATGGCGATGTCGGTCGCGATGCCCGACTGCACCGGCACCACGTCCGTGTCGATGGAACTGGGCACATCGATGCGGGCGATGACGGCCGCGATCCGATCCAGATTGTCGGCATAGTCCGTCACGACCAGCGTGTTGTTGCCGGGGTATGCATTGATCGGATTGTTCGGCGGCACCATGGGGCGCAGCACCGGCACCAGGTTCGCGGCGTTCTCGTACTTCAGGGGGAACACGCGGGTCAGCATTTCGCCGCTGCTGCCGCCCGAGCCCTTGGCAAAGGCAGCCACGGGAACGGGCGCCCTGCCGCCAGCCGCCGGCGCGCTGGACGCGGGCCCGGGGCCGCCCACCACCGCGCTGCCTTGCAGCTTGGCGTCGGCCTCGGGCACGACGCGCGTCACGCCATCCACGTCGACGATGGCAAACCCCTGCAGGCGCAATGCGCCCGTCAGCATCGCCAGCGCCTGTCCGCTGTCCACGGGACGATCCGACACCAGCGTGAGCTTGCCCTTGACCCGGGGGTCCACCAGGAAGTTGCGCTGCGTGAACAAGGACAACGCGCGCAGCACGGCGGGGATGTCGGTGTCGACGAAATTCAGGCTGACGCGATTGTCGGCCTGTTGAGCGTGGGCCGTGCTGGCGACCGGTCCGAGTTGGCTTGCCGCGAGCAAGATTGCAAGACTGAATTGCGCGATGTGACGCATGGCGAGTTAGGTGCCTGAGACGTGAAGTCGTGTGAAAAAACGTGAAAGCGCGTCGGAGTATACGGGGTGTGACTGCAACACTACGGTCATATTCGGAAGGCAAGGTGACGGGCTGGAAACCCTTTAAATTCGGGGCTCTTGGCGGTTCAAACCGGCGCGCGCTCCTTTATTACAACGATGCCTTCCTTCCGATACGAAGCCACCGACGCGCTCGGAAAAATCGTGCGCGGCACGATCGACGCCGACTCCGAACGCGGCGCCCGCAACCAGTTGCGCGGGCGCGGCTTGCTGCCGCTGTCGACCTCGCTGGCGGCGCGTGCCGAAGGCCTGGGCGCGGCATTGCGCACGCGCCTGTCCGACGCCGACCTCGCATGGCTGACGCGCCAGCTGGCCAGCCTGCTGGCCGCGCGCCTGCCGCTGGATGCCGCATTGAGCGCCACCTTGGAACAGGCCGAGAAGAAACACATCGCCGCCACCTTGGGCGGCGTGCGGGACGACGTGCGCGCCGGCCATCGCCTGTCCGCCGCGCTGGCGGCGCGGCCGCGCGACTTCCCCGAGATCTATCGCGCGCTGATCGGCGCGGGCGAGGAATCCGGCGACCTGGCGCAGGTGATGGAAAAGCTGGCCGACTACATCGAGGAACGCAACACCTTGCGCAGCAAGGTCATGACGGCGTTCATCTATCCGGCGGTGGTGGCCAGCGTCTCGGTGATCATCGTGGTCTTCCTGCTGGGCTATGTGGTGCCGCAAGTGGTTTCGGCCTTCAGCCAGGCCAAGCAGCAGCTGCCGCTACTGACCCGCGTGATGCTCAGCCTGTCGGACTATGTGCGCGAATGGGGCGCGGCCACCGGCATCGCGATCGCGCTGGCGATCGTGCTGTGGCGCTACACGCTGCGGGCGCCGGCGGCGCGGCGCGCGTGGCACGCCCGGGTCCTGCGCCTGCCCCTGGCCGGGCGCTTCGTGCTGGGCGTGAACGCGGCGCGCTTTGCGTCCACGCTGGCGATACTCTGCGGCAGCGGGGTGGCGCTATTGACCGCGCTGGAGGCGGCGCGCCGCACGCTGGGCAATGACGTGCTGCGCCTGGCCGTCGACGAGGCCGCGGCGCGGGTGCGCGAAGGCGCCGCGTTGTCGGCGTCGCTGGGCGCGCAGAAGGTGTTCCCCTCGCTGCTGGTGCATCTGATCGCCAGCGGCGAGAAAACGGGCCGCCTGCCGGAACTGCTGGACCGGGGCGCGCAGAACCTGTCGCGCGACCTGGAACGGCGCGCGATGGCGATGACGGCCCTGCTGGAGCCGGCGCTGATACTGCTGATGGGGGGATTTGTCCTGCTGATCGTGCTGGCGGTGATGATGCCGATCCTGGAAATGAACCAGTTGATCAGGTAGGGAAGATGACTGTCGCGTGGATGAGACGGGCCGCGTCAGGACGCGGCCCGCGAAAGGCTGGGGATCAGAGCGCCTCTTCGTCGCTCTCGCCGGTGCGGATGCGGATGGCCTGCTCCACCGGCGTCACGAAGATCTTGCCGTCGCCGATCTTGCCGGTGCGGGCGGCCTTGACCACGGCTTCGATGGCGGCTTCGACCTGCTCGTCCGGCAGCACCACTTCAACGCGGATCTTGGGCAGGAAATCCACCACGTATTCGGCGCCGCGATAGAGTTCAGTATGGCCTTTCTGGCGGCCGAAACCCTTGACTTCAGTGACCGTCAGGCCGCTGACGCCGACTTCTGCCAGCGCTTCGCGGACTTCGTCCAGCTTGAAGGGTTTGATGATGGCGGTGACTTGTTTCACGTTGGTCGTCCTGGTTTTTCGATCTGTTGCGGCACCCTGCCCCGGCGCCTGGCGCCGGGCAAGGCGCAATGAATAAGAGAATACCACCGGAGGTGGGCAGCGACGGCGGGAAGCTCCCCCGCCGCGCACGCTACGCGCGCTTGCTGCCCCCAATGGGCTGCCCCACCTTGGGGCGGGGTGGAGCGCCAGCTCCCGGTGTCAGCCCCCCGGCGCCTGGTCCGGAATGCGGTCGGCTTCGCGCATCCACACCACCGACTCGGAGTCGCTGGGCGCGCGCCAGTCGCCGCGCGGGGACAGCGAGCCGCCGGAACCGACCTTCGGAGCATTGGGCACGCAGGTGCGCTTGAACTGGCTCAGGCGGAAGAACCGGTCCAGGAATATCTTCAGGTTGCGCTTGATGGCGGCCAGGTCGTACTGGTTGCGCGCCACATGCCCGGCCTCGGGCCAGGCGCCGGACTCGCGGTCGCGCCAGGCCGCCAGCGCCAGGAAGGCGACCTTGGTCGGCGCAAAGCCGTAGCGCAGCGTGTAGTACAGGTTGAAATCCTGCAGCTCGTAGGGTCCGATGGACTCTTCGCTTTTCTGGACCGGCTTGTCGTCCGCGCCGCCAGGCACCAATTCGGGGCTGACATCCGTCCCCAGCACGTCCAGCAACACCTGCGCCCCGTCATCGCCCAGGCGGCCGGACTCGGCCACCCAGCGTACCAGGTGCGTGATAAGCGTCTTGGGCACGCTGGCGTTGACGCTGTAGTGCGACATATGGTCGCCCACGCCGTAGGTGCACCATCCCAGTGCAAGCTCGCTCAGGTCGCCGGTGCCGATGACGATGGCGTTGCTGAAGTTCGCGATGCGGAACAGGTGGTTGGTGCGCTCGCCGGCCTGCACGTTCTCGAACGTGATGTCATAGACCGGCTGGCCGTCCGCATAGGGATGGCCCAGATCCTTGAGCATCTGCAGGCAGCTGGGCCGGATGTCGATTTCGGAGGCCGTGCAGCCCACCACCGCCATCAGCCGGCGCGCCTGCTGCAGCGTGCGGGTGCTGGTGGCAAAGCCGGGCATGGTGATGGCCAGGATGTTCGAGCGCGGCAGGTCCAGGGAGTCCATGGCCTTGGCGCAGACCAGCAGCGCGTGGGTGGAGTCCAGCCCGCCCGAAATGCCGATGACGACCTTGGACATGCCGCTGGCCGACAGGCGCTGGGCCAGCGCCTGCACCTGGATGTTGTAGACCTCCTTGCAGCGGGCGTCGCGGCGTTGCGGGTCGGCCGGCACATAGGGAAAGCGCGCCACGCGCCGCTCGAGCGGCAGCTCGGCGTCTTCCAGCGGCGGATTCACGGGGACCGCCACGAGGCGGAACTTGCGGACCTCGTCTTGGTGGCGGCGGACGGACTGGCCGAACGTGCTCTGGCGCATGCGCTCGCGCGACAGGCGTTCCAGGTCCACGTCCGAGAACAGCAGATGGGAATGGCTCAGGAAGCGCTCGGACTCGGCCAGCAGCTCCCCGTTTTCATAGATCAGCGCCTGGCCGTCCCAGGCCATGTCCGTCGAGGACTCGCCCCGGCCTGCCGACGTATACATATAGGCCGACAGGCAGCGCGCCGACTGCTGCGAAACCAGCTGATGGCGGTATTCGGCCTTGCCGACGACGATGTTGGAAGCGGACAGGTTGACCAGCACCGTGGCGCCGGCCAGCGCCGCGAACGACGACGGCGGGATCGGCACCCAGACGTCCTCGCAGATTTCGACGTGGAACTGGAACAGCGGCAGCTTTTCCATCTGGAACAGCAGCTCGGACCCGAAAGGCACGGTCTGGCCCAGCAGGCGGATTTCGGTCGCGGCCGCGCAGTCGGCGGCGCTGAACTGGCGGGCTTCGTAGAATTCGCCGTAGTTGGGCAGGTAGCTCTTGGGCACCACGCCCAGCACCCGGCCGCCGGCCGCCACCACCGCGCAATTGAACAGCTGGTGGGCCACGCGCAGAGGCGCGCCCACGATGACGGCGATATCCAGTTCGGCCGTGGCCTCGACCACCCGGGCCAGCGCCGCCTCGCAGGCGTCGAGCAGGGCCTTCTGGTGAAAGAGGTCGTCGCAGGTGTAGGCCGACAGGCCCAGCTCCGGGAACGCGGCCAGCACGGCGCCGCCCTGGGCGGCCTGCCGGGCCAGCGCGATGGTCTGCGCGGCATTGAACGCGGGGTCGGCGACCCGGCATTCGGGCACGCCGACCGCGACCCGGGCGAAGCCGTGGGAATACAGGTTGAAGAACGGGTTCGACATCGGGTCTATCGCCTAGGATTCAACGGCTGGATTATCTCACGGCGCCCGGCCCGGCACGCCGGGAGCCGGCCTGGGACTGTTCGCACCGAAAGGCGCCTTCCGCGGGTGCTAGCGCGGCATCTTGCCGTCGGTCAGGCCGTGCTCGAGCGGCATGGCCGGTTCCCCTTGCAGGACGGGTCCCTGGCGGTCGCGCTCCACGGCCAGGGCGGTTTGAATGGCGTTCTCGCGCAGATAGCCGCCCATGGCGCCGATGTCGGCGCCCGAAGGCTGCTGGTACAGGCGCAGGCCCAGTTCCGGCAGGATGGCCAGCAGGTGATCGAAGACATCGCCCTGGATGCGCTCGTACTCCACCCAGGCGGTCACGGCGGTAAAGCAATAGACCTCGACCGGGATGCCCTCGGAGGTGGGTTCCATCATGCGCACCATCATCGCCATGTCCTGGCGGATCTCCGGGTTCTGCTTCAGGAAGGCCAGTGCATAGGCGCGCAAGGTGCCGATGTTGGTCAGGCGGCGCCGGTTGGCCGGCACGCTGGCCAGTTCGCCCATGGTCTGGTTGGCCTGGGCGATATCGTGGGTCTTGGCCTGCAGATAATCGTGCAGCAGGCGGAAACGCATCAGGCGCTGCGCTTCCTCGTCGGTCAGAAAACGCACGCTGGACGCGTCGATGCGCATGGTGCGCTTGATGCGCCGGCCGCCCGACTCGAACATGTGCCGGTAGTTGCGGTAGCTTTCCGAGAACAGCTTGTAGGTCGGCACCGTGGTGACCGTGTTGTCCCAGTTCTGCACCTTGACCGTATGCAGCGCGATGTCCTTGACGAAGCCGTCGGCGTTGGACTGCGGCATTTCGATCCAGTCGCCGATGCGCAGCATGTCGTTGCTGGTCAGCTGGGTGCTGGCCACCAGCGACAGCAGCGTGTCCTTGAACACCAGCAGCAGCACCGCCGACAGCGCGCCCAGGCCGGAGATCATCCACAGCGGCGAGCGGTCGATAAGAATGGAAAGCACCAGGACGGTGCATACCGCCATCAGGATCAGCTTGCTGATCTGGATATAGCCCTTGATGGAGCGGGTCTGCGCCCGCGTGGTGGCCGAATACGTGTCCTGCCAGGCGCTCAGCACCCCCGAAAACGCCACGAACACGCAGATCCAGGCGCCCGCGTGCGCCAGCCGTCCCACGATCGTCACGGCCCGCTCGACGTGCGGCACCAGGTCTATGCCTATCGACACCACCGCAAACGGCACCGCATACCAGAGGTTCTGGTATGCGCGGCGGCGCTGCAGGGCCTTGTCCCAATCCGCGTGCCCGCTGACCACCAGCAACCGGTGCGCCACAAGCAGCACGACCCGGGCAACGACCCACTGGACGAACAGCGCCGTCAGGATCAGCGCGCCGATCCCGATCAGCGTCTGCGCCCAGGGCTCCCGGGGCAGGTGGGTGTCGAGTTGGGTGACTAGCTCTTCCCATTCCAGGGGCATAAGGTCTCTGCTTTCTCTAAGTTCTTGAAACTAACCGTGGATTATCCGACAAGTCGCGCCCGCGCGAGGTTCCGGCCCCGCAAAACCGGGGCCGGCATCGCCCCCCGCGGCGCGAGGCCCTATAATTCCGCCCATCATGGCAAACACTCCCTCCTCCGATCAAAACCAGTTCGCCAATAAGGCGCAGGCCTGGTCCGCCCGGTTCTCGGAACCGGTTTCCGAACTCGTCAAACGCTACACGGCGTCCGTGGATTTCGACAAGCGCCTGGCGCGCCACGACATCCAGGGCTCGCTCGCGCATGCGGACATGCTGGCCGCCCAGGGCATCATCGGCGCCCAGGACCTGGCCGACATCCAGCGCGGCATGACGCAGATCCTGTCCGAAATCGATGCCGGCAGCTTCCAATGGCTGCTGGATCTGGAAGACGTCCACCTGAATATCGAAAAGCGCCTGGTGGAACTGGTGGGCGATGCGGGCAAGCGCCTGCACACCGGCCGTTCGCGCAACGACCAGGTCGCCACCGACATCCGGCTGTGGCTGCGCGACGAAATCGACAACCTGCAGCACCTGCTGCGCCAGCTGCGCCACGCGCTGGCCACCGTCGCGCTGGAAAACGCCGGCACCATCATGCCGGGCTTCACGCACCTGCAGGTCGCCCAGCCCGTCACGTTCGGTCACCATCTGCTGGCCTACGCTGAAATGTTCGGCCGCGACGCCGAGCGCCTGGCCGACTGCCGCCGCCGCGTGAACCGCCTGCCGCTGGGCGCCGCCGCGCTGGCCGGCACGTCGTTCCCGATCGACCGCGAACGCGTGGCCAAGACGCTGGGCTTTGACGGCGTGTGCCGCAACTCGCTGGACGCCGTGTCCGACCGCGACTTCGCCATCGAATTCTGCGCCGCCGGCGCCCTGATCATGACGCACGTCTCGCGCCTGTCCGAAGAGCTGGTGCTCTGGATGAGCCCGCGCGTGGGCTTCATCGACCTGGCCGACCGCTTCTGCACCGGCAGCTCGATCATGCCGCAAAAGAAAAACCCCGACGTGCCCGAGCTGGCCCGCGGCAAGACCGGCCGGGTCAACGGCAACCTGGTCGCCCTGCTGACCCTGATGAAAGGCCAGCCCCTGGCCTACAACAAGGACAACCAGGAAGACAAGGAAGGCCTGTTCGACACGGTGGACACCGTGCGCGACACGCTGACCATCTTCGCGGACATGGCTGGCGGCATCAAGGTGAAGGCCGAAAACATGCGCGCCGCCGCCCTGCAAGGCTTCGCCACCGCCACCGACCTGGCCGACTACCTGGTCAAGAAGGGCGTGCCCTTCCGCGACGCCCATGAAGTGGTGGCCCACGCCGTGCGCGATTGCGAACAGCGCGGCTGCGACCTGGCCGACCTGTCCACCGACGACCTGAAGGCCTATCACGCCAGCATCGGCGAAGACGTCCATCAGGTCCTGACCCTGGAAGGCTCGGTTGCCGCGCGCAAGCACGTGGGCGGCACCGCCCCCGAGCGCGTCGCCGAAGAAGCCCGCCTCGTCCTGGCGGAAACCGCCGAAGGCTGATTCCGGCCCCGGTCGCGGCACCCAGGCAAGGCCCCCATCCGGGGGCCTTGTTGTTTCTGGCGCCGCGTCCCCAATAAGGGACGATATGATTGCGCCTTTCCCGCATCCTGTTCCCGCCTCCCATGCTGCACTTGCGCGCGCCGCTCAAGCCTATCGCCCTGCCCCGCGCATTCCTGGCCGTCCTGGCCACGGCCTGCCTGCTGAGCCCGGCCGCCAGCCCCCTCGTCCAGGCACAAACCGCCCGCAAGCCATCGCCTTACGAGAACGCGCGGCCCTTGCGGCCCGATGAAAGGGAAGCACGCAAGGAAGAGGACGCGCGCGGGAGCGGCCCGGCCTTCCTGGACCAGATCCGTACCCAGGACGAATTCCGGCAACTGGCGCGCGTCTACAACGCCGGCACGCCGCTGGAGATTCCGCACGTGCTGTTCGTGATCGACCGGCAGCGCGCCAACCGCATCTACTACGTCCACACGCCCCGCTATGCGCTGCACGAGACCTTCGCGCGCGAGCGGCGCCTGCTGTCCGGGGACAAGGCCGCGCTGATCGCCCAGTACAAGGACCCGAACCGGCGCCTGCTGTTCGGCACGCTCAGCTGGCAGCGCGACCTGCCCGGCTACACCTATGAATTCTGGGAGGGCGACCTGCTCACGCCGGCGTTGCTGGCCTTGACCGAGGAAACGCTGGCCGCGACGTTCCACGAGCCGCTGCGCTTCAAGACCAATTCCACGCTGCAGGAACAGACCGCGCAACGCGCGGGCCTGAGCTTCGTGACCCAGGAGGCGCTGCTGCGCGAGCAGACCTTCCTGCCGCTGAACACCGGCCGTGCGCAGGGCCGGTTGCGCATCGTCAAGTCCGTGGACGACACGCCCGACCTGTCGCCCACCGACATCGTCGTGCTGGACGAAGTGCCCGTGGCGCTGCCCCCGGTCGCCGGCCTGGTCACGCAGCGGCCGTCCACCCTGCTGTCGCACGTGAACCTGCTGGCCAAGGGCTGGCGCATTCCCAACGCCTACGTGCGCGACGCCGTCGCGGCGTTGCGCGAACATGACGGCCAGTGGGTCGAGCTGACGGTCTCCGGCAATGGCTACCAGGTGCAGCGCATCGCCCAGCCCGCCGCGCACGCGCCCAAGGCCGCCAGTGCGCCGCTGCCCAAGCCCGACCTGAGCGTGCGGGCCATCAAGCCGCTATCCGGCATGACGACGCGCGACAGCCGGCATTGCGGCGTCAAGGCGGCCAACCTGGGTGCGCTGAAATCCGTTCTGCCCCCGGCCGCCAGCGTGCCGGACGGCTTTTGCATCCCATTCGCCCAGTACGCGGCGTTCATGCGGCAGCTGCGCGTGCCCGAACGCGTGGCGGCGCTGGAGCAGCGTCCCGACTTCGCGGCCGACGCCAACGTGCGCCGCGCCGAACTGGCCGCGCTGCGCCAGGACATCATCCAGGCTCCCGCCGACCCTGCCCTGGCCGCCGCGTGGCACGATCGCTGGCAAAAGCAGCTGCAGGGCCACGGCGTCTTCGTGCGCAGCTCGTCCAATTCCGAAGACCTGCCCGGCTTCAGCGGCGCGGGGCTGTACACCACCGTGCCCAACGTGACACAGGCCGACGCGCTGGCGCGGGCGGTGCAGACGGTATGGGCCTCGGTCTACAACTTCGAGGCCTACGAGGCGCGCCGCGCGGCCGGCATCGGGCAGGAAGGGGTGGTGATGGCCGTGCTGGTGCAACTGGCCGCGGCTTCCGACAGTTCGGGCGTGATGATTACGCGCGACCCCTTCGATGCCTCGCGCCGCTACGTGACGTACATATCGGCCAAGCGCGGCCTGGGCATCAAGGTGGTGGAAGGCAAGCGCCAGGCCGAGCAACTGATGTATTCCAGCTGGTCCAAGGCGGTGCAGGTGCTGAGCCGCTCGGCCGAGGACACGCAACTGGTGGCCGATGCCGCCGGCGGCCTGCGGGAAGTGCCGATCGAAGGCGCCCGGCAGGTGCTCAATGACGCCCTGGTCGCGCGCCTGGCCGCCGTCGGCCGGCAGGTCAGGCAGCGCCTGGGCAACGTGGACCAGGACATCGAATGGGCCGTGCAGGGAGACCGCATCCTGATCCTGCAGGCCCGGCCGTACATCGACGGAAGCCGCTAGCCGGAGGTCACATCGTCAGGTCGATGCCCAGCTCGGCCAGGATCGCCTCGGTGTGCTGACCCAGCGCCGGCACGTCACCCATTGCCGCTTCGGTGCCCGACAGTGTGGCGGGCGGCAGCAATGCCCGGATCGGCCCCGCAGGCGTAGCGACATCCCGCCAGCGTCCACGCGCGGCCAATTGCGGATGATCCCAGACCTCGTGCATGGAATTCAGCGCGGAATTGGCGATGCCCCCCTCGTCCAGCCGCCGCAGAACCTCGTCGCGCGAGAGTGCCGCAAAGCACTCAGCGATAAGCGCATCCAGCGCCTGGCGATTGATGACGCGCAGGACGTTGGACGAAAAGCGCTCGTCCGTCGCGACGGCCGGGTCCTGCAGCACGTCCACGCAGAAGCGCACCCATTCGCGTTCGTTCTGCAGCCCGAAAATGATGTCTTTGCCGTCGCCCGCCGGATACTGGCCGTAGGGCGCGATGGCCGGATGCGCTACACCATTGCGGGCGGGCGGCGAACCGCCGTAGTGAGCGAAATTCAACGGGTAGGACATCCATTCGGCCAGCGCCTCCAGCATGGTGACCTCGACGCGCAGGCCGGCGCCCGTGCGCGCGCGCTGCAGCAGCGCTGTCAGAATTCCGGAATATGCATACATGCCCGCGGAGATATCGGCTATGGATATGCCGGTACGCGCCGGCGCGTCGGGTGCGCCGGTGACCGAAATCAGGCCGGCCGCGGCCTGGATAAGGAGGTCGTAGGCCTTCTTCTGATGAAATGGGCCGCTGTCGCCGTAGCCAGAGATATCGCACACGATCAGCTTGGGGAACTGAGCGTGCAAGCTAGGGAAGTCCAGCCCCTTGCGCTGGGTTGCTCCGGGGGCCAGGTTCTGGATGAAGACGTCGGCCTGCCCCAGAAGCCGCTGCAACACCGCGCGCTCGGCGGTCTGCTCCAGGTTCAGGCACAGGCTTTCCTTGCCCCGGTTGGCCCAGACGAAAAACGAAGACAAGCCGAGTACCGTGCCGTCATAGCCCCGCGCGAAGTCGCCCACGCCAGGACGCTCGATCTTGATCACGCGAGCGCCCAGATCCGCCAGCTGGCGACTGGCGAAGGGCGCGGCGACGGCATGTTCAAGCGCGACGACAGTAATGCCATCCAGGGGATTCAAAGCTGCGGTCATATCGTCCTGTCAGTCGGAGTGGGCGGCCGGTCCATCCGGCGCGCGACCATGGGAAAATTATAGGAACGCAGTCCCAGCCACCGCCAGTCGATAATTTTTAATCGCCCTTCAAGATTCTCTAATCGCTGGGTTCCGCCGGCGTCAACTGAGTGACAAAGCCGACGAAGTCACGCGCATACACGGGCAGCGCTTCCATGCAGCGCATCACCACGCGTTGTTCCCGAACAGCCCAGGCCTCCTCGATTTCCACGCACTCGATCTTGCCCTGCGCAATGGCGCCCGCGGCGACCGAGCGTGGCACCAGGGAGATGCCCGCGCCCTCCTGGACGCAGCGCAATACCGCATCGAAATTGGGCGCATGCACACGAACGCGCGGCTTGATGCCCAATTGCTCGGCCATCTGCTGCAGATAGAGAAAGTTGCTGCTCTTGCGGCCGATCGCCACCACATCGTGCGCCAGCGCGGCTTCCAGCGACACGCGCCGATGCAGGCCCAGCGGGTGGCGGGGCGGAATGATGAACAGCAGTTCGTCCTTGCCATAGGTGATGAACTCCAGCCCGCGCATCTCTATGGCCCCCGCCACCAATCCCACGTCCGCATGCCCGTCCTGCACTGCCTTGACCGTTTCAGCGCTGAGACGTTCTTCCAGGTCGACGTTGACATTCGGGTAGGCCGACAAAAAGCGGCTCAGCGCGGCTGGCAGGCTGCTCATGGTGCTGCTGTTGGCGAACACGCGAATGTGCCCCTCGATGCCGTCGGTATGGCGGCGCATCTCTCCCTGCAGGCGCTCGACATTGCCAAGAATGGTCTGGGCGTAACGCAGCACGGTCATGCCGGCGGGCGTCAGCGACATGCCCTTCTGCGTGCGCACGAACAGTGGGACGCCCATCGCCTGTTCCAGGTTCTTCAACCGGTAGCTGGCCGACGGCGCGGTCAGATGGAGGTCGGACGCGCCGCCCGTCAGGCTCTTGGCCTCGGCGATGGCCATGAAAACACGCAGGTCGGTCAGTTCGTAGCGCAATGCAATCACCCCCGCCAACCCCGCCATGCCGCCCCGGGGAAAGCCACTGTTAGAAAGGTTCTAAGTCGAGGAAAAAACATTCGACTGTTCGCCCCGGATCATCGTCTTTATATTCTGACGCAGCCAGCGAGCAAACCCGAAGCCGCTCGCCGCCGCCAGGCAAAACAATGACCGGAGACACCCGATGAACAGACGATTTCCCTGGCCTCAGCTGGCCTGCAAACTGACTGCCGCGATATGCCTGCTGGCCACGGCGCCTCTGGCCTGGGCTCAGCGGGGTTTCCCGGAACGGCCGGTGAAGCTGGTCGTGCCCTATGCTGCCGGGGGCCCCACGGATACCTTCGCGCGCGCCCTGGCAGAAAGCTGGAGCCGCCAGACAGGCGCCACATTCATCGTCGAGAACCGCAGCGGCGCAGGCACGATGGTCGGCACGGAAATGGTTGCCAAGGCCCCGCCCGATGGCTACACGCTGCTGCTCACCACCGTGGCGCATGCGGTAAATCCAAGCATTCACGCGACCCTGCCTTATCGCACCGTCGAAGACTTCGCTCCGGTCGGACTCGCCGCCAAAGCGCCATTGGTGCTCGTCGTCAACAAGTCCATGCCGGTGCAGACCTTGCCGGAGTTCCTGGCGTACCTGAAATCGCACCCGGGCAAGATCAACTACGGTTCGGCCGGCATTGGCAGTGCGCCGCACCTGGGCGCCGAGCTGGTCAACTACCTGGCCGGCACGCGCGCCATGCACGTACCTTATCGTGGCAGCGCCCCCGCCATGGCCGACGTCATCGGCGGACACCTGGATTTCATGATCGACAGCGCGCCTACCGGCCTGGCCCAGGTGCAGGCCGGCACGGTCCGCCTGCTGGCGACATCGATGGGGAAGCGCTTGCCGCAAACACCGGACACGCCCGCCATTGCCGAAGCCGTCCCGGGCTACGAGGCCTATACCTGGAACGCCGTGTTCGCGCCCGCCGGCACGCCCGCCCCGCTACTCAAGAAGTTGACTGCCTCCCTGCAGGCCGCGCTGCATGACGAGGCGCTGAAGCGGCGAGCCTACGACATGGGCCTGGTCCTGGAAACGAATCCCACGCCGGCCGCCCTGGCCGACTTCCTGGATAGCGAGCTGAAGAAATGGAGCGAAGTCGCCAAGGCGACCAACATGAGCGCGAATTGAAACCGGCCCGGCAAACCGGACGAAACTCAACCTGCAAGCCCAAGGACAGGATCCCCGCATGATCAAGCATCAAATGTGCGCGCAGCGCTACTTCGAAGATTTCCGGATTGGCGAAATCTTCAATCTGCCTTCCCGCACAATGACCGAAGCGCTGTTCGCGGCGTTTCAACTCGCCAGCGGCGACAACCACCCCGTGCACTACGACGTGGAATACTGCCGCGCCCACGGCATGCCCCATATGCTGGCGCACGGCTTCCAGGTGGCCATCCAGACCGCCGCCGGCGCCGGCCTGTTCCCGCATATGGTGGAAGATTCGCTCAAGGCATTCCTGGAACAAAGCAGCCGCTTTCTCAAGCCGGTCTATGCGGGCGACACCTTGTATGCGTCCCTGCGCGTGGCGGAGCTGGCGCCCGGGCGCAACACCGGCGTGCTCGTCATGCACAGCGAAGTGCGCAACCAGCAAGGCACGCTGGTGCTGGATGGCATGCAGAAGTATCTGCTGCGAAAGCGCCCCGCCTGAATTGCCGGCCGCCGCGTCCCCGCGGCGGCCTCAAGCCGGCTAGATATGCAGCGCGTGCCCCAGCGCCTTGAGCGCCGCTTCCTGCACGGCCTCGCCCAGGGTGGGATGGGCATGGATGGTGCCGGCCACGTCTTCCAGCGTGGCCCCCATCTCCAGCGATTGGCCGAACGCCGTGGACAGCTCCGAGACGCCGCGCCCCACTGCCTGCCACCCCACAATCAGGTGATTGTCGCGGCGGGCCACGACGCGCACGAAGCCGTCGGTGGATTCCAGCGTCATGGCGCGGCCGTTGGCGGCGAACGGGAAGGAAGCCGTCAGGCAGTCCAGCCCCGCGCTTTCGGCTTCCAGGGGCGACAGCCCCGCCACCACGACCTCGGGATCGGTGAAGCACACGGCGGGAATCGAGGCCGGCTGGAAGTGGCGCCGCTTGCCGGCCACCAGTTCCGCCACCATCTCGCCCTGCGCCATCGCGCGGTGCGCCAGCATGGGTTCTCCGGCAATGTCGCCGATGGCCCAGACACCGCGCATGGACGTGCGGCACTGGTCGTCGATACGCAGCGCATTGCCGTTGCGGTCGAGCTGCAGGCTTTCCAGCCCCCATCCCTGGGTGCGCGGACGGCGTCCCACCGAGATCAGCACGCGGTCGGCGGGCAGCAGGGTTTCGGCGCCGCTGGCGTCCTGCACCCGCACCGCGTTGCCCGCGCCGTTCAACCCCAGCACCTTGCGCTCCAGATGCAGCGCCACGCCCATCCTGGCCAGGGCGGCAGCCACCGGCCTGGTGAGCTCGGCGTCGTAGGTCGGCAGGATGCGGTCCTGGGCTTCCACCACGGCCACTTCCGCGCCCAGTTTGCGATACACGGTGCCCAGTTCCAGGCCGATGTAGCCGCCGCCGACCACCACCAGCTGCTTCGGGATGCTGGTGGGCGACAGGGCCTCGGTGGACGACACCACCATCGCGCCAAACGGCATGGACGCAAGCGGCGTGGGCTCCGAGCCGGCCGCAAGCAGCAGGTGTTCGCACTGGATGCGGATGCGGCCCGCGTCGGGCGTTTCCACCTCCGCGGTCTTGCCGTCCAGCAGCGTGGCCCAGCCCTGCACCACCTCGACGCCATTTTTCTTGAGCAGCGCGCCCACGCCGCCCGTCAGCTTGCCGACGATGCCGTCCTTCCAGGCCACGGTCCGCGCGATATCGATGCGGGGCGCGTCCACGGAAATGCCCAGCGCGGACTGGCCGGCATAGTGGCGCGCCTTGTCGAATTCCTCGGCTGCGTGGATCAGGGCCTTGGACGGAATGCAGCCGATGTTCAGGCAGGTGCCGCCCAGCCGGGCGCCTTCGACCAGGATGGTCGGCACGCCCAGCTGCCCGGCGCGGATGGCGGCCACGTAGCCGCCGGGGCCGCCGCCGATCACCAGCAAGGTCGTTGTCTTTGTGATCTGGCTCATGCTTACTCCACGAAAAGCAGCGCGGGTTGTTCCAGCAGCGCGCGCACCGCCTGGATGAAGCGCGCCGCGTCCATGCCGTCCACCACGCGATGGTCGAAGGACGACGACAGGTTCATCAGCTTGCGCGCCACCACGGCGCCGTTGCGGATGGCGGGCCGCTCGACGATGCGGTTGACTCCCACGATGCCCACCTCGGGATGGTTGATCACCGGCGTGGTGACGATGCCGCCCAAGGGACCCAGGCTGGTGATGGTGATGGTGGATCCGGACAGCTCATCGCGCCCGGCGCCGCCGCTGCGCACGGCCTGCGCCAGCCGCCCGATCTCGGCCGCCATGGACCAGAGGTCGCGCGCCTCGGCGTGGCGCAACACCGGCACCATCAGGCCGCCGTCGCTCTGCGTGGCGATGCCGATGTGCACGGCGCCATAGCGCGTGACCACGCCGGCCTCGTCGTCGTAGCGCGCGTTGATCTGCGGGAAGTCACGCAGCGCCACCACCATGGCGCGCGCCAGCAGCGGCAGCAGCGTCAGCTTGCCGCGCGATTCGCCCCACTTCAGGTTGAGCTGGACGCGCAGGTCTTCCAGTTCGGTCACGTCGATTTCCTCGACGTAGCTGAAGTGCGGAATGCGGCGCTTGGATTCCGCCATCTTCTGCGCGATCTTCCTGCGCAGGCCGATGACGGGAACGGCTTCTTCGTCGTTGCGCTCGGCATAGGCCGAAGCGGCGCGCGCGCCGCTGGCCGATCCTTGCGCCTGCAGATAGGCGTCCAGGTCCTCGTGCATGATGCGCCCGGCCGGGCCGCTGCCCTGGACATAGCGCAATTCCACCCCCAGGTCCCAGGCGCGCTTGCGCACGGCGGGCGAAGCCAGCGGCTTCTCGCCGGGCTGGCGGGGCGCGGCGGGCGCACCGCCGCGTGCCGGACGCGATGCCTGCGGCCTGGCCTGAGCCGGCGCCGGGGCGGAGCCCGGCGGCACGGCGGCCGCGGCCGGGCGGCCGGAAGCGGCCGGCTCCGATTTCACGGGCGCATCGGCCGCGGCGGGCGCGGCCTTCTGCGGCGCGGCCGGCGCGGCCGCCCCCGCCTTCACATTGCCCTCGCCTTCGACTTCCAGGCGGATCAGTTCACCGCCCACGGCCATCACCTGGCCGACCTCGCCGCCCAGCGCCACGACCTTGCCGACGACCGGAGACGGGATCTCGACCGTGGCCTTGTCCGTCATCACATCGGCCAGCGGCTGGTCCTCGGCGACGGTGTCGCCCACCTTGACGTGCCAGCCCACCAGCTCGACTTCGGCAATGCCTTCGCCGATGTCGGGCATCTTGATGATATGAATCCCCATCTCACACCTCCATCGCGCGTTTGAACGCCGCGCCGACACGGCGCGGGCCCGGGAAGTACGCCCATTCCTGCGCATGCGGATAGGGGGTGTCCCAGCCGGTCACGCGTTCGACGGGCGCCTCCAGATGATGGAAGCAGTGTTCCTGCACCAGGGAAATCAGTTCCGCGCCGAAGCCGCAGGTGCGCGTGGCTTCATGCACCACCACGCAGCGGCCGGTCTTCTTCACGGAATTCACGATGGCGTCCAGGTCCAGCGGCCACAGGCTGCGCAGGTCGATGATCTCGGCGTCGATGCCGGTCTCTTCGGCCGCGGTCAGCGACACGTGCACCGTGGTGCCGTAGGTCAGCACCGTCAGCTCCGAACCCGGCCGCACGATGGCGGCCGATTCCAGGGGCACGGTGTAATAGCCGGTGGGCACGATGCTGCCCGGACGTCCGGTCCAGGGCGTCACGGGACGGTCGTGGTGGCCGTCGAACGGGCCGTTGTAGAGCCGCTTGGGTTCCAGGAAGATCACCGGGTCGTCGTTTTCGATGGCGGCGATCAGCAGTCCCTTGGCGTCATAGGGGTTGGACGGCATCACCGTGCGCAGGCCGCAGACCTGGGTGAACATCGCCTCGGGGCTCTGGCTGTGCGTCTGCCCGCCATAGATGCCGCCGCCGCAAGGCATGCGTATCGTCATCGGCGCGATGAATTCGCCCACCGAGCGGTAACGCAGGCGCGCGGCCTCGGACACGATCTGGTCGGAGGCAGGATAGAAATAGTCGGCGAACTGGATCTCGCACACGGGACGCAGGCCGTAGGCGCCCATGCCCACCGCCACGCCGACGATGCCGCCTTCGGAGATCGGCGTGTCGAACACGCGCGAGCTGCCGAACTTGGCCTGCAAGCCCTCGGTGCACCGGAACACGCCGCCGAAATAGCCGACGTCCTGCCCGAACACCACCACATTGTTGTCGCGCTCCAGCATCACATCCATGGCCGAGCGCAAAGCCTGGATCATGGTCATCGGCGCCGAGGCCGGACCAGCGTTGTTATCGATTGCCATGGTCAGACTCCGAGCTGCTGGCGCTGCCGGCGCAGATGCTCCGGCATGTCCTTGTAGACATCTTCAAAAATGCTGGCGGCGCTGGGGACGTGGCCGTCCACCAGGGTGCCGTAGCTTTCCGCTTCCTTTTGGGCCGCCAGGATCTCGGCGTCGAGCTCGGCGCGGACGGCGTCGTGCTCGGCATCCGACCAGATGCCCAACAGGATCAGGTGCTTCTTGAAGCGCTCGATCGGATCGCCCAGCGGGAAGTGGCTCCAGTCGTCGCCGGGGCGGTACTTGGTGGGATCGTCGGAGGTGGAGTGCGGACCGGCGCGGTACGTCACCCATTCGATCAGGGTCGGCCCCAGGTTGCGGCGGGCGCGCTCGGCGGCCCAGCACGACGCGGAATAGACCGCCAGGAAATCATTGCCGTCCACCCGCAGCGACGCGATGCCGCAGCCCACGCCGCGGCCCGCGAAGGTCGCGCCTTCGCCGCCGGCGATCGCCTGGAAGGTGGAAATGGCCCACTGGTTGTTGACCACGTTCAGGATGACCGGCGCGCGGTACACATGCGCGAAGGTCAGCGCGGTGTGGAAATCCGCTTCGGCGGTGGCGCCGTCGCCGATCCAGGCCGACGCGATGCGCGTGTCGCCCTTGATGGCCGACGCCATGGCCCAGCCCACCGCCTGGATGAACTGCGTGGCCAGGTTGCCGGAAATGGTGAAGAAACCGTTCTCGCGGTCGGAGTACATCACCGGAAGCTGGCGGCCCTTGAGCGGGTCGCGTTCGTTGGACATCAGCTGGCACATCATGGTCACCAGCGACACGTCGCGCGACAGCAGGATGCTCTGCTGGCGGTAGGTCGGGAAACACATGTCGCCCTGTTCCAGCGCCAGCGCGTGCGCCGTGCCGATGGCCTCTTCGCCCAGGCTCTGCATGTAGAACGAGATCTTCTTCTTGCGCTGGGCGGTCAGCATGCGCCCGTCGAAGATGCGCGTCTTGAGCATGGCCCGCATGCCGGCCCGCAGCAGATCGTTGCTGATCTCCGGCGCCCAGGGTCCGACCGCGCGGCCGTCGTCGTCGATCACCCGGACCAGGCTGTAGGCCAGCCCGCCGGTATCAACCGCGGCAACATCAATGGGGGGCTTGGGCACCTCGCCGGGCGGCGACAGATGCAGATAGGAAAAGTCGGTCTTGCAACCCGGGCGTCCTGTCGGCTCGGGGACGTGCAACTTCAGCGGCCCATATTGGCTCATGTATTGTCTCCACGCTTGATCGTGTCACGCGTTTCTTATTCAACAAGGGCGCAGCCCGAGGAGGTAACCCAAGGCATTGCCATCGTCGGCGCGGGATCGGGATGGCAGTCCCCCGCCGGTCGAACGAGATTAGCATAAGGCGGGTGCGCGCAGCTCACCCGCCGGGCTGGTGAAGAGGGATACTTGGGCCAGGCCGCAAGGCCGATCTACTGACGCAGCACATCCCGCGCAATGATGAGTTTCTGGACTTCGCTTGCGCCTTCGTAGATGCGCAGGGCGCGGATCTCGCGGTACAGGCTTTCCATGATCCCGCCCGCCTGCAGGCCGCGCGCGCCGAACAGCTGCAGCGCCGAATCCACCACCGCCTGCGCGTTCTCGGTGGCGACCAGCTTGGCCATCGCCGCCTCGCGCGTGGTGGACAGACGCTGCACATCCCGGCGCCACGCCGCGCGGTAGGTCAGCAGCGCCGAGCTGTCTATCAGCGCGGCCATCTCCCCCAGCTTGCCCTGCGTCAGCTGCAGGTCCGCCAGCGTTCCTCCGAACATGCGGCGATTCCGCGCATGCGCCACCGCTTCGTCGAACGCGCGCCGCGCGAAACCCAGCGCGGCTCCGGCCACCGACACGCGAAAGATGTCCAAGGTGCGCATGGCCAGCTTGAAGCCCTCGCCCGGCGCGCCCAACAGGCGCGTGGCGGGGATGCGCAAGTCCGAAAAACGCAAGGTCGCCAGCGGATGCGGCGCCATCACATCGATGCGCTCGGCGATGGAGAAGCCGGGGTCGTCCGGATAGACGACAAAGGCCGAGATCCCGCGCGTGCCGGGCGCGTCCTCGCTGCGCGCGAACAGGGTGTAGACGTCGGCGATGCCGCCGTTGGAGATCCAGGTTTTCTCGCCGTTGATGATGTAGTGGTCGCCGTCGCGTCGCGCGCGGCAGGTCATGGCGGCCACATCCGAACCCGCGTCCTTCTCGGACAGCGCGAAGGCCGGAATGAGGGTTCCGTCGGCGACCCGGGGCAGGATCTCGGCCTTGAGCTGCTCGGACCCCGCCAGCCCGATGGCGCCGCTGCCCAGCCCCTGCATAGCAAAGGCAAAGTCCGCCAGGCCGTGGCGATAGGCCAGCGCCTCGCGCGCCAGCGCCAGGCCGCGGGATTCGATCTCGGGCGTATCGCCCCCGTGCGTTGCAGGCACGCTGGCGCGCAGCAGGCCGGCGGCGCCCATGGCGCGGACCAGTCCGCGGCAGCCCTCGTCGACATTGGCGGGCGTGGCCGCCGCGAATTCCTGGCTGTCGGCGAATTGCTCGACCCGGCGCAAGTACTCGCGGTGTCTCGCGTCAAAGAATGGCAGCTCCATCAGTTCGCGCTGGTGCAACGGGGTCGACTCGATTCTGGCCATCAGGAATGCTCCGGTAGTCGTAATGGGATCATCAGTCTAGTGAAATACCAACCAGTATGTAATGTCTGATACCTCAGGGTTTTCCTATATAAATCAATGAACGAAAGCCATTGACCGAAGCGGGAACGAGCCATAACCTACGCACTGGTATGGAACAGTTATACGCATCAGGATGCCCCGCATGGACATGATCTGGTCCCCTCCTTCCGACGACGCCGGTCCCTGGCGATCACAGGCCGCCCGGCTTGCCGCGCAGCCCTGCGAAAGCGGCGACGACGCACAGGCATGGCGCGACAGCGGCCTGGCCGGGCTGCTCGGCGGCGAACCCTCGGCCGTTGCCGTCCTGGCCGTCCTGGAGGGTCTTGCCGCCGCCCGCCCCCGCCTGTCGGTCATGCTTGCGGGCGCATGGGCCGGAGCCGCCGCGCTGGCCCAGCCCGGCCCCAGGAAGAAAAGCCGGGGAGCGGCGAAAAGCGCCGCCACGGCGTTTCCTGTCTGCCCCGTGGATGCGTTTGATCCGGCGACAGGCCTGCCGGCCTTCACGATCACCGCGGAAGGCCGCAGCTGGAGATTGCGCGGCTCGGCGAACTGTCTGGGACCGACTGCCGATCCGGGCGCCGCGTTGCTCGTCTATGCCCATCATGCGGACGCCCCCGGCAGCGTGTCCTGCGCGCTGCTGCCGGCGGCAAGCGCCGGCATGGCAGGCGCCGCCGGCCCCGAGGATGGACCGGGCGGCCTGGTCCACATCGACACGCTGATCGGCGCCAGCCTGTGGCTCGGCCCCGTCCGCGGAGCGCAGGCCGCCCTGCTCCGCACGAACGCATTGCGCCGCATCGCCGCCGCGGCGCAAGCCTGCGGCGTCGGCCTTGCCGCCTACGAAGCGGCGCGACTGGCCTTGCCGGCAAACGGTTCTGATTCCGACGTCGCCCCCGCGCGCGCGGCGCTGGAGCTCGCGGGCTGCGCCAGCGCACTATCGGCGGCCCGCATGATGCTGTACGAAGCCGCCCGCGCCGCGCAGGCCGGCAAGGACATTCACTTCTTGAGCGCCATGGCGCTGCTCTCGGCCGGCGAATGCGCCGAACGATTGCTCGCGGCCGGCTTCAAGATCGCCGCCGAACAGACGCGAGCCGACCCGCGGCCGCTGCAGGCCCTGCTGCACGCGCGCCAGCAGCATCTGGCCACCGCGGGCCCGCTGGATGCGCAAGCCGCGCTGCTGGCGCGCGCGATCACCCCATCCCCCCTCCATCCGCCCCTGGGAGTCCACAGCAACATGCGCAATGCCACCACTTCGGCCATCCGGCCCGACATGCCCCCAGGGCGCGTCGCCGAAATCCTGGACGCGGCGGCCACCGCCTTCACCCAGCAAAGCTACGACTCCACCACGCTGGACCAGATCGGCGATGTGCTGGGCGTCACCAAGGGCACCATCTATCACCACTATCGCAGCAAGGCGCACCTGTTCGCCGCGGTGTATCAGCGGGCGATGGAAATGAACATAGAGACCATCACCCCCATCGCCACCCAGGACGGCGTGCGCGCGGTGGACAGGCTGTATCGCATGGCCTATGCGCACGCGATGCAGGTAATGAGGCACCTGTCGTATCAGCGCATTGCGGTGCAGGGGCTGGAATCGCACCTGATGGGCCGGGTCAGCGAGGACCAGCGCCAGCGGCTGGCCGAAGTCATCAGCCTGCGCGACCACTACGAGGAATTGTTCGTGAACGTCATGGCGCAGGCCATGGAGGCGGACGAACTGCCCCGGCAGAATCCCCGCCTGGCGGTCAAGCCACTGTTCGGAGCCATCAACTGGACCACCATGTGGTACCAGCCGCGGCCTGGCGAAACCGCCGCGGACCGCGACCGTCTCGCGACCCATCTCGCCACCTTCGTCCTGTCCGGCCTGACGCAGGCGCATCAGCCCGCGGAACCGCCCATATTGGCATCGAGCCAGGAGCAGCAAGCATGAGCATCAGCGCCTCCCCCCCTGCCGCCGCCGGCAGCGAAGCCGCCCGCTGGTCCGCCGTGGCCGAGTGGTATCACGCCTATTTCACCGGGCTGGTGATGACCATGGTGACCCGGCGCGGCAGCCGCGAAGCCGCCGAGCTCGTGTTCCACATCTTCCGCCGCCAGCACCTGGAGCGCTTCCTGCCCGGGCTGGAGAAGCTTGGCCTGCAAGGATTGCCGCCCGCAGTGGCGGCCGCGCGGTATCACTACCTGTCGAACGCCATCGGCGGCGTGCGGGTCGAATACGTCGAAGCCACACCGAAGAAAGTCTGGGTCCGGTATCCGCCGCCCCGCTGGGCCTGGCACGGGACCGCCATTTGCGCCATTCCCAGCGAAGTCTCGCGCGCGGTGCTGCGCGGCTGGCATGCGCACAACGGCGTATCGCTGGGCACCCGCAGGCTGGGCTTTGTCTGCACCAAGCAGACCATGGACGGCCAGCCGGGGCTGGAGGGCTATTACTGCGAATACGAGCACGACATCGCCGAGGACGAGCGCCTGCGCTTCGCGCGCGGCGAAGAGGCGCCCGACTTCGATCCCGCCCTGGCGCCGACCCTGCCCACCGCCAACTGGCCCGTCGAACGCCTGCAGAAGGCAAAGCGGAACTACGCCATGGAGTATGTGCGCACCGCCCTCCCGGAACTGATCGGACTGCACGGCCCGCACGAGGCCGCGTGGCTGGCGGGGATCACCGGGCGGCTGATCGGGATGCAGTTCTACAGCGATACCGCCCATGCCATGGCCCTGCCCGATCAGGGCAACGCCTTGGACTTTGCGCATTTCCTGGTGGCGCTGGCTCGCGCGCAGGGAGACGATGCCGAGCTCATCGACGACGGCGGCGCGCCGGGCGTGCGCCAGAAGAGCTGGAAGCTCATGGCGGGCCTGCCGCAACTGCACCACGCCGCGTTCGATGCCTGGAACTGCCTGCTGGACGGCGCGCTGTCGGCACACAACCGCCGGCTTGAACTGAAGGTGGTCCGCCGCCTGGACCAAGGCGACGCCGCCTTTGAATGGCGCGTGGCGCCGCGCGGGGTCCACGTTCCGGCCCAGGCCGGCGGGATCTCCGCATGAGCGCCGGCAGCCTGAGCGGCCTGCGCGTGATCGACGCCTCGCGGGTGCTGGCCGGCCCGTACTGCGGGCAGGCATTGGGCGACCTGGGCGCCGATGTCGTCAAGATCGAGCCGCCCGACGGCGATGAGACGCGGACCTTCGGCCCCGCCGTCAACGCGGGCGGCGCGGCGTACTTCCAGGCGCTCAACCGCAACAAGCGCGGCATGCGGCTCGACCTGAACCTGCCGGCCGCGCGGGAAGTGCTGTGGCATCTGCTGGAAGATGCCGACGTGCTGATCGAAAACTTCAAGGCCAGCACGCTGCGGGCGTGGGGCATCGCCGACCCCGCCCAGCTATGCGAGCGGTTTCCGCGGCTGGTGCATTGCCGCATCACCGGCTTCGGCGATGACGGCCCGCTGGGCGGCATGCCTGGCTATGACGCCGCGATCCAGGCAGCCTCCGGGCTGATGAGCGTGAACGGCGAAGCCGAGGGCCCCGCGCTGCGGCTCGGCATCCCGGTGGTCGACCTGGCTACCGGCATGCAAGCCACCATCGCGGTGCTTGCCGCCCTGCAGGAGCGCGTCCGCTCCGGCCGCGGCCAGCTTTGCGACGTGGCGCTGCACGACTGCGCGCTGGGCATTGCCCACCCTCACCTGGCCAACTATCTCTGGAGCGGCAAGGAGCAGCCCCGTTCCGGCAACGGCCATCCCAACATCTCGCCTTACGACTCCTTCGACACCGCCACGACGCCGATATACATCGCTGTCGGCAACGAACGCCAGTTCGCCACCCTGTGCGCGGAACTGGGATGCCCGGAACTGGCGCGAGACCCCCGCTTTCACCGCAACCTGGACCGCATCGCCAATCGCGCCGCGTTGCGCGAGGCCTTGCTGCAGGCGCTGGCCCGGCATGACGGAGCCGTGCTCGCCGATCGCCTCATGGCGGCGGGCGTACCGGCCGCGCCCATCCGCAGCGTGGCCCAGGGCGCCGCCACCCCGCATGCCGCGCATCGCGCAATGGTGCTTGAGCAAGACGGCTATCACGGCGTGGGATTTCCCATCAAGCTGCGCCGCACGCCAGCCAGCCTGCGCACGCTGCCGCCGTTGCCGGGGCAGCACAACCAGGAGATCCTGCGCGCGGCGGGGTACAGCGAATCGGATATCGCCCGTCTGCTCGAGACCGGCGCGTTGGGGCCGGTTCAGGGCGCGTCAATCCCGCCCTGACACGACCGGCAAGGAACTTCGGCACCAAGCCGCAACATAGCGGCCACCGGCAACACCACAATCAAGGGAGACAACCATGAAATTGCGGCACCTGCCTTTGCTGGCGGCACTCCTTGCCAGCCCGGCCGTCCAAGCGTCGGATGATTTTCCGAAGCAGCCCGTGCGCATCGTCGTCCCGCATCAGGCGGGATCCACCACCGAAACCTTCGGGCGCATGCTGACGCCCGAAATGAGCACGCTGCTGGGCAAGCCCATCGTCATCGAAGCGCGCGCCGGCGCCGCCGGCACCATCGGCGCGCGCGACGTGGCGATCAGCAAGCCCGATGGCTATACCGGACTGATGAACGCGTCGATCCAGGTCATGTACCCGGGCATCTTCAAGGTCCTGCACTTCGATCCCATGAAGGACTTCACGCCCGTGGGCGTGTTCGGCTTCGCCCCCATGGTCGCCGTGGTGCGGACGCAATCGGCTATCACCAGCTTCAAGGACCTGCTCGAAACCGCGCGCGCCAAACCTGGAACCCTGACGTTCGCCTCCGGCGGCCTGGGCTCGCTGCCGCATCTGGTGGGCGAGCTGGTCAACCTGCGCACCGGAACGCGGATCTCGCATGTTCCCTATAACGGCACCGGCCAGGCGCTGACGGATGTGATGGGGGGACACGTGGATGTGCTGTATGCATCGGTCGCTAGCGCGATCCCGCTGATCAAGGGCGGCAAGCTGCGGGCCCTGGCGGTCACGTCGGCATCCCGGATCGACCTGCTGCCGGACGTGCCCACCATCGCCGAATCCGGCATCGCGGATTTCGACGTGACGTCCTGGTACGGGTATTGGGTGCCCCGCGGCACGCCGCCCCAGGTCGTCGCGAAGCTGAACCAGGCCATGCGGGACGCTTCGGCGATGGAGCCCGTGCGCAAGCGGCTGGCCGGCGAAGGCATTATCCCGAGCCGCATGACGGCCGATGAATTCGCCGCGTTCGCCGCGGCGGAAAACGTCAAATGGCTGGACGTCATGAAACAGGCGAACGTCCAGCCCAACTGAACCGCCCGCCGGTCAGACCGGCCCGGTCCACTCCGTGACGAAGTCGCGGTAGTCCGGGCGGTTGGCCGGCGGCACGGCGCAGGCCGGGGTGCCCACGGCCAGGAAACCCAGGAAACGGTAGTCCAGGGAATCCAGGCCCAGCGCGTTCTGGACGTCTTCGACGTAGGTGCCCACGCCGGTGCTCCAGAATGCGCCATAGCCCAGCATGTGCACGGCGTTCAGGATGTTCATGACGGAGCAGCCGGTGGCCAGCAGTTGCTCTTGCTCGGGAATCTTGGTGTTGTCATGCGCGATCTTCTGCGCCACGCCTATGAACAGGGGCACGGCGGCCATCCATTCGCGCACCGATTTTTCCTTTTCCGGCGTCATGCGCGGATCGCCGCTGCGCTTGACGGCCTCAAGCGCGACGTCCGCCAGCTTGCCGATGGCCTCGCCCTGGATCACGACGAAACGCCATGGGCGCAGCGCGCCGTGATCGGGGGCCGACATGGCGGCCTGCAGGATCTGTTCGAGTTCGTCGGGCTTGGGCGCCGGCGCCCGCAGGAATTTGAAGGAACGGCGCGAGGTCAGGGCGTGCAGCGGAGTGGCGGTCTGGGTTACGGTCATTGATTCAGGCGCAAATGGGAAAGAAACAGATTCTCATAGTACGCCAAGTCCCCGCCCGCCTCCTCCATCCCCACGCGGAGCCAGAGGTCATTCGATCTGGATGTTCACTTCCTTGATGACCGTCGCCCACCGCGCCAGTTCCGCGTTGACGAACTGGCCCAGTTCCGCCGGGCTGCTGGCGCCGGGGGTCGCGCCCTCGCCCTTGAAGCGGGTTTGCAGGGCCGGCATGGCCAGGGCCCGGGCGACGGCCTTGTTCAGCACGTCGACGACGGCGTCGGGCGTGCCCTTGGGCGCCATCAGCGCGTTCCACGTATTGATCTCGTAGCCCTTGAACGAGGTCGTTTCGGCGACAGTGGGCACATCCGGCAGTTCGGTCGAGCGCTCCCGCGTGGTGACGGCAAGAGCGCGCAGGCTGCCGGCCTTGACCTGAGGCAGCGCCGCCGGCAGGGTCGCGAAGCTGAACTGCGTTTCGCCGCTCATGACCGAGGAATTGGCCAGCGCGCCGCCGCGATACGGCACGTGCTGAATCGTCACGTGCGCTTCCGAGGCGAACATGGCGCCCGCCACGTGCACCGGAGAACCGTTGCCGCTGGACGAATAGTTCAGGTCGCCCGGCTTGGCGCGCGCCAGCTCGACCAGGTCTGCCACGGACTTGACCGGAAGCTTGGGGTTGGCCACCAGTACCAGCGGAATCGACGCGATCATGCTGACCGGCGTGAAACCGCCCACGGGATCGTATCCCAGCGACTTCCTGTACACGGCCGGATTGATGCCATGGCTGGACACGGTGGCCATGAACAGGGTGTAGCCGTCGGGCGCGGCCTGCTGCACCGCGGCCGCTGCGATGTTGCCGGCGGCGCCAGCCTTGTTCTCGATGATGATGGGCTGCTTGAGCTCTTTGCTGAGCTGTTCGCCGAGCGCCCGCGCCAGGATGTCGGTCGTCCCGCCCGCGGAGTAGCCCACGATGATGCGGATCGGCTGGCTGGGGTAGCTGCCCTGGGCATGGGCGGGCGCCGCCGCGCATGCCCATGCCAGTCCGGCCAGCGCCAATTTCAGGGTAGTCGTTTTCATATCTGTCTCCTCGTCGCCGCGCTTGCCTGCGCGATCTGTGGCTACGCCTTCCGGGGAATCGGGGCGGATGCCGGGGGGGGGGACCGGAACGAAGCCGCATTCAAGACGCAAACGTCCCCGGGCCGCGCCGGGAAAGCGCGGTCCTGGAACCTGCGTGGGGAATCCGGCCTGGCGCCGGAATCAGGTGCCGGTGAACACCGGCGCTCTTTTCTCCGCGAATGCCTTGCGGCCTTCGCGATAGTCATTGCTTTCGAAGCACTCCATGACCAGACGGCGCATGCCTTCCACGTCGACCTCGGGCCCGAGTTGCTGCATCTGGCGGATCATCCGTTTACCGGCGCGCAGCGTCAGCGGCGCATTGGCCTGGATCTGGGACAGCATCTTGTCCAGCACCGCTGGCAATTCCTCGGCGGGCGCCACCTTGCTGAGCAGGCCCAGTTCCTTGGCCTCTTGCGCGGTATAGCGCGCCGCCGTCAGGAAGATCTCCAGCGCATTGGCCGGGCCGACCGCCGTGACCAGGTTGCGGATCGCGGTCAGCCGATAGCCCAGCCCCAGCTTGCCCGCGGGGATCGCGAAGGAACTGCCTTCCGATGCCAGCCGGATATCGCAGCACAGGGCAATGTTCAAGCCGCCGCCGATGCAATAGCCCTGGATGTACGCCAGCGTGGGCTTGTCGTAATCGTAGAGCGCCAGTTGCGCCGCCTCGGCGACCACCTCGTAGGCCTGGACCGCCTCTTCGCCGCTGCGCAAGGTGTCGAACTGCGAAATGTTCGCGCCGCTGACGAACGCCTTGCCGCCCGCGCCCTGCAGCACCACCGCGCGGATCTCCGGGTCCTGTGCGAACGCCTTCAGCACGACCGGAATGGCTTCCCACATCGCATACGAAACGGCGTTGTGCCGCTGCGGATCGTTGAATGTCAGCCAGCCCGCCGCACCGCGCTTTTCAGCCACGATGTGATCGGTGATCTCGCCCTGCAGGATGCGTTGGATGTTCACGGTTGCTTTCCTTGTATGACTGTCTGGTGTCTTTGAATGCCGTTGGTCAGGTGCGTGCGCATGGCCTGTCGCGCCGCATCGCTGTCGCCCGCGGCGATCGCATCGAAAATCAGGTGGTGCTCGCGTTCGATCTCGGCCACGCGTTCGGTGCCGGCGCTGGTGTAGCGCAGCGTGCGCACGGCGCCGCGGAACACGTGCCGCAGATGCGCGAGCAGCCGGACAAAATAGGGATTGTTGGTCGCCTCGCCCACCGCCATGTGGAAGTCGAGCGCATGATCGGCGCCCGCCTGCCAGTCATTGCCGGCGGCGTCGACCCTCAACAGGGCCTGTCGCAGGGTCTCGATCTGCTCGGGCTTGCGATGCAGCGCCGCTTGCGCGGCCGCGCCCGACTCCAGCTCGACCCGCAGCCAGAAAATATGCGCCAGCGGCTCGGGCTGCAGCAGGTCCTCGGGCGCAATCTCGAAATTGCGCGTGCCGACGTCCAGCGCCACGAAGGTACCCACGCCGCGCCGGGTATCCACATACCCCGACAGTTTCAGGCGGGCGATCGCCTCGCGCACGACATTCCGGCTGACCGCGAACATCTGGGCCAGTTCGAATTCCGTAGCCAGCCGCTGGCCCGGCTCGAACTCGCCCGAGACGATCTTCTGGCGAATCTGCGCGGCGATCTCGTCGGGCAGATTGTCAGGACGTCCCAGGCTGGAAAAGACCTGGTCGGCGGCGGTGGAAGTGGCGTTCATCATGGGGCGGTCTCCGTCGGGGCCGCCCTGTTTCCGGCGGCCATGGCGGCGATATTAGCCTTGCGCGTCAGATCACGCCGTCCTGGGCCAGCTGCCGCAGGTCGGCCGGCGCCAGACCGAGCATGCCGCCGTACACGTCGCCGTTGTGCTCGCCCCGCTCCGGCGCGGGCGCCATCTCGCCCGGCCCGGTCCGGCTCAGGATCATCGGCTGCCCCACCACCGAAATCGGCCCCAGGTCGGGATGCTGGATCTGGCGGCTGAGATTCAGATGCCTCACCTGCGGGTCCTCGAAAGTCTGGTCCATGCCCAGGATGGGGCCGCAGGGCACGCCCTGCTCATTCATCAGCGCAATCCACTCGGCCGTATTGCGCGTCGCGGTGCGTTCGCCGATGGCGGCGTTCAGCGCGGCGCGATTGCGCGCGCGCAGCGGCACCGTCAGGAATCGTTCGTCTTCGATCAGCCCGGGGATCTCAAGCACCCGGCACAGGCGCGCATAGATGTCGTTGCCCATGGCGGCGATATTCATGTAGCCGTCCCGGGTGGGAAACACGCCCGTGGGGCTGCTGGTGGGATGATCGTTGCCGCTCTGGCCCGGGACCTCGCCGTTCATCAGCCAGCGCATTGCCTGGAAATCCATCATCCAGACCTGCGACTGCAGCAGCGACGTCTGGACCCACTGCCCCTGGCCCGAGACCTCGCGTTCCAGCAGCGCAATGAAGATGCCGATTGCGCAGAACAGGCCCGAGGTCAGGTCGGCGATGGGAATCCCTGCCCGCATCGGGCCGCGGCCGGGCTCGCCGGTCACCGACATCAAACCGCCGATTCCCTGCGCGATCTGGTCCAGGCCGGGACGGGTGGCGTAGGGGCCGTCCTGCCCGAACCCCGATACGCTGGCATAGACGATGCGCGGATTGACCTTGCGCAGCGACTCGTAGTCGATGCCCAGCTTGAACTTCACGTTGGGGCGATAGTTTTCAACCACCACATCGGCCTGACGCACCAGGTCCAGGAACAGCGCCCGCCCCTGCGGATGCTTCAGGTTCAGCGTCACGCTGCGCTTGTTGCGGTGCGTGTTCTGGTAATCGGCGAACTGCGCGGAACCGCCGGGCTTGTCGTCCTGCTCGTCGCCGGGTTCCTCGATCTTGATGACCGTGGCGCCCCAATCCGCGAACTGGCGCACCGCCGCCGGCCCGGAACGCACCCGGGTCAGGTCCAGAACCGTGAACCGGCTCAGAGGTTTTGAGTCCATGCTTGTCTGCCTCGCATCTTCTTGACTGGAACGGTGGCCGATGGAAACCGGCACCTTCCGTCATTTGTTGGATGTTGGACATCTTACATGCCGAAATGAGGCCAAACAATCCCCCGATCCGCTGTGAACGGATCGGGGTTTCCCTAGGTAGGCTGGGTTGGCCGGGGGTTCAGCCCAGATGGGTGTGGCGTTCCTGGCGTTCTTCGACCTGCATTTCGCTCAGGCCGTGCAGGATGCCGCAGTCTTCCGTGTCGGGCCTGGCCGACAGGCAGCGCTGGCGCAATTCGCCGAGCTGGGCCTTGAGCTGCGTGAGCTCCGCGATGCGCGCGTCGACGTGCGCGATATGCTCGTCAAACAGTTCGTTAATGGGGCCGCACCCCGTCTGATGATTGTCGGCCAGAGACAGAATGGCGCGGATCTCGTCCTGCGTCATGTCCAGCGCCCTGCAATTGCGGATCAGGCGCAGCCGCTCCAGGTGGGGCTGTCCGTAGCTGCGGTAGTTATTCAGGCCCCGGTCCGGGGCGGGCAGCAGTCCTTCCTTTTCGTAATACCTGACGGTTTCGACCGTGGTGCCGGCCGCCGTGGCCAATTCGCCGATACGCATCGCTGTCTCCCGGATCAAATCCGAATGATTTAGGGGGTTGACCCTATAGTAACTCCAAGGTGTTCAATTGCGTCATCAGCTTATTTGAAGGCTAGGACGATGTCTTTACCTACGGTCAAACAACACGAAAATCTGCCCTCGGGGCACGGCGACTCCTGCTGCGGCGGACACGCACATGACCCGAAGGAGCACGACCACTCGGAACACGCCGGTCCGGCGCACGAGCACGGCCATGACCACAGCCATGACCACGCGCCCGCCCCTGCGCAGGCCGCCGCGGCCTGCTGCGGCCACGACCATGCCGCGCAAGACTTCCGTCTGTCGGGCGCGGGCGCCGCGACGCTGGCCGCCGGCCCCGGCCAGGTGCTGGCGCGCCTGCGCATCGGCCAGATGGACTGCCCCACCGAAGAAACGCTGATCCGCAAGAAGCTGGACGGCGTGGACGGCGTGCATGCGCTGGACTTCAACCTGATGCAGCGCGTCCTGACCGTGGTGCATGCCGAAGGCGCGCTGGACCGCATCATCGCCGCCATCAAGTCCCTGGACATGACGCCCGAGCCGCTGGCCGATGGCGCGCCGGGCACGCCCGCCCCCGCGGCCAAGGCCGTGAACTGGTGGCTGATCGGCGGCGCGGGCGTGCTGGCCGCGCTGTCCGAGATCTCGCATTTCACCGGCGGACCGCTGGCCCTGACCGCGGCGCTGGCCGCGGCGGCCATCCTGGCTTGCGGCGTCAGCACCTATCGCAAGGGCTGGATCGCGGTGCGCAACGGCAACCTGAACATCAACGCCCTGATGAGCATCGCCGTCACCGGCGCGGTGCTCATCGGTCAATGGCCCGAAGCCGCCATGGTGATGTTCCTGTTCAACGTGGCCGAGCTGATCGAAGCCCGCTCGCTGGACCGCGCTCGCAACGCCATCCGCGGCCTGCTGGACCTGGCGCCCGAAACCGCTACCTTGCGCCAGGCCGACGGCAACTGGATTGACGTGCCCGCCGCCAGCCTGCAACCCGGCGACATCGTGCGCGTGCGCCCCGGCGAGCGCATTGCCGCCGACGGCATCATCGTGAGCGGCAGTTCGGCCGTCGACCAGTCCCCCATCACCGGCGAAAGCCTGCCTGTCGAAAAGGCCCAGGACGATCCCGTTTTCGCGGCCACGGTGAATGCGGCCGGCTCCTTTGAATACCGCGTCACCGCGGCGGCTGGCAACACCACGCTGGCGCGCATCATCCACGCCGTGGAGCAGGCGCAAGGCGCGCGCGCGCCGACCCAGCGCTTCATCGACCGCTTCTCGCGCATCTACACGCCTGCCGTGGTGGGCGTCGCGCTGCTGGTCGCCGTCGTGCCGCCGCTGCTGTGGGGCCAGCCCTGGTTTGACGCCATCTACCGCGCGCTGGCGCTGCTCATCATCGCCTGCCCGTGCGCCCTGGTGATCTCCACCCCGGTCAGCATCGTCAGCGGCCTGACCGCGGCATCGCGCCGCGGCATCCTGGTCAAGGGCGGCGTCTACCTGGAAGAAGGCCGCAACCTCAAATGGCTGGCGCTGGACAAGACCGGCACGCTGACGCACGGCAAGCCGGTGCAGACCGACCTGCAGGATTGGGATGCGCCGGAACAGGCCCGCCAGCCCGCCGCGCTGATCGCGGCCAGCCTGGCGGCCCGCTCCGACCACCCCGTGTCGCTCGCCGTGGCCAACGCCGCGCGCGAGGCCGGCCACGCGCTGCTGGAGGTGCAGGCCTTCACCGCCCTGCCCGGCCGTGGCGTCAGCGGGCAGGTCGACGGCGTGACGTACCAGCTGGGCAACCGCCGCCTGATGCGCGAACTGGGCGTCGCCAGCGACAGGCTGGAAGCCCGCCTGGATGAACTGGAACGCCAAGGCAAGAGCGCCATCGCGCTGACCGACGGCAGCCGCGTGCTGGCCCTGGCCGCGGTGGCGGACACGGTCAAGCCGACCAGCGCCGCCGCCATCGCCGACCTGCATGCCCTGGGCGTGCGCACCCTGATGCTGACGGGCGACAACACGCCCACCGCGCAGTCCATCGCCAGGCAGGTCGGCATCGACGAAGCCCGCGGCGACCAGTTGCCGGAAGACAAGCTTGCGGCCATCGAAAGCAAGCTGGCCCCGGACGCCCGCGTCGGCATGGTGGGCGACGGCATCAATGACGCGCCGGCGCTAGCCCGCGCCGACATCGGCTTCGCCATGGGCGCGGCCGGCACCGGCACCGCCATCGAGACGGCCGACGTGGCGCTGATGGACGACGACCTGCGCAAGATCGGCACGTTCCTGCGCCTGTCGCACGCCACGCATCGCGTGCTGATCCAGAACATCGTGCTGGCACTGGGCATCAAGGCAGTGTTCCTGGCCCTGGCCATGACGGGCAACGCGACCTTGTGGATGGCGGTCTTCGCCGACGTGGGCGCCAGCCTGCTGGTGGTGGCCAACGGATTGCGGCTGTTGCGGGCGGCACCGGCAAGCCACTGAGCCGGCCGGCGCGCCGCTGAGCCGGCTGGCGCGCCGTTGCCGGGCTTGCGGCATCCGCGGAGTTTGCCCTTATGATGGCGAAAAACAGAGCCGCCGCGTGCGCGCCACCAAGGAGACTCCCGCTTGTCCGCAGGCACGATTTCGCCCTACCCGGAACCGTTTCCCACCTTTGAATCCTCTGATTTCTCGGGCGAGGGTTCGTTCTACTTCGATCTTGTGCGCCTGCAGGACCGCGACGATATCCCGCGCGGCTTCCTGCACCGGCACAACTACTACCATCTGCTCTGGATGAGCGAGGCGCGCGGCACGCACATGCTGGACTTCGAGCAGCACGAGGTTCGCGACCACTCGGTTTTCTTCCTGACGCCCGGCCAGATCCACGCCTGGACATCCTCCGTCAAGCCGCGCGGCTACGTGCTGAACATCAGCACGGATTTCTTCGCGCACATGTTCCCGCGGGCGGACGACATCGCCAAGTTCCCCTTCTTCCACCTGGCGGGAGGGTCGCCGGCCCTTTATCTCTCGCGCGAGCAGCATGACGGCATGCTGCCGCTGCTCAATGAAATCGAACGCGAAACGCGCGACCGCCAGACGGGGCGATTCGACGTGGTGCGCTCGTACCTGCTGATTCTGCTGACGCAGCTGCGCCGCCTGTATCCGGCCGACGAGCGCGAGGCCGCCGCGGGTCCCAGCTATTCGCTGGCCAAGCGGTTCACCATGCTGATCGAGGACCACTATCTGGATTTCGGCGCCATCCGGCAGTACGCCGACGCGCTGTGCGTCAGCGAACGCCAGCTCAACGAGGCGGTCAAGCGCAGCGTGGGGCGCACCGCCAGTCAGCTGGTGCAGGAGCGCATCGCGCTCGAGGCCAAGCGTCTGCTCAGCAATACCGGCATGGGCATCGCCGAAATCGCGTTCCAGCTGAACTTCGAGGATCCGGCCTACTTCGCCCGCTTCTTCAAGAAGCGCACCGGCTGCACGCCGGGCGATTTCCGCAGGAAATACTTCCGCCCCATCGAATGATGGCCGTGCCGGGCCGATCCGCGAAAAAGTGCAACACAAGCTCTGATCTGTCCTAACGCCCCCGGTACCGGGCTGCGTAAAGTTCATCCGGACTCAACCCCGCCGCTACGCGGCCTGATTGAAACTGCGATGAACGACACTCCAAAATTGATGACAGGCGGCCAGCATGTGGTGCGGGCGCTGCTGGAACACGGCGTGGACACCGTTTTCGGCGTTCCCGGCGAAAGCTATCTGGACGTCCTGGACGCGCTCTACGCGGAACAGGAACGGATCCGCCTGGTGTCCTGCCGCCACGAAGGCGCAGCCGCATTCATGGCCGAAGCGCACGGCAAGCTGACGGGGCGGCCAGGCATCTGCATGGTCACGCGCGGGCCCGGAGCAACCAACGCCAGCATCGGCGTACAGACGGCGTTTCAGGATTCCACGCCGCTTATCGTGCTGGTGGGCCAGGTGGGCAGCGACATGGTGGAGCGCGAAGCGTTTCAGGAAATCGACTATCGCCGCATGTTCGGGCAGTTCAGCAAGTGGGTGGCGCAGATCGACAGCGCCGCGCGCGTCACCGAATACATGAACCGCGCCTTCTCGGTGGCGATGTCGGGCCGGCCCGGTCCCGTCGTGCTGGCGCTGCCCGAGGACATGCTGACCGAACCGGCCTTGCCCCAGGCTTGCGGGACGATCCAGGTGCCTCACGCCCACCCGGCGCCGGATGCGCTTGCCAGCATGCGCGCCCTGCTGGCCGGCGCGCGGCGGCCGCTGATGATCGTGGGCGGCTCGGGCTGGACCGGCGCGGGCCTGGACAGCCTGAAGCGCTACGCCAGCCTGAACGGCCTGCCCGTGGCGTGCTCCTTCCGCCGCCAGGACCTGTTCGACAACCATCACCCGCAGTACGTGGGCGAAGTGGGCATAGGCGTGAATCCCGAACTGGCCGAAGCCGTGCGCAACGCCGACGTGATCGTGGCCGTGGGCGCCCGGCTGGGCGAAATGGTGACCGGCGGCTATACGCTGCTGCAATCCCCCGTGCCCAGACAGACGCTGGTCCATGTGCTGGCCAGCCCGGAAGAGCTGGGCCGCGTGTACCAGCCCGCCCTGAAGATACAGTCGGGCCTGAACGCCTTCGCCGACATGGCCGCCGGACTCGATCCACTGGACCCGGCCCCGTGGCGCGACTGGCTCGACGGGCTGCGCCAAAGCTACCTGCGCTACACCGAGCCGCCGGCGGCCGAACTGCGCATGGACCCCGCGCGCGTCATCGTTGCCCTGCGCGAGCAGCTGGATCCGCGCGCCATCCTCACCAACGGCGCGGGCAATTACAGCGCCTGGGCGCATCGCTACTACCGCTACAGCCACCCCCGGACCCAGCTTGCGCCCACTAGCGGCGCCATGGGCTACGGCGTGCCCGCCGCCATTGCGGCGAAGCTGCGCCACCCCGACCGGCAGGTGGTCTGCCTGGCGGGCGACGGCTGCTTCCTGATGACCTCGCAAGAGCTGGCCACCGTCAGGCAGCACGGCCTGGCCATCGTCTTCATCGTGTTCAACAACGGCATGTACGGCACGATCCGCATGCACCAGGAAGTGAATTACCCCGGCCGCACCATCGGCACGGACCTCTGCAACCCCGACTTCGTGGCGTACGCGGAATCGTTCGGCGTGCCTGCCGAACGCGTGGCCCGCCACCAGGACTTCGCGCCCGCCTTGACGCGGGCGCTGGACAGCGGTTCGCCCTATCTGATTGAACTCAGTCTAGACCCCGAGGTGATTACGCCGCGGGCCACCCTGACAAGCCTGCGCGAAAAGGCGCGTCTTGCCGCAAGCTGAGGCTCAGGATCGGATTGCCGCGCGCAGGCCGCAAAGACAGTGCGCGGCGCCCGCATAAAAAACATCCACACTGGAGAGAGACATGAATACCCCCCTGCCCCGCCTGCGGCGCCTGACCGTGGCCACGATGCTGGCCGCGGCCTGCCTGAGCGCGGCGTCGCCCGCCGTCGCCGACTACCCCGAACGCCCCTTGCGCATCATCGTGCCTTTCGCCGCGGGCGGCGCCACCGACGTGATCGCACGCACCGTGGCGCAATCCATGTCCGTCCGCCTGGGCCAGCCTGTGGTGGTGGAGAACAAGGCGGGCGCCAACGGCAACATCGGCGCCGTCATGGCGGCCCGGTCCGAGGCGGACGGCTATACCTTGCTGATGGCCACGTCCAGCCATGCCATCAATGCCACGCTCTATCACAAGCTGGACTACAGCCTGACGCGCGACTTCGCGGGCCTGTCGAACCTGGCGTCGGTGCCCTTGCTGCTGGTGGTGAACCCGTCGGTGCCGGCCAAGACGCCGGAAGAACTGGCCGCCTACGCCAAGGCCAACGGCAATCGCGTGAACTATGCCTCGGGCGGCACCGGCACCGCATCGCACCTGGCGGGCGCCCAGTTCAATTCGCTGGCCGGCGCGCAGATGACGCATGTGCCCTACAAGGGAGGCTCGCAAGCGCTCAACGACCTCATGGGCGGCCAGGTCCAGATCATGTTCGCCAACCTGCCCGAAGTGCTGTCGCAGGTGCAGGCCGGCCGCCTGACGCCCATCGCCGTCACCGGCACGCAGCGCCACGCGTCCCTGCCCAACGTACCGGCGTTTTCCGAGACGCCCTACCCGGCCATGAATGCGCGCTCGTGGTTCGGTCTCTTCGCGCCCGCGGCCACGCCGGCGCCCGTGGTGGAAAAACTGTCGCAAGCCATCACCCAGGGCGTGGCCGATCCCGCGGTGCAGGAGAAGCTCAAGGGGCTGGGCGCCGACCCCGTGGGTGACGGCCACGCCGCCTTCCAGCAGTACGTGAACCAGGAAGTGGCGCGCTGGAGCGCACTGGTGAAACAGTCCGGCGCCACGGCCGACTAACCATTATCCGCAACACCCATCAAGGAATCACCATGCTTTACGACGTACGTACCTATACCTGCCGCGCCGGCACCATCAAGAAGCACCTGGCGCTCTATGCGGAGCACGGCTACGAGGTGCAAAGCCGCCACCTGGGCAAGCCCCTGGCCTACATGCAGACCGAGACGGGCAACGTCAACAGCTACATGCACATCTGGGTCTACGACAGCGCCGCCGACCGTGACGCCAAGCGCCGGGCGCTGCAGCAGGATCCCGCCTGGGCCGGCTACCTGACCCGGAGCGCGGACGCCGGCTACCTGATCAGCCAGGAAAACCGGCTCATGACGCCCACGGCGTTCTTCAAGCCCTGAGCCTCAGCCCGTCTGCTCTTCCTGCGGCCAGTCGCGCAGGACGGGCGCATCCGGCGCGCCGGGTCCGACATCGCGCAAGTGCTCATGCTGCAGCAAGGCCATGCGGTAGGCGTCGCGATAGTCGCCGTTGGAAAAGAACTCTTGCTTGAGCAGGCCTTCGATCTGGAAGCCGCAGCGTTCGTACACGTGCACGGCGGCGGTGTTGTCCTTGTCCACTACCAGGTAGACCTTGTGCAGGTTCAGCACGCGGAACGCATAGCCCACGGCGATGCGGGTCGCCGCCTTGGCGTAGCCTCGGCCCTGGTAGCTGGGCGCGATGATGATCTGGAATTCGGCGCGGCGGTGGATGTAGTCGATTTCCACCAGCTCGACCAGGCCCGCGGGCTGGCCGGTGTCGTGCTCGATGATGAAGCGCCGCTCGTTCTGATCGTGCAAGTGGCGGTCATACAGGGCGACCAGTTCGTCATAGGCCTCGTAAGGCTCTTCGAACCAATAACGCATGATGACGTCGTTATTGTTGATCTTGTGCACGAAGTGCAGGTCGCCACGCTCCAGGGGGCGTATCTTGATATCGGAAATTACCGACATATTTACCTCCGAAAGTGAGCTCATTGTATGCCGGGAGCGAACGCCGGCAGCCGCAGCTCGATACGCCGTATCAGTTCATCGGCGGCCGACGACAAGGGCCGCCCCAGGCGCAGCAGGGCCTGGCACTCGGGCGCGCTCAGAATGGGGTGGGCGATTTCCAACGCCACCAGCTCGCCGCTTTCGAGCTCGCGGTGCACGCCCAGGTTGGGCATCAGCGTGACGCCCGCCCCGCCCAGCGCATATTGCTTGAGCACCCGCAGCGAGTTCGTCGTCAGGCTGGGAGTCAGGTGGATGCGTTCGGTGAACTCCAGCAGGTCAACCGCCTGGCGCAATCCATAGGGCGCGGACATCAGCGCGAACGGATAAGGCAGGATGTCCGCGATGGTCAGCGGCGCGCGCCGCTTTGCCAGCTCATGATCGGGCGCCGCCAGCAGACAGACCGGATGCTTGCGGCTGATGCGGCAGCGCAGCCGGGGATCGACGGGCGGGTTGTAGGCCAGCCCGATATGCGCGGCGTCGGTCGCCACCGCTTCCACCACTTCGTTCACCGATCCCACATTGACGCTGATGTTGATCTGCGGATATGCGACGCAGAACGGGCCGACCACGTGCTCCATGAGGCTGTCGATGAAGCCTTCGCTGATCATCAGGTGGACGTTGCCGCGCTGCATGCCCCGCAACTCCTGCAGGCGCGTATTCAGGTGCTCCTGCTGCGCGCGGCAGCCCCGGTGATATTCCAGCAGCATGTCCGCCGCTTCGGTGGGCGTCAGCCCGCGCGAGCGGCGCTCGAACAGCTGCACCCCCAGCTCCTTTTCCAGCAGCTGGATCTGGCGGCTGATGACGGAAGCGGCCGTGTCCAGCTTGTCGGCCGCGCCCCGTATCGAGCCGCAAGCCATGACCTCGTGGAAGTACTTCAGGCGGACCTGGCTGATTTCCTGCATATCCCCGTATTCCTCTTGCGCGGACCGCTGCGGCCGCTGATTGACGCGTCACCCTTCCGTTGCCCACAGGGCAACGATAATTATCGCCCAGGTCATTGTTTGGAACGCCGCTGTCTTCCAATATGGCGCCGCCGGGAACAATGGATGTCCCGGCCCCATCCCAAGCCACCGCGGGCGTCAGACCCGCGCAGGAGACATGCAATGCCCCATCCGACCACGCCGGGCGCGGACCCGCGCCTGGCGCCGCTGTATCGCAAGATCACGTGGCGCCTGCTGCCGTTCTTGCTGCTGTGCTACGTCTTTGCCTATCTGGACCGCATCAACATCGGCTTTGCCAAGCTGCAGATGCAGCAGGACATCGGGATATCCGACGCCGTCTACGGACTGGGCGCCGGCATCTTCTTCCTGGGCTATGTCATGTTCGAAGTGCCCAGCAATCTCTTGCTGACGCGTATCGGCGCGCGCCGCACCATCAGCCGCATCATGGTGCTGTGGGGCCTGACGTCGGCCTCGATGCTGTTCGTGCAGGGCGAGTGGAGCTTCTACATCCTGCGCTTCATGCTCGGGGTATTCGAAGCCGGCTTCGCGCCGGGCATGATCTTCTACCTGACCTACTGGTACTCGCAATCACGCATGGCGGGCGTCATGGCGGTGGTGATGCTGGCCGGCCCCATCGGCGGCATTGTCGGCGGCCCGGCGTCGGCCTGGATCATGACGGCCTTCTCGGGCGCGCATGGCCTGGAAGGCTGGCAATGGATGTTCTTGCTGGAAGGCCTGCCCTGCGTGCTGCTGGGCGTGGTGGCGTTCTATTTCCTGGACGACAAGCCCGCCGAGGCCCGCTGGCTCAGCGCGGGCGAAAAGGCGCTGCTGGCGGCGGATCTGGAATCACGCGGCGCGCAGAAAAAGCACGCCTTCGCGCAGGTGCTGCGCGACCCGGCCATCTACGGCATGGCCCTCACCTACTTCTGCCTGATTTGCGGCATCTACGCCGTCAGCTTCTGGCTGCCCACCCTGCTCAAGATCGCCGGCGTCAAGGACACGATGGAGATCGGCCTGTACTCCACCATTCCCTACATCGCCGCCGCTATCTTCATGCTGTGGTTCGCGCGCAATTCGGACCGGATGCAGGAACGGCGCTGGCACACCCTTGTGCCGGCCCTGCTGGCCGGCGTTTCCCTGTGCGTGGCCACCGCGGCGCCGACGCAATTCGCGTTGTCCCTGACGGCCATTACGCTGGCCACGGGGTTCATGTGGGCCGCATACACGGTATTCTGGGCCATTCCCTCGCAGTACCTGAAAGGGGAAGCGGCGGCTGGCGGCATCGCCCTCATCAACAGCATCGGCCTGCTGGGCGGCTTTCTCAGCCCGTCCATCATCGGCTGGTCCAAGGAAGCCACGGGGTCGCTGGCCAGCGGCCTGTACGTGATTTCGGCCTTGCTGGTGGCGGGCGCGCTGCTTCTGCTGGTCAACCGTCCGCCCCAGGCCGTACCCGATAAACCCGCGCCCGCCCGCGCCTGAAGTCCGACCCACAGGAAACAATCATGCATATTCTGGTTGCTGGTTTCCAGCACGAGACCAATACCTTCGCGCCGTCCAAGGCCGGGTACGAGAATTTCGTCCGCGGCGAAGGCTTTCCCGCCATGGTGCGCGGCACGGACATGCTGGCGCTGCGCGAAGTCAACATCCCCGCTGGCGGCTTCATCAATGCCGTGCTGGCCCAGGGCCATACCGTGCAGACGGTGATCTGGGCGGGCGCCAGCCCGTCGGCCCATGTGACGCAGGACGCCTACGAGCGCATCGCCGGCGAAATCCTGGAGGCGGTGCAGGCCGGCGCCTACGACGCCATCTACCTGGACCTGCACGGCGCGATGGTCACCGAGCACCTGGACGACGGCGAAGGCGAACTGCTTGCCCGCGTGCGCAAGCTCGCGGGCCCCGCCGTGCCGGTCGTCGCCAGCCTGGACCTGCACGCGAATGTCACCGCCCGGATGCTGCAGGAGGCCGACGGCCTGGTCGCGTTCCGCACCTATCCGCATGTGGACATGGCCGACACCGGCGAACAGGCTGCGCGCCTGCTGCTGGCCCGCATCCAGGCGGGCGGGCAATGGGCGCGCTGCGAACGGCGCCTGCCTTTCCTGATTCCCATCAACGGCATGTGCACCATGCTGCAGCCGTCGCAAGGCGTGTACGACATGCTGGCGGGCCTGGAGCAGCTGCCGGGCGTTGCATCCATCTCGTTCGCCCCGGGCTTCCCGGCGGCGGATTTCCCGGAATGCGGGCCGGTGGTCTGGGCCTATGGCACGGATGCCGCGGCGGTGGAGCGCGCGACTGAAATGCTGTATGCCCGCGTGCTGGAGCTGGAGCCGGAATGGTCGCCGGACTTCCTGGAGCCCGCCGAGGCCGTGCGTCGCGCGCAGGCCCTGGCGGCGGGCGCCGCGCGCCCGGTGGTCATCGCCGACACGCAGGACAATCCGGGCGCGGGCGGCGACGCCAACACGACGGGCATGCTGCGCGCGCTGGTGGCGGCCGATGCGCAGAATGCCGCGCTGGGCCTTTTTTATGATCCGGAGGCGGTGCGCCGGGCCACGGCCGCGGGCGTGGGCGCCACCGTGACGCTGAGCCTGGGCGGCCAATCCGGCGTGGCGGGCGATGCCGCCTTCGAGGGCGAGTTCCTGGTCGAAACCCTGTCGCCCGGCAAGCTGCGCTTCGACGGGCCGATGATGCATGGCATGGACGTGGACCTGGGCGCCGTCGCGGGCTTGCGGATCGGCGGGGTGCGGGTGGTGGTCAGCGCCAGCAAGGCGCAGATGCTGGACCGGAACCTGTTCCGCGTGGGTGGCGTGCAGCCCGAGGAAATGGGGATACTCGTAGTGAAGAGTTCGGTGCATTTCCGCGCGGACTTCCAGCCCATCGCGCATGAGGTGCTGGTGGCCAAGGCGCCGGGCCCGATGCAGGCCGATCCCGCCGACCTGCCCTGGACCCGCCTGCAGCCGGGCATGCGCGTGCGGCCGCTGGGGCAGCCGTTCGCCGCGAAGTGACCGCGGGGGCCCCGGCCCCTACTTCAGCTTGCCCTGGGGGCTGACGAAGTCTTCAAGCGTCAGCCCCTTTTCCTTGAGGATGGCTTCCAGCAGCGGCTGCAGCTTGCCCAGGCTTTCCTGGACGGTTTCGCGCACGGTATCGACCACCACCTGGGTGCTGCGCTCGATCTCGATATTGACGAAATCGCCCACCTGCTTGTCCTCGAAGACCGTCATGCGGCGCGTTTCGGGAATCAGCCAGACCTCGAACCAGCCCTCGGCGCGGTTGACTTCCGACACGGTCAGGCTCGCGCCATTGATGGCGATGTAGCCCTTGGCGAAGACATACTTGCGAAAGGCCTCGGGAATGCTGAAGCGCATCAGGCGGTTGGTGTCGGAGGACTTCACCATGACCACTTCCGAGGTGAAGTCGACGTGGCCGGACAGGGGGTGTCCGCCGATCTCGGCGCCGTCCTTGGCCGCGCGCTCGACGTTGGCGCGGTCGCCTTCGACGTAACTGCCCAGGGTGGTGATGGCCAGGCTCTGCAGCATGACATCAAAGGTAGCCTGGTTTTCCGACAGGATTTCCGTGACCGTCAGGCAGACGCCGTCGGTCGACACGCTGGCGCCGATGGCCAGGTCAACGCAGAAACCAGGGGGAAAATCCAGCGTGAAGGTGCGCAGGCCTTCGCGATCCGCGATCTTGGCGATCTTCGCGGTGCCTTGAACAATACCGGTGAACATACGGATCCTGAATGCGGGGCGGCAGGCCCCAAAAAGCAAAACATCAACGTTAACCGATATTTTGCCAGGGACCGCGCCGCCCGCCCGTCGTTCAATGACGGATGGCGATGGTCTTCAGCGTGGTAAAGCCATACAGCGCTTCGAAGCCCTTTTCGCGGCCGTAGCCCGACTGGCGCGAACCGCCGAACGGCAGTTCCACGCCGCCGCCCGCGCCGTAGTTGTTGATGAACACCTGACCGGCGCGCAGCTTGCGGGCCAGACGCATCTGGCGGCCGCCGTCGCGGGTCCAGACGCCGGCCACCAGGCCATACAGCGTGCCGTTGGCGATTTGCAGCGCCTCTTCCTCGGTGTCGAACACCATGGCGGCCAGCACCGGGCCAAAGACTTCTTCCTGCGCCAGGCGGCTGTCGGGCGGCACGTCGCGGAACAGCACGGGCGGCTGGTAGAAGCCGGCCTCGGGCGCGCCTTCCTTCAGTTTGCCGCGCGCGGCAACCTTCAGGCCCTGGCCTTCCGCTTCCGCCAGAAAGCCGCGCACGCGGTCGTGCTGGCGGGCGTTGATCAGGGGACCTACGTCCAGGTCCGCGGCGGCCGGGCCGGTGACCGTGGCCGAGAACGCGTCCGACAGACGCTTGAGCACGGCTTCATACACGCCGCGCTGGATCAGCACGCGGCTGCCGGCCGAGCACGTCTGGCCGGCGTTCTGGATGATGGCGGCCAGCAGCACCGGCATCGCGGCGTCCAGGTCGGCATCGTCGAACACGATCTGCGGCGACTTGCCGCCCAGTTCCAGCGTGACGGGCACATGGTTTTCGGCGGCGGCGTGGGCCACCATCTTGCCCGTCTGCGGCGAACCGGTGAACGAGATGTGGTCGATGCCGGGGTGGGCGGACAAGGCGGCGCCCGCTTCGTGGCCGTAGCCCGTGCAGATGTTCAGGGCGCCAGCGGGCAAGCCCACCTCGGCGGCGATCTCGGCCAGCTTCAGCAGCGACAGGCAGGCGTCTTCGGCGGGCTTGACCACGCAGGCGTTGCCCGCGGCCAGCGCCGCGCCGACGCTGCGGCCGAATATCTGCAAGGGGTAGTTCCACGGCACGATGTGGCCGGTCACGCCATGCGCTTCGCGCACGGTCAGGACCGTGAAGCCCGGGGTGTAGGGAATGGTCTCGCCGTGCAGTTTGTCCACCGCGCCGGCATAGAACTCGAAATAGCGCGCCACGGCGGCGGCGTCGGCGCGCGCCTGTTTGATGGGCTTGCCCGTGTCGGCCGATTCCAGCTGCGCCAGCTCTTCCTGGCGGTCCAGCAGGGCAAAGGCGATCTTCATGAGCAGGCGGCTGCGCGCGGCCGGCGCCATCTGCCCCCACTCGCCTTCGAAAGCCTGGCGCGCGGCCTGCACGGCGCGGTCCACGTCGGCTTCGCCCGAGCGTGCGATCGCCTCGAAAGGCTTGCCATCGGACGGGTTCAGGACGGGAATGGTTTCACCGGTGGCAGCGGCCACCCATTGGTTGGCGATAAAGTTCTTCTGAGTCACGATGTGCGGAGTAAAGTAGCGGCCGGACGGCCGGTTGGCGGGAATGACGAGGTCTCCAGGCGCCTCCGGCGGCATGGCCGGTTGCGCCG
Organism: Achromobacter deleyi; assembly: GCF_013116765.2. Lineage (GTDB taxonomy): Bacteria > Pseudomonadota > Gammaproteobacteria > Burkholderiales > Burkholderiaceae_B > Achromobacter > Achromobacter deleyi_A. The sequence goes on from NZ_CP074375.1 coordinate 2,439,499, forward strand.
CCGGCGCGTCATGCGCGCGGGCGTTGTGGTTTGGTGTCAAGGTACGGGAGCCCCCCGGAACTTGTCAATTGGATTGACAGCTTTTGTCCCAAGCTTCAGGATATTTTCCTGGCTGCTCGGGTTATCCCTAATATTTCAGGGGCTTATCGCCCCGGCGGGTTTGTCAGCCAGACTGACAAAACTGTCCCCATCCATAAGGAGCGCGCCAATGAGCAATGTGCGTGACCCGCAGCTGGAATCGCTGCTGGCCGCCGCCGCCCGCCCCCGTCCGGAACTGGACGTGCTGGCTGAAGTGGCGTCGGGCCTGGGCTATGTGCGCGCCGAGCGCTTCGCCGAACGCGTCTACGAAAGCCTGTTCTATGCGATCGCCACCGGCAAGATCGCGCCGGGCAACAAACTGCCCACCGAGCTGGAACTGGCCTCGCTGTTCGAGGTGTCGCGCCCCGTGGTGCGCCAGGCGCTGGACCGTCTGCGCGAAGACCAGCTGGTGGACTCCATCCGCGGGTCCGGCACGTACGTGCGCGCCAAGCCCGACCTGATGGGCGGCATGCCGGCGGTGGACCCGGCGCGCCGGGTCGGCCACATTCTTGAAGGCCTGGAACTGCGGATGGTGATCGAGCCGGAGTGCGCCTACCTGGCCGCCCTGCGCCGCACCGCCGAAGACCTGCACGAAATGGACCGCATGCTGACGGGCTACGAAGAGGCGGACGCCTCCGGCGCCATCGCCCACCATCACGACTACGGCTTTCACCGCGCCATCGCCGCGGCCACCAGCAACCAGCGCTTCGTGCAGGTGCTGAAGTCGCTGGAGTATGACGTGAGCCACGCCGTGAACGTCATGCGCCACCTAGTCCACAGCGAACCCTGGAAGCGCACCCGCGCCGCCATCGACGAACACCGCCATATATACAAACTGATCCAGGATCAGGACGCCGAGGGCGCGCGCAACGTCATGCGCGCCCACATCGAGAAAGCCCGCAGCCGCATGTTGAACAGCGGCTCGGAACATTGAGCAGGAAACCGTTCATTCATGTCATCGCAACGCCCGCATTTGAATCTGGACCAACAACTCGTCATCGTCACAGGCGCCAGCCGCGGCCTGGGCGCCGCCATCGCGCAGGCCTTCCTGCGTGAAGGCGCCAAGGTCGTCATCAACTACCTGAACAGCGCCGACCGCGCGCAGGCGCTGGCCGCCACCGCGCCCGGCCGCGCCCTGGCGGTGCAGGCCGACGTGCGCGACCCCGCCGCCGTGGCCGCCATGTTCGCGCAGGCCAGCCAGCACTTCGGCCAGCCGGTAAACACCGTCGTCAATAACGCCCTGCCCGCTTTCCAGTTCAATGGCGACGCCCGGCCCCACGCCGACACGCTGAACTGGGCCCAGATGAACGCGCAGCTCGAAGGCAGCGTGCGCGCCGCGCTCAACACCACCCAGGCCGCCCTGCCCGGCATGCGCGCCGCCGCCGGCGGACGCATCATCAACGTGGGCACCAACCTGGTCCAGAACCCCGTGGTGCCGTACCACGACTACACCGCCGCCAAGGCCGCGCTGCTGGCCTTCACGCGAACCCTGTCGCATGAACTGGGCGCGGACGGCATCACCGTCAACATGGTGTCCGGCGGCCTGCTGCGCACGACGGACGCGTCCGCCGCCACGCCGGATGCGGTCTTCGACATGATCGCCGCCGGCACCCCGCTGCGCGAGGTCACCACGCCGGAGCAATTCGCCGACGCGGTGCTGTTCTTCGCCAGCCCCTGGTCGCGCGCCGTCACCGGGCAGAACCTGATCGTCGACGGCGGGCTGGTGAAGGGCTGAGGGGCAGGATAAGAATGATCAGCAGCGAGGGGCTAAAGAGGATCGTCAGGATCCTCTCGGTCGGTGCCTGGGCCGTCTTGGGATTGGCAACCGCCCTATCCATTTTCCAGCTGGCATTGCCTCCCTTGCCCGGTATTCCGGCAACCCAAAGGGGGTCGACGGGCTGATTTCCTGGCAAATGTTCCGCCAGGCCCGCGCACCCGCAGTTGATCCGAATCCTCCCGAGGCCAGGCCGGAGCCTTCCGGAGTGGGTGGCCTTCTATGGCTTCCGATCGTGGGTTTTACCGCGCTTGGTCCGCTCGCCGCCGTCAGTCAGACCTTGAGATACCTAACGGAAGCAATCACTCTTCTCGTACTGGGGCGGCGAGGTCCGCTGGGCGGTCGGCCGGATTGGGCAAGAGTCTCCAGAACTGGGGAATGGCATCGGATCTGCGCGGGCGGCCACCGGCTGATGCTGCGGTGCATCGCGGCATGATCGCTTATCTGCACCGTCGAGAATAGTGCAGCAACACTATTGCAGGCGTCCATCCGCAGCGTAATACTTTCCTTCCATTCTCTTTCTTTTGGAGGGTACTGCAATGCAACGCGACGACATCCAAAAGCTGGGCGCTCAGGCCGCCCGCGACGGATTGACCTTGTGGGATTGCCCCTACTATCGTGCCGGCGACATGCCAGGCCACACGGGAGAGTCGATCATGGAATGGCGTGAAAAAGTCGAAGCGTGGGAAGCGGGCTGGATGGCCGAGACGAAGTCCTGGAAACCACCGGGCAAAGTGAAATTTGCGCCGCGTGCAATAGAGCGACGCCGCAACTGAGGAAGATACTAGCGCCCCGGATCGGGGCGCTTTTCGTTCACGTTTATGCGGGTCCGGCCCTGCGATCCCATGCAGGCGCGAGGCTGTTGCAATGCCCCATTCGCCGTTCAATAATGAATGTCCAACATCGCGCCCCGGAGCACCGATGAGCATCGTTGAACCGTCGGAACAAGAGGATGCAGCGAACTTCAGCAGCCTAGCGCAACTGGAGGAGCCATACCGCTACAAGCTTCTGGTCGAGGGTGTCCTTGACTATGCAATTTTCCTGCTCGACGTCAATGGATTCGTCGCCAGCTGGAACGCAGGCGCGCAACGGTTCAAGGGTTACCAGGCGTCCGAGATCATCGGGCAGCATTTCTCGCGCTTCTACACGGACGAAGATCGTGCTCAAGGGGTGCCGCAGCGAGCGTTGGCGACCGCAACGAGCGAAGGCCGGTTCGAAGCAGAGGGATGGCGAGTGCGCAAGGATGGCTCGCGATTCTGGGCTAGCGTAGTGATAGATCCTATACGGGATGACACGGGCCGCCTCGTCGGCTTCGCGAAGGTCACACGCGACATAACCGCAAAACAGAAAAGCCAGCTTGAACTACAGGCCACCCAACTGGCGCTGCACCGGGCCCAGCGTATGGAGGTCCTTGGTCGAGTGACCGGTGGACTGGCGCATGACTTCAACAATTTTCTTTCGATTATCGGCGGGGCTGCAGAATTACTACGCAACCCTAAGCTCACATCTGAAAAACGGCTTCGCTACCTCAATGCGATCGCGGATACAACGCAGCGCGCCGCCCATCTCACGCGACAAATGCTTGCGTATGCTCGCCGCCAGCCTCTTGAGCCCTCCAACATAGACGCGGGTCTATGTGTTGAAGGCATGAAGCAGATCATCCAGACAACACTAGGCTCGGCGATCCAGGTGCGATACCAGCTACCTGAGGAGCCATGCTTCATATGCGCGGACATGAGCCAGCTTGAAAATGCGTTGTTGAACCTTGTCGTTAACGCCGGTGACGCGATGCCTACAGGAGGCAACCTGGACATTGCGGTCAGCTGCGTGGACTCGCATCCAGATGGGCGAGGCGGCACCGCCGCAGGTCGATTTGTGGCCATCACCGTTTCGGACGATGGCTTGGGCATTCCGCCGGAAGTTCTAGACCACATCTTTGAACCGTTTTTCACCACCAAGCCGGAGGGGAAAGGAACGGGACTGGGCTTGAGCCAAGTGTTCGGCTACGTCTCGCAATCCGGTGGCCACGTCGATGTCGTGAGTCGCCCTCATGGGGGCACGACCTTCACGCTCTACTTCCCCTGCGCCTCGCCCGGAGCGGTCCGACCACCGCTAGCCTGAGGACAACGCCTGGCGCCACTCACTTCCTGGTGGCCAACAGGGTTTCCACTTCACGAATCAGGTCATCAGGAACCCAGGGCTTCAGCATGAACTTTACCCCCGGAGGCAAGGTGTCAAGCGCCGGGTCACGCCGACCAGATGTAAGAAGCATCCCGATCTCCGGTGACCTGCGCTGTATCAGGGCTGCCATCTCGAGGCCATCCATGGATCCAGGCATCTCGATATCGGAAATGACTGCGCGAATGTCGGAACGCTCCATCAGCCGTCGCAATGCCTCGTCTGCGTTGCTCGCCTCACAGACGTCATAGCCTTCGTTTGCCAATATCTCGGCCAGGAGCCACCGCGCGGTCTCGTTATCCTCCACAACCAGAACCGTCTTCTGTTCCCCGGGAAGAGTTTCAGCGTCCGTCATGGGTCCTGATCCGAGTTGTTATGGGGTTGATGACTTGTCACGCACCTCATCGACTGGCGCAGATAATGTAGTTTTCTCGTTTGAAGTGCACGTGAGGTGTGAAAACATTGCCACCGTTGAGGCTTACACCTATCGGGAAGTAGTCAGCAAACCTCATGCCTGCATGAAAGGCATGCATTGCACCAGCTTGGCCGCGATTTGATGAGCCTGCGTGCCCCAAAACCAAAGGGCCGAATCCTATGTTTCAAAGGATCCGGCCCCACAACCTGCCACCAAGCTGCCTGCCATGCGGCAAGCAGCCCAGCGCTTAAATCGGTTTGATCATTGTCGCCTGAGGACCTTTTTGTCCTTGGCCGGCAACGAATGAAACGCGCTGGTTCTCTTCAAGAGACTTGTGCCCGTCACCCTGAATTTCAGAGTAATGCGCAAAGAGGTCTTTACCACCAAGTTCCGGCGAGATAAAGCCGTAGCCTTTGTCGTTGTTGAACCACTTCACGATACCTGTTTCTGTCTTCAATGTAAGTCCTAGATGTACAGGGAAAGAATATTCCCGGAGCGACTATGGGTGATCGCCCCCAATAAAGATATAGCCGTTTCCAAATAACACATCTACCGGCCTGTCCGCTGGCGCAGGTGGGTCCGAGATCCCGGCGGCCAGAGACGCGTAGCAGCGCATAGAGAACCCAGTAAATGGTGGTTCCCCGAACGAGCATTTCCACGACTCCGGCCTGAAGGCCGAAGATCTCCGCGACGTCGATCATGTCCGTGCCCTCCTTCAACGCTGGCCCGCCCGCCATTCGCTGTAATAGGTGATCATTCTTAGCAAGGCGTGCTCGGCACTTGCGCGCCGGATCGCATTGCGGCTGCCGTTGAATTGGATGGTTTCCGAAAAGATCGCAGGCGATGCGTCTGCCGCGCCTTCTTTAAACACCCATGCAAAACACTGCGTGCCCGCCGGTATGTCGGCATCCGTGTCGTCAGTGACGCCGGTATTCGATATGGCGACGTTCGCCCGACTTATTCGTGCCGCGCCGAGCGCCATTTCCCGGGCAACCGCTACGCTGGTCAGATTGTGCCGGTGCAATGTTCGGGACGAAACGCCCAAACACTTCATTTTTGCCTCGGGGGAATAGACGACAAACGCGCAGTCCAACAAGGCCCCCGCGCCTGGCACATCCGCCAAGGTCGCGGCGATGAGACCTGCCGTGCACGACTCGGCAGTGACCAAGGTCAATGAATACTTGTGCATGAACGCCGCGGCCCGCTCGACTGCATTCATCCCCATCCCCGGGGTAAATAACACAGGACGACCAGCAAGTCTTGTGCCGCGAGAGTTCCAACCGCGCAGGCGAAACTTGCAGGGCTTGCGCCTCGAAAGGCCCTGCACTGCGCTGTCGGGCCGCATCCCTGTCGCGGCCCATATCTCCCGCCTGGTCAAAACCGATCGTGCTCGTCAAATGAGGTCAATCTCAACCAGTCACGCATCGCGTGACTGGCTTACTGGCAGTGCGGAGTAGCACGTATTCCTTGATTCGCACGACATCGTGTTCAACATGAGTCGCAGCGCAAACTTCCGCGACAACGCGGGTCATGAATCGCTTCTTCCTGAACCAGAAGGCCGAACCCCTCTGGAAGGCCCGTGACGCGGTCCAATTGAGAAGTCGTTCATACGTCTGACTATCAAATTTCTAAGGTAAGTTAAGATGTCGTCATTCAGTTCATACAAATAATGAGCCTGATGCACAGCTAGACCGCGTCGCCTGACTTGTCTCAAATCATTCGACAAAGGCTCAGACGGGAGATTGACCAGATATGAGCACGGCACGCGAACCACAGCCACTCACGCTGGTTGAAGCGTTGATCCCTGTCTTCAGCCTCATTTTCCTGATCGCATTATCGTTTTATCTCTTCGGCGACGCGGCAGCAGCCGGACCAACCCAGATTGCACTCGTCGTATCGAGCCTGATCGCCGTGGTGATTGCATGGCGGCGCGGCCATTCGCTCGGCTCGCTGCACGCGGCCGCGATCGAGAGCGTCAGCTCTGGAATCGGCGCCATCTTCATTCTCCTCGCAGTAGGTTCACTAATAGGAACCTGGGCGCTCAGCGGTACGCTGATGGCGATGGTCTATTACGGCATGCAACTGCTGAGTCCAGCTTACTTCTACGTAACCGCGGCCGCGATTTGCGCCGTCGTGTCATTTTGCATAGGTAGTTCGTGGACGGTGGTCGGCACCATTGGCATCGGCCTCATGGGCATTGCGCTGAATATCGAGATGGACCCGGCCATCACCGCAGGAGCGGTGATATCTGGCGCCTATTTCGGAGACACGGTTTCGCCGCTCTCGGACTCCGCGAACCTTGCCGCAGGCGCAGCCGGTGTCGATCTTTACGTACATGTCCGTGAAACGGCTGTGACCTCCACCATCGCCTTGGCCATCGCGCTTGCAGTGTTCTGGATGCTGGGCGGCTCCGGCGATTTCGACACGAGCAGCAAGGCTGCCGCCATCCAGGCCTCGTTCGACATGTCGCTGCTGTTATTCCTGCCACTCGTCGTTGTCGTGGTTCTGGCGCTCCTGAAACTGCCTCCATTTACGACGATCTTCACGGGAGCATTGGTGGCGGGTGTGCTCGCCGCGATCATGGCCCCGGAACGCGTGGCGACCTTTGCCCAGGTTGTGGGCCGTGACGAATTGCCGATGTGGCTGGCATGCATCAAGGGCGTCTGGCTGGCTCTGGCGAGCGGGTATGTGTCAGCCACCGGCTACCCTGAGTTGGACCTACTCCTGTCGCGCGGTGGCATGGCCAGCATGCTGGACACGGTATGGCTGATCGTCACCGCCCTTGCCTTCGGTGGCGTGGTCGAGAAGGCGGGTGTGCTGGATAGGCTCATCACGCCGATTATCCAGAGAATAAAAACGCCTGGCGGACTTATCACGTCCATGGTCGGCACCGTGTTTGCGACCAATGTCGTGACGGCCGATCAATATATCGCCATTGTTCTACCAGGCAGGATGTTCAAGACGACTTTCGCGCAGCGCGGTTTTGCGCCCGTCGTATTGTCACGCACCGTAGGCGCTGCAGCGACACCGACCTCGGCGCTGGTTCCATGGAACAGTTGCGGCGCCTATATGGCCGCCACGCTTGGGGTTACAACGGCCAGCTACGCACCGTACGCGCTCTTCAGCCTGTTGAGTCCGGTGCTCGTAATCGCCGTCGCTCTTGTCGGCCTGCGCATCCAGCGCAACCCGGACACCTCGGTGCAACCGCCTGAAGACTCTTAATAGAGACAATCTTGGTTCAGCGATGCAGTTTTCGGTCGGCGCCGACACGCTGCAGCCTTGGAACGTCGAAATGACGACGCCCTATCTGACTGCCCAATAGTCGACGTTCAGCCGAGACAAGGTCGCATGCTCGGAGAGCACCACCCAGACCATTCCGGAGGCGAGAACGCGCACTCGGTACGTCTTGCTCTCGAAGATGTCGTTGTGGTTTGCACGTCTCGGTGCGCCGAGATGCAATCGAAAGAAATCCGAGTACTGAGCCGCAAGCAATGGAATCTTCTGATGATCCTGCTCAAACAGTTCATCGCTGAGATCACTCGGCTCCGAGCCAATGAAAAGACGAATCTCTTCAATATGTCCGTTCAGCACCTTTGCCTGACCAGTTGTGTGGCGGGCCATTTCGAAACTGAAGTATCCGCGCCGCGCTTGAATTCGTTTGAAGCCGCACTCCCGGCCCGCATCAGCAAAGGAATCCTCGCGCCAAATCGTGGGTGACTCCGTCACGCTGCAATAGAGCCGCCAGAGCTCGGCCGGGGTCAGTACATCACGCTCATAGATCTGCATGGAACGAAATTGTTGCATTGGAGACACGAAGAAGCCCAACCTTCGATGTTCACCTCGCCCCGTAGAGGATCATGGCTCACAACTTGACCGATCCATCGACGAAGACAGATGGCGACCAATCGGAATCGTAGTCCTCCAGGATCGCGACCGGCGCCACAAGGTTGCCTTGAAGGAAAATGGCAGCGGGCGGTTGCCGCTGGAACTCGGTGGAAAGCTCCGGCAGCAGATCGATCGTCTTCAGCACGCCGCACACTGTGCTCATAACTTCGCCACGAGCTTGTGCTTTCCTTGAAGTTGATCGAAAACACACGGCATACATACGGAAGCGTGTGCCTGCTTATCAGCGCTTGAACAGGCGCTCGTGCATCCATCCATCGTTGGTCAGGATGACGGCTGCCTTGCCTTGTATCTCTCCTTGAGTCCGTTCCGCAAAATCCTTGTAATTAGCCCGCACGCCTTCCGACCTGGCCCAGTCGGCCGCACCGTCCACCTTGTATCGGTAGTTCACCTGCGACAGCTTTACGCCCATCATGTCGCTGGGTTCGGTGAAGTTGTCCACTTCCACGACGACGTACTTGCCGGTGCAGAAGGCATCGTGTCCACCCACCGTGTTGGCGCCATTGGCGACGAGGAATTTCTTGCCGGTATCGGTGACCTGGTACTCGGTGGCCGGCTCCATCTTGTTGCCGAACATGGCCTTGACTTCGGTGTCTCGCTTCGTCAGCAGCCCGGCATCGACCAGCGCATCGGCGCGCTTCTTGCTCTGACCGCCCAGCATGTCTTGATTCGACAAGGTGAACGGCGAGCCCTTTGCAGGAATCGCTGCGCACAGGCCCTTCTGAGTGTCCAGGTACACCTGTACGGCTTTGCTGAAGTTGCTCTTGTTGGCGTCCTTTGCGCCGCCGCACGCGGCGAGGGTAAGAGTAAGGCTGCCGATGGCGACGATCTTGATGGCGGTATGCAAAAGAGCTCCCTCTGTAGGCTAAGACAACCGGTTACTCAAATATGGCAAGGCGATCAGTCTGATTGAGCGAATCTGCAATTGTGGAGTAGAAACTCGCCGCTCAAAATTCAGAGTTTGAATATGTCTATAGATAAATAGAATGCGCATTGCCCTGCGACATCCAGCGTACAGGCGGGGACCTATGGTTATAGTTTCGCGGACCGGGATTGCGCCACGCCAGCTTGGCGACAATTCATTCAATCCGAAGCCGCTTCGCGATGCGGCTTAATTCAGCCATCAGGCATCGTCCAAGTGAGCTTCGAACCAATCCAACTGGAAGATGTACACGGAAGGTCCGCGACCGCCCGTTTGCTTCCGCACAATCCACTCGAAGCGCTCAAGATCGCTCGGGCAATCCGCCATCCTTGGTATCGGTGCCAAGCGCTGTCCGCCGTCGCCGCCTCGACTCGGAGACGCACAGACTCGATCCGCCTTCTTCAGGAGGCTTTGCGCGCCGCCCGGGAGCAAGAAGCGCCCAACCGAGTGATCACCGTGGCTTCCTGGCCGCTGCGCGTCCTTCTGCCGCTCGATGCTCCAGCGGCGGCGAAGGTCGCCGCTGATCTTCTTGCACGCGCAGAGACTGAACCACATGGTCTCCGTCGTCTGCATGCCCTCGACGCGCTGCTCGGGGCAGTCGCCGATGACACCAACCTCAGAGAGGCGGTCGCTGCAAGCTACACGCGGACCGCGGGCACCTGCAAGGGCTGGCGCGCCGAGCGGACGATCTGCTTTCGCGCTCAGCATCTTGCAGTGCTAGACGCGCGTCTCGCGCAGGAACTGCTCGCCGGCCGCGTTCCGAGTCGCTACAGTCGGCGAGCCGTTCAAGTCATCCGATCGCGGGCCAACACAAACGATGCCTGACCCTTCGCGTGAGCGGACGGCCAAACGCTCATCTCTAGCCTTGACTACTTCTACTGCATAGCGCCGGAGGGTCATGTTATCTTCTGGTCGCCCAATGGCTGGGACCCAGACAATTGGCCCGACCGCGCTGGCTGGATCAGCGGTGACTGGCTCGCGGATCACCACTAACAGTTCATTCAAACCGAGCCCGTCCGTCAGCGCGGCCGAGTCGGCTCAATTCAGGCGGTAGCTGGAAACAGGGATGACGCATGCAGTACATCAACTTCATCTTCGAAGATGGCGACGACGACTCGACGCCATATACCGGGCCTGTTCCCGACAGCGATGCAGAGTATCTCCGGCAAGCCGCAACGCATCTCCGGCCGCTGTCCGACGATGACTACATGACGGGGCCGGCTTGCATTCTCCAGACGATGGCGAAATACAGCTATGTGCTCGATGATCAGGATCTTTACTGGTGCGTCGAATGGGACCCGGGTCTGTTGATCGTCAGGATGACCCCGAACAAAGCACTGGAATGGGTCGCGCTTCGTTCACCGATTCCCGACTTCGGCGGCCGTGAGCCGTTGCCGGAAGATGCGTATCCCAACGATGACGAGGATGACAATCCGCAGTACAACCTGATCTTCACCCCTTGGGATGCACAGTTTGACGAGCAGCACAAGGAATGGGGAGCATTCGTCCCAGCGGATTCTGAAGTGCGGGCCCGATTTGAAAGCGCTTTGGATCGCGTCAACGCACTTGGCGATGTTATGCAATCGCGTTACGCCGACGACAGAGACGGTTGGCTCGGCCGGTGCAGGGAGAATCTGGAAAAATGGTGTGGCGAAGGCGTCAGACTCAAGTCGGTCTGCTGATCAGGCGCTGTACCTGACCACGGCGACAGTACGCGGCAACACCTATACGCAAGCGCTGGGAGGTCTGGTCGGCTCCAACCAAGGCTCCGTTTCCCAATCCGTCGCCAGCGGCAAGGTCAACGTGCTTTACAACTACGCGCACGTGGGGGGCGGCCTGGCAGGCGTCAACTACGGCGTCATGAACTCGAACGCCACGTTCGGCGAAGCCGCCAAGCTGCCGGTCGCCGGCGCCAACTACGGCACCATCAACTGATCGGACAGGCCCGGCCGGTAAAGCCGGGCTCCATGTCCATCTCGCTGATAGTCTGACCCTACCCCAAATCAGCTGCGCAAGGGGATGGCGCGCCGGTGAGTGAATACATCCCCCCTTTGAGCGCGACAACAATGTTACAACCATGTCCAGGCAATCAAAGGCGTGTCATGAACCCTGTTGAAATCCCTTTGCGCTTCGTTCTCGACGGTAATATTTGGAACAAGCTCCAATGCGACGTTTGTACGAAGGATCTCCTGGGAACCACTAGCCGACAGCGTGTTTATTCTCGGCTACTCGCGATTGGGCATGGCGGCCCTCGGGTCGGGAGCGGTATACGCCGCTCATAAAGGAGAATCCACGAAGATCGGAGATGCAATACTGGCGGACACAGCGCACTCCATTAACGCGTGTTTCGTATCGGAAGACAAACGCGCCCGGTAAAGATTCGCCGCGCTCGTCGGCGCCGATAGGACTATGACGTACGACGCTTTCAGGTCTGCAGTCCTGACGCTCGGCGCCACCGGGTAGCGAGCGGCGGTTTTTCAGAACTCGATGGCCTGAGGTCGCATGGGCACGATGCCCGCAAATCCCGAACCATTGGGCCACGATCCGCAAACGCATCCCAGCCACATCGCGAAGATGAGCAGCGGGAGCGTTCCCCGCTAAAACCGCACTCTCACCCCCAGGCTCCCCAGGATCGAGGATTGCACACGTGCGCCGCCCGAAACATCGAACACGTGACCCATTTCCGCATAGAGGCTAGTCCTCGAGTTCAAGGCCAGCGTCGCCCCGCCGGCAATCTCGATCGACGTATATCCTGAGCGGCTCGCGATGTCCGTAACCGCCGCCGGCGAGATGAAGCGCGCAACGTCGGTGCCGGAGCCCGCGTAGTACAGATTGACACGCCCGTAAGGCAGCAACCGCCCCGCCGAAGTCATCATGTCGCCCTTCACACGCACGCCCAGGCGCCCGATCCAGCCTCCATTGGTCTTTTGCTGCACCACCGCGCCACTGAGTTCCAGGTCATCGATCGAACTCTTCTGGTACGCCAGTTGCGCCTGGGTTTCGATCGTCCAGCGTTCCGTCAACGCAAAGGGCTGACCGACTTCCACGGAGGCCACCCAACTGCGGGCCTTCCCCGACACGCTCGGATTCGCTTCCGGCCGCACACTGTAGCGGTGATCTCCCCCCTGTAGCACCAGGTCGGCATAGCGCCCGCTGGCATCTGCCCACGTCGCATACCCCCCCAGGTAGCGCGAGCGCAGATCGTTGTAGCCGACTTTCCCGGACACGCCTCGGGCGTTGCCCATCACATCGACATTGCCCTCGAGCTGGCCCACGTAGAACCCTGCCCGCCAGGAGGGACTCGCCCACAAGTCGGCGCCGGCTTGCACGCCCCCCAGATAACCATCGCTGTGTGGATTGACTGTACCGTCCTGGTGGATGTTGATGTCGGTGTAGACCGCCCGGGCCCAGCCGCGCCGATCTCGCAATGCCGGGGCATCGCTCGCCCCCCCGTCTCCCTGACCCTATCGTCATCTCCTACGCGGCGATGCAGGTTGGCCAGCATCGCCAGATCCCCCTGACGCATCTGCGCCGGCAAGGCCGCGACCAGCGGCACCTCAGTCCGATAGATCGGCACCTCCGCGCCTGGCGTAGTGGAACGCAGATACCAGTTCTCCCCTTGCCCATTGGCGTCGGCCGCGTAGAGCTGGTACTGATACGCGCCGGCATCGATGTGCGGCGCCGACAGCGTAGCGCCGCCCTTGGCCAGTCCCCCAACGCCCGGGCCGCCCAGCACGAAGGCGTCCTTGGTCGTCTGCGCCGTGGTCGTGGCGCCGTTGAGCGCGGTGACCACCTCAATTCCATTGCCCGTGGTCAGCGCTCCCAGGCCGCCAAGATTGGTGATCTGCACCGTGGTGGAGCCGGAGGCGCTGGCACCCGGCCCATTGAGCACCAGCCGGTCACTCGCGCTACTGCTGTCGCCCAGGGTGGTGCCGATGTGCAAGATGCCGCCACGCCCCACATACGCCCCCGTCACCGCAAGCGTGGAGCCCGGACGCCCGCTCAGCAGATTGACCGTGCCCGCGTTGTCGAGAGCAGCCACCGTTTGATTGAACCCGCCTGTGTCCAGCGTGGCGCCGCCGGACACCCTGTGGGCCGAGGCCGCGCTGAAAGTGTTGGCGGATCCCGCCTTGAGCGTTCCTGCGGCGACTGTTGTTGCACCACTGTAGGTATTGGCGCCCGAAAGCGTGGTCGTCCCGGTTCCTGCTTGCGTGAAGGAACCCGTGCCGCTGATCCGACCACCGAGCGTCAGCGCATCGACCCGATTGACCGCCAAGGCGGCGTTGTTGGCGATGTCCCCGGCCAGACTGCCGGTCGTGCCGCCGTTGCCCAACTGCAGGGTGCCGGCACTGATCGTGGTGCCCCCGGTGTAGGTATTGTCCCCCGTGAGCGTCAGCGTGGCGGCGCCGGTCTTGACGAGGCGGCCATCGCCGCTGATGGGGCCGCTGAAGGTGGTGGCGGCAGTGTTGTTGGCCGTGAGCGCCGCACTGCCCGTTGCCACGTTACCGGCGCCCGAGAGATTGTTGGCGATCTGATCGAAGCCGTTGAGGTCCAGCGTGGCGCCACCGGCGACGCTCACGGCGCTGCTGCTGGCGAAGGCGTTGACGATGCCCGTCTGCAGCGTACCGGCATTGACCGTGGTGGTGCCGGTGTAGGTGTTGGCCGCCGACAGTCTCAGCAGACCCTCGCCGTTCTTGGTCAGGCTCTGGCCGTCCCAGCCGCTGGCGAAGGGACCCGTCTGATTCGCCAGGGCAATGTCCACATCGAAGGCCGTATTCGGCGCCAGGGTGAAGGTGCCTGTGCCCGCAGCAGTTCCTCCATCGGTCCAGGCCATGCGGAAACCGAGGTTGTAGTCCAGGGTATCGGCCGAGACGAAGCCTTGATGGAGCAGGTAGTCTGCTCCCGCGGAGCCCAGCGGATTGTTGACGAAGTTGCCGGTGATGCCGCCGGTGGTGCGCAGCATCGTGTAAGTCTGACTGATGACTTGACTGGCTTGCACAGGTATCGCGCTTTGGCTGAAGCCTCGGATCATCAGGTTGCCGTCCAGCACGGCGCTGCCCGCGACGATGTCCGGGGAAGCCCCCAGCGTGGCGTCGAGGGTGGAATTGGCCGCCTGGGTGAAAACGCCGCCGATGCGCAGGGCCGATTGGAGCTGACCGATATTGGTAGTGGCGCCGCCCTGGGTGGTGTAGTTGCCAATCGTAGTGAAATCGCCAGTCTGCAAGAACTTGAGCGTGCCCTGCTGGACGTTCACGCTACCCTGGGTACCAGGGCTGTTGAGAACGGTCGTGCCAGCACCCGCCTGTGCCAAAGAACCGGAGCCACTGAGCGTCCCGGCGAGGATCAGCTCATTGGAGCGGTTGACAACCAGCGCGGCGTTATTGGCGATGTTGCCGGCCACACTGCCGGCGATGCCGCCGTCGCCGAGTTGCAGGGTGCCGGTGTTGATCGTGGTGAGGCCGGCATAGCTGTTGTCGCCAGTCAGGGTCAATGCCGATGCACCGGTCTTGGTCAGGCCACCCGACCCGCTGACCACGCCGCCGAAGGTGGTAGGTGCAGTCTCGTTGACCGTCAGGGTCGCATTGCCCAGGGTCACGCTGCCGGCGCCGGAGAGGTTGTTGGCGGTCTGGTTGAAGTTGTTCAGGTCCAGCGTGGCGCCACCGGCCACGTTCACGGCGCTGCTGGTCGCGAAGGCATTGTTCACGCCAGTTTGCCAGGTGCCGGCATTGATCGAGGTCGTACCGGTATAGGTGTGAACGCCGGAGAGGTTCAGCACACCCGCGCCAGCCTTCTCGACGGCGCCGCTGCCCGTGATGACGCCCGCATAGATCCCGTTGGTGCTCTGAATGAAACGCACGATGCCGTTGTCGGTCACACCGGAAGGCAGACTCTGCGCAAAGGCTTCTAGGACGCCCCCCGAGTTGACCAGTACCGAGCCATTGAAGCTGCTGTTATTGCCCGTGAGCGTCAAGGTACCCTGGGCTACCGTGACGGCCAGCGGCGGATTGGCACCGTTGTTGCCGACTTGTCCGCTCAGCGTCCATTGCCCCGCGCCTTGCTTGACCAGGGTCTGGAAGTTGCTGATGCTGCCTGCCACGGCATCGTTGGAGCCGAAGCTGCTGTTGAGCGTGAGTGCGTTGCTGCCCGTGCCGCCGTTGAGGTTGCCGCTCATGACCGAGCCGGCTTCGAGCGTGACGCTGTCGTTGCCGTTACCCAGTGTCACGTGGCCCGACACTGCGGCGCCCGTGCGATTGGTGAAAATCACCGCGTTGTTGCTGTTGGACCCGATCGCGTCGAAGTTTGCGCCGTTGGCGAAAGTGCGGATGGTGCCGTAGTTGTCGATCGAGTTGGCCGTGCCCAGCGCCGTGCCCTGGAGCCAGATCGCCGAGCTGGAGAAGCCTTCGATCACGCCGCGATTGATGATCGTGTTGCCGAAGCCGAGCGTGTTGATCGCTTCGTTCGAGATTCCCGGGCCGCGCGATGAGATCGTCGCGCCGGTCTCTACCGTCACGAGGTTGTTGTTGTTGAACTCGACGGTGTTATGACCCGCCAACCAGTATCCGACGCCTCCCGTGCCAGCAGCGTTGTTCTCGATCACGGATCCGCTGCCGATGGTGATGTTGGCGCTGTTACCCAGGCTGATGGCGGAAACTGCGCCCGTGCTGATGGTGGTGGCCGGGTTGACGATCAGCGTGACGTTGTCGTAGGTCGGCCCGGCACCTACCGTGGTGACCTGGTCTGTACCGCTGCAAGTCGTGGTGAGGCCCGAGGTGGCGGACGGCGTACAAGCGGCAAGGACACTGCCGGCGGTCGTCAGAAGGTTGAGACCGATCAGGCCCCCGGTCACCGCCGACACGCTCAAGAAGGGCAGCCTGGGATCCGATGCCGCCTCGGGTTCGGGTTCGGACGAGGCATGAAGTAGGGAGCGTTTTCCGGTGCCATGCGCGGGCCCGGAGGCCACCATCCCAGATTGGCGCGAGGCATTCCGAACGACTCTGAAAAGCCTGTTCATTGTTGTACCCCCCTCGGAGCTCATCCAGATCTATTCTATTTAAGAAAAGGCAAAAGAACTATGCCGACTGCGGTCTGACGCGCCGGAGCGACCGTATTGCATGCTTGGCGGCCCCGTACTCGTCGACTTGGAATCTGACCGCTACCATCTGCCGGAAAGAAAAATCACCCTCCCTGCGCACAGGAACCGTCTGGCCTTCTGCAGAATCCGGGCGCCCGCTGATCTAAACAGCGGTAGCCATTCGTCCGTGGCCATCGGCTTTCTGGGCGGGGTAACGCGGCCGGCGCGGGACTCGGGCACGTCGCAAGCGCGCAACAGTTCCCTTTTTCAGCGCTCCGCGCGCTTGAATGAATAGCGTGCGATGGATCGTCTCGCGAAAATTGACGGCCCCGTCTCCGTGAACGCCGCATTTCCACCATCCGGCAATTTGTCCCGTTCGATTTTTTCGGGCATAGAACAGTTCGACCAGCCGCCAACCAGTCCCTGCGTGCCCCCCCGCTCTCGGCCAGGGTCCCAGTGCCAGGAAAAAGAGGCATCGAGATGCTTGCTGGCGGCCACCCTGAAAAGGAGAAAATATTTGAATTTATATATTTCAACGAAACGAAAACAAGAGAGTTTTTACTCAAAATAGAAACTTAGCGGACTTTGAGTAAACACTTTCTTAATCACTACCCGTCACTCGGGCCGACACCCATTTTGTTGCCCGTTATTGGCGCAGCACCATCATCTGGGCAGCAATTAAGATTCCTTCGATATCTAAAGCCCCACCCAAATCCGAGAATACCAAGGAGGTCAACCGACAATTTGCTCATTTTCGCCAGGTCTTTCATGCTTTCTCCCCCACGTGCTCACGGCTCGTCTGACTTCAGCATCCTCTCCGGTAGCCGGAGCCGCAAGCACTTTGCGCATTCGCGCGTTTCATTGGCGACCATGGCGTTGCTGGCCCATGCTTCCTCCGTCCAGGCGCAGGCGGTCATCGACGGCGGCAATACGGTCAACGTGCCGTCCGGCGCGCAGCCTTCGCCGTGGACAATACCCGGCACGGGTGTACTGACGGTCGGAAATACCGGAAATGGCACGTTGAATATCGAAGCTGGCAGCTCGGTCTCGAGCAAGAACAGCTATGTCGGCCAGGCGTCAGGTTCCTCGGGCGTGGTGACGGTCTCTGGCCCCGGCTCCATCTGGACGACCGCGGGGGGCACCGTCAATATCGGCACTAACGGCACTGGCAAGATCACCATCAAGGACGGTGCGACCCTTCAAAATGCAACGGGCGGCTACTACCTCGGCTTCAACCCCGGCTCGTCGGGCACGCTGACCGTTTCGGGACAAGGCTCCAACTGGATCAACACCAGTTTCGCCGCCGTCTATGTCGGATGGAAAGGCGAAGGCACGTTGAATGTCCTGGATGGCGGGGTCATCACCAATCAGCAAAGCTATGTCGGTCACAGTGCAGGCGCGGTCAACACGGCCACTGTGTCGGGCGCGGGTTCTCGCTGGAACAGCGAGCTCATTGTCGGACACGAGACAGGCAGCACGGGCATCGTGAATATCGAAGGGGGCGGCGTTGTCTCAGGCAAGGTAGGCTCGATCGGTTGGTATGCCGGCTCCTCCGGCACCGTCAACGTCTCGGGCACCGATGCCGACGGCAATCCGTCCAGTTGGATCACCGATTCCCTAGACCACATCGGCAAATCCGGGGCGGGCACACTCAACATCAGCAATGGCGGTCGGGTATCGACTGCCAGCATCTACGGCAACGCCACCATCATCGGCACCAGCCCAGGGGCGTCCGGCGTGGTCAACGTCTCCAATGGTTCCTTGACCACTGCCGCCAGTCTCAGGGTCGGTGACGCGGGCGCCGGCTTGCTGAACATCGGCGCCGGCGGAACCGTATCCAACACCGATGGGCATATTGGCTACAGCGCATACAAATCCCCGGCGTCGCTATCGGGCCAAGTCCTGGTTTCCGGCGCGGGCGCTTCCTGGACCAACTCCAGCAGCCTGACTATCGGCCACGCAGGCGTCGGCACATTGACTATTGCCGACGGTGGGAAGGTGACTTCGCCGACGGTGTCCATGTCCGTGACAAGCACAGGGGTCGGTACCCTCAACATCGGTGCGCCTCAGGGAAATGCGCCCGCTGCGCCTGGCACGCTGACCGCCTCGACGCTGACCATGGGGGCGAAAGGATCGCTGGTGTTCAATCACACGAATACCAGTGGCGCCTATCGCTTTGATCCGAAGATCACCGGTGCAGGTTCCGTGACGCACACCGCTGGCGTCACGGCATTGACAGCGAACAACATCTATTCGGGCGTCACAACGATCTCGGGCGGAACGCTTGCTGCGGGCGCCGCGAACGCATTGAGCCCCAACTCGACGCACGTCCTGCAGGCTGGCGGCGCCCTGGATCTCCGGGGTTTCGACCAGAAGGTGCCCGCCCTGTCTAACGCCGGCAGCGTCATCATGGGTGAGGGTCCGGGCATTGGCCGCACCCTGACCGTCGCCGGCTCCTACACCAGCAATGGCGGCAGCCTTTACATGAACAGCGTGCTGAACGGCGACAGCTCCGCCACTGACAGGCTCGTCGCCAGCCGCGTGGTGATGGGCAACGGCGCCACGCGGTTACACGTGACCAACCAGGGCGGCCTGGGCGCGCTCACCACGGGCAATGGCATCAAGCTTGTGCAGGTGAACACCCCAGGGGCTTCGGCCGAGGACGCTTTCGCCCTTGGCGGCCGGGTTGCCGCGGGCGCTTATGAATACACCCTGGCGCAGAACGGCTTAAACGCCGATGCGGGCGATGGAAACTGGTACCTGCGCAGCACGCGGGCGGTGATTCCGCCCCCGCCGCCCCCGCCACCGCTGCAGCCGGAACAACCCGAACAACCGGATAGGCCAGAGCAACCTGCGCGGCCACCCATCTCGCCAGAGCGCCCTCTCGTCGTCCAGCTGCCCAATTATCGCAATGAAGTGCCCGTCGCCATGGCTGTACCAGCACTGACCAAGCGCTACGGTCTGGCCACGCTCGGAACCTACCACGAACGCACCGGCGGCGGCGTCAACCGCTCGGGCAGCGACGGCAAGGCGCGCGCGTGGGCACGCGCCATCGGCGAAAGCGGCGAGGTGGGCGGAGGCATTCGCGGCGCCGGCAACAATCAGAATGCGCTCAGCCGTCATCGGCGCTTCGCCGACCATGGTCCATCGTACGACTACGATATCGGAGCCATCCAGGTCGGTGCGGATCTGTATCGCAAGACTGGCGAAAATGGCGTGAGCGACACCGCCGGCCTCTATGTGGGCGCTGGCCGCACCGACGCCACCGTGGGCGCCGTCTACGGCGGGCGGGCAGGCAAGGCATCCATGAACGGATATTCGATGGGCGGCTACTGGACGCGCGAGGCCGCCAGCGGCGCGTACCTGGACGCCGTGGCGCAGGCCACGCGCTACGACCGCGTGCGGGCCGAGGCCACTACCGGCAACGGCTTCAAGAGCAGTGGTCATGGTCTGGCGGCATCGTTGGAAGCGGGCTACCCACTCGCTCTCCAGGACGCGGGCAAGCAGGGCTGGATGCTGGAGCCTCAGGCGCAGGTGATCCTGCAGAACGTGAACCTGCGCGACAGCGCCGACGACTACGGCCAGGTGCAGTTCCGCACCACGAACACGGTGACCACGCGCGCCGGCCTGCGTCTGTCAAAGGACTGGAGCCGGGCCAGCGGGCGAGGCCTGACGACCTGGGCCCGAGCCAACCTCTGGAACACCTCGGGCGCCGACGCCAAGACCACGTTCAGCACACTGAGCGGCACCGACCCGATAACCTTGAACACCCGCCTCGCGGGTACGTCGGGACAGCTAGGCGTCGGCGTTGCGGGCGAGGTCGCCAAGAAGGTGACCCTGTTCGGATCCGTGGATTACAACCGCGCACTCGACTCTGGCACAGCCAGCAGCGTCTCGGGGCGTGCGGGAATCAGAGTGCTCTGGTAGGCGCCGTATCGAGACTGGGTCTGCCCGGAGTACGCTCCGGGCAGACCTGTTTCTCGATTGGTGGAAGGAGTCAATGCAATAGTCGCCAGGCTACAGACTTAGCCGCCGCATACTGAGGCCAACTGCCCCTGCGTGGATCACAACCTTGTCGACGGCACTATCTGAGACAAGTTTCAACAGTACCTACACGTCGGGAAATTCGGGATAGCGGAGCGTGCGACAGCGCCGAACAGTGCTTTGGACATTGCGGTAGTCAATCGCTCTCGATCAAGCGCGATTGGTTTCGATGAAGCACATGAGCGCATCGATGCTGCTGAAGTCACAGAGCTCCAAGTCTTTGTTCTCAATCGTCAGTCCGAAGTGCCTCTCGACAAAGACAACAAGCTCCATCATGAATAGTGTGTTGACTGCACGCGAAGCCACGATGTGGTCGTCATTGGCAAGATTCATGCGCACAAACCGGAAAATGAAATTGTGAAGAATTCTGCGGCAGTCAGTTTCATGATAGTGGACGCCTACTGAAGTCCATCGACCATGCAGTTTGATTGACAGATGCCCATCGAGCACTTCGGTCCGGCAAAATCCGGTTCAGGCATTTGGATGAGGACATTCTGACGGCTTGCCCGACTGTACGCAGCAGATCGAAACCTTTAGCGGCGGCCACCTATTCAATAAGAATATCGGAAATCATCTCCGAACCGCCCCCCGGATTACCGCGTTAGTCAGATGTCCAGATTTGCTGCGTCAATCACATTGAGAGGTGAGCCGTCCGCATGAACGCCGGCCCCACCCGTTTCCACTCAGTGCGAAAGTCATCGTATTACGTGAATTTTTGGCAAAGCGTTCAATTGGATTTGCAAGAGTGCTGATGAAATTGGATTTTTCTAAATGCCCTACAGCGAGACGAAGCAATCAAGCCTCCCCCCGTGCCGAGCACTCCAAATATAATAAGAAACAGGGAGGGACGATTAGCATGCCCCCGCCCCTGATCCGGACTAATGAGCGCCACGCCCGCCACCCCACACGCAAATGCGACAACTGCGGCCGCGAGACTGATGCGGATCCTTTTTGTCCAACGATCGGGGTTTACAATCACTCGTCGCTCGAAGATATCATCGAAGTGCGATGCAATCTGAAGAGCCTTCTGCTCTGCTTCAGCTGCCACTGGCACTCGCAACACGCCGAAAACATCACCGACGTACGCGGGACTAGGATTCGTTATGGCTGGCATAACGATGTCAAATTCAATTATCGGCGGGTCCATTTCAATAAATCGGACGCCCATCGCGCAGTAAAGGCCCGACGTCGCCAAGCAAAAATAATGGTCGCCAATCAGCACTCCCTCATCGGAGAAGATGACCTCGATGCCATCCCGGGGAGTCGTCTGTGGCAGGCCGTAGCTATTCATCTTGTCTTGGGATGAAAGGTGCTGATCGATCTCGCGATAGCGTTCAACCTGCTCCGCTGGCACTACCCATCGAGCGATAGCGGTTTGCTCATCACGCATCATGCGGAACGTCCGTCGAATGGATGATAAGTTGAGAAAAAACGCGCCGCCAAGCACTGCCGAAATGCTCCCCAATCCGATTACGATCATCGCGCGGACGGTTGCATGATCGATCGCATATATCTCGATGATGCCAAGCACAGCAGCAATGAACCCACCAAGAATTGCGAGGCGACAAAAAAGAAAGGCGCTGGCTTTTGGATTGCGAAGACCTGGAGTTTTCATGCTGCCATCTATTTAATTGATTCTAGAAACTTCAGTTCGTGCGGCATCGCCACCGACACACGCGCCCATCGCAGCGGATCGGCAGGAACAGAATTCTTGCATGACGTTCATCGTCTTACAAATGCCTGGATCGACTATCAGGAGTACACGCCTCTCTCCCTGGATGGGCGTTACCTGTAGATCCCCCCCAACCCGCTAAGCTCCAAGCCAAGGTGAGCAGAAGGACATGGAATCCGATGACCAGCTCAAGACAGTGCTGTACAGCGGACCATCGGACGTCCCTCAAGCGACAGATTCTTCGAAATCAATCGCCCCTCCAATTTTTGTATAGAAAAATAGAATAGCTGCAAACCAAAATTGGATACCAAAAACCACTACCAAAGGAGCAACTCAGAATAATATAGCTGAGTTCCAACATCACAAATGAGAAAATTTCGGTAAATAGATGCTTGCCTATTCTCTTACGAATCGCCTATTTCCCTCACTTATTTTCAAACCACGCCTACAAAGCAGCGGCAGAACAATGATCTCGTGGCGGCCCACGCATTAAAAAACAACACTCCACGTCATTGGGCGAGTGCATTCCATGATCAGAATTTATTTGCCGTCAGTTGTTCGGAATTTGAATCCTGTTTGCCGTCAGGCCGTGGCGGAGGCCACCGGTCTGTTTATCAGCCGGCGCGACCCTGAGCCGACTATCGACTTGGGAATTTTTGAATTGCAGGAGCAGCCACTGAGATGCCGGGTCGATGGTCAACCAGGCGGAGTTGGATCTCGATGAAGTGCGGCTGGCCTTGTCCGGCGATCGACGTTGCAAGATGAGAACCCTGGTCAATACCCCCCACGGTTTCGCCGCTACTGATCGAGCTTCTGTAGGAGGCGTGGATGCTTGGCTCGCATGAAATGAGCTGCACGATATTCGGGGCGGTAGCCTGTTCCTGGCCGCGCTCCTCAATCCCGCCCGCTACCAGCCGCCAGCCGCGGCCACGCTTTTTCGACGGCATCAACCGCGAGGCTCTACGTAAGAACTTCCGCGCTTTATAAACCCCTGATGGCCGCACAGAGTCGCTTAGCATCGCCTAAGGCTTGAGGGCTTCGTCCATGGAGAAAATTGATGTCTGAGCTATGGCTGGTGCTTGATAAGAATGACGTTCCATTCGATGACTATCTCGACATGCGATGCTGCATGACTGCGGAGAATATTCTCAACGATTTAGCGATAGAGCTGTCACTGCCGCCATTTTCCAATTTCGTCGGAATGTCGAAAGCGGACTGGGAGGACGCTGGAATCCCAGGATCTTGGACGCCTGCGGAGCGCCCCTGGTCTTCCGCCGAGTCCGGGAGGGCTTGGTGCGACAAGCTCCTGACCTACCTTGAGTTGATCGAAGATCCGTTCCCCCCTGACTGGGATTGCCGAGGCGGAGTCATCGAAGAGCTGGAAACGCTACGCCTCATACTCCACAAGGTCGAGGCTATCGGAGCGAGATGGGGCCTCATGTATGGATCGTGAAATGCAACTGCCGCAATCCAGAAAGCAAGGATTCTCACTGCGTTGGGATACGACCTCCCCAAAAGCAGGCTCATCGCCGCCGGACGTACCGGTTTTGCCGATGGCGCTTTCGACGCTGCTGCCGGGCCACACGGTTGGCAAGCCGCTGAAGGCGGATCGGGCGTTGGTCGTCACCCCGGCCCCAGTTACCGCTGTTGCTGTTTCACCGCCTACGCCCGCGGCATCCGCGGCGGCGCCCCCCTGAGCCGGCGCGCAGGTGGTGGCTGCGGGGCTCAATTGAAATCAGCTTTTTTGCCAAATCAAATAAGGCGCGATCGCTTTCATTGAATATCCTGAACTTACGCAGCAAGCGTCCTCACAGGCGCAAGGCAGCGGCCCACCGACTGGATCGCCCCACCCTGACAGCAGCTAATCAAAGTTGGATTCAAGCCGATAACGGGCCGGAGTTCGTTTCCTTGGCGCTAGATCGATGGGCTTACGATAAGGGCGTGACGCTTGATTTTTTACGCCCAGGCAAGCCTACTGATAAAGCATTCATCGAGTCATTCAACGGTAGCTCGCGCGACAAGTGCCTGAACACAACGTGGTTCATGTCGCTCGAAGATGCTCGTCAAAAGCTCGAAAACTGGAGGCAGGATTACAACCTTTTCCGCCTGCACTCGGCGCTCGCCGATACCGCGCCCGCGTTGTTCGTGCAGCAAATGATCCCATCCACTGACCAGCCGATTTTTCTGGATTGAGCTTCTCCAGTTCATGGGAGGAGGTCAGAAGGGGCGGCCACCGTCGGCGATCGATAAGGTTTACGAGAGATGATGATAAAAAAATGTATCCGGGCAATCTATTTGACAACTGTGTTGTCGGTGTCGCCGGCGGTCGCCGAGTCACTCAACCTCCAGATTGAAAGCGGCGCAATTACCGGCATTACAGATATGCAAACGGGACAACTAGTCCTATACATTTCGGAAAAGAGCAGTCATGCTCTCAACGTCTTCACCCAGCGGCATGTCGGTAGGGAAGTCGAGATCCTCGTTGATGATGAAACGCTGGCACGCCCGACCATCCGTTCACCCATTTATGGCCCGGCGATACCGATTACGCAACCGATCACCGATGCGAAGCGGAGAGCGATTATTACGAAACTCGTCGAAGGTACGGCCACTTTGCGGCTTCAAACAATTGAGCGTTAATAGGTAAATTCAATACCCGAATTTTCGTTAGGCAAGCGGCCACGGAGCACCTTCAACCCCGCTTGCGCAGCAGATACTTCTGCATCCCCTCCATGACCAGCTCATTCCGCTGATTGCGCACTTCCGAGCTCATTTCAAGCACGCCCGTCGTGCGCCCCGGCACCAGCGCGGCCACCAGCAGACTGAACCGGTGCTTCGCCATCGATGATGCCCGTGTCTACGCCCTGACGGACCACGGCCTCGTCCTCTGCGAGGACGCAGATCGCAACAGCCTCGAAGTCGTCAACCGCTCGTCGGTTCGTGACGTCAACGGCCGCCTGTATGTGGCGGGCAGCGTAGCGCAACTGGTGCTGGCCAGCTAACTATACGGGCGCCCACCGCACGGGAAGCGCTTAATGAGCGATGTGACCAACGGCGCGGCCGAACGAATCCGTCGCTGCCGGATCGGCCTGAAGCTGCCCTGTGAGCCCTGGAGGCCCATTCAGTGATGCTCGCCAACTGCATCCCCATGTTGGGCCTGCCCGCCTGCGCAGAAGACCTGAAGAAGCGGATATTGGACAGATCGAGAGGCGCGGCGACAGCTACCGCCTACACAACAACTATAGTGGCGCGGCCGGCGAAGAGGCGGAGCTGAGCGCCTCAGGTACACTCCCCACAGTCGGGGACAGGCGGCCGCCCTTCAGGCAAGGAATTGAAAGATGCCATCGAAGAGATTGACTCTGTCGATGGCCCCGATCCTCTGCGAGGACATCGACATGGCGTCGGAACGAGAGTCGTAAGTCGATCGACGCCCCAAGAGCCAACTGCGGCACCCAATCGTCGGCCAAGAATGAGAGCAACCTCTGGACGGAGGACGTTCTGAATCGCGGGCGTGTTTTTCCATTGACACATGCTATCGGCTACCGCACCGGCAAACTGGTGGCCGATGAGGCATGTCTTTGCATTGCACGCAGCCAAGGCCGCGCCGCTCGCGCCCTTGGCTGCGAAGTGTAGTTGCCGAATGCGTTGTTCTTTGCATCCCTCGAAAACACGCACCGAAACCGTTCACAAGCACGCGTGGTGCCCTATTCCAGGCAGCACAAAGCACCAGCCTTCAGAAGCAAGCGTGTCTACGCATCCTACCGGGTGTGGCTACGTGTCACACGCTCTGCACAACCCGGTTTTTTGGGTACGATCTCGGGTACCAATCAAACACAGAAAATTAAAATTGAACAATATCAACAATTTAGACCTCAAATGAAATTAGCCACCTGGAACGTCAACTCCCTGAACGTGCGTCTGCAACAAGTCCTGGACTGGCTGGCCGCCAATCCCGTCGACGTGCTGTGCATCCAGGAGCTCAAGCTCACCGACGACAAATTCCCGGAAGCCGCCTTCACCGAAGCCGGCTATCACGCCGTCTGGGCCGGCCAGAAAACCTATAACGGCGTGGCCATCATTTCGCGCGTGCCCGGCACGACGATGGTGCGCAACATCCCCGGCTACGAGGACCCCCAGCAGCGCGTGCTGGCCCTGACCTTCCCCAGCCCCGAGGGCGATGTGCGCGTGGTCTGCGCCTATTGTCCCAATGGCCAGTCCGTGGGGTCGGACAAGTACGCCTACAAGCTGGAATGGTTCGAAGCCATGCGCAACTGGCTTGCCGACGAGATCAAACAATATCCCCGACTGGCCGTGCTGGGCGACTACAACGTCGCGCCCGCCGACGAAGACGTGCACAACCCCGAGAAATGGGAAGGCCAGGTGCTGGTATCCGAACCCGAGCGCCGCGCTCTCCGCGACCTGCTCGACCTGGGGCTGACCGACTCGTTCCGCCTGTTCGAGCAGCCCGAGAAATCCTTCAGCTGGTGGGATTACCGCCAGTTTGCGTTCCGCCGCAATGCCGGCCTGCGCATCGACCACGTGCTTTTGTCCGCCCCGCTGGTCAAGCGCTGCGTGGCCTGCACTATAGACAAGGAACCGCGCCGCAACGAACAACCGTCGGACCACGCGCCGGTCATCGCCACCCTGGAATTTGCGTGATAAATTTAGTTTTCAGGCGTGTTGCGCAGGCCGGGAAGATTCCTGTATATTCTTGATCTTGCTTGATTTGGGGCGGTAGCTCAGCTGGGAGAGCGTCGCGTTCGCAATGCGAAGGTCGGGAGTTCGATCCTCCTCCGCTCCACCAAATTCCAGACGGAAAAGCCTTGGACACATTACGTGCCCAGGGCTTTTTTGTTTCTGGGCAGCCCCCGGGCCCAAACGCCCGGCCGCGGCCGGAAAACCGCAGGCGGCCAGGGCTTTACCGTGGGCAAATCCGGCACAGCGGGAACCTTCCGCTGGCCTGCCATCCGCCGCCAGCTCATCCAGTCATGATCCCCGCAGATGGCATGAATTCCTGGGCGCCGCCGCCATGCCGGGACATCGGGAGACTCCGGTTCCCGGGCAACCGGCGTCCCCCACCGCAAACCATCTGTCATCCCCGCCCCAGCCAGCGTCAAGGGTAAAGCCGAGTCCCGGGAAAGTTGCGTCTGATCGACTTGAATCCGAAGAAACTCGGGTTGACTGTATTTGTATATACAAGTTAAATCATGCCCATCGGTTACGCCGCGCCGGCTTGCGCACCAGCACCTAGATGCGGGTCGCGCGCGGCGGCACTGCGTAAGCCGGCACACGGCTTTCCTGCTGCACGGCTTCCTATCCATCCGAAGGAGTTTTGATGCATCGCTTCTCCACGGTTTCGCCCCGCACTGCCCTCTTTTTGCCTCATGCATTCAGAATCAAGGCCGGCCTGGCTCTGGCGGGCGCCTGGCTCATGACGGGCGCAGCGTTTGCATCACCGACGCCTCAGCCCGCGCTGGTGCTGGACGGCGCCACCCTGACGCTGGATCAGGTGGTGGAGGTCGCCCGCAAGGGGCGCGGGATCGCAGTCTCGGAAGCGGCGCTGACGCGCGTGGAGCGCTCGCATGCGCTGCTGCTCGAATATGCGCGCCTTGGCCAGCCCGTGTACGGCTTGAACCGTGGCGTCGGCCAGAACAAGGACCAGACCATTTTCTCCGGCGACACGCTGTCCGACGAAGCGCGCGCGCTGTCCGAAGCATTCAATCACCGCATGCTGCTCTCGCATACCGTGGCATTCGGCAAGCCCGCGCCGGCCGACGCGGTACGGGCGACGATGGTCATCAGATTGAATACCGCCCTGTTCGGCGGCACCGGCATGAGTCGCGCGCTCGTCGAGCAGTATGCCGCCTTCCTGAATGCCGGCCTGACCCCTGTGGTGCTGGGAGAAGGGTCGGTAGGCGAAGCCGATATCACCATCTTGCCGCAGATCGGCCTGGCGATGATGGGAGAAGGCCGGATCGAGACCGGCGGACAAGTGATGAATGCGGCCGATGCCTTGCGCCAGGCGGGGCTCAAGCCCGCCAAACCCTATGCCAAAGACTCGCTCTCCATCTTGAGCTCGAATGCGTATGGCGCCGCGCTGGCGGTCCTGGCCGCGCACGACGTGGCGGCCATCCTGCATCGTGCCGATGAAGTCGCCGCGCTATCCCTTGAAGGTCTGAACGGCAATGTGGCGCCGCTGCTGGCGGCCACGCAGGCTCAACGCCCCTACAGCGCGCAGCAGCAGACCGCCAAAGGCATCGTCGAGATGCTTCGCGGCAGCGCGCTCTGGCAAAAGGACGACAAACGTCCGCTGCAGGACCCGTTGAGCTTTCGCACCATCAGCCAGGTCCATGGCGCGGCGCGCGAGACGCTGCAGGCGCTGAATGCGCAGCTGGCCATTCAGATCAACAGTTCCGACGACAACCCCACCGTCGCCCTGGACGTGGAGCCACCCGGGGACGCGACCCCGCAAGAGGCCCGCTATTACGTGACCAAGGGCGATGTGCGCGGGGCCATTCTGCCCAGCGCGAGCTTCGATCCCACGGTATGGGTGCTGCCCCTGCAGAGCGTAAGCGTGGCCCTGTCCCAGATCGCGCAATCGTCGGCTCAGCGCATCCTGCGCATGGGCGACCCGACCTTCACGCAGCTGCCGCGCTTTCTGGCCCCCGATGACAGGACGCTGGCCTACACCACGATCCAGAAGCCCGTCTCCGTACTGAGCACCGAAATCCGTGCGTTGTCACACCCCGTGTCTTCGGACGCGCTGGTGCTGGCCGGCAACATCGAGGACATCGGCACCAATGCGCCCCTGGCCGCGCAGCGCGTGCAACGGCAGGTCAGGTATCTGCGCACGTTGCTGGGGATCGAGTTGATGCATGCCGCCCAGGCGGTGGACCTGCGAACGCGGACAGACCCGCAACGTCCGATCGGCGCCGGCACCGGCGCCCTGCTCCATGAATTTCGCAAGCAGGTCGGATTCTTGTCGCAAGACCGGCGATTGTCCGACGACATCGCACAAGCAGACCGCTTTCTTCAAGAGGCCCGTGACGCCGCACAGCGGCGCCAGGCTGTTCCAGTGCAGTGAGACTTTCAAGGGGAAAATATGAAAACGTCTCTTGCCTTTCGTGGCGCCACCGCTGCGGCATTGACCGCGGCAACCGTTATCGCGGGCACCTTGCTTTCGACAGGTGCGAATGCCGCAAGCAGTGGATTTCCTGATCACCCGGTCACCATCGTCGTGCCATTCGGGGCGGGCGGCATCGCTGATGTCCTGCCGCGCATCGTGGGGCAGCAGCTCAGCGCCAAATGGGGCGTGCCGGTCATCATCGAGAACAAGCCCGGCGCGTCGGGCAACATCGGCATGGCCCAGGTGGCGCGCGCAAAGCCGGACGGCTACACGCTGGCGCTGGCGCCCACGGGCAACCTGACCGTCAATCCGCTGCTCTATACGCAGCTGCCGTTCAACACCGCCAAGGATTTCGTGCCGGTGACCATGCTGGCCACCTCGCCCAATGTACTGGTGGTCAATGACGCCTTGCCGGTGAAGACCTTCGCGGAGCTGATCGCCTATGCCCAGCAACATCCGCAGAAACTGAACTACTCATCGCCCGGCCCCGGGAGCGGCGCCCACCTGGCCGGCGAACTGCTCAACCAGTCGGCCAGGATAAGCATCCGCCATATCCCGTACAACGGCATGGCCCCGGCGGTCAACGATGTCATCGCGGGAAACGTCGACATGATCATTGCCGGCGTCTCTACCGTGCTGCCGCAGATCCAGAACGGCAGACTGCGCGCGTTGGCCATTGCCGGACCGGACCGCCTGCCGCAATTGCCCGACGTGCCCACCATCGCCGAAAGCGGCTACCCGGGCTTTGACGTGACCTCGTGGTACGGCATAGTCGCCCCCGCGAAAGTGCCGGCGGACATCCTGGAAAAGCTGCAAAGGGATTTCGCCGCGGCCGTGAACGAAGAAGTCGTGCGCCAGAAATTCGCCGGCCTGGGCGTGGACGCGGCGGGCTCATCGCGCGAGGCGTTTGCCAAGACGATCGAGGACGAAACCCGCAAGTGGGCCGACATTCTGAAAAAAGCGGGCATCGAGCCCATTCAATAGCAAGAGGATCCCATGCAATCCATAGACATCACCTATTTGAACGGCCCCGATGCGCGCGCGCTCGCGCTGACCGACGCTGAAATCCTGGCGGCCGTCGAAAGCGCGCTTGATGCCCAAGGGCGTGGCAAGACCGTTATCGAGCCGCGCATGCACCTGGTGCCCGAATCCTCGGACAAGGGGCACTTCAACGTCTTGCGCGGCTACATCGAACCGCTGGGCATCGCCGGCGTGAAAGTCGTCAGCGATTTCGTCGACAACTACAAGTTCGACCTGCCCTCGGAGATGGCGCTGCTCAACCTGTTCGACCCCTTCAACGGCAAGCCCATAGCCGTCATCGACGCGACCGCCATTACCGACATGCGCACGGGCGCGGTCACGGCGCTGGGCGCCAAGCACCTGGCGCGCAAGAACAGCAAGGTGCTTGGACATATCGGCGCGCGGGGCACCTCGTACTGGAACGTGCGGTTGCTCGACAGCCTCTACGACTTCGATGAAATCCGCGTGCATTCGCGCCGTCCGGAAAGCCAGCAGGCCTTTGCCGCGCGTCTGTCCGAAGACCTGGGCAAGCCGGTGAAGGTCGTGAACGATTGGGAATCGTGCGTCCGCGATGCCGACATCGTGGTCGAGGCCTCGCGCCTGCCGGCGCCCACGCCGTTGCTCAAGACCGAGTGGATCAAGCCCGGCGCACTGGTCATGCCCTATGGAACGATGAGCGCCGTGGAGCTGTCGCTGACGGACATCATGAGCAAGGTAGTGGTCGACGATTGGGGCCAGTGCCGCAAGGGGCTGCCCTATGGGGCGCTGCGCGCGCACGTGGACAGCGACCGCGTCACCGAGGAAAACCTGCACGCCGAACTGGGGCAGATCGTCGCCGGACTCAAGCCTGGACGCGAGCGCGAAGACGAGACCATTCTTTTCTGGCACCGCGGCCTGTCGACGACGGATATCGCGCTGGGCCATGCGATGCTGGAAAAAGCGCGCAAGATGGGCCTGGGCCAGACTTTGAAATTCGCATAGGTTCGCACGCGCCATGACACTCATCACTTCAACCCGGATGTACGACGTGGCGCCTGCCGCAAGCGCGGCGTGGCATGCGCTGCTGCGCGCCGCGCACGTCCGCGCGGGACTGGATATCCAGTTCGTCGAGCATGGCTGGCCCACCCCCATCGGCGAGCTCTGGGAACGCCCGGGGCTGTGCGGCGTGTTCATGTGCGGCTGGCCCTTTGTGCGGGCGGTCCGCGCAGGGCGACGCTACACGCCGATGGCGAGCGTCGTGCCTTCCTGGCCCGAATACGCGGGCTTGCCACGCTATCGCAGCGAATTTCTGGTGCGGGCGGACAGCGAGTGGGCGACGCTGGCCGACGCGGCAGGCTCGCGTTATGGCTGGATGGTGCGGGATTCCCAATCGGGCTGGAATGCCCCCCGCGCCGCCTTGGCGGCGCTCGCGCCCGCGGGCGGCCTGTCGCAGCCGGGCTTTTTCGCGGAATCCAAGGGTCCCTATGGCAATCCGCGCGGCCTGTTGCGCGCGCTGGCCGGGCGGGAGATCGATCTCACCGCGGTCGACGGCTGGTACCTGGACCTGTTGCGCGCGCACGACCCGGACGCGCTCGCCGGGCTGCGCACCCTGGCCTGCACGCCCTGGACACCGAATCCCTTGCTGGTGGCGGGTCCCGACGTGGATGCCGGCGTCACGGAAAAGCTCTCGAACGTGCTGTTGGCGATGCACCTGGACGACCGGTACAAGGACTTATTGCAGCAGGCCCATGTGGCGCGGTTCGTTCCGCCCGACGCCGCCCGCTACGACGTGCTGATCGATATGGAACGCCAGGCCGCCGAGCGCGGTTACGAGGAGATTGCCTGATTTCATCAATTGCTCTCCGCCAGAATGCGCGCTGGAGCCTGATGATTCTTATGGCCAGGTCTGGAAAACGGGCGACGACAGGGTGGCGTGCGCGGGATGCGCCCGGCCCCGCGCGCCCGCCTCTACGTCCCTCAAACCGTCTCCTGGTCCAGCCTGCGCACCGCGGCGCTCAGGGTCGTGAAATCGAACTCCTTGCGGCGACGGGACAGGCAGCGGATCAGCACGGTGGTCGCGACCGGCACGAAAGCCGCCAGCAGGAAGGACTCCAGCAGGTACGTGGGCTTGTCGCCCGGCGCCGGGAAGAAGAACAGGCCCGCGACCAGGCCGGTGATCGTCGCGGTGGTGGCGGTGAAGCCGTCATGCTTGCGGCTGAACAGGCCATAGAACACCGGGAAGGCCGCCGCCGAGCACAGCAGGTCCGCCAGCAGGAACAGGTACAGCACGCTGTAGCCCTGCGAGGCCACGATCATGACCGGAATCGCCATCAGCAGCACCAGCCAGCGCGCCAGCCGCTTCATGGTCATGGTCCCGGCGGAAGGCATCAGGCGGCGCAGATCGACCGCGATGATGCTGGACACCGCGCTGATCGCCGTGTCCGCGGTGCTCATGACCAGCGACAGGCCCAGCGGGATCAGGGCAATCACGAACCACGCCGGCGCATGCGGCATGATGACGCTGAACAGCGCGATCGAACTGTCGCCCTCGGGCGCCAGCCCGACGAATGCCAGGCCGAACAGGCCCATCAGGAAAATGAACGGCGCCACCAGCACCCCGCCCAGCAGGAAGCCGTTGCGCATCGTGCGCGCATCCCGCGCGGCGTAGATGCGCTGCCAGTTGCCCTGGTGAAAAATGCCGGTCAGCAGGATCGCGACGAAGAACGTCAGCCCCGCCTTCACCCCGACCGGATCGGTCAGGTCCAGCAGTTGCGGGGCCTTGGCCTGCAGCGCCTCGATGGTGGGCAAGGCGCCGCCGGCGGCCTGCCAGCCGACGAAGCACAGGACCACCAGCAGGGGCACGATGACCATCATCTGCACCTGGTCCGTGAAGATCGACGAGCGCAGCCCGCCATAGGTGGTGTAGAGCAAGGTCGTGCCCATCACGATGGCCGCGGTCGCCCACAGGGGCACGGGCGCCAGCATGGTGACCAGCTTGGCGATGGCCGTGACTTCGGCGGACAGGGCGATGAACAGGTAGAACAGCATGATGAACAGCGCCAGCCCGTACATGGGCCGGCCGTAGCGCGCCATCAGGAACTCCGTCAGCGTATGTCCGTGCGGAATCAGCTCGCGCATGCGCCGCCCCAGTGGAATCATGACCAGGCGCGGCGACATCGATCCCAGCGCATAGCCGATCACCGCCGCCAGGCCGCCCCAGGTCGCCGCCTGCGCGGGCGAGAACAGGATCCAGGCGCCCAGCGTGGAAGCCATCAGGGTCAGGATGGTGCCGAAGGACCCCTGGCTGTTGCGCGCCACGATGTAGTCCTCCAGCGTGCCCCGCTTGCGCCGCGTGTACAGCACGCTGGCCACGGCAAAGCCGCCGGAAAACAGCAGCAGCCACATCAGGGCGGTGGATTGGGTCAGCATGAATATCGGTCCTCCCGCGGCCGGCCTGCGGCCGGACGCGCAACGCAGCGGCCCGCCATTAAGGGGGCCGCAAGATGAATGGAAGTCTAGGGAGGGCGCGCGATACGTGCGATGTCCTTCCCTTCGCCGGCATTACCCGGATCAGGTTCAAAGGGTTACCGCGGCGACGCGGAATCTCAGCCCGTACAGGGCTCCCCCAGGAATTGCCGCAAGGTTAGGAGAGCTGCGCGGCAATGTCAACGCGCCCGGAGAACCGCCGCGAGCCAGCGCCCGCGCCACGCTTTTATGCTAAGTTCGCCCGCTTGCGGCACCCGATGGCGTGCCTGACGATGGAACCGACGAGCCCGATCATGTCTATTGCCCCCCTCGCCCCCGCCTCTGAACCGTTAGTCCGCGCGCGGCACTGATCGCCATGATGCACCTGAACCTGTTCATTTTCGGCTGCGGCCACCACCGCGCCGCCTGGCGTCACCCGGACTCGGCCGCCGAGCGCCTAGGCGACATCGGCTACTACGAGACCCTGGCCCGCACGGCCGAACGCGGCAAGCTCGACGCCATCTTCTTTGCCGACGGCCAGTCCATGGACAACATCGGCGACGGACCGCGCTGGTACCTGGAGCCGCTGACCACCATGGCCGCGATCGCGCGCGCCACCACCCACATCGGCCTGATCAGCACGGTTTCCAGCACCTTCTTCACGCCCTTTCACGCGGCGCGCATGGTCGCCTCGCTGGACCATATCTCGGGTGGGCGCATGGGCTGGAACGTGGTGACGTCCATGTTCGACGCCGAAGCGCGCAACCATGGCTACGAGGCCATGCCGGGCCACGACTGGCGCTATGCGCGCGCCGAGGAGTTCGTCGATGTGGCCCTGCGGCTGTTCGACTCCTGGGAGGACGACGCGCTGGCCATCGCCCGCGACGGGGACTATGGCGTGCCCGAGCGCGTGCACAAGATCAATCACCATGGCGAGCATTTCCTGGTGGACGGCCCGCTGACGGTGCCGCGCCCGCCGCAAGGCCATCCCGTGCTGTTCCAGGCGGGCGCCTCGGATCAGGGACGCGACCTGGCGGCCCGGCGCGCGGAGGCCATCTACGCCGTTGCCTACGACCTGCCCGCCGCGCAGTCCTACTATCGCGACATCAAGCGGCGCGTGCTTGCGGCAGGCCGCAAGGCCTTCGTGCCCATCATGCCGGGCCTGGTCACCTACGTCGGCTCGACCGAGGCGGAAGCCCGCGCCAAGCAACGCGAACTGGACGTCCTGCTGCCCAGCGACGCGTCGCTGCGGCAATTGGGCACCTTTGTGCTGCAGGACTGCTCCGGCTGGGAGCTGGATGCGCCCGTGCCGCCGCTGCCGCCCTTGTCTGCGTTCACCGGCCCCAAGGGCCGCTACGCGACCATTCTGCGCATCATCGAAACCGAGCAGCCCACCGTGCGCCAGCTGCTGGGCCGGCTGGCGGCCGGCGGCGGCCACTGCACGATGGTGGGCACGCCGGAACACATCGCCGACCAGATGGAACACTGGTTCAGAAACGAAGGCGCCGACGGTTTCAACCTGATGCCGCCGTCATTGCCGGGCGGCATCGACGACTTCGTGGAACAGGTGATTCCCGTCCTGCAGCGCCGCGGACTGTTCCGCACCGACTATGCGCACCGCACGTTGCGCGGCCACCTGGGACTGGAGAGGCCGGGCCGCTGAGGCGCGGCGCTGTTGTCATTGTTGCCATTTCAGCAATAGACCGACCCGCCACACCCGGTATTCATATCGCCGCGCGGAATCTAGAATCGTCCGGGCGGCGACGCGGGGGCTCGGCCCAGGCGTTGCGTCCGCTACGCCTATCGTCGTATCCCCGGTTTTTTCAATGCATTCCTTCCTGGATTTTCTCGCGCACGGCCTGTTTCACTTCAGCATCTGGCAGACCGTGCTGATCACGCTCGTGGCCACGCACCTCACCATTGCCGGCACCACGCTCTACCTGCATCGCAGCCAGACCCACCGCGGCGTGGATTTCCATCCGGCCGTGGCGCATTTCTTCCGCTTCTGGCTATGGCTGACCAGCGGCATGAAGACCCGCGAA
This sequence comes from Achromobacter deleyi, assembly GCF_013116765.2. Lineage (GTDB taxonomy): Bacteria > Pseudomonadota > Gammaproteobacteria > Burkholderiales > Burkholderiaceae_B > Achromobacter > Achromobacter deleyi_A. The sequence continues at coordinate 2,475,189 of NZ_CP074375.1, forward strand.
TGGGTGGCCGTGCACCGCAAGCACCACGCCAAGTGCGAACGCGCGGGCGATCCGCATTCGCCGGCCGTCTACGGCGTGATGCGCGTGTTCCTGCGCGGCGCCGATCTCTACCGCGTCGAGGCGTCGATGGCGCAGACGCTGGAACGGTACGGCCGCGGCACGCCGGACGATTGGCTGGAACGCCATGTCTACACGCCGCGCAGCACCTGGGGCATTCTCATCATGCTGGCCGTGGACGTGCTGGCGTTCGGCGCGCTGGGCCTGACCGTATGGGCCGTCCAGATGGCGTGGATTCCCTTCTGGGCGGCGGGCGTGGTCAACGGGCTGGGGCATTTCGTGGGTTACCGCAACTTCTCGAGCCCGGACGCCAGCACCAACCTGTCGCCCCTGGGCCTGGTGATCGGCGGCGAAGAGCTGCACAACAATCACCATGCGCATGCCACGTCGGCCAAGTTCTCAAGCAAGTGGTACGAGTTCGACCTGGGCTGGCTGTACATCCGCGTATTGCAGGCCCTGGGCCTGGCCAAGGTGCGCCGCGTGGCCCCCAAGCGCGTGTTGCGCGACCGGGCGCAAGCGGCCCGCCCGGCTGACCTGCGCACGCTGGAGGCGGTGCAGACGCATCGCTATGACGTGATGCGCCGCTTCGGCTCGCTGCTCAAGCAGACCGCCATGCGTGAATTGCGTGAACGCGGGGCCGTGGAGAAGCGGTCCACGCTGAAGTGGCGCCGGTCGGTGCTGCGCAAGTATCTGCTGCGCCAGGACACGCTGCTGAGCGCCCCCGAGCGCAGCCAGCTGCACTCCGCCCTGAGCGGGATGGAGCAGTTGCAACGCCTGGTGGACATGCGGCAAGGCCTGGCTCGCGTGTGGGAAAGCTCGTCCGAAAGCAGCGAGCAGCTCCTGCAGCAATTGCGCGCCTGGCTGGCGCAGGCCAGCGCCAGCGGCATCAGCGGCCTGTCGCGCTTTGCGGGGGAGTTGGCGCGCTACGCATAAACGTCGCGGCGGCCGGGCCATGAAACGCCCGGCGGCGCCTGGCGCGATGGCCAGAATTCAGCCGGCCTGCGTGGCCGGCGCGTGCCCTTCGTTCTTGAGTGGCGCCTTGGCGACGGACACCGGCTTTTCGGCCGGGCGTGCAAGCCAGTCATAAAGCACAACGCCGGGCTGGCGCAGCAGCGCCGCGCCCACCCCTCCTACCGCGAGGGCAATCACGATCAGGAGCAGCCAGGACGTCATGACGCGCCCCCGGGCACGCTCTTGCGGCCACCCGCCGCATGCTTGCGTGCAGGCAGGGAGGCCTGGAGCGAGCGGCAAATCCGGGAAGCCGGCGGATGTGCCAAGAAAGGCCGCAGCGCCAGGCGGAGATTGGCCCCGCCGCCCTGCTGAACCTGGAAGTCGGTCATAGCGTCTTACGCAAAAAACGGAACGCGCGGCACGCGTCTAACAGCTGCGCGTAGAATATTCAATAGTGTAATGTACTCTACATTACATCTCTGCGACTTGCTACATTGTTACCGGAGAGATACACAGGCAAGAGCAACAAAGGAGAGCCGAGGTGAACGATCCCATAGAATCGACGCCGCGCGCGCTGACAAGCAAAGGCGAAGCCCGGCGGCAGCGGCTGCTTGAGGCGGCGACCCAGTCGCTGCTGGAACATGGTTACGCGCAAACCTCCATCCAGCGCATCCTGCGGCAGGCCGGAGGATCGGCGGGCACGGCATACCAGTTGTTTGGCAACAAGGAAGGCCTGCTGGCCGCGGTGCTCCAGTATGAACTGGACAAGATGCGGGCAACGGTGTTTGCGGACGCCTTGCCCGAACAGCCGGTCGGCTTGGCCCTGCATGATCTGGCCCTGCGGCTCCTGACCTACGCCGTCCAGCCCAAATCCGTCGCCCTGCACCGCCTGCTGGTGGCGGAATGCCACCGCATGCCGCTGCTGGCGGCGTCGCTGCAACAGGCCGTCGATACGCAAGTCCACGCACCGCTGGAACAATGCTTGCGCCTGGCCTGCGAACGCGGCGAGCTCAAGATCGACGACCTGCGCCAGGCTGCCCTGACGCTGGGCAACATGATCAACGGCATCGCCTTCCACGCGCGCCTGGCCGGCGGCTATGCGGACGGCCCGCCCGCCGACCTCCTGACCACCTGCCGCTATGGGGTCGACATGCTGCTGCACGCCTATCGGGCTTAGCGTTCAGACGGCGGGATACTTGCTGATGATTTCCAGGACGCCGTTGATGACGAACTGCACGCCCATGCACACCAGCAGAAAGCCCATGACGCGCGAGATGGCCTCGACGCCGCTCTTGCCGATCACCGCCACGATGCGGCCGGCCCAATGCAGGCAGACCCAGAACACCAGGCCCAGCAAGGAAAAGACGATGACCGGCGTCACGGCCACCACCCACGGCGCATAGTCCGGCTTGATGGCCGTATCCATCGACGCCGCGCCACTGATGATCATCGCGATCGTGCCCGGCCCCGCCGTACCCGGCAGCGCCAGGGGCACGAATGCGATATTGGGGACTTGCCGCTCCTGGGCATCGGCGGCCGCTTCCGCTTCCAGGCCGCGGGGCTGGTCCGACGGGAACAGCATGCTGAAACCGATGCTGACCACGATCAGCCCGCCCGCGATGCGCAGCCCCGGAATGGAGATGCCGAAGGTGTGCATGAGCAGCGCGCCTGCGTAATACGTCACCACCATGATGCCGACCACGTAGAACGCCGCCTGGGCCACCTGGCGCTGTCGTTCCTTGTAGGGAATCTGCTGGCCCAGCGACAGCAGCAGCGTCATCGAGGTCAGCGGATTGGCCAGCGGCAGCATCAGCGCCATTCCCAGGCTGATCAGCTTGCCCAATTGGATCAATTCGTCGGTCATGAAGGCTCACTCAGGTAGGTGCTGCATGAGTAGGTGCGGCATGCGCCTGCACGGTCGAAACCCGCCCGGAATACCGGCCGGGCGCGCAATCTACTCTACATCACCCAGCTTTCCGCCCTAGGCCGGCACCGCGACTTCCTCCTCCAGCGGGTGAAAGCAGGCCACCGCCCGCCCGCCTCGCCTGCCCGCCAACGCCGGCACGCTTGTCATGCAATCCGCCTGCGCGCGCGCGCAGCGCGGGTGGAAGGTGCAGCCGGGCGGCAGGTGCGTCGGCGCCGGGATCTCGCCTTCGATCTTCGACAGCCTGATGCGGGCTTGCGGGTCCGGCACGGGCGACGAATCGCGCAGTACGCGGCTGTATGGATGCAGCGGCTGGTCCAGCACCCGCGCGGTCGGGCCGTGTTCGATGATACGGCCGAGGTACATGACGCAAACGGTGTCGCAGAAGTGCCGTACCACTCCCAGGTCGTGGGAGACGAATACGAACGACAGGCCGCGATCGCGCTTCAGGCGGTCCATCAGTTGCAGGATCTGTGCCTGCACCGACACATCCAGCGCCGACACCGGCTCATCGGCCACGATCAGTTCCGGATCCAGCACCAGCGCGCGCGCGATGCCGATGCGCTGGCGCTGCCCGCCGGAGAATTCATGCGGATAGCGGTCCAGCGCCGACAGCGGCAGGCCGACCTCGGTAATGGCCTGCTCCACCTTGGCGGCGATCTGGCGCGCGTCGCCCTGCTTGTGCACGAACAGCGGCTCGGCCAGCGCCTGGCGCACGGTGCGGCGCGGATTGAGGGACGCGTAGGGATCCTGGAACACGATCTGAATACGCCGGCGCAGCGCGCGCATGGCGCTGGCGCTGGCCCGGCGGATATCCTGCCCGTCAAAAACAATGCTGCCCTCGTCCGGTTCGATCAGGCGCAACAGGGTGCGGGCCACGGTGGACTTGCCGCAGCCGGATTCCCCCACCAGCCCTAGCGACTGGCCGCGCGCGACGCTGAACGACACGTCGTTCACGGCCCGCACGATCTGCCTTTCCCCGCCCAGCCAGCCGCCGCCGCTCTCGAAGCGCTTGACCAGGTTGCGCACTTGCAGAAGGTCGCTCATGCCTTGTCCCCTTGCGGTTCGGCGCGCACCACGCAGCGCACCTCATGCGAATCGCCGATGCGGCTCAGCCTGGGCCGCGCGGCCTCGCAGCGCGCCTCCTTCAGCCGGCAGCGCGGCGCGAAGGCACAGCCCGGAGGCATCGCGGTAATGGCCGGCACGCCGCCGGGAATGGATTCCAGCACCGCGCTGTCGGCGTCCACGCGCGGCATCGCGCGCAACAACGCCTCGGTGTAGGGATGCGTGGGCCGGGCGAACAGCGTCTGAACGTCGGCGGTCTCGACAACTTCGCCGGCATACATGACCGCCACGCGGTCCGCGATCTGCGCCACCACGCCCAGATTGTGAGTGATGAACAGGACCGCCATGCCGTGCGCCGCCTTCAGCTCCGACAGCAGGCTGAGGATCTGCGCCTGGATGGTGACGTCCAGCGCCGTCGTCGGCTCGTCGGCCAGCAGCACGCGGGGCTTGCAGGCCAGCGCCATCGCGATCATGACGCGCTGGCGCATGCCTCCCGAGAACTGATGCGGATAGTCGTCGAAGCGCCTGGCGGCCGCGGGTATCTTCACTTCCTCCAGCACTTCGAGCGCCAGCCGGCGGGCCTCGGCCCACGACAGGCGGCGATGCTGGCGGATGGCCTCGGCGATCTGGTCTCCCACGGTCATCGTGGGGTTCAGCGAGGTCATGGGCTCCTGGAAAATCATGGCGACGGACTCGCCCCGCAGTTTCATCATCTGCTTTTCGGACAGCGGCGCCAGATCGGCGCCGTCCAGCAGGATCTGCCCGCCGCCATGGCGAGCGCCGGCCTCCGGCAGCAGGCGCAACACGGACAGGGCGGTCACGCTCTTGCCGCTGCCCGATTCGCCCACGACGGCCAGCGTCTCATTGCGCGCGACCTGCAGCGAGACATCGCGCACCGCGGCGTGCCAGGCGCCGCCGATACGGAACTCGGTGCGCAGGTCGCGCAGTTCCAGCACGGGGACTTGGGAGTTCGGTTGTGGATTCATGAACGCTCCGAACGCAGCTTGGGATCGATGGCGTCGCGCAAGGCGTCGCCCAGCAGATTCAGCGCCAGCACCGTCAACAGGATGGCAACGCTGGGAAACACCGTGAGCCACCAGGCGTCCAGGATGTTCTCGAAGCCTTCGCGGATCATGCTGCCCCAGGTGGCGGCCGGCGGCGGCACGCCCAGGCCGATGAAGCTCAGCGAGGCCTCGGTGCGGATGGCGGACGCCATCCACAGCGATCCCAGCACCACCACGTCCGACACCATGTTCGGCAGGATGTGCACGCCCATCAGCCGCATCGGGCCGTACCCCAGCGCCCTGCCCGCTTCCACGAAGTCGCGCTGCTTCAGGGCGATGGTCGGCGCGCGCGCCACCCGCACGAAAGGCGCGATCTCGGTGATGGCGATCGCGATGATCAGGTTTTCCAGGCTGGCGCCCAGCATGGCGGCCACCATCAGCCCCAGCAGCAAGGTGGGAAAGGACAGCAGCACGTCGACCAGGCCCATGATGAGCTGGTCGACCAGCCCGCCCACATAGCCCGCCAGGATGCCCAGCGCCGATCCGATGCACATGGCGATCAGGATGGCGACAAAGCCCACCAGCAAGGACACGCGGGCGCCGTAGATCAGGCGCGACAACACGTCGCGTCCGTAGCTGTCGGTGCCCAGCCAGAATTCCCCGGAGGGCGGCTCCAGCCGGTAGGCGATGTTCTGCTGCAGCGGATCGTGCGGGGCCAGCCAGGGCGCCAGCACGGCGGCCAGCACGATCAGCAGCAGCAGGCCGATGCCCACCCAGGACAGACGGTTCCTGGACAGGGCCTGCCACAAGGCGTTGGGACGGGCGGACGGGACGGCGGCGACGGCGCTCATTTGTATTTCACCCTAGGATCGACCAGCCCATACACCAGGTCGGTCAGCAGATTGACGACAATCACACACGACGCAAACACCACCATCAGCCCCTGCAGCAGCGTGTAGTCGCGGCTGTTGAGCGCGCCCAGGATCAGCTTGCCCAGGCCGGGACGGTTGAAGACGATTTCGGTCAGCACCGAGTTGCCGATCAGCGTGCCGAAGTACAGGCCGACCACGGTCACGATGGGAATCAGCGCATTGCGCAGGCCATGGCGAAGGATCAGCCGCAATGGCCGCACCCCCTTGGCGCGCGCGGTGCGCACATAGTCTTCTCCCATCACGCCCAGCATCGACGAACGCGTGACCCGCATGACGTAGGCCATCATGATGAGGCCCAGGTTGAAGGCGGGCAGCACCAGGCCGCGCAGCTGCGTGGTCCAGTCACCCGACCCGGTGGAACCGATCACCGGGAACCACCGCAGCTGGATCGCGAACACCAGCAGCATCAGGATGGCCGACACGAACGCGGGAAACGACAGCCCGGTCAGGGACAGCAGGCGGCCCAGGTAGTCAGGCCAGGCATTGCGACGCAACGCCGCCCAGATGCCCATGGGCAGACCGAACACCACACCGATCACAATGGCGGCGGCCGTCAGTTGCAAGGTCCAGGGCAGCACCAGCGCCACTTCCTGCAGCACCGTGCGGCCGCTGGCCATCGACACGCCGAAATCGCCAGTCAGCATGTCCCCCAGGAAGCGCAGGTACTGCACATGGGTGGGCAGGTCCAGCCCCAGGCGCAGTCGCAGGGCGGCCAGGGCCTCGGCGCTGGCCTGGTCGCCCAGCATCACGGCGGCGGGGTCGCCCGGCACCAGGCGCACCAGGACGAACACCGCCGTCAGCATCGCGAGCAAGGTGGGGATAGCCAGCAGCAGGCGCTTGATGGCGTAGCGCGTCATGACAATTGCTCCGATGGCGATTGGTCGGCACCCGAAGGTTCGGCGCCCGACGGCGCGGCACCCGAAGGCGCGGCGGCGGGCGGCTGCATCAGGCGCCGGGCCTGCAGATTGCCGATGGCGCGGGCGGTCTGCCCGCGCATCACCAGGTCCGTCAGCGCCGCGCCCACGACGGGCACCAGCTCGAAGCCATGCCCCGAGAAGCCGAAGGCATGGAGCACCCCGGGCGCGTTGGGCGACGGCCCGACGACAGGCAGCATGTCATCCGTCTTCGCTTCCAGGCCAGCCCACACCCGCACGATGCGGATGTCGCGCACGGCCGGGAACAGGTCGGTCGCGGCATGCGCGCCCTTGGCCAGCACGCGCATGCGGGCCGTCGAGGTCTCGCGGTCCAGGTCGGGGATGCCTTGCAGGCCGCCTCCGATCACCAGCGTGCCCTGATCCGATTGCTTGAACGACAGCGAACGGCCCATGATGGCGACGACCGGCTTGATGAACGGGCGCAGCCGTTCGCTGACCATCATCATCGACGACTTGGTCGCCAGCGGAATGTCGTCGCCCACCATGGCGGCGATGCGCGCGGACCAGGCGCCGGCCGCATTGATCACGAAGGGCGCGGTCCAGGCGCCCGAGTCCGTCAGCGCGCGCCAGTCCTGCCCCGCGCGTTCCAGCCCGTTGACGCCACAGTGTTCGATGATGGTCACGCCCGCGGCCTCGGCGCTGTGGCGAAACGCGCGCAAGGCGCGGTGGGGATCGGCCGCGCCATCGCGCCGCGCGATCGATGCGCCCAGGCAATGGTGGCTCAGTTCCGGCAGCAGGCGCCGCAGCTCGTCCGGGCCGATCAGTTCCTCATGCGTGTAGCCGCTGGCGCGCAGGCCGCTCACGCGGGCCTGCAGCGCGGCCAGCGCGGCGGGCGTCTCGGCCACGCAGATCTGCCCGTTCGCATGAAAGCCGCAGTCGTCGCCCACCAGCGAGTTCATGTCGTGCCACATGTCCATGGCTTCCAGCGACAGGTCCAGTTCGCCCAGGTCGCGGTTGAGCGTGCGCACGCCCGCCGCCGTGGCGCCCGACGCGTGCCGCCCGACCCAGTGGCGCTCGATCACCACGACCCGCTTGCCCTGGCGCGCCACCTGCAGCGCCGCCGACAAGCCATGCAAGCCGCCGCCGATCACGATCACATCGCAGCTGCGCGCGCTCATGCTTTTTCTTCCTCGATGTCCAGCGACGCCAGTTCGCCCAGGGTCAGGGGCTTGAGCGGCGGACGAATGCGATAGAAGCCCACCTCCGCGACCGGCCGGTTTTGCTCGGCCGCAAGGATGTGCGCCACCGTGTAGCCGCACTGGCGCCCCTGGCACGGTCCCATGCCGGCGCGCGTGTACGACTTGATCTGATTGGGCCCGGGCTGGCCGATGGCGGCCGCCTTGCGGATGTCGCCCGCGGTCAGTTCCTCGCAGCGGCAGACGATGGTGTCGTCGGGCGGGGAAAAAATGCCCGCGCGCGGCGGATACAGCGCGTCCAGCATGGGACGCAGGCGCAGCAGCCCCGACAGCTTTTCGCGCAGCGGCGCCGCCAGCGCCACCGCCGCATGCGACGTCAGGCGCGCGGCGCGCTGGGCGATGCCCACCGCGACCAGTTCGCCCCGCACGCAGGCGGCCTGCGCGCCACCGATCCCGGCGCCGTCGCCCGCCACATAGACGCCAGGCCGGCTGGTCTGCCCCCATTCGTCCAGGTCCGGCTCCAGGCAGGCCTGCGCCGGGTTCCAGGTGTGATCGCATTCCAGCGCGCGGGTCATGTGTATGGACGGCACCACGCCTTCGTGCGAGAGCAGCACGCTGGCCGGCGCGCGCGCGGTCTTGCCGTCGGCCGTGTATTCCACTTCCTGCAAGCGGCCGTCGCCCAGCGCGCGCAGGCCCGTCACGCCGCGCACGCGCCTGACGCCGGCGGCCTTGATCTCGCGCAGCCAGGCCAGCCCCTTGGAGACGTCGCCCCACCCCGCCAGCGCCGCACCTGCCCAGGGCAAGGCCCGCCGCCAGCCGCCCGGCGGCGAGGTATCCAGCCAGCCGGCGATCTTGCCGCCCACCCGCAAGAGCTGCGCCATGTACAGCAGCGGCAAGGGACCGCTGCCCGCCACCCAGACAGGGTCGGACGGCACCTGGCGCGAGGTCTTCAACAGGATTTGCGCCGCGCCCACGGTCAGGACGCCAGGCAGGGTCCAGCCCGGGAATGGCGCGGGCCGTTCCTGCGCGCCCAGCGCCAGCACGATGTTCTGGGCGCGCACCGCCTCGGCCTGGCCGTCGCGCGTCATGTAGACATGCCAGCCGGGCTCGATCTGCCAGACCTGCGTCTGCGGCTGGTAGATCGCCCCGCATTCGCGAAAGCGCCCGGCCAGGCCGGCGCCCGCGCGGTATTCAGTGCCCAGCAGCTTGCCGGTGGGCGTGGGCGCCACGGCCTCGACCGCGCGCCAGATCTGGCCACCCGGCGCGGGCTGCTCGTCCACGACCAAGACTGACAGGCCCTGGCCGCGCAGGCCGATGGCCGCGCTCATGCCGGCGGGGCCCGCGCCGATCACCACGACATCGAATTCGCGTTTCATGGCATCACGCTCCGGCGGCCGAACTGGCGTTCCACGCGCATCCCTTCGCGCACCGTGACCAGACAGGTCTGGGTGGACGCCACGCCATCCACGATGGCCAGGCAGTCGAAGCACACGCCCATCATGCAATAAGGCGCGCGCGGGCTTTCGTGCACCGGCGTCGTCCGGCTGGCCGGCGTCTGCTGGCGCAGCAGCACGGCCGCCACGGTTTCGCCGGGTTCGGCGCGGACGGACTCGCCGTCGATAGTGAGCGTCAGCGCGGGTGCGCCGGACTCATGCAGCTTTCTGAACATTGAAGCGCTCATGGTGAAAGGCATCCAGGGTGTCTAGCGGCATGCCGCCGGCCAGTGCGCGGGCATAGGGCCCGGCATGGAACGAGGCCAGCGTCACGCCGGAATGGCAAAGCGCGATATCCGCGCCGGGGTGCAGAGGAGAACTTGCGTAAACGGGGCAGCCGTCGGGCGTCATGATCCGCAGGCAGGACCACTGGCGCACCAGCCGTGCGCGCGCCAGGTCCGGCAGGATGCGCAACGCATTGCGCGTCATGCGCACGGCGGCCTTGGATGTCGTGCCCAGGTCGTAGCCGACCTCTTCCTGCGTCAGGCCGACCATGACCGTGCCTTCGCCGGTCTGCCGGATGCCGCTGGCGGGCACGGGCAGCATCGGCGCCAGCCTTTCGGTGACCAGTATCTGCCCGCGCTGGGGCCGCAGCGGCACGTCCAGCCCGACCATCGCGCCCAGCGCGGCCGAGCCCAGGCCCGCGGCAATGACCACGCGTTCGGCGCGCGCCGCATAGGCGCCGGCGCCGACCACGAAGCCGCCGCCGGGCAAGGCCTCGATGGCGGTGACGGCGTGACGGTTGAGCAGGGTTCCGCCCTGCCGCAGGAAGGCGGCTTGCAGCGCGGCCAGCAGCCGCAGCGGATTGACGTGGCCATCCATCTCGCCCAGGCTCGCGCCAGCCACGGCATCGCCCAGGCGCATGGCCGGAAAGCGGCGTTGCAGTTCGCCGCGATCCAGCATGCGGGTACAGGACGCCAGCTCGGGCGCCTGCGCATGCCAGGCATCCAGGCGCTCGGCGCGGGCGGAGAGCTCGGCGTCGCTCATGCAGAAATGCAGGCCGCCCTGACGTTCGTAGGCCAACGCCACGCCGCTGTCGGCTTGCAGCCGCTGCGCGAATTCCGGCCAGGCCCCCACCGCCTGACGCGACAGGCGCTGGTAGGCCGGATGACCGTGTCCCTTGCCTTGCAGCCACACCAGGCCGAAGTTGGCCTTGGCCGCACGGAAATCCGTATCGGCGCCATCCAGCATCAGCACCCGGCGGCCCTGCCCCGCCAGCCCGTAGGCGATGGCGGCGCCCACCATGCCGGCGCCCGCCACGATGACGTCATAGTCCTGCGCCATGGCGGACCCTCCTTGTGCGAGCGGATGCGGGGCTATAACCTTGGCGACTGGCACGTTGAATTCCATCAAAACGGGTTATGGCATGAATGACACATTGAACCTGCGGCAGATCGAGGCCTTCAAGGCGGTGGTCGAACAAGGCACGGTCAGCCAGGCAGCCATTGCGCTGGGCGTCTCGCAGCCCGCGGTCAGCAAGCTGCTGGCCCATCTGGAGGCCGACACGGGCCTGTCCCTGTTCGACCGCGTGCGCGGCAAGCTGGCGCCGACCATGCAGGGCATGCGGCTGTACGAAGAAATCGACCGCGTCTTCAACGGCTTGCGCCAGGTGGAGCAAGCCGTCGAGTCGATCCGGCGCGACGAGCAGCGCACGCTGAACGTGGGCGTGCTGCCTGCGCTGTCCGGCCCGTTCATCCGCCGCGTGACCATGCAGTTCCTGAAGCTTCATCCCGATGTGCGCGTCTCGATCCAGAGCCGCGGATCGCTGTTCCTGGCGGACTGGCTGGCCACCCGCCACATCGACGTGGCGCTGGTGGGCAGCCGCGTCGACAATCCCTATATCGACCGCGAACCGCTGTTCCCTTACCCGCTGTTCTGCGCCATGCCGCTCAATCATGAACTCACGCGCAAGCGCGTGGTCCGGCCGCGCGATCTGAGCGGCCTGCCGTTCGTGTCCTTCGGCGCCGACAGCCAAACGCACGAACTGGTGCGCCAGGCGTTCGGCCAGGCGGGCGCGCAGCTGAACGTGGTGCTGGATACCAACACGGCGCCCACGGCCTGCGAATTCGTCGCGGCGGGGCTGGGGGTTTCCTTGATTCATCCGTTGTTCGCCGAAGGGTTGCAAAGCCGCATGGTGCTGCGGCGGTTCGATCCGGAGCTGCAGTTCCACTTCCAGTTGTGCCGCGTGCATGCCTCGCGCAACGCGGCGCTGGTCCAGGCCTTTGTCGATGAGGCCCGCGCGGTCGCCGCGCAGGTCTCCCGTGAGTTGCTCAAGGGCCAGTGACCGGCCGGGCGCCCTAGGGGGCCGACACCGTCGTCAGCTCCGTGATGGGCGGCTGCAGATTCAGGGCGCCTTTGAGCGCGTAGCCGTAGTTCACCCGGTCGCCATGCGCCCACACCTGCTTCAGGCCGAACAGCGGCACGGCGCAGACGTCGTCGTGGATGCTGGCCTGCGCCTGTTTCCACAAGGCCAGCTGCTTTTTCGCATCCGGCTCCACGCGCGCCTGCCGGATGGCGTCGTCGGCCACCGAGCAATGCGAAAAGTTCGACATCGCCGCCGGCGCGCCGATGGCGGCGGCCGAGTCGTAGAACTCGGTCAGATAGGTATCGGCGTTGGGAAAGCGCGCCGCGCCGTAGAACACCAGGCCGCTCAGGTCCTGGCGGCTCTTGGCCTGGTAGGTGGCATGGTCCACCACTTCCATGTTGAGCTTGATGCCAGCCTTGGCCAGCTGCGCCTGAACGATTTCCATGATGGGCTGCTGGGCCGAGATGTTCGACACGATAGACTTGATCTCGACGCCGTTGGGAAAGCCCGCTTCCGCCAGCAGTTTCTTTGCACGGTCCACGTCGTAGGCGTAGGCGCCGGCGCCGCAGTCCTGTCCCAGATAGCCGTTGGGCACGACCGAGCAGCCCTTGTCGGCCACGTCCTTGCCGGCGTAGCGCACGATCTCGTCGACATTGATGGCGGCGGCCACGGCCTGGCGCACCTTCAGGTTGTCCAGCGGCTTGACGTTGCGATTGATGTGCAGGGTGCGGAATTCGGCGGGCTCGAAGATGTCGACCTTCATGCCGCGCTTGGCCGAACGTTCCACCCAGCGCTGTTCGCGCTTGCCCTGCATCACGTCGATCTCGTTGGACGTGAAGGCCAGCTCCCGCGCGCTGTCCGACGGGATCATGCGGTACATGATGCCGCCCAGCTTGGGCTTGCCGCGGAAGTACGCGTCGTTGGCCACCAGTTTCACGTATTGCTGGGTGACGTGTTCGCCAAAGGCGAACGGGCCGGTGCCGATGGGGCCGGCGCCGAACTTGTCGCCCAGTTTCTCGGCGGCCTTCTTGCTGACGATGTTGCCGCCGTGATAGTTGGACACCCGGCCCAGGAAGGCCGCATCGGGGTACTTCAAGGCGATGCGCACGGTGTAGTCGTCCACCGCTTCCACCTTGTCGATGATGGCGAACGTGGCGGCGAAGCTGGACCGGTTGGGGTCGCCCGCGCGCTGGAGGGAATAGACCACATCGTCGGCCTTCAGCTCGCCATAGCCGCCGTGGAACTGCACGCCATGGCGCAGATGAAACGTCCACGTCTTGCTGTCGGCGGACGCCTCCCAGCGCTCGGCCAGGTCCGGCTGCAGCGACGTCGGATCGGCGCTGCCGGCCGGAAAGCGCACCAGCGCATCGAACATCTGCGCCGCCACCCCCTTGTCGGCCGTCGACGTCGCGCGATGCGGATCCAGCGTGGCGTTGTCGGCCGCGCCCGAGCTGATGCGCAGCGTGGGACGCTCCTGCGCGGCCGCGGCCGCTGAAAAACCGGAGCTACAGGCCGCGAGCAACGCGGCCATGACGGCGAGGTGTACAGGACGTTTCATGACTTCCCTTGTGCGCCGCGCATTTGCGGCCTTCGTGATTTGCAGTCAGAGATACAGCGTGGCTGCAGACTAGAAGCGGGACACCATGGCGTCAAAGTCCTTCAGGTGCTTGGGCTATTCCTGGGGGTTATAGGGTAGGCCGCGGCGAGGGCGGCGCTCGGGGGAGATCGGCGCCAGCTAGTGGTTAGTACTGAGATGCAAATACCAGGCCACCCTCGGGAAAACACTAGGCGCACAGCGGTCCGAATACGTGGCCCGGGCCGCGGGCGCTCAGGGCTTGAGCGCATGCGTCGCCAGGAACGTCGGCACGAACTTGTCGATCAGGAAACGCGGGTTGGGCTGGTGATCCTCATGGAAGCCGGCAAGCAGAAAGCCCGCTTCCAGCTGTCCGCCGATCTGGTCCGACAGACTGTGCCCAAACACCACGGCCTCGCCCCGCGCAAGCTTGGCGTCCAGGGCCTGCGCGTCCAGGTCCTTGAGGTCCGCGTACGGCAGCGGATACGCCGGCCGTATCACCCCCTGCCTCGCGTATTCGGGGTCGCGGTCGCCGACGAATACGATCGGGTTGTAGAAACTGGACAGCAGCCTGCCTCCGCGCCGCAAGACCCGGAAGCACTCGCGCCAGACCGGGCGCACGTCCGGCACATACAGATTGGAAATCGGGTGGAACACCACATCGAAGGCTTCGTCGGCGAAGGCGGAGAGATCCCGCATGTCGCCCTGGACGGCGGCCAACGCCAGGCCGTCACGCTCGGCCACGCGGCGGTCCTGGTCCAACTGTTTCTCCGAGGCGTCGAACACCGTCACGCTGGCTCCTGCGGCCGCCAGCACCGGCGCTTGCTGGCCACCGGCCGAGGCCAGGCACAGGATACGCAGGCCATCGACCCGGTCCAGCCATCCGCGCGGCAGCGGGCCAGGCGTGAGGCGCGCCTCCCAATGGCCGGCGCGCGCGGCGGCAATGATGTCGGGCGTAACGGGGCGCGACCATTCGCAGTCCTGAACGGCGAGCTGGTCCCAGGCGGCCCGGTTGTGGGCAAGGTAGTCGAAAGAATGAGTAGCTGTCATAGGCAATCTCCGGAAAGGCAGGACGCTCAATACGTTCCGTGAGTGCCGTGGATTCTAGCGCCGGCTGCGCCGAGGCGGCGCGGCCGCCGCCCCCTCAGCGCAGGCGCCTTGCGCCTGCCGCCAGCATCAGCGCCGCCGGGGCCATGCATGCGGCGCCCAGCAGCAAGGTGGCGGGCACGCCCAGGAGATCGACGCTGGGCACGCCCGCCAGCGAACCCAGCGCAATGCCCAGGTTGAAGATGGCCACCAGCAACGCGGTGGCCGCTTCCACCGCCGCCGGCGCGGCGCGCATCATCCAGGTCTGCAAGGACACGGACACGCCGCCATAGGCGAATCCCCAGACCAGCAGCAAGGGCAAGGCGGCAGCGCGCAGCGACGCCAGGCCGCTGAAGATGGACAAGGTCAGCATCAGGCCCAGCACGATGACGAACAAGGCGCCGCCGGCATGCCTGGAAGCGGCGCTTCCCGCCACGAAGTTGCCCGCCACGCCGGCCACGCCATAGGCGAACAGCAGCGGTCCGATCCAGGCGGCGCCAAACCCCGCCACCGATTCCAGCAAGGGCCGCACGTAGGTGTACGCCATGAAGTGGCCCGCGACCAGGAACAAAGCGATAAGCAGGCCGTGCCTCAGCCTGGGGATGGCGAGCTGCGCCACGAGCTGGCGCGCCGGCAGCGGCGCGGCGACCGGCAAGGGCGGCAAGGTCAGGCGCATGAGAACCAGCAGGCCCAGGCACAACGCCGCCATCGCGCCGAATGCCGCGCGCCATCCGCCCAGCCCGCCGACGAAAGCACCCAGCGGCACGCCCAGCACCGAGGCCGCGGCGACGCCGCCGAAGATGACGGCGGTGGCAAGCCCCACCGCTGCGGGCGGCACCAGGCGGCTCGCCAGGCCGCCGGCGAGCGCCCAGATGCCGCCAATGCACACGCCGACCAGGATTCTTGCGGCCAGGAACGCCCCCATGCCCGGCGCCAGCGCGCTGGCCAGGTTGGCGCACGCCAGCAAGGCCACCAGGCCGCACAGCAAGCGCCGCCGGTCGACGCGCCCGGCCCCCATGACCACCAGCGGCGCACATACCGCCGCCACGATGGCCGGTACGGACAGCATCAGCCCGCCCATGCCCGCGGACATATCCAGGCTACCGGCGATGGGCAGCAACAGGCCTACGGGCAGCATTTCCGTCGTGACGACGCTGAAGGTAGCCAGGCCGGCGGCCGCCACGCCCAGCCAGGCGCGGCGGCCGCCGGATCCCGGGCGCGCCTGCGCGGCAGGCTCTGGGGCGATGGAGGCAAGGTTCGGAAGCGCGTCTCGGGTCATGGATTTCCTGGTCAGTCGATGGCCCGATGCCGGGCCGACGCTGAAACAGTCTACTGATTCCAATTCGCTGATAAAGTAGCCTGGAATAGAAACAGAAGGGACGATTCGTGGACAATATCAACGCCCTGCCCCCGGCCAGCCGCGGCGGCATCGATCACATCGGCGATGTCCTCGCGTTCGTACGCGTGGCCGACGCGCAGAGCTTCACCGTTGCCGCCGAACGGCTGGGCCTGTCGCGCTCGGCGGTCGGCAAGTGCATCTCCCGGCTTGAGCAGAGCCTGGGCGCACGGCTCCTGCACCGCAGCACCCGCAACGTCAGCCTGAGCGACGAAGGCCGCCTCTTCTACGAACATGCGCAGCGCATCCTGTCCGAGGTCGACAACGCCGCGGACGCGATGGCGAGCCGCAAGCAAGCGCCGCGCGGACGCCTGCGCATCGACCTGCCGGTATCGCTGGGCCGGCTGCACATCATGCCGCTGCTGCGCGAGTACCTCCGGCGATGGCCCGGCGTCGAGGCCGACGTCAGCTTCTCCGACGACTACACCGATCTGGTGCGGGAGGGCATCGACGTCGCCATCCGCCTCGGCGGCGACGTGGACAGCCGGCTGGTGCGCAAGGTGCTTGCGCCGCACCGCCTGATCACCTGCGCGGCGCCGCAATACCTCGACCGGCACGGCGTCCCGGCCACGCCCGAGGACCTCGGCCGGCATCAGGCCATTGCCTTCACGCACGCCGGAGCGCTCGTGCCATGGCGGTTTTTGGTGAACGGCCAGGAACGCAATGCGCAGGTGGCCGGCCGGCTCAGGATGGGCAATACGGAAGCCCTGCGCGACGCCGCGCTGGCGGGCGACGGCATCGTGCAGGTCGGCGCGTTTCTGGTCGGAGACGACCTGCGAGCCGGGCGGCTGAAGCCAGTGCTGGAATCCGCGGCGCCGGCGGGCGCCCCCGTGTGCGCGGTGTATCCGCATCGACGGCATCTGGCTCCCAAGGTCCGGGTCCTGATCGACGAGATCGCCGCAAGATGGAGCGCCGGAGCCCCCTGGGCCGACTGCGCGAATCCGCCTCGGGCATAGCCGGCCGCCACGATCCCTGGCCGCGCGGCGCGGGCTGTCGCTCCGCCGCTCTGACGCCGAGGCCTGCGGCCCGTCCACCCGTGACGCCGGATTTTGCATCAGCCATCTCGATCATCAATATCCATTAAACTGATGCAATCCCCGTGGCGGGCTGCGCTGCCTAGCATACAAGCGCCCGCCGCCCGCGGCTCGTCCCGCGGCGCACTGCCGTTGTTACCCGGAGTTTTCCCTTGAGCGACATCTATCACTACAGCCGCGGCACCGCCCCGCTGCTGATCTCGATCCCCCATCTCGGCAGCCAGATTCCCGACGCGCAACGCGCGCAGATGACGCCGCTGGGCCTGCAGTCCGGCGACACGGACTGGCACCTGGACACGCTGTACAAGTTTGCCGAAGCGCTGGGCGCGTCGGTGATCGGCGCGCGCTACTCGCGCTACGTGGTCGACCTGAACCGCCCGCCCAACGACGAAAGCCTCTACCCCGGCCAGACCAAGACCGGCCTGTGCCCGACGCAAACCTTCCGCGGCGAAGCGCTCTACCAGAACGACGCCGTGCTGACGGATGCCGAGCGCGCGCATCGCCTCCAGACGTACTGGCAGCCCTATCACGCCAAGCTGCGCGAAGAGCTGGACCGCATCAAGGCCGAGCACGGCACCGTGCTGCTCTGGGAGGCGCATTCGATCGCCGGCGTGCTGCCGCGCCTGTTCGAAGGCAAGCTGCCCGACCTGAACATCGGCACGTCCGACGGCGCCGCCTGCGCGCCCGACATCCTGGCGGCCGTCCAGGCCCGGCTGGACCACTGCGCCGACTACACCTGGGCCGTCAACGGCCGCTTCAAGGGCGGCTACATCACGCGCCACTACGGCGCGCCGGCAGACAACACCCACGCCATCCAGCTTGAAATGTGCCAGTCCACCTACATGGACGAAACGCACCCCTATGGCTATCGTCCCGACCTGGCCGGCAAGGTCATTCCGGTGGTCGAGGGCATGGTGACGGCCGCCCTGCGCCAGACCACCGCGCGCCAGCGCTGAGCGCGGGCCGACTCCGAAACGCCGCGCCCCATGAACCGCTTTTCGTTCAGCACCACGGAAAACTATCCCGAGTGGAGCCTGCTGCTGACCTGGGTGGCGGTGGTGGAAGCCGCGTCGGTGTCCGGCGCGGCGCGCATGCTGGGTTTTTCGCAGGCGGCGGTGTCGCAGCGGATCAAGCAGCTGGAGGCCGCCATGTCGACCGAGCTGCTGGACCGCAGCACCCGGCCGGCCCGCCCCACGCCCGCCGGTGAACTGCTGTTCGAGCACGCCGCGCGCCTCTTGGCGCAGGCCGGCGACATGACGGAGAGCGTGCGCAACCTGAGCCGGGCCAAGCGCAACATCGTCCGGTTTGGCTGCGTGGACTCGTTCGCGGGCACCCTGGGCCCGACGCTGATCCACGGCCTATCCGGCGCGTCGCGCCAGATCCGGCTGTGGTCGGGCATCACGCCCGTGCTGGACAAGCAGCTGGAAGACCGGCAGCTGGACCTGGTGGTCACCACCAGCGCATCGGCCGGCAAGCCCACCATCCGCAAGTACAGCCTGTTCAGCGAACCCTATGTGCTGATCGTGCCGCGCTCGATGAGCATGGACAGGATCGACTCGCTGAAGGAGCTGGGCAAGCGCACCCAGTTCATCCGCTACAGCGCCCGCTCCTTCATCGGCGCCGAGATCGACCGCCTGGTCGAATCGCACGGCGTGATGATCGAACGCACCTATGAATTCGACAATACCGATCCGCTGCTCAGCCTGGTCACCGCCGGGCTGGGGTTCGGCATCAGCACGCCGCTGTGCATCTGGCAGTCGCGCCATTTCCTGGAGCAATTGCGCGTGCTGCCGCTGGCGCCCTACCTGGGCATCGCCCGCGGCGACGATGCCAGCCTGTCGCGCACGCTCTACCTGGCCGCGCGCCAGCAGGAAGTAGGCAAGCTGCCCGCCGAGGCTCGGGACGTCATCCTGATGGCGATGGAACGCCTGATCCAGAAGGACATCGCCCCGGCCCTGGGGCTGCCGCCTGCCACGCTCTGGCGCAACATGCGGCGCTGAGCCGCCGGAAGACTCAGGGCAGCGCGGCCGTCAAGGCCGGCACGGCTTCGAACAGATCGCCGACCAGGCCGTAGTCCGCCACGCCGAAGATCGGCGCATCGCCGTCCTTGTTGATGGCGACAATGACCTTGGAATCCTTCATGCCGGCCAGATGCTGGATGGCCCCCGAGATCCCGACCGCCACATAGAGCCCGGGCGCGACGATCTTGCCGGTCTGCCCGACCTGCCAGTCGTTCGGCGCATAACCCGCGTCGACCGCGGCGCGCGAGGCGCCCAGCGCGGCGCCCAGCTTTTCGGCCAGCGGGTCCAGCAGCTTGAAGTTATCCGCGCTTGCCAGGCCGCGTCCGCCCGACACCACCGCGCGCGCGCTGCCCAGGTCGGGGCGCTCGGACACCGCGATTTCGCGGCTGACGAAACGGGACAGCCCCGCGTCGCCCACCGCCTCGACCGCGACGACCGGCGCGCTGCCTCCCTCGGCGGACACGGCATCAAAGGCCGTTGGACGTATCGTCGCCACCACCACCGGGTAGCCGCTCTTCACCGTGGCGATCGCGTTGCCCGCATAGATGGGACGCTTGAAGGTGTCGGGCGCCAGCACGTCGATCACGTCCGACACCTGCTCCACGTCCAGCAGCGCCGCGATGCGCGGCGCCACGCTCTTGCCATGGGCCGTGGCGGCCACGAACAGATGCGAGTAGCCGGCGGACACCGCCACTACCTGCGCCGCCAGGTTTTCCGCCAGGCCGTCGGCCAGTTGCGGCGCCTGCGCCAGCAGCACTTGCTGGACGCCGGCGACGCGGGCCGCCGCGGCGGCCACCGCCTGCGCCTCGCCGCCCGCCACCAGCACATGGACGGGCATGCCCAGCCTGGCGGCGGCGGCGATGGCGTTGAGCGTGGCGCCGTTGAGCGCCTGTTTATCGTGTTCGGCAATAACTAGGACGGTCATCAGATCACCTTGGCTTCGTTCTTCAGTTTGTCGACCAGCGCGGCCACGTCGGCGACCTTCACGCCGGCGGCGCGCGCCGCGGGTTCTTCCACGCGCAGCGTCCGCAGGCGGGACACCGGGTCCACGCCCAGTCCTTCCGGAGTCTCGATGTCCACCGGCTTCTTCTTGGCCTTCATGATGTTGGGCAAGGTGACGTAGCGTGGCTCGTTCAAGCGCAGGTCGGCCGTGACGACGGCGGGCAGCGTCAGCTCCACGACTTCCAGGCCGCCATCCACCTCGCGGGTGATGCGCGCCGTGCCGGCGCCGATCTCGATGGCGCTGGCATTGGTGGCCTGCGGCCAGCCCAGCAGGGCCGCCAGCATCTGGCCGGTCTGGCAGGCGTCGTCGTCGATGGCCTGCTTGCCCAGGATCACCAGCGCCGGCGCTTCCTTTTGCGCGACGGCGCGCAGCAGCTTGGCCACCGCCAGCGGCTGCAGCGCCGCGTCCGTCTGCACCAGCACGCCGCGATCGGCGCCGATGGCCAGCGCGGTGCGCAGCGTCTCCTGCGACTGCGCCGTGCCGCAAGACACGGCCAGCACCTCGGTGGCGGCGCCCTGTTCCTTCAAGCGCACGGCCGCCTCGACGGCGATCTCGTCGAACGGGTTCATGGACATCTTGACGTTGCCGATGTCCACGCCGCTCTGGTCGGCCTTGACGCGCACGTTGACGTTGTAGTCAACCACGCGCTTGACCGCGGCAATTACCTTCATGGAAATACTCCTGAGAAAAGGGAATCAACAGCCGCCCCGGCGCCCGCCCGGCGCCAGGGCTTGATGGAAAAGCAATCAGCCGGGGCCGCTCGCCAGCACAGTGATGTCCAACCGCAGCGCCGGGACATGCCCGGGCGCGGGGGCTTCGGCCGGGATGAACAGGTCCGGCGCATCGCCGCCGTGGCCCACGGTGAAATCGCCCGCGTCCAGCTCCCATTGCGCGCCCGGCACCGGTCCGCGCAGCCGGCCCGCGCTCACGGCCACGATCAGCCGGGTTCGCGGCCCCTCCCGCGCCGCGTCGGGCAAGGAGCCGGCCATGCAGGCATGCTCCGGCCCGCCCAGGCACGCGACGCGTGCCTGGGCCGCGCCGCGCAGGACGAACAGGTTCAGCACGCGCACGGGTCCACCCACCAGGCGCGACTGGAAGGCCGTGTCTCCGGCGAACCGCGCGGGCGCTCCCGGCCGCAGGCTGACGGCCGCGCCCTCGCCGCTCAGCTCCACCCCCTGGCCCGACAGCACCACGGACACTCTGTCGTAGCCGGGAAAGCAGGAATACGGGCCGTCGCCGCCGATGTCGGCAATGCTGACCCGCCAGCGCGCCGCCGCGTCCTCGGCCAGCTTGCGGGTGACGCCCCCGCCGTTCTTCCAGGGCTCGGGCGGCAGCGCCAGCCAGCTGGCGCGCACCGGCGCGGGCATATCAGGAGACTGCGCCAAGGCCGTACTTCCCGGTCAGCAGCGCGCCGCTCTGGAAGCGGCCCAGGTCATAGGGCTTGAGCGACACGTCGGTGGCCAGCCCCAGCGCTTCCTGCGCCAGCACGCGGCCCACGGTGGGCGACAGCTTGAAGCCGTGGCCGGAGAAGCCGAACCCCACGATCAGCCCTTCGACGCCCGCCACCCGGCCCAGCACGGGATTCCAGTCGGGCGTGACGTCGTAGACGCCGGTCCAGGACGAAGCCAGGCCCGCGGTTTCGTAGGCGGGGAAGCGCTCGGCCACCTGCGCGCCGACTTCGGCCACGTAATCCAGCGGGATATCGCCCTGCTCGGCGTCGCTGTTCTGCAGCTTTTCGCCGACGATGCCTTCGCTCACCAGCATCTGGTTGCCGCCGTAGCTGCGGCAATACAGCATGCCGGGCGAGGCCAGGTCCTTGTAGACCGGCATCGAATAGGTATAGGGCGCTGCGTCGCATTCCAGCGCCAGCACGGCGTGACGCTCGGGCACGACGGGCATGGCCACGCCCGTCCAGGCGGCCAGTTCCGGCGTCCAGATGTTCTGGGTGCTGATGACCAGCGGGCTGGCGTAGTCGCCTTCGGAAGTGGACACGCCCACGACGCGGCCGTTCTCCACCAGCAGGCGCTGGACGTTGACGTGCTCGCGGATGGTGACGCCACGGCGGCGGGCGCCGCGCGCGAAGCTGGTGGCGACGAGGTAGGCGTCGGCAAAGCCGGCCTCGGGTTCATAGCCGATCAGCGCGGCGTCGTCGAAGGAGGCAATGGGCAGCAGCTCGCGGGCCTGGGCCGGGTTCAGCAGTTCCAGCGCAATGCCTTGCGCCTGTTGCTGCGCCAGCGCGCTGCGCAAGGGCTCCAGCTTGTCGTTGTCGGCCGCGCTGATCAGATAGCCGCATTTGACCAGGCCGCAGGAGGCTTCCTCATCACCCAGGTAGCTGGCGAAATTGTTGAACACGCTCCAGGAGCGCTGGGCCAGCTCCACGTTTTCGCGCACCGAATAATGCGTGCGCAGAATGCCGGACGACTGCGAGGTGGTGCCCGCGCCTATCGTTTCCCGATCCAGCACCAGCACGTTCTTCGCACCCAGCTCGGCAAGGTGAAAGGCCACGGAACTGCCGATCACACCGGCACCAATCACGATCACGTCAAAACTTTTCACGACAAGGCTCCAAGGACAAGTGGCGCGAGTGTGAAGCCGGCATTCCGGAGCCGCAGCAATATAAGCATGGCGAATATTGAATAAAAGCGCCGCGCCCGGATTGCTTAAGCGCGACGAATCTTGACCATCGCCGCTCCTTATATTCATGCCGCCACGCGGCGCGCGGGCGAAAGTCTCGTCTGCCGCACCCCAGAGTGCCGGCGACATGAAATCTATCGGTCAATCTACATTCAAGTAGGGGAAAAATATGAACATGAATCGCCGCGCCATGCTGGTGCGCACCGCAGCCGTCGCGGGCGCAAGCGCCCTTGGATTTCCCATGATAGGCCGCGCCGCCGGCGCGTCGTACACCTATGGCGGCTCCGCCTGGCTGGGCCACTATTCGGCCTACATCGCCCTGAAGACCGGCCTCTTCGCCAAGCAGGGCCTGGACATCAAGTGGCAGAGCTTCGCCACGTCTTCCGACCGCATGAGCGCCGTGATGGCCGGCAACATCGATCTGGCCGGCACCGGCGTGGTGTCGTCGCTGGCGTTGATGGCGGCCGGGGCGCGCCAGTTCCAGGTCATCGCCACGCCCAACAACTTCGGCCGCGCCGAGGGCGTGCTCGCGCGCGAAGACGTCAAGTCGGTGGCCGACCTGAAAGGCAAGAAGATCGGCGTCACCTACGCGTCCAGCGCCCACGTGCTGCTGCTGGACGTGCTGCGCCAGGCGGGCCTGAATCCCGACAGCGACGTGTCCATCATCAACCTGCCGGCCACCAATATCCTGTCGGCCTACCAGGGCAGGCAGATCGACGCGGCCGTGGCCTGGACGCCGGCGTTCGACCGCATCAAGGCCGTTCCCGGCACCCATGTCCTGCTGGACGACACGGCGTTCTCGCTCTACAAGCAATACGCCATCACGCCCGGCCCCGATGTGCTGCTGACGCACGCCAGGCTGGGCAAGGACGATCCGCAGGCCGTGCGCAAGTTCCTGCAAGCGGTATTCCAGGCCAACGCCATGCTGAGCGAACAGCCCGAGGAAGCCGCGGGCGTGCTGCTGGAGCTGACGGGCCTGTCCAGGGAGGACCAGCTGGCCGTCATCAAGCAGACGCAATGGTATTCGGCCGAGGACCAGAAGGCGCTGATGGTGGACCCGGGCAACTTCGTCAACGGCATGCAGAAGCTTGCCGAAATGCTGGTGTCGCTCAAGCAGATCGACCGTGCGCCCACCGTCAAGGACTGGGTCCAGGCCTCGTACCTGTAAGCCCGGGACAGTCTGCTCATGTCCACGCGTCCGTCTTCAAGGGAAACACGCCTGCTCTGGGTCAGCGTGTTTTCGCTTCTGTGCTTTCTTTTGCTGTGGGAAGGCCTGTGCCGCGCCGGCGCGGTCGATCCCATTTTCCTGCCCGCGCCGTCCCAGGTGCTGGCGCGCGCCCTGTCCATGTCGGACCAGGGCACGCTGTTCTACAACGTGCTGGCCTCCACCCGGCGCGTCATGGTGGGCTTTCTGGCGGCCGTGATCGTCGCCATTCCGCTGGGCATCCTGCTGGGCACGTCCAAGGTGGCCCGCGCCGTCTTCGATCCCATCATCTCGTTCCTGCGGCCGCTGCCGTCGATGAGCTGGATTCCGCTGTCGCTGCTGTGGTTCGGCATCACCGAAACGCAGAAGTACAGCATCGTGTTCATGGGTTCCTTCGTGCCCGCCCTGCTCTATGTGATGGAGGCGTCGCGCAGCATCGATCCGGTGCTGGTGCGCGCCGCGCGCAACCTGGGCGCCAACCGCTGGCAGGTCATGCGGGAAGTGCTGTTCCCCGGCTGTCTGCCGCAGATCCTGTCAGGCATGAAGATCATTCTTGGCCTGTCCTGGACCTGCGTCATCTCGGCGGAACTGGTGGCTTCCAAGGAGGGCCTGGGCTTCATGATCATGAACGGCAAGGAGTTCTTCCAGACCGACACCGTGGTGCTGGGCATGGTCCTGATCAGTTTCACCGTGCTGGTGACCGATCTGTGTTTGCGGCTTCTTGAACGATGGGTGCTGGCATGGCAACGATGAACGATACGATGATCCGGCTCTCCGGCGTCTCCAAGGCCTATGGCGACGTCGCCGTGCTGGACAAGGTGGACCTCGAGGTCCGGCGCGGGGAATTCCTGGTGCTGCTGGGTGCGTCCGGTTGCGGCAAGTCGACCTTGCTGAACCTGATGGCGGGCTTCATCACCCCCAACACCGGCACGGTCGCCATCAACGGCAAGCCGGTCACGGACGTGACCGCCGCCTGCGGCATGGTGTTCCAGCAATATGCGCTGTTCCCGTGGCGCACCGTGCAGGAAAACGTGGAGTTCGGCCTGAAGATGCGCGGCATGTCCAGGCAGGAGCGCGCGCCGATCGCCCGCAAGTTCATCGACATGGTGGGCCTGAAGCAGGCGGCGGACAAGTATCCGCACGCGCTGTCTGGCGGCATGAAGCAGCGCGTGTCGATTGCGCGCGTGCTGGCCAACGACCCCGACGTGATGCTGTTCGACGAACCGTTCGCCGCGCTGGACGCCATGACGCGCCAGGTGCTGCAGGAGCAGCTATTGTCGATCTACGAGCAGAGCGGCAAGACCATCGTCTTCATCACGCACTCGATCGACGAGGCGCTGACCCTGTCCACCCGCATGGCGGTCATGGGCTCCAAGCCCGGGCGCATCGTGCAGGACATCCAGAACGACCTGCCGCATCCGCGCAGCGCGGACGTGCAGCTGTCGCCCCGCTTCGTGGAGCTCAAGCGCGCCATCTGGGAACGGGTGCAGGAAGAAGTGACGCGCAGCATGGAACTGGCCGGAGACTGAAGCGCGCGCGGTCCCTAGATGATTTCCGTGTACAGGGCGACCGTGATGTCGAAGCCGGGGATCCTGCCCCAGTCCGCGCGGGGGTAGCTCGGCGTTTCCGTGCCCATGCCCAGCCCGTACTGCAGGCCGGTCCGCTCATCGCGCCACCAATGGGGCTTCGTGCCCCAGCCGCAGCAGGCAAACTCCAGCGGCGGCATGCCGAAGGCCAGTCCCAGGTCGGCTTCCGCCCGCGCCGCGGCTGCGCCGGCCACGCGGTAGCGGGCGATCATGGGCCGGGCCTGCAGGTCATCGTGCCGTTCGCAACCCAGGTATTCGACGCCGTCGGGCTTTCTACCCAGCGCCTGCAGAAAATCCTGGCAGGGCATGCCGGGCGGCGCCACGCCCTGGGCGCGGGCCTCCGCGGCATCGCGGGCTTGGATTTCCTGTGCTTGCGCATAGCCCGGGACGGGCGCGCAGCCCAGTGCCGCGGCCGTCAGCAGCAGCGCGAGCCGCGCGACCACCGGCGACCGGCCCGGCTTCAGGTAATACTGCATGCGAGTCACAGAGCCCCCTGCGTCAGGTTTGAGTGGCGGGCAGGCCTTCCGGCCGCGCCGCCCTGATTCTGCCACGCGCCGGTGCTGCGCCCCTCTTCAGCCAGGAACTCCACCAGCGCGGGCAAGGACGGGTCCATCGGCCGGTTCGCGTGGATACGCATGACATAGCCCCACGACCCCGGCATGCGCAAATGGGGCACCAGCGGCACCAGCCGGCCGCTGGCCAGGTCCTCGTCGATCAGCGGCGCCCGGCCCAGCGCAATGCCCACGCCCGCGGCCGCCGCGGCCACCACGGTGCTCAAGCCGCTCAGCACCATCGGATCCTGCCAGTCCGCTTCCGCCAGGCCCAGCCTGGGGCTCCAGGTCCGCCAGTCGGTCTCGGGGCTGTCGATATGCTTTTCCTCCAGCCAGCGGTGCCGCAGGAAAATACGGGGGTCGTCGCGGTCGGCGGCGCGGATCAGCGCCGGGCTGCACACGGGCACGACCGTTTCGCTCATCAGCGGGATGTCGCCGGCTTCCGCGTTATGCGGCCCCATGGCGCGCACGTGCAGAAAGGCCAGGTCGATGTCCTGGCTCTTCCAGGCCGGGTCCTGGCTGGCATGCAGGTACACCTGGATGTCGATATCCGGATGCAATTCAATGAAGCGTCCGATGCGCGGCGCCAGCCACAGGGCGGCCAGCGAGGGATTGGCCGACACGTTCAGGGTATAGCGCCGGCGGCCGCGCGCCGTGGCCCGGGCGTTGCGGCAGGCGGTCTCCAACAGGGTCAAGGCCTGTTGTACCGATGCCAGCAGTCCGGCCCCGGCTTCGGTGGTTTCGGCGCGGCGCACCGTGCCGCCGCGGCGCAGCAGCGGGACGCCCAGGTCCGCCTCCAGCGCTCTCAGCTGATGACTGACGGCGCTCTTGGTGACATGCAGTTCGGCGGCGGCGCGGCTCAGGCTGCCCAGGCGGGCAACGGCTTCAAAGGCGCGCAATGCCGCCAGCGGCGGAGTACGGTTGGGAAGATCGGCCATGGGTTGAGTTTATCTCAACCCATGATTGAAAAAGTATCGCTTTCGCGCGCACCTCGTATCAGTGACCATGCAGGCTCTGGATGGAGTAAAGCTATGTATTTCGATTCAAGGCTCTGGCGCCTGACGCTGGGCATGCGCGCCGGCATGGCGGGCGGCATCTTCCTGGGCTTGCTGGCCCTGGCGGCCGGGATTGCCCGCTACGTATTCCTGGGCCAGCTGCTGGCCCGCGTGTTCGACGGCGCGCCCTGGCAGGACTGGCTGGCGCCCGCGCTGTGCGTGGCCGCGATGGTATTGCTGCGGGCGTTCTTCGACCATTGCCGCACCGTGCAGGCCAACCGCGGCTCGGCCACCATCCAGCATGTGCTGCGCGGCAAGCTGTATGACCGCATCGTGTCCCTGGGACCGGCCTGGTTCGCCAACCAGCGCACCGGCGGCGTCATGCTGACGGTCGTAGACGGCGTCGAGCAATTGCAGACGTTCTTCGGACAATACCTGCCGCAAGTGGCGATCGCCGCGGCCGCGCCTTTCGCGATCTTCGCGGTAATCGCGTTCTGGGACGTGCCGACCGCGCTGGTCTTCCTGGCCGCGGCCCTGTTCGCGCTCTTCGGCCCCATGGCGGTGCACATGCTGGACCGGCGCGCCAGCCTGGCGCGCACGCGCTCGCTCAATGAGTTCGGCGAAGAATTCCTGGACGCCGTGCAGGGCCTGCCCACCCTGAAGTCCTATGGCCAGGGCAAGGCCTGGGGCCAGCGGCTGGCGGCCCGCGCGCGCAGTCTGTCGGACAACACATTCTGGGTGCTGTCCGTCAGCCTGCTGACGCGCGGCATCAGCGACCTGGGCGTGGCGCTGGGCGCGGCGCTGGCACTGACCCTGGGCGCCTGGCGCGTGGCCGCCGGCGACATGAGCGTCGAGGCCCTGCTGATCGTTCTGATGGCCGGCACCGAGATCTTCCGCCCGCTGCGCGACCTGCGCTCGGTGCTGCACCGGGGCATGCTGGGCCAGTCGGCCGCCGTCAGCATCCACGCCCTGATGGATGCGCAGCCGCTGACGCCGGCGCCCGACACGCGCGCCACGGGCGCGGCGCCGGCCCGCCTGGCCCCCACCATCGAGTTCGACGACGTCGCCTTTGCCTACACGCCCGAGCGTCCCGCCCACCAGGGCCTGGCCTTCAGCATCGCGGCGGGCGAACGGGTCGGCGTGGTCGGTCCCAGTGGCGCGGGCAAGTCCACCATCGTGCGCCTGCTGCTGCGCGAATGCGTGCCGCAGGCCGGCGCGATCCGGGTCGGCGGCCGCGACGTGAACACGCTGGACACGCAGACGCTGCTCTCGCACATCGCGCTGGTCAGCCAGGACATCACGCTGTTCCATGGCACCATCGACGACAACCTGCGGCTGGGCCGCCCCGACGCCACGCATGAGCAGGTGCGCGCCGCCGCCCGCGCGGCCAATATCGACGACTTCATCATGGCGTTGCCGGACGGCTACGCCACCCGCATCGGCGAACGCGGCCTGCAGCTGTCGGGCGGCCAGCGCCAGCGCGTGGCGATCGCCCGCGCCCTGCTGCGCGACGCGCCCATCCTGATCCTGGACGAAGCGCTGTCGTCGGTGGACACCGAGAACGAAGCCCTGATCCAGCAGGCCCTGGACCGCCTGATGGCCGGCCGCACAACGCTGATCCTGGCCCACCGGCTGGCCAGCGTGATCGGCGCCGACCGCTGCCTGGTGCTGGAGCAAGGACGCGTGGTCGAGGCCGGCCCGCATGCCGAACTGATGCGCCGGCGCGGGCTGTACTACCGTTTGATGCACGAACAGGCGGCGGCCCACCAGAACCCGTCCGCCGGTTCCCCGCAGGCCGCGCGTCCGGCCGAAAGCGCCGCGGCCGCCACCGCGCCGGACGACAGCGGCAAGCAAGGCCCTGTCCTGCGCCCGCTGGACGCCGACGCCGAACAGGTCGGCTGGCGCGCCACGCTGGCCACGCTGCTGTCGGTGGTGCGCCCGTGGCGCGGGACGCTCGCCGCCACCATCCTGCTGGGCGTGGCGCGCGTGGCCGCCTTCATCGGCGTGGGCGTGTTCAGCGCGCTGATCGTGGCCGCCATCCGCGATGGCCGCGAGATCTCGGCGCTGGTCGCGGGCCTGCTGATCGCGGCCCCTCTTGCCGCGTTGTTCCATTGGCTGGAATCGTGGCTGGCGCACGCCATGGCCTACCAGTTGCTGGCCGACATGCGCGTCAAGCTCTACGACAAGCTGGAGCGCCTGGCCCCGGCCTATCTGCTGCAGCGCCGCTCCGGCGACCTTGTCGCGCTGGCCACCCAGGACGTGGAGATGGTGGAGTACTTCTACGCGCACACCATCGCGCCGGCCATCGTGTCGGTGCTGGTGCCGCTGTCCGTGCTGGGCTTCCTGGGCTTTTACAGCTGGCCGGTCGCGCTGGCGCTGCTGCCCTTCCTGGCCTATGCGCTGGTGTCGCCGGTGCGCGGCCGCCGCAAGGTCGACGCCCTGGGCGACAAGGCGCGCGAGGCGCTGGGCGAAATGAGCGCCCATACCACCGACACCATCCAGGGCCTGGCCGACCTGACCGCCTTCCAGGCCACCGGCCGCCGCCGCGACCAGTTCCTGAAAGTGGCCGACCGGTACCGCGCGCGGCGCCTGGACATCCTGCGCGACCTGTCGCGCCAGACCGCCTGGTTTGAGATCGCGATGGGCATGGGCGGCCTGGCCGTGGCCGTCGTGGGCGCCCTGCAGGTGCAGGCTGGCGCGCTGTCGGCCGGCATGCTGCCGCTGCTGGTGCTGATCGCGCTGGCCACCTTCCTGCCGGTGTCGGAGATCTCGCAGGTCAGCCGGCAATTGGCCGACACCATCGCCGCCACGCGCCGCCTGCATGTGGTCGCCAACGAGCCCGAGCCGGTTGCCGATGGCCCCCTGCCCGCGCCGGTCGCCACGCACGGCCTGTCGTTGGCGTTCGAACATGTCAGCTTCGCCTATCCCGGCAAGAACGAAGACACCTTGCGCGACCTCAGCTTCACGGCGCCCGCCGGCGCCACGGTGGCGGTGGTGGGCGCCTCGGGCGCGGGCAAGAGCACCGTCGCCAGCCTGCTGCTGCGTTTCTGGGATCCGCGCCAGGGCGCAGTCAAACTGGACGGCGTGGACGTGCGTCAGCTGCAGCTCGACGGATTGCGCGACCGCGTTGCGCTGGTCACCCAGGACACCTATCTGTTCAACGACACGCTGGAAGGCAACATCCGGCTGGCGCGTCCCGAGGCCAGCCGCGAGGATCTGGCGCGCGCGCTGGACCAGGCCGCGCTGACGGACTTCGTGAAGGCCCTGCCCGACGGGCTGGCGACGCGGGTGGGCGAACGCGGCATGCAGCTGTCGGGCGGCCAGCGCCAACGCATCTCGATCGCGCGGGCCTTCCTGAAGAACGCGCCGGTGCTGATCCTGGACGAGGCGACCTCGCACCTGGACACGCTCTCCGAGATGCAGGTGCGCGGCGCGCTGGATGTGCTGATGCGGCACCGGACCACCCTGGTCATCGCGCACCGGCTGTCCACCATCCGCGACGCCGACCTGATCCTGGTGCTGGACCGCGGCACCCTGGCGGAAGCCGGCACGCACGACCAGCTGCTGCGCAAGCAAGGGGCCTATGCGCGGCTGGCCAGCCACCAGGGCGGCTACACGGTCAGTGGCGCGGCATCGCTGCCGGGCTAGCGCTTGGCGGCGGCCTGGCGCGCTACTCGCGCACCTCCACCGTGTAGTTCAACGCCAGCCTGCCGCCATCCACATAGACCGTCTGCCCGGTCACGTAGCTGGCGTCGTCCCCGGCCAGGAACACCGCCACCTTCGCCACCTCGTCCGTCGAACCCAGGCGCTGCAGCGGTATCCGCGACAACACGGTTCTGCGCGCAGCGGGGTTGCTGGTGATGGTTGCCAGGATTTCGGTGTCGATGCTGCCGGGGCCGATCGCATTGACCCGTATGCCATGCGGCGCCAGCGACAAGGCCATGGACTTGGTCATCTGCCTGACGGCCCCCTTGCTTGCCCCATAGGCCAGCTGGTCCGGCATCGCCAGTTCCGCGGTCATCGACGACAGCGTCACGATCGCGCCGTTGCGGCGCCCGCCCGCCACCATCGCGCGCGCGGCCGCCTGCGCCACCAGGAAGGTCCCGCGCACGTTGACGTTCATCACCGTGTCCAGGTCCTCCAGCGTCAGGTCCAGGAAGTCCGCCGCGCGTATCACGCCGGCATTGCAGACGCAGATGTCCAGGCCGCCCCAGCGCCGCACGCAATCGTCCGCCAGCGCCTGCGCCGCGGCCGGATCGGTCACGTCGGCAACGAATGCCGCCGCGCGTTCGCCCAGCGCCCGCGCGGCCTCGGTCAGCTCGGCCTCCTTGCGGTCCGCCAGCAGCACATGGGCACCCTCGTCCACGAAACGCCGCGCAATCGCCAGCCCTATCCCGCCTGCCGCGCCGGTGACCAGCGCCACCCGGTTCTGCAATTTCATCTCAGACTCCCACGTAAGCGGCCACCAGATCGGGCCGCGCGGACAATTCCGCTGAACTCCCCCGCCACACCGTCACCCCCTTGTCCA
Organism: Achromobacter deleyi; assembly: GCF_013116765.2. GTDB lineage: Bacteria > Pseudomonadota > Gammaproteobacteria > Burkholderiales > Burkholderiaceae_B > Achromobacter > Achromobacter deleyi_A. The sequence continues at coordinate 2,506,602 of NZ_CP074375.1, forward strand.
GGATGAAGTTGCGGTCGGACAGGCGCAGCAATGCGGTGGTGTTCTTGTCCACCACGATCATCGACAGGCCCTCCGCCTTCAATTGCGCCAGCACGCGCCAGATCTCCGCGCGCACCACCGGCGCCAGGCCTTCGGTGGCCTCGTCCAGCACCAGCAGGCTGGGATTGGTCATCAGCGCGCGACCCAGCGCCAGCATCTGCTGTTCGCCGCCCGACAGCTGCGTGCCCAGGTTGGCGCGGCGCTCGCGCAGCCGCGGAAACAGCTCGTAGACGCGCGCCAGCGTCCAGGCGCGCCCGCCGCCGCGTTCGCTGGCCGTGGCCACCAGGTTTTCCTCGACGGTGAGCGTGGGGAATATCTGGCGCCCTTCCGGCACCAGCGACAGGCCCAGCCGGCCGATCCGGTACGGCGCCATGCCGCGCAGCGACCGGTCGCCATACTGGATGCTGCCCTGGCTGGCGGGCAGCAGCCCGAACAGGCATTTGATGACGGTGCTGCGGCCCATGCCATTGCGGCCGATCAATCCCACCACTTCGCCCTGCCCCACGTCCAGGTCGACGCCGAACAGCGCCTGACAATGGCCGTAGCCCGCCGTCAATCCGCGTATGGTCAACATGGCGGCTCCTTCAGGCGTCGGCGTCGTCGCCCAGATAGGCGCGGCGTACGTCGGGATGGTTGCGGATCGCGTCGGCGGTGCCGGTCGCGATGATCTTGCCGTAGACCAGCACGCTGATGCGATCGGCCAGCGCGAAGACGGCGTTCATGTCGTGTTCCACCAGCACGATCGTGTAGCGGCCCTTCAGGCTCTTCAGCAAGGCGATCACGCCCGCGCTTTCCGCCGCGCTCATGCCGGCCATGGGTTCGTCCAGCAACAGGACGGACGGCTCGCCCGCCAGCGCCATCGCGATCTCAAGCTGGCGCCGCTGGCCATAAGCCAGGCTCTCCACGGGCGACTCGGCCGCCGCGTCCAGGCGGCAGGCGCGCAAGGCCTCGCGCGCCGCGTCCACCACATCGGCGCAGTCCCGCAGCGCGGTCCATGCCGACAAGCGGCGGCGGCGCTTGCGCAGCGCGGCCAGGCAGGCGTTTTCCAGCACGGTGTAGCTGTCGAACACCGAGGTCACCTGATAGGAACGCAGCATGCCCATCGCGACGCGCTCCTGCACGGTGGCGCGCGACACGTCCGCCGCCCCCAGGCGCACCGAGCCGCCATCGGGCCGCAGCTCGCCGGACAGCAGATTGATCAGCGTGGTCTTGCCCGCCCCATTGGGGCCTATCAGCGCATGCAGCTCGCCGGGCGCGACATCCAGGGATACCCCGTCCGTGGCCTTCAGTCCGCCGAAGCTGCGCACCAGGCCGCTAGTGGCCAGCCCTGCCGGCCCCGTCATCATCGCGGTGCTCATGCCGAGGCCTCCTTGGCCAGCGCATCCGGAGGCCGCCGGTCCTGCCCGTCCTCCGCGGCCGGCGCCGCCGCCGGAAGCGCAGGCGCGGGCGGCCGCCGCAGCCAGTCCAGCGACCGCCCATAGCCGCCCTTGGCCAGCATCGCGATCACCACCACCACCGGCCCCATCAGCAGCATCCAGTGCTGCGTCACGCTCTTGAACGCTTCTTCCAGCATCAGATAGGCCACGGCGCCGAAGATCGGACCCAGCACATTGCCCAGGCCGCCTATCACCACCATGACGATGAGCTCGCCCGACACCGGCCACGACATGTAGCTGGGCGAGGCGAACGCCGTCAGATTGGCCAGCAGCAGGCCGGCGATGCCGGTCAGCACGCCCGAAGCCACATAGGCCGTCAGCCGCACGCCGAACACCGAGTAGCCCAGGGCGTCCACCCGGCGCGGATTGGCGTGCGTGGCGCGCAGAATCATGCCGAACGGCGAACGCCGCAGCCGCAGCATCCCCAGGCTGGCCGCCAGCAGCAACGCCCATGCCGCCCAATAGACCGGCTGGCTGCCGTCCAGGTCGAACAGGCCGAAGGCGCTGGGCTCGTAGATGTTCAGGCCGTCGTCGCCGCCGTATTCGCGCAGGCTGACCGCCAGGAAGTAGAACATCTGCGCGAACGCCAGCGTGATCATGATGAAGCCGATGCCCGACGTGCGCAGGCACACCGTGCCCACCGCCAGCGCCACCAGCGCGGACACGCCGATGCAGACGGCCAGCTGCACCCAGCCATTGCCGATGCCATAGTGGCTGAGGATGCCTACCGCATAGCAGCCCAGGCCCAGGAACATGGCGTGGCCGAAGCTGACCAGGCCGGCAAAGCCCAGCACCAGGTTCAGCGCCAGCGCCGCCAGCGCGTAGATCAGGATGCGCGCGCCCAGGGTCACGTAAAAGGGTTCACCCAGCCACTGCGCCACGAACGGAACGGCGGCCAGGACCAGGAACAGCAGCGGCAGCACCCAGCGCCGGTACGAAGGTTCTTGCATGATGGTTGCCCTTGTATGCTGGCGCGCGGATCAGCGCCGCGCCGAAAAGACCAGGCCTTGCGGGCGAAACGCCAGCACCACGGCCATCAGGATGTAGATCAGCATCGACGCCAGCGCAGGCCCCACCGCATTGGCGACGGACGCGTCGAACACGGCGCGCAGCAGGTCCGGCAGGAAGGCGCGGCCCAGCGTGTCTATCATGGCGATCAGCAATGCCGCCACCAGCGTGCCGCGCACCGAGCCGATGCCGCCCACCACGATCACCACCAGCGCCAGGATCAGCACCGGCTCGCCCATGCCGGACTGCACCGAGAGTATCGGCCCGGCCAGCGCCCCCGCGACGCCGGCCAACACCGCCCCCAACAGGAACAGCAGCGTCTTCAGCAGGTCGACATTGGCGCCCAGCACACTGGCCATGGGCGCATTGCTCGCCCCCGCCCGTATCAGCATGCCGAAGCGCGTGCGCTGGATCAGGAACCACGCGCCCACCGCCACCAGCGCGCCGACGCCAATGATCATGAGCCGGTAGACGGGGTAGTCGCTGCCGAACAGGCTGACCGCCCCCTCCAGCGCCTGCGGCACCGCGGCGTAGTAAGGGCGGCTGCCCCAGATGACCGATGCCAGTTCATTGAAGAACATCATCAGCCCGAACGTCGCCAGCACCTGGTACAGATGATCGTGCCGGTACAGCGGACGCGCGATCAGCCGTTCCAGCACGACCCCGACAAAGCCGCTGCCAGCCACCGCGGCCAGAATCGAGAACGCGAACGACCCGCTGGCGTTGTAGGCGGTCGCGCCCAGGAAGGCGCCGATCATGTACAGGGAACCGTGCGCCAGGTTGATGAAGTTCATGATGCCGAAGATCAGGGTCAGCCCCGACGACAACAGGAACAACAACGCGCCCAGCTGCAGGCCATTGAGCAATTGCGACAGCAGCAGCGATCCATTCATCGGAGGTCTCCCCGGGGCCGCGGCCCCGTCACTTAAACGGGCAGTCCGCCACGTAGGCGTCCTGATGGTCGGTCAGGACGGTGGCCAGCTGCTTCAGGCCGATGCTGTCGCCGTCCTTGACCACCTGGTAGGCGTAAAGGTTCTGCACCGGCATGTTGTTGGTGTTGAAGCGGAACTTGCCGCGCACCGACGGGAAGGTCGCGCCCGCCGCCTTCACGGCCGCCGCCAGCGACTTGCTGTCGCCCACCTTTCCGCCGTGCGCCTTCACGGCCGCGTCCAGCAGAAAGGCCGCGTCATAGCCGCCCACCGCGTACTCCGACGGCAGGCGGCCGTACTTGGCCTGGAAGGACTCGACGAACTTGCGGTTCTGCGGATTGTCCAGCGTGGTCGCCCAGGGCGTGCCATAGATCGCGCCCACGGCCTGTTCCTTCAGCGCGGTCAAGGTGTTGGAGTCGATCAGGCTTTCCGAGAAGAACGGCAGCTTTTCCATCAGCCCGGCCTGGCGCAGCTGGCGGACGAAGTTCACGCCCACGCCGCCGGTATAGAAGGCGAACAGCGCGTCGGGTCCGGCGGACTGCATGCGCGAGATCTCGGCCGAATAATCCAGCTGACCCAGCTGCGTGTAGACCTCGTCGGACGGATCGCCACCATAGAAGCGCTTGAAGCCCGCCAGCTTGTCCTTGCCCGCCTGGTAGTTGGCCGACATCAGGTACGCGCGCTTGTAGCCCTGGTCTTTCACGTACTTGCCCATCGCCTCCGACATGCTGTCGTTCTGCCAGCCCAGCACGAACAGGTTGGGCAGGCACATGCGGCCGGCGATCGGCGCGGGCCCGGCGTTGGTGGACAGCGCCACCACGCCCGACTCCTTGATGCGCCGCAGTTCGGCCATGAGCACATTCGAGAAACCCAGCCCGACCATGACGTCGACCTTGTCCTTCTCGATGAACTTCTGCACGATCTGGGCGCCCACGTCGGGCTTGAGCTGATCGTCTTCGCGGATCACCACGGCCTTCTGTCCGCCCAGGCTGCCGCCCAACTGCTCGATGCCCAGCATCAGTCCGTCGTACTGGTCCTGGCCCAGCGCCGCCTGCGGCCCGGACAACACGCCGGTGAAACCGATGCGGATATCGGCGCGGACGGCCTGCGGCGCGGCCAGGGCCAATGCCGCGGCCGCGGCCAGTGCGGCCACGCCGCTCGTGGTTGCTTGCATGAGATGTCTCCTTTGGGGTGAGCGGCGGCGCCGTTCTACGCGGCGCCTGCCTTGACGCGTCAGAGCTTTACGCAGACATTGCGCAGCTCGGTATAGAACTCCAGCGAATGCACGCCGCCCTCACGGCCGATGCCTGACTGCTTGGCGCCGCCGAACGCCGTGCGCAGGTCGCGCAGGAACCACGAATTGATCCAGCAGATGCCCACCTCCAGCGCCGCGCCCAGCCGATGGGCGGTGCCGACATTGCTGGTCCACACCGTCGCCGCCAGCCCGTAAGGCGTCGCGTTGGCCAGGGCGATGGCTTCTTCTTCCGTATCGAACGGCGCGATGTGGCAGCAGGGCCCGAAGATCTCCTGCTGGATGACGGCCGACGTTTCCGGCAGGCCGGTCCACACGGTGGGCTGGACCCAGGCGCCCGCCGCCAGTCCGTCGGGCATTTCCGGCACGCCGCCGCCCGCCACCACGGTGGCGCCCTCTTCGCGGGCCCGGGCGTAGTAGCTGAGCACCTTGTCCCGATGCCGCTGCGAAATCAGCGGACCCAGGTTCACGCCCGGATCCTTGGGCCGGCCCAGCGTGAATCCGCGCGCCCGCTCACCCAGCGCCGCCACGAACCGCTCGAAGATCGGCCGCTGCACGTAGACGCGTTCGGTCCCCAGGCAGACCTGCCCCGTATTGTCGAAGGCGGCGCGGGCAATGCCGGCCACCGCGCGGTCAAAGTCGGCGTCCGCGAAGACGATGCCCGCGTTCTTGCCGCCCAGTTCGAACGACACCGGCCGCACACCCACGGCGGCGGCCTGCATGATGGCCTCGCCGGTGCGCGTCTCGCCCGTGAAGGTAATGCCGTCCACCAGCGGATGGCGGCTGAGCTTTTCACCCGCCGAACCGGGCCCGAAGCCATGCACCACGTTGTAGACGCCGGCCGGCACGCCGACCTCGTTCATCACCTCGCCCAGCAAGGTGGCGGTGCCCGGCGTGTCCTCGGACGGCTTGACCACTACCGTGTTGCCGCAGGCCAGCGCCGGCCCGACCTTCCACGTCATCAGCAGCAGCGGCAGGTTCCACGGGCAGATCACGCCGATGACCCCGCGCGGCACGCGCACCCCGTAGTTCAGGGCATGGCCGCCGTCCGGCGTTTCCAGGTCGAAGGTCTCGTTCGGTACGTTGCGGATCAGGTCGGCGAAGATCTTGAAATTGGCCGCGCCGCGCGGGATGTCCAGGTGGCTGGCCAGCTCGTAGGGCTTGCCGGTGTCGGCGATCTCGGCATCGACGAAATCATCGAAGCGGCGGATGATGCCGTCGGCCACCGCGTGCAGCAATTCCACTCTTTGCTGCGTTTTCAGCAAGCCCCAAGGTCCGCGCAGCGCCGCCTTGGCCGCGCGCACCGCGGCGTCGACCTCCGCGTCGCCCGCCTCGTGCACCCGGCCGATCAGCCGGTTGTCGGCCGGATCGCGGTTATCAAAGGTCTTGCCGGTCTCGACCCAGCGGCCGTCGATGAAATTGCGGAAATCGGTCATTGCGCCCTCGGTTGTGACAGGTCCGCCAGTGCGCCTTCCGGGTCGCCAGCGGTCAGGTATTCCCACATGCGTTCATAGATGCGTCCGGTGCCCACGGCACGGACGGCGGCTTCTTGCGGCGCAAGCACGGGCCCGCCCTCGGCCAGCCCGGCCGCGCGCAACTGCCATTCGATGCGGGCCGCGTCTTCCAGATACCAGGTCAGCACGACCGCGTGCATCAGCGACTCCGCGGCCACCACCGCCCCGTTGCCGCGCATCGCGACCGCGCGCGCCGCGCCCAGCGCCTCGGCCACGCCGCGCGCCTGCGCGTCGCTGCGCACCAGTTGCGGGTCGTCCCAAAGCGGCACGGCGGGCGAGAAATAAGAGCCCATGCCGTGACGCGGCGCGGGCGTGACGCGGGCGGACGACAGGGTCATGACGGTGGGCGGCATGGACCTCACCACCCCTCCCACGTCCGGGCGCAGACGGTAGATATGCTGGTGGATGCGCACTTCGCCCAGCACGCCCTCGGGCAGCTCGCCATGCACCGGCACCACCGTGCCCGCCTCGCCAGCCGCGATCAGGCCCATGGGGCGCGCCGCGCACACCAGGAAATGGTCCGCATCCAGCCGGCTGCTGCAGTGCCCATAGGCATGCACCAGATTGGCCTTGGCCAGCGCGCGCGCGGCGACGCGCACCAGCGCCTCCTGCCCGCCGCTGGCGTTCTTGCGCGTTGCGCTCATGTCTTGAACTCCGGGATATCGGGCTTGGCGCCCCACATGCAGAACGATGACGGCACGGCGGGAAAGCTGCGCGGCCGATGGGACTTTTCCTCTTCGGCGCTGATCAGCCGCACGCCGGTGGAGTATTCGTAGATCATCCCGTCCGGACCGTCGAAGTACAGGAACATGGCGCCCGAGGTCGGATGCCGGCCGGGACCAAAGCGGATCGGGACATTCCATTCGCGCAGCTGATACCAGGCGCGCATGATGTCGTCGATGCTCTCGACCTGATGGTTGATGTGCTGCACGCCCGGATACGTGGACGGGAACAGCGCGATCTTGTGATGGACCTCATCGATGCGCAGCAGCGGCGCTTCGCCGATGCGGTCGCTGACCCGGGCGGACAGCAAGCCCGTCCAGAAGGCCTCGTCGCGGCGCGGGTCCAGCGTGCGCAGACCTATATGCGAAAACCCGGTCACGCCGGCGTCGCGGCCGGGAAAATAGCGCCGGCCGCTGTGCTGCGGCGCATAGACCAGCTCGATGCGGTTGCCGGACGGGTCGGTGAAACGCAGGAAGTCGCGCACATAGCGCTGCTCGGCGTCCTCGCGCCGGCCCGCGTCGACCTGGTAGCCGCTGCGTTCCAGCACCGCGCCGGCGCGCTCAAGCTCTTCCGGCGTATCCACCTCGAACGCGGCGGTGTGATCGCGGGGGTCGCCTTCGAAGTAGCAAAGGGTGTGATCACGCGAGTCGGACTTGAAATAGGCCGCCCCATGTTCCTTGCGGGCCAGCTCCAGTCCCAGCACCGTGGTCGCATAGCGCACCGCCGCATCCAGATCGCGGGTGCCCAGCCGGACATACCGGATGTCATGTAGCCGTATCACTGCTTGTCTCCTGGAGCGCCTGCCGCCGGCATCGTGCCGAGGGATTTTTTCCGCTTGGGTGGCGGCGCTTTTTTTTACGATAGACAGCATAAATCTCGAAGTCAACAATTTTTATCGAGATTTTTAAACAGTAGTGCTACATTACTTTCCATGTCAGACGGCGCATCCCTCCCCTCGCTTGCCCACACCGCCTCGGCCAACACCCTGGTGGGCGCGGCCTATGTCAATCTGCGGCGCGACATCATCCAGGGCAAGCTCCCGCCCGGCTCGCGCCTGCGCGTCGAGCACCTGAAGGACGATTACGGCGTGGGCGCCGGCACGCTGCGCGAAGCGCTGGCGCTGCTGGTGTCGGATGCGCTGGTCATCGCGCAGGGACAGCGCGGTTTCCACGTCACGCCCATTTCGCTGGAAGACTTCCGCGACATCACCGAAAACCGCGTGCTGCTGGAAACCGAAGCGCTGCGCCAGTCGATCGCGGTCGGCGACGACAATTGGGAAAGCGCCGTGCTGGCCGCCTTTCATCGGTTGAGCAAGGCAGAGCAGCGTCTGGCGGCGGATCCGGAAGCCCGATTCGATGAATGGGAGCAGCGCAACCGCGAATTCCACCGCGAACTGATCAGCGCCTGCCCCTCGCGCTGGATGCATCATTTCCTGGGCATCCTGTACCAGCAGGCCGAGCGCTACCGTCGCCTGGCCGTCACCCGCAAGCCCATCGCGCGCGACCTGCACGACGAGCACCAGGGCATCCTCGACGCCACGCTGGCGCGCGACGCCGACACCGCCTGTACCTTGCTCGCCGCCCATATCCGGCTGACCTACGACGCCGTGGCGCGGCTGCCCGCCGACCTGTTCACGTCGGCCTGACGCCCAGGTTGAAAAAAACCCACAGCGCCCCCGCCACGGGCGCACGCCCCGTTGATTCGCTTACATCACTTCTATAGAATCAGCAATTCGGGCCTGTGCCCATTCCTTTTCCCCACTCTACCCACCGACAGGGAGGCGCATGATGATGTATCCCATGCTCAACGCCATCCCGCGCGTGTCTCCGCGACGCCATTAAGTCGTCGCCCGCGCGGACCCATCGCCAGCTTTTTATCTGGCGACTGGTCCTCCGCGCCCGCCTAAACCATTAAACGCAATCGCCGGTGCCCCAAAGGGCGCATGGCTTGTTTTCCCCTCTTTCCTCACAAGGACATCCTGGCGTGTCTTGTGCCGCCAGGCCATTGCAATGGCTAGAAAAAAAATCGACTTTCGAGGACAGGCCTTCAAGGACGTCCTGGGCTTTACCTTCCGCTACTGGGGCCTGCAACCCCTGCGCATCGTGGTCATCGTGGCGCTGGCGCTGTTTTCGGCGGTGGCCGACGTGCTGACGCCGATGTACGCCGGCCGCCTGGTCGACGCGGTGGCTTCCGGCGCCGCCGGCGACCAGGTCGCCTGGAACGCCGCCATCACTGCCTTCTGGCTGCTGGTGGCGCTGGGCGTGGGCGGCACCCTGCTGCGCCAGGCCGTGTTCCAGAACATCATCACCTTCACCTTGAAGATGATGAACGGCATCGCCTCCAATGCCTTCTACCGCGTGCAGCGCTTTTCCACCGACTGGCATGCAAACAGCTTCGCCGGCTCCACGGTGCGCAAGATCACGCGCGGCATGTGGGCGGTGGACCTGCTGAACGACACGCTGCTGGTGGCGCTGCTGCCGTCCGTGGTGATGCTGGTGGGCGCCACCGCCCTGCTGGGCGCGCACTGGCCGCTGATGGGGCTGGTGGTGGGCCTGGGCTCGGTGCTGTACATCGCCGTCACGACGGCGCTGTCGCTGGGCTATGTCGCGCCCGCGGCGCGCCTGGGCAACGCCTGGGACACGCGCATGGGCGGCGCGCTGGCCGACGCCGTGAGCTGCAACGCCGTGGTCAAGGCCTTTGGCGCGGAAACGCGCGAAGAGGCGCGGCTGGACCGCGTGATCGACAAATGGCGCCGCCGCACGCGCCGCACCTGGGTCCGCGCCACCTTCAACGGCGGGATCCAGGGCGCGATGCTCGTGGCCATGCAGGCCGCCATCCTGGGCGCGTCCCTGCTACTGTGGTCGCGTAACCAGGCCAGCGTGGGCGACATCACGTTCACCCTGGCGATGTTCTTCGTGCTGCAAGGCTATCTGCGCGACGTGGGCATGCACATCCGCAACCTGCAGCGCTCGGTCAACGACATGGAAGAACTGGTGTCGCTGGAAAAGCAGCCGCTGGGCGTGGAAGACAGGCCCGGCGCGGGCGCCATCAAGGTGACGGCCGGCGAAATCCGCTTCGAGGACGTGACGTTCCGCTATGGTTCGCACAATGCGGCGCTGTACGACAGGTTCTCCGTGCGCATCGCGCCAGGCGAACGCGTCGGCCTGGTGGGCCATTCGGGGTCCGGCAAGACCACGTTCATCAAGCTGATCCAACGCCTGTACGACGTGAACGACGGCCGCATCACCATCGACGGACAGGACATCGCCCAGGCAAAACAGGCGTCCTTGCGCAGCCAGATCGCCATCGTGCAGCAAGAGCCCGTGCTGTTTCACCGGACCCTGGCGGAGAACATCGCCTACGCCCGGCCCGGCGCCACGCAGGCCGAGATCGAGCAGGCGGCCCGGCTGGCCAGCGCACATGACTTCATCATGTCGCTGCCCAAGGGCTACGACACGCTGGTGGGCGAACGCGGCGTAAAGCTGTCCGGTGGCGAACGCCAGCGCGTGGCGATTGCGCGGGCGTTCCTGGCGGACGCGCCCATCCTGATCCTGGACGAAGCCACGTCCAGCCTGGACAGCGAAAGCGAGGTGCTGATCCAGCGCGCGATGGACCGCCTGATGGAAGGCCGCACGACGCTGGTGGTGGCGCACCGCCTGTCCACGGTCCGCGCGCTGGACCGCCTGCTGGTCATGGAGCATGGCCGCGTCATCGAGGAAGGCAGCCACGACGCGCTGATCCGCCTGAAGGGCGGCCTGTACCGGCGCCTGTTCGAACGCCAGGCCCTGGAATTGACCAAGGGACTGACCCAGGCGGAGCTGCTGGAAGACGGCGCCACGCCACCGCCCGCGAAAACGGAGGAAGAGGACGCGGCGTCGTACGCCTTCGGCAAATGAATCAGGCGGGGCGCTGAGCGAAGGTCAGGCGCAGGCCAAAGCCGATCAGCGCGGTGCCGAACACCATGCTCTGCACCTTCTGCGCGCGGGGGCTGGCCGTCATCCAGCGCCCCACCGCCCCGCCCGCCAGCGCGCACAGCACATCGAACGCCAGGCCCAGTCCAACCAGGATGACGCCCAGCACCGCGAACTGCTGACCGATCGGCCCATGCGCCGGCGACACGAACTGCGGCAGCAGCACCGAGCAGAACAGCAAGGCCTTGGGATTGAGCACATTGGTCAGCACGCCGCTCAGCAGCGCCGGCCCCCAGCCCGCATGGCGGGGCGCGGCGCCGCCTGCTGGCGCATACGACATCGGGCCCGCGCGCAACAGGCGCACGCCCAGCCACACCAGATAGCAACCACCCACCGTGCGCGCCGCGTCGAATGCCCAGGGATGGGTCTTGAACAGCGCCGCCAGACCCAGCGCCGCCAGGGTCACGTGCGCCGCCCGCGCGATGGCGAGTCCCGCTGCCACGGCCAGCGCCTGCCCGCGGCCGCGCAGCAGGCCGGTTTCCAGCAGCAGGATCATGTCCGGCCCGGGCACTACATAGACAATCAGCAAGGCACCCAGAAATAACGCCATATCGGCCATGACCGCGCTCCCACGCTAGCTTTCAATGGCGTCATTCTAGGAAAATCGGGTTGGCATGTGCTTGCTATTCATGCCAACTTCTCTACCATTATTGGCATATCCAATCAATAAGATCAGTCCTTCTTAAATCCCATGCCAAAGCACGAACTCGACGCCTACGACCGGCGCATTCTCGAAGCCCTGCAGAAGAACGGGCGCCTGACCAATGTGGAGCTGGCCGAAAAGATCGGCCTTTCCCCCTCGCCCTGCCTGCGGCGGGTGCGGATGATGGAAGAGGCCGGCGTCATCCAGGGCTATGAAGCGCGGCTCGACCCGCATGAAGTCGGCCTGGGGCTGACTGTGTTCGTGGGCATCAAGGTCGAACGCCACCACGAACGGGACGCCGAACAGTTCCGGCAGGAAGTCAGCGCCCTGCCGGAAGTCGTCGCCGCCCACCTGGTGTCCGGCGAGTCCGACTTCCTGCTGCAGGTGGTGGTGCCAGACCTGCGCGGGTACGAGCAGTTCCTGCTGCACACCCTGCTGAAGCTGCCCGGCGTCAAGGACATCCGCAGCAACTTCGCCATCCAGACGGTCAAGCCGCAAAGCCCGCTGCCGCTGGACCATCTGGCCAGGTGAGGCCCGTGGCCTCAGGGCATGGCGGCCGCGGCGCGATCCACCGCCGCGCTGCGGCGCTCGAAGCGCGCCTGGGACATTGCCAGGTAGCGCTCCACGACGGCCGGCTCCGACGTCTTCGGCGTGCCGCCCGGAAATGGCGGCTTGGGGTCATACTCGATCTGCAGCTGGATCAGCTTGGCGACATCCTCGCCGCACAGCGCCGCCACCACCTTCAGGCCCATGTCGATGCCCGAAGTCACGCCGCCCGCCGTATACACATTGCCGTCCACGCACATGCGCTCGTCGCTGGGTGTCGCGCCAAAGCGGGACAGCAGCTCGCGCGCCCGCCAATGGCTGGACGCCCGCTTGCCGCGCAACAATCCCGCCGCGCCCAGCAACAGCGACCCCGTGCAGATGCCAAATAAATATTGCGCGCCCAGCCCCTGCCGGCGGGTGAACGCCACCCACTCCGGATCAACAATGGCATCATCCGTCCCTGGACCGCCCGGCACCACCAGCAAGTCGCACGGCGGGGCGCAGGCCAGCGTCTGCGTCGGCACGAATCGCAGTCCGCGGTCGCAGCGCACCGGGTCCAGCGTTTTCGCGACAAAATCCACGGTGAAGCCCGGCGCGTTCGCCAGCACCTCATACGGCCCGGTCATATCCAGCTGGGTCAGTCCTTCGAACAAGACAAAATTCACATGCATGACGATGCTCCCTTGGAAACGCCAGCGCCCAGCATAGGCGGACGCCCGCGGCCCATCGCGCCAGAATCCGCGCGAAACGCGCCACAACGCGTGGTGTTCGTCCTGTTCGACGGCTTCCAGCCGCTGGACCTGGCCGGTCCGTGGCAAGCCTTCAGCTCGGCCAACGTAGAGGCGGGCCGCAAGCTCTATCAGTTAAGCACGATCGCCGCGGCGCCGGTGGTCACCACCTGGGAAGAGGGCCTGCGCATCCAGGTGGACGGCACCTTCGAGGAGGACGGCGACGCGCCCATCGACATGCTGCTCGTGCCCGGCGGCCCGGGCGTGGATCGCGCCAGCGCCCATGGCGAAACCCGCGCCTGGCTGCGCCGCCGCGACGCCGGCACACGGCGCACCAGCAGCGTCTGTACCGGCGCCTTCGTGCTGGCCGCCGCCGACCTGCTCAACGGCCGCGCCGTCACCACGCACTGGCGCTCGGCCGACCGGCTGCGCCAGCTCTATCCCGCCCTGCGGGTGGAGGACGACCGCATCTTCATCGAAAGCGGCAAGTACTGGACTTCGGCGGGCGTCACCGCCGGCATCGATCTGGCGTTGGCGCTGATCGAGCGCGACTTCGGCGCGGCGCTGTCCCAGCAAGTGGCCCGGCGGCTGGTCGTCTTCATGCGCCGCAACGGCGACCAGCGGCAGTACAGCCAGAGCCTGCGCCTGCAGGACCGCGTCGCCGCCCCCTTTCGCGACCTGGTCGAGAAAATGGAGGCCCGGCTGTCGGCGCGCTGGTCGGTGGACGACATGGCGGACGCCTGCCATATGTCGCGCCGCACATTCCAGCGCAAGTTCGTCGCGCACTTCGGCGTCGCCCCCTCCGAAGTGCTGCGGCGCTTGCGCGAGGAACGGGCCAGCGCCTTGCAAGGCGCTGGCGGAATGTCGAAGAAGGCAGCGGAAAGGCATGTGGGGCCGCTGCCCAAGCGGTCCTAGCCCGTCAGTCCCACCGAGACCCCGCCGCACACATACAGCACCTGCCCCGTCATGAAGCCCGCGCGCGGGTCCAGGAACATCGCCACGCTGTGCGCCACTTCTTCTGGCCGCCCCACGCGCCCCACAGGAATCGAGGCCTCGAGCGCCAGCGTCCTGGCCGCGCCCGGCGGGTTGGATTGATTGAACAGTTCGGTCGCGACCGGCCCAGGCGCCACGGTGTTCACCGTGATCCCGTCGCCCGCCAGCTCCAGCGCCCAGGTCCGGGTCATGCCCGCCAGCCCGGCCTTGGAGGCGCCGTAAACCGTCCGCCCGCCCTTGCCCAGGGCCGCCCGGCTGCCGATGTTCACGACCCGCCCGTACCCCGCCGACCGCATGCCGGGCAGCAGCGCCTGCATCAGCAGGATAGGCGCGGCAATGTTCAGCGCCATCGTGCGCGCCAGTTCTTCCTGCGTAACGTCCTGGATGTTGGCGACCTGGATCATGCCGGCGTTGTTGACCAGGTTCAGGACGGGGCGCTCGGCCGCGAGCTCGCGCGCCGCGGCGATGGTCGCCCCCGCATCGCCCAGGTCGACCGAACGGAAGGTTTCGCCGCGCAACGCCTGGTCCGGCGCCGTGCGGCTGAAGTTGACGACCTGATAGCCGTCTTCGAGCAAGCGCGCGACGATGGCGCGGCCGATTCCCCGGCTGCCGCCGGTGACAAGTGCGACGGGTGTGTTCATTGCGCGGTGATTCCTTTGTCTTTGATGAGTCCGCCCCATTTCTTGCGCTCCGCGGCTTCAAAGGCGGCCAGGTCGGCGCCAAACAGCGTGCCGGGCCTGGCGCCCATGGTGGCGAAATTCGTGCCGATGCCCTGGCTTTGCAGGCCGCTGCGGGCGGCGGCTATCAGTTGCTCGACGACGGGCGCCGGCGTATTGCGCGGCGCGTACAGCGCGAACCAGGCCGTAACGTCAAAGCCCGGCAGACCCGACTCCGCGACCGTCGGCAGGTCGGGGACCGAGGGATCGCGCGCGGCCGAAGTCACGGCCACGCCGCGCACCAGGTGGCCGTCCTTGATCTGCGCCAGCGCGCCGGGCAGATTGTCGAACAACAGGTCGACCTGCCCGCCCGCCACGGCCGGCAGGGACGCGGACGTGCCCTTGAACGGCACATGCAGCATCGTCACGCCGGCCATGGCTTCGAAATAGGCGCCGGTCAGGTGTACCGAGGACCCGATGCCGGGCGAGGCGTAGGTCAGCTTCTTGTCCGGCGACTGCCTGGCCGCCTTGATGACGTCCGCCACCGTCTTGTAGGGCGATTTCGCGCTGACGGCGATGACGTTGGGCGTGGTCGACACCAGGGCGATCGGCACCAGATCGCGCTCGGGGTCGAACGCCATGTTGCTGTAGAGGAACTGATTGATTGTCTGCGTGCCTATCGTGCCCAGGCCCAGGGTGTAGCCGTCGGCCTTCGCGCGGGCCACGTAGGCCATGCCGATATTGCCGCCCGCGCCGGGCTTGTTTTCCACCAGCACGGTCTGCTTCAGGCCGGGTTGCAGCGCATTGGCGATTGCGCGGCCGAAGATGTCGGCGCCGCCGCCGGGGGGATACGGGACGACGACGGTGACGGGATGGTCGGGATAGCCCGCGGCGTGGACGGCGGGCAGCGCCAGGGCAGCCAGCGCGGCAACGGCGAGGTTGCGCCACCCGGCGCGCGGATGCAGCAATTGCGTCATGGTTTTGTCTCCTATCGAATCCGCTGATTGCGGATTTCTTTTTAAAGTACGTAAATACGTACTATATTCATAAGAACATAGAAAACCGATAGGAGACAAGCAGATGAAACGCTGGACACAACGCCCCGAAGGATCGACCTGGGGCGACTTCGGCCCGGACGACGAGCTCGGCCGCCTGAACCTGCTGACCGAAGAAAAGGTGCTGCAGGCCGTGCGCGAGGTCCGCGCGGGCAAGGTCTTCTGCCTGTCGCTGCCGCTGGACCTGCCCGGCGGCAACGTGCTGAATCCGCGCCGTCACGCGCCCACGCTCAAGCCCACCTTCCGCGAAGGCACGCCCTACCTGAACTTCGCGATGTCGCAGCTGCAGCCCGAGGCCATCGACGTCCTGTCCGATGACCAGGTGACACTGTCCATGCAGTACTCCACGCAGTGGGACGGCCTGTGCCATGTGGGCGCGATGTTCGATATCCAGGGCGACGGCCAGGCCCGCCGCGTCTACTACAACGGCTACGCCGCCGGCGTCGATGTCTTCGGCGGCGCCGACCCCGACACCTCCGAGCCCGCCTGCTGCCCGCCCGGCGGCTCGTATGCGCGCAAGCTCAGCGTCAGCCGCTACGCGGAAAAAGGCGTGCAGGGGCGCGGCGTGCTGGTCGACCTGGCCCGCGCGTTCGGCCCCGGCCGCACGCTGGTGGGCCATGCGCAGCTGCAGGCCGCCATGCGCGAGCAGAATGCCGTGCTGGAGACTGGCGACATGCTGGTCCTGCGCACGGGTTTCGCGGAGAGCATCGTGGCCATGAACGGCCACCCGGACCCGCACAAGCTGGAACAGACGGGCGCCGTGCTGGATGGTTCCGACCAGGCCCTGCTGGACTGGATCACGGAGTCCGGCGTCGCGGCGATCTGCGCGGACAACTACGCGGTGGAGTCCTATCCCGCGCGCACGTCCGGCCCCGGCCATTCGATCCTGCCGCTGCATCATCACTGCCTGTTCAAGCTGGGCGTGCCGCTGGCCGAACTCTGGTACCTGAAGGACCTGGCCGACTGGCTGCACGCGCAGGGACGCAACCGCTTCCTGCTGACCGCCCCGCCCTTGCGCATGCCCGGCGCGGTGGGTTCGCCCGTGACGCCCATCGCCACGGTGTAAGCCATGACCTTGCCGTACTCGACTTTCTCCGAACACCTGGACGTGCTTTCCGCCCGCCAACCGGACGCGGTCGCGCTGATCGACCAGGACCAGCGGATCAGCGTCGCCGACCTGCGCGCGCAAAGCCGTGCACTGGCCGCCGGCCTTGCCCGCATCGGCGTGCGCCCCGGCCATCGCGTCGCCGTCTGGCTGCCCAATTGCGCGGCCTGGGTGGAATCCTTCCTGGCCTGCGCCCACCTGGGCGCGCTGGTGCTGGCGGTCAACACGCGCTTTCGCGCACTGGAAGTGGCCGATATCCTGGGCCGCGGCCAGGCCGACTGGCTGGTGTTCTGGCCAGGCTTCAAGGGCATCGACTTCCAGGGCATCCTGGACGGCGTGGCGCCCGAACATCTGGCGCGCCTGCAAGGCGTGGTCGCGCTGTCCGCCACCGGCGAACCGGCGGCCTCGCCCCGGCACGGCAAGCCGGTGCACCAGTACGCCGACCTGCTGGCCTGCGCCGACCCGGCCCCCCCCGCGCAAGGCAACGCCGGCGTGCTGTGCTTCACCACGTCCGGCACAACCTCCAAGCCCAAGTTCGTGCTGCATGACCAGCAGACCCTGCTGCGCCACGGCGTCGCGGTCGCACAGGCGTATGGCTACGACGACCGCAGCTGCATATTGGCCAGCGCCCCGTTTTGCGGCGCCTTCGGCTTCGCGACGCTGGTGGGCGGCCTGGCGCGGGGCGCGCCCGTCGTCTGCGCGCCGGTGTTCAACGCCGCGCAGTCGGCCGACGCCATCGCCCGCCATGCGGTGACGCATACCTACGCCAACAACGAGGCCCTGGTGGGCATGATGCAGGCCGCGCCGCCCGCGAACTTCGCCTCGGCGCGGCTGTTCGGCTTCGCCAGCTTCACGCCGGCGCTGGACAACATGCTGGACCTGGCCCGCGAGGCCGGCGTGCCGCTGACCGGCCTGTACGGCTCCAGCGAACTGATTGCGCTGGTGGCCGGCCAGCCCCGCGATCCGGCCGAGGGCGATGTGTCGGCCCGCCATCAGCCCGGCGGCACGCTGATCTATCCCGAGGCCCGGGTGCGCGCAAGGGATCCCGAGACCGGACAGGTGCTGCCGCACGGCCAGTCCGGCGAAATCGAGATCCTGTCGCCCAGCCTGATGCTGGGCTATCTGGACAACCCCGACGCCACCCGCGGCGCCGTCACCGGCGACGGCTATTTCAAGACCGGGGACCTGGGCTACACGCTGACCCCGCGCCAGTTCGTGTTCCAGACCCGCATGGGAGACTCGCTGCGGCTGTCCGGCTTCCTGGTCAACCCGGTGGAGATCGAACAAGTGGTCGAAACGCTGCCCGGCGTGCGCGCCTGCCAGGTGGTGGGCGCGACAAGCAAGGGGAAGATCGTGCCCTACGCCTTCGTGCTGCTGCACCCGGGCGCCAGCGCGGATCCGGCCGGCTGGACCGCCGCCTGCAAGGCCGCCATGGCAGGGTTCAAGGTTCCCGCGGGCTTCACCGTGCTGGATGCCTTTCCTTCCGTGGAGAGCGCCAACTCGGTCAAGATCCAGAAACACCGGCTGCGCGAAATGGCGGACGCTATGCTCTCGGATTCTTCATCCTGACCCTCGCCCCGACCATGCCTGCCCGCAAGCTTTTCTCACGCAGCCCCCAGCCGCTCTACCTGCAGGCGGCCGCGCTGTTTCGCAGCCATATCCAGAACCGCACCTGGCGGCCGGGGCAGCAGATCCCGCCGCTGGAATCGCTGATGGAGACCTACGGCATCTCGCGGGCGACGATACGCCAGGCCTTCGGGCTGCTGGAGGAGGACGGCCTGATCCGGCGTTCGCGCGGGTCGGGCACCTTCGTCAATGCCGCGCTGCCCGAAACGCCCACGCTGCTCATCCCCAAGACCTGGGCTGAAACCGTCGAGCTGAGCAACCAGCTCGGCACCGTGTCGCTGGTGGAATCCAGCGCCGACTCCCCGCTGCCCGACACCCTGGGCATGCCCTGCGGCGCCGATCGCAGCGGCAGCTTCCAGTACCTGCGGCGCATCCACACCACGGATGCCGGGCCCTTTTGCTATAGCGAGGTCTTTCTGGACAGTGGCCTGTTCCGAAAGCACCGGGCCCGCATCCAGAAAAGCACCGTGGCGCCGGTGCTGGACCAGTTCTATGGCGCGCGCATCACCGAGGCCCGCCAGGTGCTCAACGTGATCGAAGCGGGCCAGGAGTCGGCCGAATCCCTGCAGATCCCCGTCTCGTCCCCCGTGGCCGAGCTGCGCCGCTATGCCTGCATCGACGGCCGCGTCGTGTACTTCGCGCGGCTGGAGTTCCCGTTCCGGAAAGTGCGGATGGAATTCGACCTGCTGTCCAGCCGCTGACCGCGCCCCCTCAACCCGACCCAGGAGCCCATCCAACGCCACGCCAACCGTCGCCGCCTCACGATAAGGCGCCGCAGCACGCCATAACGAGCGCCAGCACAATCCGAAAAAAGACAAACCCGGCACACAGGGAGACAAACCATGAGACATGCCGACAAGCCCCGGATTTCATTGCAGTGCCGCAGCACGCTTGCCCAGTTGTTCGCCACCGCGGCCGTCGCCGCCGCGCCCGCCGCCTTCGCGCAGCCGCCCGCCATCTCCGACGATGTGGTCCGCCTGGGCCTGATCCTGGACATGAGCGGCGTCTACGCCGACGTCACCGGCAAAGGCAGCGCCACCGCCGCTGAAATGGCGATCGCCGATTTTGGCGGAACGGTGCTGGGCAAGAAGGTGGACCTGATGGTGGTGGACCATCAGAACAAGGCCGACATCGCCGCCGCCAAGGCGCGCGAGTGGTACGACACCCAGAAGGTGGACGCCATCATGGACGTGGCGGGCTCCGCGCCCGCGCTGGCCGTGCTGGAAGTGGCGCGGGAAAAGAAAAAAATCGTGGTCTACAGCGGCCCCGGCACCGAGCGCATCACCAACGACCTGTGCTCGCCCTATTCCGTGCACTACACCTACGACACCTGGTCGCTGGCCAACACCACGGCGCGCGCCACCGTAGAGCAAGGCGGCAAGAGCTGGTACTTCCTGACGGCCGATTACGCCTTCGGCCACACCCTGCAAGCGTCGGCCACGGAGGTCGTCAAGGCCAACGGCGGCACCGTGGTGGGCGCATCGCGCCACCCGCTGGGATCCAGCGACTTCGCGTCCTACCTGCTGCAGGCGCAGGCCAGCAAGGCCCAGATCGTGGGCCTGGCCAATGCGGGCGGCGACACCGTCCACGCCATCAAGGCGGCCAGCGAGTTCGGCCTGACCAAGGGCGGCCAGAAGATGGCCGGCTTGCTCCTGTACATCAACGACATACACGCCATCGGCCTGGACGCCGCCGCCGGCCTGACGCTGACCGAGGCTTTCTACTGGGACATGAACGACCAGACCCGGGCCTGGTCTCAGCGCTACTACGACAAGCTGAAGAAAATGCCCAACATGAGCCAGGCGGGCACGTATTCATCGGTGATGCACTACCTGAAGGCGGTGCAGGCCGCCGGCACCGATGAGCCCGTCGCGGTGATGAAGCAGATGAAATCCATGCCCATCAACGACTTCTTCGCCACCAACGGCCGCATCCGCGAGGACGGCCGCATGGTCCACGACATGTACTTGTTCGAGGTGAAGAAGCCGTCGGAATCCAAGCGGCCCTGGGACTACTACAAGCTGGTGGCCACCCTGCCGGGAGACCAGGCGTTCATGCCGCTGTCCAAGTCCACCTGCCCGCTGGTGAAGAAGTAGGCGCGACGCCGCGGGCAGGTGCTGAACCTGCCCGCGGCGCCGGCTAGGGGGTGCCCGGTGCGGCCACCGCCTCTTCCAGCATATCCAGCCGGTCCTGGCCCCAGAACACCTCGCCCCGATACACATACGCGGGCGAGCCGAACACCCCGGCCCTGACCGCGTCGTCCGTGTTGCGGCGATAGGCCGACTCGATGCCGGGCTGCCCGGCCGCCGCCAGCAGCGCCGCGGCGTCCAAGCCCAGCCGCTCCAGTAGGCCGCGCAGGGTGGCCAGGTCGGAGATGTCCTGGTCGTCGCACCACTGGGCCTTGAGGATGGCCTTGTACAACTCCAGCACCGGCAGCCCGCCAAGATCCGCCGCGATCACGATGCGCGAGGCCAGGCCCGCATCCGGACACATGAAGGCCGGCTTCGGATTGACGTGGATGCCCAGCTTGCGGCACCAGCGCGCCAGTTCCGCCACGCGATAGGCCTGGCGCTGCGGCGAACGCTGGCCCAGGAGCACGCCGCCGGTGCGCGCATAGACATCGGGCAAGTCCACGGGCAGGTAGCGGATCGCCGCCTCATGCCGCGCCGCCAGCGCCTCCAGCCGGTCGGCGCCCAGGTAGGCCCAGTCCGAGTTCATCCAGAAGTAATAGGCGATCGTCTTCATGTCGTCCTCAGGTGCGCGCGGCCACCGGCGCGCGCAGCGCCGGGTGAGAGGCGGTCTCGTCCCGCATGCGCCAGGCGCTGAACAAGGCAATCACACCCAGGATGCTCAGATACCAGACCACGTATTTCGGGTCGCCCCCGCCCTTGGCCAGCAGCCAGGTCGCCACGATGGGCGCCAGCCCCCCGCCGATGGCGCCGGACACCTGCACCGCCAGCGAAATGCCGGTATAGCGAACGTGGGCAGGAAACTGGCTGGAAAACAGTGTGCCCTCCGGCCCGTACAGGCAGGCGTAGACCAGCCCCACCGCCAGGCAGACCGCCACGATGATCCAGGCCTTGTCGCCCGTGCCCAGCAGATGGAAGAACACGGGAGCGCACACCAGGATGCCCACGGTGCCCGCCATGAACACCCACTTGTGGCCGATCCGGTCGCCCAGGATGCCGAACAGCGGCATGGTGAACAGCGCGACGGCGGCGCCCCAGATCGTGGCGTCCAGCATGACCGAGCGCGGGATGCCCAGGGTGCCCGTGGCATAGGCCAGCGAGAACGTCACCACCGTGTAGAACCAGGTCACTTCGGCCAGCCGGGCGCCCACCACCACCAGCAGAGCGCGGCGATGCTTCTTCAGCACCTCGGCCACGGGCACTTCGACCTTGGCGCCCTTCTTTTGCATCTGCTCGAAGTCCGGCGATTCGGCCACCTTGACCCGGATGAACCAGCCCACCAGCAGCAGGACCACGCTGGCCAGGAACGGCAGGCGCCAGCCCCACGCCAGCATGTCGGCTTCGGGCAACGCCGCCACGGCGCCCATCGCCAGGGATGACAGAATCAGCCCCGGCGCCACGCCGGCCTGCGGCAGGCTGCCGAAGAAGCCCTTCTTGCCCTCGGGCGCATGCTCCACCGCCATCAGCACCGCCCCGCCCCACTCTCCGCCCACCGCGATGCCTTGCAGAAAACGCATCAACACCAGCAGCACGGCGGCCCAGTATCCGATCTGCTCATACGACGGGATCAGCCCGATCAGGATGGTGGGCACGCCCATCAGCAGCAATGTGATCAGCAGCATGGACTTGCGGCCTATCTTGTCGCCATAGTGGCCGAAGATCACACCGCCCAGCGGCCGGGCGAAGAATCCCACCGAGTAGGTGGCGAATGCCGCCAGCGTGCCGGTCAGCGGATCGAACGAGGGAAAGAATATCTTGTTGAAAATCAGCGCGGCGGCCGTGCCGTACAGGAAAAAGTCATACCACTCGATCGTGGTGCCCATCATGCTGGCCAGGCCGGCCGTCACATATTCGCGGCGCGAGCGCGCAGCCGCAGGCTTGGTCGTCATCATCGTGACTCCCCAAAAAAATGTCTGAACAAGGAAGGACGCGGAATCAGGCGGCGGGCAGCGGCAACGGCGCAATGCCGTGCGTCTGGCGGGCCCAATAATTGAACGTCGCGCGGACGATGGAAGGCTTGAGCAGATAGTCATGCGCCTCGCGCGCGAGCGCGTCGTCCACCGGGGTCAACGGCCCGAACGCCTGCGCGCGGATCTGCATGCGCGCGGCGCGCTCCAAGTAGACCGACAGATAGGTCGCCTCTTCGCAGGAGCCGCCCGCCGTCAGGTAGCCGTGATGCGCCAGGATGATGGCGCGCTTGCGGCCGAGCGCCTCGGAGATGATCACGCCCTCCTGGTCCGCGATCGGCACGCCGGGCCACTCGCCCAGGAAGGCACAGTCGTCGTGCAGCGGCGTCATGTCCATCTGCGAGATCACAAGCGGTTGCCGGGCGGCTGCCAGGGCGGACGCCCAGGGCGAGTGCGTGTGGATGATGGACTGCACGTCGGGCCGCGCCTCGTAGACCCACAGGTGAAAGCGCGTTGCCGGATTGGCCATGCCCCCGCCCGTCAGCGTATGCAGGTCGCGGTCGACCTCGATGAAGTCCGCCGGGGTCGCCTCGTCAAAGCCCAGGCCGAAGCGCAAGGTCCAGTAGGCGCCGGGGCGCTCCGAACGCACGCTGATCTGTCCTGCCAGCCCGGCCTCCTGCCCGGTCATGGCCAGGATGCGGCAGGCGTAGGCCATGGTTTCCTGAATGCTGCGCGGCACGGCGCGCAAGTGCAGCGCCATCTCCTGCGTGGCGCGGGTATCGAAATACGATTTCTCGCGTAGTGCGGTGTTCATGGTTTCCCCTTGTCTGTTCCCCGCCAACGGCGCCGGCTGATGCCGCGCGAGGTGTGGACAGTATGGAAACGGCCGCCCGATCAAGCCATGCAGCCAGGGTCATAGCAGCTATTCGGAGCCGCCGCCCCGGGCCTGTCCGTCCGGGCCGCTAGTGCGCCGCGATGCGGCGCGCGCAAGCCAGCAGTTCGCCCACCAGCGGCAGCGGCTGCCGGTGGGCCTGCGTGATGGCCACCACGCGCCGCCGCAGGACAGGGCTGCGGATGCGGACCTTACGCAGTTCATAGTCCGTCAACAGTTTGTCGGGAATGCGGGACGGCAAGATACAGGCGCCCACCCCCGAGGAAACCAGCTTGAGCATGGCGTCGATGGTCTCGGCCTCGGCCACGAACTCGGGCTCCAGGCCCGCGCTGTGGATCATCTTGCGCAGCGCGTAGTGGGAAGGAAATCCCACCAGGCGCAGATCCATGCCGGCCAGGTCCACGTTGTCCATCAGCGGCACGTCGCGCCGCACGATCAGGCACATCTCGTCGTCGAACAAGGTGGTCGACGCCAGGTTGTCCGAGGCCACGGCCGCGTCATAGACAAAGCCGACGTCCGCCTTGCCGCTTTCCACCAGCGACACCACTTCCGGGGAACTGCGGCCCATGACGGACAGGTTCACATGTTCATGGCTGCTGACAAAGCTGGCCACGACCTCGGCCATGAAGTAGTAGCTGAGCGTATGCACGGTAGCCAGCCGCACCGTGCCCTGCGTCACGCCCTCGCGCTGGCGCACGGCTTCGAGCACGCGGTCGATGCTCTGGTAGGCCGGCTGGATGCCCTCCAGCAGGCGCACGCCCGCCTCCGTCAGTTCCACCCCCCGCCCGGTGCGGATGAACAGCGGCTTGCCCACGTGCGCTTCCAGCGCGGCCAGCTGCCGGCTCAGGCCGGATTGCGTCTGGTCCAGGTCCTCGGCCGCGCGCGACAGCGATTTGAGTTCCGCGATCCGCACAAAATAGCGTAACTGCCGGTCCGGCGTGTCCATGCTGCAACCCCTCGTCTTGGTCTGATGCGCTCGTCCTGGCGCGGTGGACAGTGTGCCCCAGCGGCCGGGTGCGGCACTACGGGGATTTGCGCTAACGCGGGACAGGCGTAGCCTTGCAGGCTGCGCCCATGCCAGGAAACCAGAATGACCACCCCCGCCCCCCGCCCCATCGCCGCCACCATTGCCGCCGTCATCCGCGATGGCCACGTGCTGCTGGTGCGCCGCGCCAACCCGCCGGATGAAAACTGCTGGGCCTTTCCCGGCGGCAAGATCGACGCGGGCGAGCCCATCCTGGCCGCGACCGCGCGGGAGCTGCTGGAAGAAACCGCCGTGGTCGCCGAGCCGCTGCATGTGTTCGATGCGGTCGACGTGTTCGACCGCGACGACGCGGGCGCGCTGCGCCGCCACTTCATCCTGATCGCGGTGCTGTGCCGCTGGCAGTCCGGCGAGCCAGTAGCCGGCGACGATGCGCGGGACGCGCGATGGGTGGCGCTTGCGGACCTGGAAGGCCATGCGCTCGCCACCAGCTTCGGGGTGGCGGAACTGGCGCGCAAGGCCGCGGCGCTGACGGCGGCCTAGGCCTGTTCAGGCGCCGCGCGCGCGCAGCCAGTCGCGCAAGGCCTGAACCTTGTCCTTCATCGGCCCCCTGCCCGGCCACACCAGGTAGTAGCCGAATTCCTCCAGCCAGGCATCGTCGGCCAGCCTGACCAGCCGCCCCGCCGCAAGTTCGTCTTCAACCATAGCCGCCGGCAGCAGACCCATGCCCTGCCCGGCCGCGACCGCCTTCAGAAGCAGGCTGCCATCGTCGAAGGCCGGACCTCTTGGCATGCCTGCGTCCTCCACGCCCTGCGCCGCGAACCAGAGCTGCCAGCCCTTGCGGCCTTCGTCGTGCACGCGCGGCCAGCGCAACAGGTCCTGCGCGCCGCCGGGCATGCCCAGCGTAGCAACCAGGCCGGCCGACGCGACCGGCACGACTTCCACCGTCAACAAGTGTTCGCTCTGCAAGCCCGGGTAGCGGCCCAGTCCGTGCCGGATGGCGATGTCCACGCCATCGCGAGTGAAATCCGTCAGCGCATTGCTGGTGACGATCTGCAGGTCGATGTCGGGGTGGCGCGCGTGAAAGTCGTTCAGGCGAGGAATCAGCCAGGCCGACGCGAAGAAGGCGGTCGTGCCCACGGTGAGCACGCGGCTTGCCGGCGGCGCCGCGACGCGGGCCGAGGCGTCCAGTATCTGGCGAAACGCATTGCGGATGGGCGGCAGGTAGTGCTTGCCGGCATCGGTCAGCAGGATGCCCCGGTTCACGCGCACGAAGAGCGGCACGCCCAGGTGCTGCTCCAGCGTCTTGATCAACTGGCTGACCGCGCCCGGCGTCACGCACAGTTCTTCCGCCGCGGCCTTCATGGACTGGTGGCGGGCGGCTGCGTCGAACGCGCGCAGCGCATTGAGCGGCGGTAGTCTTGGCGCTGACATAAGGCTGGGTTTCCGCAGGACTTCAATATAGTTTTACTAATCTGAACAAGATAGAAAACCGGGTTTGTTGAATCCGACCTATCCCATTAACTTTGGAGCCATCTCTGGGAATCCACTTTCAATCAGAATAGTTCAACTATATGAATGACATCAAGCTCGATACTCTCGCCGCAGACGCCTTCCTGGACCGTGACCTGACCGAGATCGCCGCGCTGATCAAGTCGGGCGATATTTCACCCGTGGAGATCACGCGCGCCCAGCTGCGGCGCATCGAGGTCCGGGACGGCGCCCTGCGCAGCTACGCCTGCGTGACGGCGGCCCTGGCGCTGCAAGCGGCGCAGGCCGCCGAAACGGAGATACGCGGCGGACACTACCGCGGCCCGCTGCACGGCATTCCGATAGCGCTGAAGGACCTGTGCCGGCGGGAAGGCGTGCCAGCGGCGGCCGGCACGACCATCCTGCGCGGCGCGCCCGCGGATCATGACGCCACCGTCGTCCGGCGCTTGCGCGACGCAGGCGCGGTGCTGCTGGGGCAGCTGCAGATGACGGAAGGGGCGTACTCCGACCACCATCCGGCCGTCCAGCCCCCGTGCAATCCGTGGAACGCCGGCTACTGGACCGGCATCTCGTCCAGCGGATCCGCCGTGGCGACGGCGGCTGGCCTGTGCTTTGCGGCGACGGCGTCCGATACGGGCGGATCTGTCCGCTGGCCTTGCGCCGCCACCGGACTGACCGGCATCAAGCCGACCTGGGGCCGCGTCAGCCGGCATGGCACGGTGGAACTGGCGGCCTCGCTGGATCACATCGGCGTCATCGCGCGCAGCGTGCGCGACGCGGCCGTCATGCTGGAAGCCATGGCGGGCGCCGACCCGCTGGACCCGACCGCATTGCAGGCGCCGGTGCCGCGCTACGCCGAGCTGGCCGCCGGCTCCCTCCACGGCCTGCGGATCGGCGTCGATCCGGACTGGAACCGTACCGACGTAGACGCACAGACCCAACGCATGCTGGCGGCCGCCGCGCAGACATTCCAGGAGCTGGGCGCGACGCTGGTCCCGGCGCGCTTTCCCATTGCCGAGGGTGAACAGGCGGTTCGCGACTGGGCGCCGAACTGCGCCGTGGAGGCCGCGGTGGCGCATGCGGACACCTACCCTGCCCGCCACGCGGAGTATGGCCCGGTGCTGGCGGCGGTGCTCGATGCGGGCCACGCCTTGTCCGGCATGGACTATCAGCGCCTCCTGCTGCGCCGCATGGCCCTGCGCGGAAAGGTCGATGCCCTGTTCACCGGCATCGACGCCCTGCTGACGCCGGTGCAGCCGATGCCGCCGCTGACCTTGCGCGCCATCAGCACGCTGGGCGATCAGCCCGGACTGATCGCGGCGCTGCAACGCTACACCTGCGTGTTCGACATGACGGGGCATCCCTGCCTGACGCTGCCGGCGGGCCAGTGCGACGCCGGCATGCCGATGGGCCTGCAGCTGGTGGCGGGCCATCTGGGCGAGACCACGCTGTTGCACCTGGGCGCCGCGTTCCAGGCCGCCACGCGCTGGCATCTGCGCAGGCCCGCGCCAGGCAAAGGGGAATGAGGATGCGCACGCAACAGGCCGCCGCGCAGCCCCGGTTCGCCAGGATCTTTCATGGATGGTTCGTGGTGGCCGCCGCCTTCGTCATCACCTTGCTGGGGTTCGGCAGCGCGTATTCCTTCAGCGCCTTCGTCGAAGCCCTGCAGCGCGATTTCGGCGCCTCGCGCGGCGCCGTGTCGCTGGTGTTTTCGCTGGCGGGGTTCCTTTACTTCGGATTTGGCGTGATCAGCGGGCCTTTGGCGGACCGTTACGGATCGCGCCGCCTGGCGCTGGCCGGGATGCTGCTGCTGGCGCTGGGCCTGCTGCTGGCCGGCGCGGCGCAGAGCATGACGCAGATATACCTGGCCTATGGCCTGGGGGTGGGATTGGGCGTGGGGTGTTCCTATGTGCCGGTGGTGGGCGCGGTGCAGCGCTGGTTCCAGCGGCGGCGCGCGCTTGCATCAGGGCTGGCGGTCAGCGGCATAGGGGTGGGCACGCTGCTCGTGCCGCCCCTGGCTTCGGCGCTGATAGACCAGTGGGGATGGCGGACCGCCTATCTGGCGCTGGCCGCGGGCGTGGCGGTAATGGGGGCTGCCGCCTCGCGGTGGTTGGAGAACTCGCCGCTGGACCGGGGCCTGGCGCCTGACGGCGCGCCGCTGCCGCCCCCGTCCGCAACCTCGCCGGCGCCCGCGGGCATCCCCGTGCGCGCAGCCATCCGCAGCAAGGCCTTTGTCCTGCTGTACCTGGCCTGCCTGGTCTGCGCTTTCGGCGTGTTCGTGCCGTTCGTGCATCTCATGCCCTACGCGCTGGACCAGGGCGTCAGACCGGGCCTGGCCGTGCTGCTGCTCGGCACGATAGGCGCAGGCAGCACGGCCGGCCGGTTCTGCCTGGGCCCGCTGGCGGACCGCCTGGGCAGGCGCGCATCGCTTGCGGCCATGTACGGCGGGATGGCGGCCACGCTGGCGCTCTGGGGCGCATCCGGCCAGTTCTGGACGCTGGCGCTGTTTGCCCTGGCGTTTGGGGTGTTCTATGGCGGCTGGGTGGCGCTGCTGCCTGCCGTGGTCATGGATTACTTCGGCGGACGCCATGTCAGCGGCATCATCGGCATGCTGTACACGAGCGTGGCGTTCGGCACCCTGATCGGACCGGTCGCGGCGGGCTACGCCTATGACCTGGGCGGCAGCTACGCGCTGCCTATCATCGCGGCCGCCGCTGGCAATATCCTGGCGGCGGCGATCACGGCTTTTCTTCCGGAACACGCGGTTGCCCGGCGGGCAGCGCGCGCGCCTTGATCCACAGGAACATCGGCATGCGCGACCACTGCCGCAACTGCTCGGTGCTTGCGGCGTCCGGCTGCGGCTCGCGCAGCGACACGATCGCCAGGCCTGCTGACTCCAGCGCCGCCATGTAGTCCTGCAAGGGCAGCGACCAGCCGGCGAAATGCATGCTCAGGCCGTCGCGCGATTCCACGCCGTCGAAATGCTCGCGGCCGTAGTACGTGCCCTCGACAATGAAGGGCGCGCCGGCGGACTTGTCCGCGAAGCGGCCCCGGTCGCGGAAGGGATGCACGATGGAGACGAACAACGTGCCGCCGGGCGCAAGCACGCGCCGGGCTTCGCGCAGCGCGGCCGGCACGTCGTCCACGTCCATCAGCACGTTGTATGCGATCACCAGGTCGAACGCCCCGTCGGCGAACGGCAGCGCTGCTGCCGGCGCAACCGCGTAGGCGTCCGCGGACCGCGCGGCGCTTGCGGCGTCCACCATGGCGGCCACGGCATCGGTGGCGGTGACCTGATAGCCCAGCGCCCGCACTTCACGGCTGATGCGCCCTTCTCCGCAGCCGATTTCCAGCGCCCGGCCCGAGCCCGCGCCCAGATAGCTCACGAAGCCGTCGCGATATGCCCAGAACGCATCGTGTCCCGGCGCGCCCGCCCACGCGATCCACTGGTCCGCCACCGCCGTCCAATGCGCGTGGTCGGGTTTCTGCTCGTCCATGACTCCTCCTTTCACACCAGCCTGCGCCGGCGCAGGCCCTACTATATACACTGCCCCGCAACCGGAATGCTCCGCGCCTCCCCTCATGTTCGACGCTTACCTCAGCCGCTGGAACCTCGCGCCCGACGGCGCGCCGATCATCACCCACGCGGCGCAGCTGCTGCCCGTCCTGCATGAAGGCGCGCCCGCCATGCTCAAGGTGTCGACCGAAGAAGACGAAAAGCAAGGCGGCGTGCTGATGAGCTGGTGGGACGGCCAGGGCGCCGCGCGAGTGCTGGCGCACGACAGCGACGCCATCCTGCTGGAACGCGCCACGGGCACGCGCTCGCTGGCCCACTATGCGCGCACCGGCCGCGACGACGAGGCCACCCGCATCCTCTGCGCCGTGCTGAAGGAACTGCATGCGCCCCGGGACAAGCCGCTGCCCGCCCTGCGTCCGCTGGAGGAATGGTTCACCGAACTGTGGCCGATGGCGCGGGCGCGCGGCGGCATCCTCGCGCACAGCGCGCGCCATGCCCGCGACTTGCTGGACGATCCGCAGGACATGACCGTGCTGCACGGCGATGTCCATCACGACAACGTCCTGGACTTTGGCGAGCGCGGCTGGCTGGTGATAGATCCCAAGCGCCTGCAGGGCGAGCGCGCCTTCGATTACGCCAACATCTTCTGCAACCCCGACCTGTCCGACCCCGAGCCGCCCGTGGCCATCGTGCCGGGACGCTTCGAGCGGCGGCTGGACATCATCGTCGCCCGGTCCGGCCTGGACCGCCGCCGGCTGCTGCGATGGATCGTGGCCTGGTGCGGCTTGTCGGCCGCGTGGTACATGGGCGACGGCGACGATGCCGCGATCGACCTGGACATCGCCAGCCAGGCGCAAGCGCTGCTGGACCGCTGATCCCGCCCCTGTGGAAAGATGGCGCCGGCTTGATGCGTTAAGGTGTAGCCCCTCACCCCTTATCTCTTCATTCACGGAGCATCGAATGACCGGATTGATCATCGTGGTGGCGGCGCTGGCGTTTCTGATGCTGGCGGCGTACCGAGGCTACAGCGTGATTCTTTGCGCACCCATCGCGGCCATGGGCGCGGTGCTGCTGACCGACCCGTCGGCGCTGGCGCCGGTGTTTTCAGGCATTTTCATGGAGCGCATGGCGGGCTTCGCCAAGCTCTACTTTCCCGTGTTCCTCCTGGGCGCGGTGTTCGGCAAGCTGATCGAGTTGTCCGGATTCTCGCGCGCCATCGTGCAGGCGGTGCTGCGCATGATCGGCGCCGAGCGCGCCATCGTGGCCATCGTGCTGGTATGCGCGGTGCTGACCTACGGCGGCGTGTCGCTGTTCGTGGTGGTGTTCGCGGTGTACCCGTTTGCCGCCGAAATGTTCCGCCAGGGCGGCATTCCAAAGCGGCTGATGCCAGGGGCGATCGCGCTGGGCGCCTTCACCTTCACCATGACCGCCCTGCCGGGCACCCCGCAGATCCAGAACATCATCCCCACCACGTTCTTCGAGACCACCACCTGGGCCGCGCCCTGGCTGGGCCTGATCGGCGCGGCATTCACGCTGAGCACCGGCATCGCCTACCTGGAATGGCGGCGCAGGCGCGCGGCCGCCGCGGGCGAAACCTACGGCACGGAACTGCGCAACGAACCGGCCACGCCGCCCAGCGAACGCGACCATCACCCGCTGATCGCGCTGCTGCCGCTGGTGGTGGTGGGCGTCATGAACTTCCTGCTGACGCGCTGGATACCGGGCTGGTATCCGGCGGGTTCGGAAGTGGACCTGCCCGGCCTTGCCCAGCCCATGGCCGTCAACGCCGAGGAGCAGGTGGCGCTGTGGGCCGTGATGGGCGCGCTGATCGCGGGCATCTTCACCATCCTGCTGTTTTCGTTTCGCGCCATCAAGGCGCACTTCGCCGAAGGCAGCAAGAGCGCCGTGTCCGGCGCCCTGCTGGCCTCCATGAACACGGCGGCGGAATACGGTTTCGGCGGCGTCATCGCCGCGCTGCCGGGCTTCCTGCTGGTGGCGCAGGCCTTGAAGGCCATCCCCGATCCGCTGGTGGGGGAAGCGGTTGCGGTGACGACGCTGGCGGGCATCACGGGTTCGGCCTCGGGCGGCATGAGCATCGCGCTGGCGGCGATGTCGCAGACCTTCATCGACGGCGCCCTGGCCGCCGGCATACCCATGGAGGTGCTGCATCGGGTCGCCGCCATGGCCAGCGGGGGCATGGACACGCTGCCGCACAACGGCGCGGTCATCACGCTGCTGGCCGTGACCGGCCTGACGCACCGTCAGTCCTACGGCGACATCTTCGCCATCACCCTGATCTCGACGATGTCGGTGTTCCTGGTGATAGCGGTCTTCTACCTGACCGGCATCGTCTGATCGAAGGCTGCGCCGAGTATCCCGGCCAGCCACTGTGTGAAGACACGCACCCGCGCCGACACCTGCCGGTTCTGCGGATACAGCACCGACACCGGCATGGGCGCGGGCGGCGCGTGGGGCAGCACGATCCTGAGGTGGCCCGCCGCCAGTTCCCGTTCCACCCGGTAGCGCGGCACCTGCACCAGCCCCAGGCCGGCCAGCGCGGCGCTGGTGTACAGCTCGGCCCCCGTCACGCTCACGACCGAGCGCGGGCGTACCAGGACATTGCGCCCATCCACCATGAAATCCAGCGGAATGACGCTGCCCGTGGCAGTGGACAGGTAGTCCACCGCCTGGTGGCCTTCCAGGTCCTCCAGGCTGGCGGGCACGCCAAAGCGCGCCAGATAGGCGGGACTGGCCACCGTCACCTGCGGCATCAGCGCAATCTGCCGGCCCGCCAGCGTGGAGTCCTGCAGGGTGCCCGTGCGCAGCACGCAGTCCACTCCTTCCCGGACCAGATCCACCAGGCGGTCGTCTTCGCCCAGGTGCAGCACGATGTCCGGGTAGCGTTCCAGAAAGCCCGGCAGCCCCGGCATGACAAAGAACCTGGCCAGCGTGCCTTGCGCATTGACGCGCAGCAGTCCCTTGGGCGCCGTGTTCAGGAACGCGCCGTCGGCCTCTTCCAGGTCCGCCAGCAGGCGCACGCAGCGCCGGTAGTGCGCTTCGCCGTCGTGCGTCAGCCGCACCTGGCGCGTGGTGCGCTCCAGCAGGCGCGCGCCCAGCCGCGACTCCATGCGCTTGATCAGGTTGGTGACCGTAGCCCGGGGAATCCGCAGGTCTTCCGACGCCTTGGAAAAACTGCCCCGCTCCGCGATGCGCACGAACACCCGCATTTCCTGGAAACGATCCATCTTGTTCCGCCAATTATTAATGCAAATGAAATTATCTTAGCAATTTCTAGGTAATTATCTTTTTCGTGGAATAGTCGATCATTCGTCTCACCCACTCACCGGACGGATAAACCATGAACACCCAAGCGACTCAACGCACGGCCCTCGTCACCGGCGGATCCCGAGGCATAGGCGCCGCCATCGTGCGCCGCCTGGCCCGCGACGGATTTGCCGTTGGCATCAACTACGCCTCCAGCGCGGCCGAGGCCGACGCCCTGGCCGACGAGATCCGCCAGGCAGGCGGGCGCGCCATCGCGGTGCGCGCCGACGTCTCGAAGGCGGCGGAAGTGCGCGCCATGTTCGACGCCGTGGAAGCCGGGCTGGGCCGGATCGACGTGCTGGTCAACAGCGCCGGCATCCTGAAGGTGCAGCCCCTGGCCGAAAGCAGCGACGAACTCTACGACCAGACCTTCGACATCAACACGCGCGGCACCTTCCACACGCTGCGCGAGGCCAGCGCCCGTCTGGCCGATGGCGGCAGCATCGTAAACGTGTCCAGCACCACGGTCGCGCTGAACCTGCCGGGCTACGCCATCTACATCGCCAGCAAGGCCGCGGTCGAGAGCTTCACCCAGGTCTTCGCCAAAGAACTGCGCGGCCGCCGCATCACGGTCAACGCCGTGGCCCCCGGCCCCGTCGCCACCGCGCTGTTCCTCAATGGCAAGAGCCCCGAGCTGATCGAGCACTACGCCAAGATGCCGCCGCTGGAACGCCTGGGCCAGCCCGAGGACATCTCCGGCGTCGTGTCGTTCCTGGCGGGGCCGGACAGCGGCTGGGTCAACGGCCAGGTCCTGCGCGCCAACGGCGGCATCGCCTGAGTCCACGTAACAGGCGTTCAACGCCGACTTCCGCGGCACGCGGCGCATCGGAATCTCCGGTCCGCCGCGTCAGCCCATTCATCCCAACGCATGAGTTGCGCGCTTTCGCGCGCTTGCCTCGCGCTGCCCCGAGCGGCGCGGATTTGCTGAGGCCCTCATCCGTTCTACCCATGCCTGCATCGACTGATGGGGTGATACGCCAATTCCAATCTTCGGATTCCTGCATTGCTGAATCGGACCTTTGACTTACGGACAAGTCTGGCCAGTTGGACGAGGTTTGCATGAGACGACAGCCGGAAGGTCTGTATTAGGCTGACCCGGCAGTACTCCGACTCACCTTGATCGATTGGACTAAAGCAATGAATCAACTCATTCATCCGGACTGCCACCCCTTCACCGCAGCAGGCAATCTGAAGCAGATCTCCGCGTTTTATGAGGAGGGACGCCGAGTTATGTGGATGATGCTGCGCGCGCAACCGCGGCCCTGCTTTAATCATGAACTGATCGACGAAATCATGACCCTGGCCCGCGCCGCCAAGGATTCCGGCCTGCCGATCGACTTCTGGGTCACGGGCTCGCTGGTGCCGCAGATCTACAACGTGGGCGGCGATCTCAACTTTTTCGCCGAATCCATCCGCACGGGCAAGCGCGAAGCGCTGCGGGCCTATGCCCGGGCTTGCGTCGATTGCGTGCATGCCGCCACGCGCGGCTTTGACACCGGCGCCATTTCGCTGGCCATGATCGAAGGCACCGCGCTGGGCGGCGGCTTCGAAGCCGCCCTGGCCCACCACTTCGTGCTGGCACAGACCAATGCGCGCATGGGCTTTCCCGAGATGGCGTTCAACCTGTTCCCCGGCATGGGCGGCTACTCGCTGGTCGCGCGCCGTTCCGGCATGAAGCTGGCCGAGGAACTGATCGCCACGGGCGAATCGCATACCGCCGAATGGTTCCATGCCAAGGGCCTGGTCGACGTACTGTTCGAGCCGGGCGACGCCTACAAGGCCACCCGCACCTTCATCGACGTGATGCGGCCCAAGCTCAACGGCATGCGCGCCATGCTGCGCGCGCGCCAGCGCGTGCTGAGCCTGTCGCGCTCCGAGCTGATGGATATCACCGAGGACTGGGTCGAAGCGGCGTTCTCCATCGACCCGAAGGACCGCGCCTACATGGAACGGCTGGTGATGGCGCAAAATCGCCGCAGCGCGGTCAGCACCGAGGCCACCGAAGAGGCCACGATGCACTGATCCGCCGGCGCGCGGCCGGCTGCGTCAGGCAATCAGATGCAGCCGGCGGCGTTGCGCCAGCCAGGCGGCGAACTCCTCGGCGGGCATGGGCTTGGCGTAGAGAAAGCCTTGCTTGGCGTCCACGCCCAGGGTGTCCAGGAACGCCGCCTCTTCCGGCGTTTCCACCCCTTCGGCGATCACCTTGAGTTCCAGCGTGCGCGCCACGGCGACGATGGCGCGCGCAAGCGCCTGCGACACCGGATTTTCGTTCACGCCGCGCACGAAACTGGCGTCCAGCTTGATCGTGTCCAGCGGAATGCGCGCCAGCTGCGACAGCGAGGAGTAGCCCGTCCCGAAGTCATCGAGGTGGACGCGCGCGCCAAGCTGGCGGAACTGCTTGATCAGTTCGATGGCGGCGTCTTCGTCGTCGATCAGGCAGCTCTCGGTCAGTTCTATGTCCAGCAGGCAGGGATCGAGGCTGGCATCGTTGATGGCCCGCATGAATTCGCTGACCACGCCCTTGTCGTCCAGCTGGCGGGCCGACATGTTGATCGCGATGCGGATGTTCAGGCCGTCGCGCTTCCAGGCCGCCGCCTGCCTGGCGGCTTCGCGCATGACCCAGACGCCCAGCGGCGAAATCAGGCCCGATTCTTCGGCGTAGGGAATGAAGACGTTGGGCCCGACCATGCCGCGTTCCGGAGAACGCCAGCGCACCAGGGCTTCCACCCCGTCGACCTCGCCGGTGCGGCCGGCAAGCTTGGGCTGGTAGTACAGCATCAGGTGGTTTTCGGCCAGGGCCTTGCGCAGGTTGGTGTCCAGCCAGACGTAATCCGCATTGCGGCGGTCCATCTCGTGCTGGAACACGCGGTAGGTGTGCCGTCCTGCTTCCTTGGCCACATACATCGCGATGTCGGCGCTGCGCACCACGCTGTCCAGGTCCGCGCCATGGTCTGGGTACATGGCGATGCCGATGGAGCAGCTGGTGTAGACCTCGATCAGGCCTTGGCGGAAGGGCTCGCGCAGCCGTTCGATGATGCGTTCCGCGGTGGCTTCCAGCTGCCAGGCCTGCGCTTCCTCCTGCAGGACGATGAACTCGTCGCCGCCCAGGCGGGCCAGGGTCTGGCCCTCGGACAGGCAGGTGGAAATGGCGACCGCCACCGCCTTGAGCAGGCGGTCGCCAAAGCCGTGGCCGTAGTGATCGTTGATGCGCTTGAAGTTGTCCAGGTCCAGGAACAGCACGCCGCCGCGCCCTTCCCGCCCCGCCGCCAGCGCCGCCTTCAGCCGCGAGGTGATCGCGTGGCGGTTCGGCAGGTTGGTCAGCATGTCGGTATTGGCCAGCACCCGCAGGCGTTCCTGCGCCTGGCGCTCTTCGGTGATGTCGGTGCCCGAGCAGATCAGGTAGACGCGCTTCTCGCCGCTGCCGCTGGTGACGAACTTGTTGCGGAACAGGAACAGCCGGGGGCCCTTGACCGTATTGATCAGGCGCTCGACTTCATAGGACTGCCCGCGCTTGTAGAACTCGGCGATATTGCGCCGGGAGGCGATGGCCTCCTCCCGCGTCATGAACATCTCGAAGACGCTGCGGCCCACGATGTCCTGTTCGCGCTTGCCGGTGTATTCCTCGCTGAGCTTGTTGAAGCGCTGCACCCGGCCGTTCTGGTCGACGATGACAATGACCGAGTTGGCCTCCGACACCACGGTCTCGGCGAACGACAGGCCTTCGACCAGATCCTTGGCGACGGATTCGGTATCGGTATGGGCAGACGCGGTGCCGGCCCATTCATTGGGATTGATCTTGCGGCCCACCAGATGCAGGCGGAGCAAGTCGCCATACAGCGAAATATCGATCCGCACGCTGGACGTGATGCCGGTCAGCCCGCGGATGGTGTCCGCCTGGTCCGGGCGCAAAGCCATCGCGATATTGGTCGCGCCCTTGACCGCGGCCAGTTCAATGGCATCGCTATCGGCGGACAATCGCCAATATGGGCTATGCGTACCGAAATGCGTGTGCAGGATCGCTTTTTCGTCCTGGTTCTCAGTCATTGGTATCCCCCCCGCCGTCCTAAGATGGCCCGCAAGGGACATTACGATCTACTTAATTTGGGGTCAACCACATTGTTGAGCATCCGAAAACCTGTATTGCGGTTTATTGCATAGCCACTCACGTTCGTGTTGTAAATCTTTGCAATACGACCAGGTTTCGTGCGCGTAAATCTCGGCCCGCGTTTTTTTTATTTCGTTTTTTTTCATATCGCGCCTAAACAAAAACGCCGGAAATTCCTGACGAATTTCCGGCGTGTGGCGTAAATGGCGCAGACCGCGCGCGGGGACGGCGTATCAGTCGCCCTTGACCCCGGCCTCGTCGATCACCTTGGTCCAGCGGGCCAGCTCGGCCGAGACACGGGCGCTGGCGTCCGCCGGCGTGGTCCATGTGGCGATGGCGCCCTGGTTCAACAGCGAAGCCTTCACTTCCGGCTTGGCCAGGATCTTCTTGAGCTCGCCGTTGAGACGGTCGATCACCGGCGCCGGCGTCTTGGCGGGCGCCACGATGCCGAACATCGAGCTGACCTCGAAGTCCTTCAGCCCGGCCTCGGCCGCCGTCGGCACATCCGGCAATGCATCGACGCGCTGGGGCGAGGTCACCGCCAGCGCGCGCAGCTTGCCGGCCTTGATGTTGCCCTGCGACGCGGGCACGGTCTCGATCATGCTGAGCACCTGGCCGCCCATCAGGTCGGTCATGGCGGGGCCGCTGCCCTTGTAGGGCACGTGCAGGACATCGACGCCGGCCGTGCGCTTGAACATTTCGCCGGCCAGATGCTGGGGCGAACCGTTGCCGGCCGAGGCCATGGTCATGTAGCCGGGCTTGGATTTGGCCAGCGCGATGAATTCGGACAGCGTCTTCGCCTCGACCGAGGGGTTCACGACGAACACCAGCGGCACCGTGCCCACGATGGACACCGGCGCAAAGCTCTTCTCCACGTCATAGGTGACGCGGCCGCGGTACAGCGCGGCGTTGATGGAATGGCTGGTCAGCGCGCCCATCAGCAAGGTGTAGCCATCGGGCTGCGCCTTGGCGACCTGGTCGGCGCCGATGTTGCCCGCGGCGCCGGCGCGGTTCTCGACGACCACGGTCTGGCCCAGCGCGCCCGTCAGTTCCTGCGCCAGCACGCGGCCGATCACGTCGGTCGCGCCTCCGGGCGGATACGGCACGATCAGGCGGATGGGTTTGTCGGGATAGGCGTCGGCGGAGAACGCCGGAGCGGACACGCCGGCGCACAGGGCCAGCAGGGATAACAGCACGGCACGGCGCGGCTGCAGACGCAGGTCTGACATGTAGGTCTCTCCAGCCGGGATGAGTATAGGAATGGACGGACGCCCGGATCGTCAACGGCGCCAGTGTAGGAGCGCGTGCTTGATTGAAGAATCAACATTTTTCTATCGACTGATCTTAAAAACAGATCAATAAGACAAGGCCGATAAACCGCTTGCTGGCACCGGCAAGGGCTGGATATGATGTCGTCCCAGGATTATCAATAATATTATCGGGACTGAAAATGACGGACGAGATGAAGGGCGACCAGCCCGCCAAGGGCCCCTTTGACAGCGACAGCGCCACCGCGCAAGGCGTGGCCCGCGGGCTGACGAACTACGGCGACAAGGGCTTCTCGCTGTTCCTGCGCAAGGCCTTCATCAAGGGAGCCGGCCTCTCCGATGACGCGCTGGCCCGTCCCATCATCGGCATCGTCAACACCGGCAGCAGCTACAACCCCTGCCACGGCAATGCGCCACAGCTGATCGAAGCGGTCAAGCGCGGCGTCATGCTGGCCGGCGGCCTGCCGATGGACTTCCCCACCATCTCGGTGCACGAGAGCTTCTCGCAGCCCACCAGCATGTACCTGCGCAACCTCATGTCCATGGACACCGAGGAGATGATCCGCGCCCAGCCCATGGATGCCGTCGTGCTGATCGGCGGTTGCGACAAAACCGTGCCGGCGCAGCTGATGGGCGCGGCATCCGCCGGCGTGCCCGCCATCCAGCTCGTCACGGGTTCGATGCTGACCGGCTCGCACCGCGGCGAACGCGTCGGCGCCTGCACCGACTGCCGCCGCTACTGGGGCCGCTACCGCGCCGACGAGATCGACGCGCCCGAAATCGCCGACGTGAACAACCAGCTGGTCGCCAGCGTGGGCACCTGTTCCGTCATGGGCACCGCCAGCACCATGGCCTGCATCACCGAAGCCCTGGGCATGATGGTGGCGGGCGGCGCGTCCGCCCCCGCCGTCACCGCCGACCGCGTGCGCGTGGCGGAAAGGACCGGCGCGACCGCCGTCGCCATGGCCGCTTCCCGGCTGACGCCCGATCTCATCCTGACCGGCAAGTCCATCGAAAACGCCTTGCGCGTGCTGCTGGCCATCGGCGGATCCACTAACGGCATCGTGCATCTGACCGCCATCGCCGGCCGCCTGGGCATCGACATCGACCTGGCGGGCCTGGACCGCATCAGCCGCGAAACGCCGGTGCTGGTGGACCTGAAGCCTTCGGGCCAGCACTACATGGAAGACTTCCATGACGCGGGCGGCATGCCCGCCCTGCTGCGCGAACTGCGCCCCTTCCTGCACCTGGATGCCCTGACGGTGTCGGGCCGCAGCCTGGGCGAAGAGCTGGACGCGGCGCCCGCCCCGTTCAAGCAGGACGTGATCCGCACCGCCGCCGCGCCCATCTATCCGGTGGGCGGGCTGGCCGTGCTGCGCGGCAACCTGGCGCCCGGCGGCGCCATCATCAAGCAGTCGGCCGCCAACCCCAAGCTGATGGAGCATGAAGGCCGCGCCGTGGTGTTCGAAGACGCCGAGGACATGGCGCTGCGCATCGACGACGATGCGCTGGACGTGACCGCCGACGACATCCTGGTGCTCAAGCGCATCGGCCCGACCGGCGCGCCCGGCATGCCCGAAGCCGGCTACATGCCCATTCCCAAGAAGCTGGCGCGCGCGGGCGTCAAGGACATGGTCCGCATCTCGGACGGCCGCATGAGCGGCACCGCCGCCGGCACCATCGTGCTGCACGTCACGCCCGAGGCCGCCATAGGCGGACCGCTGGCCTATGTGCAGAACGGCGACCGCATCCGCCTGTCGGTGGCCCAGCGGGAAATCGCGCTGCTGGTCGACGACGCCGAACTGGCGCGCCGCGCCGCGGCCAAGCCGATCACCCGCCCCACCGCCGAGCGCGGCTATCGCAAGCTGTTCCTGCAGACCGTGACGCAGGCCGATCAGGGCGTGGACTTCGACTTCCTGCGCGCCGGCGTCACGAACGACACCGTACCCAAGAAGTGAGCCGCCGCTTTTCACCATGAACGCCATCACGCCCGACGCCTTGCAGGAACAAGCCCCCGACGCCACGCAGACTGCCGTGGCCACGCTGGAAGAAGACATCGTCTTCGGCCGGCTGCATCCGCGCGAACGCCTGACCGAGGATGAGCTGATGGCTCGCTTCGGCATGAAGCGCCACGCGGTGCGGCAGGTGCTGGCCGAGCTTGAACTGCTGGGCGTGGTGGAAAAAAAGCGCAACATCGGTGCGGTGGTGCGCGCGTTTTCCGTGCGTGAAGTGATGGAACTGTACGCGTTGCGCGAGGTGCTGGAAGTGCACGCCGCCCGCCAGATGCCGCTGCCCGTGCCCGAGGCCCGGCTGGCGGCGCTGGTGGCGGTGCAGCGCGAGCACGACGCGGCGGTGGCCGACGGCGACGCGCGCCGCGTGTTCCGCAGCAACCAGCGCTTTCACCATGAATTCTTCGCATTGCTGGACAACGCCGTGCTGGGCCAGGCCATCGAGGAATACGCCCGCCGCACCCACCCGATCCGGTTCGGGTCGCTGGTGGCCGCCGGCCACCGCGAACGCGCGCGCCAGGAGCACTGGACCATGATCCAGGCGCTGCGCGACGGCGATCGCAATGCGCTGATGGCCGTCTGCCGGGATCACCTGCTGCCCTCCCGCGACGCGTACCTGGCCTCGCAGCAAGCGTTCGGCCAGACCAACGGCGCCTATCTGGCCCAAGCCGCTGCACCGTGAGGCTTCCCCGCGCCGCGCAGCAACAATTTGACAAGCCCCAGCCGAATTCGGTAATAATAACAATTACTATTTCCGTAATTTGCATGAGCAGTTGTCCCGCGCCAACCTGTCAGGCGCCGGCGGCCTGATCAAAAGGTTGGATCTTGAGTACGCCGGGATGCGTCTTCCCCACGTCCATCGAAACGCTCTATAGCGACCACCACTCCTGGCTCAGGGGCTGGTTGCGCCGACGCCTGGGCAACGCCGCCCAGGCCGAGGACCTGGCCCACGACACGTTCATCCGCCTGCTCAGCAGCGACCGCGTCCCCCCCTCGCTTTCCGAACCGCGCGCCTTCCTCACTACCGTGGCGCAGCATCTCGTGTCCAACCACTGGCGCCGCGAGAAACTGGAACGCGCCTATCTGGAAGCCCTGGCCCAGGCGCCGCAACCCGTGAGCTGGTCGCCCGAAGACCGGGCCATCGTGCTGGAGACCCTGCTGGAACTGGACCGGCTGCTCGATGGCCTGCCCGCCGCCGTGCGGCGCGCCTTCCTGATGTCGCAATTGGAAGGCCTGACGCATGCCCAGGTGGCCGATGCGCTGGGCGTCTCCATCCCCACCGTCAAGCGCTACATCGTCAAAGCCCTGCAACGCTGCTGCTTTGCCGACCTCTCCTTCACCGGCTGACCCGAATCTTGTCCGCCTCGCCCTGGTATAGAACCACCCGCGATGCCTCCGGCCTTTCCCCGGCCGTCGCGCAACGCGCCCTGGAGTGGCTGGTGGAATTGCAGGGCGACGCCGTGCCGCCGGAGACGCTGCGGGAATGGGCTCATTGGCGTGCCGCGC
The DNA here is from genome assembly GCF_013116765.2 of Achromobacter deleyi. Taxonomy (GTDB): domain Bacteria; phylum Pseudomonadota; class Gammaproteobacteria; order Burkholderiales; family Burkholderiaceae_B; genus Achromobacter; species Achromobacter deleyi_A. Next base: position 2,548,016 of record NZ_CP074375.1, read on the forward strand.
ACCCGGACCACGAACGGGCCTGGCTGCGGATCGAATCCGTCCGCGGCACCCTGCAGCCGCTCGCCTCCCCGGCCAGTTCCGCCATCGCTCAGGCAACACTGGCCGCGCCCGCCTCCCCTCTTCGGCGCCGCGCCCTCAAGGCGCTGGGCATCCTGGCGTTCGCCAGCAGCGCAAGCTGGAGCATGCGGGAATACACGCCCTGGCGCGAATGGACGTCCGACCATCGCACAGGCGTCGGCGAACGCCGTCATTTCACCTTGCCGGACGGCACCCGGCTGATCCTCAACACAGGCAGCGCGATCGACGTCCGCTTCAGCGCGACGGAGCGGCGGGTAGCGCTCATCGCGGGCGAAATCCTGATCGTCACCGCGCACGAAGCGGGGCCGGCAACGCGTCCGTTCCTGGTGGAGACCGCCCACGGCACCGCGCGCGCGCTGGGCACCGAATACACCGTGCGCCTGCTGGGCGAGACCACCGAGGTCAGCGTGTACCAGGGCGCCGTCCAGATCGAACCGCGCCAGGACGCCGGCCATGCGCTTACCCTGCCGGCAGGCCGCCGCGTCAACTACTCGGCGCATGGCATCGGTGCACCCGCCGCCGCCGAGGAGGGCCGCCTTGCCTGGAAAGACGGCTTCATCGTGGCGCGCAGCATGCGCCTGGACGACTTCATTGCCGAGCTAGGCCGTTATTCCCGCGACACGCTGTCCTGCGACCCCGCCGTCGCCGGCCTCCGGCTGTCGGGCTCCTTCCCGGTCAATGACATCGACACGGTGCTGGCGGCGTTGCGCGCGACGCTGGACGTCCGCGTGGAGATCCAGACCCGGCTCTGGCGCCACCGGCACATGCGCCTGGTTCCCGGCCCGGACGCGGCGCGCGCCTGACGCGCCTATTGCAGAAATCGGCCTTGAAACTGATCCGTTTTGGTTTTCCGCGGGTCATGGCAGGTGAGACCTCGAAATTCTCATCTACCCATCGAAAGGCCAGCACATGAATCCCGTCCGGGCGCCCAGGCGCCCGTCTCCCCAATTCCCGCGGTGCACGGCATCTGTGCACCTGGCGGGACGCATCGCCATCGGGGCCCTGTTCGTGGCGCCCGGCCTGGCGCTGCCGGCCGCCGCGCACGCGCAGGCCGTCCAGGCACGCGCCTACGACATTCCGGCGGGAACGCTTGAGGACGTGCTGGGCCGCTACGGACGCGCGGCCGGCATCGTGCTGTCGTTCAAGCCCGAAGTCACCGCCGGGCTGCAAAGCAATGGGCTGCGGGGAAGCCACGATGTGCGCGGCGGACTCGATGCCCTGCTCGCCGGCACCGGTATCCGGGTGCTGCAGCAATCCAGTGCCAGCTTTGTCCTGGACCGGCCCGCCAGCCCGGCTATCGGCACGATGCAATTGCCCGCCGTGACAGTGACCGCCGCCGCGGCCGATCCCGGCCTGCCCGCGCCGTACGCGGGCGGCCAGATCGCCCGCGGCGGAGGCCTGGGCGTGCTGGGCGCCGCGGATGCCATGGATGTGCCATTCAGCACCACCAACTACACGGTCGAAATGCTGGAAAACCAGCAGGCGCGCACACTGGCGGACGTGGTGATCAACGAGTCCTCGGTGCGTACGCTGACCTCCAGCGGCGGCTTCGGTGAAGACTTCCAGATCCGAGGCTATATGGTGGCCAGCGGCGACGTCGGCCTGAATGGCCTGTATGGCCTGGCCTCGGCCAGCCGGATGCACGCGGCCATCATGGAACGCGTGGAAGTCCTGAAGGGACCGGGCACGCTGATGAACGGCATCGGCCCCGGCGGCAGCATCGGCGGCGGCATCAACGTGGTGACCAAGCGCGCAGGCGACGAACCCCTGACCCGCCTGACCCCCACGTACCAGAGCAAGGCGCAGCTCGGCGGCCAGCTCGACATGGGCCGCCGCTGGGGCGCAAACCAGGAATGGGGGATCCGCGTCAATGGCGTATACCGCAATGGCGACACGACCATCGACGACGGCAGGCAGGAGCAAGCGCTGGGCGCGCTGGCCCTGGATTACCGCGGAGCAGCGCTGCGCTGGTCGCTGGATGCCTACACCCAGCACGAAGACACCGACAATTTCCGGCCCCAGATCGGCTTCCAGCCGTCGGCGGCGTCGCTGCCGCCGCCACCCTCGGGCCGTCGGAATTTCTACCCCGGCACCCGCCTCAAGCTTGACGACTCGACCCTCGCCACGCGGCTCGAATACGACATCAGCGACCATCTCACCGTCTACGGCGCGGCCGGCTACCGCTACGGCACGGCGGGCCAGACATTCCCGTCGGGCCCGGCGGACGAGCTGGGCGACTTCACGGTGACGAATGCCTATTACGACTCGTACTCGCGCACCTGGACGGGTGACATCGGCGTGCGCGCGCGCTTTGACACCTGGGGAGTCAGGCACACGTTGACGCTGGGCGCCACGCGCCTGGACCAGGAAGCCGGCAACGCCTACGTGACTTCGGGCACCTCGGTCCCTTCCAACATTTTCCGCCCGGCGCCGCTGCCCGAGATCACGGCCCGGCGCGCCTCGCCCAGCAAGGCCTCGGAAACGGAACTGTCCAGCTACACGCTGGCCGATACCCTGTCGTTCGCCGACGACCGTCTTCTGATCACCGCCGGCCTGCGCCAGCAGCGCGTGGCGCTGGACAACTACTCCACCGCCACGGGCGAACATGACTCGTCCTATGACGAAAGCGCCATCTCGCCAGTAGCCGGCATCGTGTTCAAGCCCCTGTCCAACGTGTCCGTGTACGGCAACTTCACCTCGGGCCTGACCCGCGGCGGCATGGCCCCCGCCACCGCCGCCAATGCCGGACAGGTTTTCGCACCCTACAAGTCCAGGCAGTACGAGGCCGGCGTCAAGGCCGATTGGGGCCAGGTCATCAGCAGCGTCTCGGTCTTCCAGATCACGCGCCCCAACGCCATGACGGATCCGGCCAGCAACATCTACGGCTTTGACGGCGAGCAGCGCAACCGCGGCCTGGAACTGGCGGCCTATGGCGAAGCAATGCCCGGCCTGCGCCTGATGGCCAGCGCCACGTTCTATGACGCCACGCTGACCCGTACCGAGGGCGGCGCGAACGACGGCAATGACGCCAACGGCGTGCCCAGGCACACCTTCAACCTGGGTGTCGACTGGGATACGCCGTGGGTGCGCGGACTGAGCCTGAATGCCCGGGTGATCCACACCTCGGCGTCCTACTTCAACGCCGCCAACACGCTGACGCTGCCCTCGTGGACCCGCTACGACATCGGCGCGCGGTACAGCGCCCAGATCCTGGGCCGCGCGGTGGTGTTCCGCGCCAACATCGAGAACCTGTTCAACAAGGACTACTGGCTGGCCAGCGGCGCCTACGCCACCGTCGCCGCGCCGCGCACCGTACTCCTGTCGGCGCAGATCGACTTCTGAGCGCGCCTTACTTCGCCTGGGCCGCCAGGTAATCCCGCAAGGTCTGCACCAGGGCCATCGCGGCGGGCGACAGGCTGCGGTTGCGCGCCGTCACCAGGCCGATGGACCGTTCCGCCACCGGGCCGGTCAAGGGCCGCTGCACGATGCCGTTTTGCGCCACCGCGCTGGCCGCGATCTCCGGCAGCGCCGCGACCCCGAAGCCGCACTCCACCATGGCCACGATGGTGGTCAGGTGTTCGGCTTCAAAGGCCGGGGTGAAGCGGATGCGGTTCTGCAGGAACGCCCATTCCGTGTATTGGCGCACGCTGCTGGGCTGCACCATGGACACATGTTCCGCCGTGGCGGTATCGGCCCAGCGCAGCGGGCCCTTCGCGCGCGCAAGCGGATGGGCCTCGGGAATCAGCAGGATGAAGCTGTCGGACATCAGCGGCACATAGTGCAGGTCGGCATGCTGGGGATCGGCCGCGGTCAGGGCGAAGTCGACCTCGCCCGCGCGCACCAGGTCAAAGGCCGGTCCCGACAGCGTGTCGCGCACCTTCAGGGCCACCTGGGGATGCGCCTGGCGGTAGGCCATGAGCACGCGCGGCAGCAACCGGGCGGCCAGCGACGGCAGCGCCGCCACCGAGACCTGGCCGTGCTCCGCGCTGGTGATGCCGCTGACCGCGGCAATGGCTTCGCGGAACGCCGCCTGCAGGGTCGCGGCCTGCTGCAGGAAGACCTCGCCGGCCGCCGTCAGCCGTACCGTGCGCGTGGTGCGGTCGAACAGGCGCACGCCCAGCGCATCCTCGATGCGCTGGATCTGCGTGGACAGCGCCGATTGCGACAGGTGCAGCTGCCCGGCCGCCTGACGGAAATTGAGCGTGCGGCCCAGCACCAGCGTGGTGTCGATGTCGCGCATCGAGAGGTTGATCTGCATGTTTTGTCCCCAACCACATTGATCTGATTTTTAGATCATTCTATCCAAAAATTCTGATTCATCAATCAACTGGGCTTCTCTACACTCGCCCCCAGCGTAGTTTCAGATTAAGGAGCGAACCATGCAGACGGACGCGAAAGCGCTGCCCAATCCGGGCGCGGCGCATGCGGTGGTGGTGGGCGGCGGCACGATGGGCGCCGACGTGGCCGTGGTGTTGACCCGTGCGGCCTGCCGCACGACGGTGATCGAGTCGAACGCCGAGCGCGCGGCGGGTCTGCCGGCCCGCGTCGCGGAGAACCTGAAGACCATCGGGCGCGAAGCGAACGCAGCGCTGCTGGCCACCGCGCCCTCGCTGGATGAGGTGGACTGGTCCACCGTGGACCTGGTGATCGAGTGCATTCCCGAGCGCCTGGACATCAAGCAGTCGCTGTTTGCGGACCTGGCGCGGCGCGCCCGGCCGGACGCCATCCTGGCCAGCAACAGCTCCAGCTTTCCGATCAGCGCGATCAGCCAGGGCCTGGACACGCGGGGCCGCATGCTGGGCCTGCACTTCTTCATGCCCGCCCACCTGGTGCCGCTGGTGGAAGTGGTGCTGGGCGAGGCCAGCGACAATGCCTGCGCGGATTCGCTGATCGCATTCATGCGGCGCTGCGGCAGCGTGCCCGTGAAGGTCAAGCAAGACCTGCCGGGCTTCCTGGCCAATCGCCTGCAGCACGCACTGTCGCGCGAGGCGTTCGACCTGATCGACCGGGGCATCGCATCGCCGGAAGACGTGGACGCCGCCGTCCGCTTCGGCTTCGGTTTCCGCTTTCTGGCCGCGGGCCCCGTCATGCAGCGCGACCACGCCGGCATTGATGTCCACGCGGCGGCCGGCGCCACGATGTACCCGACCTTCTGCAATGCCGACCACCCCGCGCGCTGCCTGACCGAGCGCGCCGCCGACGGACGCCACGGCATGAAGTCCGGCGCGGGCTTCTACGACTGGACGCCGGAGACCATCGCGGCCGAACGCGCCCGCTACGACAGGCTGCTGCGCGCGGGCCTGGACCTGATCGCCCCCGAACTGCCGGAGATCCAGCCTTGAATACCCCCGCCCTGCCGCGCGCCGCGCTGGCCGACTCCCCCGTCATCATCACCGTGGCGCCCAACGGCGCGTACAAGAAGGCCGCCGACCATCCGGCCGTGCCTATGACCCCCGACGCGCTGGCGCTGGAAGCCCGCGCCTGCCTGGAGGCCGGCGCCGCCATGATGCACATGCACGTGCGCAAGCCCGATGGCAGCCATCTGCTGGACGCGCAGGCCTACCGGGACGCGCTGGCCGCCGTGCAACGCGCGGTCGGCGACGAGCTGCTGGTGCAAGTAACCAGCGAAGCCGCGGGCGTGTACCGGGCCGCCGAGCAGATTGCGCTGGTGCGCGAACTGCAGCCCGAAGCCGTGTCCATCGGACTGCGCGAAATCGCGGTTCCCGACATTCCGGAAGCGGAGCTGGCCGGCTTCCTGGCCTGGCTGGCCGACCGGCGCATCATGACGCAGATCATCCTGTACGACGAGGCCGACGTGCGGCGCTGGCTGTCGCTGCGCGCGCGCGGGCTGGTGCCGCCCGGCGCCTGGTCGGTGCTGTTCGTGCTGGGCCGCTACAGCGCGGGCCAGACCTCGTCGGCGTATGACCTGCTGCCCTTCCTGGCGGCGTACGACCATTCCCTGCCCTGGGCCATCTGCGCCTTCGGTCCCGAGGAGAACGCCTGCGTCACGACCGCCGCGGCGTTCGGAGGCCATATGCGGGTGGGCTTCGAGAACAACCTGAAGCTGCGCGACGGCGGGATCGCCCCCGATAACGCAGCGCTGGTGCAGCAGGCGGCGCAAGGCGCGCGGGCGCTGGGCCGCCCGCTGGCCACGGCCGCCGACGCGCGCCGCATCTATGGGGCTATCGCCTAGCAAGCTCTTCGCGGCGCGCCCTTCCCGGGCAGAAAGAACAAGGTGCCTGACGCATGCCGGACAACCGACCGGCGACGCGTCAGGCACCTTTGTATATAGCGCCGCCGCTGATTTATTTCGCTGTGTTGCAACATTGACGCGGCGCAAAGCCATCTGCTACAAACTTCGACATCCGCACGTTAAACGCAATACCCCAACGTCTGTAGCGAGGTGGTGTGTGCAAAACGAGTCTGATGGCTACACAAAGTCTCAGGAACTTCGAAGTTTCCTGTTCCTGACGGCAGTCATGGCCCCCGTGTTAACGGTCATCATCGTGGCGGGCTATGGTTTCGCGGTCTGGTTCTATCAGCTTATCGCCGGCCCCCCGGGCAGCTGATGCGACGCGACGGAACCCCTTCCATGTCCGCGCCCCCTCCCTTGACGCCCCCAGCCGCGCCGGCGGAACTGCATATCACCAGCATGGTGGTGCATGCCGCGCCCCGGCGCCTGGCCGGCATCCGCCAGGCCATTCTTGGGATTGCAGGCGCGGAAATCCACGGCGCTTCCGACACCGGCAAGCTGGTGGTCACCCTGGAAGCCCTCTCCACCGATGACATGATGGCCCGGATCTCCGAGATCCAGCGCCTGGATGGCGTGCTGGCGTCGGCGCTGGTCTACCAGCATTCCGATACGCTTGCCGCGATGAATGAGGAGATTGACGATGTCCATGGCTCGTAGAGACTTCATCAAGCAATCCGCCGCCGCCGCTGCCGCCACCGTGGCGGGCATCCCCATCGTCGGCTACACGCAGAACATCGTGACCGACTCCGAGGCCGCCAAGCTGAAATGGTCCAAGGCGCCCTGTAGGTTCTGCGGGACCGGCTGCGGCGTGAACGTCGCCGTGAAGGACAACCAGGTTGTCGCCACGCACGGAGACTTCAACGCCGAGGTCAACCGCGGCCTGAACTGCGTCAAAGGCTATTTCCTGTCGAAGATCATGTACGGCAACGACAGGCTGACCACCCCGCTGCTGCGCATGAAGGACGGCAAGTACGCCAAGGACGGGGAATTCGCGGCGGTGTCCTGGGACCAGGCCTTTGACGTCATGGCCGAGCAATTCAAGCGCGTGCTGAAGGAAAAGGGACCCACGGCGGTAGGCATGTTCGGCTCCGGCCAATGGACCATCTGGGAAGGCTATGCCGCCCTGAAGCTCATGAAGGCCGGATTCCGCAGCAACAACCTGGACCCCAATGCGCGGCATTGCATGGCTTCGGCGGCGGTGGGCTTCATCCGCACCTTCGGCGCCGACGAGCCCATGGGCTGCTACGACGATATCGAAAGCGCCGATGCCTTCGTGCTGTGGGGCGCGAACATGGCTGAAATGCACCCCATCCTCTGGACCCGGGTGACCGACAGGCGACTGAGCACGCCCAACACCAAGGTGGTGGTGCTTTCAACCTTTGAAAACCGCTCGTACGAACTGGCCGACCTGTCGCTGACCTTCACCCCGCAAAGCGACCTGGCGATCCTGAACTACATCGCCCACCACATCATCAAGACCAAGCGCGTCAACCGCGAGTTCGTCGACAAGCACACCAAGTTCCTGGAAGGCAATACCGACATCGGCTATGGCCTGCGTCCGGAACACCCCTTGCAGAAAGCGGCAAAGAACGCCAACAACGCTGGCGGCTCGCGCCCCATCACCTACGACGATTTTGTGAAGTTCGTCTCCAAGTACGACCTGGAATACACCGCCAAGCTGACCGGCGTGCCCGCCAGGAACCTGGAAGCGCTGGCCGAGCTGTACGCCGATCCGAAGATACGCGTCATGTCGTTCTGGACCATGGGGTTCAACCAGCACACGCGCGGTGTGTGGGCCAACAACATGGTCTACAACATCCACCTGCTGACCGGCAAGATAGCCACGCCTGGCAACAGCCCGTTTTCACTGACGGGCCAGCCGTCGGCCTGTGGCACCGCGCGCGAGGTCGGCACGTTCTCGCATCGCCTTCCCGCCGACCTGGTCGTGACCAACCCGGAGCACCGGGCTCGCGCCGAAGCCATCTGGGGCTTGCCCGAAGGCACCGTCCCCGAGAAAGTGGGAGCGCACGCGGTACTGCAGAACCGCATGCTCAAGGACGGCACCATCAATGCCTATTGGGTGATGGTGAACAACAATATGCAGGCGGCGGCCAACATGATGAATGAAGGCTTGCCGGGCTATCGCAACCCCGCGAACTTCATCGTGGTGTCCGATGCCTATCCAACGGTGACCACCATCTCCGCCGATCTGGTGCTGCCCACGGCCATGTGGGTCGAAAAGGAAGGCGCTTACGGCAACGCCGAACGCCGCACGCAGTTCTGGCACCAGCTGGTCAACGCCCCCACCGGTGCGCGTTCGGACCTGTGGCAGCTGATGGAGTTCTCCAAGCGTTTCACCACCGACGAGGTCTGGCCCGCGGACCTCCTGGCCAAGAAACCGGAGCTGCGGGGCAAGACCCTGTTCCAGGTGCTGTTCGAAAACGGCAAGGTGAACAAATTCCCGAATTCCGACCAGGACCCCGAGTACGCCAACGATGAGGGCAAGGCGTTTGGGTTCTACCCGCAAAAAGGCCTGTTCGAGGAGTACGCCGAGTTCGGCCGCGGCCATGGCCATGACCTGGCCCCCTTCGACACCTACCACCAGGTGCGCGGCCTGCGCTGGCCCGTCGTGGACGGGGTCGAGACCCGCTGGCGCTACCGGGAGAAGGCCGACCCCTACGTGCGGGTCGGTTCAGGCTTCAATTTCTACGGCAATCCGGACGGCAAGGCCAATATCTATGCCCTGCCCTACGAGCCGCCTCCGGAGGAGCCGGACCAGGAATATCCGTTCTGGCTGTCCACCGGGCGGATCCTGGAACACTGGCACTCGGGATCGATGACGCGGCGCGTGCCCGAGCTGTACCGGGCCTTTCCCGATGCGGTCTGTTTCATGCACCCCGATGACGCCCAGGCCATGGGCCTGCGGCGCGGCTCGCTGGTGGAGATCGCATCTCGCCGCGGCAAGATGCAGACCCGCCTGGAAACACGCGGGCGCAACAAGCCGCCGCGGGGACTGGTGTTCGTCCCCTGGTTCGATGCCGGACAATTGATCAACAAGGTCACGCTCGACGCCACCGACCCGATCTCGTTCCAGACCGATTTCAAGAAGTGCGCGGTCAAGATCACCAAGGCTTGACGGGCCCGACGGAGACTCTCATGAAAATTCGCACTGCTGCGATTGCAATGGTCGTCCTGCTGGGTGCAAGCGCCTGGGCGGCGCCTCCCGACATGATGGTGGATCCGTTGAGGGGCCCCACGCCCCTGACGGAATCGGCCACCCCGCCCCTGATGAGCCCGGTCGAAAACCGGGATGTGCGGCGCATGCGCACCTACTCGATGCAGCCGCCGACCATTCCGCACAAGATCGATGGCTATCAGATCGACAAGAACTTCAACCGCTGCCTGGCCTGTCACGCCCGCGTCAACACCGAGCAGACCCAGGCCGTGCCGCTGAGCGTGACGCACTACATGGACCGCGACAGCAACGTCCTGGCGGAGGTATCCCCGCGCCGCTACTTCTGCCTGCAGTGCCATGTCACGCAAACCGAGGCCAAGCCGCCGGTCGCGAACAACTTCCAGGATATCGACACCATCCTGAAACGGCTCACGGCAACCCCTGCGGAAAAACGCTGAACAGGATACCTAGCCATGCGCAAACTCCTTAAGCGTTACTGGGCCATCATCCGCCGGCCCAGCGTGCATTTCAGCCTGGGGTTCCTGACGGTCGGCGGCTTCGTGGGCGGCATCCTGTTCTGGGGAGCATTCAATACGGCCATGGAGCTCACCAACACCGAGCAGTTCTGTACCGGCTGCCATGAAATGCGCGACAACGTCTATTCGGAACTCAAGGGCACCATCCACTTCACCAACCGATCGGGCGTGCGCGCGCTGTGCTCGGACTGCCACGTGCCGCACAACTGGACAGACAAGATCGCGCGCAAGATGCAGGCTTCCAAGGAAGTCTGGGGCAAGATCTTCGGCACCATCAGCACGCGCGAGAAATTCGTGGACAAGCGGCTGGAACTGGCCAAGCACGAATGGGCGCGGTTCAAGGCGAACGACTCGCTGGAATGCCGCAACTGCCACAACTACCAATACATGGACTTCACGCGCCAGAGCGTGCGCGCGCAGAACATGCATTCGACCTACCTGGCCGACAGGACCAAGACCTGCATCGACTGCCACAAGGGCATCGCCCACACCCTGCCGAACATCCCGCCGGGTTCGGTCTCCGATGCGGCGCCCGCCAGCGGGGCGCCCAAGGAAGTGGCGCATGCGCCCCGCTGACGCGCCGCCGCCGCTGCTCTCCGCGTGCGAGCTGACTTGCCGGCGCGGCGGCCCCGACGGCCTGGGGCCGATCGACCTCGACCTGCACGCCGGCCAGCTCCTGCACGTGCAGGGCGCCAACGGCAGCGGCAAGACCAGCCTGCTGCGCATGCTGGCCGGCCTGCTGCGGCCGCTCCGCGGCGCCGTGCATAGCCGGGGAAGCGACATCCGTCGCGACCCGTCCTCGTACTTCGCGCGCACCGCGTATCTGGGGCACGGCAACGGCCTGTGCGGCGAGCTGAGCGCGCTGGAAAACCTGCGCTGCGCCCTGCACGTGGCCGGCACGCCGCAAGGCGACGAGGCCATCGCCGCCGGCCTGCGGACCTGGCGCCTGGGCGCCTGCCTGCACATGCCCGCCGCCCGCCTGTCCCAGGGCCAGAGCCGCCGGTTGGCGCTGGCCGCCGTGGTGCTGGGCGCCAAGCCGCTGTGGCTGCTGGACGAGCCCGACGCCGGCCTGGACGCGGCCAGCCTGGACCAATTGCGCCAGGCGCTGGACGCGCACCTGACGATGGGTGGCGCCGCCGTCGTCGCCTCGCACCGGATGCCGGGCACGCCCGCCGCGCGCACCCAAACCCTGAACATGGATGACTACGCGGATGCTGGCTACGCTGTCTCAGTTAGCGCTGCGTGAAGTCCGGCTGGCCTGGAGGCGACCGGCGGACACGCTGGGCGCCACGCTGTTCTTCATCGTCGCGGGCTCCCTGTTCCCGCTGGCGGTGGGCCCCGATCCGGTGCTGCTGCTTGCGATCGGGCCCGGCGTGCTGTGGGTCTGCGCGCTGCTGGGTATCCTGCTGAGCCTGCATCGGCCCTTTGCGCAGGACTATGACAGCGGCGCGCTGGAACAGCTGCTGGTGTCGCCGCATCCGCTGCCCCTGCTGGTGGGCGTGAAGCTGGCGGCGCACTGGTTCAGCAGCTGCCTGCCCCTGATCCTGGCCAGCCCGGTGCTGGCGCTGCAGTTCGGCCTGTCGCCGCAGGCGATCGGCATTCTGGTGCTGTCGCTGCTGCTGGGCACGCCCACGCTGGCGCTGGTGGGCGGGCTGGGCGCGGCGCTGACGCTGGGCCTGCGCGGCGCAGCCCTGCTGCCGTTGCTGGTGCTGCCGCTATATGTGCCCGTGCTGATTTTTGGCGCCGGCGCCGTGTCGGCCACGCATGCGGGCCTGGGCGCCGGGCCGCAGCTGTCATTGCTGGGCGCCTGCCTGTGCCTGGCTATCCTGCTCTGCCCCTGGAGCGCCTCGGCGGCGCTGCGCGTGGCGCTGGACTGAAGGGAGCACCGTGCAAAACCACCCCGCCTACGATTCCCGCCATGCCGCGCCGCCGCGCGCGGGCTGGCTGCGCTACGCGTCGCCCGCGCTGTTCTATCCGCTGGCCGGCCGCATGATTCCCTGCCTGGCCGTGGGAGCCGCCCTGTTCGCCTGCGCCGGCCTGTACGCGGGGCTGGTGGTGGCGCCCATCGACAGCCAGCAGGGCGAGGTCTACCGCATTCTGTTCATCCATGTGGCGGCGGCCTGGATGTCGATGTTCCTGTACCTGGTCATGGCCGGGTACGCCGCGCTGGGCCTGATCTTTCACACGCGGCTGTCGTTCATGATGATGCGCGCGCTGGCGCCCACGGGCGCGCTCTTCACCTTCCTGACCTTGTGGACGGGCGCCCTGTGGGGCAAGCCGACCTGGGGCGCATGGTGGGTATGGGACGCCCGGCTCACCTCGGAACTGATCCTGCTTTTCCTGTACCTGGGCTTCATGGCCTTGCAGGCCGCCACCGACGACACCCAGCGGGCGGACCGGGGCGGCGCGATCCTGCTGCTGGCCGGCGTCATCAACGTGCCCATCATCTATTTCTCGGTACGCTGGTGGAGCACCCTGCACCAGGGCGCATCCATCAACCTGACCACCGCCCCCAGCATGGCGCGCGTCATGGTGACCGCCATGCTGCTGATGGTGGCCGCCTTCTGGCTGTACAGCGCGGCGGTGGCGCTGGCGCGCGTGCGCGGCATCATCGCCGAACGGGAGCCGGGCGCCGTGCAGGCGGGCGCCTTGCGGCGGGAGGCGCGATGAGCTGGGACACCCTGTTCTCCCTGCAAGGCCACGGCCCCTACATCCTGGGCGCCTATGGCGTGACGCTGGCGCTGATGGGATGGGAAGTGCTGGTGCTGTGGCGCCGCGCGGCGCGGCGCCGCAGTTCAGGCGCCGCGCCCGGCCATGGGAGCCGCCCATGAGTCCGCGCAAGCGCCGCGCGCTCGCCATCGGCGGCGGCCTCGCCCTGCTGGCGCTGGCCACCATGCTGGTGCTCAACGCCCTGCAGTCCAATCTGGTGTTCTTCTTCAGCCCGACCCAGGTCGCGGCCCGCGAAGCGCCCCGCAGCGGCAGCTTCCGCGTGGGCGGGCTGGTCGAGCAGGGGTCGCTGCGGCGCGAGGCCGATGGCCTGACGCTGCGCTTTGCCGTGACCGACACCGCCCATACCGTGCCCGTGACCTACCAGGGCCTGCTGCCTGACCTGTTCCGCGAAGGCAAGGGCGTGGTGGTGGCCGGCAAGCTGGACGCCGACGGCGTGTTCCGCGCCACCGAGGTCCTGGCCAAGCATGATGAAAACTACATGCCGCCCGAGGCGGCGGATGCCGTCAAGCGCGCCAGCGCCGCCAACACAATGAAGCTGGAGGCCCGATGATTCCCGAGATCGGCCTGTTCAGCCTGATCCTGGCGCTGCTGGTGGCGCTGGCCCAAGGCATTCTTCCGCTGATCGGCGCGGCCACCGGCTGGCAGGCGGGGCTGCGCGTGGCGCGGCCCGCCGCCATCGGCCAGTTCGGCCTGACGACCCTGGCCTTCGCCTGCCTGGCCTGGTCGTTCGTGGACAACGATTTTTCGGTACTGTACGTGGCGGCCAATTCGCATGCGGACCTGCCCGCCGCCTACCGTTTCGCGGCGGTCTGGGGCGGACACGAAGGCTCACTGCTGCTGTGGCTGTATCTGCTGACCGCCTGGACCCTGGCCGTGGCGCTGTGCAGCCGGCGGCTGCCCCTGCCTTTCGCCGGACGGGTGCTGGCGGTGATGGGCTGGATCAGCGTGGGGTTCCTGCTGTTCCTGCTGTTCCTGTCCAACCCCTTTGAGCGCCTGATTCCACCGGCCATGGCCGGCCGCGACCTGAACCCGCTACTGCAGGATCCGGGCATGATCGTGCATCCACCCATGCTGTACATGGGCTATGTGGGCTTTTCGGTGGCCTTCGCCTTCGCCATCGCGGCCCTCCTGTCCGGCGAACTGGACGCGCTGTGGGCGCGCTGGGTCCGTCCCTGGACGCTGGCCGCATGGACCTTCCTGACCGTCGGCATTCTGCTGGGCAGCGCCTGGGCCTATTACGTGCTGGGCTGGGGCGGATGGTGGTTCTGGGATCCGGTGGAAAACGCCTCGTTCATGCCCTGGCTGGCGGGCACGGCGCTGATCCATTCGCTGATCGTCACCGAACGGCGCGGCGCCTTCCGCAGCTGGACCGTGCTGCTGGCCATCTGCACGTTTTCGCTCAGCATCCTGGGCACCTTCCTGGTCCGCTCCGGCGTGCTGACCTCGGTCCATGCCTTCGCGGTGGACCCCGGCCGCGGCCTGTACATCCTGGCCTTCATGACCGTGATCGTGGGCGGATCGCTGACGTTGTACGCCTGGCGCGCGCCCTCGGTGGGGCTGGGCGGCGGATTCTCGCTGCTGTCGCGGGAATCCTTGCTGCTGTCCAACAACGTCGTGCTGACCGTCGCGGCCGGCTCCGTGCTGCTGGGCACGCTGTACCCGGTCGTGCTGGACGTCCTGGAATGGGGCAAGATTTCCATCGGACCGCCCTACTTCGAGGCCGTGTTCGTGCCGCTGATGACACCCGCCATCTTTTTGATGGGAGTGGGTCCCGTGGCCCGCTGGAAACAGGCCGAGGTGCCCGAGCTGGGCCGGCGGCTGCGCGTGGCTTTCGCCGTCAGCGTGCTGACCGCGGTGCTGGCGCCGCTGGCCATGCCCGGACCGTCGCGCTTCGGTTCGCCCATGATCATCCTGGGTCTCTGGCTGGCCGCCTGGTCGGTGGCCAGCGCCGCCGCGCATGCCTGGCAGCGCCTGACGGACGGCGACGGCCGCCTGCTGCGCCGGCTGGGGCGCCAGCCGCGCTCCTGGTACGGCATGCTGCTGGCGCATGCCGGCATAGGCGTCTTCATCGCCGGCGTCACGCTGGCCAACGGCTACGAGGTCAAGCAGGAACTGCGGCTGGACCTGGGCGCCACGCAGGAAGCAGGCGGCTACCAGTTCACCTTTGCCAGCGTGGGGCCTGCCACCGGCCCCAACTACAGCGCGCAGCGCGCCGTCTTTCCCGTCACCCGCGACGGCAAGCCGGTGGTGACGCTGTACCCGGAAAAGCGCCTCTACACCGTGCAGGACATGGCGCTGAGCCAGGCCGACATCGACAGCGGATTCAGCCGCGACCTGTTCGTGGCGCTGGGCGAACCCGTGGGCGACAACGCCTGGACGGTGCGCATCCAGGTCAAGCCCTTCATGGCCTGGATCTGGTCGGGCTGCATCCTGATGGCGCTGGGCGGCCTGCTGGCCGCCAGCGACAGGCGCTACCGCCGCGCGCAGGAAGCGCAGGCGCGCGCCCCGCGCGCCGCCGCCGTGCCGGACGCCCGGCAGGCCACGCGGGAGGGCTGGTGATGCTGCGCTACCTGCTGCCGCTCGCCGCCTTCCTGGTCATGGCCGTGTTCCTGGCCATGGGCCTGTCGCGCGACCCGCGCGCGGTGCCGTCGGCCATGATCGACAAGCCCGCCCCCGCCATCGGCCTGCCCATACTGCTTGAGCCGGGCCAGAAGCTGGATGTGGAGTCGCTGCGCGGCCAGGTCTGGCTGCTGAACGTTTGGGCATCGTGGTGCGGCCCCTGCAAGGAAGAGCTGCCGGTGCTGCGTGAAGCGGCGCAACGCCACGGCATTGCGCTCTATGGCCTGAACTACAAGGACAAGCCCGAGGACGCGCAGGCCTGGCTGGCGCGCAACGGCAATCCCTACATCGCGTCGGCCAGCGACGTCGATGGCCGCGTCGGCATCGAATACGGCGTCTACGGCGTGCCCGAGACCTTCGTGATCGACGGCGCCGGCCGGATCCGCTACAAGCAGCTCGGCCTGATCACGCCGGAACTCTGGCGCACCCGCATCCAGCCCGTTATCGAGTCGCTGCAATGAAAGCGCTGTCCGCCCCGCTCTCCTGCCTGCTGCTGGCCATGACACTGCTGGCAAGCGCCGCCATCCATGCCCAGCCGCCCGCCCCGCCCGCACTGTCGGCCGCGCAAGAGCAGCGCGCCGACAAGCTGGCCCACGGCCTGCGCTGCCTTGTCTGCCAGAACCAGACGCTGGCCGAGTCCAACGCGCCGCTGGCGCTGGACATGCGCAACCTGATCCGGGGCCAGTTGGCCGACGGCAAGACCGATGCGCAGATCATGCGGTTCTTTGAAGAACGCTACGGCGATTTCGTCCGCTACGACCCGCCCTTCAAACCCATCACCTGGCTGCTCTGGCTGGGCCCCTTCGCGCTTCTGGCGCTGGGTTTCGCGGTGCTGGTGCGCACCCTGAAGCGCCGCGCCGGCGCCCGCCCTCCCTTGACCGCGGACGAACGCGCCCGCGCCGCCCGCTTTCTGGATAACGGCTCATGACCGCGCTCTGGCTTATCGTCCTGGCCCTGTTGCTGGCGACCCTGCTGTGCCTGATTCCACCGCTGCTGCGCCGCGCGCCGGCGGCGGAAACCGCTTCCGACGCGAGCGTGCGCGCCTTTTACCTGGCGCAGCGCGAACAGCTGCGGCGCGACCTGAGCAATGGCGCCCTGACCGCGCAAGCGCATGCGCGCGCCGAAGAAGAACTGCAGCGCGACCTGCTGCAAGACCTGGCGCTGCGACGCCCGCAAGGCGCCCCGCTCACCGGGCAGCGCGCCGGCATCGCGGCAGCCTGCCTGCTCAGCGTGGCGATCCCGGTCGCCGCCGTGCTCCTGTATGGCCAGCTTGGCAATCCCCGCGCCGCGGCCACCGTGGCCTTGGCGCCCTCGGCCGAACCGCATGCGGCGGACGCCGCCGATGACATGGCGCTGGCCATCAATGCGCTGGCCCAGCGCCTGCGCGCCGCGCCCGACGACCCCGACGGCTGGTACACGCTGGCGCGGTCCTATGAAACGCTGGGCCGCTACGCCGATGCGGTGGCCGCCTACCAGCAGGTGCTGCGCCTGGTGCCCGGCCAGCCGGCCGTGCTGGCCGACATGGCCGATGCCTTGCTCTCGGCCAGGCAAGGCACACCCGACGAGGCGTCCATCGCAGCGGTGGCCCAGGCACTGGATGCGCAGCCGGACCAGCCCAAGGCGCTGGCGCTGGCGGGCATGATGGCGCTGCGGCGCGGCGACGCGGCCGAGGCGCTGGTGCATTGGGAACGTTTGCAAACGCTGTTGCCGCCGGACTCCGAGGCGGCGCGGCAGATCCAGTCCAATATCGCCCAGGCGCGCGCCATGGCCGCGGGCGGGCCGGCCGCGCCGGCTACGCCGCCCCCGGCGGCGCCTGCTGCCTCCGCATCCGCCGCCGGCGCCTCCGCTTCGCCGGCCTCACCCGCCCGCATCAGCGGCCGCGCCCGCATCGCCGATGCGCTGCGCGATCAGGTCCGGCCTACCGATACCGTCTTCATCCTGGCGCGGCCTGTGGAAGGCTCGCGCATGCCCTTGGCCATATTGCGGTTGCGGGTGTCGGACCTGCCCCGCGCCTTCGTGCTGGACGACAGCACCTCCATGTCGCCGGAAGCCACCCTGTCGCGGGCCGGCAAGGTGCGGGTGGAGATCCGCGTCAGCCAGTCGGGCGGCGCCGCCGCCCAGCCCGGAGACTTGAGCGGCGTGCTGCCCGATGTCGGCATCCATGCCGAAGGGCTGGAACTGGTGGCCGACACGGTCGTGCGCTAGCGCGGACGGCCCCTAGACGCGTTCGATCCGCGCCGGCAGGCCCTGGCGCACCGCGGCGCCGGATACCCAGTCGATCCAGACGTTGGCGTGCTCGCCGCGCGTGGCATCGCCAAACCCCAGGTCGTTCAGGTTGACGCCCGCCGCCAGCGCCGGATCGTGCGGCATGGGCTTGCCGTCCACGATATGCGCGCGGGCGCCCAGCTCGGTATGGCCGTAGCCGTGCTCGATGCCCAGCGCGCCCGGCTGGATGCCGTCGCGCAGCAGCGCCAGCCCCGTCACCGCGCCGCCCGGCGTCACGATGCGCACCGCGTCGCCATTGCGGATGCCCAGCCGCTCGCCGTCCTGCCGGTTGATCGACACCGGGTTGTGCGGATGCACCTGGCGCAGACGGTTCACGCCGATCGACATGGAACTCATCAGGTTGGACTTGAACGAACTGAGCAGGAACGGCCAGTCCTGCCGCGGATACTCGGCCCGCATATCGCGTCCGTCCGCCAGGCGCGACGGATACCAGGTCGGACAGCCGCTATAGCGCTCGCCCGTCATGGCGTGGCGAAAGCCCGCCAGCTCCTCGCTCCAGACGTGCAGCGGCTTGACGTAAGCCGCGCGCGTGTGGCGCGCCTGGCCGTTTTCGACCCAGGCGTCCTCCATCTTGTCGAAACGGCCGCCGCGGCTCATCAGCATGGCGACCTGCCGCCATTCGCCCGGCTTGAGCTTCTGCTGCAGCAACGCGCCGTAGCGGTCCACGCCGGTCAGCGCCATGTCGTCGTCGCTCGCCTCGGGCACGGGCCGTCCGGCCGCGAAGGCAATGTTGGCCATGCCGCGCAGGAAGAAATCCTCGGGCGTGTCCAGCGCATACTTGGCGCCGTCCTTGTCCGAGATGGCGTTGGCGCCGAACCCCGGCATGCCCAGCCGCTTGGCGCAGGCGATCAGGAAGGTTTCCAGGCACACGGGTTCATTCGTGGCCGTCCGCGCCACGCGCGGCTGCACGGCGGGCCAGCGCACGGTGGACGCCTTGGCCACCACGTCGGCCCACGGCGCCGACACGCCCCAGCTCTCGTAGGTCACCGTGTCCGGCACGATGTAGTCGGCCAGCGCGTTGGTCTCGTTGATGAAGGGATTGATCGACACCGACAGCGGCAGGATGCGCGGGTCCTTCATCTTGTCCAGGACCACGCTCTTGAGTCCGGCAATGCCATAGACCGGGTTGCTCATGTGGTTGAACCAGACCTTGGCGCGGTACGGATACCCCGCCAGCGCCGACGCCAGCATCTCCGAACTGAGGCCGCCCGTGGCCGGATACCAGGGCGCCGCCGCCGGATACGCGGGCTGGCCCGCCGCCTTCTTGCGCTTGAACTCGCTGGACTTCTCGTAAGGATAGCGATTGCGCGACAGCGCCACGCCCTTGGGCGTCGCGCGGTTGGCGAAACCGGCGATGTTGTAGCGCGGACCGGCGCCGTAGGGCGGGAACGGCCCGGCGTCCAGCACCAGTCCGCCTTCCACATTCAGGTTGCCCACCAGCGTGTTCAACATGGCGATGGCGTAGGCGGTATAGAAGCCCGAGCCGCTCATGGTGCCGCCGTGCGCATCGGCCACGGCGCGCTTGCCATGGCTGGTGAATCGCTCGGCCAGCGATGCGATCTTGCCTGCCGGCACGCCACAGAGCTCGGCGTATTCGTCCAGCGTCTTGCGGCGCGATTCCTCGCGCAACAGGGTCAGCGACGAGCGCACGCGCAGCGTCCCGGGCGCGCCCGCCATGCCCGGCGCGGCGATCGTGTCGTCGACGAACAGCACGGCCGGCGTAGCCGCCGTGTGCGGCGCCAGCGTGCCGTCTTCCAGGCGCACGACGTACACGTCCTCCCATTTTTCGTCCGCGTCGGCCGGACGCGCCCATCCCATGTCGGCGCCGCGCAGGAAACTGCCCAGGCGCGGATGGCCGGGTTCGGCCACCACCAGATGCGTGGCATTGGCCCAGGCCGCCTCGCCCGCCGCCTTCATGGCATTGGGGCCGGGCTGCGCCAGCATGCGGGCATCGAATCGTTCGTGGTCCAGGATCCAGCGGATCAGGCCCATGGCCAGCGCCAGGTCGCCGGCCGGATTGACGGGCAGCCACTCATTGCCCGATCCCGCCGACAGGCTGGAGGACGCGGGCAGCATGGGCGACACCACCACATATGTGAAGCTGGATTCCTCCGGCCGCACGCGGGCCTCCGCCAGTTGCCGGGCCTGCCGCTGGAACGGGTTGCCGGACTGCGCCGGCGCCGCGCCGATGAACAGTCCGAAACGCGCGTTGTCCCAGTCGGGCTTGCCGTGCGGCATGCCCTTCAGGTCGCCCAGGGCGGCGCCCGCGCCCACGCGGAAACTCTGTCCGCAATACGATCCGTGGTTGCTGAAGTTGACGGTGCCGAAGGATTGCGCCGCAAAGCGCTGGATCAGCGGCGTGCGCCCCTCGTTGGACGCGTCGGTGAACAGGAACTGGTTCACCTTGGCGCCGTACTCCGGGTTCTGGGGATCCAGCAGCGTCTCGCGGTCGAAGATGGCGCGCAGGCCGTCCACATGGCCTTCGCCGAACAGGTCGCCGCCTTCGCACACTTCCTGCACCAGTTGCTCGAACGTGATGGTCTGCCACTTTCCCTCGCCACGCCCGCCCACCCGCTTCATGGGCTGCAGCACGCGGAACGGGCTGTTCATCTGTTCCAGCATGGCCGAGCCGCGGGCGCAGGACGTGGCGCGCCCTTCCAGCCCGTTGTCCCCGCCCAACTGCGCGTAGACCTCGCGCACCGGCATCTCCATGGCGGCGGGCCGCGTCGTGGCCAGCGGATGATAAGGGTTGCCGGCCACGCGCAGGATGCGGTTTTCCTTCGTGTCCACCCGCAGCCGCACGCCGCATTGCGTCCAGCAGCCCAGACAGCTCGAAGGGCTGACGGTCTGGCCCGGCTGCGCGCTGAGCACGCCCGTCAGCGGATCGATGCGGAATTCCGGCGCCAGCGAATTGCCGCGCACGGCATGCGCCGTGGGAACGCCCGCGGTGCCCTGAGCCAGGCCCTTGACGGCCTTGGCCACGGTTTCCCCATAGCCCGCCGCGAAAACCGCCATGCCGCCGGCCACCAGGCCGCCACGCACCATCAGTTTGCGCCTTGCCTCGTCGCGAGGCTGTTCCGGGCCGTCGTCCGCCGGGCGGCGCGGGTCGTCTTCGTGTTGCTTGTCCATTGCTTTCTTTTCCATGTTCTTTCGTCTTGCGTCGCGGCTCAGGCCGCCACAGTGCGCGCGCGGGCCGGGAACAGCTCCAGCGCCCAGGTCACGGCGGCGATCAGCGCCACGCACAAACCCAGCACGCCCGCCATGCCCAGCATCCCGTCGCTGCCCCAGGGCATTTCATACAGGTAGAGTCCCGCGCCATACTTGGGCACGCCCTGCACGCTCATGAAGACCACCCAGCGGAAAATCCACGCGGCACCCAGCATGGTCAGCGCCAGCGCGGCCGACGGCAGCGGCGCCGCCAGCGTCCGCCACGGGCGCTGCAGCAGCGCGACGATGCAGAAGGCCGTGATCACGGCGCCGGCCAGGCTGACGCGCCAGATCGGGAATTCCGCGAACAGCCGCAACGCGGCGTCGAACGACGGATCCAGCCCCAACAGGCCCAGCAGCGCCCAGGCGCCCGCGCCCAGCGCCATCAGCACCACGGCGGTCACGCTCAGGCGGCGCAGCAGGTCCACCGGCAAGGCCTTCATGCCGCCCGGCAGCCACCGGCCGATCAGGAACATGGCGCCCAGCGCGCCCAGCCAGGCCGTCAGCGCAAAGTTCACCGGCAGAAAAACGGTGTGCCACAGGGGCCGCGAACGCAGCACCATCACCTCGGCGCCCGTATAGACCAGGATGGACAACGCGGACAGGGCAAGCGCCACGCCCACCACGCGCACCCAGCCCATGCGGCCCCACCACCATGCCGCGCAGAACAACAAGGACAGGGTCACGAACACCGGCAACAGCAAGGCGCCCAGCCACATCCATGACCAGGGCGTGAAATGCGCATAGAAGTGCCAGAAGCGGCCGGGCTGGTGCAGGTCGGCCAGGAGCGACACGGGCGCGGCGATGGCGCTGACCAGCAGCACCGTCACGGCGGCCGGCAGCAAGCGGCGCGCGGAGGAATCCGCTTGCCCGAACGCCGCGAAGGCGGCGGTCAGCGCGGTGGTGGCGCTGATGCCGATCAGGAAGAAGTACTGCACGGCCCAGGGCAACCAGGCGGCGTCGTAGACCGGCGTGAGCAATTCAGAGATTTGCATGAGAGTCCCCTTCAATGGCTCAGTGGCCGCCAGCCAGGCGCACGCCAGCCTGACCGTCAACCTGGTGCACGAACGCATCGGGCAGGCCGATGTAATAGACATGGGGATCGGTCTTCATCTCGGGCTTGAGCACCTTGATGTCGGCCTTGTGTTCGACGAGCAGCCTGGAGATGGCGCTGTCCGGATCATTCATGTCGCCGATCACGCGCGCGCCGCCCACGCAGCTTTCCACGCAGGCCGGCAGCAGGCCGGCTTCCAGGCGGTGTTCACAGAACGTGCACTTGTCGGCGGTCTGGGTTTCGTGGTTGATGAAACGGGCATCGTAGGGACAGGCCTGTACGCAATAGCCGCAGCCCACGCAGCGCTCGTTGTCGACCAGCACAATGCCGTCTTCCCGCTGGAAGGTGGCTTGCACGGGACAGACTGGCACGCAGGGCGGCTTGTCGCAGTGATTGCACAGGCGCGGCAGCATGACCATGGCGCAGGGGCCGCCGGTATCGGGGGTGACTTCGTATTGCAGGACGGTGGTGCGGAACTGCCCGATCGGGGGCAGGTTTTCAAGGGAACAGCTGACCGTACAGGACTGGCAGCCGATGCACTTGCGCATGTCGACGACCATGCCGTAGCGCTTGCCGGGGATGCCGGGACGGCGCGGCGGCTGGCCGTTGATGCCGGTCGCGGCTTCGGCGTGGATGGGAATGACGGTGGCCGCGGCTCCAAGCCCGAGGAGGCCTTTCAGGAACCCTCGCTTACCCGGGAGAGGCGTTTCCGGGGGGCTGGTTGGGGTGTGCATAAGTAAAACTCCGAAACATATAACTGTTACGGGAATTAACTTATCACCTGCGGTTATATAGAACCTTGATATCCATCAATGGGGGACGGGTTAACCCCAATTCGTCGGCCAACCGTGGAAAGATCCGGCACTTCGCAGGCCGCTGTGGGCTAGACCTTCAGCGCCGGCTCCCAGGCCGCGAGCTTCTGGTCGAAGGACGCGGCGGCGTGAGCGGGGCTGGTGGAAGGCAACTCGAAATACTGCAACGAAATGCCGTCCAAGCCGGGCAGGACGTGGCGGCGATACAAGGCGGCGGCTTTGGCGCCGTTGAAGCAAACCCGGGCGATGCCCGGATGGACGCTCAGGAACGCCCGGAAATCGTTGGGAACCAGCGTATCGCCGCGGATATCCGCGTCCAGGCTGCCCGGACGTTCGCAGGCCTGCAGCACATCCCACAGGGCCACGCCGCAGGCTTGCAGCGCCTGCAGGCGGCCCGGATAGTCCAGGCCGGGATCAAACCCGAATATGCGGCCGGCAAGCGGCCAGAACGCGTTGCGGGGATGGGCGTAGTAGCGCGCCTGCCTGAGCGAGGCCACGCCGGGCATGGATCCCAGCACCAGCACGCGCGCGCCGGGGGCTGCTACCGGGGCAAAGCCCCATACCTGTTCGTCGCGCCGGCTTCCGGCGCTGTCCATGCGGTTTTCCATTCCGGGAGCATACTTCCCCAATAGCGGCCAGCCGTCAGCTTCCCGGCGCGATCGTCCGATCAATGGAACAGTGCTTATCAGTGCCGGGTACTACCGCCAACAGTGTTCCGCCCTTATCTTCATTGTTATGACGAACGGCCCCGATGGGGCCGCGCAACAGGAAACATCATCATGAAGAAGATCCTCGGTTTACATGCCAGCCCCCGTCCCCACTGGGTGGGCGACGGCTTTCCGGTGCGCTCCATGTTCTCGTACAACGACAAAGGCAAGGACACCAGCCCGTTCCTGCTGCTGGACTATGCCGGCCCGGCCGAATTCGAGCCTGCCGGCCATCCGCGCGGCGTGGGCCAGCATCCGCATCGCGGCTTTGAAACCGTGACCATCGTCTACAGCGGCGAAGTCGAGCACCGCGACTCCACCGGCAACGGCGGGGTCATCGGTCCCGGCGACGTGCAATGGATGACGGCGGCCTCGGGCATCCTGCACGAGGAGTTCCATTCCCATGCGTTCACCCGTTCGGGCGGAAAGCTGGAAATGGTGCAGCTCTGGGTCAACCTGCCCGCCAAGGACAAGAAGGCGGCGCCGGGCTACCAGGGCATCCTCAGCGCGGACATCCCGGTGGTCGCGCTGCCGGACGACGCGGGCACGCTGCGGGTGATCGCGGGCAACTACGCGGGCCAGGCCGGGCCGGCGCGCACCTTCACGCCCATGGACGTCTGGGATGTGCGCATGGCCGCGGGCAAGTCGGCGACCTTTCCCATCCCCGCGGGCCGCAACAGCATGCTGGTGATGCTGCGCGGCACGGTCCTGGTCAACGGCGAGTCGGTGGCGCGCGACGCGCAACTGGCCCTGTTCTCGCAAGAGGGCCAGGACATCACCGTCGAAGCCAACAACGACGCGGTGTTCCTGGTCCTGAGCGGCGAACCGATAAATGAGCCGGTGGTCGGCTATGGTCCTTTCGTGATGAACTCGCAAGAGGAAATCGTGGAAGCCATCCAGGACTTCAACGCCGGGCGCTACGGCCAGATGCACTGACGTCCGTCAGGCGCCCCGCCGCCAGACGCTGGCCAGCCAGGGCTGCTGCTCCCGCGGCAGCCCCTGGGGCCGGAAGTAATGCTCCAGCTCTTCAAAGCCGGCCTCACGCAGCAGGGCCTGCCAGCCTTCCAGGTCATGGTAGGCCCCATAGCGTCCGCGATTCCAGCCTTCCTGGTTGCCGCCACGGGGATTCGAACTGAACAGCACCCCGCGCGGCCGCAATGCCGCGCGCAGTTCCTGCAGCACGCGCGGCAACTCCTGTCCCGGCACATGAAACAGCACGGCATTGGCGAAGATGCCGTCAAAGCGCCCTGCCGGCAATTCCAGATGCAGAAAGTCCTGCCGCCAGACCTCGCAGCCGCTGGCCGCGCGCGCCATTTCCACGAAACGCGGCGTGCCGTCCAGCCCCACGGGCCGATGGCCCAGCGCGGCGAAGGTCTTCAGGTCGCGGCCCGGGCCGCAGCCCAGGTCCAGGATGTCGTAAGGAGGCTCGCCTTCGATATGCCGCAACAAGGCGGCTATGTTCTGGCTGACATCGTGGCCGCGCGTGCCGACCTCGAACGACTCCGCGTTCTCTTCGTAGTGGGCCAGGGTCAGGGACGAGATCTTGGCGAGGTCTTCGGGGTCGAGTTTCATAGGCTGATTGTGCATGAAAAGCGGCCTGCGGCGCGACGCCCCGCGGGGCCGGTCACGGCGATGCCTGGCCCGCCGGCGTCTTGATGAAGTCGATCAGCGCCTTCAGCGGCGAAGGCACCAGGCGACGCCCGGAGTAGTACAGAAACGGCCCGGAAAACCGTGGCCACCAGGCCTCCAGCACGGGTTCCAGCGCCCCGCTGTCCAGCTGCGGGCGCAGCCAGTCCTCGAACAGATACGCCACGCCTATGCCCGCGACGGCGGACTCCACGGCCAGATCGACCGCGCCGCCGATCTCCACAACCAGCGGCCCGGTTCCATCGATCCGCACCGTTTCGCCCTCGCGCTCGAACTCCCACGGGGGCATCGAGCCACTCGGAAAGCGGCCGCGAAGACAGGCATGCTGAATCAGTTCGCGCGGATGTTCCGGCCGGCCGCGACGTTCCAGGTAAGCCGGAGAGGCGGCAGCGGCAAAGCGCTGCACGCGCGGGCCGATGGGGACCGCGATCATGTCCAGTTCCAGGCGGTCGTCGTAGCGGATGCCGGCATCGCATCCCGCCGCCAGCACATCGACAAAGCTCTCTTCGGCCACCACCTCAAGGCGGATGTCGGGATAAGCCGCCAGGAAAGCCGGAACAATGGAGGGCAGGACCAGCCGGGCAGCGCTCAGCGGCACATTGAGCTTGAGCGTGCCCGCCGGCTTGTCGCGAAAGCCGTTGACGGCGTCCAGCGCGGCGTTCACTTCCGTCAAGGCCGGTCCCAGCCGCGTCAGCAATTCGTTGCCCGCCTCGGTCAGCGCCACGCTGCGAGTCGTCCGGTTGAACAGGCGGACTCCCAATTGCGCCTCGAGCCGGCGCACGGTGTCGCTCAAGCGCGACGCGCTGGTGCCGGAAGTGCGCGCGGCTTCGCGAAAGCCCCGGGCTCGCGCCACGGCGACGAAGGCCTTGAGATCATTCAGATCGGTCATCGCTGTTCCATAATCCGTACAACCTGTCCCGATTGTATTGGATTATCAAAGCGGCCCAGACCGTCTATCGTCCAGACCATACCGACACCACTTGGAAGAAACAACCATGTCCATCATCGACGAAAGCGGCAGTTACCTCCTGGGCACGCAACAGGTCAAACGACTGGGCTACGGCGCAATGCAGCTGGCCGGCCCAGGCGTATTCGGCCCGCCCAAGGATCGCGACGCCGCGCTTGCGGTCTTGCGCGAGGCCGTGGCCGCCGGCGTCAACCACATCGACACCAGCGATTTCTACGGCCCCCACGTCACCAACCAGTTGATCCGCGAGGCGCTGGCGCCGTATCCGGACGATCTCGTGATCGTGACCAAGGTCGGCGCCGTGCGCGGCGATGACGCATCGTGGAACCCCGCTTTCTCGTCCGACATGCTGACGCGCGCCGTGCATGACAATCTGCGCAACCTGGGGCGCGACGTGCTCGACGTGGTCAACCTCCGCGCCATGTTCGACACCCACGGCCCGGCCGAAGGTTCGATCGAAGCCCCGCTCAAGGTCCTGGCCGGACTACAGCGCCAGGGCCTTATCCGGCACATCGGACTCAGCAATGTCACCGCCCGGCAGGTCGCCGAAGGCCGCGGCATCTGCGAGATTGTCTGCGTGCAGAACCATTACAACCTGGCGCACCGCGCGGACGACGCCCTGATCGACGACCTGAATCACGACGGCATCGCCTACGTGCCGTTCTTCCCCCTGGGAGGATTCAGCCCGCTGCAGTCGTCGATCCTGTCCGACGCGGCAAGGCAGATCGGCGCGACGCCCATGCAGGTGGCGCTTGCCTGGCTGCTGCGCCGCTCGCCGAACGTCCTGCTGATTCCCGGCACCTCTACGCTTGCCCATCTACGCGAGAACCTGGCCGCGGCGACGCTGCGCTTGCCCGACGCCGTGGCCGCCGCACTGGACGGCATCGGCGCCAACGAGACGGCTTGAGCGCCGGGATTGTGTCGTCCGGAGAGGCGCCCTTCACTTCCGCAATCGTCAGATGATGGCCTGCAAGCCCTTGTCAGCGATGATGTTCAACAACTTCAGGGCCGGCCCGGTAGGACGGGTGTCGCCTTGCTCCCACTTGCGCACCGTGGACGCGGTGGTGTGCAAGTACAGCGCGAACACCGGCTGGCTGAATTTCAGTCTTTCGCGCAGCCGCTTGATGTCGGTCGCGCTGAAGTCCCGCACGGGAGGCGGGCATATCGCATCGAACTCGCGCATCGTCACCTTGGCGATCGCTCCCGCATCCTGCAGCGCGGCCAGGTCGCCGCGCAGGGACTCAATCAGTTTGCTCGTCACAGTACACCTCCAACAGGACGCCAATCTGGAATGCCATTAACAAGTCCTGTGCCGATAATTGCAGAAACACCTTCCCCGCGAACTGCAACCGCTTGAGGACTTTCATGCCGGTTGCACCTTGACTATACCCGTAACGGGTACACCATACCAACCCTGCTCCTATCCGCCCGACGGTGGCGTGCATGAATTGCCACTACCTGGCCAACACCGCGAGTTCGTGAGGGTCTCCCAGAAAGCACAATCCCCACTCAGCGCACAGCCTCGTGGGGACAGGACTTTCCGACCATTCAAAAAAAACCCGCCTGCGCGAAACGCAGGCGGGTTTTCCTGGGCGACGGCCTTACGGCGTCAGGCCGCCAGGCGCCCTTCGATCTGCGACTTGGTGGCCGGCAGTTCCTCGGGCAAGCCCTGGGCCAGCTGGCCGAACAGTTCCTGGTGCAGCGCCAGTTCGTCGCGCCATGCGGCGGCGTCCACCGACATGACCTGTTCGAACTTGTCCGGGCTGAATTCCAGGCCGGTCCAGTCGATGTCCTGGTAGCTGGGCGAAATGCCGAACACCTGGTCCACTCCCTTGGACTGGCCGTCGATGCGGCCCAGCATCCAGCGCAGCACGCGCATGTTGTCGCCAAAGCCCGGCCAGACGAACTTGCCGTCCGGACCCTTGCGGAACCAGTTGACGCAATAGATGCGCGGCAAGGTGGCGCCGGCGGCCTCGAGTTGCTTGCCCAGCTTCAGCCAGTGGCCGAAGTAGTCGCTCATGTTGTAGCCGCAGAACGGCAGCATGGCGAAGGGATCGCGGCGCACCACGCCTTGCTGGCCTGCGGCGGCGGCGGTGGTTTCCGAACCCATGGTGGCGGCCATGTAGACGCCTTCCACCCAGTTGCGCGCTTCGGTGACGAGCGGCACGGTGGTGGAACGACGGCCCCCGAAGATGAAGGCGTCGATGACCACGCCCTTGGGATTTTCCCATTCGGGATCAATGGACGGGCACTGCGCGGCGGGCGCGGTGAAGCGCGCGTTCGGGTGCGCGGCCTTGCGGCCGGTTTCGCGCGCGATGGCGGGCGTCCAGTCCTGGCCCTGCCAGTCGATCAGATGCGCCGGCGGGGTGTCGGTCATGCCTTCCCACCAGACGTCGCCGTCGTCGGTCAGCGCCACATTGGTGAAGATGACGTTGGCCTTGAGCGTGGCCATGGCGTTGAAGTTGGTCTGCTCGCTGGTGCCCGGCGCCACGCCGAAATAGCCGGCTTCCGGGTTGATCGCGTGCAAGCGGCCGTCGGCGCCCGGCTTGATCCAGGCGATGTCGTCGCCGATGGTGGTGACCTTCCAGCCGTCCATGCCTTGCGGCGGGATCAGCATGGCGAAGTTGGTTTTCCCGCAGGCCGACGGGAATGCGGCGGCCACGTGGTACTTGCGGCCCTTGGGCGAGGTAACGCCCAGGATCAGCATGTGTTCGGCCAGCCAGCCCTGGTCGCGCCCCATGGTGGAGGCGATGCGCAGCGCGAAGCACTTCTTGCCCAGCAGCGCGTTGCCGCCGTAGCCCGAGCCGAAGCTCCAGATTTCGCGGGTCTTGGGGAAATGGACGATGTACTTGGTGGGGTTGCACGGCCAGGCCACGTCGGCTTCGCCGGCGGCCAGGGGCTTGCCCACGGAATGCAGGCACGGCACGAAGTCGCCGTCGGTGCCCAGCACGTCATAGACCTGCTTGCCCATGCGCGTCATGATGCGCATGTTGACGGCCACGTAGGGGCTGTCGGAGAGCTCCACGCCGATGTGCGCGATATCCGAGCCCAGCGGACCCATCGAGAACGGCACCACATACAGGGTGCGGCCGCGCATGGCGCCGTCGAACAGGCCGTTGAGCGTGTCGCGCATTTCGGCGGGCTCGGCCCAGTTGTTGGTGGGGCCGGCGTCTTCGGCGCGGTCCGAACAGATGAAGGTGCGGTCTTCGACCCGCGCAACGTCAGACGGATCCGAGCACGCGAGGAACGAATTAGGACGCTTGGCGGGGTTCAGCCTGCGCATGGTCCCGGACTGGACCATTTGTTCGCAAAGGCGGTCGTACTCTTCCTGCGAACCATCACACCACACGACGCGGTCCGGCTTGGCCAGCGCGACGAAGCTGGCCACCCAGTCGATCAGTCCGCGATGCTTGACGTACGCGGGCACGTTCAAGGCTGCCAATCCCCCGTCCAAAGGCTTATTCATTGGGGTTATCTCCATACTAAGGCTAATGGTGATACGGCCCCAATTGGACTGGGGCCGTATGCAATTTGCGCCATCATACTTGCAGCGCGGGGCAACCCGTCAACCCATCCTCATGGAGGAGATTGTCACCGGGTGAGACCGCTCAAGCATAACTTCCGTCGCGCAACTCCTTGCGGATAATCTTGCCGGTGGCGGTGGTCGGCAAACTGGTTACAAAGCGGATCGCGCGCGGGTACTCATGCGCCGCCAGGCGGGTGCGCACATGCGCCTGCAGCGCCTTCACCAACGCCTCGTCGCCCTCGAACCCCTCGTTGAGCACCACATAGGCCATCACGATCTCGGTGCGCTGGGCATCCGGCACGCCCACCACCGCCGCCATCCGGACCGCGGGGTGGCCGATCAGGCAGTCCTCGATGGGCCCCGGGCCGATGCGGTAGCCGGCGCTGGTGATGACGTCGTCGTTGCGGCCGACAAAGCGTATGAACCCTTCCGCGTCGCGCACGCCGACGTCGCCGGTCAGCAGGTAGTCTCCCACGAATTTCTCGGCGGTTGCCTCCGGATTGTTCCAGTAGCCCAGGAACATGACGGGGTCCGGCCGTTGTACGCCGATGTTTCCCTCTTGTCCATCCGCCACTTCGGCGCCCTGTTCATCCACAATAGCGACGCGGTGGCCCGGCGCGGCCCTGCCTATGGCCCCGACGGAAGGATCGAACAGCGACGAGCACGAGGACACCAGCATATTGCATTCGGTCTGGCCATAAAACTCGTTGATGGTCACGCCCAGCACGCGGCGGCCCCAGTCTATGAGTTCCGCGCCCAGCGATTCGCCGCCGCTGGCCACCGAGCGCAAGGCCCGCGGGCCGACGCCCTCGGGCCAGGCGCAGCCGCGCATCATCTTCAGCGCGGTGGGCGGCAGGAAGGTGTGCGTCACGCCGTGGCGCGCCATCAGTTCCAGGGCCGAAGCGCCATCGAATTTCTCGAAGCGCCGGGCCAGCACCGGCACGCCGTGGTGCCAGGCCGGCAGCAGTACGTCCAGCAGGCCTCCGATCCAGGCCCAGTCCGCCGGCGTCCACATCAGCGCGGCGTTTTCCGGAAAGAACTCGTGCGACATCTCCACGCCGGGCAGGTGCCCCAGCAGGACGCGATGCGCGTGCAGCGCGCCCTTGGGCTTGCCGGTGGTGCCCGAGGTATAGATGATGACGGCCGGATCGTCGGCCGCCGTCCGCACCGGCTCGTAGGCGTCCGACTCCAGCGCCAGCGCCGGATGGAACGGCACGGCGCCCTCTAGCGCGGCGCCGTCTTCGTCCCCGCCGTCGATGCAATAGATCACCTTCAGGTCGGGCAGGCTGGCGCGAATCTCCAGCAGCTTGCGGCAGCCTTCCGCGTCGGTCACCAGCGCGGCCGCGCCGCTGTTGGCCAGCCGGTACTGGATGGCGTCCACGCCGAACAAGGTGAACAGCGGCACCGCCACCGCCCCCATCTTGTAGACGGCAATGTGCGTCACCGCGGTCTCCGGCGCCTGCGGCAGGTAGATCGCCACGCGGTCGCCGCGCTTGATGCCGTGGCGCTCCAGGCTGTGCGCCAGCCGGTTGGACTGCGACTTGATCTGGTCAAAGGTGTAGCGCGTCTGCGCGCCGTCGCTCTTTTCGTAGATCAGCGCCAGGCGGCCGCTGCCGTCTGCCCATTTATCGCAGGCGTCGACGCCGATGTTGTAGGCCGCCGGCACCTGCCATTGGAACTGGGACACGAGCTGCGTATAGGATTCGGCTCTGGACAGCATGGTTTGTCTCTGATGTTGTTATGTCTGGGTAATCCAGGGCGCTCAATTCAGCGCTTCAGCGCCACGGCTGCGCGGCTGCGGGTTCCCCCGGCCGCCTTGCCACGAACTTGACCCTGGCTCAATAATAAGGCCCGCACGGCGATACGGGGGTCCCTGCGCCGCGCACGTTTTGCGTGCTTGCCGTCCCCTAGGGGGCAGCCGCGGCGAGAACACCCCCCACCCTCCCTCCCCTTCAGGCCTGCATGGAAAACACCTCCGCCGTCCCGATGCGCCGCCCGCCGGCCAGCGCCAAGTCCGAACAACGCATCCGCGACATCCTGCGCGTTGCGCGCCAGGTCTTCTCCGAAGCCGGCTTCCAGGCGGCCACCACGACCGAGATCGCGCAGCGGCTGGGCGTATCGGAAGCGACCGTGTTCACCTACTTTGGCGGCAAGCGCGAACTCTGCGTGCGGGTGATCAGCGACTGGTACGACGAAATCATCGCCAAGGTGGAGGACAACCTGCCGCACGTGCACGGCGCGCGGGCCCAGCTTCATTACCTGGTGCACACGCATCTGCGCCACCTGCTGGCCGAGGGCCCTGGCCTGTGCGCGTTCATCCTGTCCGAAGGCCGCGCGCGCAACGATGACTTCGGCGAGATCTACGCCGAGCTGCAGCGCCGCTACACCGCGCCGCTGATGCGCATCCTGGCTCAAGGCCAGGCGGACGGCGACATACGCCAGGACATGCCCTTGCGGCTGCTGCGGTCGGCGGTCTATGGCCCGATGGAACACGTGCTGTGGGACGCCATCCTGCGCGGCGCGCGCGGCGACGTGGCCGCCACCGCCGACCACCTGGTCGGCTTTCTGTGGCAGGCCCTGCAGCCGCCGCGGCAGAACGCGCTGGCGCTGGCGCAATTCCGCGGCGAGGTGCAAGACGCCCTGCATCGCCTTCAGTCTTCCGAAAACAACGACGGCGGGGCGTACTGAGGAAAGCCGCTGTAGACCTCGACGCGCTCGGCGGGCTGCAGGGTCCAGGAATGCCGAGCGTTGGGCACGCCGCCATCCACCCGGATCACGCTGCCATTGATGAACGCCGCGGCCGGCGACAGCAGGAACACCACCGCCGCGGCCAGTTCGGCCTCGGTCCCGAAGCGTTGCAGCGGCACTTTGGTCTTCAGCTCGCGCAGCACCGCGCGGTAATCATCGTCATAACTGTCCATGCCGCTGGAGGCGATCCAGCCCGGCGCCACGGCGTTGACGCGCACCCCGGCATGCGCCCATTCGCAGGCGGCCGTCTCGGTCAGGTTCCACACCCCGGCGCGCGCCGCGCCCGAATGCCCCATGCCCGGCATGCCGCCCCAGATATCGGCCAGCATGTTCACGATGGCGCCGCCGTGCTGGCGCATATGCTGCGTGTAGACCTCGCGCGCCATCAGGAAGGTGCCGTGCAGGTTGTTCTGCACCACGGCGTTCCAGCCGTTGAAGCTGATGCGGTCCAGCGGCGCGGGGAACTGGCCGCCCGCGCAGTTGAACAGCCCGTCGATCGCGCCATGCGCGGTCAGCGCATCCGCCACCGCGCCGCGCACGCCGGCCTCGTCCCGGATATCGCAGGCGTGCAGGCTGACGCGCCCGGCCGCCTCGGGATAGATCCGGACGATCTCCTGTTCGGCCGCCTGCAGTTTTTCCAGTTTGCGGCCCACCAGCGCCAGGCCGGCGCCCAGCGCCGCCAGCTCGTGGGCGGTGCAACGGCCCAGGCCGCTGCCGCCTCCGGTCACGAGGATGGTCTTGCCATCGAACAGGCCGGGGCGGAATACTGACGCGTAGCGCTGATCGGCGGCCGGGCCGCGTGCTTGCTCGCTCATGTCTCTCTCCATTTTTTTTGAGGATAACTCAATATTCTTTCCGTTTGAATCACCCGATTGGAACTTTACCCATAGAATCATTCCATCGGCTCGGCGCAGCAATTGAGCCATGGTCAATAAAACAGGAGGCGACACATGACGCTGAACGCACCGCTGGACCTCGCCCTGGACGGCCCCATCGCCCGTCTTACGCTGAACCGCCCCGAAATGCGCAACGCATTCGACGACACCCTGATCGCGGCGCTGACGGCCGCGGTCAAGGAGGCCGCGGCGGCCCCGCAGGTACGCGTACTGCTGCTGACCGGCGCGGGCAAGGCTTTTTGCGCCGGCGGCGACCTGAACTGGATGCGCAAGATGGCCACGCTGACCGACGCCGAAAACCGCGCCGACGCGACGCGGCTGGCGGACATGCTGCATGCGATCTGGGCCTGCCCGAAGCCGGTCGTGGCCTGCGTCAACGGCGACGCCTATGCGGGGGGCATGGGCCTGGTGGCGGCTTGCGACATCGCCGTCGCGGCGGACACCGCGCATTTCTGCCTGTCCGAGACCCGGCTGGGCCTGCTGCCCGCCACCATCAGCCCCTACGTGATCCGCGCCATGGGTGAACGTGCCGCCAACCGCTACTTCCTGACGGCGGAGCGGTTCGACGCCGCCACCGCCCTGCGGCTGGGGCTGCTGCATGAAGTCACGCCGCCCGCGCAGCTGCACGACACGGCCGAGGCGATCTGCCGCACTTTATGCGCCAACGGCCCCGGCGCCGTGCAGGCCAGCAAACGGCTGGTGCGCGACTTCGCAGGCCGGCCCATGGATGCCGGCCTGATCGCCGACACCGTCGAACGCATCGCGGCCATCCGTAGCACCGATGAGGCAAAGGAAGGCGTCACGGCCTTCCTGGAAAAACGCGAGCCCTCCTGGCGCCAGGCAAGCTAGGACGTGTTCGAGGCCTCTTTTGTGTGAACGGGCCGCGCAGCCGGGCGGTCTTCCTGGAACAATGCGCCACGAGGCATCGCCGCCATTGATGCCATAATCCAGGGCGCATCTTCAGGAAGTCTCATGCCGCACGCAACACCGTCCACTTTCCCTCCCCTGAACGCCGAGCGCCTCTGGGCCCGCGTTGAAACCCTGTCCAAGTTCACCCTGCCCGACATGCCCTGGACGCGCCGCGCGTTCTCGCCGCTGTTCGACGACGCGCGCGCCTGGCTGCGCGGCGAGTTCGAGGCCGCCGGGCTGGCCACGCGCCTGGACGCGGGCGGCAACCTGGTCGGCACGCGCGCCGGGCGCGACCCGTCGCGCAAACCGATCTCCACCGGCTCGCACTGCGACACCGTCATGAGCGGGGGCCGCTTCGACGGCATCATCGGCGTGCTGGCCGGCATCGAAGTCGCGCACACGATGCGCGAACACGGCATCGAACTCGACCACCCCTTCGAAGTCATCGACTTCCTGTCCGAGGAACCCAGCGACTACGGCATCTCCTGCGTGGGCAGCCGCGCGCTGTGCGGGCAGTTGACCGCCGACATGCTGGCCGCCCGCAACCCGGACGGCGAGACGCTGGCCCAGGGCATTGCCCGCATCGGCGGCGACCCGACGGCGCTGAGCGTGCCGCTGCGCGGCAAGGGCGAGACCGCCGCCTTCGTCGAACTGCACATCGAACAGGGCCCCGTGCTGGAAAGCCGCAAGCTGCCGATCGGCGTGGTCACCAATATCGTCGGCATCCGCCGGGTGCTGATCGTGGTGGAAGGCCAGCCCGACCACGCGGGCACCACGCCCATGGACATCCGCCGCGACGCGCTGGTCGGCGCCGCGCGCATCATCGACGCCGCCAGCCGCCAGGCCAGCGCCGCCAGCGGCAATCCGCACTACGTGGTGGCCACCGTGGGCCGCCTGTCCATGACGCCCAACGCCGCCAACGCGGTGCCTGGCCGCGTCGAGCTGACGCTGGAGATGCGCAGCGACAGCAACGCCGTGCTGGACGCCTTCCCTGAAACCCTGATGGCCGGCGTGGCCGACGACCTGAAGGCATTGCGCCTGACGGCCGGCTTCTCGCAACTTAGCCGCGCCCAGCCCACGGACTGTTCGCCGCTGGTCATGGACGCGGTCAAGGCCGCCGCCGACCAGCTTGGCTATGCATCGATGCGGCTGCCCAGCGGCGCGGGCCACGACGCCGTGTACATGGCGCCCACCGGCCCCATCGGCATGATCTTCATCCCCTGCCTGAACGGCCGCAGCCACTGCCCGGAAGAATGGATCGAACCCGCCCAGCTGCTGGACGGGACCCGTGTGCTGTATCAGTCGGTACTGGAGCTGGACCGCGTGCTGCGCGGCGCCTGAGGTCAGAAAACCCATGGAACAGATAGAACTCAACGACAGCACCGCCGACCGCTACCTGCTGGACGCGCCCGGCCTATCGCTGCTGGTCTTTCACAGCCGCACCTGCGGCACCTGCCGCGTCGCGCGCGAGCAATTGCCCGCGCTGGAGTTGCCCGTGGAACGCGTGTGCTGGGTGGACGCGGGCGACAACCGCGGCCTGGTCGAGCGCTACGAAGTCTTCCACCTGCCCGCCATGTTCGTCACCCGCGACGGCGCTTTCTTCGGCCCGGTGCAATCCACGCTGGCGGAATGGGACCTGCGCCAGCAAATCGGCCTGGCGCTGGACAGCTACCCCGCCGAACTGCCGTGACCGCCGCGGCCGCGAAACCCCTGCGCCAGCCGCTGGATACGCTGGCCACCAGCGCCATGCTGCTGTTGTGCGTGTGCTGGGGTTTCCAGCAGATCGCGATCAAGCTGGTGGCCGACGACGTGGCGCCCATCATGCAGATCGGCCTGCGTTCGACCTTCGCGGCCCTGGTGCTGGCCGTGGTGGTATGGCGGCGCGAAGGCCTGCGCGCCTTCAGCGACGGCACCGCCCTGCCCGGCCTGATCGTGGGCTTGCTGTTCGCGGGCGAATTCCTGTTCGTCGCCCAGGGGCTGGTCTACACCACGGCCTCGCACATGTCCGTGTTCCTGTACACGGCGCCCATCTTTGCGGCGCTGGGCCTGCATTGGCTGCTGCCCGAAGAGCGCATGAAGCCGCTGCAGTGGCTGGGCGTGGCGGTCGCGTTCTGCGGAATCGCCGTCGCGTTCCTGGGCAAGGGCGGCCAGCAACCCGGCCAGCCCGGCGCCAGCGACATGCTGCTGGGCGACGCAATGGGCTTGGTGGCGGGCCTGCTATGGGGCGCCACCACCGTGGCGATCCGCAAGACCTCGCTGTCGGAAGCCGCTCCCGCCAAGACCCTGCTTTATCAAATGGCCGTGGCCTCCGTTGGCCTGCTGGCCTTTGCCGTGGCCACCGGCCATCACGGCATCCGGTTCACGCAGGCAGCGGTGCTCAGCGTGGCCTTCCAGTCGGTGGTGGTCGCACTGTCCAGCTACCTGGCGTGGTTCTGGCTGCTGCGCCGCTACCTGGCATCACGCCTGTCCATCCTGTCCTTCATGACGCCGCTGTTCGGCGTGAGCTTCGGCGTGCTGATCCTGAACGAGCCGCTGGATGCGGGCTTCGTGGCCGGCGCGGCGATGGTGCTGGCGGGGATCACCCTGGTCAGCGGCGCCGAGATGCTTCGCGAGATGTTCCGCAAACGGCTGGGCTGACAGGCAGGCGGGACTAGGCAAAGCCCGCTTACATCTTTCCCCTACCCAGGCATCTTGACGGGCGATCGCGTTCTGCCCGAATCTTCCCAAGGGAAGATGGCGTTCCTCCTTCCACCATTCCGGAGGCGGCACGCCTCCCTGGAGGCCGTATGCAATGGCACAGCGATAACCCGGCGCTTACAAACGCCTTTGCTCCCGTCTTCGACGAACGCGACGATGCGGACCTGCAGGTGGACGGAACACTGCCCGCCTGCCTGAGCGGGGTATTCATGCGCAACGGTCCGAATCCCCAGTTTGAACCCGGCCCGGGCTACGCCTACCCGTATGACGGCACGGGCATGATCCATGCCCTGTATCTGGACGCCGGCCGCGCGCGCTACCGGAACCGCTGGGTGCTGACCCGCGAACTGCAGGAAGAGCGGCAGGCCGGCCACCGCATCTACAACCCCACCTTCGCCCCTCCTCCGCAAGCCAACCTGGCCAATACCAACGTCCTGCGCCATGCCGGCAAGATTCTTGCGCTGTACGAGGGCGGCGGCCCCTATGCAATGGACGATGCCCTGGCCACGATCGGGCCGCACACCTTCCAGGGCAGACTGGCGGGTTCGCTGTCGGCGCATCCCAAGGTCGATCCGCTCAGCGGGGAAATGCTGGCGCTCAATTACGATCTCGCCGCGGGAACGCTGGAGTACCTGCGGGTGAACGCCGGCGGCCAGGTGGACCGCCAGCTGCGGTTTGCCTCGCCATGGCCGGGACTGATCCACGACATCGCCATAACGCCCACCCATGTGCTGGCGTTCCTGTGCCCGCTGGTGTTCGACTTCAGCCGCGGCCCTGCCGCGCCCGCCTGGGAGCCGCAGCGTGGCACGCGCATCTTGCTCGTCCCGCGCGATTGCACGGACCCTGGACAGATCCGGTGGATCGAGACAGACCCGTTTTTCAATTGGCACATCGCCAACGCCCACGCGACCGGCGACGTGATCGAGGCAGTGATGCCCTGGCATGACGGCTACGGGCCGGGCGCGCGCAAGCGCCTGGAACTGCACCGTCTGCGTATCCATGCCGGCAGCGGCCGCGTGGAGGACCAGGCGCTGGACGTCCATCCCTGCGAATTCGGACGGATCAACGACGCCTGGCTGGGCCAGCGCGCGCGCTACTGCTATGTGGGCCTGCGCGACCCGCGCCCGGGCGAAACGCCGCAGCCCGGCGCTTTCGAGGCCTTTGCGCGCTATGACATGACCACGGGCGCCAAGACGGTATTTCGCCTGCCCGCCGGGCAGACGGCGTGCGAACCCGTGTTCGCGGCGGATCCGCAAGGCGCCGGTGAAGCGGACGGGTACATTCTGTCGTTCATCCA
The DNA here is from genome assembly GCF_013116765.2 of Achromobacter deleyi. Taxonomy (GTDB): domain Bacteria; phylum Pseudomonadota; class Gammaproteobacteria; order Burkholderiales; family Burkholderiaceae_B; genus Achromobacter; species Achromobacter deleyi_A. The sequence goes on from NZ_CP074375.1 coordinate 2,586,160, forward strand.
TGCCGAACACGACGAGCGCGGACGATTCATCGCCCTGGACGCCCGCGACCTGGCGGCGGGTCCTGTCGCCCAGGTCAGCCTGCCGCGCCGCGTGCCGGCCGGCCTGCATGGCTCGTGGATGCCCCGGGCGTAGGCGACCGGCGGATCAGCCCCGCCGCTGCCCCAGGTTCAGCACGATCAGTCCCGCCCCGGCCAGCACGAAAGCAAAGCCCCACCAATCCGCCACGCCCGGGCGGTCGCCCACCAGCGCCATCGCGCCCAGCACCCCCACCACCGGCACCATCAGGGTGGTCAGCGCGGCCACGGTGGCGCTGACGCGTTCGCTCAGCACGAACCAAAGCCAGTACGCCACGGCCGTGCCCAGGATGATGTGAAACGACAGCGCTCCCGCCACGCGGGCATTCCAGCCCTGCGTCGGGAACGACTCGCCGGCGATCAGCGCGCCGGCCAGCGCGCAGCTTGCGCCGACCACCAATTGCCAGGCAGTCACCACGATGCGGTTGCCCGCCACCGGCCAGCGTTTCAGATAGACCGTCCCCGCCGCCCAGCCCAAGGCGGCCACCAGCGGAAAGACCAACCCTTTGGTCGCGGCCAGGTCGTGCTCGGCAAAGACCGCATGCAGCACCGGCCACGCCAGCACCGCCACGCCGCAACCGCCGAGCAGCAGCGCCAGGCCTCGGCGACGGTCCAGGCGTTCGCCCAGGACCAGCCAGGCCAGCACCGCCGACATCATCGGCATCGTGAAGGTCAGCACCGCCGCGCGCGAGGTGCTGGTGCTGAGCTGCGCCCAGGCCACCGCCAGGTTGAAGACGGCCACGGCCAGAACGCCGCCCACCACGATGCCCGGCCAGGCGCTGCGCGGCGGCAAAAGCGGCAAGCGCTTGGCGCCCGCCAGCAGCAACAGCAGCAGTGCGCCGCTGCCCAGCCCCAGCACGCGCAGGGTGAACGGCGGGAAGATCGACAGGATGATCTTCACCGCCGGCCAGTTCAGCCCCCAGAACAGGGCCAGCGCAACCGGGATCAGGCGCACGCGGCGCTTTCCCGGGCAGACCTTTCCTGGGCGGCCAGTTCGGCCAGGCCCTTGCGTTGATGGCCTTCGGCGTCGAAGTTGTCCGGGTCCAGCCAGCGCTCATAGGCGGCGCGCAAGGCGGGCCATTCGCTGTCGATGATCGAGAACCAGGCCGTGTCGCGGCTGCGGCCCTTGTAGACCGTGGCCTGGCGGAAGATGCCCTCGAACTGGAAGCCCAGCCGCGAGGCGGCGGCGCGCGAAGGCGCGTTCAGGCTGTCGCACTTCCATTCATAGCGGCGATAGCCCAGTTCATCGAAGGCGCGGCGCATCAGCAGGAACTGCGCTTCGGTGGCGATGCGGGTGCGCTTGAGCTGGCGCGAGAACGACACGAAACCGACCTCGATGACGCCGTTGGCCGGGTCGATGCGCATCAGCGCCAGCGTGCCGATGGCGCGGCCCGTCTTCAGGTCGATGATGGCGTGGTGCAGCGGATCATTGCCCGCCTGGGCGCCTTCGGCGAACTTCCGGTAGGCCGCCGCGTCCGCGAAGGGGCCGACGCTCATGTAGGTCCAGTCGCTATCGTCGGGCGCCTGGCTGAATGCCTGGTACAGATCCGCCGCGTGGCGCTCGGCCGACAGGGGTTCCAGGCGGCAATAGCGGCCCGCGGCGGGCGTCAGCGGAGGACGCGGACGGGCTGTCCAGCCGGCAAGGTCCGGGCCGATGGGTTGTTGGAAAGCGTTGGTGCGGGGTTGCATGCGACGAAGCCTCTTCCAGGTTAGGGTGCGCCGCCGGCGGTGGCGGACGCAACACGCATGCCCTCACGATATCGGAATCGTGGCATCATAAAAAGCACCACGATTCTTGAATTTAATAGGGCCATGATCGACACCGCCTTGGGCGACCCGGCAGACACCGCCCTGCTGTCCAGCCCCCTCGCGCGCGGCCCCGGGGCGCTGCCCCGCCAGCGCCAGCTCATCCAGCGCCTGAAGCAGGCCATCCTGGCCGGCCAGCTCCCCGCGGGCGGCAAGCTGCCCTCCTCGCGCACCCTGTCCGAGGACCTGGACATCTCGCGCAACACGGTGCTGATCGCCTACGAGCAACTGACGGCCGAAGGCTATGTGATCGCCGACCGGCAAGGCACACGCGTGGCGCCGCTGTCGGCGGCCGCCAGCAGCGCGGCCAGGCAGGCCGCCCCGCCCGCCGCGGAGTCTTCCATCACGGCCAAGCGGCTGTCGCGCATCGTCTCCACGCGCTACGCCCATGACGGCTCCTTGCCGATGACGCCCGGCACGCCGGCCCTGACCCAGTTCCCCATCAACGCCTGGCGCCGCGCGCAAGACCGCGCCCTGCAGGCGGCCCCGGCCACCACCCTGGGCTATGGGCATCCCGTGGGCGAACCCGCGCTGCGCGAAGCCATCGCCCAGTACCTGCGAGTATCGCGGGGCGTGCGTTGCGACGCATCGCGCATCGTCATTACCGAAGGCGCGCAAGGCGCGCTGGCGCTATGCGTGCAACTGCTCACCAACCCCGGCGACACCGCCTGGCTGGAAGACCCCGGATACCGCGGCGCCAAGGCCGCGTTCCACGCGGGCGACCTGAACGTGCTGGCGTTGCGGGTGGATGCCGACGGCATCGTCATTCCGGAAAGCGCATGGACGTCGCAACCGCCCCGGCTGATCCAGACCACGCCTTCGCACCAGTACCCCACGGGCGCGGTGCTGTCGCTGACCCGCCGGCTGGACCTGCTGGAACGCGCGCGCCGCGCGGGCGCCTGGATCATCGAGGACGATTACGACAGCGAATTCCGCCACCAGGGCGAACCGATAGCCGCCATGCAGGGTCTGCTGCCGGACGCGCCCGTGCTGTACGTGGGCACGTTCAGCAAGACCATGTTCCCCGCCTTGCGCCTGGGCTTCCTGGTGCTGCCGGAAGCCATCGCCGCGCAGGCCATGCCATCCATCATCGAGATGCTGCGCGGCGGCCACAGGCTGGAACAGCTGACGATGGCGGCCTTCATCGAGAACGGCCAGTTCTCACGCCACCTGGGCCGCATGCGGCGCCTGTACCGCGAACGCCAGGCGGCGCTGCGCGAGGCGCTGGCCACGCATCTGGGGATAGACCATGAGGTGCTGGGCGGACACTGCGGCCTGCACCTGACGGTGCGGCTGCCGGCGGCGTTTCCGGATGCGGAGATCGTCGAGCAGGCGCGCAGGCTGGGGATGAATCCGAGCGCGCTGTCGTCATTCGCGATTACGCCTCGGGAAGAGGATAACGGGCTGGTGATCGGATACGGAAACACCGGGGCCGAACGGTTTCCGGCGCTGGTGCGAAGGATACGGGAGGTGGCCCTGGACGTTGCCAGATCGCCGACCCGGACTTCCAGCGCGGATCAACCCGGGCGCGACTGCCCGTAACGGATCAGGATCAGCCAATCGGCATGCACCGACGGGCGCGACGCGTCCTCGGCCTGGATCGTGACATTCCAGGAACAGCGCACTTCACCAGGCTTGGTCTCCACCACCTGCGCCAATGCAAATCTGGCCGATACGCGTGAGCCGGACCGAACCGGCGCCGTGAAGCGGACCTTGTCGAAACCGTAGTTCAGCGCCATGACCGCGCCGGGAAAGGCGATGCAGCTCTCCTGCCAGTGCGTCAGCAGGGAGAGCACGAGGAATCCATGCGCAATGGTGTCCTGGTAGGGAGACTCCGCCAGCGCGCGTTCCCGGTCCACGTGTATCCACTGGCTGTCGCGCGTGACCTGCGCAAACCGGTCGATCGTCTCCTGGTCTATCTCGACGGTCCGGGAAGCAATTGCCGGCTGCCCCTGGAAGTCGATGAGCGACTGCACGGAGTCGAACCGCCGGACCGCCGACGGGTCGCTTGGGTTGCCTGTCATCAAGGAAGCCAGGTGCTTGGGGGTGAGGTCAGGGACGCAGGCCATATGGTTCAGATCCGTTCGAAAATGGCGGCAATGCCTTGTCCGCCGCCTATGCACATGGTCACCAGCGCATACCGGCCGCCTATGCGGTTGAGCTCGTGCAGGGCTTTGACGGTGATGATGGCGCCCGTCGCGCCCACCGGATGCCCCAGTGCGATTCCCGATCCATTGGGATTGACCTTGGCCGGGTCCAGCTCCAGCTCGCGGGTCACCGCAAGGGCCTGCGCCGCGAAGGCCTCGTTGGATTCGATCACGTCGATATCGGTGGCGGCAAGGCCGGCGCGGGCCAGGACCGCCCGCGTGGCGGGAACCGGACCGATGCCCATGCAGCGTGGATCCACGCCTGCGTGGGCATAGGCGACGAGCCGGGCCAGAGGCCGGGCGCCGGACGCTTCGGCGCTGGCGCGCTCCATCAGCACCAGCGCGGCCGCGCCGTCATTGATGCCCGAGGAATTGCCCGCGGTGACCGTGCCATCGTCTGGCGCGAAGACCGGCCTGAGGCCGGCCAGATCAGCCAGGCTGATATCGGCACGGATGTGCTCGTCCTGCGCGAAAGGAACGGCGCCCTTGCGGCCCGGGACAGGGATGGGGACGAGTTGCGACGCGAAGCGGCCCTCGGCGATTGCCCTTGCGGCGCGCCGGTGGCTTTCGACCGCCAGCGCATCCTGGTCTTCACGCGAGATACCGTACTTCCTGGCCACGTTTTCCGCCGTGACGCCCATGTGAATGCGGTGCAGCGGATCGTGCAGCGCGCCGAGCAGCGTGTCCACCATGGGCGTATCGCCCATGCGACCGCCAAAGCGCAGCGCCGCGCTGGCATACGGCGCACGCGACATGCTTTCGGCGCCGCCGGCCACCGCGGTCGTGCAATCGCCAAGCAGGATGGACTGCGCCGCGGAAACCACCGCCTGCAAGCCCGAGCCGCACAGGCGGTTCACGTTGAAGGCCGGCGTGTTCTCGCCGCAGCCGGCTTCGATGGCCGCCACGCGGGACAGATACAGGTCGCGCGGTTCGGTATTGATGACCTGGCCGAAGCAAACATGCTCCACCTGCCCGGGGTCGATGTCCGCGCGCGCCACGGCGGCCCGCAGGACTTCGGTGGCGAGCGTGACGGGCGGCACGTCCTTCAGGCCTTTGCCAAAGCTGCCGATGGGCGTGCGGATACCGGACAGAACTACGACTTCCCTGGTTGTCATGGCTAGGGCCCGGATCAGAAAGCCGGCTCGCTCGACGCGCGAGCCTGCCGGCATGCCTGGGTCTTGGCGATCTCATGGCGCAATTGGTCGAAGCCGGTGCCGGGGACGGTCTCCGCCTCGCGATCGGAGACTTCGCCCATACGGCCGATCAGGACCTTCGCCGACAATTCGGTCTCGTCCAGGCATATGCCGCGGGTCATCGTGATGTGCGCCTGTTCGAAGCTGCCCGCGCCCGCCATCAGGATGGTCCGGTTCGGCGCGTTTTCCGCCACCAGCGCCACCAGGCCGGGGCTGACCGATTCGGGCGTAAGCAGGTCCAGCGCCTGCGCATCGAGAAGCCCCTCGGTCATGGCCGTGGCCGCCGTCGGGGCAAGGCAGTTCACATGCACGCCATAGCGCTCGCCCTCAAGGGCAAGGGTCTGCATCAGGCCGACCAGCGCCATCTTCGCCGCGCCGTAATTGGACTGCCCGAAGTTGCCGTACAGGCCGGAGGAAGAGGTGGTCATCACGATGCGGCCATAGTTCTGCGCGCGCATGGCGTTCCATACCGCGTGGGTGCAGTGCACGGCGCCCATCAGGTGAACTTCCATCACGACCCGGAAATCCTCCAGGCTCATCTTGGCGAAGCTCTTGTCGCGCAGGATGCCCGCGTTGTTCACCAGGATATCGACGCGGCCCCACCGCGCCATGGCCGCCCCCACCATCGCCTCCACCTGCCGCGGGTCGGTCACATCGGCGCCGTGGGCGCAGGCGTCCCCGCCGGCCGCGCATATGGTGTCCGCGACGGCCTGCGCCGCCGAGCCCGGCTGTTCGGCTCCCATGTCGTTGACCAGCACCCTGGCGCCGTGGCGCGCCAGTTCCAGCGCGTGAGCACGGCCAAGGCCACGCCCTGCCCCGGTCACGATGGCGATGCGCCCTTGTAGAAGTTGTGTCATAGGTTCTCCGGGTTGTCGAAATTATCAGGGTGTCGTGGGCATGGCCGCCCCGGCCTGCGTCCGGATGATCCCGGCCCGCTCAAGTTCGGCAATGGCCTCGTCATCCAGGCCCGCACCGGCCAGCACGGCGTGACCGCCCTGGCCTAGAGCAGGCGCGCCGGACGGGGTGGGCCCGCCGTCCTGATCGAAAGCGAAGCCGATGCCATGGGTCCGCAGCTCGCGCCCGCCCTGGTGGAAACGGTGGTCGGGCAGGTTCACGCAGCCAGTGGCGTCAACCTCCTGAAGAAATTCTTCCAGCTTCCTGACCTTGGCCGCGGGGACCCCGGCATGGCTCAGCAGTTCCTCGAGCCGGGCCGCGCTGCGAGTCGCGAACGCCGTCTGCAGCCGCTCCACGACGTAGGCCCGGTCGTTCGGCACCACGAAGCCGTTGGGAAGGTTGAACGCGGCCAGATCCAGCGCCCGGGCATCGCTGCACAATTCCTCGATCCCGATGGCGGCAGCCAGCTTGCGGAACTGTTCCGGCGTGTTCGCCGCAACCGCCAGCCAACCGTCCTCACAGCGGTACGTGTCGGCCGCGGGGCTGCCGGTGTAGCCACGATTGCCGACGCGCCGCGTCGGCGTGCCGTCGGTCAGGTAAGCGCAGGTATTGGGATACATCAGCATCAGGGAGGCCTGGATCATGGACGCATCGATGTACTGGCCGGCGCCGTCACGGGACCTGCGGTGCAGCGACGAGACGATGGACAGGGCGCCCAGCATGCCGACCGCCACGTCGATCACGGGGAAACCCACCTTGAGCGGAGGCGCCTCGTCTCCTTCACCCGACATCATCATCATGCCGGTCATGGCCTGGACCACATGGTCATAGGCGCCGCGCTGCGACCAATCGCCCTGCTGGCCGAAACCCGAGATGGAGCAATACACGATGTCCGGCCTGACTGCCTGGATCGACGCGTAATCGAGCCCGTACCGGGCGACCACGCCAGGCCGGAAGTTTTCGATGAAGACATCGGCGGAGGCGGCCAGGGTGCGAAGCAATTCGGCGCCTTGCGGTGTCCTGATATCCAGCGCCAATGATTGCTTGCCCGCGTTGACTGCCGCGAATCCGGTGGGCGTGTCGGTGTCCACCCCGTTCTTCATCGAGCGCAGGACCTCGCCTGCCAGGGGGGGTTCCACCTTGATGACTTCAGCGCCCAGTTGCGCCAGATAGAACGAAGTAAGAGGGCCAGCGATCACGTGCGACAGATCCAGCACGCGTACGCCTTCGAGTGGCTTTGACATGACTATCCTGATCAGCCGGCGGAGATGCCGGTGAGTTTTATGATTTCCGCCCATTTGCGGGATTCGTCGCGCACGAATGCCGCGGCGGCCTGGGGAGTGTCGCTCTGGATCACGCGGATCCCGGCGGCCTCGAACTCGTTCTTGACGGCGGCATCCTTGAGCGCCGCCGTCGTTGCCCCGTAGAGCTTGTCGACCACCTCCGCACGCGAATTCCGAGGCAGCCACAAGCCGAACCAGAACTCCTGGATCGCCAGGTCGCTGTGCAGCACGTCGTGCAGCGTGGGGACGTCCGGGAGCTCCGCCATGGGAGCGCGGCTGGTCACGGCCAGGGCTCGCAGCCTTCCGCTTTTGACCTGCGGAATGGCGGTGCCCGCGATGGCGAAGGCGAAATCCGTATCTCCGCGCACCAGCGAAATCGGGATTTCCACCGAGCCCTTGAACGGGACGTGCATCGCATCGGCCTTCAGCAGCGTCGCGAAAGTGGCGCCCCCAAGGTGCGCCGCGGAACCGATGCCGCCGGACGCGTAATTCAACTTCCCGGGCCGCGCCCGCAAGGCGGCAACGAGGTCCTGCACGCTGCGATAGGGGGAATTGGCCGATACGACCAGCACGCTGGGGGAGGTCCCGATGACGGTGACCGGCAGGAAGTCATGTTCCGGATCAAACATCAGACTCGGCTGCAACGCTTTCTGGATCAGGTGCGAGTTCGAACCCAGCAGCACGGTATAGCCGTCGGCCGCGGCCTGGGCGACATACTGGGCAGCCAGCACGCCTCCCGCTCCCACTTTGTTTTCCACCACGATGGGCTGCCCCATCGTCAGGCTGAGCCTGGGACCAAACTGCCGCACCATGATGTCGGGTCCTCCGCCTGCGGCATAGGGAACGACGATGCGGACGGCCCTCGAAGGATAGGTTTCAGCAGCCTTCGCGACGGATCGGAACATAAGACTGGCGCCCAGGGAGCCCAGGAAGAAGGTGCGGCGTTGCATGCTGTCTCCTTGTTATGCATGCAGAATAAGTTATTGCGGGTTATAGAAAAATTGATATATTTTGATATAGCGATAACTTTAAGTTCTATGCCTGCAAAGGAGCGCATTGATCGAACCCGACCATCTGGTGGCCAAACTACGCTTTCGCCATCTGCGCCTGCTGCAGGTACTGCAAACCTCGGGCAGCCTTCGGGCAGCAAGCCAGGCGCTCAACCTGACGCAACCGGCCTTGAGCAAAGCGCTGTCCGAAATCGAGAACGCATTTGGCTTTGCGCTGTTCCTGCGCACGGCGCGCGGGTTGACGCCAACCGCGCAGGGGGAAGTGGTGCTTCGCGGCGCAAGCTTGCTGCTGGAAGAGCTCACCCACCTCCGCTCCGACGCCCTGACCGCCGATCGCTTTACGGCCAGGATCCGGATAGGCGCGCCCCCCTTCGTGGCGCAAACGTATTTGTGCGGCGTGATCGAAAAACTGGTGAACCACGCAACGCCAATACGGGTGCAGCTCGTGGAAGAACGGGTCCCTGCCCTGATCCGCGCACTCCAGCAGGGGGAGATCGACGCGCTGATCACCACCTTCCCTCTGCAGATGCTGGAATCCGGCGCGGGTGCGTTTCAATACGTCAGGCTGTTCGAGGTGCAATTCGCGGTGGTCGCGCCGGCGAAACACCCGCTGGTTCGTGCGCGACGCGTGGACTGGACCCGTTTGTCGCAAGAACGATGGGTGATGCCGGCTGAAGGATCGATGGGGCGCAAGCTTATCGAGGACTGTTTCACGCATGCGGGGCTCCCTGCCCCGCTGCCCGTGATCGAATCGACGAGCCCGACCACCAGCGTCCAGTTCATTGCCGCCGGCCTGGGCATCGGCATCGTCCCAGACCTGAACCTGCTTCGCCGCAGTCCCCTGATGGCGAATTCGGTCAGGCAGATACGGGTGCAGCCTGCTCCGCCTTCGAGCGCGGTGGCGCTGATTTTCCGGAAAGGAGCGATCCACCCCCGCGTTGCCTTGTTGCAGGAAGCGTTGGTCGGGATGTTTGGCAGCGGCGCCTGAGCCAGGCGCCTGGTCACGCGGAAAGAAGCCCTAGTCCACCAGTCCGCCCAGAACCAGCAAGGTCATGAGCAACCAGAATAGGACCCCGATGATGGACCGCCGCAGCAGCGCCTTGACCGCGGCCCACAGGAACATCAGGCCCAGCGCCAGCAGGATCAGGTTGAATATCGACGGGCTCATGCCCATCGCCCCGGCAAGCCCGGAATAGAAATCCGCCAAGGCTCCGCCCAGGCCGCCCAGCAACCACTTGATCCCCGCGACAATGGCGCGCAGCCCTTCGCCGAGCATGCCGCCCAGCGAAGCGAAAAAACCGTCCTGGCTCTGCATCAGCGGCGGGTGTCCACGAGCATGCGCACGGCCAGGCCGGCCAGGACCGTGCCCATCAGCCAGCGCTGCAACACCATCCACAGCGGGCGGCCCGCCAGGAAGCCGGCGATCGAGCCGGCCATGATGGCGATGAGGGCGTTCACCGACAGGCTGATCACCACCTGCGTCATGCCCAGGGCCAGCGACTGCGTGAACACGCTACCGTGGTCGGGCTGGATGAACTGCGGCAGCAGCGAGACATACATGACGGCGATCTTGGGATTCAGCAGGTTGGTGACCAGCCCCATCGTGAACAGCTGGCGCGGGCTGCTTTTGGGCAGGTCGCGCACCTGGAACGGGGACCGGCCGCCGGGGCGGACCGCCTGCCATGCCATGTACAGCAGGTAGAGGGCCCCGCCCACGCGTAAAGCGTCATAGGCGTAAGGCACGGCCATGAGCAGCGCCGTGATGCCGAACGCCGCGCATGCCACATAGAAAATGAATCCGACCGCCACCCCGCCCAGGGAAATCAGGCCGGCCTGCGGGCCTTGCGAGATGGAACGCGACACCAGGTAGATCATGTTGGGCCCGGGCGTGAGCACCATGCCCAGCGCAACCAGGGCGAACGTCAGCAGATGAGTCAGGTCGGGCATGATGAGCCGGCGGGCGCCGGACAGAAGTCGGATCGTGAACGCACACCTTATCCCAAAACTGTACCGGAACAGCGGATTTTTCTTCCCGGGGTTTACCGCCGAGTGGCGCCGGCGATACAGTTGACCGCAGCGTCTACCCACATGGAGCCCTGGACATGCCGCAACGCCATCCGTCCCCTGGGAACAGGCCCGCCGCCATCCGGGTCGGCATCGGAGGCTGGACCTACGCGCCCTGGCGCGGCGCCTTCTACCCCGAGGGGCTGGCCCACGCGCGCGAACTGGAATACGCCAGCCGCCAGCTGACCGCCATCGAGATCAACGGCACCTACTACAGCACCCAGAAACCCGCCACCTTCGCCAAGTGGCGGGACGAAACCCCCGAGGATTTCGTGTTTACGCTGAAGGCCTCGCGCTATGCCACCAACCGCCGCGAACTGGCGGGCGCCAAGGACTCGATCGACCGCTTCCTGCACAGCGGCATCGCGGAACTGGGCCCCAAGCTCGGCCCCATCGTCTGGCAGTTCGCGCCCACCAAGGTATTCAGCCCGGAAGACTTCGGCGCCTTCCTGGCGCTCCTGCCGGACAAGCTGGACGGCCTGCCGTTGCGGCATGCGCTCGATGTGCGCCATCCCAGTTTCGCTTGCGACGAATATGTCGGGCTGGCTCGCCGCCATCGCGCCGCGACCGTCTTTACCGACAGCGAAGACTACCCGTCGATTGCCGACCGGACCGCCGATTTCGTCTATGCGCGCCTGATGCGCGCCAGCACCGCCTTCAAGGCGGGCTATGCGCCCAAGGCGCTGGATGCCTGGGCCGACCGCCTGCGTGCCTGGTCGCGCGGCGGCGACCCCGCCGACCTGCCCCGCGTGGGACAACGGGCGCCCGCCGCCGCGCCGCAGCCGCAAGACGTCTATGCGTACTTCATCAACGGAGCGAAAGAGCGCGCGCCGGCAGCGGCGCGCGCCATGATCGAACGCCTGTAGCGCCCGATCCCGGGCGACTTACTGCGCGACCGGAGTGCGCAAGGTCACGAACTCTTCGGCGGCCGTCGGGTGGATGCCGATGGTGTCGTCGAATACCTGCTTGGTCGCGCCGGCCTTCAGCGCCACCGCGATGCCCTGCACGATCTCGCCCGCGTCCGGACCGACCATATGCACACCCAGCACGCGGTCGGTCTTGGCGTCGACGACCAGCTTCATCAGGGTTTTTTCCTGCGATTCGGTCAGCGTCAGCTTCATGGGCCGGAAGCGGCTTTCGAACAGCTTGACCTCGTGGCCGGCCTCGCGCGCCTCTTCGGTCGTCATGCCCACGGTGCCGATGTTCGGCAGGCTGAACACCGCGGTGGGAATCAGCTTGTAGTCCACCTTGCGGTATTCCTCGGGGCGGAACAGGCGGCGCGCCACCGCCATGCCTTCGGCCAGCGCCACGGGCGTCAAGGGCACGCGGCCGATCACGTCACCCAGGGCCAGGATGGACGGTTCGGCCGTGCGGTATTCGTCGTCCACCTCGATGAAGCCGTCTTTCTTCAGCTTGACCGCGGTGTTCTCGAGTCCCAGGTTGTCCAGCATCGGACGGCGGCCGGTGGCGTAGAACACGCAGTCGGTCTCGATGACGGAGCCGTCCTTCAGGGTAGCGGCCAGCGTGCCGTCCGCGCGCTTGTCGATGCGCGTGACTTCGGTGTTGAACCGCAGGTCTATGCCCTTTTTCACGAGCTCGTCGCGCAGGTGCTCGCGCACGCCCTGGTCAAAGCCGCGCAGGAACAGCGGACCGCGATAGGACTGGACGGTCTGCGCGCCCATGCCATTGAAAATGGACGCGAATTCCACGGCGATGTAGCCGCCGCCCACCACCAGCACGCGGCGCGGCAGGGCCTTCAGGAAGAAGGCCTCGTTGGAGGTGATGGCATGTTCCTTGCCCGGGATGTCCGGCACCTGGGGCCAGCCACCCGTCGCCACCAGGATGTTGGCGGCGGTGTGGGTCTTGCCGTTGATCTCGACCGTGTGCGGGTCGACGATGCGGGCATGGCCTTCCAGCAGCGTCACGCCGCTATTGACCAGCAGGTTGCGGTAGATGCCGTTAAGGCGCTCGATCTCGCGATTCTTGTTGGCGATCAGCGTGGGCCAGTCGAACTTCGGCTGCCCGGCGGTCCAGCCGAAACCATGCGCCTGCTCGAAGTCCTCGCTGTAGTGGGCGCCGTAGACCAGCAGCTTCTTGGGCACGCAGCCCACGTTGACGCAGGTGCCGCCCAGGTAGCGGCTTTCCGCCACCGCCACGCGCGCGCCAAAGCCGGCCGCGAAGCGAGCCGCGCGCACGCCGCCAGAGCCCGCGCCGATCACAAACAGATCAAAATCGAATGCCATGTTGTTTCCTTCGCGCGGCCTTGCGGCCCCGCGTTCACTGTCCTGGAAAGCTGTATTTAACACCACCGCGCGGCGGCGCCCGGAACTGCCCGGTTTCCAGGCGGCAAGGCTTGCGATACATTGGCTGCAGGCTGGCCGCAACGCGCCGCCCCCCTCCACTGGAGTTCGACCCATGTCGCTTGAAACCTGGCTGGCCTTCCTGGGCGCCTCGGCCTTGCTCGTGATGCTGCCCGGCCCCACCATTCTTACCGTCATCAGCTATTCCATCACGCACGGCAAAAGCGCCCGCCTGCCGCTGGTGCTGGCCGTGGCGCTGGGGGATTCCACCGCCCTGGTGCTGTCGCTGCTGGGACTGGGCGCGCTGCTCGCGGCGTCGGCCTTCTGGTTCACGGTCGTCAAGACCGTGGGCGGCCTGTACCTGCTGTACCTGGGCTACAAGCTGCTGCGCGCCGGCGTGTCCCCGGCCGTGATGCCCGCCACGGCCGCCGTCGGCTCGCGCTGGAGACTGTTCGCCAATACGTATCTGGTGACCGCGCTGAACCCCAAGGGCATGATCTTCTTTGTGGCCTTCCTGCCGCAATTCATCGACCCGGCGGGCGACGTGACGCGGCAGCTATGGATGCTGTCGGCCACCTTCGTCGCCTGCGCCGGCATCAACGCCGCCGCCTACGCGGTATTCGCGGGTTCGGCCCGGCGCATGCTGGCATCGCCCCGGGCGCAACGCGGCTTCAACCTGGGCGGCGGCGCCATGCTGTCCGCCGCCGGGATCTGGGCCATGCTGGCGCGCCGGGTCTAGGGCCTGTCAACGCGAAAAGGAGCCTCGCGCCGCTTCAAGGCCGGGCTCTACCTGGCCGCGGCCATCATGTATTCCACCGCGGCGCGCAGCGTGGCCTCGTCCGCCGCCGAGCCGCCGCGAGGAGGCATGGCGCCCTTGCCTTTCAGCACGGTGACCATCAGCGCATCCGCGCCCTGCGCAAGAAACGGCGACCAGGCCTGCTTGTCGCCCAGCTTGGGCGCGTTGGCCACGCCGCTGGCATGGCACACGACACAGGCCGATTTATAGAGTTTTTCCCCGGCGGGATTGACGGAGGCCAGGGTGTCCGCCGTGGCCTGCTGGACAGGCAGGCTGGCCAGGGCGGCGGCAAATGCGATTCGGGCAATGTTGAGCATGGCAAAGACTCACGGCTACGGGTTCCGGGATAGCGGCAAGGCGCGGACCGCGCCCTGCCGTCAGGCCATCAGCGAGGGATCGGACCCGGCGCCTTGATCTGCTTCATCAGGTCGTCGTTCCATTTGCCTTCGACCTTGATGTGCCCGGCCGCGCCCAGTTCGAAGGCTTCGATCAGGTTGTGGTTCAGATAGGCGTACACGCCGGGCTGCTTGAAGGTGTAGAGCGCCGCGCCCGCGGAGCCGCCCCGGATGAACCAGGTTTCCAGGTTCTTCTCGGGGGGGTTGCCGAACTTGCCGGTCTCCCAGACCCAGTCGCCGTGGCCGCCGATCAGGTGCGGACGCGTGTCGCGGTTGGCCTGCGAATGGATCAGCAGCACCGTCTCGCCGACCTTGGCGGTGAGCGCGTTGTCCCCGGTCAGCGCGCCTACCTTGCCGTTGAAGACGATGTGCGAGGGCGTCAGCTTGCGCATGACTTCCACCGTATCGCCGTAGCTTTCGGCCAGGGTCGCGTAGTCCTTGTACTTGCCGTTTCCGTCCTTGGGGATATACAGGTCGAATTCGCCGATCGTATAGGCGCGGTCATAGTGCAGAGGCTTGCCTTGCGGGTCCTTCAGGCCGTCGCGCGGCAGCACCATCAGCGTACCGCTCATGCCCGACACCACATGCCAGGGCACCATGCCCTCGGGCGCGCAGTGATAGACGAAGGTGCCGCTGCGGTCCGCCTTGAAACGCAGCGTGGCCTGCTCGCCCGGGTTCACGTTGGTGAGCTTGGCGCCGCCCAGCGCGCCCGTCGCGGCATGGAAGTCGACGTTGTGCGGCATGGCGTTGGAGGCAGGATTGACCAGCGTCACTTCCACGTAGTCGCCCTCGTGCACCACCAGGGTCGGGCCGGGCATGGATCCGTTGAACGTCATCGCCTGCAGGGTCGTGCCCTTGTCGTCGATGACCATCTTCTTTTCCTCGATGGTCATGACGAACTCGATCACCTTCGGTCCCGACTTCGCCACCTGCTCATGCGGGTGAACCATGGGCGGGGCGACCAGCGTGACTTTGGCGCGCGGCAGCTTGTCGGCATTCTGGGCGGAAGCCAGACCCCCGGCCATCGTGAAAACCAGGGCCGCGGCAAGCAAGGTGGGGCGCAACGCGTTCATGTGCTACTCCTCTTTCGGTTTCTTCAAAGCCGAGTCTGTCGGCAACTCCATTGAAGGACCGCGGGCGCTTGCGTTCTTTGCTGTAGCGCAAACTTCGGACCAGCCTGCGGCGGCGCGCGCATTGTCAGCCGGGGCCGTCGATGTCACCATCGGAGCGTGGAAAAATTCTCCACGGCCACACGCGGACCGCCATGCCATCGCCTCTATGCCATGCACTGCTGCGCAACCTGGATCTGTTCAGGCCTTTGTCCGATGCGCAGCTGGACGCCGCGCTGCAGGGCGCCACGCCCTGCCGTCTTGAAGCCGGCGAGGTGGCGTACCGCCAGGGCGCCGACGGCGCCCACTTCTTCGTGCTGCTGCACGGCTGCCTGAAAGTCGCTCAGCTGACCTCGGAGGGCGAACAGGTCGTCGTGCGCTACGTCAATCCGGGCGACATGTTCGGACTGGCCTGCGCCATGCGGCAGTCCTGTTACCCCGCCACGGTGCTGGCCGTCCAGGAAAGCGTCTGCCTGGCCTGGCCGGCGGCCGCCTGGGAAGGCTTCACGGCCAGCCATCCGCAACTGGGCGCGATCGCGCTCCAGACCATGGGGCAGCGCCTGCAGGACGCGCACCTGCGCATCCAGGAACTGTCCACCGACGAGGTCGAGCAGCGCGTGGCGCGTGCGATCCTCCGGCTGGTCCAGCAATCCGGCGAGCCCATGCAGGACGGCATCGGCATCAGCTTTCCCATCACCCGGCAGGACGTGGCCGAAATGACCGGCACCACGCTGCACACCGTCAGCCGGCTGCTCAGCGACTGGAAGCAGCGCGGCATCGTGACCAGCGGGCGCAAGCGCATCGTGCTCCGATCGCCCGCCGCGCTGGCGCGCCTGTCCGAACACGCGCAGCCCGCCATGGATTGCTCGGCCTGCCTGTCCTGTCGGGACGGTTCGCCCGCCGCCGAGGACTCGTCCGCCGAGCTGGCCGCGCACTAGGGCACTTGAGTCCGGGTCCTGGGACCCGGGCCCTTGATTCCGTAACCGCTACCCCTCATCCAGCACCAGGCGCAGGCCCAGGTTGGCGGGCGGCACGCCGACCGAACACGCGCCGCTCTTGGGGTCGCGTATGAAATCGGGCAGATACGCAATATGGCGGCCCGCCGCCACGCGTATGCCGCAATTCCGGCCTGGCGCCGGGACGGCGCCGCCGTCCGCCTGCGCATCCAGCACCCGCCGCGAATGGCAGTCGGACGTCCAGTCCCACACGCTGCCCGCCATGTCCTTCAACCCCGCCGCGTTGACGCCATATGCGCCGAACGGGCGCAACGCCGTATCGGCGGCCTGCCCGCCGCGGCGGCTCTGTTGTTCGTATTCCGCCAGCCATCGCTGCGCGGGGTCGCCGGTGTCGGGCAGGTCCGCGGGCGTTTCGTCCCGATAGGCCTCGCCCGCGGCGTAGACCCACTCGCCGTAGTCAGGCAGCCGGAAGCGTTGGCCGGTGGCGCCCGACAGCCACGCCGCGTAGGCGGACGCATCCGACCAGCTGATGCCGATGGCGGGCAGATCCGGTGAAGACGCCCGGCGTTGCGCCGCATCCAGCGGCTTGCAGGCGCTGGCGTTCACGCACGCGGCGTATTCCGCCTGGCTGACCTGGCGCGTCATGATGGCCACGCCCCGCGGATGGCGGGCGGTGATGGGCGCCGGCGTCACGGGATAGCCGTTGCGCAACGCCTCGCCCGGCGGCTGATAGCTGACTTCTCCGGGCGGCAGGCGCGTGAGTTCCGGCAATGCAACGCGGGCCCGGTCTGCGGGCCCGCAAGCAGTCAACAGCAATGAAATGGCGGCGGCGATCGGCAGGAAGCGCATGCGGAGTTTCTCCGGAGCGCCCGCGCCAGGAGGGCGCGGGCTCTGCTTCCATTGGACCGGCCGGGGCGGCCTGTCTCTTTGCGCTGGCGCAAAGAGGCGGACGCCTTGGGCTCAGCCCCGCGCAGCCTTGGGGGTCAGGCGCGGCTCGGCCAGCGAGGGCTTGGCGCTCAAGAGCCCCAGGATCACTTGCATGACCATGGCCAGCGCGCCCAGCAGGAACACCACGTCGCCAAAGGTGCGGCCCCAGCGCAAGGTCTTCAGCAGGTCTTGCTGCATGAAGGCCTCGCTGCGGGCGTACCACATCCCTTCGCTGACGCTGGCATGGAACTGGATCAGGCCGACCGGCAGCAGGCTGGTGAAGATCATCAGCGCCAGGCCCACGTTCATGCCCCAGAACGCCAGCTTCATCAAGCCGGGGCTAAGCGAATACTGCGGACGGATATAGCGCAGCACCAGCAGGGTAAAGCCCAGCGCGAGGAAGCCGTACACCCCGAACAACGCGGCATGCGCGTGGACCGGCGTGGTGTTCAGGCCCTGGATGTAGTAGAGCGAGATCGGCGGGTTGATCATGAAGCCGAAGACGCCCGCGCCCAGCATGTTCCAGAAGGCCACGGCCACGAAGCACATCAGCGGCCACTTCAGGTCGGCCATCCACGGCGCGCGGGTCTTGAGGCGCCAGTTTTCCCAGGCCTCGTGCCCCAGCACGATCAGCGGCACCACTTCCAGCGCCGAGAAGCTTGCGCCCACCGCCATCACGGGCGTGGTCGTGCCGGCAAAGTACAGGTGATGGAACGTGCCCGGAATGCCGCCCAGCATGAACAGCGAGGCCGAGGCCAGGCTGGCGGTGGTCGCCATGCGGCGCGACACCAGGCCAAGCGTCGAGAAGATGAAGGCCAGCGCCGTGGTGGCGAACACTTCGAAGAAGCCTTCGACCCACAGGTGGACGATCCACCAGCGCCAGTACTCCATCACCGTCAGGTGCGTGCGTTCGCCGTAGAAAAAGCCCGCGCCGTAGAACAGCCCGATCGCGCCGACGGAAGCCGTCAGCAGCGCCAGCAGGTTCTTGTCGCCGCCGGGCGTGCGCAGGGCGGGCACGATGCCGCGCAGCATCAGCACCAGCCAGAAGCAGATGCCGGCGAACTTGCCGATCTGCCACAGGCGGCCCAGGTCCACGTACTCATAGCCCTGGTGGCCCAGCCAGAAATTCAGTTCGGGCGGCATGATCTGCGCAATGGCCAGGTAGTTGCCGGTGAACGACCCGACCACCACCAGCACCAGCGCCCAGAACAGGATGTCGACCCCCGCCTTCTGGAACTTGGGGTCGCGTCCGCCGTTGATCAGCGGCGCAAGGAACAGGCCCGCCGCCAGGAACCCGGTAGCGATCCAGAACAGCGCGCTCTGGATGTGCCAGGTGCGCACCAGCGAATAGGGGAACCACTGGGATACGTCGATTCCATAGAACTTCTGCCCTTCGACGGTGTAATGCGCGGTGAAGCCGCCCAGCAGCACCTGGAAGCCGAACAGCGCCACCACCAGGAACAGGTACTTGCCCAGCGCGCGTTGCGACGGCGTCAGGGCAAAGGTGGTGAGCGGATCGCGCGCGGGCGCTTGCGGCTCTTCCTCTTCCTTGCCGCGCAGGAACGCCCAGGCCCAGACCAGGAAGCCGATGCCCGCCAGCAGCACCACCACGCTGATGATGGACCACATGACGTTTTCCGCGCTGGGCTGGTTGCCGATCAGCGGTTCGTGCGGCCAGTTGTTGGTGTAGGTGACCGGCTTGCCTTCGCGCTCGGTCGCCGCCGCCCAGGCCGTCCAGAAGAAGAAACGGGTGAGCTGCGTGCGGCGCGCGGCATCGGGCAGCGTGTTTTCCTTCATCGCGAAATTCTCGCGGCTGCGATGCAAGGCCGGCGCATCGGAGAACAGCTGGTCGTAGTAGGCCGCGGTCTGCTCGATGGCGAGCGCGCGGCGCGGCGTGATCGTCAAGGTGTCCGTGGCGGCGTCGCTGCGGTTGCCGCGGTACTCGGCCTTGAGCGCCTCGCGCAGGGCGGCCTGCGCGGGCGCGGGCAGTTGCGCATAGGCCTGGCCGTGCTCATCGCGCGCGGCCAGGTCCAGCCAGGCCATCAGCTCGCGATGCAGCCAGTCCGCCGTCCAGTCCGGCGCCTGGTACGCGCCGTGCCCCCAGATCGAACCGAGCTGCATGCCGCCCACGGACTGCCAGGCGGTCTGCCCGTCCAGGATGTCCTCGCGGCCGAACAGCGCCCGGCCGTCGGTCGTCACGACGTGTCCGGGAATGGGAGGCGCCTGCCGGTAGACCTCGCCGCCGTAGAAGCCCAGCAATCCGAATGTGATCGCCACCACGGCGATCAACGTGAACCATAATTTCCGATACGGACCCATGATGGGAACGCCCTCCTGTGTTGCGGTTGGTTGGGGTGCAGTTCCCTATGCGAATTCCGTGCCAGAAAAAAGTCCCGCCAAATCAGCGCCTTGAAAACCGCGTGGTTTTTTTGACCCTCCAGGCCAAGGGTATAAATCACTGTCTCCGGGTTTTTTCCACCACGCGATGGCGCCACGCTTGCAGGCGCTCGCCACTTACAATCGCCGCTGTACGCCCGCTCGCCCAAGGGGCGGGCCTTGGACAAGGAATCCGCCGAATGACCGCCACGCCGCTGCACATCGGAATCGTCGCCTGCTCCGCCGAAGGCGCGGCGCTCTGCTACCGCAGCTTGTGCGCGGACGGCGCGCAGCGCATGGGACCGCACGCGCACCCCGAGATATCGCTGCACACGCATTCGCTGGCGGACTATGTGACCTGCCTGGACCGGCGCGACCTGGCCGGCGTGGGCGCGCTGATGCTGTCCTCCGCGGACAAGCTGGCCCGCGCGGGCGCGGATTTCCTGATCTGCCCCGACAACACCATCCATCAGGCGCTGGGCCATGTCCTGCCGCGGTCTCCCCTGCCCTGGCTGCACATCGCCGAAGAGGTCGCCGCCGTGGCGGCCGCGCGCGGCTACCGCCGCATCGGCATCCTGGGCACGCACTGGCTGGTGGACAGCGAGGTCTATCCGGCCAAGCTGGGCGAACGCGGCCTGGACTATTCGCGGCCCGCCGGGGACGACCGGCAGGCGCTCGGCCGCATCATCATGGAAGAACTGGTCCGCGGCGTGTTCAAGCCGGACTCCGTGGCGCGGCTGCAAGGCATGATCGAGCGCCTGCGCGACGACGGCTGCGACGCCGTGGTGCTGGGATGCACCGAACTGCCGCTGGTGCTGAACGACGGCAACTCCGCGCTGCCCACGCTGGACTCCACCCGCATTCTTGCGCAGGCGGCGCTGGACCGGGCATTGCGGCCCGGCTGAAGCGCCCCCCCGGAACCTTCAGATCTGTTCCAGCCCGTATTGGCGCAGGCGTTCCAGGTCCAGCACCTTGATCTGGTTGTAGGCCAGCGCCAGTATCCCCAGGTCGGCCAGCGACTGCAGGGCCTGGTTGACCCGCTGGCGCGACAGGCCCGTCAGGTAGCCCAGCTCTTCCTGCGAGATCGCCAGGATCAGGTCGGTGGACGGATACAGCTGCGGGTTGAACAACTGCGCCAGCGACTGCGCCACCCGCGCATCGGCATCCAGCAAACGGTGGTTCTGGATGGAAGCGATGAACTCGCCCATGCGGTCATTCAACTGGCCGATGACAAAATGCGAAAACGGCAGGCTGGCCGACAGCAGCGCGTGAAACGTGGCGGACGGCACCAGCATCACCAGCGACGGCTGGATGGCCACCACATCGTACTTGCGCAGCTCGCGCTTGATGACGCTGCCCTCGCCGAACCAGCCGCCCGGCGGCACCCCCGAGAACGTGCAGCTGCGCCCCGACTCGTTGTAGATCGCCAGCTTCAGCAAGCCCTTGTTCACGCCCAGCCAGTAATCCGACGGCGCGTTGCGCCGCGCGATCCAGGCGCCGCTGTCCACGTGTTCGGCGCGCGAAGTCGCCAGCACCAGGTCTTGGTGGCGGGCCTCCAGCGAGGCGAACCAGGAGCAGGCTTCAAACAGCCTGGACAGCTGCGCGGGGGAAACTATGTTTGAAACATCGGACATGGGAAGAACCGTGTAAAACTGAGGTAGGCGCGGTCGGCGGGCCGTCTGTCATGCAGGCGACAGACACCATTTTCCGGCCGCGCCTATGCTGGAGCAAGCGACGGGGATCAAATACCCCGCAGACGGACACGAGGCGTCCGCGCCCCAATGGAGACAAAGCATGAGCGGCATGTTCGATCACGGCCTTGCGCGCCGCGAGGCCAATTACGAAGCCCTTACCCCCGTGGATTTCATCGCGCGGGCGGCGGAAGTCTACGGCCACCGGCTGGCCATCGTCCACGGCAAGGCGCGCAGGACCTGGGCGCAGACCTATGAGCGCGCCCAGCGGCTGGCCGGCGCCCTGGCGCAAGCCGGCATCAAGCGCGGCGACACCGTCGCCGTGATGCTGCCCAACATCCCGGCCATGGTCGAGGCCCACTTCGGCGTGCCCATGCTGGGCGCCGTGCTCAACACGCTGAACACCCGCCTGGACACACCCAGCGTGCTGTTCATGCTGGGCCATGGCGAAGCCCGCGCGCTCATCATCGACACCGAATACGCCGAGCTCGCCCAGCGCGCCCGCGCCGAATTCCCGCATCTGGCGGTCATCTCCGTCCACGACCTGGAAGGCGCGCCCGCCACCCTGCCCGGCGCCACCGACTACGAAGCCTTCCTGGCCGCCGCCCCCGCCAGGTACGACTGGAAGCCGCCCGCCGACGAATGGGACGCCATCGCGCTGAACTACACGTCGGGCACCACCGGCGATCCCAAGGGCGTGGTCTACCACTATCGCGGCGCCTACATGAACGCGATCAGCAACATCCTTGAATGGGACATGCCCAAGCACCCGGTCTATCTGTGGACGCTGCCGCTGTTCCATTGCAACGGCTGGTGCTTCGCGTGGACCGTCGCGGCGCGCGCCGGCGTGAACGTGTGCCTGCGCAAGTTCGATCCCCAGACCGTGTTCGACCTGATCCGCAACGAAGGCGTCACCCACTATTGCGGCGCGCCCATCGTGCAAAGCGCGCTGGCGAACGCGCCGGCCGAGATGCGCGCCGGCATCGCGCATACCGTGCGCACCATGGTGGCGGGCGCGGCGCCGGCGCCGGCCGTCATCGCCAAGATGCGCGACATCGGCTTTGAGCTGACCCACGTGTACGGCCTGACCGAAGTCTACGGCCCCGCCGCCGTCTGCGCCCGCCAGGACGCCTGGGACGCGCTGGACGACGAACGGCGCGCGCAGCTTACCGCCCGCCAGGGCGTGCGGTATCACCTGCAGGCCGGCGTGTCGGTGCGCAACCCGGAAACCATGGAAGCCGTGCCGCCCGACGAAGCGACCATCGGCGAAGTCATGTTCCGCGGCAACATCTGCATGAAGGGCTACCTGAAGAACGAACGCGCCACCGAGGACGCCTTCGCCGGCGGCTGGTTCCATACCGGCGACCTGGGCGTGATGACGGCCGACGGGTATGTCCGCATCAAGGACCGCAGCAAGGACATCATCATCTCGGGCGGCGAGAACATCTCCAGCATCGAGGTGGAAGACGCGCTCTACCGGCATCCGGCCGTCGCGGCCGTCGCCGTGGTGGCCATGCCCGATCCCAAATGGGGCGAGACGCCCTGCGCCTTCGTCGAGCTCAAGCCTGGCTGCACCGCGACCGCCGACGAGATCATTGCACACTGCAAGCTGCTGCTGCCGGGCTTCAAGGTACCGCGTGCGGTGCGCTTCGGCGAACTGCCCAAGACTTCCACCGGCAAGATCCAGAAATTCGAGCTGCGCGCCGCCGTCGGCGCCACGTCGGCCATCGACGTGGCCAACCCCGACAAGCCCGCCTGATTCCCTTTCCCCAAAAATCCAGGAGCGCATACGCCATGACGTACCAAGCCCCC
Source organism: Achromobacter deleyi (assembly GCF_013116765.2). Lineage (GTDB taxonomy): Bacteria > Pseudomonadota > Gammaproteobacteria > Burkholderiales > Burkholderiaceae_B > Achromobacter > Achromobacter deleyi_A. Next base: position 2,608,994 of record NZ_CP074375.1, read on the forward strand.
GTGAAAGACATGCTGTTCGTGCTGAACCATCTGGCCGGCCTGCCCCAGGTGGCCGCCCTGCCCGGTTTCGAGGAAGCCACGCCCGACACCGCCCAGGCCGTGCTGGAAGAATCCGCGCACTTCGCCGCGGAAGTCCTGGCGCCGCTGAACCACCCTGCCGACCGCGAGCCCAGCGCCTGGCGCGACGGCGCCGTCACCACCGCGCCGGGCTTCAAGCAAGCCTTCCGCCAATACGCCGACGCGGGCTGGCAAGGCATGACCCATCCGGTGGAATACGGCGGCCAGGGGCTGCCCGGCCTTATCGGTTCGCCTTGCGCCGAAATGCTGAACGCCGCCAACCTGTCGTTCGCGCTGTGCCCGCTGCTGACCAACGGCGCCATCGAAGCGCTCATGACGGCCGGCTCCCCCGAACTGCGCGAGCGCTTCATCGGCCCGATGATCTCCGGCCTATGGACCGGAACCATGAACCTGACCGAGCCGCAGGCGGGCTCCGACCTGGCCATGATCCGCAGCCGCGCCCAGCCCGTGGGCGACGGCACCTACCGCATTTCCGGCACCAAGATATTCATCACCTACGGCGACCACGACCTGACCGAGAACATCCTGCACCTGGTGCTGGCCCGGCTGCCCGATGCGCCCGAAGGCGTGAAGGGCATTTCGCTGTTCCTGGTGCCCAAGTTCCTGATCAATGACGACGGCACGCTGGGCGAACGCAACGACGTCGCCTGCGTGTCCATCGAACACAAGCTGGGCATCAAGGCCAGCCCCACCGCCACGCTGCAATTCGGCGACGCGGGCGGCGCGCTCGGCTACCTGGTCGGCCAGGAAAACCGCGGCCTGGACGCCATGTTCATCATGATGAACGCCGCCCGCTATGCGGTGGGCGTGCAAGGCATCGCCATCGCCGACCGCGCCTACCAGCACGCGCTGGCCTATGCGGCCGAGCGCGTGCAGAGCCGCCCGGTGGATGGCTCGTCGCGCGACGCGGTGCCCATCATCCAGCACCCGGACGTGCGCCGGATGCTGGGCACCATGCGCGCGCTGACGGAGGCCGGCCGCGCGCTGGCCTACGTCACCGCCGGCCACGCCGACCTGGCGCACGCCAGCCCCGACGCCGACGAACGCAAGCGCCAGCTCGCCATCCAGGAATTCCTGGTCCCCATCGTCAAGGGCTGGTGCACCGAGATGTCGATCGACGTCGCGAGCCTGGGCGTGCAGGTCCATGGCGGCATGGGCTTCATCGAAGAAACCGGGGCGGCGCAGTACTACCGCGACGCCCGCATCCTGACCATCTACGAAGGCACCACCGCCATCCAGGCCAACGACCTGGTCGGCCGCAAGACCTTGCGCGACGGCGGCGCCGTGGCGCGCGCCTTGCTGGTAGCGGTCAGCCAGACCGAACGTGAACTGGAAGCCCGCGGCGAACCCGCCGCCCTCCGGATGCTGACGCCGCTGCGCGAGGCCCGCCTGGCGCTGGCCAGCGCCGTCGACTTCATCCTGGCCAATGCCGCCAGCCATCCCAACGCGGTCTTCGGCGCGGCCGTTCCCTACCTGCTGCTGGCGGGCACCACGCTGGCCGGCTGGCAGATGGCGCGCGCGCTGCTGGCCAGCCTGGATCTGCAAGCCCAAGATCCGGCGTTCCACAACGCCAAGATCGCCACGGCGCAGTGCTATGCGCTGCACAAGCTGACGCAGGCGCCGGGCCTGGCGGCGGTGGTGCTGGGATCGCGCGACTACGAGGTGCAGCCGTAACGCCTACACCCGCGCCTGATCGCACGGCTGGCGCTCCGGGGTCCCGCGCAGGCGGGACGCCTTGCGCGGCACCGTCGCCGCCCAGAACAGCAGCGCGGCCAGGCTGATGCCCGCGCCCAGCGCGCAGACCCCCAGCCAGCCGGCCCGCGCGTACACGGCCGTGGACGCGATCGATCCCAGGCCGCTGCCCACCGCGTAAAACATCATGTAGCCGCCCACCAGGCGGCTGTGCGCCTGCGCGCTGATGCTGAAGATCATTGCCTGGTTGGTCACGTGCAGCGCCTGCAGCGCCAAGTCCAGCACCAGCACTCCCAAGACCAGCGCCCACAGGCTGTGATCCAGCAGCGCGATCGGCGCCCAGGCCAGGCACAGCAGCGCCAGTCCGACAGCGGTGGTCTTCTGGCCTTGCCCGCTATCGGCCAGGCGGCCGGCACGCGCCGCCATCAGCACCCCCACCACGCCGACCAGCCCGAACGCACCCACTGCCGTGTGCGACAGCGAATGCGGCGGCGCACTCAGCGGCAGCACCAGGGCGGTCCAGAATGCGCTGAACGCCGCGAACATCAACAGCGCGATCATGCCGCGCACGCGCAGGACGCGTTCGGTCGCAAGCAGGACAAAAACCGAACGCAGCAGCGCGCCGTAGCGCAGGTCAGCCGCGGGCAGGCGGCGTCGCGGCAGCCAGCGGGCCAGCACCAGCGCCAGCACTGCGGACAGGCAGGCCGACACGAGATACACCGCGCGCCAGCCCCACAGGTCCGCCACCGCGCCGGCCAGCGTCCGCGCCAGCAACAGGCCGATCACCACGCCGCCCTGCGCGGCCCCCACCACCCGCCCGCGCTCGGACGGCGCGGCCAGCGCGGCGGACAGCGCCAGCAGGCCCTGCGTCATCGCCGTGCCCAGCAGACCCAGGGCCACCATGCCCGCCAGCAGCCACGGCGAATTCGCCGACGACGCCACCGCGCCCAGGGCCAGCACCAGCAGGCCCAGCTGCGCCAGCATCAGCCGGCGGCGGTCCAGCAGGTCGCCCAGCGGCACCACGAACAGCAGTGCCAGGGCGCAGCCCAGCTGCGTGGCGGTGACGACGATGCCCACCGTCGCTTCGCTCATGCCGAACTCGCGGCCGATGGCGTCCAGCAAAGGCTGCGCGTAATACACATTGGCGACGCTCAGGGCACAAGCGGCGGCCAGCAGCATGACCAGGGAGGCGGGCATTCGGCGCTGAGGCTCGCCAGGGGGGAGTTCAGGGTGTGGAGCAGTCATGACGATCCTTAAGTAGTTTTATAATGCAACCGAAATGCTAGATCCTAAGGTTTTATAATGCAACCATAAAATGCATGCCGCCAACCCACCCCAAAGGACCCGACATGGTCAAACGCACCAGCCTTGAAGGCGCCGCCTGCCCCGTGGCACGCTCGCTCGACGCCATCGGCGACTGGTGGTCGCTGCTGATCGTGCGCGATGCCTTCGACGGATTGCGCCGCTTCGGGGAGTTTCAGAAGAGCCTGGGCGTGGCCAAGAACATCCTCAGCGACCGCCTGCGCACGCTGGTTGCCCACGGCATCCTGGCCGTCGCGCCCGCATCCGACGGAACCGCCTACCAGGAATACGTGCTCACGGAAAAAGGCCAGGCGCTCTTCCCGGTGATCGTCGGCCTGCGTCAATGGGGCGAAGACCATTTCTACGGCCCCACCGAAGCGCACTCGACGCTGATCGACCGCAAGCGCGGCCAGCCCGTGCGCCGGATGGAGATCCGCGCGCAGGATGGCCGCTTGCTGGGCCCCGGCGACGCGGTCGTGCAGAAGACGGCGCAGCCCGGCTAGGGCCCGCACCGGCTGAACAGGCCCTGGGCGGCAGCCGGCCACTGCCCCGTCGCCAGCGCGGTCGGCGAATAGGAATCGAACCGCCAGCGCAAGGCCAGCGCGCCCGGCCGCCTCACCACGCGGCGCACATGCACGCGCCAAAGACGTTCCGCCCCTTCGAACGCCGCGATCGCCGGGTCGTCCAGGATCACTTCCGCCCGTCCGCTCAACTGCAGCACGTCCCCGCGATCGAAGTCGATGAAGAGCAATCCGGCCACGGGGTTGGCCGCCAGGTTGCCCAAGGTGTTGAAGAAACGGTTGCCGGAGAAGTCCGGGATCGTCAGCACATCGCCGTCCACCCGTACAAAGCCGGGCTTGCCGCCCCGGTGCGAGACATCCACGCCGCGGCCGCAGGCGGCTTCATCCCGGTCCACGTAACTGGCGACAAAGAAGGTGTCCGACGCCGAAATGAGCGCGCGCGCCGCGGCGTCCAGCCCGTCGCGCTCGGGCAGGGCGGCCGCAAAGCGCATCGACGGCGAGCGCGAAAAATAGAAATCGCGCGACTGGATGTACTGCGGACAGTTGCCAAAGGACTGCTCCACCGCCACGTCGAAACGCTTGCCGTCCCAAGCCGCGATGCGGCCGTTCATGCGATTGCGGCGGCGCGTGTGCAGCTCGATTCCCAGCAAGCCCACCGCCCTGCCCGGCCCCAGGCCGGCGCGCAGCGGGTCATCCGCATCGGGCAGGACGGCCACGCGCAGCGTGTGCGGATCGGGCGACACGGCAAAGCCGGGCTCGCCCTCCAGGACGCCCGCCCAGGGATCGCCCTGCCCGTCCACCGCGCCCGCCACCAGGAAGGGCAGCTGGGCGAAAAATTCGCGATGCTGCTCGGGCATGTAGTCGCGGATGACCTTGCGGCCGACCTGCTCCATGCGCGCGGCCACACCCGCGTGTTCCTGCAGCCGGCGTTCGCCGGCATGCCAGGGCGGCGGCGGGGCGAAGTTTTCGGGGGAGGTCATGATGATGTCCTTGCGGGCGAGGCGCCCGCCTTCAAGCGGCCAGCAGGCCCACGGGCGACGAAGCCATGGGGACAAATCGCGGCAGGTTCTCGATGCGGGCAAGCCATGCCCTGACATTCGGATAACCCTCCAGGGACACATTGCCTTCGGGCGCATGCGCCACGTAGGCGTAGCAGGCCACGTCGGCGATGGTGGGCGCGCTGCCCGCCAGGAAATCGCGGCGGCCCAGCTCGCCCTCCATGACGGCCAGGAAGGCATGTGCGCGCGCCATCGTGGTTTGCGCGTCGTAGGGTGCGCCGAACAGCGTCACCAGCCGCGCCGTCGCGGGCCCGGCCGCCAAGGGGCCGGACGCCGCCGACAACCAGCGCTGCACGGCCGCGGCGCCCGCGGGGTCGGCGGGCAGCCATGCCTCGCCGCCGTAGCGCCTGGCCAGATAGACCAAGATGGCGGTGGAATCGGCGATCACGACGCCGTTGTCGTCGATCACCGGGACCTGGCCGAAGGCGTTGAGCGCCAGGAATTCAGGGCGCTTCTGTTCTCCGCCGCGCAGATCCACGTCCACGGTTCGATGCGGCACATCCAGCAGCGACAGCATCAGGGCGACGCGGTGCGCATGGCCGGACAGGGGAAAGCTGTAGAACGTCAGGGGGACGGCTTGCATGGGGGGCTCCAGGTGGAATCAAGGTTCCATCTTGAGCCCCCGCGTGCGGAAGGTGAACGGCCAGCGCCGGCAAGACACTCTTGCGGCGGATGAAAGAATGCGGCTCAGGCCGGCAGCGCGGCCAGATCGCGGCGCAGGGCCTCGACGCAGAACTCCACGAAACTGCGCACCTTCGCCGAACTCTTGCGCCCTTCCGGGTACACCACATGGACCGGCCGGGGCGGCAGCTCGAAATCGCGCAGCACCACCTCCAAGGCGCCGCTGGCCAGAGGCCGGGCCACCTGGTAGGACATCACCTGCGTCAGGCCCCAGCCCTCGCAGGCCGCCATCACCGCGGCCTGAAAAGACGTGACGGTCAGCTGCGATTCCACATTCAGCCGCCGGGCCTGTCCGTCCTGCAGGAAGCGCCATTGCGGTCCTCTGCCCTCCATGGCCACGGTGATCGTGCAGAAGCGGTGCAGCGCCTCCGGGTCCTCGGGCACGCCGCGTTCCCGCAGAAAGCCGGGCGACGCGCAGACCACGCGGCGCACATGCCCGACCGGCACCGCCGTCAAGGTGGAGTCCGGCAAGGAACCGATGCGCACCGCCACGTCGATGCCTTCGTCCAGCAGGTTCACCACGCGGTCCACCAGCAGCGCGCGCACGGAGACCTCGCGGTGCTCCCGCAAGTAGCCCAGCACGGCAGGCATCACGTGCAGTTCGCCGAACAAGGCGGGCGCGGTGATGCTGAGCGCGCCTCGCGGCGCGGACATCGCGCCCGCGGCGGCATCGTCGGCCTGCTCCACCTCGTCCAGGATCCGGCGGCAGTCGGCGGCGTAGCGCTGGCCCGCCTCGGTCAGCCGCAGGCTGCGGGTGGTGCGCAGCAGCAGCAAGGCGCCCAGCCGGCGTTCCAGCGCCGCCACGCTGCGCGTGACCGTGGGCGCCGACATCTCCAGACGCCGGGCGGCCGCGGCGAAGCTTTGGGCCTCGGCCACCGCCAGGAACACTGTCATCTCATGAAATCGATTCACGGCCTGCGGGCTCCGCTGATTGGATGCGCGCCGCCGACAGCGCGGCGACGCTGTCATTGACGCATTGCTCGACGATTCCGCCCAGTGCGGCGCAGACAGGATCTGGCTGCGCCTGGGCACGGTACAGCGACAGCGGGATGGCAGGCAGATCCGGTAAACCGTGTTCGCCCGGCTTGAGCGCGCGCACTGTCGCGGGCAGACCCAAGGGTGTGCGCACGGCCAGCCCCAAGCCTGCCGACACGGCGGCCCACAACCCCGCCAGGCTGGGGCTGGTGAATGCGGCCAGCCAGGGTATGCCGGCGCGGTCCAGGGCGTCCGTGGCGCAGCCGCGAAACAGGCAGGGCGGCTCGAAGGCAGCCAGCGGCAACACGCCATCCGAATCCGGAACGGGCGCGGGGTGAGCAGGCCCTATCCAGCACACCGGCAGTTCGGCCAGCCGTTGCACATGCGGCAGGCGCGCGTCGTGGTCCCAGGCCAGCGCCAGATCCAGCTGGCTCAGCGCGATGCGTTCCAGCAGGTCGGTGTTGCGCGCCACGCGCGCCTCGATCCTCACCTTAGGATGGGTCCGCGCAAACCTGCCCAGCACGCGCGGCAGCAGCATTTCGCCGAAATCCTCCTGCAGGCCCAGCCGCACCCTGCCCTGCAATTCCACGCCGCGCACGGCTCGGGAGGCTTGATCGTTCAGATCCAGCAACCTGCGTGCGTAAGCCAGCATGGTCTCGCCGGCGTCGGTGAGCGCCAGGCCGCGCCCGTCCTTGCGCAGCAGCGGCACACCGGCCTGCTCCTCCAGCTTCTTCAGCTGGGCGCTGACGGCGGATGTGGAACGGCCCAGGCGGTCGGCGGCACGCCCGAAGCTGCCGAGGTCCACGCCCGCGACAAAGCTGCGCAACACATCCAGGTCGAACGTGACTGGTCTCATCAGATAGTCCTGTTTTTCGAAACCATGACTACATAAATTCCCGATTTTCAGAATGATAGTAGAAGCGCAGACTGGCCCCGTCAATCCACCCGTTCGTAGGTGCCTATCGTGTCGCTTCCCCTGTCCCCAACGCTTCCCGCCCGTCCATTCCATCGCTGGAAGATCCTGGCCGTGGGCGTCGTCGCCAACACGGCCTTTTCCGCCGTCGCGGCGGGCCTGCCCACCACCGCCGTCTTGATGCGCTCCGGCTACCGGCTGGACAATGACCAGCTGGGCCTGGTGCTGGGCCTGCTGGGATTGGGCGTGGCCCTGTTCGAACTGCCGTGGGGCCTATTGACCGACCGCTGGGGAGACCGCCCCGTGCTGCTGACAGGCCTGGGCGCGACGGCGGCGGCCCTCGCCTGGATGAGCGGCTGGGCCGTACCCGCCGGCGGCGGCGTGCCCAGCCTCTGGCTGCTGGCGGCAGGGCTGGTGCTGGTCGGCATGCTGGGTGGCAGCGTCAACGGCGCGAGCGGCCGCGCCGTGATGGCCTGGTTCGACGAAGGCGAGCGGGGACTGGCCATGAGCATCCGTCAGACAGCGGTGCCGCTGGGCGGCGGCCTGGGCGCGCTGCTGCTTCCCTGGCTGGCCGCCCATGCCGGATTTGGCGCGGTCTTCGGCGTGCTGGCGGCCATGTGCGGCGCTGCCGCGCTGCTTGCCGCCTGCTGGCTGCGCGACCCGGACCGCCCGCGCGCCCTGGCCGCGCATCACCCCGCCGCATCCAGCCCGCTGCGCGACGCCCGCGTCTGGCGTGCGGCGTTCGCCATCGGCGTCATGTGCAGCCCGCAATTCGCGGTGCTGACCTTTGCCGCGGTCTTTCTGCATGACTTCAGCCGCGCCGGCATCGGCACCCTGACCGCCGTGATGGTTGCCGTGCAGCTTGGCGCCATGGCCGCCCGCATCGCAAGCGGAAGGTGGACGGATCGCCACGGCAACCGCCGCGCCTACCTGCGCGGCTGCGCGCTGCTGAGCTTCGCGCTGTACGCGGCGCTGGCCGCGGCGGCCTGGGCGGTCCGGGCGGCCCCCGCCTCGAATGGGGCCGTGTTTGCCGTGGCGGTGCTGCTTGCCGCCGCCGGCATCTGCGCATCGGCCTGGCATGGCGTGGCCTACACCGAGCTGGCCACGCTGGCCGGCGCATCCCGCGCGGGCACGGCGCTGGGCATGGCCAACAGCTGCGTCTACCTGGGGCTGTTCCTCACGCCCCTTGCGATTCCGCATGTCGTCGCGGCAAGCTCGTGGCCGATGGCCTGGCTGATTGCGGGGGCATGCATGCTGACGGCGCTGCCGCTGCTGCCGCGCACCGCCGCCCGGCCCGCGAGCGCCGGCCCTAGGCGCGGAATTCCTTGCGCAGCCACGCCAGGAAAGCCCTGACGGGCGGATGGCGCTCGCGCCCCGGCGCGCACAGCGCGGTATAGGCCGAGCCCGCCACACGGACGTCGGGGCGATACGGCACCAGGGTGCCGGCCCCGACGCTGTCCGACACCATGACGGAACTGGCCAGCACCAACCCCTGGCCCGCGATGGCCGCCTGCAGGGCGTAGTGCTCTTCCTCGTAGGCATGCTCGGCCGTGGGCCGGCGCCACGCGGGCAGGCCGGCCGCCACGCACCACTCCTGCCACCCTTGCTCGTACAGCGCGGGATCACGCCAGCGCACGGTCACCAGCGCGGGCGCGCGCCTGCCCGCCTGCGCCACCTGCGCCGGCGCGCCATACACGCCAAACCATTCGGGCAGCGCGCAGGCCGCATGCAGGGCCGGATAGCGCTGGCGGCTGTAGCGGATGGCCACGTCCACGCTCGCGTCTTGCAGCAGGTCCACGGGATCCGGGCGGGTATCCAGGCGCAGCTGATACTGCGGACAGGCCTGATGGAAGCGCCCCAGCCGGGGCACCAGCCACAGCGCCGCGAATGAATGCGTCGTCGACACCGTCAGCGCTCCCGATGCCGGCGCCGGCCGCAGGGCGTCCAGGGTCTGCGCGACGTCCAGCAAGGCGCCATGCACTCCCGCGAACAGGCGCGCGCCCTTGTCGGTCAGGCGCACGCCACGCGGCACGCGATCGAACAGCGCGAATCCCACGTGCCGCTCCAGCGCCTTGACCTGATGAGAGACCGCCGTCGGCGTGACCGAAAGCTCGGCCGCGGCCAGCTTGAAGCTGCGCAGCCTGGCCGCGGCCTCGAAGGTGCGCAGCGCCGTGACGGGAAGCGTGGCGAACATGGCATGGCCTCCTGGGTGAATTCATTTCATCTTACTCAAGGAATCATCATTTGTCGCGCCGCAACCGCGAGCCCAATATTCCCCAATTGGATGAGCACATTCATTCAATCCACGGAGCCAAGCATGAATTCAAATCAGCAATCAAAACGACTGCTCATCCTGGTCGGCAGTCCGCGCCGGGACGGCAACAGCGCTGCGCTGGGCGAGGCTGCCCGGCGCGGAGCCGAGGCTGCCGGCACGTCCGCCCTGCTCTTGTTCCTGGACGACTACATCCAGGGCTTCCTGCCGGACTTGCGGCATTCGGGCGCACCGGCCGATCGCTACGCCGAGCTGTTCCTGGATCACTTCCTGCCCGCCGACGGCGTGCTGATCTGCACGCCCGTCTACTGGTACGGCATGTCCGCCCAGGCCAAGGCGTTCTTCGACCGCTCTTTCAGCCACTATGTGGGCGCCGGCCCCGAACCGGAGCACGTCAAGGCGCGCATGGCCGGCAAGCGGCTGGGTCTGGCGGTCGTCTCGGAAGAAACCTATCCCGGCGCCGCGCTGGGCATCGTGCATCAGGTGCAGGAGTACGCGCGCTATACCCATTCGGACTTTGTCGGTTATGTGCACGGCGCCGGCAACCGGCGCGGAGAGATCGCGCAGGATCCCCGCCAGCCGCTGCTCGCGGCGGAAAAGCTGGGAGCCGGTTTCTTCACCCGGAAGTACTCGGATTACCGGATCGAGACGCCCCGCAGTCACAATGTCTGGGAGCCGCCCGCGCCGGCCTTGCGCAACACCCCGGGCGTGCTGCCGTAGACCTGCTTGAACACGCGCGTCAGGTGCGCCTGATCCGCGAAGCCGACCGCCTGGGCGGCGTCCGCCAACGGCAGGCCGCCGCGCAGCAGTACCCGGGCCCGCGCCACCCGCCAATTGCGCAGCCAGGCCTGCGGCGGCAGGCCATAGCGCCGGGCGAACTGCTTGACCAGAGTGGTGCGATGCCGGTCCTGAGCCTGCGCCAGCGCTTCCAGGTCCGGCGCGCAGGCGGGGTCGGCCGCCATGCGCTCGCGCAGCAGGGCGCATACGTCGGGCATCGTCATGGCATCATCCGCGGGCGCGGAGCCCCGCGCCCGGGCATGCGCGGTCAGCAGGCCGAACAGGGCGGCGGAAATGCGCTCGCGGCGCACTGCGGACGGGACCGTGTCCGGCGACAGCGCCTCCAGCCACAGGCGGCATAGCGCGGCATCGGCGATGACCGGTCCCGCCAGGCTCGCACCCTCGGCATACAGCGCCCGTTCGTGGTCCTGGAACCAGGCCGGATCGATATACGCCATGCGATACGCCAGCGGCGCGGCCGACGTGCCGCCGGTATGGACCTGCCCCGGGGCGATCACCACCAGGTCGCCCTCGCCCGCGGCTTGCGGTTCCCCATGCACCGTGAAATCGCAGCGGCCCCGCGCAATGGCGCCGATGGACCAGGCATCGTGAAAATGCGGCGCATAGCGGTAGGCGCGCAAGTCCGCGATCAGCACATCGCCGGGCAGGCCCGCGCCGCAATGCCAGATATGTTGGGAAACCGCCATGAGTGCGCCAGTGGACCGTGGCTATCCGAAATAGTGTCCGTCCGCCGTCAGGGAACGAGCGAGCAGCCACGCGTTACGAGGATTCTCTCCCACGCGGCGGATGGCATACGGCCACCAATCGGCGCCAAACGGGAGATAGACCCTGACGTTATAGCCCAAGGCGCGCAGCGCCAGTTGCCAATCCGGGCGTACGCCGTAGAGCATTTCGAACTCGAAGCCGCTGGCCGGCCAGCCGCGGTCCCGTGCCAGCTCCATGATGGCGCCGGCCAGCCGGTCGTCGTGCGTGCCGAAGACAGGATAAAAACCCGATTCGCGCGCCTCCCGCGACAGCATGATGGAAGCCGCGTCCAGATAGGCCTGGTCGATGCGGGCGCGCCCCGCGTGGTCCAGCGCGCGCTCGGGAAACGCGCCCTTGACCAGCCGCAGCGAGGTCCGCTGGCGGATGGCCCAGGCCAGGTCTTCCGGCGTGCGCCGCCGCCGCGCCTGCAAGGTCAGGCCGGCGGGGATGCCCGCTACCAGCAGATTGCGGTGCAGGGCGCAGGTGCGGTCACGGATGCCCGAGTCTTCCATGTCCAGCACCATCCAGTCGCCCCCCTTTCCGGCGCTGCCACGTGCCGCCATGCCGATGCGACGCGCGTTGTCCTCGCCCAGCGCGTCGCTGTGCATGTAGCCGATGGCGGTGGGATCGACTGAAACGTGCACATCCAGGCCAGCTGCGGCCAGCGCGCCGCATGCGCCGATAGCCTGATTCACGTTGTGCTCGATGGCGCCGCGGTCGGCGACGTACTCGCCCAGATAGAACAGGGACGCCCGGATGCCGTGCGCCTCCCGCAAGCGCGCGGCGGTCCGGACCGCTTCGTCCACGTCGGCGCCGCCGACGAAGCGGCGCGCCAGCGTGGACCGCGCCGCCATCGTCCGCATCGCCCGCCCCGCCACCGGGCTGCGCGCCAGCGCGATCGTGGCTTTCTGGAAAATGCTCATGGCTCCTCCGCTTAAAGAGCGCCACTATGCGGCGGGAACCAGCGCCTGTATTGAACGCCCGTGAACCGCTGGCTACGCCTTGCCCGTCGCCAGCGCACGGCCGCGCGCGGCGCCGAACAACGGCCGCTGCACCGTCTGCGCCAGCAGCACCCCGCCCAGCGTGACCGCGCCGCCCAGCAGGTGGTAGCCATGCAATTGCTCGCGCAGCATGACGAAAGCGGCCAGCGCGGTGAACAGCGGCAAGAGGTTGATGAAAATGCTGCACCGGTTGGGCCCCAGGCGCTGCACGCCTTCGATCCACAGGTACGACAGCAGCACCGACGAGAAGATGCCGGCGTAGAGGATGAGCGGAATCGTCTTCACATCCAGCGCGGCCTGCGCCGCCGGCACCCGCAGATACAGCGGCAGCATGTAGAGCAGCGCAAAGATCGACTGCACAAAGGTGGACTGCCAGGCCGGAACCGGCACCCGCCAATGGCGCAGCAGCACGCCATACAGCGCATAGGACAAAGCCGCCAGCAACATCAGGCCGTCGCCCGCATGAATGCCATGCTGGAACACGCTCAGCATGTCGCCCTGGCCCACCAGGTACAGGAGCCCCAGGAAAGACAGCACTCCGCCCGCGGCCATGCCCAGGGTCAGCGGATCTCTCAGGATCACAACGCTCAGCAGCATGCTCAGCAGCGGAATCAGCGCCGTCAGGATGGCCATGTTGGTCGCGCTGGTGGTTTCGGCGGCCCGGTAGGACAGCGCCTGGAACACCGCCGACGACAAGGCGCCGTACAGCGCCAGCTTGGGCCAGTGGCGCAGGATGACCTTGCGGTTGCGCCAGGCGGGCCGGGCCGTGAACAGGCCCATCAGGAACAGCGCCAGCACCAGGCGGTAGAAGGTGATGGCAGTGGGAGAGATGGCGCTGGCGGCCATCTTGGACACGATGACATTGCCCGCCCAGAACAGGATGGCGAACAAGGGAAACAGATAGGACATGGCAATTTCGCTTGAAGGATGGGATCGGCTCCAACCGCGCAAGCAGCCCGAAGGCGGCTTGCGCGGCGGATGATCGCTATCCTATTGAGCGGCGGTCAGCCCGTCTGCCGATGAAAAGGCACGGGCTATCGCGAAATGGACATTGCCGTTTTCGTCAGGGCTTGAAGGGCGTGGCGTCCAGCGGCAATTCCATGCCGGCCATCTGCGCGGTCAGCAGCGCGGCGCTGCCGCAGGACAGGGTGAAGCCCAGCGCGCCCTGGCCGATGTTCAGCCAGAGATTGTCCGCCGCCGGGCTGCGCCCGATCAGGGGCTTGCCCGTGGGCGTGGCCGGACGCAATCCGGCCCAGGGAATGGCCTGGCTCAGGTCCAGCGCCGGAAATGCCTCAAGCACCTGGCGCTTGAGCAGACTGATGCGCACCGGGTCGATATCGGCGTTGGCGCTGCCGATGTCGACCATGGCCGCGATCCGCAGCACCTTGCCCACACGGGCATAGACAATGCGCCGTTCGTAGTCGGTCACGCTGATGCGCGGCGCCACCGTGTCGTCGTCCTCCAGGGGCACGCTCAAGCTATAGCCCTTCAGGGGATACAGCGGCACATCATGGCCCAGGGGCTTGAGCAAGGCGCGGGTGCCCATGCCGGTGGCGAGCACCACGGCATCGGCGCCGATGTCGCCGTCGCGGGCATTGACGGCCACGATACGGCGGCCCTCAAGCTGCAGGCCGGATACCGGATTGGACATGGCGCACTGCACGTTGCCCATGGCCTGCAGGCGGTCGAACAGGGCCTCGGTGAACTGGCGGCAATCGCCCGCCTCTTCGCTGGGCGTATAGATGGCGCCCGCCAGGCTTGCGCCCATGCCGGCCAGCGCGGGTTCGCGCGCCACGGTCTGGGCGGCATCCAGCACCTGCTGCTCGGCGCCGTGCGCGGCCTGGTAGGCCACCAGCGCGCGCGCCTTGTCGAGCAATTCCGCGCTGCGGTAGGCGATGAGCTTGCCGTTCTTCAGATGGCCGAAGTCCAGGCTCTCCTGTTCCAGCAGGGTGTGCATCACATCGCGGCTGAGGTAGGACAGGGTCAGCAGCTGGGCCGTGGAGGCCTTGGCCACCGATGCCCGGCACGCCAGCGCGAATTGCAGGCACCAGCGCCATTGGTGAGGATCCAGCCGCGGCCGGAAGCGCAGCGGCGAATCCTGGCGCAGCAACCAGCCGGGCACGCTGGGCAGCACGCCCGGGCCTGCCAGCGGCGCCACATAGCTGTAGCTGAGCTGGCCGCCATTGGCATAGCTGGAGACTTCCGCCGGACGGGGCTGGCTGTCCACCAGCACCACTTCATGACCCTGGCGCGCCAGGAAATAGGCCGACGTGACACCCACGACGCCGGCGCCGATTACGCAAACGCGCATACCGTTATCCAAAAAAGACTGCGAATGCGTCCATTCTGTAACGCCGGCGCCCGCGCCGGCAAATGCCAAACGCCGCAGGGGCCATAACCAAACATCATGCCCCGCCTCAGGCGACGCGATGCAACTTGATGATGGCAGCCGCCGTCGGCTCGCGCACCAGGTCGGCCAGCGTATAGCCATTGAGCGCTTCGTAGAACGCCTGCAGCGTCTGCGCCAGCACGCCCGACAGCCGGCATGCGCCGTCCAGCGCGCAGGGCGGCTCGCGGCAATCGATCAGCGGCCCCTGCTGCTCCAGCTCGCGGATCAGGTCGCCCACCCGGTAATCCGTGGCCGGGCGCGCCAGGCTCAGCCCCCCGCCCTTGCCGCGCGACGTGCTGATCCACCCGCGCTGCGCCATGAAATGCACCACCTTCACCAGATGATTGCGCGACAGCTGGAAGCGTTCGGCGATCTCCGGGACGGTGACGGCGGCGGGCCGGTCGCGGCATTGCGTCAGGTACATCAGGACGCGCAGGCCGAAGTCGGTGAATCGGTTCAGTTGCATGGCTGGATGGGGAGGAGTCCGGACGACCCGGGAGGATCGGGCCGCCAGGATACACCGCTCAGGCGGGCGCGCCGCCCGTGCCGAACGCCTCGGCGTGGATGCGGTCTTCGGCCACGCCCAGGCCCACCAGGGCCTCGCGCTGCGCGCTCATGAAGGCCGCCGGACCGCACAGGTAGTAGTCCGCGCCAGGCACGATGGCCTCGTCGCGGATGGCGTGCAGATCGACGCGTCCCTTGTGGTCGTAGTCGCGGCCGGGTTGGTCGCCGTGGCCGATCTCCTCGTAGAACACCGCCTTGCGCACATTGCCGCGTTCGGCGGCGATGTGGTTGATGTGATCCTTCATCGCATGCACCGACCGGTTGCGACAGCCATGGACGAAACGGATCTGGCGGTCGTCGTTGGCGCGCACCAGATGGTTCAGGATCGACACCATGGGCGTCAGGCCCACGCCGCCGCTGAGCAGCACGACCGGCGCATTGCCGTCTTCGCGCAGGTGGAAATCGCCCTGGGGCGGCGCCACGTCCAGCACCCCGCCCTCTTCCAGGCGGTCATGCAGCGCGTTGGACACGCGACCGGCCGGCGTCTGATCGCCGCCCGCTTCGCGCTTGACCGAAATGCGCAGGCGATCCTGGCCCGGCGCGTCCGACAGGCTGTACTGGCGGGGCTGCATCAGGCCCAGCTCGGGCACGTAGACGCGCACCGACACGTACTGGCCCGGCCGGTAGGCCGGCACCGTGCCGCCGTCGGCCGGCGCCAGGTAAAAGGACGTGATTTCGGCGCTTTCGGGCTGCTTGCCCACCACCCGGAACGCGCGCCAGCCCGTCCAGCCGCCCGGCTTGTTCGCGGACTCCGCGTACAGGCGCGCTTCTTCGGCGATCAGCAGGTCCGCCAGCTGGCCATAGGCGGCCGCCCAGGCGTCCACCAGCTCGTCCGTGGCCGCCTCGCCCAGCACTTCGCGGATGGACGCCAGCAAATGCTTGCCCACGATGGCGTAGTGTTCCGGCCGGATGCCCAGGCTGACGTGCTTGTGCACGATGCGCGTCACCACCGGCATCAGCACGGAAGGATCGTCGATGTGCTCGGCATAGGCGGTCACGGCGCCGGCCAGCGCATGCTGCTGCTGGCCGCCCGCCTGATGGGCCTGATTGAAGATGTGCTTGAGTTCGGGGTTGTGGTCAAACATGCGCGCATAGAAGTGCTTGGTCAGCGCTACGCCATGCGTCTTCAGGACGGGGGCCGTGGCCTTGACCAGCGCGCGGATTTGGGGGCTCAACATCTACTGCTCCTTGGATTGCGATCGTGCTCGCCTTTAAACATATATTTATAATACATCTTTAAGAACGGATTGAGCAATTGCATGCGCGCCGCGCGCCGCCTGCCGGTTTACACTTCCTGTTTACCGCAACACCACAAAGGTTTACCGATGAGCACTGCTACGCTCAAGACCCGCCTGTCCGACTCCGTCAAGGACGCGATGCGCGCCAAGGCCGCCGCGCGCCTGACCACGCTGCGTTTCCTGCTGGCCGCCGTCAAGCAGAAGGAAGTGGACGAACGCCGCGAGCTGTCCGACGCCGAGATCACCGCCATCATCGAAAAGCAGGTCAAGCAGCGCCGCGAGTCGATCGCCGCGTTCGAACAGGCCGGCCGCACGGAAACCGCCGAGCAGGAAAAGGCCGAACTGGTGGTGTTGCAGGAATTCCTGCCGCAGGCCGCCACGCCTGAAGAGGTGGCCGCCGCCATCGACGCCGCGCTGGCCGAAGTAGCCGCGCAAGGCGTGACCGGCGCACCCGCCATGGGCAAGGTCATGGCGCTGCTCAAGCAGGCCCTGGCCGGCCGCGCCGACATGACGGCGCTGTCGCAGCAAGTAAAGGCCCGCCTGGCCTGAAGAAAAAGGGAAATCCCACCACGCGCTGCGCACGCTACGCGTGCCGGCTGCCCCCCAAGGGGCGTTTTTGCCTTGGGGCGGGAGCGGTTTTTCTTGCGCAAGCCCTGCGTGGCCCGCCTAGAACGCGCCGCCGAATAAATCCGGCTGGCGCGACTGTTCTGCGGGATCGGCGAAGTTGCTCATCCCCACCCCGGCCAGCCGGTACAGCGTCTCCGGCGGCAGTTCCACGCGTTCGCATAGCAGCCTGGCCTGCGCCGCAAGTTCGGCCGCGGACGCGGGCGGATTCGGGCTGGTCTGGCTGCGCGTCAGAATGCGGAAACGGTCGGTCTTCAGCTTGAGCACCACCGTGCGCCCCAGCGCACCCTTTTTCAGCGCCTGGTCCCACACCTTGTCCGCCATGCGGTCGATCGCCTCGCCCAGGGCGTCCAGCCGGATATCCTGCGAGAACGTCGTTTCGGCCGAGACCTGCTGCAAGGGCTGATCCGTCTGCACCTCGCGCTCGTCGATGCCGCGCGCCAGCTCGTAAAGGCGCCGGCCATAGCGCCCGAAATAGTGCTCCAGTTCCTGGGCGCTGTGGGTCGCCAGATCCCCCACCGTAAGAATGCCCAGCTGTTCCAGGCGCGCTTGCGTCACCTTGCCCACGCCCGGCACCTTGCGCACGGGCAAGGGCTCCAGGAAGGCCAGCACCTTGTTCGGGCGGATCACGAACTGTCCGTCAGGCTTGTTCCAGTCGGAGGCGATCTTGGCCAGGAACTTGTTAGGCGCCACGCCAGCCGAGGCGGTCAGGCCGGTTTCCTCGCGAATCTGCTGGCGGATGACCTGGGCCACCTCGGTGGCCGACGGCAGCCCGTACTTGTTGACCGTGACATCCAGGTAAGCCTCGTCCAGCGACAAGGGCTCGATCAGGTCGGTATGGCGCGCGAATATCTGGCGGATCTGGCGCGACACGTCGCGGTAGCGGTTGAAGTCGGGCGGGACGTAGATCGCGTGCGGGCAGAGCCGCTCCGCCTTGATGGCCGACATGGCCGAATGGATGCCGAAGCGGCGCGCCTCATAGGAGGCCGCGCATACGACCGAACGCGGGCCGGTCCACGCGACGACCACCGGCTTGCCTCGCAATTCGGGGTTGTCGCGCTGCTCCACGGACGCGTAGAACGCATCCATGTCCACATGCACGATCTTGCGAAAGGACCGCAAGGGCTCCTGCCCGGTCATGGCCTCAATCCCGTGGCAAAAACATATATTATGACCGGCGACAACCCGCTATCCATTCCCGCCCACAACGGTTCCATGACTGCATCCGCTTCCACCCAAACCGACTACTTCGGCCTGACCATTCCGTTCATGCACTTCATCGGCCTGGTGCCCGAGAGCATCGCGCCCGCGTACGCGCGCACCACGCTGCCCTGGCGCCAGGACCTGACCAACAGCCGCGGCGACGTGCATGGCGGCACCCTGATGAGCGTACTGGACTTCACCCTGAGCGCCGCGGCGCGCGGCTCGGCGGATGCCTCCGAAGGCATGGCCACCATCGACATGAACACGACGTTCCTGTCTCCCGGCACGGGCGACCTGGTCATCGAGGCGCGCTGCCTGCGCCGCGGCGCATCCATTGCCTTCTGTGAAGGCGACATCCGGCGCGCCGACGGCGAACTGGTGGCGCGCGCCACCGCCACCTTCAAGATCATCCGCCGCCGTCCGGGCGGCGATTGATCCCGCGCACGTGCCCTCAGTCGCGCGGCAGGTCGCGCGACGGCTTGACCGCGGGGCGCGGGTCCAGCGGCATGTAGGTGCTGCAAGACACCAGGCTGTAGTAGATGGCATCCTGCATTGCGCGCATCGCGGCGGCGTCCCAGGTGCCCTTGCCCCACATCACGATACGCACGTCCGTGGTCTTTGCGCCGGCCGCCTTCAGGTCGACGCGCGTCATTTCATTGTCGGAATAAGGGGCCAGCACCCGCACCACGCCGGATTGCGCGCTCTCGTTCAGATCGGCGACCACGCGGTAGGCATTGTCGGTGCTGCGCAGGCAGGCATTGGACTGCCGGATGACCGCGTCGTAGGCGTCCTTGAAGGCCACCGGCGCCTTGAATTCGCTGTGCGGCGCCGAACCGTCCTGCGAGATGCCTATCGAGCAGCCCGCCAGGCCCAGGGCCAGCACCGATGCCGCGACCAGATTCCTGTACATGTAAATCTCCAGATGAATTGCCGCGATTATCCCGCAAACGGGCTGACGGCATAAGTGGGGCCGGGTTCGACACCGTCCGCGCGGCTATGGCATTATCGACGAGCCGCCGGCACATGCCCGCCGGACCGCCCGCCACGACTGGCGGTCCGCCCCATCGTCCCGAGCGCGCCCATCGCAACGCGGATCGACATCACGGAGGTTTCCCTTGTTCTCATTCATGACGCGCACCGTCCTGGCCGCCAGCATCGTCGGCGCCACCTTGGGTGCCTGCGCCACGCAGCCCCCTCCCCGCGCTTATCCTCTGAAAGACTTCTTCCGCAACCCGGAGCGCGGCTATTTCCGCCTGTCGGACGACGGCCAGACGCTTGCCTTCATGCAGCCCACCAGCGTGGACGGCAATCCGGCCCGGATGAATATCTATGTCCAGCCGCTGCAAGGCAGCCAGCTTGTGGGCGAACCCCGCCAGCTGACCAGCGAAACCGCGCGCGACATCGGCGCCTATTTCTGGAAGGGCGCCGACGTGGTGCTGTACCAGAAGGACTTTGGCGGCGATGAGAACTTCCATGTGCTGGCCGTCAACGCCAAGACCGGCAAGATCACCGACCTGACCCCGTACGAAGGCGTGCGCGCGGGCATCGAGGACGACCTGGAAGACGACCCCGAGCACGTCCTGATCAGCCACAACCAGCGCGATCCCGAAGTCTTCGACGTCTACCGCGTCAATGTCCACACCGGCGCGGCCGTGCTGGTGGCGCAGAACCCCGGCAACATCGTCGGCTGGCAGACGGACCATGCGGGCAAGGTGCGCGCCGCCATCACCAGCGACGGCCTGAACACCGCCCTGCTCTACCGCGAAGACGAAGCCTCGGATTTCCGCCCGCTGATCACCACCGATTACCGCACCAGCGTCAGCCCGGCGTTCTTCACCTTCGACGACAAAAAGCTCTATGCCCTGAGCAACCGCGGGCGCGACAAGCTGTCGCTGGTGATCATCGACCCGGCCAACCCGGACGCCGAGGAGGTGATCTTCACGCCCGACACGGTGGACCTGGACGGCGCGGCGTTCTCGCGCAAGCGCCGCGTGCTGACGCTGGCCTCCTACCAGACCGACAAGCCGCAGTACAAGTTCTTCGACGCCGAAACCGAGGCCCTGAACAAGACGCTGGCCGCCAGGCTGAGCGGCTACGACTTCGTCATCCAGGGCGCCAACCGCGACGAAAACAAGTTCATCGTCGCCGCCTATAACGACCGCACGCCGGGCTCGCGCTACATCTACGACGCCACCGCCGACACGCTGACCAAGCTGGCCGACCTGAATCCGGCCATACCCGAAGCCGACATGTCGCGGGTGCAGCCCATCAGCTATCAGAGCCGGGATGGCAGGACCATACACGGCTACCTGACGCTGCCTGCAGGCCGCGCGCCCAAGAACCTGGCTTGCATCGTGAATCCGCACGGCGGCCCGTGGGCGCGTGACGGCTGGGGCTACAACCCCGAGGTGCAGTTCCTGGCCAACCGCGGCTTTTGCGTGCTGCAGATGAACTTCCGGGGATCCACCGGCTACGGCCGCGATTTCTGGGAGGCCGGCTTCGGGCAATGGGGCCTGAAGATGCAGGACGACATCACGGACGGCGTGCAATGGCTGGTGCAGCAAGGCATCGCCGACCCCAAGCGCATCGGCATCTATGGCGCCAGCTATGGCGGCTACGCCACGCTGGCGGGCGTCGCGTTCACGCCCGAACTGTATGCCGCCGCGGTGGATTATGTGGGCGTGTCCAACCTGTTCACGTTCATGCAGTCCATTCCGCCGTACTGGAAGCCGATGCTGGCCAAGATGCAGGACATGGTGGGCGACCCCGAACGCGACCGCGAGCGCCTGGCCGCGACCTCGCCCGCGATGCACGCGGACAAGATCAGGACACCGCTGTTCGTGGCGCAGGGCGCCAAGGATCCGCGCGTCAACAAGGACGAAAGCGACCAGATGGTCGCGGCGCTCAAGGCGCGCGGCGTGGATGTGGAATACATGGTCAAGGACAACGAGGGCCACGGCTTCCACAACGACGAGAACAAGTTCGAATTCTACGAAGCCATGGAGAGGTTCCTGACGGAACACCTCAAGCCGTAGTGCCCGCGGCCCCCCGGGCGGCGGCCGGCGCGTCGCCCGCCGCCCGTTCCTGAGCCGGAGCGGCCGCGCGGCTCGCGCCGCGCGCGCTCCAGGCCATTTCCACCCGGTCGCGCCCTTGCTTCTTGGCCTGGTACAGCGCCACGTCGGCGCGGGCCAGGATGCCGTCCGCGCTGTCGCCCGACTGATACGAGGCCAGTCCGCCGCTGGTGGTCATCGGCACTTCCAGCCCCTGCAGGTACAGGGGCGTATCGCGCAGGGCATCGCAGACACGCTGGGCATGCACCAGCGCGCGGGCCGGATCGCAGTCATACATCAGCAGCACGAACTCCTCGCCGCCCAGCCGGCCGAAGCGGTCGCTCGCGCGCACCGCGTTCTGCACGACCTGCGCGTAGTGGCGCAGCGCGGTGTCGCCCGCCGCATGGCCATAGCGGTCGTTGATGGACTTGAAGTGATCGATGTCCAGCACCAGCACCGCCAGCTTGCCTCCGGTGCGTTCGCAGCGCTGGAGCTCGTGCTCCAGTTCATCCAGGATGCTGCGGCGCGAATATGCATGGGTCAGGCTGTCGAAGGTCAGCGCGGCCTGCATTTTCTCGGACTGGCAGGTCTGGATCATGAGCAGCAGCGCCAGGAACAGCGCCGGCACCGTGACCGATCCGCAGACGATGAAGAACATGCCCCAGGCCGACGGCTGCAGCAGGGACACGGGCGCTGCCAGCCCCATCCCGTAGACGTACACGCGCAACGCGTGCAGCGCCACCAGCCCGAAGATCGCCAGCATCAGGTAGAGGACCACGCCGGTCGTCTGGATGCGCTTGCGCTGCCGGAAGATGACCCCGCCCGTTGCCGACATCAGCACGCAGGTATAAGCCGAAAACAGCATCATGCGCCCGCCCTGGTCGTCGTTGCGATACAGCAGCAGGGCAAACGCAAACGTACAGAGCGAACAAAGAATGACCGTGCGCAGCACGTGCGGGCGCAACCCGAAGAACTGCCGCACGCCGATGTAGACCAAAGCGACCGCACAGACCCAGGCCGTGTTCGACACCATCACGTAGGCGCTGGGGGAAATTATCTCCGCCGCGGCATACGCCAGCATGGACAGCACGGCCAGCGCGTTCGCCGCCGTGAATGCGGGCACGCCCTCCACTCCGCGGGCGTGAAACGGCAACAGCAACGGCAGCGCCAATGCCGTCGCCAGACCCCACATAAGGAAAAACAAAGAAGTCGTCATGGTTTATGCCGGCTTGAGCCTTCTGGGCCTTCGCCGTCGCTTGGAACTGCTGTTGCACTGGGTTCGCACTAGGAGACGCGTTACACGTAAGCATTTTTGATGCTTTTTGTTACCATAACAACGAAAAGACCTCCTCATGCACGAGGCCACGGGGCGACGCATGTCTATCCGTCCTGAACCTTTACTGCCCGCGCCAAGACGATTGCACGGCATGCGACGAAGAATACGACAAGCCCGGCCCCAGGTGCTGCCCTCTTTGCAGTACTTGACAGTTAACTTGGTAAAAACCCCCTAAAGTCCACGCTATCGACGGCGCCGCAAGAGCGCCGCGATCACGCCCAACGGGCGTGGCGCGTACTAGCCATGCACTCCCTTAGCGCGAGTGCGAAGGTCCCCGCAGCGGGCGCCGCGCAGTCCCCAATCGAACGTTCAATCCCGCGCCGCAGGCGTGTTTGCGTACCTGCGTCCGTTGCCGGCGTTGCCGGCACGCGCGCCCCAAGGGCGGCGGGTTTCTGAACGCCCCGAGTCGCAACTGCGGAAGTACTACAGATGCCAATCAAAGGACCGAAGCGACCCCGTGTTGCCGGATCGAAACTGAACCTGATGGCGGCCTGCGCCGTGCTGGCTCCCGCGCTGGCGCTGGGCGGACCGGTGGAGGGCTATGACGCGCTGATCGAGCGAGCCCGCGCCGGAGACTATGAGCCCGCGCTGGCCATGCTGCGCCAGCAAGGCCCGGCCGCCGGCGCGCGGGCGATCCAGGACCACATCATCATCGCCGGCTGGGCCGGCAAGCCGGCCGAAGCCATCGCCGCCTACGAGACACTGCCTCCCGGCGCCGATCTGCCCGCCGACGTGCAACTGGCCGTGGCGCGCGCCTACCGCGATGCGCAGCACTGGCCCCAGGCGCTGACCAGCTACCGGACGGGCATGCGCCGCTACCCTGCCCAGTCCGCCTTCGCCGCCGGCGAGATCATGACCCTGGCCGATGCCGGACAGTTCGCGGCCGCAACCCAGGCCGGGGAACGATGGGTCAAGCGCCACCCCCGCGACGCCGATGCCCGGCTGGCGCTCAGCTACGTCCAAGCGCGCCAGGGCAAGCCCTTCGAAGGATTGCGCCAGGCCGACCAGGCGCTGGCCAACGCGCCCGGCACGTCATACGTGCTGCGTGAATACATCCTCGCGCTGCAAGCCGCCCGCATGGCCGACGTCGCGCTGGAACTGGCGCGCCGCCACGCCGATCTCTTCGACGCGGGCCAGATGCGCGGCCTGCAGGCCGACGCGCTGGCCCAGGAGGCCCGGCTGGCAGCCATGCCCGCGCGCAGCGAGGCGGAGCGCTTTGTCATCGCCGACCGCGCGCTGGCCGGGTACGACGCCGCGATTTCCGCCTGGAGCCAGTTGGGCGACGAGGCCCGCGGCGACGTGCTGCGTGCTCGTATCGACCGCCTGCACGCCCTGCACGCCCGCGCGCGCATGCAGGAACTCACGCAGGAGTACGAGGCGCTGCTGGCCGACGGCACCGACGTGCCGCGCTTCGCGCTGAACGACGTCGCCTCGGCCTATCTGTATCTGCGCCAGCCCGAGCGCGCCCGCGACATCTACCGCCAGGTCGCCGCCAGCGACGCCTTGCGCGCTGACTCGCCCGAGGACCGCCTGGCGACCGAAACGGGCCTGTACTACGCGCTGGCCGAAGGCGAGCAATACGACCAGACCGGGGCCATCGCGGAAGGAGTCCAGTCGGGCTATGCCCCCTGGCTTTACTACAAGGGCCAGGCCACGCGCATGCCCAACGACCTGAACCTGGAAAGCAGCCAGACGCTGGCCGTTGCCCGGCTCCAGGCCGACGACACCGTCGCCGCCCAGCAGCGCCTTGAAGAGATGGTCGGACTGGCCCCGAACAATTCCGGACTGCGCGGCGACCTGGCCACCGTCTACCGCGCCCGCTCGCTGCCCCGCGCCTCGGAGATCGAACTGAAAATGGCCGAGACCCTGTCGCCCCGCGGCCTGGGCGTGGAAAACGGCCAGGGCTTTACCGCGCTGGACCTGCAGGAATGGCGGCAGGCCGAGGCGCTGTCCCGTGACACGCTGGCCCGTTCTCCCGAAAACCTGACCAGCCGCCGTCTGGCCCGCGAGTGGGAGGTCCATCAGAAGGCCGAACTGCGGATCAGCGGCTATCGCGGCCTGGCCAACGACAGCCCCGTCAACGGCAACGGCGACTTCGGCATCGACGCCGTGCTGTATTCGTCGCCCATCGACTACAACTGGCGCGTCTTCGGCGGCGGCGGCTACGCCACCGGCGACTTCGAGGAAGGCCGCGGCAACTACCGCTGGCTGCGCACCGGCGTCGAATGGCGCGGCCGCGACCTGACGGTGGAAGGCGAGGTGTCCACCCACGACTACGGCCACGGCGTGAAGCCCGGCTTGCGGCTATCGGCCGCCTACGACCTGGACGACCACTGGCAAGTGGGCGGCTCCGGAGAAATCATGTCGCGCGACACGCCGCTGCGCGCGCTGACCAATGACGTCTCGTCCAACCGGTTGTCCGCCTTCGTGCGCTGGCGCGCCAATGAAAGGCGCGAATGGACGCTGTCGGTGGCGCCCTCGCGCTTCAGCGATGGCAACAGCCGCTGGGAACTGGGGCTCAATGGCCGCGAACGCGTCTACACCGCGCCGCACCTGAAGGCCGACCTGGAGCTGGACCTGTCGTCGCAGCGCAATACGCTGGACGACGCGCCCTACTTCAACCCCAGCGCGGACTTCATGGCCATGCCTGGCGTGCGCGTGACGCACACGCTCTACCGGCGCTACGAAATCGCCTGGGAACAGATCGGCACGCTCGGCGCCGGCGCCTACAGCCAGCAAGGCCATGGCACCGGCGGCGTCGTCGCGCTGGGCTACGGCCAGCGCTATCGCGCGAACGACGTCCTGGACATGGGCGCCATGGTCACCGGCATCAGCCGCCCGTACGACGGCGAACGCGAGCGCGAACTGCGCATCGTGTTCGACCTCGCCTACCGCTTCTGAACCCGGCCTCCGATACCGTCATGATGCTCAAATTCCATACCCGACTCATTCTTGCCGGCCTGCTGCTGTTCGTGTTCCTGCTGCTGACCGCCTGCGCCAAGGACATCCCCGTCTACACGCCGCCAGCCGAGCGCCCCGTCGCGCCCGCCGAACAGCCTTGGGTAAAGGGCCAGTTCCTGGCCCTGGCCTATCACGACGTCGAAGACGAGAACCCCGACCAGGGCTTTCTCAGCGTGCGCACCGACCGCCTGGCCGAACAGCTGGCCTGGCTGCGCGCCAACGGCTATCAGGCCGTGTCCGTGGACCAGATCCTGGCCGCCCGCCAGGGCGGCCAGGATCTGCCCGACCGCGCCGTGCTGCTGTCGTTCGACGACGGCTACCGCAGCTTCCATACCCGCGTGCTGCCCATCCTGAAGGCCTACGGCTGGCCCGCGCTGCTGGCTCCGGTGGGCGTCTGGATGGACACGCCGGCGGACAAGCCCGTGGACTTCGGCGGCAGTCCGCAAGCGCGTGAACGCTTCCTGAACTGGGACGAGATCCGCGAGATCTCCCGCTCCGGCCTGGTGGAAATCGCGGCGCATACCGATGCCTCGCACTATGGCGCGCTGGCCAATCCCCAAGGCAACACCGAACCCGCCGCCGCCATCCGCGCCTACGACGCGCGGGCCCGCCAGTACGAAAGCGAAGCGCAGTTCAACGCCCGCATGGGCCGCGACGTCGCCGCCATCACCGAAAAGATCCGCCGCACCACCGGCAAGAAGCCGCGCGTCTGGGTCTGGCCCTACGGCGCGGAAGGCGGCTCCACGCTGCGCATCACCGCCGAAAACGGCTATCAACTGGCCTTGACGCTGGAGGACGGCGCCGGCCGCCTGGGCCGCCTGATGTCCACGCCCCGCCTGCTGCTGTCCAGCGATCCCGTACTCAAGTCCTTCTCCAACAGCGTGATCGGCATGGAAGCCGAGCCGTTCATGCGCGTGGCGCACATCGACCTGGACTATGTCTACGATCCGGACCCGGCGCAGACCGACCGCAACCTGGGCGTGCTGGTGCAGCGCATCCTGGACATGCAGATCAACACCGTATTCCTGCAAGCCTATTCGGACCCGGAAGGCGACGGCCTGGTGAAGTCGCTGTACTTCCCCAACCGCTGGCTGCCCATGCGCGCCGACCTGTTCAACCGCGCGGCCTGGCAATTGCACAACCGCGCCAACGTGATGGTCTACGCCTGGATGCCGGTGCTGGCTTTCGACCTGGACCCATCCCTGCCGCGCGTCTTGCGCTGGGACCCGGATTCGGGGCTGGCCGCCCCCGACCCCGCGCAGTACCGCCGGCTGTCGCCCTTCGACGCCACCGTCCGCTCCCGCATTGGCGACCTGTACGAAGACCTGGCCCGCTACGCGATCTTCGACGGCATTCTGTTCCACGACGATGCCCTGCTCTCGGACTTCGAAGACGCCAGCCCCGCCGCGCTGGCCGCCTACCGGGCGGCTGGCCTGCCGGGCAGCATCGCCGAACTGCGCGCGGATCCGGATACGCTGCAACGCTGGACCCGCTACAAAAGCCGCGCCCTGGTGGACTTCACCGCCACGCTGGCCGGGCGCGTGCGCGAGGTGCGCGGACCGCAGATCAAGACGGCCCGCAACCTCTACGCGCAGCCTGTCCTGAACCCCGAAAGCGAAACCTGGTTCGCGCAGAACCTGGACGACTTCCTGGGCGCCTACGACTGGACCGCCCCCATGGCGATGCCGCTGATGGAGGACGTGCCCAAGGGCAAGGAAAACGCGTGGCTGGACTCACTGGTCGATACCGTCGCCCGCCATCCCGGCGCCTTGAACAAGACGGTGTTCGAGCTGCAAAGCCGCGACTGGCGCACAGGGCCCGGCCGGCCCGAGGCGACGCCCGTGGACACCGACGTCCTGGCGGGCTGGATGCGGCGCCTGCAACTGCGCGGCGCCCGCAGCTTTGGCTACTACCCCGACGACTTCTCGCAAGACCAACCCCGGCTGCAAGGCATCCGGCCCGCCATCTCCGAAGCGTGGTACCCCGTCCAATGACAGACCGATTGATCGCCCTGCTTATTCTCTGCGCGGTGCTCGGCGCGCCGTTCGGCTTCACCTTGATGCTGACCGGCGAAGCGCTCCTGGGCTTCGTGTTCTTCTACCCCCTGTTCATGTCCGGCATGTGGATGGCGGGCGGCATCTATTTCTGGTGGCACTGGGAACGGCACTGGCAATGGGGCGCCGACCGGCAGCCGCCGGCACTGGCCGGCGCGCCGCTGGTGTCCATCCTGGTGCCGTGCTTCAACGAGGCGGACAACGGCGAGGAAACCCTGCTCGCCGCGCTCGGCCAGAACTACCCGCACATCGAGGTCATCGCCATCAATGACGGCTCCAGCGACGGCACGGGCCAGATGCTGGACCGCCTGGCCGGCGAACACCCGCGGCTGCGCGTCGTGCATCTGGCCCAGAACCAGGGCAAGGCCATGGCGTTGCGCATGGGCGCCCTGACGGCCCGCAGCGAATACCTGGTCTGCATCGACGGCGACGCGGTGCTGGATCCCGACGCCGCCGCCTACCTGGTGGCGCCGCTGATCGACAACCCGCGCGTGGGCGCCGTCACCGGCAACCCGCGCATCCGCACCCGGTCCACCATGATCGGCCGCATCCAGGTGGGCGAGTTCTCGTCGATCATCGGGCTCATCAAGCGCACCCAGCGCGTCTACGGCCAGGTCTTCACGGTGTCGGGCGTCGTCGCGGCGTTCCGCCGCACGGCGCTGGACCGCGTGGGCTACTGGAGCCTGGACATGATCACCGAGGACATCGACATCAGCTGGAAACTGCAGCGCGACCACTGGTCCATCTTCTACGAGCCGCGCGGACTGTGCTGGATCCTGATGCCCGAGACCCTGCGCGGGCTGTGGAAGCAGCGCCTGCGCTGGGCCCAGGGCGGCGCCGAGGTATTCCTGAAGAACCTGCGCTCGATCTGGAGCTGGCGCCATCGCCGCCTGTGGCCGCTGGTGGCGGAATTCTGCCTGTCCACGGCCTGGGCCTTTGCGTTCGGCGTGTCCGTGCTGCTCTGGCTCATCAGCCAGGTCGCGACCCTGCCCAATAACATGCAGATCGCCAGCCTGATGCCGCCGGCCTTTACCGGCATGATGCTGGCCGTGGTGTGCCTGCTGCAATTCGCGGTCAGCATCCTGATCGACCGCCGCTACGAACCCGGCCTCACGCGCGCCCTCTACTGGGTCATCTGGTATCCGCTGGCCTACTGGATGGTAAGCCTGTTCACCACCCTGGTCAGCTTTCCCAAAGTCATGCTCCGCAAGCAGGCCCGGCGCGCACGCTGGACCAGCCCGGACCGCGGCATCAAGTCACCGGACGCATCATGATCATCACCACGCAACGCTCGCGCGCGGGCTATCTGTTCGACCTCGCCCTGACCGCCGTCGGCTGGTTCGCCTTCGTCTATCTGTTTGGCGCCGGCATCCTGGCAATATTGCGCGGGGCCGCGGGCGGCCCCGGCGCCCCGCTCTGGCCGGTCTTCCTGCCCACCATGCACACGCTTTGGGGCTATGCGCTGCTGGCGGGGGTCAACGCCGCGGTGCTGGTGGGGTGGGCGCTCTACAACCACCGCCGCTTCGCCGGCAAGGACCGCCGCAAGCCGATCAGGCCGCTGGGCGACCAGCGCCTGGCCAGGAGCTTCGCGGTCAGCGCCGCCCAGCTCGCGCAACTGCGTTCCGCCCGCATCGCCATCGTCCATCACGGCGCCGAGGGGGATATCAACGGCATCGAATACCGTTACCCCCACCTGCAGTCCGTGCGCACCGGCTAGGCCTTGGCCTTTTCCACCTTGGGCAGCAGTATGGCCACCACGCCCAGCAAGGGCAGATAGGCGCAGACCTCGTACACGAAGCCGATGCTGGTGGCATCGGCCAGCCTGCCCAGCGCCGCCGCGCCCAGTCCGCCCATGCCGAAGGCAAAGCCGAAGAACAGGCCGGCGATCATGCCCACCTTGCCCGGCACGAGCTCCTGGGCATAGACCACGATCGCCGAGAACGCCGACGCCAGCACCACCCCGATGATCACGACCAGCACGCCCGTCCAGAACAGGTCGGCGTGCGGGAGCATCAGCGTGAACGGCGCCACGCCCAGGATGGACACCCAGATCACGATCTTGCGGCCGATCCGGTCGCCTACCGGCCCGCCCACCACCGTGCCCACCGCCACGGCGGCCAGGAACAGGAACAGATAGAGCTGCGCCTCGCGCACCGACAGTGCGAACTTGTCGATCAGGTAGAAGGTGAAATAGCTGTTCAGGCTGGCCAGGTAGAAGTACTTGGAGAACACCAGCACGCCCAGCACGACCAAGGCGCCCAGCACCCGATTGCGCGACAGCCCGTTGCCGGCGCTTTCGCGGCGCGCGCGCGGCTTGAGCAGCACGCGGTTGGCGCTGTACCAGCGGCCGATGCCCGTCAGCACCACGATGCCGAACAGGGCCGCCAGGGAAAACCACGCAACGCTGCCCTGCCCGTGCGGAATGATGAACAGCGCCGCCAGCAGCGGCCCCAGCGCCGACCCCACGTTGCCGCCCACCTGGAACAGCGACTGCGCCAGCCCGTGCCGCCCGCCCGAGGCCATGCGCGCCACGCGTGACGATTCGGGATGGAACACCGATGAACCCGTGCCCACCAGAACGGCCGCCACCAGCAGCCAGCCGAACGACGGCGCCACCGACAGCAGCAACAGGCCCACCAGCGTGAATCCCATGCCCACGGGCAGCGAATACGGCTTCGGATGGCGATCGGTATAGAAACCGATGAAGGGCTGCAATAGCGACGCGGCCAGCTGATAGACCAGGGTGATCAGCCCGATCTGCGTGAACGACAGGCTGAACGAGTCCTTGAGCATGGGGTAGATCGCCAACAGGATCGACTGGATCATGTCGTTCATCAGATGCGCCACGCTGATCGCGCCCAGCACCTTGAAGGCGGTGGACGGATCCGAGGCGGCCGTCGGGCCTGCCGTTGCCGCGGCGGGGGAAGCGTGGCCGCCGGGGACGCGGGCAGCAGGATTCTGAGCGGAGTTCATGGGTCGCACACGTAGAGGATGAGCCTGCCCGGCGTGATGCCGGGGCCTGCGGACAGTGTAGGAATCCGCGGCCGGACCGATCTGCCAATTTTCGTCGCCAAAGTGACAAAATACGGTCAACGCACTTTCATTCCCCTTCTCATCCTTTCGTCGGAAGTGACACTCATGCCAGTCCGCCCCGCCGCCGTGCCCGATCCCGCCCGCAGCATCAATGCCCTGGACTACCAGGACCGGCCGCGCGTGGTCACCGCCATGGCCAAGGAATTCGCCGCCGGCGCCCAGACGGGCGCCCATTCGCACCCCCGGGCCCAGCTCATCTATGCGGTGGAAGGCGTGATGCGCGTCACCACGCCCAGCGGGTTCTGGGCCCTGCCGCCGCTGCGCGCGCTGTGGGTGCCGGCGGGCGTGCCGCACGGCGTGGACATGGTAGGCGCGGTATCCATGCGTTCGCTCTACATCCAGGCCGATGCCGCCCAGGGCTACTGGCCGCAATGCCAGGTGATCGAGGTCAGCGGGCTGCTGCGCGAACTGATCCTGTCGCTGACCGCCGAACCCATCGACTACCCGCTGGGAGGCCGGGTGGAACAGATCGCGGCCCTGATTCTTGCCGAACTGTCCGCCGCCCGCGTGGTGCCCATCCAGATTCCCTGGCCGCGCGACCGGCGCCTGCAGACCATCTGCACCGCGATCCTGGACCAGCCCGGCCTGCAGCGCGGCATCGAAGACTGGGGCAGCGAAGTCGGCGCCAGCGCGCGCACCCTGATCCGCCTGTTCCAGTCCGAGCTGGGGCTGAACTACCGGCAGTGGGTGCAGCAGGTGCGGCTGGCGGACGCCGTATGCAGGCTGTCGCTGGGCGTGCCGGTGGCGCGCATCGCCTCCGACCTGGGCTACCGCAGCGCCAGCGCTTTCTCCGCCATGTTCCATCGCGCCCTGGGCGCCCCGCCGCAACGCTACCTGCAATCCGTCCCCGCTTCGGCCGCGCTGCTGAACGCCACCTGACACAGCCCCCGGCGCCTGCAACGGGCCTTGCTGTTTGTCACGGCGCGCAATACAGTTCAGGGCGCGCGCGCGTCCTGGCGGCGCGCAAGAGCCGCAGCCCGCGTATCCTACAGTCCGTCCCCTTATTTCATTGGCAGATCGCCCCGCATCGCCCACCCGGCAGATTTGGTTACTGAAACCTTATTGCGCCATGGGCGGTCTATAGCGTTCTGCCCTAGAATCGCCTGCAATGAGCACCCCCCAGCAATCCTCCGCCACCCCGGGCGGCAAATCGGGCCTTCCCTGGAAACGACTACTGGTCAAAGCGGGCATCGCCGTGGCCGGAGCCGCCGTGTGCGGGGCCGTCCTGGTCGGGCTCGCCCTGGCCCTGGCGTGGCCCAGCCTGCCCGACCTGCACGCCATGACCGACTACCGGCCGCGCGTGCCGCTGCGCATCTACACCGCGGACAAGGTGCTGATCGGCGAATACG
This sequence comes from Achromobacter deleyi, assembly GCF_013116765.2. Taxonomy (GTDB): domain Bacteria; phylum Pseudomonadota; class Gammaproteobacteria; order Burkholderiales; family Burkholderiaceae_B; genus Achromobacter; species Achromobacter deleyi_A. The sequence continues at coordinate 2,640,890 of NZ_CP074375.1, forward strand.
GCGAAGAGCACCGCAACGTGCTGCGCTTTGACGAGATTCCCCCGGTAATGCGGCAGGCGGTGCTGGCGGCCGAGGACGACCGTTTCTACAGCCACGGCGGCGTCGACTGGATGGGCGTGGCGCGCGCGGTGCTGACCAACCTGGTCAAGGGTTCCAAGACGCAGGGCGGCAGCACGATCACCATGCAGGTCGCGCGCAATTTCTACCTGTCGTCGGAAAAGACCTATTCGCGCAAGTTCTATGAACTGCTGCTGACGTTCAAGATCGAGTCCGAGCTCACCAAGGACCAGATCCTCGAGCTCTACATGAACCAGATCTACCTGGGCCACCGCGCCTATGGCTTCGCCGCCGCCTCGCGCACGTATTTCGGCAAGCCCCTGTCGGAAGTGACCGCGGCCGAAGCCGCCATGCTGGCCGGCGTCCCCAAGGCTCCTTCGCGCTTCAACCCCATCACCAACTTCCCGCGCGCCGAGATCCGCCAGCATTACGTGCTGGGCCGCATGAAGACGCTGGGCTACCTGACGCCCGAACAGGCCGACGAAGCCCTGAAGGAACGCCTGACGATCCGCGGCGCGGACGGCACCAGCGCGCGCGGCTTCGCGGTCCACGGCGACTACCCCGCCGAACTGGCGCGCCAGCTGATGTACGGCGTGTTCCAGGAAGACACCTATTCCAAGGGCATCGACGTCTACACGACGATCGACTCCAAGGCGCAGGAGGCGGCCTACCGCGCGGTGCGCGACGGCGTCATGGACTACACGCGCCGCGCCGTGTATCCGGGGCCCGAAGACCAGGTCGACCTGCCCGACGACGTCGAAAAGGACGCGCAGGCGCTGGACGAGATCCTGGACGGCGTGCAGGAAAAAACGCCCGACAGCGAAGACCTGCTGGCCGCCGTCGTGTTGGCAGCCAGCCCCACCGAAGTCACGGTGGCGCGCAGCGCGCGCGACATCATCACGATCTCGGACAAGAAGGCATTGTCCGTCGTCGCCCGGGCCCTGAACCCCAAGGCCAGCGATAGCCAGCGCATCCGCCGCGGCTCGGTGGTCTATATCCACAAGACCGGCGACAACTGGGAAATCATCAACATGCCCGCGCTGCAGGCCGCGCTGGTGTCCATGGTCCCGCAGGACGGCGCCATCCGCGCCATGATCGGCGGCTTCGACTACAACCGCGGCACCTTCAACCGCGTCACGCAGGCCTGGCGCCAGCCCGGCTCCAACATCAAGCCCTTCGTCTACGCGGCGGCCCTGGAGCGCGGCCTGACGCCCGCCACGCAGATCTCGGACCAGCCCTTCATGCTGACCGCGGAGCAGACCGGCTCCAAGGCCTGGCAGCCCAAGAACGACGGCAACCAGTACGAACCCATGCTGACCCTGCGCCAGGGCCTGATGCGTTCCAAGAACATGGTGTCGATCCGCATCCTGCAGGCCATCACGCCGCAGTACGCGCAGGACTATCTCACCCGCTTCGGCTTCGACAAGTCCCGCTGGCCGGCTGTGCTGCCGCTGGCGCTGGGCGCGGGCGGCGCCACGCCCTTGCAGGTCGTCAACGGCTACAGCGTGTTCGCCAACGGCGGCTACCGCGTCACGCCCTATCTGGTGGACCACGTCACCGACCGTTCCGGCAAGGTGCTGATGCAGGCGCAGCCCGTCGTCGCCGGCGACGCCGAGGCGCGCGCCATCGACCCGCGCACCGCCTGGGTCATGGACGACATCCTGCGCGGCGTGACGGTCAACGGCACCGCCGCCCGTGCGCACCAGGTGCTCAAGCGCAACGACGTCGGCGGCAAGACCGGCACCACCAATGACGCGGTGGACGTCTGGTTCTCGGGCTTCACGCCCAATCTGGCCACCACCGTCTGGATGGGTTTTGACCAGCCCAAGTCGCTGGGCACCAATGAATTCGGCAGCGGCCTGGCCCTGAGCACCTGGCTGGACTACATGCAGCCGGTCCTCAAGGGCGTGGCGGAAGTCAAACCCGCGCCCCGTCCCGACGGCCTGCTGGTGGACAACGGCGAGTACTTCTTCACCGAGTTCCCGCCCGGCCAGGCGGTGGCCTCGCTGGACCTGTCCTCGGGCGACGCGCTGACCGACTTCCTGAACAACAACCGCTCCACGGACGGCGTCGACACCTCGGTGAAACCGCTGCCTCCGGGCGGCGCCATGGCCCCGCAGGACAGCCCCGTCCAGCCGCCCCTGATGCCTATCCCCGTGCCGCGCGCCGACAACGCGCCTGCCGCCAGCCCGCAGGCGCCAGCCATGCCGGCCCCCGGCGCCGACCCCGACCCCACTGGCGCGCGCGCCAGCGCCGTCAACAGCCCCGGCTCCGTGACGGCCCGGCCGCTATAGACGCCGCATGAAAAAGAACGGGCGCCTCAGGGCGCCCGTTTCATTTTCTGTCCGCCTGGACCTACTCGACGGCCGCCGCCTCGGTCACGACCTCGCACGGCCAGGCCTGCAGGGATTCGAGGTCCAGAAAGGTGAAGTAGCCCTCGTTCCAGCCCTCGGTGTCGATGTGATAGACGTTGCCCAGCAACAAAGGCGATGCCACCGGGGTATGCCCCGCCACCACGGCCCGCACGCCCCGGATGCCGGTGCGATCCATCTGGCGCAGCCGGTCGCGTGACCATTGGCAGGCCGCGCTGGTGCGCCGGTAGCGGTCCTGCAGGGCGGATTCCAGGCGTGGCCAGAACAGCACCGGGCAATCGGCATGCAGCAGGCCCACCGCGCCAGCCAAGGTCTCTACCTCGATGGCGATAGGCAATTTCGTGAAGGCTTCGGCAAAGACCTGCTGCCGCTCGGGGGGCAGGTCCAGGAACCACCCGCCGCCGTAGCCGCGCCAGTTCAGCACGTCGACCTGGCCGGTGCGTACGTGGCGGATCGCGTAGTCCTCGTGGTTGCCCTGGACCGCGTGGAACCAGGGCCGGGCCAGCCATTCCAGCGCGGCCTCGCTTTCCGGGCCGCGGTCGACCAGGTCGCCCACGGAAAACAGCCGATCCCGGGCGGGATCAAAGCCCAGCCGGTCCAGGCTCTCCTGCAACCGGGAAAAATGTCCATGCACATCGCCCACCGCGTAGTCGCGGCCGGATTCGTTGCGCGGGACTTTAAGGAAACGCTGCTCCATGATGATTCAGAACTACCGCAGTGGAAAACCGACCCTTCTTTTTAACCCGCTTTGCTCCGTCCCCACGAACCGCCTCGTTACCGGAAGGGTCAAATTGCGTTACGAGAATAGCTCTTGTTCGTGATAATGTTCCCACTTTCCCAACTGATTCCTGAAAGGGGGCCGCGCGCGCCGCTCCCTGCCGTCGCCATGACAGCCGCGTCCACCATCAAAACCTGGTATCTGGTCCATAAATGGACCAGCCTGGTCTGCACGATCTTCCTGCTCATCATCTGTCTTACCGGCTTGCCGCTGGTGTTCCATCACGAGATCGAACACTGGCTGGATGACGGCAAGCCGGTGTCGAACGTCCCCGCCAGCACGCCCCCGGCAAACCTGGACAAGCTGGTGGACAGCGCCCGGGCCATGTACCCCGGCGAGGTCGTCGACTACCTGTTCTTCGATCCCGACGAACCCCAGGTCTTCGTGGGCATGGCGAAAAAGCCCGGCGACGGCCAGGTCTCCGGCCACGCCGTGCGCATGGACGCCCGCACGGGCGACGTGCTGCTGGATGGCCCGCTCTATACCGAGGACAAGTTTTCCTTCATGGGCATCATGCTGGCCCTGCACGTGGACCTGTTCGCAGGCCTGACCGGCGAGCTCTTCCTGGGCTTCATGGGCCTGCTGTTCTGCGTGGCCATCGTGTCCGGGGTCGTGCTTTACGGCCCCTTCATGAAGAAGCTGGAGTTCGGCACCGTGCGCGCCACGCGCTCCACGCGCCTGAAGTGGCTGGACCTGCACAACCTGCTGGGCATCGTGACGCTGGTCTGGGCATTCGTGGTGGGCTTCACCGGCGTCATCAATGAACTGTCGACTCCGCTGTTCCGCCTGTGGCAATCCACCGAGGTCGCGCGCATCCTGGAGCCCTACAAGGGCCAGTCCGTGCCCACCGAGCTGGCTTCCGCCCAACTGGCCGCCGACACCGCGAAAAAGGCCCTGCCGGGCAACGAAGTGTCGTTCATTTCCTTCCCCGGCAATGCCTTCGGCAGCCCCCACCACTACATCGCCTGGATGCGCGGCGATTCGCCCCTGACTTCCAAGCTGAACACGCCCGTGCTGGTGGACGGCAAGACCGGCGAACTGACCACCGTGGCCCGGATGCCTTGGTATCTGACGGCGCTGGAAGTATCGCGCCCCCTGCATTTTGGCGACTACGGGGGCCTGCCCCTGAAGATCATCTGGGTGTTGCTGGATCTCGTCACCATCGTGGTCCTCGTCAGCGGACTCTATCTGTGGGTGGCGCGCCGCCGCGCCACCGAAGCCCGCATCAACGAACTCGTGAAGAAACACCAGGCAGCCGCCGCCCCGCAAAGGACTCCCGCATGAGCAAGACCAAAAGCAAAGGCGGCCGCGGCTTCATGTTCGTCTGGGGCGCGCCTTTCCTGCTGGGCGTCCTGAGCGTGTTCGGCCTGCTGGCCGCCCTGCTGGGCACCGGCGCCTGGCACTGGGCATCCTGGATCTCGCTGACCATCCTGCTCGTGGTCATCGTGCGCTACTGGGCGTATCCGCTCAAGCACTAGAAGACGCCGGATGATCCGGCAAGCCGCGCGGCCCCGCGCGCCGCGCCCGCCGGATCCTGGCCCCTACCCGCCGAACTTTTCCGGGTCCGGCCCCAGTCGCGCGCCTTCCTTGATCCCGTCGATCGCGGCCATGTCCTCTCTGGACAGCTCAAAGTCGAACACGTCGATGTTCTCGCGGATGCGGGCCGGCGTGACCGACTTCGGGATCACGATCAGGTCGCTTTGCAGATGCCAGCGCAGGGTCACCTGGGCGGGCGACTTGCCGTGCTTCTTCGCCAGGTCCAGGATGACCTTTTCCTTGGTGATGCCGCCTTGCGCCAGGGGGCTCCAGGATTCGGTCGCGATGCCGTGCCGGGCATGAAAGGCCCGCAGTCCGCCTTGCGTGAACCCCGGATGCAGCTCGATCTGGTTCACCGCCGGCGTCACGCCGGACGCATCGATCAGGCGTTCCAGGTTGGCCTGCGTGAAGTTGGACACGCCGATCGAGCGCGCGCGGCCGTCTTCCTTCATTTCGGCCATGGCGCGCCAGGCGTCCAGGAACTTCTCGCTGCCCGCCACCGGCCAATGGATCAGGTACAGGTCCACGTAGGCCAGGCCCAGCTTCTCCAGGCTCTCGTCCATCGCCTTGTGCGTATGGTCGTAGTCATGCCTGTCATTCCAGAGCTTGGTGGTGATGAACAGATCCTTGCGCGCCACCCCGGCCGCGCGCAGGCCCGCGCCCACGCCGGCCTCGTTGCCATAGATGGCCGCGGTGTCCACCGACCGGTAACCAGCCGCCAGCGCCTCCTTCACGCTGGAGGCGGCCTGCTCGTCCGGCACCTGCCAGACCCCCAGGCCCAACTGGGGAATCTTGTTGCCGTCGTTCAATTTCACTGCGGGTACCTTCGCCATAAGACCCTCCGTAGCATGCAACGCGACGCTTGCGCGGCGAATACGCGCCAAGTCGCGCAACCAAGGGGGGCAGCCGGGCGAGCCCTTGGTTGGAAGAGAAAGAAACGGGCCCGACGCGCTGCGCCCGTGCCGCGATACCGCTTTGATGCCCCCGGCAGAGGTCGCTCCATCCCAGGGGTTATACGTCGCATAGTACCGCTGGTGCCCGATAATGCCCTTCTAGCGGCCAGCCGCCCCATGGCGGGGCCTCGCGCAACCCCGGCATCCAGACATGAATTCTCCTGACGCGCCGCCCAAGAAAGGCGGCGGCTTTTCCACCCTCCGAACCCTGTTTCCCTACCTTTGGCCGCCCGGCAGAACCGGTCTGAAAGTGCGCGTCGTGGCCGCGCTGCTCTGTCTGTTCGCCGCCAAGGCGGCCACGGTCTACGTGCCCCTGCTGTACAAGCAGGCCATCGATGAACTGGGCAAGGGCGCCCCCGGCGCGGTGACGGTGCCGCTGGGACTGATCCTGGCTTACGGCACCGCCCGCGTGCTGTCGCTGCTGTTCTCGGAGCTGCGCGACGCCATCTTTGCCCGCGTCGGCCAGCACGCGATCCGCGCGGTCGGCCTGCAGATCTTCCGCCATCTGCATGCCCTGGCGCTGCGCTTTCACCTGGCGCGGCAGACCGGCGGCCTGAACCGCGCCATCGAACGCGGCACCAAGGGCATCCAGACCCTGCTGTCGTTCCTGCTCTTCAATATTCTGCCTACCTTCTTCGAGATCGGCCTGGTCTGCATCGTGCTGTGGAAGATGTTCGACGGCTGGCTGGCGCTGGCCACCGGCGCCACCGTAACGCTCTACATGGCCTACACGCTCATCGTCACGGAATGGCGCGCGAAGTTCCGGCGCCAGATGAACGAAACCGACTCCGAAGCCAACACCAAGGCCATCGAAAGCCTGCTGAACTATGAGACCGTCAAGTATTTCGGCAACGAAGAACACGAGGCGCGCCGCTACGACGCCTCGCTGACCCGCTACGAGCGCGCCGCCGTGCGCAGCCAGGTCAGCCTGTCGATCCTCAACATCGGCCAGGCTGCCATCATCTCCGTGGGGCTGACGCTGGTGATGTGGATGGCCGCCACCGGCATCGCCGATGGCCGCTACACGCTGGGGGACTTCGTCCTGGTCAACACCTACCTGCTGCAGCTCTACACCCCGCTCAGCTTCTTCGGCTTCATCTACCGCGAGATCAAGCAGGCCCTGATCGACATGGAACGCATGTTCGAACTGCTGGGCCAGGACCGCGAGGTGGCCGACCGTCCCGGCGCCCAGGCCCTGCAGGTGAAGGGCGGCCGGGTGGAATTCCGCGACGTGCACTTTGGCTACGACTCGCGCCGCCCCATCCTGAAGGGAGTGAGCTTCAGCATTCCAGCGGGCAAGACCGTGGCCGTGGTGGGCACCTCGGGCGCCGGCAAGTCCACCATCGCGCGACTGCTGTTCCGCTTCTACGACACCGACAGCGGATCCATCGCCATCGACGGACAGGACGTGCGCGACGTGACGCAGGCCAGCGTGCGCGCCGCGATCGGCGTCGTCCCGCAGGACACGGTGCTGTTCAACGACACCATCCACTACAACATCGGCTACGGCAGGCCGGGAGCCACCGACGGCGAGATCCAGGCCGCCGCCCGCCTGGCCCATATCCACGACCTGATCATGACCATGCCCGACGGCTACCAGACCATGGTGGGCGAGCGCGGGCTGAAACTGTCGGGCGGCGAAAAGCAGCGCGTGGCGATCGCCCGCACGATCCTCAAGAACCCGGCCATCTTCCTCTTCGACGAAGCCACCAGCGCGCTGGATACCCACACGGAAAGCGAGATCCAGGCCAACCTGCGCGAAGTCAGCCAGGGCCGTAGCACGCTGATCATCGCCCACCGCCTGTCCACCGTGGCGGACGCGGACGAAATCATCGTGCTGGCCGACGGCCGCATCGTCGAACGCGGCCGCCACCCGCAGTTGCTGGCCCAGGGCGGCATCTATGCCGGCATGTGGACCCGCCAGCAGGAAAGCGCCCACGCGGCGCCGGCGGATTGACAAGCCCGGCCCCCTAGCCGAATATCGCACCCTTTGATTTCGAGGCTCCCCATGCAGGATTCCTCCTCCGCCCCTGAAGTGCGCGTCTGTGCCGCCGCCGATCTCGTCAACGGGGGCCTGGGCGTGAAAGTGCCCGTGTCCGACAGCGCGGGCCTGACCACCGCCTTCTTCGTGCGCTACCAGGACCGCGTGCACGGCTACCTGAACCGCTGCGCCCACGTGGGCGTGGAGCTGGACTGGGAAGGCAGCTTCTTCACCCGCGCGGGCGACCTGATCATGTGCGCGCGCCACGGCGCCACCTACCAGCCCGACACCGGCCTGTGCGTGGGCGGCCCCTGCAAGAACGGCCGCCTGACGGCGCTAGCCGTGCTGGAGCGCGACGGCGGCGTGTACTGGCAGCCCAGCGGCAAGATCCGCCCGCTGGACTGACGTTCAGGCCCTGACCGCCACCGCCTCCGCCGGCTGTTCGCGTTCGGCATAGCGGCGCGCCAGCACCGCGCAGACCATCAGCTGCATCTGATGGAAGATCATCAGCGGCAGCACCACCACGCCCATCTGCGACGTGCCGAACAGCACGGTGGCCAGCGGAATCCCCGAAGCCAGCGACTTCTTCGAGCCGCAGAACACCATCGTGATCTCGTTCTCCTTGGACAGCCCCAGCTTGCGGCTGCCCCAGGTCGTGATCAGCAGCACCGAGCCCAGCAGCAGTGCATTCACCAGCACCATGGAGGCAAGGTCGATCGCGGGAAAGGCATGCCAGATGCCTTGCGCCACGGCCTCGCTGAACGCGGTGTAGACGGCCAGCAGGATGGAACTGCGGTCCACTTTGGACAGCGTGCGGCTGTTGCGCAGCGCCCAGGCGCCGATCCATGGCCGCAGCAGGCTGCCCAGGGCGAAGGGCAACAGCAGCTGCAGCAGGATGCGGCCGGCGTCTGCCAGGCCATGCCCGCCGCCCGAGCGGTGCAACAGCACCGCCACCAGCAGCGGCGTCAGCACGGTGCCCAGCAGATTGGAGGCGGTCGCCGCGCATATGGCGCCGGGCACGTTGCCGCGCGCCATGGAGGTGAACGCAATCGACGACTGCACCGTGGACGACAAGGTGCAGACGAACAGCACGCCCAGCCACAGCGATGGAGCCAGCAGGCCCGGGAACAGCGCGCGCAGGCCCAGGCCCAGCGCGGGGAACAGGATGAAGGTGCAAGCCAGGATCAGCGCGTGCAGCCGCAGGTCCTTCACGCCCGCCACGATGGCGTCGGTGGAAAGCCGCGCGCCATGCAGGAAGAACAGCAGCGAAATGGCCACGTTGCTGGCCACCATCATGAACGACGCGCCCTTGCCCACCGCGGGAAAGAAGCTGGCAAAGACCACCGTGGCGATCAGGATGAGCGTGAATTGGTCGGGCAGGAAGCGGCGCATGGCAGGAGGATTTCCGAAAAGTTGCGGAAACTATAGGCGCGCCCCTTGCCATCGTGAAGGCCACTGAGTACTTTAACTGTCATCGGAATATCCTATGACCAGCGCGCCATGCTCAACCCCCTGTGGCTCAAGACCTTTGCCGCGGCCGCCGCCGCGCCCAGCTTCACCGAAGCCGCCCGGCGGCTGGGCCTGACCCAGCCCACCGTCAGCGAACATATCCGGCAGCTGGAACAGGCCGTGAACCGGCGCCTGTTCCAGCGCGATACGCATTCGCTCACCCTGACCAGCGATGGCCGCAGCCTGCTCGTGCATGCCGAGATCATCCTGGATGCCCACGAGCGCGCGGAGCGCCTGTTCGACGCGCCCCGGCTGCGCGGCCGCATCCGCCTGGGCACGTCGGACGACCTGGCGATGGGGCCGCTGCCCGACGTGCTGGCCGCCTTCCGGCTGGCGCATCCCGAAGTGGAGCTGGATCTGACCATCGGCGTCACCAGCGAGCTCTACAAGCTGCTGGACGACAACGGACTGGACGTGATGATAGGCAAGCGCCGCCGTGGCGACCGCCGCGGCCAGACCCTGCACAAGGAAGCGCTGCTGTGGCGGGCCAAGGAAGGCTTGCGCGTGGCAAGCGACGAGCCGCTGCCCCTGATCCTGCTGCGCGAACCCAGCGTAACGCGCACGCTCACGCTGGATGCGCTGGCGCGCGCCGGCCGCAGTTGGCAGATCGTCTGCACCAGCACCAGCTACGCGGGCTGCCAGGCCGCCGCCCGCGCCGGCCTCGGCATCACGGTGCAGCCGTCGCACCTGTCCACGGCGGGGCTGGCCGCGCCCGCGGGCGCGGCGCAACTGCCCGCCCTGCCCCAGGTGGAATTCATCGTCATCTCGGCCCCCGCGCCCAATAAGCCCACCCGCGCGCTGACCGACATCCTGATGCGCAGCACCCTGACCTGAAAGCGTGGCCCACCGCGCCACGCTATTGCGGCGTGGAACGCGTGTGCCTGACGCTGCCTTCCAGGGACTGCGGCTGCTTGAGCAGATTCAGGATCGGGCACCACTGCTCCACCGCCTCGTGCACGGCGCGTACGGCATGCTCGTCCGCCGGCGACACGATGTGCGCCGTGTAGCGGATGTTGTGCGGAAAGAACGGCACCTTCTCGTAGCCCGGCTTGCCGCCGCGAGGATCCAGGTCGCCTTCGATGGTCACTTCCAGCGACTCCAGCGGCAGCTCAAGCTCGGCGGCCTTGATCAGGAAGATGTGCGTCAGGCAGCTGCCCAGCGAGCCCAGCAGCAACTCGGGCGAACTGGGACCCAGGTCGTACCCCGCGAAATCGGACGGGCTGTCGCTGACCACCTGATGGTCCCGGATCCGGATGCGGCGCACCCCGCTGCGCCCTTCGGCGCTCACCTGCGCGCGCAGCTTCACGGGCTCCACGGTTTGCGGATCGCGGCTATTGCGCAGCAATACGGCCTCGCGCTTCTGGCCCAGATATTCGTTCAACGTACTCATCTTGCAGACCTCGCTTATGAAGGGAATGTGCGCAGGATCCGCGGCGCCTGTCACTCGCGCCGCAGGTCCGGTATGTCGATGGGCGCACGGTCCATCGCCAGCAAAAGCTCGCCCAGGCCTCGGGCCGTTGTGTTCTCCATTCGCCCCCCTGGCCCGCAGACGTTGTCGGCGCTGGTCCAGGCCGGCGCGGCCCCGGGCAGTCGCCGCGCCCGCAGCCAGCCGCGGCGGTCGACCATGAACTGGGCGCCGGCCAGACCGTCCGGCGGCACGCCAGCGGCCAGCGCATACGCATCCCAGGCTCCGGCGCTCGCCGCCACGCAATCGGCGTTCACATCGCCCGCGGCCCCGCGAGTCAACGCCACGGTCAGCATGCGCGGATCCTGCGGTTCGTCCGGGGCGTCCTTCACGTGTGCCACGACCCGCAACGGCAAGCCGCGCAATCCGCTCAGCCGGCTGGCGCGCCCGTCGCGGCAGGCCAGCTCCACGACCGGTGCGGGAATGGCCGGCATGCCCGTACCGCCGCTTGCGCCGTAGGCCTGCAGGCGCAGATAGTCCAGCACCCGCCAGATCTCGTCGGGCCGCAGCGCCGCCTGGAATCCGTGCATCGAAGGCGCGGCCGGCGCCTCGCCGCCCCGCGCCACGCGCCAATACAGCTCGCCCTCCAGGCGGTTGTCGAACAGCGCCGCGCCAAGCACGCTGGGCCATGCGGGCAGGCCGGCAGCCCGCGTGCCGCGGCCATCCGCCGCCGCGCCATGGCAGGAGGCGCAATGCTGCCGATACAGCCGCCCGCCCTGCAACACGTTGGCATCCGAGAACGCGAGCGGTGACCGTTGATACGACGTGCCGTGCGCTTCGGTCAGCAGCATCCGGGGATGCGGCCAGCTGGCGCCAAACGCCAGAACGGCCGCCACCCCAAGCAGTGCAAGGCGCCAGCGCCTGGCGAACAGGGCGCAGACCAGCAAAACCAGCGCGGCGGCGCTCTGCGCCAGCGCCAGCCATAACCGGTTCCAGGTATGCGGGCTGACGGGCAGGCCCGGATCGTAGCGCCAGGCGAATGGCCAGTTGGCCAACGCCAGCGCATCCTCGGGCTGCCGCCATATCGAAAAAGCCAGCATCAACATCAGCAGCGCCAGCGCCCCGACCGCCGCCGCGACGCCTCGCCGCCATGCCGGCAGCGCCGCGACCCGCAGCTCGTCCGCCCTGCTGCGCAGCCAGGCGGCGCACAATCCGGCCAGCAGCAAGAGGCCGGCCGCCGCCAGCGCCAGATGGCCCAGGCGCGAACCGAGCAGGCCCGGCACGCCCTGCACCGTGTGCCAGCCTATGCCCAGCAGCAAGGCCGATGCCGCGAGCATTCCCGCCGCCAGCCAGTTCAGGCTTCGCGCACCGGACGCCTTCACTCGGAGCCGGCCCGCCGCCCCCGACCACGCCAGCATGGCGGCGCCCGCCGCCGCGACGGCCAGCGCCAGCCCGTCCGTGTTCACCACGTCGCATCCAGCCCCAGCAAGGCTAGCGCGTGGTGCCGCAACGCCGCCAGGCGCGGATCTCCGCGATGGCGCGGGTACGGCAGGTCATTGACGATCTCGTCCTTGATCCGCGCGGGCCGCTCGCTGAGGACCACGATGCGCGAGGCCATGAACAGGGCCTCCTCGACGTCGTGCGTCACCAGCAAGGCGGTGAAGCCCGTGCGCTGCCAAAGCTCCACGAGCTCCGATTGCATGGCGATGCGCGTCAGCGAATCCAGCTTGCCCAGCGGCTCGTCCAGGATCAGGATGCGCGGATCGTTGACCAGCGCGCGCGCCAGCGCCGCGCGTTGCGCCATGCCGCCCGACAGTTGATGCGGATACGCCTGACTGAACGCCGTCAGGCCGACGCGTTGCAAGGCGTCGTCCACCCGGCGGCGTTGCGTCTTGAGCAGCCCTCGCGCCTGCAGGCCCAGCGCCACGTTGTTCCATACCGTGCGCCACGGGTACAGCGTGGGGTCCTGGAACACCACGATGCGCGACGGCGACGGCCCCTCGATGGATGCGCCATCGGCCAGCAGCGCGCCTTCGGCGGGCGGCTCCAGTCCCGCCACCAGCCGCAGCAGCGTCGACTTGCCGCAGCCGCTGGGGCCCAGCAAGGCCACGAACTCGCCCGGTTTGACGTCCAGGTCTATGCCGTCCAGCACCGGCAACGCCGCGCCGTCCAGATCGAAATGATGATTCACCCCGCGCACGGCCAGCCCGGCCCCGCGCGTATCCGGCTTTTCGGACCATGTTGCCGCCGCTACCATTTCACGACTCCCTTCTGCCATGCCAGGAGCCGGTCGCGCCCCAGGAAGAGCAAGGTGATCAGCCCCGAGAACACCAGCGCCATCACGATGAGCGCCCCGTACATGTTGGCGTAGGAGGCCCAGCCCTGGGCCCAGGACAGGTACCACCCCAGCCCGGATTTCACGCCCATCATCTCCGCGGCAACCAGCACCGAGAACGATGCGCCCAGTCCCATGAACAGCCCCACGAAGACCTGCGGCAAAGCCGCCGGAATCGCCACGCGCAGCACCAGGAACCATTCATTGGCGCCCATGGTGCGCGCCACGTCGTAGTAGGCGCGGTTCACGCCAGCCACGCCCGACCATGTCAGCACCGTGACCGGAAACCACGTCGCCAAGGCGATGAGAAACACGGCGGCCGACCAGCTTGAAGGAAAGAAGAAGAACGCCATCGGCAACAGCGCCGTGGACGGCACCGGCCCGAGGAAACGCAGCACCGGATGCACCCAGTAGCCCAGGCCCCGCGACCAGCCGATGGCGACGCCCGTCAGGAACCCTGCCGCCGCGCCCAGCAAAAAGCCGTTGGCCAGCAGCCACAGGGAATTCACCAGACTGTCGGCCAGCCGCTTGTAGTCCGAGACGTAGACCTCGATCAGCGATTGCGGCGGCGCGAAGAACGGGCTGGGCAGCAGGGCCAGCTTGGCCGTCACGATCTCCCACGCGCCCACCGCCACGGCCAGCGCCAGCAGCCAGGGCCCGGCGCGATGCAAGGCTCGCACCGGACGCAGCTGCCCGGCGCCCGACACGGCAGCCAGCAGCAGCAGGACAGCCAGCGCCAGGGCCGCCATGCCGAACTCCCGCGTGTAGCCCCAGGAGGTGAAGCCCACCTCCACGTTAGGCCATGCCAGGGTCACGGCGCCCACGCCCGCCCACAGCGCGGCGGCGGCCACGCCGGTCTTCCATAGCCGCCACCCCGGCGCGGCGCCCTGATTTCCGCCCGCGGCGCCGGCGGGCAACGCATCAGCCGAGGACATTGGGCACCACCACCTGCGCGTACTTGTCGATATCCAGATTGGAGCTGAGCACCTTGATCGTCTTCAGGTCCTTGGCATAGCCCACGATCTCCTCGCGCAGCGCCGACCCCGTGGACGCATGGCCATGGCTATGGCTGCGCAGGATCGCGGCCACGCGTTCGGCGGGCACCTTGCCGGGAACATAGGGCGCAAAGATGCGCGCCGTCTCATCGGGGTTGGAGGCCGTCCAGCGCTGCGCATCGATCACCGCGCGCGTGATGGCCGCCGCGGACTCGGGGTCCTTGCGGACCAGATCGCCGCGCAGGCCCAGCACGCAGCAGGTGCGGTTCTCATAGTCGCCCTCGATGTTGGTGGCGACCTCGCGCAGCTTGTTGTCCTCGCGCAGCGTGTAGATCAGCGGATCGTCGCCCGCGATCGCATCCACTTCACCCTTTCTCAGCACCTCGCCGAACAGGTCCTGCGGGTACTGGCGCCAGTCCACCGATTCGGGATCCAGGCCCAGCTGCGCCACGCGGATCGCAAAGAAATTCTTCACGGGACTGGCCTGGTCGGACACGGCCACGCGGCGCCCCTTCAGGTCGTTCACGCTCTTGATCGGCGAATCCTCAGCCGTCAGCAGGCGCATGCAGCCGCCGTGCGTGCCAACGGCGAGCTTCACGTCAAAGCCCTGCTCCAGCGGTTTGAGCCAGCGCAGCGCCATGCCGATGCCGCCATCGGCGTGGCCCGTCGCGATCGCTTCCAGCAGCTGATCCGTGGACCCGCTGAAATTGATGCGTTCGACCTTGAGGTTGTACTTGTCGAAGAAGCCGCGCTCCAGCGCGACCGACACCGGCGACTGGCAGACCGCGGTCTGGCTCCAGGCGATCTTGAAAGTGCGCGGCGCGGCGTTCGCCGCCAGCACGCGCGAACCCAACATGCCCAGGGGCGCGGCCAGACCCGCGATGCCCGCCGCGCGCAACAGCGTCCGGCGAGAGACTCCCCGTGCCGCGATGGCGCCGGAATGGACTTTCGTATTCATCAACCTTCCTTTTGAGCAGACCGTGAATGGCGACGATTGCCATGGGGCATCATCAACCTGGGCTCAGGCGTTCGACAAATACATAGTTGGGATAACAATATGAGAGCGGTCGCCGGCGCGGCGTCCGCTCGGCGCGCGCTACTCGGGCAGCGGGTCGGGCACGCCGTCTTCGTCTACCGAACTGACGCGATCCAGCGCGTTGCGCGCAGCCGACATCGCCTCGATCGTGCTGCGAAAGCGCCGGCTCACGAAGATCTCGAACACCAGGCTCTCGGGTTCTTGCGCGCCCGCCTCCGCTCCCTCGTCGGCGCCGGCCGTCTCGGCGTTCACTTTCGCGGGCAAGGCCCTCGTCTCGATAAACGCGCGCGGGGGTGTGCGCCCCTCGGGCTGTGTCGCATATGCAACCACTGAAAATCCGTTGATGATCTTCTCAGGCATTCCGGTTTCCTATGGACGCGCTCAAATGGGCGCGAACCGATATGTTCGACAACGGCCCGGCGCAGAGAAACTTAAGCTCAAGAAGCAAGCCGGGCGTTGATTCGCATCAACGCCCGGCTCGGCGCACGAAAATGTGCGGACGGATTATCGACGCGATTCTATTTTGTCGACGCAACCGCGGCCATGCGGACGCGCACATACGCCGCCACCTGCTCCAGCACCTGCGCCAGATCCGCGCGCAGTGCCTCGAAACCCGCATTGCGTTCGCGCGTCGCCTCGTCCATATACAGCGGTCGGCGGATTTCCACCTGCAGGCTGTGCCGGTTCAAGGCGGGCTGGCCGATCTGCGCGATCAGCTGCACACCCTTGTAGGGATCATTGCGCGCCACGGTATAGCCCTTGTCGCGCAGGGCCGCTTCGATCAGCGCGATGAACTCCGGCTCGCAAGTCGTGCCATCGCGGTCGCCCAGGACGAAGTCCGCCAGCGGATGCTCGCTGTGCCGGCCCAGCCGCTCGTAGGCGTCGTTGGGCATCGAATGCAGGTTCAGATGCCAGACCGCGCCAAAGCGCTGTTCGACCTGCCTGATCGCCTGCGACAGCGCCGCGTGGTAGGGCTCGTAGTAGGCCTGGATCCGGTGCCGCACTTGCGCCAGTGTCAGCTTGCGGTCATAGATAGGCGTCGCCTTGTCCATCCTGCGCCAGATCAGGCCCTTGCCCAGACGGGTTTTCTCACCGGGATCCAGCGGCTCGGGCCAGGGCTCGGCCAGCAGCTCCGGATCCAGGTCCTGCAGGGTGCGATTGGGGTCGATATAGACGCGCGGGAAGTTCGCCGCGATCAGCGTGGCGCCCAAGGCGGGGGCCGCCGACCACAGCTCGTCCACATGCGTGTCCTCGCCCTGGCGCAACTGCGCCAGCGTGGCATAGGCCCCGAAGTCCTCGGGATAGCGCTCGCCGCTATGCGGCGAATCGCAGACCAGCGGCAATGCCGGGCCTGTCGGCTCATGCACGGAAACAGCTTGGAAGTCGGCGGGTGTCATCGTCAGTCAGCCTGGATGTTGGCGGCCTTGGCCACCTTGGCGTAACGAGCCAGGGCCTGGTCAATCTGCACCTGGAACTCTTGGGGCGTCGTGGGCATCAGCGTACCACCCACGTCCTCGGCCTTCTTGCGGAATTCCGGATCGGCCATCGCGGCGCGGACTGCCTTGTTCAGGCGGTCCACCACGGCCGGCGGCGTGCCGGCCGGCGCCACCAGGCCGAACCAGCCGCCCGTGCCCATGTCGGGATAGCCCAGTTCAATGTAGGTCGGCACGTCGGGCAGCAAGGGCGAGCGCTCGGCGCCCAGCACGGCCAGCGGGCGCAGCTTGCCGCCCAGCACCTGAGGCAAGGTGGAGGACAGGTTGTCGGTGATCGCGTCGACCTGCCCGCCCATCACATCGTTCAACGCCGGACCCGCGCCGCGATACGGCACATGCAGCAGCTTGATGCCGGCCAGCATCATGAAGTTCTCGATGTTCACGTGGCCCAGCGATCCCACGCCCGGCGAGGCGAAACTGTAGCGGTCCGGCGCGCTCTTGGACAGCGCGACGAACTCGGCCATGTTCTTGGCCGGGATGTTCGGATTGATCGCGAAAATGCTGGGCACGGCCAGCACATTGGCGATCGGCGCGAAGTCCTTGACCGGGTCGTAGTTCATCTTGCGGAACACGGCCGGGTTCGAGCCATGCGTGCTCATCGTGGCCATGCCTATGGTGTAGCCGTCCGGTGTCGAGCGGGCGACTTGCTCCATGCCCAGCGAACCGCCCGCGCCGGCCTTGTTCTCGACCACGATGGTCTGCTTCAGGTCACGGCCGGCGAACTCCGCCACCAGGCGCGCCACGATGTCGGTCGAACCGCCCGCGGCAAAGGGGACCACCAGCTTGATGGGGCGGGCGGGATAGTCGGCGGCATGCGCGATGCCGGCAAAGGACAACGTGGCAAACATGCCGGCAAGCGCGAAACGCGCGGACCGGCCAAAAAGGCGGCGGGACATGGCTACTCCGATGGGTTGGTGTCTATCGACAAGGCCGCCAGTGTCCAAACTTTACGATCCCCTTTCAAACGACTATATTGCACTCCTTCATTACCAAAGGTCATGCTGAATGCGCCTGCACTCGCCTTCGATGTCCGAGCTGCATGCCTTCGTGACGGCGGCGCGCTTGGGCAGCTTCACCCAGGCCGCCCAGGTGCTGTGCGTCACCCAGGGCGCCATCAGCCGCGCCATCTCCCGGCTGGAAGCGCACTTCGGCCAGCCGCTGATGCATCGCAATGCCCATGGTCTCACCCTGACCGAGACCGGCCGCAAGCTCTACGACGGCGCACAGGCGCCCCTTCAGGCCATCGAGGCGCTCAGCGCCGGACTGCGGGCCGACGACCGGCGCCTGCGCCTGACCTTGTCCACGGTGCCCACCCTGGCCAGCGCCTGGCTGGTGCCACGCCTGCCGGACTTCCACCGGCGCCATCCCGACATCCAGCTTGGCTTTTCGGCCTACCGACGCAACGAGGATTTCTCCGGCGCCACGCCGGACGCCAGCATCCTGTCCGGCACGCCCGAGCAATGGCCCGGCTGGCAGGCCGACTATGTGATCGGGCGCGAAATGGTCGTGATCTGCCATCCCGGCCGCCTTGCGGCGCGCCAGGCCCAGGGGCTCTGGAGCACGCCGCAGGGCCTGCTGGGAGAACCGCTGCTGTATCACTCCAACGGCATGGACAACTGGGCGCAATGGTTCACCGGGGCCGGCGTGCCGCGCGCAGCCGTCACCCTGTCCAATGGCTTTGACCAGGTGTCCATCCTGGTGCGCGCCGTCATGGCCGACATGGGCGTCGCCGTCCTGCAGCGGTGCCTGGTGCGCGACGAACTGCAGGCCGGACGCGTCGCGGCGCCTTTTCCCGACCTGGCCGTCCGCATCGCCCGAGGCTACCACCTGTGCGCGCCGGCGCAGCGCCGCGACCACTACGCGCTGGCCTGTTTCAGGCAATGGCTGCTGGACACCGCAAGCCAGGATCCGGACGTCGTGGCGGCGGGCGCCGCGTCCTGATCGCCGTCCGCCGTCCATGCGCCGTTTGGGCAGCATCGGGGCGCAGCCCCCCAAATAATCCGAGACCAAATGAATACGGGCCCCTTCGAGGGGCCCGTTTCACTTGTGCGACGGAGAGGGTTCAAGGCGCAAGCTTGAAACCCAGGTCAACGCCCCACTTATCGGTTTCACGCAACCATTTCGCACCGCAATTCAGGCAGCGGAAGTGATCTTCGCGGCTTTCCTCCCGACCTTTCTGCGTCGGGTTGGTAAATCCTTGATGTCCCAGGTGCGGATGCGGCGCAATGCCGGCAAGCCCCGGGTAAATGCGTTGGCAAGCCAAGCACATAACGCTCATTGATGCTTCCCCACAAACAGTGTTAGCAAATTGTAAGGGATTTCACCAATATTTTTCTATCAATTTATGTCCATAAAACTACAAAAATTGTTAACGTGATCATTAAACAACGCTGGGCAACGCCGCCAGACAGGTTGCCAGGTGGTAAGGCGACGTTGAAGGCATGTCGGTTCTGACCACCGCGCCTTGCGCATCCAGGCACTCGAACCAGCCCCCCGCATGCAGGAAACGGGCGCGGAAATCCGCCAGCCCGGTCTGCAGCGCGGGCCAATCTCCCATCACCGCCAATACGCGCAAATACTCTGTCTGCGCCCAGATCCGGCGCGTCTGGTCGATGACGGCCCCGGACTCGTCCAATGACGCAATCACCCCGCCCGCGTCCACGCCATGCTTGCGGGACCATTGCACGGCGCGCGGCAGCGACTCGGCAAGATCCAGGCCTTCAAACACCTGGGCCGCCCCCTGCACGAGCGAAAGCCATTCAAACTGGTGGCCTGGTTCCAGGCGGTTGCCGGCGGTGCCCTGCAATTTTTCCGAGATGCATTGCGTCGGCGCATGCACGAAGAATTGGCTGATGCCCTGCGCAAGCCCGCGCAGATGCTGCGCGAACAACGCGGGCTCGGCGACCTGGGCGGCAGCCAGATACGCCTCGGTCAAATGCATCATGGGATTCTGCGCGGGCGGCTGCAGCGGCTGGGCCAGGTCCGGGCTCAGCGCTGCGTGATACAGCGAATCGGCGGTCTTGAAACGCGCCTCGATGGTCTGGGCCGTGCCCAGCATCAGCTTGCGCGCATCGGCATTGCGGCTGCGCTGAAAATAGGCCGCGCAAGCCAGCACGATGAAGGCATGGGTATAGAGGTCTTGGGTATGGTCCAGCGGACGCGCCTGGGCATCCACGCTATAGCGCCAGCCGCCGCGCTCGTCGCGGAACACGCGGCGCAATGACTCGAACAGGCGGTCGGCGTGCTGGCCAGCGGCCACGCCCGGCGCCTGCGCGAACACATACAGCTGACGCGCGCAGGCCATCGCGCGATAACGCGCCGCGGGCAGCGGATCGCCAGTGGCCGAATCCAATGACTCAAAGGGTAGACCGAGCGCGTCGTTGAAACCCCGTCCCATCCACATGGGCAGCACGACGGAATCAAAATGCTCGCGCAACGCGCGGATATTTTCCGCGAGAGAAAAATTGGTCTGTGCGGCAGTCATCTTGGAACGACGCATACCCGATAAGGGCCCCATGTTTTGGAGCAGCAACGATAACCGAAATCGCCGTCGCATTCTTCTGAGTATCTGCCAAGGGTTCATGCACACACAGACCGGCCCTGCCGATCAGCTCCGTCCAGGACAAAGCGTCCTATCGGAAGATGTTTTCCTCGACCCAGTTCTGCGCGAAGACTTCCGCGCGATCGCGTGCTTCGTCCAACGAAGCGCAGTTGCCCAAGTGGGAAAACGCGGCATCCACCTCGGTGCCGCCCTCGGCCGTTACCGTCAGCAATACGCCATATCCGCCGGTATCCATGGCCGCCGTGGAAACGTCGATCAGTACTTCCTGGTCACGATGCTGCATGTGCTACCTCCCAGTCGGTTACCTAAACGCGTGAACCACGCGTGACGTTGCGCTGGGTAGAATTCCCGCGCAAATGAATAGACCCGTAAACGTCACGCAAGTTCATCTTACTGGGCCGGTGCCCCCCGCGATACGTCGGAAAGATGTCAAATCGCACATTCCGTCTCAGGAAAACCCGTGCTGCCCTGCGTCGCGGACAAAACGCGAGAAATACTGCGAAAACATTCGCAATCTATGCAGAAACTCGAGGAACGGGCCGCCGTGACGCGGCCAAGACGGAGGGAGATTGACGCCGTCGCGGGGCGGAATCCGCCCGCAACACGCTAGCGCACGTGTATGGCGCCCGGCTCTTCCATGCGCAGGGCAAGCCTGCCCTTGTCGGTGATTTGCCAGCGGCCATCGGCGCCGGCTTGAACGCAACGCAGCGTTTCCAGTGCCGACGCCACATGCTCGGGCACTTCGGTCTGGACGGCGCCGGGTTCGCAATTGTCGGCCACGATGCGCAGCCAATGACCCAGTTCGCCCTTCTGGAAATGATGCAATGCCATGCGTGATTCTCTCTTGAATTATTCAACGATAGCACGCCGCCCGCCCCCTGCCGTGGCCGGGGCCTGTCAGCCTAAGCCAGCAGCTTGGGCACCGACGATGCCAGCAAGGCGAACCCCGACAAAGTCAGCAGCCCCAGCACCACTCGGCGAAAGGCCACGTCACTGATGCCCACATAGACACGCGTGCCCCAAAGCGTGGGCACCAGCATGGCGGGCACGATCATCGCAAACAACGGCAGCATGTCGCGCGTGACCACGCCCGTCAGCACGTAGCTGGCCATCGTCACCATCAGCATCGACAGATTGAAGTTCTGGATGACCGCGCGCTGCACATCGCGGTCAAAGCCGCGCAAGGTGCACCACAACGTGGGAATCACGCCCGTAAACCCCCCGATTCCGCCCATGACGCCGCCGATCGCGCCGACCACGCCGTCCGCGGCCTTGCCTCCCACGGTGATGCGCGGAAGGCGCGTGGCAAACAACATGACCGGGCACCAGAGCGCCAGCAGACCGCCGATGAAGGCCTTGAACATCAAGGGATCAAGATGGGGCAGCAACTTCACGCCCAGCGGAATGCCCAGCAATCCGCCCGCGACAAAGGGCAGCAGATGCGCCGCGGCGAATCCCCGGCGCACGGTGAACGCCGCCAGCAGCTGTCCGGTCAGGGCGCCGAACACAGCCAGCGCCGCCGCCAGCTTGGGATCCACCGTCCAGGCCCAGAACGACATGGCCACCATGCCAAAACCGAAGCCCGACAAACCCTGGACAAAGCCCGCGGCCATGGCGCCCACCACGACCAGTACGTATAACGAATCCATAGCTGCTGCACGCCTGCGTGAATTGCCGGGCCTTCCCGGCGCACGCCATTCTAGGCCTTCTACGAAGCGCGCAACACCAGCGGACGCTTGGCGCGCGCAGCCAGCGCCGATGCCGCCACGCTCGCGCCGATCAGGGCAAGGCCCAGCGCCAGGTCGGCCGAGATGCGCTCATGAAACACCAACGACGATACGATCAACCCGATCACCGGCACGCACAGCATCGCAATGGAGGTCGCCGCCGGCGGCATCTTTTGCGTCATGCCCAGCACCACGATGAAGGTCAAGGCCGTGGCCAGCGGGCCGGTATAGAGAATCAACGGCCAGGCATCCGGAGTCCCCAGAAAAGCCGGAGCCCCGTCACGCATCCATGCCAGCGCGGCCAGCGGGACCGTGGCGATGGCCGTCTGCCACGGAATCATGTCCGCGCCCAGCCGAACATGACGGTTGCCACGCAACTGGATGATGTTGCACGCCCAGGCGAACGAGGCGCCCAGCAACATCACCAGGCCGATCACGGTATGCGCCTGCCACGGGCTGAACGCGGGCGCCACGATGACGCCGATGCCCGCATAGCTCAGCGCCGTCGCGAACCATTGGCCCATGGACAAGCGCTCCTTCAGGACCAGCGACGACAGCGGGATCACCCATATGGATGTCGCATACGCGATGACGGATGCGCGTCCGGGCGCCACGTACTGCAGGGCCCACAGCGCCAGCGCAGTGAATGCGCCCATCTGCAACAGCGCCACGCCCGCCACCAGCGGCCATTCCTGGCGGGTGGGCAGGCGCAAGCGCCCCAGCAATCCCAGCACCAGCACGCTGATCAACGCCGCCGACCCGAAGCGGCTGGCGGCCAGCCATAGCGGACTCATGTGCGCCAGGCCCAGTTTCATCACCGGCCAATTGCCGCCCCAGATGACCACCGCCCCGACCAGAGGCAAAAACTTGCGCAACGCACTGTGCTGACTCATTACTGCTCGATCTACCGCTTGATTATTCTGCGCTTTGGCCGAATAGCCAAAGGAAGAAATAGTCTATAGGGTAAACCCCAGCATATTTCACCTCAATCTGCGCCAATACACGGCATACTCAGCACAGATGCACTGCCAATCGACATTCTTTGGGTGACTTATGCCGGAAATCAACCTGGATGCCACTGACATCCGTATCCTGAATGAACTTCAGCGCGATGCGCGGCTCACGAACGTAGAGCTGGCGGCCCGCGTGAACCTGTCCGCCTCGCCCTGCCTGGCCCGCGTCCGCCGCCTGGAAACCGAAGGCCTGATCGACCGCCGCGTCACGCTGCTGAACGCCCGCAAGCTGGGCCTGAAAGTAAACGTGTTCATCCAGATCTCGCTGGACAAGCAGCGCAAGGCCGCGCTGGATGTCTTTGAACGCGAAATCGCCGTACTGCCCGAGATCATGGAGTGCTACCTGATGTCCGGCGACGCCGACTACCTGATCCGTGCCCTGGTGCCCGACGTCGATGCCCTGGAGCGCCTGATCGTCGAACACATCACGCGCATCCCGGGCGTGGCCAGCATACGCTCCAGCTTCGCGCTCAAGCAGGTGCTCTACACCACCGCCGTCCCGCTCTCCTAGCACCGGCCATGCCATCCTTTCCGCCACTTGCGGGATCGCTGCGGCAAGCCCACAATGAAAGCGCCTGGCGCTTGCCATACGCTGGCGCCGGCGTCCCTCCCATCGCTTAGCAAGGAGCAAACCATGCCCGAAACCGAATGGTTCCCCGGCAGTACGCTACCCGATCGTCAGGGCTACTTTGAAGTGGAGTTCGACACAGGCGAAACTGAAATCACGCGCTATGGAATGCTGGGCTGGGAGCCCGAGCAAGAGCGCGGCAGTATTGTGCGCTGGCGCGGCCTGGATCCGAAAATCGAAGAAGCCGAGATTGAACGCGAGACAGCCGTCCGCAACAACAGCGACTCCCTGATCGGCTAGCCGGCCGACGCAACGGCGCGGGACATCCCATCCTTTCCCCCGCACCAAGACAAAACGCCGCGGAAACCTCCCGCGGCGTTTTGCATGAGCGCTGCCGGATCACGGAGCAAGCTTCGAGATCTTCGTGCCCTCCAGGGACACGCCCGCCATCAGCCCGCCATTGTTCATGACAAAACCCACGATCGGCTGCTGCGCCGTGTTGGTGTCGATGCGGCCGTTCGCGCCGATATTGGCCACGGCCACCGTGGCGTCGGCGCCCACGGTCCAGCCGCTGCTCTTGCGGAACTTGTTCAGCGCGTCATCCGTCATGAACAGCAGGATCATGGCCTTGGACTGCGCGCCGGCCTGGAAGCCGATCGAGCCCGCCGTCGTGCTGTAGTAGCCGGCGTTCGCGCCGCCTACACGCAGCACGCCCTTGCCGTGCTCCGCGCCGACGATGAAGCTACCGCTGAGCACATCGGGGAAGACCAGCACGCCCTTGGCGCGCGCCACCAGGTCCTTGGACTGCGCGGAAGACTCATACAGCCTGGAGAGCGTCGCATTGGCCGCGCTGTCCAGCGACTGGCGCTGCTCGGACGCCGACGAAGAAGGCGATTTGGAGGGAGGGGTGGTGGTGCAGCCCGCGAACAGAAGGCCCGCAACGCCGATCGTCGCGGCGGCAATGCCGGTACGACGCAAGACAGGAAAAGTGTCAAACATGGAACTCTCCTTTTTTGTTGTCATCCACTAACACTGTACCGGCCAAATCCCTGCGCACACGACACACGATTGTGATAAACGAAACAAAAACTACCGGCCAGGGCCTGTGCGAGACTCCTTTCAGCGCGATCGGGCCCTAGAGAATTCCGTAGCGCGGCTCGCCCGTCGAAGCATCCACCGAAACAATGCCCGACAACACCAACTCCGCGTGGCGTCGGGCCATCGCGGCATCCTCAAAGGTGACGAAGCGCGGCAAGGACCAGCGCTGTTGGAAATCGCCGTTGTCCTTGCGGCAAACCGTTACCTCGATGGCCAATGTGCCGATCCCCAGACTGACGACCTCGCATTGCACCTGAAAACCATCGATATGACGCTGCGGCCACGAGCCCATGCTTGCACTCCAGAAATCTGCCTACCCGGCCGCAATATGCCAAAAAAAAACGGGCTTGAAAAGCAATGTTTTCAAGGGGTTAAGCAGTACTAAACCGGATAGTGCCGACGCATCTTGCCGATGGCAAAAATGCCTACGTCGAGCCTGTTTTCAGGCATCCGCGCAACGCTGGCCCCTCCCGCGAAAGCGGCGGGTGGCGCCTGCTAGGCGTCGCCGGCCTGGCGGATCCATTGCGCATCCCACAGGCTCTCGCCGCGCGCCAACGCGGCGCCCAATTCCTTCTTGCGGCGCTGCGCCACCGCCGCCAGCAG
This sequence comes from Achromobacter deleyi, assembly GCF_013116765.2. Classification (GTDB taxonomy): domain Bacteria; phylum Pseudomonadota; class Gammaproteobacteria; order Burkholderiales; family Burkholderiaceae_B; genus Achromobacter; species Achromobacter deleyi_A. The sequence goes on from NZ_CP074375.1 coordinate 2,665,911, forward strand.
CGCATTGCACAACGAGAAGGCGGCCGTGTAGGAATCGAAAGGCGACGCGCTCGAACTACGCGCGATCAGCACATGGTGGGCCGAAGCAGCCGCGGGCGCCGAGGCGGAGTCGGTGACCAGCACCACCTTGCCGCCACGTTGCCGGAAGTACTTCACCGCATTGGCCGTCGCGACTGAATAGCGCCTGAACGTGAAAACCAGCAGCACATCGCCCTCTTCGACCCAGAGCAACTGGTCCTCCAGGAATAGCGGTCCGGCTACCGCCATGGGCTTTACCGACGGCAGGCACATGTTGAGATACAGCGCCACATGGCTCGCCAGCGGCGCCGCCTGCCGCAACCCCAGCACGTACACCCGGCCCTTGCGTTGCGTCAGCAAACGCACCGCCGCCTCGAACGCGGCGACGTCGATCGACGCGAACGTCTCCTGCAGGTTGTGCTGGTCGTGCAGCAAGGCATTGTGCAGGCAGGCCCGCGCCGATGGATTGTCGCCGCTGACCGCGTCCGCTCGCGCGCCCGGCGACGCCAGGCGCGCCGTCACCTCGGCACGCGCCTCCATCTGTGCCTGCGCATAGCTGTCGTAGCCCAGCTTGGCCAGCAACCGGACCACCGTGGACGCGCTCGTGCCCACCTTCTTTGCAAGTGCCGTCGCGGACTCCAGCAGTCCCTGCGGATAGCGCGACTGCATTTCCTCGACCAGCAACCGCTCGGTCTTGCTGAGTTTCCTGCCGTAGCCGGCGATGCGTTGGTTCAGGTTCATGGCGGGCGCGACTCCGTAGTGGCCGGACTTGGTGATAACCCCAGATTTCACAACACTCATTGCATCCTATATTTACACCTGCAATCAGCATTGCAAAAATAGACCAAACCGATCGTCACTACAAGAGAGTTTCATGAAGCACCATCCCGAGGCGCCGTCGCTGGCCCGCCGCAGCCTCGTCATTGCCGGCCTGGGCGCCGCCCTGCTGCCGTTGTCCGCACGCGCCAACCCCTATCCGTCGCGCCCCATCACGCTGGTCGTCCCCTTTCCCGCCGGCGGCTCCGTCGACCTGATCGGCCGCATCTACGCGGAATCGCTCGGCAAGGCCCTGGGCACCACGGTCATCATCGAAAACCGCGACGGCGCGGGCGGCGCCATCGGCAGCCAGCGCGTCGCGCGCGCCAAGCCTGACGGCTATACGCTGGTTGCGTCCTCGCAAAGCTCGCACCTGGCCAATCCGCTGATGCGCGCCGACCTCGGCTACGACCCGATCAAGGACTTCACCTCGATCTCGCAACTGTCGCGCACGCCCAATGTCCTGGTGACCAACATCGACGTGCCCGCCAAGACCCTCGCGGAATTCGTGGCCTTGCTGAAGGCGCGTCCCGATGAGCTGCACTACGCCACCGCTGGCATAGGCAGCATGGGCCAGCTCAATGCGGAACTCTTCAAGAACACCTTGCAGCTCCAGGCGATGCACGTGCCCTATCGCGGCGGCGCGCCCCTGATCAACGCCCTGCTCTCCAACCAGGCCCAATTCGCGCTGGACAACCTGGCGCCCTTCCTGCCCCACATCCAGGTCGGCAAGATGCGCGCCCTGGCCGTGGCCGCTCCCAAGCGCCTGGATGCGCTGCCCGACGTGCCTACCTTCGCCGAACTGGGCTATCCGGTGCTCAATGCGATGTCGTGGATCGGCCTGGCGGCTCCCGCGGGCACGCCGCCCGACGTCGTCCAGACGCTGCTGAACGCGGTGCGCACCGCGGCCACCCAGGACGGCATGCCTCAATCCCTGGAAAAAGCGGGCGCCCTGCCCCCCGAAGACCAGACGCCCCAACAGTTCACCGCCATGATGTCCGAGCGCCTGGCGTTGTACAAAGACCTGATCGACCGCGCCGGCATACGTCCTGAATAGGCCCCACCCTCATGCAAAATTCCGCTTTCGAACCCGATACCGCTCCGCTCGAAGTCCTGCCCCGCGACATCTCCGCGTACCGCCAGGGCAACACCGGTATTCCTTACGTGCACCGCTTCGACTCGGGCAAGCCGGGCCCGCATGCGCTGATCAACGCCATCACGCATGGCAACGAGATCTGTGGCATGGTGGCCGCGACCCACCTGCTGGACACCGGCGTGCGTCCCAGGATCGGCACGCTGACCGTCAGCTTCGCCCACGTCGAGGCCTACGAGGCCTTCGACATCGACAGGCCCTACGACAACCGCCAGCTCGTTCACAACCTGAACCGCATCTGGTCGGCCGCCATGCTGGACGGTCCCGACGACAGCCCGGAACTGCGCCGCGCCCGGGAAATGCGCCCGGTGCTGGACGCCGCCGACTTCGTGCTGGACATCCACTCCACGCGCGCGCCGGTGCAGCCCTTCTGGGTCTACAACGAGATGGACCGCAATACCGCGCTGGCGTCCGCCGTCGGCGCGCCGCAGGTGCATCTGGTCATGCCGCAGGACAAGTTCCCCGGCACCGGCGTCATGGGCTACGGCCATCATGGCGACCCCATGTCCGACAGCGGCGGCGCGCTGGTGGTGGAATGCGGCCAGCACTTCGCCCGGTCCGCCGCCCAGCTTGCGACCGACGTGTCGTTGCGCTTCCTGGCGCACCTGGGCCTGATCGACATGCCCGCCGGCGCCACGCCGCCGCCCGCGCCGCAGCGCTACCGCCTGCTGGAAGTCCACATGGTGAAGTCCGAGGACTTCAGCTTCACCCGCCCGGTGATTGGCTTCGAAACCTTCGACAAGGGCGAACTGATCGCCATGAACGGCACCGAGGAAATCCGCTCGCCGTGTGACAACTGCACGATCTTCATGCCCACCCGCATGCCCATCGTCGGCCGCGAAGCCGTGTACCTGACGCAAGCGATCTGACGACTCCCTGGCGGCGCGCGGCGGCGCGCCGCTCCAGGTTCTTCAGCAATCTGGAATCAGGCGCTTCCCCAGACTGATCACTTCATCCTGATGAAAGCCCAGGCTGTCGTAAAAGCCCTTCACGGCGACATTGCCCGACCGGATCAGCAGGTTGATCTTGGGACATCCCATTTCCAGGAGCTTGCGCTCCACGGCCCGCATCAGGGCCGTGGCGTAGTTGCGCCGCTGGTGCGCCGGCGACACCGCCAGATAGTTGATCCAGCCGCGATGTCCGTCGTAGCCGCCCATGAGCGTCCCGACGATGACGCCGTCCACCTCGCCGACCAGAAACAGGTCGGACTGCACGGTCAGCTTGCGAGCGATGTCTTTCCTGGGATCATTCCAGCTCCGGGTCAGGCCGCACTCCTGCCACAAGTGAATGATGGCGGCTTCGTCGGACGGGTGGTAAGCCCGGATAGCGAGGTCTTGATGGGTCATGCTTCATTCCTTCAAAGAAAGAAATGAAGGCCTTGCGATACGCCTCGGACGCGCGACGGGAATGCAAAAACAAAAAGGCCACGAGGGGTATCGTGGCCTTCAGGGGAAAGCGCTGAACACTCAGCGCCCGAACGTGACTAGCCACTCAACGTAGACGTCGAGTGATTCGTCGATTGTCTGCCCGAAACACCGGGGCGGGATGCAATGCGTTCATCGGAAAGAGCATACACGAGGCATTGCGCCGCCAGCAAGACAGGCCGCGTCACTGCTCGACGGGCGCGGGCAAGGTGCCTTCCATCACCACCACCGCCTGGCCCGCCACGCCTGCCCACACACCATCCGGCCTGGGCTCGGCATGCGCCAGCAACAAGCTTGCGCGCCCCATGTCCACGCCTTGACCGACGCGCAGCCGCAACAGGCCCTGGTCCCGCAAGGACGCACGCAGCGCCGTGACGGCCGCCGTCGCGCTGCCGGTGGCCGGATCTTCGGTCATGCGCCCGGTCAGCATGCGCGCCTGGATATCGGTAGGCGCGTCCATGGCATCGGCGGCGGTATCGGTGGTGTAGACATAGATGGATTTGGCTCCCACCAGCGGCATCAACGCCGCATAGCCGCCTGCATCCGGAACCGCCCTGCGCAGGGCCTCGCGGCTGGCAAGCTGCGCAACCAGGAACGGCAGCCCGACGGAAACCACCTGAGGCGCGTGCTCCGATACGTCGATGTCCGCCGGCTCCAGCGTAAGCGCCCGCGCCACGGCGGACACCTGCGCCTCGCTGCCGCGCGACAGCGGCTGCGGCGCGAGCAACTCCGCGCCCGCCAAACCGTGCGCGCCATAGTTCAGCGCAATACGCACCAGACCCGCCTCCTCCTCGAACACAAAGGCCTCCGGCGCCGACAGCCCGGCAGTCATCTGCTCACGCGCCAGCACCACGGCCGTGCCGATATTGGGATGCCCCGCGAACGGCACCTCGCGATCCGGCGTGAATATGCGCACCCGGGCCGTATGCGCCGGATCTTGCGCAGGCAGCACGAAGCTGGTTTCCGAATAATTGAATTCGCGGGTGATCCTTTGCATCTGGGCTGTGCCCAGCCCCTGGGCATCAAGCACGACAGCCAGCGGATTGCCCTGGTAAGCATGGCCGGTGAACACATCGGCGGTGACATAGCGGTAGCGCATGGGAGCATCCTCATCAGCCGCCAGGAAGTGGCGGCAAAGCGGAAATTGTGCTGATCGCGACCGCGGCGCGAAAGACACAGAGGCCGGGAATTCCGCTCATAACAGAAGCCGCCGCGGGCCCGAAGTGCGCAAGCGCCAGGCTCCCGGCCCCATTGCGCATCAACGCTGCAGGCAGGCGCCTAGGCCAACGCCGTCGGGTAGGGACTGGTATCCATGTGGGACAGCATCGAGTGGGAGAGCATCTCCTGCAAGCGGGCCCGAACGCCCGCGCTCTCCGCCACGTCCCACAGATTGCGCAACTCATGCGGATCCTCGCGCAGGTCGTAGAGCTCGCCCCATTGGGCGCCGTCATAGATCGTAAGCCGGTGTCCCTGCGCAAGAAGCGTGCGGCAACGGATGCGGCGCTCGAACCCCAATATGACGCGCTGGCCTTCCTCCTCGATCATCAGGGCGTCGCGCACGTTCCGGGCCTGGCCGGAAATTACAGAGCCCAGGTCATGGCCTTGCATGCCGTTGAATGGCTGGACACCCGCGCGCGCCAGAATGGTGGGCGCAATGTCGATGGTGCTGACCAGCGCGTCGCTGGCGGCGCCCCCGGTCTGGCCGGTCCCGTCCCGCCAGATGAACGGCACCCGGGTCAGCCCCCGGTAATGGATGGGGCCCTTCAGCATCAGTTGATGGTCGCCCAGGTAGTCGCCGTGATCGCTGGTGAAGATGACCACGGTGTTTTCCGCCAGCCCGCTCTGCTCCAGGACGGCCAACACGCGGCCGATATGATGGTCGATATTCGTGATCGAGCCGTAGTTCAATGCCAGCGCCTCGCGTGTCTCGCGCTCGTTGCAGGCGAAGATGGCTGGCGTGTGCTTGACGGCCTTGCCACTATCGCGCTGAGCGCGCAGCCAGGCCACGTGTGGCGGCGCCGGCTCACTGGAATGAAAGGACGCCGGCAGCTCCACATCCTCCGGCTTGTACATGTCCCAGTACCGACCCGGCGGCGTGAAAGGATGATGCGGGTCGGGAAAAGAACATTGCAGGAAGAACGGACTGTCGTCGCCGCTGTACTCGCGCAGCTTTTCGATCGTGCGGTCCGCGATGTAGGCGGTGGGATACAGTTCTTCCGGAACGCGCGTGCGCCACGCCTGGCGGATCCTTGTCAGCTCGTACCCGGGCGCCTCGATGGCGGCGTCGAAGCCGATCAACGGCTCCACGGCAGGATGATTGCGGCGCAGCCAATAGCGGTAGTGTCCGTGGGGCTGATCGCTATGGTCATCCACCAGGTCCGCCTGCTGGAAACCGTAGTACGGATAGCTCAGGTCATAGTCGTCGCGCTCCAGCCACTTCTTCCGGTTCTCCTGGTCGTAGCGTCCCTCCAAATCCGGCGCCACGGCTTCCAGCGGCAGGCGATCCTCGGCGCGCACGGGCCAGGAAGGCGGGATGTCGGTCATGTTCTGCAGATGAAGCTTGCCCACCACGCCCGTGCGCCAGCCAGCCGAACGCAGCATGTCCACGAAGGTCCTGCTACGCAGCGAAAGCGCAATGCCATTGTGCCGGGCGCCATGAGTGGACGGATACCGCCCTGTCATCAGGCTGGCGCGGTTAGGCATGCAGATGGGAGTCGCCACATGCATATTGTCGGCACGCCATCCCGCGCCCGCCAGACGATCCAGATGGGGAGTCGCGACCACGCCATTGCCATAGGCGCCGAGGTGATCGGCGCGGTGCTGGTCTGTGATGAAGAGCAGAAAATTCACGGGGCGGTTCGGCTTCATTGCACGGCTCCGGAGGCTTCCACCGCCGCGCGCCATTTCGGCATATCGCTGCGCACCATGGTGTCGAACTCCTGCGGCGTCATCGGCCGCGGAGCCATGCCCAGCGGCTGCAGCGTGGCTGCGAACCCGGGATCCTGCAGCACTGCCCGCAGATCGGCGCTCAGCCGGTCTATCACCTGAGCCGGCGTTGCGGCCGGAGCGAACAGGCCTATCCACGACTGCACGCTCACGCCAGGCGCCACCTCGGAGAACAACGGAGCGTCGGGCAAGGCCGGATAGCGCTCGGGATTGGCCACGCCCAGCACGCGGACGCGACCGTCCTGCAGGAAGGGCAAGGCCGGCGCAATGCCGCCTATCATCAGCGGCACATGGCCGGCCACCAGATCGCTCATGGCGGGTCCCGCGCCCTTGTATGCCGCGTGCACGACGTCGAGACCCGCGGCATGCTTCAATTGTTCCATCGCAAGCTGATGCACGGTCCCCACGCCAGGCGAGGCATAGGTGTACTTTCCGGGATTCTGCTTGAGCACCTTCACGGCCTCGGCCAGGTCCCTCGCCGGAAAACTCTGATTCGCAAGCAGCACCACGACGTTGTCAGCCACCATGCCAACCGGCTTGAAGTCCTTGACCGGGTCATACGGCATGGAGGCATACAGCGCGCTATTGATGCCATGGGTATTGGTGGTGCCCATCAGCAGGGTGTAGCCATCCGGATTCGCGCGCGCCACCAGGCTGGCGGCAATATTGCCCCCGGCGCCCGGCTTGTTCTCTATCACCATCGTATAGCCCCGCGCCTGCAGCCGCTGCGCCAGCTGCCGCGCCAGGACGTCGACCGCGCCGCCGGGAGAGAACGGCACGACCAGCTGCACGGGCCGGGCCGGATAGGCATCGGCGGCATGCGCGCCCCATGAGGCCAAGGCGGTACAGGCCGCGATCGCGGCGAATATTCTTTTCATGATTTGTCTCCATCCACGCCGCGCATCGGACGCGGCCCTTACAGTATGGGCGAGGCGTACACGCTCGGGAAATGAAACAAACTCAATGCGCCATAACCATTCAGTCATCTAGGCCGGCATGGCCCGCCCTCTCCTGCCGGCGCGCGCCCTGGAAGGCGCGAGCAGCGGATATCGCCCGCCAATGCAATAAACTCGGCGGAACGCGATTGCTCAGTTATCCATGCCATGCCCGTACGCCCCGGTACCCACCTCAAGCCACGCCACGCGGAGTTGCTGATTGCTCTGGATGATGAGCGCAACCTGGGCCGCGCCGCGGATCGCCTGCACATGTCGCAGCCCGCGGCCTCCAAGGCGCTTACGCAGCTGGAAGAGCAGGTAGGCTACCCGCTGTTCGAACGCACGAGCCACGGCACCCGGCCCACCGCCGCGGGCACGGTGATGATCCTGCACGCCCGGCACACGCTGGGTTCGGCCGCCCGGGTCGCGGCCGAGCTGCAAGCCGCGCAAGAACGTGGAACCACCCTGATACGACTCGGCACGCTGCCCTCGGCAGCGGTCACGGTAGCCCCAAGACTGGTCGCGGCGCTATGCCAGCGCATGCCCGCGCTGGAGGTGACGCTGGTCGAGAGCGTGCTGGACGAGCTCCTCGACAAGCTCGCCGCGGACGAACTGGACATCGTCCTGGGCCGATTGGGCGGACGCCCCTTGCCCGCCGACTGCGAAGCGATCCGCCTGTACGACGAACCCATTTGCGTCGTGTCCGCGCCGGGCCACGCGCTGACCAGCCGGCGCGACCTGCGCCTGCAAGAACTGCTGGACTGTTCATGGGTGCTGCCGCTACCCGGGACCATGATGCGGGAACGGCTGGAACGCGCCTTTGAAGAGGTCGGCCTGGCCCTGCCGCGGGCGCGCATGCATACGAATTCGCTGCTCGCGACATTGGCGCACATCGGCCATAGCGACTGGCTGGCAACCATGCCGATCGCCATTGCCGACTACTACCACCATCAGGGCGCGCTCGACATCCTGCCCATACGCATGACGGCGCACTTCGGCGCGATCGGCGCCATGTACCGCCAACACGGAACACGCATGCCCGCCGTGCAGGCCGCATTGGAATGGCTCACGCAAGCGAGCGAAGGCGGGCAGCAGTAAAGCGCAGGCCGCCAGACGACGCGCCCCGAAACGGCTCAGTCCGCCAGCAGCCTTACTGTCTGCGGATTGAACGCGCTGAAGGCACTCCCGCAACTGGCGTATCCTGCGGCTCGCGCCGGCATGCCCGTCGCCCTTATGCCCAGCTGCTCTCCGGACAAGCGCACCTCAACAAAGCGTTCGCCCTCGACGCTGCCGTCCGGCAGGAAATAGAGCTGGACACGCGCCAGCGTCGATTCTCCGTCCATGGGCCGGGGCTGCCGGAAAGCAGGGATGCGCAACGTGGCCGCGTGCCAGGTCCCCGGCTCGTCCAGCGTTTGCCAGCGGATGGCCAGCGGCTGGCCGAGATCGACGAAAGCCCCGCCCACCGGCCGCGCGAAATCGGGACAAACCGCGGGTCGAGGCGCGATCGGCTCGAGCGCGCGGTCGCCGATATCCAGGGTCTGGCCATTGATCTCCAGCCTTGCGATGGCTCCCGGCGTGTAGTTCTGCGCCTTCAGCAGAACCAGCCCCTTCATCCTCTTTGCATCCAGTCTTTGCTCCGTCATCCCCGCCAGACGGGCCAGCGCGGGTACGACATCCACATGGTCGGGATAGTGGAAATATAGGTACCTGAGCATCGTTGCCTCGTTCTTTCCCAGAATCGCGAGGATGGGCGCCAGATCCGGGTACGGAAGACGGGTCAAGGGGAGTGAGGAGCCAGTCTCTTTGGACGCAGGCCGATAGGTATAACGCTCCAGCTTGTCGCTCAGGCGCGCCCCCTCATAGGGGAATGCCCCGGAAGCGCCGAAGTCGGGATTGGGATAGCGATTGAAGACCATGAAACGCTGGGGATCTCTTGCCGCGAGCGGCATGTCCGGCCCCGCTCCCGAAAAGGTGCTGGCGTAAGGCCTCGTGTCGATCCACAGATCGTTGCCGCTCAGATTGACGTGCGTCTCGGCAATGGGAGGATGTGCGGCGCTGAACTGATCCTGCCTCTCCTGCTCGATGGACTCGCTGGCCGGGTAGATCAGCAAGGCAAGCAAGGTCGGCAGAAAGAGCAGCGCATGCACGCGTCCCGGCACCTGGCCACGGTCGCGCACCATGTAAACGCACCAGGCGACGAGAAGCAGGATGGCCAGCGGCCCACCGACCCAGATCGCTCCCGTCAGCAGCCCCACGATGCCCCAGCCCATCGAAGGCGAGCTCACCGCGATAATGCCCAGCACCGCGAGCCAGCCCGCCAATGCGATGGAAAGAATGATGCCGAAGAGGTAGTGCCGGTAGGTTTTCGTCGTCATTGTGCTTTGCGCCCTGCCGGAAAAAGGCACGCCACGCATTTCGCCTGATGGTTTGACGAGGACGAGAATAGCAAAGCCCTGGGATTGGGCATGCCCATTAACTCGCATTAATCACAGCCCGAAATGAGAAAGGCCGTTAGTGATTTCTCACTAACGGCCTTGGAACTGCTGGTCGGGACGGCGGGATTCGAACTCGCGACCCCTTGCACCCCATGCAAGTGCGCTACCAGGCTGCGCTACGCCCCGAAAGAAAAAGAGTATAGCAGAACAAAAAATTGTTTGCACGCATTGGTGCAAAAAAAGTGCTGAATACTCAAAAAAATTTTCGCCTCGCGTTCGCCGTTCGCACTAGCTTCGTGGGATGAACCGGCGCGCGCGAGGCGCAACGTACTAAAACTTGCAACGCGCATGACCACTAAGGCATTTGCGCGTTGCGGGTACTGCTAGCAAGCATTGGTTCGCAAACAGTGAACGCGTTGCGCCCTGTTCAGAATGCCGGACCCGCGTGGCCGGCGCTTGCGGCGCTGGGCGTATTCACCGAGTTGCCCAACGCTTCGGCGAGCATCGTCGACACGTTGCTCAACTCGTTGCGCAGGGACTGCATCTCGGTGCCCGACAGGCGCACGGCAGCGTCTTGATCGTGCGGCACGTCGCGCGCATCGCCGAGGCGATTGCGCGCGCCGCTGATCGTGAAGCCTTGCTCGTACAACAGGGAACGGATGCGGCGAATCAGCAGCACTTCGTGATGCTGATAATAGCGGCGGTTGCCGCGGCGCTTCACGGGCTTGAGCTGCGTGAATTCCTGTTCCCAGTACCGCAACACATGAGGCTTGACGCCACACAGGTCGCTGACCTCACCGATGGTGAAGTAACGCTTGGCGGGAATGGGCGGTAAGGTAACGGTGGGTTCAGTACGTGTCATAAGCGAATTTTATGCGCGCGGTGCGTCGGGCGCCGATAACAATTACCGACAAAACGTATCACTCCGCGGCGTCGGATGCAGCAGGCACCGCCTGCTCCACCACGCTCTTGAGTTTCTGACTCGCGTGGAAAGTGACCACGCGCCGTGCGGCGATGGGAATGGTCTCGCCGGTTTTTGGATTGCGGCCAGGACGCGGCGGTTTGTCGCGCACCTGGAAATTGCCAAAGCCCGAGAGCTTGACGGAATCTCCGCGCGCCAAGGCGTCGCGGATTTCCTCGAAGAACGTATCGACGATGTCCTTGGCTTCGCGCTTGTTCAGGCCAACCCGCTCGAAGAGCAGTTCAGCCAGCTCGGCCTTGGTCAGGGTGCGTTGCTCGGCAAGCATACTAGTCCCCATGGTTCAGACACGCTGGCGCGCGCCGTGCGCACTGACCAAAGCATCCTTGATGCGCGCCAGGCAATCCGCCACACGAGCTTCGTCCAATGTGACTTCAGTGTCCTGTAGCCAGAAACGGAAAGCAAGGCTTTTCTCGGTGACGGGTTCGCTGCCGTGGGCCTTCTCACGCCACACGTCGAACACGCGCGCGTCCTGCACCACAGCCAGTTGCGCATCCGCCTTGACGGCCACGGCCACCGTATCCAGCATGGACTGCGTGGACACGTCGGCATCGACCCACAACGCCAGATCGCGCACTACCACGGGCTGGCGCGACAGTTCGCGCACCTGCGGCAGCTCGCCTTCCGACAGCGCGTTCACATCCAGTTCGAAGACGACTGGCGCGTTCGCCAGATCGGCCTGTCGCGCCCAGCGAGGATGAAATTCGCCGATCCAGCCTACCGGCTGGCCGTCCAGTTCGATGCGCGCGCTGCGGCCAGGATGCAGCGCGGGATGCGCCGCGGCCTCGAAACGCAGGCGGTGGCCGCGGGCGCCAAACAGCGCCTCGACATCCATCTTCACATCAAAGAAGTCCACCTGGCGCGTTGGCACGCCCCACTGCTCTTCCATAGCCGGCCCCCAGGCCGCGCCCGCCAGCTTCATCGGCTGACGCACGCCCGCCACTTGCAGCGGGCCGTCCTGCACGGAGGCGTCGCGCATGAACACGCGGCCCAGTTCGAACAGGCGAACTCGCGATTGTTTGCGATTGGCGTTGTGACGGATGTTGGCCACCAGGCCGCCGATCAGGCTGGAACGCATGACCGAAAGATGGCTGGCGATGGGGTTCACCAGACGCACCGGCGTGTCGTTGCCGGCGTAGTCGCGTTCCCAGTCGGCTTCGACGAAGCTGTAGTTGACGACTTCCTGGTAGTCCTGCGCGGCGGTCAGGCGGCGCAGCGCATGCGCGCCGCGTTGCACCTCGGGCTGCGAGAACATCTTGGCGCGCGCCATCGGCGGCACGTCGGGGATGCTTTCGAAACCATAGATGCGGGCCACTTCCTCGATCAGGTCTTCTTCGATCTCCAGATCGAAGCGGTACGACGGCGGGCTGACGATGAAGTCATCGCCTTCGACCGTGAACTCCAGGCCCAGGCTGCCGAAGATCTTGGCGACCTGCTCCTGCGTGACCGGCACGCCCAGCACGCGATGGCAACGCGCCAGGCGCATGCGCACCGCGGGACGCTGGGGCAGATTGACGATCTGGTCATCCACGGGACCCACCTGGCCGCCGCAGATGTCGACGATCAGGCGCGTAATGAATTCAAGGTGTTCGGGAATGCTGGCGTAGTCCACGCCGCGCTCGAAGCGATGGCTGGCTTCCGAGCTGAACTTGTAGCGGCGCGCGCGGCCGGCAATGGCTTGCGGCCACCAGAACGCTGCTTCCAGATAGATGTTCTGCGTGTCCAGCGTCACGGAGGTGGCTTCACCACCCATGATGCCGGCCAGGCTTTCGACCTGATCGCCCGCGACGACCACGCCGACCTTCGGGTCCAGCGTGACGGTCTGGCCGTTCAGCAGTTCAAGCGTCTCGCCTTCATGGGCCCAGCGCACGCTGATGCCGCCGCCGATCTTGTCCAGATCGAACACGTGCGACGGGCGGCCCAGTTCCAGCATGACATAGTTGGAGATGTCCACCAGCGCCGACAGCGAGCGCTGGCCGGCGCGCTCCAGGCGGGTCTTCATCCAGTCTGGCGTCGCGGCGCGGGCATTCACGCCGCGGATCACGCGACCGCCGAAACGGCCGCACAGTTCGGGGGCTTCAATCTTGACCGGCAGGCGTTCGTCCAGGGTCACGGGCACGGCAACCGCCGTGGGCACCGACAGCGGCGCGCCCGTCAGGGCCGCCACTTCGCGAGCCACGCCCAGGATGGACAGGCAATCAGCGCGGTTGGGCGTGAGCTTGAGCGTGAACAGCGTGTCGTCCAGATCCAGCGCTTCGCGGATGGACTGGCCGGGAACCATGTCCGCGGGCAGCTCCAGCAAGCCGCCATGGTCTTGCGACAGGCCCAGTTCACGGGCCGAGCACAGCATGCCGGAAGACTGCACGCCGCGCATCTTGGCCACGCCGATCTTCATGCCGCCGGGCAGTTCCGCGCCCACGCGGGCCAGCGGCACCTTCAGGCCGGCGGCGGCGTTGGGTGCGCCGCACACGATCTGCAGGCGTACGCCGGAGCCGTCGTCCACTTGGCAGACACGCAGCTTATCGGCGTCGGGGTGCGGTGCGATCTCGACGATATGGCCCACCACCACGCCCGTGAAGGCGGGTGCGGCGGGCACGGTGTCTTCGACTTCCAGGCCGGCCATGGTGAGCCGGTGCGCGAGTTCGTCGGTTGCGATCGGGGGGTTGACCAGCGTACGCAGCCAGGATTCGGGAAATTGCATGATCAGCCGTCTGTTATTCGTTGAACTGGCGCAGGAAGCGCAAATCGCCTTCGTAGAACTGGCGCAGATCGTTGACGCCGTAGCGCAACATGGTCAGGCGCTCAAGCCCGGAGCCGAAGGCAAAGCCGATGTAGCGCTCGGGATCCAGCCCGAAGTTGCGCACCACCTGCGGGTGCACCTGACCGGAGCCGGAGATTTCCAGCCAGCGGCCACGGTTCGGGCCCGAGGTGAACATCATGTCGATTTCGGCGGACGGTTCCGTGAACGGGAAGAAAGACGGACGGAAACGTACGACAAGATCGTCGCTTTCAAAGAAGCAACGCAGGAAATCGGTGTACACGCCCTTCAGGTCCGCAAACGAGATGTCCTCGGCGATCCAGAGCCCTTCCACCTGGTGGAACATGGGCGAGTGCGTGGCGTCGCTGTCGACGCGATAGGTGCGCCCGGGCGCGATGACCTTGATGGGCGGCTTGTTCATGCGGGCGTAGCGCACCTGCATGGGGCTGGTGTGCGTGCGCAGCAGCAGCGGCAGGCCGTCGGCGTCGTTCATGTCGACGTAGAACGTGTCCTGCATGGAACGCGCCGGATGGTCCAGCGGGTTGTTCAAAGCGGTGAAATTGGTCCAGTCGTTTTCCACTTCGGGGCCGTCGGCCACATCGAAGCCTATGGAACGGAAGATCTCTTCCACGCGTTCCCAGGTCCGGATCACCGGATGGATGCCCCCCGGCGCGCGACCGCGGCCCGGCAGGGTGACGTCTATGGTTTCGGATGCCAGCCGGGCATCCAGTTCCGCCTGCGCCAGTTCGGCGCGGCGAGCATTCAGGAGCTCTTCGATCTTTTGCTTGGCCTGATTGATCCGGGCGCCCGCTTCGCGCTTCTGCTCGGGATCGAGTTTGCCCAGGCCTTTGAGCAGCACCGTCAGTGCGCCTTCCTTACCCAGGAAGCGAGCCTTTGCGTTCTCAAGCGCGGCAGCATCCGTAGCCGCGGCGAACCGTTCTTGCGCCTGGGATACCAGGTCGTCAACCAATCGAGTCATGAAATCCAGCCTTCAAAACGCAAACGGGGCTATTACAGCCCCGTTTGCAGCGATGCGCGATGAGTTAAAGCGCGCGATCAGGCAGCCAAGGCAGCCTTGGCTTGCTGCACGATGGCGGCGAAGCCGGCCTTGTCGCGCACGGCCAGATCGGCCAGGACCTTGCGGTCGAGTTCGATCGAAGCCTTCTTCAGGCCAGCGATGAACACGCTGTAGCTGACGCCATGCTCGCGGACGGCCGCGTTGATACGCGTGATCCACAGAGCGCGGAACGTGCGCTTCTTGTTACGACGGTCGCGGTAGGCGTATTGGCCAGCGCGCATGACTGCTTGCTTGGCAATACGGAACACATTACCGCGGCGGCCACGGTAACCCTTGGCGGCGGCAATGACTTTCTTGTGACGTGCGCGGGCAGTTACGCCGCGTTTGACGCGAGGCATAGTAGATCTCCCTTAGATCAAGCGAAAGGCATCATGGCCTTGACGGAGGCCACGTTGGATTCATGAACCGCCGCGGAGCCGCGCAATTGACGCTTGGCCTTGGTGGTCTTCTTGGTCAGGATGTGACGCTTAAACGCCTGACCACGCTTGATGGAGCCGCTGCCGCGAACCTTAAAGCGCTTCGACGCGCTTTTCTTGGTTTTCATCTTGGGCATGATGATTCCCTAAACTTAAACACTCGTTGTTGATTTACATGACGCCAGGTGCTTGACGCGTGGCGGCTGAAAGCCTCCGCGGCGGCAAAACTTGTAGACCTGTTGCCACTTCTTGGGGGTACTGCTTGGGGTACTGCTTGGGGTACTGCTTTGGGATACTGCTTGGGTACCGCTGCCCTGCGCCGCTGCTCTGCTCGCTGGCATCGCCAACTTGCCTACGCCATGCGCATGGTTCCTCCCGGGGAAGGCAAAAAAATGGCCCAGATCCGGGAAAGCCTTTGATTATATGGTGATTTCCTGCGCTTTGTCGAGTCGAAAGGCGCGAAAAGGGCAAGAGGACGCCGTGGCGCGCCCAGCCCAGGGATCATACTCCCGGCCGCCGGTACTGCACCGCCTGGGCGACATGCCGGGCGGCAAGCACGTCCTCGCCGTCAAGATCGGCGATCGTGCGCGCCACTCGCAGCGCGCGGTGCATGGCCCGGGCAGACCCCGCCAGCCGGCGCATGGCCTGCAGCAGCAGGGAGCGGGCGTCGCCATCCATGACGCAGAACCGATCCAGTTCCGCCCCGGCCAGACCGGCATTGGGCTTGCCCTGCCGCGCCTGCTGACGTTCACGGCAGCGCATTACACGCGCCCGGACGGGTTCCGACGCCTCGCCCGGCGGACCGTTCATGCATTCGGGGTCGGATGGCGGCAGAGCCACGTGCAGATCAATACGGTCCAGCAAGGGGCCGGAGACCTTGCCGACATAGCGTGCCACCTGGTCGGGCGTGCAGCCGCAGGCGCGCGCGGGATGGCCGCGCCAGCCGCAGGGGCAGGGATTCATGGCGGCGACCAGTTGGAACCGCGCCGGAAACTGCACGGTCTGCAAAGCCCGCGAGATGACCACCCTGCCCGCCTCCAGCGGTTCGCGCAGCGCTTCCAGCGTGCGACGGCTGAACTCAGGAAATTCATCCAGGAACAGCACCCCGTGATGCGCCAGGCTGATCTCGCCCGGGCGCGGCCGCCCGCCCCCGCCCACCAGGGCCGCCACGGAGGCCGAATGGTGCGGCGCCCGGAACGGCGGCTGGCCCATCAGCCCATCGGGCACACCGGCCATCGCCGCCACCGCCGCGGCCTCCAGCGCCTGGCTGCGCTCCAGCGGCGGCAACAGGCCCGGCAGGCGGGCGGCAAGCATGCTCTTGCCCGCGCCCGGCGGCCCCACCATCAGCAGGCTATGGCCGCCCGCCGCCGCCACTTCCAGGGCCCGCCGCGCGCCGGGCTGCCCCCGCACGTCCGACAGGCAGGGAACCGGCGCCGCCTCGGGCCAGGGCCTGGGCACCGCGTTTGGCAACAGGCAGACGCCGGCCGCATGGGCGGCGACATCAGCCAGGCTGCGAGCCGACAACACCCGCAAGCCCGGCACCCAGGCGGCCTGTTCGGCGCTGCCGGCGGGCAGGATCAGCGTGGCGTCGGGCGCGTCCCGGGCAACGCCCAACGCGATGACCAGCGGCGCGGCGACGGGCACCAGGGCTCCAGTCAAAGAGAGCTCGCCGGCCAGGACCAGTTGAACCAGCGCGGGATCGGGCGCGGCCTGCCCCGCAACGCCGTCGGCGGAAGCGGTCAACTGTCCGGAAGCCAGCAACAGCCCCAAAGCGATGGGCAGGTCGAACCGGCCCGATTCCTTGGGAATATCGGCGGGCGAAAGATTGACGGTGATGCGGCCGGCCGGAAACTCGAATCCGCTGTTGATGATTGCCGCCCTGACCCGCTCGCGGCTTTCCCTCACTTCGGTATCGGCCAGGCCGACCACATTGAAGCTGGGCAGGCCGGCCCCCAGATGCGTCTCGACGCGAACCGCATGGGCGTGCATGCCGCAGAGGGCCCTGCTGGCTAGAACGGCAAGCGTCAACGCGGTCTCCGAATGATTACGAGGCCCGCCAGTATCGGCAAAAAACAAACGGCCGCTGACGCGGCCGTGACAAAACCATCCAGCTCCGCGGCATCCTGTCGATGCGCGGCGCGGCTGGCGGCGCTTACTTGTCCAGGGCGGACAAGCGCGATTCCAGTTGCTGCACCTGAGCAGCCAGCTGATCCACGCGCGCGCGGGTTCGGGCAAGCAGATCGGCCTGGACGTCGAACTCTTCGCGCGTGACCAGATCCAGCTTGGAAAACGCTTGCGTCATCATTGCGCGCACATTGCGTTCCACATCCGCAGCCGGGCTGCGGGCGATCAGGTCGGAGATGTTCTTCTGGATGTCTTCCATCCATTGCGTGCGATTGTTCATAGCGGCCTCTCGGTGTTCTTGATGCCTCAAGTGTAGTGCGTCGGACCGACCCTTTTTGCCCCGGGGCGGCCGACCGGCAAAAAAAAGGGCGGGCCGCATGCGGTGACCGCCCATCAAAGCACAGGAGAAAACCGGGCTGCCGGAAGGCAACCCCCTACCAACATCGTTACGGATATTGATTCTTCTCGAGCCCACCCCGGCCAACAAGCTCATCCGTGTAAACCCCGGTATCACGATCCCACCCCAATTTGAGCCGTTTGCCGCGCGGAGCGCGGACGCACGAAACCATGCCTGTCGCCCTCACAGGCCCGGCCCGTAACGCTGTGCGCGGTGCGGGCCGGTATTGAATGGCGCCCTCGCGCGGACAACCGCCTGTACAAACCGCAACAGACGCCGCAGCAATTCGCTACAAATCCAGATCCTGAAACATGTTTCGTTGCATCCCTCACTTTTCCAGCGCCCCGCACCAAATTGAGGCCGACGCATGGTGCATGCCGCACCATGATGGTGCCTGCACGCACGATTGATGCGCGCTCTCCCCGCTTTTCGGGTGTAGCCCGACATGGCATGGAACTTGCTTGAATGACGGGGCGTGCAACCATGAGAGGGAAATGCCATGAAACTCATCATCGCCATCATCAAGCCCTTCAAGCTCGACGAAGTGCGGGTGGCTCTATCCGCGATCGGCGTCCAAGGCCTGACCGTTACCGAAGTAAAAGGATTTGGCCGCCAGAAAGGCCATACCGAGCTTTATCGCGGCGCCGAATACGCCGTCGACTTCCTGCCCAAGCTGCGGGTCGAAGCCGCAGTACCCGACCACCTTGTCGATCAGGTCATCGAAGCGATCGAACAAGCCGCCCGTACCGGGAAGATCGGCGACGGCAAGATCTTCGCCGCGCCCCTGGAACAAGTGATCCGTATCAGAACGGGTGAAGCTGGCGAAGCTGCGCTGTAAATAAATAAAGACTCAATGGAGTTTGAAAATGGATAAAGCAGATATCTCCTGGTTGCTCGTCTCTACCCTGCTTGTATTGATGATGGCCGTACCCGGTCTGGCGATGTTCTATGGCGGCCTGGTACGCAGCAAGAACGTGTTGTCCGTGCTGCTGCAAGTGCTGTGCACGTTCGTGCTGGGCCTGGTTCTCTGGTTCATCTATGGATATTCCCTCGCGTTCACCGAGGGCAACGCCTTCTTCGGCGGCCTGTCGCGCGCCTTCTTCTCTGGCATGTTCACACCGGCCGACGGCAAGTTCGCCATGTCGAACACGCTGACTGAACTGCTGTTCGCCTCCTTCCAGGCCACGTTCGCCGGCATTACCTGCGCGCTGGTCGTCGGCAGCTTCGCCGAACGCGCCCGCTTCTCCGCGGTCCTGGTGTTCACGGTGATCTGGTTCACGTTCGCCTACGTGCCGATTGCGCACATGGTGTGGTTCGCGTCCGAAACGGCGCCTGGCCTGCTCAACGCGCAAGGCGCGCTGGACTTCGCAGGCGGCACCGTGGTGCACATCAACGCCGGCGTGGCTGGCCTGGTGGGCGCCTATGTGGTCGGCAAGCGCGTGGGCTATGGCCGCGAAGCGATGCAGCCGCACAACCTGCCGATGACCTTCGTGGGCGCCGCCCTGCTGTGGGTGGGCTGGTTCGGCTTCAACGCAGGCTCGGCGCTGGCCGCCAACGAGAACGCCACCCTGGCCTTCTTCAACACGATGATCGCGACCGCGGGCGCCGTGCTGGCCTGGCTGTTCACCGAATGGGCCATCAAGGGCAAGCCCTCGATGCTGGGCGCCGCATCGGGCGCAATCGCCGGCCTGGTCGGCATCACCCCCGCGGCCGGCCTCGTCGGCCCCGTGGGCGCACTGATCATCGGCGTGATTGCCGGCGTGGTCTGCGTCTGGGGCGTGAACGGCCTGAAGCGCCTGCTGCGCGCCGATGACGCGCTGGACGTGTTTGGCATCCACGGCGTGGGCGGGATCGTGGGCGCACTGCTGACCGGCGTGTTCAATGCCCAGGTCTTCGGCGGCCCCGGCCTGGCCGAGCCCGGCATGATCGCCCACCAGCTGTGGGTCCAGCTCGAAGGCGTGCTGCTGACCATCGTCTGGTCCGGCGTGGTGGCCTGGATCGCCTACAAGATCGCCAACGCCCTGTGCGGCATGCGCGTGCCGGAAGACCAGGAGCGCGAAGGCCTGGACGTCACGAGCCACGGCGAATCGGCTTATCACAGCTAAGCAGCGGGATCCTGCCTCGTTGCCTCAGGGCGGCGGGGCAGGCGTGAAAAGAAAAGAGCCCTCGATGGGGCTCTTTTTTTATGCCGCGACGGGAGTCAGACCGGACCCAGCGCGTCCAGGTCCACGGGCAGCGCCCGGTTCAGCGCCGTCGCGACCTTGATCCGAAGGGCATTGGAATGCGCCCGGCGCACTTCGCGCTTCACGTCCAGCAACTGCTGCGGATGCATGGAGAATTCGGTCAGGCCCAGGCCCAACAGCAGCCGGGTCATGCGCGAGTCGCCCGCCATTTCACCGCAAACCGCGACGGGCTTGCCTGCCCGCTCGCCCGCGTTGATGGTGTTGGCCACCAGCCGCAGCACGGCGGGATGCAGCGGATCGTAGAGCGCCGCCACGTCATGGTCGCCGCGGTCGATTGCCAGGGTGTACTGGATCAGGTCATTGGTGCCGATGGACAGGAAATCCAGCGCCTGGGCGAAGGGCTCGATCGCAATGGCGATGGCGGGCACTTCGACCATCGCGCCCACTTCCATATGAGGAGCATAGGCCTGGCCCCGGGCGTCCAGTTCGCGCCGGGCGGCCTCGATGGCCACCTTGGTCGCCACGACCTCATGCATGTGGGCGATCATCGGAATCAAGAGGCGCACCGGCCCGTGGGCCGAGGCGCGCAGGATGGCCCGCAGCTGCGTCGCGAACATTTCCGGACGGGCCAGGCAATAACGGATGGCGCGCTGCCCCAGGGCGGGGTTGGTGGCCACCGTGGCTTCGCCGTCCAGCGTCTTGTCCGAGCCGATGTCCAGCGTGCGGATCGTGACAGGCCTGCCGGCCATCACCTTCACGACCGAGGCATACGCCTCGTATTGCTCTTCCTCGCCGGGCAGGTCCGCGCGCCCCATGAACAGGAACTCGCTGCGGAAGAGTCCGATGCCATGCGCGCCCGACGCCAACGCCAGCGCGGCCTCGTCCGGCAACTCGATATTGGCATGCAGGACGATGTCGATCCCGTCCAGGGTAATGGATGGTTCGTCGCGCAACAGGCTGAGTTCGGCGCGCTCGTCGGCGTAGACGGTCTGGCGGCGGCGGTATTCCTGGAGGATGCGGTCGGACGGATTGACCACCACCGCGCCGGCCGCGCCATCGATGATCAGCATATCGCCGTCGCGGACCAGCTCGCGCACGTTCCCCATGGCGACCACCGCGGGCACGCCCATGCTGCGCGCCACGATCGCGGTATGGGAGGTCGGGCCGCCCAGGTCGGTGACAAAGGCGGCAAAGCGCCCGCCCCGCAGGCGCAGCATGTCGGCCGGCGAGATATCGTGGGCCACGACCACCAGGGCATCATCGCCGCCCATGTGGGACATGTCGGGCAGGATCGCCGATGTGCCCACCAGGACGTGCAGCACCCGTTCGATGACCTGGCGCACGTCGGCGCCGCGCTCGCGGAGGTACTCGTCCTCCATGGCGTCGAACTGCTGCCCCAGGATCTGGCCCTGCGTCGTCAGCGCCCATTCGGCGTTGTAGTGGCGCTCGGCGATCAGGGCCAGCGTCTGTTCGGCAAGCAGCGGATCGCCCAGCAGGAGGCTGTGCACGTTCAGCATGGCGCCCAGCTCGCGCGGCGCGTCTGCCGGCAAGGTGTCGGCCAGTTGCAGCAGCTCTTGCTGCGCCGAGGCCAGGGCCTCGGTCAGCCGGGCGCTTTCCGCAGGCACGTCTTCGGGCGAAATGCGATAGTGCGCCACTTCCAGCGCCGCGGCGCCCATGACGACCGCGCGCCCGATTGCATATCCCTTGGCGACGCCTTTGCCATATAGACACACAACGGGGCTGGCAGAGCCAGCCCCGTTGTGACCGTCAGCAAGGGTCGCGGACGAACCGGCACGAGCTGCGCTCGGGCCGGCTGCTTCAGAAGAAATTCTATTCCTGCTCACCGAATTTGCTGTCGAACAGTGTTTCGATTTCAGAAAGGGCTTGCTCGGCATCGCTGCCCGAGGCTTCCAGCTTGACCGTCACCCCCAGGCCGGCCGCCAGCATCATGACTCCCATGATGCTCTTGGCGTTCACGCGCTGCGCGCCTCGTGAAATAAAGATCTCGCTGGAAAACTTGCTCGCAAGCTGCGTCAGCTTGGCAGCGGCCCGAGCGTGCAAACCCAGTTTATTGCTGATGACAATGTCTGTATTAGGCATAGGAAAGATTATGACCGCGGCCTACGCCGCAGTGTTGATCGCAGCAAATCGTCGAACCGCTCTTCGGCTTGAAATAATAGCCGACATAATAGGGCAAATTCCCGCCCGTCAGTCTACACGCAAGACGCCCTGCACCCCTCCGGCCAAGGCCTTCTCGCGCGTTTCGGCCAAAGGCAGGTTGCGGTAGGTCAGCGCCCTCAGCAGCATCGGCGTGTTCAGCCCGGCCAGCACGCAGCACTGGATGCCCTGGGCCTGGGCGTCCGCGACGGCGCGCTTTGAGATATTGGCGGGCGTGGCGCCGATCAGGTCTGTCAGCACCAGCACGCCGGCGCCGTGATCCTGCCCCAGGATGTCCTTCAGGACGTCTGGCGCCAGGTCGTCCGGCAGATCCTCGGGCTGGATATCGTGAACGGCCAGCATGCCGTCAAGGTTGCCCATGACGTGGCTGGCGCATTCGCGCATTGCCGCGCCCAGGGGCGCATGCACGACGATCACAATACCCGTGGTCATGACAGGGATCCTGAGAGATCAGGCCGCAACGGCGGTGGTCGCCACGGCTTTTTCAAGCGCCTGGACGAACATGCCTGCGACATCGAAACCGGTCTGTTCGGCAATTTCCACGAAACAGGTGGGGCTGGTGACATTGACTTCGGTGACGTAATCGCCAATGACGTCCAGGCCGACCAGCAGCAGGCCGCGGGCGGCCAGCTTGGGAGCCACGGCTTCGGCGATCTCGCGGTCTCGGGGAGACAGCTCCTGGGCCACGCCTCGTCCGCCGGCAGCCAGGTTGCCGCGCGTTTCACCGGCCAGCGGGATGCGGGCCAGCGAATACGGCACCGGCTCGCCGCCGATAAGAAGGATGCGCTTGTCGCCCTTGACGATATCGGGGATATAGCGCTGCGCCATGATGGTGCGCGCGCCATTGTCCGTCAGCGTCTCGAGGATGGCGTTCAGGTTCGGATCCTTGGGCTGCAGGCGGAACACGCCGGTGCCGCCCATGCCGTCCAGCGGCTTGACGATCACGTCGTGGTGCGTGTCGTGGAAGGCCCTCAGGCGTGCCATGTTGCGGGTTACCAGCGTGGGCGCGGTGAACTCGCTGATTTCGGTGATGGCCAGCTTTTCAGGATGGTTGCGGATGGCCGCGCCGCTGTTGAACACGCGGGCGCCCTGCGCCTCGGCGTATTCGAGCAGATGCGTGGAATAAACGTATTCCATGTCGAACGGCGGATCCTTGCGCATGACGACCGCGCCAAAGTCCGCCAGCGGCAGATCCCGGGCGGCGGACTCGCTCCACCATTCATGACCGTGCAGGTCGGCGTCCGCCACCAGCTCGATCGGCGTGGTCACGGCCTTGACCGTGCCGGCCTCGATGTAGAGGTCGCCCTGCATGGCCACGCTGAGCGTATGGCCGCGCGCCACCAGCGCGCGCATCATGGCGACAGAACTGTCCTTGTACGCCTTAAGCAGCGGCAAGGGATCCAAAACGAACAAAACATGCATCGCGACACCCTGAACGGACGCCGCCTCCCCTCGCGGGAAGGCGGCTTTGTGACATCGTAGCGCAGAGCCGCCCAATAAGCGAACCCGCCGGTCACGAGACGGACACGGCGGGTCGTAAGAGCGGCTAAGCCTCCCTGGAGAGGCTACGGCTGGAGCTCAGGCCGCCGATTCAGGCTTGCCCGCAGGCACAACCTTCTTCTTCGGCGCCAGCACCATGACCATCTGACGGCCTTCGAGCTTCGGCATGGCTTCGACCTGGGCAAGTTCCAGCAGATCGTCGCGCACACGTTCAAGCACCCGCATACCGAGTTCCTGGTGAGCCATTTCGCGGCCACGGAAGCGCAACGTCACCTTGGCCTTGTCGCCTTCCTCGAGGAAGCGGCGCAGATTGCGCAGCTTGACCTGATAGTCGCCCTCGTCGGTGGCCGGACGGAATTTGACTTCCTTGACCTGGATGACCTTCTGCTTGGAACGAGCTTCGGCTTGACGCTTCTGCTCTTGGTACTTGAATTTACCGTAGTCCATCAAACGGCAGACCGGCGGCTCGGCGTTCGGCGCGATTTCCACCAGATCCACGTCGCTTTGCTCGGAAAGACGGAATGCGTCGGCGATCTTGACGATGCCGAGCTGTTCCCCCTCCAGACCTATCAGGCGCACCTCGGGGACGCGGATTTCACCGTTGATGCGATTGGCTTTTTCAGTGGCGATGTTGAAAGCTCCTAGAAATGTTAAGCAGCACTGCTATCAGGTTGATTGACGTCGCGACGGGTGGCTACGTCCTCGGACAGTCGCGCGACGAACTCGTCGTATGCGATGGCGCCAAGGTCCAGTCCACCCAGTCCGCGTACGGCTACGGTGCCGTTTTGCTTCTCCTTGTCGCCGACGACAAGAATGTACGGCACCTTTTGCAGGCTGTGCTCCCGAATTTTACGAGTGATTTTTTCACCGCGCAAATCGGACTCTACTCTAAAGCCTTGTTTTTTCAGGCTTTGCGTGATTTCAGCCGCATAATCGGCCGAAGGTTCGGAAATGCAGCATACGACAGCCTGCACCGGAGCGAGCCAGGGAGGCATCGCGCCGGCGTGGTTTTCGATCAACATGCCGATAAACCGCTCCAGCGACCCGAGGATCGCGCGGTGCAGCATGACAGGCGGACGACGCTGGTCGTTCTGGTCCACGTACTCGGCGCCAAGGCGCACGGGCATGGAGAAGTCCACCTGGATCGTACCGCACTGCCAGTGGCGGCCGATGGCGTCCTTCAGGGTGTATTCCACCTTGGGGCCGTAAAAAGCGCCCTCGCCCGGCGAAACCTCGAATTCGCAGCCGGTGCGGCGCAGGCTTTCCATCAGGGCGGCTTCGGCCGTATCCCAGACTTCGTCCGAGCCGATACGCTTTTCAGGGCGCGTGGCGACCTTGTACAGGACTTCGGTAAAGCCGAAATCGCGGTAGACCTTCTGCAGCAGCGCCGTGAAATCGGCGCATTCGTCCTGAAGCTGGTCTTCGGTACAGAAAATGTGGCCATCGTCCTGGGTAAAGCCGCGCACGCGCATCATGCCGTGCAGCGAACCGGAGGGTTCGTTGCGGTGGCACTGGCCGAATTCGCCATAGCGCAGGGGCAGCTCACGATAGGAATGCAGGCCGGCGTTGAAGATCTGCACATGGCCCGGGCAGTTCATCGGCTTCAGGCCGTAGACGCGGTTCTCGGACTCCGTCGTGAACATGTTTTCACGATAGTTGTCCCAGTGGCCGGTCTTCTTCCAGAGCGAAATGTCGAGGATCTGCGGCGCCTTCACTTCCTGGTAGCCGTTGTCGCGGTAGACGGAGCGCATGTATTGCTCCACCTGCTGCCACAGCGCCCAGCCCTTGGGATGCCAGAAAATCAGGCCCGGCGCCTCGTCCTGGAAGTGGAACAGGCCCAGGTCGCGGCCAATCTTGCGATGGTCGCGGCGCTCTGCCTCTTCCAGCATGTGCAGGTAGGCTTCCTGCTCTTCCTTGGTGGCCCAGGCGGTGCCGTAGATGCGCTGGAGCATCTCGTTCTTGCTGTCGCCGCGCCAGTAGGCGCCCGCCACCTTCATCAGCTTGAAGACCTTCAGCTTGCCCGTGGACGGCACGTGCGGGCCGCGGCACAGGTCGATGAAGGCGCCTTCGCGGTACAGGCTGAGCGGTTCGTTGGACGGAATCGAGGCAATGATCTCGGCCTTGTACTTTTCGCCGATGCCCTTGAAGAACTCGACGGCGTCGTCGCGCGACCATTCTTCGCGCGTGACCACTTCGTCCTTCTTGGCCAGTTCGGCCATCTTCTTTTCGATGGCGGCCAGATCTTCGGGCGTGAAGGGGCGCTTGTACGAGAAATCGTAGTAGAAGCCGTTGTCGATCACCGGACCGATGGTGACCTGCGCATCCGGGAACAGCTCCTTGACGGCATAAGCCAGCAAGTGCGCGGTGGAGTGGCGGATCAGGTCCAGGCCGTCCGCATCCTTGGCGGTCACGATCGCCAGGCGGGCATCGCCCTCGATGCGGAAGCTGGTGTCGACCAGGCGGGATTCCGCGCCTTCGACCGTCACGCGGCCGCCCAAGGCGGCCTTCGCCAGGCCCGTACCGATCGATTGCGCCACTTCGGCGACCGTTACCGGCCCCGGATATTGGCGCTGCGAACCATCGGGCAATGTGATCTGTACCATCGGGAGTGCTTCCTGGGGTTCTTGGAACTGAAAAACGAAAAACGGAAACGAAAAACGCGGCTTGAGAGCCGCGTTCATTTGATTGTCTTGCTGAGTCCTACCGCTGACCTGACACGGTGAAACCCGACGCACGAAAAACTAACGCGACATAGGGCGAAAGTTCCGGGTCGTAGTTCGTGCCAGCGGGGAAAACATAGTATTTGGGCCTGTTGGTACACGCCCGAGGCGGCGCGGATCAAGATGCAACAAAAGCAGCTGCAACAAACGCAGTTGCAACAGCAGCAGCTGAATTTATCGTTGCCGATTGTAGCACCATTTGCGCCCTTTCCGTGGCGAAAGCGCGACATCCCAGAGGCCTCCGGCAGGGCCATCCCCACTTATCTGATAGGCCAAGGGTGCAACGGTCTGATTTTCTGTCGTTTCACGTCCGCACAGCCGTTCGAAAACGTAATCTGCCCTCGCAAATTTAGGACTAATCGGGGCATGCGCGGCGGATCCGTCCTCCGACGGCTCCGGTCGCCGATTTTCCCTCACCTGCTTGTGGAGCAACGATGAAGCCAGATTCAGAGCCAGCCAGCAAGACGCCCCCCGACACCGGCGGCGCCCCCGCCGACAGTCCAGGCACGCACCGGCACCTGCTGCTGTCGCGCCCGCCCCCGGTCATCCGGGTCGCCATCCTGGACGACCATCCGGTCGTGACGCTGGGCGTGGGCGCCTATCTGGAAAGCCGTCCAGGTTTTCAGCTCGTGCATCGGGAGACCTCGGCCCGGGCATTGCTGGAAAACCTGGCGCATTCGCCCTGTGATGTCGCGCTAGTCGATTTCTACCTGCCGCTGGAGCCCTGGGACGGCGTCAATTACCTGCGCAGGCTGCGCCGCTACTACCCCAACATGGCGATCATCACCTTCTCGGCGGGCAACCGGCTCGAGACCCAGTACGCGGCATACCGCGCGGGCGCGAACGGATATCTGGCCAAGCAATGGGGCATGATCCTGCTGCCGGACATGATCCGCGGGGTGATCAGCGCCAAGGCCCCGTTCCTGTCGGTGCACGAGGGCAAGATCCGCAGCCTGCTGCCGCCCGCTCCGCACGCGCTGCTGACAGCCTCGGAAGTGGAGATACTGCGCCACATCAGCCAGGGGCTGTCGGTGACGCAGATCGCAGCCCGGCTCGTGCGCAGCAAAAAGACCATCAGCACGCACAAGCGCCGCGCCATGCGGAAACTGCAACTGTCCGACGACCTGTCGCTGGCGCTGTATCTGCGCGAGAAATTCGCCGAGTGAGCGCATGACGCCGGACGGCGAGGCCCTGCCTCCGGCAAGGAATCAGATAATGCGGGAGTAGCTGGCGCCCGTGCTTACGGTATGCAGATAGCCGTCGAAGGCCATGGCCACTGCCCGCACGAAGTACCAGCCCAAGCCGGTCACCTGCAGCGCTCCCGGGCGAAGTTCGATCAGGCCCAGTTCGGCCAGACTTTCCATCTGGGCAAGCTCGCGGCTGAAGTAGTCTTCGAACCGCAGCCCATGGCGCGCCTCGATCCGTGCAAAATCCACGCGTCCCTGGCACATGATGTCCATGATGACTTCACGCCGCAGCAGATCGTCGGCATTCAACGCCAGGCCTCGCTCGACGGCGAATTGCCCGCCCTCGATCGCGGCGTAGTACTCGTCGAGCACTTTGGCATTCTGGCTGTAGGTGTTGCCGATGCGTCCAATGGCGGACACGCCAAGCGCGACCAGGTCGCGATCGGGCTGCGTGCTGTAGCCCTGGAAATTGCGGTGCAGCTCGCCACGCTGCTTGGCAATCGCCAGCGTGTCGCTGTTCAACGCGAAATGGTCCATGCCGATGTAGGTGTAGCCCTGCTTCAGGAAGCCCTGGATGGCTGCGCTGAGCAGGCCCACGCGCGTGGCGCGCTCGGGCAGATCCGCCTCGTTGATGCGCCGCTGGGGCTTGAACCGTTCAGGCAGGTGCGCGTAGGCGTAGAGCGCGATGCGGTCGGGCCGCAGCGCGATGACCTGCGCGATCGTGCGGGAAAAGGACTCCGCGGTCTGCAGGGGCAGGCCATAGATCAGGTCCACATTGATTGACGCGTAGCCCAGCGCCCGCGCGCTTTGCATCAGCGCGGACACGTCCTCGAAGGACTGCACGCGATGCACCGCCACCTGCACGCGCTTGTCGAAATCCTGGACGCCAAAGCTCAGGCGGTTAAAGCCCAGTTGTTGCAGGTAGGCCAGGCGCTCGGGGGTGGCGGTGCGCGGGTCCACTTCGATCGAGATCTCGGCATCCGGCTCGAAACGGAAAGCGCGCCGCAGATCTCCCATGAGGCGTGCCAGTTCCTCGTCGGACAGGAATGTCGGCGTGCCGCCGCCAAAATGCAGCTGCGACACAGGCACGCCCTGCCCCAGCTCCTGCACGTGCAGGGCGATCTCGCTCGCCAGGGCGTCCAGATAGCGGGCCGCGCGGCCATGATGGCGAGTCACCACCTTGTTACAGGCGCAGTAGTAGCAGACGGACTCGCAGAAGGGAATATGGACATAAAGCGACAGCGGCTCGGCCGGACTCGTCGCGCGCCGCTGCTGCAGCGCCAGCCGGTAGTCCTGTGCGCCAAAGCCGCCGTGGTATCGATCGGCTGTGGGATACGAGGTGTATCGCGGCCCATTCTTGTCCAGCCGCGCCAGCAACTGGGGGGGGAAAAACGGCTCGGCGATGGCGGGCGCCGGCGATTCTGGAGAGTGTGGGCGTAGAGCGGCTTGCATACCCTGGATTATTCGCCTGCGCCGGCCTGCCCACCTTGATCTTGCGCAAACCAGGACGGCTTCGCCTGCCCGCAAGCAAGGACGCGACGCTCCGTGCGCCAACCCATTCCGACCCTTAAAATGCCTGCATTCACGAAGCAAAACAAGGACATATCCATGGACACCGAATTGGACGGCCGCCTGCTGGCCCTGCGCCAGGCGCTGGCGATCGCCATCGCCCTATCCACCCGCAGCAGCCCGCAGGCCACCGACATGGCGCTGGAGCTGCTCGACGACCTGAAGGCAAACCTGGACAAAGCCCCGTCGGACAGCCCCTTCGAAAAGCCGGAATGGGTCGTGGGCGCCCATGATGAGCTGGACGGCATCGCGCGCCTGGTGCGCGCCTTCACGCAGACGCCCGACCCGGACGAAGACGCGCAATAAGAAGTGTCGCGGCCGCCTCCGGGCGGTCTGCCCCGATCCTTCCTAACTGGCCTGACCACCAGACGAAAAGAGGTGGAATCCCTCACATCGTTTTCCCTGAATCAGAGGAATTCCCCTTCTATTTCAACAGCAAGGTGCCTATATTTGTGGCCTGACCACTAGGCCACAATTCGCGCTAACCGCCCGATGAGCACCTTTCAAGCCGTTGCCGTCACCCGCCTGTATCGCATGATCGCCGACCAGATAGCCGGCC
This sequence comes from Achromobacter deleyi, assembly GCF_013116765.2. GTDB lineage: Bacteria > Pseudomonadota > Gammaproteobacteria > Burkholderiales > Burkholderiaceae_B > Achromobacter > Achromobacter deleyi_A. Next base: position 2,695,286 of record NZ_CP074375.1, read on the forward strand.
GGATCAGGGCGGGCGACTTCCCCCCCGGACGGCGGCTGCCCTCGGAAAGAGAACTGGCCGAGCAATTGCAGGTCAGCCGCGCGTCGATCCGCGAAGCCCTGATCGCGCTTGAGATCGAAGGCTATGTCGAGGTGCGCGTGGGCACGGGCGTGTTCGCCGCAAGCAAGGAAGGCGCCGTAATGGCGGCGGCATCCGGCTCGGCCGCGAATGCGGCGCAGGGCCAGGACGACATAGGCCCGTTCGACCTGCTGGAAGCCCGCTTGATGATAGAGCCCGAATGCGCCGGCATGGCCGCGCAGCAGGCGACTCCCGCCCAGCTCGCGGCGATCCGGGAGGCGCATGAAGGCATGTCCCTGACCGATTCCCCGGGCCGGCATGACCGCGAATTTCATAGCGCCATCGCCGCAGCTTGCGGCAATGCGGCGCTCGCGGCCACGGTCACGCATTTGTGGAACCTGACCCAATCCAGCTCGGTGTACCGCCGGATGCAGGATTACTTCGTCGACACCAAGGTGTGGGCAGCGGCCCATGCCGAACACCAACGCATCTTGACCGCCCTCCTGGCGCGCGACCCGATCCGTGCCCGCCATGCCATGCATGCGCACCTGCTCGGCATCCTGGCGCGGCTGCGGGAAGACTTCAACGAACACCGAGGCGACCCATGAATACTCCCCCTCTGTCCATCAACGGCAACCGGCTGTGGCAGTCCCTGATGGACCTGGCGCAGATCGGCGCCACGCCCAAGGGCGGCAATTGCCGGCTCGCATTGACCGCGCTGGACGGCCAGGGCCGCGATCTGGTCACGGGCTGGATGCGCGGCGCCGGCATGACGGTACGGGTGGACCAGGTGGGCAACATCTTCGCCCGCCGCGCCGGCCGCAACAACGACCTGCCGCCGGTCATGACGGGCAGCCATATCGACACCCAGCCCACGGGCGGGAAGTTCGACGGCTGCTACGGCGTGCTGGCGGGGCTTGAAGTCGTGCGCACGCTCAACGACGCGGACGTGCACACCGAAGCCCCGCTGGAGGTGGCCATCTGGACCAATGAAGAAGGCTCGCGCTTCGTGCCCGTCATGATGGGCTCGGGCGTATTCGCCGGTAAATTCCCGCTTGAAACCGCCCTCTCCGCGCGCGACGCGCAGGGGATCAGCGTGCGCGACGAGCTCCAGTCCATCGGCTACGCGGGCGCCGACCCGGTGGGCGGCCGGCCGGTAGACGCCTATTTCGAGGCGCACATCGAGCAGGGCCCGATCCTGGAGCACGAAGAGAAAACCATAGGCGTGGTGACCGGCTCGCTCGGCCTGCGCTGGTACGACATCACGGTGACCGGCATGGAAATGCATGCCGGCCCAACCCCCATGCCGATCCGCCGCGACGCCCTGTTCGCCGCCAGCTTCCTGCTGCAGGCCGTGGTCAACATCGCCAACTCCCATCAGCCCCACGGGCGGGGAACCGTGGGCGAGATCCATGCCCACCCCGGCTCGCGCAACGTCATCCCGGGGCAGGTCCGCTTCACCGCCGACCTGCGCCACGAGGACGAAGCGACGCTGACCCGCATGGACCAGGAGTGGCGCCGGGTTTGCGACGACATCGCGGTCGCGCATAACGTGCGGGTCGAGGTGAAGGACGTGCAGTACTTCCGCCCGACGCCGTTCGACACCGACCTGGTGGACAAGGTGCGCAAGGGGGCCGCCAGGCGCGGGCTGCCGGCGATGAACATCGTTACGGGCGCCGGACACGACGCCGTGTACATGGCCGCGGTCGCGCCCACGGCGATGATCTTCGTCCCCTGCAAGGACGGCATCAGCCACAACGAAATCGAAGATGCCCGGCCCGAGCACCTGGAAGCGGGCTGCAACGTACTGCTCGACGCCATGGTGGCGCGGGCCAACGACGCGCGCTAGCGCCCTTTCCCCAAGGTCATCGCCATGTCATTGCACACCCTTGAATACTGGCAGCAAAAGGCGGAAACGCTTGCCTGCGGGGCCAGGCCTATATCGACGGCGTCTACGCCCACGCGGCGGACGGCGCCACCTTCCCCGCGACCAGCCCGATCGACGGGCGCAAGCTGGCCGACGTGGCCGCCTGCGGCCAGGCCGATGTCGACCGCGCGGTTGCCGCGGCCCGCCGCGCCTTTGAAAGCGGCGTCTGGTCCGCGCTTGCCCCGCGCGAGCGCAAGGCCCGCATGCTGAGGCTGGCCGAGCTGATCTCCGAGCACACCGAGGAATTGGCGCTGATCGAAACGCTGGACATGGGCAAGCCCATCCGCGATGCGCTGGCGTTCGACCTGCCCGAAACCATCCAGACCTATGCCTGGTACGGCGAGGCCATCGACAAGATCTACGACGAGATCGCGCCCGCCGGCCCTGGCGTGCTCGCAACGGTCACGCGCGAGCCGGTGGGCGTGGTGGCGGCCGTCGTCCCCTGGAACTACCCCCTGCTCATGGCGGCCTGGAAGGTGGCGCCCGCGCTGGCCGCAGGCAACAGCGTCATCCTGAAACCCGCCGAACAATCCTCGTTGAGCGCGCTGCGGCTGGCGGCGCTGGCGCAAGCCGCGGGCATACCGGCGGGCGTCTTCAATGTGGTGCCGGGCACCGGCCCCGTGGCGGGCCGCGCGCTGGGCATGCACCCCGACGTGGACTGCCTGGCCTTCACCGGGTCCACCGCGACCGGCAAGCGCTTCATGAGCTACTCGGGCGAATCCAATCTGAAGCGCGTCTGGCTGGAATGCGGCGGCAAATCACCCCACATCATCTTCGAAGACTGCCCCGACCTGGACCGCGCCGCGCTGATCGCCGCGCTGGCCATCTTCTCGAACCAGGGAGAGGTCTGCATCGCCGGATCCCGCCTGTACGTCCACGACTCCATCTACGAATCGTTCATGGAGAAAGTGGCCGGGCATGCCGCGGCCATGAAGCCGGGCAACCCGCTGGACCCCGACACCACGCTGGGCGCCATGGTGGACGAACGGCAGACGCGTTCGGTCATGGCGCGCATCGAGGCCGGCGCAAGCGAAGGCGCAAGCCTGCGCATCGGCGGCCGCCAGGTCCGCGCCGACTCCGGCGGCTTCTACATCGAGCCCACCATCTTCGACTGCGTCGACGGCAACAGCGCGCTGGTGCGCGAAGAGATCTTCGGCCCCGTGCTGGCGGCTCAGCGCTTTCACACCGAGGACGAGGCCATCGCCCTGGCCAACGATTCCTCCTACGGTCTGGGCGCGGGCCTGTGGACCGCGAACCTGGGGCGGGCGCACCGCCTTTCGCGCCGTCTGCGCGCGGGCCTGGTCTGGGTCAACACCTATGCCGCCGGCGACATCACCGTGCCGTTCGGCGGAGTCAAGCAATCCGGTTTCGGGCGGGACAAGTCGCTGCACGCGCTGGACAAGTACAGCGACCTGAAAACCACGTGGATCGACATCACCGTGTAGCCGCCCCGCTGTCCGTCCCTGCCCGAAGTCTTCCGGGGCCCGACGATCCGCGGCGTGGCGGGCGCCCCATGCACCGCCGATTTCGCCGCATTGGTGCGCGGCGCCTTACCCAGCACCTAGACGAAGCATTGTTGCAGCTGCTCCACCCGCAGTACCCCCGAGAAATACAGGTGGCACGAGGTTTGCTTATTCATGCACGGCATCCGCCGCGCGCAAGCGGCCGCCTGTCAGACCCTTTCCAGCCCGGAGGCTCGCAGTGAAATCGAAAAAATGGTTCTCCCTAAGCATCGGCGCCTTGGTCCTTGCGGCCGCGCTGCCCGCCACGCAAGCCTTGGCCCAGACCAAGGGCGGCACGTTGAACATGATTGTTCAGCCCGAACCGCCCGTGATCGTCACCGCCATCAACCAGCAGGGCCCGACGCAGTTCGTCGCGGGAAAAATCTACGAAAGCCTGCTGACCTACTCCACCGACCTCAAGCCGCAGCCCGGCCTGGCCAAATCCTGGGAAGCCTCCGCCGACGGCCTGACCTATACCTTCCATCTGCAGGACAACGTGAAGTGGCATGACGGCAAGCCCTTCACTTCCGAAGATGTGGTGTTCTCGCTGGCGGACATGCTGCCCAAGACCCATGCGCGCGCCCGCGTCATCCTGAACAAGTTTGTCGACTCGGTGCAGGCCCCCGACGCCAAGACGGTAGTCATCAAGCTGAAGTCGCCGTTCCCCGCCTTCATGCTGATGTTCGAACCGGGCTTTGCGCCGATGATGCCCAAGCACCTCTACGCGGGCACCGACTACATGACCAATCCGGCCAACCAGAAGCCCGTCGGCACGGGGCCTTTCATGTTCAAGGAATGGAAGCGCGGCGAATACATCAAGCTCACCCGCAATCCCGAATACTGGAAGCCGGGCATGCCTTACCTGGACGAACTGGTATTCAACGTGATTCCCGACTCGGCCTCGCGCGCCGTGGCGTTCGAGCGCGGCAGCGTGGACGTGCTGCGCGGCGGCGACGTGGACAACGTCGATATCAAGCGGCTGCGCGCGCTGCCCAAGGTGGAATACACCACGGCCGGCTGGGAAATGTTCTCGCCGCAGGCCTATCTGATCTTCAACATGCGCAAGCCGCCGTTCGACAACCTGAAGGTGCGCCAGGCGGTCATGGCGGCCATGAACCGCAACATGGTGGTCAACAACATTTTCTTCGGCCTGGGCAAGGTGTCGACCAGCCCCTTCGTTACCACCGAGATGTTCTACGACAAGAACATGCCGGCCATGTCGTTCGACATGAAAAAGGCGCGCGCCCTGATCAAGGAATCGGGCATCAAGCCCGAGGACTACACGATCCGCCAGCTCAGCTTCCCCTACGGCTCGACCTGGGACCGCCTGGGCGAATACACCAAGCAGGCGCTCGAACAGCTTGGCTTCAAGGTCAACCTCGAATCCACCGATGCGGGCGGCTGGGCCAGCCGCACCGGCAACTGGGACTTCGACCTGACGACCAACTTCACCTACCAGTACGGCGACCCTGCGCTGGGCGTGCAGCGGCTGTATATCTCGTCGAACATCGTCAAGGGCTCGCCTTTCGCCAACGTGCAGGGCTACAGCAACCCCGAGACCGACAAGCAGTGGGAAGCCGCCGCCTCCGAAGTCGACCCCGCGAAGCGCCAGGAGCTCTACAGCAAGATCCAGACGACCCTGGTCAACGACGTGGCCAACGGCTTCATGGTGGACATGGAGTTCCCCACGCTGTATCGCGCCAACGTGAAGAACCTGGTCAAGACGGCCATCGGCTTGAACGAGTCGTTCGACGACGTCTACATCGAGAAGTAAGCACGGCACGACGCCGCCGCGGATGTTCCCGCGGCGGCGGATCCTGGCCGCGCGCCGGACCCGCATGAAGACTCCGCGCCCGTCCTGAGGGGACCCCGAGCATGAAATTCCTGTCTTTCCTTCTGTCCCGCATCGGCAAGGCCCTGGTGGTCGTGCTGGGCGTCGTGATCATCAATTTCTTCCTGATCCGCCTGGCCCCCGGCGATCCCGCCGCGGTGCTGGCGGGCCAGGCTGGCGCGGGCGATGCCGCCTACGTGGAACAGCTGCGGGTGGCCTTCGGCCTGGACAAGCCCATCCTGACGCAGCTGATGCTGTATCTGAAGGGCGTGGTCCAGCTGGACCTGGGCTTTTCCTATCGCAACCATGTCCCCGTGCTGGACCTGATCGTGGAACGGCTGCCGGCCACGTTCCTGCTGATGTCCTGCGCCTTCGTGTTTTCCATCGTGCTGGGCGTCTTCCTGGGCGTCGTGGCCGCCAAGGCGCGCTACCGCAACAAGCGCCGCTGGATCGACAGCTCGGTGATGACTGGCGCCTTGCTGCTTTATGCGACGCCGCTCTTCTGGCTGTCGCTGATGGGCATCCTGCTGTTCTCGGTGGTGCTGGGATGGCTGCCCGCCTTCGGCATGGAAACCGTGGGCGCGGGGCTGACCGGCTGGGCGCGCGCCGGCGACATCGCCCAGCACCTGATCCTGCCCACCGTCACCCTGGGCTGCTTCTTCATGGCCGTCTACGTGCGCCTGACCCGCGCGTCGATGCTGGAAGTGATCGGCATGGACTTCGTAAAGACGGCGCGCGCCAAAGGCGTGAGCCCCAGCCGGGTGATCCGCGCCCATGTGCTGCGCAATGCGCTGCTTCCCGTCATCACGTTCGCCGGCATCCAGCTGGGCCAGATGGCGGGCGGCGCGGTACTGACCGAAACCGTGTTCGCCTGGCCGGGCATCGGCCGGCTGATGTTCGACGCCCTGCTGCAGCGCGACTACCAGTTGCTGCTGGGGATCTTCCTGGTCACCTCCATCATGGTGGTGGTCTTCAACCTGCTGACCGATGTGCTTTACCGCCTGATCGATCCGCGCATCGGCGCGGGTGCGCAGCAAGGAGCCTCCGCATGAAATCATTCGCCCAACGTTACATGCGCAACTACGGGGCGGTTGCCGGCCTGATCATCATGCTGATCGTGGTCGTCGTGGCCCTGGCGGCTCCGCTGCTGTATGAAGAATCCCCTTGGATGATGGTGGCCGATCCGCTGATCCGCCCCTTCACCAATGCCGACTATCCCTTTGGCACCGACATGCTGGGCCGCGACATCACGGCCGGGCTGGTCTGGGGCGCGCGGGTGTCGCTGATGGTGGGCCTGCTGTCGACCGCCGTGGCGCTGCTGTTCGGCATCCTGGTGGGCTCGGTCGCAGGCTATTGCGGCGGGCGCGTGGACGATGCGCTGATGCGCTTCACCGAGTTCTTCCAGACCATTCCCCAGCTGGCCATGGCCGTGGTCCTGGTCGCCATCCTGAGCCCCTCGGTGTATTCCATCATGGGCGCCATCGCCGTGGTGTCCTGGCCGCCGGCGGCGCGCCTGGTGCGTTCGGAGTTCATGACACTCAAGCAGCGCGAGTTCGTGCAGGCGGCCATCGTGATCGGCCAGACTCCGGCCCGCATCGTCGGCACGCAGATCCTGCCCAACGCCATGTCGCCCATCATCGTGTCGGCCTCCTTCATGGTGGCGACCGCCATCCTGACGGAATCGTCCCTGTCCTTCCTGGGGCTGGGCGACCGCAACCTGATGAGCTGGGGCTTCATGATCGGCGCGGCGCGCACCATGATCCGCGAAGCCTGGTGGATGAGCGTCTGGCCCGGCGTGGCCATCCTTCTGACCGTACTGGCCATCAACCTGATCGGCGAAGGCCTGAATGATGCCCTCAACCCCCAGCTGCGCAAGCGCGGCGAATAGGAGGCCGGCATGAAAGACACCCCGCCCCTGCTGTCCATCCAGAACCTCAGCATCGCGCTGCCCAAGGGAGGCGACCGGCCCTACGCGGTGCAGGATGTGTCATACGACATCCGCGCCGGCGAGATCCTGTGCATCGTCGGCGAGTCCGGCTCGGGCAAGTCCATGAGCGCGAACGCCATCATGGGCCTCCTGCCCGACTACCTGACGCCGCAGCAGGGCCGCATCCTGTTCCGCGGCCAGGACTTGCTCCGGCAGGACGAACCCACCCTGCAAGCCATGCGCGGCAAGGACATGGCGATGATCTTCCAGGAGCCTCTTTCGGCCCTGAATCCGCTGATGACGGTTGGCGAGCAGATCAGCGAAGTGATGCGCGTGCACGACGCCTATCCCGGCGCCGATCGCATGAAACGCACGCTCGAGCTGCTGGCCTTCGTGGGGCTGCCCGACCCCGCCACGCTCTACCACGTCTACCCCTTCCGCCTGTCCGGTGGCCAGCGCCAGCGCGTGATGATCGCGATGGCGCTGGCGCTGGAACCCGCGCTGCTGATCGCCGACGAGCCGACCACCGCGCTGGATGTCACCACCCAGGCGCAGATCCTGGCGCTGATCGCCCGCATCCAGAAAGAGAAAGGCATGGGCGTGATGTTCGTCACCCACGACTTCGGCGTGGTGGCGGAAATCGCGCACCGGGTCGCGGTCATGGAGAAAGGCATCCTGGTGGAACAGGGTCCGGCGGACGAAGTGCTCAACCGCCCCCGCCATCCCTACACCCAGCGCCTGATCGCGGCGGTGCCGCACCGCCGCCGGGAGGAACGCGTCGCCACCGGGGACGACAGACCGGTGCTGGAAGTGAAGGACCTGAAGAAGACCTACGTGATCGGCCACGGCTGGCTGGGCGGCAAGCGCGAAGTCCACGCGGTGGATGGCGTGAGCTTTTCCGTGCGCCGCGGCGAGACGCTGGGCATCGTGGGCGAATCCGGCTCGGGCAAGTCGACCATCGGCAAATGCCTGCTCAAGCTGGTGGGCATCAATGGGGGCCAGCTGCTCTTCAATGGCCAGGACATCGCCACCCTGTCCGAGTCGCGCTTCCGGCCCATGCGCCATGACATCCAGATGATCTTCCAGGATCCGTTCGCCTCGCTCAATCCGCGCCACACCGTGGGCCGCATCATCAGCGACGGCCCCGTCGCCAACGGCGTCCCGCGCGCCCAGGCCGAAGCGCGGGTGCGCGAATTGCTGTCGCTGGTGGGCCTGGACCCGTCCGCATTCGACCGCTATCCCAACCAGTTCTCAGGCGGGCAGCGCCAGCGCATCGGCATCGCGCGCGCCCTGGCGCTGGAGCCCAAGGTGCTGGTGGCCGACGAATCGGTATCGGCGCTGGATGTTTCAGTGCAGGCGCAGGTGCTGCAATTGCTGCATGATCTGCAGCAGCGCCTGAAGATCGCGCTGGTATTCATCACCCACGACCTGCGCGTGGCGGCGCAGATCTGCAACTCGGTGCTGGTCATGCACCGCGGCAAGGTGGTCGAATACGGATCGCCCGCGCAGATCTTCGACAACCCGCAGCATGCCTATACCCGGCAGCTGATTGCCGCGGTGCCGGGCCAGCACTGGGACCCGACCAAGACGCAGGCGGCCTGAGCCCGCCGGACAACATCATCGAACCAAGGAGAGAACCGCATGCAACGCCCCGCCGCCGTCCCTACCGTGCAGATCGACAATGACCTGGTCACCGTCACCGAGTGGCGCTTTCCGCCCGGCGGGGAAACGGGCTGGCACCGCCACGGCATGAACTACGTGGTGGTTCCGCAAACCACCGGTCCGCTGCTGCTGGACACGCCCGACGGCCAGGTGAGCAGCCAGCTCACGACCGGCGTGGCCTACTACCGGCCGGTCGGCGTCGAACACAACGTCATCAACCCGGGCGACACTGAATTCGTGTTCGTCGAAATCGAACTCAAACACGCCCAGGGCCAGCGAGGATAACCATGAAGGCGTTTTTCTCGGAAGAACAGTTGCTGCATTCCCCCCAGCAGTTCATGCGGCTGGGACGCATCAGCGCCCCCACCGACCTGCCGTCGCGCGCCGAAAGCCTGCAAAGCGCGCTGGCCGCCAGAGGGATCAAGGTGGAAGCGCCCGCCGACTACGGCCGCAAGCCGCTGGAGCACATCCACAGCCAGGATTACCTGGATTACCTGGAGACCGCCTATGCGCGCTGGCAGGCCATGAAGGCGCCCGGCGTGGATCCCGGTCCGGAAGTGCTGCCCAACCTGTCGCCCTACTACAACGGCAGGGTCGAACAGGCCGGGCGCGGGCCCTGCCCGTCGTCGTCCATCGTGGCGCAGACCGGCTACTACCTGAGCGACCTGTCCTGCCCCATCGGGCCGCAGACCTGGCGTTCGGCGCTGAGGTCCACCCACAGCGCCGTGGCCGCCGCGGACCATGTCGCCAACACCCGGGGCATGGCCTATGCGCTGTGCCGGCCTTCGGGCCACCATGCCCACCGCGACCGCGCGGGCGGCTTCTGCTATCTGAACAGCAGCGCCGCCGCGGCCAGCCGGCTGCTGCAAACCTGGTCCAGGGTCGCGGTGCTGGACGTGGACGCGCATCACGGCGACGGCACGCAAAACATCTTCTATCAGCGCCCGGACGTGATGACCGTGTCGCTGCACGCCGATCCTGGCGGCTACTACCCCTTCTACACGGGCTACGCGCACGAGCGCGGACACGGCGCGGGCGAAGGCTACAACCTGAACCTGCCTCTGCCCCACGGATCCGGCAACGAGGCCTTCCTGCACGCCTTGGACACCGCGCTGGCGGCGCTGGCCGGCTATGCGCCCCAGGCGCTGGTGCTGGCCCTGGGCTTCGACACCTACAAGGACGATCCCATCAGCGTGTTGAAGCTGGATATCGGCGCGTACCGCGACATCGGCGCGCGCGTTGCCAGCCTGGGCGTCCCCACCGTGGTCGTGCAGGAAGGCGGCTACATGGTCCAGGCCATCGGCCCGGCGCTGGACGCGTTCATCCAGGGCATGGGCCATGCCGCTGCCTGAAGGAAGCGCCGCCCCATGAGCGCCGTACCCGCCTCGCTGCCCGCCCAGTCCGCCACCCGCCAGGCGGGCATCCTGCTGTTTTTCGCGGCGCTGGTGGCCTTCGCCACCTTCGACGCGGGGGCCAAGCAGATGCTGGAACGCTACCCCGCGCCCTTCCTGAACGTGATGCGCTATCTGGCGGTGGTAACGCTGGCGGTGGCGATGCTGCTGCGCCAGGGCCGCGGCCTGCGCTTGCGGGACGCGCCGGAAAAGCCCTTGCTGGTGCTGCGCGGCGTCATGCTGGCCACGGTAGCCACCTGCTTCATGACGGCGCTGATCTGGATGCCCTTGTCCGAAGCGACGGCCATCTACTTCACGGCCCCCTTGATCATGGTGGCGCTGTCTCCGTGGATGCTGGGCGAACGCGTGCGCCCGGCCCAATGGGGAGCCGTCGCGGCCGGCTTTGCCGGCATGCTTCTGATCGTGCGGCCCGGCTCCGACCTGCCCGCGCTGGGTACGCTGCTGATGGCGATATCCGCTGTCAGCTACGCCATCTTCCAGGTGCTGACCCGCAAACTGTCCGGCAAGGTTCCCGGCCCGGTCCAATACGCATACACGGCCTTCATCTGCCTGATCGTCACCGCGCTGCCGGCCCCGTTCTTCCTGCCGGATCCGTGGCCCGGCCTGGCCGACACCGTCATCATCATCAGCCTGGGCGCTTGCAGCGGCCTGGCGCAGATCCTGCTGATCGCGGCCTTCCAGCGCGTGTCCGCCGCTACCCTGGCGCCGTTGAACTACTTCCAGTTGCTGCTGGCCGTGGGCTTCAGCACCTTCTGGTTCCAGCGCCCGCCCGACGCGCTGGCGCTGGCGGGCATGGGACTGATCATGGCGGCCGGCGTGTTCCTGGCGTTGCGCCGCGCGCAGTGACGCCAGGAGCCCACGACCCGCCTGCGCAGTTCAGAAGTCCATCGAAGCCGAGAGCATGAAGGTGCGCGGCGCGCCCAGCGCCAGGCTCGACAGCTGAGGCATTCCCCAATAGGCCTTGTTGGTCAGATTGGTGATGCTGGCACGCAGCATGACCGGACGGTCGGCGACCTTGGTCGCGTAGCGCGCGCCCACGTCGTACGTCGTGCGCCCCGCCACCGACAAGGAGTTATCGGCGCTGATGTATTGCTTGGACACGGACGTCGCATTGGCCGTCAACGTCAAGCCCTGCACCACCGGCACGTCCCATTCCACGCCCAGCTTGCCCTGGAGCCGGGGAATGCCGGTAGCCTGCTTGCCCTCGTTGGCGGCGATCGCGGATTTAGTCACCTTGGGGTCGATGTACGCGACGCCGCCCATGAGGCGCAGGCCTCGCATCGGCTCGCCGAAGAAACCCCATTCCACGCCCTGATTGCGCTGCTCACCGCCGAAGGAGAACACATTGGTGACGGGATCCGTATAGCTGCTGGGCCGGTTTATCTCGAACAGCGCGAGCGTATGGGTGAACTCGCCCAGATCGACCTTGAGGCCGACTTCCTTTTGCTTGGTCTTGAAAGGCGGAAACAGCTCCCCCGCATTGGCGGCGGTGGCCGGCGCCGTCTGCCCCTTGCTCAGGCCCTCGATATAGTTGGCGTACACGGAGATGTTGTCCGTCGCCTTGATCAGCAACGCGGCGGCGGGCGTCGTGGCGCTTGCGTCATAGCGGCTGGTCAGCGCCCCGGTCGCGACACTGAAGTTGTCGGTGCGGACTTCCTGCCGGCGCGCGCCCAGCGTCAGTTGCACCCGGTCTTCGGCGAAGGACAAGGTGTCCGCCAGGCCGTAGCTGACCAGGCGCGTCTCGCTGTGGAGGATCGCAGGCCAGACGCCGGCGGGGGCAGGCCCCCAGACCGGGTTGTAGATGTTGGTGACCCAATCCGCCCCTGGCACCGACCTGCGGCCGTAGTCCCGCTGGTCGTCCGAGTAGTACGTGGCATTCAGCACCCACTGGTGCTTGATCGCGCCGGTCTGCAACCTGCCCCTCAGCCCGGCTTCGCCCGATGTCTTTTTCAAATTCGTGTTCAGCTGGCCCATCGAGGTGCGGAAGTCGCCTGCGGCGTTGAACACCTGCGCCAACATGGCGCCGCTGTAGGTGTACTCCGTTCTGCTGGCGCCGATCGCCGCATAGGCCATCAGCTTGTCGCTGACATCGAACTCACCGCGGATCATGGCTCCCCTGTCCTGGTTTTTCACATAGGCCCAGTCCGGGTTCAGCAGGGTTTCGGGCTTGGGCGGCGTGGGCACGGCAATGCCAGGCGCCAGATTGATGCCTCGCGTCACGCCGTCTATACGTTCATCGCTGTCATAGAGGTCGGCGGAGATGCGCACGCGCTCGCCGCGCCAGTCCAGACCCAGCGCGGCCAATTGCGCCCTTTTCTTCTGGTGGTCGACCGGGCCGTCGCCATCCCGGTACACGCCATTGAACCGCAAGCCGAACTGCTGGTTCTCCCCGAAGCGCCGGCCCAGATCGATATGTCCGCCGAACTGCGAGTCCGACATGTAGGTCGTGGTCAGGCGCGTCAGCGGCTCAGTGCCTGCGCGTTTGGGCACCAGGTTGACGGTTCCACCGACCGAGCCGCCGGGCGGCATGCCGTTCAGCAGCGCGGACGGGCCTTTGAGGACCTCGATCCGCTCGAACATTTCGGGCATGGTCCGGTAGTACGGCGCCATGCCGAACAGCCCGCCAAACGAGATATCGGTGGTGCTGGAGTTGAAGCCGCGAATCGAGTAGTTCTCGCTCCAGGCGCCCGTCACGCCATTGCTGAATACCGAGGGATCGGTCCTGGCGATCACGTCGGTGATGTCCCTGGCTTGCAGGTCCTCGATGTACTTGTCCGTGTAGCTGATGACGGAGAACGGCGTATCCATGGAATCCTTCTCGCCGAGAAAGCCCGCTCGACCGCCATACGTGACCTGCCCGCCGGCGTAGGGGGTGGCCGGCGCTTCGGCCTGGCCCGTTACGGTCACCGTCGGAAGGGTCTTTACCCCCGCCTCGGCAGCCTCCTGCGCCCAAGCCGCCGGAGCGGCGGCCACGGCGCCTAGCGTCAGGCCGACCAAGGCCGCGGCGAGATGGTTGAGGGAAAAGACGGGATCTGCCTGCCGCGCTTGCAGCGAAGGACGTGCGACGCGGCCGCTATGGCGACGTTTGCTCATGGAATGCTCCGTTCGGTTGAGCTTTGGATCGCCTGGAAAAACAGGCGACTGGGAATCATTTACGTTTGAATCGGCAAGGACGCGCGGGGCGTCGAATGCATCAGTTCCGATAGGGCTGGATCACGTCATCGATCATCAGCTTCAGCGAGTTCACGCTGGCTGCCGTGACATACCAGGCCTCGGCGTCGGCAAAGACCACGCGGCCGTTGCGCCAGGCGGACGTCTGCCGCAGCAGCGGATTACTCAGCGTCTCGGCATTCAGGATCGGCCGGCGCTCCATCACGGCGGTGCGATCGACCACATAGAGGATGTCGGGGTTGGCCTGCTGGATGAATTCACTGGATATCGGCTGGCCGTGCAGGCCGGCCTCGGCTGACGGGCTGGCCGGCTTCACGCCCAGGGCCTTGAAGATGAAGCCATAGCGGGACTGCACGCCAAAGGAGCTGAAGGCGCCGTTGTTGTGCAGCACGATGAGCGCCGTCTCGGGACGCCCCTGGATGAGGCTTCTTGCCTCCTGGACCTTGCCGTCCAGTTCGGCCGCCTTCTGGCCAGCGAGGCCTTCCTTCTGGAAGATCCGCCCCAGCGTCATGAGGTGATCCTTGATGATCTCGATGTGATCAGCCTGGCTGTCGCGATAATCCACGTCGAAATGGATCGTCGGCGCGATCTCGCTCAGCTCCTTGTAGTGGTTCGCCTGCAGCGACGTAATCAGGATCAGGTCAGGCCTGGCCGCATGCACCCGCTCCAGGTTCGGCTGGACGATCGCGCCCATGTCCTGCACCTTCTCGTCGTTCTTGTATCTGGAAAGAAAGTGCGGCACGAAGTCCTTCGGCACGCCCACGACCGGAACGCCTAGTTCGTCCAGGAAATCGACTTCGTTCATATCGAGTGCGACGACGCGTTGCGGCAGCTGCTCGATGACGGTCGTGCCCAGCTTGTGCCGGACCGTGATGCTTGGGTAGGCTTGCTGCGCCGACGTGCTGGCGGCGGCCGGCGGCGCCATTGCTTTCGGCGATCCCGCCGCCTCCTGGCCGCAACCCTGGAGCGCGGCCATTGCGGCCAGCGACAAGGCCACTGCCCCGGCCAATGCCCAAGGCCTGTGCGTGAGGATCATTTCAGTTCTCCTGGCGGATTGAAGTAGTTGCACAGGCGTCCGCGTTCACCATGTGTAATCTCGAAATCCAGTCCATACAGCTCCCGCATCCGCGCTTCGGTCACGACCTCGGACACCGCGCCCGCGCAACGCACGGCGCCGCCCTTCATCGCCACGATGTGATCGGAGTAGCTGGCCGCGAAGTTGATGTCGTGCACCACCAGGATCACGGTGCGGCGCTGTTCATCGCACAGGCGCCGCAGCGCGCGCATGATCTGGACGGCATGCTTGATGTCGAGGTTGTTCAGCGGCTCGTCGAGCAGCAGGCAGTCCGTCTGCTGGGCAATGGTCATGGCCAGAAACGCCATCTGGCGTTGCCCGCCGCTCAATTCGTCGAGATAGGCGCGGCGCAGGGGTTCCAGCGAAAGAAACGCAATGGCCTCGTCGATCGCCCGCAGGTCGTCCGGCGTCAACGCGCCGCGGCTGTACGGAAACCGCCCGAAGGCAACCAGCTCTTCCACGGTCAGGCGCAAATTGAAGTCGGGCGATTGGCGCAAGGTGGCCACGCGCCTGGCGTAGTCGGCGATGCGCAAGTCGGCAACCCTGCCGCCGTCGATCAGGATGTCGCCTTGGGTCGGATCCAGCAGCCGGGCGATCATCATCAGAAGCGTGGTCTTGCCCGCGCCGTTCGGACCGATGAGCGAGGTCAGCGCTCCAGCGGGAAACTGCACGCTCACATCGCGCAGAACGGTCTTCGGACCATAGCTTTTCGAGAGACTTCTGACTGTGATCATGCCGTGCCCCGCGTGCGCGCCATCAGCGCGAGAAACCAGCCGCCGCACGCCAGGTTGACCAGGATTCCGACGGTGGTCTTGTAGTTGAAGGCGTGTTCGACCGCGAACTGAGCCAGGATGAAGATGCCGATGGCGATTGCGCAGCCCGTGGGCAACGTGACCCGATGCCTGCGCGTGCGCGCCAGCGCATAGGTAATGTTGGCGACGAAGATGCCCATGAAGGCCGTGGGTCCGAGCAGGCTGGTCGAGACGGCGACCAGGACCGCGATCAACGCGAGGTGCAGCCGGACGGCGCGGTGATAGTCCACGCCCAGGGAGGTGGCCTGGTCTCGCCCCAGGGAGAGCACATCCAGCGTCGGCAGGTTCCTGAGTCCTGCAAGGCAGACCACCGCGACGACGACGGCCGAAACCAGCAACTGGCCCGGCTCCGCCTTGCTGAAGGACGCCTGGCTGAATCCGAGCAGAATCGAGAACTCGCCCGGACTTGTTTTCAGCTGCACGAACTGCGTGAACGTGCCGATCACCATCGTCAGCACCAGCCCCACCAGCAGCAGGAAGTACACGTTCTGCCTGCCGTTGCGGAACAGCCAGCGATGGATGAGCCACGAATAGGCCAGCATCAGCAGGACAGACAGGAAAAAGTTGCCGTTCGCGCCAAGCGCCACCAGGCTCTGCGTTCCCAGGATCAGGATCATCAGGGATTGCAGCAACAGGTAGACCGCCTCATACCCCATGATGGCCGGCGTCAGGATGCGGTTGCCGGTGATGGTCTGGAACACGATCGACGACCACGCTATGCAGACTCCGCCGATGACCATGGCCCCCAGCCGGGCGAGCCGCTTGGGAATGACGTAATCGAAGTCCAGGCCCGAGCGGAAGAACAGGAAAGCCAATGCCATGGCCAGGACCACCAGCCAGACCATTTTTCGGGAAGCAACTAGCATCATCTGTGCTTCCAGAAGACAAGCGCGAGGAACAGGACACCGCCCATGCCGCCCGCGGTCAGGGCGATGGGCACCTCGAACGGATGGATCAGCACACGGCCCAGGATGTCGCAGAACAGCAGCAGCGACGCCCCGCCCAACGCCACGACCGGCAGGGTACGGCGCAGGTTGTCTCCGTAATGCAGCGCGACCAGATTGGGGATGACCAGGCCGACGAAAGGAATCGCCCCGACGGTGATGACCGTGACGGACACGGTGACGGCCACCAGCATCAGCCCCAGCGTGACGGTAGCCGTGTAGTTCAGCCCCAGGCTCGACGCCATGCCTTCGCCCATGCCGGTCACGGTAAAGCGGTGCGCGTACAGGTAGGTCAGCACGACGACAGGCAGGATCAGGTAGATGATTTCGTAGTTGCCTTGCACGATCCTGGAGAAGTCACCCAGCAACCAGCCCTGCATGCTTTGCATGATGTTGTTGCGATAGGCATGGAATTCCGCCAGGGCGCTCAGCACGCCGCCGAACATCAGGCCGATCACCGGGACAAGAATCGCATTCTTGAACTTCACACGACGGACGATCGCCACGAAGACCAGACTGGCCGCCAGGCAAAAGGCGAATGCGAACAACATCCGCATGGCCGCTCCGGCGGCAGGCGCCAGCGACATCGCAACCAGGATGCCGAGCTTGGCCGCGTCCAGGCCGCCAGAGGTGGCGGGCTCGACGAACTTGTTGCGGACGATGTGCTGCAGGATCACGCCGCAGACCGACAATCCTATGCCCGTCAGCACCAGCGCCGCCAGGCGCGGCAGCCGGCTTGCGGTCAGCGTCAGCCAGGCGTCGCCCGACGCCGAGAACAGCTGCGACCATGCCATCTGCCGCGCGCCGACCAGTAGCGACACGCCGCAGAGCACGACGAACAGCACGGAAAGACCTGCACGCATCAGGAACGCGCCCCGGCGATACGCCAGCCCTTGGCGGCGTGGCGCTGGCTCAGAAACTGCGCATACCGCCCCTGGCTTTCGCGCAGCGCCGCCGGCGCGCCCTGCTCGAGTATCCGGCCGCCCTCCACCACCGCAATCCGGTCCGCCATCGCCACCGTGGAAAGCTGATGCGCGATCACCACCAGCGTGCGCTGGCCGCGCAGCCGTGCCAGCGTCTCGGCGATGACGGCCTGATTCCCGCCGTCCAGGGCCGCGGTGGCCTCGTCCACCAGCAGGATGGGCGCATCGCTGAGCAGCGCCCGGGCGATGGCGACGCGCTGGCGCTCGCCGCCGGACAGGCGCGCGCCCCCCTCGCCGACAGGCGTTTCCATTCCTTGCGGCAGGCGCGCGATGATCTCGGTCACGCCGGCCTGCCGCGCGGCTTGCAGGAGCTCGGCATCGCTGGCACCGGGTTTGCCGGCGCGGATGTTGTCGGCGATGGTGCCCGTGAACAGATAGTTGTCCTGGAAGATCTGGCTGATCTGGCCGGCCAGCCGCGAACTGGAGAGTTGCCGCACGTCCACGCCGCCGACGAGCACACTGCCTTCATTCACGTCGAAGAAGCGCGCGATCAGCCGCGCCAGGGTGGTCTTGCCGGAGCCGGATTCACCGATCAGGGCGATCATGCTGCCCGGCTCGATGCGCAGATTCATGCCCTGCAGCACGTATGGCTCATCCTCTGCATAGCGGAAATGCACATTGCGCAGTTCGACCGATGCATCGCGCGGCGCCTGCGGCGCGTCAGGCTCCGGCAGCGGTTCGACGGCGAACAGTTCTTCTATGGCATCGAGTTGGGCGCGCGCGCCGCGCAGGACCTCGCCGTAGCCGGCCACCTCCAGCAGCGCATCGATGTAGCGGCCCGCCAGCAACATCGAGACGATGGCGGCCACGAGTTCCCCGGCCCCTGCGTTGCTGCCCAGCAGTTCGTTGACCCACAAGGCCGCCGCGATCAGCAACGCGGCGAAGGCGGCCTGCACGGCCCAGACGTTGAGGACGGCGGCCCCCGCCGACAGCCAGATCAGCCGCGCGCCCGACAGGCGCTGCTGCTCGGCAGCCTGCTCAAGGAGACGCATGCCCCCACCCTCTCCGCTGAAGGCGCGTAGCACGGACTGGGCCTGGGCGAACTCCACCACGCGTTGGCTCGCGTCGGCAAAACGCCGGTGGTAGGCATTATCGGCACGCCGCGCAAGTCCCGCCGAGAGGGCGAGGACGCCCGCCAGCAGCGGCAGCGCCGCCAATGCGATCATGCCCAGGAGCCAGTGCTGCGCAAACAGGCAAACGACAAGCACCACTGGCGTCGCCACGCCAGCGATGACCGGCGTAAAGACGTGAGCGGGAAGCTGGGCCACGGACATGATGCCCTGCGTGACGACGTGCCCGAGGCGGGCCGTGTTGCGCGGCGTGAACCAGCCGACGGGCAGGCGCGCCACATGGTCGCCAAGCTGGTGGCGGCCGCGTTGCAGGATGGCGACGCCCACCCGCACGCCAGCCCGCTCCACCTGGCCCCGCAAGACCCAGCAGATCCCGACCCCGGCCAGAAGCGCCAGCAGCCACGGAGCGGTCCGCCTGGCGTCCCCTCCCAGCAGATGGGTGAGTATCGGCGCCACGGAAGCAATCGCCAGCCCGCAGACCACGCCATAGGCGACCGCCAACCAGGCGTAACGGCGCAGGACGGGCACGTCCTTGCCCAGCAACCGCAGGAAGGTCTTCAGCATGACGGCTCCTCTTGGACCACGGCCATTGCGTAGCCGCCCAGCGCCCACAACCGCGCATAGCTACCGCCCCGCGCCAGCAACTGTTCATGCCCGCCCTGTTCGGTAATCGCGCCGTCCTCGAGGACGAGGATGCGGTCGGCGTGCATCACCGTGTCCAGCCGGTGCGCGATCACCATCAACGTGCGTCCCCTGGCGAAGCGCGACAGCGCGCTCTGGATTTCCGCCTCGTTGCCGGCATCCGCCGCCGCCGTGGCTTCGTCGAGCACGAGCACGGGCGGATCGAGCAGCACGGCACGCGCGATGCTCACGCGCTGGCGCTCGCCGCCTGAAAGTTGCGCGTCCTCGCCGATCACCGAGTCGTAGCCGCGCGGCAGGGCCAGGATGCGCTCATGGATATTGGCGGCGCGCGCGGCGGCCTCGATGTCCTGCTGGCTGGCGCCGGGCCGGCCCAGCGCGATGTTGTCGCGCACGCTGGCATGGATCAGGCGCACCTCTTGTAATACGAAGCCCACGCGCCGGTAGAGCTGCGAACTCTCGATCTGCCGCAGGTCGGCGCCGCCGAGCGTGATGCGCCCTTCGTCCGGGTCGAAGAATCTCAGCAGCAGCCGCGCCAGCGTGGACTTTCCCGCGCCGGACGGGCCGACGATGGCCGTGACCGTCCCGGGTTCCAGCGTGAAGCTGATGTTCGACAGGGCCTGGCGCTCTTCGCCATAGGAGTAGCCCACGTTCTCGAACCGGACTTCATTTCCCTCGGGGGTTTGTGCGCCGCCCGGCGCGGGCGGTTCCAGCACAGGGGTTTCCAGAAGCGCCAGCACGCGCTGCGCGGCGCCCGTGGCCCCGCCCAGGTCGTGCAGCAGCGTATGCAGCAACAGCATCGGAGCACAAATGCCCGGCGCCACCAGGGCGAATGGCAGCACCTCCACCGGAGCCATCCAGCCCATGCCCACGAACAAGGCGCCGAAACCCAGCACTACGCCCAGCACCGTGACCGGGGCGATCATTGCGTGGGCATGAGCCATCGCCGCGACCAGCGGACGAGTGAAGTTGACAAAGGCCTCGGCAAAGCCGTCGACGGCCTCGCGGTAGCCGCGATGCGCCTTGCCGGCATCGCCGAACGCCTTGACCACGGGAATCCCGGCCACGAACTCGACGGTTGCCCCGTTGAGGCGCCCTAGCCGGGCGACGAATTCCTGCATGTTCGCCCCGCCTGCCTTCATGGCACGGCGCAGGAAAAAGAAGAAACCGGGAAATGGCAGCAGCGCCACGATGGCCAGGCGCCAGTCCTGCGCGAACAGATAGATGACCGAAACCACGATTGCGCCCGCTGCGCGTCCCACCGCCGTATAGAAGTGCGCCGTCAGGCTGTGCAGGGTCGCAATGTCGTCCTGCAGCGCCTGCTTGACCTCGCCCGACGCCCTGCTGGT
Organism: Achromobacter deleyi; assembly: GCF_013116765.2. GTDB lineage: Bacteria > Pseudomonadota > Gammaproteobacteria > Burkholderiales > Burkholderiaceae_B > Achromobacter > Achromobacter deleyi_A. Next base: position 2,715,647 of record NZ_CP074375.1, read on the forward strand.
GAACCAGCCCAGCGGCACCCGGGCCAGACGCTGCGCACCGGCCAGGCGCAGCCGGTGAGTGATGCGATTGTCGGCCAGATGGGCGGTCAATTCGCCGGCGGACGCCAGCGCCATGCCGGCGAACATGCAGCTCACGCCGATGATCACGGTCCACCAGATTTCGGGCCAGGCAGCCGCCGAGGCAGCACCCTCGAGGCCGGGGCCCGCGAGGACGATCCGCGCAATGTGCGCAATCGCTGCCAGGGGCGCCAGCGTGAGCATGGCGCCCGCCGCGGCGAGCACGGCGGCGGCGATGAGTTGGCCGCGTATGGGGGTCAACACCAGGTTGAGCGGGCCGGGTTTCCCGGGTTTGGCCGGCGCGGCTCCAGAAGTGCTCATGAACGAAGTACCGAGATGTGGGTGATAATTATTTGCATCACTATAAACTAAATCTCGAATTAGTTGCATACATATAAACTAAATAATTGCGGCGCGGGTTAAAGTGCCGGGTAGCCGACGCCACAAACAGGGAACAGACATGCAGCCGCCAGAGCGCCGCACCACGCGGGGACGCCCTCCTACCATCACCCGCGAGAGAATTGCCGATGCCGGCATCGCGATGGGTTTGCCCCACATCACCTTCATCGGCGTTGCGGCGGCACTGGGCGTCAGCCATATGGCGCTCTACAAGCACGTGCCGAGTCTTGAGGAACTCAAGCGCCTGATCGCCGAGGAAATCTTCCGTCGCTGGCAGATTCCGCAAGCCTGTAGCACCGACCGCGGCGAGCTGAAGGAATACCTGACCCTGTTCGCCGCATCCGTGCGTGAATTCGTCAGGGCACACCCCGGCGTGACCCCTTACGTGATCCGCAGGCTGGCGGCGACGCCGTCCATGCTCGCGAAGATCGACGGGCACCAGCGCCATATCGCCGATGCCTACGGCATTTCAAAGGAGCAGTCGCGGATACTGCTGGCAACCGTGGCCTTCCACGGTCTTGCGGTGGCCGACACGGTGTATTCGGTGGCCGGGCAGGAGCCGGCTGTCGACGCGGCGCGCGCGGCGGAAGAATCCGAGATGGAAGTGGAGCTGGATCAAGGCATGCAAGCGCTGATCATCGGCCTGCTGGCCATGCTGGAAGAAGACGCGCGGCGGCCAGATATGCCCCACGCGGGCAAGAAGATCCCGACAGCCGCCAAGAAGCCGCGCGCCGCTTGAAGGCTGCCCGCGCGGCCTTCAACCCGCCGCCGCCGCCCCGCGCGGACCGCTCAGCTGGTTTCGCGCTGGACCAGCGTGAAGCCCAGGTCCACATGCCGTTCGGCGACGGCTTCACCCGCCAGATGCCGCATGAGCAGTTGCGCCGCGGACAGGCCGATCTGGTAGCGCGGCGTGGCAATGGTCGACAATGGCGGCGTGGTCCAGGCCGTGCCGGCCAGGTCGTGAAAACCGATGATGCCCATCTGCTCGGGCACCCGCAGCCCCGCGCGGCCGCACTGGAAGACGGCGCCCTGGGCCAGGTCGTCGTTGCAGAAGAATACGGCGTCGCAATCGGGGTGGCGCGCGTGCAGGTCCTCCATCAATGAAGCCCCCAGACTGATCGACGATTTCTCGGGCGTCATGATCTCCAGCGCCTGGTCATACAGGCCGGCGTCGCGCAGCGCCTGCCGGCAGCCTTCGCAACGGCGCAGCGACCGCGGATCCAGCTGGGCCCCCACGATGCCGATGCGGCGGTAGCCGCGCTCCACCAGATGGCGCCCGGCGGCATAGCCGGAATCGAACTGCGAAAACCCGACGCTCATGTCCTCGCTTCCCGCCAGCGTCTCTATCGTGTGGACGGTGGGAATCGCCTGCGCGCGCAGCAGATCCCAAACGCCCGGATTGTGATCGACGCCGGTCAGGACCAGTCCATCGGGCGAATGCTGCAAGTACTTGCGCAACAGCGCCTCTTCCTCGTCCGGCGAATAGCCAGTGACCCCGATCAGCATGTGATAGCCGTTGCTGTCCAGCACCTCCTTGATGCCCGTGATGATGTCCACGAACACCACGTTGCTCAGCGAAGGAATCAGCACCACGATGGTCTGCGAGCGCGCCGAGGCCAGCGCGCTGGCGGCGTGGTTGGGCACGTAGCCCAGTTCCTGGCACACCCGCGCGATGCGCTGGCGCAGCTCCTGCCCCACCTTGTCCGGCGTGCGCAGGGCGCGCGATACCGTGATCGCGCTCACGCCCACGCGGCGCGCGACTTCCTGCATGGTGACGCGCCCGGCGCGCGAGCTTCTAGGTTTACGGACGGACATTGGCCCTCGCGATCGAGTGGGAAGCGCGTAGTCTGACGCAAAAAACAGGGGGTTGCCAAAGCCAAAATGTTAGCGCTAACATCATTCGCAGCATAATCCTAAAAGAATTCCGGGAAACGGACAGGAGACAAACATGCAAGCTTCCCCATCGGGGCGGCCTGGCCATACGCCGCTGGCCCGCGCCGCCGACTGGTGCTTTGCGCTGCAGACCTGGCTGATGGTCGCCTGTCTGGTCGCCATGGTCGTGCTGCTGTTCGGCAACGTGGCGCTGCGCTACCTGTTCAACTCCGGCATCAACGCCTCGGATGAAGTATCCCGGCTGGCCTTTGTCTGGATGATCTTCCTGGGCTCGGTGATCGCGCTGCGCGAACACCAGCACATCGGCGTGACCATGATGGTGGAGCGCTTCGGCCCCGCCGCCCACCGGGTCTCGCACGTCGTCTGCCAGCTGCTGGTCCTGTGGGTGCTGTGGCTGATGGCCGAGGGCAGCTGGGTCCAGACCGTCATCGGCCTGGACACCGTGCTGCCCGTCACCGGCATGTCACTGGCGGTGTTCAACGCGGCCGGCCTCTACGCCGCGGTCGCCATGGGCATCCTGACAGTCATCGATCTGGTCCGCGTTCTTGCGGGCGGCCCGTTGCCGGCGGAATCCAGCCCCGAAGACCCCTTGGCCTGACCCGCCCCCTTCCTCCCTCATCCGCCCGGACACCCGCGATGATCCTGACTGTCTTCCTGCTCGTGCTGCTGGGGCTGATCGCCCTGGGGATGCCGATCGCCTTCGCGCTGCTCATCAGCGCGATCGTCATGATGTTCCAGCTGGACTTCTACGACACCCAGCTCCTGGCGCAAAACATGCTGTCGGGCGCCAACAGCTTTACGCTGATGGCGGTGCCCTTGTTCATGCTGGCCGGAGAACTGATGAACGCCGGCGGGATTTCGCGCCGCATCGTCCATCTGGCCAATACCTTCGTGGGCCACATCCAGGGCGGCCTGGGCTATGTGGCCATCTTCGCCAGCCTGCTGCTGGCCTCCCTGTCGGGCTCCGCCGTCGCCGATGCCGCCGCGCTGGGTTCGCTGCTGATTCCCATGCTGCGCGAAAAGGGTTACGAGGCCGGCCAGGCATCGGGGCTGATCGCGGCGGGCGGCATCATCGCCCCCATCATCCCGCCGTCCATCGCGTTCATCATCTTCGGTGTCGCCACCAACGTGTCGATCACCAAGCTGTTCTTCGCGGGCATCGCGCCGGGCCTGATGATGGGCCTGACGCTGGTGGCCGTGTGGGCCTGGGTGGCGCGCAAGCACGGCAGCATCAAGCCATCGCCGCGCGAACCCTGGCGCAACCGCCTGAAGGCCCTGCGCGGCTCGCTGTGGGCGCTGATGCTGCCCGTCATCATCATCGGCGGCCTGCGCGGCGGCATCTTCACCCCCACGGAGGCCGCCGTCGTCGCGGCCGTCTACGCGCTGCTGGTCAGCCTGTTCGTGTACCGCGAGATCGGCCTGCGTGACCTGGCGCCGCTCTTCATCAACGCCGCCCGCACCACCGCCGTCGTCATGTTCCTGGTGGCGGCCGCCATGGTCTCGTCCTACATGATCACGCTGGCCGACATGCCGCAGGACCTGATCGCCCTGCTGGAACCCGTGATGGACCAGCCCAAGATGCTGATGTTCGCGCTGCTCATCCTGCTGACGCTGGTCGGCACGGTCATGGATCTGACGCCCACCATCCTGATCCTGGGGCCGGTGCTCATGCCGGTCGTCACCAAGGCCGGCATCGACCCGGTCTACTTCGGCGTCATGTTCGTCATGGTCGGCAGCGTCGGCCTGCTGACGCCTCCCGTGGGCACGGTGCTCAACGTGGTCTGCGGCGTGGCCCGCATCAATATGGAAACCATCTGCAGAGGGGTGTGGCGCTATGTCGTCGCCTACACGCTGCTGCTGGTCCTGCTGGTGATCTTCCCCGAGCTGATCACCGTACCCGCACGCTGGATGCACTAGCGGCATTGGAAAACCCCCAAGGAGGAACACCATGATCAAGCACCTCAAGACCCGCATTCTTGTCCTGGCGACGGTACTGTCCTGCACCGTCGCCGGCGTGGCCGCGGCCGCGGACGTCAAACCGCGCCTGATCCGGTTCGGCTACGGCCTGAACGAAGAAAGCGTACAGGGGCGCGCCGCGCGCTTCCTGGCGCAGGAACTGGAGAAAGTCAGCGGCGGCAAACTCAAGATGAGGACCTTCGGATCGGCCAACCTGGGATCCGACGAACAGATGCAGAGCGCGCTTGTGGGCGGCGCGCAGGAGATGATGGTGGGCTCCACCGCGCCGCTGGCCGGCATGGTCAAGGAATTCGGCGTATTCGACCTGCCCTTTCTCTTCAACAGCGAAAAAGAGGCAGACGCCGTCCTGGACGGCCCGCTCGGCCAGGACCTGCTGAAAAAACTGGAGGCCAAGGGGCTGGTCGGCCTGGTCTATTGGGAAAACGGCTTTCGCAACATGACCAACTCCAAGCGCCCGATCACGCGCGCCGAAGATCTTCAGGGCATCAAGCTGCGCGTCATGCAGAACCAGATCGCGCTGGGCGTCTTCAACACCCTGGGCGCCAATGCCGTGCCGATGCCGTTCTCCGAGCTCTTCACGGCGCTGGAAACCCGCACCGTGGACGGCCAGGAGAACCCCATCACCACGATCCAGAGCAGCAAGTTCTATGAAGTGCAGCCTTACCTGACCATCACGCGCCACGTCTATACGCCGTGGGTGGTGCTGGCGTCCAAGAAGTGGTGGGACACCCTGTCGCCCGACGAACAGAAGCTGATCCGTCAGGCCGCCGCGGCATCGCGCGACTTCGAACGGCAGGACAGCCGCGCCGACTCCACGAAGGCCATGGGCACGCTGGAAAAGAACGGCATGAAGATCAATACCATCACCCCGGAAGAAGTTGCCCGCATGCGGCAGAAGGTCCAGCCCGTCGTCGACAAGTACACGCAGGAGCTCGGTCCTGAACTGGTGAAACAGCTCAACGACGAAATCCAGAAGGCGCGCAACTAGCCCTGGCGGCCCGGACCCGGTCCGGGCCGGCATGCAACCGAAGCAAGCGAGACACCCATGTCCCAGACACCCCGCAAACTGCGCAGCCAGAAATGGTTCGACGACCCCTCGCACGCCGACATGACGGCGATCTACGTCGAGCGCTATCTCAATTACGGCCTGACGCGCCAGGAACTGCAAACGGGGCGGCCGATCATCGGCATCGCCCAGACCGGCAGCGACCTGGCGCCCTGCAATCGCCATCACCTGGCGCTGGCCGAACGCATCAAGGCCGGCATCCGGGACGCGGGCGGCATACCGATGGAATTTCCGGTGCATCCGCTGGCCGAACAGGGTCGCCGGCCCACCGCCGCGCTGGACCGCAACCTTGCCTATCTCGGACTGGTGGAAATCCTGCACGGCTATCCGCTGGACGGCGTGGTGCTGACCACCGGCTGCGACAAGACCACCCCCGCCTGTCTGATGGCCGCGGCCACCGTGGACATTCCGGCCATCGTCCTGTCCGGCGGGCCGATGCTGGACGGCTGGCATGAGGGCCAACGCGTGGGATCGGGCACCGTCATCTGGCACGCGCGCAACCTGATGGCCGCCGGCAAGCTGGACTACGAAGGCTTCATGACCCTGGCCACCGCATCCTCGCCCTCGATCGGCCACTGCAACACCATGGGCACGGCCCTGTCGATGAACTCCCTGGCCGAGGCGCTGGGCATGTCGCTGCCGACCTGCGCCAGCATCCCCGCGCCCTACCGGGAGCGCGGCCAGATGGCTTACGCCACCGGCATGCGCATCTGCGACATGGTGCGCGAAGACCTGCGCCCCTCCCACATCCTGACCCGGCAGGCGTTCGAAAACGCCATCGTGGTCGCCTCGGCGCTGGGCGCATCCACCAATTGCCCCCCCCACCTGATCGCCATCGCCCGCCACGCCGGCATCGACCTGAGCCTGGACGACTGGCAGCGGCTGGGGGAAGACGTGCCCCTGCTGGTCAATTGCGTGCCGGCGGGCGAATACCTGGGCGAAGGCTTTCACCGCGCGGGCGGCGTCCCCGCGGTGCTGCACGAACTGCTGGCCGCCGGCCGGCTGCACCCCGGCTGCCCGACGGTATCCGGCAAGACCATCGGCGAGATTGCCGCCGGATCCAAGACCCACAACGTGGATGTGATCCGCAGCTGCGATGCGCCGCTCAAGCACCGTGCCGGCTTCATCGTACTGTCGGGCAACTTCTTCGACAGCGCCATCATCAAGATGTCGGTCGTGGGCGAAGCATTCCGCCGCGCCTACCTGTCCGAGCCCGGCTCCGAAAATGCCTTCGAAGCGCGCGCGATCGTGTTCGAAGGCCCCGAGGACTATCACGCGCGCATCGAAGACCCCGCCCTCAACATCGACGAGCACTGCATCCTCGTGATCCGGGGCGCCGGCACCGTGGGTTATCCAGGCAGCGCCGAAGTGGTCAACATGGCGCCGCCCTCCCACCTGATCAAGCGCGGCATCGACTCCCTGCCCTGCCTGGGCGACGGCCGCCAGAGCGGTACGTCGGCCAGCCCGTCCATCCTGAACATGTCGCCCGAAGCCGCCGTGGGAGGCGGATTGGCGCTGCTGCGCACGGGCGACAGGATCCGCGTCGACCTGAACCAGCGATCGGTCACCGCGCTGGTGGACGAAACTGAAATGGAGCGGCGCAGGCAGGATCCTCCATACCAGGCGCCGGCCTCGCAGACTCCCTGGCAGGAGCTGTACCGGCAGCTGGTGGGCCAGCTGTCTACCGGCGGCTGCCTCGAACCCGCCACGCTATACCTGAGGGTAGTGGAAACGCGCGGGGATCCGCGGCATTCGCATTGACCGGCGCCTGCGTGGCGCAGCGGCCTACTCGCTGGTCGTTCCGCCGCCCGGATCCCCGTCTTTCGGACGCGGACGGCTGAGGACATAGGCCGCGCTGGCCAGGAAGAAGACGCCCACGCCGATGCTCAGCGGCAACGAGGGGTGCGCGCTCCAGAAAAAAATCAGATAGCCCACGGCCATCCCCGCGCAGGCATAGGCCTTGCCCTTGCGCGAGACCGCCCCCTGCTCGCGCCAGGCGCGCAGCGACGGGCCGTAAGTCGGGCTGTCCAGCAGCCATTTCTCCAGCCGGGGCGACGAACGGGAAAAGCAGGCCACCGCCAGGATCAGGAAGATCGTCGTCGGCATGACCGGCAGGAACGCGCCGATGACGCCCAATGCAAGCATCAGGCAGCCCAGGCATAGCCAAAGTACTCTCATCATGATGGTCAGCAGGATATCGCAAATCCCCGGCCAGGTTCCGGGCACGCGATAGCGCAAGGCTTGGTTCAGGAGGGCGCCGGCTCCGGCATCCTGGCGCGCAGCATCTCCACGAAGCCGGGGCTGGGGTTGCCTCCCGCGGCGCGCGCCTTGATCACCATGGACCAGGCCTCGCCATACTGGCCGCGCCAGTAGTAGGCGGTGGCCCACGAGGCATAGAGATAGCCCTTGTCGGGCTCGACGGCTTCGCCCTTGCGATACCACTCGTCCGAACGCGCCGTCGCCGCGACCCGCGCTTCAGGGGGCAAGGTCTTGTCTTCCGCCGCGCAACGCGCGGCAATCCGCCCGGCGTCCGCGTAGATGCCCTGGAACGAAGGCGGGTTCAGGCTGATCGCCCGGTCCATCATGCTCATCGCCTGGCAAAACTTGCGCTGATCGTGCAAGACCGCCGCAAAGCCCGCGTAAACCTCGGGATTGTCTGGATTCAGCAGCCATGCCTGGTTGAAACGCCGCATGGCCATGCCCAATTGATCGGCCCGATAAAAGCGGTAGCCCTGCTCCACCCAGGCCTGGGATGCCTTGCCCGGGGAACCGAAGGCCGTCGTGGCCTCGGCGGCCAGCTTTTCATCGCTCGCCCTCAGTTCGCCTGCCGCGGACCGGTCGACGCCGCCATACATCGGCGCCTCGTCCATCCGCGCCTGGGATGGCGGCGGAGCCTTGACGGCGCAGCCGGCCAGCCACAGGAGCTGGGCCAGGACTATGGCCTTGAGGGTTACATGCATGGGTAGCGTCTTTGCAATATCGGGGAGATGGTCTCGCAATATACCGTAGCGCGAACATATAGCTCCCCCGCGCCTACCACGTGTACTTCACCCCGATCCGGCCGGCGTATTGATGATAATCCTGGTCACCCCAGGCGCCGGCGACGTTCACCCAGCCGGTCCATCCTTTCGCGAAGTCGGCATTCACGCCCAACTTCAATTCGTACCTGTCCTTGGGGTAGAGCTTGCCGATAGGCATTGCACAAGAACCTATACCTCATCCACTCGCATGTGGCGTATGGACCATTTCCACCGACGCTCGCGGACCGATGCGATTGCACCAGGATCGGCTTGGAAGGCCCGCGGCTCACCTGGAGCTTGCCCACCGATGCTGGGAATAACCCTTATCACTGCCCCTGTGGGGGCATAGGATGTGGGCTAAATGCTTATTGACCCGAAGAAAAGATAGTGACCCAATTAGGGCGCGGGATCGGCAAGCCAGCTCAACGGAGTCGCGCCATGCAGACACACTACACAAAACGTGCCACCGAACTCATTGCGGTAGGTCCGGATGGAGCCACATACATTATCGAACGCCGATGCAGGTCGCTTCCTTGCGACGATGGCGAGCCGGCGTTCTTTTATTGTTGTTTGCAGGACGGTCGGCCCGTGTCCTGGGTCGGTGAAAACCAATACCAGTTATCAGATGGCACTGCGCTACTCGCCGTCGCGTGCCGTCTGACATCAGCTGGCGGCCATTGATCTGGAGCGGGCTGCGTGCATGATCGGGCTGCGTACATTCAACCCATGTAGGCGGCTGACGCCTGTTGTCAGCATTTGGCATGCGTTCGGCGGCGCAAAAAGCAAAAAGCAAAAAGCCGCGTAAGTCTTGGACTTAGCGGCTTTTAAGGCGGTGCTTGGCACCACTTTGCAGGAATTTGGTAGGCGGTATTGGAATCGAACCAACGACCTCCACGATGTCAACGTGGCGCTCTAACCAGCTGAGCTAACCGCCTGCAAAGAAGAAGAATTATATAGTGCTTTTTTGAACTGTGCAAATCGTCTTGGAAGATTTTTTGCACTATTCATTGCGTTCCGAAGTGTTTTCTCGCTTCGCTTTTAAAGCGCCGCCAAACGACTTCCGCACCGCAATTGCACTACTTATTCGCCCTTCAATTTCGTGTCTGCGTCATGTGCCGCAGCAACGAAGAACGAGATTCTATCAGAACTTTTTATTCCTTGCTCGACCTCGACGCCGCTGCTCACATCGACCGCCCAGGGCCGGACCAACTGCACGGCTTGGCCGACGTTTTCGGCGTTCAATCCACCCGACAAGATCAAAGGGCGCGACATGGGATCCGCCCTGACTTCATCAAGCAAGGCATAGTCGAAACCGTGTCCGCTGCCGCCATAGCCAGCGCTGTAGCTGTCGAACAGCCAACCCGCGGCTTCGCCATATGCGCGACAACTGGAAGCCAGGCTCTCCGCCGTGTCCAGGCCAGGCGCACCCGCCCGGAATGCGCGCAGGAAGCGATGGCCGTAGCGCGCGCAGTCCAGCGGGGTCTCATCGCCGTGGAATTGCAGCAGCTCGGGGCCCACCTGATCCAGCACGGCCTGGACCTCGGCCTGCCCGGCATTCACGAACAGCGCGACGACGTCAACGAACGCCGGCACCATGCGCCGCAACTGTGCGGCGCGTGTCGGTGTCAGGCAGCGCCTGCTCTTGGGGTAAAAGACAAAACCAATCGCATCCACGCCGGCCGAAACGGCGGCGTCGATATCCTGTTCGCGGGTCAATCCGCAGATCTTGATGCGTGTACGCATGGCACTCTTCACTAGCGTCGCCCAGCGCGACTTGCTAAATCAGATCAGTATATCTGGCGCGGACAACCCGCCTACGCGCCCGGCTGCCCCAGCGTCGCGACCAGATTGTCGAAGCTGCCCTCGGCCACGCGGAACCAGGGAATCTGCTTGTCCCGGAACGCAGTCATGCTGTCGTAGAGCTTCTTGAACATCGGGTCCTTGGCGCTCAATTCCTTGTAAGCGGCAAGGGATGCCTCATGGCAGGCTTGCAAGACCGGCTTGGGAAACGCCTTCAATTGCGCGCCATGCGACACCAGCCGGCGCAGCGCATCCGGGTTGCCGGCGTCGTACTTGGCGATCATGTTGCTGGTGGCCATGCCGCAGGCCAGCGCCAGCGCGGACTGATAAGGCCTGGGCAGTTCGTCGTAGGCATCCTGATTGACGTACAGCGACAACTGCAGAGTTCCCGCCCACCAACCCGGAAAATAATAATTCCGCGCCACCTTGTAGAGCGCCAGACGCTCATCGTCGTAGGGCCCGATCCACGCAACGGCGTCCACAACGCCCTGCTCCAGCGCGGCGTACGTTTCAGCCGCGGGCACGTCGACGGGGATGGCGCCCAGGCGCGACAGCACATGACGGGCAAAGCCGCCAGCCTTCACCTTGAGGCCGCGCAAATCGTCCACGGTCTTGATCTCGCCACGGAACCAGCCCCCCATCTGCGCGCCGGTGTAGCCGCAGGGGAAGTTCAAAATGTTGTACTTGTCGAACAAGACGCGCGTAAGCGCCAGGCCTTCGCCCTGGCTCATCCAGGCGTTCATCTGACGAGTGTTCAGGCCGAAAGGCACGCCGGCGTCAAAACAGAGCGCCGGGTCGGTGTCGAAATAGCGGGTCGATGCCGTATGGCCGCAATCAACGATGCGATGCTGCACGGCTTCCAGCACCTGGCCGGGTTGCACCAGATCGCCGGCGGGGAAGATCTCGATGCTGAAGCGCCCTTCCGTCACCTCGCCCACATAGCGCGCGACGTCTTCCGCGCCCGCGAACAGCGTGGGCGATTCGTTCGGAAAACTGGATGCCAGCCGCCACGCGACGTTGGGAGCTTCCTGCGCGACCACCGGGGCCGCCAACACGGCGCTGCCCGCGGCGGCGCCCAAGGCGGTTTGCTTTAAGAACGCGCGGCGTTGCATGGCGTAGGCCTCCATCGGGCGTGGGTAGACGCTGCCGTCAGCGCGGCGGCTTCCCTAATAGGATTGAGTAAATGGCGACAACAACAACGATCCGCCGTCGAGTTCTTCCAGGCCGAACGCTTCGGGATAATCAATCGCGGACAGGTACAAGCCATCCGGCGCAAACGTGGGTGCGCCAAGCTTGCGGTCGCGCCACGACAGAAGCTGCGCCATCCAGTCCACCGATTCCCTGCCCTGCCCGACCTGCAACAGCGCACCCATGATGTTGCGCACCATGTGATGCAGGAACGCATTGGCCTTCAGCGTGAAGACGAGGAACGGACCCCGCTCCTCGATATCCAGGCGGTGCATATGGCGCACCGGGTGCTTGGCCTGGCACTGCGAGGAACGGAAGCTGGAGAAGTCATGCTCGCCGACCAAGGCATTCGCCGCCGCGCGCATTGCATCCACGTCCAGCGGCTGGAAGCACCAGCCGGCCCGCCCCGCCCACAGCGCCGGACGAACCCGGCCGCGCCAGAGCAAATATACATAGGTGCGCGCACGGGCGGAAAACCGCGCGTGGAATTCGTCGGACACATGCTGTGCCCATTGCACCGAAATGCTGGGCGGCAGAAACGCGTTCACGCCCCGCACCCAGGACTCCATCCGCCGGTCCAGCGAGGTATCCAGGTGGACCACCTGCATCGCGCCGTGCACGCCCGTGTCCGTGCGGCCGGCGCAAATCGTGGGCACCGGGCCCGCGACACCACAGAAACTGCCCAGGGCGGATTCCAGTGTGTCCTGCACCGTTTGCCGGTGCGGCTGTGTCTGCCAACCCTGCCAAGCGGAGCCGTCATACGCCAGCCCCAATGCAACTCTAGACATGCTTCAAACCCGTGGACCGCCGACTCGGCGCGGTTCGTCCGTGGGCGGTTCGTCCAGGTCGAGATTGATGGTGTCGAGCTTGCGATTCAGCGCTGCCGTGTCCAGTGCTGGCTCGTTGTAGGCATAGGTTTCTTCGTCATCGTCGCCGCGCCGCGCGCCGGCCCTGCGCAACAGCCAGGCGATGGCAAACGCAATCAGCGCCAGCACGGCGGTGACGATCACGAGCAGATTGTCGGCAAGCCAGCTCGGCATGCCGGAAGTGCTGGTCTTGTCGGGCAGAGTGCCGACGGCCTTGTCCGTCGAGGCGGGCGCGGAAGTGCCCGTCGCGTCGGTTGCCCCCGGAGCGCCTGCCGCTCCAGGCGTGCCTGCTGCACCCGAAGTGCCGGCCGTACCCGAAGTGCCCGCTGCACCTGGAGCACCTGAAGCACCCGGGGTACCTGCTGCGCCCGGGGTGCCTGCTGCGCCCGGCGTGCCTGCGGTGCCCGGAACACTTGCCGCACCCGGAGTACCTGCTGCACCCGGAGTACTTGCTGCGCCCGAAGTGCCTGCTGCGCCCGGAGTACCTGCTGCTCCCGGAGTGCCTGCTGCTCCCGGAGTGCCTGTCGCACCCGGAGTACCTGCGGTGCCCGGAGTACCTGCAGTGCCCGGAGTACCTGCGGCGCCCGGAGTACCTGCAGTGCCCGGAGTACCTGCTGCGCCCGGAGTACCTGCGGCGCCCGGAGTACCTGCGGCGCCCGGAGTACCTGCTGCGCCCGGAGTGCCTGCCGCACCCGGAGCACCTGCTGCGCCTGGCGTGCCTGTTGCGCCTGGCGTGCCTGCTGCGCCCGGAGCACCTGCTGCGCCCGGAGCACCTGCTGCGCCCGAAGTACCTGCCGCACCCGGAGCACCTGCCGAACCCGAAGCACCTGCCGCACCCGCAGCGCCCTGACCGCCTGCTGCACCCGAGCCGGCGGCAGCGCCTTGTTGGGCCACGGCCTTGTTCAGTTCGTCAACATTGCTTTGCAGCTGACTCACGCGCCCCTGCGCGTCCGCCAATGCGCGTTCGCTGGAGGTTCGCGCATCCGCCTGCGCTTCGGCTTGCGCCGACGCGCTGTCCTGCGCCTGGCCAGTAGACAAACGCACGCGATCTTGCGGCGGCGAAGCGCTGGCCACGCCGGTGTCGCCAGGCTGGGCGACGGTGCCCGATGCTGCGTCCTGACCCTTGACGACCGACGGATTCGCCCCTGCCGCCGCGCCGACCCTGGCGCGGTACTTGGCATAGGCTTCGGCGTGTTCGTTGAATATGCGGCGGGCTTCCGCCGGATCCACGGCGCGCACGGTGGCCGCGTCCGGTATCTTGAGCTTCTGCCCGGTGCGCACCAGATTCATGTTGTTCTGGATGAAAGCCTCGGGATTGGCCCGCCACAATGCCACCAGCATCTGGTAGACCGACGCATTGGGCACCGCGTTGCGCTGGGCAATGGCGAAGAGGTAGTCACCGGACTTCACGGTCACGGTTCCTGTCGTGCCCCCCGCGCGAGCGGGCGCGCCCACGGAGGCCGGCGTCACGTCGGCGCCCGTGCCTCGCAGCGGCACCAGAATACTGACCTGCACCTGCCGTTGTCCCGAGCTGGAACTGATGTTCAGCAGCAGATCCACCGCGCCGCTGGCCGGGGGTTGCGTGGACCGGATGCGCAGATTCTTGCGCGTGGCGTCCAGGCCGTCTTCGACACGGACCACCATGCTGGCCAAGGGAGCAGGCGGCTTGACGCCCGCTCGCTGCCAGGCGGCCTCATCGGCCACGGACACTTTCAGCGACCCGATTTCATCGGCCGTCAGTTCCTGCAACCCCACCACCGCCTGCAGCGGCGCACCCGGCACGGAAACGACACGCGAATGTCCCACGCGCATGGCCAGCGCCGAACCACAAACGCTTGAGCCTATCGCCAGCGCAATTGCCCACTGAAGGGCTTTCAAACGGCGGGCATGCTTCACTTGGCGCGAACGCTGGGTCATAAGCTGGAATTCCGTTCTTGTAGTCGAATTACGGGCTAGAACCGATTCACACCAATTTCGGTGAGAACAGGCCTCAATTCACCCGAAAAGTGTAATGGATCAAGCGCATTTCACAAACCTGAAAGGGGCATGGACGTTGGCTGGCGGGCACATTCCGCGTCTCCGGGCCGCGCGGCGCAAACGACAAGGGCACCCGAAGGTGCCCATGCCAGCCTGTTCCGCGTGAGCGGGCGGCGTTGCACGCCACCCGCGACACGACACTCAGGCTTCGGCCAGCGCGATGCGCAGCATGCGGCGCAGCGGCTCGGCGGCGCCCCACAGCAGTTGGTCGCCCACCGTGAAGGCGCCCAGGTACTGCGAGCCCATCGACAGCTTGCGCAGGCGGCCCACCGGGATATCCAGGGTGCCGGTGACGGCAACCGGGGTCAATGCGGCGACGGTGGCTTCCTTGGTGTTGGGAACGACCTTGGCCCATTGCGTGCCCTGCGCGATCAGCGATTCGATCTCATCGATCGGCAGGTCGCGCTTTAGCTTGATGGTCAGCGCCTGGCTATGGCAACGCATTGCGCCGATGCGCACGCACAGCCCGTCGATCGGGGTGGCGGGCGTGCCGAAGGCGGCGCCGCGGCCCAGGATCTTGTTGGTCTCGACTTCGCCCTTCCACTCTTCCTTGGACATCCCGTCGCCCAGGTCCTTGTCGATCCAGGGAATCAGGTTGCCGCCCAGCGGCACGCCAAAGTGTTCGTGGGGCAGCGCCGGATCCTGTTGCTTGGCCAGCACGCCGCGGTCGATTTCCAGAATGGCCGACGCGGGGTCGTCCAGCAGGGGCTTGACAGACTGGTTGATCTCGCCGAACTGGGTCAGCAGTTCGCGCATGTGCTGCGCGCCGCCGCCGGACGCCGCCTGGTAAGTCATGGAGGTCATCCATTCCACCAGGTCATTGTTGAACAGGCCGGCCAGACCCATCAGCATGCAGCTGACGGTGCAGTTGCCGCCGATGAAGTTGCGCACGCCGCGCTTGAGCGCCGCGTCGATCACCGGGCGGTTGACCGGGTCCAGCACGATGATGGCGTCATCAGCCATGCGCAGGGTGCTGGCCGCATCGATCCAGATGCCGTTCCAGCCAGCGCCGCGCAGCTTCGGGTAGACCTCGGACGTGTAGTCCCCGCCTTGTGCCGTAAGAATGATCGGCAGTTTTTTCAGAGCATCAATGTTGTAGGCGTCTTGCAGCGGACCTGCGCCATTTGCCCACGTGGGCGCGGCGCCGCCAGCGTTGCTGGTGGAGAAAAACACCGGTTCGATCAGTGCGAAGTCGTTCTCGTCGCGCATGCGTTGCATGAGCACCGAGCCGACCATACCGCGCCAGCCGACAAGGCCTACTGCTTGATTCATTTCAATCGCTCTTTAAAGGTGGAGACAAGGTCCGGGAGGGGAAAATCACGTGCAATTCAACAATTTATCAGAATGCACGGGGGGATGTTGCGACGCAGCTAGAAAAAAATGGGGCCGCAATATGACAAGAAACGCTTTCGCTGCGCATCGGCAACACAAAAAGCAGGGCCTCCCGGCGGGCGGCCCCGGATATTGAGGGGGCCGCGCCGCAAGGGCGCGCCCCTTGCCCAGGATCAGGCCAGGGCTTTAAGGACTGCGTCGCCCATGCCTGCCGTGCTGACCTTCGTCGTACCCGGCTCGAAGATGTCGGCGGTACGCAGGCCGCTGGCAAGCACGCCGCGCACAGCGGCTTCGATGCGGTCGGCCTGCGGCGCCAGGTTCAACGAATAGCGCAGCAGCATGGCCGCCGAGAGGATGGTCGCCAGGGGATTGGCGATGCCCTGGCCAGCGATGTCGGGCGCCGAGCCGTGGCTGGGCTCGTACAGGCCCTGGCCGCCGGCATTCAGCGACGCCGACGGCAGCATGCCGATCGAACCAGTCAGCATGGCGGCTTCGTCAGACAGGATGTCGCCGAACAGGTTGCCGGTCACGATGACGTCGAACTGGCGCGGATTGCGCACCAGCTGCATGGCGGCATTGTCGACATACATGTGCGACAGTTCCACGTCGGGATACTCGCGCGCCACTTCAATGACGATGTCGCGCCAGAACTGGGACGTCTCCAGCACATTGGCCTTGTCCACGCTGCACAGCTTCTTGTTGCGCTTGCGGGCCGATTCGAAGCCGATGCGCGCGATGCGGCGCACTTCGGATTCGGCGTAGCGCATGGTGTCGTAGCCCTCGCGCTCGCCGGCGAAGGCGCCATCGGGCGACGAACGCACGCCGCGCGGCGTGCCGAAATAGATGTCGCCCGTCAGTTCGCGGATGATCAGGATATCCAGGCCGGAAACGATCTCGGGCTTGAGCGACGATGCGCTTGCCAGTTCCGGATACAGGATGGCGGGACGCAGGTTGGCGAACAGGCCCAAGGCCTTGCGCAGGCCCAGAATTGCCTGTTCGGGGCGGAATTCACGCGGCAGGCTGTCGTACTTCCAGTCGCCGACCGCGCCGAACAGCACGGCGTCCGACTCCTTGGCCAGGTTCAAGGTGGCCGGCGGCAGCGGATGTTCGAATTGGTCGAAAGCCGCGCCGCCCACCGGGGCCTGCTTGATATCGAAGGAAACGTCCAGCGCCTTCAGGACGCGCACGGCCTGCTCGACGATTTCCGGGCCAATGCCGTCACCCGGCAAGACTGCGATGTTGTGAGTCATTTAAGAAACGATCCAGTGGTCAGAATGATGGTCAGGCGATGGGACGGCTTTCCAGCCAGGGATGACGGGCCAGGCGCTCGGCCTCGAAGGCGCGGATCTTGTCGGAATGGCGCAAGGTCAGGCCGATGTCATCGAAGCCATTGATGAGGCAATACTTGCGGAAGGGCTCGATGTCGAAACCCATTGCGCGCCCGTCCGCCGCGATGACGACCTGGCGATCAAGGTCGATGCGCAGCTTGTAGTCGGGGAAGGCCTTCACTTCGTCGAACAAGCGCGACACTTCCAGCTCGGACAGCACGATCGGCAGCAGGCCATTCTTGAAGCTGTTGTTGAAGAAGATGTCCGCATAGGACGGCGCGATGATGGCGCGAAAGCCAAACTGGGTCAGCGCCCAGGGCGCGTGCTCGCGGCTAGAACCGCAACCGAAGTTCTTGCGGGCCAGCAGCACCGAAGCGCCCTGGTAGCGCGGCTGATTCAGCACGAAATCCGGGTTCAGCGGACGCTTGCTGTTGTCCATGCCCGGCTCGCCATGGTCCAGGTAGCGCAGTTCGTCAAACAGGTTCGGTCCGAAGCCGGTACGCTGGATGGACTTGAGGAATTGCTTGGGGATGATGAGGTCCGTGTCGACGTTTTCGCGATCGAGCGGAGCCACCAGGCCTTCGTGAGTGGTAAATGCTTGCATGATATCTACTCAGTGCTTGACGCTTAACGGAAGGTGCGGACGTCGACGAAATGGCCGGCGACGGCTGCCGCGGCGGCCATGGCCGGGCTGACCAGATGCGTGCGTCCGCCCTGCCCCTGCCGTCCCTCGAAATTGCGGTTCGACGTGGAGGCGCAGCGCTCGCCCGGTTCCAGGCGGTCGGCGTTCATGGCCAGGCACATCGAGCAGCCCGGCTCGCGCCATTCAAAGCCGGCTTCAATGAAGATCTTGTCCAGCCCTTCGCGTTCGGCCTGCTGCTTGACCAGCCCCGACCCCGGGACCACCATGGCCTGGCGCACATTCGATGCCACGTGCTTGCCACGCGCCACGACGGCGGCGGCGCGCAGGTCTTCGATGCGCGAATTGGTGCAGGAGCCGATGAACACGCGGTCCACGCGGATGTCGGTAAGCGGCGTATTGGGTTTCAGGCCCATGTACTGCAAGGCGCGTTCCATGCCGCTGCGGCGCACGTCGTCCTTTTCGCGATCCGGGTCCGGCACGCGGGAATCCACCGGCAGCACCATTTCCGGGGACGTGCCCCATGTGACCTGCGGCTTGATGTCGCGCGCATTGACTTCCACCACGGTGTCGAACTTGGCGCCCTCGTCGGTGCGCAGGGTGCGCCAGTACTTGACCGCCTGGTCCCAGACCACGCCGGTGGGCGCGAAGGGGCGGCCGCGGAAGTATTCAATGGTCTTGTCGTCCACCGCCACCATGCCCGAACGGGCGCCCGCCTCGATCGCCATGTTGCAGACCGTCATGCGCCCCTCCACGGAGAGCGCGCGGATCGTGCTGCCGGCGAATTCGATGGCGTGACCCGTGCCGCCGGCCGTGCCGATGATGCCGATGATGTGCAGCACCACGTCCTTGGCCGTACAGCCGAAGGGCAGTTCGCCTTCGACCTTGATCAGCATGCTCTTGGCTTTCTTCATGAGCAGCGTCTGTGTGGCGAGCACGTGCTCGACCTCGGAGGTGCCGATGCCGAAAGCCAGCGCACCCAGCGCGCCGTGCGTGCTGGTATGCGAATCGCCACAGACGACCGTCATGCCCGGCAGCGTTGCGCCCTGCTCGGGGCCGATCACGTGGACGATACCCTGGCGCAGGTCATTCATGCGGAATTCGGTGATGCCGTACTTTTCGCAGTTGGCGTCCAGCGTGTCCACCTGCAGGCGCGAGACCGGATCATCAATGCCCTGGGCGCGATTCAGCGTCGGCACGTTGTGATCCGCGACCGCCAGGTTGGCGCCGATGCGCCACGGCTTGCGGCCGGCGATCGCCAGCCCCTCGAACGCCTGCGGACTGGTGACTTCATGCACCAGGTGGCGATCGATATAGAGCAGACAGGTGCCGTCTGATTCCTGATGGACGATGTGGGCGTCCCAGAGTTTGTCGTAAAGGGTTTGGGCCATGGATGCGCTCTGCAAATAGACAATCCGGCTCGAGCCTCGCGCGGTTGAAAGAAGCAAATCGCTCCCGCGCCGGCTGCTGCGGCATGAGGGAATTATGCACAGGCACTGAACCTAGTACAAGCACACCAAATATACCAGTACTACCACTACCATGCTGGCCAGAGAACGCCGGCGACGCTGGGTCGGGTATCAATATGTTTCATACCAATCTCGCCCATTACAAAACCGACGGAAATATGGTTTCGGCAAACAAAATAGATACAAAACTCGCAAATAGATATAATCCTGTTTCGCTGCGACAACATGCCGTTCGAAATAATGCGCAATAAATCGTATTAATAGAAATATAATAATTTCTCAAAAACGAAGTTGGTGCAAATTCAACGAAGTTAACAGGTGTTGCGCGAACAACGACCGTCGGCCGCCCCAAGCCCCAATCAAGAATTAACAAATCTTGACTCGCAGAAAATGACATTTACACACAATATGGCGGCCATCAATCTCAACCCGACTCGCGAATAATCACTATGGCTTCGTTTTTGCTCAAAAGCACGACTTCGGTTCTTGCCCTGGCATTCGTTCCTGCTGCATTTGCACAGTCTGCGGCTCCGTCCGCGGGACAGGCCGCGGCGCAACCTGTGGTAACACTGAACCAGGTCGTCGAACAGACGCTGCTCAGCAACCCGGAAATCCAGGCGAAGTACCACGATTTCCAGGCCTCGCTGGAGGGGCAGAACGTCGCCCGAGCCGCATTCTTCCCGCAAGTCAATGCGCAAGGCTACGTCGGGCGCGAGTACCGTGAAAACGTGCCTGGGGTTGGATCGCAGAACTGGAGCCGCCCCGGCTACAGCGTGGAACTGCGCCAGCTGATTTTTGATGGTTTCCGCACGAGCAACGACGTCAAGCAGGCCGGCTTTGACAAGCTGGCGCGCTTCTACGACGTGCTGGCCACCAGCGACACCACCGCCTTCTCCGCCGTGCAGGCCTACATTGACCTGCAGCGCTACCGCGACATGGAGTTGCTGGCCCGCCAGAACTATTCCCTGCACGAGCAAACCCTCAAGCAGATCGGCGAGCGCACTGAATCGGGCGTGGGCCGCCGGGTCGATCTGGAACAGGCGGGCGGCCGCCTGTCGCTGGCTCAAACCAACCTGATGACCGAAACCGCCAACCTGCTGGATGTGCAGCAGCGCTTTCAGCGCGTGACCGGCGCCTTCCCGCCCGAAGCGATGCAGCCGCCTCCCGACATCAGCGACAAGCTGCCGGCAAAACCCGGCAACTTCAACGACTCCCTGCGCCGCAACCCCAGCTTCCTGTCCAAGCAGGCCGGCCTTCAGGCCGCGCAAGCCGGCGTCGCGTCGTCCAAGGGCGCGTTCTCGCCGAAATTCGAATTCGTGGCCAGCACCGGCCGCGACCAGAACGATCCCACGCCCCAGAACCGGGACATCCAGAGTTCCAGCGTCCAGGTCGTGATGAGTTACAACCTCTACCGCGGCGGCGCCGATTCCGCCCGTGTACGCCAGACCTCAGCGCAGTCCTATGCCGCGCGTGACATCCGCGATTACACCTGCCGCAATGTGCAGCAGGATCTGGCCGTAGCCTGGAATAACATCACCAGCCTTAGCCAGAAGCTGCCCTTCCTGCGCGACCACGAAGTGGCCACCACGAAGGTCCGCGACGCCTATGCGCAGCAGTTCCAGATCGGCCAGCGCTCGTTGCTGGACCTGCTGGACACGGAAAATGAGCTGTTCGAATCGCGCCGCGCGCTGACCAACGGCATTTATGATCTCCGCCTTGCACAGTATCGCTGGCTGGCGCTGTCGCATGCCCTGCTGCCGGCGCTGTCGCTGCAACCCGCGCGCAATGAGATGCCCGAGGAAAACGGCAAGCTGGAAGTGTCGGACGAAGTGATCAAGCTTTGCAATTCGACGGTTCCGGATACCGCCCGCCTGGCTCCGGTGCGCGTGCATTACAACGAAGGCACGCTGCCGCCCACGCTCGTGCCGATGAACGCGACCACCGCCAAGCCCTGAGCGGCGGAAGACGCAAGGAGGCCGAATGGCACACCAGGGCAATGATTTCTCGCAGTTGGACGCGGACTTTGTCCGCGTCCTGGAAGACTTGATCGACGCTTTGATCGCCAATGGCACCTTGCGCATGACAGACCTGCCTATCCAGGCCCAGCAGAAACTCACCCAGCGCAAGCAACAGCGCGCTCGACTCTCGGAACATCTGGACCTTTTGGATGACGAAGATGGACAAGTTATCTGAATTGGCGTCCCGGGAATGGCGCGCGGACGCTCGCGCCGCGCACGATGACCCTTTGCTGGACTGCCTGGTTGAAATCACGCGCCTGCATGGCGTCACGGCCACTGCGCAGGCCTTGTCGTCAGGCCTGCCGCTGGAAGAACACCGCCTGACTCCGGCCCTGCTGCCCCGCGCCGCCGCGCGGGCGCAGCTTTCGGCCCGGGTGGTCAAGCGCACGCTGGACAGCATCTCGCAGGACCTGTTGCCCGCCATCCTGCTGTTGAATGGCGAACGTGCCTGCCTGCTGCTCAAGAAAGACGGCGACAAGTACGTCGTCAGCCACCCCGAGTTGGGCGGCAGCTCCATCGAGATGGACCCGGCCGAGCTGGCCGCGCAATACACCGGCCTGGTTTGCTTCGTCCGCCCGCAATTCCGCTTTGACGCCCGTGCGCCGGAAGTCGCCAAGGTGCGCGAGCGCCATTGGTTCTGGGCGGCCATCATGGAAAACCGCCGGCTGTACCGCGATGCGCTGGTCGCGGCGCTGCTGATCAACATCTTCGCCATGGCGATGCCGTTGTTCACCATGAACGTGTATGACCGCGTGGTGCCCAACAACGCCGTCGAAACGCTCTGGGTGCTGGCCATCGGCATTACGCTGGTCGTGATCTTCAACATGATCCTGAGCACGGCGCGCTCCCATGTGGTGGACAGCGCCAGCAAGCGGGTCGACGTGCGCCTGTCCGCGCAGATCATGGAACGCGTGCTGGATCTGCGCCTGGAGGGCCGCCCGGTTTCGGTGGGTTCTTTCGCCGCCAACCTGCGTTCATTCGAATCCATACGCGACTTCATCGCATCGGCCACCATCACCACCCTGGTCGACCTGCCCTTCATCCTGCTGTTCCTGGCCGCGCTGGCCTGGATATCGCCGTGGATGATCCTGCCCCCGCTGGTCGCCATCGTGCTGATCCTGCTGGTGTCGCTTGCCGCGCAGGCCCGCATGGAAGCGCTGACCATGGCCTCGTTCCAGGCATCCTCGCAGCGCAATGCCACGCTCGTGGAGGCGCTGACCGGCCTGGAAGCCGTCAAGACCCTTAATGCGCAGGGCTCGATCCAGCGCAACTGGGAGCGGGCCACGGAGTACATCGCGCAGACCGGTGGCAAGCTCAAGCTGATCTCCTCTTCCACGGTCGGCTTTGTGCAGGCGGTCCAGCAGCTGGTGTCGATCGCGGTGGTGATCATCGGCGTGTACCAGGCCCAGGAATCCGCCATGTCCATGGGCGGCATCATCGCGGCGTCGATGATCGCCGGGCGCTGCCTGGCGCCGCTGGGGCAAGTGGCCGGCCTGCTGATGCAGTACCAGAACGCGCGCACGTCGCTGGGGTCCATCGACAACTACATGAAGCTGCCGATCGAGCGCCCGGCCGAAGCCGAATTCCTGCATCGCCCGGTCTTTCACGGCGGTATCGAGTTCCGCGATGTGACGTTCGCCTATCCCGGCAGCACCCAGCCGGTGCTCAAGAAGGTCTCGTTCAAGCTCAAGCCTGGTGAAAAGGTCGGCGTCATCGGCCGCATCGGCTCGGGCAAGACGACGCTGGAGAAGCTGGCCCTGGCCTTGTACCAGCCCACCGAAGGCGCCGTGCTGCTGGACGGAGTGGACGTCCGCCAGATCGACCCGGCCGACGTACGGCGCGCCATCGGCCACGTGCCGCAGGACCCGCTGCTGTTCTATGGCAGCCTGAAGCACAACCTGGCCATGGGCGCGCCCTACGCCGACGACGCCAGCATCCTGGCGGCCGCCAACCTGGCCGGCGTGACGGAATTCGCCAACCTGCACCCGAACGGGTTCGACATGGTCATCGGCGAACGCGGCGAATCGCTGTCCGGCGGCCAGCGCCAATCGGTGGCGGTGGCTCGCGCCCTGATCAACGATCCTCCGATTCTGCTGCTGGACGAACCCAGCAGCAACATGGATCACCAGAGCGAAGCCCAACTGCGCAAGCGGCTGGGCGAGGCCAGCGCGACCAAGACGATCCTGCTGGTCACGCACCGCACCGCACTGCTGGACCTGGTTGACCGGCTCATCGTGATCGACAACGGCCATATCGTGGCCGACGGTCCCAAGGAGCAGGTTGTCGAAGCCCTGCGTCAAGGACGCGTTGGACGCGGAAGCTGAGAGAGCCATGCTGAATAATCCTGGCGAGACCAAGCACGGCCTGTTTGGCAGCTTGTGGCGCGCACCGCGCAACATCTTCGTTTTTTTCTTCGACCGGCTGCTGGACGGCGCGGACAAGGGCAAGCCCAAGCAGCGCTCCGACTATGTCGGCAATGCTGAATGGGTCATCCACGAATCTCAGGCCCGCGGTTCGCGCATCCTGCTATGGACCGCCCTGCTGGCCACCCTGGGGCTGCTGTTCTGGGCGGGAACGGGCAGCATCGATGAGGTCGTCCGGGGCGAAGGCAAGGTCGTGCCCTCGCGCCAGGTCCAGATCATCCAGAGCCTGGACGGCGGCATCGTCGAGGAGATCCTGGTCCGCCCCGGCCAGGAAGTTGAAGCCGGCGAAATCCTGCTGAAGATCGACTCCACCCGCTTCGCCTCGTCGCTGGGCGAAAACAACGCCGAGTACCTGTCGCTGCTGGCCAAGTCGGCCCGCCTCCAGGCGCTGGCCACCGGCGAGCCCTTCGTGGCTCCGGAGGAAGTCCTGACGCAGGCGCCGGGGCTGTTGGAAATGGAGCGCAACGCGTGGCAGGCCCGCAACACCGAACTGAACGCCACGATCAACGTTGCCCGCGAACAGCTCAAGCAACGTCAGGAAGACCTGCGCGAAACCATCGCCAAACGCGACCAGGCGTCCGCCAGTTGCGGCCTGACCTCGCGCGAATTGCAAGTGACCCGTCCGCTACTCAAGAGCGGCGCCGTGTCCGAGGTCGACCTGCTGCGCCTGCAGCGTGACGTGGCCCGCTATTGCGGCGAACAGAAAGGAGCCGAAGCGCAGATCGACCGTTTCCAGGCGTCGATCAAGGAAGCGCAGAGCAAGCTCGAGGAATCCGAGCTGAACATCCGCAACCAGGCCCGCAGCGAACTGTCGGAAACCAACACCAAGCTGTCGACCCTGCGCCAGGGCAAGCTGGCGCTGGCCGACCGCGTCAAGCTGGCCGAAGTCCGCGCACCCGTGCGCGGCACCGTCAAGACGCTGTTCAACAACACCGTGGGCGGCGTGGTGCAGCCTGGCAAGGACATCATCGAAATCGTCCCCAAGGACGACACCTTGCTCCTCGAAGTGCGCATCCAGCCGCGCGACATCGGTTTCCTGCATGCGGACCAGAAGGCGGAGGTCAAGTTCACCGCCTACGATTTCGCCATCTACGGCGGCCTGGAAGGCAAGGTGGAACAGATCGGCGCGGATACCGTGACCGACGAGAAAGGCAATTCCTACTACGTGGTGCGCGTCCGCACGGACCGCAGCACGGTAGGCGACAAGCTGTTGCCCATCATCCCCGGGATGGTGGCGGAGGTTCATATCCTGACAGGCAAGCGCACGGTGCTCCAGTACCTGCTCAAGCCCATATTGCGGGCCAAGGCGAACGCCTTTACCGAACGTTAATGGAGAGCTTCAAGGGCCTATGAAACCCATTCCCGTCCTGTTGATTACGCACGACGATCTGCTCTGGCAGCACTGGCGCGCGCTTGACCCGGCGCGCTGGATGGCTGCCCGCGGCCGCGGCCTGGCTGATCTGCAGCGCTGGCGCGAGCAAGGCCGGTTGCTGGCAGTGCTCGATACCGACGTGCCGCGACTGCCGTCGTGGCAGGATCCCGTCTGGGCCGCCACCCTGTCCGGCCTGCACGTCGTGGTTGCCAGCGCCAGCCCGAATGACGAGCAAGGCACCCAGGCGCTGGGCGCCGGCGCCCACGGCTACTGCCACAGCTATGCGCAGGCCGCCGCGCTGTCGCAGGCTTTGGAAGTCGTCGCTTCCGGCGGCATCTGGATGGGCCGGTCCCTGGTTTCACGGCTGCTCAGGCTGGTCAGCGAGCGCGCGCAGGACACCTACTCCTGGGATGGCGGCCTGTTGACCGAGCGCGAGCTCACGGTGGCGCGCTATGCCGCCAGCGGCCAAGCCAATGCGCAGATCGCCGAGGCGCTGGGCATTACCGAACGCACGGTCAAGGCCCATCTGTCGGCCGTTTTCGAGAAGCTCGAAGTCACGGACCGCCTGCAGCTTGCCCTGCTCGTCCACGGGATTTCCGCGCCCGCGGAAGCCCGGAGCAAAATTACTTCCTGATACTGTCCTTGAGGACAATATCCGCGGACGGCGGACCCCTCTAGTATTTGGCCATCTTGGATAACTCCCTGAACGGAACCAACATGGCCAACACCTCACCTGCAGTCGTCAATGAAATCACCGGTCGCGCGTGGATACGCAATAGCGACGGCTCCCTGACCGAATTGCATCAGGGCAGCAAAGTCCCCGCCGGCAGCGACGTTGTCACTGCCTCGGGCGCCACGGTTTCGCTGCAGGTTGAAAACGGCATGCCTATCGTCATCGGCGAAGGCCGTGAAGTGGCGGTGAACGGCGACATGACCGGCCCACTGGCCGACCCGTCGGAAGCTGCGGTCGCGCCGCCCTCAGGCACGGATTCCGACCGCCTGCTGGCCGCCCTGCAAGCCGGCCGCGACCCGTTCGATGAACTGGACCCCACCGCCGCTGTTGTGGCCGGCGGCGGCGAAGCCGGCGGCAGCAGCTTTGTCCGCCTGGCCCGCATCCTTGAAACCACCAGCCCGCTGGACCTGGCGTACCCGAACCCCGCGCGCGGCGACGATACCCTCCCCCGCGTGTCTGGCGTGGGCGCCAGCGCAGAGGACGATGGCGATGCAGGAGAGGCATTGGGCAATACTCCCCCGTTGGCCCAGAACGACGCTCTCTCCACGCGCCAAGACAATGTGATCCGCGGCAATCTGCTTGCCAACGACACCGACCCCGATGGCGACTCGCTCACGCTGGTTTCCGTGAATGGCCGTCCCATGACGAACACCGGCCTCACCGTTCCGGGTTCGAATGGCGGGGTATTCACCGTATATCCCGATGGATCGTACGTCTTCAACCCCAATGGCGAATACACGGCGCTGGGGGAAGGCGAAATTGCGACTTCCACCATTTCTTACACCATTACCGACCCGTCAGGCGCCACTTCGACGGCGACGGTCGCGGTCACCATAACCGGCGTGCTCGACCTGCCCACGATTTCGGTTTCCGATGCTGGCACGGTGAACGAAGGCGGAACCGCAACTTTCAACATCAGCCTGGGCAATACGATCGATCTGGATCGTGAAACCACCATCACGCTGAAAATCGGCGGCCAGGTGGAGGTCGGCGACGTCGGCGTTCCCGTGGTCACCATCGGTGGCGTGGCCGTCGCTGTGACCGCCAACGCGGACGGCACATACAGTTTCCAGCTTCCCGCAGGCGTGACGGGAGGCATCGTAGTGGCCTTACCCACCACCGACGACAACACCTTTGAGGGTCGCGAGAGCCTGACCCTGGAAGCCACCCTCAGCGGCCAGGCCGCGAACGGCGCCCAGCTGCCGTCTGGCATCACCGACACGGGCAGTGCCACCATTGTCGATACCGAAAGCACCGACCCGTCCAACCCGAACCCGGGTGCCGATGTGCCGACACTCACCGTCGCCGACGCGGGCGACGTCAACGAAGGCAGCAACGCTGTCTTCAATGTCGCCCTGAGCAAGTCGGTCGATGCCGACACCACGCTCACCTTCAAGCTGGGTGGCGAGATCGAGTCGGGCGACGTGGGCGTGCCCACCGTCACCATCGGCGGCAAGTCCGCCACGGTCACCGCCAACGCGGATGGCACGTTCAGCATCACGGTACCGGCCGGCACCACCGGCGGCATCGTCGTCACGGTCCCGACCACCGATGACACCACTTTCGAAGGCCGTGAAAACCTGACCCTCGAAGCCACTCTGAGTGGCAGCTCCGCCAGCGGCGTCGCCCTGCCGGGCAACATCACCGACACGGGCAGTGCCACCATTGTCGATACCGAAAGCACCGAGCCGTCCAACCCGAACCCGGGTGCCGACGTGCCGACGCTCACCGTCGCCGACGCGGGCGACGTCAACGAAGGCGGCGAAGCCGTCTTCAATGTCGCGCTGAGCAAGTCGGTCGATGCCGACACCACGCTCACCTTCAAGCTGGGTGGCGAGATCGAGTCGGGCGACGTGGGCGTGCCCACCGTCACCATCGGCGGCAAGTCCGTCACCGTCACCGCCAACGCGGATGGCACGTTCAGCATCACGGTACCGGCCGGCACCACCGGCGGCATCGTCGTCACGGTCCCGACCACCGATGACACCACTTTCGAAGGCCGTGAAAACCTGACCCTCGAAGCCACTCTGAGTGGCAGCTCCGCCAGCGGCGTCGCCCTGCCGGGCAACATCACCGACACGGGCAGTGCCACCATTGTCGATACCGAAAGCACCGACCCGTCCAACCCGAACCCGGGTGCCGACGTGCCGACGCTCACCGTCGCCGACGCGGGCGACGTCAACGAAGGCGGCGAAGCCGTCTTCAATGTCGCGCTGAGCAAGCCGGTCGATGCCGACACCAAGCTCACCTTCAAGCTGGGTGGCGAGATCGAATCGGGCGACGTGGGCGTGCCCACCGTCACCATCGGCGGCAAGTCCGTCACCGTCACCGCCAACGCGGATGGCACGTTC
Source organism: Achromobacter deleyi (assembly GCF_013116765.2). GTDB lineage: Bacteria > Pseudomonadota > Gammaproteobacteria > Burkholderiales > Burkholderiaceae_B > Achromobacter > Achromobacter deleyi_A. The sequence continues at coordinate 2,743,616 of NZ_CP074375.1, forward strand.
AGCATCACGGTACCGGCCGGCACCACCGGCGGCATCGTCGTCACGGTCCCGACCACCCATGACACCGTCTTCGAAGGCCGCGAAGACCTGACGTTGACGGCCACCCTGACGGGCAGGTCCGCCAGCGGCACCGCCCTGCCGGGCAACATCACCGACAGCGGCAACGCCGTGATCGTGGATGACCACGGTTCGGGCGCCGACGTGCCGGCCCTGACCGTCTCCGACGCGGGCGACGTCAACGAAGGCAGCAACGCTGTCTTCAATGTCGCTCTGACCAAGTCGGTCGATGCCGACACCAAGCTCACCTTCAAGCTGGGTGGCGAGATCGAGTCGGGCGACGTGGGCGTGCCCACCGTCACCATCGGCGGCAAGTCCGTCATCGTCACCGCCAACGCGGATGGCACGTTCAGCATCACGGTACCGGCCGGCACCACCGGCGGCATCGTCGTCACGGTCCCGACCACCAATGACACCGTCTTCGAAGGCCGCGAAGACCTGACGTTGACGGCCACCCTGACGGGCAGCTCCGCCAGCGGCACCGCCTTGCCGGGCAACATCACCGACAGCGGCAACGCCGTGATCGTGGATGACCACGGTTCGGGCGCCGACGTGCCGGCCCTGACCGTCTCCGACGCGGGCGACGTCAACGAAGGCAGCAACGCTGTCTTCAATGTCGCGCTGACCAAGTCGGTCGATGCCGACACCAAGCTCACCTTCAAGCTGGGCGGCGAGATCGAATCGGGCGACGTGGGCGTGCCCACCGTCACCATCGGCGGCAAGTCCGTCATCGTCACCGCCAACGCGGATGGCACGTTCAGCATCACGGTACCGGCCGGCACCACCGGCGGCATCGTCGTCACGGTCCCGACCACCCATGACACCGTCTTCGAAGGCCGCGAAGACCTGACGTTGACGGCCACCCTGACGGGCAGCTCCGCCAGCGGCACCGCCTTGCCGGGCAACATCACCGACAGCGGCAACGCCGTGATCGTGGATGACCACGGTTCGGGCGCCGACGTGCCGGCCCTGACCGTCTCCGACGCGGGCGACGTCAACGAAGGCAGCAACGCTGTCTTCAATGTCGCGCTGACCAAGTCGGTCGATGCCGACACCAAGCTCACCTTCAAGCTGGGTGGCGAGATCGAGTCGGGCGACGTGGGCGTGCCCACCGTCACCATCGGCGGCAAGTCCGTCATCGTCACCGCCAACGCGGATGGCACGTTCAGCATCACGGTACCGGCCGGCACCACCGGCGGCATCGTCGTCACGGTCCCGACCACCCATGACACCGTCTTCGAAGGCCGCGAAGACCTGACGTTGACGGCCACCCTGACGGGCAGCTCCGCCAGCGGCACCGCCTTGCCGGGCAACATCACCGACAGCGGCAACGCCGTGATCGTGGACGACCACGGTTCGGGCGCCGACGTGCCGGCCCTGACCGTCTCCGACGCGGGCGACGTCAACGAAGGCAGCAACGCTGTCTTCAATGTCGCGCTGACCAAGTCGGTCGATGCCGACACCAAGCTCACCTTCAAGCTGGGTGGCGAGATCGAGTCGGGCGACGTGGGCGTGCCCACCGTCACCATCGGCGGCAAGTCCGTCACCGTCACCGCCAACGCGGATGGCACGTTCAGCATCACGGTACCGGCCGGCACCACCGGCGGCATCGTCGTCACGGTCCCGACCACCCATGACACCGTCTTCGAAGGCCGCGAAGACCTGACGTTGACGGCCACCCTGACGGGCAGCTCCGCCAGCGGCACCGCCTTGCCGGGCAACATCACCGACAGCGGCAACGCCGTGATCGTGGATGACCACGGTTCGGGCGCCGACGTGCCGGCCCTGACCGTCTCCGACGCGGGCGACGTCAACGAAGGCAGCAACGCTGTCTTCAATGTCGCTCTGACCAAGTCGGTCGATGCCGACACCAAGCTCACCTTCAAGCTGGGTGGCGAGATCGAATCGGGCGACGTGGGCGTGCCCACCGTCACCATCGGCGGCAAGTCCGTCACCGTCACCGCCAACGCGGATGGCACGTTCAGCATCACGGTACCGGCCGGCACCACCGGCGGCATCGTCGTCACGGTCCCGACCACCCATGACACCGTCTTCGAAGGCCGTGAAGACCTGACGTTGACGGCCACCCTGACGGGCAGCTCCGCCAGCGGCACCGCCCTGCCGGGCAACATCACCGACAGCGGCAACGCCGTGATCGTGGACGACCACGGTTCGGGCGCCGACGTGCCGGCCCTGACCGTCTCCGACGCGGGCGATGTCAACGAAGGCAGCAACGCCGTCTTCAATGTCGCCCTGACCAAGTCGGTCGATGCCGACACCAAGCTCACCTTCAAGCTGGGTGGCGAGATCGAATCGGGCGACGTGGGCGTGCCCACCGTCACCATCGGCGGCAAGTCCGTCACCGTCACCGCCAACGCGGATGGCACGTTCAGCATCACGGTACCGGCCGGCACCACCGGCGGCATCGTCGTCACGGTCCCGACCACCAATGACACCGTCTTCGAAGGCCGCGAAGACCTGACGTTGACGGCCACCCTGACGGGCAGCTCCGCCAGCGGCACCGCCCTGCCGGGCAACATCACCGACAGCGGCAACGCCGTGATCGTGGATGACCACGGTTCGGGCGCCGACGTGCCGGCCCTGACCGTCTCCGACGCGGGCGACGTCAACGAAGGCAGCAACGCTGTCTTCAATGTCGCTCTGACCAAGTCGGTCGATGCCGACACCAAGCTCACCTTCAAGCTGGGTGGCGAGATCGAGTCGGGCGACGTGGGCGTGCCCACCGTCACCATCGGCGGCAAGTCCGTCACCGTCACCGCCAACGCGGATGGCACGTTCAGCATCACGGTACCGGCCGGCACCACCGGCGGCATCGTCGTCACGGTCCCGACCACCCATGACACCGTCTTCGAAGGCCGCGAAGACCTGACGTTGACGGCCACCCTGACGGGCAGCTCCGCCAGCGGCACCGCCTTGCCGGGCAACATCACCGACAGCGGCAACGCCGTGATCGTGGATGACCACGGTTCGGGCGCCGACGTGCCGGCCCTGACCGTCTCCGACGCGGGCGACGTCAACGAAGGCAGCAACGCTGTCTTCAATGTCGCTCTGACCAAGTCGGTCGATGCCGACACCAAGCTCACCTTCAAGCTGGGTGGCGAGATCGAATCGGGCGACGTGGGCGTGCCCACCGTCACCATCGGCGGCAAGTCCGTCACCGTCACCGCCAACGCGGATGGCACGTTCAGCATCACGGTACCGGCCGGCACCACCGGCGGCATCGTCGTCACGGTCCCGACCACCAATGACACCGTCTTCGAAGGCCGTGAAGACCTGACGTTGACGGCCACCCTGACGGGCAGCTCCGCCAGCGGCACCGCCCTGCCGGGCAACATCACCGACAGCGGCAACGCCGTGATCGTGGATGACCACGGTTCGGGCGCCGACGTGCCGGCCCTGACCGTCTCCGACGCGGGCGACGTCAACGAAGGCAGCAACGCTGTCTTCAATGTCGCTCTGACCAAGTCGGTCGATGCCGACACCAAGCTCACCTTCAAGCTGGGTGGCGAGATCGAGTCGGGCGACGTGGGCGTGCCCACCGTCACCATCGGCGGCAAGTCCGTCATCGTCACCGCCAACGCGGATGGCACGTTCAGCATCACGGTACCGGCCGGCACCACCGGCGGCATCGTCGTCACGGTCCCGACCACCAATGACACCGTCTTCGAAGGCCGCGAAGACCTGACGTTGACGGCCACCCTGACGGGCAGCTCCGCCAGCGGCACCGCCTTGCCGGGCAACATCACCGACAGCGGCAACGCCGTGATCGTGGATGACCACGGTTCGGGCGCCGACGTGCCGGCCCTGACCGTCTCCGACGCGGGCGACGTCAACGAAGGCAGCAACGCTGTCTTCAATGTCGCTCTGACCAAGTCGGTCGATGCCGACACCAAGCTCACCTTCAAGCTGGGTGGCGAGATCGAGTCGGGCGACGTGGGCGTGCCCACCGTCACCATCGGCGGCAAGTCCGTCATCGTCACCGCCAACGCGGATGGCACGTTCAGCATCACGGTACCGGCCGGCACCACCGGCGGCATCGTCGTCACGGTCCCGACCACCAATGACACCGTCTTCGAAGGCCGCGAAGACCTGACGTTGACGGCCACCCTGACGGGCAGCTCCGCCAGCGGCACCGCCTTGCCGGGCAACATCACCGACAGCGGCAACGCCGTGATCGTGGATGACCACGGTTCGGGCGCCGACGTGCCGGCCCTGACCGTCTCCGACGCGGGCGACGTCAACGAAGGCAGCAACGCTGTCTTCAATGTCGCTCTGACCAAGTCGGTCGATGCCGACACCAAGCTCACCTTCAAGCTGGGTGGCGAGATCGAGTCGGGCGACGTGGGCGTGCCCACCGTCACCATCGGCGGCAAGTCCGTCATCGTCACCGCCAACGCGGATGGCACGTTCAGCATCACGGTACCGGCCGGCACCACCGGCGGCATCGTCGTCACGGTCCCGACCACCAATGACACCGTCTTCGAAGGCCGCGAAGACCTGACGTTGACGGCCACCCTGACGGGCAGCTCCGCCAGCGGCACCGCCTTGCCGGGCAACATCACCGACAGCGGCAACGCCGTGATCGTGGATGACCACGGTTCGGGCGCCGACGTGCCGGCCCTGACCGTCTCCGACGCGGGCGACGTCAACGAAGGCAGCAACGCTGTCTTCAATGTCGCTCTGACCAAGTCGGTCGATGCCGACACCAAGCTCACCTTCAAGCTGGGTGGCGAGATCGAGTCGGGCGACGTGGGCGTGCCCACCGTCACCATCGGCGGCAAGTCCGTCATCGTCACCGCCAACGCGGATGGCACGTTCAGCATCACGGTACCGGCCGGCACCACCGGCGGCATCGTCGTCACGGTCCCGACCACCAATGACACCGTCTTCGAAGGCCGCGAAGACCTGACGTTGACGGCCACCCTGACGGGCAGCTCCGCCAGCGGCACCGCCTTGCCGGGCAACATCACCGACAGCGGCAACGCCGTGATCGTGGATGACCACGGTTCGGGCGCCGACGTGCCGGCCCTGACCGTCTCCGACGCGGGCGACGTCAACGAAGGCAGCAACGCTGTCTTCAATGTCGCTCTGACCAAGTCGGTCGATGCCGACACCAAGCTCACCTTCAAGCTGGGTGGCGAGATCGAGTCGGGCGACGTGGGCGTGCCCACCGTCACCATCGGCGGCAAGTCCGTCACCGTCACCGCCAACGCGGATGGCACGTTCAGCATCACGGTACCGGCCGGCACCACCGGCGGCATCGTCGTCACGGTCCCGACCACCCATGACACCGTCTTCGAAGGCCGTGAAGACCTGACGTTGACGGCCACCCTGACGGGCAGCTCCGCCAGCGGCACCGCCTTGCCGGGCAACATCACCGACAGCGGCAACGCCGTGATCGTGGATGACCACGGTTCGGGCGCCGACGTGCCGGCCCTGACCGTCTCCGACGCGGGCGACGTCAACGAAGGCAGCAACGCTGTCTTCAATGTCGCTCTGACCAAGTCGGTCGATGCCGACACCAAGCTCACCTTCAAGCTGGGCGGCGAGATCGAATCGGGCGACGTGGGCGTGCCCACCGTCACCATCGGCGGCAAGTCCGTCACCGTCACCGCCAACGCGGATGGCACGTTCAGCATCACGGTACCGGCCGGCACCACCGGCGGCATCGTCGTCACGGTCCCGACCACCCATGACACCGTCTTCGAAGGCCGCGAAGACCTGACGTTGACGGCCACCCTGACGGGCAGCTCCGCCAGCGGCACCGCCCTGCCGGGCAACATCACCGACAGCGGCAACGCCGTGATCGTGGATGACCACGGTTCGGGCGCCGACGTGCCGGCCCTGACCGTCTCCGACGCGGGCGATGTCAACGAAGGCAGCAACGCTGTCTTCAATGTCGCTCTGACCAAGTCGGTCGATGCCGACACCAAGCTCACCTTCAAGCTGGGTGGCGAGATCGAGTCGGGCGACGTGGGCGTGCCCACCGTCACCATCGGCGGCAAGTCCGTCATCGTCACCGCCAACGCGGATGGCACGTTCAGCATCACGGTACCGGCCGGCACCACCGGCGGCATCGTCGTCACGGTCCCGACCACCCATGACACCGTCTTCGAAGGCCGCGAAGACCTGACGTTGACGGCCACCCTGACGGGCAGCTCCGCCAGCGGCACCGCCTTGCCGGGCAACATCACCGACAGCGGCAACGCCGTGATCGTGGATGACCACGGTTCGGGCGCCGACGTGCCGGCCCTGACCGTCTCCGACGCGGGCGACGTCAACGAAGGCAGCAACGCCGTCTTCAATGTCGCTCTGACCAAGTCGGTCGATGCCGACACCAAGCTCACCTTCAAGCTGGGCGGCGAGATCGAATCGGGCGACGTGGGCGTGCCCACCGTCACCATCGGCGGCAAGTCCGTCACCGTCACCGCCAACGCGGATGGCACGTTCAGCATCACGGTACCGGCCGGCACCACCGGCGGCATCGTCGTCACGGTCCCGACCACCCATGACACCGTCTTCGAAGGCCGTGAAGACCTGACGTTGACGGCCACCCTGACGGGCAGCTCCGCCAGCGGCACCGCCTTGCCGGGCAACATCACCGACAGCGGCAACGCCGTGATCGTGGACGACCACGGTTCGGGCGCCGACGTGCCGGCCCTGACCGTCTCCGACGCGGGCGATGTCAACGAAGGCAGCAACGCTGTCTTCAATGTCGCTCTGACCAAGTCGGTCGATGCCGACACCAAGCTCACCTTCAAGCTGGGTGGCGAGATCGAGTCGGGCGACGTGGGCGTGCCCACCGTCACCATCGGCGGCAAGTCCGTCATCGTCACCGCCAACGCGGATGGCACGTTCAGCATCACGGTACCGGCCGGCACCACCGGCGGCATCGTCGTCACGGTCCCGACTACCAAGGACGGTATCTATGAAGGTACCGAGAGCATGACGCTCGAGGCCACGCTTTCCGGCCAGACCGCCAGCGGCACGGCCTTGCCCCCAGGCATCTCGGACAGCGGCAATGCTGCTATCGTCGACACAAACAAGCCGCCGGTGGTTGGCAGCGCATCCACCTCAGTGTCCGAAGAGGGGTTGAGCGGCGGTATCAAAGACAGCAATGGCACGTCCGACACGACCAACTCAGCACAGGCTAACGGTCAACTAAGCATCACCGACGAGAATAGTGGGGCCACGTACACCATCACGTTGGTCGCGCCGGCCAATGGCAACCTCACTTCCGGCGGCGAGCCCATCGTCTGGACACTGTCGGATAATGGCCATACTCTGACCGGAAGCGCCGGCTCCACCGACGCTATCATCATCAAGATCGACAATACTGGCGCGTATACGGTTCAGATGCTCGCACCGGTAGACCATCCAGACACGACCCGCGAAGACACGCTCGGTCTGTCCGTGACAGTCCAGGTGGCCGACGGCGTAAATCCGCCCGTCTCCACCACCCTGAACGTGACGATCGAAGACGATTCGCCTGTGGTGCACCAGAACTCTCCCGTCAACGTGGAATCCGCCGGCATTCCCGATGTCTATACCGGCAAGGTGTCGTTCGCGGGCGGCTCAAGCAGCGACAGTCAATGGAAATTCACGTTCGGCAACGGCGCCGTCGAGGTCTCCGCCAAGGGCTTCACCTCCAGCGATGACCTCACGCTCATCGACGCCAAGGTAAACCAGAGCACCTCCGGCCTTGGTGTGGCGAGCGAAGACTCGCCCTATCACAATATCGCCAACGAGGTGGACTATCGCGAACTGAACGGCCAAGGTGCGTCGGAGGAATTGACGATCCGGCTTACCGGCGGAAAGGTCGCCTACGGCGCGACCATCGACTTCGCATCCATGTATGGCGGCGAAGTAGAGAGCGGCATCGCGCGCTTCTATCGCGACGGCGTACTGATCGCCGAGCGCACCTTCACCTCCGACAAGAATGGCGGCGACTATGCGGCGAACTTCCGGGTCGAGGAAGGCGGCTTCGACACGATCGTGGTTTCTGCCACCGACAACCACAAGAATTCGTCGAGCGACAACAGCGACTTCACCGTCACGGGCGTGACGTTCCTGGGTAGCCAGGATGTCCATGCCATTGCCTATGCCGACGGCACGCTGCAATATGCCTACGGCGCCGACGGCCCCGGCAATCTGCAACTGACAGGCGTGGAAGGTGGCCTGACCACGCGCGATGGCGGTGCCATCAAGACCAATGTGGCCGCCAACGGCAACCTGATCCAGGGCCTGGACTCGTCGGGCAATCTGGTGTTCGAGATCCGTCTGACGCCGGCCACGGGCAAGTGGGAGTTCTTCCAGTACCAACCCATGAATGGCACGGCCAACGATTTGATCGACTTCACGTACCGCGTCACGGACGCCGATGGCGACTATACCAACGGTCAATTCCAGGTCGGCGGTGTCGAGCCGACCGGGCCTACCCTGGCCATCGAAGACAACAATGCCGGCGCTCCGGGCGTGCTGAGCGTGTCGGAAGCGCAAGCCACCGGAAGTGGCTCTTTCCTGATCACCGCAGCAGCAGGATTGAAATCGATCACGCTCGACGGCACGGGCAATGCAGACGCGACACTTACCTTGGACCGCCTGGCGGACCTGACGAACAACCCGGTCACCCTGACCACCAGCAAGGGCACGCTGACGCTCACAGGCTACGACGCTACGACCGGCAAGGTGACCTACACCTACCAGACCAGCGGTCCGCAACAGCACAGCGGCGACGACACCAACGTCCAAGATCACTTCACGATCACGGTCGAGGACAAATTCGGCGGCAAGGCCACGGGGGACCTGGGCGTGCTGGTCACCGACACGGCGCCCAAACTCACGCCTATTGCCGAAAGCTCGGCGCTATCGTCGCACGGCACCAACATCATGCTGACGCTGGATACTTCCGGCAGCATGGACTACGGCAGCGGCGTCTACAGCCGCTGGCGTGAGCTTTCGCGCCTGGAGGTGCTGAAATCCTCGGTCGCTAAGCTGCTTGATCAGTATGGCGAGGCCGGCGACGTGCGCGTCATGATCGTGGAGTTCAACTCGTCCGCCGGCCAGAAGGGAGGCGGCTGGATGTCGTTGGCGGACGCCAAGGCGCTCGTCGACGGCTTGAGCTATGGCGGAGGCACGAACTACGAGGCGGCGCTGAACGCCGCGATGAGTGCGTGGAACAGCTCTGGCGCGGGCAAGCTGGAAGGCGCCAATGTCCAGAACCTCTCCTACTTCTTCACCGATGGGAATCCGGAGAATGGCCCCGTCTACGCCGCACAGCAGGCGATTTGGGAGAAGTTCCTCGCGGACAACCATATCAATTCTTATGGCATCGGCCTGGGCACCAGCGCAACCGGCACGTACATTGATCCGGTTTCCTACAACCCGGACAAACCGGCAGACGGCAACACGATCATCGTAAAGGACCTGAATGGCCTGGACACGGCGATCGCGGACACCATCGCACCGCCGATCACCGGCGACATCTCCACGGGTGGCACGCTGGGCGCCGATCTGAACGGCGCGCGCATCACGCAGCTGGTGATCGAGGGCAAGACGTATAACTACGACGCCGCGACCAACAAGGTTTCGGCCAGCTCCGGCGCGACCTACACCTTCGATTCGGCCAAGTCCGAACTGACGGTGACGACGTCACATGGCAAGTTCACCATCGACCTGGCGGGCGAAAACCTGGGCGATTATCGCTATCAACCGCAAAGCGCCGGCACCGACACCATCCAGTACACGGTCAGGGACGGCGACGGAGACACGGCAAGCTCCAGCCTCACGCTGACTGTGACCGCGCCGGTCAACCAGGCGCCGGACGCGGTGAACGACAGTGTCATCACCAACATCCTGGGTGCGCAACTGACAGTGCAGGCCGGATCGCTGCTCGCCAACGACGTGCGCGGCACGGGCGCATTGACGATGGGGCCGCTCACGGTGAACACGGGCTGGAAAGACAAGGGCGCCGATTTCACGGCCGAAACGGTTTCCAAACTTGATTTCGACGGCACCGGCAGCAGCAACAATGCGAACAAATCCCTGACGGTCAAACGCAGCGAGTTCGCGCAGATCGGCCAGAATCGGGCACAGGTCAAGGTGGACGGCTATCTCGATTCCGTCGGCGCGAACCGCAGCAATGATCAGGACACCATCACTATCTCCCTGATGGCTGGTGAAATTCTCACGCTGAGCCATGACCTGCAGGCCGGCTGGATCCGCATGGAATATCGCCTGGCGGGAAGTTCGGATAGCTACAAACTGCTGCAGAACGGCGACACCATCACCACCACCACGGGCGCCAGCTTCGAAATCCACATCGTCAACATCGACGACAACGGAGCAATCAAGGGTGGTACCGAAGCAGAGAACTATCTGCTCACGATGACCGTCGACTACTCCGGCGCAACTCCCACTACGGACAACGTGGCCAATACCTCTTACACGATCCATACAGCGGATGGTCACACCGATAGCGCCAATGTTTCGGTGGAGTATCAGGCGGGAGGCCATCTGGTCGGCACCAACAAGGCCGAAATTCTGCTGGCGGGCGATGGCAATGACACGCTCGATGGCGGCAAGGGCAATGACGTGCTGGTCGGCGGCAAAGGCAACGACACCCTTATCGGTGGCGACGGCGCCGACACATTCCGCTGGGAGTTCAATGACCAGGGAACAACCGCCAACCCGGCGATAGACCGGATCAAGGACTTCTCCCTGGCCAAACCGGCCGATGGCGGAGATGTGCTGGATCTGAAGGACCTGCTCGTGGGGGAGAAAGACGGCAACCTGTCGCAGTACCTCAACTTCAAGCAGGATCCGGCCAACGCTAACAACACGATTCTCGAGATCAATACCAAGGGCCAGATCGGTCAGGGTGCTGACCAGAAGATCGTGCTTGAAAACGTCGATCTCACTCATGACGTCCATGGCCAGCCCATTAGCAATCAGGCCATCATCAACGACCTCTTGCAGAAGGGAAAGCTGAACGTCGACCACAGCTAAGCAGTGATTCGGGAAAGGCCGGCATCGGCCTTTCCCGACCGTACGACGCATTTTTTCCAAGGGCACGTCCAAGATGCCCGGAAAAATGTGAAAATCCGTTTCATGCCATCCACCCGCCGTTACAAAAGCACGCTGACTCTGTGCCGAGTGGTCTTGCTATGCCTGGCTTGCGGCTGGGGCGGCAGCTCCGCCCTGGAAGTGAATTCCGACCGGCTGCAAAGCCTGTCGGCCAGCCGCTACGGCGCCAAGGGCTCCAAATCGGTCTCGAACTGGCTGCAGCTGATGCGCGCCCCCGCGCCAGCCCCGGAAAAGGACAGGCTGACGCTGGCGAACGATTTCTGGAACCGCGCCCTGCTCTCCGGCGAGGACTCCATCATCTGGAAGCAAGCTGACTATTGGGCGACGCCGCTGGAGTCGCTGGGCAGAGGCGCGGGTGATTGCGAAGACTATGTCATCGGCAAGTATTTCACCTTGCTGGCGTTGGGCGTCCCGGCCAACAAGCTGCGCTTCATCTATGTCCGCGCGCGCATCGGCGGCGCGGCCAGCAGCAGCCAGGTGGCTCACATGGTGCTGGGCTATTACGAAACCCCGAATGCCGTTCCGCTGGTGCTGGACAGCTTGATCTCAACCATTCTTCCGGCCACGCAGCGGCGCGACCTGACGCCGGTATTCAGTTTCAACGCCGACGGTGTCTACGTGGACGGCAAGGCCGCCGCACCCGTTGACCGCCTCAGCCGCTGGCGTGATCTACTTCAACGCATGGAACGCGAAGGCATCCGCCCCTGATGTCCGGAAACAAGACTATGTCCATACTTCGTCAGCTACTGCTCAGCGTGACCCTTGCCATCAGCGTCATCTTGCTGGGCACTCTGGCGCTCAGCGTCAACTCCGCGCGCGAATACCTGTCGGGCCAGCTCCAGGTGCAGAGCACCGATGCCGCCGTGTCCCTGGCGCTGTCCCTGTCGCAACCCGCGAACAATGACCCGGTCGTCCAGGAGCTGCTGGTTTCGGCGCTGTACGACGGCGGGCATTTTTCGCTGGTGCGCCTGACCGACCCGGACGGCAAGGTTCTGATCGAACGCAAGTCCACGACCACCGCGGCTGCCGTGCCGGCCTGGTTCCAGGCGCTGGCGCCTCTGGACGCGCAGGCGGCCACGCACGCGGTCAGCGATGGATGGCGGCAGATTGGCGAGGTCACCCTGATCGCCAACGACGCCTACGCCTGGGAAGCCCTGTGGCGCAGCAGCCTGAAGATGATTGCCCTGGTGGTGGGCGCCGGCATCCTGTGGGCGGTGTTCGCCTTCGTGCTGGTCGGCTGGATCAAGAACCGACTGCTGCGCGAGATCAGCGATCACGTCCGCAGCATCGGCCAGGACTCCCCGCCCGAGCAGGTCGAAGCGCGCGTGCCCGAGCTGACCGGTGTCGTCCAGGCCCTGAATCAGACGCGCGAGCGGGTGCACGCCAGCGTCGAAGAGCAAAACGCGAAGATCGAATCGCTGGAGCTGGAACTGAACCAGGATCCGGTGACCGGCTTGCCAAACCGCAAGTATTTCGTCAACGAGTTCCGGCGCGCGCTGGAGGCAAAGCCTGCCCGGACGGCCCACGCAATCGACGGCGGCCACGTGCTGGTGTTCCGTCAACGCGACCTGGCCGATCTGAACCGCTACATGCCTCGCGAGTTCATCGATCAATGGCTGCGCGCGGCATGCGAACGCATCCTGGGTACGCTAAAGAGCATGCATGTGGCCTCGCCCATGCTGGCCCGCCTGAACGGATCGGATTTTGCATTGCTGTTGCCCGGCTGCGCGGCGCCCCAGGCCATGATGATCGCGGAACAGCTGAGGGCGGACCTGCATGCCTCGCGCATCCCCGTTGGGGAAGGGCATCTGTGCCGCTGGGCGCAAGCCATGACCGACTATGGACACGGCAACCAGGCTGGCCCGGTGCTCGCGCGGCTGGATTTCGGCCTGATGCGCGCCGAAAGCGCCGGCAACGATCAAGTCGTGATCGCGGGCGCGACCGACATGCAATCTCCTTCGGAATCCGGCGAGCGCGCCTGGAAGGACGCCATCCAGTCCGCGCTGGAAGGCCATCGCTTCGAACTGGCGACCGAACGCCTGCTGGCCCTGGACGGACACACCGTGCGGAACGAAGCCATGCTGATGCTGCGCACCGCCCCCGATCAGGTGCCGATTCCGGCCACGCTGTTCATCCCGCCCGCCGTGCGCCTGGACCTGGTGGCCGACTGCGACCTGGAAGCCGTCAGCCTGGGCCTGGACTGGCTGGCAGCTCACAAGGGTGAGCTGGCGGTCCGCGTGGCCCTGCCCTCGTTGCGCGGGCAGAAATTCTTCCGCCAACTGGCTCTGCTGTTGACAGAGCGTCGTCCCCTGGCTCGCCGCCTGTTCCTGGAAATCGATGCGCACGGCCTGGTGGAATGCCATGAGCAGATCGCCGCCCTGGCGCGCGTCGTCTCGGAGTTTGGCGCGCACCTCGGCGTGCGCCGGCTGGCGCAGCAGTTCGGCGCGGTTGCGCAATTGCACACCCTGCCCTTGTCCTACGTGAAACTGGGTGGCGGCTTCGTGGGCGGCATGTCGCAAAGCCCTGGCAGCCAGCAATTGACGTCCTCCGTGCTGGAAACCGCCCGGGCCTTGAACATCGCGGTCTACGCGGAAGACGTGCCGGACGCCGAAACGCAGCGCATCCTGGCCGGCCTGGGCATCAGCATCATGCGGGGTCCGGGCGTGAAGACGGCGAGCGGAGCGTAGTCAGCTCCGCGCCCTGCCCGCCCCTCTGTTCAACGGGCGGCTTTGCCTTTGGATTGCTCGTACAAGGGCATCACCTTCTGCGCCGCGGCTTGCAGGTCGCTGATGCGCGAGGCTGCCGAAGGATGGGTCGAGAGAATCTCGGGCGGCGCATTGCCCTGATCGGCCGATCCCATCTTCTGCCACAAGGTCACGGCGGCGCGCGGGTCATAACCCGCCCTTGCCGCCAGCTCCACCCCCATCCGGTCAGCCTCCGTCTCGTGCGTACGGCTGTTGGGAAGGGTGAACATGACGCTGGTGAATTGCTCGCCCAGGTCAGATGCCGCGGATGACCCCGTGGCGATGGCCAGGACCGACAAGCCCAGATTGGTTGCCATCTGCTGAGACACCCGTTCGCGTGCGTGCTCCCGCAGCGCATGGGCGATCTCGTGGCCCAGCACCGCAGCCAGTTCATCGTCGGAGGGCTTGATCTTTGCGATCAGCCCCGTATAGACGGCGATCTTGCCGCCAGGCATGCACCAGGCGTTGATCTCGTCGCTGGACAGCACATGCACTTCCCATTTCCAGTTGGCCGCGTCGGGACGGAACACGCCCGCCTGCTCGATCAGGCGTTGGGAAATGGTGCGCACGCGCGACAACTGCTGGGCATCCCGGTCCGCCAAGCCTTTGGACTGGGCCTGTTTCAGGATGTCGGCGTACTGCTGGGTCGCCTCCTGCTCCAATGCCTGCGAAGGCACCATGCTGGACATATATTGGGTACGGTTGACGCCAACGGCGCCAGACTGCGTGGTATTCATGCCCGTGCAACCCGCCAGGACAACCAGCGAGAGCACGGCTCCGGCATTACGCAGAAAGTGGGGTTTCCGGTTCATGTCGGCCTCCAAGCCATTTCAACAGCAAGAAGCGTATCAGACTGGCGCGCCGCACTGCCCGCGATGACGCAGGGCGTGGTCGATCAGCACGAGCGCGAGCATGGCTTCGGCGATAGGGGTCGCCCGGATTCCTACGCAAGGATCATGGCGGCCCAGCGTCTGCACGACGACCGGCTCATTGGCGCGATTGACCGAACGGCGCTCGACTCGGATGCTGGATGTGGGTTTGATCGCCAGCGACACGGTGATCGGCTGGCCGGTGGAGATCCCGCCCAGCACTCCGCCCGCATGATTGGTCAGGAACCCGTCGGGCGTGATCTCGTCGCCATGCTCCGCGCCGCGTTGCGCGATGCAGTCGAAACCCGCCCCGATGGACACGCCCTTGACCGCGTTCAGGCCCATCATCACATGCGCGATGTCGGCATCCAGGCGGTCGTATATGGGCTCGCCCCAGCCCGCGGGCAGGTTCTCGGCCACGACTTCGATGCGCGCCCCCACGGAGTCCCCGTCGCGGCGCAACTGGTCCATATAGGCCTCCAGTTCCGGGACGACCTCGGCGTTGGGCGCGTAGAACGGGTTGTTGGGCACTTCGTCCCAGGAGACGAAAGGAATCGCGACAGGGCCCAACTGGCTCATGTACCCGCGCACCCTGACGCCGTATTGCTCGGACAGCCATTTCTTGGCGATCGCACCGGCCGCCACGGTGGGTGCCGTCAAGCGCGCCGACGAGCGTCCGCCGCCGCGCGGGTCGCGCACGCCGAACTTGCGCCAATAGGCGTAGTCGGCATGCCCGGGCCGGAAGGTGTCGGCAATATTGGAGTAATCCTTGCTGCGCGCATCCGTATTGCGGATCAGGAGACCGATAGGCGTGCCGGTGGTGACCCCTTCATAGACGCCCGACAGGATCTCTACCTGGTCGGCTTCCTGGCGTTGCGTGACATGGCGGGAGGTGCCAGGACGGCGGCGGTCCAGTTCAAGCTGGATGTCGGATGCGTCCAGCGCCAATCCGGGTGGACAGCCATCCACGACGCAACCGATGGCCGGCCCGTGGGATTCGCCGAAATTAGTGACGGTAAAGAGGGTACCTAGGGTATTGCCGGGCATAGGAAGTCAACAGGTCGGGTTTGCAAGCAACCCCGATTATGACACCGCCGAAGCCAAAGCCTGGATTTCAGACGCGGGCGCCGGCCGGCCGAGGAGGAAACCCTGCATCACGCGGCATCCCAGGGACTTGAGGATTTCGCGCTGGCCCTCGGTCTCGACGCCCTCGGCCACCACGGGCAAATGCATTGCCTGGCAAAGGCCGAACAGCGCGGACACGACCTCGCGGCTGCCCGCATCCGATTCCAGAGCAGAGATGAAACTGCGGTCGATCTTGACCCAGTCGATGGGCAGGTGACGCAGGTGATTCAGGCTGGAATAGCCGCAACCGAAGTCGTCCAGCGCCACCCCGATCCCTTTCTCGCGCAGCGTATTCAGGATCTTCACATGCCGCTCGTAGTGCAGGATGAAGATGGATTCGGTGATCTCCAGCACCAGCTTGCGCGGAGCCAGGCGGGTCGTGGCCAGCACATCGGACACCAGCTGCACCAGGCCGTCCTCGTTCATCTGCTTGACCGACAGATTCACATGCACCCGCCAGGCGGATGGCCAGAGCACCGCTTGCGAACACGCGCGTTCCAGGATCCAGGCGCCCAGCGGCACGATCAGGCCGCTGCGCTCGGCCAATTCTATGGTCACTGCGGGGGACACGCTGCCCAGCACGGGGTGATGCCAGCGCAGCAGCGCCTCGCATCCCTGCACCACGCCGGTGCCGCTATCGCAGACCGGCTGGTAATACAGTTCAAACTGGTCCATCGCTGGCGTGGTCAGCGCCAGCCTCAAGTCGTTCTCCAGCCCCTGCTGGTCCCGCTGGCGCGCAAGCAGCCGGAAATCGAACAGATTCCAGCCCGGGCCGCCACGCTCCTTGAGGGGAATCAGGGCCACCTGCACGCAGCGTTGCAATTCCTCCACGCTGCGGCCGTGCTCGGGATACAGCGCAGCGCCGACGCGGAAAACGGCAATAAGGGGACGCCCCCCTAATTCGTAGGGTGCGCTCAGGTCTTCCAGCAGCTTGGCCGACACCTGCGCCGCGCCCTGTTCGTCCACTTCGGGCACACAGACGGTGAACGCGTCGGTGCCGGTCCGCGCCACTATGCCACCCAAGGTCCGGGTGATGAGGCGGAGCCGGTCCGCCACCAACACCAGCAACGCCTGGTCTTCGCCCGCCCGCAGCATCGCGCTGATCTGGGCGTAGTGTTCAAAGCTGACCAGAAAGAAGGCGCCCTGGCGTGCGGTACCCTGGGGCTTGTTCAGCCACGCGCGCGCGCGCCGACGCAGCTCCTGCTGGCTGAGGAGGCCAGTCAGTTCATCGCGCGTCAGGCGGCGGCGCAATGCGCGTTCCCTGCGGACGAAGAACAGACTTATCGCTGCTAGTGCGCCCGCGAGCGCCAGGCACAGTGCGAGCAGGTAACTCTCACGCACGGAGCCCCCTATCTATAAGCCCCTGACGTTGCGGCCCGCGAGGGGGCCCAAGGGCCGTAACATTCTTTAAATTATGCATTGTTTTCGCAAAAAAACGCCACATTTCAGAGGCAACGCACCCCTTATTCCTGAGTTCCTTCGGATCTGTAGTTGCTCGCAGCGGGTCATGACGGGTCCTGGATTGGCGGTCGCTGGCCGGTCCTGTTCGCCATGCCTTGCCCTTACTACGACAGCCGAACCCCAAAAATTAATACGCAGTGTCTCAATAGTTCTCAAGCGAACAATTATCACGGACGAAATAATTGCACAGGTTGTCTGAAGTCGAAGCGGATTTCGTAATATTCTGTGCGTTCTGTGACATGCCGAATTACAGTGTAAGCGTCGCCTTCGAAGTATTGGTAACGTGTGTCACGTTTCTTATCCAGGTTTTTTTCTGTCAGACGCCTTCGCCGCCTGATGCCCCCCTTTAACCGGCAGCCGAGCGCTCAATGACGCAGGCAACCGTGCAGCCCAGGAAGGGACCCTCAAGTACATGCCAACACTACGCCGGCTACTTCTATGCTCCGCCCTTCTGATCGGCTTCATCCTGCTCGGCGCCCAGGCGCTGGGGATGCTGGCGGCGCACCGCTACCTGAACGCGCAACTGGCGCAGCAAAGTGAAGCGGGCGTCAATGCGCTGGCGTGGGCCCTGTCCCATGGCGCAGTCAGCACGGACGAACAAGCCGAGCTCGCGGACGAACTGTTCGGACAAGGCTTGTATGCCCTGGTGCGCATTACCAACGACGGGAATGCGGCCAGCATCGAACGGCGCGTGCGTACGGACGGCGCCGGAAGGGAACGCAACTGGCGCAACGCGTGGCTCAACATGGAAGCCCCGGCGGTATCCCGGCCCTTCGCCACGGCAGACGGCCGGGCAAAAGGCACCATAACGGTGCAAGCGGACGCGCGGCTGGCGCGCGACACGCTGTGGCAAGGCGGCATGAGGGTGCTGGGCCTGGTATTGGCCGCCGCCGTCTTCTGGGCACTTTTCGCCGTCAACCTCGTCCGCTGGATAGAAGCGCGCACCTCGCGCGACATCTGCGAGCGCGTACGCGCCCTGGCCCCAGGCGACGATACGCAATTGACCGGATCGTGCGAACTGGCGGGAGTGGATCAGGCTCTGGTCGATGCGCAACGCCGGGTGGCCGCCACCGTACAGGAACAGAACGCCCGGATAGAGTCCCTGCAGAGCGAGATCTACCGGGACCCCATCACCCGCTTGTCCAACCGCAAGCATTTCATCGACCAATTCAGGCAGGCGCTGACGGACAAGACCGCCGACGCGGGGGGGCACCTGCTGATGATCCGCCAGCGCGACCTGGCGCAGATCAACCGGCATCTGTCGCGCGCTTTCACCGACCAGTGGCTGCGTTCCTCGTCCGAGCGGCTGCGCAAGCTGGTCGCGGAATTCGGCGGGCCCACCGCGCAGCTTGCCCGCATCAGCGGATCTGACTTCGCGCTGCTTCTCCCGCGCACCTCCGCGCCGCAGGCCAGCCTGCTGGCCGAGCGCGTGCGGCGCGAACTGCGTTCGCTGCGGGTGCCGATGGACAAGTACGGCTGGTGCCGCTGGGCGTTGGCCATGGCGGCCTTCGCGCCGGGCGACAACATGAGCGACACGCTGGCGCGGCTGGATCACGCGCTGATGTGCGCCGAAAGCGCCGACGACGATCAGATCACGCCGGCCAGCCAAGCGGCCGACAGTACCCGCATCGGCGAATACAGCTGGCACGATGCCCTGGTCACGGCCCTGGAGCAGCATCGGTTCTCGCTGTCGGCACAGCCCCTGCACGACGTGTCCGGCACGCTGCTGCATCATGAAGCCAGCCTGACTCTCCACGACATCTCCGGCACGGATCCGGTGCCCGCCTCCATCTTCATGCCGCCCGCCGTGCGCCTGGGCTTGTCGGCCGAATGCGACATCCAGGCAATCCGCCTGGGGCTGGACTGGCTGTTCACCCATGACGGCGCACTGACGGTGCCGGTCTCTCTGGCTTCGCTCGCGCAGGGTTCATTTCTGTCCAGGCTCGAGCGCATGCTGGCCGACCGCCCTGCCCTGACGCTGCGCCTGATCATCGAGGTCGACGCTGCGGGACTGGTGGAACAAGGGGCCGACCTGCGCCAGCTCTGCGACATCGTTACCGGCGCGGGCGCCCGGGTTGGCATATCGCGGCTGTCGCAGCAATTCGGCGCCATGGAACACCTGCATGAGTTTCCCGTGTCGTACCTGACGCTCTGCGGCAGCTTCATCGCCGGCCTGCTGCACAGCCCGGGAAGCCAGCACCTGACCGCCACCGTGGTCGCCACCGCCATGACGCTGGACATGGCTGTCTATGCCGCGGATGTACCCGACACCGCCACGCAATTCGTGCTGGAAGAAATAGGCGTGCGGGCAATACGCGGGGCTGTCGTAAACTTTGCCCACGCGCACGATCTCGCGCATGACCACCAATGGGTTCCGAGTTGACGGAAGGATTGTTTCTTCGCACCCTCTGGCATTTCCGCCACCGCCGCGCCGGCCGTGCAGGCGCCCCCCGGCAAGACCTCTGGTCGCGAATGGGGCTGCTGCTGTGCGCACTGCTCTGGCCGGGTTATGCCATGGCCTACGGCCTGAATGGCGACTACGAGAACCTCCAATCCGGCCTGACCGCGGGTGTCGCGATCGCTTGCGGCCTGGCATGCGGCGCAGCTTGGGCTCATACCCGGGACGCGGTATATGCCGCGGGCCTGGCCTTCATGCTCATCGAAGGCCTGTTCCGCTCACTGCCCACGCTGATGCCGCCGGCCGCTCTGCTGGCGGGGTCTTACGCGGCCCTGCTGGCGTTGACCGCCCCGCTCCTGCAAGGGTCGCGCACCGCCGCCAGGCTTGCGGCGGCGTGCCGCTGGAGCAGCATCACGCTGGCAGGCATCGCGGCCTTGGCGCTGATCTTCGTGTACGAGACCGAGAACGGCATGCTGCCCGCCGCCATCGCAGGCATCTGCGCCATCATCAGCCTGCCGCTGGCCGCATGGTTTCTGGCGCAGGCAAGGCAGGCGTCCGGGCGCGCGTCATCCGTGGCGCTGGCGATCGCCTACGGCATGTCCGCCTGGATTCTGTGGCGCGACGCATGGGGCGCCGATGGCACCGATACCGCCGGCACGGTTGCCGAATTGCTGCGATTGATGCTGGTATCGGGCGCTCTGCTCTGGATGGCGCTGGGCGCGTCCGCGCGCGCGCCCGCCGCTTCGAACCGCAATGCCGTTGACCATACAGACGCCGAACATCTCGCTCAGGGAGAACTGCGGTTGGCGGAACTTGCGGGCGCGCTGGACACGCAGCGCCAGATGAACGCGCTGATCTCGCACGAACTGCGCGCGCCGCTTGCCACCATCAGCGCGGCAGCACAGTCGTTGGACATGATTCTTTCCGACAGTGGGGAAACCGTCGATAACCGTCTTGCGCGCATCCATCGATCGGTCGCCCGCATGACTGAATTGATGGACCAGCTGCTGAATCAGGACCGGCTGGACGAACAGGCGTGGAGTCCTCGCGGCGAACAAACCGACATGGCCGAACTCGCGCGCGATGTCGTGACCGCCATGCAGCCAGACACCGCTCATGCGCTGGAGTTGGAAGCCCTGGCCCCCTTGCCCGTCTATTGCGACCGCCCCCTGACCAGCGTGGTGGTGCGCAACCTGATCCACAACGCCATCAAGTATTCGCCGGCCAACGAGCCGGTCAGGATTGAAACCGGTCACACCCGCGTCGAGGACATTCCGATGACCTGGCTGGCCGTCATAGATCGCGGCCCGGGCATAGGCGAAGAAGAACAGGCGCGAATCTTCGAGCCGCATTTCCGGCGCTCGGCGCATCGGGAAACCCAAGGCATGGGTATCGGCCTGTACCTGGCCCGGCGCATCTGCCAGAACCAGGGCGGTTCGCTGACCATGCAAAGCAAGGTGCGCGTCGGTACGCGCTTTGTCGTCACCCTGCCCGCCACCGGCCCGGCGGCCTGATTGGCTGCAGATGGGCCGGCTGGGCAACGGGTGTGGCCGGGCTCAGGCCGCGAACACGTAACCCTGGCCACGCACTGACAGTACCGGCAACTTGAGGCCGGCGCTTTGCGCCTTGGCGCGCAACCGGCTCACCAGCACATCGATACGCCGCAGTTCAAAACCACCCGGGCTGTCGGGCAGGAACAGTTCCGCCAAGGCCTGGCGGCTGACCGCGCTGCCGGCCGCATCCATCAAAGCCACCAGGAATGTCCGCTCCTGCGCGCTGAGGTGCAGGGACGCGCCATCAGGCGCCACCAGGATCCAGCCGCCGTCCTGCAAGGACCAGTTGGTGTCCGCCGAGGCGCGCGTCTCCGCGTCAGCTGGCCTTGGCGCCTTGGCCAGCCGCATCCGGCGGGCCAGGCTGCGAATGACCGAACTGAGTTCAAGAAGATCCACGGGCTTGGTCATATAGACATCAGCGCCGCCTTCCAGCCCGCGAACGCGGTCTTCCAGAGCACTGCGGCCCGTCAGCATCACGATGCCCACCGGGCTCAAGGCACGCAGCCGGGTCGCGACGGAAAAGCCGTCTTCACCGGGAAGATGGGCGTCCAAGATGACGATGTCGCACGGCTGCTCCTGCAATCGGCGATAAAACGCCACAGCATTGTCACAGGCAAACGCCACTCGGAAACCATAGCCGCCCAGGCCTAACGCCAACTCCTCCCGGAAGTCGGCGTCATCCTCAAGCAGGCCGATACATAGCAAACCATCTGCGCCAGGCATATTCAGAGTGCTTTATATTGAAATTGTCGACAAATAGCCCTGGAGACCACATCGTATTCAAAGGGCCCCGCAGCCGGCAATCTTACGACTTTTACAATGGAAACGAATGATTGCAGTGAAAAAAACCGCGATATTTCACATTTTTGCGGGTTTTTTTTCATAAACCGACCTGAACCGCCGATTATCCATCCGGCAGGCCTGCGGTAAATCTCTATCAAGATGAACAACTGACTTCGATTCCGCCCGCCCAATCCGGCGGCAATCCCGAATAGCGCTCATAGCCTTCCTGGGCCACATAAGGATTCCGGAGCAGCTTCATCAGCGTATCGATTTCGCTGGCGTCCCCTGCCTTGGCCGCCCGGATCGCGTCCTCCGCCAAGTGGTTGCGCAGCACGTAAAGCGGATTGACGCCATTCATGGCCGCAACCACTTCCAGCACGGGCCGCCCATCCTGCGCATGGCGGGCCAGAAGCCTGTCCAGCCAGACGCCCGCGGCCGGCCGGTCGATGAACAGGTCCTCGAACGCGCTGCGGTCTCCCTGCAGCGCATCGGCCAGCCGCCGCCACGTCAGGGTGAAATCGGCCTGGTTGGCGTCCATCAGCTTGAGGAGGTCGTCCAGCAACCCTTCGTCCTCGGGCCGCCAGGCCGCCAGGCCCAGTTTGGCGCCCATCTTGTCATGGAAGGCCCGCGTGAAGACGCCCTCGAATTCGTCCAGCACGGCCCGCAGGCCTTCGACATCCTGCACCAGCATGTGCAGGCTGCCGCCCAGCCGATAAAGATTCCAAAGCGCCACCGAAGGCTGGCGATTCCACGAATAGCGCCCTTCGGAATCCGAATGGTTGCAGACATGCCCCAGCCGGAAACCATCCATGAATCCGTAAGGACCATAATCCAGCGTCAGCCCCAGTATGGACATATTGTCCGTATTCATGACGCCATGGCAAAACCCCACCGCCTGCCAATCCGCCATCAACCGCGCCGTGCGCCGGGTTACCGCCCGCAGAAGATTTATATATGGCGCATTTTCATTCTGCGATTCGCCGGCGGGCGCCTCACGGCATTCCGGGTAGTAGCGGTCAATCACATAATCCGCCAGCGTCTTGAGCATGTCGGGCTGGCGCCGCGACGACCAGTGCTCAAACGAGCCGAAACGCACGAAACTGGGCGACATGCGGGTCACGATGGCGGCCGTCTCGACCGTTTCCCGCATGACGGGGTCGTCGGACACCACCAGCGCCAGCGCCCGCGTCGTCGGCACGCCCAGTCCGTGCATGGCCTCGCTGGCCAGGTATTCGCGCACGGACGAGCGCAACACGGCCCGGCCGTCGCCCATGCGGGAGTACGGCGTCATGCCCGAGCCCTTGAGCTGCAGCTCCCAACCGCCCCGAGATCCTTGGACCTCCCCGAGCAGGTGGGCGCGCCCGTCGCCAAGCTGGCCCGCCCAGACACCGAACTGGTGACCGCTATAGACGGCGGCCAGGGTATCCCCGCCGGGCAGCGGCTGGGCGCCCGAGAACACGCCCAGGAATTCAGGCGTGGACAAGGCGGACGGATCCAGGCCGATCAGGGCCGCGGCATCCGCATTGGCATGCAACAGGCGCGGGTTGTTCAGCCCCTGAGGCGCCAGGCGGGTGTAGAACGCCGCAGGCAGGGCGGCAAACGAATTGACGGCCTGCAGTTCAGCCAGGGATTGGGCATTCATGCGCGTTGACTCCTGGCGGCGCGCTTGGCGGGCCGCACATAGAAAATGGCACTGAGGAAAAAGGTGGCCGACAACAGGATCTCGCCCCACGCCATCAGCACGGACAAGGGCGCCGGATCGGACATTGCGCGCACCACTCCCTCCATCAGATACAACAGCGACAGCATGGCCGCCCATTGGTAAGTGTAGATATTGCCACGCACAATGCCGCGTAGCGGAAACGCCAGCGGCAAGGCCTTCAGCAGCATCCAGGAACCTCCCGGCCGCACGGGCGCCACCACGGTTTCCCAGGCGACGCAAAGCACGATCAGGGCAAACAATGAAACCGAGGCCAGCAGGCGCAAGCGGGGGTTGAGTTCAGGATTCATACTGCTATTATCGCCTGATGAATCGCCCCGCCGAGCCCTCCGCCGCTACGCCGGCGGCCACCGAGCCATCGACCTCGCGCTCTTCATGGGTGGCGCGGGCCGGGCGCGTCTTTCGTTTTGTCGCTCAACGCGCCAACGAAGAAAAACTGCTTCAGGTCGCGTCCAGCCTTACCTTCACGACTGTCCTGGCGATCGTTCCCATGCTGGCCGTCGTGCTGTCGTTATTCACGGCCTTTCCCGTATTCCAGGAATTTCGGGTCGCACTCGAGGACTTCCTGACCAACAGCCTGATGCCGCCGTCCGTCTCGGACAACATCATGGAATACCTGAACCAGTTCGCGCGCCAGGCATCGCGCCTGACCGCTATCGGCGGCGCATTCCTGCTGGTTACCTCGCTGCTGCTGATCATGACGATAGACCAGGCATTCAACGACATCTGGCGCGTCTCGCGCCAGCGGCCCTTGCCGCAGCGGGCGCTGGTTTACTGGGCCATCATCACGCTGGGCCCGGTTCTGGCCGGCGCCAGCCTCTGGGCGACCTCGTTCGTCGCCCGCGAGTCCCTGGGTTTGGTCCAGGACGTGCCGGAGGTAATCAGCGTCGCCGTTTCCTTCATTCCGCTGGTCCTGACCGGCCTGGGTTTCGCGGCGCTGTTCGTCGTCGTCCCGAACCGCGACGTACTGTGGCGCGATGCGCTGGTCGGCGGCGGCGTCACCGCCATCGTGCTGGAAATCATGAAGTCGGGATTTGCGTACTACCTGACGCGGTTTCCCACGTACACGGTCATTTACGGCGCCTTTGCGACCCTGCCCATTTTCCTGCTCTGGATCTACCTGTCCTGGCTGGCGGTGCTGCTGGGCGCCACTCTTGCCTCCAGCGCGCCTCTGATCAGGCTGGGTCGCTGGGAGATCAACCGCTACCCCGGCGCGCCCTTCGTGGACGCCCTGGACGCCCTGCGCGCCTTGCGCAAGGCGCAGGCCACCAAGCCGGCCGGCCTGCCGGCAAACGTGCTGGCCTCGCAATTGCGGCTGCATCAGGACGAACTGAATGAGGTGCTGGAATCGCTGAGCGCCATGGGTTTGGCAACCCGCAGCCCCGAAGACAACTGGATGCTTACCTGCGATGCCAGGGAAACGTCGATGGCGCCCGTGGTGGACCGTTTCCTGCTGGACCGCAGCCAGCCCCGGGTGCGCAATGACCCGGAGATATTGCGAGTCGCCTCGTCCGTGATTTCCCAGCAAAATACGCCGACGCTGGAAGAACTCTGCGGAGAAGCGCAAAATACCGAAAATGGAATCGCTCCAATATTGCAATTGGAAGCGAAAAAGAAATAGCAGAGCATTCGGGCGTAGTCCGCCCAGGAGAAACCGATGTTGAAGGTCAGCGAGATTTTGCGCGTCAAGGGCGATACGCTCTATACGGCGTCGCCGGACATGCCTGTGTCCCAGGCAGTGCAAACCATGAGCGAGCAGGACATAGGCTCGCTCGTGATCATGGAATTCGGCACCCTGACCGGCATGCTCACGTTCCGCGAGATCATCCGCCACATGCATTCGCATGGCGGAGCCGGCGAAACAACCATCCGCTCGATCATGGACGATGCTCCGGTCAGCGTGTCCCCCAACACCAGCGCCGACGAAGTGCAGCGCCTCATGCTGGAAAAGCACGCGCGCTACATCCCTGTCATGGACGGCCCGACGCTGATGGGCGTAATTTCCTTCTACGACATGGCCCAGGCCATCGTCGCGGCCCAACAGTTCGAAAACAACATGTTGAAGGCCTACATCCGGGACTGGCCCACGGAAAGCGCCGAACCCGCCAAATCCTGAGCCTGCCCGCTCGCGGCGGCCTGCCGCGAGGTCACACCCCTACCGGCGCCGCTTCAAACGCGGCGCCGCGCACATCCGGCGCATGCCGCTGGCTGCGCCAGGCGTCGTAGATCAGTTCGGGATTGTTCGCGGCCAGCAAGGCCGGATCCGACAGCATGCGCCGCCAGCGGCGCGCGCCCGACTGGCCGTTCACCAGCCCCAGCATCGGACGCGTCATCACGCGCAGCGGCACCCCCTTGGCGACCTGCCGCGCGGCGTACTCGGTCATGGCGTCCACCACCTGCGCGTCGCTGGGCAGGCGCACGGACGGCCACAGCTGCAAGGACACCTCGGACAGCACGCGCGGCGTATGCCAGGCAGCGCGGCCCAGCATCACGCCATCAAAGCTTTCCGCGGCGCGCACGGACTGGCCAGCATCCGCCAGGCCGCCGTTGAGCACAAAGGTGCAATCCGGAAAATCTCGTTTGAGCTGGGCGACCACGTCGTAGCGCAGCGGAGGAATCTCGCGGTTGTCCTTGGGGGACAAGCCCTTGAGCACCGCATTGCGGGCATGCGCGATGAACACCCGGCAGCCCGTGTCATAAATCTTGCCTACGAAATCGCGGACGAAATCGTAGGATTCTTCGTAATCCAGGCCCAGACGGTGCTTCACCGTGACCGGAATGTCCACGGCGTCCTGCATGGCTTTCATGCAATCCGCCACCAAGGCCGGCTCCGCCATCAGGCAGGCGCCAAACGCGCCCTTTTGCACCCGCTCCGACGGACAACCGCAATTGAGGTTGATTTCGTCATAGCCCCATTGCCGGCCCAGCCTGGCGGATTGGGCCAAGGCTTCCGGCTCGCTGCCGCCAAGCTGCAACGCCACGGGGTGCTCGGTTTCGTCAAAGTCCAGGTGACGCGCCACATTGCCGTGCAGCAGCGCGCCCGTGGTGATCATTTCCGTGTACAGGCGTGCGCGCGGGGCCAGCAGCCGGTGAAAATAGCGGCAGTGGCGGTCGGTAACGTCAATCATCGGGGCGACGCATAGCCGCCAATCGGGGGAGTCCAAGAATCACTCTACAAAACAAGGGGATGCGGTATTTTACGGTGCTTGGCGGCATTATGTCCGGGAGCCCGATTCGTCCGCCCTCCGAACGGCCACCGACCCTGCCCGCCATGTGGTCTAAAATTGCGCCGCCGCCGCCGTACAGGCATGTCCGAGCGTCCGTTAACCCCTCACTCCCGAACATCAATGGCCGTATTCACTCCCGTATCCGACGACGACGCGCGCGCCCTGCTGGCGCATTTCGACCTGGGCGAGTTCATCTCGCTTCGAGGAATTACGGCGGGTATCGAGAACACCAACTATTTCTTGCATACGACCCGGGGCGAATATGTCCTGACGCTGTTCGAGGTGCTGACTCACGCCCAACTGCCCTTCTACATTGAGCTGATGTACCACCTGGCCGAGCGCGGCATCCCGGTGCCCCAGCCCCAGAACCTGCGCGACGGCACCCGCCTGACCACCCTGCATGACAAGCCCTGCGCCATTGTTTCGCGCCTGCCCGGCGGCTACGAACCCGCCCCGGGCGCAGCCCATTGCGCCCTGGCCGGCGCCACGCTGGCCCGCGCCCACCTGGCCGCGCAAGACTTCCCGATCCGCCAGCCCAACCTGCGCGGACTGGCTTGGTGGCTGGAAACGGCCCCCAAGGTCATGCCATTCCTGGATCCGGCCCAAGCCCGGCTGCTTGCTTCGGAACTGGCTGCGCAGCAAGCCGCCATCGCCACGCCCGCCTGGCAGGCTCTGCAGACGGGCCCGGCCCACTGCGACCTGTTCCGCGACAATGTCCTGTTTGCCGGGACCTTCGAGGATCCGCTCATGGGCGGCATCATCGACTTCTACTTCGCGGGCTGCGACACCTGGCTGTTTGATGTGGCGGTCAGCGTCAATGACTGGTGCATAGAACGGGACACCGGCGAATTCATCCCAGAACTGGTTCAATCCTGGCTGAGCGCCTACGCCAAGGTGCGTCCCTTCACCGACGCCGAGCGCGAAGTCTGGCCGCTCATGCTGCGCGCGGCCGCCCTGCGGTTCTGGGTTTCCCGCCTGTACGACTTTTTCCTGCCCCGGCCGGCCCAAACCCTCAAGCCGCACGATCCCCGCCACTTCGAAAGAGTGTTGCAAGCGCGCCACCGCCCGAATCTGCCAATATTGCCGTAACCGTTACGCCCCCCATAATGGGAACAGCGCGTCCCTTTTGAGAGATCTCCCCTTTAGAGAGCCATGCAAGCAGCATTTCTACCCGCGACGTCCGGCTGGCTTTGGGTCCGAGACGGTTTCCGTCTGTTCCGCAAGCAACCCGTGGCCATGTTCATGTGGGCCATGGCCATCAGCCTTCTGGTCATTTTCGCTACCGCAACCCCGCCGGTAGGCCCGATCCTGGTCGTGGCCCTGATGCCCATCATCACCCTGATGACGCTATCGGCCTGCAAGCATGTGGAGGCCGACCGCATCATGCTGCCATCCATGTGGGCCAAGCCCCTCAAGCAGCCTGGCGTGTTCCGAAAGCTGTTCCTGATGGGCCTG
The DNA here is from genome assembly GCF_013116765.2 of Achromobacter deleyi. Classification (GTDB taxonomy): domain Bacteria; phylum Pseudomonadota; class Gammaproteobacteria; order Burkholderiales; family Burkholderiaceae_B; genus Achromobacter; species Achromobacter deleyi_A. The sequence continues at coordinate 2,772,114 of NZ_CP074375.1, forward strand.
CTCTATGCGGCGCTCTGCATGGTCACTGGCCTGGTCATCTTCCTGCCGTTCACTGACGCGATGGTCGAGGGCATGCGCATCGCGTCCGTCGAGAAAAGCATGGAGCCCATCCTGTCAGCCATGGCCGTGCCGCTGACCCTGTTCGCGGTCCTCTACATGGTGATTGCCGCGTTGTTCTGGCACGCGCCGGTCCTGGTGGCCTGGCACGGACTGCGGCTGATGCAGGCCCTGTTCTTCTCCGGCGTCGCCTGCTGGCGCAACAAGCTGCCCTTTCTGGTCTATGGCGCCTGCTGGATCCTGGTGTTTCTGTTCATTGACCTCTGCGCCGGGCTGCTGGTCGCCGTCGGCTTGTCGCCCCAGCTCGCGGGAACGCTGCAGATTCCGTTCAACATCGCGGCGGGCGGCATACTGTATTGCAGCTTCTATCCGGCCTACACCTCCGTGTTCGGCATCAATAACGCCAGCGCGCATCTCGACGACGGCAACAGCGCCCAGGCATAGCGCCACGCGGCAGGGCCCGAGCGCCCTGCGCAGGCCCACCACACGCCCGTCCCGCGCAACAAACGCCACATCGATGGCGTAGCGCATGCCAAAGGTATGCACCGCGGCGCAGGGAGTCAGCAGGATGCCCGATCTGGGCCCGGGCGGGCCGCGGCCCAGCAAGCCACGCATCCGGCCGCGCCAGTTCCCGACTCTCAGCAAGCGAATACGGCCAGCCGGCAAAGGCGCGGGCCGACTCATTGCACACTCTGCAGCAGCTGAACCGCAATCGGAAACGCCAGCACGATGAACGTGCAGGGAAAGATGCAGCCGATCAAGGGCAGCAGCATCTTCACGGGCGCCTGCATCGCCAATTGTTCGGCGCGCATGTGACGGTCGCTACGGCACTGTGCGGCCTGCGCGCGCAAGACCGGCCCCAGGCTGGCGCCCAGGGCCTCCGCCTGCGCCAGGGCTGCCGCCCAGTTGCGTGCAAGCGGACTGTTGCTGCGTTCGGCCAGGGCCTTGATGGCCGCGACTCGTGATACTCCCGCCCGCATCTCGGCCAGGGCATCCGCCAGCGCATCCCGCAATACGCCGCGCGGTCCGCTCTGAGCCGCGAGTTGCAGGGCTCCCTGCACGCTCAAGCCTGCCTCCACGCACAGCGTCATCATGTCGAACACGAACGGCAGATCCCGTTCGATGTCGCGGCGCCGCTTGACGCCCAGGCTCCTGAGCCACAGGCCCGGGGCAACTCCGGCCGCCAGGGCCGCCGCCACCGTCCAGGGGGCCCAGGCCAGGGATCCCGCCGGGAACGTCGCGATGGCCGCCGCCGCCGCCAGCCCGCCGGCGGCCATCGCCGCGCTCCCGCACAACGCCGCAAGGTGGGCATAGCCCACCCCGGCGGGCAAAGCGGCTTGTTCGATCGCCCGGGTCAGCCGGATGCGCCAGCGCCACGAGCACAGAGGCCCCGCCAGCGGCGCCACCGCCGCAATCCACGGCCAAGCCGCCCGCCACCACCATGGCATGGCGGCGGAAGCCTCCTGATCCTCCCATAGCAACGGTCTCAAGATGATCCATGCAAGCCATGCGGCCCCAGCCGCTGTGGTCAACATGCCCAGATACAGCCACATAGCGACCTCCGGTCAGATATCGATGCGCATGATGCGCCGGATCATCAACACCCCTGCGGTTTCCAGCACTGCCACGATCGCCAGCACGCCCCACCCCATCGGGGTGTGCCACAGCAATCCCATGATTTCCGGCTCCAGCCTGTCCAGCACCGCCAGCAGCAGCAATGGCAATGCGCCGACGATCCAGGCCTGCAGCCGCCCCTGCGACGTCAATGCCAGCAGCTTGGCTTGCAGTTGCAGCCTGGCCCGCAAGGTCTGGGCGATGCTCTCGAGCGCCTCCGCCAGGTTGCCGCCGGTCTGCGCCGCGATGCGCATCGCGGCCACGACGAGCGACGTCGAGTCGGCCTGCATCCTGCCATGCAGGTTGTCGAGCGCGGCATCCCACGGGACGCCCAAGCGCTGCTCGCGCAGCATCAGGCCAAACTCCTGGGCCAGCGGCGCGCCGCTTTGGTCAACGACATGACGCAGCCCGGTGGTCAATGCGACTCCCGCCCGCAGCGAAGACGCCAGCATCAGCAAGGCCATGGGTAGTTGCTCTTCAAAACGCCGTGCGCGCCGCCGCCGCAGCCCATCCACCATCATTCGGGGCCCGCGCGACGCGACGGCCGCCGTCAGGGCGGCAATCAAGCCGCTGCCCGTCGCCGAAAACGCCAGTATTGCCGCCACTGCGGCACAGCCCATGGCGCCCGCCCACAACTGCGCCGGGTCGATGAACAAGAACACTTCGCTCAGCCGCAAACCCGCTTCCTGGGTATAGACCTCCCGATAGCGTCGAAGCGCGGGTGCGAACCAGTTCTGAACACGCCAGACCAGCAGAACCGCGCAAATCATGGCGGCCCCAGCCGCGAGCCAGATCATGGCAAACCTTGAGGAAAGGCCGTGGTCTCTGGTCCGCGGCCCCCCGCATCCGAGAACCAGGCGGCCTCGAAGGCCGCCCCCGCCTCCGACCAGTCCCGCGCAAAGCTGGGCAGGCCGCCACACCCCAGGAATCCCTGGGTCCGGTCATATCGGAACAGATCCTGCAATTGGATGCGGCCGCTTTCCATGCCGGCGACCTCAACGACCGACGTCACCAGGCGCCGCCCGTCCGCCAACCTGGCCTGCTGCACAACGATGTCCACGCTGGCGGCGATATGCTCGCGCACGGCGGGCAGCGGCAGATCCAGGCCCGCCATCAGTATCATCGCCTCCAGGCGCGCCAGGGCATCGCGAGGCGAATTGGCGTGCAATGTCGTGAGGGAACCTTCATGGCCGGTATTCATGGCCGTCAGCATGTCGAACGCTTCTGCCCCCCGGCACTCGCCCACGACGATCCGGTCCGGCCGCATGCGCAGGGCATTGCGCACCAGCTCGCGGATATCAATACGTCCCCTGCCCTCCTGGTTTGCCGGACGGGCCTCCAGCGCCACCAGGTGGTCGTGATTCAGCCGCAGCTCCGCCGCATCCTCGATCGTGACGACACGCTCTCCGTCCGGAATCTCATTGGACAGAATGTTCAACAGCGTCGTCTTGCCAGACCCGGTTCCGCCCGAGACCACCAAGTTCTTGCGCATTCTTACGCACAGCGCCAGAAATTGCGCCATTGCGCCGCTCAGGGCTCCCAGCGCGATCAGGTCGGGCATCTGTGGACGCCGCTGCGGGAACTTGCGTATGGTCAGGCTGGCGCCCTTCATCGCCACGGGCGGGATGATGGCATGCACCCGCGATCCATCGGGCAGGCGCGCATCCACCATAGGCGAGCTTTCGTCTATACGCCGGCCTAGCGGCGTCACGATGCGTTCTATCACCCAGCGCACGGATTGCTCGCTGGTGAACGCCGCCTGATGGCGCCACAGGCGTCCCCCTCGTTCGACGTAGATCTCGTCGTAGCGGTTGACCATGATTTCGGTGATGTCCGCCGCCGCCAGCAAGGGTTCCAGCGGCCCCAGGCCGACCGCCTCATCCAGCACCTCCCGGCACAGGGCCGCCCTGTCCGCCTCCGCGGGCAGTTCCGCATCCGCGGCCACAATGTGCGTCAGCAAGCGCTCGGCTTCGGCGCGAAGCATGCCATCGGTCATGCCTGCCACATCGCGTCGGCGCAGATCCAACGCATTCAGCAAGGCGGCGTGCAGGCGGCGGCGATCATGCAGTCGATGCTGCGGCGGCGCCGGCAGCGGAACGGGCGGCGGCAAGGTTGCGGCTTCGGCATCCGGCAATTCCGCCATACTGGGCTCCGACCGGGCCGTCGCGCCGGTGCCTGCCTGCAAGGCGGCTTGCGGGTCCGCCAACGAGACCCGCAGGCGGCACGGTCCGATCAGGATTTCGTCATCGGGCAGCACCGGCGAGTGGCGCACGACCCTCACGCCGTTGACCAGCGTGCCGGCGAGCGTGCCCAGATCTTCAAGAACAATCGCGGCGTCTTCGCGCAGCAAACGGGCGTGCTGGCGCCCAACCCGCCAAGTCACGATGCGCAAGCCGCAATGCGCCCCCCGCCCGATCAGCACCGGCGCCGGGACGTCCATATTGCGTGTGGCCGCATCTTCGAAGGTCATTTCTATCTTGAGCATCCGATCACTCCCGCGTGGACGGGCTGGGACCCTCCGACGGGGCGCCCCACTGGGACCCCGCACCCGAATAGGGATCCCAGCCGCCAGCGTCGGCGTGCACCGCCGTGCCCAACTGCGGGGACTCGGGAAAGGCGGCCTCCAGCGTTTCACGCCCGCGTCGCACGCGGTCCGCCATGGCGGGTTCACCTTGGGACACGATCTTCGGCGTTACGAAAATTGCCAGTTCGGTTTCGCGCCGCTGATAGCGTCGCGAGGAGAACAGTGCGCCCAAGATGGGAATGTCCTGCAGCAAGGGCAGGCCGTTGACTTCGCTGCCTTGCTCGCGCGACAGGAATCCGCCGATGACCAGCGTGTTTCCGGAACGCACGTTGAATTCCGTAGACGCGCGGCGTGTACGCAATGCGGGCCCCCCAGGCAGGCTCAAGGAGGTATCGACCGAACTGGCTTCCACCTCGATCAAGGACCGGATGACCCCGTTGCGGTCGATCCGGGGCGTGATGTTCAGTGAAACGCCATAAGGCTTGAACAGGGTCGTGGGATTGCCACGAGCGTCGGTGGAGACATAGGGCACTTCCCCGCCGGCCAGGAAGGTTGCGCTGGCGCCGCTGCGTGCAAGCAACTGCGGCTGTGCCAGCATGACGGCTTCACCCGTCTGGGCCAGCGCCGCGATACGGGCCGACAGCAAGGCATTGACGCCAAAATAGCCCGCGGCCGGCGAGGCCGGGCCTGCCGTCTCGATTATCTGCTCCCCGGGCCGGGTCATGCGGCCCCGGGATCCGGCATCCCAAGCCAGGCCGGCATTGGCCCCGCCTTGTGTCATCCCATCCCAGCGCACGCCGAACTCCCTCAGCCTCGAGGTGGGAATCTCGACCACCTGAACATCCAGCAGCACCATGCGATCCCAGCCCACCTGTCCCGTGAAATCCAGCACGTCGGGATAACGGTCCGCCAAGGCAGCGATGCGGGAACGATCGTCGTCGGACAGGTCATCGCCTTCAATCAGAATGCGCCCGCCCACGTTGGTGCTGCGAGCCCCCGGAATGCGTGAGAGCAAGCTCTGCACTTCGCCGCGCAAGCGCGGCGTACCCGCGGGGACAACCCGCAACTCGTAGGCGGTAACCCGGTCGCGGCCAGCCCAGACATGTACAGACGACACGCCCTCCGCTCGCGCAAAGACCACGACCTCGCGCCCTTCCGCCGCCACCGCGCTCAACACCTGGCTGTTGCCGATGGCCACCCGCCTGACACCCGGATGCGGCAGGATCCGAGTTTCACCGACCTGCAATTCCAGCGCTTCGGTCGCGGACCATGCCGGCATGGAGGCCAGGCACAAGGAGAGCAGGACGCCAAGGAGCCGGATCATGGCAACTCCGAGTCAATGCCAGTCCGCGCGTCCAGGCGGTCGCCATAGAGAATGGCCACGCCTGGCACGGGCTTGGGGTCGGAGTCCAGTCCGATGAGCGAGGCCAGATCGGTCTGCGAGGGCATGCTGACCGCTGCCGCGTCATCGCGATGGCGCAACATGGCGGTCAGGGCGCCGGCTTGCCGCGCCGCGATGAAGCGCATCGCTTCGTCGGGAGTAGCCGCCAAAGTGATATTGCCGGGGCCATCGGCGCCGCTGCCCACCGTCAACACGCGCATGCCTTGCAATACCGGTACGGTGAGGTCCCGCTGGCGGTGGGAGAAGGTCACGTAGATATCAATTGCATCGCCCGCGCGCAGCATGTCCGCCAGGCCACCCAGATCCGCCCCCGCCACGGTAAGCGCCCGCTGGCCGGCCCGCAGGCGGGACGCCAACGCGGGAACGGGCGCGTTGAAAGTGAGATATCCCCGCAGCAATGGCTCGCCATGCGCCACGTCCGCGATGAGCGTGGCGCCGAGCAGGCTGCCAAGCTCGAGCGGATCCAGGCTGGCGCTGGGCGCCCAGGGTTGCGGAATCTCGCGCACGGCCACATGCATCTCTTCCAGCAGCGTGCCGGCAGGCAGGTCATAGGCCGCCACAAGGCGGCTGACCACGGGCGTGCGAGCCTCGGCCTCAAGCGCCTGGACCCGTTGTTGGACGTGTTCCCGCACCGCCCAGGCGGAGACCAGGCCAGCCAGCAAGGCCAGCGCATACACGCCTGCGCGGCGCAGGCGCGCGGCGCCATGGGTGATCCAGGCCTTCATGGCGCCCACCCGTTGACGCGTAGTCCGCTGCCCGCCCCCAGGGGAACCAGCAACAGCATCATGCGTTCGCGTTCGCGCGTCCACCATTGCACGACACCCTCTTCAAGTCCGCGGGCCCATCCATGTCGCCTCAGGCCCGCCTCCAGCAGCGGCGCCATTTCCGCAGGAGGCAGCGCATGCTGCCAGATGCGCTCCGACACCTTCACGCCGTCTTCCATCACGGCCACATCCAACCTGACCCGCGCACCCTCCGGCAACCAGGCCGGCTGCGGGTTTGCGGGGACCCCCCGGGCGCTGACCGACGAAATGCTGCCCACCGTGCGCCTGGCGCCCGCGCCGTTCATCTGCGCCACCCAATGATCGTCGCCAACGCGGCCCGACAAGATGAGTTGCCCGGGCAGCACATGCAAGTCTGCCAAGGCAGGCTGCTGGCGGGACAGCGCAAGCACAAGGTCCCGCGGACTCTGGGGCACGTCAAACACCAGTACTTGAGCTGGCAAGCCATGCAGCCACATGCGATCCGCCAACAGTTCGTGCGTGGACCCTGCGGGAAAGCGCAAGTGCCCCAGGGTTATGGCGCTGGCGGATGCGCTTGCGCCCGCGGCCGTGGCGATCAGCACGCCAACTAGAACGGCGCGGCAATGTCCGCGACATGCTTTCAGCATGGATAAGAACGCACTCATCTGCTTTGCTCCCTGCGATCGCCCAGCCGCTCAGCGGGTACCACGTCCGCCCAAGTGGAGAGCCAATCCAGCGACAGCTTCGGCCGGCCCCAAGGCCCGTCCACCCGTTCAACGGGACGCTGCATCCGGGTTGCCTCCGATAGCGAAATCTGTCCGGCCTGCCGCCAGCCCGTGCGAGCGGCTCCCAGCCGACGTTGCGTGTCCGCGTCGCCATTCGCATAGCCCGCGCCGCTTGCCACGCTGATGCGGCGCGCAATCGGCAGCCATGCCGACGGATCGCCTGCCCGCGGCTGTGTTCGGACCTCCACGGACAACATGCGCAACCCTGTACCGAACCATTCGTCCTGCAACGCCGAGACACGCTGCGTGGCCACCCCGGGCAATGCAACAGAATCGCTGGACAAGCCCAAGTCCGCGGGCGGGCGCAACGCCTGCAACGGTTGCCCCAGCGCGCCCGACATGACTGCCTTGCGGCTGGCCTGTGTCGTCTGCTGCGCCGAAAACTGCAGACTGCCTATCCCCGCCACCCCCCAAAGCAGCAGACCCATGAGGGGCAGCATCAGCAGAGCCTCTATCACCGCCTGCCCGTGTTGGCGCCTTCCAGTCCCTGTCATGGCGCCATCCTTGCCTGCATGGCTTCCTGCGGCGTGACCGCCGACAGTCGCGCCTGCCAATAAGGCCGAAAAAGCGTGGAGATTTCATGGCGGCCGTCGGCGCGGCGCTCGGGGCGGGAAAAATAGGTTTCCGCGGCGCTGCTCACGGTAACGGCGCCGGTCCGCCCCAAGGCGGCATAGCGGAACAAGCCGGCCGGCGCCGCCACGGCACTGTCCGCATCCGTGGTCTTGAGCGCCGCAGCCTCCAGGCTGACCGCCACCGCAAAACGCAAAGGCTCGCGGCTACGAGACAGCGCCACCTCGCGATAGGCGGGCAAGCCTCCGCCCGGCCAACGCTGTGCCGCGGCCATCGCATAGGAGTTGGCCATGGGGTTGGTGGCGCCGCTGAAAATGTCCCAGGATGTGGAGTGCTCGACCCACCTCCAAAAGTCCTCTTGCGAGAAATCCACGGGCGGTTCGTCCACATACTCCAGGTCGTCGGGCGCCTTGCTCTTCTCGTCTTGGGCTGTCCCCCAGCCCATCGCATATTCCCGGTAATAGCAGCCCACCCAGCGGTTTGACCGCAGCGCATGGTACGACTGGGTGTCCAGCGCGCCCCAGCGCCCATCGGGCCCCAGCCACGTGGAACCCCGCCGCCGCAGTTCGTGGCGGTGCAATGGACAGCGCGGGCTGACCATCCAGGCATTGCGCCGCGTCTGGCTGCGGCTGTTCAGGAATCCATAGCGCGCAACCGCTACTTCCGTGGCGGGCCGCAGGCCGGCCCTGCGCGTGGAAGCACTGCGCTCCACATAACCGGCCCACCCGTCCGCCAGCAAACGCAATTTCACGGCAGACGACGGCGCCCCGACACCCCCGCCGTGGCCCGCCATTGACGGAAAGTTTGCGTCGAGTACCTTGCGCATGATGCGCCCGCGCGATGAGGCCAGGTCCGCGACGATCTCGCGCGCGGCGGCTTCCAGCACTTGATGCACGGTCCGGTCATGCTGATCGAACGCGCGAGCCAGCCGGGCCTCGGCGTCGGATGGCGCCTGCGCGGTTTGATAGGCAAGCCCCATGTCGGGGCCAAACAGCATGGCGATCAGGCCGGCCGGCGGATTGGCGCGGTTGCGTTGCGACTGCAAGGCGTGGATGTATTGCGCGGATGCGCCAAGCGTGACCAGATGCGCCATCGCGACCTGATGGGCAATCTGCGTGCGGTTGATGTAGGCGATGGCGTTGAGCGCGCGCGCCTGCTCAAGCGCGCCGCTGTAGGCCGCCGCATCCGCCGCATGGGTCAGGCGGCCCCGCGCCTCCACCGTTTGGCCAAAGTTGTACAGAACGACGAGGGAAGTCGCGGCCACCGCCACCACCAGCATGCCCAGGACCAGCGCCTGGCCTTGCTGATGGACGGGCATCATGAACGGATGCGCAGTCAATTTGTGTCCGCGGCATTGCCGGTAAAGGACTTGAGCGACCGCGCCTTGGTCTGCGCCGCCGCCTTTTGCGCGGCCTGCTGCGCGGCGCGCGTTTGCGTGCCGCCGTCCTCTCCGGCGAGTTCGCGCGCCATGGCCGCCGTCTGCGAACGCACCACCTGCCCAAAGTATTGATACACCGCGATCGCCGCGACGGCCACCAAGGCCACGACCACGATGTACTCCGTCATGCCTTGTCCCAATTGACGCTTTCGATGCCCCATCATGTCTGCTCTCCGATGCAGTGAATGTGGAGCTCAGTGTCGCCATCGCGCGGCGAAGCGACAATTCGTGGATGCCGAGGCGGACAAATCAATGCCGCCTCATTGACGGGGCGCGTGGGCTCCGGCAATCGGCTGGTGAAAGCACGCTTTTGGCGCAGGCCGGAAAGGCCGTGAACAGCGCGGCGCGATGTAACAGGCAGCGCAAACCAGCCCCATTTTTAGGCGAGGGTTTCCCCTATTGCCGACCCGCTGGCCCAGCAGTAGATTTGAGTTGCCGGGCTGTCTGACACCCATCGCGTGCGAAGCCGGGCAGGAGCGCCCCAGACTCACCTTGAGCTGGGGCGCTCTTCCATTTTCCGCCAGGAAATTCTGCTTTTCCCGTCACCGACGTCGCTCCACGAACCTGCTTTCAGCCCGCGGTGCTGCGGGTGCCTTGCGCGCCGCTCGGGTTCGCCATGCGAGATGGCGAGAATCATGCTTCGCGCATGCCGGCTAGCCGCTGAAACCAGAGTCGAGTACCCGGCTCCGGCAACCGTTCACGCGGCGACATCGCCGGCGCCCGGCCTCAGTTCCCGATATGCCACGGCGCACATCGCCGTCGCCACCACGACCGACACAACGCAAAACAGGATACCCAGCGCGCCGTATGCAATCGAGCCGCCGGATTTCTCGAACACCACGCGGCCCAACGTAGCGCGGGTCAGGGCGGCCGACCCGATCATCATCACTTGCGCACCCACCAGCGGCCACACGCTGGTCCGCAATGCCCTTCGCATCCGCCCGAAGTCATATTTCCCCGATACCGCCACGCTGGGCAGGCTTAGCGCAAAACTGCCGAGCAGATAAGGCAAGCCCCCCCACATCGCCGCCCATGCGACAAACACGCAGACGAAGAACAGCGCGTCGCCACCGACATTATTCAACGCGACATATACGAGGAACGGCATCACGTCGTTCGCCGATACCAGCGCCGCCGCCACGGCAATAAACAGCACGATTAGCGCCAGGTACTTCCACCCCGCCCCGCGCAGTTCCCCAGCAGCGCCATCCGTCGGCCCGTTCAACGCGATTTGCCGGTGCCACGCCAGCGAAATGCGCACCAGCGCCAGCAGATGGACAACGAAAAGGACGGCAACGAATCCCGGATGCATCAATTGGATCAATCCGGGCACGAGCAAAACAAACGGCAGCGACAGAACGAAAACGCCAAATGACCATGGTGCATCGGTCATCAGTCGCGCGCCCTGCTGCCTGATGGCGCTTGCCGTCAGCGTAATAAGGCGACTTGCTGATAGCTTGCTCGGCACAGGATTCCTTTATCGGGATGAATGGGATGAGCCCGAAGGCGTTATACCAGCATCCGGTACAAGTGAACGGCCAGACCTTAGAATGGTCGTCAGCGCACAATACATACGCCCCGGCATGGAGGGGGCCGACCATGACCGAATCGATCAAATATGTCGTTGTCCTGAGAAAGGGCTCTGAGACTGAAGTCATCTTTGGAGACGACCACGACGCAAAGGCAGGAAGCCGCGTGGCGCTCTATTGCACCGCCATGGACCTGTCCGGCTTTCACGCACGAGTCGTCCGGGTTCCTGCCCCGACGAGCCGGGCGGCTACCCAGGGGTCAGAGACGCGAACGTATTGGTTCCCGACGTCGGACGTGGCCTTTGCATTTGAGGTGACCGACGGAGAATTGCCGGCAGGGTTCGTTTCATAGCGGCCAGGTCATCTATGACAAACCTGGGCACTCCCCCAGGCGTGCTCTCAAGGCCCCTTCTCGCGAGCCGCCGACGGCGGCTGGATCAGCTCTATGGCATCGTCCGGCCCATTGCCGCCCACGCTTAGCAAGGGATTGTGCGCCTTGCATGCAGGACACTCGAAATAGCAGCCCTCGTTTGCGTCCGTCTCAATCGGCACGTCCAGCTGCTCTACCTTGGAACCACATTGTGTACAGGTCCACATAGCATCCTCCTGCCAATGTGAATTCATCATAGCGCCGCGTCAGGACGGACGAAAGGCAGCTTCGGGAGGCTCACTCGTCGCGGAGTTTACGCTGACGCCATCGCAGAACGCTGACGTGTTCTTCACCGCCAACCCTGCGAGGATTTCCGCACATCCAGCAACTGCAAGGTTTGGGCGTCCGCACCACGCGCCCCAGCTCTTTAGGGCTTAGTTCGCGCCCCCACCAAAACCGCCGGGCCTTCTTTAGACGCGCCACATGCGCGCGCCGTACTGCTCGATTCAACATGTTCGAACCTCATTTCATACGCTGAAGGCACAAAAGCCCGCTCAACTTTCGTTGGCGGGCGTATGAGGGACTGTCCCTGTGGGAGGACCCATTATTTGAATATTGAAGGCTGATCTATCAAGTGTCAAGGTGGTGGGATTTGGCGAGGCCCACGCCACATGCCAAAAAGATGCCATTAAGGGCGGCTGCAAGTGCTGATTCCTCGGGATCCGCCGCGAGACAAGATTGTTACCGCCCTGCATTTTTAATAGCGATGGAACTCCTGTAAGGCGACTTGTGTGTACAGTTAACGGAGGGCATGCCGCTGCCCGTTAATGCCCCCGGAGGGACCCTGATCATGGTCATCCTCAGACTCCATAGCCCGATGGTCGGAACGCGTTCAACGCTCCGCACGGCATTCGGCATCGCCTTGTTATGGGCATCGGCAATCGTCAGCGCCTGGGGCCAAACCGCCCCGATTGACGATCGCCAGCAATCCGCCGTCGTGCTATCGCTGGACGGCATCGTCGGGCCCGCCACGGCGGATTATCTGATCCGCGGCCTGGCTGCCGCGCACGAGCAGAACGCGGCAGTCGTGGTGCTGCGCATAGATACGCCCGGAGGGCTCGACACGTCGATGCGCGACATCATCCGCGCGATCCTCGCCTCGCCGGTTCCCGTGATTTCCTACGTGAGCCCCAACGGCTCGCGCGCGGCCAGCGCCGGCACCTATATCCTTTACGCGAGTCATATCGCGGCAATGGCGCCCGCGACGAACCTGGGGGCCGCCACGCCGATCTCCCTGGGCGGCGGCTTTCCCCAACCGTCCGACAAGGAGCCCGCGGCCACGGAAAAGCCTGTCGACAAGGAAGCGACGGAACGGGCCAAGGGCAAACCGCAAGCAGAGGCCCCCAAGAACGCGAGCGAATCCAAAGCGATCAATGATGCGGTCGCCTATATCCGTTCATTGGCCGCCCTGCGCGGTCGCAATGCCGACTGGGCGGAACAGGCCGTCCGCTCCGCAGCCAGCCTGTCGGCCGGTGAAGCCCACGCGCAAAAGGTGATCGACCTGATCGCCGACGACATTCCGGATCTCCTGGAGAAGGCGGACGGACGAACCGTCAGGGTAGGCAACAGCCAGACCGTTCTGCACACGAAGGAACTGCGCTTACAGCACAGAGAGCCCGACTGGCGCACGCGCGTGCTCAGCGTCATTACGAATCCCAACCTGGCACTCATGCTGCTGATGGTCGGCGTATACGGACTGATCTTCGAGTTCATGAGCCCCGGCGCCCTCTATCCCGGCGTCATCGGCGCGATCTGCCTGCTGGTCGGCCTCTACGCCTTGTCCGCGCTGCCGCTGACCTATGCCGGGCTTGCGCTGGCCTTGCTGGGAGCAGTGCTCATGGTGGCGGAGATATTCACGCCATCGATTGGAATCCTGGGAATAGGAGGCGCCATTTCCTTCGTCCTCGGCTCACTCCTGCTCATCGACACCGACTCGCCGGCCTACGAGGTATCGCTTCCCCTCGTGGCGGGCGTAGCGATAGTGAGCCTGGGAATGACATTCCTGATCGGCCGATTGGCGCTGCGGTCGCGCCGGGCGCCTATTGTCAGCGGAGCCGATGCGCTGATAGGCCAGCGGATCAGGGTACTGAGTTGGGAAGGCGAGCAGGGCCATGTGGCCGCGGCCGGAGAACGTTGGCGGGCTGTCGGCCCAGCGGGCCTGGCTCCTGGCGACACGGTGGTGATCGCGGCCGTGCAAGGCGTGACCTTGCATGTCCTGGCGGACACCAGCCTGTCTCCGTCTGGTCCTTCCCGGGGAGGGTGAAGCATCCCTGCAACGCCGAACCTTCACATTGCGGAGCTTGCCATGTTGATGCAACTAGCCTTCTATGGCCCCATTCTTGTCCTGCTTGTCGGACTGTTCGCATTGTCAGTCCGAATCTTGCGCGAATACGAACGCGGCGTGATCTTCACGCTGGGACGCTTTACCGGAGTCAAAGGCCCCGGGCTGATTCTGATGATCCCGGTGGTCCAGCAAATGGTGCGCGTGGATCAGCGCATGAGCGTATTCGACGTTCCCAGCCAGGACGTCATATCGCGAGACAACGTATCGGTCAAAGTGAACGCCGTCATCTACTTCCGCGTCATCGATCCGGAACGCTCCGTGATCCAGGTGGAGAACTTCCGGCAAGCCACGAGCGAACTGGCCCAGACGACCCTGCGCTCGGTGTTGGGCAAGCACGACCTGGACGAAATGCTCTCGGAGCGCGACAAGCTGAATAACGACGTGCAGGAGATTCTTGATTCGCAGACCGACGCGTGGGGTATCAAGGTGGCGAACGTGGAGATCAAGCACATCGACCTGAACGAGAGCATGATCCGCGTCATCGCCCGCCAGGCCGAGGCCGAGCGCGAACGACGTGCCAAGATCATCCACGCGGAAGGGGAAGAACAGGCCGCCCAAATGCTGCTGAACGCCGCGCGCACCCTTGCACAGCAACCCGAGGCCATGCAATTGCGCTACCTGAGCACCCTGGCCATGATAGGTGCACAGAACAACTCGACCATCGTGTTCCCCTTCCCTACCGAACTCGGGCAGTTGCTCAAGGGATCGATAGGGAAAAACCAGGCAGAAACGTAAGCGGATAACCCGCGCAACAGGAGGCGAGATGAAAACCCAGATCAGCTTCAAGAAGACCAATGGTTCCGATGGCGTCGCCCTATTGGATGGCGACGCATCCAGCATCCTCCAGGCCAAGAGAGAGTTGGCCAACAAGCTTTACCTGCCTGACGTTGAGTCCAGCGCCGGTGAAAGCGCAGCGCAGGACGCTCGGCTTCGCGGAGCAGGGATTGATCCGGATTCACTCAAGATCCATCACGTCAGCGAATAGCTGAAAGATCCCTGCGACCGGCCAAGCGCAGGGCTTCGGGGTTGTGCGGCCGGGCGGAATAGCTGGCAACCGGGCCGCCCTGCCCTTACGTCCCGCTGCCCGCTCCCGCGGCAAGTCACGCACAGCCGTGGCACGGTGACGAAAACCCCGGCGCGAAACACTCCGCCGCCGGCTTTCAAAAGCCGGTTCCGGCCAGCGCCGCCAGGCGTTTACCGAAGCCAATCCGCCCGCGCAGCCCCAGATATTCCCTGGATGAATAGCGAGTCCGCTTGCGCCATCCGTTCAATGCCATGAGCCGTGCTGGGCATCAACAAAGCCACCAGCGTGCCGACGATGACAGCAAAGAGGAGGGTTGCCAGCCAGCTATGTCCCTTAAATATGGCTATCAGCACTACTGCCCCGCCAGATATGCACAAAACGAATAGAAGGAACGCGGAACTAGGGAAGGCAGAGAAATGGCGAACGAGATCCATGGCCACACCTCCAGCTCAAGGCTGAACATCTTCAGCTTTTCACAACCGCGCGCAATTTTCAATTTCCAGGGTAACGATTCGGTCCGAAAGCATCTCCATGACCTTCTCGAATGACCCAGCCGTGCCGAAGTTCCAGAAGGAAGGACAAGCCTTGCGCGCTTGGCGTAGCCTGGTTTGGGAAAAGGCAAGTTGTTTGCTTGCCGCCGCGGATGACGCCCCTGCGATCATCCCGACGGATAGCTAGATCTTGCGCCAACGACCCGATTTTTCCCCGGACGCAAGGAACCTTACCGTGCCTATATAATGCCTGCCACATCGGAGGAGAAAAGGTTGGAAAAAGACGCCAGTGCTGATGGACTCAGGGGCTTGGCAGCTGTTAGCGTTGTGGTCTCTCATTCGATCCTGGCGTTCTTTCCTGCTGCGTTCACTCACTACTTTGCCTGGGTTGCGGGGCCGGACGCGATCTACGGTCGCGTGGAAAGCTTCTTGGCCACGCCCGGGCTGTCCGTACTTTGGAGCGGGAGCTTCTCTGTCTCGGTCTTTTTCGTCTTGAGTGGCTACGTCCTCACGAAGAGCTTGGTCGAGAAGCAAGATTTGGCGATTGCCCGATCTTTGGCTGCTCGCCGATATTTTCGCTTGGCGGGCCCGGTTCTTGGGAGCGCGCTATTCGCGTTCAGCCTCATGAGCCTGGGACTGTATTACTCGGTCGATGTCGCGGCCATGACATCGTCTGCGTGGCTCAAGGGCATGTGGAATGTCACGCCGAATTTCTTCCAGGCCGTCAGAGAAGGGCTCTTTGGCGCAATTTTCCGCGGAGAGGTTTCATATAACCCTGTCTTCTGGACCATGCGGATTGAGTTCATTGGCTCGCTGTTGGTCTTGGCATATCGATGTCTCACCTTGAGCCGGCGCAGCCAGATAGTCGGGGCAACCATCTACATCATTCTCACGGCGTCAATCGCGCCTGGGGAGTGGGTCGCGTATCTCGCATTTTTGCTTGGAACTCACCTCAATGATGTGCCAGCGCCAAAGCGCCGCGGCGTGTTGTGCTTGTTGGCGGTGATTGGCTTGTACCTTGGCGGCATAGACGGCTCTGGACTGTATGGGTGGCTCGGATATATCCCGGTTGATGCTCCGACCCGAAGCGGAGTGTTCGGCGTCTTTGGGGCGGCCATACTTGTGTATGCCGTAAAAGCCGGAGCCTTCTCCGGTTTGTTGAGAAGCGGCCCTGTCCAGTTCCTGGGGCGAATTTCGTATTCGCTCTATCTCGTTCACCTTCCGATCATATTGAGCGTGGCCTGCGGCTCATATCTGTGGCTCGTTGTTAACCAGGGTTTCGGGCGGGTAGCAGCCGCAGCGCTGTCATTCGCTTTAGCGTTCCCGACCACCATCGCTGTGGCCATGGCTTTTACGCGGCTGGTCGATGAGCCCTGCATCAAGCTTTCGAGACGACTCTTCCCCAGCGGAAAGGCTACGGTAGTACCCAGGTCAGAGAACACGACGAAAAATCTGGCGCGGAGCGCTTGAACCTGACCAAACAACCCGCTTCGGCGGGTTTTTTGCGTCTTGGGACGCAATCGAACTGACCTAATTCGGGGTTAGGGTCATCGACCAGCGCGCCCTTCTTGTCGTGCAGCTTGACCTTCAGCCCTTCGCGCCCTTCCGAGATTTCGGAGGTGGCCGCCGCGGTGTCGTCATCGATGTCATCGGCGCTCACCAGCGCCAGGCCGTGATATGGCTCAGTCACTTCGTCTTCGTCGTCGCCGGCGTCGGTCACACGAAGCTCCGTCTTGCCCCAGCGGACGATCTTGCGGATGTCGCTGAAGCCGATCTTGGCTAGCTCGCGCAGGACAATGTCCTGGGTGATCTCGGTACGCTTCGAGCGCTCCGCCTGGGCTTCCTGGATCGCCTGAGCGATTTCAAGTTTTTTAAAGTTCTGCTCGCCAATCTGGCCAGCAGTCTTCTGGCTGTACCCCGCCCTTATCGCCGCTTGCGTGGCGTTGAGGTCAACGAGGTACTCATCCACGAAGCGGCGCTGTTTGTCTGTCAGCGCCATATTGAATATATTCCAGCACTGAGGGTAACTTACAAATAGAAAAATGATTTCAGCTATCGAACGACAGCAGGCAAGAGCCGCAAAAACTCGCCGGTTAATTGCCCTATTTCTCGCACTGCCCGCCTCTATCGCCTTAATAGCATTAGCGGTATTCGTACTTAAATTTCATGGCCGACCCCTTTCTTCGGAAACAGGGGACTGGGGTACGTTCGGCGACTTTCTCGGAGGAATAGTGAACCCCGTTGCCGGGCTCGTGACCATTGTCCTGCTCGTACTCACATTACGCTCGCAGCAAGACGAGCTGGAGGAGCAGCGCAGGCAGCTGGCAAAGCAAGCCTTTGACCAGTCGTTCTTCGGATGGACGAGCAGCTACCGAGAATTGATAACCGGGCTTCAGTATGGTGACGGTACTGAGGCGAATCCACGTGTCAGCGGTGTCGTTGCGCTTGACGCGATGACGAGCTACGGCACCCGCACCAACTACGAAATCATGTTGCTGATCCAGCAGTACCATGCTGCCAATGAAGAGTCGCAAGAAAAGTTGCGGCTCGGCCAAAAAATGCAGGTTCGTGGCTGGTGGGAGCGGCAATTTTCATATAACGAACCTCAGCTAGGCGCGCTAATCAGGACACTTTATTCATTGCTGAGATGGGTGGATTCGAACCCTAATGTGAGTTGGGTGGAAAAGTGGGACGCTGTATCCATCCTACGAGCCCGGCTTTCGGGTCCAGAGTTAAGGACGATCTTTTTCAACGGACTTCTACCTGAGGGGAAGAAGTTCAACGAGTATGTCCACCGATACGCGCTACTGGACAATTTGCCGTCCATTGGCCACAGCGAAACAAAATTGGCGCTTGACCATTCTCTCCACCCATTCGCGCCGGCGAGCTTCGATTCTGATCTCGCGAGGAATACGCTCCTCGAGTCACCTAGAGTGGAACCGATATCCGGACCTTTTAGCAATTCTGGCTGAGGTCGGAAGGTTCTCTCTGGCCCCTGCTCTCTGGAAACATAGATTTCCATCACCGGCTGACGGATCCGCAAATCAGGGCTTGTGGCTCGTGGGTCTCGCCGCTTCATGACGACTGTCCATCGCGCACTCGGCGTTGCACGGCAAGGTCGTTACCGAACAGATACACATCGTCCGATCGAGGAGACCAAATGGACGAAGGCGACAGCAAGAAGAGGCGAAACTTAATGCTCACGAGCTCGGGAGTCGTCGCCGCGTTGTTTCTTCGCCTGAAGATCCCTACGGCAACTGTGGGCTTCCTTCCAATCCATGCCGAGTTGGTTGTGGAGGTATGGCGGGTCTGGGCCATCGTTCTTGCCGTCCTCGTCTATCAGACCTGGAGATTCCTCACGGATCCAGCGGCCAAATTGGCCTGGGCGAAAGCCACGGAATTCTTCACGAATCGCGTGGGCAGCTATGCCCCAGATTCAATTGGGGCAGCTGCACGAGCGACGGTTCATCGCCGGAGCAAGCTGGGGTATCGCATCGAATTGATGGGTGACCTACCCGACGCAGAGGGTTTCGACCCAAAACGTTCGTTAGTTGGAATCCGCGTCCAGGACTCCGGCGGCCAAATTCTCCCCTGGGACACTTGGATTGGCCGCCGAGGAGAGTGCGGGGTGTTCTACGAACTGCGGGAGATGGGGGGCCAGCGTAGCTGGTCAAGTGGCGTCTCAGCGAAATACACGCTTCCAATTTGGCAGCCGATCTCGTGGTACTTGCGCGCGGCTCATGCAACTCTCTGGCACTCACCCGACTGTCAGGACCTGCTTGTCCCGCTGGTGCTCGCGGTAATCGCAGTGGCAGGTTCGGCGACAAGGCTCCTGCACTTGATCGGGGCCTAAAAGAAAAAGCCCCAGCTTACGCACGGGGCTCGTTTCTTGCGAACGCACGACGCCCGCCATGGGCATCGGGTCGCGTCGTTAGACGGTAGTCAGGTTGTCTTGGCACTGATTATGCAGGCGCATTGCGTGCTGCGCAACAAAATCTTCGAAGTTGCCGACGGCGCGCACCAGGATGTCGTCGTACTCGCGCAACCGGATGCCCTGGGCGCGGCATGTCGCCTTCCAGTAGGCGCGCTGAACGTAGTGGGCGCGCAGGATCTCCCGGTGCTGGTGCAGCATGCGGTAGACAGAATTGCGCCACGCGGCCTCGATGAAACCGGCGTCGTCCTCGTTCAACTCCTTTTCCGGCTCTTCGCTGCGCGGCAGCTTACCGGCCTTCTTGGCCAGCATGCGGCAGATCTCGTATGTCGGCGACACGCCGTAGCCGCCGCGGTCGCGCATGACGTCGCCCCAATTCTCCAGGCGTTCGTGAAAGTCGGCGGGCAGCCGGTACAGCAGTAGTTGCGGGATGCTCATGGCGCGGGGCGCTCCTCATACTTCGAACAACGTTGGCCGATCTCTTCGCCCAGGGCGCAGCGCAGGACGCGCCGGCCACCGAAGGGATTGGTAATCAGGCGGATCTCTTTGCAGCCTGCGCAGGTGCGCGCGGGCGGCGGTTCCTGGCGTCGCTCCAGCACCTTGGCGGGGTCGCCGCGCTCGGATTGGCGGTACCAGGTCACGCGCCCTCTCCTAGCACGTCGGTTACATTCCCAACCCATCCATCGAACAGGGAGGGGCCATCGTGGGAAAAATGCACACTTGGGGTCGCAAGACAGCAGCTTGGTATGTCGAATCGAGTCCTTGGCTTGCTGGGGTGCTCGGATTGGCCTGCGTGGGGCTGGTCAGCGGTATGGCCCTGGTCGACGCTGAAAAGCTGTTGTCTAGTCCCGCCACAATCGGGTGGACTGCCGCTGACGGCCGGTGCGTTGCGAGACCGTTTCGACAAGGCGCGCGAGGCGGCCGGAGTGCCAAAGGCTGGCTTCCAATTTCGCGACCTGCGCGCCAAGGCCGGAACCGACAAAACGGAATCCGCCGGTGACATCCGCCAGGCCCAGAAACAGCTCGGGCATGGCTCGGTCACGACCACCGAGAAGTACGTTCGGCGCCGCAAAGGCGACAAGGCCGGCCCGACCAGATAAGCCGGTTTGCGGAAATGCGCCACGATTGCGGAAAAGAAAACGGGTCTCGGATTGCTCCGAGACCCGCGTCTTTCTTGGTAGGCCCCCCGAGAGTCGAACTCGGCACCAACGGATTATGAGTCCGCTGCTCTAACCAGGCATGAGCTAGAGGCCCAGGAAAACTTACTGCCCTTCCAGGAAGCTCTTCAGCTTATCGGCCCGGCTGGGGTGACGCAGCTTGCGCAGCGCTTTAGCCTCTATTTGGCGGATGCGCTCACGCGTGACGTCGAATTGCTTACCCACTTCTTCCAGGGTCTGGTCGGTGCTCATTTCGATACCGAAACGCATACGCAGAACCTTGGCTTCACGCGGGGTGAGAGAGTCTAGCACTTCCTTGACCACATCGCGCATCGAACCGTGCAGCGCAGCGTCCGAAGGCGCGAGCGTGGACGTGTCCTCGATGAAATCGCCCAGGTGCGAATCATCGTCGTCGCCGATCGGCGTTTCCATGGAGATCGGTTCCTTGGCGATCTTCAGGATCTTGCGGATCTTGTCCTCGGGCATGTCCATCTTCTGCGCCAGGGTCGCGGGATCAGGCTCGGCGCCGGTTTCCTGCAGAATCTGACGGCTGATCCGGTTCATCTTGTTGATCGTTTCGATCATGTGAACCGGGATACGGATGGTGCGCGCCTGGTCGGCGATGGAACGCGTGATGGCCTGACGGATCCACCACGTGGCGTAGGTCGAGAACTTGTAGCCGCGACGGTATTCGAACTTGTCCACCGCCTTCATCAGGCCGATGTTGCCTTCCTGGATCAGATCCAGGAACTGCAGGCCACGGTTCGTGTACTTCTTGGCGATGGAGATCACCAGGCGCAGGTTGGCCTCGGTCATTTCGCGCTTGGCCTTGCGAGCCTTGGCTTCGCCGGTGGCCATGCGCTTGTTGACGTCCTTCAGGTCCTTCAGCGGCAACACGACGCGCGTCTGGAGGTCGATCAGCTTTTGCTGCAGTTCCTGCACGGCGGGAATCTGGCGCTCCAGCGTCTCGGCGTACGGATGGCCGGCGGCGACTTCGTCGACGACCCATTGCAGATTCGTTTCGTTGCCCGGGAACACCTTGATGAAGTGCAGGCGCGGCATGCCGGCCCGGTCCACACACGTATGCAGAACGGCGCGCTCAAGCTGGCGCACTTCTTCAACCTGGTTGCGCAGGGTGTCGGCCAGCTTCTCGACCATCTTGGCGGTGAAGCGGATGCCCATCAGTTCGTTCTGGATGGATTCCTGGGCACGCACGTAGATGTCCGACTTGTAGCCGTCCTTCTCGTACGACAGGCGCATCTTGTCGAACTGCTTGCCGACCTCGTCGAACTTGGCCAGGGCCTTCACGCGCAGGTCTTCCAGCTGCTTGCTGGACATGCCGCCCGCGGGGCCGTCATCGCTTTCGTCTTCGTCGGCGGTCACGCCGGCGCCAGCGTATTCTTCGCCGTCTTCCGGATCAACGAGGCCGTCGACGACTTCGTCGATCTGCGCCTGGCCTTCCCGCACGCGCAGGATATGGGCCAGGATTTCGTTGATCGTGGTCGGGCAGGCCGAGATGGCCATGACCATGTGCTTCAGGCCGTCTTCGATGCGCTTGGCGATCTCGATTTCGCCTTCGCGCGTCAACAGCTCGACCGAACCCATTTCACGCATGTACATGCGGACGGGGTCGGTGGTGCGGCCGAAGTCGGAATCCACAGTGGTCAGCGCGGCCTCGGCTTCATCCTCGACGTCGTCGTCGTTGGATGCGACCGGCGCGTTTTCGCTCATCAGGAGCGTTTCTGCGTCGGGCGCCTGGTCGTAGACCGCGATGCCCATGTCGCTGAAGGTGCTGATGATGCCGTCGATGGCTTCGGCGTCGACCAGATCGTCGGGCAGATGATCGTTGATTTCGCCATACGTCAGGTAGCCGCGGTCCTTGCCCAGCTTGATCAGCTGCTTCAGGCGGTTGCGGCGGGCTTCGTATTCTTCCGGCGTCACGGGGCCGCGGGCAATCAGATCCTTGGGATCGGCCTTGCCGCGCTTGCCGCCACGCTTGGGCGGCTTCAGATCAGGCAGGACTTCGCCTTCGCCGTCCATCGTATCGTCGAAGCCGTCGGAATCATTGTTGGCATTCTTCGCGGGGCGGCCCGGACGGCGGCCGCTCGGCACGGGACGCGCGCTGCCGACCAGGTCGGCCAGCTTGTCTTCGGCCTTCTTGGCGCGCGCCTTCGTCACCTTTTCGGGCTTGTCAGCCGCAGCAGCCGTCTTGGTTGCCTTTTTGGCAGCCGTCTTGGCAGCGGGCTTGGCGACCTTCACCGCCGTCTTGGCGGGCGCTTTTTCCGCCGCCATGCTGACGGCGCGCTTGGCCGTCAGGGCCTTGGATTCGGCCGCATCAATTGCAGAGGAGGATTTGCCGGTGGATTTGGTCATAGTCGCTTCCGTGGTCGTCGCAACCCGTTTGGGCATGTTGCACCGCATAAAGCCGCCCTGGACGGCGGCCCAACGCGGCATACATACGGGTAAAACTGGTGAATCGGCGGAGATCACGCGGCTGCGTTGTTCGCAGCACCGGCTCTTGCGAGCCCGCCTGGCGCCGCCGCGGTGCAATACCGTCCTGGCGCCTGGCGTGCATGACCTCATTCATCGGCGGATTCCGGACGTTCGGGGGGGCTGCCTGCCTATAAATAGGCTTTGCTTGCTTATCGGGTCGTTGCCCCAAGCAGCTATGTATACACAGCACCCAAACCACTAACGCCACGCGGAAATAACCGCCGCTGAACTGCGTAATTCACCGCTCAGCTATATTAATTAACTATGTAACAAACTTGACGCGCGCATCCGCTTTTTTTTCAGGAATGCGGAAAAAGACTCCCGGCTTACTGCCTCTTGCCGGCCGATTTGGACCAAAGCCCCAGGACGCACCCCGGGGCCGAAACCCTCGCATCAAACTCGTACAACAATTAGATTCCGGCAGCCAGAATAGATTCCGCCTGCCGCACTACATTTCTCTAAAGGCCAGACGCTGTCGCGTCAGAATTGCCCTCAAATTCAGCCAATATTCAAACGAAATTCGACTTCAATCAAGCAACAATCGACTGCAGACCGCACATCAGGCTTTTCCGGGCCTACCCCCGGAGGGCTTCCTTCGGGGTTTGCCCTTTTCCGGGTTTGCCCTTCTCTGGGTTTACCCTTTTCCGGGCTTACCCCTTCCCTGGGTTCCCCGAGTTTCCCCGGGTTTTACTTACTTCCCCCAATTCGTCCGCCCACAGAATGACATCTTTGCCAGCGGACAACCTTTGATTTTAGCGCATTTAGCGTATCCCGGCACCCTTCAGAACCATCATGCGGCTGGACAGCTCCAGGTAGCGCTTGCGCGTCTCATCCGTCGTCAGGCCCGTGGCCGCCAACTTGGCCATTTCGGCCTTCGCCGAATCGAACTCGATGCGACGTAGCGCGTCATCCCATTCGGTCTGTGGATCCGGCAGATCCTCCTGGGAGAGGATGTCCGCGCGCAAGCCTTTCAGCACGGTCGCCAGGTCCGAATCCGGCTCGGCAGCTTCCAGCAACGCGCCAACATGGCGTGCGCCGCTGGATTGCGCCAGCATGATCAAATCCCTGACAAGACCTAGATGGGGGCCATGGTCGATGACTTCAAGCTGCTGATCTCCCATGGAGTCCACCAGCTCGGGATGCGCCAGCAACAACCCCAGCAGGCGCTTGGCCAGCGACGGCATGGTGCGGCGCCCCTCGAAGCCGCCGACGTCGTTGTCGCGACGGCCCTTCCAGTTGCCCTTGCCGCCCTTCCAGTCGCCCTTCCCCTTCCAGTCGCTCTTGCCCTTCCATTCCTGCTTGCCGCCGCGCTGACCGCCTCCGCCCGCACCGGACGGCTCGCCGCCCTGCGACGGAAAGTGGCCATAATCGCCGTAATCCGGCTCATCGGCGGGAATGTCATGGAAGTCATGCCCGGCGAAGTCGTAGCCCATGTCGGGGTGCCCGCCCTCATGGTCATGGCCGCCCCCCGCAGGCGCGGTTGCCTCGCCCGCCGCGGCACCTTGCTTGGGAGCTGGCGCGAAAGGCTTGGCCGGCTGCTGCGCCAGGACCTGCGCCATTTCTTCTGGCGTCAACTGCACCAGCTTGGCCATTTCCCGCTCGATCTGGACGCGCAGCGCGCATTCGGGAATTGCCGCCAGCAAGGGCTTGGCTTCGTGCAGGCAACTTGCCCGCCCTTCGGCCTCGGTCATGTTGTGTCGCGATGCCAGCTCATCCAGGAGGAATCGCGACAATGCGACCGCCTCGCCCAGGCAAGCCCGGAACGCCTCGGCCCCCAACTCGCGGACATAGGAATCCGGGTCGTGCTCGGATGGAAGGAACAGGAAGCGAATCGCGATATCGTCCCGGAGGACCGGCAGGCAAGCCTGCAATGCACGCCAGGCGGCTCGCCGCCCTGCTCCGTCACCGTCAAAACTGAAGATCACTTTGTCGCTGGCGCGCAGCAGCTTCTTCACATGGTCTGGCGTGGTGGCGGTGCCCAGCGTCGCAACGGCATTGGCAATGCCCTGTTGCGCCAGCCCGACCACATCCATGTAGCCCTCGACCACGATGACCTGCCCTTCCTGACGGATGGCCAGCCGTGCTTCCCATAGCCCGTAGAGTTCCTGGCCCTTGGAGAACAAGGGAGTCTCGGGAGAATTCAGGTACTTGGGCTCGCCCTTGCCGATGATGCGGCCGCCGAACCCGATGAGGCTGCCCCGCACATTGCGGATCGGGAACATGACGCGCTCGCGAAAGCGGTCGTAGCGGCGCCCGTCCTCGGACTCGATGACCAGTCCGGACTCCACCAGGGTGGGATCTTCGTAATTCGGGAACACCTGCGACAGGCCATGGCGATCGGTGCCAGACCAGCCCAGGCCAAAATGCGCCGCGATTTCGCCGGTCAGGCCGCGCTGCTTCAGATAGCGGACCGCTGCGGGCGATGCGCGCAACTGCTTCAGATAGTGTGCCTGGGCGGCATCCAGCACCTGCGTATGACGGGATTCCTCGGCCTTGCGGCGCGCGGATTCCTGTTGCTGGCGTGGACTGCGATTTTCTTCGGGAACCGTCATTCCCGCCGAAGCCGCGAGCGTGCGCACGGCTTCGGGGAAACTGGTGCCCGTATGCTCCATCAGGAATGTGATGGCGCTGCCATGTGCTCCACAGCCAAAGCAGTGATAGAACTGCTTGGTGGGGCTGACAGTGAACGACGGACTTTTTTCGTTATGAAAGGGGCACAGGCCAAGCAAGTTGGCCCCACCCTTTCGCAACTGCACATATCGCCCGACTATGTCGACGACGTCGACTCGGGCGAGTAGATCCTGGATGAATGATTCTGGAATCAATAGATTCGGGAATCAAAAATCAATACAGGCGCGGGGGCAGTTGTTGGCTACGGATGCGCTTGTAGTGGCGCTTCACGGCGGCAGCATGCTTGCGCTTGCGCTCGGCCGTGGGCTTCTCATAGAACTCGCGCGAACGCAGCTCGGTGAGCAAACCGGTCTTTTCGATGGTGCGCTTGAAGCGGCGCAGGGCGGCTTCAAACGGTTCGTTTTCCTTCAGTCGAACGATAGGCATAAAGTAATTGGCCTGCTTGTAGGGTAACAAAAGTTGATGACAAACCTGGCTTGCTTTACCAGCAGCGCTGCGCGGATCCAGGTACGCGAAGACGGCCCTCGGTGGTACGGCGTGCATACCAGCCAGAGGCAAGTACCGCGAACTAGGAACCTTGAAAGCGCAGCCCAAGCGGACGTTCTCTCAGGCTTAAGCTGGCTGTTTCCGTTACCCAAAGACTACCCAAAGAGTAACAAGCCAAGTTCGGTTTAGCGATAACCAGCGATTCTAGCATGGTCATGACCATTTTGACTACTAGGAGGACAGTCTGGCGATAGACGCCCCGCCCTCCGGACCTGCGCGGTCAGCCCTGGGAACCCTTGCGGATCCAGGCTTCCAGCTGATGCGGACGCAAGCTGTCATAGTCTTCGAACGGCTGGTGAATCCAGGGATTCGTCGGCAGCTTGTCGACATAGTAGTCAGGCGTGGCCTGCGAATGCCCTTTCCACCACAACACGGCGCTGCGCAGCTCGGTGATATCGGCAAACTGCCGCTTCAGGTGATCGTAGACCTTGTTGAAGGTCTTGCCGGTATCCACCATGTCGTCCACCAGCAACACCCGCCCGGACAGAGTGCCCCGCGTGATGGTGATGAACTGGGCGATATCCATATCCCCCTGCTTCGTGCCTGCCGCCTCGCGGTAGCTGCTCGTGGCGAGGATACCCAGCGGGACATCAAAAATACGGGACATGACGTCGCCGACGCGCATGCCACCACGCGCCAGGCACAGAATCTTGTCGAACTTCCAGCCCGATTGATGCACCTGCAAGGTAAGGCGCTCGATCAAACGGTTGTAATCGTCCCACGTCACCCACAGATGGCTGTCATCATTGGTCGGCGTGCTCATAGGCAAGCATCTCCTGCTTAAAGATACGAAAAGGCCGCCGCCGGTATGAGACCGGCGGCGGCCTTTGGAATAATAACCCGATGTCAGCCCTTCAGGGGATGACGCAGGACAATGGTCTCGTTGCGGTCCGGACCGGTCGACACGAGGTCTATCGGCACGCCGCAGACTTCGGCGACGCGCTCCAGGTAACGGCGGGCGGCCGCGGGCAGCTTGTCGTATTCGGTGATGCCAACGGTCGATTCCGACCAGCCCGGCAGTTCTTCCAGCACCGGTTGCGCCTGGGCCACGGCGTGCGCGCCATAAGGCAGCACGTCGCGGAACTCACCGTTCACACGGTAGCCGACGCCCAGTTGGATGGTTTCCAGGCCGTCCAGCACGTCCAGCTTGGTGATGCACAGGCCGGAAATGCCGTTCAGGCGGACCGAACGCTTCAACGCGGCGCCATCGAACCAGCCACAGCGGCGCGGACGGCCGGTGACCGAACCGAATTCCTTGCCGATCGTGGCCAGGCGCGTGCCGATCTCGTCGACCAGCTCCGTGGGGAACGGACCGGAGCCGACGCGGGTGGTGTAGGCCTTGGTGATGCCCAGGACGTAATCCAGCTGCTGCGGACCCACGCCGGCGCCAGCCGACGCCGCACCGGCGACGCAGTTGCTGCTGGTGACGAAGGGATAGGTGCCGTGATCGACGTCCAGCAACGCGCCTTGCGCGCCTTCGAACAGCAGGCGCTTGCCTTCCTGTTGCATGGCGTACAGATTGCTCGACACGTCCTTGACCATCGGGGCGATGGCCGGAGCCAGCGCCATGGCCTGGTCGCGCACTTCATTGGCGGAAACCGCCTCGGCGCCCAGGTACTTGGTCAGCACGAAGTTGTGGTAATCCAGCACTTCGGCAAGTTTTTCGTCGAACAGCGCGGGATTGAACAGGTCCTGCACG
Source organism: Achromobacter deleyi (assembly GCF_013116765.2). Lineage (GTDB taxonomy): Bacteria > Pseudomonadota > Gammaproteobacteria > Burkholderiales > Burkholderiaceae_B > Achromobacter > Achromobacter deleyi_A. The sequence continues at coordinate 2,799,522 of NZ_CP074375.1, forward strand.
CGCAATGCGCGGCGGGCCACCTTGTCTTCGTACGCCGGGCCAATGCCGCGACCGGTCGTGCCAATCTTGCCTTCGCCCTTGCGCGCTTCGCGCGCCTTGTCGATGGCGACGTGATAAGGGAGGATCAGCGGGCAGATTTCGGAGATCTGCAGACGCGAACGCACGTCCAGACCGGCGGCCTCAAGCTCTTCGATTTCCTTGAGCAGGGCTTCCGGGGACAGCACGACGCCATTGCCGATAAAGCAGGTGACACCGGGATGCATGATGCCCGACGGGATCAGGCGAAGAATCGTCTTCTTGCCGTTGATCCACAGCGTATGGCCGGCATTGTGACCGCCTTGGAAGCGGACCACGCCTTGGACGGATTCCGCCAGCCAGTCGACGATCTTGCCTTTGCCCTCGTCACCCCATTGGGTGCCGATTACGACTACGTTCTTGCTCATGTTACGAATCAATATCGAGTTTCTCGGGAAATCCGGAAATCTCCCCGCGGCCCCCTCGTTTCCGAGAGGGAGTTAGTCACAGCGTTCTGACCGTCCAGGCGCCATCCTGCAGCGCCAGCTCGCGATCGCAAACGAATTCGTCCTGATCCTGCTCGTGACCGGGCAATACCTGAACGACAATTTCCCCTGACCGGCGAAGGCGGCGAACCGCCTCGGTCAAGGCGGGGGCCTGCCCCCAGGGCGCGCGAACCGCTCGCGCCCGTTCCGCTGGCGGCAAACCCGCCGCCAGTTTGCGTAAATCAAGACTGAAGCCGGTGGCCGGACGCGCCCGGCCAAACGCACGGCTGACATCGTCATAGCGGCCACCACTGACCAGCGCATCGCGCCAGCCTTCCGCGTACAGCGCGAACTTCACGCCAGAATGGTAGCCATAGCCTGCCACATCGGCCAGGTCGACGCTGAACGAGACATTCGGCATGGCGTCCACCACGACCTGCAACGCATCAAGCGCCGCCGCGACTCCGGCCAGTGACGGCAGATCGCGACGCGCCTCTTCCAGCACTTCCTGGCCACCGTACAAATTAGGCAGCAACTGCAAAGCCTTCAGCGTTTCCTGACGCATGCCGGGCGCACGCGCTGCCAGCTCGCCCAGCCCGGGCACGTCTTTGTCGCGCATCAGGCGGATGACGTCCTGCGACAACGCAGCGGCCGCCGGATCCGATTCCAGGATGGCGCGCAGCACGCCCGGATGGCACAAATCCAGCCGGGGGTTGCGCACACCGGCGATCGCGACGGTTTCCAGCACGAGCTGGATGATCTCCAGATCAGCTTCAAAACCGGCATGACCGTAGATCTCGGCGCCGATTTGCAACAGCTCGCGGCTGGACAGCAAGTCCGCCGGGCGGGCGTGCAGCACGTTGCCGCAGTAGCACAGGCGGGTAACACCAGCCCGATTCAACAAGTGCGCATCGATGCGCGTGACCTGGGGCGTCATGTCCGCCCGCACGCCCAGCGTGCGGCCCGAAAGCTGGTCGATCAGCTTGCAGGTGCGCAGATCCAGATCGCTACCGGTACCGGACAGCAATGAATCGATGTACTCGACCAGGGGCGGCGCGACCAGCTCGAAGCCGTAAGTACGGTACAAATCGAGAAGTTCGCGGCGCAATTCCTCGATGCGCCGGGCCTCTGCCGGAAGTACGTCGGCAAGGCTCTCGGGCAGCAACCAGTTACCCATGAATGTTTACCTGAATAACGCCAAGTGATGCGTGGGCGTCGCCCAAACGAAAAAGCGGCTGAGGGGGCGTAAGCCCGCTCAGCCGCTGCGGAATGTTTTCTAGCTTACGCGGTATTGTACATGGTTCGGCGGCCAGCGCCAGCCGCCAACGCCCCGGCACGAGACTGTCCCCAATACGGCCAAAGAACAATTCCCAAGTGGCCAGAAGCGAAAAAGCCCCTTGGATTACCAAGGGGCTTGTCTTGCCAGCTACCGCAGCCGCATCACTTGGCGGGCACGGTGACCGGGGCCAGGGCGGCGCCGGCCGGATCCTTCATGAACTGGAAGAAACTGGAGCTGGGGTCAACCACCAGCACGTCGCCCGGCTTCGAGAACGAAGCGCGATAGGCTTCCAGGCTCTTGTAGTACGTGTAGAAATCCGGGTTCTTGCCATAAGCCTGAGCGTAGATCGAGGCCGCGGCGGCATCGCCCTCGCCCATGATGCCCTGGGCCTTGGCGTAAGCCTGGGCCACGATGACTTCACGTTGGCGGTCAGCCTCTGCGCGGATCTTCTCGCCTTCGGCGGCGCCGATGGAACGCAGCTCGTTGGCGACGCGAGTACGCTCCGCCTCCATGCGGCGATACACCGATTCCGAAATTTCCGGGGCAAATTCGATCCGGCGCAGACGAACGTCGACGATCTGCACGCCCAAGGGCTCGGCGCGCTTGGCGACGTTGGTCAGGATTTCGGCCATGATCTTGTCGCGTTCGGTGGACACGACGTCACGCACCGTGCGTACGTTGACCGACGCGTTCAGCGCGTCGCGGATCTGGGCTTGCAGGCGCTCTTGCGCCGCGCGCTCGTTGCCGCCAAACGTCACGTAGAACAGGCGGGGGTCCGCGATGCGCCACTTGACGTAGGAATCGATCAGCAGGTTCTTCTTTTCGGAAGTCTGGATTCGTTCGGCTTCGTTGGTTTCGATGGTCAGAATGCGCTTGTCGAGCGTCACGACATTCTGGAACGGCGGCGGGGCCTTGAAGTACAGGCCCGGTTCGCTGATGACCTTGCGCACTTCACCCAGCGAGAACACCAGGGCGTAGTCGCGCTCGCGGACAACGAAGACGCTGGAAGAAAGGACGGCCAGCACAATGAGCAGGCCGACCAGGATGGGCATAAGACGTTGCATGATCAGGACTCCTCCGGGTTAGCGCGACGTACGGTCGCGGGGCAGCGTGTTGCTATTGCTGCTGCCGGAAGGCTGAGGCACCGGCACGGCGTTGCCGCGCAAAGGCGGCTGGACGGGCGGGCTGATCAGAGCGGGCGAACCAGGGTTGCCGACACTGGACTTGCCTGCATCCTGGGCTGCCAGATGCATGATCTTGTCCAAGGGCAGATACAACATGTTGTTGTTGCTCTTGGTGTCGACCATGACCTTGCTGGCGCGCGTGAAGATGTCCTGCATGCTTTCCAGGTACATGCGCTGGCGCATGACCACGGGCGACTTCTCGTACTCGCCAAGAATGCTGGTGAAGCGCGAGGTATTACCTTGCGCATCGCCCACGACCTTGGCCTTGTAGCCTTCGGCCTGCTCCGTCATGCGCGACGCCTGGCCACTGGCCAGCGGCACGACCTGGTTGGCATACGCCTGGCCTTCGTTGATCTGGCGCTCGCGGTCCTGACCGGCCTTGACGGCGTCGTCGAACGCGGCCTGGACCTGTTCGGGAGGCTGCACGTTCTGAATGGCAACGGTGCTGACCTGCACGCCCGTCTGGTAGCGATCCAGGATCTGCTGCATCAGCGCCTGCACCTGGGAGGCAACGGTGGTGCGGCCTTCGTACAGCACGAAGTCCATCGATTGCTTGCCCACGACTTCGCGCATGGCGGTTTCAGACGCCTGGCGGACGGATTCGTCCGGGTCGCGCGTCATGAAGAGGTAGTCGGGTGCGCCATCGGCGCGCAGGCGATACTGGACGACGAACTGCATATCGACGATGTTCTCGTCCGTCGTGAGCATCAGCGCTTCAGGCAGGACCTTGTTGCGCGAACCGCCACGGAAACCGACTTCGAACGTGCGCAGCTGCGACACGTTGACGATCTCGTGGCTTTGAATGGGGTACGGCATGCGCCATTGGAAACCGGCCTGCGACGTGCTCTTGTATTTGCCGAACTGGGTCACGACCGCGACCTGGCCTTCTTGCACGATGTAGAAGCCGCTAGCCAGCCAGATGCCCGCCGCGACCAGGGCGATGACGCCCAGGCCAATGCGTGCGCCGCGCGGCGAAGGCGGCGTCATGCCGCCACGGTTGCCAGGGCGGTTATTGCCGCCCCCGCCCTTGCGACCGAACAGGGATCCGATGCGATTATTGAAATCGCGCCAGACCTCGTCCAGATCGGGAGGGCCGTCTCCATTGCCTTGAGGCCGCTTGGGCGGCGGCTCGGAGCCATTGTTGTTCCCACGACCCCAACCGGGGTCATTCAGATTGAAGAGTTTGATAATTCGCGGCATTGTTTCCCACAATCTGTCCGGTCTCCGCAATTGCCCCGCGCAACGCATCCAGACCGGCGCGCTCGGTGGCGCTTACAAATACTCGCGCAATCGTACCATGTGCATCGCGCTCCACCCGGGGTTCCAGTCCAGCCCGGTCTATCTTGTTGTATACCAGAATGGTTGGAATCGCGGCAGCGCCGATTTCGGCGAGGACCTTGTTGACTTCAAAAATCTGCTCATCCCGTTGCGGACTGGCGGCATCCACGACATGCAGCAGCAAGTCGGCGTGCACAGTCTCTTCCAGGGTGGCGCGGAACGCGGCGATCAGGCCGTGAGGCAGATCGCGGATGAAGCCGACCGTATCGGACACCACCACCGACCCAGCCCCTTCGATCCAGATACGGCGGGTGGTCGTGTCCAGGGTCGCGAACAGTTGATCGGCGGCGTAGGCGTCGGCCCGGGTCAAGGCGTTGAACAGGGTGGACTTGCCGGCGTTGGTGTAGCCCACCAGCGACACCGACAGCGCACCGCCCCGGGCGCGCGCCCGGCGCTGGGTCACGCGTTGGCGCTCCACGCGGTCCAGCCGTTCGCGCAGCGTCTTGACCTTGCTGCCGATCATGCGGCGATCCATTTCGAGCTGCGACTCGCCGGGTCCGCGCATCCCGATACCGCCGCGCTGACGCTCCAGGTGGCTCCACATGCGCGTGAGGCGCGTGGCCAGATGCTGCAATTGCGCCAGTTCCACCTGCAACTTGCCCTCATGGCTCTTTGCGCGCAGCGCAAAGATGTCCAGGATGAGCGCGACGCGGTCGACCACCCGCAGATTGAAGGCGCGCTCCAGGTTGCGTTGCTGGGCGGGCGACAAGGGCTGGTCGAACAGGACGATATCGGCCAACAACGCCTGCGCCATCGCGACGCCCTCGTCGGCCTTGCCGGAACCGATGAAGAATTTGGCGTCGGGGCGGTCGCGCCGAGCGGTCAGGGTGCCGACGATTTCCGCGCCCGCGCCCTTGGCCAGCATGGCGAATTCCTCGGCATGGGCCGTGAAGTCTGGATCACCCAGATCCACGCTGATAATCAGAGCGCGCATACATGCACCATATTGGAGCCAAAGCGAAAATGCCCGCCGACGTGAACCGTCCGGCGGGCAATAAAAGGTAAAGCTGGAGCGAGATTACTCAGCAGGGACTTCCACCTGAAAATTCACGGCACGCGCGGGAACGACGGTGGAAATGGCGTGTTTGTAGACCATTTGGGTGACCGTATTGCGCAGCAGCACCACGTACTGGTCAAAAGATTCGATTTGCCCTTGAAGCTTGATACCGTTCACCAAGTAAATCGACACGGGCACATGATCCTTGCGCAGCGTGTTCAGGAACGGATCTTGCAGAGTTTGCCCTTTATTGCTCATTGGCCAGGCTCCATTTGTTTGTTATTGAGTGGTGGCGTACTTTTTGTACTGGTGGCGTACGCCGAAACACGTACTCTACAGGGTTTTCCCGGCCCGTGCTACTTGGCCGGGAAGCAAAAATGACACCAGAGTTTTCCAGCTGAAAAGCCTCTGAAAGTCATGTTTGCAGGACCTCCGCGAGCGCGCTCAGAAGCTGGTCGCACTGCCCTTCGGTGCCCACGGTAATGCGTAAGAACTGATCGATGCGCTGATGACTGAAATGGCGCACGATGATGCTGCGCTCACGCAAGGCGGCGGCCAGGCCCGAGGCGTCTTTCGAGGGGTGCCGCGCGAACACGAAATTCGCGGCCGACGGCAGCACCTCGAACCCCAACGACTCCAGGCCCGCCGTCATCCGCGACCGGGTTTCGATCACGGCTTGGCGAGTCTTCTCAAAGTACTCTGTATCTTCCAATGCCGCCACTGCGCCGGCGGATGCCAGGCGATCGATGGGGTAGGAGTTGAAACTGTTCTTTACGCGCTCGAGCCCGTCGATCAGCGCGGCGCTGCCGACGGCGAATCCGACGCGCAGGCCGGCCAGCGAACGCGACTTCGAGAGCGTCTGCACCACCAGCAGATTGTCGTGGCGCGCCACCAGCGGGATCACCGACTCTGCGCCAAAATCGACGTAAGCCTCATCCACCACGACGACCGTGTCGGGGTTGGCGGCCACGATGCGCTCGACTTCCGCGGCGCTAAGCGCGCGGCCCGTGGGCGCATTGGGATTAGGGAAAATGATGGCGCCCGCCTGCCCGTTGCGACCGGGCAGGTAGTCTTCGACGTCGATGCGGAAGTCGGCCGTCAGCGGCAGGGTCTCGTACTGGATTCCGTACAGGCCGCAGTAGACCGGGTAGAAGCTGTAGGTAATGTCCGGAAAGCGCAGCGGCCGCTCATGCTTGAGCAGCGCCAGGAAAACATGCGCCAGCACTTCGTCCGAGCCGTTGCCCACGAACACCTGGCCCGGCTGCACGCCCACGGAGGAGGCGATCGCCTGGCGCAGGCGGTCGGACGAAGGGTCGGGATAGAGCTTGAGCGATTCGTCGCAGGCCGCGCGGATTGCATCGAGCACCTTGGGCGATGGCCCGTAAGGATGCTCGTTGGTATTCAGTTTGACCAGGTTCTGAAGCTTGGGCTGCTCGCCCGGAACATACGGATGGAGCGTCCCGACGACGGGACTCCAGAAACGGCTCATGGATCAGCTTTCCTGCGCGTAGGGGTTGTGCGAGGACTTGAATTCGATGCGCAACGGCGTGCCGGCGAGGTCGAACGCATTGCGGAAACGCGTTTCGAGGTAACGGCGGTACGAGTCGGGGATGGCGTCGAGCGCGTTGCCATGGATGACGACCAGCGGAGGGTTCTGTCCGCCTTGGTGCGCATAACGCATCTTGGGACGGAAAATACCCTTGCGCGGAGGCTGCTGCTGCTCGATGGCGGCTTGCAGCTCACGCGTCAGCTTGGGCGTGGACAGCTTGGCGAACGCGGCGGCGTGCGCGGCATTGATCGACTTGAGCAAAGGCTTGATGCCCTGCCCGCGCAACGCGGAAATCGTGTGCATGCGCGCGAACGAGAGGAAGCGCAGCTTGCGCTGGAATTCACGCTCGATGCGCTCCTTTTCCTCGCCGTCCAGGCCATCCCATTTGTTGATGGCGACCACCACGGCGCGCCCCGTTTCCAGCACGAAGCCGGCGATATGCGCGTCTTGTTCGGAAATCTCGGTTTGCGCGTCCAGCATCAGCAGCACGACGTTGCTGGCCTCGATGGCCTGCAAGGTCTTGATGACGGAGAATTTTTCTACTGCCTCGAACACCTTGCCGCGCTTGCGCAGGCCGGCCGTGTCGATCAGCGTGTAACGGCGGCCGTCGCGCTCGAAATCGATCTCGATGGCGTCGCGCGTCGTGCCGGGCATGTCGAACGCGATCACGCGCTCTTCGCCCATGAACGTATTGATGAGCGTGGACTTGCCCACGTTGGGGCGACCCACGATCGCCAGCTTGATGCGGTGATCGTGTTCGCCGTCCTCGGCGGGCTCCTCTTCGGAGGGCGGTTCGGCCAGGTCCTTGAGCGCGAGTTCGATCAGGTCGACGATGCCGTCGCCGTGCGCCGCCGAAATGGGATAGGGCTGACCCAGACCCAGCTCGTGGAACTCGGAGATGGCGGCGCCCAAGCCCATGCCTTCCGCCTTGTTCACGGCCAGCAGGACGCGCTGCTGGCCCGACTTGCGCAGCAACTGGGCGATCTCGTGGTCATGGGCGTTGATCCCCGCGCGGGCATCCACCAGGAACACCACGACATCGGCCTCGGCGATGGCCTGCCGGGTCTGGCGGGCCATCTCCAACAGGATGCCGTCCTTGGCGACGGGTTCGAAACCACCGGTATCGATAGCGATGAAGGGGATCTCGCCTACCCTGCCCTCGCCGTAGTGGCGATCGCGGGTCAGGCCGGAATAATCGGCCACCAGCGCGGCGCGCGATCGCGTCAGGCGGTTGAAAAGGGTCGACTTCCCCACATTGGGGCGACCGACCAGGGCAACGACAGGCTTGAAAGACACGGTGTAAGGCTTTGTTCTATAGGTTTTAGTTGGTGCCGATCAGGACGAGATTGCCATTGCCCGTCTGGACCAGCACTCCTTGGGGAGTCGTTTGCGGCGGCGAGACAATGGCTCCTCCGCCCACGGACAGCCGCGCCATCAGGCTGCCGTCACTGCGCGAAACGAAGTGCACGTAGCCTTCCAGGTCGCCCACTGCCAGCGCTCCCCCCAGCATAGCCGGTGCGGTGAGCTGGCGGTTCTTGAGCGCCGCCTGCTTCCAGAGATTGCCGCCATTATCCAGCGCAAATGCGTTCACCACGCTGTTCTGGTCGGCCGCATAGGCAAAGCGTTCGTCCAGGGTCACTCCGCTCACGCTGGAAAAGTCCTTGGTCCAGAGCGGACGGCCACCCGCGGTGACATCAAAGCAGACGATGCGTCCCTGATAGGCGACCGCGCAAAGCAGGTTGCCCGCGATGCGGGGCGCACCGACCACGTCGGTCAGGCGCTCAAGGTCGCTAGCGCCGCGCGGCGTCGCCACGGTGCCTTCCCATTGCACGTTACCACTATTGGAAGCAATGGCCATCAGCTTGCCGCCGGGCAGGCCGGAAATGACCAGGCCTTCGGCCAGGACCATCTGCGACACGCTGCGCAGGGCCAGCGACGGGCCGGGGCGCTGCACGCTCCAGACACGTTCGCCGCTGTTGGCATCAAAGGCCTGGATCCGGTAGTCGCCGCTGCGGACCACGACGATGCCGTAGCCCACGACGGGCGGAACGCTGACGTCGCTGGTGGCGCGCACCTTCCACTTCACCTTGCCGGTGTCGTCGAAGGCGATCACGTCGCCGTTGGGCGAAGCCACGGCGGTGGTCGTGCCATCGCTGCCCGCGCCGGCCGACAGCTTGCCGTCGGTCTTGGCCTTCCAGATGGGACGGCCGCTTTGCAGATCGAACTTGCCCACCGAACCATCGGGCGTGGCCGCGTAGACCGCATCGCCCAGCACCGTGGGCGCGAAGCCCAGACCGGAACCGCTGCCGATCGACGTGGACCAGACCTGGCGCACGGACATGCCGGCCTTGTATTCGGTCAGCGGCGCGGGATCGTATCGGCCGTCGTCATGGGAAAACATGCCGCATCCGCCCAGCGCAAGCAAGCCTGCCAGGCAAACGGCGCCGCGCCACTTACGGCCAAGTGCAAATTTACGCATTACAGTCACGCTCCGCTCAAGGCATCCAGTTTCAGTTGCACGACCTGGGTCAGAGGATTCGCCGTACCCAGGCCATCAATGGCGCTCTGCCATGCCGTACGCGCTTCGTCGCGCTTGCCTTGCGCGGCGAGAACGTCGCCGCGGCGGTCCGCGAACAAGGCGGCGAAGGCAGCCGGCGGGTTGTTCAACTGCGCCAGTGCGGCATCGTATTGCTTTTGGTCCAGCAGCATGCCCGCCAGGCGCAGCCGCGCCACGGCCTGCATGGAGGGATTCTTGCCCTGCGCGGCCAGCCATTCAAGCTGTTCGCGGGCGCCGGCCTCATCCTTCTGGGCTTGCAGCGCCTGGGCCGCCACCAGCGCGCCACGCGCGGCGTAGCCCGTGGCCGGATATTTCTCGCGCAGCGTCGCGGCGGCGGTCTTGATGCGCACCGAGGAATCGGCGCCGCCCAGGCGTGCCGCATCTTCCAGCGCTTCGAAGTAGCCCATGGCCTGGTTGGCGCGATGCGACTCGTACGCCTTCCAGCCCCACCAGCCGCCCCAAGCCAGGACCACGACCGCCACCAGCGTGAACACCAGGGTGCCGTAACGAGCCCACCACGCCTTGATCGCGTCGAGTTTTTCCTGTTCTTCCAGATCGTATGCCATGCCTTAACCCTTGTTATTCAATGCGTCGGCCAGTTGCGCCAACGGGACCTGCTGCTGCGCGGCTTCGCCTTGCTCGCCGGCGCGCAGGAATTTGACGCTGGCGGTCTGCGAGGCCACTTCATCGGCGCCAAGAATAACCGCAACCCGGGCGCCGCTGGCGTCCGCGCGCTTGAATTGGGATTTGAAGCCCGCCGAACCCGCATGCACGATGACCGACAGACCCGCGTCGCGCAGGTCTTCGCCCACCCGGGCGGCCAGGCGCTGCGCGTCTTCACCCTGATGCACGACATAGACGTCGCATTCCGCCGGAGCGTCGACTTCGACGCTTTGCTCCCACAGGTCCAGCAGGCGCTCCATGCCGATGGCAAAGCCCACGGCGGGCGCGTGCTTGCCGCCCAGCAGTTCGACCAGGCCGTCGTAACGGCCGCCGCCGCAGACGGTGCCCTGGGAACCGAGGCGGTCCGTGACCCACTCGAACACGGTCAGGTTGTAGTAGTCCAGCCCGCGGACCAGGCGCGGGTTCAGGCGGTATTCGATACCGGCGTCGGCCAGGCGTTGGCAGACGCCGTCAAAGTGCGCGCGGGACTCATCGCCCAGGAAGTCGAACAGGCGCGGCGCGCTGTCGGCCATTTCCTGCATGGCGGGATTCTTGGTGTCCAGCACGCGCAAGGGGTTGCTGTACATGCGGCGCTGGCCGTCTTCGTCCAGGATGTCGCGATGCTTTTCCAGGTGCTCGATCAGGGCCGCGCGGTGCGCGGCGCGCTCGGCCGGCTGGCCCAGCGAGTTCAGCTCCAGGCGCACGTCCTTCAGGCCCAGCAGCTTCCAGAGACGGGCCAGCATGACGATCAGTTCGGCATCCACGTCGGGGCCGGCAAAGCCCAGGGCTTCGACGTCGATCTGGTGGAATTGGCGGTAGCGGCCGCGTTGGGGCCGCTCGTGGCGAAACACCGGACCGATCGAATAGACGCGTTGCGGACGGTCATAGAGCAGGTTGTGCTCGATGGAGGCGCGCACGATGCCAGCGGTCATTTCGGGCCGCATCGTCAGCGATTCGCCGTTGAGCGCATCGGTGAAGGTGTACATCTCCTTCTCGACGATGTCGGTCACTTCGCCGATGCCGCGCGCGAACAGGCGCGTATGCTCAAGCACGGGCGTACGCACATTGCGATAGCCGTAGCCGCGCAGCCAGCCGCGCACGATTTCCTCGAATTGCTCCCAGCGGGCGCTTGCCCCCGGCAACAGGTCATTCATGCCGCGTATGGCGGCGACTTTCTGGAAAGCTTGAGTCATCTTGATCATGCCGCGTCGCGCGCCGGCAAGCGCGCTAGCGGCTACACCCTTACTTTAATGAGAGGCGAGCGCGCCGTAGCGGCGCGCAACGTAGTCTTCAACGATGGCCTGGAACTCTTCGGCGATATGGTCGCCCTTGAGCGTCACGGTACGCTCGCCGTCGACAAACACCGGGGCGGCCGGCACTTCACCAGTGCCCGGCAGGCTGATGCCGATGTCGGCATGACGGCTTTCGCCCGGCCCATTGACCACACAGCCCATGACGGCGACGTTCATGCTTTCCACGCCGGGATACGCCGCCCGCCAGACCGGCATCTGCCGGCGCAGATAGGACTGGATGCTATCGGCCAGTTCCTGGAAGAACGTGCTGCTGGTGCGTCCGCAGCCGGGGCAGGCCACGACCATGGGCGTAAATGCGCGCAAGCCCATCGTTTGCAGGATTTCCTGCGCGACGATGGCTTCGCGGCTGCGATCGCCGCCCGGTTCCGGGGTGAGCGAAATGCGGATCGTGTCGCCAATGCCCTGCTGCAGCAGCACGGCCAGCGCGGCCGTGGAGGCCACGATGCCCTTGCTGCCCATGCCGGCTTCGGTCAGGCCAAGGTGCAAAGGGTAGTCGCAACGGGCGGACAGGTCGCGGTAGACGGCGATCAGGTCCTGCACATGACTGACCTTGCACGACAGGATGATGGCATCGCGCCGCAGGCCGAGTTCTTCGGCGCGCTGCGCGTTGGTGATGGCGGACACGACGAGCGCGTCGCGCATCACGGCCTGGGCTTCCCAGGGCTGGGCGCGGCGGCTGTTTTCGTCCATCTTGCGCGCCATCAGTTCGTGATCCAGGCTGCCCCAGTTCACGCCTATGCGCACCGGCTTGTCGTAGCGGCAAGCCACTTCGATCATCTGCGCGAAATTGTCGTCGCGACGCTTGCCGCCCCCCATGTTGCCGGGGTTGATCCGGTACTTGGACAGCGCCTGGGCGCATTCGGGGAACTGCGTCAGGAGCTTGTGGCCGTTGTAGTGGAAGTCTCCCACCAGCGGCACGTTCACGCCCATGCGGTCGAGCTGTTCGCGGATGGCGACGACCTCGCGGGCCGCCTCCGGCGTATTCACCGTGATCCGCACAAGTTCGGAGCCGGCCTGCGCCAGCTCCTTGACCTGGATCGCGGTGGCGATGGCGTCCGCGGTGTCGGTGTTGGTCATGGACTGGACCACGACCGGGGCGTCTCCGCCAACCGTCACGACACGATCGCCCCACTTCACCGCGACCGAACGCGTGGCGCGGCGTGCCGCGGCCCCCACGGAGGGAGGCGGCGCATCCTGGCAAGGCAGAGAAGAATCTTGCATCGGGTAGAACCGGGTTACTTGGTCGGCTTCGGCAGCCAGTCGGACGGCAGCCATTGCTGCGGCAACCAGCCTTGCCAGAAGGCATACGCCACGCCGGCGGCCAGCACCAGCACGATGGCGATAAGCCATCCCCAAGACGTCGAGGACGAACGTTCTTCGTCCGCGCTGGATTGCGGGATGGAATGCGCCGAATGCAGGGCGCCCGGGCTGAGCTTCACCGGACCGGTGACGCGGGCCTTGGGCTCCAGCGAATCGACGATGGCTTGCGAGTCCGCGCCCAGCAGGCGCGCATAGTTGCGGACCAGGCCGCGCAGGGAAACGCCAGTGGGAAGATTGCCCCACTGCTCGTTTTCAAGGGCTTCGATCTGCTTCGCGGAAAACTTGATGCGGCTGGACACTTCGTCGAGCGACCAGCCCTTGGACTGGCGCAACGCGCGCAATGCCGAGCCCACGCTGCCCGCAGCGCCTGCGGACGATTCGGAAACTGCAGAAGCGAAATCCTGCGTCATGCATGCACCTGTTTAATTGGTATGGTCTGGCGCTGTGCGGCATTGCGCTCGGTGATCCGAGTACGGTCCCGCACCTCTCCGGCCAGTTGACCACAAGCCGCATCGATATCGTCACCCCGGGTCTTGCGGACGGTCGTGATGATGCCCGCGTCCATCAGACGCTGGGCAAACACTTTCACACGCGCCGAATTCGAGCGCTTCAGGCCGGATTCGGGGAAGGGATTGAACGGGATCAGATTGAGCTTGCAGCGCAACTGGCGTGCAATTTGGATCAGTTCCTTGGCGTGCTGGTCGGTGTCGTTGATGCCGTCCAGCATGCAGTATTCAAATGTGATGAAGTCGCGCGGAGCAAACGCCAGATAGCGTTCGCAAGCGGCCAGCAACTCCTTCAGCGGGTACTTCTTGTTCAGCGGCACCAGCTCGTCGCGCAACGCATCGTTGGGTGCGTGCAGCGACACAGCCAGCGCCACGGGACAGTCTTGCGACAGGCGGTCCATCATGGGAACCACGCCGGACGTGGACACCGTGACGCGGCGGCGCGACAAGCCATAGGCATTGTCGTCCAGCATCAGGCGCAAGGCCGGCAGGACCTGGTCGTAGTTGAGCAAGGGTTCGCCCATGCCCATCATGACGACGTTGCTGATGACGCGCGTATCTTCGGAGGCGCGGGCGCTTTCCAGGCGGGCGGTGCCGATATCGGCCTCCAGCACGCGCTTGGCCCACCACAGCTGGCCGATGATCTCGCTGGTCTTCAGGTTGCGGTTGAAGCCCTGGTGCCCGGTCGAGCAGAAGCGGCAGTTCACCACGCATCCGGCCTGGCTGGAAATGCACAGCGTGCCGCGGTCGTCTTCGGGGATGAAGACGGTTTCGATGGCATTGCCCTGCCCCACGTCGAACAGCCACTTGCGGGTGCCGTCGGTCGAGCGCTGCTCGATGTTGACGGGCAATGCCTCGATGCGGCAGTGCGTCGCAAGCTGGCCGCGGAATTCGCGGGCCAGGTCGGTCATGGCGTCGAACGAATCGGCGCCGCGCTGGTGCATCCAGCGCTGCAGCTGACGGGCGCGAAACGGCTTGCCGCCCCACTGTCCGACAAGTTCGGACAGGGCGGAGCCATCCAGCCCCAGCAGATTGATTCGTTCGACGGATTCCATGACCTGGGTAAAACTAAAAAGCTTTGAACAATTGTTCCGCGAAAATCAACGGCTGTGGATGTTGATTTCGGGGAAGAAGAACGCGATTTCGACAGCAGCCGTTTCCGGAGCGTCGGAGCCGTGGACGGCGTTGGCGTCGATGCTGTCGGCGAAATCGGCGCGAATGGTGCCGGGGGCAGCCTTCTTCGGGTCCGTGGCGCCCATCAGGTCGCGGTTCTTCAGGATGGCTTCTTCACCTTCCAGCACTTGCACGAAGACCGGGCCCGAGATCATGAAATCGACCAGGTCCTTGAAGAAGGGACGTTCCTTGTGCACGGCGTAGAAGCGCTCGGCGTCGGCGCGCGACAGCTGGGCCAGACGGGCGGCGATGACCTTCAGGCCGGCTTGCTCGAAACGGCCGACGATCTGGCCGATCACGTTCTTGGCAACGGCGTCGGGCTTGATGATCGAGAGGGTGCGTTGAATGGACATAAGAACTCCAAAAACTGATTTCTGACTGGTTTCTAGTGAATTGCCTGGCGTGGCTCTGCGCTTGTCGGTGTCACCCTTGAAGCGTCATTGCGCTGTTGGCGCACAGGCGGTCCGAAACGAATGGATGTCTCGGGCCTTCCTGAACCACTTGGCCAAGGCAGGGATTCGACACTGCCGACCTGTCGGACGCGCCCCGGATCGTTCGCCGGATTCCGAACACGAGCGGACATGAACTATTCCGCGCGCATTTCTGAAGGAATCCTCAATGAATTCAGGGACTTCTAAAAGGTTTACAGTAACCCGGTATTCTAACACGCTGAGAAGACCGCATTACATCTTAAAATGAGCGGTTTGCTGCCCGTATCCCTAGCCCGGGCGCCCCTGTCTGCCGGAACCCTGTAATGACTCAAGCTGCTCCCCCGAACGCCTCGACTCCCGCGAGCGACACCCCGGAACTCTCCAAGAGCTTCGAACCCTCCGAACTGGAATCCCGCTGGTACGCCGAGTGGGACAAGCGCGGATACTTCACGGCCGGCCAGCACGTAAAAACGGGGACGGAAAGCCAGCCCTACGTCATCCAGTTCCCGCCGCCCAATGTGACAGGCACCCTGCACATGGGCCACGCATTCAACCAGACCATCATGGACGGCCTGATCCGCTACCACCGGATGTCGGGCGACGACACCGTGTTCATCCCGGGCACCGACCATGCCGGCATCGCCACGCAGATCGTCGTTGAAAGACAGCTGGACGCCGATAAGATCACCCGCCACGACCTGGGCCGCGAGAAATTCGTGGAAAAGGTGTGGGAATGGAAGGAAAAGTCCGGCAACGCCATCACCGAGCAGGTTCGCCGCCTGGGCGCGTCGGCCGACTGGCCGCGCGAGTACTTCACCATGGACGACCGCATGTCGCGCGGCGTGGTGGAGACCTTCGTGCGCCTGCATAAACAGGGACTGATCTATCGCGGAAAGCGCCTGGTCAACTGGGACCCCAAGCTGCTGACGGCCGTTTCCGACCTGGAAGTCCAGTCCGAAGAGACCGATGGCCACATGTGGCACATCCTCTATCCCTTCGTCGACGGACCGCAGACCATCACCGACAAGGATGGCCAGACCGTCACGCTGCGCGGCATGACCATCGCCACCACCCGTCCGGAAACCATGCTGGCCGACGGCGCGCTGTGCGTCCACCCCGACGACCCCCGCTACAAGCACCTAGTCGGCAAGGAAGTGGAACTGCCGCTTTGCGACCGCAACATTCCCATCATCGCCGACGACTTCGTCGACCCTGAATTCGGCACGGGCTGCGTGAAGATCACCGGCGCGCACGACTTCAACGACTACGCCTGCGCGATGCGCCACGATCTGCCGCTGATCGTGATCTTCACGCTGGACGCTCACATCAACGAGAACGGCCCGAAGCAATTCCAGGGCATGGAACGCTATGAGGCCCGCAAGGCGGTCGTGGCGCAGCTGGAAGCTGAAGGCTATCTGGTCAAGATCGAGCCGCACAAGATGATGCAGCCCAAGGGCGACCGCACCGGCGTCGTCCTGGAGCCCATGCTGACCGACCAGTGGTTCGTGGCCATGAGCAAGCCCGCGCCGGAAGGCACGCTGAACCCCGGCAAGAGCATCACCGAGGTCGCCCTGGAAGTGGTGGCCGACGGCCGCATCCAGTTCTACCCCGACAACTGGACCACCATCTACAACCAGTGGCTGAACAACATCCAGGACTGGTGCATCTCGCGCCAGCTCTGGTGGGGCCATCAGATCCCCGCCTGGTATTCGGAAGACGGCCAGGTCTTCGTGGCGCACGACGAAGCCGGCGCGATCGAGCAGGCGCGTGCCGCCGGCGTCACGGGTGAACTCACGCGCGACCCGGACGTGCTGGACACCTGGTTCTCGTCGGGCCTGGTGCCCTTCACGACGCTGGGCTGGCCTGAAAACACGCCGGACCTGCAGCGCTACCTGCCCTCCAGCGTGCTGGTCACGGGCTTTGACATCATCTTCTTCTGGGTCGCGCGCATGGTCATGCTGACCACGCACCTGACCGGCCAGATTCCGTTCAAGCACGTCTACGTGCATGGCCTCATCCGCGACGCGGACGGCCAGAAGATGAGCAAATCCAAGGGCAACACCCTGGACCCGGTCGACCTGATCGACGGCATCGACCTGGACGGCCTGGTCGTCAAGCGCACCTACGGCCTGATGAACCCGAAGCAGGCCGGAGCCATCGAAAAGGCGACCCGCCGCCAGTATCCGGACGGCATCCCCGCGTTCGGCACCGACGCCCTGCGCTTCACGATGGCCGCCTACGCGACCCTGGGCCGCAACATCAATTTCGACCTGAAGCGTTGCGAAGGCTACCGCAACTTCTGCAACAAGCTGTGGAACGCCACGCGCTTCGTGCTGATGAATACCGAAGGCCACGACCTGACCGGCCCGGATGCCGGCGAGCTGTCCTTCGTGGACCGCTGGATCGTGAGCCAGATGCAGACGCTGGAAGCCGACGTTGCCCGCGGCTTTGCCGACTATCGCTTCGACAACATCGCCAACGCGCTCTACCGCTACGTGTGGGACGAGTACTGCGACTGGTACCTGGAACTGGCCAAGGTGCAGATCCAGACCGGCACGCCGGCCCAGCAGCTGGGCACCCGCCGCACGCTGATCCGCGTCCTGGAATGCGTGCTGCGCCTGGCGCACCCGATCATTCCGTTCATCACGGAAGAACTCTGGCAGAAGGTCTCGGTGGTGGCAGGCAAGCGCAAGGAAGGGGTGGCGGACAGCGTCAGCGTCCAGCCTTTCCCGCAGGCCAACCCCGCAGCCGTGGACGCCGCGGCTGAAGCCGACGTGGCCGAACTGAAGGCGCAGATCGAAGCCGTGCGCGCCCTGCGCGGGGAAATGAGCCTGTCGCCCGCCCAGAAGGTGCCGCTGTGCGCCCAGGGCGATGCGCCCAAGCTGACCCGCAACGCGCCCTACCTGGCCGCGCTGGCCAAGCTGAGCCAGGTCGAGGTGCTGGACGCCCTGCCGGACGCCGGAGCCCCGGTCCAGGTCGTGGGCGCCAGCCGCCTGATGCTGCACGTTGAAATCGACGTGGCGGCGGAACGCGTGCGCCTGGACAAGGAAATCGCGCGCCTGGCTGGTGAAATCGCCAAGGCCAACGCCAAGCTGTCCAACGCCAGCTTCGTGGAACGCGCTCCGGCCGCCGTGGTCGAGCAAGAAAAGGCGCGCATGGCGCAGTTCGGTGAAACCCTGCAAAAGGTGCAGGAACAGCGGGCCAAGCTGGGCGAGTGAACCGCGGCGCCGCCGCGCTGAAAGAAAAACCCCGGAGATGGCTTCCGGGGTTTTTTTTCGACGAAGCCGCAGCACTCAGACACCGCCGTCGGTCATCCGATACCACGTCACCACGGCATTGACGTAGAGCCGCCGCAGGCCGTAGAGGGGAAACGGCACCACCGGCGACAAAGGCACTGGCAGCGCGCTGGCGTCGCCCGTCGCCACGTATTGCGCCATGGCCTGGCCCATGCTGGTCTGCAGGCCCACGCCGCGCCCCTGGCAACCGATGTCCACCAGCAGCCCGGGTTCCGGCTCATGCAGGTGAGGCAGATAGTCGCGCGTGATGGCGACGCGGCCGCACCAGCGGAATTCGAACGGCGTGCCCGCCACCTGGGGGAACATCTTGAGCATCACGCGCTCCAGGTGCGCCCAGTCTCCGGCCCCCCTGGGCTCGCGGAACGGACCGCGCCCGCCCATCAGCAGCCTGCCCTGGTGGTCCAGGCGGAAATACAGCAGCAGGTTGCGCGTGTCGGACGAGACGTGCCCCTCCGGAAATATTCCGGCCCGGATGTGTTCCGGCAATGGCGTGGTCGCGACCTGAAACGTATTGGCATCGATGATCGACGGCTTCAACCCCGGCCACAGGTCGCCGCCGTAGGCATTCGTGCACATCACGACGCGGTCGGCCGTGACCGTGGGACCTCGGGCGGTGGACGCCGTCCATTTGCCGCCCTCCCGCTTCAGGCCGGTGACGGGGGTGTCCGTATGAAGAAAGGCGCCTGCATTCAACGCGGCGCGCGCCAGGCCTCGCGCGTAACTCAGGGGCTGCACCGCGCCCGCGCGCTTGTCGAGCCAGCCGCCCAGGTATTTGTCCGCGCCGATCAGACGCGCCACCTGCGCGCGGTCCAGCGGCTGGGCATCCGCGCCATGCCGCGCCCACTGCGCGGCGCGCTCGTGCGCCACACGCAAGGCCTCGGGATTGTGCGCCCCCTGGATCCAGCCGTTGCGCACATGCGGCACATCCATGGCGTGACGCTCGATCAGGTTGAACACCGAGTCCGCCGTGGCGCCGGCGAATCGCAGCAGCCGTTCGCCGCGTTCGGGGCCGAACATGGAGAGCAAGGCGTCGGGGTCATACTTCAGGCCCGGAATGACCTGGCCGCCATTGCGGCCCGATCCGCCGAAGCCGATCTCCCGCGCTTCCAGCAATACGGCCTTGATTCCCCGCTCCGCAAGATGCAGCGCGGTGCTCAAGCCGGCGTAGCCGCCGCCGACCACCAGGACGTCCGCCTGCGTGGAAGCGGACAGCGGCTCGGTGGGCGGAGGCGCCGCCGCGGTCGCTGCCCACAACGAAGGGGAAAGAGGAAACGGCGCTTGCTGCATGGTGATTCCTTACATGGGATGCAGCACGCGGCGCAGGAAATCCTGCGTACGGGGATGCTGCGGATGATTCAGCACTTCACGGGCGGCGCCCTGCTCCACCATGACGCCGCCATCGAAGAACATGACGCGGTCCGCGACCTCGCGCGCGAAGCTCATTTCGTGCGTCACGACGACCATCGTCATGCCTGCCTCGGCCAGTTTGCGCATGACGCCCAGGACATCGCCGACCAGCTCCGGGTCCAGCGCGGAGGTCGGCTCGTCGAACAGAATGGCCTTGGGCTGCATTGCCAGCGCGCGCGCAATCGCCACGCGCTGCTGCTGGCCGCCGGACAACTGGTTCGGATGCGCGTCCTCCTTGTCCGCGAGGCCCACGCTGGCCAGGAGCTCGCGGCCCCGCTCCAGCGCCTGGGCGCGCGGCTCCTTCTTCACGAAGATCGGCCCTTCGATCACGTTCTCCAGCGCCGTGCGATGAGGAAACAGGTTGAAGCGCTGGAACACCATCGCCACCTGCGTGCGGATCGACACAATGGACGGCGAATCGCAATCCACGAGTTCTCCGTCCACGGTGATGCGACCGGCGTTGTAGCGCTCCAGCCCATTGATGCACCGCAGGATGGTTGACTTACCCGACCCGGACGGACCGACCACGCATACCACTTCGCCCTGAGCAACCTCGGCGTCGATGCCCTTGAGCACCTCGAGCGGACCGAAGCTCTTGCGGACTCCACGGAGTTCGATCATTTGGTGGCGCTCCTTTTTTCCAGATGCCGGACCAGCAGAATCAGCGGCACGCACATCACCAGATACATCAGCGCCACCAGCGAAAATACCGTGGCGTTCTTGAAGGTGGAGACGGCAATCAGCTTGCCCTGCAGAGCCAGTTCCGCCACCGTGATGGTGGAGGCCTGCGAGGAGTCCTTGAGCATCATGATCATGATGTTGCCGTAGGGCGGCAGCACGATCTTCACCGCCTGCGGCAGCACCACGCGCCGCATGGTCAGGCTCCAGCTCATGCCCATGGCCATGGCCGCTTCGATCTGCCCGCGGTCAATGGCCTGGATTCCCGCGCGGAAGTTCTCGGCCTGGTAGGCGGAATATGCCACGCCCAGGCCGATGATCGCGGCCTGCACCGCGCTGAGCGAGACCCCCATGTCGGGCATCACGAAGTAGATATAGAACAGCAGCACGATGATGGGTATGCCGCGCAGCAGGTTGATCACGCCGCCGCTGAAACTGGACAGGTATTTGTTGCCAGAGACCCGCATCAGCGCCCACACCAGCCCCAGCACCGTGGACAGCGCAAGCGAGCCCAGCGTGACCAGGATGGTGAGCTTTGCGCCTTCCAGCAGTATCGGCATGAACTCTGCCGCGTCTTTGAAGAATTCCATCATGACTCAACCCACCCCGACAGGACTGCCCGCGGGAGCGCCGGATGCGCCCCATCCGCCGGCGGGCACGACCGCGCCGGCAGAGCTTGTGCAATTGATTGGTTAATGCGCGCTCAAGCCAGCGTCATGCGCCGCCCAGGCCCCACTTCTTCAGAATGGCGTCGATGGTGCCGTCAGCCTTCAGCTTGGCCAGCGCCTTGTTGATGCGCTCCAGCAGCTCCGTGTCTTCCTTGCGCGTGGCCAGGCCCAGGCTGCCCAGGATGGTCGGCTGATAGGACTGCGCCATCTTCAGATTGGGATAGTTCCCCTGCGTCAGAATGTAGGTGGCGATGGGAAAGTCCATGAAACCGCCCTGGATGCGGCCGGCATTGGCATCGCGCATCATGTCGGGCGGGTTGTCGTAAAGCTTCACTTCCTTGAAGACGCCACTTTTCTGGATCGGTTCCACGAACGCGGTGCCGACCTGCACGCCGACCGTCATGCCTTTCATGTCGGCGAACGACTTGTATTCCTTGTTGTCGGTCTTCAGCACCATCAGCCCTTCGCCGTAGCGGTAGACCGGCTCGGAGAAGCTCACCACCTGCTGGCGCTGCGGGGTGATGAACATGGCTGCCGACACGATGTCGATGCGCTTGGACGTCAACGAGCCGATGAGCGCCGAAAATGCCATGGGCTCGATCTGCACCGCGAAACCGGCTTCTTTGCCGACCGCCTTCACGATGTCGACCATCACCCCCTCGATGCTGTTGGTCTTGGTATCGAGAAACGTGAACGGACTGCCGGTAGGCGTGGACCCGACCTTCAGCACGGTTTGGGCTTGCGCGCCCGCGGCCATGGACAATGCTGCGAATACAGAGACAACAAGAGTCTTGAATTTCATGACATATCCTCATCGTGGCAAGGAAATCCGGACGGCGTTCCGCGCGCCCGGTGGCGGAATGATCCCCAGTGTCATCCCGCCGCATTAGGTGCTGCGCGCTCATGGCGCCTGTTGCGTGTCGTCCCCCAAGGCTTGATTGATGTTCGATATGGCCCAGATGACCTCGGTCGTCTGAGACCCGGGATTGCGCCAGCGGCGCGGTGTGCTGCTGGCATAGCAAAAACTGTCGCCTTCCTTGAGCAGGATGACGCGATCGCCCACCCAAAGCTCCAGCGAGCCCTTGAGCACCACGCCGATCTGCTCGCCCTGCCCGGTGACGAAAAGCTCGTTGCCGGTCGAGCCGCCGGGTTCGATGGAGGCCCGGCACAGATCCATGCTGCGGCACGCAGGCGGCGTGTACATCTCTTTGCTGATGCCTTTTTCCTTCAGGTCAATGTAGCGGTGCGCGCCCGCGCGGACTACGCGCCCGCCATCCTCGCCCTCGGTATGTTCCGCATTGCGCAGCAGTGAGTTGACCGAGACGCGGAACTCGCGGGCCAGCAGCTGCAGCACTTTCACGGATGCGGAGCTCAGGCCTCGTTCGATCTGGCTGAGCAGGCCCAGCGACATACCGCAGGCCCGGGCCACATCGGCCAGCGACCGCCCGTGCTGCTTGCGCAGCTGCCGCAATTGCTGGCCCAGCCAAAGATCGACGGCGGACTCGGGACGCCCGGCCAGCGCGAGGGTCGACGGCGTCACATTGGCACGGCGTTCGGAGGCGGAGCGGCTCATATGAAAATTTCACGTCTGTGTAATTTTCAATACTAAGGAGCAGCGAAAATGCCCACAACCTAGGAACATCCCTAGCGGTTGCGGGCATGGACAGAGCCGATGGAGAGGCCGTCAGAGGCCGGAAGCGTCAGGACGCGTCGGAAGCCTTGGGCGTATCGGGGGCAACCGGAGGGACATCGCCGGAGGCGGGTTTCCTGGGCTTTCGACGGTGGGGAGAGACCTTGTCCGCAGGCACCTCGGTGCCGCCCAGTTCCGCCAGGTAACGTTCGTCCAGCTTGGTCAGCCAACCCTTGGCGCGGGCAGCTTCGATCAGTTCCGGCCGCCGCGCGGCGGTCAAGGCCAGGGAACGCTCACGCCGCCAGCGGGCGATATTCGCGTGATGCCCGCTCAGCAAGGGAGCGGGCACGGATTCTCCGTCATACACCTCTGGACGGGTGTAGTGCGGGCTATCCAGCAAACCGGACAAGGTATCGTTGAATGAATCCTGCAGGGCGGAATCACCGTCGTTGAGCACGCCGGGCAAGAGGCGCACGGCGGCATCGATCACCGCGAGTGCGGCGATTTCCCCGCCAGACAACACAAAGTCGCCCAACGAGATTTCATGCGTGACGCAGCGTTCGATGAAACGTTGGTCCACGCCTTCGTAACGGCCGCAAATGAGGATGATGCCGTCGCTTGCGGCCAGCGTTTCGGCGCCGGCCTGATCGTAGCGCCGGCCCACGGGCGCCAGCAGCGCCACGGGCGCGCGGCCCAGGCCCTGTGCGGCGCGCGCTTCCTGGGCGGCATTGACGGCGGCTTCCAGGGGAGCCGCCATCATCACCATTCCGGGGCCGCCGCCGTAAGGGCGGTCGTCCACCGTGCGATGCACGTCCTGCGTGAAATCGCGGGGATTCCAGGCGTGCAGGGACCACCGGCCCTGGGCATGAGCCCGGCCGGTGACGCCCAGGTCGCGCACCACCCCGAACATCTCGGGAAAGAGCGTAACGACGTCAAATCGCATCAAAGATCCGCGGGCCAGTCGCTGTCGATGCGACGAGCGGCCAAATCGACGGCGTGGATGTGCGCGCGTACGAACGGAACGAGCATTTCGGCGGGTCGGCCTTTGGCGTCCAGGATGGGCTCGGGACCTTCGGCCCCCACCTTCTGGCACAAGACCTTCAAGACGGCATGAGCGCCGTTATCAAGGACCTCGCCAACCACGCCTATCAGCGCGGGTTCGCCGTTGGCGCTGGTGTACAGCGCGCAACCGATAAGATCGACCCAGTAGTATTCGTCTTCCTCTGGCGCGGGAAAAGAACCGCGCGGCGCTTGCACGGAATAACCGCGCAGCGCTTCGGCCTGATCGCGATCGGCAATGCCTTTCAACTGCGCCACCACGGTGGCGCCCTGCGAACGGACTTGCACGATCTTGAATGCGACAGGCGCAGACGCGACAGCGCCCCGCGCCAATTCAGGCACAGGGCGAGTCAACCACCATTGAGACGCTGAGAGCAGCACTTCGGCATTGGCCGAATGTGGCTGCACCTTAACCCAGCCTTTCACACCGTAGGCTGCAGTGATGCGGCCCAGCTCGATCAAATCCGTAGGCGCCGCGTTGGAGGTTGCGGCATCAGACATGTATCGTGCTCTTGTTAGTGATCTTGGTAGCTATAAAGCAACGAACGATAGCTTTTAAGCGTAGTAAAACTAGCAGCTCGGGCTTTGCGACGCGGGCAATCAAGCCGCGGCGGAAACCTTGGCCGAGTAGTCTTTGACCAGACGCTCGACAGCGGGCGACAGTTGCGCGCCGGTGCCAGTCCAGTATTGCACGCGGTCCAGCGCAATGCGCAGGTTTTCCGTGCCTTCGCTAGCTACGGGGTTGTAGAAACCCACGCGCTCGATGAAGCGGCCGTCGCGACGGTTACGCGAATCGGTGGCCACCAGGTTGTAAAACGGACGCTTCTTGGACCCACCGCGGGCCAGGCGAATCACCACCATAGGTAATCCCTTGAATTAGTTGTGAAAAACGGGAAATTCTAGCACTTAAACAAGCCTGCTGGCAAATGGAGGGTGCTGAAATCTGTGAGGCGGCGCGATTTGTATCCTAAAACACCACATCCGGGTATTCTACAAACACGGGCCTTGGCCCGCCGCAGCCCAAAGTGTAGCCGCCCAGCCGCGCTTGTGCCTGCCTAGTGCCCACTTTTAATGCGTTTGAGCAATTCGTGCGTCTGAAAGAATAACCCGATTGGAGAGATCGGTTTTATGCTGTTCTACGCAATACTCTGCGCCCTGCCTCGCCAGACCGCACCGCAACGGCGCCGTCACCGCACTTCTTTCACAAGCCTCCCCGCCCTGAGCCCGGACCTTCCGCGGCCCATGACCGCGTCCCTTCTTTTTCCAGCGTTTTTCCCCAAAAACTTCCTCTAACTGGAGGGTGCTACACCATGAAGAATCAAAAATCAGTCTTCGCTCCCGCCGCGCGCCTGGCCTTGGCTGGATTGCTGGCGGGCACACTGGCGATGCCGATCGCCGCCTCCGCACGCGTGATCGGCGCAGCACTGACAACCGCCTCGGGACAGGTCACAGCCGTGGACCAGGCCACCCGGACCATCACGCTGCAAGGCCCCAACGGCAATACCGTGGACGTCGTTGCAGGGCCGGACATCCGCAACTTCCAGCAGATCAAGCCCGGCGATACCCTGACGCTGGACTATTACGAGTCGGTCGCCGTCGATGTGCGCCCTGCCGGCTCGGGTGCACCCGAAGTCGTGACCGAGACCGCGGCCACGCGCAGCGCCAAGGGTGCCCGGCCCGGAGGCGCCATTGGCCGCCAGACCACGATCACCGCCGAGATCTGGCATATCAACAGAAGCGCGAACCTGGTGATACTGAAGGGTCCGCAAGGCAACAGGCGCACCATCCAGGTACGGGACCCGGCCCTGCGGGAAAAGCTTCAGCAATTGAAGGAAGGCGATCTGGTGGACTTCACCATCACCCAAGCGGTCGCCGCGGCCATCCACAAGTAAAGAGCGGCTGCTCACGAAAAAGGCCCGCTTTCACGGGCCTTTTTGCTTTTTCCTGACTTCGGCGAATCAGCGCCGGCGCAGGAAATGCACGCCGCGGCCGTCGGTTTCGCTTTGCGCGACCAGCGCATTGCCGGTCTGGCGCGCAAAGGCCTGGAAGTCGCGGATCGCGTTGCGATCCGTGGTGATGACACGCAACACCTGCCCGCTTTCCATCTGCGCCAATGCCTTCTTGGCGCGCAAGATGGGCAAGGGACAAGTCAGGCCGCTGGCATCGACCTCCTGCTCGAAGGCCGGCGCCTCGGCGCCAGTATCAAGGCTGGTATCAACGCCGCTCATCAGAGTCGCTCGTCCACCCATTTCTGCACGCCGGCGATCGCCGCGGGCAATGCCGCGATATCGGTGCCGCCGCCCATGGCCATGTCGGGACGGCCGCCGCCCTTGCCGCCCACCTGGCTGGCGACGAAGCCCACCAGGTCGCCGGCCTTGATGCGGTCGGTCAGGTCGGCGGTCACGCCGCCCACCACGCTGATCTTGCCATCGGCGGAGCCGGTAGCCAGAAGCACGACGGCGGGCTTCAGCCGATCCTTGAGGTTATCGACCATGCCGCGCAGCGCCTTGGGATCCACGTCGCCGATGCTGGCGGCCAGAACCCTGATGCCCTTGACCTCGACCGCGGCGCTGGAAGCCAGGTCGTTGCCGGCGCTGGCGGCCAGCTTATTGCGCGATTGCTCCAGTTCCTTCTCGAGCGCCTTGACCTGGTCCTGCACCTGCGCGATGCGCACGGGCAAGTCGGCGGGCGTGCTGCGCAGCATGCCCGCGACCTGGGTCAGCAAGGCGTTCTGGTTCTGCACCCAGGCCAGCGCGTTGTCGCCGGTGATGGCTTCGATGCGGCGCACGCCCGCAGCCACGCCGCCTTCGGAGACGATCTTGAACAGGCCGATGTCGCCAGTGCGGCTGACATGCGTGCCGCCGCAGAGTTCACGCGAGAAACCGATATCCAGCACCCGCACCGTATCGCCGTATTTTTCGCCGAACAGCGCCATGGCGCCGCCCTTGACGGCGTCATCGTAGGCCATGACCTGGGCGACGGTAGGCTGGTTGGCCAGGACTTCGGCATTGACGATGGCCTCGACGCGGGCGATCTGTTCCGCCGTCAACGGCGCATCCTGCGCGAAGTCGAAACGGGTCTTGTCGGGATCCACCAGCGAGCCGCGCTGCTGCACATGCGCGCCGAGCACCTGGCGCAACGCCTTGTGCATCAGGTGGGTGGCGGAGTGGTTGCGGACCGTGCGGGCGCGGCGGACTGCATCCACGCGGGCCAGCAGGGTGTCGCCGACCGACAGCGCACCGGATTCCAGCACGCCGTGGTGACCGAACACGCCGGCCTGGATCTTCAGGGTATCGGCGACGGCAAAGCGCAAGCCGTCGGCTTCCAGCAGGCCGGTGTCGCCGACCTGGCCGCCCGACTCCGCGTAGAACGGGGTGGCGTCCAGCACGACCACGGCGCTCTGGCCGGCCTTCACGTCCTGGACCTGGGTGCCGTCGACGTACAGAGCCGTGACCTTGACGTTGTCCAGTTCCAGTTTTTCGTAGCCTTCGAAGCGCGTTTCGGCGCCTTCGTAGCTCAGGCCTTCGGCCATCTTGAATTTGCCGGCGGCACGGGCCTGGTCGCGCTGGCGTTCCATGGCGACCTCGAAACCGGCCATGTCGACTTCCACTTCGCGTTCGCGGCAGATGTCGGCGGTCAGGTCCACGGGGAAGCCGTAGGTGTCATACAGGGTGAACAGCGTGGTGCCGTCCAGCACGCCGCCCTTGGGCACATTGGCCAAGGCCGTGTCCAGGATGCGCATGCCGTGTTCCAGGGTTTCGCCGAAGCGCTCTTCTTCCTGCTTGAGCACCTGGGCCACGCGGTCGGCCGTTGCGGCCAGTTCCGGGTAGGCCTCGCCCATTTCGGCGACGAGATCGGGCACCAGACGGTGAAAGAACGGCTTGGTCTGGCCCAGCTTGTAGCCGTGGCGCAGCGCGCGGCGGACGATGCGGCGCAGCACATAGCCGCGGCCTTCGTTGCTGGGAATCACGCCGTCGACGATCAGGAACGAGCAGGCGCGGATGTGGTCCGCGATGACCTTGAGCGAGTTGTCTTCAAGGTCCTTGATGCCGGTTTCGCGCGCGGCGGCGGCGATCAGGTGCTGGAAGAGATCGATTTCGTAGTTGGAATGCACGCCTTGCAGGACGGCGGCGATGCGTTCCAGGCCCATGCCGGTATCGACACAGGGACGCGGCAGACGCGGCATGTTGCCGGCGGCATCGCGTTCGAACTGCATGAACACCAGGTTCCAGATCTCGATGTAGCGGTCGCCGTCTTCTTCGGGCGATCCCGGGGGGCCGCCCCAGATCTCGGGGCCGTGGTCAAAGAAGATTTCCGAGCACGGACCGCAGGGACCGGTATCGGCCATCTGCCAGAAGTTGTCGGACGCGTAGCGCGCCCCCTTGTTGTCGCCGATGCGGATGATGCGCTCGGTCGGCACGCCGACTTCCTTGGCCCAGATGTCGTAGGCCTCGTCATCTTCCTGGTACACGGTGACCCAGAGCTTTTCGGCGGGCAGCTTGTAGACCTGCGTCAGCAATTCCCAGGCGTACTGGATGGCGTCACGCTTGAAGTAATCGCCAAAGCTGAAATTGCCCAGCATTTCGAAGAACGTATGGTGGCGGGCGGTATAGCCCACGTTCTCCAGGTCATTGTGCTTGCCCCCGGCGCGCACGCTGCGCTGCGACGAGGTGGCACGCGTGTACGACCGCGATTCCTTGCCCGTGAAGACGTCCTTGAACTGGACCATGCCCGAATTGGTGAAGAGCAAGGTCGGGTCGTTGCCCGGGACGAGCGACGACGAAGGAACAATGGTGTGTCCCTTGGACTTGAAGAATTGCAGAAACTGCTGGCGAATCTCGGAGGATTTCATCGTGGATGAAGCAGAATTTAGGCGAATCGTTGATTATAGAGGGTTGGCGGACATACGCGGGAACGGGGCATCGCCTGCGGGCTACCGGAGGCAGACGTAACCGGTGGTCCACCCCTCGATCTCTGACCATTTGCCCCCTGCGGAAACAATCACGCCCGCGTAGCCGTCCGGGCAGGAACACTGCCCCGTGCGCGGATTTGCGGTGGAAACGCCCGTGTAATGAAAGCAGCCCAACGGCCAATTCATGCTGTACGCCCCTCCAAAACCGCCGCTTGCCTGCGTCCAGACGCTGGACTGGCAGGCAAGCAGCTCCCCTTGGTCGGAACTGGCCAGCGCGCCCGATGCGACATTGCAGAAATGGCCCGGGGTCTCCCGGGCGCCCACGGTCAGGTAATTCCCCGCATGAACGTTGGCCGCCACCGAGAGCGAACCCTGGAGGTCAGGGTCCCGCGTATCGCGCATTTTGACGTAGCTGCTCAGATCCGGTTGCCCGCTGCCGGCCCCTGCCCCCGCCCACAGCGCCAGCGTGCCCGGCGCATAAGTGGGCGCGCCGGGGGCCAATGGATTGGGAAAGTTGTACGCGGCCCCGCGCAATTGGCCTGGCGCTTCTGGCCACACCGCTCCGCCGTAACCGCCCGCAGCCTCGATGACGGAGGCCATGGCGATTTGATCGGGAAATTGCGTCCCCTTTTTTAGCAGCGGCTTGTCGGCATAGACCACGCCGTCGATGCGGCAAGCCTCGCCCGGACACGCCGGCGCCCGGGAAATCCTGATTTCCGCTCCAAAGCCCATGGCAGACTGGTTGGGGAAGTCGGCGGGCAAGTGCCCGTGGCTGCGCAGTTCGGCCAGGGTGGGCCCGAACGGGTCCACGAACAAGGGCTGGCCTTGGCTGCTCTTGGGCGCCTCCCCCTTGGCCATGGCATCGAAATGCCGCGCCAGCACTCCCGCCACCGCCAGGCGGACCTGGGTCAGCCACACCCCCGTCGACCGCGCCGCGGACGCTTCTATGCCGTGCACCACCTGGTTGGACGCCCAGATGGCGATCGCGGTGGTAATGGCGAGCGCCAGCGCCATCGCCGCCAACGAGAAACCCGACTGGCGCCGCGGGCGGGCGCGGAAGGGACGGTTCAACACGCAGGAAGGCCGGCTCATCTTGCGGTAAACACGAAAGTATTGACATCGCCCTGGCTGCATTGGGCCTGGGCCTGCGCGGCGCGGTAGGGCACGCTGGGCCTGGCTATCGAGTCCTTGACGACCTTGGCTCCGCTATTTCCCGTGATGGAAATGATCTCTGACACGCGCTGCAGTACGGAAGCCAGGGCCGGGCAGGCCGCGTGGCTGACGCTGGTCAGCGTGAGCGTGAACGCGGAGCCCGTGCCCGCGCCATCGACGGCGGCGGGTTCGACCTCGACCACGCCGCTGCCGCCCGCTCCGCTGCCGCCCAGTCCATGGGCGATGCTCGCCGCGGCGCCGGAGCCCTGCACGGCCAGCACGGTGGAGTCGCGCAACGCATTGGCCAGGGCGCCGGTATCCAGCCCGGTGTAGGGCGTGACGCCGCCGCCTTGCGCGTTGATTTTCATGCTGGCGATAAAGCGCTGCAGCTCTTCGCCCACCTTGGGCACCTTGTTTTCAATCACATAGGCGCCAATTGCCGGGATGCCGACAATCGCGATCAGCAAGACAATGGCGGTGACGATGGATACTTCCATCAACGAAAACCCCATTTGGCGCACAGCGCCAGACCGGAACATCACAAGACCTTGCATCATTACCCCCTTTGAATGAAGCGCGCAGTGCGGCCGCGCCGTTATTGCCGGCCTTTTACTGGCTGGCGTAGAAATTGGTCAGCGCCTGGCGCAGCTCGTCGATCACGGCGTAGTGCCAGAGCGTGATCCCCAGCACGGTCGCCAGGGACGAGACCAGCAACGACCAGCGCAGTACGAGCGACTGCCGCCGCACACGCGACAGCAAGCGGAGTTCGACGCGCTGGCGCACGCGAGCAAGCCCGGCCTCCACGCCCAAGGCATCCATCATGTCGGCCATGTACCACCACGTTTCCGGGTCCAGCAGCCCCGTGCTGAATATTTCGGGACCGCTTGCGCCAGCGTCGATGCGGTTCAACATGGCTTGCAGATGCGCATGCAGCCAGGGGTGCGCATCCCGGGTCTGCACGGACAGCGCGCGCCGCAATCGGGTGTCGGCCGCCCCGTGCTGCCGGATGAGCACGGCCAGCAGAGAAAGAAAGCGGATCGCCTGAAAATCCCGGTACAGCCGCCAGATCAGCCAGCGATCCAGGACGGCCCTGAGGTCTCCGGTGAGGTTCGCCAACGACCACAGGCTCAGCAGGACCGAGCCGAAAACCAGGACAACCCAAAGCGCAAGCCACTGCCTCAAGCCCTCGGCCAGCGCGAACAGCGCGCGTGTCAGGGGCGCGTAGTCCTCGGGCGGCACGGCCTGAAATACCTGCTGCAGCCGCGGCACACTGAAAAATGGGATGGAACACAGCAAGGCGAAGGCCACGATCGCCGCCACCACGCCCGCCATGGAAGCCGACACCAAAGCCGTCCCGGCGTCGGATGCCAGCCTGGCGGCGCGCGCCAGGTCCCGCAGCGCCGCCGCCAGGTCTCCGCCCTCTTCCTGCACACAGCTGAGCAATTGGCATTCGCTGGACGGCAGCGTTGCGGACCAGGCAACGCCCAAGTCGCCGCCCGCATCCAGATAGGCCGTCGCCCAGTGCTGGCACAGGCGGCCTCGCACGGTATCCGGCCCGTAACGGCGCGCGTCGTCTTCGAAGATGTCGCGCAGGCTCTTGCGCCCTTGCGTGCCTTCGACAACGTCGGCCAGATATTCGTAGTAGTCCGCGCGGCGTGCACGAAAGCGCAATGCGTCCAGCCACGATTGACGAGCGCCGCCGGCGAGCCGGGACCATGCGGAGGGGTGCAGCGCGGGATCAGCCATGAGCACCCCTGGCCGGTTCGACGCCCACGGCATTCGGCATCACGGGCAGGTCGAACCTGCGCAGCAGCGTCCGGGGGTCGATTTCCCCCAGGCTGACCTTGTACAGGGCGCAATCCAGCGCCCGCACGCCACGCGTGGGGGCCTCGCGCCAGGCCGCCAGGCCGGCCGCCTGGACCATATCCTTCAACCCCAGGTTGTCGCGCTTGCGCACCCGATCCAGGAATCCATCCGCGCGCTCGGGCTCCACCATTTCCGCGGCGACGCTGCGGCCCGCCGTGCCGTTGAGCTCGGGCAGTTGCTCGCGCCGGCACTCGGGGCAGCCCGCCGCGTTCCTGACCCTGAGCGTATCCGCGTCCAGCTCGAAAGCTCTTTGCATTTCCCGCACCCATCCCCGCCAGTCCCACCCGGCGCCGGACACTTGGTGCCGTTGGGCTGCGCCCCAAAGACTGTCCACCGGCAGTGAGCAGCCATTGCAAAGCCGGGGGAGCAGGGTCTGGTAAACAAGCAGCTTCAGGATGCCGGGCGAGGCCAGGAATTCGCGCGACACGCCGATCGCATCCGACGCCAGGCGCTCTGGAATCATCGCTGCCGAGCCTGCATGCGTGGTGGCGTACAAGCTGACGCCCGAGCTGGCCAGATCCATGAAGGCGCGGCCGGTGTGGGTGTCCCGGATCTCGCCGATCAACAGGTCGTTCATCGCCGATCGCTTGATCGTCTTGAGCTTGGCATCCAGGGCGGGCCACGCGGAATCCGCCAACGCGCCTGCCAGTGTGTTCTGCAGGGCATTGCCGATGTGGTATTCCACCGGGTCTTCCAGTGTGATGACCTTGCGCGTGGGCGCAATGCCGCGCATCAACGCGGCGATGGTGGTCGACTTGCCGGAGCCGACGACGCCCGCCAGCACGATGGCCCCGCCCTCGCGCTCGCGCGCCCGCAGCAGGGTCTCGGCCTGCCCCGGCAGATAACCCAGCGCACGCAGGTCGCCGTCAACGGTCGCGTCCAGCCGCAAGATGCGCAGGCACACCGAAGGCCCTGCATCGGCGGCAAGCGACGCCCAGCGCAGCACGATGGGAATGGCTTCCAGGTCGAGCGCGATGCGCCCCTGTTGCTCAAGCGCGGGGTCGAAGACCGCGCCATTGCCGCCGCGCACATCCATCCAGGCCACGGCCAGCACATCCAGCAGCGTGGAGCTGGACAGGCCCGTGAACCGGTCGGTGCCGACGTACTCGCCATGGATGGTGTAGCGGATTTCGCCGGCGTCGCGCCGCTGGTTCACGTTGATGTGAACATCGCTTGCGCCTTGGACCACTCCCCAGCGCACGATATCGAGGAAGAGCGCGGCCAGCGCCGATGCGCGCTCGGCCTGCTTCGCCCTGGCCCACCGCCCCGGACCCGAAGCCATGAACTGGCCGCGCGCGATCATCAGCAGGAGCGGCGCGGGAAGCGCGTAGCGGGAGGGTTGCGCCATCCGGTACCCTGCGGCCCTCACCATGCGTTCGACTTCATCGATCTGATCGCCCACCGTGTACTCCTTCACGGCGAAGACTGCGGCCTGCCCCCCTTCCAGCAACACCGGGCACAGGCGCCCGGCCAGCGCGGCCAGGTCGAATTCGCCCCGCAGCGCGCGGACGAACGCCGGCTCGAGGCGCTCGATGTCCTCAGGCGACCGGAGCTCGGGCGGACGCGCGGCCAACGCCGTGGGCAAGGATTGCGTTGTCATGGCCGGACACCCCCTGCGTCGAGACAGGCAGTATGGTCGCGGCCGTCGCGGTGCAGGCGCACACAGGCGCCGTCGATGGTCAACAGGCGATAGGCATCCATGGTGACGGCTCCCTCGACAGGATCGGCGCGGCCCGCCCGATAGCGCAGCAGCGCGCCATTGACGACGACGTCGACACTCAGGCTCCTGGCCGTACCGAATATCGCGGCCACCCGGATGTCGTCCCGCCTTGGCGGCGCCGATGTCGCCAAGGCGGAAGATTGGCCGCCGGGCGCGCACAGGCCGGGGACTCTGCAATCCGCCAAGGCTGCGGCGGCATCGGCCCGCAGCAAGGTAAGCACGGTCTCGGCTTCCGGCCAGGGCTGCGGTTCCTGTGCCTGTGGCGCGGCGGCCAGGGCGCGGCATTCCGAGGCCGTGCCAGCGGCCAGCGCGACGCCAAGGAAAAGTCGTCCGAGGGCCGGTCGGCGCCAAACGCAATGCCTATTCCTGTTCATAGATATCTCCTTGCAATTCGGCAACAAGCGCGCTGGCCGCCAGACTGGGCTGCAATTGCGGCTGAACGTTCACGACCAGGCGGGACCAGCGGGCCGCAGGGATCGGCCCCGGCAAGAGCGCCATGGAACGCAGGGGCCCGTGCAAGGTGAGCGCCCGGCGTCTGATGACGGGCCTGTCGGCTCGCGCCGCATCCGCAGGCGCGGCGGCCGCCTGGGCAGGGGCAGGCATGCGTGGCAGCAACGGCATGGGCGGCGACAGCACGACCGAAGCAAAGGCCGGCCGCAGGCCTTGCAGGCCGCCCGCCACCTGCGTATCGACATGGAGCGCGGAAGGCAGCGTCAGGTCGGCCAGCCGTAACCCGCCGGACGCCATGCGCCATGCCAGCGTGGCTTCCTCGAGCGGCTTGAACGACACCTGCCATCCGGCCGGCAGCAAGGCGTAAAGACCGTGATTGGTGGCCAGGGGATGGGCCCGGGCGTAGACGGCGGAGCAACTCCATTGCTGCGCGCCGGCTTCGCACTGCGCCCGTCGCAAGGCCCAGCCCCGGACCTGTATGGGCAGCCTGCCGACGCCAGCCAGCAAGCGGCGCAGTTCGGTCGCAGCGTGCGCGGCAGTGCTGCTCAACATGGCCTGGTAGGCATCCACCTGCGGATCACGGACCGCAGCGGGCCCGGGCTGTGTCGCCTGCTGCCCGAACAGCGAACCGACCGTGGAGTTCCACAACGGGGGAGCCGCGGCGGCAAGGACCATGCAAATCAGGAACAACCGCAACGCCAGCGGCAGCTCCGCCCAGCGCGAAGGCAGCACCGTCAGCCGGGCACCGGGCTCGACCGCCTGCAAAAGGGCCGCCCAGACCTGATCGGCGGCGTGCTCCTTCAAGGCGGGGCGCTGGGCGAGCAACGCTCTTTGCTCGTGCAGCGCCTCTTCAAGCGAACCGAACACCCTGTCCGTCTGCGACAGCACCGTGCCACCCAGCGCCGCCACCAGCCAATGCCGCCCGTCCGGCAGGCGGACCACGCTGTGGCCGCCATCCGGGTACAACAGCGCAAACAGCTGAGCAGCCGCCTGCAGATGTGAGCCGGCCTGACGCGGGGCCCGGGCATGCTGGCCGCGGCGCCATCCCGAATGCGTCCGACCATAGCCCGCCACCGTCGCGGGCGCGCCGCCCACTACGTAATGCGTGGCCCGCAGGCGCCGTCCTCGCGAACGGGCCAACGCGGGAACGTTGGATCCGATCAGCGCGAACCAGCGCAGACCAAACGCCAGCATGCGTTCCGAGCCGGGACATTCAAGCAGCAGAAATTGGGGAGCCCGGTTCACGCTCAGTATCCTTCCTCGACCTGGGCCGTCACGAGCACCAGCGTCGTCAAGCGTTCGGAGGCGGCGCTGTCCAGGCCGCCGGCGATCAGCGGCATCCCCGGCGCGAGCCGTTGACGATCGTGCTGGTCCTGGTTGCGGTCAAAGCCGGAAACAATGATGGGCTGCCCGGGGCGCAGTTCGATCTGTTGCACGGTGCCGCTGCCGTCGATCGTGATCTGCTGGACCTGGACCTGGTTGGCGCTCTCTCCGAAGGTGATGGTCTTCAGGGGTTGCGCCACCGCGTTGTCATAGGCGATAGACAGCAGGATCTGACCGTCTTCCTGTATGTCCGGCAACAACGTCAGGAACGAACCGACCGTTTCCTCTTTCTGGCTGATCGACACCGCCGGCAACGACCCGTTGGCGCCGCCGGACGTCGTGCCTGGCACCGCGGTGCTCTGCACACGGTCGATATAGGAGAACGTGGTTCTGACGGCATGCGTGACAGGCCGACGGTTCAAGGTCAGCACGGGAATCTTGCTATGCCGCACCACCGCACCCATGGTGCTGAGCGCGGAAACAATGGCTTGCGAACCCTGGAACGGCCCCTTGCCCGCCGCTGCCTGGAACAGTCCCGCGCCGGGGCCGGGCGCGCCGGGCACGGCAAGCCGCGCAGTTGCTCCTGCGGCGGCATAAAGCGCGCCCCAGTCGATGCCGGCCGAGGCCTCGCGGTTGGCAATGAGGGTGATTTCCTCGAATACCAGGCGAACACGGCGAGTGAGAGACTTGTTCTCTCGCTCCAGGTAGCGCCCGACCCGGTCCAGAGCGTCCGGGGTATCGGTCACGACCAGCGTGGTGGCGCCGTCGACCGGTTCTCCGATCACGCCTGATCGCGTCAGGAAAGGCAGCACGTTGGCGCGCAGGATGGCCATCGCATTGTGCTCGCCCGCGGTCAGGGAGGTATTGGAAGTGCTTTCGAAGCCCTCGTCTTCCGCGCTTCCCGAGCGGCCCAGCCTCACGTCGACCTTGCTGGCCAGCGACAGCGCCCGCAAGTCGAATACGCGCGTTTCGGTCCGGTAGAACTCCAGCGCATTGTGCTCGTAGCGCCAGTGGACCGAAAAACGCGCCGCCAGCGCATCAAGCAGGTCGGCAAGCGGCCGCGGTCCCGCGCGCACCTCGATGCGGACAGGCTCGGAGGCGGCCAACGAACCACTGATGGCCAGGCGCGGCAGGAACAGATCCTGAGGCAGCAGTGCGTCGGGGCGAACCCGAACCGCAATGCCTGTCGCGGCGGTCAATCGCTGGGCCAGCGTGGGAAGGTCGGCATCGTCTGCAAGCATCAGCGTGGTCTGCACATTTTCGCGAAGCGCGGGCGGCAGCAGGACCTCGCGCGCCAAAGGCTGCGCCTTGCCCGCCACCCACGGGCTGGCGACCTCTTGCGCCTGTATGCGTGCCTGGCGGTCGGACAGGCCTTCGGCGAATGCCTGATGACGTGCGGCCACGTCGGCATGCCGGACGCTGGCCGAACGGCGCAGGTCCGAAACCTGCTGCGACACCGCGCAACCGCCCAGGACGCAGCACAGCGCGGCGGATGAAAGCAGTCTGGACTTCATGCCGCCGCTCCTTGCGACGCCGCCGCGCGCGAGCACGATTGGGCAAGGGGCACGACGCGCAGGACGCGGTTGCCATAGAAACAGGGTTGCAAGGGTCTGTCCGCCAGTTCGGTGGCGCCAAGCAGGCCACGCACTGCCGACTTGAAGTCGCCGGAGAATTCGGCGGTGGCGGATAGCGGGATATCCACGTCCACGGCCCAATGCTGCGGCTGAAACGTCCACCCCGCCATGTCCGCCCAACGTGCCAGCACGGCCCGCAGCGTGACGTCCGGCGGCGCCGCGCGGTACAGGGGCGCAGGCGCGGGCTGCGCCGGCGATTCAGGCGCCGGCTCCCCAGGCGCGACCGGGATCGGCGGCAGGCGCTGCGCGGCGCCACCGTTGGCGGCGATCTCGGGCGCGCGAGATTCCGGTTCCGGCCTTTCCTCCGGCCCCGGCGTGCCCGGCTGCGCCCGCCGCGCCCTGGCCATCAGCCGCCCCCCACGAAAGGACAGGCCTTTCCATGCGCCGGCGATCACCACGTAAGGATCGCGGCGCACATACGGTAAGGCGCGCTCGCCATCGCTGCCCACGCCGAAGATCGCGGGCAAGGGCTGGCCGGGCACGAATTGCAGCCAGGTTTCGCGGCCGTCGTCGAACACCTGCAAGGGTGCGACGGCGGGATCGCCGGACAATTGCCAGTCGAAGCGAAAGCCTTGGGCGGGCGGGCTGGCCGCCTGCCACGAGGGCACGCCCGAGCCTTGGCCGGACCATGTGCAAGCGCCCAGGCAGGACAGCCCGGCCGCGAGGAAGAAGATTCGTACCATGCCTCACCGCAAGCAAAGGGCGCATCGAAGCGATACGCATGAGGGGCATGGTGGATGAGCGCGCGTGGCGCCGCCAGACTGGCATGTACGCATGGATGGTTTGATCCATCCTGCCTGTACGGGACCGCCAGACGATAAAAAGCCCGGTCCGAAGACCGGGCCATTCGACGGAGAGCGCGGCGTTGCGCGTCAGCGGCGCCGCGTCATTCCGTGACGATCAGCGTTGCGGTTGGGCCGCGATGCTGCGCGCCTGCGAGGCGGCGTTGTTCAGGGCCGCGACCGGCGGCACCTTGCCTTCGAAGGCATCGGTGAGTTCCTTGTTCAGCACGGGCTCGATGCGCTCGTAGTTGGCCATCCGGAAACCGCGGCTGTTGGCCACAGGCTTGGCGCTCATCGACGCGATCAGCGTCTGGGCGCCCGGGATGCGGCTGTAGAACGACACGTCGGACGCGCGGAAAGCGGCCTCGGTCAGCGGCAGATAGCCGGTGCGCTGATGCCATTCGGCGGCGACGACCGGCTTGGACAGCCAGGCCAGGAATTGCGCGGTGGCCTTTTCCTGGGCTTGGGGATGGCCATCAAGCGCCCACAAGGCCGAACCGCTTACGAACGGCTTGCCGCCTTCCTTGGTGGCCTGGTCGTAGTAAGGCAGGGGCGCCACGCCGAAGGACAGCGACTTGGTGGCCAGGAACTGGCCAAACGCGCCGGAGTTGGCCGTCAGCACCGCGCATTCGCCCTTGGCGAACAGCTTGTCGCTGGCGTTGTCGCCCGAGTACGCCATGAACAGCAGCGAACGCTTCCAGCTCACCATCAGCGAGATATGGCGCATGTAGAGCGTGTCGAACTGCATGGCGGGCGCGGCAGACTTCTTGCCGACGGCATCCAGGCCGTTGTTGTTGCTGGTGAACAGCTGATTGTTGATCGGGGCCAGGTTCTCAAGGTGGACCGCGACCTGATCGCTGGAGGCGTAGGGGCAGTCAATATCGGCCACGTCGCGCAGCTTGAGCAGTTCGGCCTGCAGGCCAACCCAGGTGCGGGCAGGCTTGTTGGGATCCAGCCCGGCCTTCTTGTAGGCGGCGGTGTTGTAGAACATCACCGGCACTTCAGCCATCCAGGGGAAGGCCAGCAGACGGCCCTTGCTGTCGCGCGTGAAGCTGCTGGTGGCGGGGATGAACCAGTTCAGGTCCTTGATCGGGTACTTGGCCAGCAATTCGTACAGCGGAAGCACCGCCTTGTGCTGGGCCACGACCTCGGGCGAGTGATTGTCGTTCAGTTGCAGCAGGTTGGGGCCTTTCTTGGCCTTGACCGCGGACACGGCCTCCTGCTCGAGGGCGGACGACGACGCAAAGCCGCGCAGCGTCACACGGACGTCGTCCTGTTCCTTGTTGTATTGCTTGGCGAGCTTTTCAAACTCTGCCTTGTTTGCGTCGGACAGCGTGTGCCAGACCTGTATCTCGACGGCGGCGGCATTCGCCGCGCCGGCCATCGCCATGGCAGCGCCAAATACCCATGCGCGCCGGCTGGCGAACATCGCGCGGGCAACGCCCGCCAATTGCAGTTTCTTCATAGGTTCACAGACCAAGAAAAGGGAATTCCGGTTCTGGCCGCCGTCCACTGAGCAGATCGGCCAATGCCCGGCCCGAGCCAACACCCATCGTCCAGCCTAGCGTACCGTGTCCTGTATTGATATACAAATTGGGGATACGGCTGCGGCCAATGATGGGCACGTTCGAGGGGGTGGACGGGCGCAAGCCCGCCCAATAGCTGACGCGTCCGAAATCGAGCGCGTCGGGAAAGAGCTCTCGCGCCAGGCGAGTCAGGGCTTCGCAGCGGCCGGTGTTCAGACCGCGGGAATAGCCGGACAGTTCCGCGGTGCCGGCCATGCGCAGCCGGTCGCCCAGGCGCGAGAAGACAATTTTGTGGCTGCTGTCCGTCAGGCTGACCGTCGGCGTCAGATCCGGATTCAAGACCGGATACGTCGCCGAATATCCCTTGGCTGGATAGACGTTGCACGGAATGCCCAGGGGACGCAGCAGCGCGGGGCTGAAACTGCCCATCGCCACGACATAGGCGTCGGCCGCCAAGGACGTGTACTGGCCGTCGGGCTGGATGAGTTCCACGCCCTGCACGGCGCCGCCCGTGGTCAGCAGGCGCGTCGCGCGCGTGCTGTAGCGGAACTCGACGCCCGCGCGGACGCAATGCTCGGCCAGCGCCACCGTAAACAGGTGCACGTCCCCACTTTCGTCCTCGGGCGTGTAGTCGCCCCCGACGATGGTGCCGCGATGCGGCGCCAGCGCCGGTTCGATCGCGATGACTTCGTCGGTGGAGACCACGCGGCGCTCGACGCCGAAATCTCGCATCAGGCCGGCTGCGCGCTGCGAGTTTTCGAATTCATGGGGATCGCGGTAGAAATTCAGGATGCCGCGTTCGAGGTGGTCATACTGGATGCCCAGCTCCGAGCGCATGCCGCGCAAGGTGCTGCGGCTGTACTCAGCCATGCGGACCATGGCGCGGATGTTCGGAGCAAGGCGGCCGGGCAGGCACTCGCGCAGGAACGCCAGGCCCCACATCCATTGCCGCCAGTCCAGCTGAGGACGGAACAGCAGCGGAGCATCGTCCCGGAACATCCATTTCAGCAGCTTGAGCGGCGCTTGCGGGTTGGCCCAGGGTTCGGCATAGGACACGGAAATCTGCGCGCCATTGGCCAGGCTGGTTTCCTGTGCGGGACCGGTGCAGCGATCTATCACCACAACGTCGTGGCCCGCCTGGCTTAGCCACCAGGCGCTGGAGATGCCGATAATGCCGCTACCCAATACCGCTACTTTCATGCCCGCATCGCTCCTTGCGTACCAGTTCCGTTCGCGAACCCGATGTCCGCGCCCCCTGGCAAGCCGCCGCCAAAGCAGTTTACCCCGCCGCTTTGCCGCCGCCTAAGTAATAAAAAGGGGCGGAAGTCACAGACCTTTTCAGGTTCATGGGTTCCGCCCCTTCCGCTCATCTCATGTTACTTACGACGCGGCTTTCGCCAGGTCGGCTTCGGACGTGAACGCGTCCGCGTAGAACTCTTCTGGCGGCAGGCCGTTCTGCGTGCTGAACTCGCGCCGTGCCGCGTCCACCATCAGCGGCGTGCCGCAGGCATAGACCTGATAACCCGAGAGATCGGCGATGTCATTCATGACGGCTTCGTGGACAAAGCCGCTGCGGCCGGTCCAGCCGTCTTCCTGCACGGCATTGGACACCACGGGCACGTAGCTGAAATTCGGCAGCAGGCCGGACCAGGATTGCGCCAGGGCGTCCATGTAGAGGTCTTGCGGACGGCGGCCGCCCCAA
Source organism: Achromobacter deleyi (assembly GCF_013116765.2). Taxonomy (GTDB): domain Bacteria; phylum Pseudomonadota; class Gammaproteobacteria; order Burkholderiales; family Burkholderiaceae_B; genus Achromobacter; species Achromobacter deleyi_A. The sequence continues at coordinate 2,840,137 of NZ_CP074375.1, forward strand.
TAGAGCGTGACCGGGCGCGCGATGTTCTTGTGGATCATGTGCTCCACGATCGCCTTGACCGGGGCGAAGCCCGTGCCGCTGGCAAGCAGCACGATGGGCTTGTCGCTGTCTTCACGCAGGAAGAAGGAGCCGAACGGCCCTTCCAGGCGCAGGATCTCGCGCTCTTTCATCTGCGTGTCGCCGGCGCCGAAGACATGGTCGGTGAACAGGCCACCGGGCATGTGGCGGATGTGCAGTTCCAGCGGGCTGCCGGTATGGGGCGCGCCCGCCATGGAATAGCTGCGGCGGCGGCCATCCTTCAGGATGACTTCAATGTATTGCCCCGCGTAGTAGCGGAACTGCTCGGATGCGGGCAGTTGCAGCTTGAGCACCGTGACGTCCGGCGCCACGCGTTCCAGTGTCTGCACGCGCGACGGCAGCTTGCGGATCTGGATATCGCTGGCCAGCCGGACCTCGGTGGATTCGACCACCAGATCGGACTCGGGCCGCGCCTGGCAAAACAGGGTATAGCCGTCGGCCAGCTCTTCGGGCGAGAGTATCTGCGCGGGATACTGGCCGGCGTCGAACTCCCCGGACACCACTTTGCCCTTGCAGGTGGAGCACGCGCCGTTGCGACAGCTGTAGGGCAGCACGATGCCTGCCGCCAGGGCGGCGTCGAGCACGGTCTGGCCGGCCTCGACCGGGAATTGATGCTTGCTGGGTTGGATGGTGACCTGGAAGCTCATGATGAAACGGTTCAGAGTTGACGGAGCGCTATCCGGCACGGCCGGAAAGGCGCTCCGCCCGGCCCGGCGTCAAGCCGGGAACTTGCGGATTTCCTTGACGCGGTTCGCATCGTCCACCAGCACCACTTGCGGCTTGTGCGTGGCCGAATCGGCTTCGGACATCGGGCCATACGTGCAGATGATCAGCAGATCGCCCACCTGGGCCCGGCGCGCCGCCGCGCCGTTCAAGGAGATGGCGCCGCTGCCGCGGGCCGCCTTGATGATATAGGTGTCGAAACGTTCGCCATTGGTGACGTTGTAGAGCTCGATGCGTTCGAACTCGCGCATGCCGGCAGCGTCCAGCAGGTCTTCGTCGATGCCGCAAGATCCCTCGTAGTGGAGGTCGGCTTCGGTGACCGTGACGCGGTGCAGCTTTGCCCGCAGCATGATGCGTTGCATAAAAAAATTTCCTGGTTTCGCGGCCCGGAACGCGAAGTGTTGCAAGAGTTGATGCCCGGCACCCGGTTTTGCCGTCGAAAGCCGGTATTCTATAATTTTTGCCGCGATGGGACGGCCCGTTGCTGCGCGCAGTCAAAAGGCTGGGCGGTTTCTCCGGGGACGACCCCTATATGTGCCGGCGCCACGCCGGCAACGCAAGCATAGGAGTCGTGCATGACCTGGATCATCCTGGTACTGGCTGGCCTGTTTGAAATCGTCTGGGCCGTCGGCCTGAAATACACCAACGGGTTCACCCGCCTGTGGCCGTCCCTCATTACCGTGGGCGGCATGATCATCAGCTTCTGGCTGCTGGCCATCGCCATGAAAACCCTTCCCCTGGGCACCGCCTACGCCGTGTGGGTGGGCATCGGCACGATCGGCGCCTTCGTCGCGGGCATCATGCTGTTCGGCGAATCGACCAGTTGGATGCGCATCGCCAGCGTCGCCCTCATCGTGCTGGGCCTGGTCGGCCTGAAGTTGTCCACGGCGTAAGGCGTGAACGGGCGGCGGGTCAGAAATCCAGTTCGATCTCGACCGCGTCGCCCACCTTCAACCGCGCCCCCGTCGGGGCGTCCAGGATGGCGTTCTGGCCGAACACCACGCCGATCTCCAGGTTGCGATAGCCCGCCAGCGTGCGCCCCGGTTCGTCATATTGTCGCGCGGTGCGCTGGTCGATATCGGGAATCGAACAACGGGTGCAAGGTTTCACGAAAGCCATTCGCACCTCCGCCGCGGTGATCATGGCGGTATGGTCTTCCTCGAAAGGCTCCCATTCGCCCTGGACCACGATGTTGGGGCGAAACCGGTCCATCGGCACCGGCGCCGCGCCCTTGGCCTGCAGGCGGGCGTTCAGGTCGTCCAGCGATGCCTGGTTGGCCACCAGCAGCGGAAAGCCGTCGGCAAAGCCGAAGTAGTGATCCCCCACGAAGGCGTCCGACAGGTCGGGATGCGCGTCGGTCCACCGCGAAACCCAGTCGGGTTTGGCGGTGCGTTGCGCGGCGGCATCCACCTTGAGCAGCCGGCACGGCGTCTTGAGGAATTCGGATAGCCATTGCCCCGCGCCCGCGCTTTCGCGCCGGGCGGAAATGGTGTCGCTCCATACCGCCACGGTTTCCGCCCCCGGCTCCAGTTCCGTTCCATCCAGGGGTACATCCAGGTCCGCCATGCCGGGCGCGGACAGGCGCAGCGCGTCGGCGGTGAGCGCCGTGCGGATCAGCGCCATGGCCGGCCATTGGCGTTGGGTCATGAACTGGCCGTCGGCGCCGACCACCATCCAGCGGCGGTCATGGGCCAGGCCGGCGCGGTCGATGGGCGATTCGGTCAGGTCGATACCCGCGCAGGATTTGACGGGATAGATATGCAGGCTGAGGATACGGGCGGACATGGCAGCGGAGGCTCAACGTTACGAGCCGAAGAGAATACAAGAAATATGGCCCCCACGCCGCGCACGCTGTGCGTGCTTGCTGCCCCCCGAGGGGGCTGTTCCACCTTGGGGCGGCCCGGCGGCGGAACTTGCCCCCACGCCGCGCACGCTAAGGGCAGCAAAAAGCCCGGGACTTGCCCGGGCTCGATCTGGATGGCTTGCTGCCTTAACCGCCAACCAGCTTCAAGGCGTCCAGCGGTGTGACCGCCTTGAAGCCCTTGCGCGTCGCGATGTGTTCGGGACGCGGCGTCAGCCCGTACTTGGGCGGGCTCAAGGTGTTCTCCATGCTGTTGTAGACCATGAAGACATTGGCGCGCGGCCACGGCGAGATATTGCTGTTCGAACCGTGCATCGTGTTGCAGTCGAAGAACACCACCGAACCGGCCTTGGCGGTCATGGAACGGATGCCGCCCTGCTCCACCAGCAGCTGCAGGCTGACCGGATCCGGCACGCCGTACTCCTGCTTCTTCAGCGACTGCTTGTAATGCTCGTTCGGGGTTTCGCCGACGCACGAGATGAACTGCCGGTGCGATCCTGGAACCAGCATCAGGGGGCCATTGCATTCGTTGTTGTCGGTCAGCAGCACCGAGCAGCTGAGCGCGCGCATCGAGGGCATGCCGTCCTCGACATGCCAGGTCTCGAAGTCGGAGTGCCAATAGAACTCCTTGCCCTTGAAGCCCGGCTTCATGTTGGCGCGCGACTGATGGATGTACACCTCGGAACCGAGGATCTGGCGCGCCACGTTGACCAGCCGGGGATCGCGCACCAGGCGCGCCATCATGGGATTGAGCACATGCACCATGAAGATGGACCGCACGGCGTTGCTGCCTGGCTCGGTGATGGACTCTTCGCGCCGGATGATCGACGGATCGCGCGTCATGCGCTCGACCTCGGCCGACAGCGCGCGGATCTCGGCTTCCGAGAACAGGTTCTCGAGCAGGAGAAACCCGTCTCGCTCATATTGTCCGACTTGCTCGCCGCTCAAGGCGCCGGCGTACTCGCCGTCCTCGTAGACCACCGGATCCTGGCGGGAGATGATGGCGGAACTTCGATCCGTACGGGATGCGTACGGATCCTGTGCAGGTGAGATCATGCGAACCTCCTTGATTCAAGCCGCGACGGCTTCAGGCAAGGCGTAGACGCCTTCTTTGTCGTGCACTTCCTGGCCGGTCAACGGCGGATTGAAGACGCAGATGACGCGCAGCGGCTCCTTGCCACCGCACAGCCAATGCTCGTCGTGCTCGTTCAGGGCGTAAACCACGCCGGGGCCCAGGTCATATTTCTTGCCGTCAGCGATGGTCTCGATCGATCCGTCGCCTTCGATGCACCACACCGCTTCAAGATGGTTCTTGTAGTGGATGTGGGTGCGGCCGCCGGGAAAAATGGTGGTCTCGTGAAAGGAGAAGCCCATGCCGTCCTTCTTCAGCAGCACGCGGCGGCTGACCCAGGTGTCGGTGCGGACTTCGTCGGCGGTGCCGATCACATCTTTGACATTGCGTACGATCATTGACGTTTTCCTCCAAATTTCAGGATGCGGGCGGACTGCCCCTCATCGGCCAGCGCTTCGGCCACGCTGGCCTCGATCAGATCCAGGCCCTTGGCCAGCAGGTCTTCCTCGATCGTCAGCGCGGGCAAGAGCTTGAGCACTTCGTCATGCGCGCCCGAGGTTTCGATCACGACGCCCTTCTTGAAGGCGCACTGGGAGATACGGTTGGCCAGCGCCGGCGTGGTGTTGGCCACCAGCCCCTGGATCAGGCCGCGGCCCCGCGCCGACAGGCCGGCGTTGGGATAGCTGTGCACCAGGTTCTCCAGCCAATCTCCCACCAGGCGCTCCTTGCGCTGGATCTCGGCGGTGAAGGCCGTATTGGTCCAGTAGGTTTCCAGCGCCTGGGTCGCGGTGACGAAAGCCAGGTTGTTGCCGCGGAAGGTGCCGCTGTGGGCGCCGGGCTTCCAGATGTCCAGTTCGGGCTTCATCAGCACCAGCGACATGGGCAGGCCAAAGCCGGACAGCGACTTCGACAGCGTGATGATGTCCGGGCGGATGCCGGCGGTCTCGAAGCTGAAGAACGTACCCGTGCGGCCGCAGCCAACCTGGATGTCGTCGACGATCAGCAGCATGTCGTGGCGCTTGCACAGCTTTTCCAGCTCTTTGAGCCAGCGCAGCGTGGCGACGTTGACGCCGCCTTCGCCCTGCACCGTTTCCACGATGACGGCAGCCGGCTTGTCCATGCCGCTGCTGGGGTCCTCCAGCATGCGTTCCAGATAGGACATGGTGTCCACGTCCGGACCGAAGTAGCCGTCGTACGGCATGAACGTCGTATTGCCCAGCGCGTAGCCGGCGGCATCGCGGAACTTCATGTTGGCGGTCGCGGCAAGCGAGCCGCCGCTCACGCCATGAAAGCCGTGCGTGAAGGAAATGACGTTGGGACGCCCCTTCACCTGCCGCGCGATCTTCAACGCGGCTTCGACGGCATTGGTGCCGGTCGGGCCCGTGAACTGCAGCGTGTACTGCCAGTTGCGCGGCTTGAGCAGCACGCGATCCACCGTCTCCAGGAAACGCTTCTTCGCGCTGGTGGCCATGTCCAGTCCATGGACGACGCCGTCCGACTGTACATACTCCAGCAGCTTTTCCTTGAGAACAGGATTGTTGTGACCATAGTTCAGCGTGCCTGCGCCGCTGAAGAAGTCGATGTACTCGGTGCCCTCCTCATCAATGAGGGTCGAGCCCCGGGCCAGGTTGAATATCACGGGAAACGACCGGATGTAGCCCCGCACTTCCGACTCCATACGGTCAAAGATTTTCAAGTCCATATGATTAATCCTCCCTTTCATCTCATAAGTTGACAGACGGCCAGCGTCCCTCCGGGTGCGGAATGCGCATCCGGATAGGTGTAACCATCCCGGTATTCGATAAGACCGTCAGGCCGGCGCCGCCCCTATGGGGCCGGCAAGGCGAACGGACCTATCCTCAACAACATCTCGTCGTCATGGTCCGCACCGCCGAAGAGTTGCCGGTCGAAGAACGGCTGTTCGGAGACGTGGGCGCCCACCTCGCCGGCAAGGCCGGCAAAGGTTCGGCGCGATGCCTGGTTGTCAGGCCCCACCGTGGTTTCAAGATAGCGGACATGCTCGAGTCCCTTGCGCTGCAAGAGCGCCCGGAGCATGGCGCGGCCCAACCGATGGCCGCGTGCGCGGGCGTGTACCGCGACCTGCCAGACGAACAGTACGTCGGGTCGGGCCGGGATCACATAAGCGGAGATAAAACCGTTGATGCGTCCTCCGGCGCTTTCGGCCAGGACGCAGGTGTCGCGAAAGTGCTCGCACTGGAGCAGGTACGCGTAGAGGGAATTCAGGTCGAGTGGCGGGCACTCAGAAATGAGGCGGTGGATGGCGGCGCCGTCTTTGCGGTCGGGCAGACGCATGGTATGGGTCTGCGCGCTGACCGCCGGCGCCACGGCACTTGAGAGTGTTGGGGTATCCAGTTCGTTTTTCTTCATGCGACGATTCCCGATTCTGGGGGTGCCCCGCCCGTGGGCACTTCAAGGATGGGCGACGACACGTCGCCATGCGTGTCGACAGCGGCCTGACAGTCCTGTTCCATGAGCGCCACGATGCGCTCCAGGGACAGCGTGATGGTGGCCTGTTCCAATTCCGGCAAGGCGTTGAGCGCGTCGGCCAGGTGCTTTTGCAGCGGCGACGGCGCGCCTTGCGCCAACTCCCGCCCGGCGTCCGTGGCGGTGACAAACACGATGCGGCGGTCTTCGCGGCCCCGCTCGCGGCGGATCAAGCCCTTGTCTTCCAGGCGATCCAGGATGCCGACCACCGTGCTGGGGCTGACGTGCATCTCCCGGCTGATGGCCGTGGCCGTCATTGGCCCATTGGAGATCACCGTACGCAGGCACATCAGTTGCGGGGCGGTGATATGGCTGACCGCGGACAACTGGCGCGAATGCAGCGCGATCGAACGCGTGATGCGGCGCAGGGCTCGCAAAATGCGCAGGTCGTACTGCTGTGAAGGATCGGATTTCGCGGTGTCGGTCATGGGTGAAGTCGGTTCGGTCAAATTCATTTCTACACGAATCATATGCGCCAGACTTATTCGAGTCAAACAAAAAGCCTTCCGCACGATGTAAATAAATGAACACGAATTTGCAGAAGATGACTGCACTATGTCTGGACTTGACGTTTTGGCAGCGGACGCTGGTTATTAAGGGACGGTAGTAATTGGGGGAAGCCCCTATAAAAAACATATGTTTTTTAATTGGACGATTATTTATCATCTGTTTTTTACATGTTTCATTGCCTGACATGCCTCTGCCGTCCGCCCTCCTCCTGACCCTGCAGGAAAAACTGGAGCAACTGCCGCCCGAATTGCAGCGCGCGGCGCACTGGGTCGTGGCGCACCCCGCCGAAGTGGGCCTTTGGTCGATGCGGCGCCAGGCGCAGACGCTGGGGGTGGCGCCCGCCACCATGCTGCGGCTGGCGCGCGCGGTCGGGTATGCGAGCTATGAGGATTTCCGCCAGCCCTTCCAGCAGGCGCTGGCCGGGCAAAGCCAACCGGGGCTGCGCGACCGCGCCGCCGCCCTGCAGGCCGCGGCGGGCGAATCCGCCGCACCCGGGCATGACGTACTGACCGACTATCAGATCCAGGCCATGGGCTCGGTTTGCGCGTTGAATCCGCCCGCCGCCTTCGACGCGGCCGTGCAGACCCTGCTGGAAGCCCGCCAGGTCGGCTTCCTGGGCACGCGTTCGGCCTTCGGCATTGCGTTCCAGATGCGCTATGCATACCAGCTGGTGCGCCGCAACAGCGTCCTGATCGACGGCATGGGTGGCGCCCCCGCCGAACAGGCCGACAACCTGGGGCCCGGCGACGCGCTGATCGTCATCTCGCAGGCGCCCTATCCGACCGCCACCGTCCAACTGGCACGCCAGGCGGCCCAGCGCGGCGTGGCGCTGATCGCGCTGACCGACGACCCGCTGTCGCCGCTTGCCGTCGACGCCCGCCACACGCTGCGTTTTGCCCCCCCCGACCGGGATGGCGTACAGGCGCGGCCTGCGCGCCAGGGACCTGGATCCTTCTTTCACACCACCGCGGGCCTGCTCGGGCTGGCCGAACATCTGATCGCGCGCCTGACCGCGCGCGGCGGCGATGAGGTGCTGAACCGCCTGACCGAGGTGGAACAGCGCCTGCGCGCCGACAACGTCTACTGGAGCGGCGCCGGCCCGCGCCGGCCAGGCTGAGGCCATCCGCTCCGACCCGCATTCATCTTCAACCCTTGCTTCACGGAAACACCAGCATGAGCCAGACCCACGTCCTGCATCGTTCTCTACGCCAGACGCCCCCCGTCGCCGTACGCGGCCAGGGCGTGTGGATCCACGACAGCGCCGGCCGCGCCTACATCGACGGCTCCGGCGGCGCCGCGGTGTCCTGCCTGGGACACAACCATCCGGACATCCAGGCCGCCATGCATGCGCAGATCGACGCGCTGGCCTATGCCCACACCAGCTTCTTCACCACCGAAGTCGCCGAACAGCTGGCCGACCGGCTGGTGGCCGATGCGCCGGCAGGCACTTCGCACGCCTACTTCGTGTCAGGCGGCTCCGAAGCGGTGGAAGCCGCCTTGAAGATGGCGCGGCAGTATTTCGTGGAAATCGGCCAGCCGCAGCGCCGTCACATCGTCGCGCGCAGGCAGAGCTATCACGGCAACACGCTGGGCGCGCTGGCGGTGGGCGGCAATGCCTGGCGCCGCGCGCAGTTCGCGCCGCTGCTGATCGAGGTGGAGCACGTCTCGCCCTGCTACGCCTACCGCGACCAGCGCGACAACGAAAGCGCCGAGCAATACGGCGAACGCCTGGCGCAAGAGCTCGAGCAGACGTTCGAGCGCCTGGGACCCGACAACGTGATGGCCTTCGTAGCCGAGCCGGTGGTGGGCGCCACGTCCGGCGCCGTCACGGCGGTGCCCGGCTATTTCCGCCGCGTGCGCGAGGTATGCGACCGCCACGGCGTCCTGCTCATCGCCGACGAAGTCATGTGCGGCATGGGCCGCACCGGCACCCTGTACGCCGTGGAGCAGGAAGGCATCGCGCCCGACCTGATCACGATCGCCAAGGGCCTGGGCGGGGGCTATCAGCCCATCGGCGCGGTGATGGCGCAGCAACGCATCGTGGACGCCATGCAGCAAGGCAGCGGCTTTTTCCAGCATGGCCACACCTACCTGGGCCACGCCATCGCCTGCGCGGCATCGCTGGCGGTTCAGGACGTGATCCGCCGCGACAACCTGCTGGAGCGCGTGCGCATCCAGGGCGCAGGCCTGCGGCAGCGCCTGGAACAGGCGCTGGGCAACCATCCTCATGTGGGCGACATTCGCGGGCGCGGCCTGTTCATGGGCGTGGAACTGGTGCAGGACCGGGCGACCAAGCAGACCTTCGATCCCGCCCTCGCGCTGCATGCGCGGATCAAGCGCGAAGCCATGACGCGCGGCCTGATGGTCTACCCGATGGGCGGCACCATCGACGGCCGCCAGGGCGACCACGTGCTGCTGGCTCCGCCTTTCATCATTTCCGACGACGAACTCGACCAACTGACAGAACGGCTGGCCGGCGCCATCAACGCCGGTATTGCCCAGGCTGGCGGCTAGCCGCCGCCCGCGCCCGTGGCGGGGGGATCCGCCACGGCTGCGCACCGCCCGCCGACAGCGGGCACGTGATGATTCAGCACAGGGCGACCCGCGGCTCGCGGGGCTGCCAACCGCCGGCAAAGACCGGCAATATCACGGGGAAAACCCCAGAAGGAGTTTGCATGACCATGTCCGTCAAACACACCTTGGGCCATCGCAATGCCTGGACGCTCGCCGCGGCGGGCTTGGCCACGGCATTGCTGTCCACGGCGCCGGCTCCCGCCTCCGCCCAACAGAAGTTCGTCAGCATCGGCACGGGCGGCGTCACCGGCGTCTACTACGCCGCCGGCGGCGCCATCTGCCGCCTGGTCAACAAGGACCGCGCGTCCCATGGCATCCGCTGCTCGGTCGAATCGACCGGGGGCTCGGTCTTCAACGCCAACACCATCAAGGCCGGCGAGCTGGACCTGGGTGTCGTGCAATCCGACGTCGGCTTCAATGCCTTCAATGGCGAGGGCCAGTTCAAGCAGGCGGGCGCCTATCCGAAGCTGCGCTCGGTCTTCTCGATCCATCCCGAGCCGTTCACCGTGGTGGCGCGCAAGGAATCCAACATCAAGGGCTTCGAAGACCTCAAGGGCAAGCGGTTCAACGTCGGCAACCCGGGTTCGGGCACGCGCGCGTCGATGGAAGAACTGCTGGCCACGATGGGCTGGACGCTGAAGGACTTCTCGCTGGCCTCCGAGCTGCGCCCCGATGAGCATGGCTCGGCGCTGTGCGACGGCAAGATCGACGGCTTCTTCTATGGTGTCGGCCACCCGTCAGCCAACATCCAGGACCCCACCACCAGCTGCGGCGCCAAGCTCGTGCCGCTGACCGGCCCGGCCGTGGACAAGCTGGTGGAAAAGTATCCCTACTACGCCCACGCCACGATTCCCGCGGGGCTGTATCCGGGCAATCCGTCGGAAACCAAGACCTATGGCGTCACCGCCACCTTCGTCACGTCCGCCGACGTGCCCGAAGCCACGGTCTACACCGTGGTCAAGGCCGTGTTCGACAACTTTGACGACTTCAAGAAGCTGCACCCCGCCTTCGCCAACCTGAAGGCGGCCGACATGGTGAAGAACGGCCTGTCGGCGCCGCTGCATCCGGGCGCCGAGAAGTACTTCAAGGAAAAGGGCCTGCTCTAAGGCCCGCCAGGACGGCGCGCCGGGGGCAAAAGGCTAGGAGCCTGTTGCCCCCGGCGGCTGCCGCCCCTTGCGCGTTCCATGCGCGCAAGGACTCATCGCGCGCCGCCGAGCCGGCGCGCGCCACGACACGCAGGGGAATTTCATGACAAAAGAGTCGCACACGCCGACCTCGGACCTGGAACAGCTCGTCGCCGACGCTGACCGCGGCGGCCGCGACGTCGGCGGCGTCGCCGGCGCCACGCTGGCCGCAGGCGCGCTGATCTGGTCCTTCTTCCAACTCTGGTACGCGTCGCCGATGCCCTTCGCGCTGAACTGGGGCATCTTCAATGACACCGAGGCGCGGGCCCTGCACCTGGGCATCGCCATGTTCCTCGGCTACCTGGCCTATCCGGCCAGCAAGCGGTCGGCCCGCGACCGCATGCCCTGGTACGACTGGGCGCTGGCCCTGACCGCGGGCTTTTGCGGCAGCTATCTGTACCTCTTCTATAACGAGCTGGCGGGGCGGCCCGGACAGCCCACGCCGATGGACGTGGCAACCTCGCTCATCGGCCTGGCCCTGCTGCTGGAGGTGACGCGCCGCGCGCTCGGCCTGCCCATGACCGTACTGGGCCTGGTGTTCGTCGCCTACGCGCTGGCGGGCCCCTGGCTGCCCGACGTGCTGGCGCACCGCGGCGCATCGCTGGAGCGCCTGATGTCCCACATGTGGCTGACCACGGAGGGCGTGTATGGCGTCGCGCTGGGCGTGTCCGTGTCGTACATCTTCATCTTCGTGCTGCTGGGGTCGATGCTGGACAAGTGCGGCGCGGGCAACTACATGATGCAGGTATCGTTCGCGCTGCTGGGCCACCTGCGCGGCGGGCCGGCCAAGGTGGCCGTCGTGTCCTCGGCCGTCAACGGCCTGGTGTCGGCTTCGTCGGTGGCCAACGTGGTGACGGGCGGCATCTTCACGATTCCGCTCATGAAAAAGGCTGGTTATGGCGGGGTGCGCGCCGGCGCGATCGAAACGGCGTCCTCGGTCAACGGGCAGATCATGCCACCCGTCATGGGCGCCGCCGCGTTCCTGATGATCGAGTATGTGGGCATCCCCTACACCGACATCATCCGCCACGCGATCCTGCCGGCCGCAATCTCGTACATCGCGCTCTTCTACATCGTCCACCTGGAAGCGCTCAAGCTGGGCATCCAGCCCATGATGGCCTCCGGCCCCGCGCGCACGCCGCTGCAGAAGCTGGCCGGCTGGGGCATGGGCATCAGCGGCACGCTGCTCGTGATGGGCGCGGTGTACTGGATCGGGACCGGCGTCCAGGCGCTGGCCGGAGCCGCGGCGGTCTGGGTGCTGCTGGCCATGCTGGCCGTCCTGTACCTGTGGCTCTTGCGCGTGGCCGCTCGCCACCCGGACCTGCCGCAGGACATCGACATCAACCACCCGGTGCGCCCCCAGCCCTGGCCCACGGTGCGCGCCGGCCTGTACTTCCTGATCCCGATCGGCATCCTGGTCTGGTGCCTGAGCGTCGAGGAGCTCTCCGCGGGCCTGTCGGCGTTCTGGGCGGCGATGGCGATGCTGTTCCAGATGGTCACGCAGCGCCCGCTCATCGCGTGGTTCCGCAAGCAGCCGGCGGCGCCCGCCTGGCGCCAGGGATGGCGCGACGCCATTGGCGGCCTGCAGGACGGCGCGCGCAACATGATAGGCATCGCCATCGCCTGCGGCACCGCGGGGCTGATCGTCGGCGCCATCACGCTGACCGGCCTGGGGCTGCGCATGACCGCCTTCGTCGAACTCGTGTCGATGGGCAACGTGCTGCTGATGCTGATCTTCACGGCGGTGGTCTGCCTGATCCTCGGACTGGGCATGCCGACCACCGCCAACTACATCCTGATGGCCACGCTGATGGCGCCCGTCGTGGTGGAGCTGGGTGCGCAGAACGGCCTGGTGATCCCGCTGATCGCCGTGCACATGTTCGTGTTCTATTACGGCATCATGGCCGACATCACGCCGCCGGTGGGCCTGGCCACCTTCGCGGCCGCCGCGATATCGGGCGAAGACCCGATCAAGACCGGCATCCAGGGCGTCACCTACGCGGCGCGCACGGCCATCCTGCCGTTCATGTTCGTGTTCAATCCGATGCTGCTGCTGATCGACGTGAACTACGGCTGGGAACTGGCGCTGGTGGTGGCGGGCGCCACGCTCGCTTCGCTGACCTTCGCCGCGGCCACCATGAAATGGTTCCGGGTGCGCTGCACCCTGGCCGAAGTCGTGGTGCTGCTGCTCGTCACGTTCATGCTGTTCCGGCCCGACTGGTTCATGGACCATTTCGCGCCCGGCCACGAGAACCGTCCGGCCTCCGAGATGCTGGCCACCGCGGCCGCCCTGCCCGACAACGGCCGGCTGACCGTGGTGCTGCGGGGCATCAACCTGGAGGGCGATGAACTGACCAAGACAGTGGCTGTCGCCCTGCCGGCGCTGGAATCGGGAGCGGATGCGCCCGATGCGGGCCGCAAGCGGCTGGCCGAGGCCGGACTCACCCTGATGAGCCTGGGCGACCAGACGCAGATTGGCGGCGTGCGCTTTGGCAGCCGCGCACAGCGCGCGGGCTGGGAGCAAGGCTGGGACGTGGTGAACGTGAAAGCGCCCAATCCGCAGCGCTGGTCGGACTTTTGGTTCTACGTGCCCGCGCTGCTGCTGCTTGCAGGCATGTGGGTGCGGCAGGGCCGGCGCGACGGCGGCGCCCCCGCGGGCCGGCTGCGCCCCAACGCCGCGTAGTCAGCCAGCCTGCGCGCGCCGCCAAGGCGGCCAGGCGCCGATGGTCAGCGCGCGCAGGAACCATTCCACGGGACCATACGCATGGTGGCGCAGCCACCATGCCGACAGCGGCAACTGCGCCGCGAAGATGACAACCGCGATGCCGAACGCGGCCAGCGGCGACACGGAGGCGAACAGCCGCAGCCCCCAGGCTGTGAACAGAAAGGCGCAGACGACGGACTGCATCAGGTAGTTCGTCAGCGCCATCCGCCCCGCCGGCGCCAGCCACGCGCCGGCACGGGCGCCCGGCGCGGTGCGCAGCGCCAACAGGAACGCCGCGGCGTAAGACATGCTCAGGAGGGGCGCGGTCAGCAGATCCGCCGCCAGGCCCGGCAGTTCCCAGGCAACGCCCACCCAAGGCAGGGACGCGGTGGCGTACAGCGCGGAACCAGCCAGTCCCGGCGGCAACCCCAGCGCGCACAGCAGCCAGAGCACGCGCGGCTGCCGCCAGGGGTCCGCCAGCGCGTTGCGCCGCCCCAGCGCATAGCCGGCCAGGAACATGGCAAAGACGAACGGGCCTTGCACGAACAGCACCATGAACCAGATGGTCTCGGTCAGCTCCTTGACGTGCTGCGCGATGGTGGTGCCAATGGTGCCCCGGTAGGCCTCGATGGAGGCGAGCGCATCGGCCTTGTACTGGGCCGCATAGCCGGTCTGCACCGGGTCCAGGAAGCTCAGCGCCCCCAGGATCGCCCACACCGACGCGGTCAGCACGATCAGCCACAGCGCGCCGCGCAGCGCCCGCTTCGGATCCATGCGCCGGCACAGCAGCAACGCCAGGCCCAGCAGCGCATACGTGACCAGGATGTCGCCCTGGTAGAACAGCACCGCGTGCGCCACGCCCAGCGCGGCCAGCCCGGCGAGCCTGCGCAGAAAGCGCGGCGCGAAGGCGGCACGGCCGCGTTCGGCCGCCGCCATCTGCAGCGTGAAGCTATAGCCGAACAGGAAGGAGAACAGCAGGTAGAACTTGGTCTCGAACAGCCAGGCGATGAGCCAGCGCACGGTCAGGTCCAGGGGCCGCGCGTACACCGGGTCGGGCACGCCGGCGCCGTAGAACGGCGAAGCGAACACGCCGATGTTGACCACCAGGATGCCGAACAGCGCGAAGCCTCGCAGCGCATCCACCTGCGCGAGCCGTTCGCGGGCCGGGCCGTTCGGCAGGCAGCGCGGCAAATCCCGCGGTTCCATGGCCCGGCGCCCGCGGCGGGGGGGTTAAGCCAGCACCGGCGACAGCAGCGGCTGCTTGGGCCGCACGTCCAGCGCCCGCCCCTTGCGCGCCCGCTTGCCGACATAGAGCGCCAGCGCCTCGCCCACCAGGATGTCTTCGGTGAGCTTGTTGCGGTAGATGCCCGTGGCGCGCAGGCCGCGCGCGCCGATCGGCACGGTCTGGTCCAGCTTGTCGGTGCCGTCCAGCCCCATCAGGATCGTGCCGCGTCCGCCGCCGGACAACGACTTGACCTCATCCAGGCCGAAGACCAGGAACTTGCCCTTTTGCGACAGCAGCGCCAGCTGCGTGGCGCCGTCGAACAGCGGAACCGGACGCAGCAATTCGTCGCCCTCTTCCAGGGTGATGAACTGCTTGCCCGCGCGCTGGCGGCTGACCATGTCGGAGAGCTTGGCCGCGAAGCCATAGCCGCCGCGCGTGGCCAGCAGCCAGCGGCTGTCGGTCGACGCCGCGATGGTGTGGACGATGCGCGTGCCCGATTCCAGGTCGATCATGGTGGTGACCGGCTGGCCATCGCCGCGCGCCGACGGCAGTCCGCCCACCGGCACCGAGTACACCCGGCCGTTGTCGCCCACGGCGATCAGCGTGTCGGTGGTGCGGCACTCGAAGGCGCCGTACAGGTCGTCGCCCTGCTTGAAGCCGAATTGCGCGGCATCGTGCCCATGGCCCTGGCGCGCCCGCAGCCAGCCCTTCTGCGACACCACCACGGTGACGGGTTCGTCCAGCACCTTGGTTTCCAGCACGGCGCGCTCGGCCGTCTCGATCAGCGTGCGGCGGTCGTCGCCATACTGCTTGGCGTCGGTCTCGATTTCCTTGATCAGGAGCCGCTTGAGCGTCGTGGGGTTGTCCAGCAGCTCTTGCAGGCTGATCTGATCCTTGCGCTTGTCGGCCAGTTCCTGTTCGATCTTGAATCCTTCCAGGCGGGCCAGCTGGCGCAGGCGCATCTCCAGGATGTCCTCGGCCTGGCGCTCGGACAGGCTGAAGCGCTCCATCAGCGCGGCGCGGGGCTCGTCGGATTCGCGGATGGTCTGGATGACTTCATCCACGTTCAGGTAGACCAGCATGCGGCCTTCCAGCACATGGATGCGGTCCGTGACCTTGTCCAGGCGGAAGCGCGTGCGGCGCACCACGGTATTCGTGCGGAACGCCAGCCACTCCACCAGGATGTCGCGCAGGCCCTTCTGGCGCGGACGGCCATCGGTGCCGATGCACACCAGGTTGATGGACGAGCTGCTTTCCATGCTGGTCTGCGCCAGCAGCGTATTGACGAACTCGTCGCGGTCCACCCGCGAGGTCTTCGGCTCGAAAACCAGGCGCACCGCCGCATCCTTGCCGGATTCGTCGCGCACGGCGTCCAGCAGGTTCAGCATGACCGCCTTGGCCTGGGTCTGCTCGGGCGTCAGGCTCTTCTTGCCTGTCTTGACCTTGGGATTGGTGATTTCCTCGATCTCTTCCAGCACTTTCTGGCCGGAAGTGCCGGGCGGCAGCTCGGTAACCACAAGCTGCCACTGGCCGCGCGCCATTTCCTCGAATTGCCAGCGCGCACGCACCTTCAGCGACCCGCGGCCCACGCGGTAGATCTGGGTGATGTCCGCCGCCGGCGTGATGATCTGGCCTCCGCCGGCAAAGTCCGGGCCGGGAATCATCGCGTGCAGCTCGGCATCCGGCAGTTGCGGCTGCTTGATCAGCGCCACGCAGGCCTGGGCCACTTCCCGCAGGTTGTGCGAAGGAATCTCGGTGGCCATGCCTACCGCGATGCCCGAGGCGCCATTGAGCAGCATCACGGGCAGGCGCGCCGGCAGCATCTGCGGCTCTTGCTGGCTGCCGTCGTAGTTGGGCACGAAATCCACGGTGCCCTCGTCCAGCTCGTCGAGCAACAGCTTGGCGATGGGCGTCAGGCGGGCTTCCGTGTATCGCATGGCGGCGGCGTTGTCGCCATCGCGCGAGCCGAAGTTGCCCTGGCCGTCGATCAGCGGATAACGCAGCGAGAAATCCTGCGCCATGCGCACCATGGCGTCATAGGCGGCCTGGTCGCCATGCGGGTGGTACTTGCCCAGCACGTCGCCCACGACGCGCGCGGACTTCACGGGCTTGGCGCCGGCGGCCAGTCCCATCGCCTGCATGGCGAACAGGATGCGGCGCTGCACGGGCTTCTGCCCGTCGCCCACGTCGGGCAAGGCGCGGCCGCGCACCACGGAAACCGCGTAGTCCAGATAGGCCTGCTCCGCGTAGCGCGCCAGCGTGATGGCGGCGTTGCCGTCGCCATCGCCATCGGGCGGGGTAGAGTCGAACAAGCCGGGTTGATTGCTGTCGGTCATGATGTATTCAGGTAGACAATTTCATCGAAACGGCGTCAAAGCGCCTGCGCGGACGGAACCAGTTGCGTATCGGCGACGTGCGCGCGCAACTGGGCGCGCACCGCATCCAGCGTGGCGGCGTCCTGCCCGCGCTTGGGGATGATCACACCCTGCAAGGTGCCAAGAATGACGTACAGGTGCTCCGGGGTCTCCTCGACCCGCCGCACGTCGGCCCAATCCATGCGCCCGGTGGCGGTGGCCGTGGAGTCCGACACGCCGTCGGGTCCGAAGTCCAGCTGGTGCCGGCCCAGGAACAGCGTGTCCGGCTGCTTGGCCAGCATGCGCCGCGTGTTCATTTTCACAAGCGCGGGCAGCACGTATTCATACGCCAGCGCCAGCACGGCCAGGATGCCCAGGCCCACCGCCAGTCCCTGGAAGTACACCGGCAGCAGCAGGCCCCAGTTCGGCCCCTTGTCGTCCCAGGTCTGCCAGATCAGATAGGCCATCAAGGCCACGATCATCAGGACCGCGAAGCGCAGGTGGGACCGGTAGCGGCGGCGGCGCAGCTCTGGCCGCTTGTACACATAGGCGGCGAAGTTCGCGTAATCGTCGGCCGTCAGGTCGACGGTCATGCGGGCTTGCCCGGGCGCGGATGGCGTCATCAGATATCGAGCTCCGCCAGGTTGCCCTTCTCTTCGATCCAGGCGCGGCGTTGCGAGGACTCGCCCTTGCCCATCAGCATGTCGAACATGCGGGTGGTGTCCGCGGGGCTCTGGTCCCCGTAGCCCACGGGCAGCAGACGGCGCGTGTCCGGATTCATGGTGGTTTCCCACAACTGCTCGGGATTCATTTCACCCAGGCCCTTGAACCGGCTGACGGCCCAGGCACCTTCGCGCACGCCTTCCTTGCGCAGCTTGTCCTGCGCGGCCTCCAGTTCGCCTTCGTCCAGGCAATAGATCTTGCGGGCCGGGCGCTTGCCCTGGGCCGGCACGTCCAGGCGGAACAGCGGCGGCTTGGCCACATAGACGTTTCCGGCCTCGACCAGCTTGGGGAAGTGCTTGTAGAACAGCGTCAGCAGCAACACCTGGATGTGCGATCCGTCGACGTCGGCGTCGGACAGGATGCAGATGCGGCCGTAGCGCAGGCCCGACAGGTCCGGCGTATCGCCGGGGCCGTGGGGATCCACGCCAATGGCAACCGAAATGTCATGGATTTCGTTGTTGGCAAAGAGCCGGTCGCGGTCCACTTCCCAGGAATTCAGCACCTTGCCGCGCAGCGGCAGGATGGCCTGGAATTCCTTGTCGCGACCCATCTTGGCCGAACCGCCGGCCGAGTCGCCCTCGACCAGGAACACTTCGGTGCGCGACGCGTCGCTGGACTCGCAATCGGTCAGCTTGCCCGGCAGCACGGCCACGCCGGAGCTCTTGCGCTTTTCGACCTTCTGGGCCGAACGCTGACGCGCCTGCGCCTGGCGTATGGCCAGCTCGGCCAGCTTCTTGCCGTATTCAACGTTGCTGTGCAGCCATAGATCCAGCGCGCTCTTGGCGAACCCGCCCACCAGGCGCACGGCGTCGCGGCTGTTCAGCCGTTCCTTGATCTGGCCCTGGAATTGCGGATCCAGTACCTTGGCCGACAGCACGAAGCTGGCGCGGGCGAACACGTCTTCGGGCAGCAGCTTCACGCCCTTGGGCAAGAGGCTGTGCAGTTCGGCAAAGCCCTTGACCGCGCCGAACAGGCCTTCGCGCAGCCCGGATTCATGGGTGCCGCCGGCCGGCGTGGGGATGAGGTTGACGTAGGACTCGCGCACCGCGTTGCCGTCTTCCGTCCAGGCCACCACCCATTGGGCGCCCTCGCCTTCGGCGAAGTTCTCGTGGTCGGCGCCGGCATATTGCTCGCCTTCGAAGAACGGCACCATCAACTCGGCGCCGGACAGCGCCTCGGCCAGATAGCCGCGCAAGCCGTCCTGGTACTGCCAGGTCTTGGTGTCCCCGGTTTTCTCGTTGACGAGCGAGACCTTCACGCCGGGCAGCAACACCGCCTTGCTGCGCATCAGGTGGGTCAGCTCGCCCAGCGGAATGTTGGGGCTGTCGAAATACTTGGGGTCCGGCCAGACGCGCACTCGCGTGCCGGACTTCTTGCGGCCGCCCTGGTCGTAGGGGGCCAGGGGCTCGGCAACGTCGCCGCCCTTGAAAACCAGGCGATTTACCGCCCCATCCCGCCAGACCACGACTTCCAGCCGGGTGGCCAGCGCATTGGTGACGGAGACGCCCACGCCGTGCAGGCCGCCGGAAAAGGCGTAGGCGCCGCCGCCTGCCTTGTCGAACTTGCCGCCCGCGTGCAGGCGCGTGAACACCAGCTCCACGACGGGAGCGTGCTCTTCAGGGTGCAGGCCGACGGGGATACCCCGCCCGTCGTCCTCGACGGACACGCTGCCATCTATATGCAGCGTGACCTGAATCTGTTTGCCGTAGCCGGCCAAGGCCTCGTCTGCGGCGTTATCAATGACCTCCTGCACGACGTGCAGGGGGTTTTCGGTGCGGGTGTACATGCCCGGGCGCTGGCGCACGGGCTCCAGTCCCTTCAGGACCCGAATGGACGCCTCGGTGTAACGTGGAGTGGCCAAGTTATCCCCAACATCTGTGGAAAAAAACCGACATTTTACGGATAAGCCTAGATTCTGCGCGGCTCCGGGTGGGATGCGCACGACCTGACCAGCTCCGAATTCGGTAGGATGATGACAGTCACAGCCAGCGCCCCAGGGTTGGATGCCCCGGATCACGACAGCTGCGCCGCAACATCCTACACAAATCCTGCAAACCCTGTTGTTATTAACAGTGGTATGCCTGTTGTTATTGACAGTGGTATGCTTTAGTCCATTCCACAAACAAGAACAACGGCAAGGCGCGTCTTTCACGCGCCTTTTGCTGCCGAACCGAGAATCACCATCATGAGCGACCAAATCAAGAACGTCAGTGACGCGAGCTTCGATGCCGATGTGTTGAAATCCGGCCAGCCGGTGCTGGTGGACTACTGGGCTGCCTGGTGTGGCCCCTGCAAGATGATTGCCCCGATCCTGGAAGAGGTCGCCACCGAGTACGCAGGTCGCCTGACGATCGCGAAGCTGAACGTGGACGAAAACCAGGGTACCGCCACCAAATACGGCATCCGCGGCATTCCTACCCTTATGCTCTTTAAAGACGGCCAAGCCGCCGCCACCAAAGTTGGCGCGCTGTCGAAGTCGCAACTCACCGCATTCCTGGACGGCGCGTTGTAAACTGCGTGCTGTGAACGAAGGCGCCGCCATGGAGGCGGCGCTCATTCAGTACCGCGCGAGCCCGTCCGTGGCGCGCCGCCAGAGCCCTCCTTTACTTTTCCCCCAAAACTCACCGCGATGCACCTCAACGAACTGAAGGCGCTGCACGTCTCGCAGCTGCTCGAAATGGCCGCTGGCCTGGAAATCGAGAACGCCAACCGCCTGCGCAAGCAGGAATTGATGTTCGCCATCATGAAGCGGCGCGCCAAGCAAGGCGAGCAGATCTTCGGCGACGGCGTTCTGGAAGTCTTGCCCGACGGCTTTGGTTTCCTGCGCTCGCCCGAGACCTCGTATCTGGCCAGCACCGACGACATCTACATCTCGCCGTCGCAGATCCGCCGTTTCAACCTGCACACCGGCGACTCCATCGAAGGTGAAGTGCGCACGCCCAAGGATGGCGAGCGCTATTTCGCCCTGGTGAAGGTGGACAAGGTCAACGGCGTGGCCCCCGAAGCGATCAAGCATCGCATCATGTTCGAAAACCTGACGCCGCTGCATCCGAACCGGACCATGCGCCTGGAACGCGACATCAAGAGCGAAGAGAACCTCACGGGCCGCATTCTTGACGTCTTCGCCCCCATCGGCATGGGCCAGCGCGGCCTGATCGTCGCCAGCCCCAAGTCCGGCAAGACGGTGATGATGCAGCACATTGCGCACGCCATCACCACCAACTACCCCGACGCGGTCATGATCGTCCTGCTGGTCGACGAGCGCCCCGAGGAAGTGACGGAAATGCAACGCACGGTGCGTGGCGAAGTGGTGGCGTCGACCTTCGACGAACCCGCCACCCGTCACGTGCAAGTGGCCGAAATGGTCATCGAAAAGGCCAAGCGCCTGGTCGAAATGAAGAAAGACGTCGTGATCCTGCTGGACTCGATCACCCGTCTGGCCCGCGCCTACAACACCGTGGTGCCGGCCTCCGGCAAGGTGCTGACCGGCGGCGTGGACGCCAATGCCCTGCAGCGTCCCAAGCGCTTCTTCGGCGCGGCCCGCAACCTGGAAGAAGGCGGTTCGCTGACCATCCTGGGCACCGCGCTGATCGAAACCGGCAGCCGCATGGATGAAGTCATCTATGAAGAATTCAAGGGTACGGGCAACTCCGAAGTCCACCTTGAGCGCCGTCTGGCCGAAAAGCGCGTCTACCCGTCGATCAACCTGAACAAGTCGGGCACCCGCCGCGAAGAGCTGCTGATCGCCCCCGACCTGCTCCAGAAGGTCTGGGTGCTGCGCAAGTTCATCCACGACATGGACGAAGTCCAATCCATGGAATTCATCCTGGACAAGATGCGCGCCACCAAGACCAACGCCGAATTCTTCGACATGATGAAGAAGAAGTAAGCGGGTCTCGCACCCAACAAAAAACCGCCCTGCATGGGCGGTTTTTTTATCAGTGCTCGATGAAATCGGGCATGCGACGGGGCATCGAATCGGCCGGCCGGGGCGTCTGCTTGTCCGGCTCCTTGCCCGACCCGTCGATCGGATCGATGCGCGGATCGTCCCAACTGCCCGTCACGGCGTATTCCATGGTCATGGCGCGCGCCAGTGGCTGCTTCAACAGCCATTGCGTGACAAAGGCGCCCAGGCCGATCAGCGGATTGACGGCCAGCGCGGTCACCATCGCCGCGCCGCTGGCATCCAGGTTGGGGATGACGACTGCCTTCAGGTCCCAGCGCTCCGCGATAAGGTTCACGCCGCCGGCCAGCACAATGGCGGCCACCGGGCCGTTGATCTTGTAGCCTTCGGTGGTCACCATCCCATTGGCCACCTTTACGTTCCCGCGGATGGTGTCGAACGGAAATCCGTCGCGCAACAGGTTCGTCGGATTCACATCCAGCCGCGCCAGCCGTTGCAGCGATTGCAGCGACAGCAGTTCCAGAAGGCGCGCCGTGCGGGAATTCACGTGCATGAAGCGGCCATTGTCCAGGCTGACGATCACATCGCCCGCCACGTCGGCGATATTGTGGGACCAGGGCAGATTGCGCCAGGTCGCCTTGCCCTGGACCGTGCCCTTGCCGCCCGACACCACATTCTCGAACCCGATCCGGTTCATGAAATTGCCGATATTCTCGAACTTGACGGCGGCGTCCACCGTCAGGCCCCGATCCGGTCCCTCGAGCCGCCAGTTGCCGGTGGCGTTCAGGCTGGCCGAATCGTTATTGATGGACAGCTTGTCCAGGCGCCACTGCCGTCCGCGTTCCAGATTCGTGCCGGTCACTTGCAGCTCGCCCAGGTTCTTGCCGTAGAGCAGGAATTCCTTGGCTTGCAGATCGATTGCGGGGATATCCGACAGGTCATTGCCGGACGCCAGCGCCTTGTCGGCCTCGTTGGTGTCGCCTTCGCCGCCAAACGACAGGTGCTTCAGGCGGGCGGTGATCTGTCCGGCGATCGCGCCCGAGGCCTCGCGCCATTCCAGCGTACCCGTCGCCTGGCGCGACTGCAGGTCCACGCGCCATTGCGCCGGACCGGGACGGGTGGCGTAGAGCGTCAGGTCGTTCAGGGTATAGCCGCTGGTTCGCAGGATGCCGGCGGCCAGGCTGATGCGCTCGGGCTGCGGCAGGATGGGCTTGGGCGCCGATTTGCCCTTGCCGGCCGGCGCGTTGAAACCGTCGGCGACGGTCTCCCAGCCGTCCATATCCAGTTCCGGCAAGCTGGCGTTCAGGCTCAGCCCTCGTTCGGGCAAGCTGGCGGGCCGGCCGATGCCGAGGGCGCCGCGAGCAAAGTACGACGGCGCGGCATCGCCGGGATCCCGTTCGAAAAGCGCATTGACGTTTTCTCCCAGGCTGGCCGTCAGCCAGCGCCGGTTCTTCGCGCCGCGGTCCTGGGCCGGCCCCCATTGCAGCTTCAGCAACTGGGAAGACTGGGCGGACTTGCCGACAGGCGCGGGCATGTCGATCGCCATGCCGACCAGATCGGACTCAACCGAAATATCAATGGCGCCCCCCTTCTGGTAGCCCAGCCTGCCCTTATAGGCCGCCTTGCCGGAAAAGCGGGACATGGACGGCGTATTGCTCAACTGCGACAGCCCCGATCCCGCCAGCGTGCCGTCAAACCGCAAGACGTCCGTGCTTTGCGCCACGGCGCCGGAAATCTTGACGGGTCCGCCGAGGAACTGCGCCCGGATCTCCTTGGCCTGCACGCCTTTTTCGGAGAACTGGAGATCGCCGTGCATCTGGCTGAGCAGCGGCATCTCCGGCATGAAGGTAAAGGTGTTGTCAGAAAACAGGATATGGCCCTGCACCTGCGTATCGTCGGCATTGAGCAGGGGCACTTTCAGCTTGATCGGTATGCGCCAGTCGCCCGTGCCCCGCGCCTCGTTCAGCGCGCCGTCCAGCAGCTCGCCCAGCGGAGAATTCGCCGCCATCGCGAGATAGGCCGGAACCGGCCCCGAGGTCTCGCCAGAGACCTCCAGTTCCGAATCATGCTCCATGTCGGGAATGGCGGCGGTCACCGCGCCCAGCGTGACGGTCTGCCCCGGCCCGGTGTGCGCCACGGCGCCGCCCGCGCTGTCCAGCGACAGGCTCACCTTGTCGATGCGGAAGTTGCCCGACAGGTTTTCCAGCATCGGCCAACCCTTGCTGTGCGGCCGGGCCGGCGCATAGTCGACCTTGGCGCCGGTGTAGGCGCCCGCGATGACGAACTCGCCGGCAACGCCCGGCGCGCCAAAGGGAAAGTCGTCCAGATCGCCCTTGAGCGTAATGGCGGCGGAATGCATCTCGCCCGCGGGCAAGCCGACGGCCAGCCATTCGCGGGCATCCGCGTTGACTTCCAGCGGCAGATAGCGATGGATGGCCGGCATGGCCCCGCGCGTCATCGTGCCGCGCAGATCGGCACTGCCCGCCGCGGTCTTGCCCGCACTTTGCCATTGCCCTTGAAAGAGCACATCCAGGTCGTCGTTGACCACATGCAATTGGGCGATATCCACGAACCAGTTCTTGGCATCCGGGCCCTTGACCTCGGCGTCCAGCTCGATGTCGCGCGCTTCGAGCGTGGGCGTTTCGAACACGCCAGGCAGCGTCACGCGCAACTGATGCACCGCGCCCTTGACCGCCAGATCGGCCGCGCCGTCGCTGCGCGCAAGCGGCAAGCCTTCGACCTGCACAAAATCGCCGGGCAACGCGGAAATGCGAAACTGCGCCGACCCCGCACGCACCGCCGGGCCGTCCGGAGCGGCCGCCCAGTCCACGCCGCGCACGGCGACGTCGCCCGTCAATTGAGAGAACTGGCCGCGCTCCAGCTGCCACCAGGCCCGTCCGGCCAGCCGGCCAGCAATCGCGGGCACCTTGACCCATGGCGACCACGCCAGCGGCTCCAGGTCATCGACTTGCGCATAAAGCTGCCCGCTCCAGTTCGAAGGATTCTTCGCATCCGCGGCGAACAGGCTGCGGTTGAACTCTCCGCGCAGCTCCATCTTGCGGGCAAGCGCCGCGCCGGCCGAAGCCCGCAATACGAATCGATGGGACAGGCTGCCATTGCGCGCCAGGAAATCGACGTCTTCCAGTTTGAGCTCGGGCGCCTGGCGCAGTTCGTCCTGCCAGCGTAGCGTAGCGCCGCGGACCTGCAGTTCGCGCTGCGCCGCCAGCCAGCGCAACCCCGGATGATTCAGGTCGGACTCGTGATCGCCGGTGTTCAGGTCTATTTCCTGACCGGCAACCCAAAGGTGGTTGGCCGCGTCCCGCCGCAGCGTCAGCTCCGGTTTCTCAAGCTGCAAGCGCACCAGCGTGGGCGACAAGGCAAGGATACTGCGCCATGCGAGCACGGCGGAGACGGATGGCAGCGTCAATACGGGGGCAGCCTCGTCGTCGTAGACCTGGACGGAGGCAAGGTCAAGCCGGGGATTCAGCCCTTGCCAGTTGGCGCGGATCGCGCCGATCGTAACTCGGGCGCCCAACGCCTGGCTGGCGTAGGCTTCAATCTGGGGGCGCCATTGATCCACCCGCGGGAGGACCCAGTAGCGCACGCCCAGAAACCCGATGGCGACGACGCCATATACGGTCAGCGCAGCCCAGAACAGGCAGCGGAGCACTTTTTTTGAAACAGACACGGATCAGTGGGCAGGAGAATATGTCTTGCAGTATCGTCCCCACTTATACCTGAAACGCGTTCATTCGTCTGCCGCCCTTCACCATGTCCAATCCGTCCCTGCTTGCCCCCGCCCTCGCCTGGTCCGGCCATTTGCGCCGACGCCTGGATGCCCACCCGGATCTGGCCGCCTGGCTGGCGGAGGCCGTGCGCCAGCCAGTCACGCCGGCCTTGATGGCCCAGTGGCAATCCGAACTGGCGGGCCCCGCCGCCCCCGGCATCCTGCCGGTGGAAACGTGCCGCATGGTGCTGCGCAAATTGCGCGAGCGTGTCTTCAGCGTACTGATCGTGCGCGACCTGACGGGCCAGGCGGACCTTGAAGAAGTCGTGGGCGCGATGACCACGCTGGCGGACATCGCGGTGGCTGCCGCCTATCGCAGCGTGGCCGCCGACCTGGCGGCCGTTCATGGCGTGCCGCGCGACCCCGCCACGGGCAAACCGCAGGAGATGCTCATCGTGGGCATGGGCAAGCTGGGCGGCTGCGAATTGAATGTGTCATCCGACATCGACCTGATCATGCTGTACGGCGAGGAAGGCGAAACCGACGGGCCCCGCCGCATCAGCCACCACGAGTTCTACGGCCGCCTGACGCGGCGGATGATGCCGGTGCTGTCCGAAGTGGACGCCAATGGCCAGGTTTTCCGGACCGACCTGCGCCTGCGCCCTGATGGCGACTCCGGCCCGCTGGCCTGGAGCCTCGACGCCCTGGAACACTACCTGATCGGCCAGGGCCGCGAATGGGAGCGCTATGCCTGGCTCAAGGCGCGGCTGATGCCCGCGCAGGCCTTCGAGGGCAGCGACAGCGCCGTGCAAGCCAGGCAACTGGAAAGCCTGCGCGTCCCCTTTGTATATCGCAAGTATTTTGACTTCGACGCGCTGGCCGCGCTGCGCGCCTTGCGCGAGCGCATCCGCCAGGACTGGCAGCGGCGCGCGATGGCGCGCAACGGCATCGACAGCGCCAACAATATCAAGCTGGGCGACGGCGGCATCCGCGAGATCGAATTCGTAGTGCAGCTTGCCCAGCTGATCCGGGGCGGTCGCATGCCCGCGCTGCAAAAGCGCGGCCTGCTGGAAGCCCTGCATGCCGAACGCCTGGCGGGCCTGGTGCCCGAAGAAGACGCGCGGCGCCTGGAAGACGCCTACCGCTTTCTGCGCCGCACCGAGCACGCCCTGCAATACCGCGAAGACGAGCAGACCCACCTGCTTCCGGGCGACCCGGCCCTGCGCGCCTCCCTGGCCGCGGCGCTGGGCCTTAGCCCCGAGAACTTTGAACGCACGCTGGCCGAACACCGCGCCTTCGTCTCGCAGACCTTCCGCAATGTGTTCCGCATGGTGGGCATGGGCGAGGAAGAGCAGGCCCCCGCTGCAGGCCCCGCCGAGGCCGCCTCCGGACAAGACGAACCCGACACTGAAAGCGAACTGGCCGACCAGATCCGGCAGGCGTTTGGCGACGAGGCGCAAGACCTGCTGCGCCGGGCGGAAACCCTTGCAGGCAGCCACCGCGTGCGCAGCCTGCCCGAAAGCAGCCGCCGGCGCATGGAAGCCCTGCTGCCCGCCGCCCTGCGCGCCGCGCTGCAGACTCCGGCGCCGCGGGATGCCGCCGTCCGCCTGTTCGACCTGATCGAAAAGATCGCTCAGCGCAGCGCCTACCTGGCGCTGCTGGCCGAGTACCCGGACACGCTGGCTCGCGTGGCTCGCATGGTTGCCGCCAGCCCCTGGGCCGCGCAATACCTGACCCAGCACCCGCTGCTGCTCGACAGCCTGATCGACTGGCGCACCCTGTTCGAGCCGCTGGACTTCGCCCAGATCGCCCGGCAACTGACGGCGGATCTGGACGCCTGCCGCCTGCCTGATGGCGACCCGGACATCGAACGCCAGATGAACCTGATGCGCGATGTGCAGCGCCAGGCCAGCTTCCAGCTGCTGGCGCAGGATCTGGAGGGCGAGCTCACGGTGGAAAAGCTGGCGGATCAACTGTCGGCGCTGGCCGACCTGCTGCTGACCGAAACCATCCGCCGCGCCTGGCCTCTGGTGAACAAGGTCGAGGGCGCCGTGCCGCGCTTCGCCGTCATTGCCTACGGCAAGCTGGGCGGCAAGGAACTGGGCTATGCCTCCGACCTGGACCTGGTCTTCCTGTTCGACGACCCCCGCGAGGACGCCGCCGAGGTTTACGCCAAACTGGGCCGGCGCATGTCGTCCTGGCTCTCGACCATGACCTCTTCAGGACGGCTGTACGAGGTCGACCTGCGCCTTCGGCCGGATGGCGACGCGGGGCTGCTGGCCGTGTCCATGGAGGCGTTCGAGCAGTATCAGCACAAGCACGCCTGGGCCTGGGAACATCAGGCCTTGACCCGGGCGCGCCATGCCGCCGGAGACGCCGGCGTGGGAGCACGCTTCGAAAAGATCCGCGAGGACATCCTGGTGCTGCCGCGCGATGCCGCCGCGCTGCGAGTAGAAGTCCTGGCGATGCGCGAGAAAATCAACGCCGGCCATCCGAACACCACCGACCGGTTCGACCTGAAGCATGACCGCGGCGGCATGGTCGACGTGGAATTCGTCACGCAGTATCTCGTGCTTTGCTACGCCGGCACGCATCCGGTACTGGTCCGCAACCTGGGCAATATCGCGCTGCTGCGACTGGCCGGGGAAGCCGGACTGATTCCGACGGAACTAGCCTCGCGCGCCGGCGACGCCTACCGCACGCTGCGCCGGGTTCAGCATCAATTGCGCATGCAAGGCGTGGAAAAGGCGCGGGTGGCGCCCGAGCAGCTTCAGGAAGAGCGGGCCGCAGTCAGGGAGCTCTGGGCTGCCGTGCTGGGCTGACCGGCGGGCCGGACGGACATGAACCGGGGCGCGGGCGCCGCCTGCCCGGCCGTCCCTGCCCGTTTGCGGCAACTCGTCGTAAAATAAGGGGTTTTCCGCCTTTTTACCTGCAAGCCATGTCTGAACTCGTGCGTCCCAAACTCGACCTGCCCGCCGGCCGCGGCAAAGTGCTGATGCATTCGTGCTGCGCGCCCTGTTCCGGGGAAGTCATGGAAGCCATGACGGCCTCGGGTATCGACTACGCGATCTACTTCTACAACCCGAACATCCATCCGGTCAAAGAGTACGAGATCCGCAAGCAGGAGAACATCCGCTTCGCCGAGCAGCACGGCATCGAGTTCATCGACGCCGACTACGACATGGACAACTGGTTCGACCGCGTCAAGGGCATGGAAAACGCGCCCGAACGCGGCGAACGCTGCACGGCCTGCTTCGACATGCGCTTCGAACGCACCGCGCTCTACGCCCATGAGCATGGCTTTGACACCATCACCAGTTCGCTCGGCATTTCGCGCTGGAAGGACATGAACCAGATCAACGGCTGCGGCGAACGCGCCGCCGCCCGCTACGACGATCTGATCTACTGGACCTACAACTGGCGCAAAGGCGGCGGCTCCGCCCGCATGATCGAAATCAGCAAGCGCGAGAACTTCTACCAGCAGGAATACTGCGGCTGCGTCTATTCGCTGCGCGACACCAATCGCCACCGCCGCTCGCAAGGCCGCGAACGCATCCACATCGGCGTGAAGTTCTACGGCAAGGAAGACCTGATCAACGAGGAACAGCTCTGACTGGTCATGGCGGGCGCTAGCGTTCCTGGCGCCGGTATTCGGACGGCGACACGCCGAAGCGCTTACGGAACGCGTGGCTGAAGCGCGCGGCATCCGAAAAACCGAAGCGGTAGGCAATGTCGCCGATCGGCCGGGCAGACTGCGCAGCATCGCAAAGCGTGTTCCGGCAACGCTCCAGACGGGCGCTGAGGATGAAATCGGCAGGCGTGGTGGACGCTTGCGCAAACAGGTTGTACAGGTAGCGCCGCGATACCCGGAAGGCCGCGGCCGCGCTAGCGGGCGACAGCTCCGGATCATGCAGGTTTTCGAGTATGTGCTGCTGCACGCGGCGCAACTGCGCCTGCCGCAGCTCGGCGTGGTCCTGTTCGGCCAGCGCGCCCGCCTGCTCGCTGATGTCCAATCCCATCATCTGCAAGACCGCGTTGGCAGCATCGCGCGATGCGCTTTCCGACAGATGCGCGTGTTCGGTCAGCGCCACGCGCAGCAGATCCATGGCCATGCGTCCGCACCCCTTGCGGGCGCTGAAGCGACGAGCCACGGCGTTTTGCATGAAGGGCTGCCAGGCATCAACATGCTTGCCGGGCACCTGCATCACGAGGAAATGCGCACCGTCGTCCACGTCGACCTCGTACGGACGGGTAGTGTCGTAGATGCCCCATTCACCGGGCATCAACAAGGCGCTGCGCCTGGCCTGGCGGATTTCGCTGCGGCCCGCCAACTGCAGCGTCACCTTGTAGCCCGCCGCCACCGACTGCTCGGCCTGCAGCTTGCTGCGGCGCACGCGCTGCGCGCTGCTGCGCAGTTCGCTGACCTGCATCCATCCCAGCGAGTCCACCGCCACGCTGTTGCGAAAGCGGGCGGGAAACACGGCGGACACTTCTAAGGGAACGAAGGTGTCACTGACACTTTCCTGCCAGCTGGCGCAATCCAGGAAATACCTGGGTGCGCTGCGCAAAAGGGATTGGGACATGGCGACTCCGGAAGGCAGCCTCTTGTAGCATCGGGCGACGGGGGGAAGTATCGGTGACAACCCCTAAGTGCCCGCCGGCTAGGGTTTTCGGTCGCTGCCATAGGAATAGTCGGCCAGGTCGAATCCCTGCGCCGACAATGCCTGCGCCAGCCCGTGGCGCACCGGCACCACGTCTTCGTAGCGACGTTTCCGGGCTGCCGCGACCTCCTGTTCGCCAAAGGGAGCGAAGTCCGCGGGCAACTGCGCGGAGCTGAACGCGTCCAGCAACCAGTTCAGCACGGCCGCGAGTTCCGCATCGCTGAGCTGCGATTGCGCGGCGCCCGGCACCCGGACCAGATACTCGCGGCCCGCCGGCAGGTGCACAAACGCGCCTACGGAATTGCGGAAATCCGGAATGCCGTGGCGGCTGCTGCCACGGCCATCCACGCGATGACAACCCGCACACTGCAACACGTAGTCGGCCCGGGCGGCCTGCCGCAACGGCTCCACCGAGGGATCGCGCGCGACAGATCCTTCCGCGACGGCGCGCGTCGCGCAGAACAGGATGGCGGCGGCGCAACGCCATCGCCAGCCCCTGCCCGACCGCCGCCCCCCGTGTTTCATGGCTTCGGCTTTGCCTTTGCCAGGCCCACGATCACGGAGGTCGTGCAGTGGAAAATGGAGGACTCGTTGGACATGCACCAGTTCACGTCGTTGTGCAGGAACATCTGGTAGCCGGGCCGTTCGCGCTCTGCGGCCGCGCACATGCACCTCCCGCAGGCCGCCTTGCCGCAGCAGTCGTTGTAGCTGATGAGATAGTCCTTGCCGTCCAGCGGATTGTGGCAGGTTCCCACCCACGACACCGCCGAAGGCGAGGTGCCCGGCGGGCAGGAGGTCGTACTGCCACCACAGCAGGAGCACAGGAAGCCGTCCACCGCGCAATAGCGCCAGTAACCGCAGGCGGTGTCGTCCATTTGCGGCTTCTTGGCGCCTGCGGGCGCCGACCGCGCGACGGGCAGCACCGGCATCAGGAAGGCCGTTCCGACCAGTACCTTGCCGATGCGGTTGAGCACGCTGCGCCGTGACGTGGCGTGCGCGACGGAGCGCGTGGCGCGCTCTCCGAGTTTATCCAGCCAGTGCATTGCCGCTCTCCTTGCGGGAAATCCGGGTTTCTTCCAGCGTGCCGACGGCCAGGAAATCCTGCACCGACGCCACGCCCAGCTCCTTCGCCGTGAACAGGCTTTCCAGCTGTTCGCGGGAGTTGATCAAGCCCTTCGCGCGCAATGTCCCGGTCTCGTCGATCAGCACCGCGTAGGGCAGTTTGCTGATCTGGAACTTCATGCCCAGCTCGGCCGACAGCAAGTACGGAAAGCGCTCGAGTCCGGCCTGCTTGTAGAACGCCAGGTGCTCAGGCATTTCGCCGTCGCTGGCCAGCACGATACGCAGCCACGCGTTTTCAGTGCTGGCCACCGACTTCAGGATAGGCAGCAGCTTCTTGCAGACGGGGCAGGTCGGGGAAAGAAAGAACAGCAGCTGGCTGTGCTGACCGTGGTCACCAACGGTGATGCGGCGACCCAGCAGGTCTGCGAGTTCGAAGCGCGGCGCAGCCTCGCCGACACCCGGGCCCTTGTCCATCGTCAGCGCGCCCATGGGTGCGACACGTTCGTACAGTACGCCGATCTGCCGGGACAGCGCCAGGATGATCAGCACTAGGCACAGCACCACGCCCCAAAGCAGGAAATTGGAAATGATCAAGGCATCCATGTGAAACTCCTTCAAAGGCTCCGCAGCTTGAGATGCGAGGCCAATAGGTGATTGGACGTGAAGTACAGACCCACTGCGCACATCGTGAGCCCGAAGACGGCGGCTGCATCCAGCCATTGCAGGCCGCGCGAGCCGCCCGCCCCGGCCAGGAGTGCGGGCGCCGCCCACAGCGCCAGGACCGCATTGCGCAAGACCAGCCACCACGACAGCCCCCCGGCCTGCCCGCCTCTTCCGCGGCCGCCAGACGCCGGACCGCCACAACCGCAATCGATGTCGCGGAGGCCTCTCAGCAGGTTGATGACCAACGCCACGGTGGCCGTCGCCAGCAGTAACAGGGCCAACTCCGCGCCCACCGCTTGGCGCGACGGCGCCAGCAGCAAGGCCCCGGCCAACGCCTCGGCCAGCGGGTAGGCCCACGCAAACGCGCGGCTCCAGCCCTCGGGCAGGAGCCGGTAGGCCGACACGGCCATCGAGAACCTGTTCATGTCCCTCAGCTTTTCCAGCGCCCCCAGGAGCAACACACAGGCCAGCGCCGCGCTCGCGCCATAGAGCAGCACGGGATCGTTCATCGCGCGCCTCGCGGTTGCGGTTCGACCTGCAGCGCGGTCTCGCCCGCAGCCTCTATCGTGCCCTTGAGGACGGGCACGGCCGGTGCGGCGTCATAGATGTTCACGTTGCCGCCGTCCAGGGTGTAGAGGCGGGGGCTGGCGTCTTGCGACACCGACATCGACAAGGCGTTGCGGCCCGGCACGCGCGCCAACCGCTTGCGCGTGTCCAGGTCGTAGACCCAGATCTCGGAGGCCGGCGTCTTGTGCGAGCCTTCGGCGCCGTTTGGATGCATGCCGACATAGAGCCGCTTCGCCGCCTGGTTCACCGCCAGCAGGTTGTAGCCGCCGGGCCGCCAGGCCTGGTCCTTGCCCGATGCGTCCAGCAGCGACCAGGGCTTGCCGAAGACGGCATCCTGGCCGCTGAAGTCCGCGCTGTAGACATTGCCGTTGTAGGAGACGAAATAGAAGTTGCTGCCGAGGTTCTCGGTGTGCGTGAAGATCGGATCCTTTTCCGGGTCGAACATCGGCTGGCTACGCTGCTGGCCCGCCGGCTTGCCAGCCGCATCCAGGTCGACGGTCAGTAACGCGCCGTCGCCGCAGATGCTTGCGAAGCTGCGCGGACGCGAAGGCAGGACGACGATGCTCCAGCACCCCGCGGTGGCGGTTATTTCATCCACGAACTGCCGCGTGTTCAGGTCCACCACGGTGACCGAGGCAGCCGGGGTCGCGTTCTGCACGAACAGCAGCCCGCCGTCCGTACTCTGCTGCAGGTAGTTGCGGTAGTTCAGCGCCTGTGTGCGCTTCTGCGGAATGGGCACCTCGTACTTGGGCGTCAGCGTCTCGGCGTCCCAGGCCTCTATCAGGTCGGTGCGCTTGCCACGGTTGAGCCGCTCGTAGTAGGTCGTCATCACAT
Source organism: Achromobacter deleyi (assembly GCF_013116765.2). GTDB lineage: Bacteria > Pseudomonadota > Gammaproteobacteria > Burkholderiales > Burkholderiaceae_B > Achromobacter > Achromobacter deleyi_A. The sequence goes on from NZ_CP074375.1 coordinate 2,873,068, forward strand.
AGATGTTCCTGCCGTCCGCGGACACAGTCATGTGGCCATTGAACGACGTAGGCACCATCCCCAGGAATTTCATGGCGTCGCCGTCGTAGATATTGACCCGGCTGTCGACCAGGTGATTGAAGACGGCGTCCATCACGTAAAGCCGGTGAGGCGTGGCCGGAGGCAGGCGGGTGCCGCCCTTGAGCTCCTCTACGGGCAGGTCCGCGCGGGCAAACCCAGCCGAGGCAGCCAGGGCGGCGCACAGCGCCCATCGCCCAGCGCGCGAAGCGCGTGATCCGGCACGAAGCGCATTCATCGATATTCTCCTGGTGTCATGATCCGATTTCCTAGAACGCATAGACGTAGCGCAGCTGCGCGCCACGCATCCGCGGCCCGTTCTCGACCTTCAGGTCGTGGACATACTGCATCTGAATCTGGTTGGCATCGTTGATCTGGTGAGTCAGCTCGGCGGCCAGCTGGTGGTTGCGCGCCTGCGTGGCGACGGTCTCGCCCGAGGACGTTTCCCGCCCGCCCGTCTCATAGCGGTAGCGCACCCCGGCATAGGTGTCGGGCGTCAGGTTGGTCGAGGCCAGCGCGAAGAAGCGCAACGAAGGATCCTTCTTCAGCGTCTGCCCGTACCAATCGGTGTTGCGGCCATAGATTTCCACCTCCGCGATGGCTTCCAGATAGGTGGATTCGCCTATCCCCTTCACGAAGGAAAAGTCCTGGATGGTGGACCAGCGGTTCTTGCCGGGCGACACGTCGGGTCGCGAACCGTCGTAGCGGCCCACCGGCGCCACAATGAACGGCTCCCAGGCGAACCAGGTCTTGGTCTGTTCGTTGTTGTAGAGCCAGATCGCCGATCCCAGGGTGACGTCGCCGATACCCGTCTGGCGATCGCCCGGCATGCCCGGCAGGTCCATTGAGGTCCGGTACATCGGCACGATGAATTCGAGTTGCATCGTCTTGCCATAGAAATCGCGGTAGTGCATCTGGCGGTACACAAGGGCGTTCACGTCGACGGAGGCCCCGTCCACCCGCCTGCTTTCGGAGTACAGCCCGGACGAGCGCAGCCCCGCCACGTACCCGGCGATCAGGTTGGTGCCCACCGGCGCGGGTATCCAATCGCGCGCGCTGGGGTCTCCCGCCCATGCCGTCTGCGTCACGCCCGCGCATGCCAACAACAATGCCGCGCGCCTGCGGCCATCCGTCATGCCTGTCATCCATTTCCCCTTGGTTTGATGATGACGCGGCCGCTAGTATCCCCCGGCTTGGGCCGCGCTATCTTTGTTCTAGTACGCAATGCAAACCGATTTCTTCTCCAGATACAGGTCCAGCACCGCGCGGCCATGCTCACGACCAATGCCGGATTGCTTGAACCCACCAAAAGGCATGTTCGGATCCAGCATGTTGTGCGTGTTCACCCAGACCGTTCCGGCCGAGATGCGCGGGATAAGGCTGTGGACGCGGGCAAGATCGTTGCTCCAGAGGCTCGCGCCCAGGCCGAAGGTACTGTCGTTGGCCAGCCGCAAGGCGTCGTCCAAGGTGTCGAAGGGCTGCGCCACGACGACGGGCCCGAAGATCTCCTCGCGCACGATCCGGGCATCCGGCCGCAGCTCGGCAAACACGGTGGGTTGCACGAAATAGCCCTCGCCCTGGCCGACGCCGCCCCCCGCAAGAACGCGCCCGCCTTCGGCCCGCCCGATGCCGATATAGTCCATGACGCGCTTCTGGTGGCGGGCGGACACCAGCGGGCCGATCTGCGTGGCCGAATCGAACCCCGAGCCCAGCTTCATGCCCGCGGCCAGATCGGCCAGGCCCTGCACGACCTTGGCGTACAGGCCCTTCTGCACATACAGGCGCGAACCGGCCGTGCAGACCTGGCCCTGGTTGAAGAAAATGGCGGCCGCCGCGCCCTGCACGGCGCGATCGACGTCGCAGTCGTCCAGCACGATCACGGGTGACTTGCCGCCCAGCTCCAGCGATACCCGCTTCATGTCGTCCATCGCGGCGCGGCCAATCAGCTTGCCCACCTCGGTGGAACCGGTGAACGCGATCTTGTCGACGTCCGGATGCGCGACCAGCGCCGCGCCCGCGGTCTCTCCGCGGCCGGTCACGACGTTGACGACACCGGGCGGGAAACCTGCCTCCAGCACCAGTTCGGCCAGGCGCAACGCGGTCAGCGGCGTTTCCTCGGCGGGCTTGAGCACCACGGTGCAGCCGGCGGCCAGGGCGGGCGCGATCTTCCAGATCGCCATAAGCAGGGGGAAATTCCAGGGAATGATCGCGCCAACCACGCCCACGGCCTGCGGCAAGGTCTGGGCGCTGTAGCGGACGCCCGGCGGAAACGGAATCGATAGGGACAGCGTGTCGCCGGTGATCTTGGTGGCCCAGCCCGCCATGTAGCGCAGCCACTGCGCGCCGGCCCCGACTTCCAGGCCCTGCGCCACGCCCAGCAGCTTGCCGTTGTTCAGCGTTTCGAGCCGGGCCAGTTCGTTGCCGTGCTGCTCGACCAAGTCCGCCAGCTTCAGCAGCAGGCGCTCGCGCCCCGCGGGCAGCAGATCGCGCCATGGCCCGAAATCGAAGGCGCGCCTTGCGGCCTGCACGGCCAAATCGATCTGCACCGGACCGGCATCGGGCTGGTGAGCGATGACCTGCCCGGTGGCCGGGTCATGCACGGCTATCGGCGCACCCAGCCCTTCGCGCACCGGCTTGCCATCGATGAGCATGGTCTCGCGGATGGCGGCCAGTTCGGGGCGGTCGGCCTCGACATGACCGGCGGTGGAAACGCTTGCAGCAGGCATTCAGAGCTCCAACGAAAGGGTCGGAGCCAGAATAGCAACGGCATCTGCGGCTGGCTTGTCGGGCCGTGCATGGCGATTTGTCATTCTGCGCACGGTGCCCGCAAAAAAAAGCCCGGCACGACGCGGACGACGCGCGCGTGCCGGGCCCGGCGCGGCCCGCTTGCGAGCCGGACGGCGCCGGGGGGCCTATCAGTCCAGCATCAGCACCGTGGCGCCGGTGGTCTTGCGCGAGGCCAGCGCGGTCTGCGCTTCACCCGCCTGCTCCAGCGGATAGCGCTGATCAATGCGAACCTTGATCTTCTTTTTCAGGACAAGGTCGAACAGCTCTTCGGAAGCGGCCTGCAGCTTTTCCAGCGTGTTCACGTGGACGCCCAGCGACGGGCGCGTGACGTACAGGCTGCCCTTCTGGTTCAGCGTGGCCAGGTTGACGCCTGCCACCGGACCGGACGCATTGCCGAAGCTGACCATCAGGCCGCGCGGCTCGATGCAGTCCAGCGACGTTTCCCAGGTGTCCTTGCCCACGCCGTCATATACCACCGGGACTTTCTTGCCGCCGGTCAGTTCCAGCACGCGCTCGGCCACGTTTTCACGCGAGTAATCGATGGTTTCCCATGCGCCGTTGGCGCGGGCCAGCTCGGCCTTTTCGGGGCTGGAGACCGTGCCGATCAGCTTCACGCCCAGGGCCTTGGCCCATTGGCATGCGATCAGGCCCACGCCACCGGCGGCGGCGTGGAACAGAATGGTCTCGCCGCCTTGCAGGCGATAGGTCTGGCGGAACAGGTATTGCACCGTCAAGCCCTTGAGCATCAACGCGGCGGCCTCGTCAAAACCGATGCCCTTGGGCACCTTGACGACCTGGGCGGCAGGCACGTTGCGCGCCTTGGCGTAGGCGCCAATGGGGCTCTGGCCATAGGCGACGCGGTCGCCCTTCTTCAGGTGCTTGACGTCGGCGCCCACGGCGGTCACCACGCCGGCGCCTTCGAAGCCCAGGCCGTGCGGCAGCGGATGCGGATACAAGCCCGTGCGGAAATAGATATCGATGAAATTCAGACCGGCGGCGTGCTGCTCGATCGTGACTTCGTTGGCGGCGGGCGGAGGAACTTCCACCTCAACCAGCTTCAAAACTTCAGGACCACCGTGCTGCTCGATACGAATTGCCTTGACGAGATTGCTGGCCATGCTGGCCTCCTTTCATTGGAAATAACGCGAATTAACCCAGAAACCCAGACTTCAACGCGGGGGTTGCGCATCGCCTTGCAAGACGGGCGCCTTCCCGCTGGCGCCGCCCCCCATCAATGCGAACACCCCCGCCAGCACCAATGCGGTTCCCGCCATCTGCCATATCGTGATGGGCTCGTTCAGGAACCATGACGCCAGGAACAGCACCGACACCGGCCCCACCATGCCCAGCAGCGACGCGGTCGGCGCGCCGATCAGCGACACCGCCCACATCAGCATGAACACCGGCACCACCGTATTAAGAGTGGCGTGAATGATGGAATAGCCATAGACCGCGGCGGGCTGGATCAGCATCGACGCGGGATGCACCAGGAAGAACTGGATGATGCAGGCCACGCACGACACCAGCATGGCGTAGGCCACCAGACGCGTCGGACCGACCCGCTTGATCAGTTCCCCGGAACAAATCAGGTACACAGAATAGCTTGCCGCGGATCCGAAAACGAACAAAGACCCTAACAGCACCTCGCCGCCCCCGCCAAAGGACAAGTCGTGGGCGAACACCAGCACCACGCCGGCATACGACAGCACCATGGCCATCCATTGCCGGCGTTCGATCGGCCGCTTGAACCAGAGCGCCGACAGCAGCACGACCAGCGACGGCGACAGGAACAGGATCAGCCGTTCCAGGCTGGCGGTGATGTAGCGCAATCCCAGGAAGTCCAGGAAGCTGGACAGGTAATAGCCCAACAAGCCCAGGACGCAGACCTGCACGCGTTCCTTGGTCGTCATGACGACGATCTCGCCGCGCGCCGCGCGGCGCGACTGGTGCCAGGCCACCACCGCGAAGAAGGGCATGGCGAACAGCATGCGGAAGGCAATCAGCGTGACCGCGTCGATGCCGTAGCGGTAGGTGAACTTGACGACGATGGCCTTGGCTGAGAAGAGGACCGCGCCAAGCACCGCCATGGCGATTCCGGCGGCGCGGCCGGAAGGCAGCGGGACCGGCGTAAGCTTGGCAATACGATTCATGCGATGATTTTAAGTTCAGCGCAAAAATAATTGCACGCTTCTCCCACGCTTTTTGGCCCTTACCCTCCCCGCATGACTCGACACCGCGCCCTCACCTATATCCATATTGCCGCCGTGCTGTTCGGCCTGACCGGCGTTTTCGGTGAGTTGATCCAGGCCAGCGCCGCCGTCATCACCATGGGACGGGCACTGTTCGCCGTCGTCTCGCTGGCGATCTTTGCCCGCATGCGCCGCAAGCCGCTGCTGGGCGCCCTGACGCCCGCGCAACTGTTCGTGCTGGTGATTGCCGGCGCATTGCTGGCGGCGCATTGGGTCACCTTCTTCATTTCCGTGAAGGTGGGCGGCATCGCCATCGCGACGCTGGGCTTTGCCAGCTTTCCGGCCTTCATCACGCTGTTCGAAGGCCTGATCTTTCGCGAGCGCGTCCGGACTGCGGAATGGCTGCTGCTCGGGCTCGTGACTGCCGGCCTGGTGCTGGTCACGCCCTCGTTCGACCTGGCCGACCAGGGCACGATCGGCCTGGCCTGGGGCCTGCTGTCCGGCCTGAGCTTTGCGCTCCTGGCCTTGAGCAACCGCCGTTCGGCCTCCGGCATGGACCCGATGCAGGTGGCATGCTGGCAGAACCTGGTGGTGGCGCTGGTGATGGTGCCCTTCGCGATCGGCCAGTTGCCTGCCTTGCCCGCCGTGGACTGGTTCTGGCTGGCGCTGCTGGGCGTCTTCTGCACCGGGCTGTCCCACTATCTCTTCGTGTCCAGCCTGACCCGGCTGAATGCGCGCAGCGCTGGGTTGGTGATCGCGCTGGAGCCGGTCTACGCCATCGCCTTCGCCTGGGCGCTGTTCAGCCAGCAGCCGACCTCCCGCATGATGGCCGGCGCGGCCCTGATCGTGGCCGCGATTGTCTGGTCCGGCCTGCGCAAGCAGGCGCCTGCGGCCGCCGAGCCGGACCCGGCCGCGAAGATACAGCCTTGACAATAACTGACTAGGCAGTAAAATTCGGCACATGAATGCCGCGCCTCCCCTGCCTACGCCCGAAACGCCTGATACCCCCGTCCACTATCGCAACGACACCCGTTGCATGGCGGAAGACAACGCCGGCTACCTGATCAAGCTGGCCTACCACTCCCTCACCCGGATGCTGGACCAGGAAATGGCCCCCCTGGATCTCACCGCCATGCAATGGCGCCCCCTGGCCATGGTCTTTCTGGGGCGCGCCGATACGCCCGCCGAACTGGCGCGGCTCAACGCCATGGACACCGGCGCCATGACCCGCGCGCTGGACCGCCTGGAAGCCAAAGGGCTGCTGCGCCGCAACCGCAGCCAGGAAGACCGCCGCGTGGTCAAGATTGAACTGACCGAACTGGGCGAGGCCAAGGCCCGCGAAATTCCCGCAAACATCGCACGCTCGCTCAATCACCATCTGCGCGGTTTTTCCACCGACGAAGTCACCCAGCTCATGCATTTCCTGCGCCGGATGATCGCCAACGGTTCCGCGGCAGGCGCCCCATCCGAACGCTGACCGCGCTTGCCCGCAGGCCCCCACCCCGAAAGCCGGGGTTTTATTTGGCATAATAGTTGCCTAGGCAAATACAGATTAATCAATTACTTTCAGCAAACAGTCAGGATGAAACGCCTTCTTTCTACCGTATTGGTGCTGGCCCTGGGCGGTTGCGCATTGATGGATTCCGAGCCCCAGCCCCTGGCAGCGCTGGATGCGGCCAAGCTGGGACTGACCGGCCAGGCCGCCGAGTGGCCCGCCACGCAATGGTGGGAGCGCTACGGCGACCCGCAACTCAACGCACTGATGGTTGAAGCGCTGGCAAACAGCCCGTCGATGAGCGCCGCGCAAGCCCGCCTGGCCAAGGCCAATGCCGCCGTCAGCACCGCGCGCGCGCCGTTGCTGCCGCGCGTGGACGCGGACTATTCGCTGACTCGCGAGCATCTGTCCAAGGATTACATCTACCCCGCGCCCCTGGGCGGTTCCGTCGTCAGCGACAACCGGCTGGCGCTGGACTTCAGCTATGAGCTGGATTTCTGGGGCAAGAACCGCTCGCGCCTGCAATCCGCCGTGTCGCAGCAGGAAGCCGCCGCCGCGGACGAGCAAGCGGCGCGCAACATGCTGGCCAGCGCCACCGTGCGCGCCTACCTGAACCTGCAGAATGCCTTTTCCCAGCGCGACGTGCTGAACCGCGTGCTGGCGCAGCGAGCCGAGGTGCTGGCGCTGACGCAGGGCCGTTATTCAGCCGGGCTGGACACCCAGGTCGAGGTCAAGCAGGCGGAATCGTCGCTTGCCGCCGGCAAGGTGGAATTGACCCAGACCGAGACCACGCTGGCGCAATTGCGCAACCAGGTCGCCGCACTTGCTGGCGCGGGACCGCAGCGCGGGCAAGCGCTGACCCCGGTGGCGCTGACCGCGCCCGCCGGCTCCGTACCCGCCAGCGTCCCGCTGGATCTGCTGGGGCACCGCCCCGACGTCACTGCCGCCCGCTGGCGCGCCGAGGCCGCGCGGCATGCCATCGACAGCGCCAAAGCCGAGTTCTATCCCAACGTGAACCTGGCCGCGTTCGTGGGCTTCCAGGCCATGGGCACCGGCAACCTGCTGGGCGCCGACGCCCGCATGGCCGGTTTCGGCCCCGCGGTCACGCTGCCCATCTTCCACGGCGGCGAACTCAACGCCAATCTCGCGGGCCGCCGCGCCGAGGCGGACCTCGCGGTGTCGGACTACAACCAGACCGTGCTGGACGCCGCGCATCAGGTCGCCGACGCGCTCGACGGCCTGCGTCTGCTCGACCAGGAAAAGGCCCAGCAACGGCAGGCGCGCGAAGCCATCGAGGCGGCTTACGACCTGGCCGTCAAACGCTACAAGGCCGGCATGGGCAACTACATCACCGTGCTGATCGCGCAAACCGGCGTGCTGACCCAGGCACGTCTGGACACCGACCTGCGCATCCGCGCCTATCAGCTCGACGCCAATCTGGCCACGGCCCTGGGCGGCGGTTACGCCCCCCGCGCCGAGTCCGCCCCGAACCCCATTCATTGAACGATCCCCGGATTCAGACGTCATGAACGCTGCCACTCCCTCTACCCACCCCGCACGTAAACGCCTGCTGCTCACGGCATCCGGGGTATTCATTGTCATTGCGATCGCCTACGGCATCTGGTGGGCGCTGTTCGGCGCCCATTTTGAAAGCACGGACGACGCCTATGTGCACGGCAATCTGGTGCAGATCACGCCCCAGGTCCCCGGCACCGTCGTGGCCATCGAAGCCGACGACACCGAGACCGTCACCGCCGGCCAGCCGCTGGTCCGCCTGGACCCGGCCGACACCGACGTGGCCCTGCAGCAGGCCGAGGCCAAGCTGGCGCAAATGGTGCGCCAGGTGCGGACCTACTACGTGCAGAATGATGCGCTGGCCGCCGATGTCGACCTGCGCAACGCCGACATCCTGCGCGCGCAGGCCGAGCTGACCCGCGCGCAAAGCGACGTGAATCGCCGCCAGCAGCTGGCCAAGTCCGGCGGAGTCAGCGGCGAAGAAATCCTGCACGCCGAAGCCGCCCTGAAGTCCGCCCAATCCGGCCTGGCGCAAGCAAAGGCTGCCCTGGCCGCCTCGCGTGCCAAGCTGGCGACCAACCAGGCGTTGACGCAAGGCACCACGGTCGCCGAGCACCCCGACGTGCGCCAGGCGGCAGCGGGCCTGCGCAACGCATGGCTCGCGCAGTCGCGCACCGTGCTGCCCGCGCCCGTGGGCGGCGTCATCGCGCGCCGCAGCGTGCAGGTAGGCCAGCGCGTGGCTCCCGGCGCCGCACTGATGACCGTGGTTCCGCTGGATCAGGTCTGGGTCGAAGCCAACTTCAAGGAAGGCCAGTTGCGCAAGATGCGCATTGGCCAGCCGGTCACGATGGTGGCCGATCTGTACGGCAGCTCGGTGACCTACCACGGCTCCATCGCAGGCCTGGATGCCGGCACGGGCAGCGCCTTCGCGCTGCTGCCGGCCCAGAACGCCACCGGCAACTGGATCAAGGTCGTGCAGCGCGTGCCCGTGCGCATCGCACTGGACCCAGAAGACCTGAAGAAGCACCCGCTGCGCGTGGGCCTCTCCATGGATGTGGAAGTCGACGTGGGCAAGCAGGAAGGCGAGCCCCTGACTCAGGCAACCCGCAAGGAACCGGCCTGGTCGACGCGCGCCTTCGAACCCGCTCACGATGAAGTCGACACCATGATCAGCAAGATCATCGAAGCCAACCTCGCATCATGAGCACGTCCGCCCAGCCCGCGGGCGCAGGCGCGCCCGCCGAAGCCGCCCGCCCGCCGGGCACTTATCCGCCGCTGGAAGGCGCCACCCGCATCATCGGGTCCATCGCGCTGTCCACGGCCGTGTTCATGAACGTGCTGGACACCTCGATCGCGAACGTGTCCATCCCCACCATTTCCGGCGACCTGGGCGTGAGCTCCAGCCAGGGCACGTGGGTCATCACCTCATTCGCCGTGGCCAACGCCATCACGGTGCCGCTCACCGGCTGGCTTACGCAACGCTTCGGGCAGGTGCGCCTGTTCCTGATCTCCACCTTGCTGTTCGTGCTGGCGTCCTGGCTCTGCGGCTTCTCGCCATCCCTGGAGGCGCTGATCGCGTTTCGCGTGCTGCAAGGCGCGGTGGCCGGCCCCATGATCCCGCTGTCGCAGACCCTGATGCTGGCCAGCTTTCCGAAGTCCAAGGCAGGCATGGCGCTGGCGGTCTGGTCCATGACCACACTGGTGGCGCCAGTCGCGGGGCCGTTGCTGGGCGGCTGGATCTCGGACAACTACACGTGGCCGTGGATCTTCTACATCAACGTGCCGGTCGGCCTGCTGGCCGCCTGGATCAGCTGGCGCATCTACGGCAAGCGCGAATCCATGACGCGCAAGCTGCCCATCGACAAGCTCGGCCTGGTGCTGCTCGTGGTCTGGGTGGGCGCCTTGCAGATCATGCTGGACAAGGGCAAGGAGCTGGACTGGTTCGCCAGCCCCACCATCATTGCCCTGGCGGCAACCGCTTTCGTGGCGTTCGTCTTCTTCCTGATCTGGGAACTGACCGATGCCCACCCCGTGGTCGACCTGCGCCTGTTCAAGATCCGCAATTTCACGGTCGGTGCGCTGACACTGGCGGTGGCCTATGGCGTGTTCTTCGGCAACGTCGTGCTGCTGCCGCTGTGGCTGCAAAGCAATATGGGCTATACCGCGACCTACGCGGGACTGGTGACCGCCCCCGTCGGCCTGCTGGCCATCCTGCTGACGCCCATCGTGGGCAAGATGCTGGCTACGCGCGACCCGCGGCAGATCGTGACGGTGGCGTTCCTGATCTTCGCGCTGGTGTGCTTCATGCGTTCGGGCTTCAACACCCAGACGGATGTGCGCACGCTGATGCTACCCACCATCATCCAGGGTGCGGCCATGGCGGCGTTCTTCGTGCCGCTGACGTCCATCACGCTGTCCAGCATCGAGCCATGGCGCATTCCGGCGGCCTCAGGCCTGTCGAACTTCCTGCGGCTGACGGCGGGCGCGTTCGGCACGTCGATCGCCACGACGCTGTGGGAAAACCGCGCCACCATGCACCACGCGCAGCTGACCGAGATCGCCAAGCCCGGGCAGCAGGCGTTCGACCAGACCATGGGCGCCTTGCAGAACGGGTTGGGCGTGTCGCACCAACAGGCCCTGACCATGGTGGACGGGCTGATCAACGCCCAGGCTTTCACCATGTCCGCGGTGGACGTGTTCTACGCCTCGGCGATCATCTTCCTCATGCTGACCGGTCTGGTCTGGTTCGCGCGGCCCCGTTCCACCAAGGCGGCAGGCGGCGGCGCGGCGGAAGCGGCGGCCGGCGCGCACTGACACATTCCGCGCAGCAATAAAAAAGGCGCCGTCTCACCGACGGCGCCCTTTTTTTTTGCGCATTCAACGCCTCAGTCCTTCAGCAGGGTCTGCCAGTCCTTGCGTTCGATGATGTCGGCGGACAGCGCGCTGATCGGCGACAGATTGAACACGGACACTCCCCGCGCTCGCCAGAGCGTAGACGCGAACTTGAACGAAGGCTCGATCAGGCGGGTGAAATTGCGCCCAAGCCGGCTGGTCTGCGGACGCCCGCCCTCGTCATAAAAGCGCAGGCCGCTTCGCACCGTCAGATCCAGGCCGTGGAGATACACCTGGCGCGCCCCGCTGGACACCAGCACCTGCATGGCGGCATAGGCCACCGTGTCGGCATCGAACACGCCCAGCGAGGCGTCGAAGCTGTAGCCCAGGCCCTGCTTGGCATCCAGCAGCTGCACGTCGGGCGTTGTCGCGGCGATGCGCTTGAGCACGGCCGGCGCCACGCTGCGCTGATACGCGCGCCGGGATATCAGCTCGATGATGCAGATGCGGCAGCGGATGAGCTCCTGCGGGATGCCCTGCATGATGTAGCGCAGCACCTCGGGGAACACATACAGGGTCAAATCGCGCGCCACGATCTCGCGCACCAGATCGATGCGGTCGCGGACGAAATTCTGGTCGATGATGCAGTAGTACTTGAACTGCAGATCGAACTTGCGTGTCAGCGCGATAGCGCCATTGACACCCATCGCCACGCCGATATTCAGCCGGTCATAGGGAATCTGAGCGACGGATGGGCCGCTCAGGATCAAATGGACCGATTCATCGGCCGGATCGTAACCCTGCGCCAGGGGCGTGATCGGGAGCGAACGGCCAAAGGCACGATACCCGCAGATGGCGCCCTCCCTGTCCCTCCAGATCCGCACGAAAGGCCAAAGGTGCTGATTGTGCCTTTGGGTGCGTGAACGCAGCACGCGAAACAGCTTGCGCACGAAGCGATCGGCCCTTCCGCCGCCCACATGGTCGGAAGGGGGAGAGAGAGTGGAGTCGTTCATCTACTGGCCAGGCAGGCCTTACCCGTCAAGTGCTCTTAACCGGCCGAAATCAGCGACGCGATTGCGTTGCCGACATCGACGGTGGAAGCGTTGCCCTTCATATCCCGCGTCCGCGGACCCTCCGCCAGTACGGTCTCGATCGCCTTCACGACAGCAGCCGAAGCCTCGGGATACCCCAAGAAATCAAGCATCAATGCGCCGCTCCAGATCTGCCCGATCGGGTTGGCGATGCCCTTGCCATAAATATCCGGCGCCGAGCCATGGACCGGCTCGAACAGCGACGGGAACTTGCGTTCCGGGTTCAGGTTCGCCGACGGCGCGATACCGATGGTGCCCGTGCATGCAGGTCCCAGGTCGGAAAGAATGTCGCCGAACAGGTTGGATGCCACCACCACGTCGAACCAGTCGGGATGCTGCACGAAATGCGCGCACAGGATATCGATGTGATATTTGTCCCAACGCACGTCCGGATAGTTCCCGGCCATCTCGGCCACGCGCTCATCCCACCAGGGCATCGAAATGGAGATGCCGTTGGATTTGGTCGCGGCGGTCAGGTGCTTGCCGCGCTTGCGGGCCAGCTCGAACGCGAACTTCAGCACGCGCTCGGCGCCAATGCGGGTGAACACGCTTTCCTGGATGACCACTTCGCGCTCGGTTCCCTCGAACAGGCGGCCGCCGCTGTTCGAATACTCACCTTCGGTGTTCTCGCGCACGATGAAGAAATCGATTTCGCCGGGCTTGCGGTCGGCCAGCGGCGAAGGCACGCCGGGCATCAGGCGAACCGGGCGCAAATTGATGTACTGGTCGAATTCGCGGCGGAACTTGAACAGCGAGCCCCACAGGGCCTCGTGGTCAGGCACCGTGGCGGGCCAGCCGATCGAACCAAAGAAAATCGCTTCATGCTGGCCGATCTGCGTCTTCCAGTCGTCCGGCATCATCTTGCCGTGCTTGGCGTAATAGTCGCAGCTCCAGTCGAAATGATCCCACTGGAATTCGATGCCGAAGCGCGTCGCCACTGCATCCAGCACCTTCAAACCTTCAGGCACGACCTCCTTGCCAATTCCGTCTCCCGGAAGCACTGCAATCTTGTGTTTCTTAGCCACCACTTTTTCCTTTGGTTCTCTATGTTCCACCGCCGGGAATCATAGGCATAAAAGATGGCAACGCAACACCCCCCGTTACAAAACGGTCGGAGCATAGACGCGCCGGTTACGACTGATGAGATTCAGCGACGGCCCTTCGATCCCAGCAATGATCCCAATATCCCGCGCGTGAGTTCACGCGCGATCGAACGGGCCGAGCTCTTGGCCATGGTCTGCACCACGCCGTCGCGCTTGCCGCCCCGCGGGCCGGTAGATCCGAACAGCACATCCTTCAGGCTGTCCATCAAACCGCCGCCAGACTCTTCGGCCTGCGCCTGCCCGGGTTGGGGCGTAGCCCCGGCGGTGCCCGCCTGGCCCGCCGGCACCGCTGCGCGACCCGCCAGGATTTCGTAGGCCGACTCCCGGTCGACGGCCTTTTCATATTTGGCCGCCAGCGAGCTGCCCTGGCGCAGGGCCTGCCGTTCGGAATCCGTCGCCGGGCCGATCCGGCTGGCGGGCGGCGTTATGAACGCGCGCTCGGTCGGCATCGGCCGGCCCTTGGCGTCAAGCAGCGACACCAGTGCCTCGCCCACGCCCAGTTCGGTGATGGCGGCCTCGATATCCAGCCCCGGGTTGGGGCGCATGGTCTGCGCAGCCGTCTTGACGGCCTTCTGGTCTCGTGGCGTAAAGGCGCGCAAGGCGTGCTGGACGCGGTTGCCCAACTGGCCCAGCACGGTATCGGGAATATCCAGGGGATTTTGCGTCACGAAATACACGCCCACGCCCTTGGACCGGACCAGGCGCACCACCTGCTCGATCTTGTTCAACAGCGCCGGCGGCGCGTCATTGAACAGCAGGTGGGCTTCGTCGAAGAAGAAAACCAGCTTGGGCTGGTCCATATCGCCCACTTCAGGCAGTTTTTCGTACAGGTCCGCCAGCAGCCAAAGGAGGAAGATGGCGTACAGGCGCGGCGCCTGCATCAGCTTGTCGGCGGCAAGCACGTTGACCATGCCCCGGCCCTGGGCGTCCGTACGCATCAGGTCGGCGACGTCCAGCATCGGCTCGCCGAAGAATTTCTCGGCGCCCTGCGACTCCAGCGCCAGCAGACCGCGCTGGATGGCGCCGACGCTGGCCGAAGACACATTGCCATAGCGCGTCTTCAGTTCGGCGGAGCGGTCGGCCACGTTCTGAAGCATTGCCCGCAAGTCCTTCAGGTCCAGCAGCAGCTGCCCCTCATCGTCCGCCACCTTGAAAACCAGGGTCAGGACGCCTTCCTGGGTGTCGTTCAATTCCAGGATGCGGGACAGCAGCAGCGGCCCCATGTCCGTGATGGTGGCCCGGACCGGCAGGCCCTGCTCGCCAAACACGTCCCACAGCGTGACCGGGCTGGCAGCCCAGGCGGGTTCGGACAGGCCCAGGCTCTTCAGGCGTTCCTGCAGCTTGGGGCTGGCCGTGCCGGCCTGGGAAATGCCGGTCAGGTCGCCTTTCACGTCCGCCATGAACACCGGCGTGCCGATACGGGAGAAGGATTCGGCCAGCACCTGCAGGGTGACGGTCTTGCCGGTGCCCGTCGCCCCGGTGATGCATCCGTGCCGGTTGGCCAGGGCCGGCAGCAGCGCCAACTCGGTCTGCGCATTCTTGGCGATGACAATGGGGTTGGGCATAGGTGGCTCTCCGGACCAGGCGAATCAAATGGATGTCCAAGTGTAGAGCCTGCCGCGCGCCTTGTGCGCGTGGCTATATGGACACAGGCGGGCCTGCCGCGGGCGCATGGGCCGTCGGCACGGTAAAATGCCGTCTTTGCAGACAATTTATCCTGGGAAGCCATGGCCGGACACAGCAAATGGGCCAATATTCAGCACCGCAAAGGGCGCCAAGACGCCAAGCGCGGAAAGCTCTGGACCAAGATCATTCGTGAAATCACCGTGGCGGCGCGCGCCGGCGGCCCCGACCCGGACAGCAACCCGCGCTTGCGCATGGCCTGGGACAAGGCGACCGACGCCAACATGCCCAAGGACAACATCCAGCGCGCCATCCAGCGCGGCGCGGGCGGCACCGATGGCGTCGCCTACGAGGAAGTCCGCTACGAAGGCTACGGCATCGGCGGCGCGGCGGTGATCGTCGACTGCATGACCGACAACCGTACCCGCACCGTGGCCGAAGTCCGCCACGCCTTTGCCAAGAACGGCGGCAACCTGGGCCAGGAAGGCTCGGTGGCCTTCATGTTCAAGCACTGCGGCCAATTCGTGTTCGCGCCCGGCACCCCGGAAGACAAGGTCATGGAAGCCGCCCTCGAGGCCGGCGCCGAAGACGTGACGACCGACGAGGAAGGCGTGATCGAAGTCGTATGCGCTCCGCCCGACTACGCCGCCGTGCGCCGCGCCTTCGACGACGCCGGCCTGAAGGCCGAAGTCGACGGCATCGTCATGAAGGCGCTGAACGAAACCGAGCTGGCCGGCGACGACGCCATCAAGATGCAAAAACTGCTCGACGCCCTGGAAAACCTGGACGACGTGCAGGAAGTCTATACAACCGTCATTTTCGACGAAGCGCAGTAAATCTCCCTTTCCTTGCGCGCAAACGGTGTAGTCCGCCTGCGCGCAAGGGTGTAATTCGGATCCGGGCCGTATCGGATCCGTTGCCTTCTCCACCTAGAGTGGCAACCATTCAGACTCACGCAACATGAAACTCCTGGTAATTGGCTCGGGCGGCCGCGAACATGCCCTCGCCTGGCGGTTGGCCCGCTCCCCGCGCGTACACAAGGTGTACGTCGCCCCGGGTAACGGCGGCACGCAACGGGCCGCGCAGATGGAGAACATCCCGCTCACCAATGCCGAGGAGCTGGCGGATTTCGTCCAGCGCGAGGGAATCGCCCTGACCGTCGTCGGCCCGGAAGCACCGCTGGCCTCCGGCGTCGTCGACGTGTTCCGTGCCCGCGGCCTGAAGATCTTCGGCCCCACCAAGGCCGCCGCGCAGCTTGAAAGCTCGAAGGACTACGCCAAGGCCTTCATGGTCCGGCACAACATCCCGACAGCGCGCTACGAGACCTTCACCGACCCGGCAAAGGCCCACGCCTATATTGACCAGGAAGGCGCCCCCATCGTCATCAAGGCCGACGGCCTGGCCGCCGGCAAGGGCGTCGTGGTCGCCGCCACCCTCGAAGAAGCGCACGCCGCGGTGGACGCGATGCTGGGCGACGGCTCCATGGGCGAAGCCGGCGCGCGTGTCGTCATCGAAGAATGCCTGGTGGGCGAAGAAGCCAGCTTCATCGTCATGTGCGATGGCCGCAACGTGCTGGCCCTGGCCACCAGCCAGGATCACAAGCGGCTGCAGGACGGCGACCGGGGTCCCAACACGGGCGGCATGGGCGCTTATTCGCCCGCGCCCATCGTTACCCCCGAATTGCACCACCGCATCATGCGCGAAATCATCCTGCCCACCGTGCAGGGCATGACGCGCGACGGCATTCCGTATACGGGTTTCCTGTACGCCGGCCTGATGATCGCCCCTGGCGATGATCCGGACCGCGAGATCAAGACCCTGGAATTCAACTGCCGCATGGGCGATCCCGAAACCCAGCCCATCATGATGCGCGTCAAGAGCGATCTGCTGGACGCCCTGGAGCACGCCGTGGACGGCACGCTCAACCAGGCCGACATCGTCTGGGACCGCCGCACCGCCCTGGGCGCCGTGCTGGCCGCGCACAACTATCCGAACGCGCCGCGCACGGGCGACGTCATCCGCGGCCTGCCCGCCGATGCCGAGGACTGCATGGTCTTTCACGCCGCCACCCAGCTCGACGGCGAAGAAACCAAGACCACCGGCGGCCGTGTGCTGTGCGTCACGGCGCTGGGTGACTCCGTCAAGATGGCCCGCGACCGCGTGTACGAAGCCATCGACCGCATCCACTTCGATGGCCGCCAGTACCGCAGCGACATCGGCTGGCGCGCGCTGAAGCCCTCGCAGCAGAAGCCCAAGTCCAACGCGTAACGGAAACCGCCAATGAACGCACTGCCCGTCTCCGCTGTCCGGGACTACCTGACCGGCCTGCAAGCCCGTATCGTCGGCGCACTGGAAGAGGCCGAAGGCGGCCCCTTCCGCGCCGATGAATGGGTGCGGCCCGAAGGCGGCGGCGGGCTGTCGCGCCTGCTGGAAGGCGGCGCGCTGTTCGAGCGGGCCGGCGTGCTGTTCAGCCACGTCCTGGGGTCGAAGCTGCCGCCCTCGGCCAGCGCGCACCGCCCGGAGCTGGCCGGCCGCTCATGGGAAGCCATGGGCGTGTCCATGGTGCTGCATCCGCGCAACCCTTATGTGCCCACCACGCACATGAACGTGCGCATGTTCGTCGCGGCCGCCCGGCCCGGCCATGACGAGGCCGACGTCTTCTGGTTCGGCGGCGGCATCGACCTGACCCCCTACTACCCGTTCGAGGAAGATGCCCGTCACTTCCACACGGTATGCCGCGACGCGCTGGCGGGCCATGGCGCCGACTACTATCCGCGCTACAAGCGCTGGTGCGACGAGTACTTCTTCCTGAAGCATCGCAACGAAACACGCGGCATCGGCGGCATCTTCTTCGACGACCTGAACGCGCCCGGCTTCGATGCATCGTTCGCCCTGACCCGCTCGGTCGGCGACGCCTTCCTGGCCAGCTACCTGCCGATCGTCGAGAAGCGCCGCGGCCTGGCCTACACGGAACGCGAACGCGATTTCCAGGCCTATCGCCGCGGCCGCTACGTCGAGTTCAACCTGGTCTTCGATCGCGGCACACTATTCGGGCTGCAATCCGGCGGACGCACCGAATCGATTCTGCTGTCCATGCCGCCGCTCGCGCAATGGCGCTATGACTGGCAGCCGCAGGCCGGTACGCCCGAAGCCGAATTGGCCGCCTACCTGACGCCGCGGGACTGGGTTTGAAGCGCATCGGACTTCTGGGCGGCAGTTTCGACCCCGTCCACGTCGCGCATATCGCGCTGGCGCAAAACGCCTTGCAGGCGCTTGCGCTGGCGGAGGTACAGCTCATCCCCGCCGCCAATCCCTGGCAGCGGGCCGCGCTGCACGCCTCGGGCGGACAGCGCCGCGACATGCTGCAACTGGCCGTCGCCGGGCATCCCGGCCTGGTCGTCAACCCCATCGAAATCCAACGCGGCGGCGCCACCTACACCATCGACACGCTGCGCGCCCTGCCCCAGGACGCGCGCTACGCCTGGTTGCTCGGCGCCGACCAGTTGGCCAACTTCTGCACCTGGCGGGATTGGCGGGAAATCGCCCGCCTGGTGGACCTGGCCGTCGCCACCCGCCCCGGCACGGCGCTCAACGCGCCGCCGGAGCTCGCTGAATGGTTGCGCGAGCAAGGCCGCGAGCTGCAGGAACTTCCTTTTCCCCCCATGCCGGTGTCGGCATCCGAGATCCGCCGGCGCCTGGCGCAGGGCGAATCCACCGACGGGCTGCTCGACGCGCCCGTGGCCGCGTATATTGCGGCGCACCATCTTTACCGATAAACCCCACCCGCCGGGCGCTGAAAGCGCTACCGGGCCAGCATCCGCTGTCCTTGCGCGGGTTATATTTGCAGCTATGGATATACAGAAACTCCAACGCGCCGTCATCGATGCCCTCGAAGACGTCAAGGCGCAAGACATCAAGGTCTTCAATACCACGCATCTGACGAGCCTGTTCGATCGCGTCGTGATTGCAAGCGCCACCTCCAACCGCCAGACCCGCGCCCTCGCTTCCAGCGTTGCGGACCGCGGCCGCTCGCTATCTCTCACCGGCATCACGATCGAAGGTGAAGATACGGGCGAATGGGTTGTCGTCGACCTGGGCGACGTCGTCGTGCACGTCATGCAGCCCGCCATCCGCCAGTACTACAACCTGGAAGAAATCTGGGGCGGCAAGCCGGTGCGCGTGAAGCTCCTGCCCGAATCCTCCCGGCCCGCTCCGATCGCCAGCGACGGCGCCTACGACGACTCCGAGCACTGAGCACGTCGTGAAGCTGATCGTCGTGGCCGTGGGCACGCGGATGCCGGACTGGGTGCAAACCGCCTGGGACGACTATGCCAAGCGCCTGCCGGCCGATTGCGCGCTGGAACTGCGCGAGATCAAGCCCGAGCCCCGCACTACGGGCAAGACGCCTGCCCAGATGATGGCAGCCGAAGCCAAGCGCATCGAAGCCGCCCTGCCTGCTGGCGCGCTACGCCTGGCGCTGGACGAGCGGGGCCGCGACCTCACCACCATGGCGTTGTCGCAGAAGCTGGAACAATGGCGGGCGGGCGGCCAGGATGTCGCCTTCCTCGTCGGCGGCCCCGATGGCCTGGATCCTGAACTGAAGGCTTCGGCAAGCGGCCAGTTGCGGCTGTCGTCGCTGACATTGCCCCACCCCATGGTGCGCGTGGTGCTGGCAGAGCAGCTCTACCGGGCCTGGGCCATCATGACCAATCACCCCTACCACCGCGCCTGACCCCCGGCCGGGTCGGCGCCTACCCTGGCTCCGCATGACCGACACAGCCGTTATCCCTGTTCCTCCCGCGCGTCTCTATCTCGCCTCGGCCAGCCCGCGGCGGCGCGAATTGCTGACGCAGATCGGCCTGGCGCACGAAGTCCTGCTCGTGCCCGCCCCGCCGGGCGAGGACGAACCGCAGCACGCCGGTGAAAGCGCCGCCGACTACGTGCGGCGTACGGCAAGGGACAAGGCCTTGCGCGGGCGCGACTGGCTGCGCGCGCAAGACCTGGCTCGCCTGCCCTTGCTGGCCGCCGACACCACCGTCATCCTGGCGAGCGACGTCCTGGGCAAGCCCGCCGACCGCGACGACGCCATGCGCATCCTGCGCGCCCTCTCCGGCTCTGCGCATGAAGTGCATACCGCCGTCGCCGTATGGACGGGCGATCGGCTGCTGGAAGACGTCTCCATCACGGAAGTCCGCATGCGCGCCCTGAGCGCTGAAGAAATCGCGCGCTACTGCGACAGCGGCGAACCCTACGGCAAGGCCGGCGCCTACGGCATTCAGGGTCTGGCCGGCACTTTCATCTCGCATATCGCCGGCAGCTATACGGGCGTGATGGGCCTGCCCCTGTTTGAAACGGCCAACCTGCTGCGGGCGGCGGGCATCCAGGTGCCCTGAGCCCCGGGCCCTTCCCAATACGAAAAATCCCCCGAGGCCCTGCGGCCCCGGGGGATTTTTTTAAGCGATGCCGATCAGCTTTGCCGAGCCGGCTCGCTCAACTTGACCTGGGGCTGCGCGGCGGCGGCCGGCGCCCCGGCGCCGTCCAGCGCGGCGTGCAGTTGCTCCTGGTCCAGCTCGCCTTCCCAGCGCGCCACGACAACTGTGGCGGTCGCATTGCCGACCAGATTGGTCAGTGCGCGGCATTCCGACATGAAGCGGTCCACCCCCAGGATCAAAGCCATCCCGGCGACGGGCACCGAGGGCACCACGGACAGCGTCGCGGCCAGCGTGATGAAGCCCGCGCCCGTCACGCCCGCGGCCCCCTTGGAACTGAGCATCGCCACCAGCAGCAGCAGCACCTGATCGCCGAGCGACAAGGGGATGTCGCAGGCCTGCGCGATGAACAGCGCCGCCATCGTCATATAGATGTTGGTGCCGTCCAGGTTGAACGAGTAGCCGGTGGGCACCACCAGGCCGACAACGGACTTCGAACACCCGGCTCGCTCCATCTTTTGCATCAGCGTGGGCAAAGCGGCTTCGGAGGAGCTCGTGCCCAGCACCAGCAGCAGTTCCTCACGAATGTAGCGGACCAGCTTCAGAATCGAAAACCCGTTGTAGCGGGCAACCAGGCCCAGCACCACGACCACGAACAGCACGGACGTCGCATAGAACGTGCCCACCAGCATCGCCAGGTTGACGACGGACTTGATGCCGTACTTGCCGATGGTGAACGCCATCGCCCCAAAGGCGCCAATGGGTGCGGCCTTCATCAGGATGGCGACCATCTTGAAGATCGGCTGCGCCAGTGCGGTCATGAACGAGAGAATGGGCTTGCCGCGCTCGCCAACCATGGCCAGCGAGATGCCGAACAACACCGCCACGAACAGCACCTGAAGAATGTCGCCACCCACGAACGGGCTGAAGATGGTCGTGGGAATCACGTTCATCAGGAAACCGGTGATGGTGGAGTCATGCGCCTTGGCGACATAGCCGGACACTGCCTTCTGGTCCAGCGTCTGCGGGTCGATATGCATGCCGGCGCCCGGCTGGACGATATGGCTGACGATCATGCCCACGATCAGCGCAAGCGTGGAGAAGACCAGGAAGTACAGCATGGCCTTGCCCGCCACGCGGCCAACCTTCTTCAGGTCGCTCATGCCGGCGATGCCGGTGGCCACGGTCAGGAAGATGACCGGCGCGATGATCATCTTCACCAGCTTGATGAAGGCGTCGCCCAACGGCTGCATCTGCTGGCCGAGTTCAGGCTTGAACGCGCCCAGGAGCACGCCCACCACGATGGCGAAAATCACCTGCACGTACAGGATTTGATAGAACTTGAGCTTGCGCGCAGGCGCGCCTTGATCCACGTCGATCATTGGGATTGTCCCCACCAAAGCCCCTTGCTCCGGGCGGATTGAGCGCGGCGGGCGACGGGGCGTTATCTGTTTTATGGCCGTGCGCTCCTGCTGCACGCCGATTTCACCGCACGGTCCATGCCGCGCAGCTTGCTGTTCTATATGCAAGAGCCATGCCAGGGCCTGCTCGCCCCAGCAGCCAGTCGCAAGCCATTGATCAGCAGGGTTTTTTTCAGATTCCAAGAGAACTTTCCGCCTCCCTTTTGGCGGAAATACGCACAAAAACCATATAAAATGTGCGAAAAACCGCACACCCATGACGCCGCCAGCCCCGCCCTCTTCGACTCCCCCGGACCATGCCGCCACGCCAGCCCGCCATTGGCCGTGGCCGTGGCGGGCGGCCGCAGCCCTGCTGGCCATCGGGATCGTGTACGGCATGCTGCATGTCGCCGCCCTGTGGGCCCGCGGCCGGGCCGTGGAAGAAGCCACCCTGCAGGCCCGCAGCACCGGGCAGATCAACGCCGCCCTGCTGCGCAACAACCTGGACAAGTTCAGGGCGCTGCCTTTCGTCCTGACCCAGGACGTCGATCTGCGCGCCGCGCTGCAGGACGTCAGCTCGGCGCAGATCGAATCGCTGGATGAGAAACTCGACGCACTGAGCCGCGGCGTCGGCGCTTCGGCCATTTACGTGCTGGATAAAAAGGGTCTCGCCATCGCCGCCAGCAATTGGCGGGAGCCCGCCACCTTCGTCGGCGTGGACTATCAATTCCGCCCCTACTTCCAGGGGTCCGTCACCCATGGCGCGGCGGAGCATTTTGCCCTGGGCACGGTGAGCCATGAAGCCGGGCTGTATCTGTCACGACGCGTGGATGACGCGCGCGGCGCCATGTTGGGCGTGGTGGTCCTGAAAGTGGATTTCCGGGATCTGGAAGCGGACTGGCGGCAATCCAATTCACCCATCTTCGTCACCGACGACCATGGCGTGGTGCTGCTGGGCAACATTCCCGATTGGCGCTTCCAGGTGTTGGCGCCGCTGCCTCCCGCGCTGGCGCAAACCCTGCGCACCAGCCTGCAATTTGGCGACGCCCGATTCCAGCCGCTACCCATCAGCCCGCCGCTGCAGCCCGTCAGCACCGGCCAGCTCGTGCGCGCGGACCAGCCGTTGCCGCAAGTCCCCGCGGGAGCCCCGCTCCTGCACACCACGCTCCCGGTGATCGAATCCCCAGGCTGGACCCTGCACCAGTTGTCGCCCGTGCAGGCGACCATGAACCAGGCGGCCGCCAACGCCCAGCTTGGCGCCCTGCTGGCGATGAGTGCGCTGGCCGCGCTGATCGGCACGGTGCTCTATCGCCGCCATCGCAATCGCGAACGCGCAATCCAGCAGGCAGCCATCCGTCAACAACTCGCGGCGCTGGTCGACCAGCGCACCGTCCAACTGCGTGAAGTGAACGAACATCTGCTGGATGAAATGGATGAGCGGCAGCGCGCCGAATCCCGGCTGCACACCATGCAGGATGAGCTGGTGCAGGCCAGCAAGCTGGCCCTGCTGGGCCAGGTCGCGGCCGGCGTAGCCCATGAGATCAACCAACCCGTGGCCGCCATACGGACTTATGCGGACAACGCCGCCGAGTTCCTGCGGCGCCAGGACAACGGTGCGGTCCAGGAGAACCTGGGCACGATCGCGACGCTTACCGAACGCATTGGGCACATCACCGGCGAGCTGCGCGCCTTTTCGCGCAAAGCCGGCGCGGCGGTCGGCCCCACCAGCCTCATGGAGGCGCTGGAAGGCGCGCTGCTGCTGGTCGGGCCGCGCGCGCGCCGCCAGGGAGTCGCCATGCAGCGCCCGCCCGCGAACCAGGATTGCCTGGTCCAGGCCAACCGCGTCCGGCTGGAACAGGTATTGGTCAATCTGTTGCAGAACGGGCTTGAAGCACTGGAAGGCTTGCCGGAAGGCCGGATCACCGTGGCGCTGCAAGACCTGGGCGCAACCGTGCAACTGCAGGTACATGACAACGGCCCCGGCCTGTCCGAAGACGCCCGGAGCCGCCTGTTTACGCCCTTTCATACCACCAAGCCGGACGGACTTGGACTGGGGCTGGTGATCAGCCGCGACATCGTCCTGGAATTCGGCGGAGAACTGCGCGCCGCGCATCCTGCCGACCCGGCCTATTCGTCCCCGCATGCGCCCGCCCGCGGCGCCCTGTTCATCCTGACCCTGCGCAAGGCGCCGGTCCGGGCCAACACCTCGAGCACTTTCCATGCCCCGCGCCACTGAATCCCACCCGCCTTCCACCGCAACGCACGATGACAGCGTACGCAGGCCCCTCGCGCCGCATGCAGTTTTCATCGACGATGACGACGAACTGCGCCGCGCCGCCATCCAGACACTCAAGCTCCATGGCATCTCGGTGGAAGCCCACGCCAGCGCGCGCGCGGCGCTGCCCATCCTGAACCGGGACTTTGACGGCGTGGTCGTGACCGACATCCGCATGCCGGACATGGACGGGCTGCAGCTCTTCCAGCGCCTGCGCGAGATCGATCCCGATATCCCCGTCATCCTCATCACAGGCCACGGCGACATCGCCACGGCCGTGCAGTGCATGCGGGACGGCGCCTATGATTTTCTTTCCAAACCCTATCCTGCCGACCGGCTGGTCGCGGCCATTTCCCATGCCGCCGAAAAGCGCCATCTGGTGCTGGAAAACCGGCGTCTGCGTGAAGCCGCGTTCGCCATCGAGGCGGATGAAGTTCCGTTCATCGGCGCCACGCCCGCCATGCAGCGCATCAAGCAGACCTTGCGCCACATTGCCGATGCCGATGTCGACGTGCTGGTGGAAGGAGAAACCGGCACGGGCAAGGAGGTCGTCGCCACCGCGCTGCATCGTCTCAGCCGCCGCAGGCATCGTGCGCTGGTCGCGATCAACTGCGGCGCCCTGCCCGAGAGCGTCATCGAAAGCGAACTTTTCGGCCATGAGGCCGGCGCTTTCACGGGTGCCCAGAAAAAACGTATCGGACGCATCGAGCACGCCAGCGGCGGCACGCTGTTCCTCGACGAAATCGAAAGCATGCCTCTGGCCGTGCAGGTGAAACTGCTGCGCGTACTTGAATCGCGCCAGATCACGCCTTTGGGCAGCAACGAAGTGCGCAATCTGGATCTGCGCGTGGTCGCGGCCACCAAGGAAGACCTGGGCAGTCCGGCGATACGCGCCAAGTTTCGCGAAGATCTGTTTTACCGCTTGAACGTGGTCACGATCCGCATTCCGCCACTACGAGAACGCCGGGAAGACATCCCGCTGCTGTTCGCGCACTACCTTGGGCATGCCTCCCGCCGTTTCCAGCGCGATATCCCGGAGATGCCAGCCTCGATCAAGCAGCATCTCATGACGCATGACTGGCCTGGCAACGTGCGCGAACTGGCCCATTTTGCCGAACGCCTCGTGTTGGGCGTACTCAACGCGCCCGCTCCGGATTCCATCCAGACCCAGGGCAGCGCGCAAAGCCTGCCCGAACGCATGGAACACTTTGAAGCCCAGCTCATTCGAGATGCGCTGGCGGCGCATCGGGGCGACATCAAAGCCACTCTCGAGGCCCTGGGCATTCCGCGCAAGACTTTCTACGACAAGCTGCAACGTCACGGCATCGATCGTCAGCAATACGTCGGTCTGCTCACACCGCCCTCCTTCTAGCGCTTCCCATGTGGCAGCATGAAAAAACCCCTCGCGGCGTAAGCCGCGAGGGGTTTTCTGTATGGCGCTTCAAGCTGCCGCGCCCGATCGGCGCCGCAAAGACAAAACCCCACAGGGGATACCTGTGGGGTTTTGCGGAATAAAAGCCTGACGATGACCTACTTTCACAGACGTCCGTCCACTATCATCGGCGCAAAGGCGTTTCACTGTCCTGTTCGGGATGGGAAGGAGTGGTACCACCTTGCTATGGTCGTCAGGCGTAACTGGTTGAGCGGCTGCGGTTTAGGCAACGGCTCCAATCTTGGAAGAAACACAACGTGTGGGTGATCAGAGACTAGCTCGATGATCACGCACAGTGGGATGTAATTGGTGTTGGCTGGCCGCCGACGGTGCGGCCAGATTTTGTATTGAACGACACTTGGAACGCTATATCACCAGGTCAATAACCATCAGTGTTATAGGATCAAGCCTCACGGGCAATTAGTATCGGTTAGCTTAACGCATTACTGCGCTTCCACACCCGACCTATCAACGTCCTGGTCTCGAACGACCCTTCAGGGGGATCAAGTCCCCGGGATACCTTATCTTCAGACGAGTTTCCCGCTTAGATGCCTTCAGCGGTTATCTCTTCCGTACTTAGCTACCCGGCAATGCCATTGGCATGACAACCGGTACACCAGAGGTACGTCCACTCCGGTCCTCTCGTACTAGGAGCAGGCTCCGTCAAGTATCCAACGCCCACGGCAGATAGGGACCAAACTGTCTCACGACGTTTTAAACCCAGCTCACGTACCTCTTTAAATGGCGAACAGCCATACCCTTGGGACCGGCTACAGCCCCAGGATGAGATGAGCCGACATCGAGGTGCCAAACACCGCCGTCGATATGAACTCTTGGGCGGTATCAGCCTGTTATCCCCAGAGTACCTTTTATCCGTTGAGCGATGGCCCTTCCATTCAGAACCACCGGATCACTATGTCCTGCTTTCGCACCTGTTCGACTTGTCAGTCTCACAGTCAAGCACGCTTATGCCATTGCACTATCAGCACGATTTCCGACCGTACCTAGCGTACCTTCGAACTCCTCCGTTACACTTTGGGAGGAGACCGCCCCAGTCAAACTGCCCACCATGCACTGTCCCCGATCCGGATAACGGACCAAGGTTAGAACCGCAAACAAACCAGGGTGGTATTTCAAGGATGGCTCCACGTGATCTAGCGACCACGCTTCAAAGCCTCCCACCTATCCTACACAGGCCGGTTCACAGTCCAATGCAAAGCTACAGTAAAGGTTCATGGGGTCTTTCCGTCTAGCCGCGGGTAGATTGCATCATCACAAACACTTCAACTTCGCTGAGTCTCAGGAGGAGACAGTGTGGCCATCGTTACGCCATTCGTGCAGGTCGGAACTTACCCGACAAGGAATTTCGCTACCTTAGGACCGTTATAGTTACGGCCGCCGTTTACCGGGGCTTCGATCAAGAGCTTGCACCCCATCACTTAACCTTCCGGCACCGGGCAGGCGTCACACCCTATACGTCGACTTTCGTCTTTGCAGAGTGCTGTGTTTTTAATAAACAGTCGCAGCCACCGATTCTCTGCGACCCCATCATGCTAAGCGCGCAGGCGCTTCACACTACCGGGGTATACCTTCTCCCGAAGTTACGGTATCAATTTGCCGAGTTCCTTCTCCTGAGTTCTCTCAAGCGCCTTGGAATATTCATCCCGTCCACCTGTGTCGGTTTGCGGTACGGTCTCGTACAGCTGAAGCTTAGAGGCTTTTCTTGGAACCACTTCCAATCACTTCGCAAGCAATGCTCGCTCGTGTCACACCCTTGATTTACGCGCCCGGATTTGCCTAAGCGCCATCTTCGATGCAGCAACAGGGACATCCAACACCCTGATGATCTTCCGCGATCCGTCCCCCCATCGCACTGTACGACGGTACTGGAATATTAACCAGTTTCCCATCAGCTACGCATCTCTGCCTCGCCTTAGGGGCCGACTCACCCTGCGCCGATGAACGTTGCGCAGGAAACCTTGGACTTACGGCGAGGGGGCTTTTCACCCCCTTTATCGCTACTCATGTCAGCATTCGCACTTCTGATACCTCCAGCAGCCTTTACAAGCCACCTTCGCAGGCTTACAGAACGCTCTCCTACCGCGTGTACTAAAAGTACACACCCGCAGCTTCGGTTTATCGCTTAGCCCCGTTACATCTTCCGCGCAGGACGACTCGATCAGTGAGCTATTACGCTTTCTTTAAAGGATGGCTGCTTCTAAGCCAACCTCCTGACTGTCTATGCCTTCCCACTTCGTTTCCCACTTAGCGATAATTCGGGACCTTAGCTGGCGGTCTGGGTTGTTTCCCTCTTGAGTCCGGACGTTAGCACCCGGTGCTCTGTCTCCCAAGCTGTACTTGCAGGTATTCGGAGTTTGCCATAGTTTGGTAAGTCGCCATGACCCCCTAGCTATAACAGTGCTCTACCCCCTGCAGTAATACTTGAGGCACTACCTAAATAGTTTTCGGAGAGAACCAGCTATTTCCAGATTTGTTTAGCCTTTCACCCCTATCCACAGCTCATCCCCTAATTTTTCAACATTAGTGGGTTCGGTCCTCCAGCACGTGTTACCGTGCCTTCAACCTGGCCATGGATAGATCATCTGGTTTCGGGTCTACACCCAGCGACTAATTCGCCCTATTCGGACTCGCTTTCGCTACGGCTTCCCTATTCGGTTAACCTTGCCACTGAATGTAAGTCGCTGACCCATTATACAAAAGGTACGCAGTCACCCCACAAGGAGGCTCCTACTGTTTGTATGCATACGGTTTCAGGATCTATTTCACTCCCCTTCCGGGGTTCTTTTCGCCTTTCCCTCACGGTACTGGTTCACTATCGGTCGATCACGAGTATTTAGCCTTGGAGGATGGTCCCCCCATCTTCAAACAGGATTTCACGTGTCCCGCCCTACTTGTCTTACGCTTAGTTCCACACACAAAATTTCATCTACAGGGCTATCACCTGCTACGGCGGGGCTTTCCATCCCCTTCGATTATCTTGCATGCTAAAACGTAAAGGCTCTTCCGATTTCGCTCGCCACTACTTTCGGAATCTCGGTTGATTTCTTTTCCTCGAGCTACTGAGATGTTTCAGTTCACCCGGTTCGCTTCCACTAGCCTATGTATTCAGCTAGGGATACTGCATTGCTGCAGTGGGTTTCCCCATTCGGACATCTACGGATCAAAGCTTGTTTGCCAGCTCCCCGTAGCTTTTCGCAGGCTACTACGTCCTTCATCGCCTGTGATCGCCAAGGCATCCACCATATGCACTTAGTCGCTTGATCCTATAACGCTGTAGGCTATAGGACCTGAGTATTAGCGTTTGTGCCGTTCATAAGTTTCAAAGCAGCCCAGGGTTATTCACCCTAGTCTTGAGAACTTGGAACAAAATAATGCAATCACAACCCGTACTCATCTTCATCAGCAAGCTGATTACTTGATAAGTACATTTCGTTGTGCTTCTTCCAGATTGTTAAAGAACGAATATAGCTGTTGAGTAAAACCCAACTCATAAGACCGTGATTCAAACCAGAAACACGACGCTATGAGTTAGCCTCTACATCGCCACCAGGCGACTACTTGAGAATCAATGGTGGAGGTGAACGGGATCGAACCGATGACATCCTGCTTGCAAAGCAGGCGCTCTCCCAGCTGAGCTACACCCCCATATCCCGCATTCGCGAAATACTTGGTGGGTCTGGTTGGATTCGAACCAACGACCCCCGCCTTATCAAGACGGTGCTCTAACCAACTGAGCTACAGACCCAAAACCTTCTCGGATCAGTATTCAGGTAGCTGCAGACCCAGGGAAGATTCCCTCGACCCAAGCCTACAACTGATCCCAGCTATATCAAACAACCGATAAGAGTGGACGCTTAATACGAGCACTTTAAGCTCTGAAAGGAGGTGATCCAGCCGCACCTTCCGATACGGCTACCTTGTTACGACTTCACCCCAGTCATGAATCCTACCGTGGTAATCGCCCCCCTTACGGTTAGGCTAACTACTTCTGGTAAAACCCACTCCCATGGTGTGACGGGCGGTGTGTACAAGACCCGGGAACGTATTCACCGCGACATGCTGATCCGCGATTACTAGCGATTCCGACTTCACGCAGTCGAGTTGCAGACTGCGATCCGGACTACGATCGGGTTTCTGGGATTGGCTCCCCCTCGCGGGTTGGCGACCCTCTGTCCCGACCATTGTATGACGTGTGAAGCCCTACCCATAAGGGCCATGAGGACTTGACGTCATCCCCACCTTCCTCCGGTTTGTCACCGGCAGTCTCATTAGAGTGCCCTTTCGTAGCAACTAATGACAAGGGTTGCGCTCGTTGCGGGACTTAACCCAACATCTCACGACACGAGCTGACGACAGCCATGCAGCACCTGTGTTCCGGTTCTCTTGCGAGCACTACCAAATCTCTTCGGCATTCCAGACATGTCAAGGGTAGGTAAGGTTTTTCGCGTTGCATCGAATTAATCCACATCATCCACCGCTTGTGCGGGTCCCCGTCAATTCCTTTGAGTTTTAATCTTGCGACCGTACTCCCCAGGCGGTCAACTTCACGCGTTAGCTGCGCTACCAAGGCCCGAAGGCCCCAACAGCTAGTTGACATCGTTTAGGGCGTGGACTACCAGGGTATCTAATCCTGTTTGCTCCCCACGCTTTCGTGCATGAGCGTCAGTGTTATCCCAGGAGGCTGCCTTCGCCATCGGTGTTCCTCCGCATATCTACGCATTTCACTGCTACACGCGGAATTCCACCTCCCTCTGACACACTCTAGCTCGGTAGTTAAAAATGCAGTTCCAAAGTTAAGCTCTGGGATTTCACATCTTTCTTTCCGAACCGCCTGCGCACGCTTTACGCCCAGTAATTCCGATTAACGCTTGCACCCTACGTATTACCGCGGCTGCTGGCACGTAGTTAGCCGGTGCTTATTCTGCAGGTACCGTCAGTTTCACGGGGTATTAACCCATGACGTTTCTTTCCTGCCAAAAGTGCTTTACAACCCGAAGGCCTTCATCGCACACGCGGGATGGCTGGATCAGGGTTTCCCCCATTGTCCAAAATTCCCCACTGCTGCCTCCCGTAGGAGTCTGGGCCGTGTCTCAGTCCCAGTGTGGCTGGTCGTCCTCTCAAACCAGCTACGGATCGTCGCCTTGGTGAGCCGTTACCCCACCAACTAGCTAATCCGATATCGGCCGCTCTAATAGTGCAAGGTCTTGCGATCCCCTGCTTTCCCCCGTAGGGCGTATGCGGTATTAGCCACGCTTTCGCGTAGTTATCCCCCGCTACTAGGCACGTTCCGATACATTACTCACCCGTTCGCCACTCGCCACCAGACCGAAGTCCGTGCTGCCGTTCGACTTGCATGTGTAAGGCATCCCGCTAGCGTTCAATCTGAGCCAGGATCAAACTCTTCAGTTTAATCTCTGTATTTGTTTCGTATTCTTGGTCCGGATAAATCCAAACCAGGTCATACGTCGCTACTCAAAGGAAGTGAGGTATGTTCTTAAACTTGACGTCTAAGGTACTTCACTTCTAGTGAGCACTTGATTTCATTGTGCTTGTGACCGAAGTCACTCGCACTCGCATCAAGCGCCCACACTTATCGGTTGTTTAATTGTTAAAGAGCGGTACTGCTAAATTCTGCACTGCTTCTGCCCCTCAACTTCGGCTAACTTCGTTTTTGCGAAGTTGCTGTCGTTGCAGCAGAGAAACGAGATTATGAAGAAGTTTTTATCGTTTGTCAAGTCAGCGTCGTTTGTTTCAAACTCACTTCGCTTTCTTGCCTACGACCCCTTCAGGTCTCGCCGAAGGCTTGAGTTCTGGGCTTTCGCCCTGAACCGCCACCTTCTTAGCAGCTATCGAAATATCAGGGTAAACCCTAAGTTTTCGGCAACTGCCAAGACCAAGACTATAGCACAATTTTTGCAGACTGTGCAACTGGCTTCTGCCTGATTTGCACCAATCTTTGCAATAACCGCTGGGCTCTCATTCCTGATCGCTTTCTGCGGCAGGCCTTGCCGGGTGACCCCGCCAGACCTGTTGCACCTGCTTGGCTTCGCGGCTCAAAAAACTGTTTGAACTGCGAAGGAGCGAGACTATAGCACAGAATTTTGGCCTGTCATGCGCAGGTAGCAAAAAAGTTGTTCGCCTTGGCGGGATGCGCCTGCGAGTGGAGGCAATGCACGCCCTGCCCGCCACGCGGAGGCTTCTATATATATAGATAGAGGGAATGCCGCGCTTGCCTGGCGGGTGGGTACGTTTACTATTCGCCTGTACGCCGCACCTAATTGGAGACGAACACCCTATGCCCCCCGCCATCGCCCTGAGCGAAGATATCCTGATCAACGTCACCCCCTTCGAAACCCGCGTTGCGCTGGTGGAACAGGGGTCGGTGCAGGAACTGCATGTGGAACGCAGCATCCAGCGGGGCCATGTTGGCAATATTTATCTGGGGCGGGTTGTCCGTGTTCTACCTGGCATGCAGAGTGCCTTTATTGATATCGGGCTGGAGCGCGCCGCATTCATTCATATCGCGGACCTGCGCGAGAATCGTGGCGAACGCAGCCAGGGGCTGACGCCTACCCCGATAGAGAAGCTTATATTCGAGGGACAGACCATCATGGTTCAGGTGGTCAAGGATCCGCTGGGCACCAAGGGCGCCCGGCTTTCCACGCAGATCAGCATGGCGGGGCGCATGCTGGTATATCTGCCCCACGACCCTCATATCGGCATATCCCAGAAGATCGACTCTGAGTCCGAACGCATTCAATTGCGGGAACGGCTGCAGGCTCTGATGCCGGCCGAGGAAAAAGGCGGCTTCATCGTCCGCACCCAGGCGGAAGGCGCCAACGATGAGGAGCTGACGGCGGATGTGGAGTACCTGCGCAAACTCTGGACCAGCGTCCAGGCGGCCGCTCGCACTCAGCCCGCCCCCGCCCTGCTGCACCAGGACCTGACGCTGGCGCAGCGCGTCCTGCGCGACATGGTGGGACCGGGCACCGGCGCCATTCTGGTGGATTCGCGTACGACCAGCGCCGCAATGCTGGAATGGGCGCGCATCTATACGCCGTCGGTGGTGGACAGGATCCAGCATTACAGCGGCGAACGGCCGCTGTTCGACACCGCCAATGTAGACGACGAGATCGCGCGCGCGCTGTCTCGCCGAGTGGACCTGAAATCGGGCGGCTACCTGATCATCGACCAGACCGAGGCGCTGACGACGGTGGACGTCAATACAGGCGGCTTCGTAGGCGGCCGCAATTTCGACGACACGATCTTCAAGACCAACCTGGAGGCCGCGCAAGCCATTGCTCGACAACTTCGGTTGCGCAATCTGGGCGGCATCGTCATCCTGGACTTCATCGACATGGAGGAACAGGAGCACCGTGAAACGGTGCTGGCCGAACTGAAAAAGGCGCTGTCGCGTGACCGCACCCGCATGACCGTCAACGGCTTTACGCAGTTGGGCCTGGTGGAGATGACGCGCAAGCGCACGCGCGATTCGCTGGCGCATCAATTATGCGAGCCCTGCCCCATGTGCGAGTCGCGCGGCAATGTACGCACCCCGCGCACCGTCTGCTACGAGATCCTGCGTGAAATCCTGCGCGAGGCCCGGCAGTTCAATCCCAAGGAGTTCCGGATCCTTGCATCGCAGGATGTGGTGGACCTGTTCCTGGAAGAGGAAAGCCAGCACCTCGCGATGCTGGGCGATTTCGTCGGCAAGCGCGTGTCGCTGGAAGTGGAAAGCACGTACTCCCAGGAGAAGTACGACATAATCCTGGTCTAGTGTCCCGGGCTTCTCACGGGCTGTGGGATCGCCACCGCGACGCGGCAGGCCAATGGCAGCACAGCTACACCATGCTGCCCATCAACGCGGACGATGCCCCCCCCTGTTCAGGGACTCCCACCAGCCGAACAAGGGAAAGCGGATGGTCGTAATCCTGCCTAAGGGCTCTTACGACGACTGGCTTACGGCCATCTCCGAGCAGAGCCGGGATTTCCTCGTCCCCTTCCCGTCCGACAGACTCGTCGCCTCCCCGATGGGCTGACCCTGCACATTCTGAACGCCTGGGCCGAATCCTACCCCCGGATCGCCCATCCCAGCCATTGCTCGCCCGCGCTGGAAATTCTTCAACCTACAAGTGAAAACACGCCGGGCGCGCTAGGGGAAGATCCAGCTGCGGTATATTACACGCCTTCAAAAACTACAAACTCGGGCCATGTCTTTAGTATCGGCTAGTCAACGTGCGGGAAGGGTGGGGTCGGTAAGTCAAAGCACGGAAGTGGCGGGGTCTCGCTGGAAAATTGAGGCCCTTTTCATTCCGATCGTGGCGCTGGCAGCTCTCTGGAGCTGCTACTGGTTACTTGATCCGCGCAATTTCTTCAAGGCCGACGACTGGGCCTGGCTTGGATTTTCCGCGTTTGAAGACATCGGGGATTTTCTAAATATCCTTCCCAGGGCGCTATACAACGACCGCCCCGTCGGCGCCCTGTTCATCCGTGGCATGCACCACCTGGTGGGCTTGAACTACCCGGTATTCCAAGCGGTCTTGCTGCTCCTGCATGCCGCCAACAGTGTGATGCTCTACCTGATTGCCTGCCGATATATGCCCCGGAAAGGCGCATTCGTTGCGGCGATCCTTTCAGCGACATGGTTTGTAGCGCTCAACGCTGTTGGCTGGGTAGCTGCCATCTTCGACCTTCTCGGGGCCACACTTTGCCTTCTGGGCGTGCTATTGCGCCAGCAAGCTCTGCGCCGTGGTGGCGATTGGCGATGGAATATTGCAGGAGCCTTGGCCTACCTGCTGGCATTCAGAACCAAGGAATATGCCATCGGTCTGGTAGCTGTGTTGTTCCTGATGGAACTGTTGTGTGAGCGTCGGCGCATTCGCCAAATCCTGCTCGGCTTGGCGCCCTATATCGGCATCTTCGTCGTATACATGGCGAGCTATTTCTGGATCTATGTCCAGATGACCATCCCGGCCGACGATCCGTACAAGCCTCATTTCTCGATGATAGACGTGGTGTCAAATCTCTGGCGCTACATCGAAAACATGTTCTTTCCGGAGATCGTGGGCCGCTGGGCCTTGGTGGCAGTCGTCTTGGGCCTGGTACCCGTTGCGGTGCTGACGGCATGGCGCCGGAACGGCGCGGCGATGTGGGGGCTTGCCAGCTTCGCAATCCTGCTTGGACCGACGCTGCTGCTATCGAATCACCTGGACAATCTGTACCTCTACGCACCTCACTTTTTCATGGCGATAGCGATTGGGGCGGGTTTTGCCGCCGGTTGGGTTGGCCGGCTGATTGCCTTAGCGTTGGCGATTTTCGTCCTCCTGGCCCCAGTGGTGTCGGGGCAGCGTACCGTGATCGCCAACTTCACATTGGGCAAGACCGAGGTCATACAGTCGCAGTACCAGTTTGCAATGGAGAAGCTGGCTGGCGCCGAGGACAATACCACCGTGGTGGTTTCCGGCGTAGAGCCCTACTTCAATCTTTTCTCTTATGGCCCGGGCGACGCGCTGAATATTGCGGTGTGGCAGAAGAAATTCAAACTTGTCGTCGAGAAGCCGATGGAAGATCTGGACAGGGCCTTTTGCGAAGCTTCAGGTGCCAAGCGGTTCTTCCACTTCGATGGAACGACTGGTACGGACATAACCGCTGAGAAAATGGAAAAATGCGCGACTCTTACCAAGTAGTAACTACCCCTCCCCGGACGTCCGATGCGCTCGTGTCGATCGTTGTTCCGTTCTACAACGAATCGGAAACAATAAGCTTTTTCTACGAGACCATTACCCGGGTTCTGCCAGAAATGGGAATTCGTCGTTATGAGCTGGTCTGCGTCAACGATGGCAGCAAGGACGACACCTTGCTCAAGCTGGTCGCGCTTTCCAAGCTGGACGAACGGGTCCGCGTGGTTGACCTTTCCCGAAATTTTGGCAAGGAGGCTGCGCTGACTGCTGGGGTCGATGAGTCCGTGGGTGACGTAGTGGTGCCGATGGATTGCGATCTGCAGGATCCGCCTCAATTGATTGGCGTCATGTTGAACCGTTGGCAGCAGGGGTTCGACGTGGTATTGGCCAAGCGTTCCGATCGTTCATCCGACGGTTACCTGAAGCGCGTAACGGCCGCCATGTTTTATCGGGTGCACAATAAGTTATCGGATACAAGCATTCCCGAGAATGTCGGTGACTTTCGACTGATGGACAGGCGCGTGGTGGACGCTCTCAAGCTGATGCCCGAGCGGCGCCGGTTCATGAAAGGCTTGTTCGCATGGGTGGGCTTCAAGTCGACCGTGGTCGAATATGTGCGCGAGCAGCGCGTCGCCGGCACCACAAAATTCAGTGGAATAAAACTGGTCAACTTCGCCATTGAGGGCATCACCAGCTTCAGCACGGCGCCACTACGCCTGACTACTTACATGGGGCTGCTGACATCTGCCGCCGCCTTTCTGTATGCCATGTACATCATCGTGCGCACCTTGGTTCATGGCGCGGATTTGCCTGGCTACAGCTCGATGCTGACCGTTATTCTTTTTCTTGGCGGAGTACAGCTGATCAGCGTGGGGATCGTCGGGGAGTACGTTGGCCGTATTTATATGGAGTCAAAGCAGCGTCCAATCTACATCATCCAAGACAGGTACCAGAACGACCCCGCTTGAAATCGGAACGGGTGCACACGCGCTCAGCGCAGCCGCCCTGGCAGGCTTCCAGTTGGGTCCTGACCCGCATGAATAAAGGCTCATGCCTTTTGCTGCCGGGCAAAACGGCATTATCCCGGTCCAGCCTTGCCAGCAGGGAAAGTCCGGCCGGAATATCCGAATCGCGCAGCCCCTAATACCCGAATCATGCGCGCCATTCAAGCCGATATGTATGGATTTTGTGTCCTAACGATACGTTTGAAATGAAGTTTGAAACCAATGGCGGTACGGAGAGCTAGTCGATAAGCTGCGGGCGCTTTGCCGGGTCATATCCCGCTCGGCGCCTTTTCTTTAGCTTTCCGGAGATCAATGCAATGAAGTCCCTATTCCGTCCGTTCCTGATGCTGGTCGCGGCCTTGCCGCTGGTGCTGGCCGCTTGCGGCGACAAGGAACCTGAACAGCGCGCGGCATTCACCCAGTTCTTGCAGACCCGCATCGTTGATAAGCCCGGGGTGCGCGTGCCGCAATTGACGGACGAGGAAAAGAAATCCTTCGGCGATTACGCTGCCCAATATGCGGTGATCACCGACTTCAATTCGGGGATGGATGCCTCGGTCAAGCCGCTGTCGGGCATCATGCAAAAGGGCGCCATGCGCTCGCTCAACGATATCGTGACCCGTCGCGACGACCTGAAGACCGTGCAGGGCGCGCTCAACGACATGAGCGCCGCCCTGAAAGAGCAGCAAGCCAAGGCGGATGCCGCCCGTGCGCAGCTCAAGCAGCCGGATGACCTGAAGGCGGTGTACGACAAGGCCTACGAAAAGACGGTGAGCCTGCCGGCCGACACGTTCCGCGATGTGCTGCCGCAATTGAACGCCACCTTCGACAGCAGCCTGAAGATCGCCGACTACGTGGAAGCCCACAAGGCACAGATCGAGATCGCCGGTCCGATCGTGAAGGTGAAGGATCCGGCCGTGCAGGCCGAACTGAACCAGCTGCTGCAGGACCTGAACACCCAGGCAAAGAACGTGCAGCAGGCGCAGACGCGTTTGCAGGCCGTGATGATGGGCCGCTAAGCGCCACGACGAAAAGCCCCGCCCCATCGTTCGATGGGGCGGGGCTTTTTCATGGTTGGCGCGAACCGCCCGACGGAAAGCGGGCTGGATTCAGGGCAGAACTCCGGGTGCGCCGCCCCTCAGGACACCGCGGCCGCGGCGATACGGAAGGGGAAGGCCTTGGCACCCCTGGCCTTGTCTGTTTCGCGGTGAGCGCTGATAGCCCACGCAGGGCCAACCCCGCCAGTATGCAAGATCAGCTGGCGCATCGAGCCGGCTGAGAACCCGCATTGAAGAGTCAAGGCCTGACGCCGGGCAAGCTCAACACCAATAGCGTGCGACGAGGTCGAATTCCGGTCCGATTGCAGCATGGCAGCCCCCTGGCAAATGCGCTTCATGAGTGAAGCGTCAGTACGGCTAAATCTACCTTAGCCACCCGTGTTTGCGCGTGAAATGATGCGTAAAGTAATGCAAAGATACCGAAATTCAAGGCAAGAAATGGCCATCAGGGGGATGGACTGGGCTCCGCCTCGACGGTTTCGCGGTCGGGCCTGTCATTTTTGCCATCCGGTTGGCTTGTCATATTTCCGTAGAGCAGCGACCGGCCGGCGAACAGGCCGCCCGCCACTTCCAGTTCGAAGCGTTCCGTATCGCGTTGGCGCACGTCCTGCACGACCTCCTGGGCCTCGTCCGCCGGGACCCCGATAGCGCGTAACGCGGCCTCGCCGAAGACCAGGGCGGATTCGAAGGTTTCGCGGACCTGAAAGTCCACACCTTCCTTGACCAGCGCCAGCGCATGGATGCGGTCATACGCGCGCACCACCACCCGCACCAGCGGAAATTCAGATTTGATCAGCTTGACCATATGCGTGGCCGCGCGCGGATCGTCAATACAGATGAGGATGGCGCAAGCGTGTTCCGCACCGGCGGACCGCAGCATATCCACGCGCGTACCGTCCCCGTAATAGACCTTCACACCCCATTTCGCAGCCGCGCGGATTGCGTCGGTATCGGTATCCAGGATGGATACTTTCAGGTCGCGGGCCAGCATGGTCTGGGTCACGACCTGCCCGAAACGCCCGAAACCCACGATCAGGGCGCAGCCGTCCAGGTCGCGGGCCACGTCCACGCCGTCCATGGATGGCGTGGGCTTGGGCAGCAGCCAGCGCAAGGACAGGACGCAAAGCGGAGTCAGCGCCATGGAGATGATGACGACTGCCGTCAGCACCGCGCCCACATGCGCGTCGAAGATGCCCTTGTCCGCCGCCGCCCCGTACAGGACGAACGCGAATTCGCCGCCTTGCGCCAGCAGCGCCGCGCGCGTCACGGCTTCGGCGTGCGTGGCGCGCAACAGCCGGGCCACGACATAGACGCCAACGGATTTCACCAGCATGAAAACCGCGACGCCCGCCAGAATCAGCGGCCATTCTCGCACCACGGCCGACAGGTCCAGGGACATGCCCACGCCCAGGAAGAACAGGCCGAGCAGAATGCCTCGAAAAGGTTCGACCTCGGCCTCCAGCTGATGGCGGA
The DNA here is from genome assembly GCF_013116765.2 of Achromobacter deleyi. Lineage (GTDB taxonomy): Bacteria > Pseudomonadota > Gammaproteobacteria > Burkholderiales > Burkholderiaceae_B > Achromobacter > Achromobacter deleyi_A. Next base: position 2,911,532 of record NZ_CP074375.1, read on the forward strand.
AAGTGGATTCAGACAGCAGGACCCCGGCAAGAAAGGCCCCCATGGCCATGGACAGGCCGCCCAGTTCCATCAGCAGCGCCGCGCCCAGCACGACCAGCAAGGCCGCGGCCGTCATGACTTCGCGAGCGCGCGCGGCGGCCAGCAGCCGGAACAGCGGGTTGAGCAACCAGCGACCCGCCGCCAGCAGGGCCAGGATGCACGCCATCGCGATGGCCGACTGCAGCCACGGATTGCCATCACCGGCGTTGCCCGCCGGGGCCAGCAAGGCCGCCAGCGCAAGCAGGGGGACGATGGCAAGGTCTTCGAGCAGCAGGATGGACACGATGCGCTGCCCCTGCGCGCTGGCAGTCTCGTCGCGCTCGGCCAGTATCTGCATCACGATGGCGGTGGACGACAGTACAAAGCCCATCGCCGCCATGAAGGCCGCAGGCCCGGACAATCCGGCCAGCAGCCCCACGGCCGTCAACAGACCGCCGCAAGCCAGCACCTGCGCGACGCCCAGGCCAAAGATCTCGCCCCGCAGCTTCCACAGGCGCGAGGGCTGCATTTCCAGGCCGATGATGAAAAGAAACATCACCACGCCCAGTTCGGCCACGTGCAGGATGGACTTGGGGTCGGAGAAGAAACCGATGCCGAACGGGCCGATGACCAGGCCAGCGGCAAGATAACCCAGGACCGATCCCAGCCCCAGCCGCTTGAACAAGGGGACGGCGACGACCGCCGCCCCCAGCAGGACGACGACATTGATGAGTTGATTGCCTTCGGAAGGCAGGGCCATGAGGCGCTCCTGGTTGCATGGCGGGCCAAAGCGCCTGAGACGCCGCCCTGCCCGCTTCACGCAGGCCTAGCCCATTTTCCGGCAATCCGCGGGATTGGCAATCAGGAACTTCGGTAAGAGAAAAAAACCGCCGCGAATCGCGGCGGTTTCGAGGACGGTGTGCAGCGCGGGTCAGTCGTCGCGGAATTGCATCTTGTAGAGCGAGGCGTACAGGCCATTGGCCGCCAGCAGTTCCGCGTGCGGTCCCTGTTCGACGATCTTGCCGGCATCCAGCACGATGATGCGGTCGGCATTCTGCACCGTGGAGAGGCGATGGGCGATGACCAGCGTGGTGCGTCCCTTCATCAGGCGTTCGAGCGAAGCCTGGACCTGGCGCTCGGACTCGTTGTCCAGCGCGGAGGTGGCCTCGTCCAGAATCAGGATGGGCGCGTTCTTGATGAGCGCGCGGGCAATCGCCAGGCGCTGGCGCTGACCACCGGACAGGCGGGCGGCGTTCTCGCCCACGGGCGTGTTCAGGCCCTGCGGCAGGCCTTCGACGAACTCCAGCAAATTGGCGGCGGCCAGGGCGTCGCGCACCTTCTGCTCGCTGGACTTGCCGGACGCGCCATAGCCGACGTTGGCGGCGATGGTGTCGTCGAACAGCACGACGTCCTGGCTCACCAGCGACAGGTGCGAGCGCAGGCTGCGCAGCGTCAGGTCCTCGATGGGCACGTCGTCCACGAGGATCTGGCCGCTGTCGGGCAACACGAAGCGCGGCAGCATGTTGACCAGCGTGGTCTTGCCGCTGCCCGAACGTCCCACCAGGGCCACGGTCTGCCCCGGCTCCACGACGAAGGTAGCGTTGCTGACCGTATCGCGGTCGGCGTCGGGGAAGCGATGCGTGACGCTGCGGAATTCAACCTTGCCGCGCACCGGCTCGGGCAGCTCCTTGGAGCCGGTCTCGTTTTCCGGAATCTGGTCGATCAGCGTAAACACGCTTTCGGCGGAAACCAGCATCTTCTGCATTTTGGCGGCGACGTTGGTCAGGCGCTTGATCGGGTCGAAGATCTGGGCCAGCGCGGCCATGAAGGAGGCGAAGCTGCCCACGGTGAGCGCGCCACTGTTGGCCTGGCTGAGCGCCACGGCGATGACCGCGCCGACCGAAATCGAGATGCACACCTGGGTCAGCGGCGTCAGGGCCGCATCGGCCGTGGCGGTGCGCATGGCGAAGCGGCGCAGGCGCCGGCTGACGAAATCAAACCGGCCGCGCTCGACTTCGTAGCCGTCGAACAGCTTGATGACGCGCTGGCCGTCGATGCCTTCGCCAACCACGCGGGTCAGTTCGGCGTTCATATTGACGGTTTCGCGGTTGATGCGGCGCAGGCGCTTGATGAAGAAACGCGAGATCAGCACCGATACCGGCAGCATGACCAGGATGATCAGCGTCAGCACCCACGACATGTACAGCAGCACGCAGATCAGCGCGACGACGACCAGGGTCTCCCGCACCAGGACGGTAATGACGTCGGTGGCATAGCCGGTGACGTTGCCGGCGTCGATCGTGAAACGGTTCAAGAGGCGGCCGGTGTCACCGCGCTTGAAGTCGGCATCCGGCAGGCCCAGCAGGCGCTCGAACATGTCCCGGCGCATGCCCAGCAGCACGTTATTGGCCACCCAGGCCAACAGATAATCGCTGAAGAAGTTGCAGATTCCGCGCAACAGGATCAGGCCCACGACCGCCAGCGGCAGGGCCCAGACGTAATAGGGTTTGGTGCCGGAGAAGCCGCCGTCCAGCAAGGGCTTCATAATGACGGCCAGAACGGGTTGCGTGGCCGCCGCGCCCGCCATCAGCAGGATGGCCGCCACCAAGCCCTTCCAATAGGAACCCACGCGGCTGTAGATCCGGCTCCAGAGTTCAGCTTTGACGGGTTGAGAACTCGCGGGCGCGTTGGGTGCGGCAGAATTCAAAGGGATCACTCGCTTTTATACAATTGTGCCCAGAATTGTACCGGCTGCGCGCCCCCGCGCTGGCTCCTGCCCCCTTAGCCCTAACTGCGCATCGCGCCCATCCATGTCCGATATCAGTAGCTTGTACGTCCGGTTGCCCAATTGGGTGGGCGATGTCTGCATGAGCCTGCCCAGCCTGCGCGCCTTGCACGCCAGCGGCCTTCCCTTGGTGATCTGCGCCCGCCCCTGGGCCCGCGACCTGCTCGACGGCGTGGCGAAACAGGATTTCATCCCCATGTGCGGCAAAGTGGGCCCCGACCGGGCGGCCGTCAGCGCCCATCGGCGAGGCCAGGGCGCCCGGGGCCGCCACGCCCGCGGGCTGCTGCTGCCGGACTCGCTGTCCAGCGCGCTGGTCTTCCGCCTGGCCGGCCTGCCTTCGGCGGGCTATCGGGACGACGGCCGCAGCTTTCTGCTGCGCTGGCCCTACGCCAAGCCCGCCGAATCGCTGCATGCCGTCGAATCCTGGCACCATCTGACGCGCGAAGCCCTCAAGCGCTGGGGCCTGCCTTCCGGCCCCGCTCAGCCCGGCCCGACGCTGGACCTGCCCTTGACCCCGGCCCACCATGGCGCCGCCGACCGGGCGCTGGAGGACGCCGGCCTTGCCGGCCAGCGTTTCGTGCTGATCGCGCCCACCGCCACTGGCCTGCACAAGGGCAAGATCAAGGTCTGGCCAGGATTCGATACACTTACCCGCGCCTTGCAGGCCCGCGGCCATACCGTGGTAATGTGCCCCCCTCCGGCCGAAACCGAAGAAGCCCGGCGCAATGCGCCGACGGCACAATTGCTGCCTCCCCTTTCGCTGGGCGCCTTCGCGGCGCTGACCGCCAGGGCGGCGCTGGTAATTTGTAACGATTCCGGCGTGTCGCACGTCGCCGCGGCCGCATCGGCCCGGGAGCTCACGCTCTTTGGCGTGACTCGGCCGGACAGGACTGGCCCCTGGTCGCCGCGCGCGGTATGCGTGGGATCGGAGCTGGCCTGGCCATCCCAGGAAGAAGTTGAACGGCAGGCCAACCGCCTGCTGGACGGTACGTAGTAATCAGGATTGTCTTGAAATGACCTTTTCCAGCTATCTCACGAATCTGATCATTCCCTACAACTTGTGCGTGACCCTGGTAGTCATCGGACTGGTGCTGGCGCTGTTCCGGCTCCGCAAGACCGGCGGCGCCATCATCGCGGCGGGTTTGCTTTGGGCGCTGGCCTGGTCCCTGCCCATCACGTCGATATGGGCCGGCGGCGCGCTGGAAAGCCGCTACCCGCACTTGCCGCCATCGGAGTCGCCAACGGCCGACGCCATCGTGGTGCTGGGCGGCAATACCGCCAACGGACGCGCCAATTGGTTCCTGCCCTATGACAAGGACACCGCCGTCGTGCGGGTGGACACCGCGGCCCAGCTCTACCTGGCCGGGCGCGCGCCCAAGGTGCTGCTGTCGGGCGGCGCTCTGGAAGGCGACGTCAGCGAAGCCCGGGGCATGGCCCACTCCATCCGCCAGCAGGGCGTGCCCGAAACGGCGCTGATCCTTGAGAATTCCAGCCGCACCACCTACGAGAACGCGGCCCTGACCGAAGACCAGCTCAAATCCCGCGGCATCGGCAAAGTCCTGCTGGTGACCTCCGCCCTGCACATGCCCCGCGCCATGGCCGCTTTTTCCAAGCAGGGCGTGGAGGCCATTGCCGCCCCCGCCCCTCCGCAGATCGTGCCGCCCGCGGACGGCTCCCTGCCCCTGTGGCTGCCCGACCAGCGCACGTTCGACGCCAGCCGCTCCATCCTCAAGGAATACGCGGGCCTGTTTGTCTATTGGCTGCGCGGGTGGGTATGAGCCTGGCGGCCGCCCCCGTACCGGACTGTCGGACGGGATGCGGGGCGTGTTGCATCGCGCCATCCATCACCCGGCCGATTCCGGGTATGCCGCAAGGCAAGCCTGCCGGCGTTCCCTGTATTCAACTATTGCCGGACATGCGCTGTGCAATCTTCGGCCAGCCGTCCCGGCCGGATTTCTGCGGCGGACTGCAGCCCCAGCGCGAAATGTGCGGCCCGGACCGCGAACACGCGATCCGCTGGCTGGATGACCTGGAGCGCGCAACAGCGCCCGGCCATTAGGAACGGGGTGAATTCCCCGCTTTTTCCACCAGCACCTTTTCATACAGGGCCTCATAGCGCGAGGCCACCGTTTCCCAACTCTGGGCCCGGGCGATCTCCAGGCCGCGCGCGGTCAGCGCGGCCCGCAGCTCGGGTTCCGAACCGAGTCGCTCCAAAGCTTGCGCCAACTGCGCGCCGTCGCGCGGGTCCTGCAGGATGAGCGCGTCCCGGTCCGCCGACAGGTATTGCGCAAATCCGCAGTAGACCGGGGAACTGACCACCACGGGCAGGCCGTGGGACATGGCCTCCAGGGGCGCCATGCCGTAACTGTCGTTCAGGGTGGGATGGGCATAAATATCGGCCGCGGCGAAATACTGGGCAACGTCGGGGGTGGGCTCGACCAGCGTGACTCGGCGGGCGATGTCGCCGGCGGCCCGGACACGGTTGCGCACGGGCTCATCGGCCCCCACGACCAGCAGCTTGTAGCGCGGCGGCAGCTGCGCCAGGGCGTCCAGCAAGGCAGGCAGGCCTTTGCGCAGCGGATTGCGCGCAACCAGCAGACAGCCAATGGTGTCCCCGTCCCAGCCCAGCCGGGCGCGGGCCGCATCGCGTCCGCCGGCCTGGACGGCCGTGGGCAGCTTGACGCCCGGCGCGATGATGTCCACCACCAACTGCTCGCCGTAGCTGCGGTGCAGCTGATCCATGATGAGGCCGGACACGGCCACCACGCGCCGCTTGGGCGTCTTGCGAATACGCAGTTTTTCCAGCAGCAGGTAGGTGGCCAGGCGCGGGCTGAGCCAGGCAGTCAGGCGCTGCAGCGGCCTGACCCGGGTGACGCGGTTGTAGCGCACCGGCGTCACGTGCATGACCTGGATCTCTCCAACCCAGCCGTTCATGTGCGAATGCACGATGTCGTAGCGTCCCCGCGTGAGACGATCCGCGCGCCAGGCAAAGTGCAGCACCCGCATCCAGCTGGGCAGCCAGCCGGGAAAGCGCACCGGCAGGAAGTCGAACGGCAGGTCGCTGTCGAAGTCGCGCGCGACGACGGACACGTCGTGGCGCTGGCCCAGCACTCGCATCAGTTCCACGCCATAGGCTTCGGCGCCTCCGAAACGATTGCCGAAACGGTCAACCAGAAGCGCAATGCGGAGCCGCCGATCACCGGCGCCGGCGGGAGTCTTCATACCGGGTCAGACACTTCTGGAGGAAACGGATGATGTTGGTGGAGCGGGCCACCGTCACCCGCGGCAAGCCGAAAGGATCATCAGACGCCGCCGCCAGGCCGCGCTGAGTCAGCGTGGCATTGTGATAGCCGGCTTCGCGCGCCATGGTTCGGTGTTCCGGCCCCTGGTGGCCGTACGGATAGCAAAGGGCGGTGACGGGCTCGCCCAGAGCCTGTTCCAGTTCATTCTTGGATTCGACGATCTGGCGCCGCGCATCTTCCAGAGGGATCTTGGGCAGGTCGACGTGGTCCAGGGTATGCGAGCCGACCTCGTTGCCGGCCCTGGCCCATTCGCGCATTTCAGCCACTGTCATCAGGGCCGAGAACGGGATGCCCTTATCCAGGTCCCATACATTGCCGCCGTCGAATTGGCGCGCCACGAAATAATTGGTGGCGGTAAATCCCAGTTCACTCAGCACCGGCATCGCGTTGTGATGGACATTGCGATAGCCGTCGTCGAACGTGATGCCGAACACCTTGCCCTGCCGCTCGCCACGCACATAAGGCATCACGTCGCGCATGGACAGGCCGCGATAGCCCAGCCGGCGCATCCAGCGCATCTGGCGGGCAAAACTATCGGGGTGTACCGTCAGTCCGCGAAACGGCGTGCCCTTGGGGTTGGGCATGCCGATCTGGTGATACATGAGGATGGGGATGGACATGGGGCAGATTATAGAGGGTCAGCCCCCCGCCGCCATCCTTGTCCCCGCCCCGGCCCGGCATGCTCAAGGCGCCGTGCGCGCCAGGCTCAAATAGACCTGTTCGGTGCGGCGGGCAAATTGCTCCAGCCCGAATTCCGCCACGCTCTTGGCCCGTGCCGCTGCCCCCATGCGCTCGACGCAGCCGGGATCATCCAGTATCCCGGCCAGCACACCGGCCACCGCTTCGGGATCGCGCTTTGGCACGATCCAGCCGTCGACACCCGCCTCGATGTTCTCGGGCAGTCCACCCTGATCCGACACGATGACCGGCAGCCCCATGGACATCATCTCGCGGCAGGCGAATGAGATGGTCTCGACCCGGTAAGAAAGCACGAAGCCCAGATCCAGCGCCGCCAGAAACGGGCGCACATCATCCAGCACGCCGGCGAAAATCACCCGGTCGGACATCTTCAAGGCTTCCAGCTCCTGCTTCTGCTCCGCGTCGGGCGCGGCGCCGGCCAGGGCTATGTAGACGCCGGCGGCGCGTGGTCCGAGCTGGACCACGGCTCGGACCATGTCCATCCAGCCCTTATAGGAATTCGTACCGGCATTGCTGCCTAGCAGCAGCGTGCATTTGGCCGCGTGCTCTCCCAGCAATCTGGCGCGCGCGACACTTGCGCTCGCCTCGGTCCACGGCGAGTAGCGCTCGATATCCACACCGTTGGCGATGGTGGAGACAGGCCTGGCAGCATACGGAGAGGCGTGCAGCATGCGCTCCACGAAGTCGCATACGCCAATCACGTGATCGGTGCCCACACGCGTGCGCAGTGCGGCGCCGATGTACGAAATGGGAATGTCATTGTGCTTGGTCAACACGATGCGCGGCCGACGCTTCCCCAGGCCCATGCAGGCCAGGATCACCGTGCGATGGTCGGAAGACCCATTGACATGGACCACGTCGATCTGCTGCGCGAGGATGACACGCCGCAGGGCGCGCGCGGCCGCCAGGCGCTTGCCCAGCCTGCTCGGGTAATCCTGGGCCACTACGTGCACGCCCGGCACGCCGCCGGCCAGCCGGTGCAGGCTGCTGCCCCCAGGCACGGCGACGGTCAGGCGATGACGCTGCGCCAGGGCGCGCAGCAACGAGACAACGTAAATGGTGTGGCCGCCAATCGTCGTACCGCTGTGATAGTTCGTATAGAGAATATTCATTGGGTAAGAGCACAATGGCGCGCAGGAATCACTTGCCGCGGTTAGTCAGGAACATGAGCTTGGCGTAGCGCAGGAAGCTGCCCATTGCCGCGGTCACGGCCAGCACCAAGCCATGGCGGCCATCGAGAAAGCCGCGCCGGATCAGATAGATCCGCACGAACGTCCAGAATCCGTGGCCCAGCGCCCCGAAGATCGAGGTGCGCCTGCCCTTGGCATACATCATCGCGGCCGCGTCGGACGAATAGCGATTGATCTTGGTGACCAGCGCGTCCAGGTTGTCGTACGGGTAGTGATTGAAATAGCCTTGCAACCGCAGAGGCTGGCCGTTGGCCGGCACCACGCGCTCGTGCACGGCGGCGTCGGTGAAGCGCGCCGTGCCGCGCTTGAACAGGCGCAGCACGTAGTCAGGCCACCAGCCGCTGTGGCGGATGTCGCGGCCGCAGAAGTTCGACAGCCGAGCGATCTCGTAGGCATCGCCGCGCGGGTCGCGCAGCACTTCCTGGATTTCCCGGGCCAGTTCGGGGGTGACGCGCTCGTCGGCGTCGATCGACAGCACCCAGTCGCCCGTCGCCAGATCCAGCGCGCGGTTTTTCTGAGGCCCGAACCCCGGCCAGTCGGACGTCGTTTCCACCCGCGCGCCCAAGGCTTGCGCCAGCTCCACCGTACCGTCGGTGCTGCCCGAATCCACCACGATGAACTCGTCCGCAAACGCCACGGACTTAAGGCAGGCGGCGATATTCGCCGCTTCATTCTTGGTGATGATGATTACCGATAACTTCATCCGCGATTCCTAAGACGCTTTTTCCAGGCCTTCCAGGCGTGATAGCGCGGCCCCCAGAATGGGTCGCGCGACAGCCAGATGCGCCGGTTCAGCCAGGCGCCGCCCTGATTGCGCACCGCAAAACGATAAATGTGCTCAGGATCCGCACCCGGGATGTTCTGCCCGAAAGGATCGGTAGTGTACAAATGCCGGAATCCCGCATGCCGGGCCGCGGCCACATAGTCCGCATCGAAATAGCCCTGGGGCCAGCAGAGATGGTCGCTGACTCCGCCCAGCCGGCGGACCAGCGCGTCGCGGGAATCGTGCAGGTCCTGCGCGATGCGCTCGCGCTTGGCGCTCACGTCGGCGCCGCAGACCTTGTCCCAGCGCGTGTGGGTGTGCGTGTGGGAATGGAATTCGAAAGTGCCGGCGGCCTGCATGGCCTCGATCTCGCTCCAGCGCAACATGGCCTCGTCGGCGCGGCCCGCCGCCACCAGCTGCTTGCAGGCGTCATGATCGGGCGTGGCCGGCAAGGGGCCGTCTTGCCCCGCGTGCGGCCGCGGCGGACCGTCGCCGATCCAGCCCGTGATGGTGAACAGCACCGCGCGCATGCCGTGGCGCGCCAGCACCGGATGCGCGTGCACCCAGTTGTTCAGATAGCCGTCATCGAAGGTGATCAGCACGGACCGTTCGGGGACGCTGTCTCCTGCCAGGTATCCGGCGAACTGCGCCGCGGACAGCGACTGGTAGCCCGCAAGCGCCAGCCGCGCAAGCTGCGCCTCGAATACTTCGGGCGTCGCGGCGATCATGCCGCCGGCCGGCGTGACGTGGTGATACATCAGCACCGGAACGTTGGGCGCGTTCATCTCCGACGCTCCGCCAGCCACTTGGTATAGAGGGCCTCGGTGGTTTCGGCCAGGCGGGCGGGCGAAAAAACCGCCTCTTCCCAGACCATCTTGCGGCCCGCCTCGCCCATGCGCTGGCGCAAGGCGGGGTCGTCGATCAGGCGCTGCAAGGCTTCGGTCAACGCGGCAGGATTCTTGGGCGGGACCAGGATGCCGGTCTCGCCATCGCGGAACATCTCGGACACGCCGCCGACATTCGTGCCAACCACGGGCAGGCCGCTGGCCTGCGCTTCCACGTAGACCGTGCCGGAGGCTTCCTGTTGCGTCGCCAGGGCGAAGAGGTCGAAGCCCGCCAGCAGGTTGGGGACATCGCGCCGCGTACCCATCAAGTGGATGCGGTCCTGCAGCCCGCGTTCGGCCACATAGGCCTGGGTCTGCTCGAACACCGGCGATCCGGCGCCGATGAACACCAGGTGCAGATTGGGCCGGGTGGCCATGAGCGGCACGATCGCGTCGATCAGGTCCTTGTGGCCTTTGGTGGCGCGCATCACGGCCACGCAGCCCACGACGATGTCGTCGTCGGCGAGGCCCAGTTCTTCGCGCAAGGTGGAGCGCTCGACCGGCGCTGGCAGCACGATGGGCGAATACACGGTTGCCACCTTCTCGCGCGCAACACCCCGGGTGATCAGGTACTCGCGCACGTGATCGCTGACCGTCGTGACCCTGTGCGGAAGGACGGTGTACGACCACAGCGACCCGACTTTGTTGGACAGGTGGCGGGTCCGCACGATCAGCGGCGTACCGACGAGCCGGCCGGCGGCCGCGGCGATCACGGTATCGCGCCGGCTGTGCGTGTTGAGCACATCGAAACGCCCTTCTCTGAGGATGTTCCGGACGGCCGCCACGCCTTTCATGTAATTCACGGGCCCCCACATATCGAGGGCATGCACGGTGAAGCCGGCATCGCGAAGACGTTCGGTCAGCTGCGCCTTCGGCTGGCAGATCGCTTCAAGATGATGCCCGCGCGCGCGCATCGCGGTCATCTCCTTGAATATCCGTCCTTCCTGTCCGCCGAAGCTGGTGGCTGCTTCCGAGTGAACGATACGCAGGCTAGACATTAATAAGTGACCTCCACTCCGTCGGGCTTGGTCCAGTCGTTCAGGTTCGCCAGCAGCGTATCAGCCATGCGAACGCGCCATTCTTCCCCGAGCCGGACCGTGCATAGAAAATTGTTCTTGGTATAGACGATATCGACCGGCACGCCCGGAATGCCGTTTTCGGGCTCGGCGCGGAACGGATTGAGCATCTGGCGCAGGCGGGCGGCGTCGGCGCCGCCGTTGAGCTTGACGCGCAAGGACTTGGCCCGCGCCTCGCGGGCCAGCTGCAGGTCATAGAGCTGCTCGGCCACGATGCGCATGCCGCCGGAGTAGTCGTCGTTGCTGACCTTGCCCTGCACGATGACCAGCTGGTCTTCGCGCAGCCGGTTGCGGTGCTTTTCGTAGAGCTCGTTGAAGACCGATATCTCGACCTGCGCGGTGCCGTCGTCCAGCACGGCGAAGACCATCTTGCCGCGGCGGGTCATCATGACGCGCACGCTGGCCAGCACGCCGCACATCCATTGGAGGTCGCGCTGCGGTTCCACGCGGACAAGCTGCATCGGCACGATGCGGCGCACTTCGTCGCGCCACGCGTCGAACAGGTGCCCGCTGTAGTAATAGCCCAGCGCGGACTTTTCTTCCGTCAGCTTCTTGTGCAGGTCCCAGGGCGCGACCTTGGCCAGCTCGCCCGCCACGACGTCGCCGCTGTCATCGCCGAACAGCGAGGACTGGTTGGCGCTGCGGGCAGCCTGCTCCGCCGCTTCCATGGCGGTGGGAACAGAGGCCAGCATCGCGGCGCGGTTGGGTTCGATGGTGTCGAAAGCGCCCGCCTTGATCAGGGCCTCGATGGTGCGGCGGTTGACCGCCTGCTTGCTGACGCGGCGGCAGAAGTCGAACAGGTTGAGGAACGGGCCGCCTTCCTTGCGCGCGCGCAGGATGTCTTCGACGGCGCCCTGCCCCGTGCCTTTGACCGCGCCCAGGCCGTAGCGCATCGTGCGCGGCGGCCTGCCCTTTTCGGTGTGCTTGTCGGCGACGGGTTCGAAGCGGTAGCCCGAGAAGTTCACGTCCGGCGGCAGCACCTCGACGCCGTTGTCCTGGGCGTCGCGGCAGAAGATCTGGACCTTGTCGGTGTCGTCCATATCGGACGACATGGTGGCGGCCAGGAATTCGGTCGGGTGATAGGCCTTGAGCCACGCCGTCTGGTACGAGATCAGCGCGTACGCGGCCGAGTGCGACTTGTTGAAGCCGTACCCGGCGAACTTCTCCATCAGGTCGAACAGCTTGACCGCCAGGTCGGGATCATGGCCCTTTTCCTTGGCGCCCTGCTCGAAGAGCTCGCGGTGCTTGGCCATTTCCTCGGGCTTTTTCTTGCCCATGGCGCGGCGCAGAAGGTCGGCGCCGCCCAGCGAATAGCCCCCGATGATCTGGGAGATCAGCATCACCTGTTCCTGGTAGACGATGACCCCGTAGGTGCTCTTGAGCGTGCTTTCCAGGTCGGAGTGGAAGTAGTCCACCGCGGCGCGGCCGTGCTTGCGGTTGACGAAGTCGTCCACCATGCCCGACTCCAGCGGCCCCGGCCGGTACAGGGCCAGCATGGCGATGATGTCTTCGAACGTGTTGGGCCGCAGCTTCTTCAGCAGTTCCTTCATGCCGCGCGATTCCAGCTGGAACACGGCGGTGGTGTTGGCGTCGCAGAGAATCTTGTAGGCGGCCGGATCGTCCAGCGACAGCGCCATGACGTCGAAGTCGCGCTTGTCTTCGTTGAACTGGCGCACGTAGCGCACCGCCCAGTCCAGAATGGTCAGGTTGCGCAGGCCCAGGAAGTCGAACTTCACCAGGCCGGCGGCCTCGACGTCGTCCTTGTCGAACTGCGAGACCGCGCTGTTCTCCTGCCCCGGCTGGCAATACAGCGGGCAGAAGTCGGTGAGCTTGCCGGGCGCGATGAGCACCCCGCCCGCGTGCATGCCGATGTTGCGGGTCAGGCCTTCCAGCGGCTTGGCCAGGTCGACCAGCGCGCGCACTTCCTCTTCCTGCTCGTAGCGGTCCTTGAAGGCGGGCTCGTCCTTCAGGGTGCGTTCCAGCGTCCAGGGATCCATCGGGTTGAACGGGATCAGCTTGGACAGGCCATCGCAGAACATGTAGGGCATGTCCAGCACGCGGCCGGCATCCCGCACCACGGCCTTGGCGCCGAGCGTGCCGAAGGTGGCGATCTGGCTCACGGCCGCGCGGCCGTACTTTTCCTTGACGTAGTCGATGACCCGTTCGCGGTTGTCCTGGCAGAAGTCGATATCGAAGTCGGGCATGGAGACCCGCTCGGGATTCAGGAAGCGCTCGAACAGCAAGTCATAGCGGATCGGGTCCAGGTCGGTAATGCCCAGCGCGTAGGCCACCAGCGAACCGGCGCCCGAACCGCGGCCCGGCCCCACCGGCACGCCGTTGTTCTTGCCCCAGTTGATGAAGTCCTGCACGATCAGGAAGTAGCCCGGAAAGCCCATCTGGATGATGGTCTTGCACTCCCAGCGCAGGCGTTCGTAGTACTGCTCGCGCTTGGACTCGCGTACGGCCGCCTCCGGGAACAGGAACTCCATGCGCTTTTCCAGCCCCTCTTCCGACAGCTGGACCAGATAATCGTCCAGCGTCACGCCGTCGGGGGTCGGGAAGTTGGGCAGGCGCGGCTTGCCCAGCACCAGGCTGAGGTTGCAGCGCTTGGCGATTTCCACCGTGTTGGCCAGCGCCGAAGGCACATCGGCGAAACGCCGGGCCATTTCCTCGGAGCTGAGCAGGTACTGTTCCTTGGTGAACCGGCGCACGCGGCGCGGATTGGCCAGGATTTCGCCTTCGGCGATGCAGACACGGGCTTCGTGCGCCTGGAATTCGAATTCGTCCAGGAACTGCACCGGGTGCGTGGCCACGACCGGCAAGCCGGCCTCGCCCGCCAGCCGCATGGCGGCCTGGCAATAGGCTTCGTCGCCGTCCATGCCGGCGCGCTGCAATTCAATGTAATAGCTGCCCGGGAACAGATGGGCCCACTGGCGCGCCAGCGCCAGCGCCGACACGGCGTTGCCGGCGTCCAGCGCCTGTCCCACGTCGCCCCCGCGGCCGCCCGACAAGACGATCAGGCCGTCCAGCCCTTGCAGCCACTCGCGGCGGATTTCAGCGCGCCCCTTGCCCTGGTTCGTCAGGAAGGACTTGGAGAGCAGTTCGCACAGGTTCAGGTAGCCCTGGTGGTTGCGCACCAGCAACAGCAACCGGAAAGGCTTGGTCTGGTCCTCGTCGTTGGTGACCCAGACATCGCAGCCCGCAATGGGCTTTACGCCGGCCCCGCGCGCGCCCTTGTAGAACTTGATCAGGCCGAACAGGTTAGACAGGTCGGTCAGCGCGACGGCGGGCTGGCCCAGCTTGGCGACGCGCTTGATGAGGTCGGGGATACGCACCGTACCGTCCACCACCGAGAACTCGGAGTGGATGCGCAGGTGAACAAATGGGGGCGGAGTTGTTACGGCTTCGGACATTGCGGAATTGTACTAGGCCTGTTGTCACTATAAGGAGCCATCAAACCCGGCCGCTGGGGTTTTCCCGAGGGGTCTCGGCGGTCCTTGTGGGACAATACTTGCTGTTCCGCACTACCTCGTACCAGGTCGAGATTTACGTATGAAATGGCTAATCCCCGGGATCTGGCTTGCCGCCATCCTGTTTGCGCACTTCCGCGGTCGCGTCAAGCTGCCTCTGGGCCGGCAATTGCTGGACCACTCGGTGCTGCTGGCGCCCATCAACGCCTTCATGGTGCTGACATCGCGGGTGCCATCCACCCCCTACCTGACGACCAGCGAAATCGCCGAGCTCAAGGTGCTGGACGACCATTGGGAGACGATCCGCGAGGAAGCCGTGCAAATGGCGGAGTTGCGTCGGATCAAGGCGGCGGAAGAGCATAACGACATCGGCTTCAATTCCTTTTTCAAGTACGGCTGGAAGCGGTTCTACCTGAAGTGGTACGACGCCCGCCACCCGTCGGCGGAAGAGCTCTGCCCCAAGACCGTCGCCATCCTGAAGACCCTGCCCAAGGTCAAGGCCGCGATGTTCGCCGAACTGCCCCCGGGCGGCCAGTTGAACCCGCACCGCGACCCGTTCGCCGGGTCGCTGCGCTATCACCTGGGCCTGGTCACGCCGAACGACAACGGCTGCCACATCATTGTCGATGGCGAACACTACAGCTGGCGCGATGGCGAAAGCGTGGTGTTCGACGAAACCTATGTGCACGAGGCCTACAACAAGACCGACCAGAACCGGATCATCCTTTTCTGCGACGTGGAGCGTCCCCTGAAGTGGCGCTGGGCTGAAGGTTTCAACCGCTGGTTCGGCCGCGTGGTCATGTCGGCCGCCAGTTCGCCCAACGACGGCGGCGACCAGACCGGCGCCATCAACCGGCTGACCCACGCGCACTGGGTGATCGACCAGAAGCGCAAGGCATTCAAGGCCTGGAACCGGACCGCTTACAAGGCCACCAAGTACGGGCTGATCATTCTGCTGATCGCCGGGTTCCTGGCTCTGTAAAAGGCCCACGCCGCACATGCTCCGCGTGCTCGCAGCCCCCTTCCTAGGGGGCTTTCTTTTTCTTGGGGCGGCCTGGCGAAAAAAAGCCGCTGAAAAGCGGCCTTTCTTCTCCCGCGCCGGCTAGCGCTTCAATGACTCCCAGCTCTTCATCAAGCGCTTGACCGAAACCGGCATGGGCGTGCGTAGTTCCTGCGCAAACAACGCCACCCGGAGTTCCTCCAGCAGCCAGCGGAACTCATCGAGCCTGGGATCCGGCGCCCCCTTGAGCGCCCCTCGCGCCCGCTGGTATTGCGTGACCAGCGGCGCCATTTCCGCCACCAGCTTCGCATCGCGCGCCGGATCGGCGCGCAGCTTGTCGATGCGCGCCACCGCCGCCTTCAGATAGCGCGGGTAGTGCGACAGCTGGGCATACGGCGTGTCGCGGATGAACCACTTGGGCATCAGCGCGCCCAGTTGCTGCTGCAGGTCCGCATAGGCGGCGGCATGCGGCTTGGCCTGCGGGAGCTTGCGCTGGACAGCCGCATACTCGGTCAGCACCGCGCCGGCCAGCCTCGCGACCTCCTGGGCCAGCAGCCCCAGCCTGCCCTTGCCTTCGGCGCGCCGGGCGTCGAACTGCTGCTCGTTCACCGGCCACGGCTCGGCCAGGCAGGCCTGCCCCAGCGCGCAATCGATGATCTGGTCGCGCAACTCTTCCTGCGTGCCCAGCGTCATGTAGAGCATGCTGATCTTGGTCAGGTCCGCCAGGTTCTTTTCCAGGAACTTCACCTGTTCGCGCAGCCCCAGCCGGAACAGCTTGAGAAGACCCGCGCGGTGCGCCTTGCGCGCCTCGTCCGGGTCGTCGAACACATCCAGGTCGCAGTGCGCGCCGCGGTCCACCAGCGCCGGATAGCCGATCACGGACTGGCCGCGCCGCTTGATCTCCATGATCTCCGGCAAGGGGCCAAAGGACCAGGTAGTCAGGTTTTCGTGCGCCAGCGCCTGGGCAACCTGCGTATCGCTGGCGGCCAGCTGCTGGAAGGTGGCCTGGGCCTGCTTGCCGAACTCGGCCCGCAGCTGCGCCAGGTTGCGGCCGGCGGCCAGCATGCGGCCATGTTCGTCGACCACGCGGAAGTTCATGAACAAGTGCGCCGGCAGGGTCTCCAGCTTGAAATCCCCCACCGCGGGGCGCACCTGCACCTGGTCCCACATGTCGGCAATGATCGCGTCCACCAGCCCTTGCTGGGGATCGGCCTGCCGTTCGAACCAGCGGTCGTAGAAGCCCGCCGCGTAATCCGGCAGCGGCACGCAATGGCGGCGCAGCTTCTGCGGCAGCGACTTGAGCAGCAGATGCACCTTTTCCTTCAGCATGCCGGGGACCAGCCATTCGCAACGCGCCGGGTCGATCTGGTTCAGGGCGAACAGCGGCACCGCCAAGGTGACGCCGTCGCGCGGAGAACCCGGCTCGAAATGGTAGTCCAGCGCCATCGACACGCCCTGCCACTCCACCTTCTTGGGGAAGACATCGGTCGTCACGCCGGCGGCCTCGTGGCGCATCAGCTCGTCGCGGGTCAGCATCAGCTTGGCGGCCGACGCCTTGTCCAGACCGTTGACCCATTTCTCGAGCGACGCCGTCTGCGAGATGTCCGCAGGCAGCTGGCGGTCGTAGAACGCGTGGATCAGTTCGTCGTCCACCAGGATGTCCGGGCGGCGAGTCTGGTGCTCGAGCTTTTCGATGCCCGCGATCAGCTTGCGGTTATGCGCCACGAACGCCAGGCGGGTGTCGATATCGCCGGGCACCAGCGCCTGGCGGATGAAGAGCTCGCGGGCATGCGTGGGATTCACGCGGCCATAGTGGATGCGCCGGCCCGTGTAGATGGTCAGGCCGTACAGCGTGGCCCGCTCATTGGCCACGACCTGGCCAGCCTTCTTTTCCCAGCGCGGGTCCGACCAGTTCTTGCGGATCAGGTGGGCGCCCACCTTTTCCAGCCACACCGGGTCGATGCGCGCCACGCAGCGCGCGTACAGGCGCGTGGTCTCGACCAGTTCGGCCGCCATGATCCAGCGGCCGGCCTTCTTCACCAGGCGCGAACCCGGGTGAATGTGGAAGCGGATCTCGCGGGCGCCCTGGTAGTGGCCGCCCTCGTCGCTCTTGAAGCCGATATTGCCCAGCAGGCCGGACAGCAGCGCCAGATGCAGCTGCTCGTAGGTAGCTTCCACCTGGTTGACGCGCCAGCCCTGTTCGCCCACCAGCGCCGCCAGCTGCGTATGCACGTCATGCCACTCGCGCAGGCGGATCGGCGACAGGAAGTTCTGCCGCAACAGGCCCACCAGCTTGCGCTGGGACCCCTTGTGCTGCACCTGCTCGCCGTACCAGCGCCACAGCTTCAGGAAGGAGATGAATTCCGACTTGTCGTCGGCAAACTTGGCGTGCGCCGTCTCGGCGGCCTCGCGCTCCTGCATGGGGCGGTCGCGCGCGTCCTGCACCGACAGGGCCGAGGCGATGATCAGCATCTCGGCCAGGCACTGGTGCTCGCGCGCCGCCAGGATCATCCGGCCGATGCGCGGGTCCACTGGCAGCTTGGCCAGCTCATGGCCGGTCTGCGTCAGCACGAAGGCCGCGCCGGTGCGCGCCGCGTCCCCGTCGTCGTCGGAGGCCGACGCCAGCTCGATCGCGCCCAGCTCCTGCAGCAGATGGTAGCCGTCGGCCACCGCGCGTCCGGGCGGCGCCTCGACGAAGGGGAATTGTTCGATATCGTCCAGCTTCAGCGACTTCATCCGCAGGATGACCGACGCCAGCGACGACCGCAGCACTTCGGGGTCGGTGAAGGCCGCCCGGTTGTTGAAATCCAGCTCGTCATAGAGCCGGATGCACAGGCCCGGCCCCACCCGGCCGCAGCGGCCGGCGCGCTGGTTGGCCGAAGCGCGGCTGATGGGCTCGATGCGCAGCTGCTCGACCTTGTTGCGCCAGGAATAGCGCTTGATGCGCGCCAGCCCGCTGTCGACCACGAAGCGGATGCCCGGCACCGTCAGCGAGGTTTCCGCCACGTTGGTAGCCAGCACGATGCGCCGCGCGTTGCCGCGCGGATGGAATATCTGTTCCTGTTCGGCCTGCGACAGGCGCGCAAACAGCGGCAGCACCTCGGTGCCGGCCGGATGGCGCTTGCGCAGCGCTTCGGCGGATTCGCGGATCTCGCGCTCTCCGGGCAGGAACACCAGGACGTCGCCCGGGCCGTGCCGGGCGCACTCGTCCACGGCGTCCACGATGGCGTCGATCAGGTCGCGCTCTTCGTCGCCCGACATGCGCTCGCGGTCGCGGCCGGGCTTGGCCGGCGGCGTGCCCTCGCCCGCGGCCGGTTCCTCGCGCACGGGCCGGTAGCGGACTTCCACCGGGTACAGGCGGCCGGACACCTCGATGACGGGCGCGGGCTTGTCCTCGGACGCGCCGAAGTGCCTGGCGAAGCGGTCGGCGTCGATGGTGGCCGACGTGATGATCAGCTTCAGGTCCGGGCGCCGCGGCAGCAGCTGCTTCAGGTAGCCCAGCAGGAAATCGATGTTGAGGCTGCGCTCGTGCGCCTCGTCGATGATGATGGTGTCGTAGCGGCGCAAGAGCGGATCGCGCTGCGACTCGGCCAGCAGGATGCCGTCGGTCATCAGCTTGATGGACGCGTTGGGGCCGGTGCGGTCGTTGAAGCGGACCTGGTAGCCGACCACCTCGCCCATGGGCGTATTGAGTTCTTCGGCGATGCGCTTGGCCACCGAGGTTGCCGCCAACCGGCGCGGCTGGGTATGGCCGATCATCTTCTGGCGGCCGCGACCCAGCTCCAGGCAGATCTTGGGCAGCTGGGTGGTCTTGCCCGACCCGGTTTCTCCGCTGACGATCACGACCTGATGGCCGGCGATGGCGCGCGCGATCTCCTGGCGCCGCGCGCTGACGGGCAGGTCTTCGGGGTAGTTCACGACGGGAATGGGCCGTTCGGGTCGCGGCGCCGGGCGGCTTTCGGCCCGGGATCTCGGCCGGGCCTCGTTCGCCGGGGCGTTTCCGCCCTCTTTCCTGGGTTCGTTCCGGGGTTCGTTCCGGCCTTCGGCGTGCGGCACGGGCTTTCTTGGCGCCCGCGGGCTGGAGGATTCAGGCATGTAGGATTTATCCAATTAGCCTGCCATTATAAATTTCCGGCGGACTTCGCGCGCGGCCGGGCCCCGAAGGCGCTTTCTGGCCATCCGCGCGCCTGCACCCGGCCAGGCGCTGAGATCCTGTGGGGCGTCCGCAACAAAGCGCGCCACGCGTGCCAATGGCCGCCGGGCTGCGCGGCCATATAATTCCGCCTAGCGCCGCCCTCCCGGCGGCGCACGCGGCACAGCCCGTCGGCTTTGCCGTCCCGCGACCCCATAGGACCTAGCAACGCACATCATGCCCGACCTGGAACCAGACACCGTCTCCGCCCTTGAAGCCCCCGAATTCGCCGCCGCGCAGTTTGTGCGATGGTTCCGAGATGTCGCTCCCTATGTGCATGCGTTCCGAGGCAAGACCTTCGTGGTGGCGTTTGGCGGCGAACTGGTGCAGGCCGGCGCGCTGAACGCGCTGGTCCAGGATCTGTCCCTGCTGTCTTCGCTGGGGATCCGGCTGGTGCTGGTGCATGGCTCGCGTCCGCAGGTCAATGAACAGCTGCGCCTGAAGGGCTACACCCATCAGTTCGACCGTGGCCTGTCCCCCACCGACGCCGCCGCGCTGGAATGCGCCAAGGAAGCCGCCGGCGAGATCCGCCTGGACATCGAGGCGGCGTTCAGCCAGGGGCTGCCCAACACCCCGATGTCGCACGCGCATATTCGCGTCATCTCCGGGAATTTCGTCACTGCGCGCCCCACCGGCGTGCTGGACGGCGTGGACTACAAGCACACCGGCCAGGTGCGCAAGATCGATGTCGAGGCGCTGAAGTTCGCCATCGAGAAAGGCTCGTCGGTCGTGCTGCTGTCGCCGCTGGGCTTCTCGCCGACCGGCGACGCCTTCAACCTGGCCATGGAAGACCTGGCGACCAGCGTCGCCGTGGCGCTGCGCGCCGAGAAACTGATCTTCCTGTCCAGCTCGCAAGGCGTGCTGAACGAAGACGGCACGCTGGACACCGAACTGGCGCGCGTCGACGCCGATGCGCTGCTCGCGGCCGGCGAACTGGACGAAGAAACCCACGCCTTCCTGCAATACGCGTCGCTGGCGGTCAAGCGCGGCGTGGCTCGCGCGCACCTGCTGCCATTCGAACTGGACGGCAGCGTGCTGCTGGAAATCTTCACCCATGACGGCGTGGGCACCATGGTGGTCGAAGACACGCTGGACGACCTGCGCGCCGCCACGATCGACGACGTGGGCGCCATCCTGAGCCTGATCGAACCGTTGGAAGCCGACGGCACCCTGGTGCCGCGCCCCCGCAGCGTCATCGAGCGCGATGTAGAGAATTTCACCGTGCTGGAGCACGACGGCGTGATCTACGGCTGCGCGGCCCTGCATGCGTTCGCAGACGAGCAAATGGCCGAAATGGCCTGCCTGATCGTGCACCCGGAATGGCAAGGCTCGGGCGAAGGCGAGATCCTGCTGCGCCACATGGAGTCCCGCGCCCGCGCCGCGGGCGCCAAGCGGCTGTTCGTCCTGACCACCCGGACTTCGCACTGGTTCATGAAGCGCGGTTTCGTGCAGGGCGGGATCGCCGACCTGCCCCGTGAAAAGCAGAATAACTACAACCGTTCCCGCAATAGCCTGGTCTTCATCAAGAAGCTCTAGGACCCGCCTGGCGGGCCCTATCCGCAGAGGCAGAAGGGGCTTGGCGCCCAGTGGACGCCAAGCCCGCTAAAATGTGGCGTTATTTATCTTTCCGGCAGCGAACCATGGCCCGTATCGTCAACTGTGTGAAATTGAAGCGTGAAGCAGAAGGGCTGGACTATCCGCCCTATCCCGGCGAAGTCGGCACGCGCATCTGGCAGAGCATTTCCAAGGAAGCTTGGGAAGATTGGAAGGGTGTGCAAACCCGCCTCGTGAACGAGAACCGCCTGAACCTGGCGGACGCCCGCGCGCGCAAGTACCTGCAGCAGCAAATGGAACGCTTCCTGTTCGAAGACGGCAGCGTCGAAGCCGACGGCTACGTTCCGCCCTCGGCCTGATCCGGCCGCGCCGCTTCTACGCGGCGCCACGTTCCAGAAGCCCCTCGCATGCGAGGGGCTTCGCATTTGGACGCAGCGCGAGCACACTTGCCGCGCGCGCCTCCCGCGACTGGCCTTAAGATTCGAATATTGCAGGCCGTATTAATGCTGTCATGAAAGAAGAATCGCGCTCGTCCATTCCTGCCGACCCGTCCCCGACCATCAAGCGCGCCCTCGAGATCGAACCCGATCGCAAGACAGGCACGCTGCAAGACGTGCGCCACGTCGTGATCCTGATGCAGGAGAACCGGTCCTTCGACCATTATTTCGGCTCGCTGCCCGGAGTGAGGGGCTTTGCGGACCCGCATCCCACGCCCACGGCGACGGGCACCGTCATGACGCAGGCGGATGGCGCCGCGCGCTGCAGCCCTTATGCGCTGCAGTCGGAATACGCGAGCGACACGCCGGTGGGCTACATCACGCCGCACACCTGGGACGACGCGCAGCGCGCATGGAACGACGGCCGCATGGACCAATGGCTGTCCGCCAAGAGCCGTCTGGGCATGGGCGCCTACCAGAGCGCCCACGTGCCGTTCCAGACCGCGCTGGCCAACGCCTTCACCCTGTGCGATGCCTACCACTGCTCGATCCACGCCGGCACCAACCCGAACCGGCTGTTCCTGTGGACGGGCACGAACGACCCGCAGGGCCAAGCCGGCGGACCGGCCCTGGTCAATACCTTTGACCGCCTGGGCCCCGCCGGCGAAGGCTATGCCTGGACCACCTATCCGGAGCGTCTGCAAGAGGCAGGCGTGGACTGGCGCATCTATCAGGACATGGCGGACAACTATCACGACAATCCGCTGGCCGGCTTCAGGCAGTACCGACGGCAGCATGCCGAAGGCGGTGCCAACGCTCCCTTGCGCGACCGCGGCCTGTCCACCCACACGCTGGACGACCTGGCGCGCGACGTCGCCCAGGGCACGCTGCCGGCGGTGTCATGGATCATCGCGCCCACGGCCGACTCCGAACACCCCGAAGTGTCGTCGCCCCGCCAGGGCGGCGCCTACACCGAGCGCGTGCTGGACATACTGACCCAGCATCCCGACACCTGGAGCCGCTGCGTGTTCTTCGTCACGTACGACGAGAACGACTGCTTCTTCGATCACATGCCGCCGCCCTCGCCGCCGGCGCGTCACCCTGACGGCCAGTCGGGCGGCCTGTCCACCGTTGAACTGGACGGCGAATACCACGACGCGCGCCATGGCCCCAGCGCCTCCACCCCGGATGACCCGCCCGGCCTGCACGGGCGCAGCTTTGGCCTGGGCCCGCGCGTGCCCATGCTGGTTGTGTCGCCCTGGAGCCGGGGCGGCTGGGTCAACTCGCAAGTGTTCGACCACACCTCGGTGATCCGCTTCCTGGAAGCCCGGTTCGGCGTAGCCGAGCCGAACATCAGCGCATGGCGGCGCGCGGTGGCGGGCGACCTGACCTCGGCCTTCGACTTCACCGGAGACCGGGGTTCGCACCACCCGGACAGCAATCGCCACGCCTGCCCCTTGCCCTATGCGCTGGAGGCCGTGGGGCGCATGACCGCCGACGGCGAGCACTATCGCCTGACCTTGCGCAACCCGGGCAGCGCGGGCGCCGTCCTGCATGTCTACGACCGCAATGCGCTGACGCAGCCGCCACGGCGCTATACGGTGGGTGCCGGCGCGCGCCTGGACGACGGCTGGCGCCTGGCCGGTGGCGGGGCGTATGACCTGTGGCTGCTCGGCCCCGACGGTTTCCACCGGCAGTTCCGCGGCGACGCGCAGGATGCCGGCTTGCTGGAAGCGCAACTCGTGCCGGTGACCTCGGGCCTGCGGCTGCGGCTGATCAACCACGGCGACACGCCGCAGCCGGTCAGGCTGGAATCGCGCATGAACGACGGCTGGCGCGCGATGGCGCACGTGCCGGCGGGCGGCGCGATGGAGCTCAAGTACGCCGGCTGCGAAGGTTGGTACGACCTGGAGGTTGGCGCGCCCGCGATGCCGGCTTTCGGACGCCGGCTGGCGGGCCGCATTGATGCCGGCAAGCCCGGTGTGCCGGACCCGCGTCTGTGCCAGGGCCTGGCGCCGCTGTAGCGCCAGCCGTTCCAGAAACGAAAAACCCCAGGGCTTGCATGCGCCTGGGGTTTTTTCATGGCGGGGCGCGACCGGGGGCCGCGCTTTGCACTACTGGCCCGACGCGTCGTCGGACTCTTCCTCGCCGCGCGCCAGGCGTTCGGTGTTCTTCACGCCGGTATGGCGCACATCGGCGCCCTTGACCATGTAAATCACGCGTTCGGACATGTTCTTGGCGTGGTCGCCGATGCGTTCGAGCGCGCGCGCGACGAAGATCATGTCGATGGCGCGCGAAATGGTGCGCGGATCTTCGATCATGTAGGTGATCAGGTGGCGCAGCGCGCCCTTCCATTCCTTGTCCACTTCCTTGTCGCTGCGCACGACGGCGGCGGCCAGGATGGGGTCAAGGCGGGCAAACGCGTCCAGCGCCTGATGCAGCATGGTGCGCACATTGGCGGCCATGTGACGCAGTTCGATCACGGGGATATGGCGCAGTTCGCCTTCGTGGATGCGGCGGGCGACGGTGGCGACCTTCTCGGCCTCGTCGCCGGAACGCTCCATGTCGGTCAGCATCTTGGAGACGGCCATCAGCATGCGCAGGTCGATGGCGGTGGGCTGGTGCCTGGCCAGGATGCGGCTGATGCTCTCGTCGATCTCGACTTCGTGGCGGTTGACTTCCTTTTCCCGCTCGCGGACTTTCTCAACCAGCGACAGGTCGCCGCTGGCCAGCGCGTCGATGGCCTCCTGGATCATGGCTTCCACCAAGCCGCCCATTTGCAAGAACTGCGAACGGACGCTTTCCAGATCGGCGTCGAACTGCTTGTTTGTATGCTCCGTCATCCGGGCTCCCTGCGTGGTTGATCTCATTGCATTGCCCCGAAATAGAAGAGTTACGAGATGGGCCTGCACAACCGGCAAGGTTATGACCCAAGTGTGACAGGATTATGAATGGGGGGGCCGCCGCCCGCAAGGCGGAGCGGCGGCGCACCACAAGGGAGCCTGGCGCCTCAGTCGCGGCGATCCAGCCGGCGGATGCCGTTCTGGGTGGCCAGCAGCGCCACGTCGGCGCCTGGCAGCGAGAACAGGCCGCAAGTCACGACGCCGGGCAGGTTGTTCAGGCGGGCTTCGAATGCGGGCGCGTCGGCGATCGACAGGCCGGACACATCCAGGATGACGTTACCGTTGTCGGTGACGAACCCCTCGCGCAGGCGCGGCTGGCCGCCCAGCGCGGCCAGCGCGCGCGCGACCGATGCGCGCGCCATCGGAATCACTTCCAGAGGCAGCGGGAACTTGCCCAGGGTCTGGACCAGCTTGGACTCGTCGGCGATGCAGATGTAGCGGTCGGCCACCGAGGCCACGATCTTCTCGCGCGTCAGCGCGCCGCCGCCGCCCTTGATCATGTGCAGGTTGGCGTTGATCTCGTCGGCGCCGTCCACGTAGATCGGCATGCTCTGCACGTCGTTCAGGTCCAGCACCTTCAGGCCATGACCGGCAAGGCGTGCCGCGCTGCGCTCCGAGCTGGCCACCGTCCCGCCGATGCGGCCCTTGAAACGCGCCAGGCCGTCGATGAAGAGATCGGCCGTGGATCCGGTGCCCACGCCGATGATGACGTCCGGGCCAGCGACCTGTTCAACGTAGTCCAGGGCGGCGTCGGCGGCTTGCTGCTTGAGTTCTTGCTGGGAGAGCATGGCGGTGGAGAATGCGGGAAAGTTGGTTGAGCCAGGAAATTTAGCATGCGCCGATGGCTGGCCACGCCCGCGACAGGATCGCCTGCGTGTCCGCGCCGGCCGCCAGCTCGCCGAAGATGCCCCCGCCCGCCTGCAGGCGGCTGCCGATGAACGCATGCGCCACGGCCTGCGGCGCATGCTCGATCAGCAAGGCGGCCTGCCACAGCCGGGCCAGGCCCCCCGCGATGCGACGGGCCTGGAATTCCGCCTGGGCGCTGTCGGCAAGCAGCA
Organism: Achromobacter deleyi; assembly: GCF_013116765.2. GTDB lineage: Bacteria > Pseudomonadota > Gammaproteobacteria > Burkholderiales > Burkholderiaceae_B > Achromobacter > Achromobacter deleyi_A. The sequence goes on from NZ_CP074375.1 coordinate 2,936,863, forward strand.
CGCGCCAGCGCACCACGGCCTCGTCGAATTCCCGATATTGGCCCGCGGCCCGGGCAAACTCGGCATCCAGCGCCGGCAGCGCTTCGGGCTCGCGCAGCAAAGCGCGCAGCACGTCCAGCGCCATGACATTGCCCGACCCCTCCCAGATGGAGTTGACGGGCGTTTCACGGTAGATCCTGGGCATCGGCCCCTCTTCCACGTAGCCGTTGCCGCCCCAGACCTCCATGCACTCGCCCACGGCGGCGACGGCGCGCTTGCAGACCCACAGCTTGGCGGCGGGCGTGCCGACGCGCACCAGGGCCCGCGCGCCGGCGGCGGCGCGTTCGTCCACGGCGCGCGCCAGCCGCAGTCCCAGGGCCATGGCGGCTTCGCTTTCCAGCGCCAGGTCGGCCAGCACGTTGCGCATCAGGGGCTGTTCGATCAGCGCCTTGCCGAAGGCATGCCGGTGCTGCGCGTGATGCGCCGATTGCGCCAGCGCCTGGCGCAGCAGCGCGGCGCTGCCCAGCACACAGTCCAGCCGCGTGGTTCCCGCCATTTCCAGCAACACCGCCAGGCCCCGTCCCGGTTCGCCGACCATGACGCCCCAGGCCTCTTCGAATTCGACTTCCGCGCTGGCATTGCTGCGATTGCCCAGTTTGTCCTTCAGGCGGCGCACGCGGATGGCGTTGAGCGGCCCGTCTGGAATCCAGCGCGGCACGAAAAAGCAGCTCAATCCCCCTTCCGCCTGCGCCAGCACCAGATGCGCGTCCGCCTGTGGCACCGAGAAAAACCATTTGTGCCCCACCAGCTGGTATGCGCCGCCGCGCCCCGGCGCGCCCAGCGGCACGGCGCGCGTGGTGACGGCGCGCAGATCCGAGCCGCCCTGCTTCTCGGTCATCCCCATGCCGATCAACGCGCTGCGCTTGGCGGCCAGCGGCGCGTCGGTTCCATCGAATTCCCGCGAATACAGCGCGGGCAGCCACTGGCCGCCAAAGTCCACCACGCCCGCGGGTTCGCGCTGCAGCAGGGGCACGGCGGCAAAGGTCATGGTCGTGGGGCACAGCGTGCCGGCCTCGACCTGGCCTTGCATCAGATAGGCCGCCGCGCGCGCCACGTGCGCGCCGGGCGCAGGCTGGGCCCAGGCCCGGCTGTGCAGGCCGCGCGCCATGATGCCGTCCATCAGCAGGTTCCATGCGGGATGGAATTCGACGTGATCGATGCGGTGGCCGCCGCGGTCATAGTTGACCAGACGCGGCGGGCAGCGGTTGGCCTCGACGCCGGCCGCCAGCGTCTGGGCGCGGCCCAGCCAGGCGCCATGCGCGCTCAGGTCGCCCGCCCAGGCATCGGCGCCCTCCCGGCGCACTGCCGCGCGCAAGGCCGGGTCGGTGTCGAACAGGGAATAGTCTTCCAGGGGCGGGACCTGGTTGAGTACGGTATGCGTCGCGAACGATGACATGGCAACTCCCTGGCTCAATCCGCTGATGCGCCGCGGGCCAACGCGGCGCGATTCGCCCCATCGAGCCTATCTGGCCATGGGGGCCGTCAGGACCCAGGGCCGCAGCGCCTCGACTTGCGCCGCCAGTTCCAGCAACAGCGCCTCGGCGCCCAGCGGCCCCATGATCTGGATGCCGATGGGCAGGCCGTCGGACGACATCCCGAAGGGAATCGAAATGGCGGGCATGCCGGTCAGGTTGGCCAGCGGCGCGAACGGCGAATAGCCGATGACGCCCTTCTTGCCCAGACGGTAGGCCAGGTAGTCGGCATTGTCCATGGCATAGCGGCCGATCGCCGCCGGCGGCTGCGCCAGCACCGGACTCAGGAACAGGTCATAGCCCAGGGAACCGTCGCGATGCAGGAAGTGGCCGATCCGGCGGGTGATTTCATGGCAGGTGTCGACGCAGGCCACGTATTGCGAACCGGAAATCGCGCGGGCGTATTCGCGCGCGCCCAGCGTGGTGGGCTGCAGCTCGTCGGCGGCCAGGCGCCTGCCGCGCGCGGCCACGAAACTGTCGATGGCGTTGGCCGCCGCGCTTGCGATCAGCGGCAGCATGGGGGACAGGACTTCCTCGGAACCCACGGGCGGGGCGGCCTGCACCAATTCGTGTCCCAGGGACGCAAAGAAACGGGCGGCCTCGTCCAGCGTGGCGGCGACATCGGGATGGATGGCCTCGCCTTCATAGGTGGTGTTGATGAAAGCGATGCGGCGACGCGGGGCGGAGGCGGGATCGGCGGCCACCCGGGCCACGACCGCGCGGTACGAGTCCGCGGGCTGGGCCGGCGCCGCATAAGGCGCACCCACATCGGCGCCCGCGCTGATGTCCAGCGACGCCGCGCAGTCGCGCACCGACAGCGTCATCATGTGTTCGGTGGCCAGGCCGCCCCAGCCCTCGCCCTTGAGCGGGCCCAGCGGCATCAGGCCGCGCGAGGGCTTCAGGCCCAGCACGCCGCAGCAGGACGCGGGAATGCGGATCGAGCCGCCGCCGTCGCTGCCATGCGCGATGCGCACCATGCCGCTGGCCAGCGCCGCGCCGGCGCCGCCGCTGGAGCCTCCCGCGCTATGGCCGGCCTTCCAGGGGTTTTGCGTGGGCGGCCCGTAGGCGGGGGATTCGGTAGTGGGGCTCAGGCCCAGTTCGGCGCTGGTGGTGCGGCCGAAAGGAATCAGGCCGGCGCGGCGATAGCGTTTGACGATCTCGGCATCGACATTCCATTCGACATGGCCGTACAGCACCGACCCCATGGCGCTGGGCAGGCCGATGGCGGCGGTGCCGAGGTCCTTGAGCAGCGTGGGCACCCCCAGGAACGGGCGGTCGCGCAACTGCGCCAGGCGCTGTTCGGGCGACAGCGACGCCAGTTCGTCATCCAGCGACTGGGCCAGGCGCAGCCCGGCCTCCGCCCGCACTCCACAAGCCGCGTTGATCGAGGGGTTGCGGGCCGCCACCCTGTCCACCGCTTGCTGCATTGCAGCAAGCGCCGTAACGGCCCCTTGGGCGATATCGGCGCCCAGCGCCGTCGCGTCGAGGGAAGAGGAATCATGGCGTTCAGCGGTGCTCATGCTTACGATGCTCCAGGTATCGACGGCGAAATGCCGTAAGCATGAGGATATCGACTGTCAGGGCAGGCAACAAGCTCGCCAGGAATGGCGCGCGCCTGGTATGCCTGCCCTGGCAGATCAGATGGCGCCCGCCGACGGCGCGCTCAGGTCCTCGGCGTCGTCTTCGGCATCGGCCGGACCGGCCGCGCCCAGCAGGCGCAAGGCATCGGCCTCCGGCAGCGCTTCCACGCTCTTCAGGTTCTTGAGCATGGCGCGGGTACGCACTTCGGTCTGGCCGATCTTGTTGCTGGCCGTGTCCAGCGTCTTCTTGACGCTGGCCAGCGCTTCGCCGAACTTGCCGAATTCGGTCTTGACGGCGCGCAGCACCTGCCAGACCTCGGACGAGCGCTGCTCGATCGCCAGCGTGCGGAATCCCATCTGCAGGCTGTTCAGCAGCGCCGCCAGGTTGCTCGGGCCCGCCACATTGATGCGCAGGTCATGCAGCTTGTCCAGCAGGCCCGGCCGCCTGAGCACCTCGGCATACAGGCTTTCCGTGGGCAGGAACATGATGGCGAAGTCGGTGGTGTGGGGCGGCGCGACATACTTGCTGGCGATCAGCCGCGCCTGCAGCTCGACCGCCCGGCCCAGCGCGGCGCCGGCGGCCTTTACGCCTTCGGCGTCCGCCGCCTCCTGGGCATCCATCAGGCGCTCGTATTCTTCCTTGGGGAACTTGGCGTCGATCGGCAACCAGACGGGCTCGCCGCCATCGCCGCGCCCGGGCAGGCGGATGGCGAATTCGACCACCGCCTCGCTGCCCGGGACGGGCTTGATGTTGCTGGCGTACTGGTCCGGCGTCATGTTGTCTTCGATCAGCCGGGCCAGCTGCACTTCGCCCCAGGTGCCGCGCGACTTCACGTTGGTCAGCACCCGCTTCAGGTCGCCGACCCCCGCGGCCAGGGCCTGCATTTCGCCCAGCCCCTTGTGCACGGCCTCCAGGCGGTCCGAGACCAGCTTGAAGGACTCGCCCAGGCGCTGCTCCAGCGTGGCATGCAGCTTTTCATCCACGGTCCGGCGCATTTCGTCGAGCTTGGCGCTGTTGTCTGTCTGCAACGACTGCAGGCGCTGGTCCACGGTGGCGCGCACTTCCATCAGGCGCCGCTCGTTGATCTGGATCAGCCCCTGCAATTGCTCCGAGAACCCGGCCGCGAAGCGGGCCAGCGATTCGGCCGATTCGGCGCGGGCGGCTTGCGCATCGCGGGACAGACCGGCGCGCAGGTCGCCGTGCGACTGCGACAGTTCCACCCGCAGCGCCCGCGTGGACTCCGCGAATTCGCTGCGCAAGCCGCGCTGGCCTTCTGCGATATCGGCGCGCAGCGCGCGCTCGGTTCTTTCCAGCCCTTCCAGCAAGGCGTCCAGGCGGGCATCGGACGCAGCAGGACGCAGCCAGGCCAGCACCGCCGCCAGAAATGCCAAAACCGCGCCGCCAGCGGCGACCCAAAGCAGAATGTCGTTCAAAAGATGCATCTCCAAAGCGCGAATTGTAGGTCTCATCCCAAGCCCTTTCCACCCGCCGGGACGCGTACGCGGCCGATCGGCAAGACGCGGCCAGGCAACCGGATTAAACTGGCGGCCACCTAAACGGATCCGCTTTCGTCTTTGAACCCTGCTGATCTTCCCCCCGGCTATCCTCCCGTTTCGTTTCAGTCCGTGTTTGGCCCACTGGATCTGAATTCCGAAACGCCGCTTGCCACGGGCGGGGACCGACACATCTTCCAGCATCCGCATTCGCCGGCCCTGCTCGTCAAGGTCATGGATATGCGCGCGCGCGCCATCTACCTGGAAGCGCGGCCGTTCAAGCGCTGGTACAAGCAGTATCAGCGCGAAAGCGCCTACCGTGTCTATCTGAACGAAATCTCCGAATACGTCACCACCACCACCCGTCCCTCCGGCGTGTGGCAGGTTCCCATGGCGCGCATCGTGGGCGTGGCGCAAACGTCGCTGGGTCTGGGCCTGCTGGTCGAGAAGATCACCGACGGAGCCGGCAACATCGCTCCCACCGTGACCGACCTGGCAAAGAAAGGCCTGCTCGACGACACCCTGAAAGCGCAGCTGGACGAGTTTTTCGACGATCTGGCCGATGCCCATGTCGTGGTGCATGACATGTCCGCCAGCAATATCGCCGTGGGCCTGAACGCCGACGGCAAGCGGGGTCTGTACCTGATCGACGGCTTTGGCGTGCTGCCGCTGATTCCGCTGTACGCCTGGAGCAAGCGGCTCAATCGCCGGCGCATCCAGCGCAAGTACGCGCAACTGCGGGAATCGCTGGCCAGGCGCGTTCGCGAAGGCAGCTTCTAGCCGCCCGCCGGCGCCTCGGGCAGCACGATGCCCCGGCGGTCCACCCACACGTAGTCATGCCCGGCGCGTTGCCCGCGCCGCAAGGGGTTGCGCGTGCAGAAGGCGGCGTAGGCGGGATCCACGAAGCGATAGCTCAGGTGTTCGTCGCGCCCGGTCGGGATGCCCAGGCGCGTGGTGCAGATCAGGACCGCCGGAGTTTCGCCGACATCCTCGACATACAGGGCGGCAGGATCGAAACGGCGAGCGTCCCAGTCGGGCACTTTCAGGCCCAGGGCCCGGCACAACAGCGTCTGGCCGGCACACAGGCTGGCGGGCGGACGCGGACGCCCTTGCGCATCGGGATTCAATTGCTGCATGCGGGCCAGCGCCTCGGGGCCGGACAGCGCGTCCGTCCAGGGGTGGGCGGACTTGATCAGCACGGCGTTGCCGGGGCCGGCCGCGCTGAAATTCAGCGAGTCCCCGCCGCGGGCGTAATACATGTAGACCGTGCCGCCGTCCATGAACAGGGCCCGGCGCTTGTGCGTGTAGCCCAGCGAGGCGTGGCTGCCCTTCTCTTCCAGGTAGTAGGCCTCGGTCTCGATGATGCGGGCCGCCAGCCACAGGCCGCCGACCCGATGGCGGATGACCTTGCCCAGCAGCTCGCGCGCGAGCTGGGACGCGTCGCGGTCGAAAAAGGCGTCGGGCAGCGCCCGGCCGGCCTGGACCGCGGGCTCAGGCGAAGCGTTCGCCGTAGCGCTTTTCGCTGAAACCAACGCTCACCTCGCCATCCGGCGTCACCGTGACCGGACGGCGCACCAGCGCCGGATACTCGGCGATCAGCTTGCTCCATTGGGCGTCGGTGTGGGCGGTCTTGCGGTCTTCGGGCAGATTGCGCCACGTCATGGACGCGCGATTGACCAGCTTTTCCCAGCCGCCGACCTGCTCGGCCCAGGACTTCAGCGTGGCGGCAGGCACCGGATTGTCGCGGTAGTCCACGAAGACGTGATCGACGCCGCGCTCGGCCAGCCAGTCGCGCGCCTTGACGCAGGTGCTGCACTTGGTCAGGCCATACAGGGTGGTTTCTTTCATTTGGATTCGGTCTCCTTGCGCCATTGCATGCGGTTGGCGATGATCACGCAGGTGCCCACGGCCAGGATGAACAGGGTGGCGAGCGCGTTGATCTCGGGTTTGAGACCCAGCCGCACCCGCGAGAAAACTTCCATGGGCAGCGTGCTGGAGCCGGGGCCGGACAGGAACGACGCGATGACGACGTCGTCCAGCGACAGCGTGAAGGACAAAAGCCAGGCCGACGCCAGCGCGGGAGCGATCAGCGGCAGCGTGATCCTGAAGAAGACGGTGATGGGCGTGGCGCCCAGATCCAGCGCCGCTTCCTCGAGCGAACGGTCCAGGTCGCGGATGCGGGTCTGGATGACGACGGCCACGAACGCCATGCACAGCGTCACATGGCCCACCCAGATCGTGAACATGCCGTTCTGCGAGGGCCAGCCCAGCGTGCCGCGCAGTTCCACGAACATCAGCAGCAGCGATATGCCCAGCACGACCTCGGGGATCACCAGCGGCGCGCTGAGCATGCCCACGTACAGCGCAAATCCGCGGAAACGGCCCATGCGGGCCAGCACATAGCCTGCCCACGTGCCGATGATGACCGCCGCCGTCGCCGTCAGCACCGCAATGCGGAACGACAGCCAGGCCGCGCGCAGCAGCGCGTCGTCATTGGCCAGCGCGTGATACCAGCGCAACGAGAAGCCCGCCCACGACGTGACGGAGGGCGACTCGTTGAACGAAAACACCATCAGGCTGAGGATGGGCACGTACAGGAAGAAATATCCCAGCCCCAGCACCACGGCGCGCATCGACTTGTTGGGCCCGTTCATTTGCGGCCTCCGCTTGCCAGGTCTTGCTGCTTGACCTGGCTGTATTGGAAGTACACCAACGGCACGAGCAACAGCAGCACCATCACGCATGTCACCGCCGAGGCCATGGGCCAGTCGGCGTTGTTGAAGAATTCATTCCACATGACACGGCCTATCATCAGCGTGTTGGCGCCGCCCAGCATTTCCGGGATCACGTATTCGCCCACCGCCGGGATGAATACCAGCATGGCGCCGGCGATCACGCCCTGGCGCGACAGCGGAACGGTGATCTGCCAGAACGCCTGCCAGGGCCTGGCGCCCAGGTCGTAGGCGGCTTCCAGCAAGCGCAGGTCCATTTTCACGAGCGTGGCATACAGCGGCAGGATGAAGAACGGCAGATAGGCATAGACCATGCCGATATAGACCGCCACATCGGTGCGATAGATTTCCAGCGGACTCGAAATGAGCCCCAGGCCCTGCAGCAGCTTGTTCAGCAGGCCGTCGTTGCGCAGGATGCCTACCCAGGCATAGACGCGCAACAGCAGCGACGTCCAGAACGGCAGGATCACCGCCAGCAGCAGCAGGTTGCGCACCCGCGCCGACGAACGGGCGATGTAGTACGCGATGGGATAACCGATCAGCACGCAGATCAGCGTGGTGATGCCCGCGATCTTCACCGAGCTCAGGTAGGTCCGGAAGTACTGGTTTTCGGTGAACAGCAGGATGTAGCCGCGCAGGTGCAGGCTGAACTGGATCGCCTCGTCCTTGAACTGCGCCAGCGACGTGTAGGGCGGGATGCCGAACTTCATTTCGGCAAAGCTGATCTTCAGCACCAGCAGGAAGGGCAGCAACAGGAACAGCACCAGCCAGGCGAACGGCGGGACTACCGCCAAGGTCCGGCCCGACGGCAGCCAGTCGCGGGGCGAAAAGCGGATCATGAGGCCAGCACCGTCGCGCTGTCCGCCCCCCAGCTCACGAAGATCTCTTCGTCGATGCCCGGGGCGTCCATCTGGGCCAGCAGCAGGCTGGGCACGCTGGCCTCGACCGTCTTGCCGGAATCCAGGCGGATCTGATAGAGCGCATAACTGCCCATCCAGGCCATGTGGCTGACCATGCCATGGGCCCAGTTGTATTCGCCTTCGGGCTGCTCGCGCGACACCACCATGCGCTCGGGCCGGATGGAGACATGCACTTCCATGCCCAGAGGCTCGCTGACGCCGTGGTTCACATAGAGCGGGCGTGTCAGCTCGTCGCACTCGATCGCCACATGGTCGGGCTCATCGACCACGATGGTGCCGGTGAACATGTTGGTCGACCCGATGAAACTGGCGACAAAGCGCGAATTGGGAAAGGCGTAGACATCCTGCGGCGTGCCGCACTGGACGATCTGGCCTTCGGTCATGACCGCCAGGCGGTGCGCCATGGTCATGGCCTCTTCCTGGTCGTGGGTCACCATGATGCAGGTCACGCCGACCTGTTCAAGGATCTTCACGAGCTCGATCTGGGTCTTCTGGCGGATCTGCTTGTCCAGCGCCGACATGGGTTCGTCCAGTAGCAGCAGCTTGGGACGCTTGACCAGGCTGCGCGCCAGCGCCACGCGCTGCTGCTGGCCGCCCGACAGCTGGTTCGGCTTGCGGCGCGAATAGCCCGCCATCTGGACGAGATCCAGCGCTTCGAACACGCGGTCGTGGATTTCGGCGCGGTCCACGCCTTCCTGCTTCAGCCCGAACGCCACGTTGGCCTCGACCGTCATGTGCGGGAACAGCGCGTAGGACTGGAACATCATGTTCACGGGACGCCGGTACGGCGGCACGCTGGTGATGTCCTCGCCGTCCAGCAGGATCTGGCCCGAGGTGGTCTCTTCGAAGCCGGCCAGCATGCGCAGCAATGTGGACTTGCCGCTGCCCGAGCTGCCCAGCAGCGCGAAGATCTCGTTGCGCTTGACGGACAGGTTGACGGAACGCACGGCAACCACGTCGCCAAAAATCTTGACCACATCGGAGACCTGGACGAACTCGTCCGGGTCCGCCGCGTGCGGCGCCGAGTAACGGCTATCGCTCATGATGACTAATTTCCCAACTTCAGCTCGGACCACAACTTGTTTTGCAGCCGTGAAATGTTCAAGGGCAGCGCCTTGATCACGTACAAGGTCTTGGAGACCTCCGCCGACGGGTAGATCATGGGATTGTCGGCCACGTCCTTCGTCACGTACTGCCGCGCCTCTTTGTTGGCGTTGGGGTAGAACATGGTGTTGGTGATGGCTGCGTGAACCTGCGGCGTTTCGATGTAGTTGATGAAGGCCAGCGCCTCTTCCGGATGCGGGGCATCCTTCGGGATGACCATCAGGTCGAACCACGCGGGCGCGCCGCCCTTGGGAATGAAGTAATTCACTTCATAGGGCTTCTTGGCTTCTTGCGCGCGCTTGCGGGCGATCATGACGTCGCCGGAAAAGCCGTAGACCATGCACAGGTCGCCCACGGCCAGTTCGTCGATATAGCCCGACGAGCTGAACTGGCGGATGTAGGGGCGGATCTTCTTCAGCACCTCCATCGCTTCCTGGTAGTCAGCCGCATTGGTGCTGTTGGGATCCTTGCCCAGATACTTCAGCACCGCCGGGAACACCTGCGCGGCTTCGTCCAGCATGGAGATGCCGCATTCCTTCAGCTTGGCGGCATTCTCGGGCTTGAAGAGCATGTCCCAGCTGGCCAGGTCCACGCCGTCGCCCATGATCTGCTTGACCTTGGTGACGTTGTAGCCCAGCCCGTTGGTGCCGTAGCCCCAGGGAATGGCGTGTTCGTTGCCGGGATCGACCGTGGCGACGAGCGCCATCACTTCGGGATCCAGGTACTTCCAGTTCGGGATCTTGGACTTGTCCAGCTTCTGGAACAGGCCGGCCTCGATCTGGCGCGAGGCGTAATGGGTGGACGGGACAACGACGTCGTAACCCGACTTGCCCGCCAGCAGCTTGGCCTGCAGGGCATCGTTGCTGTCGTAGACGTCATACCGGACCTTGATGCCGGTTTCCTTTTCGAAACCCGGGATCGTGTCGGGGGCCGTGTATTCGGCCCAGTTGTAGACGTTGACGACCTTGTTCTGCGCGACCGCCGCCGATGAGGCTGCCGCGACCAGCACCGCTCCGAGCGCCCAGCGCATTCCCGCCTTTAGTTCCATTATTACCAGCCCCCTTGCTCTATGTCGTATGTGACAGGAGTACCAAAAGGCGAAATGATAAAGCTTTTTAGCGCTGACCTGCCCAACTTTGCAGGGTAAATGGCGCAATTGCCCCATGGGCCGCGAGCCGCGGTCCGGGTGGCGGTCAGGGCTGGATTCCGACGCCCCACGCCGTCCAATAACTGTCGCGCAGGCGCAGCCAGAAGCGCTCTCCGGCCTCGCCCGCCACTTTGCGCAGCGAGCGGCGCAGCCGCTCCAGATTGGCCTGGCGCTGCCGTTCGGACAGCGCGCCCTGGGTGCCGCGGTCGAAATCGATGAGCCAGACCTGGCCATCGCTGCCGATCAGGATGTTGAAGGCGTTCAGGTCGGCATGCCACACACCCGCCCGGTGCATGCGGACGATCGCGTCGGCCACCGCCTGCCAGACCGGCTCGGCCACCGCCTGGGCCAAGGGACGCACGCCGGGTATGCGCTCCACCACGATGGCGGCGCGGTAGATCGGGCCTTGCCGCCAATAGGCGGCGGCCAGCGGCGCGGGAACGGGCAGGCCCTGGGCGCGCATGGCCGCCAGCAGCCGGTATTCCCGGAAACTGCGGGTGCGGGCCTCGCCATTCCAGAGGTAGGCGTCGCTGCTGACGCGGGCGATCATGCCGCCGCGGCGGTAGCGCCGCAACACGCCCTGCCAGCCCTGCCCCTGCACGAACCAGGCGGCCTGGCGCCCGCCGGCGTCCACCGGTCGCGCCCGCTCGCCGTAGTGCGCGGGATTGAAGACCTCGGGTCCGGCGTCCGCCAGGCGCGAGGCGTCGCTGAGCATGGCGCCGCCCAAGGGGCCGGCCCAGGACGTGCGCCGCGCGCCGGATTGAGCGTCGTCAGCCTTCACGGTTGCGCATCCAGTCGGCCACGCCGTAGAAGGACTCCAGCAGGCGTTCGACCAGCGCGGGCTCGATGCCCTCGTCCTCCATGGCGCGCCCGATGCAGGTTACCCATTGGTCGCGTTCGATCTCGCCTATGGAAAACGGCAGGTGCCGGGCCCGCAGGCGGGGGTGGCCAAAGCGCTCTATATAGTGGTCCGGACCGCCGAAATACCCGCACAGAAACCAGAAGAGCTTGTCGCGCGCCTCGTCCAGGCTGGGCCCGTGGGCGGCGCGCAGCTCCTTGAGATCGGGCTCGATGTCCATCAGGTCATAGAAGCGGTCGACGAGCGCGCGCACGCCGGCCTCGCCGCCAAGAAGGTCAAACATGGTGCGGGAATTTTCCACGGGTTCAGTAATGGTATGGACGCGGGACGTCATCAGGTTTCTCGAAGGGTGACCAGGGGCGGCGTGCGCAGGACGCCGCGCAGCGCCAGGGCGCCGCCCGCCCAGGCGCCCAGCATACCTGTCGCGATGCCCGCCAGCCACGGCCAGAGGCTGAAGGTAATGGTGAAATCGAACACCAGGGTTGATAAAGCCCAAGCAATCGCGGTGGCGCCGGCAGCCGCCAGCAGGCCGGCCAGGCCGCCCACGGCCCACAGTTCGATGCGCTGGGACCGGGCCAATTGACGCCGGGTCGCGCCCAGCGCGCGCAGCACCGCGGCCTCGCGCATGCGCTCGTCGCGCGTGGCGGTCAGCGCCGCCGACAGCACCAGCACGCCAGCGGCCAGCGTGAACAGGAACAGCAGCTGCACCGCCCGGCCCACTTCACTGAGCACGGACTGCAGCTGCTGCAGGATGGCGCCCACGTCGAATACCGTCAGGTTCGGGAACTCGCGCACCAGCGCGGGCAGCACCGCCGCCTTGTCGGGCGGCAGGTAGAACGAGGTGATCCAGCTTTGGGGCATGTCGGCCAGCGAGGCGGGGGTCAGGATGGCGAAAAAATTGACGCGCATCGTATCCCAATCCACCCGGCGGGTGCTCGAAACCGCCACCTCGACCTGCTGCCCCGCCACGTCGAAGGTCATCTTGTCGCCCAGCCCGATGCCCAGCGTCTTGGCCAGGCCCGACTCCAGCGAGACCTCGGCTGCGCCGGGAGCCAGCCAGCGGCCCTGCTCGATGCGGTTCGACGAAGGCATCTCGTCGCCATACGACAGGTTGAACTCGCGGTCCACCAGCCGCTTGGCGCGCGGCTCTTCGTAGTCGTCCGGCCCCACCGGCTTGCCGTTGACGGCGATCAGGCGCCCGCGCACCATCGGCGACAGCGAGATCCCGCCGAGTCCCTCGCGGGTCAGCGCGGCCGTCACGGCCTGGCGCTGGTCGGGTTGAACATTGATCAGAAACCGGTTGGGCGCATCCGGCGGCAGCGTGCGCTGCCAGCCCTGGATCAGGTCGGTGCGCGTCATGGTCAGCAACAGCAATGCCATCAGGCCGACCGCCAGCGCGCAGACCTGGGTGATCGTGGCCGCCCGCCGGCGTACCACGCCCGCCAGCGCGAAGCGCAGCGCCGGCAGGCCCGCGGCCAGGCCGCGCACGCGCGCCAGGCCCAGGATGCACAGCCAGGCCACCAGGGCGAACAGCCCGAAGGCGCCCAGGAAGCCTCCCGCCACCACGGCGCCCAGCTTGGCGTCGCCCGCGAACCACCAGATCAGGAGCGCAAAGCCCGTTGCGCCCAGGATGTAGCCAAAGGCGCTGCGCGCGCTGAGCGTATCCGCGTCACGCCGCAGCACCCGGGCCGGCGGCACGTGGCGCAGCTGCGCCAGCGCCGGCAAGGCAAAGCCCAGCAAAAGCAGGAGGCCGGTCAGCAGGCCCTGCAGCGCCGGAATGGCCGAAGGCGCCGGCAAGGTGGTGTCGATGAGCGAACCCAGCAGCATCACCAGCACTTGGTGGACGGCATAGCCCAGCAGGCAGCCGGCAGCCGACGAGAACAGGCCGACCAGCGTGAATTCCAGCGTCAGCATGCGCGCGACCTGGGATTGCACCGCCCCCAGGCAGCGCATGACCGCGATGCCGTCGCGGTGCCGGGTCATGTAGCGGCCGGCCGCAAGCGCCACGGCCACGGCCGAGATCAGCACCGCCAGCAGCGCCACCAGCGACAGGAAGCGCTGCGCGCGGTCCAGCGTGCGGCGAACTTCCGGGCGGCCCGATTCCAGGGTAGCGACTTTCTGGCCGCGCTTCAGGTTCTGCTTGAGCCAGGCCGAATAACCTGCCACGGCGTCCGGCTGGCCGGCGATCAGCAGGGCATAGCCGATGCGGCTGCCCGGCGCGATCAGGCCGGTGGCCGGCAGATCGCTGGCGCGCAACAGCACGCGCGGGGCCACGTTGACGAACTGCATGCCGCGGTCCGGCTCATAGGTGATCACGCGGTCGATGCGCAGATGGGCATCGCCCACGTTCAGCGTATCCCCCACCCTCAGGTTCAGCAGCGACAGCAGCTGGCCGTCGACCCAGACCGCGCCTTCGGGCGGGATGTCGCGCGTGGGCGCATCGGGCTCGAACGGCGCGCTGGTGACCCGCAAGGCGCCGCGCAGCGGATAGCCGGGCTCCACGGCCTTCAGCGCGGCCAGTTGCGCGCCGTCCCCGGCCCCCACCATGGAGGGAAACTGCCAGGTGCTGGACAAGCTCAGGCCGCGCTCGCGGGCCTGCTCCTTGAATGCCGCGGGCACGGGCTCGTCGGCATCCAGCACCAGATCGGCGCCCAGCATCTGGCCGGCGTCGCGCTCCAGCGCCCGGCTGACCCGGTCGGCCAGGAAGCCGACGCTGGTCACCGCGGCCACCGCCACCACCAGCGCCAGCACCAGCAGGCGCAATTCACCCGCCCGCGCATCCCGCATCATCATCCGGGCGCCCAGGCGCAGGGTGGACCAAAAACCAGGACGCTTAACCTGTGACATATCAGGGAAATCCATCATTCATCTACGTTAAAAACCGCCTGAAACGGAACTGAATCCCGATATCATCCCGGGGCGGGAGGCAATGCCGCCCATAAAGATAACCAAAACCGGAGAAGACAATGCGTAAATCCTGGCTTGCGGCCACGATTCTGGCCGCCTGCGCGGCCGCCACTTCCCTGCCCTCGGCAGCCCAGACCACCTTGAAGATGGCCTACGCCCTGTCGACGTCGTCGCACTATGGCGCCGGCGCCGACGCGCTGGCCAAGTCCATCGAGGCGTCCAGCAATGGCAAGTACAAGGTACAGCAATTCGCCAACAGCGCGCTGGGCGGCGAACGCGAAGTGATCGAAGGCCTGCAGATCGGCACCATCGACCTGGCCATCGTTTCGACAGGCGCCACCCTGAATTTTGTTCCCGAGACCGGGGTTTTCGATATTCCGTTCCTGCTGCGCGACCTGCAGCACGCCCGCACGGTCCTGGACAGCAAGATCGGCCAGGACATGCTGGCCAAGTTCCCCAGCCGCGGCATCGTGGCGCTGGCCTGGGGCGAACAGGGCTTCCGGCACCTGACCAACAACGTGCGCCCGGTCAAGACGCCGGCGGACGCCAAGGGCCTGAAGATCCGCACCACCGAAAACCCGATCCACATCACTGCTTTCCGCCAGATCGGCATCCTGCCCACGCCGATGGCCTGGCCCGAAGTGGCCACCGCCCTGCAACAGGGCACCATCGACGGCCAGGAGAACCCGCTGTCGGTGATCACGTCGGCCAAGCTGTCGCAGATGCAGAAGTACCTGTCCTTGACCGGCCACGTCTATGGCCCGGCCCTGGTGCTGATGTCCTCCAACGTCTATGACGGCCTGGCGGCCGCCGACAAGGCCAACTTCGACAAGGCCGGCAAGGATTCGGCCCAGGCCATGCGCGGCTACGTCGACAACATCGAGAAGACGGGCGTCGAGCAGTTGAAGAAGGAAGGCATGCAGGTATCCGAAGTCGACCGCGCCGCCTTCGCGGCCGCCGTCGAGCCGGCCTACCCCGAGTACTACAAGAAGTTCGACAAGAAGCTGATCGACTCGATCCGCGACGCCAAGTAGGCGGGCCAGCCCCTTTCCGGGGCATAGGGCCACGGCGGCGGGATCCGACTCCCGCCGCTTCTCACCCCCATCCTTTCCGCGTATATCGCTCACGGGATTCACCATGCGTTTGCTCTGCGCTTTCGACCGCGGCCTGTTCAAGCTGGTCTCGGTCTTTGCCCAACTCCTGCTGGTGGCCGCCGCGGCCGCCGCGTTCTATCAGGTCATTGCCCGCTTCGTGCTGCACTCGCCGGCCGACTGGAGCGAGGTGCTGACCCGCGCCCTGTTGATCTGGACCGTGCTGCTGGGCGTGGCCCTGGCCTTCCGCCACGGCGCCATGATCAGCGTGGAACTGCTGCGCAACCTGCTCGGCGGCACGCGCCGCCGAGTGCTCGAAGCCATCATCGGCCTGACCTGCGCCGGGTTCCTGGGATTCCTGGCCTGGATCGGCGGCAACATGACCTATCGCGTGCGCTTCCAGAACGTGCCCAGCCTGGACATCTCGATCTCCTGGATCTATCTGGCGATCCCGGTGGGCGCCACCCTGGCCGCCATCGCCGTGCTGGCCCGCTGGTGCGCCGGCGAAGAAGAAGACGTGCCCGTGCGCAACGACGCGCAAGGCTGAGCCGCCCCCTATCGAACCTGAGCAGCAGATATCGCCATGTCCCAATTAATGATTGTCTCGATGCTGATTTTCTTCGGGCTGTCAGTGCCGGTCGCCGTGTCGATCGGCCTGGCCAGCCTGGCGGGAGTCGGCGCGTCCGGCCTGCCCTGGCTGGTCGTCGCCCAGCAGTTGTTCGCAGCGCTGGACAAGTACCCGCTCGTCGCCATTCCCTTCTTCATCCTGGCCGGCAACCTGATGGAAGCCGGCGGCATCTCCGAACGCATGGTGGAATTCGCCAAGAGCGTGGTCGGCGGCATCCAGGGCGGCCTGGCCTGCACCTGCGTGCTGACCTGCATGATCTTCGCGGCGGTCGCGGGTTCCAGCGTCGCCACCACGTTCGCGGTGGGCGCGATCCTGATCCCGGCCATGATCCGGCACGGCTACCCGGCCCCTTTCGCCGCGTCGCTGCAGGCCAGCGCGGCCGAGCTGGGAGTGATCATCCCGCCGTCCATCCCGATGATCCTGTTTGCCGTATCCACCGACACGTCCACCGGCGAACTGTTCATCGCCGGCGTGATGCCCGGCATCCTCATCGGCGTCGCGCTGATGTTCTACGTGTGGCTCTACGCCAAGCGCAACAACCTCGGCAAGCGCGACGGCGAAGGCCGCCTGCCCCTGTGGCCGGCATTCAAGAGCGCCTGGCTGGCGCTGCTGATGCCGGTGATCATCCTGGGCGGCATCTACGGCGGCGTCTTCACGCCCACGGAAGCCTCGGTCGTGGCCGTGATGTATGCGGTGTTCGTCGGCAAGTTCATCTACCGCCGCCTGAGCTTCAAGCAATTGTCGGACACGCTGCACAAGTCGGTGGTGTCTACCGCCGTCATCATGTTCGTGATCGCCAACGCTGGCGTCTTCAGCTTCCTGCTCAACCGCGCCGGCATTCCCGACGCGCTGGGCGTGTGGCTGGCGCAGCTGTTCGACACGCAGTTCTCGTTCCTGATGGGCGTGAACGCCGCGCTGTTCGTGATCGGCATGTTCATCGAAACCTCGGCATCCATCGTGGTGCTGGCGCCCTTGCTGCTGCCCGTGGCCCTGCAGTTCGGCGTCGACCCGGTCCACTTCGGGATCATCATGGTGGTGAACCTGGCCCTCGGGATGATCACACCGCCGTTCGGGGTGAATCTCTTCGCGGCCTGCGCGGTGGCCAAGCTGCCGCTGGAGCGCCTGATCAAGCCGCTGGTGCCATTCGTGGGGGTCGTGATCGTCTGCCTGATGATCATCACCTACTGGCCGGGGTTGTCGCTTGGACTCCGTGATCTGGTGTACGCGAAGTAATTCGACCGTTCCAGGGACGCCAAGGCCAGCGCCTGCGCCAAGGCGGCCCGGTACGAGTCGATGAGGGGTACGCGCGGCAGGCGCGGCAGGAGGGGCAGATAGCCCGCCAGCGCGGCGCCGGCCACGATCACCACGTCGGCGCCCTGCTGCTCCGCCTGCTCCAGCGCGCGGGCGACGGCGGCGGCCGAATCGGCCGAGCGGGAAGCATAGTCCAGCGCCTTGCCCGGCAGGGCGAGAATGCCCGCGCAGCGCGATTCCAGTCCCAGTTGGCGGATTTGTTCGCGCAGCATGCCGGGCCAGCGCTGTCCGACCGTGACGATGGCGTAGCGGTCGCCACGCTGCATCGCCGTCATGATGGAAGCTTCAGCCATGCCGACCACGGGCGCATCCAGGCGTTCCCGCACGGCGCCTATGCCCGGTTCACCGAAGCAGGCCAGCACGCAAGCGTCGAACGGCGCCTCCGCCCGCGCCGCCTCGCTTTCCACGGCCGCCAGCACGGCGTGGGCCGAAATGGCCGCTTCCGCCCGGCTGGCGATATAGGCCGGCCCGAACGGAGCGGTGACGGCGCGCACATGGGCGGCGCCCCCGTAGAAGGCGCGCGCCTGGCCTGCCAGGCTGTCGGTCAGCGTTGCGGTGGTATTGCCATTGACGACCAGCACCCGGCAGGGCGTGACGACGGGCCGGTCAAGGGATATGGCTTCGGGTGCGGCGGACATTGGGCTCCATTCTGGACGAGTGCATGTATACAATTTATGTCAACATTGCTCTCGATCCCGGCATGGCTTCAAGCTATCGCTAACCCTTGCCGCACTGCCACATGCCTGCCCGCGCCCTGCGAACGGCGCGTAGCACCCGGCCCGCCCGATGGGCGCGCCGGCTTTCCGAATGAGAAAAGCGCCCGGTCGGGGCGCTTTTTCGTTCAGAAGACCTAGATTTCGCGTTCTTCCGTCTTGAGGTTGTTGTCGCGGGCGAAGTCCACCACGAACTTGTACGCCAGCGGCTCCAGGTCGCGCAAACGCAGATCGACCACGATCCCGCGCACGCCATCGATCACGACGGGAAGCACATAGGGCGAATAAGTGAGGTGGTTACCAGCACAGCCGGCGGGCCGGAACTGTGCCATTACGCCGGCGAGCCGCTCCGCCCAATCGCTGGGGCGGAATCGGCTACCGCTTTCGGTAACGCCATGAATTACGAATTGTCTGACGCGAGTTGCCATGAGTTCTTCACTACAGGGAGCCTTTCACGAAAGCCGGATCTTCGGCGTGATCAAACATGCGCCCTGCGCCGCGAATTGTATATGATTGATCCTTTGCCCTCTTTCCAAAGGCGATTCGCCTCGAATCCGCTGCGATTGCGCCGCGACAAGCAGGGCATGCTTTTTTGGTTATCACCCAGGAGGATCCACGATGAGTTCGCCTCTGGCCAATATCTATGCCCGGCTGCCGGTATCGTTCACGCACGGCCAGGGCGTATGGCTATGGGATGCCCTGGGCCGCAAGTATCTGGACGCCCTGGCCGGCATCGGCGTGTCCTGCCTGGGCCATGCGCACCCGAAGCTGGTGGCCGCCATCAGCGAGCAGGCCGCCCGCGTGATCCACACCTCGAACATCTACAAAGTCCCCCAGCAGACGGCGCTTGCCTCCCGCCTGGCGGAACTGTCCGGCATGCAGGAGGTCGTGTTCAACAACAGCGGCTCCGAAGCCAACGAAGCGGCCATCAAGCTGGCCCGCTACTACGCCTACCAGCGCGGCAACAAGCACGCCCACATCATCACCATGGACTCGTCCTGGCACGGCCGCACGCTGGCCACGCTGGCGGCCACCGGCAGCGAGAAAGCCCGCAAGGGCTTCGAGCCCCTGCCCAGCGGCTTCGTCCAGGTCCCCTACAACAACCTGGACGCCGTGCGCGCCGCCGGCGACGCAGAACCCCGCACCGCCGCCGTGCTGCTGGAAGTGCTGCAGGGCGAAGGCGGCATCCGCCCGTCCGACATCGCCTATCTTCAGGAAGTGCGCCGCCTGTGCACCGAGCGCGGCTGGCTGCTGATGATCGACGAAGTGCAGTCCGGCATCGGCCGCACCGGCAAATGGTTTGCCCACCAGTGGGCGGACATCGTGCCCGACGTCATGACGCTGGCCAAGGGCCTGGCGGGCGGCGTCCCCATTGGCGCGATGCTGGCGGCCGGCCCCGCCGCGGGCGTCTTCACCCCGGGCAGCCATGGCACCACCTTTGGCGGCGGTCCGCTGGTGTGCGCGGCCGGGCTGGCGGTGCTGGACACCCTGGAATCCGAAAAGCTGCTGGACAACGCCCACGTCGTGGGCAATCACTTGAAGAATTCGCTGGCCGGCGCACTGGCCGGCACGCCCGGCGTCATCGAGGTGCGCGGCCGCGGCCTGATGCTGGGCATCGAGCTGGCCCGCCCCTGCGGCATCCTGGCCATGCGCGCCCTGGAGGCCGGCCTGCTCATCAACGTCACGCGCGACCGCGTCATCCGCATGCTGCCGCCGCTGATACTGACCAGGGAAGAGGCCGACCAGATCGTCGCCATCCTGGTTCCGCTCATCCAACAGTTCCTGACCGAAAAACCATAATCAACGTCCCGTCCGGGCCACGAGCCTGGCCGGGCCCCATGACCTGCGACATCACCATGACTCCTCCCACGACTCAAAACGGCCCGTTGCGGCACTTTCTTCAGTTCAAGGACTTCTCGTCCGCCGAGATCGCCTACGTGCTGGACCGCGCGCGCCTGATCAAGGAAAAGTTCAAACGCTATGAACCCCATATGCCGCTGCACGACCGCACGCTGGCGATGGTGTTCGAAAAGGCCAGCACGCGCACCCGCGTGTCGTTCGAGGCCGGCATGTACCAGATGGGCGGTTCGGTCATCAACCTGACCTCCAACGATTCGCAGCTGGGCCGCTCCGAGCCCATCGAGGACACCGCGCGCGTCATTTCGCGCATGGTCGACATCGTCATGATCCGCACGTTCGAGCAGACCCGCATCGAGCGCTTCGCCTCGCACTCGCGCGTGCCCGTGATCAACGGCCTGACCAACGAATTCCACCCCTGCCAGATCCTGGCGGACATCTTCACCTACATCGAGCACCGCGGCCCCATCGCCGGCAAGACGGTGGCCTGGGTGGGTGACGCCAACAACATGGCCTACACGTGGCTGCACGCCGCCGAAATGCTGGGCTTCACGCTGCACGTGTCCACGCCGGCCGGCTACGAACTCGAAGCCACGCGCATCGGCACGCCTTCGGACAAGGTGCTGCGCCAGTTCAAAGACCCGATGGAAGCCTGCAAGGGCGCGCACCTGGTCACGACCGACGTCTGGACCAGCATGGGCTACGAGGCCGAGAACGAAGAACGCCGCGCGGCCTTCGCCGACTGGTGCGTGGACGCCGAAATGATGGCCGCCGCCGACCCGCAAGCCGTCTTCATGCACTGCCTGCCCGCCCACCGCGGCGAAGAGGTCACCGGTGAAGTCATCGACGGGCCGCAAAGCGTGGTCTGGGACGAAGCCGAGAACCGCCTGCACGTGCAGAAAGCGCTGATGGAATTCCTGCTGCTGGGCCAGATCGAGTAAGTCGGCCCCGTAGCAGCGGAAAAAGGGCCCGGGCATCGCATGACGCCCGGGCCCTTTTTTGTGTCGGGCCGACGCTAGAGGATCTTCCTGAACATCGTGCGCCGCGTGTTTCGGAACGATGGCCGCACGCGGCTGCTCCAGTCGCTTGCGCGCACGGCCAGCCACGGCGGACTGCCGAAGGTTTCCTGCGTTTGCAGGTCGTAGCAGGCCAGGTAGCGCGGCGACTCGTCGCGGCATTCATAGCGCTGCGCGCGCACCGTGCCGGGCACCGACGCCAGCCCGGGCAAATGCTCCTGGTCGTACCAGGCGTTCAGGTCGGCGTCCGCTTCGGGCAACACATCGGTTTCGACGATGTAGTGCCACGGCGCGTCCTGCCCGGCCGACGCCCCGGGCAGGTCCAGCGTCCGATGCAGCAGCCGGGCATGGGCGCCGGGCACCAATTCGGCCAGGCGGGCCTGGATCTCGGGCAGCGCCTCGGCCCCTCGCACGTACACATAGGTATCTTCGGCTTCCAGCGCGGCGAACGCGCTGACCTGCACGCCGGCCAGGCCGTCCGTCAGGCGCCCGGCCAGATCCCGCGCGCGCGCCTCGTCGAAGCGCTCGCCCAGCGACACCAGCAATATCGTTTCCTGCACAGTCATCTCCTTTCAATGCCCGACACGCAAGGCCACCAGAAAGCGCGACACCATGTTGTACGCGCCCACCGTCGCCGCCAGCTCCACCAGCTGCGTATCATCGTAGCGCTCGCGCAGCGGCGCGAACACCGCGTCCGGCACTTCGATGTCGCGCGTCATGGCGTCGGTCAGCGCCAGCACCTCGGCTTCTCCCGGCGCCAGCCCCTGCACCGTGTCCGGCGCGGGATTGCCGCGCAAGGCGTCGATCACTGCCTGGGGCATGCCGCCCGCCAGCGCGTGCGGCACATGCGCCTCGAACTCGTATGGCGCATTGTTCAAGGTCGCCACGCGCAGGATGATCAGCTCGCGCAGGCGCGGCGCCAGGGAGGTCTTCTGGCGGATGGCGGTCAGCATGGCCTCCCAGCCTTCCACCACGGCCGGGCTGTTCAACAGCACCTGGTACAGCGGCGATATCCGGCCCCGCGCGGCGGCGATGCGCGCCTCAAGCACGGCCAGTTCCTGGCGGGTGCCAGGCACCACGGGTGCGACTCGGCTGGCGCTCATGGCTACTCCGGACGAATGTTCTTGCGCTGGATCAGCGCGGTCCACTTCTCGCGGTCGGACGCGATCAGCGCGGCCAGTTCCTGCGGGCTGCTGGGCGCGGCCTGCGCGCCAAACTTCTCCAGCCGCGCGCGCACGGCTTCGTTGCCCAGCGCGGCGCGCAGGGCCTGGTTCAGCTTGTCGACGGTGGCGGCGGGCGTCGCCGCGGGCGCAACGATTCCGTACCAGTTGTTGGATTCCACGCCGGCTATGCCTTGCTCGGCCAGCGTCTTCACGTCAGGCAGCAGCGGATGGCGGATCGGGGCGGCGATGCCCAGAGGCTTGAGCTTGCCGCCCTGGATGTGGCCGATCAGCCCCGGCACGTCGCCAAAAAAGCCCGACACCTGATTGCCCATCACGTCATTGATGACGGGCGCCGCGCCCTTGTATGGCACGTGCAGCACGTTGGCCTTGCTGGCGTCGGCGAACATTTCCAGCGTCAGGTGCGGGATGCTGCCGATGCCCGACGAACCGATGGCCACGGATTGCGTGGCGGCTTGCGACCGCTTGACGAAGTCGGCCGCGTCGGCCGCGGGGTTGGACGGATTCACCACGAACACCGTGGCGTTGTTCACCACCCGCGACACCGGCGCGAAGTCGCGCACCGGATCGTACGGCAGGTCCTTGTACAGCGCCGGGCTGATGGACACCGCGCCCACGCTGGTCAGGAACAGCACCGATCCGTCGGCGGGCGACTTGGCCACATAGGCGGCCGCAATATTGCCGTTGGCGCCGGCCTTGTTCTCGACGATGACCTGCTGCTTGAGCTCCTTGCCCAATTGCTCGGCCAGCACGCGGCCCACCAGGTCCACCGGGCCGCCCGGCGGGAAGGCAATGATCAGGCGGACCGGGCCGTCCGCTTGCGCGGCGCCCACGGCGGCCAGGCTCAGCAAGCCGGCCGACAGTATTTTCTTGAACATGATGTCTCCTCGTTGAATGAAATTTTCTTATGGCCCATGCGTCGTCAGACGGCGGCCGCCTGCATTGCCGACTACTGAAATCCGTACAGCCGCGCCGGGTTGTCCACCAGCACGCGCTGGCGCAGCGCGGCATCGGGACAGGCCTCGAAGAACGAGTCCACCAATTCGCCGTCGTCGGGCATGTCGCCCGCCACGTTCGGGTGCGGCCAGTCCGTGCCCCACAGGGTGCGGTCCGGCATGGCCGCGACCAGCGCGCGCACAAAGGGGATCCCTTCGGCGAACGGACGCTGGCCGGACGCGATGCGGTCGATGCCGGACACCTTGACCCAGGCCTGCGGCACATCGGCCAGGCTCAGCAAGGCGCGCATCGCAGCCGATTCCAGCCCGTCGGCCGCCTTCAGGCGCCCCATGTGGTCCACGACGAACGGCACCGGCAGCGCCAGCAGGCGCGGCAGCAATTCGGGCAGCATCGCGCCATCCACGTGCAGGCACAGATGCCAGCCCAGCGGCGCGATCAGGGCGACCACATGATCGAAGACAGCGGGATCGGGCGCACCGCCCAGGTGCGGCACGAAATTGAACCGCGCCGCGCGCACGCCGCCCTGGTGCAGCTCCCTGACGCCGGCTTCGGTCGCATCGGCGCCCAACAGCGCCACGCCGCGATAGCGGCCGCCGCTTTGCGCCAGCGCGTCCAGCAAGGCGCCATGGTCCGATCCGTGGCAATTGGCCTGCACCACCACGGCGCGCTCCACGCCCAGGCGCGCATGCAGCGCCGCCATCCTGGCGTACGGCGCGTCCGGCGGCGTATAGGACCGGCCCGGCGCGTACGGAAATACGTCGCCCGGTCCGAAGACATGGCAGTGCGCGTCGCAGGCGCCAGGCGGCAGCGCGTGGCGGGGACGGGACGGGGACGCTAGCGGGGGACGGCAATCGGGCACGGACAGCTTCCTGCGGTGAAAGCGTCATGGTCCCGGATTGCGGGCTGGCTAACAATGCTATATCTTTGATTTCAGATATACATAAATCAAATATCCCATGGATCTCAAGCAGATCGAATATTTCGTGCGCGTGGCGGAACGGCGCAGCTTCTCGCGCGCCGCCGAAATGCTGGACGTGGCCCAGCCCACCCTCAGCCGGCAGGTCCGGCTGCTGGAGCTGGAACTGGGCCAGCACCTGCTCTACCGCAACGGCCGCGGCGCCGAACCCACCGAAGCGGGCCTGCGCTTCCTGGAATACGCCCGCGCCCTGCTGACCCTGGCCGAACGCGCCAAGGAAGATCTGCAGACCCTGCGGGAAACACCCACCGGCAAAGTCATCGTCGGCCTGCCGCCGCGCATCGCGCGCGTGCTGACACCCCCGCTCGTGCAGGCCTTCCGCCGCAGCTTTCCCGACGCGTCCATCGCCGTTGCCGAAGGCCTGAGCGCGCAGGTACGCGAATGGCTGCTGGCCGGCCGGGTCGACCTGGCCCTGCTCTACGACCCCGCGCCATCACCGCAACTGGCCTATGAATCGCTGTTTCGCGAAGACCTGGTCCTGGCTGCTGCGGCCGGACATGAGCCTCCCCTGCCCGCGCGCGTGCCCGTGGCGCGGCTGGGCGACTACCCGCTGGTGCTGCCCAGCCTGCCCAACGCCATCCGCACCCTGGTCGAAAGCGTGTGCCGCGCCCAAGGCGTGCGCCTGAAGGTCGCGGCCGAGGTCGACGCCGTGCAGACCATCGTGGAGCTGGCCGCGCAAGGCGACGCCTACGCCATTCTTCCCCGCTCGGCCGCGCGCGGCCCGGCCGCCGAACACGAGCTGTCCCTGTCCGACATCTGCTCGCCCACCATCACCAACAACCTCGTGCTGGCCAGCGCCCGCCACCGGCCCGCCACGCGGCTGGCGACGGCCACCGGCCTGCTCATACGCAGGCTCCGGCTGGCCGAGCTGTTCGCCCCGCCCGGCCAGCCCCCCTCAAAAGAGTTAAAATAGGCCGCTATATTTCTTGTTTGGCGGCTCGTTGCTGTCAAAGTCCTGTTGGCGTCTCACCTCAAACAATGACCACTATCCTCCCGAACCTTCCCACCGGCCAGAAGGTCGGCATCGCCTTTTCCGGCGGCCTCGACACCAGCGCCGCGCTCCTCTGGATGCGCAATAACGGCGCCATCCCCTACGCCTACACGGCGAACCTGGGCCAGCCCGACGAGTCCGACTACGACGAGATCCCCCGCAAGGCCATGGCCTACGGCGCCGAAAACGCCCGCCTGATCGACTGCCGCCAGCAACTGGTGGCCGAAGGCATCGCCGCCCTGCAAGCGGGCGCGTTCCACATCTCGACCGCCGGCATCACGTACTTCAACACGACGCCCATCGGCCGCGCCGTCACCGGCACGATGCTGGTGGCCGCCATGAAGGAAGACAACGTCAACATCTGGGGCGACGGCAGCACCTTCAAGGGCAACGACATCGAGCGCTTCTACCGCTACGGCCTGCTCACCAACCCGGAACTCAAGATCTACAAGCCCTGGCTGGACCAGCGCTTCATCGACGAACTGGGCGGCCGTTCGGAAATGTCCGAGTACATGCGCCAAGCCGGCTTCGACTACAAGATGTCGGCCGAAAAAGCCTACTCGACCGACTCGAACCTGCTGGGCGCCACCCACGAAGCCAAGGACCTGGAACAGCTGAACTCCGGCATCCGCATCGTCAAGCCCATCATGGGCGTCGCCTTCTGGCGCGACGATGTGGCCGTCAAGGCCGAGGAAGTCACCGTCCGCTTCGAGGAAGGCCAGCCGGTCGCCCTGAACGGCGTTGAATACAGCGACCCCGTCGAACTGCTGCTGGAAGCCAACCGCATCGGCGGCCGCCACGGCCTGGGCATGAGCGACCAGATCGAAAACCGCATCATCGAAGCCAAGAGCCGCGGCATCTATGAAGCTCCGGGCCTGGCCCTGCTCTTCATCGCCTACGAGCGCCTGGTCACCGGCATCCACAACGAAGACACCATCGAGCAGTACCGCGAAAACGGCCGCAAGCTGGGCCGCCTGCTGTACCAGGGCCGCTGGTTCGATCCGCAAGCCATCATGCTGCGCGAAACCGCCCAGCGCTGGGTCGCCCGCGCCATCACCGGCGAAGTCACCATCGAACTGCGCCGCGGCAATGACTATTCGCTGCTGAACACCGAATCGGCCAACCTCACGTACGCACCCGAGCGCCTGTCCATGGAAAAGGTGGAAAACGCCCCCTTCACGCCGGCCGACCGCATCGGCCAGCTGACCATGCGCAACCTCGACATCGTCGACACCCGCGAAAAGCTCTTCACCTACGTGAAGACCGGCCTGCTGTCCTCCAGCGGCACCTCCCTGCCCCAGCTGACGGACGCCGCCAAGAAGAAGTAATTCTTCAAGGCCAACAAAAAACCCCTCGGAAAACCGAGGGGTTTTTTATTTGGGTGAGATGTCAATCATCGCATCACCGCCAGACACCAACATTCAGCACCAACACAATCACCCACGCGCGCAGCGTCATCGCCACGCCGCAAGACACCGCAAAAGCCCCATAAGGCCGCCCGCGCGGCCGGCCTGGGGCGAACCCCGCAAGACCTTCCGCCACAATCCCCCGCAGGCGAGAACCCTAAGCACGCAAGTCGTCCCAGCGGCCTTCATGCTTCAGCCAGCGGAGCCCGGCGTGGCGGGGGCCTGGGGAGCGCGGGGCGTCGATAAGCCCGAGGGAATCGGAAGGCAGGCGCCGCAGGCGCCAACGACGATGACGAAGGGGGAAGTCCGGAGCGAAGGCTCCGGACCGCAATCGCAGCCCCGCGCTCCCCAGGCCCCCGCCACGCCGGGCGCCTCAAGAACCACCAAAGCCCCAAAAAAAACTACAACTCGACCTGCATCCCCATCTCCACAACCCGATTCGCCGGAATCTTGAAAAACTTCGTGCTCCGCGTCGAATTCCGCGCCATGAACGAAAACACCGCCCGCCGCCACCGCGACAGCGCAGGCTTCTTCGCCGCCACCACCGTCTGCCGCGACAGGAAATAGGACGTGCGCATCGGCTCCAGATCCACCTCCGGATACGCCTCGGCCACCAGCCGCAGCGCCTCCGGCACGTCGGGATCTTCCTTGAAGCCGTAATTCACCGTCGCCGTCCAGCTCGACGCGCTCAGCTTCTCCACGACGAAACGCTCTTCCGGAGAAATGTACGGCACATCCGCCACCAGGATGGTCAGGAACAGCACATGATCATGCAGCACCTTGTTGTGCTTCAGATTGTGCAGCAGCGCCGGCGGCACATTGCCCGAATTCATCGTCATGAAGATCGCCGTGCCCGGCACGCGCGACGGCGGGTACTCCTCAAGCTGCTCCATGAATTCCTTGAGCGGCTGGCGATCCCGCTGCTGCATCTCGGACAGCAGCCGGCGGCCGCGACGCCACGTCATCATCAACGTAAACACCACGATCGCCACCACCAGCGGCAACCAGCCGCCTTCATGAATCTTGAAGACGTTGGCCGAAAACAGCAGCACATCGAACAGCAGCAGCAAGCCCAGCACCGTAAACCACAGCATGCGCTTGATCCCCGTACTGCCGCGCGGCAGCACCGCGAACGCCAGCACCGAGGTCGTCAGCATCGTGCCCGTCACCGCGAAACCGTAGGCCGCCGCCAGGTTGTCCGAATTGCGGAACAGCAGCACCAGGACCAGCACCGCGCACAACAGCAGCGCATTGACCTGCGGCAGATAGATCTGGCCCTTCTCGACCGCCGACGTATGCAGGATCTGCATGCGCGGCCAGAACCCCAGTTGCACGGCCTGGCGCGTTACCGAGTAAGCGCCGGAAATCACCGCCTGGGAGGCCACGATAGTCGCAATGGTGGCCAGCGCCACCAACGGCGCCAGCCCCCACTCGGGAGACATCAGGAAAAACGGATTGCGGATCGCCGTGGGATCGCGCAGCAACAGCGCGCCCTGGCCGAAATAACACAGGGTCAGCGCCGGCAGCACCATGCTGAACCAGGCGCGGCGGATCGCCGGACGGCCGAAGTGGCCCATGTCGGCGTACAGCGCCTCGGCGCCCGTCAGCGCCAGCACCACCGCGCCCAGCAGCACGAAACTGATCCAGGGGAATTCGATGATGAACCGCAGGCCGTACATCGGGTTCAACGCCGCCAGCACCTCGGGCGTCTGCCAGATCTGCCAGCCACCCAGGGCAGCCAGCGTGCCGAACCACAACAGCATCACCGGCCCGAACAGCTTGCCCATCGCGCCCGTGCCATGCGACTGGATCGCAAACAGCGCCACCAGCACCACCAGCGCGATCGGCACCACCCACGCATCCAGCTGATGCGACACGATGCCGATGCCCTCCAGCGCCGACAGCACCGAAATGGCAGGCGTAATCATGCTGTCGCCGTAGAACAGCGCCGCGCCGAAAATTCCCAGAACGATCAGCACCCAGCGCAGCTTGCCTTCGCGCGCGCGCACCGCCAGTTCCAGCAGCGCCAGCGTGCCGCCCTCGCCGCGATTGTCCGCGCGCAGCACCAGGGTCACGTATTTCAAGGACACCACCACCATCAGCATCCAGAACAGGATGGACAGCACGCCCAGCAGATGCGCCGGCTCCAGGTCGGTGTGCACGCTCAGGCCGGTCAGGCAGGCCCGCAACGTATACAAGGGGCTGGTGCCGATATCCCCGTACACCACGCCCAGCGCGCCCAGGACTAGGGCGGCTCGCGACGAGGGCGCATGCGCGCCTGCGGGACCGATGGACGAGGAAGGAGCGCTAACCGTACCCTGGCTCATGATGCGGGTTCTTGACGAGTGAGTTGAGCCCCTTTGCGGGGGCCGGGAAACACGACGGAAAGCCGTGTTCCGGAAAAATCCGGGCGGCTGGTGAGCTTCCACCAGGCGCCATGCGCATGCGCGATCTCGCGCACGATGGCCAGTCCCAGGCCCGAGCCGCCCGCCGTGGCGGTAGGCGACCGGTAGAACGCTTCAAAGACGCGATCGCGCTCTTCGGGCGGGATCCCGGGCCCGTCATCTTCCACCGTCAGCGACGGCGGGTTGGCGCCGACGATCAGCGTGATGCGGCCCGTCGGATTGCCATAGCGCAAGGCATTGTCGATCAGGTTGCCCAGCAGTTCAGCCAGCAGCAAGGGGTCCGCATCGATCCAGATGGGCGTATCGGGCGCCGCCAGGTCCAATTCGTAATGGGCCTCCCGCACTCGCGGAAACCATTCGGCGCCATGCACCCGCACCCATTCGCACAGGTCGATGCGCACAAAGCTGTCTTGCGGCCGGGCATTGGGGTCGGCGCGCGCCAGCACCAGCAGTTGCTGGCCCAGCCGGATCATGCGGTCGCTGACCGCCTTGATGCGCTCCGCGCGCGCCCGGACATCGTCGGGCAAGGGGCGGGCCAGCATGAGCTCCGACTCCAGCCTCAGACCGGACAAAGGGGTGCGCAACTGATGCGCCGCATGGCCGATGAAGCGCCGTTGCGCCGCGAGCGACGCGTCCAGCCGCAGCAGCAGGTCATTCGTGTGGGTCACCAGCGGCTCGATCTCCACCGGCACGCCCGCCACTTCCAGCGGCTGCATATCGTCGATGGAGCGCTGCCGGATCTCCTCGGACAGATGATTCACCGAACGCAGGCCGGACCGCACGCCCTGCACTACCACCCACGTGAACAGGGCGATCAGCGCCACCTGCCCCACGACCATCAGCCAGAAGAAGTCCTCAAGCATCCAGAGCGACATGTCGATCTTGTGCGTGATGACCCAGGTCGCCGCCAGGTCCAGCAGGACTAGCAGCAGGATCGGCGGCATCAGTCGGATGACCAGATGCCGCGCAAGCGAACGAGAGGGGAGCAAGGGGCGCGGAGCCGGGGATGCGGGAGGAATGCGTTCCTGCGTCATGACGCGTAGCCCTTGCTTAGGCGGATGGGTGCGTGCGACCGGTACGAGCCGGCCACAGCCGGCTCGTCAGGCCGCTTCCACATCCAGCATGTAGCCGAAGCCGCGGACTGTCTGGATGCTGGCGCCCGTGCCTTCCAGGCGCTTGCGCAAGCGGTACACGTAGACTTCGACCGCGTTTTCGCTGAAATCGGCGTCCCAGGCGGACAGCGAGTTCACGATTTGGCGCTTGGTCACGACGCGGCCGACGCGGGCCATCAGCATTTCCAGCACGGAGAGTTCGCGCACCGACAGCGACAGGCGCTGACCGTTGGCGCGGACTTCGCGGCCGACCGTGTCGAAAACCAGGGGGCCTACTTCGATCAGCGGCTGCGCCTGGCCGGCGCGGCGGCGGCCAAAGGCGCGCACACGGGCCGCCAGCTCGGGCAGCTCGAAAGGCTTGGTGACGTAGTCATCTGCCCCCGCATCCAGACCGGCGACGCGGTCTTCGATGCCATCTCGGGCGGTAAGAATCAGAACGGGAACCTGGTTGCCGTCTTGGCGCAACTGCCGCAGGACATCCAGCCCGCTCATGCCGGGAAGGTTGAGGTCGAGCAGCATCAGGTCATAGGGCTGGCCTGCCAAGGCGCCCAATACCCGGTCGCCCTCGGTCAGCCAGTCGACCGCATAACCCTGGTCGGCCAGAAATTCCTGGAGCGCATGGCCCAGGGTGGTGTCGTCTTCGATTACCAGAACTCGCATGCCGCGATTCTAGCGCGATCCCGAAAAAAAGGGGCGCGAAATGCGCCCCCTTTCCCGGAATCGTTCACCCCCCGGACGGTGCCGCGGCGGGGGCCGGGGCGACGGATCCGCCCGAAGGCGGCGTCGTGACAAAGCCGATGCGCGTCATGCCCGAGCGGCGCGCCGAGGCCATGACCTTGGCCAGCGTTTCGTAGCGGGTGTTCTGATCGGCGCGGATGCGGATCTCGGGTTGCGGCTTGGTGCCGGCGATCGACTTGAAGCGATTGGGCAGGTCGTCGATATTGACCGGCTTCTCGTCCCAGAACAGCGCGCCGCTGGCATCAATGGCCAGATCCACGGTCTTGGGCTCTTCCTCGATCTGCTCGGCGGCCACCTGGGGCATGTTGATCTTGATCGAGTGCGCCAGCAGCGGCGCCGTGATGATGAAGATCACCAGCAGCACCAGCATGACGTCGATCAGGGGCACCATGTTGATCTCGGAAACCGCGTGGCTCCCTGATCCTTTACCCTCAAAGCTGCCAAAGGCCATTATTCGCTCCCGCGTTGAACCGCAGCGCCATTCTGGCGGCGCAGCGCGCGCACCTTGCCGTCGGACAGCGCAACTTGCTGGCCGGTGGTCAGGAACGCGAACAGGTCATGCGCAAAGGCATCCAGGCGCGACAGGAACACGCGGTTATTGCGCACAAAGGTGTTGTACGCCAGCACCGCGGGGATTGCCACCGCCAGGCCCAGGCCCGTCATGATCAGCGCTTCGCCCACCGGACCGGCGATGCGGTTGATGGTGACGCCATCGGACAGGCCGATGCCGACCAGCGCGTGATACACACCCCAGACCGTGCCGAACAGGCCCACGAACGGCGCCGTCGAACCCACCGAAGCCAGCACCGTCAGGCCGTTTTCCAGCTTGGCGGTTTCTTCGTCGATCACCTTGCGCATGGTGCGCGTGACGAAATCGGAATTGGTGCCTGACTCTTCCAGCTTGGTCGCGCCGAACTTGTTGTGGTGCGCCTGGGCGTGCATGGCGTGGCTGGCCAGGTGCGAGAACGGGTCGCGCGCGCCGTGCGTGCTGATTTCGTGCTCGACCTGCTCCAGCGAGCTGGCGTTCCAGAACTTGTTCAGGAAGTCAGCCGAGCGCCTGCGCATGCTGACGTTGCTGGCGGCCTTGACCAGGATCAGGTACCAGGTCACCAGCGACATCAGGATCAGGATGATGAACAGGCTCTTGCCCACGAAGTCGCTCTGCGCGACGAAGTGCAGGAAGCCCATGTCGGGAACGGCGGCCGGGGCCGGAACCGCGGGCAGCGCGGCGGCGGCGCTGTGCAGCGCGTCGGCCGATTGCTGGACGGCGCCGGCGGCTTGCTGGGCGACATCGCCAGCGGTCGTGGCGGCTTGTTGGGCCGCGGGCGCGGCCGCAGCCGCGGCGGGCGCAGCGGCGGCGGCAGCCGGCGCGGCCGGACTGGTGGTCGCCTGCGCCACCAGGGTGGCGCTATGCAGTGCGTTGGACATCTCAGTTCCTCATTACGAAATCGAACGGAATTTTGGCTTTGGCGGGATAGGCCACGCCGTTACGGGTATAGGGCTTGAAACGACCCTTGCGGGCGGCGGCCAGAGCCGATTCGTCCAGGCGCGGAAAACCTGACGACGCATCGATGGTTGCCCGCTCCACCAGCCCTTGGGTATTGATTTCTACCAGAACCACCACACGGCCCTCTTCCCGCATGCGACGCGACGCCATCGGGTAGTTCGGCATGGGGCGCGCGCCCTGGAATTCAATACTGGAGACCAGCACAGGCTGATCAGGCGGCGGCCCCTGCTGGGGACCCTGCGGCGCCTGCGTGCCTTCCGGCGCGCCGCTGGGCGGCGTCTGCTGGGGAGGCGTTTCCTTCTTGGGCTCCGGTTTGACTTCCTGCTTGGGCTGGGGCTTGGGCTTGGGTTTCGGCTTGGGCTTGGGCGCCGGCATCGGCGGTTTTTCAACCACCGGTTCGGGTTCCGGCTCCGGTTCCGGCTCGGGCTTCAATTCGGGTTCGGGCTCGGGTTCCGGCTCGATCTCGGGTTGCGGCTCGGGCGGCGTCTCCGTCACCGGTTGCGGCACTTCAGGAGTGGGTTCGGCTTTGGCGATCTGGGGAATGGGGGCATCCACCACGCTCACCATGATTGCCTCGGGTTCCTCCAGTTCAGGACGATTTTCCGGCGCCATGAAGATGGCGCCGATCACCGCCGCGTGAAGCGCGACGACCGCCAGGCCAGCGCCTGCGCGTATACCAAAAGAAGACCGCGAAGAAGAATTCCAACCGCGTTGAAAACTAGGCATGAATCAGCCAGGGTGCATTGACTTATCCGGCCAGCCAGGGAATTGACGCGCACAAGAAGGCGACGCCGGCTGACCGGTACAAGCCCGTCATAATATCTTAAATGCGAATGATTCGCACGTTGTATTTCGTCTGGAACAGCGTAACACCCCTGATCAGGATCAAACCAGGAACGACAAAACGTTTACGAAAAAGGGAGCCGGCGCGACGACGCCCCCCCCCTGCGATCGTTTTTCAAACACCGGAAAACAAAAAACCCGCCACGGCGCCGTGTGCGGGTTGTATGTGGAATCCTGCTCTCGGAGCATGATTCGGGTTTGCGGGTCTGCGGGTTTGCGGGTTTGCTTTTGGTGGGTGCTACAGGGGTCGAACCTGTGACCTACGCCGTGTAAAGGCGCCGCTCTACCAACTGAGCTAAGCACCCGTTTCGATGCAGCCGCAAGACGAAAATTCGTGCAAGACAACTGCCAACTGGGGCACTCAAAAGCAATACGCGGGCCGGAGTATACCGGACCGCGTACTTGTCGGCAAATCGCCTGAGGACTGGGCCTGGCGATCCGCCTGCCGTCCATCAGTTGACGGCGTCCTTCAGGGCCTTGCCCGGACGGAACTTCGGCACTTTGGCCTTTTTGATCTTGATGGTCTCGCCAGTGCGCGGGTTACGACCGGTGCGCGCGGCGCGAGCCGACACGGCAAACGTGCCGAAACCAACCAGCGTGACCGTACCGCCTTTCTTCAGCGTGGTCTTGACGGCACCGATCAGGGCGTCGAGCGAACGGCCGGCTGCAGCCTTGGAAATATCGGCCTTGCTGGCGATATGATCGATGAGTTCGGTTTTGTTCATTCAGGTGTACCCCTCACAAGGTGTGGAGTCTGCCGGGAGAGCGCAGTTCATGGACGTCATGATTGGATGCCACGATTGGACGCAAGACCCGGCAAACAACGAACAGACAGTGGATAAACTTTTTTCTTGCGCTGCAAAGCACAACTTTTAAACTGCTGCGCCGCTTAGGATTCGATGGCATGTTGCCTTCAAACCGTCAGCGACGCAGACATGTATTAGGCCTTGGCGTGGCGCGGCTGTCAAGCGAAAACCTCACCGCAACCCGCGTCAATACTAGCTTTTAGCTGTTTTCGCAATAAACAAAAACGCGCATTTAGGGGTTTGCGCGACACCCCGGGAAAACACTTTAGGCTTCATCAAACGTCGGCCCAGCGGCGCAGCAGATTGTGATAAATACCGGTCAGCTGCACGATCGAGGCATGCCCCGCCACATCCTGGTTCAGACGCTGTATGGCCACGTCCATGTCCAGCAACAAGGCACGCTGACTGTCTTCGCGCACCAGGCTTTGCATCCAGAAGAACGAACTCACGCGCGCGCCGCGGGTGACCGGATTGACCTTGTGCAGGCTGGTGCCGGGGTACAGCACCATATGCCCTGCCGGCAACTTCACCGCGCGCGGACCATAGGTGTCGTCGATGACGAGTTCGCCGCCATCATAGGAATCGGGATCGGAGAAGAACAGCGTGGCGGACAAATCCGTGCGCACCCGCTCCGCCGTGCCGGTGATGCCGCGCACGGCGTTGTCCACGTGATAGCCGAAGGCCTCGCCGCCCTCATAGCGGTTGAACAGCGGCGGGAATATCTTGCGCGGCAAGGCCGCCGACATGAAGAGATTGTTGCCTGCCAGGCGCTGCAGGATCAGGCTGCCCAGTTCCTGCGCCAAGGGGTGCTGCTCGGGCAACTGGCGGTTGCGCTTGACCTCGGCCGACTGGTAGCCCGCCGTGACCTTGCCATCCACCCAGTCGGCGGCATCCAGCCGGCGCCGGATATCGGCCGCTTCTTGCTGCGTGAATACTTCTGCGATCTGTATAAGCATGGGTTCCTGCCCCGATTGCGTTGCCGGCGCGCCCGCGACAGCAGGTTCGCGCCTGCCGCATTATCCCTTCAGGCAACCATTGAGCGCCTGATCGAAATCAAACAGCAAATCCGCTTCATCCTCGATGCCCACCGACACGCGGATCAGGCTGTCCGCGATGCCCATCTGCTGGCGGCGTTCGGCGCCCATCTCGTAATAGATGGTGTGGGCGGCGGGCAGCGCCAGGCTGCGGGTGTCGCCAAGATGGGTCGCCATCAGCACGATGCGCAGGCGGTTCAGGAAATCGAAGCAGTCGACGCCGTCGGCCAGCTCGACGCCCAGCAGGCCGCCAAAGCGCGAACCGAACAGCGCCGCTGCGCGCGCATGCTGCGGATGTCCGGCCAGCCCGGGGTAATGCACCTTGGCCACGCCGGGATGCTCTTCAAGGAACCGCGCCAGGGCCAGCGCGTTGGCGCAGTGCTTGGCCATGCGCAGAGCCAGCGTCTCGGCGCCCACCGCGATGCGGTGCGCCGGCTCCGCGGCCAGCGTGCCGCCCATGTCGCGCAGCCCCTTCTTCTTGATCTGCGTCAGGCCCCAACTGGTGGAGGGCCCCTTTCTGTAGGCTTCATGGATGTTGGCGCTGGCGGACCAGTCGTACAGCCCGGTGTCCGTCACGGCGCCGCCCAAGGCATTGCCGTGACCGCCTATGTACTTCGACAGGGAATTCATCACGAGGGACGCGCCGACGGACGAGGGACGGAACATCCAGGGCGAAGTCAGCGTGTTGTCCACGACGTAGACCAGGCCCTTCTCGCGGCAGATCTCGCCGATCACGGCCAGGTCCGCGACTTGCGTGCCCGGATTGGCGATGGTCTCGGTGAAGACCATGCGCGTGTTGGGCTGGATCGCGGCGCGCACCTGCGACGAATCCGTCGCATCCACGAAGGTGATCTCCACGCCCAGCTCCTGCAGCGTGCCAAACAGGCTGTTCGTATTGCCGAACACGAACTGGCTGGACACCAGATGATCGCCCCGGCGCAGCAGCGTGGTGAAGATGGCAGCGAGCGCAGCCATGCCGGTGGCGAAGCTGACCGTGCCCTTGCCGCCTTCCATCTGGCTGATCTTGGCTTCGAGCGCCGTGGTCGTGGGCGTGCCCTGGCGCGCGTAGGTGAAGCCCGCCTTGCCCTGGAAGACGGCAGCCAGCTCGCGCGCGTCGTCGTACGCGAATTCGGACGACGGATGCATCGGCTTATGCACCGCTCCGTGCTCGACGGATTGACTGCGGTCGGAATGGAGGATCGTGGTGGTAAAGCCGTTCTGGTGCATGATGGGCTGACGCGAAAAGAAGGGAATCTACAAAGTAAGGGCGGGCTGATTACGATTGGCGCTGGCGCACGGTCTCATACAGGCAGACGGCGCTGGCCACGCTGACGTTCAGGCTTTCAACCGAACCCAGCATGGGAATATTCACAAGCTGGTCGCAGGTTTCGCGCGTCAGACGGCGCATGCCCTCGCCTTCGGCGCCCATGACCCAGGCCATCGGCTGGCGCGCATCGATCTGGTGCATGCTGCCGGTGGCTTCATCATCGGTGCCCACCAGCCACACCCCGCGGTCCTTCAGGCCGCGCATGGTGCGCGCCAGATTGGTCACCATCAGATAGGGCACGGTATCCGCCGCCCCGCAGGCCACGCGCTGCACCGTGGCATTCAGGCCGACAGCCCGGTCGCGCGGCGCGATCACCGCATGCACGCCCGCGGCGTCCGCGGTGCGCAGGCAGGCGCCCAGATTGTGGGGATCGGTCACGCCGTCAAGAATCAGCAGCAGCGGGGGGCCCTCGATCACATCGAGCACTTCGTCCACATCGACCGCGAGCTGGCGCTCATCGGCCAGTGCCACCACGCCCTGGTGGCGGGTGCCGCGCGCCAGGCCGTCCAGGCGCTCCGTCGGAACCGGATGCAGGCGGCGGCCGGCCTTTTCGGCCTGCTCGATGAATGTCTGCATGCGCTTGTCGCGGCGCGAGGCCTCGACATAGATTTCCTTGATCGACTCGGGCGCGTGGCGCAGCCGCGCGACAACCGCGTGAAACCCGGCCAGAACTTGGGTCGACGCCATAAAGCAATACCTTTAGATAAACGAATACCCGCCCCAGAGCGGGGCGGGCCACCGGACCAAGCCGGCAATAACCGCAATGTTACCCCTTTAGA
The DNA here is from genome assembly GCF_013116765.2 of Achromobacter deleyi. Taxonomy (GTDB): domain Bacteria; phylum Pseudomonadota; class Gammaproteobacteria; order Burkholderiales; family Burkholderiaceae_B; genus Achromobacter; species Achromobacter deleyi_A. The sequence continues at coordinate 2,973,795 of NZ_CP074375.1, forward strand.
CCACGCCGCCAAACGACGGCATGGCCATAAGGAACATGAATCGCGCGTCAGTGCCGCTTGTGGACGGCCTTTTTGGCCGGCGCGGCGCGCTTGGCCGCCTTGGGCGGCTTGCTGGCCTTCTTGGCCTCCGCGCGCCTTTCCTTGGCGGTCTGGCCTTTCAGGGCGGCCGGCTTGGGCGATGCCGCTTTCTTCACGCGGCGCACCGGTTCGTCGGGTCCGCGGGCAGCCGCCTTGCGCAATGCGTCAAAGCTGGTGCCCTGGACCAGGCGGAATTCGATGCGGCGCGCTTCCAGGTCCACGCGCGACACCTGCACCTGCACCTTGTCGGTCAGGCGATAGCGCATGCCCGTGCGCTCGCCGCGCAGCTCATGCAGGGCGTCGTTGAACTGGAAGTACTCGCCACCCAGTTCGGAGACATGCACCAGGCCCTCCACGTGCAGCGTATCGAGCGTGACGAAAATGCCAAAGCTGGCCACGCCGGTAACGGTGCCGCTGAAGTCCTCGCCCACGCGCTCCTTGACGAACCAGCACTTGAGCCAGGCCTCGACATCGCGCGACGCCTCGTCCGCGCGGCGTTCGCTGGCGGACAGCACCAGGCCCATCTTTTCCCAGATGGCCAGTTCATGTTCGCGCTGCGTGCGGCCGATGACCACGGCGTGGTCATCCAGGCTGGGAACGTAGCGCTGGCCATCCAGCAGGGCCTTGATCACGCGGTGCGTGAGCAGGTCGGGATAGCGGCGGATCGGCGACGTGAAGTGGGCGTAGCCCGGATAGGACAGGCCGAAGTGGCCCATGTTGTCCGGGCTGTAGACGGCCTGCTGCATGGAGCGCAGGCACATGGTCTGCAACAGCTGGTAGTCGGGGCGCCCCCGCACGGAATCGAGGAAATCGCCGTAGTCCTTGGCCGTGGGCATCTCGCCTCCGCCCAGCGACAGCCCCATCGTGCGCAGGAACTCGCGCAGCGACTGCAGGCGTTCCGGCGTCGGGCCTTCGTGGATGCGGTACAGGCCAGGATGCTTGCTGCGCGTCATGAAATCGGCCGCGCAGGTGTTGGCGGCCAGCATGCACTCTTCGATCAGCTTGTGCGCGTCGTTGCGCACGGACGGCACGATCTGCTCGATGCGTCCCAGCTCGTTGCAGACGATCTTGGTCTCGACGGTATCGAAGTCGATGGCGCCGCGCTTCTTGCGCCCTTGCGACAGCACCTGGAAGAGCTCGTACAGATGCTGGATATGGGGCATGACGCTGCGCATCGCGTGCGCGGCCGGACCCCCAGGCTGCTGCAGGGCGGCCCAGATATTCGTGTAGGTCGTCCGCGCATGCGAGTGCATGACTGCGTTATAGAACTGGTAGGCAGTGACCGTGCCGGCCTTGGCGCCATTGGCGGGGATGACCATGTCGCACACCAGCACCAGGCGGTCGACGTCCGGATTCAGCGAGCACAGGCCGTTGGACAGCGATTCGGGCAGCATGGGAATGACCCGGCGCGGGAAGTACACGCTGGTGCCACGCTCGATGGCGTCGTCGTCCAGGGCATCGCCCGGGCGCACATAATGGCTTACGTCGGCGATGGCCACCAGCAGGCGCCAGCCCGGACGCTTGCGCTGGCCGGTGCCAAGTTCCACGGGTTCGCAATACACCGCATCGTCGAAGTCGCGCGCATCTTCGCCGTCGATCGTGATGAGCGGCACGTCGCGCAAATCCACGCGGCCTTTCAGGTCCCCCTTCGTCACTACGTCGGGCAGGCGCGCGGCCTGCTTGAGGGCGGCTTCCGAGAATTCGACCGGCACGTCGAACTTGCGCACCGCGATTTCGATTTCCATGCCGGGATCGTCGATCTCGCCCAGCACCTCGGCCACGCGGCCCAGAGGCTGAGTATGGCGCGTGGGCTGCGCCATGATTTCCACGGCGACGACCTGCCCGTGCTGGGCGCCATTGGTGTCGCTGGGCGGAATCAGGATGTCGTGCTTGATGCGCTGGTCCTCGGGCGCGACGATGGACAGGCCGTGCTCATGCAGGAAGCGCCCCACCAGCTTGTTGGTGCGGCGCTCGATGACTTCGACGATGGTGCCTTCCGGCTTGCCCCGGTATTCGCCCGTCGGCTTGACCAGCACTCGGTCGCCGTGCAGCACCTTGAGCATTTCACGGGGAGACAGGAACAGGTCGGGCCCGCCGTCATCGCGCAGCAGGAAGCCGAAGCCGTCGCGGTGACCCAGCACCTTGCCGGCGACGAAGTCCAGCTTGGTGGCCAGCAGCAGCACGCCCTTGCGGTTGGGCATCAGTTGCCCATCGCGCTCCATGGCGCCAAGGCGGCGCTCAAACCCCACCATCGTCGCCGCGCGCTCCACGCCCATGCGCTCGGCCAGCTCAACCGGAGACAACGGCGAACCTGCGGCGCGCAGCGCTGTCAGGATGGCTTCACGGGACGGAACATCAGGGTCGAAGTCCGGCGGCGCTTCGGGCAAGGGTGTTGATCTGTTGTTATTCGATTCGTTATTCGATTCGTTATTCGATCGTTTTGCCAAAGCTAAAATTTCCGTATATAATGCGCAGCTTCTGTGGTTCGCCCAAGGCTGAACACTGAAGCAGGAAATGGTCAGAAAGGGGTTGAAAACCCGGGTTGAAAAACCCATTGTAAAACCAACTGCCCTCTGGACGCATGTTTTAGTTCAACAGTTTAGTTAAATATGTTGAGCCAAGCGATGCAACTAGGGCCGCAGCGTAGCACATAGTTCTGACAGTATCCCTCAGTGCCCAGGTGGCGGAATTGGTAGACGCGCACGGTTCAGGTCCGTGTGCCGCAAGGTGTGGAGGTTCGAGTCCTCTCCTGGGCACCACGGAATTCCAATCAAGGCAATCTTGGATTACCTTGAGAGCAAAGGCTAAAAAGCCCCGAAAATCGAAAGATTTTCGGGGCTTTTGCTTTGCGGATTTAAACCGCCCGGATTATCCCGGCGGATCGAATCCGCCCCGCTCAGCGCCAGGGCACCTTGCGATTCAAATGGTGGCGCGCATAAAGATCCGCTCCCATTGCGTCGATCTGCCCGTCGATCAGCGCCTCGAAAGGATTAAGCAGCGCATCGAAATTGCGCGGTGACTCGATGGCGTTCAGTGCATGCGTCACCGCCTCGATGGTGGACAGCGCGCCCGGGACATCGGCGTGACGCACCCGATAGCGCGTGGACAGTCCGGCGGGCAGCATTACCCGCGGCAAGGCGGCCAACGCCGGATTGATATGAAGCAGCTTGCGCGCGTGCCCCCAGGTTCCGTCCGGCACGATGAGCTGGATGGGCATGTCCAGGCCCTGCCCGTAGCCCGGCTCCAGCACTTCTGCCCCATCGCCGGGAAACAGCAGGCGTGGCGCATGGCCAGGCGACGCCCAATCGCTTTCGGAGAAATATTCGCCCACCACACGGCGCGCGCCGGCCAGGCCAAGCACCGCGAGCCTGGCCGTGTTCAAGGCATGGCGCGCCTCGCTGGGATGCTGCAACACCACCACGCGGGTACGGCAGGACAGCGTAGGAATCAGGGCGCACAGACAGTGCGATTGAGGGCGCAGGCAACGCGTGCAGAGAGTACGAGACATGGGCGACACTATATCGAAAGCGGCCCGAACAAAAAAAAGTGAAAAAAATGCAGAACGACTTGCACACTTCAAAAAAAGTATGCATAATCTCGTTCCTCTGCTGCTGAACACGAAACAACGCGAAAGCGAAGCAAAATGTGAAGCAACAGCGCCCAGGTGGCGGAATTGGTAGACGCGCACGGTTCAGGTCCGTGTGCCGCAAGGTGTGGAGGTTCGAGTCCTCTCCTGGGCACCAATTATTACATCACGAGGTACCTGTCGTGATGCGCCAAGAAAAACCCCGTTCGCGAAAGCGTCCGGGGTTTTTTCTTTTCCGGTCCGGCCAGCTGGGGCTGGCGCCCTGCGAGGCAAGGTGCCCCGCGCTACAGGTGCCTCGCGCTACGTCAGCTTGCGCTACCACGACACCCGCCACGCCCTTACCCGCTACTTCAGCATGCGCGTCATGACCACATGCGGAATGCCGGCCTCGACGAATTCCTCGCCTTCCACCATGAACCCATGCGCCTCGTAGAAGCCCGCCGCATGCGTCTGCGCGTGGAGCACCAGCATGCGGTGGCCGTCGCCGTGCCCCTGTCCGATCAGCGCATCCAGCAACTGGCTGCCCACGCCCTTTCCGCGCGCCCTCTTGTGCACGGCCATGCGGCCGATATGCCCGTCGGGCAGCAGGCGCCCGGTGCCCATCGGCGCGCCATCGGGCCCATAGGCCACGGCATGCACCGATACCGCATCGTCGTCGTCCAGCTCGACCTCGGGCGGCACGTTCTGCTCGACGACGAACACCTCATGGCGAACCGAATAGGCGTCCTCGCGCAAGCGATCCCAGGTTCCAAGCGCAATACGCACCGTTGCTTGTTTGTTGGCCGGCATGTCCTTCCCCTCGCGTGCAGCAAATGAATAAGAGAATCCTACGCCGCATTTTCGCAGGGATGAAGGAGTGAGGAAAAGGGGTACGATCGCGGCTTGCCCACGTCGCCCATGCTCCCCATGCCGCCTGCCGCTACCCCCGCCTGGTTGAAAGCCGCGCCCGCGCTCTTCCTGCTCCTGTGGTCCAGCGGTTTCGTGGTGCTCAAAGTGGGGCTGGCCTATGCCGATCCGATGACGTTCCTGGCGCTGCGCTACGCCTGCGTGGTGCTCATTCTGGCGCCCTTCCTGCTTGTGCTGCGTCCGCCCCTGCCCGCCGGGGCCAGCGCCTGGGGCCATCTGGCCATGGTCGGCCTGCTGTTGCAGGCAGGCTACTTCTGCTTTACCTACCTGTCGCTCAAGCAAGGGATGTCGGCGGGCGCATTGGCGCTGATCACTTCCCTGCAGCCCATCCTGATCGGCCTGCTGGCGCCCGCGATCGCGCACGAGCGGGTCGACGCGAAGCGCTGGGCGGGCCTTGCGCTGGGCGTTGCCGGCGCCGCGCTCGTCATCATCGCCAAGGCCTCGATCGACGTGCTGGCGCCGTTGGGGCTGCTGTTCGCGGTGAGCGCCCTGCTCTGCATCACCGGCGGCACCCTGTACGAAAAACGCTTCGGTTCGCAAACCCACCCCGTCACCTCCAATCTGGTGCAGTACAGCGTCGGGCTTGCCGTCACCGCGCCGCTGGCTTTCTGGCTGGAGCCGATGCATATCGAATGGACCGGCGCCCTGCTGGGCTCGCTGGCCTATCTGGTGGTGGGCAATTCCCTGGTGGCCATCACATTGCTGCTGACCATGATCCGCCACGGCGAAGCCTCGCGCGTGTCCGCGCTATTCTTCCTGGTGCCGCCGTGCACGGCCGTCATCGCCCTGCTGATTCTGCGCGAACCGATACCCTTTCTGGCCTGGCCGGGCATGGCGCTGGCAGCCCTGGGCATCCTGCTGGTCACGCGCACGGCGCACACCGTGCCCAAGTAGAATGAGCGCCTTCCCGCCCTTGCCCCAGCACCCATGAATGCCGTCGTCACCGCCGCCCTGCCGGTCTTTGCGCTGATCCTGACAGGCTGGCTGGCCGCCCGGTGGCGCGTGCTGGGGCCCGGCGCCACCGACGCACTGAACCGCTACGTCGTCTACCTGTCCTTGCCCGCGCTGCTGTTTCGCGCCATGACGCAGGTTGACCTGAAGCACATGGCGCACTGGGGGTTCGTGGGCGCCTTCGCTGGCGGCATCGCCGTCACTTTCCTCGCGTCCTTCCTGCCGCTCAAGCGGGCGCCTCATGCGCTGACCGACCGCAGCATCGAAGGCCTGGCCGCGTCCTACGCCAATGCCGGCTACATGGGCATTCCGCTGTGCCTGGCGCTGTTCGGCGCGGAAAGCCTGGCGCCCGCCACCATCACCACGCTGCTCACCGCCAGCGTGCTGTTCGGCTTTGCCATCGCGCTCATCGAATTCGACCGCCAGCAAACGCCCAACCTGCCCGCGACCCTGCTGAAGGTCGGCCGCGCCCTGATGCGCAATCCGCTACTGGTTGCGCCGGTGCTGGGCCTGGCCTGGGCCGCCACCGGATTGACGCTGCCCGAAGGCGTGGACCGCTATGCGGCCTTGCTGGGCGCGTCCGCCAGCCCCTGCGCACTGGTGACCATCGGCCTGTTCCTGGCCCAGACGGAGACCTCCAGCGCGGGCCCCGGCGTGCTGCGCCTGGTGACCGGCAAGCTGCTCCTGCAACCGGCCGTCACGGCGGTGCTGGCCTTCTACGTGTTCCCCATGCCGCCGCTGTGGGCGTGGACTGCCGTGCTGATGAGCGCGCTTCCGATCGGCACCGGCCCCTTCATGCTGGCCAAGCTGTACGGCCGCGACGCCCGCGTGACGTCGCGCGCCATTCTGGTCAGCACCGTGGCCTCGGTGCTGACCGTCAGCCTGCTGGTGGCCTGGATCAGCGCACACCCCCTTTCCTGATTCGTGCCCATGTTGCTCGCCGTCGCCATATTCGTTCTCACCATCACGCTGGTCATCTGGCAACCCAAAGGCCTGTCCATCGGCTGGAGCGCCGTGCTCGGGGCCGGCCTAGCACTGGCGACTGGCGTGGTCCACCTGGCCGACATCGCCGACGTCTGGCGCATCGTCTGGAACGCCACCGCCACCTTCATCGCCATCATCGTCACCAGCCTGATCCTGGACGAAGCGGGCTTCTTCGAATGGTCCGCGCTGCACGTGGCGCGTTGGGGCGGCGGACGCGGACGGCTGCTGTTTGTGCTGATCGTCCTGCTGGGCGCAGCCGTCTCCGCGCTGTTCGCCAATGACGGCGCCGCGCTGATCCTGACGCCCATCGTCATGGAGATGCTGCTGGCCCTGGGATTCGGCCCGGGCGCCTCCCTGGCCTTCGTGATGGCGGCGGGCTTCATCGCGGACACCGGCAGCATCGCGCTGATCGTATCCAACCTGGTGAACATCGTGTCGGCGGACTTCTTCGGGATCGGCTTCGGGGAGTACGCCTCGGTGATGCTGCCCGTGAACCTCGTGGCGGTAGGCTCTACGCTGGCCGTGCTGCTGCTGTTCTTTCGCAAGAGCATTCCGCCCCGCTACGACGTGAGCCAGCTGCCGGCTCCTGCCTCGGCCATACGCGACCGGATCACGTTCCGCGCCGGCTGGGTGGTGCTCGGCCTGCTGCTGGCGGGCTTTTTCATCCTGGAACCCCTGGGCATTCCCGTCAGCGCCATCGCCGCCGCCGGCGCGCTCGGCCTGCTGCTGATCGCGGGCCGCCAGCACGTCGTTGGCACGCGTCGCATCATGCGCGAGGCGCCCTGGCATATCGTGATCTTCTCGCTCGGCATGTACCTCGTGGTGTATGGCCTGCGCAATGCCGGATTGACCGCCCATCTGGCGCAGGTGCTGGATCGTTTCGCGGAACATGGATTGTGGGGCGCGGCGATGGGCACCGGCCTCATCACTGCCTTCCTGTCTTCCATCATGAACAACCTGCCGACCGTGCTGATAGGCGCCCTGTCCATCGCCGACACCAGCGCCACGGGTCCGGTGAGAGACGCGATGATCTACGCCAACATCATCGGCAGCGACCTCGGCCCCAAGATCACCCCGATAGGCAGCCTGGCGACGCTCCTGTGGCTGCATGTGCTGGCGCGCAAGGGCTTGCGCATCACCTGGGGCTATTACTTCAGGGTCGGCATTGTGCTGACGCTGCCCGTGCTGCTGCTGACGCTGGCCGCGCTGGTCTGGCGGCTGCAATAGGCTGGCAGGGTCGTCTCTATATAACTTTTAGTTATTATTCAAGCATAAATTGGTGTTTTGAGAGATTTGCCGGCCGCTTTAGACTTGCTGCTATTCCCACGGGTGCGTACGCGCACCCGTTTGCATTTACGTTTTTGACTCCCCGGAACTCTCCATGAGCGCCAACGCGTCCTCCCTGCCCCTGCCTTCGGCCCTGCCGCCCATCCGGATCAATCGCAAGCCGCTCTGGATTGCCCTGCTGCTGGTACTGGCCGGCGCCCTCTACCTGAACCAGACCGTGAGCTGGCGCCAAGGCGCGCTGTGGGTGATCGGCGCGCTGCTCGGCGTCACCCTGTACCACGCGTCGTTCGGCTTCACCCAGGCCTGGCGCGTATTCGTGTCGGACCGGCGCGGCGCGGGCCTGCGCGCGCAGATGTTCATGCTGGGCGTGGGCGTGCTGCTGTTCTTCCCCTTCCTGGCCGCGGGCACGCTGTTCGGCCAGCCGGTGGCTGGCCTGGTCTCGCCGCCCGGCGTGTCGGTGGTGCTGGGCGCCTTCCTGTTTGGCATCGGCATGCAGCTGGGCGGCGGTTGCGCCTCGGGCACCCTGTTCGCGGTGGGCGGCGGCAATACCCGCATGATCGTCACACTGCTGTTCTTCATCGTGGGTTCGGTCATCGCCACGGCCAACTTCGGCTGGTGGTCCAGCCTGCCCGCGCTGGCGCCCACCTCGCTCATCAAGACCTGGGGCCTGGCGCCCGCGCTTGTCGCCAACCTCGCAGTGTTCGCGCTGATTGCCTGGATCGCCACCGCGCTTGAAAAACGCCGTCACGGCCATGTGATTTCGTTTGCGTCGCGCACCGCCCGGCCCGTGTCGCTGCTGCAAGGCCCCTGGCCGCTGATCTGGGGCGGCGTGGCGCTGGTGGTGCTGAATTTCGCCACGCTGGCGCTGGCCGGCCGCCCCTGGGGCATCACCTCGGCCTTCGCGCTGTGGGGCGCCAAGGCCTTGAACGCCGTGACCGGCGACGTGGCCACCTGGGCCTACTGGAGCAAGCAGCCCGCGCTGGCCGCGCCGCTGCGCCAGGACGTCACGACCGTCATGGACATCGGCCTGATGCTGGGCGCACTGGCCGCCGCCAGCGCCGCCGGAAAATTCGCACCCGTCTGGAAGGTGCCCGCCCGCTCGCTGGCTGGCGCCATCATCGGCGGCCTGTTGCTGGGCTACGGCGCGCGCCTGGCCTTCGGCTGCAATATCGGCGCCTACTTCAGCGGCATCCTGTCGGGCAGCCTGCATGCCTGGCTGTGGCTGCCGGCCGCGTTCGCGGGCAGCGCGCTGGGCGTCCAACTGCGCCCGCTGTTTGGCCTGGCCGTCGAAAAGACGCCGCCAGCATCCAGCTGCTGAGAAACAGTGTTCCAGGAACGGCCCCCTCAGGGGGCCTTTCTTTTGGCGACCCGCCAACTGCGCTGGTGTATGGTTGCTCCATTCCGCAACACGGAGATGGACATGAACTGGATTGCCGGCCGCTACTCGGCCTTTTTTTTGACCTTGGCGGGCGCCGCGATCACGGCCATCCTGGCCGCGACGGGCTCACTGTGGTGGCTGACGGCCGCCGTGCCGCTGGCGCTGCTGGGCGCCCTGGGCGTCTATGACCTGATCCAGACCCGACATGCCATACGGCGCAATTATCCGGTCCTGGGCAACCTGCGATTCCTCTTCGAGTTCATCCGCCCCGAGATTCGCCAGTACTTCCTGGAAGACGACACGCAAGCCGCGCCGTTCTCGCGCGCGCAGCGCTCCATCGTCTATCAGCGCGCCAAGCGCGAGATCGACAAGCGCCCTTTCGGCACCCAGGAAGACGTCTACGGGGACCGCTACGAATGGATCAACCATTCGATGTCGCCATCGCACATCAACGACACGGACTTCCGCGTCACCGTGGGCGGCCCCGAGTGCAAACAGCCTTATTCCATGTCGGCGTTCAACGTGTCCGCCATGAGCTTTGGCGCGCTGTCCGCCAACGCCGTCCTGGCATTGAATGAAGGCGCCCGCCAGGGCGACTTCGCGCACGACACAGGCGAAGGCGGCATCAGCCGCTACCATCGGCAGCCGGGCGGCAGCCTGGTGTGGAACATCGGCTCGGGCTATTTCGGCTGCCGTGACGAACACGGCGCGTTCTCCGAAGAGGCCTTCGTCAAGAATGCCTGTACGCCGCAGGTCAAGATGATCGAAATCAAGCTGTCGCAAGGCGCGAAGCCTGGCCACGGCGGCATCCTGCCGGCAGGCAAGGTGACGCCCGAGATCGCGGAGGCGCGCGGCGTGGCCGCGTGGCAGGACTGCAACTCGCCGGCCAGCCACTCCGCCTTCGATACCCCCATCGGCCTGATGAAATTCGTGGCGCGCCTGCGCGAGCTGTCCGGCGGCAAGCCGGTAGGCTTCAAATTCTGCGTGGGCCACCCGTGGGAATGGTTCGCCATCGTCAAGGCCATGCTGGAAACCGGCATCACGCCAGACTTCATCGTAGTGGACGGCGCCGAAGGCGGCACGGGAGCCGCCCCCGTGGAATTCGTCGACCACGTCGGCACGCCGCTGCGCGAAGCGCTGCGGCTGGTCCACAACACACTGATCGGCGTAAACCTGCGGGACCGCATCAAGCTGGGCGCGTCGGGCAAGATCATCACCGCCTTCGACATGGCCCGCGTCATGGCCATGGGCGCCGACTGGTGCAATGCCGCGCGCGGCTTCATGTTCGCCATCGGCTGCATCCAGGCGCAGGCCTGCCATACCGGCAAATGCCCCACCGGCGTAACCACGCAGGACCCCTTGCGCCAACGCGCGCTGGTCGTGCCTGACAAGGCGCAGCGCGTCGCCAATTTCCACAAGAACACCCTGCATGCGCTGGCGGAGCTGCTGGCCGCGGCAGGCCTGACCCATCCGGGGCAATTGCGGCCGCACCACATTGCGCGCCGCATCTCTTCCAGCGAAATCCGGCTGCTGTCCGCGCTGTTCCCCGAACTCGCGCCCGGCGAGCTGCTGCGCGGCGAATTCAGGCACCAGGTATTCCGAGCAGGCTGGACGATGGCGCAGGCCCAGTCGTTCCAGCCTACGCACGACATCACCACCGCCCTGGCGCAGGCACACGCAGCTCCGGCCGTGGCCGGCTACGCCTGAAGCGGGGCGCTACAGCCAGCGCTCGAACATGCGGGAAAAAAACTCCATGAAGCGGTCATCCACGCCCCGGTCCTTCCAGGCCTCGGGCGTGATCCGCACCGAATCGGCCACATCGCGCTGGAACAACGCTTCCATCTCGCCCGCAAACTCTGGCCCCAGCACCACGGCATTGATCTCGTAGTTCAAGGCAAAGCTGCGCCAGTCCATATTGCTGGAGCCCACCGTGGACCAGACGCCATCGACCACCGCCGTCTTTGCGTGCAGCAGCGCATCGCGCCGCTCGTAGACCTTGGCGCCGGCGCGCAGCAGTTCGGTGTAATGCGAGCGCCCCGCATTGAACACCAGCGACGAATCGCTGAAGCCAGGCAACACCAGCACCACGTCCACGCCCCGCCGGGCGGCGGCCGTCAGTACCTCGATGAAGGCCGGATCGGGCACGAAGTACGCCATGGTGATGTGTATGGACTTCTGCGCGCTTTCAAAGGCGGACATCAGCGTGAGATAGACCGTGTAGCCGTCGCTGCGATCGGGCTGATTGGCCAGGATGCGCACGCTGGTTTCCCCCACCGGCGGCGCCACATGCGCGCCGCCGCCCTTGATCGGCTCCTTGGCTTGCGACTCCCAGCCCGCCCGGATGACTTCCTCAAGCTGGGCGACCGCCGGGCCCTCGATGCGCAGATGCGTGTCGCGCCAGGGCGCGGACTTGGCATCGCCGGCAGGCTGCGCGTCGGCCTTGCCCGCGCCGGACCCGCCCCCCGAACCGGGACCGGACCCTCCCCCGCTTCCGGAGATCGACGATGACTCGTAAACGCTGCTGACGTTGATGCCGCCCAGGAAGCCGACCTTGCCATCCACCACCAGCACCTTGCGGTGATTGCGCTGATTGGGGGACCAGCCGGCGCGGGCCCGGGCCGGGTTGACCGGATTGAACACCGCGACCTGAACCCCGGCGTCGCGCAAGCGCTGGAACAAATCATCGGGCGTCTTGATCGTGCCCACCGCATCGACCATCAAGGACACCTCGGCGCCGCGATTGCGCGCCGCGATCAGCGCCTCGGCGAATCGCGCTCCTTCGGCGTCATCGTCGAAGATATAGGTTTCCATGTGGACGTACCTGCGCGCCTGCCCGATGGACTGCAGCATGGCCTGGTACGTGCTGGGGCCGTCCGCCAGCAGCCGCACGCGGTTGCCTGGCACCAGCGGCGCGCCGCTGACCGCCTGCTCCACAGCCAGGTGCCGCGCCAGGAAATCGTCTTTAGGGGTTTGCGGGTCAGCGGCAATGCCCTGCCCGCGGCGGTAGCTGTCGCGGGCCGCATCGGCGGACAGTCCGGCCTGCGCGGCACGCGCCTGGCGTTCCTGCGCATCGGGGACGCTGGCGCACGCGGCCAGGACAGACGCGACGCAGACAAGCAGCAGCGAGCGCGCCCAACGGCGCGCGCCGGACATCCCATGCCGCAAGCCCGGGATCGGCCCGACCCGGCTCGCGGCCGGAGGCGGCCTCATGATGCGCCGTTAGCGCCGGTTGCCCGCCACCAGGCAGCAGCCGATCAAGGCGCCCACCAATGCGGCCACCCCGACCGATTTCCAGGCATGCTCGTGGACATACTCGTCCGCATAGGCGGTTGCGCGGCGCGCGCGCTCGCGTGCGGCGCCCTCCCAGTCCCCGGCGGATTCACGCGCCTCGGCCAGCTGGCGCTTGAGGCGCGCGCGAGCCGCTTCGATCTCGGAGCCGGTATACGAAGCCGTCGAACGCAACAGGTCTTCCGTCCCGGCAAGCAGCTCATGCAAGCTGTCGTTCACCCGTTCACGATGCAAAGCCATTTCCGCGCGCTGGTGCTTTCGATTCATGGTCGCTCCTTGTGCAAATTGGGTCTCCCGGCATGCGCCCGCCTGACGCAATGCAACATCGCGCCAGCCGCGGGGCCCCGCCCCGCTCGACCGAAGCCCCATTGTGACCATCATCGGCCCGCCGCGCCCGTGCTTTCGCAACCAGCCGTAAACCGATATTTCAGCGGACCGAAACTTGCTGACAGCCATGGCCGGCCCGGCCGCCGGCCCCGTGAAAGCGGGCCGGCGGGTGCATCGGCGCGCGTTTCCGATTTCGTAAAAGTCCATTGCATTCATAGGCTTGGCGCTTGACACCCGAACCCCTTCAACCGCCACAATAGGCCTTTGCAATGCGCTTCAACCGCCTCAAAAAGGAACTGAACGCATGGTTTCCCCATCCGCACTTCTTGCCCCCGTCGCGCCTGAGTTCCTTGCGCGGCAAGTCCAGCACCCCAGCGCCGAGCAGATCGAATTGCGCGACGGGCTGATGGATAGCCCCGCCCGGATTGACCCCAAGTTCCTGTACGACGCGCTGGGTTCGTCGCTCTTTACCGCCATAACCCAACTGCCCGAGTACTACCCCACGCGCTGCGAGGCCGAGATCTTCCAGCGCCACGGCGGCGACATCGCGCGCCATATCGGCCCGGTGCAAGCGCTGGTCGACCTCGGCGCGGGCGATTGCGTCAAGGCCGAGCGGCTGTTTTCCAGCTTGCGGCCCAGCCACTATGTACCCGTCGATATCTCGGCCGACTATCTGCAAGCCGCCGTGCGCAGGCTCAAGCTCTCTTATCCCGGCCTGAGCATCACCGCCGTCGGCCAGGACTTCTCCCGCGTCCTTGCGCTGCCAGCCGATATTCCCGCGGAGCAGCGGCTGTTCTTCTATCCCGGCTCCAGCATCGGCAACCTTGGCCCTGACAGCGCATACGCCATGCTGCAGCGGATACGCGCCGCCAGCCCCGGCGGCGGGCTGCTGGTGGGCGTGGACCGCGTCAAGCCCAGGCAGGTGCTCGAGCCCGCCTACGACGACGCACTGCACCTGACGGCGGCGTTCAACCTGAACCTGCTGCGCCATGTGAATATCGTGCTGGACAGCGACTTCGACGTGAGCGACTGGCGTCATGTTGCGATCTTCAACAGCGCACGGTCCCGCATCGAGATGCACCTGGAAGCGCAACGCGCGCTGCGCGTGACCTGGCCTGGCGGCAAACGCGAGTTCAGCCACGGTGAACGCATCCACACTGAAAACTCATACAAGTACACCCCGCAAGCGTTCAGCGACATGCTCCAGAGCGCGGGCTATCGCGATGTCGCGCACTGGTCGGATTCGCGGGGCTGGTTTTCGGTTTTCAGCGCCCGCGCCTGACGCGGGATTACCCACGCCGCCACTGGAGGATCGCCATGGAACCCGCCTGCCTGCTGACTCATCCCGCCATCGGGCCGTACGCCACGGGACAAGCCGGACAGCACGACCGGTACGACGCCGTGCGCTCCACCAGCACGGCCCTGGCCGCGCCCCTGAGCCCGGAGGACTGCCAGGTGCAATCCATGCCGGACTGCAGCCCCGTCAAATGGCATCTGGCGCACACCACCTGGTTCTTCGAAACCTTTCTACTCACGCGCTTTCACCCGTCGGCCCCGGCGTTCCATCCGCAATACCGCATGCTGTTCAACTCCTACTACAACGCCGTCGGCGCCAAGCATCCGCGCCCCCAGCGCGGCCTGCTGTCGCGCCCCCCGCTGGCCGAGGTGCTGCACTACCGCCAGCACGTCGACGACGCCATGCATGCCCTGATCTCGCGCCTGGGCGGCAACGACCCGGACTTTGACACGTTGCTCGAACTCGGCCTGAACCACGAGCAGCAGCATCAGGAACTGATCCTGACCGACCTCAAGCACATGCTGTCGGCCAACCCGCTCAAACCCGCCTATGTCGCCGCCAACTCCCCCGCCCTGCCGCCTGCCACGCCGGCCGGCTGGACCCGCTACCCGGGCGGCATCGTGCGCATCGGTCACGACGGACGCGGCTTCGGTTTCGACAATGAAGGCCCTGCCCACGACGTGCTGCTGGCTCCGTTTCACCTGGCCGACCGCCTGGTGACCCAGCACGAATACCTGGCCTTCATCCGCGACGGCGGGTACAAGCGCCCTGAACTGTGGCTGTCGCTGGGTTGGGACCTGGTCTGCGCCCAGGGCTGGCGGGCGCCGCTCTACTGGGAAGGCGATCGCGACCAATGCCGCGCCTTCACGCTGCACGGCATGCAGGATCTGGAATTGCAGGCACCAGTGACCCACATCAGCTATTACGAGGCCGACGCCTACGCCCGCTGGGCCCGCGTGCGCCTGCCGCGCGAAGCCGAATGGGAATTCGCCGCCCGGCAGCTGGCCGACGGCACCTTCTCCGCGCACGCCAACATGCTGGAAAACGGCCACCTGGACCCGCGCCCTGCCCCGGCGCGCAATGGCTCGGGCGGCCCGGTGCAGCTTTTTGGCGACGCCTGGGAATGGACGTCCAGCGCCTACGACGCCTATCCCGGCTTCCAACCCGACGCCGGCGCCGTCGGCGAATACAACGGCAAATTCATGTGCAATCAGTACGTGCTGCGTGGGGGGTCCTGCGCCACGCCGCGCGACCACATCCGCCCCTCCTACCGCAATTTTTTCCCGCCCGAGGCGCGCTGGCAATTCTCCGGCATCCGCCTCGCGCGCGACGCCTGAAAAGCGCCCTTGAATTTCACGCCCTGGGGCGCTTGCACACAGGAAAAATTTCATGCTAGAATTTCGTTCTTCGTTGATCAGCGCTAGCAACAACAGGGCATTGATCTGAAGCCACGGAAGCTGAAAACAGCTACTGGAAGGGCAACGAAGCGATGGCGCATTAGCTCAGCCGGTTAGAGCGACGGAATCATAATCCGCAGGTCCCCTGTTCGAATCAGGGATGCGCCACCAAGAATACCAAGGCCCGCACACTGTTGCGGGCCTTTTGCTTTGCTCCGCAATTACCCTTGCGCTCCGCAAAAGTCGGAACACGCTGGATGCACGCACAGTGCTCTAGATCGTGCTGCCCCCCCCCCCCCCGCACTGATTCCAGATGGAATCCGACGTCCAACCGTGGAATACTTCGCCGATCCATTCGACGAGATTGATATGGCACCGGTCACATTGGAAAGCATTCGCCAAATCGTGGAAGAGGCGAACAAGTTCTCTCCGGGCGCGTACGTGCTCTTGGCAATCGCGGTAGCAGGACCCGCGCTAGCTGCATTCCTGGGTGCTTACGCTAAGAAGCGCGGTGAGACTTCCGCCATCAAGGCAGACCTCAGCGACATTAAAGAACAGCTTCGGCAGACCACCTTGGTCGCGGAACAAGTGAAAGCTGCCGTCGGCTTCCAAGATTGGCACGAACGAGAGTCCCTCGCCCTTCGACGTCAAAAGCTCGAAGAGCTAGGAGAACTCGCCGCGGTTACTCATCGCCACATGCGCGAATGGTGGGCTCATGCGGCAGCGGGGATCTTGGACGTGAAGACGGCGCCCCATGCAAAAATGGATCTTCTGACCGTACTTTCATCTCTGTACTTTCCAAGTTTGGACAGGTTGACTTTGGAATACGTCTTGCAGCTTTTGAAAATCGCTGAACAGGGGCAGAAGCTCATTACTAGGTGGGAGGACTCCTCAACCGAACAGGAGCGGGATGCGATCCGCCGGGATGCCACAGTTCAGCAACAACAGGAATTTCCCCAGTTGTCGAGCCGCTATGATTCACTTCACCGGCAAATTATTAAAGAAATGAAGTCGATGATCGCTGATACGCCTCTCGCTTAGGACGGAAATGTGCAGCCACTACCAGACGCTGAAAGACGCCGAGCTACTGCTGAAGAAATTCGGCACCCGCGACCAGCGGACAGTCGTCGGCAAGTACGACATGTGGCCACGGTATCAGGGCGTCTTCGTTCGGCGCCCTGTAGAGCATGACGCAGGCGACGAGGCCGTACCAGAACGCGAAGCCACTGCAGGCCGTTGGGGCCTCATCAGCGCCATGACGAAGGCCGATGGCCTGGACAAGGCTGACAAGCTCTCCACGTTCAACGCCCGCAGCGAGACCGCGCCCAAGTCCTTCACCTTCGGGAACGCCTGGCGCCCTGGGCAGTATTGCATCATCCCGGCTGATGCATCTTTGAACCTGACTGGAGATCCGGCGCCACGGTGCCCACGCGCTTCACGCGTGCGGATGGCGCCCCCCTAGGCATCGCCGGGCTCTAGGATCGCTACCGCGACGCGGCCGGCCAATGGCAGGACAGCTAGACCGCCGAGTGCTGCCAATCAAGCGCGGCGTGATGTGGGTACCGCATTTCTTTCGTCGGACCACCGGATAGAGTCAACAAGCGCGTTCGCTTGCGCAATAACTTCCTCCCGCGTGCGCACGAGTGTGGGGAAATAGTCGCGCAGCTTACCCTCGGCGATCGCCCGTCTTTCTTTTCGGTCGATAGGCGCACTCGCCTTTGCTTCGGCATCGGCGTCCAAATACGTTCTGGCTAACTCGGAGTTGGTCTGAACTGTCAGCACGAGCCCTTCCAATTGGGCGTAAGTCCGGACTATCCGCTGCCGAAGATCTTGGCTTCGCACCAATGGGAGGCGGGCCACTAAGCTGCGATAGACGGGGAAAGGTTCGGAAGGCATGACGTTGTAGGCGGGGAAAAACCCTTTTCCTTGTCGTTCGCATGCGTCCAAGTCATCGCCGATCACCCGTAAAAATTGCTCGACGCGTATATCTAACTCGTCCTCAATGGCCAGCAGAATGCGTGAGACCTCCAGCCTGTCAGCCCAATCACGCCTAGCCTCCTCGCGCCGTTCCTGAGACCGCTGCAGGCGAAGCCCTACTGCGTACTGCCTCCCTGCCAGTGCAAATCCGGCCCATATCGCCGCGACGGCACCGAAAGCCTGTAACCAAGCGGCCCAGGTCTGTCCCGAGACTGCGGCCAACCAGCCAGGCCAGTCGAGGATGTAAGCGACACATGTCGCGCCGACTGCCATACCCAACAGCACCATCGCGATGGCTTCATACCACTTGAGCTGTCGCAAGTTCATTCCAGCGCTCTCCCCATCCACATGGGGCGCATCGTAGCCCAACCTCCCCTTCCAGTCAGCATGCCGTCATCCATCTCCACTCTCAATTGGGGGCTGGCCCTTTGCGCTTTGGCGTGTTTGGTGCTGGCCCCTCTCGGCGATTATCTTGCCCGCCGCTATGCCGCGGCCGATCCTTGGAAACCGCAATGAACGCCATCAGCGTAAGCGCACCCCCGACGCGACGCCCCCGGCTGCCCACCGTCCGGCAGGTGGCCCGAAAGCTCGGCAACCTCATCGCCCCGCGCGATCACGCCGGGAAGGGTAATTGGGACAACAACGCAGACATCCCGCCTCTGGTAGCGTGGCCCGCGGGCCTCGGGCTGGCGGCGTTCCTGCTCTTCGGCCAGCAGACCCTGGGCTGGCTGCTGCGGCTCGTCGCATGAACGGCATTGAATTCATGCTGAGGGATCGTGCAGGCTGGACGCCGCCGGTCCCGTTGCCCCGCCGCCGCTTGCGCCGGGTGGACCCGAAGCAAGATGCCCTGCGGCCCGAAGAGTTGGCATTCATCCAAGCCGCCAAAGGCCGCCTGACCACGAAAGACCTGGGCGATTGCTACGGCGTTTCCCCGCAAACCATCAGGAACATATGGCGAAGCGGCCATGCACCGCCACCGATCATTCCGGATGGCGTGCCAAGACCACTGGGGAATTCACTCCATCATACCTATCGGTGAGTGCCCGGATGACCCCTAAGTCGCGGCTTGCGCGGTCTCGATACTGCACGACTCTGCTTGCTGAGCTCAGTACAAAAGTATCCACCTCCGCATCCATCGTCGGAGGTGCGTTCTGAATGTCTTCAAGAATGCGCACAACATGGGCCGTGCAATTGTTGATGTTGAGAATCTGCAGCCCGATATAGGCATGCGGCAACTGATGGACCGGAATACCGCTCAGAGCCGTAATGGCTACCTTGAGCGGCGCGATTCGATTCAGTGCGTAGGCAGCCATGTCATACGGGCTGATTTGATCGTTCAGCTGAGTCGCCGTCTTATCAAGCGTTATGAACAGTTGCTCAACGAGAACGGCGATCGCTTGAAGTTGCTCTATCCGCCCCTCTGCGACGGACTTACGTTCAGAGGCGCGTCGCTCTTCCTCGACGCGTTGCGCTTCTCGAACTTGCCCGCGCGCAATCCACCCTGCCCCAGCAATAGCGGCGACCGACCCAAAAGCCTGCATCCAGGCAGCCCAATCCGCTGATTCCTCCGGGTAGTGCAACGCAAAAGCAATGCACAGGCCGACCACCGCTATCGCCGTCAGCGCTTCACCGCATGAAACTTCCGGCCCCTTATCCATGATGCGCCTCCTTTGGCAGCGCATCGTATCCCAACCCCTTCAGGGTGTCACATGACCCATCCCCCTGCATCATTTAAGACGATGATCAAGGACGGCACGATTAAACGCGCCGACGCAATGAAAGTCCGCTATTCCCAAATCGTGGTTCAGGACGCGTTCAATCTGCGCGAACCGGACTCCGTGTCTGAAGCCGGTATCGAAGCGCTGACGAACTACATCATGGCCGGCGGGCCTCTGCCGCCGCTCGAAGTCGTCGCAATGCCGGACGGCTCCGGCGTTGAAATCGTAGACGGCCACAGGCGCCACGAAGCTTATAGTCGCGCCATTGCCCGCGGCGCACCCATTGAGTGGATTGCAGTTATTGGATTCACCGGCAATGAGGTCGAGCGGCAGGCGCGGATCTATACCAGCAGTGAAGGCGTAAAGCTGCGTCCCGTGGAGGCCGCCCGCAGCTTCAAGTGATTTCGGGGCATGGGTTTGGACAGCGACGAAATTGCCGCCCTCGTCCATTGCAGCCGGACTCGCGTTGAAAACGACCTTGTCCTGGCCGACGCCGAGCGCGACGTTCAAGATCTGGTGCGGTCCTGCAAGGTAGCCGCCGAGGTGGCAATTGAAGCCGTCCGCAAGCTGGGCGCCAGCGCTGGCGGCTTCCTCACCGGGAAAGTTGACCAAGCCAAGGCCGCCGGCAAAGCGAAAGTCACCGCCAGCACCATCCACGGCCGCGCCCTCCCCCGCAAGGTCGTTGCCCCGCTCGTTAGCAGCGCAGACAATCGACCGAAAGGGTGCCTGAAAGAAGAATGGCTATGCCCGATAACTGGCCACAAGGCGGCTCACTGCTACCACATCTCCCGCTGCGTCCACATCCAAATCCGCCCTGCGGGACTTGTCTGTTGAACGTGCATGCATCCCCGACAGTGTTTGCATTGAAAAACAGGGCCGCGCGAAAAGATCGCAAAGCTGAACGAATTCTGAAAATGTTTGCGCTCGACCAGGAACTCGTGCCGCATCCAACTAGCCGGCTTTCGGTCGAGGGTTTTGCAATAGCTGCATTTCATAAGAAGCTCTGTAGGACGCCTCAAAAAGCGTTAGGTTACCGGCCTATCGTAGCGGCCTCAATCGAGGCCACCGCGCAGTTCGGTTTGGGCGGATCGAGGTAGGCATGGAAAAACACATCGTCTGCTATAGCGGCGGTCATGCCATTCACAGCGACAACGGCGTGCCGGTCTATCTGGAAGAGATGGAGCCGACATTCGAAGCGATGCGCGCCGCCGGCATACCGGCAACCGAACACATCCCCCATCAACGATTCTGGGTTGGCGCCAAGAAGATCATCGAGATCCGTAGCGTCCAGCCCGAGCTACCTTGCGAGTGCGCAGCATGACCGCCCAGAACAACGCCGCCCAGGCGGCGGCCCAGATACTGACCCACCTTGGCTATGCCCAAGCCGTCAGCATGGAACCGGGCGCGGACTCCCGACGAGACCGCATCCTGTCGATCATCGAATCCGCCCTGCTGTCCAACCCTACAAGAACATGAACTTGCCGCCTCGGATGCGCTCGCGCAAACAGAAGAGCGGCAGGACCTATTACGATGCGGGCGGCCGCCCCCGTATTGAGATTCCACTTGGGCCTGATCCAGTCAACGCCGTCCGAAAGTGGACGGAGCTTGAGCGGCGAAACGTGCCCTCGTCCGCCCCCGTGGCGACCTTTCGCTATGCGGCCAAGCGCTACATCCGGGATGTTCTCCTGACCAAGGCTCCCCGGAGCCAGGCTGACAACCTGAAGGAATTTACCGTCCTGTATCGCTACTTTGATGACCCTCCCGCCCCCCTGGCAGATATCAAGCCGCAGCACATCAAGCTGTACATGACTTGGCGCGGAGATGAGGCGCGAAAGTTGAATGTATCCAAGAATAGAGAGGTTCCGCCGAACCCCGGACACGTGCGAGCGAATCGGGAGATCGCGCTATTCAGTCACGTTTTCAACTACGCAAGAGAGGTGGGGCTGACAGACGCCCCCAATCCTTGCGCCGGCGTCCGCAAGAACAAGGAGACAGGCCGGGATGTGTACGTAGAGGACGACGTGTTCCAGAGGGTCTGGAAAGCTGCTGACTCGCCTACCCAAGACGCCATGGACTTAGCATATCTGACCGGGCAGCGCCCTGCCGACACTCTCAAATTTGACGAGAGAGACGTTCGGGAGGGCATGCTGCATTTGGACCAAAACAAGACCGGAAAGAAGCTTCGCATCACCATTGAAGGTGATTTGGCGAAAGTGATAGCCAGAAACCGTGCCCGCAAGGCAGGGTATAAGGTCAGTTCCACCGCTTTGGTCGTCAATGAGTCGGGCCAGCGCCTGGGCTATGACGCGCTGCGGCAACGGTTCTATGCTGCGCGCGAGACTGCGGGCGTCCCAAAGGATGCCTTCCAATTCCGCGACCTGCGCACCAAGGCTGGGACGGATACGGCAGAATCGTCCGGCGACATCCGACAAGCCCAGCGCCAACTGGGCCACAAATCCATCGAGATGACAGAGCGTTACGTGCGCGAGCGAAAGGGCGATAAAGTCGGCCCTACCCGCTGAATTCCGCTCCACAACGGGCTATTGCCTCAAGCAAATATGCGGCTTCCGGCTGCGCATTTGTTGCCCAGTTGCGGAGCAGAATAACACCCCAAGCCTTTAATATCCCATGCCTTTGGCGTGAAATCATAATCCGCAGGTCCCCTGTTCGAATCAGGGATGCGCCACCAAGAATTTAGAAGGCCCTCACGCACGCGTGAGGGCCTTTTGCATTGCCGCGCTGATGACACAGTGCGATGCGCCGATGACATAGCCTGCGGCACGGCGCCCGGATACACCCTACTGCGAACGCCTTACTACGAGCGCCCAGCTACG
This sequence comes from Achromobacter deleyi, assembly GCF_013116765.2. Lineage (GTDB taxonomy): Bacteria > Pseudomonadota > Gammaproteobacteria > Burkholderiales > Burkholderiaceae_B > Achromobacter > Achromobacter deleyi_A. Next base: position 2,995,803 of record NZ_CP074375.1, read on the forward strand.
TGCGCCCTACAGCCTGCGCAAGGTATCGCGGCGCTTGCCGCCCCAGGTTGCAGCCAGGCTCGCCACGAACGCGCCGATCAGCATGGAGGCAAATCCCCACAGGGCGAATGCGGCGGCGGCCTTTCTGGCCTTGTCGGCTGCTTCCTTGGCCTTTTGCTTGGCGTCTTCGGCCGCCTTCTTGGCATTCTGGATTGTCTGCTCGACGCGGCGCTGCGCCACGGCGGGATCCAGGCCGGTTTGAGCGGCAACCACCTTCACGACGTAGTCGCGGTCTTCCGACGTCATGTCGCCTCGCGCCAGGCTCATTGCCACAATGCTGCCCACTTCCGCGCGCGCCGCGTCGCGGTCGCCGCTGGCATCAGGCCGCTCCGAGCGCAGCAAGGTGTCGGTGAGGTAGTCGGTTGCCCGCTCCATACCGCCGCCGCTTGCGCCCGCGGCAGCGGCCGCCGTCACCGCTGTGCCCGCGCCCGCGGCTACCGATGCGCCAGCCTTCGCCACGCCCGAGGCCACGGATGCGATCGCAGAACCCAGCAGCGCCGCGCTGACCACCGCACTCAGGGCCCACACCAGAAATCCGTGCGCCGTATCGCGGAAGTAGATTTCATCCGAATGCACATCCACCCATTTGGTCCGCAGCCTTCCGGCCACGTAGCCGCCAATGCCATAAGCGACGATCTGGGTGAAGAACGTCCAGCCGATGATGCTGATGCCGACCGCCGGGGCAGACATGCCTTCATCACCCCATGGCGATACCGACAGAAAACCCAAACCCGTGCCGCCGGCAAACAGCGCGAGGGACAGCGCGGCGGCAATCACCGCGCCGGCAAACACCGCAGCCCACGACACAGCGGAAATCGCGGATTCGTGCTGAGGCACGCCGCTGTTGTAGGGCTGGCTCAATGACGATGAATTTTCCATGATCAATCCTTATCCATTGTTTTTCGCCGCCGCGCGAACGCGGCGCCAAAGCGGGAACGACGTCAGTGCCAGAACAGCGCCAGCAGGATGATGATAGGAATGGGTACGCCAAGCAGCCACAGCAGAATGGAGCGCATGGAAACCTCCTTGGATGTGTTTGTGTTTGTCGGCCGACGCGCGGTACCCCGCGCTCAGGCCAGGTCGATCGTGCCCGGCGAACGCGGGTCGGGCGGGGGAAAAGTCGGGTCGATCAAATCGGGGTTGTCGGTCGGGCGATCCGGATCGGGCTGCGGGTCATCCTGCGGCACATTGCCGGGAAGCGCGGGATCATCGGGCGGCACGCCCGGCTCTCTATGCGGGGACTGGGGCATGATGTCTTCTCCTCAAGCGGCGCCGAACGCGCCTTGCCCTCCCTCAGCAAATCGCGTGCCCGCCAGCCCCTGAATGCAAACAAGCCCTCGAACGAGGGCTTGCCGAGGCACCGCGAAAAGGCCGCCAGTCAGGACTTGAGTCTGCCGCCCGGCGGCAAGCCCTGGCCTTCCTGGCCATCCGCGCCCAGGAATTCCACCACGGCAGCCTTGCCTGCGGTCGAGGCCTCGTCCATGCTGCCGTAGCGCTTTTCCGAGTAATTGGTGCTGCGCACATTGCCGGATTCGGGATCAAGCAAGGTGATGATCCACGCAAATGCGCCGGGCGACAGTTGCCGGACCTGCAGGGTGGCACGCGTGCCGGGGCGCAATCTTTGCGGCATCTTGCGGCCTCATGGGTGTTTTGATGCTGCCATCGTAGCGCAAACTCATGGTCCGCAGGCGCGGCCTTGCACCACGGAAAATGCTGCGCGTGCACATCAATTTCATGCTGCATGCCGCGCGGCAAATACGCCACAAAGCCCTCGGCCCGCCAGGAAAACCCTAGGGCGCAGCCCTGCAATACAGGCGCACAATCAATACAAACATCTAGACCGCTCAGCGGCGCCGCATCCCTTTAATCAGGCGAGGACGGAGACAACATGACTTATGTAGCAGTGGTTATCAGCTGTTTGATGGTTGTGGGTATCGTCGCGTTGGTGATTCAGACTATTCAAAGCGCGGGGCCCGAGCCCTGGCTGAAAATATCCGCGGCGATTGTGAGCTCCACCTTTGCGTCGCTCTTGTTGATTCCCCTGGGATACGCCGTCGCCCAGACCATGCTCATCGAGTAATTCCCACCTTTTGCTTTGGCCCCGCCTTGGGACTATCCGTCCCGGGCGGGTCTGCCGCGCGTGGCTGCCCAGCACAACAGCGAGCCGGCGGTGACCATGGCCACCCCCTGCCAGAACGACATGGTCAGCGGGGTCGACAGCCATACCGCGGCAAAGAAGGTGGAAAATACCGGCGTGAAGTAAGACGCAGTGGCCAGCAGGGTCAGGTTTCCCCGCAATATCCCCACGTTCCAGAATGCATAGCCGGCCGCCATGGCGCCACCGGTCACGCACAATTCGAGCGTGGCAGGCGCGGCGAATGCCAGCGCGGGTTCGGCGCTCAGGAAATACTTGATCCACAAGACCGCGGCGGTCAGCATGAAAAACAGGGCGACGCCATTCTTGCCGTCGGCAAAGCGCTTCGTCACGTTGCAATAAACGGCCCAGATAATGGCGCCGCTGAAAGCCAGTCCATAACTGAGGGGATTACTCAAGACGTTGGCCGTGGTGCGCTCGATGGAAAGCCCGCCCGGCCCGCCCACCACCCACACAATGCCGCACACCGACAACAGGATTCCCGGCACCACCATTACGCCCGCCCGCTGGCCGTTGATGACCATGGCAAGAATTACCGTAAAGCACGGCCACAGATAGTTGACGATACCCAGTTCGATGGCTTGCCCGCGATTCGCGGCGAATCCCAGCGACAGCGACAGGCAGATTTCATAGGCGACAAACAGGATGCTGCCCACGATAAGGTAGGAACGGGGAAAACTCCGCAGCTTCGGAAAGCCCAGCAACAACACCAGGAATAGCGAACCCACCGTATAGATCAGGGCGGCGCCGCCGATGGGGCCGAAGTTCTCGCTGACGCCGCGGATCAGGCCGACGACCGTGCCCCATAGCAATATCGCCAGCAAGCCTAAGGTGGTGGCCGTATTCCGGCCTGAAGTGAATTGCATTACCGTTTCCGATTACCCGCCAGCCGCGCCGCATGACCTGGACGGACCCGGCGCCAAGGCAGGAAGTTTAGCGAAAACCCAAGGGAGAAAAAGCCGCATGGCCATTTCAATACGCAGGTTGAGCGACGTACTGGCAAGCACGGAGTCGGGTCGGCTCTATCGGATAGAAGTGTTCTTGCAGGGGGATGATCCAGGCCGCGCCGTGCCCCCGCCCGTCGACACGCGCTACATCCTCAGGACCACTGAGGGAGAACGCGTGATTCCCCTGGACGACAAGCGCTACCGCCTGAATTCGGGCGAGGTCCTGACGGCCCTGTCGCCTCCGCGCCAGGAAACCTGAGAGCGCGCACCAACGCAAGCGGCGGGTTCACTGATCCAGCACCACTCTCCGCTTGCCCTGCCCCTTGGCCTTGTACAGCGCCACATCGGCGCGCTCAAGCAATTGCAGCATGGTGATGCCGGACTTCGGAAAAACCGCAATGCCCACGCTCGCCGACACGGCGACGCGGATATTGGGATACGGCAGCGACAGGCTCTCGACCAGGGCCTCGGCGACTTGCCGCGCATTTTCCCGATTGGCCCCCATCAACAACACCGCGAATTCGTCGCCGCCCAGCCTCGCAGCCACGTCGGACACCCTGATCGCCCGCGCCATCCGCTCGGCGGCTTCCTTCAGCACGGTGTCGCCCGCGGCGTGACCGTGCATGTCATTGACGGCCTTGAAGCCATCCAGGTCGATCGCCAGGATCGAGAATTCATTGCCGCTGCGCTGCGCCACGGCCAGTTCTCGCAAGACGAGCTCGCCAAACAGAACCCGATTGCACAGGCCGGTCAGAGGATCGTAGTGCGCCAGGTGCTGCGCGCGCGCCAGCATGCGGGAAGCCTGCAGCATGGCGGCTCCCACTTCCTGGGCTTCCTTGATCCTCGTGGCCGGCAATTCAACCGTGCGCCCTTCACCCAGCGCCAGCGCAGGCGCAACCAGCCCCTGCACCGCCGAGGTCAGCCGGCTCGCCAGCCTCAGCGCCAGCCCCAGGCCCAGCCCGAAAGCGAACAGCGTGCCCAGGCCGATCCAGGCAATGGACCGGTAGAGATCCGACGTCAGCAGATTCATCGGCGCGCCGGCGGCGACCGTCCACCCCGACAGTGCCGACCGGCTGAACGCGGTGTAGACGGGAGTGCCTTCCTTGGTAATGGTTTCCAGCGATCCTTCGCCTTCCTGCTGCACGGCGCGGGCCAGCGCGGGCACTGCCTTCTGCCCCACGAACCTCGAGGTGTCCCGGGTTCGCGCAAGGATGGTTCCGGAGTTGTCCAGCACGGCGGCCACCCAGCCCTCGGGCAAGGCGCGCCGGCCCAGCACGTTGCCGATGCGCTCGGGTGACAGCCCCACATTCAAGCTGTAGACCACTTCATTGCCGCGCACCACGGGCACGCCCAACGCGAGAGTGGGGTCGCGGCTGACGCCGCCGGAGAACAAGCCCGTCAACACCGGCATGCGCGACTGAAAAACGCGGATCAGCTCGTCGGGCGCGCCGCTGGCCGGCAACGCGGTGCCGTAAGGCACCTGCGTGTTGATGATTTGTCGCCCATCCTTGCTGGTCAGGACATAGCTGTCCACGATCTGGAACCGCACCGCTTCGCGCGCCCGCTGGTGAAAGCCGGCCAGGTCTCCGCCGATGAGGTCAGGGGACGAGGCCAGCATCTGCAGCCCGGCCTCGACGCCGGTCAGCTCGCGGTCCAGGATGGCGGTGAGATTGCGCGCCAGGAAAATCGTGTCGCGAAATATCCGTTCCTTCTGGATGACGTAGCTTTCGTAGACCGCCACGGACGCCACGATCAGCGCGGGCGATATACAGGCAAAGACCAGGGCCAGCAGGCCGGTCCGCATGGAATACCGGTGCTGGAGCCGCGGACGCTCGCCAGCGAGACTCTCGCTGTCAGCCATGGCTCGGTTCGCCCCACAAGGCCCGCGCAGCGCGGACATCCCACCAAAACAACACCCCTGGCCTCATGCGCCTCCCGATACGTCCTTCCCGGTCTTCGGCCTGGGAATGGATGAAATTCAGAAATTATTGCAGAACCCCGCAATCGCACAATTCGCGCTCAAAAAGGCGCAGCCCGGGCCGCCTGTTTGATGTGTTGAAACCACTGCGACCCCAATTTACTCCCAAACGGATCGACAGGCGATGATTTCGCGGCCCCCCCGGTCCCGCGCCCGTCCGGGGCTAGGCGGCATGTTGCTACTATCCCGGCCATGAATACGTCGCCCGGCAAGCCCCCTCTCCCCCGCCAACTCCAAGCGGCCGACAAGGCCGTGCTGACCCATGGCGCCATCGCCGCCGCATCAGGCCTGATCCTGTACTTTCTGGTGATATGGCGCCTTTGGCCGTCCGGCAACCTGTACGCCCTGACTTTTTGGCTGCAATTCGCGTGGCTTCCCACGCTGGCGGGCGCCATGCTGGCGGGCATGCGCAGCGGCAGGCGCTGGCTCGTCGCAGCGGTCGCGTACGGGCTGGTCCTGCCCGCCTTGTCCGCCTACGGGCTGGGCCTGGGCGGGGAAGTGCCGCCGCATGAAGCGAACGGCCTGCCCAACCGCACGGACCTGTTCTGCACCCTGCTCATGACTAGCGTCGCGGCCTTTCTCATACTGCCGCTGATCCAGGCGCTGGACTTCGGAAAGCCCCAATGGAGCTATCCCGCGATATTTCGCGCCGCATGGCGCAACACCGTGCATCTGGGGATGGCCGGCAGCCTGACGCTGGCGGTCTGCCTGTTGCTGTGGGCGGCCGGCGCAATGTTCCGCATGATCGGCATCCCCATCGTGCAGTATGTCGTCACCGCCCCGCCCTTCCAGATCGCGCTATGGCCGATGATCCTGGCCGCAAGCCTGGTGGGCGTGCGGCGGCGCCCGCAGCTGGCGGAGATGCTGCAGCGGTCCTGGCTCACGCTCAACGCCTGGCTGCTGCCGCTGGTGACCCTGGTCGGCGTCGCCTTTACGATCGCGCTGGCCGCCCGGCTGACGCTGGACCTGCAGGCCGTCACGCTCTCGGCTGGCGGCCTCATCGCGTTCTCGCTGCTGTGGATCAAGCTGATCAATGCCGCCTGGCAGGACGGCGACGAATCGGCGCCGTTCGGACCGCGGCTGCGCCGGCTGTTGCGTTGGGGCATGCTTTGCCTGCTGCCCTTGGCGGCCGTCGCGGCGTATGGCGTCGCCGTGCGCATCGAGCAGTACGGCTGGACGATCAGCCGGGCCTGGGCGGCCTACGCCAGTGTGCTCACCGGCCTGTACGGCCTGGGTTATGCCTGGGCCGCGCTACGCCCCAAGCGTTACTACGCCACGCTGGCGGCGACCAATCTGATGGCCGCCGGCGCCATGCTGGCGCTGCTTGCGGCAATCGCCCTGTCATGGGCAAGCCCGCAGCGGATTGCCGCGCAGAGCCAGATGGCGCGTTTGATGGATGGCCGCGTCCAGCCCGACAGCTTCCGTTATATCGACATGAAAGACAGCCACGGCCAATGGGGTCGGGCCGTGCTGCAACGGTTGGCCGACGGCGCCGCCAACAGTCAGGATCCGAGGATCGCCCTGGCCGCCGCGGACGCCCTCATCCACCATCGCTACTACTCCTGGGACACCCGCGCCAAGCTCCCGTTGACGCAGGAAGTCCCGGCGTTCACGGTCTACCCGGACGGCCATGACGTGCCGCAGGCCTGGTGGACGTACGTCGTCGAGACCAGCCCGGACCTCGCCAAAGACTGCCTGCCTCGATCCGCGCCGGACAGTGCGCCCGCCGCGCTCTGCCAGCTGATCTTTGCCGATATCTCCGGCGACGGGCAGGACGACATCGTCCTGCATGCGCCCCCTGCCCCGGATGGCCAATGGACTCACTTCGGATTCTTCGCCTACAGCGCCGAACCGTCCGGAACCTGGCGCCTGCTGGGCCGCCTGCAGCACGAATCCGGTGCATACGATTCGGCGAAAGCGGACGTCGAGGCAGCCATAAGGCAGGGCCTCATCAGCGCGGTGCCCCCGGTAAGCCGCGACCTGATCATCGGCGATAGCCGGCTGCGCCTGCAGTGATGCGAAAAAGGGCGGGCGAATGATCTCCGCCCACCCCTTTTTCGCTACTGGTCTTCCAGGTCCGGCGTGCCCGTGAACTGGCTCTTGAGCAAGGTCAGCGCTCCTTTCTCCGCCAAGGCCTCGTTCGGAAACACATGCCTGGTGTCTTCAAGAATCGGAAATCCGAAGACCCGGACGCGGGTGTGATAGCCCTCGGGGGTCTCGGCGAACTCGATGTCGAAGTTGCGTTCTTCGATCCAGCCCGATCGGTGCAGTTTCCATTCCATATGCAACGCGCTCCTGATTAGCGAAGTTGACACGAAAGGCCAGCCCCCGAAGGGGCCGACGCTGCTACACCATACACCGGTCCAGACACATGCGGACGACTTGTCTGCGGCCGCATGCCCACACGTGTAATGCTATTTGCCGTCGGGCTCGCTGTCCTCGGCATGGGCGACCGGCACACCGGACGCGGGCGAGAACAAATCCCAGCTTGCCATGAACAGGGCGGCGATCAGCGGGCCGATCACGAAACCATTCAAGCCGAACAAGGCCATGCCGCCCAGCGTGGAGATCAGCACCACGTAGTCCGGCATCTTGGTGTCCTTGCCCACCAGGATGGGGCGCAGAACGTTGTCGACCATGCCAATGACCAGCACCCCGAACGCGATCAGCGCAACGCCCTTGATCGTGGCGCCCGTCAACAGGAAGTAGATCGCCACGGGCGCCCAGATCAGGCCTGCGCCGATTGCGGGCAGCAGTGAAAGAAAGCCCATGATCACGCCCCACAGCAGCGCGCCCTGGATCGACAGGATCGAAAAGATGATGCCGCCCAGCGCGCCCTGCGCCGCGGCCACCGCGACGTTGCCCTTGACGGTGGCGCGCACGACGGTGGTGAATTTGCGGAACAGATGCTGCTTGTGAGTGTCGCTCAGGGGCATCGCGCGCTTCAGGCGGGCCGATAGCTGCGGCCCGTCCCGCAACAGGAAGAACAACAGATACAGCATGATGCCAAAGCCGATCACGAACTGGAACGTGTCCTGTCCGATGCTCAGGGCCTGCGTGGCCAGGAACTGGCTTGCCTGCATGGCACCCGCGCTGAGCTTTTCCTGCAAGCTGGGAATGTCGGCCAGATCGAAGCGCGCCAGCATGTCATGCACCGACGGCGGCAAAGCCGCCATGGCTTGCTGGAAATAGGCGCCGAAGTTGATCTGCCCGGACTTGATGCTTTGATAAAGGTTGGCGCCTTCGCGCACCAGCGAGCCGCTGATCACGACCAGCGGCAGGATCACCAGCAGCAGCACCAGCAGCAGGGTGATCAGCGCGGCAAGATTGCGCCGCCCGCCGATGCGCGCCACCAGACGGCGCTGCAGGGGGGCGAAAAGGATGGCGAGGATGGTGCCCCAGAAAACGGCGCCATAGAAAGGCCACAACAACCAGCCGAACGCGATGGTGACCACCACCAGCAGGAGCAGAAAGGTTCTGTAGTGCACGCTGGAAGATTGGCTCATATTCCGTCCAAGGCTCGGCGAACGCCGCGAGAGCCGCATTGTACAAAGCGCCGCCGGCCGGCGCTGGACGCGCCCCGGAAGGTTATGGCGCGGGCGAGCCGCGGCCCGCGGCCCGCAGCAGGGTAGCGCGAGCCTCCTCGAGCCCTTCGGATTGCGCGTTCAGTCCCTGCAGCCGCAAATTCAATTCCTGCTGGATCGTTGGCGTCGCCACGCGCGCCTGCCCCTCCACCAGCAGAACGTCAGAGCCATGGGCCGCGACAAAGTCCGCCACGCCCAGGGCGTCGCGGGCGACCGAGTCCATTTTTGACGCGGCGTCCATCATCTCCGCGGCGGGAGCAGTCACCGCCTCGTCATACACGCCGTCATAGACGGGAGCCAGATCGGCTGGCAGCGTCAACGCGGCCCGGGCCTTGTCCGCCTTGGCACGGGCATCCTGGAGTTTTGCGGCGCTCTCCGCCAGGGTCTTGCGCGCGGCTTCGAACCCGGCCTTGCGCTCCACGATCTCGCTGACCGAGCGGATGGTCTCCATGGCCAGCACCTCGCGCAACGGCTGGGCCGCCTGCGCCAGGGCTTCCTGAAAATCGGTGATCACCTCATAGGCGTCGGCGTAATCGCCCACGGCCTCTTTTTCGGGCTTGCTGAGCGCGCCGATGGGCACCAGCGTGGCGCTGTTCATCCGGGCTTGCAGCAACTGTATGAACGCAACGCGCTCCTGAGGCTCTTTATTGACGCAGGCCGCCAGAAGCAGCATCGAAGCCATCGCCAAGCCCGTGACGCACGCGCGGAACAAGGTCATGCGCATCCTCCCTGCATGCAGGTTTGCTAAAAAACAGAACCCGCCCCACGGGGCGGGCGCCTTCCGGCAAATTATCCGGTAGCACGGCGCCACATCCGCCCGACGGGCGGATTTTGTTGCCATCGAAGCGAGTTGACACAGGGCGCGCCGGGTCATGGGGCCGAAGTATGCACCAGCGCCAGGACGATGCGGGGGAACCGGGGCTCATCCTCTAAAATATCGGTTTCGGCTGCTGGCGGCGGTCCGCCCCCGGCACTCCGCCACCGGCCCCGTCCGCAACATTGGCCTGCCCCCACGACATGACTCAGAACGCTTCCTCCCATTCCTGGGGCTTTGCCCATCCCGACTGCCGCGGCGCGGCCGCCTTGCTGTTTTTCATGGATGACCTTGCTCGGGTGGTCAACCAGTACCTGGGCAACGGCCAATTGTCTGACGAAGCCCTGGCAGATGCCCAAAAGGCCGTCGACGCGTTGCTGGACCGCTACGTGGAGATCCAGGCGGCGCCGGAAGCCTTCGACGGCGAACGCATCGCACTCGCCCTGGAAACCGTCACGCAGCCGGACGGCACGAACGGCGCCCAGGTGGCGCTGCGCATGTCGCCTCGCCTGGAAGGCCTGATCATCGAAGCCCAGCGCCAGGCCCGCCCTGCCACGCACTGATCACGCCGGCGCGGGGCCATGGCGGCCCCTCCCAAAAAACACTTGCCAAAACGACAAACCAGCGATAATATCGTTGGTTGAGATCTGAGCGCGCACCGCCTTATTTTGAAAATAAATGGTGCCGCATCAAGAACTTGGCAGTACAGTATTCCCCAGAGCCTGGCCGCAACTAGAGCAACACCGCAACAACACTGCGGCGCAACTGCGACCGTCAGGCCACCCGAAAGCCCCTTCGGAATTGCGAAGTACAACGCGAAAAACGCAATCCCGGGGCCTGATCTGGAAGAAATGGAATAAACGCCTTCACCAAGCCGCCAGTCCGGCTTGGCAAGAAGCAGCTACACATACCGCGGCAAAACGCCGCAATCGCCAGAGCTTGCCGCTCTGAGCAAACCCCAGGCCGCGAGAGCGCACGCGCAAGCACAAATCTTGCACGCGCACGCCACACGGCCTGAACCGATGCCGCCTCGGACTGAATGATGGCATCGCGCCGTCCACCCGTGCGCGCAAAAACATGAGAATGCGCAAAGAGACGGCGGCAGTAATGCGTTAGTGTCATGAAATTCCTGTCCAATTCAACCCGGCTGGACAAGGCAAGCAGCAAGGATGCGCGGCGTTGTTGGCGCCCCGATCTTGCGCAACATGGCACGGCGCAGCTTTTCAAATAACTAGAACTTAAGAGATCACACACCATGAATACTCGTTTCACTACCTCGGATCTGATCCGCCGTCCCGCTCACACCAAGCTGGACAACATGCCGATCCACATCGGCGACATCGTCTACCTGAAGCCGGCCAACGGCCCGGAAATCCGCGCAACGGTCATTTTCAACGCGCCCATCAACGGCACGACCACCTATACGACCGAAGTCGTGCCTTGCGGCGCGCCTGCGCAAAAGGCTCCCGGCCAGCGCATCCGCTTCCGCCACGAGCACGTGCATCGCATCGAACCGGTGCGCCGCGCCGCTCGCTGAGCTAGCTCAAATCCGCCGCGTTTCGTACGCGGCGGTTTTCTTTGTGCGTGATAAAGTCCCGGCAAACCCTGCCCTGGCGATATCAACATGCAGAACAATCGTCTCGCGGTCCGCATCTGGGACCTCCCCACCCGCATATTCCACTGGGCCCTCGTCGTCTGTATCGTCGGCGCGTTCGTCAGCGTGAAGCTCGGCGGGCTGTACATGGACTGGCACGTGCGCTTCGGCTGTACGGCGCTGGGCCTTATCCTCTTTCGCCTGCTGTGGGGCTTCTTCGGCCCGCGCTACGCCCGATTCGCGCACTTCGTGCGCGGCCCCTCGGCGGTAGCCCGCTACCTCAAGGGCGCGGCCGCCCCGGCCGGCCACAACCCGCTGGGCGCACTGTCGGTCATGGCCTTGCTGCTGGTCGTGGGGTTCCAGGCAGTCAGCGGCCTGTTCACGACCGACGACATCATGACGCAGGGCCCGCTGTTCGGGCGCGTCGGCGAAGACACCGCCAGCGCCATGACGGCCTGGCATAAGCTCAATGAATGGGTCATCCTCGGGCTGATCGCCCTGCATCTGCTGGCAGTGACTTGGTATGCCGTGGTGCGCCGCAAGCGCCTGGTGCGGGCCATCATCACCGGTAACGTCGACGCCAAGGACGTGCCTCCGGGCACGCCCCCCACGCAAGACGGGTTCGCCGTCTGGCTGCGCGCCGTGCTGCTGGGCGCTTGCGTGACTGGCCTGGTGCTATGGATACGGTCGCTGGAAGTCATGTCGGACATGTCTTTTTCCTGATCCCGCCCAATAAAAAAGCCCCTCTTCCGAGGGGCTTTTCCATTGGCGCCGGACGCCGTCCATGGACGGCTCCAGGCCTTACTTCTTCTTGCGGTAGGAGTCGTGGCAGGCCTTGCAGCTTGCGCCCACGTCGCCGAAGGCCGCGCGCAGCTTGTCCAGATCGCCGGCATCCGCGGCGGCCGACAGCTTGACGATGTTGTCCTGGAACGCCTGCTGCTTCTGCTTGAAGCCGGCGGCATCGCTCCAGATTTCCGGACGGGCGTCGCCGCCTTCCGTACCCGGACCGAAAGCTGCCCACGGCAATGCCGACAGCGTCTTCAACACCTCGACGTTGGCTTTGATCTGCGCAGCGTCATAGGGCGCCTGCCCCTTGACCACCGGCGCCATGCGCCCGAAATGCGAACCCATCAGCGACAGCGCCGACTGGCGATACTTGACCGCGTCTTCAGGCTTGGCGAATTGCGCGGAGGCGGACGTCGCCAGCAACGGCCCCACCGTCATACAGGCCAGCGCGACGAGCGTGGACAACTTCTTCATTGCATTCTCCCGTAGGTACAACGTGAAAGCCGCGCGCATGACGCGCGCGGCATGGCGACTATACCGCCCGGGCCAGCTCGGCAGCCAGCCCGATATACGAGCGCGGGGTCATCGCCAACAGGCGGGCCTTCGGCTCTTCAGGCAGCGCCAGGCCCTGGATGAATTCTCGCAGAGCCTCTTCGGTAATGCCCTTGCCGCGCGTCAAGGCTTTCAGTTGTTCATAGGGTTGCGGCAGGCCATAGCGGCGCATCACGGTCTGCACGGGCTCGGCCAGCACTTCCCAGCATGCGTCGATGTCGGCGTCGATGGCGGCCGCGTTCACCTCGAGCTTGCCCAGGCCACGCATGCAGGCATCCCAGGCCACCAGGCAATAGCCCAGGCCTACGCCCAGGTTGCGCAGAACGGTGGAATCGGTCAGGTCGCGCTGCCAGCGGGAGACGGGCAGCTTGTCGGCCAGGTGGCGCAGCACGGCGTTGGCCAGGCCCAGGTTGCCTTCGGAGTTTTCGAAGTCGATCGGGTTGACCTTGTGCGGCATGGTCGAGGAACCGACCTCGCCTTCCTTCAGGCGCTGCTTGAAGTAACCCAGCGCCACATAACCCCAGATGTCGCGGTCCAGATCCAGCACGATGATGTTCGCGCGCGTGATGGCATCGAACAGGGCCGCCATCCAGTCGTGCGGCTCGATCTGGATGGTGTGGCGGTTCTGGGTCAGGCCCAGGCCGGCCAGCACGCGCTGGCTGAAGGCGGGCCAGTCGATTTCGGGATAGGCGGACAGGTGGGCGTTGTAGTTGCCGGTCGCGCCATTGAGCTTGGCCAGGGGCTCGACCGCCTCGACGGCGGCGATGGCGCGGTTCAGGCGCGCGGCCACGTTGGCGAATTCCTTGCCCAGCGTCGTCGGGCTGGCGGGCTGGCCGTGAGTGCGCGACAGCATGGGCTGGTCAGCCTGGGCGACGGCCAGCTCATTCAGCTTGGCGGCGACCTCGCGCAGGCGCGGCACCACGACCTGGTCGCGGGCACGCGACAGCATCAGCGCGTGCGAGGTGTTGTTGATGTCCTCGGAGGTGCAGGCAAAGTGGATGAATTCGGCGGCGCGGGCCAGCTCGGCGTCATCGGCGACCTTTTCCTTCAGCCAGTATTCGACGGCCTTCACGTCATGGTTCGTGACGCGCTCGATGTCCTTGATCCGGCCGGCGTCCGCTTCGGAGAAATTCTGCACGAGCTGCCCCAGGCGCGCGCGGGCGCCCTCGGAGAACGCGGGCAGTTCCGGCAGGCCGGCGTCGGACAGGGCGACCAGCCAGGCCACCTCGACTTCGACGCGGTGCGCCATGAAGCCAGCCTCGGAGAGCAGACCGCGCAGCGCGTCGCCCCGGGAAGCGTATCGGCCATCCAATGGCGAAAGGGCATTAAGTTGGCTCAGCTGATCGGCGATTTGCATGGTCTGGGAGAGAAAAAGCTACGGATGGGAAAACCCGACGATTTTATCATCCGGGCGCGCGCAACATTGTGGCAAACTGGCGAAGATTCCGGCCACCGGACGATTCGACGCCATGCGGCCTGCTATACTTCGGCCGCTTTCCGACTCCGCTTGTGACTCCATGAAACTGATCGGCTCGCTTACCAGTCCATACGTACGCAAAGTGCGTATCGTCATGGCCGAGAAAAAGCTGGATTACCGGCTTGAACTCGAAAACGTCTGGTCCGCCGACACGCAGATCCAAACGTACAATCCGCTGGGCAAGGTGCCCTGCCTGGTCATGGAAGATGGCGGCGCCCTGTTTGATTCGCGCGTCATCGTCGAATACCTGGACACCTTGTCTCCCGTCGCCCGCCTGATTCCTCAGCCGGGGCGTGACCGTGCGGCCGTCAAATGCTGGGAAGCCATCGCCGATGGCCTCCTGGACGCTTGCGTGGCCATCGTCAAGGAAAACCAGCGCCCCGAGGTTCAACGCAGCCCCGAGTGGATCGAACGTCAGTTCAGCAAGATCCACGCCAGCCTCGATGCCATGAACAAGAGCCTGGGCGACAACGCCCACTGCATGGGCATCAACTACAGCCTGGCCGACATCGCCGTCGGCTGCGCGCTGGGCTACCTGGACCTGCGCTTCGCCTCGCTGGACTGGCGCGCCGGCCAGCCCAACCTGGCCCGCCTGTACGAAAAGCTGTCCCAACGGCAATCGTTCATCGACACCATCCCCAAGACCGCCTGACGGTCCTGGACAGGCGCCCGGCAGCCCCGGGCATCCGCAACTGGCCGCTTTCCGCGGCCAGTTTTCTTTTCCCGCCCCCGCTCAAGCCGAAAAGGTCTGCCAGGCCTTGAACAGCATGTACCCGGCCAGGGCGAACAGCAGGCACGCGAAAACCCGCTTCAAGGTCTGCACCGGCAATCGGTGCGCCATGCGCGCGCCCAGCGGAGCCGTCAGCACGCTGGTGCATACCAGCGCCACCAGCGCGGGCCAATAGATGTAGCCCAGCATGCCCGGACGCGACACGCTCTCGTTCAAGCCCGACACCACATAGCCCACGCTGTTGGCCAGCGCAATGGGAAAGCCCAGCGCGGCCGAGGTCGACACCGCGTTAAGCAGGGTCACGTTGCACCAGACCATGAAGGGCACGGACAGGAAGCCGCCGCCCGCGCCCACCAGTCCCGACAGGAAGCCGATGCCGGCCCCCGCCGCGCTGGTGCCCGCGATGCCCGGCATCTGGCGGGAGGGTTTGGGCTTCTTGTTGCGCAGCATGCTCCAGCCGGAATAGCCCACGAACAGCGCAAAGAACAGCGACAGCCACAAGGTGCTCAGCGCGGCGAAGACCGCGCCACCCGACACCAGGCCGCCGACGATGATGCCCGGCGCCATGGCCGCCACGATGCCCCACTTGATCGTGCCACGCTGCTGGTGGGCCCGCACGCTGGATATCGAGGTGAACAGGATCGAGGTCATCGATGTCGCGATCGCCGCGTGCACCACCAGTTCGGGCGGCATGCCCTGCCAGGCAAACAGCATGGTCAGAAAGGGCACCAGCAGCATCCCTCCCCCTATGCCCAGCAGGCCCGCGGCAAATCCCACCACGGCGCCCAACACCAGCAGGCAAATCACCATCGTCACATCCACATCCATCTCCTCTCTTTATTGTCATGAACAAGGCCCCTCGGGTAGTGTTCCGGGGGGCCTTGATTGGGGGGCAACGCGGCATCGTCTACAGGATGATGCCGCCGCCCAGGCAAACCTCGCCATCGTATAGCACGGCCGACTGGCCGGGCGTTACCGCCCATTGCGGTTCGGTGAAATCCAGCGCGAACGCGCCGTCCGCAGCCTGGTCCAGGCGGCATGCCGCATCGGCCTGGCGATAGCGCGTCTTGGCGCCATAGCCGCCCAAGGCCGGCGGATGGCCCGCGACCCAGCTGGCGTCCTGCGCCCGCAGGCTGCCCGAAAGCAACCAGGGGTGATCATGCCCCTGCACCACGTAGAGGATATTGCGCTCCAGGTCCTTGCGCGCCACGTACCAGGCCTCGGCCGTGCCGTCTTCGCGCTGCCGCCCCTTCACGCCGCCCACGCCCAGCCCCTTGCGCTGGCCCAGCGTATAGAACGACAGGCCTTCGTGACGGCCGACCTTCTGCCCTTCGGGCGTCATGATCGGACCCGGCTCGGTCGGCAGGTAGCGGTTCAGGAACTCGCGGAACGGCCTCTCGCCGATGAAGCAGATCCCCGTGGAATCCTTCTTGGCGGCATTGTGCAGGCCGATCTCGTGGGCGATGCGCCGCACCTCGGTCTTGTGGATCTCGCCCAGCGGGAACAGGGTGCGCGACAGCTGCGCCTGGTTCAGGCGATGCAGAAAGTAGCTCTGGTCCTTGGAAGCATCCAGGGCCTTGAGCAACTGGAACTGCGTGCCGCCGCCGTCGGCCGGCACTTCGCGCACGCGCGCATAGTGACCCGTGGCGATGTGCTCGGCGCCCAGCGCCATGGCGTGGTCCAGGAACGCCTTGAACTTGATCTCGGCATTGCACAACACGTCCGGATTGGGCGTGCGGCCCGCGGAGTACTCGCGCAGGAACTCCGCGAACACGCGGTCCTTGTATTCAGCGGCAAAATTGACGAATTCGAATTCCACCCCGACCAGATCGGCCACGCTGGCCGCGTCCAGCAGATCCTGGCGGGTGGAGCAGTATTCGGAATCGTCGTCGTCTTCCCAGTTCTTCATGAACAGGCCGACGACCTCGTAGCCTTGCTGCTTGAGCAGCCAGGCGGTGACCGAAGAATCGACCCCGCCGGACATGCCGACGACGACGCGGCCTTTCTTGGTGGATATTTGACTCATGATGGGACTATTTTAGATTGGACTGGGCATCTTCCCGCGGCTGGGGCTCCGCGGCCCGCGACACCTCCATCAGCCAGGCCCGGAAGGCCTGCAATGTGGGAAGGTTGGCCTTTTGCTCCGGATAGCACAGGTAGTAGCCCATGCGGGCCCGGATCGGCAACTGGATGGCGATGGCCAGCTTGCCGTCGCGCAGCTCGTCCTCGATCAGGCAACGGGGAATCAGCGCCACGCCGAAGCCTGCCGCCGCGGCCTGCGACAGCAGCGCGTACTGGTCGAAGCGCGCGCCTTCCAGGCTGCGCCGGGTATCGCAGCCGGCCTGCTCGAACCAGTCGCGCCAGCCATCCAGGGCCGAGGTGTGGTGCAGCAGCGGATAAGCCAGCAGGGCCTCGGGCGACTCGCAGCCGCCCGGGATCAGACGCGGACTGCACACGGGCAGGATCTCGCGGCCGACGATATAGTCCGCGCCGCTGCCCGGCCAGAGGCCCTCGCCAAAACGCACCGCGGCGTCCAGTTCGGGCGTGGAAAAGTCATAGCCCTGGCGGTGCGGCAGGAATTCCACGTGGATATCGGGGCGCAGGCGCATGAAGGCCGTCAGGCGCGGGATCAGCCACCGTGCACCGAAGGTCGGCATACAGGTCAGGTTGAGCGTGCCGCCCTGCCCCTGGTGCGCGATCAGCTCGACGGTGGCGGCCTCGATCTGCCCCAGGCCGGCCTGGATCTTGGTCAGGTAGCTGCGGCCAGCCTCGGTCAGGACCAGGCCTTGCCTGATCCGCAGGAATAGTTCGACGCCAACGAACTCCTCCAAATGTTTCACCTGTTTACTGACCGCCCCCTGCGTCACGCACAGTTCCTGGGCGGCGCGGGTAAAACTGCTGTGCCGGGCGGCAACTTCAAACGCCTGAAGATCCGTTAAAGAGGGACAGAAACGCCGCATCTGTAGTCCCCACGCTCACCGTGGGGCTCCCTGCCGCAATGGGCTTGGTGCTGGCGCGAGCGCAACGGGAAACGTTACACAAAAGTAACGCCAAATCCGGCCCGGCCAAAAAGAGGTATGAAAAAAAGTCATAGCTTACGGAGAAACTTTCGTTTGCGCAAACAGGGCCGCCAGGAAAGAATCGTTGCGTTTGCGTCTGCCATTGCGCATCCGCTTTCCAATTTATTAGGGGAATCCATGCAACGCCGTAATGTAGTACTGGGCCTGTGTGTCGCTGCCGCGACCCTCGCCACGCCGCTGATCTCGGGTATCGCGCACGCTGAAGACGCGTATCCGAGCAAGCCCATCCGCCTGATCGTTCCCTTCCCGCCCGGCGGCACCACCGACATCGTCGGCCGCCTGTTCGCGGACAAGCTGGGCAAGGAACTGGGCCAGACCGTCGTGGTGGAAAACCGCGGCGGCGCGGGCGGCTCGATCGGCAGCGCATTTGTTGCCAGCAGCGCGCCGGACGGCTATGTCCTGGGTATCGCCACCGTCAGCACGCACGGCATCAACCCGGCCATCTACCCGAACCTGCCGTTCGATGGCGAGAAGGATTTCACGCCCATCTCGAACCTGGCCGCCGTGCCCAACATCATGACCATCAACCCGAAGGTCCAGGCCAAGAACATGGCCGACTTCATCAAGCTGGCCAAGAGCCAGCCGGGCAAGCTGACGTATGCGTCGGCCGGCAACGGCTCGGTCTCGCACATGATGGGCGAACTGTTCAAGATGGCTTCGGGCACCGACCTGATGCACGTGCCCTACCGCGGCGTGGGCCCGGCGCTGAACGACGCGCTGGCCGGCCAGGTCGACGTCATGTATGACAACCTGCCCTCCACGCTGCCGCACGTCCAGTCCGGCCGCCTGATCGCCATGGCCGTCGCCGCGCCCAAGCGCGTGTCCTCGCTGCCCGACGTTCCCACGTTCGCCGAAGCCGGCCTGCCGGCCGTGAACGACGCGTCCTGGTTCGGCCTGGTCGCCCCCGCCAAGCTGCCCGCGCCCGTCCTGGCCAAGCTCAACGCCGCCGTCCAGAAGGTCAGCGCCGAAGCCGACGTCAAGACGCGCCTGGAAGCCCTGGGCGCCGCCCCGGCCGCCAACTCCTCGGCCGAATTCGGCGCGCAGATCTCGGCTGAAATCGCCAAGAACAAGCGCATCGCCAAAGAAGCCAACGTGAAGATCGACTAAGCGGTCTTCGGTCCTCGCGCTCCGAAGGCGCGCGAGGACCTCCGATTCACGAACGCAATACCTCTATATGCGAATTACCCAACCCCTGTCTTACCGGCTCGACCTTCCGCAGCAATATCCGGATTCGGAATCCTCGGCCCCGCTCGTGCTGGACTCCCCGCACAGCGGCACAGCCTACCCCCCCGATTTCGCGGCCGCGGTGGACTTTGGCGCGTTGCGCACTGCCGAGGACACCTGGGTTGACGACCTGTGGGGCGACGCCATGGAAATGGGCGTGCCGATGATTGCCGCCGCCTTCCCGCGCGCCTACATCGACGCCAACCGCGCGCCCGACGAGATCGACGAACTGCTGCTGGACCAGGCCTGGCCCGATGCCATCAACGCCTCGCCGAAGGTCAAGCTGGGCAAGGGCCTGATCTGGCGCATGCTCGATGACGGCACGCCGCTGTACAACCGCAAGCTGACGGTCGAAGAAGTCCGCCATCGCATCGACGCCTGCTGGAAGCCCTACCACGCCGCGCTGGGCCAGGTGCTGGACAACGCCCACCGGAAGTTCGGCAAGGTCTGGCACATCAACTGCCATTCCATGCCCAGCGTCGCCGGCGCCTTCGCCACCGACCGCCCCGGCCTGGTCCACCCGGACTTCGTGCTGGGCGACCGCGACGGCAGCACCAGCGACCCGGCCTTCCGCGAGTTCATCGCGGCCTGGCTGCGCGAGCGCGGCTACGACGTCACCGTGAATGATCCCTACAAGGGCGTGGAACTGGTGCGCGCCTTCGGCCGCCCCGAAGAAGGCCGCCACAGCCTGCAGATCGAGATCAACCGCAAGCTCTACATGGACGAAGTCACGCTGCGTCCCACCGAAAACTATGGCCGCCTCAAGGCCGATCTGCGCGACCTCACCGCCGCGCTGATCCTCTGGACTCGCGCGCAAACGGCCTGACGCCGGACGTTTGCGTGCAGGTGCCGGCCAGCGGCGTGGTAAGTCTGGCCGGAGCAAGTGGGTTGCAAAACCCGAGCCCCATGGTTCGCCATGGGGCTTTTTTTTTGCCTGGCCGCCGCGCCCGGGAGCCACATGCGCGCCAAGCGGGTGCAGCCTGGGGCACACATTCCGTGTATAACTACGGCGAACCTTCTGAGGAGAGGCGTCGATGCACATCGGGATACCAAAAGAAACCCGAGACGGGGAAACCCGTGTCGCAGCAACACCAGAGACCGTCAAGAAGTACGTAGGCGGCAAGCACACAGTCGTCGTGGAGCGCGGAGCAGGCAGCGCGGCCCGCTATCTTGACGACGCCTATGAAGCAGCGGGCGCCACGCTCGGTTCCGCCCAGGACGCCCTGGGCGCCGAACTGGTCATGAAGGTTCGCGCGCCCGACACGGCCGAACTGCCGCACATGAAGCCGGGCACCGTGGTCGTCGGCATGCTCGATCCCTTCGATGCCGAAGGTCTTGCGCAGATGGCCGGCGCAGGACTGGTCGGCTTCGCGCTGGAGGCCGCTCCCCGCATCACTCGGGCCCAAAGCCTGGACGTGCTGTCGTCGCAGGCCAACCTGGCCGGCTACAAGGCCGTGCTGCTGGCCGCCCATCACTATGGCCGGCTGATTCCGATGATGATGACCGCCGCCGGCACCTTGAAGGCCGCGCGCGCCGTGGTGCTCGGCACCGGCGTGGCCGGCCTGCAGGCCATCGCCACGGCCAAGCGGCTGGGTGCGGTGGTCGAGGCCTCCGACGTGCGCCCCGCCGCTCGCGAACAGGTCGAATCGCTGGGCGCCAAGTTCATCGACGTGCCCTTCGAAACCGACGAAGAACGCGAAATCGCGCAAGGCACGGGCGGCTATGCCCGGCCCATGCCGCCCGCCTGGATGGCCCGTCAGGCCGCGCTGGTGTCCGAACGCTGCAAGCAGGCGGACATCGTCATCGCGACCGCGCTGATTCCCGGCCGGCCCGCCCCCACGCTGGTTTCCGCGGAGACGGTCGCGGCCATGAAGCCGGGCTCGGTGCTGGTGGACCTTGCGGTCGAACGCGGCGGCAACTGCCCGCTGTCCGAAAAAGGCCGGATCGTCGAAAAGCACGACGTGACGATCATCGGGCTGACCAATCTGCCCGGCCTGGTCGCCACCGATGCCTCGGCGCTCTATGCGCGCAACATCCTGGATTTCCTGAAGCTCATCATCAATGCGGACGGCGCGCTGGCGATCCAGCGCGACGATGAAATCGTGGCGGCCTGCCTGGTGTGCGAAGGCGGCAATGTGACGCGGAGAACCTAGAACATGGAAGCGATCAACCCCACTCTGATGAACCTCATCATCTTCGTGCTGGCCATCTATGTCGGCTATCACGTGGTGTGGAACGTCACCCCCGCGCTGCACACGCCGCTGATGGCGGTGACCAACGCCATTTCCGCCATCATCATCGTGGGCGCGATGCTGGCGGCCGCGCTGACCGAGGGCGGACTCGCGCGCGGCATGGGCGTGTTCGCCGTGGCCCTGGCCGCCGTGAACGTATTTGGCGGCTTCCTCGTGACGCGGCGCATGCTTGAGATGTTCAAGAAAAAGGACAGGAAGCCGGCCAAGGAGGAAGCGAAATGATCTCGCTGAACCTGGTCACCCTGCTGTATCTGATCGCCTCGGTCTGCTTCATCCAGGCGCTCAAGGGACTGTCCCATCCCACCACCTCGCGCCTGGGCAATGCCTTCGGCATGGCCGGCATGGCGATTGCCGTGCTGACCACGGCCGCGCTCATCATCGGCCTGGCGCGCAGCGGCACGGCCACGATCGGGCTGGGCTGGGTCCTGCTGGGCCTGCTGGTGGGCGGATCCGTCGGCACGCTGATGGCCAAGCGCGTCGAAATGACGAAGATGCCCGAGCTGGTCGCTTTCATGCACAGCATGATCGGCCTGGCGGCCGTCGCCATCGCGGTGGCCGTCGTGGCCGAACCGCATGCCTTCGGCATCGTCCCGATCGGCATCCCCATCCCCACCGGCAACCGATTCGAGCTGTTCATCGGCACCTTCGTGGGCGCGATCACGTTCTCCGGCTCCGTCATCGCCTTTGGCAAGCTGTCGGGCAAGTACAAGTTCCGGCTGTTCCAGGGCGCGCCCGTCGTGTTCCCCGGGCAGCACATGCTGAACCTGGCGCTGGCCCTGCTGATGCTGGCTTGCGGCATCTGGTTCATGCTCACGCAAGAGTGGACGCCCTTCGTCATCATGACGATCATCGCCTTCGTGCTGGGCGTGCTGATCATCATCCCGATCGGCGGCGCGGACATGCCGGTCGTGGTGTCGATGCTGAACAGCTATTCGGGCTGGGCGGCGGCGGGCATCGGCTTTTCGCTGAACAACCCCATGCTGATCATCGCCGGTTCGCTGGTGGGTTCGTCCGGCGCCATTCTGTCCTACATCATGTGCAAGGCGATGAACCGGTCGTTCTTCAACGTGATCCTGGGCGGCTTTGGCGGACAGGCCGGCGGCGGCGCGGCAGCCGGCGACGGTCAGCAGCGCAGCGTCAAGTCGGGCAGCCCCGACGATGCGGCCTTCCTGATGACCAACGCCGAAAGCGTGACGATCGTGCCCGGCTACGGCCTGGCGGTGGCGCGCGCGCAGCACGCGCTAAAGGAGCTGGCCGAAAAGCTCACCGCCCGCGGCGTGACGGTCAAGTATGCAATCCACCCGGTAGCCGGACGCATGCCGGGCCACATGAACGTGCTGCTGGCCGAGGCCGAAGTGCCTTACGACCAGGTCTTCGAAATGGAAGACATCAACAGCGAGTTCGGGCAGACCGACGTGGTGCTGGTGCTGGGCGCGAACGACGTGGTCAACCCCGCCGCCAAGAACGACCCGAAGTCGCCGATCGCGGGCATGCCCATCCTGGAAGCCTACAAGGCGCGCACCGTGATCGTGAACAAGCGCTCCATGGCCTCGGGCTACGCCGGACTGGACAACGAGCTGTTCTACATGGATCGCACGATGATGGTCTTTGGCGATGCCAAGAAGGTGCTGGAAGACATGGTCAAGGCCGTAGAGTAAAGCTCCTCTCGGCAAGGACTTGCCGCCCCCTCCCAGGGGGCGTTTTTTCGTCGGGGCGGCCCGGCGGCAAACCTGCACGCTCGGCGTGCGGTGCTAAGCCGCCGGCGACTTGCTCAATTGTTCGTCCACCACCTCGACCCAATGCCGCACCGGCGTGTCGGTGCCGCTTTGCAGGTGGCCGATGCAGCCCATGTTGGCCGACAGGATCACGTCCGGGCTTCCCGCGGCGATGGCGCCCAGCTTGCGGTCCCGCAGCTCCAGCGCGATGTCCGGATTCAGCACCGAGTACGCGCCCGCCGATCCGCAGCACAGATGCTTGTCCGCGAACGGCTGCAATTCAAAGCCCAGGTCCACCAGCAGTTGCTCCGACAGCGGCCGCAATCCCTGCCAATGCTGCAGGGTGCAAGGCGGATGGAACGAGGCCCGGGTGCCTGCCGGCAAGCGCGCGCGCAGCCGGTCGGCATGCGGCGCCACGATCTCGGCCACGTCCTTGACCAGCGCCACGATGTCCGCGGCCTTTTGCGCATAGGCGGCATCATGCCGCAAGTGGTGCGCGTACTCCTTGACCATCGCGCCGCAGCCCGATGCGTTCATGACGATGGCCTCGATCTTCCCGTCCTGCACCAGGGGCCACCACGCGTCAACGTTGGCGCGCATCTGCGCCAGCGCCTCGTCCTGCGCATCCAGGTGAAAGCTGACGGCTCCGCAGCAGCCGCCGCCCCCCGGCACGATGCGCGCGCCGATGCCGACGGCATCCAGCACGCGGATCGTGGCGGCGTCGATGGTGGGCATCATGGCCGGCTGCACGCAGCCGGCCAGCATCAAGACTTGCCGGGCATGCCCGGCGACTTGCGGCAGCACACCCGCGTCGCGGCGCTCGGGGACCTTGCGCTTGAGCGCTTCCGGCAGCAGCCCGCGCATGGTCTGCCCAAGCCGCATGGCGGGCGCGAACATGGGCGACAGCATGGCCCGCCGCAGCAAGGTGCGCTTGGTCCTGTCCGTCCACGAACGGCTTACGCGCTCGTCCACGATCTTGCGGCCTATATCCACAAGGTGGCCGTACTCCACGCCGGACGGGCATGTGGTCTCGCAATTGCGGCAGGTCAGGCAACGGTCCAGATGCTGCTGCGTAGACTGCGTCGGCTCCTTGCCTTCAAGCACCTGCTTGATCAGATAGATGCGCCCGCGCGGACTGTCCAGTTCATCGCCCAGGACCTGATAGGTGGGACAGGTTGCCGTGCAAAAGCCGCAATGCACGCAGCGGCGCAGAATGGCGTCGGCCTCTTTGCCCAGATTGGTATCGCTTGCCCAGGATGCCAGATTGGTTTGCATGATGCGCTATAGCTCCAGGACCAGGCGGCCAGGATTGAACAAGCCGGCCGGATCGAGCTCTTGCTTGAGCCGGCGCGTGATCGAACCGACGCCGGGCGCCAGCGGATGAAAAACCCCATCGGCCGGCGGCTTGGTATGAGCGGTGCGGAACAACGTCGCGTGACCTCCGAGCCGTGCCGCTGTCTCGCGCAGCTCGGCGGCATCGCGAGGCCCGGACAGCCAGCGCTGGCCTCCGCCCCATTCCAGCATGGTCGGCCCCAGGCCGAGCGCGGCCGCCGTGGGTGGCAAGGCCAGGCGCCACAGGGGTTGGTCCGGCGCAAAGAACGCGTGGGTCTGCTCGCGCAGCGACCGCCACCACGCCTCGGCCACGTCCGGGTCCAGCGGATCGCCGCCGATCACCTGGCGGGCGCTGGCAAGGGCCGGCGGCGCGCCCGACAGGCGCACGGTCGTCATTCCCTCGCCGCGTTCTTCGGCGCCGGTCCAGCTGGTGGCGGAGATCGGCAAGGGCTTGCCCCGCCACAAGGCGAAGTTGGCCAGCGCCTGCGCTTGCGTGGCCGGCAAGACGAGCGTGAGCTCCTCCATCGGCCGGGGCACGACTTTGAGAGAGACTTCAAGTATGGCGCCGAAGATGCCGTGCGAACCCGCCAGCAAACGGGACACGTCATATCCCGCCACGTTCTTCATGACTTCCCCGCCGAACGACAGGATGCGCCCTTCCGAATCGAGCAGTTGAGCGCCCAGCACAAAGTCCTTCAAGGCGCCGGCGCTCATGCGGCGCGGGCCCGACAAGCCTGCCGCCACGCAGCCGCCTACCGTGGCGGACTCCGCGAAATGCGGCGGCTCGAAAGCCAGCATCTGGCCATGTTCGGCGAGCGCGGCTTCAAGCTCCGCCAGCGGCGTGCCGGCGCGCACCGTCACGACCAGCTCCGACGGGTGGTAGCTGACGATGCCGCGATAAGGAGTCATGTCCAGCAGGCAATGGCCATCCTGCGGCCTGAGCGGCCGGTAGTTGCCATAGAACCCCTTGCTGCCGCCGCCCATCACAAACAAGGGCTTGTGTCCGGCACGCGCCGTCATGACCTGGTCGCACAATTCCGACAGGACAAAATCCATAAGGGATAGGTCCTAGAAACGGGCGAGATCGGGGAAGCGCAACTCTCCCGCATGGACATGCATCTTGCCGTATTCGGCGCAGCGGGCCAGCGTGGGAATGACCTTTTCAGGATTGAGCAGGCAAGGCGGATCGAACGCCCGCTTCACCGCCAGGAACGCGTCAAGTTCGTCGCGAGAGAATTGCACACACATTTGATTTATTTTCTCCATTCCCACACCGTGCTCTCCGGTCACGGTTCCTCCCACCTGCACGCACAGCTCGAGAATGGCGGCGCCGAATTTCTCGGCGCGCTCCACCTCGTCCGGCTTATTCGAATCGAACAGAATCAGCGGATGCAGATTGCCGTCGCCCGCATGGAAGACGTTGGCGCACCGCAGGCCGAACTCGTCTTCCATTTGCTCGATGGCGCCCAGCACACGCGCCAGATGCCGGCGCGGAATCGTGCCGTCCATGCAGTAGTAATCCGGCGATACCCGCCCCGCCGCGGGAAACGCATTCTTGCGGCCCGCCCAGAACTTCAGGCGTTCGGCCTCGGACGTGGAGACCTGACAGCGCGTGGCGCCGGCCTCACGGAACACCGCCTCCATGCGCGCGATCTCGTGCGCCACTTCTTCCGGCGTGCCGTCCGATTCGCACAGCAATATGGCTTGCGCGTCCATGTCGTAGCCCGCGCGGACAAAGGGTTCGACCATGTGCGTGGCGCGGCGGTCCATCATCTCGAGGCCAGCCGGGATCATGCCCGCGGCGATGACCTGCGTGACCGCATTGCCTGCGGCCTCGACGCTGGAAAAGCTGGCCATGACGACCTGCGCGCATGCCGGCTTCGGAATCAGCTTGACGGTCACTTCCGTGACCACGCCCAGCATGCCTTCGGACCCGACGAAGACGGACAGCAGATCCAGTCCAGGGGCATCGGGCGCCTCGGATCCCAGTTCGACCACGTCCCCGTCGATCGTGACCACGCGCACGCGCAGCACGTTATGCACCGTCAGTCCGTACTTCAGGCAATGCACGCCGCCGGAGTTTTCCGCCACGTTGCCGCCGATGGAGCAGGCGATCTGGCTGGACGGATCCGGCGCGTAGTACAGCCCGTAAGGCGACGCGGCCTCGGAGATCGCAAGGTTGCGCACCCCCGGTTCCACGATGGCCGTGGCGCTGGCCAGGTCGATATGCTTGATGCGGTTGAATTTGGACAGCCCCAGCAGCACTCCCTGGCTGTGCGGCATGGCGCCGCCCGACAATCCCGTGCCTGCGCCGCGCGCGACGATGGGCGTGTTCAGCCGCTTGCAGATGCGCATGATGGCCTGCACCTGCTCTTCGGTTTCAGGCAGGGCGACGACCGCGGGCAGAGAGCGGTAAAGGGATAGGCCATCGCACTCGTAGGGGCGGGTGTCCTCTTCGCGGAACAATACGCAGTGCGCGGGCAACGCGGCCGACAACGCCTCGATGAGCTGCTGCAACGAATAAGGCGCCTGCACTTGTGCCAGGCCAGTTTCGACCAGTGAATTCATGAGCGCAACAATAGCGCGGGCGACCGCGATAAGCAGGCCGGGATTTACCCGCAGACAACGGTTTTACGGGGTTTTACGGGCGTCGCAGAAGTAACCAGCCGTAAAACCGGTACGCGGCTGTCGTTGAAAAGCAGCAGTCCCTGCCCTGCCGCGGTGTTGCGCTCAGCCGGAATAATCCAGCAGCGCCAAGGTCTTCGATATTGCCGCGCAAGCGTCGACCAGCGGTTTGATATAGCTGCCGGTACGGTCCGCGCTCATCCGGAACGCCGGGATGCTCAGACTGACGCAGGCCACTGGGCGACCCTGCTTGTCGGTGATGGCGCAGCCAAAGCAGAAGATATCCTTCTCATTCTCTTCACGGTCTTCCGCAAAGCCTTGCCGCCGGATCTGTTCAACTTCCTTGCGCAGCGCTTGCGGCGTACGCAGCGTGGCATCGGTGAAGACCTTGTAGTCCAGCGTCTGGATCAGCGCGTCGCATTCGGCAGGTTCCAGCCGCGCCAGGTAGGCCTTGCCCACCGAGCTGGAATACATCGTGACGCGGCTGCCCAGCCGCGAGTTCATGCGCACGGCCTTGGGGCTTTCGAGCTTGTCGATGTAGGTCATCTCGGACCGGTCAGGCACCGCCAGGTGAACGGTTTCCTGGGTCAGCTCCTTCAGGTCGAACAGATGGTCCTTGCAGAGCTGGCGGATATCGGAACTTTCAAGCGCGCGGCTCGCCAGGCTGACCAGGCGCGGGCCCAACCCGAAGCACTGGCCATTGCGCTTCTGGACGATGAGCTGTTCGGCCACAAGCGCCTCGACGATCCGGTAGATCGTCGGGCGCGGATATCCCAGCTTCAGGCTGAGCTCATTCACGGTCCACGCGGTGTCGCCGCCCAGCGCAATGGTGTCCAGCACCCGCATGAACTTGGAGAACGACGCGGTCCCGGCGACAGGCTTGGCGGCTTGCGCCGGAGTGTGCGTCGTTGCTGCGGTGGCGCGAGTGGCTTTCATTGACCGGTATCCATGGCGATGCGTGCCGGCTGGCCGGCGCGAGGGTCAAGTTACCATATAGCCGCCATCGACCGGCATGACGACGCCCGTCATGAACCCCGCCGCCGGCGAGCACAGGAACACCACCGCCTGCGCCACATCGGCGGGCGTGCCCCACCGCTTGAGCGGCGTGCGCTCCAGGATGCGCGACGCCCGCGCGGGGTCGTTCTGCAAGGCCTCGGTGAGCTTCGTGGCAATCCACCCCGGCGCCACCGCATTCACCCGGATCCCCGCATCGGCGTAGGCGATCGCAAGCGACTTGGTCAGCTGCGCCACGCCGCCCTTGCTGGCGCTGTAGGCCGGCACCAGCCCGCCCCCGAAAAAGCTGAGCATCGACGCCGTATTGACGATGCAACCCCTGGACTGCGCCAGCAGCGGCTGCAGCGCCTCGCACAGGCGCATGGTGCCCGTCAGGTTGATGTCCAGCACACGCTCGAACACGGGCAACTTGAACTCTTCCTGGCGGAAGATGACGCCGGCGCAATTGACCAGGATATCCACGCGTCCCAGGCCTGCCGCGAAACGCGCCACGGCATCCGCCTGCGTGACATCCAGCTCCACCAGCTCGACGCCTTCCGGCGGCGCTTCGTCCGCCGCCAGTCCGACGGCGTGTACGCTTGCGCCCAAGCGCGCCAGCGCCTCGGCCACGCCGCGCCCCACCCCCTGCGTGCCACCGGTAACTACCGCGGCCTTGCCCTTGAACAGTCCTGCTTGAAAACTCATGTCGGCTCCCTGATGTGGCGCTGGTCTGCTCAACGGACGAACTGATCGACGTAGTCCGCGCCCAGCCCCACGCTTTCATAGTGCTTCCTGCACATGTCGAGCTTGGTGAACACGTCTTCGTAGCCCGTGTGCCGGCCTTCGCTGTCGCAGTAGTACATGACCCCGTTGACCTGGAACATGGTGATCATTTCCTCCACATCCTCCGGCACGTACAGCGTGTGGGTTTCGCCCGGCGGCTCAAACACATAGCTGCCTTCGCGCGCAACCCAGTCATGCTCCAGATAGCGCCACGACCCCTTGATGACGTAGCCATGCACCGCCTGCGGATGCCGGTGGCAGCTCAGCACGCCCGACCTGCGCACGCGCAGCAGGTTCATCCAGTATCCCTGGGACACGTTCAGACAGAGCGGCCTGAACCATACATTCTCGGCTTGCGGCACCCACACCCGCTCATCCTCCGGAATCACTTGCGGCACCACGATGTCAGGCAGCGCTTCCTTTGGGTTGGGGTAACGGTAAGGCGTGGGCATGGCGTTCGCATGGGTCATGGCAGTCCTGCTCGGGTGGGTTGGGGGAAGTGGCGCCGGCGATTTACTTGATGCTCAAGGTCTTCAGGATTTCGGCGTAATCGGCGGTCTCGGCCGCCATCTTTTTCTCGAAGGCCGCGCCGTCGGCGTAGACGTAGCCGAGGTTCTGCGCCTTGATCGCCGATATCAGCTGCGGATCCTGCGCGACCTTCTCGAAGACCTCCTTCAGCTTGGCGACCGCGGCGGGCGGCATGTCCTTCGGGCCGGCGATTCCGCGCCAGGTGCCATAGGCCACGTCGATCCCCTTCTCCTTGGCCGTGGGCACGTCGGCGAATTCCGGCACCCGCTTGTCGCTCATCAGGACCAGCAGGCGCATCTTGCCGGCGCGCACGTACTCGGCCGCTTCGGCCGGGCTGGTGGCCACCGCATCGAGCTGGCCGCCCAGCAGGTTCAACAGCGCGGGCCCCGAGCCGGGAAAGGGAATGTGCGTGAACTTGGTGTCCGACTTGACCTCGAACGCGCTCAACGCGACGTCGTAGATCGAACCCGTACCCGAGGTGCCTACGTTCATGGTGGCCGGCGACTTCCTGGCCGCGGCCATGAAATCGTCGATGGTCTTGTAGGGCGAATTGGCGGGCACCACGATCGCGGCCGGATCGGCGTTCAGCTGGACCAGCGGCGTGTAGTCCTTGTAGGTGTGGTCGAACAGGCCCAGCAACGGCAGGATGACGAATTCGGCGGTGACCACGGTCAGCGTGTGGCCGTCGTTCTTGTTGTTAAGCACATAGTTCCAGCCCACCGCGCCGCCCGCGCCCGACTTGTTGAGCACCACCATGCCCTTCGGGAAGTACGGGGCGGACACCTTGGCGAACGTACGCGCCACGGCGTCGGTACCCCCACCGGGCTGGAACGGCACCACCAGCGTTACCGGCTGGTTGGGGTAGTTGTCCGCCGCCAGCGACTGCGCCGGCAACGAGGCCGCCGCACTGGCAAAGGCCAGGCCGGCCACCATCAAGCGTTGTCTCATCAACATCCTTGTCTCCTTTGTCGAGGACGTGGTTTTCTGTAGAAACACGTTCCATTCTTTTGACGGTAGACCGGCCTTCTCAAGGCATATCCACAATGTGGACATTTGTCTACGAAAAATCAGAGTAAAGGATTTGTCCCGCGCTGTCACTGGAAAATTGGCCCCGGGATGAGGCTCCACCCTGCGTCGGACAGGCGAAAAAAAGCCGACGGGCAAGGCCGTCGGCGTTGGATGCTTGCGGCGCAGCGGCCGCTTGCGGCTTACCAGGACACGATCTTGCCCGGGTTCAGGATGTTGTTCGGATCAAACGCGTGCTTCAGGCTGCGCATCAGGTCCAGGGCGTCCTCGCCGTGCTCTTCCGCCATGAATTGCATCTTGTGCAGGCCCACGCCGTGCTCGCCCGTGCAGGTGCCGTCGGCCGCGATGGCCCGGCGCACCAGGTTGTGGTTGATGGTTTCCGACTCCTGCCATTCCTGGGCGCTGTCGGCGTCCAGCAGCATCAGCACGTGGAAGTTGCCATCGCCCACGTGCCCCACGATCGTGTAGGGAAAGCTCGCCCGGTCCAGTTCTTCGACGGTGTCGCGCACGCAGTCGGCCAGGCGCGAGATCGGCACGCAGACGTCGGTGGTGCTGGCGCGGCAGCCCGGACGCAATTGCAAGCCCGCGAAATAGGCGTTGTGGCGGGCGGTCCAGAGCCGGCTGCGGTCTTCGGGGCGTTCGGCCCATTCGAAGTCCATGCCGCCATGCTCCGCCGTGATGGCCTGAACGGTTTCCGCCTGTTCCTGGACGCCCGCGGGGCTGCCGTGGAACTCAAACACCAGCAACGGGGTTTCGCGCAAGCTCAGCTTGCTGTGCAGATTCACGGCGCGCACGCTCGCCGCATCCATGAATTCGACACGGGCGATGGGCACGCCCATCTGGATGATCTCGATCACGCTCTGGACGGCGGAATCCAGCGTGGGAAAGTTGCAGACCGCGGCCGACACGGCTTCGGGCTGCGGGTACAGCCGCACCGTCACCTCGGTGATGATGCCCAGGGTGCCTTCGCTGCCGACGAAGATGCGCGTCAGGTCATAGCCGGCCGACGATTTGCGGGCGCGGCCCGCGGTGCGGATGATGCGGCCGTCCGCCGTGACGACGGTCAGCGACATGACGTTTTCGCGCATCGTGCCATAGCGCACGGCGTTGGTGCCGGACGCCCGGGTGGCGGCCATGCCGCCCAGGCTGGCGTCGGCACCCGGATCGATCGGGAAGAACAGGCCGGTGCTGCGGATTTCTTCGTTGAGCTGCTTGCGCAGCACGCCTGCCTGCACGGTGGCGGTCAGGTCCTCGGCGTTGATCGCCAGGACCTGGTTCATCTGCGACAGGTCCAGGCTGATGCCGCCCTGGATAGCCAGGATGTGGCCTTCCAGCGACGAGCCAGCGCCGTAGGGAATCAAGGGAACGCGGTGTTCATTGCAGATCTTGGCGATCGCCGCCACTTCTTCGGTTGTATGCGCGAAGACAACGGCGTCGGGCAGCATGGCCGGGTAAGGCGACTCGTCGCGGCCGTGGTGTTCGCACACGGCGGCGGACTCGGACAGGCGGTCGCCAAAGCGCGCGCGCAAGGCATCCAGACAGGCGGCCGGCACCGGGCGGCGCAACGTTTCGGCGTGCAAGGGAGCGTTCATGATCAGCGTGTTCTCGGGTTCGGTAATCCGAATATTCTACGCCGCCGCGCATGCTGCACCGCAAACCGCCCCAGGCAGGCGATTCGCGGCGCGTGCCCTGTTTACTTGCCCGAGGTCAGCGCGACCCGGCGGCGCTCGCGCACGGCGTGGGCCAGGCGGTCAAGCACGGCCACCGATGCATCCCAGTCGATGCAGCCGTCGGTGATGCTCTGCCCATAGACCAGGGGCTGTCCCGGCACCATGTCCTGGCGGCCGCCCAGCAAGTGGCTTTCCACCATGACGCCCACCAGGCGGGTATCGCCCGCTTCCATCTGGCGCGCCACGTCCTCGACGACCAGGGACTGGTTCTCGGGCTTCTTGCTGCTGTTGGCGTGGCTGGCGTCGACCATGATCCGTTGCGCCAGGCCGGCCTTGGAAATGTCCTGGCATGCCGCATCCACACTGGCCGCGTCGTAGTTCGGCGTCTTGCCGCCGCGCAGGATCACGTGACAGTCCTCGTTGCCGGCCGTCGACACAATGGCGGAGTGCCCGCCCTTGGTCACCGACAGGAAATGGTGCGGCTGCGACGCCGCCTTGATCGCGTCCACCGCGATCTTCACATTGCCGTCCGTCCCGTTCTTGAACCCCACCGGACACGACAGGCCCGAGGCCAGTTCGCGATGCACCTGGCTTTCCGTCGTCCGTGCCCCGATCGCCCCCCAGGAGACCAGATCCGCGATGTACTGCGGCGTAATCATGTCCAGGAATTCGCAGCCCGCCGGCAGTCCCAGGCTATTGATGTCCAGCAGCAGTTCGCGAGCCACGCGCACGCCCTTGTTGATATCGAAGCTGCCGTCCAGGTCCGGATCATTGATCAGGCCTTTCCAGCCCACCGTGGTGCGCGGCTTCTCGAAATACACGCGCATCACAATTTCCAGATCGGCGCTGAGCCTGTCGCGCACGGGCTTCAGGCGCTTGGCATATTCGATGGCGGCGCGCGTGTCATGGATGGAGCAGGGACCGATCACGACGATCATGCGGTCGTCCATGCCGTGCAGGATGCGGTGCATTCCTTGCCGGGCGGCGAACACGGTGTCGGACGCCTCCTTGGTGCATGCGAACTCGCGCATCACATGCGAGGGCGGGTTCAGTTCCTTGATTTCTCGAATGCGAAGGTCATCGGTATTGTGTGACACGGTACTGCTCCTGGGTTGCCCGCCACGGGGATGGTCCGACGGCACAAAAAAAGCCGCCAGTTCGCTGGCGGCTTTTTTGGGGGGATTCTTTCCAAACTTCAGATTGAGCGCGTCCCTTCCTCCGCCAGCGGCTTCAGAAAACCATAAAAATAAAAATAAAAGGCGGGGGACGCGAATTTCATGGGGATTGACTCTAGCACAGTTTTCCGGGGCCGTCACGCCCCAAAAAAACTTCAGGCCGTTCCGCCGACCGTCAGGCCTTCCATGCGGACGGTCGGCATGCCCACGCCAACCGGCACGCTCTGGCCATCCTTGCCGCAAGTGCCCACGCCGGAATCCAGCTGCAGGTCATTGCCGATCATGGTGACGCGGTTCATGGCGTCGGGACCGTTGCCGATCAGGGTGGCGCCCTTGACCGGGTAGGTCACCTTGCCGTCTTCGATCATGTAGGCCTCGGACGCCGAGAACACGAACTTGCCGTTGGTGATGTCGACCTGGCCGCCGCCAAAGTTGACGGCGTACAGCCCGCGCTTGACCGATGCCACGATTTCCTCGGCGGGCTTGTCGCCTGCCAGCATGTACGTGTTGGTCATGCGCGGCATGGGCAGGTGCGCGAAGGATTCGCGGCGGCCATTGCCCGTGGCGGCCGTCTTCATCAGGCGGGCGTTCAGGGTGTCCTGCATGTAGCCGCGCAGGATGCCGTCTTCGATCAGCACGTTGCGCTGCGTGGCATTGCCTTCATCGTCGATATTCAGTGAACCGCGACGGTCGGGGATGGTGCCGTCATCCACCACCGTCACGCCCTTGGAGGCGACGCGTTCGCCGATCCGCCCCGAAAACACGCTGGAGCCCTTGCGATTGAAATCGCCTTCCAGGCCGTGGCCCACCGCTTCGTGCAGCAGGATACCGGGCCAGCCCGAACCCAGCACGACAGTCATCTCGCCTGCCGGCGCGGGACGCGCCTCGAGGTTGACCATGGCTTCATGCACGGCGCGCTCGACATAGCCTTGCAGCATTTCGTCCGTGAAGTACGCCAGCCCCAGGCGTCCACCGCCGCCCGCGTGGCCCATTTCGCGGCGGCCATTGCGCTCGGCGATCACGGTGAGCGACAGGCGAACCAGCGGGCGCACATCGGCAGCCAGGCGGCCGTCGCTGCCGGCGACCAAAACCACGTCATATTCGGCGCCCAAACCCGCCATGACCTGAATCACATGCGGATCGCGCGCCCGCGCCATGCGCTCGACGCGTTCCAGCAGCGCCACCTTCTCGGGCGCGCTCAGCGTGGCCACGGGATCGATGTCGGCATACAGGCTGCGGCCGATCTCGGCCTCGACCTGAGCGGCGACCTTCACTTTGCCGGCGCCGCGACGGGCGATGCCGCGCACCGCATGGGCGGACGACAGCAGCGCCTCGGACGACAGCGAATCCGAATAGGCGAACGCGGTTTTCTCGCCGCTCACGGCGCGTACGCCGACGCCCTGGCTGATGGAGAAACTGCCCGTCTTGACGATCCCCTCTTCCAGGCTCCACCCCTCGCTGCGCGTGTACTGGAAGTACAGGTCGGCGTAGTCGACCTTGTGGGTGAAGATTTCACCCAGCGCCCTCGCCATGTCCGCTTCGGTCAGCCCCCAGGGGTCGAGCAAAAGGGATTTGGCGGTGGCCAGGGATGCAATAGCGGGATCGATGATTTTCATAGGCTCTATTCAGGGGCGGCGGCGCGGCAGCGCTCGCGCGCGATGACGCTCAAGACCGTATCGTAACGCCGACATGGCTCCGGCGTCCCGGCCGCCGCCAAAAGATATGCGGCCGGCCGGCCGGCAGGAAGGGCGAGGACAAAATGGCCACATTATCCCTGTGGCAATAGATGGGGACGGAATATTGGATATCAAGTTAAGCATTCCGGGCTTTCGATCAAGCGCCCAACGGGTAGCGCCGGACTCGTCATACAACCTGACATGAAAATGAAATCATCGGCTCCCGGCCGTGGCCGGGGCCCCATATCATTCTCGAAGGTTGAGAAGCTCAAAATGCATGGAAGGCCTTTGATGCGCGGGAAACTTCTCGCGCCGATCATCACACAACCCGCGGCACGAGTGCCGCCCGGCCGCGTATCCAATATCAGATGGCAGCGCCCGCCATGGCCCCGCAGCGCGCCGCAAAGTCGCCTGGCTGCTCGCTGTGCGTAACAATGCGGGGCGGCCGAACCGGCGGGAAGGCCAATTAGTCCACCTTGTGAACCAAGCAAGCGCATGTTTCCAGTTGTCCCAAATTTGAGATTATCCTTCCCAATACTTGTTTGTCGCGGCAGCCCGCAAGCCTATAGGCTTTGCCGCTCTTTTGATACAAAGTAATTAGTCCGAAAATAGCGAAGTCAAGGCGTAACTTCTGTATTATGCGAAGCACAACAAAATAAACATAACTTCGCCGGCGATTAAAGCAGTTCCATAATCAGGAATAAACCATGGCCCGAGAAACATACGCAGCTCTGCAAGCAAAGATCGAAAAGGAAATCAACAAGCTCCAGAAGAAGGCTGAAGTCCTACAAACGAAGCGTCGCAAACCCGTGATAACGTCGATCATCACCTCGATGCGCGAGTACGACATCACGCCCGAAGAGATCGTCGCAGCCTATGGCGCCGGCAAGCCCGCCCGCGCCGCCACTGGCGCCCGCCGCAAGGCTGGAGCCCCCGCCCGCGCCGCGAACGCCGCCAAACGCGCCGTTGCGCCCAAGTACCGCCATCCCCAAACCGGGGAAACCTGGAGCGGTCGCGGCAAGGCTCCCCGCTGGCTCGCCGCTGAAGAAGCCGGCGGCGCCACGCGCGAGAGTTTTCTTATCAAAGAATAAAACCTATTCTTCAGTAAGAAATAAAACGGCGCACCATCATGGTGCGCCGTTTTTATTTAAGGAAGGCGGGCTCCAGGCCCCCATCCGGCTTACCGAAGCGGGAATTGAATCTCGCGCTCGGCGCCATTATTCCCGGGGAAATTGTCAAATATTGCACGGACGAGAAAGGGCATGGTGCGAATGAAATCGTCTTGCTCGCTCAATATGAAAGCAGTGGAACGGTATACCTCGGCGCCCCCCTGCTGGGTATCACGTATGTGCACGGTGAGGGAATTGCGCTGAACCACCATGGGCACGTCCACCCAGTCCGGCCCCCAGTAGCCGGCGCCCATGCCCCACGGCCTAGGGCCATAGAAACCGCCGTAGCCGCCGTAGAAATATGGGTCGTAGGCACGGCGCACCATCACCTGGGTCTGCGAGGTTCCATAGCGGAACAACACATCGAAGCGGCCCCTGACGCCCGGCTTGGCCTCAACCAGTCCCGTCGCGCCGATGCCGGCGCGCACCATGTCCTGGAAGGACTGGTATTCGAGATTATTGATTTGCGACGAATCCGCGGGAACGAACTGATAGGTCTGGCCCTCGACACCCGCAGGCCATTGCTGAAAGGATGTGACCCTGGCCGACACGGTAGGCGCGGCGCATCCCGTCAAGGTCAGCACTCCGAGCACGGCCAATATGCCCGCCCAACGGCCTGCATTGCTGAACAAAGACGATCTGGACATTTTGCGACTCCTCTGCGCGACCGCGCACATCATACTGACCTTTGACATCTCCGCTTGCTAAAAGTTTACGGCTAGCCCGTAAGCCCAAGGGTGTGCCCCGCATCCACCCACTACAATAGACTCCTCGTTCACACAGGACTGCGATCCCATGCGCACCGAAACGCCCGTTACCGTATACCGCAAGGATTACCAGCCCTACCCCTACGATATTCCTGAAGTCGCTCTCGCCTTCGATCTCGCGCCCGACGCGACCGAAGTGCGCTGCACCATGCACGTGCAACGCAAGCCCGAAGCCAGCGCTGACGCCGCCCTGGTCCTGGATGGAGAAGAACTGGAACTCGTCTCGGTAGGCGTGAATGGCGCGGCGCTGCCTGCCGACCGCTACCGCCTGTCCGACCACAGCCTTGCGCTGTATGGCCTGCCCGCCGACGCCACGGTCGAAATCGTCAGCCGCTGCAAGCCCTCCGCCAACTCGACGCTGATGGGCCTGTATGTGTCGGGCGGCAATTTCTTCACGCAATGCGAAGCCGAGGGCTTTCGGCGCATTACCTGGT
The DNA here is from genome assembly GCF_013116765.2 of Achromobacter deleyi. Taxonomy (GTDB): domain Bacteria; phylum Pseudomonadota; class Gammaproteobacteria; order Burkholderiales; family Burkholderiaceae_B; genus Achromobacter; species Achromobacter deleyi_A. Next base: position 3,032,908 of record NZ_CP074375.1, read on the forward strand.
TCGCCGACCGGCCCGACGTCATGTCGCGTTACCGCGTCACCCTGCGCGCGCGGCCGGACTACCCCGTGCTGCTGTCCAACGGAAACCTGATGGCCACGCGCCAGTTGCCCGACGGCCGCAACGAGGTGGAATGGGAAGACCCGTTTCCCAAGCCCTGCTACCTGTTCGCGCTGGTGGCGGGCAACCTGACGCACCGCGAAACCACCGTCAAGACCGCAAGCGGTCGCGACGTGCTGCTGCAGGTCTATAGCGACCCCGGCTCCGAAACCAAGACCGAATGGGCCCTGGATTCGCTCGTGCGCGCGCTGCGCTGGGACGAGAGCCGCTTTGGCCTGGAGCTGGACCTGGATCGTTTCATGATCGTGGCCGTCCATGACTTCAACATGGGCGCCATGGAAAACAAGGGCCTGAATATCTTTAACGCGGCCTATGTGCTGGCCGACGCGGACACCGCGACGGACGCCAACTATGAAGGCATCGAGTCCGTCATCGGGCACGAGTACTTCCACAACTGGACCGGCAACCGCGTCACCTGCCGCGACTGGTTCCAGCTGAGCCTGAAGGAAGGCCTGACCGTCTTCCGCGACCAGGAGTTCAGCGCCGACATGATGGCGCACGGCATGGACGCAGCCGCGGCGGCCAGCGCTCGCGCCGTCAAGCGCATCGACGACGTGGTGGCGCTGCGCGCCGCCCAGTTCCCGGAAGACGCCGGCCCCATGGCCCACCCGATCCGCCCGGAAAGCTACCAGGAGATCGGCAACTTCTATACGGCCACCGTGTACGAGAAAGGCGCCGAAGTCATCCGCATGCAGCACACGTTGCTGGGCGAAGAAGGCTTCCGCGCCGGCATGGACGAATACTTCCGCCGCCACGATGGCCAGGCCGTGACCTGCGACGACTTCGTCGCCGCCATGGAGTCGGTCTACGTGCGCCAGCACCCTGGCCGCGACCTGTCCGTTTTCCGCCGCTGGTATCGCCAGGCGGGCACGCCGCGCGTCACGGTCAAGCTGGATCACGACGCCGCCGCCCGCCGCTGCACGGTGACCTTGACCCAGGAATGCCAGCCGGTCGGAGTGGAAAAAAAGGCCGGCCCCGACTATGTCAAAGCGCCCTACCACATCCCCTTCGCCATCGGCCTGCTGGACCGCGACGGCCGCAGCCTGCCCTTGCGCCACGAGGGCGCCGTTACCGAAACCGCCCTGCTGGAACTGACGACGCAAAGCCAGCAATGGGTGTTCGACGACATCGCCGACCGCCCCGTGCCGTCGCTGCTGCGCGACTTCTCGGCCCCGGTCATCGTGGGCTACGACTGGACCGACGAGGAACTGGCCCTGCTGTCCGCGCATGACAGCAACCCGTTCGCGCGCTGGGAAGCCGGCCAGGAGCTGGCCACGCGCCAGATCCTGGCGCTGGCAAACGCCCGTCAGGCCGGCCGCACGCTGCACGCCGACGCCGCCTTCATCGAGGCATGGCGCGCGCTGCTCACCGACCCGGCACTGGACGCCGCCTACCGTGCCCGCGCGCTGGCCCTGCCTTCCGAAAAGACTTTGGCGGAACGCATGCAGCAGGTCGATCCCCCGGCGCTGGCCGTGGCCCGCGACTTTCTGCGCGCCGAGCTCGGGCGTCAGCTCGAAACCGAGTTCCGCCACGCCTTCGACAACAACCAGACGCCGGGCGAGTACAGCCCCGCCCCGGTTCCGGCGGGCAGGCGCGCGCTCAAGAATCTGGCGCTCAGCCACCTGATGGCGGCCGGCGAACAAGAGGCCCAGCGCCTGGCCGAACAACAGTACGGCAAGGCGGGCAACATGACCGACAGCATGGCCGCGCTGTCCGCCCTGATCAACTATGGCCAGGGCGAGTTCCCGCAGGAAGCGCTGGCGGCGTTCTACGCCCGGTGGAGCGACAATCCGCTGGTGGTGGACAAGTGGTTCGCCCTGCAAGCGTCCGCCCGCTCGACTACCGTGCAGACCGCGCGCGAACTGATGACGCACCCGGCCTTCACCTTGCGCAACCCGAACCGCGCCCGCGCGCTGATTTTCCAGTTCTGCCTGAACAATGCCCGCGGCATGCACCACCCGGATGGCTCGGGCTATGCCTTCTGGGCGGAACAAGTGCTGGCGCTGGACGCGCTCAACCCGGAAATCGCCGCCCGCCTGGCCCGCGCGCTGGACAACTGGTCGCGCTTCGTGCCCGGGCTGCGCACGCCCATGCAGGCCGCCCTGCAGCAGGTGCGCCAGCACGAGGGCCTGTCGCGCAACGTGCAGGAAATCGTATCCAAGGCTTTAGAATTCGCAGCATAGGGAGACCCTTTTGAAACGTAAAACACTCACTCAGTACCTGGTGGAGCAACAGCGCTCCGCCCAAGCCCTCGCGCCGGAAGTCCGGCTGCTCATCGAAGTGGTGGCGCGCGCCTGCAAGGCCATCAGCCATGCCGTCAGCAAGGGCGCGCTCGGCGGCGTCCTGGGCAGCCTGGAAAGCGAAAACGTCCAGGGCGAAGTCCAGAAGAAGCTGGACGTGCTGTCCAACGAAATCTTGCTGGAAGCCAACGAATGGGGCGGCCACCTGGCGGCCATGGCCTCGGAAGAGATGGAGACCATCCATCTGATCCCGAACCGCTACCCCAAGGGCGAATACCTGCTGCTGTTCGATCCCCTGGACGGCTCGTCGAACATCGACGTGAACGTCTCCATCGGCACCATCTTCTCGGTGCTGCAAGCACCGCACAACGTGTCGGGCGCTCCCGTCTGCGAAGACGACTTCCTGCAGCCGGGCAACAAGCAGGTCGTGGCCGGCTACGCCGTCTACGGCCCGCAGACCATGCTGGTGCTGACCATCGGCAATGGCGTGGTGGGATTCACGCTGGATCGCGAAATGGGCTCGTGGGTGCTCACGCACGAGAACATCCGCGTGCCGGAAGACACCAAGGAATTCGCCATCAACATGTCGAACATGCGCCACTGGGCTCCCCCGGTCAAACGCTACGTCGACGACTGCCTGGCCGGTTCGACCGGTCCGCTGGGCAAGGACTTCAACATGCGCTGGATCGCCTCGATGGTGGCGGACGTGCATCGCATCCTGACCCGCGGCGGCATCTTCATGTACCCCTGGGACGCGCGCGAACCCGGTAAAGCGGGCAAGCTGCGCCTGATGTATGAAGCCAATCCGATGAGCTTCCTGATCGAGCAGGCCGGCGGCGCGGCCATCAACGGCGTAGAGCGCATCATGGACATCCAGCCCGACAAGCTGCACCAGCGCGTCAGCGTGATCCTGGGCTCGAAGAACGAAGTCGAGCGCGTTGGCCGCTATCACGCGGATCACACGGGCAAGTAATCTCCTCGCCCATGAAAAAGCCCCGGCCTGTGCCGGGGCTTTTTTTTTGGTTCAGACAAGCTGCGCGCTTACTTGACCTCTTCGATGGACTTCACATCGTCCTTGTTGATCTGAACCTTCTTGCCGTCCTTGTCGTATTCGTACATGCCCGACTTCTTGTCGTATTCGGGGGTATCGGGCGTCACGGTCGAGGTTCCGTCGCGTTGCTGAATGACCGAGGGCGACGAGCATCCGGCCAGCACCCCAACTCCGGTCACCACCAGGGCCAACGTCATGGTCTTCAGATTCATGGGCGTGTTCTCCGATTGTGAATAGGTGAATTCACTGTATCTGAACCCGACCCCGAATACGTGTCGGGTTGTGGGAAAAATGCGTGAGAACGTAATCTTCACTCCCCCCATATGCGAAAAACCCCTCGCGGGACGCGCCTGCGAGGGGTTGCAACCTTACACAAGCGGCAAGCGGCCTTTACACCTTGGCGTGGGCCTCGATGAAACGGCGTACGGATGCAGCATCGCAATCCATGACTTCCACGCGCTGGGGCAAGGACTCCAGGTCGGCCAGATTGCCCGGCGGCGTGGCGGGACGGCCAAGCGCCTCTTCGATGGTCTCGGAGAATTTCGCGGGCAAAGCCGTCTCCAGCACCAGCATGGGCACGCCCGGTTCGACGAACTCACGCGCGACCTTCACGCCATCGGCGGTGTGAGGATCGACCAGCACGCCCGTTTCCTCATACACGGACCGGATGGTCGCGAGGCGGTCTTCATGCGAGCTTGCTCCCGACACGAATCCATAGCGTGATTCGAACTGCGGCTTCAAGTCGGACAGGTCGAACGATCCGTCGCGCGCCACCGCGGCCCACAATTCCTTCACGCGTCCTGCGTCGCGGCCCACCAGGTCGAACACAAAGCGCTCGAAGTTGGAGGCGCGCGAGATGTCCATCGACGGGCTGGACGTCGCGTAGGTCTGCTCGGCGGGACGCGGGCGGTAGATGCCGGTGCGGAAGAACTCTTCCAGCACGTTGTTCTCGTTGGTCGCCAGCACCAGGCGGCGGATGGGCAGGCCCATGCTGCGCGCGATGTGGCCCGACAGGATGTTGCCGAAGTTGCCCGAAGGCACGGCGAACGAAACCTGCTGGCCGGGCTTGCTGGTGGCGCGCAGCCAGCCGTGGAAGTAATACACCACCTGGGCGGCGATGCGTGCCCAGTTGATGGAGTTCACGGCGCCCAGGCGGTACTTGGTCTTGAAGGCCAGGTCGCCGGCCAGTGCCTTGACGATGTCCTGCGCCTCATCGAATACTCCGCGCACGGCGATGTTGTGGATGTTCTCGTCCTGCAGCGAGTACATCTGCGCGCGCTGGAAGGTGCTCATGCGGCCGTGAGGCGACAGCATGAACACCGCCACGCCCTGCTTGCCGCGCAAGGCATATTCCGCGGCCGAGCCCGTGTCGCCCGAGGTGGCGCCCACGATATTCAGCGTGGTGCCGCGCTTGGCCAGCACGTATTCAAACACCTGGCCCAGGAACTGCATGGCCATGTCCTTGAATGCCAGCGTCGGCCCTTCGGACAGGCCCAGCAGCGACAGCCCGCCATCCAGAGGACGCAGCGGGACGATGTCTTCGCTGTTGAATGTCTCTTGCGTGTAGGCGGCGCGGGTCAGGCGGCGCAGGTCGTCGGCCGGGATGTCAGTGGCAAACAGCGACAGCACTTCGAACGCCAGGTCTGCGTACGGCAGGCCGCGCCAGGACTCGAGCGTCTGCTCGGACACCTGGGGCAGCGCTTCCGGCACGGCCAGGCCGCCGTCGGGCGCCAGGCCTTCGAGCAGGATGTCGGAGAACGTCAGGGCGGCCATGCCGCCGCGGGTAGAGATGTATTTCATGTCGATTGCTCCACGATGCGCCACGCTGCCCCGATCCTGGCCGCCGCGGAGCCGGCCTTGCCGGTCCGCGCGCGGCGCCCCCTCGAGGGGGACGCGCCAGAGGCGCTTCGGGGGTGGGTCCTCATGTCAGGTTTTCCACGCGCAGACGCGTTACCTTGGACCGTACGAAGGGCAAGGACTCGATGCGCTCGATGGCTTGGTTGACGTTGCCTTCCACCGCCTCGTGCGTCAGGAAGATGATGTCCGCGCCGCCGATGTGCGAGGGCTGCTGGATCATCGACCCGATGGAGATGGAGCGGTCGGCCAGAATGCGGGCGATATCCGCCAGCACGCCGGGTTGATCGTCCACGCGCAGGCGCAGGTAGTACGAGGTGCTGACCAGCTCGATCGGCAGGATCGGCGTGTCCGACATGGCGTCCGGCTGGAAGGCCAGGTGCGGCACGCGGTTGCCCGGATCCGCGGTATGCAGGCGGGTCACGTCGACCAGGTCGGCCACGACCGCCGAGGCGGTGGGTTCTTCGCCCGCGCCCTGGCCGTAGTACAGCGTCGGACCGACGGCGTCGCCCTTGACCAGCACGGCGTTCATCGCGCCTTCGACGTTGGCCAGCAGGCGTTCGGATGGAACCAGCGCCGGATGCACGCGCAGCTCGATGCCATCGGGACGGCGCTTGGTGATGCCCAGGAGCTTGATGCGATAGCCCAGGCGCTCGGCGTGCTCGATGTCCTCGGCCGCGAGCTGCGAAATGCCTTCGATGTAGGCGCGATCGAACTGCACCGGCACGCCGAAAGCCAGCGAAGCCAGCAAGGTCAGCTTGTGCGCGGCGTCCACGCCCTCCACGTCGAACGTGGGATCGGCTTCGGCGTAGCCCAGGCGCTGGGCTTCGGCCAGCACCTCGGCGAACGGCAGGCCGCGCGACCGCATTTCGGACAGGATGAAGTTGGTGGTGCCGTTGATGATGCCGGCCACCCACTGGATGCGGTTGGCCGTCAGGCCTTCACGGATCGCCTTGATGATGGGGATGCCGCCGGCGACGGCGGCTTCGAACGTCACCATCACGCCGCGTTCGGACGCCGCGGCGAAGATTTCGTTGCCATGCTTGGCCAGCAGCGCCTTGTTGGCGGTGACCACATGCTTGCCGTTGGCGATGGCTTCCAGCACCAGTTCAAGCGCCAGCGTATCGCCGCCGATCAGTTCGACGACGATGTCGATTTCGGGATCGCGCACCAGTCCGTGGACATCGGTATCGACCAGGATCGAGTCGCCCACGCGGGCGCGCGCCTTGGCCACGTCGCGCACGGCGGCGCGGGTGACTTCAATGCGGCGGCCGGCGCGGCGCGCGATCTCTTCGGCGTTGCGGGACAGCACTGTCCAAGTGCCGCCGCCAACCACGCCAAGACCGAGCAGGCCCACCTTCATGGGATTCATCGCGCCGCCCTCGGGGCCTTGCGCGACAGGTGAGCGTTGAGGGGTATTCATTTCAGCAATCCGTCCTTGCGGAACATATCTTTGATGCCGCGCACCGCCTGGCGGGTGCGCTGCTCGTTTTCGATAAGAGCGAAGCGTACGTATTCGTCGCCATACTCGCCGAAGCCGATCCCGGGGGACACGGCCACTTTCGCATCCGACAGGACACGCTTGGCAAATTCCAAAGAGCCCATCGCCCTGTAGGGTTCGGGGATCTGCGCCCAGATGTACATGGACGCCTTGGGAATTTCCACATTCCAACCTGCTTCGTGCAGACCGCGCACGAGCACGTCGCGGCGGCTTTGATACTGCGCCACGATTTCGTTCACGCAGTCCTGCGGACCGTCCAGGGCGGCGATGGACGCCACCTGGATCGGCGTGAACGTGCCGTAGTCGTGATAGCTCTTGATGCGCGCGAGCGCGTTGACCAGCTCGCGGTTGCCGACCATGTAGCCGATGCGCCAGCCCGCCATGTTGTAGCTCTTGCTCATCGTGAAGAACTCGACGGCGACATCGCGCGCGCCGGGCACCTGCATGATGGAAGGGGCCACGTAGCCGTCGAAGGTGATATCGGCGTAGGCCAGGTCATGCACGACGAGGATGTCGTGTTCCTTGGCCAGCGCCACCACGCGTTCGAAGAACGACAGGTCCACGCACTGGGCGGTAGGGTTGCTGGGAAAGCCCAGCACCATCATCTTGGGCTTCGGGATGGATTCGCGCACGGCGCGTTCCAGTTCCTCGAAGAAATCCACGCCCGGCGTCATGCGCACGGAACGGATATTGGCGCCGGCGATGACGGCGCCATAGATATGGATCGGGTAGCTGGGATTGGGCACCAGGACGGTGTCGCCACGGTCCAGCGTGGCCAGCATCAAGTGGGCCAGGCCTTCCTTGGAGCCAATGGTGACGATGGCTTCGGAGTCCGGATCGAACTCGACCGCGTAGCGGCGCTGGTACCAGTCGCAGATCGCCTTGCGCAAGCGCGGGATGCCCTTGGACACCGAATAGCCGTGCGTCGTCGGACGGGAGGTGGCTTCCACCATCTTGTCGACAATGTGCTTGGGAGTCGCGCCGTCCGGATTGCCCATCGACATGTCGATGATGTCTTCGCCACGCCTACGCGCCGCCATCTTGAGCTCGCCGGTAATGTTGAAAACGTACGGGGGCAAACGCTCAATGCGAGAGAACTTCCTCATGATGGGAATCCTTAGGGGCGAAAAGGCAAAAAAACCAGGGCGCGGTCGCGCGAAGGGGAAAGGGGCTCAAAGCCGCGCCAGCACACGTTTGCAGCGCAGCAAAACCCTGTAATCTAGCGCAACGACGCCTAGGCGGCAAATGGGGCGGAAAAAGCCCCTTTTTCCTAGTGGATACACTGCAACATCTGGGCATCCCGATGCGCTATTATCAAGCACGTAAAGCCGGAGTTTTTATTGAAGCTGCATACCGATCCTGCGACGGCCGCTCTGAACACTGTCACCGCTTACGGTGATGGCTATATCGAGGTCAACCAGGTACGTTTTTCCTCCTCGGTCGCTTTTGGCCCCGAAGGCGAAGTTACCCTCTGGCCCGTTGAGTCGCCGGCCGACATTACCTCATCCCTCTTGCTCCAGGCGGCCGGATTGTCCGAGCCCGTCCGCGACCCGATGGCTTTCCTGGACGAACCAGAAGCCGCCCCCAGCCGTCCGGCCAATGCGCCCGAAGTGCTGCTGGTAGGCACGGGCGCCCGGCAACAGTTCCTGCGCCCCGAAGTGCTGCGTCCCCTTTTGGCGGCGGGCATCGGCGTGGAGATCATGGACACGCATGCCGCCTCGCGCACCTACAACATCCTGATGGCGGAGGGCCGGCGCGTGGTCGTCGCCCTCATCCCTCCCAATGGAGCATCCCATAAATGACGCCGAGCATAGGCAAGCCCGCCCCGCTGTTCACCGCCGAGAGCACGATAGGCCCGATCAGCCTGGAACAGTGTCAAGGCCGGGCCGTGATCCTGTACTTCTATCCCAAAGACAACACGCCTGGCTGCACCACCGAAAGCCAGGATTTCCGCGACCTGCACGCCGAGTTCCTGTCGGCCAGCGCGATCGTGATCGGTATCTCGCGCGACTCGCTGAAGTCGCATGAGAACTTCAAGGCCAAGTACGAACTTCCTTTCCCTCTCATCTCCGACGCCGACGAAACCGTCTGCAACCTGTTCGGCGTCATCAAGCAAAAGAACATGTATGGAAAGCAGGTGCGCGGCATCGAACGCAGCACCTTCTTGATCGATGCCTATGGCGTGCTGGTGCAGGAGTGGCGCGGGGTGAAGGTCCCGGGCCACGCCAAGGAAGTCCTGCAAGCCGCCAAGAGCATCGGTTAGTCGTAAAGGAATACCCGTCAGGCGCTATAGCCGGCCCACACAGGAGAGTGACGCATATGCCGCTTCCGAAGTTGCCTACCCGCCCCGCAGCCATCCTGACCTTCCCCTCGGGCGAATCCGCCCGGGCGCAGGCCCGCTCGACCAAGACTGCCGCTGCGCGGTCCAACACCCAGGCCGTTCTCGCCGAAGACGACGAGGACGAGCTGCTCGTCCAGCCTGAACTCGAAGGCATGGCGGGTCCGGCGCGCAAGGCGCAGATTCCCGCGCCCGCCCGCCAGGTGCCGCCCCCGGCCGCGCCAGCGGTCCGCGCGGAAACGCGCCAGCAGGCCAAGCCTGCTCCGGCTCCCACCAAGCGCGCCAAGGCACGCGCCCAGAATGCCCCGCGCAAGTTGTTCGTCCTGGACACGAACGTGCTCCTGCACGATCCCAGCTCGCTGTTCCGCTTCGAAGAGCACGACATCTTCCTGCCGATGATGACGCTCGAGGAGCTGGACCATCAAAAGAAGGGCATGTCGGAGGTGGCGCGCAACGCGCGCCAGGTCAGCCGCTCGCTGGATGCCCTGGTGCAGGACTCCACCCACCTGGACGAAGGCCTGGAACTGGCGAAGCTGGGCAACAAGGACGCCACCGGGCGCCTGATGTTCCAGACGACCGCCATCCACAGCACCCTGCCGTCCGACCTGCCCATGGGCAAGGCCGACAACCAGATCCTGGGCGTCGTCCGGGCGCTGCAGGAAAAGTACCCCCAACGCGAAGTGGTGCTGGTGTCCAAGGACATCAACATGCGCCTGAAGGCGCGCGCGCTGGGCATGGCCGCGGAAGACTACTTCAACGACCACGTCCTGGAAGACTCGGACCTGATGTATTCGGGCGTGATGCAGCTGCCCGAGGATTTCTGGAACAAGCACGGCAAGGACGTCGAATCCTGGCAGCAGGGCGGCACCACGTTCTACCGCATCCACGGTCCGCTGTGCTCGCAGTTCGTCGTCAACCAGTTCGTCTACTTCGAAGGCCAGATGCCGCTGTACGCGCAGGTGCGCGAGGTCAGCGGCAAGATGGCGGTGCTGGCGACCCTGCGCGACTACACCCACGGCAAGAACAACGTCTGGGGCATCACGGCGCGCAACCGCGAGCAGAACTTCGCCTTGAACCTGCTGATGAACCCGGAATGCGATTTCGTGTCGCTGCTGGGCCAGGCCGGTACGGGCAAGACGCTGCTGGCGCTGGCGGCGGGCATCACGCAGGTGCTGGAAACCAAGCGCTACACCGAGATCATCATGACGCGCGTCACGGTGCCTGTCGGTGAAGACATCGGCTTCCTGCCCGGCACGGAAGAAGAAAAGATGCTGCCCTGGATGGGTGCCCTGGAGGACAACCTCGACGTGCTGAACATGGGCGACGGCGAAGGCAACGGGGACTGGGGGCGCGCCGCCACCATGGACCTGATCCGCTCGCGCATCAAGGTGAAGTCCCTGAACTTCATGCGCGGCCGCACGTTCCTGAACAAGTACCTCATCATCGACGAGGCGCAAAACCTGACGCCCAAGCAGATGAAGACGCTGGTGACCCGCGCAGGCCCCGGCACCAAGGTGATCTGCCTGGGCAACGTCGCCCAGATCGATACGCCTTACCTGACCGAAGGCAGTTCCGGCCTGACATTCGTCGTGGACCGCTTCAAGGGCTGGCCGCATTCCGGCCACGTCACGCTGCAGCGCGGCGAACGCTCCCGCCTGGCCGACTACGCGGGGGATGTGCTGTAAGCCCCCCGCTCTTCCGGCAAGGAAAAAGCCCCTTGATCGCTCAAGGGGCTTTTTTACGTCCGACGCGGGCCGATTATTTATCGGCGGCGTTGGTAATGGCGTTGCCCGCCCGCGACATGTCCTTGCCCATGCCGGCAACGGTGTTGCAACCGGCCAGCACGAACCCGAACACGACGAAGGCAGTCAGCACGATCTTGCCGCGCATGCTGGAACTCCTGAACTGATGAGATGAAGGTGCCGCGAGCTTAGACGATCTGCACGCGCAGCTCGCCCAGTCCCTCTACGCCGCCGGTGATCACGTCACCCTGCAGCACGGCGCCCACGCCTTCGGGCGTGCCGGTGAAAATAATATCGCCCGGCTGCAATTCGAACAGGCCCGACAGATACGAAATGCTCTCGGGCACATTCCACAGCATCTGCGAAATATCGCTGGACTGCTTGCGCTCGCCGTTCACGTCCAGCCAGATGGCGCCCTTGTCCAGCGTTCCGACGACGCTGCGCGGGTGGATCGGGCCGATCGGGGCCGATTGGTCGAACGCCTTGCCGATCTCCCAGGGGCGGCCCTGCTTCTTCATTTCGCCCTGCAGGTCGCGGCGGGTCATATCGAGCCCCAGCGCATAGCCCCAGACGCACTCATTGGCCTCTTCCACGGGAATATTGCGGCCACCCTTGCCCAGCACCACGACCAGCTCCATCTCGTAATGCAGATTGGAGGTCTTGGGCGGGTAAGGCATCTTGCCGGTTTCACCCTCAGCCACGACCAGCGCGGCGTCGGCGGGCTTGCAGAAGAAGAACGGGTCTTCGCGGCCCGTGAAACCCATTTCCTTGGCGTGCTCGGCGTAGTTGCGGCCAACGCAATAAACGCGGCGCACCGGGAACAGCGCGGCGCTGCCGGCAACGGGAACCGCGACGGGCGGCTGGGGAGGTAGAACGTAGTCCATGAGCTATCAACCTATGACAAATACGTGACCGGAAACCGGCGAAATATGTTACCCCGACGCCGCGCGTGCTTCACATGCCCTCTGCCCCGCGAAAGAGGCGTTCTTATCGTGGGGCGGCCCCGGCGATTAAAAATCATCCGCGAGTTTATCCCTTTCTGCCCCCCAAGCGCGGCTCGGATTCGTTCAGGAAAATGTAGGGATATCCCCATCAAACACCACCAGGCGCTCGATATAGTCAGCCATATAGGCTTTCATCTCCTGGTGCGCCGCGCAGACCTGATAGCGGTCATGCGCGGCGGCGTCCGCGAAGGCCGCGACCACGGCGTGGGTCAGTCCGTCCGCGCGGCTGGCCTGGTTCGGCCGGAACGAATACCCGGTCACGCCGTCGCATTCGGCGAGGACGCGGCCGCAATAGTCTTCGACACGCGCGTGGAACCGCGCATCGGCGGCGGACGATAATTGCAGCATCACGACATGCAGGAACATCAGGACTCCTTTTTCACGCGCGTCGCGGCAAGCCACGCACGCGATACCAACCCCATGATGCCGTCTCGCAACAGCAGCACGCACAAGACAAAAATCGCACCCTGGACGATCAGCACCCAGGAACCCAGCGGCGCCAGGTAGTTCTGCAGGGACACGAAGGTGAACGCACCCGCGAGCGGGCCGAACACGGTGCCGATGCCGCCCAGGAGCGCCATCAGCACCACCTCGCCATTGGCGTGCCAATGCACGTCCGTCAGCGATGCCACGCCGAACACGAGCACCTTCAAGCCGCCGGCCAGCCCGGCCACGGACGCCGACAGCGTGAATGCCAGCAATTTGTAGCGCGACGTGGAGTATCCAAGCGACCGGGCGCGCTGCTCGTTGTCGCGCACCGAGCGGATCACTTCGCCAAAAGGCGAATTCAGCACGCGCAGCACAAAGGCGTACCCGAGCGCGAAGACCGCCAGCGTGAAGTAATACATCGGCATCACTCCTTCCAGGTCGAAGATGCCGAACAGCTTGCCGCGCGGCACGCTCTGCAGCCCATCCTCCCCACCCGTGAAGCCCGCCTGCACCGCGATGAAGTACACAAGCTGCGACAGCGCCAGCGTGATCATCGCGAAGTAGATGCCCTGGCGCCGGATCGCAATGGCGCCGAACAGCAGGCCCAGCAGCCCGCCCGTCAGCACGCCTGCCAGCAGGCCCAGTTCAGGCGTGGCGCCCAGCAGCTTCATGACGATGCCGGTGGCGTAGGCCGCCGCACCAAAGAACGCCGCATGGCCGAACGACAGCAGGCCCACATAGCCGACCAGCAGGTTGAAGGCCGCCGCGAACAGGGCAAAGCACAACACCTTCATCAGGAACGTGGGATACACGAACCAGGGCGCAACCAGCGCGGCCACGGCGAGCGCGGCCATGGATACGCGCATCGCGCGACGGCTCAACTGGACGGGCTGGCGCGTGGCCTCCGCGGCCAGCACGTTCTGCACCTGCAGCGGCTTGCCGAACAGCCCCGCCGGCTTGCACAGCAGTACCAGCACCATGATGATGAAGATCGCCAGATTGGCGGCCTCGGGATAGAACACCTTGGTCAGGCCTTCGATAATACCCAGCCCGAAACCGCTGATGATGGCGCCCATGATGGACCCCATGCCGCCAATGACCACCACCGCGAACACGACCACCACCAGGTTGGAGCCCATCATCGGGCTGACTTGGTAGATGGGCGCCGCGATCACGCCCGCCACGGACGCCAGCGCCACGCCCAGCGCGTACGTCAGCGTGATCAGCAGCGGCACGTTGATGCCGAACGAACGCACGATCGTCGGGTTCTCCGTGGCCGCGCGCAGCATCGCGCCCACGCGGGTCTTCTCGATCAGCACCCAGACCGCCAGGCACAGCACCAGCGACACCACCACGGCCCAGCCGCGGTACCAGGGCAGGAACATGAAGCCCAGGTTGACCCCGCCGCTCAGCGCCTTGGGGATGATGTAGGGCAGGCCTGACACGCCATAGGCCTGACGCAAGCCGCCCTCGATCAGCAAGGCGATGCCGAAGGTGAGCAGCAGCCCATACAGGTGATCCATGCGGTAGGTCCGCGAGATCAGCAGTCGCTCCACCAGGATGGCGAATACCGCCATGATGAGCGGCACCAGCACCAGGGCGGCCCAGTAATTCACGCCCAGGTAATTGAGCAGCATCCACGCCAGGAATGCCCCCGCCGTGTATTGCGCGCCATGGGCGAAGTTGATGATGTTCAACAGGCCGAAGATCACCGCCAGCCCGATCGAGAGCAGCGCATAGAACGAACCGTTGATCAGGCCGAGCAGGAGCTGGCCGAACAGTGCCGTGGACGGCACACCGAATATTTCGAACACGGGCATTCTCCTCTCAGACACCCAGGCGGCGCGCAATCCGGGCGGGATCGCGGCGCGCCTCGTCCGCCGACAACTGGTCGACCACGCAGCCATGCTCCATGACGTAATGGCGGTCGGCCACTTTGGTCGCGAAGCGGAAGTTCTGCTCAACCAGCACGATGGTGAATCCCCGCTCTTTCAGGGTTCGGATGGCCTGGCCGATCTGTTGCACGATGACCGGCGCCAGTCCCTCGGTGGGTTCGTCCAACAGGATCAACTGGGCGCCCGTGCGCAGGATGCGCGCAATGGCCAGCATCTGCTGCTCGCCGCCGGACAGGTTGCCGCCGGAACTTGCGCTGCGTTCGCGCAGATTGGGGAACAGCGTGTAGATCTCGTCCAGCGACATGCCGCCTGGCGCAAGTCGCGGCGGCAGCATCAGGTTTTCGGTCACGCTCAGGCTGCGGAATACCGCGCGTTCCTCCGGGCAATACACCACGCCCAGGCGCGGAATCCGATGCGGCGCCATGCCCACGGTCTCCTGCCCGTTCAGGCGGATGGATCCGCGCCGCTTGTCCAGAATGCCCATGATGGCGCGCAGCGTCGTTGTCTTGCCCGCGCCGTTGCGCCCCAGGATGGTGACGAGTTCGCCCCGGCTCACCTCGATGTCCACTCCATGCAGGACGTGTGATTCGCCGTACCAGGCGTTGAGGTCTTTGATCGACAGCATCTCAGTGCGCCTCCTCTTCCGACCCCATGTAGGCGGTGATGACCCGCTCGTCGCGCGAGACGGCCGCATAGTCGCCCTGCGCCAGCACCGCGCCGCGCGCCAGCACGGTGATGGTGTCGGACAGGTCGGCAACCACGGAGAGGTTGTGCTCGACCATGAGGATGCTCCGGTTTACCGACACGCGCCGGATCAGCGCGGCGATACGGGCCACGTCTTCCTGGCCCAGGCCCGCCATGGGTTCGTCCAGCAGCATGATTTCGGGCTCCAGCGCCAGCGTCATCGCGATTTCCAGCGCGCGCTTGCGGCCATAGGGCAGCAGCGCGGCGGTCGTATCCGCCAGGTTCGCCAGTCCCACCGCGTCCAGCAGTTCCATGGCGCGGCCGTTCAGGCGGTCTACGCTGCGCCGGCTGCGCCAGAAGCGCAGGCCGTCGCCGTGCTGGCGCATCAGCGCCACGCGCATGTTCTGAAGCACGGTTAGCCCCAGAAACACGGCGGATATCTGGAACGAGCGGACGATGCCCAGGCGCGCGATCTGTTCCGGCGCAAGCGCCGTGATGTCGCGCCCGCGATAGTGGATCACGCCTTCGTCGGGCGTGAGGAATTTGGTCAGCAGGTTGAAGCAGGTGGTCTTGCCGGCGCCGTTGGGGCCGATCAGCGCGTGGATGGAGCCTTCCTGCAGGGCGAGCGTCACGCCATCGACGGCATTGAAGCCGCCGAACCGCTTGACCAGGCCCTGGGCGGACAGAACCGCTTGGGTGCTCATGGCGGCGCTCCTACATGCGGGCCAACAGGCCGCCGTCGATCGCCAGGACATGCCCGTTGACGAAAGACGCGCCCGGCGACGCCAGGAAGACCACCGCAGGCGCAATATCCTCCGGCGCGGCCCAGCGCCCCACCGGCACGGCGGACGACAGGAACGACTGGAATTGCGGATTGTCCTGCAGCCCTTGCGTGAAATCCGTGCGCACGAAGCCAGGCGCGAGCGCATTGCAGGTCACCCCGCTGGCTCCGTATTCCACCGCCAGCGCCCGCGTGAACGCGGCGATGGCGCCCTTGGCGGTGGCGTAGGCGGCAATGTTAGGCATGGTCGCCTGCCCGGCCACGGAAGACATCAGGATAATGCGGCCAAAACCGCGCTTGCCCATGCCGGGCAAGACGGCGCGCGCGCAATGGAAGGCGCCGTTGACATGCACACTCTGCAAGGCCTGCCACTCGGCGGCGGTCATTTCCACCACGGGTTTGCGGTTCTGGTTGCCGGCATTGCTGACCAGCACATCAATGGCCAGGCCCGCGGCCTCCAGTTGGGAGACGGCATCCGCCACGGCCGCGTCGTCGGCCACATTGAATGGCGCGACATGGGCCTTGATGCCCTCTTCGGCCAGACGCTCGCGGGCGGCCTCGCAGGCCGCCCGCGAAAGATCATTGATCACTACCTGCGCGCCGGCCTTTCCCAGCCCCCGAGCAATCGCATGGCCCAACCCCCTGGCCGCCCCCGTCACCAGTGCGACGCGTCCCGCCAGACCGAACGTCTGGTCCAGATAGTCGTGTTTCAAGCCTGTCTCCTTGTCTTATATGCGCCGGATCTCTGGGTCCGGCCTGTGTCCTCCTTGCTTTCAGCACGCAAAACAAAGTTGACATCAATCTCAATATACGCGACTATTTTTAAACACTCAATAACAAGATTTTTGCTTTATCTTCCATAACGAGTAATGGCTAGGAGACAATCATGGCCCTCGAAACCCCCGGCTGCCCCGCCGCCAATGCGCTGCCGCCGCTGGCGTCGCGCTTTCTCAAAGTTGCCGACCTCCCCTGGAAGCCGACGCAGGTCGAAGGCATAGACATGAAGGTGCTGATGCAGGACAAGGAGTCCGGCCTGCTCACCGCCCTCTTCCGCTGGCAGCCCGGTACCGAGCTCCCGCTGCACGAACACGTCGAAGTCGAACAGACCTTTGTGCTGGAGGGTTCCATCGTGGACGCCGAAGGCGAGGTGTGCGCGGGCGACTACGTGTGGCGCCCGCGGGGCAACCGGCACGTGGCGCGCGCGCCCAATGGCGCGCTGGTGCTCAGCTTTTTCCTGAAACCCAATCTGTTCATCGACGCCTACGCCGGCCAGACGCTGGAATAGGCGCCGTCCGCCGCAAGACCCCGCACGACTGCCCGGCACAGGGCGGCGCGCAAGGAACCAAGCCCCCGAGGAGACAAACCCATGAAGACCCGTATCAAGAACAGCCTTGCCGCCTGCGCGCTGGGCGCCCTGTCCCTGTCCGCCCAGGCGCAGGTATCGGATGACGTAGTGAAGATCGGCGTGCTGGGCGACCAGTCCGGCATGATGGCGGACCTGTCCGGCAAGTTCGGCGTGGAAGCCGTAAAGATGGCCGTCGAGGATTTTGGCGGCACGGTGCTGGGCAAGCCCATCGAAGTCATTTCGGCGGACCACCAGAACAAGGTCGACATCGGCGTGTCGGTGGCGCGCCGCTGGTACGAGAACGACAAGGTGGACCTGATCCTGGACGTGCCCAACTCGGCCATCGCGCTGGCGGTGCAGGATCTGACCCGGCAGATGAAGCGCATCGTCATTTTCACCAGCGCGGGTTCGGCCGACCTGACCGGCAAGGCCTGCTCGCCCAACGGCATGCACTGGACCTACGACACCTACGCCTACGCCACCGGCGTGGCCAGCGGCGTCATGGATGACGGCGGCAAGAGCTGGTACTTCATCACATCCGACTACGCATTCGGCCATTCGCTGGAACGCGACGCGATGGCGGTGGTGAAGGCCAGGGGCGGACAGGTGATCGGCAGCGTGCGCCACCCTATCGCGAGCTCGGACTTCTCATCGTTTCTCTTGCAGGCGCAGGCTTCCAAGGCGCAGGTGATAGGTTTGGCCAACGGCAGCGGCGACACCATCAACAGCATCAAGCAGGCCTTCGAATTCGGCATCATGGGCAGCAAGCAGCGCGTTGCGGCGCTCTTCATGAGCATCGTGGACGTGCGCAGCGTGGGACTCGAATACGCGCAAGGGCTGAACCTGGTCGAACCCTTCTATTGGGATCAGGACGACAAAGCCCGGCAGTGGTCCGAGCGCTACTTCAAGCGCACCGGCCGCATGCCCTCCATGGTGCAGGCCAGCAACTACAGCGCGGCCATGCACTACCTGAACGCGGTCAAGGCCGCGGGCACGGACGGGTCTGAGGCTGTGCTGAAGAAGATGCACGACACGCCCATCAATGATTTCATGACCGAGAACGGCCGGATTCGCGAGGATGGCCGCATCATGCGCGACCTCTATCTGTTCCAGGTCAAGAAGCCGTCGGAGTCCAAGCGCGACTGGGACTACTACAACCTGGTGCGCAAGATCCCCGCCGAGCAGGCCTTCCGCCCGCTGAAGGACGGCGGCTGCTCGTTGGTGAAATCGTGACGGGCGGCGCGCTCCAGCTGCTGGCCGGCAAACGCGCCATTGTCACGGGGGGCGCCAACCCCCGCGGCATTGGCGCCGCCGTCGTCGACCTGTTCCTGGCGCACGGCGCCAGCGTCGCGGTGCTGGACCACGCCTATCCCGATGGCGCGGCGGCCCCGCTCATCCAGGGCCGCGTGGACCTGCATTGCGACGTCTCCCGCGCGGCGTCGTGCGAAACCGCCCTGATGCGCGCAAAAGAGGCGCTGGGAGGCATCGACATACTGGTCAACAACGCCGGCATTGTCGCCGCCACGCGCATCTGGGACCTCCCCGAAGACGAGTTCCGCCGCATGATCGAGGTGAATCTGACCGGCACCTACAACGTCACGCACGCGGCGCTGCCCGCCCTGTTGGAAAGCACGCGGCAACCGGCGATCGTGAACCTGGGTTCCACCGCCGCCTTGCGCGGCGGCGGGCTGCTCGGAGGCTCGCACTACGCGGCCTCCAAGGGCGGCGTCATCAGTTTCACCAAGGCCCTGGCGCGTGAGCTGGGCCCGCGGGGCGTACGCGCCAACTGCGTGGCGCCGGGCATTATCGAAACAGATATGACGCTCGGCAAATTCGGCGAAAATTGGGAACAAGAACTCAAACAGGGCATTCCGCTGCAGCGTTTCGGCTCGCCCGCCGAAGTCGCTCAGGCCATTCTTTTCCTGGCATCGGACCTGTCCTCCTACTCAACCGGCATCGTGGTCGACGTCAACGGCGGCTTCCACATTCACTAGGCACGTCCAGAAGCAATGAGCACTCCCGATCGCATGCTGTCCATTCTCGACCTCTTTCGCGACGACACCACCGCCGCGTTCCAGGAAGACGTCATGGCGCATCTGGAGTGCTCGCGCGCCACGGCCTACCGCTATCTCAAATCGCTGACCGAAAGCGGACTGCTGGCGCCCACCGCGGGCGGCGCTTATGTGCTGGGCTCGCGCATCATCGAACTGGACCGCCACCTGCGCAAACATGACCCGCTGATGCGCGCCGCGCGCGATGTCATGCGCGCGACGGGAGACGAGCTGCACGCCAACCTGATGCTGTGCAGCTACTACGGCGACAAGGTCATGTGCGTGGACCGCTACTGGACGGACCATTCCATCGAATCCAGCTACGCGCGCGGCCGCCCGTTTCCGATGTTCCGCGGCGCCACCGCCAAGCCCATCCTGGCCAACCTGCCACCCTATCAGCTGCGCAATCTGATGCTCTGGCACGCGGCAGAGATCCGCGAAGCCGGGCTGGGCGAAGACTGGGATGAATTCCGCGCGAATCTGAAGCGCTTGCGGGCCGCCGGCGTCTGCGTCTCCCACGGCGAGGTCGACCGCGGCTTGATGGGAATCGGCGCGGCGATCTTCAGTCCCGAGCAGAAGGTGGTCGGCAGCCTGGTTTTCATCGCCGCCGAAGCCCATACCTCGGCCGAACGCCTGGACGTGCTTCAGGCGCGCATCCAGGTGGCGGCGGCGGAGGTCTCGCAGAACTTGCAGGCGCCGCAAAGCAACGGCGCGGCGGCGATCGGCATCATGCCGTCGCGGCCGCGCCGCATCAAGGCGCCGGCCGGTGCAACACCGGCGCGGCCCAAAGCCTGATCAGGCCTGGTTGTAGCGTTCTGCGCTACGCACGATTTCCTCGTGCGCGGCATCGACGCCCTTCCAGCCCTTGACCTTGACCCATTTGCCCTTTTCCAGGTCCTTGTAGTGCTCGAAGAAATGCTGGATGCGCGACACATCTTCCGCCGGCAGATCTTCGTAGGACTTGATGTTGCGGTACGGGGGGTACAGCTTTTCGATCGGCACGGCCAGCAGCTTGGCGTCGCCGCCCGATTCGTCGTCCATTTCCAGCACGCCGATGGCGCGGCAGCGCACGACGGCGCCGATCTGGATCGGGAACGGCGTCAGCACCAGCACGTCGGCGGGATCGCCGTCTTCGGACAGGGTTTGGGGGATGTAGCCATAGTTGCACGGGTAGTGCATGGCCGTCAGCATGAAGCGGTCAACGAAAATCGCGCCCGTGTCCTTGTCGACCTCGTACTTCACCGGGTCGGCGTTCATGGGGATTTCGATGATGACGTTGAAATCTTCCGGCAGCTTCTTGCCAGGGGAGACGCGATCAAGACTCATGATTCAACCTTGTTGATTGTCTGAAGAAATATTCAAATCGAGCCGTCGTCCTTGAACGGCGGCTTGGTGGTCGGCACGGGCGCCGCGGGCGGCGCCGGCTTGGGTGCCGCAGGCTGCGCAGGCGCGTACGTGGGCACGGGTTCGTCGAAAGCCGCCGCCGGTATCGGGGCGCTGTCGAAGTACTCGTCGATGTCGGACGTGCCGCCCGCAAGCGGCGCGTCCTCGGGCGCCAGCGCGCGGTCGCGCTGTTCACTGCTGACGCGGGCATCCGGGTCCAGCACATAGTCGGCGGCCGAGGCCGCGACGGCCGGCGGCAATGACGGATAGTCGCCACCGATATCGGCGTCGCTGTCCGTGTCCGACAAACCCACGGCATAGCCGCCCTCGGCGTCCACGCGGTACGGATCGGAGCCCGTGTCCGCGGGAGGCAGGGCCGCATCCGCGGCCAGCACCGGCAGCGCCATGCTGGCCGCCGTGGCCAGGCGCCAGTGGCGCACGGCATCGGCGGGACGATCGAGGCGGTCGTACAGGCTGCCCAGCAAGGCATGCGTCTGCGCGTCGCTGCGGCGGCTGAGGCTGCGCAGCAGGTAGCGCTCGGCCTGCCCCCAAAGCTGGCCGTTCAGGCAAAGCATGCCCAGGGCGGTCAGCAGATCGGGATCGGCGGGGCGCTGCTGCAGCCAGGTCTCGGCCTTTGCAAGGCGGCGGGAGACCTGTTCAGCTTCGCAACGCGCATAGGCGGCCACCAGGGCCGGATTGAATTTGACGGCAATGGCGGCTTCCAGCACACGCGCGGCTTCATTGGCTTCGCCGGCGGCCTCGAAGGCTGCCGCACCCGCGAGGGCGATCTCGGGCAGCAGGCGTTCCTCGGCCTTCAGGTCTTTCCAGATGGCTCGCCAGGCATCGCTGTTGGCGGCGGCGCGCAAGCGCGCCGATCCCGAGACGTCGATCAGGAGATCCGCTTCGGCGCGTGCCAGCGCATTACGGCGCACGAGGCCGCGCGCCAGCGTGAAGACCTGATCCTGGTGATTCAGTGCAGTGTGCGCACGCAGCAGCAGGCGCATCGTGTGCAGATGACGCGCGCCGCCGTCAGCCAGCGGCGCCAGCACCGCCAGCGCCCGTTCGGCACGGCCCTGGTCCAGCAGCATGTCGGCCGAGACCGTGGCCGTGGCTTCCACCAGGCCGGGATCGACGCCCGCCTGTTCCTGCGCGGTGCCGAGAAGACGATCGCGCCGGTCGAATTCACCCAGGCCATGCGCGGCGCGCCCGGCCGACAGGGCGGCCAGAACACGGCGCGTCTGCACCTTGGTCTGCTCAAGCAGTTTGGTCAGATCCTTTTCGGCGTGCGTGTAGCGACCTTCCAGCAGGCCGATCCAGCCACGTTCGAGCAGTTCGTGGTCGCGCGCCTGGGCACGCTTGCCGCGCCATGCCCGCACGCGGTCGGGAATGGCCAGCAGCCAGGCCAGCAGGCGCAAGCCCACGTACAAAATGATGAAGGCCGCCACGATCAGCAAGACGGCAAGCGTCAGCGACATCCCGATGCGCCACGGCCACACCAGCAACAGCACGTTGCCGGAATGCGAGCGCAGCACCACCGCCAGGGCGACGGCGACGACGGCGAGCAGCAGTGTCCAGAACCAGGTACGCATATGCCTTAGTCCTGCCCGCTGGTCTTGAAGCCCGCGGCCCGCAGCGCCGCCACGGCGTTGAGGCTGTCGGCCACTTCCGGCATGCGCACGGCGATGTCGGTCTGGGCCAGTTCGCGCGCCAGCGTCTGGGCGGCGACGGTATCGGGGGAGCGGTTGTCGAAGTACTTGGAGAGCGTGACGCCGACGTTGTCGAGTTCGCTTTTCCAGACCGAGGGCTGGCGCATCAGCATCGCCAGTTGCGCCGTCAGCAGGCGCTGGCGCAGCGTGCCGCGCACCTGGTCGGCCTGTTCGGGCGACAGCAGCAGCGCGGCGGGTTCATCCACGCGCTGGATGGTGATCAGTCCACCCAGCTCATGCGCCAGCGCGGAACCGGCGCGGCCAGGCCAGGAGGCCACTTCCGCGCGCCAGCGCTGCCACCAGGGCGCGTCGGCAGGCAAGCCGGCCTGGGGATCGACCGTGGGCGCCGGAGCGACCGGCTGCGGCTCGCCGACAGGCGCAATGCCCGGGGCGGCGGAGTCCGGCACCAGCAGGGGCGCCCTGCCGATCAGCGAGACCAGGCGTTCGATGCGAGCCGACTGGGCGGGGATATCGACCGTGGACACGGCGCGAAGGCGGTCGAGGTCGCCGTTGATCGACTGCTGCAAGCTGGAGAAACGCGGCCGGTCGGCGCGCGCCAATCGCGATTGGGCGGTCTCGAGGGCGACGATGGCGTTGGAAACGTTGCCGGCCAGGCGCAGTTGCTGGTTGGCGATCGTCAGCAGACGTTCGATGTCGTTGGCCAGCAATTCGTCGCTGGCGCTGTCATTGAAGTTCTGCCAGGCCAATTGCAGCGCGTTGTACTGACTTTGCGTTTCACGCACGGTGTCTTCGAGTTCACCCACGCGGCCGGCCTGGGCCTGCGCCAGGGCCAGGGCCTCGCGCGTGTCCTTGCGGGCCTGCGCGACGTCGGCGCTGAGCGTTTCGATGCGCGTGGCGACTTCGCGCCCGGCGGACACGAACTGCGTGCGCTGATTCCAGAGGGCGTAGCCCAAGCCCACGGCGAGCAGGATGACGATTATCAGCGCGGTGACCAATGGGCCATTGCCGCGCTTGGCCGGACGGGCCTTGACGGAATCGGCCGGGGCCGATGCGGACGCGTTTGTGTCCGGGGCGGCCGAATGAACGACCGGATCGGTAGCGGGAGTCTTGTCTGTCATGACGCGATTGTATTCGGTGTCTGTCCGAAGCAACGAATCAGGCAGCAACAAAAGCCTGGAATATCGACTCGTCGTTGGGCAAGCAGATTTTTACCATTGCTGGGCAGGCGGCGCCATCGCCGGTCTGCGGCACGCGCCGCGCAAGGGAAGGATGGGTCAGCACGAAACCGCAACGCTCCCACCAGTCCGCAAGCCCCGCCGCCTCCAGCCGGGCACGAGCGGCATCCGCCCCTTCGCCACTGGTGATCAGCCAGGTGGCGCTGACGCCGGCATCCGCCCAGCGCCGCAACTCGGCGAGCTGCGCGGGACTCCAATGGGCCGGTCGCCGCAGGTAGGCGGCGTGGCGCGTCACGGCCACGCCATGGGCCTCGAGCTTGTCGCCCAGCCAGTCCCTGCCCTGCGTGCCGCGCACGAGCAATACGCGGGCGGGCAGTTGCGGCAAGTCCTGGAGCACGCGCCAGAGCGCCTCGGAATCATGGCTGACGGCGGACTCGCCTGGATGCAGGACTGTTGTATTCGCGCCAAAGCAGCCCAACTCGTACAGCGCCTGCGCGCTGGCCGGCCCCACGGTGGCCGCGATCACGCCCGCCGGCCACGCGGCCGGGCCGTCCACCCGGGCCAGCTGGTCCAGGTACTGCCTGGCGGCGTTGCCGCTGACGAACACGACCATGTCGTAGCCGGACGGCCGCGGCAGGTCCGCGGCGGCAATCGGCAGGGGATGGATCTCAAGGGCGGGCAGGATGCAGGACGACCAGCCGGCGCCCGACAAGCGGCCGGCCAGTATCTCGTTGCGCCCTGCGGGCCGCGTCAGGACGGCGACGCGCGGCCTTTCGGTGGCTGCGGACGCCTGGGTCATCAGTCTGGCCCGGAGTCTTGCAGCAATTCGCGAAGAATGGCCTCGGCGCCAGCCTCCAGCAGTTCGTTCGCGGCGGCCTCGCCTATGGCTTCGGCCTCGCTTGCAGGACCGCTGCGAGTCGTGTGGACCATGCGTGCGCCGTCGGGGGATGCCACCAGCGCCCGCAGCGACAGGGTGCCGCCCTGGATCTGGGCGAATGCCGCAAGCGGAACCTGGCAGGACCCGCCCAGCTTGCGCGAAACGGCGCGCTCGGCCAGGACACAGGACGTGGTGTCCGCGCTGACCAGCGGCGCCAGCCAGGCGCGCATGTCATCGCGATCATCGCGGATCTCGATGCCCAGGGCGCCCTGCCCCGCGGCCGGAAGGCTGTCGGCGGGATCCAGCAGACTGCTGATGCGGGTTTCCAGCCCCAGGCGCTCGAGGCCGGCTGCGGCCAGCACGATGGCGTCGTAGTCGCCCTTGTCCAGCTTGCCCAAACGCGTGTCCAGGTTGCCGCGCAGGGGTTTCACCACGAGTTCGGGATAGCGCGCGCGGATCTGGGATTCGCGACGCAGGCTGGACGTGCCGACGACCGCGCCCGCGGGCAGGTCTGCCAGCGTCGCATAGCGGTTGGACACGAAGGCATCGCGCGGATCCGCGCGATCAAGAACGGCGCAAAGCTCGAATGGCGCCTGCAGATCCACCGGCACGTCCTTCAGGGAGTGAACGGCGAGATCGGCACGCCCATCGAGCAGCGCGTTTTCGAGTTCCTTGACGAACAGTCCTTTCCCGCCCACCTTGGACAGCGTGCGGTCGAGGATCTGGTCGCCTCGGGTCGTCAGGGTAAGAAGCTCAACCGCGCACGCCGGGTACAGCGTGCGCAGCCGGTCGCGCACATGCTCGGCTTGCCACAGGGCAAGCCGGCTGGCGCGGGTCGCGATGACCAGGCGTTGCGGAAGAGACACGAGACGTCATCAAACAAAATTGGAGACGATGACCGTCGCGACTATCCCGAGGATGGCCAGCACGAACAGGCCCTGGAGCAGGCTCAGGCCCGATTCGGATTGCTGGGGATCGACGGATCTACGCAGACTCATGTGCTGATTCCTTGGAAGCGGTTTTGCGGCTTGCCAGCCACCGTCCAAGGACAACAACGAGCAAGGCGCCAATGATTTCTGCACCGATTTTAACCGCAGTGGGCTGAACGCCGAATTGACGTTCGACAATCACGTCGGTAATCAGCATGCCGCCCGCGATCCAGCCCAGCAAAGCCGCGCCAAACGTAACAACCAGCGGATAGCGGTCGATGAGCTTGAGCACCAGCGTGCTGCCCCAGATGATGATCGGCACACTGACGATCAGGCCGAAGGCGACCAGGCCGATCTGATGGTCGGCGTGGGCGTTCTGGGCCGCGCCGGCGATGGCGATGACGTTGTCCAGGCTCATCACGAAGTCAGCGATGATGATGGTCTTGATGGCGGCGGCGATGGATGTTCCACCCTTCACGTTGCCATGCGCATCGTCCTCGGGAACCAGCAGCTTGACGCCGATCCAGACGAGCAGCAGGCCGCCCACAACCTTCAGGAAGGGGATCGACAGGAGCGTCAGGGCGAAGGCGATCAGCACGACGCGCAGGATGATGGCGCCGGCGGTGCCCCACAGGATGCCTTGCATCCGCTGCTTGGGCGCCAGGTTGCGACAAGCCAGCGCGATCACGACGGCGTTATCGCCGCCGAGCAGGATGTCGATGAGGATGATCTGGAATACCGCTGCCCAACTCAGCGTCTGGAAAAACTCAAGCACTTTGAACCCCCGAAGGCATTTATGAAAAGAATGGCCGGTCCCGAGCCGGCCGACCCGCCGCGCACCGCGCGGCGAGGTAATTCAGGACAACTTATTATTGTAGTTCAGCTTTCAGTCAGCTTTCTGGCGCATCAGTAAAACTTTACCAATCGCCAGCACAAGCACCGCGCCCAGCACGCCAGTCATCAGCGCGAAGCTGTGCTGGGTTACGCCCAGGGCAGCGTCTATCCGCGCTACCGGTTCCTGCAGGACGGGATCGCCCACCAGCAATTCACCGGCAATGAAGCCCAACAGCGCCGCCCCCACCCAGACAATGACCGGGAAGCGTTCGATGACTTTCAGAAGCAAGGTACTGCCAAAGATGACCAAGGGAATGCTGATCGCCAAACCCAACACCAGCAAGGTCGTATCGCCCATCGCGGCGGCGGCTACGGCCACCACGTTGTCCAGGCTCATGACCAGATCGGCAATCATGATAGTGCGAATCGCGGTCAACAGATTGCCTTGCGTCTTGCCTGAACCGTCTTCCTCGCCTTCCGGCAACAGCAGCGTCACGCCAATGTAGACTAGGAGCAGCGCGCCGATCAGCTTGAGCCACGGCAGCAGCAGCAACTTGGCCGCAACGAGTGTCAGCACGATACGCATGATGATCGCGGCAGCGGAGCCGATCACGATCGCTTTCTTCTGTTGCGCGGGAGGCAGTGAACGCGCCGCCAGCGCAATAACCACGGCGTTGTCGCCCGATAGCAGAATATTGACCCAAATGATCTGGAGCAACGCTATCCAGAATGCCGCTGAACTGAGTTCCATACCTCTCTTTCCTAGGTGTGATCCCCCTAGGACAAACCAAATTAATGGACGAATAAAGACAAAAACGTACTGACCGTCTTGGTGCGAGCCCGACGGCATTCTTGCTGGGTACGCGCGAAATTTCTTTCATTATAGTTTCGTTCAGCTTTCCGTATGATTTGGCCGGCCGCATCATGGACGCGGGATTACCCTAGGAATACGCCAAAATCAGACGAAAAAAAGCCCGCCGAAGCGGGCTTTTTTTTGCGCAATGCTGAAACTTACAGCACCGACTTGAGCAGCTTGCCCATTTCGGAGGGGTTGCGCGTCGTGCGGATGCCGCAAGCTTCCATGACTTCCAGCTTGGCGTCGGCCGTGTCGGCGCCACCGGAGATCAGGGCGCCAGCGTGGCCCATGCGCTTGCCGGCGGGAGCCGTGACACCAGCGATGAAGCCGACGACCGGCTTCTTCATGTTGTCCTTGGCCCATTCGGCTGCGTTGACTTCATCCGGACCGCCGATTTCGCCGATCATGATGACGGCGTCGGTGTCGGGATCGTCATTGAACAGCTTGAGCACGTCGACGTGCTTCAGGCCGTTGATGGGATCGCCACCGATGCCGACGGCGCTGGATTGACCCAGGCCCAGCTCGGTGACTTGCGCCACGGCTTCGTACGTCAGGGTGCCCGAACGGCTGACGATGCCGATGCGGCCCTTGCGGTGGATGTGACCCGGCATGATGCCGATCTTGATTTCGTCGGGGGTAATCAGACCCGGGCAGTTCGGACCCAGCAGCAGCGTCTTGCTGCCCTTGGCCTTCATGCGGTTCTTGACTTCCAGCATGTCGCGGACCGGGATGCCTTCGGTAATGCAGATCACCAGATCCAGTTCGGCTTCGACAGCTTCCCAGATGGCGGCTGCGGCGCCCGCGGGCGGCACGTAGATGACGGACACGGTGGCGCCGGTGTCGGCCTTGGCGTCCTTCACCGAAGCGAAAATCGGCACGCCTTCGAAGTCTTCACCCGCCTTCTTGGGGTTCACGCCAGCCACGAAGGCGGCTTTACCATTGGCATACTCACGGCACATACGGGTGTGGAACTGGCCCGTCTTACCCGTGATGCCCTGGGTGATGACTTTGGTGTCCTTGTTGATCAGAATCGACATTTGTGAATCCTTGGCAATTTCTTTTACCGCCGGGCCGCCCCAACGTGGAAAGCGCCCCCTTGGAGGGCAGCAAGCCCCGAAGGGGCGCGGCGAGGAGGCATATTTACTTGACGGCGGCTACGACGCGGGTGGCCGCTTCGGCCATCGTGTCGGCGCTGATGATCGGCAGACCCGAGTCGGCCAGCATCTTCTTGCCGAGTTCTTCGTTGGTGCCCTTCATGCGGACGACCAGCGGGACGCTCAGGTTGACGGCCTTGCACGCGGCGATCACGCCTTCGGCGATGACGTCGCAGCGCATGATGCCGCCGAAGATGTTGACCAGAATGGCCTTCACGCTCTTGTTGGCGAGCATGATCTTGAACGCTTCGGTGACCTTCTCGGCCGTGGCGCCGCCGCCGACGTCCAGGAAGTTGGCCGGCTCGCCGCCGAACAGCTTGATGGTGTCCATGGTGGCCATGGCCAGACCGGCGCCGTTCACCAGGCAGCCGATGTTGCCATCGAGCTGGATGTAGGCGAGGTCGAACTTGCTGGCTTCGATTTCAGCGGGATCTTCTTCGTCCAGGTCGCGGTAGGCGACGAGTTCCGGGTGACGGAACAAGGCGTTGGGATCGAAGTTGAACTTGGCGTCCAGGGCGATGATGTTGCCCTTGCTGTCGCGGTTCAGCGGGTTGATTTCGACCAGCGAAGCGTCGGTGTCCATGTAGCACTTGTAGAGCTTCTGGAACACGTCCACGGCTTGGGCGGTCGAGTCGGCGGGCAGGCCGATCGCGTTGGCGATCTTGGTGGCTTGCTCGGCGGACAGGCCGGTCAGCGGGTCGATGTATTCGGTGATGATCTTCTCGGGAGTGGAGTGAGCCACTTCCTCGATATCCATGCCGCCTTCGCTGGAGGCGATGAAGGCGACCTTCTGCGTGGCGCGGTCAGTGACCAGCGAAACGTAGTATTCCTTCTGGATGTCGGCGCCGTCTTCGATGTACAGGCGGCGAACCTTCTGGCCTTCCGGACCGGTCTGGTGCGTGATCAGCTGCATGCCCAGGATTTCCGAGGCCAGCTTGCGAACGTCGTCCAGCGAGCGCGCCAGCTTGACGCCGCCGCCCTTGCCGCGGCCGCCCGCGTGGATTTGTGCCTTGACGACCCAAACCGGTCCACCCAGCTTTTCAGCGGCAGCCACGGCCTCGTCGACGGAAAGAGCGGGGATCCCGCGCGGCACCGGGACGCCAAATTGCTTCAGCAGTTCCTTGCCTTGATACTCGTGGATTTTCATGTGTTACCTGTCAGGACGTATGAGAAAAAGAAGGTGAATCGGAGGACGAATCGGCCGATGCCTCAGCGCTGCCCCCGGTGTACCACTTGGGATAGTGCTCAGCCACCACCGGGCCGCCAGTGCTCAGGGCATGGCAACCGTCCAATTGGAATGGACGCTGGTCCGGGTTGATTTCCTGCCGCCGGCGGTTGGCCATGGTCTGGACCGCCGCGGTGGGAAGCACCTGCGACAGCTCGGTCATGTGCGTACAGCCCTCCACATGCCCGAACCGCTCCTTGACCTGGCGGCGGAACCCCTTGAGCAGGTTCATTCCGATCAGATCAGTGTAAGCCGGCTCGATGGCCATGCAATGGCCGCCATAGGGCGCCGCGTCATAGACGGCCTGAGCCGCCACGATCGAGAAATTCTCGTCGATGGTGATGCGCAGGTGCATATGGTGGATAGGGAGCCCGGCCTTGAACATCTCGCCGTCGCGCTTGGGGAAATCGTACGCCTTGACGTCGATAAGCTCGGCTTCCAGATCCCAGTTCCCGTCATCGCGCGCATAGGACTGCACACGTATGGAACGCGTGTGCAGCGGTTGGCGAGGATAATCCGGTGGTGGCAAGGGCATGCTGGGGGCCTGCGGGGCGAAGATGGCCTGCGCATGTTGCGCGGCAACAAAACCTTTAAAGTATAGCGCAGGCAGCCCCGTATCAACCGTCTTCTTGGGTGCCGCCCGCTACGGGACGCATCGGGCGTCGTCAGCCGGGACCTGACGGTCTCCCCGGGGGCCCGGGGACGGACCGGCCACCCATGGGGACAGGTCTCCCTCTGAAAACTGAAAACCCGGCTTGCGCTTCAAAGGCGCAAGCCGGGTTTCACTGAGCAGCCGATGCCCCGGGGCGGCAGCCCACCCCGGACGGCTGGCTTAGGCCGATTCGCGCAGCGCGCGGGCAGCTTGCACCATGCCGATCAGCGCGGCTTCCGTTTCGGGCCAGGCACGCGTCTTCAGGCCGCAGTCGGGGTTCACCCAGAGGCGTTCCTTGGGCAGGCGGGCGGCGGCCTTGTTCATCAGGTCCACCATCCAGTCCACCTCGGGCACGTTCGGCGAGTGAATGTCATACACGCCCGGACCGATGTCGTTGGGGTAGCGGAAATCCTCGAACGCCTTCAGCAGTTCCATGTTGGAGCGCGACGTTTCGATCGTGATCACATCGGCGTCCATGGCGGCGATGGATTCGATGATGTCGTTGAACTCCGAATAGCACATGTGCGTGTGGATCTGCGTCTCGTCGCGCACGCCCGCGGTCGACAGGCGGAAGCAGTCCACGGCCCAGTCCAGGTACGCCTGCCAGTCGGCGCGGCGCAACGGCAAACCTTCGCGGATGGCGGGTTCGTCGATCTGGATGACGCTGATGCCGGCCGTTTCCAGGTCCACCACTTCGTCGCGCAGGGCCAGCGCCAACTGGCGGCAGGTCTGTTCACGCGGCTGGTCGTCGCGCACGAACGACCATTGCAGGATGGTGACCGGACCGGTCAGCATGCCCTTGACCGGCTTGTCGGTCAGCGACTGCGCGTAGGACGACCAACCCACCGTCATCGGCGCGGGGCGGGCCACGTCGCCGAAGATGACCGGCGGCTTGACGCAGCGCGAGCCATAGCTCTGCACCCAGCCGTTCTTGGTGAAGGCAAAACCGGCCAGCAGTTCGCCGAAGTATTCCACCATGTCGTTGCGCTCGGGTTCGCCGTGGACCAGCACGTCCAGGCCCACCTTTTCCTGGAAGCGGATGACTTCCTCGATTTCCTTGCGGATGGCGGTCTCGTACGCGGAGTCCGTCAGTGCGCCCGACTTCCAGTCGCGGCGCAGGGCGCGGATTTCGGCGGTCTGCGGGAAGGAACCGATCGTCGTGGTCGGGTAGGCGGGCAGGCCCAGTTGTTCTTGCTGACGGGCGATGCGGCCGGCGAACGGCGCACGGTCGCGCGACACGCTGGCGGCGACCGCCATGCGCTGGCCCACCACCGGGTTGTGGATGCGGGCCGAGGCGCGGCGCGCGGCGAGCGCGGCGCGTTGCTTGACCAGGCCGTCCTGCACCGTCGGTTCGGTTGCGCTATCCAGCGCGCGGCCCAGCAGGTTCAACTCTTCCAGCTTCTGCGCGGCGAACGACAGCCAGCTCTTCAACTCGGCGTCCAGTTCGGTTTCGTTGGCCAGGTCCACCGGAACGTGCAGGAGCGAGCACGACGGCGCCAGCCACAGGCGATCGCCCAGCTGCTGCTTGATCGGAGCCAGCGTGGCGATGGCGGCGTCCAGATCGGTGCGCCAGATATTGCGGCCGTTGATCACGCCGGCGGACAGCACCTGTTCGGCGCCCAGGCCGGACACCACTTCAGCCAGCTGCTCAGGCGCGCGGACCAGATCCACGTGCAGGCCGGCCACGGGCAGGGCCAGGGCGGTGGGCAGATTGTCCTTCAGGCCGTCGAAGTAGGTCGCGACCAGCAGCTTGACCGGACTTGCGGACAAGGTGGCATACACCCGCTTGAACGCATCGCGCCAGGCTTGCGGCAGGTCCAGCACCAGGATGGGTTCGTCGATCTGCACCCATTGCACGCCCAGCTTGGCGAAGCGGGCCAGCACTTCTTCGTACACCGGCAGCAGTGCGGCCAGCAGTTGCAGCTTGCCCTCATCGGCGGCGCCGTCGGCAAAGGCATCGCCCTTGCCCTGGTACAGCCAGGTCAGCGGGCCGGGGATGACCGGCTTGACGGCCAGGCCCAGGTCCTGCGCTTCCTGGATCTGCTCGAACAGCGATTCGCGAGCGATGCGGAACGTCTGGCCCGGGACCAGTTCGGGCACGATGTAGTGATAGTTGGTGTCGAACCACTTGGTCATTTCGCAGGCGGCAGCCGGCTTGCCGGTCGGCGCGCGGCCACGGCCCATTCGGAACAGCGTGTCCAGCGTGACGGGTTCGTTGTCTTTCTGGCCGAAGCGGGCGGGCACGGCGCCCAGCAGCGTGGTCCATTCCAGGATCTGGTCATACCAGGCGAAGTCGCCGACGGGCACGAACTTCAGGCCAGCCGCGGCTTGCAGCTTCCAGTGCCTGGCGCGCAATTCGCGGCCAGTTTCTTCCAGTGCTTCGGCGGTCTGCTTGCCGGCCCAATAGGCCTCGACCGCGCGCTTCAGTTCGCGCTGAGCGCCAATACGGGGGAACCCCAAATTATGAATAGTAGTCATGGCAACACCGTCGTTAGACAAAATTTGTTCAAGTGACGGCTATTCTGACGCCAAATCAAAATGAATCAAAATCAATGTCTACATTCATAAGATGAAGAAATCTCATAAAATATAAGCTCATTCCGGACCTGATGGGTCCGGAGCCGGAATCTGGCGCCCGTGGGGCGCCAGATTCGTCATGCTCATCCAGTCACATGCTAGAAATCCGCCATCTTGAAACGCTGACCGCCATCCGGGAAGGCGGCAGCCTGCAGGAAGCCGCCGAGCGCCTGCACCTGACGCAGTCCGCACTGTCGCACCAATTGCGAGACCTCGAAACCCGCCTGGGCACCCCCTTGCTGAATCGCCGCACCCGGCCGGCCCGGCTCACCACCGCCGGCCTGCGCGTGCTGGCGCTGGCCGACGAAGTCCTGCCCCGCATCCGTGCGACGGAACGCGATTTGCAGCGTCTGGCAGCCGGCCGCACCGGCCGGCTGCACCTGGCGATCGATTGCCATTCCTGCTTCCAGTGGCTGATGCCGGCGCTCGACGCCTTCCGGGTGCAATGGCCGGATGTGGCGCTGGACCTGTCGGCGGCTTTCTCGTTCGCTCCCCTGCCCGCCCTGGTGCGCGGCGATCTGGATCTGGTCATCACGTCGGACCCCCAGCCGCTGGACGCCGTGGAATATCTGCCGCTATTCAAGTACGAGCTGGTGCTGGCCGTGTCGGAGTCGAACCCGCTGGCCGGCAGCAAATTCATCATGCCTGACCAGTTGGCCGACCAGACGCTCATCACCTATCCGGTGGACAAGCAGCGCCTGGACATCTTCACGGCGTTCCTGGACCCGGCGGACGTGGAGCCCGCCGCCATCCGCAAGGCGGAACTGACGCCGATCATCGCGCAGCTTGTCGCCAGCAATCGCGGCGTGGCGGCGCTGCCCAACTGGGCCCTGACGGAATACATGAACCAGGGGTGGCTGCGCCTGTGCAGGCTGGGCCCGCAGGGTGTGTGGCGCACGCTGTATGCCACCGTGCGCAGCGAGGACACGGATGCCTCGTACATCGACGAGTTCCTGACGATCACCCGCGACGTCTGCTTCAAGACGCTGTCGGGAATCAAATCGGCCAAGTAGAAGAGAAAGGCCCCCACGCTGCGCACGCTGCGCGTGCTTGCTGCCCCCCGAGGGGGCGCTTTTTGCCTTGGGGCGGCCCGGCGGCAAAAAAAGACCCCCACGCTGCGCACGCTGCGCGTGCTTGCTGCCCCCCGAGGGGGCGCTTTTTGCCTTGGGGCGGCCCGGCGGCAAAAAAAGACCCCCACGCTGCGCGTGCTTGCTGCCAACGCAGGAATCTCAGTCCTCGTTGTCCTCGCCCAGGATGCGGCGGATCACGTCGTGCGCGAAACCGCGGCTGCCCAGGAAGCGGGCCTGCTTGGCATAGGCCGCGCGGTCGGCCGGTTTGGCGTCGAAGCGCTTTTTCCAGACCTCCAGCGCGCGATCGTATTCGGTGGCGCGCAACTGGTCGCGCAGTTCGGCGACCTGGTTGTCGTCGACCCCATGCTGGCGCAATTCCTGCACGATGCGCGCCGCGCCCTGGCGCGACGCGCGCCGGTGCACCAGGCTTTGCGCAAAGCGCTCGGTGGACAGCCATCCCTCTTTCTCCAGCACATCCAGCACCGCTTCGACCTCGGCGGCGTCTTCGGCATGGGCGGCCAGCTTGCGCGCCAGCTCCTCACGCGCATGTTCGCGCCGCGACAGATAGCCCACCGCGCGCATTTTCAGCGTAGGCCCTTTGCGGGCCTGCTTGCCGTCATCGGGAGGAGATTCATCGTCGCCGGCAGCCACGCGGCGGCCACGCCCCGCGCTGCGCTGTTCCGAGCTGCGTTGCCATTGGCCGGCCTGGCTGGCCGGCGCGGTCGCACTCTGTTCGCTGCGCGTGTCCGACGTGCGCCGCAAGCCCTGCGGCTTGGCGACCGTTTCGAATTCGTCATCCAACTTGGCGCGAAGGCGGTCGGCTGACGCGGGAGTCGGTTTCCAGCTCATGCGCTTCCTGCTTGCTATGCAAAACGGCAGGCCCTTCTAGGCGCCTGCCGCAGTTCGCCGGGTCAGACCCGGACCGATGCAGGGTCACGGCCGTGGATGGCCAGTGACCGGTGGATCGTTTCGATTATTCCGCGGTGTCTTCCGCCGTGGGCACGAATTCGGCGGCACGGCTGACGATACCCTGGTTCTCGCGAACGCGGTTCTCGATCTCGATGGCTATTTCCTTGTGCTCTTTCAGGTATTCGCGGACATTGTCCTTGCCCTGGCCGATGCGATTGCCGTTGTAGCTGTACCAGGCGCCAGACTTGTCCACCACGTTGGCGGCCACGCCCAGATCAATGATTTCGCCTTCGCGCGAGATGCCGGCCCCGTACATGATGTCGAACTCGGCCTGCTTGAACGGCGGAGCGACCTTGTTCTTCACGACCTTGACGCGGGTTTCGTTGCCGACCACCTCGTCGCCCTTCTTGATGGAACCGATGCGGCGGATGTCCAGGCGCACGGAGGCGTAGAACTTCAACGCATTGCCGCCGGTGGTGGTTTCGGGGTTGCCGAACATCACGCCGATCTTCATGCGGATCTGGTTGATGAAGATGACCATGCAGTTGGTGCGCTTGATCGTGGCGGTCAGCTTGCGCAGCGCCTGGCTCATCAGGCGGGCTTGCAGGCCGGGCAAGGAATCGCCCATTTCGCCTTCGATTTCAGCCTTGGGCACCAGCGCGGCCACCGAGTCGATGACGATCAGGTCCACGGAGCCCGAACGCACCAGCGCGTCGGTGATTTCCAGCGCCTGCTCGCCCGTGTCCGGCTGCGAGATCAGCAGATCGGTCAGGTTCACGCCCAGCTTGTTGGCGTACTGCACGTCCAGCGCGTGTTCCGCGTCGACGAATGCGCAGGTGCCGCCGATTTTCTGCATTTCAGCGATGACTTGCAGCGTCAGCGTGGTCTTGCCCGAAGATTCAGGGCCGTAGATTTCGACCACGCGGCCGCGCGGCAAGCCGCCGACGCCCAGCGCGATGTCCAGACCCAGCGATCCCGTGGAAACCACCTGGATGTCGTGCGAGACCTCGTTGTCGCCGTAGCGCATGATCGAGCCCTTGCCGAACTGCTTTTCGATCTGCGAAAGCGCGGCGGCAAGCGCCTTGGCCTTTTCCGATGCGGCGGCCTTGGTGGTTTTGTCGTCCATGTAGAGTCCTGTCTGTAACGTATCTGGGTGTCGAAGGGGATTGCGGGTCTGGCCGATGGGTCTGGCCGATGGGTCTGGCCGGCGGGTCTGGCCGGCGGGTCTGGCGGGTGCTTTTAGCTACGGATCAGATTATGGCATCGGATTGTACTGTACAAAAAACCAGTGTGCCAGTCTTTTGCACGTATACCCTGAGTGGGCAACCACGGCGCCATATGACAGAATCGCAGGAGAGATCCCGGTATTTTCCCCCTTTTCCGCCGCCGGGCCGCCCCAAGGCGGAAAGCGCCCCGCAAGAGGCGGCAAGCGCGCGGCGCGGGGTACCCTTCTTGCAGCAGCCCATGCGTATCCTGATCGCCGAAGACGACAGCATCCTGGCCGACGGCCTGTCCCGTTCGTTGCGCCACAACGGCTACGCCGTGGATGCCGTGCGCGACGGGCTGGCGGCCGATTCCGCGCTGGCCGCCCAGGCATTCGACCTCCTCATCCTGGACCTCGGCCTGCCCCAGCTGGCCGGACTGGAAGTGCTGCGCCGCCTGCGCGCCCGCAACTCCGCCCTGCCCGTACTCATCCTGACCGCCGCCGACAGCATCGAGCAGCGCGTCAAAGGCCTGGATCTGGGCGCGGACGACTACATGGCCAAGCCCTTCGCGCTGTCCGAACTCGAGGCCCGGGTGCGGGCGCTGACCCGGCGCGGCGCCGGCGGCGGCGCCACGATGATCAAGCACGGGCGGCTGCTGTTTGACCAGACGGGCCGCGTGGCCATCGTCGACGACCAGACCCTGGACCTGTCCGCCCGCGAAGTCAGCCTGCTTGAAATTCTTCTGACCCGCAGCGGCCGCATGGTCAGCAAGACCCAGCTTGTCGACCACCTCTGCGAATGGGGCGAAGAAGTCAGCACCAACGCCATCGAGGTCTATGTGCATCGCTTGCGCAAGAAGCTCGAGCCCAGCGGCGTGAAGATCGTCACCGTGCGGGGCCTGGGCTACTGTCTTGAGCGGGACCAGGGTGCGGCGTACCTCGCAAGCTGAGCCCGCGCCTCCAGAGCAGCTCAACCAGGAAGCCCTGGACGTCATGCAAGCCGGGGCCAAGGGCCCGAGCTTCGCGCCGCCGCAGCGTTCCCTGCTGGGCGAGATCCTGGACTGGATGCTGGCGCCGCTGTTCCTTCTGTGGCCGATGAGCGTCGCGATCACCTATGTGGTCGCGCAGAACATCGCCAACGTCCCCTACGACCGGGCGCTGGCCAACAACCTCCATGTGCTGACGCGGCAAGTCCACGCCCAGGACGGCCGCGCCGTACTGAAGATGACGGACGCCGCGCGCGACGTGCTGCGCGCCGATGAAACCGACAGCGTGTTCTGGCTGGTCCTCGGCAGCCGCGGCGAATATCTGGGCGGCGACCGCGCCCTGCCCCTGCCCGCCACGGTCGGCCAGCCCCGGCCCGGCGAAGTGCAGTACGAGGACGACACGCTGCGCGGCTTCGGAATCCGGCTGGCGTTCACATGGGTGGACCTGCATCTTCCGGATACCCAGCCAGCGCTGCTGATCGTGGCGGAAACCGTGGAAAAGCGCACGCAGCTGGCCAACGACATCATCAAGGGCGTGATCATTCCGCAGTTCGTAGTGCTGCCGATCGCCGTGCTGCTGGTGTGGTTCGGCCTGTCGCGCGGCGTGGCGCCGCTGAATGCGCTGCAACAGCGGCTGCGGGCCCGCCGGCCCGACGACCTTTCCCCCATCGACGAGCGCGCCGCGCCGTCCGAGATCGCCCCGCTGGTGGCGGCCATGAACGATCTGCTTGACCGCCTGTCCGCCAACGTCCAGGCGCAGCGCCGTTTCGTGGCCGATGCGGCGCATCAGCTGAAAACACCGCTGGCCGGCTTGCGGACCCAGGCGGAACTGGCGCTGCGCGATGCCAGCCCCGAGGAAATGCAATCCAGCCTGCGGCAGCTGGTGACCGGGTCGGAACGCGCGACCCGGCTGGTAAACCAATTGCTTTTGCTGGCTCGCGCCGAGAACCCCAGCGCCATCGGACTGACGCGCACCGACATCAACGCCATCGCCTACGAGCAGACCATGCAATGGGTTCCGCTGGCGCTGTCGCTCAGCACGGACCTGGGCTTCGAGGGATCGGACACTCCCGTCGAAATCAATGGCAACCCCTTGCTGCTGGCCGAACTGCTCAACAACCTGGTGGACAACGCGCTGCGCTACACGCCGCGCGGCGGCCACATCACGGTGCGTGTCCTGAGCCTCGACGAGCAAGGCGTGCTCGAGGTCGAAGACTCCGGCCCCGGCATCCCGCCCGAAGAGCGCGAACGCGTGTTCGACCGCTTCTACCGCGTGCTGGGCACGATGTCGGATGGCAGCGGGCTGGGGCTGGCCATCGTGCGCGAGATCGCGCAAAAGCATCAGGGCAGCGTCGTGATCAGCGACCACCCGACCGAGCATTCCGACTTGCCCGGCACCCGCATCCGCGTGGCTTTTCCTCTGTATTCGCAAGCGGCGGACCCGCAGGACGGCTAAGGACTATCCCTAGCCCCCCACGGAAAACTTACTATTTGTTTCAATTTTAAGATTCGGGTAAGGGTCCCGTCAGAACCTCGTCAGCCTCGGCCCCCAATGTGACGCTTAGCTCGATGTCGGTCTCGCCGGCGGAGGGTCAAGCACGGTGGAGAACCGCCGGCCAAAAAACGAGGAGACATCATGAGCACAACTACCATGGCAGGCCGCGGTCCATCCGCGGAACCGCGTCCGATGACCAAGGAGGAGCGCAAGGTCATCTTCGCGTCATCGCTCGGCACGGTATTCGAGTGGTACGACTTTTATCTATATGGCTCGCTCGCGGCCATCATTGCCCAACACTTTTTCTCCGGCGTGAACCCGACCGCGGGCTTCATCTTCGCGCTGCTGGCCTTCGCGGCCGGCTTCGCCGTGCGGCCGTTCGGCGCGCTGGTGTTCGGCCGCCTGGGCGACCTGGTCGGACGCAAATACACCTTCCTGGTCACGATCGTGATCATGGGCCTGTCGACGTTCCTCGTGGGCATCCTGCCCAGCTACGCCAGCATCGGCATGGCCGCTCCGGCCATCCTGATTATCCTGCGCCTGCTGCAAGGCCTGGCGCTGGGCGGCGAGTACGGCGGCGCGGCGACCTACGTCGCCGAACACGCCCCGCACGGCCGCCGCGGCTTCTACACGTCCTGGATCCAGACCACCGCGACCCTGGGCCTGTTCCTGTCGCTGCTGGTCATTCTGGGCATCCGCACGTTCATGGGCGAAGACGAATTCAAAGCCTGGGGCTGGCGCATTCCGTTCCTGATCTCGGTGGTGCTGCTGGGCATCTCGGTGTGGATCCGCCTGCAATTGAATGAATCGCCCACCTTCAAGCGCATGAAGGAAGAAGGCAAGGGTTCGAAGGCGCCGATCGCCGAATCGTTCGGCCAATGGAAGAACCTGAAGGTCGTGATCCTGGCGCTGCTGGGCCTGACCGCCGGCCAGGCAGTCGTCTGGTACACGGGCCAGTTCTACGCCCTGTTCTTCCTGACGCAGACCCTGAAGGTCGACTCGAACACCGCCAACATCATGATCGCCGTCGCGCTCTTGCTCGGCACGCCGTTCTTCGTGATCTTCGGCGCGCTGTCCGACAAGATCGGCCGCAAGCCCATCATCATGGCCGGCTGCCTGATCGCCGCCGCGACCTACTTCCCGATCTTCCAGGGTCTCACGCACTTCGCCAACCCGGCGCTGGAAAAGGCGCAAGCCACCGCCCCGGTCACCGTGATCGCCGATCCCTCGACCTGCTCGTTCCAGTTCAATCCCGTGGGCACGGCTTCGTTCACCAGCTCTTGCGACGTGGTGAAGTCGTTCATGGCCCGCAACTCGGTGAACTACACCAACCAAGCCGCCCCGGCGGGTTCGCTCGCCCGCGTCAAGATCGGCAACGACGAGTTCAACTCCTTCGACGGCAAGTCGATGGCCCCGGCCGACTTCAAGGCCAAGGCCGCCGAACTCGACAAGGCGCTGACCACGGCAATCCGCAGCCACGGCTACCCGGCCAAGGCGGATCCCGCCCAGACCAACAACGTCATGGTCGTGGTGCTGCTGACGATCCTGGTCCTCTACGTGACCATGGTCTACGGCCCGATCGCAGCCATGCTGGTGGAAATGTTCCCGACGCGCATCCGCTACACGTCGATGAGCCTGCCCTACCACATCGGCAACGGCTGGTTCGGCGGCTTCCTGCCTCCGGTCGCATTCGCAGTGGTGGCAGCCACCGGCAACATCTACGACGGCCTGTGGTATCCGATCATCATCGCGGTCATGACCCTGGTCATCGGCACGCTGTTCGTGCGCGAGTCCAAGGACAACGACATCAACGCCTAACCGACCATCCCCCGCCGGGTGGGACTGCTGCGCCTGCCCGGCCTTTCAAAAGCTCCTTATGGAGCTTTTTTTTTATGCGAATGGGGGCCGCACTTTCAGGACCATGTCAGACCCCCGCCATTAGACTGGGCGCTCAGATTACGGCCTTGCGCCAGATCGGCTGACGATTGATCCCCCTGTCAGGCGATTGCAGGGCTAGTGTTCTGACACCGATACCGCGTTCCCCGCGAGCCTTTTATGACGCGGTATTGTGTGCTCCCGTACCGGCCCGACTCTTTATTGAGCCGGGCCGCTTTTTTTTCGGGCGCGCAAGTTCGGTCGCGCAAATGCAAATGGCGGCCGCGACGCGGCCGCCATCTTCGGGCAGCGCAACCGCGCCGCGATCAGCGACGCATGCCCACGCCGATCGCCACCACGCCGGCCACGATCGCGGCAATGCCCGCCCACGTGGGAATCGGCACCGACTTCTCGGTTTCGGCGGTTGCCTTCACGGAGCCGATCTGCAGCACCGTTTCCTCGGACTTGTAGCTAAAGCCCTTGTAGGCCAGGGCGGCAATGCCCAGGACGATCAGGATCGCGCCAATGATCTTCATGTTTTCTCTCCAATTCCACGTTGGTGCGCCGGACATTACCGGATAGCCCCGCCCGTGTCAGTGACAGATCGTGTCGCCTCCATCGGCCGCATGGAAGCACTTCGGCAAAGCCGCCGCGTCGTATAGAATCTACCCTTTTGGCCGACGCTCATGTGGTTCAAGAATCTCAAGATTTACCGCCTCTCCTCGCCCTGGACTCTGATCGGCGAGCAGCTTGAAGAGACTTTGGCGCGGCACGCCTATCAAGCCGGCAACAACGTCGAAATGCAAAGCCTGGGCTGGGTCCCGCCGCGCGAAAACGGCGGGCTCGCGCACGTCGTCAATGGGCAGATCCTGCTCAGCCTGCGCGCAGAGAAAAAGCTTCTGCCCGGCACCGTCGTGAACCAGGTCGCCAAGGCGCGCGCCCAGGAGATCGAAGAGCAGCAAGGCTACAAGCCTGGCCGCAAGCAGATGAAGGAAATCAAGGAACGCGTCACGGACGAGCTCCTGCCGCGCGCCTTCAGCGTGTATCGCGATACGCGCGTGTGGATCGATCCGCAGAACCACTGGCTGGTCATCGACGCGGCCGCCTCGGCCAAGGCGGATGAAGTCATCGGCCTGCTCGCCAAGTGCGTGGACCC
Organism: Achromobacter deleyi; assembly: GCF_013116765.2. Taxonomy (GTDB): domain Bacteria; phylum Pseudomonadota; class Gammaproteobacteria; order Burkholderiales; family Burkholderiaceae_B; genus Achromobacter; species Achromobacter deleyi_A. Next base: position 3,073,964 of record NZ_CP074375.1, read on the forward strand.
GTTCCCCCTGGAAAACCTGTACGTGGCCCAATCGCCCGCGTCCGCGATGACCGGCTGGCTGGCCGAAGACGAAGCGCCGTCCAACTTCAGCATTGACCAGGACACCGAGCTGCGCTCTTCCGGAGAAAGCGGCGCGGCCATCCGCTACGTGAAGCACTCCATCGATGCCGACGACGTGCGCCGCCATATCCAGTCGGGCAAGCAATGCACCCGCCTGGCCATGACCTGGGCCGACCGCGTGTCCTTTGTGCTGACCGAAGGCCTGGACGTCAAGCGCGTGGCGCCGCTGGACGTGCTGAAGGAAGGCAACGAAGGCATGGCCGCGAACGACGACGAGAAGTTCGATTCCGACATGATGCTGATGACCGGCGAACTGGCCAAGATGATGGCCGAACTGGTCGAGGCCCTGGGCGGCGAGAAAAAGGTATAGGCCTTTCTGCGCCTGGCCGGTAAAGATCGGGCCGCCCTTTCCGGGGCGGCCTTTTTCATGCCGCCACGCTGCGGTCGCGACCGGCCTGCTTGGCGCGGTACAGCGCCTTGTCGGCGCGATCGATCAGATAGGCATAGTCCGGGTGCCCGTCGAAAGTCGCCACCCCGATACTGGCCGTGACGTGCAGCGCGCCGGCGTCGGCTATGGAAAAACGGTGCCGGCGGATCTCGGCGCCCAGTTTCTCGGCCGTGGCCAGCGCGGACTCCTGTCCGGTATCCACCAGCACCACCAGGAATTCCTCGCCGCCATAGCGGAAGACGAAATCGCTGGACCGGCACGCCTGGTGCACCACCTCGGCGAACTGTCGCAGCACCTGGTCGCCCCCGGAATGGCCATGCTCGTCGTTGATCGCCTTGAAATGATCGATGTCCAGCAACAACACCGAGAAATCCGTGCGCTGCCGCCGGGCTATCGATATTTCGCGGCCGATCACGGACGGCAGGAAGCGCCGGTTCAGCACGTTGGTCAGAGGATCGCTGCCGCTCTCGATCTCGGCCACCATGTCGAACAGGCCATTGAGCAGATGCTTGATGCGCGCCACCAGCTCCTGCAATTCGCGGACCTGGTCCGGCAGCGAATTCTGCCCGTCGGGATCGCCCAGCATCATCTGGGGCAACACCGTATCGTCCAGGCGCGCAACCGCTTCGGTGATCTGGCGCAAGGCCGGCGCGCTTTCGAACAGGACCCCGCCCTTGTGCTGCAGCCACAAGCCGAATTCGGAGGCGGCCAGGCGCGGCAGGGCCTGCTCGGGCGCCCGGTAGTGCAGCCCGATCAGCACGGCCTGGCTCCACTCCAGCAATGCGGCGCGCTGGCGTTCACGTTCGGTGGAAATGTTCTGCCCCAGGGCGAACAGCCGGTAGGCCTCGTCGTTGCGGGCGCCCCGATTGATATCGCGCATGAACGCGCGGCTCATCTGCTCGATCGCCAGATCGAACAGATTGCATACGTATTGCGTGGCCACGGATGCGGCCGTGCCGTCCAGATCGCTCGCGCGCAGGCGCAGGGCGATCTCGTTCTTCAGGATGCGGGCGCCGGCCATCACCAGATGGATCGGGATATGGACGCGGGCATGCACTTCGCCCACCTTCTTCTGCGTGGCCAGCAGATCGACGATGTCGCCCTGATCGCGCACACAGAGCAGCCCCTTGAGCCAGCGCATCATGCCGCTGTGCAGGCGGGTCGAAACGATCTCGTGGGAAAGCCGCGGGCCGGCCTCGGCGTCGGCGAGCAAGGTGGAATAGAACGCGTCCACCAGCTGCGTGGCGCTGTCAGCCACCACCGCCGCGACCTGGCCGCGCGTGTAGGCGTCGACTGACTGGTAGACCGCTACCCAGGCCTGCGTGTTGGACGCGCTCAGGTAGCACGCTTGACCGGCTACGGCATCAGCGCCAGGCGAGGAAGATGGAACACCAGTACTGCTCGAAGACATAAGATCATCCGCCAAGGACTGCATGGCGTGTCTTACAGCGACACGCGACAGGAAAAGCCAGCGCGGATTATGCTTGAATTCCCCCAGGGCAAGGCCGTCGATACGGTCTTGCCCTGGGACAAGATGCCGTTATTCCAGGCCGTGGAACACGGAATCGTCAGGCCCGACATGCGACGGATGCTGCCACGTCACGTCGCGCAGCGAATGCTGCACCAGACCTTCCACGCCAAGCAGAACCGCAAAGATGGCCATGCGAATCGGAATGCCATTGTCCGTCTGGCGGAAGATGGCCAGACGCGGATCATGGTTCAGGTCCACGCTCAAATCGTTCGCGCCCGGGCGGCTGTCGCGCGGCAAGGGATGCATCACGATCGTCTCGGGGCTGCAATAGGCGTCGATGATGGCACGGCTGATCTGGAAGTCCGGCGTGTAGCCCTCGTTCTCTTCATTGGCGAAGCGCTCTTTCTGGACACGCGTCGCGTAGATCACGTCGGCGCCGGCCAGGCCTTCGGCCAGCGAGGACTTCTGCTCGATGATGTTGCCGTTGCGGCTGGCCTGCTCGACGATGTAGGTCGGCATTTCCAGGCCCTTGGGCGACACCAGCGAGAACTTCACGTTCTTGTACAGCGCCATCAGCTTGATGAGCGAATGCACGGTGCGGCCGTATTTCAGGTCGCCGACCATGGCAATGTGCGCGCCGTCCAGCAATTTGCCCAGGCGCGAGAACTCCGTCAGGATCGTGTACAGGTCCAGCAAGGCCTGGCTGGGGTGTTCGCCAGGACCGTCGCCGCCATTGACCACGGGGATGTTCGTCGCGCGCGCAAATTCCGCGACCGAGCCCTGGTCCGGATGGCGGATCACCATGGCGTCCACATAGCCGCTCATGACGCGGCTGGTGTCGTAGATCGATTCGCCCTTGGCCATGGAAGAGAACGTGAACCCGGTGGTGTCGCACACCGAGCCGCCCAGCCGGCAGAATGCGGATCCGAAGCTGACGCGCGTGCGGGTGCTTGCCTCGAAGAACAGATTGCCCAGCACGGCGCCTTCCAGCACGCGCGACACTTTCTGGCGGCGCGCGATGGGCTGCATCATGTCGGCCACGCGAAACAGGTCTTCGACGGATTCGCGGGTGAACTGGTCCACGGACAGCAGCTGGTGCTTGCCTTCCACGGCGATGCGGTCGCGCAAGGGCCCCTCTTGTACGCTCTGCGTATACTTTTCGAGCAATACCCCGTTTTGCACGATTTCGCTGACGAAACGCTGCACCACTTCCGGCATCGCGCGGAATTCCTGCGAGCCTTCAGGCAACAACCATGTATCCAGCGCCCGGCGCTTGACGCCGATGCGGGTGGCGAACACGTCGCGGGTGAGATTCAGGCGGCGCATGGCGTCGCGCAGGAAGGCTTGCTGGGAGATGGTCATGACGGGCCCCGAGAAAGAGGTTTATATACGCAGTGCGCATATTATTCCCAACACTATTTCAAGTCCAACATTTTTGCGCACAAGGGTTTACCCTTGCAAATCAACGCCGTGCGTAGGATGTCATTTGTGGCGGGTCGGAGACCGCCTGCCCTGCCGCCAGCCAGCAGGCCGCGCAGAAGGCCAGCGCGCTGATCAGATAGCAAATCACCGCCAACATCTGCGCCGGCCAGTGCCTGCGCGTCAGGTGCCCGCTGTAGCCCTGGCGCAACAGGCTGACCTGCGCCAGGTAGGCGAACAGCAATCCCAGGCAGGTCGCCAACAGGCCCGCCAGAAGCAGGGCCAGGGGAATCTGGAGGTCGGGCGCGGCGATATCGCCGCCCACCACACCCAATGAGAATCCAACCAGAATCAGGGCGGCAACCCCATTGAGCCACCCCAGGAACCGGAACGCCCCCGAGAACAGCAAGAACGGCATGCCGCTGGCGCGTATCTGCTGGGCGCGGGGATCCATGCGTCAGCCGCCGTTGGCGCTGCGGCACACGGGGGTGGCGCTCTGGATGGACTTGCGCGCCGCCGCGATCTCCGCCTCGTCCCAGCGCCCTTCGCCCAGCACGGTCACGGTGACCTTGGACTTGGCGGGGCCATCGGCCTCTGCGGAAATCAGCTCCAGCACCGTGGCGGGTTCGCCCACCTTGAAGACCTTGATTTCATCGGGGGCGCCCTTCTCGCCGATGGTGTGACGCCATGCGTACGACACGCCATAGGCATGTTGCACAAGCGCATGGCAGGTCCGCACATACTCGCCGGCACGACGGAAGGCCGCCTGGTAGTTTGTATCGACGCTGAAGGTGTCCTTCTTCACCGATTCCACCTCATAGACTCCCTTGCTCGCGCAGCCGGCCAACAAGGCCGTCAACGTTACACCCACCCACACAGACTTGCGCATGATTCTTCCCGCCATTGGTATTCGGACTCCCGCGATTATGCCAGCGGCCACAAAAAGGCCACGCCGGAAATGCCGGAACATTTCTCGCGTGGCCTTGAGCCGTCAGAGCGGCAGCCGGGCGTGGTGGCCTACTTCTTTTCCGCAGCACCTTCGATCTTTTCCCCGCCGCGCTGGATGTCCTTTCCAGCCCCTGCGACGGTATTGCAACCCGCCGAAAGCGCGGCAATCGAAAGCAACATGACGAGAAAGACTCTGTTCTTCATAAACATCTCCTGTCTGAGCGTAGGAACCGAAGTCAGCATACCGCAAAGGCCGCAACTTGCGCAGGGGCCGCCCAACCCGCCAGCGCCCGGCCGGTTCAGGTACTAGCGCGTCGCCGCAGCTTGTAACAGCAGCGAAGAAGAACGGTCACCACCCTTACGGGCCGGTGACATTTCCGGGCCGTCCACGCCTGTCGCGTATTTGCCGGCAATGGATTAGGATGCGCAAATGACCAAGAAACATGTATCGCAGAATGCTGGCGCCGGCCCTCAGGGTTGGGGCTGGGAACAACCTCAATGTCGCGGACAGGCCGCTTTGGCGCTGTTCATCGACGATCTGCATCGAATTTTGCAAGCCCACGCCGCCGGCAAGCTGGCGGCCAGCAGCACCCTTGCGGACGCGCAAGAACACGTGAACGAATTGCTGGCCCGCTACAACGAAATCGGCGCAGCACCGGATATTTTCCTTGGGCAATCGGTCGAACTCAAAGAGGGTGTAGACCGCAGCGGCGTATCGCATACGGTACCAATTTTTTCGCCGCGCCTTAAACAATCGCTGGTATCGATGCTGGGTCAAGGCCCCGGCTGACACGCCAGGCAACCGGCACCCGATGCCGGCGGTCGACCAGAACAGCCCTCACAGGAGACCCCATGATGAACACGGACAATGTCGTAGAGTTTCTCCGGTTGCTGTCGCTGGACGTATCGCTGGGCACCGCCGCCCAGCACGCGGCGAGTCAGGCGGATGCACCTCTGGCCCTGGCCCGCTTGGCCACGGCACACGGCTTGCCTTGTAGTGCTTCGGACTGGTCCTTCTTTGCCCGCAGCTGCCTGGACTCCACGGAGTTGGTAGATGGGGACGCCGGCGCCGCAAGCGCCACGATCTGGCAATTGGTGCAAGACCCGGCCCATGGCACCGCCATTCCGGCCAGCGCCATCACGCGGGTCATCGGCATCATCACCCAACCGGAAGGCGCCCCCCCCGTCGTGGGGCACGTCGTCGGAGACCTGGCGCCACGAGCGCCGCTGGGCATGGCGCCCCATCCGCAAGGTTCCTGACGCTCCGGCCGCTTCCGCGCCCGGCTCAGGGCCGGGCGCCCAGAAAATCAATGACGGAGGTAGCGGCGACCACGCCGCTGGCCATGCATGCGGTCAACAGGTAACCGCCTGTAGGCGCCTCCCAATCCAGCATCTCGCCCACGCAGAAGACGCCCGGCGCGGCTTTGAGCATCAGCCCGGCAGTCAATCCTTCGAATGACACCCCGCCCGCAGTGCTGATCGCCTCGTCGATCGGGCGCGTCCGCGTCAACACCAGCGGCAGCGTCTTGATCCGCAGCCCCAGGCGCGCCGGATCGCGGAAGTCGTCCGCCGTGGCGCATTCGCGCAGCAAGCCCGCCTTGACCCCGGTCAGCCCCAGCCGGCTCTGCAGATGACTGGACATGGAGCGCGCGCCGCGCGGATGCGTGACCGCCGCCATGACCTTTTCCTGTGGCCAGTCCGGCGCCAGGTCCAGCATGGCCACGGCTCGGCCCTGGGCGTCGATCTGGTCGCGCAGCGGTGCCGACAGCGCGTAGACCAGGCTGCCTTCGATGCCGGTTTCGGAAATGACGAACTCGCCTTGCCGGGCCTGGCCGCCGCAAGCCATGGACACGGACTTGACCGGCTGTCCCGCGAATCGCTCGCGGAAGTGATCGGACCATGAAACATCAAAACCGCAATTGGCGGGACGCAGCGGCGCCACCTTGATATGGTGCGCCTGCAACCCGGCAGCCCAGGCTCCGTCCGATCCCAGCTTGGCCCAGCTGCCGCCGCCCAAGGCCAGCACGACGGCATCGGCCGTACAGGTTTTCTCGCCATCCGGTGTGTCAAAGCGCAGCGCGCCTGCGCAAGGCGTGACGTCTCCGGGCCAACCCAGCCAGCGGTGCCGCATGTGGAAGCGCACGCCGGCGGCCCGCAGGCGGGCCAGCCAAGCCCGCAGCAGCGGAGCCGCTTTCATTTCCTGGGGAAACACGCGCCCCGACGATCCCACGAACGTCTGGATGCCCAGCCGATGCGCCCAGTCCCGCAAGCCGTCGGCATCCAGGACTTTGAGCCAAGGCGCCACGAACCCGGCACGATCGCCGTAGCGGGCCAGAAAGGGCGTGGCCGCCTCGCTATGTGTCAGGTTCAAGCCGCCCCGGCCCGCCATCAGGAATTTTCGTCCGACCGAAGGCATGGCGTCGTACACGTCGACCTGCACGCCGCTGGCGCTCAAACCTTCCGCGGCCATCAGGCCGGCCGGCCCGCCTCCGATGACGGCGACACGCCTGGCGGACAGGCTCATGGCGCCGCCGCCTTCATGACAGCACGAGGGATGGGCAAGGCAGGGTGCATGCAAAACGGACGAATGGAAGAATGGACGGGCGGCCCGCAGGCCTCAGGGGATGGGATTGTCGCATGATGGCCGCGGCAAATCCGGGACCGCCCCCTCCCCGGTCCAGCCACCCCCAGGTGAAAAAGGGTCACGGCTCCAACCGGGCGGCAACAAAAAAGACCCGGCGGCGGCCATTTCTTGACCGCAGTCGCCAAGCCTTTGTTATTGCGGGACAAATCGGACATGCGCAGAGGCTATCCCAAGGCTTGTCCACAGTCCTTGTGGGTAACTTTCGCCTCAGGCGCTTGCGGCGGACTGCATCGGCCCGGACCAGGGCTCGGCGTCAAGCTGGAAGCGGAGCTCCTGGTACTCGCCATCCACCGAGACCGACCGCAACAGCCCGGCGTCCAGGGCCTGGCCCAGCGCGCGGCGGCAGAGCGTTTCGGGATCATCGGGCAAGGACTGGAAGACACCGTCCGGTATCCGCAAGCGCAGCAGGGCTTGAGGGTCGCCGCGCTCGGCGGGACGGCCGATGTGGATATGGGCGGGATAACCGTGGGGGCACCAGATGCCCACGTGGTATTTGCCTTCAGCGCCAGTGTCGGCGACATAGCCGGGATGATCGTATTTTGCTGTTCCCATGGACCCTCCTCGTGTGCGGCAAACTAGCGCGCGTGACCCATGGTAGCTCAGGGTGGCAGCCCTGTGCGGACAGGGACACCCGGGAAACTCCGGACTGGAGCAATGGTTTGACCCAGGGCAAGGGACGGACGAAAAAAAGCCGCGACAGTGTCGCGGCTTTTCTTAAGGAGGGACCATGCGGAAACACGTTTTTTGACGCGCTGCCGGACGATCCGGGTCCTGCTTGAAACTGGTTGCGGGGGCAGGATTTGAACCTACGACCTTCGGGTTATGAGCCCGACGAGCTGCCAGACTGCTCCACCCCGCGTCTGATGTGTGAATCATACCTCATTTTGAAATCTTGTGCAGCGCACCGAGGCTGTTATTTCTGTTTTTCGGCAAGATTCTTTGAATAAGAGCGGTTGCCTGGCGGAAAAATCGGCTGCCGGAGCCTTCGGCATCCAGGCAGATCACCTGCGCGCCGCCGATAGCCGTCAGGCGCACCGAGCCCCCGTAGGCCACGCCATGGACTTCACCCGCGTTGACCCTCGCGGATACGACGCGATGCAGGCCCCCCGCGGCTTCCGAGCCATTTGCTGTCTCTTCGACGCGCACGCTGCCTTCGGTGCAAATCACTGCGGCGCCGGCGCGCAAGGCAAGCAGCCTGCTGGCGCCAGGCGCGATTTCCAGGCGGTGGGCCGGCAGGTCGGGGGCGGTATGTGGGGCCATGATCATCTCCAATCGGACAATGACAGGCTACGCGTGCCCTGCTCTGCGCAACAGCCACACAATTTGCCTTTCTGTACCGATGCAGAGGCTCGATTTTGTCGCTGTTATGGTGTACTTTTCCTGAATCTGTGCCTACCCTCATTCCAACCTCGGGGAGCAAGATCGGCGCATGGACCCACAACCGCTGTACCTACGCCTGGCCAATCACTACCGGCGCGCCATCCAGACCGGTGTGCTTGCCCCCGCCCAGCGCATGCCCTCCGTGCGCACCCTGGTGCGCACCCATCACGTCAGCCTCTCGACCGCGCTGCAAGCCTGCCGCCAGCTGGAAGACGACGGACTGATCGAAGCCCGGCCCCGCTCCGGTTACTTCGTCCTCAAGCCCCGGCGCAACAGCATCCCCCCGGTCAGCGAACCCGACATCCACCGGACACTGGATGCGGCGCAGTACGTCGGCATCCACGACCGCGTGTCGGACTTCATCGCGAAGTGCGAAGCGCATCCGGTCAGCGCCAACTTCGCGCTGGCGGCGGCCGTGCCGCAAGCCTATCCGATGGAAGAGCTCAAGCAGGCGATGACGCGCGCGCTGCGCCAGTCGCCAGAGGTGCTGGTCAGTCCGGTGCCGCCGCAAGGGCATCCGGACCTTCGCGGCGTGCTGGCCCGCCGGGCGCTGGCCAACGGGATCAACGCCACGCCCGATGACGTCATCGTTACGCACGGCTGCATCGAGGCCCTGAACCTGGCCCTGCGCGCCGTCGCGCGGCCCGGGGACACCATCGCCGTGGAATCGCCCACCTATTTCGGCCTGCTGCAGATTCTTGAAAGCCTGGGCATGCGCGCGCTGGAGATTCCCACCAGCCCCCAGCATGGCCTGTCCATAGAGGCCCTGGATCTGGCCTTTCAGACGCACGGCAATATCCGCGCCGTGGTCGTCGTGCCCAATTTCCATAACCCATTGGGCTGCGTCATGCCCGATGCGCAAAAGGCCCGGCTCGTGGCCCTGTGCGAGCGCCAGCAGGTGCCGCTGATCGAGGACGACACCTACGGCGCGCTCACCGACGACGACACGCCGCTGGCCGCGGCCAAGTCCTGGGACGCGACCGGCAACGTCATTTATTGCTCGTCGATGCACAAGACTCTGGCTCCGGGCATGCGGCTGGGGTGGCTGCTGGGCGGCCGCTGGAAGGCGCGCATCGCCATGCTGAAGTTTGCGCAAAGCCGTCCCAATGAACCGCTCGCACAGATAGCAGTAGCGGAATTCATGGGCTCGCGCGCCTATGACCGCCACCTGACGCGGCTGCGCCGGCAATTGAAGGCCCAGCGCGACCAGACCGCGGAGGCCATTGCCGCGCACTTTCCGCGGGGCACTCGCCTGAGCGTGCCGCAAGGCGGCATGCTGCTATGGGTGGAAATGCCCAATGGCCGCTCAGGCATGGATGTCTTCGAGGCCGCGCTGCGGCAAGGCATACGGGTCGCGCCCGGCGCCATGTTCTCGAACAGCCCCCGCTACAACCACTTCCTGCGCATCAGCTGCGGACAACGCACCACGCCCGACCTTTCGCGGGCGCTGCTGACGCTGGCGCGCATCGTGGATGAACGGGCGGGATGAATCAGGAACTGCATCAATTCATCGTCGACTACGGCCTGTGGGCCGTGTTTGGCGGGACCTTCCTGGAAGGCGAAAGCGTGGTGGTGTTCGCCGGCTTCCTGGCGCACCAGCGCCTATTGCACCTGCCGTACGTGGTGCTCTGCGCCTTCGCCGGATCGTTCCTGGCGGACCAGGTGCTGTTCTACCTGGGCCGCCGCTATCGCGAGCACCGCTACGTCCGGCGCATCCGCGAGAAGCCCGCCTTCGAGAAGGCCCTGTCCGCCATCGACCGCTATCCGCACGGCTTCATCCTGGCCTTGCGGTTCCTGTATGGCCTGCGCACCGTCGGTCCGGTGGCGCTTGGCGTGTCCCGGGTATCGCCGCTGCGCTTCCTGGTGCTCAACGCCATCGCCGCGGCCGTCTGGGCCCTGTGCTTCAGCCTGCTGGGCTATGCCTTCGGGCAGACGATCGAGTCCCTGCTTGGACGCCTGCACGGCGTCGAAACCAAGCTGGCGGTGGCCGCCGCAATCGGGGTGGCCATCTGGCTGGCGTATTTCCTGTATACCCGGCATCGGCGTTAGCCGGCAGGCTGCTCAGAACACCAGCTTGCCGCTGGCCCGCAGGACGTGGCGCCGCCGCGCCTTGCGGTACAGGCCACCGATGAACGGCAGCCTCGCCAGACGGCGCAGGATGGGGTGACGCTGGTCGAAATCGTGCCAGGCCTTGAAGCCATGCCCCATGCGCTCCCAGCTCTCGCGAGCCTCGGGGGAGAGTTTGCCAGGGTCGAACGCCGCCAGCTTTGCCGCTTCCGAAACGCGAGCCGCCATCGCAACGCTCCGGCCATCCAATGAATACTGATTCCGCATGGGGCCGCATATTACCCGGCTTGCCCATCCCGTGCCGATCCTTGGAAATGGGCATGCTCCAACGCAATTGGAGCCACCTTTGACCGCTCCCGACAAGTCTTTGTAATTAAAGGAATTTGCGGATCTATGCCCGTACTATCCCAAGGCTTGTCCACAGAAGCTGTGGGTAACTTCGGCCACGCGGATTACTTCAGGGCGCCCACGATCATGTCGCGCACGCTCTCAAAGCCGGCCACGTACTGCGGGTTCTCGGAACGAGCCAGCAAGCTGGAATAGTTCTGCTCCAGCTGGGCTTCGATTGCTTCGCGCAAGCCCGGCGAACCCTTCACCAGATGCAGCATCGACAACAGCGTGGAATTCAGCGCGTCGATACGGCCGCCCTGATGCGAAATGGTGTGCACGATAACGGCGATTTGTTCCTGGATGTCCATGATGAAAGCCTCCTGGCTATGAAAGTCGGCGCAAATCCTAGCATGGCGCCCGGCCAGGCAGCGGGCGTGGGCTGGAGGGGCCCGCCGCTAGGCAAGCGCACAGGGGCGCGCTAGCATGAAGCGTAGCCGCAAGGGCACCGCGGCGCACGTCACCGGCCCCCGCCCCAGGGCGCCTGGTGCAATCGGAGCGCGTTCATGAAAACGATCCAGAACTATGCCCCCCCGAACGCCCAGTCCATGCAACGGCTGCAGGACAGGCTGGGATACAGCGACGCCCGGATGGCTGAACTGGCTGGACTGGACGCGGCCACCCCGTGGCCCAGCTATGTCGGCGGCCCGGAGCCGAGGTCGCTGGGCCGCCAGCGGCTGTTCTACATGATGGCTCGCCTGACTCTGGATGAACGAGAGTGGCAGCGGGTGCTGGCCGCCATGCGCGAAGTCGGCGCGCACTTCGACTGCACGGACCCGCTGGCCTCCGGCGCCCCGCCCGCGCCGGAACCGATGGCCGACGAAGAGCGCAAGTTCGGAATGCTGCTGATCAGCCGCAACGGCTCTTTCCACGAGATGGAGCAATTGCGCGAATTCGCGCATTTCGCGCATGAGTCCGATGTCAGCCGGTTCGTGCACAGCGCGTTCTACGACAGCGACATCGACCTGTGCCGTTTCAGCTTCGCCGACCACGACGGCCTGGACGATGCCAGCCGCGACCGCATCTTCGATGCCGCGCACAAGACCATCACGCGCTTCGAGTTCGACGGGCGCATCTATCATGGCGGCATCCCGCCGGAGTCCGACGGCTAGCATCGCCGCATTGACGCGGACAGGCCCGCGCCTGTACCGTCGGCACTCCCGCCATCCGGCTCAACGCCATCGCCCACCGCATGAACGAAAGACTCGACGCCATCGACCGGCAATTGCTCAGCCTGTTGCAGGCCAATGCGCGCGAACCCGCGGCCATCCTGGCGCGCAAGCTGGGCCTGGCCCGCACCACGGTGGTGGCTCGCATCGCCCGGCTGGAGCGCGAGAGCATCGTGGCGGGCTATGGGGTGCGCCTGGGCCGCTTGCTGGAAGAGGCGGCGGTGCGCGCCTATTGCTTTATCAGCGTGCTGCCCAAGACGCCGGCAGCAGTGATCCGAGAGCTGGAAAAAATGCCCGAGGTGGAGGAAGTTTCCTCGGTCAGCGGTCCCTATGACTACCTCATCTTCCTGCGCTGCGAGACCCACGAACAGCTTGACGAACTGCTGGACCGCATCGGCCTGATCGATGGCGTCAAGCAGACGCAGACTTCCATCGTGCTCAGCCGCAAGGTCGACCGCCGCAGCGCCGTCGGCGCGCCCTGAAAGCCCGCCTTCGGCCGGCCTGCCTTTCCTCCCCGCGCAACATGGTGGTGTAATGAAGCCTGTCGCGAATCCTGGATCCTTCATGCTTGCACGCCTTGCCTCCGCCGCCGCCTTGCTCACTCTGCTGACCGCCTGTTCCAGCATGAGCGAAGTCACGTCCGTCGACAAGAACACCTACAGCGTCACCTACAGCTCCGGCACGCAGCTGCTGACCTGGGTCGAAATCAAGAACCAGGCCATGCAGCGCGCCGATCAGTATTGCCAGTCCATCGGCCGCAAGCTGCAAAAGCCGAAAATCACGTCCAACCACGCGACCGGCCTCGGATCCAAGCGTGCCACGGTCACTTTCGAATGCGGCGTCATCCCGTCATGAACACGACCCTGCCCGTGGGAATCACCATGGGCGATGCCGCCGGCATCGGTCCCGAGATCATCGTCAAGGCTTACGCGCAGGGCCTGAACGCGCCGTGCGTGGTGTATGGCGACGCGGGCGCGCTGCGCCGGGCAGCGGCTCAATTGGGGGCCCGCCTGGAAGTGGTCGAAATTGCCGGCATAGGCCAGGCCCGCCCGGATGCGGGCCACATCAATGTCGTCGCTTGCAGCCCGGCCTTGCCGCCCGATCTGCCCGTCGGGCAGATCAGCGCCAGCGCAGGGCGCGGCGCCTACGATTACGTTTGCGCAGCGATCGACGATGCCCAGGCCGGCCGCATCCGCGCCATCGTGACTGCCCCGCTGAACAAGAAATCCATGCACGAGGCCGGAATCGACTACCCCGGCCACACCGAGATCCTGGCCGAACGGTCCGCCACGCAGGACTTCGCGATGATGCTGGCCAACGACGAACTGCGCGTGCTGCTGGTGACCATCCACGTGGCGCTGGCGGACGTCATCGCCCGCATCACGCCCGAGGCCGAGCTCACCGCCATGCGGCTGGCGGACCGCGCCTGCCGGCAGATGGGCATCGCGCAGCCGCGCGTGGCCGTCGCGGGCCTGAATCCGCACGCGGGCGAAGGCGGCAAGTTCGGCCGCGAAGACATCGACATCATCGAACCCGCCATTGCCGCGGCTCGCGCCGCTGGCATCGATGCCAGCGGCCCCTGGCCCGGCGACACCATCTTCATGCGCGCCCGCCGTGGTGAATTCGACATCGTCGTGGCCCAATACCATGACCAGGGCCTGATCCCGGTCAAGTACCTGGGGCTGGACCATGGCGTGAACGTAACGGTGGGGCTGCCCTTCGTGCGTACCAGCGTCGACCACGGCACCGCGTTCGACATCGCCGGCAAGGGCCTGGCCGACCAGGCATCCCTGGTTGCGGCGTTCGACCTGGCGCTGGCGATGACGCCCTGAACACGAAAAGCCTCCCGCCCGCCTCACCGCACGGACACTGACGCCTGCCCGCAAGGGGCCGATGCCGGCCCGGGTCTACAATACGCCCCGTTTCCGGCGCGCACCGCGCGCCGCCGCTTTCCGACTTCCCTTCGCCCCTCATGTCCCGTCTTGTCCGACTCCTGCCCGACCGCTTCACCCTGTACCTGATCTGCACCGTCATCATCGCCAGCATCGTGCCCGCGCACGGGCAAGGCGTGGTCATATTCGGCTGGATCACCAACGTGGCCGTCGGCCTTCTGTTCTTCCTGCATGGGGCGCGCCTGTCGCGCGAGGCCATCATCGCCGGCCTGACGCACTGGAAGCTGCACCTGACCATCTTCTCCGCTACGTTCCTGATGTTCCCGCTGCTGGGCCTTGCGCTCAAGCCGGTGCTGGAACCGCTGGTCACGCCCGAGCTCTACCTGGGCATCCTGTTTCTGTGCTGCCTGCCGGCCACGGTGCAATCGGCCATTGCCTTCACGTCCATGGCGCGCGGCAACGTGCCCGCCGCGGTGTGCAGCGCATCCGCCTCCAGCCTGCTGGGCATTTTCCTGACGCCCCTGCTGGTCGGCACCGTCGTGGCCAATGCCGGCAGCGCGCCGATCTCGTTCGACGCCGTCGGCAAGATCATGCTGCAGCTGCTTCTGCCTTTCGTGCTGGGCCAATTCGCGCGCCGCTGGATCGGCGCCTGGGTCCACAAGCGCAAGGCCATGCTGAAGTTCGTCGACCAGGGCTCCATCCTGCTGGTGGTCTACACGGCCTTCTCGGAGGCCGTCAACGAGGGCCTGTGGAGCTCGACCCCGATCCCCGCGCTGCTCGGCCTGCTGGTCTGCTGCGCCGTCATCCTGGCGCTGGCGCTGGGCCTGTCGGCGCTGGCCGGCCGCCTGTTCGGCTTCAGCATCGAAGACCGCATCACCCTGCTCTTCTGCGGCTCCAAGAAGAGCCTGGCCAGCGGCATCCCGATGGCGCAGGTGCTGTTCGCCGGCCATGCCGTGGGTGCGATCGTGCTGCCCCTGATGCTGTTTCACCAGATCCAGCTCATGGTCTGCGGCGTGCTTGCGGCGCGCTTCGGCAAACGACCCGAGACCGACGCCTGAGCTTTTCTGGCATAAAAAAACCGCGCCCGAATGAACGGCGCGGTTTTTTTATGGAAGCGGGCGGCTGCCGGTCAATACATGTCCGGCCTTTGCGCACCCGAGAAATTCAGGAAGCGCGTGCTCGAACCCTGGAAGGTCAGGCGCACGGTGCCGATCGGACCGTTACGCTGCTTGCCGATGATGATCTCGGCGGTGCCCTTGTCCGGCGAATCGGGGTTGTAGACCTCGTCGCGATAGATGAACAGAATCACGTCGGCATCCTGTTCGATAGCGCCGGATTCGCGCAAATCGCTCATCACGGGACGCTTGTTGGGGCGCTGTTCCAGGCTTCGGTTGAGCTGCGACAGGGCGATCAGCGGGCAGTTCAGTTCCTTCGCAAGACCCTTGAGCGAGCGGCTGATTTCCGACACTTCGGTTGCCCGGTTCTCGCCGGAACCGTTGCCCGACATGAGCTGCAGGTAGTCGATGATGATCAGGCCGAGCTGGCCGCACTGGCGCGCCAGGCGGCGCGTGCGGGCGCGCACTTCCATGGGGCTGAGCGCGGGCGTTTCATCGATGTAGACCTGTGCGTCCTGCATGAGCTGCACGGCGTGCGTCACGCGGGGCCAGTCTTCCGCGATCAGCTTGCCCGTGCGCATGCGGTGCTGATCCAGCAGGCCTACCGAACCCAGCATACGCATCGCCAGCTGCACCGCGCCCATTTCCATGGAGAACACCGCCACCGGCAGGCCCTGCTCGATAGCCACGTGCTCGCCGATGTTCATCGAGAACGAGGTCTTGCCCATGGACGGGCGGCCGGCCACGATGATCAGGTCGCCGCCGTGCATGCCGGAGGTCATCTTGTCCAGGTCCGTGAACCCGGTGGGCACGCCGGTCACATCCGAACTGCCTTCACGGTGATAGAGCTCGTCGATGCGTTCGACCACCTGGGTGAGCAGCGGCTGGATCTCCTGGAAGCCCGCGGCGCCGCGCGAGCCTTCCTGGGCGATCTGGAAGACCTTGGATTCGGCCTCGTCCAGCAACTGGCGGGCTTCCTTGCCCTGCGGGTTCAAGGCGGCCGAGGAAATCTCGTCGGCGATCGACACCAGCTTGCGCAGCATGGCGCGCTCGCGCACGATTTCGCCGTAGCGCCGGATGTTGGCGGCCGACGGCGTGTTGTGCGCCAAGGCGTTCAAATAGGCCAGGCCGCCCGCGTCCTCGGCCTTTCCGGCGCTGATCAGCGACTCGTTGACCGTGATCACGTCCGCGGGGCGCGCCAGCCCGATCAGACGGGCAATGTGGTGCCAGATCAGCCGGTGGTCATGGCGGTAGAAGTCTTCTTCCACCAGGACGTCGGCGATACGGTCCCATGCGGTGTTGTCCAGCAGCAGGCCGCCCAGAACCGATTGCTCCGCCTCGATGGAATGGGGGGGAACGCGCAGGTATTCAAGCTGGGGATCGGCGGGTGTATTCATGACTTCAATAGTAACGGCTGCAGGATGTCCGCGACGCGGAAAAACCCCTGGACGTCGCGCGAGGGAAAACGGCTCAGCACGGGGCGCAGGGGCGTCGCAATGCCGCACAGAACGCGCGTCAGGCGCGTCAGGCGGGCTTTGACTTCGGGGTCGGGGTTGCACTCGAGGTAAACGTCGAGGGCCAGTTTACCCAGCGTTCTGGCATCGCCATCCGGCAATTTACGCAAAGACACCAGCGAGGCCAGCATCTGGAACAGATCATAGGCCTGCGCGAGCGGGCGCGACAGCGTCGCGCCGATGTTCTCTTCGAAGTCGATGCGCCACATCTCGCCGTCGCGCAGCGTGACGTTGCGGATCTGCGCCCCGCCATGCCACATGCCCCGGGCATGAAAAGCGGCCAGATCGGTAGCAGCCGCGCGCGTCAGCCACAAGCGCGAGGTCGAGTCCTCTTTGCGGATCAGGTAGGCCAGGTCCTCGCCCACGAATTCCAGGACGAGCAGGCCCTGCTCCTGCCACCATACCTCGGGCACGCGGCAGCCGGCCTCCAGCAGTTGCCTCAGCCTTCGCCCTTCATGGGCCAGGCCGTTACGCAACAGCACGCCGGGCCGCGGGAACTCGCCCAGGAAGACTTTGCAGCCCATGCCCAGGAACAAGGCGCGCGCGTAGCGCAGCGCATAGCTCACGCCCCGGCCGATGCCGGGCCGGCGGCGCTTGATGATGCAGCGCACGCCATCTATCGTCACATCCCGCACCGACGGTTCACGCGATGCGTCCACATTGTCGAGCCAGGCTCGCAGGCCAGGCGGCGCGTTTTGATGAACGGGCGGATGAGTCAAGAGGTCCTCTGCAAACAGCAGCATGAAGCTCGGGGCCGTGCCGGCCGCAAGAAAGCACGCAAGATCCAAGGGGCGAAAAGAAAAAAAGCCGGCGCGCGGGCCGGCTTCTTTTTACCGCGGGTACCGGCTTAGGACAGTTCGCCTTCGACCAGGACCGTGACGTCGACCACGACGTCGGCGTGCAGAGCAACCTGGACCGGGAACTCGCCAACAGCCTTCAGCTGGCCGTTGGGCAGACGCACCTGGGCCTTTTCGACGGCTTCGAACGAAGCCTTCTTCAGACCTTCGGCGATGTCGGCATTGGTGACCGAGCCGAACAGACGGCCGTCGACGCCAGCCTTCTGGACGATCTTCAGCTGGTAGCCGTTCATGCGCTCGCCCAGAGCTTGGGCAGCGGCCAGCTTCTCGGCCTGGACCTTTTCCAGTTCGGCGCGGCGGGCTTCGAATTCCTTCAGGGCGGCGTCGGTTGCGCGACGTGCCTTCTTCTGGGGAATCAGGAAGTTGCGGGCGTAGCCATCACGCACACGCACGACTTCACCCAGGTTGCCCAGGTTGACGACTTTTTCGAGCAGAATAACTTGCATTTCAGTGCCCCGGATTAGTTGTGGTTATCGGTGTAAGGCAACAGGGCCAGGAAGCGCGCGCGCTTGATGGCGGTGTCCAGCTGGCGCTGGTAGATTGCCTTGGTGCCGGTCAGGCGAGCCGGGATGATCTTGCCGTTTTCTTGCACGAAGTCGCGCAGGGTGTCCAGATCCTTGTAGTCGATCTCTTCGACGCCGGCTGCGGTGAAGCGGCAGAACTTACGACGCTTGAAAAGCGGGTTCTGCTGCGTGAATTTGCGTTTTTCTTTGCGTTTTCCGAAGAAAGCCATGATATGTGCCTCTATGTTTGAGGGGATCGGTTCCACCCGGGTTTTTCAAAAGCCGGGTCCAACTCCCCATACCTATCCGTATTCAGAAGGCGCTCTCGCACCTATGGACTCATTCCCGTCAAGCCACCTGCGGATCGCGTCCTGCGCTGCCGCTGACCTTGCGCGCCTGCTGCAAATGCAGCTTGATCTTCACCGAGTCCTTGCGGGCGGGAGCCAAAAACCCCTGCACCAGCAATTCAGACCCTAAAGCGGTGTTTCTCAACAGCAACGCCAGATCGCCCAATGCCACGGCGGTGATGGTCAATTCGACGCGGCGCGGGTGGCCTGCCTCGATGACCTCCGACTCGTGTGCCAGCAGCATTTCCAGCGCTGGCAGTCCGGCGGGAGTGTGGCGCAAAGGCTCGCATTCAAGAACGCGGGCGCTGAGTTCCAGCTTATTCATCCTGCCAGGCACCGAGGGGACTTCATGGGATGAGCTCTGCGTGAGCCCAGCTTACTCGGGCTGAACCGCGACAGCTTCCGCCGAAGCCTTGCGGGCTTCTTCGCGCTCGACCGACTTCATCATGATCGAGGGCGTGGTCTGGGCCTTCTTGGTCTTGATGACCAGGTGGCGCAGAACGGCGTCGTTGTAGCGGAACGAGTGTTCCAGCTCATCCAGCGTGGCTTGGCCGCACTCGATGTTCAGGCAGACGTAGTGAGCCTTGACGAGCTTCTGGATCGGGTAGGCCAGTTGACGGCGGCCCCAGTCTTCCAGGCGATGGATCGAGCCGCCTTGGCCCGTGACCAGCGCTTGGTAACGTTCGACCATGGCGGGCACTTGCTCGCTTTGGTCGGGGTGAACGATAAACACTACTTCGTAGTGACGCATGAGTAAAACTCCTTGAGGATGTCTCGCTGGCCGAACGTCTTGCACCCGCGCTTTCCATCATGGGTGGGTTTACATCATTGACGATCGCCGCAAGGGGCAGCCCGCTACCCAAAAACCATGGGCGGTCGAGCAAGAAAGCCCACGATTATCACCGATTGAGCCCACTCACGCAAGCTGAAGTAGTACTAAGAAATAGGGGACGCGTCAATCGCCGCACCCTGGCCGCTCGCCCGGGGCGCATCGGCCACATCGATTTGCCGCGGCCGGTTGACCATGCTGACCATCACATAGCTGATGATCATCAGCAGGAACCAGGAGCCCAGCTTGGCGATGGACACGAGCTGCCACGCCTGCTGCTGGCTCGGATAACGCCAGGCATTGGCAAAGGTGCCGATGTTCTCGGCGAACCAGATGAAGAGCGCCACCAGCACGAAACCCAGCAGCAGCGGCATGCGGCGGTAGGCCCGCCAGATACGGAAATACACCCAGGTGCGCGCAAACAGCACAACCGTCAGCGCAAACAACACCCACCGGAAATCCATGATGTAGTGGTGCGCAAAGAAGTTCAGGTAGATCAGCACCGACAGCGCCACCGTGGCGGCAAGCGGCGGATGCGCGCGGAACCGGAAGTCGAACAGGCGCCATACGCGCGCCAGATAGCTGCCCACGGCCGCGTACATGAAGCCGGTGAATAGCGGCACCCCGCCGATGCGCAGCACGCTGGCCTCGGGATAGATCCAGGATCCGGCCGCGGTCTTGAAGAGTTCCATGCAGGTGCCCACCACATGGAACATCAGGATCACGCGGGCCTCGCTCCAGGTTTCCATGCGCAACGCCAGCAGCACGGCCTGGATGCCCAGCGCGGCCAGCGTCAGGAAATCGTAGCGGGCCAGGATGGCGTCCTTGGGATACCACCAATGCGTGCCCAAGAGCAGCACGCACATCAGACCGCCGAACAGGCAGGCCCAGGCCTGCTTTACGCCGAAACGGAAGAATTCATACAGCGCGAGGCCAAAGCGGCCGCGGCTGGCCAGATTGCTGGCCAGCCGCGATTCCCATTCTTGCAGTCCCGCGATGAGCGGCCAGTCACTGGCCGCCGAACGGTCCACGGAAAACTCAGCCTTCCACGACGGCGTAGGCCGAGTGATTGTGGATGGACTCGAAGTTCTCGGCCTCGACGCGATAGCGGGCGATGCCGGGATGCGCATTCAGGCGGGCAGCCACGTCGCGCACCAGGTCTTCGACGAACTTGGGGTTGTCGTAGGCGCGTTCGGTCACGTACTTTTCGTCGGGGCGCTTGAGCAGCCCCCACAGCTCGCACGAGCCCTCTTCTTCGATCAGGCGGATGACGCCATCCATGCCGATGTCGTCGCTGAGGATGGCCGAGACCGTGACATGCGAGCGCTGGTTGTGCGCGCCGTACTCGGAAATGGCCTTGGAACACGGGCAGAGGCTGGTGACGGGCACCTGCACGATCAGTTCGAATTCAACGCTGTCGGCCTGGGCGCGGGCGATCCACTGGACTTCGTAGTCCAGCAGGCTTTGCACGCCGGAGATCGGGGCCGATTTGTTGATGAAGTACGGGAACGACGCGGTGATGTCGCCGCGTTCGGCATGCAGCAAGGGCAGCATGTCGGCAGCCATGGCGCGGAACAGTTTCGGCGTCATGGGGGTGCTGCGGTACTTTTCCAGCAGGGCCACGAAGCGGGACATATGCGTCCCCTTTTCTTCGGGCGGCAGGGCGACGGTCAGCGTCCAGTTGGCTACGGTGCCCTGGGGCGAGCCGTCGCCGCTTTCAATCAGCATGGGATGGCGTACGCCACGGATGCCCACTCGCTGAATCGGGATGTGCCGCGTGTCCGCCGAACTCTGGACGTCGGGCATCACGATGGCGGGGTCGATCGGAGAATTCATTTCGGCTTACCTGTCTAGGCAATCAGTCGTGACAACGCACAGGCCTAGTAATCTTGAGAGGCGCCCATTATCGCCCATACGCTGGCAACCGCCAGGGGAAACCCTTCTATTCGTATGTTAGAAGGAGCGGAACAGTGTGTTTCAGCCATGTGGACGAAGGCTGCCGCCTTCGCCCACAAAAGCAGGCTCAGCTCAGCAAATCGGCGTAGCGCGTACGGATCGATTGCTCGATGCCGGCGGCGTCCAGGCCCAGGCCGGCCAGCAGCGCCGACTGCTCGCCGTGGTCGATGAACTCGTCCGGCAAGCCCAGTTGCAATACGGGAATCTGCACGCCCGCCGCGCTCAGCGCTTCCAGCACCGCGCTGCCCGCGCCGCCCATGATGGACGCATCTTCGACCGTGACGAGCGCGTCGTGCCGGCTCGCCAGGTCCAGGATCAGCTCCCGGTCGATCGGCTTGACGAAGCGCATGTCGGCCACGGTGGCGTCCAGTTTCCCGGCAGCGCCCAGCGCCGCCTGGACCAGCGTGCCAAAACCCAGGATGGCGATCTTCCTGCCCTCGCGGCGAAGCAGGCCGCGGCCCAGCTCGACGACATCCAGGCCGGCGCACTCCTGGGCGCCACAGCCCGCGCCGCGCGGATAGCGCACCGATGCGGGGCCCGGATGCTGATAACAGGTCGAAAGCAGCAAGCGGGTCTCGTTTTCGTCCGAAGGGGTGGCGACCACGATGTTCGGCACGCAACGCAGGAATGCGATGTCGTAGTTGCCCGCGTGCGTTGCGCCGTCGGCGCCGACGATGCCGGCGCGGTCCAGCGCGAACGTGACATCCAGGTTCTGCAAGGCGACGTCATGGACGAACTGGTCGTAGCCGCGCTGCATGAACGTGGAATAGATGGCGACGACCGGCTTTTGCCCTTCGCAGGCGATGCCGGCGGCAAACGTCACGGCGTGCTGCTCGGCGATGCCCACGTCGAAATACCGCTGCGGGAAGCGCTTTTCGAATTCCACCAGACCGCTGCCTTCGCGCATGGCGGGCGTGACGGCGACCAGGCGCGGATCCTGCTGGGCCGTGTCGCACAGCCACTGGCCGAACACTTGCGTGAACGTGCGCTTGCCCGGCGCCTTGGACTGCTGGATGCCGACCGCGGGATCGAACTTGCCCGGGCCGTGATACAGCACCGGATCGGCCTCGGCCAGCTTGTAGCCCTGCCCTTTCTTCGTCACCACATGCAGGAACTGCAAGCCTTCCAGGGCCTTCAGGTTCTGCAGCGTGGGGACCAGCGCGTCCAGGTCGTGACCGTCGATGGGACCGACGTAATTGAAGCCGAATTCCTCGAACAGGGTGGCCGGCGTGACCATGCCCTTGGCGTGCTCTTCGAAGCGGCGCGCCAGTTCGAGGACGGGCGGCACATGCTGCAGCACCGCGCGGCCCACGTTCTTGGCCGTGGCGTAGAAGCGGCCCGACATCAGGCGTGCCAGGTAGCGGTTCAGCGCCCCCACCGGCGGCGAGATCGACATGTCGTTGTCGTTCAGGATCACCAGCAAGTTGATGTTGGGCGTGACGCCCGCATTGTTCATGGCTTCGAACGCCATGCCGGCGGACATCGCGCCGTCGCCGATCACGGCGATATGCTGGCGCTGCACGCCGGCATTGCGCGAGGCGACCGCCATGCCCAGCGCCGCGGAGATCGAGGTGGACGAATGCGCGGTGCCGAAGGCGTCGTACTCGGATTCGCTACGTTTGGGGAAGCCCGAAATGCCGCCCTGCTGGCGCAGCTTGGCCATGCCGCTGCGGCGGCCGGTCAGGATCTTGTGCGGGTAGGACTGGTGGCCCACATCCCAGACGATGCGGTCGTGCGGCGTATCGAACACCTGATGCAACGCCAGCGTGAGCTCGACGGTGCCCAGGTTGGACGACAGGTGTCCGCCCGTTTTGGATACCGACTCCAGCACGAAGCCACGCAGTTCGTCCGCAAGCTTCTTCAGCTCGCGACGATCCAGGCGCTTGAGGTCTGCCGGCGATTGAATGCGGTCCAATAAATCTGTCGTCATGCTTTTATGTGGTTCGTTGGCCCAGCCTGCGATCAGGCCAGGCTTGTCACGGATCAGCGGTCTCGAAGAACGATGAAGTCGGCCAGTTGGGCCAGGCGCGAGCCCGCATCCCCGAGCGGCCCGAGGGCAGCCAGGGCGGCTTCGCGCAATTCCTCGGCAAAGGCCCGCGCCTCCGCAAGCCCCAGGAGCGATACATACGTCGGCTTGTTCTCGGCGGCGTCCTTGCCCGGCGTCTTGCCCAGGCTGGCGCTGTCGGCGGTCACGTCGAGGATATCGTCCACCACCTGGAATGCCAGCCCCATGGCCTGCGCGTAGGCGTCCAGCGCCTGGCGCGATGCCGAGCTCGCGCCCGCCACGATGCCGCCCAGCGCCACGCTGCATGCGAGCATGGCGCCCGTTTTCATGCCGTGCATCATCTGCAGCTCATCGCGCGACAGCGACCGGCCCACGCTGAACAGATCAATCGCCTGGCCGCCCGCCATGCCCTGGCTGCCGGCGGCGCGCGCCAGCGACTGGGTGGCCTGGACGATCAGCGCGGGCGCGATCGGCATGGAGGCCAGCAGATCGAACGCCAGCGGCTGCAGCGCATCGCCGGCCAGCATGGCGGTGGCTTCGTCGAACTGCACGTGGGCGGTGGGCCGGCCACGGCGCAGCGTGTCGTCGTCCATGCAGGGCAGGTCGTCATGGACCAGCGAATAGGCATGGATCAGTTCCACGGCGGCGGCGGCGCGGTCGAGCGAGGCTTCGACGGCCAGCACGCTGCCGCTGACCGGGCAGGCCTGTCCGGCGGCATAGACCAAGGCGGCGCGCACGCGCTTGCCGCCGCCGAGCACGGCGTAGCGCATGGCTTCGTGCAGGCGTACGGGCAGCACGTCCGCCGGGGGCATGAGGTCGTCAAGCACGTCTTCGACGTGTCGCGCACGGCCTTGCAACCACTCGGGGAAAGCGAGTTGAGTTTGCTTCATCGGGTTCTTATTCGTCATCCAGCGCCGCGGGATCCAGCGGCCGGAGCAGGTCGCCTTCCAGGACCTTGACCTGTTGTTCGGCCTGCGCCAAGCGGTCTTGGCAGACCCGCGTGAGCGCCACGCCGCGCCGGTAGGCTGCCAGCGATTGCTCAAGCGGCAGCGAGCCGTCTTCCATGGCCGCAACCAACGATTCCAGCTCGGCCAGGGCCGTTTCGAAATCCTGGGGCAAGGGACGATCGTCGATCTGCGGATCAGCTTGTGTGGGTTTGGCCAAACGGGTCTCCGAGGGCGCTAGGGGTGGATCAATCCGTGAATTGTACGAGATAGCCACGCCGGTCCCGCCAGCGCGCCGCGCCTCAGCCCGGCGCCCCCGCCAAGCCCGCCACCGCGGCCCGCAATGCCGGCGCCACGCGGGCGCGCAAGTCCGGCTCTTCCAGCAGGCTTGCGGGCCCGCCGCAGCTCATGACGAAAACGCCTTCACCCGTAATGGACGTGAACGGCACGGCGACGGCGTTGATGCCCGACTGCCATTCGCCGATCGCAAAGCAGCAGCCCGAATCCCGCAGCTCGGAACGGGCGCGATCGATCGCCGCGGCCGCGGGGGCCGCCTGGCCCAGGCGCGCCAGGATGGCGGCGCATTCATCGGCGGGCAGGCTGGCCAGGTAGGCCCGGCCCATGGCGCTGTCCAGGCTGGCGCGGTAGCCAACCGGCAAGCGCAGATAGAGGGCGGATGAGCCGTGGATGGCTTCGACATAGGTCATGGCGTCGCCGTCGAAGGCGCCCAAGGCGACCGCGCCCCCGGTATCGCGGGCCAGATCGGTCATTGAAGCCTTGGCCAGCTCGCGCACTTCCAGCCCGGCCAACAGGCCAAAGCCCAGCGCCAGGACGCCGTAGCCGGGCGAATACTTGCCGGTGTCCGGGTGGTAGCGCAGATAGCCCAGTTCGGTCAGCGTGTAGGTGATGCGGCTGATCGTGGGCTTGGGCAGGCCGGTCAAGCGCGCCAGGTCCAGGTTGCCCAACGCGGCCACGCCATGCCGGAAGCAGCGCAGCACATCCAGCCCGCGCGCCAATGCAGTGATGAAGTCCGGTGAGTTTGCGCCCTCGCCCGCGCCGGCCACCCGCTTGCGGCGTGCTGGCAGGCTGAGTTCGAGTTTCTCGTCCGGCTTGGAAGGAGGGTGCGCAATACGCTTGCCGCTAGAAAAAGATTGCATTTCCATTCACTTCGTTTTTATAGTTTATTTCGAATGACAGAATAAAATTCCAATATACGGAATTTAAATCATCCAAGGAGACCTGGCAAGCCACCGCGATGGACACCTCGCGGCCCAGCCAAGCCAGGCCCGGCGATCCACTCCAGACCAAGCGATTTCAAGGGGAAAACATGATTCGCACCAGCTTCAAACTGCTCGCCACCCTGGTGCTCAGCGCCGCCGCGCTGGGCGCCCAGGCCGACACCTATCCGGCCCGGCCGATCAAGGTGATCTCGCCCTTCCCGGCAGGCGGGGCGACGGATGTGCTGACGCGCGTCCTGGCCGAGCGGATGGCCAAGAACCTGGGCCAACCCATGATCGTCGAGAACAAGGCCGGCGCGGGCACTTCGATCGGAGCCGCCTTCGTCTCGCGCGAAGCGCCGGACGGCTACACCATCCTGATGGCCACCAACTCCACGCTGGTCACCAACCGCTACCTGTACAAGGAACTGCCCTACGATCCGGACGGTTTCGCTCGCATCGGCATGGTGGGCGTCGGTCCGCTGGTCCTGCTGTCCAGTCCCAAGCGTCCGTTCAACAGCACCCAGGACGTCGTGGACTACGCCAAGCAGAACCCGGGCAAGCTGACCTTCGCCACGTTCGGCCCCGGCACCTCGTCGCACCTGGCCGGCGAGCTGTTCAAGGAACGCGCGGGCATCGACATCCTGCACGTGCCCTTCAAGGGCGCGACCCAGGCCCTGCCCGCGCTGATCAGCGGCGACGTGGACCTGTTCTTCGACATGGTCGCCACCGGCATGCCGCAAGCCGACGCGGGCAAGGTCAAGGTGTTCGCCATCACCAGCCCGTCGCGGCTGGCCACGCAGCCCAAGCTGGGCACGCTGGCCGAACAGGGTTACCCGGCATTCGACATGACTGCGTGGTTCAGCTTCGTGGCGCCCAAGGGCACTCCCGCTCCCGTGCTGGAAAGGCTGCAGGCGGCCTTGACCGAGACCCTGCAGGACGAAGCCGTGAAAAAGCGCATGCTGGACATGGGCATAGACCCGCGCTCGGGCACGGCGGCCGAACTGGACAAGCAGATCAAGACCGAACAGCCGATCGTGTCGCAACTGATCAAGCACGCCAATATCGTCTTGCAATAAGGCAGCATCCCCCAGCGGTTTCGTGACAAAACGTTCGCGGACCGCCGGCCCGCGATCCGTCGGCCCGCTCCCCTACCGCGGGCCGACCCTTCCCACCGACAGCGCCAATCCGGCCCTGTCGGTTTTTTACGCCTGGCCTAACCCCTGGATACAGAAATCGGACACCCGTCGCTGCTAAGGTGCAAAAGCCAACACCCAGCGGGAGCCCGATGCCTTATACCGAAGACCGATACGCCAGCCTGGACGCTGCCCGCTGGCTGGCGGCGGTAGCCGTTGTCCTGCTGCACAGCGCCGCGCTTATCGTCAGCGACCCGAGCGCCTATGGCGGCGGCGCGTGGCTGGCCGCCAATCTGTATGACTCCGCGGCGCGCTGGTGCGTGCCGGTCTTCGTGATGGTAAGCGGCGCCCTGCTGCTGGACCCCGACAAGCCGCAGGACGCCCAGCGGTTCTACAGCCGGCGCATGGCCCGGATCTGCGCCCCTCTGCTGTTCTGGACCCTGTTCTACCTGGCGTGGCGCACGGGGCTGGACTGGTGGGACGATGGCCGCGTCGATTTTTCGTTCTGGCCGCGCAAGGTTGCCCAAGGCGAGCCCTACTACCACCTCTGGTACCTGTACATGATCGTGGGCCTGTACCTGTTCGCCCCCCTGGTCCGCCTGCTGTATGCGCGCAGTACGCCCAGGGCACGCGCGCTGTGGGTGGTGGGCATTCTGGGCGTGGCGATACTGGATGCCCTGTATCGCCGCGCACTCGGCGCGCCTCATGGCTTCTTCCTGACGTGGTTCCTCCCCTATCTGGGCTACTTCGTCGCGGGCCGCCTGATCTTCGACGGCGAGATGCGCATTCCGCGCCCGGGACTGATGCTGGCGGCCAGCGTGGCCGCCACCGCGCTGGGCGTGACCGTCATGTCCGATGGCCACGCGCTGGACACCTACTTCTACGACTACTTCAGCCTGACCGTGCCCTTCATGTCCCTGGCCGCTTTCCAATGGATCGTGTCGTCGCCCCGCCTGCCCAGGCTGGCCTCGCTGGCGCCGCTGACCTTCGGCGTCTATCTGATCCACCCGGTATTCCTGGACGTGGCGCGCCGTGCCGGCGCCTTCTCCGGCGGGCAGCGCGATGCCTGGGCCGTGCCCTTGCTGACGGCGGCCGTATTCGCCCTGTCGGCGGCCAGCAGCTGGCTGCTCAGGCGTCATCCCGCCACCCGCAAGCTCGTCTGAAAGACCTACGCCGCGAAGGGTTAATCGGGTTTTGCACCCGGCCAAAGCCACCCCCTGATAACTTCGCCAAGCCTCGCCGCGCTTAACGGGCGAGAGGGAATCCCTTGGGGTACAATTCACGGCTTATTTGATCGGCCAGACACCGATTTTTCTTCGCGCCAGAACGGATTTAGCCAGGCTCAAATTCTTGAACAGGCCTTGAACAAAACCTTGGCTTGAACAAAAGCGCTTGGCAAAGCTCAAACCGTCCTGGCTTTTTTATCCGAGCGGAGGGAATCATGACCGACATCGGTCGGATGGCACATGTCGTGCCAGCTCGCACCCAGCTACCCGTCAGCGCATATTTTGACGAAGCCCTCTTTGCCCGCGAGCAAGAACTCATTTTCAAGCAATCCTCGCAATATGTCGGCCACCAGAAAGTGGTGCCCGAAATCGGGGATTGGCGTACGTTGGTCCAGGAAGGCGGAGGGCGCACGCTGGTTCGTAACCAGCAAGGCGTCGAACTCATCTCAAATGTCTGCCGTCACCGTCAGGCATTGATGCTTGGCGGCGAAGCCGGCAACGTGGCTGGCAACTGCAATACACACGGTAATCTGAAGGCCACTGGCGGCAACATTGTTTGCCCGCTGCACCGCTGGACGTACAACAACCAGGGCGAGTTGTTGGGCGCGCCTCAGTTCGAGACCACGCCTTGCATGAATTTGCAGAAGTTCCGCCTGCGCGATTGCCATGGCCTGCTGTTCGAGGGCCCGCGCGATCCGGCCGCCGACATGGCGCCGCTGTTCTCGCGTCCCGAGTTCAACTTCGGCGACTACGTGCTGGACCACGTTGAAGTGCATCAGTGCAACTACAACTGGAAGACCTTCATCGAGGTCTATCTAGAGGACTATCACGTCGGTCCGTTCCATCCCGGCCTGGGGCGCTTCGTCACGTGCGACGACCTGACCTGGGAGTTCAACGACTGGTACAGCCTGCAAAAGGTGGGCGTGCACAATGCGCTGGCCCAACCGGGTTCGGACGTGTACAAGCAATGGCACGACCGCCTGCTGTCGTTCCGCGACGGCGATGCGCCGGATTTCGGCGCGGTCTGGGTCACGTACTTCCCGACCCACATGATCGAGCTCTACCCGCACGTGCTGGTGCTGTCCACGCTGTACCCGAAGGGCCCGCAGGAAACGGTGAACGTCGTCGAGTTCTACTACCCCGAGGAAATCGCCGCCTTCGAGCGCGAGTTCGTTCAAGCGCAGCGCGCCGCCTATATGGAGACGGCCATCGAAGACGATGAGATCGCCGAACGCATGGACGCCGGCCGCAAGGCCCTGATGCTGCGCGGCGTGAACGAGACCGGTCCGTATCAGTCGCCGATGGAAGACGGCATGCAGCACTTCCATGAGTGGTATCGCCGCATCATGCAGAACGTGTAGTTCCGCCTGCTCCGCTCGGATGGAAAAAGGGCCTCGCAATCGCGAGGCCCTTTTCATTGCGGCGCGCCGGCGAAAATCAGCGTCCCGTCACGCCAGCCACCGCGCGTTCGCCGATCGCCAGCCCCACCGTCATGCCAACGCCGGAATGCATGACCGCCACCGTGGTCGCCGCGTCCACCGGCATCACCGAGAACGGCGCCGGGCCATGCGCGCCGTATACGCCCTGCCAGCGTTCCAGCACCCGCAGCCGCGCGCCGAGGGCCTGCGACGCCAGGTCCAGCATTGCGTTGTCGACGGCCTCGTCGTTGAACGGCGGCGCGTCCTGCCCGTAGCGATGCGAGTCGCCGATGATCAGCTCGCCATACGGCGTGGGGCTGATCAGCAGATGGATGCCGTTTTCCAGCAGCATGGGCGTGCGCTCCTGGATCACGCCGCGCAGCGCCTGTGCCGACGGCAGGTCCGAGAAGGCGCCGTAATGCACGCAGGACAAGCCGGTCAGCACCGGGCGGTCCAGCGCGATG
The DNA here is from genome assembly GCF_013116765.2 of Achromobacter deleyi. Classification (GTDB taxonomy): domain Bacteria; phylum Pseudomonadota; class Gammaproteobacteria; order Burkholderiales; family Burkholderiaceae_B; genus Achromobacter; species Achromobacter deleyi_A. The sequence continues at coordinate 3,103,380 of NZ_CP074375.1, forward strand.
GGGTTGGTTTCGAATGCCGCGCGCAGCATCTGCAGCCGCGTGACCTCCAGGTTCAGCGGCGCGAAGCGCTCGGGCAGCAAGGTCAGGTAGTCGTGGCCCGGGCAGACAAAGACATGGGCCGCCTTGAAATCTCCCGCCGTAGTGCCGACCTCGCCGTTCTCCACCGCGCGCGCCAGCGTCCCCGTGATGAACTCGACCCCCAGCGAGGTCTCCAGGTAGCGGGTGATGGCGGGCAAGGCCTCGCGGGAATAGATCTGCAGATCGTCGTGGCCGCGCAGGGCCATGCAGTGATGGGCCAGCTGGCCGCCGTACAGGCCCGCCACCTCGCGGCCGGACAGCAGCTCGGCGCGATACCCTTCCTGCCGCATGCGCGTATCCGCGAACTCCCGCAGCACGTCGGCCTCGTCGGCATTGCGCGCCAGCACCAGGGCGCCATTGGCGCGCACATGGAAGCCCGCCTTGTCCGCCAGTTCCAGCCACAGTTCGCGAGCCTGCTGGGCGTGCGACAACATCATGCCCGGCGCCTGGCCCGTCACGATGACCTGGCCGAAGTTGCGGATCGTGGCGCCATGCGCCTGCCGGCTGCGCTCGATCACGGCCACCGACAGGCCGCGCTTGGCGGCCGCCCACGCGTGCGCGATGCCGAGCATGCCCGCGCCGACCACGATTACGTCGAAATTTTTCATCTTCGGAACATTGCAAGAAAGATTGCGGGGAAACCGCCCGAGGCGGCCTCCCGATGCGCGGCGGCGTCCCGCGCCGCCGCGATGGCAGGGGCTTACTTCTTCTTCGGTTCGGACTTGCCGTCGTAGCGCTTGGTCCACTCGGCGATGATGCGCTCGCGATTCGTGGCGGCCCACGTGAAGTCGTTCTTGATCATGCGGGTGGTCAGGTCCGCCGGCAGGTTCGGGTTGACCGTGGCGATCGACGGAATCGCCAACACCGCGAAGTTGGCCTTGTACAGCTCGTTGGCCTCGCGGCTGGCCGAGAAGTCGGCCAGCTTGCGGGCGGCTTCCAGGTTCTTCGTGCCCTTCATGATGGCGGTGGCTTCGACTTCCCAGCCCAGGCCTTCCGACGGGAACACGGCTTCGACCGGCGCGCCGTCGGCCTTCAGCTTGGCGGCGCGGTAGTCGAACGACACGCCGATCGGGAATTCACCGGCCGAGGCCATGTTGCACGGCTTGGAGCCCGAATGCGTGTACGAGCCGATGTTCTTGTGCAGGGCGTCCATGTAGGCCCAGCCCTTCTCTTCACCGAAAATCTGCAGCCATGCGCTCACGTCCAGGAAGCCCGTGCCCGAGGACGCCGGGTTCGGCATGACGATCTTGCCGGCGTACACGGGCTTGGTCAGGTCCTGCCACGACGTGGGCTTGGGCAACTTCTGCTTTTCGGCTTCGATGGTGTTAAAGCAGATGGCGGCGGCGTAGCCGTCCATGCCGACCCAGGACGGCTCGGCCTTGGCGTCGCGCATGTTCGCGGCGATCTGGTCCAGTCCCTTGGGGGCATACGCCTGCAGCATGCCTTCCTTGTCCATCAGGCCCAGCGCCGTGCCGGCCAGGCCCCAGATCACGTCGGCCTTGGGGTTGCCTTTTTCGGCCAGCAGCTTGGCGGCGATGATGCCGGTGGAGTCACGCACCCACTGGATCTTGATGTCGGGATTGGCCTTCTCGAACGCGGCCTGGTAGACCTTGATCTGGTCGGCTTCGAGCGCCGTGTAGACGGTCAGCGTGGTCTCGGCGGAGGCGGCGCCCATCACGCCCGTCAGGGCGGCGGCCAGTGCAAGCAGCTTGTAGCGATTCATGAGGAACTCCGTGGGTAAGCGGAAAAAAGGGTGAAGAAGGCCCCCACGGCCGGGCGGATGCCGGCCGCGGTACGCGTTATGAATGAGTGAACAGACGCTAGATCAAGGGCGTTGGCCTCGCGCCAGGCGGGCTTCGATATCGGCGACCACGGCCGGCAGGTCGGCCACCGTGTCGATCAGGTAATGCGGCGATACGGACGACAGTTCCTGGCTGGCGGCGGCGCGGGCCAGCTCACGGCCGGCTTCGTCCAGGCTCAGGTATTGGTCCAGCGTCAGGCCGGCGGCATTGCCCGACAGCAGCAGGCCCACCGTCCACATGCCGGCGCGGCGCCCTTCCTCGATGCCGGGAGCGGTGTCGTCGACCTTGATGCACCCGGCCACATCCGACAGGCCCAGCTCCACCACGTTCTTCAACGCCATGGCCGGCGCGGGACGCGCGCGCGGAACGTCGTCGCTGGCGACGATGCAATCCGGCTCCAGCCCTTCCGATGCGGCGCGCTCCACCACGCGGCGCATGACGCTGCCGGGATAGCCGGAGCAGGAGCCGATCTTCAGGCCGCGCTGGCGCAGCGCGCGCAACAGCTCGGCGGCGCCGGGGATGGCCGAGGAATACTGCGCCACCTTCTCCAGCTGCATCGGCAGGAAGCGTTCGTAGATCGCGGTCACGTCGTCGTCGGTAGGCAGGCGGCCGAACTGGGCCTGGTACTGGCTGGCGATGGCGGGCTGGTCGCAGAGGGCGCGGATATGGTCCCACTTCCCCATGCCCATCGGGCCGCGGGCTTCCTTGAGCGATACGTCCATGCCGAACTGCGAGAACGCATCGACGAACACCTTGGTGGGCGCGAAGGAGCCGAAGTCGACCAGCGTGCCCGCCCAGTCGAATATCACCGCCTCGAGGCGGACAGGCAAAGGCGAAACAGTCATGAGGGTCATCCTTGGAAAATGGTCGGTCAATGGGCCACGGGGCGGCGCCAGGCCTGGCTGCGCGTCACCAGCGCGCGGCTGGCAAGGTGCAGGACCAGCGCGGCGGCGGCGGAACTGGCCATGATCACGGTGCACATGGCGGCGGCCGGTCCGATGAAGCCGGCGTCATCCATGTTAAGCACGGCGACAGCGGCCAGCACGGTAGACGGGCTGTACAGGAACACCACGGCCGACACCGTCGTCATGGCCGAAACAAACAGATAGCGAGCCACGTCCAGCGCGGCCGGCAGGCACATCGGCAAGGTCACGCGCAGGAAGGTCGTCAAGCGCGGCACCTTCAGCGACGCCGAAGCGGCTTCGAACTCGGGATCCAGCGCGTTGAGCGCCGTGGACGCCGTCAGATGCGCGCTGGTATAGAAGTGGACCACCGTGCAAAGAATCAGCAGCGGCATCGTTCCATACAGCACATTCAATGGATTCATGAGGCTGTTGAAGAAGAAGATGTAGCCCAGGCCCAGCACCAGCCCGGGAACCGCCATGGGCATCAGCGCCAGCATGCCCACCATGCCCCGCAGGCCACGCGCCAACGCGCCGCGGGCGGGAACTTTTTCCATCATCCAGGCGCCCGAGAAGACCACGATGGTGCCGATCAGCGCCGTGCAGAACGCCAGTTGCAGGCTGTTGCGCCAGGCCAGCCAGCCGCCGCCGTCCATATTGTCGAAGTCGTAGGAGCGCAGTGACATCGACAGGTTGTAGGGCCACATCTTCACGAACGACGCCCAGACCGCCACGCCGATGATCAGGAGCAGGAAAGCCGCCAGCACCCCGGCCAGGGCCAGGAACGCCGCGTCGCGCCGGCCGTTGACGCCTGCCGCGTAGGGCTGGGCGCGGCCGCTCATCTGGGCGCCGTGGCGGGCGCGCAGGCGGCGGTCCAGCACGAAGGTCAGGAGCGCCGGCAGCAGCAGCAGAATGCCGATGGCCGCCCCCTTGGGGAAATTCTGCTGGCCGACCACCGCCTTGTAGGCTTCCATGGCCAGCACGTTGTAATCGCCGCCCACGACCTTGGGCACGCCGAAGTCCGTCACGGTCAGCGTGAACACCACGCAGCAGGCGGAGAACACCGCGTAGCGCGTGCCCGGCAAAGTAACGGTAAGGAAGGTGCGCCAGGATCCCGCGCCCATGGCTCGCGCCGCGTCGTAGAGCCGGCCGTCCGCCAGGGTCAGGCCGGTCAGCAGGATCATGAGTGCATGGGGGAAGGTGTAGAACGCCTCGCCCACGACTATGCCCCAGAAGCCATAGATGGTGGCGCCGCCGGTCAGGCCCTTGAGCAGCCCCTGGTTGCCCAGCAGGTACACCAAGGCGATGCCGGGCAACAGCGAAGGCGCCAGCAGCGGCAGCAAGGCGATGGTGCGCAAGAGGCCCTTGCCCGGCAGGCGGGTGCGGGTCAGTCCATAGGCAAAGCCGTAGGCGCAGGGCACGACCAGCATCATCGTCACGATGCCCACGGTCAGGCTGCGGCCGACCATGCTCAGGAATCCGTCGGCGCCGATGATGCCGGCGATGACCGACAAGCCCGCCCAGGCGCCGTCGCTATCGGTCACGGACTTGGCCAGGATCGCCGCCAGGGGCAGCGCCAGGAACACCAGCAGGCCCAATACCAGCGCGCCCTGCCCCACGGTCAGGCCCAGCGAGCCGATCCAGCCCGGCAGCGGACGGCGGCCCAGCGAGGGCGCTGGCGCAGGAACCGGGGCCGGCTCGGCCATGGCGGGGGAACGGGTCACTGTCGGATCAAGCGTAGGCGCGTATCGCATGGCGCGGCAGCTCCACCCAGCAGCGGCTGGCGGCGTGAGGGCCCAGCAGGGCGTCTCCGGTTTCAGGGGACACAATCGAATGCACCGTGGCGCCGGGCACGCCTTCCAGGCGCAGGGCCAGGCGGTAGCCACGGCCGAGGAACACGCCGTCCAGCACATCGGCCAGCATGGAGTTGGGTTCTTCCGGGCGCGCCATGCTGACTCGCACGGCCTCGGGCCGCACGAAGAGCTTGCCGGCGCTGGAGCCCAGCGTCTCGTCCACGGCCAGCTCCTGGCGGCCGACGCGGGCGCGATGCGCATCGATGCGCTCGAACGGCAGCCAGTTGGCCTCCCCGACGAAATCGGCGATGAAGGCCGAGCCCGGCTGGCGATACAGTTCGCGCGGCGTGCCGTACTGCTCGATGATGCCGCCGTTCATGACGGCGATGCGGTCGGCCATCACCATGGCCTCTTCCTGGTCATGCGTCACCATCAGCGTGGTGATGGACAGGCGCTTCTGCAGGGCGCGCAGTTCGATCCGCAGGTGCTCCCGCACCCGGGCGTCCAGCGCGGACATGGGTTCATCCAGCAGCAACAGGGACGGCGACGGCGCCAGCGCGCGCGCCAGGGCCACGCGCTGTTGCTGGCCGCCGGAGATCTGTCCCGGATATTTTCCCGCCGCGCCGGCCAGGCCGACCAGGGTCAGCATTTCCTCGACGCGGCTGGCGACGTGATTGCGGTGGGCGCGCTTGCCGCTCAGGCCGTAGGCCACGTTCTGGGCCACGGTCAGGTTGGGAAACAGCGCATACGACTGGAACAGGATGCCGTAGTCGCGCTCCTGCGGCTCGGCCTGGGAGATATCGCGGCCCGACAGCACGATAGTTCCGCTGTCCTGCCGCTCCAGGCCGGCGATGGCGCGCAGCAGCGTCGTCTTGCCGCAACCCGAGGGGCCCAGCAGGCAAACCAGCTCTCCGGCGCGGATGTCCAGGGAAACGTCGGCCAGCGCCGTATGGCTGCCGAATCGCTTCACAAGATTCTGCACTGATAGAAAGGCGGTATCGCGTTGGGGCATGGTGCCTCCGGTCTGGGAACGAAGGCAGTATGGAAGGCGCGTATTGAGTGTTTATGACACTTCGCGCAAATGCAGTAATAAAAACATCAAATTATTTTGGTGTACTGGCGGTCTTGCGCATTGCGTCCAACTTCCGCCCCCCATCATCGTGCTTGTCGCCGAACTCAAATCCTTCTACGCCGTGGCTCGCTGCGGCACCGTCACCAAGGCCGCCGCCCAGCTGGGAGTCAGCCAACCCACGGTGACAGGGCAACTGCGCCAGCTGGAATCGCGCTACGGCATCGAACTGTTCCACCGGCAGGGCCGTGGCATGAGGCTGTCGGACGCCGGACAGAATCTGATGCCCATGGTGGAGAAGCTGGTCCAGCAGGAAACCGAGATCGACTTCCGCCTGCGCGACGCCAGCGACCTGCGCGAAGGCAACCTGCGCATCGGCGCCACCGGCCCCTTCTACATCATGGACACGGTGCGCCGTTACAACCAGCGCTATCCCGGCATCGACCTGACCGTCACCATCGGCAATTCGCAGACCATGCTGCAGGCGCTGCATGACTACCGCATCGAGATTGCCACGTCATCCTTTCTGATGGATGACAAGCATCTGTACCGCCGCAGGATCGCCGCGGACCCGATCCGGGTCGTGACCCATCGGGACCACCCCCTGGCCCGGCGCGGCCAGGTCCACCTGGCCGACCTGGCCGAGCACGCGCTGCTCTTGCGCGAACCCGGCTCGATGACGCGCCAGCTGACCGAGGACGCCCTGCAGGCGGCCGGCGTGACGGTGCGCCGCACGCTGGAGATCGGCAGCCGGGAATCGATCCGCCAAGCCATTCTTTGCGAACTGGGAATCAGCCTGATCCCTTCGCGCGAGATCCCGTCCCACCCTGACCTGGCGGCCCTGGACATCCAGGACGCCGGCATCGTGATGCACGAATACCTGTACTGCCTGCGCGAGCGCCAACCGGTGCAGCTTATCGCGCGCTTTCTGGAGATGGCGCCGGCAGCCGGCTGACCCTCAGCGGTCACTGCCCGCCTCTTCCCCTTGCGGCCACTCAGGAGACAACCATGGCCTTGACCTTGCAAGATATAGAACAGCTTTTCCTGGAACGCGGGCACCGTTCCTATCATGGCGAATCCGTCAGCCATTTGCGGCATGCGCTGCAAACGGCGGCGCTCGCCGAGCGCCACGGCGCCAATGCCCAGCTGATCACGGCAAGCCTGCTGCACGACCTGGGCCACCTGATCGCCGACCGGCCCGGCACGCCCACGCTGCGGGGCATCGACGACAAGCACCAGTATTTCGTCCTGCCCTTCCTGCGCGGGCTGTTCAGCTCGGCGGTGCTGGACCCGATCCGGCTGCATGTCGAAGCCAAGCGCTACCTCTGCTATGTGGAGCCGCAATACGAAGCGTCGCTCTCGGAAGACTCCAAGCGCAGCCTGGCGCTGCAAGGGGGCAGTTTCGACGCCGGCCAGGCGGTCGATTTCGCGAGCATGCCGGGCGCGCCGGACGCGATACGCCTGAGGCGCTGGGACGACATGGCCAAGGTGCCGGGATTGGCGACTCCGCCCCTGGACCACTTCCTGGAGATCGCCGAAAGCGTCTCCGGGCGCGTCAAGCTGGCCGCCGTCTGGTAGGCGCAAGCGAACGTCCATGAGAAAAGCCAGGGCCTTGCGCCCTGGCTTTTTGATTCAAGCGCCCTTGGCCACCGGACGGGACGGGTCGCTGCACCACTCGCTCCAGGATCCCGGATACAGGCGTGAACCGGACAGGCCCGCGATCTCCATGGACAGCAAGTTGTGGCAGGCGGTGATGCCGGAGCCGCACTGGTGGACGATGGTAGCGGGATCGCGGCCGGCCAGCAGGCCGGTGAATTCAGCGCGCAGCTGCTCGGCCGTCTTGAAACGGCCGTCCGGCTGGAGGTTTTCGCCGTTGGGGCGGTTCAGGGCGCCGGGAATATGGCCGGCCACGGGGTCCATGGGTTCGACTTCGCCGCGATAGCGGTTGGCGGCGCGGGCGTCGATCACGGTGAAGGACGGCTGGGCAATGTTGTCCAGCACGGTCTTGGCATCCACGGAACCGGCCAGCGACGCGCCGGGCTCCACCGGCTTGCCCGGCTGCACGGCCGGGGCGGCCTGCGTCGTGGTCGGCAGCCCGGCGGCCACCCAGGCCTGCCAGCCGCCGTCAAGCACGGCGACCTGGCCGTGGCCCAGCCAGCGCAACATCCACCACAGGTGCGCGGCGTACATGCCGCCGCTGGCGTCGTAGGCCACCACCAGGGTCTGGGGCGTGACGCCATGCGCGGCCATCAGCGCGCCGAATTCGGCGCGGGCCGGCAAGGGATGCCGCCCGTTCTTGCCCGTGCGGGTCGCGGCCAGCTCGGTCTCGTGGTCCAGGTAGCGGGCGCCGGGGATGTGGCCGGCGTCATAGGCCTGGCGGCCCGCCGCGTGGTTGGTCAGGTCGTGGCGCACGTCGAATACGCGCACATCGGGACTATCAAGGCGCGCGGCCAGGTCGGCGGCGGAAATCAGTGTCGTCGTCATTCGATGTGCTCCTGTAAGCAATAGAGGCGGCCGCGCGGCTCAGGCCGATTTGGGGTCGCGCATGGTGCGCCACACCGACAGCAGGCCCGCGAAAATGATCAGGCCCATGCCGGCCCAGGCCAGACCGTCCAGATGGTCGCCCCAGAAGCCCATGCCCAGCAGAGCCGCGAAAATGATGGTGCTGTATTGCAGGGCCGCGGTCAGCAGCGCCGCCCCCATGCCGAACGCCCGGGTCATGGCCAGCTGGCCGAACAGGCCCGCCACGCCCACGCCCAGCAACGAGAGGTAGCCGGTCCAGTCGGCATGGCCCCAGCCTTCGAACGCCAGTCCGGCGCCGCTGGAAACGCACACGGCCACCGAAAAGAACAGCACGGTGCGCCATTCGGGCTCGCCGATGCGGCCCAGCTGGCGGATCTGCATCATGGCGATTGCCGACATGGCGCCGGCGCCCATGCCCAGCAAGGCGGCCAGCCATTGATCTTCATTGATGCTGGGCCGCAGCACGGCGATCACGCCCAGGAAACCCAGCGCCACCGCCAGGATCCGCACGGGGTCGCGCTGCGCGCCGCCCCACCCCAGCATCCAGCAGGCGATGAAAAGCGGCGCCGTGTAGTTCAGGCTGGTGGCGGTGGCCAGGGGCAGATGGGAAATGGCGAAAAAACCGAGCCACATCGACGTGACGCCCGAGAGGTTGCGCCATATGTGCAGCTTCCAGCTGGTGGGAATGATGGACTGGCGGCCCGCCCGGGCCCAGATCAGCAGCAGTATGACCGAAGGCAGGCCGCGAAACAGCACGACCTGCGGCAGCGACGCGCCGTGTTCGGTGCCGAGCTTCACGAACGAACCCATGATGGCGAACATGGCGGACGCCAGCAACATCCAAAGTGCCTGCATGGGGGTCTACGCTAAGGGAAAAGTGAGGAGAAATAAGGGAAAGCGATACTATACTCTCCGTCACCGGGAGCGGTGCCGGCGAGTCGGGGAACTGGCGGGCCGCCGCCATGTCGAACCCCGGGTATTTCCCGCTCGCAGAGGAACAAAAAAACATGAAACGCATCATCCTGTTCGTTGTCACCAACCTGGCCGTCATGCTCGTGCTGTCGGCCACGCTGCGCATCCTGGGCGTAGACCGCATCATCACGGCCAACGGCCTGAACTTCAACGCGCTGCTGATCTTCTCGGTCGTGGTGGGCTTCACCGGCGCCATCATCTCGCTGCTGATGAGCAAGCCGATGGCCAAATGGAGCACGGGCGCGCAGGTGCTGGATCCGAATTCGCCCCGCAACCAGCGCGAGGCCTGGCTGGTCGACACGGTCCATCAACTGGCCGACCGCGCCGGCATCGGCCGTCCGGAAGTCGCCATCTATGAAGGCGCCCCCAACGCGTTCGCCACCGGCGCGTTCAAGAACGACTCGCTGGTCGCCGTGTCGACGGGCTTGCTGGAAAGCATGAGCGAAGAAGAAGTCGCCGCCGTGCTCGCCCATGAAGTCGCGCACATCGCCAATGGCGACATGGTCACCCTGACCCTGATCCAGGGCGTGGTGAACACCTTCGTCGTGTTCCTGGCGCGCGTGGTCGGCTACTTCATCGACCGCGTCGTGTTCAAGAACGAACGCGGCATCGGCCCGGGCTACTTCGTCACCGTGCTGGTCTGTGAGATCATCTTCGGCGTCCTGGCCTCGATCATCGTCGCCTGGTTCTCGCGCCAGCGCGAATACCGCGCCGACGCCGGCTCGGCCCACCTGATGGGCGCCCGCGAACCGATGATCCGCGCCCTGGCCCGCCTGGGCGGCCTGGAGCCGGGCGAACTGCCCAAGTCCTTCGAAGCGTCCGGCATCACCGGCAAGGGCGGCCTGGCAGCCATGTTCGCCTCGCACCCGCCGATCCAGTCGCGCATTGCCGCGCTGCAAAATGCCCGCGTGATCTGAACATCGCCGGCAGCAAAAAGCCTCTCGAAAGAGGGGCTTTTTTGTTGGACGCCGCCCTTGGGCGGTCAGCACTCGACGATATTCACCGCCAGGCCGCCACGCGCGGTTTCCTTGTATTTGGTCTTCATGTCGGCGCCGGTTTCGCGCATCGTCTTGATGACCGAATCCAGCGACACATAGTGCTGGCCGTCGCCACGCAGCGCCATCCGGGCGGCGTTCACGGCCTTGATGGACGCCATGGCGTTGCGCTCGATACAGGGAATCTGCACCAGTCCGCCGACGGGGTCGCAGGTCAGTCCGAGGTTGTGCTCCATGCCGATCTCCGCGGCATTCTCGACCTGCTCCACCGTACCGCCCAAGGCCGCGGCCAAGCCGCCCGCCGCCATCGAGCACGCCACGCCCACTTCGCCCTGGCAGCCGACCTCGGCGCCCGACAACGACGCGTTGTACTTGTAAAGCAGGCCGACGGCCGCGGCCGTGAGCAGGAAGTCCCGCACGCCTTCGCGGTTGGAACCGGGAACGAAGCGGTCGTAATAGTGCAGCACGGCCGGGATGATGCCCGCCGCGCCGTTGGTCGGCGCCGTGACCACGCGGCCGCCGGCCGCGTTCTCTTCGTTGACCGCCATCGCGTACAGGTTCACCCAGTCCATGACCGACAAGGGGTCGGACAGCGTGCGTTCGGCGCGCTGGGTCAGGTTGCGATAGAGCTCGGGCGCGCGGCGACGCACACGCAGCGGGCCGGGCAATTCGCCGTCGGCTTCCGGGTAATTGATGCCGCAGCCACGCGCCACGCAGTCCTGCATGACTTGCCAGATGCGGTCCAGCCCGCTGTTCACTTCCGAGGCGTCGCGCCAGGTGAGCTCGTTCTTCATCATGAGCTGGGCAACCGTCAGCCCGCTTTCGCGGCACATGGCCAGCAATTCGCGGCCCATGCGGAACGGGTAAGGCAATTGGTTGTGCGCAGCGATGACCTGGCTGTTCGACGCGCCGGCGGTCACCACGAATCCGCCCCCGACCGACAGGTAGCGCGACTCGCGCAGCGGCTCGCCGCCGGCGCCGAAAGCGTGAAATTTCATGCCGTTGGGATGTTCCGCCATGGCCTCGCGGCGGTAGAACATCATGTGCTCCTTTTCAATGAAAGGCAGCGGATACTTCCCCAGCAGCGGCAACTGGCGGCTGGCGCGCACGGACGCGATCATGCCGGCGATCGCCGCGGGATCCACGGTGTCGGGCGCCTCGCCCATCAGGCCCAGCAGCACGCCCTTGTCGGTGCCGTGGCCCTTCCCGGTGGCGCCCAGCGATCCGTAGAGCTCGGCGCGGACGCTGGCGACCTGCGGAATCAGGCCGTCGCGCTCCAGGCCCTGCGCGAACAACAGCGCCGCCCGCATCGGGCCCACCGTATGGGAGCTCGACGGGCCTATGCCTATCTTGAACAGATCGAATACGGAAACGGCCACGCAAAACTCCAGTACATCTACGAATGATCAGGCAATGATACGCGTAGGCAAAGGCATACGCAGCAAAGCCCCGCCGGGCGTATCCTGTATTGCCCGGGCGGGTTTCCCCGCTAGCCCGGGCGTGCGATCATTACAGAATTATTACTTGTCATAAAAAGAACGGAAACACGCCTGGATGTCTGGAATCATCACCCTGCTTGACTTCGCCGGCTACGTTGCGCTGCTCCTCTGGGGCGTGCATATGGTCCAAACAGGCGTACAACGCGCCTTCGGGGCCGCCCTGGGCGCGGCGTTGGGACGGGCGCTGGGTACCCGGCTGCGGGCCTTCGGGGCCGGCCTGGGCATCACGGCGGCCCTCCAGAGCAGCACCGCCACCGGTTTGATGATCACCGGCTTCGCCGCCGGCGGGGTTGTCGGCCTGGTGCCGGCCCTGGCCGCGATGCTTGGCGCAAACGTCGGCACCACGCTGATTGTCCAGCTGCTGTCCTTCGACCTGACCGCGCTGGCCCCCATCCTGATCCTGGCAGGCGTCTGGATGTTCCGGCGCTATCCGCCGGGACGCACACGCGACCTGGGCCGAGTCTTCATCGGCCTGGGCCTGCTGCTGCTGTCCCTGCATCAGCTGGTCGAGCTCTTCGAACCGTTCCAGACCGCCCCGATGCTGGGCATGATCCTGGACGCCCTGGCAACCCAGCCCGTGGCGGCCGTGCTGCTGTCCGCGGCCTTTACCTGGGCGGCGCACTCCAGCGTCGCCGTGGTGGTGCTGGTGATGTCCCTGGCCAGCCACCACATGGTGGCGCCCCACGTCGCCTTTGCGCTGGTGCTGGGCGCCAACCTGGGCACCGCCATCAATCCGATGATCGAAGGCGTGACCGGCGACGATCCCGCCGCCCGCCGACTGCCGCTTGGCAACCTGCTGACCCGGGTGCTGGGTGTGCTGGCCGGGCTGCTGCTGCTGCCGGTGCTGCAACCGCTGATGAGCGAGCTGGCCAGCGACCCCGCTCGCGCCGTGGCCAACTTCCACACGCTGTTCAATGCAGTCATCGCGCTGGTCTTCCTGCCGCTGCTGACCCCATACGCCGCCCTGCTCACCCGCTGGCTGCCCAAGCGCGCGGATCCGAACGATCCCTCCCGCCCCCAATACCTGGACGAATGGGCCCATGACGTGCCGGCCGTGGCCCTGGGCAACGCGGCCCGCGAGGCCCTGCGCATGGCCGACATGCTGCAGACGCTGCTGCTCTACGCGCGCGCCGGCTTCAAGCGCGACAACCGCCATCGCCTGGTGCAGGCGCGCCAGTTGGACGCCGCGCTGGACAAGCTGGAAAACGCCATCACGACCTACCTGGCCACGCTCGACCAGGAAAACATGACGCGCGACGACATCCAGCGCATGGACGACATCCTGGCGTTCACCAGCAATATCGGCCATGCGGGCGACATCGCCCATCACGGCCTGCTCAGCCACGTCGCCAAGCTGCGCAAGCAGGGCTGGATCTTCTCGCCCGAGCAGCGCGCCAGCCTGGACGACACCCTGGGCCAGCTCATCGCCAACCAGCGCACCGCCGCCGCGCTTTTCGTCAATGACGACCTGCGCCAGGCTCGTTCGCTGGCGGGCGAAAAGGCGCGCTTTCGCACGATCGAAACCCAGGCCGCCGACACCCACCTGCAGAAGATCAAGTCGGGCGAGGTCGACGCCGCCGAAGTCGGCGCGCTCTACCTGGATATCCTGCGGGATATGAAGGGCATCAACTCCCACCTGGTGGGCGCCGCGGCCTATCCGCTGCTCGCCCGCCACGGCGAACTCCTCCCCAGCCGCCTGCGCGAAGCGGGGAATTGAGGCCCCCACGCCGCGCACGCTACGCTTGCTTGCTGCCCCCCGAGGGGGCGGCCCCGCCTGGGGGCGGCCCGGCGGCGGGACACAAAAAAACCGACCCAAAGGGTCGGTTTTTTCATTCCATCAATCCACTCACAAATACCGCTTGAACCACTCCAGCATCCGGTGCCACCCGTCCCGCGCGGCCTCGGGCTGGTAGCTGGCGCGGTAGTCGGCCACGAAGGCATGGTCGGCTTCGGGGTACACCACGAACTCGGATTGCCTGGCGGCGGCGTTGCCGGCGGCAAGTTTCGTCTTCATGGTCTCGACGTCCGCCAGCGGGATGCTGGCGTCGCGGCCGCCGTACAGTCCCAGCACGGGGCCGTGCAGTTCGTTGACCACATCAAAGGCCACGCGCTTGATCAGCGGGCCATGGCCCACGCTGAGCTTGCCGTACCAGGCCACGCCGGCCTTCACGTCGGGATTGTGCGCCGCGTACATCCAGGTCAGGCGTCCGCCCCAGCAGAAACCCGTCACCGCCACGCGACGGGCGTCGCCGCCGTTCGCGGCGGCCCACGCCACGCTGGCGTCCAGGTCCGCAAAGACCTGCTCGTCGGGCACCTTGCTGACCAGCTCCGAGATGAGCTTAGGAATGTCGGTATACGCCGAAGCGTCGCCCTGGCGCTGGTAGAGATTGGCGGCAACCGCCAGGTAGCCCGCCTTGGCAATCCGGCGGCAGAGATCCTTGATATGTTCATGCACGCCGAAGATCTCCTGCACGACCAGCACAATCGGCAGGTCGCGCCGGCCTTCGGGCGCGGCGTAATAGGCGTCTATCGGTCCGTCTGCCACGGGCAGCTTGAAATCCCCGTGGACCAGTCCCTGCGTGTCGGTGTGGATCACGGTGGGAGCGACATTGCCGGCGGCGGCGGAAAAACTCATGGAGAACTCCTGTGTTGGGATCGACAAAGCCGGCTATCCCCCGCCTGCCCAGCCCTAGTGCTGGTGGCCATGCTCCGCATGCGGCGCGCCATGGCCAGCGTCGGCGCCATGTTCGTGCCCGTGGTGCATCAGGGTGGTGACGCTGTAGATCAGCGCCACGCCCACGCCGACCAGCAGCAGCTGCGGGACGGCGTCGGAAAGGGATACCCGTTCGTGCATTTGCGGCATCAGGTCGGCCACCGAGATATACAGGAAGCTGCTGGCGGCAACCACCAGGATGTACGGCACCCAGTCCTGCGCCTGCTGCAGCACGAAGTACCCTATTATGCCGCCCACGGCTGAACACAAGCTGGTGAACAGGATCAGCGCAAAGGCGCGGCGGCGCTGCAGGCCGGCATTGAGCAGGACGACGAAATCGCCCAGCTTGTGCGGCACTTCATGGACGATGATCGATGCGGCGGTCAGCACGCCCAGCAGCGGATCCGTCAGGAATGCCGCCGCCACCAGCACGCCGTCGCACAGATTGTGCAGCGAACTGCCGATCAGGATCAGCATGCCGCCGCGTCCCGCCTCGTGGCGGTCGTGGCCCTTGTGATGGTGATGGCCATCGCCCTCATGGTGATGGCTGTGGCGCAGCAGCGCGATTTTCTCCAGCACGAAGAAACCGATCAGCGACGCCAGCATCAGGCCGAAGAGCACGTGGGCATCCCCCACCCCGGTTTCGAACGCCTCGGGCAGCAGGTGCAGCAGGGCGACCGACAGCAGCACGCCCACCGACAGACTCACCATGTGATGCAGGTATTGGGCAAAGACCTTGTAGGCCAGCCAGCTGGCGACAAGGACGGCAATAAGGCCGCCGGTGATGGTGGCGAGCAGGACCCAGAGCAGCAACATGAGGAAGGGACGCAAATAGGCGGGGAAAGCGCAACATTATATTGTTGCAATCCCAAAAGCGGAAATGGGCCGCCCCAGGGCGGCCCACCGGTCATTCCGGCAGGAGGTCATCCTGCCCCGCCCTTGGGGAACCGCCCTTAGTGGGCCTGCTCCCAGTTCTTGCCCATGCCCACCTCGGCCACCAGCGGAACCCGCAGGGTCGCCACGTTGCACATCAGGCGGGGCAGCGCCTCCTTGACGAGTTCCAGCTCGGCGTCCGGCGCTTCCAGCACCAATTCATCGTGCACCTGCATGATCATGCGCGTTTGCAGTTTTTCGGCTTCAAGCCAATCCTGCACCGCCACCATGGCCATCTTGATCAGATCGGCGGCGGTGCCCTGCATGGGCGCGTTGATGGCCGCCCGCTCGGCGCCCTGCCGGCGCGGACCGGACGCCCCGCGGATCTCCGGCAGTTGCAGCCGGCGTCCGAAGACGGTTTCCACGTAGCCCTGCTCGCGGGCCACACGGCGGGTGTTCTCCATGTACATCGCCACGCCGGGATAGCGGGCGAAGTAGCGGTCGATATACGCCTGCGCGGCGTCGCGCGTGATGCCCAGGTTGGACGCCAGGCCAAACACCCCCATGCCGTAGATCAGGCCGAAGTTGATGGCCTTGGCGGCCCGGCGCTGCTCCGTGGTCACGCCGTCCAGCGGCACCCCGAAGACCTCCGACGCGGTGGCGCGGTGGATGTCCTCGCCCGCGGCGAAGGCGCGCTGCAGGTTGGCGTCGTCCGACACGTGCGCCATGATGCGCAGCTCGATCTGCGAATAGTCCGCCGACAACAGCATGCCTTGCTCGGCGATGAACGCCTCGCGCACACGCCGGCCGGCCTCGGTGCGGACCGGAATGTTCTGCAGGTTGGGATCGGACGAAGCCAGGCGCCCCGTGATCACCGCGGCCTGCGAATAATGCGTATGCACCCGCCCCGTGTCCGGATTGATCATGCGCGGCAGCTTGTCCGTGTAGGTGGACTTCAGCTTGGACAGCCCGCGGTATTCCAGCAGCACCTGCGGCAGCGGATAGTCCAGCGCCAGCTTGCTCAGCACCTCTTCGTCCGTGGACGGCGCGCCGCCCGCGGTCTTGCGCACCACCGGCAACTGCATGCGCCCGAACAGGATCTCGCCCAACTGCTT
Organism: Achromobacter deleyi; assembly: GCF_013116765.2. Lineage (GTDB taxonomy): Bacteria > Pseudomonadota > Gammaproteobacteria > Burkholderiales > Burkholderiaceae_B > Achromobacter > Achromobacter deleyi_A. The sequence goes on from NZ_CP074375.1 coordinate 3,119,714, forward strand.
GGGCGAATTCAGGTTGAACGGCTGCCCGGCCAGCTCATAGGCCTTCTGCTCCAGCTGCAGCATTTCCTGGCCCAGCTTGTGGCTCTGGCGGCCCAGTTCCGCGGCGTCCACCTTCACGCCGTTGCGCTCGATGGTGGTCAGCACAGCCGACACCTGCATTTCCAGGCGGTAGATGCGCTCCAGCCCTTCGTCCGCCGACACCATCGGGCGCAGCACCTGATGCAGCTGCAAGGTGAAGTCGGCGTCCTCGGCGGCGTAATGGCCAGCCTTGTCCACCGCGACTTCGTCAAATCCGATCTGTTTCGCACCCTTGCCGCAGAGGTCCTCGTAGGACACGCCGCTGCGGCCCAGGTAGCGCTGAGCCAGGTCGTTCAGGCCCACGCCGCGATGCGATTCCAGCACATAGGCCTGCAGCATCGTGTCTTCGGCGACGCCCGCCAGCCTGATGCCTTCGTTGGCGAACACATGCGTGTCGTACTTGGCGTGATGCAGCAGCTTGGCGCGCGAGGCATCCTCCAGCCACGGCTTCAATCGCGCCAGCACCTCGGCCTTGGGCAGCTGGGTGGCGCCGTCCGGTCCGCGATGCGCGACCGGGATATAGCAGGCCACGCCGGGCGCGACCGACAAGGACAGGCCGACCAGCCGGGCCTGCATCTCGTCGAGCGAGGTGGTCTCGGTATCCAGCGCCACCAGGGAAGCGCCCTGCAGCCTTTCCAGCCAGGCGTCGAATCCGGCCCAGTCGGAAATGATGCTGTAGTCGATCTCGGTGGGCGCGGCGGGCGCCTCCGGCGCGATCCGCGCATCGCCCGTGGGCACGCGCTCGGCATCGCCGGTCAGGTCGCGCAGCCAGGTGCGGAAACCATAGCGCTCGTACAGCTCGGTCAGCGTCGCGTCGTCGCGCGGTCGCGGCGTCAGGTCGTCCACGCTGTCCACGTGGCCGGTCAGGTCGCAATCGCACTTGACGGTCAGGAGCTGGCGCGTCAGCGGAAAATTCGGGATGGCTTCACGCAGGTTGCTGCCGGCCACGCCCTTGACGCCTTCGGCTCCTTCGATCAGTTTGTCGATGGAGCCGAATTCCGTAATCCATTTGGCTGCCGTCTTGGGTCCCACCTTGGTCACACCCGGGACATTGTCCACCGTGTCGCCCACCAGCATCAGGTAGTCCACGATGCGGTCGGGCGGCACGCCGAACTTGTTGACGACGCCCGGCTCGTCCAGCACTTCGCCGGTCATGGTGTTGACCAGGGTGACGTGGCTGTTGACGAGCTGCGCCAGGTCCTTGTCGCCCGTGGAGACAATGGTGTGCACGTCGTGCTCGGCGGCGCGGCGCGCCAGGGTGCCGATCACGTCATCGGCTTCCACGCCTTCGATGGCCAGCACCGGCCAACCCAGCGCGCGCACGGCGCGGTGGATGGGCTCGATCTGCGCGGCCAGGTCTTCCGGCATGGGCGGGCGATGGGATTTGTATTCCGGGTACATATCGTCCCGGAAGGTCTTGCCGCGAGCATCGAAAATACATGCGGCATACTCTGCCTTATGGTCAGATACAAGCTTGCGCAGCATATTCACCACGCCGTAGAGCGCACCCGTGGGTTCGCCTTGCGCGTTGCGCAAATCAGGCATAGCGTGGAAAGCGCGGTACAAGTAACTTGAACCGTCGACCAGTAATAAGGTTTTTTTCATGGTTACAAAGGCAGATATGGAAACACCCGCCGGCAAACAAATTCCGCTGATTATGTCAGAGATACGGACGGCGGCAGACAAGCTCGCAAACATCGGGCCCGCAGTCAGCGTTTTCGGCAGCGCACGAGTCAGCCGCAATTCTCCTCACTATGAGACCACCATCGCAATTTCGGCCGCTCTGGCCGAAGCAGGTTTTGCAGTCATCGCAGGCGGCGGCCCCGGCATCATGGAGGCCGCCAACAAGGGCGCATTCGAAGCGGGGGGCACAAGCATCGGCTTGAACATCAGCCTGCCGCACGAAGCTCACAACAACGAATACCAAACCATCAGCCTGTCGTTCGAGTACTTCTTTCCTCGCAAGGCGGCGTTCTTCATGCACAGCTTCGCCTATGTGGCGATGCCGGGCGGGTTTGGCACCCTGGATGAACTCTTCGAAGCATTGACGCTTATCCAGACAGGCAAGGTTCCGCCAGCCCCGATCGTGCTGGTGGGCAGCGAATACTGGTCCGGGCTGGCCGAATGGCTGGGCGGCCAGGTGCTTGCCAACGGCATGATCGGCGCGCACGACCTGGATCTCTTCATCATCGAGGACGATCCGGTCAAGGTGGTGCGCAAGGTGGTGGAATTCCACGAACAGGTCAACTCGGGCGCGCAGTACGCGCCGTCCCTGCCGGCCTGAACGCTCAGCGGCCATCCCCGGGGATGGCCGCCACGCTCACTCTACTTGCGCATGAAGGATGGCACCACGTCCGCGGGAATCGGGCAGACGTAGGGCTGCCCGCGGCGCGTCTCCATCAGTTCTTCCCTGGCGCGGGCCAGCGCCTGCGGCTGGGTATAGAGATCCGCGGCGGTCGCCGCGATGATCTTGGCCGCGTGCACCATTCCCTTGTGCGCCATGGACATCTTGCCCTGCGCAACCATCTGCCAGGAATGAAAGGGCGTGCCGTAGGCATAGCACGCGCCCCAGCATTGCGCGGTGGGCGTGATCCAGCTCACATCGCCCACGTCCGTCGACCCGTACGTAATCTCGGCCTTGCCTGGTTCATAGGGCGACACACCATCGAAGAGCGGCGTCGGATTGCGCAGCACCGCGCCGAGGTTCTTGCCGGCGTTGTCGATATCGTCTTCCGTGATCGAATCCCACATGCGGCGTGCGGCCTGCTGCTCGCCCGCCGAGTATTGCGGGCCTTGCAGCGCCTGCATATTGGCGTACATCACCTGGTTGAGCACATTGTTCGGGATGTAGTTGGAGCAGGCCTTGTCAAACACAATGTCCAGTTCGCAGCCTGTCATCAGCGCCGCGCCGCGCGCTACGTTCTTGACCCGCTCGTAGAGCTCGGCCGCCTGGGCATTGACCGGGGCGCGCACCAGGTAGAGCACCTCGGCGCGCGCCTGCACCACGTTGGGTGAAATGCCGCCGCTGTTGGTCACGGCATAGTGCACCCGCGCGTCGGGCACCATGTGCTCGCGCAGATAGTTCACGCCCACGTTCATCAGCTCCACCGAATCCAGCGCGCTTCGTCCAAGGTGCGGGGAATTCGCGGCATGCGCGGCAATGCCGCGGAAGCGGAAATACGCCTGGATGTTGGCCAGCGAAGACTGGTGAAAGATTCCGGTGTGCGACGCCGGATGCCAGGTCAGCGCCGCGTCCAGGTCGTCGAACAGGCCGGCCCGCGCCATGAAGGTCTTGCCGGAACCGCCCTCCTCCGCCGGACAGCCGTAAAATCGGATCGTGCCGGGCAGCCCATTGGTTTCCAGGTACTCCTTCACCGCCACCGCCGCGAAGTGCGCGGCCGTGCCCAGCAGGTGGTGGCCGCAACCATGGCCGTTGCCGTTGGGCGTCTCGGGCGAGGGCTGGCAGGCATAGGCGCCGCTCTCCTGGCTCAGCCCGGACAGCGCGTCGTACTCACCCAGGATGCCGATCACCGGCCCCCCGCTGCCGGCTTCGGCCACGAAGGCGGTGGGGATGCCTGCTGCATCGCGTGTGACGCGAAAGCCCGCCTCCTCCAGCATCGCGATGTGCAGTTCGGCCGACTTGTGCTCGTCATAGCGCAGTTCGGCCAGGCTCCAGATCCGGTCGCTCAGTTCGGCGTAACGCTCGCTGCGCGCGTCGATGAACGGCGCGAGTTTATCGATGGCACCCATTGCTTCTCCCATGGCTGGTCTTGCCGGTCATTCGTCGGACTTGATCCTGGCAGTTTCAACCATTTCCCGGTCGGCGACCAGTGCCGTCTACGCCATCTCCTTGATGATGGCCTCCCGCGCCAGCCCGATGAAGTCGCTTTCGCCAGGCCGGGCGGCCAGCAGGCGGAACTCCACCGCCGGCAGCGCCGGCAGGCCAAGCGCATTCAGGCGCGCAATGCCCGGCGCCAAGGCGGATTCATTCAGGCAGGCCACGCCCAGCCCCGCCGCAATCGCCAGTTGCAGACCCGCCACGCCAGACGCCACATGCGCGACGGAATACGGCAGATCGCGCCGCGACAGCAACCGTTCCACATACTGGCGCAATGCGCAGGTCTCCGGCAGCACCAGCAAAGGCAAGGGGCCGGGCGGCGATTCGTCCGCGCCCTCGGCCGCCATCCACAGCAGGGGCTCGCGGCGCAGCAATGCCCCCTGGGTCCTTGCGCGCGACGCGCCCCGCTCCTGGATGACCATTGATATGCCGACATCGATTTCGCCGCGCTCATAGGCTGCCTCGATCGCGCCGCTCTTCATGATCGTGACGTGCAGGCGCACCTGCGGATACTGCTCATTCAGGCGCCGGAGCATGCGCGCCACATCGCCGGGCCGGAAGTAATCCGTGATGCCCAGCCGCAACTCGCCCCGCAGCGCAACGCCACGCAGATCCCGATAGGCCTCGTCGCTCAAGGCCAGGATTGCCCTGGCGTGCGCCAGCAGGCGTTCGCCGGCCGGGGTGGCCGTCACGCCGGACTTGCCTCGCAACAGCAGCGGCTGGCCGGCGCGGTCCTCCAGCTTGCGCATCTGCTCGCTGACCGACGATTGAGAGAGAAAGACCTTGGGCGCCGCCGCCGTCAGGCTGCCGGCATCCAGCACGGCAACCAGGGTGCGCAACTGGTCCAGGTCGAATCCTGACATGGCGTATCCAACGGATATTTCGATGGATTAAATCGTAAATTCCCGCTTTTCCGATGTCAACGGGCTCCCTACACTGCTTCTACACCCCCACGCACAGGAGTCTTGCCATGCCCCACATCGTCGTCCACCTCTCCGGCCAATCCGATGCCTCCATCAACCGTCGAGTCGTTGAATCGGTCGCCGGCCTGACCCAATCGGTGCTGGGCAAGAAGCTGCCCGTCATCGCGATCACGCTGCAGCACATCCCGCACGACCTCTGGTTTATCGGCGGCCGCCCGCTGTCCGAACTGGGCAAGAACGCCTTCCACCTGGACATCAGCGTCACGGACGAGACCAACACCAAGGCCGAGAAGGCGCGGTTCATCAAGGAGATCTACGGCGCGTTCCAGAACATCCTGGGCGAGCTGCACGAGTGCTCCTATGTGCACGTGATCGACGCGCGCGCCGCCGCCTATGGATACGGCGGCGAAACCCAGGAATACCGTCACCAGAAAAACGGCCTGTAGAGAGATTCCCCGTGGAACCGGCGCCACGATACGGTTTTCCCGGACCCCAGGAAAAAAAGCCGCGCACCCGGAGGTGCGCGGCTTTTTGACTACCGAAGCGCAGGGGCCATGCCCCCGATATATCCGCTTAGATGGCGGATTCGCGCGAGGCGCGCTTGCGTTCGTTTTCCAGCAGGTGACGCTTGCGCAGACGGATCGACTTCGGGGTGATTTCCACCAGTTCGTCGTCGTCGATGAATTCCACGGCGTATTCCAGCGACATCTGGATCGGCGGAACCAGGCGCACGGCTTCGTCGGTGCCCGAAGCGCGCACGTTGGTCAGCTGCTTGCCCTTGATCGGGTTCACGACCAGGTCGTTGTCACGGCTGTGGATGCCGATGATCATGCCTTCGTACAGCGCATCGCCCGGGCTCACGAACATGCGGCCGCGATCCTGCAGCTTCCACAGTGCGTAGGCCACGGCATCGCCTTGGTCCTGGCTGATCAGCACGCCGTTGCGGCGCTCGCCGATCGCACCTTCCTTGATCGGGGCGTATTCGTGGAAGATGTGGCTTACCAGGCCCGTGCCGCGCGTCAGCGTCAGGAACTCGTTCTGGAAGCCGATCAGGCCGCGGGCCGGGATCAGGTATTCCAGGCGCGTACGGCCACGGCCGTCCGGCTGCATGTCTTGCAGGTCGCCCTTGCGGCGGCCCAGCTCTTCCATGACGCCGCCCTGGTGGGCGTCTTCCACGTCGACGGTCAGCGATTCAAACGGCTCGCACTTCACGCCGTCGATGTCCTTGAACACCACGCGCGGACGCGACACGGCCAGCTCGTAGCCTTCGCGGCGCATCGTTTCCAGCAGAATGGTCAGGTGCAATTCGCCGCGGCCCGACACTTCAAACACCGTGTCGTCGCCCGTATCGCGCACACGCAGCGCCACGTTGGACTTCAGCTCGCGGTCCAGGCGGTCGCGCACCTGGCGGCTGGTCACGAACTTGCCTTCGCGGCCGGCCAGCGGCGACGTGTTCACCATGAAGTTCATGGTCAGCGTGGGCTCGTCGATGCGCAGCATCGGCAGGGCTTCCTGGGTGACCGGATCGGTCACGGTGCAGCCGATGCCCAGTTCTTCAATGCCGTTGATCAGCACGATGTCGCCGGCTTCGGCTTCCTCCACCACCACGCGCTCCAGGCCATGGAACTTCTGCACCTGGTTGATGCGGCCACGGCCGCTCTGGCCGTCGGGACCGAACTTGTAGGCCACTTCCATGCCGGGACGCATGCGGCCACGGTTGATGCGGCCCACGCCGATCTTGCCGACGTAGCTGTTGTAGTCCAGCGAGATGATCTGCATCTGCAGCGGACCGTTGGGGTCGTCTTCGCGCTGCGGCACGTGCTGGAGGATGGCTTCGAACAGCGGACGCATGTCGCCTTCGCGCACGTCCGGGGTGAGGCCGGCGTAGCCGGACAGGCCCGATGCGTACACCACCGGGAAGTCCAGCTGCTCGTCGGTCGCGCCCAGCTTGTCGAACAGGTCGAACGTGGCGTTGATGACGAAGTCGGTGCGGGCGCCGGGGCGGTCCACCTTGTTGACCACGACGATCGGCTTCAGGCCCAGGGCCAGCGCCTTGCGGGTCACGAAGATGGTCTGCGGCATGGGGCCTTCAACGGCATCCACCAGCAGCAGCACGCCGTCGACCATGGACAGCACGCGTTCGACTTCGCCGCCGAAGTCCGCGTGTCCCGGGGTGTCGACGATGTTGATGTGCGTGCCTTCGTATTCAACGGCACAGTTCTTGGCCAGAATCGTGATGCCGCGTTCTTTTTCCAGATCGTTCGAGTCCATGACCCGTTCGGTCAGCGCCTGGTTTTCGCGGAAGGTGCCGGATTGGCGCAGCAGCTGGTCGACCAGGGTGGTTTTACCGTGGTCCACGTGGGCGATGATGGCGACGTTGCGCAAGGCGCGAGTCATAGCGAGTCCTTTAAGGTCAGGGTGGAGGGCAGCAAGCCCTCCGGCAATTCGTTCAGTGCAAGCAATGCCTGCTTCGGGTCTGGCATGGCCTGCAAGGCTTCCAGCTCAACGGCGCGGTCCAGAGAAAAAGGCCCGACGTGCGTGCGCCGCAGCGCCGTCAGGTGGGCGTAACAGCCCAGCACGCGCCCGATGTCCTGGGCCAGTGTTCGGATGTATGTGCCTTTACTGCAAGCCACATCGATCTCTGCCTGCGTCCCGTTCAGGGACAACAGCTCGATGCGGTGTATCGTGATCTGGCGCGGCGCCCGTTCCAGCTCGATGCCGGCGCGCGCGTACTCGTACAAGGGTTTGCCGTCGCGCTTGAGCGCGGAATACATCGGCGGAATCTGCTCGATGGTGCCCGAGAAACGTGACAGCGCATCTCGCAATGCCTGTTCGTCCACGACAAAACCCGGCTCGGCGGTCGACACGACGTTGCCGGTCAGGTCGCCGGAGTCGGTTTCCGAGCCAAATTGCAGCGTAGCGCGATATGCCTTGTCGGCGTTGAGCATCGCGCCGGAAATTTTAGTGGCTCGCCCCATGCAGCACACCAGCAAGCCGGTTGCAAAGGGATCCAGCGTGCCCGTATGGCCGGCTTTCGCCGCGTCCATGGCACGTTTGGCGCGCTGCAAGGCATGATTACTCGACAAACCCACAGGTTTGTCGAGCAACAGCACACCGTCGAGCGTAAGCCCGCGTCGTTTAGCCATCGTCGAAATCCGGAAATTAAAGCAGTGACGACAGCCCGATCAGGACTGGTCTTCTGGCTCGTCGGGAACGCCCGAATGCGGGCCGGGCCGGTTTGCGCGGTCGATAAGGATCGACATCTCGATACCACGGGCGATTTGCTCGTCGTGGAAGAAACGCAAAGTGGGGACAGTGTGAATGTGCAACAGCTTGTAGAGCTGCGAATGCAGCCAGCCGGCCTTCTCGTTCAGCAAGGTGGTCGCGGCTTCGGGCTCGGCGCCCAAAACCGTGAACCACACCTTGGCATGCGCGTAGTCGGTCGACAGTTCCACACCAGAGAGCGTGATCAATCCTGCGCGGGTCATGTCGATCTCGCGCTGGATGATCCCGGCCAGATCCTTCTGGATCTGGTCGGCCAGTCGCAGATTGCGACCGGGGATGGCTTTGGACTTGTGACGGCTCATTAGAAATAATGCCTCGCGGACGCTTTACAGCGTACGCGCGATTTCCTTGATTTCAAAGACTTCCAGCTGGTCGCCCACCTGGATGTCGTTGTTGCCGCGCAGCGTAAGACCGCAATCGAAGCCCGACTTGACTTCCTTGACGTCGTCCTTGAAGCGGCGCAGCGATTCGAGATGCCCCGTCCAGTGAACCACGTTGTTGCGCAGCAGGCGTACCTGGGAATCGCGGCGCACGATGCCGTCAAGCACCATACAACCCGCGATGTTGCCGAGACGCGAGATGCTGTAGACCTCGCGGATCTCGACCAGGCCGATGATTTCTTCCTTCTTCTCGGGCGCCAGCATGCCCGACATGGCTGCCTTCACTTCATCCACGGCGTCATAGATGATGTTGTAGTAGCGCACGTCGATGCCGTTGTTCTCGGCCAGCTTCTTGGCGCTTGCTTCCGCACGCACGTTGAAGCCGATGACGACGGCGTTCGAGGCGATTGCCAGGTTGATGTCGGTTTCCGAGATGCCACCCACGGCCGCGTGCACCACTTGCACGCGGACTTCGTCGGTCGACAGCTTGACCAGCGACTGAACCAGCGCTTCCTGCGAACCCTGCACGTCGGTCTTGACGATAAGCGTGAGCGTTTGCGTGCCCTCGCCCAGGTTGTCGAACATCGATTCCAGCTTGGCGGCCTGTTGGCGGGCCAGCTTGACGTCACGGAACTTGCCTTGGCGGAACAGCGCGATTTCGCGCGCCTTGCGCTCGTCGGACAGGGCCATCAGTTCGTCGCCGGCTGCCGGCACTTCGGTCAGGCCCTGGATTTCCACAGGGATAGACGGACCGGCGGTCTGGATCGGCTTGCCGTTTTCGTCCAGCATGGCGCGCACGCGGCCAAAGCTTGCGCCGGCCAGCACCACGTCGCCGCGCTTGAGCGTGCCGCTCTGCACCAGGATCGTCGCGACAGGACCGCGGCCCTTGTCCAGACGGGCTTCGATGACCAGGCCCTTGGCGGGCGCGTCTTCCGGAGCCTTCAATTCCAGCACTTCGGCTTGCAGCAGCACGTTTTCCAGCAGCGCGTCGATGCCTTCGCCAGTCTTGGCGGATACGCCCACGAAAGGCACATCGCCGCCGTATTCTTCCGGCACGACCTGTTCGGCAACCAATTCCTGCTTGACGCGTTCCGGGTTGGCCGACGGCTTGTCGATCTTGGTCACGGCCACGACCATGGGCACGCCCGCGGCCTTGGCATGGTGGATGGCTTCGCGCGTCTGCGGCATCACGCCGTCGTCGGCGGCAACCACCAGGATCACGATGTCGGTCGCCTTGGCGCCGCGGGCACGCATGGCGGTGAACGCCTCGTGGCCCGGGGTGTCAAGGAAGGTCACCATGCCGCGCTCGGTTTGAACGTGGTAGGCGCCGATGTGCTGCGTAATGCCGCCGGCTTCGCCCGCGGCAACCTTGGCGCGGCGGATGTAGTCCAGCAGCGAGGTCTTGCCGTGGTCGACGTGGCCCATGACGGTCACGACCGGCGCGCGCGGCAGCTGCTCGGCTTCGGAGAGCGTCGCGGAATCGTCCAGGAAGGCTTCCGGGTCATCCAGCTTGGCCGCAATCGCCACGTGGCCCAGTTCCTCGACCACGATCATGGCCGTTTCCTGGTCCAGCACCTGGTTGATGGTGACCATCTGGCCCAGCTTCATCAAATGCTTGATGACTTCGGCGGCCTTGACGGACATCTTGTGGGCCAGTTCGGCCACGCTGATGGTTTCCGGCACGTGAACTTCACGCGCGATGAATTCCTGCGGCGCCGGTTCGTTGCGACGGTCGTTCTGCTGGTTGCGGCCGCCTCGGCCGCTACCCTTGCCACCGCCCTTGCCGCCAGCGCGCCAGCCGTCACGGCTGGCCGGAGCGGCCGGCTTGTCGGCGGGCTTCTTGCGCGATGCGTCATCGGACCAGGTCGAAGCAACTTCGGCGGTCTTGATGGTCTTCTTCGCGCCAGGAGCTGCCGGCTTGGCATCCTTCTTGGCGCCAGGCGTCGCGCCGGGCTTGCCGGCGGGCTTGTGCAGCGTGCCGGAAATCGGTGCGGCGGCCGCGGCGGGCGCTTCCGGTTCCGGGGCGCGCAGCACCTTGCGGGGACGGTTCAGCATCTCGCGCAGGGCGGCAGCCTCGGCCTCGGCGGCTCGGCGGGCCTCATCGCGGCCGGCCGAAGTGGCGGAGGCAGCAAGAGGCGGGCCGGCGCGGCGGTTGTCGGCGCGGTTGCCAACCTTGACGGCGGGCGCGGCCGGCGCAGGCGCGGCGGATTTGACGGGTTCGGATTTCGCGGCAGGCTGAGCCTGGGCGACAGGCGCGGCGGCCTGGGAGGAAGATATTTCGGACTTATTGGCTAGCACAGCAGGTTCCGGCTTGGCTTCTTCAGCCTGGGGCTCGGTGGATTCAGTCTTAATTTCGGGCTTGGCCTCTTCGGCCACGGGCTCGGCAGGAGCAGGCGCCGGCGTCGGTTCGGGTTCAGGCTGGGCCTGGACTTCGGAGGCTGGCGCCTCGACGGTGGCGGGCACTTCGGCCGCGACGGATTCAACAGGCGCGGGCGCTTCAACCGGCGCGGGCGCTTCTACAGCAACAGGCTCCTGCGCATCAGCGGAGGCCGGGGCCTCTGCCTCGGCGGCTGCGGCTTCGCGAGGCTCAACCGCGGCAGGAGCCTCGATTGCAGCCGGTGCGGAAACCTGCAGCGCCTCTTCAGCGGAGACTTCATCTTCGGCAGGCGCGGAAGCGGCCTGCTCCAGGGCGATTTCGGAGGGATCACGCTTGACGAACACGCGCTTCTTGCGCACTTCGACCTGAATCGTGCGCGAGCGGCCGGTGGCGTCAGCCTGCCGGATCTCGGACGTCTGGCGGCGCGTCAGGGTGATCTTCTTGCCTTCGGTCGCGCCATGGGCGCGACGCAGCGATTCGAGCAATTTCGCCTTGTCGCTGTCGGTGACGGAATCGTCAACCGATTTGAGGTCAACGCCAGCCGAGCGCAGCTGATCCAGCAGCACATTGGCAGGCATTTTCAGCTCGGTAGCGAACTGGGCGACGGTATTACTCGACATTAGGCTCTCTCTTCCCTATAGGCAGCTATTACAAACAACGTGAACTTGCGGTGGATAAGGCGACGCCTCGCCCACCGCAGACCCGTGTCCTTTTGGTTATTCTTCGTCGAACCAATGGGCGCGGGCACGCATGATGAGGTCGCTGGCTTCCTGCTCGGTCAGACCGGCGATTTCCGCCAGTTCGTCCGTTGCCAATTCGGCCAGATCATCACGCGTATGCACTTGACGCTCGGCCAGCTTTGCAGCCAGTTCTTGCGTCATGCCTTCGAGTTCAAGCAAATCCTGTGCGGTCTCAAGGCGCTCTTCCTGGGCAATTGCCTCAGTCAGCAGCGCATTGCGGGCACGGGCGCGCAATTCATTAATGGTGTCTTCGTCAAACGCCTCGATTTCCAGCAGTTCCTGCATGGGAACGTAGGCGATTTCCTCGATACCGGTGAAACCTTCGTCGATCAGGATGTCAGCGACTTCCTCGTCGACGTCCAGCTTGCTCATGAACGTGGCGCGCAGACCGGAACGCTCGACTTCCTGGCGGTTCAGGCTTTCTTCCGGCGTCATGATGTTGATCTGCCAGCCCGTCAGTTCGGAAGCCAGGCGCACGTTCTGACCCTTGGCGCCAATGGCCTTGGGCAGGTTTTCTTCGTCCACCACGACATCCATCGCGTGCTTGTCTTCATCAACGACGATGGACTCGACGTTGGCCGGCGCCAGAGCGCCGATGACAAACTGCGCGGGGTCTTCCGACCACAGGACGATATCGACCTGCTCGCCGCCAAGTTCGTTGCGCACGGCGGTCACGCGCGAACCGCGCATACCCACGCACGTTCCGATCGGATCGATACGCTTATCGTATGCCACCACGGCGATCTTCGCACGCACACCCGCATCGCGGGCGGCCGCCTTGATCTCCAGCAGGCCTTGTTCGATCTCGGGAACTTCGTTCTCGAACAGCTGGCGGATGAACTCGGGCGAGGTGCGCGACAGAATCACCTGCTGGCCTCGCGCAGCGTGGTCAACACGCAACACAAAAGCGCGCACGCGGTCGGCGACCCGGAGGTTTTCCTTCGGGATCATCTCGGAACGCGGCAGGCGCGCTTCGATCTTGCCGGTTTCGACAATGGCATCGCCCTTGTCCATGCGCTTGATCGTGCCGGACACAATGGTCTCGCCACGATCCAGGAAGTCGTTCAGCACCTGTTCGCGCTCGGCGTCACGGATCTTTTGCAGGATGGCCTGCTTGGCCGCCTGCGCACCGATACGACCGAACTCGATGGGCTCCAGAGGTTCTTCGATGTACTCGCCTTCCTGGATTCCGGGGACGATCTCCACCGCGTCCGACAGCATTTCCTGCTTGTCGGGCTCTTGCAGGCCGGCCTCATCGGGCACGACCAGCCAACGGCGGAAACCTTCATGGTCACCCGTTTCCCTATCGATGGAAACACGAATGTCCGCATCATCCTTGAAGCGCTTTTTCATGGCCGAGGCCAGCGCACTTTCGAGTGCGCCGAACACGACGTCACGCGTGACGTTCTTTTCACGCGCCAAGGCATCGACCAACAGAAGAATTTCGCGACTCATCGCTTTTTGCCCTTGAAATCCAGAACGGGATCCAGTTTTGCACGCTCGATGTCATCGACCGTGAAATTCAATACCTGGACTTCGTTCTTTTTTGCCTCAAATTCGAGACCGAACACGGTCTTGTGCATCCCAGCAGCAGCGTCCGAGGCTGCGGCGTCGTCTTCCGGCACGGTCAACGTGCCCGAGAAGACCTTACGGCCGTCTAATGCCTCGCGCAGCTTGATTTCGATGCGCTCGCCTGCGAAGCGACGGAATTCGGTCTCGTTGCGCAACGGGCGGTCTATGCCCGGCGAACCGACTTCCAGCCGCTTGTAATCGATGTTCTCGACTTCAAACACCCGCGACAATTGGCGGGACACCTGCTCGCAGTCTTCGATGCGCACACCGCCGACCCGATCGATCGTGACGCGCAAAAGGCCCAGGGCGGCGCGCTCGACGTCCACGAGTTCGACATCCATGCCGGCCAGAGCCTCTTCGGTCAATGCGAATAAATCAGCCATATACTCAAAAAAAATGGGCTGCACGCCCAGCCCACCGATATTGCGCAGAGCCCAGCCGCTTCCCTACTGCACGTAAGGAGCAATGCTGGGCAGCGCCCTATATTGCGACCTAAATTTTGGCTTGCGCCGCCCTGTCCGCCCCACCTGCTCAATCCAGGTACGGCGGCACTTGCGAACCGTCCGCCGCCAGCCAAGCCCGGCCAGACCAGGCATTGCTGCCTTCGTCCACTGCCTTGCTGCATTGCTGACCTGCGCCCCGACACGCTCTTGCTGCTTCTTGCCCGCACTTTGCGGGGTAGCGGCACGCGCCAAGAACACTTATACAAACAGCGCCCTGCGACACGCCAGCACAAAAAGCCGTGCGCCCGATCAGCAGAAACGCTGCCGGCGTACTTTTTACAAGAAGATGCTTTACCGAAAAGCGCGCTGTGCAACTACCGTGGCCACTACTGCACTTGCTGCTGCAGCCACTACTACCGTAGTCATCTACGCAGTTACCTGCGCGGTTAGCCACGCAGGTAACGATAAAGCGCACTCAATAAAGCAGTGCCTCTGGCAAAAAGCAAAGACGCGAAGCCATGAAAACCATTGATTTTACCAGATAAACTGGAAAAACGCCTGATTCGTCACGGGCTTACGCTTATATGGGACACATCGGACCCGGCGGCACGACCTGCGCGCCGCCGCAGGACGATCAGCGGCCCTGACGGCCTCGTCCACCACCCACGACGCCAAGACGGGATTCATGCGCGGAAGCGCCACGGGGCTGCCAATCATCACCGCGAGGCGAGGAGTCGCTGCGAGCCGCGCCGCTGCGGGGCGTGCGCGGCTTGCCGCCAGCACCCGGCCCCTTGTTGCCGCCCGCGCGCGGACCTTCGGCCTTATTGCCACCCGAACGCGGACCTTCAGCCTTGTTACCGCCACGGCCGCCCGACGCCGGCTTGCCGCCGCGACCGGCACTTGCGCCGCGCGCACCTGCGGGCTTGCCACCCGCCGGCTTGCCGCCGGCAGGCCGGCGCCCGGCGCCTGCCGGAGCATCCGCCACATTGCCGACCGCGACGTTGCCCGAGGCCACATTGCCGGCCGGGCCGTTTGCCGCCGCAGCGCGCTGACCGCGCGGCTTGCCGCCGGGTTTTCCGCCCGGCTTGCCACCCGGTTTGCCGCCAGGCTTGCCGCCGCCTGCCGATCTGGCGCCCGCAGGCTTGCCACCCTTGCGATTGCTGAAAGGATTGTCAGTGGCCAATGGGTGACCATTGGCATAGCCGCCCGCGATCATCAGGCCCGTGCCGAAGGGATCGGACGGACACGCGGCCGCCTGGCCTGCGCTACCCACACCGCCGCCTTGCAACTTGCCGCGGCGTCCGATCCGGGCGCCATTCATGCCATTGCGATCCATGGTGCCAAACCCGGGGGGCAAGGCGCTGTCATGCGATTGCGGCTGCTTGGAGCGGCGGCGGTTGCCGGACGCGTCGTCGTCTTCGCGCAACAGTCCCAACTGAACCATCAGCGCGGTGACCAGAGAGCCGTCCAGCTCTTCCCAGCGGCCGCGGCGCAGCGTGCGCGGCAGCACCACATCGCCGAAACGGGTGCGGATCAGCCGGCTGACGGTGACGCCCACGGCCTCGAACATGCGGCGGACTTCGCGATTGCGACCTTCCTGCAGCGTGACGCGATACCAGCGATTGCTGCCGTCGCCGCCCAGGTAATCCAGCGCGCCGAACGCGGCCAGGCCGTCTTCGAGCTCGATGCCATCGACGAGCGACTGGCGCTGCGCCTCGTCCATCTCGCCCAGCACACGCACCGCGTACTCGCGTTCGGTGCCGTAACGCGGATGCATGATCCGGTTGGCCATGTCGCCCGAGGTCGTGAAGATCAGCAGGCCTTCGGTGTTCAGGTCCAGACGGCCAACGGACAGCCACTTGCCGGTGCGCAGCTTGGGCAGGCGCGCAAAAACGCTGGCGCGGCCGCCCGGATCGTCATGGCTGACGATTTCGCCGGCGGGCTTGTGATACAGGATCACGCGCGGCGGCTTCTTCGTGTTCACGCGCATGATGGGCTTGCCATTGACGCGGACCTGGTCATTGGGACCCACGCGCTGGCCGATGTGGGCCGGCTCGCCGTTGACCGACACGCGGCCCGCGACAATCAGCTCTTCCATTTCGCGGCGCGAACCGATGCCGGCGTCGGCCAGCACCTTGTGCAGCTTGGGCATGACAGCTTCGCTGTTCAGGTACTTGCCCAGGCGCTGCTCCATGCGGTCCGCCTTGTCCAGGTACGCCAGTGCCTGCTCGGCTTCTTGCTCGCCGCCACGGGAGTCCGCGGACTCGACCGGAGCTGCTTCAGCCGGCGCGGGCTGGCCTTCGGCCGCCGGCGCCTGCTCGGCCGGAGCATCACCACGGCGGCGGCGGAACGGCGTCCTCAGCTTGCGACCGCGCCCACGGGCACCGGCCTCGCCTTCGGCTGCCGGCTCACGCGCGGCGGTGGATTCCGGCTGGCCGTTGGAAACGGTGTCGTCCGAACGGGGGTTGTCGTCCTGCATTGCTGTATTCGTTGTCACTGGGACAGCTCCGAATTTCAAACTTGGGTAGGCCTGCCGGGAGCAGGCGCGTCATCATCTGGGGACGCCGAATCCCGTCCGGACTCAAGCCGCTCAGAGTCCGCCTCTTTAGACTCCGCCAGGGCGGAATCGGGGTCGGGCTGAACGGCCTCGCCAAGGCCGAAGGCGGGCTCATGCCCGGCGGCGCCAGGCGCCACGGTATCGGTCTTGTCAATCGGGTCGGTCGGTTCCGCGTTTGCGTTCTCGACACTTTCCTTTGCAGCACCGGCCTCAGGGGCATCGGCGGCCATATCGGAAATGTCGTTGCCGGCCATGTCGTCGGGAAAACCGGACAGGGACGGAGTATTGGACAAGCCTTCGGCTTGCTCCCGGACGGTGGATTCGTCTGCGGGATCCGCGCCTTCTTCTGTGCGCGAAAGCAGGGATTCTACGCTATCGACCGGGGCTATGGTTGCATCGTCTTCCGAAACAGACAATTCCGCAACCGGGAAATTCTCAATATCGCCTGTCCCGGCATCCGCAGGCAACGCATTTTCGCCTTCCACGGGCGGCGCGCCCTCCCCCAATACCTGCTGCACTTCGCCCAGGTCCAGCCCCGCCAGCGCGGCGGCCGCGTGCGCGGACTCCAGCGGCGGCAGCTCGTCCAGTGCGCGCAAGCCCAGATCATCCAGAAACTGGCGCGTGGTGCCGAACAGCGCGGGACGCCCCGGGGCATCGCGGTGACCGATTACCTCGATCCAGCCGCGGTCCTCGAGCGCCTTCACGATCTGCGACGAGACCGTCACACCGCGAATGTCCTCGATATCGCCCCGCGTCACCGGCTGGCGCCAGGCCACGATGGCCAGCGTTTCCATCACGGCGCGCGAGTACTTGGGGGGCTTCTCGGGGCTCAGCCGCTCCAGGTAGCGCTGCATGCGCGGCCGGCTCTGAAAGCGCCAGCCCGACGCCAGCTGCACGAGCTCCAGGCCGCCGTCGGCCCAGTTGCTTTGCAGCGTCTCGAGCAACGCCCTCACTGCGCTGTTATCGAATTGTTCATCATCTCCGAACAGCTTGCGCATATCGGAAAGTTGCATCGGCTGCACCGCGCATAAAAGCGCGGTTTCCAGCACGAGTATTGCCTCGCTATCGTTCATCGACATTCAAATTCAAAAAGGGCTAACTTGCGCAAGGTTGAAAATAAGGTTAATATTCTTTTCTCAGACGCGGGGTGGAGCAGTCTGGCAGCTCGTCGGGCTCATAACCCGAAGGTCGTAGGTTCAAATCCTGCCCCCGCAACCAAATTGACGAAGGCCTGGCGAATGCGCCGGGCCTTTTTCATTTGTGCCTGCAAAGAGCAGGGAAAAACCAGTCGCAGAGGCGCCCGTAGAGGCGACTGCGGAGCCGACTACAAAGGTGACGGCGGAGCCGACCGTGGCCCCAACCACGGAACCCAGACGCAAAACCAGCCCGATCAGGGCGGAAAACGCGGGCACGGAAAACGCGAGCGACGAAACTGCGGGCATGAAATTAGCGGGAACGGAAGCCGCGCACGCACCCACAGTTGCCCGGACCACCCCATAGGCGGGTCCACAACAAACGATGTTGGCTTGCGAAGTTATCACTGGTTTCCTGTTTTACCGCCGAGCTTGCCACCAAACTTGCCACGACAGGCCAGGCCAAACACCTGAAGATCCGTAAGCCTGAACACCCCACCACCCAGACGGGCCGTGGCTGTGCATATGGAACGGATTGCCTGCCGCGACACGAATCGCGGCAAACGCCTTAAGCGAATTCTGGAAAAGCTGGCGCCCATCGCGCCGGCACCAATCGTCAATATGGCTGCGGAATACGCCGGAACCTCCGGCGCCATCTTCCCGCGGGAATTGATAGCAAAGACTAGAATCGTCAGGCATCGACCATTGCGGCACGGCGGACTAGCCACCACCACATCAGACCAATGCGTCTCCCCTTGCGCATGCGAAGACCAGCTCCGCCATGCGTCGGCCCGTCACCAGGCCGGACTTGCGATTATTAGGTGTTTTCTAAGGTCACATGCTAGCGGACATCGGCTTGCCGCGAACGCCTTCCACGGAAAAACTCCCTGGCGAGCCGTGCCAAACACGCTGAAACAGCCCGCAAATTATACCGCCATATACCCCGGCCTCAAGCCGGCAGGCGCGCAGACACCCAGCAACAACTAGGCCGCGGGCCTGTCCCACGGCGCAGACCCAAGCCGCTCCACCAGAAAATCCAGCATCGAACGCAGAATCAGCGGCATCTGGCGGCGCGAGGCATAAACGCCATAGATCCCCAGTTCCTGCGGCTTGCACAGCGGCAAAATGGCTCGCAAACGGCCTGACGCGATGTATTCGGCGGCGTAGTAGGTCGGCAACATGGCGATCCCCGCGCCCTCCACCGCCGCACGCGCCAACACCGACACCTCGTTGGCGCTGATGTTGCCGCTGACCGGCACATCGACGGGCTCGCCGTCGCGCTCGAAACGCCACAAGCTCTTGCCGAAATATGAGTGGGTCAGGCAGTTGCGCAACGACAGATCCTCGATGCGCGCCGGCACGCCCTCGCGCGCCAGGTAATCAGGCGAGGCGCAAACCACCGAACGGCAGACGGCCAGCTTACGCGCGATCAGATTGGGGTCCAGATCATTCGTGATCCGCACCGCCAGGTCCACCCGCTCCTCCACCAGATTGACCGCGCGCTCCACCAGCATCAGGTCCACGGACGTGCCCGGATGCAGCTTGACGTAATCCGTGACCGCGCTGGCGAGATGACGGGAGCCAAACGACATGCTCGTCGTGATGCGCAACAGGCCGCGCGGCGTGTCTTCGGGGGTGGATACCGCATTGCGCAGATCGCCCACCATATCCAGCATCTGCCGGCAGCGGGGCAAGGTTTCCGCCCCTGCGGGGGTCAGGCTGAGACGCCGCGTGGTGCGGTGCAACAGACGCACGCCCACCCACTGCTCCATCTCCGCCAGGTAGCGCGACACCATGGCGCGCGACATGTCCAGATGAACCGCCGCCGCCGACAGGCTTCCCCGGTCGGCGACTTCCACGAACACCTGCATGGCTTTCAGACGATCCATGATTGTCTCGATTTTTGCACCAGACCGTACCGGTTATACCGTATTTCCGTGCAACATCAGCAACGGAATATCGGCCAATGAAACGGGGTCCTTCCGCAATGAACGCTCAGACGGGCGACTGCCCAAGCGCCTCGAGCACGGCGCCGCGCACCAGCTCCACATCCAATCCGCGAATGATGTAGACGAGCCGCGATTCGCGACCATCGTCCGGCCACTGCGTCAAGGATCGGATCGGATAGAGCTCGCCGTGCACGCCATGCACTTCGCAAGGCAGCGCCTCTCCTTCGAAGCACACCAGCCCCTTCATCCGCAGCACGCCCGCACCGAAGCGCTCCTGGATAAGCGAAACGCCCGCCAGGAAGGCCGCGCGACCTGGCGGCGGCGAAAGTGTCAGCGAAAAACTGGCCACATGCGCATGCCTGCCGGCGCCCGGCCTGGAAAATGCCTGCAGCCAATTCGCCGTGGCCACTCCATCGCGTCGCGCATGCGCATCCGGACCCACTCGCAACACGTCGGCAAGCGGCGCATCCAGGCGCTGCACGCAGCGCCGCGCGCCGGGGTTGATGGCGGCAACGGCCCGCTCGACCCTGCCCAACCGCAACGCATCGGCCAGGTCCGATTTGCTGAACACCACCGTATCCGCAAGCGCCAACTGCCGCGCCGCCTCGGGCTGCGAGGCCAGTTGCTCTTCCCCGTGGGTCGCGGCCACCACCACGATCGCGCCGCGATAGGCATACCGCTCCGAAAGAAAACGGTCGTGTTTCAGTGTGAACAGGATAGGGGCCGGATCCGCCAGCCCGCTGGTCTCGATCAGCACATGCCGGAACGGCTTGATCCTGCGGCCGACGGCCAGCATGAACAGCTCGCGCAGGGCATCGACCACCGCCCC
This sequence comes from Achromobacter deleyi, assembly GCF_013116765.2. Classification (GTDB taxonomy): domain Bacteria; phylum Pseudomonadota; class Gammaproteobacteria; order Burkholderiales; family Burkholderiaceae_B; genus Achromobacter; species Achromobacter deleyi_A. The sequence continues at coordinate 3,139,818 of NZ_CP074375.1, forward strand.
GCTGACCACGCAGCACAGGCAGCCGCCCTCGACCAGCACGACGTTGTCGCGCGCCAGCCGCACCAGGTGATGGTCAACGCCAATGTCGCCGTATTCGTTGACGATGACGAGCGCATCGGCATAGGCCGGATCATGCAGCAGACGATTGAGCAGCGTGGTCTTGCCGCTGCCCAGAAAACCGGAGATCACCGTTACGCCGATGCGCTTATCATCTTCCATGTGGGTCGATCCGATGGCGAGCGCCTGAGATTGCGCGCAAGTATCCGCAAAAAAGACTGGCGGAAAACCAAAAGGGCCACTCACTTGCGTGAATGGCCCTGAAATTCTTTTGGCTCCCCGAGCTGGGCTCGAACCAGCGACCTGCGGATTAACAGTCCGTCGCTCTACCGACTGAGCTATCGGGGATCTGCCAAGAACGAAATTATGAACGAAAAATTCAGAGGATGCAAATCCAGATTTTTTTTGAGAGTTTTGAGCTTCTGGTTTCCCATCTCAAAAAAACTCTGATATGATCTCGGTCTTTCCAGATCGGGCCCCATAAAAGGCAGCGAACTGGGAAGACAAAGATGTTTTGCTTACCGCTTTCCGGCCTGGTCCAGAAACAAAGCAAATGGTCTTGCCGGCATAGCTCAGTTGGTAGAGCAGCGCATTCGTAATGCGAAGGTCGTAGGTTCGACTCCTATTGCCGGCACCAAATTTCAAAAAGCAGCCCTTCGGGCTGCTTTTTTCATTTCCGCGCCCTCTCAAGCGACGCAGCCCTCCCCGCTCCAGACAGACGCCCGGGAACTCCTGCCGGCCGCCGAGCGTCCAACATCCTGGACCATCCAAGCGGACACAACCATGCGCATCCTTCTCGTCGAAGACGACATCATGATCGGTGAAAGCGTATTGGACTGCCTGCGCGCGGAGCACTATGCCGTTGACTGGGTCAAGGACGGCAACGCCGCCGAACTAGCGCTGCGCACCGACACCTACGACCTCATCCTGCTGGATCTGGGCCTGCCCAAGCGCGACGGCCTGGCGCTGCTGCGCGATCTGCGCGCGCGCAAGGACCGCACGCCGGTGCTCATCGCCACCGCGCGCGACGCGGTCAGCGACCGCATCGCCGGACTGGACGCGGGCGCCGACGACTACATCGTCAAGCCCTATGACGTGGACGAGCTGCTGGCCCGCATGCGCGCGCTGATCCGCCGCAGCGCCGGACGCGCCGAACCTGTATTCGAACACGAAGGCATCACCATCGACCCGCAGTCCCATGCCGCGATGGTGGATGGCGCGCCCGTGGCGCTGACGGCCCGCGAATGGGCCGTGCTGGAGCCGCTGATCGCGCGGCCGGGCATGATCTTCTCGCGCGCCCAGCTCGAAGAAAAACTCTACAGCTGGAAGGACAGCGTCAGCAGCAACGCGGTTGAGGTTTATATTCATGGCCTGCGCAAGAAATTGGGTCAGAACCTGATCCAGAACGTCAGAGGCGTCGGCTATGTCATCCCCAAAACATGAGCATTCCGCTTAGCTACTCGCTGAGAGCCAGGCTGCTTTTCTTTCTGCTGGCCGCCATCGCGGTCGGCGCGCTGGTGCAAGGCGCAATCGCCTATCGCAGCACCCTGGCGCAAGCCGACGATATTTTTGATTCGCTGCTGCAACGCACCGCCCTGTCGCTGGGCACCGGGGACGGCCTGCTCAGCACGGGCCCGACCCACGCCCGCGGCGCGGGTTCGCCCGTGGCCGATGACCTGATCATCCAGATCTGGACACCCGACGGCGTACGGGTCTTCAATTCGCGTTCGCGCCTTCCGCTGCCCAGCCAGATCGTGCTGGGCTTTTCCGACGCCAGGCTGGAAGGCGGAACCTACCGCGTGTATTCGCTGGCCACGCCGTTCCAGGTGATCCAGGTGGCGCAGGACATGGGCGTGCGCACAAACATGGCGCGCGCGCTCGCGCTGCGCACCGTCGCGCCCATCGCGGCAGCCGCGCCACTGTTGATGCTGATCATCTGGTGCGTCGTCAGCTGGTCGCTGCGCCCGGTCAAGCGGGCGCGCGCACAGGTGGCCGCGCGCCAGCCCGAGGATCTCTCGCCCGTCGCCGTGCAGGGCCTGCCCGACGAGATCCGCCCGCTGGTCCTGGAACTAAACCTGCTGCTGGAGCGCATGCGCGGCGCGTTTGCGCAACAGAAGCAATTCGTGGGCGACGCGGCGCATGAGCTGCGCTCCCCGCTGGCGGCGCTGCGCCTGCAAATGCAGGCACTGCAACGCGCCGGCGACACCGAGACACGCGAACTGGCCGAGCAGCGGCTGGCCGCCGGCATAGACCGCGCAACACGCCTGGTCGAGCAACTGCTGTCCATGGCCCGCTACGAAACCGCCGCGGAGCAAACGCCCGCCGAACCGGTCGACCTCGCCGACGTGCTGCGCCAGGCCCTGTCGGAGACCCTTACCCAGGCCAACGCCAAGTCGATCAGCATCGACCTGGCCGGTGCGCCGCAGGCGCGGGTGCAGGGACATCGCGATGCCCTGGTCCTGCTGGCCCGCAACCTGCTGGATAACGCCATCAAGTACTCGCCCGCTGGCGGACGGGTCAGCCTGCGCCTTGAACAGGCGGCGGGCCGGACCTCGCTGCTGATCGACGACCAAGGCCCCGGCATTGCGCCGGCAGAACGAGAACGCGTGTTCGACCGCTTCTACCGCGCCGAGGGCAATACGCAGCACGGCAGCGGCCTGGGGCTGGCGATCGCCCGCGCCATCGCGGACCGGCACGGCGCGACCATTACCCTGGAAGACACGCCCGCCGGCCATGGCCTGCGCGCCCGGGTGGATTTTTCCACTTAAGTTTCACCTAAGTGTCAGGCCCGAAGATAGCGCCATGTCCTTAAACATGAACGCAGGAGCCGACATGAAGACCAAGCAAATGAAACCCTCGCGCCTCGTCCTGGCGCTGCTGGCCGCCGGCGCCATTGGCGGCGCGGGCGCCACCGCCTTGACCGGCGGCGTTTCGATGGCGGCCGACGCGCCGGCCGTCGCCCCCTCCTCACAGGCGATCAGCACCTCCAGCCCGCCCAATTTTGCGCAGATCACACGCGACTTCGGTCCGGCGGTGGTCAACATCAGCGTGAGCGGCACGCGCAAGGTGTCCGCCGCCGACAGCGACGACCCCCTCGCGCAGTTCTTCGGCCAGATCCCCGGCTCCCGCGGCCGCGCCCCCGCGCGCGAAGTGCCGATGCGCGGCGAAGGCTCCGGCTTCATCGTCAGCCAGGACGGCATCATCCTGACCAATGCGCACGTGGTCCAGGACGCCAAGGAAGTGACCGTGAAGATGACCGACCGGCGCGAGTACAAGGCGAAGGTGCTGGGCGCGGATCCGCAGACCGACGTAGCCGTCATCAAGATCGAAGCGAAAAACCTGCCGGTGGTGAAGGTGGGCAACGTCGACAAGCTGCAGGTGGGCGAATGGGTGCTGGCCATCGGCTCGCCCTACGGCCTGGAAAACACCGCCACCGCGGGCATCGTCAGCGCCAAGGGCCGCTCGCTGCCCGACGACACCTCGGTTCCCTTCATCCAGACGGACGTGGCGGTCAACCCCGGCAACTCCGGCGGCCCGCTGTTCAACGACCGCGGCGAAGTCGTGGGCATCAATTCCCAGATCTACAGCCGCACCGGCGGATTCCAGGGCCTGTCGTTCTCGATTCCCATCGACCTGGCCTACAAGATCAAGGACCAGATCGTTGAGCACGGCAAGGTGCAGCATGCCCGGCTGGGCGTGACGGTGCAGGAAGTGAACCAGGACCTGGCCAACTCCTTCAAGCTGGATTCGCCCTCGGGCGCGCTGGTGTCCAGCATTGAGAAGGGCAGCGCGGCCGAAAAGGCCGGCCTGCAGCCGGGCGACGTGGTGCGCAAGATTGACGGCAAGACCATCGTGTCCTCGGGCGACCTGGCCTCGACCATCACGATGGCCGCGCCCGGCGAGAAGATCAAGCTGGATGTGTGGCGCGCCGGCGCCCAGAAGGAACTTGTCGCCACTTTGGGCGGCGCCCCGAAGGACAAGACGCAGGCTTCGGCGGATGACCAGGAAGTGCGGCCGGGACAACTGGGCCTGGCGCTGCGCCCCCTGAGCCCGCAGGAGCAGCAGTCGTCGGGTTCCGAAGGCCTGCTGATCGAGCGATCGGCGGGACCGTCCGCCAAGGCCGGCATTCAGCCGGGCGACGTGCTGCTGTCCCTCAATGGCGTGCCGGTGCACAACATCGGGCAGGTCAAGGAAGAGCTGTCCAAGGCGGGCAAGACCGTGGCCCTGCTGGTCCAGCGCGGAGAGGACAAGATCTTCGTGCCGGTGCAGGTCGGCTAAACCGGCCCGCGCATCACTCCGCGTCGGGCTGCCTGCCCGGCGCGGCCGCCTCGAATGCCGGCAGCGCCCGGCAAGCCGCGTCGATGCGCACGACGTTCGGCATGGCCGACAGGTCGCAGTCAAAGCGCTGCGCATTGGCCACCTGCGGCACCAGGCACAGATCGGCGATGGTAGGCGTATCGCCGTGGCAGAAGCGGCCCGTGGCGCTGGAGCGGGCCAGTTGCGCCTCCAGGGCTTCCAGCCCCTGATGCACCCAATGCTTGTACCAGGCGGTCTTGGCGGCTTCGTCCACGCCCAGCGTGTGCTTCAGATACTTCAGCACGCGCAGGTTGTTGAGCGGGTGGGTGTCGCAGGCGATGCCCAGGGCCAGGTCCCGTACCCGGGCGCGGCCGATGGCGTCGGCCGGCAGCAGCGGCGTCCCGGGATGCGTTTCTTCCAGGTATTCGATGATGGCGAGCGACTGCCCGATGACGGCATCGCCATCGACCAGCGTGGGGACCAGCGCCGTCGGATTCATCTTGCGATAATCCGCGGACAACTGCTGGCCGCCGTCCTTCAGCAGATGCACGGGCAGATACTCGTACGGCAGGCCTTTCAGGTTCAGGGCAATGCGCACCCGGTACGCGGCCGAGCTGCGGAAGTAGCTGTACAACTGCATGAAGTCTCCTTGATATTCTTCTGGCGCCGCCCGCCCGGGCGGCGCTTGTTCATTCCAGCGATTCCGTCTTGGCCGCCTTGCGGGACAGGCCCTTGGGCAGCGGGAACGCCACGTTCTCTTCAAGCCCCGCCATCTTGCGCACCGAGACGGCGCCCAATTCCTTGACGCGCTCGATCACCTGCTGCACCAGGATCTCCGGCGCCGAGGCGCCCGCCGTCACGCCGATGCGCTTGCGGTCGACCAGCCAGGCCGGATCGATGGAGTGCGCGCCGTCGATCAGATACGAGGCGACCCCCTTGCGTTCGGCGACTTCGCGCAAGCGATTGGAGTTGGAGCTGTTCGGACTGCCCACGACCAGAACAAGATCACATTCCGGCGCCATCACCTTGACCGCGTCCTGGCGGTTCTGGGTGGCATAGCAGATATCGCTCTTCTTGGGCTCGGCAATGCTGGGAAAGCGCGCCTTGAGCGCCTGCGACACCGCCGCCGCGTCATCCACCGACAGCGTGGTCTGCGTGACGTAGGCCAGGTTTTCCGGGTCAACCACTTGCAGGCTGGCCACGTCGTCCACCGTCTCGACCAGATACATGCCGCCCTGAGCCTGGCCCAGGGTGCCCTCGACCTCGGGATGGCCCTTGTGGCCGATCATGATGATCTCGCGGCCGGCAGCGCGCATCCGGGCCACCTCGATATGCACCTTGGTGACCAACGGGCAGGTGGCGTCGAACACCTGAAGTCCGCGCGATTCCGCCTCGGCGCGCACCGCCTTGGACACGCCATGCGCCGAGAACACGACGATGGATCCCGCGGGCGCATCATCCAGTTCGTCGATGAAGATGGCGCCCTTTGCGCGCAGATCCTCCACCACATAGCGGTTGTGGACGATCTCGTGGCGCACGTAGATCGGGGCTCCATGCAGCTCGATCGCACGCTCGACGATATCGATGGCGCGATCCACGCCCGCACAGAAGCCGCGCGGTTGCGCCAGCAGGACTTCGGCGTCGGGGGCGGTTACGGCCTGGCTCATCAAAGAACTCCCAGCAGCGCCACGTCCACTTGCAAGCTGATGCCCGCGAGCGGGTGGTTGAAATCAAACAGGGCCGACTCATCGTCGATTTCTTTCAGGACGCCGGAATACCGCCCGCCGTTGGGCGCGGCGAATTCCACCAGGTCGCCTGGCTCGAATGTGGCGTCCGCGCCCGCGTGCTCGGCGAGCATCGCGCGCGTCACGCGCTGGATGAGTTCGGGGTTGCGGTCGCCATAGGCATCGGCCGGGGCCACCGTGACGCTGAACCGATCGCCTTCGGCGCGGCCGATCAAGGCCGCCTCCAGGCCGGGCGCCCATTGGCCGCTGCCCATTTGCAGCGTGCCGGGCCGGCCGTCGAAGGTATTGGCAAACACGGAATCCTTGCCCGGCCCGGAGGCCAGGGTGATCCGGTAATGCAGCGTCAGGTAGGAATCCGGACGGACCAAAACGTTCACTTCGTTAGAGGCGATGCTCAAGATCTGCCACCGTATGGAGATTAGGTAAACCTTGATTTTAGAGCCTCTTATGAAATTGTCCGTCCGGCTGTCAAAACATGAGCGTCCCCGAGAGCGGCTTTTGCGCCACGGGACCGCCCCGCTCCAGGACGCGGAACTGCTCGCCATCGCGCTGCGCACGGGCATTCCGGGCCTGAACGTGGTGGATCTGTGCCGCAATCTGCTGGACAGATTTGGGGGGCTGCGGGGCCTGCTGGGCGCCCCTCCAGAGGAGCTGATGACCATTCCCGGATTGGGGTCGGCCAAGGCCTGCACGCTGGCCGCCCTGCTGGAACTGGCCCGCCGGGCCCTCGAGGAAGACCTGGCCCGCGACAGCCCGATGAATCACCCGGCACGAGTGAAACAATATTGCAAGACCGCGCTGGCGCACCAGCAGGTGGAACATTGCATCGCCCTTTACCTGGACAACCAGTTACGCCTGATCGCCACCGGGGAACTGGCCCGCGGCACGCTGTCGCAAGCCGCCGTCTACCCCCGGGAAGTGGTGCGCGAGGCGCTGCGCCACCACGCAGCCGCCCTGATCGTGGCCCATAACCATCCGTCGGGCCTGGCCGAACCCAGCGCCGCCGACCATGGCTTCACCCGGCACCTGAAGGAAGCCCTGGCGCTGGTGGACGTCAAACTGGTGGATCACCTGATCGTGGCCGGGGGCACCGTGGTCTCCCTGGCCGAACTGGGCTGCCTGTGACCCCCAGGCGCGCCGGAATTCGTTAGACTACCGTCCGTTATTGCTTTAGGCTTAACCTAATTCCGCCCCCGCGACTCTATTGCGCCCGACATGAAACGCCTGTGGGATATTTCCCCGCCCGTCTCCACGGCTTCGCCTGTTTTTCCAGGCGACACGCCGTACCGCCAGCAATGGAAGTGGTCGCTCGCGCCCGGCTGTCCGGTCAATGTCAGCGAGATCACGCTGTCGCCGCACATCGGCGCGCATGCGGACGCCCCGCTGCACTATCAAAATGGGGCGGCGGCCATCGGAGCGGTCTCGCTCGAACCTTTCCTGGGCCCCTGCCGCGTCATCCATGCCATCGATTGCGGCCCGCTGATCACCCCGGACCACCTGGCGCATGCCGCCCTCAATCTGCCGCCGCGCGTGCTGGTGCGCACCGCCAAGCATGCCGCGCAAGACTGGTGGACCGACGATTTCTCGGCCTATGCGCCCCAGACGATCGAATGGCTGGCCGAACGCGGCGTCATGCTGATCGGGCTGGATACGGCCAGCATCGACCCCGCGTCCAGCAAGACCCTGGACAGCCACCACACGATCTTGCGGCACGACATGCGGGTACTGGAGAACCTGGTGCTTGATGAGGTGCCGGAAGGCGATTACGAGTTGATCGCACTGCCGTTGGCGCTGGTCCAGGCTGATGCCAGCCCGGTTCGCGCGGTCTTGCGCGAGCTGTAGGCTGATTCGCCGGCTCTGGAGCGGCTGACAGGACTCGGCCGCTCCTCTTTGTGAACCACGACCATGAGAAACGATTTCGCGCCCGACTGGCGCGCACTGCCCGCATCCGCCCGCCGCGCCGCGCCCCCCGCCCACGGAGGACGCGCATGAGCCAGACCGAACGCCCCGAAGACATCGTCCACCAGGAAAAGGCGCAGCTCGACTTCGCGCGCGACATGACCTATGGCGACTACCTGCATCTGGACGAACTGCTGGGCGCGCAGCACCCGCTGTCGCCCGAGCACAACGAGATGCTCTTCATCATCCAGCACCAGACCAGCGAACTCTGGATGAAGCTGATGCTGCACGAGCTGCGCGCGGCCATCGCCAACCTGGCAGCCGACCGCCTTCAGCCCGCCTTCAAGATGCTGGCCCGGGTCAGCAAGATCATGGAACAGTTGGTCCATGCGTGGGACGTGCTGGCAACTATGACGCCGCCCGAGTATTCGGCGCTGCGCCCTTACCTTGCGCGCTCCAGCGGATTCCAGAGCTACCAGTACCGCCAGGTCGAATTCCTGCTGGGCAACAAGAACGCAGCCATGCTCAAGCCCCATGCGCATCGTGCTGACCTGCTGGCCCAGGTGCAAAGCGCCTACGAAGCCCCGTCGCTCTATGACGAATCGCTGCGGCTGCTGGCCCGCCACGGCATTGACGTGCCCGCCGACCGCCTGGAACGCGATTGGACGCAGCCCTACCAGTCTTCCGCAGGCGTCGAAGCCGCCTGGCTGGCGGTCTACCGCCAGACCGACCGCTATTGGGACCTGTATCAGCTTGGAGAAAAGCTGACCGACCTGGAGGACGCGTTCCGCCTGTGGCGATTCCGCCACGTCACGACCGTCGAGCGGGTCATCGGCTTCAAGCGCGGCACGGGCGGCACCTCTGGGGTGGATTACCTGCGGCGCATGCTGGACGTGGTGCTGTTCCCGGAGATCTGGAAGCTGCGCACCGAACTTTGATAGCAGGACGCCAAACCGTCCCCTTATTTTCCGCGGAGCCGGCCCTATCGGGCACGTCTTTCGCGGCTAGCCCGTGGAAATTTCCCATGCTAGAATTTGGGGTTACTTTTTGGATACGTGGCTAGCGTTATCCGCAGGTATCCCGTCTTTTGGGATATTTCAGCGTGCCTAGCTGGCGACCCTAACAACTTGAGAAAGACTCAAGAGAGTCTAGGAAAGCACCATGAAAGAAGGCATTCACCCCGAATACCGCGAAGTCGTCTTCGCCGACCTGCAAACGGGCAACAAGTTCATCACCCGTTCGACCGTCCACACGCGCGAAAACATCGAAATCGATGGCAAGACGTACCCGCTCTTCAAGTGCGACGTGACCTCCGAATCGCACCCGTTCTACACGGGCGCCCAGACGCGTATCGTCGAAACCGGCCGCGTGGAAAAGTTCCGCGCCCGCTTCGCCCGTACGGCCGGCACGGTCAAGTCCGCTTCCTGATCCTGTCGCTCCTGCGGGAGTCACAGCAAAAAGGCAGCCTTCGGGCTGCTTTTTTTTCCCCCCTTGCCGGCTTATTCACGGTCTAGGGCTGGCGCATTCTGATCACTCGGTTACATTAACGCCCGTGTCCCCTCTTTCTATTTCCACTCCGGCCCGGCTGACGTCGGTCGCCACCGCGAAACTGCCCCGCCTCATCCTGCTGGGCCTGGCACTGGCCTATATCGTGGCCGGCCTGTTCATGCGCGACCCGTGGAAGACGGACGACGCGGTCGGACTAGCGACCATGATCACGACGATCCGCGAAGGCGGACTCACCTGGCTGCTGCCGCAAGTGGGGCATCTGGCCCACGCCGAAGAAGGACCGTTGATCACGTGGGTCGGCGCGATCTGCATCTGGCTGTTCGGCCCCTTCATCGGTGACATCACCGCCGGCCGCCTGCCCAACCTGTTGTGGTTCGGCATCACGGCCGCGAGCGTCTGGTACGGCACCTATCTGCTTGGCCGCCGCCCGGAAGCCCAGCCGCTGGCGTTGCCGTTCGGCGGCGAGCCCGAACCGCGCGACTATGGCCGCATGCTGGCCGACGCCGCGCTGCTCCTGTTGCTGGCCACGGTGGGCATCCTGCAGCGCACCCACGAAACCACCGTCGTGCCCGCCATCATCGCGTGCCAGGCGCTGGCCTTCTATTCACTGGCACGCACCGTGGACCGCCCCATCACGGGCTCCACCACGCTGGGGATTGCGCTGGCCGCAAGCTTCCTGACGCGCGGCTGGGTCGGCGCCCTGCCCATCATGATCGGCGCGGCCCTCGCCTTCTATCCCCGCAGCCAGCTGTGGAAATGCAAGCGCTGGGCGCTGTGGGCCGCGCTGCTGGCCGCCGCCCTGATCCTGGCATGGTGGATTCCCGCCAGCCAGGGCAGCGAGTATTGGATCCGCAACTGGAAGACCTGGAACCTGTCGTCCTTCGCGGTGCCCTCCTGGCACGACGCCGGGCGCACCCTGCGCGACCTGCCCTGGTATCTGTGGCCCACCTGGCCGCTGGCGCTGCTGGCCATCTGGCGCTGGCGCGCCTGGATCTATGCGCCGCATATCTGGCTGCCCCTGATGCTGCTGGTCTGCTCGGCGCTGATCCTGTTCATACAGGAACAAGCCTCGGATGCCGAGTACGTGCTGCTGGCCGTGCCCTGCGCGGTACTGGGCGCGTTCTCGCTGCCGACCCTGCGCCGCGGGGTCGTCAATACGCTCGATTGGTTCGCCGTCATGTGCTTTTCGCTGACCGCGGCCACCGTCTGGCTTGGCTGGGTGGCCCTGCACTTCCAGTGGCCGGCCCAGATTTCCCGCAATATCGGACGCCAGACCACCGGCTACGAGCCCGTCATTTCCTGGGTGGCCTTCGCCCTGGCCGTGCTCTTCACCCTGGCCTGGGTCGCGCTGGTGGTGTGGCGGCTGCGTGTGCGTCCGCAAGCGCTGTGGCGCGGCACCGTGCTGTCGGCCGGCGGACTGACCACCACATGGATCCTGCTGGTGCTGCTATGGCAGCCGGCGGTGGACTACGCCCGCAGCTACCGCACCGTTTCGGGCCAACTCGCGCAGGCGCTTGAGCAGCACAAGCGCCCCGGCGAATGCGTGCGCGGGCTGAGTCTGGGCAGCGGCCAGCGCGCGTCGTTCCTGATCTTCAATAACCTGTCCTTCACGTTCGACGCCCGCTGCACGCTGGTCCTGCAGCAGACCAGCAACCAGAGCCTGCGCGACAACACCTCCGCGTATAGCGACGGCGCCGACGTGCTGTGGCAAGGCGGCCGCCGCGCCGACCGGCAGGAAGTGTTCCGGCTGCTGCGGGTCGGCGCCAAGCAATGACCCCCGCGCCAATGGCGCCGATGACCTTCGGCGCCACCCTGCGCGGCATCCTCAAGCAGGCCTGGCCCGTGCTGATCAGCCAATGGGCAAGCATTTCGTTCGGCGTGCTGGACACCGCCATGACGGGCCACTCCAGCCCCGACGACCTGGCGGCGATGGCGCTGTCCGCGTCCATCTACATCACCATATTCGTGGGACTGATGGGCGTCGTGCATGCCCTGATCCCGATCCTGGCCCAGCAGTTCGGCGCCGGCAACAATCTTGAAGTCGGCCGCAGCTGGGGCCAAGGCGTCTGGCTGGCGCTGGGCCTGTCCGTCGTAGGCGCGATCCTGATGCTGTTCCCGGACGTGTGGCTGTCCATGTCGGGTGAAGTCGCCCCCGGGGTGCGCGACCGCATCGCCTCCTATCTGCAGGCGCTGGTGCTGGCCCTGCCGGCCGCGCTGGTGTTCCGCACCATCTATGCGCTTGGCACCGCGGTATCCCGGCCCAAGCTGGTCATGGCCATCAACCTGTCGATCATCGGCTTCAAGGCGCTATTCAACTGGCTTTTCATCTACGGCACGTTGGGCCTGCCCGCGATGGGCGCGGCCGGCGCCGGACTGGCCACCGCCGTGGTGTCGTGGATGAGCCTGGGGCTGGGCCTGTGGGTGATCACGCGCGATCGCTACTACCGCCGTTTCCAGCTCCGGGTCGGCAAACCGGACTGGAAGGCGCTGAAGGAACTGCTGCGCCTGGGCCTCCCCATGGGGGGATCCTATCTGGTCGAAGTGTCCGCATTCACGTTCATGGCGCTGCTGGTCGCGCGCGAAGGCACTTTCGTGACCGGCGGCCACCAGATCATGTCGAACCTGGCCGCGCTCTGTTACATGATGCCGATGGCGCTCGGCGTCGCCACCGCCGCGCTGACGGCGCAAGCCATCGGCGCCGGCAACCTTGCGCATGCCCATCGCACCGGCATGGCGGGACTTGCCTTGGGCCTGATGGGCGCATTGCTGACGTCGGCGGTGCTGCTGGCCGGCCGCCCGCTCATCCTGGCCGCCTACACCGACAACGCCGAGGTGGCGGCCGTCGCGACCGCGCTGCTGGCGGTCCTGCCGCTGTTCCACCTGTTCGACTCGATGCAGTGCATCAACTCCTACCTGTTGCGCGCCTATAAAGTGGCCGTGGTGCCCCTGCTGCTGCAGATGGTGGCGCTGGCGGGAGTGGGCCTGGTCGGCGGCTGGTGGTTCGGCTTTGGCCCGGGCCGCGGCGGATTGGACGGATTGCGCGGGGAGCTGGTGCCCGGCTCGCCCGAAGGGGCGGGCAGCATGTGGCTGATGGCCATGGTCGGCCTGGCGCTGTCCGCCGCCCTGCTGCACTACTGGTATCGGCGCATCGTGCGCGCCGTGGGGCGACAGGCCCCAACAGGCGGGATGGGACGCGGCGCAAGGCCTGAATAGCCGCCCTGCCGCCGCGGCTGCCCTCCAGGGAGCAGCAAGCGGCAAAGCGAGGCGGCGTGGGGGGCTTTCCCCCGGGGACCTACTTCGGCCGCCTGTCGATCACGCGACGCGCCTTGCCGGTCAAGGTGCGCTCGACCTGGCCGGCGTCCGACACCTGGATGCGGGCGCTCACGCCGATGTGCGTCTTGACCGCGTGCTGCAGCTGCTTGCCCAGGTTGGCGCGGTCCGCGTCCGACAGGCCCGAGAACTCCGCGCGCACTTCGGTCAGGATCTCCAGCTCATCCATGTTGCCCGTGCGCGTCAGCACCAGCTGGTAGTGCGGCGCCAGCTGCGCAATCTTCAGCACCAGCTCTTCGACCTGCGTGGGGAACATGTTCACGCCGCGCACGATGAGCATGTCGTCGCTGCGGCCGGTGATCTTGCCGATGCGGCGCATGCTGCGCGAGGTCGGCGGCAGCAAGCGGGTCAGGTCGCGCGTGCGGTAGCGCACGATGGGCATCGCTTCCTTGGTCAGCGACGTGAACACCAGCTCGCCGGCCTCGCCTTCGGCCACGGGCTCGCCCGTATCCGGATTGATGATCTCGGCGTAGAAGTGGTCTTCCCACACCACCGGGCCGTCCTTGGTCTCGACGCATTCGCTCGCCACGCCCGGCCCCATCACTTCGGAAAGGCCGTAGATGTCTACCGCGTCGATGCCGGCTTCGGTCTCGATGTCGGCGCGCATCTGGCCCGTCCACGGCTCGGCGCCGAAGATGCCGATACGCAGCGAACTTTGACGCGGATCAATGCCCTGCCGCCGCTGTTCTTCCAGAATATTGCAGAAATAGGAGGGCGTGACCATGATGATGTCCGGACGGAAATCGTTGATCAGCTGCACCTGTTTTTCGGTCTGTCCGCCCGACATCGGGATGACCGTGCAGCCCAGGCGTTCCGCGCCGTAATGCGCGCCCAGGCCGCCCGTGAACAAGCCGTAGCCGTAGGCCACGTGCACCGTGTCGCCGGGTTTGCCGCCCGCGGCGCGGATCGAGCGCGCCACCAGGTTGGCCCAGTTGTCCAGGTCGCCCTTGGTATAGCCCACCACGGTCGGCTTGCCGGTCGTGCCGCTGGACGCATGGATGCGCGAGATGCGTTCACGTGGCACGGCGAACATGCCGAACGGATAGTTCTCGCGCAGTTCCTTCTTGGTCGTGAAGGGGAACCTGGAGATGTCGGACAGTTGCTTCAGGTCATCCGGATGCACGCCGACTTCGTCGAACGCTTTCTTGTAGTGCGGCACATTTTCGTAGGCATGCTTGAGCGACCACTTCAATCGCTCGAGCTGCAGCGCGCGCAGCTCATCCTGGCTGGCATGCTCGATGGGATCCAGTCCCGGCTTGCTCATGGTGTTGGGCATGATGATGTCTCTCCTGAAATTCTCTACGCCCCGTCCCGGGCGGCGCGGGTCCAATCCGCGCGCGGCCCGGCCGGCGGCCTTCTCTTTGGTTGGGCTATGCGGTCAAGCGTCGGCCGGCACTCCGACAATCTGGCCCTTGATGCGGTAGGAACGGCCCCTGAACAGGGCCACGTTGCGGCCGTCCTGGTTGGTGACCGTGACGTCGTAGACGCCAGTGCGGCCGGCCAGCGAACGCTCCTGGGCCACGGCGGTCAGCATGTCGCCCTCGAATCCGGGCGCCAGGTAGTCGATCGTGCATCCGGACGCCACGGTGCTGACGTTGCGGGAATTGCAGGAGAACGCGAAAGCGCTGTCGGCCAGGGCGAAGATGAAGCCGCCATGGCAGGTCTTGTGGCCGTTCAGCATGTCGGCGCGCACTCGCATCGTCAGCCGCGCGTAGCCCGGCGCCATTTCCTCGATCTTCATGTCCAGGCCCTGCGTGGCCGCATCGCCCGCATACATGACGGAACCCACGGCTTGCGCAAGTTCCTGGGGATCGGCCGGCACTTCAACGGGGGGAACGTGTGCGCTCATCATTGCCCCTTGAATTGCGGTTCACGCTTGCCCAGGAAGGCGGCGACGCCTTCGGCGTAATCCGCGCTGCGGCCCAGCTCGCGCATCATGTCGCGCTCCAGGTCGAGCTGCGTGGACAGGTCATTGCCCAGGCTGGCCTGCAGGGCGCGCTTGGTGAAAGCCAGGCCCTTGGTGGGCGCCGCCGCGAAATGCCGGGCCAGGCGGTCCAGTTCGGCGTCGAATTCCTCGTCCGCGACGCATTGCCAGATCAGGCCCCACTCTTGCGCCTGCTTGGCGCTGAGCTTGTCGCCCAGCATGGCCAGGCCCATGGCGCGGGCGCGGCCCACCAGGCGCGGCAGCGCAAAGGTGCCGCCGGTGTCCGGAATCAGGCCCAGGCGGCAGAACGACTGGATGAAGTTGGCCGAGGCCTTGGCGATGACGATATCGCCCGCGAACGCCAGGTTGGCCCCCGCCCCCGCGGCCACGCCGTTCACCCCCACCACGACGGGCATGGGCAAGGCGTTCAGGCGGCGCACCAGCGGCGCGTAGAACTTGTCGACGGTCTCGCCCAGGTCGGGCGGCGTGCCGTCCGCGGCGGGCTTGCGCTCGCTCAGGTCCTGGCCCGCGCAGAAGCCGCGGCCCGCGCCGGTCAGGACCAGCACGCGCGCGCCTTCCGTCTCGATGCGCGTCAGCGCGTCAGCCACTTCCGCATGCATGTTGGCGGTGAAGCTGTTCAGCTTGTCCGGGCGGTTCAGCGTCAGGCGCGCGATGCCGCCGGACAGATCGAATTGAATATCCTGATAGCTCATGTGGGCGCCCTGCTCAGACGTGCCGGCGGGTTTGCACCACGCGGAAGCGGTTCGAGACGAATGCCGAGTCGGACAGCGCCGCATTGGCCGCCGGATTGGCGCCGGTGCCATGGAAGTCGCTGAAGGCCGCCGTCTGGTTGACGAACACCGCACCCGTCAGGTTGAGCGACAGCGACACGCCGGACACTTCCGCCGCGTCCTGCACCTGCTCGGCCACCCGGTCATCCGTCGTATAGGCGGACAGGGACAGGGCGCCATGCTTGATGACGCTGTCGCGCGCCAGCTGGATGCTGTGGGTGGTGGAATCGGTGGCCACCACAAAGGCGATGGGGCCGAACCATTCCTGGCTGATGGCGGCGTTGCCGGCTTCCGTGCGCAGCAGCAGCGGCGTGCGGACACGGGCGTTCTCAAACTGGGGATGAGCCAGCGTCTTGCTGTCGGCCACCACGGGCAGACCCAGCGCGCGCGCCTTTTCGATACGTTCGACAATGCCTTCGTTCTGGATGGCGCCGGTCAGTTCGACGGCCTTGGCCGCATCGGCGCTGACCTTTTCCAGCGCCACGCCCAGCGCGGCGGCAACGTCGTCGAAGCTGACGCGGCCTTCCGGCGTATTGATGCCGTCGCGTGGCACGTAGATGTTCTGCGGCGCGGTGCACATCTGGCCCGAATACAGGGCCAACGAGAACGCCAGGTTGCGAGCCACGCCTTTCAGGTCGGCGGTGGAGTCGATGATGACCTGGTTCACGCCGGCTTTCTCGGTGTAGACCAGCGCCTGGCGGGCATTGTTTTCGAGCCAGTCGCCATTGGCGGTGCTGCCGGTGAAGTCAACGATCTTGACGGCCGGATCCAGCGCCAGCTTCTGCGCGGTATCGTCACCGGCCGCATGCGCGGCCAGTTGCACCACGTCGGGGTCAAACCCTGCTTCCTGCAACACTTCGCGCGCCACCTTCACAGTGATGGCCAGCGGCAGGATCGCGCCAGGATGCGGCTTGACGATGACGGTGTTGCCGGTCGCCAGGCTGGCGAACATGCCGGGATAGCCGTTCCAGGTCGGGAAGGTCGAGCAGCCGATCACCAGCGCCACGCCGCGCGGCACCACGGTGAACTGCTTTTCCATGCGGATCGGATCGTTCTTGCCCTGCGGCTTTTCCCAGATGGACACGCCGGGAATGCGCGACATTTCCTGCCAGGCGTAGGTCACGGCTTCAAAGCCGCGGTCCTGCGCATGCGGGCCGCCGGCCTGGAAGGCCATCATGAAGCCCTGTCCGGTGGTGTGCTGAACGGCGTAGGCGATCTCGAAGCTGAGCTTGTTCAGGCGGGCCAGGATTTCGAGCGACACGCCGACCCAGGCGCGCGGGCCGGCTCGGCGCCAGTCCTCCAGCGCGCGCATGGACGCCGCGATCAGCTTGGCGGGCGGCACATGCGGATAGGTGATGCCCAGGTCGAAACCGTAGGGGGATTGTTCGCCGCCCACCGTGCCGTCGGCATCATGCAGGTTCAGCGGAAAGGGCTTGCCGCGCAGGGCTTCGAAGGCGGCACGGCCGTCATCGTTGGCGGTTTCGCCATAGTTGCGCGGGCTGGGCGACTCGGCAAACGGGCTCCAGTAGCCGCGCAGCGCGGCGGCAGCCAGGGATTGTTCCAGCAGGGGCTGGTGGCGTTCGAAAAATTTCTGGGACACTCTCGTCTCTCCAAATGGATATGAATTTCTGCCAGGCGCGGGCCGGGTCAGGTTTCCTGATCGAAGTCGATGACCAGGCGGTCGCTGACCGGGAAGCTCTGGCAGCTCAGGATGAAACCGCGCGCCACTTCGTAGTCTTCCAGGGCGAAGTTGGCATCCATGTCCACCTCGCCTTCGATCACCTTGCAACGGCAGGTGGAACACACCCCGCCCTTGCACGAATACGGCAGTTCGATCCCTTGCGCCAGCGCCGAGTCCAGCACGCTATCTTTGTTCTTTTCAATGACGAACATGCGGCTATGTCCGTCTTGCACCACCGTGACCTCGCACTGGCCCTTGCCGGGCGCCTGGCGGGCGTCCTGGCCGGTGCGCAATCCGCGCGGCCCCTTGGGCGCGCCGAAGAGCTCGAACTTGATGTTCGACTTCGGAATGCCGCGGGCCTGCAGCCGCTCGACCACGCTTTCCGTCATGGTCTGCGGGCCACAGACAAAAGCGTAGTCGATATCCTCGGGACTCATCCAGGCCGACATGAGCTGGTCGACCTTGTCGCCGTCCAGGCGGCCGTTGAACAGCTCGATGTCCTGGGTTTCGCGGCTCATGACGTAGACCAGCGAAAAGCGGTCCATGTAGAGGTTCTTCAGATCTTCGATCTCTTCGCGGAAAAGCACCGCCGAGGACGCGCGGTTGCCGAAGAACAGCGTGAACGTGCTGCGCGGTTCGGTCGACAGCGCCGTCTTGACCAGCGAGAACACCGGGGTGATGCCGCTGCCCACCGCAAACGCCACATAGTGGCGCTGGTTCTCGGGTGAGAAGTCGACGGTGAAATTGCCCGCCGGCGCCATGACTTCCAGCGTCTGGCCGGGCTGCAGTTCGTGATTGGCCCAGCTGGAGAACGTGCCCTCGTCCACCTTCTTGATCGCCACGCGCAGCAGCTTGTCGTGCGGCGCGGAACAGATGGAGTACGAACGGCGCAGTTCTTCGCCGTTGAGCTGGGTGCGCAGCGTCAGGTACTGGCCGGGCAGGAAGGCGAACTCTTCCGTCAGCGCCTCGGGCAGGTCGAAGGTCACGACCACGGCATCGCGCGTATTGCGCGCCACGGAGGCCACCTTCAAGGAATGGAATTGGTTCTGGCTCATCTCGAAACCACTCTCAGTGAGTCTTGAAATAATCGAAGGGCTCGCGGCAAGACACGCAGCGGTACAGCGCCTTGCACGATGTTGAGCCGAAGTTGCTGACCAGGCGCGTCTCGCGCGAACCGCAGCGCGGACACGCGATGGCGGGACCGGTGGCCCGGCGGCTGATGCCCGAGATGTCGATGGCGCGTTCGGCGGGCGCGGCTATGCCGTAGTCCTTGAGCGCCTCGCGCCCCTTCTCGCTCATCCAGTCGGTCGTCCAGGCGGGAGCCAGGCGGGTTTCGACACGGACCTCGCCGATGCCATGGCGCCCCAGCGTCTGCTGGATATCCTGCGTGATCTCGCGCATGGCGGGGCAGCCGGAATACGTGGGCGTGATGACCACGACACAGGCGCCGCCGTCCCAGGACACGTCGCGCACCACGCCCAGATCCACCACGGACAGCACGGGGATCTCCGGATCCGGAACCTCTTGCAGCCAGGCGTAGACCTGGTCGGCGGAAATGGGCGCAAGCGCGTTCACCACGTTGCTCCGGGATAGGCGCGCTGCAGGTGCTGCATCTCGGCCAGCACGTAGCCCAGCGCTTCGGTGTGCCTGCCCTGACGGCCGCCGCGGTACGCCAGATGGTTCGCGGCCGTTTCTTCCGGCACGGTCATGGTGGCTTCCTGGAGCACTTCGCGCACATGCGCCAGCCAGGGCTGGCGCAGGGCGGACAGCTCACAGCCGATGCCGCGGGAGGCCAGGTCCAGGTCGATGGCGTCGTCGGCGAACAGTTCCCCGGTAAAGCGCCAGGCGTCGTCGATGGCGGCCTGCATCTTGGCGTGGCTTTCGGCGGTGCCGTCGCCCAGGCGCACCACCATGTCCGACGAGCGGCGCACGTGGTAGGTCACTTCCTTGATCGACTTGGCGGCGATGGCGGCCACGCGCTCGTCGGAGGACTTCTCCAGCCGCTGAAGCAGGAAGTAGTGCCAGACGTCGAACAGGAACTGCCGCGCCATGGTGTCGGCGTAGTTGCCGTTGTCGCGCTCCACCAGCAGCACGTTGTGGAACTGGTGCGTATCGCGCAGGTAGGCCAGCGCGTCTTCGTCGCGGCCCGCGCCCTCGACCTCGCCGGCCAGGGTCAGCCACATGCGGGCCTGGCCCAGCAGGTCCAGCGCGGTATTGGTCAGCGCCAGGTCCTCTTCCAGGATGGGTCCGTGTCCGGTCCAGGCGCCCAGGCGCTGCGACAGGATGAGCGACGAGTCGCCCAGGCGCAGCAGGTACTCAAAGAATGTCTTGTCCATGTCTCCCCCCGCGCCTTACATGTGCTTGATTTCTTCTGGCATCGGGAAAAAAGTCGGATGCCGGTAAACCTTGCTGTTGGCGGGTTCGAACAGCGGATCCTTGTCGCCGGGGCTGCTGGCCGAGATGTCGGACGCGCGCACCACCCAGATGCTCAGACCTTCATTGCGGCGGGTGTAGACGTCACGCGCATGATTGATCGCCATTTCGGCGTCGGACGCGTGCAGGCTGCCCACGTGCTTGTGCGCCAGGCCGTGCTGACTGCGGATGAAGACTTCCCACAAAGGCCAGTCTTTGCTCATGATGGATTTCCTCTAATGCCGGGCGCGCCGAGCGCGCACCGGTCTCTGATGATGAAGAAGCTTGAAGTCGGAACGCGGCTCAGGCGGCCTTGCGCTCGGCCTGCTTGTCGGCGTAGGCGACGAGCGCGTCGCGCACCCAGGCGCCGTCCTCGTGCGCCTTGACGCGCGCAGCCAGGCGTTCGCGGTTGCAGGGGCCATTGCCCTTGAGCACCGCGTAGAACTCGCTCCAGTCGATCTCGCCGAAGTCATAGTGGCCGCGTTCGGCGTTCCACTTCAGGGCGGGATCCGGGACAGTCAGGCCCAGGTACTCGGCCTGCGGCACGGTCTGGTCCACCATCTTCTGGCGCAGCTCGTCGTTGGAGAAGAGCTTGATCTTCCAGGCCATGGACTGGGCGCTGTTGGGCGAGTCCGCGTCGGACGGGCCGAACATCATCAGGGCAGGCCACCACCAGCGGTTCAGCGAGTCCTGGACCATGGCCTTCTGTTCGGGCGTGCCGTGCAGGCACATCTGCATGAGCAGGTCGTAGCCCTGGCGCTGGTGGAAGGACTCTTCCTTACAGACGCGCACCATGGCCCGCGCATAGGGACCATAGGAACAGCGGCACAACGGGATCTGGTTGATGATCGCGGAGCCGTCGACCAGCCAGCCGATCATGCCGATGTCGGCCCAGCTGAGCGTGGGGTAGTTGAAGATGCTGGAATACTTGGCGCGGCCGGCATGCAGGTCGTCGATCAGGTCGTCGCGCGACACGCCCAGTGTTTCGGCGGCGCTGTACAGGTACAGCCCGTGGCCCGCCTCGTCCTGCACCTTGGCCAGCAGGATGGCCTTGCGCTTGAGCGAGGGCGCGCGGGTGATCCAGTTGCCTTCGGGCAACATGCCGACGATTTCCGAGTGCGCGTGCTGCGAGATCTGGCGCACCAGCGTCTTGCGATAGGCCTCGGGCATCCAGTCCTTGGCTTCGATGCGGACGCCGTCGTCGATGCGTCGCTGGAACGTCTGTTCCAGGCCTTCGAGCTGGTCCGCGGTCTTGACCTGCTTGACGCCGGTTTCGACGAGTTGAGCGTACATGTTTGTCTCCTTGAGACGGTTTGCGAAAACGCAAGGCAAACGCTCCGCAGTGCCGTCATGTCATAGGAGGATTATTTAATACAAAAAATTCATTGTCAAACTCAAATCTGTATCACATTGGATTTATGTATCATATTGAGGATCCCGATACCGGCCCCTTGCGGCCCCCCTTATGGCAAACCCTCAGTCCCCCCTGGACCGCTTCCTGTCCCGCTTGTTGAAAAGCGATCCGCCCCGTGCAAAATCGCTCTGCGTCAGTTTGCTGGGGGACGCACTGGCCCCCCATGGCGGCGCCATCTGGCTGGGCAGCCTGATCGAGCTGCTGGCCCCGCTGGGAATCAATGAGCGCCTGCTGCGCACCAGCGTCTTCCGCCTGGTCGCGCAGAACTGGCTGCAGTCGGAGCGGCATGGCCGGCGCAGCCTCTACCTGATTTCGGAACAGGGCGCGCGCTACACCTCGCACGCCTCGCAGCGCATCTATGAAGGTGCGGCCAAGGACTGGAACGGTGAATGGACGCTGGTCGCGCTGCCGCGCTCGGGCAACGGCCTGGCTGAACGCGGCGAACTGCGCCGCGAGCTGATCTGGGAAGGGTTTGGCATGATTGCGCCGGGCCTGTTCGCGCACCCGCACACCGAGGCGCGCGCGGCGCACGACATCCTGGACAAGCTGGGCATCCCGGACCGCGCCCTGGTGCTGTCGGCCCGCGACCTGGCCGGTGCGGGCGGCCTGCCCATCGCCAGCCTGGCGTCACAGTGCTGGAACCTGGACGACGTGGCCGAGCAGTACCGGCAGTTCTCGCGGAATTTCGGACCGCTGGAAAAACTGCTGGAGGACGCCGCCACGCCGTCCGAGGCTTTCACGGTCCGGGTCATGCTGTTGCACAACTGGCGCCGGATCGTCCTGCACGATCCCCAGTTGCCCGCGCCCATGCTGCCCGACAACTGGCCGGGGCACGCCGCGCGCGAATTGTGCGGCCGTATCTACTGGAGGGTTTTCGACGCGTCGGAAACGCACCTGAATGCCCTGGCTGGACAGGACAATGAGCGCTATTCGCCATTGGCGGCGGAAGTGGAATCCCGCTTTGGCGGTCGGCCGGGCTAAAGGATTCCGTCGCTGGCGGGGGGCATCGTCACGCCCAGGGTGTCCACGTGGAGTTCTCCCGCCGCGTCGCGGCCGGGTCCCGGCAACGCCACGCCTCTGGCAGGCGCAATAAAGGATAGGGTCCAGCGGGCCCGTATCGGCCTTCCCAGGGCGGCACCGGTATCGGCATCGATTCCGCTGGGCACGTCCAGCGCCAGCACCGGCGCCCGCCAGCCATTCACGGTATCGACCAGCGCCTGCCATTCCGCGCCCAGAGGCCGGTTCAAGCCGATGCCGAACAGACCGTCCATGACCAGGCCTGGAATCTCGCCCTCGGTCAGCGCCGCCTGGACGGTCCCGCCCGCGGCAAGCCAGCCGGCATAGGCGCGAGCAGCGTCGGCCGGAAGCTTGCTGGGCCCGGCGGGCAGCAGCACCCGCACATCGAATCCTTGATCGCGCAGCCGGGCGGCGGCTTCCATGGCGTCGCCGCCATTGTTGCCGGGACCAGCCAACGCCAGCACGTGCGTGCCAGACGGGAAGCGCTGGGCGGCGAATCGGGCGGCGGCCGCGCCGGCCAGCGGCATCAGCGCCCTCCCTTGCTCCAGGGCGAGCCGTTCGGCATGGCGGATGGCGGCAACGGGATAGGACAGCATGGACGCCCCGGGGCTAGACACCTGATCAACCGGTGACGGAAGACGTCACAGCTTCAGGAAATGCTCGCGGTAGTACTTGAGTTCATCGATGGATTCGTAGATGTCGGCCAGCGCTTCGTGACGGCTCTTTTTCTCGAAGCCCTTGTAGACGGCCGGGGCCCAGCGGCGCGCCAATTCCTTCAGCGTGCTGACATCCAGGTTGCGGTAGTGGAAGAACTGCTCCAGGCGCGGCATGTAAGCAAACATGAACCGGCGGTCCTGGCTGATCGTGTTACCGCACATCGGGGACTTGCCGGCCGGCACATGCTGCGCCAGAAACGCCAACAGCGTATCCTCTGCCTGCGCCTCGGATACCGTGGACGCCTTCACCTTGTCGATCAGGCCGCTCTTGCCGTGGGTGGATTTGTTCCAGTTGTCCATGGCGTCGAGCAGGCTGTCGGGCTGGTGCACCACCAGCACGGGGCCTTCGGCCACGACCGTGAGATCGGGCTCGGTCACCACGACGGCGACTTCGATAATGCGTTCTTTCTCAGGGTCCAGCCCGGTCATTTCCATGTCGAGCCATACCAGGCGGTTTTCGTTCGCAGCCATATAATTTGCCTATAAAACACGCGATTTTCGCACATCCCTTCTTGAGCAAACCGCATCGCCCATGTTCACACTGCTGTTCGTTGCCTTTCTGCTGACCGATATCGCCGTGCGCATGTGGCTGGCCTCGCGCCAGATCCGCCACGTCGCCCGCAATCGGGGCGAGGTGCCATCGGAATTCTCCCATCGCATCGGGCTGGCCAGCCATCAGCGCGCGGCCGACTACACGGTGGCGCGGGTCAAGCTGGGCATGCTTGAACGTACCTACGACGCAATCCTGCTGGTATGCCTGACCCTGATGGGCGGCCTGCAATTCATCGACCTGCTGGTAAGCCAGCTTACCAGCAACGACTTCGTGCGGCAGATGCTGCTGCTGGTGGTGGTGGCGCTGGTGCTGGGGCTGCTCGGCCTGCCCTTCACGCTATGGCGGCAGTTCAAACTGGAGGCGCGCTTCGGATTCAACCGCATGACGCCCGCGCTGTTCATCGCCGACGCCCTGAAGGGTCTGCTGGTCGCGGCGGTGCTGGGCCTGCCTCTGGCCGCGGCGGTGCTCTGGCTGATGGGCAGCGCCGGCGCGTACTGGTGGGTCTGGGCCTGGGCCCTCTGGACGGTATTCAACCTGGCGCTGCTGATCATCTACCCGATGTTCATCGCCCCGCTCTTCAACAAGTTCACGCCACTGTCCGACCCCGAACTGGCCGGACGCATCCAGCGCCTGGCGCAGCGTTGCGGCTTTGCCTTGAACGGGCTGTTCGTGATGGACGGATCGCGCCGCTCCGCCCATGGCAACGCCTACTTCACGGGTTTCGGCCGTTCGCGCCGCATCGTGTTCTTCGACACCTTGCTGGCCCGCCTGAACGCCGACGAGATCGAAGCGGTGCTGGCGCATGAACTGGGCCATTTCGCCAAGCGCCACATCATCAAGCGCATTGTCTTCAGCTTTGGCGCCGCGCTGGTATTCTTCGCCATCCTGGGATGGATCGCCCAGCAGTCCTGGTTCTATGTGGGACTGGGCGTCCTGCCGCAGCTGGGCGGGCGCAATGATGCCATGGCGCTGCTGCTGTTCTTCCTTGTCATCCCTGTATTCACCTTCATGTTCACGCCGTTGGCCAGTTGGTACTCGCGCCGCGACGAATTCGAAGCCGACCGCTATGCGGCCGAACAGAGTTCGCCGGAACGCCTGGTATCCGCACTGGTCAAACTCTACGACGACAACGCCGCAACGCTGACCCCCGACCCTGTGCATTCCGCCTTCTACGATAGCCACCCCCCCGCCGCCGTGCGCATCCGCCACCTGATGGCGCCTGCCGCATGAGCGCGCCGCGCAAGTCCAAGACCTCACCGCCAGTCGCCCAATACGAGGGCCTGCCCAAGCGCGACCCCATGGAAGGCCGCATCATCGCCGCCCATGGGCGTCACTACACCGTGGAGCTCGCGGACGGCGCATTGCGCAAGTGCTTCCCGCGGGGCAAGAAAGCCGGCGCCGCCGTGGGCGACCGCGTGCGGATCACGCCCCAGGGCAAGGACGAAGGCGCCATCGACGCCATCCTGCCGCGCAGCAACCTGCTGTTCCGTTCCGACGAAATGCGTTCCAAGCAATTTGCGTCCAACGTGGACCAGCTGCTGATCGTGATCGCCGTGCGGCCCACCTTTTCCGACGATCTCACCGGCCGCGCGCTGGCGGGCGCATGGAGCGCGGGCATTTCGCCGCTGATCATCCTGAACAAGACGGACCTGGCGGATGAGTTGCCGGCCGCGCGCGCGCGCCTGGCGCCCATCGCCGCGCTGGGGGTGGACGTGATCGAACTGAGCGCGCTGGAACCTGAAAAGGTCCAGGCCCTGCTGGCGCCGCGCCTGGCCGGGCGCACCAGCCTGCTGCTGGGCCAGAGCGGCATGGGTAAGTCCACACTGCTCAACGTGCTGGTGCCCGACGCTGCCGCCGCCACCCGCGAGCACTCGACCGCGCTGGACATGGGCAAGCACACCACGACCAGCACGCGGCTCTACCACCTGCCCGATCCCGGCGGGGACCTGATCGACTCCCCCGGATTCCAGGCCTTCGGGCTGCAACACCTGACCCGCGAAGACATCATCCGCGGCTTTCCGGAATTCACGCAGCCCATCGAAGAGTGCCGTTTCTACAACTGCTCCCATCGTCATGAGCCAGGCTGCGGCGTGGTCGCGGCATTGCAGGCCGGCAGGATAGATCCGGCGCGCTACGCCCTGTACGAGCGCATCCTGGAAGAAAACCTGGCGGGCCAGCAGCGCTACTGATCCTTCCCGCCGGTCTGCCCGCGCCAGTAGATACGGCCCCTTTCGGGGCCGTCTTCATTCATGACGCGGCGCAACGCCAGGCGTTGCGCGGAATCAGCGCGGCGTGAAGCCGTGGCGCAGCAGATGGTAAAGATTGCGCAGCATGCCCGCGGTGGCACCCCAGATGAAATGCTTGCCGTAGGGCATGCCGTAGTAGTGGCGCACCCGGCCATCGTCCAGCCTGGCTTCATACAGGCGATGATTGGCGGGGTCCATCAGGAAGGACAGCGGCACCTCGAACACCTCGGCCACCTCGAAGGCATCGGGCGCCAGATGAAAGCCCGGACGCACCAGCGACACCACCGGGACGATCGAAAACCCCGTAGCCGTCAGATAGGGAGGCATACTGCCCAGCACTTCCACATGGTTCGAGGGCAAGCCCGTTTCTTCCTGCGCCTCGCGCAGCGCCGCGGCCACGGGCGTGGAATCGCTGGTCTCGATGCGCCCGCCCGGAAAGCTGATCTGGCCCGCGTGATCGTGCAGATGCGCGGCGCGCTGCGTCAGCATGATATGCACGCCGTTGTCTCGCGTCACCAGCGGAATCAGCACCGCGGCGGGCACAGGCGTGCCTTCGCGCCCCGGATAGCGCAAATCGTTGTCGCGCGAAAGCTCCAGCATCCAGGTGGACGGCTGGCTCAGCGTCCCCCGCAGGGAATCCGGGGTAAGCAGGCTGGAGGGCACGGCCGGCAAGGACTCGTTGGCCACCACCCACGGTTGCGTCGCCGGGTCAAAGCCCGGACGCGCCAGCGGCCGCTTGGGCCGCGCGGAATACGAGGAATCAGACATACGGCTTTGTAAAAAGAAAAAGGCACCCTCGCAGGTGCCTTTTTAACCCGGAAACCTGTGCCGGACGGAAACGCGGGTTGGCGTGAGCGTCCGACACTGGCAGGGCCGTGTGCCGATAAGCGATCAAGCCGCCGAGGCTTGCTTGCTGACCAGCTTTTCCTTGATACGTGCCGACTTGCCCGAGCGGAAGCGCAGGTAGTACAGCTTGGCGCGGCGCACGTCGCCGCGGCGCTTGACTTCGATGCCGGCGATTTGCGGCGAGTACAGCTGGAACGTACGTTCCACGGCTTCACCCGACGAAATCTTGCGCACGGTGAACGCGGAGTTCAGGCCGCGGTTGCGCTTGGCGATGACAACGCCTTCGAAAGCCTGCACGCGCTTGCGGGTGCCTTCAACGACGTTCACACTCACGATGACGGTGTCACCAGGAGCAAATTCAGGCTTGGCTTGACCGCCGGTCAGACGGGCAATTTCTTCCTGTTCCAGGATAGCGATGAGGTTCATTAGAACTCCTAGATCATCATGTCTTTGCGGACTAAAACTTTTGCCGTTCGATGTTGTTCACGCGGGCTTTCACGTGGCGGCTCCCGACTGGCACCCGGTTCGCATCAGCTGATTTGAACCTGCACACCAATTAAAGAGCCGGGCCACATCAGGCTATCCGCGTGTGCATTGCAGCCGACCCGATGGGTTTTCGTGCAATGCTCGTGCCGCAAGCAGAGGATGAGATTTGGCAAACCAATGATTCTACACCAAAAATTCGCCTGAGCCTCGGGTAACATGAGCCCCTTCCGTGCGCTTTGCGGTACCCTTCACCTTTCTGTAACAAACACGTCATCTGACGCTGTTCCCCCATGTCGTACTCGTCCCTGATATTGGTCGTCCTGGCGGCGATGGCCCACGCAACGTGGAACCTGTTAGCCAAGCGGGCGGCCATGGTGGGCGCCCCCTTTGTCTTCGCCTATGGCTTGTGCGCCTCGGTGCTCTATGCGCCCTGGGTGATCTGGGTGCTGCTTCATGACGGCATGACGTGGACCTGGCCCGTTGTCGGCGCCATTCTGACGTCCAGTTTGTTGCATCTGGGCTACAGCCTGTGCCTGCAGCGCGGCTATCAGGTGGCCGATCTGTCGGTGGTCTATCCCATCGCGCGCGGCACCGGCCCCCTGCTTTCCACGACGGGTGCGTTCCTGCTGCTGGGCGAACCCGCCACCAGCACCGGCATTGTTGGCATGTTATGCGTGGTGATCGGCGTGCTTCTGATCGCCACCCAAGGGCGGCTGGCCATCTTCAAGCATGCACAGGCCTGGGTGGGCGTGCGCTGGGGCGTGGTGATCGGCCTGTTCATCGCCGCCTATACGGTGGTGGACGCGTACGGCGTGAAAGTGTTGCTGATCAGCCCGGTGCTGTTCGACTGGTTCACCTGCGTGACCCGTACCACCATGATGACGCCGCACATGCTGCGCCGCCGTACCCAGGCCTGGGAATCCATGCGCGGTCACTGGCACCTGGCGCTGGCGGTGGGATTCCTGTCGCCGCTGGGCTATATCCTGGTGCTGTATGCGCTGCGCAACGGCGCCCCGCTCAGCCTGGTTGCGCCTGCGCGCGAGATGTCCATGATGCTGGGCACCCTGGCCGGCATGTTCCTGCTGCGCGAGAAGGTCGGGCCTGGCCGGCTGGCCGGCTGCCTGTCCATCCTGGCGGGTGTGATCCTGCTGGGGTCGAGCTGAAGGCCGTTCGGCCACCAGGCATTGCCAACAAACACTTATTCGTCAATCGCTTAGAAGCCGCCGGCTACGCCCAGCCACATCAGGCCGGGGATCATGGCGCCCCAGGCGAGCACCAGCACCACGTCCGTCACCATCGCCTTCATGGTGACCTGATTCGATACCGGTTCAACGGTGGCATCGCCCAGGCAATGGTCGCGGACGGCTGGCGCCGCGGGCATGGCGGGCTTGAGGGGCGCCGCAACCGGAGCCGCCGGGGCAACCACGGCATTGCCCGTCAGTGCGTCGTCTTCGACGGGAGCGGGCGGGAACGGCCAACGGGCAGGCGTCGAGCCGGAACGCACCCGATGGCGGGACGGAACGCCAGCTGCGGACGCGTCCCAGGGCATGGCCAGTCCGGCCAGCCTGGAGCAGAAGGCGCGGGCGCGATGCACGCCGCGGCGCACCGGGTTCAACGAGACGACAAGCTCATCCGACAAGACGGAAAAATCAGCGGTGTTCATGGGAACTCCTTGGATAAACGTTCCAACGCCATGGCGAAACGCCTTGGCATGCGCCCGAGGCAACAGCAGCCTGCGGTCAATCGAACAATGACAACTGGCCGGCCGCCATGGCGCGCAACTGGCGCGCACCGCGCCCGTATGCGCCGCTGACCGCGGGCAAACCACCAGGAAAAGGGACCCCTGAAGACGCTTGCGCGCCAACCGGGGATAGGAAATCGGAAGAAGCCGGCCCGGAGCCGGCGACGGGTGCCGGGGCGGACCCGGCCGCGGCGTCGGCCTCGAACAACGGCGAGGAGGCTCCAGGGCCAGCGGGGGGCCGGAAATGGTCGCAATCCAGCGCCAGCCGGTGGCGATTGAGCCCCAGCTTGCGGGTGGCCACGGCGAAGCGCTGGCGCAGCAGGTCGGCCCAGATGCCGGTGCCGCGCATGCGGGAGCCGAAATTCGGATCATTGCGGCGGCCGTTGCGCAGGTCTTCAATGCGATGCAGCACGCGCTGGGCCCGATCCGGGTAATGCGCGTTGAGCCAGTCCTCGAACAGGGTCTTGACCTCCCAGGGCAGGCGCAGGACGGTATAGCTGGCGTAATGCGCCCCCGCCGCCTTGGATTCCTGGAGGATGTGCTCCATGGATTCGTCGTTGATGAACGGAATGATGGGGGCCACCAGCACACCCACCGGCACTCCGGCGTCCGTCAGGCTGCGCACGGCCTCCAGGCGGCGCCACGGAGCGGCGGCGCGGGGCTCCAGCGTGCGCGCCATGCCGGCATCCAGCGTGGTGATGCTGATGTAGACCACCACGAGATTCTGTTCGGCCAAGGCGGCCAGCAGGTCCAGGTCGCGGGCAACCAGCGCGTTCTTTGTGACGATGGTGACGGGATGCCGGGTTTCCAGCATGAGTTCAAGCAGGCCGCGCGTCAGGCGCCAGTCGCGTTCGATGGGCTGGTAGGCGTCCGTGGCCGAACCGATGTTGATGGGCGACGGCTTGTAGCCCGGGCGGCTGAGTTCGGCGCGCAGGGCTTGGACGGCGTTCGCCTTGGCCACCAGCCGCGTCTCGAAGTCCAGCCCGGGGGAGTAACCCAGGTAGGAATGCGTGGGCCGGGCGTAGCAATACACGCAGCCATGCTCGCACCCCCGGTAAGGGTTGACCGCCACGTCAAAGGGGATATCGGGGGAATCGTTGCGCGACAGCATCTTGCGCGCCTCTTCCGCCGTGACCGTGGTCTTGGGTGCGGGCGGCGCGCAGCGCGTGTCGGGCAGGATGGGAATGACGGCGTCGCGGGAGCGCGGTTCGTCGGGGGAATTATCGGGGACGGAATCTACGAAATCGGCGGGCAAGCCGGACGAGGACCAGCCATCGTCTACCTGCACACGGTCATCGCGCTGAAAGCGATGCCGAACATTAGTAACCGCACCCCGACCGCGCAAGGCGGCGGGGGCGGCAGCCGGGGACCCAGAACCGGCGGGAAAAGAATGATCGGTGCGTGCCATGAAAACTACTGTACAAAAACACAGTGGTTTTGACAAGCACCAAAAGCCTTTTCGTAAGACAACCCAACTTTACCGCAAGACGAAGACAACGGCTGAACAAATCGTTTTCACCAGGCGATATGCCCAGCAAACCCGCGCCAGCATTGGCTTTGGAAGAAAAACAACAGCACGGGAACGGCTCGGGGTCCGTTGTTTTCCAGCCTCTCTCCCTTATCGCAGCATTCCCGCCGCCGCGGTCTGATGGGTGGCCTCGTCGATCAGAATGAACGCGCCGGTCGCGGGCACATCATCGTAGCGATCGACCGCCAACGACTCGCGCGTGGTGAACGACACGCGGCCGATATCGTTCATGCGCAAAGTGCCTTCGGTGTTCTCCACTTCCTGCAGTTCGTGGATATCGCGATGCGACAGCACCGCGCGTATCTTTGCCGACGTCAACCGCGTGCCCGACTTGAGCAGGTACTTGCGCGCCGGATTCAAGGCCTGCGAATCCAGCCAGCACAGCTCGGCCTCGAATTCGCGCGACACCTGCGCGGGCGCGGACGCATGCACGATCACGTCGCCGCGCGACACATCCACATCCCGATCCAGCACCAGCGTGATCGAGTCGCCCGCCACCGCTACTTCCAGCGCGCGGTCAAAGGCACGCACTTCGCGCACCACCGCCGTCACGCCGGACGGCTGCACCGTGACCTCATCGCCCGGACGCAGCACGCCGCTGGCCACGCGACCGGCATAGCCCCGGAAGTCCTCCTTGCGGTCACCATCGTGGCGCGCCACCCATTGCACCGGAAAGCGCAGCGGCAAGGCCCGGCCGTCGCCCGCCAGGTCCAGGGACTCCAGCAAGGTCAGCAAGGGCGGCCCCTCGTACCACGGGGTCTTCGGCGACAGCGTGACGACGTTATCGCCATTGAGCGCCGACAGAGGCAGCGCATCGAAATGCGCGATGCCCAGCTTGCCCGCCAGATCCGCATAGGCGTCGCGGATGCGTTCGAACACCGCACGGTCCCAGTCCACCAGGTCCATCTTGTTCACGGCAACCACGATATGGCGTATGCCCAACAGGCGCGCGATGGTGCTGTGCCGCTTGGTCTGCGGCAGCAGCTTGCCATCGGCGGCGCGCGTCGCGTCGATCAGGATGACGGCGACGTCGGCGGTCGAGGCACCGGTCACCATGTTGCGCGTGTACTGCTCGTGCCCGGGCGCGTCGGCGATGATGAATTTGCGCGCGGGCGTGGAGAAGTAGCGGTAGGCCACGTCGATGGTGATGCCCTGCTCCCGCTCGGCCTCCAGGCCGTCGGTCAGCAGCGAAAAATCGATGCCGTCGCCCGCCACCCGCTTGTGCTTGGCGCGCGAAATTGCATCGAGCTGGTCGGCGAACACGCCCTTGCTGTCATAGAGCAGGCGGCCGATCAACGTGGACTTGCCGTCGTCGACGGAACCCGCCGTGATCAGGCGCAGCAAGCCGGTGCCGGCGCCGGAAAGAAAGGAATCGTTCAGTGCGTTCATTGGGGTCCCCTTGCGCCGGCATGCGCCGGCGCATCGTGCATTCAGAAATAGCCTTCCTTCTTGCGGCGCTCCATCGAGGCCTCGGAAGTCTGGTCGTCCATGCGCGTGGCGCCGCGCTCGGTGATGTCGGTCACTGCGGTCTCTGCGATGATGGCCATAGTGTCGGCCGCGTCGGAGGCCACAGGGCAGGTGCAGGAAATATCGCCCACCGTGCGAAAGCGCACGGACAGGCGTTCGACCTGCTCGCCCTCCTGAGGCGGCGTCAGCCGCGTGACCGGCACCAGCAGGCCCTTGCGGCGCACCACCTCGCGCTCATGGGTGTAGTAGATCGGCGGCAGCGCCAGCTGCTCGCGCTGGATGTATTGCCAGACGTCCAGCTCGGTCCAGTTCGAGATCGGGAACACGCGCATGTTCTCCCCGCGATGCACGCGGGTGTTGAACAGGCTCCACAGCTCCGGGCGCTGGGCCTTGGGGTCCCATTGGCCGAATTCGTCGCGGAACGAAAAGATGCGTTCCTTGGCGCGCGCCTTTTCCTCGTCGCGACGGGCGCCGCCTATGCAGGCGTCAAAGCCGAATTCCTCGATCGCCTCCAGCAAGGTCACTGCCTGCGCCGCGTTGCGCGAATCGGTTTCGCGCCGCAGCACGACACTGCCGCGGCTGATCGAATCTTCGACGCTGCGCACGATCAGGGTTTCGCCCAGCTCGGCCGCGCGCGCGTCGCGGAAAGCGATCACTTCGTCAAAATTGTGCCCGGTGTCGATGTGCATCAACGGGAACGGAAAGCGTCCCGGCCGGAAGGCTTTCTCGGCCAGGCGCAGCAGCACCACGGAGTCCTTGCCGCCCGAGAACAGCAGCACGGGCTTTTCGCTTTCGGCGGCCACCTCGCGCAGGATGAATATCGCTTCCGATTCCAGCCAATCCAGGTGGCTGCGTTGGATCACAGCAGACATAGGTATTCCCTTAAAACAGATTTCGAATGGGTGGCCGGCGTCAATCGCCGCGCGCCACGATACTGATGACCCGGTTGCCCGCATGCAGGCCGCACTCCTTGGAATCCGACGACTCCCACCACCAGCGCCCTGCCCTCAGGTCCTCGCCCGGACGGATCGCGCGCGTACAGGGCTCGCAGCCGATCGACGGATAGCCCTGGTCATGCAGCGGGTTGTACGGAATGCCCAGCGCGCGGATGGCGGACCACACGTCCTCCTCGCTCCAATCGGCCAGCGGGTTGAACTTGTGAAGGCCGAACGTCTTGTCGTCCTCTTCCTCCGGCAACTCGCCGCGCGTCGTGGACTGAGCGCGCCGCTGTCCGGTGATCCAGGCGCCGCGGCCCGACAGCGCGCGCCTGAGCGGCTCGACCTTGCGGATCTGGCAACAGGCTTTGCGCAGCTCCACGCTTTCATAGAAAGCGAAAGCGCCATGCTCGGCCACATGCTGCTCCACCGCGGCCGCAACCGGCCGGTACACAGTGACCTCGCGCCCATAGCGTTCGCGCACCGCGTCCAGCACGCCCAGCGTCTCGGCATGCAGCCGGCCCGTGTCCAGGGTGAACACTTCAAGATCCAGGCTCGCGTCATAGATGGCGTGCGTCAGCACCATATCCTCGGCCGCCAGCGAAGACGCCAGCGCGGCGTCCGGATAGCGCCGCTGGATATCGGCCAGGCGCGCTGTCAGGTCGCGCCAGCGAACCGCCAGGGCGGCGTCGAGGTCGGAGGACAGATCGGTCGACGTCATGGCTGCACCGCGAAGATGCGCGCCCGCCGGGGACGCGCCAGAAGGATTTCGCCGTCGCGCAGATCCAGTTCCCGGTACAGGGACTCCGGCACTTCGGCCTCAAGGAGGGCATCGGAATCCTGGCGGGCGAGTTCCAGGTATGCGCTGGGTCCGGCCAGGAAGGCGTGCGACAGGCGCACCGGAATGCCATCGGCATCCGCGCGATAGCGTTCGATCTCGAATTCGTGCGGCCGCACATAGGCGGTGGCGCGCTGGGCGTCGGCTTGCTCCAGTTCGGGGGCCGGCAGCGACAGGCCGGCGCCTTCCCACACACCGCGCGTGGCCACGCCCTGCAGCTGGTTCACGTCGCCCAGAAAGCCGTAGACGAACGGCGTGGCCGGACCTTCCCAGACCTCGCGCGGCGTGCCCACCTGTTCGATCCGGCCCGCGTTCATCAGCACCACGCGGTCCGACACCTCCAGCGCCTCTTCCTGGTCGTGCGTGACGAACACGCTGGCCACGTTCAGTTCATCATGCAGCCGGCGCAGCCAGCGGCGCAGCTCCTTGCGCACCTTGGCGTCCAGCGCGCCAAAGGGCTCATCCAGCAGCAGCACCCGCGGCTCGACGGCCAGCGCGCGCGCCAGGGCGATGCGCTGGCGCTGCCCGCCCGACAGCTGCGCCGGATAACGGTCCGCCAGCCAGTCCAATTGCACCAGGCTCAACAGGTCATGCACCTTGCGCTTGATCTGATCTTCGGACGGACGCTGCGAACGATGCTTGACGCGCAGGCCGAAGGCCACATTCTCGAACACCGTCATGTGCTTGAACAGCGCATAGTGCTGGAACACGAATCCGACCTGCCGCTGACGGACGTGCACGGACGTGGCGTCCTCGCCCGCGAACAGCACGCTGCCGGAATCGGCCGCCTCCAGTCCCGCGATGATGCGCAGCAGCGTCGTCTTGCCGCAGCCCGACGGCCCCAGCAGCGCCACCAGCTCGCCCGTCTCGATATGCAGCGAAACGTCGTTGAGCGCGCGGAACTGTCCGAACCGCTTGGATAGATTGCGAACTTCGATACTCATGCTTGTCTCCTTGCCTGGCCGGTCGCGTCAGGCGACAGCCGGCTTGATAGCCACTGCCGGGCCGGGATACTCGACCGGCTGGTCGGCGCTTTGCATCAGGCGCGCATTGCGCCACTCGACCACGTTCTTCGCCACCAGGGTCACCAGCGCCAGCAAGGCCAGCAGCGAGGCAACGGCGAACGCCGCTGAATACTGGTACTCGTTGTAGAGAATCTCCACATGCAGCGTCATCGTGTTGGTCAGCCCCCGGATCTGTCCGGACACCACCGACACCGCGCCGAATTCGCCCATGGCCCGCGCATTGCACAGGATGGCCCCGTACAGCAGGCCCCATTTGATGTTGGGCAAGGTCACCCGCCAGAAGATCTGCCAGCCACTGGCGCCCAGCGTCAGCGCGGCCTGCTCTTCCTCGCTGCCCTGCGCCTGCATCAAGGGGATGAGTTCGCGCGCCACGAAAGGGAAAGTGACGAATAGCGTCGCCAGGATGATCCCGGGCACGGCATAGACGATCTTGATGTCGTGGGCCTGCAGCCAGCCGCCGAACCAGCCTTGGGTGCCGAACAGCAGCACGAACACCAGGCCGGCCACCACCGGCGACACCGAGAACGGCAGATCGATCAGCGTGATCAGGAACTGCTTGCCGCGGAACTGGAACTTGGTGATGGCCCAGGCGGCGGCAACGCCGAACACCAAATTCACCGGCAAGGCGATCGCCGCGACCAGCAGCGTCAGGCGGATGGCCGCCAGCGCGTCCGGCTCGACAATGGCGTCCAGGTACAACTGCCACCCCTTCTTGAAGGCCTCGGCGAACACCGCCGCCAGCGGCACCAGCAGAAAGAGCGTCAGGAATGCCAACGCGACGAACAGCAGCACGCCGCGCACCCAGCGCGGCTCGGTCAGGTGGGCGGGACGATCCGATGCGCTCATGACAGCCTCCCCAGGCCACGGCGCGCCTGCCAGCCCTGCAACAGATTGATGATCAGCAGCAGCGCGAACGACAGGACCAGCATCACGGTCGCGATGGCGGCCGCGCCCGCGTAGTCGAACTGCTCCAGCTTGGAAATGATCAGAAGCGGCGTGATTTCGGACACCATGGGCATGTTGCCGGCGATGAACACCACCGATCCGTATTCGCCCACCGCGCGCGCAAACGCGAGCGCGAAACCCGTCATCAGCGCGGGCAGGAGGGCCGGCAGCAGCACCCGGCGGATGGTCTGCCAGCGGTTCGCGCCCAGGCTGGCCGCGGCCTCTTCGATTTCGCGCTCCACGTCCTCAAGCACTGGCTGCACCGTACGCACCACGAAAGGCACGCCGATGAAGATCAGCGCGATCACGATGCCCAGCGGCGTGAACGCCACCTTCAGGCCAAACCATTCGGACAAGGGTCCGCCCAGCCAGCCTTTCTGGGAGTACAGCGCGGTCAGCGCAATGCCCGCCACGGCGGTCGGCAGCGCGAACGGCAGGTCGACCAGCGCGTCCAGGATCTTCTTGCCGGGAAAACGGTAGCGCACCAGCACCCAGGCGACGACAGTGCCAAACACCAGGTTCACCAGCGCCGCGATGAGCGACGCGCCGAACGTCAGCTGATAGGACGCCAGCACCCGCGGCGCCGTCACGGCATCCCAGAAACCCTGCCATCCCAGCCCCGCGCTCTTGATGGGCAAGGCAGCCAGGGGAATAAGCACGAGCACGCTCAGGTAGAACACCGCGTAGCCCATGGAAATGCCGAATCCGGGCAGCACGCCCGGGCTGTTGCGCCGAACGGCAAAAGGCGCTTGCGCGCCGTTTGCCGTCGGGTTCGAGGCGGTAGTCATGGCCGTCGTCCGATTCTTGTCCGATTACTTCTTCTGCGGCTGGTAGATCTGGTCGAAGGTGCCGCCGTCGCTGAAGTGGTCCTTCTGCGCCTTGCGCCAGCCGCCGAAGATCTTGTCGTCGATGGTGACGAGCTTGACCTTGGGGAACTTGCTGTCGTACTTGGCGGCAACCGTCTTGTCCAAGGGCCGGTAGTAATTCTTGGCAATGATCTCCTGCGCGGCCGGCGTGTACAGGAACTCCAGGTAGGCCTGGGCCGCGTCGCGCGTGCCCTTCTTGTCCACGATCTTGTCGACGATGGCCACCGGCGGTTCGGCCAGGATGGACAGCGACGGCACCACGATGTCGAACTTGTCCGGACCCAGTTCCTCGAGCGCCAGGAAGGCCTCGTTCTCCCACGCCAGCAGGACGTCGCCCACGCCGCGCTCCACGAACGTCGTGGTGGCGCCGCGCGCCCCCGTATCCAACACGGGCACATGCTTCAGCAGGTCGCCAACAAAGGCGCGGGCGCGGTCTTCGCTGCCGCCGTTCTTTTCCAGCGCATAGGCCCAGGCGGCCAGGTAGTTCCAGCGGGCGCCGCCCGAGGTCTTGGGATTCGGCGTGATGACCTGCACGCCGTCCTTGATCAGGTCGTCCCAGTCCTTGATCTGCTTGGGGTTGCCCTTGCGCACCAGGAACACAATGGTGGACGTGTAGGGCGAGCTGTTCTGCGGCAGGCGCGCCTGCCAGTTCTCGGGCAAGAGGCCGCGGTCGGCGATGGCGTCGATGTCGTAGGCAAGCGCCAGGGTCACCACGTCGGCTTCCAGCCCGTCGATGACCGAGCGCGCCTGGCGGCCGGAACCGCCGTGCGACTGGCGGATCGTCAGGTCGACGTTCGCCTTTTCCTTGTATTGCTTGACGAAGGCCTCATCGATGGCGCGGTACAGCTCGCGCGTCGGATCGTAAGACACGTTCAGCAGCGTTTGCTTTTGCTGGGCTTGTGCCGGCGAGATCGCGGCAAGTGAAACTGTCACTGCGGCCAAGGCGGCCAACCAACCGGCTTTCCTGAAAGACATTCCTTGCTCCCTGTGTTCGGCAATGTGGAAGCAAGTTTGCGGGCAGGCCGTTCTGAACGGAACGAATCATTTTTTGATTGCTCATCGCTCTCAGGCATATAGGATCGCCGTCCCAACAATGAAAAACCGCCGCATTTCCCTATGGGGAAAGCGGCGGCGATGACAGCCCGAAAGCCATCAGTGCAATGGGGGCCCACCCCCAATTTTCTGCATTTACTTATTCGGTTGCGGCGTGATGCGCAGGTACGGGCGCACGGCCTTGTAGCCCTTCGGGAACTTCTCCTTGATCACGGCCTCGTCCTGGAGGGACGGGACGATGATCACGTCGTCGCCGTCTTCCCAGTTCACCGGCGTGGCCACGCTGTGGCTGTCGGTCAACTGCAGGGAATCGATCACACGCAGGATTTCGTTGAAGTTGCGGCCGGTGCTGGCCGGATACGTGATGGTCAGGCGCACCTTCTTGTTCGGGTCGACGATGAAGACCGAACGCACGGTCGCCGTGGCGCTGGCGTTGGGATGGATCATGTCGTAGAGCTCGGAGACCTTGCGGTCCTTGTCGGCCAGGATCGGGAAATTGACCTTGGTGGACTGCGTGTCGTTGATGTCCTCGATCCACTTGGTGTGCGAATCGGTGCCATCCACCGACAGGGCCAGGACTTTCACGTTGCGCTTGGCGAACTCGTCGGCCAGCTTGGCGGTGTAGCCCAGTTCAGTCGTGCAAACGGGGGTGAAGTCGGCCGGATGCGAGAACAGCACCCCCCAGCTATTGCCCAGATACTCATGGAAGCGGATTGGGCCAGCCGAGGATTCCTGTTCGAAATCAGGGGCGGTATCGCCCAGGCGTAGTTGACTCATGGTGTCTCCTGTATGCGGATTCAGTTGGAGGACTGGCTGCCAGACCGTTATGGAAGGCAGCGCAGGGCAGCGCTTCGGCGGAGATTACCGCGTATGAAACGATTCTTCCATCAAACCTTTAGACGAGGAAATACGCAAGTCATATAACCTTATGCAATATTCGCAGCCGCCCCGCAAGCCTCCGCGACCACCCCGGCGCGCACGGCCGCGGACAGCGCCAGCGAGCGCGGCAGGATATGCGCTGCATAGAACAATCCGGTCGCGATTTTCTCCCGGCAGAACGGGTCGGAGGACCCCGCCGCCAGCTTCCGGCGGCAGACCAGCACGGCGCGCGCCATCTGCCAGCCGCCATGGACCACGCCGGCCAGCATCAGATAAGGCACGCTGCTGGAGTAGACCGCCCGGATGTTCGCGGCCGACTGCTCCAGGATAAAGCCTACACCCGCCTCGTACGCCTGGATGGCGCCGTCCAGGTTGTCGCGCAAAAGCCGCAGGGCGTCGCGTTCGGGCGCCGCCGCCCTCGTCGATTCCGACTCGACCGCGCGCAGCGTCTCGCGCATCGCCGCGATCGCGGCGTAGGCGGTGGCGCCGCCATCGCGCTGCGTCTTGCGGCTGACCAGGTCATTGGCCTGGATCGCCGTGGTGCCTTCATAGATGGGCAGGATGCGGGCATCGCGATAGAACTGCGCCGCCCCGGTTTCCTCGATGTAGCCCATGCCCCCGTGCACCTGGATGCCCAGCGACGCGACCTCCACCGCGGACTCCGTGGAATAGCCCTTGACGATGGGCACCATGTACTCGTAGAAGGCCCGGTTGCGCGAGCGCTGCTCGGGATCCGGGTGATGCGTGCCCTTGTCGTGCGCGGCGGCCGTCACGTAGGACACGGCGCGCGCGGCCTCGGTAAGGGCTTTCATCGTCAGCAGCATGCGCTGCACGTCGGGGTGGCGCGCAATGGCGACGGGCCCCGCCGAGCCCTCCACCGCGCGGCCCTGCACGCGGTCGCGCGCATACGCCAGCGCGTGCTGGTAGGCGCGTTCCGATACGCCGATGCCCTGCTGCCCCACCGAATAGCGGGCGGCGTTCATCATGATGAACATGTATTCCAGCCCGCGGTTCTGCTCCCCGATCAGGTAGCCGATCGCGCCTTCGCCGGCCTCGCCCTTGCCCGAGCCATACAGCAGCACCGCCGTCGGGCTGCCGTGTATACCCAGCTTGTGCTCCAGCGACGCGCACCAGACGTCGTTGCGCTTGCCCAACCCGCCGTCCGCCTCCACCAGGAACTTCGGCACGATGAAGAGCGAAATGCCCTTCACGCCCGCCGGCGCATCCGGCGTGCGGGCCAGCACCAGATGGATGATGTTCTCGGCCAGGTCATGCTCGCCATACGTGATGAAAATCTTCTGTCCATACAGGCGATAACTGCCGTCGTCCTGCCGGATCGCACGGGTGGCGACCTGAGCAAGGTCGGAGCCTGCCTGCGGCTCGGTCAGGTTCATCGTGCCCGTCCACTTGCCGCCGATCAGGTTGGGCACATATTGCCTGCGCTGCGCATCGGAGCCGACCGTAAGGATCGCCTCGATCACACCGTCGGTCAGCATGGGACACAAGGAAAACGCCAGGCTGGCCGCCTGGATGTTCTCGCCCGGCGCCGCCGCCACCAGCTTGGGCAGGCCTTGCCCGCCCCAGGCCTGAGGATGCTGCAAGCCCTGCCAGCCGCCCGCCGCGTAGTCCTTGAAGCCTTGCGCGTAGCCTGGCGTCGTCGTGACCCGCCCGTCGTTCCAGACCGGCGGCTGGGTATCCCCGGGCACATTCAACGGCGCCACCGCCTGCTCGACGAAGCGGCCGTTCTCTTCCAGGATGGCATCCACCAGATCGGGCGTCACTTCTTCGAAGCCGGGCAGTTTCAGGATATCTTCCAGCCCGGCCAATTCCTTCAAGGCAAAGCGGAAGTCCTGCAACGGGGTTACATAGGGCATGGTGTCTCGCTAACTCAGGTGATACGCCAACGATACGATGATCGGCCCCAGCACAGGCAGGAGCACGTTGGCAATGGCATAGGTGACTGTATAGCCCAATAGTGGCACGGCGCTGCCGCTGGCCGTCAAAATGGCGCTGATGGCCGGGGTGCTGACGTGCTGGCCGGCGATGGCGCCCACCAGCAGCGGCCCTTCGATCTTCAGGATCTTGTGGCCCACCCAGAGCGACAGGCATGCCGGTCCCAGCGACACCAGCAGGCCTATCAACGGCAACACCGCGCCATGCTCGCGGATCAGGGAGATGGCGTCGGGTCCGGCCGACAGGCCCACGCACGCCACGAATATCGCCAGCCCCAGGTCCTTCAGCAATTGCACCGCATGGGCCGGCATGTGGCCGATAGCCGGCCGCTTGGCGTTGATCCAGCCGCACACCAGGCCGCTTACCAGCGCTCCGCCCCCGCTGCCCAGCGAGACCGGGATGCCCCACAGCCGCGCGCTCAGGCTGCCCACCATCAGGCCGGCGACGATGCCGAACGCCAGGAACACCAGGTCGGTCACGCCGCTGCGGCGCAGCTCATTGCCCAGCGCAGCACCGGCCTCGGACAGTTCGGGTTCGGCGCCGACCAGCGTCACCAGGTCGCCGTACTGCACCACCGTTGCCGGTGTCAGCGGCAGCTCATGGCCGGACCGGACGATGGATTGCAGGAACACGCCGCGAGCGCGCCGGGCGCCGGGCCGCTTGGCCAATTCCCCCACCGTGCGCCCGTTGATGGATTTCTTGCTCACCACGACAGCCAGCTCGCTCAGCTGGAGGTCGTCGGCATGCGCCTCGGGCAGCTGGATCTCCGGGCCGATCAGCGAGCCCGCGCGCAACGCGAAGCGGCGCAGGCCCAGCACAACCACAATGTCACCGGTTGCGATCACGTCCTCCGGGGTGGCGTCGACCGCCTCGCCGTTGCGCAGGATGCGGCTGATCACCGTGCGGCCGCCCAGCTGCGCTTCCACGTCGGCCACGGTCTTGCCGTCCACTTCCTTGACGACGTGGGCGCGCCCGACCAGGCGGGGCAGCGTGGGAAGATTGGATTCCTCGCCCTCGCCCGGAGCCACGCCCAGTTTTTCCTCCAGCGCCTTGGACGCCTCCCGCAGATTGATGCGCAGAAGCGCCGGCGCCACCTGACTGGTGAAGAACACGATGCTGATAAGGCCGACCAGATAGGTCAGCGTGTAGGCCGTGGCGATATTGGCCTCCATGCGCTGCACTTCGGCGTCCGGCAGGCCCAGGTGCTTGAGCGCTTCGGCAGCCGTGCCCACCACCGCGGACTCCGTCGCCGCGCCCGCCGCCAGGCCCGCCGCGGTGCCGGCATCCAGGCCGAACATCGGCACCGCCGCCAGCACGATCGACAGCACCAGCAGGGCCTCGATGATGGGCAGCGCGATATACCGCAGACTGGACCGGTTGAGGTTGGCGAAGAACTGCGGGCCGCCCGAGTAGCCCATGGCAAAGATGAACAGGGCGAACGCGACCTCCTTCAAGTCGCCACGCATCTGGCAACCTGTCTGACCGATCAGCAGGGCGACGATGAGCGTTCCGCACACCCCGCCCAGCTGGATCGGCCCTACCTTCAACTTGCCGATCAGGTATCCCAAACCCACCGTGACGAACAGAACCGCGATGGGGACGCTATTGAAAAACCCGACGGAGCATGTCATGAGGTCATGTCGCCCTGTGTTTACCTACTTGCCGGCTGCTGGCTTCTTGGCGGACTTGGCCGCGGTGTCGGCCTTCTTGACGGCCGTCTTCACCGCCTTCTTGGCTGCGGTCTTGCCAGCCGCGACGCGCTTCTTGGCCGCCGACGCCTTCACCGTCTGGCCCTTGCCCGCCGTCGGGCCCGAACGCACCAGCTCGGATGCCTTCCATGCCTCGACGTACTCGGCGGCCGACTCGACCATGTACTTGCCGATCTTGGCATAGTCGGCGTCGTCCAGGTTGGCCAGCGAAATGCGGATCGACCACGGCGGACCGCCAAAGCCGCCGCCGTCCATCAGCACGACGCCCGACTTCTCCGCCAGGCGGAACAGGAAGTCCACGGGCTCGTAGTTGCTGGTCATGTATTTGCAGAAGGCGTCCCCGTACATGACCTTGGCCCAGACCATGAAGTCCAGTTCCACGTAGTACCAGCCCCGCATCGGATCTTCCGGCGGCAAGGGGATGCCCAGGCCGCGCCACAACGCATCGCGGCGCCCCCGCACGATCTCCATGGTCAGGTGCTTGTAGGCGTCCTTCAGATCCAGCAGGTGGGACAGCGCGAAGAACCCCATTTGCACCTGCTGCGGCAGCGATAGCCCTGCCGTATGGTTCAAGGCTACATTGCGGCTGTCGGCAACCATCCGGTCGATGAACTTGAGCTTTTCGGGCTCCATCGTCATGGCGCCATACCGCTTGTCCAGGCGCTTTTTCCATGATGCTGGGAGCTCGGCGATGCGCCGGTCCATCGTATTCGACTCATGGGTCGCGATCACGCCCAGGCGCCAGCCCGTGCAACCGAAATTCTTCGAGAACGAATATACGCAGATGGTGTTGTGCGGCACTTCGGCCATCAACGAACGGAAATTCGGCACGAAGGTGCC
Source organism: Achromobacter deleyi (assembly GCF_013116765.2). GTDB lineage: Bacteria > Pseudomonadota > Gammaproteobacteria > Burkholderiales > Burkholderiaceae_B > Achromobacter > Achromobacter deleyi_A. The sequence continues at coordinate 3,182,519 of NZ_CP074375.1, forward strand.
GTACACGTCGTCCGTCACCAGCACCAGGTCCGGGTTCTTGCGGATCAGGCGCACGATCTGCTTCATCTCGACCGGGCTGAAGGCCACGGACGGCGGGTTGCTCGGATTCACCGTGACCGCCAGCTTGATCTTGGGATTCTCCAGCTTGGCGATCTCGGAGGCCGGGTAGTGCCAATCATGCGTGCCGTCGGCGCGCATGCTGTTGGCGTTGATGGCGACGATCTTGAACTGGAAGCGCTCCAGGTGCGCGATCTCGATATAGGGCGTGAAGGTCGGCAGGAACAGCGCGATGGTGTCGCCCTGCTTCAGCAAGCCGTTCTGCATCAGCGAATCGAAGATATAGCACATGGCCGCGGTGCCGCCTTCGACCGGGAACAGGTCGAACTTGCCCTTGGGCGGACGGCCGTCGCACATTTCCTTGATCAGGTAGTCATGCACGATCTGTTCAAGATGCACCAGCGCGCGCGGCGGCACGGGGTAGTGGTCGCCGATGATGCTGTCGGTCAATTCGTGTATCCATTCGTCCGGATCAAAGCCCTTGACCTTGACGCCGTACTCCAGGACACCAACCAAGAAATCGTAGCCTTCTTCGCCCTTGTGCTTGGCGAGGAACTTACGCAGCCGGTCCGCGCAGCCCTTCTTGGCCGGCATGCCGGCCAGGATGACGTCGTCGCGTACGCGGCGCGCCTCTTTCATGGCAAAGCGGCCCAGCAGGAAGAAGGCGTCGCGCGGCTCCGTGGCGATCCAGTTCGGATTGCCGCGGCCGGCGTTCAACATGGTCAACGCAGAGGTCTGCTGGTTGTCCTTGGCCAACGTGATCAGGTAGTCCTTCAGTTCGAACGGAGAAAGCTGCTCGAGGTCGCGCTGGTGCGACCGGGTTGTTTTCAAGGCCGAGGCCAGGCTGACGGTGAGAGGCGTGGTGGAAGCCATTTTTCAGTACTCCTGATTTGCGTTATGACAGGCGCCTGCAAAGAGGAGGCGCCGGTTCGCTTGCCGCGCTTGCTGTATGCCTTCCCGCAAGCCATCAGGCCTGCGGGACGTCTTGCTAGGCCATGAGCATGACGATCACAATCCCCCAGATGATGAGCAGGGTATTGCCGATCGCATAAGGCACCGTGTAGCCCAAGGCTGGTACCTGGCTTTTCGCCGTCTCGGTGATCTGTCCGATGGCCGCGGTCGTGGTCCGGGCGCCCGCGCAGACGCCCAGCGCGATGGCGGGATGGAACTTGAAGACGTACCGCGCGATGAACACGCCCAGTATCATGGGCACGCTGGTGGCGATGATGCCCGCGATGAACAGCTTCGCTCCCAATTGCTGGAAGCCCTGGACAAAGCCCGGTCCGGACACGATGCCCACCACCGCTACGAAAGCGGTCAGCCCGACGGATGTCAGGAACCAGTGCACTGGCTCCGGCACCCGCCCGAAGGTCGGATGCACGGACCGCAGATAGCCGAAGATCAGCCCGGAGATCAGCGCGCCGCCCGAGGTCGACAAGGTGATGGGGATCCCGCCCACGGTCAGCACCAGCGTGCCGAACAGTCCCCCCAGCAGGATGCCGAAGCCCACGAACACCATGTCGGTCTGGTTGGTAGCACGGTCCACGTACCCCAGCTTGCCCACCACCCGCTCGACGTCGCGCTTGGCCCCCAGAACGAAAAGCCGGTCGCCCCGGTCCAGTTTCAGGCCCCAGTTGACCGGCATTTCATGGCCGCCGCGCACGACCTTGCGCAGGAACACGCCACGGCCCAGCTGGCGCACGGTCTCGTTGTCCGCCAGCTCCTTGAGCGTCTTGCCGGCCACGTTCTTGTTGGTCAGCACGACCTCGATCACCTCGGCGGGCAGGTTGATCACGTCCCGGTCTTCGACCTCGCTGCCGATGATGCCGGCGGCCTGCAAGACCAGCGCATCATGACGCCCGGTCACGCCCAGCACATCGCCGGCCTGCAGCGTCGTGGTGGAGTCATTGTCGATGATCTGGTCGCCGCGGCGGATGCGTTCGACAAAGACCCGGGCTTCGACAAACTTCGCTTCCAGCTCGCCCACTGTCTTGCCGACGTACTCCGCATTGTCCAGCCGGTATGCCCGGGCCGTGAACTTGCGATAGCCGGACAGTTCCATGGAATCCGCGCCGCCCGACATCTTGGCCTCGTAATCCTGGCATTCCTTCACGATGTCCACGCGCATCAGCTTCGGGCCCAGCGAGGCCAGCAGCCAGGCGCTGCCCACGGTGCCGAAGATATAGCAGACCGCGTAGGCCACCGGAATGCTGTCGATCCATTGCTTCTTGGTCGCGGCATCGATGCTCAGGCCGTTGATCGTGTCGGTCGCCACGCCCATCACCGCCGAAATGGTCTGGGCGCCGGAGAGCAGCCCCGCGCCGGTGCCGGCGTCAAAGCCGAAGGCGACGGCGGTCGCCCAGGTCACCAGCAGGCAGATCACGCAGATGATGACGGCAAAAATGACCTGAGGAAGGCCATCGCTTTTCATGCCGCGGAAGAATTGCGGTCCGACGCCGTAGCCCAGACCGAAGAGAAAGAGCAGGAAGAACACCTGCTTGAGTATGGGGGCGATGGTGATGTCGAGTTGACCGACCAGCACGCCCACCAGCAAAGTCCCGGTTACCGCGCCCAGATTGAATCCAAATATCTTCTTGGCGCCGATCCAGTATCCCAGGCCTAGAGTCAGAAAAATCGCCAGTTCCGGATACTTTCGTAGTGTGTCAAAGAACCATTCCATCCCGAATCTCCTTCGTTCTGTACAGGTCAAGCACATGCGCCAACAAGCAAGCTGCGCGCGAAACACATTATCAGAATCTATCGGAAAGCAAAAGATTTTGGTTTAGCGCGTTAACTCAATTTGAACCGCCAAATAAAAAAAACCCGCGAGCTTGTCGCTCGCGGGTTCTTGCATACTGCCTGCGCGGACTGGTTTACAGCGCGCTTGTCAGTTCGGGCACGACCTGGAACAGATCGCCGACCAGGCCATAATCGGCCACGCCGAAAATCGGGGCTTCAGGATCCTTGTTGATGGCCACGATGACCTTCGAATCCTTCATGCCGGCCAGATGCTGAATGGCGCCGGAGATACCAACCGCCACGTAGAGCTGCGGCGCGACGATCTTGCCCGTCTGGCCAACCTGCCAGTCGTTCGGCGCGTAGCCGGCGTCGACTGCGGCGCGCGAAGCGCCCAGGGCTGCGCCCAGCTTGTCGGCCAGCGGATCCAGGATCTTGAAGTTCTCGGCGCTGCCCAGACCGCGGCCGCCCGACACCACCACGCGCGCGCCGGCCAGTTCGGGACGGTCGCTCTTGGCGACTTCACGGCCCACGAACGCGGACAGGCCCGAGTCGGCAACGGCGGCAATCTCTTCCACCGCGGCCGAACCGCCTTGCGCGGCGACGGCGTCAAAGCCGGTCGTGCGCACGGTGATGACCTTGACGGCATCGGCCGATTGCACGGTGGCGATGGCGTTGCCGGCGTAGATCGGACGTTGGAACGTATCGGCCGATTCCACGCCGATGATGTCGGAGATCTGGGCCACGTCCAGCTTGGCCGCGACGCGCGGCGCCACGTTCTTGCCCGAGGCGGTGGCAGGGAACAGGATGTGGCTGTAGCTCGAAGCCACCGCCAGCACCTGGGCCGCCACGTTCTCGGCCAGGCCGTCGGCCAGTTGCGGCGCGTCGGCCAGCAGCACCTTGGACACGCCAGCGGCGGCAGCGGCCTGATCGGCCACGGCGCGCGCATTGGCGCCGGCGACCAGCACGTGCACGTCGCCTCCGATCTTGGCGGCGGCGGCGACGGCGTTCAGGGTTGCGCCCTTGAGCTGGGCGTTATCGTGTTCGGCAATAACCAGCGTCGTCATGATCAGACCACCTTCGCTTCGTTCTTGAGTTTGTCCACCAGGGCCGCGACATCGGCCACCTTGATGCCGGCCTTGCGGGCGGGCGGCTCGCTGACCTTCAGCGTCTTCAGGCGCGGCGCGGGATCAACGCCCAGGTCTTGCGGCGTGACGGTGTCCAACTGCTTCTTCTTGGCCTTCATGATGTTCGGCAGCGTGACATAGCGCGGCTCGTTCAGGCGCAAGTCGGTGGTCACGATGGCGGGCAGCTTCAGCGTCAGCGTTTCCAGGCCGCCGTCCACTTCACGCGTCACGGTGACCTTGCCGTCGGCCAGTTCGACCTTGCTGGCGAACGTGGCTTGCGGCCAGTCCAGCAGCGCGGCGAGCATCTGGCCGGTCTGATTGGCGTCGTCATCGATGGCTTGCTTGCCCAGGATCACGAGCTGCGGCTGCTCCTTGTCGACCAGCGCCTTCAACAGCTTGGCCACGGCCAGGGGCTGCAATTCGGCATCGGTCTGAACCAGCACGCCGCGATCGGCGCCGATGGCCATGGCGGTGCGCAGGGTCTCCTGGCATTGCGCAACGCCGCAAGAAACCGCCACGACTTCAGCGACCGCGCCCTTTTCCTTCAGGCGGGTGGCTTCTTCGACGGCGATTTCGTCAAAGGGGTTCATGGACATCTTCACATTGGCGATATCCACGCCAGTCTGATCAGACTTGACGCGCACCTTGACGTTGTAGTCAACGACGCGCTTGACAGGTACCAACACCTTCATCCCGCTGCCTCCAAATGGAAATAATGACCCGGCATGCGCCGGGATCGCATTGCACAATTTTTTCCTGATTCTACAGCTTCGCCAGCGCCCGTATATGCGCAACCACGCTACGGCCCAGGGCCGACAAGTTGTAACCGCCTTCGAGCGTGCTGACGATCCGGCCCTGACAGTGACGTTCGGCAACGTCCACAAGCCGTTCCGTGATCCATGCGTAGTCGGCTTCCACCAGGCCCATCTGGCCCATGTCGTCCTCGCGGTGGGCGTCGAATCCGGCCGAAACCAGGATCAGTTCGGGGCGGTGCGCCTCCAGCCTGGGCAGCCAGGTATCGGTGACGATAGTCTTGACCGCGGCGCCCGCCGTATAGGCGGCCACGGGCACGTTCAGCATGTTGGCGGCCGGATGGTCGACACCGCTGTTGGGAAAGAACGGATGCTGGAAAAAGCTGCACATCAGCACGCGCTCGTCGCCCGCGAACACATCTTCGGTGCCGTTGCCATGGTGGACATCGAAGTCCACGATCGCCACCCGCTTCAAGCCATGGGCATCCATCGCATGCCGCGCCGCAATAGCGACATTGTTCAAGAAGCAGAACCCCATCGCCTGCGACCGGCACGCGTGGTGCCCGGGCGGGCGCACCGAGCAGAATGCCGTGCGGGCCTCGCCCTTCATCACCGCATCCACGGCGGCCACGCCCGCGCCCGCCGCATGAAGGGCGGCCTCGTAGGTGTGCGGATTCATCAGGGTGTCGGGATCTATCGGGTAATACCCTTGGTCCGGCGTATGTTCTTGCAAACTGTCCAGGTACTGGACAGTGTGCACGCGCAACAGCTCGTCGCGGGACGCCTGGGGCGCCTGCCGGTCGTTCAGGTAAGGCATCAATCCGCTGGCGAGCAATTGGTCGGAAATGGCGTCCAGCCTCTGCGGGCTTTCGGGATGCCAACTGCCCATTTCATGCAAGCGGCATGCCGGGTGGGTAAGATACATGGTCTCCATAAGGAAGATTATGTTCATCTGTCGGCGAATACTGCAACTCGGAACGCTTTCCGCCCTGCTGGCGGGGTGCTCCACTACCGCCCCCACCGCACCCTCCACCACGCTCGCGGCCCAGACCGCCCCGGCCTCGGGCACCGCCCCCATCCGCATCGGACCCAGTACGCCGACACTTGGCCCCGAGCTGCCGGATGACGCGCCCGCCACGCTGACGGCATCCGGCGCCCTGCGCCCGGAAGTCCGGTCATTCGTGGAAGACCTGGCCGTCGAACGCCAGCTCCCGCTTGCGCCCATGGTCTCGGCGCTGGAAGGCTCGCGCTATAACGCCACGGTGGCGCGCCTGATCGCCCCGTCCCCGCCCGGCAAGAAGATCTGGCGCAGCTGGCTGACCTACCGGTCGCGTTTCGTGGAGCCCAAGCGCATCAGTTGGGGCGTCGAGTTCTACAACGAGAACCGCGACCTGCTCAACCAGGCCGCTCAGCGCTTCGGCGTGCCGGCGCCCATCATCGCCTCCATCATCGGCGTCGAAACGCTGTATGGCCGCAATATGGGCAACTTCCGTGTGCTGGACGCCCTGGCCACCCTGGCTTTCGACTACCCGGACCCCGCCAAGCCCGAGCGCGCCACGATGTTCCGCGGACAGCTCGCCGACTTCCTGACGCTGGTCATGAAGGACAAGCTGGAGCTGGAGACGCGCGGCTCCTATGCGGGCGCCATCGGCATGCCGCAGTTCATGCCCACCAGCGTCATGCACTACGCGGTCGACGGCGACGCCAACGGCCATATCGACCTCACCAACAATACCCAGGACGCCATCATGTCCGTGGGCAGCTTCCTGGCGCAGCACGGCTGGCAACGAGGCCTGCCGGTGTTTGCGCCGGTGACGCTGCCCGCGGACCCGACCGCGCTGGTCGATGGCGGCCTGGAGCCCAAGCAAAGCTGGAACTCGCTTTCCGCGGCCGGCGCGCGCCTGCAGCCGGGCGCCTCCAGCGACGGCTGGGGCAGTCAGCCCATGGGCGTCGTGGACCTGGTGGAAGAAGCACGGGGCACGGCGCAATATCGCGTCGGCACGCCCAACTTCTTCGCGCTGACCAAGTACAACCGCAGCTATTTCTATGCAACCTCCGTGGCAGACCTGGCCACCGAGATCGAAGCCCGCGTGACGCGCTGACCCGACGCCAGCATGAAAAACGGCGCCCCGGCGAAGGCCAGGGCGCCGTTTTTCATCCGGCGAGCACGCAGGGCGGTTGTCGGCCGTGGCATGCGGCGGCGGATGGCGGAAAGCCGCCTGCCGCCGCCCGGATTGTCAGTTGAAGACTCCCGTGGACAGGTAGCGGTCGCCCCGGTCGCACACGATGAATACGATCGTCGCGTCATTCACGCGTTCCGCGACGCGCAACGCAGCGACCAGCGCCCCCGCCGACGAGATGCCGCCAAAGATGCCCTCTTCGGCGGCCAGCCGGCGTGCCATGACCTCGGCTTCGGATTGCTCGATGGATTCGTAGGCGTCCACGCGGCTGCGGTCGAATATCTTGGGCATGTAGGCCTCGGGCCACTTGCGGATACCCGGGATCTGCGAGCCTTCCGCCGGCTGGGCGCCCACCACCTGCACCGCGGGATTGCGCGATTTCAGGTAGGCGGACACGCCCATGATGGTGCCCGTGGTGCCCATGGCGCTCACGAAATGCGTGATGCGTCCATCGGTCTGGTTCCAGAGTTCCGGGCCGGTGGTCTCGATATGCGCGCGCGGGTTGTCGGGGTTGGCGAACTGGTCCAGCACCAGCCCCCTGCCGTCCGCCTGCATTTCGGTGGCCAGGTCGCGCGCGTATTCCATGCCGCCCTTGTCAGCCGGCGTCAGGATGAGTTCGGCGCCATAGGCCGCCATCGCCGCGCGGCGTTCCACGGAAAGGTTGTCCGGCATGATCAGGATCATGCGGTAGCCTTTCATCGCGGCCGCCATGGCCAGCGCTATGCCCGTGTTGCCGCTGGTGGCTTCGATGAGGGTATCGCCCGGCTTGATGTCGCCGCGCTCTTCCGCATGCTTGATCATCGACAAGGCCGGACGGTCCTTGACGGAGCCAGCGGGGTTGTTGCCCTCCAGCTTGGCCAGGATGACGTTGCCACGCGCCGCGCCCGCGGCCCCGGGAATGCGCTGCAGACGCACCAGCGGCGTGTTGCCGACGGTTTGCTCGATAGTGGGATAGGTAGTAGTCATGCCGACGATCATAACTCTGCCCGGCGCCGGGCGCCGCCAAAAGCCGCGCTCGCGCCAGGGGTTCCCAGCGCTGCCCGTCTTCAGGGCTTGGCACGGGTGGGCGCCGCCGCGGACGCCCCGGGTTTGGTGGCCACGGACCTGCCCTGCGCCGGTTTGGCCGTCGTGGCCGCGGCGCCGGGCGGCTCGGCGGCGGCCGGCTGGCTGCCCACCGTCAGGCCGGCCGCCTGCAGGGCCTGGGCTTTTTTCTGGCCAATGCCGCGCACCCGCTCGCTCAAGTCCTCCAGCGATTCGAAAGCGCCGCCGCGCTCCCGTTCCCGCACGATGATCTCGGCGGTACGCGGTCCGATTCCACGTACGCCTTCAAGCTGGGCGGCGGTGGCCTGGTTGGCATCCACCGCCCCGGCTGGCGGCGCCGCGACACCCAGGCCGGCCGTCAGCAACAGGACGTTCAGCGCCTGCCGCAAGGCGCGCCGTCCGGCACGGGGGCAATCGGATGCCGGCGCCCGGCGCGGCCTGCGCCATTGCGACAGCGGCGATGCGCGGGCAACGGTGTGTTCGACAAACGGATTCATTTGACTCTCCTGAGAAGACCGGACGCAACGGTTGTCGCGCCAGGTCCCCATCATCACGGCGCGCCTGCGCATGCGCCTTTCCGGTGAACGAAAGCATCCACCCCGGCAAGCACGCGGGTAAGAAAAAAGCCACCGTGTCCACGGTGGCTTTTCAGACGGCCGGCTTGCGCGGCGGCTACCTGCGGGCGCGCCAATAGCGCACGTACTCCGCCACGCCGGTCTGCACATCGCGCATCGGCGCGGTGAACCCTGCGCCGCGCAGCTGGGTGACGTCCGCCTGCGTATAGCTCTGGTAGCGGCCCTTGAGATCGTCCGGGAAGGGGATATAGCGGATCAGGTCCAGCTCCGCCAGTTGCGCCAGCGTCAGCTCGGCCTCGCCGCGTTCGGCGCGCAAGGTGTTCACCACGGCGGCCGCCACATCATTGAACGGCTGCGCCCGGCCGGTGCCGCAGTTGAATATGCCGGATTGCTCGGGGTGATCCAGGAAGTGCAGGTTGACCGCGACCACGTCCTCGACCGAAATGAAGTCGCGGCTCTGGCCGCCGTCCACATAGCCGTCCCAGCCCGCGAACAGGCGCACGTGGCCATGTTCCAGGAACTGGTTCATGTTGTGGAACGCCACCGAGGCCATGCGGCCCTTGTGCTGTTCGTGCTGGCCGTAGACATTGAAGTAACGCAGGCCCACCACTTGCGCCGTCAGGCTGTCCAGGCGCTTGCGCAGCACCTGGTCGAACAGGAGCTTGGAATAGCCGTAGACGTTCAGCGGGCCTTCGTTGTCGGGGTGCTCGACGTAGACCGAAGAGCCACCATACACCGCGGCGGACGAGGCGTAGAGGAACGGAATGCGGCGCGCCTGGCAGAACTCGAACAGCTCCAGCGTGACGCGGTAGTTGTTGTCGAGCATGTAGCGGCCGTTGCGCTCGGTCGTGTCCGAGCAGGCGCCTTGGTGCAATACGGCCCGCACTTCGGGCAGGCTGCCGTCGGCCACGCGCCGGCGGAAGTCGTCCTTGTCCATGTAATCGGCGATCCTGCAATCGACGAGATTGACGAACTTGTCGCCCTCGGTCAGATCATCGACCGCGATGATGTCCTCGATGCCGCGGCGGTTAAGCCCACGCACCAGGTTGCTGCCTATGAAGCCCGCGGCTCCGGTAACGACGATCATGAGGATTCTCCTGCCAATTCCGCGGCGGTGACGATGGACGTGCCCAGCTTGCCGACGGCGATGCCGCCGGCCTTGTTGGCCCAGCCCATTGCCTCGGCCCACGGCAAGTCGATGGCGCGCGAGACCGCCAGCGTGGCCAGCACGGTATCGCCCGCGCCGGATACGTCGAACACTTCATGCGCTTGCGCATCGGTGTGGTCGCGTCCCGCATCGGTAAACAAAGTCATGCCCTGCTCGGAACGCGTCACAAGCAAGGCCTCCAGGTTCAGGTCGGCGCGCAGGCGCTGCGCCCGATCGGTCAATTCGGCCTCGGAATTCCAGCGGCCCACGGCCTGCTGCATTTCCGAGCGGTTGGGCGTAACCAGAGTCGCGCCGCGATAGCGGGAATAGTCATCGCCCTTGGGGTCCACCAGCACGGGGATGCCGGCATGGCGCGCCAGGGAAATCAGGGACTCCACGCGGGTCAGCACACCCTTGGCGTAATCCGACAGCACGACGATATCGTGATTGGCCAGATGGCGGGCCAGCGCGGCGTCCACGCTGTCCAGGGCGGCCTGGCCAGGATGCTGCTCGAAATCCACCCGCAGCAACTGCTGCTGGCGCCCCAGCACGCGCATCTTCAGCGTGGTGTGCAGGGAGTCGTCGGCGATCAGGTCGGCCTGGATGCCGGCCTCGGCGGCCAGGCGCCTGACGCTGTCGCCAGCCTCGTCCTCGCCCAATACGCCGACCAGGGTGACGTGGCCGCCCAGGGCGGCCACGTTGCGCGCCACGTTGGCGGCGCCGCCCAGGCGGTCCTCGCGGCGCGCAACGCGCACCACCGGCACCGGCGCCTCGGGCGAGATACGTTCTACTTCGCCAAACCAATAGCGGTCCAGCATCACGTCGCCAACCACGAGGACGCGGCTACGCGAGATGGCTTCGGCGGGAAAAGAGTTCATTCAAGTTCTTCCAGACGGCGCGGCGCATAGGTCTCCCAGGCGTTGCAGCCCGGGCACTGCCAGTAAAAGCGACGCGCTTGAAAACCGCAACTGCGGCATGCATAACGATCCAGCCGTTGCGTGTGCTTGTGGATCAGGCTGCGCAGCAAGGTCAGATCGGCGCCCGGCACCGGACCGTGGTCGGAATCGCCCTCGCCATTGGCCAGTTCGGCCTCAAGCAGCCGGTCCAGGCCCAGCAACGAGGGATGACTGCGCAGCGCACCCCGGGCAAAGGCCCAGGCCGGCGCGGCGCCCTGCTGCACCCTGAGTTCCCGGAACACCACGTTGAACAGGTCCAGCGAGGCATGGCGCCCGTACTGCTTTTGCAGAAACTCCAGCCCGGCCTGCGCCTGGTTGGCGGCGCGATAATTGGCCAGCAGCTGTTCCGCCACCAGCCCGGCGTATTCGGGGGCATCGGTCATGACCGATTCCAGGTACAGCCTTTCGCGCTTGGGGTCCTGTTCGATCAGGGCCAGGCGCGCGCGCAGCATGGCGGTGCGCACCATCGCGCCCTTGCTCGAGGCGGCGTCCGTGGTCGACAGGGCGTGGTCGGCGGCGTCCAGCGCCTTGTGCGCGGCCTCGATGTCGGCCGGCTTGGCCGTCAGGGCGGTCTGCGCCTGCTCGCAGTAGTAATGCACGATCTGCGGGACCGGTTCGTCGACCAGGCCCTGCAGCGTCTTCACGGCCTCGATGGCGCGCGGCCAGTCGTGTTCCGATTCGAAAATGCGGATCAGGGAGCGCAGCGCGGGCAAGGCGTAGCGCGTGTCCTTGAGCTGTTCAAAGCCGCTTTCGGCGCGGTCGAGCATGCCAGCCTTCAGGAAATCCTGCGCCAGTTCATGCTGTGCGTGCTCGCGCTCGGCGACAGGCAGGTCCGAGCGGTTCAGCAGGCTCTGGTGTACGCGGATGGCGCGTTCCATCTCGCCGCGGCGGCGGAACAGGCTGCCAAGCGCGAAGTGCAGCTCGGTGGTTTCAGGGTCCAGCTTGGCGACTTCGACGAAGGCATCGATGGCGCGGTCCGGTTCCTCGTTGAGCAGGAAGTTCAGCCCCCGGAAATAGGAGTCCGGGAGGCTGCGGGTTTCCCGCAGCATTTGCCGGATATCGAAGCGCGCGGCCAGCCAGCCAAGCGCGAACAGCACCGGCACGAAAATCAACCACCAAGGTTCAAAATCCACTATTTGGGCTCATGCGGTAATTCGGTGCAAAAAAGGGGACGCGCGGACGGCACAACGGCGTCACAGCGGCGACATCGGAGCAACGGCCTCCGGCGGCACGACGGGCGTGTTGCCGCTCACTGCGGCCTGGATACGATCCAGTTCGCGACGCAGACGGATGGCTTCGCGGCGGCGGCGCACGGCGGCGGGCACGGTAAGCAGCAGGCCGAACAGGGCTCCGAGCACGAATACGACCAGCATGACGACAATCAGCGGGACGTCCTGAACGACGTAATCGGCATAGAACTTCACAGCAACCGGATCGGTGTTCTTCAAGGCGAACATCAATACCGCAACGAACACGAGCAATCGCAGGGCCCAGACAAGATAGCGCATGGCGCATGCTCCAGATAATTCAAGACCTTCAATTGTAAGCGACCTCTCTCGCCCCAGCGAAAAAAAAGCCCCCACGCGTCGCGCTTGCCTGCCGACAAAAAACAAAGCCCCTTGATTTCTCAAGGGGCTTTGTCCGCGGTCCGATCTGCCCGAAGGCAGCCTTTGCTTGGCCGACGCGTCAATGCATGGCGTGCAGGCCTGCCATCGACGGCATCGACTCACTCGATCCAGAGGATTGAGCGTCCTCGTCATTGCCGCCGACCAGGTCTACCCGTTCGCGCAATTCCTTGCCCGCCTTGAAGTGCGGCACCTGTTTTCCAGGCACCAGCACCTGTTCGCCGGATTTCGGGTTGCGCCCGACACGGGGAGACCGCTGCGACAACGAGAAGCTGCCAAAACCGCGGATCTCGATGCGCTGACCCGAGGCCAGGGCCTGGGTCATTGCATCAAGTACGGTCTTGACCGCGTAATCGGTGTCGCGGGCGGCCAGCTGAGGATAGCGGGCCGCCAAGGCGGCGATCAGCTCCGACTTGGTCACGAATTAACCGTCGTTGCGCTGTTGGTCCAGCTTGGCCTTCAGCAGCGCGCCGAGGTTGGTGGTGCCGGACGAAGCGCTGGCGTCGGACATGCGCTGGATCGTGTCGGCGGTTTCGGCGTTGTCACGGGCCTTGATCGACAGCTGGATCGAACGCGTCTTGCGGTCGATGTTGACGATCATGGCTTCGATGTTCTCGCCAGCGGTCAGAACGGTGGTGGCATCTTCAACGCGGCCCGAGGAGATCTCGGAAGCGCGCAGGTAGCCTTCAACGTCCACGGACAGCGTGACGACAGCGCCCTTGGCTTCAACGGACTTGATGGTGCCCGGAACGACTGCGCCCTTGTCAAACGTGGCGACGAAGTTGTTGAAGGGGTCGCCTTCCAGCTGCTTGATGCCCAGCGAGATGCGTTCCTTGTCGGTATCGATGCCCAGAACCACGGCTTCGATCTCGTCGCCCTTCTTGAAGTTGCGCACGGCTTCTTCGCCGGTTTCCGTCCACGACAGGTCGGACAGGTGAACCAGGCCATCGATGCCGCCGGGCAGACCGACGAACACGCCGAAGTCGGTGATCGACTTGATGGCGCCGCGGACCTTGTCGCCGCGCTTGAAGTTCGTGGCGAACTCTTCCCACGGGTTCTGACGGCACTGCTTCATGCCCAGCGAAATGCGACGACGGTCTTCGTCGATTTCCAGGACCATGACTTCGACTTCTTCGCCCAGGGTAACAACCTTGCGCGGGTCGACGTTCTTGTTGGTCCAGTCCATTTCGGAGACGTGAACCAGGCCTTCGATGCCGGCTTCGACTTCAACGAACGCGCCGTAGTCGGTCAGGTTCGTGACCTTGCCGAACAGGCGGGTGCCTTGCGGGTAGCGGCGAGCCAGGCCCACCCACGGATCTTCGCCCAGTTGCTTGACGCCCAGCGAGACGCGGCTCTTTTCCTGGTCGAACTTGAGGACCTTGGCTTCGACTTCCTGACCCACTTGCAGGACTTCGGAGGGGTGACGCACACGGCGCCAGGCCATGTCGGTGATGTGCAGCAGGCCGTCGATACCGCCCAGGTCAACGAACGCGCCGTAGTCGGTGATGTTCTTGACCACGCCCTTGACCACAGCACCTTCGTGCAGGGTTTCGAGCAGCTTTTGACGCTCTTCGCCCATGCTGGCTTCCAGCACCTGGCGACGCGACAGCACAACGTTGTTGCGCTTGCGGTCGAGCTTGATGACCTTGAATTCGAGGGTCTTGCCTTCGTACGGGGTGGTGTCCTTGACCGGACGCAGGTCCACCAGCGAACCCGGCAGGAACGCGCGGATGCCGTTGGTCATGACGGTCAGGCCGCCCTTCACCTTGCCGGTGATGGTGCCGGTAACCAGTTCGCCGTTTTCCAGGGCCTTTTCCAGCTGCAGCCAGGCCGACAGACGCTTGGCGCGGTCACGCGACAGGATGGTGTCGCCGTAGCCGTTTTCCAGGGAATCGATGGCCACCGAGACGAAATCGCCGGGTTGCACTTCGAGCTCGCCCTGGTCGTTCAGGAACTCTTCCAGGGGGATCAGCGCTTCGGACTTCAGGCCGGCGTTGACGACGACGAAATTATGGTCGACGCGCACGACTTCGGCGCTGATGACCTCGCCGGACTTCATGTCCTGGCTCTTGAGGCTTTGTGCGAAAAGGTCGGCGAAGCTTTCGCCGCCGGTGGCGGTAGTGGAAACGGAAGACATGGGGTTGAAATCCATTGGGCCGAAATGGCCGTTAAGAACACACCGCAGCGGATTGCCCGCCACAGTGGAGTCAAAATACCTGCCTGCCGGCTTACCCTTGCGGGGTGGCCCGTGGGGGTGTCGCCTGGCTAGTGCAGGGCCTAATCAAAAAATCAGTGTTGGAGCAATGCCCCGCCGGATTCCGGTGTGGGCTCGGTCGGCTTCAGTCGGGTTTCTGTATGGTCTCAATGACCGAACCAACCCTACTTCGCCTGCGACTTTTGCCAGAAATCCAATATTGCCTGCACCGTCTCTGCAATCGTCAAATCAGACGAATCCAGCACGTGTGCGTCTGCTGCGGGAGCCAGCGGCGCGGTAGCGCGACCGGTATCGCGGGCGTCTCGCTCGCGCATATCCCGCAGAAGGTCATCTAGATTAGCAGAAATTCCCTTTTCGATCAACTGCTTACGGCGCCTCTCCGCCCGGGCGACGACATCGGCGACCAGGAACACCTTGAGGGACGCATCGGGGAACACCACCGTGCCCATGTCTCGGCCGTCCGCGACCAGTCCCGGCGGCAGCCGGAAAGCGCGCTGGCGCTCGAGGAGCGCCTGGCGCACACCGGGAAAAGCGGCCACCCGGGAAGCGAAATTGCCCACTTCCTCGCGGCGGATGTCGTGGCCGACATCGGCGCCTTCCAGGTAGACATGGGGACCCTCGAAACGCACATCCAGCGTTTCAGCCGTGCGGGCCACGCCAGCCTCGTCCTCTGCCGCCACCCCGTGATTGATGGCGGCCAAGGCAGTCAGGCGATACAGCGCGCCGCTGTCCAGCACCGCCCAGCCCAGCGCCTTGGCGACGCGATGGGCCACGGTGCCCTTGCCGGACGCGGTGGGGCCGTCGATCGTGATGACCGGAGCCTGGGAAGAAAGAGTCGAAGCTGTCAAAGTCATGAGCAATTTAGCGCTAGGCCGCAACCAGGCCCGCGTAGACATCAAAGTAACCCGGGAACGTCTTGCTGACGCAGCCCGGGTCAAGAATACGGACCGCCGACGGCCCGAAGGCCGCCAGCGAAAAGCACATTGCCATCCTGTGGTCGTCCCAGGTGCCGATGTGCGCATCGCGCCACCCATCCTGGGCGGGCGGCGTCACGCGCAGCCAATCCGGCCCCGATTCCACTTGCGCGCCCAGCTTTTCCAGCTCGGTCTGCATCGCGTGGATACGGTCCGTTTCCTTGACGCGCCAACTGCCGATATTGCGCAACCGGCAAGGGCCGTCGGCGTACAGAGCCAGCGCGGCGGCCGTCATGGCGGCGTCGGGAATCAGGTTGAAATCCGTGTCGAAGGCCTTCAGGCGCTCGCCCCCGGCGACTCGCGCCCCGGAAACCTCGATCCAGTCCGGGCCGTAAGTCACCTGGGCGCCCATGTCCGCCAGCGTGCCGGCGAACGCAACATCGCCCTGGATGCTGTCGGCGCCCACGCCGGTCACCCGCAAGGGGCCGCCGCCGATCGCACCCAGCGCCAGGAAATACGAAGCCGTTGATGCGTCCCCTTCCACCGCGATCTGGCCCGGGCTGCGATAGGCCGCCCCGGCGTCGATGACGAAGCGGCTCCAGCCGTCGCGCCGCACCTGCACACCAAAGCGCGCCATCAGGTTCAGCGTGATCTCGATGTACGGCTTGGAAATGAGCTCGCCCAACACCTCGATGGTCACGGGCTTGCCGCTGCGGCCCGCCTGCAGCGGCGCCGCCAGCAGCAAGGCGGTCAGGAACTGGCTGGACACCGAACCCTGCACCCGCGTCACGGCGTCGTCAGCGATCTCGCCACGGCCGATATGCAGCGGCGGATAGCCCGATTGCCCCAGGTAGTCGATGCGCGCGCCGAGCGCGTTCAGGGCATCGACCAGGTCGCCGATGGGGCGCTCGTGCATGCGCGGCACGCCCGACAGGCGGTAGTCGCCGCCCATCAGGGCCAGCGCGGCGGTCAGCGGGCGGATCGCGGTGCCGGCATTGCCCATGAACAGGTCGGCGCTTTCCACCGGGAAGCGGCGTACACCCTGCACCGTGACGCGGCCCGCGTCCAGCTCGGACACCTGCACACCAAGCTGGCGCAAGGCGCCCAGCATGACGCGCGTATCGTCGGAGTCCAGCAGGCCGGTGATGACCGTGCTGCCCTCGGCGATTGCCGACAGCAGCAGAACACGATTGGAAATGCTCTTGGAACCCGGCAGGGCAATCACGCCCTGCGCACGCCGCACGCGCGGCAGGTCCAGATAAGGCAAAGCGCCCATGTCAGCTACTCCTTGCGCCAGTTGCGGCGCGCGCGGGCCGCCGTATCCAGCAGCGTCAGCAAAGCCTCGCCGTCGCCATCGGCGATGGCGCGCTCGGCACGATCCAGCACGCTGCGCACGCCGGCCAGTTCGGCCAGCATTGCTTCGCGGTTGGACAGAAAGATATCGCGCCACATCTCCGGCGAACCGGCGGCGATGCGGGTGAAGTCGCGAAAGCCGCTGCCCGCCAGGTCCAGGCGGGTCCTGGCGTCGGCGGCCGTGGCCACTTGTTCCATGTAAACCGCCGACAGCAGGTGCGGCAGATGGCTCACCGACGCCAGCACGCGATCGTGCGCATCGGCGTCCATGTCGATCACGTCCGCCCCGCAGGCCTCCCAGGCGCGGCGCACCAGATCCAGGGACCGCGCGCCGTTCTCGGGCAGCGGCGTCAGGATGACCGCTCGCTTGCGGTACAGGCTCGCGTCGGCGGCCTCCGGGCCGGTACGCTCCGCGCCCGCGATGGGATGACCGGGCACGAATTGTCCGATGCGGCCGCCCAGCGCGGCGCGCGCGGCCTCTACCACTTCGGCCTTCGTGCTGCCCGCGTCGGTCAGGACCGCGCCCTCGGCCAGCCGGGGCAGCATCCGCGACAGTACGTCCTTGAGGCCGCCCACCGGCGTGGCCAGCAGGATCAGATCGGCCCTTGCCGCGGCCTCTTCGGCCGTGACCGCCTCGTCGATCAAACCCAAGTCGACGGCACGCGCCAGGGATTGCGCGTTGCGCCCCACCCCCAGCACCCGGCCCACCTGTCCCGCCTGGCGCAACGCCGCGGCAAAGGACCCGCCGATCAGACCGACGCCGACAACAGCCAATACAGGAATCAGGGGGCCCGCGGCCCCCTGATCGGAAGAAGGTAACGCGTCGTTCATTCGGACAGGATGGCAGTCAGGGCGTCGATGAAGCGGGTGTTCTCTTGCGGCAGGCCGATAGACACGCGCAGCCATTCCGGCAGCCCGTCGCCGGCCACCGGGCGCACGATGACGCCGCGCTTGAGCAGTTCGAGGTTGATCCGCGGCGCATCGCCCACATGGACCAGCACGAAATTGCCGTAGCTCGGGACGTAGCGCAGCTTCAGCCGGTCGAACGCGGCGCAGAGCTGCGCCTTGCCGGCCTTGTTGGAGGCGTACGCTTCCTCAAGGTAGGCTGCGTCGCCCAGGGCGGCGATCGCGGCGGCCTGCGCCAGCGTGTTGACATTGAACGGCTGACGCACGCGGTTCAGCAGGTCGGTCAGGGCCGGTTGCGCAACCGAGAAGCCCACGCGCAGGCCGGCCAGGCCGTAGGCCTTGGAGAAGGTGCGCGAGACGATCAGGTTCGGATAGCGGCGCACCAGCGCGGTGCTGTCAAAGCGGAACTCCGGATCGAGGTATTCGTTATAGGCCTCATCCAGCACGACCGTGACCCGGTCGCCATGCGTGGCATGCACACGTTCCAGGAAGGCGGCAACCTTGTCGCCCGGCACGAAGGTGCCCGTCGGGTTGTTCGGATTGGCGATGAACACGAGGCGCGTGTCGTCGGCAATCGCGTCGAACATTGCGTCCAGATCATGACCATAGTCCTGCGCCGGCACCACGATGTGGCGCGCGCCGCGCGCCTGCGTGGCCAGGCGATAGACCGCGAACGAATGCTGCGCATACACCGCCGACGAGCCCGGCTCCAGCAGCGCGAGCGCGGCGATTTCCAGGATGTCGTTGGAACCGTTGCCCAGCGTGATCCAGTTCATCGGCACGCCATAGCGCTCGGCCAGCGCCGACTTCAGGTCAAAGCCGTTGGGATCGGGATAGCGCGCCAGCGACTCGGCGGCCGCCAGCATGGCCTCGCGCGCCGACTTGGGCATGCCCAGCGGGTTTTCATTGGAGGCCAGCTTGACGATGGTGGCCGGATCCAGCCCGAACTCGCGGGCCAGTTCTTCAATCGGCTTGCCCGCCTGATAGGGAGCGATGGCACTGACGTGCGCGGGAGCTACGAGGGGCTTGGATGCGGTGGTCATGGTGTGGAGTGTCACTGCGCCGGGTAGGAGCCCAGCACTTTCAGATAGGCGACCTGCGCCTGCAAGGTGGCCAGGGCGCGCTCGACGTTCGGGTCGTTGCGATGACCCAGGACATCGACGTAGAAATAGTATTCCCATTGGCCGGTGCGCGCGGGCCGCGATTCAAAGCGCGTCATCGACACGCCGTTGGCGGCCAGCGGCGCCAGCATTTCATAAACCGCGCCCGCGCGGTTCGGCACGGCCAGGATCAGGCTGGTCTTGTCCTTGCCGCTGACCAGCGGCTCGATGCCGCCGATCGCCAGAAAACGGGTACGGTTGTGCGGATCGTCCTGGATCCCGGCGGCGATGATCTCCAGGTTCCAGGCGGGGGCAGCCACGTCGCCGGCGATCGCCGCGATGCTCGCGTCGCCCGCGGCGGCGCGCGCCGCTTCCGAGTTGCTGGACGCAGCCACGCGTTCCACCTCGGGGTAGTTGCGCGTCAGCCAGCCCTGGCACTGGGCCAGCGCCTGCGGATGCGCGGAAATGGTCTTGATGCCGTCCATGCTGCCCGACTGCGACATCAGGCAATGGCGGATGACAAGCGACCGCTCGCCGAGGATCTTCAGCGGGGTATTGAGCAGCAGGTCCAGACTGCGGTTGACGGCGCCTTCGGTGGAATTCTCCACGGGCACCATTCCCACGTCGGCCTGACCGGCCTCGACGGCCCGGAAAACCTCGTCGAACGACGCACAGGGCAGCTTCTGCACCGCGTGCCCGAAATGCTCCAGCGCGGCCTGCTCCGAGAACGAGCCCTGCGGCCCCAGGAAAGCAACTGTCATGCCGCGTTCCAGGCCACGGCAGGCCGAGATGATCTCGGTCCAGACCGACGCCACGCCCGCGTTCGGAAACGGGCCCGGGTTGATTTGCTGCAGGCGCCGGATCACTTCGGCTTCGCGCTCGGGACGCAGCACCGGGCCATCGGCCTGGGCTGCGTGCTTGGCCTCGCCCACTTCCAGCGCGGCGCGGGCGCGCTGCGACAGGAGGTCAAGGATTTGCGCATCCAGCGCGTCGATGCGGGCGCGCAAGGGGAGCAGCTTGCGCTGCAGGTCTTCATCCATGGCGGCGCTCGAATTCCTTCAGATACTCGACCAGCGCCGCCACCCCTGCGAGGGGCACGGCGTTGTAGATGGAGGCGCGCATGCCGCCCACGCTCTTGTGGCCCTTCAACTGCGTCAGGCCGGCCGCCTCCGCGCCTTGCAGGAAGGCATCGTTGAGCGACTCGTCGCGCAGTACGAACGGCACGTTCATGCGTGAACGCACCGGCGCGTGGATGGGATTGCGATAGAAGCCGGAGCTGTCCAGGTAGCCGTACAGCAGATCAGCCTTGGCCTTGTTGGCGGCTTCCATGCCCGCCACGCCGCCATTGGCCTTCACCCACTTGAACACCAGGCCCGCGACGTAGATCGCGAAGGTGGGCGGCGTGTTGTAGCGGGAGTGCTCGGCGGCCACGTTGGCGTAGTCGAAGGCGGACGGGCAGATAGGCAAGGCGTGGCCGATCAGGTCGCGACGCGCGATGACCATGGTCACGCCTGCCGGGCCAGCGTTCTTCTGCGCGCCGGCATACATCATGCCGCAGCGTGTCACGTCCATCGGACGCGACAGGAAATGCGAGGACGCGTCGACGACCAGCGGCACGTCGGGCGCGCCCAGCGCGGCGGTATCGGGCCAGTCCAGGAACTCGACGCCGCCGATGGTTTCATTGCTGCAAAGATGCAGGTAGGCCGATTCCTTGCGCACCTGCCAGGTATCGGCAGGCGGCACCCAGGTCAACGGCCCCTGCTCGCGCCCATCCAGCTGGGCAGCTTGCTCGCTGCTGGCGGCCAGATGGGTGCTGCCGTAGCGGCCGGCTTCCTTGTACGAACGCTTGGACCAATGGCCCGTCACGACGAAGTCGGCAGCCGGCGTGCCGCGGCGTCCCATGAGATTCATGGGAACGATGGCGTTCTCCCCGGAACCTCCGCCTTGCATGAACATGACGGCGTAGTCCGCCGGCAAGCCCAGCAGCTCGCGCAGGTCCGATTCGGCTTCATCGCAGATCTGCACGAAATGCTTGCCGCGATGGCTCATTTCCATCACGGACATGCCGCTGCCGTGCCAGTCCAGCATTTCTGCAGCGGCTTGCTGCAGCACCACCTCGGGCAAGGCCGAGGGGCCTGCCGAGAAGTTCCAGGGGCGGGCCATTATTGCTCCGTAGGTTCCGTCGAATCCGCTGCGTCGTTGCTGTCGTCGCCACTGGCTTCCTGGCCGTCTTCGTCCAGTTCGCCGTCATCATCCGCATCGCTTTCCACGACACGGCGCACGCCCGACAGCGTACTGCCGTCGTCAACGTTGATGAGCGTGACGCCTTGCGTTGCGCGGCCCATTTCGCGGATTTCCGCGACACGGGTGCGCACCAGGACGCCACCAGTGGTGATCAGCATGATTTCGTCGGCAGGCATGACCAGCACCGCGCCCACCACCTTGCCGTTGCGCGAGGTGGTCTGGATGGCGATCATGCCCTTCGTGCCGCGGCCATGGCGCGTGTACTCGGCGATCGGAGTACGCTTGCCGTAGCCATTTTCGGTGGCTGTCAGCACGGTCTGCGTTTCGTCGCCGGCCACGAGCAGCGCAATGACGGTCTGCGTCTCTTCGAGCATCATGCCGCGCACGCCGCGGGCATTGCGGCCCATCGGACGCACGTCGTTTTCGTCGAAGCGCACGGCCTTGCCGGCATCCGAGAACAGCATGACGTCGTGCTTGCCGTCGGTCAGGTCGGCGCCGATCAGGTAGTCGCCATCGTCAAGGTCGACGGCGATGATGCCGGCCTTGCGCGGGTTGGAGAAGTCGGACAGCGGGGTCTTCTTGACCGTGCCGCGCGAGGTCGCCATGAAGACGTAGTGATCTTCGCTGAATTCCTTGACCGGCAGCACGACCGTGATCTTCTCGCCGTCAGCCAGCGGGAACATGTTCACGATGGGCTTGCCGCGGGAATTGCGCGTGCCTTGCGGCACTTCCCAGACCTTCAGCCAGTACACGCGGCCGCGGTTCGAGAAGCACAGCAGGAAGTCGTGCGTATTGGCGATGAACAACTGGTCGATCCAGTCGTTTTCCTTCATCGCCGTGGCCTGCTTGCCGCGTCCGCCGCGCTTTTGCGAGCGGTACTCGGACAAGGGCTGGCTCTTGATATAGCCGCCATGCGACAGGGTCACGACCATGTCGGTGGGCGTGATCAGGTCTTCGGTGTCGAGCTCGGTCGCGTTCAGCTCGATTTCCGAGCGGCGCGAGTCCTTCGCGCTGGTCGAGAATTCGGCCTTGATGGCTTGCAGCTCTTCGCTGATGATGGACGTGATGCGCTCGGGACGGGCCAGGATGTCGAGCAGGTCGGCGATCGTGGACATGATGTCCTTGTATTCGCCGACGATCTTGTCCTGCTCCAGCCCGGTCAGGCGTTGCAGGCGCATGTTCAGGATTTCCTGAGCCTGCGTGTCGCTCAGGCGGTACATGCCGTCGCCCTGGAGGCCGAACTCGATGCCCAGGTCGTCCGGACGGAAGGCCGAGCGGCCTCCCGGCGTATCGCCGTCGGCGCGCGACAGCATTTCGCGCACCAGCGACGAATCCCACGACTTCGCCATCAATTCCTGGCGGGCCACGGGAGGCGTCGGCGCCGCCTTGATGATCGCGATGAAATCGTCGATGTTGGCCAGCGCGACGGCCAGGCCTTCCAGCACATGGCCGCGTTCGCGGGCCTTGCGCAGCTGAAACACCGTGCGGCGCGTGACCACTTCGCGGCGATGCTGCAGGAAGTAGTCGATCATCTGCTTCAGGTTGAGCAGGCGGGGCTGGCCATCGACCAGCGCCACCAGGTTCATCCCGAAGGTGTCTTGCAGCTGCGTGTTCTTGTAGAGATTGTTCAGGACAACCTCGGGAACCTCGCCGCGCTTGAGCTCGATGACCAGGCGCATGCCGTCCTTGTCGGACTCGTCACGAATATCGGAGATGCCTTCGATCTTCTTGTCGTTGACGAGCTCGGCAATGCGTTCCTGCAGCGTCTTCTTGTTGACCTGGTAGGGAATCGCGTCGATCACGATCGCCTGGCGATTGCCCTTCTCCATGTCTTCGAAGTGGGTCTTGGCGCGCATGATGACGCGGCCGCGACCGGTGCGGTAGCCTTCGCGCACGCCCGACATGCCGTAAATGATGCCGCCGGTGGGAAAATCGGGCGCCGGGATGAGCTCGATCAGCTCATCGACCGTGCAAGCCGGATTGCGCAGGCAGTACAGGCAGCCGTCGACCACTTCCTGGAGGTTGTGCGGCGGAATGTTGGTGGCCATGCCCACCGCGATGCCGGAGCTGCCGTTGACCAGCAGGTTGGGCAGGCGCGACGGCAACAGCAGCGGTTCTTGTTCGCTGCCGTCGTAGTTGGGGCCGAAGTCCACCGTCTCCTGGTCGATGTCGGCCAGCAGTTCATGGGCGATCTTGGCCAGGCGGATTTCGGTATAGCGCATCGCAGCGGCGTTATCGCCGTCGATCGAGCCGAAGTTGCCCTGGCCGTCGACCAGCATGTAGCGCATGGAGAAATCCTGCGCCATGCGGACGATGGTGTCATAAACGGACTGGTCGCCGTGGGGGTGGTACTTACCGATGACGTCCCCGACAATACGCGCCGACTTCTTGTAAGCGCGGTTCCAGTCGTTGTTCAGCTCGTGCATCGCGTAGAGCACGCGCCGGTGGACGGGCTTGAGCCCGTCCCGCACATCCGGTAGCGCCCGCCCAACGATCACGCTCATTGCGTAATCGAGGTAACTGCGGCGCATCTCTTCTTCCAGCGATACCGGAAGCGTCTCCTTGGCAAAGGAATCCATATATATAACGACAGAATCGTGTAAGGAGGAACCCGGGCCGGGTAAACAGGAAATTCTATCATTCGAATGGGAGCCCGGTCTGGCGGGCTGCGGGAAGCGGCGCGACAGCGGCTCGGACCGGGTAACCTGGGGACGCCCCCCGCCGCGCGCACCCGCGCCCCGTGGGCTTGTTGTCAAAAACCAACATGGAAAACCGATGGAGCGCCGAAAACGTCATATCCAGCGTTAATGCGCCTGTCCAGGGAAGCCAAAGCACCCCAAATGCCTTAAGATTGTTTCCAGCACGCAGGAAACCCAGTAGCTATTCCTTTGAACCAGCTCTTGGCGTTGCTATACTGGCCCCGTTTTCCTGATATGCGGCGGGGGTTCGCTGCGAGTCACTTATCCAGCTTCAAGCTCAACGAGGAGAAACATGAACAAACCCTCCAAATTCGCTCTGGCGCTCGCCTTCGCCGCCGTCACGGCCTCTGGTGTAGCTTCCGCGCAAACCGTGGACAACTGGCGCAACCCGTTCGGTGACGTTTGGAAAAACGGCACGAACGAACTGTGCTGGCGCGATGCTTTCTGGACCCCTGCTACCGGTATCCCCGGTTGCGACGGTGTCCCGGTTGCACAACAGAAGGCGAAGCCGGCCCCGATGGCGGCAAAGGTCGTGTTCAATGCTGACACGTTCTTCGACTTCGACAAGTCCGTCCTGAAGCCCGAAGGCCGTCAGCTGCTGAACCAAGTCGCCCAGCAAGTTCGCGGTATCGAGCTGGAAACCATCATTGCTGTTGGCCACACCGACTCGATCGGTACCGAAGCCTACAACCAGAAGCTGTCCGAGCGCCGCGCCGCTTCGGTCAAGGCCTACCTGGTCAGCAAGGGTATCGACCCGAACCGTATCTACACGGAAGGCAAGGGTAAGCTGCAGCCGATCGCTTCCAACAAGACGAAAGAGGGCCGTGCCCAGAACCGTCGCGTTGAGATCGAAATCGTGGGTAGCCGCAAGTAATTGCCGGACTAGCTACAATAAAGGGCCTCGCATAGCGAGGCCCTTTTTTTCGCCTGCCATGCACCTATCCGGTGCATGATCACGCGCCGTTCCTCGCCTAGCGCGCTGGACCCCCTCTATATATAGAGTCGCCTTTCGCTGGACCGCCCATGACCACGCAAACTCACGACACCCCGCAAGCCTCCGTCAACGCCGACCAGGCCGAACTCGACAAGTTCAGCGCCCTGGCCAGCCGCTGGTGGGATCCTGAAAGCGAGTTCAAGCCGCTGCATGCGATCAATCCGCTCCGGCTGGAATGGATCCAGGAATGCGCGGGCAGCCTGGGTGGCAAGAAGGTGCTGGACGTGGGCTGCGGCGGCGGCATCCTGTCGGAGGCCATGGCCCGCAGCGGCGCCGAGGTGACCGGCATCGATCTGGCGGACAAATCCCTGAAGATAGCGCGCCTGCACGGCCTGGAATCGGGCGTGAAGGTGGAGTACCGCAAGGTACCGGTGGAAGAATTGGCGGCTGAACAGCCTGGCCAGTACGACGTGGTGACCTGCATGGAAATGCTGGAGCACGTTCCGGACCCGGCTTCGATCGTGCGCGCCTGCTCCGCCCTGACCAAACCGGGAGGCTGGGTCTTCTTTTCCACGCTGAACCGCAACGCGAAGTCCTTCCTGTTCGCGATTGTGGGCGCGGAATATGTGCTGCGCCTCCTGCCGCGCGGCACCCACACCTACGACCAGTTCATCAAGCCCAGCGAACTGTCCGCGGCGGCCCGTGGCGCCGGCCTGGAACCGGTGGGGATGCGCGGCATGGAATACAACCCCATTACCCAGATATACACGCTGTCGTCCGACACCTCGGTCAACTACCTGATGGCTACCCGCAAATGAGCGCTCTGATTCTGTTCGATTTCGACGGCACGCTGGCCGACACCGCCCCCGACCTGGCAGCCGCGGCCAACCGCCAGCGCACGCGCCGCGGCCTGGAACCGCTGCCGTACGAGGCGCTGCGCCCCGTCGCCTCGCAGGGCGCCCGCGGCCTGCTGCGCGTGGCGCTGGATCTCAAGCCCGGCGACCCGGACTACGAACCGACGCGCCTGCAGTTCCTGGAAGACTACGCAGCCAGCTCCACGGTCCACAGCAAGCTGTTTCCCGGCATCGAGGAACTGCTGGCCGATATCCGCAGCCGGGGGCTGTCCTGGGGTATCGTCACCAATAAAGTCACCTACCTGACCCTGCCTATCGTCGAGTTCCTGGATTTGACGCGCGACAGCGCCGTGCTCGTTTGCGGCGACACCACCGCCCATGCCAAGCCCCATCCGCTGCCGTTGCAGCATGCCGCGCGTGAAGCCGGGTTCGCGACGGACCGCTGCGTCTATGTCGGAGATGACTTGCGCGACATCCAGGCCGCGCACGCCGCGGGCATGCCCGCCGTCGCGGCGGCCTATGGCTACGTGGGTGAAGACGACAACATCACCACCTGGGAAGCGGAAACCTGCGCCAGCACTCCGGCCGACCTCTGGTCCGCCATCCAGCCGCTGCTGCCCAGCGACCTGCGCTGAGACGCAAGACGGGCCGCCACCAGTCGGCCCGTCGCTGTCTTTACGATTGTTCGCGCCTATTAGTGAAATTGGCCGAACAATCTATCCGGGTTCAGACGCTTTATCCTGACGCCCAAGTCCCTTAAAGTGTGAACCATGCATGGCGCTCGGGGTGTTCCCCGATTGCCTTCCGGCTGATGCCGGCGTTGTGGCCCCAGCCTGCCGCAGCGACAGATGTCCGCGCTGACGGCCTTCCGCCCTCTCGCACCGCGCCCGTTCCCTTGCCGCGGCGCACACCCGACCTTTTTAGTTCGCCCCACACTGCCCTGCCCGCGTGCTGCCTTCCGGCATCGCGCCAGAGGAATGCCTATGCTTTTGCCTATTCTGCTTCTATCCGCCGCCGGCTTCACCATCCTGACAACCGAGTTCCTGATCGTAGGGCTGCTTCCAGGCCTGGCCCGCGACCTGAATGTCACCGTCTCCCAGGCTGGCCTGCTGGTGACCCTGTTTGCTTTCACCGTCGCCGCGACCGGCCCTCTTCTGACTGCCCTGATGGCAAACATGGAGCGCAAGCGCCTGTTCATCGGGGTACTGGTGCTGTTCGGCCTTTCCAATGCCCTGGCGGCCGTCGCGCCCAACATCTGGATCATGGCGATTGCCCGATTCGTGCCAGCCCTGGCCCTGCCGGTATTCTGGTCCCTGGCCAGCGCCACCGCGGTGGAGCTGGTCGGGCCGGCGCGCGCCGGCCGCGCCATATCGATGGTGGCGTTTGGCATTGTCGCGGCCACCGTGTTCGGCATTCCCATCGGGGTGCTGATTTCGGATGCATTCGGCTGGCGCGCGGCCTTCTGGGTCCTGTCGGCAGTGGCGTTCGCCAAGGCGTTACTGCTGTTGATCACCTTCCCCAGCACCCGCATCCGCGCCAACAGCGTCCGGCTCGTCACGCAATTGCGCATCCTGCGCAACCCGATGGTGGTCGGGCACGTGGTGCTGTCCTTGCTGGTGTTCACCGGCATGTTCACCGCCTATACCTACCTGGCGGACATGCTGGAGCGCCTTGCCGGGTTCAACGGCGAGACCGTCGGCTGGACAATGATGGCTTTTGGTGCCGTCGGGCTGGTCGGCAATACCCTGGGCGGCCGCCTGGTGGACCGCAGCCCGCTGGGCGCAACCGCCCTGTTCTCGTCGCTGATGGCGGCTGGGCTGGTGTTCGTCGCACCCGTCATGCAGTCGCATGGCCTGCTCGCCGTCGCGCTGGGCCTCTGGGGAATCGCGCAAGCGGCGCTGTTCATCGTGTGCCACGTGCGCCTGATGAAGTCCGCGCCGGAAGCGCCGGCCTTTGCCGCGTCCCTGAACATCTCGGGCGCCAATATCGGCATCGGGCTGGGCGCCGTGGTGGGCGGGCATGTGATCGACAACTATGGCCTGGCCTCGCTGGGGTGGGCGGCAGCCGTCATTGTTGCGATTTCGGTGGGCCTGGCCCTGTTGATGATGGCCGCCTCGCGCCCGAACCGGCAAGACAAGGCCGCCTGCGCCAATGCGGCCTGACCGCCGCTTGTGTCGCCCGCGCCACGCCAGGACTGTCTGGCGCGCACAACACAGCAGGCTATTGCGTTTACCAGTACAATAGAAGTTCTTGGGGCCGATCCGGATTCGACGTGGGTCGCGAAACAACTCAGGGCATGCCGAGCACCAGTTCGCTCGTTAAACCACTGGAAACACTACAAACGCCAACGACGAGCGTTTCGCTCTCGCCGCTTAAGCGGTGAGCCGCTGCACTGATCTGTCCTTGGGTCAGGTGGAGGAAGGCAACTTCCTAGGGGGGTAACCCTCGAACCACAGCAGCGACATTCACAAGGAATCGGTCTGCGCTGGGGTCACACGGCTCAGATTTAAATTACGTGAATCGCTTTGGTCCGGCCTGTCGGTTGGCTAAGTCCAAAGTTAAAACTAAATAAATCGACTACGCATGTAGAACTGATTGCAGAGGGCTTGCGGACGGGGGTTCAATTCCCCCCGGCTCCACCAAAACACTTTTCAGCGCTGTCAGCTGAACTGTGGAGTTAAGCATAAGTTGGCAGTAATGCCTTCTTATGCTTAATTTCACGAATTGCCAAATTTTGGCTTGTCGAAAAAATATGGCAATAATAGAAAGTTTGGCCGCAAAAAAGGCGCTCCGAAATGGAGCGCCTTTTTTTATTGCGAGTAGCTGGGTGGGTAATCCCCCCGCAAAAGCGATGAGGTCAGAAGTAGAATTTTCTCGTTGAGGAGTTCTACCGCATGAAGAAGTCGAGATTTACGGATAGCCAGATCATTGAAGCCATCAAGCGCGTGGAGGCTGGCCTTGCTGTTCCTGATCTGTGCCGAGAGCTGGGCATCAGCTCGGCTACGTTCTACAAGTGGCGTTCCAAGTACGGCGGCATGGACGTATCGCTGATGGCGCGCATGAAGGAGCTGGAGGCCGAGAACGCCCGGCTGCGCAAGATGTACGTCGAGGAGAAGCTCAAGGCCGAGATCGTGACGGAGGCGCTAGAAAAAAAGTGGTGAGGCCATCTCGCCGCCACGAGATGGCCCAACGTGCAGTGCAGGATCGCGGCGTATCGATCCGGATGGCCTGCGAGGCGTTCAGCATCAGTCAGACTTGCTATCGGTATGTCGCCAAGGCGGACGCTGAGAACGAGGAGATCGCCAACTGGCTGCTACGTCTGACCGACAACCACCGCAACTGGGGCTTTGGTCTGTGTTTCCTGTATCTGCGCAATGTTCGAGGCTTCGGCTGGAACCATAAGCGCGTGTACCGGATCTATCGAGAGCTCGAGCTGAACCTGCGTATCAAGCCGCGCAAACGGCTGATACGGCAGACGCCTGAGCCACTGACCGTGCCCACCAACGTGAACCAGGTATGGTCGATGGACTTCATGCATGACCAGCTTGCCGATGGGCGCAGCATCCGCGTGTTCAACGTGATTGACGACTTCAACCGCGAGGCGCTGGGCATTGAGGTTGACTTCTCGCTGCCATCCGAGCGCGTGATCCGTACGCTCAAGCAGATCATCGGCTGGCGGGGCAAGCCCTTAGCCATTCGGTGCGATAACGGCCCCGAATACCTGAGCGCGGCAATTGTCGAGTGGGCCGGGGCATGGAGCATAAAGCTCGAATACATCCAGCCGGGCAAGCCGCAGCAGAATGCCTACGTCGAACGGTTCAACAGGACCGTGCGCTACGAATGGCTGTCTCAATATCACTGGGACGATCTGGACCACGTACAGCGCGTGGCCACGCAGTGGATGTGGTCCTACAATCACGAGCGCCCAAATATGGCTCTGGGCGGATTTACCCCCAAACAGCGGTTGGCCATGGCCGCGTAGTGTTCCTACTTCTGGCAATCGCTAAAAATGGGGGGATTACCGCTGAAGTCGCAGGCTATCGAACTTAGCCTGAATCGCCATGTCTACCTCAGGGTCCGAATGAGGCGTTCCGCGCTCGAACAACGGTAGCTTATGGACCCTCAACCTTCGCATCTTCGCCCTCATCTCGACCGACCAATGCCTCCAGTTCCTCATAGGCTGCTCGAAATTGAGCATCTTGGAGCTTTATGGCAAGTTCAAGCTCAGACTTGGCCCTGGCTAGAGTTCCTTCGAGTAATAGCCTTTCCGAATAGAGACTGAGCTCGAGTTTCGAAGTCGCTTCCTGCAACGCTCTCGCTCGACCAACCGATTTGCTTACAGCTTCCACTCCGTCGCTCACTGCTCGTAAGGCTCCATTGATTTTCTGGAAGATTCCGGGCGAAGGTGTCGGCTGTCCGGCCTGATGCACGCGTGCGCCACCAAGCTTGTCAAGACTGCGCGACGGCGTCCTAACTACTAATGTGCCCTCCCGCCCCCCGTCGCAGTTTTGGCCTTAGGCGGGCCTAGTGTATTCGCTTGACCAAGAGAGCTTGTAGCAACTGCTTTCTGCTTCGCCAACTGGTCTTGCAGCAAAGATAAAACCGTACCAATATCATTCAAGGGAGGACGGGGCGTCTGCGCGAGGCCGATAGCGGAAAACTTCATTTTTGGCTGACTCAATGACGCGACTTGGGCTACCGAAGCCTCCTCAACCCCATTCGGTTTGTACTTGCAGGAAGGAAAGTTGGAGCATGCGAGGAAGTCACCGTAACGGCCCGCCCTCGTCACTAATACACCTTGTTTACATGCGGGGCAGTTACGCTCCTCAATCACCTCGTAGCGCGCATTAGTAACCGCAACGGCCCCATCTGCTCTCAGTTCTTCGAGAAAGGTCGACCGTTTACCTCGAACCGTGAACATAGCCACCCCGCGCCGCGCCCGCGTCAAGGCAACATAGAACAAGCGGCGCTCTTCGCCCAGAGGATAGGAGTCGCCTGCTGGCATTGCCAACGCAAGGACGGGGTCATCCTCACGCGTGCTCGGAAAACTTCTCCCGCGCATTACGCTGAGCATTTCTGGAAGGATGACGTAGTCCGCTTCACCGCCCTTCGACCGATGAATCGTGTGAAACGACACGTCTAACCACTTCAAGAAGGGTGTCGAACGAGCAGGCATATACTGCTTTTCCGCCCTGTAGCGGCCCAAAATATAGACTGACACCTTTCCGTCTCGGCCAGGCGGAACCACCCCATCTTGAACGGCCCGACCTAGGTTGCTGAGGAACTCGTGAACGGCATCCATCAGCTCATTCTTATCATCGACCTGAATCGCCTGGAGAACGGGGCCCGATGCCGGAGTCTTCGAAGTCACCCTCTTGCCAAGCTGAGCCGGGTTTTTTGATACGAACTGACTGGACGCATCACACAGCGCTTGCGGACAGCGAAACGTCTGCTCGAGTTTAAGAATTTTTCCATCTCTAAACCATTCACGAAATCCGGTCATAACCGAAACGTCGGCGCCCGCAAATCTGTTGATAGACTGCCAGTCATCACCGACGGCAAAGAGGAATCGGCCTGGCCGCTTCACCAACGCGCGGCACAGCCTCGCCCGTGCGCGCGAAGCATCCTGGAACTCGTCCGCCATCACTAACTCGTATGGTGCGACGTACCGGTCGTTCTCCAAGTACGCAGCAGCAAGATTCAGCATATCCTCGAAGTCGATTCCACCCTCTGCACGCAGTGCAGCATCCCACGCCTTGATAACAGGTTCGATGAGGTCCAAGAACATCTGATGCCGGAATTTGAAGCAATCCTGGGGCATCAAATCAAGAAGTGCACGCAGTGCCTCCATCGTCAACGAATTGCTCTTGACATGAGAAATGAACGTGCGCACTAGACCTATCAGGTCGGAAGGCGTCATCGGCGCCTTCCCACCCAGCGGAATTTTCCGGTCAGGGTTAGGGTCGAGTGCAATCCCACGGCTCGTAAGTTCGTGCTCCAAGTGTGTGAAGGCTGCACCGACGCGGATTTGGTGCGACGTAGTTTCAACTAGCGAAGTCCCGCGCTCGCTGTGTAGTCGTCGCTTCCACTCCACCCCGGACACATAATCAGCAAAATGGGGAGGCGCATTGCCCTGCTCGTCGAGGGCGAAATGCTCGTGGTAGAGGTCTATCCCCGGATAGTAGAAATCAGGCCGGTATTGCCGATGCTCTGAATCCGCAGTCTTGAACTTGTAGTGGCTCTCGTACTGGTACTCCACTCCGTTATAGAACAGCCAATTCGCTATAGTCGCCTCTTCTTGGCTGCGCACTCGTTTGCCATCGACAGTCAACGTCCGGCCGGTACCCTCAGCATCCCATACGTCGGCGGAGCTACCACTTCCGAACTTCGGCAGGTCTCTCCCAAAAACAAATCGAAAGAGGTCCCATTTGGTCCGAAAAGATGGGTCGCTGTCCTTGAGCTGGTCGACAATATCGGTGAGCTTCTGGCATCCCGCGATGGCGTCGGTTGCCCACTCGGGAACATCTGGCTTTTCTCCTGTAGCCTTGCCGATGATGTTTAGACCTAACGAGTGGAACGTAGCAGTTTCGACCGAAACACCTTGCATACCTAGGCGCTCAAACGACCGATGAGCCCGCTCTGCGAGCTCTTCCGCTGCCGACTTATTGAATGCAAGCATGACGATTTGGCTCGGTAGCACAAAGCCACGGTGCACAGCATAAGCGGCCTTCGCCACCATTGTTGACGTCTTCCCGGACCCAGCAGACGCCACGGTTTGCACGCGATTGTCAAAGCAGATTACGGCTCTTGCTTGCTCTTCCGTCAGAGGTTTGCTTTCAACGGTGTCGAATAGGCTTTTGCAGAGCTCCAGCTCGGATATCGTATGCTGCTCATTGAATGCGCTCCAAGCAGCTCGATGGTCCTCCGCCCAATGTGCCAGCGTTGCAGACACTGACTGAACGACATGCCCAAACCGAGCCTGCACCTCGTGTTTCTTCAAGCGTCGGTTGATGGCTTGCAAGTCTACGGCTGGACGAACTCTTTCAAGTTCACGCTGCGTCTCGGAGGTGAACCAGCGCCGCGCTTCGCGGGCGGTGCTTTCTCGTGCCGATTTGTCGCGCAGCCAAGCTTCCATCTCAGCCTGGGCCTGCTGGAGAAAGGCAACGTCTTCGCGTAAGCGCTTTTGCGCCAACGCCGCATCGCGCGCTGCGTTCAACGTTTCCATCTCACCATTGGGGAGACCGTCGACCCTCAGCTCGCTAGGACGCCCTGGGTGCAGAGTAAAGTCCGACCAGAAATATCCGCGAGTAAAGCGGTAGGCCGTTTCTTCTTCTATGTTGACCCGGTAAATTTGACCAGTGATGGTCAATTGAAACTGCGCATCTTGGATGCGCAACACCCAATCTGGTGACCCAGTGAGATACCGCCCCCAAAGACTGGGGCTCCACTCGTTAACCATTCCACGGCCCTTCGATATGTAATGAAACGTCGTTGGCGCGTGTCACCGCAACAACCAGCATAAATAGTAACTCACTGTAATACGGGCAGAAGGCGGCCTGAAGACCGTGTGCATCCGGACTTTCCCTGCGGAAACGATATCTGCATAGCGTCGACAATTTTTGGTCGAAAGCGAACTTGCACAAATGCCTCAGTCAAATGACGATTTCAGCAATCTGAGTAGAAAAACACGCCATAGCGCGCCACTAACAATGTTTCATATGGCAACATATAGGAATACTAGCGGCTTGCTAGTGTCCTGCTGAGATAAATGTAAGAGCCAATCGAATATCTGAAATTTTCAGGATTCGAGTTGAGCCGCGTTGCAGTGCGGCGCAACGCAACGGCATCTGACCGCGAGATATGCCGTCTGGCCCACGTGGTTGACCTCCGCTTGACACTGGCAGACAGACAAGCATCGCGCCCGAAGTCATTTGACCGGCGCAAAGGAGAGCAACTCAGTGGAAATTCGCCTCATTGAGAAGGCCGGGGTACCAGCGTCGGAAATTGACGCTCTTCAGCGCATTCAGAAGGTATTCGACGCCTCGAAGTTCACTAAAGAGTGGCGTGGCTATGCTTCCTTCAAACTACCGCGTGGTGGTCCCGGTGCCGGAGACGACGACTTTGACCTCGTACTCGTCACGAATACGCATATCATCGTCCTAGAGTTGAAGAACTGGCGCGGCAACAAACTCAAGGCGCGAGGAGGAAATTGGTATGTTGACGGCCAACCCCGCGGCCGCTCTCCTGTTCCACTGGTCAACCTGAAAGCGAAGCGCCTCGGTACGACGTTGGAGACCCGCGTTGGAGCAGCCAAAAGACCTTGGGTGTTGTCTTTTGTAGTACTAACCGGGAGCATCAAAGAGCTCGACTTCTCAGAGGAACCGGGAGAAGCCAAGTCGACTCTCTCATTGGAAGCATTATTGGCTTGGTCGCAAGAGGCAAAGTATCGACAATGCATAAGTCAGCCATCGCGCATCAATCCTCTCGGCTTCTTGACTGCATACGACCTGTTCTTTGAAGGACAGAAGGGTCGGCCGGCT
Organism: Achromobacter deleyi; assembly: GCF_013116765.2. Classification (GTDB taxonomy): domain Bacteria; phylum Pseudomonadota; class Gammaproteobacteria; order Burkholderiales; family Burkholderiaceae_B; genus Achromobacter; species Achromobacter deleyi_A. The sequence continues at coordinate 3,216,474 of NZ_CP074375.1, forward strand.
GGCTTCAATATCCATGGCTATCGCCCTGAAGCGCAAGCGCTTTGGGAACATCCGAAGAAGCTCTATGCAGAATTCCGAGCTAAAGAGACGCAGGACCCGGACAAGCTTGCCTTGCTTCGTCAATGGGATTTTGGTGCGTTGGGCAGCGAGCTCATAGGTGAGGGTGAGCGTGGATTCATCGGCCTCCGTGAGCAGCGCGTCTTCGAGCACGTAGAACCCCGGAACGAAGAACTTTCACGTAGCCTGCTACGGCCTATAGCTCGAATGGCAGAGGCCGACGTCACACGTGACTTTGCTGAACTCTATGCACTGCCACCCAAGGTGACGCGGCTCAGCGAATTTGTTAACTCCGGCTTACCCAAACTCACCTCGGCGGAACGTATCGTTCTGGTCAAAGCGATGCTACAGCGGTTCGCTGATTTGCATGACCTAAACGTCGCTCATCGCGATATTGGTGCTCATTGTCTGTGGGTCGAACGCCCGGCCAAGGTGGTTATCTCCGGCTTCCCTGCGGCTTATTATCCCACTATGACTACCATGGGCGCGTTCCGAGAACGCGTGCAAGTGGAGCGCTCTAATCTGCCGGAGGACGCCAATCAGTTAGAAGCGGCGACTCCCTTCAGACGCGACATCTATATGCTCGGCGTACTGGCACATTTGATATTGCATGGCGAACGCCCTGCCCGCATAGACGGACACTATGTGTGCGAATCGCGGGCATCGGATGCGTTCGACGGAGCGCTAGACACAGTACTGAAAAAGGCGCTTTCCCGCGAACCGAAGGACCGGTTCGAAACAGCGCGCGAAATGCTAGAAGCCCTGAACGAGGCTTCCAAAGGCGACAACGAACAGGTCATCGACCTTGCTGCGTTCGACGTCTATCGCGCCAAAAGTCGAGTGCGCGACTATCCTGAGGAAGGAGAGCCGCTCATTGACGACGATGACTTACTTGCCTTTCGCAGCACATTCGAAGGTGAACCGGTTCTGGTCAAAGAATGGCATGGCGTCGAGCCCGACCTGAAGCACCCAGACCAAGCTATTCGCCTACTATCATTCCTAGAACGGGCTCGCAACCTGCGGGCCGCAGCGTTGCCGGGTGTTGCTACAGTTCTTGATAGCGGATTGAGCAGACGCAGTCTGCTGGTGGTGCAACGCTGGGTGGAAGGAGAAACGCTGACGGAATGGTTGACTCAACCTCAGGAGCGGGACGCTAGACTGAGAATCGCGCGCGAGCTGACTAGCACCCTGGCTCAGATGCATGAGTTCGAATGGCCACACGGGGACATAAAGCCCGACAACATCATCATCACGCCTGTTGGCCAACCTGTCTACGTCGACATGTTGGATTTCAGAAGGTCTTCTGACGACGCCTACTCCACCGCATACCTGCCGCCAGACTATAAGACGCTTTCTCCTCTGGGCAGGGACCGGTACTCCCTGGCAGCAGTGCTGAACGAACTGCTGATACAAGGACAAGAGCAAGGTAGTTTGTTGGGACTCGAGCGAGTACAGGAAGAGATTCAGCAACTACTCACACAACGTCAAGTCTCGGCGCTTGAGCCGTTGCAGAGTGCTTTGGACGGCAAGGGGCAATCAACAGAGCTTCCTGACGTAGAACCCTATCGTGTCACCATTAGAGGATTATGGAGCACCGGAGTGCCTCCAGGAGAATTGCTTGGGGACAACGGATACTTCTATCTTTCGATAGAAAATTCTCGGAAGAACCATGGCTCCCGCCTGATTCATCTGACAGGCGCAACCGCCAAGATGACAGTGGAGTGGGAGACCGCAAAGCGCCGCTCGTCGTGGGTAACCGTCAAACCGATAGATTTGACTCAGCTCATCTGGGCACAGGAAAAATGTCTCGGGCGAATCCGTGCAAGGCTCGTCGTATCCGAGGGCGTCAGAAACGACGCCGCTGACCTAGAGCCATCATTGGAACTGTGGGATGAGCAGTTTAGCGACGAGGCGGCACAAGACGCGGAAGAATCGCTCGATAGTGATACAACCACCGAGAATATTGCATCTTCTCAGGGCGACGACAATGAAGAACAGCTAGCTCTGGCCACCGGTTCGAAGCTCGACATTGACGTCAAGGAACTTTGGCAGGCTTTACTCTCAGCAGAGGAAGAATCTCTGCCTGTCGCAACCGTTACGAGCGAAGCGCGGCGCAATCCTCAACGCGGACACCAAATACTGCTGCCTTGCGCTCTCGATGGTGCGGGATTCGACCCCGACATCGATGACCGAACTTGGGTTGAAAGGCTAAATGGGGAAGGCCAATGGCGTCGTTGCGGTGACCTGGAGCTGAGAGACACATCCCTCGGTGCCAACGCCGAACTCGCTATAGAGCGATGGAACGGCAAACCAGCCAAAGTCGGAGAGAAGCTGAGACTGCGCACCAATATGGAAAGCGCGTCGTTGACGCGCAGAGCCGCAGCGGTCGACCGCATCATCGAGGGGCGCTCCGTCGTGCCGGACTTGCTGGATTTCTTCCAGCCTGGCGATACGCAGCCACATCCGATGGAGTTCCATCGCCCCTCCGAAGAGGCATTGGATGCATACACGCAAGGCAACAAGAGCTTAAACGAGAGCCAGAAAGAGGCTTTCCGCAAGGCACTACAGTTCGGCCCCCTGAGCTTGCTTCAAGGGCCACCAGGCACTGGCAAAACCTGGTTCATCGCATCCCTCTTGCACTACCTCGTGACCAAAGAGGGGGCGCGCAGAATACTAGTGGTGAGCCAGGCACACGAGGCCGTAAATAACGCGTTGGAAAAAGCTCTGGAGTTGTTTGAAGGCAAAGGGGAAGTATTCGATGCCGTGCGGCTGGGCCACGAGTCTGTTGTGTCTGACACTATCCGTCACCTCCACTCCTCGTCCATCGAACAGTCCTATCGCGAGAGCTTCAAGGCAGAGTACAAGGAGCGCGTTGTTCGCCTTGGCACGGAGATGGGACTTCCCGCGACATTCGCTTCCGCTGCGGTGCAATTACACGTGAGTGTGGGGCGGCTGATTAACCAAATATCGGCATTGGTAGTGGACAAACCAGAGCCTCCGTCCGGAACGGACCATGGCGATGACCAGGAGCCGCCCAGTGAAGACCCAGCGGTGCAACGGGGCCGGCAACTGATGGAGACGCTGTTCGACATATGCAGTCACGACTATCAGTATGACATCGGTGAAAAACAACTCGGCGAAGTGCTGGATGACCTCTACGCGCAGTTGGCCGACTCGCACGAGATTCAATCACCACAAGCTATAGAGCGCCTTCGTCGCCTGTTGATTATGTCTGACGACTGGCTCAAAACTCTTGGCGAACCTGCTGCGAACTTTGTTGAGTTCTTGGCAAAATCACGAACGATTGTTGCTGGGACGCTCGTGGGCATCGGTCGCCGTGCAGCTGGCGTCATCCAGAACATGTATGACTGGGTGGTTATCGACGAAGCTGGACGCGCCGCGCCGAGTGAGTTGGCTGTAGCAATGCAAACAGGAAGACGAATTTTGCTAGTGGGTGACCACAAACAGTTGCCTCCCACGTTCGAACAAGATGTGCGCAATACCGTATCCAAGAAGTTGGGCTACGCCACCGAATCCCGCGCCTTTGCTAGCGACTTTGAGCGCGTCTTTGATTCTCCTTATGGCCTCACTGTTGGCGCCACGTTAAAGGAGCAGTACAGAATGGCGCCTACCATCGGGGAACTGGTGTCGGAGGTATTCTACGGCGGACAATTGGCAACAGGTCGCGGCGCTTCGTGGCTAGACACGAGTTTACTTCCCGCACCGCTGAGGCATGAGGTGTGCTGGGTCGACACCGCATCTCTTGGACGCAGTGCCTCAGAAAGCACCTCACCCGATAAGGTCGATTGCTGGAACGACGTCGAGGCCCGCGTCGTGATGGATGTCCTGCGAGCGTTGCTGCAGAATGCCGCACTCATTCGAGCCCTGAAAGAAGGGTTGCAGCCTGGCGACCCTATCGTGGGCATCATCTGCATGTATTCAAAACAGCGCGCGGTCTTAAATCGTCTAAAGAGCGAATCTCGCTGGATTCCAGCGGACCTGCGCCGATTGGTCAAGATAGACACGGTTGACAGCTACCAGGGCAAAGAGAATCGTATCGTGATTCTCTCGACCGTTCGCAATAACCCCCAACAGAACCCCGGATTCCTGCGAAGCCCGAACCGCATTAACGTTGCGATGTCACGAGCGATGGAACGCCTCGTGGTCGTAGGAGCCACTCCCATGTGGAAAGGTAAGAATGAGAACACCCCGCTGGGACAGGTGTTAAAGAAGATTGAATTATTGCGTGGCGCAGACCGTGCCACCATCGCCAAGGCACAGGAGTTCAGGGCATGAGCATCGACCAAGCCCTCTTCAATAGAATCACGTTCGCTCTGCCTGTGCAGCCGTTTAAGGTCACAGCCTTCATCTCTACAGAAGAGCGATTGCCCGCGGTAACGGAGTTTGTACTGCGACTTCTACACACATGCGGACAAGTGTCGCTCGCGGCTTTTCGTCAGTATTTCGGGTTCTCCGAAGCAGAGGCTCTAGCAGTCGTCGAAACGTTGGACCGTCAAGGTTACGTGACACTGACAGAAGATGAATTAACACTCAGCGAGGATATGCGACAGCGTTTCGAGGCATCACCCGACAATTACCCATGGGTGAGCAAACTGAAGCGTCGCACCGACGTGGTATTTTTTGACCTCTTGTCCTTTTCGGTGCTTGGACGGGCAGACTTCGCGTTCGCGACGGCCAACTGGGTGAAACTAAACCCACCACCCGGAATGCTCGGGAACAGTATAGAGCAGGCTCGTCGAGCGTATCGCGAGAGCTTTGTGCGCATCGAACGGGCTACTGCTCGCGCTCGCGGCGAGGAGCGTGAGCGCTCCTACGGCGTCCATTCAATTGAGAGCATCGACGCGCGCAAGCCCGGGTATATTCCTCTGACTGTGAGCCTAGAAGTCGATGCGAAGAACACGGTGACAGTTAAGCTGCCACACGAATTTGAAGCCGGGGCGAGCTTGGACCTGTTGTCAGAGTTTCGAGAAGGAGTGGCGGCCACTCTGGAGGCTGGTACTCACAATGGTGAAGACGGGTTGCAGAATTTTCTAGACATGTTCGGGCTGGACTTCCTCCGACCGTATGCGCCGGCAGCGGAGCTAAATGCACACAAATTGGCGGTCGACATAGAACGTGGACTAGATGCGCCTGCAGGAATTCAACCCATGTTTGGTAGTTTATACCTCCAAAGAAACCGTAATGTGGTGCTCGACCAGATTCATGAGGCTCGAGTCAGCCGCCGGGGAAAGCCAGTATTTCTTAGCTCCCTCAGTTGGCTTGCACCAAACTACGCCCTATGGGGACGCGGCGAGGACTTTAAGCAGTCGGTAGAATCGTTCAGAAAGGCAATTCGGAACACAGGCAAGGGTGACGACCTTTTCATATTCGACAGGGCCGACGAGCGTCAGGAGCACTCTGTAAGGAGCAAGTTTGCCGGCACGGGTCTGGTTGAACTCCACCTACTTAGGCACCAGCCTCCGTCCTCAAAATCCTGGCAAGACTGCCTGGAGCTCATTCTGTACCCTGGGCGCTTCGCAGTGGTCATGTTTCACGCGACATCGCCCTCAACCCCAGGTGCGTGCCTCCCATTCGGGTTCTTATCGACACAGCCAAAACATCTACGTATGGTCCATCAACTTATGGTTGATTCTGGAGATGGAAAATACTACGGCGGACGTTGGGCGCCGAGTCGTGATGGAACCCCTAAAAGAATGCAATCACTGTTCGAAGCCTGCACTTCTTTGGCGTACTCTGACATCCAGTTATCGTCTACTTCATGAAGCATTGCTGATGAGGCTTCAGTTGAGACTGATGGTGGTGGCGCCGGCGACTTGCTGCAGGCACATCGACTGACCCTGTCGTGCCTGTAGCCATAGGCTGGCACTTCTTGAAGAAATCAGAAACGCCCAAGAAAACAGAGAACATTTCCTTTTATTTTCATCCACTTAAACAAAACGACAGCTTATGGCTAAGATTTTCGCGAAGTGCCAGGATATGCTTTCATGGCCTCGGGCGTCGAGGCTTGCTCTGCCAGGCAACAATGACAACTTTTGGTTCATTTGATGCCAACTTTTCCCTAACGCCACATGAACCAAGAAATCCTCAAGGAAATCAAATCCTTGAGGATTTTTTTCGTCCATGGTGGCCAAACGGCGGTCTTTGCGGCGCCTGGATCACGGGCTCAGTTGCTGTTGATCCAGTCCTGCGTGCCCTGGATGAACCACGGCAGATTCAATGTTTCGCCCTCGCCCGACTGTATGGTCAAACGCTGACCCGACTGATTGGGGCCGCCATTCGCTCCCTGCGACGCAGCGGCCGGCTGGCCCTGGGCGTCCCAACCAGCATTCCGGGGCGGGTTGTCCGCGCACGCGGCAAGCGATGCGCACGCTGCCCCCAGCAAGACCAGCCGTAATGCCACACGAAAAATCATGGTGTTCTGTTTCCCAATGAGGCGCCAGCCGAAGGACTGAGCATCCCCTTACCCGCGATTGCCGAACAGGCCGGACAGCGAGGCCAGCAGATCGTTCGGATTGAATTGCTGGTCAGGCTGCACCGTGCCTTCGGGCGTCGCCTTGTCGACCAGCTGCGGCAACAGCGAAGACAGGGAGCCCAGCACGGAATCAGTGTCCTGTCCCGTCTTGGCGGCCAGTTCATTCACGACGCCGGGGTCCAGCACGGAGCCGAGCTGGTCCGGGCTGACGGGCATGTTCTGGCCCGTGCCCACCCAGGACGCGACGATCTCGCTCAAGCCGCCCTTCTGGAAGCTGGCGATCAGGCCGGTGAGGCCGCCTGGGTACTTGTTCAGTTGCTCGATCAGCGCGGGCAGCAGTGATGCCGATCCGCCTTGCTGATTGCCGCCGGCCATTGAGGCCAAGGTATCCAATAGACTCATCGCCGCGCTCCTGAAAAAAAAGTGGGAAAACCAGTATAGGCCCATGATTCGCGCCGCGCGTGTCATCCCCCAATACCGGTCGCCCCGACTTTGCAAAACTTGTAAATCGAGGGGTATGGCCATCCGGGTACAGCCACCGCAGGGGCCTTGCCCCGGTCAGCCCCCTCTTGGGGAGGCGGCCGATGCCTTCAGCGCCTTCAGCGCTTTCTGGCCCGCCCGGCCATCCGCCGGCAAGCCCAATTCCCGCTGCGCGGCCTGCAGGGCCTGGCGGGTCCGGGCGCCGATCATGCCATCGGGCTCGCCTACGTCGTACCCGCGGGCAATCAGCAGGCGCTGAAGCTCGCGCCGCTCCGCGCGCGACAGACCCGGATCGTCCGTGGGCCACGCTTGCACCAGGGGGCCGCCGCCGCGCAGCCGGTCCGACAGATGCGCGATCGCCAGCGCATAACTCTCCGCGGCGTTGTAGGAATACAGGGCGTCGAAATTGCGCGTGACCAGGAATGCCGGACCACTGCGGCCGGCAGGAAGCAGCAGGCCGGCCGGCACGTCGCCTGCAGGCAGGGCCTGGCCGTCTGCACGGGTCACGCCCAGCCTGGCCCAGGACGACATCGGCCGCTTGTTCTTGCGCCCCGCCCCCGCGGTATCCAGGCCCGCAGGAAGCTTGACCTCATAGCCCCAGGCCAGCGCGGGATTCCAGCCCGCGCGCTTCAGGAAGTTGGCGGTGGAGGCCAGCGCGTCGGGCACGCTGTCGACCAGGTCGCGCCGGCCGTCGCCGTCGAAATCCACCGCCAGCCGCAGATAGGTGGAAGGCATGAACTGGGTCTGGCCGAAGGCGCCCGCCCAGGATCCGACCAGGCGATCGGACGCGATGTGCTCGTCCTGGATGATCTTCAGGGTGGCAAAGAACTCGCCCCGGAAATAGGCTTGGCGCCGCCCGAAGCACGACAGCGTGGACAGGGAGGTCAGTAGCGGCCGGCCGCCCAGCGTGCGCCCGAAATTGCTTTCCACGCCCCACACCGCGGCGATGGTGGCCGGGTCCACGCCATATCGCGACGCGGCGCGCTCCAGTTCGGCCTGCCAGCGCGCCATGCCGGCCTGCCCGTCCGCCACCCGTTCGTCGTCCACCAGGCCCGCCATGTAGTCCCAAATGGGCGTCTTGAACTCCGGCTGGGCATCCAGCAGGTCGATCACGGCCATATCCGGCGCCAGGCCGGCGGTGTAGGTGTCGAAGGTCGCCCCCGAAACGCCGGCCTTCAAGGCTGGCGCGCGCAACTGCGACAGGCAGGCGGCAAAGGAGTCCGCGGCCAGGGCCGCGGGCGCCGGCGACATCAACGCGGCGCCGGTCAGCGCGAAGACCAACAGGGATTTCATGCTTGGGATTCCTTAGGGGGTGTCATCGCGGCATCGCCTTCGAGGCGCCGCGTCCAGTCTTCGACCTCGCCCGCGCGGGCGCGTTTCTCAAAGAGCGCGCGCCAGTTCGGCGACAGCTCGGGCAGGCTCGCCAGTGCGCGCAGCACGTCGGGTTCCAGCACGCGGCGGTTCAGGATGTCCTGCACCCGCGCCAGCGTCCATTGCGGATGCGGCCGGTCCTGCAGGGACAGGGTATCGCCCGCCGCCAGCCAGCCGGTTTGCAGCACGCGGTAGTACCAGCCGGTCATGCCGCTGGCCTGCACCTGGGCCGCCATGCCCCGCCTGCCAAAGCGGTGATCCAGCTTCCAGCACGGCTGCCGCGCCTGCGACACCTGGATCAGCGCCGTGCCCGCGCGATAGATATCGCCTACGCAGACGTCGCTTTCCGTCATGCCCGTCGTGGAGATGTTTTCGCCGAAGGCGCCGGGACCGCGGAGCACGGCGCGCTCGCCCAGTGCTTCGAGCCATGCGGGATAGTGGTCGCGCGCATAGTGATGCAGCGCCTTCTCGGGACCGCCATGAAAGCGGCGATCGGCCTGCTCGTCGCCGCTCAGGCCTTCCAGCCCCAGCCATTGGCGTTCGTCCACGGGGTGCTTGTCGATGCCGCTGTCGCGCCCGGAGTCCCCCAGCGGGCGCACCGTGCCGGTCAGCAGCGCGTCGATCGTAATGTTCATCTTGGTGCGTTCCGGTCAGTCGGCCTGCAGGGCGGCAAGCTCGGCGTCGTTGAATCCCGCGGCGCGACGCGCCTCCAGGTTGAAGGGGCCGCGCAACCGGGGCGCGCCATAAAGGCGGGCCAGTTCGGCGTAGCAGGCCACGGGCTCCCTGCCCGCTTGCGCGCATTGTTCCCGGTACCAATGGTTGCCGATGGCGACGTGGCCGATCTCGTCGCGCAGGATGATGTCCACGATGGCCGCGCTGTCCGCGTCTCCGGCGCCGGCCAGCTTGTTGCGGATCATGGGCGAGGCGTCCAGGCCGCGCGCCTCGAGCGTGCGCGGCACGAGCGCCAGGCGGGCGAGCAGGTCGTCGCGCGTCCTTTCGGCCATATCCCACAGTCCGTTGTGCGCCGGAAAGTCGCCATAGGCGTAGCCCAGCGCGGCCAGCCGCTGGCGCAGCAGATCGAAGTGATAGGCCTCTTCACGGGCGACGCGCAGCCAGTCCCGATAGAAAGCCTCGGGCATGCCGGCAAAACGCCAGATGATATCCAGCGCGAGATTCACCGCGTTGAATTCGATATGGGCCAGCGCGTGCAGCAGCGCCGCGCGCCCTTCCAGCGTGGCCATGGAGCGATGCCGGACCTGCGCGGGCGCGACCAGTTCGGGCAACGGCGGACGGCCCGGCAAGCCGTCCATGGGAGCGAATACACGCTCGCGATCCAGCTTTGCGCTATCCGCGATGGCGCGCACTTGCGCCAGCTTTTCCGGCCATGCCGTGGCGGCCAGGGCCGCCAGCGCTTGCGCGCGCATGCAGTTCGGACCGTTCCCTTGCGCTGCGGGGAGCGTATTGCTGCTGTCCATGATGATCCAAATCCCGGGCGGCCCGCAGGCGCCTCAAAACCCTGAAAAAGCCACGGCTTCAATGCCATGCGTTGACGGAGACTTTATCATTCGCTGATGGATTCCCTGCGCCTCACCATAGAAACCGACCTGTCCCGCATCGACGCCCGGCAATGGGACGCGCTGGCCGGGGACCAGCCCTTTCTGCGGCACGCGTTCCTGCGCGCCATGCACGAGACCGGCTGCGCGGCGCGCGAAACCGGCTGGGCGCCGCACTATCTTGCGTTGTGGCGCGACGAAACCCTGGCCGCCGCGACGCCGCTCTACCTGAAATCGCATTCTCGCGGCGAGTACGTGTTCGACCACGCGTGGGCCGATGCTTTCCAGCGGCATGGCATGCGCTATTACCCCAAGCTGCTGTCGGCCATCCCTTTTACTCCGGTGACCGGGCCGCGGCTGCTGGCGGCGTCCGACGAGGACCGGGCAACGCTGGTGCGAGGCCTGGTGGCCTTTGCCGAAGAGATCAAGGTATCGTCGCTGCACCTGCTGTTCCCGGCCGACGCCGACATGCGCGTCTTGCGGGATGCCGGCTTCATGATCCGGGAAAGCGTGCAGTTCCATTGGCTCAACGCGGGCTATGCGGACTTCGACGCATTCCTGGCCGCGATGAGCCACGACAAGCGCAAGAAGATCCGGCAGGACCGCAAGAAGGTCGCTGCCGCAGGCCTCTCATACCACTGGCTGCGCGGCGATGAGATCGCCGCCGGCGATCTGGACTTCTTCTATGAATGCTATTGCCATACGTATTTCAACCATGGCAACCCGCCCTACCTGAGCCGCGAGTTCTTCCGGCGCGCGCACCGCGAACAGCCGGACGCCTTCGTACTGATCCTGGCCAAACGAGATGGCCAGCCGGTGGCGGCGGCGCTGAACCTGGCGGGCGGCGACGCGCTTTACGGCCGCTACTGGGGCGCGACGGAATACGTGCCAGGGCTGCATTTCGAGACCTGCTACATGCAGTCCATCGCCTATTGCATCGCGCATGGGATCGCGCGTTTCGAAGGCGGCGCGCAAGGGGAACACAAGATGGCGCGCGGCCTGCTGCCCACCCCCACCTGGTCCGCGCACTGGGTCGCCCATCCGGGATTCGCCGAAGCGATCCAGAACTTCCTGGACGAGGAAACGGCGGCGGTGACGGACTACCTGGGCGAACTCGAATCCCACACGCCGTTCAAAGGCGCCTGACGCCCTCCCGGGGGTGTCAGACACCGTCGCAGGCGGACCTGCCGAAACAGCGAATCAAAGGAACCGGTCCAGCAGCTTGCGGCTGTGCTTGTCGAGCGACTGGATGTCGCGCACCAGATAGAAGATGCCGTGGTTGTCGGCGATCAGCAGCGTTTGCGGGCTCAGGCGGCGGATGTCCTCTTCGCCGCGCAGCGTGAAGGACGTGGGCCCCCGGTCGGTCTCGACCTTCCAGGTGCTGGGCGTGGCGTAAGTCGACACGCTTGCCAGCTTGCGGATCTCGGGCATGAATTCCCGGCCGGCAAGCTCTTCCTCGATCAGCGCGCGTTGGGCGGCCGGCACATCCGACAGGTGTTCGATCCAGACCAGCTCGTGTCCGTCGCTGGTGACCAGAGACAGGCCGCGGCCCGCTTCGCTGATGGGAAAGGCGCGCACGGGGATGACCCCTTCGTGCGACTCCCCGTCGGCGGATTGAAACTCCAGGCGCCCGAAGGCATTGCGACGCAACTGAAAAGACGGCAATGTCATGAGGATAATCCTGGTTCCGCGTCAGGCCACGGCGGCCATGTCTTCGCTGCCCGACGCTTGCGCATCGGCTTCGGCCTGGCGCGCTTGCGCCTGGTAGAGGCGATAGTAGGCGCCCTCGCGGGCCATCAGATCTTCGTGGGGTCCCTGCTCCACGATCTGCCCACGGTCCAGCACCACCAGCCGGTCCGCCTTGCGCAGCGTGCTCAGGCGGTGGGCGATGGCGATCGTGGTGCGGCCGCGCACCAGATTGTCCAGGGCCTTCTGGATTTCCTTTTCGGTCGTGGTGTCCACCGACGAAGTGGCTTCGTCAAGGATCAGGATGCGCGGGTCGATCAGCAGCGCGCGGGCGATCGAGATGCGCTGGCGTTCGCCGCCGGACAGCGCCTGTCCGCGTTCGCCCACCAGCGAGTCATAGCCGTGCGGCAGCCGCAGGATGAATTCGTGCGCATGGGCGGCGCGCGCCGCGGCCACGATCTCATCGCGCGTGGCGTCGGGCTTGCCGTAGGCGATGTTCTCGGCGATGGTGCCGAAGAACAGGAACGGCTCTTGCAGCACCAGGCCGATGTTGCGGCGATAGTCCGCCACGCGCACCGAACGGATGTCGGCGCCGTCGACCAGCACCGCGCCCTCAGACACGTCATAGAAGCGGCAGATCAGGTTGATCAGCGTGCTCTTGCCCGAGCCGCTATGACCCACCAGGCCGATCATCTCGCCCGGTGCGATCGTCAGGTTCAGGCCGCGGATAACCTGGCGGTTGCCATAGCGGAAGCCCACGTCGCGCAATTCGATACGGCCGTTGATATGCGGCAGCTTGGCCGGGTTCTGCGGCTCCGGCACGCTGGAGACATGGTCCAGGATGTCGAAGATGCGCTTGGCCCCGGCCGCGGCCTTCTGCGTGACCGAGACGATGCGGCTCATCGAATCCAGGCGCATGTAAAAGCGCCCGATGTATGCCAGGAACGCGGCCAGCACGCCCACGGTGATCTGCTTTTGGGACACCTGCCAGATGCCGAAGATCCACACCACCAGGAGGCCCACTTCGGTCAACAGGGTGACGGTGGGCGAGAACAGCGACCAGGTCGTGTTGACCCGGTCGTTGACTTCCAGGTTGCGGTTGTTGGCTTCGCGAAAGCGCGCGACCTCGCGCTTTTCCTGGGCAAACGCCTTGACCACGCGGATGCCTGGGATGGTGTCGGCCAGCACGTTGGTGATCTCGGACCAGATGCGGTCGACCTTCTCGAAACCATGCCGCAGGCGGTCGCGCACGGCATGGATCATCCAGATGATGAAGGGCAGCGGCACCAGCGTGACCAGGGCTAGCCACGGGTTGATGGTCACCAGGATGACCGCCGTCATGACGATCATCAGGATGTCGGTGGCGAAGTCCAGCAGGTGCAGCGACAGGAACACGCAGATGCGGTCGGTCTCGCTGCCGATGCGCGAGATCAGGTCGCCCGTGCGCTTGCCGCCGAAGTATTCCAGCGACAGCTGCTGCAAATGTTCATAGGTGGTGGTGCGCAGGTCGGCGCCGATCCGTTCGCTGACCCAGGCCAGGATGTAGGTCCGGGCCCAGCCCAGGCCCCATGCCAGGAAAGCCGATCCCAGCAGGCCGCTCAGGTAGAGGCGGACCTTGCCATAGTCGATTGGCGCGCCGTTCTGGAACGGAATCAGCACATCGTCCATCAGCGGCATGGTGAGGTACGGCGGCACCAGGGTGGCGGCCGTGCCCAGCAGGGTCAGGAAGAAACCCGCCAGCAAGGGACCGCGATAAGGCCTGGCAAAACGCCACAGCCGCAGCAGCGCCCAGGTGGAGGACGGCGCCGCCTGCTCCTGGTTGCACGTAGGGCATTCTTCCTCGCCTGCGGGAATGACGTTATTACAGATGGTGCAGGTGCGTTCCGCCAGCTCTTCCGCCTGACAGCCGGACAAACGGATGGACTGCTGGGTCTCGAACTGGGCCAAAAGGCGCAGGGCGGCCGGGTTGCGGGCCAGCGTAAAGCGCCAGATCGCCAGGCGGCCGGCTTCGTCGTGCAACTCCAGCACGGCGGCGCCCGCATGGTCGGTCAGGTTGAGCTTTAATTGGGGGCCATATGCCCACGACTCCCAGCGCGTATCGTCGGGATTGCGGGCAAGCAAGCGCTGATCGGTGACCGCGATCAGGCCAGGTTGGAACTTCAAACGCTGATCCAGGTCTATTTCGACCCAGGCCAACAAGGTTTCGTCATCCGCCAGTTCAGCGCGGATTTCATCCCGCCAGCGGGCAGGAAAAGCATCGGCAAGGCCGGAAAGCAGGTGTGGTTTTTTCATTGGAACGCATACCGGGCCAGGACTCTGCCCTACTAGGCGGCAACCGGTTTGACGCCAACGGCGGCAAACGTGTCCCTTCCTTACAACACAACGAGTTCACGCCTTGAAGGCGTCGTATAGTATCAGCCGATTTTTCTAATTAGGAATATCTGGGATCCCCCACTCGTTGGCATTATTCTAAAGGCGCAACCCCAATAAATTCGCGGTCTTGCATAGGGGCGTCCGCGCGTGCCAACCTGCTTCTCAAGTAAATTAAAACATGAAAAAGAAAGACATTGAATTTCTCGATGTCGTGGCTTTGCGCGGCCCGAACATTTGGACGTATCGCCCGGTCCTTGAAGCATGGGTGGATATCGGAGAACTGGAGGATTACCCCTCCAACACGATTCCCGGGTTTTATGAGCGCCTGACCGAATGGCTGCCGACCTTGATCGAGCACCGTTGCAGCCCCGGAGTACGGGGCGGTTTTCTGGCCCGCCTGAAAGAAGGCACCTGGCCCGGTCACATTCTTGAGCATGTCACCCTGGAACTGCAAAACCTGGCCGGCCTGCGCGGCGGTTTCGGCAAGGCCCGGGAAACCTCCACGCGCGGCGTCTACAAGGTCGTCGTGCGCGCCTGGCAGGAACAGGTCACCCGTACCGCGCTGAACGAAGCCCGCGACCTGGTCATGGCCGCCATCGAAGACCGCCCGTTCGATGTGCCCGCCGCCATCTCGAAGCTGCGCAGCCAGATCGACCGCCACTGCCTCGGACCCAGCACCGCCTGCATCGTGGATGCGGCCGATGACCGCGACATTCCCTATATCCGCCTGTTCGAGGGCAACCTCGTGCAGTTCGGCTACGGTTCGGCCCAGCGCCGCATCTGGACGGCCGAGACCGACCGCACCAGCGCCATCGCCGAGGGCATTTCGCGCGACAAGGACCTGACCAAGGAACTCCTGTCGACTTGCGGCGTGCCGGTGCCGGAAGGCCGCCTGGTCAAAAGCGAGGAAGACGCCTGGGACGCAGCCGAGGACATCGGCCTGCCCGTGGTCGTGAAGCCTTATGACGGCAATCACGGCCGGGGGGTGTTCACCAACCTGACAACGCGTGAAGAGGTGGTTTCCGCCTACCGCGTGGCCGTGGACGAAGGCAGCGGCGTGATCGTCGAACGCTTCGTGCTGGGCAACGAGCATCGCCTTCTGGTGGTCGGCAACCGCATGGTGGCCGCCGCCGCCGGCGAGCCCGCCTGGGTGACGGGCGATGGCAAGTCCACCGTCATCGAACTGATCGACAGCCAGATCAACACCGATCCGCGTCGCGGCCGGACCGAGAATCATCCGCTCAACCCGGTGCGCCTGGATTCCGCCGCCCGCCTGGAAATCGCCCGCCAGGGCCTGTCCGAAGACAGCGTGCCGCCCGATGGCCAGCGCGTGCTGGTGCAGCGCAGCGGCAACGTTGCCTTCGACGTGACCGACCGCGTCCACCCCAGCATCGCGGCCACCGTGACGCTGGCCGCCCGCATCGTTGGCCTGGACATCGCCGGCGTGGACCTGGTGGCCGAGGACATCACCCGCCCCCTGGATGAACAGCGCGGCGCCATTGTCGAAGTCAACGCCGGCCCGGGCCTCTTGATGCACCTGAAGCCCGCGGATGGCACCCCGCGTCCGGTGGGCCGCGCCATCGTCGACCACCTGTTCCCCGAGGGCGACGCAGGCCGGATTCCCATCGTGGGCGTGACCGGCACCAACGGCAAGACCGTCGTGGCCCGTCTGGTGGCGCGTCTGCTGCACCTGTCGGGCAAACGCACCGGCCTGGCCTGCAGCGAAGGACTCTACCTGGACCGCCGCCTGGTGCAAAAGGGCGACCGCGCCGACTACGCCTCGGGCACGCGGCTGCTGATGAACCGCAACGTGGATGCCGCCGTCATCGAAAACGACAGCGGCGTGATCCTGGGCCAGGGCCTGGCCTACGACCGCTGCCAGGTGGGCGTGGTCACCAACATCGACGACGCCGACCATCTGGGCGACTACGACATCAATGAAACGGAGCGCATGTTCAACGTGTTCCGCACCCAGGTGGATGTGGTTCTGCCCAGTGGCGCCGCGGTGTTGAACGCGCGCGATCCGCGCGTGGTCGAAATGGCCGAACTCTGCGACGGCACCGTGATTTTCTTCGGCATCGATCCCGAGTTGCCCGCCATTGCCGCCCACCTGCAGCAGGACGGCCGCGCCGTGTTCGTGCGCGACGGCAGCATCGTGCTGGCGCAAGGCTCGCAAGAGGAGCGGCTGGCCGATGTGGCCGCCATTCCGCTGACCCACGGCGGACGCGTGGCCTTCCAGGTCGAGAACGTGCTGGCGGCCGTGGGCACGGCCTGGGCGCTGGATATTCCCGTGGAACTGATCCGCGCCGGCATCGAAACCTTCGATATCGACCAGGCGGACGCTCCGTGGCAGTTCACCTTGTTCGAGCGCAACGGCAGCACGGTGGTCGTGGACGACGTGCACAACGCGTCGGCGCTGCGCCCGCTGATCGCCGCGATCGACCAGTTCCCGTCGACGACGCGCGCCGCGGTCTACTCGGCAGGCGCGGACCGGCGCGACGCGGACCTGATCGAACAGGGCAAGCTGCTCGGCGACGCCTTCGACCGTGTCGTGCTCTATGACGACATGACCGTGCGCAGCAAGCGGCCCGAAGGCCAGGCGCGCGCGCTGTTGCGCCAGGGCCTGGCGCAAGGCAGCCGAGTCAAGGATATCCAGGAAGAGCCCGATCACGGCAAGGCCATCGAAAGCCTGCTGGACGGCATCGGGGCGGGAGACTTCGTCCTGCTTCAATCCGACGAGGCATTCTCCGGCCCCACCATCGACCTGGTCCGCCGCTGGATTCAGCAACACTGACAATATCCGCGCGCGCCCGCGGCAATCCGCGGGCGCGCGCGTTAGACGACAGGAATACCTGCCATGGAAGTATCCCGTATCCGAGCACTGCGCGGCCCCAATCTCTGGAGCAAGAACACCGCGATCGAGGCCATCGTGTCCTGCGCCGACGCCGAATGCTCCATCGACAACCTGCCCGAGTTCGAAGCCCGCCTGCGCGCGCGGCTGCCGCAAACCGGGCTGCTGCGCCCGGAAGGCCACCAGGACTCGGTGTCGATCGCCCATGTTCTGCAGATCGCCGCGCTGACGATGCAGGCGCACGCCGGCTGCCCCGTCACCTTCGGCCGCACCGCCTCAACCATCGAGCCCGGCATATTCCAGGTGGTGGTGGAATACAGCGAGGAAGAAGTCGGCAAGCTGGCGATGGAACTGGCGCAAGCGCTGGTGCGCGCCGCGCTGGACGACACCCCGTTCGACATCGGCGACGCCTTGAAGCGCCTGCGTGAACTGGACGAAGACGTGCGCCTGGGCCCCAGCACCGGTTCCATCGTGAACGCCGCCGTCGTGCGCAACATTCCGTACCGTCGCCTGACCCAGGGCAGCATGGTGCAGTTCGGCTGGGGCAGCAAGCAGCGCCGCATCCAGGCCGCCGAAACGGACCTGACCAGCGCCATCTCGGAATCCATCGCGCAAGACAAGGACCTGACGAAGATGCTGCTGGACGCCGCCGGCGTGCCGGTGCCGATGGGCCGTTCCGTCACCAGCGCCGAAGAGGCCTGGGCCGCGGCCCAGGAACTGAACGGCCCGGTGGTGGTCAAGCCGCGCGACGGCAGCCAGGGCCGCGGCGTCGCCGTCAACATCGAGACGCGCGAGCGCGTGATCCAGGCCTTCGAAGTGGCCGAGGAAATCAGCTCCGAAGTCATCGTCGAGCGCTACATCCCCGGCCACGATTTCCGCCTTCTGGTCGTGGGCGGCGCGCTGGTGGCGGCGTCGCGCCGCGACCCGCCCCAGGTCACCGGCGACGGGCACCAGACCATCCGCCAACTGGTGGACCAAGTCAACTCGGACCCGCTGCGGGGCGACGGCCACGCTACCTCGCTGACCAAGATCCGTTTCGATGACATCGCCTTGGCAACGCTGCAGAAGCAGGGCTTCGACGCCGATTCCGTGCCGCCTTCCGGCACGCTGATTTTCCTGCGCAACAACGCCAACCTGAGCACCGGCGGCTCCGCCACCGACGTGACCGACGAGGTCCATCCCGAAATGGCGGCGCGCGCCGTGTCCGCGGCCCGCATGATTGGCCTGGACATCTGCGGCGTGGACGTCGTGGCGGAAAGCGTGCAGTACCCGCTGGAAGACCAGCATGGCGGCGTGGTGGAAGTCAATGCCGCCCCTGGCCTGCGCATGCACTTGAATCCCTCGTTCGGCAAGGGCCGTCCGGTGGGCGAAGCCATCATCTCGAACATGTACGCGGACGGCGACGACGGCCGCATTCCGGTTGTGGCCGTCGCCGGCACCAACGGCAAGACCACGACGGTGCGCCTGACCGCCCATCTCCTGGGCGCGGCCGGCAACCGCGTGGGCATGACGAACTCGGACGGCGTCTACGTGGACAACCTGCGCATCGACACGGGCGATTGCAGCGGCCCGCGCAGCGCGCGCAGCGTGCTGATGCACCCCGACGTGGACGCAGCCGTATTCGAAACGGCGCGCGGCGGCATCCTGCGCGAAGGCCTGGCATTTGACCGCTGCAACGTCGCCATCGTCACCAACATCGGCATGGGCGACCACCTGGGCCTGGGCTACATCAGCACGGTCGAAGACCTGGCGGTGGTCAAGCGCGTCATCGTCCAGCATGTGCATCCCTCGGGCACGGCCGTGCTGAACGCCGCCGATCCCATCGTGGCCGAAATGGCCGCGAGCTGCCCCGGCACCATCACCTACTTCGCCGAAGACCGCAACCACCCCGTGCTCGCGACCCATCGCGCGCAAGGCCTGCGCTCGGTGTATCGCGACGGCGATGCGATCGTGGCGGCGCAGGGCCCCGAAGAGGTGCGCTTCCCGCTGGCCGCGATTCCGCTCACGCGCAATGGCACGATCACGTTCCAGGTGGAAAACGCCATGGCGTCGATCGCAGCGGCCTGGGCGCTGAACCTGGACTGGGACATCATCCGCCGCGGCCTGGCCACCTTCGTCAACGATGCCCAGACCGCCCCCGGCCGCTTCAACGTGTTCGACCATCGCGGCGCGACGGTGATCGCGGACTACGGCCACAACCCCGACGCGATCCTTGCGCTGGTGCGCGCGGTGGACGCCATGCCCTCCAAGCGGCGCTCGGTCGTCATCAGCGGCGCGGGCGACCGGCGCGATGAAGACATCCGCATGCAGACGGAGATCCTGGGCTCGGCCTTCGACGATGTGCTGCTCTACCAGGACCAATGCCAACGCGGCCGCGCCGATGGCGAGGTGCTGGCGCTGCTGCAGCAGGGCCTGGTCGGCGCCAGCCGCACCAAGCACATCGAGGAAATCCACGGCGAATTCCTGGCGATCGACACGGCGCTCTCGCGCCTGAACGCCGGCGACCTGTGCCTGATCCTGGTGGACCAGGTGGAAGAAGCACTGGACCATATCGCCAAGCGCATCGCGCAAGCCTGAGGCGCGCGGGTGAAATAAAACGGGGCGCTCAGGCGCCCCGTTTCTTTTCCTGCATGCAGCGCCTAGCCGTGAGGCGACGCCACCGGCGCCTGCGCCTGGTACCTGTCCGTCACGTGCGTGCAGCCCACGGCAGCCATGGCGCCCAGCGCCAGCAAAATAGCGCTGCAAAGTCGTTTCGTCATGCGTGCCCTCTCCGTTTCCGTGTCGAACCGCCAGCCGGGTTCCGTCAGGACTATACCGGCATGCGCCCCGCCGAGCCAACCGCCCTTCCCGCTTGCTCAGCAGATCCCGTTACGAGCGACGCTCGAAAGGGGACAAAACATTGCTGAAATGTAACTCCCACATCTAGTACGGCTGCTAGCTTCCCTCGTCGCGGATCGCGTCTTTTTGACCACCCGCCGCAGTTACATTTGCCCACAGCCAGGTTTGACAGGGCGCCAGCGCGACTCGTACGGTAGGGACTAGCTGATCAGTGTCCAACTCAACCGCGATTGCAGGACTTATAGGCCATAAGCCTGACGCCGCAAAGCAAACAGAGAGGTCACCATGAATAACGACATCATCGCCGGCAAGTGGAAGCAACTAGCGGGCAAGGCCAAAGCGGCCTGGGGTGAACTCACCGACGACGAGTTGACCCGTACGGAAGGGAACGCCGAACGCCTGGCTGGCCTGGTCCAGGAGCGCTACGGCAAGACCAAGGAAGAAGCGCAAAAGGAAGTCCGGGACTTCTTTGACCGCAATCCCTGATCCGTTCAACCACCAGGAGAAGCTGACATGCTGCATTACGCCGTAGTTTTCTTCGTCATCGCCATCATCGCGGCTGTCCTGGGTTTCGGCGGCATCGCCGCCGGCGCCGCGGGGATCGCCAAGGTCCTGTTCTTCGTCTTCCTGGTTTTGGCACTGCTGTCCATTCTGGGCGGCGCCTTCCGCAAGAAATAGAACACGTATCCAAGAATTCATTGAAAGCCTTTGCGTCTTGAACGCGCTGAACCACCACTAACAAGGAGCATTACTATGGAACTTCGCAAGCTGATCGCCGCCGCCGCACTGGGCACGGGCGCTGTCTTCACTTCCATGGCTTTTGCCGCCAACGACGGCAAGCCTAAACAGTCCGTGGGTGAATACGCGTCCGACGCCACCGTGACCACCAAGGTCAAGGCCGCATTCGTGGCCGACAAGCAACTGAGCGCGCTGGAAATCGCCGTGGAAACCAATAACGGCGTTGCGACCCTGACGGGCAGCGTGGGCACTGCCGCTGAAGCCGATCATGCCGCCACCGTGGCGCGCGGCGTCGAAGGCGTCAAGCAGGTCATGAACAACATCAAGGTCGATCCCGCCAAGAACAGGAAGTAAGGACGGCCTCGTTCCAGACTGAAGCCTGAAGCAAAGCGGCGCCCGTGGTGACACGGGCGCCGCTTTTTCGTGGGCGGGCGGCCATGGCCGCCAGGCCTTACAGCGTCACGGCGCCACGGCCGATTTCCAGTGCGCGTCCGCCCACCTGGATCCGGCCATCGGCGGAAACGTCCAGCAGCAGGCGGCAGGGCCGGCCCATCTGGTCGCCTTGCTGGACCAGGATGCTGGCCGGCAGCGGGTACTGCCGGTGCTGCAGCCAGCCACCCAGGTTGGCGCAGGCCGAACCGGTGCCCGCATCCTCATCGACACCCCCGCCCGCTTTGGCGAAAAAGTACCTGGCCACCACCACCTGGCGACCGTCCTGCACGTGGCCTTCGTCGAAGGCAAACACATACAGCGTCTTGCGGCCCAGGCTGCTGGCTTGCCAGCGGCCCAGCCGGGATGCGTCCGGCGCGGCCCGGCGCACGGCGTCCACGCTGGCCAGCGGCACCAGCAACTGGTCGGCGCCGGTATCCACCCAGATCGGATCGCCCAGCAGATCATCGGCACCCAGACCGACCAGGCCGGCGATCTCGGCGCGGTCCAGCTCGGGCCTGGCCGTGCGCACCCCATCGGGGCATGGCGCGGTGAAGGTCCAGGCGTCGGCGCTGGCCACCACGGGCACGATGCCGGCCTTGAATTCCAGCGTCAGCGCATCGCCCGTTTGCAGCAGGTCGCGCACGACCTGCGAGGTGCCGATGGTGGGATGACCCGCGAACTTCATCTCGTAGCCCGGCGTGAAGATGCGCACCCGCGCATCCGCGCGGTCCGAGGGCAGGATGAAAGTGGTTTCGGACAGGTTGAACTGCGCCGCCAGATTCAGCATGGTGGCGTCGTCCATGCCGCGCGCGTCTTCGAACACGCAAAGCTGATTGCCGCTGAAAGTGGAGGAAGCAAAAACGTTGAGTAGGCGAAACGCGTAAGTGGCCATGGCGAAACGAAAAGTGGGGGAAATGCCGGCGGTTCCGGCGCAACCCCAACTTTATCGCAGCGCCCGTGAAGACGGCCTACCAGATTGCGAAGAACAGCACCCAGGCCAGACAGAACGGCGCCAGACCCGCCGTCAGCACCAGCCCGGCAAGGCTCTTCCTGAACACGCTTGCCTGGCGTTGCTTGAGCAGGCGGGCAAACAGGCGCAGCGTCCAGAGCACCGCCAGGGTCAACAGCGTGAAGCGCACGGGCGTGGCCCACGCGGCTTGCACGCCTTCGTGCTTGAGCAGGTTGACCGTGGTGGCCGACAGGCCCAGGAACACGCCGATGCCGGCCGAGGGAATCAAGGCCTGGGCCAGCTTGTGCAGGCCGGGGCGGCCCCAACGGGTGGCGTGCGCGCCCGGCACAGGCGCCGCGGGCGCCAGGCGGTCGGCGATCCACAGCGACAGGAAGCTTGCGCCGCCGACGCAGATCGTGGCGCCGACGACGAACATCAGGATGCCCGCGCCATCCAGCCACGAGAAGCTGTCGTTCACGTCCGGATAATGCGTCAGGATGAACCAGGGCGCGTTATCCATCAGCGGCCACATGATGTCGCGTTCAACCAGCCAGGTCGCGGCCCATTGCTTGGCGGTCACGTACCAGGGGCTGGCGCTCCAGAGGAACGCGCCCATGGCGATACCCATCAGCCCAAAGCACAACAGCGCCGTCTGCCAGGGATCGCCCTCGGTCACGTGCACGATCTCTTCTTCGGGCGAACGCGGCGTCAGCGCGATCGCGCCGCGATAGCCGCTGCACCGGCCACAGACGTGACAGTCCCCCGCGCCCTTCATGTGGCGCAACGGCACCAGCGGCGCGCAGTTGATGGGTTCGATGCGGATGACCGGATGGCGCCACTTCTCTTCGTCGACCTTGAAGTGCCAGGGCGCCAGCTTGGCCAGCAGGTTGAAGACGCCATTGACCGGGCACAGGTACTTGCACCACACCCGCTTGCTGCGGCCATAGCGCCAGCCGACGATCATGGCGGCCACCGTGGACCCGCCCAGCACGGCCAGCACGGCCAGCGGATACTGATAAACGCTGACCAGTTGCCCGTAAATCGTCGTCAGCGCAAACGCAACGAAGGGCCAGCCGCCCCAGCGCATCCATTTCGGGATCGCGCGGCCCTGCCCGCGCTCGCTTGCCCATTCCGTCAGCATGCCTTCGGGGCAGAGCCAGCCACACCAGGCGCGGCCCAGGATCGGCATGGAGATCAGCACGAACGGCCACCACACGCCCCAGAACGCGAACTGCGCCACGATCGTCAGATTGTTGAAAACCGACGCCGTATTGTCCGGCAGCGGCAGCAGCGCCGGCACGATCAAAAGGAAAGCGTACATCGCGACAATGCCCCACTGCAGCTTGCGCAACAGCGGGGCATGGTCACGGAGAAAGTCGGCGATACGGGAGGTTGCCCTCCCGAGTGCAGCTGCCATGGTCAAACCTTCAAATATTCCATCCGGCAAAAAACCGGAATCAGGATGCTCCCCGGGCCGCCGGAACCGGGGCGGGCTTGCCGCCCACCCAGCGCAGCAGCGCCCAGACAACAATCCAGTAAGCCACCCACAACAAGACCGAGATCAGGGCAGGCAGGGCGCGGTAGCCGGCGAAGTCGGCAAGCACCTTGCCGAAACCGGTGCTGTCGCTCAACAGCCACGAACTGTCCCAGACGGGGTCCACGATGGTCGGCAGGACATCCAGCGAAATCAGGTGATCCAGGCCGCCCACCAGCAGCGAACCGGCCAGCAGCAGCAGCAGAATTTCCGTCACGCGGAAGAAACGGCGCCACGTGATGAGCTTGCCGCCCAGTTGCAGCAGCCAGAACGTCAGCAGCGCCACCGCGAAGCCCGCCACGCCGGCCAGGGCCAGCATCATCATGTCGCTGCCGCCTTCGCCCGCCGACACGGTGCCGTACAGGAACACCACGGTTTCGCTGCCCTCGCGGGCCACGGCGATGGCCACCAGCACCAGCAGGCCCCACCAGTTGTCATTGGCGACCGAAGACCGCGCGCCGCTCTCGAGTTCACCCTTGAGCGTGCGGCCATGCTTCTTCATCCACACGACCATCTGCACCACCAGCGCGCACGCCGCCAGCGACATGATGGCCTGGAACCACTCCTGGCCTTCGTCGCTGAGCCAGGACGAGACGCCCAGCAGCACCAGCGCCAGCGCCACGGCCAGCCCCAGTCCCGCCGCGACGCCGCCCCACAGGTAGGGCAGCCCGCGCTTGCCTTCCGGCGTGGCGCGCAGCCACGTATACAGGATGCCGACCACCAGCAGGGCTTCTACGCTTTCGCGCCAGACGATGAAAAGTACCTGTTCCATGACTTGCTACCGCGTTATTCCTTGGGCTTGACGACCAAGGTGCCTTTCACGCTCTGGTGAAAGTCATCAAAAAAGGGATACTCGCCGGGACGCGAGATGGTGATCACCACGAAGGACTTCACCCCCGGTCCCAGTACTTTTTCCTTGCGCAGCGGAATGCTCTCGAATTCCACCGGCTCATTGCTCTCGTTGATGAGCTCAATCTTGAAACGGCCCGCCGGGACTTCCAGGGTGGCTGGCTCGAACGTGCCGTCCGGCTTGAACCGCAAGGTGAACGTGGGCAACTCGTCCGCCTGCGCGGGCGCCATGCCGGCTACGCCGGCCAGGCCGATCAGCAATGCGGCAATAACGCGAAGCAGGCGGCGCACGATCAGTAACCGCCCTTCTTGCCGGTGCCGGCGTAGACGAATTCATATTCCAGATCGAAAGGCTCGAACCACGGGCCCACGCCCGTTTCCTTGTCGACATGGCGACCGAAATGGCTCATCTTGTCCGCGGTCGGCGGCAGGATCGAATACTTCAGCTTGTACTTGCCGGGGCCTTCCAGCTTGACGTTCTCGCCATAGTGCGGACCATCGTTGGCGACCATGGGCATGAAGGTGCCTTTCTGCACATTCTGGCTGCCGACCTTCTGGATTTCATAGTTCACGACCAGGTAGGGCACCCACTCGCCTTCCGGGAAACCCGTCTTGTTGCCGGCGGTGGCGTGAATGTCGGCCTCAAGGTGAACGTCGGAGTCCTTGGCGGGACGCATCATTCCGGGAGGATCCATTTCGATCGGCTGCAGGTAGACCGCGCCGATTTCCATGCCACCCTTTTCTACCGGCTTGCCGATGGGGTACTCCGCCGCTTGGGCAGCGGACACGCTCAAAGCAACAATGGCCAGCGCCAAGGCTTTCTTGATCATGTGCATAATCCTTGAGACACAAATGAAGGCAGCGGCTCCAAAACACAAACAAGAACCGTTTGCATTAATGTATCGGATTTTGCTGACATGACCCTGAACCTGAAAGCCTAAAAAGTGTGGGATCATTGCGCTGAATCAAACAGAAAAAAACCGGCGCGGCTCTCGCCGCACCGGTTTTCAAGCAGGACACGAGCCCAGGGGCCCGTCCCTGTTCTGTCTATTTGCGTCCGGTTCCGGGCGTTCCGCCGGGTGTGCCCCCGGGCGTGAACGGGAAGGTCGAGAACATCGCACGCGTCTGATCCTGCATCTGGTCCTGCATCTGCACGAACAGGTTTTTGCTCTGGTCGATGTAGTTGTTCATCATGTTCTGCAGCATGGGCGTCTGCACGTTCATGAACTGCGTCCAGGCCTCGGGGCCGAACTGGCTTCCGTACAGGCCCTTGGACTGCTCGGCCATGCGTTGCTGGATCTCCATGAATGCCTGGATGTTCTTTTCCAGGTAGGAACCCATGATGCCCTGCATGGCATGGCCGTAGAAACGGATGATCTGCGACAGCATGTTCGAGGAGAACATGGGCATGCCGCCGCTTTCCTCTTCAAGAATGATCTGCAGGAGGATGCTGCGCGTGAGGTCTTCGCTGCTCTTGGCGTCGACGACCTGGAATTCTTCATTGGCCAGGACCAGTTGCTTGACATCTGCCAGGGTGATGTAGGTGCTGGTCCGGGTGTCGTATAAACGACGGTTGGGGTACTTTTTAATCAGGCGCAGGCTGGCGCCGGTTTGTGCTTGCGTCATGTTTGTCCCCGGATCGGGCGATCTCTTAGGCTTCGAATAAGGTGGAGTGTAATGCCGGACGGCCCTCTCCCCGAGGCCATCCGGCGCCGATGGGCCGCCCGGTGGCGGCCCACGATACGTCAGCCCATGTGCAGGCCGCCGTTGAGCGAGAAATCCGCTCCAGTCGAAAAGCCGGACTCGTCCGATGCGAGCCAGGACGTCATGGACGCAATTTCCTCAGGCGTGCCAAGGCGGCGCACCGGAATCGTGGCAACGATCTTCTCGAGCACGTCTGGGCGGATGGCGCGGACCATGTCCGTGCCGATATAGCCCGGCGAAATCGTATTGACCGTGACACCCTTGCTGGCCACTTCCTGCGCCAGCGCCATGGTGAAACCATGGATGCCCGCCTTCGCCGTGGAGTAGTTGGTCTGGCCGAACTGCCCCTTCTGGCCATTCACCGAACTGATGTTGATGATGCGCCCCCACTGGCGTTCCACCATGCCCTCGATGACCTGCTTGGTCACATTGAACAGGCTGTTCAGGTTGGTGTCGATGACCGCGCGCCAATCGTCGGCTGTCATTTTCCGGAACAGCCCATCGCGGGTGATCCCCGCGTTGTTGACCAGCACGTCAACCGGACCCAGCTCTTTCGTGACCCGTTCGAATGCCTCGACCGTGGAGTCCCAATCGGACACGTTACCCACGGATGCATGGAACGTATAGCCCTGCGCGGCCTGTTCATCCAGCCATTGCTGATAGTTGCGGCTGGGGCCGCAACCTGCCACCACGCGAAAGCCATCCTTGGCCAAGCGCTGGCAAATAGAGGTGCCAATCCCGCCCATCCCGCCTGTTACGTAAGCCAGTTTTCCGCTCATTGGACTTCCTCCTGTGTGCGACGGACGCCTCGTTGATTAACTTTCTTATAGGTCCGGGATCGACCGCGTATTGCGGTGTCAGGCAGCCCGGACCTTCACGTACCTGCCAGGGGCCGGCTCGATCGGCCGGTGCTTGGCATTGCCTAATTTTTCACGCGCCTTGACCTGCTTGCCGGAATGGCCGGACAGCCACTCCGTCCAGTCGGGCCACCAGCTTCCCGGGTGCTCCGACGCCTGCTCGAACCACGCGTTGGGATCGCCAGGCAAGGGTTGGCCGGCCTGCTCCAGGGCGTCGGCCACCCAGTAGCTGCGACGCTTCTTGGCGGGCGGATTGACCACGCCGGCGATATGGCCGGACGCGCCCAGGACGAAACGCTGCGGCCCGCGCAGCACCTGCGTGGATGCGTAGGCGGACACCCACGGCACGATATGGTCTTCGCGGGATCCGAAGATATAAGCCGGCATCCGCAGCCGCGTCAGATCCAGCGGCTTGCCTGCGGCCTGCGCGCGGCCCGGCACCTTCAGGTTGTTCTCGAGGTAGGTATTGCGGAAATACCAGGAGAAGAAAGGTCCGGGAAGATTGGTGCTGTCACCGTTCCAGAACAGCAGGTCGAAGGGAGGCGGCTTCTGGCCCTTCAGGTAGTTGCCGACCACGTAGTTCCAGACCAGCTCGTTGGGCCGCAGGAACGAGAACGTGGTGGCCAGATCGCGTCCGGGCATCAAGCCGCCCTTGCCCAGCTGATGGTCGCGCAGCAGCGCGTGGGCCTCGTCGACGAAGACTTTCAGGACGCCGGTGTCGTGGAAATCCAGCAGCGAGGTCAGCAAGGTCAGCGAGGCCACGGGATGCTCGCCGCGCGCTTCGGCCAGGGCCAGCGCCGAGGCCAGCATGGTGCCGCCCACGCAGAAGCCCAGGGCGTTGACCTGCGGCTGCTTGGTGATGTCGCTGGCCACGCGCAGCGCCTGCAGCACGGCGTCGTCCAGGTAGTCGGACCAGGTGGCGCGGTCCACGCCGTCGGTGTCGCCGGCCACCGGGTTGCGCCACGAAATCAGGAACACCGTGTACCCCTGCGCGACCGCATGGCGCACAAAGGAGTTCTCGGGCTGCAGATCCAGGATGTAGAACTTGTTGATGTTCGGCGGCACGATGACCAGCGGCCGCTCGTGCACGGTGGCGGTCGAGGGCGTGTACTGGATCAGCTGGAACAGCATGTTCTCGAACACCACTTCGCCCGGCGTGGTGGCGACGTTGCGGCCGATCTCGAACTGCGACTCGTCGGTTTGCGTGATGCGGCCCTTCTTGACGTCGCCCAGCAGGTTCGCCAGGCCTTCGTTCAAGGCGCGGCCGGCGCTTTCCACGATGGATTGCTGGGCGTCCGGGTTCAGTGCCAGGAAGTTCGACGGAGACAGCGCATCGACCCATTGCATGATCGAAAAGCGCAGGCGGTCGCGCATGGGTTCACTGACCTGGGCGGCATCGACCATGCGCGACATGGCGCGGGCCGACAGCAGGTAGGTATGCGCCAGCAGCAGGTGCGAACCGTTGGCGGCCCAGGCATCGCCCGAGAACCGGCGGTCTGGCGGCGGCGCCAGCGCGCCGCGCCGGGCATCGTCGCAAAGGCGCTGCCATTCGCGAGAAAATTCGGCCTGGATGTCAGCCAGGACTTCCGGTGCCACGCTCACCGGAATGGGGCCTGCGGCGGAGAGATTGGCATTCACTTCGACACCTTGTTATCGAGACTTCGCGACTGATGTTGCATTCCGGGTACGGTACTGTCAATGCGGGTATACAAGGAGGGCCGCAAGAGTAGGACGCGGGGCGGCCCGCGGCCTTGCGCGGCGTCAAACCGGGGCTAGCCAGGCCAGCAAAGCCATGCGCCCGGTTTCGCCGTCGCGCCGATAGGAAAAGTAGCGGTCCGCCTGGGTCACGGTGCACATCCCGCTCAGCGACACCTCTTGTACCCCGGCGCGCCGCAGCCGGGAATCGGCCAATCCGGCGAGGTCGGCCAGCCATTTGCCGGCCATGCCGGGCCGCGGCGTGAAGTAGCGCCGGCTGGCCGGGTCGTCCGCCACGAAGGCATCCAGCACATCCTGCCCGACCTCGAATTCCCGCGGACCGATGCCCGGACCGACCCACGCGCGCCAACCCGAGGCGTGCGGCGCCTTGGCGCGCATGGCGGCCAGCGTATGTTCCAGCACCCCGCCCGACAGGCCGCGCCAGCCGGCGTGCGCCGCGCCCAGCACCTGGCCGCCGGCATCGGCGATGACCACGGGCAGGCAATCGGCCACCATGATGGCCAGCACGCGCCCGGGTTGAGCCGTGACGCTGGCGTCCGCGGCGGGTTCTTCCGGCACATCCGGCAGGTCGGCGTCCACGACCTCGCTGCCGTGGACCTGGCGCAGCCAAAGCGGATCGGAGGGCACGGCGGCGCGCACTCGGCGCCGGTTCTCGGCCACGGCATCGGGGTTGTCGCCCGCCCGCCGGCCCAGATTCAGGGAGTCATGCGGCGCCACGCCCACTCCGCCCGCCCGGGTCGTGCAGAAATAGTTCACGCCGGCCCATTCCGGGCCGGTCACCACCGGCAGCCCTGCAATCACGCGTTCCATGCAATGCTTTCCTGGACCTGAGCCATGTCGGCGGGTATGGCGGCGGCGAATTGGACCTCGCCGCTGCCGCCCGGATCGTCGAAATGCAGCGCGCGGGCGTGCAGCATCTGGCGCTGCGCTCCGGCGATGTTCTTGCCGCCGTAGATCGTGTCGGCCAGCAGCGGATGCCCCAGGCTGGCCATATGCACGCGGATCTGGTGGGTTCGGCCGGTTTCCAGGCGACACACGACTTCCGTGACGCGGCCTCCGGGATCCACCATGCCGCGGCGGGCCGGCGCGTAATTGGTGATGGCGGGCTTGGGCGCCACCGGCCGTTCGACGCTCATGCGCACGGGCACGCGCGGGTCGCGGCCGATGGCGCGATCCACCTTGCCGGGAGCGGCGATCCAGCCATGCGCCAGCGCCACGTATTCGCGGCCCATGCTGCGCGCCTGCAACTGGCGCACCAGATGGGTCTGGGCCGTGTCGTTGCGGGCCACCACCATCAAGCCGGAGGTGTCCTTGTCCAGCCGGTGCACGATGCCGGCGCGGGCGACCTGGACCAATTCGGGGTAGCGGTGCAGCAAGCCGTTGAGCAGCGTGCCGCTCCAGTTGCCGGCGCCCGGGTGGGTGACCAGCCCGGCGGGCTTGTTCACCACGATCCAGTCGGGACTTTCGGCCACGACGCCGAATTCCACGGGTTCGGGCGTGAAGGCTCGCGCATCGGGCGCGGGCTGGGCCCAGATGGTCAGGACGTCGCCCGGACCGACCGTCTGCCGGACTTTGCCGGGCGCGCCGTTGACCAGCACGTTGCCGGACTCGATCCACCCCTGCAGACGGTTGCGGGAATGGTCGGGCAACAACCCTGCCAGCACCTTGTCCAGCCGGTCGGCGCGCGTGGCGGACGGCACGGTTACAAGTTGCGGCTCCCCCCGCGGGGCGTCCGGGTTTTCGTCGGGGTTTTCGTCGGCTAGACCCAGGAGTTCGTCGTCAGAAACAAGATCTGGACTGGCGGCTGTATCAGACATGGAGACAAATCATATAATCAGCTTGCCATGCTAACACCAAGGATACGATTCTCGTGATTCACCACCCCGCAGCTCCCTCGAACCCCGCATCCCGAAGCGGGCCGGTTTTGCGCGTGGTTATCGCGCTATTTGCCGTCATTGTCATCGCCGGTTGCGGCGCGACCGACAGCAAGTACGACAAGACCACCAACTGGAGCGCAGAACAACTCTACGCCGATGCCAAGTCGGAAATGTCCTCGGGCGGCTGGAAGGAGGCCCGCGAGCGCCTGACCGCCATCGAAAGCCGCTATCCCTTCGGCGTCTACGCCCAGCAAGCCCTGCTTGAACTGGCGTACGTCAACTGGAAGGACGGCGAAAACGAGCAGGCCCTGGCCGCCATCGACCGCTTCCAGCAGCTCTACCCCAACCATCCCGGCACCGACTACGCCCTGTACCTGAAGGGCCTGATCAACTTCACGCCGGCCAGCGCCTTCATGAGCAACATCACTGGCCAGGATCCCGCCGAACGCGATCCCAAGGGCCTGCGCGCGTCCTACGACGCCTTCAACGAGCTGATCAAGCGCTACCCGGAAAGCAAGTACGCCGTGGACGCCGAAAAGCGCGTGGCATGGCTGGTCAACACCATCGCCATGAACGAGGTTCACGTCGCCCGCTACTACTACGAGCGCGGCGCGTATGTCGCGGCGGCCAATCGGGCGCAGACCGTCATCACCGACTTCGAGGGCGCTCCCGCCACCGAAGAGGCGCTCTACCTGATGGTCGAGTCCTACGACAAGCTGCACATGACCGAACTGAAAAACGACGCCCAGCGCGTCTACGACAAGAACTTCCCCAACAGCGAATTCAGGACCAAGGGCCTGAAGGCTGACAAGAGCTGGTGGAATCCGTTCAACTGATTCCGCCGCATGGGAAAAAGCCCCTCGTTTGAACGAGGGGCTTTTTTTTTGCCTGGGGAAAGCGGAATGGCGCTATTGATCGCCGGTTTTGCGCCGGTAGAACGCCAGCACCTCTTCCAGCTCGCGCGTCCGCGCAAAGGGCGGCAGGCCGCGCCAGAGGCGCTTGCCATAGGGTTTTTCGACCAGCCGCGCGTCGCCCACCATCAGCACGCCCCAGTCCGACTCCGTACGGATCAGGCGGCCGGCGCCCTGCTTGAGCGAGATGGCGGCTTCGGGCAGCTGGTACTCCGAGAACGGATTGCCGCCCTGGGCCCGACAGGCCCGCAGGCGCGCTTCGATGACAGGATCGTCGGGTGGCGCGAACGGCAGCTTGTCGATCGCCACCAGGGTCAGCACGTCGCCGGGCAGATCGATGCCTTCCCAGAAGCTGGCGCTGCCCACCAGCACCGGGTGCTTGAGCTTGCAGAAGCGGTCCAGCAGGTCGCGGCGCGTGCCTTCGCCCTGCTTGAGCAAGGGCCAGTCATGGCCGGCGTCGTCGAAGGCGTCGGCCAACAGGGTGGCAACCCTGTCCACCGCGCGCAAGGTCGTGCACAGCACCAGCGTCCCGCCCGGGCTTGCCTCCAGCAACGGCATCAGCGTCTGGACGAAACGCTCGATGAACTGCGGCGACTGGGGCTCGGGCATGCCGCGCGGCACGAACAGCAGCGCCTGTTCGGGGTAATCGAACGGGGATTCCCATTTGCCCGTGCGCGCGCTCTCCAGGCCCAGCTGGCTGGTGAAGTGCGTGAACTCGCCGTTAACGGACAGCGTTGCCGACGTCATGATCCAGGCCTGGCCCGGCTTGCGGTATTTGGAGAAGGCCTGGGCCACCGACAGCGGCGCCGAGTGCAGGCGCACATGGTGCAGGCCATGTTCGACCCAGCGCACCGCCGGACCGGTCCATTGCTCCGCCGCGGCGACGCCTTCGAGGATTGCGGCTGGCGTGGACGGCCCGTCGCCCAGCGCGGATTGCTCCGCGCGTATGGGCGCCTGATCGTCCCGGCCCCAGCCCTCGTCGTCCGCGCCGGCGTTGGCGCGCCCGGGTGTCGCCCAGCGTTTAAGCCGTACCGAGATCTCGGCGCCGGCGCGCGCGGCGGCCATCAGGTCCGGGTGCTTTTCCGCCACCGCGCCCAGGGCCTTGGTGGCGCCGTCCACGGCTTCGCGCAGCGCCAGCAGCGCTTCGTCGAATTCCTCGGGATTGGGAATGGCCTCGAAGGTGGCCTTGCGGCCCGGCATCTTGTCCAGCGGCGCACAGACCAGGCGCAGCTCGCGCGCCGCGGTTTCCAGGTGGCGGCTGACGTCGCTCCATTTGGCGGCTTCGCGCGCATAGGCCAGGCCGGCGACTTCCAGCGCGCGGCCGAAGTCCATCAGCTGGTGCGTGGAAACGCTGCTGCCCAGAAAGCGCGTGGCGGTGTCGGGCAGCTGGTGCGCTTCGTCGAAGATGACGGTGTCGGCTTCGGGCAGCAGGTCCGTCACGCCTTCTTCGCGCAGCACCAGGTCGGCCATGAACAGCGCGTGGTTGACGACCACCACGTCGGCCTCCTGGGCCTGGCGGCGCGCCTTGACGACAAAGCAGTCGCGGATGCGCGGGCACTCCTGGCCCAGGCAGTTCTCGCGGGTGGAGGTCACGCGCTGCCAGATGTCGGCGTCTTCCGGCACCTGCGCCAGATCGCCGCGGTCGCCGGTCTTGGAGATGCCCGCGAATACCTGGATCTGGCGCAGCTGCTGGATCTCGGTGCGGGACTTCAGCGCGCGCTCGTCGCCCTGCAGGCGGTCCAGATGGTAGTGGCAGACGTAATTGCCGCGGCCCTTGAGCAGCGCCGCGGTCACGGGAGCGGCCAGCGCGGCGCGCACGCGCGGCAGATCGCGCGCGTAGAGCTGGTCCTGCAGGGTGCGCGTGCCCGTGGAGATCAGCACCTTGCCGCCCTGGATGAAGGCGGGTACAAGATAGGCCCAGGTCTTGCCGATGCCGGTGCCCGCTTCGGCCACCAGCGTGGCGCGGTCCTGGATGGCCTGGCCGATGGCCTGGGACAGCTCCACCTGCGAAGGACGCGGCTTGTAGCCGGGCAAGGCCGTGGCCAAAGGCCCGTCCTCGTCGAAGAATTCGGAAATATCCAGGTCCAGCATTCAGGCAGCCTAGTGTCGGTCAACGGTGAACCGGTGCCGGACAAGCGGTTCGGGCGCCAGACACTTTATGTGGGAAAGGACCAAATGATACCCGGTGCGGCCGCGCTTTCCTGCTTGCGGTCGACCGCCGGACCAGCGCAAGGGGGGACACATCTGTCCGCCCGGGCACGTTCTGTAACAGCGGCTTATGGCACAATCCGCCCCTTGTTTTTCCTTTTTGTCGTCGTATAGAGATGTCTGAAACTTCCGCTATCACGAACGTCGCCGCCGGCGTCGACAACGCCCGCATCGTCGCGCAGCTTGCAACCGAACTCGGCGCGCGCGCCTCCCAGATCGCCTCGGCGGTGGAACTGCTGGATGACGGCGCCACCGTGCCCTTCATCGCCCGTTATCGCAAGGAAGCCACGGGCGGCCTGGACGATACCGTGCTGCGCAACCTCGAAGTGCGCCTGGGCTACCTGCGCGAACTCGAAGAACGCCGCGGATCCATACTTGAGTCCATTTCGCAGCAAGGCAAGCTGACGCCCGAACTGCAGCAGGAAATCGCCACCGCCGATACCAAGCAGCGTCTGGAAGACTTGTATGCGCCATACAAGCCCAAGCGCCGCACGCGCGCCCAGATCGCCCGCGAAGCCGGCCTGGAACCGCTGGCCGACGGCATTCTGGCCGATCCGGCTTGCGACCCCGCCGTGCTGGCCGCGCAGTACCTGAACCCCGAAGCGTCCATCAACGACGCCAAGACGGCGCTGGACGGCGCGCGCGACATCCTGGCCGAGCGCTACGCGGAAAACGCGGACCTGCTGGCCGACATGCGCGAGCACCTGTGGTCCACCGGCCTGATCTACTCCAAGATGATCGACGGCAAGGAAACCGAAGGCGCCAATTTCCGCGACTGGTTCGACTTCAACGAGCCGCTGCGCACCCTGCCCTCGCACCGCATCCTCGCGCTCTTGCGCGGCCGCCAGCAAGGCGTGCTGGAAGTGCGCCTGGGACTGGAAGCCGAACTCGAAGCGCAGACGCCGCACCCCTGCGTGGCCCGCGTCGCCAATTTCCTGAAGCTGGGCAATGGCCTGTTCGCGCTGGACGCGACGCCGCGCGCCCGCTGGCTCGGCGAAGTCTGCCGCTGGACCTGGCGCGTCAAGCTGCTGACGGCCTTTGAAAGCGAATTGGTCGGCCGCCTGCGCGAAAGCGGCGAAGCCGAGGCGATCCGCGTGTTCGCGGCCAACCTGAAGGACCTGCTGCTGGCGGCCCCCGCCGGCCCCAAGGCCGTGCTGGGCCTGGACCCGGGCATCCGCACCGGCTGCAAGGTGGCCGTGATCGACCAGACCGGCAAGGTCGTCGACACCACCACCGTGTACCCGTTCGAACCGCGCCGCGACCGCGATGGCACGATCAACACCCTGGCCGCGCTGGTGGCGCGCCACAAGGTCGACCTGATCGCCATCGGCAACGGCACCGCCTCGCGCGAAAGCGAAAAGCTGGTGGGCGACATGATGGAGCGCTTCCCGGACCTGAAGGTCACCCGCGTGGTGGTCTCCGAAGCCGGCGCCTCGGTGTACTCGGCCTCGGAAACGGCCGCCCTGGAATTCCCCGACCTGGACGTGACCTTGCGCGGCGCCGTTTCCATCGCGCGCCGCCTGCAGGATCCGCTGGCCGAACTGGTCAAGATCGATCCCAAGGCCATCGGCGTAGGCCAGTACCAGCATGACGTCAACCAGCGCGAGCTGGCGCGCTCGCTGGACGCCGTGGTCGAGGATTGCGTGAACGCCGTGGGCGTGGACGTGAACACCGCCTCCGCGGCTCTGCTGGCCCGCGTGTCCGGCCTGAACTCGCTTCTGGCCAAGAACATCGTGGCCTGGCGCGACGAGAACGGCGCTTTCCCGACGCGCGAGATCCTGCGCAAGGTGCCGCGCTTTGGCGAAAAGGCATTCGAGCAGGCCGCCGGCTTCCTGCGCATTCCCAATGGCGACAATCCGCTGGACGCCTCGTCCGTCCACCCGGAAGCGTATCCGGTGGTCGAACGCATCGTGGCCAAGATCAAGGCCGAGGTAAAGCAGATCATCGGCCAGCGCGAAGCCCTCAAGGGCGTCTCGCCGTCCGACTTCACCGACGAGCGCTTCGGCCTGCCCACCGTGAAGGACATCTTCGCCGAACTGGAAAAACCCGGCCGCGATCCGCGCCCCGAGTTCAAGACGGCGCAGTTCAAGGAAGGCGTGGAAACGCTGAACGACCTGTACCCCGGCATGGTGCTGGAAGGCGTCGTGACCAACGTGGCCAACTTCGGCGCGTTCGTCGACATCGGCGTGCACCAGGACGGCCTGGTGCACATCTCGGCCCTGGCCGAGAAATTCGTGAAGGATCCCCGCGACGTCGTGCGCGTGGGCCAGACGGTCAGCGTGAAGGTCCTGGAAGTGGACGCCGCGCGCAAGCGCGTGGCGCTCACCATGCGCATGAACGACACCGCCGCCCCGGCCCGCCGCAGCGGCGACGCGCCCAAGGGTGGCGACCGCCCCAACCGCCGCCCTCAAGACGATGGCGGCCGCGGCAATGCGGGTGGCGGCGCTGGCGCGGTGAACAGCGCCATGGCGGACGCTTTCGCCAAGCTCAAGCGCTGATCCGTATCCCCGCAAGAACAAAAGCCCGGCGCCTTGTGCGCCGGGCTTTTTTTTGCCGCCGGCCCTGCTGATAGGGCCTAGGACTTTCCCCTAGAAGCCCCCCTTTGGTTGCGTTCGCTCAATCCTTATTTGAAAAAATAAGAGAAAATATCCAATTGTGTCGAAATAATAAAAACCATCCAAAAGGCGGCCCGCGGCGGCTCCTGGCGGTCCGGCGACACAAGACCCACGATCAGGCGATCTGCGGCGCGAAACGTCTATCGGGTAGCAGCACAAGAACAATAGCGCCCCCCTGAAGACCGGAGATCCGCCCGCCATGCCCAGTACCATTACGCTTGCCGCCAATGAAACGGCGACCATCACCGAAAAAGAAGCCGGCGCCACCGGCGCCTACGGCGAAGTCACGCTGGGCCAGTATTCGCACCTGATCGTGAACGGCGCCGACGTGACCTTCAAGCACATCACGCTGGAGCGCCTGGGCAGCCGCATCATCGAACTGCGCGATGGCGCGCAATTGCACGTCGGCGCGCTGGGCTTCGCCAGCATGGGCGCCAGCATCATCTATCGCATCGGCACCGGCTGCGCGCTGACCTTCGACGCCAGCCAATGGGATCCGGAAGTGGTTGCCAACACCACGTTCGATTTCGCCAGCCAAGGCAGTGGCACGCTGAAGTACTTTCCGTTCATCAATCCGGAATGGCTGGACTGTCCCAACGTCACTGGCTATTCGGATGGCGACATGCTTGAAATTGCAGGCCAGGGCCACACCCAGCGCTTCCAGGTGCGTGATGGCCGCATCGTGGCCAACGCGCGCCAGGCCTGAACCCCAAGACCCCACGGGCGGCGCGTGGCGCCGCCAGACTCCCCCTACTCCTGGGACAGCGACAGCAGCGCTTCGCGCGCCCGCGCCAGCAGCGCGGCAGCGGATTCGCCTTGCGCGCCGGCCGGCGCCGTCGCCACGGCCACGCCATCGACCAGGGCCGCATAGCCTTGCTCGTTGGCCTGCAGCACCGTGTCGGCCGGTTCCGATTGCAGGCGGCGCATCAAGGCGCCGGCCTCCTTGGGATCCGCAAAACTCTGCGACAGCAGCAGTTCCTCGCCATCGGCGGCCAGCAGGCGGAAACGGAAACCGCCGTCTTCGTCGCGGAAGCTGACGAAACGCGCGCCCTTGGCTTTTTCCTTCTTGCCGGCGGCGCCCTTGCCCGCCGTGGCGGCCGCGCCCAGGGTGCGCAGGCCAACGGCCTGGCGCAACTCCTGCATGAACGGCACGGCCAGCTTGCGGGCCTTGGCGGCGCCGGCCTGCAGGATGTCTTCGATGCGGCCGGGGTTGGCCATCAGGTCGACATACTTTTCCCGCATCGGGGCCAGCACGGCCTCCAGGTGGTCATAGAGCGCCTGCTTGGCGTCGCCCCAGCCCATGCCCTCTTCGAGCTGCTGGCGGAACGCCGCCGACTCTGCCTGCGTCGCGAAGGCGCGGTAGAGCGTGTACAGGTGCGAGGCCTCGGCATCCTTGGGTTCGCCGGGCGCGCGCGAATCCGTCACGATACGCATCACCGATGCGCGCAGGGCGCTGGCGCCGCCTTCGAACAGCGGAATGGTGTTGTTGTAGCTCTTGGACATCTTGCGGCCATCCAGGCCCGGCAAGGTCGCCACGTCTTCTTCGATGGCCACTTCCGGCAGCGAGAAGTACTCGCGGCCATACAGGTGGTTAAAGCGCTGCGCGATGTCGCGTGCCATTTCCAGATGCTGGATCTGGTCGCGGCCCACCGGCACCCGGTTCGCATTGAACATGACGATGTCCGCGGCCATCAGCACCGGGTACGAGAACAGCCCCATGGTGATGCCGTCGTCGGGGTCCACGCCCTTGGCCACGTTCTGGTCCACCGACGCCTTGTACGCGTGGGCCCGGTTCATCAGCCCCTTGGCCGTGACGCAGGTCAACAGCCAGCAGAGCTCGGGAATCTCGGGGATGTCCGATTGGCGGTAGAACGTCACGCGTTCGTGATCCAGCCCCACCGCCAGCCAGGTGGCGGCGATTTCCAGGCGCGAACGCGCGACCCGCGCCGGGTCGTCGCACTTGATCAGCGCGTGGTAGTCCGCCAGGAAGAAGAATGCGTCCACGCCGGGCTGCGTGCTGGCCTGGACCGCGGGGCGGATCGCGCCCGCGTAGTTGCCAAGGTGGGGAGTTCCAGTGGTGGTAATGCCGGTAAGGACGCGGGTATTCATGAGGCTACGAGGCGTTTGCTAGGGGAAGCGCCCAGTGTAACGTGCCGGGACGCGGACCCGCCGGCGCCCCGGACACCGGATAAGCGGGCGGCGTTACAGGACGGCCAGCACCGGCGCCGCCAGCGCGCACAAGCCGCCGGCAGTCAAGGCGGCGCGCGGCCGGAAGGTCAGGAACCAGATCAGAAGCATGCCGGCGATGCTGAGGATGCCTATCCATTCGACCGTGCCGTAGCTCCAGCCCCAGACCGCGGCCGACGCCCACAGGGACAGCGCCAGCGCGACCCAGCCGAAGACCCGCAGCGGCAAGCGGTGCCGGCGGGGCAAGGCGCGGTCGAACAGGTCTTCGTAGTGACGGTCCATGCCCAGGCACAGGGCGGAGAACCCCGCATAGGCCAGGCAGAAGGCGGCAAGCGTCATGGCGTATCACCTCGCGGTTCGTAAATCGCCCCGCTCGGCGCGGCTTGCGCCGCGTGAACCTGAGCAACAGGGGAAGGCGCCGCGGCAACGGCGGTCTTGACGGTGGCGGACCGTTCGGCGCGAACCTTGCCCGGCGTCTTCGCAGGCGCCTTGCGGGCTCGCGCGGCCTTGCGGGCCATCCAGCCGAACAGCACGGCGCTGGCCAGGCAGGTCAGGTCGAACCCGGCCATGACCCAGTCGCCCGCGGGCAGGGACACGCCCAGGTGCCGCGATGTGGTGAATGCATTGACCACCGGAACCAGAGCCAGCGCGGCCGCGGCAATGGCCAGCAGGTCCTGCCACTTGCGGCGCTGAAACAGAAAGGCGTAGACCAGCGACAGCCCCCAGGCGGAGAAGAACGCGCGAACTTCCCAGACCTGACGGCCCGGCATGTCCGCTGGCAACAGGCGATTGGCCAGGAACACGGCTGCCACGCCGAAAACCACGCCCGCGATGGTGCCTGCGTTCAGGCCATCCACCAGGCGCAGCGAAAAGGCTTCGCGGGCGTCGCCGGGGCGGGCCTTCTGGCGGCGCTTGGCGATCCACAGCACCAGCCCGGTGCCCACCATTCCAGTGCCCGCCAGACTGACCAGGAAATAGAACCAGCGCAACAGCGGTTCGGCGAACAGCCCCAGGTGCAGGCCGGTGATGGCGCCGGCGGTCATTACCGTGGCGCTGAGATCGTCCTCGCGCTCCTGCAGCGCGCCCGTCACGCCGTCAAAGCGCATATAGGGCGCCAGGCGGCCGTACGACACGCCGTCGGCGGCATCGCGGACCAGGGTTACGGTAGCGCCGGCATCGCCCGGATTGTTGACGGTCACCCGGCCCACCCTGCCCTGCCAATGCTGCTCGGCCTGCTCCATCAGCGGGGCGATGCGGACCGTGGGCGCGGGCTGGTTCAGCGGCGGCGTGACCTTGAAGGACTTGAAGACCTCGTCCGTGTATTGGCGCGGATTCTCGTACACGGCCTGGATGCCCGCCGGCATCAGCATGACCATGAACAGCACCAGGCCGCTGAAGGTGATCATCAGGTGGAATGGCAGCCCCAGCACCGACAGCACATTGTGCCCGTCCATCCAGGCGCGCTGGCCGCCCTTCCTGGGCCGGAAGGTGAAGAAGTCGGTGAATATCTTTTTGTGCGTGATGATGCCGCTGATGATCGCCACCAGCATGAACATGCCGGCGATGCTCGCCAGCCAGCGCCCCCACGGGAACGCGGTTTCCAGTTCGAAGTGGAAACGGTAGAAGAAGTCGCCGCCGCGCGTCTCGCGCCCGGTGACGGGCTGTCCGGTGGCCGGGTCCAGCTTCACGCGTACGAAACCGCGTTCACCCGGCTTGGGCTTGGGCACCTGATACAGGATCTGGATCAGCGGCTCGCGATTCGAGGGCGGCGTGATGAACCAGCGCTTGGCGTCCGGCGCATGTTCGCTCAGGTAGCGCTGCGCCGTGTCCACCGCCTGCACGGCCGGCCCCGGCTGCACCTGGATCTCGGGCTGCATCCAGCGCGTGATCTCGGGCCGGAAGAATGCCAGCGAGCCGGTCAGGAACATGGCAAACAACACCCAGCCGAATATCAGCCCCGCCCAGGTGTGCAGCCAGGACATGGATTGGCGCAGGCCTTCCTCGCCTTGCGCCTTGGCTTTGGCTTGAGCAGCCTTCATGCCGCCCCCAGCATGCGGCCGGCCAGGAACAGGCCGCCCAGGACAGCCGTGGGCACGAGAATGCCGGCCCAGGCGCGCCAGGCGTTGCGCGTCGCGAACACCCAGATCACGCCGCAGGCGTAGACCACAAAGGACAACATCTGCGCCGTGGTCACGGCGTCCGCGCGCCCCATGGGCAGCCACACAGCCAGGCAGGCCGCAGCCGCCGAGGCCAGGGCGTACCCCCCCAGGATGGCGGCCGCCGCCCTGGAAAGCACGGCCATTCGGTAGCGCATCATGCCTGCGCCGGCTGCGGGAGCTTTCACTTGTTCAGATTGAAGGTCAGAGTAGAGACGTAGCGGATCTTGGTGTAGGACTTGCCGTCGGCCTCGCCCGCCTTTTCTTCGACGTGAGCGGCTTCCAGCACATACTGGCCGGGCCACGGCGTCGTGATTTCGATGCGGCCGTTCTCGTCGCTATGGAAGCGCTTTTCCCACTTGGGCGGGCCGAACACGGTGACTTCGGTCTTGGCCAGGGGCTTGCCCTTGAATTGCAGCACGAAGGTGTTGGCGCCCGCGGCGGCCGGAACCAGCTCCAGATCCAGCTTGCCCTGGGTGTCTTCACGGCCCGCCTTGGCGCCGTACTGCACCAGCGTTTCCTTGAATTGGTAAGTCTGGCTCAAGCGCACGTCGCCCTTGCCGGCTGCGGCGAACTCGACGAAATCGGCGCCTTCGCCAGACGCCTTCAAAGCCTTGCCGTCAGCGCCGGTCACTACGGGCTTCACCAGGATCTTGCCCAGCAGGCCATCGCGCTTCTCGCGCAGGTCGTCTGCCCATTCGCCAAAATACGCCTTCGCCGGCCCCTCGGCGCCACGCTCCAGCCAGACAAAGTGCGCCTGCGCGGCGCCCGCGGCGCCCAGGAGGGCAACGGCGGCAATAGTCTTTGCGAACATCATTGTTGATTTTCCTTTAGTCCGAATATGTGGTCAGGCCCGCCCCGCGACGGAGCCGAAATTCGATCGGTCGTGAATTATAACCATTCTCGTTACCATGAGTAGCGAATGTGCTACGCATGAAAAACGACGGCCCCGCGCAGGGCCGTCGTCCGGTTCATCACCAGCGGTAGCGCAAGCTGGCCTTGATCGAGCGCTGATAGCCGAACCAGCACCAGGACTCGCCCGAGCAAGAAGCGATGTATTCCTTGTCGAACAGGTTCTGCACGTTCAGCGCCACTTGCATGCCCTTGAGCGACGGCGACGCGCGGCCCAGGTCGTAGTCCAGCATCAGGTCGACCAGCGTGACCTTCGGCACCTTCAGGGTGTTGGCTTCGTTCGCATAGGACGAACCGATATAGCGCACGCCCCCGCCCACGCCCAAGCCCGCCAGCGGACCGTCCTGCAGCTGGTAGCGCGCCCACGCCGACGCCTGTTGCGAGGGCACCGCCACCGGCGACTTGCCGGTCAGATCGAAGCCGGTCGCGTTGGGATAGGCCTTGGAGTATTCGTTGTTCATCAGGGAATACGCCGCCACCAGCGACAGGCCGCGCATCGGCTCGGTCTTGGCTTCCAGCTCGATCCCCTGCGTGCGCAGTTCGCCCGCCTGGATGGAGCAGCGGCCACCGGCCGTGCCGCAAAGGTGCGTCGGGTCCGGATCGGTGGTGGTCATGTTCTCGCGGCGGATGTCGAACGCCGCCACCGACAACATCGTCGCGGTACCCGGCGGCTGGTACTTGATGCCGATTTCGTACTGCTTGCCCTCGATCGGCTTGAACGGCGTGTTGTTCCAGCCCGTGCCCGATTGCGGCTCGAACGATTCCGAATAGCTGAAGTACGGCGCCACGCCATTGTCGAAGTTGTAGATCATGCCCAGCCGGCCCGTGAAGGCTTCCGCATTCAGGGCTGACGGCGCGACGCGGCCGCTGGCGATCGTGGTGGTCTCGCCCACGTTGCGGGACCAGTCATAGCGGCCGCCAAGCAGGAAGGACAAGCGGTCGATCTTGATCTGATCCTGGAAATACAAGCCGGTCTGGTATTGCGTGGTGGAAGCGTCCGTCGAGAACGCCGGAACCGGTATGTTCTGGTGGTTGTCCGGGTTCTTCACATACAAAGGCGGCGCGGAGCCAAAGCCGGACAGCGTGTCGGTCTTGACGTGCTGGTAGTCAAAGCCCAGCAGCACGGTATGACCAATGCTGCCGGTGTTGAAGCGCGCCTGCAGATTGTTGTCGATGGTCAGTGCGCCCACGTCCACGTCGGTCGCGATCGACGCGCGCTGATGGTACAGGTAAGTCCTGTCCGTGTAGCCGTAGTAGTTGGTCATGGCGCCATAGACGCTGCGGTACTTCGCCTCGGAATGCGTCCAGCGCAGGCTTTGCGTCGCCTTGAGCGTGTCGCTGAAGCGATGATCCAGCACGTAGCCCAGCGAATAGCTCTTGCGGTCGCTCTTTTCGAAATTGGCGTCGCCATCGTAGTAATCGGCCGGCAACCGGAAGCCGTCCGGTGCGTTCAGCAAGGTACGCATCGCCGGCGCGGCGCCGTACGACCCCATGTCGGGATCGCGCTGGAAGTTCGTCAGCACCGTCAGCGACGTATCGCCATTGGGCTTCCACGTGAAGGCCGGCGACACAAAGTAGCGGCGTTCCTTGGTGTCCGCGACCTGGCCGTCGGACATGTAGCCCGAGCCCACCAGGCGATACAGGTACTTGCCTTCCTCGTCCAGCGGCCCGCCGAAGTCAAAGTTGGCGCGGCGGAAATCATAGTTGCCGACCTGCACTTCGACTTCGCGCAGCGTCTCTTCAAGCGGGCGCTTGCTGACCTGGTTGACCACGCCGCCCGGGCCGCCCTGGCCGTACATGACCGACGCGGGTCCCTTCAGCACGTCGACGCGCTCCAGCCGGAACGCATCCACTTGCGGCAGGGCATCGCGGCCGCCGAAGACGCGCAGTCCGTCCAGGTAGGTCGACGCCGAAAAGCCGCGCACGGTGAACTGGTCCAGACGCGTCGCCGTGGCGCCGCGCGACTCGGTGGCCACGCCTGCGGTGTAGCGCAGCACCTGGTTCAAGGTCTGCGCGCCCTGTTCCGTGATCTGCTCGCGCGTAATCACCGACACCGATTGCGGCGTCTCGATGAGCGGCGTGTCGGTCTTGGTGGCGCTGGCGCTGACGGTGGCCACATAGCCCACCGTGGGCGCCGAGGCGCTGTCCGACATGCCCGACACCGTGACCGGCGCCAGCGTGTGGGTATCGCCCGAAGAGGCCGGCGCGGGCGCCAGGGTCCAGGTGTTGCCCGATTGCGCGCGAGCCTGCAGGCCGCTGCCAGACAGGATGCGGGCAAAGCCCGAGCCGACCGAGTACGCTCCGTCCAGCCCTTCCGAGCGGCGCCCCCGCACCAGCGCGGGGTCGAACGACAGGATCACGCCGGCGCTGCGCGCAAACTGCGTCAGCGCGTCGGCCAGCGGCCCGGCCGGGATCTGGTAGCTGCGCTGGGCGTTGGCCGCGGCCGGCGCGGATTGCGCCCAGGCCGCTGGCGCACCGGCAACGAGCGCGCCTGCGCAAGTGGCGGCCAGCACGGCCATGCGGCCGGCGGTCAGCGGTGCGCTCAAGCGCGGATGGAATGAAGCAAACACGGAACTCTCCCTGTACGGTGGTATCTACCCCTGCTTTCCGTACGGGGATCAAAAACCTGCAATGCTTGGGCCAAAAAATTTGTAACGGTCAGATCTCGCGAGGTCCGACCTGCAGCCAGTACTGCGTATGCCTGGTGACGGCG
This sequence comes from Achromobacter deleyi, assembly GCF_013116765.2. GTDB lineage: Bacteria > Pseudomonadota > Gammaproteobacteria > Burkholderiales > Burkholderiaceae_B > Achromobacter > Achromobacter deleyi_A. The sequence continues at coordinate 3,260,534 of NZ_CP074375.1, forward strand.
ATCGGCAAGGCGGGTTCCAGCGCCCTCAACGCGCGCTCGGCGTCATCCAGCGGAAACACGCCCGACAGGCGCAGTTCCGCCACCGCGGGGTCGACCCGGATCACTCCCACCCGCTGGCGCGCCAGATACTCGGCGAAATCGGCCAGGCGCCAATCCTTGGCCACCACCATGCCATCAACCCAGGCCAGGCGGTCCGGGTCCGACGCATTGCGGCTGACCTCGCCCTGGTCCGCATACACCAGGCGTTCGCCAGCATTGACATGCGTCAGCACGCCATCGCGCAGCAGCGCGACGCTGCCTTCGTAGACGCCCACGCGCGAGCCGCTGCCGGTGCGGCGCAAATCAAAACGCGCCCGCTCGGCCCGCAGCTCCCCGTAGCCGGTGTCCACACGCAAGGCCTCCACGCCCGGGCGCGGCTCGGCCTGCACCAGCATCTCGCCGCGCAGAAGATCGATGCCGCGCGCATTGCCGCTCAGGTTCACGCGCACCGCGGTGTCGCTGTTCAGGGTGATGCGCAGGCCGTCGGCCAGCGCGACCGAACGCCGCTCTCCTACGCTGGTGCTGAAGTCCGCCACCAGGCGCTGCCAGGGCGCATGACGGTAGCCCGTCCAGCCCGTCGCGGCCACGCCGGCCACGGCCAGCAGGCCGCGCAGCGCGGCGCGCCGGCCCTGCGACGCCGGCGCATTCAGCGCGGCATGCGCCAGCGCCGCCGGCACCCGGCGCGCGTCCCGGCCTATGGCCTGCAGCCGATCCCATGCCTGGCGATGCGCCGGATCCTGCGCCAGCCAGGCGCTACAGGATTCCCGGTCGTGCGTGTCGGCCAAGCCGGATTGCAGCTTGGCCCACCAGACTATCGCCTGGCGCACGACCGGGTCCGGCGGCATGCCATCGGCGGCGTCAGGCATAGAACGCCTCGTAGCACGCGGACATCGCGCGCACCATGTACTGTTGGACCGAGCTCAATGACACGCCCAGGCGTTCGGCGATCTCGGGATAGGTCAGGCCGTCCAGCTGCGACAGCAGAAACGCCGAGCGCGCCTTGGGCGGCAGGCCGTCCAGCAGGCGGTCCAGCTGCATCAGGGCTTGAAGCTGCTCGGCTTGCGTTTCGGGAGATGGCGCATACGATTCGGGCATCGCGGCCAGATAGGCCAGATAGGCGTGTTCCAGCGCGGCGTGGCGCTGGTAGTCCACCACCAGCCCCTTGGCGATGGTGGTCAACAGCGCGCGGGCTTCGTGGCCGCGCACCGCCTTGCGGCCCTGGATCACCCTGACGAACACGTCCTGCGCCAGGTCTTCGGCGCGATGCTCGCAACCCAGCCTGCGGCGCAGCCATCCGAACAGCCAGGGGCGATGATCGCGGTACAAGCCCTCCACGGGCGCGCCCGGGGCGTCCACGCACGGGGCCGATGAAGAAAGAAAAGTGGAGGACACGATTGAGACTGCGGCGCTTGACCAGAAGTCTCAAAATCTTAAGTGATAATGACTTGCATTACCAATCTTATGTCTGTCCGCCCCGTCGAAACAGGGGCGGATGCGGCATAACTACAACGTCACGGTCAGCCGGCGCTCGGATTCCAGGTATTCGCGCGACTGCATTTCAAGAATGCGCGACACCGTGCGATGAAACTCGTTGGCCAGCGCGCCCTCGGTGTAGATCTCTTCGGGTTCGCATTCGGCGGACATGATGAGCTTGACCCGGTGGTCGTAGAACACGTCGATCAGCCAGGTGAAACGGCGCGCCTCGGAGGCCTGCCGCGGCCCCATCTTGGGCACCCCGGACAGGATCACCGCGTGAAAGCGGTTGGCCAATTCCAGATAGTCGTTCTGTGAACGCGGGCCGCCGCAAAGCGTTGCGAAATCAAACCACACCACCGACCCCGCCAGCGCCAGCGCGCGGATCTCGCGGTGTTCGATATGCAGCACGGGATCTTGCGGAGGCGTATCGGCCAGGCTATCGAAGGCCGCCTGCAGCGCCTGCTGGGCGTGTTCATCCAGCGGCGTATGAAAGCACTGCACCTGTTCAAGCGAACGGCGGCGATAGTCCACGCCGGCATCCACGTTCATGACGTCCATGCGCGACTGGATCAGCGCGATCGCGGGCAACACGCGGTCGCGGTGCAGGCCGTCGGTGTACAGCGTCGACGGCTCATAGTTGGACGTCATCACGAAGGACGTGCCGTACTCGAACAGCTTCAGCAGCAGTCGATGCAGGATCATCGCGTCCGCCACATCGGACACGTGGAACTCATCAAAGCAGATCAGGCGGTAGCGCTTGGACACCCTCCGGGCCACTTCATCCAGGGGGTCCTGCGTGCCCTTCACTTCTTCCAGCTCGCGATGCACGCCCCGCATGAACTCGTGAAAGTGCAGTCGCGTCTTGCGCACCACGGGCACCGTGGCATAGAAGGCATCCATCAGGAAGCTCTTGCCGCGGCCCACGCCGCCCCACAGATACACGCCGCGCGGAACATCGGGGCGGCTCAGCAGCTTCTTCAGCGCGTTCGAGCGCATCGACTTGAACTTGATCCATTCGTCGTAATAGCGCTGCAAGCGATCAATGGCCTGCTTCTGGGCGGCATCGGGCTTGTAGCCGCGCTCGGCGAGGGCGTGTTCGTAGTATTCGCGGACGTTCATGGAGTCAGGTCAACCAGCTCATCAACCAAAATGAAAAAAGGGCGGGTCCTTGAACCCGCCCCCTGTCTTGCCCAGGTCAAGGACGCTTAGAAGTTAAGCGCGCGCTTGTCCACGGCCAGAGCGGCTTCCTTCACGGCTTCCGACAGGGTCGGGTGCGCGTGGCAGATGCGGGCGATGTCTTCGGCGGCGCCGCGGAATTCCATGATGGTCACGGCTTCCGAGATCAGTTCCGAGGCCATCGGGCCCACGATGTGCACGCCCAGGACTTCGTCGGTCTTGGCGTCGGCGATCACCTTGGCAAAACCGGTGGTGTCACCCAGCGCGCGAGCACGGCCGTTGGCCAGGAAGGGGAAGCTGCCGGCCTTGTACTCGCGGCCTTCGGCCTTGAGCTGCTGTTCGGTCTTGCCCACCCAGGCGATTTCCGGCGACGTGTAGATGACCCACGGCACGGTGTCGAAGTTGACGTGGCCATGCTGGCCGGCGATGCGCTCGGCAACCGCCACGCCTTCTTCCTCGGCCTTGTGCGCCAGCATCGGGCCGCGCACCACGTCGCCCACTGCCCAGACGTTCGGCAGGTTGGTCTTGCAATCGCCGTCCACGGCCACGAAGCCGCGTTCGTCCAGCTTCAGGCCCACGGCGTCGGCGTTCAGGCCGCCGGTGTAGGGCACGCGGCCGATCGAGACAATCAGCTTGTCCACGACCAGCTTCTGCTCGGCGCCCTTGGCGTCGACATAGGGCACGGTCACGGACTTGGCGGTCGCCTTGATCTCGCCGATCTTCACGCCCATCTGGATGTTCAGGCCTTGCTTGGTGAAGGCCTTCAGCGCTTCCTTGGCCACTTGCGCGTCAGCGGCGGCCAGGAATTCCGGCATCGCTTCCAGGATCGTGACTTCGGAGCCCAGGCGGCGCCACACGCTGCCCATTTCCAGGCCGATCACGCCGGCGCCGATCACGCCCAGCGTCTTGGGCACTGCGCCGATGTTCAGCGCGCCGTCGTTGGACAGCACGACCTTTTCGTCGAACGGCAGGCCGGGCAGTTCACGCGCCGACGAACCGGTAGCCACCACGACGTGCTTGGCGATCAGGTCTTCTTCGGCGGTGCCGGTGACCTTGATGGCCCAGCCGCCTTCCACCTGGCCGGTGAAGGCGCCCTTGCCGTGGAAGAAGGTGACCTTGTTCTTCTTGAACAGGTACAGGATGCCGTCGTTGTTCTGCTTGACCACCGTGTTCTTGCGGCCGATCAGCGTGTCGAGCTTCAGGCTCACGCCCTTGACTTCGATGCCATGATCGGCGAAGTGGTGGTTGACCTGCTCGAAGTGCTCGGACGATTGCAGCAGCGCCTTGGACGGGATGCAGCCTACGTTGGTGCAAGTGCCGCCGGGAGCCGGGCCGCCCTGGCCGTTCTGCCAGGCGTCGATGCACGCCACCGACATGCCGAGTTGCGCGGCGCGGATGGCGGCGATGTAGCCGCCGGGGCCCGCGCCGATGACGACAACGTCAAATTGTTTGGACATAGTGTTCTCGCGAATGAGGTATTGAGTGGAGCTCGCCCCGCCCAGCGGATTCGGGCTGCCGGCCGGCCAGGAGCCGGCCGGGGCGCCGCGGGACCGTGAGGTCGAGCGCGGCGCCGGCCAGGGGCGTCGAGATTACAGGTCCAGCAACAGGCGCTGCGGATCTTCCAGGGCGTCCTTCATGGCGACCAGGCCCAGCACGGCTTCGCGGCCGTCGATGATGCGGTGGTCGTAGGAGAGCGCCAGGTAGTTCATCGGGCGGATGACGATCTGGCCGTTTTCGACAACGGCGCGGTCCTTGGTGGCGTGCACGCCCAGGATGGCCGATTGCGGCGGGTTGATGATCGGGGTCGACAGCATCGAGCCGAACACGCCGCCGTTGGAGATCGAGAACGTGCCGCCGGTCATTTCTTCAATGCCCAGCTTGCCGTCCGCGGCGCGGCGGCCGAAGTCGGCAATGGTCTTTTCGATTTCAGCGATGGACAGCTGGTCGGCGTTGCGCAGGATCGGCACCACCAGGCCACGCGGGCTGCCGACAGCGATACCGATGTCGAAGTAGCCGTGATAGATGATGTCCTTGCCGTCGATCGAGGCGTTGATCAGCGGGTACTTCTTCAGCGCGGCCACGGCGGCCTTGACGAAGAACGACATGAAGCCCAGCTTGATGCCGTGTTCCTTTTCGAACTTGTCCTTGTACTTGCTGCGCAGATCGATGACCGCTTGCATGTTCACTTCGTTGAACGTGGTCAGGATTGCGTTTTCTTGCTGCGATTGCAGCAGGCGCTCGGCGATGCGGGCGCGCAGGCGGCTCATCGGCACGCGCTGTTCCGGACGGCCGTCCAGCGACAGCGTGGTGGGCGCCGGAGCAGCCGGAGCCTTGGCCGGAGCGGCCTTGGCGGCGGGAGCGCTGGCACCCAGGGCGTCGCCCTTGGTCACGCGGCCATCGCGGCCGGTGCCGGCCACGGAAGCGGCGTCGACGCCCTTCTCGGCCAGGATCTTGGCGGCGGCGGGCGAAGCCACGCCGGCGGCGGCCGACGAAGCAGGAGCGGCGGCGGCCGGAGCGGCAGCGGCTTGTTCAGCAGCCTTGGGGGCCTCGGCGGGCGCGGTCGCGGCCGAAGCGGCCTTGCCAGCGGTGTCGATACGGGCCAGCACTTCGCCGGAGGTGACGGTGCTGCCGTCGCCCTTGACGATCTCAGCCAGCACGCCCGAGGCGGGAGCCGGCACTTCCAGCACGACCTTGTCGGTTTCGACTTCGATCAGGATTTCGTCCGCTTCGACGGCAGCACCGGGCTGCTTCTTCCAGGTCAGCAGGGTCGCTTCGGAAACGGATTCGGAAAGTTGGGGGACGACGACGTCGGTAATAGCCATTTTATTTATTCCGTAAAGAGTGAGTTCTGGTCACGCGGCGCGGCAAGGTTCGAAACCGGGTTCCTGAACGCTTGCCGCCCGCGGCGCGTGCATCAAGTAAAGGTTACTTCGTCAACATGACCTTGAACTTGGGCGCGAAAGCCGCTTCGATCAGGGCCTTCTGCTGCTCCTGGTGCTTGGCCAGGTAGCCCACGGCCGGCGATGCCGAAGCGGCACGACCTGCGTAGCCCAGCTTCTGGCCTTCGACCATGTTCTCGTACACGTGATGCTGAACGTAGAACCAGGCACCTTGGTTCTGCGGTTCGTCCTGAACCCAGATCACCTCGGTAGCCTTCGGGTACTTGCGCAGTTCGGTTTCGAACGACTTGTGCGCAAACGGGTAGAGCTGCTCGACACGGACGATGGCGACGTTGTCGGCGCCACGCTCGCGGCGGGCGTTGACCAGGTCGTAGTACACCTTGCCCGAGCAAGCCAGCACGCGCTTGACCTTGCCGGCGTCGATGGCCTCGTCGACCTCGCCGATCACCGGACGGAAGCTGCCGCCGGCCAGATCGGTCAGGGGCGAACCCGCGTCCTTGTTGCGCAGCAGCGACTTCGGCGTGAACAGCACCAGCGGCTTGCGGAACGGGCGGATCATCTGGCGGCGCAGAACGTGGAAGATCTGCGAAGCAGAGGTCGGCTGGACCACTTGCATGTTGTTGTCGGCGCACAGCTGCAGGAAGCGCTCGATGCGACCCGACGAGTGCTCGGGACCCTGGCCTTCGTAGCCGTGCGGCAGCATCAGCGTCAGGCCCGACTGACGGCCCCACTTGGCTTCGCCGGAGCTGATGAACTGGTCGATCACGACCTGGGCGCCGTTGACGAAGTCGCCGAACTGGCCTTCCCAGATGGTCAGCGTGTTGGGCTCGGCGCTGGAGTAGCCGTATTCAAACGCCAGCACGGCCTCTTCGGACAGCACCGAGTCGATCACGGTGAACGGAGCCTGGCCTTCCGACACGTTCTGCAGCGGAATGTAGGTGCCGTCGTTCCAGCGTTCGCGGTTCTGGTCGTGCAGCACGGCGTGGCGGTGCGTGAACGTGCCGCGGCCCGAATCCTGGCCGGTGATGCGGATGGCGTAGCCCGAGGACACCAGGGTCGCGAAGGCGAGGTGTTCGCCCATGCCCCAGTCCAGGTTCAATTCGCCCTTGGCCATGGTGCGGCGGTCATTCAGCAGCTTGGCGACCAGCGGGTGGACCGTGAAGCCTTCCGGAACCGCCGTAATGCGTTCGCCGATGCGCTTGAGTTCGGCCAGCGGCACGGCGGTGTCGGCCTGGTCGGTCCACTTGGCGCCCAGGAACGGCGACCAGTCGATGGCGTACTTGCTCTTGTAGTCGGTCAGCACCGGTTCAATGGTGCGTTGGCCGTCTTCCATCAGCTGGCGGTAGTCCTTGACGAGCTGATCGGCTTCGCCTTCGGCCAGCACGCCTTGCGTGGTCAGCTTGTCGGCGTACAGCTTGCGCGTGCCGGGGTGATGGCCGATGCGCTTGTACATCAGGGGCTGCGTCAGCGACGGGGTGTCCTGCTCGTTGTGGCCCAGCTTGCGGAAGCAAACGATGTCCACGACGATGTCATGACGGAATTGCAGGCGGTAGTCCAGCGCCAGCTTGGTGACGAACACCACGGCTTCGGGATCGTCGCCGTTGACGTGGAACACCGGGGCTTCGATCATCTTGACCACGTCGGTGCAATACAGCGTCGAACGCGAGTCACGCGGGTCGGACGTGGTGAAGCCGATCTGGTTGTTGATGACGATGTGCAGCGTGCCGCCCGTGCCGTAGCCGCGCGTCTGGGCCAGGTTCAGGGTTTCCATGACCACGCCCTGGCCGGCGAAAGCCGCGTCGCCGTGCACCAGCACCGGCAGCACTTGCTTGCCTTCGGCATCGCCGCGGCGTTCCTGGCGAGCGCGCACGCTGCCTTCGACCACGGGGTTGACGATTTCCAGGTGGGACGGGTTGAACGCCAGCGACAGGTGGACCGGACCGCCACGGGTGGACAGGTCGCTCGAGAAGCCGTTGTGGTACTTCACGTCGCCGTCGGTCAGGCCTTCGGCGTGCTTGCCTTCGAACTCGGCGAACAGGTCGCCAGGCATCTTGCCCATGATGTTCACGAGCAGGTTCAGGCGGCCGCGGTGGGCCATGCCGACCACGATTTCCTGGACGCCGTTTTCACCGGCGTGGTTCACCACTTCGTCCATCGAGGCGATGAAGCTTTCGCCGCCTTCCAGCGAGAAGCGCTTCTGGCCGACGTACTTGGTGTGCAGGAAACGCTCGAGCCCTTCGGACTCGGTCAGCTGCTGCAGGATATGGCGCTTTTCCGCGGTCGAGTAGGCCGGAGCGCCCAGGGTGGTTTCCAGGCGTTCCTGGATCCAGCGCTTGGCGGCGGGGTCGGAGATGTGCGTGAATTCGGCACCGATGCTGCGGCAGTACGTATCGCGCAACGCCTTCAGGATGTCGCGCAGCGTCATGGTGCTGGCGGTCGTGAAGTAGGTGTTGGTGGCCGAGTAGGTCTGGTCCAGATCGGCTTCGGTCAGGCCATAGAAGGCCGGATCGAGTTCCGGGATCGGGGGACGTTCCTGGCGCTTGAGCGGATCCAGGTCGGCCCAGCGCGAGCCCAGCGAGCGGTAGGCGGCAATCAGCGACTGGACCGATACCTGCTTGCTGGCGACGCTCAGGTCGGGTTCGGCCGAGCGTTGCACGAAGGCATTGGCCTTGGCGCGCTGGGCAAACGATTCGACGATGGGAGCGTGGGCCTGGTCGCGAGTGGATTCCTGGCCGTCGGTTGCGGGAGCGTGCTGCAACTGGTCGAAGTATTCGCGCCAATTGTCAGGAACCGAACCGGGATTGTCGAGGTAGGCTTCGTAAAGCTCCTCAACATAAGGGGCGTTACCCCCAAAGAGATAAGACGTGGATAGAGATTCTATTTCCGAAGACATATCGCTTCACCTTTACGAGTGCTTCACTCGACACGATGCAGGAAAACCTTCCGCGACACGGGCTTCCCGTTAAGCGGATAGCAGGGGCAGAAGGCGCGTACAAGCCTTAAAAGCCGTATGGGATGAGAGTATAACCCTTTGAGTTTACGGTCGTCTTTTTGCTTTTCCGTGACGCAAAAGCCCTTTCGGAATGCTTCCATGCGGCATTGGAATGTCCAGCGAACCCCGTCCATTTCGCCGTCTACACGCCACCAAATTCTGTTAATCCAGAATGCCGCAGCGCGTCATTTTTGGCGCATCGAAATGCGAGTGTTGCGCTTTAGCCTCGTCATACCGGCAGCGCGGTCGTCGACAGGATCTCTTTCAGCACGAAAAAAGTGCGGATCTGGCGTACGCCGGGCAGCTTGATGATCTCGCCCGCATGCAGCTTGTTGTAGCGTTCCAGATCACGTATGCGCAGCATCAGGAAGTAGTCGAATTCACCCGCCACCAGATGGCACTCGAGACAGCCGCTGATGCCGCGCGCCGCCTCTTCGAAGTCGGTGAAGGACTCGGGCGTGGAGCGGTCCAGCACCACCCCCACGATGACCAGCGTGGCCATGTCCACGTCGGCTGGCTCCAGCAAGGCGACCGTCTTCTTGATGATGCCCTCGCTCTTCAATTTCTCGACCCGGCGCAGGCAGGCGGCCGGACTCAGATGAACGCGAGCGCTGAGGTCCAGATTGGTGATCTGCGCGTCCTGCTGCAACACGCGCAGTATCTGGCGATCGATGCGGTCCAGCGTAAAAACGGCGGTCATTTGATGCGTCCCTGAAAATTTAATTTCGCGTTATTTTTTTATTCAAAATAATAAATCCAATCCCTGGTCGATCTAGAACTTTATATTTAATAGATCAAAAAAATACGCAATTGACCATCCTTCCGTGGAATTCCTATGATTTTTCTCGTCCGGGCCGGGTGCCCGGCCTGGCAAAAATCCTTCAGGAGCCCCCATGGATCTGCAACGATTTCCCCGTCATCGCCTGACCTTCGGCGACACCCCGATCGAGAAGCTCGACCGCCTGTCCGCGCACCTGGGCGGCAAGGTCGAGATCTACGCCAAGCGCGAGGACTGCAACAGCGGCCTGGCTTTCGGCGGCAACAAGCTGCGCAAACTGGAATACCTGATCCCGCAGGCGCTGGCGCAAGGCTGCGACACGCTCGTGACCATCGGCGGCATCCAGTCCAACCACACGCGCATGGTGGCGGCGGTGGCGGCCAAGCTGGGGCTGGCCTGCGTGCTGGTTCAGGAAAACTGGGTGGACTATTCGGATGCGGTCTATGACCGGGTCGGCAACATCATGATGAGCCGCCTGATGGGCGCGGACGTGCGGCTGGTGGATCAAGGCTTTGACATCGGCTTTCGCCGCAGCTGGGAAGAGGCGCTGGAAGACGTGAAGCGCCGCGGCGGCAAGCCCTACGCGATCCCGGCCGGTGCGTCGGACCATGAGCTCGGCGGCCTGGGCTATGTGGGTTTCGCCGAGGAGGTGCGGCGCCAGGAGGCCGGGCTGGGATTCAAGTTCGACTACATCGTCGTGTGCGCCGTCACCGGCAGCACGCAGGCGGGCATGGTGGTGGGCTTCGCGGCCGACGGGCGCGCCGACCGCGTCATCGGCATTGATGCCTCCGCCACGCCGGACCAGACCCGCGCCCAGATTCTGCGCATTGCGCGGCGCACCGCCGACCTGGTCGGGCTGGAAAGGCCGATCGAAGACCGGGACGTGGTCCTGGACACGCGCTACGCGTATCCCGCCTATGGCCTGCCCTCGGCCGAAACCAACGAGGCGATCCGCAGCTGCGCGCGCCTGGAAGGCATGATGACCGACCCGGTATACGAGGGGAAATCGATGCAGGGCATGATGGACATCATCCGCAAAGGAGAAATCCCGGCAGGCTCCCGGGTCCTGTATGCGCACCTGGGAGGGGTGCCGGCGATCAACGCCTACAGCTTTCTCTACCGCAACGGATAGGGGCGGGTACGGCGCCATGGGCTGGCCCTGCGGCGACCTGCGCTGACGGCGGCCCTAGGGGAATCGCCGATGGCGTGCCGGGCCCATTTTGATGTACATAAATTGTATACATGAAATGGCTTTACCGTTATTGTTGAGCCAGCCCTGCAATCCTTGCGCTGGCCCGCAAGCCCGGCACCCGCTCCCCGCCCATGACATCCTACGACACCACCCTTCCCTACCCCCGCGACCTGGTCGGCTACGGACGAAATCCGCCGCATGCGCGATGGCCCGGTAACGCGCGGATTGCGGTGCAGTTCGTGCTGAATTACGAGGAAGGCGGCGAGAACTGCGTGCTCCACGGAGACCCGGGGTCCGAGCAGTTCCTGTCCGAAATGTTCAATCCGGCCAGCTATCCGGAACGGCATATCAGCATGGAGGGCATCTACGAATACGGCTCGCGCGCGGGCGTGTGGCGCATCCTGCGCGAATTCGAGAAGCGGCAATTGCCCCTGACCGTCTTCGGCGTCGGCATGGCGCTGCAGCGCCACCCCGAACTCACCGCCGCGTTCACGGAACTGGGCCATGAAATCGCGTGCCACGGCTGGCGCTGGATCCATTACCAGAACGTGGACGAGACCACCGAGCGCGAGCACATGCGCCTGGGCATGGACGCCATCACCACGCTGACCGGCACGCGCCCGCTGGGCTGGTACACCGGGCGCGACAGCCCCCGCACGCGCCGGCTGGTGGCGGACTACGGCGGGTTCGAGTATGACAGCGACTATTACGGCGACGACCTGCCCTTCTGGATGCAGGTGCAAAAAACCGACGGCACGGTCGTGCCGCAACTCATCGTGCCCTACACCCTGGACTGCAATGACATGCGGTTTGCGCTGCCGCAGGGTTACTCGCATGCCGAGCCCTTCTTCCAGTACTTGAAGGACAGCTTCGACGCGCTCTACGCCGAGGGCGACGAAGCGCCCAAGATGCTCAGCATCGGCATGCACTGCCGCCTGCTGGGCCGGCCCGGACGCATCACCGCGCTGCAGCGCTTCCTGGACCACATCGCGCGTCACGACCGCGTCTGGGTATGCCGCAGGCTGGACATCGCGCGGCACTGGAAAAGCGCGCATCCCTATTCTCCCGCCAGTTGACCAGGATGAACATGGCCCACACCCTAGCCCGACTCAACACCGCAACGTCCGCCGAGGCGGAGTCCCTGCTCGGCGACCTGTACCCGCACTCGACCTGGGTAGCGGCGCAAGCCGTCCAGTCGCGTCCTTTCCGCTCGATCGCCGACCTGCGCCAGCGCCTGCGGCAAACCGTGGACGGCGCAAGCCCGGACGCCCGGCTGGCGCTCGTGCGCGCCCAGCCGCAACTGGCGCAATTGCCGGGCAGCCGCCCCGAAGAGACCGATCGCCTTGCGCAATTCAACGCCGACTACACGACCCGTTTCGGATTTCCGCCCATCGCCGCCCCGCGCGGAGCGCGCGGCACGGAACTGAACGGCGCCGAGCTTCTGGACGACCTCGCGCGGCGGCTGGACAACCCGCCCGAGGCTGAACTGGAGGAGGCGCTACGCCACCTTCATCGCATCGCCGAGCTCCGCCTGCACGAGCAATTCGGTGAGCCCGCGCTGGGCAATGACATCTGGGACTGGCAAGAGCGGCTCAGCGCGCACAGCGATCCCGGCTACGCCGAAAAAGGCCAGCTCACCGTCACGTACCTGACCGACGCGCACCGCGCCTGCGCGCAGCGCATTTCGCACTGGATGCGGGAGTGCGGCTTCGATGAGGTCGCGATCGACGCGGTGGGCAACGTGGTGGGACGCTACCGCGCGGACCGTCCCGGCGCGCCCACCCTCATGACCGGCAGCCACTACGACACCGTGCGCAACGGCGGCAAGTACGACGGCAGGCTGGGGATCTTCGTGCCCATGGCCTGCGTGCGCGAGCTGCATCGCCAGGGCCGGCGCCTGCCCTTCGACCTGGAAGTGATCGGCTTCGCCGAAGAGGAAGGCCAGCGCTACCGGGCCGCGTTCCTGGGATCCGGCGCCCTCATCGGCGATTTCAAGCCCGAGTGGCTGGACCAGAAGGACGCCGGCGGCATCACCATGCGCGAAGCCATGGTGCACGCGGGACTGTGCATCGACGATATCCCGAAGCTGCGGCGCGACCCCGCCCGCTACCTGGGCTTCATCGAAGTGCATATCGAACAAGGACCGGTGCTGTACGAGCTGGGATTGCCTCTGGGCATCGTCACCTCCATCAACGGCAGCGTGCGTTACCAGGCGCAGATCTTCGGCATGGCCAGCCATGCCGGCACCACGCCCATGGACCGCCGCCGCGATGCGGCCGTGGCCGCCGCCGAACTCGCCCTGTTCGTCGAAAGACGCGCCGCGCTTGATGCCGACTCCGTGGGCACGATCGGCATGCTCGAAGTGCCCAGCGGCTCGATCAACGTGGTGCCGGGCGAATGCCGCTTCAGTCTGGACCTGCGCGCCCCCAGCGACCCGCAGCGCGATGCGCTGGTCAATGACGTGCTGGCCGAACTGGCCGCCATCTGCCAGCGGCGCGGCCTGCGCTACGCGCTGGAAGAAACCATGCGCGTCGCCGCCGCGCCCAGCGACCCGGCCTGGCAGCAACGCTGGGAACGCGCGGTGGAGGCGCTGGGCGTACCCGTGTACCGCATGCCCAGCGGCGCCGGACACGATGCCATGAAACTGCACGAAGTCATGCCTCAAGCCATGCTGTTCGTGCGCGGGCAGAACGCCGGCATCAGCCACAATCCCCGCGAATCCACCACCAGCGACGACATCCAGCTGGCCGCGCTTGCGATGCAAGGCCTGCTCGACGCGCTCGCCAATGAAACCACTACGCAAAAACCATGACCGACTACGCCCGACTCGACGCCTGGGTTGACGCCCACTTTGATGAAGAAGTCCGCTTCCTGCAGGAACTGGTGCGCGTGCCCACCGACACGCCGCCCGGCAACAACGCGCCCCACGCCGAGCGCACCGCCGAACTGCTGCAAGGCTTCGGCCTGCAGGCCGAGGCCCATCCCGTGCCCGCCCAGGACGTCCGCGATTACGGGATGCAATCCATCACCAACCTGATCGTGCGCCGCGAGTACGGCGACGGCGGGCGCCGCGTGGCGCTCAATGCCCATGGCGACGTGGTGCCTCCCGGCGATGGCTGGACGCATGATCCCTATGGCGCCGAAATCGAAAACGGCAGCCTGTATGGCCGCGCCGCCGCCGTCAGCAAAAGCGACTTCGCCAGCTTCACGTTCGCCGTGCGCGCGCTGGAGGCGGTGGCCCGCCCCATTCATGGCGCGGTCGAACTGCACTTCACCTACGACGAGGAATTCGGCGGGCTGATGGGACCGGGCTGGCTGCTCCAGCAAGGCCTGACCAAGCCCGACCTGATGATCGCGGCCGGCTTCAGCTATGAAGTCGTGACGGCCCACAATGGCTGCCTGCAAATGGAAGTGACGGTGCATGGCAGGATGGCGCACGCGGCCATCCCCAGCAGCGGCGTGGACGCGTTGCAAGGCGCGGTCAAGATCCTCACCGCCCTGTACGCGCAGAACGCGCTCTACCGGGAGGTCACCTCCCAGGTGCCGGGGATTTCCCACCCCTACCTGAACGTAGGGCGAATCGAAGGCGGCACCAACACCAACGTGGTGCCCGGCAAGGTCAGTTTCAAGCTGGACCGGCGCATGATTCCCGAGGAAAACGCCGCCGAGGTCGAAGCCGACATCCGCCGGATCATCCAGGAGGCGGCCGCCTCGACGCCAGGCATCCACATCGACATCAAGCGCTTGCTGCTGGCCAATTCCATGCGCCCCCTGCCTGGCAACCAGCCGCTGGTGCAGGCCATCCAGAAGCACGGCGAGGAACTGTTCGGCGAACCGATACCCGCCATGGGCACGCCGCTGTATACGGACGTGCGCCTCTACGCCGAAGCCGGCATCCCCGGCGTGATCTACGGCGCGGGGCCGCGCACCGTGCTGGAGTCGCATGCCAAGCGCAGCGACGAGCGCGTGGTGCTGGAAGACCTGCGCCGCGCGACCAAGGTGATCGCGCGCACGCTGGCCGACCTGCTCAAGCCCGTCTGACCGCGCACGGCGCTACGCCAGCCGCATCACGCGGCGCCAGAACAGCACCGCCACCATCGCAAAAACGGCAAGCCCCAGGTAAGAAGCCGTCCGCGCGAAACCCTCGCCCACAAGCGCCAGCGGCGCCTCCGTGCCGCTGGCGCCGATGATGGCCGCCATCAGCACGCCCACCAGGCTCTCGCCCACGATCAGGCCGGAGGCGATCAGCACTCCGCGCCGGTTGGCCGCGTCGGCGAACTTCTCGTAAGGCTGGCCGGCGGCCGCGGCGCGGCGGCGCAAGGCTCCCTCCAGCAACCAGGCCAGCACCGCGCCCGCCACGATGGGCGCCGCGACGGTCGGCGGCAGGTAGATGCCGATGCCCACCGCCAGCACCGGAATGCGCGCCACGCGGCAGGTGCGCTTCATGATTTCGTCCACCGCGATCAGGCCGACGCCCACGGCCATGCCGATCAGGATCATGGTCCAGTTCAACTGGTGGGTGAAGATGCCGCGCGCAATCGCCAGCATCAGCGTCGCCTGTGGCGCGGACAGGGCCTGCGCCGGGTCCATGCCCGCGCGTGGCATCGAATCCGCAAAACCGTAGGCGTTGTACAGCAGTTCGAGCACCGGCGAGATCACCGCCGCGCCCACCACGCAGCCGATCAGCAGCGCCACCTGCTGGCGCCACGGGGTGGCGCCCACCAGCCAGCCCGTCTTCAGGTCCTGCAGGTTGTCATTGGAAATGGAGGCGACCGCCACCACGGCCGACGTGCTGAAGATCGCCAGTGCGATCGCCAGCTGGACACCGTTCTGCACCGCCAGCAATTCGCCGCCCAGCGCCAGCATCAGCACGGACACCAGCACGATGGCCACGATGCCCACGCCGGAGATCGGGCTGGTCGACGACCCCACCAGCCCGGCCATGTAGCCGCAGGCGGCGGCCACCAGGAAGCCGAACACGAAAGCGAACAGCACCGCGTAGGTCACCAGCTTCCAGATGGCGCCCGCCGACAGCGGCACGCCCGACAGGAACACCTGGAAGGTGACGACAAGAACGGCCACCAGCACCAGCGTGACCACCGAGATCCAGCCCGCGGACAGGTCGCGCTCGGTGCGCGGGGCCAGACCCGCGCGCGCCGCGCCCGCCTTGGTCAAGGCCGAGAACGAAGCCTTCACCCCGCGCGCCATCGGCACGAACAGCGTCGCCAGCGTCCAGATGGCGCCCACGCCGATCACGCCCGCGCCGATGAAACGCACCTGCGACGACCACAGGCCCGTGGCGTATTGCTCCAGCGTCTGGCCGGCGGGCATGTCGCCCATGGCGGTCAGGATCGGCACCGCGATCCCCCAGGAGATGATCAAGCCCGTCAGCATGGCCAGGCCCGCGACAATGCCGATCAGGTAGCCGGCGCCCAGCAGCGCCAGCGAAAAACCCATCGGCAGCCGGAGCACGGCGCCGCCCAGCGCGAACCAGCCGCTGACGCTGTCGCCCAGCACCCGCAGGCCGCTGGCGGCAAAGCTGACCACGGCCGCCACGAGGCCGCCGGCAACGATGTCTCCCATGCCCGTCGCCGCGGCCTTGGCGGGCGCGTGGCCTTCGGCCTCGGAAGCGTCCTGGGCGCGCTCGGCGCTGCCGACCCGCAGGATCTCCGCCGCCGCGACGCCCTCCGGATAAGGCAGGTCGCTCTGCACCACCATCACATGACGCAGCGGGATGGTGAACATCACGCCCAGCATGCCGCCGGCCGCGCAGATGCCCAACGTCTGCCAGAAAGGAAAGCCCTGCCAGTGGCCCATCATGACCAGGGCCGGCAGGATGAAGATGATGGACGACAGCGTGCCCGCGGCCGAGGCCTGCGTCTGCACCATATTGTTTTCAAGGATGTTGGCGTCCTTGAACAGGCGCAGCACGGACATCGAGATCACCGCCGCCGGGATGGCGGACGAAAACGTCAGGCCGACCTTCAGCCCCAGAAACACATTGGAGGCCGTGAAGATGACCGTGATCAAGGCCCCCAGCAGGACGCCGCGGAACGTCAGTTCCGGCAAGGTGACCTCCGCGGGAATGCGGATGGGTTGGGTCATGGAATTCTCCCTATCTGATAGGCGCGAATTCTAGCGCCTGGACGTCCACCACGTGGTCACCACCCGTAAGCACCGTTCCACGGTAGAACCTGCCGCAGCTCGAAAACCTGACAACAGATTATGCTGAAACCTGGGGATTCCTCCCAAGATTTTGATTACTCATGCCTCGGGCAAGGGTCTAGCATGGGAGGTAAAACCGGAGACAACATCACAATGCGCGACGCCAGCCAGCCCCTTCCCGGCCACGCCCCCCAAGACGACGCCGATCCCGCCGAAACCGCCGAATGGCGCGACGCCCTGCAGTCGCTGGTGCAGGCCGAAGGGACCGCGCGGGCGGGCTATGTGCTGGACAGCCTGCTGGGCCACGCCGCCTCGCTGGGCCTGCGGGCCAACAGCCAGACGCGCACCGCCTACCTGAACACCATCCCCGCCGACCAGGAACCCGCCTTCCCGGGCAACCTGGCGGTCGAAGAGCGGATCGCCCGGATCAACCGCTGGAACGCGCTGGCCATGGTGGTGCGCGCCAACCTGGCGCACGGTGAGCTGGGCGGCCACATCGCCAGCTACGCGTCGGCCGCTGACCTGTTCGAAGTGGGCTTCAACCATTTCTTCCGCGCGCGCACGCCGGACAGCCCCGGCGATATCGTCTACATGCAGCCGCATTCGGCGCCCGGGGTCTACGCCCGCGCCTACCTTGAAGGCTTCCTGGGCGAAGACGATCTGGCGCACTTTCGCCAGGAGATCACCGCGACCTCCCGCGGCCTGCGCGGCCTGTCGTCGTACCCCCATCCCTGGCTGATGCCGGACTTCTGGCAGTTCCCCACGGGCTCCATGGGCATCGGGCCGATCAATGCCATCTACCAGGCGCGCTTCATGCGCTACCTGGAGCACCGCTCGCTGGTGCCCGGCGCGGATCGCAAGGTCTGGGGCATTTTCGGCGACGGCGAAATGGACGAGCCCGAATCCATCGCCGCGCTGACGCTGGCCGCCCGCGAAAAACTGGACAACCTGATCTTCGTCGTCAACTGCAACCTGCAGCGGCTGGACGGCCCGGTGCGCGGCAACGGCCGCATCATCGACGAGCTGGAAACGCTGTACGCCGGCGCGGGCTGGAACGTCATCAAGCTGGTCTGGGGCAGCGACTGGGACGCCTTGCTGCGGCGGGATACCGGCGGCGCGCTGGCCCGCGCCTTCGCCAATACCGTGGATGGCCAGTTCCAGACTTTCGCGGCCAACGACGGCGCCTTCAACCGCGCCCACTTCTTCAACCAGAATCCCGAACTGGCCGCCCTGGTGGCCGACTGGTCCGACGACGCCATCGACCGCCTGCACCGGGGCGGCCACGACATGGTGAAGATCCACGCGGCCTATCACCGCGCCGCCCGGCACCGCGGCCAGCCCACCGTCATCCTGGCGCAGACCAAGAAGGGTTTCGGCATGGGCTCGGCCGGCCAGGGCAAGATGACCACGCATCAGCAAAAGAAGCTGGACGACGTGGCGCTGCTGGCCTTCCGCGACCGCTTCGCGCTGCCGATATCGGACGCCGACTGCCTCGCGCTGAAGTTCTACCGCCCCGCCGAGGACAGCGCCGAAATGCGTCATCTGCAGGCGCGCCGCGCCGCGCTGGGCGGCCACATCCCCCGGCGCCATTCGGAGGCCCCGCGCCTGACGCCGCCGGACGTGGAGCAGTGGGCGCGCTTCGCGCTGGCCGCCGACGGCAAGGAGATGTCGTCCACCATGGCCATCGTCCGCATGCTGACGGCGCTGCTCAAGGACGGCGCCGTAGGGCCGCGCATCGTGCCCATCGTGGCGGACGAGGCGCGCACCTTCGGCATGGCCAACCTGTTCCGCCAGATCGGCATCTACTCCGCGCAGGGCCAGCTCTATGAGCCCGAGGACATCGGCTCGGTGCTGTACTACCGCGAAGCCCGCGACGGCCAGATCCTGGAAGAAGGCATCACCGAGGCCGGCGCAATCTCGTCATGGACGGCGGCCGGCACCAGCTACTCGGTCAATGGCCTGCCCATGCTGCCCTTCTACATCTACTACTCGATGTTCGGCTTCCAGCGCATCGGCGACCTGATCTGGGCCGCCGCCGACCAGCGCACGCGCGGCTTCCTCATCGGCGCAACGTCCGGCCGCACCACGCTGGGCGGCGAAGGCCTGCAGCACCAGGACGGCTCCAGCCACATCATGGCCGCCGCCGTGCCCAATTGCCGCGCCTACGATCCGGCCTACGCCTACGAGGTCGCCGTCATCGTCGAACACGGCATGCGCCGCATGCTGGACGAGCAACGCGACGAATTCTTCTACCTGACCGTCACCAACGAAAACCTGGCGCAGCCCGACATGCCGCAGGACCCCGCCGTGCGCGAAGGCATCCTGCGCGGCCTGTACCGGCTGCGGCCGGCGCGCCGCGATGCCCAGGTGCGCCTGCTGGGCGCCGGCCCAATGCTGCGCGAGGCCGAAATGGCCGCCACCCGCCTGCAGGATGACTACGGCGTGGACGCCGAGGTCTGGAGCGTGACCAGTTTTTCCGAACTGGCCCGCGACGGCCGGCAGGCCGAGCGCGCCCGCGTGCTGGGGCTGGAAGACGGCGCCAGCGCCGACTGGGTCCGCGCCTGCCTGGGCGCAAGCGACGCCCCGGTGATCGCCGCCAGCGACTACGTGCGCGCCGTGCCCGAACAGATCCGCGCCTGGGTTCCCGCGCCCTACCGCACGCTGGGCACCGACGGTTTCGGCCGTAGCGACACCCGCGCGCAGCTGCGCGACTTCTTCGAGGTCAGCGCGGATTGGATCGTGCTGTACGCGCTGGACAGCCTGGGCAGGCAGGATGACGCCCGGACGCTGCGCCAGAAACTGAACGCGGACAGCCGCCAGGCGCCGCCCTGGGAGATGTAGGCTCCCCCAATCCGCCATCGTCCATCCGGCTCATCCTGCGCGGCGCTTTTTTGATTAAAAGCGAATGCTCGCTGCACTGCAGCAACCAAGCGCCCGCGCTTTCTGGTGAAATACGGATGTTCCCCAAGCATTTCGCAAAAAATACGGCGGGCCGCGAGCCCGCCTTTTGTCATCTCCGTTTCTTTTTCAGTTAGTGCCTCTGAGGCCCCGATCCATGGACGAAACTCTCACCAAAATGGCGCTGGATTACCACGCCTATCCCACCCCCGGCAAAATCTCGGTCACGCCGACCAAGACGCTGGCCAACCAGGACGACCTGTCGCTGGCCTACTCCCCCGGGGTCGCCGCGGCTTGCATGGCCATCTTCGACCAGGGCGACGACGCCGCGTCCAAGTACACCTCGCGCGGCAACCTGGTGGGTGTGATCACCAACGGCACCGCGGTCCTGGGCCTGGGCAACATTGGCCCCCTGGCCGCCAAGCCCGTGATGGAAGGCAAGGGCTGCCTGTTCAAGAAGTTCGCCGGCATCGACGTGTTCGACATCGAACTGGCCGAGAACGATCCGGACAAGCTGGTCGACATCATCGCGGCGCTGGAGCCCACGCTGGGCGGCGTCAACCTTGAGGACATCAAGGCGCCCGAGTGCTTCTACATCGAGAAGAAGCTGCGCGAGCGCATGAAGATCCCCGTCTTCCACGACGACCAGCACGGCACCGCCATCATCTCGTCGGCCGCCATCCTGAACGGCCTGAAGGTCGTCAACAAGGACATCGGCTCGGTCAAGCTGGCCTGCTCCGGCGCCGGCGCCGCCGCCATCGCCTGCCTGGACCTGCTGGTTCACCTGGGCGTCAAGCGCGAGAACATCTACGTGGTGGATTCGCGCGGCGTCATCTGGGATGGCCGCGATGAAAACATGGAAGCCAACAAGAAGCGCTACGCGCAGAAGACCGACGCGCGCACGCTCGCCGACGTGGTCGACGGCGCCGACGTGTTCCTGGGCTGCTCCACCGCCGGCGTGCTGACCGGCGACATGGTCAAGACCATGGCCGACCGCCCGCTGATCCTGGCGCTGGCCAACCCGGAACCGGAAATCCGCCCGGAAGTCGCCAAGGCCGCCCGCCCCGACTGCATCATCGCCACCGGACGTTCGGATTACCCGAACCAGGTCAACAACGTGCTGTGCTTCCCCTTCATCTTCCGCGGCGCCATGGATGCCGGCGCCTCGCGCATCACGGAAGAAATGAAGCTGGCTTGCGTCAAGGCCATTGCCGAACTGGCGCAAGCCGAGCAGAACGATGAAGTGGCCCGCGCCTATGCCGGCCAGGAACTGTCGTTCGGTCCGGACTACATCATTCCGAAGCCCTTCGACCCGCGCCTGATCGTCCAGATCGCCCCGGCCGTGGCTCAGGCCGCCGCCGACTCCGGCGTGGCCGCCCGCCCGATCGAAGACATCGAAGCCTACCGCCAGAAGCTGATGGGCTTCGTGTACCACTCCGGGCAGCTGATGCGTCCGCTGTTCGCCCAGGCCAAGAAGGCGCCCAAGCGCGTCATCTACGCCGACGGCGAAGACGAACGCGTCTTGCGCGCCGTGCAGACGGTGGCCGACGAGAAGCTGGCGTTCCCGATCCTGATCGGCCGCCCCGCCGTCATCGAGATGCGCATCGAAAAAGCCGGCCTGCGCCTGAAGGCCGGCCAGCACTTCGAAATCGTGGATCCGGAAGACGACAGCCGCTTCAACGAAACCTGGAATGCGTATTACCAGCTGAAGGGCCGCGAAGGCGTGACGCCGGCCATTGCCAAGGCAATGATCCGCAAGCACAACACGCTGATCGGCGCGATGCTGCTGCGCCGCGGCGACGCCGACGCGCTGCTCTGCGGCGTGGCCAGCAAGTACGACAACCAGCTCAAGTACGTCGACGAAATCATCGGCAAGAAGGAAGGCCAGACATACGCCGCCCTGAACGTGCTGATGCTGCCCGACCAGACGCTGTTCGTCACCGACACGCACGTCAACGAAAACCCGACGGCCGAGGAAGTCGCCAGCATCACCATCCAGGCTGCGGACGAGATGCTGCGCTTTGGCGTGGTGCCGAAGATCGCGCTGCTGTCGCACTCCAACTTCGGCAGCCGCGTCACGGAATCGTCGCGCAAGATGGCGGCCGCGCGCCGCATGGTGCAAGACCGTGCCCCCGACCTGGAAGTCGACGGCGAAATGCACGCCGACGCCGCCCTGTCGGAAAAGATCCGCGTTCTGGCCTATCCGGACAGCACGCTCAAGGGCCCGGCCAACCTGCTGGTCATGCCGAACCTGGACACCGGCAACATCACGTACAACATGCTGAAGATGACGGGCAGCAATGGCGTCGCGATGGGTCCGATCCTGCTGGGCGCCGCGCGTCCCGTGCATATCCTGACCACCAGCGCCACCGTGCGCCGCATCGTCAACATGACGGCGCTGGCCGTGGTGGACGCGCAGCAGGAAGCCGCGGAAGAAGCCAGAAAGCGTCGTTGATGCGTCAACTTCCGTAATGCCGCGGGCGCCCTTCGGGGCGCCCGTTTTCATTACGGGGCATCATGCACCCGTGGTAGTCCCCCGGCACCGGCGGATGGTAAAACCTAGCCTTGTCCTTTTTCCTGGAGACGACATGCTGGCCGATGCCCTGTATGCCTGGTTTCACTACCTGGCCATCTTCGTACTGGTGGTGGTCCTGACCGCCGAAGCCGTACTGCTGCGCCCCGACCTGACCGCCAGCGGCGTGAAGCGCCTGATCGTCTACGACCGCCTCTATGGCGTCAGCGCGATCGTCGTGCTGGTCACGGGCGTATTGCGCCTGACCCAGGGTATCAAAGGCGCCGCCTTCTACATGAGCAACCCCTGGTTCCACGCCAAGATCGGCCTGTTCGTCCTCATCGCGGTCTGTTCGATACCGCCCACGCTGGCCTTTCTGCGGTGGGCCAGGCAATCGCGCCAGCAGCCGGGCTTCGTGCCCACCCTGCCCGAGATCAAACGGGCACGGCGCTGGGTGATGATTGCGTCGCACCTCTTCATCTTCCTGCCGCTGTTCGCCGTGCTGATGGCGCGCGGGATGGGCATGTAGAAAGACGCTCGCCCTGGTTCAGGGGCAGCGCGCAAGGGCCGGCTTGGCCGGTTCCTTGTCGCCTACGACGAAGGTGGCGTACTTGAACACTCCGACCTCCTCGTTGGGCACGATTCCGGCCAGTCGGCCGTCCAGGGTCTGCATCACCGACTTGCCATCGGGCACATCCTCTTGCCCCGCGCGCCGCGCCACGCCTCCATCCCAGGGACTGAATACCAGCACGCCCGGATAGGGATCCGGCGTGGGGCCGCGGCGCCTGGCGGTCTTCACTTGCGTGCCGGCGGGATAGCTGAAGTCCCCGAATCGGGTGGGGCAAGCCAGTTCGGCGTCGCTAAAGCGCAGCAGGCGCCGGTCGGCGTCCAGATAGAGCGTGGGTTCGCTCAGCATCATCCCGAACACCGGCACCGCCACCGCATTCCTGAGATCGATGCGCCAGCGGTCCGGATCCCTGGACCCATCCACATAGACCGTCCCATCCGATCCGAAGAGCGTGGATCCGGAATCGATCTCCAGGTCTCCCACCCGATTGCCTTCGGCCAACTGGCATGTCTTCAGCGCCTTCATGCCGCCGTCGCGCTCCGAATCGAATTCTATGTCCACGCCGCCGGCGCAACGCCAGCCCTGCACGAGCTGATCGCCAGCGCCGCGCAGGATGACCGTACGCGGGTATTTGGCGATGGTGGCGTAGGTGTCCTTGTCGTAGTCGGTGCCGAGGAACCGCCGCACATGGGTCGCCTCCATGCCGTACATCGGCACGGGCTGCGGAAACTCGGCTTCGACATAGGTTTCAAGCTGGCCTTCGTCCTGCAGCTTCAGCCGC
The DNA here is from genome assembly GCF_013116765.2 of Achromobacter deleyi. Taxonomy (GTDB): domain Bacteria; phylum Pseudomonadota; class Gammaproteobacteria; order Burkholderiales; family Burkholderiaceae_B; genus Achromobacter; species Achromobacter deleyi_A. Next base: position 3,284,011 of record NZ_CP074375.1, read on the forward strand.
GTGCCGGCGGGCATGACGGTGCCGCCCAGCGTCTGGGGCTGCTGCAAGATGACCTGCCGCGCCGCTTCCTGGCGGTCGCTTTCCCGCCCGACCTGCCAGACGATGACCTGAACCCATGCGTAAAAGCCGAACAGGATGAGCAAGGGCAGGAAGATGACGACGGACGTCTTCCAGAATTTGCGGACCTTGCGGCGCGCACCCGCGCTGACCGCCAGGACCAGCCCCCAGCCCAGCAGCAAGAGGCCGGCGAGGAAGCCGAGGGAAAGAAGGATGTAGAAGCTGGCGGACGGCAGTGCTATCGGAATCATGCCGAGGATGATATCCGCTTATGCGCCGGTCCATCGCCATTGCGCCCGGACGAAAAAAAACCGCCCGAAGGCGGTTTTTTTCGAAGCGAGATGCAGCGGATCAGCGCTTGTCCATCGGGGGCACGTCGCGCGTGACCGAACCGGTGAACAGCTGGCGCGGACGGCCGATCTTGTAGTCGGGATCCGACAGCATTTCGTTCCACTGGGCGATCCAGCCCACCGTGCGGGCCAGCGCGAAGATGGCCGTGAACAGCGAGGTCGGGATGCCGATGGCGCGCTGGACGATACCCGAATAGAAGTCCACGTTCGGGTACAGCTTGCGCTGGACGAAGTACGGATCCGACAGAGCGATGCGTTCCAGTTCCATGGCCAGCTTGAACAGCGGGTCGTTTTCCAGGCCCAGGGCCGAGAGCACTTCCTTGCAGGTTTCCTGCATCAGCTTGGCGCGCGGGTCGTAGTTCTTGTAGACGCGGTGGCCAAAGCCCATCAGGCGCACGCCCGAGTTCTTGTCCTTGACCTTCTCCATGAACTCGCCGACCTTGGCAATGCCGCCGTTGGCTTGCAGCTCTTCCAGCATCTGCAGGCAAGCTTCGTTGGCGCCGCCGTGAGCCGGGCCCCACAGGCAAGCCACGCCGGCCGAGATGGCGGCGAACGGGTTGGTGCCCGACGAACCGCACAGGCGCACGGTCGAGGTCGAGGCATTTTGCTCGTGATCGGCGTGCAGAATGAAGATGCGATCCAGCGCGCGCTCGACGACTTCGTTGACCTTGTAGTCTTCGCACGGCGTGGCGAACATCATGCGCAGGAAGTTGCCCGTGTAGGACAGGTCATTCTGCGGATAGATGAACGGCTGGCCTTGCGAGTACTTGTACGCCATCGCGACCAGCGTCGGCATCTTGGCGATCAGGCGGATGGCCGAGATGTGGCGATGCTGCGGGTTCGTGATGTCGGTGGAGTCGTGGTAGAACGCGGACAGCGCGCCGACCAGGCCCGTCAGCACGGCCATCGGGTGCGCGTCGCGGCGGAAGCCGCGCAGGAAGAAATGCAGCTGCTCGTTGACCATCGTGTGATGGGTCACTTGCGAGTCGAAATCGGCCTTCTGTTCCTGGTTGGGCAGTTCGCCGTTCAGGATCAGGTAGCAGATGTCCATGAAGTCGCAATTGACGGCCAGCTGCTCGATGGGGAAACCGCGGTACAGCAGTTCGCCCTTGTCGCCGTCGATGTACGTGATGCCCGATTCGCAGGCAGCCGTCGACATGAAGCCGGGGTCAAACGTGAACATGCCCGTCTGGCCATACAGCTTGCGGATGTCGATCACATCCGGACCGACCGTGCCCTTGTAGACAGGGAACTCAATGGGTGCGCTGCCATCCGAGAAGGATAGAGTGGCTTTTTTGTCAGACAGGTTCATGTTTATTCCTCTCAATTAATCAGAGCGCGCGCATCTGGCCAATAATGCCTCGAAGACGGGGCGTATCCAGCTCGCCTTCGAGTTCCTTACGGGCCAGCAGCAAGTCGAGAAGATCGTTGTCTCCCATCTCGAAAAGCTGGGTCAATGCGGCCACGTCATCATCGGTAAGTTCAGCCTCGTAAGCGTCCAGATACCGGGTGATGATCAAGTCGTTTTCGAGCAGGCCGCGGCGCGCCCGCCAACGCAGTCGCGCCCGCTCCAGTTCAGTAAGCCTGCTCATCGTGACACCTTAAATACACAACTAAAAACTAGACCGTGCGACGGACCATCAGTTCCTTGATCTTGCCGATCGCCTTGGTCGGGTTCAGTCCCTTGGGACAGACGTCGACGCAATTCATGATGGTGTGGCAACGGAACAGACGGTACGGATCTTCCAGGTTGTCCAGACGCTCGCCCGTGGCTTCGTCGCGGCTGTCGGCGATGAAGCGGTAGGCTTGCAGCAGGCCGGCCGGGCCGACGAACTTGTCCGGATTCCACCAGAACGACGGGCACGAAGTGGAACAGCACGCGCACAGAATGCACTCGTACAGGCCATCGAGCTCTTCGCGCGCCTCGGGCGACTGCAGACGCTCTTTTTCGGGCGGCGGCGTGTCGTTGATGAGGTACGGACGGACCGAGTGGTACTGATTGAAAAAGTGCGTCATGTCCACGATCAGGTCGCGGATCACGGGCAGACCCGGCAGCGGACGCAGGACGATGGGTTCCTTGAGTTCGCGCAGGTTGGTGGTGCAGGCCAGACCGTTCTTGCCGTTGATGTTCATGGCGTCCGAACCGCACACGCCTTCACGGCAGGAGCGGCGCAGGGCCAGGCTGTCATCGACGTCGTTCTTGATGCGCACCAGCGCATCAAGCAGCATCTTGTCGGTGGGCTGGAGTTCGACTTCCAGCTTCTGCATGTACGGGCGCTCGTCCTTGTCCGGATCGTAGCGGTAGATTTCGAACTTGACGATTCTCTTGTTGCTCATAGTGGGCTCAATCCGGACTTAGAAGGTACGCGCCTTGGGCGGGAAGGACTCGACCGTCAGCGGCTTCATCTGCACGGGCTTGTAATCCAGGCGGCTGCCTTCGGAGTACCACAGCGTGTGCTTCAGCCAGTTCTCGTCATCGCGAGTCGGGTGGTCGTCCAGCGCATGCGCGCCGCGGCTTTCGGTGCGGTTGGCGGCCGACTTGATCGTGGCGCGGGCCACTTCGGTCATGTTCGCCAGTTCCAGCGCCTCGACGCGCGCGGTGTTGAACACCTTGGACTTGTCCTTGAAGTAGATATTGTCGGCTTGCTTGGCCAGATCTTCGATCTGGGTCACGCCCTCGTTCAGCAGTTCCAGCGTGCGGAACACGCCGCAGTGGCGCTGCATCGAGAAGCGGATGGCGTTGCCGATATCCTGAGTCTTTTCGCCGGAAGTGCGCGATTCGAGCTTGTTGATGCGGTCCAGCGAGAATTCGACCGCTTGCTGCGGCAGATCCTGGTGCGCGCGCTGGCGTTCCGGATGCGAATTCACGATGTGGTTGCCGGTGGCGCGGCCGAACACGATCAGGTCGAGCAGCGAGTTGGTGCCCAGGCGGTTGGCGCCGTGGACCGACACCGCGGCGCATTCGCCGATGGCGTACAGGCCGTTGACGACCTTGTTTTCGCCGTTTTCACGCGACAGCACCTGGCCATGATAGTTGGCCGGAATGCCGCCCATCTGGTAGTGGATGGTCGGAACGACGGGGATCGGTTCCTTGATCGGGTCGACGTTGCCGAACTTGATGGCGATTTCGCGGATCGAGGGCAGGCGCTTGTTGATGACGTCGGCGCCCAGGTGGTCCAGCTTCAGGACCACGTAGCTGCCGTCCGGGCCGCAACCACGGCCTTCCTTGATTTCCTGGTCCATCGAGCGCGACACGAAGTCGCGCGGCGCCAGATCCTTCAGCGTGGGCGCATAGCGCTCCATGAAGCGTTCGCCGTCCTTGTTCAGCAGGATGCCGCCTTCGCCGCGCACGCCTTCCGTGATCAGGACGCCCGCGCCGGCCACGCCGGTCGGGTGGAATTGCCAGAACTCCATGTCCTGCAGCGGGATGCCGGCACGGGCAGCCATGCCCAGGCCGTCGCCGGTGTTGATGAAGGCGTTGGTGGAAGCGGCCCAGATACGGCCCGCGCCGCCGGTGGCCAGCACCGTGGTCTTGGCTTCCAGGATGTAGATCTCGCCGGTTTCCATTTCCAGGGCGGTCACGCCCACGACGTCGCCAGCTTCGTTGCGCAGCAGGTCCAGCGCCATCCATTCGACGAAGAACTGGGTGCGCGCGGCGACGTTGCGCTGATAGAGGGTGTGCAGCAGCGCATGGCCGGTGCGGTCGGCAGCGGCACAGGCGCGCTGGACCGGCTTTTCGCCGAAGTTGGCGGTGTGGCCGCCGAACGGGCGCTGATAGATCGTGCCGTCGGGGTTGCGGTCGAACGGCATGCCGAAGTGCTCGAGCTCGTACACGGCGTTCGGCGCTTCACGGCACATGAATTCGATGGCGTCCTGGTCGCCCAGCCAGTCCGAACCCTTGACGGTATCGTACATGTGCCAGTACCAGTTGTCTTCGCTCATGTTGCCCAGCGAGGCGCTCACGCCGCCTTGAGCGGCAACCGTGTGCGAACGCGTGGGGAACACCTTGGAGAGCACCGCAACCGACAGGCCCGCTTGGGACAGTTGCAGCGAACAACGCATGCCGGCTCCGCCGGCGCCCACGACCACCACATCAAACTGGCGGCGCGGCAAAGATTTCAGGACAGAGACCACGGCTTAAATGCTCCAGAGGATTTGCGCGAAGTAAACGACCGAACCGACCAGCCAGAGGATCGTCAGCACTTGCATCAGCAGGCGCACGCCCACCGACTTGACGTAGTCCATCCAGATGTCGCGCACGCCAATCCAGGCATGCCAGGCCAGCGCAATGAATGCAAGGGTGGCCAGGATCTGGCCAACCGGAAGAACGCCCACGTAGAAGTTGAACAGCGCGGTCCAGTGTTCGTACGTGAAGGCCGGCATCGTCAGGATGCCGATGAGCAGCACCAGCGTGTACACGGCCATGATGACGGCAGTGATGCGCTGGATGATGAAATCCATGATCCCGTAGTGAGCGCCGACGACCAGGCGCTTGGGTCCGAAGTTTTTAGCGGCGGCCATTTACAGCACTCCGAACAGTTTGAGAGCAAACACCAGGGTCAGCGCCAGGCTGACACCGAAAACCACGCCGGCGCTCTTCTTGGCCGACAGCTTGTCGATACCGATATGCAGATCCAGCAGCAGGTACCGGATGCCCGCACAGAAGTGGTGCAGGTAGCCCCAGATCAGGACCAGGAAGACAAGCTTGACGATCGGATTGCCGGCGTACGCGGCCACGGCTGCGAACGTTTGCGGCGCGGCCACGCTGGCCGCGAACAACGGCAGAATGACCAAGGGAAGACAGAGGAACAGCAGCGCGCCGCTGACGCGGTGCAGGATGGACAGCTTGCCGGCCAGGGGCAGGCGGTAACTGGCAAGTTGCGCAATACCAATATTGCGAAACTGCGGACGTGGCTTGGCAGCGGTGTCGGACATGACGGCCTCGGTGTTTCGGAACTAGGGAATCGTTACGGCAAAAATGCCGGCGCCCTTACGGGCAAACACGGTATTTTCGCCCAGAGAACGGGTTGGTATCAAATCGTAGGTAAAAAGCTCATCAATTCAGACTATTGCGGTAGTGGTATCGGTCGGTCAAGTACAACCCCCGACGAATTTCCATGGGGCGGTCACCATAGGTGTAAGACACCCGATCCACCTGCAACAACGGCGCGCCGGCGGCAACATTAAGCAACGTACAGACTTCGGCCGGCGCGGCGACCGCGCGCAGCTTCTCGTCCGCGCGCACCATGCTGACGCCGAACTCGGATTCAAACAGGCCATAGAGCGGCGCCTTGTTGGCGGTCAGCAGCTCCAGGGTCAGTCCTCGGAAAATGGAACCAGGCAACCAGATGTCATCCAGGACGGTGGGCGTTTGGCCCATGGACAGCAGGCGGCGGATCATGACGACGGTTTCGCCGGCCCGCAGGTCCAGGGCGCGCGCGATCTCGGCGGGCGCGCGCAGGCGCCGGCACTCAAGGATGCGGCTTTCCGCGCGGCCGGCCTCGCCCTCTTCGTCGGGGGCCAGGCGCAGGAAACGGTAGCGCACGCGGGCTTCGTGGTGGGTGGCGACAAAGGTGCCCTTGCCCTGGCGGCGCAGCAGCATATGCTCGGCAGCCAGCTCATCGACCGCCTTGCGCACCGTGCCCTGGCTCACCTGAAAACGGGCGGCCAGATCGATCTCGCTGGGGATGAGCTCGCCGGGCTTCCATTCACCGCGTTCGAGGCTTTGGACAAGCAGATCCTTGATCTGGCGGTAGAGCGGACTGAAAGCGGCCCCCTCGCCCGTTGGACGGGCGGCGCGAGTGCGTAGGGAGGTTTCGGGCCGGGGCTCTGCCATGGATCTTCTTGAAAGTGTCATGTTTATCCGGAGGAATAGGAAAGCAGCGCAAAGGATGCAAACCCATCCGCAATGCGCTGCTGCTGCCGGTCTTCTGGCTGGATACAGGCGCGCGGCCAATGCTGGCTGCGGCGCATTCGAATAAACGCTCTATTGTGGCATATTGGAAGGCGCGCTGTCCAACGTCTTATGTCTTATATAAGATAGAAGAGCAATTGACGGACACGTAAATTCGATCTAGGATTCAACGCTGCCCGGGCCTCGTGCCGAGCACTGGCGCGCGCGCTGATTTCCGCGCCCAACGATTACACTGATTGGTGAGATTTTTTTCTCGCCAAACCATTACGGAGAACGTCCATGTCCAAGCCTGCCTTGCGTGTCGCCGTCACCGGCGCCGCCGGCCAAATCGGTTACGCACTGCTATTCCGCATCGCCTCGGGCGAAATGCTGGGTAAAGATCAACCCGTCATCCTGCAACTGCTGGAAATCCCCGACGAGAAAGCGCAAAAGGCCCTGAAGGGCGTCATCATGGAACTGGATGACTGCGCCTTCCCGCTGCTGCAGGAAGTCACCGCCCACAGCGACCCGCGCACCGCCTTCAAGGACGCCGACGTGGCCCTGCTGGTCGGCGCCCGTCCGCGCGGCCCCGGCATGGAACGCAAGGACCTGCTGTCGGTCAACGCCCAGATCTTCACGGCTCAGGGCAAGGCCCTGAACGACGTCGCCAGCCGCAACGTCAAGGTCCTGGTTGTCGGCAACCCCGCCAACACCAACGCCTACATCGCCATGAAGTCGGCGCCGGACCTGCCGGCCAAGAACTTCACCGCCATGCTGCGCCTGGACCACAACCGCGCCCTGTCGCAACTGGCCGCCAAGTCGGGCAAGGCCGTCGCCGACATCGAAAAGCTGGTCGTGTGGGGCAACCACTCGCCCACGATGTACCCGGACTACCGCTTTGCCACCGTCGGCGGCGAATCGCTCTCCAAGCTGATCAACGACGACACCTGGAACCGCGACACGTTCATCCCCACCGTGGGCAAGCGCGGCGCCGCCATCATCGAAGCCCGTGGCCTGTCCTCGGCAGCTTCGGCCGCCAACGCCGCCATCGACCACGTCCGTGACTGGGTCCTGGGCAGCAATGGCAAGTGGGTCACGATGGGCATCCCGTCGGACGGCTCCTACGGCATCCCCGAAGGCATCATCTACGGCGTGCCGGTCACGACCGAAAACGGCGAATACAAGCGCATCGAAGGCCTGGAAATCGACGCCTTCTCCCGCGAGCGCCTGGACTTCACGCTGAAAGAGCTCCTCGAAGAGCGCGACGGCGTCAAGGACCTGCTGAAGTAAGCAGCGTACGAGTAAAGGATTGGGCCCGTTCATGCGGGCCCAATTCCTAAGCAAGACCGGAACATAAACCTGTCTCTTTGCCCGGCGGCAGCCGATTGTCGCGCAGGGGACAGATTTATTTTTCGGACCCGCGCTAAGGTCGTGGGCCAGCAAAAAAAGGAGACGATCATGTCCAGACCCGAATCGCCCGGCGCCCTCTTCCGTCGCGCGCTCACCGAAGAAAGCCCCCTGCAGATCATCGGCGCCATCAACGCGAACCACGCCCTGCTGGCCAAGCGCGCCGGCTACCGCGCCATCTATCTGTCCGGCGGCGGCGTCGCGGCCGGCTCGCTGGGCCTGCCGGACCTGGGCATCAACACCATGGACGACGTCCTGACCGACGTGCGCCGCATCACCGACGTGTGCGACGTGCCGCTGCTGGTGGACATCGACACCGGCTTCGGCCCGTCGGCGTTCAACATCGCCCGCACCGTCAAGAGCCTGATCAAGTTCGGCGCCGCCGCCTGCCACATCGAGGACCAGGTCGGCGCCAAGCGCTGCGGCCACCGTCCCGGCAAGGAAATCGTCACGACCGAGGAAATGGCCGACCGCGTGAAGGCCGCGGCCGACGCCCGCACCGACAGCGACTTCTACCTGATCGCCCGCACCGACGCGATCGCCTCGCACGGCGTGGATGCCGCCATCGAGCGCGCGCTGGCCTGCGTGGAAGCCGGCGCCGACGCGATCTTCGCCGAAGCCGCCTATGACCTGCCCACCTACGACCGCTTCGTCAAGGCGGTCAAGGTTCCGGTGCTGGCCAATATCACCGAATTCGGCAAGACGCCGCTATTCTCGGTGGAAGAGCTCAAGAGCGTGGGCGTGGGCATGGTGCTCTACCCGCTGTCGGCCTTCCGCGCCATGAACAAGGCCGCCGAGGCCGTCTACACCGCCATCCGCCGCGACGGCCACCAGAAGAACGTGGTGGACCTGATGCAGACCCGCGAAGAGCTGTACGACCGCATCGGCTATCACGAATTCGAATCCAGGCTGGATGCGCTCTTCCAGAAGGGCAAGGGCTGATCCGCATCGTCCTGACATCCGGCGCCGCGGTGATTCCGCGGCGCCACCCGCCATCCATTACATCGTCCATCGCGTAAGGAAAGGAGTAGAGACATGAGCACGGCTCCCAAGAAGCAAGAAGCCAAATCGGACGCCAAGCCGGAAGAAAAAACCGGTTTCAAGCCCAAGAAGTCGGTTGCGCTGTCCGGCGTGGTCGCGGGCAACACCGCTCTGTGTACGGTCGGCCGCAGCGGCAACGACCTGCACTACCGCGGCTATGACATCCTGGACATCGCCCACACCAGCGAGTTCGAGGAAATCGCCCACTTGCTGGTCCATGGCAAGCTGCCCAACAAGGCCGAGCTGAAGGCCTACAAGGAAAAGCTGCGCAGCCTGCGCGGCCTGCCCGCCCAGTTGCAGGTTGCCCTGGAAGCCCTGCCCGCAGCCAGCCATCCGATGGACGTGATGCGCACGGCCGTGTCGGTGCTGGGTTGCGTCCTGCCTGAAAAAGACGACCATAACGCCCCGGGCGCGCGCGACATCGCCGACCGCCTGATGGCCAACCTGGGTTCCGCCCTGCTGTACTGGTACCACTACAGCCACAATGGCCGCATCATCGACGTGCAGACCGACGACGACAGCATCGGCGGCCACTTCCTGCACCTGCTGCACGGCGAGAAGCCCAGCGACGAATGGGTCAAGGCGATGCACATCTCGCTGAACCTGTACGCCGAGCACGAATTCAACGCGTCCACCTTCACGGCCCGCGTCATCGCCGGCACCGGCTCGGACATGTTCTCTTCCATCTCGGGCGCCATCGGCGCGCTGCGCGGCCCCAAGCACGGCGGCGCCAACGAAGTGGCGTTCGAAGTGCAGAAGCGCTATGAAACGCCGGAAGAAGCCGAGGCCGACATCCGCCGCCGCGTGGAAGCCAAGGAAGTCATCATCGGTTTCGGCCATCCGGTCTATACCGTGTCCGACCCGCGCAACAAGGTCATCAAGGACGTGGCCAAGAAGCTGTCCAAGAAGGCCGGCACCACCAAGATGTTCGACATCGCCGAACGCCTGGAAACCGTCATGTGGGACGTCAAGAAGATGTTCCCCAACCTCGACTGGTTCTCGGCCGTCAGCTACCACATGATGGGCGTGCCCACCGCCATGTTCACTCCGCTGTTCGTCATCGCGCGCACGGCGGGCTGGTCGGCCCACATCATCGAGCAGCGCATCGACAACAAGATCATCCGCCCCACCGCCAACTACGTGGGCCCGGAAGACCAGAAGTTCGTGCCGATCGAAAAGCGCAAGTAAGCCTGGGGCGAGGGCGCGGCATGGCCACCTGTATTCATTTTCTGGAGAGGTATTGCTATGTCTGCCCCGATCTCCAACGTACGTCCCGATCCCGACCAGGTGCTGGCCGATATCGCGGACTACGTTCTGAACTATGAAGTCCAGAGCGGCCTCGCTTACGAGACCGCCCGCAACTGCCTGATCGACACGCTGGGCTGCGGCCTGGAAGCGCTGGAGTATCCGGCGTGCAGAAAACTGCTGGGGCCCGTCGTGCCCGGCACCGTGGTGCCCAACGGCGCCAAGGTGCCAGGCACGCAGTTCCAGCTGGACCCTGTCCAGGCCGCGTTCAACATCGGCGCGATGATCCGCTGGCTGGATTTCAACGACACCTGGCTGGCCGCCGAATGGGGCCACCCCTCGGACAACCTGGGCGGCATCCTGGCCACGGCCGACTGGCTGTCGCGCACGGCGGTCGCCGCGGGCAAGCCGCCGCTGACCATGCGCGACGTGCTGACCGGCATGATCAAGGCGCACGAAATCCAGGGCTGCATCGCCCTGGAGAACTCCTTCAACAAGGTCGGCCTGGACCACGTGGTGCTGGTCAAGGTGGCATCCACCGCCGTCGTGGCGCAGATGCTGGGCCTTGGCCGCGACGAGGTGATCAACGCCGTATCGCTGGCCTGGGTCGACGGCCAGAGCCTGCGCACCTACCGGCACGCCCCCAATACCGGCAGCCGGAAAAGCTGGGCAGCGGGCGACGCCACCAGCCGCGCCGTGCGCCTGGCGCTCATCGCCAGGACGGGCGAAATGGGCTACCCGTCGGTGCTGACCGCCAAGACCTGGGGCTTTTACGACGTGCTTTTCAAGGGTCAGCCGTTCAAGTTCCAGCGCCCCTACGGAAGCTACGTGATGGAGAACGTGCTCTTCAAGATCTCGTTCCCGGCCGAATTCCATTCGCAGACCGCCGTGGAATGCGCCATGGAAATCCACGACAGGCTCCGCGCCATCGGCAAGAACGCGGACGACATCAAGAAGATCACGATCCGCACCCACGAGGCCTGCATCCGCATCATCGACAAGAAGGGGCCGCTGAATAACCCCGCCGACCGCGACCATTGCATCCAGTACATGGTGGCCGTGCCGGTGCTGTTCGGCCGCCTGACGGCCGCCGACTACGAGGACGAGGTCGCCCGGGATCCGCGCATCGACGCGCTGCGCGACAAGATCGTCTGCGTGGAGGATCCGGCCTATACCAGCGATTATCACAATCCCGCCAAGCGCTCGATCGCCAACGCGCTGACCGTGGAATTCAAGGACGGCTCCACGCTGGACGAAATCGTCTGCGAGTATCCCATCGGGCACAAGCGCCGCCGGGCCGACGGCATTCCCTTGCTGGAAGCCAAGTTCCGCACCAACCTGGCCCGCGTTTTTCCGCCCAGGCAGCAGCACCGCATCCTGGACGCCTCGCTGGACCAGGCAACGCTGGAAGCGATGCCGGTCCACGAATACGTGGATCTGTACGTGATCTGAGAGGCGCCTGGCGCCAGGGCGCCGGCGCGCCCGCGCGGACCCGTGCAAGGATTGCCACTCCGCCGGCGGGCCGGCCCGCGGCGGAGCCGCCCTCCCCTCGGGCAACGCGGCGTGGGGACACCCGCAGCGGCATACAATGCGGCTTTCCTCGATCGGATCGCGCCATGGCCATGCTTTGGGTCAAGACCTTCCATATAGTCTTTATCGCTTCCTGGTTTGCCGGATTGTTCTATCTGCCGCGCATTTTCGTGAACCTGGCTCAGCAGTCGGACCCCGCCGTCCAGGCGACGCTGCTGGGCATGGCCCGCCGGTTGTATCGTTTCACCACCATGCTGGCCATCGTGGCGGTCGTGTTCGGCATGTGGCTGTACCTGGGCTATGGCATCGGCGTCGGCCCCGGCAACGGCTGGATGCACGCCAAACTCTTTTTCGTCCTGCTCGTCATCGGCTACCATCACGCCTGTGGCCTGATGCTGCGTAAATTCGAACAGGGCAAGAACACCCGTTCGCACAAGTTCTATCGCTGGTTCAACGAAGTTCCCGTCTTGCTGCTCTTGGTGGTGGTGGCGCTGGTCGTCGTCAAACCCTTCTGATACCCCTACCTTTGCACATTCGCCAGGATTCGTATGTCCTCTGATGAACAGGACCGTCCGCGCAAGACGCTGACGATCAAGAAAACGGCGCGCGACGCCCACGCCGAAGACGCGCCCAAGCGCACCCGTACCGGTGCCCGCGCCCGTCTGGTCGCTCAGATCGAGCGCACCAAGGAAAGCGTCGAACGCCAGAAAGATCCCGTCGGCTACCAGCGCCGCCAGGAAGAAGAAGCGCGCAACGCGCGCAAGCCCGCAGCCGGCGGACGTGGCGCTCCCAACCGGGGACAGGCGCCTCGCGCGGGGCAATCCGATCGCGGCCAATATGATCGCGGCCCGGCCGATCGCGGCCCGGGCAATCGCGGTACGGGCGCTCGTGGTTCGTCCGATCGGGCTCCGTCGGCCCGCGGCCGCTCCGAAGATGCGCGCCGCGACGGCGCGCCCACGGCGCGCTCCGGGCGTCCGCAGCAGCGCGCGCCGCGCCTGCGCGACGACCAGTACATTGCCCCCGCCACACCGGCGGGACGCTTCTACGATCCGTTCGAAGACGACGGCCCCGCGCCGGAGTTCGCGCCTGAGCCCGATCACGCTCAAGAACCGGAATTCGCGCAGGAGCCGGAGTTCTCGCAAGAGCGCGACTATTCCCGCGAACGCACGCCCACCGTCGAGACCCGCAGCCGCCGCCCGCGCGAACCCCGCCAGGCCGAGATTTTCACCGTCTTCGCCCCCTGCCCCCAAGGCCTGGAAGAGGCCCTGACGGCGGAAATGCAGGCGCTGGGCTATGACGATGCGCAAGCCGGCCGCGCGGGCTGCTCGTTCACGACTGACTGGTCGGGCGTGCAGCGCGCCAATCTGTATTCGCGACTGGCGACCCGCATCCTGGTGCAGGTGGCGCATGCGGAGATCTCGCACGAAGACGACATCCTGGACCTGGCCCGCGACACCCCCTGGGAACGCTGGTTCGGCGCCGAGCAGACGCTGCGGGTCGACACCTCGGCCATCAAGAGCCCGGTTCAAAGCCTCCAGTACTGCAATTTGCGCGCCAAGGACGGCATCTGCGACCGCCTGCGCGAACTGGAAGGCGAGCGCCCCAGCATCGACACGGTGCGGCCGGACGCGCGCGTCCACCTATTCCTGACGGGCCATACCGCCACGCTGTACCTGGACACCTCGGGCGAATCCCTGTTCAAGCGCGGCTGGCGCCTGGACAAGGGCGAAGCCCCGCTGCGCGAAAACCTGGCTGCCGGCATGCTGGCGCTGGCGGGCTGGGATCCGGCCGCGCCGCTGCTGGATCCCTTCTGCGGGTCGGGCACCATCCTGATCGAGGCGGCCTGGATCGCCCTGGGCGTGCCCCCGGGCATCTCCCGCCCATTCGGCTTTGAACGCCTGCGCGACCACGACGCCTACCGCTGGCGCGATCTGAAGGACGACGCCCGCTCGCGTATCCTGCCGCAGCTGGACGCGCCGCTGGTGGGTTACGACCTGGACCCACAAGCCATTGAATTCGCTCAGAATAACGCCGAGCGCGCCTGGCTCACGGCCGATTCCATCCGCTTCGAAGTGGGCGACGCACGCCAGATCACGGCCCCCGCGGACCATGGCTGGATCGTCACCAACCCGCCGTACGGCGAACGGATGGGCACCGAACAGGACTCGGACCTGTGGCGCGATTGGGCCACCTGCCTGAAACGCAATTTCGCGGGCTGGCAGCTCCATGTCATCACCAGCGACCTGACGCTGCCCAACCAGATGCGCCTGAAGCCCAAGCGCCGCGTGCCGCTGCACAACGGCTCGCTGGACTGCCGCCTGTTCGGTTTCGAACTGGTGGCCGCCGGTTACCGCGACGCCTGAGCGCCCTGAACCCCGGGCGGCTTCGGCCCCCGGGGCGCGCTTTTCCCCCGCCTTTTCAGCCCCTTGCGGCGCGTTGTAAAAGCGCCGCAACATGCCGCCGCTATCTTTGCTTATGGTGCCCCGCCGCGCGGTTTTGGGGCATTATCAGCACCAAGGTGTTGCCACGTTGCACCAGGTTGCACCTCCCCCTTGCACAGTTTCAGGGTAAACCCTATAATTCGGGTTATCCCTAGTAGCAAACAACTGTGCAAGCCCGTGGAGGCTATTGTGATCAACCCGAACAACACTATCCGCCTGACCGACGAACTCGAGCGCCAACTGATGCTCCAGGCAATTGAAGAACAATTCCGTCCGCACCCGATGCGGGCGCTGGCTGCAGGCCTGCGTAAGCTGGCCCACGGCATCAAGGCCCTGGCTGGCAAGACGAGCGCCAAGAACGCGCACTCCGCTGCCTGAGCATGGCCTGGGCCTTCGGGCCCGAAAAGTTTTCCCCTTGGGGGCTGCATAGCCCCTTTTATAGACCCGCCCTTACCGGCGGGTTTTTTTTTGTGGGGTGCATCCCGGGGGGCAGCAAGCACGCATAGCGTGCGCGGCGTGGGGGCAAGAATTTATGGATAATACGGCTCCATGACCGACGCCCTCCTCGACCAGACCCCTCATCGGCTGCGCCGATTTGCCTGCATGATGTACGAAGCCGTGCTGCTGTTTGGCGTGGTCTTCCTGGCGGGCTATCTGCTGGATACGCTGACCCAGAGCAAGAACGCCCTTGAACTGCGCCCCGCGCGACAAGCCTGGCTGTTCATCGCGATCGGCGCGTACTTCGTGCTGTGCTGGCGCCGCCGCGGCCAGACGCTGCCCATGAAGACCTGGAATATCCGGCTGGTCGACCGCGACGGCAACACGCCGTCCACCGGGCGCCTGATCCTGCGCTACATCCTGGCATGGCCGCTGGTACTGGCTGGCGCCGCCGTGGTCTGGGCCGCGGCCAGCGCCACGGGCTGGGCGTCCATGGACATGTTCATCGTCGCCGCCCCCTTCGCCATTTTCATCTGGTCCTGGTTCGACCCCGAAGGCCAATTCCTGCACGACCGGATTCTGGGCACGCGCTTGCGCAATGCGCCGCAAAGCAAGAAGGCGCGCTGAGGTCAAAGCGTCCCCGCGCAAAGCAGGACATCATTTGTTTCCAACGGCAAAATCCTGCACCGATTTTGCCGTTTGCATTCAGAAAGTTGACAGTCACCCGCAAAGACAATGAGGCCCCATTTATTTGACGGCTTCATCATCATGCGCGCTCTCCTTTCCCGCCTGCCGCTGGCCGCAGCCAGCGCGCTCCTCTTCCTGTCCGCAGGCGCCTCGGCCCAGAACGCATCGGCCCAGCAAGAAATCGAATCGGCGACGAAGGCCGCCTTCGCCGCCGCCCAGCAGGGCCCGACGGAGGTAAAGCTGGGCGACCAGGCGACCGTGAAGCTGCCCCAGAGCATGTTTTTCGTGCCCCGCCTCCAGGCCGAGCGGCTCATGCAGGCCTACGGCAACGGCAAGGATCCTTCGCTGCTGGGCGTCGTGATGCCCAAGAGCGATGAGGACGACTGGGTCATCACGGTCAATTTTGACAAGGCCGGGTATATCAAGGATGACGACGCCAAGAACTGGAACGTCGGCGAATTGCTGGACAGCCTGCGCGAAGGCACCGAAGCCTCCAACGAAGAGCGCAAGAAGCGCGGATTTCCGGAATTGACGGTGGACGGCTGGGTCGAGGCGCCCAAGTACGACAGCAACACCCAACGGCTGGTCTGGTCGGTTGCGGCCAAGCACAAGGGCGCCGGCGCGGATGAGGATCCCACCGTCAACTACAACACCTATGCGCTGGGCCGGGACGGCTACATCACGCTGGACCTGATCACGCAGAAAGACCGGGTGCCCATGGACAAGTCCGCCGTGCTCAAGCTGCTGGACAACCTGCACTACGTGGACGGCAAGCGCTACGCCGACTTCGACGCCTCCAGCGACAAGGTCGCCGAATACGGGCTTGCTGCCCTGGTGGCCGGCGTGGCCGCCAAGAAGCTGGGGCTGTTCGCGGTCATCGCCGCGTTCCTGGCCAAATTTGCCAAGGTCGGCATCCTGGCCGCGGCCGCGTTGGGCGGCGGCCTGTGGAAGCGCCTGCGCGGCAAGAAGGCCGAACAGCAATAGCCTTGAACCGCAGGACGTGACGCCCGCGAGGCCCCGCCGCCACGCGAGCGTCACAACAGCGTCACGGATTCTTCACACGCCCGTCATCGCGGGATGGTCTCATTCCCAGGCATGACCACAGCCCACAGGGAACCGACCGTGACCGAAATCCGCCCCGCACACTGGCGCGCTCTCTGGATTTCCGATATTCACCTGGGCACCGCCGGGTGCAAGGCGGAATTCCTGCTCGATTTCCTGGATCACAACGATTCGGACACCCTTTACCTGGTGGGCGACATCGTCGACGGCTGGCAGTTGCGCAAGCACTGGCACTGGCCCCGTGCGCACAACGACGTCATCCAGCGCATCCTGCGCAAGGCGCGCAACGGCACCCGGGTGGTGTTCATCCCAGGCAATCACGACGAATTCGCTCGCGAGTTCGCCGGCTTTGCCTTCGGCGACATCGAGATCCTGGACGAGGACGTGCACGTCACGGCCAAGGGCTTGCGGCTGCTGGTGCTGCACGGCGACCAGTTCGACGGGGTGATCCAGCACAGCCGCTGGCTGGCGCACCTGGGCGACGGCCTCTACCAGCTTGCGCTGTGGATCAACCATCATTTCAACCGGCTGCGCCACCGGCTCGGGATGCATTACTGGTCGCTATCCCAATATTTGAAGCACAAGGTCAAGAACGCCGTATCGTTCATCACGGATTTCGAGGAAGCGCTTGCGGGCGAGGCCCGGCGCCGGGGCCTGGACGGCGTGGTCTGCGGCCACATCCACAAGGCGGAGCTGCGAGACGTGGGCGGCATCCTCTATTGCAACGACGGCGACTGGGTGGAGAGCCTTTCCGCCCTGGCGGAAACCCACGACGGCCAGCTCCAGCTGCTGGACTGGGCCGTTCTGCAGGCGGAACGCCAGGCCGATCCGGCCGCCCGCCCGCCCCGCTCGCTGACGCTGCCCGCCCTGCCCTCCGCACTGCGCCGGCAAAGCAAGTACCCGTGATAACCCGTATGCGTCCCCGTTACGCAACGGGGATATTGCAGTTCACGTCCCTCTAGGTCATGCTTGCAACTGGGGCAACGGGCGATCTGACCCGTTCACGCTGCAACATGCTTACAACATAGGGCCATGAACGACCAATATCAGGCGCTCTACCAAACATTCCGCTGGCTGGTACCCACCCAGTTCAACATCGCGGAAGCGTGCTGCCACCGCTGGGCATCCAGTAGTCCGGATGCGCGGCGCATTGCCATCTACTACGAAGATGAATCCGGCAACCGCGAGGTCTGGACCTTCGCCCGGCTGGCGGAAGCCGCCAATCAACTGGCCAACGGCCTGGTGAAAATGGGCGTGGGCCGCGGCGACCGGGTCGGTGTGGTTTTAGGGCAACGCCCCGAGACTGTCGTCGCCCACATGGCCATCTACAGCGTGGGCGGCGTGGTGCTGCCGCTGTCGGCGCTGTTCGGGCCGGAAGCACTGGAAACGCGCTTGCGCGACTCGGAAACCCGGGTTGCCATCGTCGACCATGCTTCCAGCGCCAACCTGCTGGCCGTCAGCGACAACTGCCCGGCGCTGCAACAGATCATCGGCATCGGCTTCGCGGACGAACGCGTGCTGCCCTGGCGCAGCCTGCTGGCCCGCCAGCCCAGCGAATTCAAGGCCATCCCGACGCGCTCGTCGGATCCCGCCATCCTGCTTTACACGTCCGGCACCACCGGCGCGCCAAAGGGCGCGCTGCTGCCGCACAGCGTGCTGATCGGCAACCTGCCCGGCTTCGTGGCCTCGCAAGACTGGTTCCCCAAGCCCGCCGACGTGTTCTGGTCACCCGCGGACTGGGCCTGGACCGGCGGCATGATGGACGCGCTGCTGCCCACGCTGTACTTCGGCCACCCCATTGTCGGCACGCGCGGACGCTTTTCCGTCGAACGCGCTTTCGAACTGCTGGAACGCTACCAGGTCACCAACACCTTCCTCTTCCCCACCGCGCTGAAGATGATGATGAAGGCGGTGCCCGAACCCCGCCATCGCTACCAGCTGGCCCTGCGTTCCATCATGAGCGCGGGCGAAAGCGTGGGCGAAACCGTATTTGACTGGTGCCAGTCGGCGCTGGGCGTCACGCCCAACGAGATGTTCGGGCAGACCGAAATGAATTATGTGGTGGGCAACAGCCAGAAGCGCTGGCCCGCCAAGCCCGGCAGCATGGGCCGGCCTTACCCGGGCCACAACGTGGCGGTGCTGAACGACGACGGCGTCCCCGTCGCCGCTGGCGAAACCGGCGAGATCGCGGTCAACCGGCAGGACATCCATGGCTATCCCGACCCGGTGATGTTCCTGGGCTACTGGCGCAACGAGGCCGCCACGCTGGCCAAGTTCAAGGGCGACTGGTGCCTGACGGGCGACCTGGCCACCGTGGATGCGGACGGCTACCTCTGGTACGCGGGCCGCGCCGACGACGTGTTCAAGTCGGCCGGCTACCGGATCGGCCCCGGCGAAATCGAAAGCTGCCTGGTCGGCCACCCGGCCGTGGCCAATGCGGCGGTCGTGCCCAAGCCCGACGCCGAGCGCGGCGCCCTGGTGAAGGCCTACGTGGTGCTGACCCCGGAATTCGTGCACCGCGACCGCAACGATGTCATCGAGAATCTGCAGGAGCACGTGCGCGAGCGCCTGGCGCCCTACGAGTACCCGAAGGAGATCGAGTTCGTCGACGAGTTGCCCATGACCACCACCGGCAAGATCCAACGCCGCATCCTGCGCCTGCGCGAAGAAGAGCGGGCGCGGGCCAGCGCGGACAACAAAGACGTTGGAGCGCCCCTCGCGGCCCCGGCGCAGCTACCGGAGACCTAGGCATGGCAATCTATCAACTCAACGATCTGATCCCCCGCATCCACGCGGAGGCCTACGTGGCCGACAGCGCCGACATCATCGGCAATGTCACGCTGGAAGCCGGCGTCAGCATCTGGTCGCATGTGTCGATCCGGGGCGATAACGACGCCATCCTGATCCGCCAAGGCACCAATATCCAGGAATCCAGCGTCCTGCACGTGGACGCGGGCTGTCCCATGACCATCGGCCCCAACGTGACGGTGGGCCACCAGGCCATGCTGCACGGCTGCACCATACACGAGGGCGCCCTGGTGGGCATGCAGGCCATCGTGCTGAACAACGCGGTCATAGGGCGCAATTGCCTGATCGGCGCCGGCGCCATCATCCCCGAAGACCGCATCATTCCGGATAATTCACTGGTCATCGGCATCGGCAAGATCGTCCGCGAGCTCTCGGAAGAGGAAATCGCCAATCTGCACAAGAACACCGCCCATTACGTGGCGCGGGGCCAACAGTACAAGACGGCCCTGAAGCGGCTGGCCTGATCTCCCGCGGGAATGGCCCAACCCCCTGCTGCCAGCAGGGGGAATACCCCCCTCCGATCGGCTAACATTCCGCCATGACCGATCAGCTTAAAAAATACCTTACCGAAGACCGCAGCGTCCGCGTGCAAGCGGTGCGCCTGGAGGAAACCTGGAAGGCCGTCCAGGCCAACCACGACTATCCGCCCGCCATCACCCACTTGCTGGGCGAACTGGTGGCCGCGTCCACCTTGCTCGCGGCCAACATCAAGTTCGATGGCTCGCTGGTGCTCCAGATCCAGGGCGACGGCCCCATCGCCCTGCTGGTGGTGGAATGCCGCTCCGACCTCAGCCTGCGCGCCACCGTGAAGATGCGCGAAGGCCATGACGTTCCCACCGACGGCAATATGCAAAGCCTGCTGAACCCCGGCGGCAACGGGCGCTTCATCGTCGTGCTGGACCCGCAGCGCAAGCTGCCCGGCCAGACGACTTATCAGGGCATCGTGCCCCTGGAAGGCGACACCGTCGCCCAGGCCCTGCAGCACTACATGAAGGCCTCGGAGCAACTCGATACCCGCTTGTGGCTGGCCGCCGACGCCGATCACACGGCCGGCATGCTGGTCCAGCGCCTGCCCCATCATGGCGGCGCGGATGCGCAGATTCTCAGTGAACAGGCAGCCACCGAAACCTGGGACCGCATCAATGCGCTGGCCAGCACCCTCAAGCGCGACGAGATGCTGGAAACCGACATCGACACCCTGATCCATCGCCTGTTCTGGGAAGAAACGCTGGTGGCGTTCGACCCGCAGCCGGTGCGCTGGCACTGCCCGTGCACCCGCGAACGCGTGGCCAGCATGCTGCGCTCGCTGGGCGAGGAAGAGGTCAACAGCATCCTGGCCGAGCGCGGCCAGGTGGATGTGGGCTGCGATTTCTGCGGCAAGCCCTACAAGTTCGATTCCGTCGACTGCGCAACCCTGTTTTCGCCGAACCAGCCGCCCCCCGGAGACGCGCCGCCCACGGTGCATTGATCCGCGCCGGCGGCAAGCCCGCCGGACCGTTATTGTCACGCCGGATTGTCCTCATCGACAGGCGGTCATGCCCGCGCCACACTGCGCAGCCATGACCGCCTTTTTCTTTCCGCCCCCGCCACGGGTTGCCAGCCGGCAGCGAGGCGCCGCCGCCATCGAATTTGCCGTCGCCGCAGCCATCGTGCTGCTGCTGGGCCTGCTGTCGGTCGAAGCCGCCCGCTGGCATGCCGCGCGCCAGATGGCGCACCTGGCGCTGATGGAAGCGGGGCGCGCGGGCGCCACTGCCCATGGCGATCCGGCTCGCATGCGTTCGGCGTTCCTGCAGGCGCTGCTGCCGTTGTACGCGGATGCACAGGGCCCGGCGGGCGCGGCGCGTCGCCAGCAGCGCGCCTTGGCGGAACTCGCGGAAACGACGGGGTCGCACCCCTGGCGGATCGAAGTACTGTTGCCGGACGAGCAATCGTTTCGCGATTACGCCCGGCCCGACTTGAAGGTGGCGGCGGCGCCCGGCCTGCGCGCCATCGACAATGATTACCTGGATCTGCAACACGCGCGCCAGCCGCCCCGGTCCGGCGCCCGGGACATCTTCCGCGCCAATACGCTGAAACTGCGCCTGACCTACCTGCACAAGCCGTTGCTGCCGCCGTTGCGCGCCTTGCTGGCGGTGCTGGGACGGGGCGATGACAGCTATGCCGGGCTGGCTCAGGCCAGGGGCCTGCTGCCCATCCGGGTCGAACTGGAAACGGAAATGCACACGCACCCCGTGGATTGGGCGCGCAAGCCACCCCACCCGGCAGGCATGGTGTATGGCGAATGCAGCCGGATACGCTGCGATTAGGAAAAGGACGAGCGGCGCCGCGTCAGCGGCGGACCGCTTACGGCCTCAATGCCGGGGAGCCGCAGGGCTGGTGGAACCAGCAGGCCTGCCAGGGGCGGCGGCCCTGCCGGCGGGCGCGGCGGGCGGACGGGCCGCCGGCGCACTGGCGCGCGCCGGCGTGGCAGGCTTGACCGCGGCCTCGGTGGCCAGCGACGCGCCTGCGGGGGGCTGGGTGTTCTGGGGCAGGATGTGGACGAAAACTTCGCCGTCTCGCATCATGCCCAATTCTCCGCGCGCCCTTTCTTCAATGGCGCCGGAACCGCCTTCAAGATCCCGCACTTCGGCCTCAAGCGCGGCATTGCGCGCGCGCAGGCCTTCGTTGGTCTCGTGCTGCGCCGCCACCTGGCGTTGCAGATCCCAGACCTTGAACCACCCGCCCTTACCCAGCCACAGCGGGTATTGGATCAGGCCTAGCAGCACGAACAGCACCAGGAACAACAGGCGCATACGCGGGAACCCTCAGCAGTCGTGGCGTGGAAGCGGCCGCGGCGTCAAGCCCCGCGGCCGCGCTTCTTCAACGCAGGTTGTAGAAAGCTTCCAGGCCAGGATACGACGCCACTTCAGCCAGTTCCTCTTCGATGCGCAGGAGCTGGTTGTACTTGGCCATGCGATCCGAGCGGGACAGCGAACCGGTCTTGATCTGCATGGCGTTGGTCGCCACGGCGATGTCGGCGATGGTCGAGTCTTCGGTTTCACCCGAGCGGTGCGACACGACGGCGGTGTAGCCGGCGCGCTTGGCCATTTCGATGGCGGCGAACGTTTCCGTCAGGGTGCCGATCTGGTTGATCTTGATGAGGATCGAGTTGGCGACGCCCTTCTGGATGCCTTCGCGCAGGATCTTGGTGTTGGTGACGAAGAGATCGTCGCCCACCAGTTGCACTTTCTTGCCCAATTGGTCGGTCAGGAGCTTCCAGCCATCCCAGTCGTTTTCGGCCATGCCGTCTTCGATGGAGATGATCGGGTACTTGTCGCACCAGGTGGCCAACAGGTTGGTGAATTCCTGCGAGGACAGCGAGATGCCGCCTTCGCCGGCCAGGGTGTACTTGCCGTCGCGGTAGAACTCGGAGCTGGCGCAGTCCAGGCCCAGGGCGATCTGCGTGCCCGGCTCGTAGCCGGCTTCGGTGATGGCCTTGAGGATCAGCTGGATGGCGGCTTCATGGCTGGGCACGTTGGGCGCGAAACCGCCCTCGTCGCCGACGGCCGTGGACATGCCCTGGCCGTGGATCAGCTTCTTGAGCATGTGGAAGACTTCGGCGCCCCAGCGCAGGGCTTCGCGGAAGCTGCCTGCGCCAACCGGCAGAATCATCAGTTCCTGCAGGTCGAGCGTGTTGTTGGCGTGCGCGCCGCCGTTGATGACGTTCATCATCGGCACGGGCATGCTCATGGGGCCGCTGCCGCCGAAATAGCGATACAGGGACAGGCCCGATTCGTCGGCGGCGGCGCGGGCCACGGCCATGCTGGCCGCCAGGATGGCGTTGGCGCCCAGGCGTTCCTTGGATTCGGTGCCGTCCAGTTCGATCAGCGTGCGATCGACGAACGTCTGTTCCTGGGCGTCCAGGCCCATCAGGGCTTCGGAGATTTCCGTATTCAGGTTCTCAACGGCGCGCAGGACGCCCTTGCCCAGATAGCGGCTCTTGTCGCCGTCGCGCAGCTCGATGGCTTCGCGGGCGCCGGTGGATGCGCCCGACGGCACGGCCGCGCGGCCCATGGCGCCGGATTCCAGCAGCACATCGCATTCCACGGTGGGGTTGCCGCGCGAATCCAGAATCTCGCGGCCGATGATATCGACGATTGCACTCATGACTTTACATTCCCTGAACGATAAACATATTCATGACGGCCGCACCCTCGCGGGCATTGCGGGCACGGCGGTACTGCCAGGAGTCGTAGAAGGCCTGGGCCGCGGCCATGGACGGAAACTCCATGACGACGGTGCGGCCAGGCTCACGCCCCTCGAGGTGCTTGGACTCGCCGCCGCGCACCAGGATCTTTGCATCGTACGCGCGCATCGCGAGCGTGGACAGACGCTTGTAATCCTCATACAGCGCGGGCTTGGTCACTGTGACGTCGGCGATGAGATAAGCACTCATGGGGTTCCTTCAGAGCAGTTGCGTTGGTTTCGGTCTGACGCCGGATACGGCGACGCAGCCAGTGTCGCGCAAGGCGGCCGGGCGACGCATATCCGATGCTAATTGGTTGTATCCGAAAGAAGCGCCGCCGTATAGGGCGGCGCCGGGGCAACGGCCCGCGGCCCCGAGGATCCGCACGCGGAACTCGAGACCGCAGGCGCGCATTACGCCTCCTGGCCGCGGCGAGCCTTTTGCTCGATGGCGGCGCGGATATAGCTGGAGAACAACGGGTGGCCGTCACGCGGAGTGGACGTGAACTCCGGGTGGAACTGCACGCCCACGAACCACGGGTGATCGGGCAATTCCATCATTTCCGGCAGGTTCTCGGACGGCGTACGGGCGCTGATCACCATGCCGGCATCTTCCAGGCGCGGCACGTAGACGTTGTTGACCTCGTAGCGGTGGCGGTGACGCTCGTTCACTTCGTCGCCATAGATGGTCTGGGCGCGGGTGCCCGCCTTGATCGGCACGCGTTGCGCGCCCTTGCGCATGGTGCCGCCCAGGTCGGACGAGTTGTCGCGCTTTTCGACCTTGCCTTCGCGGTCCATCCACTCGGTGATGAGCGCGACCACGGGATGCGGCGCGGAAGGATCGAATTCCGTGCTGTTGGCGCCACCCAGGCCGGCGACATGGCGCGCGAACTCGATGACGGCCAGCTGCATGCCCAGGCAGATGCCCAGGTACGGCACGCCGTTTTCACGGGCGTAGCGGATGGCGGCGATCTTGCCCTCGGTGCCGCGCTTGCCGAAGCCGCCCGGAACCAGGATGGCGTCCAGGTGCTTGAGCTGGTCGGTGCCGCGGGTTTCGATGTCTTCCGAGTCGATGTACTCGATGTTGATCTTCGAGCGCGTGTGGATGCCGGCGTGGACCAGGGCTTCCGTCAGCGACTTGTACGACTCGGTCAGGTCGACGTACTTGCCGACCATGCCGATGGTGAGCTCGTGCTCGGGGTGTTCCAGCGCCTCGACCAGGTTGTCCCACATGGACAGGTCGGCCGGCGGCGGGGTCAGCCCCAGGGCTTCGCAGACGATGTTGTCCACGCCCTGCTTGTGCAGCATGGCGGGAATCTTGTAGATCGAATCGGCGTCCCAGACGGAAATGACCGCGTCCAGGGGCACGTTGGAGAACATCGAGATCTTGGCGCGCTCGTCGTCCGGAATACGGCGGTCGGCGCGGCACAGCAGCGCGTTCGGGTAGATGCCGATTTCGCGCAGCTTCTGCACCGAGTGCTGCGTGGGCTTGGTCTTCAGTTCGCCGGCGGAGGCGATGAAGGGCACCAGCGTCAGGTGGACGAAGGCCGCGTTGTTGCGGCCCATGCGCAGGCTCATCTGGCGCGCGGCTTCCAGGAACGGCAGGGACTCGATGTCGCCCACCGTGCCGCCGATTTCGACGATGGCGACGTCGGTGTTGCCATTCCAGCCGGCTTCGGCGCCACGGGCGATGAAGTCCTGGATTTCGTTCGTGATGTGCGGAATGACCTGGACGGTCTTGCCCAGGTAGTCGCCACGGCGCTCCTTGCGCAGCACGGATTCGTAGATCTGCCCGGTGGTGAAGTTATTCACCTTGTGCATGCGAGCGGAAATGAAACGCTCGTAGTGGCCAAGATCCAGGTCGGTTTCGGCGCCGTCTTCCGTGACGAACACTTCACCGTGCTGGAAAGGGCTCATCGTGCCCGGATCGACGTTGATGTAGGGGTCGAGTTTCAGCATGGTCACCTGCAGACCACGCGACTCAAGAATGGCTGCGAGCGACGCGGCGGCGATGCCCTTGCCCAGGGAAGACACCACACCGCCGGTGACAAATACGTATTTGGTCATCGTAATGAGCACCCGGGACGAGCGGGCGCGTGCGGGAAATTTGGATTATAGCCGGGCGGCAGGAGTTATTTGGGTTTTCCCCTAGCGTCGTCCACGTAACATTTAGCTGCACTCCGGTTGACACTGCCGCAAGGCAGCCGGCGGCGCCGTGCTATGTTCGATCCCTATTTTTTTGGCCGCCGTCTTTTCCCGACAGCCTCCCTTCTGGCCTCCGCAAAAACGCTGATGACCGCCCTCTCCCGACCTTCCTATTCCCTGGCCTGGCGCCTTGCCATTGCCGCCGTCCTGCTGCGCCTGGCCTACACCGCGCTCGTTCAGACTTATACCCTGATGGGGCCATCGCCCTACCTGGACCAGCTCCGGGAAAGCTATGGCCGGCCCGAAATGCTGGCCCCCCTGTTCGCCAACCTGGCGGCCACCCTGGTGATCGTGGGCCTGACGGCGTGGGGCGCGATGCGCCGCTGGCTGGCGCGCAACGATACGGCGGCGGTCGACCAGCCCGGCAGGCTGTTCGGGACCTTCCTTGCCCTGCAGGCCCTCTATACGCTGTGCCTGTCGGCCGGCCTGGCCATTGCGCAGAACGCGATGCTGGGAAGCCTGATCAAGGAAGGCTCGCTGCTGGAGGAGTGGTTCGGCCTCGGCGTGAGCGGACGATTCCTGGCGATGAACCTGCTGACCAAGGCGGTCACCATCCCTCTGGAGATCATCGGCATCTGCCTGGCGGTGCGCGTCGCGACCTGGACGGTGGTACCCGCGGGCCCCGCAGGCGGCCCCGTACATACGCGGCGGCATGCCGCCTGGATCGCCGGACTGACCGTGCTGGCATGGCAGTTGAGCGTCTCGATCTCGCTGGGCGGATTCCTGCAGATGCAGACCCTGAGCGCGGGTTGGCTGGAATACGCGCTGGGATACTGGGTACTGCCGGCCTTGGCGATGGCGCTTTGCACGCTGGTCTGCGTGAATGCTCTTCCCCGCGACCCGGGACGCGCGCGCCTGGGGCGCGCCGTGGCGCACGGCAGCATCGCGTTCTGGTTCGCCCAGGCCCTGGGGGTCGGCCTGGGGGTGCTGGCGTTGCGCGCGATGACTTGGCACCAGCTTGCGCGCGTCAGCGAGTCCTCCGTCGCGGCCGGCATCACGCTGCTGGTCTATGCGGGGCTGCTGGCCCTGGGTTGCCTGATCGGCGGGCGCTTGCTGTACCGCCGCGGCAAGGAATGAACCTGGCCGTGGCGGCCCGGTGCGCCTGACCCGGCTCAGGCCGGCAGGCGCGTCAACGCCGGCGGCTCGAATGCCTGCACCGGCGCCGGCCCGCCCTGCCACTTCTCCACCTGCACCAGCGCCGACAGGGCGCTGGAACCTTGCGCCAGCCGCGAAGTGCCCACATCCATGGTCAGCACATTGGGATTGCCGTGGCGCTCCAGTGTCGCGTCCTGTGGATCGAACCAGGCGCCGGTAAACATGGCAACCACGCCGCGCGCCAGGCCCTCGTCCAGATCCGCGCCGCCCAGGCAGGCGCCGCGGTCGTTGTACAGACGCACCACGTCCCCTTGCCCGATGCCGCGCTCGGCGGCGTCGGCAGGATGCATGCGCACCGGTTCGCGCCCGGCGATCTTGCCCTGGCGCGACGCCCGGGCCTGGTCGAGCTGCGAATGCAGCCGGCCCTCCGGCTGGCAGGTGACCAGATGCAGCGGCCAGCGATCCGCCTGTTCCGCGCCCAGCCATTCGGCGGGCGCAAGCCAGGCCGGGTGCGGCGGACAATCTTCGTAGCCGAAGGCGGCCACGGCTTCGCTGTACAGCTCCAGCCGTCCCGAGCGTGTCTTCAGCGGATGGGCGACGGGGTCCTGGCGGAACTGCTCGAACAGCACGAAATCGCGGTCCGGCTCGGGCAGCGCCACATGCCCCCGCGCCCAGAATTCGTCGAAGCCTGGCAGCTCCAGCTGCGCGGCCTCCCAGGCGGGCCGCATCTGCTCGTAGATGTGACGGATCCAGGCCATTTCGCCGCGGCCCTCGGTGTAGGCGTGCTCGAATCCCGCCATGGCCGCCAGTTCGCGATAGATGTCGAAGTCATTGCGGCTCTGGCCGACCGGCGGCAAGGCCTGGTGCATGGCCAGGATGTAGCGGTCGCGCGAGGAGCCGCCCACGTCGTTGCGCTCCAGCGTGGTGGTGGCCGGCAGCACGATGTCGGCGCGTCGCGCGGTCGGGGTCCACCAGGGCTCGTGCACGATGATGGTCTCGGGCTTGCGCCAGGCCCGCTCCAGGCGGTTCAGGTCCTGCTGATGGTGGAAGGGATTGCCGCCCGCCCAGTACACCAGCCGGATGTCGGGATAGACACCGCCCTTGCCGTTGAATTCGTAGGCCTGCCCAGGATGCAGCAGCATGTCGGTCAGTCGCGCCACAGGGACCGACGCGCCCGCGGGATTGGCGCCGGCGCGCATTTCCGGCGCGGGCAGATCCGGCCGCGGATTGCCCGCGCCGTTCATGGAACCGTGGGCGAATGCGAAGCCGCCTCCCGGCAGGCCGATCTGTCCGAGCAGCGCGGCCAGCGCCACGCTGCCCCAATACGGCTGCTCGCCTCGATGTCCGCGCTGCAGCGACCAGGCGCAGGTGATCAGCGTCCGGCAGCCCGCGGCCTCGCGCGCCAGGCGCCGGATCGTGGCTGCCGGCACGCCGCAGATGCCCTCGGCCCATTCCGCGCTCTTGGCCTGACCATCCGCGCGACCCGATACGTAGTCGGCGTAGCGCTCGAAACCACTGCAGCAGCGTTCGAGAAAAGCCTGGTCGTGCAGCCCTTCGGACAGCAAGGTGTGCGCCATGCCCAGCATCATGGCGGCGTCCGTGTTGGGGCGTATCGGCACCCATTCCGCCTGCAGCGCCTGCGGAGCGTCGCTGCGCGCGGGACTGACCACCACGCTGCGAATGCCCGCCAGCCGCGCGCGCTCGAGCCAGCCGGGGGTGCCGTGGTCGCCAGCGCCGCCCGACGTGATCTGCGTGTTGCGCAGCGCGATGCCGCCGAATGCGATGAACAGCCGCGTGTTCCCCACCACGCTGTGCCAGTCGGTGACGCGCCCCGTCACCGGCGCGTAGGTGCCGATGATGTGCGGCAGCAGGAACTGCGCCGCGCCCCAGCTGTAGTTGCCCGATTGGTCCACGCAGCCGCCGCCCGCATACAGGAAGCGGTGCGTCAGCGTACGCGCGTGGTGCAGGCGCCCCGCCGACGACCAGCCGTAGGAACCGCCGAAGATCGCGGCCGGGCCATGCGCGGCGCGCACGCGTTGCAGTTCATCGTGCACCAGCCGCAGCGCCGTGTCCCACCCCACCTCGACATAGCCCTCGACGCCGCGCAGCTCCGGCGCTCCGCGATGCTTCAGCCAGCTTGCGCGCACGCTGGGCCGGGCAATGCGCAGCGGCGAATGCACCAGGTCGGGCATCGAGTGGATCAGCGGCGACGGGGCCCGGTCATGCGCGAACGGCTCGCAACCCACCACCCGCCCGTTCCTTACCAGCGCGGTGTAGGCTCCCCAATGCGACAGGGAGGGAAAGCGCGTGAGCGTGTCGACCATGGAATCTGCCTGGCGGCTGCGAAAGCCGCATTATTGGGGAAATTCTTATAACTTAGCAGCATCTTCTTAGAAAATAATTGTCTTTCGGCCGTCCTGGATATGTGGAAAATAGAAAAATTTTCGGAAACCGGCCTCCTATACTGCAAGGGCAGCAAGGGGAGCGGGCAGGGGCCAGCACCGATAGCGCGACGCCTGATCCGTAGATATTCCATCCGATTAGTTGGAGTTGCTTCATGAGCAAAATGAAAATCCAGGGGTCCTTCGTCGCAATCGTCACGCCCTTCAACCGTGACGGCAGTGTCGATTTCAGCGCCTTCCGCAGCCTGTTGAAATTCCAGGAAGACAACGGCACCTCCGCCGTGCTGATCATGGGCTCCACCGGCGAGGTCTCGCTGCTGTCGCCGGAAGAACGCCGCCAGGTCATCGTCGAAACGGCCAAGATGAAAACCGGCAAGATGAAGCTGTTCTACGGCTGCACGGGCAACAACACCGACAGCACCATCGAATACCTGAAGTTCGCCCGCGAAAACGGCGCCGACGGCGCCATCCTGGCCGCGCCCGCCTACATCTGCGCGTCCGAGGCAGACACCGAGGCCTACTTCCTGGAAGTCGCCGACGCCACCGACCTGCCCCTGGGCATCTACAACAACCCGCCGCGGGTCAAGAGCGACCTGCACTGGGACCAGCTTCTGCGCATCTTCAAGCACCCCAACTACGTGGTGCACAAGGAGTCCACCACGCGCGTGGGCCAGGTGGCGCAGGTGCTGCGCGGCCGCCCCGACGTGGCCGTGATGTGCTGCGATTCGCCCAACCTGGGCCTGGTGGTGCCGACGATGAGCCTGGGCGGACACGGCACCGCCAACATGACCGGAAATATCGCGCCGGCAGAAATGGCCAATATCTCGCGCCCCTGGGACACGCCCGAGGTGTCCACGAGCTTCCGCGAAGGCTATCTGGGCCTGCTGCCGCTCTTGCACTATTCCTATTCCGCCATCAATCCCGTGGCGATCAAGTCGCTGATGAAGGCGGTGGGTCTGCCGGTGGGCGACCTGCGCCGCCCGCTGCGCGGCCTGGAAGGACAAGCGCTCGACAGCGGCCTGCGCATCGTGCGCGAGCTGGGCCTGGACGCCAGGTACGGCTTCAGCTCGGCGCAACTGAAGGCCGCCTGATCCGACCGGCGGCCGCAAGGCCGCCGGTTTCCTTTCCCCCGCGTTCCGCACCGCTCTGCAAGCCATGCCGCGCGACGCGCAAGGCCGCTGCGTGCCCGCCGCGTCCTTGCGCTCACCGAGACCCTGCCATGCTCCGTCCCGCTTCCGGCCTCACGCCGTTCAAGTCCCTGCTTTCCATCCTGGCGCTTGCCGCCGGCCTGGCGCCCGCCACCCTCCTTGCACAGGAAACCTATCCTCAACGCCCCATCACCCTCGTCGTGCCGCACCCTCCCGGCGGTTCCGTCGACGGCGTGGCCCGCATCTATGCCGAACAGCTGGGCAAGGAGCTGGGGCAATCGGTGGTGGTGGAAAACCGCGCCGGCGCCTCGGGCATGATAGGCGCCGCCTACGTGGCGCGCGCCACGCCGGACGGCTACACGCTCTATCTGAATGCGTCGATCCACGCCATCAATCCGCTGCTGTACAAGAAGACCATCAAGTTCGATGCGGTCAAGGACTTCACCCCCATCAGCGAACTGGCCCAGGGCGCGCTCATTTTCAGCGCCAACCCCGGGGTGCCCGCGCACAACGTCCAGGAGCTGGTGCAGGTGTTGAAAGCCGCGCCGCAGAAGTATTCCTTCGCCACCACCGGCTTCGGCTCGGCCGGACACCTGGCCGCGGCCTCGTTCCTGCATGAAAATGGCCTGAGCCAGATTCCCATCGTGCTGTACCGCGGCGGCGGTCCGGCGCTGTCGGACCTCGTGGGCGGCCAGGTGCACGCCATGTTCGACCCGATGCTGTCGTCGCTGCCCATGGTGCGCGCCAACAAGCTCAATGCCCTGGCGGTGACGGGCGCCGAACGCAGCCCGCTGCTGGCCGACGTGCCCACTCTGCGCGAGCAGGGCCAGAAGAATTTCGAGTTCTACTCGTGGTACGGCGTGTGGGGGCCGGCCGGGCTGCCGGCGCCGGTGCTGAAGAAGCTGGAAGCGGTGTCGGCCAGGATCATGGCTTCGCCGAAGGTGGTGGAGCAGCTTGGCGGGCTGGGCTTCGAGCCCTCGGTGAAGGACTCCGCCGCCTTCGCGAGCTTCATCGACGCGGAGATGAAGCGCTACCAGGCGATCATCGAGCAGGCGAAGATCGAAATCGCCCAATAGGGCGGCCCCCGATGCCCCGGCAAGTCCGGGGCGCCGGGCAAATCAGGCTCAGATGGCCGCGCAGCGCAGCGTGAGCCAGGCCAGGGCCTCGCCTTCGACCAGCGGCGACAGGCGCTCTTGCACCGTCTTGTGATAGTCGTTCAGCCAGGCGATCTCGTCCGCGCGCATCAGCGAGGGTTCGATGCAGCGCGTGTCGATCGGGCACAGCGTCAGCGTTTCAAAGCACAGGAATTCGCCCAGCTCGGAAGTCAGCCAGCTGCGGTTGGCGACCAGGTTCTCGATGCGCACGCCCCAACGGCCGGGACGGTAGATGCCCGGTTCGTTCGAGGTGATCATGCCGGGTTCCATCGCCGTGTGCGGCCCGGGCATGGCGCGGTACGAAATGACCTGCGGGCCTTCGTGCACGTTCAGGAAATAGCCCACGCCGTGGCCGGTGCCGTGGCCGTATTCCGCGCCGCCTTCCCAGATGGGAGCACGCGCGATGGCGTCCAGCATGGGCGACGGGGTGCCGCGCGGGAACGAGGCGCGCGACAGTGCGATCATGCCCTTGAGCACCAGCGTGAAGTCGACCTTCTGGTCCGCGCTGGGCGTACCCACCGCGACCACCCGGGTGATATCGGTGGTGCCACCCAGATACTGGCCGCCCGAGTCGATCAGCAACAGGCCATTGCCCTCGATGGTGGCGTGCGATTCCGCGGTTGCGCGGTAATGCGGCATGGCGCCGTTGGCGTTGAAGCCGGCGATGGTGGCAAAGCTGGGGCAGACGTAGGCAGGCCGGCGCGCGCGGGCGGCGGTGATCTGCTCGTCGATCGTCAGTTCGGTGATGGTTTCCTTGCCCAGCGCGCCTTCGAACCAGGAAAAGAATTCACAGAGGGCCGCGCCGTCCTGCGCCATTGCCTGGCGCACATTGGCGAGCTCCGCGTCGGTCTTCCTGGACTTCAGCAGGGTCGACGGGTTGATGGCTTCGATGCGCGGCACCGCCGGATTCATGGCGTGGAACACGCCGCAGGTCACGCGCGCCGGGTCGATCAGGAGCTTCTGGTCCAGTTCCAGCGAGGCCAGCGCATCCGCGGCGTGAGCGTAGTCCGCCACGTCCACGCCGTCAGCGGCCAGGATGGCGCGCAGCGCGTCATCGACCTTGCCGGCGGCCACGAAGAGCGTGGCGTGGTCCAGGCCGACCAGCGCATGGCCGACGAACACGGGGTTGTAGTCCACGTCCGCGCCGCGCAGATTCAATAGCCAGGCGATGTCGTCCAGCGTGGACACGAAATGCACATCGGCGCCGTGCTCGCGCATGGCTGCACGGACCTGGGCCAGCTTGTCGACGCGGGTCACGCAGGCCTCGGGCGCCACGTGTTCGTAGATCCTGGCGTCGGGCAGGCCGGCGCGATCCGGCCAGACCTCGTCCAGCAGGTCCTCGCGGATTTCCAGCGCGGCGCCAGAGGTTGCGGCGGCGGCGGACAGGGCGCGGAATGCGCCCAGGCCCAGTACCTGCCCATCCACCCCGATGACATCGCCGGCCTTCGTGTTGGCGGCCAGCCAGTCCACATGGCCGGGCGTGGTGGCCAGCGCGATCTTCATCAGTTGCACGCAGGTGCCGTCCAATTGCGCCTGCGCCTGCACCCAGTAGCGGCTGTCCACCCACAGGCCGGCAAAGTCGGCCGTGACCACCAGCGTGCCGACCGATCCCGTGAAGCCCGACAACCAGCGCCGCCCCTGCCAGCGGGCCGGCAGGTATTCAGACAGATGCGGGTCCGAAGAGGGAACGACATAGGCGGACAGGCCGCGGCGGCTCATGGCCTGCCGCAATTGGGCGATACGGGCGTCGGTACTGGACATGGGGGGAGAGATCCTTAGCGCAACATGAAAGACATGGCGGCCAGGCTGTTCAGCTTGCGGACGGCCGACTGCATGCTATCCGCGGTGAATCGCAAGGTGACGCCGTCCACGCGTTCCAGCGTGGGCCACATGCAGAACAGGTCGGCCAGGGCCGCACTCTGCGTCTGCAACCGGCATTCTATAGGGGCAGGAATGCGGAAAGGAACCGGGGCCTGCTTTTTCAGATTGCGGACCGCGGTCTCGGCGGCAGCGGCGATGGCGCGGCGCGAAGCAGCCGGCGACAGCGTGACGCCGCTGCCCTGTCCATGGGCGACCTTGGTCTGCACCCATTCGGCGCCCGGGAAGGTGTCACGGGTTTCCGCAATGAACACGTCATCGCCCGTGCCCAGGATGACGGGCACGCCCATTTCGCCGGCCAGCGCGCCGTACAGGCCGGCTTCGCCCAGTTCCATGCCATTGATGAGGACGCGCGCGAACGCGAAGCTGTTGATAGTGTGGGCCAGGATGCCGCGGCCTTGCGAACGCGAGTGGTAGCCGATCATGAAGACGGCATCGCAGCCCTCTTCCAGGCCGCCCATCATGCCCAGGTAGCGCGGCTTGCCCAGCACCATGCGGGCGCGCTCGTCCAGGCCGTCGGGCAGGAGGTTGCGAAAGCCGCCGTGCGAATCGTTGACCAGGATCTCTTCGGCGCCGCCGGCGATCGCGCCTTGCACCGCCGCGTTGGCCTCGGCGGTCATCCAGGCGCGGGCGCGCTCGTACTCGCCATTGCCGGCGCGGACCTGCTCGGCGTGGAAGACGCCGGCGACGCCTTCGATATCGGTGGAAATCAGGATCTTCATGGAATCGGCCTTCGAGGTATTCAGAATTCGGTATCGGACAGCCACTGGCGCCATTCGGGCGCGGCAAGGCGGATGGAGGCGCGGTGATGGCCATCGCGCCCGCTCACGCCTTCGGCGTGCCACAGCGCGGAAATGATGGCCTGTTCGCAGGCTTCGGCGGCGGCCTCGAACAAGGGGTCGATGCGGGCCTCGTGCAGCATGGCGACCGCCGGCATCGCCGCTTCGGGCACTTGCGGGATCGTATAGGCGGTCGAGAATGCCAGCGCGATATCCCCGCTGCCGTGCCCGAACACCGATCCGGTACGCGCCAGGCCGGCGCCCGCGCGCAGCGACAGGCGGCGCAACTGGCGCGAGTCCAGCGGCGCGTCGGTGGCCAGCAGCAGGATGATCGATCCCTTCTCGGGCGCGATGACGGCGTTCTCGCCCTGCAGCGCCAGCCCCCGGTCCAACTGGTCCGCCAGCCGGCGGCCGAACGGCCGTCCCGCCACCGTCAGGTTGGGCAGGCGGCCGAAATTGGCCAGCACCAGCGCGCCGACCGTGTGGCGCAAGCCGGGTTGGATGGAAGCCACCCGCGAAGCCGAGCCGATGCCGCCCTTGAAGGAAAAGCACGACATGCCCCGGCCCGCGCCCACGGCGCCCTGCCCGAACGGCTTGCCCGCGCTGGCCAGCGCCTCGGCGTAATGCGCCTCCTGCACGGGCAGCGCCTGGATGTCGTTCAGATAGCCGTCGTTGCATTCAAAGACCAGGGGGTTCACCGTGGCCATGCCGCGTCCGATGCCGGGGTTGGCGGCCACCGCATGACGTATCTGGGCGTTGGCGACGGTGCCCACGCCGAAGGTGTTGGTCAGCGCGATGGGCGTTTCCAGCACGCCCAGCTCCTGCACCTGGATCAGGCCGGTGCTCTTGCCGAAGCCGTTGAGCACGGTCGCGGCGGCCGGCACCTTGTCCAGATACGGGTCGCCGCCATGCGGACGCACGACCGTCACGCCGGTCTGTACGGGGCCGTCGGCCAGGGTGCAGTGCCCCACCGTCACATCGCCCACGTCGCAGATCGTATCCAGCGGCCCCGACGGCAGCACGCCGATGCGGGGAAGGTCCAGTGCTTGGTTGTCCATAGTTGCCGCGTGTCGCCACGCTCCTTGATGCAAGCCCCGTATCCCTATTCGGGGCTTGCTGCCAGCGATGCAGAGAATTACTTGCGGTCGATCTTGGGATCGAGCGCGTCGCGCAGGCCGTCGCCCAACAGGTTGAACGCAAGAACCGTCAGGAAGATCGCCAGCGCCGGGAAGATCGCCACGTGCGGGGCGATGACCATGTCGGCGCGCGCCTCGTTCAGCATCGCGCCCCACTCCGGCGTGGGAGGCGATGCGCCCATGCCCAGGAAGGACAGGCTGGCGGCCGTGATGATCGACGTGCCGATGCGCATCGTGCCGTACACCACGATAGGCGAGATCGTGCCGGGCAGGATGTGGCGCATGATGATGGTCCAGTCGGACGCTCCCACGCTCTTGACCGCTTCCACGTACGTCATCTGCTTGATCGACAGGGTGTTGCCACGCACCAGCCGGGCGAACGCGGGCACGCTGAATACGGCCACGGCCACGATCACGTTGATCATGCTGGAGCCCAGGATGGCGACCACGCCGATGGCCAGCAGCATGCCCGGGAAGGCCAGCAGCACGTCGGAGACGCGCATCGTAATGCGTTCCCACCAACCCTCGTAGTAGCCCGCCATCAACCCCATGAAGGTGCCGACGACGGCGCCCATGGCGACGGACAGGAAACCTGCGGCCAGCGAGATCCGCGCGCCCATCACGATGCGGCTGAAGATGTCGCGGCCCAGCGAGTCCACGCCCAGCCAATGGGTCAGCGACGGGCCGGCGTTCAGCGCGTCATAGTCGAAGAAATTCTCGGCGTCGAATGGCACGATCCAGGGCGCGAAGGCCGCGATCACCACCAGCAGCAGGACAAAGATGCCGGCGCCCACGGCCAGCTTCTGCTTCTTGAATTTGCGCCAGAACTCGGTGGCGGGCGTGCGCACGTCGTTCTTCGGAACGGCGGCGATGGTCGTGGCGGATGTCGTATTGCTCATGGCCGCCTCACTTGTAACGGATGCTGGGATTGATGACGCCATAGAGCACGTCGACAATCAGGTTGATCAAGATGAATTCCAGCGAGAACAGCAGCACGAGGCCCTGGATCACCGGATAGTCGCGCTGGGTCACGGCGTCCACCAGCAGACGGCCAAGGCCGGGCCAGTTGAACACGGTCTCGACCACGATCGAGCCGCCCAGCAGGAAGCCGAACTGCAAGCCCATCATGGTCACGACCGGAATCAGCGCATTGCGCAGCGCGTGCTTGATGACGACGCGGCGTTCGGTCAGGCCCTTTGCGCGCGCAGTGCGCACGAAGTCTTCCTGGATGACCTCTACGAAGGACGCCCGGGTGAAACGCGCCATGACGGCGGCCACCGCGGCGCCCAGGGTGATGGACGGCAGAATATAGTGTTGCCAGGTCGATGCGCCCACGGTCGGCAGCCAACCCAGATTCACGGAAAACACTTGCATCAGCATCATGCCCAGCGCAAACGCGGGGAACGAGATGCCCGACACCGCCAGCGTCATGCCAAGACGGTCAGGCCAGCGATTGCGCCAGACCGCCGACACGATCCCGATGATCATGCCGAACGTCACTGACCACACCATGCTGGCGAGCGTCAGCCACAGCGTAGGCATGAAGCGGTCTGCGATCTCGGTCGAGACGGGGCGCTTGGTACGCAAAGACGTACCCAGGTCGCCTTGCAGCATGTGGCTGAAGTAGCGCACGAACTGCTGCGGCAGGGGCAGATCCAGCCCAAGTTCCTTGCGCACGAGCTCAACGGTTTGCTGGTCGGCCTCCTGGCCCGCGGCCAGTCGCGCCGGGTCGCCCGGAAGCATGTGCACAAACAGGAACACGACCACGGCTACCAGCAGCAGCGTGGGGATCATGCCCAAAAGACGTTTGACGATGTAGGTCAGCATTGAAATTCCTGCAACATCGGCGGGGGCACCGCGCCCCCGCCGTATGTGGCCTTACAAGGGCCCGAGGGCCCCGAGAGTAACTGCTTGGTTTACTGCTTCAGGTCGATGTCGCCGAACCAGAACGAGGTGTCCGGCTCCACGTACACGCCCGACAGGTTCTTCGACTTCACGTACAGGTTGTTCTGGGTCACCAGGAAGGCCCACGGGGCGTCCTTCCAGATGGTTTCCTGAACGCCCTTGTAGATTTCCGTCTTCTTGGCGCGATCGGTCGTGGCCAGGGCTTCCTGGATGCCGTCGTCCACCGACTTGTTCGAGTAGTACGACACGTTGTTCAGCACCGGCGGGAAAGCGGCGGTGGTCAGCAACGGACGCAGGCCCCAGTCGGCTTCACCGGTCGAGGACGACCAGCCGGCGTAGTACATGCGGACCTTGGCATCCTCAGGCTTTTGCACCTGTTGGACGCGCTGGACGCGCTGCCCCGACTCCAGCACTTCCACCGACACCTTGATGCCGACTTGCGACAGCTGCTGTTGCAGGAACTGAACCACCTTCACCGAGGTGCCGTCGTTATAGGCGGACCACAGCTGGCTTTCGAAGCCGTTGGGGTAGCCGGCTTCAGCCAGCAGTGCCTTGGCCTTCTTGATGTCGTACGGCCACGGGCCGGTCTTGTGCGCGAAGTCCACGCCGGTCGGCACGACGCCGTCCACGACGGTGGCGTAGCCCGAGAAAGCGACCTTGGCCAGGGCTTCCTTGTTGATGGCGTAGTTGATGGCCTCACGCACCTTGACGTTGTCGAACGGCTTTTGCTGCGTGTTCATCGACAGGTAGCGGGCCATGATCGAGTTCTTGTGATCGACCACGTCCAGCTTGTCGTTCTTGGACAGCACGGCGGCTTGCTCGAACGGCACCGGGAAAGCGAATTGCGCTTCGCCCGTCTGCACCACGGCGGCGCGGGTGTTGTTGTCGGTCACGGTACGGAAGGTCAGCGTGTCGACCTTCGGGTAGCCCTTCTTCCAGTAGCCGTCGAACTTCTTGACCTTCAGGTATTCGGCCGGCTTCCATTCGACGAATTCGAACGGGCCGGTGCCCACCGGGTGGAAGCCGATTTCCTTGCCGTACTTGGCCAGGGCGGCCGGCGAGATCATCATGGCGGCCGGGTGGGCCAGCGCGTTGATGAAGGCCGAGAACGGCTTCTTCAGCGTGATCTTGATGGTCATCGGGTCGACCACTTCGGTCTTGTCGATGACGCTGAACTGGATGTAGCGCGACAGGCGGTTTTCCGGATTGGCCGGACGATCGAAGTTGATCTTGACCGCTTCAGCGTTGAAGTCGGTGCCGTCGTGGAACTTCACGCCGGGACGCAGCTTGAACGTGTAGACCAGGCCGTCTTCGCTGACGGTGTAGTCGGTGGCCAGCACCTTCTGGACCTTCAGGTCCTTGTCGAACTCGAACAGGCCTTCGTAGTAGGCCTTGCCGGCCGCCTGGTTCAGCGTGCTGTTGGTGTTGTAGGGATCGAGCGTTTCCAGCGCGATGGAGACGGCAAACGTCACGTCCTTGGCTGCATGCGCCAACGGCGACGCGAGCACGCCGAAGGCCACCGCGGCGGCGGCCATCAGCTTGGTGGGGCGCAGAACTTTCATCATTGCAACTCCTGGTTCCAGAATGGAATTAGGGGGTTTGGTGGAAGAAAAACAAGGTCTACTACTGACTCAATACGCTCCGCCGACAGGGTGGCGGGCTACAAAATGATCCGTACCGACCTGAACCAGCGGCAGCACCACCGGTTCGTCATCCAGTTTGCGGATCGGGCTGGGAATTTCATCGGACAGCAAGGTGCGCTTCATGTGGCGGCGCGCCGGATCGGCGATCGGCACCGCCGCCATGAGCTTCTTGGTGTAGGGATGCTGCGGGTTCTCGAAAATCGCGCGGCGCGGGCCGATCTCGACGATCTGGCCCAGGTACATCACGGCCACGCGATGGCTGACGCGTTCGACCACGGCCATGTCGTGCGAGATGAACAGGAACGAAATGCCCATGTCGCGCTGCAGGTCGATCAGCAGGTTCACGATCTGCGCCTGGATCGACACGTCCAGCGCCGACACGGATTCGTCCGCGATCACGACCTTGGGATTCAGGGCCAGGGCGCGTGCGATACAGATGCGCTGGCGCTGACCGCCCGAGAATTCATGCGGATAGCGCTGCGCCATCTCCGGCGGCATACCCACGCGCTCCAGCAGTTCGGCCACGCGGCGCTCGGCATCCTTGCCCTTGGCCACGCCGTGCACCAGCAGCGGCTCCATGATGGAGAAGCCGACGGTCACGCGCGGATCCAGCGACGCGAACGGGTCCTGGAACACGAACTGGATGTCGCGGCGCAGGGATTGCAGCTCGCTGTTCTTCAGGCGGACGATGTCGCGGCCCCCGAACTTGATCTCGCCGCCCTGGCTGTTCACCAGGCGCAGGAGCGAACGGCCGGTCGTGGACTTGCCGCAGCCCGACTCGCCCACCAGGGACAGGGTCTCGCCGGGGTACAGGTCGAAGCTGACCTTCTCCACGGCGTGCACGCGACGCTGCACGCGGCTCATGATGCCGCCGCGCAGATCGAAACGCGTCACCAGGTTGCGCACGCTGAGAATCGGCTCGCGGTTTGCGGCCGGCACTTGCTGCGTGCTGGCCGCGCCGGGCTCGGCCACGGGCTGGGCCTGGCCTTCCACCTGCAACAGCGGGAAGCGCGCGGGCATGTCCGTGCCCTGCATGGCGCCCAGCTTCGGCACCGCCGACAGCAGCGCCTTGGTGTAGGTATGCTTGGGCGCGGCGAACACCTGTTCGGACGGGCCTTCCTCGACCTTGTCGCCGCGGTACATGACCAGCACGCGGTCGGCCACTTCGGCGACCACGCCCATGTCGTGGGTGATGAACACCACGCCCATGTGCATTTCTTCCTGCAGCTGGCGGATCAGCTGCAGGATCTGCGCCTGGATCGTGACGTCCAGCGCGGTGGTGGGTTCGTCGGCGATCAGCAGCGCTGGCTTGCAAGCCAGCGCCATCGCGATCATGACCCGCTGGCGCATGCCGCCCGACAACTGGTGCGGGTAGCGGTCCAGCACCGATTTGGCTTCCGGGATGCGCACCTGCTCCAGCATGCGCAGCGCCTCGGCGCGGGCGGCCGCGGCGTCCTTGCCCTGGTGCTGGCGGATCGACTCGGCGATCTGGTCGCCGGCCGTGAACACGGGATTCAAGGAGGTCATCGGCTCCTGGAAAATCATGGCCATGTCCGCACCGCGCACATTGCGCATGACGCGTTGGCTGGAACCGGCCAGGTCGATCACGGAACCGTTGCTCCGGCGCAAGGCCATGCGGCCCTGGGCGATGCGTCCGCCGCCATGTTCCACCAGGCGCATGAGCGCCAGCGACGTCACCGACTTGCCCGAACCCGATTCGCCCACGATGGCCAGGGTTTCGCCCCGGTCCACATGGAACGACAGATTGCGCACGGCTTCGACCGTGCGCTCCGAGCCCACGAAACGCACCGTCAGGTCGTCGACCTGGACCACGCGGTTATCCGGCAGCGCCAGGCTGTTTGCGCGATCAACCATCTCTATTAATCCCCAAAATATACCCCCACGCTTCACCCACTTCGTGGGCTCTCCGCCCCCCCGAGGGGCTTGTTCCCCTTGAGGCGGCCCGGCGGGGAGAAGTACTAATTCAAATCGCCGCCGCTCACCGATAGATGGCGGTAACCGGCTTTTCGCCTACGCGGGCGTAACCCCGATACATGCCTTCCGTGTTGAACGGCAAGGCCACATTGCCCTGGGCGTCGACGGCCACCAGGCCGCCCTTGCCGCCGATGGTAGGCAGTTTTTCCATCACGACGCGGTCCGCCGCCGCTTCCAGCGAGGCGCCGCAATATTCCATCTGGGCCGCCACGTCATACGCGGCGACCATGCGGATGAACATCTCGCCGGTGCCCGTCGTGGACACGGCGCAGGTCTTGTTGCTGGCATAGGTGCCGGCGCCGATCATCGGCGCGTCGCCGACGCGGCCGACCTGCTTGTTGGTGATGCCGCCGGTCGAGGTGGCGGCGGCCAGATTGCCCTGGGCGTCCACGGCCACCGCGCCCACCGTGCCGAACTTCTTGTCGGCGTCCAGCGGATCGGCTGGCGCGGGCTGGCCGCGCGCGACCATGGCCTGACCGTCATGGTCCAGCACGGCGGCGTCCGGCGTTTCACGCTGCACGCGCAGCAGCTGCTCGCGGCGGGCCTCGGTCGAAAAATACGACGGGTCCACGATTTCCAGGCCTTCCTGCCGGGCGAACGCTTCGGCGCCCTCGCCCACGAAGAAGACATGCTTGCTGTTTTCCATGACCTTGCGCGCAGCGTAGACCGGGTTGCGCACGCAGTTCACGTTGGCGATGGCGCCCGAACGCAGCGTGGCGCCGTCCATGATGGAGGCGTCCAGTTCGTGGGTGCCGGCGCTGGTGAACACGGCGCCATGGCCGGCGTTGAACAGCGGGCAGTCTTCGAGCAGGCGCACGGCTTCGGTCACTGCGTCCAGGGCGCTGCCGCCCTTGGCCAGCACGGCCTGGCCGGCGGTCAGGATGGATTCCAGCGCGCTCAGGTATTCCTGTTCTTTCTCGGGCGACATGGCCGCGCGGGACATCGCGCCAGCGCCACCGTGAATGGCGATCACGGGTTGAATCATCGTTTACCTACTCCATGGAAGAGCCACGGCATCACGGACTGGGTTACCCCAGCGGCGGCCGCGACGGAATTCTTGGCCCGATAGGCCACCGCGGCAGACAGGGCTTCGATCAGGCCGAGCGCGGCGGTTTCGGAATTGGGAATCAGCTGGCGCGCGGAAAACGCGTAAAGCACGACGGATGCCGTCGGCGCCAGCGGAGATGTGGGTTTGTCGGTCAGCACCAGCACGGGCACCCCGGCCTGCTTGGCCGCGCCGGCCAGCGTCACGGTGTCGGCCAGGTAGCGGGGAAAGCCGATGGCGATCACCAGATCCTTGCTGGTCATGCGCGACATCTGGCGCGCCGCATGCGATACGCCGCCGGGGCCGGCCAGCGATTCGACGGAATGCAGGTGCATGCACAGGCCGCGCTGCAGCAGGCCGGCCAGGAAGCCGCTGGCGCCAAAGCCGATGATGAACACGCGGTCGGCGGCCAGGATGGCCTCGACGGCCTGTTCACAGGCCGCGGAATCCAGCGATTGCAGGTTGCGCTGCGCGTTGCGGATGTCTTCTTCCAGCGTGGCGGCAAAGATCTGCACGGCGCTGGCGGAATGCGCCAGTTCGGTGCGCAGCTTTTCCACGGGTTCAAGCGCGGCTTCGAAGCCGCGCGCCAGCTCGGCGCGGAATTGCGGGTAGCCCGGCAGGTCCAGGGCGCGCGCGAAGCGGTTGGCCGTGGCCGTCGACACCCCCACCGCCGCCGCGAACTCGTCGATGGTCATGGTGGCGGCGCGGAACTGATGCGCCAGCACGTACTCGGCCATCTTGTGCTGGGTCCGGCTCAGCGCGGGCTGGGCCCGGGCGATCCGATCAGCGATCGTAGGTGCGGCCTTGGTCATCGAAGAGGGGTGGGGTCTTAGCGCGGGTTTATGTAAATTTGTTTACACGCAAATTTTAAATAAGAAAATAGATTTTCATACTAAGGGTATACCCGTGAAATTATGTAACAGTGTTGCCCAAAGACCGGAGCGCTTTGAGTTACGCTAGTTGCCCCGTTTTCCCCCTATCTGGATCCGCCCGCATGCCGCTGCCCACCTGGACCTGCAAACCCCACGCCGAACTGACGACGGCCGAGCTCTACGCCATCCTGCGCCTGCGCTCGGAAGTCTTTGTCGTGGAACAGAATTGCGTGTTTCTGGATATGGACGGCAAGGACCTGCAAGGGCAGACCGAGCACCTGATGGCTTGGCGGGACGGTGCGCTGCTGGCCTATTGCCGGCTGCTGGAACCCGCCCTGAACGACGGCCAGGTCGTGATCGGCCGCGTGATCACCGCCCCGGCGGCCCGGGGCTCGGGCCTGGGCCACGAACTGATGCGCCGCGCCAAGGAAGAGGCGCAGCGGATCTGGCCGGACCAGCCGGTATACCTGGGCGCGCAGGCGCGCCTGAAGCGGTATTACGGCGGCCACGGCTTTGTTCCGGTCACCGAGGAATACATCGAAGACGGCATCCCGCATGTGGGCATGCTGCTGCAGGAAACCGCCTGAGGCAGGAGCCCGCCCGCAGAAGAGGGAAAGAGACCCTCTGGCGAACGCCATAAAAAAACGCCCCGCGGGGCGTTTTTTCATGGCGGACGGCAAGTACCTTACTTGACCGCCGACACATCCAGCTTGGCGGCCGTCTTGGACTTGATCTCGTCCACCGTGACGCCGGGCGCCGTTTCCAGCAGCTTCAGGCCGTTTTCGGTGACTTCCATCACGCCCAGGTCGGTGATGATCAGGTCGACCACGCCCACGCCGGTCAGCGGCAGATTGCATTCGGGCAGCAGCTTGATGTCTTCCGTGCCGTCCTTCTTCTTGGCCACGTGTTCCATCAGCACGACCACGCGGCCGACGCCGGCCACGAGATCCATCGCGCCGCCCATGCCCTTGACCATCTTGCCCGGGATCATCCAGTTGGCCAGGTCGCCTTTCTCGGAGACCTGCATCGCGCCCAGGATGGCCAGGTTGATCTTGCCGCCGCGGATCATCGCGAACGAGTCGGCCGACGAAAAGATCGAGGAGCCGGGCAAGGTCGTGACCGTCTGCTTGCCGGCGTTGATCAGGTCGGCATCGACTTCATCGTCGGTGGGGAACGGGCCGATGCCCAGCAAGCCGTTCTCGGATTGCAGCCAGACCTCGACGCCCTTGGGCACGTGGTTGGCGACCAGGGTGGGCAGGCCGATGCCCAGGTTCACATAAAAGCCGTCTTGCAGCTCGCGCGCCGCGCGCGCCGCCATTTCATCGCGGGACCATGCCATGTCGTCTTCTCCTTAGGCCGGGCGAGTGGTGCGTTGTTCGATGCGCTTTTCGGGGGTCGTGTTCAGCACGATCCGCTGCACATAGATGCCAGGCAGGTGGATCTGATCCGGGTCCAGGCTGCCGGTGTCGACGATTTCCTCGACCTCGACCACCGTGAACTTGCCGGCCATGGCAACGTTCGGATTGAAGTTGCGGGCCGTCTTGCGAAACACCAGGTTGCCGCTGCGGTCGGCGATGTGCGCCTTGACCAGCGACACGTCCGGCACGAGCGAACGTTCCATCACGTACTGATGGCCGTCGAATTCGCGGATTTCCTTGCCGTCGGCCACGATGGTGCCCACGCCGGTGCGCGTGAAGAACGCGGGAATGCCGGCGCCGCCGGCGCGCAGCTTCTCGGCCAGCGTGCCCTGGGGCGTGAACTCGAGCTCGAGCTCACCCGACAGGAACTGGCGTTCGAATTCCTTGTTCTCGCCCACGTAGGACGCGATCATCTTGCGCACCTGGCGCGTATTGAGCAGCTGGCCCAAGCCGAAACCATCGACGCCCGCATTGTTGCTGATGCAGGTGAGGTCCTTGACGCCCGAATCGCGCAGCGCGGCGATCAGTGCCTCGGGAATACCGCAAAGGCCGAAACCGCCCACGGCGATCATCTGACCGTCCTTGACGATGCCTGCCAGCGCCTCCTGGGCGCTTGCAAAAACCTTGTCCATCGCTCCAACTCCTAGTTAAGGTCGAACTAAAGAGAGCCCGTCCCGCCGCTTGCGCGTAGGGGTCCCGTGAAGGGTCGAGAAATCGGGGCAGGCCCTGTTTTTCCTTGGGGCGCGGCTGCCGGCGCCGACTCCGCGGGCATCGCGGCCAGGCCCGATATCCGTGGAGCGGCGGCGCCGAGGGTGGCGCGCCCTTATTGCTTTTTTGATTTTGCGCTAGATTTTACCGGCATGCCCGGCCAACGCACGCGCTATTTTGGCCAGTCTGCAATACGCGGTCCCGATGCCGCGGCCTCAGACGGCAGGCT
The DNA here is from genome assembly GCF_013116765.2 of Achromobacter deleyi. Taxonomy (GTDB): domain Bacteria; phylum Pseudomonadota; class Gammaproteobacteria; order Burkholderiales; family Burkholderiaceae_B; genus Achromobacter; species Achromobacter deleyi_A. Next base: position 3,328,806 of record NZ_CP074375.1, read on the forward strand.
TGAACTGCGTCGCCATCTGCGCCAGGACTTCGGGTGGCCACGCAGCGGACGTATTGGCCACGTAGTCCATCCAGACTAGCACGTTGCGCCCGCGGGCATACGGGCCCGCCGCGTCGCCGACTTTCTCCAGCAGCAGCTCGAATTCGGCGCTGGAACGGCCGATGCGGGTCACGGTGTGCGTGACCCGCACGGTGGCCGGATACGTCAGCGGACGCAGGAAATCGCAGGAAGCATGCGCCAGGATGGCGCCGTTGTCGGCGGGCAGCTCGAAGCCGGCGGCATACAGGATCTGCATGCGCGCCTCTTCCATGAGGCGGAAATACAGCGTGTTATTGAGATGATTCAAGGCGTCTGAGTCGCCCCAACGCAAAGGCAATTCCAGTTGATGGGTATCGCCCACCGCAAGAAGCCGTGCAGACAGATGGTCCGGGTTCACCGATTACTCCTGAAGGCTGAATGAAATACGAACGCGCTCGAAGGGATACTAGATCCCCAGCTGCAATACAATCGCCGATAATACTTCCAGCCATATATGGAATACATACGGGGAGCTTTGCAAATGTCTGAACGCGAGTCGATGGAATATGACGTGGTCGTGGTTGGCGGTGGACCCGCCGGCCTGGCCACCGCCATCCGTCTGAAGCAGCTGGCCGCTGAAAAGAATCAAGAGATCGGCGTCTGCGTGCTGGAGAAAGGCGCGGAACTGGGTGCGCACATCCTGTCCGGCGCCGTCATGGACCCGCTGGCGCTGACCGAGCTCATCCCCGACTGGAAGGAAAAAGGCGCGCCGCTCACGGTGCCCGTCACGCAGGACAAATTCCTGTTCCTGTCCCAGACCGGCGCGCGCGCCACGCCGAACTGGCTGCTGCCGCCCTGCTTTCACAACGAAGGCAACTACATCGTCCGTCTGGGCGACGTCGTCAAGTGGATGGGCGAACAGGCCGAGGCGCTGGGCGTGGACATCTTCCCCGGCTTTGCCGCGGTTGAAGTGCTCTACGACGAAAACGGCGCCGTCCGCGGCGTGGCCACCGGCGACATGGGCGTCGCCCGCGACGGTACCCACACCGAGCACTACCAGCCCGGCATGGAGCTGCATGCCCGCTACACGGTGTTCGGCGAAGGCGCGCGCGGCCAACTGGGCCGCCAGCTCATCGAACGCTACAAGCTGGACGAGGGGCGCGACCCGCAGGCCTACGGCATCGGCATCAAGGAAATGTGGGAAGTCGATCCCGCGCAATCCAAGCCCGGCCTCGTCATCCACACCGCCGGCTGGCCGCTGGATTCCGACACGTACGGCGGCTCCTTCCTCTATCACCTGGACAACAACCTGGTCGCGGTGGGCATGATCGTCGGCCTGGACTACGCCAACCCCTGGCTGTCGCCCTTCGACGAATTCCAGCGCTACAAGACGCACCCCGCCATCCGCGGCACGTTTGAAGGCGGCAAGCGCATCGCCTACGGCGCGCGCGCCATCACGGCCGGCGGCCTGCTGTCGCTGCCCAAGCTCACGTTCCCGGGCGGCGCGCTGGTCGGCTGCGAAGCCGGTTTCCTGAACGCATCGCGCATCAAGGGCAGCCACGCCGCCATCAAGTCCGGCAAGCTGGCCGCCGAAGCCGCGTTCGATGCGCTGGTCGCCGACCGCCGCCAGGACGAGCTGACCGCCTACCCGAAGGCCTTCGAGGCATCCTGGCTGCATGCCGAACTGAACAAGGCGCGCAACTTCAAGCAGTGGTTCAAGAAGGGCCGCACCATCGCCACGGTGATGACCGGCGTCGAGCAACTGCTGCTCAAGGGCAAGATGCCCTGGACGCTGCGCCACAGCAAGCCCGACCACGCCTGTTTGCAGCCGGCTTCGGAGTGCGCCCGCATCGACTACCCCAAGCCCGATGGCAAGCTCACCTTCGACAAGCTCAGCTCGGTGTTCATCTCGAACACCAACCACGACGAGAACGAACCCGTCCACCTGACCCTGAAGGACGCGTCCGTGCCGGTGAAGGTCAATCTGGCCAAGTACGGCGGCCCCGAGGCGCGCTACTGCCCGGCGGGCGTGTACGAGTTCATCAAGGACGACCACGGCGACGACCGCCTGCAGATCAATGCGCAGAACTGTGTGCATTGCAAGACTTGCGACATCAAGGATCCCACGCAGAACATCGTCTGGGTGGCCCCGCAAGGCGGCGAAGGGCCGGTCTACAGCGGCATGTAATCCCACCGGGCGCCAGCGCCCGGCCACGAGGCGCCCCACAGGGCGCCTTTTTTCTGACCGGCAGGAACGACACCATGACCGAACGCGTACTTCTCATCGGCTGCGGCGACCTGGGCCTGCGCGTGGCGCGGCGCTTCCTGGAGCGCGGCGATGACGTCCACGCCCTGCGCCGCCATCCGCCTGCCGGCGACGCCAGCGGCATCCAGTGGCTGCAAGGCGACATCACCCGCGCGGCCTCGCTGCCCGCCCTGCCGCAAGGCGTGACCCGGCTGATCCATCTGCCCGCGCCGGGCGCGCGCGACCCCGACGTCTATCGCGGTGTATTCGTCGACGGCTTGAAAAACGTGCTCCAGGCGCTGGACGCCTCGCGGCTCCAGCGGATCGTGTTCGTTTCCTCCAGCGCGGTCTACGGCGAACATCAAGGCGACTGGGTCACCGAAGAGACGCCGCCCGCGCCGCAGGGCTTCAACGGCCGCGTGCTGCTGGAGGCCGAGGCCGCGCTGTCGGCCCAGCCGGTGTCGTCGACCGCGCTGCGGCTGGCGGGCCTGTACGGGCCCGGCCGGCTGCAGCTGATCGAACGGCTGCGCAGCGGCGCGGCGGGCGCCCCGACCCGGCCCGAGCACTGGGCCAATCGCATCCACATCGACGACGCCGCCGCCGCGGTGGTCCATCTTGCGCTGCTGCCTGAAGTGGCGCCGGTGTACATCGGCTGCGACGACACGCCCCTGCCCCTGCACACCCTGTATGCCGACCTGGCCAGGATGATCGGCGCGCCCGCGCCGCACACAGCCCCCGCGCCCGCCAATATCGGCAGCAAGAAGCTCAGCAACGCCCGCCTGCGCGCCAGCGGATTGACGCTGCAGTGGCCGGATTCGCGCCTGGGCTATGCCGCCTTGCTGCAGGAAGACGGCAAGACGCAGGCATAGTTCGCCCCGCATCGAATCGTTGCCTGCGGGGGTGACGGATACTGCCCCCGTATCATTTTTCCCAGGACAGCCTTCCATGATCGCCGTGATATTCGAAGTCGAGCCCGCCCATGGCGACCCCGATCCTTACCTGCGGATCGCCGCCGGCCTGATCGACGAACTGAAAGCCGTGGACGGTTTCATTTCCGTCGAGCGGTTCCAGAGCCTGTCCACGCCGGGCAAGCTGCTGTCGCTGTCATTCTGGCGCGACGAAGAGGCGGTCAAGCGCTGGCGCTCGCTGGAGTCGCACCGCCACGCGCAGGAAGCCGGGCGCGGCGGCGTGTTCCAGAACTACCGCCTGCGCGTGGCCCAGGTGCTGCGCGACTACGGCATGGACGAGCGCGGCCAGGCGCCCGCCGACAGCCGCAGCCGGCACGGCTGAACGCTTTACGCCGCGATCGTCTCCGCCGGCGCTTCCCCCGCCGCCAGCGCCACCCGGTGGGTCGCGCCGGATGCGGCCACGGCCGCCATCCTGGGCGCCGCCATGACCGCGCCGGACGGATCGAAATAGTCCGAATCGGCCCGCCCCTGCCCCTCTGGCAGGTCGCGCAGCTCCACCCGGAACCCCTGGGCAGCGTCGCCGCGCAGCTCGGGCACGGCCTGCAGCAGCCGGCGGGTGTAGGGATGCGTCGGATGGTCGAACACATCGTCGCGCGAGCCTTGCTCCACGATGTGGCCTCGCAGCATGACAACCACGCGGTCCGCGATCTGCTCGACGACACCCAGGTCGTGCGAGATCAGCAGGCAGGCAAAGCCGTGTGAACGCTGCAGGGACATCAGCGTCTCCAGCACCTGCTTCTGCACCGTCACGTCCAGCGCCGAAACCGGCTCGTCGGCGATGATCACCTCGGGGCGCATCACCAGCGCCCGCGCGATCGCCACGCGCTGGCGCTGGCCGCCCGACAGCTCATGCGCATAGCGCTCGGCGTAGCCGTCGTCCAGGCCCACATCGCGCAGCGCCTCGGCCACGCGCTTGTCCCGCGCCGCGGGCGTCATGCCGGCCTCCAGCCGCAAGCCTTCGCCCACCAGCGCGCCGATGGTCATGCGGGGATCCAGCGATGAATACGGATCCTGGAAGACCATCTGGATGCGCCGCCGCGCGGAACGCCAGGCGGCGCCCGCGCCGCCCGGCGGGAGTGTCTGGCCATCCAGCGCGATACGCCCCTGCGACTGCGGCACCAGGCCCAGGATGGACATCATCACGGTGGTCTTGCCGCTGCCGGATTCCCCCACGATGGCCAGGGTCTCGCCAGGCGCGACGGAAAAACTCGCCTGATGCACCGCCCTCACGGACCGCTTGCGGCGCCAACCTCCTCGCACCGCGTAGTCGATCGCCAGGCCGTCAACCTCAAGAATGGGTGGCCGGGTGACGGCGGCACGCGCCGCGCCGCGCTTGGGCAGCGCGTCCAGCAGGCTGAGCGTGTAGGGGTCGGCGGGCCGTGACAGCACCCGCGCCACCTCGCCGGTTTCCACCGCGCGCCCCCGGCACATCACCAGCACGCGCTGGGTGTAGGCTGCCACCAGCGCCAGATTGTGGCTGATGAAGATCAGCGCCGTGCCCTGTTCGCGCGTCAATTCGCACATCAGGTCCAGCACCTCTTTTTGCACCACGCAGTCCAGCGCCGTCGTGGGTTCATCGGCGATCAGCAGCCGGGGCTTGAGCAGCATCACCCCCGCCAGCAGGATCCGCTGGCGCATTCCGCCCGAGAACTCATGCGGATAGCGCGTCATGCAATCCTGCGCATCGCGCACCCGCACGCGCTCCAGCATCTGCACGGCCGCCGCCCAGGCGTCGCGGCGCGCCATGCCCCGGCGCAGCACCAGCGCCTCGATCAGCTGCTCGCCCACCCGGAACGCGGGATTCAGCGACACCATGGGTTCCTGGAACACCATGCCGATACCGGTGCCGCGCGTTGCCAGCCATTCGTTCGCGTTGTGCCCGAGCAGGTCCTTGCCGTCAAAGAATGCCCGACCGCCGGTGATGCGCGCCGCATCGGGCAGCAGGCCCAGCAAGGCCTTGCCTATCAGCGTCTTGCCGCTGCCCGATTCGCCGACAATGGACAGCGACTCGCCGGCATGCAGGTCGAAGGACACCCGGTTCACGACCGGCGCCGCGTCGCGCTTGCCTGGAAAGCGGATCTCCAGGTCGCGCACCGACAACAAGGGGACGGGCGCGCTCATGCCATGACTCCCCGCATGCGCGGATCAAGCCGGTCGCGCACAGCGTCGCCCAGCAGGTTGATGCCCAGCAGGCTCAGCGAAATCATCGCGCCGGGAAACACGGCCAGCCAGACGGCCTGGTCCATCGCATTGCGGCTTTCCGACAGCATGCCGCCCCAGGTGGCCAGGGGCGGCGGCACGCCCAGCCCCAGGAAGCTCAGCGCGCTTTCGGCCAGCAGCGCCGAGCCGAAGATCGACGTGGCGAAGATCAGCAGGGGCGCCACGCAGTTGGGCAGCACGTGGCGGAACACCGTCCACAAGCCGCCATGTCCGGCCGCGCGCGAGGCGATGACGAAGTCGCGCTGCCGCAGGGACAGGGCCGCCCCCCGCGCGATGCGCGAAACGGACGGCGAATAGGCCAGGCCCAAGGCCAGCACGACGCCCCACTTCGAGGGTCCCAGCACGGTCATGATCCCCAACGCCAGCAGCAAGCCGGGAAACGCCATCATGGATTCGACCAGGACCGAGATGCCGCGGTCCACCCAGCCGCCCGCGTAGCCCGCGGTCACCCCGATGGTGGTGCCCAGGACCAGCGCCAGCAGCACCGAGAACACGCTGACCGCCACGCTGACGCCCGCCCCGGCCATCAGGCGGGAGAGCACGTCGCGGCCAAACTCGTCCGTGCCCAGCCAGTACTCGGCCGAAGGCGCGGCGAAGCGCGCCAGCAGGTCGCCTTCCAGCGGATCGTGCGGCGTATACACCAGCCCCACCAGCGCCAGCAGCACCACGGCCCCGACCAGAAAGCCGCCCAGGACGGCATTGGTATGCTTGAAACCCGTCATGATGATCCTATTGAAGCTTCACGCGCGGATCGAACAGCGGATACAGCAGATCCACCGCCAGATTGACCGCCACGTACAAGAGCGCGATGAACAGCAGGCAGCCCTGCACCACCGGATAATCCCGCGCGTAGATACTTTCCACCAGCAGCCGGCCGATGCCGGGCAGCGTGAAAACGGTTTCGATGACGGCCGCGCCCGACAGCAGATGGCCCAGCATCAGGCCGATGACGGTCAGCGTGGGGCCGAAGGAATTCGGCAGCACGTGGCGCAGCATCACCCGCTTCTCCGGCAAGCCCTTGGCCCGCGCATGGGCCACGTACTCCAGCCGCAAGGTCTCGATGGTGCTGGCGCGCATCATCCGGGTGATTGCCGCGATCTCGGTCAGCACGATGGCGAACACGGGCAGCACCAGATACTTCACCGCGCCCAGGCCGCCCTGCGCGACGGACTCGAAGCCATAGACCGGCAGCCAGTTCAGCTTTACGCCGAACAGCCAGATAAGCAGGATGCCCACCCAGAAACTGGGCATGGAGACAAACAGGATCGAGGTCGACACGATGGCGGTGTCGGCCCGCCGGTTCTGGCGCCACGCGGCGACCATGCCCGCCGGCACCGCCACGAGGCAGGCCAGCAGCGTGGCCGTCAGCACCACCTGGGCGGTAACCGCGAAATGCGTCAGCACCAGGTGCATGACGGGTTCGCGCCGGGCGATGGACATGCCCAGGTCGCCCTGCAAGGCATGACCGACCCAGATCAGGAACTGCTCGCCCACCGGCCGGTCCAGGCCCAGCGCATGGCGCATTTCCGCCAGCAGCGCCGGGTTGTCGATATCGCCCAGCATCAGCGATGCCGGGTCCCCGGGGATGGCGCGGATCAGCGCAAACACCAGCACGGTCACGACGATGACGGTGGGCACCGCCGCCGCGATGCGCTTGAGTAGATAGCCCAGCACGGCGCCTCAGTTCTTGGTGACGTTGAAGAAGCGCGGCTTGCGCAGCGGCCAGCCGGTAAAGCCCTGCAGCTGGCTCGACACCACCACATAGCCGGGCTTGTTGTAGTACATCAGCAGCGGCGTGTCGCGCAGCATCAGTGCGTGCAGCTTGTCGAACGCCTGCTTGCGCGCGGCGGGATCGGACTCGGCCTCGATGCCTTCCAGGATGGCGGCGGCCTCCGGGCTTTCCCACTGCGCCATGGGGGTCCTGGACTTGTCGCCGATCACGTCGCGGAACATCAGCGCGGGCTCCGTGCGCGCCGAATAGGCGAAGGCCATGAGCTGGAACTTGCCTTCGCGGAAATTGGTCACCTGCGTGCCCCACTCCAGCATGTCCAGTTCGGACTTGATGCCCGCCTTGTTCAGCAACTGCTGCGTGACGACCGCCACGCGATACAGGTACGGATAGCGCTTGTTGGCCTGCAGCTTCAGCGTTTCGCCGCGATAGCCCGCGGCCTCCAGCAAGCGCTTGACCTCCTTCAGGTTCTTTTCGTAGCCCGCGCGGTCCGCCTCGGAATAATAGGCGCTGGCCGCCGGCACCAGGGACGGGTTGTAGGCCGCCTGTCCGTTGTTCAGTGCCTTGGCGATGCCGGGAAAGTCGAGCGCCAGCGCAATCGCGCGGCGCATGTTCACATCCGACAGCAAGGGCTCGCGCGTCTGCATCAACAGGTTGACGGTGTCCAGCCCCTGCTCGGTCACGATGCTCCAGCGCGGATCCTTGGCGGGCAGGTTGTCTTCGTCCGCGTTGTAGGCGTCCACCTGTCCGGCCATCAGCGCCGCCTTTTGCGCGGCGGCGTCGGGAATGACGACGAACCGGACATTCGCCGCCGCGGTCTTCCTGCCGGCCATGCCGCTGGGGGCCTCGCCACGGGGCGCGTAGCCCGCGTAGGGCGTCAGCAGCACGTATTGCTCCTTCTTCCATTCGGCCAGCACATAGGGCCCGGTGCCGATGGGCTTGACCCACTGCCCCGCGGCATCGACGCTCTTGGCGCTGAGCACCGGCATCGGGCATTGCACGCTGGCCATCTGGTCCAGGAACAGCGCGTACGGCTGCTCCAGCTTGAACACCACGGTCGCCGGGTCGGGGGTTTCCACCGCCACGACCTTGGCGCCCTTGCTGCCGTCATACAGGTTCTTGCACGAATACTCGGACTTGGATCCGGTCAGGTAGTCGTAGCTCCATTTGACGTCGGTCGAAGTCATGGGCGAGCCGTCGTGGAAGGTCACGCCCTGGCGCAGCTTGAAGGTGTAGCTGCGCTTGTCATCGGACAGCGTCCAGCCGTCTGCCAGCATGGGCGCGACGCTCATGTCGGCGCGCAGCGCCACCAGCGACTCGACCACGTGCGCCAGCACGTTATCGGTGGACGTATTGCGCGAACGGCCGCCGGGCAAAGAGGTGGGCGTGCCCGAGCCCTCCGCGTAGCGGATCTCGGGCAGGGTGGACTGGGCTTGCGCCGGCGCGCCCAGGAAGGCTCCGGCCAGGGCGGAGGACAACAGCAGCGCGCTTTTCACGCGCAAGACTTGAACAGACATGGGGGATCCCTCCAAGGGTGGCTCAGAACAGCCGGTATTCCACGAAATTGCGGCCTTCATAGGGCTTGCGCGCGATCCACATCACGCCGCTGGCGGGTTCCATCAGCGTGGTGGCGACCGTGGCCGAGATGCTGTCAAAGCTGGCCGGCTTGGGCGAACGCAGCACGCCATCGGGCGCGGCGAAATCATCCGCCAGGATGCGCTTGACCGTCTCCCAGTCGACGCTGCCCTTGGCGCGGGCCAGCATGTCCTGCACGCGGCGCTGGCGATAGATGGAATCCGGATTGGCGGCCAGCCCCTTGTCGAACAGCTTGGCGCGCGCCGGCGGGCTGATCCAATGGTTGGCATGCACCAGCAGGCCGTCTTCGGGCGTGATCCAGAAAATCTCGTCGGGCGCGCATTCCAGATCCACGGCTTCGCCTTGCGCCTGCGCCAGCATCAGGTTGTTGGAGCAGAAGCGCCGCGACGCCCACAGCACCTTCATGGCGTTGCAGAGGTTGGTGGATTCCAGCATCTTGCGGCGCACCAGCACCAGCGGCACCTCGGCCGGGCGCTGATCGTCCTGCTCGCAGGAGAGGAAATTGCCCGACAGGGACACGCCGGCGCTGTTGAAGCCGTGGCGCGCCAGGCTGCCCGCTTCCGTGAACACCAGCAAGTCCGGCCCGTCCTCGCGCCGCATGCGCAGCACGATGCCGGTATCGACGCACTCCTCGCGCCAGTCCCAGTTGTGGGCATGCATCAGCTTGCCGCCCGCGGCGGCCTCGGGCAGCACGACGAGACCCGTGCAGCCATCGTCCAGGCCCTTGCGGGCGCGTCCCAGTTCGGCGTGGCCGAACATCATCTCGGTGCGGCAGTTGATCACCACCACGTCTTCCAGCGTCTGGCCCGCCCCGTCGGCGATGCCGCGCAGTTCTTCCAGGTAGGCGGCGTCGTAGTCGCCCACCACGGGCACCATGCCGGCGGCCAGCTCCTTCAGCCGCCCGGCGCCCACGCCGCGGCGCTCCAGCTGCCCCCGGTACAGGGCAATGCTGCGCGCGACGCGCTCGGGAACGGCGGCGCCGTGCTGGCGACCGCGCTCATAAGGGCTGCCCTGTACGTCGACCAGGGGAAAAGGGGTAGGCATAGTCACGCTGGCGGTGCTCCTGATTCAAACGATGGCATAAGACCCGCAAAGTTTGTACTAATATATAGAAAAGTTCAATACTAGGGTTTCCCCAGCCCAATGCCGCAACCCCGGGGGCTCCGGTACCATTCCCACTTCGCCGTCCCTTTCCACCCCTCCGACGCCACATGACCACCGCCGCCCCAGCCCGCCCCACCCCGCTGCAAGTCGACCTGGCGCGTCATATCGCGGAAGACATTGCCGCGCGGCGCTATGCGCCGGGCGACCACCTGTCCGAAGAAACGCTGGCCGCGGGCTACGAGGTATCGCGCACGCCCGTGCGCGGCGCGCTGCGGCTGCTGGCCGCGCAGGGACTGATCCTGCACCGCCCCAACAGCGGCTACACCGTCGCGGACAACGCGGCAGCGGCGGCCGCGGCGCCCGCCATCGAAGGCGCCGGCCCCACGCTCGACGAGCTGTACCGGCGGCTGATCGACGACCGCGCCTCGCGCGGCCTGCCCGAGACCTTCACCGAGCGCGACCTGATCCAGCGCTATGACGCGCCGCGCAGCCTGCTGGCCAAGACGCTGCTGCAGCTGTCCGCCGACGGCCTGATCGAAAAGCGCAAGGGCCATGGCTGGCAATTCGCGCCGTCGCTGGAAAGCGCCGAAGCGCTCGGCGAGAGCTATCGCTTTCGCATGACCATCGAATGCGCAGGCCTGCTTGAACCCACCTTCCGGCTGGACAAGCCGGCGCTGGCGCGCATGCGCGCCGCGCACGAAGCGCTCATCCAGCGGGATGACGCCGACATTTCCGCCACGGAGTTTTTCGGGCTGAACGCATCCTTTCACGAGATGCTGGCCCGCTTCTCGGGCAACCGCTACATCCTGCAGGCCGTGCAGCAGCAGAACCAGCTGCGCCGCCTGGAAGAGCACGCCGCGTTCTACCGCGACGCCCGCTTCGTCAACTCCAGCAACGAACACCTCCAGATCATCGAGGCCCTGGAGGCAGGCGACCAGGAATGGGCGTCCCAGCTCATGCGCCGCCACCTGAAGACCTCGCTGCAGGCCTCCTGACACGTAAATCATTCGCCGCGCACCCCGCCCACCGCCCGGCCGGGGTGGCGCAGGCCTGCGCGCCTCACGTCCGGGCCCATTCTTTTCCTTATTGTATTTATCATTTATTTAATACAAAATAAGCAGACCTGAATCCACTCAAGCAGGATCTGTCTCATGCCCTCGACCCCGACGCTCAGCGCCAATCCCGAAGCCTATTGGATGCCCTTCACCGCCAACCGGCGGGCCAAGCGCGATCCGGTCCTGTTCAGCGCCGCTGAAGGCATGCACTACATCCGCCCCGATGGCCGCCGCGTGCTCGACGGAATCGCGGGCCTGTGGTGCGTGAACGCCGGCCATCGCCGGCCGGAGATCGTGGAAGCCATTTCGCGTACCGCTTACGAGCTCGACTACGCGCCTTCCTTCCAGATGAGCCACCCGCTGGCGTTCGAACTCGCGGATGCGCTGCGTCAGGAGGCGCCCGAAGGCTTCTCCAATGTGTTCTTTTCAAACTCGGGTTCAGAGGCGGTCGATACCGCGCTGAAGATCGCGCTGGGCTACCACCGCGCGCGGGGCCAGGGCCAGCGGGTCCGGTTGATCGGGCGCGAACGCTCCTACCACGGCGTGGGCTTCGGCGGGCTGTCCGTGTCGGGGATCGCCGGCCATCGCAAGCCCTTCGGCAACCTGCTGCCTTATGTGGACCACCTGCCCCATACCTACGACCGCGAACAGATGGCCTACACGCGGGGCCAGCCCGATTGGGGCGTCCATCTGGCCGATGCGCTCGAGCGCATCGTCGCCCTGCACGACGCATCGACCATCGCCGCCGTCATCGTGGAACCGGTGGCAGGCTCCACCGGCGTGATCGTTCCGCCCAAGGGCTATCTGCAACGGCTGCGGCAGATCTGCGACGCGCACGGCATCCTGCTGATATTCGACGAGGTGATCTGCGCCTTCGGCCGCGTCGACGGCGCCTTTGCCTCGTCCTACTTCGGCGTCACGCCGGACATCATCACCAGCGCCAAGGGCCTGACCAATGGCGCCATCCCGATGGGCGCGACGCTGGTGCAGCAGCATGTCTACGATGCCTTCATGCAAGGCCCCGACAGCGCCATCGAGTTCTCGCACGGCTATACCTATTCCGGCCACCCGGTGGCCTGCGCCGCCGGCCTGGCGACGCTGGACATCTGCAAGCGCGAGGGTCTTTTCCAGCGCAGCCGCGAACTATGGGCCTATTGGGAAGACGCCGCCCACAGCCTGAAGGGGCTGCCGAATGTGGTCGACATCCGCAACATCGGCCTCCTGGCCGCCATTGAGCTGGCGCCGCTGGAAGGCAAGCCCGGCCAGCGCGCCTATGCCGTGCATAACGCGTGCCTGGAACGCGGCTGCCTGATCCGTTCGGCGGGCGACACGATGCTGCTGTCGCCCCCGCTCATCATCGAGCGCGCCCAGATCGACGAACTGTTCTCGGTGCTGGCGGACGTGCTGCGCGCCAGCGCCTAGAACCTCCCCCGCTCAAGCCAGAAGGCGCGCCACCGCCTGGACCACCCGCCCCACATCCGCGGCGGACACGTCCAGGTGCGTCACCAGGCGCGTGGGCCCGCCATACACGGCGCGCATCATGATGTCTTCCTTGGCCAGCGCGGCCGTCAGCGCTTCGCAGCGGGACGGCTCGAACTCCACGAACACCATGTTGGTGTCCTGGCTCAGCACCTTGACGCCGGGAACGGCGCGCAGGCCCTCGGCCAGCAGGCGGGCGTTCTCGTGGTCCTGGGCCAGCCGCTCCACGTTGTGCTCCAGGGCGTACAGGCAGGCGGCCGCCAGCACGCCGGACTGGCGCAGACCGCCGCCCAGCATCTTGCGCCAGCGCCAGGCGCGGGCGATCAGGTCCTCGCTGCCGACCAGCACCGAACCCACCGGCGCGCCCAGCCCCTTGGAAAAACAAATGGATACCGAGTCGAACGGCTGGCACATGTCGGCCACCGGCTTGCCGCTGGCAACCGCCGCGTTGAACACGCGCGCGCCATCCAGATGCGTGCCCAGCCCGTGTTCGCGCGCCCAGGACGTCGCGGCCTGTATGTAGGCGGCCGGAATCAGCTTGCCATGGAAGGTGTTCTCAAGCGCCAGCAAGCGGGTGCGGGCAAAGTGAGCATCTCCCTTGGGCTTGAGGGCCGCAGCCAGCTTTTCCAGCGGCAGGGATCCGTCTTCCGCGTGCTCGATCGGCTGCGGCTGGATGCTGCCCAGCACCGCCGCCCCGCCCGCCTCGTACTTGTACGTGTGCGCGAGCTGCCCGACCAGATACTCGTCGCCCCGGTCGCAATGCGCCATCAGGGCCGCCAGGTTGCTTTGCGTCCCGGAGGGAAAGAACAGGCCCGCCGCCTTGCCGGTACGCTCGGCCAGCACTTGCTGCAGGCGAATCACGGTGGGATCGTCGCCCATCACGTCGTCGCCCAGCGGGGCGCTGATCATCGCCTGCAACATGGCGGCGCCAGGCCGGGTGACGGTGTCGCTACGCAGATCGATCATGGAAAATCCTTGGATAGGAAAAGGAAGAGAAAGTCGCCGGTGAATTCAGTCGTTGCGGGCAGCCGGCGCCGCCCGGCTCACCACCCAGATGCCGGCCAGAATCAGCGCCATGCCGCCCAATTCGCCAGGCGTGGGGCGTTCGGACAGGATCGCCCATGCCAGCAGCATCGCCACCACGGGCACGCCCAGGCTGGACAGGCCGGCGATCGACGCGGGCACGCGGCGCACCACCTGCAGCCACAACAGCCAGCCCGCCGCCGTCGCGATCAGCACAATGTAGGTCATGCCGGTCCACAGGGGCCAGCCCCATTGCGCCGTCATCTGCGGCACCAGATAGGCCACGGGCGTCATGACCAGTCCACCGAACAGCATCTGCCAGGCGGTGAACGTCATCACGTCGGGGGCATGGCGGTCGAACATGCGCTTGGAGAGCACAGTGCCCACGCCCCAGCACAAGCCGCTGCCCAGGCCCAGCAATACCGGACGGATGTCGCCCAGGCCGTTCCAGGGCTCGACAAAGCAGATCAGCCCGATGGCGGCCAGGCCGATGCCCACGCCATGCCGGGCCGAGGGGCGTTCGCCCAATAGCCACCACGCGAACAGGACCACCCAGAACGGCATGGTGTAGGCCATGAGCGATACCTTGCCCACGCCGCCCGACACCAGCGCCGTCTGCACGAACCCCTGGAATCCGGCGGTCTGCGTCAGGCCGATCAGCAGGGTCAGCTTCCAGGGCGGCATGGCCAGCGGGCGGCGCGTGGCGATCACCAGCGCGAACAGCACCAGGCTGCCCACCACATAGCGCAGCGCCACGAAGTCGAACGGGCCGATATAGGGCACGATCAGTTTCATCGCGATCCAGCTGCCTGCCCAGACCAGGATGGTGCTGAACATCAGGGCAAGCCCTGCGCGATCGAAACTGCTGCTGCTCACGGGTGTGGCTCCGTCGGTGTGGTATCGGCAAGAAAGAAAATACGCCCGTGGCGGGATTTACCGGCACGGGCGTATGACATTATGCGCCTGTCACGGCGCGGCGCCGGCCGGATTCGGCCGGATACGCCTTACAGGGGCTTGGACAACTGGTCCAGGATGGCGGGATTTTCCAGCGTGGAGACGTCCTGCGTGACTTCCTCGCCCTTGGCGACCACGCGCAGCAGGCGGCGCATGATCTTGCCGGAACGGGTCTTGGGCAGGTTGTCGCCGAAGCGGATGTCCTTGGGCTTGGCGATGGGACCGATTTCCTTGGCCACCCAGTCGCGCAGCTGCTTGGCGATGGCTTGCGCCTCTTCGCCCTCGGGACGCGAACGCTTGAGCACCACGAAGGCCACGACGGCCTCGCCGGTCGTGTCGTCGGGACGGCCCACGACCGCGGCTTCCGCCACCATCTCGTGCGCCACCAGCGCCGATTCGACTTCCATCGTGCCCAGGCGGTGGCCCGATACGTTCAGGACATCGTCGATGCGGCCCATGATCCAGAAGTAGCCGTCCGCATCGCGCTGCGCGCCGTCGCCGGCCAGGTAGTAACCACGCAGTTCCGACGGGAAATAGCTCTTCTTGAAACGCTCGGGGTCGCCCCAGATGTTGCGGATCATCGCGGGCCACGGCCGCTTGATGACCAGGAACCCGCCATTGCCCTTCTCGACGTCGCCGCCGGTCTCGTCGACGATGGCCGCGGCGATGCCCGGCAGCGGCAGCGTGCATGAACCCGGCTTGGTCGGCGTGGCGCCTGGCAGCGGCGTGATCATATGGCCGCCGGTTTCCGTCTGCCACCAGGTATCGACGATGGGGCAGCGCTCGCGGCCCACGTTCTTGTGATACCAGATCCAGGCTTCGGGATTGATGGGCTCGCCCACCGTGCCGATGATGCGCAGGCTGTCCAGGTCGTAGTTCTGCGGATGCGCTTCGGGCGCGGCCTCGGCCGCCTTGATCAGCGAGCGGATCGCGGTGGGCGCCGTGTAGAACGTGGTGACCTTGTGGCGCGCGATCATGTCCCAGAAACGGCCGGCATTCGGGTAGGTCGGCACGCCTTCGAAGACGATCTGCGTCAGCCCCGCGGCCAGCGGCCCGTAGGTGATGTAGGTATGGCCCGTGACCCAGCCCACGTCGGCGGTGCACCAGTAGACGTCGTCCTTGCGGGCGTCGAAGGTCCACTTGACCGTCAGCAGCGCCCACAGCAGGTAGCCCGCCGACGAATGCTGCACGCCCTTGGGCTTGCCGGTGGACCCGGAGGTGTAAAGAATGAACAGCGGGTGCTCGGCGTTGACCGGCACGGGCTCGCAGGTGTCGGGCTGGCCGGCTTCGACATCATGCATCCAGAGGTCGCGGCCTTCAGTCCATTGCACCTTGCCGCCGGTCCGGCGATACACGACCACCTTGGTGATCGCCTCGCAGCCGCCCATCGCGATGGCTTCTTCCACCGCGGGCTTGAGCGGAATGGTCTTGCCGCCCCGCACCTGCTCGTCGGCGGTGATGACCAGCGACGCGCCCACGTCCACGATGCGCTCCTGCAGGCTCTTGGCCGAGAAGCCGCCGAACACCACCGAGTGCGTCACGCCCAGGCGGGCGCAAGCCTGCATGGCCACGACGGCCTCGATCGACATGGGCATGTAGATGATGGCGCGGTCGCCCTTCTTGTAGCCCAGCGCGGCCAGCCCGTTGGCGAAGCGGCACACGCGCGCCAGCAGTTCGCGGTAGCTGATCTTGTCGACCCTGCCGTCGTCGGTTTCAAAGATGATGGCGGTCTTGTCGGCGTTGCCGTTGGTCAGGTGCACGTCCAGGCAATTGGCCGAAACGTTCAATTCGCCATCGCCGAACCAGCGGTAGAACGGCGCGTCGGATTCGTCCAGGACCTGCGTGAACGGCTTGGTCCACTGCAGGTTGTCGCGGGCCTGCCCGGCCCAGAATCCGTCGAAATCGTTCTCGACCTGCGCACACAGCGCGTTGTAGGCATCCATGCTGGGAATCGCGGCGCCCTGCGCCGCGCGCTCGGGCGGCGGAAAGACGCGGGTTTCCACCAGTACGGACTCAATAGCGTTCGACATGATCTTTGTCTCCAATCGGTGATTCTGTTGTTTATGCCGCTTATTTATTGCCCACCCGCAACCGTATCGCCGCGCTCTTACGGGCACCTTACGCAAAATGCGGACCGGAGTCCGCGCGTCCGCAAAGAGCGCAGCGACCTGGCGGCGCCGGTCAAGGGCAAGAAAACGCCGGAAGGCGTAGACCAGGCAGCACGCACAAGCAAACAACGCACCAGCACACAGTGCAAAAACAGTGCTAAGCAATCAGCGCGCGCCGCCGCGGTGTCAATGCGGCGGCGCAGGGCAGTCCATAAGGATAGCAGCCGCCGCGACCTTGGCGTATACCGCCTTCAGGCGGTCCGCCGCGCCAGGCCGCCCTTCATGTCCACGCGCGACAGAAGAAGCAGTCCGCCCACGAAGAACAGGCCTGTGACCAGAATGGCCAGGCGGTGGTTGCCGTGCGTGGCCCAGGTCACCAGGCCATAGGTCAGCGGACCGATCACCGCGGCAAGCTGCACCGCGAAGGTCCACAGCGAATAGAACTCGGCCAGTCGTCCGGCGGGCGCCAGCGCGCCTGTCATCGCCCGGCCCGCGCTCTGGGTGGTGCCCATGCAGAGCCCGGCCAGCGTGGCGGCGATCCAGAACACCGGCGCCGTCACGGCCGCGTAGGCCACCAGCACCATCACGATCCAGCCGGCCAGCGTGATGGCCAGCGCCGGCTTGTGGCCGATGCGGTCCTGCACATAGCCGAACGAGAACGCCCCCACCGCCGCGCCGATGTTCACGGTGAACACCAGCAGCATGATCTGTGGCGTGGTGAAGCCCATGACCTCCGAGGCGTAGACCGCCGCCAGCGTGATCACGACGGAAATGCCCGCCTGGTAGCAGGCGATGCACATGAGCAGACGGCGGAATTCGGGGAAGTGCTGCCCGGTCTCGCGCCAGGCATAGGCCAGGCGCTTGAGCATGTGCAGCGCTTCCTGCTTGCCGGCCTGCGGCCGGGCGCGTTCGCGCAGCAGGAAAAAGGAAGGCAGCGCCGCCAGCGCGAACACCGTGCAGGTGACGACGATGACCCAGGGCACGAAGTGTTCGGCCGTCGCGCCGCGGGCCTCGGCCAGCGTCACCACGACCAGCGACAGGCCCAGCGTGAGCATGCCGCCGCAATAGCCGAAGCTCCAGCCCCAGCCCGACACGCGCCCCAGCGCCGCGGGCTTGGCCAGCTCCGGCAGGAAGGCCGCGACCACGGACTCCCCCACGCAATAGCAATAGTTGGACACGACGATGGCGGCCAGCGCCAGCCACACGTCGCCCGGCCCGGCCTGCGTCAGCACCAGGGTGGCCGCCACGCAGCCCGCCGTGCTTGTGTAGAGCAGGCGGCGCTTGCTCGCGCGCGCATCGGCGCGGGCGCCCAGGGTGGGCATGGTCAGCATGATGAGCAGATAGGACAGCGACAGCGCCGCGGTCCAGGCCAAGGTGGCCCACGGGGCGCGCCCGCCGACCACGCCGACGAAATAGGTGCTGAAAACCGCCGTGAGGATCACGGTGGTGTAGCCGGAGTTCGCGAAGTCGTACATGGCCCAGGCCCAGACTTCGCGTTTGGCCACCCCGGGGTTCAGGGGACTCGCGTCCCCTGCCCCGGTGTTCTGCGCGGAAACGCCGGCCGGCGTTTCCGGCGGCAGCGCCTGGCTCATAGGCCCAGCGCGGCGATGCCTGCTTGCGCGATCTGCGCGTCTTCGGTGGACTTCACGCCCGATACGCCCACTGCGCCCACGACCTGGCCGTCGGCCACGACCGGCACGCCGCCTTCCAGCATGCCTTCGATCAAGGGCGCGGACAGGAACGAGTAGCGGCCGTTGTTGATGATCTCTTCGTAGACGCGCGATTCGCGACGGCCCAGCGCGGCGGTCTTGGCCTTGGCGGGAGCGATGTGCGAAGAGATGGGGGCCGCGTCGTCCAGGCGCAGCATGCCCAGCAGATGGCCGCCGTCGTCGGTCACGGCGATGGTGACGGCCCACTTGTTCTGCAAGGCGTGTGCTTCGGCCGCAGCCAGAATCTTCTTGACGTCTTCGGCGCTCAGCACGGGTTTGGTTTTCATTGCAGTGACTCCTTGATCTGTTCGAGGGCGTTAGGGTCTTCCATGGTGGTCAGGTCACCGGGGTCGCGCGCTTCGCACACCGCGACGATCGCGCGGCGCAGCACTTTGCCGGAACGGGTCTTGGGCAAGGCGCCCACGAACCGGATCCTGGCTGGCTTGGCCACCGCTCCCAGCTGATCTTCCACCAGCCGCATGATATCGCCTTCCAGCTGCTTTGCCCCTTCCGGCGTTTCGGCCGCGGCGGGATTCTTCAGCACGGCGAAGGCCATGGCGACCTGGCCCTTGAGCGCGTCGGCCACGCCCACCACCGCGCATTCGGCGATCCCGCTGTGGCTGTTGACCGACTCCTCGATCTCGCGAGTGCCCAGGCGATGGCCGGCCACGTTGATCACATCGTCCGTGCGGCCCAGGATGAACCAGTAGCCGTCCGCGTCCACCAGCCCCCAATCGAACGTGGAGTACACCTCCCGGCCCGGAATGGACGTGAAGTAGGTCTGCACGAAGCGCTCGTCGTCCCCCCAGATGGTGGACATCGCGCCGGGCGGAAGCGGCGGCACGATGGCGACCACCCCTTTTTCGTCCGGACCGAGGTCCTCGCCGGTGGATTCGCTGACGATGCGCGCATCAAAGCCGTAGACCGGGAATGACGGGCTGCCGTAGCGGGTGGGCACGTTCTCCACGCCGGGCTGGGCCGACAGGATCGGCCAGCCGGATTCGGTCTGCCAGTAGTTGTCGATGATGGGCTTGCCCAAGCCTTCCGAAATCCATTTGGCCGTGGGCTCGTCCAGCGGCTCGCCCGCCAGGTAGACCGCGCGCAGGGATGACAGGTCGTGCTGCTTGAGCAGCGCCGGATCCTGGCGTTTGAGCACACGCACCGCCGTCGGCGCCGAGAACAGGGTGTTCACCTCGAACTGCTCCACCAGCTTCCACAGGATCGCGCCGTCGGGGCGCACGGGCGTGCCTTCATACAGGACAGTCGCCTGGCCGCCGATCAGGGGCCCATAGACGATATAGGAATGCCCCACCACCCAGCCGATATCGCTGGTGCAGAAGTAGGTATCGCCGGCACGGCCGTTGAACAGGTATTCCATGGACGAGGCCAGCGCCACGGCATAGCCGCCGGTGTCGCGCTGCACCCCCTTGGGGCGGCCCGTCGTGCCGGACGTATAGAGGATATAGCTGGGCTCGGAGGATTCCAGCCACTCGACGGGAACCCGAGCGCCGCGATGGCGTTCGCGCAGGGTGGCGTAGTCCAGGTCGCGCCCGGCCACGGGTTCGAACGGCGCCAGGCCGCGGTCAAACACCACCACCGAGGCCGGCGGCGTCTTGGCCAGCCCCAGCGCGCGGTCCAGCAACGGCTTGTACGGCACGACCTTGCCGCCGCGGGAGCCGCCGTCCGTGCAAACCACCACCTTGGGCGCCGCGTCGTCGATCCGCTGGGCCAGGTTCACCGAAGCAAAGCCGCCGAACACCACGGAGTGCACCGCGCCGATCCGGGCGCAGGCCAGCATCGTGAACACCGCTTCCGGCACCATGGGCATGTAGAGCAACACGCGGTCGCCGCGCTCCACGCCGAGCTCGCGCAGCATGGCGGCGGCCGCATTGACCTCCTCGAACACATCCTGGCGCGTGTAGACGTGCTCGCGGTCCACTTCGGTGGACACCCAGATCAGGGCGGGATGGTCGGCCTGGGTCGGCAGCCAGCGGTCGACGGCGTTGTAGCAAAGATTGGTGCGTCCGCCTACGAACCACTTGGCGAATGGCGGGCGCGAGAAATCCAGGACAGACTCGAAAGGCGTTTCCCAATGAATGCGGCTGGCCTCCTCGCGCCAGAATGCATCGCGGTCATGTACCGAGCGGTAATGGAAATCCCGGGTTTTTTGCATTTTTGTCTCCTGGTATTGTGCATAAGCCTTAAGGCTGATTGCTTTCTTCTCGAATCTTTTCGGTCATTTTGGTAGGCAAACCTTGCACGAGGCTTGCCGCAAGTCAAAAAATTCTTCCAAGCGTCCACGCTGCATGGACATTTAAGACCGTTACGTCACGAATTGGTCTTAAAAGTTTGGTAGAATCCCCGCGAAGTTGCACATAATTGTTGATTTTGCTGACATCTCGGCCTGATCCGCGGCGAATGCCGTGGTTTTTGCTGTCATCAGCGAGTCATCCCCAGGCGAATGCATCGACACTCCATACTCGCGCGATTGAATTCATCCACTGGCCAGGCAAAGCGCGGTCTGCGCATGCTCGCGCTGGTTGCATTCGCCGCGGGTCTGGCAGGTTGTGCAGGGACAAATCAAAAGTCAACCGCCCATACGTCCGAGATTGATCCGTACGAAATGGAATGGGTTGCCACCTCCGATGATCCCATCGGACTCCTGGTGGTACAGAAATTCAAGCGCGAACGCCAACGAACCCACTCGGGCGTCGGCACCGACAACGCCATGGTCAGCGAAGCCCTGAATTACCTGGGCATCCGCTACCGCTTCGGCGGCAACTCCCCCGACACCGGATTTGACTGCAGCGGGCTGGTCGCCTATTCGGCCCAACGCTCGCTGGGCCTCAAGCTCCCCCGCAATGCCGCCGAAATCGCCCAGCAAGGCATCTCCGTCAACAAGAACGAACTGAAGGCCGGCGACCTGGTCTTCTTCAACACGATGGGCCGCCGCTACTCCCACGTGGGCATCTATCTGGGCGACGACCGCTTCGTGCACTCGCCCAGCGCCGGCGGCGTCGTGCGCGTGGAAAACATGACCATGGCCTACTGGACCAAGCGCTACAACGGCGCCCGCCGCCTGGACGACAGCCTGATGGCATCGGCCCGCGCGGCGAACTGACCACCCCGCCCTCGGCAAGATGTTCGCATGGCGGCAACGCCGCGCGCCATCCCCCAAAATGCAAAACGCCGCTGGACTTTCCAGTCCGGCGGCGTTTTACATTGCTCTTCGCGGCCTTCGGGCCGCAGGCCGTATCGGCCTCCCCAGTTTTTCGTGTTCGCGCGGCAAGACGCCGGTATCAGTGAACCGTGCCAGCGCGCGGGCACAGGCCGCACTGCTGCAGGGCCTGCTGCATGCTGCACACCGAACGGCGACAAGCCACGACCCGGATGCCGCCGCGCTGCGCCGCGTTGCGGAAGGTCTTCATGACGTTGTGCCCCAGGAAGTCGGTCAGCAAAATGACCAGTTGGGTGCCCGAGGGCAACTGCAGGGTCTTCTTTTGATGCGAGGGATCGCGGCCACTGATGTGGTGCGTGATCGAAATATTGTGTCCTTTAAGCAGATCGGGGATGTTGCCGAGTCGGTCGGCGCCCACTACCACTGCACTTAATCCTGCCGTCATGATGATCCTCACTGGGTCGTTGAGACTGGATGTAATGATAATGATTCCTATTTTTTAGTCAACTTAAATGAGATCGGTTCTTATTTAATTATTTTTATGAGCTTATGGAAAGGGATAGCGAGACCCCCTTCCCGCCCCCGAAAAAAAAGCGCGCCGCCCTGGGGCGTCGCGCTTTCTGGCGGGGGCAAGGATGCCTATCCTTACTTGGGCGGACCCTGGACGGCTTCGGTGACCACGGCGCGGGTCAGGGACGGCGCCAGCATCTCCAGGAAGGTGTAGACGTAGTCGCGCAGGAACACTCCCGCCTTCACGCCCACGCGCGTCGTATGCGTGCCGAACAGGTGGCCCACCGGCAGCCCCACCAGGTTGGAATCGCGACGCGGGTCATAGGCCACGCCGGCGATGATGCCGATGCCCAGGCCCACGTCCACGTAGGTCTTGATCACGTCGGCGTCGATGGCCTCCAGCACGATGTCCGGATGGATGCCCTGGTTGGCGAAGATCTCGTCGATCGTGCTGCGGCCGGTGAAGGCCCGGTCATAGGTCACGATCGGGTATTCGGCCAGCTGCGTCAGCGACAGGCGCTTGGCGGCGCTGGAAGTCAGCTCGGCCAGGGGATGGTCCGGGCGCACCACCACGGTGTGCTCCCAGGCGTAGACGGGCAAGGTTGCCAGGCCAGGGGTCAAGGCCAGCGATTCGGTCGCCAGGGCCAGGTCGGCCTGCTCATGCAGCACCATCTCGGCCAGTTGCGCGGGGCTGCCCTCGGCCAGCGATAGATGAACCTTGGGGAATTGCTTGCGGAATGCGGGAATCACGCGGGGCAGCAGATAGCGCGCCTGGGTGTGCGTGCATGCGATCACAAGGCCGCCCTCGTCGCGGCGTGCAAATTCGTCGCTCACCTTCTTGAGGTTGTCCACTTCGCGCATGATGCGGTCGATGACCTGGGACACCGCCAGGCCGGGCTTGGTCAGCCCCTTGATGCGCTTGCCATGCCGTTCGAAGATCTTGATGCCCAGTTCATCCTCGAACTCGATGATCGCCTTGGACACTCCTGGCTGCGAGGTATAGAGCATCCGGGCGGCTTCGGTCAGATTGAAGTCGCGCCGGATGGTTTCACGCACAAAACGAAATTGCTGGAGGTTCATTAATTGGCCCCTGATAGACGGACCAATTATAAGTAATAAGAACGCCTTGCTATATGAATTATTCGTATAAGCTTAGGAGCAAGGCGTCCCCCTTTCAGCGCATCGAGATCGTGGTGTTCACGGTCTTGGCGTGGGCGGACCAGCGCGCGGTGACGGTCTTGGTCTGCGTCCAGAACTGAACCGCCTGCTTGCCATTGGGACCCAGGTCGCCCAGCTTGGACCCGCGCGACCCCGTGAAGCTGAACCACGCCACCGGCACGGGGATCGGCACATTGATGCCCACCTGGCCCACATCGATGTTGTTCTGGAAGTAGCGCGCCGCGCCGCCGTCCTGGGTGAACAGCGCCACGCCATTGCCGTTGGGGTTGCGATTGATGAACGCCACCGCGTCTTCCAGCGTTTCCACGCCGACGCAGCACAGGACCGGACCGAAGATTTCCTCGGTGTAGATGGTCATGTTTTCGGTCACGCCGTCGAAAATCGTCGGACCAACGAAGTTGCCCTGCTCAAAGCCCGACACCTTCAGGTTGCGGCCGTCCAGGAGCAGCTTGGCGCCTTCGTCCACGCCCTTCTGGATCAGGCTTTCGACGCGCTTCTTGGCATTGGGCGAGACCAGCGGGCCCAGATCGGCTTCGCGGTCGGTGCCGGAATTGACCTTGAGCTTCCTGGAGCGCTCGACGAAGTCGGGCAGCCAGTTGCGCGCATCGCCCACCAGCACGGCCACCGACGAGGCCATGCAGCGCTGGCCGGCCGCGCCGAAGGCGGCGCCCACCAGCTGGTTGAGCGCCACTTCCGGATCCGCGTCCGGCAGGATCACGCAGTGGTTCTTGGCACCCATCATCGACTGGCAGCGCTTGCCGGCGGCCGATGCGCGGTTGTAGATCTCGGTGCCCACCCGGGTGGAGCCGATGAACGATACCGCCTTGATGTCCGGGTGCTCGCACAGGCCGTTGGCCGTGTCCGGGCCGCCGTGCACCACGTTCAGCACGCCCGGGGGCAGACCGGCTTCCAGGGCCAGCTGGGCCAGGAACAGCGACGAGGTCGGGTCCTGCTCGGAGGGCTTGAGCACGAAGCTGTTGCCGCAAGCCACGGCGATCGGGAACATGAAGCAAGGCAGCATCACCGGGAAGTTGAACGCGGTGATGCCCGCGCACACGCCCAGCGGCTGGATCAGGGTGTAGACGTCGATGCCCGAGGCGGCGTTTTCGGCGTATTCGCCCAGCTGCAGATTGGCGATCGAGCAGGCATGCTCGACCACTTCCAGGCCGCGGCCGATTTCGCCTTCGGCATCCGGCAGGGTCTTGCCATGCTCGCGGGTAATCATCTCGGCCAGCTTGCCGGTGTTCGCGCGCAGCAGCTCCTGGAACTTCAGCATGACGCGCATCCGCGCGCCCTGCCCGCTGTTGCGCCAGGTCTTGAAAGCCTCCTTGGCGTTGGAGACGGCCAGGTCCAGCTCTTCGCGCGTGGCGAAGGGGACCTTGGCGACGACCTCCTGGGTGGCGGGATTGATCACGTCTCGCCATTCGGTGGTTTTGGACTGCACTAGCTTGCCGCCGATCAATAGCGGAACGCGCGGGACTTCACTCATTTTGATGCTCCTCACACTGCGTAGTCGATGCGGATGGAATCCGCGTTCTTGGACATTGCGGCGCGCCGCCGGACCGGGGTCCGCGGGCGCCGGCGGGTTGCCGAACCCGGCTTATTTCTTCACCAGCGGGCACAAGGAATCGGACAGGGGCTGGAAGGCTTCGGCCGCCGGAATGGTGGCCACCAGCTTGGAATAGTCCCAGCCGCCCTTGGATTCCGCGGGCTTCTTCACTTCGTACAGATACATGTCGTGGATCACGCGGCCATCGGGACGGATCGAGGCATTGCGCATGATCGGATCCTTGATGGGCAGCTCGCGCATCTTGTCGGCCACGACCTTGCCGTCGGTGCTGCTGGCAGCGGCCACCGAGCGCAGGTAATGCAGCACGCTCGAGTACACGCCAGCCTGCGTCATCGTGGGTTTCAGGCCACGGAAGGCCTTTTCGAAACGCGAGGACCACTGCCGCGACGCATCGTCATAGTCCCAGTAGAAGCCATCCACATAAGACAGCCCCTGGGCGTTTTCCAGTCCGAGCGCACGCAGGTCGGACAGGAAGATCAGCAAGGACACCAGCCGCTGGCCGCCGGACACGATGCCGAACTCGCGCGCCTGCTTCACGGCGTTGACCGTATCCTGGCCGCCGTTGGCCAGCGCCACCACCTGCGCCTTGGAGCTCTGCGCCTGCAACAGGTAGGACGCGAAATCGGGCGCATTCAACGGATGGCGGACGCTGCCGGCAACGGTGCCGCCCAGCGCCTGCACCGCCTTGACCGTATCGGCTTCCAGCGAGTGGCCGAAGGCGTAGTCCACGGTGATGAAGAACCAGGACTTGCCGCCCGAGCGCACGGTGGCCTTGGCGCCGCCGGCGGACTGAGAATACGTGTCGAACATCCAGTGGAAGCCGACGGGCGAGCATTCCTTGTTGGTCAGCGCCGTGGTGGCCGGACCGGAGAACATCACGACCTTGTTCTTTTCCCGCGCGATGCCTTGCACGGCAAGCGCCACGGCCGAGTTGGTCAGGTCGGCGATGGCGGTGACGCCGTCGCGGTCAAACCACTCACGCGCCTTCGCCGCCCCCACGTCCGCCTTGTTCTGGTTGTCCGCGGACACCAGTTCGATCTTCATGCCTTTGCATTCCGCGGCCAGGCAGTCGTCGATCGCCAATTGCGCCGCCGCCACCGAGCCCGCTCCCCCCATGCCGGCGTAGGTGCCGGACATATCCGTCAGAATGCCGATCTTGACTGGCGGCTTATCCGCCGCATGAGCCTGGCTCACCAATATGGCGCCCAGACACAAGCCTGCGGCCAGTCCGCGTGCGTGCACTTTCATGGATTTGTCTCCTGAGTTTTATGCGCTGAGTTTTAGCGTTATGCGCCGTCTTCGCGGCCTGCGGTCCCAGGGCAACGCCCCAAGGCCTGCCAACCCAGTGTAGATGTGTGAAAATCAACAAGCAACACCAGAAATGCACATTCCTTGTGCATTCATGCACAACTAGAATTTGCCTGCCGCGCACCATCCCGCGGAAGGCGGGAGAGCCGGATCGTGCTTGATTGGGACAGCCTGCGCTATTTCCTGGAAGTGGCCCGCACCCAGCGCGTCAGCGCGGCGGCGCGCAAGCTTGGCGTGGAACACACCACCGTGTCGCGCCGCATCCGGGCGCTCGAGACCGAGCTGGACACCTTGCTGTTCGAGAAGTCGCGCAGCGCCGGCTTCGTGCTGACGGACGACGGCCAGCGCCTGTTCGTGCATGCCGAACAAATGGAAAGCGTGGTGCATACGGCCCGCGAAAACCTGTCGGGCATCGGCCAGGCCCTGTCGGGTCATCTGCGCATCGGCGCCACCGAAGGCTTCGGCAGCTATGTGCTGACTCCGCTCGCGGCCGACTTCCAGCGGCGCTATCCGCACATCACGCTGGATATCCTGCCGGTTCCGCGCTTTGTCAGCCTGTCCAAGCGCGAGGCCGACCTGGCCATCACCATCGAACGCCCGCAACGCGGCCCCTATGTATGCAGCAAGCTGTGCGATTACACGCTGCGCCTGTACGGCACGCCCGGCTACCTGGCGCGCCACGCGCCCATCAATGAGCGCGCGGACCTGGCCGACCACACCTTTATCGGCTATGTGGACGAACTGCTGTTCAGCGAGCGCCTGCGCTATCTGGAAGACCTGCTGCCCGCCAGCAAGGTGGTGCTGCGCAGCACCAGCGTGGTGGCCCAGTACCACGCGGCGTTGCAGGGCCAGTCGCTGGCCATCCTGCCCTGTTTCATCGCGGCGCAAGACCCGCGGCTGAAACCGGTGCTGGAAGACGAGGTCGCGATCACGCGCTCATTCTGGATGTACTGCCATGAAGACCTGCGCAAACTCAAGCGCGTGACCGTACTGTGGGAGTTCATCCGCAAGTCGGTCCTGAAGAATGCCGACCTGCTGGCCGGCAAGCGCGGCACGATGAAGTACCTGCCCTGACGGGCGGAGCTGGCGGCCGGGTGGCCGCCCCCTCCAGGCCAGGCCTGGCCGCTACGCGTTGTCCTTGGGCGCCTTCACACGCAAGCGCCGCATCAGCAGAAAGACCGTCAGCAGCGCCACCGCGCCGTGGATTGCCCACACGCCCACGCCAAAGCTGAGCTTGCCGCTGGAAATCCAGGCGCGCGACAGGTTGATCATGTTCATGTAGAGCAGGCCCACCAGGCCGGCGATGAGCAGGTCGCCCGAACGCCCCAGGCGCGGGTTCACCGCGCCCAGCGGAATGGCCAGCAGGGCAAGGTTCAGCGCCGCCAGCGGCAGTGAAATCCGCCACATGACCTGCGACCAGCTGCTGTCGGTATTGTCTTCCATGAGCTGCGGGGTGGTGCGCGCCTTGGACGAGCGTTCCGCCGCGGCGCGGGCTTCGGCCACGGGATCGCTGCCCGACTTGCTTTCGAGGCGCAGGCCGTACTTTTCGAAATGCACCAGCCGGATCTCGGGCGTGCCGGGCTTCAGGTCGTAGCGATGGCCTGCGCCCAGCACCAGGAAGCGGTCGCCGTTGGGCTCGGTCTCGCTGTGCGCGCTGCTGGCGGTCAGGACGCTCAGCCATTCGGGACCGATCTCGCGGGCGAACACGTTGCCGAGCTCGTCCTCGGGGCGGACGGGATCTTCCGCGAAGAACACGCGGTTGCCGCCGGAAGATTCCGCGAACTGGCCGGCGGTGACCTTGGACAAGTCGGAACGCTGCTCGAACCGTTCGTGGTATTCGCCGATCTGGCGGTAGGCCCACGGGGACGCCACCAGCGTCAGGCCCGCCACCGCCACCGCCACGGGGACGGCGACGCGCAGCACGGGCTTGAGCCAGTCGGCAAGGGACAGGCCGCTGGCAAACCACACCACCATTTCGGATTCGCGGTAATTGCGCGTAACCGTGGTCAGCACCGCGATGAAGATGGAGACCGCCAGAATGGTCGGCAGCGCGGTGATGGTGGAGAGCGCGGCCAGCACCAGGACGACGTCCGCTCCGATGTTGCCGCCCGCGGCCTCACCGAGCAGGCGCACGAGAAGCACGCTGAGCCACACGACGAGCAACGTGGAAAAGACAACGCCAGCGTGACTGGTGATCTCGCTGACGACAGAGCGTTTAAATAGAGACATGGGAGAATATGCGGGATAATCGACCGCATCATACACAGACGCACACGGGAAACCCCCATGGAATTTAGCACACAGACCACTGCTTCCCTGCACCAAGTCAAAACCGCCGCCCTCGCCGTCGGCGTGTACGCGGATGGCGTGTTGAGCCCCGCAGCCGACCTCATCGACCGCGCTTCCAACGGCGCCG
Source organism: Achromobacter deleyi (assembly GCF_013116765.2). Taxonomy (GTDB): domain Bacteria; phylum Pseudomonadota; class Gammaproteobacteria; order Burkholderiales; family Burkholderiaceae_B; genus Achromobacter; species Achromobacter deleyi_A. The sequence goes on from NZ_CP074375.1 coordinate 3,357,175, forward strand.
TGCGCTCGGTGGTCAAGAGCGAGTTCCGCGGTCGCGCCGGCTCCACCCTGACGCTGCGCAACCTGCCGGGCGTCACCGCGCAGCGCGTGGTCCTGGTGGGTCTGGGCAAGCAAGACGAATACTCGGCCCGCATCCACGCGGCGGCCGAACAGGCTTTTGCCTCGGTCTGCGTCGCCGCCCAGCTCGTTGAAGGCGTATCCACGCTGGTCGCCAACCCGATCGCCGATGTCGCCGTCGTCGCCCGCGCCCGCAGCGCCGCCGTTGCGGCCGGCAATGCCACCTATCACTACGACGCCAGCTTCGGCAAGCCCGACCGCGACGCCCGCCCCAAGCTCAAGAAGATCGTCCAGGTCGTCGAGCGCGCCGAGGCCGCCCAGGCCCAGAAAGGCCTGCGCGAAGGCGGCGCCATCGCCAACGGCATGGAGCTGACCCGCACGCTGGGCAACCTGCCGGGCAACATCTGCACGCCCACCTACCTGGGCGACACCGCCAAGCGCCTGGCGCGCGAGTTCAAGTCGCTGAAGGTCGAAGTCCTGGACAGGAAGCAGGTCGAGGCGCTGGGCATGGGCTCGTTCCTGTCGGTCGCCCGCGGCTCCGAGGAAGCGCTGCGCTTCATCGTGCTGCGCCACGCCGGCGCCAAGACGGCCAAGAAGGCCGCCAAGGCCGCGCAGGGCCCGATCGTGCTGGTCGGCAAGGGCATCACCTTCGACGCCGGCGGCATCTCGCTCAAGCCCGCGGCCACCATGGACGAAATGAAGTACGACATGTGCGGCGCCGCCAGCGTGCTGGGTTCGTTCCGCGCCCTGGCCGAGCTGGAGCTGCCGCTGGATGTGGTCGGCCTGATTCCGGCTTGCGAGAACCTGCCCAGCGGCAAGGCCAACAAGCCGGGCGACGTCGTCACCAGCATGGCCGGCCTGACCATCGAGATCCTGAACACCGACGCCGAAGGCCGCCTGGTCCTGTGCGACGCGCTGACCTACGCCGAACGCTTCAAACCGTCCGCCGTGATCGACATCGCCACGCTGACCGGCGCTTGCGTCGTGGCCCTGGGCAACGTCAACACCGGCCTGTTCTCCAAGGACGACGCCTTGGCGGACGCGCTCTCGGCCGCCGGCCGCCAGTCGCTCGACACCGCGTGGCGCATGCCCCTGGACGACGCCTACCAGGAGCAGCTCAAGTCCAACTTCGCCGACCTCGCCAACATCGGCGGCCCTCCCGCCGGCGCGGTCACGGCGGCGTGCTTCCTGTCGCGCTTCACCAAGGCCTACCCCTGGGCCCACCTGGACATCGCCGGCACGGCCTGGCGCGGCGGCAAGGACAAGGGCGCCACGGGACGCCCCGTGCCCCTCCTGATGCAATACCTGCTGGATCAGGCTTGAAGCGCCCGCAACGGAAACCGGCATGACGCGCATCGACTTCGCATTCGGTGCGCCTGACCGCCTGCGCATGGCCTGCCAGGTCGTGCGCAAGCGTTTCCTGGCCGGACAGCGGCTGGTGGTGTACTGTAAGGACGGTACGCGCCTGGCCGCGTTCGACCGCATGCTCTGGGCATTCGACGACACGGCCTTCGTGCCGCACGTGCTGGCCAACGATCCGCTGGCGTCCGACACCCCGGTGGTGCTGACCGCCGGAGATCCCGGGCAGGCCGCGCAAGCAGCCGGCCTGGACGGCCTGCCCCAGCCCTGGCTGCTCAACCTGGACGACGACTGCCCCCCGGGATTCGAGGCCTTCGAGCGCCTGCTTGAAATCGTCTCGGACGACCCCGCGGACAAGCAGGCCGCCCGCCAGCGCTGGCGGGTGTACCAGACGGCAGGACATACGCCGCAAAGCCACGACCTCAGCCGCCAGCCCTCGGGCGGCTGATCGCCCCATCCGTCCCCGGCGCGCGCCAGCCGCCGCGCCCTATCGAACTTCGGGAGCCCCCATGCCCTCGCGCCCCACCGACCCCGGCATTCCCACCCTGACCCAACGGGCCGAGCCCACTCTCTATGGCCCCGCCGGCGACGACGATGCGCCCGTGCTGACGGAACTGGCCAATGAGGCCATACCGGCGTACGCTGACGATGCATTTCCCCTGCTGACTGACGTGGCGGATGCCGCCGGGGTCTCGGAACCTGAACCCGCGCAGGCACCGGCCGTCGCGCCGCGGCCCGCGGCGCTGCCCTTGCCCGACGCAACCGTGCTGACCGCCCGCCTGCAAGCCGAGGTGGAGCAGCTCATGCGGGAGGCCCTGGCCGACGCCATCGACCAGATCCAGGCCCGCATGGATGCGGAATTACCGGTTATTGTGTCGCGGGTGCTCAATGGCGTGCGGCCGGGTTGAACCGCCCGCAAGCGGACACTCCGCCTGCGGTCTGATTCTTCCGAAAACTGGATTCTTCAGGGAACTGTAAGGTATCCTTCGCATCTAAGCCTTCTAGGCAATCACCATATTTGCCGTACACAGGAGTTCTCAATGAACGAATATCGTCCGTCCCCTTTTAACCGTTCCGGCCAGGTCGCCGGCGCGCCGGGCGAGGTCGCTCGCAACCAGGTCCTGCGCAATACCTATTGGCTCCTGGCCCTGTCGCTGATCCCGACCGTGCTGGGCGCTGCCGTCGGCCTCTACACCGGCATCAACCGCGTCATGGGTGCCAGCCCCGGCCTGTCCGCCATCGTGTTCCTGGTGGGCGCGTTCGGCATGATGTTCGCCATCGAGAAAAACAAGAACAACTCGCTGGGCGTGGTCCTGCTGCTGGCCTTCACGTTCTTCATGGGCATCATGCTGTCGCGCCTGCTCGGCTTCGTGATGGGCATGAGCAACGGCTCGCAGCTCGTCATGACGGCATTCGGCGGCACCGCGATCGTCTTCGGCACGATGGCCACCCTGGCCACGACCATCAAGCGCGATCTTTCAGGAATGCAGAAATTCCTGTTCATCGGCGCGGTCGTGATCCTGGTGGCGGCCCTGGCCAACATCTTCCTGCAACTGCCCGCGCTGATGCTGACCATCTCGGTCATGGCCATCGTCGTGTTCTCGGCATTCATGCTGGTCGACCTGCAGCGCGTGGTCAACGGCGGCGAAACCAATTACGTCTCCGCCACGCTGGCCATCTACCTGGACGTCTACAACGTCTTCTCGAACCTGCTGATGCTGCTGGGCATCTTCGGCGGCAACCGCGAGTAATCGCCAGTCGCCAGACCAGTACCCGGGGGCCTACATTCGCATGTAGGCCCTTTTTTTATCGGCGGGCCATCCCGAGACGAATACGCCCCCTGACGGAGCCATGCCATGCGAGACCGCCGCCGCTTCCTCCAGACCGCCGCCGGCGCCGCCTTGCTTGGCCCAGCCTGGGCCGCACGGGCCCTGAGCGTCACGCCCCCCATGCTGACCCGCGCCATTCCCTCCTCGGGCGAAGCCCTGCCGGTCATCGGACTGGGCACCGCGGACACCTTCAACGTGCCGCCCGGCGACGCCGCCGCCATGGCGCCGCTGGCGCAGGTGCTGGACACGCTGATGCAGGCGGGGGGCAGCCTTATCGACACCGCGCCCAGCTACGGGCAGGCGGAGGCCGTCACCGGGGCGCTGCTGGCGCGCGATGGGGGCCTGCGCCCCCGGGTCTTCCTGGCCACCAAGATCGGCGCCCAGGGCCACGAATCGGCCATGCGCCAGGTGCGACAGTCCCAGCAAGCCCTGGGCAGCGACAAGCTGGACCTGATCCAGGTCCACAACCTGATCGACACCCGCAACCAGCTCGCCCTGCTGCGGGAACTGAAACAGCAGGGCCTGACCCGCTATATCGGGATCACCCACTACACCGACTATGCCCACGACGAGCTCGCGGACCTGGTCGAACGGGAAAAGCCCGACTTCCTGCAGGTCAACCTGTCGGTCGGCTCACGCAGCGCGGAAAGGCGCCTGCTGCCCGCCTGCCAGGCCAACGGGGTCGCGGTCCTCATCAACCGTCCCTTCCAGGACGGCGCGCTGTTCCGCCAGGTCAAGGGCAAGGCGCTGCCCAAGCTGGCTGCGGACATCGACTGCACCTCCTGGGCGCAGCTCTTCCTGAAGTTCATCACCGGCCACCCCGCCGTCACCGCCGTCATCCCCGCCACGTCCAAGCCCGCCAACATGGCGGACAATGCTCGGGCGGGCTTCGGCCGGCAGCCCGACGCCGCCATGCGCGAACGCATCGCCGCCCTGCTGGCCTGAAGCAATGACAGCCGCTCCCCCATCCTGGCGCGCCCGGGCAGCGCGGGCCTTTGGGATACGGGAAGAAGAACTGGCACCAGCCGGCTGCGGCTTCGCGTTTTTCTTCTTCCTCTTCTGCGGCTACTTCATGCTGCGCCCGATCCGCGAAACCATGGGTATCCAGGCCGGCGTGAACCAGCTGCAATGGCTGTTCACCGCCACCTTCGTCGCCACGCTGGCGGTGGTGCCGCTGTTCGGCTGGCTATCCGCCCGCGTGCCGCGCGCCACCCTGGTGACCTGGGTCTATGCCGTTTTCGCCCTGACCATGGCGGGGTTCGCCGCCCTGCTCCATCTGCAGCCTGGCAGCGTCTGGGCGGCGCGCGCGTTCTACGTGTGGCTGTCGGTGTTCAACCTGTTCGTCGTCTCCATCGCCTGGAGCCTGATGGCCGACGTATTCCGCATGGAGTCGGCCAAGCGCCTGTTCGCCCTGATCGCCGCCGGAGCCAGCGCGGGCGGGCTGTGCGGCCCGCTGCTGGGCGCCCTGCTGGCGGGCGCGCTGGGCCCGGCAGGCCTGCTCCTGCTGTCTGCGCTGCTGCTGACGGCCACGCTACCGCTCAAGCAATGGCTGCTGCGCTGGCGGGCCGTCACGCGCACGGATATCGGCACGGAAGAGATGCAGCGCCCGATCGAAGGCACCGTCCTGGCCGGGATCTCGCGTATTTTCCGCTCGCGTTACCTCCTGGGCATCTCGCTGCTGGTGGTGCTGCTGGCCACCCTCAACACCTTTCTCTACATGGAGCAGGCGCGGCTGGTCGCGGACGCATTTCCGGATACTGCCCAGCGCATCCGCGTCTTCAGCGCGCTGGACTTCATCGTGCAGACACTGGCGCTGCTATCGCAGATCTTCATCACGGGCCGCGTGGCCGCCCGCCTGGGCCTGCGCTTCCTGCTGACCGCGGTGCCGCTTGCCGTGGCGCTGGCATTCCTGGCACTGGCCGCCTTCCCGGTTTTCGGCGTGCTGGCGGCCGCCATGATCCTGCGCCGCGCCGGCGAGTACGCCCTGATCAGGCCAGGGCGCGAAATGCTGTTCACGGCGGTCCCGCCCGAAGACAAGTACAAGACCAAGAACGTCATCGACACCGTGGTCTATCGGGGGGGCGACGCCGCCAGCGGCTGGGTCAAGACGGGAGTGGACATGCTGGGCTACGGCGCGGCGCTGATCGCGCTGCTGGGTGCCGTGGTCGCCCTGGGCGCGGCCGCCCTGGGCTACGGGCTGGGAAAGCGGGCCGATCAGCGCGGCACGGATACCCATTAGATTCCTTCAAATATCCATCTCATAAAAACAAACGGATTCCACGCACGGCGACCGCACAATGGCGCAGCTCTCAACGCCTCGGGAATCGTCATGAAACGCACTGCCTGCCTTGCCGCCCTGTTGCTTTGCCTTGCCGCGCCCGGCGCGCAAGCCGACTATCCCGAACGCGCGATCACGCTGATCGTGCCTGCCGCCGCGGGCGGCAACGCGGACATCACCGCCCGCCTCATCGGCCAGGAAATGAGCCGCCAACTCGGCCAGCCCGTGGTGGTGGAGAACCGCGTCGGCGCGGGCGGGCGCATCGGCACCCAGGCCGTGGCGCGCGCCCCCGCCGACGGCTACACCATCGGTTATGCGCACGTCGGCACACTGGTGCTGCACCGGTTCCTGTTCAAGCAGCAGCTCTACGACCTCGACCGTGACATAGCGCCGATCGGCCTGGTCGCCGAAACCCCCAACGTCATCGTGGTGAACGCGGCCTCGCCCTATCGGGACCTGAAGGGCTTCATCGAGGCCAGCCGGGCCCAGCCCGACCGCCTGACCATGACCTCGGCGGATCCCGGCACCACCAGCGAAGTCGGCGTGAAACTGTTCATCGCCCAGACCGGCGCCGCCGTGCGCCAGATTCCCTATAAGGCAACGGCCGCGCAGCTCTCCGACCTGCTGGGCGGCCACGTCGACTCCATGATGGAAAACCTGCCGCCCCTGATCGGCAACCTGAAGGACGGACGCCTGCGAGCCCTCGCCGTCACGACCCGGAAACGCGCCGCTTCCAACCCGGATGTGCCGACAGTGGCCGAACAGGGCTATCCCGACTACGAGCAGTCCGCATGGAGCGCACTCGTCGCGCCCGCAGGCACGCCGCCCGCGACCATCGCCCGCCTGAATGCCGCGATGAACCAGGCGCTGCGTTCGGACAGCGTCAGCAAGGAACTGCGCAGCCGGTCCCAGGAGCCCCTGGGCGGCACGCCGCAAGACGTACAGACCCAGATTCGCAAGGAGCTGCCCAAATGGGAAAGCATCATCAAAGCCGCCACGCTGGATTGAGCCGGGCCGGCGCCCGCACAGGAGCGTGCGTATGGTCCGCGTAAGCCGGGAGGATTTCTCCGTTGCCGCCGCCACCAATGAATCGGCCTATCGGCGCATCACCATTCCCATGCTGCGGGTCGAGGCTGGCCCCGGCCCCGCCGTTGCCCTGGTCGCCGGCGTGCATGGCGACGAATGGGAGGGCCAGGCGGCGCTTCTGGACTTGTGGCATCAGCTGCCGGATATCCTGCAACGGGGCACAGTCTACCTGCTGCCCGCCGTCAACGCGGAAGCCTCGCTGGCCGGCACGCGGCTGTCGCCCGCCGACGGCGGCAACCTGAACCGCGCCTTCCTGGGCGCGCCGGCGCGCGGCTATACCGAAAGCGTGGCGGCCGCGCTGGAAGCCCGGCTGCTGCCCCGCGTGCAGGCGATGGTCGACGTGCATAGCGGCGGCGCGTCCTTGCGCTATCTCCCCTCTTCAGTGATCACGCGCTATGGCGACGACGCCTACGACGCCCGCCTGCCGGCCCTGGCGCGCGCCTTCGGACTGCCTCATTGCATGTTCTTTCGCAGCGGCGAAACCGGCTCCATGCCGGCCGCGGCCAGCCGCCACGGCGTCCTGCGCCTGAGCGCCGAGATCGGCGGCGGCCGGGAAACCAGCCGCGGCCTTGCCGACCGCTGCCGCGATGGGCTGCTGGGCTGCCTGGGCGAACTGGGCCTGCTGCCGGACCGCCCTCTTCCGCCAAATCCGGAAATCCGGCTCTATGACCTGGACGCGCCCGCCGCCACGCTGCGCGCGCGCGAACCTGGTGTGTTCGTGCCCGGCGTCGAGCTGGGACAATCGGTAGACGCGGGCCAGGATATCGGACGCCTGATCGAACCGGCCCGCCCCGATACCCCCGTGCGCCCCCTGCTCAGTCCGCAGGCGGGCACGGTGGTCTGCCTGCGCGCCATCGCCCGCAGCGACGACGGCGACTGCCTGCTGCAGGCAGCGCCCGCCCTCCCCCTGGACTCCCTCGCATCAAAGTACTGACCCATGCAGATGAACCCCCGATTGTCCGGCCTGCGCTGTATCCGCTGCACCCGCCTGTGGGCGCCCGGCGACTATCCCGAAGGATGTCCGAGCTGCCTCGTGGCCGGCCACCCCGCCACGCTGGAATGCCTCTACGATCCATCCCCCCAGGACCGCTCCATCCCCTTGCCCGTGCTGGCGCCCGTCACTCTGGGCGAAGGCGCCACCCCCAGCCTGGCTGCGACGGAACTGGCCCGGTCCGAAGGCATCGGCCAACTTTGGCTCAAGTGTGAAAGCGCCAATCCCACCGGCAGCCACAAGGACCGCATGGCGGCCCAACTGGTGTCGCGCGCCCGTCTGGCGGGCGCCTCCCGCGTGGCGGCGGCCTCCAGCGGCAATGCCGGCGTTTCGCTGGCCGCCTATTGCGCCGCGGCCGGCCTGCAGGCCGATATCGCCATCACCCGCAACTGCCCGCCCCTGCAGCGCGAAGCCATGGAACGCTTCGGCGCGCGGCTCAGCGCCTTCGAGGACAGCCTGGGCCGCTGGCCGTACGTGCAGGACCTGTGCCGCAACCACGGCGCGTTCGCCGGCACCAACTACCTGAATCCGCCGGTCGGCACGCACCCCTATGGCGTGGAGGGCTACAAGCCCATCGCCCAGGAGATCCTGGACGACTGCGGACTGCCAACCGACATCGTCGTGCCCACGGCGCGCGGGGACCTGCTCTGGGGAATTTTCCTGGGGTGGCAGCACCTGCTGGAAAGCGGGCACATCGAGCGCCTGCCCCGCCTGCATGCGGTGGAGCCCTACGCCCGCCTGTCGCGGGCCCGCGCCACGGGCGATGCGCGCGGCCAGTGGGAAGGCGTGACGGACCAGTACTCGATCGCGGGCGGCACCTGCACCCTGCAAGCGCTGGAAGCCTTGTCCCGCTCCGGCGGGGCGCCCATTGATGTCTCCGACGCCGACGCGGCCCTGGCGCGGCAACGGCTTGAACGCATGGGCCTGGCCACCGAGCTGTCTTCCGCGGCCTCGCTGGCTGCCGTGTCCCGGCTCAGGCGTACCGGCGTGCTGGACGCGGAATCATCCGTGGTGCTGATGCTGACGTCCGACGGGCGCCGCGGCTGATCCCCTGCCCTCGCTAGACGCCGAAGCGATCGACCAGCGGAGCCAGCGCCGCGCGCAGGCAGGTGGCCCAGAATTTGCCCGCTTCGGACAAGGGCCTGCTGCCATGCAGGATCATGTGGCATTCAAAATGCACGGGGGCCGCCAGCGGACGATAGCAAAGGCCTGACGCCTCCATGCCCAGCGCCGTCGCGGGGTTGGCGATGCCGACCCCATGCCCGGCCAGAGCCAGCTGGCAAACCGTGCTGGAATACGGAGTCTCGATGGCCACCTTCAGGCTCTGGCCCGCCTGGCGCAACAGGGAGTCCAGGCGCTTGCGCGAGCCGTCCTCCGCGTTCAAGGCAATCACATCCGCCTCGGCCAGGTGCGAAAACTCCACGGAGTCCAACCGCGCCAGCGCATGCCCCGCCGGGAAGACAGCCACCGCGCGCAGGCTGGCCAGGCGATGCCCTCGCAGGCCTTCCAGCTCCGACTCGTCGGCGACCGCGGCCAGGTCGAGTTCACCCGACACCACCATGTCCCGCAGGGTATTGGAGTCGCGGATCTGCAGATAGAGCGGCGTGTCGGGATAGCGCGCGCGAAAGCGCGAGATGGCATCGCTGACAATGGCGCCGCTGTAGGCATGGATGCAGCCGATGCGCAGCCGCGGCTGGGCCGCGCCCCGAATCGCGCGGATCTTGCGACCCAGGCTTTCCAGGCCCACATTCAAGCGGCGGATTTCCTCATACAGCAGCGTGGCCTCGGGCGTGCGCTGCATGCGCTGGCGCACGCGCTCGAACAGACGCAGCTCGATGCTGGCCTCCAGCGCGGCCAGCGTGGCGCTGACTGTCGCGGGCGATACGTCCAGCCGCCGGGCGGCGGCCGTCACGCTTTCCGTTTCATAGACGGTGCGGAAGGTCTCGACCTGTTTGAGCGTGAAGGTCATGGCTCGGGCGCAACGCGCTCAGATGCGCTGCAGATCCAGCAGCACGCGCCGCGTCGACAGCGGGCGGCCGGCCAGGTTCTCGGCCAGGCGCGCGCGCAGGTCGCTGCGCAGCGCGGGCTCGATCACCGGGTCATCGAAATCGGGCGGATCCTCGTCCACGCCATAGCCGGTCTCGCGCAGCAAGGTCCATTCGAAACGGCGCAGCGCGCCCGCAGCGCGGGTGCCGCCGGACAATTGCTGCAGGGCCATGTCGTAGGCGTCGAACAACAGCGGATGCGCGTCCTCGCGCGGCAACAGGCGCAAGAGCAACTCGTTCATGTACCAGGCCGACATCAGGGCGGTGCCGGCAAGCGGGCGTATGCCCGCGATCTCGGCGCGCGTCAGCGTCTTGACTTCGCCGTTGCCGGTCCATGACAGCAGCAGCGGCTGAAAGGCGGACAGCACGGGACGCAGAACGGAATAAGGGCGCTTGGCGCCCTTGGCGACCATGGCCACGCAGCCATGATCGCGCGAGAAAGTCTGAATGATTAGGGATGTCTCACGCCACGCCGTGGCGTGCAACATAAACCCCGGGCGATCCTGGACGCGAGGCGCCCGTCTACTCATAGCCCAGATCGCGCAGCGCACCCTCGCGGTCGGACCAGCCCTTGCGCACCTTGATGTAGACCTCCAGGTGCACCGGTTTGTCCAGCAGCTTGGCGATGTCCTGCCGCGCCTCCGAGGCGATGCGCTTCATGTGCATGCCGCCCGTGCCCAACAGGATGGGCTTGTGGCTGTCGCGCTCGACCACCACGCAGGCATTGATGCTCGCGCCCTTGGCCGTCTCTTCCCATTGCTCGATGACGACGGTGCAGCCGTAAGGCAGTTCGTCGCCCACCAGGCGGAAGATCTTCTCGCGCACGAGTTCGGCGGCGATGAAGCGCATGGGACGGTCGGTCAGCGTGTCTTCTTCGAACATCGCCTCGCCTTCCGGCAGGCGGGTCGCGATTTCTTCCAGCAGCTGGTCCAGCTGCTGGTTCTTGCTGGCGCTGACCGGCACCACGGCGCCGAAGGGATGCAGCGCCATGATCTTGGAAACGAAGGCGAAGAGATCGTCGCGGTTCTTCAATGCGTCGATCTTGGAGACGACCAGAATCGTGCGCTCCGGATTGGGCAGCAGCGGCAGCAGCTTGGCGTCGCCTTCGGACCACTTGCCGGCTTCAACCACATGCACCACGACGTCCACATCGGCCAGGGCCTGCGTCACGACGCGGTTCATCATGCGGTTCATCGCGCCGCCATGCCGCGTCTGAAAGCCCGGCGTGTCGACGAACACGAACTGTTCGTGCTCGCGGGTCAGCACACCGTGGATGCGGTGGCGCGTGGTTTGCGCCTTGCGCGACACGATGGAAATCTTGGAACCGATCAGGGCGTTCGTCAGCGTGGACTTGCCCACATTGGGTCGGCCAACAATGGCAACGAAGCCGGTACGAAAAGGGGTATCGCTCATTTAGTCTCTTGAGCCACTGCCACGGGCAGCGACAATTGCGCGGTTTTGCGCGCCTTGCCCGACTTGCGGGCAGCCTTGGTTGCCGGGCTGATGGCCAGCGCGGCCTCCAACGCCAGCTTGGCCGCCGATTGCTCGGCGGCGCGGCGGCTGGCGCCGGGCGCCATAACCTTGATCTCTAGCGCCGGGATGGCGCATTCGACTTCGAACTGCTGACTGTGGGCCGCGCCATGCGTAGCCACCACCGTGTACAACGGCAGCGCAAGCTTGCGGCCCTGCAGGAACTCCTGCAGCAAGGTCTTGGCGTCCTTGCCCAGGGTCTTGGGGTCTACGGAGGCCAGCACCGGCTGGTACTGGCGCACGATCACGCGACGGGCGGCGTCAAAACCCGCATCCAGGAACACGGCGCCGAAAATCGCTTCGACGGTGTCGGCCAGGATGGACGGGCGGCGGAAACCGCCGCTTTTCAGTTCGCCTTCGCCCAGGCGCAGGTACTGCGACAGCTCCAGCCGCTGGGCGATATCCGCCAGCGACGCCTGCTTGACCAGATTGGCCCGCAGCCGCGACAAATCGCCTTCGTCGATTTTGGAATAGCGTTCGAACAGCATCGCCGCCACGACGAAGTTCAGCACGGAATCCCCAAGGAATTCCAGTCGCTCGTTATGGCGCGCACCATGACTGCGATGCGTCAGTGCCTGTTCAAGCAAGGCTGGATCACTGAAGTGGTAATCCAGGCGGGTTTCTAGCGTGGCTAGCGACATAATCAGTTGAACCGGCCGATGCGGCTGAGATCGCTGAAGTTCATCCAGATGAAGAACGCGCGGCCAACGATATTGGATTCAGGAACGAAACCCCAGTATCGGCTGTCGGCGCTGTTGTCCCGATTATCGCCCATGGCGAAAAAATTCCCTTCGGGTACTTTGCAGCGTACCCCATTGCGGCTGTATTGGCAGTTTCCGCGGTTGGGAAATTGCCACATCGGGGAATAATCCTGCGGCTTGCCCTCATCCAGCAGGATTTTGTGCTCAACGTCGCCTAACTTCTCTTTATATTGGGCAATATACGAAACCCGGTCCGGTTCAAAATAGTCGCCGTCGCGCACATGCGGCACCAATTCGCCGTTCACGTACAGCTTTTTGTCCAGATAGGCGATCTCGTCGCCCGGCAGGCCGACCACGCGCTTGATGTAGTCCACATCCGGATCCACGGGATAGCGGAACACGAACACATCGCCGCGCTGCGGCTTGCCGATTTCGACGATCTTCTTGTCGATCACCGGCAGGCGCAGGCCGTAGCTGAACTTGTTCACCAGGATCAGGTCGCCCGATTGCAGCGTCGGCAGCATGGAGCCCGACGGAATGCGGAACGGCTCCACCACGAATGAACGCAGCATGAACACGAACAGGATGACGGGAAAGAAGCTGACCGCGTACTCGATCCACCACGGCACGCGTCGCGCCGCATCGCCGGCTTCCCGGCGCAGGCGCTCGGCCTCCTGGGCGTCGCCGACCAGGGCTGCATCGTACTGCGCCATCGCCGCTTGCGCGCGGCGCTCGCGCCCCTTGCGCAGCACCGCCAGATCAAGCACCCAGATAATGCCGGTCACCACCAGCAGAACAAACAGGATCAGGGCAAAGTTCCAACTCATCAGCTAACCGCCTTCTTTTTGGTTCTATTTGTCTTCCACTTGCAGGATGGCCAGGAACGCCTCCTGCGGAATTTCCACGCTGCCCACCTGCTTCATGCGCTTCTTGCCGGCCTTCTGCTTTTCCAGCAGCTTCTTCTTGCGCGAGATGTCGCCGCCATAGCACTTGGCCAGCACGTTCTTGCGCAGCGCCTTCACGTTTTCACGCGCGATGATTTCAGCGCCGATGGCCGCCTGGATGACGACGTCGAACATCTGGCGCGGGATCAGGCCGCGCATGCGCGTGACGACATCGCGGGCGCGGTGGCGCGCATTGCTGCGGTGGACGATCACGGCCAGCGCGTCGACGCGATCGTTGTTGATCAGCAGGTCCACGCGCACCACGTCGGCGGAGCGGTACTCGAGGAACTCGTAGTCCATCGAGGCGTAGCCGCGCGAGACCGACTTCAGCTTGTCGAAGAAGTCCAGCACGATCTCGGCCAGCGGAATCTCGTACACCAGATGGACCTGGCGGCCGTGATAGCTCATGTTGACCTGCGAACCGCGCTTGTTGTTGCACAGCGTCATGACCGGACCGACGTAGTCCTGCGGCATGAACAGCGTGACCTTCACGATGGGTTCGCGGATGTCCTGGATCTTGCCCACTTCCGGCATGCGCGACGGGCTTTCCACCGTGATCACGGAACCATCGCGCTGCTCGACCTCGTACACCACCGACGGCGCGGTGGTGATGATGTCCATGTCGAACTCGCGTTCCAGGCGTTCCTGCACGATTTCCATGTGCAAGAGGCCCAGGAAGCCGCAACGGAAACCGAAGCCCAGGGCCTGCGAGACCTCCGGTTCGAACATCAGCGCCGCGTCGTTCAGCTTGAGTTTGTCGAGCGAATCGCGCAGCTGGTCGTATTCGGAGCTTTCCACCGGGTACAGGCCGGCGAACACCTGCGGCTTCACTTCCTTGAAGCCCGGCAGCGCCGACGGGGCAGGCTTGTTGGCCAGCGTGACGGTATCGCCGACCTTGGCGTCTTCCAGTTGCTTGATGCCGGCGATGATGAAGCCCACCTCGCCCGCCGACAGATGCGGACGCTGCTGCGACTTCGGCGTGAACACGCCGGTCTGCTCGCACAGGTGGGTGGCGCCAGAAGCCATCAGCAGGATCTTGTCCTTGGGCTTGAGCACGCCGTTGACGATGCGCACCAGCATCACCACGCCCACGTAGTTGTCGAACCACGAGTCGATGATCAGCGCCTGCAGCGGCGCGTCGGGGTCACCCTTGGGGTGCGGCACGCGCGCCACGATGGATTCCAGGATCTCGTCGATGCCCATGCCGGTCTTGGCGCTGGCAAGCACCGCTTCCGAGGCGTCGATGCCGATCACGTCCTCGACTTCCTGGCGAGCGCCCTCGGGATCGGCCTGCGGCAGATCCATCTTGTTCAGCACGGGCAGCACTTCCACGCCCAGCTCGATGGCCGTGTAGCAGTTGGCGACGGTCTGGGCCTCGACGCCCTGGGACGCGTCCACCACCAGCAGCGCGCCTTCGCACGCCGACAGGGAGCGGCTGACTTCATACGAGAAGTCCACGTGCCCCGGGGTGTCGATCAGGTTCAGGTTATAGGTCTTGCCGTCTTTCGCCTTGTAATGCAAGGCGGCGGTCTGGGCTTTGATGGTGATGCCGCGCTCGCGCTCGATTTCCATGGAATCGAGCACCTGCGCAGACATTTCGCGATCCGCCAATCCACCGCAGCGCTGGATCAGGCGATCGGCCAGGGTCGATTTGCCATGATCGATGTGGGCAATGATGGAGAAGTTGCGAATATGCTGCATGCTTGAAATTATAAGGGACGGAACACTCGGCACACTGCCGGAAGACACCGCCGCCGGAGTACGCACGGCAGACGTGATGGGCGCTGGGGCTCAAAGCCCGGGCAAAACGAGGGGGCGCCTGGCGCCCCCTCTTGCGGCAACCAGCCATTTTAGCTGGTCTTGGGCTTTTTTTTTGCCTAAGGGCCGCCCCTGGGCAAAAAGCGCCCCAGTCGGGGCGCCAAGAACATCACTTCGTCGCGGGCACCGCCACCCACTGCGTCTGGTCGCCGCGGCGCACCAGCAGGCCAACCGCGCGGCCCTTGTCGAGCTTGGCGACGAGTTCGGCGAACTGCTTGGCTCCGGTGACGTCAGTGTCGTTCAGGGCCAACACAATATCGCCTTCCTGCAGGCCGGCCTTCCCGGCCACGCCCTCGGCAACCTTCACCTGGACGCCGCCCTTGATGCGCAGCTTCTTCTGCACGTCGGCGGGCACGTCCACCACGCCCAGGCCCAGCGCGTTGGTGACCTCGGGAACAGGCGCCGCCTTCTTCCCGTTGGCAGCCGTCTTCTCGGCCGGGATCTCGCCCACCTTGACCGACAGCGTCATGCTCTTGCCCTTGCGCCAGACTTCCATGTCGGCGCGCGTGCCCGGCTTGGTTTCACCCACGATGCGCGGCAGATCGGACCAGCGCTTGATCGGCTCGTTGTTGAACTTCAGGATCACGTCGCCCGGCTGCACGCCCGCCTGTTCGGCCGGACCTTCGGCTTCCACGCTGCTGACCAGCGCGCCTTCGGCCTTGGGCAGGCCAATGGCCTCGGCCACGTCCTTGCCCACTTCGCCGATCTGCACGCCGACGCGACCGCGCGTGACCTTGCCCGTGGCGCGCAACTGATCCACCACGCGCATGGCTTCGTCGATGGGGATGGCCAGCGAAATGCCCATGAAGCCGCCGCTGCGCGAAATGATCTGGGAGTTGATGCCCACCACCTCGCCTTCCAGGTTGATCAACGGACCGCCCGAGTTGCCGGGGTTGACCGCGACGTCCGTCTGGATGAACGGCAGGTATTCGCCGGTGTCCCGGCCTATGGCGCTGACGATGCCCGAGGTCACGGTGGAATCCAGGCCGAACGGCGAACCGATGGCAAGCACCCATTGCCCCTTCTTCAGCTTCTTGGGGTCGCCGATCACCAGCGGGGTCATGTCCTTGGCTTCGATCTTGATGAGCGCCACGTCCGTGCGCTCGTCCGTGCCGATGACCTTGGCCTTGAACTCGCGGCCGTCGGTCAGGGTCACATAGATGTCCGTCGCATCCACCACCACGTGGTTGTTGGTCAGTATGTAGCCGTCGGCCGAGATGAAGAATCCCGAGCCCACGCCGCGCGGCACGGTGCGCTCTTCCGGCTGGGAAGGCTGCGGGCGCTGGCGCGGATTGGGCGACGGCTGGCCGCCGCCGCCCGGAGGCTGGAATTCCGGGCCGAAGAACCAGCGGAACAGCTCATACGGATCATTGCCGCCCGGGCCGCCGCCGCCGCGCACCGGCACGGTGGCGGTGGTGCGGATGTTGACGACCGCGGGGTCGGCTTTTTCAACAATGTTCGTGAAATCGGGCAGCCCGGCCGGCGGCGTCTGCGCGACCGACGCGGGAACGTACGCGGTGGACAACATCACGCCCGCCGCGACAACCGCCAGAAAGCGCCGGAAAAAAGCGTTCGACACCGTCATTGCTTTCATATGTCACTCCGAAATTACTACTTGCCGCGCTGGGAGGATCACTTGGATCCTGCCCCCGCCGGTGCTGCCGCCGCGGGTGCGGCGGGCACGTATTCTGTGGCTTCCGCCAGTTGCTCCAGCGTCGCCACGGGCACTTCGCCCACGGCTGTCAGCCAGAAGTCCGCGATGCGCGCGCTGTAGACATTGATCGAGCCGCGCTGCGCCGCGCCGTGGGGCGGATGGCGTTCGCGCTGGTTGTCATAGGGCTCGATGAACACCGAGATGGCCGCCAGGCCATCGGACAGCACCATCTGGCTTACCGGGGAACCGCGTCCCATGGAGCGCGCCACCTGCATGATCGCCGTGAAGCCCTTGGGCGCCGGGATGCGCCATCCCTGAGCCGCCAGATCCACCGGCTTCATGGTGGGCTCCAGCACCTTCCAGTCGCGCGTGTTCCAGCGCGACGACAGCGACTGGGGATCCACTTCCGAGCCCAGCCGCAACGATGTGAAGGAGACCTGCTCGACCACGCCGCGCGCGGCGTTCAAGGTCTGGGCCTTCAGCAACAGGTTGGTCTCGACGTCCGCGCACAGGCGATAGCCGTAGCGCAGCTTGTCCAGCGGTTCGATCGTGATCAGCCGGCATTCCCGGCCGGCCACGCGATGCAGCGCCGGTTCGGTGCGGATCTTGTAATGCTCGGACAGATTGGCCGGATCCCCCAGCAGCAAGCCAGGGAAGCGGTCGCCGCGGCGACGCTCGACCAGCACGGTCTTGCGTTCGGGAATCAGGCACTGCACATCTTCGTTGTGGCGCAGGTATTCGCGCGGCTGGCCGTCGAGGATTTCCAGGCGCTCGCGCTCGCCGGTGCCGTCCAGGACGTGCACCAGGCGCGAGGATTGGATCATCTCGCCTTGCTGATACATGAAGACGCCGGCGTAATCCTGCTTGCGCGCCGCCTGCTGGATGCGCGTCAGCAGTTGGACGACGTCATCGGTCTGGCCGGCCGGCGCCTTGTCGGCGGCTGCGGCGGGTTCATGCGCGGCCAGGAAAGCGGCCAGGAGCGTGGCGGCGAACCAGCCGGCCCGGTGCGCCTGCACCGAGGCGGCACGACCCAGGACCGGCCAGCGTGACGGAAGCACAAGCGCCATCAACGTCCCGCTCCGACATCAAACGACACCTGCCGCACCGCGCTGGGGCCCGCCATCTGGCGATGGGCCTCCAGATAGTCGCGCAAGCCCGAATCGTCGGAAGCCGAAGCCGGGGAGCTGGCATCGGCCAGCACGCGCACTTCCGTGGCCGGCGCACCCGTAAGGTAGGGCTGCGCCACCCAGGCGACCGTCGCGACCGCCGCCGCCACGGCCAGGCCGGACAGGCCCACCCGCAAAGGCGAGCGGCGCCGGGGCGCCGCTACGATAGGCAATTCCGCGTCCAGCGCCCGTGCCAGGCGGGCCTGGAAGGCCGCGCTGGGTGTCAGCGCCAGGTCGGAATTGCGCAGGGAATCACCGATCAGATGATAGGTGTCCCAGGTCTGGCGTCCTTCCTTGGACAACAGACTGGGAAGAATATCGTCGGGATCCTCTCCGTCCATCCAGGCGGAAACCGATTCCTCCCAGGAGGAATCAGTGATCACAACGGACTTGGCTGCTGTTTGCATGACTGCCACTCCTTACCAGCGACGCTCGACATCGGTGTCAAGCAATGGACGCAACTTGGTGGCGATGGCTTCGCGCGCACGAAAAATGCGGGAGCGCACCGTACCGATCGGGCAATCCATGCTTTGGGCGATGTCTTCGTAACTCATACCTTCGATTTCACGCAGAACAATTGCGGTGCGCAATTCTTCAGGCAATGCCTCAATGGCCGCGTTCACCGTCTCGGCGATTTCGCGGCTGGCAGCCATGGACTCCGGCGTGCTTATATCGGTTAGGTTGTCGGTTTCGTTAAAAGTTTCACCGTCTTCCGTTTCTATCGCATTTGGCGCGCTCGGACGCCGGCCCTGGGAGGCCAGCCAGTTCCGGGCCGTATTGATGGCGATACGGTACAGCCAGGTGTAGAAAGCGCTGTCTCCCCGGAACTGGGGCAAGGCCCGGTAGGCCTTGATGAACGCTTCCTGGGCCACGTCCTCGATTTCCGAGGGATCGCGGATCATCCGGGCCAACAGGCGGAGAATCTTCCGCTGGTACTTGAGCACCAGCAGATCAAATGCCTTCTTGTCGCCCCGCTGGACGCGCGCGACAAGCTCGGCGTCAACTTCGCGCTCGCTCATGACGCCTCCTGGGGGAGGACCGCCGGGCGTGCGCGCCGCGCCGCGCCCGTGAGCAGGCGCAGGCGCCGCCAGGACTCGGGTCGCAACGTCTGCCGCCAGACGGTAAGAGTGATTTTGCTAGTGGTAAAGGCCGTACTCCCGGTGGGCAAGGGCTGCAAAGTGAGCGTCAGCCAGGCAGGGCCGCGCTGCTGATCCAGCAGCAGCGCATCTTGCCAGCCTTGCGGCCGGCGCACCTGCCAGCGGCCAGCCCCGGCTGCCGTACGCAATTCCGTTACCGGGGACAGGGTGCTCCGTGCCGAGTGTAACAGCCCGGCGAGCACAAGCAGGACCGCAACCAGCGCGATCCCCGCCCATGCCTGACCGTGCCAGGACGCGGCCGTCACCGCGCTGGCCGCGGCCGTGGCCAGCGCCAGCCCGAAGAGCGTGGTCGCTCCCCTGGGCTGCGAGACAGGTATGCGAAACGACCAATGCCCGCGGACCGAGCCTTCCAAATCAGACCCGGCGAACGGCCATCGAGCCGTTTGTGCCGCCGAAGCCAAACGAGTTGGACAGGCCGACCTCGATCTTCATCTGCCGCGCCTCATTGGCGCAGTAATCCAGATCGCATTCGGGATCTTGATTGAAGATGTTGATCGTGGGAGGCGAAACCTGGTTGTACACGGCCATGGTCGTGAACACGGCTTCGATGCCGCCGGCGGCGCCCAGCAAGTGGCCGGTCATCGACTTGGTCGAGTTGACCACCAGCTTCTTGGCATGGTCGCCGAACGCCAGCTTCAACGCGTCGGTTTCGTTCTTGTCGCCCAGGGGCGTGGACGTGCCGTGCGCATTGACGTACTGGATGTCATCCGCATTCAGGCCGCCATTGCGCAGGGCGTTCATGACGCCGCGGCGCGGGCCGTCCTTGTCGGGGGCCGTGATGTGGTGCGCGTCCGAACTCATGCCGTAGCCTGCGAGTTCGCCGTAGATGCGCGCGCCGCGCTTCTTGGCATGCTCGTATTCTTCCAGCACCAGAACGCCCGCGCCCTCGCCCAGCACGAAGCCGTCGCGGTCGCGGTCCCAGGGGCGCGAAGCCGTCTCGGGATCATCGTTGCGGGTGGACAAGGCACGCATCGCGGCAAACCCGCCGATGCCCAGGGGCGACACGGTCGATTCGGCGCCGCCAGCCACCATGACGTCGGCATCGCCGTACTCGATCAGGCGCGCGGCGTCGCCAATGCAATGCAGGCCGGTGGTGCACGCCGACACGACGGCGTAGCTCGGGCCTTTCATGCCGTAGGTGATCGACAGATGGCCGGAAATCAGGTTGATCAGCGAACCCGGCACGAAGAACGGAGAAATCCGGCGAGGACCCTTGGCCAGATATTCGACCTGGGTTTCTTCGATGCGCGGCAGGCCGCCGATACCGGAGCCCACGATCACGCCTATGCGCTCGGCATTGGCTTCGGTGACTTCCAGGCCGCAGTCGCGCCAGGCCTGCATTCCGGCAGCCAGGCCGTAATGGATAAACGTATCCATCTGGCGGGCTTCCTTGGCCGAAACATAGGTACTGATGTCGAAGTCTTTGACTTCGCCAGCAATGTGGGTGGTGATAGCCGAGGGATCGAAACGGGTGATGCGGCTGATGCCAGAACGTCCGTTGACGATATTGTCCCAAGCGGTGGTCAGATCGTTCCCTACGGGGGAGATGATACCCAGGCCGGTGATGACGACACGTCGCTTCACGGATGACTCCTCAAACAGACAAAAGAAAGGCGGCTTTCGGGATGCGCTGCGCGTGTGGACCACACGAAAACGGGTCGGGCTTTACGACGCCCTTCCCGCGAGTGGTCCACACGGCAAATTCCTGAAACCGCCCCGATTCCCGGTTGGCCGAAATCATCTCGGGCAACCAGAACGATATAGGCTGAGCTTACTGCTTACCGTGCGAATTGATGTAGTCAATCGCTTGTTGCACGGTCGTGATCTTTTCGGCCTCTTCGTCGGGGATCTCGGTCTCGAATTCGTCTTCGAGGGCCATGACCAGTTCGACCATGTCGAGCGAATCGGCACCGAGGTCGTCAAGGAAGGAGGATTCGTTCTTGATCTCGGCTTCGTTCACGCCAAGTTGTTCAGCGACGATCTTCTTGACGCGCTGTTCGATGCTTTCCATGCAGATCTCCAAATGGGAAAAATCCCGCGAATTATAGCCAAGCGCGGAGTGATGCAACGCCTGACCGTGACAAAAATAACACCGCGCACCAGTTCTGTCGTCAAGAGTGACGCAGGAAGACCCATGTGCGGCGTTTCCGGTGAATCGCGCGCTGCCCCGCCGGCTTCCCGGCGACGCGGCGGCATGTGCCGCCACGCGCGATTCGTGATTTATTGCATGTACATCCCGCCGTTGACGTGCAGGGTGGTGCCGGTAATGTAACCCGCCTGCGGCCCGGACAAAAAGGCCACTGCGTGGGCGATGTCCGTGGGCGAGCCCAAACGGCCCAGCGGAATCTGCTGCAACAAGGCCGCGGTCTGGTTTTCACCCAGCGCGCGCGTCATGTCCGTATCGATGAAACCCGGGGCAACGCAGTTCACGGTGATGTTGCGGCTGCCCAGCTCGCGTGCCAGCGCGCGCGACATGCCAGCCACGCCCGCCTTGGCGGCGGCATAGTTGGCCTGGCCGGCGTTACCGCTGGAACCCACCACCGAAGTGACGTTGATGATCCGTCCCCAACGGGCTTTCATCATGCTGCGCAGCACCGCGCGCGACAGGCGGAAGACCGAGGCAAGATTGGTGTCGATGACCGCCGACCAATCGTCGTCCTTCATGCGCATCGCCAGCGTATCACGGGTGATGCCTGCGTTATTGACGAGGATATGCGGACCGCCGCTCTCCTTGCCCAGCGCATCGATCAGCGCATCGCAAGCTTCGGCGTTGGTCACGTCCAGCACCACGCCCCGGCCGCCAAACGGAGCCAGTGCTTCGGTGATGGCGGCCGCGCCCGATTCGGACGTGGCGGTGCCGACGACGGTCGCGCCACGGGCAGCCAGTTCCTGGGCGATGGCGCGGCCAATGCCGCGCGTGGCGCCGGTCACCAGCGCGACCTTGCCGAGCAATTCGATCGAGGTGTTATCCATGTCTTTAGTTTCCGTTAACGGCGGCCAACGCAGCTTCAAGCGAGGCAGGATCGGTGATGGCCAGGCCGGTAAGTTCGGGGTCGATGCGCTTGGTCAGGCCCGCCAGCACCTTGCCGGGGCCGCACTCGACGACGTGCGTGACGCCCTGCGCCTTCATCGCACGCAGGGTTTCGACCCAGCGCACAGGATGCCATGCCTGACGCACCAGCGCATCCCGGATTGCCCCGGGTTCCGAAGGCGTAGCCACATCGACGTTGTTGATGACCTGAATCTGCGGCGCGGCCACGTTCACGCCAGCCAGCGCGCCGGCCAGCACATCGGCCGCGGGCTTGAGCAGGCTGGAGTGGAACGGCGCGGACACCGGCAGCAGCAATGCGCGCTTGGCGCCCGCGGCCTTGGCCAGTTCGCAGGCGCGCTCGACGGCGGCCTTGTGGCCCGCGATCACGACTTGCGCGGGCGCATTGAAGTTCACGGCTTCGACGACTTCGCCTTGCGCGGCGGCGGCGCACGCGGCGCGCACGGCATCATCATCCAGGCCGAGAATCGCGGCCATGGCGCCCGTGCCAACCGGCACGGCGGCCTGCATGGCGTCGGCGCGCACGCGCACCAGGCGCACGGCATCGTCAAGCGTCAGCGATCCGGCGGCCGTCAGCGCGGCGTATTCGCCCAGGCTGTGGCCGGCCACGACGTCGGGCTTGCGGCCGCCCGCGGCGCACCAGGCCGCGTAGAACGCGACGCCAGCCGTCAACATGGCGGGTTGGGTATTGGTGGTCAGGTTGAGCTGCTCCACGGGACCCTGCGCGATCAGGGCGCCCAGGTCCTGCCCGAGGGCCTGCGAGGCCTGCGCCACGGTGTCAGTGACCGCCGCAACGCCCGACCAGGCATCCAGCATGCCGACAGCTTGCGAACCTTGGCCAGGAAAGACAAAAGCGATTTTCATGATTGAGCGTTTGGATTGATTCAGTGTCTGTGTGGAATGTCAGGCGCGCTCTCCTGGCTGGCGCGGCACAGGTGCCGCCCCCGCCCGGGCACACCCTTACATGCGGGCCAGTACCGAGCCCCAGGTGAATCCGCCGCCCACGCCTTGCATCAGGATGAGCTGGCCCGGCTTGACACGGCCATCGCGGCGCGCGGCATCCAGCGCCAGCGGCACGCTGGCCGCCGAAGTATTGGCGTGGCTATCGACGGTAATGACGACTTTTTCAACCGGCACACTGAGCTTGCGAGCCAGGAAATTCAGGATGCGCACGTTGGCCTGATGCGGGATCAGCCAATCGACGTCGCCGACTTCGATGCCGGCTTCGGCGCAGGTGTCGCGCGCGGAGCGGTCCAGCACGGTGACCGCCTGCTTGAAGACGGCCTGGCCGTCCATGCGCAGGAACGGGTCGCCGGTCACGTCGCCATAGGCCACGTTGCCCGCCGCGCTGAGAATCTTCATCTGGCTGCCGTCGGCGTGCAACTGCGCGGCCAGGATGCCGGGCTTGTCGGAAGCCTTCAGCACCACGGCGCCTGCGCCGTCGCCGAACAACACGCAGGTGCTGCGGTCGTTCCAGTCCAGGATGCGCGAAAACACTTCGGCGCCGATCACCAGCGCGCAACGGGCGCGGCCAGCGCGGATGAAGCTGTCGGCGGTGGTGAGCGCGTAGACGAAGCCGCTGCAGACTGCCTGCACGTCGAAGGCCGCCGAACCCTTGGCGCCCAGGTTGGCCTGCACCAGGCAAGCCGTGCTGGGGAACACGAAGTCCGGGGTGGACGTGGCCACCACGATGAGGTCGACCTCGGAAGCGTCGACGCCGGCATCAGCCAGCGCGCGGCGCGATGCCTCGGTGGCAAGCTGGCTGGTGGTGACACCGCGCTCGGCAAGGTGGCGCTGCCTGATGCCAGTGCGCTCGACAATCCATTCATCGGAGGTGGCGATATCGCGCGTCGCCAGTTCCGCTGCCAGTTCGTCATTCGAAACCACGCGTTCCGGCAAGAAGCTGCCGGTGCCCGCGATCACGGAATATTTCATTGCGGTATCCATCAAGCGGTGTCCCCAGCCACGTTTGGCGACGACGCCGAAGGGCCATCGCCTGATTGAACGCGCTTGGTAATTTGCGCGACCGTCTGCGCGGTGCGCTCCAGCAGTTTACTCACTACAGCTTCGCGGGCTCGTTGCAACGCAAAACCGAAGGCGTAAACGTCCGCGGAACCGTGGCTCTTGATGACCACGCCACGCAAGCCCAGCAATGCGGCGCCGTTATAGCGCCGGTTGTCGACACGGTTGCGCAGACGGTTCAGCACCGGCCTGGCCACCGCGCCGGCCAGCAGCGTGATCAGATTGCGTTTGAACTCTTCGCGAATGACGCTGGACAGCATCTTCGCCAGCCCTTCGACGGACTTGAGCACGACATTGCCGACGAAGCCGTCGCAGACGACGACATCGACCGTGCCCTTGAAAATGTCATTGCCTTCCACGTTGCCGTAGAAGTTCAGCGGGCTGCCGCGCAGGAGCTCGGCGGCTTCCTTGACGACTTCGTTGCCCTTGATGACTTCTTCGCCAATATTGAGCAAGCCCACGGTGGGGTTCTCGCGATGGTCCACCGCCTGCGACAGCGCGGCGCCCATGATGGCGAATTGCAAAAGGTGCTCGGCCGTGCAGTCCACATTCGCACCCAGGTCCAGCACCGTGGTGGCGCGGCCCGTCTGGTTCGGAATGGACGTGGCGATCGCGGGCCGGTCTATGCCGTCCAGCGTCTTGAGCACGTAGCGTGAAATGGCCATCCAGGCGCCGGTGTTGCCCGCGGAAACGCAGGCGTCGGCGCGCCCGTCCTTGACGGACTGGGCGGCCAGGCGCATGGAGGAGTCTTTTTTGCGGCGCAGGGCGACCTCGACAGGGTCGTCCATGGTGACGACCTCGGAAGCCGCCACGATTTCCAGACGATCGCGAGCCACGTTGCGGTGCTCGGAAAGCGCCGCTTCGATAGCGTCGGGAAGCCCGACCAGCAATAGCCGGGTGTCCGGAAATTGCCGGGCGAACTCGATCGCAGCCGGAATTGTGACGGGTAGACCGAAGTCTCCGCCCATACAGTCTATGGCGATGCGTATCACGGGTGCCAGGTATCAGCGCTCAGCCGAGTTGGTCCGAGTACGAGTTCGGCCCGGGGGCCTTATTCGTCGGCCTTGGTCTTCAGGACCTTGCGGCCGCGATAGAAGCCGTTGGGGCTGATGTGGTGACGCAGGTGCGTTTCGCCGGTGTTCGGCTCGATGGCCGTCGACGGGCTCACCAGAAAATCGTGCGAACGGTGCATACCGCGCTTGGAGGGGGACTTCTTGTTTTGTTGAACGGCCATGATGACTCCTAGAAACGGGGCGCATTGTACGCGATGCGGCCCGATGTTGATCTCAATCTTTGTGCTTCAGTTGTTCCAGCACCGCAAACGGCGACGGACGCTTGACAGCGGGCTCCTCTTGAGGAACTTCGCTGGCTTTGGCCTGCGCGCCCGGGCATACATCATGCTTGGGCACATACGGAACGCTCAGAATGAGCTCATCTTCGATCTGGGCCAACAGATCAAAATGATGCGATCCCACCACCTTTTCAGGCAGATGGGGCGCAGAATTCCTTCCTTCGCCTTCGTCGTCCTCGTCGTCGTAACCGTCGCCTTGTTCAGCGGCGGAATAACCATCGTCGAGGTCGTCCTCGGATTTGACCAGTTGCAGCAGGACTTCGCTATCGACCGGGTACGCAAACGGCGCATTGCAACGTTGGCATACAACGACCGGATTCGCCTGCACATGCAGATGCAAGAGCGGCTGACCCAGCAACAAGCCGGTCTTGCCCTCTTCGCCACGCACGGACCACTTCACCAGGCCAGCTTCGCCCAGCGGTTGGTCAGGCAAGCCTTCAACCGCCCGAACAAGCCGCGCCAAGGCGACACTGCCCTGCGCTTGCTTGCCCAATCGGGCAAACGCGAAAGCATCGATGCGTTTCACATCCGCGACATCCGCAGCCGCTGCACCCGCAGTTGTACCCGCAGTTACCGCAGTTACCGCAGTTACTTCTGCAGTTGCCACACCCGCAGCCACATCCTTCCCTGCACCCGCCGATCCGCCCGAGTTACGGCTCGCGCCGCCAGGCAATCCCTTAGGTGTCATGTTGATGTTCCTGCAAAAATGCCGCAAAACGTTAGATAATACTGTGACTTACGTATCACCGTCAAATACCGCATGCCCCTGAAGCCTAGCCTGATCCTCGCGTCCAGCTCGCGTTACCGCAAAGAACTGCTGTCGCGCCTGCGCCTGCCCTTTACGGCGATTTCCCCCGATGTAGACGAAACGCCACAACCCGGCGAAATGCCCGCGGCCCTGGCGCTGCGCCTGTCCGTGGCGAAAGCCATGGCGGTGGCCGCCAGCCACCCCGGCAGCGTCGTGATCGGATCGGACCAGGTCGCGACAGTGGATGGCGAGCCCATCGGCAAACCAGGCGATTTCCCGCGCGCCCTGGCGCAATTGCGCGCCCTGTCGGGGCAGATCGTGGAATTCCATAGCGCCCTGGCGGTCACGGACGGGCAACGGGTGGAAAAAGCCGACATCATTACCCGCTGCCGCTTCCGCCAACTGTCGGACCGCGCCATCGAAGCCTACCTGCGCGCCGAAGAACCTTACGATACCGCAGGCAGCGCCAAGGCGGAAAGCCTGGGCATTGCGCTGATGGAAAGCATCCAGAGCGACGATCCCACCGCCATCATCGGCCTGCCGCTGATCGAGCTGACGCGCATGCTGGCGCGGTTCGGACTGGATCCGCTGGACGCGCCGGGAGCCCCCGAATGAGCGGCGCCCTGCACCTCATCCCCGTCGGCCTGGGCGACGCGCCGCCGGAGCGCTGGCTGCCCGCCGAGGTCCGCGCCCTGGCCGGCAAGCTGGACACCTACATTGCCGAGAACGCCAAGACAGCCCGTGCCTTCCTGAAGCTCATCGGCACCGACCGGCCGCTGCAGGAAATCACGATACACACCCTGACCGACAAGGTCGACGCCGCCCAGATCAAAGCCTGGCTGACGCCGGTCGCGCAAGGCGCCGAAATCGGACTGGTTTCCGAGGCTGGCTGCCCTGCCGTGGCCGACCCCGGCGCCAAGGTCGTGGATGCCGCGCACCGCCTGGGCATCACCGTAAAACCCTGGGTCGGCCCCTCCTCGATCCTGCTGGGCCTCATGGCCAGCGGCCTGGACGGCCAGCGCTTCGCCTTCCATGGCTATGCGCCGGTGGATCCCGCCGAACGCGCCAGGCAGTTGCGCGCCTGGGAGCAGCATTCCGCCAAGCACAACCAGACCCAGCTGCTGATCGAAACCCCCTACCGCAACGCCGCCATGTTCGCCACGCTGCTGGCCAGCCTGAAGGCGGACACGAAGCTCTGCGTGGCCCGCTCGGTGACGACGGCCGATGAATGGGTCGTCACGCATACCGTGGCCGAATGGAAAAAGCTGCCGGCACCCCAGCTGGACAAGCTGCCCACGCTGTTCCTCTACCTGGCCCGCTGACCATGTTTCGCCTTATCGCCACACTGCTGGCCACGGCAGTCCTGGCGGGCTGCGCCGCGCGCGGGCCCGCCGGGCTGGACCTGGACACCTCGGTCACGGCCGTCAGCCAGAGCAGCCGCGTCCGCTCCGTCGTGCTGCATTACACCTCCGTGGACGACGCCCGGTCGATGCACTTGCTGTCCAAAGGCAAGGTCAGCGCCCACTATCTGGTGAACGATGCCGGGCGCGCCTATCGGCTCGTCGACGAGAACCGCGCCGCCTGGCATGCCGGGGCCAGCTCCTGGTACGGCAACATCGCCATGAACAGCACGTCCATCGGCATCGAGGTCGTAAATCCGGGCTGGACCGAAGGCGCGGACGGCAAGCCCGTCTGGCACGCCTACAACGACCGCCAGATACGCGCCCTGACCATCCTGCTGCGAGACATCATCCAGCGCCACGGCATCGCGCCCGAAAACGTCGTGGGCCACAGCGACATCGCGCCGCAGCGCAAGGTAGACCCGGGCCCGCTCTTTCCCTGGAAGGCGCTGGCCGCGGCAGGCATAGGCCGCTGGTACGACGAAGCAGGCGCCGCCGAACATCTGGCGCGCCTGCAGGCGCAAGGCACGCCCGACGTGGCCTGGTTCCAGAAGCAGCTGCAGCGGCTGGGCTATGCCTGCCCGCAGGACGGCACCCTGGACCGCGCCACGATCAACACGCTGGCGGCATTCCAGATGCACTACCGCCCCGCGCTGCACGACGGCCAGCCGGACGCGGAAACCGCGGCCATCATGCTGTCCATCCTGTAAGGCGCCCAGGCGCCGGCGCTAGCGGCGGCGCTTCCACCACGCCACCACCCGCCAGCCCAACAGCAGGGCCAGCACCGCGGCGTACATGGCGGGCTGCGCCAGATCGTTCTTGCCGGCCTTGTGCCACCAGTAATGCAGGATAGCCAGCAAGCCGATGGCATAGATGGCCCGGTGGAGGGTCTGCCAGCGCTTGCCCAGGCGTCGCATGGCCCATTGCGTCGACGTGGCGGCCAGCGCCGTCATAAGCACGAAGGCGGAAAATCCCACCATGATGAAGGGGCGTTCGCCGATGTCCTGCAACATGGCGGCAGGATCGAAGCCCCGGTCCCACCACACCCAGGCCATGAAATGCATGGCGCCGTAGAAGAAGGCGAACAGCCCGCACATGCGGCGCACGCGTACCAGCGCGGGCTGCCCCGTCAGGCGGCGCAAGGGAGTGATGGCCAGGGTGACCAGCAGGCAGACCAGGGTCCAGGTGCCGGAGGAGCGGGTCAGGAACTCGACGGGATTCGCCGTCAGGCCGTTGTTCATCCCAAGCCAGACCCAACGCGCAAACGGCGCCAGCCCCAGCAGGAACAGCAATGGCTTGAAGCGCCCGATCGTCGCGGCGGAAATCTGCGCCTTGCGCGGCGGCGCGGCCGGAGCCGCCTGCGGAACACCAGCAGACATGAGCGCCTCAGTAATTCGCTTTCAGGTCCATGCCCTGATAGAGCGACGCCACCTGATCGCCGTAGCCGTTGAACATCAGGGTCTTGCGCTTCGGGCTGAACAAGCCGTCCTCGCCGATGCGGCGCTCGGTCGCCTGGCTCCAGCGGGGATGGGCCACATTGGGGTTCACGTTGGCATAGAAACCGTATTCCTGCGGCGCGGCCTTGACCCACGACGATACCGGCAGCTTTTCCACCAGGCGGATCTTCACGAGGGACTTGGCCGACTTGAACCCATACTTCCAGGGCACCGCCAGCCGCAGCGGGGCGCCGTTCTGGTTGGGCAGCACCCGGCCATAGACACCGAAGACCAGCATGGCCAGCGGATGCATGGCCTCGTCGATGCGCAGCCCTTCCACATAGGGCCACTCCAGGATCGCCGCGCGCACGCCCGGCATGTTCTCGCGCTGCACGGCCGTGACGAATTCCACGTACTTTGCGTTGCCGGTAGGTTCCACCTGCTTGAGCAGTTCGGACAGCGAATAGCCCATCCACGGGATGACCATGGACCAGCCCTCGACGCAGCGCAGCCGGTAAACGCGCTCTTCCATGGGCGCAAGCTTGAGCAATTCCTCGATGGTGTAGGTGCGCGGCTTGCCGACCTCGCCTTCGACGCTGACCGTCCAGGGGCGCGTCTGCAGCTTGCCCGCATTGGCGGCCGGATCGCCCTTATCGACGCCGAATTCGTAGTAATTGTTGTACGACGTCACGTCGGCCAGCGAGGTCTGTTTGTCCATGACGCTGAGGGCGGCATTGGCCTTGCCCGGCAGCGCGCCGGCATCCTGCGCATGGGCGCCGCGACCCGCCCAGCCCGTCAAGCCCACGGCGGCGGCCGTCAGGCCGGCACGAAGCATCAGATCGCGGCGCGAGCGCCATACGACCTCGGGGGTGATCTCGGACGGAACAAAATCGTCGGGCTTGCGTATCAGCATCGTGGTCTCCGGTATGGCGCCCGCAGGAGTCATGGGCACGCCCTGCGCAACCCATGGACGCTGGACGACCCAATGATATTCCGCGGCGGCAGCCAACGGACGAGAACGCCTTTTCCGATAGACAGGCCAGCGCGCCGGACGTTCCGCGCCGGCGGCGGGGGAACGCAGGCTAAACGCCCGCGCCGATCCTGGGCAACAGCCATTCGCGCACCAGCGGCACGCTGTCGAGCACTGCCTGGGGCGCACACCCCTGAAGCTCCTTCAAGGTATGCGCGCCATAGGTCACGCCCAGGCCGTGCACCCCGGCATTGACCGCCATCTGCAGGTCGTGCGAGGTATCGCCCACCATCACCACGCGGGCCGGATCCACGTCCAGTTCCCGCATCAACTCATGCAGCATCGCGGGATGCGGCTTGCTGAAGGTCTCGTCGGCCGTGCGGGTGGCGTCGAACAACGGGCCGAGGCCAGTGGCGGCCAGCGCGCGGGTCAGGCCGACGCGGCTCTTGCCGGTGGCGACGGCCAGCCGCACGTTCTGCCCGGCCAGCTCAGTCAGCAATTCCTGCACGCCCTCGAACAGGCGCAACTCGGGGTCGCGCAGCAGGTAGTGCGTACGGTAGCGCTCAAGAAAGCGCGGCAGCATGGCTTGCGTCAGCTCCGGCACGGCCCGGCGCAAGGCGCTTTCCAGGGACAGACCAATCACCCAACTCGCGTCGGACGCCGACGGCACCGCCAGATCCAGGTCGCGGCAAGCGCCCTGGATGGCGGCCACGATGCTGTGCGTGGAATCCATCAGGGTGCCATCCCAGTCAAAGACGACCAGCGAATACGACATATCAGACCGACTCCAGTAGTTTCAGTATGTTTCGGCAAGCAGGCGGCAGCTCGGCGGTAAGCGTCATGGCCTCGCCCGTCAGGGGATGGGCCAGGGTCAAACTGTGGGCGTGCAGGAACATGCGGCCGAAGCCCTGCCGCGCAAATTGCGCGCGCACGTCGTCGTGCCCGTATTTGTCATCGCCCACGATGGGAAAGCCGCTGGCGGCCAGGTGCACCCGGATCTGGTGGGTGCGCCCCGTCCGCAATTCGGCGTCCACCAGGCTGTAGCCGCCAAACCGCTGCTTGAGCGTGACGATGGTGTGCGCCGTCTGCCCGTCCGGGTCCACCTTGACGCGGCGCTCGCCAGACTGGGTAGTCCACTTCGACAGGCCCAGCTTGATGTGCTGGCGGTCATTGACCCAATCGCCCTCGACCAGCGCCAGGTAATGCTTGTCGCTCTTGCCCTCGCGCAGCATGGCGTGCAGGGCGAGCAGCGCACTGCGCTTCTTGGCGACCATGAGCAGCCCCGAGGTTTCACGGTCCAGCCGGTGCACCAGTTCCAGGAACTTGGCCTCGGGCCGGGCGGCGCGCAACTGCTCGATCACGCCGAACGACACGCCGCTGCCGCCATGGACCGCCACGCCCGCGGGCTTATCCACCACCAGCATGGCGTCGTCCTCGAACACGACCGGGAACTCCGCGCCCGGCACCGGCTTGGGCTTGCCCGGATCGGGCAGGCGCAAGGGCGGGATGCGGACCATGTCGCCTTCCACGACGCGGTAGTCGACCGAGATGCGTCCCTTGTTTACACGCACCTCGCCGCCGCGGATGGCCTTGTAGATATGCGTTTTGGGGACGCCCTTGCACAGCCGCATCAGGTAGTTATCGAGGCGCTGGCCGGCATGGTCGGCATCGACCTCCACCATTCGAACGGCGGGGGCGGCTTTAGAGGAGGATATGGGGGAGGAAGTTTCTTTGCGCATTGCGGAAAGCGACATATAATCGGGACAGCCTTAAGGGGCTGAACTAGCCGCCTGGCGTAGAGATGCAACTTACACGCAACTCCGTCGAGCGCGCGGGCCGCCATTGTACTGCCTGCTCATTCAACCCCTGGGTCTCTTGGTCGCCGGCGCAACCGCGCCCTGCCGGATAGTGGTGTGGCATTCACTTTGCCCGCTGTCCCAGCAGGTCCGTTGCATGCCGCAAGCGGCTCTGAAGCACTGCAAGAATCGTCGCATATTTAAAGCACCAGCTGCGTGTAGGCAACCAATCCGACCGCAGCTGCCGTTCACAGCAATTTTTCCGTCAAACCACATTCAGTGAAGCTGACCCTCCTGCTGACAGAACCCCGTGCCCCACGGCACGACGTGCCCGCCTGACCCGCGGCGGATACGCCTGGGCGCCGCCCAGGTACGGTCCGCATTTCTTGCCCGCTTCAGCCGCAGCCCGAGTGACCCGAGGTCACGCGCCGATATCGGCGCGTCATGACAACGGAGAAACCCTCTCATGAAGCGCATGCTGTTCAATGCGACGCATCAGGAAGAATTACGCGTCGCTATCGTCGATGGGCAAAAACTCATCGACCTCGACATCGAGACTGCCGGCCGCGAACAACGCAAAGGCAACATCTACAAAGGTGTCATCACCCGGATCGAACCCGGCCTGGAAGCCTGCTTCGTCAACTACGGCGAAGACCGTCACGGCTTTCTGCCCTTCAAGGAAGTTGCCCGCAGCTTCTTCAAGGAAGGCGTGGATGTCCGTAGCGCCCGTATCCAGGACGCCCTGCGCGAAGGCCAGGAACTGATCGTCCAGGTCGAAAAGGAAGAGCGCGGCAACAAGGGCGCAGCCCTGACCACGTTCATCTCGCTCGCAGGCCGCTACCTGGTCCTGATGCCCAACAACCCCCGTGGCGGTGGCGTTTCGCGCCGCGTCGAGGGCGAGGACCGCCAGGAACTGCGCGACACCATGGAGCAGCTCGAGCTGCCCCAGGGCATGAGCATCATTGCGCGCACCGCGGGCATCGGCCGTAACGTCGAAGAACTCCAGTGGGACTTGTCCTACCTGTTGCAGCTCTGGACGGCCATCGATGGCGCCGCGCGCGACAACTCCGCGCCCATCCTGATCTACCTGGAATCCAGCCTGGTCATCCGGGCCATCCGCGATTATTTCTCGCCCGAAATCGGCGAGATCCTGATCGATACCGACGAGATCGCCGACCAGGCCACCGCCTTCATGAGCGTGGTCATGCCGGACAACGTCCAGCGCGTCAAACGCTACCGCGACGATATCCCGCTGTTCTCGCGCTTCCAGATCGAACATCAGATCGAAACGGCGTACTCGCGCACCGTGCAGCTGCCTTCGGGCGGCGCCATCGTGATCGATCACACCGAAGCGCTGGTCTCCGTCGACGTCAACTCCGCCCGCTCCACCCGCGGCGCCGACATCGAGGAAACCGCGCTGCGCACCAACTCGGAAGCGGCCGACGAAGTAGCCCGCCAGTTGCGCTTGCGCGACCTGGGCGGCCTGATCGTCATCGACTTCATCGACATGGAAGACAGCAAGAACCAGCGCGCGGTTGAACAGCGCCTGCGTGATGCCCTCCATTTCGACCGCGCCCGCGTCCAGATGGGCAAGATCTCGCGCTTCGGCCTGATGGAACTGTCGCGCCAGCGCCTGCGTCCGGCCCTGAACGAAGGCTCGCACATCACCTGCCCGCGCTGCAACGGCACCGGCGTGATCCGCGACGCCGAGTCCAGCGCGCTGCACGTGCTGCGCCTGCTGCAAGAAGAGGCGATGAAGGAAAACACCGCGGCGGTCCACGCCCAGGTGCCGGTCGATGTGGCCACCTACCTTCTGAACGAAAAGCGCGCCGACATCACCAAGATGGAAGCCCGCCTGAAGGTCAACCTGATGCTGATCCCCAACAAGCATCTGGAAACGCCGCACCACCACATCGAGCGCCTGCGCCACGACGATCCGCGCCTGGAAGAACTGAAGACCAGCTTCGAGCTGGTTGAAGCGCCGGCCACGGATGCGCCCTGGCAGCCTCGCGAAAGCGAAATCAAGGCTCGTCCGGAAGCGCTGGTCAAGGGCATCACGCCCTCGCAACCCGCTCCCGTCTCGACGCCCGCGGCCCCGGTTGCGGCGCCTGCCGCTCCCGCCACGAGCGGCGGCCTGGGCGGCTTGTTCAAGCGCCTGGTCGGCTGGCTGACCGGCAACGCCGAACCCGCCAAGCCTGCACCCACCGCCCAGGAAGAAAGCGCCAAGCGCGCCACCTCCAGCCGCGGCAAGGGTCGCAGCGGCCATGACGGCCAGGAACGCCGTGGCGAGCGCCACGGTTCGGACCGCAACCGCAACCGTCGCGGCGAATCGCGCAACGAAGGCGCCGAAGGCACCGAAGGCGGCCGTCACCACGTGCGCGGCAACCGCCGCTCCGAGGGTGAACGCGGCGAACGCCACAACCGCAACGAAGCCCGCGGCGAACGCGACACCCAGGCCACGCAAGCGGCCCTGGCGTCCAGCCGCCCCGAGCAAGCCACGGAACTCAATGGCGAGGACACCGGCGCCGGTCGCAACCGCCGTCGTGGCCGCGGCCGTAACCGTCGCGAGGAAGGCCAGTCCGACGCGCCGATGAGCGAACAGGAAAGCATGGTTGCCGCGCTGGCTCAGACCGTCGCCACCGCGCTGCCCGACGCCAAGCCGGCCACGGCATCCGCGCAGGACGCCGATGAAGCCGCCGAGCTGGCAGCCGATGCCATCCCGACCGCTGACGACGCCGAGGGCGCAGCTGATCCCGAGCGCAAGCGCCGCCGCCGCCGCAGCCGCCGTGGCCGCCGCAGCCAGGAAGAAGCAGGCCTGGCCGGCAGCGACGAGCAACAGGAAGACGGTTCCGACGACGACGCCGGCGAACAGGCGGAAGGCGTAGCCGCCCAGCCCGCCCAAGCCGCCGAAGAAGCGCAAGCCCCCAAGGCCGAAGCGGCTCCGGTGCAGGCGCAACAGGTGCAGGCCGCTACCGCGCAGGCAGAGGAAGTTGCCGCCCAGCCGGTGCAGGTCGAGGCCCGTCAGGTCGAAGCCCAACAGGTCGAGACCCCCAAGGCCGAGCCTGTGCAAGCCGCCGCTGAACCCGTGGCCCAGCCCGTGCAAACGGCTGCTCCCGAGGTGACTCAGCCGGTCGCCGTGGAACCTGCCAGCCAGGCTTCGGCTCCTGCCGAACCCGAGCAAGCTCCGGTGCAAGCGCCTGCCGTGGAACCCGTGGTGGCGAAGGCCCCCGCCGCGCCCGTGACCGAAGTGGCAGCCGTTGCGGCCGCTCCGGCTCCGGCCCCCGTGGCTCCGGTCACCGCACAGCCCATCGTGGTGCCGGCAACGGCGCCGTCGGCCAAGTCCCAAGCCCTGCACGACGTGCTCAACGCCGCCGGCCTGCAATGGGTGGAAACCGATCCGGACCGCCACGCGCAAACGCAGCTGCGTATCGCCGCGGCGCACACGCCGACCCGCCTGGGCCGCGAGCGCAAGCCTGTGGCACCCGTTTCGAATGAGCCCCTGGTTCAAGTCGAAACGCACCACTAAGCCGCAAGCGTGAAAAAGCCCCCATCTCATGATGGGGGCTTTTTTTTGCCTCCGGGCGGTGCCCATGGACAGAACGCCCGCTCTGGGGAGGCGTAACCGCGCAAGACGCGGGGCGCCAGGCCCGCGCCGGGCGGCCTCCGGGCAGACGCGAAATGGCAGGCCGAAAAAAAGCCCTCTTGCGAGGGCTGTCTGCTGCTGTTCGCGGCGGAATCAGAACTGGTACGTGTAGGTCAGCTGCAGCACATCGAGACCCGGGTTGGGGCGCTTGATGCCAGCATTGGAAAAGTGCGAATAGCGCACGCCGATGCGGTTGTTCGGCGTGACCAGGAAGCCCAGGCCGACGTGGTCGCCAAACTGGAAGGCCGTGCTGATGTTCTCGTTGGCGAAACGCGTGCTGGAGAAGAGCGTGGCGCCGATACCGGCTTCAATGTAGAAGCGCTCGCCGGTCCACCAGCGGAACATCGGAATGGCGCTGAACTGCCAGACATGGCCCGGCGAGCGCGAACCATCGGCCTGCCAGTACGACGCGCCGAGTTCGGGCGTCAGGTCCAGCCGGCCCCAGTTGCCGCCAAATTTATAGGTCCAGACAGAGGCAGTTTCGTAGTTCAGCGTCAGGCGCTGATAGTGATCACCAATGCCGTAATGGAGGCTGACGCCGCCCTGCGTCCCCTCGGAGGATTGCGCGCTGGCCAGCGTGGCGGCTCCCGCCAGGGCCAAGCCAGCAAGGCGCGTAAGCATTTTCTTCTTGGTCGACTGCATTACATAACTCCGTATATTTCTGGGCTAACCGGGAACATAGCAAAATCCGCGCCAACTGGCTCAGACTGTGTCGCAATATGACAACAAATCAGCGTGGAAAACACTGTTCCGAAAATCGCATGTTCAAACACGCCGGGATCGCGCCGAGGCCCTCTAGAGCATGCCGCGTGCCTGCGCCGCTCCTCCAACGAAAATGCCGCCGACAACCCGAGGCTGCCGGCGGCATCATGCCGCCTCGGGCTGCGCGGCCTTGGCAGCCCTACCCTGGCGGCAAATGCATGATCAGGCCGTGACTACATCCGCGGGCTGATTGTTCAGCAGCGCCAGCAGGCGGGCGATTTCCTCGCGCAACTGGCGGCGGTCGACGACCATGTCGATCGCGCCCTTTTGCAGCAGGAACTCGGCGCGTTGGAAGCCTTCGGGCAGCTTTTCACGCACGGTCTGCTCGATCACGCGCGGGCCGGCGAAGCCGATCAGCGCCTTGGGTTCGGCTATGACGACGTCGCCCATGAACGCGAAGCTGGCCGATACGCCGCCCATCGTGGGATCGGTCAGCACGCTGATGAACGGCAGACCGGCCGCCGACAGGCGGGTCAGCATGGCGTTCGTCTTGGCCATCTGCATGAGCGACAGCAGGCTTTCCTGCATGCGCGCGCCACCGGAAGCAGCCACGCAGATGAAGGGCGTCTTGTTGTCCAGCGCCGCTTGCGCGCCGCGCGCAAAGCGCTCGCCCACGACCGAGCCCATGGAACCGCCCATGAATTCGAATTCAAAGCAGGCCAGCGTCGCCGGCACGCCGCGGATGGAACCGCTCATGACCACCAGCGCATCGGTCTCGCCCGTTGCCTTGACCGCCTCTTGCAGACGCTCGGGATACTTGCGGGTGTCCTTGAACTTCAGCGTGTCGACCGAACGCGTGGTCTGGCCGATTTCAATGCGGCCTTCCATGTCGAGCAGGGAATCGATGCGGGCGCGAGCCCCGATCCGCATGTGGTGGTCGCACTTGGGGCAAACGTGCAGATTGGCCGCCAAGTCTTCGCTGTACAGCACCGATTCGCACGACGGGCATTTAACCCAAAGGCCTTCGGGAACACGGCGGGCGCCGCTATCACTGGTTTTATTGATGCGAGGAGGCAGGAGTTTATCGATCCAGCTCATTTATTTTTCATCCCGTTTGAGGTCGCGCCCGGCCGCTCAGGCCGACGCGTTTTCTCGTTTTACTTGATCCAGCGCGAGCCGGATGGTGCGCAGCCAGCCGCTACCTGCGGCGACTGCGGCGTCGGTTTTCTGGGCATCGGGCGCATTCGCGACCGCCTGCTCCATGGTTTCTATCAGTTTGCTGCCGATGACGACCGCATCGGCCACGCGCGCCACGCGCTGGGCGCTTTCGGCATCGCGGATGCCGAAACCCACGCCTACCGGAATGCCGCGAACATGGCGGCGTATCAGGGCCACGCGCTCGGCGACGTCGTCGGTGTTGAGCGAGCCGGCGCCGGTCACCCCCTTGAGCGACACATAGTAGACATAACCGCGCGCCACTTCGGCGACCGCCTTGATGCGCGCTTCCGTGGACGTGGGGGCCAGCAGGAAAATGGGGGCAATGCCGTGTTCGCCCAGGGTGGCGGCGAACTCGATGACTTCTTCCGGCGGATAGTCCACCACCAGCACGCCGTCCACGCCGGCCTGTTCAGCCCTGCGGGCGAATTCCGTCTGGCCCATGCGTTCGATCGGATTGGCGTAGCCCATCAGAACAACGGGAGTGGCGACATCGCGCTGGCGGAATTCAGCCACCAGCTCGAGCACGCGGGGCAAACCCACGCCCTGAGCGATGGCCCGGTCGGCGGCGCGCTGGATCACCGGGCCGTCGGCCATGGGATCGGAAAACGGCACGCCCAACTCGATGACATCGGCGCCGGCGTCGACCAGCGCATGCATCAGGGAAACGGTGGCGGCGGGCGAAGGATCGCCCGCGGCAATGTAGGGAATCAGCGCTGCGGCACGTCCGGATTCGGCGGTGCGCGCGAATGCGGCGGCGATACGATCGGTGCGAGTTGTCATGGTGTTAGAGCTCGATACCGGCACGTTCGGCGACGGTATGCATGTCTTTGTCGCCACGGCCCGACAAATTGACCAGGATGACGGCGTCGCGCGGGAGCGTGGCCGCCATCTTCACGGCCTGGGCGATGGCGTGGGACGACTCCAGCGCCGGCATGATGCCTTCGATGCGGCAGCAATCGTGGAAGGCCTTCAGGGCTTCATCGTCGGTAATGCCGACGTATTCGGCGCGGCCGGAGTCCTTGAGCCAGGCGTGTTCGGGGCCGACACCGGGGTAGTCCAGGCCGGCGGAGACGGAATGCGTTTCCTGGACCTGGCCGTCGGCATCCTGCATGACATAGGTGCGGTTGCCATGCAGCACGCCCACCTGGCCCGCGGCCAGCGATGCGGCGTGCTTGCCGCTGTCCATGCCCTCGCCCGCGGCTTCCACGCCGATCAGGCGCACGTTTTCGTAGGGGATGTAGGGATGGAAGATGCCCATGGCGTTCGAGCCGCCACCCACCGCCGCCACCACGTAGTCGGGCTGGCGGCCGATGGCCTCGGGCATCTGCGTCAGGCATTCATTGCCGATCACGGTCTGGAAGTCGCGCACCATGCGGGGATAGGGATCGGGACCCGCCACCGTGCCGATGATGTAGAACGTGTTTTCAATATTGGTGACCCAGTCGCGCATGGCTTCGTTCAGCGCGTCCTTCAGGGTGCGCGAACCGGAAGTGACCGGCACCACGGTGGCGCCCAGCAGCTTCATGCGGTAGACGTTCGACGCCTGCCGGCGGATATCCTCGCTGCCCATGTACACCACGCATTCCATGCCGTAGCGCGCCGCCACGGTGGCGCTGGCCACGCCGTGCTGGCCTGCGCCGGTTTCAGCGATGACGCGGGGCTTGCCCATGCGCTTGGCCAGCAAAGCCTGGCCTATGCAGTTGTTCACCTTGTGGGCGCCGGTGTGGTTCAGGTCTTCGCGCTTGAACCAGATCTGGGCGCCGCCCACGAGTTCGGACCAGCGGCGGGCGTGGTAGACCGGGCTGGGCCGGCCGACAAAATGCTTGAGTTCGTAGTTGAACTCTTCCAGGAAGGCGGGGTCGACACGGTAATGGTCGTAGGCCGCGCGCAGCTCGTCGAGCGCGTGCATCAGCGTTTCCGCCACGAAAACACCGCCATAAGGCCCGAAATGGCCCTTGGCATCCGGAAAGTCGTAAGGTTTCACCAAGCATCTCCCCCGAAAATCGCAACTGGCCACTGCCAGCCGTAAATCCGGTTTGCAACCCGTCATTTTACCTGACGCGGAGGGTGGCCGGGCGGCGGGCCCTGGCCACCCGTAACCTCAGAGCGACTGTCCCATGCGGCGCAGGAAGGTCTCGCAGGAGGCCAACTGGTCCAGGGCGACATATTCGTCGGGCTTGTGGGCCTGTTCGATATGGCCGGGACCGCAGACCACCGTGGGGATGCCAATTCCCTGGAACAGGCCGGCTTCGGTGCCGTACGCCACCTTGCGGGTGGCGCGGTCTTCGGTCAGCGCGCGCACCAGCTGGGTGATGGCGGCCTCTTCCGAAGCTTCCAGGGCGGGCGCCGCCGCGCCGGTCTCGATCTCGATGGAGGCGCCGTCGAATTCCGCCTTCATGCGCGGCAACAGCTCTTCGCGCACATATTTCTCGACTTCCGCCTGGATATCGTCAGGCCGCATGCCCGGCAGATTGCGGAATTCATAGGTGAATTCGCACAGCTCGGGGATGGTGTTGACCGCGATGCCGCCGCGGATCTGGTTGGTGGTCATCGTGGAGAACGGCACGTCGTAGAACTGGTCGTACGGGCCCTTGGCCTTGAAGCTGTCGGCCAGATCGCGGATGCGGCAGATCAGCCGGGCGGCGTATTCGATGGCGTTGCAGCCGCGGGGCGTCAGCGACGAGTGCGCCGCCTTGCCATGCACTTTGCAGCGGAACAGGTTGATGCCCTTGTGGGCCACCACCACCTGCATGCCGGTGGGCTCGCCCACCACGCAGCCCTCGGGCCGTATGCCGCGTTCGTGCAGGTCGGCCAGCATGTAGGGAGCGCCGGCGCAGCCGACTTCCTCGTCGTAGGAGAACGCAAGATGAATGGGCTTCTTGCGCGGCATGGCCAGGAATTCCGGCACCAGGGCGAGCGATCCCGCGATGAAGCCCTTCATGTCGCAGCTGCCGCGCCCATAGAGCAGCCCGTCCTTTTCAACGAGCTTGAACGGATCCGTGCTCCAGTCCTGGCCATCGACGGGCACCACGTCGGTGTGGCCCGACAGAACGATCCCGCCCTGCTGGTTGCCGTCCTGCGCGGGCAGCGTGGCGAACAGGTTGGCCTTGGTGCGCTCGGGGTTGTGCGCCAGCCACGCGTCCACGCCCTGGCCCTTGAGCCAATCACGGACGGTTTCGATCAGGGCAAGATTGGAATTGCGGCTGGTGGTGTCAAAACCGACCAGCGTTTCCAGCCAGGTGCGCGCGTTCATGGTCACTACTCTCTTGGGGAAAAGCAGAAGTGTAAAGCCAGGAAGCGCCCGCGTCCCGGACGGCTTGGGGAACGGTACGGGCGACTAGCGCCTAGAATGTCGCCCGGATTGAAAAACACCCCCAAGGAGAAACCGTGCAGCACAAAGCAGTCCCCACACGCAACATCGTGGCCGCAGTGATAGGCAACGCCCTCGAATGGTATGACTTCCTGGTGTTCGCGTTCATGACGCCGATCATCGCGAAGCTGTTCTTCCCCACGGATCCCAGCATTCCCGGCAGCGAGCTCAATGCCATCCTCATGACCACCGCCATCTTCGGCGTCGGTTTCTTCATGCGCCCGGTCGGCGGCATCATCCTCGGCCTGTATGGCGACAAGAAAGGCCGCAAGGCCGCCATGGTGATGGTGACATCGCTGATGGCGGTATCCATCGCGCTGATCACGGTCGCCCCGACCTATCACGCCGCCGGCATCCTGGCCCCGATCTTCATCCTGATCGCGCGCCTGCTGCAGGGCTTCTCGGCGGGCGGCGAATTCGGCACGTCGACGGCGCTGCTGATCGAGATGGCGCCCAATGGCAAGCGAGGCTTCTATGGATCATGGCAAATGGCGGGCCAGATGCTGGCGCTGCTGATTGGCGCGGCTTGCGGCACGCTGATCACCGAGTTCTTCACGCAGCAGCAGATCGCCGATTGGGCATGGCGCCTGCCGTTCGCCTTTGGCCTGGTAATTGTTCCCATCGCCATCTATATCCGCCGCAACGTCGACGAAACCGAAGTCTTCAAGCAGATGAAGGAAGAAGAGCGCCAGGCCGCCGCCAGCGGCAAGGTGCAGCGCCTGAGCCTGGGCCAGATGCTGAAGACCCACACGCGCGAGACGCTGATCGGCGTGGGCCTGGTCGTGACCGCCACGGTGTCCATCTACATCACCTTCACGTATCTGGTCACGTACTCCACTCAAATCCTGAAATTGCCGCTGAACCAGACCTTCCTGGTACAGATGGCGGGCGCGGCGCTGATGGTGCTGCTGACGCCGTTCATGGGCGCCTGGTCGGACCGTGTCGGCCGCCGTCCCATCGTGATCGGTTCGCTGATCGGCTATCTGGTCGTGCTGTATCCGCTGTACTACTGGCTGTCGGATGCGCCCTCGATCGGCCGCCTCTTGACCGTGCAGGTCGTGGTCTGCCTGTTCGTCTCGGCCTTCTTCGGCGTGTTCAGCACGGTGATGGCGGAACTGTTTCCCGCGCGCGTGCGCTCGGTGGGCCTGTCGCTGGCCTATAACGTGGCCGTGATGATCTTTGGCGGTTTTGCGCAGTTCATCGTGACCTGGCTGATCAAGACCACCGGCTCGCCGATGGCTCCCGCCTATTACGTGATGTTCGGCGTAGCGCTGGGCCTGATCGCCGCGTTCTACATGCGCGAGCGCGCGCATGAGGAACTGGACCACTAAAGCCTGGCAGGACAGACCCCGGCGCCGCCCGCGGCCCGGGGTCGGCGAGCGCTAGCGCCGCGTTGCCGAGGACACGCCCGGCACTTCAGCCAGGGCGTCCA
Source organism: Achromobacter deleyi (assembly GCF_013116765.2). Taxonomy (GTDB): domain Bacteria; phylum Pseudomonadota; class Gammaproteobacteria; order Burkholderiales; family Burkholderiaceae_B; genus Achromobacter; species Achromobacter deleyi_A. The sequence goes on from NZ_CP074375.1 coordinate 3,398,926, forward strand.
GCGCACGGGACAGAGACTCCCCGCCGCGCACTTCCACCGTGAACACCATGTGGGCCAGCGACTGCTTGCTCTGCGTGTTCACGCCCACCACATTCAGGCGCAGCCGCGCGAAGACTTCGGACAGGTCACGCAAGAGGCCGGAACGGTCGTGCGCGCGCACGCTGACGTCCACCGGGTAGAAGGTGTCCGCCGTTTCTCCCCAGGCCACTTCGATGATGCGTTCGGGCTCGCGCGCGGCGAGCGCCAGATAGCTGTGGCAGTCGCTGCGGTGGATGGACACGCCGCGCCCCCGCGTGACGAAGCCAGAGATCGCGTCCGGCGGCGCCGGGCGGCAGCAGCGCGCCAGTTGCGTCAGCAGCGACCCCACCCCCACCACCAGCACGCCGCTCTTGCCGCTTTTCTCGGCGCTGCCGGCGCTGGCATGGCGCAGCGCGGCCGGCTGGGGTTCGGCCGCGGGCGCCGGCTGCTGGAACAGCGTATCGATCTGCCGCAGACTGAATTCTTCCTTGGCCACCGCCACGTACAGGTCGTCGGCACGGGCAAAACCCAGGTTCTGGGCCAGTTGCTCAAGGTTGACGGCGGTCTTGCCCAGGCGCTGCAATTCCTTTTCCACCAGGGCCTGGCCCTGGGTGATGCGCTGCTGCAGTTCGATGGCGTTGAACCACATGCGCACCTTGGCGCGGGCGCGGGGGCTGGCCAGGAATCCCAGTTGAGGATTGAGCCAGTCGCGCGACGGGCCGCCGGACTTGGCGGAGATGATCTCCACGGTCTGGCCGGTGGACAGGCGCGTTTGCAGCGGCACCATCTGGCCGTCGACGCGGGCGCCGCGGCAGCGGTGGCCCAGGTCGGTATGCAGGTGATAGGCGAAGTCCACCGGCGTGGCGCCGGCGGGCAGCTCGATCACGCGCGCCTGCGGGGTCAGCACATAGATGCGCTCGTCGGTATGGGCGGGCGCCGCCACCGCATTGCGGTTCTTGCCCGGGCCCGGCTTGCCGGATGCGGCCTTGGCTGGCTCCGGCGCCGATTCCGCGCCCCCTTCGACATCGCTGTTCCAGGCCAGCAGCTGGCGCATCCACGCCAGTTGACGGTCGTATTCGCTGGACGCCGCGACCTGCCCGCCCTTGGCGCCCGCTTCCTTGTAGCGCCAATGCGCGGCCATGCCGTATTCGGCGAACTGGTGCATTTCGCGCGTGCGGATCTGGACCTCGAACGGGCGGCCGTCGTCGTCGGCCACCACCGTATGCAGGGAACGGTAGCCATTGGGCTTGGGCCGCGAAATGTAGTCGTCAAACTCGTCGGAGAGCGGGGTCCACATTTCATGCACCATGCCCAGCGCCGTATAGCAGGCGCGGACATCATCGACGATGATGCGCAGCGCGCGCAGGTCGTACATCTGGGCGAAGTCCAGGCGTTTCACGCGCATCTTGTTCCAGATGCTGTAGATGTGCTTGGGCCGGCCGCTGACCTCGGCCTCGATGCCGGTCTTGGCCAAGGCCGACTGCAGGCGCTCGATGGCGCCGGCGATGAAGGCCTCGCGCTCCACCCGCTTTTCTTCCAGCAGGCGGGCAATCTGCTTGTACCTGTCCGGCTCCAGGAAGCGGAAGGACAGGTCTTCCATTTCCCATTTGATCTGCCAGATCCCCAGCCGGTTGGCCAGTGGCGCGTACAGGTCTAGGGTTTCGCGGGCGAAGGCTGGCGAGCACGGCGCCTTGCTTTCCGCGTGCCAGCGCAGCGTGCGCAGCCTTGAGGCCAGGCGCATCAGCACGATGCGCAGGTCGGCCGCCATGGCCAGCAGCATCTTGCGCTGCATTTCCTTCTGAGAGCCGCTTTCGGCCGCGGCATCGCTGGCCTGGCGGGCCACCACGCCCAGCCGGAGCAGCGCGTGCGTGCCCTGCACCAGCCGGGCGATTTCCGCGCCGAACGCCGTGGCGATCGGATCGTTGCGCAAGGACGGCGCGGGCGCCATCAGGTCGGCCGGCAAAGCGGCCAGCAGGGCCGCGGCGCGCGTGGCGGCGTCGGTATGCAAGGCCGCCAGGATGCGGACCACGCCGGCGCCATGGCCGGCCAGGGGCTCGCCCGTGAGCGCGTGCTGCCCTTCGAAGCGGGGCACGGACCAGGCGACGGCCCGATCGATCAACGCCAGGCCATCGGCATCCAGGCCCGCCCCGACCTCCTGCCGCCAGGAAGCGTCGAAAGGCGAAGGCGCATCGGGAACAGGCGGGACGGACATGACGGGCGTCGAACGGGTGTTTGGTTGAGTATCCCGACACTCTACACTAGGGTTCAGTCACCCTGAATCCCCTGCCGCATCCCGGCATATAGAAGGAACCAAAGCTTATGTTGCGCTGGCTCAAGGGCCGGGGCGCCCGCCCGTCCGAAGTGGCCCAGATGCAGGCCCGCATCTCGCCCGAACTCTGGCGGCAGGTGCTGGATGCCCACCCGTTCCTGGCGGCGCTGACCGCCGACGAAGCCGCCCAGCTGCAGGCGCGCTCCGCCTGGCTGCTGGCCAGCAAGACCATCAACGGCGCGCAAGGCCTTGAGGTGTCGGACTTCATGCGCCTGTCCATCGCGGCGCAGGCCAGCCTGCCCATCCTGAACCTGGCCCCGGAACTGTACGAGGGTTGGGACGAGATCATCGTGTATCCGGCCAGTTTCCGCATCCCGCGCTCCCGGCAGGACGAGGATGGCGTGGTCCACGAATACATCGAGGATGCGGCGGGCGAAGCCTGGGAAGGCGGTCCCCTGGTTCTTTCCTGGGAAGACACGCAGCTCTCCGAAGGCGGCTTCAACGTGGTCATCCATGAATTTGCCCACAAGCTGGACCTGCGCTCGGGCTTTGCGGACGGCATGCCCTCGCTGGCGGCGCATCCCGAACTGAAGCCCCGGGCCTGGCGCCGGGTCCTGGACGACAGCCTGGACCGCTTCATCGCGGCGGTGGAAGCGGTCGAAGCCGCCATCCCGCGCGACGTGGACCCCGAAAGCGAGGACGCGGACGCCTGGTACGGCCAGTTGCCCATGGACCCCTATGCCGCCACGGACGAGGCGGAGTTCTTCGCCGTCAGCTCGGAGCACTTTTTCGTGGACCCCTACCCCATGCAGCAAGCCCTGCCCGAATGGTACGGAATGCTGCGGGCCTACTACCGGCAGGACACCCTGGAACGCTACGCATGAAGCAGCTGCTGATTGTCTGGCATTCGCGCACGGGCGCGGCGCGGCAGATGGCGCAGGCCGCGGCCCGCGGAGCGGCGGCCGCCGCCGCGGATCTGGAGCAGGCAGGCGAGCTTCGGATCGAACTACGCCGCGCGTCGGACGCCGACGCGGATGTGCTGCTCGCCAGCCAGGGTTATCTGTTTTGCGCCCCCGAGAACCTGGCCAGCCTGAGCGGCGAAATGAAGGAGTTCTTCGACCGCAACTACTACGCCGTGCTCGACCGCATCCAGGGCCTGCCCTACGCCTCGATGATCAGCGCGGGCAGCGACGGCTCGGGCGCCGCGCGGCAGGTCGAGCGGATCTGCACCGGCTGGCGGCTGAGCGCCGTGGCGCCCGCCCTGATCGTCAACATGGGCGCGCAGACCGCCGCGCAGATCCTGGCGCCCAAGACGGTGGCGCAGCCCGAGCTTGCCAGGTGCGAGGAACTGGGCGGGCTGCTGGCGGGCATGATGCTGATGGGCGCGTGACGCGCGCCCCCCACAAGGAAAAAGCCCTTCGGCGCGTGCGGAAGGGCTTTTTTTAACTGGCGCCGGACGCCATGGGCGCCAGGCACGCAGAGGGCGTTAGATGGCCGCCGTCACGACGATCTCGACCTTGTAGTCCGGATTGGCCAGGCGGGCCTCGACCGTGGCGCGCGGAGGCGAATTGCCGTCAGCGACCCAGGCGTCCCATGCCTTGTTCATGCCATCGAATTCCTTCATGTTGGCCACGTAGATCTGGGCCATCAGAATCTTGGTCTTGTCGGTGCCGGCTTCGGCCAGCAGGCGATCGATCGTGGCGAGCACTTGCTCGGTCTGGCCGGTGATGTCCAGCGTGTCGTCGTCCGGCACCTGGCCTGCCAGGTAGGCAACGCCGTTGTACACGGCCATGTCCGACAGGCGCTTGGCGACGTGGAAGCGCTTGATGCTGCTCATGGATATTCCCCTAGATTCGAGTGGGTGGGTTGGAACAATGCAAAGGAATCCGCAATTTACCCCGAGCCGCCCTCAGGCGGGGGGCAACTGGAAGACCTGGCGCAGATAGGCCAGGTAGGCCGGATCGTCGCACATGGTCTTTTCCGGCGCATCCGACACCTTGGCCACGGGCTGCCCGTTGCAGCGGACCATCTTCATGACGATCTGCAGCGGTTCGTGGCCCAGGTCGTTGGTGAGGTTCGTGCCGATGCCGAAGGACACCTTGCAGCGGCCGGAGAACTGGCGGGCCAGCTCGATGGCGCGCGGGAAAGTCAGCGAATCGGAGAACACCAGCGTCTTGGCGCGCGGGTCCACGCGATTCTTGCGGTAGTGCTCAAGCAGGCGCTCACCCCAGACGAAGGGATCGCCCGAGTCGTGGCGGGCGCCATCGAACAGCTTGCAGAAATACATGTCGAAATCGCGCAAGAAGGCATCCATGCCATAGACGTCGGACAGCGCGATGCCCAGATCGCCGCGGTATTCCTTGGCCCAGACTTCCAGCGCGAACACCTGCGAATCGCGCAGGCGCGGTCCCAGCGCCTGGCAGGCCTGCAGATATTCATGGCCCATCGTGCCCAGCGGCAGCACTTCATGCTGCTTGGCCAGCAGCACGTTGCTGGTGCCGGCGAAATGCGGGCCCATCTCGGCCTTCATGGTGGTGACGATTTCCTCGTGCCAGACCTTGGAGAACCGGCGGCGCGTGCCGTATTCGGCCACGCGGAAATCCGCCAGCGCCGGATCGTCCAGCACCAGGTGCATCTTGGACTGCAGGCGCTTGCGGCCCTCTTCCCAGTCCGGATGCTTGCGCGTGTTGCGGAAATAGACCTCGTTGACGATGGCCAGCACCGGGATCTCGAACAGGATCGTGTGCAGCCAGGGGCCCTTGACCTCGATGCTGATCTCGCCCGGAGCGTCGCCTTCGCCGATATGGATGCAGCGCTCGGGCATGTGGAACAGACCGAGGAAATCAACGAAGTCGCTTTTGATAAAGCGCAAGTCGCCCAGATATTTAAGTTCGTCCGGCGTGAAGCGCAATTGGCAAAGCTGATGCACTTCCTCGCGGATTTCGTCCAGATAGGGACGCAAGTCGGCCCCCGCGGTACGGCACTTGTACCGGTACTCGACCTGGGCAGCGGGAAACTGGTGCAGAACCACCTGCATCATGCTGAATTTATACAGGTCGGTGTCGAGCAGCGAGGTGATTATCATGGTTGCGCGTTTCGTTTCGCGACACCATAGCATAGAGGACATGCCCTTCGGCACGATGGGCCACTATGTCAATACGGGTATTACCGGCACATCGGCGCGGCATTGGGTAAAATCCGCACAACAAGACACAAATGCCGCCGATCCCGGAGTTCCTGAATGACCCATGTAGTCACCGAAAACTGTATCAAGTGCAAGTACACCGACTGCGTAGACGTGTGCCCGGTGGACTGTTTTCGTGAGGGTCCGAATTTCCTCGTGATCGACCCGGACGAGTGCATCGACTGCGCGGTCTGCATCCCGGAATGCCCGGCCAATGCGATCTACGCCGAAGAAGACGTACCGCAGGACCAAATGAATTTCATCGCCCTGAACGCCGAGCTCTCCCCCGAGTTCGCCAGCATCAGCCGCGCCAAGAAGCCCCTGCCCGACGCCGACGAATGGAACGGCAAGCAGGACAAGCTGCAATACCTGGAAAAATAATCCGCGAACGCCGGCCGCAAGCCTGGCGGCCGTATCGCGCGATGCCCCGATGACCGACGACTCCAAATACACGCGCCAGACCGTAACCAGCGTTCACACCTGGGTGCCAGACAAGCTGTTCTCCGTGCGCGTGACGCGGGACGAAGCCTATACGTTCCTGCCGGGCCAGTTCGCTAGGGTCGGTTTGCCGGGCGCGGATGCCCCGGAAGGCCCGCCCACGCTGTGGCGCGCCTACTCCATGGTTTCGGCCCCGCATGAGCCCTGGCTGGAGTTCTATTCCATCGTCGTCCCGGAAGGCCTGTTCAGCCCGCGCATGGCGCGCCTGCAGCCCGGCGACTCGCTCTATGTCGAAAAAGCGCCCTACGGCTTCCTGACGCTGGAGCGCTTCGCCCCCGGCGGCGACCTGTGGCTGCTGGCGTCGGGCACGGGCCTGTCGGCCTACCTGTCCATCCTGCGTGACCCGGCCGCCTGGCGCGCGTACCGCCGCATCATTCTGGTGCACGGCGTGCGCACCGCGGCGGAGCTGGCCTATCGCGAAGAGATCGAATCCTGGCGCCGCGAACCTGGCCTGTCCGACCTGTTCGCCGCGGATCCCGACAAGCTCGTCTATCTGCCGATTGCCACCCGCGAGCCCCTGCCCGGCGTGCCGCAGGAGCGCCTGACCACGCTGATCGCCGATGGCCGGCTGGAGCAGTTGGCCGGGCGGACGCTGGATCCCGAGCACGCCAAGGTCATGCTCTGCGGCAATCCCGACATGCTGGCCGACGCCCGCAAACTGCTGGGCGAGCGCGGCTTCAAGCCTGGCCGCCGGGGCATTCCGGGCAATCTTGCGGTAGAAAACTACTGGTGATTCGGCACTGCCCGGCGTAGTGCATAAATCCTCCTTTTGGTATGACCGCAAGGCATGAAAGGCGCCCTAAACTGGTGCCAAACGTGCAACAGGTCGCTTTTTAGCAACACAAACCGGGACTTTGCCGGAGATTCTTCAGGCTGATTGGATATATCGTTACTCCCCGGGGCAATAATCGGGGCACACGCTTGACCCAGAAGGACTTCCCCGAAATGCTGTACCAATTGCACGAAATGCAGCGCGCCTTCCTGACTCCGTTCGCTGCATTCACGGATGCCGGTTCTCAGCTGTTCTCCAGCCCCTACAGCCCGCTCGCCTACACCCCGATTTCGCGCCAGATGGCCGCCGGGTATGAGCTGATGACGCGTATCGGCAAGGAATACCAGAAGCCTGCCTGGAACCTGCCCACCACCCAGATCGGCGGCAAGTCCGCCCGCGTCATCGAAGCCGTGGCGCTCGACAAGCCGTTCTGTCGCCTGGTGCACTTCCAGCGCGACGTCCGCGTCGCCGGCAAGGACGACCCGAAGGTTCTGCTGGTCGCCCCGCTTTCCGGCCACCACGCCACCCTGCTGCGCGACACCGTGCGCGCCTTGCTGCCCGCCCATGACGTCTACGTGACGGACTGGGTCGACGCCCGCATGGTGCCGCTGTCCGCCGGACCGTTCCATTTGAATGACTACGTCCGCTATGTGCAGGACTTCATCCGCCACCTGGGCCCGGACGTGCATGTCATTTCCGTCTGCCAGCCGACGGTGCCGGTGCTCGCCGCCGTCTCCCTGATGGCCTCGGCCAACGATCCCTGCCAGCCGCGCAGCATGGTGATGATGGGCGGGCCGATCGATCCGCGCCAGTCGCCCACGCAGGTGAACCGCCTGGCCACGACCAAGCCCTACGCCTGGTTCGAGAATCAGGTCATCCACCCCGTTCCGCCGCGCTATCCGGGCGCGGGCCGCAAGGTCTACCCGGGGTTCCTGCAGCATGCCGGGTTCATGGCGATGAATCCGGACCGCCACATGAAGTCCCACTACGAGTTCTACCTGGACCTGCTGCGCGGGGACGACAGCGACGCCGAAATGCACCGCCGCTTCTACGACGAATACAACGCGGTTCTGGACATGCCGGCCGAGTTCTACCTGGATACGATCCGCATGGTGTTCCAGGACTTCTCGCTGCCCAACGGCACCTGGGAAGTGGACGGCAAGCTGGTCCGGCCGGCCGATATCAAGAATGTCTCCCTGTTCACCATCGAAGGCGAACTGGACGATATTTCGGGCCAGGGCCAGACGCGCGCCGCCATCAAGCTGTGCAAGAACATCCCGGCCGAACGCAAGTCGCATTACACCGCGCCCAACTGCGGGCACTATGGCATTTTCTCGGGCCGCCGCTGGCGCGAAATGATCTGTCCTAAAATTGCCGAGTTCATCCGGCAATCGGCGTAAGGACGGCATCGAGCCGTCCGCCAGGCGGCGCGTGGGCAAACGCCCAGCGCCGCCGGCAGCCTGATCCGTATTCCACGGGGCCCGAGCGGCCCCTTTTCTTTTATTGGCTTTACATGTCCTGTCGCTCACTTGCCGACCGCATTGATGCCTTGCTGCCTCAGACGCAATGCACCAAGTGCGGGTACGACGGCTGCCGGCCCTATGCCGACGCCATCGCCGACGGCGCCGCCCCGATCAATCGCTGCCCGCCCGGCGGCGACGAAGGCATCGCCGCGCTGTCCGCCCTGCTGGACACCCCCGCCCTGCCCCTGGACCTGTCGCGCGGCGAACCCGGGCCGCTGCTGGTCGCCCGCATCGATGAATCCCATTGCATCGGCTGTACGCTGTGCATCCAGGCCTGTCCGGTGGACGCCATCGTGGGCGCCAACAAGCATATGCACACCGTGCTGGAAGACTGGTGCACCGGCTGCGACCTGTGCGTGGCGCCCTGTCCGGTCGATTGCATTCAGATGGTGCCGGCCGGACGCGCCTGGACCGCCCAGGACGCCGCCATCAGCCGGCAGCGGCACCGCGGCCACCTGGCGCGCACGGAACGCCTGGCCGCCGATAACGCCCGCCTGATGGCCCCCGAAGCGGCCTCCGTCCCCGCCGACTCGGCACCCGCCGCCGACGACGCGCAGAAAGAAGACCGCAAGCGTTCCGCCATTGAATCCGCGCTGGCCCGCGCCCGGGCCCGCCGCAACCCCTCGCAGTCATGAACGCCGCCAAACGCCGAGAGATATTCGCCCGCCTGCAGGCGGCCAACCCCCACCCGACCACCGAACTGGAATACGACACGCCGTTCCAGTTGCTGATCGCAGTGCTGCTGTCGGCCCAGGCCACCGACAAGTCGGTCAACATCGCCACGCGCAAGTTCTTTCCGCAGCATGGCACGCCCCAGGCGCTGCTGGCGCTTGGCGAGGAAGGCCTGTCGGACTACATCAAGACCATCGGCCTGTACCGCACCAAGGCCAAGAACACGATCGCCACCTGCAGGATCCTGATCGAACAGCATGGCGGCAACGTGCCGCAGACCCGCGAGGCGCTTGAAGCCTTGCCCGGCGTGGGCCGCAAGACCGCCAACGTGGTGCTCAACACCGCGTTCGGGCAACCCACGATGGCGGTCGACACGCATATATTCCGCGTCTCCAACCGCACCGGCATCGCGCCCGGCAAGAACGTGCTCGAGGTCGAACGGAAACTCGAGAAATTCGTGCCGGCCGAATATATGCAGGACGCCCATCACTGGCTCATTCTGCAAGGCCGCTACGTCTGCGTGGCGCGCAAACCGAAATGCCCTCAATGCGGCATTTCCGACCTCTGCGAATTCAAGCAGAAAACCCCTGCGTAAAACACCCGGCCTTACGCCGGAGAGTTATTAAGGCGAGCGGAAAACCGGGTTTTCCCTCGCCTTTAATCGCGTGACATCTTGATGACGGTCAACGCGTGATTGCTGCAACGCATTTGCATTTTGAAAGCGCGTTCTCCCCATGCGCGCAGAGCATTGTCGGCTTGCCGACAATTCACCTTTCCGCAGTGCAAAACCTATGACAAACCCTCATGGAATTTTGATTGCGACGTCCGCATACTCGCCGGCAACTCATAAGAAAACTAAGCACGCAAATAGTTTTCCCGACCCTGCGGGGGCCTGACGCGATACCGCCGGGCAGAGACCATATAAATACAACGCTGGTGCAGCGAACATGGATGACACAATCCTGGAGACAAAGGGCCTCACCAAGGAATTCCGCGGATTCGTCGCGGTCAATGGGGTCGATTTGCGTATCAAGCGAGGCGAGATTCATGCCTTGATCGGGCCTAACGGCGCGGGCAAGACCACATGCTTCAACCTGCTTACGAAATTTCTCTCTCCCACTTCGGGCAGCATCAAGTTCAACGGTATCGACATTACCGGCGAGCGGCCAGCGCAGATCGCGCGGCGCGGCATCATCCGTTCGTTCCAGATATCGGCGGTGTTTCCACACCTGACCGTTCTGGAGAACGTGCGGATCGGCTTGCAGCGCAAGACGGGGCTGTCGTTCCACTTCTGGCAAAGCGACAAGCGCCTGGCCGCCCTGAACGAGCCCGCGCGCGCCTTGCTTGAACAAGTGGACCTGGGCGCCTTCGCCGACGAGACCACGGTGAACCTGCCGTACGGCCGCAAGCGCGCGCTTGAAATCGCCACGACGCTGGCGATGGAACCCGAGCTGATGCTGCTGGACGAACCCACGCAGGGCATGGGCCACGAAGACGTCCACCGCGTGACTCAACTGATCAAGCGCGTCAGCGCCGGGCGCACCATCCTCATGGTGGAGCACAACATGAACGTCGTGTCCTCCATCGCCAACACCATCACCGTGCTGGCGCGCGGTTCAGTGCTGGCCGAAGGGTCCTACGCCGAAGTCTCCCGCCATCCGGCCGTGATGCAGGCTTACATGGGCACGACCGACGGCGAACTTCAAGGAGCGCACGCATGAGCACCCCGGCACTCGAAATTTCAGGCTTGCAGGCCTGGTACGGGGAATCGCATATCCTGCACGGCGTGGATATGCGCGTGGGACAAGGCGAGGTCGTCACGCTGCTGGGCCGCAATGGCGCCGGACGCACCACGACCTTGCGGGCCATTCTGGGCCTGACCGGATCCCGCAAAGGCTCGGTGCGCATCCATGGCACCGAGGCCATCGACCTGCCCACCTACAAGATCGCCCACCTGGGCGTCGGCTATTGCCCCGAGGAACGCGGCATCTTCGCCAGCCTGTCTTGCGAAGAAAACCTGCTGCTTCCGCCGGTCGTGGGATCCCTGGGCGGCGGCATGTCGCTGGCCGAGATCTACGACATGTTCCCCAACCTGCAAGAGCGCCGGAATTCTCCGGGCACGCGCTTGTCGGGCGGCGAGCAGCAGATGCTGGCGGTGGCGCGCATCCTGCGCACCGGCGCGAACCTGCTGCTGCTCGATGAAATCTCCGAAGGCCTGGCGCCCGTGATCGTGCAGGCGCTTGCGCGCATGATCACGACGCTCAAGCAGCGGGGCTACACCATCGTCATGGTGGAGCAGAACTTCCGCTTCGCAGCGCCGTTGGCCGACCGCTTCTATGTCATGGAGCACGGTCAGATCGTCGAGCATTTCGAAGCGGCCGAACTTTCAGAAAAACAGGACACGCTCAACGAACTGCTGGGCGTCTAAAACAACCTGTCATCCGCCGGAACCCCGGCAACACTACACCGTAGGGAAGAGGAGTCATCCCATGAAGCTGCACACCATCACTGCTGCACTGGCCATGGCGGGCCTGGGATTCGCGGGGGCAACCGCCCACGCTCAAGGTATCTCCGACGATGTCATCCGCATCGGCTTCATCACCGACATGTCGGGCGTTTACTCCGACATCGACGGCAAGGCTGGTCTGGACGCGATCCGCATGGCGATCGAAGACGCCGGCGGCTCGATCAACGGCAAGAAGATCGAAGTGGTATCGGCGGATCACCAGAACAAGGCCGACGTTGCGTCGGCCCGCGCCCGCGAATGGTTCGACCAGCAGAAGGTCGACGTCATCATCGCCGGCACCAACTCGGCCACCAGCCTGGCCATGGCGGCTGTCGCCGCCGAAAAGAAGAAGCCCTTCATTGCGGTCGGCGCCGGCTCGTCCGACCTGACCAACGCCCAATGTTCGCCCTACACCGTCCACTACGCCTACGACACCGTGGCGCTGGCGCGCGGCACGGGCTCCGCGGTGGTGAAGGACGGCGGCAAGAGCTGGTTCTTCCTGACCGCCGACTACGCATTCGGCCACGCGCTGGAACGCGACACGATGGCGGTCGTCAAGGCCGCGGGCGGCGAAGTGAAGGGCCAGGTGCGCGCACCGCTGGGCGCCTCGGACTTCTCGTCCTTCCTGCTGCAGGCTCAGGCTTCCAAGGCAAAAATCCTGGGCATGGCCAACGCCGGCGGCGACACCATCAACACGGTCAAGGCCGCCAATGAATTCGGCGTGACCAAGACCATGCAACTGGCCGGCCTGCTGGTGTTCATCAACGACGTCCACTCGCTGGGCCTGGAAGCCACCAAGGGCATGTACCTGACCGACGGCTGGTACTGGGATCAATCCGACGCCTCGCGCGCCTGGGCCAAGAAGTTCGAAGCCAAGGTGGGCCGCAAGCCGTCGATGCTGCAGGCGGGCGACTACTCGTCGGCGACCTTCTACCTGAATGCCGTGAAGGCCACGGGTTCGGATAACGGCGACGACGTGATGAAGTGGATGAAGTCGAACAAGATCAACGACTTCTTCGCCCAGGGCGGCTTTGTGCGCGAAGACGGCCGCATGATCCACGACATGTACCTGATGCAAGTGAAGAGTCCTGCCGAGTCCAAGGGCCCGTGGGACTACTACAAGGTCGTGGCGACGCTGCCTGGCGACGAGGTCTACACCAAGTTGTCCGAGTCCACCTGCAAGCTGGTCAAGAAATAATCCAGCCCATGTGATCCCGGATGCGGCCTGGCCCCACCAGGCCGGCCGCATTCTGACCAGCTCGCTTCCATCCGTACGCGCAGGATTTTCACAAGATGACTGACCTTTTCGGCATCCCTATACAGGCCTTGTTTGGCCAGCTATTACTGGGCCTGGTCAACGGTTCCTTCTATGCAATGCTGTCGCTCGGGCTTGCCGTTATCTTCGGGCTGCTGAACGTCATCAACTTCGCGCATGGCGCGCTCTACATGCTGGGGGCCTTCCTCGCCTGGATGGGGCTGGCCTACCTGGGGTTGAACTACTGGATCATGCTGGTGCTGGCGCCCCTGATCGTCGGGCTGTTCGGCATCATCATAGAAAAACTCTTGCTCAAGCACCTGTACAAGCTCGACCACTTGTACGGACTGCTGCTCACCTTCGGGCTGACACTGCTGATCGAGGGGCTGTTCCGCAGCTTCTACGGCGTGTCGGGCCAACCCTATCCCACGCCCGAGGCCTTGCGGGGCGCAACCAACCTGGGCTTCATGATCCTGCCGAACTATCGCGGCTGGGTCGTGGCGGCCTCGGTGGTGGTCTGTCTGGCTACCTGGTTCGTCATCGAACGCACCCGCCTGGGCGCCCTGCTGCGCGCCGGCACCGAGAACCCGCGGCTGGTCGAGGCCTTTGGCGTGAACGTGCCGCGCATGATCACGCTGACCTACGGCTTCGGCGTGGCGCTTGCCGGCTTTGCCGGGGTGCTGGCCGCGCCGGTGCTGCAGATTTCCCCGCTGATGGGGTCCAACCTCATCATCGTCGTGTTCGCGGTCGTCGTGATCGGCGGCATGGGGTCCATCATGGGCGCCATCGTCACCGGATTGGGCCTGGGCGTGATTGAAGGCCTGACCAAAGTGTTCTGGCCAGAGGCCTCCAGCACGGTCGTCTTCATCATCATGGCCATTGTTCTGTTGATCCGCCCGGCCGGGCTGTTCGGAAAAGAAAAATGAATCGTCAATTCCTGGGCTATGCGGTCTTGGCCATCGTGGTGGCCATGCTTCCCTTCGTCGGGGTGTATCCGATCTTCGCCATGAAGATCATGTGCTACGCCCTCTTCGCCTGCGCATTCAACCTGCTGCTGGGCTTCACCGGACTCCTGTCCTTCGGGCACGCCGCCTTTCTGGGCAGCGCGGCCTATGCGGCCGGGCACTCCATGAAGGTCTGGGGCCTGCCCACCGAACTCGGCCTGCTGTTCGGCGTGGCCGTGGCGGCGCTGCTGGGCCTGGCGATGGGCGCCATCGCCATCCGGCGCAGCGGCATCTACTTCGCCATGATCACGCTGGCGCTGTCGCAGATGGTGTTCTTCTTCTTCCTGCAGGCCAGGTTCACCGGCGGCGAAGACGGCCTGCAAAGCGTGCCGCGCGGAACCTTGCTGGGACTGATCGACCTGTCCAAGGACATCAACCTGTACTACCTGGTGATGGCCATCTTCATCATCGGCTATTTCATCATCTGGCGCACCGTGAACTCGCCCTTCGGCCAGGTGCTCCAGGCGCTGCGCGAGAACGAGCCGCGCGCCATTTCGCTGGGCTACGACGTGGACCGCTTCAAGCTGCTGGCATTCGTGCTGTCGGCCGCGCTGGCGGGGCTGGCGGGCGCCACCAAGACCCTGGTGTTCGTGTCGGCCACCCTGTCGGACGCCACCTGGCAGATGTCCGGCCTGGTGATCCTGATGACGCTGATCGGCGGGCTGGGCACCCTGACCGGCCCCATCCTGGGCGCCTTCATCGTGGTGCTGCTGGAGAACAAGGTCGGCGACTTCGGCCAGATGATGGCCAACCTGACCGGCGTGGAATGGTTCCTGCGCCTGGGCGAATCCGTCACGATCGTGATCGGCCTGATCTTCGTGATCTGCGTGCTGGCCTTCCGCCGCGGCATCGTGGGCGAGGTGGGCGCGTTCATCGACCGGCGGCGCGCTGCCCGCGCCTGACCAGGCATTGCTGCAATGAACGGGGCCGCGCAATGCGGCCCCGTTTGCATTCCGGGGCGGGGCCGGCGCGGACGGCCCGTACAATGACAGGCACCCAATCACACAGGTGCCGACCATGCGCAATCCGCATCTCGCCCCCGGCTTTGGCGCCCTGGCGCTGGCCGCCGCCCTGCTGTTCCCCGCCGCCACCCCGGCCGCGGCCGCCACGCCAGCTTGCGAAGTCAACCGGCCCGTGCGCTTCAGCGGACTGAACTGGGAATCCAACCTGGTCCTGGCTGGCATAGAACGCTACGTCCTGGAACATGGCTACGGCTGCAAGACCTCCGTCGAAATCGGGGAAACGCTGCCCATGCTGGCCGCGCTGCAGCGCGGCGACGTGGACGTCACCCCCGAAGTCTGGCCCGGCCAGATCGAAGGCGCCTGGAAGAAGGCGCTGGCCAGCGGCAAGGTGCTGGGCGTGGGCCACGTCTATGACGCGGGAGAAGGCTGGTACGTGCCCCGCTACACCGTGGAACGCCACCCCGGGCTGAAAACAGCGGCGGACCTGGCGCGCTTCAAGGAGGTGTTCGCCGACCCGGAGGACCCGGGACGCGGCCGGATCTATGGCTGCCCCGCCGGGTGGGCCTGCGGCACGCTGAACGACAATCTGCTGCGCGCCCTGGGACTGGACAAGGACTACTCGCTGTTCGCGCCGGGCTCGGGCGCCGCGCAGAAGGCCGCCATCGTGTCGGCCTACAAGCGCAAGCGGGACATCGTCTTCTACTACTGGACCCCCACGTCGCTGGTCGGCGCGCTGGACCTGGTCAAGCTCGAACTTCCGGCGTTCGACCAGGCCGCCTACACCTGCATGACCGATCCCAAGTGCTCCAGTCCGGTGGCCACCGAGTTCAAACCCAACCCCGTCGTGACGGGCCTGAACGCCGCCTTCGCCAAGGAAGCGCCACGGCTGACCGAGTTCCTGTCCCGGCTGACCGTGCCCGATGACGCCATCGACGCCACGCTGGGCTGGCTGGAAACCGAGGGCAAGGAACCCGACGACGCGGCGCGCTACTTCCTGAAGCAGTACGCCCCCGTCTGGCGGCAGTGGATGCCGGCGGACGTTGCCGACCGCGTGCAGGCGGCGCTGGCGCGCGAGTAGCCGCTTCGAGGCCGCCGCCCCGCGGCGGCCTCCCGCTCATGTATCCTGACGTTTCGGCGCCGCCTGCGCGCGCCAACCCGATTCAAGCGAAGGAAGATAGACATGGACGCCTTGTTCTGGCACGACGGTCACTGGACCACCGAAAACCCCAAACTGCTCGGCCCGGCCGACCACGCCTTCTGGATGGCCAGCATGGTCTTCGACGGCGCGCGCGCTTTCCGCGGCCTGACCCCAGACCTGGATCTGCACTGCCAGCGCGTGGTGCGTTCGGCCGAGAAAATGCTGATGAAGCCGCGGATGAGCTGGGAAGAGATCCAGGCGCTGTGCCTGCAAGCGGTCGCCCGGTTCCCCGAAGGCACCGAGCTCTATATCAAGCCCATGTTCTTCTGCGCCGACGGATTCCTGCTGCCCGACGCCGACAAGACCCAATTCGTGCTGCACGTGTTCAAGGTGCCGATGCCGGGCGACCAGGGCTTCTCGGCCTGCTTTTCCAGCTTTGCCCGGTCGTGGCCGAACATGGCGCCCACCGACGCCAAGGCCTCCTGCCTGTATCCCAATGGCCAGCGCGCCATCCGCGAAGCCGCCGAAAAGGGCTTCGACAACGCCATCATGCTGGACGGCGCGGGCAACATCGCCGAATTCGCCACCAGCAATCTCTGGCTGGCCAAGGACGGCGTCGTCTCCACGCCCGTGGACAACGGCACCTTCCTGAACGGCATCACGCGCCGCCGCGTCCTGGCCCTGCTCAAGGCCGACGGCATCGAAGTGCAGGAACGCAGCCTGACCCGCGCCGACGTCGAGGAAGCCGACGAGGTGTTCTCGTCCGGAAACTACGGCAAGGTGGTGCACGTGAACCGCGTCGAATCGCGCGCCCTGGAATACGGCCCGCTCGCCCGCCGCGCCCACAAGCTGTACATGGACTACGCGGAAAGCACCGGCCGCCGCTGAAAGCCCGGCCTGGATCAATCCCCTCGCGGCGGGCGATGCAGCATCGCCACGTGCGGGGAATCCTCCCAGCGGGGATAGCGTTCCAGCACCGCCGGATCGTGGCCCGGCACCACATGCTGTTCGGATTGCGCCGCGCCATAAAGCCTGGCGTAGCCCGACAGCATCTGGGCGGTGTTGTAGACGATAGGGAACGGCCGCCCTTGCGCCATGTTCTCGTAGTAGTGGCTGGCGTCCGAAGCCAGCACCACCCAGCCGCGCTCGGTATGAACCCGCACTGCCTGCAGGCCCTTCGTGTGGCCGCCGATCTTGAGCAGTTCGATGCCTGGCAGCAACTCCCCATCGCCGTCATGGAAGACCACCCGGTCTTCATAGACGCGCCTGACCAGGGTGACCACGTCCTCCACCGAGTACGCATGCCTCAAGGGCTCAAAGCACATGCAGCGGCCGGTGGCGTAGTCCATCTCGTCGTCCTGCACATGGAAACGCGCCTGCGGCAGGCGGTCCAGATTGCCCGCGTGATCGTAGTGCAGGTGGGTAAGCACCACATGCTGCACATCCTCGGGCTGCACCCCCAGGGGCGCAAGCGCCGCGATCGGGCAATGGATCAGCTCGCGGCGGCGCTGGCGCGCCGTGTCCGCGTTGAAGCCGGTGTCGACCAGCACGACGCGGCCGGCGCCGCGCACCAGCCACACGAAGAAATCCATGGGCATGTCGCCGTCGTGCGGATCTCCGCCCAGGAAGTTGTCGCGCCGCTGGCGCGACATCCGGGCGTACCGGATGGCATGGATCTCGTACTCGGGGGGGACGGTTGGCTGTACGGGGCTCACTTCACACTCCTAGGTAGGCCTTCTGCACGAACGGATCCTCCAGCAGGTCCGCGCCCTTGCCGCTGCGCACCACCTCGCCGTGTTCGAAAGCATACGCCTGATGCGCCAGGCGCAGCGCCAGCCGGGCGTTCTGCTCCACCAGCACGATGGCAATGCCGCTTTCGCGGTTGATGCGCTCGATGGCACCCGCGATCTCGGCCACGATCTTGGGCGCGATGCCCAGCGACGGCTCGTCCAGCATCAGCAGGCGAGGTTGCGCCATCATCGCGCGCCCGATGGCCACCATCTGCTGTTCGCCGCCGGAAAGGGAGCCCGCCAGCTGCGCGCGCCGCTCCAGTACCCGGGGAAACAGCGCGTAGATTTCGTCCAGCCGGGCACGGATGCCTGCGCGCGGACGGACCGCGTGCGCGCCCGCCATCAGATTGTCCAGCACGGTCATGCGGCCGAACAGCCGACGGCCCTCGGGCGACAGCGACAGCCCGGCCGATACGCGCGCGGCCGATCCCAGTCGGGCGATGTCGCGCCCCTCGAACAGGACGCGCCCTCCCGCCACGGGCGCCAGCCCGATCAAGGCCTTCAGCGTGGAGCTCTTGCCGGCGCCATTCGAGCCGACCAGCGCGACGATCTGACCCTGCTCGACATTGAAGCTGACGCCACGCACCGCCTCCAACTGCCCGTAACGCACATTCAGGTCCTGGACTTCAAGCATGGGCATAGTCGGGCGCTCCCAGATAAGCCTCGATCACGGCGGGATTGTCGCGAATGGCCTGCGGCGAGCCCTCGGCAATCTTCTCGCCCTGGACCAGCACCACGATGCGGTGGCAGAGCTCCATGACCAGCGCCATGTGATGTTCGACCAGCAGCATCGTCAGCCCCTCTTCCGCCTGCAGGCGGCGCAGCAGGCGGCCCAGTTCATTGCATTCCTCGTGGTTAAGCCCGGCTGCCGGTTCGTCCAGCAGCAACATGCGCGGACGGCAGGCCAGCGCAACGGCGATGCCCAGCTTCTTCTGCAGGCCATAGGCCAGCGACCCCGCGGGCGCGTCGCGCCAGGCCTGCAGATCCAGCAGGGTCAGCAGGCGGTCGACTTCCTGCGCAACCTCGGCCGTAGACAGCAAGTCATGGCTGCGGCCCGCCAGACGGCGCAGCCAGGAGTGCCGCACCCGCGACAGCATGCCGCGGCGGATGTTCTCGGCGACCGTGACGTCGGGATAGGTCGAGGTGGACTGGAACGTGCGCGCGAGTCCCAGCACGACCACCCGGCTGGGCGGCCCGCCCGAAATATCGCGGCCGTCGAATCGGACCGTGCCGGCCGACGGCGGCATGGTGCCGCTGATGACGTTGAACGCCGTCGTCTTGCCGGCGCCGTTTGGCCCGATGAGCCCGACGATTTCGCCCTGGGCGACGGCAAAGCTCAGGCCGCGCAAGGCAGCCAGGCCGCCGAAGCTGCGCGACAGGCCCTGTACTTGCAATAGAGGCTGGCTCATTGGGACTCCTTGCGCCGGCGCGCCTGCCACGGCCCCGGCAAGCCGGCGAGGCCCGCCGGCAGAAAGCGCAGGATCAGAATCAATGCTGCGCCATAGAAGATGTGCTGCGTCTGCACCGCCCCGCGGAACAGTTCGGGCAACGGCGTCAGCACCATGGCGCCGATCAGGCCGCCCCATACCGAACGGCGGCCGCCGATGACCAGCATGATGATGAAGCCTATGGAGATGCTCGCGTTGAACGACTCCGGCGACACATAGCCCACATAGCGCGCCTGCAGGGCGCCGCCCGCCGCCGCCAGCGCGCAGCCGGCGACGAAGGCGCAAAGCTGGATACGGCGCACGCTCAGCCCGGTGGACTCGGCCAGCGCCGGGTTTTCGGCCACCGCGTCGATGGCGTGGCCGAACGGCCGCCGCGCCACCGCGCTCAGGAGCGCCACGGAACCCAGCGCCACGCACAGCGCCAGGCCATAGAAGCTTGCGCGCGACTCGAACACCACCCCGGCCAGGGCGGCGGGCTGGATGCCGGTGACGCCGTTGGCGCCGCCGGACCAGGAGGCCCCGTCCAGCAGGATCAGCCGCACCAGTTCCCCGAAGGCGAACGTGACCAAGACAAAATACACGCCCTTCAGACGCAGGATGATCGCGCCCAGCACCAGCGCGATCACGGCGGTCAGCGCCACGCCAACCAGGGTGGCGGGCAGGAAGCTCCAGCCCAGGTAGCGGGCGGTCAGCACCGAACCATAGGCGCCCACCGCGACGAAGGCCGCATGCCCCAGGGACAGCTGCCCGCAGCGCGCGATCAGCGCCAGGCCATTGACGATCAGCACGTTCAGGCAGGTCAGCACCGCCAGATGCTGTACGAAAGGCCCCGCGAACCAGGGCATCACCGCAGCCACGGCCAGGGCGGCCCACAACAGCCAGCGCAATGGCGCGGGCCTTGCAATACCGGCTTCAAGCGAAAGTACCGTCATGGCTTATGCCTCCCCCCGGCCCAGCAGCCCCTTGGGCCGCACGACCAGCATCACGATCACGATGGCGAAAATCAGCATATCCGCCGTGCTGCTTTCGAACATCAGGCTGCCATAGCTCTCGGCCAGGCCCAGCGCCAGGCCCGCGACCGCGGCGCCGGGTATGCTGCCCAGCCCGCCCAGGATCACCACGATGAACGCCTTGAGCAACGGCGTGGCGCCCACGAACGGCGACACCGAGAACAAGGGCGCCATCAGCGCGCCGGCCACGGCGGCCAGCCCCACGCCCAGGCCGAAGCCTAGCGGGTAGTAAATGCGCGAACGGATGCCCTGGATGGCGGCGATCTCGAAATCCTCCACCACCGCGCGCAGCGCCCGCCCCGGCCGCGAGTAGCGCAGAAAGCCATACAGCAATGCCAGCGCGAGCAGCGCGAACATCACCACATAGACGCGCGAGAGCGGCACCACCAGCTTGCCCATGCGCGCCGTGCCCTGGGCCACGGCCGGCATGGATAGCGGGTCGGGACCGAAGAACATCAGCGCCAGGTTCTGCAGGATCATCGCCAGCCCGATGGTGGCGATCATGCCGTTGAGCTCATCGCGGCGAAACGGCTTGAGGACGCCCCATTCCAGCACCGCCCCGCCCGCCACCGCCAGCGCGAAGGTCAGCGCCACGGCGGGCAGGAATGAAAAGCCCGCCTGGGTCGTGAGGTAGTACGCGCCAAAGGCGCCCAGCATGTAGAACTCGCCATGGGCGAAATTCACCATCCGCATCACGCCGAACACCAGCGTGAAGCCCACGGCCATGAGCAGGTACAGCAGCCCCACGATCAATCCGTTGATCGTGGCCTGCGTCAGCAGAATGCTCCAATCCACGTCGATACCCCCGCCGCGCTAGCGGCATCCCTCGACGGTGCAGCGGGCGCGGATCACCTCGCGGCCGTCCTTGACCTCGGCGACGTAGAACGGCGCATTCAGCTGATGATTGATGCCGTACATGGCCTGGCCCGTCCAGCTCAGCTTGCCCAGCGATCCGTCGAAGCCGTCGAGCTTTTCCATCTCGGCGCGCACGCGGTCCGTGTCGTCCACCGTGCCGGCGCGGCGCATGGCCTCGAACAGCATGTTGGTGCCGTCGTAGAAGGCCGGGCTGAAGCCGTTCATCGGATGCTTGTACTTCGCGGCGTAGCGCGCGGCGTAGGCCTGGGTCGCAGGCAGTTCGGGATCGATCGGCGTGTGGACCAGCATGCCTTCGGTGGCCTGCTTGCCGGCGACGTTGACGATCTCTTGCGTGGCCGGCCCGCCGGTGCGCACGATGCGCCCTTCGAATCCGAGTTCGCGCGCCTGCTTGACGATCAGCCCCGCGGTGGTGGGCGAGTTGCCGTCCAGTTCGATGGCGTCGATGCCGCGCGCCATCATGCGGGTGAGCATGGGCACGAAATCGACACGGTCGCGTTCGAAGAATTCCTTGGTGGCCAGCGCCGCGCCCGCCTTCTTGTAGGCGCCTTCCAGATCCAGCGCGATCTGCTGCCCGGTCTCGTCGTTGGGGAACAGCGCGCCGACCTTGCGCAAGCCCTGCGCCTTGACCAACCAGTCGATCTGCGGCTGCGAGACCTCGGCGGTGGTGACGTTGGGGCGGAAGGTGTAGGGCTTGTCCGCGGCCAGCGCCTTGGCGGTGAAGCCCAGCGTCAGCAGGATCACCTTGTTCTTTTCGGTCATGGGCTGGATGGCCAGCACCGGCGCCGACCCGACCGGACCGATCACGTAGCGCACCTTGTCCTCGAACACCAGGCGGTTGGCCACGGTGATGGCCTCGTTGGCCTGGTATTTGTCGTCATAGGCCACGACCTGGACCCGGTACTTCTTGCCGCCCACCTCCAGCCCGCCCGCCTCGTTCACCTGGTCGGCCGCGACCTCGGCGGCGTTCTTCATGCCCTGCCCCCATGCGGCGCCTGCGCCGGAAAGCGTGACCAGGGCGCCCAGTTTCAGCATCTCTTGCGCCTGGGCGGCGGGTACTGCGGCCAGGGCGAAGACGCCGGCCAGAATGATCGGATAACGCATGATGTCTCCTGAGGGAACGCGGGCAGTGGCTGCCCGTCGGTTGTGCCTGCTCTATCGGCGGGCGATGGCGTCCAGCACCGGCAGCACGTAGCCGCGGAACTGCTGCGGGTTTTCGCTCATCGGGAAATGTCCCAATTCGCGCATGACGGTCACCTGCGCGCCGGGTATGCCGGCCGCGGTGCGCAAGGTGTCTTCTGGCGTGCAGGAGAAGTCGTATTCCCCCGTCAGCAGATAGAGCGGACAGCGGTCGGTGCGGATGCCGTCCAGCCGGCCCCGCAGATCGCTGTCCACCCGGTAGAAATGCAAGTCCCCGCGAAAGACGCCGGGACCGCCCTGCATGTACTGCCATAGCGTTTCGTGGCGATACACCGCCGGCGACTGCGGTGCCACCAGCCCGGACACCAGCGCGGCGCAGACCTCGCCGCCGTGGACATCGCCACGGTGCAGCCAGGAGGTGTCGTACCAGGGTTCCTGGAAGTCGGCGGCCTCGACGCCGATCAGGGCGCGAAAGCGATCGGAATGCTGGTGCGCGAGCTGCAGCACGATGCGCCCGCCGATGGAGCAGCCGATCAGCGCGGGCCGGTCCAGCGCCAGCGCCTGGCAGAACGCCATCACGGTTTCAACGTAGAGCTCGGTTGAAAGGCGGTATTCCTGGTCCTGCCAGCCTTCCGGCGGATAGGATTTGCCGTGCCACGGCATGTCGAAGGCGATGACCCGGTAGCGCGACGTGATGTCCGTGTCGCACATCATGTGGCGGTACTGGCGGCTATCCGCGCCGGCGGTGTGCAGGCAGACCAGCGGAATGCCTTCGCCCGCCTGTTCGAAATAGACGCGGCAGGACTTGCCCGCGATCTCGAACGACACATAACGGCCGACGATGGGCTCCAGTGCGGCGCTCATGCCTGCGCCTCCCGGCCGACGGCCAGCAGGTCCTTGACGAACTGCAAGTGGGCCATCAGAGGCTGCAGGTTGCCTTCGATGGCCAGCTCGCCGCGCTTGCTGAGCGCGAAGATGTCATGCCAGCCGGCATCCGGCACGGCTTGCCAGAAACGGGACCAGGCATTCTCGGAAGCCCGCAGCGAGATGTCGCTGGACGGCAGCGGCGCGGAGGGGACGTCGGCGGCGGTCACTCGTCCATCCCGGATCCGGACCAGCAGAGGATGTACGCCGAACCGCAGCAGCAGGTCCATGTTCACCTGGCGCGGCCGCGAGAACGACAGCGCGCGGCTGCGGAACCGATGCGCGAGCTGCGCGCCGCGGGCGCCCTGCGCTGGCATAGCTTGGGTTTGCATTGTCTCTTCCCGTTTTTATCGTTCTTATGAACAGAACGTTTATTCTTTCTGCAAGAACATTCTAAAGATTGAAAACTCCCCGTGTCAACACGGGGAAAGTACGAGCGCCTTGCTCTATTCCGGCGCCAGCACCCGGAGGTCGCCGGCCCGCGCCAGCGGGCAGCCGGTAAGCGCCTGCAGGGCCTCGAAGCTCAGCCCCTCGACCATCGCCCGCAGCACCAGGGAGCCGGAGACCACGTCGATGATCGCCAGATCCGAATAGATCCTGTCGACCACCCCCGCGCCGGTCAGGGGATAGGTGCATTCGCGGACGATCTTGGGCTGTCCGTCCTTGGTGACATGCTCCATCGTGACGTAGACCTGCCTCGCCCCGGCCACGAGATCCATGGCGCCGCCCACGGCCGGGATCGTGCCCGGCGCGCCCGTATCCCAGTTGGCCAGGTCGCCGCGCTCGGACACCTGAAACGCGCCGAGCACGGTCAGGTCCAGGTGGCCGCCGCGCATCATGGCGAACGACACCACGTGATCCGTGATGGACGCCCCCGGCAGCAAGGTCACGGGTTCCTTGCTGGCATTGATCAGGTCCAGGTCCAGGGGCGCGTCGGGGTCGCCCGGCCCCATGCCGACGATGCCGTTCTCGGTGTGCAGGATCACGTCGCGGCCGGGCGGCAGGAAGGCCGACACCAGCGTCGGAATGCCGATGCCCAGATTGACATAGGCCCCGTCCTGAATGTCCGCGGCGACCAGGCGGGCGATCTGCCGCCGGCTGAGCTTTTCATATTCCATGAGCGTCTCCCACCTTCACCACTCGCTTGACGAATATTCCCGGCGTCATGACGTGTTCCGGCGGGATCCCGCCCAGTTCCACGATCTCGTCCACCTGCGCCACGGTCGTGGCGGCTGCCATGCACATGACCGGCGCGAAGTTCCGGCCGGCGTAGCGGTACACCAGATTGCCCCAGCGGTCCGCCGTGAGCGCCTTGACGAAGGCGAAGTCGCCCTTGAGCGGAGACTCCAGCACATAGCCCACGCCGTCTATCACGCGGGTCTCCTTGCCGCGCGCCAGCGGCGTGCCGAAAGCGGTGGGCGTGAAGAACGGCCCCAGGCCCGCGCCCGCGGCGCGCATGCGCTCGGCCATCGTGCCCTGCGGCACGCACTCGAGTTCCACTTTCCCCGCGCGGTAGGCGTCCGCGAAAGCCGCGGCGTTGGGGTTCTTGCGGTCCGACGATCGTGCGAAAGAGCAGATCATCTTGCGCACCCGCCCGGCCTCCACCAGCTGGCTCAGGCCGCGCTTGCCGTTGCCGGCGTTGTTGTTGACGATGGTGAGTTCGCGCGCGCCCTGCTCCAGCAACGCGCACACCAGCTCGGTGGGTACGCCGGAGGCGCCGAAGCCGCCGATCAGAATGACCGCTCCGTCCCGCACGCCCGCCACCGCGGCCGCCAAAGTATCGACTGTCTTGTCCAGCATGGAATTACTCTCCCTGGATGTGGAAGCGGACCGATCAACGCGTGGACGGGCCGCCCAGAATGGCGGTGGACTGGCTGGACAAGGTGCCGCCGTTGCCATGCACGAGCGCGATATCGGCGCCCTGCACCTGGCGTTCGCCTGCCTGCGCCCGCAACTGGCGCACGGCTTCGATCACCAGGAAGATGCCGTACATCCCCGGGTGCACGCAGGACAGTCCGCCGCCATTCGTGTTCACCGGCAAGCGGCCGCCCGGTGCGATGCCGCCGCCTTGCACAAAGGCGCCGCCCTCGCCCTTCTTGCAGAATCCCAGGTCTTCCAGGAACAGCAGCGTGTTGATCGTGAACGCGTCATAGAGCTCGGCGACATCCACGTCGCCCACGGTCAGGCCCGCCATCGCCAGCGCGCGCTTGCCCGATTCGGCGGCCGCGGTGACGGTCAGATCCTCCATGGACGAGATCTGCCGGTTCCACACCGCGGTGGCGCTGCCCAGCACATAGACCGGCGCCTGCCGGAGATGGCGGGCGCGGTCGGCGCGCACCATCACATACGCGCCGCCGCCGTCGCTCACCAGGCAGCAATCGCGCACGGTCAGGGGATCGGAAACGGGCCGCGACCGCAGCACGTCGTCGATAGAAAGGGGATCGCGCATCGCGGCCTCGGGGTTGAGCCGGGCCCAGGCCCTGGCGGCCACGGCCACTTCGGCCAATTGCTCCCGCGTCGTGCCGTACTGGTGCATGTGGCGGGCGGCGGCCATCGCATAGGACGTGACCGGCTGCAGGGGGGAGTACGGGTGTTCGAAGGGCTGCGGGTCCAGCAGCGTGCGCGCCTTGACGCCTTCCTTGCGGCCGAACGTTGCCGTCTTCTGCGTGCTGCCATAGCAGACCAGCACGGCGTTGCATTGCCCGGACACCAGCGCCATCACCGAGGGCAGCAGGTGCGAGACAAAACTCGACCCGCCCAGCATCGTGGCTTCGATATAGCGGGGCCGCAATCCCAGGTATTCGGCAACCGGCATGCTCCACATCGTGGCCGACGAACTGCAGGTCGCCAGCCCGTCGATATCCCGCATCGACAGGCCGGCATCGGCCACCGCCCGCGTAGCGGCCTGGGCCAGCACTTCCATTTCGGTGTAGCCGCGGGCTTCGCCCAGCCCCGCATGCCCCACCCCGGCGATGGCGACCTGCCCGCGCAATGATTCGAGCGACATCATGCCGCCTCCGCTGGCACGAACACCACCAGGGCCTGGCCTTCATCACGCAGCACCCGCACCTTGACGGACATGCCGATCCGCAGGCGGTCCGGCGCGACGCCGTCCACCCGGCTCATCATGCGCACGCCCTCCTCCAGGTCGATAAGCGCCACGTTGTAGTCGCCGCCCGCCTCCGGCTTGCGCCGCACGACGCTGAAGGAATAGACGGTGCCGGCGCCGGCCGGATCCGTCCATTCCAGGTCCGTCGCGCCGCAGTGCATGCACAGTACGCGGGGAAAGAACTGGTGCGCGCCGCAACCCGCGCAGCGCTGGATCTGGAAGCGGCCTTCGGCCAACCTTGAAAAGTACTGCTCCTGCGGCCCGTGCGTCGCGGCGCCGGCTGGTTCCGTATGCATTGCTGTCTCCTACTGTTTTTCGCGGGCGCCGCGCACCATGCGCGGCCCCTCCCGTCACAAGTCCGCGAAGGACTGCCCTTTCTCCACCAGCCGTTCCAGCAGCGGCGCGGGGCGCCAGAGCTCGCCGTGCTCTTCGTGAAAGCGCCGGATCGTGGCCAGCACCGCTGGCAGCCCCTGCTGATCGGCATAAAACAGCGGCCCGCCCCGATGCGCCGGGAACCCATAGCCGTTGACGTAGATCACGTCGATATCCGAAGCGCGGCGGGCAATCCCCTCGTCCAGGATGCGGGCGCCTTCGTTGACCAGGGCATACATCGTGCGCTGCACGATCTCCTCGTCGGAGATTGTTCGCCGCGCGATGCCATCCTGTCGGGCGCAAGCCTCGATCAGCGCCAGCACTTCCGGATCCTCAAGCGGGTCTCGGCTGCCCGCCTCGTAGCGGTAAAAGCCGCTGCCCGTCTTCTGGCCGAAGCGCCCCTGTTCACACAGGCTGTCTGCCACGCGCGAATAGCGCAGGTGGGCGGGGCGCGTCGGCGCCATGCGCTTGCGGAACGCCCAACTGATGTCCAGGCCCGCCATATCGGCCATGCGCAGCGGCCCCATCGCCAGCCCGAAGCGCTGCAAGGCGCCGTCCACCTGAGACGGGGACGCCCCTTCCTCCAGCAGGAAGTGGGCCTCTCGCGTGTAGGGACTGACCATGCGGTTGCCGACAAAGCCGTCGCAAACGCCGACCAGCACAGGCAGCTTGCCCATCATGCGAGCCAGCCGGAACACGGCGGCGACGACATTTCCGTCCGTCTCGCGGCCTTGCACCACTTCCAGCAGGCGCATGACATTCGCCGGGCTGAAAAAGTGCATCCCCAGCACCCGAGAGGGCCGGCGGGTGAACCCGGCGATCTCGTCGATATCCAGACGCGAGGTGTTCGAAGCCAGGATGGCCTCGGGCTTGCAGACTTCGTCCAGCGCCGTGAATATCTGGCGCTTCACGTCCATGTCCTCGAACGCGGCCTCGATCACCAGATCGGCATCGCGCAAGCCGCCCATGTCCAGGCTGGTGCGGATCCGCGCCTGGCGTTCTTCCACCTGCGCCGCGGACAGTTTTCCCTTGGCGGCCGTCGCGGCGTAGTTCTTGCGGATCGCCGACCATCCGCGCGCGAGCGCCTGCGCGTCGCGTTCCACCAGCACCACGTCCAGTCCGGCGTTCGCCAGGCTCATCGCGATGCCGCCGCCCATCGTGCCCGCGCCGACCACGCCCACCGTGGCAATGGCCCCGCTCGCCGCCCAGTCCTGCGGCAGCTTGACCGCGGCGCGCTCGGCGAAGAACAGATGGCGCTGCGCCTTGGACTGGCTTCCGTCGACCAGCTCCAGGAAGCGCTCGCGCTCGAAGGCCAGCCCCTCCTGCAGCGTGGCGCCGGCGGCATACTCCACGCAATCCACGCACGCCAGCGGCGCCACGCAGCCGCGATAGCGGCGGGCCGCCAGCTCCCGGGCGCGGTCGTACACGCCCGCATCCGCCGGAGCCCCCACCCGGCGCGCACCGACGTTGCGGCCGGCCAGCGGCGCATCGGCCACCGCCAGCGCATAGGCGGCCGCCCGTTGCTGCAAGCCGTCGGCAAACACCTCGTCGATCAGGCCCCACTCCGCGGCGCCTTCGGTGCCGATGGCATCGCCTTGCGCGATCATCTGCAGCGCCCGCTCCACACCGACGATCCGCGGCAACCGCTGCGTGCCGCCCGCGCCGGGCAGCACACCCAATTTCACTTCGGGCAGGCCCAGCGACGCGCCTTGCAGCGCGACGCGGTAATGACAGCCCAGCGCCAACTCCAGTCCGCCACCCAGCGCCGCGCCATGAATCGCCGCCACCACGGGCTTGTACGCTCCTTCGATCAAGGCGATGACCGAACGCAGCGTCGGTTCGCGCGCCGACATCGGCGTATTGAACTCCCGGATCTCCGCGCCGCAGCAGAAGAAGCCGCCATCGCCCGCCAGCACCAGGACGCGCACGTCCTGGTCGGCCAGCGCGGCTTCGATCGCGGCATGCAGCTCCGCGCGCAATGCCGCGCTCAGGCTGTTGACCGGCGGATTGCGCAGCAGCAGCATCGCCACGCGGCCTGACTCCATCCGTTCCGTATGGATCAGCATGGCCGCCTCACTCCAGTTCGACCACGATCTGGCCCTCATCCACCTCGTCGCCTTCGCCGACCAGCACGCGCGCCACGATGCCCGCGCGTTCGGCCTCCACCGGAATCTCCATCTTCATTGATTCCACCTTGATCACGCTGTCGCCCGCCTCCACGCGCTGGCCCGGACGTACGCTTACGGCAACCACGCGACCCACCACGGGCGTTTCTACTTTGAACATCGTCTTCTCCTAGGATTTTTCGGTTGGAACCATCCGCTCACGCGGCTTGCGCCGTCACACGCGCGGTTTCAAGAATGCGGCCCGCCATGCCGGTGCATACCCGGCCGGCGCGGAATTCCGGGTCGTCCAACACTCGCTGGATGAAGGGAATGTTGGTCTTGACGCCTACGACACGGAACTGCGCCAGCGCGGTCTGCAGCAGGTCCAGCGCCTGCTCGCGCGTGGCCGCATGCGCGATCACCTTGGCCAGCATCGGGTCGTAATGGCTGGACACGCGGCAGCCCTCGGCATAGCCCGTCTCGATGCGCACGCCCGGCAGCGCCGGTGGCGCAAACACCTGGAGCACGCCCGGCGAGGGCAGGAAACGCACGGGGTCCTCGGCATAGACGCGTGCCTCCAGGGCATGTCCGCTCAAGGGCGGCACCTCGCGCAGCACCTCCTCCATCCGCTCGCCGGCCGCCAGCCTGAGCTGGGCGCCCACCAGATCGACACCGGTCACCGCTTCCGTCACGGCATGCTCCACCTGCAGGCGGGTATTGATTTCCAGGAATGAAAAGCCAGATTCGGGCGTGTACAGCATTTCGACGGTGCCGATCACGTCGTACCCCAGGCCCGCCAGCATGCCTTCCAGCCTGGCCGCCATGTCCTGGAGCGCCGCCCGGTCCAGCCCGGGAGCCGGCGCCTCCTCCAGCACCTTCTGATGACGGCGCTGGGTGGAGCAATCGCGTTCATACAGGCAGCGCAGTTGCCCGTGGCGATCCGCCAGGAACTGGAATTCGACATGGCGCGGGTTGCGCAGCAGCTTTTCCAGATACAGGTCGGACCCGCCGAAGCTGCGCTCGGCGATCAGTCGCGCCCGCCCCCATTCGGCTTCGACGTCCTGCGGGCCGTTCATGGGAATCATGCCGATTCCGCCTCCGCCCGAGGCCGGCTTGATCAGCACCGGGTAGCCCAGGGCCTGCGCGGCGTGGCGCACGGCGTCCAGGTCGCCGCCGAGCACCGCGCTGCTCGGCGCCATCGGCATCCCCAGCGCCCGCATCGCGTCGCGCGCCTGGGTCTTGTGCCCCAGCATGCGGATCCAGCGCGGCGACGGGCCGACGAAGATCATGCCCGCCTGTTCCACTTCCTCGGCGAAGTCCGCGTTCTCGGACAGGAATCCATAGCCGGGATGCAGCGCATCCGCGCCGGACTCGCGCGCGACGCGCAGCAACGTCGCGCGGTTCAGGTAGCTTTGCGCGGCGGGCGCCGGCCCGATCGGAACGGCCAGGTCCGCCTCGCGCAGATGGGGCAGATCGCGGTCTGCCTCGGAATAGACGGCAACCGACTCCATGCCGAGCGCGCGCAGCGCGCGGATGACGCGGCGCGCGACGGCGCCCCGGTTGGCCACGATGACTCGTTTCATGTTGTGCTCCAGACGGTGGTCACGGCCGGTAGCCAAAGGCGCGCGGACCCGGCTCGCGCAAGGGCGCGGTCAGTTCCACGAACTCTTCCAGCACATTCCGGGTGGTGGCGGGGTCAATGATGTCTTCCACGACGAAGGCTTCGGCGCTGCGGAAGGGCGAGGTCAGGCCTCGCACCCGTGCCTCGATCTCGCGCATCTTGGCGTCCGGGTCCGCGGCGGCTTCGATCTCGGCCTTGTAGGCAACCTCGAGCCCGCCCTCCACGGGCAGCGAGCCCCATTGGGCCGACGGCCAGGCATAGCGGAAATTGAAGCGGCCCGCGCTCTGATGGCCACCGGCCGCCACGCCGAAGGCCTTGCGCACGATGATCGAACACCACGGCACCGTGGACTGCGCCACCGCCGTCAGCGCCCGCACGCCGTAGCGCATGGCGCCGGCCTTCTCGGCATTCAGTCCGATCTGGAAACCCGGCACATCGACCAGGTTCACGACCGGCAGGTGGAAGGTCTCGGCCAGATCGAGCAGGCGGGTGAATTTCTCGGCGGCGGGGCCGTCCCAGCCCCCGCCATAGTGATACGGGTCACTTGCGAACACGGCCACCGGCCAGCCGTCGATGCGAGCCAGGCCCGTGATCACCGCGCGACCCCACCGCTTGCCGATCTCCATGAACGATCCCTCGTCCATCAGTGCTTCGACGACAGGCCGCATCTTGTACACGGCTCGCGCATCGGAGGGGATGGCGCCGCGCAGCCAGTCCTGGTCGGCCGCGGCGCGGCCCGGGTGGGCGGCTCGCGGCGGCAGCTCATGCACGGAACGCGGCAGATATGACAGGAATCGTCGCGCCATGGCGAAGGCGGCCTCTTCCGAGTCGGCTTCGTCGTCCACCACCCCATTGCGCGTGTGAATGTCGCTGCCGCCCAGTTCGTTCTTCTCCAGTTTCTGGCCGATGCGGGCCACGACCGGGGGGCCCGCGATGAAGAGCTGCGAGGTCTCCCGCACCATGACGGCGTAGTGGCTGGCGGCCACCCGCGCCGCGCCCAGGCCCGCCACCGATCCCAGCGCCAGGGACACGACCGGCACGGTGGCCAGGTTCTGCGCCATCAGCGGCCACATGCGCAGCTTGGGCAACAGGGTATGGCCCTTGATCTCGATGTTGCGCACGGATCCGCCGCCTCCCGTGCCGTCGACCAGCCGCAACAGCGGCAGGCGCAGATCCTGCGCCATGCGCTCCGCCTCCACCAGCTTGTCTCCGACCGCGCCGTCATTGGCGCCGCCGCGCACGGTGAAATCGTCGGCGGCCACGACGACCGGCCGCCCCTCCACCTTGGCGCGGCCGATCAGCAGGTTGGACGGCGTCAGGTCCGTCAGCCGGCCTTCGGCATCGTATTCCCCGCTGCCGGTCAGCGCCCCCACCTCGCGAAACGACTCGGGGTCGACCATGCTGGCGATGCGTTCGCGCACCGGCAGCTTGCCGCCTTCCCGATGGCGGCGCACTTTCGCCTCGCCGCCCATGCGCGCCGCCAGTTCCTTGCGCAGCGCCAGTTCTTGCAGTTCTTTTTCCCAGGACACCTTGTGCTCCTCCCTGTCCGTTGCCGATGCGGCCATCGCCGCCGGCTCAATCGATCTTGATGTTTGCGCGCTTGATGAGCGCTTCGTTCTGCTTGAGCTCATCGGCGATCTTTTGCCGGAAAGCCTGCGGCGACTGCGTGGAGGGGTTGCCCTGCGCCGCCAGGCGCGCGCGCACGACCGGATCCTTGGCGGCCGCCGCGATCTCGCGGTTCAGCCGGTCCACCACCTCTGGCGGCGTCCCCGCCGGCGCAAAGATGCCGACCCAGAAGGAGATATCGAAGCCCGGGTATCCCAGCTCGGCCACGGCCGGCACGTCGGGGAGGTCATGCCAGCGCTCGGCGGTTGAAACCGCCAGCGCCTTCAGCTTGCCGGCCTTGATGAGCGGCACCCCCGACAGGGTGTCGAAGCCGAAGTCGACCTCCTTGGACATCAGCCCCGCCTCCATCGGCGCCGCCCCCCGGTATGGCACGTGCAGCATCTGCACGTCGGACATGGAGGCAAGCTGCGCGCCGGCCAGGTGCATCAGGTTGCCGTTGCCGGCCGACCCGTAGCTGACCGTGTTGGGATTGCGCCTGGCCAGATCCACCAGCGACTTGACGTCGCTCACGCCCGCCACCCGCGGGTTCTCGGCATTGATCGTCAGGATGAAAGGCACCGACACCACGGTCGTCACCGGCGCGAAGTCCTTCAGAGGGTCGTACTGGAGATCCTTGTAGAGCAAGGGGTTGACCGTGATCGAGCTGGAATTGCTGACGAGGATGGTGTAGCCGTCCGGCTTGGCCTGCGCGACGGTGCGAGCGGCGATCATGCCGTTGGCGCCGGTCTTGTTCTCCACCACGAACGATTGCCCCATGCGTGTGGAGAGGGCTTCGCCGACGATGCGCGCCACGGTGTCGATCGTGCTGCCGGGGCTGAAGCCCACGACGAACTTGACCGGCGCGTTGGGAAAGTCCGCGGCGCTTGCCGCAAGGGGAACCGCGCTGAACCAGGCGAACGCGCCTGCTGCCAGCCATTTCGAAACTGTCATGATGTGTCTCCTCCGGGATTGCCTGATTCCGTGCCGCGCGCTGCATGGGTGCGCGGCTACGGATGCTGGGTGGTTACTGCGCGGCGACGGTGCCGGAAGCCTTGACGGCCCGGCCCCACTTTTCCTGCTCCTGCGTCATGAAGGCGGCGAACGCCTGGGGCGTGCTGTTGACCACTTCTCCGCCCAGGCCTTCGATGCGGGTCTGCATCTCCGGCGTGGCCACGATCCTGGACACGTCCTCATAGATGCGTTGCGCCTGGGCCGGCGGCATGGCCGCCGGCGCCAGCAAGCCGAACCATGTGGCGGCCTCGAAGCCGGGCATGCCGGCTTCGGCAAAGGTCGGCACGTTGCGCAACGCCTGCACCCGCTTGCCGTTGGCCACGGCCAGCGCGCGCAGCTTGCCGGACTCGATCAGCGGCAAGGCCGACGTGATCGTGGCCAGCATCATCTGCACCTGCCCGCCCGCCAGGTCGGTGAATGCCGGCGAGTCGCCGCGATACGGCACATGGGTGATGGCCGATTGCGTGGCGATCTTGAACAGCTCGCCGCTCAGATGCTGCGCCGTCCCGTTGCCGGGAGAAGCGAAGTTGACCGACCCGCTGTTCTGCTTCAGGTAGGCCAGGAATTCCTGCAGGGTGGTGGCCGGGATGGACGGATTGACCACCAGCACCAGCGGAACCTTGGTGACCAGCGTAATGGGCGCGAAGTCCTTGACCGGGTCGTAGTTGAGCTTGGTGTAGAGATGCCCGCTGATCGTGTGGGCGGACGTGGTCATGAACAGCGTGTAGCCATCGCCCTGCGCGCGCGCCACCGCACTGGCGCCGATGGTCGTGCCCGCGCCGGCGCGGTTCTCGACGATGACGGTCTGCCCCCACGACTGCGTGAGCTTCTCCGCCACGGCGCGCGCCACCACGTCGGTCGCGCCGCCGGCCGGGTATGGCACGACCATCGACACGGGCTTTGAAGGATAGGAATCGGCGTGCGCCGTTCCCGCGAACAGCGCCGTGGCACATGCCAGGACGCGCAACCAATTGCATTGCATCGGGATGTCTCCTCTTGTCTTCGACAGACGGTTTGTTTATTCTTATCGTTCCAGTAGACAGAACGCTTATTCTATTTTATATTTTTTCGGCCCAAGACTGTCAACGAATAAATGCGTTCCCGGCGCCTGCGGCCGGTACGGAAAATCCCATCAAGAGAGGAACAACACTTCATGTCCGAACCCTCGGAAACCCTGAAATCCATGCTGATCGGCGGGGAATGGATCGAGCAAGGCGATGCCGCCTTCGAGTCCGTCAACCCCGCGACCGGCGCGCGCAACTACCTGATCAGCGCGGCAACCGACGCGCAGGTCGACCAGGCCATCGACGCCGCCTGGCAAGCCCAGCGACAGGCCTCCTGGCGCGACATGCTGCCGCACCAGCGCGCCGCGATCCTGCGCCGCATCGCGGACGGCATGGAGCAGAACGCGCCCCTGCTGGCACGCCTGCAGATGATTGAAAACGGCAAGGTCTGGGCCGAATGCAAGGCGCAGGTCGCCAGCGCGGCGGCCACCTTCCGCTACTACGCCGGCGTCTGCGAAACGCTGGGCGCCGAGGTCACGCCGGCTCGCGGCAACTATTTGTCGATGACGCACTACGACCCCTACGGCGTGGTCGTCGCCATCACGCCGTGGAACTCGCCGCTGACGATGGAGGCGCAGAAGGTCGCGCCCGCGCTGGCCGCCGGCAACGCCGTGATCCTCAAGCCGTCCGAGGTCACCTCCTCGCCCGCCCTGGCGCTGGGCCGCATCGCGCTGGAAGCCGGCCTGCCGCCGGGCATCCTCAACGTGATCACCGGCCTGGGCTCCACCGTCGGCCGCCGCCTGGTCGAGCATCCGGGCGTGCGCATGGTGTCGTTCACGGGCGGCACCGCGAGCGGCCGCGCCATCGCACATGCCGCCGCCGAAAAGCTGATGCCCGTGGCGCTGGAACTGGGCGGCAAGTCACCCCACATCGTGTTCGCGGACGCGGACCAGGACGCGGCCATAGACGGCGTCATCGGCGGCATCTTCGAAGGCAGCGGACAGTCCTGCGTGGCCGGCTCGCGGCTGTACGTTCAACGCAGCATCGCCGAGTCCTTCATCGAAAAACTCGTGGCGCGCGCCGGCCGGCTCAAGGTCGACCTGCCCGACGCCGACGGTGCGCAGATGGGTCCGATCGCTTCCTTTGCCCATCGCGAGAAGATCGAAGGCATGGTCGAGTCCGCCAGGCGCGAGGGCGCGCAGGTCCTGCTGGGCGGGCAGCGGCCCGACGGCGCCGCTTTGGAGGCGGGCGCGTTCTACCGGCCCACCATCCTGGGCGGACTGGCGCGCGATGCGCATGTGGTGCGCGAGGAGATCTTCGGCCCCGTGCTGTGCGCGCTGACCTTCGAGGACGAGGACGATCTGGTCGACCAGGCCAACGACAGCGCCTACGGCCTGGCTTCCGGCATCTGGACGGGGGACTACCGCCGCGCCTGGCGAGTCGCCAGGCGCCTGGAAGCGGGCAGCGTGTGGATCAACACCTACAAGCAGCTCTCCATATCCACGCCGTTCGGCGGATTCAAGCAAAGCGGCATCGGCCGCGAGAAAGGCGTGAGCGGGCTGCGGCTCTACCAGCAGTCCAAGGGCATCTACTTCGGCATGTAGCCCGGGCGCTTTACTTCATCCAATCCAGGGCCGCGCCTGCGGCCCCCCCCCCCTTTTTTCGGAGACCATCCTCATGCCTGAATTTCAACGAGCCGGCTTCATCGGCCTGGGCGTCATGGGCGAACCCATCTGCCGCAACCTGGCCGTCAAGGGCGGACTGCCCGTGCTGGGCTGCGACAACGACCCAGCCCCCCTGCAGCGCCTGGCCCCGCATGGCGTGGCCGCCGCGACGGCCTCGCAGATCATGCGCGAATGCGACGTCGTGTTCCTGTCCCTGCCGTCCGGCGAGGTGGTGGCGCAGCTTGCCCGCGCCGCCGACGGCCTGCTGGCGAACGCGCGCGGCGGCCAGCTGATCGTGGATCTGAGCACATCGCCGGTGGACGTGACGCGTGAACTGGCGGCCGAATTCGCCGCCCGCGGCGCGACCTTCATCGACGCCCCCGTCGCCCGCACGCGCGCCGCCGCCGAGGCCGGCACCTTGTCGGTCATGATCGGCGGCGACGAGCAGGTCTTTGCGCGGGTCAAGCCGCTGATCTCCACCTTCGCCAATGAGATCACCCACTGCGGCCCCGTCGGCAGCGGCCAGGTCGTGAAGATCCTGAACAACATGGTGCTGTTCGAGACCGTGGTGGCGCTGTCGGAAGCCCGCGCCATTGCGCGCCGTTCCGGCGTGGATCCGCAGGTTCTGCTGGAGACCTTCACGCGGGGTTCCGCCGATAGCTTCGCGTTGCGCAACCACGGCTTAAAGGCTATTCTGCCCGGAGACTTTCCCGAAAAGGCCTTCCCTGTGGACTACGCCCGCAAAGACCTGCGCTACGCGCTGGCGCTGGCGGAACAGACCGGCGTACAGGCGCTGGGAGCCCGCAACGTGGACCAATGGTTCGACGCGGCGCTCGCCCAGGGTCACGGCAACCGCTATTTCCCGGTCATCAGCCGGGTGATCGACGCGGAGTCGGGAACCACCGCCTAATCACCCCCCTATCATTCCAATGAGTCGTACCCCTACTCAGGACAATTCCACCGACGGCGTCGCCGCCGTCGAACGCGCCCTGACCATCGTCGGGGCCGTCGCGCAACGCACCGATCCCATCACGCTTGCCGATCTTTCCCGGGCCACGGGGTTTTACAAGAGCACGCTCTTGCGGCTCATCGCATCCCTTGAAAAGGCGGCCCTGGTGGTGCGCCGCGCCGACGGGCGCTACGCCCTGGGGCCTTACGCCCACCACCTGGGGCGCGCTTATGAAGCCACCTATCGCCTGACGGAAACCATCCTGCCCCTGCTGCAGGACCTGGTCGACAAGGGCACGGAAAGCGCGTCGTTCCACGTCTATCACGATGCCCAGTCGCGCGTCTGCCTGCTGCGGGTGGATTCGCATCATTCCACGCTGGACCGCATCCGCGTCGGCGACCTGCTGCCGCTGGACAAGGGCGCGGCGGGCAAGCTTCTGACCGCCTATCTGGTCGACGGCCAGTCGCCCGCGCAGGCTGGCCTGATGCTGACCTCCATGGGCGAACGCGATCCCAACTGCGCCGCGGTGTCCAGCCCGGTGTTCGGTCCCGACGGAGACATCTGCGGCGCCATTTCCCTGTCGGGCCCCAAAGAGCGCTTCTCTCCGGCCGCGGTCAAGAAAATGGCCAAGCTGGTGCAGGAAGCTGGCGCCACGGCCACCCAGGCGCTGGGCGGCCGCTGGCCGTCAGGAAAATAACAGGAAAGCCGCGTACGCTGTCGGCTTCGGACCGCAAGGTGAGGCCATGCACAGCAGACGTGATTTTCTACGCAACAGCGCCGCTCTGGCCGGCGCCAGCAGCGCGCTGGCGCTGTTCCCCGCGGCGATCCGCCGCGCCTTGGCCATCCCCGCCAACCACCGCACGGGCACGATCCGCGATGTCGAGCACATCGTGATCTTCATGCAGGAAAACCGCTCGTTCGATCACTACTTCGGCGGCCTGGCCGGCGTGCGTGGCTTTGGCGACCGCTTCCCCATCCCTGTGCCAGACAGCCCGGATGCCCGGCGCCGCACCGTCTGGGCCCAGTACAACGACAAGCCCGACGAAGGCGCCCCTCGCACCGTGCTGCCGTATCGCCTGGACACGCGCGAGGCCTACGAGACCATGCGCGTGGCCAGCACCCCGCACACCTGGTCCAACGCCCAGGACGCCTGGGACGCCGGCCGCATGGGCAACTGGCCGGCCGCCAAGAAGAATCATTCGATGGCGTACTTCGCGGAAGCCGACATGCCCTTCCAGTACGCCATGGCGCGCGCGTTCACGGTGTGCGACGCCTACCATTGCTCATTCACCGGCGGCACCAACACCAACCGCCTGTTCCTCTGGACCGGCACCAACGACGGCGAGGCGCGCGGCAACGGCCCGGCGCTGGGCAACGTCTACAACAAGCTCACCGGCGGCGATCCCGCCGGCGCCTACACCTGGACCACCTACCCCGAACGTCTGGAGCGGGCCGGCGTCAGCTGGCGCATCTACCAGAACATGGCGGACAACTACTCGCTGAATCCCACCGCCGGGTTCAAGGCCTATCGCGACGCCTATCAGGGCCTGCCCGGATCCATGGCGGCCTTGAAGGACAAGGCGCTGGCCACCCGCGACCTGGACCTGCTGCGCCAGGACGTGCTGGACGGCACGCTGCCGCAGGTGTCGTGGATCTGCGCCACCAAGGCCGGCTCCGAGCATCCCAGCCCGTCCAGCCCCGCCCAGGGCGCGGACTACACCGCCCGCGTGCTGGACGCGCTGACGGCGAACCCCGAGGTCTGGAGCAAGACGGTCCTGCTGCTGATGTTCGACGAGAACGACGGCTTCTTCGACCACATGCCGCCGCCCGCCCCACCATCGCGCGACGCTTCGGGCGAACTGGCGGGAGCCTCCACGGCGGACACCCGGGGCGAATATCACGAGCACATCGCCGGCGTGGAGAAAGACGACACGCAGGCGCATCTGCATGGCGCCTATGGCCTGGGTCCGCGCGTGCCCATGTACGTGCTGTCGCCCTGGACCAAGGGCGGCTGGGTCAATTCCCAGGTGTTCGACCACACCTCGGTGCTGCGCTTCGTGGAGCAGCGCTTTGGCGTGGCGGAGCCCAATATCTCGCCCTGGCGCCTGGCGGTCTGCGGCGACCTGACGTCGATCTTCGATTTTGCCGCGCCCGACAACCAGGACCTGCTGCGCGGCCTGCCCCCCACCGCCGAGCGCGCCGCCCAGGCCGCGGCGCTGCCCGGCACCGTCAAACCGCCCGCGCCGCTCACGCCCGCCCTGGCGCGGCAGCAGCCCGGCGTCCGGCCCTCGCGCGCGCTGCCCTACGCGCTGCACGCCCATGCCCGCAGCGAAGACACCCGCGTCGTGCTGCGCTTCGAAAACCCCGGCGCGGCCGGCGCGGTGCTGCATGTGTACGACCGGCTGGATCTGGAGCGCGGCCCGCGCCGCTACACCGTGGGTGCCGGCAAGCACCTGGAAGGCGTGTGGCGGACCTCCGGCGACGGCCGCTATGACCTGTGGATACTGGGACCCAACGGCTTTCACCGGCACTGCGCCGGGCGCGCTCTTGCTACGACGGCGCCGGAACTGGAAGTCGCCGCCGGCTACGAAGGAGCCGGCGCCCCGCTGCGGCTGTCGCTGCATAACCCCGGCGCCCAGCCCCGCAACTGCCGCATCGCGGCCAACGCCTACGACTATCCGCAAGATGCCGACGTCGCGCTGGCTCCCGGCGAGACGCTCGAGCTGTCCTGGGACATGTCCCGCACTGGCGGCTGGTACGACATCAGCGTGCAGGACCAGGACGAGCCGGCGTTCTTGCGCCGGCTGGCCGGCCGCATCGAAACGGGCGCGCACTCCACCTCGGACCCCGCGATGGGACAGGAGCTGGTGCTGCAATGGACGCCCCAGGCATGAAGCCGTCCGCGCCCCGCGAGAACTCCGCGACACGAAATGCATGCAGGCCTGTGGAGCCTTTTTTTTAGCGGCGGGGCAAAGAAAAACGCCGGCGCCTTGCGGCGTCCGGCGCTTTTTTGCGGGCGCTGAGTGGTCAGGCCGCTTCGGCGCCCTTGCCCAGGCCCAGATAGCTTTCGATGACCTTGGGATCCCCGGCCAGCTCGCGCGCCGGACCATGCAGGATGACTTCGCCGGTTTCAAGCACGTAGCCGTAGTCGGCCACCTGCAATGCCGCGCGGGCATTCTGCTCAACCAGCAGGATCGCCACGCCGGTCTCGCGCAGGCGCGCGATGATGTGGAAGATCTCGCGCACGATGCGCGGCGCCAGGCCCAGGCTGGGCTCGTCCAGCATCAGCAAGGTGGGCTTGGCCATGAGCGCGCGGCCGACCGCGAGCATCTGGCGTTCGCCGCCCGACAGCGTGCCGGCGTGCTGGGCGCGCCGTTCGCGCAGCCGCGGGAACAGGTCGAACACTTCGTTCAGGGTGTCGCGCCAGCCGCTTTCGCGGGCGCGATAACGGCGAAAGCCGCCCAGCAGCAGGTTGTCTTCCACCGACATGGTGCCGAACAGTTCGCGGCGCTCGGGCACCAGCGACATGCCAGCCGCCACGCGGCGCTCTACCGGCCAGCTCGACACGTCCGTGCCGGCGTACTGCACCGAACCGGCCGAATGGCCGGTCTGGGGCAAGGAGCCCATGACGGCGTTCAGCATGGTCGACTTGCCGGCACCATTGGCGCCGATCACCGTGACGATACTGCCCGCGGGCACGGTGAGCGTGGCGCCCGCCAGTGCGCCGACCTTGCCATAGCGGGCCGACAGGTTGCTGACTTCGAGAACGGGGGATTGGATCGCGCTCATCACACGCCTCCTGCCGACACGGGCTTGCCCTGGTCCGCCTCGGGCAGATCGTCATCGATGCCGCCCAGGTAGGCTTCCAGCACCGCCGGGTTCTTTTGCACGTCCGCCGGCACGCCTTCGGCCAGCTTGGTGCCGAAATCCATCACCACGAGGTGGTTGGTCAGGCGCATCACAAAATCCATATCGTGTTCGACAAGCAGAATGCTCATGCCTTCCGCGCGCAGTTGCTCCAGCACGCGCGCCAGGTCCTGCTTTTCCTTGTAGCGCAGCCCGGCGGCGGGTTCGTCCAGCAGCAGCAGCACCGGATCGGAGGCCAGGGCCCGCGCGATCTCCAGGATGCGTTGCTGGCCCAGCGCCAGGTTGCCGGCCTGTTCATACAGGTATTCGCCCAGGCCCACGCGCTTGATCTGCTGGGCCGCTTCGTGCAGCAGCTGCGCCTCGCGGGCGCGGTCCGAGCGCAAGGCGCCGGCCAGCACGCCCACGTCCGAACGCAAGTGCGCGCCCAGCGCCACGTTTTCCAGCACGGTCATGCCGGGCAGCAGCTGGACGTGCTGGAACGTGCGGCCCACGCCCAGCTTGGCGATCTCGCGCGCCGAGCGGTTGTCGATGCGCTGGCCCATGAACGTGACCTGGCCTCGCGTCACCGGCAGCACGCCGCTGATGAGGTTGAAGGTCGTGCTCTTGCCGGCGCCATTGGGGCCGATCAGGCCCATGATCTCGCCGGAGCTGACCTTGAAGGTGATGTCATTGACGGCGACCAGGCCTCCGAATTCCTTGCGGATGGCGTCGACTTCAAGCACCACCTGGCCGGGCTGCGGACGCTCGCGCGCCGGCAGGGCCGGCGCCGTCGCGGGCGGCGCCAGGTTGCGGCGCGAGCCATCCGCGCCGGTGATGCTGCTCCACCAGCCCGCCAGGATCGGCCACAGGCCGTTGCGGGCATATTGCAGCATCAGGATCAGCAGCACGCCGAAGACGATCATCTCGAAGTTGGCGTTGGTATCCAGGAGCTTGGGCAGCAGGTTCTGCAGCTGGTCCTTCAGCACCAGGATGACGCTGGAACCCAGCAAGGCGCCCCAGACGTAGCCCGCGCCGCCCACCACCGCCATGAACAGGTATTCGATGCCGTAGTTCAGGCCGAAGGGGCTGGGGCTGACGGCGCGCTGCATGTGCGCGTACAGCCAGCCCGACACGCAGGCCAGCAAGGCTGCCCAGACGAAGATCACGACCTTGTAGGCAGCCGTGTTGACGCCCATGGACTCGGCCATGCCCGCCCCGCTCTTCAAGGCGCGGATGGCGCGGCCAGGACGCGAGTTGAGCAGGTTGCGCGTCGCCCAGAGCGCCAGCAGCACGAACACCCAGATCAGGTAGTAGATGTGGCGGCCATTGGCCAGCGACATGCCAAAGATGCTGATGGGCTCGATGCCGGCGATGCCGTCATGCTTGCCCAGCCAGTCGATGTTGCCGAAGAGGAAATACAGCGACAGGCCCCAGGCGATGGTGCCCAAGGGCAGATAGTGGCCAGACAGGCGCAGCGTGATCGAACCCAGCAGATAGGCCACCACGGCCGTCAGCACCAGGCCGGCAGGCAGCGCCAGCCAGGGCGACACGTCGTACTGCGTCGTCAGGAAGGCGGTGGTGTAGGCGCCCAGGCCGACGAACGCCGCCTGGCCAAAGGACGTCAGGCCGCCCACGCCGGTCAGCAGCACCAGGCCCAGCACGACCAGGCTGGCCAGGCCGATGTAATTGAGTTGCGTCACCCAGAATTCGGGCGTGGCCGATACCAGCGGCAGGCCCGCCAGGACGACGAGAAATACGGCAAGCAGAATGCGGTTCATGGCGTTTATTCCTCTTCGTCCGCGTGATGGGTGCTGAACGAACGCCAGACCAGAACCGGGATGATCAGGGTAAAGACAATCACTTCCTTGTAGGCGCTGGCCCAGAAGGACGAGAAGGATTCCAGCACGCCGACCAGCAGCGAACCCGCCGCCGCGATGGGATAGCTGGCCAGGCCGCCGATGATGGCGCCCACGAAACCCTTCAGGCCGATCAGGAAGCCGGTGTCGTAGTAGACGGTGGTGATGGGGGCAATCAGCATGCCGGACATGGCGCCGATGCCCACGGCCAGCGTGAACGTCAGGGTGCCGGACATGGTGGTGCTGATGCCCACCAGCCGCGCGCCGCGGCGGTTGACGGCGGTGGCGCGCAGGGCGCGGCCGTACAGCGTCTTGCCGAAGAACAGCCACAGGGCCACGATCAGCAGCGCGCAGGTGGCGACGACGAACAGGCTTTGCGCGGACCAGGTCATGAATCCCAGGTCGACCTGCCCGCTGACGAACGCCGGCGTGCGCCAGCCTTCGGCGCCGAAGAACACCAGCGCCA
Organism: Achromobacter deleyi; assembly: GCF_013116765.2. GTDB lineage: Bacteria > Pseudomonadota > Gammaproteobacteria > Burkholderiales > Burkholderiaceae_B > Achromobacter > Achromobacter deleyi_A. The sequence continues at coordinate 3,441,520 of NZ_CP074375.1, forward strand.
GGCCCATGAGCGCGAAGTGGACCGCCACGGAGACGATCAGCAGCACCAGGACGGTGGCTTCGGCCAAGGGCTGGTAGACGATGCGATAGACCATCGGCCCCATCGGCACCACCAGGAACAGCGTCAGCAGCATGTTCAGCCACAGCGAATTGTCGGCGGCGGTATAGCTCTTCGTGAGCCAGAACAGGGCCAGCGGCAGGACGACACAGGTGAGCAGGGTCTTGGGCAGGCCGGCGGCGCTACGGGCGCGCAGCGCGCGCAGCAGCTCAAGCACCAGGCAGACCAGGCCCAACAACGGCAGCAGATAGGCGGTGCCGGGCACCTTGCCATCCACCAGCATGGCCAGGGTCAGGGCGCCGAACGCCACGAACTCGCCCTGGGGAATGAAAATGACGCGCGTAACGGCGAAAACCAGCACCAGAGCCATGCCCAGGAGGGCATAGATGGCGCCGTTGACGACACCGTCTTGCAGCAGGATCAGCGCAATTGATGAATCCATCGAACAACTACCTTGTGGTTTCTTTGTGTGCCGGGCAGGACCGGGACACTGATACGACACACCGGCCGGAAAGGCCGGTGCGAAGTATTGCTCGGGTGCCGCGCGGCGGGCGCTTTACAGGCGCCGCCGCGCATCGTGCACCCTTGGATCGGGCAAGCCTGGAGGGTTACAGGCCGGGCTGGTAGACCCACTTGCCGTTTTCCACCTTGACGATGACGCGCGAACGCTCGTCAAAGCCGGCATGGTCGGTGGGCGACATGTTGAACACGCCTTGCGAGGCCGCCAGATCCTTCACGCCTTCCAGCGCGTCGCGCATGGCGGCGCGGAACTCGGGCGTACCGGGCTTGGCGCCCGACTTCAGCGCCACCGGCAACGCAGCCACGACCAGCTGGCCGGCATCCCACATATGGCCACCGAACGTGTTGGTCGAACCCGCGCCGTTGGCCTTCTCGTAGGTTTCGACGTAGGCCAGGGCCGACTTCTTCACCGGATTGCTGTCGGGCAACTGGGCTGCGACCAGCAGCGGACCGGCCGGCAGGAACATGCCGTCGCAATCCTTGCCGCAAACGCGCAGCACGTCGTTGTTGGCGGCGCCGTGGGTTTGATAGATGGTGCCGCCGTAGTTGCGGGCCTTCAATTCCTTTTGCGGCAGCGCGGACGGGGTGCCGGCGCCGGCGATCAGGATGGCGTCCGGCTTTGCGCCGACCAGCTTGAGCACCTGGCCCGTTACGCTGGTGTCGGTGCGGCCGTACTTTTCAATGGCGACGATCTCGATGCCCTTGGCCTTGGCGGCCTTCTGCATCACGTCCAGCCAGCCGTCGCCGTAGGCGTCGGCAAAGCCGATGAAGCCCAGCGTCTTGACCTTGGACTTGGCCATGGCGTCAGCCAGGGCGCCAGCCATCAGCGCGTCGTTCTGGGGGGTCTTGAAAACCCAGCGGCGCTTGTCGTCCACGGGTTCGACGATCTTGGCGCTGGCGGCCACGCTGATCATCGGCACCTTGGCTTCGGCGGCCACGTCCACCATGGCGAGCGAGCCCGGCGTCACGGAGGTGCCGATCAGCACGTCGACCTTGTCGTCGGAAGCCAGCTTGCGCGAGTTCTTGACGGCTTGCGTCGTGTCGGTGGCGTCGTCCAGGACGATCCATTCGATCTTCTGGCCGGCCACTTCCTTGGGCAGCAGCGCCACGGTATTACGCTCGGGAATACCCAGCGACGCGGCGGGGCCGGTGCTGGACACCGTCACGCCGACCTTGACCTGTGCGCTCGCCAGGAGCGGCAGGGTCAGGGCTACAGCGGCAGCCGCCGCGGACAAGCCGAAGTGCTTGCGCATATTTTTGTCTCCTGTGATGGCTCTTATGTGCCTCGAACGAGGCGAAGCGAGCCTGTTTAAAGTTATACAGAAAAAAATATTATATGGTTAAAACAGTATCAGATGACTTCGCGCAACTACGGTAATTCCCTGATGTGCTACGGAAACCCAGTTTTAGCGAACGCATTTGTTAATGGCGAACTTGTACTTGAAAGGGTGACAGGCGTCAGTTGGGGGATTCCCTTGCCCCCGACGCCTGCGCCGGTCAGCGGCCCAGCACCGGCCACACGCGTTCGACGCGCGACGCCACCCAGGCCGCCACCACGGCCTTGACCAGATCGCCCGGCAGAAAGACCGCCACCGCCATCGCGGCCTTGGCCAGATCCATTTTTGCCACCGCCGCCAGCCAGGGCACGCCGAAGGCGTACACCACCGCGATGCCCCCGATGACGCAGGCGGCCACATAGCCAGCCAATCCCATCCAGGTGCCCGAGGCGCGGGCAGCCAGCCGGCGCGCCAGCCAGCCCGTCACGAAGGCGCCAGCCACCATGCCGATCAGGAAACCTCCCGTGGGACCGAAGAAGGCGCCCAGCCCGCCGCGGCCGCCGGGCAGCACGGGCAGGCCGACCGCCGCCAGCGTCAGATACAGCACGCAGGCCAACGCGCCCCGCAGCGGCCCCAGCATCGCGCCGGCCAGCATGGCGCCCAGCGTCTGCAAGGTAATCGGCACCGGAATACCCGGCAACGGGATCGGCGGCATCAGGCTCAGGACAACGATCAGCGCCGCGAACAGTGCAACCAGCACGGTGTTATTGGATTTCATGGTTTCCCCCTTTCCTTTTCTAGACCGGCGCGCCGCCGTCAGGAGCTGCGCGCATCAATGGCTTCGGCGACTTCCTGGGCCCGCTTCAAGGTCAGCACAATCAGCGGCACGATCAGCGCAATGGGATTGGCGCCCAGACCGCGTGCTGCCTGGGCTTCGCGGATTTCCTGGAAGTTGCGCCAGATTTCAGGCACGAAGCGCAGCGTCAACGCCAACGCCAAGGCGACTTTGCCGGCGTCCACCAGGCCCAGGCGCTCAAACGGCGCCAGCGCCCTCTCGCAAACGGCGATCAGGTCCGAGGTGCGGGTGGCAAGCGTCACCGCCAATGCCAGCCCGACCATCGCCGCCACGCGCAACACGACGGCAAGCGCCTCGATCGCGCCCTGGAACCAGCCCGTGAACAGCGCCACGGCCAACAGCACCCAGACCAGCCCGCGCACCTGGCGCCATACGGCCGCCAGGCCAACGCCCGTCGACCACACCAGTGCCGCGGACACGGCCAACGCCAGCGCCAGCCAGCGCGGGTCCCTGAGCATGAACAAGCCCGCCCCCGCCGCCATCAGCGCCAGGAGCTTCAACCAGGCCGGCAACCGATGCAACGGCGAGTCGCCCGCTACGTAGAGTGGCTCCATCATGCGCAATGCTCCCGATACCAGCGCAGAGCCGCGGCCGGCGTGTCGTCGGCCGCGATATTGCCATCGCGCACGACCAGCACGCGGTCGAAATCCTCCAGCAGTTCCAGATCGTGGCTGACGACGATGGCGTCATGGGGCAGTCCGGCGATGGCGCCGCGCACGCGATTGCGGTTGCGCAGGTCCAGCTGGGTGGTGGGTTCGTCGAACACGATCAGCGCCGGCTCCATGACCAGCACCGCCGCCAGCGCCACCAGTTGACGCTCGCCGCCGGACAGGGTGTGGCTGCTGCGGTCGGCCAGATGACCCACGCCCAGGCTGTCCAGCCGGGCTTCGATGCGGGCCTCGCGCTGCTGGCGGTCGGGCGCCAGTCGCTTCAGGCCGAACGCCAGGTCTTCACGCACGATGGGAAAAACGATCTGGTTCTCGGGATTCTGGAAAACGAAGCCGACCCGCCCGCGCACGGCCTTCAGGTCCTGCCGCGTGTCCAGCCCGTCGACCCGCACGCTGCCCGAGGACGGCATCACCAGTCCGTTGACCAAGCGAGCCAGCGTGCTCTTGCCGGCGCCATTGGGGCCGACGATGCCGATGCGGCGTTCGGCCAGGGTCACGCTCACCCCGCGCAACACTTCCGCCTGGGGCGTGGATACTACCGCCTGGTCAAACTCGATTAACATGGGGCGGGATTATGCCCGAACCATTTCGGGCATCGGGACTCCAAGAGCTCATATGGAAAAAGTACGCAAATCCGACGCCGAATGGCGTGCCCAGCTTTCCCCGGAAGAATACGTTGTCACCCGGGAAAAGGGTACTGAACGCGCATTCACCGGGCGTTACTGGAATACGTTCACGCATGGCATCTACCGCTGCGTGGGCTGTGGCACGGCGCTGTTCGCATCCGACACCAAATTCGACGCCGGCTGCGGCTGGCCCAGCTACTTCCAGGCGCTGGACCCGGCGCTGGTGCGCGAAGAGCGCGACGTCACCCACGGCATGGTGCGCACCGAAGTGCTTTGCAACGTCTGCGACTCGCACCTGGGACACGTCTTCCCCGACGGCCCCGAGCCCACCGGCCTGCGCTACTGCATCAATTCCCTGTCGATGACGTTTGAACCCATAGAAGACTGAATGAAGAAGTTTCTGTTCGACCTGTTTCCGCTGTTCCTGTTCTTCATTGCCTACCGTTTCACAGACATCTTCATCGCCACCGGCGTCGCCATGGCGGCGGCGGTGCTGCAGATCGTCTGGCTGAAGGCGACCGGCCGCGCCACCGAAGCCATGCACTGGGTCAACCTGACGGTCATCCTCGTGTTCGGCGGTGCCACCATCTGGCTGCACAGCGACGTCTTCATCAAGTGGAAGCCCACGGTGCTGTACTGGATGTTCGGCGGCGCGCTGGTGTTTGCCCGCCTGTTGTTCGGCCGCAACCTGATCCGCCGCCTGATGGAAAAACAGATCCAGCTGCCGGACGCGGCTTGGGACAAGCTGAACATGGTCTGGGCCGCCTTCTTCCTGATCGCCGGCGCGCTCAACCTGTATGTGGCGTTTTCCGGCCACTTCACCGAGTCGCAATGGGTCAGCTTCAAGGCCTTCGGCCTGATGGGGCTGATGGTCGTGTTCGTGATCGGGCAGTCGCTGTGGCTGGGCAAGCACATCCAGACCGAGGAAAATACGCCTTCCGGCTCCGGCACCCCGCCCGGCAAGCCCTGAACCGGCCGACAGCCCCCTCATGGCGCGCCCGCCCCCGGCGCGGCGCGCCGGAACTTTCTCAATGCCAGCCATGTCAGAAACCACCGATCGCATCACCCTGATCCGGGAGCGGCTTGCCGTCCTGGAACCCGTCAGCCTGGACATTCTGGACGACTCGCATTTGCATGCCGGCCACGAAGGCAGTAAAAACGGCGCCGGCCACTATCGCGTGATCATCGTAGCGCCTTGCTTCGCGGGGCTCTCCGCCGTTGCGCGGCATAGGCTGGTGTATCATCATTTGCAAGATTTGATCCCCTATCCGATTCATGCGCTTGCGCTAGATGCCCAGGCTCCCAAATAGAAAGTAAAAGGATATTCATGAAACGCATCGTCATGCTGGCTGCGGCCTGCGTCATCGCCGTGCCTGCTTTTGCGCAAAACGTGGCTACCGTCAACGGCAAGGCCATCCCGCAAAAGAGCCTGGATCAATTCGTCAAGCTGCTCGTCGGCCAGGGCGCAACCGATTCGCCGCAACTGCGCGAACAGGTCAAGCAGGAAATGATCAACCGCCAGATCTTCGTGCAAGCCGCCGAATCCAGCGGAATCGCCAAGCAGGCCGACGTTCAGACCGAAATCGAACTCGCCCGCCAAGGCATCCTGGTCCGCGCCCTGATGGCCGACTACCTGGCCAAGAATCCGGTCTCGGACGCCAAGGTCACGGCCGAATACGAGAAGATCAAGAAGGAACAGGCCGGCAAGATGGAATACAAGGTCCGCCACATCCTCGTCGAAGACGAGAAGTCGGCCAATGACCTGCTGGCCCAGATCAAGAGCAACAAGAGCAAGTTCGACGACCTGGCCAAGAAGAACTCCAAGGACCCCGGCAGCGCCGAAAAGGGTGGCGATCTGGGTTGGGCTCCCCCGACCAACTACGTCCAGCCGTTCGCGCAAGCCGTGACCCAGCTGAAGAAGGGTCAACTGGTGGACAAGCCGGTGCAGACGCAATTCGGCTGGCACATCATCATGGTCGACGACACCCGCCCGGTGGAATTCCCCCCGCTGGACCAGGTGCGTCCGCAACTGGAAGAAATGCTGCGCCAGCAAACCCTGGCCGACTACCAGAAGCAGCTGCGCGAAAAGGCCAAGATTCAGTAAAGGCTTGGCCAAAAAACTGCCCGCATCTGCGGGCAGTTTTTTTTCGCCCGCGAGCGGTGCGGCTATAGGGGTCTGGGCGGACTACCGCAACGGCGGCTTCGGTCTAGGACGCGCCCAGCAGTGCCTTCAGCCCGTCTTCGTCCAGCACCGTCACGCCCAGTTCCTGGGCCTTCACAAGTTTGCTGCCCGAGTCCTCGCCCGCCACCAGATAGGCTGTCTTCTTGGACACCGAGCCGCTGACCTTGCCGCCGGCGGCCTGGATATGCATGGAGGCCTCTTCGCGCGTCCAGTTGGGCAGCGTGCCCGTCAGCACGAAGGTTTTGCCCGCAAGCGTGGTGCCCTGGGGCACCGCTTCGGCCACCGGGTTCACGCCCTGCGACTTCAGCTGCTCGATCACATCGCGATTGTGCTGCTCGGCAAAGAAGCGGCGGATCGACGCCGCCACCACCGGCCCCACATCGGGCACCGAGGACAAGGCATCCTCGTCGGCGTCCATGATGGCGTCGATGCTGCCGAAATGACGCGCCACATCGCGCGCCGTGGTTTCGCCCACGTGGCGTATGCCCAGCGCGAACAGCAGACGGCCCAGCCCGGGCGCCCGCGCCTTTTCGATGGCGGCGACCAGATTGTCGGCGGATTTCTGGCCCATGCGGTCCAGACCCACGAGCTCCAGGGGACGCAGGCTGTAGAGGTCGGCCAGCGTCTTGACCCGCCCGCTGTCGACCAGCTGGTCCACCAGCTTTTCGCCCAGGCCTTCGATGTCCAGGGCCTTGCGGCTGGCGGCATGCCACAGTGTCTGCTTGCGCTGCGCGCCGCAGAACAGGCCGCCCGTGCAGCGCGCGATGGTTTCGTCTTCCAGGCGTTCGATGGCCGAGCCGCAGACCGGGCAGGCCGTCGGCATGACGAATTCCCTGGCGTCGTCCGGCCGCTTTTCCAGCACGGGACCCAGCACCTCGGGAATCACGTCGCCGGCGCGGCGCACGATGACCGTGTCGCCGATGCGCACGTCCTTGCGGCGGATCTCGTCTTCGTTGTGCAGCGTGGCGTTGGTGACGGTGACGCCGCCCACGAACACGGGCTTCAGCCGGGCGACGGGCGTGATGGCGCCGGTGCGGCCCACCTGCACCTCGATGTCCAGCAGGGTGGTGCTAGCCTCTTCCGCGGCGAACTTGTGCGCCAGTGCGAAGCGCGGCGCCCGCGCCACGAAGCCCAGGACCTTCTGGGCCGGCAGCGAATCCACCTTGTAGACCACGCCGTCGATGTCATAGGGCAAGCCGGCGCGCGTCGCGCCCACCCTGGCGTAGAAAGCCATCAGGCCCTCGGCGCCCGTGGCCCGGTGGTTGTGCATCACATTGACCGGCAGACCCAGCGTAGCCAGCCATTCCAGCATGGCGCCATGCGACTTCTCGGGCAGCTGCGAGGCTTGCGCCGCGCCCGCCGAGGCTTCGTCGAACAGCCCGCTCTGGGCGCCCGGCAATCCGTGGACCTCGCCCCAGCCGTAGGCGAAGAAACGCAGGGGCCGCTTGGCCGTGATGCGCGGATCCAGCTGGCGCAGGCTGCCGGCGGCCGCGTTGCGCGGGTTGACGAATACTTTTTCGTCGCGCCTGGCCTGGGCCTGGTTCAGCTTTTCAAAGTCGGCGCGGTTCATCAGCACTTCGCCGCGCACCTCCAGCACTTTCGGGGCGGCGCCCTTCAACTGCAGCGGGATCGCCTTGATGGTGCGGATGTTGGACGTGACGTCCTCGCCCGTCTGCCCGTCGCCGCGGGTGGCGGCCTGCACCAGGCGGCCGTCCTCGTAGCGCAGGCTGATCGCCAGCCCGTCGAGCTTCAGTTCACAGAAATAGTCAGGTTGCTGCGCCGGCCCCAACAGGCCCGCGCCGCGCAGCGTGTCGGTCACGCGGCGATCGAACGCCGCGACCTCTTCCTCGTCGAACGCGTTGTTCAACGACAGCATGGGCACCACATGGCGCACGCTGCCAAAGGCGGATACGGGCGCCGCGCCCACGCGCTGGGTCGGCGACTCCGGCGTCACCAGTTCGGGGTGCTCGGCCTCCAGGGCCTGCAGCTCCCGCATCAGGCCGTCGTACTCGGCATCCGAGACGGAGGGTTCGTCGTAGACGTAATAGCGGACGTTGTGCTGCTCGATCTCGGCGCGCAAGCGCGCCGCGGCTTGCGCCGCGTTGTCGCCACCAGACGCGCTGCTCATTACGCAAACACCCGTTGGGCGCGCTCGCTGCCGGCGGGCAAGCCCGCTTGTTCAAGCTGGCCGAACAACACCTGCAGCCGTTCGTCGATGACAGCTTCGGAACCGTCGGCCAGGGGCTTGCCCTGATCGTCGACCAGCTCGGCGCGCAGGCGCGCGGCCAGATCGCGGCCCACGTCCACCATGCGCCCGAAGGCGCGGCTGTCCGCCGGGCTGCAGGGCACGTCCAGCAGCAGATACAGGCGTTCAATGCCGCCCATTCCGGCATCGAAGGCCGCGCCGTCGGCGCGCGCCAGCGTGAAGCGGGCCACGCCATTCTCGGCGGGCCAGGCAAGACGGTTGCCGTCGGCCACGAAGCCGGTATCGCGCGCCACGGAAAGCACCTCGGCCGCTGGCTGGGCGGCGCCCAGCAGCAGGGTCAGGCCGACCTGGGTATCCAGGGCGGCGCAGGTGTCGTCCAGGCGGGCGCCCTGCTCCAGGACCGCCTGCTGGTCAGGCCCCTCGATGGTGGCGTCGAAGCGTTCCGCCATGTCCTGGGCGCGGGCCCAGGCCTGCGACCACTCGATGGCGGTCAGCGGACCGCTGCGGTTGGCCAGCAATACAGCCAGTTGCATGGAAGCATAGGACTCCCCGGCATGGATGCGCGCGCGGTGGCGGCGCTGATCCGTTTCGGCGAACACGCGCATGGGCTTGCGGCCCACGCTGCGCAGGCTCTGCATGTAGGGCAGCAGGTCGGCGCCGCGCACGGTGTCGGCAAAGTTGATCTCGATGACCACTTCGCAGGCGGGATCGGGCTCTTCCGCGTCGTCGGCATCGCTGCCCGGATCCACCGGCGCGGGCTGGCCCGGCTGCGCGCGAGGCGCATCGCCGCCCATGCCGGGCTCGCGGCGGGCCACAGCGGCGGCGGTGCCGGACGCGGCGCCGGTGGCCGCCCCCGCGCCCAACAGCGGATCCTGTTCGGATGTGGGGAAATGGCTCTGCATCTTGCGCCGGACACGCCGGTCCTGCCACCAGTTGAATCCCAACACCAGCAGTATCAGCAAGACGCCCAGGGCTATCAGCCCGATCTGCAAATCACTCATGTGTAAATCCCGCGCCAGGAGGGCGGCGCCTTTCTAAATATTGGGTTTATGCCGCTTCGGAGGCCATCATTTGCACGGCCGAATCTATATCTACCGCAACGATACGCGAAACCCCCTGCTCTTGCATGGTCACGCCGATCAATTGCTTGGCCATCTGCATCGCAATCTTGTTGTGCGAGATGAACAGGAACTGGGTCTGCTCGCTCATGTTGGCAACAAGATTCGCGTAGCGTTCCGTGTTGGCGTCGTCCAGCGGCGCGTCCACCTCGTCCAGCAGGCAGAACGGAGCGGGGTTCAGCTTGAACAGCGCGAACACCAGGGCGGTCGCGGTCAGCGCCTTTTCACCGCCCGACAGCAGGTGGATGGTGCTGTTGCGCTTGCCGGGAGGCTGCGCCATCACCTGCACGCCGGCGTCGAGGATTTCCTCGCCCGTCATGCTCAGCTTGGCCTCGCCCCCGCCGAACAGCTTGGGAAAGAGCTCGCCGAAGTGGCCGTTGACGATGTTGAACGTCTCTTGCAACAGTTCGCGCGTTTCGCGGTCGATCTTGCGGATGGCGTCTTCCAGGGTCTCGATGGCGGTCATCAGGTCCTGGTGCTGCGAATCCAGGAACCCCTTGCGCTCGCGCGAGGTGTTCAATTCGTCCAGCGCCGCCAGGTTGACCGAACCCAGGGATTCGATCTGGCGCGAGATGCGGCCGACTTCCTGCTGCAGCCAGCTGGCGCGGCGCCATTCGTCCGGCTGGTTGGCCAGAAACTGGGCCAGTTCCTCGCGATCGACTTCCCGCGCGTTGAGCTGCTCGGTGAACTGCTCTTCGGCCAGGCGGGCAGCCTGTTCCTGCAACTGCAATTCCATGATGCGCGCGCGGCGCGGTTCCAGCGTCTGCTCTTGCTGCTGCCGGTCCTCGTCGGCGCCGCGCAGCAAGGCGGACAGGTTTTCCATTTCCTGGCGGGCGCGCGACAGCGCTTCCTCGCGCTCCGCGCGCATTTCCAGGGCGTCCTGCAAGCCGGCCTGGGACGCGGACGCATCCAGCTCGACCAGATCGCCCATCAACTGCTCAAGTTCGACCGTGCCGCGTTGGCTCTGGTCGGCCGCCAATTGCTGGTTGCGCTGCAGGTCGGTGATGCGGACCTGGATACCGCGCTCGGCGAATTCGGCTTCCTGGGCGGCGCGTTCCAGCTCGCGCAGGCGGGTGCGGGCGGCTTCGGCCTGGGCGGCCAGCGTTTCGCCGTCCATCTCGGCGTCCGAGAACTTGGATTGATGCTCGGCAAGTTCCTCGTCCAGGGTCTCGAAGCGGGCTTCGGCCTCTTCGCGGGTGGCGCGCAGGTCTTCCTCGTGGACCTTGATTTCTTCCAGGTCCTGGCGCAGGCGCGAGGCGCGTTCGCCGGACTGCTCGGCCTGCTGCTGCAGTCGCGAGTGTTCCAGCTGAATGTCATGCACCCGGCGCGTGACCTCGGCCACGCGGGTGCGCGCCGGGGAAATGGCCTGGGACACCTGCTGCCAGACCGCTTCGGCGCGGGCGACCGCTGCGCGCGCCTGGTCGGCGATCAGCTGCTGGGCCTTGATCTCGCGCTGCAGGTTCTCGATTTCCTGCTGGCGGGCCAGAAGGCCAGCCTGTTCGGAGTCCGGCGCATAGAAGCGCACGCTGTGCGCATCGATCAGGTGGCCGGCCTTGACCACGCAGGCGCTGCCGGCGGGCAGGCTTGCCCGCATGGCCAGGGCCTGGGTGACGTCGGTGGCGGTATAGATGCCGGCCAGCCATTCGTTCAACAGCGTGCGCAGGTCCGGATCGGTGATGCGCAGCAGGCTGGCCAGCGGCGTCAGGCCGGCCGGCGCGGGCGGCGCGGGGGCCGCGACCGGCAGCTGGTAGAACGCCAGGCGGGCGGGCGGCGCATCTTCGGCGAAGGCGCGCGCCCAGTCCAGGTTGCGGACCTCCATGGAGGCCATCCGTTCGCGCAGCGCGGATTCCAGGGCGGTTTCCCAGCCCGGCTCCACGTGCAGCTTCTGCCACAGGCGCGACAGGCCGGCCAGCTCATGCTTGGCCAGCCAGGGTTCCAGCGCGCCCTGCTTCTGCACGTCTTCCTGCAGCTTCACGAGCGCCGACAGGCGGGCTTCCAGGCGCGCAAGATTCTGCGCTTCGGTCTGGGCGCCGGCCTGGGCGCGGCTGCGCTCGGCATCCGCCTCCGGGACACGGCCTTCCAGCGTGGCCAATTCTTCCTGGGCGGCTTCCAGCTGGTCTTCGCCCGCGACCCGGTCGCCGGCCAACTGCTCCAGGCGCACGGGGTCGGGGCTATGCAATTCACGCAGTTCCTGCTGCAGGCGTTCGCGGCGCTGCTCCAGGGTCTGCATCTGGCGGTCGGCGTCGCGCTGGGTCTGGGCCACCAGGGCCAGGTTCTGCTCGACGCGGGCCAGCGCGGCGCGCATCTCGTCGCGGCCGGCCGCGGCCTCGCGGACACGCTGCTCGACCGAGGGCAGGCCCGCATGGGCGTCTTCGGCCGTGGCGCGCGCCTCTTCGGTGCGCGCGGCGGCGGTGGCCAGGTCGTCCTCGGCCTGGGCGATCTGTTCCGTGCAATGCTCGCGCTGGGTGGTCCATTCGGCGATCTGCTGCTGGAGCTGGTCGCGGCGCGCCTGCAGGCGGTTGCGGGAGTCCACCACATGCCGGATTTCGGCTTCCAGGCGGCTGACCTGGGCGTTGGCCTCATACAGCGCGCCCTGGGCGGTGTGGACGGCGTCGCTGGCGGCGTAATGGGCCTGGCGCCGGGATTCCAGCGCCGCCTCGCCCGCCCTCAGGCCGGCAATGGCGGCTTCGAGTTCGTTCTGGGCCTGCGCCATTTCCTGCGTTTTCCTGGCGCGCTCTTCCCGTGCCCCGGTTTCCTTCAGGAACCACAGCGAATGCTGCTTCTTTTCGCCGTCGGCCTGCAGTTCGCGATAGCGCGTGGCCACTTCGGCCTGGGCTTCCAGCTTTTCAAGCTGGCTGTTCAGTTCGCGCAGGATGTCTTCGACGCGGGTCAGGTTCTCGCGCGTGTCGGACAGGCGGTTTTCGGTCTCGCGGCGGCGTTCCTTGTAGCGCGACACGCCGGCCGCTTCTTCCAGGAAGACCCGCAGCTCTTCGGGACGCGCCTCGATCAGGCGGTTGATCATGCCCTGGCCGATGATGGCGTAGCCGCGCGCGCCCAGGCCCGTGCCCAGGAAGATGTCGTGGATGTCGCGGCGCCGGACCTGCTGGTTGTTGACGAAATAGCTGCTGGTGCCGTCGCGCGTCAGGACGCGGCGCACGGCGATTTCGGCGTAGGTGCTCCACTGGCCGGCTGCGCGCCCCTCGCTGTTGTCGAACACCATTTCCACCGAGGCCCGCGCCGCGGGCTTGCGGTTGCCGGAGCCGTTGAAAATGACGTCCTGCATGGACTCGCCGCGCAGCTCCGAGGCCTTGGCCTCGCCAAGCACCCAGCGCACGGCGTCAATGATGTTCGATTTTCCGCAGCCATTGGGACCCACCACGCCGACCAGCTGGCTGGGCACGGGAATCACGGTGGGATCGACGAAGGACTTGAAGCCGGCGAGTTTTAGCTGAGTAAGACGCACAGTACGATGACGACGGGGGGGTTGAACGAAAGGCGTTAACGGACCTGCCGCACGGATTGCAAACCGGCCCCATAAGGGCCGGCTCTCATATGGGTCGTATGATACCGCAGGCAGTCTGTCCCCAAACGTTGGCAACGTTCAACCCGCGGGCAAACGCTCAATGGCTGCCGTCTACGGTCCGGCTATACTCCCTGACACTTTTTGGCACGACACATAATTTTCACGCGGACTGGCCGGGCTCAGGCCAAAGAACGGGGACATTCTTGAAACGTGGTTTCTATCTGGTCATGGCCGCGCAGGCCTTCTCGTCATTGGCGGACAATGCGCTGTTCATTGCAGCTATCGCCTTGATACAGGAGTTGCACGGTCCCGACTGGTTGGCGCCCATGATGAAGTGGTCGTTCGCGTTGGCCTATGTCGTGCTGGCGGCCTTTGTCGGCGCCCTGGCGGATTCCTTCCCCAAGGGCCGCGTGATGTTCTCCACCAACGCCCTGAAAGTCGCGGGCTGCCTGCTGATGTTCTCGTACGCCAGCATCGGCGTCGCCCCCCAGTACCAGACCTACCTGGTCTGCGCGGCCTACGCCGTGGTGGGCATCGGCGCGGCGGCCTACTCCCCCGCCAAGTACGGCATCGTCACGGAAATGCTGCCGCCGTCCATGCTGGTCAAGGGCAACAGCTGGATCGAGGGCCTGACGGTCTTCTCCATCATCCTGGGCACGGTCCTGGGCGGCCTGCTCATTTCTTCGTCGGTTTCCACCGCCCTGCTCAGCCACTCCTTCATCGGCGGGCTGGTGCATACGCCGGCCGAAGCGGCAATTCTCGTCATCGCCTTCGTCTATCTGCTGGCGGCGCTGTGCAACCTGATGATTCCGCGCACCCATGTGCGCTATCCGCCCCAGCAAAAAAACCCCATCCGCCTCATCCGCACCTTCTGGGGCTATGTCTGTGTGCTCTGGAAAGACAAGCTCGGCCAGATCTCCCTGGCGGTCACCACCCTGTTCTGGGGCGCGGGCGCCACGCTGCAGCTGATCGTCATCGAATGGGGCCGCAGCCACTTGGGCTATCAGCTGGACAAGGCCTCGATGCTGATGGGCGTGGCCGCGCTGGGCACGGTGGTCGGCTCCATCCTGGCGGGCCGGATCCCGCTGCGCCGCGCGCTGTCCGTGCTGCCGGTGGGCGCCGCCATGGGCCTGGTCGTGCTGCTGATGCCGCTGGTCTACCAGCCCTGGAGCGTCTACCTGCTGCTGCTGCTGACAGGCGGCCTGGCCGGTTTCTTCGTCGTGCCGATGAACGCGCTGCTGCAGCATCGCGGCCATGTGCTGCTGTCGGCCGGCCATTCCATCGCCGTGCAAAACTTCAACGAGCAGCTCAACATTCTGCTGATGGTGGCCATGTACACCCTGCTGCTGTGGCTGCAACTGCCGATCAACATCATCATCGTGATATTCGGCACCGTGGTCGCCGTGCTGATGGTGGTCTTCATGCGCTGGAGCAAGCGCAACATGCTGGCCAATCCCGATCTGCATGACCAGATCGGCCAGGAAGGCCATGGCCGCGCACTGGACTCCTCGCACTGAGCCAATCCGGCCAAGCGATTGATATTTAAATGAAAAAAACCGGGCGCATGCCCGGTTTTTTCATTCCTGCCGCCCGGATCGCGTTCAGAGCGTGCGGGAGGCCAGCTTCAGGTCCTGCCAGGCCCTTGCCTTCTCGGACGGACTGCGCAGCAGATAGGCCGGGTGATAGCTCACGATCACCGGGATCTCCGCGCCCTCATCCGTCTTCAACTGATGGATGCGGCCGCGCAGGCTGCCTATGGTGGCGTCGGTGCCCAGCAGCGTCTGGGCCGCGAACCGCCCCAGCACCAGGATGCGCTCGGGCTTGAGCAGCGCGATCTGCCGCATCAGGTAGGGGCTGCAGGCCGCGATCTCTTCGGGCTTGGGATTCCGGTTGCCCGGCGGACGGCATTTGATGACGTTGGTGATGAACACGTCGCGCTCGCGGCTCATGCCCACGGCAGACAGCATGGCGTCCAGCAATTGTCCGGAACGGCCCACGAAGGGCTGGCCCTGACGGTCCTCTTGCTCGCCTGGCGCTTCGCCCACCACCAGCCAGCGGGTGGGCTGGGCGCCCTGGCCAAACACGGCGTGGCGGCGGCCCTGGCACAGGCCGCAGGCCTTGCACGCCAAGACCTGACCGCTCAGCTGCTCAAGATTGGCGTCCTTCACGGCCTCGGCCACCGGGATGGGCGGCGGCTCGGCCGCCTTGGCCTCGGCCTTTGGCACGGGACGCGGCGGAGGACCGGTGCGGTTCAGGATCGAGGCCGGCACGCCCGGACGCGCCGGCGCGGGCTCCGCCGCGGCGTGGACGGCCGCCTCGGGCACGGCGGAGGGGGCACTCGGGGCCGCTACTGCGGCCACCGGAGGCGGAACCGGCGCAACCTGCGGGGAAACCACGGCCGGCGGCGCGGCGACCTGCCGGCTGACCGCGGGCGCCGGGCGCAGCCACAGCCGTTCCATGCCGATCTCGCGCAGCCAGATGCGCTGCAACGGATTGATGCGCGGCGCGGAAGACGCCGGCGCGGCGTCGAGCGGGCTCATGCCGGCGCTCCGCTTGCTTCCGCGAAGCGCTTTTGCATGACCAGCGCGTCTTCCCTGCCGCCCTTCTCCGCGGGGTAATACGCCCGCCGCACGCCGATCTGCAGATAGCCGTGGCGCTTGTAGAAGCTGATGGCGGACGTGTTGGACGGCCGGACTTCAAGCAGCACGCCTTCCAGCCCGCGCTCGCGCGCCTGCTGTTCGCACCATTCGAGCAGCACGCCGCCCAGCCCCTGGCGATGCAGGTGCCTGGAAACGGCGATCACCAGCAGGTGAGCCACGTCGGGCGCGAACATGACGATGCAGAATCCGGCCAGCTGGCCGTCGCGCCGCAAGGTCCAGGCGCCGTAGCCCGACGCCAGGGCATCCGCGAAGTTGCCGCGGGTCCAGGGGAACGACTGCACATGCGCTTCCAGCGCCACCACCTCATCGAGGTCGGCCTCAGTCAGCGGCTGCGGGACCGGGATAGCCAGCGAGGGTTGCGCCTTGGGATTGCCGCCTTCGCCGCGCATGCGTTCGGCGGTGGTGAACGCGACCTTGTCGCGCACGTACAGCGGCGCGGCCAGTTCGGGTGCCAAGGCCTCGCCCCGCAGCCAGCCCTGGCGGGCCAGACGCGCCACGCTGGCCGCCTCCGGACGCTGGGCTTCCGTGGCCCGGCGCCATTGGACGGGGTGGGCCATGTCGGCGGCGTACGCATCCCAGGCGTCCCCGGCCAGCAGCAATTCCAGCGGCCGGCCCGCCTGGGCCGACCAGTTGGGCAGATGATGCGCGGTCCAGGGCACGACTTCGGCCGCCGCGATCAGCATGGGCGCTTGCAGGACTTCCCAAGCCGGTTCATCCTTGGAAACATCGGCCCGGCGGTAGACCGCCAGGTAAACCTCATTCATGCGGGCGTCCAGCGCCACGGCGATCGCCTCGCCCTGAGTCGCGGCCACCTGGGCGGCCACGGCCTGATGCGAGACAATGGGCAGTACGGGAATACCCAGCCCCAGGGCCATGCCCTGGGCCACGCCACAAGCGACGCGCAGGCCCGTGAAGCCGCCCGGCCCCTGGCCGAACGCCACGGCATGGAGCGCGGCGGGCGCCAGGCCGGACTCCGCAAGGAGTTCGTCGGCCATGGGCAGCAGCCGTTCAGCGTGCTCCTGGGACCCTTCGTGCTCCCTGACGCTGACCTCCAGACGGCCGTCGACCGCCCGCAAAAGGGCCACGCCACAACGGGACGAAGAAGTTTCCAAAGCCAGCAGGTTTAGTTCCATAGAAGCAGATTGTACGAAATAAGCCAGCTTTGCCCCCGGTTGTAAGGGGGATTTCAACCAGGGTTC
Source organism: Achromobacter deleyi (assembly GCF_013116765.2). Taxonomy (GTDB): domain Bacteria; phylum Pseudomonadota; class Gammaproteobacteria; order Burkholderiales; family Burkholderiaceae_B; genus Achromobacter; species Achromobacter deleyi_A. The sequence goes on from NZ_CP074375.1 coordinate 3,458,411, forward strand.
GCAATGTGTAATATCTTGTGAACGCCCACTAGCCGCTGGTTCTTGTCACTGTTACATTTCCGGCCATGAATACGCAAAACACCACCCCCACCCGAAAAATCCTCGTCGTCGACGATGATCCGCGCTTGCGCGATTTGCTGCGTCGGTATTTGTCCGAGCAGGGATTCAACGTTTTCGTCGCCGAAGACGCCAAAGAGATGGGCAAACTCTGGCAACGCGAGCACTTCGACCTGCTCGTGCTGGATCTGATGCTGCCTGGAGAAGATGGCCTGTCCATCTGTCGCCGGCTGCGCGGTGGCCACGACAATACCCCCATCATCATGCTGACGGCCAAGGCGGAAGAGATCGACCGCATCGTCGGCCTGGAGATGGGCGCGGACGATTACCTGTCCAAGCCGTTCAACCCCCGGGAACTGCTGGCGCGCATCAATGCGATTCTGCGCCGCCGCGGCACCGAGGAGCATCCCGGCGCCCCCAGCCAGGAAAACGAATCCATCGCCTTCGGCCCCTACGTGCTGAACCTGTCCACCCGCACGCTCACGCGCAACGGCGAACAGGTGCCCATCACCACGGGTGAATTCTCGGTGCTCAAGGTGTTTGCGCGCCATCCGAAGATTCCCCTGTCGCGCGACAAGCTCATGGAACTGGCTCGCGGCCGTGAATACGAAGCCTTCGATCGCAGCCTGGACGTCCAGATTTCGCGCCTGCGCAAACTGATCGAACCCAATCCGTCCAAACCCGTATTCATCCAGACCGTCTGGGGTCTGGGGTACGTGTTCGTGCCGGACGGTGGTAGCTGATCGACTCGCCCGCCCCGGGCAGGAGCGCAGCGTCGTGCCGCGCCTGCGGAAGACATTCAGGAACCTGACATCGCGTCTGCGGCTCGGCTTGTTCGGCCGCACGTTCCTGTTGCTTGCCGCGCTGATGCTCGTCAGCCTGGGAGCGTGGCTACAAGTATTTTTCAGCATGGAGCTGGGACCGCGCGCCAATCAGATGGCGCAGCGGGTGATCACGGCCGTCAATATCACGCGCACGGCGCTGATCTACTCGCATAACGGCGAACGCAGCAAGCTCCTCCTGGACCTGGCCACCAACGAAGGCATTCAGGTCTATCCGCGCGAAGTCACCGACTTTGCCGAAGCCCTCCCCGACGACGACTACTGGCAACGCGTTGCCCAGCATATCCGCACGCGCTTCGGCCCGGAAACGCAGATTGCCTGGGGCGTGAATCAGGTGCCCGGCTTCTGGGTCAGCTTCCAGATAGAAAAGGATCTGTACTGGCTGGTGTTCGAACGGGAGCAGATCGGCCTGACCGGCGGGATCGAATGGCTGGGCTGGGGCGCCACGGCGCTGCTGCTGTCCCTGGTGGGGGCCGCGGTCAGCGTGGGCTTTGTCAACCGGCCGCTGTCGCGGCTGGCCCGGGCCGCCCAGGTGCTGTCCCGGGGTGAAACGCCCGCGGCCCTGCCCGAACAAGGGCCGCTGGAAATCCGCGACCTGAACGCGTCCTTCAACCGGATGGCCAAGGACCTCAGGCAGGCCGAGGCCGACCGCGAACTGATGCTGGCCGGCATTTCGCACGACCTGCGCACGCCGCTTGCGCGGATGCGGCTGGAGATCGAACTGAGCGGCGTTTCCGAAGACGCCCGCCAGGCCATCGACGAAGACCTGGGCCAGATCGATCACAGTATCGGCCAGTTGATGGAGTACGCGCGTCCCGCCGGCACGCTGCCGCAACTGGCAACCGATATCTCAGCCGTCCTGGCCGAACTCTACGAACGCGAGCGCAGCCATACCGCCTCGCTGGGTGGAGAGCTGGAAGCGTCGCTGGAGCAGGGCTTGCGCGCCCGGATCACCGCGCTGGATCTCAAGCGCATCGTCAGCAACCTGATCGAAAACGCGCGCCGCTACGGCCGGTCCCCCGACGGCATGGCGCATCTGGTCATGACACTGCAAGCTGAAGGAAGCATGATCGTCATCGAGGTGTCCGACCGCGGACCGGGCATCGCCCCCGAAGACGTAGACCGGCTTCTCCGGCCCTTCTCCCGCGGCGAAGCGGCGCGCACCGGCGTCAGCGGCGCGGGCCTGGGCCTGGCGATCGTGGAGCGCCTGCTCAAGCACGTCGGAGGCTCCTTGCGGATGCTGCCTCGCGAAGGGGGCGGCCTGACCGCCAGGATAGAGTTGCCCAAAGCCAAGTTTAGGAATTATCAATTAGACAACGATAATCCATAGCGTAGAATTTATGGTTTGAGGCACTGCCTTATCTCCACCCAACAACTACTGGGAGTAAACATGAAAACTGTTGGCGACAAACTCGAGCCCTTCAAGGTCACCGGCGTAAAGCCCGGCTTCAACCAGCACGAAGAAAATGGCGTGTCGGCGTTTGAAGACATCACCGAAAGCTCGTTCCCCGGCAAGTGGAAGGTGATTTACTTCTACCCGAAAGACTTCACGTTTGTTTGCCCGACCGAAATCGTCGGCTTCAACAAGCTGGCCAAGGACTTCGAAGACCGCGACGCCGTCCTGCTGGGCGGCTCGACCGACAACGAATTCGTCAAGCTGGCATGGCGTCGTGAGCATCCGGACCTGAACAAGCTGGGTCACTACCAATTCGGCGACACCACCGGTGCCCTGATCGACCAGCTGGGCGTCCGTGAAAAGGGTGCTGGCGTTGCTCTGCGCGCCACCTTCATCGTGGACCCGGACAACACGATCCAGCACGTTTCGGTGAACAACCTGAACGTCGGCCGTAATCCGGAAGAAGTTCTGCGTCTGCTCGACGGCCTGCAAACCGACGAGCTGTGCCCGTGCAACCGTACGGTTGGCGGCGCCACGCTGTAATTTCCAGCCCGGTCCGGGGCCTGTACGCAGGTCCCGCGCCGGGCTTTAACTGCTCTAGATTATAGGTAAAAACTATGGAATTTCTTACGACCATTAAGGAACAGCTGCCGGATTGGGCCAAGGACATCCGCCTGAATCTGGACGCCGTGATTGCCCGTTCAACCCTGGCTCCCGAAGATGCCGTGGGCGCCGCCCTGTCCGCCGCCTACGCCGCGCGCAGCCCGGTGCTGGTGGAAGCTTTCAAGAGCGGCCTGTCCGAAGGCGACGCGAATGCCGCGCTGACCGCCTCGGCCCTCATGGGCATGAACAACACCTGGTATCCCTACGTGGAGATGACCGGCGACGCCCAGTTGAAGAGCCTGCCGGCCCAATTGCGCATGAACGCCTACGCCACCCATGGCGGCGTGGAGAAGAAGCGCTTTGAACTGTTCGCGCTGGTGGCCTCCATCATCGGCAAGTGCCACTTCTGCGTGGCCTCGCATTATGAAAACCTGAAGAACGACGGCCTGTCGACCGAACAGCTCCGCGACGCCGGCCGTATCGCCTCCGTGGTCAACGCCGCCGCCCTCGCGCTGGCAGCCCAGGGCAAGTAAGCCCCGCCCGATGGCAATGAAAAACCCGCCGGTGTCGCACAGGCGGGTTTTTTTCATCGAACGGCCCTTGGGCGACCACCGGATTCCGGCCGGCGGCGCCGTGGCCTAGTCCTTGGCCGACTTGACGGCCGCGGTCGGCAAGCCGTTCGCGACCCACGCCTCGATACCGCCGCGATACCAATAGGTCTGCCAGCCCAGCATCCCCGCGCGCAAGGCCGCGTTATAGGACGAGCGATCATTCATGCCGCCTCCCATGAACACGACGGGGGTCTTCCGGTCGCCGCCGGTTTTCTTTTGCAGCCAGGCATCGAGGGCGCCCTGCAGTTGATCGGTAACGCTGCCATCCGAACCCGCATCGCCCAGCGGATAGGCGATCGGCAGGGTTTCGCGCAGCCCGCTGGTATCGATGATCAGAATGCTCTTGTCGTTCGTGATCAGCCTGACCAGATCCGGCGTCGTTATCACCTGAGCCTTGGTGTGCTTGTTGGGCGTGGGCCCCTTGTAGGGCGATGAGAACAGCAGGTTCGTTGCCGGCACGCCGCTGTCTTTCAGTTCATCAAAGGCGCCGCTGGGCAAGGGGGGCATGCCTTGACCGGCAGGCGCTTGCTGACGCGGCGGCACCGCGGAAGCGCCCTCCTTTGCGACAACCTCCCCTCCCACGGTCCCCGTTTCAATGTCCGAAATCATCACCGCGATATTTTCTATCAGCTCATAGCACATGGTGATCGTGCCTTCGCGCGGGCTGTACCAGGCATTGAGCTGTCCGCAGTCCTTGAAAACCACGTTCACCGGCCGCGGCAGAACATAGGTTTCCCCAAGCAGCTTGATGTTGCCTGTGATCGCCTCGGAAAGGTTGTTCGCGAAGAGATTGCCGATTTTGCGCTTCGATGGCTCAAAGACGACATTGACCGGGGCGCCGGGCGCCGTGGCCGGCTGCTGGCCATCGGGAGTCCAGGTCCCCACCCGGGTATGCGGCGCCAGGATCCTGCGCCAGGCCCGGTTCTGCTTTTGGAATTCGTCGGCGCATCGCGCCTTGGTCCGGTCTTCGAAGCCGACATGCTTGGCCACCGGCTCGAAAACACTGGGATTGCCGCCATACATGATGCAGAGCATGTTGCGAAAACGCTTGAGATCGCCGGTATGCTCGTCCTGCCAGGCGGACGTTTCGGAAGCCCCTCTCTTTTCAGCCAGTTTGCCGCTGTAGTACCACTGCAAGGCCGCGTAGGTCGCGGCATCCTGGACCATGACGTTCAGATCCTTGTCGTCCGAGGGATACATTGTCGGCTCAACGATCCGCAAGGCTGCGTAGATGTCGACCGCGTCCTCTTCCGCGCCGGTCGAGGGCAGTTCCAGTTCCCCGATCAAGGCATGCCCGAACTCATGCAGGAAAATGCTGCGCATGATCCCGACGTAGACCCCGACGATGCGCAGGGTATCGCCACCGAATCTCGGATAGGGGCCGGCTCCGGGCAGCCCGGTGTTGTTGGCCGGTGACGGCGCCGCCGACGGGGCCTGCCCCGGCGGTTGCGGCTTCTGTGGCGCACCCGCCCCGCCGCGCTGCGGACTGGCGTCGGATTGCTTGGGATTCAAATTGGAATTGATCGCGAAATCCGCTATGCCGAAGGTGCCTTCGTCGTAGGCCATGATGCCGATCTGGGAGCCCAGCGCAGGCACATTCCCGACGTCGCCGATTTTCTGGCCATTCACGAGAAACCGCGCGGCTCCGGGCACTTCCACTACTTTTATGCGGTCCGAGCCATCCAGCTTCGCGACATTGGGAACGGAAGCGATATCGGTGCGCTTGTCACCTTCAAGGCAAAAGAGCAGCGTATTCTTGCCAGCCGTGATCTCAAGCAGGCACAGGCTGTTGCGCGCGCGGTTATTCAGGGCCACGCCGATGGAGGCCTTGGGGTTCTTTGAACTGACGACCACGTTGACGTCGGTGATGCGGCCATTTTCGGGCGCCGGCCCGACATTCAGATAAAGGGTCTGCTCGCTGCCGGGCACTTCGCTATTGCGCAAGGTAAACCAGCCATCCTGCTCCCCTGCTGTCCACCCCTTCAGCAGCTGTTGCTTGACGGTGCCTGCCAGAGGGCCAAGCTGCTGTTCATATTCAGCATGTGCAGGTGAAACGCATGCGCCTAGGACCAATAGCAAGCCAACGCCACGTAAATGCATCCGAATATCTCTGTCTAGTCAGATTTGAGTAGCGCAGAATATTCCAGATCAAATCAATCGTGACCGCTCATTTGTTATAGATATATACCAACGTAAATAAACGATGACTTTCGCTTGCATTCCGCCGCAGGCACGCCGCGGATGAGGGCAAAGGGTGCTGATTCAAGAACCGCTGCGGGCCAGCAGGGCCACTACCGTCGCCGCGATGCCTTCCTTGCGTCCCAGATAGCCCAGGCCCTCGTTGGTCTTGGCCTTGATGTTGACCTCGGCCTCGGCCAGGCCGGTATCGGCCGCGATATTCTTCACCATGGCCGGCGCATGCGGGCCGATCTTGGGCGCTTGCGCATGCAAGGTGGCGTCGATGTTCACCGGCGCCCAGCCCGCGCGGCGCACGCGCGCCACGGCCTCGCGCAGGAGCACGCGGCTGTCCGCGCCCTTGAAGGCCGGGTCGGTATCGGGAAAGTGCCGGCCGATATCGCCCAGCCCGGCTGCGCCCAGCAGCGCGTCGGTGATCGCGTGCAGCAGCACGTCGGCGTCGGAATGCCCCAGCAGGCCATGCGTGTGGGGAATCGTGACCCCGCCGATGATCAGCGGCCGGCCCTCGACCAATGCGTGCACGTCAAAGCCCTGCCCGACGCGGAAAGGAATGCTCATAGCCATTTTTCCATCAGTTCAAAATCGTCCGGCCACGTCACCTTGAAATTGCGCATGGCGCCCGGGACCAGCAATGGCGCGTAGCCGGCAGCCTCGATGGCCGAAGCCTCGTCGGTGACGGTCACGCCATTCACGGAGGCCGCCGTGAGCGCATCGCGCAGCACGCCGGCCCGAAACATCTGCGGCGTCTGCGCCAGCCAGAGGCCATTGCGGTTCAGCGTGCGCTCCACCCGCTCGTGGCCAGACTTCACCGTATCGGCCACTGGCAGGGCCAGCAGCCCCCCGACCGGATCCGCCAGGCAGGCATCGATCAGCCGTCCCAGCGCGGCGGCGGGCAAGCCCGGGCGCGCCGCGTCGTGCACCAGCACCCAGGCATCGTCCGCCACGCCGCTGTCGGCCAGCGCGCCGGCGACGGTATCGGCGCGCGTGGCGCCACCGCAGGCGCGCCAGACGGTGCGCGGCAGGCCGGCCAGCGCCTCGTCCACCCAGCCGTCGCCCGGCGTCACGGCCACGCGCACCTGGGATACGCGTTCATCCGCCAGCAAGGCGCACACCGCGTGCCGCAGCATGGGCTGTCCGGACAGTGGACGATACTGTTTGGGAATGGCCTCGTGCCCGGGCCGGCTGGCGCGGGCACCGACACCCGCAGCGGGCACGATCGCAATGATTGAGTCAGACATGGTGCGGTGATTTTATAATCTTCCGCTTGATGTCCGCTTCCAGCCTGATGCCCACCCCCTCCAACTCCGCCACAGCAGCGCCTCCCGTCCCCGCGACGGTCCCTACCCTGTCCGCGCTGAAACCGGGCGCGCGCTATGCGCAGCCCCGGCCTCCGGGTTCGGGCGACGCCTGGCTGCTTGCGGACCTGGCGCGCCAGGCCGGCGCTCCGCTGGTCATCCTCACGGCCGAGCCGCTGGAGGCCCAACGGCTGGCCGAAGAGATCCAGCTGTTTGCCCCCGGCTTGCGCGTCCGGCAGCTCCCCGACTGGGAAACACTGCCCTATGACGCCTTCTCGCCGCACCAGGACCTGATCTCCGAGCGCCTGCACACGCTGCATTCGCTGATGACGAAGACGGTGGATGTGCTGACGGTGCCCATCACCACCGCGCTGTACCGGCTGGCTCCGCCCTCGTTCCTGGCCGCATACACCTTCTCGTTCAAGCAGAAAGACCGGCTGAACGAGGCAGCCTTGCGCGCGCAGCTCACCCTGGCCAACTACAACCACGTCACCCAGGTTACGGCGCCGGGCGAATTCTGCCTGCGCGGCGGGCTGATCGACCTGTTCCCCATGGGCTCGGTGGTGCCTTACCGCCTGGACCTGTTCGACGACGAGATCGAGACCATCCGCAGCTTCGACGTCGACACGCAGCGCAGCCTGTACCCGGTGCGCGAGGTGCAGCTCCTGCCCGGCCGCGAATTTCCGATGGACGAGGAGTCGCGCAACCGCTTCCGCGCACGCTTTCGCGAGATCTTCGAAGGCGATCCCTCGCGCGCGCTGCCCTACAAGGACATCGGCAACGGCATTCCGTTTGCCGGCGTGGAGTACTACCTGCCGCTCTTCTTCGAAGAAACGGCCACCTTGTTCGACTACCTGACCGAGGGCACGGTCACGGTCACCGTCGGCGATATCGACGATGCGATCCAGCGCTTCAACCAGGACACGTCCAGCCGCTACAGCTTCCTGAAGAGCGACCGCGAGCGTCCGGTTCTGCCGCCGTCCGCCCTGTTCCTGGACAACGAATCGCTCTACACCCGGCTGAAGGAATTCCGCCGCCTGTCGCTGGCTGCAGGCCAGCCCCACCCCGACTTCCGCGCCGCGCCCGATGTCAGCGTGGCCCGCCGCTCCGAAGATCCCATCGCCAAGCTGCGCACGCTGGTGCAAACGCGCCAGACCCGCGTGCTGCTGTGCGCGGACTCGGCCGGCCGCCGCGAAACGCTGGTGCAGATGCTGAACGAATTCGGCGTCACACCGGACGCCCAGCCAGACACCATTGAAACCTTCCTGGCCTCGGACGCGCATTTCGGCATCGTCGCCGCGGCATTGGGCACCGGTTTTGAACTGCCCGGCGCCAACCTCGCGTTCCTGACCGAGAACGACCTGTACCCCGGGCTGGCCGGCACCGGCCGGCGCGGCAAGCGCGACCAGGAACGCGCCAGCAACGTCGAAGCCATGGTGCGCGACCTGTCCGAGCTGCGCGCCGGCGACCCGGTCGTACATGCGCAGCACGGCATCGGGCGCTATCACGGCCTGGTCAACATGGACATGGGCGAAGGCGAGATGGAATTCCTCCATCTCGAATACGCCAACGGCAGCACCCTGTACGTCCCGGTGTCGCAGCTGCATGTCATCGCCCGCTACAGCGGCGCCGACCCGGAAGCCGCGCCGCTGCACCAGCTGGGCTCCGGCCAATGGGACAAGGCCCGCCGCAAGGCGGCCAGGCAGGTCCGCGACACCGCCGCCGAACTGCTGGCGCTCTATGCGCAGCGCGCGGCGCGCGAGGGCTTCGCCTTCAACCTGCCCCTGAACGACTACGAGGCGTTCGCCGAGGGCTTCGGCTTCGAGGAAACGGCCGACCAGGCCGCCGCCATCGAAGCCGTGATCGGCGACATGACCTCCGGCCGGCCCATGGACCGCCTGGTCTGCGGCGACGTGGGCTTTGGCAAGACCGAAGTGGCGCTGCGCGCCGCCTTCCTGGCCGTGGCCAACGGCAAGCAGGTCGCGCTGCTGTGCCCGACCACGCTGCTCGCCGAACAGCACGCGCAGACCTTCTCCGACCGCTTCGCCGACTGGCCCGTGCGCGTCGTGGAGTTGTCGCGCTTTCGCTCGCCCAAGGAAGTGGCCGCCGCCATCGAGGGCATCAACGACGGCCGGGTCGACATCGTCATCGGCACCCACAAGATCCTGTCCAAGGACGTCAAGTTCAAGCGCCTGGGCCTGGTGGTCATCGACGAAGAGCACCGTTTCGGCGTGCGCCAGAAAGAAGCACTCAAGGCGCTGCGGGCCGAGGTCGACGTTCTGACGCTGACGGCCACGCCCATCCCGCGCACGCTGGGCATGTCGCTGGAAGGCATACGCGACTTCTCCGTCATCGCCACCGCGCCGCAGAAGCGCCTGGCCATCAAGACCTTTGTGCGGCGCGAGGACGGCAGCACCTTGCGCGAAGCCCTGCTTCGGGAACTCAAGCGCGGCGGCCAGTGCTATTTCCTGCACAACGAGGTCGAAACCATCCACAACCGTCGCGCCCGCCTGGAAGAACTGGTGCCCGAGGCACGGATCGCCGTGGCGCACGGCCAGATGCCCGAGCGCGAACTGGAACAGGTGATGAAGGGCTTCTACCAGCAGCGCTACAACGTACTGCTGTGCACCACCATCATCGAGACCGGCATCGACGTGCCCAGCGCGAACACCATCGTGATCCATCGCGCGGACCGCTTCGGGCTGGCCCAGCTGCATCAGCTGCGCGGGCGGGTCGGGCGTTCGCACCACCAGGCCTACGCCTACCTGCTGACGCCGGGCGAGGACGCCATCACCAACAACGCCAAGAAGCGCCTCGAGGCCATCCAGGCCATGGAGGAACTCGGCTCGGGCTTCTATCTGGCCATGCATGACCTGGAAATCCGCGGCACCGGCGAGGTGCTGGGGGATTCGCAGTCCGGCAACATCCAGGAAGTGGGTTTCTCGATGTACAACGAGATGCTCAACGAGGCCGTCCGCGCCTTGCGCGCGGGCGAAGAACCCGACCTGGACGCGCCCTTCAACCTGGCCTGCGAGGTCAACCTGCACGCCCCGGCGCTGCTGCCCTCCGACTATTGCGCCGACGTGCATGCGCGCCTGGGTATCTATAAACGCCTGGCGCACGCGGCCGACGAAGACGACCTGATCCACATCCAGGAAGAGCTGATCGACCGTTTCGGCAAGCTGCCCGAGGCAGCGCAGACACTACTCGCCACGCATCGCCTGCGCCTGGCGGCCCAACCGCTGGGCATCGTCAAGATCGACGCCAGCGAAACGCAGGCCTTGCTGCAATTCGGTCCCAAGACCTCGGTCGACCCCGCCCGGATCATCGAGCTCGTGCAGCGCCAACGCCACATCAAACTGGCCGGACAGGATAAATTGCGGGTTGAGATCAAGGCGGCGCAAATCCCCGCCCGCGCCGACGCCGTGCGCGCCGTCCTGCGCGCCCTGAAATAATCCACGCCACTGTTTCCTACCCCTTATGACTATCCACCACCTCGTCGTCCAATCCCCCGGCCTGAGCATCGAACACGCGGAGCAACTGGCCGCCCTGGCCCAGGCCCAGGGCGTGGCGCGCATCAGCAATACCGCCGCCCGCCTGCTCGACGTGCAGCATGACGCCCAGACCCGCGCCGAGGTCGTGGCCTGGGCCGACGGCCGCGGCGTGGATGTCGCCTTTGTGCCCGCCGGCCTCAAGCTGTCGGACTGCAAGGTGCTGGCCATGGACATGGACTCCACCCTGATCAACATCGAGTGCATCGACGAGATCGCGGGCGTGGCCGGCGTGAAGGACAAGGTTTCCGAGATCACCGAGGCCGCGATGCGTGGCGAGATCAAGGATTTCGCGGAAAGCCTGCGCCGCCGGGTCGCCCTGCTCAAGGGCGTGCCGGCCGGCGCGCTGGAACAGGTCTACGCGGAAAAACTGCGCCTGAACCCGGGCGCCGAGCGCCTGATCACCACCGCGCAGTCCGCCGGCATCAAGGTGTTGCTGGTGTCGGGAGGCTTCACCTTCTTCACGGAACGCCTGCGCGACCGCCTGAAGCTGGACAGCGCGCACGCCAACACGCTCGAGATCGACAACGGCGTGCTGACCGGGCAGGTGGTGGGCGACATTCTGGATGCCGACGCCAAGGCGGTCCATCTGCGCGAGTTCGCCCGCGCGCATGGCGCGGCGGAGAACCAGATCATCGCCATGGGCGACGGCGCCAATGACCTGAAAATGCTGGCCGCCGCGGGCTTCCCCGTGGCCTATCACGCCAAGCCGCTGGTTCGCCGGCAGACGCGCTTTGCCTTGAACGTCTCCGGCCTGGACGGCGTGCTGAACTGGTTTGAAAGCTGATAGCGGTCTCCCGCCACCAACTTCCAGAACGAAAAAGCCACCTCGCGGTGGCTTTTCCTTTTGCTGCGACTGAGGGATCAGTAGCGCACGCGCAGGGACAGCAGCGCCGCCCGGCCCGTGCCCAGCGCCGCATAGTGCGCCGCATAGGCCTTGGTGTAGTACGTTTCGTCGAAAATGTTCAGCACGTTCAACTGCGCCGAGACATGTTCGTTGAAGTCGTAGCCCGCCATGGCGTCGAAGCGCCAGTACGAAGGCACCCAGCGCGCCTTGGGCGTGCCGTTGGCGTTGTACGTCGCATCCGAGTTGCCGTACAGCTTGTCCACGTAGAAGGCGCCGCCGCCGATCGTCAGCTTGGGCAACACCTTGTAGGTGGTCCACAGGCTGAAGGCGTTGCGCGGGGTGTTGGGCAGGTCCTGGCCGACGGCGCCGCTGTTGTAGGCGCCCTTGGTCATTTCGCTGTCCATGAAGGTGTAGCCGCCGAACACGTTCCACTTGGGCGTGATCGCGCCCGAGAAGCCCAGTTCAATACCGCGCACCTTGGCTTCGCCCACCTGGGCCGTTTCGGTCGCGGACACCGCCACGCTGGTGTTCTTGCGGGTGTCGTGGAACGCCGCCGCCGACAGCGTCAGCTTGTCGTCCAGGACCTGCCACTTGGTGCCCACTTCGACCGTACGGCTCTTTTCCGGCTCGAGCGTCTGCGTCGTGACGCTGACGGCATCGCTGATCGCGCTGCCGGCAACGGCGGACGGCGTGGACGAGGTGCCGTAGGTGGCGTAAATCGTACCGTTGGGCAGCGGCTTGTAGGCCAGGCCGACCTGGTAGTTGAAGAGGCTGTCCTCGCGCTTGGCCGAGGCCGTCGCCGGGACGGAGGTCAGATTGGTCGCGCTGGTGCGATAGTTGTCCCAGCGTCCGCCCAGGCTGGCCTGCCACTGCTCATTCAGCTTGATGGTGTCGAACGCATACAGCGCCACCGTGTCGGTGTTGTAGCGCGCGGGATTGTTGTTGCGCTTCAGAGATCCCGTGTAGTCAGTGCCGGGATCCGGGTTCCACAGCGACGCGCACACCACCGAGAGCCGCGTGCAGCTGGTGCTGGTCGGAACGCCGGATTGGGTATAGCTGTCCTTGTCCTGCTTGATATTGCTGTACTCGAACCCCAGGTCGAACGAGTGCTTCAGGCTGCCGGTCTCGAATTCGCCCGTCAGGTCCGTCTGGTTCGCGAAGCTCTTGGTGACGTAGTAGCCCGACTTGAGCGCACGGTAGACCAGGCCATTGGGCACGTTGTTCTTGCTGTCGTCCGGGTTCGTCGCGGCGAAGTCGGTCGTGCCGCGGCCGTAGCGGATCACGTTGCGCAACTGCAGCTTGTCGGAGAAATCGTGCTGCAAGTCTGCCGTCACGACGTCATCGCGGGTCTTCATGAAATCCCGGCCGGTCAGGCCGTAGAACGACTTGCGGCTCACGCCCATCGTCTCCGTCACCGGCTGGCCCGACTTCGGGTCATACGGGATGGAGTAATCGGGCATGCTGTCGTCTTGATAATGGTAGTAGCTCAGCGTGATGCGAGTCGGCGTGCCCACGCCCAGCATCAGCGACGGCGCCACGCCCCAGCGCTCGAAGTCCACGGCATTGTCGCGGCCGGGCACATCGCCCTTGTTGCCCATCACGTTCAGGCGGAACGCGGCCTTCTCGTCCAGGCGCCAGTTGCTGTCGATCGTCGCGCGGTAGTTGTTGTCCGTGCCGATCTGCGCGGTGGCTTCGGTGAAATCCGTGGCCTTCGGGGCCTTGCTGACCATGTTGATGCTGCCGCCCGCGCCGCCGCGGCCCGCATACACCGAGTCCGGTCCCTTGATGATTTCCACCTGTTCCAGGTTGAACGTATCGCGCACCTGCGTGCTCGAATCGCGGATGCCGTCCAGGAAAATGCTGCCCGCGGAGTTCTGGCCGCGGATGATGGGCAGGTCACCGCCCGGACGGCCACCCTCGCCCGCGCCGAACGTAATGCCCGGGGAGTTGCGCAGCACGTCCTGCAGCGACGACGCCGCCTGGTCCTGGATCACCTGCCTGGGCACGACCTGCACGGTGCGCGGCGTGTCCAGCAAGGGCGCGGTCATCTTGGGCGACTGGGCCGTCGACGTCTGATAGGAGGATCCCTCCCCTTCCACACGGACGGGCGACAGCTGCGTCACGCCGGCGTCGGCGGACTGGGCTGCTGCGTAGGGGCTGATGAACAGCGCGGGCGCCGCGATGGCGGCGGCAAGGGAGGTAGTGAGCGTATTCAGCGAATACGAGTCTTGGGGCTTCAAACCAGCTTCTCCAAAATGTGAATAGCAACGATTCTTGTTTTTTTGTCGTTTGCGATTCTGACCTCGGTCGCTGAATGAAACCTGAATGCAGGCATGTCGCTCATCTAAAAGATGAAAAAACAACACCAGTTAATGGGTTTTCGATATATATAGCGGGTTATAACGACTGTTAATGGTGCCGGATCCACCCGTCGCCAGGGCTGGTTTTCTTGAATATTTGCGTATCTCGAAGTGCCCGCCAGCGGGCCTGGAACGGCCGGCAAGACGCTTTCAGCAAGGTCCGCCGAATTCCCTGTACCAACAAAAAAAACGCCCCTGACGGGGCGTTTGGGGCATTGGCGGGCCTTCAGGCGCGCAAGCGAGGGTGCCGCTTGAACAAATAGCGGTACACGAAACCGGGATAGGCCAGCACCAGGAACAGGCTGAGCGTGATCGCGTAGAACTCCCAGGTCTGGGCAAAGCGGTTGCCCAGCGTGGATTCGAACGCAAATCCCAGCGCGCCGACGATGGCGTAGAACACCAGCACTTCGATCAGGCGCATCCAGAGCGGCTTGACCGCCGCCGCGCCGCCCTGTTTCCAGGGCAGGACGGCGAACACCCGCTCGCTCAGGAACGGAAGGTTCGCGCTGACAAGCGCCAGCGCGATCAACAGCCATACCGCCAAAGTCTGGTTCATGGCTGTTATCCGTCCCTTACAGGCTCAGCGAGGAGCGGATGGCCTGCACGCACAAGGCCATCAGGCCGCCCGGCAACAGGCCCAGCACCAGGATCAAGGCGCCATTGACCGACAGCACGCCGCGCTGGGCGCAGGTTGCGACCATCGGCGCGGCGTCAGCCGCCGGTTCGTCGAAGTACACGACCTTGACCACGCGCAGGTAGTAGAACGCGCCGATCAGGGAGAACATCACCGCGATCACGGCCAGCGTGACGTGGCCGGCACTGATCAGGGCCTGCAGCACGGCCAGCTTGGCGTAGAAGCCCACCAGCGGCGGAATGCCGGCCAGCGAGAACATCAGCAGCAGCACAATGGCGGCATGCCACGGGCTGCGGCGGTTCAGGCCCTTCAGGTCGTCGATATGCTCGCATTCGAAGCCCTGGCGCGACAGCAGCAACACGATGCCGAAGCTGGCAAGCGTGGTCAGCACGTAGGTCAGCATGTAGAACAGCGACGCGCCGTAGGCGGCGGACGACAGTTCCGGCTTGCCCACGACCGCTCCCGACATCAGGCCCAGGAGCACGAAGCCCATGTGCGAGATGGTCGAGTAGGCCAGCATGCGCTTGAAGTTGGTCTGCGCGATGGCGGTCAGGTTGCCGATGGCCAGCGACAGCACCGCCAGGATCATCAGCATCGGCTGCCAGTCGGCGGCCAGGCCGTGCAGGCTGTCAACCAGCAGGCGCAGCGTGATGGCAAAGGCGGCCAGCTTGGGCGCGCCGCCCAGGATCAGCGTGACCGCCGTCGGCGAACCCTGGTAGACGTCCGGCACCCACATGTGGAACGGCACGGCGCCCAGCTTGAACGCAAGGCCCGCCACCAGGAACACGATGCCGAACACCAGCGCCAACTTCTCGGCGCGGCCGGCGGCGATGACCTTGGATACTTCGGTCAGGTCCAGGTGACCCGTGGCGCCGTAGATCATGGACATGCCATACAGCAGGAAGCCCGAGGCCAGCGCGCCCAGCACGAAGTACTTCATGGCGGCTTCGGTGGCCACGACATCGTCGCGGCGCAGGGCGATCAGCGCATAGAGCGCCAGCGACATGAGCTCCAGGCCCAGGTAGATCGAGATCAGGTTCCCGGAGGAAATCATGACCATCTGGCCCAGCAGCGCGAACAGGGTCAGGACGTAGAGTTCGCCGCCCTTGAGCATGTCGCGCACCTGCGCATAGACCCGGCCATAGATCAGGGTCACCGCGACCGCGATGTACGAAGCGATCTTCAGCAGGTGCGACAGGTCGTCGGTGACGTACAGGCCGTTGAAGGTCGAGCCCGCAACGCCGTTCTTCCATTGCACGGCCGACACGACGGTCAGCACGCCCAAGGCAAGCATGGTCAGCAGGAACGTCGGCTTGCGCTCGGGGTGATTGCTGACCGCGTCGACGAGCAGGATAGCCAGGCCGAAAACCAGCAGGAGGATTTCCGGTGTCGCCAGGGCGAAATCGATTTGGGATTGCATCATTGTCTTGTCTTACAGTTTCGAGACGGCAACGTGTTGCAGCAGGGCCTCCACCGACACGTGCATCACGTCGGTAAAGGGCTTGGGATAGATCCCCATGTACAACACGGCGATCGCCATCACGCCAAGAATCACGAACTCGCGGCGGTTGATATCGGTCAGCTCGCGCACATGGTCATTGGCGACGTCGCCCAGGACCACGCGCTTGACCATCCACAGCGAATACGCCGCACCCAGGATCAGGGCGGTGGCGGCCAGCAGGCCGATCCAGAAGTTGTGCTGGACCGCGCCCATGATCACCATGAATTCGCCGACGAAACCGCTGGTGGCCGGCAGGCCGCTGTTGGCCATCGAGAACAGGATGAAGAACGTGGCGAAGCGCGGCATCACGTTGACCACGCCGCCGTAGTCGGCGATGCGGCGCGAGTGCATGCGGTCATAGAGCACGCCAATACACATGAACATGGCGCCCGACACGAAGCCGTGCGAGATCATCTGCACGATGGCGCCTTCGACGCCGGCCGTGTTGAAGATGAAGAAGCCCAGCGTCACGAAGCCCATGTGGGCAACCGACGAATAAGCCACCAGCTTTTTCATGTCGTCCTGGACGATCGCGACGAGGCCGATGTAGATCACGGCGATCAGCGACAGCGTGATCATCATGCCGGCCAGGCTGTGCGAGGCGTCAGGAGCGATAGGCAGCGAGAAGCGCAGGAAACCATAGGCGCCCAGCTTCAGCATGATCGCGGCCAGCACGATGGAGCCGCCCGTGGGCGCTTCCACGTGAGCGTCCGGCAACCACGTGTGGACCGGCCACATCGGGACCTTGACCGCGAACGCCGCCAGCAGCGCCACGAAGATCAGGATCTGCGGGGTGTAGCCCAGCTTGGTCTGCTGCCACGTCAGGATGTCGAACGAACCGCCCGAGGCATTCCACAGGTAGACGAACGCCACCAGCGTCAGGAGCGAGCCCATCAGCGTGTACAGGAAGAACTTGAATGCCGCATACACGCGGTTCGCGCCGCCCCAGACGCCGATGATGATGTACATCGGGATCAGCGTGGCTTCGAAGAACACGTAGAACAGCATGCCGTCCAGCGCGCAGAACACGCCCACCATCAGACCCGAGAGGATCAGGAAGGCGGCCATGTATTGCGCGACGCGGCTGGTGATCACTTCCCAGCCGGCCAGCACCACGATGATGGTGATGAAGGCGGTCAGGAGGACGAACCACATCGAGATGCCGTCGATGCCCAGGTGGTAATTGACATTGAAGGCCTCGATCCAGGAGGCCTTCTCCACGAACTGCATGGCGGCCGTGGAGGAGTCGAAACCGGTGTAGAGCGGGATCGTGACGAGGAAACCGGCGATTGCGCCGACGAGCGACAGGCCGCGCGTCAGGCCGGGACGGTCGTCGCGGCCCACCGCCAGCACCAGCAGGCCGAATACGATCGGGACGAAGATCGCAAGCGTGAGCCAGGGGAATGTGTTGGATGCCATCTCGCTAGCCATCATTGGGGAATCAGCACAAAGAAAGTCACCAGCGCCATGACGCCGATGATCATCGCGAACGCGTAGTGATAGATGAAGCCGGACTGGAGGTGACGGCTGACCGCTGCCACCCAGCCCACCACGCGGGCGCTACCGTTGATCAGGAAGCCGTCGATGATGCCGCGGTCGCCGGTCTGCCACAGGCCGCGGCCCAGGCAGCGCAAGCCGCGCGCGATGACCTGCTCGTTGAGCCAGTCCACGTAGTACTTGTTCTCAAGCACCTTGTTCACGAAAGACAGGCGGGCCTTGATCGCGGCCGGAACCTTCGGGTTGATCAGGTAGCAGTACCAGGCAATGACGCCGCCAGCCACGACCAGCCAGAACGGCAGGGTCCGGAAGGCATGCAGGCCATAGGCCACCCAGCCGTGCCAT
The DNA here is from genome assembly GCF_013116765.2 of Achromobacter deleyi. GTDB lineage: Bacteria > Pseudomonadota > Gammaproteobacteria > Burkholderiales > Burkholderiaceae_B > Achromobacter > Achromobacter deleyi_A. The sequence continues at coordinate 3,476,146 of NZ_CP074375.1, forward strand.
TCTTCGCTCAGCACGTGCATGGCGGGATGCTGCAGCGGCAGCACCTTGATGGCGCCGTCGAAGAACTTGCCGAACAGCATCGGGTCGACTGCCCACGCGCCGATCAGCACCGACGGGATCGCCAGCAGAACCAGCGGCAGCGTGACCACCCAGGGCGATTCATGCGGCTTGCCGCCATGATGTCCGTGGCCGTGGTCGTCGTGGCCGTGCGCGTCATGGCCATGGCCGTGATCGCTGGTGTCGAAGCGTTCCTTGCCATGGAAGACCAGGAAGTACACGCGGAACGAGTACAGCGAGGTCACGAACACGCCGATCAGCACGGCGTAGTAGGCAAAGCTTGCGCCCCAGACCGTTGCGTGGCCGGCGGCTTCGATGATGTTCTCCTTCGAGTAGAAACCCGAGAAGAACGGCGTGCCGACGAGCGCCAGGGTACCCAGCAGGAAGGTGATCCAGGTGATGGGCATGTACTTGCGCAGGCCGCCCATGTTGCGGATGTCCTGGTCATGGTGCATGCCGATGATGACCGAGCCCGCGCCCAGGAACAGCAGCGCCTTGAAGAACGCGTGCGTCATCAGGTGGAAAATCGCCACCGAGTAGGCCGACGCGCCCAGCGCCACCGTCATGTAGCCCAGCTGCGACAAGGTCGAGTAGGCGACGACGCGCTTGATGTCGGTCTGGATGATGCCCAGGATGCCCAGGAACAGCGCGCCGATGGCGCCGATCACGATGATGAACGACAGCGCCACGTCCGAGAGTTCGAACAGCGGCGAGAAGCGCGCGACCATGAAGATGCCGGCCGTCACCATGGTGGCGGCGTGGATCAGCGCGGAGATCGGGGTCGGGCCTTCCATCGAGTCGGGCAGCCAGGCGTGCAGCGGAACCTGAGCCGATTTGCCCATTGCGCCGATGAACAGGCAGATGCAGGCAACCGTCAGCAGCATCCAGTCCGAACCCGGCAGGGTCATCGTGGCCAGCTTGTCGGCCTGCGCGAAGACTTCACCGTAGTGCATGGTGCCGGCATAGGCGAACAGCAGGCCGATGCCCAGGACGAAGCCGAAGTCGCCGACGCGGTTGATCAGGAACGCCTTCATGTTGGCGAAGATCGCCGTGGGGCGCGTGTACCAGAAGCCGATCAGCAGGTACGACACCAGGCCCACCGCTTCCCAGCCGAAGAACAGCTGCACCATGTTGTTCGACATCACCAGCATCAGCATGGAGAAGGTGAACAGCGAGATGTACGAGAAGAAGCGCTGATAGCCGGGATCATCCGCCATGTAGCCGATGGTGTAGATGTGCACCATCAGCGACACGGACGTCACCACGACCATCATCATGGCCGACAGCGGATCGATCAGGAAGCCGATTTCCAGCTTCGTCTGGCCGATCAGGCTCCAGGTGTAAACCGCGCCGTCAAAGCGCAGGCCGTTGAGCACGTCGCCCAGCACCACCACCGAGCCGATGGCGGAGATGAATACGCCAAGGATGGTGATGACGTGCGATGCGCGGCGGCCGATGGGCCGGCCAAGGAAGCCGGTGCCGAAAAGGCCCGCGAGAATTGCTCCGGCCAGCGGCGCCAGCGCGATGAGCAGGTAGAGATTGGGTGAGCTAGACATTTTCTTCCAATACCCCGTCAGCCCTTCAGGCGATCGAGTTCGTCAACGTTGATCGTGTTCAGGTTGCGGAACAGCAGCACCAGGATGGCCAGGCCGATCGCCGCTTCAGCGGCGGCCACGGTCAGGATGAAGAACACGAACACCTGGCCGGCGGTATCGCCGAACCAGCTGGAGAACGCCACGAAGTTCATATTGACGGCCAGGAGCACGAGCTCGATGGACATCAGGAGAATGATCAGGTTGCGGCGGTTCAGGAAGATGCCGAAGATCCCGATCGCGAACAGGATCGCGCCAAGGATCAGATAGTGGGCCAGCGTCAGCGTCATTCTTTTTCTCCTTGGGGCGCGGCGATGCCGTTCGAAGCGTCACGCTTGGCCTGGGCACGCTCGCTCTGGGCGGGCATGTTCACCATGCGGAAGCGATCCTTCGAGCGCACGCGGACAGCGGCGACCGGGTCGTTGTACTTCACGTCGCGGCGGCGGCGCAGGGTCAGCGCGATCGCGGCGACCATGCCAACCAGCAACAGCGCGGCGCCGACTTCAACGGCGTAGACGTACTGCGTGTACATCGCCTCGCCCAATGCGCGAGCGTTGTTGTAGTCGCTGGCGACCGGAGCCTGCGGACCCGCGCCGTACCAGATGGAGCCCAGCACGAAGGACACTTCCAGCACCAGCACCAGGCCGATCACCAGGCCCAGGGGCAGGTAGGTCTTCATGCCCACCCGCAGGGTGTCCATGCGGATGTCCAGCATCATCACGACGAAGAGGAAGAGCACCATCACGGCGCCCACGTACACCAGCACCAGCAGGAGCGCGAGGAACTCGGCGCCAAGCAGCATCCACAGCATGGCCGCATTGGCGAAGGCCAGGATCAGGTGCAGAACGGCGGTGACCGCGCTGCGCGCGGTGATCACGCGGAACGCCGCGATCACCAGCACGGCGGCCAGTATGTAAAAAAGGACAGTGGTAAAAGTCATGGATCAGACCCTGGGCTTCAACGGTAAGGAGCGTCTTCGGCCCGGCGGCGGGCGATGTCGGCTTCGTAGCGATCGCCCACGGCGAGCAGCATGTCTTTGGTGAAATACAGGTCGCCGCGCTTTTCGCCGTGGTATTCGTGGATGTGCGTTTCCACGATCGAGTCCACGGGGCAGCTTTCCTCACAGAAGCCGCAGAAAATGCACTTGGTCAGATCGATGTCGTAACGCGTGGTGCGGCGGGTGCCGTCATCGCGCTGGTCCGATTCGATCGTGATCGCCAGCGCCGGGCACACGGCTTCGCAAAGCTTGCACGCGATGCAGCGCTCTTCCCCGTTGGGGTAGCGGCGCAACGCATGCAGGCCACGAAAACGCGGAGACGCCGGCGTCTTTTCCTGCGGGTAGCGCAAGGTGACCTTGCGCTTGAAAAAATACTTGCCCGTCAGGCGCATGCCCTTGAGCAATTCGGTCAGCATCAGACTGCCGAAGAAATCCTTGATCGCTTCCATATCGTGCCTCTGCTTGGCGGCTTAGCGCCAAATGTTCCAGGGCGTCTGCATCCAGATCGCCACCACGACCAGCCAAACGCCGGTCAGCGGGATGAAGATTTTCCAACCCAAGCGCATGATCTGGTCGTAGCGATAGCGCGGGAACGATGCCCGGAACCACACAAACAACGAGACCACGAAGAACGTCTTGAGACCCAGCCAGATCCAACCCGGAATCCAGGTCAGCGGCGCGATATCGATCGGGGAGGCCCAGCCGCCCAGGAACATGATCGAAGCCATGCAGGACAGCAGGATCATGTTGGCGTATTCGCCCAGGAAGAACAGCGCGAACGCCATGCCCGAGTACTCGACCATGTGGCCGGCCACGATTTCCGATTCGCCTTCCACCACGTCGAACGGGTGGCGGTTGGTTTCGGCGACGGCCGAGATCACGTAGATCACGAACAGCGGCAGCAGCGGCAGCCAGTTCCAGGACATGAACGTCAGGCCCTTGTCGGCAAACCAGCCGCGGTTCTGCACGTGCACGATCTCGGACATGTTCAGGCTGCCCGACACCAGCAGCACCGTCACCAGCACGAAGCCGATGGCCAGTTCATACGACAGCATCTGCGCCGAGGCGCGCAGCGCGCCCAGGAAGGCGTACTTGGAGTTCGATGCCCAGCCGGCGACGATCACGCCGTAGACGCCGACCGACGTGATGGCCATGATGTACAGCAGGCCGGCGTTGACGTTGGCCAGCACGATGTCCGGACCGAAGGGCACCACGGCCCAGGCAGCCAGCGCGGGCATCAGCGTGACCACGGGGGCCACGACGAACAGCACCTTGTTGGCCTGGCTCGGAACGATGACTTCCTTGGTCAGCAGCTTGAACACGTCGGCAAACGGCTGCAGCAGCCCCTTGAAACCGACGCGGTTCGGGCCCATGCGCACGTGCATGGCGCCAATCATCTTGCGCTCCCAGTACGTCAGGTAGGCCACGCACAGAATGATGGGCACGGCGATGACCACGATCTTGATGAGGGTCCAGAGGACCATCCAGACCGTCGGGCCCAGCAATGCCTGACCGTGGCTTTCAAGAACATTGAGCCATTCCATCAGGCACGCTCCACGCTGATTTGACCGAATGCGCCACCCAGGGCTGCGGTGTTTTCAAAGGCTGCGGAAATGCGCACGGCGCGATCGGCCACGGCATCATCCTGCACGGTTTCCAGTTCGACGGCGCCCTGCCCGCCCGACACGCGCACCTTGACGCCGGCCGTCAGGCCCAGGCTGGTGAGCGTGCGGCCGTTCATGGCGGCAGCGGGCTTCTTCGAGGCCGGCGACGCCTGCAGCGGCTCCGAACGGCGAACCATGGCGTCGGTGCGGTAGATCGGCACGTCGGCAACGCGCTCCAGGCCGGTGCCGGCCTGGCCCAGGCCCAGCGGGGCCTTGATGTCGTTGGACAGGCGGCCTTCGATGCCGCCAGCCAGCGCGGCGTCGCGCACGGATTCGGAGGTCTCGTCGTCAAAACCGGCCAGGTGCAGGACGTTGCCCAGCACACGCAGGACCTTCCAGCCCGGACGGGTCTGCCCAAACGGCGTGACCGTGCCCTTGAAGCTCTGGGCCAGGCCTTGCGCGTTGACAAAGGTGCCCGAGGTTTCGGTGAACGGCGACACCGGCAGCATCACGTCGGCCCATTCGGTCGCGGCCGAACGGTAAGGCGTGAGCGCCACGGCGAACTGCGCGCCGCGCAGCGCGGCGATGGCTTGCTGGCCATTGTCGGCGTCCAGCAGCGGCTCCGCATGCAGGACCACGTAGGCCTTCAGCGGCTCGGCCAGCATGGCGGCCGCGGTCTTGCCACCCTTGCCCGGAACGGCGCCGGCCAGGTAACCGCCCACGGTGTTGCCGCCGGAGGTCAGGAAGCCGAACTTGCCGCCGGCCAGGTTGGCCACGGCGCGGCCGTTGGCGGCCAGGGTCGACGCCTGGGCGCTGGCGACAGCCAGGTTGCCCAGCAGGACGGCGGTGTTGGCGCCGGAAGCCAGGCTGGCGGCGATGAGCTTGGCGTTTTCGCCCGGAACAACCGAGGCGAACTCGGCCGGCACGGCCTGTTCCTTGGCTTGAGCCAGGGCGACGGCCACTTCGGCCAGCGCGCGCGCCAGCTCGGACGGCGCCACTGTGATGCGCGCGGTCACGGGCATCAGGGGATCGTCGGCGGCGCTGTCGACCATCAGGATCTGCGTGCCGCGCTTGGCGGCCTGGCGCAGACGCTGGGCCATCAGGGGATGATCCTTGCGCAGGAACGAGCCCACGACCAGGACGCGGTCCAGGTTGTCGAGTTCGGCGATGGGCATGCCCAGCCACGGCGCGCCCGTCAGGGCGGCGTCAAAGGCCGGGTCGGTCTGGCGCAGGCGGAAGTCGATGTTCTCGGAACCCAGCGCGCGGACCAGGCGGCCCAGCAGCGAGTATTCCTCGGTGGTGGCGTATTCGGACGCCAGCGCGCCGATCTGGCCTGCGCCGAAGCTGTCGCGAACGCGCGACAGGCCTTGGGCAACGGCTTGCAGGGCGTCAGCCCAGGAAGCTTCCTGCCACTTGCCGTCGGTGCCCTTGATCATCGGGGCGGACAGGCGGTCGTCGCTGTTCAGGCCTTCGTACGAGAAGCGGTCGCGGTCGCTGATCCAGCATTCGTTGACGGCTTCGTCTTCGAACGGAACCACGCGCATCACGCGGTCGCCCTTGACCTGGACGACCAGGTTGGCGCCCAGGCTGTCGTGCGGGCTGACCGAACGGCGGCGAGCCAGTTCCCAGGTGCGAGCGCTGTAGCGGAAGGGCTTGGAGGTCAGCGCGCCCACCGGACAGATGTCGATCATGTTGCCCGACAGTTCGGACTCGATCGAGCGGCCCACGAAGGTCGTGATCTCGGAGTGCTCGCCGCGGCCCAGCATGCCCAGTTCCATGACGCCGGCGATTTCCTGGCCGAAGCGCACGCAGCGGGTGCAGTGGATGCAGCGGCTCATTTCCTCGGCGGAAACCAGCGGACCCAGGTCCTTGTGGAAAACGACGCGCTTTTCCTCTTGGTAACGCGAGGAGGAGCCGCCGTAGCCCACGGCCAGATCCTGCAGCTGGCATTCGCCGCCCTGATCGCAGATCGGGCAGTCGAGGGGGTGATTGATGAGCAAGAATTCCATCACCGACTTCTGAGCGGCGCGAGCCTTCTCAGAGCAGGTGTGGACGACCATGCCGTTGGTCACGGGCGTGGCGCAGGCGGGCAGCGCCTTGGGCGCCTTTTCCACTTCAACCAGGCACATCCGGCAGTTGGCCGCGATGGACAGTTTCTTGTGGTAGCAGAAATGCGGCACGTAAAGCCCGACTTTCTGAGCCGCATGCATGACCATGCTGCCTTCGGGCACTTCGACCTTGTTGCCGTCGACGGTTAGTTCAACCATTGCTGTTCCTGAGACCTACAGATATTGCGGGACCACACAAGACTTATGCTCGATGTGGTGCGCGAATTCGTCGCGAAAATGCTTGAGGAAGCCACGGACGGGCATGGCGGCGGCGTCACCCAGGGCGCAGATGGTGCGCCCCATGATGTTGGCTGCCACGTTGTCCAGCAAGTCCAGATCCTCCGGACGGCCGTGACCGTTTTCGATGCGATGCACCATGCGGTAGAGCCAGCCGGTGCCTTCGCGGCACGGCGTGCACTGGCCGCAGCTTTCCTCGAAATAGAAGTACGACAGCCGGAGCAGCGACTTCACCATGCAACGCGTTTCATCCATGACGATCACAGCGCCCGAGCCCAGCATCGAGCCGGCCTTGGCGATGGAGTCATAGTCCATCGTGCATTCCATGATGACGTCGGCAGGCAGCACCGGCGCGCTCGATCCGCCAGGGATCACGGCCTTCAGCTTCCTGCCGCCGCGCATGCCGCCCGCCAGTTCCAGCAGGGTCGAGAACGGCGTGCCCATCGGGATCTCGTAGTTGCCGGGACGCTCGACGTCGCCGGTGATCGAGAACAGCTTGGTGCCGCCGTTGTTCGGCTTGCCGACTTCGAGGTAGGCCTGGCCGCTGTTGCGGATGATCCACGGCACAGCCGCGAACGTTTCCGTGTTGTTGATCGTGGTGGGCTTGCCGTACAGGCCGAAGCTGGCCGGGAACGGCGGCTTGAAGCGCGGTTGGCCTTTCTTGCCTTCCAGCGATTCCAGCAGCGCGGTTTCTTCGCCGCAGATGTAGGCGCCGTACCCGTGGAACGCGTGCAGCTGGAAGCTGTAGTCCGAACCCAGGATACGGTCGCCCAGGAAGCCGGCGGCCCGCGCCTCTTCCAGGGCTTCCTCGAAGCGTTCATAGACTTCGAAGATTTCGCCGTGGATGTAGTTGTAGCCGACGCTGATGCCCATGGCGTAGGCCGCGATCGCCATGCCTTCAATCACGATATGCGGATTGAAGCGCAGGATGTCGCGGTCCTTGAACGTGCCGGGCTCGCCTTCGTCGGAGTTGCAGACGAGATACTTCTGGCCCGGGAAGGCGCGCGGCATGAAGCTCCACTTCAGGCCGGTCGGGAAGCCCGCGCCGCCACGGCCGCGCAGGCCCGAGGCCTTGACCTCGGCGATCACGTCTTCCGGCTTCATGCCGGTGGTCAGGATCTTCTTCAGGGCTTCGTAGCCGCCGCGCTTGACGTAGTCGGCAAGGCGCCAGTTGGCGCCGTCGACGTCGGCCATGATCTGCGGCTGGATGTGCCGGCCGTGCAGGCACATCGAGTTGGAGGCGTCGTTCAACGGGTTGGGGTCCAGCCCCTGCGCGAACTGCTTGTAAAGGTCGGGCGCGTTCATGCCGACTCTCCTTGCACCTTGAGGGCCGCGACCAGCGCGTCCAGCTTCTCGTCGGTCATGCGCACGCACATATGCTTGTTGTTCACGATCAGCACGGGGGAATCGCCGCAAGCGCCCATGCATTCGCCTTCGACCAGGGTGAACTGGCCGTCGGCGGTCGTCTGACGATAGTCGACGCCCAGCTTGCGCTTGAGGTATTCGCCGGCACGGTCGCCGTCGCGCAAGGCACAGGGCAGGTTCGTGCAGACGGCGATCTTGTTCTTGCCGACGGGCTTGACGTCGAACATGTTGTAGAAGGTGGCGACTTCCTGGACCGCGATGGGCGGAACGCCAATGTAGTTGGCCACATCTTCAATGACTTCGGTAGCCAACCAGCCCTTCTCTTCTTGCGCGATGGCAAGCGAGGCCATGATGGCGGACTGCCGCTGGTCGGCCGGGAACTTCGCGAGTTCACGGTCGATTTTCTGGTAGGCCTGTTCGGAAAGCAGCATAGTTTGAATCCGGGTTATGCGGGCGTGCTCGTGACTGTCTGGGCGGATCAGCGATCGATCTCGCCGAAAACGATGTCCTGCGTACCAATGATGGTGACGGCGTCGGCGATCATGTGACCGCGCGACATTTCATCCAGCGCTTGCAGGTGGACAAAGCCGGGGGCCCGAATCTTCAGGCGGTAAGGCTTGTTGGCGCCATCGGACACCAGATAGATGCCGAATTCGCCCTTCGGGTGTTCCACCGAGGCATACGCCTCGCCCGGGGGCACGTGGAAGCCTTCGGTGAAGAGCTTGAAGTGATGGATCAGCTCTTCCATGTTGGTCTTCATGGCGGTGCGCGACGGCGGGGCGATCTTGTGATTCTCGATCATGACCGGACCCGGGTTGTTGCGCAGCCATTCCACGCACTGGCGGATGATGCGGTTGCTTTCGCGCATCTCGGCGATGCGGACCAGGTAGCGGTCGTAGCAGTCGCCGTTCACGCCCACGGGAATGTCGAAGTCGAGCAGGTCGTAGACTTCGTAGGGCTGGGTCTTGCGCAAGTCCCAGGCCACGCCCGAGCCACGCAGCATCGGGCCGGTGAAGCCCAGCGCCTTCGCGCGTTCGGGATCGACCACGCCGATACCGACCAGACGCTGTTTCCAGATGCGGTTGTCGGTGAGCAGCGTTTCGTACTCGTCGACGCAAGCCGGGAAACGGTTGGTGAAGTCTTCGATGAAGTCCAGCAGCGAGCCCGAACGCGCATCGTTCATGATGCGCATTTCCTTGTCGCCGCGGAACTTGCTGGAGTCGCCGTACTGCGGCATCGTGTCCGGCAGGTCGCGATAGACGCCGCCCGGACGGTAGTAGGCCGCGTGCATGCGCGCACCCGAGACCGCCTCGTAGCAGTCCATCAGGTCTTCGCGCTCGCGGAAGGCGTACAGGAACACCGCCATCGCGCCCACGTCCAGCGCGTGCGAACCCAGCGACATCAGGTGGTTCAGGAGACGGGTGATCTCGTCGAACATCACGCGGATGTACTGCGCGCGCAGCGGAGCCTCGACGCCAAGCAGCTTTTCGATGGCCATGACATAGGCGTGCTCGTTGCACATCATGGACACGTAGTCCAGGCGGTCCATGTAGGGCAGCGCCTGGATGTAGGTCTTGTGTTCGGCCAGCTTTTCGGTGGCGCGGTGCAACAGGCCGATGTGCGGATCGGCGCGCTGGATCACTTCGCCGTCAAGCTCCAGCACCAGGCGCAGCACTCCGTGCGCGGCCGGGTGTTGAGGACCGAAGTTCAGTGTGTAGTTCTTGATATCTGCCATGATTCAACGCCCCATGCCGTAGGTGTCTTCGCGCACCACGCGCGGGGTGATCTCGCGCGGATCGATCGTGACCGGCTGGTAAATGACGCGCCGTTGTTCGGGGTCGTAGCGCATTTCGACGGTGCCCGACAGCGGGAAGTCCTTGCGGAAAGGATGACCGATGAAGCCGTAGTCGGTCAGGATGCGGCGCAGGTCCGGGTGGCCTTCGAAGACGATGCCGTACAGGTCGAAAGCTTCGCGCTCGAACCAGCCCACGGTCGGCCAGCATTCCATCAGCGAAGCCACGATGGGGAATTCGTCGTCGGCGGCCCAGGTGCGCACGCGCAGGCGGCAGTTGTTCTCGATCGAGAGCAGATGCACCACCACGGCATAGCGCGAACGGTGGATCCGGACGTTCGCTTCCTCGGGCAGCTGGCGCGTGCCGTTGCCCCAGGTCAGGTAATCGACGCCACAGAGGTCGATACAGGTTTCAAAGCGCAGGCCGGCTTCGGTGCGCAGCTTGTTGCAGACGGAGAACCACTGCTCCGCGGGCACTTCGAGCGTCAGCTCGCCCAACGCCTCGGTCAGCGCGATATCCGCGCCGAGGGTGGTCTGCAAATTGTTTTTCAGGGATTCGAGCCTGGTCATCATCTTGTACGCTTAGGTGAACCGATACGCTGGTTTCGCAAGGTCCGCGGCGGCTGAGCCTGCCATCGGACCGGACGAACGATCAGCGCGCAATCGTGTTGGTCAGGCGGATCTTGTTCTGCATTTGCAGCAAGCCGTAGACCAGCGCCTCGGCCGTGGGCGGGCAGCCCGGCACGTAGACGTCTACCGGTACGATGCGATCGCAGCCACGGACCACCGAATACGAGTAGTGGTAGTAGCCGCCGCCATTGGCACAGGAGCCCATGGAAACCACCCAGCGCGGCTCGGGCATCTGGTCGTAGACCTTGCGCAGCGCCGGCGCCATCTTGTTGCACAGCGTGCCAGCGACGATCATCAGATCGGACTGACGCGGGCTGGGCCGGAAGATGATGCCGAACTGGTCCAGGTCGTAGCGGGCCGCGCCCGCGTGCATCATCTCGACCGCGCAACAGGCCAGACCGAAGGTCATGGGCCACATGGAGCCGGTCTTAGCCCAATTAAGGAACTTGTCGGCGCTGGTTGTGATGAACCCTTGCTTGAGAATGCCGTCTATAGCCATATTCGTCTCTGATAGCGTGCTGTGAAAAAACCCGGCGGGTTATTCCCAGTCAAGCGCGCCCTTTTTCCATTCGTAGATGAAGCCGACGGTCAACACGGCTAGGAAAACCATGACCGTCCAGAAACCAACGAGCCCAACCGTGCCCTGGGCAATGGCCCACGGGAACAGGAACGCGATTTCCAGGTCGAAAAGAATGAACAGAATCGCCACCAGGTAGTAGCGCACGTCAAACTTCATGCGAGCGTCTTCGAAAGCTTCGAAGCCGCACTCATACGGCGACAGCTTCTCAGCGTAAGGACGCCGCGGGCCAAGGAGGGAGCCGGCCGTTAGAAGCGCGAACCCGATAAGGGTGGCCACTACGATAAACAGCAGGACGGGAAAATACTGTTGCAGGTTCATTCAGGCGTCCGTCAAATGCGCAAACCTTAGGATTGTAGCATTCGCGCGGTTACTTCCGGCTGAACTCTGTAGCTTGAATAGCAGGTGAAAGACTGCATTCCTCAAATGGAACAATCGCAGCTTTCTAGAGCGATGCCGCAGCTTACAACACTCAGCTGACATGCACCCGTCGGAAGTCAAAGATCAAGCCAGGAAGCGAAAAAAAACCACCCCGAGGGGTGGTTTATGCGAACGGACCGAAGCCCGTTCGCTCGCTTTCGCTTTGAATCCAGACAGGGCTTGCGCCCTGCATTGGATTAGAAGCGGTGGCGGATACCGACGCCGACGGCGGTCGACTTGATGTCTTCCACGAAGGCGTAGTCCTTGGCGTACGAACCGTAAGCGTACAGGTTGGTGCGCTTGGACAGGTCGTAGGTGTAGCCCAGCGAGAAGACTTGCATCGTCTCAGCACCGTTGATACGGTCGTTGCTGGGGTCAACCATCTGCCACGAACCGAACAGCTTGCTTGCGCCGCCGATCGGGGCGGACAGGCCGACCATGTACGAGTTGGCCTTGAAGCCGTCGGCGAAGATGTTGGTGCCGATGCTCAGGCTACCCGTGCCGGTGTTCGTACCTTGGCCAGCGAACCAGCCGTCGGTCGTGCGAGCGTAGGCCAAAGCCACCTTCACGACTTCGAAGTCATACGAACCGCCGATGGCGTACATACGCGGGGTGGCGTCGGTCAGAGCCGTCGGCAGCCTGTTCGAAGCGTTCAACTGGTCGTACGACAGAGCGATGTTCAGCGGGCCGTTGACGTAGCGCAGACCGGTCGTGATGGCGCGGGTGTTGTCGGCGGTGCGGAAACCGGCTTGAGCCGTGTTTTGGTCGTCAGCATTGAACGAGTAGCCAACGCCGAACTGGAAGCCGCTGAACGACGGGGTCTGATACATGACCATGTTGTCGTAGCGTTGCGTGTTGGCAGCGCTCATCGAAACGCCGATGTTAGCTTGACCGAAGCCAGCGCCGAACGGGTCGATCGAGCCGAAGTACTTCGACGCGATGTTGGTTTGGCGACCGAAGTCCAGTTGGCCCCAGCTGTCGCTGGCCAGACCGACGGTGGCTTGACGGCCGAACAGGCGGCTGTTTTGGCCAGACTTGCCATTGCCCGAATCAAAGCCGGATTCCAGTTGGAAAACAGCGCGCAGGCCGTCACCCAGGTCTTCCGAACCACGCAGACCCCAGCGCGAACCGTTCTGGACGCCGTTGATCATGCCGAAACGGCTGCCGTTAACGGCATCGGGACCACCGCTGATCTTGTTGTAGCCGATACCCGTGTCGATGATACCGTACAGGGTGACAGACGTTTCTGCCTGGGCGACACCGGCAAAACCGGCGAGCAGGGCGGCAGCGAGCAGAGTCTTTTTCATTTAAGAAATCTCCGTTGATTTGAGTGACAAGAGCAGCAATCCAGCAAACCAGCCTGCCGCCCCCCTAACTCCGCGAAGGGAAGTTGACGCTATTGCATCAAAAATCAGGGGGGCTGGCTACGGTCGGCGTCAGAAAAGTGCAGGTTTGCGACAGGCCTGTTGGGATCTTGCAACATCGAGATGATGCTTCGCGAGCGGGACTAGGGCTTTCCCTTAGCAAACAGGCCGAGCACGCAACCATGCGACTTTCAGCCCTGCCCCCAATTATTCAGGCGATTCGGAAGCGAATGCTTCACGCATTTTTCGCCATCGGCTCCGTCGCGATTCGAGGACAACCAGACGCGGCGGTGTCCGCCTGAACCCCAAGGCACATTGCAAACAGGGGTCGGTTCAATAACATTGTTATTAATAAAAATCGTCGATATGATCGAACGAACCCAACCGGCCACTTTGCGACATGCCCTTTTCCTCTTCCCGTGCCGACCGCAACGAACGCCTGAGCGCGCTGCGCCGGCAGATCATCCTGGACGCCGCCCAGCGCGTCTTCGAGCGCGACGGCCTTGAAAAAACCACCATCCGGGCGATCGCCAAGGAGGCCGGCTGCACCACGGGTGCCATCTATCCATGGTTCGCGGGCAAGGAAACCCTGTATGGCGTGTTGCTGGACGAATCGCTGCAGCGGCTGCATGCGCACCTGGCGGACGCGGCGTCGGCCGGCGCCGCGCACGCGGCCGCGCGCAACGCCATTCGCGCCTTCTTCGGCTATTACGCCGAACGGCGGACCGACTTCTCGCTGGGCATGTATCTGTTCCAGGGGCTGGGCCCGCGCGGACTGGGGCGGGACATGGACGAGAAGCTCAACACCCGCCTGCGGCAATGCATCGACCTCATCGGCCTGGCCTTGAAGCGGACGAAGTCCTGGGAAGCCGCCGCCATCGAGGTCGAACAGATGAATATCTTCACCTACCTGATGGGCCTCTTGCTGCTGCTGCACACCCATCGCCTGAAATCCCTGGGCCAGCAGGCCGACACGCTGCTGGACAACTATTGCCACGTCCTGGAACAACGATGACCGCAACCGTTCTTGCCGGCCAGTCCGGCGCGCCCCTGATCAGCCTGGCCGACTTTCACATCCTGCTGGCCGACCAGCACCCGTTCTCGCTGCTGCTGGGCATCGACGTGCTGCATATCGGCCACGGCACGGCGCACGCCGTGCTGCCCGCCCGCGACATGCACCAGCGGCTGGGCGGCATCGTCGCCGGTCCCATGCTGATGGGGCTTGCGGACCTGGCGATGTATGCGGCGGTGGTGGGAGCCACCGGACAGGCCCATGCCGTCACCGCCAGCCTGACCATCAATTTCCTGCGCAAGAGTCCGGCGGGCGCCATCCACGCCAATGCCCGTTTGCTGAAGGTCGGCCGGCTGTCCGCCGGAGAAGTCATCCTGACCGGCGAAGGCTCGGACGATCCGCTGGCCCATATCGTGAGCACGTGGTCAGTGCCCAAGCCATGAGCCTGCGCGTCAGCATCGTCGGCATGGGCAGCATCGGCACGCGGGCCGCGCGCCGCCTGCTGGCGGCCGAGCCGGACATCGCGCTGACCCTCTACGACGTCGAGGCCGAGCGCTGCGAGGGCTTTCGCGGCAGCGCCACGCTGGCCACGTCGGCCCGCGAAGCCCTGGCGGAATCGGACACCATCCTGCTGGCCCTGCCCCGCGAACGCGAGATCGACCGCACCCTGGAGCGGTTCAGCGACGGCAAGGTGACCGCCCCTATCGCCGGCAAGCTGATTGTCGATCTGGATCCGCCGCCCGCCGACCGTGCGCTCCGGCTGGACCGGGCCATCGCCAGCGCCGGCGGGCGCTACACCCGCGCGCCTTGGCAGGCGGCCGGCGCCGACGGCGCCGTAGCGCAGCTATTGCATGCGTTGCGCCACCCCGCCTGAGGGGCGCAGGCGCTCGACCACGGCGATGCAAAGCGCCAGCCATCCCAGGCTGACCGCCAGCCCCGCCGCCACATCGCTGGCAAAATGCACCTGCAGCAGGATGCGGCTCAGCCCTATCGCCATGATCAGCGCGGCCATGACGGCCACGCAGGGCATGCGCCAGGCCGGCGGGGCCAGGCGCCACGTCAGGTAGCAGGCCGTGCCGTACACGGCCATCGCGGCCGAGGAGTGACCACTGGGAAAACTCCACCCCGCCACGCTGGCGTAGCCGTGATCATGCTCCGGCCGCACGCGCTCGAAAGCGTGCTTGAGCAGCCAGTTCAGCGCGCCGCCCATGCCGGTGGCGATGGCGCAGAACAGCGCCAGCGGCCATTGACCGCGCCAAAGCAGGTAAAGCGTCATCAGCACGCTCAGCACCGTCAGGAGATTGCGGTCGCCCAGATAGGTGAACCAGGACAGCAGCCATAGCAGCGATGTGGACATCGACATGCTCAGCGCATTGGCCAGCGCGCCATCGAACGCCACCACCGTGCCCCGGCGCTCGACCGCCATGGCCAGCAGGAGGAAGAGCATGAAGGAAGCGCAGGTGGCCGTGGCGAACAGCGCGGCGCGGCCGGTTGCGGACAACGCAAGATATCCGCGCACGAAAAACAGCGCTGCCGCGCCCGTCAGGAGGGGCAGCGCAATAAACAGGTGCGGGGCATGGGCCGCGGCCCATGCCGCGTAGACGTCGTTCATGAATTGCCATTGATAAGGAAAGCACGCGCCTTGCTACCGCGCAAGAGGCTCACAGCGCGACCAGAGTCTTGTCGACCGGGGCAAACGCATGCGTTCCAGCAGCGTAGTCCCAACGCTCGACATGACACACCGGCGCGCCGTCTTGCTCTTGTCGGGTAATCACGTTCAAGGAATTGGGCACGCTGCCCCGCACCCGGTGCGAGCAGGCCGTGCCGGCCTGAACGATCCAGCCGGCCGGCGTCGACGCCGCGGTCAAGGGCAGCACGTAGGGCAAGTGTATGTGACCGCCCAGCACCAGGTCGACTCCCGCCTGCGCCCAGGCCGCCAGCGCGCGTTCGCGCCCGATCAGCAGGTTGGACAGGTCCGATTCCACCTTGGCGCGCACGGGATGGTGCGCCACCACGATGCGCAGTTGCCCGGGCCGCGCCTGGCGCAGCCGTTGGGCCACGCGGGCGATCTGCGCCTCGGAGATCTCGCCGTCCTTGCGGCGCCGGGGACGCGTGGTGTTCACGCCTATGGCCAGCACGCCGGCGTTCTCGAACACCGGCTCGAGGATCGCGCCCAGGGCCCGTTTGTAGTTGCCGTAGGGGTTCAGCGCGCGTGCAAACACGTTGAACAGCGGAATGTCATGGTTGCCGGGCACCGCCAGCACGGGCAGCGACAGACGCTCGATGAATCTGCGGGCGGCGGCAAACTGGCCGCGCCGGGCCCGTTGCGTGATGTCCCCGCTGAACACGACCAGGTCCGGCGCCAGCGAGCGGGCAAGATCCAGCACGGCCTCGAGCACCGGCTTGCGTTCGGTGCCGAAATGGGTATCGGAGATATGCAGGATGCGCGTCATGAGCGATCCAGATATTCAGAGTCCGCCGGGACCACCAGCGGCAGCGATTCGCCGGCCACCTTGAATTCGAGCGGCGTGTTCATCCAGGATATTTCTCCGTCCATCGCCACCTTGACCCGCCCGCGCCCGCGGATGTGCACCGTCAGCCGGTCAAAGGCAAAGCTGGTGACGTGCTCGGCGTCGCCCAGCCGGCTGAGCAGGCCGCGCAGCAGCAGGCCATACAGGGCCAGCGTGCCGACGGGCCGCGCCGCCATGGCGATCAGCCGGTTACGGTCGAGTTCCTCTGACGGTATGCCGATGTGATCCAGCTGAAGCTTGTTGTTGCCCACCACCAGCGTCGGAGACCGCAGGCTGCGCGCCTTGCCCTCGTATTCGAGTTGCAGGCTGAGCTGGCGCGGCTCGCGCAGCAGCGTGACCAGCCCGGACCACAGCGCCACCCAGCGCTTGCGGCCGAACCTCTGCTTGTAGGCTTCGCGGTCTTCGAGCAGCTGCGGATACAGGCCCAGGCTGGCATTCACGAGGAACAGCCTGCCGTTGAGCATGCCGACCTGCACGGGCCGCAGGCTGCCTTGCAGGAAACCGCGCAGCGCCACCTCCGTATCCTGGGAGATGCCGTAGCTGCGGCCGAAATAGTTGAACGTGCCCTGCGGCAGGATGCCGAAGGGCACGCCTTGGCCCAGCACCGTTCCCGCCACGGCATTGAGCGTGCCGTCGCCGCCCGCGGCAATGACGACGCCCTGCTCGTCCCGCGCACGCCCGACCGCCTGCCGGGCCACGTCGACCAGGCGGGACGGATCGTCCACGGGCATCAGTTCGTAGCGCCTGCCGGCTTCATCAAGAATACGGCGGATGGTGTCCTGCAGGGCCTGCGCATCGCCGCGCCCCGATCCGGTATTGAGGACGATGAAGAGAGGTTCTTGTCCCGTGAGGGGGCGAGCCGCTGTTGCCGGGCTCTGCTGGGATGGCGTCATGGGACAAACATACCCCATGCTGGCGGAGCGCCGCAAGAAGCCATGCGGCGCACGCCCTCCGCATGGCGGGGGGCCGTGCGCCGCTCCGGTCAGCGGCCGATGGCGTAGGCCTGCATCAGGCGCGGCGTGGCCGCCGCATGCAGCAGCCCGTCCGGATCGCGCGAGGCTGCGGTCAGGCGCCCCACCGACCATTCCGGCACCTGCTCGATCTGGTGCCCGCGCTGGCGCAGGGCCTCGATGACCTCGGCGCCAAAGCTGGCCTCCACCGCCAAATGCCCCGGCTTGCGGTCCCTGGGATAGAAGGACGTAGGGAAATGCATGGTGTGGGACATGGGCAGATCAATCGATTCCTGCAGGTTCAGGCCGTGGTGCACATGGCGCAGGAAGAACAGCAACTGCCATTGTTCCTGCTGGTCTCCGCCCGGCGTGCCGAACGCCAGGTATGGCTTGCCGTCGCGCAGCGCCAGTGACGGCGTCAGCGTGGTGCGCGGGCGCTTGCCCGGGGCCAGCGTGCCCGGCAAGCCCTCTTCCAGCCAGAACATCTGGGCCCTGGTGTTCAGCCCGAAGCCCAGCTCCGGAATAACCGGCGAGGACTGGAACCAGCCGCCCGAGGGCGTGGCCGAGATCATGTTGCCCCAGCGGTCGATGACGTCCACATGGGTCGTGTCCCCGCGCTTGGCGGAGGCCCGCATGTCGGCCAGCGTCGGCTCGTTGGTGGCGCTGCCGGGCGCGGTCACCTTGGACAGGCGCTCCAGCGTGTCCATGACGCGCGCCACCTGGGCCTCGAAGCCCGGCACCTGGCCGGGAAGCAGTTCCTGCGACGCGGTCTCGCCGATCAGCTTGCGGCGCTCTGCGTTGTATTCGTCCGACAGCAGGTGAGCCAGCGGCACGTCGATGAAGGCGGGATCGCCGTAATAGGCCTCGCGGTCCGCGAAGGCCAGCTTCATCGCTTCGGTGACGCGGTGGACGAATTCGGCGCTGGTGGGGCCCACGCCCGCCAGGTCCATCTCTTTCAAGATGGCCAGCGTCTGCAGGAATACCGGTCCCTGGCTCCAGGCGCCGGCCTTGGCCACGGTATAGCCGTGGTAATCGTAGGTCAGCGGTTTGTCGTAGCTGGCGGACCAGCCGGCCAGGTCGTCCGCCGTGATGACGCCGCGGTGGGTCGTGCCGCTTTCGTCCATGACGTCGGTGTTGCGGGCGTAGCGGTCGATCTCTTCGGCAATGAAGCCGCGGTAGAACGCGTCGCGGGCGGCCTCGATCTGGCGTTCGCGGTCGGCGCCAACGCTCTCGGCTTCCTTCAGCACGCGGGTCCAGGTGCGGGCCAGCGCCGGGTTGCGGAACAGCTTGCGGGCCTCCGGCACCTTGCCGCCCGGCACATAGACCTGGGCGGTGGTGGGCCAGTGCGTTTCGAAAAAGTCCTTCAGGCCGGCAATGGTGTTGGAAATGCGCGGCATCAGCGCATGGCCGTGCTCGGCGTAATAGATGGCGGGTTCGAGTACGTCGCGCACCCGCATCGTGCCATGGTCGCGCAGCAGCAGCATCCAGGCGTCGAACGCGCCCGGGATCACGGTGGCCAGGAGGCCGTTGCCGGGAATGAGCTTGAGCCCTTCGGCGCGATAGCGCTCCAGCGTGGCGGCGGCGGGCGTCGTGCCCTGGCCGCACAGCACCTCGACGCGGCCAGTGCGCGCGGAATAGAACACGGCGGGCACTTCGCCGGCCGGGCCCACCAGGTGGGGCTCAACCACTTGCAGCACGAAGGCCGAGGCGGCGCAGGCGTCGAATGCGTTGCCTCCGCGTTCCAGAAGCGACATGCCGGCCGCGCTGGCCAGCCAATGGGTGGAAGTCACGACACCGAAGGTGCCGAGGATTTCCGGGCGAGTCGTAAACATGATGGTCCTGTTCTGAGGGGTGTCCGACACCCATTTAGCAGCGAAGTGGGCAGAGAGCGGCGCGTCCGGGTGTCGGACACCCGCCATCGGCAGGTGACGCTATCCGGGGCACCGCGGATCCGGCTCCGCCGGTCCGCAGGTGCCGCCCCCTTGAGGGGGCCCGCGTCAGCGGGTAGGGGGTGGGCCTACTTTTTGGCCACGGTAACGCCCTTCAGGCGGATCAGGCCGTCGGGGTAAGGCACGAAGCCTTCCAGCTTCTTCTGCACGCCAAAGGTCCACGGCAGGTAGAACAGGTAGACGATCGGACGCTGATCCTGCATGGCGGTCAGCACCTGGTCGTACATGGCGCGGCGCTTGGCGATGTCGGCCTCGGCGCGGGCATCGTTGAGCAGCTTGTCGACGCCGGCGTCGCAGAACTTGCCGTCGTTCAGGCTGCCCTTGCAGCTGGCGTACTGGTGGATATTGCCGCTGGGGTCGACGCGGCCGGACCAGCCGCTCTGGCCGACCTCGAAGTCGCCGCGGGCGAGCGACGACTGCAGGGAGGCGAACTCGACCGGACGCAGGGTAATGTCAAAGCCTGCCTCGGCGCCCATGGCCTGCACCAGTTCGAACACCTGCTGCATGGTGGTGTTGTTGCCGAAGGTGATCTCGAACTTCACGCGGTCGAAGCCCGCTTCCTTCAGCAGGGCCTGGGCCTTCTTCGGGTCGCGTCCCTTATGCTCGAATTCCTTGTTGAAGGCGAAGCTGGCCGGCGGGAACGGCTGATGGGCGGGTTGGAACATGCCTTCGCCGATCACCTGGTTCAGCACGTCGCGGTCGATCGCCAGGTCCAGCGCCTGACGCACGCGCTTGTCCTTGGCCAAGGGGTTGTTGGCGCGCGCGCCATTGCCCAGGTTCACGGAGATGGACTGGAAGCCCAGGCCGGTCACCGGCGCCAGCCGCAGGCTGGGGTCGTCCTTGACGGCCTTGGCATCGCTGGGCGCCACGCGCTCGATGATGTCCAGGTCGCCCGCGCGCAGATTGTTCAGGCGCACGGTGTTGTCGGGGATCGGCGTGTAGACCAGGCGGTCGAAGTGGTAATTGGCCGCATCCCAATACTTGGGGAATTTGTCGAGCACGATGCGGTCGTTCTGCACGCGCTCCTTGAATTGGTACGGACCCGAGCACACCGGCTTGCCGCCGGGGTCCTTATCGAAGCTGGCGGGCGATATCATCATGCCGGCGCGGTCGGAAAGCTGGGACAGCAGCGAGGCGTCCGGCTCCGACAGGTTCAGCACCACGGTTTCCGCATCCGGCGCATCCACGCTGGCGACGGTGGCCAGTTCGCTCTTGCGGTTGCTGTCGGGCAAGGTGCGGGCGCGGTCCAGGTTGGCCTTGACCGCGGCGGCATTGACCGGCGTGCCGTCATGGAACACGGCGTCCGTGCGCAGCTTGAAGGTCAGCGACTTGTTGTCCGGGCCGATCGTCCAGGACTGCGCGAGCTGGGGCACGATCTTCAGGTCGGGCGTGATCTCGACCAGCTTGTCGCACAGCGAAGCGAATACGATGCGGCCGACAAAAGTGCGGGCACGCACGGGGTCCAGCACATCCGGGTCGTCCTGCAGCCCGATACGCAAGGTGGACTGGGCTTGCGCCAATCCGCTGGCCAGCATTCCCGCCATAGCCATGGCGAGGCAAAGTTTACGCATGAGTGATCTCCGTCGATTCAGGTCGGCCTGCTTCCCCATGCGCCGCCGGCGCACCGCCTGGCAAGGAGGAACAGACCCCGAGCCGTGCTGCACCGCCGGGCCCATCCCCCCGTTGCGCACGTTCTTGTTGGATTCTGCGCCAGGCGCGCGGCGATTGTATAGACCGGCGGCTGTCGCGCCGCTAAATATACGCCGGGGACGGCCGCGTTGCGGACACGGGGTTCAAGGCAGCCGGCACGGCGCCGAGAAATCGACGGCCGCGCCGACGGCGTCGCGCAGCCTGGCGACCAGCGGGCGCGCGTCGTCCCGGCGGTATTGGAAGGCATAGGGCAAGGCCGCCAGCTCGGGTTCGCCTTGCAGGACGCGCAGGCTGCCTTCGGCCTGGAGCGCATCCGCCCAATGGCTGGGCAGCAGCCCCACGCCGGTGCCTTCGATCAGCAGGCCCACGATGGCGCCCCAGTTATTGCAGCAGAGGCGCTCGCCCGCGGCTTCACGGCCGGCCAGCCAGTCGTCGATGATGCGCGTGGTGCCCGCCCCCGCGGGCAGGGTCACCAGCGGCAGGCGCTCCAGCAGCGCCGTCGTCATGCGGGTTTCCCCGCCCAGCACCGAGGGAGCCGCGGCCCAGGAGAAGCGCGCCTGGCCGATAGGCGAGGAGGCAATGCTGGTGCGGGACGAACGCCCCGCGATCACGGCGAAGTCCAGCTCGCCGTCGGCCACGCGCTGCTCCAGCACCTGGCCGATGTCCACATACGGTTCCAGCACCAGTTCGGGATAAGCCGCGCGCACGACGCCGATCAGGCGCGGCAGCCAGGTCAGCGCGGTCAGCTCGCCCACGCCGAAGCGGCAGCGGCCGCGCAGCCCGGGGGTTTGCGCCATGGACGCGCGGATCTGGTCGGCCGCGGCGAGCAATTCGCGGGCCTGCGGCAAGAGCCGCTGGCCCGCGTCGGTCAGCGCGGCCTTGTGGCCGCTGCGGTCGAACAGAGGCTGGCCCAGTGCTTCCTCGAGCTCGGTGATGCGCTTGGACAGCGAAGACACCGACAGATGCAGGCGCTCGGCGGCCACGGCGAAACTTGCGCAGGTGGCGGCCCAGTAGAAGGCCTCGAGTTGCTTGAGAGTCATGGGCTTGCGCTGACCCGGTAGGCGCAGCGGCGCGCGCCCGCCAGGATGTGCTCTTCGCGCTCTACCCGCACCGCCTCGCCCAGCACGTTGCGGAACAGTTCCAGCTCGCTGCGGCAAAAGCCCATACAGGCTTTCGCCGCCGAGCAGATGGGGCAGTGGTTTTCAATGAAGACGAAATCGGCGCCGTCCTGGCGCAACTCGGCCATATAGCCTTCCGCGCAGCGCACCTCCACCAGGCGTTCGAGCCGAACCTTGAGGCTTTTGGCGCCCAGCATGGCCTGGTGGTAGCTGTTGAGCATGGCGCTTTCGCGCACCTGGATCAGCTTTTCGACGCCTTCGTCGCCGAACACCTGGCGCACGGCGCCTATCATCTGCACCGTCATCTCGGCATGGGTATCCGGAAAACGTCCATGCCCGGCCTCGGTCAGGAACCAGATCTGGGTGGGCCGTCCGCGGCCCGCGCTATGACTTTCGGAGTCGACCAGCCCGTCGGCGTGCAGCCGCGTCATCTGCTGGCGCACCGCCTCGGCCGTCACGTCCATGGTCCGGGCGATGACCGCGATGGACTGCGGCCCGCGCGTCTTCAAGGTCATGAGCACGCGGTCCGCGGGCTGATGCGGCACCCCCGCGACGGGTTGGGACAGGCTGTCAGACATGACGATAACGATGCTCCAAGAGTTTTCCTATGGTGCCATGAACGCGGGCCGGCGGTCAGCCGGCGGCTGGCGGCCTGGCCGCGGCCGATGCCGATTCCGGCGGCGCTTCCCAGCCGCCCCCCAATGCCTTGTATAGCGCAATCAGGCGGGTGTAGGACTCGGCTTCGGCCACGGCCACGGCGTCCTGGGCGCGCAAAAGCGTACGCTGCGCATCCAGCACGGTCAAATAAGGGGTGCTCCCTTCGCGGTAGCGCAGCCTGGCCAATTCGGCCGCCCGCGCGCTGTGCGTGGCGGCCTGGGCCAGGTTGCCCAGGCGCTGCTGCGTCTGGCCATACTCCGTCAGCGCCGCCTCCAGTTCCTGCACCGCGCGCAGCACCGTCTGTTCATAGCGCGCCACTTCGCCCTCCGAACGCGCCACGGCTCCGCGCTTGCGGGCGAGCGCCGTGGGCAGGTGGAAGGCGGGCCAGTTCACGCCCGACGCCACGCTGAATCCCCGGCTGGCCGCCGTGCCGAAGTCGGCCCCGCGCAGCGCGACAAAACCCAGGAACCCGCCCAGGTCGATCCGGGGATACAGCTCGGCCGTGGCCGCGCCCACGTCCGCGTTGGCCGCGGCCATGTTCCGCTCGGCCGACAGCACGTCCGGACGGCGGGACAGCAAGGCGCCCGCGTCGCCGATAGGCAGACGGGCCGCCAGGGGAGCCAGTGGCTTGCCCGCGTCCAGCTCGCCCAGTTCGACGGGCCTCAGGCCAGCCAGCACCGCGATGCGGTATTGCGCCAGCCGCCTGGCCGTCTCCTGCACGGGCACGCTCGCCAGCACCGTTTCCAGCTCGGCCCGCGCGCTGGCCAGGTCGCCTTCGTCGCCGCGCCCCGCCGCCACCATTGCCTCGGTCACGCGCAGGCTGTCGCGCTGGCTGTCCAGGTTGGCGCGCGCCACGGCGAGGCGCTGTTCCGCGCCGCGAAGCTCGAAGTAGTTGCGCGCCACTTCAGCCGCCACCACGATGCGGGCCTGGGCAAGATCGGCGGCCTGGGCCTCGCTGCGGGCGGCGGCGCCTTCGGCCACCCGGCGCAGCCTGCCGAACAGGTCCAGTTCCCAACTGGCGTCAAAGCCGGCCCGGTAGCTTTCGGCCAGGTTGCGCTGCCCGGCGACGCCGGGATTGGCCTGCGACAGACTGCGCTCATAGCGGCCGCCCAGGGTCACCGCCGGCAGCTGATCCAGTTCTTTCTCGTCCAGCACCGCGCGGGACTCGGCAAGCCGGGCCTGGGCAATGCGGATGTCGTGGTTGCGGGCCAGCGCCAGGCCGATCAGCCGGTCCAGCTGCGGATCCTGCAGCTGCTTCCACCAGTCGCGCTGCAAGCTGTCCGTGGAGAACAGCGCCTGCTCGGGGCTGGCCAGCGCCACGGGCGCGGGCTGGGGCTTGCGGTAGTCGGGTCCGACGGCGCAGCCGGCGGCGGCCAGCGCGGCCAGCAGCACCGTGGCGCCGCGGCGCAGGCGTGTGTAGAGATGAAGCGTATTCATGATCGGTTCCTCAGGGCTGGGCGGATGCGCCGGCGACTTGCGCGTCCTCGGCCTCGGCCCGCGCCAGTTCACGGGCCCGCGGCGTGTCGTTCGCCGCGCGGTGATCCCGCGCAAATACGGTGTAGACGGTGGGCAGCACGAACAGCGTGAACAGCGTGCCCACCAGCAGGCCCACCACGATGACCAGCCCCAGGCTGTAGCGGCTATGGGCGCCCGCGCCGCTGGCGAACAGCAGCGGGATCAGCCCCATGACCATGGCGGCCGTGGTCATCAGGATGGGACGCAGGCGGATCCGCGCGGCCTGCTCCATGGCGGCGCGCCGGTCCAGCCCGTGGCTGACCTGCATCTCATTGGCGAACTCCACCATCAGGATGCCGTGCTTGCTGATCAGCCCGATCAGCGTCACCAGGCCGATCTGGGTATAGATGTTGACGGTGGCCATGCCCAGCGCCAAAGGTATCAGGGCGCCGCAGATGGACATGGGCACGCTTACCAGGATGATGAAGGGGTCGCGCAGGCTTTCATACTGCGCCGCCAGCACCAGGTAGATCACGATGATGGCAAAGATGAAGGTGATCATCAGCGCCGAGCCCTCCTGGCTGAACTGGCGAGCGTCCGATTGCCAGTCGTAGCTGAAGCCGGCGGGCAGCGTCTGCGCGTGCCGGGTCAGGAACTGCACGGCGTCGCCCATGGTGACGCCCGGCATGGGGATGGCCTGGAAGGTGGCGGCGTTCAGCTGATTGAACTGGGTCAGCTGGTTGGGCTCGACTCCCATCGACACCGTCACGATGTTGGACAGCGGCACCTGCGCCCCGCTGGCGCTCTTGACGTGGTACTGCGCCAGCGACTCGGGCGAGATGCGCTGTTCGCGCAGGCTTTGCGGAATGACGTCGTAGGAACGCCCGTCCATGCCGAAGCGGTTGACGTAGTTCTCGCCCACCAGCACCGCCAGCGTGTCGCCGATGGCCTTCATGGTGACGCCCAGGCTGTTGGCCTTGGCGCGGTCGACCTTGAGCTGCACGACGGGATTGTTGTAGTCCAGGTCGCTGTCGACCACCATGAACAGGCCGCTTTCGCGCGCCGCCTTCTTCATGTTTTCCATGGCCTCGTAGACCACGGAGTAGTCCGACGCGCTCATCAGGACCATCTGCACGGGCAGCCCGCCGGTCGAGCCCGGCAGGGACGGCAACTGGAAGGCGAAGATGTTGCTGCCTTCGATCTGGTTGG
Source organism: Achromobacter deleyi (assembly GCF_013116765.2). Classification (GTDB taxonomy): domain Bacteria; phylum Pseudomonadota; class Gammaproteobacteria; order Burkholderiales; family Burkholderiaceae_B; genus Achromobacter; species Achromobacter deleyi_A. The sequence goes on from NZ_CP074375.1 coordinate 3,501,420, forward strand.
CCATGGACTGCATGTCGGCCTGGATCTCGTCGGCGGAACGCTTGCGGTCTTGCCAGTCGACGAAGTCCACGCCGCCGATGCTGTTGGACACGCCTTCGGAGCCGTTGATCAGCCAGCGCCCCTTTTGCTCGGGCAGGGTCTTCATGACGTCGTCCCACTTCTTGCCGAACTTCTCGACGTAGTCGATGTTGGCCTGCTGCGGCGACTTGATCGCCGTCAGCACGGTGGACTGGTCCTCGACCGGCGCCAGCTCCCGCTGGGCGGCGTTGTACAGGAACGGCAGACTGATCAGCACGGCCACCGCAACCAGCCCGGTCACCCAGCGATGGCGCAGCGACACGTCCAGCACGCGGCCGTAGGCATCGCCCAGGCGGCCGAAGAAGTGTTCCGCCCGGCGCGCCATCCAGCCCTCGGACACGCGGCTGTTCAGCAGGAAGGAACTCATCACGGGCGACAGGGTCAGCGCGATCACGCCCGACACGACCACGGCTCCCGCCAGCGTGAACGCGAATTCCTTGAAGAGCGATCCCGTCAGCCCTCCCATCAGGCCGATCGGCGCATACACCGCCGCCAGCGTGATGGTCATGGCGATCACCGGCCCGGCCACTTCGCGGGCGCCGATCAGCGCGGCGCGCACGGGCGACTTGCCCTCCTCGATGTGGCGGTGCACGTTTTCCACCACGACGATGGCGTCGTCCACCACCAGGCCGATGGCCAGCACCATGGCCAGCAAGGTCAGCAGGTTCACGCTGAAGCCGAACAGCGCCATGATGGCGGCCCCGCCCAGCATGGACAGGGGAATGGTCACCACCGGAATCAACACGGCGCGCAGCGATCCCAGGCACAGGAATATCACCACCACCACGATGGCGATGGCCTCCAGCAGCGTGCGGGTCACGCCGTCGATCGACGCGCTGATGAAGCGGGCCAGCTCGAATGGCACCTGCACGCTGGTGCCGGGCGGAAGGTTCTGCTTAATGTTGGGCAGCAGCTCGTTCAAGCGTTTGACGATGACCAGCGGATTACCGACAGGCGTGGCGTTCAGGCCGAAATACACCGCAGGCTCGCCGTCCATCAGGCCGCTGGAATCCGTGGACGCCGCCCCCAGTTCCACCGTGGCCACATCGCCCAGCCGGACGATGGCGCCGCCGTCGCGCTTGACGACCAGGTCGCGGAATTCCGCCACGTTGACCAGGTCGGTGTTGATCTGGATGTTGGACACCACGTACAGGCCCTTGGCCTGTCCGGGCGCGGCCTGCACGTTGTTCTCGCGCAGCGCGTCGGCCAGTTCGCCGGCCGAAATGCCGCGCGCGGCCATGCGGTTCGGGTCCAGCCAGACCCGCATCGCAAGCTTCTGCCCGCCGTACAGCTCCACGCTGGCCACGCCGTCTATGGACGAGAGCTGCGGCTGCACCACGCGCGACAGGTAGTCGGTCAGCGCCGCCAGCGACAGGCTGGTGCTGGAAAAGCCCACGTAGGCGACGGCCGTCGCCTCGCCCGCGGATTTCACCAGGACCGGATCGTAGACGTCTTGCGGCAAGCGGTACTTGACCTCGTTGACCTTGGCCATCACCTCGGTCATGGCCTTGTTGGAGTCGGCGTTCAGCTTCATCCGCACCGTGATCACGCTGCGGCCCTGCGTGGACGACGAGGACAGATAGTCGATGCCCTCGACGGTGGCCACCGACTGGGCAATGGGTTGCGTCACGAAGCCCTGCATCAGGTCGGGCGACGCGCCCGGATACTGGGTGGTGATGGTGATGGTGGTGCTTTCGGTCAGCGGATACTGCCGCACGGGCAGGCCGCTCAGCGCCTTGATGCCCAGCAGCAGGATCAGGGTGCTGACCACCAGGGCCAGCACCGGCCGGCGCACGAAGAGATCGGTGAATTTCATGTCTGCCTCCGCCTCTTACCGGGCTTGCGCCACGGCTTGCGGCGAATTGCCCAGCGCCACCGTATCCCCGGGAAGGATCTCGACCGCCGCGCCGTTGTGCAGGCGCAGCTGGCCCGACGTCACGACCCGGTCGCCGGCCTGCAGGCCTTCGGTCACCACCACCCGGCCGCGCAGGCGCTCCGCCGTCTTCACATAGGCTTGCCTGACGGTCAGGCCCACCGCTTCCCCCCCCTGCCCGGGCGCAGCCACCACATAGACCGAATCGCCATAGGCGCTGTAGCTGACGGCAGTCTCCGGCACGGTGATCACGCCGGGACGGTCCGGCAGGCCGATACGCCCGTGCGCGAACATCCCGGCCGCCAGGGCGCCGTCGGCGTTGGCAATCAGGGCCTGCACGCGCACGGTGCGCGTGCCCGGGTCCACCTGCGGCTCGACCGTGGTGACCTTGCCCTCGAACTCGCGGCCGGCGTGGGCGTCCACGGTGACCTTTACCGGCTGGCCCGTGCGCAACGCGCCCAGCGCCTGCTCCGGCAACGTGATGTTGGCGTACATGGAGGAGCCGTCGGTCAGCGAGACCATGGGGTCTCCGGCCCGGGCGAACTGCCCCAGGTTCACCCGGCGCACGCCCAGCACGCCGTCGAACGGCGCCTTGATGCGCTTTTGCTCGATCAGCGCCTGCACGCGCCTGATGTCCGCGGCGGCCTGGTCGTGGTCGGCCTGTGCCTGGTCGAGCTGTTCGCGCGTAGCGGCTTGCTGCGGCACGAGGCGGCGGGTCCGTTCCAGCAAGGCCCGCGCATTGCGCGCTTGCGCCTGAAGGCGGACAAGTTCGGCCTGTTCGGGCGCGTCGTTCAGCAGCACCAGCAGCTGGCCGGCCTTTACCTGTTCGCCCGGCGTAAACAGAATCTGGGCCACCCGGCCGTCCACCTCGGCCGGCACCAGCACCTGGCGCGTCGCCTCCAGTGAACCGATACCGCTCAGGGCCGCCGGAAAGTCGGCCTGGATGGCCGTCGCCACCGCCACCTTGGCCGGCGCCATCGACCAGCCGCCCTTTTGCTGCGCACCGCCATATTTCCAGTAGAGGCCCGCGCCCGCCAGCAGCACCACCAGCGCCACGGCCCCCGCCGTCTTCGCCCCTGATCTCGACTTCATGATTCGCTCGCTTTAATTAAACAAGAATATTCTTGGATAATCCACGATTCCGGCTTTTTCGTCAAAGCGGCTTAAGCAATGCCCCGGATAGGCAAGGACTATGGGCAAGGCAATAAGCGCCCCGGCGAAAAAAAACCGCCAGGCATGCGCTGGCGGTTTCGTCGGGGCGTCGGACGGCTAGGTCCGCACCATGTGCAGATAGTGGCGATGCCGCTCGTACTGGTCCAGGATGTCGCCGATCACGGCGTCCCGGCTCCAACCCATGATGTCGTAGTCCTGCCCGCCCTCGCGCAGATGGACCTCGGCGCGGAAGTACTTGCGCTCTTCTTCGTCGGCGGCCTCGTCGGGCGTCAGGCTGGGCCGCACGAAGGCCTGGGGCTGCACGGCATAGGAAAAATCCAGGTGCTCGCCATGGGACACCTCCAGGATCGCGCTGCCGTCTTCCTCGTCTTCGCGCACCTCGACGGCATAGCCCTGCTTGCGCAGTTCCTCCGCGACATCGTCGAACGCCGGCCGCACCACGTCGGAGATGAAACGCAGCACATGGGCGCGCCGCGGCATCATCACCATGTTGCGCAGCCGCCTTTCCCAGGATTGTCCGCCGCGCGCAGGCCGGGACAGGGTCAGCGATTGATAGCGTATGCCGCGCTTGGTCGCGTCCAGCTTGAGCGCCTTGAACAGCCCCCACAGCGACAGCAGCAGGATGATGGAGAACGGCAGCGCGCTCGCGATGGTGGCGGTCTGCAGGGCGGTCAGGCCGTCGGCCAGCAGCAGCGCGATGGCCACCGCGCCCATCGACAGCGACCAGAAGATGCGCTGCCACACCGGCGTGCGGTCCGCTCCGCCCGAGGCCAGCAGGTCTACCACCAGCGCCCCCGAGTCGGCGGACGTGACGAAGAACACCGCCACCATCGCAATGGCGAAGATGGATATCACGTTGCTCCAGGGCAATAGTTCCAGAAAAGCGAACAGCGCCAGCGAACTGTCGGCATCCACGGCTTGCGCCAGGCTTTTCACGCCACCGATCAGGATGAAGTGGATGGCGGTGTCGCCGAACACCGTCATCCAGAACAGGGTGAAGCCCGCCGGCACCAGCAGCACGCCGCAGACGAATTCGCGGATGGTCCGGCCGCGCGAGATGCGGGCGATGAACAGCCCGACGAAAGGCGACCAGGCGATCCACCACCCCCAGTAGAAGAGCGTCCAGCCGCCCAGCCAGTCGGTGGGTTCGTAGGCGTACAGATTGAAGGTCTTGCCGACGATGTCGGACAGATAGGCGCCGGTGTTCTGTACGAAGGTCTGGAACAGGAACACCGTGGGACCCATGACCAGCACGAACAGCAGCAGGATCACGGCCAGCACCATGTTCACCTCGGACAGGATGCGGATGCCCTTGTCCAGCCCGCTTGCCACCGACAGCGTCGCCAGTCCGCAGGTGATGATGATCAGGACGATCTGCGTCGTCACCCCCACCGGGATGCCGAACAGGTGGTTCAGGCCGCTGTTCATCTGGGCCACGCCCAGCCCCAGGGAGGTCGCCACGCCCAGCACCGTCCCGATGATGGCGAAGATATCGACGGCGTGGCCGATGGGCCCGTGGATCCGGTTGCCGATCAGCGGATACAGCGCGGAACGCAAGGTCAGCGGCAGGCCGTGGCGAAAGCAGAAAAAGGCCAGCGTCAGCGCCACCGCCGCGTAGATCGCCCAGGCGTGCAGGCCCCAGTGGAAGAAGGTGATCTTCATGGACTCGCGCGCCGCGGCGGCCGTGCCGCCCTCGCCCACCGGCGGCGACATGAAGTGCATGACGGGTTCGGCCACCCCAAAGAACATCAGGCCGATACCCATGCCCGCCGAGAACAACATGGCGAACCAGGTGAAATTGCGGTAATCGGGCTCGCTGTGGTCGGGACCCAGCTTGATGTCGCCGTAGCGGCTGATCGCCAGGAAAGCCACCGACAGCAGGATGATGGCGACCACCAGGATGTAGAACCAGCTGGCGTTGCCAAGGATCCAGGCCTGCACCGATTCGAACAGGTCCTGGGCCGCCTTGGGCGCGATGATCGCGAATCCCACCAGCAGCACCGTGAACAAGGCCGAGGTGAAGAAAACGGGCCGGTTGATGGTCGTGCGCGGTCGGGATTCCGAAGTCATGCAGCCACTCCTTTCGCCCAAGGGTCGCAAACTACGGCGCTGGCCCCCTCAGCCCGACCGGTGCGCTGCCAGTATTACTATCACGGGCTAGGCCCGGCTGACAATCGAAAACGCGGTTTCACCGCGCAGCCCTCGCGCCACGCCCGGAGACTTTCATGATCGATCACCTGGACCACCTGGTCCTGACCTGCACCGACCCCGACGCCACCGTGGATTTCTACACCCGCATCCTGGGCATGCGCCTGGAGACCTTTGGAGAAGGGAGGCAGGCGCTGCGTTTTGGCAACCAGAAGATCAACCTGCATGTGCGCGGCCACGAATTCGAACCCAAGGCCCACCTGCCCGTGCCCGGCGCCCTGGACCTGTGCTTCATCGCCGACCGGCCGCTGGACGAGGTGATCGTCCGACTGAAAGAGGCGGGCGCGCAAATCATCGAAGGCCCGGTGCCGCGCACGGGCGCCACCGGCAAGATCCGCTCGGTCTACCTGCGCGACCCGGACCTGAACCTGATCGAGATATCGGAATTGCTGGGCTGATGCCCCGAGGCCCCCGGGGCTGATGCCCCTGGACCCTATTCCGGCTTGGGGTCGCCGAAGACCACGCGGCGGAAGAACCCCGCCAGCACCGCTTCGGTCATTTCGGGCGTGACGGCCTGGGGATCGAAGGCATAGCTGAACTGCATGCCGTCCGACAGGGCCAGCAGGCCCAGCGCCAGCTGTTCGGCCGGCAGCGGCAGCGGCGTGCCCACATGCGCCGAAAACTGGCGGATGTATTCGGTGGTGGCCTCGCGCAGCTCGCGCAGACAGGCTGTGAAGCCCACCCGGAATTCGGGATCGCGGGCGGCCTGCAATTTCGCTTCCATCCATAGCAGGAAGCAGTCGTTTTCGCGGTAATGCGTGCTGTAGTACTCGAGCACGCGCGCTTCCATCTGCGACCGGGTTTCGCCGTCCTCGAAGATGGCCCGCATGTCGGCCATGACGCTTTCGTGGTCGCGCTTGAGCAGTTGCAGGAACAGTTCCGACTTGCTGCCGAAGTTCGAGTAGAACGCCCCGCGCGTATAGCCGGCCTGCTCGGCGATGTCTTCGACGCTGGCGGCCACAAAGCCCTTGGAAAGAAAAATCGATTGCGCGGCGTCGAGCAGACGCTGTCGCGTCTGATCACGGCTTTGCTCTCGGGTAAGGCGGACTTTTGACATGGCGCGAGTTTAGCATTGGGCCGTCTTTCAGATCCAATATTGAATCCAGATACATACCTGTATTAGAATCCAGGCCGTATCGAGTCCGACTCGTCCCTTCTTACGCCCTTTTCCGCGCCGCGAGGTGTTTCGTGAACTGTCCTGGCCCTTGCGCGCGCCCCGTCGCCCGCAACGCCGCTGCCGACGCAGCGCCGCTCCCTTCCATTGCCGCCGCCCGCCGCTGGACGCGCCTGCTGGCCCTGCCCGCCGTCTTGGCGCTGGCCGCCGCCGTCGCCGGCTGTGGCCGCAAGGAGGCCCCGGCGCCGGCTCCCCGCCCTGTCGTCGCCATGCCCGCGCAGGCCGACGAGCGCCTGCCCGCCTGGACCCTGCCCGGCGAAGTGCAGGCGCGCTACAGCACGCCGCTGTCGTTCCGCGTAGGCGGCAAGATCGTCGAGCGCAAGGTCCGGCTCGGCGACACCGTCGTGCCCGGCCAGATCGTGGCCATGCTGGATCCGTCCGACGCCGCCAAGAACGCGGCCGCCGCCCGCGCGCAGTTGTCGGCGGCCCAGCATCAGCTTGAATACGCCCGCCAGCAGCTGGACCGGGACCGCGCCCAGGCGCGCGAAAACCTGATTGCCGCGACTCAGCTGGAACAGACCCGCAATGCCTATGCGTCGGCGCTGGCCCAGCGCGACCAGGCCGCCCAGCAGGCCGCGCTGTCGGCCGACCAGCTGAAGTACACCACGCTGCAGGCCGACCACGCAGGCGTCATCACGGCCGAGCAGGCCGATACCGGACAGAACGTCGAGGCGGCCACTCCCGTCTACCAGCTGGCCTGGTCGGGCGATGTGGACGCCTTGTGCGACGTGCCCGAAAGCGTTCTGGCCGGCCTGGAGATCGGCCAGCGCGCCAGCGTCACGCTGGGCCCCCTGCCCGGCCAGACCTTCGCCGCCGTGCTGCGCGAGATCGCGCCGGCCGCCGATCCGCAAAGCCGCACCTACCGCGCCAAGCTCACGCTGGAGTCGCCATCGCCCGAGGTCCGCCTGGGCATGACCGCCAACATCAGCTTCGACAACCGCTCCGCCAATGGCCGCGCCACCTACACCCTGCCGGCCACCGCCCTGTTCCATGACGGCCACGATCCGGCCGTCTGGGTCGTGAAGCCGCAGGAAGACACGCTGGAGCTGCGCCGCGTTCAGGTGCTGCGCTATGACGCGCGCACCGTGACCCTGTCCCAGGGGGTGGAGGCCGGCGAACGCGTGATGTGGCAAGGCGTGCATACGGTGTCCGCCGGCGAGAAGGTCCGCCCGGTGCCGCCGCTGCACCCCGAGGACTTCGCCTCATGAGCGCGCCCGCCAAGGACGCCGGACCCGACGCGCACCGCCACGAGGAAGGCAGGTTCAACCTGTCCGCCTGGGCCTTGCGCCACCAGCCGCTGGTGATCTTCATCATCACGCTGGTCACGCTGTTTGGCGTGCTGTCGTATTCCAGGCTGGCGCAGTCCGAGGACCCGCCATTCACCTTCCGCGTCATGGTCATCCAGACCCTTTGGCCGGGCGCCACCGCGCAGCAGGTGCAGGAGCAGGTCACCGACCGCATCGCCAAGAAGCTCCAGGAAACGTCCAACACGGATTTCCTGCGCAGCTACTCGCGCCCGGGCGAATCGCTGATCTTCTACACGATGAAGGACTCGGCGCCCGCCAGCACCGTGGCCGAGCAGTGGTATCAGGTCCGCAAGAAGGTCGGCGACATCCGGGCGACGCTGCCGCAGGGCGTGCAGGGCCCGTTCTTCAACGACGAGTTCGGCGACGTCTACACCAATATCTACACCCTGCAAGGCGACGGTTTCTCGCCGGCGCAGCTGCATGACTACGCGGACAAGCTGCGCACCGTGCTGCTGCGCGTGCCCGGCGTGGCCAAGGTGGACTACTTCGGGGACCAGCCCGAGCACATCTACATCGAGATCACCAATACCCAACTCACCCGGCTGGGCGTGTCGCCGCAGCAGATCGCCCAGGCGATCAATACCCAGAACGCCGTGGAGGCCTCGGGCACGCTGACCACCGCGGACGACCGCATCTTCGTCCGGCCCACCGGACAGTTCCCCAACAGCCGCGCGCTGGCGGACACGCTGATCCGGGTCAACGGCAAGTCCATCCGGCTGGGCGACATCGCCACGATCCGCCGCGGCTACGACGATCCGCCCGCCCAGCAGATGCGCCTGCCCAGCGGACCGGTGCTGGGCATCGGCATCACCATGCAGCCCGGCCAGGACGTGGTGCGCCTGGGCAAATCCCTGGGCGCCAAGTTCGAGGAGCTGAAGGCCCAGTTGCCGGCCGGACTGACGCTGACGGAAGTCTCCAGCATGCCGCAGGCAGTGTCGCACTCGGTCGACGACTTCCTGCGCTCGGTGGCCGAAGCAGTCGCCATCGTGCTGGTGGTGAGCCTGGTGTCCCTGGGGCTGCGCACCGGCATGGTGGTGGTGATCTCGATCCCGGTGGTGCTGGCGATCACCGCGCTGTTCATGGAGATGTTCGGCATCGGCCTGCACAAGGTATCGCTGGGCACGCTGGTGCTGGCGCTGGGCCTGCTGGTGGACGACGCGATCATCGCCGTCGAGATGATGTCCGTGAAACTGGAACAGGGCTGGAGCCGCGCCCGCGCGGCGGCCTTCGCGTACACCAGCACCGCCTTCCCCATGCTGACCGGCACGCTGGTCACGGTAGCGGGCTTCCTGCCCATCGCGCTGGCCAAGTCCAGCACGGGCGAATACACCCGTTCCATCTTCCAGGTGTCCGCCATCGCGCTGATCACCTCGTGGTTCGCCGCCGTGGTGCTGATCCCGCTGCTGGGCTACCGCCTGCTGCCCGAACGCAAGCGCGAAGCCCATCTGCCCCACGACCACGAACACGACATCTACAACACCCGGTTCTACCAGCGCCTGCGCGGCTGGGTGGCGTGGTGCGTGGACCGCCGCTATGTCGTGCTGGCGGGCACCGTCCTGGTGTTCGCGGTGTCGATGGCCGGGTTCAAGTTCGTGCCCCAGCAGTTCTTTCCCAGTTCGGACCGCACCGAACTGCTGGTGGACGTGCGCCTGCAGGAAGGCGCCTCGTTTGCCGCCACGCTGCGTCAGGTGGAGCGCCTGGAAAAGGCGCTGGAAGGCCGGCCCGAGATCGACCACTCGGTCAGCTTCGTCGGCACCGGCGCGCCGCGCTTCTATCTGCCGCTGGACCAGCAGCTGGCCACCCCCAACTTCGCCCAGCTGGTCATCACCACCCACTCCGTGGAAGACCGCGAGAAGCTGGCTCAGTGGCTGGAGCCGATGCTGCGCAGCGACTTCCCGGCCATCCGCAGCCGCCTGTCGCGCCTGGAGAACGGGCCGCCGGTAGGCTACCAGGTGCAGTTCCGCGTCAGCGGCGACAAGATTTCCGAGGTGCGCGCGGTGGCCGAGAAGGTCGCGGCCGAGGTCCGCGCCGACAAGCGCTCGGCCAACGTGCAGTTCGACTGGGACGAACCTTCCGAACGGTCGGTGCGCTTCGAGATCGACCAGCAGAAGGCGCGTGAACTGGGCATCAGCTCCAGCGACATCTCGGACTTCCTGGCGATGACGCTGTCCGGCTACACGGTGACGCAATACCGCGAACGCGACAAGCTGATCAACGTCAGCCTGCGCGCCCCGCTGGAAGAGCGGATCGACCCCGCCCGCCTGGCCACGCTGGCCATGCCCACGCCCAACGGCCCGGTGCCGCTGGGCAGCCTGGGCCAGGTGCGCTACGACCTTGAGTACGGCGTCATCTGGGAGCGCGACCGCCAGCCCACCATCACCGTGCAGGCCGACGTGACCGGCGGCGCGCAAGGCATCGACGTCACGCTCGCCATCGACAAGCAGCTCAACGCCCTGCGCGCCGAACTGCCAGTCGGCTACCGCATCGAGGTGGGCGGCCCGGTCGAGGAAAGCGGCAAGGGGCAGTCGTCCATCAATGCGCAGATGCCGCTGATGGCGGTGGCGGTGCTGACGCTGCTGATGGTGCAACTGCAGAGCTTCGCCCGCGTGCTGATGGTGGTGCTGACCGCGCCGCTGGGGCTGATCGGGGTGGTGGCGGCGCTGCTGCTGTTCGGCAAGCCCTTCGGCTTTGTCGCCATGCTGGGGGTGATCGCCATGTTCGGCATCATCATGCGCAACTCGGTCATCCTGGTGGATCAGATCGAGCAGGACATCGGCGCGGGCCACAAGCGGGTGGACGCGATCGTCGGCGCCACGGTGCGGCGCTTCCGCCCCATCACGCTGACGGCCGCCGCCGCGGTGCTGGCGCTGATCCCGCTGTTGCGCAGCAATTTCTTCGGCCCCATGGCCACCGCCCTCATGGGCGGCATCACCAGCGCCACGGTGCTGACGCTGTTCTTCCTGCCCGCGCTGTATGCCGCCTGGTTCCGCGTGCGCCATGACGAGCGCGACGAACCGGAAGGCGTGCCGCCCGGCGCCAACGCGGGCGACACGGTGGAACGAGGAGCCTGACGATGAGCATGCATTCTTATCCCACGCGCTGGCGGCTGGCCGCCCTGCCGCTGGTGCTGGCGTTGGGCGCCTGCGCCTTCGCGCCGGACAGCAAGCCGCCCGCGGTGGCGCAGCCCGCGCAGTACGGCGTGGAACCGGCGCCGGCCGCGGGCGCGGCCGCCCAGGGCGTGGCGCAGCGCTTTGAACGGGGCGCGCAACCGGTGCCGCAGTGGTGGAAGCGCTATGGCTCGGAGGCGCTGAACGCCCTGGTTGAAGAAGGCCTGGCCAACAGCCCCGACCTGGCCGCGGCCGAACGCAACCTGGCCGGCGCGCGCGAGCAATTGCGCGGACAGGTGAACTCGTCGCTGCTGCCGGCGGTGGACGCCGGCGCCAGCGCCCAGCGCAATCGCGCGCTGACGATGCCCAACCTGCCCAAGCCCACGGCGCTCTACAACGTCTTCACCGGCCAGGTGCAGGCCACGTACGACCTGGACCTGTTCGGGGCCGCGCGCTTTGCCAACGCGTCGCTGGCCGCGCAGGTCGAGCAGCAGGCTTTCCAGCTGGAGTCCGCGCGGCGCTCGCTGGCCGGCAATATCGTCACCGGCGCCATCACCTCGGCCTCATTGGCCGAACGCGTGGCGCTGACCGAAAAGCAGGTGGTGCTGCTGCGGCAGGTGGCCCGCGACACGCAGCGCCGGTACGAACTGGGATCCGCATCGCAAAACGATGCCCTGGACGCCGACCAGGATGCCGCCACGCTGGAGGCCTCGCTGCCCGGCTTGCGCGCGCGATGGCATGCCACGCGGCACGCGCTGGCGGTGCTCCTGGGCCGCAACCCCGATCAGGCGCCGCCCGATCTGGCCTTCGCCACGCTGGCCGTGCCGGCGCAAGTACCGGTGGTGGTGCCGTCCGAACTGCTGGCGGCGCGCCCGGACATCCTGGTGGCCGAAGCCGTGGTCCAGGCGGCCGCGGCCGACGTCGGCCTGGCCACCGCCCAGCTGTTTCCCAGCCTGTCGCTGTCGGCCTCCATGGGCAAGGGCGGCTTCGGCTGGGCGGACGCCTTGTCCGGCGCCGGATCCATCTGGGCCATCGGCGCCTCGCTGACCCAGCCCATCTTCCACGGCGGCGCGCTGCTGGCCGAGCGCAGCGCGGCCAAGGAGCGGTACGAGGCCTCGGTGCTGCAATACAAGCAGACCGTGCTGACCGCCTTTCGCGACGTCGCGGACACGCTCTCGCGCCTGGATGCCGGCGGGCAGGCCCTGGCTTCCGCCGAGGCGTCGCGCCGGGCAGCGGAGCAGTCCTACCGCAACACGGCCAGCCGCGTGCGGCTGGGCGCGCTGGCGCCCTATACCGAGTACGCCTCCGAGCAGCACTATGTCGCGGCCAGGCTGCGTGAACTGGAATACGCCAATGAGCGGCTGACGGAAACAGCGGCGCTGTTCCAGGCGATGGGATCGCCCGCGGACGCCCCGCAAGTGGCGCAGCGGACGCCGTAGGCCTGCGCCTTGCCGCAAGGAACAGGCCCTCGCGCTTACGGCGCGGGGGCCTGTTCCTTTATGCGCGTCGCCAGCGCCAGCGATTCGATGCGGCGCGCGGCGGATTGCAATAGCGCGGTCGTCTTGTCCTGCGCGATCGTGTTCAACCGCGTCGCCAGAAAAGTGACGGTCAGCGCGCCGAAGATGCGGCGGTCTTCCTGGAACACCGGCACCGCGATGCCCGCGCGCTCGGGCGAGATCTCTCCAACCCCCAGATAAAAGCCCTGCACGCGGATCGTGTCCAGCCTTGCCGTGAATTCGGCCAGCGTATCGCCCAGGCCCAGCGCGCGGACTTCTTCCACATGCCCCTCGTACAGCTTGCGCTGATCCTTGCGCGGCAGGAACGCCACGATGGTCTTCGCCGTGGCGCCGCGAAACAGCGGATGCGCGCGGCCGCGTCCGTGCGGGATGCCCAGCGCATCGGGACCGCGTTCGTGGTGGATGTTCAGGATGCGCAGGCCGTGGATCACGCTGAGCAGGACGTCGCCGCCCACCTGGTCCACCACCTCGCGCATGATCGGGCGGGCCACGCCCAGCACCGGATCGCTATCGATGATCAGGTGGTCCAGTTCAATGATGCGCGGCCCCAGCTTGTAGCCACCGCCCGTCATGCGCAGCAGATAGCCCAGGTCCGACAGGTCCCGGATGTAGCGGTAGCCCGTGGGCGCGGAATACGACAGGCGGGAAATGATGTCTTCGGCCGTGAGCACCGGGGTGTCGAGGCTGAAGAGGTCAAGAATCGCTAGGGCTCGCTTCAGGGTGGACATGGGGTTCGGGGGCCAGGGACAACGCGGGACCGGCGCAGCGTATCACAGCGCCAGGCTGCGCCGGCGGCGTCATCGAAGCAGGCTATCAGGGGCGTTCCGGGACCAAGACCAAGGCTATCATCTTTCCTATTTTTATCATTTATAGATAAATACTAATAGTTAGACTATTATTTTTATCGAATAATGATATTTACCTAAACACAGAACCCAAGGGGAAAACATGAAGCAGTCTTGCAGCAGCGACGAACCGCGGGGCGGCATGAGCCGGCGCCACTTCCTTGCGGCGTCGGCCGCCGCCATCGCCGGCGGGGCCCTGGCCGGCCCGGGCCGGGCGTGGGCCGCTGGCTACCCGGCGGAACGGCCCATACAGTTCATCGTGCCCTTCCCCGCCGGCGGCGGCACGGACCTGGTGGCCCGCCCGCTGGCCCAAGGCATGGGCGAAGCGCTCAAGCAGAGTGTCGTCGTCATCAACAAGGGCGGCGCGGCCGGCATCATCGGCACCCAGCAGGCGGCGCGGTCCGCGCCGGACGGCTACACCGTCGCGCTGGGCTCCACCGGCACGCACACGGTGAACCAGAGTCTGTACGAGAACATCGCCTACGACCCGATCAAGGACTTCGAACCCGTGTCGATGGTCTGCTACTACAACAACGTGCTGGTCGTGCATCCGTCCTTTCCGGCTCGCAACCTGCAGGAACTGGTGGCCATCATCAAGGCCAATCCGGGCAAGTATTTCTATGGCATCACGCAGAACGGCAGCTCGGCGCACCTTGCCATGGAACTGCTCAAGGCCACGGCAGGGCTGGACCTGCCCGGCGTGCCTTATAAGGGCGCGGCGGCGGCCGTCAACGATTTCCTGGGCGGTCAGTTCCCCATCCTGATGGACGTGGTGATCAACCAGCAGCAATTCATCCAGGGCGGCAAGTCGCGGCCGCTGGCGGTGACCTCGGCGCAGCGCGCACAGGCCCTGCCCGACGTGCCGACCGTGGCCGAGTCCGGCTTCCCCGGCTACCAGGCAATCGGATGGAATGGCGTGTTCGTGCCCGCCGGCACGCCGAAGGACATCATCAACACCCTGAACGGCGCCGTGCAAAGCGCGCTCAAGCAACCGGCGCTGGCGCAGCTGACCCAGAACGGGCTGGAGCTGCACGGAGGCACGCCTGAAGAGCTGCGCCGCTTTGTCGCGACGGAAAGCGAGAAGTGGCGCGCCCTGATCAAGAACGCCAACATCAAGGCCACCTGATGCAACGAATTCCCTACGGCGCTCCCACCCGCGCCGACGCCAATCCCTGGCTGCCGCTGGATCGCGAACTGCGCGCGCAAGGCCGGCGCGCCGCGCAGGCCCCGGCAGTGCGCGCCGTGGTCTGCGTCACCGTCCACGTGGACGGCCCCGCCGTCGAAGTGGGCCGCAAGCAGTTTCCGGCCGGCCTCTACACCGCGGGCCGATACGCCATCCGGCGCGGCGTGCCGCGGCACCTGGAGATCCTGGCCCGCCACGCCATGCCCGCCACCTTCTTCGCCTGCGGCTATGACGTGGAACACTATCCCGCCGTGTTCCACGACATCCTGGCGGCCGGCCACGAGATCGCCGCGCACGGCTATCTGCACGAAGCCTGGGACCTGGGCGACGAAGAACCGGCGCTGCTCGAAAAGACCCACCGCATCATCCAGCAGGAACTGGGCGTGACGCCCGTGGGCTGGTGCTCGCCGTCCGGCCGCAAGAGCCACCGCACCCTGCCCACGCTGCGCAAGCTGGGCTACTGCTACGACGCCAGCGAAAAAGACCAGGACCGGCCCTACCTGCCCGGCGGAGGGGAGGGCCCGGCGGACTTCATCATGCTGCCCAACAACACCGTGTCGCTGGACGACTACCCGTTCTACTTCACCGGCCACAGCCTGGCCGCCGAGGCCTACGACAACTGGGTGCAGGAATTCGAAGCCCTGCGCCAGGCGGAAGGCTATGTACACCTGACCGTGCACCCCAAGGCGGCCGGCGGCTCCGGCACGCCGGCCCGCGCCGCCGCCCTGGACCGCTTCCTGGCCTACCTGGCCGCCCAGCCCGACGTCCACGTCATGACCCTGCAAGCGCTGGCCAGCCACTGCCTTGCCCACCCCGAGAACTGGAGCAACGCATGACCGCCGCCAAGACCGTGCTGGTCACCCTCAATGTGCAGGGCATCGGCCCCGAAGCCGCTTCCCAGCCCGAAGCCGCGCTGCACGGACGCGACGCCCATGGCCGCTACACCTATGGCGGCGGCCTGGCGCGCGTGCTGGACATGCTGCGCCGGCAAGACATCCGCGCCACGCTGTTCTGGCCCGTGTTCGAGGCCGAACGCTGCCGCGGACTGCTGGAGCAAAGCCTGCGCGACGGCCACGAAGCCGCCTCGCAAGGCAATGCCTATGAAGACCTGAGCGCCTTGGGCGAACGCGAGGGCGAAGTGCTGGAACGCGCCCGCGATCGCCTGGCGGAGTTGGCGGGCGCCCGGCCGCAAGGCTTTCGCTGGACGGGCAGCGCCTTCTCTCCGCGGACCGTGCCGCTGCTGCAACAGCTGGGCTACCGATACGACAGCAGCGCGATCGACGACGACGCCCCCTATGCCCTGGACGCCGATGGCGGCCCGGGCATGGTGGAACTGCCTTGGAGCGAAGGCCTGTGCGACGCCACGCACTTCAGCCGCCGCGTGACGCAGGACCGCGCCTACTCGCACTGGGTCGAACAAGGCGATGCGCTGCTGGCGGCCGACGGCTACGCCTGCCTGACCCTCCACCCGCGCGCGGACAACGGCGTCGGCCGCGCTGCCCGCCTGCAAAAGGTGGAGCAGCTGCTGGAACGCTTCCGCGCCGCCGGCGCCAGTTTCAAGACCGGCGCCCAGTTGGCGGCGCAGCAGGCGCGGCCCGGCTGAACGGACGGCTGCCTGACGCCAGGCGGCCGTTTTTCATTGGGTAAACCCTGAGCAATATTGGCGCCAAAATAAGCTAACATTTTCGCCATTCCGATTCCCTCTTCCGTCCTCACGGCGCCCGGCGCCGCTACCCGTCCATGACCCAGACCACCCAATTTCCCTTCGTATCGGTTTCCGGCACGCCCGAAGCCCGCGGCCGCTCCTACGGCCAGCAAGCCGCCGCCCGCGTGCGCAAGAGCGCCGCGATGTATGGCCAGACGCTGGTCGACCTGGGCTACGACGCCATGGCGCGCACCGAGCTCATCGCCCACTTCGCCCGCGAGATCGAAGACTTCGCGCCCCACTACCTGGAAGAAATGCGCGGCATCGCGGCCGGCGCCGATGTGCCGTTCGAAGACATCGTGATGGTCAACGCCCGCACGGAAGTGGTCGCCAAGGCCCGCGCCGAAAAGAAGAAGGCCGCCGAACTGGAGCCGGGCGACGGCTGCACGGGCGCCCTGATCCTGCCCACGCGCTCGGCCAACGGCAATCTCATCCATGGCCAGAACTGGGACTGGCGCGCCGAATGCGCCGAGACCGCCATCGTCCTGCGTGTGCGCAACGACAACGGCCCGGACATCCTGACCTTCGTGGAAGCCGGCGGCCTGGCCCGCAGCGGCCTGAACAGCGCCGGCGTGTCCATCACCGCCAACTACCTGGAATCCGACCGCGACTTCCGCCAGCTCGGCGTGCCGCTGTCGCTGATCCGCCGCAAGGTGCTGGAACAGCAGCATTTCGCACTGGCCATCAAGGCGGTCGCCACCACGCCCAAGTCCTGCTCCAACAACATCATGATCGGCATGGCCGCAGGTTTTGGCGTGGATTACGAATGCACCACCGACGAGGCCTTCCCGATCTATCCGGGCAATGACGACCTGATCGTGCACGCCAACCACTGGGTCAGCGAAGTGGCCCTGGGCAAGCTGCGCGACACCGGCCGCGCCAGCACGCCGGAAAGCGCCTATCGCGACTGGCGCGTGCGCCGCCTGCTGAATGAAAAGCAGCAGCTCACGCGCGAAGACATGAAGCGCGCGCTGTTCGACGACTTCGGCTCGCCCTATTCCGTCTGCCGCCCGCCGCGTCCCGGCAGCCACGACAACCTGTCCGCCACGGTCGCCATGGTGATCATGGAGCCGGCCGCCGGCCTGATGGAAGTCGCCCCGCTGCCCGCCTTGAACCGCCAGTTCACGCGCTACAGCCTGACCGCCGAACCCGAACTGCTGGCCGCCGCCTGATTGGCGACGCGTCCGCGCAACCCAAGGAAGTATCAATGAAAATCCATCAATTGAGCATCGCGGTTGCGCTGGCGCTCGCCGGCCTGGCCGGCACGGCCGGCGCGCAGACCGCGGCGCCCTTGCGCATCTCGCTCACCGCCGACATCCGTTCCACCGAGCCGGGCGTCAACCGCGACAGCAACAGCGACGCGGTGGTGCTGCACATCGTCGAAGGCCTGGTCGCCTATGGCGAGGATGCCGAGGTCCGCCCGCTGCTGGCCCAGTCCGTCGACATCAGTCCCGACGGCAAGACCTACACGTTCAAGCTGCGCGACGGCGTCAAGTTCCACAACGGCAAGCCGCTGAGCTCGGCCGACGTGCTGTGGACCTGGCAGCACTACACGGCGGCCAACTCCGGCTGGCGTTGCGCCAGCGAGTTCGACGGCCGCGGCACCGTCAAGGTCACGGGCGTGGAAGCGCCCGATGCGCGCACCGTCGTCTATCACCTGGAAAAGCCCAGCAGCCTGTTCCTGGCCTCGCTAGCCCGCACCGACTGCGGCGGCACCGGCATCCTGTCCAAGGATTCCGTCGGCGCCGACGGCGCCTGGATCAAGCCCATCGGCACGGGCCCCTTCGAACTGGCCGAATGGAAGCGCGGCGAATACATACGCCTGACCAAGTACGCGGGCTATGCCAATCTTGACGGCAAGCGCGACGGCTACACCGGATCCAAGCGTGCGCTGGTGGACGAAGTGCGCTTCATGATCGTGCCGGACGACTCCACCGCCAAGGCCGCCTTGCAGCGCGGCAACATCGACGTCATCGAAGACGTGTCCAACAACGATGTGCCGGTGCTTCAGGGCACGCCCAACGTCAAGGTGGCCTACGCGCCGGTCATGAGCATGACCGCGCTGCTGCTGCAGACCAAGGACCCGGTGCTGTCCAACCCCAAGATGCGCCAGGCCCTGGCCCACGCCATCGACTACAAGCAACTGGCCGCCGCCGTCACGGAAGGCCTGGCCCAGCCCAACAACTCCATCGTGCCGCTGGTGTCGCCCTACCATGACGCCATCCAGAAACAAGGCTGGAACTACGATCCGGCGCAGGCGCAGAAGCTGCTGAAGGAAGCCGGCTACAAGGGCCAGGAACTGGCGATCCTGACCACCAAGCGCTACCCGCAGTCCTATAACTCCGCCGTCATCATCCAGGCAATGCTGCAATCGGTGGGCATCAATGCCCAGCTGTCGGTGGTGGAATGGGCCACGCAGCTGGACCGCTACAACGCCGGCACCTACCAGATGATGACTTTCCCGTATTCCGCCCGCCTGGACGCGGCGCTGAACTATGAGATGGTGACGGGCGACAAGGCCAAGCAGCCGCGCAAGGTCTGGGACAACCCCGAAGCGCAGCAGCTGATCGCCGCGGCCTCGGTGGATACGGATCATGCGAAGCGGCAGGCTTCGTTCGATCAGCTGCATACGCTGTTCCTGGCGGACGTGCCCAGCATTCCTTTGTATAACGGCCTGGATATCGGGGCTTACCGGGCGAATGTGAAGGGATATCAGCCTTGGGCTGTGAAGAAGCCGCGTGCTTGGGAAGTGGAGCGGGTGGCGGAGTGAGGGTTGCTGCGTTTGGGGCAGGTGCTTCGCAGGTCAGGGGCGTCTGGTTCGTTGCAGCGCATTGTTCGTCGTATGTGCTTCGTAGGTAGCTGGGCGCGTTGGTCGTTGCAGGTGCTTCGTAGGTCGCCCGGTGACGCGGGCGGTGGGGCTGCGAGCGCCCGCCATTGCGGTCCGGAGCCTTCGCTCCGGACTTCCCCCTCGTCATCTTCGTCACCGCCTTCGGCGGTTCCTTCAGATTCCCTCGGGCGCATGGAGGTTGCTCGCAGCCCCACCGCCCGCGCCACCGGGCTACGGGTATCTTGGTCTGTTGCGCCGCTGGACCCATGATTAATGACGGGATTTGCGGGGCCCGCCGAATTGCGGCCGCGCGGGCGGCCGCAATCGGCATACGCATTTTGGGTCGTCGTAGGAAGGTCGCTTGCGCGAATGCGCAGGGCGGTTTGCTGATGTGCCCGCCGGCGGGGGGGGTGGAGCGGTGATGGGCGGCGCGCGGCAGCGAACCTCTTACGCATGCAGATTTGTGCGCGCGCCGCCCATCGGGCATTAGAGTTGAAATGGCGATGAATGGCAGGCGAAGCAATCCGGGCCTGTAGGCCTGTTATTGCTGGCTTGATCGCCGGCCATTGCCAATTGCGGATATCAGGTCGTAAACGACATGCAGTGGCGCGGCGGCAAAGCACACCACCCGCCCAACCCACACGCGAAGCGTCATCGTTACGACGCAAGACAACGCGTAAGCCCCCAAAGGCCGCCCGCGCGGCCGGCCGGGGGCGGGCCCCGCAAGATATTCCACCACCACCCCACCCTTGGCGAGAACCTCAAGAACCCCACCCGCCCCAGCGCCCGTGAAGTTTCAACCACCAGAGCCTGGCGTGGCGGGGGCCTGGGGGGTGCGGGGCGTCGATAAGCCCGAGGGAATCGGAAGGCAGTCGCCGGAGGCGACAACGACGATGACGACGGGGCAGCCCGGAGCGAAGGCTCCGGGCCGCAATCGCAGCCCCGCACCCCCCACAGGCCCCCGCCACGCCAGGCGTCTCAAGAACCCACCCAGCGCCAACAACACCCCCCCTTACTTCGCCACCACCTTGGTCTCCCACGCCCGCGGCTTCCCCTCCCAGACCGAGAATCCCTCGACTCGCTTGTTGCTGGCCCAGGCATCCGCCCCGTTGTACAGCATCAGCATCGGCGTCTGCTCCAGCATCAAGGCATGCAACTGGTCGAACAGCGCCTGCCGCTTGGCCGGGTCGGATTCCAGGAAGCTCTCGTCGATCAGCTTCTGCGCCGCGGGATCATCCCAGACCTTGCGCGGCTGCTTGGCCTTGTCGCCCGCGAACTGCTCGAAACTCAGCGAAGGATCCAGCCGCGACGAGAACGAGAACGAGCTGATCTGGTACTTGCCGGTGTTGTAGCGGTCCAGCTGCGTGGCCCATTCCAGCACCTCGATCTTGGCGTTGATACCCACCGACTGCATCATCGCCTGGGCGATCACCGCGACCTGATAGCTCGGCACATGGGCGCGCTTGTTGGCGTAGATGACCACGGGCTCGCCCTTGTAGCCGGCTTCCTTCAGCAATTGCTGCGCGCGGGCCGGGTCGTACTTGTAGCTGCGCTTCTCGGCGTCCTTGTAATAGGCGGAGCCCGCATAGACGGCGGAATTGTTCAGCTGCCCCAGGCCTTCGGAAGCAGCCGCCACCACTTGCGGGATATCCAGCGACGCCGCGATCGCCTGGCGAATCTTCACGTTCTTCAGCACGGCATCATCCGTCTGGAACAGCAGCACGTGCTTGACGGCGTCATGCGGGCTGAACACCGACAGGTTCTTCGCGCTTTTCAGTTCGCCCACATCGGTATTGGTGATCTGGCTGGCGTCGATGGCCCCCGACATCAGGCCGGCCTTGGACGTGGACGGGTCCGGCACCACCAGGAACTTCACTTCGTCCACCAGCGGGCGCTTGGAGCCCACGTAGCCATCCGATTTGTCGCCCGGCGGGGACACATAGTCCTTGAAGGCGCTCAGCAAGGTGTACTCGCCGCGCTTCCATTCCTTGAAGACGTAGGGACCGGTGCCGACGGGCTTGATCCAGGAGCCGTCCGCCGCGACCGAGTCCTTCGAAATGATGGCCGTCATGCCGCAGTCGGTGCGCGCCAGCGAATCCAGGAACACCGCCGACTTGCGGTCCACCTTCATCACCACGGTCTGCGCGTCCGGCGCGGACACGTCCGTCACCTTCAGGCCGTTGCGGCCGTCGAAGTCGCTGCGGCAACGCCAATCCGTCTTGGGATCCATGTAGCGCTGCCAGTTCCAGATCACGTCGGCCGACGTCAGCGTGGCGCCGTTGTGGAACTTCACGCCGTCGCGCAGCTTGAAGGTATAGGTCAGGCCGTCTTCGGACAGGTCCACCGACTTGGCCAGCAAGGGGCCCACCGTGCCGTTTTCCCGGTAGCCGACCAGGCCTTCGACGATGTTGAGCACCACGCCGTCGGTGGTGTTGTCGCGGTTGACGCCAGGGTTGGTCGAACGGATGTCGGCCGGCTGGGCAATGGTGAGCTGCGCGGCCTGCGCCGAGCAGACGGCGGCCAGCGCCAGGCTGAGCGCAAGCGCTCTGGGAACGAAAACGTGGTGCATGCAAAGACTCCCTGGCGTGCGGCGCAAAATTCACGCATATATTGGCGCCAAAATTAGCTGACCATTATGAGCAGAATGTGGCGCGATGCTATCGGGGGTATCCCTGAAGGAAGGCAACAATGAAAAACGGCGGCCTCCCATCCGGGAACGCCGCCGTGCTTCGCACAACACGAAGACTCAGGAAATGTCCTGGCCCACGTGCTGGGCGATGATCTTCTGCAAGCGCTTCACGTCCCGCGCTTCCAGGGCTTCCACCATGTCGAAGTGTTCGCGCGCGGAAATCTCGATGCGTGAACGCGTCACCCACTCCTTGGCGGGCGCCGCAGGTCCGCGGGCGCGCGTTTCCTGGATCAGCGCGGCCAATTCCCGGTTGCTGCACAGGTCGTACATGCCGGCGTGAAAGGCCAGGTTGACCTCGTACTGCTCCAGCAGGGTGCCGTCCTGCAACAGCTTGGCGAAGCGCTCGGCCAAGGTGCGCAACGCGCGCACCTTGGCCGCCGTGACGTTGGGCATCAGGTCCGAGGCCGCGCCGGTCTCCAGCAGGATGCGAATATCGCGGATCTGCAAATGCTGGTCCGGATCCATGGCATACACGTGGTAGCCCCGGTTCGGGATGTGCGCAATCAGCCGCTTGGCGGCCAATTGGTCTAGCGCCCGCCTGACGTCCAGACGCTTGGCGTCGTAACGTTCCTGCAGGTCGATCTGTTTCAGCCAGGCGCCGGGACCATACACGCCCGCTTGAATATCATGGGCAATACGGTCAACCAGGCCGGGCTGTGTCGCCGCCGCTTTCGGCATGGACCACTCCCGTCAATCAAATCCGAAGCGCGTATTTTAGGCATAAGTCCCGGCGGGGATGACGCTGGCATCCCCCCGGGAAACCCGCCCCCTACGCGCTTGCCCGCAAGGGTTCCTGCTGGTCAAGGCGCCAGCGCAGGCGCACCCCGCCCGTATCGGTGGATTCCAGCGCTGGAATCGCGGACAGCAGGCTGCGCGTGTATTCCTCCTGCGGGCGGTCGAACACCGCATCGCGCGTGCCCTGCTCGACGATGCCACCGTCTCGCATCACCACCACGCGGTCGGCCACCTGCTCCACCACGCCCAGGTCATGGCTGATGAACAGGCAGGAGAATCCGTGGCGTTCCTGCAGGTCGGCAAACAGATCCAGCACCTGCGCCCGCACCGTCACGTCCAGCGCCGATACCGGTTCGTCGGCGATCACGAACGCCGGGCGGCGAACGATGGCGCGCGCGATCGCCACGCGCTGGCGCTGGCCGCCGGACATTTCGTGCGGAAAGCGCTTGGCGTATTCCGACCCCAGCCCCACCTCCGTCAACACCTCGTCCACCCGGCGGCGCTTGTCGGTGGCGGGCATGTCGTCCAGCATGCGCAGGCCTTCGCCCACCAGCTGGCCGATGGTCATGCGCGGATCCAGCGACGAATAGGGGTCCTGGAACACCATCTGGCAATTCAGGCGGTAGTCGCGCCAGGCGGCGGACCGGCGGCTCACCGGCTGATCGCGGAACAGGATCTGGCCGGACGTCGGCGTCAGCAGCCCGGCGATGGCCCGGCCCAGCGTCGTCTTGCCCGATCCCGAACCGCCCACCACCGCCACCACTTCCCGCGGCTTGACGTGCAGATCGATGCCGTTCAGCGCGCGCTTGGCGCCGGTGCGCGAGAACAGGCGCTGATGGCCCGCGTAATCCACCACCAGGTTCCTGACCTCGACGATGGGCGCTTCCTTCGGCAGCGGACGCGCCGGCAGCCGGCGCGGCATGGCGTCCAGCAGTTTGCGCGTATAGGGGTGCTGCGGACGTTCAAGAATGCCGGCCGTGGTGCCGGTTTCCAGCACTTTGCCGTGCTGCATCACCACCATGCGCTCGGTGTAGCGCGCCACCATCGGCAGGTCGTGGCTGATCATCAGCACCGCCGTATGGTGTTCACGCGTCAGGTCCACCATCAGTTCCAGCACGTCTCGCTGCACCACCGCGTCCAGCGCGGTCGTGGGCTCGTCCGCGATCAGGAGCGCGGGCTCCAGCAGCATCACGGACGCCAGCATCATGCGCTGGCGCATGCCGCCCGAGAATTCGTGAGGCCAGGCCTCCATGGCCGCCTTCGGATCGCGGATTCCCACGCGGCGCAGCATCTCCAGGATGCGCTCGCGGCGCGCGGCGGTGGACAGGTCCTTGCGGTGCAGCTTCAGGCCTTCGTCCAGTTGGCGCCCGATGGGCATGGACGGGTTGAGCGAGGTCATGGGCTCCTGGAACACCATGCCGATGCGCGCCCCGCGCAGCTTGCGCAGCACGGGCTGGCTGGCCTTCGCGACGTCCACGCCCTCGAACAGGATGGAGCCGCCCGCCACCACCAGCGGCGGCGGCGTCAGGCCCATGATGGCGCGAGCGGCCTGGGTCTTGCCGCTGCCGGACTCCCCGACGATGCCGACCATCTCGCCGGGCGCCACCTCGAAGGACACGCCGCTGACGATTTCGCGTCCGCCCACGCCCACGGTCAGCGACAGATTCGATACGGATACCAGTGCGCTCATTGCACGCCCCTCATGCGGGGATCGAGACGGTCTCGCACCGCGTCGCCCAGCAGGTTGATTCCCAGCAGCGCGAGCGCGATGGCCAGGCCGGGAAGAATGGAAAGATAGGAGGCCTGGGCCATGAACGGCCGTGCGGCCGCGAGCATGTTGCCCCAGGTGGGCGCGGGCGGCGGCACGCCCAGGCCCAGGAAGGACAGCGCGCTTTCCGCCAGGATTACCCAGCCGAACATGGACGTGGCCAGCACCGTCAACGGCGCCACGCAATTGGGCAGCACATGGCGGAACATGGTGTAGAGCTCCGAGTTGCCCAGCACGCGCGAGGATTCGATGAACTCCTTCTCGCGCAGGGACAGCACCGTGCCGCGCACGATCCGCGTCACCGAAGGCGTATAGGCCAGGCCCAGCGCCAGGATGATGCCGTACTTGTTCGCGCCCACCACGGCCAGCAGGCCCAGCGCCAGCAGCAGGCCGGGAAAGGCCAGCAGCGCGTTGTTGAAGGCCATGATGATGCGGTCGGTCCAGCCGCGCACAAAGCCGGTCAGGGTGCCGATGGCCGTGCCCGCCACGATGGCGAACGTCACCGTCAGCAGGCTGATCCAGACGCTGCTGGAAGCCCCGGCCAGCAGGCGCGACAATTCGTCGCGGCCGAACTCGTCGGTACCCAGCAGGAAATCCCCGCCCGGCGGCTTCAGCCGCGCGACGAAGTTGATCTTCAACGGATCATGCGGCGTCCAGACGGCGCCCATGACGGCCGCGACCAGCACCACGGCGACAAGTATGCCGCCCAGGAGCGCGTTGGCTGCAATTCGCTTTTTCATTCGGCGGTCACTCTCGGATCGAAGATGGGGTAGCAGAGGTCGATGAGCAGGTTCACGATCACGTAGACCACGCCCACGAACAGCAGGCAGCCCTGGATGACGGGGTAATCGCGGGCGAAGATCGAATCCACCAGCAGACGGCCCAGGCCCGGAATGGTGAACACGGTTTCCACCACGGCAATGCCGCCCAGCAGGTTGCCCAGCACCAGGCCGATCAGCGTCCAGGTCGGGCCGAAGGCGTTGCGGAACGCGTGGCGCATCAGCACCGCGGATTCCGACAGCCCCTTGGCGCGGGCATGGGTGATGTAGTCCAGGCGCAGCACTTCCAGCGTGCTGGCGCGCGCCATCCGCATCAGCACGCCGATTTCATGCAGGAACAGCGTCAGGATGGGCATGGCCAGGTACAGAAGGCCCGCCTTCCAGTCTTCGCCGATGGACACATAGCCCACCACCGGCAGCCATTGCAGCTTCAGGCCGAAGAAGATCAGGAGCAGTAGGCCCAGCCAGAACGTGGGAATGGACACCAGCAGCGTCGCGGTGCCCACCAGGATCAGGTCGGGCGCCTTGTTCTGCTTCCAGGCGGCGATCATGCCGGCAGGCACCGCCACCAGCGCGGCGAACAGCACCGCCACCAGGACCACGCGGCCGCTGATCAGGAAGCGGTCCCACACCAGCGGCAGCACGGGCTGGCCGGTATTGATGGACGAGCCCAGGTCGCCGTGCAGCATGTTGCCGAACCAGATGCCGAACTGGGCGGCCCAGGTCTGGTCCAGGCCCAGCCGCGCCCGCAGGTCCGCCAGCGCGGCTGGCGTCGCCAGATCGCCCAGCAGCAATTGGGCGGGATCGCCGGGGATGAGCCGGATCATCACAAACACGGCCACCGCCACGATCAGCAGGGTGGGCACGGCCATGACGATACGGGATAGCGCGAAACGCAGCATGGCCCTCTCCTATTGCGCGGCGCGGACGCGGGCGCGTCCGGGCAATGCGCCCATCGTGATGTCAGTGTTACGCATTGCGCAGCTTGGCAAGCGCCGTGGCCAGGAAATCCTGGACCTGGCCGACGCACTTCAAACCGTCGTGCGGAACGTTCTCAACCATGTCCAGCGTCACGTTCACGCCGGCCGCCTCGAACGAGCGGCGCAGCGATTCCAGGCGCTCCGGGCGGTTCTTGCCGGCGGCGTTGGCGCCGGGCATGAAGAACTTGCCGCCTTCGCGGTGGGTGATTTCCCAGGTTTCCAGGTCGGCCTTGCCCACGATCATGTGCACGGCCACCTGCTTCAGGGCTTCCACGTCGATGCGCTTGCCGAAGCGGGCTTCCGCGTCGCGCACGCCCACCCACCAGTCCTGGTCCGGATCCAGCAGCGTCACCGAGCCCGGCGCGCCGATCGACACGGCCCACAGGCTTTCCGGATGCAGCAGCGCGTAGCGGTTCACGAACTGGCCGCCACCGGAATAGCCGAACAGCGCGAACTGCTTGAAATCGCGGCCGAACTTCTCGCCCACCTCGGCCACCATGTCCTGCAGTACCTGGTCATAGCGGATCTCGCCTTCGCGCAGCTGCTTGAAGCCGTCGCGATTGCCGTCGCCCAGCGGACCCACGGGAAACAGCGGGCACAGCACGATGCAATCGTTCCAGCGCGCGAATTCCGCGAACGCGTCGCGGTATTCCACGAATGCCCGTCCCGTGCCGTGCATGATCACCACCAGCTCCATCGGATGCCGGGCCGTGTCGATGTGCGGCGGCACGTACATGCAGTAGGAGAAGCGCGGATCGGTGCGCGCGGAGAAGACGGTGCTGTGGCCCAGGTCGTACATGGCCCGCGCGCGGGCGGCGTCGGGCTGGATGGCGAGTGCTGCGTTGGACTGCATGATTTCCTCGTTTCCATGGCCGCCTCGGCGGGCGCATGGTCTATGCCGGTGGTCGAAACAATAATCACATAAATTGGCGCCAATTTTAGGCGCATGCGATTCGGCACAACAAGGCAGGGGATTCCCTAGGACGGGCTATGCGCCGGCGCGCCGGCTGGGAGCCTCAGCCTTTCTTGAACAGCCGCTTGGCGATGCCGACCACGCCCAGCACCACGGCCCCGGCCACGATGCCGAACAGGGCATTGAGCAGGGTCGAGACCAGCGCCTGGACGACCCCGCCCCCACCCACCGAAGCGGCGGCGTGTTCGATGGCGGCGTGCACGGGCGGGATGCCGTGGGTCAGGATGGCGCCGCCGACCATGAACATGGCGGCCGTGCCCACCACGGACAGGGTCTTCATCAGGTACGGCGCCGCCCCCACGATGCGCTTGCCCAGCCAGGCCAGCGCCTGCGAGGACTTCTGGCTCAGGTAGAGCCCCAGGTCGTCCAGCTTGACGATGCCCGCCACCAGACCATAGACGCCGACCGTCATCGCGATGGCGATGATGGACAGCACCGAGACCTGGCGGGTGAAGTCGGCGCCGGCCACCGCCCCCAGGCTGATGACGATGATTTCCGCCGAGAGGATGAAGTCGGTGCGCACCGCGCCTTTGATCTTGCCGCGCTCGAACGCCACCATGTCGACTGCCTGGTTCTGCAGGGCTTCGGCGCGCGCCGCATGATGGCCTTCGGGAGACTCGCCGTGCGACAGGTACTTGTGCGCCAGCTTTTCCACGCCCTCATAGCAGAGGAATGCGCCGCCCAGCATCAGCAACGGCGTCACGGCCCAGGGCGCGAACGCGCTGATCAAGAGCGCCGCGGGCACCAGGATCAGCTTGTTGATGAAGGAACCCTTGGCCACCGCCCACACCACCGGCAGCTCCCGGTTGACCGGCACCCCGGTGACCTGCTGGGCGTTCAGCGCCAGGTCGTCGCCCAGCACGCCCGCCGTCTTCTTGGCGGCTACCTTGGTCATGACGGAAACGTCATCCAGGATCGTGGCGATATCGTCGAACAATGCGAAGAAACTGCTTCCGGCCATCAAGGATCCCCTCTTGCCCAATAAGGTTTTCCGAGTGTACAGGCGGCGGGGGCCCGGTAAGCTCCCGCCTGGGCCGGTTCACGCTAAAAGGCCTTGCACAGGCCCCATGCGCTACAGCGCTTCGATGCGGGGATAAAGGTCGCGGTTTTCCCGCTGCATCCGTTCGTGAACCCGGCGCAGCACCGTGTTGGCGTCGTCCCGGAAGCCGCCTTCGTCCAGCTCCAGGCTGCGGGCATTGTTCCAGCGTTTCGCGAAGGCCTCGTAGGCGGCGGCGATCGCGTCCATCTCTTCCTGGAACTCCCTGCCCTTGAGCGCCAGCTCGGCGTCGGCGCAGCGCGCCACGGCCGGATACAGCGCCCGGTCCTCAACGGCCAGATGCAGCTTGATCGTTGCGCTGATGGACACGATGCCCCGCGCGATCTCGGCTGCGTTGCGCGCCACGCCGGCCAGGGCCAGCTTGCGCAGCGACGCGATGCCTTGCAGGATATCCACATGCTGCTGCTTGAATTTATCGATATTCATACGAACTTTCCTGACTGATGCCGCGGGGCCGGCGGGCCCCGCCTTTCTGCTTGCCGCAAGCGTCCTTCAGGCGTGGGGATGCGCCGCCGGCGCCGCCGCGTTTTCGAACAGGATGTTGTTTTCCAGGTGGATGTGCGCCATCAGGTCTTCCTTGAACTGGCGGATGCCCAGGTACAGCGCCCGCCAGGTGTTGCAGGCGGCGCGCGGCAGGGTGATATTGTTGGTCAGCGCCAGCAGGCGCTCCAGCGCCACGCCGTGGTCGTCGTGCTCCATGCGCATCACCATGATCGGCATGGTGGCCATGCCGCCGTGACCGCGCGCCAGCATCGGGAACAGCACCTGTTCCTCTTTCTGCATATGGCTTTCCAGCTCTTGCTGCATGCCGCGCAGGTGGTCGGCCAGGCCAGCCGGGCAATCCGGGCTGTCGGCATGCACCTGCTCCACCTTCAGCGCCAGCCGGATCAGCTCGGGCAGTTGCTGGCGATGCACTTCGTGATAGCGCTCCAGGATGTGGTCCACGAGTTCGGCCGCCGATGCCAGGCCCCAATCCCTTTCCTGCATGGGATTCTGCGCCAGCGCGACCAGGCGCGCTTCGATCAGCGCCGGGTCCAGCGAACGCTGGGCTGCCGCTTCGGCCAGGCTTTTCTTGCCGCCACAGCAAAAATCCAGCTCGTACTCATGAAAAACCTGGGTGGCCCCGGGAATGCTGCGGGCCAACTGGCCCAGGGATTGCTCAACCATGCTCATCGCGTCTCTCCATTGATCATGACGGTACCTGGATAGATGCGAAAACCGTGCCAGAAAAAACTTGCGATTAATCAAGCACCTGCAAACTAAAGGGTAGATATAACCATTTTTGACCAGGGTTTTATTTACCCTTGGACGGTAGAATCGACCCATGCAAAACCTATTGCTTGCCGATCTGGTCGCCGACCTTCCGCCCGCCGTCCGCCTGCAGCGGCTGGTTTCCAGCCTGCGCACGCACTTTCGCTGCGGCGCCGTGGCGCTGCTGCAGCTGGAAGAAGACCACCTGCGCCCCATCGCCGTCGACGGCCTGACCCAGGACGCGCTGGGCCGCCGCTTTGCCGTGCAGCAGCACCCCCGCCTGGCCGCCATCCTGGGCCGGCGCGGCGTAACCTGCTTTCACCACGACAGCACCCTGCCCGATCCCTACGACGGCCTGATCAACGGCATGGCCGGCGAGCCGCTGCCCGTGCACGACTGCATGGGAACCAGCCTGCACATCGAGGGCCGCACCTGGGGAGTGCTGACGCTGGACGCGCTGGAGGTCGGCACGTTCGACATGGAAGCCCAGGCCGACCTGCGCGACTACATCGTGCTGCTGGAGGCCGCGCTTCGGACCACCCGACTGGAGGCCGAGATCCGCGCGCTGCGCGTGGCCCGCGGCCAGGCCCCGGCGGACAACGCCGCCCCCGCCGGCAGCGACATCCTGGGCCAGAGCGAATCCATCGGCCGCCTGCTGCACGAGATCGAAGTCGTGGCCGACTCCGAATTGCCCATACTCCTGCTGGGCGAAACCGGCGTGGGCAAGGAGCTGTTCGCGCACCGCGTGCACGGCCTCTCGCGCCGCCGCGACAAGCCGCTGGTGCATGTGAACTGCGCCGCGCTGCCCGAATCCCTGGCCGAAAGCGAACTCTTCGGCCACGCCAAGGGCGCCTTCTCCGGCGCCGTCGCCGACCGCCCCGGCCGGTTCGAAGCCGCCAACGGCGGCACGCTGTTCCTGGATGAAGTCGGCGAACTGCCCTTGCTGGTGCAGGCCAAGCTGCTGCGTACCCTGCAGAACGGCGAGATCCAGCGGCTGGGCGACGACCGCCCCCGCACCGTGGACGTGCGCATCGTGGCCGCAACCAACCGCAGCCTGCGCGACCTGGTGCGCGCAGGCGACTTCCGCGCCGACCTCTATCATCGCCTGTCGGTGTATCCGATCCCCATCCCTCCCCTGCGCGATCGGGGCAACGACGTGCTGCTGCTGGCCGGGCGCTACCTGGAACTGAACCGGGCGCGGCTAGGCCTGCGCAGCCTGCGGCTGTCGCCCGACGCCGAAGAGATGCTGCGCCGCTATCGCTGGCCGGGCAACGTGCGCGAGCTGGAACACGTCATCAGCCGCGCGGCCATCAAGGCGGTCAGCCACGGGGCCAGCCGCAATGAAATCGTGACCCTGGGCGTCAAGCTGCTGGACCTGTCCGATGGCGACATGCCCGCGTCGCTCGCGGAAGATCCGGCCGACATACCCGAACCGGGCGCACCCGTGCAGTCGCTGCGCGAGGCGGTGGACGCCTGCCAGCGCCAGGCGATCCGCAGGGCGCTGGACGCGCATCAGGGCAACTGGGCGGTTGCCGCCCGCGCGCTGGACGTGGATCCCAGCAACCTGCACAAGCTGGCGCGGCGCATCGGCCTGAAGCCCTGAGCCGCGCCGGCCTCACATTGCGTAGCGCACGGCCAGCATCACGCTGCGCGGCTCGCCATAGTAGTTGGAGCCGTAGGCCGCCCACACGCGCTGGTAGTACACCTTGTCGAACAGGTTGTTCACCGTCAGCGTCGCGTCCACATGCTTGTTGAAGCGATACCCGGCCTGCGCGGACACGGTGGTGTACGGGCGCTGTTCGAACTTCACCGGGCCGTTCAGCCGGTACATGCTGCTGACGCTGCGCACCCCCGCCCCCAGCGACCAGCCTTCCAGCGCGCCGGTCGCGAACGAATACTTGGTCCAGAGATTGAAGGTGTGCCGCGGCGTGATGAAGACGTACTGCTGCGACTTCTGGTCTTCCGTGCCCTTCAAGGTCTTCGTCGTGGTGTAGGCGTAGCCGGCGGTGATGTCCCAGCCCGGCGCCGGGCTGCCGCTGATCTCCGCCTCGAAGCCCTGGCTGCGCATCTTGCCGGCCGCCATCGAAAACAGCGGGTTGTCCGGGTCCGTCATGGCGCGGTTCTCGTCGTCCATGCGGAACAGCGCGGCATGGCCGTTCAGGCGCTTGTCCAGGAACTCGCCCTTCAGTCCGATCTCCAGCTGCTTGCCGGTGCGCGCGTCCAGCGGCTGGCCGTTAACGTCGGTGGTGGTCTGGGGCGAGAAAATGCTGGTGTAGCTGGTGTAGGCCGACAGCTGGTCGTTCAGGTCCACCACCAGCCCCAGGTACGGCGTGAACTTGCCGTTGATGCTGGTATCGGTGTTGGTGAACTGGTTGAAGTAGGCGTTGCGGTTGGCGGTCTTGTTGTTCCACCAGGTCAGGCGGCTGCCGGCGATGACGGTCGCGGCATCCGACACGCGCAGATTGGCGCGCGCGTACAAGCCGTATTGCTGCGTCTTGCCGTCATTGCCGTTCGTGAACTCGTAGTCCGGCTTGGGTATGTTGTTGTCCGGGTGATAGAGATTGATGTCCGCGTTGTCGCCGCCCCCGTACTGGAAGTTCTTGTGAACGTTGCGATAGTCGGCGCCTACGATCAGTTCATGCTTGCGCCCCAGGGCCTCGAACGGCGTGGCCACGAATGCATCCAGGCCGTAGGTTTTCCAATGGCTGCGGTACTTCCAGCTCACCAGGCAAGTGTCGCCCGTGACCGGATCCACCGCGCAATCGGACCAGCCGAATTCGCGGCTGGGCTCGTCCTGCTCGCGGTAGAGGCCGCTGACCTTGATGCGGCCTCCGTTCGACAGGCGATGTTCCACATCCGCGAAATACTCGGTGATTTCCTCGGTGATGTGGTTCCAGCTGGGATCCAGGTTGGTCGAACGCCGCACGTCCAGCAGCTGGCCATCGGTATAGGCGGGCAGGCCGAAGAAGGGACGGCCCTTGTACTGCTGATAGGTCGCGCCCGCCGTCAAGGTGGTATCCGGCGTCACATCGAAGCTCATGGTGCCGTAGAACAGCGGCTTGCGGGTGTAGACGCCATCCACGAAGGAACGGCGATCGTCGTAGGACGCGACCAGCCTTCCGCGCAGCCGGCCATCGCTGTC
Source organism: Achromobacter deleyi (assembly GCF_013116765.2). Taxonomy (GTDB): domain Bacteria; phylum Pseudomonadota; class Gammaproteobacteria; order Burkholderiales; family Burkholderiaceae_B; genus Achromobacter; species Achromobacter deleyi_A. Next base: position 3,533,791 of record NZ_CP074375.1, read on the forward strand.
CAGCGGGCCGGTGATGTCGGCGTCGGCGTAATAGCGGTCCCATGAACCCGTCATGACCTGCCCGCTGAACGCGAACTCCTTCTGCGCGCGCTTGCGCACCAGGTTCACCGTGCCGCCCGGATCCCCCGCCCCCTGAAACAGGCCCGCCGGGCCGCGCAGCACTTCGATGCGGTCGTAGATGGCCAGGCCAAAGCCCGCCGACAAATCGTTGCCCGTGCTTGCGGGGGTGTTGACGCCGTCCACCTGGATCGTGTCCAGGGCATAGCCGCGGGAATAGAAGTTGCCATGGTTGCCGCCGATGCTGCCGGCTTCGACGGTGACGCCGGTCACCGTGCGCATGGCATCGTCCAGGTTCACCAGGTTCTGGTCGTCCAGCAACTGGCGCGTCACCACGGAAACCGATTGCGGGATCTCGCGCAGGCTTTGCACATTCTTGCCTATCGTGACCGCGGGGGTCGTATAAGAGCCCGTGCCCTCGGTCGTGGCCAGGTCCCGGCCCGTGACCGTCACCGGCGCCAGCGTCGTCGCATCCGCGCCGCCACTCGCGGCGGGCGACCGCACGATGAAGCCCGTCCCGCTGGGCACCGCGACCAGCCCGCTGCGGGCCAGCAGCCGGTCCAGCGCGGCCTGCGGCGTCAGCTTGCCGGACACGGCGGGCGCTTCCAGGCCGGCGACGGAGCCGGGGCTGAACAGGATCTGCACCTGGGCCTGGCGGCCCAGGCTCACCAGCGAGTCGGCCATGCTGCCCGCAGGCAGCTCAAAGGCAAGCGCCGCGGCGCTTTGCGCATGGGCCGGCCGGGACGCGATGGTTCCGCCCGCCAGGACAGTCACGGACAACGCGCACAGGAGTGCGTAGCGGCCGACGCTAGGCCGGCGTTGAAAATGGCATAGCGCCATGGTCTTTCCCCAGAATAGAAAATGGATCATTCAATGGGGAAGACGCACGAGCGGCCAGAACCCGAACGTGTCGAGAAAAATAATTATTCGCACTGAGGAAAGGCCGGTCAGCTAGCGGCTGGCGATCACCGCCGCTCCGTCCTGCCTGCGGTTCAGCGTTACCGGCAACAGGCTGGGCAGCACGTCCAGGAACGCCTCGGGCTGGCGCAGGTCCAGCGTGCCGGACAGCCGCAGATTGCTTGCGCGCTGATCCGCGATGCGCACGGGCGCGTCGCGATACAGCCCCAGATAGGCGGCCAACTGCTGCAGGGTCACGTCATGCACCACCACCACGCCATCCTGCCAGGCGCCGATCTCGGTCAGCGGAACCCGCTGCTGCCGCAGCTGGCGGCCCGGGCCCCGCGCAAGCTGGACGGTGTCGCCGGCCTGCAGCCTGCGGCTGGCCACGGCATCCGTTCCGTCCGCCTCCAGCAGCACGGTGCCGCTGCGCACGCCGACCTGCAGCGTTTCCGGCAGGAGCAGCACATTGAATTCGGTGCCGATATCGCGCAGTCGCGCCTCGCCTGCCGCGACGATCAGCGGACGCCGGTCGGGCGCGGCGTCGATGAACACCTCGCCGCCTTCGATGCTGATGTGCCGTTCGGCCAGGGTGTAGCGCACGCTGACCCGCGTACCCACATTCGCGTGGACCCGGGTGCCGTCGGGCAGGTCCAGGCTGCGGGTCTGCGTGGAAGCGTTGGCCACCGAGGAGTAGCTGACGGGCATGTACTGGTAGCCGGCCACCAGGGCGAGCGCCAGCGCCGCGACCGCGCCGCCCCACTTCGCGAACCGGGGAAATGCAGGCGCGCGTTGACCGCGGCGCGCCGCAGGCGCCATTGCAACGGGGCGGGACGCCGGACGCGGCAGCGCCGCCATATCGTCCCAGACCTGGGTCAGGCGTTCGTACTCCTGCCGATGCAGCGGCGACGCCGCGAGCCACGCCTGATAGTCGCGTTCCGCGCCCGCATCAAGCATGCCTTCGCGCCGGCGCATGAACCATGCGCTCGCGGCGGCTTCAACGGCGGATAAGGATTGGGATGGGTTCATCAGGCTTCGCCCTGGACACGGCGCTTGCAATGCGCCAGAGCCAATTGCAGATGCTTTTCCACCGCCCGGACCGAAATGCCCATGCGGCTGGCGATCTCCTCGCAGCGCAGCTCATCATACCGATAAAGCAGGAAGGCCTCGCGCTGGCGCGGCGGCATCTCGTCGATGGCGGCCTGCAACAGCCGCAAGCGCTGATTGGCATCGGCACGCGCTTCGGGCTGCAAGCCGGCATGCGCCGTCAGGCTGCCCGAGGGCGGTTCGAATCCCTGGTCGTCCAGGCTGGCCACCACGTGTTCGCCGCGCACGCCTTCGCGGCGCCAATGGTCGCGCAGCAGATTGCGCGCGATTTCATAGAGGTAGGCACGAGGCTTTTCCGGCTGTTCCGCGCCGCCGCTGGCCGCAAGCCATTTGGCGAAGGTTTCCTGCGCCAGATCATTGGCGGTATCGGGCGAACGCTTGAGCTGCCGGTTCAGGAAACTGACCAGCTCGGCGTTCCAGGCCTTGTACGCCTCGGCGACCACGCCGAAGAACCGCTCCCCCATGATGCCCCTAAGGAAATTACCGGCGCATGGCCACAGCAAGCCGGCGCGCATCCAGGGCGAGATATTAGATGTTAATGATTCTTATTGCATCAAATTTATGGCGCGGGCCCGCAAGCGGCGCCGGGCATGGCCGCGCACGGCGGCGTCAAGCCTTGATGTACACCCAGGCATGGACGCCGGATTTCAGCAGCACCGACACGCGCTTGTAGTCGGCGACCTCGTAGCCATCGGCGGCGTGAAGTTCTTTCTGCGTAATCTCGAATACGGTGCCGCGCACTTCGTCCTTGGGATCGTAGCTGGCGTAGACGATGGGGTGCTGCGCCTTGCCGCTGGTCTTGAGCACGTCGGGGTCGGTGATTTCCACCCAGTTCAAGGCGTAGCCCGTCATGGCGTCGGGGCGGCCAGACAGTTCGCGTCCGAAGTTGGCCAGCTGCACTGCCCTGTCTTGCAGGGTGCCGTACGAAAAAAGCAGGATCGCGGATTCTTGGGGTTCAGGCACCATCGTGTCCTTCAGGAAAATACGGGTACTTCGAGAACACTTTACAACAGTGGCGGACTGCCCTCAAACCCACGAAACCGGCCAACGCACCAAGCGATGCACCGCGCCATCCACGTCTTCGTAAACGGCAAGCACACCGCGCTTGTTGCGCAGGATGACGACGCGTTTGCCTTCGAATTCGTTGATATGACTGTAGTGAGCAGGTTCGCCCGCGCTGGCGTCGCGCTTATACGCTGTCTTGGCGCGGTCGACGAAGTCGTCGTCGTCGCGTTCCACCCGCGTGATGCCAGGCCGCATGCGTGCGGGCCTGCTGTCGGAATCCGTCATGCGTATCTCCCGGGCCAAGAACCAAAAAGGCCGCCCGTGGAGTTCAAGGCGGCCCGGTCAGGCTGGCGTGCAATCCAGGTATGCCGCATGGCCATACGGCGCCATGCCGTGGAAAATCAAGCTGGCCTGGCATGCGCATCAACCACAAGACGACCATGATTGATCGCGGCATCCACCGCCATTCCCGGGCTGGAAACAAATCCGCCCGACGCGAACAACGGCACGGGATAAGGATCGCCGAGCTTGTCCTGATCGCCGGCGAGTTCCACTGCCACTGTTGCGGTAAAGGCTGGCCGGCCGGAGCCCCCGACTGAAATCCGGGAAACGCTGGCAGTCAGCCTATAGCCCTTGTAAACCATGTTGTTGTGAAACATGAAACCCCCAATACCTGATCAAAAGGCCCTGCGGGCCTTTATTCACAAAGCGCGGATCTGTGTTGCATGCGGGCCCTTGGCGCCTTGAGCGGTCACGTAGCTGACGCGCTGATTTTCAAGGAGCACTTTGTGGCCGTCGCTGACGATTTCTGAGAAGTGCGCGAACAAATCCTTGCCGCCATTCTCGGGCATGATGAAGCCAAAGCCCTTGGCATCGTTGAACCACTTAACAATTCCGGTTTCCATAATCTCTTTCCTTTTAATGCGGGCAGCGCCCGCGAAATGAGCCTGTCAAGGAAAGGACTGCGAACAATGAAGCGCCCCGAAGGGGGTGCAAGACCGGACGAAAATCACGATGCTCGAAAAGCTTCAAGTCCACTATGGGCGCTGGGGGGTTGAAAGTCAACCGGCGTTTCCAATTACCACCATAATCCGACGAAGACGGCGTTTTCGCGTATTTTCTCGGCAAAAGCCCGCTTATTGGGGCGCGCGCCGCACTTAATGCGTAACTATCGGCGCATTTGCCTCGTCCTGCCGGATAAAGCGCGTATCCTCAAGAGGTGGTGGTTGAACGCGCGTCGCCTCGCCGTATCGCCATATAGGAGTACGGCAATGGTCAAACAGCGCAAGCGCATGACGCAAACCCATCTGAATATACTTATCCCGCTCAAAGCGCACGCGCTGATGGCAGACCCCGCGTGAGCGCGATCAGAAGGTCAATTGCCAGATTCGCGAATGCCTGCGTCAAACTGCTTCCTTCGGGCACCACGCCCCCTAGCGGCGGCGGCGCTCCCAAGCCCGAGCTGCGGCGCGACCACGCCGCGATCTCGTCGCCGTGGCGCATCTACCGCATTTATGCCCGCCCCGGCCATTTGCTGATGCGCAACGAGCAAGGCCGCATCCTGAACCTGGGCGTCATGAAAGGCGTAGAACCCAACCTGACGTACCGGCTCTTCGCCCGGGACCTGCAAGGCAAGGGCTTCGCGACCCGCACGCAACTGCTGGACGACATTGCGCGCCGCATCGAAGCGGGCGAGGTCAGCAAGGAATTGTTGAGCCTGCCTGAATGGGACCAGCCGCTGGGCGCGGACCTGGATCGCGGCACGCATACGGACGTGTCGATGAAGCTGGGGCGCTAGCCGGCGCCCCAACCTCGCGATCCCGCCAACGGCGCGGGCGCCCTGGCTTGGCGTTCAGCGGCCAAACACCGATTCCATGACGATGCCAGTCGCCACGCCGACCAGGAAGTAGTCCGCGCCCACGCCGATCCATTGGTAGCCGCGCGGCGGCTGCTTCAGGTGATAGCCGCGCCAATCATTGACCACATATTGCGGGCCGCGATACGGCTGCGGCACGCGTTCGCCCTTGTTCCAGCGCGCCGGCGAGGGATCGGGCCGGCCCTGAGCGTGGCCGCGATCATGGTCCGGTCCGCGCTGCTGGCTTGGACCCTGCCCGTGGCCTGAACTCTGCCCCTTGCCCGGCGGGCTGTTGTGCCCATTGCCCGGCCCCTTGCCTTGCCCGTTGCCCGGACCGCGATCCTGCCCGGAAGCGCCGGGGCCGCCGGGGCCACGATCGGGTTGAGCCTGCGCCAAGCCGCTGCCCGCGGCAAGCACTGCGACCAAGAGGGTGGAGATGAACTGTTTTTTCACGGGAAACCTTTTCTGTGCGCGGCATATGCCAACGCCCCAAATTCTAGACATGAGGCTTAACGCAATCAGGACCATGCGTTACCGCATGTGAGGCCCGGTCGTTTTCGAAATCGGCTGTGACAGCTATCGGCGCCAAGGCCCCGCGCTACGGTCAAATGGTTTTCCGTTAGTATGGAGCGCGCTGCATCACTACCCGCCACCATGCTCAACACTGCCCTGCGCTATTTCCTGGAAGTCGTGGACTCGGGCTCGCTCACCGTTGCCGCGCAGAAGCTGCACGTGGCGCCGTCGGCGGTCAGCCGGATGGTTCGCAAGCTGGAGGAAGAACACCAGACGCTGCTGTTCGACCGCCACGCGCGCGGCATGGTCCTGACCGAAGCCGGCCAGCTGCTCAAGGCCTATGCGCGCCGGGCCTCGCTGGAGGCCGAACGCGCCCGCGCCGAGATCCGCGACCTGAGCCAGATCGGCCAGAAGCTCATCCGCATTTCGGCCAACCAGGCCTTCGGCCGCGAGCTGCTGCCACGTGTCATCGGTGAATTCCGCGCCATCGAGCCCTCGTTGCGCTTCGAGCTGAACATCCTGCAGTCCTCGGAGATCAACCGGCGCGTGCGCGAAGGCGAGGACGACATCGGCATGAGCTACAACCTGTCTCCGCCCCAGGGCGTGCACGTGCAGTATGCGCGCCGCATGCCGGTCATTGCGGTCATGGCGCCGGACCATCCGCTGGCCGGCCGCAAGACGCTGTCGATGCGCGATATCGGCAACCACCCCGTCGCGCTGATGGGCCCGGGCAGCACCATCCGCTTCATCATCGACCTGTGCTGCATGCACGAGAAGATCGAACTCAACGTGGCCATGACCTGCAACAACCAGGGTGCGATCGAGACCAGTTGCCTGCGCTGGGGCGCGATCAGCTTTTCCGGCGACCTCACGGTCATGACCTCGACCGAACGCGGGGAATTGATAAAGATCCCCATGTCCAACGCCGAGCTGCACCAGCGCAACATGCATATCCAGACGATGGCGGGCCGCCAGCTGCCGTCCAGCGTCACCCGCTTCGTGGAATCGCTGGGCGCGCACATCGATGCCGCCTACGCCGATCCTGCCTGGATGGCTGCCCGGCTGGACACCGCCCGCTAGGCGCGCCGCCTGGGGCGGGCGCCGCATGCTTTCTTAGTCCTCCAGATCCGCCGCCCATTCCGGTTCGCGCCAGGCGGCAACGTCGTCCAGCGGCCAAACCGGCCGGGGCAGCCGCTTGAAGTCGATCTGCTTCAGGTTCGGCGTGGTCAGCCCCGGACTGTCCACGTCGTGGATGCGCTCGTCCGGGAAGAACTCGTCGAAGCCCGCCCGATAGTGGCCACGGCTCTTGACGATCAGATGCCCGGCTTGCGCGATGTCGATGCCATGCATCTCCAGCATGGCGGGCTCGGCCAGTTGCCGGCGCAGGCTGCCCACCACCACCTTGATGCCCGAATCCACCAGTTCCAGCAGGCAGGTCGCGCCCATTGAGAACTTGCGGCCCCGCAGGATGCCGCGCCGGCCCATGCCCTCGCCGTCCGTCAGCTTCAGCACCCGCGCCCGCGTCGTGTAGCGCTGCGAATACTCGCTCTCGACCCGATTGAATACAGCGTCGAATTCCGACCCGACGCCCAGTTCCCCGGCCTGCGCCGCCAGGGCGGGATCGACGAATACCCCAAGCACCACGCCCGGGATGCGCGCCTGGTCGAACGCGCGCAGCAGCCAGGTGGTATTGCCCCGTCCGCCGCCACCCGGATTGTCGGCCACATCCGCGAACAGCAAGGGCTGCGCGGCGTCGCGGGCCAGCTCCACCGCGCGCTCCACGGCGACGGTATGGGCGATATAGCGCCCCCGGTCGGCCCAGCCCGCGCGCGCCACCTGCATGGCCGTGCGGCGCGCCGCCTGCAGGTCGCCGCGTGCGGTCACCGTGATGGTCACGCCGCATTTCGGCAGATCGGAAAACACGAATCCCGCACACACCGCCACGTTGGCGATCGGCCCCGTGCCGCGCTTTTGCGTCAGCGATGCGCCCAGCGCCACCAGATCGGCGTACGGTCCGCTGGCGGTCGACAGCGTCACGGAAGGCGGCGTCAGGGGCAGGCGCACGTAGGCCGTGACCATGCGTGTGCCGTCCAGGATCTCATGGATCATGTCGGCGGCCTCGGCCGCCCGCTCGCGCTGGTCGACGTGCGGATTGGTGCGATACGCGATCAGGCCATCCAGCGCCTCCACGGTCGGCGCCGAGACATTGCAATGCAGATCGTGCGTGGCCACGACGGGGACGTCCGGGCCGACGATGCCGCGCAGCACGCGCATCAGCACGCCTTCGGTGTCGTTCTCGCCTTCCGCGGACGAGGCGCCATGGTTGGCCACGTACACCGCGTCCACGGGCAAGGCGGCGCGCAGGCGCTGTTCAACCTCGGTCAGGAACGTGATCCAGACGCCGGCGCTGGCCGGGCCGCCCGGCGGCGCGCCGATCACGATCAGCGGCGCCGGCGTCCAGCTTCCCAGCTGGTTCATGCGGTCGTAGAACCCCGCCACCTCGCTGGGCAGGCGGCTGGGGCCGCGCGCCAGCTCGGAGATGGCCTCGCCCTCCTCCCAACATTGCGCCTGGAAATCGGCTTCGACCGACAGCGGGCAAAACGCATTGGATTCCAGGTGAAAGCCCAGAATGGCGACCTTCGGAGCCTTGCTGCTCATACGAAACTCCTTCAGGCCTTGTGCAAGGTATAGAACAGCGACATCTGGGGCTGGAAATCCTTCCAGTTGCGGCGCAGCGCGCTGACCGGATAGCTCGCGCCCAGCGGGATGTAGGGCACGTCCTCGAACACCTGCAGCTGGATCTCGCGGCAGATCTTCTTCTGCGCTTCCAGGTCGGGCGCATTGAACCAGTCCAGACGCAGCTGCTCCAGGCGTGCGCTGGTGGGCCAGCCGAACCAGGCCTGCTTGCCGTTGCCGCGCAGTGGCAGGTGGCCCGCCGGGTCCAGGTTGTTGGGGCCGGTATTGCCCGTGAACGCCACGCTCCAGCCGCCCGCCGTGGGCGCCTCCTGATTGTTGCGGCGCTGCACGGCGGTGCCCCAGTCCATGGTCTGCAGGTCCACCTTGAAGCCCAGGCGCTTGAACAGGTCCGCCGTCACCAGGGCGGCGGCATGCCAGGTGGGGAAATCCACCGGATCCAGCAGCACCACGGTCTCGCCGTTGTAGCCGGCCGCCTTGATCGCCGCGCGCGCCGCGTCGATATCGCGCTTGCCGGTCAGCTTCTCCATGCCCGCGTCGCTGTCCATGGGCGAACCCGGCACGAACACGCCGCAACGGTCGCTCCAGTATTCCGGGAAGTCGGCGCCGTTCATCGCCGTCATGTATTCGGTCTGGTTCACCGCGCTGAGCACCGCGCGGCGGATCGCCGGATTGTCGAACGGCGCGTGCAGATGGTTAAAGCGCATCACGCCGATGGTCGGCAGGCTGCGCTTGACCAGATGGATGTTGGGATCCTGGCTCAGGATGGGCAGGAAATCGCTGTCCACCATCTCGACGCCATCGACCTCGTTGGCCTGCAGGGCCGCGATGGCCGTGGCGCGGTCCGGGATGATGTGCCAGTGCACCTCGTCCACGTGCGCCAGCTTGGGGCCGGCCGTGAATACCGGCTTGCGGTCGTCCTTGCGCGGCGCATAGCCCGCGAACTTCTCGTACACCACGCGCGAACCGGACACCCACTTGCTGGCGGCGAAGGTGAACGGGCCGCTGCCGACCATCTCCTTGACCTGCTCGGTCTCCGGCAGCTTCGCCAGGCGCTCCGGCATGATGCAGGCCATGTTGCCGGACTGGCGACCCAGCGCGTGCAGGATCAGGGGGAACGGCTTCTTGAGCTGGAACTGGATCGTCTTGTCGTCCAGGGCGGTCAGCGACTCGGTCGCCTGCATCAGGGAACGGCCCATCAGGTCCTTCTTGGCCCAGCGCTGGATACTGGCCACCGCGTCCTGCGCGCGCACCGGCGCACCGTCATGGAACTTCAGCCCATCGCGCAGCGTGATCTTCCACAGCAGTCCATCGTTTTCGCTGACGTGGCCAGCCGCCATCTGCGGGCTGGGCAGGTATTGCTCGTCCAGTCCATAGAGCGTGTCGAACACCAGCTGGGCGTGCACCTGGGTCATGGCCACGGTGGTGAACATGGGGTCCAGCAAGGTCAGATCCGCCTGGGGGACCCACCGAAACGACGATTTGGCGGGCGCGGCCCACGACAAGCCGGGCAAGGCCCAGGCGGCCGCCGAAGCGGAAGAAGCCAGCAGAAAATTCCTACGATCCATTTTCTATCTCCGGGATAAAAAGGAAAAAAACGACGTCCTGTTGCCGCTAGTACGCGCCACCGATACGGTGCCGCGCCACGAAATGCCCATCCCCCACCTGCACCAGCGGTTGCACCACGGGCTCGTCGCCCACGGCCCGCGCCGGGCTGGGCAATTCGCTCAGCTCCAGCGTGGCGCCGCGGCGCGCGGCGGGATCCGCGATGGGCACGGCCTGCATCAGCTTCCTGGTGTAGGCGTGCTGCGGGTTCTCGAAGATCGCCTGGCGCGGGCCGATCTCCACGATCTGGCCCAGGTACATCACCGCCACCCGGTGGCTGATGCGCTCCACCACCGCCATGTCGTGCGAGATGAACAGGTAACTCACGCCCAGGTCGCGCTGCAGGTCGATCAGCAAGTTCACGATCTGCGCCTGGATCGAGACGTCCAGCGCGGACACCGATTCGTCGGCGATCAGCACCTTGGGATCCACCGACAGCGCCCGCGCAATGCATATGCGCTGGCGCTGGCCGCCGGAGAACTCGTGCGGCCAGCGCCGCATCATCGACGCGTCCAGCCCCACTCTCTCGAAAAGCTCGGCCGTGCGCCGGTCCGCCTGCGCGCCGCTGTGCAGGTTGTGGATCAGCATGGGCTCCTTGACGCACTCCCCCACCCGCATGCGCGGATTCAGCGACGCGAAGGGGTCCTGGAACACGAACTGCATGTTCCGGCGCAGCGCCAGCAGCGACGCCGGATCATCCTGACGCACCGGCTTGCCCTGGAACTCGATCGTGCCGCCCGTCGTCCTGGTCAGCCGCAGCAGCGAACGACCGGTCGAGGTCTTGCCGCAGCCGGACTCGCCCACCAGCGATAACGTCTCTCCGGCGTGCAGGTCGAAGCTGACCTGCTCCACCGCGTGTACCCGCTTCTTGACGCGGGCGAAGACGCCGCCGCGCACGTCAAAGCGCGTCACCAGGCCGCGCACGCTCAGCACCACCTCGTCCTTGGCCGCCAGGGCGGGCGGCTTGGCGGGCTGCCCGGCGTCCCCGTCGGACAGCAGCGGAAAGCGCGCCGGCAGCGCGGTTCCCTGCATCGCGCCCAGCCGCGGCACGGCGGCCATCAGCGCCTGGGTGTACGGGTGCTGCGGCGCCTTGAACAGGCCCTGCACATCGTTGTTCTCGACCACGTCGCCCTTGCGCATGACCATGACGCGATCCGCCACTTCCGCCACCACGCCCATGTCGTGCGTAATGAAGATGACGCCCATGTCCATCTCGCGCTGCAGCTCGCGGATCAGTTGCAGGATCTGCGCCTGAATCGTCACGTCCAGCGCCGTGGTGGGTTCGTCGGCGATCAGCAGCGCCGGCTTGCAGGACAGCGCCATCGCGATCATCACGCGCTGGCGCATGCCGCCCGACAGCTCATGCGGATAGCGACCCATGATGGCCGCGGCGTCCGGAATGCGCACCTGGTCCAGGACCCGGCGGGCCGCGGCCGCGGCCGATCTTGCGTCGCCAGGTTGATGCAGCCGGATCGCCTCGACGATCTGCGAGCCCACGGTGAACACCGGGTTCAGCGAAGTCATGGGCTCCTGGAAGATCATGCCCAGGTCATTGCCGCGCATGGCGCGCATGCTGTCCTCGGAGGCCGCCACCAGGTCCACCGACTGTCCAGGGCCCCGATGGAAGGTCATGCGCCCGCCTTCGATGCGGCCGCCCCCGAATTCCACCAGCCGCATGACCGCCAGCGAGGTCACCGATTTTCCCGAGCCGGACTCGCCCACGATCGCGAGCGTCTCGCCGCGGTCCACGTGCAAGCTCAGCGACTTGACCGCGCGGAACGTGCCGTCGCCGCGGCCGAAGGCAATCGACAGGTCCTCGATCTCCAGCACGCGCCGGTTCTGTGTCGTTGTCGTGTTCATCGTTCAGATCCTCTTGGCCATGCGCGGATCCACCGCGTCGCGCAGTCCGTCGCCCAGCATGTTGATCGCCAGGATCGTGATGGACAGGAACACCGCCGGAAAGGCGATCAGGTGCGGCTTGATCTGCCACAGCGCGCGTCCTTCGGCCATGATGTTGCCCCACGACGGCACCGACGGCGGAACGCCCGCGCCGATGAACGACAGGCTGGCTTCTGCCAGGATCGCCACGCCGCAGATATAGGTGGCCTGCACCATCAAGGCGGCCAGCGTGTTCGGGAAAATGTGCCGCAGCACGATGCGCAGGCGACTGGCGCCCGCGGCCACCGCCGCCTCCACATAGGGCTGTTCGCGCAGCGTCAGCACCAGGCCGCGCACCAGGCGCACCACGCGCGGCACTTCCGCGATGGTGATGGCGATAATCACGTTCTGCAGGGACGCGCGGGTCAGCGCGATCAGCGCGATGGCCAGCAGGATCGTCGGGATGGACATGAAGCCATCCATGATCCGCATCACCACCGCGTCCACCCAGCGCACGAAGCCCGCCGCCAGGCCGATCAGAACGCCGATCACGGTGGACAACGCCGCCACGGTGAAGCCCACGATCAGCGACACCCGCGCGCCGTAGATCACCCGCGAATACACGTCGCGTCCCAGCAGGTCCGTGCCGAACCAGAACTGCGCATTGGGCGCGCGCGTGCGGTGGATGGGGGACAGCGCCGTCGGGTCCACCGTTCCCAGCCACGGCGCGCACAGCGCCATCAGGAACAGCAGCAGGAGCAGCGCGCCGCCGACCGCCGTGGTCGGATGCCGCTTGAGAAAGCCGGTAAAGGTATTCATCAGTACTTGATCCTCGGGTCAAAGGCGCGGTAAAGCAGATCGACCAGAAGGTTGACCAGCACGTACATGAAGCTGAACAGCAGGATCACCCCCTGGATGACCGGGTAGTCGCGCCGCAGGATGGCGTCGACCACGAGGCGCCCCAGGCCGGGAATGGAGAACACGGTCTCGGTCACCACCGTGCCGCTGATTTCAGCAGGGCCACGCCGCTGCCGATGACGGTGATGATGGGCACCGCCGCGTTCTTCAACGCATGGCGGAACAACAGGCCGCGGTTGCCCACGCCCTTGGCGCGCGCGGTGCGCACGTAGTCCTGGCTCAGGGTTTCAAGCAAGGTCGCCCGCGTGATGCGGGTGATCAGCGCGACGTAGACGCTGCCCAGCGCCAGCGCCGGCAGCACCAGCGTGTGCACGGATGCCCAGAAACCCGTGGAAAGCGGCACATAGCCCTGCACCGGGAACCAGCGCAGCTGCAGGCCGAAGACCCAGGCCAGCAGATAGCCCACCGCGAACGAGGGCACGGAAAAGCTGAACACCGCCAGGACCATGATGCCGCGGTCCTGCACGCGGTTGTGCTTCCACGCCGCCAGCGCGCCGATGGGGATGGCCACCGCGACCGAGACGATCAGCGTCATCAGCATCAGCGAGAACGTCGGCACCAGCCGCTGGCTGATCATGTGGCTGACGGGCAGCCCGGTGAACAGCGACGTTCCCAGGTCGCCATGCAGCACGTTCCAGCCCCATTCGCCGAAGCGGTGCAGGAACGGCTGATCCAGGCCCAGCGTCGCGCGGATGCGCGCGATGTCCTGCGGCGTGGCGTCCTCGCCGGCCAGCAGCGCCGCCGGATCGCCCGGCGCCAGGTCCAGCAGGCCGAATACGAACAGCGCGACAAACAGCATGACGGGCAACGTCATGAGCAGCCGTCGCAATGTGTACGAAAGCATTGATTCCCCTTGTCTATTACCGGCCCGGTGCGGTGCCCGGCCGAGATCCCGAAAAATCGTCCTGGCTGAGCGCGCAGGCCGACTTGCGGCGAATTCTAGGTAGCGGGGAGGTTTCCAACCATATCAATATTTTTAAAAAACCGTTGCCTTAATTAGAATTCTCTCGGAAAGCCTTGCCGGGGTTGGATATGCCTGCGGCAAGCATGAACGGCGGCTAGGGAATTCCCCTAGCCAAAAACAGGCGGAAAACTCAGGCCTGCCTGGCGCTGTCCAGGATGGCGCCGCGAAACTCTGTCATCAACGGCGACCAGGTCGTGGCATGGCGGGAGATCAGCGCGATGCGGCGCTGCAGCGGCTTGCCCAGCGCAAGCGGCAGCACCGCGATATCCCGATCGGCAAGCAGCGCGCTCTGCGGAACGATGGCCAGCAGGTCGGACCGGGCCAGGAGTTCAAGCGTGCCCTTCGAAAAATGCTCGACTTCCAGCGCGGCGGCCGGCAGGGTCAGGCCGGCCTCGGCGTAGCACGCATCCAGCGCCTTGCGGGCGATGGCCGTGGGCTTGGGCAAGATCCAGCGCTGGCCTTGCAGATCGTGCAGCGACAGTTTCCGGCGGGCGGCCAGCGCATGGTTGCGGCTGGCGGCCACGCACAGCCGGTCTTCGAGAATCGGCTCCTGGTGCAAAGCCGCCGGCACGTCGGCGTAGATCGGCGTCACGGCCAGATCCAGCTTGCCGCCGGCGACCTGCTCGTTCAGGTCGTCCGACAGCCCCTGCGTCAATTGAATGCGCAGCGCCGGCCGGCGCGGCAGGAGCAGGCCGAGCGCGGGCATCACGATGCTGTCCACGGTGGCTCCCGTTGCCCCGACGCGCAACAGCCCTGCCTCCCCAACCCGCAGTTCCATCGCATGCCTGACCGCATCCCGATATTCCGCCCAGAGCTTCTTTGCATGCTCCAGAAACACCATCCCCGCCGAGGTCAGGCGCAGGCCGCGCCCGCTGCGGTCCAGCAGCGCAAGCCCCGTGTCGGCCTCCAGCCGCTGCAGCGATTTGGACAGCGCGGGCTGGCTGACGCCGCAAGCCGAGGCGGCGCGGTCCAGGTTGCCGTGCTCGACGGCGGCCAGGAAATACTCGATGTCCCGTAACGACAGATTCATAACTTATATTTATCAATAACCGTACCTTCAGGAATATTACGACCCTCACCCGCTCCTAGAATCCTGGGATCAACCCGAGCATCCCGAGAGGCGCAGCGCAATGGAAAAAAAGCCGAATATCGTATTGATCGTGGCCGACAACCTGGGATGGGGCGAGCTAGGCTGCTACGGCGGCGGCGCCTTGCGAGGCGCGCCCACCCCGCATATCGACCGGCTTGCCACCGAAGGCCTGCTGCTGCAGAACTTCAACGTGGAAAGCGACTGCGTGCCCACGCGCTCCGCGCTGATGAGCGGCCGCCACCCCATCCGCACCGGCTGTCTGCAATCCGTGCCGCCGGGCCTGCCGCAAGGCCTGACGCGTGAAGAGATCACGCTCGCGCAGCAACTGTCGGGCCAGGGCTACGCCACCGCGCACTATGGAAAATGGCATCTGGGCGACGTCCCGGGCCGCTATCCGTCCGACCGTGGTTTCGACGAGTGGTATGGCATCCCGCGCACCACCGACGAAAGCCAGTTCACGGCGTCGATCGGCTTCGATCCTTCGGTGGCCGACATCCCCCACATCATGCAGGGCCAGGCGGGCTCGCCGTCGGAGAACGTCAAGGTCTATGACCTGGACACGCGCCGCGGCATCGACGCCGAACTGGTGGACCGGTCCATCGGCTTCATGCGCAAGCACGCCGAGGCCCAGCGCCCCTTCTTCCTGTACCTGCCCCTGGTGCACCTGCACTTCCCCACCCTGCCGCACCCCGATTTCGCCGGGCGCACGGGCGCCGGGGACTTCGCCGATTCCATGGTTGAAATGGATCACCGAGTCGGCCAGATCGTGCAGGCCGTGGACGAGCTGAACCTGCGCGAGGACACCGTCTTCATCTTCTGCAGCGACAACGGCCCGGAATACCGCAAGCCTTACCGCGGCACCGCCGGTCCCTGGAGCGGCACGTACCACACCGCCATGGAAGGCAGCCTGCGCGTGCCCTTCATCATCCGCTGGCCCGGCCGCGTGCAACCTGGCCAGATATCCAACGAGATGGTCCACGTCACCGATCTGTACACCACGCTGTCCCGCATCGGCGGCGCGGCCGTCCCGCACGACAGGCCCATCGACGGCATCGACCAGACCGATTTCTTCACGGGCGCCAGCCAGACCTCGCGGCGCGAAGGCTTCCTGTTCTATATCAAGAACGATCTGCGCGCCGTCAAATGGCGCGACTGGAAGCTGCACTTCTACTGGGAACCCGAGGTCAACGAAGGTAAGGGAAAACTGGAATCCCCGTACCTGTTCAACCTGAAGCAGGATCCCAAGGAAGAAAGCGACATCCTCATCTTCAACACCTGGGTGCTCGGCCCCATCCTGAAAATGGTGCAAGCATTCAACCAGTCGTGCGCCGCACATCCGAACACCCCGCCCGGCAAGCTGGATCCCAGCTGAAGCCACGGCGGCTTAGCAGATAGCAAAATACAAGGGGAAAACATGAAGTTCGCTATCCGATGCTGTGCGATGCTGCTTGGCATCGTCCTGCCCGCCGCGGCAGCCAGCGCGGCCGACAACAAGCTGGACTGGCCGGCCAAGCAGATCACCTGGGTGGTCGGCTTCGTGCCCGGCGGAACCGCCGACGTGCTGACCCGGATCGCCGCGCAGGAACTCGCGCGCAAGACCGGACTGAACGTCATCGTGGAAAACCGCCCCGGCGCATCCGGCGCCATCGCCTTGCAGCTGATCGCGCGCAGCAAGGCCGGCGACGGCTACCTGCTGACGGTGCCGGGGCCGCTGATCTATCCCACGCCGCAGCCCGAGATCGGCCGCGAACTGGCGCCCGTGATGCTGATGGCGCAAGGCCCGATGGTGATCGTCGGCCCCGCGCGCGACGCCCGGGACAACTTGCAGGACGTGCTGGCCGACGCCCGGCGCCGGCCCGAGGCCTGGAGCTATGGCAGCTCCGGCAACGGCACGTCGCAAAACCTGGCGGGCGAATTGCTCAACCAATATGCCGGCACCCGCATCGTGCACGTGCCTTACAAGGGCGGCGGCCAGGCCGTGGCTGACGTGGCGGGCGGCCAGATCCCGCTGGCCATCCTGGGGTCCGCGCCGGTCATGCCGCAGATCAAGGCCGGCGCATTGAAGGCGTATGCGGTGACCACGCCCTACCGGCTGGACAGCCTGCCGGACGTGCCCACCGTGGAAGAGTCCGGCTTCAAGGGCTACGCCGCCAGCCAGTGGTTTTCCGTGGCGGCCAGCAAGACCATCGCCGGCGAACAGCTGGACCTGATCAACGCCGCGCTGCGCGCCGCCGTGGCCACGCCCGAGTTCAAGGCCGCGGTCGACAACGCCGGGATGGTGGCCGGCGGCGGATCGCGGGACGACCTGCTGAAGTTCATCCAGGCGGACAACGCCAAGTGGAAGGAGCTGATTGATAGCGGGGCGGTGAAACTGGTGAATTGAGCGCGGTTCTCCCGCGGATCGTGCTGGACATGGCTAATCTCGTCGTCGCGTCCAGCATGATGCGTTGCGCCGAATTCCAGGGTGAGACATGCCCGCCTGCCATTCTGAATACGGCATCCGCAGATGTCAGGAAAGAGTCCGAAAACCAGCAACAACATTTGATGCGGCAGGCGATCCAACACTCCGGATAATAGAAATCCAAGAGGTGAAAAAGCGCGATGGCAGCACCTGCTGAATCCCGGAAAAAATCCCACATGAGCCTGCACCCAACCATTCTTGAGGCAGATGGAAAGCCGGCGTTCGTGGTTCTTCCCTACTCGGAATACCTTGCGCTGACCGGCTCCAAGGCAACTCCCGCCCCTCCCCGCGTCCCTGCGGACGGCACGGTTCCGCATGAAGTCGTGATATTGATGTCTGATAATGGCTGGAGCATCATCCGAGCCTGGCGCGAGTACTTGGGAATCACCCAAGTTGAAATGGCGGCACGCCTGGGCATCCGCCAGCCCAGCTATGCCGCCATGGAGGCGCAAGACGCCAGGACAAAGCGAATTACGCGAGAACGAATTGCTGCCGCGTTGGGAGTGCAATTCGATCAGATCGACGTCTGACGACCGACGCACACCGCGAGCTGGACTGAGCAATCGCTGATTTTCCCTCCGCCGCTACTGCACTGGCCAGGCCCAATCGGATAAGGTGTCGACCTGCAACTTTCCGCAGCGTATCAACCCGCCCCGAGCCTTTCCACCATGACCCCTGACATTTCCTCCGCCCATCCCATCGCCATCGACCCCGACCAGGTCGGCGAATACCCCGCCATGACCAAATCCGGAGGCGGCTATTTTTACGATGACGTGCTGGAATACCGCGTGTGGGTGCATCCGCATGCGGGTGGCGAGGATCTGCATGACGGCGACGACTATTACTACGCCTTCGCCACGTTTGAAGAAGCCGTGGAATGCTCGGATGAAACGCCGGGCGCGGAAAGGCCCCTGGTGCTGGTGCGGCAGTTTGAATCCATCAACGAGCAGACGCCAGGCGTCTTCGAGCATTACACGGCCGAGCGGATCACCGAATGGCGCGTGGAATGGCTGGCGGACAGCAAGCGCACCGCAACGTCCATCCCTGACTTCCTGAAAAGCCGCGGGCACTGATGCGCCCGGCACGGAATCCGACGGCCGCCAGAAACCGCCTGGCTCCGCCGGCTCGTCAGCTCATGTATACGCCGCCATTGATGGCGTAGTTGGCGCCCGTGACAAACGCCGCGTCGTCCGACGCCAGCCAGGCGCACAGGCCGGCCAGATCCTTGGCCGTCCCCAGCCTGCCCACCGGCACGCTTTCGATGATGCGGTCCAGCAGCGCCGGCGGAAATGCCTTGACCGTGTCGTCGGCGATGAAGCCCGGCGACACCAGGTTCACCGTCACCCCGCGCGCCGCGACCTCCTGCGCCAGCGACCGCGTAAAGCCGATGACCGCCCCCTTGGCCGTGGCGTAGTTGATCTGGCCGATCTGGCCTTTCTCGGCCGCGACCGAACCAATGTTGATGATGCGGCCCCAGCCCCGGTCCGACATGCTGTCGACGACCTGCCTGGTGCTGTTGAACAGCGTGTCCAGGTTGCTGCGCAGCACCGCGGACCAATCGGCATAGGCCATCTGGCGAAAGCGCATGTCCAGCATGGAGCCGGCGTTGTTGACCAGCACATCGATCTCGCCCACTTCGCGCCGCACCTTGGCGAACGCGGCTTCGGTGGAGGCCCAATCCGTGGCGTCGCCTTCGGACGCGATGAAGTCATAGCCCAGGGACTTCTGTTCCTTCAGCCAATGATTCTTGCGGGACGAGCGCGGGCCGCAGCCCGCGATGACCCGATGCCCGGCATGATGCAGCGCCTGGCAGATCGCGGTGCCCGTGTGGCCCATTCCGCTGGTGACATAAGCAATGCGCAAAGCCATGAACGTTCCTTTATGAAGAGTGCGGCGGGCGCCGCGGATCAGGCGCCGGATCCCACCAGGGGGAACAGGCCAAACGCCAGGGCGGCCGCCAGCATCACCAGGCAGACCAGCGTGGCCCACTTCAGCGAATAGCGCTGGTGGTCGCCGAACTCCACGCCGGCCAGGCCGACCAGCAGATAGGTGGACGGCACCAGCGGGCTGAGCAAGTGCACCGGCTGGCCGATCAGCGAGGCCCGCGCCATCTCCACGGGCGAAATCCCGTAGCCCTGCGCGGCTTCGCTCAGGATCGGCAGCACGCCGAAGTAGAAGGCGTCATTCGACATGAAGAAGGTGAACGGCAGGCTGACCAGCGCGGTAATGCCGGCCAGATAGGGGCCCAGCGCATCCGGGATCACGGCGAGCAGGCTGCGCGACATGGCTTCCACCATGCCCGTCCCGGACAGGATGCCCGTGAAGATGCCGGCCGCGAAAATCAGCGACACCACCGACAGCACATTGCCCGCATGCTGCGAGACACGCCGGCGCTGCTCGGCCAGGTTCGGGTAGTTGATGATCAGCGCGACCGCGAACGCGATCATGAACAGCACCGGCAGAGGCAGTACGCCCAGCACCAGGCTCACCATCAGGGCCAGCGTCAGGCCGGCGTTCACCCACAGCAGCTGCGGGCGCCGCAGGTCCTGGTCGACCTCGATCTCGGGCAGGTTCTTGGGGCCGTCCTCGTCGTAGCCGGCATGCAGCGACGCGCCTTCAGGCAGCGTCAGCACGCCCAGGCGGCGGCGTTCGCGCAGGCCCAGGAAGACAGCCAGCACCAGGATCGCCACGATCGACACGCCCATCACCGGGACCAGCGGCACGAAGATGTCGCCCGCGTCCACGTGCAGGGCGCTGGCGGCGCGCGCCGTCGGGCCGCCCCAAGGGGTCAGGTTCATGACGCCGCTGGCCAGCATCGCCAGGCAGGTCATGGACAGCGCGTTCATCTTCAGGCGCCGGTACAGCGGCAGCATCGACGCGACCACGATCATGTAGGTGGTCGATCCGTCCCCGTCCAGCGAGATCACCAGCGCCAGCACCGTGGTGCCCACCACGATCTTCAGCGGATCGCCCTTCACCGCGCGCAGGATACGGCCCACGATGGGGTCGAACAGGCCGGCGTCGATCATCACCCCAAAATACAGGATGGCGAACATCAGCATCACGCCCGTGGGCGCGATCTTGCGGATGCCGTCCAGCATCATCTTGTCGATGCCGGCGCCAAAGCCGCCCAGCAGGGCAAAAATAATGGGGACAAGGATGAGCGCAACCAGCGGCGACAGGCGCTTGGTCATGATCAGCGTCATGAACGTGATCACCATGCCGAAGCCAAGCAGAGTCAAAAGCATGAGGGTTATCTCCGACTAGTCGTTGTTATGCGTGACTGCCTCCGGCGGGGGAAGCAGGACCGCAAGACTAGGAAGAAAAGCTGTCTGGAACCTGTCGTTTTTCAAAACAGGCGGCGTCGGGAGCGGACAACCGCCATGCGACAATCTGCGCATGCGCATCTTGGTAATCGAAGACGATGAGGATCTGGCGGACGCACTGGTACGCCGGCTGCGCCGCCTCGGCCATGCCGTCGACTGGCAGAACGACGGCATGAGCGCCGACGGCGTCCTGCAGTACGAAACCTTCGACCTGGTCATCCTGGACATCGGCCTGCCCCGCATGTCGGGCTTCGACATCCTGCACCGCCTGCGCGACCGCGGGAGCAAGACGCCCGTACTGGCGCTGACCGCGCGCATCGACATCGAAGACCGCGTCCACGCCCTGGATACGGGCGCCGACGACTACCTGGCCAAGCCCTTCGACTTCCGCGAACTGGAGGCCCGCTGCCGCGCGCTGCTGCGCCGCCCCAGCGCGCAGGCCGCCGGCGTCCTGCGCTTTGGCGAACTGGTCATCGACAGCGCCGCACGCCAGGTCACCCTGGCCGGCCAGCGCATCGAACTGCCCAAGCGCGAATACAGCCTGCTGGAAATCCTGCTGGCTGGAATGAACCGCGCCGTCAGCAAGACGGAGATCGCCAACAAGCTCTTCGCCTTCGACGACGAGGCCGCCCCCAACGCCATCGAGGTCTACATCGCCCGGCTGCGCCGCAAGCTCGAGGGATCGCCGCTGCGCATCGAAACGCAGCGTGGCACCGGCTATCTGCTGACTGCGGCCGATGAGGCAGACAGCCCAGCACCCCGGGATTGAACCCATGCAGCACCGCCGCATCTCCGTCCGCCGCCGGCTGCTGGCCATGCTGCTGGCGCTGTTCCTGGCGGGCCTGGGCGCGCTCTATCTGCTGGTGCGCGGCTACGCCCATCAAACCGCCGACACCACCTACGACCAGCTTCTGCGCGCCTCCGTGCTGTCCATGGCCGACAGCCTGCAGCTGGTGCGGGACGAATGGCAGATGGACATGCCCTACGCGGCCCTGGCCCTGCTGGAGCAAGCCCCGCGCGACCGCGTCTTCTACCGGGTCGCCGCCGCCGACGGGGCCGAGATCTCAGGCTATGCCGACCTGCCCGCTCCGCCCGCCAGCGGCAACACCGGCGCCGATTCGCCTCAGCTGTACCAGGCCGTGTACCAGGGCGAACCCGTGCGCATCGCCTGGATGGAACGCAAGATCGCAGGCCCCCGCGAAACCGAGACCGCCATCATCCAGGTCGCCCAGACGCGCGAGGCCCGCAACGCGCTGGCCGACAGCATCCTGTGGCAAGGCACGCTGGCGCTGATCGGCTTCACCGCCGCCGTCCTGGCGCTGGCCTACTGGGGCCTGCACCGGTCGCTGTCGCCCATCCAGCGCATCGAACGCGAGCTGGCCGGGCGCAGCGCGTCGGACCTGCACCCCATCGCCGCCCCCGTACCCGAAGAACTGGACACGCTGGTTCATTCGCTGGACGGCTTCATGGCCCGCCTGTCTGAGAACCTGGACACCCTGCGCCTCTTCATCGCCGAAGCCGCGCACCAGCTGCGCACGCCGCTGGCCGCCCTGCACGCGCAGATGGAAGTGGCGCTGGACGAAGACGACCCCGCCGAGCAACGCCGCAGCCTGCTGGCCGTGCTGCGCAACGCCGAAAAGCTGTCCCGGCTGGTCAACCAGCTGCTCAGCGACGCCAGCGTCATCCATCGCAGCAACGTCAGGCAGTTCCAGCCCGTCGACCTGGCCGAGCTGCTGAGCCAGGCGGTGTACGACACCGTCCCGCAAGCCGATCCCCAGCCCGACGTCCGCCTGCGCCTGCCCGAATCCGCCGCGGGCCATCCGCCGCAAGTGCTGGGCGACAGCCTGATGCTGCGCGAAGCCTTCAAGAACCTGATCGACAACGCGCTGCGCCACGGCGCCGCCGAAGACGGCCACATCGATGTCCGGCTGGAGCGGCAAGGCGACGACTGGCGCATCTCCGTGTCCGACCAGGGGCCGGGCATCCCGCCCGCGCTGGCCAACACCGCCTTCGAGCGCTTCGCCCGCGGGCCCAATCCCCGAGCGCCCGGCGCCGGGCTCGGCCTGTCCATCATCAAGCGCGTCGTCGACATCCACCAGGGCAGGCTCAGCCTGAGCAATCGCGTGGGAGGCGGCCTGGACGCCGTCATCACGCTGCCGGCCATCCCCGATCATGCTTAAGATCCTGTCCCCCCTGCGCATCCTGGCCGCCTTGGCCGCCCTGGCGCTGGCCATGGCCAGCCACGCCGCGGAAGTCAGCGGCAGCGGCCTGACCTTGGGCCCCGCCGACAGCAAGAGCGTGCTGGTCGTGCATGCCTCCAACAGCGTGCAGGTGTTTCGCGGCGTGCTGGAAGACTTCGTCAGGCTGAACCCGGCGGTCCGCCTGGAATACACCGAGCTGTCCACGCGGGAGCTCTACAGCGACACCGTGGCCAGGGCCGGGCAGACACCGGCGTCCAGGACTGGCCCGGATCTCGTCATCAGCAGCGCCATGGACCTGCAGACCAAGCTGGTCAACGATGGCTACGCGCAGATGCACATTTCGCCCGAGACGCGGGCGCTGCCCGGATGGGCCAACTGGCGCGACGAGGTCTTCAGCATCGGCACCGATCCCATCGTCATGGTCTACAACACACAGAAGCTGGACCCGGCGCGCGTGCCGCGCACGCGCCGCGAACTGCTGTCCCTGCTGCAAGCTCCCGACCAGCCACTGGCCGGCCAGATATCCACCTACGATGTGCAGGGCAGCGGCATCGGCTACCTCGCAGCCACGCAGGACACCCGCCTGGACAGCATGGCCGGCGCGCTGCTGGCCGCCTTTGGCCGCAACGGCGTCACCACCCATGAATCCACGGAAGACGCCCTGGACAAGCTGGAGCGCGGCGAGATCACCCTGGCCTACAACCTGCTGGAGTCCTACACCCGGCACCGCATCGACCAGGGCGCGCCACTGGCCATCATCTACCCGCAGGACTACACGCTGATGCTGTCGCGTTCCGCGATCATTCCCAAGCAAGCCCCGCGCGGCGACCTGGGCGCCACGTTCCTGGACTACCTGTTGTCGCCCCGGGGCCAGGAAATGCTGGCCCAGCAGTCCGGCATGCGGCCCGTCGGCGCCTCGGTCATTCCCGCGGCGGGAGTGCGCCCCGTCGCCCTGGGCGTCGGGCTGCTGGTGTACCTGGACACACTGAAGAAGCGGCACTTCATGGACGTCTGGCGGGCGGCGGTCTTTCCGCCGAAATAGACCTGGACCGCCCACGCTCGAAGCGCGCCTACCTGAGCGCCACGCTCATGCCGCCGTCGGCCATCACCACCGCGCCCACGATGTAGCTGGCCTTGTCCGAGGCCAGGAATGCAATGACCTCCGCGATCTCGCTCGGTTGCGCCGCGCGCCGGATCGGCGCGTTCTTGCCATGCTCGGCCAGAAATGCGCGGCCATCCGCATGGATATGGTTGGTGATGTTGGTCACGACGTCGCCCGACCCCACGGCGTTCACGCGTATGCCATGCTCAATGGCTTCCAGCGACAAGGCGCGCGTCAGCTGTGCCAGCGCTCCTTTGGATGCGGCATAGGCGGCAATCGTCGGGAAGGCCTGGTAGCAGGCATACGAACCCACGTTCACGATGGATCCCTGCCTGGCCGGCACCATCACCCGCATGGCCTCGCGGGAGAACAGGAATGCGCCGGTGGAATTGACCGCCTGGATGCCGTTCCAATCGGCCAGCGTCATCTCGATCACGGGCTTGTTGATGATGATGCCGGCGTTGTTCACCAGAATGTCCAGCCTGCCGTGGCGCTCCACCGCGGTCTTCGTCGCCAGCACGGCGCTCTCTTCCCGGGCAACGTCGGCCACCAGGGGCTCGACGCCTGGGCGCGCCAGCGCTTGCACTTCCTCGTTCCGGTCCACGGCCACCACGCTGGCCCCTTGCGCGTGCAGGAGCTCCACCGTGGCAAGGCCGATTCCGCTGGCCGCGCCGGTCACGATGGCAACCTTGCCGGAGTAGGGTTTGTCTGCAGGATTGAATGTCGTCATGATGAAAGGTCCTTGAGTTGAAAAGTTAATAAGCGCTGGCCGTCGGACGGACCACCACTTCGCTGACGTCTACGTCGGCGGGCTGGTCGATGGCATAGGCAATGGCGCGGGCAATCGCGTCCGGACGCAGCGCAACGCGGCGGTATTCCTGCATCGCCTTGCTGGCGGCTTCGTCCGTAATGGTGTCGGCCAGCTCCGACTCGACCACGCCCGGGCAGATCACGGTCACGCGGATCTTGCTGGTCTCCTGGCGCAGACCGTCGGAAATCGCGCGCACCGCGAACTTGGTCGCGCAGTACACGGCGGCCGTGGGTGACACGCTCAGGCCGCCGATGGAAGACACATTGATCACCTGGCCATGGCCCTGCCGCTCCATGCGGGGCAATACCGCGGCAATTCCGTGCAGCACGCCGCGGATGTTCACGTCGATCATCCGGTTCCATTCTTCGAGCTTCAGCGCCGACAGCGCGGACAGAGGCATCACCCCCGCGTTGTTCACGATGACGTCCACTCGCCCGTGGACCTGCTCGGCATGCTGGACGAACGCGTCCATGTCCTGGGCCGAGGTAACGTCCAGCGCACGAAAGTCCGCCACGCCCCCCTTTGCCCGAATATCTTGAACCAGTCTTTCCAGCCGGTCGGCGCGGCGCGCACCGGCCAGCACGCGGTGGCCCTGGGCGGCCAGCAGTCGCGCCGCGGCTTCACCGATGCCGCTGCTGGCGCCGGTAATAAGCACCACTTTGGAATCCCGGGATTGCATCGTCATGGTAATTCTCCGTATTTGCGGGCCATTTCCCGGCGGCGATCAGATTGACCGCAGGCCGCGCAGCCCGGAACAAATGATTGAAGGGGAGGTTTTCCAGCCTTCGGCGCCCTGCCGTGGCCCATGACTGAATGCTAAAGACGGCGCCCTTCCAGGCGAATACATGGCCCTATCGCACCATTGCCTATTTCTATCGAATTCGATTTTTCCAGGGTTCAATGCCGGTAGAATCGTCCCTACCCGAAACGGACTTCGAGGACACCGCATGACAGCCGTTGCCAATCCGCAACCCGGACAGATGGTGGCCCTGATCGAGCGCCTGGCGCCCAACGAGGGCTATAGCCTGTCGGCGCTGGAGGGCGTACGGTTCATGCGTTCGGACCGGCCGCTGGGCCGCACGCCCGTTCTCTACGAACCCAGCATCGTGATCGTGTGCCAGGGCCGCAAACTGGGGTTTCTGGGCGACCAGGTCTATGTGTACGACGCACAGCACTATCTGGTGCTGTCCGTGCCCCTGCCCTTTTCCACTGAAACCCAGGCCAGCAAGGAAGAGCCCATGCTGGCCGTATCCATCCGCCTGGATCTCACCGCTCTGACCGACCTGATCCTGGCCATCGACGCCCGCGCCGAGGCGCCTCCAGACGGCGTGCCGCTGGGCATCGTTTCCACGCCCCTCGAAGGCGACCTGGCCGACGCCACCCTGCGCCTGCTACGCGCGCTGTGCTCCCCCCTGGACGCCGGGATCCTGGGCCCCGCCCTGGTGCGGGAAATCTGCTATCGGGTGCTGGTCGGCGAACAAGGCGACGCCTTGCGGGCAGCGCTGGCCCACCAGGGCCGCTTTGGCCGGGTAGCCAAGGCGCTGCGCCGCATCCACCAGGATTACTCGCAGGCCCTGGACGTCACGAACCTGGCGCAGGAAGCGGGGATGAGCGTTCCGGCTTTCCATGTCAACTTCAAGGCGGTCACCCAGACATCGCCAATCCAGTACATAAAGTCCACGCGCCTGCACCAGGCCCGGCTGATGATGATCCGCGACGGCCTTACCGCCGCGTCCGCATCCGCGCGCGTCGGCTACGAAAGCGCCTCGCAGTTCAGCCGGGAGTTCAAGCGATTCTTCGGCCGCACGCCGGTCGAAGAAGTCCGGGACATGAGGGCCTCGTTCGCCCTGTCGCCCGCGGCGGTGATCGGCGAGTTTGCGGTCAGGCACTGAGGGCCGTACCCGCAAGCGCGAAATGCGGTGGTTGAAATATCCCGGTACTGCCGTATCAGGACCATGAACACGCGACCTCGGCACCCCACGAAGGCAAACAGTTTTTCTCCTTGAGTGAGGATTTCCGAGGATAATTTCTCCACGGGATTCAGGGCCCCCGGCATCCTTCCATGCGATGCCACGCCCCATCCGCCTGATCCGCAGCAGCCGTGCGCCGCCATGCCATTCCAGGCCGGCGCCACCTACAACCATCTGTGACACGTAGCAGCGATTACGTCTGACCCAGAGTTGGAGGCACGACATGCCCGATCACCATATCGTCTTGCGCCGTGCAATCGAGGCCGTTGACCACCTGACCGATCCCGAGCCGCCCTGGCAGGACATTCTGCGGACCGCCCGTGATCTGGTCGGCGCCGATAGCGGCACACTGATAGTCTTCGACGCCAGGAACAAGCTGCTGACCCTGTCCGCCATCGGCTTCTCGGACGCGTGTTTCGCGGATTACCAAGGGCACTACTACAGCTGCGACATACTTGAGCAGGATTCCCGGCACGCGCCCGCGGGCACCTGGCTGGACACCGCGCGCATGTACGACACCGCCCAATTGCAGCGCACCGAGTTCTATGCGGACTTCATGGCCAAGCACAGCATGGCGCAGTTGCTGTCACTGGTCATCGAGTCCAATGCGGTGCTGCGCGCCGCCATCGGCTTTCAACGCGCGTCCGTCGACCCCAAGGCCAGCGACCGCCTCCAATCCGGCGACTATGCCCAGTATTTCCGCGCGCTGCGCAGCCAGCTTGCGCAGCGCGAAAAAAACCAGGCCATCGGCTGGAAGTCCGTGGAAGGCGCCTTCTCGGAAGTGCATGAAGCCGTCCTGCTGATCAGCAAGGACTCCATGGTCGACAAAATGTCCAGCCTCGCCGTCGGCTACCTCGACGATGCCCACGGGTGGACGGTCCGCGGCGGCAAGCTCCGTCATGCCGACCACAAGGTGCAGAGACTGTTCGACGCCTATTGCGCGGCGGTATCCAGGGATGCGCAGATGCGCTCGCTGGCCACGGCGTCCGGCTGGGGAGAACTTTTCTGGATCGACATCAGCGTCGCGCCGGAGACGCTGAGCCTCATCGGCGGACGCATGCTGCTGGTGCGCATGCGCAAGAAAAGCGCATTCGCCATGCCCGACATTGCCAAGCTGGAATCCGTGTTCTCCATCACCCATGCCGAGGCCGCCGTCCTGGCCGGCCTGGTCACCGGGCACAGCGTCGAAGAGGTCGCGACGCTGCGCCAGGCGTCAGTGCTTACCGTGCGCAAGCAGGTGGCATCCCTGCTGAACAAAATGGAGTGCAGCCGCCAATCCGAACTGGTCAGGCTGGCATCGCTGCTGTAGGAAAAACGCTTACAACTTGAACGTACTCAATTTTGAGTATGTGGCCTGCACCCATGCGGCCCTACGATGACCACGAAGGCATGAGACCAGGGCAGCGGCACGTCCGTCGGGTTTACAACCCGGCCTGCGCCACCCGCAGCAGAGGGCCGCGGCACAAGAGCCTGGATTCGCTCACCAAGAACACGACTACGCCATTCCGGTCACGCAGCTGCCCTCGGCCCAGGCCGCGCCGCGGCGCGCCCCGAGGACACCGGCCCCAATGCTGCGCTCACATCCGTCATCAAGGAGCAACTCATGAAGCCTGTCCTACCGTTCCGCGCCCTTATCCCGGTCGCGCTGGCGGCTTTCGCGCTGCTGTCCAGCCCGGCCAGCGCACAGCCGGCCGCCGCTTCTGCCCCCACCACCGCCGCGCCGTCGCCCAATGTCACCCTCACCCGTGCGGACGTCGAGCGCGACCTGGCCGCCTGGAAGGACTCCGGCGTCGAAAGACAATGGAGTGGCGACGAAAGTCCGGACATCAACAGCCCGGAATATGTCGCCGATTACAGGAAATATGTAAGCACCGTGCGGCCGGGCGACATGTCCCAGCCGGCGTCCCAATCGCAATCTCCTTCGGGATCGCAACGCCGGTGGTGAAGCATGGCGCATGACAAACGCCGCAACCCGGGGCGCAGGAGATGAGCCAGGCCTCGCTCCCGCGCCCCGGAATCATTTCTTGAGCATTGCCTGTCCGTCACGCGCTCCCCATTCAGCAAGGCGATAATCGCTGGATGACCGCTCCCAATCACGCCCAGACACTCAAGAAGCTTGCCGCCGACACCCTGGTCCAGACGCTGGACGAAGACCTGTCCCGTCTGCTGACCCGAACCATGGCGCTCGCCCGGCATGACCCCGCCATCGCCGCCAATCCGGGCGCCAGCGCCTTGCCACAAGTGCTGCGCCGCTGGAACTGCGTACTGCAGGCCGGCGACGACGCGGCTTCGCCGCTCTACCGCCATAAGACCGCGGTGGCCCTGGCCATCCTGCTGCACAAGTACGGCATCGCCGACGCGGCCCTCACCGCCCTCGCTGACGCCGGCATGGACGCGCTCAACCACGCCGTAGCCCTGAGCGACGACTTTTATCGCAAGACCAGCGACATCAAGAGGGCCTTCCTGCACACCCCGCCCACGCCGCTCAAGCGCGCGCCAGGCCAGCCCGACAGCCTGACGTTCTACCGCGCCGGCGACGTGGTGTCCTATCAGCTGGACGGCCGCTACCATGCCGCCTACGTGCACCGCTGCGCCCGGACCAACGAAAGCCCCGTCATCGAGTTCTACGACGCGCGCTTCGACCACGTGCCGGCAATTGAAGAACTGCAGGGCAAGGCAGCCAAGGGGCGCCGGTTCAACGACGGCAGCATTCGCATCGAGCATCTTTCCGTCGCCGGCATGAAATTCATGCCGGATCCGGCCGGGCAGATCGTGCTGATCAAGGCCTGCGTCGAGACGCCTCCGGACAACAGCCACCTGGGCGATCCCGTCGGCCTGTATGTGGTGTCGGATATCTTTGAGATGCAGGAAAGCGTGGACAGGATGTTTGGACGAGACTGACGGCAGGCCGGCCTTTTTGCGCCGCGCTTTGAATTATGGCTTCGCCGACGGAAAGAACCGATGTCACTTCATCGGTTTCAATTTCATTGATTCCTGATCAATCTACGGATGGCGCAAAGAATATAAAAAATAATAATCCCGGCATTCCATCCCGCGAGTTCACGCCATTCCCTCCACGAATTCAGTATTTCTATTTTTGAATATAAGTACTTTTCTGGTGCTTTCATAAGTATCCGTTGAATAGAATCCGCGCACTTTTACTTGTGCCCATTTCAACGGAGTTACGCACATGACTCAGCAGCACCTGGCGGCCGCGCCGACATCCGGCCCGGCCGCCCCCTCGTCTCCGCAACCGCCCCCCGCGCATGACGCACCCGTCTTGCAGGTCGCCCCTGTGCAATTCAACGGCGTAGCGCGCGACTTTTTCGGCGTCTGGTTCGTCAACCTCCTGCTGACCATCGTCACGCTGGGCATCTGGTCCGCCTGGGCCACGGTGCGCACCAACCGGTGGTTCTACGGCAACACCGTGATCAAGAGCCACGCCTTCGAATACCACGCCACGCCGCTGCAGATCCTGAAAGGCCGGCTGATCGCCGTGGCGCTGATCGCCCTCATCGCCGCGGTCAGCTACGTTGCACCTATGCTCGAACTATTCATCCTCGTGGCGCTCGCCTTCGCCATGCCCTGGGCCATCAACGCAGGCCTGCGCTTCAGCGCCTGCATGACCTCCTGGAGCAATGTACGCTTCGACTTTCACGGCAGTTACTGGCGCGCCTTTGGCGTGTTCCTGCTCATGCCGATCGCGGCCATGCTCACACTGGGGCTGCTTGCGCCGGTGCACTCAAAGCTGCTGGGACGCTATCTGGCCGACGGCTACCGTTACGGCGGCTTCTCCTTCGCCTGCGCCCCCCGACTGAGCACGCTCTATCGCGCCCTGGGCCGCACCGCAGCGCTGGTGATCGGCATCGCCGCGCCCGGGTTGCTGGCAACCTATCTGATGTGCGTCTCCGCGGGAATCCCTTTCCACATACATTCCCTGCTATTGGCATTCGTTCTGGGCAAAGGGCACATCGTGTTGCCCTCCATCGTGAGCGTGTACGCCGCGGTGTTCTTCGGTGGCATCCATTACGGCGCTTGCGTGCGCAACGAGCTTTACAACCGAACGACCATCCAGGGCGGCCATCGCCTGCAAAGCCGGCTTTCGCCCATGCGCTATGCCTGGATCCTGGCCTCCGGCTTCCTGGTCACCGCCATCACGCTGACCCTGGCCTATCCCTGGGCGCGCGTCCGCCAGTACCGCTATCTTGCACAAAGCGTCACGCTGCTGGCAGCGCCCGGTTTGGACGAATTCATATCGCAACAACGACACGCCCCAAGCAGCTTCGGCGGCGAATTCAGCGAGCTCGAAGGCTTTGCCAGCGCCTCGTCCATCTGAACCTGGCGCCATCCGCGGCCGGCTCTTCCGAGCCGCTGCGGCTGCCCACCGCCCCGCCACGCTGACACAGCTGCCCGACGGTACGCTGCTGTTGCTTGATGACGAAACACCGCAGCTGCTGATGCCCCGCTCCCTGCGCTGGTCAAGCCGCATAGGAACGACTCCTCGCCGCGCGACGCTGCCGGACGGGAGCGTTTTCGAGACCACCGACAATGATCAGGTCGACCGCCTGGACCACGGCCTGGGCCGCCGCAGCGCCGGCCGCCTGCACCGCCTGGAACACATCCGCGCTCACTGGCTCGCGCTGACCGCGGCGTCCGTGCTGGTCTTCTTCGTCGGCCTGCGCTGGGTCATTCCCTGGCTGGGCGACACAGCGGCCACATTTGTTCCGCACGCCGTCGAGGCACACATTGGCGCAGGCGTCATGGACACCTTGGACCGCATGATGTTTCGTCCCTCCGCCCTGCCCCTCGCAACGCGGCAAGCAGTCCAGTCCGTGTTCAACGACCTGGCGGCACACGCGGATGATCCCTCAGGCAGCCTCCGGCTGGCGTTCCGCGAAGGCGGCCGCTTAGTCGGCGCCAACGCGCTGGCGCTGCCTGGTGGCCAGATCGTCGTCACCGATGAACTGGTCAAGCTGGCGGAGTCCCCAGACACGCTGGCAGGCGTGCTGGCGCACGAGATCGGGCACGTCGAGCACCGGCACGGCATACGAAGGCTGGGCCGTGTCGCCGGCCTGTCGGTGGTGGTCATGCTCATGACCGGCGATGTCGCCAGCATGACGCACGATATCGGAGCACTCGGCGCAGGCCTGCTCGACCTGTCGTACTCGCGCGGCTTCGAACGGGAAGCCGACGCGCGCGGCGTCACCCTGACGCGCCTGGCTGGTAAAGATCCCGAGTCGCTAGCCGTGCTGCTGGAACGATTGAGCGCGGGGTCGAAAGACATCGGCGAAGGGCCCTCCTGGCTTTCCTCGCATCCCCGCACCGAGGAACGCGTCCGGCAGATCCGGCAAGCGCGCTGAATGACGGTAGCGTCCTGCCGCGGCGGCTGCGCCTTCCACGGACTGCCGTCCCGCCGGCGCAACTTCAAGCCAGATACATCGCCACCTCTGCAGGCGTCAGATAACGCTTGAAGGTCATGGCCGGCTGCTGCGCTTCGTGGATGATGCCGTTGAACCCGGACCAATTGCGCTTCGTGCCCTCTTCCGTCTCCAGCGCAATCAACACCCGCTTGCCATGCTTGGACATATTGTGGCGCAACGCCGCCTCGCCCCAGGCCCACAGCATTTCGCTCTTCAGTTCGCCGTTGGCGTATGCGCCTGCCTGCAGCCACTGGAAGTCGGCGGTGTCCCCATCCATGTCCGGTTCGCGCGCCGCGATCTCGCGCTTTACTCCCAGCGCCTGCGCGTGCTCGCCAATAATGATCTGCAGCAGCGTGAAGGCATGGAAGGTGTTGTTGATGGCATGCGCCTGGGCGACGAACCCCGTATTGGATGTGGGCAACACGACCACCAGTTCATCCTCGTAGCTGACTTGGGCCGCCAGCCACAGGTAATGCAGCTGCTCGAACGGCAGGCTGTCGTTGTTGGTGGCCATGGGATGCAGCAGCGCCATCAGGTCAGCGTCGGCCGCGAAGGCCTGGTGATTGCCGTGATCACGCATCAGCATGGTCATCATGGGCAGGACAAGAACGTCCACGGCCTGATGCAAGGCCTCGACTTCCCAGCGCTTGTCTTCGGGAACAGCGGCCATTCTTGACCGGGCGTCGGCCCAGGCCTTGCGGTCCACCTCTTCCACTTCCTCATCGTCGTCTTCCACTTCTTGCGCGCAATAGGGGCGCAGGCTTTGCAGCCATCGGTGAAGCAGGGTTTGGAGGGTGGGGAAAAGAATGGCGGGCTCGGCGCCGTCTTCCACCAGCGAGCCGCACATCAGGGCCAGGGCCGAGGCGCGCGCCGGATGAAGCCCGGGGAGAAGACCGGCGCAGGCATGCAGGTTGGCTGTCGTGTGGGCGGGGTCTTGGGATTGGGAGTAGAAGGCGCCGACCTCGGGGCGCTTGAAGAAGCGCTCCAGGGAGTCCAGGTCATCGGGACTCAGGATTGGCGCGCTCAGGGACGTGGCGAGGTCGGCGATGGTGGCGGGCATCAAATCGTGTCTGACTATAAATATTCCGGATCTGAATTGTAGTCAGACACCCCTGCCCGAGGCGGGACGGGGCAGATCCTTACTGCCTTATGCCGCTGCGGTTGACCGTCACAACCGCGCATTCGCGCAGGCCCGCGCGCCGATGCGCATTGGTGCGTGCCGCACAACATTGTGCTTCCCGCTGCGGGCCTACCGCGCACCAGGCCCCAGACCTACGATGACTTCATCATCTTTTGCAAGCAGCCCCCCCAACGCAGCGCCCAACCCAACCGGAGCACACCCATGACCCACAACACCATCACTACCGAGGACGGCACGCAAATCTACTACAAGGACTGGGGCGACGGCCCGGTCGTCACCTTTTCGCACGGCTGGCCGCTCAATTCGGACGCCTGGGACGGGCAGATGCACTTCCTGGCGCGCAACGGCTTTCGCGTCATCGCGCATGATCGCCGCGGACACGGCCGTTCGGCGCAGCCCTCGTCCGGCAATGACATGAACGGCTACGCCGATGACCTGGCGCAACTGATAGAGGCGCTCGACCTGAAGAACATCACGATGGTCGGCCACTCCACCGGCGGCGGCGAAGTGGTGCGCTACATCGGCCGCCACGGCACCCGGCGCGTGGCCAGGGCGGTGCTCATCGGCGCGGTGCCGCCAGTGATGCTGAAGTCGGCCGCCAACCCCGAAGGCCTGCCGATCGAAGTCTTCGACGGCATCCGCGACGGCGTGGCCGGCGACCGCTCGCAGTTCTACAAGGACCTGGCCATCCCCTTCTATGGCGCCAACCGCGACGGCGCCAAGGTCTCGCAAGGCCTGCTGGACCAGTTCTGGCTGTGGAGCATGCAAAGCGGCCAGAAGAACGCCTACGAATGCGTCAAGGCCTTCTCCGAGACCGACTTCACCGAAGACCTGAAGAAGATCGACGTGCCGACCTTGTTCATGCACGGCGAGGACGATCAGATCGTGCCGATCCATGATTCGGCGAAGAAGGCGGCGCGGCTGGTGAAGAACGCCAGGGAGATCTACTACCCCGGCGCACCGCATGGCCTTACCGCCACCATGCAGGACCGCATCAACGCCGACCTGCTCGCCTTCCTCCGCGCCTCGGCCTGACCCGCCGCGCCTTGCACCGGCAGGCCATGCGCCGCCCCTTTGGAGATATCGCCATGTTTTCCGTAGACAACGACTTGCATCCCGGCAGCCAGAAACCCATCGACCTGGTTCCGTCCCGATACGCGCTGCGCGTGGGCGAGATTGACGCGCTGGTGGTCAGCGATGGCGTGCTGCCGCTGCCGACCGCGACGATGGCCACCAATGCCGACCCGGCCGACCTGGCGGACTGGCTGAACCATATGTACATGCCGCCGGACGCGTTCGACTGGCCGCTGAACGTGATGGTGGTTCGCAGTGGAAGCCAGACCATCCTTATCGACGCGGGGCTGGGCGGGCAGTTCTCGGGCTTTCCGCGCGCTGGCCAGTTCCCTC
This sequence comes from Achromobacter deleyi, assembly GCF_013116765.2. Taxonomy (GTDB): domain Bacteria; phylum Pseudomonadota; class Gammaproteobacteria; order Burkholderiales; family Burkholderiaceae_B; genus Achromobacter; species Achromobacter deleyi_A. The sequence goes on from NZ_CP074375.1 coordinate 3,568,213, forward strand.
AGCGGCTGGAGGCTGCCGGCATTCCGCTGGAGGCCGTGACGGATGTGATCATTACCCATATGCACATGGATCACGTGGGCGGGCTGCTCGTCGCCGGAGTGAAGGAGCGTCTGCGTCCGGATGTGCGCATCCACGTGTCCGCCACCGAAGTCGAGTTCTGGACTTCGCCCGATTTCTCCCACACCGTCATGCCCAAGCCGGTGCCGGGCGTGCTCCGGTCGACCGCCACCAGCTTCTACAACGAATACCGAGACCGTCTGCGGATCTTCGACGACAGGCACGAGGTGGCGCCGGGCGTGATCGTCCGCCTTACGGGCGGACATACCCCGGGGCACAGCGTAGTCGACCTGATATCGGGCGGCGAACGGCTGACCTTTGCCGGCGACGCCGTGTTCCCGGTCGGGTTCGACCACCCCGAGTGGCACAACGGCTTCGAACATGATCCCGAGGAGTCGGCCCGCGTTCGCATCGATCTCTTCCGGGAACTGGCGGAGAACCGCGGGTTGCTGGTGGCCGCCCACCTGCCCTTCCCGTCCCTGGGTCGGGTCGCGATCGATGGCGACGCCTTTCGTTGGGTCCCGATCATCTGGGATTACTGAGCCGCCCGATTGGATCGCCCCCACGCCGGTGTTGGCCGGCATGCGGGCAGACACGATTATGCGTTGGCATGGGCAGGCCGACGCTTTCCGAACCTCCGGGCTTGTGGGTGAGCGCCGCGAAAACGTATCAGGCTGCAATTCCTCTTATCCGATGGGGTTCTCGGTCTGGCGCAGCCGAAGGCGCTCCGGCTGGCCTGCCCCAGCAATATCGACGCCAGGCAGCGACGAGGCAGTTCGTTACAAGCCTTCTCAGATTTCATCAAATGAAACAGATTTTCCGACCTCATCTGATTTAGTTGTAGTCCTGCCTGTATCTGCGTCCGGTGCGCGATGCCCCGGGGCCTCACAGGCATATACAAAAGCAATAAACCGGAGGAGGACCCATGCGTACTTTTTATCGCAGGATCGCCGCATTGCTGGCGAGCGGGCTGATTGTCCTGGCGACCGGCTGCGCCGCGCCCGGCAGCAAGAAGGACACGATCGACATGGCGGGGCTGTCCCAGCCCGTGGAGATCGTGAGGGACAAGCACGGCGTATCGCACATTTATGCGAAGAACCAGAATGATCTGTTCTTTGCCCAGGGTTTCAGCGCCGCGCGCGACCGCCTGTGGCAACTGGACCTGTGGCGCCGCCAGGGCGAAGGCAAGATGGCCGAGCAGTTCGGCCCGCGCTTCATCGAGCAGGACCGCGCCGCGCGCCTCTTCCTGTTCCGCGGCGACATGCAGGCCGAGTTCGCCAGCTATCACCCCGAAGGCCGCGCCATCCTTACCGCGTTCGCGAACGGCATCAACGCCTACGTGAATTGGGTCAAGGCCAATCCCGAGCAGATGCCGCCGGAATTCAAGCTGACCGGCACCGAGCCCGGCTATTGGAGTCCGGAGACCTCGCTGATCCGCATCTACGGGCTGACGCGCAACCTCAACGAGGAAGTCCGGATGGCGCAGCAGATCGCCGCCTTGGGGCTGAACACCGTGCAGGGACTGAGCACATTCGAGCCGCCCCTGGCATTGCAGGTGCCGGCCGGGCTGGACGTGCGCCAGATCGACAAGGCGGTCCTGGACAATTACAAGCTGGCCCGCGACGGCCAGAAATTCGTCGCCGCCGACTTCCCGCGCAGCCCGCTGGCCGCCGATCAGCGCGCGGCGCTTGCCAGTGCGCTGTCGGAGGGCAGGATGGCCTCGCTGGATCCGAACTTCGATCCCATGGCCGCTCGCTACGAAAGCAACAACTGGACGCTGGGCGGCCAGCATACGGCCACCGGCAAGCCCATCCTGGCGGGCGATCCGCACCGCTCCATCACCATGCCGTCGCTGCGCTACATGGTGCACCTGAACGCGCCGGGCTGGAATGTGATCGGCGCGGGAGAACCCGCTCTGCCCGGCGTCTCCATGGGCCACAACGACCGCATCGCCTTCGGCCTGACGATCTTTGCGTTCGGCGACGAGGAAGATCTCTACGTCTACGACACCAACCCGGCCAACCCCAATGAGTACCGCTATCGCGGCGGTTGGGAAAAAATGCGCTCGGTCGACGAATCCATTCCCGTGCGCGGAGCGGCGCCCGCCACCCGCAACCTGAAATTCACCCGCCACGGCCCGGTGATCCATGAAGACCCGGTGCGGCACAAGGCATACGCCCTGCGCGCCGCCTATCTGGAATATCCCGGGACGGCGGCCTACCTGGCCAGCCTGCGCCTGAACCAGGCGCAGAACTGGAACGATTTCGTGGCCGGCATGGAGAAGCACTACACGCCTAGCGAAAACATGGTGTATGCCGACGTCGACGGCAATATCGGCTGGTTCGGCGGCAGCATCGCGCCGATACGGCCGCGCGGCGACTGGTCCGGCATGCTGCCCGTGCCCGGTAATGGCGAATTCGAGTGGCGCGGCGTCCTGGCGGGCAGCGCGCTGCCGCGCGCCTACAACCCGCCCGAAGGCTATTTCGCTACCGCCAACGAGTACAACCTTCCGGCCGACTTCCCCTACAAGGACATGTCCGCGCGCACCTGGGCCGAGCCCTTCCGCGTCCAGCGCATACGCGAGGTGGTGGCCGACGGCAAGGGCCTGACGGTGCAGCAATCCCAGGATCTGCAGTACGACAATCTCTCGATTCCCGCCCGCACCCTGGCGGGCTACGCCAAGAGCCTGAACGCCACGGATCCCGCACTGACCGGGGCGCTGGGCCTGCTGAAGGACTGGGACTACCGCATGGGCACCGATTCGCGGGCCGCCACGGTTTACGCGTTCTGGCTGCCTGAAGTCGTCAAGCGCGTGTCGGATCTCTACGTGCCCGCAAGCGGACGCGCGGCATTCGGCGAGCTGTCCACCCGCAAGACGCTGGAGAAACTGGCCACTCCCGACGCCGCCTTTGGCCCCCGGCCGGACCAGGGTCGCGACGCGCTGCTGCTTCAGGCGCTGGCCGATGGCGTGGAGAAGCTGCGCGCCAAGCTGGGGCCCGATTCGGCCCAGTGGCAATGGGGCAAGCTGCATCACATCCAGTTCGAGCACAGCCTGGCGAGCCTGCTGCCGCCAGACACCGCCAAGGCCTACGGCACGCCGCGCTATCCGGTCGGCGGCGATAACGACACCGTGCATCGCGGCACGTTCCGCAAGAGCGATTTCCGCCAGATCAGCGGTGCGTCGTACCGCCAGGTGATAGACGTGGCGGACTGGGACAATTCGCGCGTCCAGAACGTGCCGGGGCAATCCGCGGATCCGCGCAGCCCGCATTACCAGGACCTGCTCAAGGGCTGGGCCACCGGGGAGTACTTCCCCATGGCGTTCAGCCGGGCCAAGGTGGACAGCGAGCGGGCGGATACGCTGATGCTGCGGCCGTCGGGAAACTGACGAGACGGCGTGAATGAATGGCGCGCCGGGCCGCAATTCAAGGACGAAATTGCGGCCCGGCTTCTCTAACCCTTCAAGGAGACCGCATGCCCCAAGGATCTTTTACGGACACCCAGGCCACCAGGCGCCGGGAGCCTAGCGAACTGCGCTTCTGGTATATCGTCCTGGCCGGCACCCTGGCCTCGCTCAGCTACGAGATCGTTTCCCTGCTGCAGGGCGATTTTTCAGCTGCGAAAAAGCTGCTGCTGCCCACGCTTTTGCTGGTGTGGCTGTACCGCGGCAGCGAGTGGGCCCGCTGGATTCTGATGATTCTGCTGCTGGGGTTCGGTGTCCTCAATATCTACCTGGGGACCGAGTTGCTGCGCGACGCTATCGACCGCTTGCTGTACGTGTATGTCTTCGGCGCCTTCATGGTGGCGACGGGACTGTACCTGGCGCTCGCCAAGAAGGATTTTGCCCGCTACTGCAGTTACGTCGCGGTACGCAACGACCTGCGGACCGGAGCAAGACGGGCGGCAGGCCGGTCCTGAACCGGCCAGCCGGCCCTGGCATCCAGGGCCGGCCTCAAATGCCCTTACTTCCCCGAAGCGTCCTGCTCCACGACCAGATCCAGCACATACACCTTCGACGGCGCATCCGCGGGCGGGTTCTTCCAGTCGTACCGCTTCACGCGCAGCACGGTCCGCACGCCGTCCTTGTGCTCGAACCCCTCGATGGACTGATACAGCGGACGCCACTTGTCCTGCGACGGCTGCTGGATGCCTGCCTCGTTGTATTTGCGTTCGCGCACCATCAGGCACTGGTAGTTCGGAATCATGGGATGGCTGCATTCCGCGCGCTTGGCGGCGACTTCCAGGAACATGATCTGTGCCGTGCTGCCATACAGCGTTTCCGGCGTCGGCTCGCCGACAAACTTCAACACGCTGCCGTCCTGCGCCACCAGCTCCAGCCCGGGTTCGGCACTGTCGCCGGATAGCGTTGCACGCAGATCGCCCTTGATGCGCTGGCCGATTTCGGCATCCAGCTGCATCAGGCTTTGCTCGCAAGCCTTCATCGTGGACGCAAGATTCGCCACATGCAGCACGCCGTTCTTATAGCTGTACCCGCCGAACTGCGTGTTGCAGCCGCCGCGGATATTCAAGGCGTCGTTCGTGAAGCTCAGGCGCAGCTGATGGTCGATGCCTGTCTGAAGCGCGGGGATCGACTTGCCCGCGGCATCGGTGGCGGAGGCCAGGCGCCAGTAATAGGCGGACAGGCTCAATGAGCTGGCGGGAGACGTGGCGGTGGGAGCGGGCATGGAGGACGATCCTTCGCGAGGAGGGGAAGTCGGAGCGCAGGCGGAAAGCAGCGCGGCGCATACGGACGCAAGGAGGATGGTTCTTTTCATGTTTGGTTCCTGTCAGCCGGATGGAAAAGCGGCATTCTACGTCCGAGGCGTGGACGAATTTGCCGTACGGGAATCCAGACAGTTTCCAAATCTTGCGCGTGTCTGGCCATCGAATCGCGATATCGAGAGTCCGCCAGCCGGGCCTCATACGGCATCGGACGCGTTGCGGCTTCCGGCGATATACCGCTGGCGCAAGACTCGCAATTACAGTCTGACACCTTACACCGCCCGCAGCAGCCCCCCTTCTTCCCGCAGCTTGCCGCGTTCGGCCAGCCCGGCCACCGCCAGTCCGATCCGGACTTCAGCATCCGCCAGCGTCCGCGCCATCCCCAGCATCCGGCACACGGACTTGACCACATCCGCCTTCGGCGCGTTTCCGGCCATGGCCAGCACATGCAAGACCCCGTTGGCCAGTTCCTCGATGCACACGTCGTCAACCCGGCGGCGCGTGGCCTCGTCGTCCCCCGCGCCCCGGAAACCCTTCCATTCCTCAGGATTCGCACCGGCCGGCCAATAGAACGTCGCGTCGCCTTCCTGGCTCTGCCCCACGTCCACCGGCGTCAGCGTCCGCAGTCTCTCCACAATCCGGACGCCAGTCCGCTCCAGGCCCCAGGCCCGGGCCACCTTCCGATGCAGCAAGGTCTCCGCGACCGGTCCTTCGGTCTCGATCACCAGGCGCAGCTGCTCGACCAGTTGATCGTTATTGCTCCGGCTGTAGAACGCCTCTGAATCTCCACCGCTCAGTTCAGCCGGCCGATAGGTCGTCAAGCCGCCAGCCGCAACGTTCCCGGCCGCAGACTCGGACGTGCCCTCTTCCGTCGTGATCGCGAATTCCACGGAATCGCCCGCCTCGGAGGATTGCTCCTGCGCCGCTTCCTCGGGCTCCACCTCCGGCTCTTCCTCCACCTGGCGGTCCAGCTCCGAGTTCAACCGGGCCAGCAGCTTCTCCACTTCCCGCTCCGGATTGATCCACCAGTCCGTCGACCAGACCCGATGCAACCTCCATCCCAGCCCTTCCAGCACCACTTGCCGCAGGCGGTCCCGATCCCGCGCGGTGGCGCCGGAGTGATAGGCCCTGCCATCGCACTCGATCCCCATCAGGTACCGGCCGGGCGCGCGCGGATCCACCACGCCCATGTCGATCCGATAGCTCGAGCAACCGACTTGCGGATGCACGACCCAGCCGTGTTCGCGCAGCACCTTGATGACCTGCGTCTCGAACGGACTGTCCGGTTCGCGCCCGGTGGGCAGCGACTGCTCGACCAGGGCGCGCGGGCCTTTCAGCGCGAATTCCAGGTAGTGCTTCAAATCCCGCACGCCGGTTGCACGCACGCGGGACAGGTCGATCTGTTCCGGCATCAGGGTGCTGTAGATCACCACGCCTTCCCGGGCACGCGAGATCGCGACGTTCAGGCGCCGGTGCCCGCCCTCGCCGTTCAGCGGGCCGAAGTTCATCGTCATCTTGCCGGCTGCGTCCGGGCCGAAGGTGATCGAGAAGTAGATGATGTCGCGTTCGTCGCCCTGCACGTTCTCCAGGTTCTTGATGAAGAGCGGCTCGCGGGCCTGGGCCGAGATGGCTTTGTCCAGCTCCGCATTGGCGCGGCGGCGGGCGTCCAGCAGGGTTTCTATCAGTGCTTGCTGGGGCTGGTTGAAGGTGACCACGCCCAGCGTCTGACGGCGGCGGGTCTTGTCCAGGTAGTGCTGCTCGATGCCCAGGACGATGGCTTCGGCTTCGCGGCGGTTCGTGCGGCTGCCGCCGCGGTCATAGACGCCGGCGACCTGCTCCAGGCGCACGGCGACGTCGTCGGTGACGGGCGATGGGAAGGTGATCAGCTGCGAGTCGTAGTAGGTGACGTTGCTGAACGTGATCAGGCTTTCGTGCTTGCTGCGGTAGTGCCACTGCAGGCGCAGGCGGTTCATGTCGGCGCCCAGGCATTCGTCCAGGATGCTCTCCAGGTCTTCGACCTGCCCGTCGTCGCCGGCGCCGTCCTCCTCCACCGTGGATTTGCTGAAAAAACTGGTGGGCGGCAGTTGCTTGGTGTCGCCCACCACCACCAGTTGCTGGCCGCGGGCGATGGCGCCGACGGAGTCCCACACGGGGATCTGCGAGGCTTCGTCGAAGACGACGACGTCGAATTGGGAGTGGCCGGCGTCCAGGTATTGGGCCACGGACAGGGGCGACATCAGCAGGCAGGGCTTGAGCTTGGGCAGCAGCGTCGGCAGGCGTTGCATCAGCTGGCGCACGGGAACGTGGCGAGCCTTCTTTTGCAGTTCGCGCCGCAAGAGGCCGAGCTCGCTGTCGGGACTGACCAGGATGCCGTTGCCGGCGGGCACCTTGCCGGCCAGCACCGCGGCGATGTAGGCGGAGGTCAGTTGCTGGAAACGGTCGTCGGCCTGGCGGAACTCACGGATCTTGCGTTCGTGGTCGGCGCTGGAGAACGACCGCAGCATGGGCGAATGGTCGATGACTTTCTTCACCCACCAATTGCGGTAGCTGAATTCAAAATGGGCTTCGACCTGGGCCAACGGAACGCGGCCCTGCTCCAGCGAAACGACCAGGCCCTGCAGCTGCAAATGGACCGCCTGCTCGCGGGCCTGGCGCCAGACGCACCACGGCATCAGGAATTGCTTGTTGTGGCGCCATCCGGCGATGACAGCCTGGATGCGTTCCAGCGCGCCGCCGGCATCCGCGCCGCCCGACAGGGCCTCGGTGGGTTTGGCCAGCGCGTCGACTTCGGCCAGCCTGTCCTGCAGCACGCGCCACGCGTTGCGATAGTCCAGCAGGCTCTTGCCCAGGGACGCGCCGGGCAGCAAGAAGGCGCGGTTCTCGCCGACCAGCGGCTGCAGGCGCGCGCGCAGGTCCCCTGCAAGCGCCGGGTCGCCCGCCGCCAGCGTGACGGCATCCGCAAAGCGCTGCGCCCATTGCTCGTGGCGCCGGACCTGCTCCCAGTCGGTGCCAAGGCCCGTATAGGCCTCTTGCAGCAGGCGCTGGGCGTCGGCCTTCAGCGCAGCGAGTTCGCGATCTTCGATGTTGACCAGGGCCAGAGGCGCCAGGACCGCGTTGATCGCTGCGTCGTCCGGGCGCTGGCTGTCGGTGCGATAAGCGGCCAGTCGCTTGCGCATGGCGCGCTTGGCGAAGGCGGACTTGGGCCACCACGCCGAGCAGGCGGCCAGCCATTGCGCCTTGAGCGTGTTGGCGTCCAGTTCCGCAAGCTGCGCATTCCACCGCGCGCCCACCTGCTCCCAATGCGCGTTGCGCGCCAGGCCGTGGCGGGCCATGGCCTGCACCTGGAAGCGCGCGGCGGGGTCGTGCGCCTGCGCGGCCAGTCCCGCGGGCACTTGCGGAGCGGCCAGCAGCACGTCGATCAACTGATCCAGCCTGGCATAGGCGTCCAGGCTCAGGCCGGCAGCCGGCAAGCCCAGTCCCTCGCCCGCACTGGCTGCCCGATCCTTGAAACCGGCTATCGCCTGATCCAGCGCCTGGGCGGCGGCCAGCAGCGCATCCTGCCAGCTCGGGCTCCATTCGGCCATGCCGATGTGCGCCAGCGGGTGGCCATGCAGCTTGCCCAGCTCGCCAGACAGGGTGGACATGCGCCTTGCCGCCTCTCGCAGCCGGGCGAACTCCTTGCGTTCATGCGCCGCTGCGTCCGGCCAGGACATCGGCGACGGCTCCTTGCCGGCGTTCTCGATGCACGTGCCGATCGCGTCGTAAACGGTCAGGCCGTTGGGATACTCATGATGCAGCGCGTCGACCAGCCCGTTCAATTCCTGGCGCAGCACGGCCAGGCGCTCGGCCTCGCGGGCCCAGTCGTCGGACGTGCGCTGGCCACTGTGGTCCAGCGCCTTGCCCAGCTGCTGCAGGACTTCGGATTTGCGCGCCTTGGACGAATGCAGTTCCAGGCAGAACGGGCCCAGGCCGATGTTGGCCAGGCGGCGGTGCACGACCTCCAGCGCGGCCATTTTTTCCGAGACAAACAACACGGTCTTGCCGCGCGCGAGCAGGTGCGCGATCAGGTTGGTGATGGTCTGGCTCTTGCCGGTGCCCGGCGGGCCTTCCAGCACCAGGTCGCGGCCGGCGTCCACCGCGCAGATGGCCTTGAGCTGCGACGAGTCGGACAGCAGCGGGGTCAGCAGGTCTTCGGGCTTGTAGCTGTCGTCCAGGCGGTCGAAGCGTTCTTCGTAAGGGGCTTTCGCGAAAGCCTGGCCGGGATGGTCGATCAGGTGCTGGACGACGCGGTTGGCCTTCAACTGCTCGGTGCGGTCCTGCAGGTCCTTCCACATCAGGTACTTGGTGAACGAGAAGATGCCCAGGTGCGCCTGTTCCAGCACCTCCCAGCCCGCGATCTCGCGCACCGCCAGCCGGAAGGCCTGCAGCACCCGGGCCACGTCCACGCCCTTGTCATCCGCGGGCAACGCGGCATCCAGCCCGGGGATGCGCAGCTCGTAGTTGTTGCGCAGCATCTGCAGCAACGTGGGGTTGATGATGGTTTCGTCGTCGTGCCGAACCAGCCGGAAGCCGCTGCGCACCGACTGGCGCTGCAGGGACACGGGCACCAGGATCAGGGGAGCCAGGTGCGCGTTCTCCGCGCCGGGCGTCTCGGTCCAGCGCAGCATGCCCATGGCCAGGTACAGCGTGTTGGCGCCGCCTTCTTCCAGGCCGGTGCGCGCCGCGCCGAAGATGGTCAGCAGGTTGGCGTCCAGCGCCTCCTGCGACACGCGGGCGATCAGTTCCTTGTTGGACAGCGCCTCCAGCGCCATGTCGTCCAGTGGCGCGCGGCCGCCCCGGCCGATGTGCACTTCGGCCATGCGAGGATCGTTGCCTTCCATCAGCGCGGCCGGCAAGGGACGGATGCGGAACTCGCTGCCATCGACGATGGCGTCCTCCAGCCGGCCCAGGTCGGGCACCACCAGCGGCAGCGTCGACTTGGTGATCTTGAAGTTCAGCAGGCGGTTGCGCAGCGTCAGGTCCAGCAGGCGCGACTTCCATTTGGCCAGGCGGCCTTCGGGCGTGTCGTCGGCGGGTTCCAGGCTGATGACGAATTCCGGGTCCAGCGGCGGCAACTCGGGCGTGGGCTCGATGGCGGCGGGCTGTTCCGCCGGTTCCGTGCCGCCGGGCGTCACGGACACCACGCGCGACGGCAGCGGCTTGATCTGCAGTTCACGCGCGCGGTGGATGTCGATGGCATAGCGGAAGGTGTCTTCTTCGCGCAGGTGCGCCGCGCCCTGCTCCAGCGCCAGCCGCAGCGACGCGCGGTGGTTGGGATGCTGGGCGATGCCGGTGGTCTCGAACACCAGGAACTCGCCGCTGTCCACGCGTTTGCGCACGGCTTGCACGTCGTCCGTCAGCGGGTCCGCAAAGCAGGCCTGATGCAGCCACACGCCTACCCAGGCGTGGCCGTCCTTCATCAGGATGACCGGACGCAGTCCCGCCTGCTCCAGGCAGGACGAGAACAGCATGGCCAGGTCCAGGCAGGTAGCCACGCGGGCTTCGATGATGCGGTCCGGCGTGCGGATCTTCTGGCCGTCCACGCCGAAGGACGCGGGCGGCTCGGCGTAATGGAGGGTCTCGGCAGCCAGCGTGCTGTAGATGGCGGACACCTGCTTCCAGACCAGATCGCGGCTCTTGGACTGGTAGCCGTTCATCGTCAGCTCGCTGTGCTGGCTGCGCAGCAGCGCGGCCGCCTTGCCGATCAGCACATCCACGGCCGGGTTGTTCGGCATGGAGAAGGCGGCCAGCAGCTCGGGCAGGGCCCGCGTGCCGGCCCACTGGTCGTAGGCCAGCACGGTGATGGGCTGCGACGCGCGGCCCAGCTCCTGCGCGCCGGACTGCACAACCACGTTGATGCTGGCGCGCACGGCCTCTTGCAGGTCGGCGACGTAGGCGTGGTCGGGGGTCAGGTCCAGCGGAGAGACGCGGCGGATTTCACCGGGAACCAGACTGTCGAAACGCAGCTTGACGCTCTGCGCGAAGGCCGGGTTGCAGGCAATGTGGACTTCGATGTTGTCGCAGCTGTGCGGCGAGCGGTTGCTCAGGCGCAGCGAACGGACAATGGGGACCGCATTCTGGATGGATGCGTAACCGAGTGTCGGGTCGGCCTCGATGTCGATGGTGATGAGCGCAAGAGATGCCGCTTCAGGAGCGGAAACTCCGGGTGGCGCGCCGTGAGGGATGGCGTCGGGCACATTCGGCCCCGCGGCATGCGCCGCCCCCTCCTGGATCGCCGGCTGTTCCAGGTCTTGTCGCTTATCCATCCATCTCTCTCGGTTCGGTTCATCGCCGGCCAGCGCCGGTGGCGCGTCCCGGACACCCGGGACAGGCCAGGACGGGGCATCGGCCCCGCCATGCATCGTCAAGCCTGAATTCTAAGACGCGCCGGGCCTGATTCCTTCGGCAGGTCCGAAGTTTTGCCGATACGGCGTGCGCCTGCGCCACAGGCCGTATCGAACAGCCGCCTGGAGTAACAGATCGTTGAATTGCCTGGGTCCGGCGGACAGCCGTCCGGCGAGTTCCCGCGTCCGGCTATTTGGCGGGAGGATAGGCCGTATCGACCAGGCAGGCCCGCGCCCATTCGAAATCGTCCGAGTCGTAGATCTCTCCGTCGAGCTTCGGCAGCGGCTGGGCGGAATAGACATAGTCCGGCTGTTCCGGCTTCCGGTTCCATTTCGCCTGGCCTTCGGTATCGGAGCACGCCTCGTCCTCGCTGCTGAACGAACACGACGCGATGACCTTGGGTTTGCCGTCCACGATATTGGCGACGTACCGATTGGTGTAGACCCTGCCCGATGCCCATGACTCGTCGACCGTGCAGACCCGATCGTTGTTCTGGTAGTGGCGAATCGCGAAGCAGGCATAGTTCCTGTAGTCGCGCGGCAGCACATCGCACGACGTCCAATAGCCCGCGTAGGCGCCACCGGTGAATTGCGCCTGGAATTTCCTCTGGCTGAGCGCGCGGCCGATCATGGCGGGCGTGGCGGGTCCCTTGCCGGTTTCCTTGAGTTCCGCCGTGCGGTTGACGATGAGCTCGCGCACAATCTCGCCGGCGGATTTTTCATCAGGCAACGCATCGGGCGTGCCGATAAGCGTGTCCATCGCCTGGTCGCGCGCCGCCACCCACCGCTTCTGGCTATCCACCAGCATGGCGCGGACCTCGCTGTCCGGCGCCTGCTTCAGCATCGCGCGATAGGCCCGGTTCAACTCGGCGTCGGCCGCCACCGTCTTGCGATCCGAGCAGATCAGCTTCTCGACCGCGCTGCTGGCCTTCTTGCAATCTATCGCCAGGGCGGGCGCCGGCAACGTGAACAATCCGGCCAGGCACAGCAGCCGTACCGCGGGCAATCCTGTTTTCATCTGATTCTTCTTTGTTCCCATACCCAGGCGGACGGCCTCAGCGGCTGATGACTTCGCTGTCTTCCATCACGATGCGGTAACGGTTGCGCAGGTCCAGCACATAGGTGAAGTTCGAAGTGCCGGTGGCGGTCTTGCCGCGCTCGGGACTGGACACCTTGTAGTCGTAGATGCCGACCACCATGCACATCCCGTCCTTGCATTTGGACTTGAGCGAGCTTTGGTCCACGACGAAGCGGCGGATCGGCCAGCGGCCGAAATATGCCTCCTTGTCCGCCAGGATTTCCGACTTGGGCCGCTTCTTCTTGAAGTAGTCGACACTGTCCGCGTAGAACTCGCGCGTGAAGTTCATGGCTTCTTCGTTGGTGCCGCTGCCCGCCTGGATCATCAGGGCGGCCGCGTTGATCGCCTTCTGCTCGTCGGAAATGGCGGCCGGCGCGGTTTCCTTTTTCATGTAGGGATTGTCGGGCGCGGCCGGAGCGGGCTGCGCGCCTCCCTGGGGCGGCAGCGCTTGTGCCTGCGAAGGCGCGGGGGCCGCCGCGGGCGCCGGGCGTTGGCCACCGCCCGTTCCGCCTTGCGGGGGTTCGTTGCGCGCCGTCTGCACGTTGCCGCTGCGGTTGATGCCGTACTTGGCGATTTCCTGCGGCGTGAAAAAGTACATTTCCTTCGACGGCGTGCTGAACATGATGCCCAGCACGTCGGCCGAGACGCCGTATTTCGGCAACGTCGCGACGATATCCGACACGCCGAACTGGGCCTGTTCGCCCGTCAGCTCCGGCGCGGATATCTGATGCACGCCCAGGCGGCCGTCGGCGATGCGCTGCCGGCCTGCAAAGAAGACGAACGAGCACGCGGAGGCGCAATAGCTGTCCTTCGGAATGTAGGTATTCAGGCCGCGCTCATAGATCTCTTCGGCCACCACCAGGCCGATGTGCACCAGCCCGCCGCCATTGTTCTGCAGGATGATGGTGGCGATGCCGGGATGTTCGCGCAACGCCTTCTTCAGGTTGAGCATGTCGTTGGCGCCGACAGCCGAGTGGTACATCAGCAGGCTGGGCGCGCTTGGAAAGAACAGGAACGGACCATAGCGCTCGGGCTCTTCGGCCGCGGGGGCTTGCCGTTGCGGCTGGGCGGGCGCTTGCGCCTGGGCGTAGGACATGCCTGCCCAGGACATTGCCACGCACATTCCAAAAGCCGTTAGTTTTGTTTTCAGCATCGGTTCTGTTCTATCGCAAGTGGAGAGTGAGCATTTCTCGAAGCAGGCCGCGGGATGCAGGCATCCTGGTGCGCCCGTAAGGCCGCCAATTTATCAGTCTTTATCCACCGAGCGCATGTCGCAGGTGGTTTCCTCGTTCGAACACACGCCCCGGAACCAGGCCCGCGCAATGCCGCGGTCCTTCTCGGGGATGTCCTGCAAGCGTCCATCGGACGTGGCGCGGGTATTGAGCTGGTAGTCCAGCAGCAGCCATTCCCCGCTGCAGGCCACGATGTTCTGGATCTGCCCCCTGTCCGTCAGCCAGTCGCCGCCCAGATCCAGCAGGCGTTCGCTCTTGCTGTCGGGCTGGGCATAGCCGCGGCCGGACTGGATGCCGACCCTCGCGTCGTCGGACCTGATCCACCCCGAGCCGCGGTACACCTCGCGCGGCGGCGCGCCCTCGGCCTCGTTGTAGTCGTCGCTGGCCTGATCGATTTTCAGCCAGCCGTTCCGTGCTTCGGTGACACGAAATCTGACGCTGTAGGTGTATTCGGACTCTTCCTCGTCGGCCGTGACGGGCAGCATGCCGACCCGGGCGGCATCGGACGACGGGCCATCCCTGACCGGAATCGCAGGTTTAAGACTGTTCGTCCAGCCGTCGAATTGGCACGCCGTGGCGCCCGGGGGAGTCCAGGCCTGCGCGGCGAGCGACCGGGACGGTGTCGCGAACGCGCACGCCGCCAACGAGACAGAGGCAAGGAACAAGGCGGCGCGGTGTCCGGGTCCGGACTGCTTCATATCGTCTTCCATCACACGCTCTCTCCGCCGTGTCGGCAGACTCTGCAATCAACCGCCTTCGGTGCGTAGTCCCGACTATCCATGGCGATGCTTGCCACGCCGCTGGGGGCACCAGCGCGTCGAATTTCGGGGACACCGTCAGCAGCGGGCAATTTTGCATGAAATCCGTTGACGCAATCGCAACAGAGTTCGACACCCTGAAACCTTTCGTCGCATTTCCCGAAGAAGGCAAAGCGTGGCGGCGCACCAACAAGTGCCGTCCGTCACCCAAACCTGCAAGTAAGTGCTTGCTCAGAACCCGCTGCGGGATCTATAGCGCCGAGGCCATCGCCAGGCTTTCCGCGTAGTGCGGAATCCGCAAGCGCTCAATGGCCGACTGCTGCTGTGCCCCGAATACGTCGCGCTCGTCGGCCGACGCGGAGATATTCGGCCGGTCTATCGTCAGCTTGATTGCGTTGCAGCTGTCCACGAAGAATGTGCCGACGACGCGTTCAGGCGCCACGCCCAACACCCGCGCCACATGCGCGGGGCAGAACACATTGGAATTCAAGGCCGCCTCGTAATCGACCGGTGAGTTGAACACGATGTCGAAGGTCAGGCGGTTGATGCCTGCGTCCTTGCTGCGGATCACCACGGCCATGTCCAGCAGGCGCCGTTCGCTGCGCGGTTCGCCTGCCGGGGGAGCGTCCGCGATCAGCGACAGGCTGCGGTCGTCCAGGTTGCCCTCGTAGCGGGTCGTGCCGATATCGAAGTACCGGGGCCGTTCCGAACCGCTCTCCGTCCAGTCCGCGCCATTGGCGCGGTAGCAGGTGATCGGGAACATGCGGTTCTTGATGATGTCCTCGTTCAAGAGCAGGTGGTAGAGCGACCATTCGTAGGCGTCGCCCGCGTTCAGGTCCAGATGCGATCCCGCCTGGGGCCGGGCCAGCGACAGGACACGATCCAGCGCCGCGCGGTGGCTGGCGGCCAGCCGTTCCGGGTCCCGGTCTATGGTCCGCACCAGCGCCACCGGGCGCTGCGCGCCGGCCTCATGGATCTGCCAGCTGGCTTGGCGCAACGCGTCCGGGAACTCCGCTTCAATCAGCTTGATCACCGCGTCTTTGACCTTTGGGTAGTTGGCCAGGAATACGGGATCGCGTGTTCCGCTGGGCACGAGGGCGCCGTATTGCCCGTCGTCGCGACGAAAGCTCACCAGGTTCGGCGACAAGGGATAGGCGATATTGCCGGCGGTAGCCTTGCGTCCGGGATAGCCGTAGTGAATCAGGTAGTGGGTCAACAGGCTGGCCAGGGTCTCGGCCGCAGCCGGAGTGGACGCGCAGGTTTCCACGATCAGACCCAGTTCCTGTTCATTGTCCTGCACGGGCATGGCCTGCACGCCGTTGCGGCCGTAGACCAGCACGTCGGCGGGCACGCGCGCCAGGTCAGCCGGGTCCAGGTGCAACAGCGCCACCTTGCGCTTGCCCAGGTAGCGCGAACCTTCAAGCTTGATGCTCCAGGGCCAGGGCTTGGCGGCGTGCACGAACTGGCTGTTGCGGATGCCGGCGGTCCGGGCGTCGCGGGCGAAGAACTCCGTGCGCTCCATCGCCAGAATGCCCTCCGGATAGAACTGCAGCTGGGGATGGCTTTCCTCATAAAGCGAGTGCGCCGCGATGGAATACGGGGTGCACCGCCGCGCCGGGTCCGGCGCCACGAACAAGGCCGTGCCATCGTCGTAGATTTCGGCCACCAGGCAGTCCGAGGGCGACCCCGGGTCGCAGGCCAGCGCACCGCATTCCAGCACGTGGCCCACGTGATAGGCCAGGCCCGGATCGATGCCGCGGCGGATCATGTCCGACGCAAACAGCGCGACGTCGCAGGACCGCCCCGCCAGGATGTACTTCGCGCCGCTCTCAAGCGCGGTGATCAGCGGATGTATGCCCATCTGTCCCACGATGGTGCTTTCTTTCAGCGCATCCTCGTTCAGCGCCGGGCCGGCGCCCGTGGCCTGGAGCGCGCCCGCGCGCAGTTCCTGAATGACGGTGGCGGGGTCCAGCTCGGACCGGATGACGGCCACGGAACGGTTCGTCACCCCGAGTTCGCCGAACACTTCCTTGGCCACCTCGATCATCCAATCCAGGTTGCGGTTGCCTCCGGCCATGCCGCAGCTGCCCAGGATGACCGGCCCCTCGATCCGTTCGCCCGCTTCGACCATATGGCGGAAGTCCGCCTTGACCGCCTCGCGTTCGAAGTACTCCTCGCCCGTGCCCAGATAATAGGGGCCGGCATCCATCGACCCCGCATCGGATATCACCGCGTCGATGCGGCCTTCCAGCGCCTTTTTCAGCGATTCATTCGGAAATCCATACCCCAGCGCGCCGCAAGCGGAAACCACGCGATAGATCAGCTTGGCCATCATCACTCTCCTTGTCATGCAGGCCGCTGAAATTGCGATTCCTGCTTGGGAGTGAAGCTTCCGCTGATTGGCCTGGCCGGAAAAATACTATGTCGATATGCGGGTATAGGGCGCGGATATGGCTGGGCAGCCCCGCTTCAGGAAGCAATCGGCTCGGCGCCGGCCAGGCCCTTTTCTTCGACCTGCCGTCGCACGAACTCGCTCAGCAGCGCCCGGACGGCCTCGGCCGGCGGAGTCAGCGGCACCTCGTTCGACGCAATGACGCTGGCCGTCAAATGCACCGGCGGTTCAATCAGCACCGCCCAGATGGTGCCGTAGCCCGGCACGCCCGAGAAATCGCCAAGCGGCAGGATTGTGTTGCCTATTCCCGCCTGCACCGCCGACAGCATTCCTGAAAACACCTCGGTTTCAGCCACGATCTGCGGAACGATGCCGGCCTTGGCGAACAGCCGGTCCAGCATGGTGCGCGTGATGTTCGGATGCGCGGGCAAGATCAGCGGCATGTCCGCAAGCTGCTCGAAACGCACTCCGGATGGCCGGCGCCCGGCCTTGCGGGGACTGACGACGAAAAGCCGCTGCCTGAACAGCGGCTGGCGCATAAAGCCCGTAAACGGTTCGTCCTCGAACACCAGGGCAAGATCCAGCGTACTGTCGCGGATGCGATCACCCAGCTGTCCGCTGGCGCCGCTGCTGAAACGCAGGCTGATCTTGGGCAAGGTTGCCTTGCAGGCCTCCATCAATGTGCCCGCCAGGAAGGAGGCCAACGTGGACGACATGCCGATACGGACCACGCCCTGCATTTCCCCGCCCAGCGACCGGACGATCTGCGGGATCCGCTCCATCTGGCTCAGGATGGAGGCGGCTTCCGTGTACAGGGCGGCGCCCGCGGCGGTGGGACGAACCCCACGGGCGCTCCGGTGCAGCAGCACTACGCCCAGCTCATCTTCCAGCGCGGCGATCTGCTGGCTGAGCGCCGGCTGCGCCACCGGAATGAGCGCCGCCGCGCGCGAGAAACTGCCCGCCTCGACGATCTTCACGAAGTAGCGCAGGTGGCGGAGTTGCACACGGAATCCCCGTCAGAACGTCACCTTGACCGACGGCGCGCTGCGTTCGGCTTCGCCGTGGAACACGGCTTCGATGTTGTTGCCGTCCGGATCCAGCACGAATGCACCGTAGTACCCGGGGTGGTAATCCCGGAACCCGGGAGCGCCATTGTCCTTGCCGCCATGGGTCAGCGCCGCCTTGTGGAACGCGTCGACCATGGCCTGGTCCCGCGCCTGGAACGCCAGGTGATGGCGCCCGGTCAGCTGGCCCTGCGCGGCCTTGCTGTCGGCCGTGGAAACGAACAATTCGTCGGCCCAGAAATACCCTTCTCCGGTGCCGCCCATCGGCACCTCCAGCGCATCGAACACCGCCTGGTAGAACCGTTGGCTGGCGGGCAGATCGCGCACAACCAGCTGGATGTGATCGATCAGGCGGCCACGATGGATTTCATTGGTCTGCATGATGACTCCTGTTGGGGGGCTCGCTTGAATATAGCGCTATCCGCCGCATTGAAAGAGCAGCATCAGGCGAAAGGCGCCCCCCTAATCCAAACAGAGAATCCAGCCCCCGAAAAACAGCAAGCCCGCATTCCTCATCGAGAAATGCGGGCTTGAATACCGCGGTCATCGCGGGCGTCCGGGGACGCCCTGCATCATCAGCCGATCACGCGGAAGCGCTCGGCGTCGTCCATGAACGGCTTGGCGCCGAAGCCGGCTTCGTTCGAGCCGAAGGGCATCTGTGCGCGCAGCTTCCAGTAGGCGGGAATGTTCCACTCGCGCGCCACGGCGGCGTCGATCAGCGGGTTGTAGTGCTGCAGGCTGGCGCCGACGTCGGCGTTGGCCAGGGCGGTCCAGGCCGACAGCTGGGCCATGCCGCCAGCTTGTTCCGACCACACGGGGAAATTGTCGGCGTACAGGGCAAACTTTTCTTGCAGGCTGCGCACCACGTCCTGGTCTTCGAAGAACAGGACCGTGCCCACGCCGGCAGCGAAGCTCTTGAGCTTGGCTTCGGTCTTGTCAAAGCCTTCGGCGGGCGCCACCTTGCGCACTTCCTCGATCGCCAGACTCCAGAGCTTCTCGCTTTCGGCGCCGAACAGGATCACGGCGCGCGAGCTTTGCGAATTGAACGACGAGGGGCTGTGCTTGATCGCGTCCTGGATCAGCGTAGCCAATTCTTCCTTGGAGGCCGACAGGTTGCGGCCCAGCGAATACTGCGTGCGGCGCTTCTTCAGGGCGTCGAGATAAGCGTTGCTCATAAGAATATGACCTTTCGACTAGTAGATAGAGGGAGTATGGGAAGGAATTCTACCGGCTGGCCCATGACAGGAACACAGGTTCAGCCGCATTCATGCTGGAACAAACTGTTCCATCCATGATGCGAATGCTGCTTGAATGAACGCAAGCACGACGAATGCCCCTGCGCCGGGCACCGCAAAATCCGGGTGCCCGCGCCTTCCATTCAGCGCTTCAGTTCTCCGGCGATCCACGTCCGCAAGGCCTGCACGCGGGGATCCTCCTGGCCCAAGGCCGGATAGACCAGGTGATAGGCATACTCCGGCGCGACCCTGACGCCCACGTCGAACAACCTGACCAGCCTGCCCTGCTCCAGCTCCCGATCCACCAGTTCCAGTTCGACCAGGCCAACCGCGCCGCCCTCCATCACCGCCTGCACCACATGGCTGGATTCCGTGAACGCCAGGCACCGGCTGTCGTCGAAATCGTGCACGCCAGCGGCGGCCATCCACATCGGCCAGTTCGGCCAGACGATCCCGTCCGGCTTGCAGTCCACGTAGCACAGCGTATGGGCGGACAGGTCCTCGGGCTTGAGCACCTTCGGGCCATGTTCCAACAGCTTGGGGCTGCACACCGGCACAACCACCGTGTCGAACAGACGATGCGAGATCGCCCCGCCGTACTTCCCTGCCCCGTAGCGGATCGCGACATCCACATCGTCGGCATCGAAATCCCGCAGCTCGTCGCTGATATCGAAGGTGAGCTCCACGCCCGGGTTCGCGGCGCGGAATTGCGGCAAGCGAGGCAGCAGCCAATTGGTGGCAAATCGCGCGCCCACCGAGATGCGCAGATGCGCCGCGCCCCGGCTCATGCGGCGGGCGCGGCCGGTGGCACGCCTCAGGATGTCCAGCGCATCGCCGGCCGCCTCGAAGAGCACCGCGCCGGCGGGCGTCAGCTGGATGCTGCGGCTGGTGCGCGTGAACAGCACGATGCCCAACTGGTCTTCGATTTCCTTGATCTGGTAGCTGACGGCCGCGGGAGTCAGGCCGACCTCGTCGGCGGCACGCGTGAAGTTCAGGTGGCGGCCGGCGGCCTCAAAGGTTCTCAGCGCGCGGGTGCCGGGCAGCATGCGGTTCATGATCTTCAAGCTAAATTCAATGGTTGGTTGAAAACTACTGGTTTCTCATGGGAGAAGCAATATCGGATAGTAGTGAAACTTGATAATCCCGGCGACGGCCCGTCGCCTTTTGGAGTACAGCAATGTCAGTCAGTCCGGCATCTTTCGTGATTCAACGCAACGGCCAGGCGGCCACCGCCAACGATCTGGGGCCGCTGGCCTTCGCGGGCTATGCGCACTTTACGGCGATGCAGGTGCGGGCGGGCCGCGTCCGTGGCCTGGACCTGCATCTGGCCCGGCTGAGGGCGGCGTCGATGGAGATGTTCGGCCAGGCCCTGCCCGACGTACGAATCCGGGAATACCTGAGGACGGCCATCCAGGCCAGTCCGGCGGATCACTCGCTGACGGCGACGGTGTATTCCCCGGCGGGAGAGTTCACCGTGGCGGGGCCGGATGCGCCGCTGCAGGTGCTGGTACGCACCGCCCCGCCATCATCCGGCCCCGCCGGACCGCTGGCCCTGGCCGCGGTAGAGCACGAGCGCGCGCTGCCCCAGGTAAAGCATGTGGGCGAGGTCGCGAAAACCTATTTCCTGCGCCAGGCGGTGGAGCTAGGGTTCGATGACGCGGCATTCGTGGACCGCCACGGGCGGCTAAGCGAGGCATCGATCTGGAATCTGGCGTTCTGGGACGGCAAGTCGGTGGTGTGGCCCCACGCCGACATGCTGGGCGGCACGACGATGGGAATCGTGCGGCGGCAACTGGACGGGATCGGCGTGCCACAGCGCGCGCAGGCGATTACGCTGGCCGACCTGCCCGCCTTCGCGGGCGCGGCAGTGATGAATTCCTGGACACCCGGGGTGCCGGTGAATCGGATCGGTGCGGTGGATTTGCCCGATGCGCCGGTATTCCTGGAATTGTTGCACCGCGCCTACCAGGAGGAAGCGCCGGTCTTGCCCTGATTGTCGCGACGCCGCCGCTCCAGTTTCCGACATCGCGATCCTGATTGCCGTCATCGGCGGCGGTATCGGCAGCGCCCTCCTGCTGTTCACGCCTGGCATGACGCAAGTCCTGGGCGCCCTGGCGCTGGCCGCCACCAATCTGCTCTGCTATCCCTTCGTCGTCGCATACTGGCTCGCTTCCGGCAAGCCTGGCCTGATCAGCGCGCTGTTGGCCTTGCAGACCTTGGGCGTGATTGCGCTCCTGGTCTGGTGCGCCAAGCTGGGTTAACCACAGCCCCGCAACTGGGCTAGCTCGCGCCGGCCCGCGCCATCAGGGCATTCCCCTATTACTCGTTGGGCGTCAAAAAACTATCGTATTCGAGAATTATCAAATAATAGAATTCTCGCTTCCGACAAAAATGACTGCTGAACCCCTATACGATTTCGCCGTGGTCGGCGCCGGCATCGCCGGCGCATCCGTGGCTTACCGCCTGAGCGCCACGGCGTCCGTGGCAGTGCTGGAACGCGAGTCCCAACCGGGTTATCACTCCACCGGCCGCTCCGCGGCCATGTTCATGGAGACCTACGGCACAACGCAGATCAAGGCGCTTACCCGCGCCAGCCGCGCTTTCTATGAGCGCCCGCCGCAAGGCTTCAGCGAGCATCCCCTGCTCAGCCCCCGCGGCGTGCTGTATATCGCCACGCCGGAACAGAAGGACCTGCTGCACGAGGTTTTCGAAGACTTCCAGCGCCAGTCGCCCAACGTGACGCTGATCGACGCCGAGCAGGCCGTCGCGCGCGTGCCGTGCCTGCGCGGCGATCAGCTCTGCGGCGCGATCGAAGAGCCCGATGCGCGCGATATCGATGTGCATGCCCTGCACCAGGGATTCCTGCGCGGCATGAGCCGGCAAGGCGCGGTGCTGCACAACAACGCCGAACTGGTGACCGCCGTCTACGCGGACGAGGCCTGGGCCCTGACGCTGGCCGACGGCCGCGCCATCCGGGCCCGGGTGCTGGTCAACGCGGCCGGCGCGTGGGCGGATCACGCCGCGGCCCTGTGCGGCGCCGCTCCCATCGGCCTGCAGCCGTGCCGCCGCACGGCGTTCACTTTCTCCGGTCCGCAAGACACCGATTTTTCCCACTGGCCCGCCGTGGTCGGCGTGGACGAAAGCTATTACTTCAAGCCCGACGCCGGCCAGCTGCTGGGTTCGCCGGCCAACGCCGACCCGGTGGCCGCGCACGACGTCGTGCCTGAAGAGCTGGACGTCGCTACCGGCATCTACCGCATCGAATCCGCGACCTCGCTCACGATCCGCCGCCCGAAGCACACCTGGGCGGGCCTGCGCTCGTTCGTGCGCGACGGCGACTTCGTGGTGGGATGGGATGCCGGCGCCCCCGCCTTCTTCTGGCTGGCGGCGCAAGGCGGCTATGGCATCCAGACCGCCGCGGCCACGTCCGAACTGGCGGCCGCGCTGCTGACCCGTCAGCCTCTGCCCGACCACCTGCACGCGCACGGCGTCAACGCCGAAGCCGTGCGTCCCGAGCGCTTGCGCTGATCCTTATTCCTGACCAACGAGACCCCGCCATGACCGCCATCACCCGTTACCCCAGTTCCCTGCCCCTGCCGTTTTCGCGCGCCACCCAGGCGGGCGGCTTTCTCTTTCTGTCGGGGCAGATTCCGATGGATGCCGACGGGCAAGTGGTGCGCGGCGATATCACCGCCCAGACCCATGCCGCCATCGAGCGCATCAAGGACACGCTGGCCCTGACGGGCGCAAGCCTGAAGGACGTCGTGCGTGTCACGGTATGGCTGTCGGACCTGACCCTGTTCGCCCAGTTCAACGAGGCCTATCGCAGCCACTTCGCCACGGACTTTCCGTCGCGCTCGACCGTCGAGGCCAAGCTGGCCATGGACGTCGACGTGGAGATCGAAGTTCAAGCCTGGCTCGGCGCCGTCTGATTGCATGACACCGCCAGGCCCGGCGCCTGGCGAGGCGACACCCCAACGCGCGCGCCAAGATGCCCGCGCCCTCAGTCTCTCTTTTTGCGCGGAGCGTCATCCATGAAAATCTTCTCCGGGTCCCTGGCGACCGAAACGAACACCTTTTCTCCCATCCCGACCGGCCTGTCCGCCTACCGGGCCCGCGGCTATTACCCCGCAGGCCAGCATCCTGACCGCATGCAGATGTTCTCGGGGCCGCTGTGGGCCGCGCGCCAGCGCGCCGTGGGCAAGAACTGGACGCTCATCGAAGGCATGACGGCTGGCGCGACGCCGGCGGGCATCACCACCCGCCACGCCTACGAGACCTTGCGCGACGAGCTGCTTGAAGACCTGCGCCGCGCGGGCAAGGTGGATATCGCGTTGTTCGGCCTGCATGGCGCCATGGTGGCCGACGGCTACGACGACTGCGAGGGCGACCTGCTGCGCCGGGCCCGCGAGATCGTCGGCCCCGACACTGTCATCGGCGCCGAGCTGGATCCGCACTGCCATTTGACGGACGCCATGGTGGACAGCGCCGACTTCCTGGTCTGTTTCAAGGAATACCCCCACACCGACATCCTCGACCGCGCCTACGATCTGGTGGACCTGTGCGTGGCCCGCGCCGAGGGCCGCACCAAGCCCGCGCGCGCGGTCTACGACTGCCAGATGATCTCCATCATGCACACCAGCCGCGAACCCATGCGCAGCTTCGTGGACCGCCTGATGGCCATGGAAGGAAAGGAAGGCGTGCTGTCCGTGTCCATCGCGCACGGCTTCCCCTGGGGCGACACGCCGGACATGGGTTCCAAGGTATTGGTCTATACCGACGGCGACCAGCGCCAGGCCGACGCGCTGGCGCGCGCGCTGGGCGAAGAGATCATCGGCTTTCGCGACCAGCTCGCGCCGCCCTACCCCGGCGCCGACGAGGCGCTGGACCAGGCCTTGGCACAGAAGGAGTTCCCCGTGGTGCTGGCGGACTCCGCCGACAACGCGGGCGGCGGCGCGCCCAGCGACGCCACCTTCATCCTGGAACGCGTGCTGGCGCGCGGCATCACCGACGTCGCCACCGGCCCCTTCTGGGATCCGGTGGCGGTGCAGCTCTGCTTTGAAGCGGGCGCAGGCGCGCGGATCAAGCTGCGCGTGGGCGGCAAGGTCGCGCCCGTCTCCGGCCAGCCGCTGGACCTGGACTGCGAAATCCTCGCGCTCCAGCGCGACGCCGTCATGACGGGACTGGCCGGCACGCCCGCGCTGCTGGGCGACGTCGCCGTCGTGCGCACCCGCGGCGTGACCATCGTCATGACCACGTCGCGCACCCAGGCCATGGACACCGACCTGTTCACGCAGTTCGGCGTGGACCTGCAGGCGATGAAGCTCATCATCGTCAAGTCGTCCCAGCACTTCTACGCCTCGTACTCGAAGGTGGGCCGCCACGTCATCTATGTCGAGACGCCTGGCGCCATCACGCAGGACGTCAACGCGCTGCCTTTCACCAAGCGCAAATTGCCCAAATGGCCGTTCAAGGCCTGAGGCGCCATCCATTGCCGCCCTTGCCGGGCATACAGAATCAATAAGGGGATAACAATGATCAGACGTTTCAGTTTGCTGGGAGCCGCCGCGCTGCTGGCCATGACCGCCGCCACTGGCGCGCTCGCCCAGTCCAAGACCCTGCGCCTGGTGCCGCACGCGGACCTGAAGACGCTGGACCCGCTGTTCAACACGGCCTACATCACGCGCAACCATGGGTACATGGTGTTCGACACCTTGTTCTCGCAGAACAGCGCGGGGCAGGTCAAGCCCCAGATGGTCGACACCTGGACCTCGTCCGAAGACGGCAAGAACTGGACCTTCACCCTGCGCCCCGGCCTGAAGTTCAACGACGGCACCCCGGTCACGGCCGAGGACTGCATCGCATCGCTGCAGCGCTGGGCAAAGAAGGACACGCTGGGCCAGGCCATGATGGCGGCCGGCGCCGAATTCACCGCCACGGGCGACAACAGCTTCACGCTGACGCTCAAGGAGCCCTTCGGCCTGGTGCTGGACGCCTTGTCCAAGCCGTCCGGCATGCCACCGTTCATCATGCCCAAGCGCCTGGCCCTGACCGACCCGAACACGCAGGTCACCGAGATGGTCGGCTCGGGCCCGTTCCTGTTCAAGCGCGATGAATGGGTGCCTGGCAACAAGGTCGTCTACGTGAAGAACCCGGCCTACGTGCCGCGCGCCGAACCGGCCGACGGCCTGGCCGGCGGCAAGAACGTGAAGGTGGACCGCGTGGAGTGGGTGTACATCCCCGACGGCAACACCGCCACCGCCGCGCTGATGAACGGCGAAGTCGACATGATCGAACAGCTCACGCCCGACTTCCTGCCCGTCGTGGAGAACAACCCGGACATCACCCTGAGCACCTCGGTCGCCACGCAGGGCATGGTTATCGTCAATTCTCTGCATCCGCCGTTCAACAATCCGCTGGCCCGCCAGGCGCTCTACCACCTGGTGAGCCAGAAGGAAATGCTGTCGGCCATGGGCTACCCCGAGAAGTACCGCGTCGACTATTGCGCCACCATGTTCATCTGCGGCTCGCCGCTGGCGACCGACGCGGGCGCCGCGCCCTACGCCAAGCCCGATCCGGCGCGCGCCAAGCAGTTGCTGCAGGAAGCCGGCTACAAGGGCGAAAAGGTGGTGCTGCTGTATCCCACCGACCACCTGAGCGCGCCCGCCGTGATGGTGCTGGCCCAGAACATGAAGAAGGCCGGCATCAAGGTGGACGTGCAGTCGATGGACTGGGCATCGCTGGCCGGCCGCCGGCTGAAGAAGGACGCACCCGAACAGGGCGGCTGGAACATCTTCCTGACCTGGGGCGGCTACTACGACGCCAGCACGCCGGTGACCAACCCCTGGATGTCCGCCGCCTGCGGCAACAGCCTGCCGGGCTGGCCCTGCGACAAGGAACTGGACACGCTGCGCACCAGCTGGATCCGCGAGACCGACCCCGCCAAGCGCAAGGATATCGCCGCGCAGATGCAGGCGCGCGCCTACCAGACCGTGCCCTACGTCATGTGGGGTGAATTCAAGCCCGTCTTCGCAGTGCGTGGCCTCAAGCACACCGAGCTGGTCAAGACCGGCATCCCGGTGATGTGGAACATCGAGAAACCGTAAGGCAGACGCCGGGCGCCTTGCGCGCCCGGCCGCAAGCCAGGGGGAAATCCAGCGTGAAATACATCCTGCGCCGCATCGCGGCCGTCATTCCAGTCATGGCCGTCGTGGCGGTCGTGGTGTTCCTGTTGATACACCTGTCGCCGGGCGATCCGGCCGCGGTGATCGCGGGCGACAACGCCACCGCCGACGATGTCGAGAAAATCCGGCAGAACCTGGGGCTGGACAAGCCGCTGCCCCAGCAGTTCGCTATCTGGGTCATCCACATCGCCGTCGGCGACCTGGGAACCTCGATGTCCACGCAGATGCCCGTCTCCCAGCTGATCGGCCAGCGCATGGGACCGACGCTGTCGATCGCCATCTTCACGATGCTGTTCGCCGTCCTGGTGGCGGTGCCCCTGGGCGTGCTGGCCGCCTGGAACGCCGGCCGCTGGCTGGACAGGCTGGTGATGATAGGCGCGGTCTGTGCGTTCTCGGTGCCGGTGTTCCTGATCGGCTACTGCCTGGTCTACGGCTTTTCCATCAAGCTGGGCTGGCTGCCGGTGCAGGGCTACAAGCCGATGGCGGAAGGCCTTGTGCCCTACCTGCGCCACCTGGTGCTGCCCTGCCTGTCGCTGGGCCTGGTGTACATGGCGCTGCTGACCCGCATGACGCGCGCCACCATGCTGGAGGCCCTGTCCGAGGACTACATCCGCACCGCGCGCGCCAAGGGCCTGTCGGCGGGGCCCATCGTGTGGCATGCGCTGAAGAACGCCGCCAACCCCATCGTCACCACCATAGGCGTGGGCGTGGCCCTGCTGATCGGCGGCGTGGTGGTCACGGAAACCGTGTTCGCGATTCCCGGCCTGGGCCGCCTGACCATCGACGCCGTGCTGCGCCACGACTACCCCGTGATCCAGGGCGTGCTGCTGGTGGCCTCCGGCATCTACGTGCTGATCAACCTGCTGGTCGACCTGAGCTACCGGCTCTTCGATCCCCGCATCCGCTACTGAGAAGGGCAACGCATGACCACGACCACCCTGCCGCTTCCCGTACAGCGCCCGCGCCTGCGCCGCGCCGTCAGATCCCTGCGCCGCCATCCCATGCTGTATGTGGGCGGGGCCATCCTGCTGGTGCTGGCGGCGATCGCGCTGGCCGCCCCCTGGCTAGCCACCGTCGACCCGCAGGACATCAACCCGATGGCGCGCATGAAGCCGCCGTCGTCCGAACACTTCTTCGGCACCGACGCCCTCGGCCGCGACGTTTATTCGCGCACGATCTGGGGCGCACGCGTGTCGCTGCTGGTCGGCATCGTGGTGGCGATCGTCGCCACCGTGGCCGGCGTGGTGCTGGGCATGCTGGCCGGCTACTTCCGGCGGGTCGACGCGTTCATCATGCGCATCATGGATGGCCTGATGGCCATTCCGGGCGTGCTGCTGGCGATCGCCCTCATGGCCACGCTGAAAGGCGGCCTGGGCACCGTGATCGTCGCCATCGTCATCCCCGAGGTGCCGCGCGTGGTCCGACTGGTGCGCGCGCTGGTGCTGACGATCCGTGAACAACCCTATATCGAGGCGGCCGTATCGGTGGGCACGCGCGTGCCGGCCATCCTGCTGCGCCATATCCTGCCCAATCTGTTCGCGCCCCTCATGGTGCAAGCCACCTTCATCGCCGCGTCGGCCATCCTGACCGAAGCCGTGCTGAGCTTCCTGGGCGTGGGCATTCCGCCGCAAATCCCGAGCTGGGGCAACATCATGGCCGAAGGCCGCAACTTCGTCGCCGTGGCGTTCCACATCATCCTGTATCCCGGCCTGTTCCTGGGCGTGGCCGTGCTGGCCGTCAACCTGGTGGGCGACGGACTGCGCGACATGCTCGATCCGCGTCTGGCCAAAAAGCTGTAGGAGCGCACATGCAACCCAATCCTGTCTTGCGCGTGCACGACCTGACCACCTGTTTCGACGGAGACGACACTACCGTCGTGGCCGTCGACAAGCTGTCGTTCGACCTGTTGCCCGGCGAAACCCTGGGCCTGGTCGGCGAATCCGGCTGCGGCAAGAGCGTCACGTCCCTGTCCATCATGCGCCTGCTGCGCGCCCCGGGGCGCGTCGCCGGCGGCAGCATCGAGTTCGACGGGCGCGACCTGCTGGCCCTGCCCGAGAAAGCCATGCGCGCGATCCGCGGCAACCAGATCTCCATGATCTTCCAGGAGCCCATGACCTCCTTGAACCCCGTGATCACGGTGGGCAAGCAGATCAGCGAATCGCTCATGCTGCACCAGGGCCTGTCGCGCCGCGACGCCCTGAAGCAGGCCGAGGCGCTGCTCGACCTGGTGCAGATCTCCGACCCGGCGCGCCGCGTGCGCGAGTATCCCTATCAGCTCTCGGGCGGCATGCGCCAGCGCGCCATGATCGCCATGGCGCTGGCGTGCCAGCCCAAGGTGCTGATCGCCGACGAGCCCACCACCGCGCTGGACGTCACCATCCAGGCGCAGATCCTGCACCTGCTGCGCGATATTCAGGCCCGGCTGGGCACGGCCATCGTGCTGATCACGCACGACCTGGGCGTGGTCGCGCAGATGTGCCAGCGCGTCATCGTGATGTACGCGGGCCGCAAGGTCGAGGAAGGCAGCGTGGACGATGTGCTGGACCGGCCGCAGCATCCCTACACCCAGGCACTGATCCGCTCGCTGCCCGACTTTGTCGACGGCCAGGACCACACGGCGCGGCTGGCCGAGCTGCCCGGCATCGTGCCGGTGATGACGCCCGAATCGCGCGGCTGCGCCTTCGCCGCGCGCTGCCCGCAGGCGCTGCCGCGCTGCGCGGATGAGTCGCCGCCCGCCATCGACGCCGGCAGCCGCCATCGCGTCTGGTGCTGGGCCCGCCAGGCCGAACCGGCGCCCACCGCCATGACCGCGTGAGACCCGCCATGAACCTTCACGACATTCCCCTTTCGTCCGCGGCGCCCGCGTCCGCCTCCGTCGCCGTGCCCATGCTGGAAGTCATCGGCCTCAAAAAACACTTTCCCGTGGACAACGGACGCGGCGCGAAAGTGCTGCGCGCGGTCGACGGCATTTCCCTGTCCGTTCCGCGCGGCCAGACCCTGAGCCTGGTGGGCGAATCCGGCTGTGGCAAATCCACCACCGGCAAATGCCTGATCCGCCTTACCGACCCCACCGAAGGGCGCATCCTGCTCGAAGGCGAGGACCTGGCGAAGATGAACAGCAGCCAGCTGCGCGCCATGCGCCGGCGCATGCAATTCATCTTCCAGGATCCGTTTTCCTCCATGAACCCGCGCATGCGGGTACGCGACATCATCGGCGAGCCGCTGCGCAACTTCGGCCATGACCGCGCCGCCATCCGCGAACGCGTGGCCCAGCTGCTGGCGCGCGTCAGCCTGCGCCCCGACGCCGCCGACCGCTACCCCCACGAGTTCTCCGGCGGGCAGCGCCAGCGCATCGTGATCGCGCGCGCCCTGGCGCTGGATCCCGGCCTGATCGTCTGCGACGAGCCGGTGTCGGCGCTGGACGTCTCGGTCCAGGCGCAGGTCATCAACCTGCTGATGGACCTGCAGCGCGACCTGGGCCTGACCTATGTGTTCATCTCCCACGACCTGAGCGTGGTGCGTCATATCAGCCACCGCGTGGCCGTGATGTACCTGGGCAAGATCGTGGAGACCGGCACCCGCGACGCCATCTTCGACCGTCCGGCGCACCCCTACACCCGCGCATTGCTGGCCGCCGTGCCGTCGGCGCGCCAGGGCGAGCGCACACCGGTCGAAGTGCTGAAAGGCGAAATCCCCAGCCCGCTGTCGCCCCCGTCGGGCTGCGCGTTCCGCACCCGCTGCCCGATGGCGCAGCCGCGCTGCGCCGAAGAAACCCCTCTGCCCCGCCAGGTCGCCCCCGAACAGCAGGTTGCCTGCCACTTTGCCTGACACCCATTTGCCGGAGATACGCATGTCCCAGCCTGACGACACCCCGTTTGACTACATTCTTGCCGGCGGCACCGTCATCGACGGAACCAATACGCCCGGCCAGCGCGCCGACGTGGGCGTGCGCGGCGACCGGATCGCCGCCGTGGGCGACCTCGCCGCCAGCGCTGCCCGCCGCCGGATCGACGTGGCGGGCAAGGTCGTGGCGCCCGGCTTCATCGACTCGCACACGCACGACGACAACTACCTGCTCAAGCACCGCCACATGACACCCAAGATTTCACAGGGCGTCACCACCGTGGTCACCGGCAACTGTGGCATCAGCCTGGCGCCGCTGGCCCACGCCAGCCCGCCCGCCCCGCTGGACCTGCTGGACGAAGGCGGCTCCTACCGCTTTGAGCGCTTCTCCGACTACCTGGACGCGCTGCGCGCCACGCCCGCCGCCGTCAACGCCGCCTGCATGGTGGGCCACTCCACCCTGCGCGCCGCCGTCATGCCCGATCTGCAGCGGGAGGCCACCCCCGACGAAGTGCGGGCCATGCAATCGCTGGCCGACGACGCCCTGGCCAGCGGCGCCATCGGCATCTCGACCGGCACCTTCTACCCGCCCGCCGCCCGCGCCACCACCGAAGAGATCATCGAAGTCTGCCGGCCGCTCAACACCCACGGCGGCATCTACGCCACGCACATGCGCGACGAAGGCGAGCACATCGTGCAGGCGCTGGAAGAGACCTTCCGCATCGGCCGCGAACTGGACGTGCCGGTAGTCATCTCGCACCACAAGGTGATGGGCCAGCCCAACTTCGGACGGTCCGCGGAAACCCTGCCCCTGATCGAAGCCGCCATGGCGAAGCAGGACGTCTCGCTGGACGCCTACCCCTACGTGGCGGGCTCCACCATGCTCAAGCAGGACCGCGTCCTGCTTGCCGGCCGCACAATCATCACCTGGTGCAAGCCCTACCCCGAACTGAGCGGACGCGATCTGGACGAAGTCGCCGCCGAACGCGGCAAATCCAAGTACGACGTGGTGCAGGAGCTGCAGCCCGCGGGCGCGATCTACTTCATGATGGACGAGCCCGACGTCCAGCGCATCCTGAAGTTCGGCCCCACCATGATCGGGTCCGACGGCCTGCCCCATGACGAACGCCCCCATCCCCGCCTGTGGGGCACCTTCCCCCGCGTGCTGGGCCACTACTCGCGCGACCTGGGCCTCTTCCCCCTGGAGACCGCCGTCTGGAAGATGACGGGCCTGACCGCCGCCAAGTTCGGCCTGGCCGAACGCGGCCAGGTCCAGCCCGGCTACTACGCCGACCTGGTGGTCTTCGACCCCGCCACCGTCGCCGACGCCGCCACCTTCGAACGCCCCACGGAACGCGCCGCCGGCATCCACTCGGTGTACGTCAACGGCGCCCCCGTCTGGGAGGACCAGGCGTTCACCGGCCAGCACGCCGGCCGGGTCCTGAACCGGAGCGCCGCATGAGTTCCCGCCGGTTCCATCCGGCGGCCGCCAGCCGCCCCCGAGCCCGGCATCCCGCCTGAACCGGCCCACCCTTTACAATCCGGCGTAGACGCGGCGGGGCTTGCGGGCCCTGCCCCAGCCCTCAACCCCTTGATGCCAGACCGCTACATGGCCCAACCCGGCAATACATCCCCGCCCGAAATCGTGGGCAAGGAAGAAATGGGCGCTCGCCTGCGCGCCGAGCGCAAGGCCAGAAAGATGACATTGC
The DNA here is from genome assembly GCF_013116765.2 of Achromobacter deleyi. Lineage (GTDB taxonomy): Bacteria > Pseudomonadota > Gammaproteobacteria > Burkholderiales > Burkholderiaceae_B > Achromobacter > Achromobacter deleyi_A. Next base: position 3,599,870 of record NZ_CP074375.1, read on the forward strand.
AGGCGCTATCCCAGGCCAGCGGCATCGCAGTCTCGACGCTATCGAAGGCCGAGCTCGGGCAGATCGCCCTGAGCTACGAAAAGTTCGCCGCGCTGGCGCGCGCGCTGGACATCGACATGACCCGCATGTTCATGCTGCGGGACGCCTCCCAGGCCGCCGTCGCCCCCACCTTCGTCAAGAACAAGCTGAGCGACGCGCGCGACTACATCACGGAGAACTATCACTACCGTCTGCTGATGGGCGAATACCCCGGCAAGAAGATGCTGCCGATGGTCGCCCTGATCGATTCGCGCAAGGTGGTGGAGTTCGAAGACTACATCCGGCACCCGGGCCAGGAATTCGTGGTGGTGCTGTCGGGCAAGGTCCGCATCCAGTTCGAAAACGGCGACAGCGTCGTGCTCGACCGGCTGGAGTCCGCGTACTTCGACAGCAGCATCGGACATGTGTATTTGTCGCTGAGCCGGAAACCGGCGGAAGTCCTGGCGGTGTGCAGCGATATGGAGGATGTGCCTTCGAGGTTGAAGGCGGGTTGAACAGGACTCCCCAACGGCCCCGCGGCCGGCAGGGGATGGCTGGCATATGGCTGTCACATACGCCAGCGATACTGGCGACGAGCCACCGAGGAACCCGGTCTGAACCGGGCAAGCCCTGGATATTCATATGAATGATGATTCGTTGGCCCGCGCCTCAAGCCGGCTTACGATTCCTGGCATCTACTGGGCCTGAAGCCCGCAGGAATGCTCCGACATGCAACGCTTGATCTCCCCCATTCTGACCCGCCGCCCGACGCTGCTGGCCGGCCCGCGCAGCGGCCGCCGCTACGATGCGGTCTTTTCACTGAGAGCCCACCGTGAAGCGCGCATGCTCCATGAATCGGCTCAGCGCATCCTTGCCGTTTCCGCGCGCTACATGTTGGCAAGCGCGTAATCCGGCGCCTGGCACGCATCCGCCGCCTGGCGGATTCCGCGATCAAGCGACAGGCTGAAAAGCCGTGTCAGGTCATGGTATTCGGGGTCGAACCCATGGCAAAAAGCCCGCTGAAACTTGAAAGTTTCAGCGGGCTTTTTACGAGGAATTCTTGGTGCCGACGGCGAGACTCGAACTCGCACAGCTTTCGCCACTACCCCCTCAAGATAGCGTGTCTACCAATTTCACCACGTCGGCTTTACCAAACCAGAAAAGCATGCCTTCCTGGAAAGTCGAGCATTCTATCACGTAAATCGGAAACCAGGGAGTCTGTCCCGATTTCACCGTGGGCGGGCCGGGCACTGCGCGCCCGGCTCCCCAAGGTTTGCCAGATCAGTTGATCTGCAGGTTCGTCGCCTTGACGACTTCGCCCCACTTGCGGATTTCGCTTTCCATAAAGGCCTTGAATGCCTGCGGCGTGTTGGGCGGCGGGGGCATCAGGAAGCCGTTGCTCTGGTAGCTGGCGGCCAGGGCGGCGTCATGGGTCAGCGCCTTGTTGATGGCCGCGTTCACCTTCTGCACGATTTCCGGCGGGGTGCCGGCCGGGGCGAACACGCCGAACCAGGCAGCCACGTCGAAGCCCGCCACGCCGGATTCGGCGATGGTCGGGATTTCCGGCGCGAATGGCACGCGGCTGCCGGTGGTGACGGCAAGGCCCGTCAGCTTGCCGGCGCGGACGTGCGGCAGCAGCGGCGGCAGGTTGTCGAAAATGGAATCCACCTGTCCGCCCAGCAGGTCGGCCACGGCCGGGCCGCTGCCGCGATAAGGCACATGCAGGATGTCGATGCCCGTCTTCATCTTGAACAGTTCGCAGCCCAGGTGGGCGGACGATCCGTTGCCAGGCGATGCGCAGGTCAGCTTGCCGGGGTTCTGCTTGGCGTAGGCGATGTACTCCTGCACCGTCTTGACCGGCACGCTGGCATTGACGGCCAGGATATTGGGCACCACGTTCAACAGCGCGACGGCATCCAGGTCCTTGAGCGCGTCATACGACATCTTGGAGTACAGCGACTGGTTGATCGCGGTGGAAATCGATCCCACGAACAAGGTGTAGCCGTCGGCCGGGGCACGGGCCACGGCTTCCGCCCCGATGTTGCTGTTGGCGCCGGGCTTGTTCTCCACCACGAAGGTCTGGCCGAATTCCTTGCCCAGCACGTCCGCGATCATGCGGGCGCTGATGTCGGTGGTGCCGCCAGGGGCATAGCCCACCACCAGCCGGACCGGCTTGGTGGGATAGGCGCCTGCCTGGGCCTGGACGGCCCCGGATGCGACGCAGGCGAGCACTGCGGCGACGCCAGCCAGCTTGGAATAGATTTTTCTCATGTTTCCTCCTTTTGAGAACGGATGGGCGCGACTGGACGTGCGCGCCGTTTTTTGTTGTTGTCCGGGCCTTGGGGCCCGGCGGGGCTCACGCCGCTGCCTGCTGGTCCCAGGCGCCTGTCACGCGCACCGGCGCGATCAGGTCGGGCGTGACGTCTGCAAGAGTGCGACAGCCCAGCAAGGCCATGTTGGTCGAGATCTCGTTGCGGAATATCTCGGTGACTTTGCGGATGCCGGCGCTGCCGGCCACCGCGGCGCCAAAGAGCTGCGGCCTGCCGGTGAAGACCAGGCGCGCGCCCAGGGCCACCGCCTTGAGCACGTCGGAACCGCGCCGAAAGCCTCCGTCCACCATCACGGGAAAGCCGGCCGGCACGGCCGCCACGACCTCGGGCAAGGCCTGCAGGGGGGAAATGCAGCCGTCGAGCTGGCGCCCGCCGTGGTTCGACACGATCACGCCGTCGGCGCCGGCCTCGTACGCCTGCCGCGCGTCGTCGGGATGCATCACGCCCTTGAGCACCAGCTTGCCCGGCCAGTTCTCGCGGATCCAGCGGATGTGCTCCCATGACAGCTTGTCGCGTTCGCCGCGAAAGCCATTGGGCGGATCCTGGGTGATCGGCGGACCGATCTCCTCGTACAGATTCGAAAACCGGGGCACTCCGCTGCCCAGCAGCGTGCGCATGAAGACATTCAGGCTCCAGCGCGGATGCAGCATGCCGTCCAGCACCACGCTGGCGCTCATCTTGAACGGCACGGTGAATGCCAGCCGTTGCAGGTTCTCGCGGTTGGCGCCCACGCAGGTGTCGATGGTCACGACCAGCACCGGGATCTGGGCCTGGCGCAGCCGGGCCATCAATTTGGCGATGCGCTCGATGTTGCCGGGCAGATAGGCCTGATACCAGCAGCGATTGCCGGTGGCCTCTTGCAGGCGTTCGAGCGGCACGCTGGAGGCGCCGCTGATGATGAAGGGAATCCGCGACTCCTGGGCGGCGCGCGCCAGCGCCAGGTCGCACTCGTGCATGACGATCGCCGAGAATCCGGTGGGAGCGAAGCCCACCGGCATGGCGTAGTCCTGGCCGAACAGGCTGACCTGGCTGCTGCGCTGCTCGACCACGCGCAGGCCGCGCGGGCGAAAACCGATATCGCGCAAGGCGCGGACGCTTTCGTCGAGCGACGCGCCGTCTTCCGTGCCGCCGCAGATGTAGCCTTCGACGCAGCGCGGCATGATGCGCCGCGCCTCGCGTTCGAAGTCCCGCACCGACAGGCAGCGGTCCAGGCGGCTCATGCGGCCACCGGCGAACCGGCTTGCTCGCGCAGCGCCTGCATGCAGGCGGCCAGCGAACGCGCCTGGGTGTCTTCGTACAGCGCCAGCTCGTCCTTCACGGGCGCGCCCAGGGCCTGTTCAAAGGCGGTCTGGCTGGCATTCTGCGCATACTCGGCCTGCGCCTTGTCGCCCAGGTTGGACTGGAAGATGCCTGCGGCGCTGACCGGGAGGAAGTCCTCGTACACCAGCGGCTCGAACTGGATGTAGCCCTGCTCGATGAGCGACGACAGGTCCGAGGCGTCGGCGGCGCCTTCCTTGCCGGTCAGGAAATAGCGGAAGTACGCCAGCCCCTGGCCGTGCAGTTGCGCGTAGTCGTCCGGGAAGGCGGCAAAGCACTCCTGCAGGTTCTGCATGTAGGCGGCGGCATTGCCTTCGTTGGGCGCGCCACTGATGCGGCTGCGCGCCAGGTCCAGCAACTGGTCGTAGAGCGCGCGGCCCTTGCGGGTCAGCGCCACGCCGCGCTGCTCGATCTCGCCGAAGCGCGCCGTGTGGCTGCCCACCGAGGAGCCGCCATCGGGACCGGCGAAGCGCACGGGCTCCTCCAGCGCCTTGAAGCTGGTCTGGCGCAGCAGGATCGGGCACTTGCGGGGCGGCGGGCCTTCGATCACGGCCTTGGCCGATACGCCGCGCCTGGGCATCTCGGCCTGGGCTTCGTCGATATCCAGCGTGCGCGGCGTCAAATGGTTGATGTGCGGGCCCTTGAAGGCCACCACGTCGGCGATCAGGCGATGCAGGCCGTGCAGTTCGCGGTAGTCGTCCAGGCTGACGGTGGACTCGCTATGCCAGCGGAAGGTGTGCAGCGCTTCGGCGACGAATTCCTGCGCATCGGCATCGTTCAGTCCGCCCTGCGCTTCAAAACAGGCGGTCAGTTCCAGCACGCGGTCCGTGAAGATCCGGCGCGCCGCCAGGATGCGGGCGGCCTTCTCGCGCACGGCCACGTCATCGATCAGCTCCAGCCGCAGCAGCGACGTGAAGACGCGGAACGGGCTGGCCTGCAGCGCGGTCTCGTGAGTGGCGCGAAATGCCGTCGAATGGACGGGAACGCCGGCGGGCGACAGATCGTAGTAGCCCACCGGCTGCATGCCCATCACGGCGAATACGCGCCGCATGTTGGCCAGTTCTTCCGGGGTGCCCACGCGGATCGCGCCGTGGCGTTCGATGTCCAGGCGCTCGATCTCGCCCGTGCGCGCCAGCTGCGCCGCCAGTTCCGGCTGTTCGGCCATCGTCTTGGCGTTCACCTGGGCGACCAGGTCCAACAAGGTGTCGTACAGCGGCACTTCCAGCTTGTACATGTCGGACATGGCGCGGGAAAACCAGGCGCGGATTTGATCGGGATTGACGAAACTCTGACTCATGGCGGGCTCGGCGCATCGGTAAACAGGGATGGCCCGCATGAAATCATGCCCGGCAGGGGGCAATCAAATGAAAAAAATCGGCCTAATCAGTCGGTTTTTTCATGGACGGCGCCCGCCGGGCGTTACGGGCGCCCTGCTGCCCGGCCTCTTGTTCGACCCAGGCGACGAATTGCTTGATCTTGGGGACCTCGGCCGAATGTTCCGAGTAGGCGACGAAGTACGCGCCGTCGCTGGGCTGCACATAATCCCAGGGGATGACCAGCTTGCCGGCCTGCAACTCCTCTTCGGCAAGCAGGCGGGGCGTCAGCGCAATGCCGCAGCCCCCTTCGGCCGCGCGCACGCACATGTAGAACGTATCGAAACGGGGGCCGTGGTAGCTGCGGTCGGACTGGAATTGCTGCCGCGAAAAATAGTCATGCCAGGCCTCCGGACGGGAAGCGCACTGGATAAGCGCCTGTTCGCCCAATTCCGCCAGGCTGGCCACCTTGTCGCCGGACAGAAAGCCGGGCGCGCACACGGGCACCACGTCGGCCTCGAACAGCTCGCGGCATTGGGCGCCGGGCAAGGTGCCATGGCCGAAGAAGAACGAGATGTCGATCTTGGCCTGCATCAGGTCGAACGGGCGGGTCTCGCTGCGCACCTTCACCTGGATGTCCGGATGCGCCGCCATGAAGCGCTGCAGGCGGGGGATCAGCCAGCGCGCGCCGAACGTGGGCTGGGTGCCGATGGTCAGGACCTGGGTCTCGCTGCCGTAGGTCAGGATGTAGCGCGAGGACATGTCCACCTGGTTCAGGATCGCCCTGACCTCGGACTGGTAGAGCGCCCCCGCCGGTGTCAATTGCAGGCGGCGTCGCACGCGCAGGAACAGCGGATTGCGCAGCAACGCCTCGAGTTGCGCGATCTGCTTGCTGATCGCGCTCTGGGTCATGTGCAGTTCCTCGGCCGCGCGCGTAAAGCTCATGTGCCGCGCCACCGCTTCGAAGCACTGGAGCGCCATCATCGACGGCATCAAACGCTTTTCCATGGAGCTCCCCTTGAAAGTGCCCCCAAGCCGCACACGCTACGCGTGTTTGCCGCCCCGCGGAGGGGCGCTGTTGCCTGGAGGCGGGTCCGGCGGCAAAAAAAAAGGCCGGCATGCGCCGGCCTCTTTTCTTGCTGCCACTTTACTTTGCCGGAGCGGCGGGCGTTTCAGCCGGCTTTTCGGCAGCCGGCGCTGCGGGCGCGGCCGGAGCCGACGGCACCGACGCGTCGGGCTTGGCGGCGGGAGCGGGAGCCGCGCCGGGAACCGACGAGGCGCCAGGCACCGACGAGGCGCCGGGAGCGGCGGGCACGGAGCCCGGCGCTTGCGGGACCGAGCGGTCGGCCGGGAAGCTTTGCATCACGCCCGAATCAACGGCCGGGCCGCTGGTGCCCTTGTGGCTGACATAAGCCAGGCCGGCGGTGGACGCGAAGAAGACGACGGCGGCCCACTTCGTGGCGCGCGACAGGAAGTTGGCCGCACCGGTGGCACCGAACAGGCTGCCGGACGAGCCGCTACCGAAAGCGGAGCCCATGTCGGCGCCTTTGCCCTGCTGAAGCAGGACCAGGACGATGATAGCCAGCGCCGAGATCACTTGGACGGCCAGCAAAATTTTGAGCATCAAGGGCATTACAGACTCCGGAACGGAAACTTAGATGGCGGCAATTCGCAAAAATTCTTCGGCCACGAGCGACGCGCCGCCGACCAGGGCTCCGTCGATATCAGTCATGGCGAACAAACTGGAGGCGTTGGCAGCTTTTACGCTGCCGCCGTACAACACTTGCACCTGCGCGGCGCCGAGCGCGCGCAGGGCGGCGCGGATGGCGCCGTGGACTTCTTGCGCCTGCTCCGGGCTGGCGGTGCGGCCGGTGCCGATGGCCCAGACGGGTTCATAGGCCAGGACCATGCGCGACACGGCGTCGGCGCCCAGGGCCAGCACGGGCTTCAATTGGCGCTCGATGACGGCCAGCGTGTTGCCGGCTTCGCGGTCCGCCAGGGACTCGCCCACGCAGACCACGGGGGTCAGGCCGGCGGCCAGCGCGGCCTGGGCCTTGGCGGCCACGGCTTCGTCGGTTTCACCGTGCAGCACGCGGCGCTCGGAGTGGCCGGCCAGCGCCCAGCGGCAGCCGAATTCCTTCAGCATGGCGCCCGACACTTCACCGGTGTAGGCGCCCTTGTCGTGCGCGCTGACGTCTTGCGCGCCCCAGGACACGCTGCTGCCGGTCAGGGCCGACGCGGCTTGCGCCAGGTAGGGAAACGGAACACAGATGCCGATTTCGCAGTGGCCCGCAGCATCCGCGGCACGCAGCTCGGTCAGCAACGCGGCGTTTTCGGCCAGGTTGCCGTGCATCTTCCAGTTGCCCAGCACGAGGCGGGCGCGGTTTTCGACTGAAGTCATGGCGAATTTGTCTGAAGTGGGTGAGCCAGGGTAGCGAGCCCCTATATAGGGGCCTGATGCAGCAACCGCCCACAGGCCTGCCTGGAAAAAATTCCAGGCGAAACCCGAGATTGTATCCTGTTGCGCGGCGCTACGCCGAACGCCGCGCGTTTCTTACATTGTCAGGATGATTTTGCCGATGTTTTCACCGCCTTCCATCATGGCGTGCGCCTTGGAGGCCTCGGCCAGCGGGAAGGTGGCATGCACGATAGGCTTGATGGCCCCTTTTTCCAGCAGGGGCCAGGCCTGTTCGCGCAGGGCGCGTGCGATGGCGCCCTTGAAGGCGACCGGGCGGGGACGCAGGGTCGAGCCCGTGATGGTCAGGCGGCGGCGCATGACCTGGGACGTATCCACATTGGCGTGCGAGCCGCCCAGCTGGGCGATGATGACGATGCGCCCGTCGTCGGCCAGGCACTGCATGTCGCGGGCGATGTAGTCGCCGGCCACCATGTCCAGGATCACGTCCACGCCGCGTCCGCCGGTGGCGTCCAGGACTTCCTTCACGAAGTCCTGGGTCTTGTAGTTGATGCCCTTGTCGGCGCCCAGCGCTTCGACGGCGCGTGCGCGGTCGTCGCTGCCGACCGTTGCATAGACCTTGTGGCCCATGGCGCGGGCCAGCTGGATGGCCGTGGTGCCGATGCCGCTGGCGCCGCCGTGCACCAGCAGGGCCTCGCCTTCGGACAGGCGGCCGCGGTCGAACACGTTGCTCCAGACGGTGAAGTAGGTTTCCGGCAGGCCGGCTGCTTCGATGTCGGACAGGCCCTTCGGGATGGGCAGGCATTGCGCGACGGGCGCGACGCAGTATTCGGCATAGCCGCCGCCAGCCACCAGCGCGCAGACCTTGTCGCCCACGGCAAAGCCACTGCCGGCAACATCGCCGCCGACGATCTCGCCGGCGACTTCCAGGCCCGGCAGGTCGGATGCGCCGCGCGGCGGGGCGTAGTTGCCCTTGCGCTGAAACACGTCGGGGCGGTTGATGCCCGCGGCGCTCACTTTGATCAGAACTTCACCGGCGCCGGGTTCGGGCGTGGGACGCTCCACGGGGACCAGAACATCGGGGCCACCGGGGCGGGAGATTTCAACAGCGTGCATCGCGTGCCTCCTTTGCAGCAAATGGATTATTATTGCGCCCTTTACGGCATATCGCGGTTTCGTTCAGGCAGAATGTTTGCCAGGCGGCCGGATTGTCCGGCCCAGGCAATACCTAAGCAATACCCCGGAAGCGTGGCAGAGTGGTCGATTGCACCGGTCTTGAAAACCGGCAACGGGCAACCGTTCGTGAGTTCGAATCTCACCGCTTCCGCCAGATACCGGCATGGCCATCGTTCATATCCGGCGCCATGCCGCGCGACGGCGTCCGGCCCGCCGCGCAAGCCTTGCCCTCCCCGCCTTGCCCTCCCCGTTTGGCCGACGTCCCCTCCTGGCGTAGTATGGGATCAGCTGTTCACGCTCCTTGGAGCGGCGGCCGCTGTCCGCGCCGCCCTCCCCACCCCTCAGGAGGTTGTCATGTACAAGCACATCCTTATCCCCATCGACGGATCCAGCCTGGCCAATACCGGCCTGGAACAGGGCCTGGGCCTGGCCCGCGACCTGGGCGCCAGCGTCACCGTGGTGACGGCCTATGGCACCTTCCACATGCCGTCCATGGAAACCGTGCAGTTGGAGGGGGTGCGCAAGACCTATGAACACCAGGCCAGGGAACTGGCCCGATCCTATCTGGCTGAAGCGGAACTCCGCGCCAAGGCGCTTGGCGTGCCCTGCACCACCGAGATGCGGGAAAGCGACACGCCCTACCAGATGATCATCGACATCGCGATGACGCAAGGCTGCGACCTGATCGCCATGTCCTCGCACGGACGCAGCGGCATGGCCGCCCTGCTGCTGGGCAGCCAGACGCAAAAAGTGCTGGCGCATTCCACGGTGCCGGTGCTGGTGTACCGCTGACGGCAAGTCCCGGGCGGGCGGCGCCGCGGCCCGTCAGCCGGCGACGCCGGCGCCCGCATGAAAAGTCTTGGGAATCCCCGCGGCGGCGACGCCGCTGCGCAGGTGTTCCTGCGGCAGGGATTGCGCCAGCAAGGCGCGCGCGCCGAGCAACCGGGGCAGATCGACGCCCGTCCGGTAACCCATGCTCTCCAGCATGAACACCAGGTCTTCGGTGACGATGTTGCCCGACGCGCCCGGCGCGAACGGGCAGCCGCCCAGGCCGCCCAGACAGGAATCAAAGGCGCGGATGCCTTCGTCCAGCCCCGCCAAGGCATTGGCCAGGCCCAGCCCCATCGTGTCGTGCAGGTGCAGCTTGGTCAGTTGCGCGCCCACCGCATCCTGCGTGGCGCGCACCGCCTCGCGCACCAGCGCCGGGTGGGCATAGCCCACGGTGTCGGCCAGCGCGATTTCGTCCACGCCAGTGCGCGCCACCGCCGCGGCCACCAAGGCCACGCGCCGCACGGGAACCTCGCCTTCCATCGAACAACCGAATGCCGTGGCCACCGCGGCGTCGATCCGCATGGGCCGCGGCTGCGTCCGCACCCAGTCGACGATGGACGCCATCATCTCCACCTGCGCGTCGGTGCCCTTGCCGACATTGGCGTGGCTGTGCGTGTCGCTGACCGAGATCGGGAACGACAGCACGTGCGCGCCCGCCTCATAGGCGGCGATGGCCCCCTTCAGGTTGCAGGCCAGCGCGCAGACGGTCAGGCCGTCGATCGTCAGGACCTCGGGCAGGATGGAGCCGGTGTCGGCCATCTGCGGCACCAGCCTGGGCGAGACGAAGCTGCCCACCTCGATCTCGCGCAAGCCCGCGTCGGCAAGCTGCCGTATCCAGCGCAGCTTGTCGGCGGCGGACATCATGCCCTTGGCCATTTGCAGCCCGTCGCGCGGCCCCACTTCGCAAAGCCTGACTTCCTGGTTCATATGCTGTCCTGTCGCCCGTACCCGGCCTTATTGCTGGATTACGATGCCAGCGCTCTTGATGGTCTGGCGTGCCTTGCCGATGTCCGACTCGATCAGCGCGGCAAATTGTTCGCTGGACACCGGGTCGGTTTCCAGCCCCTGGGCCGCCAGCGCCTCTTGCACATCCTTGCGCGCCAGCAGCTTGTTGAAATCGGTGTTCAGGCGCGAGACGATGGCGGCCGGCGTCTTGGCCGGGGCCAGCACGCCGTAGTAGGTCACCACGCTGAAGTCCTTGTATCCCAGCTCGGCCACGGTGGGCACGTCCGGCAGCGCGGGGTTGCGCTTGGGCGAGGTCACGGCCAGGGCGCGCACCTTGCCTGATTTGATGAGGGTTGCCGCCGAAGAGATCGACGAACCGGCGAATTGCAGATGCCCGCCCATCAGGTCCGCCAGGGCCGGCGCCGATCCCTTGTAGGGCACGTGCTGCATCTTGAAGCCGGCCTCGTGCTGCAGCATCTCCATGGCGATATGCACACCGCCGCCGGTGCCGGACGTGCCGTAGGAGATCTTGTTGGGTTCCTTCTTGGCGGCCTCGATCACTTCGGGCAGCGTCTTGTACGGCGACGCCTCGGCCACCAGCAGCACCATGGGCGTGGTCGCCACCAGCGCCACCGGCGCCAGGTCCTTGACCGGGTCGTACGCCACCTTCATCAAAAGCGGAATCAAGGTGACGTTATCGGACTGGCCGATCACCAGGTCATAGCCCTGCGCGGGCGAGCGCGCCGCCTCGGCCAGGCCCAGCGCCGTGCCCGCGCCGGGCTTGTTCTCCGGCACGACGGCCCAGCCGTTCAGTTCATGCAGCTTGTTGCTCATCAGGCGGCCGATGTAATCGGTGCCGCCGCCCGGCGTGGACGGGATGATGATGCGGATGGGCTTGTTGGGGTAGTCCTGCGCGTGCGCCGTGCAGGCGATGGCCAATGCGGCCAGCGCGACTAGTTTGCGAATCATCGGGTTGTCTCCTCTTTGATGGATGTCTTGGCGGTCTTCGCCGCCTCGACAGGGCCAGGCGCTATGGCCTGGTCAAGCAATGACTCCCGCAGCGCGCAAGGCTTCGATGCGCGCGGCATCCAGGCCCAGGCCCTGCAGAATCGCGTGCGTCTGTCCGCCTTGGGTGGGCGGGTCGAACCGCTTGCCCGCCTTGCGGCCATCGAACTCGATCGGCAGCGCGGCGGCCGATATCTCGCTGCCGTCCGGCAGCCGGGTCTTGAGCAGCGCGCCGCCCGCGTTCAGGTGCGCGTCTTCCAGCAGATCGTGCGGCTGCCGGATCGGGCCGTAGGAAAGATTGGCCTCCTCCAGCGCCGCGCACAGCGCGTCGGTCTTCCAGGTTTTCAGGATCTCGCCCACGCCAGGCACCAGCCAGGAGCGCGCGGCCTCGCGGTCGACGGCCGTGGCCAGGCGCGGATCGGCGGCCCATTCGGGCGGCAGGAACTTCTGCGCGAAGTTGCGCCATTGCGCATCGCCCACCACCGCGACGAACACCCGGCCGTCGGCGGTTTCGAATACGTCGTACACGCCCCATGGCGGCTTGCGCTCCGCGCCCATGGGCTTGGGCGCCGTGCCCGTCAGCTGGTACTGCGCGATGAACTGGGCCACCAGCAGCAGATTGTTTTCAAACAGGCCCGACCGCACATGGCGGCCACGGCCGGTGGCGTGGCGGTCGTGCAGGGCGGCCAACGCGCCCACCACGCCGAAGGTGCCGCCCAGGATGTCGTTGACGGACGCCGCCACCCGCTGCGGGGTATCGGCGCCGCCATTGATATAGGCCAGCCCGCCCATCATCTGCACCACTTCATCCAGCGCGGTGCGGTGCTTGTAGGGACCCGAGAGAAAGCCCTTGAGCGACACATAGATCAGCCCCGGATTCCCGGCGGCCAGCGACTCGTAGTCCAGCCCGTACTGCGCCAGGCTGCCATCGCGGAAGTTCTCCACCACCATGTCGGTCTGCAGGGCCAGCTTGCGCACCACCTCCTGCCCCTCGGGAGATTTCAGGTCGATCGCCAGGCTCTGCTTGTTGCGGTTGAAGACCGGGAAATAGCCGCTGCCCGACCCCTTCAGCCGGCGTGTGCGGTCGCCGTCTATGGGTTCCACCTTGATCACATCGGCGCCCAGGTCGGCAAGCGACAGGCCGGCGGCCGGCCCCATGATCATGTGGGACAGCTCCAGGACCTTGATGCCGCGCAGGGGCAGTTCGGAACTATCCATGAAGGGTGAAGCCGGTGCTGCGGTCATCAACGTTTTCCTCGTGCCTGCCGGTTGTATGAATGGGCGGCGGCGAGGGGAATCAGGCTTGCCGCCGCCGGAATGCATCCATGATCGCGGGCATGCGCGGGCAACGGGTAGCGGTCTTTCAGCACGGGGGCATTCTCGTTTCGGAACGTCCGGGTTAGCCCTGCCCCGCATCCGCGCGTCAGGACTGGCCCGCGGGCAGCACCCCCAGGTGCGCCAGCAGGGCGCGCGCGGCGGGCGACAGCGATTCCGGATCCCGCACTGCAATACATATGGGCGTGCTGGACCATGGGCCGGCCAGCGGAATGAAACGGATGTCCAGGTGCGCGTGGCGAGGCTTCAGGTAATGCGGCACCACGGCAACGCCCATGCCGCGCGCCACCAGCATGCAGATGGTCTCGTGCGAACTGACCCGCGCGCTGATGCGGCGCGTCACGCCTGCGTCGCGCGCCGCCTGTTCGAACACGCTGCTGATGCCGTTGTCTCGGTTCAGCTCGATCTGTTCGAACGGCAGCAACTGCGCATAGTCCAGGGTCTCGCGGTCGGCAAGCAGATGCTGGCCCGGCACCACGGCCGCCAGCTCGCAATGGCCACAGGGAAACACTTGCAGGCCGTCATGGCCGAAATCCGATCCAGCCGCCACGTCCGCCTGGCCGTCCAGCACCGCGCGGAACGCCGCCTGGGTCGTGTCCTCTTCCAGCGAGATGTCGATTTGCGGATACGCCCGCCGGAACGACTGGATCTGCGCCGGCAGTTCGCCCGACAGGGCCGCCACGCTGACCGCCAGCCGGATATGCCCGCGCACGCCGGTCGCGAATCCCGCCATGTCGCGATGCATGCGGTCCATGTCCCGCAGCACCCGGCGCACATGCGCGGCCAGCGCGTCGCCGGCTGGCGTCGGCTGCACGCCCTTGACGCCGCGCTCCAGCAGCGGCACGCCAAAGGCCTCTTCCATTTCCGACATGCGCTTGCTGACGGCGGAAGGCACGATGTTTTCGCGGGCGGCGGCGCGCGCCAGGCTGCCCTCCTCGAGCGCGGCAAGAAAAAGACGCAGGGAAACGGGATCGATATCGCGCGGCGGCGGCGGGGCGGGCTGGGTCGGTTTCATGGCGCAAAGTGTCGTGCTTTGCCCGCCCTCATAGGGATCGGGGTTTTCCCGATCGGGGCGACATGGGTATCATCCGCAGTCCCGCCGCCCCACGGCCCCAGCCTACAGACCCGACCATCCATGCAATGCCCACGCTGCAACTGGCAGAACCCCGCCGCCAATAAGCAGTGCTTCAGCTGCAATGCCCCCCTGCCCGTGAAGCCCGCCGCCGCGCCCGCGCAGCGAGCCGCCCCGGTCGGCAATGCCCCGGTCTTTCCCAGCATCTGGCCCCGGCTGGGCGCCACCGCGATCGACGCGATCTTCATGGCGGCGGCCATGGTGGGCCTGGCAATGGCCGCCTCATACACCTATCAAGGACTGACCGGAGCGGACCGGCCCGTGCTGCTGGCAATCGCCGCCGGACTGACAGGCTGGCTGCTGCCCGCCTTCATGGACGCCTGGGGCAATGGCTCCCCCGGCAAGCGGCTCCTGAAGTTGCGGGTCGTGACGCGCAAGGGCAGCGCGCCCGGGCTGCTGCGCTCGATCTGGCGGCATACGCTGAAGTACACGCTGAACGTGGTCCTGCCCGGCATCTTCCACCACATACAGCAGACCATTTTTGGCGAGCGCGCCATGCATAACTCCCTGGCCGGCACTCATGTCGTGTCCAGTCAGGCGAATCCGCGGGCCGTGCTGCCCGCGGTGGCCCAGGCCCGCGCCGTCACGGGCGCCGGCCGGTTCCTGTTCATCGTGTTCGGCGTGGTGGCGCTGGTCCTGGGCGGCGTGGTGATCGGCGTGGTCGCCCTGGACAAGGACGAAGGCGACAATCCCTTGCGTTCCGAAGTCATCCACCTGGACCTGGTGTCGGACCCCGTGCGCATGCTCGCGGAAAGCCACTACCAGCGCACCAGGACGTTCGCCCCCGACATGGCCGCCATCGGCGTCACGCCTGAATCGCTGAAAGCCAGCGGCTTCAGCAAGCTGGAGATGAATCCCGTCAACGGCGTGCTGCGCTTCACCATCGCCGGCGAACCGGGCACCGCGCAAGTTCCGTCGCTGGGCGGCAAGCACCTGGTCTATCTGCCCGAGCTGCGCTCGGAAAAGAAGGGCGGCGGCATACGCCGTTGGCAATGCGGCAGCGACGACATCCCCCGCCAGGACCGCCCCTACAGCTGCCGCCACGAAGCCGGCGCCGTGGCGCGCTAGCCCGACCCTCTGAATACGGAACCACCGCATGTCCAGCCTGATCGAATCCATCCACCGCGCCGACGACGGCAACGACCATGCGCAAATGCTGGCCTTGTGCGAGCAGGGGCTGCGTGAACAGCCTGCTTCCGCCGTCATGTGGGCGCTGCGCGCCCGCTATCACGACAAGCGCCGGGCATACGCCGCGCGCGAGTCCGACCTGCAGCGGGCGTTTTCCCTGGATCCGCAGTGCGCGGATGCCATCCGGGTGCAGGCCACCGCGCTTTACGACGCGGACGAACGGCAGGAAGCCTGGCGCATCCTGCGCGACGCCCGCGCGCGCGCGCCCTCGCATTTCGGGCTGATGATGTCCGAAGCCTATCTGCTGATCAATGACCGCCGGCTGGACGACGCCATCGAATGCTGGACGCGCGCCGCGCAGCTGCGCCCGTCCGCCGCCGCGCCGCATTGCTATATAGGATCCAACCTGCACAACGCCGGGCGCTACGAGGATGCCCTGCCCCACCACAAGCGCGCCGTCGCCCTTGCGCCCAACAATGGCATGTTCCTTTACGACGCGGGCAACAACTATCGCCGCCTGGGCGACCTGAACAACGCCATCGCGATGTTCGACCGCGCCCGCGCCATCCTGGGCGAGGAGAACGCCATCCAGCACAACCGCGCCTCGTGCCTGCAGGCACTGGAACGCCACGAAGACGCGGTGGAAGAATGGACCAGCCTGCTGCGCCGCGAGCCCGACTGGGACTGGCCCCTGGAGGGCAAGGCACGCTCCCTGCACCGGCTGGGCCGGGCCGACGAGGCTGCGCCGCTGTGGCGGCGCCTGGACGCACTGTCGGACAACGGCTGGGAAGGCCGCAAGGAACAGGCCCGCGAGTATGTGCGCAGCGGTGATCCCGAGTTGGCCGAACAGGTGTTGCAGGGGCTGGACCCGCTGGCCAGCGGCGACGCCCAGCTGCTGTTCGTCGCCGGCAACGCGCAGCGCGACCAGCGTTGCTGGGAAGAAGCCTTGACCTATTACCTGCGCGGCTATGAGCTCGCGCCCGACAACGATTTCCTGCCCGGCAACGCCGCCGACATGCTGAACCGGCTGGAACGCTACGATGAAGCCCTGCCTTTGTCCGAAGTGGCGATCTCGCTGGATCCCGACTGGCTGAAGTGGCGCCGCGCCCGCATCGAAGCGCTGACCCACCTGGATCGCGCGGCCGAGGCCGTGGCCGACGCCGACCGGGCCATGGCGCGCTGGCCGGATAGCGGCCCGCTGCAAGCCGAGCGCGTCAATGCGCTGACCGCCGCCGGTCAGTACGAAGAGGCGCTCTCGGCCTGCGACCGTCTCATCGCGCTGGATCCGGACTACCGCAGCTGGTCGCTGTTTTCGCGCGGCGAGATCTACGGGCACATGAAGCGCCACGCGGAATCGGCCATGGCCTTCCGCCAGGCGTCCGCCTCGTACCAGCAAAACGGCAAGCCCCATTTCCAGGAGGTAGCGATGAATAATGCGCTGGCGGCGGAAGCGGCCGCGGCCGCTCCGCGTGGCTTCCTGGGCCGCCTGTTCGGCCGCAAGTAGGCGCAGCCGGACGGGCTGATGGCCCGGCTTGCGCCTAGGCGCCCGCCCAGTCGTAGCCGTCCAGCAGCGCCAGCAGGCAACGTCTGACGGCCGCCACGGCCTCGTCGCGCAAGGCGTCGGCGCGCCATCCCAATTCGATCGCGTACCCCGGCATCGCCACCGGGCAAGGCAGCATGCGCAAGCCCGACGCCGCCGCCAGACCATGCGCGGCGTGCGCCGGCAGGGTCGCCAGCGACTCGCCGCCCTGCAGCAGGAATGCCAGCGCCGAGAAATGCGTGGTCGCCGCCTGCACCCGGCGGGTCAGGCCCAGGCCATGCAGCACCTCGTCCACCACGCCGATGAAGCCGCCCGAGGACACCAGCACATGCTGGCGGCGCGTGAACTCTTCCAGCGTCAGGCTGGTCTGCCCCGGCGCCAGCGTCGCCGGGTCCAGCAGGCAGGCATAGCCCCCCTGCCCCACGGTCACGTGTTGCAGCGCTGGCGCGGTCAGGCCGCCCGATACGATCACCAGGTCCACCTCGCGCGCCATCAGCATGTCGGCGGCCAGCCGGCTGTGCGTCTGGCGGAAGATGATGCGCAGGCCCGGCGCGCGATCCTCCAGCGCCTGGATCACGTCCCGTCCCAGTGCAATCTCGAAATCATCCGACAGCCCCAGGGTCACCGACCGTCCCGCGTATCCGTCGGTGCCCGGGCGCGCCAGGGACAGGCTCTGCCTGCATTTGTCCAGCGCCTCGCCAATGACGGGCCGCAGTTCGCGGGCGCGCAGACTGGGCGTCAGGCCCCGCCCCGTACGCGTAAAGAGAGCGTCTCCGTACAAGGCGCGCAATCGCCCCAGCGCGGCGCTGACGGCCGATTGCGTCACGCCCAGCCGCAAGGCGGCCCGGCCCGCGCCGCCCTCGTCGTAAATCGCCTCGAACACCTTGAGCAGATTGAGGTCAGCGGACTCGATATCAACTCTGTTCATATCACTTATCTTTGCACTGGATTGATTGATTTTAGGGCGCACCAGACACTACAGCCTTCACAGCCACTCCGCCCACAGGAACAACCATGCCCGCCACCACCGTTGCCGCCTTGCAGATCGGCTCCGCCCCCGAAGGCAAAGCCCGCACCCTGGAACACATCCTGGCCTTCGAATCCGACATCGCCGCCTCGGGCGCCTCGCTGGTCGTCATGCCCGAGGCGCTGCTGGGGGGCTATCCCAAGGGCGAGATCTTCGGCACCCGGCTGGGCTACCGCCTGCCGGAAGGCCGCGAGGCGTTCGCCCGCTACTACGACAACGCGATCGAGGTGCCGGGCCCCGAAACCGAGGCGCTGGCCGGCCTGTCGCAGCGCACCGGCGCCAGCCTGGTGGTCGGCGTGATCGAACGCGGTGGCAACACGCTGTACTGCACCGCCCTGTTCTTCGAACCCGGCATCGGCCTGGCCGCCAAGCACCGCAAGCTCATGCCCACCGGCACCGAACGCCTGATCTGGGGCCAGGGCGACGGCTCGACCCTGCCCGTCGTCGACGCCGCCGCCGGGCGGATCGGCGGCGCCATCTGCTGGGAAAACCACATGCCGCTGCTGCGCACCGCCATGTACGCCAAGGGCGTCGAGATCTGGTGCGCGCCCACGGTGGACGAGCGCGACATCTGGCAATGCTCGATGCGCCACATCGCCCATGAAGGCCGCTGCTTCGTGGTCAGCGCCTGCCAGGTGCAGCCCTCGCCCGCCGAACTGGGCCAGGACGTACCCGGCTGGGATGCCAACCGCCCGCTGATCAACGGCGGCTCGGTCATCGTCGGGCCGCTGGGCGACGTGCTTGCCGGCCCCTTGCAGGGCAAGACCGGCCTGCTGACCGCGCGGATCGACACGGCGGAACTGGTGCGCGCCCGCTACGATTTCGACGTGGTGGGCCATTATTCACGGCCCGACATATTCTCGCTGACCGTTGACGAACGTCCTCGTCCGCCCGTCAAATTCATTTCATGAATGCCGGGCTGCATGAAATATGGCCCTAAACCCATGCGGCCGTGGTGGTATAGTCTCGCCCGCTGCCGGCCCTTACGGGGCCGCGCAACGCCCGAGTGGTGAAATTGGTAGACACAAGGGACTTAAACTAATTTGAGCCCTTTGGGGGAAACTCCAAAGGTGTAGCCCGTCAAACTCGGCGAAGGCCCTGGACCCGTTCCGCGCTAACGCCGAGCCAAGCCCCGGTTGAAAAACCAGGGAAGGTGTAGAGAGCAGACGGCGGGCACCTAAGGCCTACAGGCTATGGTGAAGGCGTGCTCCAGACCACGAACAGCGCACCCCCGCTGGCGGCGAAAGCCGAAGTGGTAAGAAAATCCCTCGGCCTCGCGGCCGTACCGGTTCGATTCCGGTCTCGGGCACCACCCCCCTCCTCCAGCGCACCGCCGCGGCAGCGGCCGAGCCGTCGCGCCCCCCTCCAGATCGCGGATCAACCGACCTCCCAGGCGACGCCGCGAACCATTTTTCACGTAACAAAATAATTTTATATATTTCCAACAGCCTGAATCGGTGCCTTAGATACCCTTTATTTGAAACTGTTGAAATATTAGTTACCTTTTTGACACGCCTGTATTTACTTGTTAACGTTCCGCGCGAGTTTTGACATGTTAACTATTCTGGGGACAGGTGTTGGGCGCATTACTGCGAAGTGGAAATACGGGCGCCTTCATCGCGCTTGGAGAGACTGGTCGTCCTGTCTATAGGGCAGCGTTGCAGCTGCGCGAAGCCGTCAAGCGCAAGCATGCGGATCTGGCCGATCATTTCGCCATTCCCCAGAGCAATCAGGTGGGCGACCAGATTGATTGGTATGCCCCATTCGAGGGCGATGTCATCCCCTGGACCGCCGCCACCGAAGAAGAACGCGCGCCCGCGCGGGCGAAGCTGGAGGAAGTCCGCGCCACGCTCAAGCTCATGAGCGCCAATCTGCTGGACGGCGCCAATGGCGAGCCACAGGGGGACCGCGCGGTCTTGGC
This sequence comes from Achromobacter deleyi, assembly GCF_013116765.2. Taxonomy (GTDB): domain Bacteria; phylum Pseudomonadota; class Gammaproteobacteria; order Burkholderiales; family Burkholderiaceae_B; genus Achromobacter; species Achromobacter deleyi_A. Next base: position 3,619,304 of record NZ_CP074375.1, read on the forward strand.
CAAGCTGCTGACCCGCGTCATGAATTTTCCGGACGAGAGCTTCGTCTACCTCGTGGCGGGCAAGCCGGTCCTGACGTTCTGGGGATTCGACCACACCCGCACGCCGCACGACCGCAATCCCCTGCAATGCCTCTACCCGGGCGCCACGCCGGTCGCGCCGCCCGTTCCGGTCGCGCCCCCGGTGGTGGCTCCGGTGGCAGCCGCCGCCGCGCCCGTCATCGCCGCCGCCGGCCGCCCGTGGTGGCATTGGCTGCTGCTGGCCCTGGCTCTGGCGCTGCTGCTGGCCCTGCTGCTGTTCGGCTTGCGCGCCTGCGGCCCGCGCGTCGGCATCAACATCCCCGGCTTCACCTTGCCTGCGGTCTCGGTACCGGCGCCCGACATCAACCTCCGGCAGCCCGCCGTGACCGTTCCCACCGGCACCCTCACCACCGGCACCGGCCTCGTGCCGGCGGCGGGCGGCGCGGTCGCGCCCGCAGGCGGCGCCGTCGCGCCTGCGGGCGGCCTGGCTGCCCCTCCGTCCGGCGGGGCGCCCGATCCCTCGGGCATCAACCCGCTGACGCCCCCCGGCGCCGACGCCAAGACGGCGCCCTCCGCTCCCCTTACGCCCCCGGGCGGTCCCGCCACGCCACCGGCGGGGCCGGACGCGGCGCCCAACCCTGCGCCCGCTCCGGCTCCTCCCCAACTCCCCCCGGCTCAAGGGCAAGCCACGCCGCCGGCGGGCGCGCCCCTGGCCATGCCGCCCAACCTGCCCGACGGCAACGCCAGCTTCCTGAATGGCAACTGGCGCGCGGGCGCCGGCATCCAGGACGCCCGCACCGGCCAGCCGCTGCGCCTTGAATATCAATTCAACGACGGCAAGGGCAATGTGACCGTACGCCGCGGCGACGGCGTGGCGTGCTCCGCCCCCGTGGCCGCGACGATGAAGAACGGTTCGCTGGCCATGTCCAGCGCCGAACAGGCCAACTGCGGCGACGGCGGCAAGTACGACATGCCGCAAGTCAGCTGCAAGCCCGGTGCGCAGACGATCGCCGACTGCACCGGCACGTACGGCAAAGATCAATTCCCCCTGTCGATGCGACAGGCTAGCCAATAACGGTAGTCCCACACCATGCTTCCAGAAGTCCCCGTCTTCGAAGAAACAGTCAGCCTGGTCAGCGACACCGGCATCCAGTTCATGGACTTTGCGGCCAGGCTCGATCCCCGCAAAGCAGTCGCGGGCGAATTCGCCACCCTGTCGAACACCCTGCTCACGCGCCTGTTCTATAACGCCGAGCGCGATTTCCACTTCCACGAGCCCGAAGCGCAGAAAGTGGAGCGGCTCCGGCCGCATTTCAGCCTGGACATGAAAAGCAGCCTGGACCTGTATGACGGGGTCTGGCTGCCGGTGCCGTTCTTTCGGCACATGCCGCCCTACCGCTATGACGAAGGCCCCGCCAACTGGGCGCGCCTGCGCATGGTCAAGCTGCCCGAGCCGGATATCGACGGCAACACCCACCGGGTGACGATCGCCTTCGACACCCGCATCGCGCCCTCGCGCGAAGACACGCGCTACCTGGCGCCCAACGACGAGGACGTCCGTTCGGGCTCCACGTTCAAGCTGGCGACCACGACCCGCGAAATGCACTGGTTCCTGGAGCAGCCCTGGGTATCGGAATGGCTGCTCGAAGTCTTCAATGAAGGCAACAAGCGCCGCGACCGCCAGGATCTGGACGACGAGATCAAGCAGAACTACCAGCAAGCGCACTACCTGAACCTGCTGAGCCTGTTCGGCAAGCCCTCGGACGCCACCGGCGACATCCATGCCGCCGCGATCGAAGTGCCGGTCATCGTCGTGGTGTCGAGCCAGTCCCACGTCTCCAACAGCACCATCCCCGTCGATCTGGTGCTGGACGTCGGCAACTCGCGCACCTGCGGCATCCTGATAGAAAACCACGGCCAGGCCGGTTCCGGCCTGAAGCAGAACTACGTGCTGCAGCTGCGGGACCTGACCCAGCCCGAACACATCTACGCCCAGCCCTTCGAGAGCCGCGTGGAGTTCTCGCAGGCGGATTTCGGCAAAGACCATTTCTCGGTCAAGAGCGGCCGCCCCGGCGCCTTCCAGTGGCCCACCATCGCGCGCGTCGGCGCCGAAGCCGGCCGCCTGGCCAGCCGCCGGCGCGGCACCGAGGGCTCCACGGGCCTGTGCAGCCCGAAGCGTTATCTGTGGGATGAAAAGGCCTACGGCCATGGCTGGCGCTTCAACTGCGCCTACGTCAAATCCGAGAACGAGCCCTATGCCACGGCGGCCCCCTTCTCGCACCTGATCAATGAAACGGGAGAGGCGCTCTACAGCCTGCCTCCCGACGATCGCCTGCAGGCGTTCATTCCGCAGTACTCGCGCAGTTCGCTCATGACCTTCATGCTGGCGGAAGTCCTGACGCAAGCGCTGTCCCAGATCAACAGCCCCGCCCAGCGTTCGCGCCAGGGCCATTCGCGCACGCCGCGCCAATTGCAGAACGTCATCCTGACCGTGCCGCCGGGCATGCCGCAGGCCGAACGCAGCATTCTGCAAAAGCGCATGCACCAGGCCGTCGGCCTGGTGTGGAAGAGCCTGGGCTGGCACGCGGGCGAAGAAGCGCCGCACGGACCGGACAAGGTGGTCGAGCCCACCACTCCCACGCCGCAGATCCGCGTGGAATGGGACGAGGCGTCTTGCGGACAGCTGGTCTACCTGTACACGGAACTGAACGAGAACTTCGCCGGGCATCCCGAGGAATTCTTCGACATGCTCGCGCGCGCCGACAAGACGGACCGCGAACGCATCACGCTGGCCACCATAGATATCGGCGGCGGCACGAGCGACCTGGTGATCACGGATTACAGCCTGGACCGCAGCGGCAGCGCCGGATCGGGCAGCAATGTCCATATCGTTCCGGAGCAGCGCTTTCGCGACGGCTTCAAGATTGCCGGCGACGACATCCTGCTGGACGTCATCCAGGAATTCGTGCTGCCCGGCTTCGCGCAGGCCCTGCAGGCCGCGGGCGTCGCCTCGCCCAATGCCTTGATGTCCAAGCTCTGCGGCGACGAAACCACCAGCGCGCAGGATTCCATCCTGCGCCAGCAGCTCAACCTGCAGGTGTTCACGCCGCTTGGCCTGGAGCTGCTCAAGCGCTACGAGCAATTTGATCCCGAAGCGCCTTCGGTTCCCGGCACCCATGCCTATGGCGAGCTGCTCGACAAGGAAACGGTCAGCGAAGCGGTGATCGCGTATGTGGACAACGCCGTGCGTCGCGACCTGGGCCGCCCGGCCGCGTTCGACCTGCTGTCCGTCCCCTTCTCGATCAACCTGCAAGCCCTGCACGCCGCCTTCCTGGGCGACAAGATCAACATCTGCAAGACCTTGAGCGCCTTGTGCGAAGTCGTCTCGCAGTATCCGTGCGACGCCCTGCTGCTGACCGGCCGCCCGTCCCGGCTGCCGGGCGTGCAGGCCTTCATCCGCAAGATGATGCCCCTGCCTCCGGGCCGCATCCTGCCGATGCAGAACTATCGCACCGGCGGCTGGTATCCGTTCCACAAGAACGGCTTCATCGATGATCCGAAGAGCACCGCGTCGGTCGGCGCCATGCTGTTCCTGCTGTGCGCCAACCACAGCGTGCCGAATTTCTACTTCCGCACCTCGGCGCTCAAGCCTTATTCGACCATCAAGCATATCGGCGTCATCGACCTGAACAACGTCATCAAGGACGAGGACGTCATCTACCGCGACATCCAGTCGGCCGAAGGCCGCATCCGGCTGCCGACGGTCGGCGCCGGCGACGAGGAAGCCACGGTGTCGTTCGCGGTGCGCGGCGATACGCGGCTGGGGTTTCGCCAGTTGCGGGCCGAGCGCTGGGCCGCGACGCCGCTGTACAGCCTGCGCCTGAAGGAGTCGGCGCGCCAGAAGTTCGCGCGCGCCAGCGTGCCCCCCGGCGAAGCCCCGTACCTGCGCGTCAGGTTGCAGGTGCTGGCGGACAAGAACGCCGAAAAGCAAGGGCTGCTCAGCGACAAGCTGGGCATCGAAAACGTCGACACCAACTGCATAGGCGTGACCTTCAATGCGCGGGCCGACCTGGAACTGGAACTGAACACCATGCTCGACGCCGGTCTGAGCGATACCAAGTACTGGCTGGACAGCGGGAGCGTGAAACGTAAATGAGCAATCTTCCTCCTCAACAGGCACAGTTGGCCGACCGCTGGGCCGCCATCCATGACGGCGCCGCCCGCGGCATCGAGTGGATCGGCGCCACGCGCGCCGACTCCAAGCGGCTCGACAGCGAAGCCGACGACATCACCCTGCGCCTGCACCGCGCGCGCAATACCGCGCGCGTGCTGGGCCGCGCCAGCACAACTCCGATGGGGCTCGGCTTCTTCGGCCTGTCCCAGGCAGGCAAGTCGTATCTGATCTCGGCGCTGGCCGCCGGAGAGAACGGCAAGCTCGAAACCCGCTTCGACGACGAGCTGATCGACTTCCTGGTGCACGTGAACCCCACCGGCGGCGGCAAGGAAGCCACAGGCCTGGTGACGCGGTTCACCCATCGCGCCAGCCCCGCGCCCGCCGGCTACCCGATTGCGCTGAAGATCTTCAACGAAGTCGAAATCGCCAAGATCCTGGTGAACTCGTACTTCAACGACTTCAACCACCAGCAGATCACCTATCACCTGGACGAGGAGCGCATCGAAAAGATGCTGGCTCGCTTCGAGGGCCTGGGCGACGGGCCGCTGGTGCCGGGCGTCACCGCCGACGACGTGGTGTCGCTCTGGGACTACGCCCATCAGCAGTTCTCCAAGTACCTGAAGAAGCTGGAGCTGGGCTACTGGCAGCGCGCCATGAAGCTCGCGCCGCGCCTGTCCGGCGCCCAGCGCGCCGAACTGTTCTCGATCCTGTGGGATGAGCTGCCGCAGCTCACGCGCCTGTATACGCAGCTGGCCAATACGCTGCGCGATCTCGGCCATCCGGAATCCGTGCAGGCGCCGCTGGAGGCCCTGGTCGCGCGCGGACCCGACGGGCTGCGCCAGGTCGACAGCATCATGAACGTCGATACGCTGTCGCGCCTGGGCTCGCCCGGCGAACGCTCCATCCGCGTCATGCCGATGTCCGAGGACAAGCCCGGCGCACCGGTCAGCCTGACGGTGGGTCAACTGGCGGCGCTGACGGCCGAGCTGATCTTTCCGCTGATCAATGAATCCACCGATGCCGGTACGGCCTCGGTCGATCTGCTGGACTTCCCGGGCTACCGCGCCCGGCTGCGCCTGCTCAACCTGGACGAACACGCCAACTCGGACATGGGCAGCAGCCCCACCTCGCAGGTTCTGCTGCGGGGCAAGGTCGCCTATCTGTTCGAACGCTACACCGACAACCAGGAAATGAACGGCCTGGTGATCTGCACCGCTTCCGACAAGCAAAGCGACGTGACGGAAGTGGGCGGGGTCCTGACGCGCTGGATCAACAAGACGCAGGGCGCCAGCGCCGCCGAGCGCGGCTCGCGCGACGCCGGCCTGATCTGGGCCATCACGATGCTGGACAAGCGTGTCGGCGCCTCGCTCGAGCACAACGAAAGCCAGCTCAAGGAAGGCTGGGACGGCATGATGCAGGCGACCATGCTGGAGCGGTTCGCGGACCTGTCCTGGATGCAGGAATGGAAGCCCGGCAAGCCTTTCGACAATACCTACCTGGTGCGCAAGCCCAGGATGGCGACGGCCTTCCTGGACCTGCAGGGCGCCGAGGAAACGGGGATCCGTGGCGAACACGGCGACGCCATCCAGCGGATGGCCAAGACCTTCCCGGAAAGCCCGAAGGTTCAACGCCACATCAACCAGCCCGCCGAGGCCTGGGCCGGCATGATGGCGTTCAACGATGGCGGGATCGGGCGCATCAAGCAGCATGTGATCCGCATCTCCGACATCGGATTCAAGCTGCAGCGCATCCAGGAACAGCTCGACGCGACGCTGGCCGAAGTGCTGGGCGGCTGCCTTTCGCGCTGGTATCACCAGGATGGCGGCGACGAGGTCGGCCAGAAGCGCGCAGTCGCCGACATGCTCTGGAAGTCGCTGCAGACGCGCGTGGGCGGGCTGGGTGAATTCATCAAGCTCATGGAATTGCCGCGCGAAATACTGCGCGACCTGTACCTGAGCGGCGCGGCGCACACCGAGGCGCCGTCGCAGGACGAACAGGCCGAAGACGCAGCGCCGCTCTACGGCTTCGACAGCCACGGCAGCCAATCCGACGGCCTGGGCGCCAGTCCGTTCGGCGACTCGCCATTTGGCGATTCCCCCTTTGGCGGCTCGCCTTTCGGCGACGCCCAGGCGGCGCCCGCCGCCGCCCCGGCCAAGACGCGCCCGCCCGAGCTGCAGAGCGTGGACCACCGCTACGCCAAGGCCGTGTTCGCGGCCTGGACCGCGCACCTGCGCCAGCTGCCGCAACGCCCCATGGTGCTGGACGTGCTGCGCATCGAAAAGCAGGTGGCCGAAGCCGCCATCGACGAGATCATCACCGCCGCCAACCGCCTGAAACTTCAGGAGCGACTGTCGGCCGCGCTGCTGGCCCGCGCGCAAAGCGGAGCGAAGCGCGACCAGCTGGTCGAACGGCAGGCGCTGATCGCCCATCTGGTCACCAACGATTTCGTGTCTTGGCTGGGCTACCTGGAACAGCCGGTGGAAAAACGTCCATCCAGCTTCGTCGGCGCCAAGGACAAGGTATTCCGCGCCGCGCCGGCCCCGGCCCTGGGCGAGCTGCCGGTGCTGGAGGCCCGCCCCGTTCACCAGGCGCTCGTGTTCCTGGGCGACTGGCTGTCGGGGCTGACGCTCATGACGATCGAGAACGCGGGGCACAGCGAAGGCCGTGAAATTTCCATCGAGCAGAACGAACGGCTCGGCCTCATTTTGAAGAACATTCAGTCGGACAAGAGATAAGCCATGTGGGTTGATTTACGTACGCTGGGCACGAACCTTCCCGGCCAGGCCTCCTTGGTGGTCAAGCAGTGGACCGGACCGGAAGAAAACCTGGACCTCGCGATCCAGCGCAACCAGGACATGGGCTACCTGCAAGCCGACGGCCGCTGGAGCAGCAATCCGCATTGGTTCCAGATCGCCAGCCTGGAGCGGCAGGGCGACGACCTGGCTGCGGTCGTGGGCAAGGACATTGTCGACCCCTTGCTGGAAACGGTGAATGCCGCCTACCGGCCGATGCTGCGCGTGCGCGGCACGAGCGAGAACGTGCCGGGCAAGATCCTGAAGGTGGCCCGCGAACTGATGCCGTCCGCGGCCGCCGGCAAGACCGCGTCGGGCACGACAACCGGCGAGCTGCCACCGCCCAAGGCCGCCGAACCCGCGGCGCCCGAAGTCGTCGAAGAACCGGTGGCTCCGCCTCCCGCCCCGCCGGAACCTGAACCCCTGCCCCCGACGCCCGAACCCGAACCCGGGCGCAAGCGCCCGCTGGGTCTCTACGCCGGCCTGGCCATCGCCCTGCTGGCCGCCGCCGGCGCCGGCCTGTGGTTCTGGAAGTTCAAGGATCCGGCGCCAGGCCCGGCTACGCCGCCAGCCGCCTCGGCCAACGCCGCCGTCTGCGGCACGGCCAGCATGAGCGGCAAGACCGAGCTGGAGTTCGTCCAGGAATGCGTGAAAGAGAAGCTGGCCTCGCCCGCCATGCTGGACATCATTCTTGACGCCAAGAAGGAAGGCCACTGCGGCATTGCCCAAAGGCTGTATGCAAACAAGGCGCAGGCTGGCGACGTGCTGATCGCCCTGGCCTATGCCAAGGAATACGACCCCAAGTACCACACGGCCTCCAAGTGCTTCGCCACGCCGGACAAGGCGACGGCCGCCTACTGGTACGAGACCGTGCTGGGCGTGGACGCGAACAACGCCGAGGCCAAGGAACGCTTTGAGGAACTGAGCAAATGAAGCTGCATCGCGCATTGACCGTCGGCGCGCCTGCGCTGGCGCTGGGCATGCTCGTCGTCCAGCCCGCGATGGCGGACGTGAAGCCCTTGCTGCAGGAAGGCAAGAAGACCCTGTTCCAGCGCGTGCTCACCACTCCCAGCTGCGAGCTCAGCCCGTCGGCCGGTGCGGCCAAGGGCCAGCCCCTGCCCGCGTTCAGCCGCTATTACGTGTATGAGCGCGCCTCGGCCGCCGGCGCCGACTGGGTGAAGGTCGGCCCGGACAGCTTCGGCAAGACCACCGGCTGGCTCAAGCTGGATTGCACGGTGGAATGGAAGATGCAGCTGACCCTGGCCTTCACCAATCCGGCCAACCGCGACCGGACGCTGTTCTTCAAGGAGCGTTCCAACCTTGAGAAAGCATTGGACGCGCCCGACCCCGTCAGCGTCGTCGCGCCCATCCGCCAGCAGATGAAGACCACGGGCAAGGCACCGAACGTGCTGGCCCAGGAACCCGAGTTCTTCATTGATCTGCAGAAGCAGTTCTACCTCTTGCCCATCCTGAGCGGCGAGGAAGTCATGACGGAAGGCGGCTTTCGCACCCGCATCCTGAACGTGGCCTCCGTCAGCAGCGCGGATCCGGCGCAGAAGAACGCCGACGCGGCGGACGCAGCCGCCGCCTCCGCGGCAGCCTCCGCCAGCAAGATGAAGGAATTCAGCGCCGCGGTCGTGTTCGTCATCGATTCGACGATCTCGATGGACCCTTACATCGACCGCACCCGCGAAGCCATCAAGAAGGTCTACCAGCAGATCGAACACGAAAAGCTGGATAAGCAAGTGAAGTTCGGGCTGGTCGCCTTCCGTTCCAACGTGAAGGCGGTGCCAGGCCTGGAGTACGTCACCAAGATGTACGCGGACCCCAACACCGTCAAGGACGGCGCCGACTTCCTGTCCAAGGTGGCCGACCTGAAGCAGGCCAAGGTATCCAGCAGCGAGTTCGACGAAGACGCCTTCGCCGGCGTGTCGCAAGCCATCGAGCAGGTGGACTGGTCCCGCTTCGGCGCGCGCTACATTGTGCTGATCACCGATGCCGGCGCCATCGAAGGCGACAACAAGCTGTCGGCAACCGGCCTGAGCGCCGACCAGATCCGCCTGGAGGCCGGCAATCCCGGCGTGGCGATCTACACGCTGCACCTGAAGACCCAGGCCGGCGCCAGCAACCACGCCAAGGCGGAAGCCCAATACCGCAACCTGTCCACGTACGCGGGCACCAACACCTCGCTGTACTACCCCGTCAGCGCGGGCAACGTCGCGGAATTCGGCGCCAAGGTGGATGCGCTGTCCAGCGCGATCGCCGCCCAGGTCAAGGCGGCCTACATGGGCGAAGACGCCGTGGGCAGCGCGCTCAACGCCGCGCCGTCGTCCAACAAGCAGACGCAGCAGATGCTGGCCGACGCGGACCTGATCAGCCATGCGATGCGCCTGGCCTATCTGGGCGAAAAGACCGGAACCCGCGCGCCGCCCGTGTTCCGCGCCTGGATCAGCGACCGCGACCTGATCAAGCAGAACATTCCCACGACCGATGTGCGCGTGCTTCTGACCAAGGCCCAGCTCAGCGACCTGAGCGATGTGGTCAAGCAGATTCTGGACGCCGCCAATACCGGACTCATCACGCCCTCGGAAATGTTCGATAAGTTGCGGGCCGTGGCGGCGACGATGGGCGCCGATCCCAACCAGCTCAAGGCAACCGGCAAGGCGAAGGTCGCCGACCTGGGCGTGATGGGGGAATACCTGGACGGCCTGCCGTACCGCAGCGAAGTGCTCAACCTGGATGAAGAAACCTGGAAGAGCTGGGATGCCTTGTCGCAAGAGAAGTTCATCCGCACCTTGAGCACCAAGCTCAGGCACTACCAGCGCTACAACGCCGACGCCGACCGCTGGGTGTCCCTGGCCAAGGGCAGCGACGCGCGCGACGACGTCTATCCCATTCCGCTGGAAATGATGCCCTGATCCCCATGCTTGAGATCAAGGGTTTGGAAGTAAGGAGAGGCACGGCGAAGCAGTCCCACTGCGTGATGCTCGCGGACCTTGCCATCGAAAGCGGCGAGGTCCTGGCCATCACGGGCGAGAGCGGGTGCGGCAAAAGCACCCTGCTCGAAGCCATCGGCCTGCTGCTGGCGCCGCACCGGCTCGAACGGTACGAGCTGGGATCGGCGCGGCGCGACGTCGCCGCGTTGATCAGGCAGAGCGATCAGAGCGCGCTGGCCCGGATCCGCGCCCGCTCGCTGGGCTTCGTGCTGCAAAGCGGCGGGCTGCTGCCGTTCCTGTCGGCGCGCGAGAACATTTCGCTCCCACGGCGCATCCAGGGGATGACGGCGCTGGACGAACGCGCGCTGCATGCCATCGACACCTTGAAGCTGGCGCCGCTGCTGGACCAGCCGCCCGCCGCCCTGTCGGTGGGCGAACGCCAGCGCGTGGCCTTCGTGCGCGCCATTGCGCACCAGCCCGAACTGGTGCTGGCGGACGAGCCGACCGCCGCGCTGGACCCGCACACGGCGCACACGCTGTTCGAACTGTTCCTGCGGATCGTGGCGGACCTTGGCCTGGCCGCCCTGGTGGTTTCGCACGACTGGAAACTCGTGGATGCCTTCGGCCTGCCCAAACTGGTGGCGACCTCCCATCCCGGCAACACCACCTTCGCCAGGGAGCCATAGCGCCATGAACCGCTATCCTCTGCTGGCCCGCCTGGCGGTCAGCGATCTTTGGCACGACCGCAAGGTCTCGCTATGCATCATGGCGTCCCTGATCGCGGTCATTGCGCCACTGCTGCTGCTGTTCGGCCTGAAGTTCGGCGTGATCAGCCAGCTGCAGCAATCCCTGCTGCGCGATCCGGCCAATCTGGAAGTGAAGATGCTCTCCAGCGGCAACTTCGACGCGGCCTGGATAGCGCGGCTCCAGCAACGCCCCGACGTGGGCTTCGCTATCGGCGTGACCCGCTCGCTCAACACCCAGGCGGACCTTTTCCGCAACCGCTCGGCCTTTGTCGAGAACGCCGAGGTCATCCCGACCGACGCGGGCGACCCGTTGGTTCCGCCGGGCGCCCTCCCCCTGAACGGCACGCAGGTCATCCTGAGCGCGGAAGCCGCGCGCAGGCTCGACGCCAAGGTGGGCGAAACCGTGCGCCTGCGCGTCGCCCGCCGGCTGGACGGCGTGCAGGAACGCGGCGAACTGACGCTGGACGTGGTGGACATCCTGCCGCCCGCCCGCTATGCGCGCCCGGCGGTATTTGTCGCCCTGCCCTTGCTGGTTGACCTGGAAAGGTTCCGGGACGGCCGGCTCGTGCCGCGCCTGGGCCTGGAAACCGGCCTGCCGGATGAGGGCAAGGCCGCGGCCTTCGCGCGCGCCCGCGTCTATGCCAGCGATATCGACGGCGTCGAGCCGCTGGCGCTGTGGCTGGCCGGACAACGCATCGAAACGGCAAGCCAGCTGCAGCAGATCAACAACGTGCGCGCCATCAACCGTGTCCTGACGCTGATCTTCGGCGTGATCGCGGGGGCCGCCCTGCTGGGTTGCGTCGCCGCGCTCCTGGGCGCCTTTCTGGCCAACATCGACCGCAAACGGCGCGACCTGGCGGTCTTGCGGCTGCTGGGGTTCACCAGCGCGGGCATAGGCGCCTACGTCGCCTTGCAGGTGCTCGCGCTCAGCGTGGCTGCCTACGCGATCGGCCTGCTGCTCTATCTGGCCGGGTCCACCATCTTCAATCAATTGCTGAGCAGCAGCGGCGCCACCGGCGACTTCGTCTGCGTCATTACACCCGTGCACGCCGCGCTTGCGTTCGCCATCTGCCTGGCCGTCGCCATCGCGGCCTCGGCGGTGGGCTTGCGCCGCGCAATCGCCATTCAACCTGCGGATAGTCTTCGTGAAATCTAACAACGCAACCTCGCTTGGCCTGGCCTTGGCGCTGGGCATCGGATCGCTCTGGGCAGGCCATGCCGCCGCCGCGAAATGGGACGAGAAGGTCTACAACCCCGCGCCCTCCGACGACGATGTGATCTTGCCGATGCGCTGCGACGGCGCCATGGCGTTCCGGAAGGTCTATGTGCCCGTGGGCGGCCCCCTGGACGACTACCCCGTGACCGTCGGCCAGGACAGCGGCGAATGGGGATACATCGAGCAGTCGCGCCCCGTGTTCATCGCCGGGAGCTTCTCCGAGAAGGCAAAGGCCAATTCGCGCTACTACCTGCTGGCCAAGTACGAGATCACCCAGCTGCAATACCAGGTGCTGACCAAGCCGGATTGCCCCGAACCCTCCAACAAACTGCGCCTGCCGCAGACCGACATCGGCTGGCAGGCCGCCATGGCCGCCGCCGACGCCTACAACGTGTGGCTGCGCAAGGATGCCGTGAAATCCATCCCGATGGAGGATGGCATGGCCGGCTTCGTGCGCCTGCCCACCGAGGTGGAATGGGAGTTTGCGGCCCGGGGCGGGCTGGAAGTCGGCACCGCCGAATTCCGCGACACGCGGTATCCGATGCCGGAGGGCCTGAACGGCTACGAGTGGTTCGCCGGCGCGCAGTCCGCGAACGGCCAGTTGCAGCGGGCGGGCCTGCTCAAGCCCAATCCGCTGGGCCTGCACGACATGCTGGGCAACGCCGACGAGATGATCTTCGAGTCGTTCCGCCTGAACAAACTGGATCGCCAGCACGGCCAGGCAGGCGGCTTCATCGTGCGCGGGGGCAACTTCCTTACCGCCCAAGCCGACATGCGCACGGCCGCGCGCAGGGAGCAGCCTTACTACAGCGCGACGAACGCAGGCGCCACCCAGGCCAAGACCACCGGATTCCGCCTTGCCCTCGTGGCGCCCGCGCTCACCTCGCGCGGTCGCATCACGAGTATCGAGAAGGACTGGAAGGCATTGGGCATGGGCCAGTCGCCCGACACGCCGGAAAAGGCGGACCAGGGCGCGGTCAAGCAATTGAGCGAACTGGCTTCGGGCGTGCAGGACAAGGCGCTGCAGGACAAGCTGAAAGCACTGGAAGGCCAGTTGCGGGCCAGCAACCAGCAGCAGGAAGAGGCGCGCGACCTGGCCATCCGGGCCAGCCTGAACCTGGGGTCTTTCCTGTGCACCAAGCTCAAGGACGACGGACTCTATGTCGAGTTCCTGCAAAAGAACTACCGCATGACGTGCGAGTCGGGCGACGCCGACCCTTCCTGCGACAAGCGCAAGAAGCAGCTGGGCGACCAGCAGGACCGCCTGCACAAGCTGGGCCGCTATTACGCGAGCAGCCTGGTCGAGTCGTCCACCTTGTATGGCCAGTCCCTGCTGGAGCGCCAGGTCCCCGTGTTCGAGGAGATCATCACGCGCAACAAGCATCTCCAGGAACTGAAGCCCTACCTGGCGACGCACTGGAAGAATCAGCAGTCCTATTTGAAGACGTCGAAGATCGACATAGAACCCTGGCTAGGCACATGCAAAGCCGTCAATAACAAATAGATTTTTGGAAAAGAGGAACCATCATGCAAGATAAGAAGCAGTCGTGGCGCAGGGCAGCCCTGGGCGCTCTCATGATTACCGTGGCATTGATCTCTGGTTGCGCCAGCACCCAGAGCTCGATGTTGAGCAAGGATGGCGGCACGGTGGATCCGCGCCTGACCGAAAGCTCCGACGCGAAATTCTTCAGCAAGTCCGGTTATCAGGCCTGCGCCGTCAGCGCCCTGGCCGGCGTGCTCGCCTGCACGCTGAGCAACTCCAGCAACAAGGCCGTCTGCGCGATCGCCGCGGGCGTGGCCGCCTGCGGCGTGGCGATGGGCGCGAACTACTATCTTGACTACCGCCGCAGCCAGTACGCCAACACGACCGACCGTCTGAACGCCATCACCGGCGATATCCGCCAGGATACCGACAATGTCATTGCCCGCAGCAACACCGTGCGTGAAGTGATCAAGGACGACCAGGCCCGCCTGGAGAACATCAAGATGGACATGAAGATGGCGCGCACCAATGAAGCGCAAGCCAAGAAGGACCTTGCCAGCGTCGACCTGAACATCGCCAAGATGCGCGAGGAACTGGCGAAGATGCGCGACAAGGTCGACCAGTACCGCGAAGTCTCGGAGACCGAGCGCGCCGCGGCCGGCGCCAAGGGCGGCAAGGAACTCGATGCCGAGATCAACAAGCTGAACGTGCGGGTGGCTTCGCTGCAGAAGGAAGTCGACGGCCTGTATGAACAACGCTCGGCCATCACCCTCGGTTAAGGCGGCATGATGCGAATCCACAGAATCTTGATGCTGGCCGCGGCGACGGCCGTGCTGGCCGGCTGCGCGACGACAGCCGCCGACTGCGACCCGTCCAACAGCGACGTCAGCATACTGACGAAGATGAGTTGCGACGGGTCCGGCCAGTACCGCGGCCACATCGACCGCGCGGAGCAGGACCTGATTTCGGCCCAGGAAGCCAATGCGCGCTTCCGTCAGATTTACGCCGACATCGAGGCCCAGCGCCAGTCCGTGGGGCAGAGCCTGGCCGTGCAGCGCAAGCAGCAGCAGGCGCTGAACAAGTCGACCGGCGAATTGCTGGCCAAGCTGAAGGCGCGCTACGGCAGCCAGAAGGACGTCAAGCAGCAGATCGCGGCCATGGAAGCCAACTTGCAGGCCACCAACACGCTGGCGACCAACCCTGCCGAGATCCAGGCCAAACAGAAGAACCTGCAGGCCCTGCAGGCCAAGGCCAAGCTCCTTCAGGACAGCCTGGACCAATAAGGCAGACATGCAGCGCATCGCACTGGACACCACCGCGAGCGGATCGGACCGGTCTTCGTCAGAGGGCCGGCTCTCTCTGTTGGAACGGTATTGCTCGCCCGTCGTCGCCGAGCTCTATGCGGCGCCGCGCGCGGGCAAGGACGGCGCGATGGAATGGTGGTCGGCCCGCGGCGGGCAACCGATACCCTATGCGCAGCTTGGCCCGGACCAGCAGGCCGCCCTGATGGACAAATACCGGCAGCGCCTGGCCGATATTGAACAGACGGCCGCCGCGCTTGCCGCCAAAGGAGAAGCGCAGCCGGCGGCGGAACTGCGCCGGTTCCTGATCGACAAGCCGGATCCCCGCAGCCTGTACAGCATCGATCAGACGCCGGTGCTGACGAACTGGGATACGCAAACCCCCTCGCCCCCCGTGGTGGTGCCGGTGGCGGCAGCGCCCGTCGAGGCGGCGCCCGGCCGCCGCTGGCTCCTGCCCTTGCTGGCGGTGCTGCTGTTGCTGTTGTTGCTTGCCGCCCTGCTCTGGTGGCACCTGCGCAAGCCCGAGCCCCCGGCGCCCGCGCCGGCCCCGGTGGCGGAGGTTCCCGCGCCCGCCCCCGCCCCCGTGCCGGAGCCGGTCCCCGAGCCGCCAAAGCCCGCGCCTGAACCGGAGCCGGAGCCAACACCCGAGCCCCCGCCCGAACCGCCTCCGGCGCCCGTCCCCGTCAAGGCGGCCGAGCCCGCCTGCGTGCCCAAGCGGCCGACCGACAAACCGCCGGAATTCGTCGTGGTGTTGGACACCTCGGGCTCCATGACGCTCAATATCGCCTCCAGGCGTGAAGACGAACTCTGGTTCTTCGGCATGACGGACGGCCAGCGCCAAAGGCTGCGCGGCGCGGACCTCGACAGGGCCAAGCAGCTCTTCACGAACCCGACCCGCTACCAGGTCGCCGTGAGCGCGATGAAAAAAATGCTCGACGACCTGCCCAAGAACGTCGACACCGGCCTGATCACCTACGCAGGCTGCAAGACCCCGGTCAAGCAAGGCGTATTCACCGCCGCCCAACGGCCGGCGCTCATGTCGGCCCTGCACGCCTTGTCCCCCGAAGGCGGCACGCCCATGGCCGCCAGCCTCCGCGCGGCGGCCGCCATGGTCGACGGCGTGAAGCGCGACGCCGTCATCGTGATGTTCGTGGATGGCGAAGACGGATGCGAGGAGGATCAATGCGCGGTTGCGCGCGAGATCGCGCGCGCCAAGCCGCGCCTGAAGGTGAACATCGTCGACCTGACGGGCAGCCACCTGTCCAGCTGCATCGCCAAGAGCACCGGCGGCCAGGTCTTCAGCTCGCAGGACATCAAGGCCATTCCGCGCCTGCTGCAGAAAGCCAGTTCACAGGCGCTGGCCGAAGGCATGTGCAAGTAGGCGGGCAGTCCCGCCGCTTGCGATGCCATCTCCTAAGGGTATGCCCCAGCAGTCACGGGCGCTGCTTCCGGTTTACCGTACCCATGTTTTGTATACAACTTAAGCATGCACTATCGATCAAGATAACGGTCCGCCCGACCATGCTGCACCCTTCCCGGCGCGGACTTCATGCCGTCACAGGCATCGAGGGGACAAAATCATGCGCCGCTTTGCGACATCGTTGTTTGGCCAGGTCGTCATCGCCCTGGCCTTGGGAGTAATACTGGGACTGGCCGTGCCAGACATCGCGCCCAAGCTGAAACCACTGGGCGACGGCTTCATCAAGCTGATCAAGATGATCATCCCGGTGCTGGTGTTCTGCGTGGTGGTCCATGGCATCGCCGGCGCGGGCGATCTGAAGCGCGTGGGCAAGGTGGGCGTGAAGGCGCTGATCTACTTCGAAGTGCTGACCACCCTGGCCTTGATCCTGGGCCTGGCCGTGGCGCTGGTGTTCAAGCCCGGCGCGGGCATGAATATCGACACCAGCACCCTGGACGCCTCCGCCATGAGCGCCTACGTGTCCAACGCCGACAAGCTCACCAGCGGCGGCACGGTGGAATTCCTGATGAAGCTGATTCCCAACACGGTCGTCAGCCCGTTCGCCACCGGCGACGTGCTGCAGGTGCTGCTGTTCGCGGTGCTGTTCGGCTGCGCGCTGTCGCAACTGGGAGAGCGCGGCAAACCCGTGGTGCGCCTGATCGACGCCACCTCCCAGGTCATGTTCAAGATCATGGGCCTGATCATCCGGCTGGCGCCGCTGGGCGTGCTGGGCGCGGTGGCGTTCACCGTCGGGCAATACGGCCTGGGCTCGCTCAAGCAGCTGGGCATGCTGGTGCTGGTGTTCTATGCATCGGTGGCGGTCTTCGTGTTCGGCGTGCTGGGTCTGGTGATGCGCCTGTGCGGCTTCAGCCTGCTCAAGCTGCTGCGCTACCTGCGCGAAGAACTGGCGGTGGTGTTCGCCACCACCTCGTCGGACAGCGTCCTGCCGCAGGTCATCGCCAAGCTGCGCCACCTGGGCATCCGGGACTCCACGGTCGGCCTGGTGATCCCGACGGGCTACTCGTTCAATCTGGACGCCTTCTCCATCTACATCACGCTGGCTGCGGTGTTCATCGCCCAAGCCACCAACACCCCGGTGTCGATGACGGACCTGATGACCATCCTGGCGATTGCGCTGATCACCTCCAAGGGCGCGCATGGCGTACCCGGCTCGGCCATTGTCATCCTGGCCGCCACGCTGCAGGCAATCCCGGCCATCCCCGCGATCGGGCTGGTGCTGGTGTTGTCGGTCGACTGGTTCATGGGCATTGCCCGCGCGCTGGGCAACCTGATCGGCAACTGCGTCGCAACGGTGGCCGTGGGCGCCTGGAACGGAGACGTCGACCGGGAACAGGCGCATGCCGTGCTGAACGGGGAGCGCCCGATGGACCTGACTCCCGCTCCGATCGCGGACGACGAAGAACCCGCCGGCTTGCCCGGTTTCCAGGCCCGGGGGCAGCGCCCGGCCTGAAAAAAAGAATGCGCAAAGCGCTCCCGCGGATTTAATCTGATCCGGCCACCAGGGAGCGCGCCATGATCACCCTCCATTCCTACCCCGGACTCTATGGCCTGGAAGACAACAATCCGTACGGCCTGAAGATCTACGCATTCCTGAAGCTGTGCCGCCTGCCGTTCGACCACGAGCACGGCATCGACGTCAGCGCGGCTCCGCGGGGGCAGTTGCCCTACCTCACCGACAACGGCCTGGCGATCGGCGACAGCGACGCCATCATCGTCTACCTGAAACGCCAATACGAACTGACCATCGACGCCTCGCTGGACCCGGCGCAGCAGAGTCAGGACGTGATGATCCGGCGCACCCTGGACGATCTGTATTGGGTCATGTCCTACTCGCGCTGGCGCGACGACCGCTATTGGCCGACCTTCCGCAGGGCGCTACTGGACACCCACCCGGACGTGACGCCCGAGCAGCTGGAAGCCGCCCGGCAATACAATTTCCAGCGCTATCACTATCAGGGTATCGGCCGATACGCCCCCGAGGAAGCCTATGCGCGCGGCATCGCCGACCTGGATGTGATTGCCAACCTGCTGGGCGAAAGCGGTTTCATGTTCGGCCCCAATCCCGGCAGCGTGGACGCCGGCATTTATGGCTTCCTGGCCAATATCTACCATTACGCCATCGACACGCCGCTCAAGCAGCACCTGCTGACCCGGCCGAATCTGGTGCGCCACTGCCTGGCGCTGCGGGCGGAACTCGGCTGAGGCCGGCGGCCACGGCTCAACAGGCCATCGAAAAAACCATTATTCTTCTGCCTCGCCCTTCTTTCTCCAACCCGCCGCGGCGGCCCGCGCCGCCCGGGCGCCCCGCCCGCCGCTGCCGGTCACTCCTCCGATCTTGAGCTCCACCAAACCCTCCTCCCCGCCCTTCATCGTCCTAGACGCCTGTGTCCTGATGTCCGGCATCCTGCGCCGGCTGTTGCTGCGCCTGGCGGAGGCCGGCGTGTTCATCCCGGTCTGGACCGAGCGCATCGGCGAGGAATGGCGCCGCAACGCATCGCGCATCTGGGACATCCCGCCGGAAGTGCTGGCCGAGTTCTGGGCCGACATGAACTCCCGGTTTCCAGGCGCCAACGAAACCGACACGCAGGTCTACGAAGCCTCGCTGCGCTACAGCGACCCCAAGGACTTCCATGTGATCGCGGCCGGCCTGGCGCGGCGCGCGCGCTGCGGCTTGCCGCAGACGCCCACCGTGCAGGTGCTGACGTGGAACCTGAAGGATTTCAACCGCTCGGAACTCCGGCGCCAGGGCCTGGATGTCTACAACCCCGACCGCATGCTGGTGCAGTGGTGGCAAGCCGGGCCCGACCGCATGCGCGACGCCATCGCGCAGATCCCCGCCGACTACATCGCGCTGGGCCGCGAGCCCGAACCGCTGTCTTCTACCCTGCATCGCGAACGCCTGTACGGCCTGAAGAACCTGGTCACCCCTCGATAAAAAAAAGGCCTGGGCAGCTTGCGCCGCGCCAGGCCCAGAGCCAACTTTATCCCGGGGGTCAGTCGACCTCCACGAAAGCCTCCTCGCGCTTCTTGCGCAGGGTCGGCAGCATCACCAGCACCAGCAGGATGGCGGCCAGCGCCAGCAGCGTCGCCGACAGCGGGCGCGTGACAAACGTCGTGAACTCGCCCCGCGAAAGCAACAGCGCGCGGCGGAAGTTTTCTTCCATCATCGGCCCCAGGACCAGGCCGAGCAGCAGCGGCGCTCCCTCGCAACCCAGTTTGCTCCACACATATCCCACGATGCCGAATACGGCGAACATGAAGATATCGAACACGTTGTAGTTCAGCGAGTACACCCCAATGGTGCAGAAGACGAGAATCGCGGGAAACAGCATCCTGTAGGGCACCCGCAACAGCTTCACCCAGATGCCGATCAGCGGCAGGTTGAGGATGACCAGCATCAGGTTCCCGATCCACATGGATGCGATCAGGCCCCAGAACAACTCGGGGTGGCTGGTCATCACCTGCGGGCCCGGCTGGATGTTGTGGATGGTCATGGCGCCCACCATCAGCGCCATCACCGCGTTCCCGGGGATGCCAAGCGTCAGCAGCGGAATGAAGGAGGTTTGCGCGCCCGCGTTGTTCGCGGATTCAGGTCCTGCCAGCCCGGCGGGATGGCCCTTGCCAAAGCGCTGCGGTTCTTTCGACAGTTTTTTCTCCAGCGTGTACGAAGCGAACGCCGACAGCACCGAGCCGCCGCCAGGAAGAATGCCCAGGGCCGAACCCAGCGCGGTCCCGCGCAAAATGGCTGGCGCGGCCTCGCGGAACTCCTGCCGGCTGGGATAGAGCGAGCCGACCTTGTCGGTGATTTCCACCCGGTTCTCTTTCAATTCCAGATTGCCCATGATCTCCGACAGGCCAAACACGCCCATCGCCACGATCGCGAAATCGATCCCGTCCTGCAGCTCCGGAATACTGAAGTCGTAGCGGGCCACGCCCGAGTTGACGTCGGTGCCGACCATCCCCAGCAACAGGCCAAGCAGGATCATGCAAATCGCCTTAGGCAGCGAACCCGAGGCAAGCACCACCGCACCGATCAGGCCCAGGGCCATGAGCGAAAAGTATTCCGCCGGCCCGAACGCAAAAGCCACCTCGGCCAACGGCGGCGCGAACGCGGCGATCAGCACGGTGGCCACGCTGCCAGCGAAAAACGACCCGATGGCGGCAAGGGACAGCGCGGCGCCTGCACGGCCGTTGCGCGCCATCTGGTGCCCGTCCAGCACGGTCACCACCGCCGAGGTCTCGCCCGGCAGGTTCACCAGAATGGCCGTGGTCGACCCGCCGTACTGCGTGCCGTAGTAAATGCCCGCCAGCATGATCAGCCCGGCGGTGGGCGGCAGCACGTAGGTGATGGGCAGCAGCATTGCAATGGTGGGCACCGGCCCCAGGCCGGGAAGCACGCCGACCAGCGTGCCCAGCAGGCAGCCGATGAATGCATAAGTCAGATTCTCAGGCGTGAAGGCCACGGAGAATCCCAGCATCAGGTTATGCAGCAGTTCCATTGCCGGTCTCCTAGTGGGTCAGCACGCTGGGCCACAGCGGGAAAATCAGGCCCAGACCGCGAATGAACGCGACGTAAGAGAACGCCACCAGGAACAGCCCGTTGGCGACGGCGACCTTCCAATTGAACTCGTGGCTGGCCAGGCTGCTGATCAGGACCAGCAGGAACACAGCGATGTAAAGCCCCAGGAATCGCAGCGCAAAGCCGTAGAACACGACCGAGCCGACCACGAGAAAGAGAATGCGGAAGTCATAGCGGCTGATCGCCGTCTTCCCGGCGCGCCTGGACATGCCGCTCATCATCACCACGGCGCCCATCAGCGCCAGCACGATGCCCAGCCAGAAAGGGAAGTAGCCCGGTCCCATCCGGGCCGCGGTTCCCATGGAATATTGCGTGGCCTGGGCGGCGAAGCCTCCCCCCAAGACGATGAACATGACACCGGACCAGAAGCCCTGTTTATCTACTATCAAGCTGCGATCTCCCTAAGTGGCGCGCCGGCATAGTCGTCACATCATTGGCGCGCGCATTTCTTTTCTTGCCCCCAGGCTCGGCGGGCAAACGATGAGATTCGCATCTTATATCGTGTCACGATATATTTGAAATCAGTATGAACCATGAGTTTTCCAGGGATAACCCCAGGTTGTCCTTTGGACATGGCTCACGCTTGCGGCCCGACGTCCGGCCTGAACGGCCCTCGGGAATCGGCGTCGGTCTGAGGCGGCGCCAAGGCGCCGCCTCAGACCCCGCCCTTAAAGGACATGCTCAGTGATCGTGGTTGCTGGCGGCGAAGCCCGCCGCGTTCAGGATGTCGATCACTTCCAGGATGTGGTCCGGCCCGCGGGTCTGAAGCACAAAATCCACTTCGACATTGCGCACCGGCAATGAGGTGAATGCGCGCTGATGGTGCACTTCGGTGATGTTGGCCTGGGCGTCGGCGATCAGCTTGGTGGCGTGCGCCAGGGCGCCCGGCAGGTCGCGCAGGTCCACCCGGATGCGCGCCAGGCGGCCGGCGCGCACCATGCCGCGCTCGATCAATTCGCCCAGCATCAGGGGATCGATGTTTCCGCCCGTCAGCACCAGGCCGATGCGCTTGCCCTGGTAGCGGCTGCTGCCCGCTTCCTGCGCGCGCAGCAGCGCGGCCAGGCCGGCGGCGCCCGCGCCTTCCACCACGGTCTTTTCGATTTCCAGCAGCACCACGATGGCGTGCTCGATGTCGCTTTCGCTGACCAGCTCGATATCATCGACCAGGTGGCTGACGATGGGCTGGGTCAGCGCGCCCGGAGACTTCACGGCAATGCCTTCGGCGATGGTGTACTGCCCCTGCGGCATGGACACGCCCTTGACGGCCGAGTACATGGACGGGAAGCGCTCGGTCTGCACGCCCACGATCTCGATGCCGGGCTTCAAGGCCTTGGCGGCCGTGGCGATCCCCGAGATCAGCCCGCCGCCGCCGATGGCAATGACCAGCGTGTCCAGTTGCGGCTGGTCTTCCAGCATTTCCAGCGCCACCGTTCCCTGCCCCGAGATGACGGCCTCGTCGTCGTAGGGGTGGATCATGATCAATCCGCGCTCGCTGGCCAGCTCGTAGCCCCGCGCCTTGGCATCGTCGAACGTGTCGCCGGCCAGCACCACCTCGGCGCCGAAACGCCGCGTATTGGCCACCTTGACCGTGGGCGTGAAGCGCGGCATCACGATCACGGCGGGCACGCCCATGCGCTGCGCATGGTAGGCCACTCCTTGGGCGTGGTTGCCGGCCGATACCGCGATCACGCCTTTGGCGCGCTCCTCGTCCGACAGCGTCAGCATGCGGTTCAGCGCGCCGCGTTCCTTGAAGGATGCGGTGAACTGCAGGTTCTCGAACTTCAGCCAGATCTCGGCGCCGAAGATGTCGGACAGCGTGCGTGACAGGGTAAACGGGGTCTTCAGCACCTGCCCGCGCAGGTTTTCGCGGGCGGTCTGGATGGAGGCGATATCGATCACGATGGAAAATCCTGTTAGCGCACCGGCAGGAAATTGAACAGCAGCAGGCCTTGCGCGTAGTTGATCCCGATACGCCTGGAATTCTCGCCGAGCAGGTTGGCGATCAGGTCGAGCCGGCCGATGATGGCGCCGAACTCGCGCTCGAAGCTGAGGTTCGTGGCGTTCTGGGACATTTCATTGGCCAGCAGCAAGTACTCGCCTTGATTGTTGCGGCGCGATGCCAGCAACCAGGCAGCGGCCTCGACATTCCGTGCGGCATTGTAGACCCGCTGCCCATCCAGCGCGTCGGTGGCGTACAGGCGGGTCTTGCCGTTGTGCGCCGCGATGATGGTGTCGGCCAGGCCGTAGATGAAAGCGCCGACCCGGTCACCCGCATAGTTGGGGTCCAGGGACACGGCCAGGATCTGGATGTCGCGCAGGCCGGCGAGGTCGCTGGGCGGAACGCGGACTTCAATGGAATGCTTGACCCGGTTCACCGCCGTGGCCTGATCCGGCACGCCGGTCTTGCGCCATTCCCGGGGGTTGCGCCGGTACAGCTTGTCCAGCAGCGAATAGAGGCTGGCGAGGTTGTCGCGCACTTCCAGCGTGACGGTGCGGTTGAAGTCCGTCTGCGCGAGCTGGTCGGCGGACATGTCTTCGCCCTTGGGGCCGCGCTGGCCCGGCCCGGGGCCGGTCATGCAGCCCGTCAGCAGCGCCGCAAGCAACGCCGCGACGCCGGCGGTCATCGGCCACGCGATCATGCCTTGCTCATCCCATGCCCCCTCAAGAATGCGTTGAGGGCACCCCGCAGGCTCGGGCGACGCCGCTCTCGCGCAAGACTTTACAGGAAGGTAGCCGAAGTTGGGAGACGTCCGCCACCTGGACAAGCAAGAAGATGAATCAGCGCCGCCCGGGCAGCCCAAGAAAAACGGCGCCTTGCGGCGCCGTTTTTTTCAATCAGGACCCTGCAGGCTTACTCAGCTTGCGGTTCCGATTGGGGGGCTGCTTCGGCAGCGGCGCCGGTTTGCTGCTCGATACCACCGATAGCCTTGATGGACAGGCGCAGGCGGCCCTTGTCGTCGGCCTCGATGACCTTGACGCGGACTTGCTGGCCGACCTTCAGAACATCGTTGATGTTCGCGATGCGGTAGTTGGCGATTTCCGAGATGTGCAGCAGGCCGTCGCGGCCCGGCAGCACTTGCACGATGGCGCCGAAGTCCAGCAGACGCAGGACCGAGCCTTCGTAGATCTGGCCCACTTCGACGTCGGCGGTCAGTTCGACGATACGACGCTGGGCTTCCTTCGCCTGCGCTTCGTCGACGCTGGCGATCACGATCGTGCCGTCGTCGGAGATGTCGATCTGCGTGCCGGTTTCTTCGGTCAGCGCGCGGATGGTGGCGCCGCCCTTGCCGATCACGTCGCGGATCTTCTCGGGGTTGATCTTGATGGTCAGCATGCGCGGGGCGAAAGCCGACAGCTCGCCGCGCGAACCGTCCAGCGCATCCTTCATCTTGCCCAGGATGTGCAGGCGGCCTTCGCGGGCCTGAGCCAGCGCCACTTGCATGATTTCCTTGGTGATGCCCTGGATCTTGATGTCCATCTGCAGTGCGGTGACGCCGTTTTCGGTGCCCGCAACCTTGAAGTCCATGTCGCCCAGGTGATCTTCGTCGCCCAGAATGTCCGTCAGCACGGCGAACTTGCCGCCGTCCAGGATCAGGCCCATGGCCACGCCGGCCACGTGATCCTTGACCGGCACGCCGGCGTCCATCATGGCCAGCGAACCGCCGCAGACCGAAGCCATCGACGAGGAGCCGTTGGATTCAGTGATTTCCGACACGATGCGGATCGTGTACTGGAAGTCTTCGGGAGCCGGCAGCAGCGGGATCAGCGAACGCTTGGCGAGGCGGCCGTGGCCGATTTCGCGGCGCTTGGGCACACCGATGCGGCCCGTTTCGCCGGTGGCGAACGGAGGCATGTTGTAGTGCATCATGAAGCGGTCACGGTACTCGCCCATGAGCGCGTCGATGATCTGCTCGTCCTGCTTGGTGCCCAGCGTGGCCACGACCAGCGCCTGGGTTTCACCACGGGTGAACAGCGCGCTGCCGTGTGCGCGGGGCAGCACGCCCAGACGCACGCTGATGGGGCGCACGGTGCGGGTGTCGCGGCCGTCGATACGCGGTTCGCCGTTAAGGATCTGGCCGCGGACAATGGCCGATTCCAGCGAGAACATGATGTTGTCGACAGTCACGGCGTCCGGCAGCGACTCGCCCTTTTCAGCGGCGGCGGCAGCCAGCTTGGCCGACACGTCGGCCGACACTTCACGCAGCTTGGCCGTACGGGCCTGCTTTTCGCGGATCTGGTAGGCGGCGTTCAGGCCTTCCTGGGCAGCGGCGGTCACCGCGGCGATCAGGGCTTCGTCCTTGGCGGGAGCTTGCCAGTCCCAATCGGGCTTGCCGGCGTCCTTCACCAGGTCGTGAATGGTGTTGATGACGGCCTGCATCTGCTCGTGGCCATAGACCACGCCGCCCAGCATGACTTCTTCGGACAGCTGTTGGGCTTCCGATTCCACCATCAGCACGGCGTTTTCGGTGCCGGCGACAACCAGGTCCAGCTTCGAGGACTTCAGCTGCGTGGCGGTCGGGTTGAGGACGTACTGGCCGTCGATGTAACCCACGCGCGCGGCGCCGATGGGGCCGTTGAACGGGATGCCCGAGATGGCCAGCGCGGCGGACGCGCCGATCATGGCGGCGATGTCGGGATCAATCTCGGGATTGACCGACAGCGTGTGGATGACCACCTGGACTTCGTTGTAGAAGTCTTCGGGGAACAGCGGACGCAGCGGACGGTCGATCAGGCGCGAGGTCAGCGTTTCCTTTTCGGAGGGCTTGCCTTCGCGCTTGAAGAACCCGCCCGGGATACGGCCGGCAGCGTAGGTCTTCTCGATGTAGTCGACGGTCAGCGGGAAAAACGTCTGACCCGGCTTGGCCTTCTTGGAAGCCACGACAGTGGCCAGGACAACGGTGTCCTCGATCGACACCACAACGGCGCCGGAGGCCTGGCGAGCGATTTCGCCAGTTTCCAGGACGACCGTGTGCTGGCCGTACTGGAACGATTTAGTCACTTTATTGAACATGACGATTATTCCTTACAAATGAAAAACCGTGGCCGTCGCGACATACGTCGCACCGACCACGGTTGCGTCATGGGGAGCCAGCCCCGTCGATCACTTGCGCAGACCGAGTTTTTCGATCAGTGCGCGGTACGAATCGGGATTGCGGCCCTTGAGATAGTCGAGCAGCTTGCGGCGACGGCTGACCATACGCAGCAGACCGCGGCGCGAGTGATGGTCCTTCATGTGTTCTTTGAAGTGACCAGTCAGTTCGTTGATACGGGCGGTGAGCAGAGCCACCTGAACTTCGGGGGAGCCGGTATCGCCTTGAGCGCGTTGGAACTGCGCAACGATATCGGATTTCTTGATGTCAGCTACAGACATTGATGACCTCTTCGGACATGCGACAGGGCCGAGGTGCCCTGACGTGGTTTGGAAAAATTTGCGCGAGACCTGGCTGAATTCGCTTTCTCACTGCTGCCAATGATGATCCGGGCAAAAACCTGGGACACGGGGCTAAGGCGCCGTCTTCCAGGCATCTGCCAAGGCATCTGCGGCTGGCGCAAAGTATCTTGCAGAATCAATACACTTGATAAAGCTCGATGATTATAGCTGATTCGCTAGAATTACCTCAATGAAGGCTTGAGGCTCCCTCCTGGGGGCCGCCTCCGCGTGCAGCGCCTGGAAGGAGCAACGACATGACTAATTATTACAAAACAGCCCGGATCGCCCTGGCGTCCCTTGCGCTGGCCGGCCTGACGGCCTGCGCCAACATGGCCCAGGTGGCGCCCGGAACCCCGCTCGCCGACGTCCAGGCCCAGTTCGGCTCGCCCAATTTCGAATGCCCGCAGGCCAATGGCGGGCGCCGCGTGATCTGGACCCAGCAGCCCATGGGCCAGTACGCCTGGGGCGCGAACGTGGGCACGGACGGCCGCGTGGACCGCGTGGTGCCGTTGCTGACCGATGCGCACTTCAAGTTGCTGGAAACCGGCGACTGGGGCCCGGAGCGGGTCCGCTGCGAATTCGGCCCGCCGGCCCGGATCGACGAGGTCGGCCTGGGCGAAAAGCGTGAAGTCGTCTGGTCCTACCGCTACAAGGAAAACAGCGTCTGGAATTCGCTGATGTACGTCTACATGAGCCGCGACGGCAGTAAGGTGACACACTTCCACCCCGGACCCGACCCTATGTACGACGACGACAAGTTCATGTGGCACTGAGCCACCCAGAATGAAAAACCCGCCTTACGGCGGGTTTTTCATTCTGGATCAGGACGAATGGCCCCGGCGTTCCTGCTGCAGCCGGCGGGCCTTGTTCCAGCGCCAGCCCCACATGACCCAGCCCGACAGGCCGTACAACACGAACAGGCCGAACAGCACGACCGGGGGATCGCTGGACACGAACACGAATACGGCCACCACCAGCAAGATGCCCCAGAACGGCACGCTGCGGCCCAGGGCGAAGCTCTTGCCGCTGAAGAACGGCGCGTTCGACACCATGGTGATGCCGGCGTACATGGTAAGCGTGAACGCCACCCAGGCCATCAGGCTGTCATGGATGGGCAGCTTGTTGTCCACGGCCAGCCAGACGAAGCCCGCCACCAGCGCGGCCGCGGCCGGGCTGGGCAGCCCCTGGAAGTAGCGCTTGTCGACGACGGCGATATTGGTGTTGAAGCGCGCCAGGCGCAGCGCGGCGCCGGCGACATAGACGAAGGCCGCCAGCCAGCCCCAGCGGCCCAGGTCGTTCAGGATCCATTCGTACATGACCAGCGCGGGAGCCACGCCAAAGGACGTCATGTCGGACAGCGAGTCATATTGCTCGCCGAAGGCGGACTGCGTATTGGTCAGGCGCGCCACGCGGCCGTCCATGCCGTCCAGCACCATGGCCACGAAAATGGCGATGGCGGCGACTTCGAAGCGGTCGTTCATGGCCTGCACAACGGCATAGAACCCCGCGAACAAGGCAGCGGTGGTGAATGCGTTGGGAAGCAGGTAGATGCTTCGGTGGCGGTTCTCGGAATCGCGCATGGAAAAATTGGGCATGGTCTCAATAACTTACAACGGACTTTCAAAGGTTAACCCATCTGGCCCCGCTTGCGGGCCGGAGCAAGTGGCGTGCCTGAGCTAATTAGCGCAAAAAAAGCGGCATGCCCTCGCAGGCATGCCGCTTTGACCCGGATTGCGCGGGGCCGGGCCCCGCGCAATGGCATGGATCAGTTCTTGGACTTGTCCACCAGCTTGTTGGCGGCGATCCAGGGCATCATGGCGCGCAGCTTGCCGCCCACTTGCTCGATCTGCGATTCCGCGTTGATGCGGCGGCGCGAGGTCAGCGTCGGAGCGCCGGCGGTGTTTTCCAGAATGAACTTCTTGGCGTATTCGCCGGTCTGGATGTCCGTCAGGCACTGGCGCATGGCCTTGCGGGTTTCTTCCGTGACGATCTTCGGACCCGTTTCGTATTCGCCGAATTCGGCGTTGTTCGAAATCGAGTAGTTCATGTTGGCGATGCCGCCTTCATAGATCAGGTCGACGATCAGCTTCAGCTCGTGCAGGCACTCGAAGTACGCCATTTCGGGCGCGTAGCCGGCGTCCACCAGCGTGTCGAAGCCGGCCTTGATCAGTTCGACGGTACCGCCGCACAGGACGGCCTGTTCGCCGAACAGGTCGGTTTCGGTTTCTTCGCGGAAGTTGGTTTCAATGATGCCGGCACGGCCGCCGCCGTTGGCGCTGGCGTACGACAGGGCCACATCGCGCGCGGCGCCCGACTTGTCCTGGTACACGGCCACGAGGTGGGGCACGCCGCCGCCTTGCTTGTACGTGTTGCGCACCGTGTGGCCGGGGGCCTTCGGGGCGATCATGATGACGTCGATGTCTTCACGCGGCACGACCTGGCCGTAGTGGACATTGAAGCCGTGGGCGAACGCCAGGGCGGCGCCGGCCTTGATGTTGGCGTGGACTTCCTTGTTGTAGACCGAAGCGATGTTCTCGTCGGGCAACAGCATCATGACGATGTCCGCCGACTTGACGGCGTCAGCCACTTCCTTGACTTCCAGGCCGGCGTTGGCGGCCTTGTTCCACGAGGCGCCGCCCTTGCGCAGGCCGACGATGACCTTCACGCCCGATTCATGCAGGTTCTGCGCGTGCGCGTGGCCTTGCGAACCGTAGCCGATGATGGCGACAGTCTTGCCTTTGATGAGGGACAGATCGCAGTCTTTGTCGTAGAAAACTTTCATGGTTGTGCTCCAGATTCCAGTATTTGGATATTCGATTAATTCAGATGTAGGGTGCGGCTTGGCCTGGAAGGCCGGTCAAATCTTCAAAATCCGTTCACCGCGTCCGATGCCGGACACGCCGGTGCGCACGGTTTCAAGGATGGCACTGCGGTCCAGGGCCTCCAGGAAGGCCTGTACTTTTTCCTGCACCCCGGTCAATTCGATGGTGTAGGACTTGTCGGTAACGTCAATGATGCGGCCGCGGAAGATGTCCGCCATGCGCTTCATTTCCTCGCGTTCCTTGCCCACGGCGCGCACCTTCACGAGCATCAGCTCGCGCTCGATGTGGGCGCCTTCGGTCAGGTCCACCACTTTCACGACATCCACCAGGCGGTTCAAGTGCTTGGTGATCTGTTCGATGACTTCATCGGAACCGGTCGTCACGATGGTCATGCGCGACAGCGTGGAGTCCTCGGTGGGCGCCACGGTCAGGGTCTCGATGTTGTAGCCCCGCGCGGAAAACAGGCCCACCACGCGCGACAGCGCGCCGGGTTCGTTTTCGAGGAGGACGGAAATCACGTGCTTCATGGGTGGCCTCCTTACAGGTCTTCAGAGCCGAGCAGCATTTCGGTCAGCCCGCGGCCGGCCTTGACCATCGGCCACACGTTTTCCGTGCGATCGGTGATGAAGTCCAGGAAGACCAGGCGTTCCTTGTGCTTGCCGAACGCCTCGCGCAGCGCCGGCTCGACGTCCGCCGGCCGCTCGATGCGCAGGCCCACATGGCCATAGGCCTCGGCCACCTTGACGAAGTCGGGCAGCGAATCCATGTACGACTCGGAATAGCGCGAGCCGTAGTCGATCTGCTGCCATTGGCGGACCATGCCCAGGAACCGGTTGTTCAGGCAGATGATCTTGGGCGTCAGGCGGTACTGGTGGCAGGTCGACAGTTCCTGGATGTTCATCTGGATGGAGCCCTCGCCGGTGATGACGGCGACGTCATGCCCGGGATTGGCCATCTGCACGCCCATCGCGTACGGCAGCCCCACGCCCATGGTGCCCAGGCCGCCGGAGTTGATCCAGCGGCGC
Source organism: Achromobacter deleyi (assembly GCF_013116765.2). Classification (GTDB taxonomy): domain Bacteria; phylum Pseudomonadota; class Gammaproteobacteria; order Burkholderiales; family Burkholderiaceae_B; genus Achromobacter; species Achromobacter deleyi_A. The sequence continues at coordinate 3,649,307 of NZ_CP074375.1, forward strand.
GGCTTGTCGAACTTGTAGTACTGGGCCGCCCACATCTGGTGCTGGCCCACGTCGGACGTGACGAAGGCGTCGCCGCCGGTCACTTCCCAGAGCTTTTCCACCACGTACTGCGGCTTGATGACTTCGTCCGAATTGGCGAACTTCAGGCATTCCTTGCCGCGCCACGTCTCGACCTGCTCCCACCACTTGGTGATGGAGGCCGGCTTGTGCTCGGCGGCCGCGATCTCGTATTGCGCGCTGATGTCGGCCAGCACGTCCTTGACGTTGCCGACGATGGGAACGTCCACGCGCACGCGCTTGGAGATCGACGACGGATCAATGTCGATATGGATGATCTTGCGGGTGTTCTGCGCGAAGTGCTTGGGATTGCCGATCACGCGGTCATCGAAGCGGGCGCCGATGGCCAGCAGCACGTCGCAGTGCTGCATGGCCATGTTGGCCTCGTACGTGCCGTGCATGCCGGGCATGCCGACGAACTGGCCGCTGCTGGCCGGGTAGCCGCCCAGGCCCATCAGGGTGCTGGTGCAGGGCGCGCCCAGTTGCGACACAAGCTTGTTCAGCTCGGGCGCGGCGTTCGACAGGATGACTCCGCCGCCGGTGTAGATCATGGGCCGCTCGGCGGCCAGCAGCATCTGCACGGCTTTCTTGATCTGCCCCTGGTGGCCCTTGTTGACGGGCGCGTAGGAACGCATCGAGATTTCGCCCTTGGGCGGCGTGTACTTGCAGTGCGCGACGGTGATGTCCTTGGGGATATCCACCAGCACCGGGCCGGGACGGCCCGTGCGCGCGATGTAGAACGCGCGCCGCATGGTTTCGGCCAGGTCCTTGACGTCGCGCACAAGGAAGTTGTGCTTGACGCAGGGACGCGTGATGCCGACGGTGTCGCATTCCTGGAAGGCGTCCTCGCCAATGGCCGCAGTGGGCACCTGCCCGCTGATGATGACCATCGGGATGGAATCCATGTAGGCGGTGGCAATGCCGGTGACGGCATTGGTCACGCCCGGGCCGCTGGTCACGAGGCAGACGCCGACCTTCTGCGACGAGCGCGAATAGGCATCGGCGGCGTGCACGGCGGCTTGCTCGTGACGAACCAGGATATGCTGAAATTTGTCTTGCTTGAAGATCGCGTCGTAGATGTAAAGCACTGCGCCGCCGGGATAGCCGAAAACGTGTTCCACGCCCTCATCGGCCAGGCAGCGCACGACGATATCGGCGCCATTCATTTCCATGTTGTATTTCCTTTCAGTACCGGCCCTGCAACCCTGACTGCTGCTCGCCCGGATACGGCGGCAACTGAACCCATACCGGCTACGACAACATGATCCGGCGCTTAGCGGCTCACGGAGCCACGCCACCCGGACACCTTGCCGACCCGGCACACGCTCGACAGAACGCAGTGCAAACGCCCCTTGGGGACGCTGGAGGTCGAAATGGAAGCCTTGGCAACACACGCTTGTGGCGCGGCCAACGGCAGGTGTAACTGCTGCAAGACGGCTGGGAGGTGACCCTGGCCGTCTGCATCAACGCTCCGGTATCGGATAGGCAGACCGAAGCAAGTGGAGGAATTTACCGCGTTGCGTCAAAGGTGGCAAATCGGCTTTTGCCGACCGTTGCGCGGAAGGTTCGGTAACTATCCGACCCCAAAAAATCCGCGAGCCTCTCTATACTTGTTCCGTCGTCCAGAACCGAGCCGCAGCCCCATGGATTTGCGCATTGCCAGCATTCGCCGCTTCCTCTATAGCCACTACTTCTTCGGAGGGGTGCGCCAGGGGGTAGGCATGCTGTTGCCGGTGCTGGTGCTGGGGGGCATTTTCGGCAATTACACGACGGGGCTGGTCGCCACCTTCGGCGCGCAGTGCCTGGCCATCATCGACCAGCCGGGCGGCCCGCAGCGCCACCGCACCAACGAGATGCTGGGCGGCGCGGCGCTGGGCACCATCACCGTCATCATCACCGGACTGGCGTCCACGCATCCCGTGCTGATCTGGCTGGTGGTCATCGCGCAGTGCTTTGTCTATTCGATGTTCACGGTCTTCGGCAAGCGCGGCGGGCTGATCGGCTTTGCCGGCCTGCTGCTGATGACCTTGACCATGCATTCGCCGCTGGAGCCGCACGAGGTGCTGGCCCACGCAATCGCCACCCTGGGCGGCGCGCTGTTCTACGTGGCGTTCAGCCTGGGCTTCTCCCGGCTGTTCTGGCTGCGCGAAGAACAGCAGGCCATGTCGGTGGCGCTGTTTGCCACGGCCGACTACGTCGCCGCCCGCGCCGCCTTCTATGACGAAACGGCCGACCTGGACGAGGCCTACCGCAACCTGATCCAGCGCCAATCCGTCATGACGGAGAAGCACCAGGCCGCCCGCGACATGGTGCTGCGCGCCCTGCCCCGCGGCAAGGGCCTGGGCGACCGCCAGCGCGTCATGATCTGGAACATGTTCGTGGACATGCTGCAGCTGCTGGACACCCTGGTGGCCACACACACCGACTACGCCGCGTTGCGCCGCACGCTGGCCGGCAACGACTGCCTGATGTTCATGCGCGACGCGCTGGTGAAGATGTCGCTGGAACTCAACCGCATCGCGCTGGACGTGTCGCGCGGCCGCAAGGTGCAATACCGCAGCAGCGCCAAGGCGGAACTGCGCGCCATCGAATACGAGATCGAGCAGCTCAAGCAGCAGGGTCTGGGCGAGCGCGACCCGGAGATGCTGGCGCTGATCATCCAGGTGCTGCGTCGCCTGCGCAATTCGGCGCGCATCGTGGACCGGTTGGCCGACCACACCGCGGCCTCGCCCGACGCCAAGCCCACGGACGTGCTGCGCATCAACAAATCGCTGACCCGGTTCATCTCGCGCCAGGAGTTCCGCATCGGCCTGCTGACCAGCAACCTGCGGCTGGATTCGCCTCACTTCCGCTACGCGCTGCGGGTGACGGCCGCCGCCGCGATCGCCATGACCCTGGCCAGCCGCTGGCTGTCGCCGGCGTTTTCGGCCCACAACTACTGGATCATGCTGACCATCGTGATCATCATGAAACCGGGCTTCGCGCTGACGCGTCAGCGCAATGGCTGGCGGCTGATGGGCACCCTCATCGGCTGCATCTGCGCCTTGCTGCTGTTCAACGTCACCGACCAGCCCAGCATCCTGTTCGCGGTGCTGCTGGGCGCCTGCATCATGGGCAACAGCCTGGTGCAACTGAACTACATGGCCAGCGCGATCTTCAACACGCTGTTCGTGGTGCTGGTCTTTCACTTCGTGTCGCCGGGCACCGTGTCCATGTCGGTGATCGGCGAACGCGCCATCGACACGCTGCTGGGCTGCGCGCTGGCGCTGATCTGCAGCTACATCCTGCCGTGGTGGGAGGCCCGCTACCTGAAGCCGCTGGCCTCGGCCGCGACCCGCGCCAACCGCGAGTACCTGCTGGCGGGGCTGCGCTACGTTGAGGCCATGCAGGCGCACGGCGCACCGGTGGGCAACGCCGCCGCCGAGACGCCCGCGGTGACCGACGCCGACCTGGCCTGGCGCCTGGCCCGCAAGAACGTGCACATCGCGTTCAGCAACTTCGCCGAAGCGTTCTACCGGATGATGAGCGAACCCAAATCGCACCAGATCGAAGTCCCGGAACTGAACAACCTGCTGATCCAGAACCACGTGCTGGCGTCGCAGATCACCGCCGCGATTCCCATCCTGGCGGCCTTGCCCAGGACCCCCGAACCGATACAGCAGGCCATGAACGGCATGGTCGACCTGCTGGACGAAGGCCGCTCCCAGGCGCCAGCCAACCTGCCCACGCAGTTCGACACCGAAGGCGAACAAGCCGCGCTGGTCTATCCGGTCAAGCAGATGCTGAAAGCCACCCACATGATCCGCCAGGAGCTCCAGGCGCTAGCCGACCCGATGCACGCGCCGCCACTGGCGGCGGCCTCCTAGGCCTGCGCGCGGATCGCACGCGACCCACAAAAAAAAGCCGGCCTGTCTTCAGGCCGGCCATTTTTTTATTGCGGCGGAGCCGCCCTGTTCAGTCCAGCTTGCGCCGGAACACCAGCTTGTCTTCCGACGAAGCCGATGCGTCATACGCATAGCCTTCCAGGTCAAAGCCCTGCAGGCCTTCCGGCTTGGCGACCTTGTGCTGGATGGCGTAGCGGGCCATCAGGCCGCGCGCGCGCTTGGCGTGGAAGCTGATGATCTTCCAGGCGCCGTTCTTCCAGTCCTGGAACACGCACTGCACCACGCGCGCCTTCAGGGTCTTCAGGTCGACCGACTTGAAATATTCTTCGGACGCCAGGTTGACGATCACCGGAGACTTCTGGCCGGCCTGCCGTTCATTCAGGTAGTCTGCAATGGTGCTGCCCCAGTACTCGTACAGGTTCTTGCCCTTGGGAGTCACCAGCCGCGTGCCCATTTCCAGGCGATACGGCTGCATCAGGTCCAGCGGACGCAGCACGCCGTACAGGCCGCTGAGGATGGCCACATGCTCTTGCGCCCAATCCAGCTGCCTGGCCGACAGCGTGGCGGCATCCAGGCCTTCATAGACATCGCCATTGAAGGCCAGCACGGCCTGGCGCGAATTGGCCTGGGTGAAACTGCGCTTCCAGTGCGCATAGCGCTGGACATTCAGCTCGGACAGGGCCGGGCTCAGGCTCATGAGCCCGGAGATGTCCTCGGCGGTCTTGGTCTTCAGGACCTTGATCAGGCCTGCGGCCTGATCCACGAACAGGGGCTGGGTGTGCGTCTCGATGTGCAGCGGCGAGTCGTAGTCCAGCTTCTTGGCGGGGGAAAGCAAAAACAGCATTCGGGGATTCCTCTATTAACGCGCCGTCCAGCCGCCATCGACGGAGACGGACGTTCCGGTGATTTGCGCCGCGGCGTCCGAGGCCAGGAACACGGCGGTTCCGCCCAGTTGTTCCGGCGTCACGAATTGCAGCGACGGCTGCTTTTCGCTGAGCAGGTCGCGAGCCGCGGTTTCCTGGTCGACGCCATTCTTTTCCGCCAGCGCGGTGATCTGCTTTTCCACCAGCGGAGTGCGTACCCAGCCCGGGCAGATGGAGTTGGCGGTAATGCCCTGCCCGGCCGTTTCCAGCGCCGTGACCTTGGTGAAGCCCACCACTCCGTGCTTGGCGGCCACGTAGGCCGACTTGTTGGCCGAGGCCACCAGGCCGTGCGCGGACGCAATGTTGATGATGCGGCCAAAGCCCTGCTTCTTCATGTGCGGCAGCGCGGCGGCGGTGCCGTGGAACACGGCCGACAGGTTCAGCGCCAGGATGGCGTCCCACTTTTCGGCCGGAAAGTCCTCGATCAGCGCGGTGTGCTGGATGCCGGCATTGTTGACCAGGATGTCGATGCGGCCCATCTGGCTGACCGCGTTCTCGACCAGCGCGCGCACCGCCGAGCCCTTGGACAGATCGGCGCCGTCGTAGATCACCTTCACGCCATGCTTGTCGGCAAGGCCGGCGCGCAGCGTTTCAATCTCGGCGGCGTCGCCAAAGCCGTTCAGGACGATGTCGGCGCCCTGCTGGGCGAAGGCCGTGGCGATTCCCAGGCCGATGCCGCTGGTGGAACCGGTGACAAGGGCGACTTTTCCTTTGAGCATGCGAATTCTCCTGTGATCTGGCGCGAAAAGCGGGAAGCGGAAACGGGCTACAAGTGTAGCTGCCCGGCAAGACGGCAATCATGCCATGTCCCCACGGGTCGCGGGGTCAAGCGGCGGGCGGTTTGTCCTGCGGCGAGGACGGCGGCGGCGCTCCGGCTTGCGCGGCGTCGGCCGTCGGCAGATCCGCCATGCCGCCCATTTTTCCAGGCACGCGCTCGAGCAGCTTGATCAGCACGGGCACCACGCCCATCGACACCGCCACGATCACCGACAGTACGTCGCGCTGCTCCAGGTTGACCAGATGGTTGTCCCAGGCTTCGTTGAAGATGGCGAAACTGAATTCCCCGCCTTGCGCCAGCACGATGGCAAACAGCAGGCGGTGATAGCGGGGCAAGCCCAGAAAGCGCGCAAAGCCATACAGGACCAGGGCCTTGACCAGCAGCAGGGCGCCCACGCAGGCAAAGATGAGCAGCCAGTGATGGGCCACCACCCGCAGGTTGATGGACATGCCGATGGCCACGAAGAACAGGCCCAGCAACAACCCCTTGAACGGTTCGATCGACTTTTCCAGGTCATCCCGGTAGCGGGACTCGGCCATCAGCACGCCCACCAGGAATCCGCCCAGGCCCGCCGACAGGCCCGCATAGTCGAACAATTGGGCGGCGCCCACCACCATCAGCAGCGCGGCCGCGGTGAAGAGCTCATTCAGTTCCGCCTTGGCCGCCCAGCCCAGCAGCCGCAGCCGGTAGGCCAGGCCCACGACAGCCACGGCCACGAGCGCCTCCTTGAAGGACGGCGCCGACGTGCCGTCCGACCCCAGCAGGCCGGCCGCCACCAGCATGGGAATCGCCGCCATGTCCTGGAACAGCAACACCCCCAAGGCGGAGCGCCCCAGCGGCGTGCGCGTCAGCGCGCGTTCGTCGAGCAGCCGCAACGCCACGGCGGTGGACGAGAGCGCCAGCGACAGGCCGCAAAGCACCGCCGCCTGCCATTCCATGCCGGCCAGATGGCGCAAGGCCGCGCCGAACACCAGCCCCAGCAGCAGGCCGCAAGCCAGCATCTGCAGGGAGCCCAATATGAAGACCTCGTTGCGCATGGCCCACAGGCGCTTGGGCGACAGCTCCAGGCCGATGATGAACAGCATCATCACCACGCCCCACTGCGAGACGCCGACCATCGTGTCCACGTTCGTCACCAGCTTCAGGCACGAGGGCCCGACCAGCACGCCCGCGATCAGGTAGCCAGGGATGGCCCCCAAGCCCAGCAGCTGGGTGACGGGCACGCACAACACAGCCGCAAGCAGGAGGATGAGAATCAGGTCCATGGGCGACTGAAGCCTTGGGGAAACCGCCGGAAGAGGAAGAACAACCAATGCCGGGACGCCGGCATGTCGAGATTCTGGGCAAAGATCGCCGGCGCTGAAAGCCCGTTGAAACCCGTTGTGGGGATCTTTCCAACACCCCCTTTACACAAACAAAAAAAATCCTGTAGAATTGCGGGCTTCGCTGCTCCGACAACGATGATCCTTCCGACCAGGGATCTGTGTGAGGGAACAGTCCTTATCAAGGACCGTGATCTCAACGTTACGGAATCCAGCCACGGAGAGGTGGCAGAGTGGTCGAATGTACCTGACTCGAAATCAGGCGTACGGTATCCCCGTACCGTGGGTTCGAATCCCACCCTCTCCGCCAGTATTTCAGCACTTGCGTGCAACTCAAAAGCCCCTTTCGGGGCTTTTGTTTTTTCTGCTGCCTGAGCAAAAACCCCGGGCCACAACCCCGGGGGCAATCCTCTATTTTGTATTGGCATCCTTGAGGATTTCGCCCCAGACGGCGAACTCATCCTTTGCCAGCTTCGCGTAGGCTTCGCCGCTCTGATAGGCGACCATCTGGCCGAATTTGCCTTGATATGCGGATTTGACGGCGGGATCGACCAGGATTTTCTTCAACGCGGCTTCCAGCCTTTGCCGGACCTCGGGATCGAGCCCGGCTGGCGCGGCCACGGACAGGAAGGAATTCTGGGAATAATCGACCAGGCCTGTTTCCTTCAAGGTCGGCACATCAGGCAAGGCCGCCCAGCGCTGCGGGCTGGTCGCGGCCAGCATGCGCAGCTTGCCGCTGAGAACCAGCGGCAAGGCGGTAGCCGGCGATGCATTGATCAACTGAATCTGCCCGCCGATCAGCGCGGGAACGGATTCGTTATCTCCTTTGTATGGCACGAATACCCAGTCCAGCTTCAGGTCCTGCCCCAGCCGCTGCATGGTCAGCTGGTTTGTCGTCCCGGCGGACAACGTGCCATAGGTCAGCGCACCCGGGTTCTTGCGCCCGTAGTCCACCAGGTCCTGCAGCGATTTCCAAGGCGCATCCGCCGCCACGAAAATGCCATAGTCGTACGGTCCGACGACAGCCAGGTGATCAAAAGCGGTCAGCGGTTCGTAGGGTACTTTTTGAAGATGAGGAATGATCGCAAGCGTCGGCAGATTGACGGTGCCGATCGTGTAGCCATCCGGCTTGGCGTTGGCGATCGCCCCCACCCCGATCATGCCCCCTGCTCCAGGACGGTTGACCACGACCACCGGCTGCTTCAGCTCCGCGCCCAGCTTCGCGGCCAGGTCCCGCGCCACGGTGTCGGTGGTCGTGCCAGGAGGAAACTGGACAATCATCTGGAGCGGATGATCAGGCCAAGCGGCATGCGCTGCCGCCGAAAGCGCAAATTGCGCGATGAACAACGAAACGACTCTGTACATGGCGGTTCTACCCCGTTCGATTCGGATTGATATCAAGAGAAGAGCGCGATATCGCGCCAGTCAGCCAGCGTTGCGGCTCCTGCCGTCGACGCCTGCGCCAGCAGTGGAATGCGGCATTTCACTGGCTTGCCATCGGCGCTCGATTGCAGCAGCAACGTCAACCCATCATCCGCACGGGAGAGCGACAGCAGCCTGAGCTCGCCGGCGCGAGCCAGGCGATCATGGAGCTTGCGCAGCACGACCGCGGCCCGCCGCGGGTTGTGGCGACGGTCGACCAGGCCGTTTCTGGAGAAATAGGCCCGATCAACATCCATGAACGTATCGAGGGTGACCGGGATATGGGGGTAGAGCAGCGCGGCCACGGCGGCTTCGGCGCTACGGGCCGCCTGCCGTTGATCGTCGCCCTGGACATGCGAGGATTTGCCTGCCGCCAGCACGACGTGGACCGACACTTTAAGGTCTTGCGCGCCCGCCAGCTCGGCAATGGCCAGCATTGATTCAAGCACGGGGTCATCGGCTCCTATCCGGATGAGCAAGCCGGCTCCCGACTGGACCAGGCGCGTGAATTCGCCCAGGCGGCCCAATTCCGCGACGGGCAGGCCGCAACTCATCGTATGGTCGAATGTTGCGTGCTTGTCAGTGCTGGGGCGCAAGATCGGGGCAAAGTACGCTGGTACGCCAATTGCCTTGAGCCTTGCGGCAAGCGCCGGGTCAAGCGCGGTTTCAGGCGCGATCATCTCGTAGCCGGCCAGGCTCGGCGCAATGGACGCCAGGCGAGCGAGGGTTTGCGGCCCTGGCGCGACGGTGCCGTGCACGATGAACCGGTGGCCCAGGCCACCCATCAGCGCCATCCGCTCGAAAGCCGCATCATCGTTGACGTCAGCCAGAGGCACGCGCGCGGTCCGGACACCCGCATCCCAAAGATTGAGCGCGAAATAATCATTGCGTACGCGCTTGCGGACAAAGGCATCCAGCGGCGGATTGCAAGGCAGCAATTGCGCCCCTGCCCAATCGTGATTGAACTCTACGCCGACGGTCTGCGCGTCGTGCCCGCGGATGTCTTCGCCCAGCTGCACAACCATGTCGCCGACCTCGCCGGCATCGGTCGAGCCATAGGTGCGCACGAAGCGTGCAATATGGCCGCGCTCATGCACATCGACCACGAAGAACCCGAATTTCCCCAGGTCATTGCGGCCCAGCTCCTCAGCCGGTGCAACACGGAAGAGTTCGGCGTAGTCCTGGCGGAAATTCGTTGACGACGGCAACGCGTAGGACCAGGCCTTGCCGATCCTGTTCAGGAAGAACGTATGAACATGGCCGGCGAACAGCGCCTCGACATTGCTGCGCTCAAGCAATTCGATCAGGCGCCGGCGCGGAGCGCTGTCGATATTGTCATAGTTGTCCTCTTCGTCGGCCGCCGTGATGAACGGCGGGTAGTGCGAGAACAGGAACACGCGCTTGTCCGCCGTGGAGGCCACGACTTCGTCAAGAAAGGCCCATTGCGCTTCTTCCTGCGGCAGCCCCGAACCGAACAGACAAGCGTTCACGATGACAAAGCAAATGCCGGCATGGTCGAAGCGCTGCCACTGCGCCCCGAACTTTTCCTCGTACTTCGCGCAAGTCGCTTCGGAGATGGTCGCGGCGGGATTGCCGGGCAGGCACTTGTCGCCGATATCGTGGTTTCCCGGCGCAATGTAGAAAGGCGCGTCCAGCCGCTGATAGAGCGATTGCGCAAAATGCGCGGCCGGGTCGTAATCCGCGGTGTGCGGCAAGGGATGCACAACGTCGCCCACATGGACGGTAAACACCGGGGCGATGGCATTGATAGCCTGCACCACGACCTCATTGCGCGGATTGGCAAGATGATTCGTCTGCCAGGGGGAAGTGTTGTCCGCATCCACCGGATTCAAGTGCGAGTCCGCCACGACCGCAAAGCGGAACAAGCGCCGTCCTTTCATTTCCATTGCCTCAACTTCCTTGTAGACATATTCCAAATAGTGGAATACAATTATAAATAACGGTATTGCATTCTTTTATTTCGAATTCATTCCGATATCAATCGGGGAAACCCCATGACGCGTTCCACCCTGCATGAGCTTCAACCCCGCACCGCGCTGGACGAACACCCGCAATTCGCCTCCACGCTGGCGAATGGCTTTGATGTTCTTCGGTGTTTTTCGGCCGCGCGTCCCGTGCTTGGCAACAAGGACATTGCCGAATCGCTCGGCCTGAGCAAGCCAACCGTATCGCGGCTGACGTTTACGTTGGTGGCGTTGGGCTATCTGAGCCGGGACGAAGAGACCCGGAAGTACGCCATTGCCCCGGCGGTACTGTCGCTGGGCTATCCCTTGCTGGTGCAGCTCACGGTGCGGCGGCTGGCCGAACACGGGATGTTCGATCTGGCCCGCTTTGCGCGAGGCCCGGTTTCGATAGGCATGCGCGACCGTCTCCAGGTCGTGTATGTCGAAACCGTGCACGACCGGGACAACAACGGCGCAAAGCCGGACATCGGATCCACCCGCCCCTTGCTACGCACCGCGATCGGGCACGCCTTGCTCTGCGCGCACGCGCCGAACGACAGGGAGCTTCTGCTCGAGCTCCTCGCGGCCCAGGAGCCGGAGCATAACGACAGCGGCAGACAAGCGCTGGCGGCATCGGCCCAGGCGATTGAAGAGCGCGGCTTCTGCATGAGCCACGGCGCCTGGCGCTCGGACCTTATCGGCGTGGCCGCGCCTTTGCGGTTCAAAGCCAACGGCATGCCGCTGGCGGTGAATGTCACCTTGCCCGCGACGGCTGGTCAATCCGACTGGATCGAACAGGAAGTCGGCCCCCGGCTGGTATCGTTCGTGCGCGACCTGGACAGCAGGCTGGGAGCCGAGGTTTAGTCCTCTGCCTTGGGCCTTTATTTCTAGTAGGCCGCGAGCCGCAACGCCGCCGACGAACGGGGCGCTGCGGCGGGGATTGCGCCCTGCCCGCCGCCCGGTAGCTTGAAGGCGCTGACCGCCCGCGTCAGTTCCGCCGCCTGGTCCTGCATCGAACCCGCGGCGGCCGCGGCTTCTTCCACCAGCGCCGCGTTCTGCTGAGTCGCCTCGTCCATCTGGGACACGGCGCGGTTGACCTGCTCGATGCCGTCGGCCTGCTCGGCGGAGGCCGCGGCGATCTCGCCCATGATGTCGGTCACGCGCTGCACCGAACTCACGATCTCCTGCATCGTCGACCCGGCGCGTTCCGCGCTGCCCGAGCCCTGGCTGATCTTCTGCACGGTGTCCTCGATCAGGGTCTTGATTTCCTTGGCGGCCTGGGCGCTGCGCTGCGCCAGGGTGCGCACCTCGGCCGCGACCACCGCGAAGCCCTTGCCCTGCTCGCCAGCCCGCGCCGCCTCCACCGCGGCGTTCAAGGCCAGGATATTGGTCTGGAAGGCGATGCCGTCGATGACGGAAACGATATCGGAGATCTTGACGGAACTGGCCGAGATCGCGCTCATGGTGCTCACGACTTCGGACACGGTGGCGCCGCCCCGCGAAGCGGTGTCCGATGCCGCCGCGGCAAGCTGGTTGGCCTGCTTCGCGCTGTCGGCGTTCTGCTTCACGGTGGAAGACAGCTGCTCCATGGACGCGGCCGTCTCTTCCAGGGAAGCGGCCTGCTGCTCGGTGCGGGAAGACAGGTCGGCGTTGCCGGCCGCGATCTCGCCGGACGCGGAAGCGATGCTGTCCACGCCGGTCCGGATCCGCGCAACGGTGCCGACCAGGTTGGCGTTCATGGATTCCAGCGCCTGCATCAACTGCCCGATCTCGTCGCGCGAGGTCGCGACGATCGTGCTGGTCAGGTCATTGGCGGCCACGGTGCGCGCGACGCGCACGGCGTCGGACAGCGGCCGGGTAATGCCGCGGGTAAGCAGGACGGCCAGCAACAGCCCGCTCACGACCGCAATGGAGCCGATCGCGATCATCCAGAAATTGGCCGAGACATAGGCATCCTCGATTTCAGCGGCGCGGGCGTCGATATCGGCGCGCTGCAAATTGGACAGCCGGGTGATCTGGTCGATGAACTGGCGCGTAGCCGGCAGGAACTCCTGGGAGAAGACCTTGTTGGCCGTCTCCACGTCGCCGTCGGTCTTGGCCTTGAAGATCCGGTCGCGCGTGCTCAGGTAGGCAGCCCGCGATTTGCCGATGCCTTCCCAAAGCTGCTTTTCCTCGTCGGTCTCGATCAGCGGTTCGATCTTCTGCTGCAATGCCGAGGAATTGCGCGTGGACGTGGCGGCTTCCTCGGTGAAGAATCCCGCCAGGCTCGCGTCGGCGCTCTTGGCGATAGCCGTGGTCCGCGTGACCCCGGTCTGGATATTGCGAGCCCAATCGTTGATCAGGCGTTCCTTGGTCAGGGACCGCTGTGTAACGGTCTCGACCGACTCGTTGATGTCGGCCAGGCTGACCAGGCCCACAATGCACATGACCATGATCATGGCCAGCAAGATGGCGAATCCACCCGCAAGGCGGGTTCCAAGCTTCATGTTTTTCATACTGCCTCCGGCTACTTCCAGGGCAAGTGTGCATGCGTGCTCGGGCGCAAGCCTCGGCGTCTGACAGGCGCCGCCGCCAATGCAAGCCAGATGCCCGCAAGCCCCTGGAGATCCGCCCCCGATAATGGTGTCCGTTGTGTCGAAAAAAGTGCCGCCGGAGAGCTCGGATTCGAGGTTTCTCGCGACGGTCGACTGGATGCTAGCAGCCCGGATTTGACGGGCATCGGGGGAAATGGAGAACTTATTGACTCAAGCTCTTCCCTTTGTGCATAGCGGCCCCCACGGCCGCCTTGTCCGCTATTGCGGCGCCGTGGGCCGGGCCAGCTGAAACGTGTCGGTACTGCGCGCATACCACCCGCCGCCATGCATGCGGGCGATCAGTCCCAGGGCCGGCGTGTCCACGTACCCGCGCGCCGCGTCCTGCACGTAGGCGTCATCGACGTGCGCCCCCAGCACCCGGCCGATGACCACGATCTGGCGCGGGCCGGTCACGACCGTTGCCTGGCTGACACACTCCAGCGATACCGGGCTGCCCTGGATGAGGGGCGGACGCACATGCGATGCCGGACGCGCGGTCAGGCCGGCCGCCGCCATCTCGTCCACGTCGGCCGGATAGTCCGCGCAGGTCTGGTTCATCTGCCGGACCAGCGACTCCGGCACCAGGTTCACCACGAACTCGCCGTTCTCGATGATGTTGGCGCCGGTGTCCTTCAGCTCTCCGCTGGCATGGCGCATCAGGCCGATGGCGACCGTGGGCGGCTGATGGCCCATGACATTGAAGAAACTGAAGGGCGCCGCGTTGACGACGCCTTTGCCCGAGACGGTGGTAACCCATGCGATCGGGCGCGGCGTGACGGTCGAGGTCAGCACGTTGTAGACCGTCTGCGCCGGCAAGGCGCTGAAATCAAAGTGCATTGCTCAGGCCTCCTGCGAGCCGCCGGCGTTGACGGCCGATACCGCGCGCTTTTCGCGGGTGTCGACCTGCAACTGGAACACGTCGGGCCGGGCATAGTGCCCCGACACGTCGAAGTCGTACTTGCCGCGCAGGATCTGGTTGGGATTGATGTCGGCGTACAGGATGGTCTCGTCCGAGAAATCCGGACCGGCCAGCACCTCGCCCAAGGGATCGATGATTGCGCTGCCGCCGCGCATCAGCACGGTGTCTGGCGCGTCGCCCAGCGCGCATTCGAAGTCCTCGGGATAGGCGCCGCGGCGCAAGTGCTGGCAAGCCGTCAGCACATAGCAGCGGCCTTCCAGCGCAATGTGGCGCATGCTGGGAATCCAGCTGTCGCGGTCGTCGGCGGTGGGCGCGCAATACAGCGCCACGCCCTGGCTGTACATGTACATGCGCAGCATGGGCATGTAGTTTTCCCAGCAGATGACCGCGCCGACCTTGCCGTACGGGGTATCGAAGACCGGCAGGGTCGAGCCGTCGCCAAAGCCCCAGATCAGCCGCTCGCCGGCGGTGGGCATCAGCTTGCGGTGCTTGCCGGCAAGACCCTGCTGGCCGTTGAAGTACAGCACGGTGCAGTACAGCGTGCCGCCGTCGGCCTCGATGCAGCCCATCACCACGAAGCTGTCGGTGTCGGCCGCGGCCTGCGCAACCAGCGCGACCTCTTCGCCGTCCAGGCGGATGGCCTGCTGGTGATAGCTGGCGAAGGCGTCGCGGCCCTCGGGCTTGCGCATGCCGATGGGCGCGCCGAAGGAATTGCCCTTGGGATAGCCGCCCAGGAAGGCTTCCGGAAACACCAGCACGCGGGCGCCTTGCTCGGCCGCCTGGCGGATCAGCGACGCCGCCTTGCGCGCGCAGGCCACGCTGTCGGTGGGGATGGACGCCGCCTGGATGACGGCAGCCTTGAAACTCTGTTGCACGGACATGTCTCTCCTCTCTTCTTAATGGACGGGGTCTTCGTCGATGGCCTGGGCGCGCGTATTGGGCAGGAACAGGCTGCCGATGATGCCCACGATCACCATCACCGCCACCGGATACATCAGGCCGCCGAAGATATTGCCGCTGGCCTGGGCCAGGTAGGTGGCGGTAAACGGCACGATACCCCCAAAAATGCCGGCGCCGATGTGATACGGGAACGACAGCGCGGTGTAGCGGATGCGCGCCGGGAACAATTCGACCAGATAGGACGCGACCGGCCCGTAGACCATGGCGACCACCGCGGTCATCAGCACCAGGATCAGGATGATGGTGGCGCGGTCGATGCGCGCGGGATCCGCCCGGTCCGGGTAGCCGGCGGCGGCCAGCGCCTTGGCATAGCCCGCGCGGTCAAAGCCGTTGACGGTGACGCCGCCCACGCTCATGGCGATCTCCTGGCCCGGCAGCGGCGCCGCGTATTCGAAGTTGATGCCCTTGCCGACCAGGAATTTCTTGGCCTGCACGCAAACCTTCTTGTGGTCGGCGTGGCTGCCTATCATGGCCGCCTGCAGCCCGAAATCGCAGGCGCCGCCGCGGGTGTCGGCATGCACGCGCACCGGGGTCGTCTGCATGGCCTGCGCCAGGGCCGGATTGCCGGCGTTGAGCAGGACGTCGAACATGGCGTGATAGCCCAGGGCGCCAATGAAGAGGCCCGCCATCATGATCCACTTGCGGCCGATGCGATCCGACAGCCAGCCGAACAGCACGAAGGTCGGCGCGCCAATGATGAAGCCGATCAGGATCAGCGAGTAGACCGTGGTCTGATCCAGTTGCACGGCCTGCTGCATGAAGATCATGACGTAGAACTGGCCGGTGAAGTAGGTGGCGCCCTGCCCGGCGGTCACGCCGATCAACGCCAGCAGCACGAGCCTCAGGCTGGGCCACTGCCCGAACGTTTCCTTGACGGGGTTCCTGGACAAGCGGTTCTGCTGCTTCATCCGCGTGAAGACTGGCGACTCGTGCAGCTTGGCGCGCACGTAGATGGAGATGGCCAGCATCACGATCGACAGGATGAACGGCAGGCGCCAGCCCCATTGCCGGAAATCTTCGGCGCTCATCGAGGCCTGGGTGCACAGGATCACGACCAGGGACAGGATCAGGCCGGCGGACGAGGTGATCTGGATCCAGCCCGTCAACAGGCCGCGCCGCTTCGGTTCGCAGTGCTCGGCCACGTAGATGACGGCGCCGCCGTATTCGCCCCCGACCGCCAGGCCCTGGACGACCCGCAGCGTCAACAGCAGGATCCACGACAGGTGGCCCGCCGATTCATAAGTGGGCAGGCAGCCGATCAGCACGGTCGCCCCGCCCATCATCACCACGGTGATCAGGAAGGTGTACTTGCGGCCCAGCTTGTCGCCCAGGTAGCCGAACATCACGGCGCCCAGCGGCCGGATGATGAAGCCCACGGCCAGCGCCCCCAGGGCGGCCAGCAGCGCCACCGTGGGGTTGTCCTGCGGGAACAGCACCTGGCTCATGAAGACGGCGAGCGTTCCGTAGATGAAGAAGTCGTACCACTCGAACAAGGTGCCCAGGGTCGAGGCCACCACCACCTGGCGTTCCTCTTTTTTGCTGAGCGTTGGCCCGTCGTCGAGCCGCGGCATTGCCAGATTTGCTTCCATGCTTGCTTTCCCCTGTCGTTTTAGATTGATACTGCTGTATGCATTAACTATTATCAAACTTAAAACCCGACATGAAATAGCTAGGGGAAACCCGGCGAAACCGCCCCCGCCGACCGCCTGGAGCCCCGCAAGGCCGCTGCTACACTGCCGCCAGAGACACAGTGGAGGCAGTAATGGCACGGCCCGCCGGCAAGGTTGAAAAGAACACGGAACAGACGCCGGCCACGGCGCGCAGGGGCATTCAGTCGATCGAGGTGGGGTTCCGGATCCTGGACGTGATCCGCAAGGCCGGCCGCCCGCTGCCCTTGAAGGAAATCGCGGACGCCTGTGAACTGACCGTCCCCAATGTCCACTACTACCTGGTGAGTTTCCAGAAGGTGGGCGTGGTGCTGCAGCACGCCGACACAGGCCACTATGGCCTCGGGCCCTATGCCCTGCGACTGGGCCTGGCGGCCCTGGAGCAGTTCGATGTATTCACGACAGCCCGGCCCATCATGGCCGAAGTGGCCGCGGCCACCGGGCATACCGTGTTCCTGGGTGTGTGGGGCAACAAGGGCCCGACCATCGTCTACCGCGTGGAAGGCAGCCGCAGCCGGCCCTTGCTGGAATTGCGCGTGGGCACCGTGATGCCCCTGCTGTCGTCGGCGCTGGGCCGCAACTTCCTGGCGCATCTGCCGGCCGCCATCACCCGCGAACTGCTGGAGCAGGAGATGGCCTCGGCCATGCCCGAAAGCCACGGCGGCGCACCCGGCAATTCATACACGATGCAGGACGTGCAGGCGATCCGCGACGAGGTGCAAAAGCACCACATCAGCCGTTGCCGCCACGCGCTGCTGCCGCACTTCACGTCGCTGTCCGCGCCCATCTTCGACATGCTGGGCGAAATGAAGGCGGCCATCACCCTGATGGGGCCCGTGGGCGCCATCGACGACGACCTGGAATCCGACACCGCGCGGCTGCTCAGCGAGAAAGCCCGCTCGATCTCGGCCACGGCGGGCTGGGTGGACCCGGACGCGCGCTGAACGGCGCGTACCGGGACGACGGGGGCATCAGCCCTCGGCGACGATCTTGGCGTCCTGGATGGTCTTGGCGTACTTCTGCTGTTCGTTCTTCATGAACTCGGCAAAACGCTGCACGCTGCCACCGCCATCTTCCGCGCCCACCTGCGCAAGCTTTTCCTGCACGTCCGCCATCGCCAGCACCTGGTCGATGTCGCGGTTCATGCGCTGGACCATGGCGTCGGGCATCCTGCCCGGGCCCACCATGCCGAACCAGATGCTGGCCTCGAATCCGGGATAGCCTTGCTCGGCCACCGTCGGCACGTCGGGCTGGCTCTTGGACCGCTTCTGCAGGGTCTGGGCCAGGGCGATCACCTTGCCCGACTGCAGCAGCGGCGTGGCCGTCGTCATGCCTTCGAAGCAATACTGCACGTGGCCGCCCATCAGGTCGTTCATCAGGGGCGCGGACCCCTTGTAGGGCACGTGCAGCACATCGATGCCGGCGCGGGCCTTGAAGATTTCCAGCGCCAGGTGCTGGGCCGAGCCGCTGCCGGCGGAACCGAACACGATCTTGCCCGGCTGGGCGCGGCACAGCTTGACGAGGTCGGGCAGGTTCTTTGCCGGCTGGCTTGCGCCGCCGATCAGGATGGTGGGCGTCTTGCCGACCAGGGCGATGGGCGTGAAATCGCGCTCCACCGAGTACGCCAGCTTGGGCTGCAAGCCCGGCGCGATGCCGTGGCTGTTCACGTGGGCCATCAGCAGGGTGTTGCCATCGTTGGCCTGGCGCGCGACCTGCTCGGCGGCGATGATGCCCGCCGCCCCGGCGCGGTTCTCGACGATGACCGGGATGTTCCACAGTACGCCCAGCTTCTGTCCCAGCAGGCGCGCCAGCACATCGGTGCCCCCGCCCGCGGGAAATCCCACCACGATCTTCACTGGCCCGGACGGCATGTCTTGCGCCCGCGCCGTCGCGGGCAGGACGAGCGCCGCCCCCAGTGCCGCCGCGCTGGTCATGAATTGCCTACGTTGCATTGTTGTCTCCTCGCGCGCCGGTCCAAAAGGCCGGCGACTGGTTATGGATGCACTGCCTGCCACTGTCGCGTCCGGCCGTCTTCGCGGCCTGGATGCTGCACAGCTGTACTACGCCTGCATGAACGTCGCCGGACCCGGTCAGGGCGCGGCCAGCCGTTGCGCCAGCTGCGCGGACTGCACGCTGTCCAGCTCCACCAGCGGCGGCCTGACGGTGGCCCACGCCGGATCCTGCCTGCGCTGGGCGATGGCGGCCTTCATGGCCGGAATCATCGGATAGGCCTGGAATATCGCGCGGGTCTCGTTCAATGCGCGCTGCCTGTCCTCGGCGCCGTCCTCGCGCCAATGGCGGTGAAGTTCGACGATGGGACCCGCGTTGACATTGCCGGTTGCCGTGATGCAGCCGACGCCGCCGGCGCGCATGGTATTGAGCAGCACCGCCTCGGTGCCAGCGAACACGTCAAAGCCGCGCGGCTGGAAGTCGCGCAGCATCGCCTCGGTGTTGGCCCAGTCGCCCGAGCTGTCCTTGATCCCCGCGATGATGCCGGGAAACTCGTTCAGCAGGCGGTCGATCAGGCCCAGGCTGATGCCCACGCCCGACACCGGCGGGATGTGATACAGGTAGATGCGCAGACGGTCGTCCGCGACCCGCTCGATCACGTGGGCAAAGGCCCGGAACAGGCCTTCGTCGCTGACGCCCTTGTAATAGAAGGGAGGCAGCATGAGCACCCCGCCGCAACCCGCGGCAACCGCGTGCCGCGTCATCTCCACCGCGTCGGGCAGGGCGCAGGCGCCCGTGCCCGGCATCATGCGCGCCGGAGGCAGGCCCGCGTCCAGCAAGGCGTCCAGCAGCAGACGTTTTTCGGCCACGCTGAGCGAATTGGCTTCGGAGTTGGTGCCGAAGATCGCCAGCCCCGCGCCCTGCTCCAGCAAAGAGCGGCAATGCTCGACAAAGCGCGGCGCGCTGGGCGACAAGTCCGCGTTGAAGGGCGTCAGGACGGGCGAATAGACGCCCTGCGGGCGATCAGCGGCAACAGTGCTCATGAAGTTCTCCAGTCAATCAACGGGCGACGCGGGTCCACTTGCCATACCGTTCGACCATGCGTTCGTCAAAACCGAACCCAAGTCCCGGCTCCTGATGCAAGACCACGCGACCCTGCTTGTGGGTCAATTGGCGATCGACCAGCTTGCGGAAATTCAGGACCTGGTCGTCCCAGAAAAATTCGACATAGCGCGCATTCGGCGTTGCGGCCACCAGCGGCGCATGCACGTCATGGAACCAGTGCGGGCAGACCACCACGCCATAGCTGGCCGCCGTGGCGGCGATGCGCTTCCACTCCGTGATGCCGCCGCAAACCGCCGCATCCGTCTGCAGGATGCCAGCGGCGCCCTTATCCAGCAATTCCTTGTGATACCAGCGGCCGTAGCCGATCTCGGCGGTGGCGATCGGCAGGTGCGTCAGGCGCGCCAGCTTGGCGTGACTGTCGATGTCGTCCGGACCGAAGGGCTCTTCGATGAAATAGGGCTCGTACTGCTCGAAGCGCCGGATGTACTGCATGGCCTGGGTCACGTCCTGCCAGGCGTTGTTGCAGTCCATCATCAGCTCGACGTCCGGCCCCACGGCCTCGCGCGCGGCCTTCAGGCGTGCCTCTTCCTCGCGCGGCGACAGGCGGCCGGTCTTCATCTTGACGGCGCGGAATCCCTTGTCCACATAGCTGGCCATTTCCTCGCCCAGGTGCTGCGGGGTCTTGCCGTCCAGGTAGTAGCCGCCGCTGGCGTAGGCCGGCACGGTTTCGAGTTCCATGGCTCCCAGGAATTTGTGCAGCGGCAGGCCCGCCGTCTTGGCATTCAGGTCCCACAGCGCGATGTCCAGCGCGCTCAGCGCCCGCATCACCGTGCCCTGGCGGCCTTGCAGCAGCGCCTCCTGGTACATGGATTGCCACAGGCCTTCGACGGCGTGCGAGTCCTTGCCCAGCAGCACCGGGCCCAGCAGGCTCTGGACGGCCGCCTCGAAGATGGCGCCGCCGGCGCTGCCGACATAGCAAAAGCCGATGCCTTCCACCCCATCGGTGGAACGTACCTTCACCAGGCCGTAGTGGCGCGTGGAAACAGTGCGATTCGAGAACGAGGTGACTTTATCCAGAGGCACCACGGCGGCGCATACGTCTATGGATTCAATGATGGGCACGGTGGCTCCTTGGTAGCGGGAATGTTCTGACAGGCTTGATCGGCGCGCCTTGCGCTGCCTCAACGCCCTGGACGTATTCTTCCCTCTGCCAAAGAAAACAACAATTATCTTCATCCATCTTTAGAATATGGAAAAAACATCTTCTCAAGAGACAAGCCGCCGTGGACTCGCGTTTCCTGCAAACCTATGTGCATGTGGTGGAGCTGGGCTCCATCGCCCAGGCCGCAAGGCACCAGGGGCTGACGCCGGCCACCGTGCAGCAAAGGCTGCGGGCATTGGAGGCGGATGTCGGCAGCGCGCTGATTGCGCGCTCGGGGCGCACCGTCAAGCCCACGCCGGCCGGTACCCGCATTCTTGACCGCGCGCGCGGCATCCTGCGCGACGTCCGCGACCTGCGCTCGGCCGCCTCGGACACCGAATTGCCCGCGGGCCCCCTGCGGCTGGGCGCCACGCCCACCGCACTGACCGGCATCATGCCGCCGGTGCTGCGCACTTGGGTCGCGCGCCATCCGCGCATCGAGATTTATATCGAACCGGCGCCCACCACGCTGCTCTACAGCAAGGTGCTGTCCGGCGAACTGGACGGGGCGTTGCTGGTGCATCCGCTCTTTCCCATCCCCAAGACCTGCGTCTGGCGCGATCTGCGCCACGAACCGCTGGTGCTGGTCACCCCTGCCGACATGCAGGTGCGAGACCCGCTGGCCACCATCGAACGAGAGCCCTACATCTGCTATGACCGCAGCGTGGTGGGCGGCAAGATGGCCGACGACTACCTGCGGGCGCGCGATCTGCGGCCGCGGGTCAGGTTTGAACTCGACGGTATCGATTCCATCGCCAAGCTGGTGTCGGAGGGATTGGGGGTGGCGCTGCTGCCCGATTGGGCCACCACCGGAACCCCGTCGGCGCGCGTCAGGCGCTGGCCGCTGCCCGCGCCCTGTCCGGTGCGCACCGTGGGCGCGATCTGGCCGCGGTCCGGCGTGCGCTCGGAATTGATGCGGGCGTTCGTGGAACTGACCGAGTCGCAGCTCGGCCTGGGCTGAAACGCCCGGTAACGCGGCGGCTAGGCGATGGCGTCCTGGCCATTGCGGGCCACGATCACGCCACCGGAAACCACCAGGCGGCGGGGCGCCCGTTTCACCACGGCTTCCGCCACGCAGCTCGCGTCAACCAGCACCAGGTCGGCGCGAGCGCCAGGGACCAGGCCGTAATCCGCAAACCCGCATGCGCGGGCCGCGGCGCCGGCCACGCAATCAAACGCCCACTCGATCTCATCGTCGCGCCGCAGGTCGTTGCGCAAGCCGATGAGCGTGGCGCGGGCCAGCATGTCGGGACTGCCGTAGGGCGTCCAGGTATCGCGGATGCCGTCGTTGCCGCCAAAGAGGGTTACCCCGGCCTCGCGGCAGGCGCGCACTGATGGCACGGGCCGCGACGCAGGCGCGGTGGTCAGCAAGGCCACGTCCAGCGCGGCCAGGCGCTTGAGCAGGCCGTCGAGCCGCTTGGCGTCAATGCCGCCCAGACAGAAGGCATGGCTGATGACAACCTTGCCGTTCATGCCCAGGGCCTGGGCGCGGTCCAGGATCAGATCCAGCGTGAAGGCGCCCAGTTCGCCCGGCTCGTGCAGGTGGATGTCCGCCGGCTTGCCGTGCTTGTCGGCCAGTCCGAACAACACGTCCAGGGACCTTGCGGGGTCGCGATCGATGGCGGACGGGTCCAGCCCGCCGAGCACGTCGGCTCCCTGCGCCAGCGCCTGGTCCAGCAGTTCGGCCGTGCCGGCACGGGCCAGCAGCCCCGATTGCGGGAAGGCCACCGTTTGAATTTCAACGCGGCCGGCAAGTTCCTGCTGCGTGGCCTGCACGCCGTCCAGATGGCGCAAACCCGCATCGGTGTCGATATCGACGTGCGTCCGGATGCGGGTGGTGCCTTCGCGCAGAAAGGCCAGGGCCAGTGCGCGCGAATGGCTTGCGGCATCGTGGCCGGTGCTGGCGCGCCAGGCGCGTTCATTGTCGATGCGGTCGGTCAGCGCCGGCCCGACCTCGTTCACGTACCAAGGCGAACCCCAGGTCGTCTTGTCCAGATGGGTATGCCCTTCGATCAGGCCGGGCAGCAGCAAGGCTGCACCGCCATCTTCCACGGCGACGGCGGGATCCGGATTGAGAGTGGGGCCGATTTGCTGGATGCGGCCACCGCGCACCCGCACGTCCACGGCATTGCCTTGCGGCGTGCGGACGTTCTTCAGGAGCAGATCCGCCATTTCAGACTTGAGGCGGTTCGATCCAGAAGAAGCGTTCGCCCTGGCGGACCATGTCGGCCACGCCTTCGGCGCCAATGCGATAGTCGGTGCCCATGAGCGTGGCCCCGCCGTCTTCATGGATATGGATGACGGCCAGCGGGTCATTGGCCATGGTGTACCAGTAGTAACCGGGCTTGAGATCGTGCAGGTCAGTATTCATGCTTCGAGTATACAAATATCCTCGGGCAGTTTTCAAAAAGACAACACAAATTCAGACGACGCCTGACACGAGAGTCGTGACACGTCATACTCCCTTGCGAGGCTTAAATAAAGCTCACTCAGTTGGCACGTGTCGACTCGGCCGCAACGGCAATAACGCGCAAGCGTTGATCGTGAGGGGAACAGCGAGCACATGAAAAGGCAGTCACTCCAATTCAGCGAACCGCTCAAACAAGCCATTCTTGACGGCGCCAAGGTGCAGAGCCGGCGCATCGTCAAGCCGCAGCCGTCCAAATTCACGACGGCCTGGTATGCGGATGCGGCGGATTCGGGCAGATGGGTGGCCATGGGTCCATCGCCGGATAATCCTTCTGAATTGCGCAGAACCTCAAGCTGGGTCAGATGCCCGTACGGAAAATCCGGCGAGAGCATCGTGCTGGCCGATGAAGCCGGCGCGCCCTTTGCGAGTGCCGTCGTCGTGGGCGTGCGCATTCAGCGCCTGCAAAATCTCTCCGAGACGGATGCCCGCCTGGAGGGCACGCATGCGCTCTATCAAAGTTCGGCCCTGCTGCCCGGCGTGCCACTTCAAACTGCGTTTGCATTGATGTGGTGTGAACGCTATGGCGCTCATGCCTGGGCCGCCAATCCCTGGGTCTGGGTGGTTGAATATCGCCACTCGGCGCTGGACGAAGACCTGGGCCGCCAATGAATCCGGCGCGCCGCCGCAACACCGTTACCCCTGCCCGGGTGCAGATGGTGACTGCGTGTAACGCGGGCGTATGACTTCATCCCATTCCAGCTTATTTCAATCGACTTCAGCGCAGGGTTTACCAGAGCTAGCGGTTGATACCGCAATGCAGCAGCGGCGCGGGTTTCATCAAGGGGACGGTTGCGGATTGTCGCTATTGAGGCCGGGTCGCTTACGAATAGCTGGCGCAAACCGTCGAAAATAGCGTCAACGAATACTCAACTTTGCTGCGTCATGCAGTAGGCAGGTGCAACATGAAAAAATGGCTTATCGCAGGTGTCGGTGCCGCGGGTCTGCTGATCTCCAGCGTAGCCCTGGCTCGCGTGGACGTCGGCATTTCCATCGGCGTGCCTGGAATCGTGTATCCCGCGCCGGTTTATGTCGCGCCACAGCCTGTATATGTGGCGCCCCCGCCGCCCGTCTATTACCGTCCGGCTCCCGTGTATGTCGCGCCGCCGGTGATTTACCCCGCGCCGGTTTATTACCGCGGAGGCGGCGGCCGTTACTACGACCGCGGCTATTATCACGGCCGCGGGCGCGGCCATGACCACGGTCATCATCGCGGC
The DNA here is from genome assembly GCF_013116765.2 of Achromobacter deleyi. Taxonomy (GTDB): domain Bacteria; phylum Pseudomonadota; class Gammaproteobacteria; order Burkholderiales; family Burkholderiaceae_B; genus Achromobacter; species Achromobacter deleyi_A. Next base: position 3,673,676 of record NZ_CP074375.1, read on the forward strand.
CGCGGCCACGATCGCGACTGATCCCGGGCACTCACAGGAAAAACAAAGGCCACTCGCAAGAGTGGCCTTTTTTTCCGGCAGGACAATGTCCGGTGCCCTGCGGGATGTCTGTCAGACCGCGGGAGTCTGAACAGGTTTGCCGGCCAGCGCGGCCGGTTGCTGCGACGCCTGCTTGGCCTTGTTGTCGGCCCAGCGCGGCGATTCCTGAACAAGATCGATCCATCGGCGCGGCGCACTCGACGCCCGCCACCAGCCATTATGCGGACGCATGAGCAAACTCCGGTTCACCGTTGAAACGCACACCATTAATGCCCTGGAACAATTGACGGCTTTCCTGTTCTGCTTCGTGCAAGTTCGTGAACGGCGCCTGTCCCGGCACTGTCCAGCATTTTTCCGGTGCGGTTCCGCCTACCCGGCGGGTCCATATCTGCACGCGGTAGCCCTGCTCCTCTTCATGAGCCACAGAGCATCTCACACGAAAATCTCCAATCATTCTTGAAGTCATGGACAACTCCTTGTTATATAAGTGAATGAAGCGTGTAGAACGCGGGTGTATTGTGCCGCAACTATCTGGCCCTTTTATTGGAATACACAATTGCTCACATCAAAATCAGGCAATCATGGCGGCAGAATAGCGTTCTAAAGCGACAAGTTCATGTCGCAATAATAAAAAAAAACGGAGCCCGAGGGCTCCGTCTTCTTATCCACCGTATGGCCGATTGACAGGATTTCTTCAGGGCTTGAGCACCGTCAGACCACCCATGTAAGGCTGCAGCGCCTCGGGTATCAGGACGCTGCCATCCGCCTGCTGGTGGTTTTCCAGCACGGCCACCAGCGCGCGGCCCACGGCCAGCCCCGAACCGTTAAGCGTATGCACGAATTCCGGCTTGCCTTGGGCATTGCGGAAGCGCGCCTGCATGCGGCGGGCCTGGAAGGTTTCGCAATTGGACACCGAGGAGATTTCGCGCCAGGTGTTCTGCGCCGGCAGCCACACTTCCAGGTCATAGGTCTTGGCCGAGCCAAAGCCCATGTCGCCGGTGCACAACAAGACCACGCGATAAGGCAGGTTCAGCAACTGCAGCACGCGCTCGGCGTGGCCGACCATGTCCTCCAGCGCCTCGTAGGACTGGTCCGGCTGCGTGATCTGCACCATTTCGACCTTGTCGAACTGGTGCTGGCGAATCATGCCGCGGGTGTCGCGCCCGCCGCTGCCGGCTTCCGAACGGAAGCAAGGCGTGTGGGCGGTGAGTTTGATCGGCAGGTCGGCGGCGGCCTGGATGGCGCCGCTGGCCACGCTGGTCAGCGTGATCTCGGACGTGGAGATCAGGTACTGGTCCTCGCGCACATAAGGCTTGCCCTGGTCGTCGACCTTGGGATCGTCGTCGCCGCCGCCCTTGGAGACCGCGAACATGTCGTCCTTGAACTTGGGCAACTGGCCCGTGCCGAACAGGGTCGAGGCGTTGACGATGTACGGCGTATAGCACTCGGTGTAGCCGTGCGTGCCCGTTTGCAGGTCCAGCATGAACTGGGCCAGCGCGCGGTGCAGGCGCGCGATGGAACCGCGCATGAACGAGAAGCGCGCGCCCGACAGCTTGGCGGCCATGTCGAAGTCCAGGCCCAGCGGTTCGCCGAGGGCGACGTGGTCGCGGGCTTCGAATGCCAGGGCCGGCGGATTGCCGTCGGCGCCAGCGGCGCCGGGCAGCCAGCGGCGGACCTCGACGTTGTCGTCGGCGGATTCGCCCTGAGGCACGCTGGCGTGCGGCAGGTTCGGCACCGACATGAGCAGTTCGTTGAGCGGCTGCTGCAAGGCGGCCAGCTCTTCTTCCAGCTGCTTCAGGCGTTCGGGCACGGCCTGCGATTCCGCCATGACGGCGCTGGCGTCTTCGCCCTTGGCCTTCAGTTGACCGATCTGCTTGGCCAGCGCGTTGCGGCGGGCTTGCAGGGACTCGGTTTCAGTCTGGACCGCCTTGCGGCGAGACTCCAGGTCGTTGAACCGTTCCGTGTCGAAGCTCACGCCACGGCTCTTGAGGCGGTCTACGACGGTTTGCAGGTCTTTGCGCAGCAGTATCGGGTCTAGCATGGTGTAGTCGGTGAGGTTGCGAGAAGCAGCGGGCGGCGCCCGTTACCGGTTCCTGGCACGTTCCTGCGCGTCCAGCTCACGCAGGAATGCCAGCTTTTGCTGGATTTTAGCCTCCAGACCGCGATCGGTCGGCCGATAGAAGGAGGGATTGAGTCCATCAGGGAAATATTGCTCGGCCGCGGCATAGCCATGAGGCTCGTCGTGCGCGTAGCGATAGGCCTTGCCATGGCCCAATTGCTTCATCAATTTGGTGGGCGCATTGCGCAGGTGGATGGGAACCGGCGCGCTGCCGTGTTCCGCGGCGAACTTGCGCGCCTGGTTGTACGCGTTGTAGACGGCGTTGGATTTGGCCGCGCAGGCCATGTAGACCACCGCCTGCGCCAGCGCCAGCTCGCCTTCGGGCGAACCCAGGCGTTCATAGATGTCGGCGCCGTTCACCGCCAGGTCCGTGGCGCGGGGGTCGGCCAGGCCGATGTCCTCCACCGCCATCCGCACCAGCCGGCGCGACAGGTACTTGGGGTCCGCGCCGCCGTCGATCATGCGGCAGAACCAGTACAGCGCGGCATCGGGATTGGAGCCCCGCACCGATTTGTGCAGGGCGCTGATCTGGTCGTAGAAGGCGTCGCCGCCTTTGTCGAAGCGCCGCAGGTTCTGCGACAGCGAGATCTCGAGCCAGGCGGCGTCCACCGTGTCGCGTCCCGCCGATTGGGCGGATTCCGCCACGACTTCCACCGCGCTGATCAAGCGCCGCGCGTCGCCGTCGGCCCAGGCCGCCAGCTGCTCGCGCGCGTCGGCCTCGATGCGGATGGCCTCGCCGTCGTCCATGCCGTCGTTGAGCGCCTGCACGGCGCGATCGACCAATTGCTGCAGTTCTTCGGCCGTCAGCGATTGCAGCACGTAGACGCGCGCCCGCGATAGCAGCGCCGAGTTGACCTCGAACGAGGGATTCTCGGTGGTGGCGCCGATGAAGGTGAAGAGCCCGCTTTCCACGTACGGCAGAAAGGCGTCCTGCTGCGCCTTGTTGAAGCGATGCACCTCGTCGACGAAGAGGATGGTGCGGCGGCCCTGGCCTTGCGCCACCTGGGCCACCGTGACCGCTTCGCGGATGTCCTTCACGCCGCCCAGCACGGCGGATATGGCGATGAACTGGGCGTCGAAGCCGTCGGCCATCAGGCGCGCCAGCGTGGTCTTTCCCACGCCCGGCGGGCCCCAGAAAATCATGGAGTGCGGGCGCCCCGATTCGAAGGCGACGCGCAGGGGCTTGTCCGGCCCCAGCAGGTGCGACTGCCCGACCACGTCGGACAAGGTGCGCGGGCGCAGGCGTTCGGCCAGAGGCACATAGGGCCGATGCGCAGGATCGGCCGCGAAGAGATCGTTGCTCATTGGCAGCAGATGAAGGAAGACAGCAAGGATTTCAAGTCAGCATTACACCATGCCCGGGCCTGGGCCCAGCCCCGCCGCCCGCCCGCCGCGCCCTACCCCAGTTCTGGCGGCGAGAAGCGGCGGTTGGCCAGCACCGGCAGCACCTTGCGGGCATGGGCCAGTCGCTCGGGATCGATGTCGGCGAACACCAGCGCGGGCGCCTCGCCCGCGCGCGCCGTGACGACGCCCAGGGGATCCACCACCATGCTGCAGCCGATGTTGCGCTCGCCGCATTCGCCCGTGGCCGCCACGTAGCAGGTGTTTTCCAGCGCGCGCGCGGTGACCAGGACCTCCCAGTGCATTTCCTTCAACGGACCGCGCACCCAGGCGGCCGGCAGCACCAGCAGGTCCGCGCCGTCCAGCGCCAGGCGGCGGGCCAGCTCGGGGAAGCGCACGTCATAGCAGGTCATCAGGCCCACCCGCAGTCCGGCGATCTCCAGCAAGGGCGGGATCTCCGTGCCCGGGGTGACATTGGTGGACTCCTTCATGGTGAAGGCGTCGTACAGGTGCAGCTTGCGGTATTGCGACAGGATCTTGCCGTCGCGCAGCGTCACCAGCGTATTCCAGACCCGCCCTTCTCCCGTCGGGACGTGGACGCACATCATGGTCGACAGCGACGAGCCGCGGCTGGCTTCCAGCAGGTGCGTGATGAAGGGGCCATCCAGCGGCTGCGCGGCCTTCAACACGATCTGCGGATCGGTGATATCGCGGGCCAGGATGCCCTCGGGCAGGACCAGCAAGTCCGCCCCGCCTGCGCTGGCGCGCTCCATCAGGTCGACGCAGACCTGGGCGTTTTCCTCCCAGACGCGGCTGACGGCGAACTGGCCCAAAGCAACTTTCAGCATGACTCTTCCTCTGTGTGGGGCGGCAAGCAGGCAAGGCTTGCGCGGCATGAAGACTATTTTCCCACTGTCGCGGCAGCCCCGACTACGGGAAACTCCTAGCTCCCGCTTGTAAATTTCTTTCACGATAATGAAAAAAACCTGATTTGACGTAAATATTTTCCATAACAGGCGCCCGCCATGACGAACTCATCTTCCCCCGCAGCCCCTCTGGACGTGAACGGCAAGGGCCTGGGCGCCTTTCCCGAATCCTGTACCACCGCCGGCGTGTCGGCGCTGAACTGGAACCTGCTGGACGAGGACGTGAGCCTGCCCGTGGCCGTGCTGTACGAAGCCCGCGTGCGCCACAACCTGCAATGGATGCAGCAGTTCATGGAGGCGTATCACGTCAAGCTGGCGCCGCATGGCAAGACCACGATGAGCCCGGCGCTGTTCAAGCGCCAGATCGACAACGGCGCCTGGGGCATCACGCTGGCCACCGCGCCGCAGGTGCTGGCCGCCTACCAGCATGGCATCCGCCGGGTGCTGATGGCCAACCAGCTCGTGGGCCGCGCCAACATGGCCATCATCGCCCGCCTGCTGCAGGATCCCGCCTTCACTTTCTACTGCATTGTGGATTCGCCGACCAACGCCGCGCAGCTCGGCAAGTATTTCGGCGAGCAGGGCCTGGTCCTGCCCGTGCTGATCGAACTGGGCCCCGCGGGCGGCCGCACCGGCGTGCGCGACGACGCGCAGCTCCAGGCCGTGGCCGACGAAATCGGCCGCTGGCCGGGCCTGGCCCTGGCAGGCATCGAAGTCTATGAAGGCGTGCTGCAGGAAGAAAGCGCCATCCGCGCCTTCCTGCGCCGCGCCACCGACGCGCTGCGCGGCCTGGCCACGGCCGGCAAGCTGCGCAAGGGCGGCCCCGCGCTGATCTCCGGCGCGGGCTCCGCCTGGTTCGATGTCGTGGCCGAGGAATTCTCGCAGCTGGACATCGGCACGGCCCTGGAAGTGGTGCTGCGCCCCGGCTGCTACCTTTCGCACGATGTGGGCATCTACCGCACGGCGGCCGAGCGCATCAACGCGCACAACCCCGTCGCCCGCAAGATGGAACCGGGCTTGCAGCCCGCGCTGCAGGTCTGGGCCTACGTGCAATCGCTGCCCGAACCCGGCCGCGCCATTATTGCCCTGGGCAAGCGCGACGCCGCCTTCGACGCGGGCCTGCCCACCCCCGCCCTCTTGCATCGTCCCGGCCGGCAGGCGCCTGGCGCGGCTCCCGCGCACTGGAAGCTCTCGGCCATGATGGACCAGCACGCCTTCATGCAGATCGGCGAGGGCGACGACATCCAGGTCGGCGACATGATTGCCTTCGACATTTCCCACCCCTGCCTGACGTTCGACAAATGGCGCCAGGTTCTGCTGGTGGACGAGCAATACCGCGTCACCGACGTGGCCGAGACCTTCTTCTAGACACCCCCTGCCCGCGGCACCGCGCCAGGCCCGAGGGGGCCAGCAAGACCTGGGATCCCGGCGCTTACCTGATACCACGCGACAACCTGTTTTTGACCCTCTGGAGAGAGAATCATGAACTTCCGTACCTCCCGGCGAGGCGGCGGGCTGAAAAGCCTGCTCGCGGCCGGCGCAATTGGCTTGACCGCATTGTCGACCCCCGCCCTCTGTGCCACGCCGGTCAAGGGAGGCACGATCTCGGTCGCCACCATCGGCGAGCCGCCGACACTGGATCCGATGAGCAGCACGGCCGATCTGGTGGGCATCCTGACGCAGCATTTCTTTGAAACGCTGTACACCTTCGACGCCAAGTGGAACCTGACCCCGCTCCTGGCAGACAAGATGCCCGAGGTCTCGTCCGACGGGCTGACCTACACCATCCCGCTGCGCCAGGGCGTCACCTTCCACGACGGCTCCAAGATGGATTCGTCGGACGTGCTGGCTTCGCTCAAGCGCTGGACCGAAACCGCCACGCGCGGCAAGAATGCCGCCAAGATCATCGCCGGCATGGAAGCCCCGGACGCCAACACGATCCGCATCACGCTCAAGCAGCCCTACGCTCCCCTGACCGCGCTGCTGGCAATGAACAACAGCGCCGCCGTCATCATGCCCAAGGGCAAGATCGCCCCGGCGCTGACCGAGTTCGTCGGCACCGGCCCTTACCAGCTGAAGGCGCGCGTGCCCGACCAGTACATCCAGCTGGTCCGCTTCGAGGGCTACAAGCAACGCGAAGGCGAGCCCGACGGCTACGGCGGCGCGCGCAAGCAGTACCTGGACGAAATCCGCTTCGTGCCGGTGAGCAACTCCAACACCCGCGTCGAAAGCGCGGTGGCGGGCCAGTTCGACTATGTCGACTCCCTGCCGGTGGAGTCCCTGCCCAAGCTCAAGAACGGCCGCTCCGACCCGGTGATGCTCAAGCCTTTCGGCTGGCCGCGCCTGGTGCTCAACACCAAGCAAGGCATCATGTCCAACCAGGCCGTCCGCCAGGCCGTGCAACTGGCGCTCAACGAAGAAGACATGCTTTACGCCGCGTTCGGCGACAAGGCCTTCTACAAGCTCAACGGCGACCTGTACCCCGAAGGCTACCCGTGGGCCACGTCCCTGGGCGGCAAGGTCTACAACAAGGCCGACGCCGCCGCGGCAAAGAAGCTGGTGGACGGCGCCAACGTGCAGGACCGCAAGATCCGCATCCTGACCAGCCAGCAATATGAGTTCCACTACAAGATGGCGCTGGTGGCGGCCGAATACCTGAAGGCCGCGGGATTCACCGTCGATATGCAGGTCGTGGACTGGGCCACCCTGACGCAGCGCCGCCAGGACCCGGCCGTGTGGGACATCTTCATTACCCACAGCCCCTTCCTCCCTGAACCGGCACTGATCGATTTCCCGTCCAAGGACGCGCCGGGCTGGTGGGACACGCCGCGCCGCAACCAGGCCCTGGACGCCTTCAACCAGGCCGGCACCCAGGAAGAACGCATCAAGCGCTGGGCCGACGTGCAGCAGGCCGTGTATGACGAAGTGCCTTTCATCAAGGTCGGCGACTTCAACGCGCAGGCCGCGCGCTCGCCGTCGCTGCAAGGCACCAAGGCCGTGCCGTGGCCGTACTTCTGGAATGCCTGGAAGGCGCCCAAGTAAGCCTGCTCGGGACGGACGGCACCGGCTGCCCGTCCCGCGCTGAAACCCGCGCCTGCATCTGCATTTGCGTTTGCGCACTGACCTCTAGGACTCCACCGTGTTGCGTTATCTCTTAAACCGGCTGGTCGGGCTGGTGGCCGTGATGTTCATCGTCGCGACCATCGTGTTCGTGATCATCCGCGTCACGCCCGGCGATCCGGCCGCGGTGATGCTGGGCCCGCAGGCCAGTCAGCAGGACATCGCCGCGCTGCGCACCCAGCTGGGGCTGGACCAGCCCATGGCCGTGCAGTACGTGTCGTGGCTGGGCAAGCTGATCCAGGGCGACCTGGGCCAGTCCATTTTCATGAACAAGCCGGTGCTGTCGGCGCTGGCCGATCGCGCTGAACCGACGATACTGCTGACCCTGATGTCGCTCCTGATCGCCAGCGCCATCGCGCTGCCGGTGGGGATACTCTCCGCGGTCAAGCGCGGCACCACGCTGGACCAGTCGGTGCTGTCGTTCTCGATGTTCACCTCCAGCGTGCCCAGCTTCTGGCTGGGGCTGCTGCTGATGCAGCTTTTCTCCGTCAAGCTGGGCTGGCTGCCCGTGGCCGGCTATGGCGGACCGGATGCCTCGCTGGCCACCCGCCTGTCGCACCTGATCCTGCCTGCCGTGGTGCTGGGGCTGGTGAACTCGGCGCTGATCACCCGCTTCATCCGCGCCAGCATGCTGGATGTGCTGCGCGACGACTACGTGCGCACGGCAAGGGCCAAGGGACTGCCGGAACGCAAAGTCATCCTGAAGCATGCCGTGCGCAACGCGCTGATCCCCATCCTGACGGTGCTGGGCCTGACGACGGCCCTGCTGATCAGCGGCGCGGTCGTGACGGAAACCGTGTTCGGCCTGCCCGGCGTGGGCAGCCTGGTGGTCTCGGCGGTCTTGCGCCGCGACTATCCCGTCATCCAGGGCGCGCTGCTGATCATCGCGGCCATCTACGTCCTGATCAATCTGTTCATCGACCTGCTGTACCTCGTGGTCGACCCCCGGGTGCGCTACTGATGAATGAACCCACCCGATTCGATGCGCCGCAGACTGAGCAACCGATATGACGAATGCAACTAACGTGAACCCTGGCGCCGACCGCTGGCAGGTGCTGCGCCTGCTGGTGTCGCGCAAGACCGTGCTGTTGAGCCTGATCGTGATCATCGTGCTGGTGGCCGCCGCGCTGCTGGCGCCGTGGGTCAGCCCCTACGATCCGTTCAAGCTGTCCATCATGAACCGGCTGAAGGCGCCCGGCGCCGCGCACTGGTTCGGCACCGACGACTTCGGGCGCGACGTATTCAGCCGCGTCATCCACGGCGGCCGCCTGTCGCTGATGGTGGGCTTTTCCGTCGTGATCGTGTCCAGCGTGCTGGGCATCGCGCTGGGCCTCATCGCCGGCTTCTTCCGGTCGGCCGACAAGTTCGTGTCGCGCCTGATCGACGCGATGATGGCGTTCCCCGACATCCTGCTGGCGATCTCGCTGGTGGCGGCGCTGGGGCCGTCGCTGGTCAACGTAGTGATTGCGCTGGGCATCGTCTATACCCCCCGCCTGGCGCGCATCGTGCGGGCATCGACCCTGGTGATCCGGGAACTGCCCTTCGTGGAAGCAGCCCGCGCGCTGGGCGTGCCCACCTGGCGCATCGTCACCGTGCACGTGCTGCGCAACCTGGTGTCGCCCATCCTGGTGCAAGGCACCTTCATCTTTGCCTACGCGATCCTGGCCGAAGCCGGCCTGTCGTTCCTGGGCGTGGGCGTTTCGCCCGACATCCCGACCTGGGGCACCATGATCAACGCCGGCCAGCAATACATGGGCTCGGCCGACTGGATCATGATCTTCCCCGGCATCGCCATCGTGCTGTCCGTGCTGTCGCTGCAATTGGTCGGCGATGGTCTGCGCGACGTACTCGACCCGCGCCTGCGCAAGGAGCTGTAATCATGACGGCAAGCACCCGAGAAGTCGTGCTGTCGGTGGAAGGACTCAAGACCTGGTTCCACAGCCGCGACGGCATCGCCAAGTCCGTGGACGGAGTGACCTTCGATCTGGCCCGCGGCGAAACGCTGGCCATCGTCGGTGAGTCCGGCTCCGGCAAATCCGTGACCAGCCTGTCCATCATGGGCCTGCTGCCCAAGCCGGCGGGCCGCATCGAGGCCGGCAAGATCCTGTTCCGCGACCGCCAGGGCGTGCAGCACGACCTGGCGCACGCCACGCCCGCCGCCTTGCAGAAGATCCGCGGCGCCGAGATCGCCATGATCTTCCAGGAGCCCATGACCAGCCTGAACCCGCTGTACACGGTGGGCGACCAGATCGCCGAAGCCGTGCTGCAGCATGAAGGCGGCTCCTATGCCTCGGCCATGAAGCGCGCCCGCGAGATGCTGGAACGCGTGGAGATTCCCGCGGCCGACCGGCGCGTCAACGAATATCCGCACCAGATGTCGGGCGGCATGCGCCAGCGCGTGATGATCGCGCTGGCCCTGGCCTGCAATCCGGCCGTTCTGATCGCCGACGAGCCCACCACCGCGCTGGACGTGACCGTGCAGGCGCAGATCCTGGATCTGCTGCGCCGGCTCCAGGCGGAAATGAACATGAGCATTCTGTTCATCACCCACAACCTGGGCGTGGTGGCCGAGATCGCGCATCGCGTGGCCGTCATGTATGCCGGACGCGTGGTGGAGGACGCCGGGGTCTACGACCTGTTCGAAAAGCCCACGCATCCCTATACCCGCGGCCTGCTGTCCTGTCTGCCCACCGCCGCGCTGCTGGCCTCCGGCGAACGTCTGCGCGCCATCCCGGGCAATGTGCCCAGCGTCCTGTCCCTGCCGCCCGGCTGCACCTTCGCGCCGCGCTGCCCGCTGGCCGCGGACGACTGCCGTGCCGGCGTGCCCGACCTCGTGACGGTGCAGCCCGAGCACCGCGCTCGCTGCATCAAGGTGAATCCGATATGACGAGCAACCCGACTATCCGCGCCGAAGCGCCGCTGGTGCGGATCGAAGACCTGAAGGTCCACTTCCCGACTTCCCAGGCGCGCAACGCGCCGGTGGTGCGGGCCGTGGATGGCGTGAGCTTCGACGTGCCGAAGAACACCATCGTCGGCCTGGTCGGAGAGTCCGGCTCGGGCAAGACCACCACGGGCCGCGCCCTGCTGCGCCTGTTCGCGCCTACCGCCGGACGCATCGTGTTCGACGGGCAGGACATCACCAAGCTCAACGAAAAGCAGATGCTGCCGTGGCGCCGCCGCATGCAGATCGTGTTCCAGGACCCGTACGCCAGCCTCAATCCCCGCATGACGGTGGCCGAGATCCTGGGCGAAGCGCTGGACACGCACAAGCTCGCGCAGCACCGCCGCATGGCGCGCATCGGCGAACTGCTGGAGCGAGTCGGCCTGAACGCCGACCACAGCCGCCGCTATCCGCATGAATTCTCCGGCGGCCAGCGCCAGCGCATCGGCATTGCGCGCGCGCTGGCGGTGGAGCCCGATTTCATCGTGGCCGACGAACCGGTGTCCGCGCTGGACGTATCGGTGCAGGCCCAGGTGCTGAACCTGTTGCAGGACCTGCAGCGCGACCTGGGGCTGACCATGCTGTTCGTGGCCCACGATCTGGCGGTGGTGGACTACCTGTGCGACGACGTGGTGGTGATGTACCTGGGCCGCGTCATGGAACGCGGGCCGACCAGCGAGGTGTACGCCCGCCCGCGCCATCCCTATACTCGCGCCCTGTTGTCCGCCGCGCCCGTGCCGGATCCGCGCGCCCCGCGTTCGCGTATTCTGCTCAAGGGCGACATCCCCAGCCCGGTCAACCCGCCCTCCGGCTGCGTGTTCCGCACGCGCTGTCCGCATGCCATCGACGCCTGCGCGACCACCGAGGCGCAGGCCGTCAGCGTCGGCCCCGGCCACTTCGTGGCCTGTTCGCGCATCGACGACCCCGAGCTGGCCTAGGCCCGATCTGATCCAGGAACCCCACATGAACATCATCCGCGACATCGTCTTCCAGATACGCAGTCGGCGGGACGCATTGAGCGTGACCGAACGCAAGGTCGCCGACGCCATCCTGGACGACATCATCTGGGGCGCCAGCGCCACGGTCGACCAGCTGGCCGCCAAGGCCGGCGTCAGCATCGCCACCATCTCGCGCTTTGCGCGCACGGTGGGCTGCGACGACACGCGCGACCTGAAGATGAAACTGGCGCAGGCCAGCACGGTGGGCAGCCGGTTCCTGGACCCCAGCGCGCCGGCCGAGGAAAGCACTTTCTACGCCCGCATCTACGCCGACATCGAAAGCACGCTGCGCGCCCACCTGCCCACCTTCACCGAACAGCTGTTCGAGAAGGCCACGTCCATCGTCGACGGCGCGCGCATGATCTACGTGTTCGGCATGGGCGGCGCGTCGGCCGTGCTGGCGCAGGAAGTCCAGTCGCGCCTGGTGCGGCTGGGCTACCCCATCGCCGTCTACAGCGACGCCGTGCTGCTGCGCATGGTGGCGGCCACGCTGGACGAGCGCGACGCGGTGCTGATCCTGTCGGCCTCCGGCCTGACGCCCGAGATCGTGGGCGCCGCCCGCATCGTGAAGCAATACCAGGCGCGCATCGTCGCGATTACCGACGCATCCTCCGCGCTGGCCGGACTGGCCGACGTGGTGCTGCCCATCCGCACCGACGAGACCGACTTCATCTACAAGCCGTCGGCCTCGCGCTACGCGATGATGCTGGCCATCGACCTGCTGTCGACCGAACTGGCCATGCTGAACCAAGAAGAGAACCGTGAACGCCTGCGCCGCATCAAGCTGGCGCTGGACGAGCACCGCGGCGGCCCGAACCGCTTGCCGCTGGGCGATTGAACCTGGAACACATGATGTACGACACTCTCATAGGCAACGTCCGTATCCTGGACGGCACCGGCGGCGCCGAATACCGCGCCAGCGTGGCGCTCGCCGACGGCCGCATCGCCGCCATCGGCGAATTGCCCGGCGCCCCTGCCCGCCGGATCATCGACGGCACCGATCTGGCGCTGGCGCCCGGCTTCATCGATGTGCATACCCATGACGACACCAACGTCATCCGCACCCCGGGAATGCTGCCCAAGCTGTCGCAGGGCGTGACGACGGTGGTCGTGGGCAACTGCGGCATCAGCGCGTCGCCCGTATCGCTGCGCGGCGAGCCGCCGGACCCGATGAACCTGCTGGGCAAGCGGGAAGACTTCAGCTACCCCACGTTCGCCGACTACACCCGCGCCATCGAGGCCGCCCGGCCGGCCGTGAACGTGGCCGCGCTGGTGGGCCACACCGCCTTGCGCAGCAACCACATGGATCGCCTGGACCGCCCCGCCACCCGCGATGAAGCGCTGGCGATGCGCGCCCAATTGCGCGACGCACTGGCGCATGGCGCCATCGGCCTGAGCACCGGCCTGGCCTACGCATCCGCCTTCGAAGCCGACACGGCCGAGGTCAAGCTGCTGGCCGAGGCCCTGGACGAGTTCGGCGCGCTGTACACCACGCACCTGCGTTCGGAATTCGCGGCCATCCTGGAAGCCATGCAGGAAGCCTTCGACATCGCCCAGCACGCCCGCGTGCCGGTGGTGGTGTCGCACCTGAAGTGCGCCGGCGCCGGCAACTGGGGCCGCACGAAGGAAGTCCTGTTCACGCTGGAAAACGCCGGACGCCTGCAGCACGTGGGCTGCGACTGCTATCCCTATTCCGCCAGCTCGTCCACGCTGGATCTGAAGCAGGTGACCGACGAATTCGACATCGACATCACCTGGTCGGTGCCGCACCCGGAGCAGGCGCGCCGCAAGCTGGCCGACATCGCCGCCGAATGGGGCGTCACGCTGATGGACGCCGCCAGGCGCCTGCAGCCGGCCGGCGCGGTGTATCACAACATGCACGAGGACGACGTGCGCCGGGTGTTGTCGCACCGGCTCACCATGGTGGGCTCCGACGGCCTGCCGAACGACCCGATGCCGCATCCGCGGCTGTGGGGCGCCTTCCCCCGCGTGCTGGGCCACTACAGCCGGGACGTAGGCCTGTTCCCCTTGGCGCAGGCCGTGCACAAGATGACCGGCCTGTCCGCCGCCCGCTTCGGCCTGGCCGAACGCGGCCTGGTGCGCGAGGGCTATCACGCGGACCTGGTGCTGTTCAACCCCGACACCGTCATCGACCGCGCCACCTTCGCCGACCCGGTGCAGACGGCAGCGGGCATCGAGGCGGTGTGGGTCAACGGCGCCCTTTCCTACCAGCACGAACAGCCCACCGGCGATCGTGCCGGCCGCTGGCTGCCGCGCAACGGCGACCTGCGCGCCAGTTTCCAATAACCAGGTGTCGGACACCTGCCGAACCAGATATCCAAGGAGCATCCCATGAGCACCACCCCCACTCCCGACAAGAACGGCATCACCCGCTACGGCGTCGGTGGCGGCACCGGCCAGGGCGGCTCGCACATGCCCTTCGCCCGCGCGGTCGAGGCCGACGGCTGGCTGCACGTGTCCGGCCAGGTGCCGATGGAAAACGGCGAAGTGATCGAGGGCGGCACCGTGGCGCAAAGCCACAAGGCGATCCAGCAATTGCTGGCCATCCTGAAGGAAGCCGGCTACGGCCCCGAGCATGTGGTGCGTTGCGGTGTGTGGCTGGACGACGCCCGCGACTTTCCGTCGTTCAACAAGGTGTTCAAGGAATACTTCGGCGAAAACCCGCCCGCCCGCGCCTGCGTACAGTCCAGCCTGATGGTCGACGCCAAGGTGGAAATCGACTGCGTGGCGTACAAGCGCCCGTAAGGGAAACTTCGCAAGACGCAATGCAAAAGGCCCGGGCTTCATGCCGGGCCTTTTGCCTGCCTGCCAGCCATCCGCGGCGCGGATGGCGCTTGCGGAAGCTACATCTTCACGACATCCACGCCTTTGGGCGCGGTGAACTGGAATTCCTTGGCCGGCAGCGACGGGTTGGCCTGGATGGCCGACAGGTCGACGCGGGTGGTCTGGCCGAACGAATCCAGCAGCTCCACGCGCACGGGCAGGTTGTCCTTCATGCCGATATCCACGCGCGAAAAGCCCGCGTCGGCGGTGCGCGGCTTGGCGCGCAGCCATTCCACGCCGTCCTTGGCCGGCAGCGGCGACACGTCGAAAGACTGCTCCAGCGAACCCGAGCCAAAGAGAATCGCGGCGGGCGAGGTGCCGATTGCGGCGTCGACCTTGCGCTCGGTCACCTGGGCCAGGTCGGGGTCGAACTGGAATACCTGGCGGCCGTCGGAAATGACCAGTTGTTCATAAGGCTTTTGCACCGCCCACTTGAACTTGCCGGGGCGCTGGAAGGAAAAGACGCCGGTCTGCGCAGGCTGGGTGCGGCCCTGGTCGTTCACGGTGTATTGCGAGAACGAGCCGGTGGCCGAGGTGACCGTCGCTACGAAGGCGCGCAACTGCTCCTGCGCGCCGGCGGCGAACGCCAGGGCCGGCGACAGGCTGAGGGCCGCGATGGCGGCCAGGCGGCGAAACGTTTTCATCATGCTTCCTCTCGGGCGGCTGCGGCTGCGGGAACCAGGATCTCGCGGTTGCCATTGGACTGCATCGCCGACACCATACCCGACTGCTCCATCTGTTCCAGTAACCGGGCCGCACGGTTGTAACCAATGCGCAGGTGACGCTGCACCAGAGAAATGGAGGCGCGGCGGTGCTTGAGCACCACTTCGCAGGCCTGGTCGTACATCGGGTCCGACTCGGCGTCCCCGCCGATGCCGGTGACGCTGCTGGCGCCTTCGCCGCCGTCGCCGTCCAGCCCGCCTTCCAGCAGGCCTTCGATGTAGTTCGGTTCGCCCTGGGCCTTCAGGCTTTCCACCACGCGATGGACTTCATCGTCGCTGCAGAAGGCGCCGTGCACGCGCACCGGCAGGCCGGTGCCCGGCGGCATGTAGAGCATGTCGCCCTGGCCCAGCAGGGTCTCCGCGCCCATCTGGTCAAGAATGGTGCGGGAGTCGATCTTGGACGACACCTGGAAGGCGATGCGCGTCGGGATGTTGGCCTTGATCAGGCCCGTGATGACGTCCACGCTGGGGCGCTGCGTGGCCAGGATCAGGTGGATGCCGGCGGCTCGCGCCTTCTGCGCCAGGCGGGCGATCAGTTCTTCGATCTTCTTGCCCACCACCATCATCAGGTCGGCGAGCTCGTCGATGACCACCACGATGGTCGGCAGCGGCGCCAGGGGCTCCGGCTGGTCGGGGGTCAGCGAGAACGGATTCGGGATCGGCTCTTCGCGCTTGATCGCATCGCGGATCTTGGTGTTGTAGCCCGCCAGGTTGCGCACGCCCATCTTGCTCATCAGGCGGTAGCGCTTTTCCATTTCGCCCACGCACCAGTTCAGCGCGTTGGAGGCATGGCGCATATCGGTGACGACCGGCGCCAGCAGGTGCGGGATGCCTTCGTAGACGCTCATTTCGAGCATCTTCGGGTCGATCAGGATCAGGCGGGTATGGGAAGCGTCGGCCTTGTACAGCAAGGACAGGATCATGGCGTTGATCCCGACGGACTTGCCCGAGCCGGTCGTGCCCGCCACCAGCAGGTGGGGCATCTTGGCCAGGTCGGCCACCACCGGATTGCCGGCAATGTCCTTGCCCAGCGCCATCGTCACCACCGAATGGCTGGCGTGATAGGTCTGCGAACCCAGGATCTCGGACAGGCGCACCATCTGACGGCGCGGGTTGGGCAGTTCCAGGCCCATCAGGTTCTTGCCGGGAATGGTTTCCACGACCCGGATGCTGACCAGGCTCAAGGCGCGCGCCAGGTCCTTGGCCAGGTTGACGATCTGGCTGCCCTTGACGCCGGTGGCCGGCTCGATCTCGTAGCGGGTAATGACCGGTCCGGCCTGCGCCGCCACCACCGTGACGGAAACGCCGAAGTCGGCCAGCTTCTTTTCTATCAGGCGCGAGGTGAACTCGATGGTCTCGGCCGACACGGTTTCCTGGTTGTTCAGCGGGGGATCCAGCAGGCTGATGGCCGGCAGGTCGCCCTCGGCTCCGCCCGAGGGCGCGAAGAACAGCGACTGCTGCTTTTCCTTTTCGACGCGTTCGGACTTCGGCACGACGGTAATGGCCGGCTCGATGCGGACAGGCTGCTCGTGGACCAGCTTTTCCTGCTTGGCCACGACCTGCTCGGTGCGCACGGCTTTGGCCACCTCGCCAACCTTGCGGTCTTCACGGGCTGCGTAGGAGTCGCGCACGCGGCGCACCATGCCTTCCAGCCAGGAACCCACGCGTTCGGCGACCGAGAGCCACGAGAACGAGAAAAACAGGCTCAGGCCGATGGCCAGCATGACCAGGAAGGCCAGCGTGCTGCCGGTAAAGCCAATACTGTTGCCGATCAGGTCGGCCAGCGTCTGGCCGATGACCCCGCCCGCGCCGCTGGTGGTTTCCGAGGCGCCCGGCAGATGCGTGCCGCGGCTGGCCAGGCGCAAGGCCTCCATGCCCAGCGAGCCGACCATCAGCAGGAAGAAGCCGATGCCCTCTTCCCAGTGGACGCGCGGCAACACTTCCGGCTGTTTACTATTGGTAACACGAAGCTGCGCGGCCAGGCGCCGGTAGCCGGCGCGCACGCGGTGCAGCAGCAGGATGACCCACCACCAGGCCGAAAAGCCGAATAGATACAGGAGGATGTCCGCAAGATAGGCGCCCAGCCGGCCACCGTGGTTGTGCACCACATCGCCCGGCACGGAATGCGACCAGCCAGGGTCGGACGCGGTCCAGGTGGCGAGCACCAGGGTGAGCCAGGCCGCCAGGGCGGCAAATAGGATCCAGCGGGCTTCGCGCAGCAACGCGGAAATGCGCGTTTGTAGCGGCGAAGGGCCGTTGCGGGTGTTGCGCGAGGCGCGCGGAGAAGCAGTCGAGATACGCGGCATGCGGCTCATTATAATTGGGCGTTAACCTAAAGATACCCGCCCATGTCCACGCCTACGCACGCTAAAGTTTTGATACTCGGTTCCGGCCCCGCCGGTTACACGGCGGCCGTCTATGCGGCACGCGCCAATCTGAGCCCTGTTCTTGTTACAGGTCTGGCCCAAGGCGGCCAGCTCATGACCACCACGGATGTCGACAATTGGCCGGCGGACGCGGATGGCGTGCAGGGTCCGGACCTGATGCAGCGCTTCCAGAAGCACGCCGAGCGCTTCAACACCGAGATGCTGTTCGACCACATCGCCAGCGTCGACCTGTCCAAGCGCCCCTTCACCCTCACGGGCGACACCGGCAAGATCTACACCTGCGACGCCCTGATCATCGCGACCGGCGCCTCGGCCAAGTACCTGGGCCTGCCGTCCGAACAGTCCTTCATGGGCCGCGGCGTGTCCGGCTGCGCCACCTGCGACGGCTTCTTCTACCGCAACCAGGACGTGGTGGTGGTCGGCGGCGGCAATACCGCCGTCGAAGAAGCGCTGTACCTGTCCAACATCTGCCGCAAGGTCACCCTGATCCACCGCCGCGACAAGTTCCGCGCCGAACCCATCCTGGTCGACAAGCTCATGAGCAAGGTCGAGACCGGCAACATGGAGCTGAAGCTGTTCCACACGCTGGAAGAAGTGCTGGGCGACGACAGCGGTGTTACAGGCGTGCGTGTACGCCACGTGGACACCGGCGCCACCGAAGACATGGCCGTCACCGGCGCGTTCATCGCCATCGGCCACCAGCCCAACACGGAAATCTTCCAGGGCCAGCTCGAAATGAAGGACGGCTACATCATCACCAAGAGCGGCCTGTCCGGCATGGCCACCATGACCTCGGTGCCCGGCGTATTCGCCGCCGGCGACGTGCAGGACCACGTCTATCGCCAGGCCATCACCAGCGCCGGCACGGGCTGCATGGCTGCCCTGGACGCACAACGGTGGCTGGAGAATGCGGGGCAGTAAGGTCGGCCTGGCCGACCTGAAGCGCCTGAAGAAGGATCTTCAGGCCGAACGTGAACGCACCGCCCTCGCTCAGCGGGTGGCGGTGCTGAAAAAGCCCGAGTCCGCCCCCCTGGACGACATGGCGGCGTTCAAGCGCACCATGAAATCAGTCACGCCGATCAAGCATGACGCCCGCGTGGAGCACAAGCCCGTGGCGGAGCCCGCCCCGGCGCTGCGCCGCGCCAACGCTCTGGGCGAAACGCCCAACCGCGCCGACGCCGGCGTCTCCGACGGCGGCGAGATTACGCATCTGCTGTCCGAAGCCGGCACCGCCTTCGTGCGCGGCGACGCCGCCCCCGATACCGCGCGCAACCTGCGCCGCGGCCAATGGCGCGCGGGCGCCGAACTGGACCTGCACGGCCTGCGCGTCGAGCAGGCCCGCCATGCCTTGCTGTCGTTCCTGGATGAATGCCAGGAGCACGGCATCCGCTGCGTGCGCATCGTGCACGGCAAGGGCTATGGCTCGCAAGGCCTGGAGCCGGTGCTGAAAGACAAGGCGCGCACCTGGCTGGTACAGAAGAACGAGGTGCTGGCGTTTTCCGAGGCGCCCGAACGAGAAGGCGGCGCGGGCGCCCTGCTGGTGCTGCTGCGGCAGTCGGAAGGACCCCGCAAATGAAATGGCTTTACCTGGGCGTGGCGATCGTCGCCGAGATCTTCGCCACCAGCGCGCTGAAGGGGTCCGAGGGCTTCACCCGCCTGATGCCGTCCATCGTCACGGTGTTCGGCTACCTGATCTCGTTCTATTTCCTGTCGCTGACCCTGCGCGAGATTCCAGTGGGCATCGCCTACGCCATCTGGTCCGGCGTGGGCATCGTACTGATCTCCATCGTGGGCGCGGTGCTGTTCAAGCAGCACCTGGACACGCCGGCGCTCATCGGCATCGGGCTCATCATCGCCGGCGTGGTGGTGATGAACGTCTTCTCGAAATCCGTCTCGCATTGATGGCCCACGTCACGGCCGTCGCGCATCGGGCGCTGCGCCGCTGGATGGCGGCCTGGCTGTGCCTGGGCTGCCTGCTGGCGGGCAGCGCAACGGCCCAGGACTTCAATCGGGCGGCCGAACTCCAGCGCTACCGGACCTGGCTGAAGGACTTCACGCAGGACATGGACAGGCTGTCGGCCACCCGCCGCCCGATCAGCGGCGAGCAACTGGACGCCATGTTCGAGCGCACCGTGGTGCCCGGTTCCCGCGCGGCGGGGTTCATCCGGGGCACCTTCACGCAGCGTGGCAGCGACGGCGCATATGTTCCGCGGTACGGCCCGCGACCGGTGTTCATGGGGGTGCTGGAAAGCGCCATCCCGGCCGGCCAGGGCGGCATCTATCCGGAAACGGAAGCTGCGCTGAAAGGCCCGGACCTGACCGTCTGGTACATGCATGTGGACGTGGGCGACATGACCAACGCCTACCTGCTGTCGCCCGAGAACTTCACGCCCTACCGGCTGCCGCCCTCCGGCACGCTCGAACGCAAGGCCTATCCCTTCCTGCTGATGGAATCGCGCGAAGGCGCCCTGCGCCTGGGCGGCGTGAGCGGCGAACTCTGGGGCCTGATCGTCTACCTGCACAATGCCGCGAACTGACTCCGCCCTGCGCCTGCTGGCCCTGGCGGCCCTGTCCGCGGCCCCGGGACTCGCCTGGGCCCTGTGCCAGCCCCTGGCCGCATCCGGCGACCGGGAGACCCTGGTGGCCGACATCCGGCTGGACGAGACCAACACGCTGCTGGGACTGGACGGCTCGCGGATCAGGACCTGGCTGCCCCGCGTGGACGTGGAGACCGGCACGCGCGCGACGCCCTTCATCTGGGCCGAGCAGGTGGACTGGTCGGTGTACGCGGCGGCGCCCGGCGCGCGCATCGGCGCCACAGTGTTGCGCTTTGAGCGCGGCGCGGACGGCGGCAGGCATCTTTGCGGCATTGCCCAATACAGCCCCAGCGTCGTGGCCGACTTCCGGGCGTCGCCTGGCGCCGCCCTGCCCCAGCCTGACGAGGAAACTCGCTTCCATTACGACGGCGCCGGCCGGCTGACCGGCTATGCGCTGCGCTCGCGCGCCTGGGACGGCCGGCCGAATCCGCCCGCCAGCTACTGCCTGCGCTACGACGAACACGGCTGGCTGGCCGAACTGGGCGCCAGCGCCTGCGGCGATGCCCCCAAGCCCCAGGTCCGCTATGTGCACGGCGCGGCGGGCCGGCTGTTGCGGACCATCCGCTATCCCGACGGACGGGATCAGGCGCGCGAGGTCGTGGTCCACGACAGCGACGGCAGGCCCGCGCAACGCTATCTGCGGCCGTGGCGGGACGACGCGGCGGCATCGGCGCCGCCGTACCGGACCGTGCGGACGAATCACCCCGTGCTGGTGCTGCCCGGCCCGGGCTGGAAGGCGCCTGCGCTGGATTCCTACCACTACGACTGGGCCATCGTGCAGCCCAGGGGCGACAGCGACCGCGACGTGTACGACGCGAAACGCGATCCCTCGGCCGTGCTGGCCCAGGGCAACAGCGGCAACGGCGGCAACGGCGGCCAGTTCACCATGAGCGCCGCGCAGCGCAAGCGCATCTGGGAGGCCGCGGGCCGCGCGCCCGGCGGCGTGCAGTGGATGTGGGCGCCGGGGCAGATCTACACGCTGCTTCAGGCGATGCCCGACGCGGCGTGGGCCGCCTGCGCCGATCCGGCCAACCGCCGCGCCGACGCCTGCCCCGCCCCCTAGATGTTCCCGGCCTGCGGCTTGGGCGCCGCGGGATTGCGCAGGTAGTCCACCAGCGCCAGCGTGGCGCGGTCGGGCGGCGGCGTCAGCAGGGACACCACCACGATCGTCAGGAAAGCCACCGGCGCGCCGAAGATGCCCGCCGCGATAGGCTGGATGCCCCACCACAGGTCCACGGGCTGCGTGCGCGAAATGCCCAGCACCAATTCACGCAGCCAGGGATTCGTGTGGGTCATATAGGCGAATGTGACGGCCAGCCCCGCCGCCATGCCCAAGGTCGCGCCCCATTTGTTGGCGCGCCGCCAGAACACGCCCATGACCAGGGCGGGAAAGAAGGACGAGGCGGCAAACGAGAATGCCGCCGACACCATGAAGAGGATATCCGCGGGCTTGCGCGCCGCCACCCAGGCCGCGCCAAAGGCCACCACCAGCAGCAGGATCTTGGACACCATCACCCGGCGCCCCGCCGACATGCGCGGCGACACCACGCGGTACCACATGTCGTGCGACAGGGAATTGGACAGGGTCAGCAGCAGGCCGTCGGCGGTCGACAAGGCCGCCGCCAGCCCGCCCGCCGCCACCAGGCCGGAAATCACGTAGGGCAGCCCGCCGATCTCGGGCATGGCCAGCACCACCACGTCCGCCCCCATGCTGATTTCGCTCAGCTGCACGACGCCGTCCCGGTTGATGTCGGTCACGTCCAGCAGGTTGCTGTCGACGGCGCTCCAGGCATGCACCCAGTTTGGCAGGCTGAGGAAATTTGATCCCACCACCTGCGTGTAGACCTCGTACTTCACCAGCAGCGCCAGCGCCGGCGCCATGAAGTACAGCAGCAGGATGAACAGCAGCGACCAGCACACCGACTTGCGCGCCTCGATCACCGACGGCGTGGTGTAAGAGCGCATCAGGATATGCGGCATGCCCGCCGTGCCCAGCATCAGGCACAGCACCAGCGCCAGGAAATTGATGCGCATATTGCGCCGCTCCTCGGGATCCTTCGCCGGGAAAGGCTCCGCATGCGGGGTGAGCGGAGCCGCCCGCGCCTCGAAGGACGCCTTGGACTGCGACCAGGCGACGCGCGCGTCCTCCACAGTGGGTGGATAGCCCGCCAGTTCCCGCTCGGCCGAACGGATCTCGACCATGGGCGCGTCGCTGGCATTCAGCTGGGCCAGCCGGCTGCGCAGCTTGTCCTTTTCCAGCGTCCAGGATTCGGGCAGCGCTTCCACGCGGCGCGCCATTTCATCGGCGCGCTGCTGCCAGAGGCGGCGCACCTCGATCTCGGACGGATCATTCTGCAGATAGACCTCTTTCTCGGTCACCTGCTGCAGCACCGCGCCGGCCGACAGTTGCGGCAGGGGCATTTCGGTGTGCTTGATCGACAGCCAGACCACCGGCACCAGATAGGCGATGACAAGAATGATGTACTGCCCGACCTGCGTCCAGGTGACCGCGCGCATGCCGCCCAGGAACGAGCAGACCAGCATGCCGCCCAGCGCCACGAAGATGCCCAGCTCGAACGAAATGCCCGTCATGCGCGTGGTGATGATGCCGACGCCGTAGATCTGCGCGACCAGATAGGTGAACGAACAGAGGATGGCGCAGGCCACGCCGGCCAGGCGCGGCAGGTTGCCGCCATAACGCGCGCCCATGAAATCGGGAATGGTGTATTGGCCGAACCGCCGCAGATACGGGGCCAGCAGCATCGCCACCAGCACATAGCCGCCCGTCCAGCCCATGATGTAGGCCAGCCCGCCATAGCCGGTCAGGTAAAGCGTGCCGGCCACGCCGATGAAGGACGCCACCGACATCCAGTCGGCGGCCGTGGCCATGCCGTTGTAGATGGCGGGCACGCGGCGGCCGGCCACGTAGTACTCCACCTGGTCGGAGGTGCGGCAGACGATGCCGATGCCCGCGTACAGGCTGACGGTGACCAGCAGGAACACGTAGCCGATCCAGTTGCGCGGCATGCCCAGGATCTCGGCCAGCGCCATCAGCAGGATCATCAAGGCGAAGCCGGCCGTGTACAGCACGTAGATGCGCCGCAGCCGGATACGGAATTGCTGGGGAGTGTCTCCGCTGAAGAACGGCATCAGCGCGGCTCCCCGGTCTCTTCGGCGCGCTCATCGGCGCGATTCATGACCCGGGCGTAGACGGCGATGATGATCAGATAGGCCAGCGGGGCGCCATAGGCGGCCATCCAGAAGGCGAACGGCCAGCCGATGAAATCGAAGGCCAGGCTGCGCGCGAAAAATGAAGGGATGAACGTCAGCGCCGCCCAGACGGCAAGCAGCAGCAGGATCAGCCGCAGGTTGCGGCGCCAGTAGGGCGTGGAGGAGTTCTGGGAAGGAGTGAGGCGCGATTCCGGCATAGCTAGGATGAACAGGACCCCTACCTGATATCGCTAAACGCTGCGCTTGAAAAGCCCTGGAGCGTGAAATTCTGGCTTTTTATGCGACAACGGCTG
Organism: Achromobacter deleyi; assembly: GCF_013116765.2. GTDB lineage: Bacteria > Pseudomonadota > Gammaproteobacteria > Burkholderiales > Burkholderiaceae_B > Achromobacter > Achromobacter deleyi_A. The sequence goes on from NZ_CP074375.1 coordinate 3,697,234, forward strand.
GCACTGCCTGGTGCCAGCCGTCGTGCGTTTGCTTTTTTTGAGTACTGCTTTACTTTTTTTATGTACCGGTGCCGCCGGTATTTGCCCATGCAGGGCTTTGTCTCCTCACCTGCATGGGAAGAGATTCTGCACCAGATGCGGGATTGTCACACTAGGGGAATGCCCTAAGACGGAGCATTCATTTACATATTCCCTGCACCATATAAGTGCATTTTGATCGGCCTGTACTAAATATTGGGATTTTTCCGCCTGCCAGGCGGGCTGATGGCCTAAATCTTGAGCTTCCCTCAGTTCATCAAGATGGGGGATGGCCATCCCGGGGCATCCCCGCGTTTTCGCCATGCCCGAATCCGGGCACGGAACGGGCGGCTCGCCGGGCCCGCCGTCTTTACGTTCTGTTTACACCCCCCTCCCCAAGCTATACCCCGTTTTTACCCCCTGCTCCGTAACCTGCCGGTGTCCTGATTGGTCACCTCGCCTGCCCGGTGCGCATCCGCTTTCGCCGCGCAGGCCAGTCGTTCGAAGGGAGCCGAGCTCCCGGGAGGAAAAACGTGGATGTCATCTATATCGCCATCTTCGCCGTCATGGCCGGGCTGACTGCCGCCCTGCTCCGATTCTGCGAAGCCCTGTCTTCGGGAGAGCAACCATGAGCTGGCTCTACTGGCTGAGCGGCCTGACGGCCGCCTTGCTGTTCGTGTACCTGCTGGTCGCACTGTTTAAACCGGAGAAATTCTGATGACCGCCGAATTCGTCGGACTGCTGGTCCTGTACCTGGCAGTCCTGCTTGCGATCGCCCCCCTGCTCGGTCGCTACATCCGCATCGCCATGGAGAACGGGCGCTCCCGCCTGACCGCCTGGGGCCGCCCGATAGAGCGCGGCATCTACCGCCTGGCTGGCATCGACCCCCAGACCGAGATGGGCTGGAAACGCTACGCCCTGGCCGTGCTGGCCTTCAACATCACCGGCATCGTCGCGGTCTACGCCCTGCAGCGCGTCCAGGGCCTGCTGCCCCTGAACCCCGCCGGCATGGGCGCGGTGTCGCCGGACTCCGCCCTGAACACCGCCATCAGCTTCGTCGCCAATACCAACTGGCAGGGCTACGCCGGCGAGTCGACGATGAGCTACCTGACGCAGATGCTGGCGCTCACGGTGCAGAACTTCGTCTCGGCCGCCACCGGCATCGCCGTGCTGTTTGCGCTGATACGCGGACTGGCCAGGCATTGCTCCGCCACCGTAGGCAACTTCTGGGCCGACATGGTCCGCTGCACGCTCTATGTGCTGCTGCCGCTGTCCCTGGTGCTGGCGCTGGCGCTGGTCAGCCAGGGCGTGATCCAGAACTTCAGCCCCTACCAGGAAGTCCAGACGGTCGAGGCCGTGCATTACGACCAGCCCCGCGTCGACGCGCAGGGCCAGCCGGTGCTGGACGCCGAAGGCCGCGCAGTCACGGACCCGGCCGTCACCCGCACGCAGACCCTGGCCATGGGGCCCGTCGCATCCCAGGAAGCCATCAAGCTGCTGGGCACGAATGGCGGCGGCTTCTTCAATGCCAATTCGGCGCATCCGTTCGAAAACTCCACGCCACTGGCGAACTTCCTGGAGATGCTGGCCATCCTGGCGATACCGGCCGCGCTGTGCTTCTCGTTCGGCGAGATGGTGGGAAGCCGGCGCCAGGGCATCGCGATCCTGGCGGCGATGACATTGCTGTTCGCCGTATTCGCGCTCAGCACCGCCTACTTCGAGCAGCAGCCCAACCCCATGGCCGCGCAGGCCGGCGCCGACAGCGCGCTCAGCGCCTATTCGCCCGGCGGCAACATGGAAGGCAAGGAAACCCGCTTCGGCATCGCCGCCACCTCGCTGTTCGCCACGGTCACGACGGCCGCGTCCTGCGGCGCGGTCAACGGCATGCACGACTCGTTGACCGCGATGGGCGGCCTGTCGCCGATGCTGCTGATGCAGCTGGGCGAGGTCGTATACGGCGGCGTGGGCTCGGGGCTCTACGGCATGCTGGCCTTCGCGATCCTGGGCGTCTTCATCGCCGGCCTGATGATAGGCCGCACGCCGGAGTACCTGGGCAAGAAGATCGAAGCCTACGACATGAAGATGGTGTCCATCGTCATCCTCGCCACGCCCTTGCTGGTGCTGGGCGGCACCGCCCTGGCGGTGTCCGTGTCCGCCGGCCAGGCAGGCGTGCTGAACCCGGGCATCCATGGCTTCTCGGAGATCCTGTACGCGCTGTCGTCGGCCGCCAACAACAACGGCAGTGCCTTTGCCGGGCTGTCGGCCAACACGCCCTTCTACAACGTCTTGCTGGGCATCGCGATGTGGTTCGGCCGCTTCGCCGTGATCATCGCGGTGCTGGCCATGGCCGGCTCGCTGGCCGCCAAGCGCCGGATTCCCGCCGGCCCCGGCAGCATGCCCACGACAGGCCCCCTCTTCGTGGTGCTGCTGATCGGCGCCGTGCTGCTGGTGGGCGCCCTGACATATGTGCCCGCGCTGGCCTTGGGCCCGGTCGCGGAACACCTGCAACCCTGATGCAACAGGCTAGGAAAGAAAATGGCCAAGATTGAAATGCCAACTACCGGCACTGGCGGCGGCGCCGCCCACGTGCCTTCGGCTGACACGCATAAACGTCCGTTCGGCATGTGGTCGCGCTCGCTGGTCGGGCCCGCCCTGCTGGACAGCCTGCGCAAGCTGTCGCCCGCCGCGCAGCTCAAGAACCCCGTGATGTTCGTGGTCTACGTGGGCAGCATTCTCACCACCGCGCTGTGGGTCATGGCGCTGCGCGGCCAGGCCGAAGCCCCCGCGGGCTTCATCCTGGCGATCAGCGTGTGGCTGTGGTTCACCGTGCTGTTCGCCAACTTCGCCGAGGCCCTGGCCGAAGGCCGCGGCAAACAGCAGGCGGCAACCCTGCGCGGCCTGCGCACCACCATCAATGCGCGCCTGCTCAAGGGCTTTCGCGACGCGGACGCCCTAGACGCGCAACCCGGGCAGTGGCGCGATCAGGCCGTCAGCCAGCCATCCGGCCTGCTGCGTCGCGACGACGTGGTACTGATCGAAGCGGGGGAAACCATCCCTGGCGACGGGCAGGTCATCGCCGGCGTGGCCTCGGTGGACGAAAGCGCCATCACGGGCGAATCCGCGCCCGTCATCCGCGAATCCGGCGGCGACTTCTCGTCGGTGACGGGCGGCACGCGAGTGCTGTCGGACTGGATCTTCGTGCGCATCGCTGCCGATCCCGGCGAGAGCTTCCTGGACCGCATGATCGCGATGGTCGAAGGCGCCAAGCGCCAGAAGACGCCCAACGAACTGGCTCTGACCATCCTGCTCGTGGGACTGACCGTGGTCTTCCTGCTGGTGGTCGTGACCCTGATGCCGTTCTCGCTCTACGCGGTCTCCACGGCGGGCGGCGGTGCCGCCGTCACGGTGACGGTGCTGGTCGCGCTGCTGGTCTGCCTGATCCCCACCACCATCGGCGGCCTCTTGTCGGCCATCGGCGTGGCGGGCATGAGCCGCATGATGAGCGCCAACGTCATCGCCACCTCGGGCCGCGCGGTCGAAGCCGCCGGCGACGTCGACGTGCTGCTGCTGGACAAGACGGGCACCATCACCTTCGGCAACCGCCAGGCCTCCACCTTCCTGCCCGCGCCGGGCGTGTCCCCGCGTGAATTGGCCGAGGCCGCGCGCCTGGCCTCGCTGGCCGACGAGACGCCGGAAGGCCGCAGCATCGTGGCGCTGGCCGACAAGGCCATGCACGCTCCCGCCGCCCGCATGACCGGAGTCGAGTTCGTGCCTTTCACGGCGCAGTCGCGCATGAGCGGCGTGAACCTGGGCGAGCGCATGATCCGCAAGGGCGCGGTCGACGCCATCCAGTCCTGGCTGGCCGCGCAGGACGCCACCGTGCCCGAACAGGCGCTGCGCCTGGCCGAAGACGTCGCGCGGCGCGGCAGCACGCCGCTGATGGTCAGCGACGGCAACCGCGCGCTGGGCGTGGTCGAACTGAAAGACATCGTCAAGCCGGACATCCAGTCGCGCTTTGCCGAGCTGCGGCGCATGGGCATCAAGACCGTGATGATCACGGGCGACAACAAGCTTACCGCCGCCTCCATTGCCGCCGAAGCCGGGGTCGACGACTTCCTGGCCGAGGCGACTCCGGAGGCCAAGCTCAAGCTCATCCGCGCCTATCAGGCGGAAGGCCGGCTGGTGGCGATGACGGGCGACGGCACCAACGACGCGCCGGCGCTGGCGCAGGCCGACGTGGCCGTGGCGATGAATTCGGGAACCCAGGCCGCCAAGGAAGCCGGCAACATGGTGGACCTGGACTCCAACCCCACCAAGCTCATCGAGATCGTCGAGATCGGCAAGCAGATGCTGATGACGCGCGGCGCGCTGACCACGTTCAGCGTGGCCAACGACGTGGCCAAGTATTTCGCCATCATCCCGGCCGCCTTCGCCACGGTCTACCCGCAGCTGAACGTGCTGAACATCATGGCCCTGACGACGCCGGCCTCGGCCATCCTGTCGGCCGTGATCTTCAACGCGCTGATCATCGTCGTACTGATCCCGCTGGCCTTGAAGGGCGTGCGCTACCGCCCGCTGGGCGCCTCGGTGCTGCTGCGCCGCAACCTGCTCATCTATGGCCTGGGCGGCCTGCTGGTGCCTTTTGTCGGCATCAAGCTCGTCGACATGGTGCTGGCCGCCCTGGGCTGGGTCTGAGGCCCGGTCCCTACTGAAAGGAATTCATCATGAAACCCGCTACCCTCCCGCCGCGCCAAGGCGGCATCCTGCGCCCCGCGCTGGTCGTCTTCGCCTCCCTGTCGCTCGTGACCGGTCTGGCCTATCCCTTCCTGACCAGCGGCCTGGCCGCGGCCGTCTTCCCCCACGAGGCCGCCGGTTCGCTCATCAAGCAGGGCGACAAAGTCGTCGGCTCGGCATGGATCGGCCAGTCGTTCACCTCGCCACAGTATTTCTGGGGCCGCCCCTCGGCCACCGCGCCCATGCCTTACAACTCGGCGGCCTCCGGGGGCTCGAACCTCGGCCCGCGCAACCCGGCGCTGGCCGAGGCCATCCAGGCGCGCATCGCGGCCCTGAAGGCGGCCGACCCGGACAACCCTACCCCCGTGCCGGTGGACCTGGTCACCGCGTCGGGCAGCGGACTGGATCCCCACATCAGCCCCGCCGCGGCGGCCTACCAGGCGGCGCGCGTGGCGCGCGCCCGCAACCTGCCGCGCGCCCAGGTCGACGCCCTGATCCAGGCTCATACCGACAGGCCCCTGCTGGGCGTGCTGGGAGATCCGGTGGTCAACGTTCTGGAGCTGAATCTGGCGCTGGACAAGCTGGGCGCGGCGCGCTGATGGCGCGGCGTATAGTATTGCCAGCCGTTCCCTCCCACCTCTTGCGCGTTCATGGCTGAAATTGCTGGCGAGCGTCCCGATCCCGACGCGCTCTTGAAAACCCTGGACGATGCCGCGCGCCTGGCGGTGCGCGGCAAGCTGCGCGTTTACTTCGGGTCCTCGGCCGGGGTCGGCAAGACCTACGCCATGCTGGTGGCGGCCCGCGCGCAGGCCGCGCAAGGCGTCGACGTGCTGGCCGGCATCGTCGAAACCCACGGCCGCCGGGAAACCGCGACGCTGCTCGAAGGGCTGGCCGTGCTCCCGCTCAAGGATGTGGCCTATCGCGGCCATGTGCTGAAGGAATTCGACCTGGACGGCGCCCTGCTGCGCCATCCTGAGCTGGTGCTGGTGGATGAGCTGGCCCATTCCAATGCGCCGGGCTCGCGCCACGCCAAGCGCTGGCAGGACATCCAGGAACTGCTGGCGGCCGGCATCGACGTCTGGACCACGCTGAACGTACAACACCTGGACAGCCTGAACGAGGCGGTCGGCAGCATCACGGGCGTGCGCGTCTGGGAGACGGTGCCCGACGAGGTCTTCGACGCAGCCGACGAGGTCATGCTCGTCGACCTTTCCGCCGACGAGCTGCTGCGCCGCCTGAAGGAAGGCAAGGTCTATCTGCCCGAACAGGCCCGCCACGCCACGCAGAACTTCTTCCGCAAAGGCAATCTGATCGCGCTGCGCGAATTGGCGCTGCGCCGCACCGCGGACCACGTTGACGACGATGTCCAGGCCTATCGCCGCGACCGCGCCATCGAGCCCGTATGGCGCACGCGCGAGGCCATCGTCGCCTGCATCGGGCCCGACGTCGACGCCGAGTACGTGATCCGCAGCGCCCACCGCATGAGCCAGCAGCTCGATTGCGATCTGCACGTCGTCACCATCGACACGCCGCGCGCGGCGCCGCCGCCGGCCGCGCAGCAGGACCGGCTGCAGCACAGCCTGGCGCTGGCCGATACGCTGGGCGCCCGCACCGAAACGCTGGCTGGCGGCGACATGGTCGACGCGGTGGTGCGCTATGTCCGCCGCCACAACATCACCAAGGCGATAGTGGGCCGCACGCGCGCCGGCGGCCTGCAGCGCCTCCGGCTGTCGCTTTCGGCCTTGCTGAACGCCGCCATGGCGCCGGGCTGGCTGTGGCGCCGCCACAGCTTTGCCGACATGCTGGCCGCGGGCTGCCCCGAAATCGACATCATCCGGCTGGGCGCCCCCCCGCTGCCCGCCCAGGCGGCGCCCGGACGCAACCCGCTCACGCTGGGACGCCGCGCCGGCCAGGCCGCCGACGAACGCAACACGCGGCCGCTGGCCGGCTATGCCTGGGCCCTGTGCTATTGCGCGGCGGCCACGGCGCTGTCCGCGCTCGCCTTTCCAGCCCTGCACCAGACCAACATCGTCATGCTCTTCCTGCTGGCGGTGGTGGCGGTGGCGCTGCGCCATGGCCGGGGCCCGGCGGCGCTGGCCTCGGTCGTCAGCGTGGGACTGTTCGACTTCTTCTTCGTCCAGCCCCTGGCGTCGTTTGCCGTGTCCGATGTGCAATACCTGCTGACCTTCGGCGTGCTGCTGGGCGTGGGCCTGCTGATCGGCCAATTGACGGCCGGCCTGCGGCTGCAGGCGCAAGCCTCGGTCAAGCGCGAGGCCGATGCGCGCAGCCTGTATGAATTCGCGCGGGAACTGTCGTCCGCGCTGCTGCCCGAGCAGATCGTGGCCTTGGCCGGCTCGTTCGTGCATGCCACCTTCGGCTCGCGCTGCGCGCTCTATATCCTGGGCCTGGACGACCGCCTGAAGCTGGCCTCGGCCGCCGCCGACGACATGCCGCCGCTGGAGTCCGCGCTGGCCCAATGGGTCTACGACCACGGCCAGCCAGCGGGCGCGGGCACCTCCACCCTGTCCAACAGCGAACTGCTGTACCTGCCGCTGAAGGCGCCCATGCGCACCCGCGGCGTGCTGGCGCTGGCGGCGCCGCGCCGCAGCCTGTTCACCCATCCCGATTCGCGCCGCCAGATCGAGGCCTACGCCACCCTGATCGCCATTGCGCTGGAGCGGCTGCATTATGTGGAAGTGGCGCAGCAGGCCCTGGTCAGCATGGAATCCGAAAAGCTGCGCAACTCCCTCCTGGCCGCGGTCTCGCACGACCTGCGCACGCCGCTGACCAGCCTGGTGGGCATGACCGACACGCTGATGCGCCAGCAGGCCGCGCTGCCCGCGGACATCCAGGAAACCATCCGCGCCATGCGCGACCAGGCACAGCGCATGCATGCGCTGGTCGCCAATCTGCTGGACATGGCGAGGCTGCAGAACCGCGACACCCCGCTGCGCCTGGAATGGCAATCCATCGAAGAACTGGTGGGAGCCTCGCTTGCCGCCCTGCGGGAGCCACTGGCTGCGCACCGGGTCACGGTGGCCAGTCTGTCGCAGCTGCCGCTGGTGGAATGCGACGGCGTCCTGATCGAACGCGTGCTGTGCAATCTGCTGGAAAACGCCGCCAAGTACACGCCGGCCGGCAGCACCCTGCACCTGCACGCCGCCGTCCATGAAGACGAGCTGCGCGTGGCCGTCAGCGACAACGGCCCCGGCGTGCCGCCCGGCGCGGAACGCCGCATCTTCGAGAAATTCACGCGCGGCGAACGCGAATCCTCCACGCCCGGCGTCGGCCTGGGCCTGGCGGTGTGCGAAGCCATCATCACGGCCCATCACGGCCGAATCTGGGTTGAACATGCGCCGGGGCAGGCCTCTGGCGCACAGTTCGTCTTCAGCCTGCCGCTGGGCACGCCGCCCGCGATCCAACCCGAAACCCCTTGACAGCCCCTTGCACATGTTCGACTACCAGCCTGCCGTCTTGATCATCGAAGACGACGCCAACATCCGGCGCTTCGTCCGCCAGGCCCTGGAGAGCGAGGGTTGCGTGGTCCATGAAGCCGACACCGTCAAGCGCGGCCTGATCGAGGCCGGCACCCGGCAGCCCGACGCGATCGTGCTGGACCTCGGGCTGCCCGACGAAGACGGCATGACGCTGATCCGGGAGCTGCGCGGCTGGACCGAAGTGCCCGTGCTGGTGCTGTCGGCGCGCAGCGCCGAGGCCGACAAGGTGGCCGCGCTGGACGCCGGGGCCGACGACTACCTGACCAAGCCCTTCGGCGTCAGCGAACTGCTGGCGCGCCTGCGCGTGCTGCTGCGGCGCCATGCCAGGGGCGGCGCGGGCAATGCGGCCGAAATCGCGTTCGGCGATGTGCGCGTGGACTTTTCCAAGCGGGTCGTCGAACGCAACGGCCAGCATGTGCACCTGACCGCTATGGAGTACCGGCTGCTGGCGGCCTTGCTGGCGCATCGCGGCAAGGTCATGACGCACCGCGAACTGCTGCGCGAGGTCTGGGGCCCCTCGCACGTCGAAAGCAACCACTACCTGCGGATCTACATGGGCCATCTGCGCCAGAAACTGGAAGCGGATCCCGCCCAGCCCGTGTTCCTGATGACCGAGATCGGCGTGGGCTACCGCTTCGCGGGATGAGGCAAGCAGGCGTTGATGCGGCCTTTACGCGGAACGCGCGAGTCTTGTCTCGCGCTTTATGCCAATCCTCCTATTGTTGCGATCCCGTTCAACACCAGGAGCATTCCATGTCCCGCAACACCCTGGCCGCGCTTGCGCTGCTGACCCTGACCGCCACGGCGCAAGCCAGCGACGCGCCCGCCGCGGCCGAGACTCCCGCCACCGCATCCGACTACACCCTGACGGCCAACGTCACGCTGGCCAGCCAATACCGCTATCGCGGCCTGATGCAGACCAACAACAAGCCCGCGATCCAGGGCGGCTTCGACCTCGCCCACGCCAGCGGCTTCTACCTGGGCAACTGGAACTCCAACATCAGCTGGCTGAACGACAGCAACAGCGAGGTCTCCGCGCCCGTGGAAATGGACTTCTACGGCGGCTACAAAGGCAATCTCGCGGACGGCGTGCCGGTGGACCTGGGCGTCCTGCAGTACTACTACCCGGGCGACTATCCGTCCGGCTACACCAGCCCGGACACCACCGAACTGTATGCCGGCATCGGCTACGGCCCCGTGATGTTCAAGTACTCGATCGCCATGACCAACCTGTTCGGCTTCGCCGACAGCAAGTACAGCCAGTACTTCGACCTGTCCGGCAATTTCGACACCGGCGTCTGGGGGTTGACGATCAACGCCCACATCGGCCGCCAGAACGTGCGCAACGTCGACAACGGCTCCTACACCGATTGGAAGCTGGGCCTGACCAAGGACTTCGGCCAGGGGCTGTCGGTATCCCTGGCCTACCTGGACACCAACGCCGACCGTGCCGTCTACACCAATACGCATGGCCGCGACATGGGCCGCGCCACGGGCCTGCTGTCGCTGACCAAGACGTTCTGAGCGCACGCGGGCATTGACGCGATTTTTATGCGCCCCGCCCGCTTTTATCGGCAGGATTTATGGCGGGATTCCTATAGTGGAATCGTCATCAACCAACCGGATACACGGATCGCCGCAAGCGGCGCCTCCGTCCCTCCCCCGCCATGATTCCCCGACTGGATCGCCGCCTGAACCGTACGCCCGAACCTCAGCACGCCGCGCGCGTGGCGCCCCAAGCGCAATCCGACATGGTCGCGCTGACGGTCAGGATAGACACGCTGGATGCCCTGAACGTGCGGCTGGCGCTGCATCGCGAACTGGGTGATCGCATCGGCGTCTACCTGCTGTCGGTAGACCACGCCCATGCGCAGAGCACGCTGCAGCTGCAATGCGCGCGCAGCGAACTGGACGCCCTGATGCATGCCGTCATGTGCGGCCTGCCCCAGGCAGAATTCGGCCCGGTGCGCCCGGCCCCTGCCATCACGGTGCAATAAGCCATGGACATGCCAGCCAAGACTGTTTTCGAGGGCCTCTGGTTGCCCATGGTCACGCCCATGCGCGGCGGATATGTGGACCTGGACGCCGCGCAGGCGCTTGCCCGCTACTACCGCAACGCCGGCATCGCAGGCCTGGTGCTGTTCGGTTCCACCGGTGAAGGCAATCTGTTGGGTATGCCCGAAAAGATCGACATGATCGAGGCCATCTCCAGCGACACGAACGCGCTGCCGCTGGTGTTCGGCGCGGGCGGCGTCGACACGCGCGGCGTGGCGACGGCGGTCCGCCGACTGGACAAGTACGCGCCCGCCGGCTATCTGGTGCCGCCGCCGTATTACCTGGGCCCGTCGCAAGCCGGCATCCTGTGGCACTACCGGCAGATCGCCTGGGCCACCGAACGCCCCATCATCCTCTACAACATCCCCAAGCGCACCGGCGTGACGATGACTGTGGAGACCATGGAAGCGCTGGCCGCGCTGCCCAACTTCAGTGCCGTGAAGGAATGCAATCCTTCGGTGCTGGCCACGCTGAATGCGCGCGGCACGCTGGACGCGCTATGCGGCGAGGACCTGGCGCTGCTGGACCACTTCCTGGCCGGCGGCCGCGGCGCCATTCCGGCCGCCGCCCACCTGTATCCGGAGCGCTATGTCGAGGTCATGCAACTGGCTCGCGATGGCCACGCCGAGGCCGCCCGTGAGATGTTCGAGCCCTTGCGCGGCCTGATCCGCCTGCTGTTCTCCGAGCCCAATCCCGCGCCGATCAAGCGCGCGCTGGCCATGCAGGGGCTCATCGCCGACGAACTGCGCATGCCCATGATGCCCGCAAGCCGGGAACTCGGATCGCGGCTGCAACGGGCCATGAGCGTGGTCCAGGGATCTTCTAGGCGGCTGCAGACAGCCTGAATACGGACACCGCGCGCGCCAGGTCATCGGCCTGCGCGTGCAGGGTCGCCGCCGAGGCGGCGAACTCTTCCACCAGCGCGGCGTTCTGCTGCGTCACGCTGTCCAGATGCGTCACCGCCTGGTTGATCTGCTCGATGCCCACGCTTTGCTCGTTGGACGCCGTGGCGATCTCGCCCATCAGCGGCGCGCTGGTGGCGGCGGATTCCAGCACACTGCTCATCGTGGCGCTGGCCTGCTCCACTCGCTGGCTGCCGCGCGCCACGGAATCGGACGAGGCCTCGATCAGCGTCTTGATCTCTTTGGCCGCGGTGGCCGAGCGCTGAGCCAGCGCGCGCACTTCGCCCGCCACCACCGCGAATCCCCGCCCCTGCTCGCCGGCGCGCGCCGCTTCCACGGCGGCATTGAGCGCCAGGATGTTGGTCTGGAACGCGATTTCATCGATCAGGCGGATGATCTCGTCGATACGTTGCGAACTGTGCGAAATCTCGCGCATGGCATCGATGGCATGCTGCGTTTCATCGCTGCCCTGCCGCGCAAGCTTGGCCGCCTCGCCCGCCAGTGCGCTGACCTCGCGCACATGGTCGGCGCTCTGCTTCGCGGTGGCGGTGATTTCCTCCACGCTCGCGGCCGTCTGCTCCAGCGCCGCAGCCTGCTTTTCGGTACGGTCGGACAAGTCCATGCTGCCCGCGGCGATCTGGCGGGACGCGGCCGCGATGGATCCGGTGGAATGCACGATGCTGCGCACCGCCACGTCCAGCCGCTCCTGCATCCGCGCCATCGCGTCGAACAGCCGGCCGATCTCGCCCCGGTGATGGCGCGAGACGATGCTGGACAGGTCGCCATTGGCCACGCGCTCGCAGACGACCACCGCCTCGTCCAGCGGGTTGATGATGTGCGTGCGGAAAAAGCGCAGCGCCGCCGCCAGCACCAGGATCAGCAGGCCCAGCGTCACGCCGCCCTGGCGCCACAAGGTGCCGCGAAATGCTGCGTCGACATCGTCCACGTACAAGCCGGTGAACATCAGCCAGCCCCATTCCGGGTCGTAGGCCGCGTAGCTGATCTTGGGCAGCGCCTCTTCGGCGCCCGGCCGGGGAAACAGGTACTGCACATAGCCGCCGCCCGCCTTGCCCTGCGCGTAGAGGTTTTCAAAGATGGGCTGTCCTTCGCTGTCCTTGATGGCGCGCACGTTCGTGCCCACCAGCCTGGCGTCGGGATGCACCAGCAAGGAATAGTCGTCGCCGAACGCACCCACATAGCCATCCGCGCCATAGCGCAGTTCCGCCAGGCGGCGCGCGACCTCGCGCTTGGCCTGCGCCAGGGGCATGCCCTCCTGCGCGCTTTTCTTGCCATTGCGCAAGATGGACTCGGCCAGGTCCAGGACATGGCGCAGCTCTGTCTTGCGTTCGGCCACCATCTCGGCGCGGCGTTGCCAGGCGTCCCAGACGCCCAGCGCCAGTACGGCCGTGGCGATGGCGAACACGAACCACAACAGTTCCCTGCGCAAGCTGGAATTACTCATAGCCTCTCTTCTGCATGCCCCTCCCCGCTTGAAACCAATAACGGCGGAATGTGACGGTTTATGTATCTCTTGCCGTCAGGATACGGACATCAAACAGTGTTTTCATCAAGGCCGCGCCGCAAGCTTGATCTAGCGCAACATCCATAAAAAAAAGACGCAAGGCGCGTTACGCCTTGCGTCTTTCAATCTTGCGCGGCCGGCCCGTGGCCCGCCCGGCCTAGCGCGCGGGCTGGCTCGTGCGCCCCGGACGCGCCGTGGTCAGCGCGATCAGCGTCACCACGATCAGCGAATACGTCGGCACGCTGCGCATGTTGCGGAACATCATCTCGGTCAGGCTGAATGCGCAATAGCCCAGGCAGAACAGCAAGCCCAACTGCGCGCCAACCCGGATGACCCGGTCGTCGCTGGCCAGGCGCCGAAAGAAAACGGCTGCCGGCAGCAGATACAGCGCCAGGATGCTCAGGAGGCCCAGCACACCATATCCGGACAAGGCCGCCAGCAGATCGTTGTGGGGTTCGCCAAAGCCGTCGACGACCTCTTGCGTCACGATGCCCTGGGTCTGCAGCTCCCGCAGTTCCTCGCGGAACTTGCTGGGACCGATACCGACGATCGGACTCTTTTCAAACATGAGGATAGACGCGTGCCACAGCTGCAGCCGGATACCGAAGGACGTGTCGCGATCGGCCGACGTCGAAAAGCCATGAAGGTCCTTCGAGATCTCCTGCATGCGGCTGCTGAACGTCCAGATGGCGGCCGCGCTGGCGACCAGCGCCACACAGACGGCCAGCGCGCAATACACCTTGTGGCGGCGCCTCCAGTTGCGCAGGCCAAGCAGGAAAACCAATCCCAGGATAGGCAACAGCATCCAGCTGCTGCGGGTCTCGGACCGCCAGGTGGCATATACCGTCAGCGCGACGGCCAGCAACTTCACCCCGGTCTCGATACGCGGCCAGCGCGTGCTGGCGCCCCACCCCAGGGACAACAGCGTCATGCCGCCGAACAGCAAGGTCATGTTCGCGAACGCCACCGCGTTATAGCGCCCGCCGACTTCGGTCATCGCCCCGCGCCCGGATGTCGTCATGGTCACGATCAGCAGCGCCGAACCGGCCAGCGCACCGGCCAGAATGGTCCATTGCACATGCTTGAGCCATTGCTGCGGGGCGCGCAGCAACACCCACAGCACGGGCAGCGCCAGCGCGAAGCGCAGCAGTTTCTCGAGTTCTGAATTGCTCCACACGCCTCGCACCGCGGACGTGAGCAGCATACAGGCCAGCGGCAACAGCAGCGCCAGCGACATGGGCCACAGGGCGCCGAATTCCATCGGCTCGTAGCGCTTTATCGCATTCATCGCCAGCGCGGTCAGCGCGATCAGGGCGCTCAGATAAAGAACGGCAGGCCCGCCCACCGGGCTGGTCAACGCCAGTGCCGGAACCAGGAGCACCAGCCAGGCGGTCAAAGAAACATACAGTCGGGGCACAACACTCAACCTGGAAAGAACAAAGCAAGCGCGAGGCGCATCATGCTGATTGGTTAGACAAAACCCGCCCGCCTTGACGGCGGGCGGGTTTTGCGGGACGTGCGGGATCAGCCGCGGCTTACATGTTTTCGATCATGACCTGGCCAAAGCCCGAGCACGACACCTGGGTCGCGCCTTCGAGCAGGCGGGCGAAGTCGTACGTGACCTTCTTGGACAGGATGGATTTTTCCATGCTGGAGATGATCAGGTCGGCGGCTTCGGTCCAGCCCATGTGGCGCAACATCATTTCAGCCGAGAGGATCTCGGAGCCGGGGTTCACGTAGTCCTTGCCGGCATACTTCGGCGCCGTGCCGTGGGTGGCCTCGAACATGGCGACGGAGTCCGACAGGTTCGCGCCCGGGGCGATGCCGATGCCGCCCACTTGCGCGGCCAATGCGTCGGAGATGTAGTCGCCGTTCAGGTTCAGGGTGGCGATCACGTCGTATTCGGCCGGACGCAGCAGGATCTGCTGCAGGAAGGCGTCGGCGATCACATCCTTCACGATGATCTCGCGGCCGGTCTTCGGGTTCTTGAACTTGCACCACGGGCCACCGTCGATCAGCTGGGCGCCGAATTCCTTTTGCAGGAGCTCGTAGCCCCAGTCACGGAAGCCGCCTTCCGTGAACTTCATGATGTTGCCCTTGTGCACCAGCGTCAGCGACGTGCGGTCGTTGTCGATGACGTACTGGGCCGCCTTGCGCACCAGGCGCTCGGTGCCTTCGCGCGATACGGGCTTGATGCCGATGGAGGAGGTATTCGGGAAACGGATCTTCTTCACGCCGAGCTTGGTCTGCAGGAACTGGATCAGTTCCTTGGCCTGCTCGCTTTCGGCCATGTACTCGATGCCCGCATAGATGTCTTCCGAGTTCTCGCGGAAGATCACCATGTTGGTCTTCTCGGGCTCGCGCACCGGGGACGGCACACCCTTGAAGTACGCCACGGGGCGCAGGCACACGTACAGGTCCAGCTGCTGGCGCAGCGCCACGTTCAGTGAACGGATGCCGCCGCCGACCGGCGTGGTCAGCGGACCCTTGATGGAAACCACGTAGTCTTTGACGACTTCCAGGGTTTCGTCGGGCAGCCACACATCCGGGCCGTAGACCTTGGTGGCCTTTTCGCCGGCGTAGACTTCCATCCAGTGGATCTTGCGCTTGCCGCCATAGGCCTTCTGCACCGCCGCGTCGACGACCTTGATCATCACGGGGGTAATGTCGGCGCCCGTGCCGTCGCCTTCGATGAAGGGAACGATGGGCTGTTCAGGCACATTCAGCGAGAAATCGGCATTGACCGTGATTTTCTGGCCGCCGGCGGGAACCTTGATATGTTGGTAGGACATGAATGCTCCATTTGCTCCGGGTGGTTTTTCTGCACGCGCCGGCATCGGAAAGCGTCCGATTCCGCGAGTAATACCGCCCCTCGCGAACCGCACACCGGATGGCGGATTGCAATCAATTCTATATCGCAAAGGGCCGGGCGGAACTGACGGTCAGCTTGGGGCGGTAAAATAATGCATCCACAGCCTGCATTCCGTCCCCGCCGATGTTCAATCCCTCACGCGACCAAGTCCGCGAATTCTTTATCGAAACCTGGCGCAAGCATCGCGCCAACGAGGTGCTGACCCCGCTGGAGGCCATCGCGCTGGACTGGATCATCGAGCATCCGGAATACCACGGCGACCTCGAAAGCCCCGATGCCATGACGGCCGAATATGCCGTGGAAAAAGGACGGACTAATCCTTTTCTGCACCTGTCCATGCACCTGGCCATCGCGGAGCAGTTGTCCATCGATCATCCGCCCGGCATCCGCCGCGCCTACCAGCAACTGACGGCGCGCTCCGACGCGCACCAGGCGGCCCATGAAATCATGGAATGCCTGGGCCAGGTCGTCTGGGAAGCGCAGCGTCTGGGCACGCCGCTGGACAGCGACACTTACATCGACCTGATTCGTCGGCGGGCCAGCCTCTGATACAACGAAAAACCCTCGAATTCGAGGGTTTTCATCAGGCGATCGGGTTTCTCGCCGCGCCTACTTGCGCACGCCCAGGTCGCTGGGCAGCGACGAGAGCCAGGCCGACACGTTGGAGATGTCCTGGTCGGACAGCTGCGTGGCGAAGGCGCCCATGATGGGATTCTTGCGGACATTGGCCGTGGCCGCGCTGCCGGAGGCGCCGCGCTTGTAGGCCTTCAAGGCATGGGCCAGGTAGTCGGCATGTTGTCCCGCCAGCGTCGGATAGGCCGGATCCACCGCCGTCTTGGCGTCGGCGCCGTGGCAGGACGCGCAATTGAACTTGTCGAAGACAGCCTTGCCGGCCGTCAGGTCCTGCGCCTGGGCGGCGGCGCCCGAGATGGCCAGGGTCGCGCCCGCAAGGGCAAGCATGGTGCGGTTCATGGTTTTGCCCTCTTATTTGAGATTCGAGTAGTACGCAGCCAGGTCGGCGATGTCCTGGTCGGACAGGCTGCCGGCAACGGCGTCCATCGTGGGATGGCTGCGCGTGCCTTTCTTGTACTCGTTGAGGGCGGTTTCGATGTACTTGGCGTTCTGGCCAGCAATCATCGGCACGTGATAAAGCTCGGGAAACGTCGCCTTGTAGCCCTCGATGCCGTGGCAACCGATGCACATGGAGACCTTGTCTCGGGCATTCTGGACATTACCGACCGGCGCTGCATCCGCAGCAACAGCCTGGCCGGCGATCGCACAGGATGCCATCGCGACCAACACGGATACCGTGCACTTCAGAGAGGTTCGCAACTTCATTGGAATGACTCTTCTTGGTATGGCTAAGGACTAGGGCCTGCTCACACGAAAAGGCCCTCGGCAAACACGTTGCGGGTGGAACCCAAAGCAAAACCGCCTGATTGTACGATAATTGCTCAGGATTAATACCTTACGATGGTATTGATTCCCATCAAACCACAGAAGCCATCAGACCATGTCCGCAGCCCAGACCGCCTCCTCCGCCAAGCCAGTCCGCTTCGATGGGACCGACAGCTACGTCGCCACCGATGACCTGAAGCTTGCCGTCAACGCCGCGCTCACCTTGCAGCGCCCGCTCCTGATCAAGGGAGAGCCCGGCACCGGCAAGACCATGCTGGCGGAAGAAGTGGCGCGCGCGCTGGGCCGGCCGCTGCTGCAATGGCACATCAAGTCCACCACCAAGGCGCATCAGGGCCTGTACGAATACGACGCGGTGTCGCGCCTGCGCGATTCGCAACTGGGCGACGAAAAGGTCCGCGACATCCGCAACTACATCTTGCAGGGCACGCTATGGCAGGCGTTCCAGGCGCAGGAACCGGTGGTGTTGCTGATCGACGAGATCGACAAGGCCGACATCGAATTTCCCAACGATCTGCTGCGCGAGCTGGACCGCATGGAATTCCATGTCTACGAGACGCGCGAGACCATCTCCGCGCGGCACCGCCCGCTGGTCATCATCACGTCCAACAACGAGAAAGACCTGCCCGACGCCTTCCTGCGCCGCTGCTTCTTCCACTACATCCGCTTCCCGGACCGCGAAACGATGCGCGACATCGTGGCGGTTCACTATCCGCACCTGAAGCAGGACGTGCTGCGCGCCGCGCTGGACACCTTCTTCTCGCTGCGCGAAGCGCCGGGCCTCAAGAAAAAACCGTCCACGTCCGAACTGCTGGATTGGCTGCGCCTGCTGCTGGCCGAAGACGCCACCGCCGCCCAGATCGACGCGCATACGGCCACGGCCGTGCCGCTGATGGCCGGCGCGCTGCTGAAGAACGAACAGGACGTGCATCTGCTTGAACGCCTGGCGGCCATGACGCGCGGCGGCCAGCGCCGCTGATCCTGCACCCACGGGCTGCCCGCAAATGCTGATCGACTTCTTCTATCACCTCAGGGCGCACAAGCTCCCTGTCTCGGTCAAGGAATACCTGACCCTGGTGGACGCCCTGCGCCAGCACCTGATGGCGCCCACGCTCGACGAGTTCTACTTCCTGGCCCGCGCCACGCTGGTCAAGGACGAATCCCTCTACGACCGCTACGACAAGGCCTTCGGCGCCTATTACAAGGGCATCGAAGCCGCCTTGCCCGCGGGCAAGGAGATCCCGCTGGACTGGCTGATCAAGCAGTTCGAAAAGAGCCTGTCTCCCGAAGACAAGGCCGCCATTGAAAAGCACGGCTGGGACAAGCTGATGGAGCTCTTCAAGGAACGATTGGAAGAGCAGAAGGAACGCCACGCGGGCGGCAGCAAGTGGATCGGCACCGGTGGCACCTCGCCCTTCGGCAATGGCGGCTACCACCCCGAAGGCATACGCGTGGGCGGCGCTTCGGCCGGCAACCGCAGCGCGGTCAAGGTCTGGGACATGCGCCAGTTCAAGGACTACGACGACCAGGTTGAACTGGGCACGCGCAATTTCAAGGTGGCGCTGCGCCGGCTGCGGCGCTTCGCGCGCCAGGGCGCGGAGATGGAACTGGACCTGGACGACACGATCGCCAGCACCGCGCGCAACGCCGGCCACCTGGACCTGCGCATGGTCCCGGAGCGTCACAACACGGTCAAGGTGCTGATGCTGCTGGACGTGGGCGGCAGCATGGACGACCACATCGGCCGGGTGGAAGAACTGTTCTCGGCGGCCCGCAGCGAATTCCGCAACCTGGAAGTCTATTACTTCCACAATTGCCCCTACGAAAGCCTGTGGCAAAGCAACCGCCGCCGCCAGAACGAGCGCTTCGACACCTGGGACGTGCTGCGCAAGTACAACCCGGACTGGCGCCTGATCATCGTCGGCGACGCCACCATGAGCCCCTACGAAATCCTGCAGCCCGGCGGCTCGGTCGAACACTACAACAAGGAACCCGGCGCCGAATGGGTACGCCGGCTGCTGGAGGCCTGGCCGAAATCCGTCTGGCTCAACCCCGAGCCCACGGCCTCTTGGCAATACCGTCAGTCCATCGCGCTGATGCGCGACATCATGCAGGACCGCATGTACCCCGTGACCGTCGCCGGCCTGGAGCAGGCCATGCGGATGCTGTCCAAGTAGGATTCAGCCCCGCTCAGCCGTCCACCGGATTTTCCGGCGTGTCCAGCGTCAGCTGGTAGAACGCCAGGTCCAGCCAGCGTCCGAACTTGAAGCCCGCCTCGCGGATCGTGCCGGCGTGCTGGAAGCCCAGCTTCTCGTGCAGGCGGATGCTGCCCTGGTTGGACGCGTCGATCCCGCCGACCAGCACGTGCACCTGCCTGGCGCGCGCGCGTCCGATCAGCTCGCGCATCAGGGCTTCGCCCAGCCCGCGACCGCGAAAGCGCGCATCCACGTACACGGAATGCTCGACCGAATACTTGTAGGCCGGCCAGGCGCGGAAGGTGCCGTAGCTGGCGAAGGCCATCAGTTCGCCGGCCTCGTTCTCCAGGCCCACCACGGGGAAGCCGCCCTGCTGCTTGGCCTGGAACCATCCCAGCATGGCTTCGCGCGGCCGCGGCTTGTAGTCGTAGAGCGCGGTGGACGTGGTGATGGCGTCGTTGAAGATGGCCAGTATCTGGTCCGCATGGCGTTCATGCGTGCAATCGACCAGCGTCGCGCCTTCCGGGGCGCGGAGTTCAGCGTGCGTATTCATATTCAAATTTTAGCCAGCCCCGCAGCTCCGCGTGTCGCTCCCAGCCAAAAAAAAACCGGCGAATCCGCCGGTTCAGTGAGGTGCTGCCGCTTCTGGCCACTCTCAGGCGGCGCGGCTCTCCACAGATCGGTGGGCGTTGTTCACCATGGCGCGCAAACCGGGGCACTGGCGCCAGGATAGTTCATCGGCATCCATGTCCAGGTCGAAAAGATCATGGGCGGCGGGCCACGGATGGCTGCGTGCCGCCGCGCCCTCCATCTCCAGCACATGGCCGGCGAATCCGCGCGGCGATCCCCCGCACTCCGCGAAATACCGTTGCGTGTTCAAGTCCACCACATACGTGGTCATGTCATGGGTCAGTATGGCCACGAATTGGCCGTCATCACTGGCATAGGCGTACTGAAACTGTCCTTTGATGCCATCGCCGCTCAAGGCGCTGCCTGTCAATTGGGACAAAGCACGCGTGACGATCTCGGTCAGCATGGGTCGTTCCTCCGA
Organism: Achromobacter deleyi; assembly: GCF_013116765.2. Lineage (GTDB taxonomy): Bacteria > Pseudomonadota > Gammaproteobacteria > Burkholderiales > Burkholderiaceae_B > Achromobacter > Achromobacter deleyi_A. Next base: position 3,717,496 of record NZ_CP074375.1, read on the forward strand.
AGAATGCGCCGGCAGGATGCCGGCGGCGAAGGCGCGAACGACAAGCACCGGCACCGCGCATGCCGCGGCGTCTGGCGTTGGACGGGAAGCCGGTAGACGGCTGTCGCGCATCCCGTCGGCAACAGCTACTACGTCATCAAAAGCTTACACCCGCGAGCGGGCAGACCTCAAATCGGCCTTGTATTCCCAGGGTGCCGCACTGCAACATCGCGGATGCGCAAGGTTCTCCCGGGCTTATGCCGCCGCAAATGGCGCATTGTCGGGGTCCCTGTCACCATTTCCCTGCCCCAGCCAGCCATCGCGGCTCATCCGGTACAGCACATGCGCGCGCAGCGGGCTACCCTCCGGCACGGCCGGATGGTCAAAGAGATCAGGGTCGGCGCGCATGCCCAGCCGGTCCATCACTGCCCGCGAGCGCTGGTTGCCCGGCACCGTGAACGCGACAATCTCATCCAGCCCTATTTGTTCGAAGCCCACGCGCAAAGCCGCCTGGGCGGCCTCGCTGGCATATCCCCGCCCCCAATAAGGCTGCGCCAGGCGCCAGCCGATCTCCACGCCAGGCGCGAACGGCAAGGCGGGCGCCAGCGGCTTGATTCCCACGAAGCCGATGAAGGGAGCGACGCCAGGCGCTTCCACCGCCCAGAAGCCCCAGCCATGCTCGTCGATGCCCGCCGCCAGCCTATCGGCCAGCGCATCGCTCTCCTGGGCCGTGAGAGGCAGCAGATACTCCGTCACCTGCGGGTCGCCGTTAAGGGCCGCGAAGGGCCTGCGGTCGGCCGCAAGCCATTGCCGCAGCACCAGGCGCGGGGTTTCGACTTCCAGGGATAAAGACATTTCGGACATCCTTTGCCTTGTGGGCGGCGCCGGAGCCTGCCGCGGACACTGGCGCCCCTCGCGGGCACCTGAACCATTGCCAACGTATACACTCCAACGGATTCTGCCATGCCAAAGGAATTGTCCGCCATGCGCTTGTCCCTGTCGAAGCTGCCGCGCCCGCTGAGCGTGCTGCTGTTCTCCTCCTTCCTGGCCTTTCAGGCCGGAGCCGCCAGCCTGCCAGCCGGCGTCTCGGAGGCCGCCTCGATCGAAGGCATCACCGAATATCGCCTGGCCAATGGCCTGAGAGTGCTGCTGGTTCCGGACGAATCCAAGCCCTCCACCACGGTCAACATGACCTACCTGGTGGGCTCTCGCAACGAAAACTATGGCCAGACGGGCATGGCGCACCTGCTGGAGCACATGCTGTTCAAGGGCACGTCCACCACCCGCAACGCCATGGGCGAATTCTCGCGTCGCGGCCTGCAGGCCAACGGCTCGACCTCCAGCGACCGCACCAACTATTTCGCCAGCTTCGCGGCCAACCCCGACACGCTGAAGTGGTACCTGGGCTGGCAAGCCGATGCCATGGTGAACTCGCTGATCGCCAAGGAAGACCTGGATTCGGAAATGACCGTGGTCCGCAACGAGATGGAAAGCGGCGAAAACAGCCCTTTCCGCATCCTCATGCAGAAGATGCAATCGGCGGCGTTCCAGTGGCACAGCTACGGCAAGAACACGATTGGCGCCCGCTCCGACGTTGAAAACGTCGACATCGGCCAGCTGCGCGCGTTCTACCACGAGTACTACCAGCCCGATAATGCCGTGCTGATCGTGGCGGGCAAGTTCGATCCGCAAGCCACCCTGGCGGACATCGAGGCCACGCTGGGCAAGCTGCCCAAGCCAGACCGCAAGCTGCCGCCCGAGTACACGGTGGAGCCGGTGCAGGACGGCGAGCGCTCGGTGACGCTGCGCCGGGCCGGCGGCACGCCGCTGGTCGCGGCGATGTACCACATCCCCGCCGCCGGCAGCCCCGACTTCGTGCCGTTCGACCTGGCCACCACCATCCTGGCCGACACACCGTCGGGCCGCCTCTACCATGCGCTGGTCCCGACCAAGCTGGCTTCGGGCGTGTTCGGTTTCACCATGGAAAACCTGGACCCGGGCCTGGCGATGTTTGCCGCCCAGCTGACGCCGGGCAAGAGCCTGGACGCCGCCATGAAGGCGCTGACGGGAACGCTGGAATCGCTGGGCAAGAAGCCCTTCACCCAGCAGGAACTGGACCGCGCGCGCAGCAAGTGGCTGACCGCATGGGAGCAGACCTATAGCGATCCCGAGCAAGTCGGCGTGGCGCTGTCCGAGGCCATCGCCGCCGGTGACTGGCGCCTCTTCTTCCTGCAGCGCGACCGGGCCCGCCAGGCCTCGCTTGCCGAGGTGCAAAAGGCCGCCACCTCCTATCTGGTGCAAAGCAACCGCATCGAGGGCCGCTATATCCCGACGGAAAAACCGCTGCGCGCACCGCAGGCGCAACGCACGGACCTGACCGCGGTCTTCAAGGACTACAAGGGCGACCCGGACTTCAAGGCGGCGTCGGCGTTTGACCCCACGCCGGAGAACATCGACAAGCTCACCCTGCGCAAGAAGCTGGACCTGCCCAATGGCCCGGTGGAACTGGCGCTGCTGCCCAAGGCCACGCGCGGCAGCCGTGTGCAGGCGCAGATGCTGATCCAGTTCGGCAACGAGAAGGATCTGCTGGGCCAGCGCGTGAATTCCAGCGCCGCGGCCGACCTGCTGCTGCGCGGAACGGCCAAGCTGTCGCGCCAGGACATCCAGGACCGCCTGGACAAGCTGCAGGCCGAACTGGGCTTTAGCGGCGGTGGCGCCACGCTCAAGGTCGCCATGTCGACCAAGGGCGAGAACCTGCCTGAACTGACCGCCCTGGCGCTGGAGATCATCCGCAACGCCAGTTTCCCGAAGGAGCAGCTCGAGGAATACCAGCGTCAGCTTGAAACCTCGATCCAGAACGCCATGACCGAACCCTCGGCCCTGGCCGGACGCGCCCTGGCCCGCCAGGACAATCCGTGGCCCGCCGACGATCTGCGCTACGTGCCCACGTTCGAGGAATCGCTGGCTGGCGTGCGCGCCCTGAACCGCGAAGCCCTGGCCAAGTTCCACGCCAAGTTCTACGGCGCGGGCAATATCGAGTTTTCGGCGGTTGGCGACTTCGAGCCGGAAGCCGTGGAAAAGGCGATCAAGACGGGCCTGGCTGGCTGGAAGAAGGCGCCTGCCTACACCCGTGTCCCCAACCCGTACCGCGACATCCCCGCCAAGCAGTTCGACATCGACACGCCCGACAAGGCAAATGCCTTTTATCTGTCGCGCATGCCGCTGAAGCTGCAGGATACCGACGCGGACTACGCGGCGCTGTACCTGGGCAACTACCTCTTCGGCGCGTCGGAAACCTCGCGCCTGTGGAATCGGGTGCGCGAGACCGAGGGTCTGTCCTACAACGTGCGCAGTTCGCTGTCGGTGTCGTCGTTTGAACCCACGGGTAGCTGGAGCATGTACGCCATCTACGCGCCGCAGAACCGCGAGCGCCTGGAAAAGGCCATCAGCGAGGAACTGGCTCGTGTGCTGAAGGACGGTTTCTCGGAAAAGGAGATTTCCGAAGGCATTACCGCGTTGCTCAACTACCGCAATCTGGCTCGCGCGCAGGACGACGTTCTGGCCAGCACGTGGCTGGATTACCTGCAGCGCGGCCGAACGTTCGCGTGGTCGGCCGAGATGGACAAGAAGATCGCCGCGCTGACGCCGGAAGCGGTCAACGCCGCGCTGCGCAAGTATCTGCGTCCGGACGGCTTCAGCACGGCGGTGGCAGGCGATTTCAAGAAGAAAGCCACGCCCTGATCGGTTTTTCCATCAGACAAACCCCTGCTTCGGCAGGGGTTTTTTTTGCATAAAGCGGAGTTTCGCGTGGAGCTATTTCTCCATGAATGGCTATAACCTTGCCACTAACGGGGAGAATTTCTCCAAACACAACGATTACTCGGTTATTTGGAAAGATGTTTTCAGGGAATACGGGTTTATCCCAGGTGGGATAGCGAGCACAATTCAGTCATCGGGAACAAACAACGAACCACGACGGAGGGCCGCCGGATTCGGTCCCCACTTAAGACGAATTGGAGGTCTGACCATGAAAACCCTAACCACCACCCTGCTTCTATCCCTGGCTCTGGTCGGCGTTGGCGCACAAGCCGCCGGCGTTGAACAAGCCAAGAGCAGCGCGCAGGTCGCGACCGAGCTGCAACAAGCCAAGGCCAGCGGCCAATACACGTTCGGCGAGCTGGACTATCCGCCCGCCCTGCCCCAGACGACCAGCCTGAGCTCGCAGGAAGTGCAAGCCCAGCTGCAACAGGCCAAGATCAGCGGCCAATACACGTTTGGTGAACTGGAATACCCGCCCGTCGCGGCGGCTCCGGCCGGCGCCAAGACGCGCGCCGAAGTCCAGGCGGAACTGGCGCAAGCCAAGGCCAGCGGCCAATACACGTTCGGCGAGCTCGAATACCCGCCGATCACCCGGTGAGCTGCTTGCTGTAGCCCGGCCGGCCTTGGGTGGCATCATGGCCCGAGGCCGGTAGTTTCCGGCGACAGCGGCGGTTGCTGTAGCAGTTGAAGTTGAAGTCGAAGTCGAAGTTGAAGTCGAAGTTGAAGTTGAAGTCGAAGTTGAAGTTGAAGTCGAAGTTGAAGTCGAAGTAGATGTAGATGTAGATGTAGATGTAGATGTAGATGTTGCAGTAGCAGTAGCAGTAGCAGTGAACCGCGGCGAAAGCCGCGGTTTTTTTATGGGTGGTGGTTTCTGTGGGGGGGTGGTTCTTGAGCCGCCTGGCGCGGCGGCGGCCCAGGCGCGCGGGTCAACGATTGCGGTCCGGAGCCTTCGCTCCGGACTACCCCTTCGTCATCTTCGTTGTCGCCTCCGGCGACTGCCTTCAGATTCCCTCGGGCTTATCGACTCCCCGCGCGCCTGGGCCGCCGCCGCGCCAGGCTCGCGCTTTCGTTAAACCGACGGGGTCTGGGGAGGGCGGTGTGCTTGGCATTCTTGGCGGCGACGGGGTGAGGGAGGAGGATTTTGCGGGGCCCGCCCAACGGCGGCCGCGCGGGCGGCCTTGTTGGGCTTACGCGGTGGTTTGCGTTGTGGCGGGGACGCTTCGCGCTGTTGCTGCGGAGGGGGGGCAAAAAAAAGCCGCGACTTTCGTCGCGGCTTTTGCGTTTTGCGTTCAGGCGATTCAGCTGAAGAATTCCTTGACGCGATCGGTCCAGGACTTGCTTTGCGGCGAGTGGCGGTCGCCCCCGTCGTTCAGCGAGGCCTCGAACTGGCGCAGGATGTTCTTCTGGTCTTCGCTCAGGCGCACCGGCGTTTCCACCACGACGTGGCAGTACAGGTCGCCCGGATAGCTGCCGCGTACACCGCGAATACCCTTGCCGCGCAGGCGGAAGGTCTTGCCGGACTGAGTGCCTTCCGGGATCGAGATCTCGGCCTTGCCGCCCAGTGTCGGCACCTGGAGTTCGCCGCCCAATGCCGCCGTGGTGAACGGGATGGTCAGTTCGCAGTGCAGATCGTCGCTGTCGCGCTGGAAGATCTTGTGCTGCTTGATGTGGATTTCCACATACAGGTCGCCCGGAGGACCGCCGTTGATGCCCGGTTCGCCATTGCCGCTGGAGCGGATGCGCATACCGTCGTCGATGCCGGCCGGGATCTTGACCTGCAGGGTCTTGTTGCGGCGGATGCGGCCGACGCCGTCGCAGGACGGACACGGGTCGGTGATTTCCTTGCCGTTGCCGTGGCAGGTGGGGCAGGTTTGCTGGACGCTGAAGAAGCCTTGCTGCATGCGCACGGCGCCCGAGCCGCCGCAGGTGCGGCAGGTTTTGGGCGAGGTGCCCGCCTTGGCGCCGGAGCCGTGGCAGGTGTCGCAGTTTTCCCAGCTGGGAACGCGGATTTCGGTGTCGAAGCCGGCAGCGGCCTGTTCCAGCGAGATTTCCAGCGCGTACTTCAGGTCGGCGCCGCGATATACCTGCGGACCGCCCCCGCGACGGCCACCGCCGGCGCCGCCGAAGATTTCGCCAAAGATGTCGCCGAATGCGTCGGCGAAGCCGCCGCCCATGCCCGCGCCGCCCATGCCGGCGGAGTTGGGGTCCACGCCTGCGTGGCCATAGCGGTCATACGCGGCGCGCTTCTGTTCATCACCCAGGACCTCGTAGGCTTCCTTGGCTTCCTTGAACTTCTCTTCGGCTTCTTTGCTGTCCGGATTCCGGTCCGGATGGTACTTCATGGCCAGCTTTCGATAGGCCTTCTTGAGTTCGTCGTCCGCGGCGTTCTTCGCTACGCCCAGGACTTCGTAATAGTCGCGTTTTGCCATGATCCGTGGGCTCAAAAACGAGCCTTCTTTTCAGTGCTACAGAATGAGTCCGCCCGGTAGGCGGATTTCTCCGGCTACCGGGCGGCAGAGGCAGGTCAGAGCCCGGCCATTATTGGTCGCGCTTGACTTCCTTGAAGTCGGCGTCGACGACGTTGTCGTCCACCGGCTTCGCGTTGTCGGCCGCCTGCTGCTGGCCGGCGGCTTGCTGCGCCTGCATGTCGGCGTACATCTTCTCGCCGAGCTTCTGCGATGCCGTCGACAAGGCTTCCACCTTGGCGTCGATCGCGGCCTTGTCGCCTTCCTTCAGCGTGTCTTCCAGGGCCTTGATGGCGGCTTCGATGCTTTCCTTTTCGGAAGCTTCGAGCTTGTCACCATACTCGGTCAGCGACTTGCGGGTGGCATGCACCAGCGCGTCGGCCTGGTTGCGCGACTGGGCCAGTTCGGCAACGCGGTGATCTTCCTCGGCGTTGGCCTCGGCATCCTTGACCATGCGTTGGATCTCGTCTTCCGACAGACCCGAGTTGGCCTTGATGGTGATCTTGTTTTCCTTGCCGGTGCCCTTGTCCTTGGCGGACACGTGCAGGATGCCGTTGGCGTCGATGTCGAACGTGACTTCGATCTGCGGCATGCCGCGAGGCGACGGCGGGATCCCTTCAAGGTTGAACTCGCCCAGGGCCTTGTTGCCCGCGGCGATTTCGCGCTCGCCCTGGAACACCTTGATGGTCACGGCCGGCTGGTTGTCGTCGGCGGTGGAGAAGGTCTGCGAGAACCGGGTCGGGATCGTCGTGTTCTTCTGGATCATCTTCGTCATCACGCCGCCCAGGGTTTCGATCCCCAGCGACAGAGGCGTCACGTCCAGCAGCAGCACGTCCTTGCGGTCGCCCGACAGCACGGAGCCCTGGATGGCGGCGCCAGCGGCGACGGCTTCATCGGGGTTCACGTCCTTGCGCGGCTCCTTGCCGAAGAATTCCTTCACCTTTTCCTGGACCTTGGGCATGCGGGTCATGCCGCCGACCAGGATCACGTCGTCGATGTCGGAAACTTTCACGCCGGCATCCTTGATGGCGACGCGGCAGGGTTCGATCGTGCGTTCGATCAGTTCTTCAACCAGCGCTTCCAGCTTGGCGCGCGTGATCTTCAGGTTCAAGTGCTTCGGACCCGAGGCGTCCGCCGTGATGTACGGCAGGTTGATTTCGGTCTGCTGAGTCGACGACAGTTCGATCTTGGCCTTTTCAGCCGCTTCCTTCAGGCGTTGCAGCGCCAGCACGTCCTTGGACAGATCAACGCCTTGTTCCTTCTTGAACTCGGAGATGATGTAGTCGATGATGCGCTGGTCGAAGTCTTCGCCGCCCAGGAAGGTGTCGCCGTTGGTCGACAGCACTTCGAACTGCTTCTCGCCGTCAACGTCGGCGATTTCGATGATGGACACGTCGAACGTACCGCCGCCCAAGTCATAGACGGCGATCTTGCGGTCGCCCTTCTCGGTCTTGTCCAGGCCGAACGCCAGCGCCGCGGCGGTGGGTTCGTTGATGATGCGCTTGACTTCCAGACCGGCGATGCGGCCGGCGTCCTTGGTGGCCTGGCGCTGGCTGTCGTTGAAGTAGGCGGGCACGGTGATGACGGCCTCGGTCACTTCTTCGCCCAGGTAGTCCTCGGCGGTCTTCTTCATCTTGCGCAGCACGTCGGCCGACACTTGGGGAGGCGCCATCTTCTTGCCGCGCACTTCCACCCAGGCGTCGCCGTTGTCGGCGCGGGAGATGGTGTAGGGCATCAGGTTGATGTCCTTCTGCACCGCCTTTTCTTCGAACTTGCGGCCGATCAGGCGCTTCACCGCGTACAGGGTATTGCGCGGGTTGGTCACAGCCTGGCGCTTGGCCGGCGCGCCGACCAGGGTCTCGCCATCGTCCATGTAGGCAACGATGGAGGGGGTGGTGCGAGCGCCTTCAGCGTTTTCAATGATTTTGACCTGCCCGCCGTCCATGACAGCTACGCAGCTGTTGGTCGTGCCCAGGTCAATGCCAATAATCTTGCTCATGGTGGGTTACCTTGATTAAATCTATGGAAATAGAGAAAAACTTCTTGTCCCCACATAACTGGGGCTACCCGCAGGGTTTTTCAAGACGCCTGGCCGGAATTTTCCAAGGCCGGATCCTGCAAACGCCGGATTGCCGCCGTGAATTGGGGCAAGCCGGGCCAACCGGTGATGCGCCCCAGCCGCTTTCCGGAGCGGTACAGCACAAAAGTGGGGACACCATGCAGCGAAAAGCGTCGGCCCAGGGGTTCGTCGGCATAGACATCGGCCTCGAACCACGTCAGGCCCAGTTCCAGCAGCGTTTCCTGGTGCAGTAGCGCCGCCTGCTTGAACAGGTTGCAGTTATAGCAATCCTGGCCCCACAGAAATACGCAGCGCAGGTCCGATCCCGGCGCCTGGACCACGGCTGCATCGAATCCCGCGGTGTCGACATGACGCATGCCGAACACCTGGAATACCTGAGCCGGATCGAAACGGGGATCGGTCATGGCGCGAAGGGCCTTCAGCCCTGGCCGGCCGACACCACCACCAGCGCCGGGCGCAGGGTCCGGTCGGCGATGGCGTAGCCCTTTTGCAGCAGCTGCACCACGGTGTTGGCAGGCTGCTCGTGGGGAATGGACGAAATGGCCTGGTGCTGGTGCGGATCGAACTTGTCGCCCTGCGCCGGCGCGATTTCCTTGAGCAGATTGCGCTCGAAGGCCGCGGTCAGCTGCTTGAGAGTCACTTCGACGCCTTCGCGCAGCGTTTCAACGGTCTGGTCGGGCTGGGCCAGCGCGGCTTCCAGGCTGTCCTTGACCGGAACCAGGCTTTCGGCGAACGACTCGATACCGAACTTGCGCGCCTTGGACACTTCTTCCTGAGCGCGGCGGCGCACGTTCTCGGCTTCGGCGTGGACACGCAGGAGCTGGTCGTGCTGCTCGTTGACGGTAGCCTGGGCGGCGTCCAGCTGGGCGCGCAACTCGTTCAGCTCGGCCTGCGCGTCCTGGGCGGCGGGGGCCGCGTCGGCGTTCTGGCCGACTTCGGGCGCCTGATCTGCAGGCTCGTGGGGTGCCGTCATGGGGAATCCTCCAAAAAGAATGGCTTTCGCAGACATGAATGGGGGCCAATACCCCTATTTCAAGCCCGGGTAAGCGAAAAATTCCCTGACGAATACCGGCAGGCGGCCGCCTGCCGGACAAAATCACCTATTTCTTATGCGGCTGCGCCGGCGCGACGGGATCGCTGGCCGGGAAACTTTCCTTCAGCGCGCGGTCCACGCGCTTGTCGTCCGCGTCCGGATCCGATTGGATTGCGACCGGGTCGCTGGCGGGAAAGGTGTCGGCCAGGGCCTCGTCCAGCTCGTGCTCGACATGGTCCTCGTCGACCGGGGTGCTGACTTTCCCCTTTTGAACCGTCTTTCCAGTCTTGGGATCATGGTGCATGCGCCTTCTCCTTCAAGTCCGTGATGGGCTGAGACCATCCCTGCAAGTGCCGTTCCACCAGGCTGGCCAGCCCCGAGATCCAGGCCGGATCGTCATTGATGGCCGGAATGTAACGGAACTGCTTGCCGCCCGCCCCGATGAAGGCGTCGCGGCACTCCAGGCTGATCTCTTCCAGGGTTTCCAGACAGTCTGCCACAAATCCCGGGCAGACCACATCGACCTCGGTGATCCCGGAGGCGGCAAGCGCCTTGAGCGTCGGCTCGGTATAGGGCTCCAGCCAGCGGGCGGTGCCGAACCGGCTCTGGAAAGTCACCTCGACATGCTCGCGCGGCAGCGACAGGCGCTGGCACAAGAGCCGCGCGGTCTCCATGCAATCACGGTAATACGGGTCGCCCAGTTCGATCGAATAGCGCGGCAGGCCGTGAAAGCTCATGACCAGCTTCTGGGGCTTGCCGTGTTCCTGCCAATAACGCTCGATACGGCCGGCCAGCGCGTCCAGGTAGGCGGGCTCTTCGTGAAAGCGCTTGATGAAGCGCATTTCGGGCTGGTCGCGCAGCCGTCCCACATGGCGGGTTACCGCGTCCACCACCGTGGCCGTGGTGCTGGCGGCGTACTGGGGATAGAGCGGCACGGTCAGGATGCGTTCGCAGCCCTGCGCGCGCAGCCGGGTGATGGCGCCCGGAATGGATGGATTGCCATAGCGCATCCCCAGCTCGACCACGGCATCCACGCCCGCGGCCTGCAGGGCGGCGCGCACGCCATCGGCCTGGCGCTGGCTATAGACCATCAGCGGGGAGCCTTCCTTCATCCAGACGCCGGCGTAGCGCGGCTCGAGTTTTTTGGGCCGCATGTTCAGCACCAGCCCGTGCAGGATGGGCTTCCACAGATAGCGCGGGATCTCGATGACACGCGGGTCGGACAGGAACTCGCCCAGGTATTTGCGGATGTCCTTCTTGCCCGGCGTATCCGGCGTGCCCAGGTTCACCAGCAGCACGCCGATCTTGCCTGGCACGCGCGGAGGGGGATCTTCGTTGAAGGGGTCGTCTTGCTCGGTTTCAGGCAGGTAGCGTTCAGGCCAGAGATACTTGAACAGGCGAAGAAACACAAAAACTCCCCTTCCTCCGCAAGGAGGATGTAGCTTTGAATGGAACTACTGGTTGTGGCTGAGGGCGTTGGACAACAGGCGCGCCGTGATGTCCACGATGGGAATGACGCGCTCGTAGGCCATCCGGGTAGGACCGATCACGCCCAGGGTGCCCACCACCTTGCCATCCACGCCATAAGGCGCCGTGATGACAGAGACCTCTTCCATCGGCACCAGCTGCGAATCCCCGCCGATGTAGATCTGCACGCCCTGCGCGCGGCTGGACACGTCCAGCAATTGCAGCAGGTCGGTTTTTTTCTCGAACAGCGAGAACATCTTGCGCAGCCGGTCCATGTCGGACGCGATGTCCGTCACGTCCAGCAGCTTGCGTTCGCCGGAAATGACCACGGCGTCCCCGTCTTCGGCGGCTTCGGCGCTGGCTTCGACCGCAGCCTGCATCAGGCGCGAGATATCTTCGCGCAGCTGGGCCAGTTCGGTGGACAGCGTCTGCCGGACCGCATTGAAGGATTTGCCCGCGAAATGCATGTTGAAGAAGTTGCCGGCTTCCAGCAGTTCGGCTTCGGCGTAATCGCGCTGGACGAAAAGAATGCGGTTCTGGACGTCGCCGTCGGGCGTGACGATGATCAGCAGAACCCGCTTGTCGGACAGGCGGATGAATTCAATCTGGCGAAACACCTGGGCGCGCTTGGGCGTCAGCACCACGCCCGCGAACTGCGTCAGGTTGGACAGCAGCGCGGCGGCCGCATTGACCGCGCGGGTGGGTTCGGCCGCCGAGAGCATTTCGCCCATGTTGTGCGGCTGCAGCTGATACGACTGCACCGCCAGCAGGGAATCGACGAACATGCGGTATCCCCGCGGCGTGGGAACGCGGCCGGCGGAGGTATGCGGGCTATGGATCAGTCCGAGCTCTTCCAGATCCGCCATGACATTGCGGATGGTGGCCGGAGACAAGTCGAAGACTTTCGATAGCGTCCGCGAGCCGACTGGCTGCCCATCGGCGATGTAGCGTTCTATCAACGCTTTCAGTAATGCGCGTGCGCGGTCATCCATAACGGGTATTTTAGGGAATCTTTTCCAATTAAGGCGATTTTTGTCCCGCAAGCAGATATACGGCCCCATATAATCGGCTAACCAGCCCATTCCGGGCGGGTTTCGGCGTTCTGGTCTCGCCTTTTCATTCGCACGCAGCCATGCATTTTCCTACAGTCGCCCTGATCGGCAGATACCAGGACACCGGCCTGGACACACCGCTGAGAGCACTTGCGCACGCGCTGACGCAGGCGGGCCGGCACGTGCTCATCGATGCGGATACGGCGCGCAATACCGGATTGACCGAATACCCCGTGGCCACGCTCGAAGAAATCGGCAAGACCGCGTCGCTCGCCGTCGTGATGGGCGGCGACGGCACGGTGCTCGGCGCGGCCCGCCACCTGGCGCCTTATGGCGTGCCGCTCGTGGGCATCAACCACGGACGCCTAGGTTTCATTACCGACATTGCCCTGCAGGACGCGCATGGCGCACTGGCCCGCGTGCTTGAAGGCAGCTTCCAGATCGAGGAACGCATGCTGCTGGAAGGCAGCGTGTGGCGCGGCGACCAGAAGATGTATTCCGCGTCGGCCCTGAACGACGTGGTCCTGAACCGCGCCGGGCGCGGCGGCATGATCGAAGTCCGGGTCGAACTGGACGGCGCCTTCATGTACACCCAGCGCGCCGACGGCCTGATCATCGCCACGCCGACCGGCTCCACGGCCTACGCCCTGTCGGCCAACGGCCCCATCCTGCACCCGGGCCTGAACGCCATGGTGCTGGTTCCCGTTGCGCCGCAAACGCTGTCGAACCGCCCCATCGTCATTCCCGACACGGGCGTGCTGAACATGACGCTTACGGCCATGGGCCGCGTCGAGGTCGGCGCCAGCGTGCATTTCGACATGCAGACCTGGTCGGACCTGCAACCCGGCGACCGCATCGTCGTGCAGCGCGCACCCCATACCATCCGCTTCGTGCATCCCGAAGGCTACAGCTTCTTCTCCACCCTGCGCCGCAAGCTGCATTGGAACCTGATGCCTCAAGCCACCGACAACGTAGAGTAGTTAGCGCCCCGATATGCTGCGCACCCTGCACATCCGCGACTTCGTCATCGTCGAACAGACCGAGATCCACTTCGGCTCTGGCTTTACCGTTTTCTCCGGCGAGACCGGCGCAGGCAAATCCATTCTGGTGGATGCGCTGGCGCTGGCGCTGGGCGAACGGGGCGACGCCAGCATGCTGCGCGAAGGCGCGCCCCGCGCCGACATCACCGCTGTCTTCGACACGCCCAAGACGCTGCGCGCCTGGCTGGCCGAACGCGAGATCGATGCCGACGATGAGCTGTCGTTGCGCCGCGTCATCGACGCGCAGGGACGCAGCCGCGCCTACATCAACGGCACGCCCGCCACGGTGGCCCAATTGCGAGAACTGGGCGACAGCCTGGTCGACATCCACGGCCAGCATGCGCATCAGAGTCTGATGCGCCCCGACGCCCAGCGCGACCTGCTGGATGCCCATGGCGGCCACGGCGACCTCCGCCAGGCCGTCAGCCAGGCGTGGAAACAATGGCGCGCGCTGGCGCGGCAGCTGGAAGCCGCGGAAAAAGACGCTGCAAGCCTCGCCACGGAGCGCGAACGCCTGCAATGGCAGGCCGAAGAGCTGGATCACCTGGGACTGGGTCCGGACGAATGGGAGTCGCTGCAATCCGAACACACCCGCCTGTCGCATTCGCAGTCGCTGCTGGATGGCGCCTCCCAGATCATGGAAGCGCTGGATGGCGAAGGCGATTCCGCGCATCACCGGATCACGTCGGCCAACCACCGCATCCAGCAGATGCTGCGCCATGACCCCGGCCTGCAGGGCGTCTACGATGAGCTGGAATCCGCCCGCATCGCCATCAGCGAAGCCGTGTCGGACCTGAACAATTACGTCAGCCGCGTCGACCTGGACCCGAAGCGACTCGCCGACGTGGAAGCGCGGCTAGGGCTGGTGTTCGAGACAGCCCGCAAATTCCGCACCGAACCCAACGCGCTGTGCGAACTGCGCGACTCCCTGCATGCCGAGCTGGCCGCCCTGGAAGCCGCCGGCGACGTCGACGCGTTGCGCGCCCAGGCCGGCGCCGCGCAAACCCAATACGACGCGGCAGCCGCCAAACTGACGACCGCCCGCCGCAAGATCGCGAAGGACCTGGGCAAACAGGTCACGCTGGCCATGCAGACGCTGGCCATGCAGGGCGGCAGGTTCGAACCCACGCTGGCCGCATCCGCGCCGTCCGCGCACGGCAACGAGCAAGTTGAATTCCTGGTGGCCGGCCACGCCGGCACCACGCCGCGCCCCCTGGCCAAGGTGGCCTCGGGCGGGGAACTGTCGCGCATCTCGCTGGCGCTGTCCGTCATCGCCAGCCGCGCGGCGCGCGTACCCGCGCTGATCTTCGACGAAGTCGACAGCGGCGTGGGCGGCGCGGTCGCCGAGGCGGTCGGCAAGCTGCTGCGCGAGCTGGGGGAACGCCACCAGGTGCTGTGCGTCACCCACCTGCCCCAGGTCGCCGCGTGCGCCAACAACCAATTCCTGGTCAGCAAGACGGAGTCGCGCGGCACGACGCGCTCGAGCATCGAGGAACTAGATGCGCCCGCCCGCGTCGAGGAGATTGCCCGGATGCTGGGCGGCATCAAGCTCACCGCCACCACGCGCGAACATGCGCGCGAGATGCTGGAAGGCTTCGGCCAGACGACCACGTAAACCGCCCGGCGTCTGCGTCGCCGCGGCGCCCGCGGCCAAAAAAAACCCCTTCTTATAGAAGGGGTTTTTGATCTCACTGGCCCGCAACGAGCGCGGCCACGGACCGTGGGTTGCCCGCTATGGGCTTAGCGGCCTTTCAGGCAGCTGCCGCAAATGCCATACAGCACCATCGCGTGGCTTTCCAGCGCGAAGGCGTTGTCCTTGGCGATCTTCTGCTGCCGCTTTTCGATGTCCGGGTCCGAAAACTCGACGACTTTCCCGCAATTCGTGCAAATCAGGTGATCGTGGTGATCGCCGTCATTGAGTTCAAACACGGCCTTGCCGCTGTCGAACTGGCTGCGCGCAAGAATGCCGGCCTGCTCGAATTGCGTCAGGACGCGATAGACGGTCGCCAAGCCGATTTCGACGTTTTCGCCTATCAGGGCCCGGTAGACGTCTTCGGCGCTCAGGTGGCGTTCACCCGATTTGCGGAAAATATCAAGAATCTTCAGGCGAGGAAAAGTCGCCTTCAAACCCATGTTCTTCAGTTCGCTTTGGTCGCTCATGGTGTAATCGCTCTCCGTCCGCGTTGGCATGGGCAAGGATAGGGTCACCGCGAGCCGGCTCACCGAATTCATGCCGCCACGCGGAACTATCCTTATGAAACCTTTATGATAACGGTTTTGTTTGCTTCCAAATAATAGGGGCGCGTAGTGTCCATGATTGCACGAATTCCCTCCCGCTCTCTGAAGACCGGTTTGGTCATTGCCGCCCTGGCCGTCGCCCTGGCGGGCTGCAGCTCGGGCAAGTGGGGCTTCCCGTATAAGGCCGGCGTCCAGCAAGGCAACTGGATCACGCAGGAACAAGTTGCGCTGCTCCAGCCCGGCATGACCCGCGAACAGGTGCGCTTCGCCCTGGGCAGCCCTACGCTGACCAGCGTGCTGCACGCCAACCGCTGGGATTACCCGTACTACTTCAAGCCTGGTTACGGCGAAGCGCAGGAACGCAAGTTCACGGTCTGGTTCGAAAATGACCGGCTGACGCGCTGGGAAGGCGACAAACAGCCCGACCTGCAGCCCTACCAGATCAACACGCCGGATTCCGTCTCGGACGAAAAGGCCGACCAGCGCCTGAACCAGGATGAGGCCCGGCTGAAGGAAGAGCAGGACCAGCAAAAGCGTGACGCCGACGCGCCTGTCAGCCCGCTCAATCAATACCCCGGCCAGCCCGGCAACGCGCCCGAGCCGCTGCGTTAACACCAAGGATTCTTTATGCGTATTGCTATCGCCGGCGCCAACGGCCGCATGGGCCAGATGCTGATCGAGGCCGTATTGAAGGCCGACGGCCTGCAGCTGGCCGTGGCGCTGGGCAGCAAGGGTTCCAGCGCACTGGGCCGCGATGCCGGCGCCCCGCTGGGCAAGCAGACCGGCGTGGCCATCACGGATGACCTGGACGCGCTCGCCGGCGCCGACTGCCTGATCGATTTCACCCGCCCCGAGGGCACGCTGGAACACCTGCAGGCCTGCGTGAAGCACGGCGTGAAGGCCGTCATTGGCACCACCGGCTTTGACGACAATGGCCGCGCCACGATTGAAGTGGCCGCCCAGAAAACCGCCATCGTGTTCGCGCCCAACATGAGTGTGGGAGTCAATGCCACGCTCAAGCTGCTGGACATGGCCGCGCGCATCCTGAACGCAGGCTACGACGTGGAAGTGTTCGAGGCCCACCACCGCAACAAGGTGGATGCGCCGTCGGGCACCGCACTGAAGATGGGCGAAACCATCGCCTCGGCCTGGGAAGTCGCCCTGCCCGATGTCGCCACCTGGAGCCGCCACGGCGACACCGGTGTGCGCAAGCCCGGCACCATAGGCTTTTCCGTCCTGCGCGGCGGCGATATCGTTGGCGACCACACGGTTTCGTTCTGCGGCATCGGCGAGCGCATCGAGATCTCGCACCGTTCGTCCAGCCGCGCCACCTACGCGGAGGGCGCGCTGCGTGCGGCCCGGTTCCTGGAAAGCAAGACCAATGGCCTGTACGACATGCAGTCCGTGCTGGGTTTCTGACCTTCCCTGGCCGCATGAAAAAAGGACCCTCCGGGGTCCTTTTTTTCGTCGCTTGCCGGCGGTCGTCAGACCACCACGGGCTCCGGCTCCAGCCGCACGCCGTAGCGGTCGGCCACGGCATCCTGCACGGCCCGCGCCAAGCCCATGATGTCGGCGGCGGTGGCCCCGCCCCGGTTGACCAGCACCAGCGCCTGGCGGTCATGCACACCGGCCGGGCCCAGCGCCCGGCCCTTCCAGCCGCATTGATCGATCAGCCAGCCCGCCGCGAGCTTGTAGCGCCCATCCGGCTGGGCATACGAAACCAGCCCGGGAAAACGGCCCGCCAACTCGTCGCGCGTGGCGGCCGGCACGATAGGATTCTTGAAGAAGCTGCCGGCGTTGCCGGTGACCGCGGGATCCGGCAGCTTGGTCCGGCGGATGTCGCAGACGGCGTCGAACACGTCGCGCGCGGAAGGCGACCCGGCAGCCAGCCTTGCGTGGCGCTGCAGGTCGGGATATCCGAGCACGGGCAGCCAGGGCCGCGGTAGCGAAAAACGCACGCTCACAATCACCCAGCGCCCCGGCTCGTCGTGCTTGAAGGCGCTGTCGCGATAGGAAAAGCGGCAGTCCGCCGCGCGCATCTCCACATAGCGCGCCTGGCGCACGTCCCATGCCGTCAGGCTGTGGAAGCGCTCTTCGAGCTCCACGCCGTAGGCGCCGATGTTCTGAACCGGCGCCGCGCCGACCGTGCCGGGAATCAGCGCCAGATTCTCCAGCCCGTCCCAACCTTGCGCCACGCATGCCGACACGAACCCATGCCAGCTCTCCCCGCCCGCCGCTTCGACAAGCCAGGCATCGGGCCGGGCCTCCAGCAAGCGCACGCCCTTGAAGGCCACGCGGGCCACCAGTCCCGGGACGCGCTCGGGCAGCACCAGATTGCTGCCGCCGCCCAGCACGAGCAAAGGCGATGTCTGCCGGGCCAGCGCGGACAAGGCGGGCAATTGCGCGGGGGCATCAAGCGTGACGAATGCGTCGGCCTGGGATACCAGCCCCAGCGTGTTCAGGCCGGTAAGGTCCTGGACAACCGGAGACAAGGAATCGGGCGCGAAGTCAACGAGCGGATTTGACATGGGTGCTACGAGGTATGCTATAGTTTCTGTCTTCGCTCATATTACTTGATTGAGTGTTTGACCTGCAGTTGAAGGCCCTGCCGACTTGCCAGCATATTGGCAGGCAAGACCAAGAAACCCAGGCCAAGACAAGCTCTAAAAATCATGCTAGAATGCGCGCCTTCTGATCGATAACCAAGTTGATCAGAGTGAATAAGAAAACAGGTTCTGGGCAGTTTACGGAACCAATGCGGGAGTAGCTCAGTTGGTAGAGCGCAACCTTGCCAAGGTTGAGGTCGCGAGTTCGAGACTCGTCTCCCGCTCCAAATTTTGATTCGCAGCGTTTTTCAAAATTCTGCGGATCGTTGAAACAAAGGGCCTGCGGGCCCTTTTTTCATGCCTGCCTGCAACGTGACACGAGCGATGCAGGCGATATAAGCGGCCCAAGCAGGCCACGCTTGAAGGCATGAAAAATTAATGTATACTCACGCCTCGCTGATTGGACAGCCGCAAGAATCTTACTGATACGCGCGGGCAGGTGTGCCAGGCGGCATGGCAGCAGCAGTATGCAAATGCGGGAGTAGCTCAGTTGGTAGAGCGCAACCTTGCCAAGGTTGAGGTCGCGAGTTCGAGACTCGTCTCCCGCTCCAGATTCAGGTCTGCGAGCTTTTTTGAAGCATCGCACGGCTAAGGAAGACGGGCCCGCATGGGCCCTTTTTCTTTTCTCCGACCATGATGGATTGCATGCCGGGTTTCCATGAGCAGGCATGATGCAGGTGAAGCGACACGGTCGCTGTGCAAAGCTCTAAAAACCATGTACAATCGCTGTCTTTGGTGAACAGCGCCTGTGAAAAAAATGCACGGGTAGCAACATCAAAACAGCAGTATCTGGCATTACCCCGGTAATGCCCAAAGCGGGAGTAGCTCAGTTGGTAGAGCGCAACCTTGCCAAGGTTGAGGTCGCGAGTTCGAGACTCGTCTCCCGCTCCAAATACAAAGAGGAAGCAACGGCCCACACCGCGCTTCCTTTTTTCTTGCAAGTGCTGGCGCAATGGCAGAGTGGTCATGCAGCGGATTGCAAATCCGTGTACGTCGGTTCGATTCCGGCTTGCGCCTCCAGCATCTTTCCCCAAGCATCTCGTTACCCATCCCTACGCCCGGTCAGCCGAATGGTTGCTAATGTGACGCCGTTTTCATCAAACGACGACTCCATGCACAACATCTCGGATTCCCGGACGAGCGCGAGCCGCTGCTCCTCTTCCCTTTTGACGCTGTCCGCCGCTGCGCTGATCTCCCTGGCGCCGCTGGCCGCGGAAGCCGGCGACAAGCACCATCACCATCACCGCCACAAGGGCGGCGAATACAAAGAGCAGTATTGGGATGGCGCCTGTAAGGTCGAGCGCAAATGGAAGCGCAACGGCGAGTACCGCGAAAAGCGCAAGTGCCGCGACGATTATGCTTATGGCTACGCGCCTCATCCCGTGGCCGTGCCCATGATGCCCGTGGCGCCCGCCATCGTCATCACTCCGCCTTCTATCATCATCCGCCCCTGACCATGGACCAATCGGTGAAGGACGCTCTGGCCCGCTGGCCCAATGTGCCAGCGGTATACGGCTGGCTGTCGCTGGACGCGCGGGGCCGCTGGCGCCTGCATCCGCAAGGCCAGGCGGCCGACGGCGGTCCGGGCGAGTCCATCACCAACTCGCAGATCCTGGAGTTCATCAACCGCAACTACGCGCATGACGAGGCGGGCCGCTGGTTTTTCCAGAACGGGCCGCAGCGGGTGTTCGTGCGTCTGGACGCCGCCCCCCATGTGCTGCGCCTGGCCGACGACAACCGCAGCTTGCTCACGCACACGAACGCGGCGGTCGAATCTGTCGACGGCTGGTGGCTCGATGACGAAGGGCAGCTCTATGCCATGACGCCGCTGGGCGCCGGCATCGTGCTGGACCGCGACCTGCCGCCGCTCCTGGAAAAGATGACGACGCAAGACGGCGCCCCCTTGCTGGATGCGCTGGCGGACCTGGCGCCAGGCCAGTCCATCGCGGCCGGATACCCCGGCATCCATGCCGCCGCGCCACTGCAATCCATCTCCCGGCGGGACTTGCCTGAACGCCTGGGATTCAATCCGAACCCCGCGGCCGATCCCGCCTGATCCGTTTGACGGGATACGTCGGGACAGGCCGCCGGCATGGCCGGACGGTTCAGCCCCGGCTGCTCTTGACCAGCGCGAACTTGCCGTCGCCCAGCAGGGCCAGCACGGCTGCGGCCACGGTCAGGAAGATCGGATATTCCCAACCGCCACCCGTATTGCCAAACCCCCAGCCATTGCCGAAGTGCACGGTCGACGCGACGAAGAGCTGCACCACCGCGATGGCGGCGACCCAGCGAGGCACGATGCCCAGGATCAGCAGCACGCCCGCGCCGACTTCGAAGAACGTGACGGGATAGGCCAGCCAGCCGGCAAAGCCGATCTTGGCGAAGAACTGCGCGGTGCCCGGCAGCGTAAAGACGAGCAGCTTGGTCAGGCCATGGGCCAGGAACATCACGCCGAGCGCCACGCGCAGCAGCAGCGCGGCATAGGGCGCGGTACGGTTATCAATCATTGCTTCATCCTTGTGCGGAGTGCGAATCACCCGGAATGGGAAGATTCTCCTTGGGCCGTATTCTTGCGATTCCAAAAACAAAGATAAACATGCAGAATTGCAAATTATTGTTCCCCGATAGGAAACAATCTTGGATACCCATACCGCCATGCAGACCTACGCCAAGGTCGTGGAATTGGGCTCATTCGCGGCCGCGGCCGACAAAATGGGCCAGGCGCGCTCCGTGGTCACCCGGCAGATCGCCTACCTGGAGCAGAAGTACGGAGTACGGCTGCTGAACCGCACCACCCGCAAGCTCAGCATGACGGACGCCGGACGTGCGTTCTATGAACGCGTACGTCCGATCCTGGCCGAAGTGGCGGACCTGGAACTGTCGCTGCAGGCGGAAGGCCAGCGGCCCAGCGGCCGGCTGCGTGTCAGCGCCCCCGTTTCGTTCGGCATCCTGCACCTGGGGCCGGCCATCGCCGAGTACCTGCAGCGCTATCCGGACGTGGTGATAGACCTGGACCTGAACGACCGCGTGGTGGACCTGGTGGAGGACGGCTACGACGTTGCCGTGCGGATCGGGCCGCTGCTGGACTCCTCGCTGGTGGCCCGGCCGCTGGCGCCCCAGCAACTGCTGGTTTGCGCCGCGCCGTCCTACCTGAAGCGCCACGGCGCGCCGGCCGTGCCCGAAGACCTGAAGCAGCACCGCTGCCTGCACTATGCCTATGCCAGCACCGGCAACGAATGGCATTTCGAGAAAGACGGCGTGACGCATCTGGTGCGGGTGAATGCGGCACTGCGCGCCAACAACGGCGACGTCCTGCGCACCGCCGCGCTGGCCGGCCACGGCATCATCCTCCAGCCGGAGTTCCTGGTGGGCGACGATATCCGCGCGGGACGCCTCACGGCGCTGCTCACCGACTATGCCCATACCCCGATTTCCATGGTCGCCGTCTACCCTCACAGGCGCTTCCTGTCGCCCAAGGTAAGGTCTTTCGTCGAGCACCTGGAAGAGCGCTTCGGCAGCCCGTCTCCCGCCGCGCCCGGGCGGCGCGCCATGACCCGCCGCAGCCGTTAGAATCGTACCCATGACCGCCAAATCGCCCATCGAATACTTCCCCGCGCCGCGCCGTTCCCACTTCTGCAGCCAATGCGGCTCACCCGTCAACCGCCGGGTGCCGGAAGGCGACAACCGCGAGCGCGACATCTGCGATCACTGCGGCGCGATCCACTACCAGAACCCGCGGCTGGTGGTCGGCACCGTGCCGGTCTGGGAGAACCGCGTGCTGCTCTGCCGCCGCGCCATCGAACCGCGCTACAACACCTGGACCCTGCCGGCCGGCTTCATGGAGCTGGGCGAGAGCACGGCGCAGGGCGCGGCGCGCGAAACGCTGGAGGAATCCGGCGCCAAGATCCAGCTTGGCAACATCTACACCATCATCGACGTGCCCCAGATCGAACAGGTGCATGTGTTCTACCTGGCCCAGGCGCTGGGCCCCGAGCTGGATCCCGGTCCCGAGAGCCTGGAAGCCCGCTACTACGACGAGTCAGAGATCCCGTGGGACGACCTGGCTTTCCGCACGGTGGCGAGTACGCTGCGCCTGTTTTTCGAGGACCGGTTGCTTGGCACGTTCGGCCCTCATCACTACACCCTCGAATCGCACCGTTGAAGCTGCCCTGGCTCACCGCCGATACCCCCTTTCCCCCTGCGGAATTCGCGCTGACGGATCCCGATGGCCTGCTGGCCGCCGGAGCGGACCTGTCCCCCGCCCGGCTCATCCAGGCCTACTCGAACGGCATATTCCCCTGGTATTCGGAAGGCGAGCCCGTCCTGTGGTGGAGTCCCGATCCGCGCATGGTGCTGGCTGTCAGGGACTTCGCGCCCTCGCACTCCCTGCGCAAGCTGCTCAGGCAGGTCGCCAGCCAGGAACAGGATGCCGCGCCGCGGGTGCAGGTGCGCGTCGATACAGCCTTCCCGCAGGTCATGGCCGCCTGTGCCGCGCCGCGCGACGGCCAGCCTGGCACCTGGATCACCGGCGCCATGCAGGAAGCCTATCGCGCCTGGCATGAGGCCGGCTGCGTGCACAGCATAGAAACCTGGATCGACGGCGAACTGGCGGGCGGGCTGTACGGCATCAGCCTCGGACGGATGTTCTTCGGCGAGTCCATGTTCACCCGCGCCCCCAACGCGTCCAAGATCGCGCTGGCCTATCTGGTGCGCTACCTGGCCGCGCAGGGCGTGGACTGGATCGATTGCCAGCAGCAGACGCGCCATCTGGCCAGCATGGGCGCCCGCCCCCTGCCCCGGACACGGTTTCTCCAGCACGTCCGCCAGGCCACCTCGCTGCCGGGCATTGCGTGGGGCCGCGGCACGCTCGACAGCGCCGGCCGCCTGCACCTGGACGCGCCCGAGGGCGCCCATCGGATGCCGGGTTAAGCGTTAATATGTACCCACCCCGTCACGAGCTTGCCACCGTCATGCGGGATCTCCAATGAGCCAGCTCAAAGAACTCCCCTTCTCCACGCTGCAGTTCTATGCAACCGCCCCCTACCCTTGCAGCTACCTGCCGGGTCGCCAGGCCCGGTCGCAAGTCGCCGCGCCCGGCCACCTGATCAACGCCGGCACCTACTCCCAGCTGGTGGAACAGGGCTTTCGCCGCAGCGGGCTTTTCACCTACCGCCCCCATTGCGACAATTGCCACGCCTGCGTCCCCGTGCGCGTGGATACGGCGGGTTTTACTCCCAATCGCAGCCAGCGCCGCGCCTGGCGCGATCACCAGCATTTGCAATCCTTTGTGGCGGAACTGGCCTGGTCCCCCGAGCACTACCGCCTCTACACCCGCTACCAGCAGGGCCGGCACCCGGGCGGCGGCATGGACGAAGACAGCCGCACGCAATATGCGCAATTCCTGCTCACCAGCCGCGTGAACACCCGGCTGGTGGAATTCCGCAACCCGGAGGGCGTGCTGTTGATGGTGTCCATCATCGACGTGCTCGATGATGGCCTGTCCTCCGTCTATACCTTCTATGACCCCGATATCGCCGCCGGCCTGGGCACCTACAGCATCGTCTGGCAGATCGAGCAGTGCCGCGCGCTGAACCTGCCCTGGCTGTACCTGGGCTATTGGATCGCGGACAGCCGCAAGATGTCCTATAAGTCGAGCTTCCAGCCGGCCCAATTCCTGGTTGATGGCGAGTGGGGCAACAAGCCGGAACCGCCCCCCGCCTGATTTCCCCGCTGAATGTCTCCCGCGCCTTCGGTCCGCCGCAGGGCCGGCAAAATTCGCTCTACAATTCCGCCCCATGTCTATCCTCTTCCACGCCTATCCCCTGGCCCGCCCGGCACTGTTCGCCATGGATGCGGAAACCGCCCACGAAGTCACTTTGTCGGGCCTGCAGCGCGCCTACGAATGCGGGGCCACGCGCAAGCTTATGCATGCGCAACCCAAGGCGCCCTGCACGCTGATGGGGATGCAGCTGGCCAATCCGATCGGGCTGGCGGCGGGCCTGGACAAGAACGGCGCCTATATCGACGCGCTCGGCAATCTGGGTTTTGGCTTTATCGAGGTCGGCACGGTCACCCCGCGCGCGCAGCCCGGCAATCCCAAGCCGCGCATGTTCCGCCTGCCGCGCGCCAATGCGCTGATCAACCGGCTGGGCTTCAACAACCAGGGCCTGGAAGCCTTCCTGGTCAATGTGCAGCGCAGCACGTGGCGCAAGCAAGGCGGCATCCTGGGGCTGAACATCGGCAAGAACGCGGATACACCGATAGAACGCGCGGCGGAGGACTACCTGATCGGCCTGGAAGGCGTGTACCCGCATGCCGACTACGTGACGGTGAACATCTCATCGCCCAACACCAAGAATCTGCGCGCGCTGCAAAGCGGCGACGAGCTGTCCGCGCTGCTGGGGCAACTGGCTGACAAGCGCCGGGCGCTGGAAGACCTGCACCAGCGGCGGGTCCCGATCGCGGTGAAGATCGCCCCCGACCTGACCCAGGAGCAGATCGACGCCATTGCCGACACCCTGCCGCGCCATGGCATCGACGGCGTCATCGCCACCAACACCACGCTGTCGCGCGATGCGGTGACGGGTCAGCCGCATGCGGAAGAAGCCGGCGGGTTGTCCGGCGCGCCCGTGCATGAATTGTCGCTGGCGGTCATCCGCCGCTTGAAAGAGAAGCTGGACGGCAGCCTGGCCATCATCGGCGTGGGCGGCGTGCTGTCGGGCCAGCAGGCCCGCGAAAAGATGGCAGCCGGCGCCGACGCGGTGCAGCTGTATACGGGCCTGATTTATCGCGGTCCCGCCCTGGTGGGCGAATGCGTGCGCGCCGTAGCGCGCCGCTGAAAGACGCGCTGGCAGAGGCGGGGCCGGCGCGCTGCCGGCAGGCGGCCCAGCACCGGCAGCGGGCAAAAAAAAGGGGCCACCCTGTGGGTGGCCCTAATTCCAGCTCTGCTCTGTCACTCAACAGTACTACATTACTGCGACTTCCGCAGCATCGCGCGCCAAAAACTTAGGCGGTGCGACGGCTGCGGTTGGCAACCTTGGTAGCTGCATCGGCGGCATCCGTGGCAGCCTTGAAGGTCGCGTTGGCGGCGGCATTCAGGTTCGACTCGGCGACTTCAGCGGCCTGCTTGGCGGCCTTGGTCATCGAATCGTAAGCGCTGGTCGCGGTGGCCAGCGAGGACTTGATCAGGGCAACGGCGCTTTCGGAGCCGGTCGGGGCGTTCTTGGAGAACTGGTCGACGGCTTCGCTCAGCTGCTGCTGGCTTTCGGCGATCTGTTCTTCGGTCAGCTTGACCAGGCTGCCTTGCACGCCGGCAACGATGTCGTACACGTGCTTGGTGTAGGCCATGGCCTTTTCGGCGCCCGGCTGCAGCAGGCCCGAGGCAAACGCCGCGGCTTCCTGCGGGTCTTTCACTTCAGCGGCTTGTTGCGACTTCTGGGCGACTTCGTCCAGAGTGGCCTTCACGACCTTCAGGTTCAGCTCGACCAGCTTTTCAAAGCCAGCGAAAACGGCGGACTGGGCAGCCACGAAAGTATTGATGCTGGCCTTTTGACGGTCCAGGACTTGTTGCGGAATTGCGCTCATAGAATGCTCCTTTAGGGGTAGCCGGAAGTTTCCGGCAAGTAAGGATGGTTGTCTGCGACGAACTATAGAAACGTGCGCGGAAACTGGTACTACAAGCTACCGCCGGCCCGTTTGATGCACTGCACAATTCACATTCTAGACTGGGGAAAAAACTTGTCAAGCACTTATTGTGCAGTGCAATAAATATTTGCACTTTCACGGTGCATGGCGACTGCCCGGATTTGATCCTTCTCAATAATTTCCCATGATTCGGGAAATACCGGACATGACGCGGTATCAATTCTTTTCTACACTGCTTTCACGCTGATGACAGACAAATACAAACCATATGTCAGCGGTTGATAACTAAATCGCAGCAAGCAAAACCCTGCAATTGGAGACCTCATGACCCTAATCCCCCGCACGCTTTCGGCCCTGCTCGCGGCCAGCGCCATGCTCGCGGCCGGCGCCGCCCAAGCGGAATTCCCGGAACGCCCCATCAACATGGTGGTGCCTTTCGCCGCTGGCGGTCCGACGGACAACGTCGCGCGCTCGCTCGCGGAAGCCATGCGGCCGAGCCTGGGCCAGACGGTCGTGGTCGAAAACAAGGGCGGCGCCGGCGGCACCATTGGCACCACCCAGGTGGCGCGCGCCCAGCCGGATGGCTACTCCATCCTGCTGATGCACGCCGGCTTCTCGACCGCGCCTTCGCTCTACAAGAATCCGGGGTACGACCCCTTCAAGAGCTTCGAGCCCATCGGCCTGGTTGTCGACGTGCCCATGACCATCGTCGCACGCTCGGACTTCCCGCCCAACACGATCCAGGAACTGGCCGAGTACGTCAAAAAGAACAAGGACAAGGTATCCCTGGCCAACGCCGGGATCGGCGCCGCCAGCCACCTGTGCGGCACCATGCTGGTCGAAGCCCTGGGCGTTCAACTGCTGACCATCCCCTACAAGGGCACCGCGCCAGCCATGAACGACCTGCTGGGCAAGCAGGTGGACCTGATGTGCGACCAGACCACCAACACCACGCAGCAGATCGACAGCGGCAAGATCAAGGCCTATGCCGTGACCAGCCTGAAGCGCGTCCCGACGCTGCCCAAGCTGCCCACCATGGACGAGTCCGGCTACAAGGGCTTCGAGGTCGGCATCTGGCACGGAATGTGGGTGCCGAAGGGCACGCCCAAGCCCGTCGTCGACAAGCTGGTCAAGAGCCTGCAGGCCGGCCTGGCCGACCCCAAGTTCCAGGAACGCATGAAGCAGTTGGGCGCAACCGTGCTCACGTCCGAGGCCAACCCGCAAGCGCTGGAAGCCAAGGTCAAGCAGCAAGTCCCGCAGTGGGCCGAGCTTTTCAAGAAAGCTGGCGTCGAACAGCAATAAGGGCAGCCCTCGCTCCCTGCAAAGCAAAAAGCCCCCTTGCGGGGGCTTTTTGCATTACGACTCACTGCTTTTACGGCCGCAAGGCCTCCGCCGCCATGCCCAGGCCATTGAAGCCGGTGGACACCGACGGCTCGTAGCCCAGCGCTTCGGAAATACTGGCGGCGGTGTCGACCAGGGCCTTGATCCAGTCGTCCTGCAGGCGTTCCGCCGGCGCCGAGATGGACAGGCCAGCCACCAGCTTGCCGGTGTCGTCGAAGATGCCGGCCGCGATGCAGCGCACGCCGAGCTCCAGCTCCTCGTTGTCGCGCGCGTAGCCGTGGCGGCGCACCAGGGCCAGTTCGCGTTCCAGCCTGTCCAGGTCGGTCAGGCTGTTGCGCGTGTGGCCAGCCAGCCCCGTGCGCAGCGCATAGGCGCGCACCTGGCGCGTGTCGCCGGTGGAGAGGAACAGCTTGCCGGTGGAGGTCAGGTGCAAAGGGGCGCGCCCGCCGATGGCGCGCACCACCTGCATGCCCGAGCGTTCGCTCCAGGCGCGGTCGATATAGACGATCTCATCGCCCTGCTGGACGGACAGGTTGATGGTCTGCCCCGTAAGCTTGTGCAGGGAACGCATGGCGGGAATGGCCGCTTCGCGCACATTCAGCCGCCCCTTGACCAGCGACCCCAGCTCCAGCAGGCGCATGCCAAGCTGGTAGAGGCCGTTGTCGACGCGCTCGACATAGCGGCCCACGACCAGGTCGTTCAGGATGCGGTGCGCGGTCGACGCGTGCAGGCCGGTCGTCGCGGACAACTCCTTGAGCGTCACGGGATCCGGCTGCGCGGCCAGGGCGTCGAGCAGCCGCATGGCGCGCTCGATGACCTGGATGGCGATGGGATGGGCAGGAGCGCCTTCGGTCTCGGCGTCCAGGGGATTGCGGGGGGTCGGAAGACGGGGCATAGGGGGAGATAGGCTTAGCGCCGCGCCGCCAAAAAAAATCCTTGCGGCGATGCAGCAAACAGTTCTTTCCCGTATTGTGAAATTTACCGGTCGGTTTGGCAACCGGTATTTGATCTATAAATGGGGTTGTTCCCCATTTATAGATGGCGCGAATCAGGCCGCGGCAGGCGGCGCCAGCTTTCCGCCCAGGCGCAGGACCTCTGCCCGCAAAAACTCCAAAGCCTCGGCTGTCCCCTCGGGTTCGCCCTTCACGCCCAGTTCGATATGGGGCGTTCCGCCCGCTTCTCCGACACTGGGCAGGCTGAAGGCGCGCACGCCGGGCCAGCGCGTTTCCACGCTGACCATGGCCGGCGTGATGCGGGATTCCGGCATGCTGAAAACCAGGAAGGAATGCTCTACGTGCGGCTGCACATGCTGCAGTGCACGATAGCGCGTATCCAGCGTCCATTCCAGCATGGGCCACGCCATGACCGGGAAGCCGGGCACGAAAGTGTGGTCGTGGATGAAGAAGCCGGGAATCCGGTTATAGGGATTGGGAACGATCTCGCAGCCCTCCGGAAACATCCCCATCTGCAGACGCTGCTGGTTTTCGGGCGCGCTCATGTCGGCCGTGCCCTGTCCCTTCGCAGCCATTTCCTGGGTGCGCAGCGCTATCGCCTGCTCGGCCTCGGGGTGTAGCGCCAGCGGCAGGCCCAAGGCGGCGGCGACGGCTTGCCGGGTATGGTCGTCCGGCGTGCCGCCGATGCCGCCACAAGAAAACACCACATCCCCGGTGGCGAAGCTGCGCTTGTACGCGGCCACCAGCCGGTCGCGCTCGTCAGGCAGGAACTCGGCCCAGCTCAGGTGCATGCCGCGCGCGCCCAGGAGTTCGACAATCTTGGAAAAATGCTTGTCCTGACGGCGGCCCGACAGGATTTCATCCCCGACGATAATGAGGCCAATGCGACGGGCGGCGGATTCTGCGGCCATGTCCAGTTCCAGAAGGTAAGAGAAAAGACGCCGGTCAGACGTCGATGACGCGGTCCTGGCGCAAACGCTTCAGCGCTTCCAGGCCGTAATGCGCATAGACCAGCGCCGAGAACACCGGCAGGATAATCCAGGCGGGCGGCAGCAGGTTCAGCAGCGAACAGATCAGGCCGATGGTCCAGAAACCACCGTTGTTCCGTTCCAGGATGAGCTTGCGTTCGGACGGGCTGGCGTGCTCGACGATCGCGTCCACCCGCATCATGCGCGAGAAAGCGAACGCCCACCAGAAGATCGACAGCACGATGGCCATGGGCGGCACCAGCCACAAGGGCAGCGTCAGCACCCAGCCCGCGGCGAAAGCGAGCGACACCCAGACGGCATTCCAGACGCTGACCGCGGTAGAGAACTTGCCGCGGCGGCCCACCGTGGCGTATTCGCGCTGGCCCACATGGCGCAGCACCAGCGGCATGACGAAGACGGCGGCGATCGCCAGCCCCAGGATTCCGGACACCGGCAACAGGATGGCTGCGGCGATGACCGGGATGAAGTAGATCTTGAGCGAAAACAGCCCCACCGCGACCAGCCATTCATCGACGCGGTTGACGAAGTCCCAGTGCGAGACCTCGGCGCGCAACCAGTCGGTCAGCGGCGTCCAGAACAGCCACAGCAGCAGGAAGGCGCCGATCAGCGCAATCAGGAAAGGCAGCAGCACCGCGAACAGCATGGTCGGGTGGCATTGGGACACCAGCGCGCGCTTGAACGCCTGCCCCACGCTGACCGCGCCGGTGGCCGCGCCAGGCAAGCGGCCGTTCTCGGGCGTGGGGGAATCAGTGCGCAACACGGTCATGGCGGTCAAAATAGTGGATGGACATCCCGGGTATGATAGTCAAACACGCCCCGATCTGCTCACATGTCTCTACTTGTACCCGGTACCGACCTTGCCGCCCTGCGCGCGCGGCTCGGCTCATCGCCCAACACCTGGCTGGTCGCCTGTTTCTGCGCGGCATGGTGCGACACCTGCGAGCAGTACAAGCCCAAGCTGCAAGCCCTGGCCGGCACGCTGCCGCAGCACGTCTTCGCCTGGATCGACATCGAAGACCACGCCGAATTGCTGGGCGACGAAGACGTCGAGAATTTCCCCACGCTGCTGGTGCAGATTGGCGCGCGCGTGGTGTTCTACGGCCCCATGCTGCCGCATATCGGCCACCTTGAGCGGCTGCTGGAAAGCCTGAGCGAAGACAGCGCACCAGTCGCCACCGCCCTGCCCGACCTGCCCCGGATGCTCGCCGCCTGACGCGGTCTCCCGGCGCGCTCCCATAAAAAAACCCGCAACGCCTTTTGGCCTTGCGGGTTTTTTTCGACTGAGCCGCCGAAGGTTCAGGGCTTGCGGCTGCCGCCCAGCAGGACCGCGACCTGGCGCTTGGGCGCCGTGGCCGAGCCGCCGTTGTTCTTGGGCGCCTGCTCTTCGGCCTGCACCGACGAGGCCGAGGGCTCGTAGGGCTTCAGGAAGAAGTCGTCCACGGGCTGGCGCGAGCCGCCGGAGGTGTAGCCGGAACGGCGGTCGGAAGAGCGACCGCGCTCGCCGCGGCTTTCACGTGCGCCGTCACGGCTTTCGCGGCCGCCATCGCGGCTTTCGCGCGACGACGAACCACTGTCGCTGCGGCGATGGCTGCGCGCGATCAGATCGGCCGGCACGTCGAGCGTGCCGCGGGGCACTTCCCGCTTGATCAGCTTTTCGATGTCGAGCAGGAAGCGTTCTTCGTCGGCGGTGAACAGGGCGATGGCTTCGCCCGAGGCGCCCGCGCGGCCCGTGCGGCCGATGCGGTGAACGTAGTCTTCGGCGTTGTACGGCAGATCGTAGTTGATGACGCAAGGCACGCCGGCCACGTCCAGACCGCGAGCGGCCACGTCGGTGGCGACCAGCACTTCAAGTTCGCCGGCCTTGAAGGCCTCGAGCGCCTTCATGCGGTCGGCCTGGGTCTTGTCGCCGTGGATCGATTCGGCCTTCACGCCGTCGCGTTCCAGTTCGCGCGCGAGGCGCGCCGTGCCGATCTTGGTGTTGGAGAAAACGATGACCTGGTTCAGGCCGCGCGACTTCACCAGATGCACGACGGCGGCGCGCTTGGCGTCGCTGGGCATCTTATACGCGATCTGCGTGATCGTGGTGGCGGTGGCGTTGCGCGCCGCGACTTCGATCTCGACGGGTTGGTTCAGGTACGAACGGCCGAGCTTGCGGATTTCGTTGCTGAAGGTGGCGGAGAACAACAGGCCCTGGCGCTGCGCGGGCAAGAGGCGAATGATGCGCTCCAGATCCGGCAGGAAACCCATGTCGAGCATGCGGTCCGCTTCATCCAGCACCAGGATGCCGACCTGGCTCAGGTTCACGTTCTTTTGCTCAACGTGATCCAGCAGGCGGCCCGGCGTCGCCACCAGCACTTCGCATCCGCGGCGCAGCGCTTCCTTTTGCGGACCGATATCCACGCCCCCGAACACCACGGCGGAACGCAGCGGCGTTTGCTTGCTGTAGCGCTTGACGCTTTCGTAGACCTGGTCCGCCAGTTCGCGCGTGGGCGTGAGAAT
Organism: Achromobacter deleyi; assembly: GCF_013116765.2. Classification (GTDB taxonomy): domain Bacteria; phylum Pseudomonadota; class Gammaproteobacteria; order Burkholderiales; family Burkholderiaceae_B; genus Achromobacter; species Achromobacter deleyi_A. The sequence goes on from NZ_CP074375.1 coordinate 3,748,701, forward strand.
CAGCGCGCGCACAGGGTGGCGGGCGGGCGACGCGCTGGTGTTGGCCAGCGGCATGAGGCGGTGCAGGATGGGCAGCGTAAACGCGGCCGTCTTGCCGGTGCCGGTCTGGGCGGCGCCCATGACGTCGCGCCCTTCCACCACGACGGGGATGGCTTGCGCCTGAATGGGCGTTGGAATGGTGTAGCCGGTTTCGGCGATGGACTGCAACAGCAGGGGGTGCAGCCCGAAATCGGCGAACGTCGGCGCGGGCGCGTCAGTGGTGGGTGCTACGGATTGAGTGGATTCAGTCATCAGGGTTTGGCAGATACCGGGACCAGTGAAAAAGAACAAAACGAGAGTGCTACATGCACTGCACTACATATGCATCGGGGCAACCCGAATACGCGTGATCGCATCGCGACGGCACGCAAATCGCCGCGAATCGCTATCGGCTTCGCGGACGATCCGCGCCCTGCCTTACTGGCCAGTCGGCGCATTCTGGATTCGATACTTATGAGGGCAGTACCAGGCCCGGATTGCTGTGGATAACTTAATTTTAGCTCAGGCGCCTTACCACACGCTCAAATCGCCATCCAACTGGCGGGACAACAGCCGTGAATGGCAGGCGTGGAGTGGTCGGAGGGCATGCAGGGAGTGTCCACCAGATGGACTAAGCTGTTCAATAAATCGGGAGATCAGCCTGCAAGCCAGCGCAAACCCCACAGCACCAGCATGCCGACGACGATCACCAGCACCGCGCTGCGAGTACGCAGAAAGACCAGGATCGCGACCAGTCCGGCCACGAGCTTGTAGTCGAACACCGGACCCAGCCCGGCCTTCCAGGGTAGCAGGTCGGGCACGACGATGGCCGTGAGCGCCGCGGCGGGCGCATAGCGCAAGGCTCTGCGCACGCCGTCCGGCAAGGGGATGTAGTCGCCAAACAGCATGAAGCCGGCGCGCGTCAGCACGCTGCATAGCGCCAGCAGCAGGATGGCGGAATAGACGTAGATTTCGGAGGGCCAGAGGGTCATGCGCCCGCCTTGAAGAAGCGTTCGGCCCAGATGCCGGCGACCACGCCGGCGATGACGGCGGCCGCCAGTCCCAGGCGCAAGGGCAATGCCTGTCCGGTCCAGGCAACCACCCCGGCCGCCAGCATGGACACCAGCATGGGCTTGGAGCTGGCCAGCGGCACCGTGATCGCCAGCAGCGCCAGCACCGCGGCAAAATCCAGCGACCAGTCCGTGGGCACCATGGCGCCCAGGTAGATGCCCACGATCGAGGACGACTGCCATACCAGCCAGCCCGGCGCGATCGTGCCGAGGAAGAACCACAGCTGCTCGCGCGTGCCGCGCTCGACCGAATCGCCATAGCGCGGCATGAACAGCACGAACCCCATGTCGGTCGTGAAATAGCCAAGCCCCAGGCGCTTGGGCCAGGACATGTGGCGGAAATAGGGTTGCAGCGCCGCGCCAAAAATGAGGAAGCGCAGGTTCACGACGCATCCGGCCGCAAAGATCAGCCATAACGGCGCGCCCGCGGCGATCAGCGGCAACGACGTCAGCTGTGCCGAGCCCGCATACAGCAGCAGGGTCATGGCCAGCGCCATGGATTCCGTCAGGCCGGACTTGACCATGGCCACGCCGGTCACCAGGCCCCAGGTCGCGGTGGCGATCAACGCGGGCACGATGGCATGGACACCGGCGCGGAAGGCGGTCAGGCGTTCCTGGCGGACCACGCCAGGGTCTTCGGATTCAGGAAGCGCGGATTCAGAGGACAACGGCTGGCCCCTGGCGAATCAGACAGGACGACATGGAAACTCTATGGGGAAGGAAACACGCGACAGCCCGTTCGCCCGCCGGAATCACTATGCGCGGGCCGGATGGCACCGCGCCGGTGCGCGAATAGGCCCGTATTGTAACCTCGCTGCTTGATACAATATCGGGCTCAAGATTCATGACCCCTTGGGGGCCTGACGCGATGCGACAGGTCTGGCGCGCACTGTGTGGAGAAGACCATGTCGATGGCCGACCGCGACGGTTTCATCTGGTATGACGGCAAGCTCGTCCCGTGGCGAGACGCAACGACGCATGTCCTGACGCACTCGCTGCACTACGGGCTGTCCGTCTTCGAGGGCGTGCGCGCCTACCGCTCCGAAATCGGCACCGCCATCTTCCGCCTCGAAGACCACACCAACCGCCTGTTCAATTCAGCGCACATCTACCAGATCCCCATGCCGTTTGATCGTGACACGATCAATGAGGCCCAGCGGATGGTCGTGCGCGAAAATCAGCTGGAATCCGGCTACCTGCGTCCGCTCGTGTTCTACGGCCCCGAAAAGATGGGCGTGTCTCCCATAGGCGCCAAGGTGCATGTCGCCATTGCCGCCTGGCCCTGGGGCGCCTACCTGGGCGAAGACGCGCTGGCCCACGGCATCCGGGTCAAGGTGTCGTCGTTTGCGCGCCAGCACGTAAATGTCACGATGCCGCGCGCCAAGGTCGCCACCACCTACGCAAACTCCATCCTGGCCAATACCGAAGCCCTGCAGGATGGCTACGACGAGGCCCTGCTGCTGGACACCGAGGGCTTCGTGGCCGAGGGCTCCGGCGAAAACCTGTTCATCGTCAAGGACGGCGTGCTCTGCGAGCCCGAGATCGCCTCGGCCCTGACCGGCATCACCCGATCCACCATCCATGCGCTTGCGGCCGACTTCGGGCTGCGCCTGGTGACCAAGCGCCTGACGCGCGACGATGTCTACATCGCGGACGAGGCGTTCTTCACCGGCACCGCCGCCGAAGTGACTCCGATCCGCGAGGTCGACAACCGCCAGATCGGCTCAGGCCGGCGCGGTCCGATTACCGAGATGTTGCAGAACGCATTTTTTGACATGGTGAATGGCCGCAACCCGAAGTACCATCACTGGCTAAGTAAAGTCTGATTCGCGCGGTCTTGCCACACAAGACCGCATCATTGCCTCAACCTGCCGTTTATCGGTTCTTTTTTCAGGAATATCCATGACCGCTGCTGCTCCGGCCGCCGTCCCCCACGCTCACGAAGTCATCGAGGTTGGCGGTGAAGACCTGCCCGTGTTCTGTCCCGGCCCCAAGGCGCCGCTCTGGAGCATGCACCCCCGCGTCTTCCTTGATGTCGCCCGCACTGGCTCCGCCAGCTGCGCCTACTGTGGCGCCGAGTACCGCCTGAAGGCCGGCACGGTGTTGCACGGCCACGGGCACTGAGTTTCCCGATCTATAACAAGCTTATCCGTTCCAGCAGCCATGTTTGCCACGCCCGAAGAAGCAGAACACGCGTTCTACGAAGCCCTTGAGCAGGCGGACAGCGTCCGCCTGATGCAAGTCTGGGCTGACGACGAGGAAGTCGTATGCATCCACCCGGGAGGCTTGCGCATCGTCGGTCACTCCGCGGTGCACGAGTCCTGGCAACAGGTGCTGTCGAACGGCCCGCTGCACGTCCGCCCGTTGCGCCCGCTGGTCATGCTCAGCATGATGTGCGCGGTGCACGTGCTGGTGGAACAGGTAGCGGTGCGCACCCGGGAAGGCACGCAGTTCGCCAACTGCTATGCCACGAACATCTACCACAAGGGCCCCACCGGCTGGCGCATGGTCATGCACCATGCCTCGTCGGCGCCCTCGGAAGCCGGGGTGCTCGATTTGCACGACGTACCCGACATGCTCCATTGAATCGGGTGGATTTTTAGTTGGCCGCTGCTCGTCTTGATACAACGCCCTGCCCCGTCCCCCCCTGGTTGCCAGGGGGCGACAGCCAGACGGTATACGCCGCCTTGTTCGCGCAGTATCACCGCATCGCGTTCGTGCGCGACCGCGTGGACACGCCCGATACCGATTTCGTCGATTTCGACTGGACCGGCCCCGGCCTGTTCCCGCACAAGGCCGCCGACGGCGCGCCGGTCAGCGGTCAGCGTCCGGTCGCCAATGGCAAGACCGCCGCGGCCCGGTGGATGACGGACGCGGACTGGAAGTCCCTGCCGCAGACGCCCGACACCCCTGCCCTGATCCTGTTCCACGGCCTGGAAGGCGGCAGCAACAGCCGCTATGCCCAATCCATCGCGCATCATTTCCGCGCACGTGGCTGGATTGTCGTGATCGCGCATTTCCGCGGCTGCTCGGGCGTGCCCAACCGCCTGGCGCGCGCCTACTATTCGGGCGACTCGGCCGAGGTGGGATTCTTGTTGGAAACCGTGCGCAAGCGCATCCCTCATGCGCGCTGGCATGCCGTGGGCGTTTCGCTGGGCGGCAATGCGCTGCTGAAGTACCTGGGCGAACACCAGGAGGACACCGCCTGGCTGACCGCCTGCGCGGGCGTCTCGGTGCCTTTGGACCTGGTTGCCTGCGGCAAGACCCTGTCGACGGGCGTGTTCAACCGGCGGGTCTACACGGCGCACTTCCTGAAAACGCTCAAGCACAAGGTGCTGGAAAAGGCGCATCGCTTTCCCGGCTCCATCGACGTCATGCGGATCGCCCACGCGCACGATCTGCGCGAATTCGACGATACCTACACGGCGCCCATGCACGGCTTTCGCAATGCGCTGGATTACTGGACGCGCGCATCCAGCAAGCCCTGGCTGCCAAAGATCTCGGTGCCGACGCTGGTGCTCAACGCGCGCAACGATCCGTTCATCCCGGCCGCTTCCCTGCCCAAGCCTGATGAATGCGCGTCCGGCATCCTGCTGCACCAGCCGTCCGATGGCGGCCACGCCGGCTTTCCCACCGGCGGCTTTCCCGGCCACCTGAACTGGCTGCCCCAGCGCCTGGGACGCTTTTTCGAAACCGGCCTGTAGCCCCCTGCTTCCGCAGGGGTATCCGGCACCCGCCAGGGCGAGGCGCGTCAGCCGGACTTGAAGCGTTCCAGCAGCTGGCGCTCTTCGGCCAGCCTGTCCTTCACTTCCTTGATCTGCACATCGATCTGCGACTGCTCGTAGAAGTCGGTGGACAGGCCGCGCGCCTGCTGCAGCTGCGATTCCGCGGCCGCGAAGGCGCCGGTCATGACGTAATAGCGCGCCAGGTCCCGGCGCGCCTGCACCGGCTTGCCGTTGCGCTCTTCGCTTTGCGCCAGCATCTGGTAGAGGCTGGGTTCGTCGCTGCCCCATTGCTTGATCTTGGCGCGCAGATAATCCTGCGCATCCGCGTGACGGCCATTGCCTTGCAGCGCCTGGGCGTAGGCGATGCCCAGCGCGCGCTGATCGGGCCAGCGCTTGGTGGCAGCCTGGGCCAGCGACAGCGCACGCGGGTAATCCTTGCGGGCCAGCGCGATGTCGACGCTCAGCTTGGCCAGCTGGGGAGAGCTGCGGCCATCGGCCGAGGCAAGGTTCCAGTAGCGCTCTGCTTCAGCCAGGTTATTGCGCTGGTACGCCTGCAAGGCCAGGCCGTAATAGGCGGCGGACTGCCGCACGCCGGACAGCGCCTGGGCCTCGTCCTGCAGTTGCTGGCCGGCCGAGCGCAGGCTGACCGCATCGCGCCCCTGCACCACGCGCATCTTGGCGCGGACGTACCAGAAGTCGTCGCTGTCCACATGACGGGATGGCGGCATGGACCGCACGCGGTTCTGCACATCGGACATGCGTTCGATCGAGAGCGGATGGGTGCTGGCCCATGAACCGCCGCCCGCGCCTTCATTCAGGCGGGATGCATTCATCAGGCGCGAGAACATTTGCGACATGCCGTCGGCGTCATACCCCGCCTTGGTCAGCATCTGCAGCCCGGCGCGGTCGGCCTCGCGTTCCGCGTCGCGCGAAAATCCCAGCTGACGGTTGATGGCCGCGGCCTGGCCAAAGGCCGCCACGCCCACGGCGAGGTTGCCGCCGCCGCCAGCCAGCGCCGCCAGCAGCGCCCCCGCCAGGCTGGCAAGCATCACCATGCTGTTCTGATTCTGCTGGGTCATGCCACGCGCGATGTGGCGCTGCACGACGTGGCCGATTTCGTGCGCCAGCACCGCGGCAAGCTCGGACTCGCTGCCCGAGGACACGATCAGGCCGGTATTGACGCCGATAAAGCCGCCGGGCATGGCGAAGGCATTGATTTCGGGATCGCGCACGCCGAACATTTCCACCTCTGGCACCGCCCCCGGGGCAAACGCCGCCAGCTTGCGTCCCATCGTGGTGAGGTATTGGCTGAGTTCAGAGTCGTCCACGTAGGTCGGATCGCGCCGGCCTTGCGACATGATGGCTTCGCCCAGGCTGCGTTCCAGCATGGGGGACAGTTCGGCCGCCGAGGCGGCGCCCATGGATGGCAGGCCCACCGGCTGCGCCCAGGCGGCGGCGGGGATCGTAGGGGCGACCAGGGTTGCGCACAGGCCGGCTATCGCGGCCCGTTTCGCAATCGCGCAAATGGATGGCATTTTCCTGCGGTTCATAAGCCTATGATAGCGATGCGCTTAAAATGTTTCATCGAATCCCCAACGAGGTCTCAATGCGTCCCGTCCGTAAAGCCGTTTTCCCAGTCGCTGGCATGGGCACACGTTTCTTGCCCGCCACCAAGGCGATGCCCAAGGAAATGCTGCCCGTGGTCGACAAGCCTCTCATTCAGTACGCGGTCGAAGAGGCCGTGGCCGCGGGCATTACCGACCTTATTTTTGTGACCGGCCGTAATAAACGCGCCATCGAAGACCATTTCGATTCCGCGCCTGAGCTGGAATCGGACCTGGAAAGCAAGGGCAAGCATGAACTTCTGGCCATGGTGCGAGGCATTCTACCCGCGCATGTGAATTGCCTCTATATCCGGCAATCGGCCCCGCTGGGGCTGGGTCATGCCGTGCTGTCGGCGGCTCCAGCCGTGGGCGACGAGCCCTTCGCCGTGCTGCTGGCCGACGACCTGATCGACGCCGACACGCCCGCCATGAAGCAACTGGTGGACATCGCGGTGGCGAACAACGCCAGCGTGCTGGGCGTCCAGGACGTGCCCCGCGCCGACACCCGCAAATACGGCATCGTGGCCACCCGCCAGGGCGAGGCCCTCGTGGACCCGCGCACGGAACGCGTCACGCATATTGTTGAAAAGCCCGAACCCGACGCCGCGCCCTCGACCCTGGCGGTCGTGGGCCGCTATGTGCTGGAAGCCGCGATCTTCGACCACCTGCGCTCCACCAAGATGGGCGCGGGCAACGAGATCCAGCTGACGGACGGCATTGCTTCGCTGATGCGCGAGCGCGCCGTATTCGCGCACCGCTTCGAGGGCACGCGCTACGACTGCGGCAACAAGGCGGGAATGTTCCAGGCCACCGTGGCGCTGGGCAAGAAATACCACGGCTTGCTGCCGGAATGATCCGCGCGCCAGGCGCGCGCGGCGCGCCTGGCCGGATCTACGCGGATAGCGCCGCTCGGGCCTTGGCGCGTGCGCGCGCATCGCGGTCCACCTTGCGCAGGCGCCCCTTGGCGGACAGGCGCATCAAGGTCCCGAGGGCCACCATCAGACCGATCACTTCCACCAGCGCGGCCGGTATCCACATGGTCAGGCCGCCTATCGTCTGGTCGGTCTGGGCCGACATGGCGATGGCGCGGCCGCACAGCTCGAACAGCGGATAGATGTCGCTTTCGGTGAAGGCGATGACCGCGCCGGCCACCATCTGCGGCAGCATCGTCGCCACGGGGGAGATCACCCGGCCGCCCGGCGTCATCGCGGCGGGCGGCGCGGGACGGCGGTCCAGGATCAGGTTCCAGTACATGAAGCCGCTGATCACCACCGACCAGTTCATCAGCCGGTACAGACGCCAATCCAGCATGGAATAGAACTGCACCGACGGTATCAGCCAGACCAGCACCAGGAAGACGAACAGCACCGGGACAAAGATCTTGTTGGTCAGCACCGCCACGGTCGCGCGGCCGGGACCGGTGAGCAGGAAATCACGCAGGCGGATGCGCCAGGCCATCGGCAGCCCCGCGCGCATGACCTGGCCCGGGAAAGCCGCCATGACCAGAAGCGGCCCCAAATGGTGCAGCACCAGGTGCTGGATGCGGTGGATGAAGAACATGCGCTCGGCGTAATAGTCCAGCCGGGTATGCATCGACAGGTACAGCAGCACCATCCCCGTCCAGAACAGCACGCGGCGCGCGCCCGTGACGTGGTGGACACGCTGGCCGCGCACGAACAGCACGATGGCCACCAGAAAGGAAGCCACCAGCGTGGGAGAGAACTCCCAGGGTATGAGCCATTCGAGACTATCCATGCGGGCCATCCGGAAAACGACGGGGAAAGACAAGGACCGGCGCAAGGCGCCATTCCCCGCCGATTGTAGTAGACCCCACCGTCTCGCGCTGCCGGGCGCCCCCGTTGCTCAGAAGTGGTGCGAAACGCCCGTGCCGATGCGCGTGGTGTGGGAGTTGGCGGGGTCGAACTGGTTGTCCAGCGTGTAATTCGACGCGTAGCCGGCAAAGGCATAAAGGGTCGTGCGCGGGGACAAGTCGTAGGTATAGCCCAAGGTCACGACTTGCGCGTTGCGCGCCGTCATGCCGTTCTCCCAATGCCAGTCCGGCCTGGCCAGGGACCATTGCACCAGCACGGCGCCCGGCCCGACCGGCACGCTGACGCCCGCCAGCCAGGCGTTGACGGTGCCGCCCTGCACGAAAGCCGCCGGCCCGAGGCCCAGGCCCAGGTTGTCGGGGTCTCCGCCGTCCAGCCCGACGTAGCCATTACGCTGCCGCGACCACGCCAGCGACAGCTTGAGCACCTCGAAATCATAGGAAACGCCCAATTGCACCGCCTGGGGACGTCCGTTGCTGCCCGCAGGCGGAACGGCCAGGCGCAATTGGTCCCATGTGGCCACCGCCAGCAGCGGACCCTCCTCGTATTTCAGGCCCAGGCTCACCGCGCGGTTGTTCTGGTTGGTGCGAAACTGGTTCTGGGCGTCCGCATCGAAGGAATACCCGATACCCGCCTGGAACCCGCTCCATTCCGGCGAGTAGTAATTCACCATATTGCTGAACTGATAATTGTCCGAGGCCTTGAAAGTGGCCCCCATGCCCATCTCCTTCCACGAGGCGATCTCCAGCGCATTGCCGTAGGTCTTGCCCACGGTGTCCTGGCGGCCCAGCCGCAGATCGCCGTAGCGTGCGTGGCCCAGCCCGACCCAGGCGCCGTAATCGAACAGGCTGTTGCCGTCCTCCGCATTGCCGCTGGAGGGATCGAAGCCGCTTTCCAGCTGGAAGCGGGTGCGCCAGCCCCCGCCCAGGTCTTCCGCGCCCTGCAGCCCCCACAAGGAGTCCGTCAGGCCGCCGTCGAGCAACCCGCTGCGGCTGCCCTGCCCCGACACGTTCGTTACTGCCACGCCGGCATCCACCACGCCATACAACTGCAAGCCGGCGCCGTCCTCGGCGGCCAGTGCGGCCAGAGGCTGGATCAGGCCGACCGCCGCCCAAGCCGCGCAGAATGCGATTCTCATGATGCTCTCCTACGAGTGCGGCGGGCAGCGCCCGCCGCGAGGTGAATCGACCTACTGCCAGCCGTAGCGGCGGACCCAGATGCCCTTGAGCAACTGCGTCAGGACGCAATAGCTGAGCAAAATTCCCACCAGCCACGGGAAGTAGCTCCAGGGGAGCGCCTGCAGCTGGAAGTACTCGGCCAGCGGCGAAAACGGCAGCAGCAGGCCCAGCGTCACGACCATCAGCGTCATCCCCATCAAGGGCCAGGAGGCGCGGCTTTGCAGGAAAGGTATCCGGCGCGTGCGGATCATATGCACGATCAGCGTCTGCGACAACAGGCCTTCGACAAACCAGCCCGACTGAAAAAGCGTCTGGTGCTCGGGGGCGTTCGCCTGGAACACGTACCACATCAGGGCATAGGTGGCGATGTCGAAAATGGAACTGATCGGACCGAAGAAGACCATGAAGCGGCCCAGTCCGTCCGGATCCCATTGCTGAGGCTTCTTCAGCAATTCTTCATCGACATTGTCAAACGGTATCGCCGTCTGGGAAATGTCGTACATCAAGTTCTGCAACAGCAGATGAATCGGCAGCATCGGCAGGAACGGCAGGAAGGCGCTGGCCACCAGCACCGAAAAGACGTTGCCGAAATTCGAGCTGGCCGTCATCTTCAGATACTTGAGCATGTTGCAGAAGGTCTTGCGTCCTTCGATCACCCCGTCCTCCAGCACCATCAGGCTCTTTTCCAGCAGGATGATGTCGGCGGCTTCCTTCGAAATATCGACCGCGGAGTCCACCGAGATGCCCACATCCGCCGCGCGCAGGGCGGGTGCATCGTTGATGCCGTCCCCCATGAACCCCACGGTGTCGCCCTGGGCCCGCAGGCTGCGCACGATGCGCTCCTTGTGGGCGGGGGTCAGGCGGGCGAACACATTGGCTTCGCGCACGGCGAGCGCCAGCTGCGCGTCGTCCATGACCTCGATCTCGGCGCCCAGGCAGACCTTGCGGACGTCGAATCCCACTTCGCGGCAGACTTTCTGGGTCACGAGTTCCACGTCCCCGGTCAGCACCTTGACCTCGATGCCCGAGGCCTTCAGCGCCGCCAGCGCGGGGCCGGTGGACTCCTTGGGAGGGTCCAGGAACGCGATATACCCCACCAGCACCAGGTCGGACTCATCCGCCACGCCATAGATCTGCTGCGTGGGAGCCATTTCCTTGACGCCCACCGCAATGACGCGCAGTCCGTCGCGATTCAGGTCCGCCGTCACGCGGCGGATATCGGCGCGACGGGCGTCGGTCAGCAGATGCACCTCGCTACCCACCCGCAGGCGGGTGCAGGCCGACAGCATTTCCTCCAGCGCGCCCTTGCAGATCAGTTCGTGGTGGTCGCGGCCGTTCTCGGTCTCGTTGACCACCACGGACATGCGGCGCCGCGAGAAATCGAAGGGGATCTCGTCGACCTTGCGATAGCGGGCCGCCAGGTTCAGCCGGCGCTCCACCTCGGCATGCTGCAGGACGGCCACGTCCAGCAGGTTCTTCAGGCCGGTCTGGTAGTAGCTGTTCAGATAGGCATAGGCCAGCACGTCGTCGCTGCTGGTGCCGTAGACGTCGGTATGGCGCTCCAGCACGATGCGGTCCTGCGTGAGCGTGCCGGTCTTGTCGGTGCACAGCACGTTCATCGCCCCCAGGTTCTGGATGGCGTCCAGGCGCTTGACGACGACTTTGCGCCGCGACATGCGCAACGCCCCCTTGGCCAGCGTGGCCGTGACGATCATGGGCAGCATTTCGGGGGTCAGTCCTACCGCGATGGCCAGCGCGAACAGCAGCGCCTCCAGCCAGTCGCCCTTGGTGTAGCCGTTGATCAGCATGACCACCGGCGCCATGACCAGCATGAAGCGGATCAGGATCCAGCTCACGCGGTTGATGCCCTGCTGGAACTGCGTGGGCGCGCGGGAGGTCTGCGTGACGCGCCCCGCCAACTGGCCGAAATACGTATCCGAGCCGGTGGCGATGACCAGCGCGCTGCCGGAGCCGCTGACCACGTTGGTCCCCATGAACGCCATGTTCTCCAGTTCCAGCGAATTGCCGGTCTGGACGCGCTGGGCCAAGTGCTTCTCGACGGGCAGCGACTCGCCGGTCAGCGCGGCCTGCGCGACGAACAAATCCTTGGCGTTCAGGATGCGGCAGTCGGCGGGGACCATGTCGCCGGCGGAAAGCAGCACCACGTCGCCGGGCACCAGTTCCGCCAGCGGCACTTCCAGCTGATGCGAACCGCTGGCGTGCAACGCGGCGCCGAAGAAGCGCCGGCCGTTGCCCCCGGCGGGCGCGGCGGCATCGTTGCGCAAGACGGTGGCCGTGTTCTGCACCATCGCCTTGAGGGCCTCGGCCGCGCGGTTCGAGCGCTGCTCCTGCACGAAGCGCAGCACGGTGGAAATCACGACCATCGAGCCGATGATCACGACGGCGGTCCAGGACTGTTCCTCGCTGGCGGCCATCCGCACATCGGTCAGCCAGGACAGCACCGCCAGCGCGGTCAGCAGCAGGTTGAACGGATTGCGGTAGGACAGCCACAGGTGGGCATGCCAGGACAGCGGCTTTTCATGATCGACCTCGTTGGCCCCATGGCGTTCGCGCGCGGCCTGCGCCTGGGCTTCGGACAGACCGCCCCAGCCGCTGCCAAACAGCGTGAACAAGGAATCAAAGCCCAGGCGCGACGTTTCCAGCATGCGCTGGTTGGCGCGGCGCGAGGCGTCGGAGGACACCGCCGTGGTTTCGGCGCCTTGCTCAAGAATGGGCGCGCGGCGGAAGTGGCGGCCCGTCCGCCGCAGGCCAGCGGCGGACGAGAAAAAGGACTTCAGGAAGGTAAACATCGGAGTGCTCCGGTTTTTATAGGTGTTGTTGTTGGAGACACGGACGACCCCGCTCGCGGCGGCTGCGCGCGGGCAGCAGCGGGCCGCGGCTTTTCCACGAAAAGCCGTCAATCCGCCGCGTACAGGCGTGCGCAGACGCCGGAGCAATGTTGCCGGTGTCCGGATCGCGTCGATGGCGCGCCGGGTGCGGAAAACGGAAGGGGAGCTAGCGGGGGAATCGGAACCGGGGAAGACGGCGCGCGGGACGCGGGCCAGGCCGGGGATTCTTGGCTGCGGACTCCGTACGGACCGGGATGACTATCCGGCCGGTCGGCTCGCAGTGAGGAGACAGGTCAGACAGGCATGCCGGCGCCGGGCACTGGGCGCAATCGAGGCTCGGGGTCTAAGGCACTAGGCATGATCTCTCCTGTGGATTCGTGTGGCGGGCTTCAGGCCATCGCGGCTTGCGCGCCGAAATGCACGTGGCGCACCGCGGGGTTGGCGCTCAGGCGGCGCGCTTGCGACATCAGTTCCGCCCGCAGTTCCGGGGGGCAATTGACGGTGATGCAAGCCGACGCCAGATCGGGGTCTTTACCCTGATCGATCTGCACTTGCGAGACGTCCAGGCCGGCGGCGCTGAAGTCCAGGCAGATCTGCTTGCGCAAGGCTCCCAGTTCATCGCGCGGACAGATGACCGTCAACCGCGAGGTGCCGCGGCGGCGGCCCAGGGCGGTGGCGCGGTCCACGCCGGCGCGGCGTAGGAACAAGTCGAAGAAACGCATAACGACCTCCATTGCAAGAATGGGGAGCGTGATCGCGAACACATGCGCAGCCGGGCGGCGCCTGGGCGGCGGGCACGACAAACGTGCACGAGCGCTGGCGCTGCGACTAGCGGCGGTTCTGGCGGTTTACGTTGGGGAGGGTCCCGGCAGGCTGGAGGCCTGCATTGCTACCCAGGCGTTTGCCTGGTGCTTGGGATACACCGCAACCTGAATGACAGGATGCGGCAGACGGAGTTCTGCGTGGATCCTGTCAGACAGCGACGTCGATGCAAGATCGACTACTTTCGCCGGAATCGGTATTCACGAAGACTGCTCCTGGGATGGATAACAGAGCGATTTTACGCGGGTTTCTACTGATGGACAAGGTTTATGCGCTTTTTGGGCTCACGAATGCGACAAAAGCGGCGCAGCCCCGCAAGGCTTGCGCCGCGATCGGCCTCAGGCGTAGAAATGCCAGCCCAGATAGCCCGCGAACAAGGCATACAGGCCACCGGCCGCCGAGAGCGCCGGCACGCTCATGGCTGCGCGGCGGAAGCGCAGCCACAACAGGCCGATGGACAGCATCGTGAACATGCCCGCCGCCAGCAAGGGCGCGTCCAGCAGCCATGGCGTCATGAAGATGCCCAACGCGCTCGGGATGGTGGCCTGGATCATCATGGCGCCGGAGATATTGGCCAGCGCCAGGCGTTCCTTGCCCTGGCGCACCCAGATCAGCGCATTCATGATTTCGGGCAGTTCGGTCGCCACGGGCGCCAGCAGCAAGGCGGCCACATGGGGCGACGCGCCCATGGCCACGCCCAGCAGTTCGATCTGGTTCACGAACACGTGCGAGGCTCCGGCAATCACCACCAGCGCCATGATCGTCTGCGCGGCCGCCCAGAACATGGTCGGGCTTGGATCGCGGGGGCGCAGCTTGAGCGGCTCCAGGTCTTCGCCATCCAGGCTTTCCTCGTCGTTGCTGAGTTCGCGCTTGACGTAGAGGCCATAGGTGGCCAGGAACACAAGGCCCAGCCAGGGCTTCCAGGCAAACGCCAGCAGGCCCAGCCCTACCTTGAAAATGAAGATGCCCATGAACCAGGCCTGGTCGCGGGCCAGCCGGCGCTGGTCCGCGTTGATACAGTTGGCCTGCTTCGGTTGGCCGCGGCGGGCGCGCCACAAGGCCAGGCCAACCACGGCATAGGCCAGCGTGGCCAGCACGAGAGGGCCGCCCATCGCGGCGCCGACGCCGATATCTTTCTGCTCGGGGGTTTCGCCGAAGACCACGGCCATGAACGTGACCGCGCTTTCCGGCAGGGCGGTGCCGAAGGCCGCCAGCACGGTGCCGGTGGCGGTGGCGCCAAGCTGGAAACGGTGACCGACCCATTCGACGCCGTTCACGAAGAATTCGCAGGCGAAGTAGATCACTGCCGCGGACAGGAAAAACAGAAACAGGGTGAGCAACATATGAACGCAGCCGGACGAGCAGAAACCATTGGCGCGACGCTGCGGCTCGCCCGGCTAGGGTGAACGCAACGCGGCCAAAGGTCTCGCCTGGCTGATCCATGCGGCGGGCGTGCCGCTATGCATGGAAACCGTTAGCGCCATGGAGTTCTAGCAGCTGCTCCGCAGCGCTGAACCACCAAGTCTGTTGACGCTAACTCCTTTGGGGACAAAGGATGGCTACTCCCCAATGACAGAGCGGCGATTGTAGCAGCGGACAGCAGTCCGTCCAGTGAATCCCGGCCCGGCGCCATGGAATCGTCCGCGGGGTGTTGCATTTGCGGGATGGCGGGTAAAGTAAACGCCATCTACTGCCCTTGCGGGGCTTGCGCCCCGGCCCGCCATGAGCCTGCCTCCCGACGACATCGCCCCCTTCGCCGCGCGGCGCCAGCGCCTGATGGAGCGCATGCGCGCCGACGGCGGCGGCATTGCCATCCTGGCGACCGCGCCGGAGGCCATCCGCAACCGCGACGCGGAGTACCCCTACCGGCACGACAGCGATTTCTTCTACCTGACCGGCTTTACCGAGCCGGGCGCCTGGCTGGTGCTGATCGCCGGCGCGTCGGACCGCGCGGTGCTGTTCTGCAGGCCGCGCCATGTGGAACATGAGATGTGGGAGGGCAAGCGGTTCGGCCCCGAGGCCGCGGCCGCCCATTTCGGCTTCGACGATGCCCATCCCGTCGACGCGCTGGATGAACTGGTGCCCGCGCTCATGCTGGACCACCCCACCCTGTATGCGCCGCTGGCCGGCGACAAGCGCACGGACGGCCGCCTGCACCGCTGGCTGGCCGCGGCGCGCGAGGCCAGCCGCGGCGGACACGCCCCGCCAGCCCGGCAGCAGGACATCCGCCCGCTGCTCGCCAGCATGCGGCTGGTCAAGGACCCCACGGAAATCGCGGCAATGCGGCGCGCCGCGAAGATCTCCGCCGGCGCGCATGTCCGCGCCATGCGCGTGGCCCGCGCCGGCATGCGCGAGTACGAGATCGAGGCCGAACTGCTCTATGAATTCCGCCGCCACGGCGCGCAATCGGTGGCCTACAACAGCATCGTGGCGGCCGGCGCGAATGCCTGCGTGCTGCACTACCCGGCCGGCGAAGCCACGCTGCGAGACGGCGATCTGGTCCTGGTCGACGCGGGCTGCGAAGTGGACAGCTACGCCAGCGACATCACGCGGACCTTCCCGGTCAACGGCCGCTATAGCGGTCCCCAGCGCGCGCTGTACGACCTGACCGTGGCGGCGCAAGAGGCCGCGGCCCATGCCACCGCGCCGGGCCGGGGATTCAACGATGGCCACGAGGCCGCGCTGCGCGTCCTGGCGCAAGGCATGCTGGACCTGAAGCTATTGAAGGGATCCCTGGACGGCGTGCTGGAATCCGGCGACTACAGCCGCTTCTACATGCACCGGACCGGCCATTGGCTGGGGCTGGATGTCCACGACGTGGGCGACTACCGCCAAACCGGCCCCGCCCAGGGCGCGGAACGCCCCTGGCGCAAGCTGGAAACGGGAATGATGCTGACCATCGAGCCAGGCATCTACGTGCGTCCCGCCGACGACGTGCCCGAGGCCTACTGGAATATCGGCATCCGCACCGAGGACGACGCGCTGGTCACCGACGAGGGTTGCGAACTCATCACGCGCGGCGTGCCGGTGCAGGCCACCGAGATCGAAGCGCTGATGCGCGAATAGCCCCGGGCGATCCGGACCGGCCTAGAGGATGTAGCCGTCCAGCCAGCCCATGGCCACCCAGACATAGACCACCACCATGGCGATGGCGAACATGGAGACGATGGCGCCGACCAGGCAGGCCAGGATGGCGACCAGCACCGGCCCCCAGCCTGTGGACGACGGCCGGCCCAGGCCCGGGTTGTAGATCCGGTCGAATTTCTCGTCCGGCATCAGCGAGAACACCGCGCTTTCGATGAACCCGTCGATCATGGGAATGAAGAGCAGGAAGAAGGCGGGATTGTCGTACCAGACCGGGTAGAAGCGGAACGCGCAGAACAGGCTGACCACGGCCAGCGCGGTCACCAGCCAGGCGTGGCGGCGGCCCAGATACCACCAGTGCGCGCCCACCGCGCCGAACAGGCAGGCCAGAAGCCCCACCGCGACCTTGCCGCGCGGGCGGCGGGCCGATACGGCGGACAGCGAAGAGGAAGCCTGAGCCTGCGTCATGTCAATCAACCGGAAAAAGGGGCGGCGGCGCCAAGCCGCGCCGGGTGCCCGGGATTGTAGTGGACGGTTAAAATCCGGGCATGACTTCATCAGCCTTCGACATTGCGATTCTTGGCGCCGGCCCGGTGGGCCGCGTATTGGCCCTGATGCTGGCGCGCGTGGCGCCGGATCCGGCGCGTATCGCCCTGCTCGCGGGCAGCGCGCCCGCCCCGGTCACGCCGGCCGCGGCCGTGCCCGCCGCGGATCCGCGCGTCCTGGCCATGAACCACGGCAGCCGCGTGCTGCTGGAGTCGCTGCATGCATGGCCCGAGCGCTCGGCCGACATCCGCAACATCCATGTGTCGCAGCGCGGCCGGCTGGGCCGCACCCTGATCCAGCACACCGATTTCGGCGTGCCCCAGCTGGGCAGCGTGGTCGCCTATTCCGGCCTGCATGCCAAGCTGGATGAATGCGTGGCCGCCTGCGGCGTCACCGTGCTGTCCGGCCCGCCCGCCCAGATCGGCCGCCAGGACGCGGAAGGCGTGCGTATCCAGCAAGGCGACACCGAACTCCTGTGCAAGGTGGCCGTGCAGTCCGATGGCGCGGGCGCCACCGACGTGCGCCGCGACTACGACCAGCACGCCGTGCTGACCACGGCGCACGCCACCCTGCCTCGCCGTGGCTGGGCCTGGGAACGCTTCACCTCCGAAGGACCGCTGGCGCTCCTGCCGCACCCGCAGACGCCGGACGCCTATTCCGTCGTCTGGTGCAGCGCGCCGGACCGAGCCGCCGAGCTGGCCGCGCTGGACAACGCCGCCTTTTCGCGGGCGCTGTCGCAGGCCTTTGGGGACCGCCTGGGCCGGCTGTCCAGCCACGCCCCCCGCCACGTTTTTCCGCTGGCGCTCGCCGCCCGCCGGGCGCAGGTGCATGGCCGCGTGGCGGCCATCGGCAACGCCGCGCAAACCCTGCATCCCGTGGCCGGCCAGGGCCTGAACCTGGGGCTGCGCGACGCGGCCCGACTGGCCCAGACCCTGGCCAGCTGGCTTGCCCACCCCGCATCCAATCCCGGCGCCGCGCTGGCGGAGTTCGCCCAGGCCCGCCACGTGGACCGCTTCATCACCGCCGGCCTCACCGACCTGATGCCGCGCGTCTTCTCGACCGGCCTGGCGCCGGTCGAGCATGCCTGTGGCCTGGCGTTATTGGGGATGGATCTGGCATCCCCCTTGCGCGCCCCCCTGGCCCAGCACCTGCTGCAGGGCTTTCGCGCCTGATTTCCATCCGGATCCGGCCCTTGAATGGGGCCGGAACACCCCTTTTCGCCCCCATTTGTTACCAAGCTGTTGCTGGCGGAAAATGGGGGTTCGATCGAGCCGGTTAAAATGTGACCATGCGCATAGGCCAGTGGACCCTTCCCAACAACGTTCTTGTCGCGCCCATGGCGGGCGTGACGGACCGTCCTTTCCGCCAACTTTGCAAGAAGTTGGGGGCCGGCTATGCCGTGTCGGAAATGGCCGCCAGCAACCCCAGGCTCTGGGACAGCGTCAAGACCTCGCGCCGCCTGAACCACGACGGCGAGATCGCCCCCATTTCCGTCCAGATCGCCGGAGCGGACCCCGCCATGATGGCCGAGGCCGCGGCGTTCAACGCCAGCAAGGGCGCCCGGATCATCGACATCAACATGGGGTGCCCGGTCAAGAAGGTGTGCAACGTGGCCTCCGGGTCGGCGCTGCTGCGCCATGAAGACCTGATCGTCCGCATCCTGGACGCCGTGGTGGCCGCCTGCGCCCCCCTGGGCGTGCCGGTCACCCTGAAGACCCGCACCGGCTGGGACCGCGGCAGCCGCAACGCCCTGCGCGTGGCGAAACTGGCCGAAAACGCCGGCATCTCCGCCCTGACCCTGCATGGCCGCACGCGGGCCGACCTCTATACGGGCGAGGCGGAATATGACACTATCCGCGCCGTCAAGGCCGAGCTGAGCATCCCCGTGATTGCCAACGGAGATATCGACTCGCCTGTAAAAGCCAAGCACGTCCTGGATTACACTGGCGCCGACGCGGTCATGATCGGCCGGGCGGCACAAGGCCGTCCCTGGATTTTCCGCGAAATCGACCACTACCTGCGCACGGGCGAAACACTGGCCCCTCCCTCCTATGGGGAAATGCGCGAGCTGCTGCTCGAACATCTCGACGACCATTACCGTTTCTATGGCGAACACACCGGCGTACGCACGGCGCGCAAGCACATAGGCTGGTATCTGGACGGCCTGCCGGGCGCGGATTCGTTCTGTGCCCGCATGAACCTGATCGACAATACCCGCGACCAGTGGCGGGCGGTGTCGGATTGGTTCGACATCATCTCGCGCGACGGCAGTCCCCACCCGGCGCCGGTCGCAGAAGCCCTGCTGGCGGCATAACCGCCTCAACACCAACATAAAAATATCTGTACTCAAATGAGCAAGAAAGATGTCCTGGAAGAATGCGTGCGCGCCAGCCTGGAGCGCTATTTCGAAGACTTGGGTGAATCCGAGCCCCACGATATGTGGGACATGGTGATGCGTTGCGTCGAGCGCCCGGTGCTTGAAGTGGCGCTGGAGCGGTCGGGCGGCAACCAGTCCCGGGCCTCCGAAATGCTGGGCATCACCCGCAACACCCTGCGCAAGAAGTTGCTGGCGCACAATATCCAGGTATAGCTTTCCCCGCGCGGGCGACGAATGCATCGCGCCGCCCGCCCCTCCAGATTTCCCATCCGACCAGAACGAGAAAGGCGTCCCCGCCCCACTCCCGTCCCTCATCATGAAAATCGAAACCGCCCTGCTTTCGGTGTCCGACAAGACCGGCATCGTTGAATTTGCCCGCGCCCTGGCTGCGCGCGGCGTGCGCCTGCTGTCGACCGGCGGCACCGCCAAGCTGCTGGCCGACTCCGGCCTGACCGTGACCGAAGTGGCTGCCCACACGGGTTCGCCCGAGATCCTCGACGGCCGCGTCAAGACGCTGCACCCGAAGATCCACGGCGGCCTGCTGGCCCGCCGCGACAGCGCCGAGCACATGGACACCATCAAGGCGGCGGGCATTGATCGCATCGACATGCTGGTGGTCAACCTGTATCCGTTCCGTGAAACCGTCGCCAAGCCGGACTGCACGTTCGCCGACGCGGTCGAGAACATCGACATCGGCGGCCCGGCCATGCTGCGCGCGGCGGCCAAGAACCACGGCACCGAAGCCGGCGGCGTCACGGTCGTGATCGACCCGGTCGACTATTCCCGCGTCCTGGCTGAAATGGACAAGGGCGGCAGCACCTCCTACGGCCTGCGCCTGGCGCTGGCTTCCAAGGTCTACGCCCACACGGCCGCGTACGACGGCGCCATCGCCGCCTACCTGACCAGCCTGACCGAAGCCGAGCCCAAGCAGGAAGCCGTGCCGGCCCGCAACGAATGGCCCGGCACGCTGACTCTGCAGGTCAAGCAGGAGCAGGCGCTGCGCTACGGCGAGAACCCCCACCAGAGCGCCGCCTTCTATGTGGACGCTCAGCGTCCGGCCGGCCTGCTGGGCAACTACCGCCAGCTGCAGGGCAAGGAACTGTCCTACAACAACATCGCCGACGCGGATGCCGCCTGGGAATGCGCGCGCAGCTTCGAGGCGCCCGCCTGCGTCATCGTCAAGCACGCCAACCCCTGCGGCGTGGCCGTGGCGGCCGACACGCTGGGCGCATATCAGCAAGCCTTCAAGACCGACCCCACGTCGGCCTTTGGCGGCATCATCGCCTTCAACCGTCCGGTGGACGCCGCCACGGCCGAAGCCGTCAGCGCGCAGTTCCTGGAAGTGCTGCTGGCGCCTGCCTACGACGGCGCCGCGCTGGCCATCCTGGCCGCCAAGAAGAACGTGCGGGTGCTGGAAGTGCCGATGGGCACGGGCCAGAACGCCTTCGACATCAAGCGCGTGGGCGGCGGCTGGCTGGTGCAGACCCCGGACGCCTACAACGTGCCGCGCGATGCGCTGAAGGTGGTCAGCAAGCGCCAGCCCACCGAACAGGAAATGAACGACCTGTCGTTCGCCTGGAAGGTCGCCAAGTACGTCAAGTCCAACGCCATCGTGTTCGTGGGCGGCGGCATGACCCTGGGCGTGGGCGCCGGCCAGATGAGCCGCATCGACTCGGCCCGCATCGCCTCCATCAAGGCGGAAAACGCAGGCCTGACCCTCAAGGGTTCGGCCGTGGCGTCGGACGCGTTCTTCCCGTTCCGCGACGGCCTGGACGTGGTGGTGGCGGCTGGCGCGACCTGCGTGATCCAGCCCGGCGGCAGCATGCGCGACGATGAGGTGATCGCCGCGGCCGACGAGCACGGCATCGCCATGGTGCTGACCGGCACCCGCCACTTCCGTCACTGATGCGCGTCCTCGGCATCGATCCCGGCCTGCGCCGCACCGGCTTCGGTGTGATCGATGCCGACGGCCCGCGGCTGCGCTACGTGGCCAGCGGGACCATCGTGGTCCCGCCGGCGCTGACGCTGTCCGAACGCCTCAAAGTCATCCTGGACAATCTGCGCCAGGTGGCGCGCGACACGCAACCCGACGTGGCCGCGCTGGAAATCGTCTTCCTGAACACCAATCCCGCATCCACCCTGCTCCTGGGCCAGGCCCGGGGCGCGGCGCTGTGCGCGCTGGCCGACAGCTCGCTGGCGGTGCACGAGTACACCGCGCTGCAGATCAAGAAAGCCGTGGTGGGCACCGGACGCGCCGCCAAGGAACAGGTGCAAATGATGGTGCAGCATCTGCTGGCGCTGGACGGCACGCCCGCGCCCGACTCGGCCGACGCGCTGGCCTGCGCGATCTGCCACGCCCATGTCGGCCCCTTGCAGGACAGGCTGGAACGCCTGGGCACGGCCTTGAACATGAGCGGCAAGACGCGCATCCGCAACGGCCGGCTGATAGGCTGACTTCCCCCTCCCGGTTTTTCCCCGTCTTTTGCGCGCCGCGCCCGCGGTTCGGCCCGCGCGCACGCTAGCGCGTATAGAATCCCCGCATTCGCCGCGCGTTAGCGGCCCCACCATTGCCAGGCCTTCATCACCATGATCGGACGCATCACCGGAACCCTGATCGAAAAACTGCCGCCCACGATCTGCGTGGACGTCGGCGGGCTGGGTTATGACATCGACGTGCCCATGAGCACGCTCTACTCGCTGCCGGAAACCGGCGCCCGCGTCACGCTCTACACGCACCTGACCGTGCGCGAAGACGCCCACATCCTGTATGGCTTCGCCTCGGCCAGCGAACGCAGCGCATTCCGCGAGCTGATCAAGGTCAGCGGCATCGGCGCGCGCACCGCGCTGTCGGTGCTGTCCGGACTGTCGGTGGCGGACCTGGCCCAGGCCATCACCTTGCAGGAATCGGGCCGCCTGACCCGCGTGCCCGGCATCGGCAAGAAGACCGCCGAGCGGCTGCTGCTGGAAATGCGCGGCAAGCTGGGCGCGGACATCGGCGCGTCGTCGCACATCACGCACGACAACCAGTCCGACATCCTGAACGCGCTGCTGGCGCTGGGTTATTCCGAGAAGGAATCGCTGTCCGCGCTGAAGACGCTGCCCGAGGGCGTGGGCGTGTCCGACGGCATCAAACAGGCGCTCAAGGCGCTGGTGCGCTAGAGTCCCCGGCCTCTATTTAGGCTCGGCCTGAAGATAGCGGGGCGCAACGGCCTCCAGGCCCGTCGGGACCACATGCAGTTCCGGCGCCATCGGGCCGCTGCAGATATTGTCGCGGCGCAGGGAATCCAGGTTGTCCCGCGACATCAGGGGTGTGCCGGGCATGCATTCGAACAGCCTGGCCTGCATGCGGCCCACGCCCATGGGCACGGTGATCACGGGCCGGGGATGGCCGCTCCAGGCGGCGCAGAGCCGCGCGATCTCGCCCAGGGTGTAGACCTGCGGTCCGCCCAGTTCGTAGGTCTTGCCGCAGGTATGGGTATCGGCCAGCGCGGACACCATGGCGGTCACCACGTCGCCCACGTAGACCGGCTGCATGCGCACATGCGCGCCGGCCAGCGGCAGCACGGGCAGCCAGCGCGCCAGCGTCGCGAACATATTGGTGAAGTGGTCGTCCGGCCCGAACAGGACGGAGGGACGGAAGATCGTCCAGCCGCCCTCCTGCCGCTCCAGGAACGCCTGCTTGATGGCGGCCTCGCCATCCCCCTTGGAACGCTGGTACATGCTTTCGCCGCTGGAATCGGCGCCCAGCGCGCTGACGTGCAGCAGACGGTGCACGCCGTGGCGCAAACAGGCCTGGGCGATGCGCTGCGGCAGATGCACATGGGCCCGCGCAAAATCCGAGCCATAGGGCCGGCCCATGTTGCCGTGCAGGATGCCCACGAGATTGACGACCGCGTCGCACCCCTGCACCAGGCTGTCCAGCGCGGCATCGTCATGGATGTCGCTTTGGAGCAGGGTGACGGTGGGCAGGATTTGCAGGTCGCGTCCGCGCGCAAAGAGGCGCGTAGGCACGATGAGCTGGTGCTGGTCCGTGCAAAGCCGTGCTACCAGATGACGGCCGATGAAACCCGTGCCGCCAATGACAAGGATACGCATGGCGCAGCCTCCTGTTCGTCGGGATCGAATTCCGATTCTGCCCTGCAAGGTCGACAACCGCAAGCACGGGCGGGCCCGGCGGCTGGCGAACCGCCGCTGGCGCCTCAGGCCGCCAGCAGCTTTGCGTAGGCCGGAAGGTCGACGTTGCCGCCGCTGATGATGACGCCCACCCGGGCCCCGCGCACCGGCACCACGTTCTGCATGACGGCGGCCGCGCCCAGGCAGCCCGTGGGTTCCACGACCATCTTCATGCGCTCGGCGAAGAACTTCATGGTGGTGACGAGCTGATCATCCGTCACCGTGACGATGTCGCGGACATACTTCTGGATAAGGGGGAAGGTCAGGTTGCCCAGGTGGGTCGTGGCGGCGCCGTCCGCCAGGGTCTTGGGGGCCGGGATTCGGACGATTTCACCCTTGCGCAAGGACTGCTGGCCGTCATTGCCGGCTTCGGGCTCCACGCCATACACCAGGCAGCGCGGGCTCAGCGCGAACGCCGACAGGGCCGAGCCGGACAGCAGGCCGCCGCCGCCCAGGCACACGAACAGGTAATCCAGTTCGCCCACTTCCTCGAACAGTTCCTTGGCCGCGGTGCCCTGCCCGGTGATCACGTCTTCGTGGTCATAGGGCGGAATAAGCGTGGCGCCGGTCTCCGCATGGATGCGCCGGGCGATCGCCTCGCGGTCTTCGGTGTAGCGGTCATAGGTGACGATCTTGCCGCCGTAGCCTTCGGTGGCCGCGCGCTTGGCCGCGGGCGCGTCCAGCGGCATGATGATGGTGGCCTGCACCCCTTGCAGCCTGGAGGCCAGCGCGATGGCCTGCGCATGATTGCCCGACGAGAACGTCACCACGCCGGCCGCGCGCTGTTCGGGCGTGAGGCGCGCGATGGCGTTGTACCCGCCCCGGAACTTGAAGGCGCCCATGCGCTGGAAGTTCTCGCACTTGAAGAAGAGCGACGCGCCGGTGATGGCGTCGGCCGTGGCCGAGGTCAGGACGGGCGTGCGGTGTGCGTTGCCGGCCAGGCGCTCGCTGGCGCGCACGACATCATCATAGGTGGGCAATTCGGGCAGCATGGAATTCGGTCCTTTGATCGCGAGGGGGAATCGAAACCCCCGGATCATAAACCCGTCCGCGCCGTTTGCGCGCCGTCCGGATGCACGACAGGCGCGGGGCGCGGTCCTATTTGCCGAAGAGCTCACCGCTGCCGCCGGTCGTGCCGGCGGGCGGGGTCAGGCCCAGGTGGCGCCAGGTGGTCAGCGTGGCGGTGCGGCCGCGCGGGGTGCGCTGCAGATAGCCGTGCTGGATCAGGTAGGGCTCGATGACGTCTTCGATCGTGTCGCGCTCTTCGCCGATGGCCGCGGCCAGGCTGTCCACGCCCACCGGCCCGCCGTCGAATTTATGGATGATGGCTTCGAGCAGCTTGCGGTCCATCAGGTCCAGCCCCTGCGGGTCGACCTCCAGCATGGCCAGCGCGCGGCCTGCCACGTCGGCGTCGATGGTGCCACTGGCCTTGACCTCGGCATAGTCGCGCACGCGGCGCAGCAGCCGGTTGGCGATACGCGGGGTGCCCCGGGCACGGCGCGCCACTTCGGCCGCGCCGTCCGGCGTGATGCCGGCGTGCAGCAGGCCGGCGCTGCGCGTCACGATGTGCCCCAGGTCGGTGGCGTTGTAGAACTCCAGCCGCGAGACGATGCCGAAGCGGTCGCGCAGCGGATTGGTCAGCATGCCGGCGCGCGTGGTGGCGCCCACCAGGGTGAACGGCTGCAGGTCCAGCTTCACGCTGCGCGCGGCCGGGCCTTCGCCGATCAGGATGTCGATCTGGAAGTCCTCCAGCGCCGGGTAGAGGATTTCCTCGACCACGGGCGACAGGCGGTGGATCTCGTCGATGAACAGGACGTCGTTCTTTTCCAGGTTGGTCAGGAGCGCGGCCAGGTCGCCCGGGCGCTCCAGCACGGGCCCCGAGGTCTGGCGCAGCTGCACGCCCATTTCATGCGCAATGATGTGGGCCAGCGTGGTCTTGCCCAGGCCCGGCGGGCCGAACAGCAGGACGTGGTCCAGGGCCTCGCCGCGCTTTCTGGCCGCGGCGATGAAGATCTCGAGCTGTTCGCGGGCGCGCTGCTGCCCGACGTATTCGCCCAGCGCCTTGGGCCGCAGCGCGCGTTCGATCGACTCCTCGTTGGGCGACACCGGCTGCGGCGCCACGATACGGGGCGCGTCGGGACGGGAGGAAAGCGAATCGGACTGGATGGCCATGGTGCGGAAACGACAAAGGACGAAGCAGGATGCATCGTACCGTAGGGCGGGCCGCCCCGGGGACGGCCCCGCCTCAGGCTGTCTCCGACAGGGGCAGCCTGACCCGCACGCACAGCCCGCCGGATTCGGCCTGGCGCAGCTCCAGCGAACCGCCATGCGCGCGCGCAATGGCCTCCGCCAGCGCCAGGCCCAGCCCCACGCTGCCGGTGCGCGTACGCGCGTCATCCAGCCGGCTGAACGGGCGCAGGGCCTCCTGGCGGCGTTCCGGCACGATACCGGGGCCATGGTCGGCCACGTCCAGCACCGCGTGGCCATCTTCCTGGCGCAGCGCCACATCCACCGGCGGCGCGCCGTGGTTCAGCGCATTGCCGATCAGGTTGTCCAGCAGGCGGCCCAGCGCCACGGCGTCCGCCTGCACCACCAGCGCCGAAACATCGGCGTCGGCGTTCAGGCCGATTTCGGTGCCCGCGCCCTGCCAGGCGCCGACGCGTTCGGTCAACCAGTCGGACAGGACGATGGGGGCATAGCGGTACGCGGCGGGGTCCGTGCCGCGCACAAAGCCGATGAACTGGTCGACCATGTGCTGCATGTCCTGCAAGTCCGCGCGCAATCCTTCCTTCAGTTTGGAGTCGTCCGCCATCTCGATGCGCAGCCACATGCGCGACAAGGGCCCCTTCAGATCATGGGGCAGGCCGGACAACAGGGTGCGGCGCACCGAATCGGATTCGGCCAGCGCGTCCAGCATGGCGTTGAAGCGTTCGCCCAGCACCCGGGTCTCATGCGGGCCCGAGGGCTCGACGCGTTGCGGCTGTCCGGCTGCGAGCTGGTCCGCGGCATCGGCCAGCCGGGTGATCGGGCGCGTGATGTGCCAGGAAAAGCCCACCGCCAGCAACAGCAGCAGGCCCAGGCCTCCGAGCCAGGCGGCGATGAACGGCGTGGCCACGGGCGGATCCAGGCGGTCCAGCGGAATGACCAGCCATTCGCGCAGGCGCGGCGCATCCTCGCTGGCGGAATTGGGCGCCAGCGAAATGAAGATCTCCGGAGTGGGGCCGCGCGACAGCGCCACCCGCGTGCCGTCGTTCAGGCGTTCGTTGAGCTGCTGCACCAGCACGCGCAGATCGCGGCGGATGTCGTCCGGCTCGGGCTTGTAGCGGCGCTCGTGCTCCGCGCGCTCGCGGTCGCCATCGCGTTGTTCTTCCGAGCGGTCTCCGTGCGCGCCGTCGCCATCGCGGTCATCGCCGCGCACCTCGGGCGGTGGCGGCGGCGGCGGACCATGCAGCTGCGAATCCATGGCGGGTGGCGGGGGGCGCGGACGCGGCGCGGCCCTGGGCGGAGGCGGCGGGCGGCGTCCGTTGAAGCGTTGCAGCTTGGCTTCCGCGGGCAGGACCCGCGACCAGAGCCGCCACTGGTTCTGGGACGCCGTGCGCACGAAATCGGCGCGGTCCTCGGCCGGCACCTGGGATACGGCGGCGCGCAAGGTGCGGATGGTGGTGACGATGTAGCCGATGGCCACGTCTTCCATG
Organism: Achromobacter deleyi; assembly: GCF_013116765.2. Lineage (GTDB taxonomy): Bacteria > Pseudomonadota > Gammaproteobacteria > Burkholderiales > Burkholderiaceae_B > Achromobacter > Achromobacter deleyi_A. The sequence continues at coordinate 3,775,671 of NZ_CP074375.1, forward strand.
AACTTGTGCCGGAAGTACGACACCGTCACCAGGGTGGCCGCCTGCGTCAGCAGGACCGAGCCCAGGATCAGCAGGATCAGTCGCGCCCGCAGGGACCGCGGCACCAGAAAGCCGGGAGAAAAACGCATCAGGGGGAAAACCGGTAGCCGATGCCCCAGACGGTCTGGATCCAGCGCGGCTGCTTGGGATCGTCTTCGATCACGCGGCGCAGGCGCAGGATTGCGATGTCGATGGCGCGGTCATTGCGCTCGCCGGCGTCGTCGTCGCGGGCCAGCGCCAGCAGGCGCTCGCGCGACAGCGGTTTGCCCGCGTTGCGCACCAGGGCTTCCAGCAGATTGATCTCGCCGCCGGTCAGCTTGACGACGGTGCCGTCGCGCGAGAGCTGGCGCGTGGACGGGTCGAACACGAAAGGCCCGAAGGACACGGGCGCGTCCTTGGTCAGCGCGGACGGGCCGCGCTTGCGGCGCAGCACGGCCTCGATGCGGGCCAGCAGTTCGCGCGGGTCGAAGGGCTTGCCGACGTAGTCGTCCGCGCCGGCCTCCAGGCCGATGATGCGGTCCACGGCTTCGTCGCGCGCGGTCAGCAGGATGACGGGAATATCCTCGCCCTGCTCTCGCAGGCGGCGGCAGGCATCGGCGCCGTCGCCCCCTGGCAGCATGCGGTCCAGCACGAGCAGATCGGGTGCATAGCGGGTAATGCGCGACGAGAGGTCGGTCGCGTCCGGCGCCAGCAAGGTGTCGTAGCCGTGCCGGTTAAGGTAGTCGGCCAGCAACTGGCGCAAGGCCGGGTCGTCGTCGACGACCAGCAGCTTGGTGTGGGAATTGTCCATGGCCATCATAGTGCGGCGCGCCGCCTCCGCCCGCAAGAGGCAAGAAATCATCTGAAATATACCCGTTGCGCGATGTTGGCCGCCTGTTCCCGCCTGTTTGCGGCCCGGACACCCGCCGGATTGGACTGGCCCTAAAATACCGGGTCGTCTGCTGCCACTCGTGCGCTTTACTAAAAAACGTTTACAGTTCCGGCCGCAGGCCCTCTCTACACTGTCCCTATGGTCGCCCCTGCAATCATCTGGCGCAGACGGCTGTTGCACGCGGCGCTGACGGCAGGCATGGTTTGCCCGCTGGCGCCGGCGTTTGGCGACGAGCCCGATGCGCTCCCCCATGCCTCCCCGCCGCCCCCGGCGGGCGCGGCCACGCGCGTGGCGCGCGGCATCGGCGTTCTGTCCCCGGTTCAACCCATCCCGGTGCGCCCCGCCCCGTCGCTGGACGCGCGCGCCGTGCCGCTGGACCCCGCGCCTTGCGACCTGCAAGCCGCGGAACCCGCGATGGACACCAGCGTGCAAGGCACGGAAGACAGCCCCCAAGAGGATTTCATCCCGGGCACCGGACCCGCGCTTTCCGGCGATGCGCGGCCCGCCCCGCTGGCCTGCGATCCGATCGCGCAGACCCCGCCCCCCGAAGACAGCGCGCCCGACTACTCTTTCGCCCTGGAAGACGGCGATATGCCCCGCATTCCCGTGGTGGTGATTTCCGGCGTATCCCGGCCCAGCCGCCCCTGGTTCGCATCCGTCAGCGGTCAGGACGGTTTGCGCTACGGAGGCAACCGCAACTGGGTCTACCGCAACACCTCGGGCCCTTCGGTGACGGTCGGCAATGTCAGCGCCAACGCACCCACCTGGGGCAGCGGCGCACCCGTGGGCGGATTGCAGATCTCCAACTGGGCCGGCACTGGCGCCACCCTGCCCGAAGGCAGCTTTGGGTATTCCTCGTCGCTGGGCAAGCTCAATCTCATGGATCCCGCCGCCAGCTCGGGCGCGGTGGATTACGGGGCCTCCGTCGGCAGCGGCAGCGTGCGCTACGGGCTCACGCCCGTCCTGACCCTGGAGGGCCAGGTGCAGAGCGCGCCCTCGCTCACCACGCGCGGCATGGGCACCACCTACACCGCCGGCGAGTACGGCACGTTCCAGGCCGGCGCCACGCAAAGCACGTTCGACGCGGCCAGCGGCTACCGCTACCGCTTCGGCTACACCGTGGATCTGGCCGACATGGTGAACCTGGGCTATACCAACGAACAGATCGGGGCCGGCTATGGCGACCTGTCGACCTACTCCGGCGGAGTGGCCTCGGCCGCGCAGACCCGCAACACCCTGTCGGCGGGCGTGCCGCTGGCGGGCTGGGGCACGCTGAGCGGCACGTATTCCGGCCTGCGCGAAGGCTCGGTCCTGGCCGAGCAGCGCGTGGGCCTGTCGCACAGCATGTTCGTCGCCCCCAAGGTCAAGCTCGCCGTGGGCGCCGACCGCGACATCGTGTCGGGCAACTACGAATGGCGCGCCAACCTGAGCATGCCGGTCGATACCTTCATGCGCGGCACCTGGCTGAGCTGGTAGGCGGACCGCGACGCGGACGGAAATATCTCTCCGGAAGAGGCCCGCCGGAATTGGGGCTTAAAATCCCTGCCATGATGCTTCCGGCCTACCCCCATGTCTGACGCGCGCGCCCTCGGCGTGTTGCAGCGCGTTTTCGGTTACGAATCCTTCCGCGGCGACCAGCAAGCCATTGTCGAACAAGTGATCGACGGCGGCGACGCGCTGGTCCTCATGCCCACCGGCGGCGGCAAGTCGCTCTGTTACCAGATCCCCTCGCTGGTCCGTGAAGGCACCGGCATCGTCGTGTCGCCGTTGATCGCGCTGATGCAGGATCAGGTGGACGCCCTGACCGAACTTGGCGTGCGCGCGGCCTTCCTGAACTCCACGCAGGATTGGCGGGTGGCCCGCGACGTCGAGCAGGCCTTTCTTGCCGGCGAGCTGGACCTGCTTTACGTAGCCCCCGAACGCCTGCTGACCGACCGCTGCCTGCAATTGCTGGAGCGCGGCCGCATCGCGCTGTTCGCGATCGACGAAGCCCACTGCGTGTCCCAGTGGGGACATGACTTCCGGCCTGAATACCTGGGCCTGTCCATGCTGCACGAGCGCTGGCCCGACGTGCCGCGCATCGCGCTCACGGCCACGGCCACCGCCGACACCCGTACCGAAATCGCCCAGCGCCTGTCGCTGGACGAGGCGCGCCATTTCGTCTCAAGCTTCGACCGCCCCAACATCCGCTACCGCATCATCGAAAAGAACGAGGTGCGCAAGCAGTTGCTGGACATGATCCGCACCGAACACGAAGGCGAATCCGGCGTGGTCTACGGCCTGTCGCGCGCCCGCGTGGAGGAAACCGCCGAATTCCTGTGCAACCAGGGCATCGACGCCATGCCCTATCACGCCGGACTCAGTCCGCAGGTGCGCGCGGCCAACCAGTCCCGCTTCCTGCGCGAAGACGGCGTGGTCATGGTGGCCACCATCGCATTCGGCATGGGCATCGACAAGCCCGACGTGCGCTTCGTGGCGCACATCGACCTGCCCAAGTCCGTGGAAGGCTACTACCAGGAAACCGGGCGCGCCGGCCGCGACGGCCTGCCCGCCACCGCCTGGCTGGCCTATGGCCTGCAGGACGTGGTGCAGCAGCGCCGCATGATCGACGAATCGCCCGGCGACGAATCCTACCGCCGGCGCCTGGGCCAGCAGCTGGACGCCATGCTGGGACTGTGCGAGACCGTGGAATGCCGGCGCGTGCGCCTGCTGGCCTACTTCGGCCAGCAGATCACCGCCTGCGGCAACTGCGACGTCTGCCTGGAACCGCCGCAGGCCTGGGACGGCACCGTCGCCGCGCAGAAGGTGCTGTCGGCCGTCTACCGCCTCTGGAAGGAACGCGGCCAGCGCTACGGCGCGGGCCATATCATCGACATCCTGCGCGGCAAGGTCACCGACCGCACCAGGCAGCACGGCCATGAAACGCTGAGCGTGTTCGGGGTGGGCGAAGACCTGAGCGACACCGCCTGGCGCGGGGTGCTGCGCCAGCTGTTGGCGCAAGGTCTGCTGACGGTGGACAACGAAGGCTTCGGCACGCTGGCCCTGACCGAGGGCAGCCGCGCCGTGCTCAAGGGCGAGCGGCAGCTCATGCTGCGGCGGGAATCGGAAAAGAAAACGCGGTCCGGCAAGACCAGTAGCGGCCGCCCCAAGGCCGCCGCCATCGACCTGCCGCCCGAACTGCAGCCGGTCTTCGAGGCGCTGCGCGCCTGGCGCGGCGAAGTCGCGAAAAGCCACGGCGTGCCGGCTTACGTCATCTTCCACGACGCCACGCTGCGCGAGATCGCCCTGGCCCAGCCCGACTCCATGGATGCCCTGAGCCACATCAGCGGCGTAGGCGCCCGCAAGCTGGAAGCCTACGGCGAAGAAATCCTGCAACGGGTGTCCAAGCCGGTCCTGTAGCAAGGCCCGGGCGCCGGGCAGACTTGCCGATGGCCGCAAGCCATCGGCAGCCGGCGCATCAATATGAGGGCGGCGGCAACAGCGGCACCGGCGGGCGCTCCTTGCCGAACACCGACCGGTAGGCCAGGATGTTGAACACCAGCACCACCGGAATCCCCACGACCGCACCCGCCATGACCAGGCGCATCGAACCCAGCGCGCCCGCGCCGTCCCACAAGGTCATGTCGTCCAGGATCAGGTAGGGGAACAGGCTGTAGGCCAGCCCGCTCAGCATCAGCAGGAACAGGGCCACGGTCAGTACGAAGGGCAGCCAGCTGAAGCGGTCGGCCTTTCCGGGCAGCCGCGCCAGCAGCATCTCGGCCGCGACGAAACCCGCCAGCATCAGCACCCAGACCGAGGCGGCCAGGCTCAGGTGAGCGATGTTGCTCCATTTGTAGAAAATGCCCGCATTGGCCAGGCCCAGCGTGACCGCGATCGCCACCATGCCCACCGCCGTCCAGCGGATGGCGTGGCGGGCCCAGTTGGCGGCCCGGCGCTGGAGATCGCCGTCCACGCGCATGACCAGCCACGACGCGCCCAGCAGCACATAGGCGGCCACCGCGCACAAGCCCACGAACATGGCGAACCAGCCATAGCCGGCATCGGATTGATAGCCCGTCGCGATCCGGCCCAGCAGCATGCCCTGGCCGAACGCCGTGATGATAGACCCCGCCCAGAACGCGAAGATCCAGCGCGGCTTCATTTCGTTGCGCGCGCGGATGCGGAATTCGAACGAGACGCTGCGCAGCACCACGCCCAGCACCATGAACGTCAGGGGCCCGTAGAGTTTGCCCAGCACCGCGCCCCAAGCGAACGGAAAGGCCGACGCGAACAGGCCCATGCCCAGCAGCAGCCAGAACTCGTTGGCGTCCCGCCACGGGCTCAGCAGGCTCATCATGCGCCCGCGCTCATGTTCAGGGGCCAACTGCAGCAGGATGCCCACGCCCAGGTCGAAGCCGTCCAGGACCATGCCCGCGGCGATCACCACGAACAGCAGCCCCATGAAGGCCAGCGGCATCCAGAATGAAGGATCGTCGGGGCTCAGGCCCTGCGATGCGGCCAGCATGGCGATCATGGCGTACCCCCGCCCAGTTTGCGCACAGGCACGACGCCATAGCGCGCCGCGTGGAACAGCATGCCGGCGAACGCGGCCAGCAGCAGCGCGTACAGCAGGCCGTAGCCGACCAGGCCGTAGAGCACGGTGCTGGATGCGACGGTGCCCAGGACCTCGGACTGCGTGATGGTGCCGTTCACGACGAAGGGCTGCAGGCCGATGACGGACACCCACCAGCCGGCCACGACGGCGATGCCGCCGGAGAACATCATGCCGCACAGCACCCGCTGCCACCAATGCGGCAAGGTGGATGGGTCCAGGCCGCGCCGGAACGTCCACAGGAAGGTCACGCACGCCACCGCCAGCATCAGCAGGCCCAGCCCCGCCGCCACGCGCAGCGACCAGAAGGTCAGCGCCACGGGCGGGAGCATGCCCGAATACTTGTCCAGCCCCTGGTAGGTGCCGTCGGGATTGCGATGCAGCCACATGCCGCCCGCATTGTTCAGGGTGAGGTCGGCCACGTTCGTGTGGGCGCGCGCATCCGGCCAGCCGAACAGCACCAGTTGCGGCACCGCCCCGCTCTCCCAGAAGCCGGCGGCCGCGGCGGCCTTGGCGGGCTGCAGCTTGGCCACCATCTGCCCGGCGCCGGTCGCGACCGGCACTTGCAGGAAGGCCGCCACCACGGCGACGACCAGCGCGGTCTTGAACGCGCTGCGCTCGCCATCGCCCAGCGGGCGCCGCAGCGCCTGCAGCGCGGTCACGCCCATCATCAGGAACGAAGCGGCCAGTGCGGACCCCACGATCACCACGGCCATGCGCCAGCCCACCGACGGATTCAGCACGACCGCCACCCAGTCATAGACCTGGTAGCGGCCATCGACCAGCACCGCGCCGTCCGGCGTCTGCATCCAGGATTGCAGCGCCAGGACCCAGAACACCGCCACCAGCTGCCCCAGCGCCACCATCAGCACCGCCAGCGTATGCGCGCCGTCGGACACGCGGCGCTGGCCGAACAGCATGACGCCCAGAAAGCAGGATTTCAGGATGAAGACCGAGAGAATGCCGTAGCCCAGCAAGGGGCCTGCCACATTGCCGATCTTGTCCATCAGCCCCGCCCACAGGCTGCCGAGCTGGATCAGCACGGGCACGCTGGCCGCGAGGGTCAGCACGAAGGACAAGGCGAAGATACGCACCCAGAAGCGGTACGCGGCCGTCCAGCCGCCGCGGCCCGACCAGCGGGCCCGGATCTTGAAGAACAGCAGCACCCAGACAAGCGCCAGGGAAACGGCCAGAAAAAGCGCCAGGAAGCTCAGGCTGGCCACGAACTGCGCCCGGGCCAGGGATAGGGTGGATATATCCATAATGGCCCGTAGTGTAGAGCCAGTTACATGACTATGGGAGCCGTTTGAAACCAGTTGCAGACGGTGCGAAAAGGGCTTGCCCGCGGAACGTGGCAAAATTGACGCTTTGTCGCTGCTTTTTCCTATTCTTTCAAGAATGACCACCGCCACGACGCCGACCCCCGCCGCATCAAATTTCCTGCTCAACATCGTCCAAGACGACCTCGAAGCGAACCGCTTCCAGGGCAAGCGCTGGGCGGGCAAGCCTGGCCCGGCGGCCTTGCAGCAGCAGGGAGAAGCGGACCCGGCCCGCATCCGCACGCGCTTTCCGCCGGAGCCCAATGGCTACCTGCATATCGGCCACGCCAAGAGCATCTGCGTGAACTTCGGGCTGGCGCGCGACTTCGGCGGCGTCTGCCACCTGCGCTTTGACGACACCAACCCCGAGAAAGAAGACCAGGAATACGTCGACGCCATCATCGAGGCCGTCCACTGGCTGGGCTTTGACTGGAAGGCCGACAACGGCCAGGAAAACCTGTACTTCGCCAGCGATTACTTCGGCTACATGTACGAGTTCGCCGAAGCGCTGGTGGAAGCCGGCCACGCCTACGTGGACGAGCAAAGCGCCGACGAGATCCGCGCCAACCGCGGCACGCTGACCGAACCCGGCACCGACTCGCCCTGGCGCAACCGCCCGGCCGCGGAGTCGATCGCGCTGCTGCGCGAAATGCGCGACGGCAAGCACCCCGACGGCAGCCTGGTGCTGCGCGCGAAGATCAACATGGCTTCGCCCAACATCAACCTGCGCGACCCGGTCATGTACCGCGTGCGCCACGCCACCCATCACCGCACCGGCAACCAGTGGTGCATCTACCCGATGTACAGCTGGGCGCACCCGGTGGAAGACGCCCTGGAAGGCATCACGCACAGCGTCTGCACGCTGGAATTCGAAGACCAGCGCCCGTTCTACGACTGGATCCTCACGCGCCTGGCCGAACTCGGCAAGCTGGCCGCGCCGCTGCCGCACCAATATGAGTTCGCCCGCCTGAACCTGAGCTATGTCGTCACCAGCAAGCGCAAGCTGCTGCAGCTGGTGCGCGAAGGCCATGTGGACGGCTGGGACGATCCGCGCATGCCGACCATCTTCGGCCTGCGCCGCCGCGGCTATACGCCGGCCTCGATCCGCCTGTTCTGCGACCGCACCGCCGTGTCCAAGTCCGATTCGCGCATCGACTACAGCCTGCTGGAGCAGGCCGTGCGCGACGACCTGGACCCGATCGCCGCCCGCTCGGTGGCGGTGCTGGACCCGATCAAGCTGATCATCACCAACTACCCCGAAGGCCAGACCGAAGCCTGCACCGCGCCGCGCAACCCGCACGACCCGGAAGCCGGCGTCCGCGAATTCCCGCTGTCGCGCGAGCTGTGGATCGAACGCGACGACTTCCGCGAAGAAGCGCCCAAGAAGTATTTCCGCCTGTTCCCCGGCAACACCGTGCGCCTGAAGTACGGCTACGTGGTGCGCTGCACCGGCTTCACCAAGAACGAAGCCGGCGAAGTCGTCGAGGTCCATGCCGAGTACCTCCCGGACACCAAGAGCGGCACGCCGGGCGCCGACAGCGTCAAGGTCAAGGGCAACATCACCTGGGTCAGCGCGGCCCACGCGGTGCCCGCCCAGATCCACCTGTACGACCGCCTGTTCGCCGACGCGCGTCCCGATGGCGGCGACAAGGACTTCCTGGCCTGCCTGAACCCGAATTCCAAGCAGACCGTCACGGCCTGGCTGGAACCGGGCACCGTGGCCACCCCTGGCGCCACCTGGCAGTTCGAACGCCTGGGCTACTTCACGGCCGACCTGAAGGATTCCTCGGAGCAGGCTCCGGTGCTGAACCGCATCGTGACCCTGCGCGATTCCTGGGCCCAAGGCTGACCGTTCGCGTGCGTAATACGGGAAAAAGGCGCCTTGAGGCGCCTTTTTCTTTCGGAGCCCTTGCGGCTCAGGCCGCCCTGGGCGGGTTATCATCCCCGACATCCCGCAGCCGGTCGAGCGCGCCGTTTCCAGGCGCCCGAACCGCCAGCCATAATCAAGATGAACACTGAATCCCTAGCCCTGGACTTCAAGAGCGCCACCCTGTATGCCATCCGGGTGGTTCTGCATAGCGCCGACCCCGAACGCCTGAACGCCGCGCTGGCCAAGCGCATGGCCGATGCCGGCAGCTTCTTCGAAAACGAACCCGTCGTCATCGACGCCAGCCGCGTCGAGGAAAAGATCGATTGGACCGCCCTGGTGGCGGCGCTGCGCGGCCACAACCTGCCCCCCATCGGGGTGGTGGCCGAAGGCGCCAACCTGCAAGCCGCGCGCGAGGCCGGCCTGACGCCGGTGGAGCTGTCCACGCCCGCCGCCCGGCCCGCCCCCGTGGTCGACACCGCCCCGCCGAACGACGTCGCCACGCCCGTGCCCTCGGTGCCGGCCGCGTCCGTCGAAATCGCGCCCGCCCCCACCGACACGTCGGCGGCCGATGCCGCGGCGGTCGATACCGCGGCGGCCGACACCGCGGCAGCCACGCCCGAACCGATGCCGGCGCGCGCCGCCAGCAACACCACGTCCGCCTCCAGCCCCACGCCCGCCGCGCCGCACTCATCTTCGGCGCTGGTCATCACCAAGCCGCTGCGTTCCGGCCAGCGCGTCTACGCGCGCCATACGGACCTGGTGGTGATCGGCATGGTGAGCCAGGGCGCGGAAGTCATCGCCGACGGCAACGTGCATGTCTATGGTCCGTTGCGCGGCAAGGCGATGGCCGGCGCGCGCGGGGACACTTCGGCCCGCATCTTCACGACGCATCTGGATGCGGAGCTGCTGGCCGTGGCCGGCGTGTACCGGGTGGTCGAGGACAAGCTGGACCGCACGCTGCAGAATCAGCCCGCGCTGGTCCGGCTGGACGGCGACACCCTGCGCATCGAGGCCCTGAAGGCGTGACGCCCCGGCTCTTGTCGCGCACGCCAGGAAGCGCCGGCGCGGCGGAAGCCCTGCACAACCTCAACACATCCTGTAAGAAGCCTTACATGGGCTTTTTGCTTTACGATAACGCGATTTATTCGAACATAAGGGTTTGATCGTCATGACACGCATTGTTGTGGTGACTTCCGGCAAAGGCGGCGTGGGTAAAACCACGACGAGCGCCAGTTTTTCCGCGGGCCTCGCGATGCGGGGCCACAAAACCGCTGTCATCGACTTCGACGTCGGCCTGCGCAATCTCGACCTCATCATGGGCTGCGAGCGTCGCGTGGTGTACGACTTCGTCAATGTGATCCAGGGCGAAGCCACCCTCAACCAGGCGCTGATCAAGGACAAGCAGCTTGAAAACCTGTTCATCCTGCCCGCCTCGCAAACGCGCGACAAAGACGCGCTGACGCAGGATGGCGTGGAAAAGGTCATCAACGACCTGAAGGGCATGGGTTTCGATTACATCGTCTGCGACTCGCCCGCCGGCATCGAGACGGGCGCGCTGATGGCCGCCTACTTCGCCGACGACGCCCTGGTGGTGACCAATCCGGAAGTCTCGTCGGTGCGCGACTCCGACCGCATCCTGGGCATCCTGGCGGCCAAGTCCAAGCGCGCGGTCGACGGCGGCGAGCCGGTCAAGGAATTCCTGCTCCTCACCCGCTACAACCCCAAGCGCGTGTCCGACGGTGAAATGCTGTCGCTGGGCGACATCGAGGACATCCTGCGCATCAAGCTGATCGGCGTCATTCCGGAATCGGAAGCGGTGCTGCAGGCGTCGAACCAGGGCCTGCCGGCCATCCACCTGAAAGAGACCGACGTCTCCGAAGCCTACAAGGACGTCGTCAGCCGTTACCTGGGCGAAGACAAGGCCCTGCGCTTTACCGATTACGAAAAGCCCGGTTTCCTGAAACGCCTGTTCGGAGGCAAGTAAGCAATGTCCTTCCTGTCGTTTCTGCTCGGTCAAAAGAAATCTTCCGCTTCCGTCGCCAAAGAACGGTTGCAGATCATCCTGGCCCACGAGCGGGGCCGCGGCGACTCGCCCGACTACCTGCCGCAGTTGCAGCAGGAACTTATCGCGGTCATCTCCAAGTACGTGAAGATCAACCCTGAAGACATCAAGGTGCACCTGGAACGCCAGGACACGCTGGAAGTGTTGGAAGTGAAGATCGAGATGCCGCAGAACGAGACCTGATGCCCCTTGCGCGCCGGCCTCCCGGCGTGCGCGGAGCATAAAAAAACGCCCGGCATTGCCGGGCGTTTCGCATGGCGCGGGACGTTTAGCGCTTGCCGACCTGATCGCCGATCACGCCGCCGATTGCCGCTCCCCCCACTGTGCCCAGGATGCCGCCGTTGGTGATGACGGCGCCTGCCACGCCGCCCAGCGCGGCTCCGCCCACGGTGCTCTTTTGACGATGGCTCATGCCATCCCACGAAGAGCAGCCAGCCATGGTTGCGGTAATAGCCAGGGCAGCACAGATTTTGGAAAGCGATGCGATTTTCATGTTGAAGCTCCTATTCTTATACCCAGGGGCCGCAGCAATGAACCTGACGCGAGCGCGCGGTCCCCTTTTTTGGGTTTAGGGCTGTCAGGATCGCAAAATATCCGGGATGGCGGTGTGAGGTTTGCCCAGGAATTGTGTCAAAGGGCGAGAGAATCTTTGCAGCCCACTGGGGACAATGTTGCAGGCGGCGGCGGCTATTTGACCAGACGTAACACCTCGCGAAAGCGCGGGTGCTCGCAAGTCTCCATCCATTCGAAAATCGCCATCTCGGACGTGACGATTTCCGCGCCATGCGCACGCGCGCGGCGCAAGGCGGCATGGTGATCGGAAGGCTTGCGCGATCCCGCCGCATCGGACACGAGCACGGCCTTGTAGCCCAGGTCGACCAGGCCGATCACGGTCTGCAATACGCAGATATGCGCCTCGCAGCCCGCCACCAGTATCGTCCTGCGCGCGGCCGGCAGCCAGCCGTCGAAGCCGGGCTCGCGCGCGGAAGAGAAATGCATCTTCTGGAACGTTCCCTGCACCAGTTCACGCAGCGGATCGACCGTCACGCCCAGCATCTTGCTGTGATGCTCGGTGGCGACCACCGGCACATCCAGCAAGCGCGCGGCCTGCGCGAGCTTGTGCGCGGCATTGAGCACCGCTTCGCCATCATGGATGACGGGCATGAGGCGGCCCTGCATATCGACGATCAGCAGGGTGGAATCGGAGGCGGACAGCAGCATGATGGTGAACTCCCTGAGCAAGGCTTCAGGATAACCCCGCAAGGCCGCGATTTTCCCGACCAGGAAAAATCCCGGCGCGAAGGCCGGGATTTTTCAGGGTGCATGGCCCGCAGGCTTGCTTACTTCAGGGCCTTGTAGCGCAGGCGCTTGGGCTTGGCGCCCTCTTCGCCGAGGCGGCGCTTCTTGTCGGCTTCGTACTCTTGGTAATTGCCGTCAAAGAACACCACTTGCGAATCGCCTTCGAAGGCCAGAATGTGCGTGGCGATACGGTCCAGGAACCAGCGATCGTGGCTGATCACCATGACGCTGCCGGGGAACTCCAGCAAGGCGTCTTCCAGCGCGCGCAGGGTTTCCACGTCGAGGTCGTTGGACGGTTCGTCCAGCAGCAGCACGTTGCCGCCGGCGATCAGCGTCTTGGCCATGTGCAGGCGGCCGCGTTCACCGCCCGAGAGCTGGCCCACGACCTTGTTCTGGTCCCCGCCCTTGAAATTGAAGCGGCCCAGATAGGCACGCGACGACATTTCGAACTTGCCGACCGTCAGGATGTCGGCGCCATCGGCCACCGCATCGAACACCGTCTTCTTGTCTTCCAGCGCATCGCGCGACTGGTCGACATAGGCCAGCTTCACGGTCTGGCCGATATTCACTTCGCCCGAATCCGGCTGCTCGCGGCCCGCGATCATGCGGAACAGCGTCGACTTACCGGCGCCGTTGGCGCCGATGATGCCCACGATGGCGCCCGGCGGCACCTTGAAGCTGAGGTTGTCGATCAGCAGGCGATCGCCATAGGCCTTGCTGACGTTGTTGAACTCGATGACCTCGTTGCCCAGGCGCTCGCCCACCGGAATGAAGATTTCCTGGGTTTCGTTGCGCTTCTGGTACTCGTAGGACGACAGTTCCTCGAAACGGGCCAGGCGCGCCTTGGCCTTGGCCTGGCGTCCCTTCGGGTTCTGGCGCACCCACTCCAGTTCCTTCTTGATGGTCTTCTGGCGGGCGGATTCCGAGGACTCTTCCTGCTTGAGGCGGTCTTCCTTCTGTTCCAGCCACGAGCTGTAGTTGCCCTTCCAGGGGATGCCGTAGCCGCGGTCCAGTTCCAGGATCCATTCGGCCGCGTTGTCCAGGAAGTAGCGATCGTGGGTCACGCCCACGACGGTGCCCGGGAACTTGTGCAGGAACTGCTCAAGCCACTCCACGCTTTCGGCGTCCAGGTGGTTGGTGGGTTCGTCCAGCAGCAGCATGTCGGGCTTGGACAGCAGCAGGCGGCACAACGCCACGCGGCGCTTTTCACCGCCGGACAGGTTGCCGACGATGGCATCCCAGGGCGGCAGGCGCAGGGCGTCGGCCGCGATTTCCATCTGGTGTTCGATATCGTCCGAGCCGCTGGAGGCGGCTGCGGCGATGATGGCTTCCAGGTCAGCCTGCTCGGCGGCCAGCGCATCGAAATCGGCGTCCGGCTCGGCGTAGGCGGCGTAGACCTCGTCCAGGCGCTTCTTGGCGGTGACCACCGCGCCCAGGCCTTCTTCGACCGACTGGCGGACCGTGTGCTCGGGATTGAGCTGCGGCTCCTGCGGCAGGTAGCCGATGTTCAGGCCCGGCATCGGAATGGCTTCGCCTTCGATCTCGCGGTCGACGCCCGCCATGATCTTCAGCAGCGTCGACTTGCCCGAGCCGTTCAGGCCCAGCACGCCGATCTTGGCGCCAGGAAAAAACGAAAGCGAGATATCGCGCAGGATCTGCCGCTTGGGCGGCACGATCTTGCCGACGCGGTTCATGGTGTAGACGTATTGGGCCATGGGCTCGTATAGGAGATATAGCTGAGAAACCGTTGATTGTAGGCCGGAACCCTGACCGGTGTGCGACCGCGGCGATCCGGCCCCATTCCATGGTCAGACGGTCCCGTTGGCCCGCCCCGCGAAACGCGGCGTGCGCATCTGCGCCAGCATCACGCCCGCCAGCGCCAGGGCGCCACCCACGATGTGAAAGAGATGCGGCTTCTCGCCCAGGAACACCGCGGCGATCGCCACGGTGAACACCGGCATCACGTTCAGGAAAATGCTGGCGCGGTTGGGTCCCAGGTGCCGCACGCCCTGCATCCACAGGAACGGGGCGAACAGCGACGGAAACACCGCCGCATAGAGGACCAGCGGCACGTTGGCGGCATTCAGCGGCGAAGGCGGCGCCATCAGGAAGGCGGGAAGCTGGAACAGGATCCCGAACGCGACCTGCACGTACAGCGATTGCCACGGACCCACCGGCAGCGCCCAGCGGCGCAGCAGCACCCCGTACAGCGCATAGGCCAGCGCGCCCAGTCCCATCAGCACGTCGCCATGGTTGGCGCCCACGGACAACAGCCGGGCCGGATCCCCCTCGCCGATCAGAAGCGCCAGGCCCGCCAGCGACACCAGGCCGCCCAGCATCGCCATGAACGAAGGACGCTCGCGCAGCACCACCGCCACCACCGCAACGGTCAGAAGCGGAATCATCGCGGTAATGAAGCCCATGTTGGTCGCGGTGGTGGTGGACGCCGCCACGTAGGCCAGGCCCTGGTACAGCGCCATGCCCAGCCCGCCCAGCACGGCGAACTTCGGCAGATGGGCCAGTACCGCGCGGCGCTGCGCCCACACACCCGGCAACGCAAAGGGGGTCAACACGGCCCCCGCCAGCGCCCAGCGGTAGAAGCCGATGGCGGCCGGCGCGATCACGCCGGCCGCCATCTTGGTCACGATCATATTGACCGACCAGATCAGGGCCGCCAGCAGCGGGAACAACAGGTAGCGAACGGGAAGGTGCGGGGCATCGGGGCGCGTCATGGGAAGCAATGCTGCAAAACAGGAATGGCCGGCCAGTGTAGGAGGCGTCCGACATCATGTATATAATGAAAAACGGACAAACCCACACGAACTTCCGACATGGCTCACGCCGACGTCCCCCCGGTCCTGGCCGAACACCTGCCCTACCCGCTGGCCTGTCGCATCCTGCACTTCACGCCCAAATCGCGCATGAAGCGCCACACTTCCTCGTGGGCCGAACTGAACTTTGCCATTTCCGGCATCATGGAAATCGGCATCAACGGCGTCAGCTACCTGTCGCCCCCGCAGTACGCCATCTGGATACCACCGCAAGTCGAGCACTGCTGCCAGAACGAAGGCGAAGTGCACTACGCCTGCATCGACATCCCGGCCGAGGCCTGTGCAGGCCTGCCCGCCGCGCCCTGCACGCTGGAGATCAGCCCCGTCATGCGGGCGATCCTGGCCGACTTCGAACGGCGCGGCATTTGCTATCCGGCTACGCCGGAAGACCGGCGGATGGCGCAGATCGTCATCGACCAGCTTCGCCAGGCCCGCGCCTACGCCAGCTACCTGCCCTCGACCACCGAACCCGTGCTGGCCCCGATCCTGGCCGCGCTGCAAGGCAATCCCGGCGACAAGCGCGGCGCCGCCCATTGGGCCTCGACCGCCGGCATCACCGAGCGCACCTTGCTGCGCCATTGCCAGCAGCATCTGGGCATGTCGTTCAACGAATGGCGCCAGCGGCTGCGGGTGGTCTGCGCGCTGGGCATGCTGGACGAGGGCCGGCCGGTACTGGCGGTTGCCCGCGACCTCGGCTACAGCACGCCGTCCGCCTTCATCGCCATGTTCCAGCGATTGACCGGCCAATCCCCCGACAGCGCGCGCAAGCGCAGCCTCCCCGCTCCGCCCTGAACGCCCCGTCCCGCCTCGTCATCCAAGCGTCCGATGCACCGCGGCGCGGATCGCGAGACAATAGCGTCTGACTTTACGTATCTGCCGTGCCGTCGCGGCTTCATCGCGCCCAGGAACCCCTTCATGTCCGCCTCCGCTACTCCCCCTGCTTCCTTGACCCATTTCAGTGCTCCCGAACTGGACATGCTGGCCAAGACCGCAGACGCCCTCAGCGCCTACCTGGGCAAACCCGTGCTGGCCGAAGTGGTGCTGGGCGACGAAGGCACCGAATGGGTGACCTATGGCGTGCCCATCGACGAGAACGCCAAGGTCGACGAAGAACAGATCCACGTCCAGCTGGGCGGCCCCGGCGCCCGCATCCTGGGCAACCGCGGCGGCCTGCCCCAATCCGACGACGACACCTATGACTGCCTCTACCTCTGGGCCATCCAGATCTCGCTGAACGACGGCGAACGCTTCATCAAGCTGGACCACGACGGCGAGGAATCCGCCTGGTCCGACAACCTGGAAGACGTGCTGCCCTTCGCCCTGAGCGAAGAACCGCAAGCGGATCCGGACGAGGAAGAGGAAGAAGAGGAAGACGGCGAGGACGAAGACGACGACACGCCCTACGACGACGTGCACAACCACCGTCATTGACATGAAACATCACCTGGCTCCCGCCAGGTGATGCGCGCCCCGCAAAACGCAGGACGCAAGACGCAGGACGCGAAGCGCACGCCGCGCCGGACGCCTAAAGAACCAGCAGCGTCCAGCAGAACCCGCCGTCCCCAGGATCACCCCCCGATCCGCCCCTCCTCAACCGCATGGCAAGCCACAACCGACACCCCCGCCAGCATCGCCACCGGCGCCTCCGCCCGGCACCGGTCATTGGCATGCGGACAGCGCGGATGGAACGTGCACCCCGGCGGCGGATTCAAGGGATTGGGCACCTCCCCCGCCACCGCGGTGCGCGGCTTGCCCGCCCCGTTGAGATCCGGAATCGCCTCCAGCAGCATCCGCGTATACGGATGCCGCGGCCGAGCGAACAACTCGTCGCGCGGCGCCACTTCCACCATGCGTCCCAGGTACATCACCCCCACCCGGTCGGCCACGTGATGCACCACCGCCAGGTTGTGGGAAATGAACAGATAAGTCAGCCCCAGTTCCCGCTGCAGGTCCTTCATCAGGTTCAGAACCTGCGCCTGCACCGACACGTCCAGCGCCGAAGTCGGCTCATCGCACACCAGGAACTCCGGATTCACCGCCAACGCCCGCGCAATCGAAATGCGCTGGCGCTGGCCGCCCGAGAACTGATGCGGATAGCGCCCCTGATCCGCCGGATCCAACCCCACCTGCCGGAGCAGATCGCCAACCCGCGCCACGCGCTCGTCCGGCGTCATCTGCGTATGCGTCAGCATCGGCTCGGCGATGATGCGGCCCACCCGCCAGCGCGGATTCAAGCTGGCATAAGGATCCTGGAAAATCATCTGCAAGCGCTTGCGCAGGGCGCGCCCGCCCGGCTCCGACATGCGCGACAGCGGCTGGCCGTCAAAACGGATATCTCCACGGGTCAGGCCATACAGCCCCACCAGCATCCGGGCCACCGTGGATTTTCCACAGCCCGATTCGCCCACCAGCGCCAGCGTCTCGCCGCGCGCGATCTCGAACGACACGCCGTCCACCGCCCGCAGCATCACCTTCGGCTTGCCGGCAAGCTTGCGCTCCAGCCATGGCGGCGACACATCGAACCAGCGCGCCGCGTCCTTTACTTCCACCAGAGGGGTGCTCATGCGGCCACCTTGTCATCATGCAACCAACAGGCCGCGCGGGACGTGCCCGCCGGCATCAGCTCGGGACGGTCCTGCACGCAGCGCGGCATGCGCTGGCCGCAGCGGGGATTGAAGGCGCATCCCGGCGGAATGGCATTGAGCCGCGGCATGCTGCCGTCAATCTGCACCAACCGCTCCTTGTGGCCCTCCAGCGAAGGAATGGACCCCATCAGCCCCGCCGTATACGGATGGCGCGGCTTGTGGATCACATCCGCCACCGGCCCGATCTCGGCCACGCGGCCCGCGTACATCACCGCCACCCGGTCCGCGGTTTCCGCGATCACGCCCATATCGTGCGTGATCAGCATGACCGCCGTGCCCTGCTCGCGGCACAGACGCTTGAGCAGTTCGATGATCTGCGCCTGGATCGACACGTCCAGCGCGGTGGTCGGCTCGTCGGCCACCACCAGCTTCGGTTCCGCGGCCAGCGCCAGCGCGATCACCACGCGCTGGCGCATGCCGCCCGAGAACTGATGCGGATAGTGGTCGATGCGCTCGCGCGCGGCCGGAATGCCGGTCGACGCCAGCAGCTCCACCGCGCGGTTGCGCGCTTGCGCCCACGTCATATCCAGATGAGTCACGATGGTTTCCGCCAATTGCCGGCCCACCGTGTACAGCGGATTCAGCGACGTCAGCGGATCCTGAAACACCGCCCCGATCTCGCGGCCGCGCACGCGGCGCATCTGCTCGTCGGGAAGGTTGTCGATGCGGCGGCCCGCCAGCAGGATCTCGCCGCCGGCGATGCGGCCCGGAGGTTCAAGCAGGCCGATGATGGATGCGCCGGTCAGTGATTTGCCGGCGCCGGATTCGCCCACCACGCCCAGGACTTCGCCCGCCTTGATGGAAAAGGACACATCGTCCAGGGCGCGTAGCGTGCCGCGGCGCGTGGGAAACTCCACGCGCAGATTGCGGACTTCCAGAAGTGCGCTCATGGTTACCTCAATTCAGCCGCGGGTTGAGCGCATCGCGCAGCCAGTCGCCCAGCAGGTTGACCGACAGCACCAGCAGCACCAGCGCCGCACCCGGGAAGATGGTGATCCACCACTCGCCGGAAAACAGGAAATCGTTGCCGATGCGGATCAGCGTGCCCAGCGACGGCGCCGTCGGCGGCACCCCCACCCCCAGGAACGACAGCGTCGCCTCGGTGATGATGGCTGTCGCCAGGTGCACCGTGGCCAGCACCAGCACCGGTCCCAGCACATTGGGCAGCACATGGCGGAACATGATGACGGGCGAAGCCACGCCGATCACGCGCGCCGCCTGCACATATTCGCGGTTCTTCTCCACCAGCGTGGAGCCGCGCACGGTGCGGGCGTACTGGGGCCAGCCGGCCAGCGCGATGGCGCCGATCAGAACGGGGAAGGCGATCAGCTCATGCATCTCGCGCGGCACCGCCGCCCGCGCCACGCCGTCGATCAGCAGCGCGATCAGAATGGCGGGGAACGACAGCTGCACATCCGCGATGCGCATGATGAAGGCATCGATGCGGCCACCGGCATAGCCCGAAATCAGGCCCAGCACGATGCCGATCAGCATGGACAGCACCACCGACGCCAGCCCGATCAGCAGCGACACGCGCGTCCCGTACAGGATCGCCGAGTACAGGTCGCGGCCCTGGCTGTCCGTGCCCAGCAGATAGGTCTGCTGGCCATTGGCCTCCCAGGCGGGCGGCAACAGCGCATCCAGCAGCTCGACCTTGGTCAGGTCGAACGGATTGTGCGGCGCCACCCAGCCAGCCCCGAAGGATCCGATCAACAGGGCAGCCAGCAGCAAGGTCGCCACGATGGCCACGGGCGCCCGGCGCCAGGCCCAGGCAATGTCGCTGTCCCACCAGCGTTTGAGTACGGCGCGCATCAGTGAGCCCCCCCGCCGCGAGTCAGCCCGGAACGCAGGCGCGGGTCCACGACGAAATACAGAAGATCGACGATCAGGTTGATCACCACGAACACCAGCGCTATCAGGCACAGGTACGCGGCCATGACCGGCACGTCGGCGAATTGAACGGCCTGGATGAACAGCAGGCCCATGCCCGGCCACTGGAACACGGTTTCCGTGACGATGGCGAAGGCGATGATGCCGCCCAGCTGCAGCCCGGTGATGGTAATGACCGGCACCATCGTGTTCTTCAGGGCATGCCCGAAGTGGATGGCGCGGCGCTTCAGGCCCCGGGCGCGCGCGAATTTGATGTAATCGGAACGCAGGACTTCCAGCATTTCCGAACGCACCAGCCGCAGCACCAGCGTCATCTGGAACAGCGACAAGGTGATGGACGGCAGGATCAGGTGCTTCCAGCCCGTGGCGGTGAACAGGCCCGACGACCACCAGCCCACGCTGACCGTGTCGCCCCGCCCGTAGCTGGGCAGCCATCCCAGCTGCACGGAGAACACCAGAATCAGCAGGATTCCGATCAGGAACGTGGGCAGCGAGACCCCAAGCAGGGAGCCGGCCAGCAGCATCTGGGAAACCAGGCTGTTGCGCTTGAGCGCCGTATACACGCCCAGCGGCACGCCCACGACCAGCGCCAGCAAGGCCGCCACCATGGACAGCTCCAGCGTGGCCGGCAGACGCGACTTCAGCAGGGTGGAGACGGGTTCGCTCTGGCGCAGGGAAATGCCGAAATTGCCCTGCATGGCATTGGCCACGAAATGGCCGAATTGAACGACCGCGGGCTCGTTCAGCCCCAGCCGCTCACGCAACTCGATGCGCTCGGCATCGGTGGCGTCCTGCCCCAGCATGATGGTGACAGGGTCGCCGACGTATTGAAAAAGCACAAAGGCCAGTAGCGCGACGGTGAGCATCACCGCTACGGCCTGCAACAGGCGACGCAGTATGAAAGCGAACATAGGCGAAAAAAAGCAAAACGGCGGGGGTCGGATAGACCCCGCGCCGTCTGGTTAGCCTGGATCAGTCAACCTTGACCCAATCGGCAACGAGGCGATTGTCGGCACGGTGGATGACCGTGACGTTCTTGCGCATTGCCCAGGGGATGACCTGGTCATGCAGCGGAATGTGCCCGAAGTCCTTGGCGTGCCCTTGCAGCACGGTGATGATGTCGGCGTCGCGCTTGGCCGGATCGGTTTCCGTCTTGATCCGGTCGATGATGACGTCCAGTTCCTTGTTGCTGTAGTTGCCCAGGTTGTACATGCCGTCCGCGCCTTCGCCCTTGGTGCGGATCAGGTTCTGCAGCGTGTACATGGCATCGAACGTGGGCACGCCCCAGCCGAACAGGTAGGCGCTGGTATCGAACGACTGCACCTTGGGGAAATAGGTGGAGCGCGGCATGGCGTTCATCGTCGCCTTCACGCCCACCTTGGCCCACATGCCCACCACGGCCTGGCAGATGGCTTCGTCGTTGATGTAGCGGTTGTTCGGGCAGTCCAGCGTGAAGTTCAGCGTGCCGTCGTAGCCGGCTTCCTTCAGCAGGGCGCGCGCCTTCTCGGGATCGTAGGGCACGCGCTTGTGCACGGATTCCGCCCAGCCATGCACCTGCGGCGCGATCATCGTGCCGGTGGGCGCGGACAGGCCGCGCATCACGGCGCGCTTGATCGCGTCCACGTCGATGGCGCGGTACAGCGCTTCGCGCACGCGGATGTCCTGGAAGGGATTCTTGCCCTTGATGTTCGAGTACTGCAGCTCCGGACGCTTCTGGTCCAGGCCCAGGTAGATGGTGCGGTATTCGTTGCCTTCCACCACCTTCTGCGACTGGCGCAGACGCTCCAGATCCTGCGCGGCCGGATCCAGGACGAAGTCGATTTCGCCCGACAGCAGCGCCGCGGTGCGCGTGGCGTTCTGCTTGATCGGCGTGAATACCACTTCGGTCACGTTGCCGACCTTGCCGGCCTTGTTCCACCAGTCCTTGTTTTCTTCAAAGACGGTGCGCACGTCCACTTCGCGGCTCTTCAGCTTGTAGGGGCCGGTGCCGTTGGTGTTGCGCGCGCCGTAGGTTTCTTCCTTGTTGACGAAGTCCTGCGGCTTGGGGATGTTGTTCTTCTCCGACCAGGCCTTGTTCATGATGAACACGTTGGTCAGCTGGCGCAGCAGCACGGGGTTGGGCGCCGAGGTCTCGATCTCGACCGTCAGGTCGTCGATCTTGCGCGCTTCCTTGATGCCGGTCGTATAGGCCTTGTAGTTCGACGTGGGCGCCATGGCGCGGTGGATCGAGAACACCACGTCGTCCGCCGTGAAGGCGGCGCCGTCATGGAACTTCACGCCAGGGCGCAGCTTGAAGCGGTACAACGTCGGCGACAGCTGCTCCCACTCGGTCGCCAGGCGGGGCACTACCTTGAAGGTCTTGTCATAGTCGACCAGCGGCTCGTAGATGTAGCTGTTGGCGGCAATGGTCATGCCTTCGTTCTGCGAATGCGGATCAAACGTGAGGATGTCGCCCTGAGCGGCCCAGCGGAAGGACTTGGCTTGCCCGATCGAGGGCACGGCCACGGCGGCGGCGATCGCGATAGCAATCAGAGTGCGGCGCATAAGTATCAACTCCTGACAGTAGTCTGAATACCGGCGCGAGTGTGCCTACCCGCCAGACCCGCGTCAATTCAGGGTTTATGCGTACCGGGACCCCTTTTCACAGAGGGAAAACAATTAGGGACGCATATGCTTGTAACAAAATAATCGAAGCGAACGGCGTTCGAGTGCGCGCATACAACGGACTTACTCGTCGGCCTCAAAGGGAAGCTCCAGCGGCACGTGCTCCGTCATCAGCACTTCCAGCATCTCGATCAGCAGCGCCGCCTTCTCTTCGCCGAAAGGCGCCAGGACCGCCTTCTGGTGCTGCAAGGCCTGTTCGCACAACGCGGCGATCAGGTTCGTCCCTTTGGCAGTGATGCAGACCCGCGTCTGCCTGCGGTCCGCGCGCACGCCTGTGCGGGCCACCAGCCCGTCGGCCTCCATGCGTTGAACCACCTTGCTCAGGGTCGGCTGCTTGGTGATGGCCAGCACCGCCAGGCTGCCTATGGTTTCGCCCGAGCTGCCTTCAAGACTGGCCAGCACCCGCCATTCGGTCACCGAAAGGCCGGCCGCCTTCACCTGCAAATGAAATTCCGCCGAAATGCGCTGGCTGGCCTGCGCCAGCAGATAGGCCAGATAGCCA
Organism: Achromobacter deleyi; assembly: GCF_013116765.2. Classification (GTDB taxonomy): domain Bacteria; phylum Pseudomonadota; class Gammaproteobacteria; order Burkholderiales; family Burkholderiaceae_B; genus Achromobacter; species Achromobacter deleyi_A. The sequence continues at coordinate 3,798,254 of NZ_CP074375.1, forward strand.
TCGACGAACCTGGGCCCGCGCGTACCCGCAAGCTCCCTGCGCTGCTTATCCAACCGCATGTTGCTTTGCTCCCACGCACTGGTTTCCAAGGTCGGCACACCGCCGAAAAACGCATTGCACCACGGCGGCGCAAGCACGCGCCATGATGTGCCGCAATGCTGTTGCGCAGCACAGGGTATACCCCGAATCGCAACCCGTTTTTGCGCCATTGCAGCGCCAAATTCGGGGCTGATACCTAAAGGACAACCAGTATATACACCCTTGTTTTAGAGTGATATTTTTTGATTTCCATGAAATTTCATCTTTTTTGTTGACAGCTAAAACGTTGACTCCTAAAGTATTTTTCAGGCGATGATTTCATGACATGACGATGCTGCGCAGCAGCAAGGCTTGAGGACCGGCGCGCCGGTCCGCGAAAGGGATCCAGATGGCTGAAAGGTCTTTCAAAAAAGAAGTCCAGCAATTGCGCATCGGAGCGGGCGAAGAGTTCCGCGGCGAAGGGATTCTTGCCGTCACCAAAGCCCTGCTGCAGTCCGGCGTGGGCTATGTCGCCGGCTACCAGGGTTCGCCGATCTCGCACCTGATGGACGTGCTGGCCGACGCCAACGACATCCTGCAGGAACTGGGCGTGCACTTCGAAGCCAGCGCCTCGGAAGCCACCGCCGCCGCAACCCTGGCGGCCTCCGTCATGTACCCCATCCGCGGCGCCGTCACCTGGAAGTCCACGGTCGGCACCAACGTCGCCTCGGACGCGCTGGCCAACCTGGCCTCCGGCGGGGTCACGGGCGGCGCGCTGGTCATCGTGGGCGAAGACTACGGCGAAGGCTCGTCCATCATGCAGGAACGCTCGCATGCGTTCGCCATGAAGTCCCAGATCTGGCTGCTGGACCCGCGCCCCAACCTGGAAAGCATGGTCAAGGCGGTGGAAGACGGCTTCGAACTGTCCGAAGCCAGCAAGACGCCCGTGATGCTGCAGTTGCGCATTCGCGGCTGCCATGTGCACGGCCGCTTCATCGCAAAGGAAAACAAGCGCCCCGCCTACTCGCTGGCCCAGGCGCTGGAAAGCCCGGCGCGCGACACCAGCCGCATCGTGCTGCCGCCCGCCTCCTTCCTGCATGAACAGGAGAAGATCAAGGAGCGCTGGCCCGCCGCCATCCGCTACATCAAGGAACACGCGCTCAACGAACACTTCGACGGCGACCAGGACGACATCGGCCTGATCCTGCAGGGCGGCCTGTACAACGGCGTCATCCGTTCCCTGCAATTGCTGGGCCTGGCGGACAACTTCGGCAACAGCCGCATCCCGCTGTACGTCATGAACGTGACCTACCCCGTCATCGAGGACGAGGTCATCGACTTCTGCCGCGGCAAGCGCGCGGTGCTGCTGCTGGAAGAAGGCCAGCCGGACTACATCGAACAGAACCTGCACGCCGTGCTGCGCCGCGCCGGCGTCGCCACGCACCTGTCGGGCAAGGACGTGCTGCCGATGGCGGGCGAATACACCACCCAGGTCATGCGCGACGGCCTGCGCGAATTCCTGAAGCGCCACCGGCCCGAATCGCTGCAGACGCATCCCGCCGTCGCGGCCGACCCGCAGGCGCAGGCGCGCCAGCTTGAAATCACCGAGGTGTCGCGGCCCAAGCCCGCCCGCCCCGCCGAGCAGCCCATCACCTTCCACAAGCACGTCGAAGGCTTGGCGGCCGTGGTGCCGCCCCGCCCGGCCGGCTTCTGTACGGGCTGTCCGGAACGGCCCATCTTTTCCGCGCTGACGCTGGCGCAGGAAACGCTGGGCCAGCACCACATTTCCTGCGACATCGGCTGCCACCTGTTCTCGATCCTGCCGCCCTTCAACCTGGGCGCCACGACCATGGGCTATGGCCTGGGCGCATCCAGCGCGGCGGCCTTCAACGTGCCGGCCGCCAAGCGGCCCATCTCCATCATGGGCGACGGCGGCTTCTGGCATAACGGGCTGTCGTCCGGCATCGGCAACGCGGTGTTCAACAAATACGACGGCGTCATCGTCATCGTCGACAACTTCTACGCCTCGGCCACGGGCGGACAGGACATCCTTTCGTCGCGCGCCGACAACCCCGACCGTTCCACCAACAATCCCATCGACCACGCCGTGCGCGGCGTGGGCGTGAAGTGGGTGCGCACGCTGGACCGCACCTATGACGTCGCCCGGGTGCGCGCCACCCTCGAGGAAGCGCTGACCACCGACGTCAAGGGGCCCAAGGTCATCATCGCGCAGTCCGAGTGCATGCTGAACAAGCAGCGGCGCGTGAAGCCGCTGTTCAACAAGGCGGTCAGGGAAGGCCGCCGCGTGGTCAAAGAGCGCTTTGGCGTGGATCCGGACGTGTGCACGGGCGACCACGCCTGTATCCGCTTGTCCGGCTGCCCGTCGCTGACGGTCAAGGACAGCGGCGACCCCCTCAAGGAAGACCCGGTGGCGCACGTGGAAAGCAGCTGCGTGGGCTGCGGCAACTGCGGCGAAGTCGCCCATGCCGCCGTGCTGTGCCCGTCCTTCTACCGCGCCGACATCGTCCACAACCCGACCGGCGGCGACCGCTTCCTGGCGCGCGTGCGCGGGGCGGTCATCGGCTTCCTGCAGCGCCGCCGCGCGGCCCGCCTGGCTCAAAACGCCCTTTAAGGATCCGCCTCATGAACCCGGTGGCTATGCAGCAAGGCAACCCGATCAAGATCGCCATCCTGGCCATGGGCGGCCAGGGCGGCGGCGTGCTGGCCGACTGGATCGTCGACATGGCCGAACACGCCGGCTGGTGGGCCCAGACCACCTCCGTGCCCGGCGTGGCCCAGCGCACCGGCGCCACCATCTACTACCTGGAACTGCTGCCCGAAGCCGACGTCAAGCGCGCCGGCCGCCAGCCCGCGCTGGCGCTGATGCCCACCCCCGGCGACGTGGACCTGGTGGTGGCGGCCGAATTGATGGAGGGCGGCCGCGCCATCCAGCGCGGCCTGGTCACGCCGGAGCGCACGGTGCTGATCGCATCCTCGCACCGCAGCTATGCGGTCAGCGAAAAGTCGATGCCCGGCAACGGCATCGCCGATCCCAACAAGGTGCTGGAAGCCGGCCGCGCCGCGGCCAGGCGTTTCCTGTGCTTCGACCTCCAGGAGCTGGCCGACCGCGCCGGCAGCGTCATCAGCGCCAGCCTGTTCGGCGCGGTGGCCGGCAGCGGCGCCCTGCCCTTCGCGCGCGACGCCTTCGAGGCCACCGTGCGCCGCGCCGGCCTGGGCGTGGACGCCAGCCTGCGCGCCTTTGCATTGGGCTTCGAATCGGCCGACCAGGCGCCCGCGCAACCCGCTGCCATCGACCTGGCGCGGCCGGTTCCGGCCCTGCCCGAACGCGCCGCCCATCCCCGGACCCAAGCCCTGCTGGACCAGATCCGGCGCGACTTCCCCGCCTGTGCGCAGCCCATGCTGGCCGCGGGCGTGCGTCGCCAGATTGAATTCCAGGACCTGCCCTACGCCCAGGACTACCTGCGGCGCATGCAGGCGATCCGCGACCTGGATGCGCGGCATGGCGGCGAGGCCCGCCAATGGGCGCTGACCTGTGCCGCCGCGCGCTACGTGGCCACGGCCATGGCCTACGACGACGTGATCCGCGTGGCGGACCTGAAGACCCGCGGCACGCGCTTTGACCGGGTGCGCCAGGAAGTGGGTGCGCGTCCGGACCAGCTGGTCTACCTGACGGAGTTCATGCATCCGCGGCTGGAAGAAATCTGCGGCACCCTGCCCTCCCGGCTGGGACGCTGGCTGGAAAGCTCCAAGGCGTTCGGCGGCTTTGTCGAACGCCGCCTGGGCAAAGGCCGCCGCATGCAGAGCGGCACCTTGGGCGGCTTCCTGATGCTGTACACGCTGGCCGGCATGCGGCGCTTTCGCCGCAGCACGCTGCGCCACCAGATCGAAACCGAAGGCCTGGAGCAGTGGCTGGCGCTGATCGCCAGGCTGGCGCCGCAGGATTACGCGCTGGCGGTCGAAACCGTCAACTGCCGCCGCCTGGTGAAGGGCTACAGCGACACGCATGTGCGCGGCGGCGGCAAGTACCGCCAGCTGATCGCCGCGGCAGCCCAGCTGGCTGGCCGCCCCGACGCCGCCGACTCGCTGCGCGCGCTGCGAGACACCGCCCTCGCCAACGAAAAGTGCGGGCCCATGGAACGCCAGCTGGCCGAGAAACTGGCCGCTTGAGCCCAACACCAGACGGAGACAGAAATCGTGCAGACACTCAAACTGATCGTCCGGGAAGTCCGGCAGGAATCGCCGCTGATCCGCTCGTTCCGGCTGGCGCGTGAAGACGCCGGCCCGCTGCCCGCCTTCGGACCGGGCGCGCACCTGAAGGTATCGGTCCCGGGTCTACGCGAGCCGCGCTGCTATTCGCTGGTGCAACTCGCGCCGGAGGCCGGGCGGTTCGCCCAGCCCGCCGAATACCGCCTGGGCGTGCGGCTGGAGGAAGCCAGCCAGGGCGGGTCCCGCCACATGCATGCACTGGCCGAAGGCGACACGCTGACGGTCGAAGGTCCCAGGAACGACTTTCCGCTGCATGAATCGCCGGCGGGCGATGAGCCCGTCGTGCTGATCGCGGGCGGCATCGGCATCACGCCCATCGCGTCCATGGCCGCCGCGCTGAAAGCCGCCGGCCGCGCCTTCCAGCTGCATTACTGCAGCCGCAGCAAGGACCAGCTCGCCTTCCTGCCCGAACTGCAGGCGCTGGCGGACGGCGAACTGACGCTGCACGCCGACGACGACCCGTCCACCCGTTTCGATCTCCAGGCGCTGCTGGCATCCGCGACGCCGCGCCAGCATCTGTATGTGTGCGGCCCCAAGGGCCTGATCGACGCCGTGATCCAGGGAGCCCGCGCGCGCCATTGGCCGGACGCCCACATCCATTTCGAACTCTTCGTCACCGCCGCGGCGCAGGCCGGCGACCAGCCCTTCGAAGTCGAGCTGCGCCAGTCCGGCCGCGTGCTGACCATACCCGCGGACAAGACCATCGTCGACGTGATGGAAGAAGAAGGCTGCGACCCGATGTTCGACTGCAAGCGCGGCGAATGCGGCGTCTGCCAGGCCACCGTGCTGGAAGGCGAACCCGACCATCGCGACTACTACCTCTCCGATACCGAGAAGGCCAGCGGCAAGATCATCCAGATCTGCATCTCTCGCGCCAAATCCGCGCGCCTGGTGCTGGACCTGTAAGGCCTCGACCAGGAACCGACCATGGCCAAATACCGCGACAACCCCGACGCCATCCGCGCCCTGCTGCGCGACACCGAAGTGCACAAGGACCTGTTCATCGACCAGGAGCTGTTCGACCTGGAGATGGAGCGCCTGTACGCCAACACCTGGGCCTATGTCGGCCACGACAGCCAGGTGCCCAATCCGGGCGACTACATCACCACCACGGTGGGCAACCAGCCCGTCGTGATGGTGCGCCACAGCGACTGCAGCGTGCGCGTGCTGCACAACCGCTGCCCGCACAAGGGCACCATGGTGGCGGGCGACGCCTGCGGCAACACCGGCAAGTTCTTCCGCTGCCCCTATCACGCCTGGACCTTCAAGACGGACGGCAGCCTGCTGTCGATTCCCCTGAAGAAGGGCTACGAGAACACCGGCCTTGAAAACTGCGAAGCCAGCCAGGGCATGGCCGCCGTGAAGGACGTGAAGAACCACCGCGGCTTCGTGTTCTGCCGCCTGAACCCGGACGGCCAGTCGTTCGAGGAGTTCTTCGGCGAATCGCTTTCCACCCTGGACAACATGGTGGACCGTTCGCCGGAAGGCCGCCTCGAAGTCGCCGGCGGCGTGCTGCGCTACATGCACCGCTGCAACTGGAAGATGCTGGTCGACAACCAGACCGACACCTGCCACCCGATGGTGGCTCACGAATCGTCCGCGGGCACGGCGGTCAAGGTCTGGGAACAAGCCCCGGAAGGCACGCCCAAGCCCATGGCGGTGGAGCTGTTCGCCCCGTTCATCTCGCCCTACGAGTTCTTCGAGAACATGGGGATCAAGGTTTGGGAGAACGGCCACGGGCATACCGGGGTGTCGGACTCCATCCACGCGTCCTATTCCGGCGTGCCGGGCTACTGGGAATCCATGGTGGCGGCCTATGGCGAGGAACGCGCCACGCAGATCCTGGGCGACGTGCGCCACAACACGGTGTACTTCCCCAACATCATGGTCAAGGGCCCCATCCAGACGCTGCGGATCTTCAAGCCCATCGCCGCCGACCGCACGCTGGTGGAGTCCTGGACATTCCGCCTGGTGGGCGCGCCGGACCTGCTGCTGGAACGCACCCTCATGTACAACCGCCTGATCAACGCCCCAACGTCCGTGGTGGGCCACGACGACCTGGAAATGTACGAGCGCGCGCAGGACGGCCTGCACTCCCGCGCCCGCGACTGGGTGAACGTGGGACGGCTGTATGCGCCCGATGAAGTCGGCCAGAAGAACGTCGCCACCAATGGCACCAATGAATGGCAGATGCGCAACCAGTACCGCGCATGGGGCCGCTACATGACCGGACCGGAGTCCGTATGAGCGCAAGCGACCGCGAGTTGATTGATTTTGTCTATGCCGAAGCGCGCATGCTGGACGAGCTGCGATTCGAGGACTGGCTGAACCTGTACACCGACGACGGCTACTACTGGATGCCGCTGGCCCACGGCCAGACGGACGCAAAGCTGCACGCATCGCTCATGTACGAAGACAAGCTGCTGTTGCGCGTGCGCGTGGAGCGGCTGGCGGGCCAACGCACGTTCTCGCAGCAGCCCAAGAGCCGCTGCCATCACCTGCTGCAGGCGCCCGCCGTGGAGCACGGCCACCCCGAGGCCGCGCCCGCCGAAGGCCGCCATGTGGTGCGCACCGCCTTCCATTACGTCGAGACGCGGCAGGACGCGCAGACGTTGTACGCAGGCTGGGCCACGCACCACCTGGTGGAGCAGGACGGCGCCCTGCGCATCCGCTTGAAGCGCGTTGACCTCGTCAACTGCGATGCCGCCTTCGGCAACATCCAACTGTTCATGTAGGAGCGGCTTGTGAGCACCACCGTCCATCAGGCTTTCCTAGACACCGCTTCCCGCCACGGCGCCCAGCCGTTCCTGTGCATCCTGCCGGAGACGGCCGGCGCCTATGGCATCGACGCAGGCGAACTGTCCTATGGCAGGGCCGCCGACGCCATCGAGACGCTGCGCGCCGCCTACGCCCGCGCCGGCTATGGCCACGGTCACCGCGCCGGCCTGCTGCTGGAGAACCGCCCCGCCTTCTTCCTGCACTGGTTCGCGCTGAACGCGCTGGGCGTGTCGGTGGTCCCGATCAATCCGGACCTGCGCGCCGCCGAACTGGAGTATCTGACGGGCCACTCCGAGATCGCGCTGGCCGTGGCTCTGCCCGAACGCCACGCCGACCTGCTGGCGGCGGCCGAACGCGCCGGCCGCAAGCTGCGCGTGATGGGCCCGGACGATGCCCCGCCCGCCGCGCCGTTTCCGGCCCCCTTGGGCGACACGCCGCCCGCCGAACTGAGCGAATGCGCGCTGCTCTACACATCCGGCACCACCGGCCGCCCCAAGGGCTGCATCCTGCCCAACCGCTACTTCCTGCACGCGGGCGGCTGGTACGCGCGCATCGGCGGCCTGGCCGCGCTGCGCCCGGGGCAGGAGCGCATGCTGACGCCGCTGCCGCTGGTCCACATGAACGCCATGGCGTATTCGGCCATGGCCATGGTGCTGACGGGCGGCTGCCTGATCCCGCTGGACCGCTTCCACCCCAGGACATGGTGGGACAACGTGCGGGAGTCCGGCGCCACCGTGCTTCACTACCTGGGCGTCATGCCCGCCATCCTGATGAAAGCCCCGCCATCCGGCCACGATCCGCAGCCCGCGATCCGGTTCGGCTTCGGCGCGGGCGTGGATCGCAAGCTGCATGCGCCCTTCGAAGCGCGCTTCGGCTTCCCGCTGCTGGAAGCCTGGGCCATGACCGAAACCGGCGCGGGCGCCGTCATCATCGCCAACCAGGAGCCGCGCCACGTCGGCACCAGCAGCTTCGGCCGCGAAGAAGACGACGTGCAGGTGCGCATCGTGACGGACGCCGGCTCGCCCGCCGCTATCGGCGAACATGGCGAACTGCTGGTGCGCCATGCCGGAGACGATCCGCGCTATGGCTTCTTTGCCGGCTACCTGAAGGACGAGGCCGCCACCAACGAAGCCTGGCAGGACGGCTGGTTCCATACCGGCGACATCGTGCGGCGCGAGGCCGACGGCGCCCTGCGCTTCGTCGACCGCAAGAAAAACGTCATCCGCCGCAGCGGCGAAAACATCTCGGCCGTGGAAGTGGAAAGCGTGCTGATGCAGCACCCGCTGGTAAAGGCCGTGGCGGTCGCCGCCGTGCCCGACCCGGTGCGTGGTGACGAAGTTCTGGCCTGCGTGGTGCCGGAAACCCTGCCGGCCGACGCCTCCGCCATGGCGGAGGCCGCGCGCAGCATCGTGCAATGGAGCCTGGAGCAACTGGCCTATTACAAGGCGCCAGGCTATGTCGCGTTCGTGGACAGCCTGCCGCTCACCACCACCAACAAGATCCAGCGCGGCGAAATGAAGACGCTGGCGCCGGCCTTGCCCGGCACGGCGCGTTGCGTGGACACGACTTCAATGAAGAAGCGCCCGTCGGAGAAGCGCCCCCAGGAGCCCGCCCGATGAGCCGCCAGGGCTATGACGGCGTCGTGGCGGCCCTGCCCGTCACGATTCCGTACGAGCGCTATTCGACGCATGCCGCGCACTGGTGGCTGGGACGCGCGCTGGGCGCGCTGATCCGGCAAGCCGGCGTGGCCAAGACCGACGTGGACGGGCTGTGCGTGTCCAGCTTCACCCTGGCGCCCGACACGGCGGTGGGCCTGGTTCAGCATCTGGGCATGACCCCGCGCTGGCTGGACCACATCCCCATGGGCGGCGCCAGCGGCGTGGCCGCGCTGCGTCGCGCCGCAAGGGCCGTGCAGGCGGGCGACGCCAGCGTGGTCGCCTGCATCGCGGGCGACACCAACCATGTAGACTCGTTCCGCAACACGGTCAGCCAGTTCTCGCGCTTTGCGCAGGACGCCGTCTATCCGTATGGCGCGGGCGGCCCCAACGCGAGCTTCGCGCTCCTGACCGCCAACTACATGCGCACGACGGGCGCCACCCGCGAAGATTTCGGCAAGCTCTGCGTCGCGCAGCGCGACAATGCCCTGCGCTATCCGCACGCGCTGATGAAAAAGCCGCTGACGCTGGCGCAGTACCTGGAAGCCCGCGTCATCACGGACCCCATTCACTTGTTCGACTGCGTCATGCCCTGCGCGGGAGCCGATGCCTTCCTGGTCATGAGCGAAGACCGGGCGCGGGCGCTGAACCTGCCCTATGCGCGGATCCTGTCCACGATCGAACGCCACAATGCCTGGATCGAAGACCCCATCCAGACGCGCGGCGGCTGGACCATGGACGTGGACGAGCTGTACGCCCAGGCCGGCGCCGCCCCCGCCGACATGGATTTCCTGCAGGCCTACGACGACTACCCCGTCATCAACCTGATGCAGATGGAAGACCTGGGCTTCTGCGACAAGGGCGCGGCGCCGGACTTCGTGCGACGCAACACCTTCACGGTGGACGGGAGCTTTCCCTTCAACACCAACGGCGGCCAGCTGTCGGTGGGCCAGGCGGGCGCCGCCGGCGGCTATCTCGGCATGGTCGAAGCGCTGCGCCAGCTGACGGGCGCGGCCGGCCGCAGCCAGGTGGCCGATGCGCGCATGGGGCTGGTCAGCGGATTCGGCATGATCAATTACGACCGCGGGCTGTGCACCGCCGCGGCCATCCTGGCAAGGAGCGACGCATGACCGAGCCGTTGGCCAAGCCTCCCCGCAAGAATCCGGTTGCGCGCACCCGGCAGCCTACGCTGCCGCCCGGTTCGCGCAGCCGCGCGGCGCTGGGACTGACCGCCGCCGCCGCGGAAGGACGCTTCGATCTCCAGACCTGCGCCGATTGCGGCGCGGTGCAATACCCCCCGCGCGAAGTCTGCGGCCATTGTCTGTCCGAACATCTGCCCTGGCGGCCCGCCGATCCGAACGGCGCGCTGCTGGTCAGCACCGTCCTGCACCACAGCAATGACCTGTACTTCCGTGAACGCCTGCCCTGGCGCGTGGGCACGGTGCGGATGGACGCCGGCCCGTCCGTCGTGGCGCATGTCCACCAGGACTGCGTCGACGGCGGCCGCGTGCGCCTGGCGCTCAAGCTGGACCGCAGCGGCCAGGCCGTGATGATCGCGCTGCCTGAAAGGAATACCCCGAACATGGAAGACGACAAGACCCTGCGCGAGACCTCGTGCGACCCGAAGTTCCGCCGCGCGCTGGTGACCGACGGCAAATCGGCCGTCGGCCAGGCCGTCGCGCGCGCACTGCTGGACGCCGGCTGCCCCACGGTGTTCCTGGGCGACCCGCAGGCCTGGAAGCGCGATGCCGCCTTCGAGGCGCTGGCCGCGGACCCGCGCGTGCAAGCCGTGACGCTGGACGTGACAGACACCGATTCCGTCGAACGCGTGGCCGCCTCCATCGGCGGCAAGGTCGAGATCCTGGTGAACACCGCCGACCTCGAACGCGAAGGCGGACTGTTGAACCGCAAGGATGTGAACACGGCGCGCGACGCCATGGACGTGAACGTCCTGGGCCTGATGCGGCTGGCGCAGTGCTTCGGCCCTGCGCTGTGCGGGCGCGCCGCCGACGGCGTCAACAGCGCCACGGCCTGGGTCAACGTGCTGTCCATCTACGCGCACATGAACCTGCCGTCGCGCGGCATGTGGTCCGCTTCCAAGGCCGCCGCGCTGTCGCTGGCGCAATGCCTGCGCGCCGAAATGCGCGCTGCGGGCGTGCGGGTGGTGAACGTCTTTCCCGGCCCCGTCGACCATGAATGGGAACAGCGCACTCCGCCGCCGCGGGTGGCGCCGGCGGCGATTGCCGCCGCCATCGTGCGCGCGCTGAAGGACGGCATCGAAGACGTATACGTGGGCGACGTGGCGCAGGAGTTCCGCGCCCGGCTGGCCGAGAACCCCAAGGGCCTGGAGCGGGAGCTGGGCGCCTAGCCTCGCGCCGCCCGCCCCGACGAACCAACAGGAGAGAGCACCGTGAGTCAAAACATTCTTGCCCAATTCATGGCCGAACTGGTTTCCGGACGCATTCGCCTGGTGGACCTGACCGAAACCCTGACGCCGGAATTTCCCACCATCGTGCTGCCGCCGGAGTTCGGCCAGGCATGGCCGTTCCGCATCGAGGAGATTTCGCGCTACGACGAGCGCGGCCCGGCCTGGTACTGGAACAACTTCTCGTGCTCCGAGCACACGGGCACGCACTTCGATGCGCCGGCCCATTGGGTCACGGGCAAGGACCAGCCCGACAATACTGTCGACACGATTCCTGTCGACGCTTTCATCGCCAGCGCCTGCGTGATCGACTGTTCCGCCGAATCCGATGGCAACCCGGACTTTCTCCTGACCATAGACTTCGTGAAGAAGTGGGAGGAACGGCACGGCCGCATCCCCGCGAGGTCCTGGGTGCTGATGCGCACCGACTGGTCCAAGCGCGCCAAGCCCGCCGAGTACCTGAACATGCGGGAAGACGGCGCGCACTCGCCCGGCCCCGACGCCGAGGTCGTGCCCTGGCTGATCAAGGAACGCGACGTGCACGGCTTCGGCACCGAGTCGGTGGGCACCGACGCCGGCCAGGCCCAGCATCTGGATCCGCCCTACCCCTGCCACTACTACATGCATGGCAACAACCGCTACGGTCTGCAATGCCTGACCAATCTGGACCAGCTGCCGGCCACGGGTGCGGTGATCTTTTCGGCGCCGCTGAAGATCCGCAGCGGCTCGGGCAGCCCTTTGCGCGTGCTGGCGCTGGCGCCCAAGGACTGATCCGGCGCGGCCGATACCAAGAAAACAGGGGAAACCATGACACAGAACAATGTTGCCATCGTCACCGGCGGCAGCGCCGGAATCGGCGCGGAGATCTGCCGCAGCATGCTGGACGCAGGCTATGAAGTGATCTCGATGGCGCGGCGCGCGGCCGACTTCGCCCACCCGCGCCTGCACAACATCCAGGTCGACCTGCTGGATGCCGACGCCACCGCGCAGGCCGGCGCCGAGGTCGCCGCGAAATTTCCGGTCAGCCACGTTATCCACAACGCGGGCGTGATCTGGCCCAACCTGCTGCCGCAGGTCACGCAGGAAGAGCTGCACGGCCTGACCCAGATCCATCTGGGCGCGGCCATCAGCCTGGTGCAGGCCGCCCTGCCCGGCATGCAGGAACGCAAGTTCGGCCGCATCGTCATGATGTCCTCGCGCGGCGCGCTGGGCCTGCCCACCCGCACCGCGTACTCGGCGACCAAGGCCGGCATGGTCGGCATGGCGCGCACCTGGTCGCTGGAGCTGGCGCCTTACGGCATCACGGTCAACGTGGTGGCGCCCGGCCCGATCCAGACGGACATGTTCTACGAAGTGATCGAACCCGGCAGCGAACGCGAGCGGCAGCTGGCCAACGGCATCCCGGTCAAGCGCCTCGGCCGTTCGGACGATGTGGCGCGCGCCGTCATGTTCTTCGCGGATCCGGCCAACAGCTTCGTCACCGGGCAGACATTGTTTGTCTGCGGCGGCGCCAGCGTCAGTTCCATCACCATCTGATCGCGTATTCCAACAGTCCGATTCGGGTTTTGACGGATAGGTAAGCACGGGGACCGCGTCTACAGTGCTGATCCTTGCCTGTTGGAAGTTTTAAGCAAAAAGTAATTCCCGCTGTTCGTGTTTTCTCCGTTTTCCAGCCGCACTCCCACTCTGCTCCCTATCCGGAGGTTTTGCCATGCTGTCGAAGAAACTCCCCCTGGCCGCTGCCGCCGCTGTCGCCGCCCTGTTCGCCCTGCCCGCCCTGGCGCAAGTCAAGGTCGGCGTCGTCACCTCGTCCACCGGCCCCACCGCGCTGGTCGGGATTCCGCAAAAGAACTCGGTGCCCCTCCTGCCCAAGAAGATCGGCGACCTGACCGTGGAATACATCTCGCTGGATGACGCCAGCGACTCCACCAACTCGGTCACGGCCTTCAAGAAGCTGATCTCGGAACAGAACGTGGACGCGCTGATCGGCCCGTCGGGCTCGCCCAATGCCATGGGCGTGATCCAGTTCGCGGCCGAAGCCGGCGTGCCCATGCTGGCGCCGGTGGGGACCGCCGCGGTCGTGCTGCCGATGAACGACCAGAAGAAATGGGTGTTCAAGACCACCCAGAACGACGACATCATCGCGCGCGCGCTGGTGGACCACATGGCCAGGACCGGCATCAAGACGGTCGGCTTCATCGGCCTGAACGATCCCTATGGCGAGAACTGGTACAAGGTCTTCTCCGGCCTGGCTGCGGAAAAGGGCATCAAGATCGCCGCCAACGAACGCTACCTGCGCTTCGACAGCTCCGTCACCGGCCAGGCCTTGAAGATCCTGGCCGCCAAGCCGGACGCCGTGCTGGTGGCCGCCCCCGGCGCCGCCAGCGTGCTGCCGCAGACGACGCTTTTCGATCAGGGCTACAAGGGCAAGTTCTACCAGACCCATGGCGCCGCGCTTCCCGACTTCCTGAAGCTGGGCGGCAAGAAGGTCGAAGGCACGGTGCTGGCCGCCAGCCTGATGCTGGTGCTGCCCGAAATGCCGGACAGCAACCCGTCCAAGAAGGTCGCGACCGACTACATCGCCGCCTATGAAAAGCTCAACGGTTCCAAGCCCGCCACGTTCGGCGCCAACGTCTACGACGCCGGGCTGCTGCTGGAGAAAGCCGTGCCGCTGGCGGAAAAGGCTGGCAAGCCCGGCACCAAGGAGTTCCGCAGCGCCTTGCGCGATGCGCTGGAACAGACCAAGGAGCTGGTGGGCACGCAGGGCGTCTACAACATGAGCGCCGCCGACCACAGCGGTTTTGACGACCGCGGCCGCGAGCTCATCACCGTGAAGGACGGCAACTGGACCCTGGTCAAGTAATGCCTCTGGCGCGGCGCGGGCGGCCCTGACCCCCGCGCCGCGCGGGACCGCCACGCTGGCCGTCCCTGCTAGTCCCGTTCTTGTCGGAAATTCGCATGAATGCTCAGATTGCCTTGATTCTCGGGCAGGACGGCATCACCAATGGCGCCATCTACGCGCTCCTGGCGTTGTCCATCCTGCTGGTCTTTACCGTCACCCGCGTGCTGTTCATTCCGCAGGGCGAATTCGTCGCCTTCGGCGCGCTGACCATGGCGGCCATCCAGGCCGGCAAGCCCGTGCTGCTGGTTTGGCTGCTGCTCGCCTTCGCGCTGGCCGAAGTCGCCGCCGACCTGCTGGCGCGCCGCAAGCGGCCGGGCCGCAACCCCGGCCTGTGGCGACTGGCTGCCAAGGTGGTCTATCCGCTGGCGCTGGCGGGGCTGTTCTACCGCTTGCCGCTGGCGCAATTGCCCATGGCCGCGCAGGCGCTGCTGACGCTGCTGCTGGTCGTGCCGATGGGGCCGCAGCTGTACCGTCTGTTCTACCAGCCCATCGCGTCGGCCTCGACGCTGGTGCTCTTGATCGTATCCATCGCGGTCCACCTGGCGCTGGTCGGCCTGGGTCTGCTGGCCTTCGGCGCGGAAGGCGCGCGCACCGCGCCGTTCAGCGACGCCAGCCTGGCGCTGGGGCCCATCAACATCAACAGCCAGGCGCTGTGGGTGGTGGCGGTGTCGGCGCTGCTCATCATCGTGCTCTATCAGTTCTTCGAGCGCTCCATGTACGGCAAGGCCTTGCGCGCCGCCGCCTTCAACCGGCTGGGCGCGCGCCTGATGGGCATATCCCCCATCTTCGCGGGCAAGGCCACGTTCTTCCTGGCCGCGCTCATCGGCACGGTGTCGGGCATTCTCGTCGCGCCCATTACCACCATGTATTTCGATTCCGGCTTCATGGTCAGCCTGAAGGGCTTCGTGGGCGCCATCATCGGCGGCCTGGTGAGCTATCCGCTGGCCGCGGCCGGCGCCATCCTGGTGGGCCTGATCGAGGCCTTCTCCTCGTTCTGGGCCAGCGCCTACAAAGAAATCATCGTGTTCACGCTGATCATCCCCGTGCTGCTCTGGCGTTCACTGAAAAGCCATCACGTCGAGGAAGAAGACGAATGACCCCGCGCCACATCCTCCTCGCGTTCCTGGCCCTGCTGGCGCTCGGGCCCCTGGTCCTGCCGCCGTTCTACGTGACGCTGCTGAACTATATCGGCCTGTACGCCCTGGTGGCGCTGGGCCTGGTGCTGCTGACCGGAGTCGGCGGCCTCACCAGCTTCGGGCAGGCCGCTTTCGTGGGCGTGGGCGCCTACACCACGGCGCTGCTCACCACCCGCGCCGATGTCCTGCCTTCCTGGCTGGCCTGGCTGGGGGCATCGCCCTGGCTGACCCTGCTGGCCGGCCTGGCGCTGACGCTGGCGCTTGCCTATCTGCTGGGCGCGATCACGCTGAAGCTGTCCGGCCACTTCCTGCCGCTGGGCACCATCGCCTGGGGCCTGTCGCTGTACTTCGTCTTCGGCTCCGTCGAGGGCCTGGGCGGCCACACCGGCATACCGGACATCCCCGCCATCAATCTGTTCGGCTGGTCGCTCAACCAGGGCGGCAATATCTACTACCTGATCTGGGCGTTCCTGCTGATCGCGGTCTGGTCCACGCAGAACCTGCTGGACTCGCGCGAAGGCCGCGCGATCCGCGCGCTCAAGGGCGGCCGCGTGATGGCGGAATCGATGGGCGTGGACACGGCCCGTTCGCGCATGGTGATCTTCGTGATCGCGGCCTTGCAGGCCTGCGCGTCCGGCTGGCTGTACGCGCACATGCAGCGATTTGTGAATCCCAACCCCTTCGGCCTGCAGATGGGCATCGAGTACCTCTTCATGACCGTCATCGGCGGCGCCGGGCAGGTTTGGGGCGCGCTGGTCGGCGCGGGCGTCTTCACGGTGCTCAAGCAATGGCTGCAGGACCTCCTGCCCAAGGTGCTGGGCCAGACCGGCAACTTTGAAGTCATCGTCTTCGGGTTCGGCATGGTGCTGCTGCTGCACCGCGCCCGCAGCGGCCTGTGGCCGGTGCTGACGCGATGGATTCCGGTCAGGAAGCAGGCGCGCAAGCTGGACATGTCGGCCGAACCGCTGCCCAGAAAGCCCATGCCGCCGCGTGGCGAGGTGGTGCTGAAGGCCGTGGACGTGACCCGCAAGTTCGGCGGCCTGGTCGCCAACAACGCCATGAACCTGGAAATCCACGCTGGTGAAATCCTGGCGCTGATCGGTCCCAACGGCGCCGGCAAGAGCACGATGTTCAACCAGATATCCGGCGTGGACACGCCCACCTCGGGCCAGGTGACGCTGCTGGGCCAGCCGGTGGCCGGCGTCGGCGCGCGCAAGATTGCCCGGCTGGGCCTGTCGCGCACCTTCCAGCACGTGCGCCTGCTGGGCCGCATGAGCGTGCTGGAAAACGTGGCCATCGGCGCGCACCTGCGCGGGCACCGCGGCGTGCTGCCGGCCGCCTGGCGGCTGGATCGTCCGGAAGAAGCGCGCCTGCTGGCCGAGGCCGCGCGCCAGGTCGAACGCGTGGGCCTGGGCAAGCATCTGCACGACGAAGCGGGGTCGCTCGCGTTGGGCCAGCAGCGCATTCTGGAAATCGCGCGCGCGCTGGCGTCCGATCCCTGCATCCTGCTGCTGGACGAACCGGCGGCCGGGCTGCGCTACCAGGAAAAATGCGAACTGGCCGAACTGCTGAAAAAGCTGCGCGCCGAAGGCATGGCCATCCTGCTGGTCGAACACGACATGGACTTTGTGATGGGCCTGGTGGACCGCGTGGTGGTCATGGATTTCGGCGAGAAGATCGCGGAAGGCCTGCCGGCCGAGATTCAGCAAAACCCCGCGGTGCTTGAAGCCTATCTGGGCGGAGTGGAATAGATGAGCGCAAAACTGCTGGAAGTGCGCGACCTGCGCGTGGCCTACGACAAGGTCGAAGCCATCTCGGGGATCAGCGTGGCGGTGGGCGAAGGCCAGATCGTCACCGTGATCGGACCCAACGGCGCCGGCAAGACGACCCTGCTGTCGGCCATCATGGGCGTGCTGCCTTCGCGTGGCGAGATTGTCTTTGGCGGCCGCGCGCAGGAACATGCCGAGATCGAGGAAATGGTGGCGGCGGGCATGAACCTTGTGCCCGAGAAGCGCGAGCTGTTCGCCGAAATGACGGTGGAGGACAACCTGATGCTGGGCGCCTTCCACCGCTTTCGGCGCGGCCTGCGCGATCAGGACCAGACGCTGGCCGAAGTCTATGAACTGTTCCCGCGGCTGAAGGAACGCCGCGCCCAGTTGGCCGGCACGCTGTCCGGCGGCGAACGCCAGATGCTGGCGGTGGGCCGCGCGCTGATGGCCAAGCCTCGCCTGCTGATGCTGGACGAACCCAGCCTGGGCCTGGCGCCGCGCATCGTGCGCGAGGTGTTCCGCATCGTCGCGCGCCTGCGGGAAATGGGCGTTTCCATCCTGCTGATCGAACAGAACGCGCGCGCGGCGCTGCAGGTGGCCGACTACGCCTACGTGCTGGAAACCGGCGCCGTCACGCTTGAGGGCCCGGCCGCCCAGGTGGCGCAGGACCCGCGCGTGGTCGAGGTGTATCTGGGACTGGGGCACGCGGCGGCGGCGCCCGCCGCGGGCTAGTGGGCGCGTGGCCCTAGGCCACGCCGCGCCGCCTGTCGCGGCGGTACAGGGCGTAGCCCAGCGGCCACATCGCGGCCACGATGAAAGTCGCCACGGGGTTGGTCAGCCTGTAGGCCTGCACGGCCGTCGGCACGCCGGAGTGCTTCAGGTGCAGGCGAAAGCGCGTGTAGCGCGCGGCCGCCATGATGAACTCGCGGGGCCGGTAGCGGAAGAATTCCAGGTGATGCTGCAGCATGTCCCAGGCCAGGAGATACAGGCCCTGGGCATTGTTGGCGACAGACACCGCGCCCTGGCTCAAGCCGCCCGGCGTATCGTGATACGTGCGCACGACCCGGTTGATGAAGCGGCTGAGGTAGCCGGCGCGGGCCACCGCCCACCAGACCAGGCTCTCCGGCACGAAGCCCGCGACGTCCTCGGGAAACGGATATTTCCGCAGGACATCGGTGCGCATACAGCCGAATTTCTCGCCCTTGATGCGATAGCGGAAATAGACGTCCACCGCCGTGCTGTCGAACACGTCCTGCGGATAGCGGTCGCCCACGATGGTGCCGTCGGGCCGCGCGCACAGTCCGGTCACGGCGACATAGGCGTCGCGCCGCGCGGGCGGAATGGAGTCCCAGGCATTCTTGAACGTGGCCAGCGCGTCCGGCGGCATCTCGTCGTCGCTGTCCAGGGCCACGATCATCTGGCCGCGCGCCTCCCGCACCCCGCGGTTGAACGCCGTCTTCTTGTGCTGGTTGTTCTGCCAGACGTAGCGGATGGGAAAATCGGCGCGCGCCTGCCAGCCCAGGATGGATTCGTGGGTATTGTCGGTGGAGCCATCGTCCACCACCACCCATTCGAAATCCCTGAATGTCTGCCGGGATAGCGATTCATATACCCGGTGCAGCGTGCCTGCCCGGTTGTAGGTGGGCGTGAGAACAGTAAAGAAAATCGGTGTATCGGTCATGCCTACTATGCCCCTTTGCGATCTCCGAGGAACCGCTGCGGTCTTGGTTCTTATGTTTTCGCCTGCAGTGTAGGGGATATGCCTGCATGAACCGATGCCATGGAATTTGAATTTGCAATCAAATCTGACAATCGGTGCGCTGTTCAAGCGCTATCCCATGCATGCGAGCATTGGGCGGCGCGCCGTAGTGGCGTAAACTCGGGCGGCCAAATTCGGAACGCCTATGGAAGCCTCGCCCGTCCAGCTCAATGACATTGCCTTGTTCGTGGAGGTTGCCAAGCGCAAGAGCTTCAGCCAGGCGGCTCGCGCGCTGGACATGCCGACGTCGACGCTCTCGCGCCGGATCAACGAACTGGAGCGCGCCATCGGGCTGCGGCTGATCAACCGCAACACCCGCCGGCTCGACCTGACGGAAGCGGGCGCGGCCTATATGCGCCGCTGCCAGGGCCTGATCGACGAGGCCCGGCTGGCGCACGAACAGCTGCTGTCGCTGTCGGGCGGCCCTTCCGGCAATCTGCGGGTCTCCATGCCGTACAGCCTGGCGATCTGGCTGCTGCCCGAAACCATCAACGACTTCACCGAGCGCTACCCGGAAGTGGAGTGCGAGTTCGACCTGAGCATGATGACCGCGTCCGATGCGCAAGGCACGCCATTCGACGTGGTGTTGCGCTTCGGCCGCGAAGCCGACTATCCCTCGGCCACCTCGGACAACGGCAACGGCTCCCCCATCCCTTCCATTGATGGCGCGGTGGTGCAGGAGCTGGTCTCGCTGGACAGCTACCTGTATGCGTCCGATCGCTATCTGGAACGCTACGGCGAGCCCCGGACACCCGGCGATCTCACCCAGCACCAGTGCCTGCGCACAACCATCGACGAGGCCCATTCGCACTGGACGCTGTACCAGGGCACGGTCTCGGAACGCATTCCCGTCCGGGGGCATCTGGCCGCCAACAACATGAGCATCGCGGGCACGCTGGCCGGCCTTGACCTGGCCATCACGCGCATGCCGCATTGCCAGGCCCTGGACCCTATCATCAAGCGCAATTCGCTCAGGCGCGTACTGCCGGGCTGGTCGGTAGACCCGATTTCGATCTATGTGGTGTATCCGTCGAGCATCCAGCCGGCCAAGACGCGGGCCTTCATGGATTTCATCCGCCCCAAGCTCGGCCCGGCGCTCACGTAGGCCAACGCCAGAAAGCCGACGCAAAAAAACCCGCAAGGCGCAAGCCAGCGGGTTTTTTTCAGATCGGGCCGGGCTGCTCTGCTTGGATCGGGTTGGACCCAGTCAGACTCGCCGGCCAGACGCGTCGATTAGACGCGCTTGATCTTTTCCAGCATCTTGAATACACCCTTGGGCGACTTGACGAACAAGCGCTTGAAGGCCTTGCCCAGGCAACGGCGTTCCAGGGTGTTACGACGCACGCGTTTGCGTTCAGCCATGTTGATTCTCCTGTTGAATTTGCGGAAAGTGGCCCGCACAACCGGAAATAGGGCTGGCGGAAAATTCGGGTAACTTGGCATTTTAGCCTGAAATCCACGAGCCGCGCCAACGGCCGGAATTTGCGAGGCGGCAGTGCCTGCCCGAGGTGCCCGCGAAAAAATACGGGACAGGTCAAACCGGTGTCGCCCCCGGCCCGCAGCCACGCCGCGCCCCGGGGCGATCCGCAGGGTCAGGCGCCCGTATCCTTCAGGCGCTCCCAGACCTGTTCGGCCCGCGGCAGCGGATTGACCGCGCCGTAGCCCAAGGTGGACAGCGCCGCCGCCGCATTGGCGTAGCGCACCGCATCTTCCCAGGAATCGCCCTGGCAGCGGCGGGCCAGCAGGCTGCCTGCAAAGCAGTCGCCCGCGCCAGTGGCGTCCACGGCATCCACGCGCAAGGCGGCCACCGGCGTGCGGTCGCGGCCATCGTCGATGATGGATCCGTCCTTGCCCAGCTTCAGCACCACCACGCCGGCCGCGCCGCCGTCCCGGATCCAGTCCAGCGTGCGCTCGGGATCGTCGTTGCCGGTGAGGTGCTGCATGTCGTCCATGCTGGGCAGGAACAGATCGGCCGCGCGCATCGCTTCGCGCAGGACGGCGCGGGCACGGTCGACCGGCCACAGGCGCAGCCGCAGGTTCGAATCCAGGCTGACCTGCGCGCCGGCCGCATGCGCGCGCTCGATGGCGGCAAAGACCGTGTCGCAGGCGCTGGTGCTGATGGCCATGCTGATGCCCGACACATGCAGGAAGCGGGCGCGTTCGATCACGCCGCCCTGCAGGCTGGCCGGCGTCATCAGGCTGGCCGCGGAGCCGCGGCGCAGATAGCTGAAGGCGTGGCCGTCCGGGCCGTGCTGCACGAAGTACAGGCCGGTATGAGCGTCGTCGTCCACCTGCACGCCGGACGTATCCACGCCTTCGGCGTTCCACAGATCCAGGAACTGCTTGCCGAAGGCATCGTTGCCCACCCGGGTCAGGTAGGCGCAGCGCGCGCCCTGGCGCGCCGCGGCGATGACCGCGTTGGACGTGTCGCCGCCAAACCCCTGCAGGTATTGCAGCTGGTCCTTGTGGGTCTGGTTCAGTTCAACCAGCGGTTCGCCCAGCGCGACGATATCGAAGTCAGCCATGGGCGGCCTCGCGGGTGCGGGTGATCTGCGCCACCAGCGCGGCGGTGTCGCGCGCGGCGAAGGCGGCCTTGTCGTACAGGTTGCTGCCTATGCCCACCAGGCCGGCGCCGGCGGCAAAGTACGCACCCATATTGTCCTGGGTGATGCCGCCCGTGGGGCAGAAGATCGTATCGGGGTAGACGGACTTCAACGCGGCCAGGTGCTTGGGGCCGCCAGTGTCCGCGGGGAACACCTTCACCACATCCACGCCCGCGCGGCGGGCCGCCAGCACTTCGGTGGGGGTGAAAGCGCCCAGGAGGCACAGGGCGTCGGCGGCGTGCGCCATGTCGACGATGTCGGTGGCCAGCGCCGGCGACACCAGGAAGTCCGCGCCCGCCACCAGCGCTTCGCGCGCCTGGGTTTCGTCGAGCACGGTGCCCACGCCCAGCAGCAGGCCGGCGCCGTGCTTGTCGCGCAGCGCGCGCACCAGGTCGGTCACGCCCGGAATGGTCCAGGTGAGTTCCAGCGTCGTGCAGCCGGCGGCGACGGCGACTTCGGCGGCGTAGGCCGCGGTGGCCGCGTCCGTGTAGCGCAACACGGGGACGACCCGGGCGGCCAGCAGGGCGGCAAGCTTGGAGGCGATGGGAGCAGCGGATGCGGTCATGGAGTTCCTCTGGAGCTGACTGTCACGCGCCGCCGGACGATACCGGCAGGACGGCGAGTTTGGCCGCGGCGGCGTCGCGCAGCCGCAGCAAGGGTTCGATATAGGCGGCTTGCGGGTCGTCGCGCCGCCGGAACAGCAGCGTGCTGACGCTGACGCCGGCGACGGGCCGGCCGGCCGCGTCGCGCAGCGCCACGCCGTAGCAGACGATGCCGGGTTCATTTTCCTCGTTGTCCATGGCGTATCCGCGCGCGGCTGCCTCGCCCAGCGCCGCGCGCAGCGCGGGCAGGCTGGTCACCGTGGACGGCATGCGCGCGGCCAGAGGCAGATCACGCAGCAGCCGCTCCCGCGCGGCCTCGTCCAGCGCCGCCAGGTAGGCCTTGCCGACCGCGCTTGAGTGCAGCGCCACGGACGACCCCACGCGCGACACCATGCGCACCGGGCCGGGGCTTTCCAGCTTGTCGATGTAGATCATCTCGTGCCCGGCGGGGACCGCCAGGTGCACGGTTTCGCCGGTCGCGTCGCGCAAAGCCTGCAGCTCGGGCGCCAATGCGGCCCGCAGGTCGAACTGCGACCAGGCCCGGCTGGCCAGGGACATCAGGCGCGTGCCCAGGCGGTAGACGCCGCCGGTCTCGCCGACCATGCCCTGTTCGGCCAGGGCGGCGATGATCCGGTAGACGGTGGGACGGGGATAGCCGCAGGTGCGCGCCAGCGTTGCCGCCGTGGGCGGATGCGGGGCATCGGCCACCGCCTGCAGCACCGTCATGAATTTCGCGAACGCCGCGGCGCCCGCGACCTTGGTTTCCGACAAGAACGTCCCCAAATAATGGCGATTGGCCATTAGCAATGGATAAGCAGATGCACAACGCAAACAGCGCGATTTTCAGTCGAATCTGCGATACTGTTTATTTGTACAGCTAATGAAGCAGGATTTGTCCATATTATGGACTACTGCCTCACAATATAGTCAATTATTCCATATCGACGCGCTTGGAACCAGCGATGGGTCGCCGCGCCGGCATGCTCCCTCCCTCAGGCTACGATACCGTCCATGAGCTCCCAAATCCGCATCGTTGGCGCCCGCCAGAACAATCTCAAGAACCTGGACCTGACCATCGCCACCGGCGAACTGGTCGTCGTCACCGGGGTATCCGGGTCCGGCAAAAGTTCGCTGGCCTTCGACACCCTGTACGCCGAGGGGCAGCGGCGCTATGTGGAAACCTTCTCGCCCTATGCGCGCCAGTTCCTGGACCGCATGGACAAGCCGCAGGTGGACCGCATCGAAGGCATCCTGCCGGCCATCGCCATCGACCAGACCAACCCGGTGCGCAGCTCGCGCAGCACGGTCGGCACGATGACCGAGCTCAACGACCACCTGAAACTGCTGTTCGCGCGCGGCGCGCGCCTGTATTGCCGCGGCTGCGGCAAGGTGGTGCGCCGCGATACGCCCGACTCCGTCTACCACTCGCTGGCCGAACGCGCCGCGGTGGCGGGCGATCCGCGACTGGTCGTGACGTTCCCCATCGCCGTGCCGGCGAACTTCACCGAAGAGGAAGTGCGCGGTTTTCTTGAGCAGCAGGGCTACACCCGCGTGCACGCCGAGGAAAACGCCGCGCCCCGCGCCGCCGTGCCGGCCAAGGGCGCCAAGAAGGGCAAGGCCGCGAAGGCCGCCACCGAAGCGCGCCGCATCCTGCACGTGATCCAGGACCGCTTCCGCTTCGCCGGCACCGAGCGCGAACGCGTCATGGAGGCGCTGGACACCGCGCTGCGCATGGGCGCCGGCCACATCGCCGTCTATGTCATGGACGCCGAAGGCGGCAACGCGCACATCTGGAAGTACAGCGACCGCCTGCATTGCGCCGATTGCGACATCGAATACACCGACCCGCTGCCCAGCAGCTTCTCGTTCAATTCGCCGTTGGGCGCCTGCGAGGCCTGCCGCGGTTTCGGCCGCGTGATCGGCATCGATTTCGGCCTGGTCATCCCGGACGAGAAAAAGACCCTGCTGGAAGGCGCCATCAAGCCGTGGACCACGCCGTCCTACAAGGAATGCCAGGACGAGCTGCAAAAGTACGCGCCGCGCGCGGGCGTGCCGCTGGGCGTGCCCTGGAAGGACATGAGCGAAGAGCACAAGCGCTGGGTGCTCTATGGCACGCCCGACTGGAAGGGCGGCAATGACGCCTGGAAGCACCAGTGGTACGGAGTGCAGCGCTTCTTCGACTGGCTGGAAACCAAGGCCTACAAGATGCACGTGCGCGTGCTGCTGTCCAAGTACCGCAGCTACACGCCCTGCCCCACCTGCAACGGCGCGCGCCTGAAACCCGACGCGCTGCTCTGGCGCCTGGGCACCAAGGAAGAGGCCGACACCGTGCTGCCGCCGGAAGACGGCCGCTACAAGCGTTTCATGCCGGCCAGCGCCAGCTGGAGCCGCGAACAGCTCAACGGTCTGGACGGCCTGTCCATCCATGACGTGATGCTGCTGCCCATCGAACGGGTGCGGCGCTTCTTCGACGCGCTGTCGTTCTCCGGCGCGCTGGACGCCGCCACCGACCTGCTCATGACCGAGGTCCGGGCGCGGCTCAAGTTCCTGTGCGACGTGGGCCTGGGCTACCTGACCCTGGACCGCCAGAGCCGCACCCTGTCCGGCGGCGAAGTGCAGCGGATCAACCTGACCACCGCGCTGGGCACCTCGCTGGTGAACACGCTGTTCGTGCTGGACGAGCCGTCCATCGGCCTGCACCCGCGCGACATGCATCGCGTGGTGGAAGTGATGCATCGCCTGCGCAACGCCGGCAACACGCTGGTGGTCGTGGAGCACGATCCGCAAGTCATGGTGGCCGCGGATCGCATCATCGACATCGGCCCCGGCCCCGGCGAACGCGGCGGCCGCATCGTCTTCGACGGCACGCCCGCGCAGCTGCGCGCGGCCCCGACGCTGACGGGCGACTACCTGGGCGGGCGCATGCGCGTGGAAGCGCCGCGGCCGATGCCGGTGGCGGCCAACACGCCGCGCCTGCTGCTGGAAGGCGTCAACGCGCACAACCTGAAGAATGTCTCGATCGAGCTGCCGCTGGGCCGCCTGGTCTGCGTGACCGGCGTGTCCGGCTCGGGCAAGTCCACCCTGGTCCAGGACGTGCTGTTCCCCGCCCTGCTCAAGCAGAAGGGCAAGCCCTCGGAAACGCCCGGCGCCTTCGACCGCCTGCTGGGCGCCGAACAGATCGCCGACGTGGTCATGGTCGACCAGACGCCCATCGGCAAGACCGCCCGCTCCAATCCGGCCAGCTACGTGGGCGCGTTCGACGCCATCCGCAAGCTGTTCGCGCAGGCGCCGCTGGCGCGCGAGCGCGCCTACACGGCGGGCACGTTCAGCTTCAACGGCGGCGACGGGCGCTGCCCGACCTGCGGCGGCACGGGCTTCGAGCACGTGGAAATGCAGTTCCTGTCCGACGTGTACCTGCGCTGCCCGGATTGCGACGGCAAGCGCTTCCGCCCCGAAGTGCTCGAAGTGCGCGTCGAACACCTGGGCAAGAGCGCCTCCATCGATGAAGTGCTGGCCATGACGGTCAGCGAAGCGCTGGACTTCTTCAAGGGCCTGCGCGATGTGCAGACCGGACTCGCGCCGCTGGCCGACGTCGGCCTGGAGTACGTGCGGCTGGGCCAGCCCGTGCCGACGCTGTCGGGCGGCGAGGCCCAGCGGCTCAAGCTTGCCGGCCACCTGGCGGAAGCCGCGCGCAGCGGTATTTCCACCGCCAAGGTCGCCAAGAAAGGCAGCCTGTTCCTGTTCGACGAACCCACTACCGGCCTGCACTTCGACGACGTCGCGCGGCTGATGCGGGCCTTCCGCAAGTTGCTGGCCGCGGGCCACACGCTGCTGGTCATCGAACACAACCTGGACGTGATCCGCGCGGCGGACTGGCTGATCGACCTGGGCCCTGAAGGCGGCGACGCCGGCGGCCTGGTGATCGGCGTGGGCACGCCGCAGGACCTCATGGACAATCCCAAGTCGCACACGGGCGCCGCCCTGCGCGACTACGAAGTCAGCATCCTGCCCGCCGACGTGGTGGTGACCCACGACGCCGACGCGCAGGAAGTCGAGCAGGCCGGCCTGACCGCGCGCATCGCCGAGCCCGGCGCCGCCTATGGCGCGGGCCTGGGCACGCCGCTGCAGTCCATCGTCCGCGAACGCCGCCACGGCAACATGGCGATCGAGATCCGCAACGCGCGCGAGCACAACCTGAAGAACATCAGCGTGGAGATCCCCCACGACAAGTTCACCGTCATCACGGGCGTGTCGGGATCGGGCAAGTCCACGCTGGCCTTTGACATCCTCTTCAACGAAGGCCAGCGCCGCTACCTGGAATCGTTGAACGCATATGCGCGCGCCATCGTGCAGCCGGCCGGCAAGCCGGACGTGGACGCCATCTTCGGCATCCCGCCCACCGTGGCGATCGAACAGCGCACCAGCCGCGGCGGCCGCAAGTCCACCGTGGCCACGATGACGGAAATCCACCATTTCCTGCGCCTGCTCTACGTGAAGCTGGGCACGCAATACTGCCCCGACTGCAACGTGGCGGTTGAACCCCAGAACACGGACCAGATCGTGGCGCGCCTGCTGCGCGACCACAAGGGCGAGCACATCGGCCTCTTGTCCCCGCTGGTCACCGCGCGCAAGGGCTACTACACGGACCTGGCCAAGTGGGCCGGCTCCAAGGGCCATACGCATCTGCGCGTGGACGGCGAGTTCATCCCCGTGGCCCCCTGGCCGCGCCTGGACCGCTACAAGGAACACACCATCGAACTGCCGGTGGCGGACGTGGTGGTGGACCCGGCCAACGAGGCCGACCTGCGCGCGGCCGTCAAGAGCGCGCTGGAAAACGGCCAGGGCGTGATGTCGGTGGTCTGGCCCGTGAACAAGCTGCACGAAGCGCTGAACAGTGAATTGCAGCAACAGCATTTCTCGGTCAAGCGCGCCTGCCCTTCTTGCGGCACGAGCTTCCCCGAACCCGATCCGCGCCTGTTCTCGTACAACTCCAAGCATGGCTGGTGCACGGGTTGCTTCGGCACCGGCCTGCAGCTGCAGGGCTTCGACGAAGAGCAGACCGGCGAGGAAACCGCCTGGAACGCCTGGTACGAAGGCGAGGCCAAGCCCTGCAAGCAATGCGACGGCCAGCGGCTGAACCGCGTTGCCCGCGCGGTGCGCTGGCGCGACAAGTCGATTGCCGAGCTGGCGTCGCTGCCCGTCTCCGACGCGCACACCTTCTTTACCGGACTGGTGGCGCGCGGCCGCGAAGGCGAGATCGCCCGCGACATCCTCACGGAAATCCGCGGCCGCCTGAACTTCATGCAGGAAGTGGGCCTGAACTACCTGGCGCTGGACCGCGCCGCGCCGACCCTGTCGGGCGGCGAGGCGCAGCGCATCCGGCTGGCCGCGCAGCTGGGTTCCAATCTGCAGGGCGTCTGCTATGTGCTGGACGAACCCACCATCGGCCTGCACCCGCGCGACAACCGCATCCTGCTGGACGCGCTGGCGCGCCTGGAGAAGAACGGCAACACGCTGGTGGTGGTGGAACACGACGACGACACCATCCGCCGGGCCTCGCACGTCATCGACATCGGACCGGGCGCCGGCATCCGCGGCGGCCGCGTCGTGGCGCAAGGCACCGTCCAGGACCTGATGGACTCGCCCGAATCCGTCACCGGCCGCTACCTGAAGACGCCGCTTGCGCATCCGCTGCAAGGCCGCCGCCCGGTCGAGGCCGACACGCCCATGATCGAGATCCGCGGCGCGCGCCTGCACAATCTGCGCAGCGTGGACGCCAAGTTCCCGGTAGGCAGGCTGAGCGTCGTCACCGGCGTGTCCGGCTCCGGCAAGTCCACCCTGGCGCGCGAAGTGCTGCTGGACAACCTGACCCAGGCCGTCTCGCAAGGCAAGGCGCCGGGTTGGGCGGGCTGCGAAAGCATCAAGGGCTGGGAAGCCATCGACCGCGTGCTGGAAGTGGACCAGACCCCCATCGGCAAGACGCCGCGTTCCTGCCCCGCCACCTACGTGGGCTTCTGGGACGACGTGCGCAAGCAGTTCGCCGACACCCGCGAAGCCCGCATGCGCGGCTGGACGGCGGCGCGCTTCTCGTTCAATACCGGCGACGGCCGCTGCCCGATCTGCGAAGGCCAGGGCATGCGCACCATCGAGATGAACTTCCTGCCCGACGTGAAAGTGCCGTGCGATGCCTGCAACGGCGCGCGCTTCAACAACGACACCCTCAGCGTGCAGATGCGCGGCAAGAACGCCGGCGAATTGCTGTCCATGGAAGTGGACGACGCAATCGGCTACTTTGCCGCTCACCCCAAGATCCACCGCCCGCTGCAACTGATGCAGGACGTGGGCCTGGGCTATCTGACCCTGGGCCAGCCTTCCCCCACCCTGTCGGGCGGCGAGGCGCAGCGCATCAAGCTGGTGACCGAGTTGTCCAAGGCCCGCCTGACCGACGGCCTGATCAAGACCGGCCGCGCCTCCCGCATCCCGCACACGCTGTACGTGCTGGATGAACCGACCGTGGGCCTGTCGATGGCCGACGTCGAAAAGCTGATCCACGTGCTGCACCGCCTGGTGGAAGCCGGCAACACCGTGGTCGTGATCGAACACAACCTGGACGTCATCGCCGAAGCCGACTGGCTGCTGGACCTGGGCCCCGAAGGCGGCACGGGCGGCGGCCAGCTGGTGGGCGAAGGCTCTCCGGAACACGTGATGACGCTGGCCGACCATTCCCACACCGGCCGGGTCCTGACGGAATTCCTGGCACATCAACAACAGTAGCAAGCATGGATTGTCGTTTTGAAGACCGGCTGGCCGGCCGCGCGTTGCGGCTGGAGGGCTTTTGCGCCCGGATCGAGGCGCGCGCCGCCGCCGAGGTCGCCCCTGCGCTGGCCGCCATCGAGGCGGCGCGGCGGCAAGGCCGCTGGGTGGCCCTGTTGCTGGACTACGAACTGGGCGAATGGCTGCTCCCGGAAGCCGCCCTGGCCCCGCCCGCCGGAGCCTGGCCGCCCCCGCGCGAGGACGGCCGCGCCCGCCTGACCGCGCTGGTGTTCGAGCGCAAGGTGGACGAAGCGCCGTGGAGCGCGCCGGACGCGGACGCTCCGCCCGCGGCCATCAGCCTGCCCGCGCCGCGCATGACCGAGGCCGACTACGTGCGCCAGATCGAGGCCATACGCGCCCTGATCCGTGACGGCGAGCTGTACCAGATCAATTTCACGCAGCCGCTGGACCTGCAGTACCAGGGCGATCCGGCCACGCTCTACCGGCGTATCGCCGCGCGCAATCCGGTCGCGCACGGCGCCTTCATCCAGGACGGCGGGCGCACGGTGCTGTCGTTTTCGCCCGAGCTCTTCGTCCGGCGTGTCGGCCCCCGGCTGACGACCCGGCCCATGAAGGGCACCGCGCCGCGCCACCCCGACCCGGCCGAGGACGAACGCCTGGGCCGCGAACTGCTGGCCAGCGAAAAGAACCGTGCCGAAAACCTGATGATCGTGGATCTGCTGCGCAATGACCTGGGCCGCCTGGCCGAGCCGGGCTCGGTCAAGGTGGACGCCCTGTTCTCGCTGGAGCGCTACCCCACGGTCTGGACCATGACGTCCACCGTGTCGGCCATGGCGCCGGAAGCCTCGCTGGAAGACGTGCTGCGCGCCCTGTTCCCCTGCGGATCTATCACTGGCGCCCCGAAAGTGGCCGCCATGCGCCGCATCCGCCAGATGGAGCCCGCCCCGCGCGGGCTCTACTGCGGCAGTGTCGGCTGGCTTGCCCCGGACGGCGATTTTTCGCTGAACGTCGCGATCCGCACGCTGGTGCTGGACCGGTCCGGCCAGGGCGTCTACAGCGTCGGCGGCGGTATCGTGTATGACTCGGACCCGGCCGAGGAATGGCAGGAATGCCACTGGAAAGCCCGGATACTGCGCGCCTGAGCGCGCAAACCCGGCGAGCGGTAGTAGCATAGAGCGCGGCCCCGCCCGCCATACACCAGGAGAGTCCCATGCAGCCCGAATTGATCGAGACCATCCTGGTGGAAGCCTCAGGCAACGTGCCGCTGCTGGCGCGCCATCTCCATCGCCTGGAAGCCTCGTGCAAGGCGCTGGGCTATGTCTGGGGCGGACGCGACGTCGAAGGCGACATCCTGGTCGCCGTCATGGCGCTGACCACCCCCGGCCCGCACCGCCTGCGCCTGCTCGTCGCGCGCGATGGCAGCCGCCATATCCAGACCGCCGTCCTGCCGCCGCTGCCCGCGCACCAGGAAGTCATGCTGGCGCCCGAGGCCCTGCGTTCGTCGGAACCGCTGCTGCGCTACAAGACCACGCACCGCCCCTGGTACACCAAGACGATCGAATGGCTGCCCGCGCATCCCCACATCTTCGACCTGCTCTACCTGAACGAACGCGGCGAACTCTGCGAAGGCAGCCGCAGCAATGTCTACCTGCGCATGGACAACACCTGGTACACCCCTCCCGTGGACAGCGGCTGCCTGCCCGGCGTGCAGCGGGCCGAATTGCTGGATGCCGGCAAGGTCCGGGAACGCGTCCTGACCCTGGCCGACCTGCACGCCGCCGACGAGATCCGCCTGTCCAACGCGCTGCGCGGCTGGTTCACGGTAACCCTGCGCGAAGCCTGAACCAGCCAGGGCCTGTTGACGCCAAGAAGAGCCTCGCGCGCAGGCCCTAGTCCGCGAACTCGTCGACCACCACCTGCCGCAGCCACTGATTGGCGGGTTCGCGGTGGTTGCGGGCATGCCAGAACACGTTGATGACCGATTCCGGGATCTTCACCGGACAGGGCGCGGTGGCCAGGCCAAAGGGCTCGCAGGCGCAGTCGGCGAAGCGCCTCGGCACCACCGCAATCATGTCGGTGGCCTGCAGCACCGGCCCCACCGCCATGAAGTGCGGCACCGTCAGCCGCAGCCGGCGGTGGATTCCTGCCTGCCCGATCACCTCGTCCACCACGCCGTGGCCGGTGCCTTCCGACACAATGGCCACGTGCTCGGCCGCGCGGAACTGCCGGACCGACACGCCCGACCGCGCCAGCGGATGGTCCTGGCGGAAGATGCAGACATAGGGCTGGCGGAATAGCAGGCGCTGGAAAAAACCGCTTTTCAGCCCGGGCAGAAAGCCCATGGCCAGATCCATCCGGCCGCGTTCCATCTCGTCCCTGACATCGATCGAGGTGGTGCGCACCGTGCGGATGGTGACGCCGGGCGCGGCCGCATCCAACGCCTGCATCAGCCGCGGCAGAAAGTAGGTCTCGCCCACGTCGTTCACGCCGATCACGAAGGCGCGCTCACTGCGCGCGGGGTCGAACGACGCGCGCGCATTCAAGGTGCCGTGGAGCGCGCCCAGCGCGTCGGCGATGGGCTGGGCCAGGCTTTCGGCGTAGGGCGTGGGCACCATGCCCCGCGAGGTGCGCAGGAACAGTTCATCGCCCAGCAGCTTGCGCAGCCGGCTCAGCGCATTGCTGACGCCCGGCTGCGAGATGCCCAGGCTCTGCGCCGCCACCGACACCCGCCGATGCTTTTGCAGTTCATTGAAGACGACCAGCAGATTCAGGTCCACGTCTTTCAGGTTCATGCGCTTGTCTCCACCAATATTGATTTTGGTGATTCATGTCATCAAGCAGATTCTATTTATTTATTTCATTACCTGCCCGATGATGCGACAAACGCCAGCGCCCATGTCGCGCATGGCTCTGCCCGGCCGCCACGCGGCCAGATGGAAACAGGAGACAAACCATGCGCGCCTGTACGCATTGCACCGCCACGCCCTGTCCGGGGGGCCGTCCATGAACGCCCCCGAACATCCCATCCATATCGTCCCGCCCTGGCAGGGCGACGGTTCCCACCGCATCCCCTTCGGCGTCTATACCGATGCGGCGCTGCACCAGCGCGAACTGGAGCGCTTTTTCTACCAGGCCCATTGGAGCTATGTGGGCCTTGAGGCCGAGATCCCCAAGCCGGGCGACTTCAAGCGCACTGCGGTCGGGGAACGCTCCGTCATCCTGCTGCGCGACAACGACGGCCAGGTGCGCGTGGTGGAAAACGTATGCGCCCACCGCGGCGTGCAGTTCTGCCGCGAACGCGCCGGCAACCGCAGCGAATTCGTCTGCCCTTACCACCAGTGGAACTACGACCTGCAGGGCAACCTGATCGGCGTGCCCTTCCGGCGCGGCGTGAAGCAGGACGGCAAGGTCAACGGCGGCATGCCGCCCGACTTCAAGCCGGAGGAGCACGGCCTGACCAAGCTGGCGGTGGCCTGCCGCAACGGCGTGGTGTTCGCGTCGTTCGACCACGGCGTGGAGCCGCTGGAAGACTATCTGGGGCCGGACATCCTGCATTACTTCGACCGCGTCTTCGACGGCCGCGAACTGGTGATCCACGGCTACAGCCGGCAGCGCATCCCGGGCAACTGGAAGCTGATGCAGGAGAACATCAAGGACCCCTATCATCCGGGCCTGCTGCACACCTGGTTCGTGACCTTCGGGCTGTGGCGGGCGGACAACCGGTCCGAACTGAAAATGGACCGCCACTTCCGCCACGCCGCCATGATCTCGACGCGCGGCCAGGGCGGCAAAAGCACCGTCACCAGCGGCGTGTCCAGCTTCAAGGAGCAGATGTCGCTGAACGACGACCGCTTTCTGGACATCGTGCAGGAACCCTGGTGGAACGGCCCCACCGCGGTGCTGATGACGCTGTTTCCCAGCGTCATCATCCAGCAGCAGGTGAACTCGTTGTCCACCCGCCATATCCAGCCAGTGGGGCACGACGCCTTCGACTTTGTCTGGACCCATTTCGGCTTTTCCGACGACAGCCCCGAGATGACGCGGCGCCGTCTGCGCCAGGCCAATCTGTTCGGTCCGGCGGGCTTTGTCTCCGCCGACGACGGCGAGGTCATCGAATTCTCGCAAGCGGGATTTGAACAAAAGCCGTGGCATCGCAGCGTGGCGGAGCTGGGCGGCAAGACCGCCGAGAACACCGATCACATGGTCACGGAAACGCTGATACGCGGCATGTACGCGTACTGGCGCCAAGTCATGGAGGCCTGACGATGCTGGACTTTCCGCGCTATTACCAACTGACCTGTCTGTACGCCGACTATGCCGCCGCGCTGGACGCCGGGGAATGGGAAAAATGGCCCGATTTCTTCGTGGAAGACTGCGTCTACAAGGTGCTGCCGCGCGAAAACCACGAGCGCGGCTATCCGCTGGCGACCATGGCATTCGAAAGCCGCGGCATGCTGAAGGACCGCATCTACGGCGCCACCGAAACGATCTTCCATGACCCCTACTACCAGCGCCACGTGGTGGGCGCGCCGCGCGTGCTATCCGCAAGGGACGACCGTATCGAATCCGAAGCCAGCTACGCCGTGTTCCGCACCAAGCCCAGCCAGCTGACCACCGTGTTCAACGTGGGCCGCTACCTGGACGTCATACGCCAGACGCCGGACGGCCTGAAGTTCGAGTCCCGGTTATGCGTCTTCGACAGCGAGCTGATCCCGAATTCGCTGATCTACCCCATCTGAGCAGGAGGCAAGACAATGAGTGTGCAATGGATCAAGGCCATCGAGCGGGCCGGCGTGCCGGAAGAGGACGTCATCGCCGTGCAGGCGGGCGGCAGGGAAATCGCGCTGTACGGAGTGGAAGGCGAGGTCTATGCCACCGACATCCTCTGTACGCACGGCAACGCCAGGCTATGCGACGGATTCCTGACGGGCCATGAGATCGAATGCCCGCTGCACCAGGGCCGCTTCGACGTGCGCGACGGCCGCGCGCTCTGTTCCCCCTTGCGGGAGAACATCGCCACCTACCCCGTCAGGATCGAGGACGGCATGGTGTTCGTGGCGCTGTGAGCCGCCTGGGCGAACGTCAGACCGCCAGACGCAGCGCCTCGTTGGCAGCCGCCATGCCCATGGCGGCCGTCACGGTCACGACCGACCCGTAGCCGGCGCAGGACAGGCCCTGGGGCGCCAGGTTCTGGCCCGCCGCGCCCATGTCGTCCTCGCCCTCGGTGGGACGGGTCCAGGCGTCGGGCAGTATGGCGGGCTGGTCGAACCACAAGGCATGGATGCCCATCTTGGGCACACGCTTGAGCGCTTTGCCGTTCTTGTCGGACGCCCGCGGAAAACCATGTTCGCGCCGCAGCTTGTTGCGCAGCTTGGACAGCAGCGCATCGTTGACCGCGGCGGACAGGTCGCCCGCGCGCAAGGCCAGGGGATCCGTCTTGCCCCCCGCGCCACCGCACAACAGCATGGGCACGCCCAGCGTGCGCGCATGCAGGATCATGGCAATCTTGGCCGCGGCCTGGTCGGTGCAATCAATGATGACGGTGTACGGCCCCGGAAGCACTTGCGCGACGTTCTCCGGCGAAACGAAATCATCCACCCGCGTCAGCCGGCATTCCGGATTGATCGCCAGCACCCGCTGCGCCATCGCATCGACCTTGGACTGCCCCAGGGTCGACGTCAGCGCGTGGATCTGCCGGTTGACGTTGGATTCGGCAATATGGTCCAGGTCGATCAGGGTCAACGCCCCCACCCCGCAGCGCGCCAGCGCCTCGACGGTCCAGGACCCGACGCCGCCCAGTCCGGCCACCGCGACATGGGCGTTACGCAGGCGAGAAGGAGCCTCCGGGCCATACAGGCGGGAGAGCGCGCCGAAACGGCGGTCCATGTCGGCGGATTCGGGAAGATGTTCAGGGGAGTTCATGGCGAGTATTTTATGGCAGGCGGTGTTTACGGGACTGGTCATGCTTCCCGAGACGCATGGCATGGCAGCGCCCTGGGGCAGCGCGCGGCCGACCCAGCAGCACAACACACCGCACTACCACCCACACGCGAAGCGTCACCCGCCCGACGCAAGACACCGCGTAAGCCCCCAAAGGCCGCCCGCGCGGCCGGCCGGGGGCGGGCCCCGCAAGACCCTCCACCACACAACATCGTTTGCAAGGACCTCAAGAACCCCGCCCGCCCCAGCGCCCGCGAAGATTCAACCACCCGAGCCTGGCGCGTCGGGGGCCTGGGGCGCGCGGGGCGTCGATAAGCCCGAGGGAATCTGAAGGAAGCGCCGCAGGCGCTGACGAAGATGACGAAGGGGCAGTCCGGAGCGAAGGCTCCGGACCGCAATCGCAGCCCCGCGCGCCCCAGGCCCCCGACTCGCCAGGCGTCTCAAGAACCAACCCCTTCCACAACATCATCCCCCCCCAACGCCCGATAAACCGTCACCTGATTCACCAGCCGATCCAACATATTCTCATCCCTGGCAATCTCCGCCGTCCTCCGCTTCTCCTGCGCATCCAGCCAGTCCTTCAACGACACCGCCCCCGCCCGGTACCGGACCTCGTACAGTCTCTCCGCCTCTCGCGCTGCCCGCAAGGACAGCTCCAGCTGCTCGGCCCGCAGCGTCAACTGCGTCCGGTTCGACAACGCGTTCTCCACATCCGCCATCGCCTGATACAGCGACTGCCTGAAATTGACGACGCGTTCCTCGTAGTCCGCCTTGGAGATCTTGATGTTCAGCTGCATCTCGTTCCACTGCAGGAACGGCAGCGTCAACCCCGCCCCCAGCGCGGCCACCGGGTTTTGCAGCATGTTGGACAGCGTCGGACTGGAACTTCCCAAAGCGCCCGTCAGCGTCAGCGGCGGATAGAAGCTGGCCCGGGTGGCGTCAACCGTGGCCAGCGACTCGCGCAGACGGAGTTCGGCGGCTCGCAGGTCCGGCCGGCGGCCCAGCAGTTCGGCCGGCACGCCCGCGCGCGCTTCGGGCAGCGGATAGGACGGCAGGCGCGCCGGGTCGGCCATGCTGCGGTCCGGTGGACCGTCGAACAGGATGGTCAGCGCATTCGTGAACTCCACGCGCTGCTGCACCAGCAGCACATGCGCGGCCTGCTGGCTGGCAACGGTCTGCTCGGCCTCGGCCAGTTCCAGCGCGGAGGCCCCGCCCGCCGCGTATTGCGCGCGCACCAGATCCTGCGTCCGGCGCGCGTAGGCGATGCTCTCCTCGCTGCTGGCGATGCGCTGGTTGATAAAGGCCGTCTGCCAATACAGCGTGGCGGTCGTTCCCACCAGGGACAACGCGGCGCTCTGGCGGTCCTGCTCGGTCGCCAGCGCCTCCCATTGCGCCGCATCGCGCTGGCGCGACAGCTTGCCCCACAGGTCGACCTCATAGCTCACGGTCAGCTCGGCGGTGTTATTGCGCGTGATGGCCCGGTCGCCGTACAGATTGCGGTTCCGCGTGACGTTGGCGTCCCCGCCCAGTTGCGGGATGAGCTTGTCTTCGGACAGGCCCGCCTGGTATTGGGCGCGGCGCACGCGGATCGCCGCCGCGGCCAGGTCGTTATTGCGCGCCAGCGCGGCGTCCACCAGACCGTCGAGCACCGGATCGTTGAAATTGCGCCACCAGGCGCCGCCGTCGGCCAGGGAAGCCTGCGCACCCGCCGCAGGCGCGTAGGTCCAGGCCGCGGGCGTGCTGGTCAGCGGAGGCTCGTAGTCGCTGCGCAGCAGGCTGCCGCAGCCGCCCAGCGCCAGCAAAAGAACCAGGGTGGCGGGTTTGCAGATCAGGGATACTGCTTTCATCGTCCTCATTCCCGGGCCAGCGCCTCGACGGGATCCAGGCGCGCCGCGTTGCGCGCCGGCAAATAGCCAAAAATCACACCGATCAGGGTCGAGCACGTGAATGCCGCCACCATCGATGCCGTGGAATAGATCATCTGGAACGAACCGCCGGTGGCCTTGGACACCAGCACGCCCAGCGCCAGCGACAGCAGGATGCCCACCGCCCCGCCGATCAGGCACACCAGCACCGCCTCGATCAGGAACTGCTGCATGATGTCGCTGCGGCGCGCGCCCACCGCCATGCGCACGCCGATCTCGCGGGTGCGCTCGGTGACCGACACCAGCATGATGTTCATGACCCCGATGCCGCCCACCATCAGGGAAATCAGCGCGATCAACGACACCAGCAGGGTCATCGTGGCGGTGGTGCGCTCAATGGTCTTGCGGATCGCATCGGTGTTGAACACGAAGAAATCCTTCACCACGTGCCGGCGCGTCAGCACGCGCACGATGGCCTGCTCGGCGGCGGCGGGCGGCGTCGCGTCGTTGACGCGCACCGTGATGCTCTTTAAGTGCTGCTGGCCCAGCACGCGCGACAGCGCCGTCGTGTACGGGATCCACACGTTCAGGGCATCGTTGTTGCCGAAGACGGTGTCCTTCTTCTCGGTCACGCCGATCACGCGGGCCGGCATGGCCCCCAGGAACACCACCTGCCCGATGGCTTCGGTGTGCGTCCCGAACAGGGCGCGCCGCGTGCTCTCGTCGATCACCACCTCCTGCGCGCGGCGCGCCACGCTGGTTTCGTCGAAGAACTTACCCTGCGCCAGCTTGATCGCGCGCACCCGGAAGTACTGCTCGCCCACGCCCTGGATCGAACCGTTCACGGACACGTTGCGAAAGCGCAGCGTGTTGCTGGTGGCGACTTCCGGCGTGACGCTGTCCACATAGGATTCGCGCGCCAGCGCATCGGCGTCGGCCGCCACCAGCGTGCGGATATTGATTGCCTTCTCGTCGCCAAAGTCCTTGCCGGGAAAGACCTCGACGGTATTGGTGCCGATCTCGCTGATGTCCTCCAGGATCTTGCGCCGCGAACCTTCGCCTAGCGCCACCACCGACACCACCGCCGCAATGCCGATGATGATGCCCAGCATGGTCAGCGACGTGCGCAGCCGATGGGCGTTCATTGCCAGCAGCGCCATGCGCAGGGCTTCGCCGCAACGGTCCAGGTAGGCCTGCCACGCCGGACGCTGGGCCAGCGCCGGTGCTTCGTCCCTGGCGGTCTCGCGGCGGGGTGCGTCCGGATTGCGCTTGTCGGCGACGATCTCGCCGTCGCTGATCTCGATGATGCGCTGGGCATGGCGCGCCACGTTCATATCGTGGGTCACGATGATGATGGTGTGGCCCGCTGCGTTCAGCTCTTCCAGGATGCGCAGCACCTCCTGGCCGGTGTGCGTGTCCAGCGCCCCGGTGGGTTCGTCGGCCAGGATGATGTCGCCGCCGTTCATCAGCGCTCGCGCGATGCTCACGCGCTGCTGCTGGCCGCCTGAAAGCTGGCCGGGCCGATGCTCGGACCGGTCGCCCAGCCCCAGCCGCCGCAGCAATTCCGCGGCGCGCTGCAGGCGCTCCTCGCGGCGCTTGCCGGCATAGACGGCCGGCACTTCCACGTTGCCCTGCGCGCTCAGGTCCGACAGCAGGTGGTAGCGCTGGAAGATGAAGCCGAAGTGTTCCCGGCGCAGCTCGGCCAGTTCGTCCGGATCCAGCGCGCCGGTGCTGCGGCCGCTGACCTTGTAGTCGCCGCGGGTCGGACGGTCCAGGCAGCCCAGGATGTTCATCAGCGTGGATTTGCCCGATCCGGACGCGCCCACGATGGCCACCATTTCGCCGGCCTCGATGGTGAGGTTGATGTCCTTCAGGACTGCGATGGTCTGATCGCCCGCGGGAAACTCGCGGCGCACCCCGGCCAGGGAAATAAGCGGCCCGCTCATGTCAGGCTCCCGGCGCGGCGATCGCCGGCGCGGAATCCGCCGACACCACGCGTTCGCCCACCTCCAGCCCTTCCAGCACCTGCGCCTGCACGTTGTTGTTCATGCCGATCCGGACCTGGCGCAACTCGGTCTTGTTGTCCTTCTGGACCACGCGCACCGCATAGCGCCCGTCTTCGCCGCGCTTGCCCAGGGCCGAGGCCGGCACCACCACCGCGTTCTTGGCGTCGCCCAGCACGATGAAGACCTGCGCGGTCATGGAGATGCGCAGCTTCTCGTCGGGATTGGGCACGTCGAACAGGCCGTTGTAGTAGACGGCGGCGCTGGTAGAGGTGCCGCTGGAAGACGTCAGCGACGAGGTGGCGTCGTCTTTCTGGATGGAGTCGGGCGCCGGCTCCACCGCGCGCAGCTTGGCGTGGTAGCGCTGGTCCGGTTCGCCCAGGATGGTGAAGTAGACCGGCAGGCCCGTCGTGACCCGGGTCACGTCGGCCTCGGAAATCTGCGCCTTGATGGTCATGGTGTCCACCTGGGCCACCTTGATGATGGTGGGCGCGCTCTGGATCGAGTTGACCGTCTGTCCTTCCTTCGTGACCACGGCCACCACCATGCCGTCGATGGGCGAGACAATGCGTGTATAGCCGAGGTTGACGCGCGCGGTATCGACCTGGATCTCGGCCTGGGCGATCTGCGCATCCAGCGAGGCGATCTCCGCGCGGGTCACGCCCAGCGTGGCCTCGGCGGTTTCGTAGGCTTCGCGCGAGCTGGCGTCCGCCGCCAGCATCTGGCGCTGCCGGCGGAAGGCGAGTTCGGCCTGCTTCAGCATGGCGACCTTGGCGGCCCTCTCGGCGCGCCGCGTCTGCAGCGCCGCCTCGGCATTGCGCAGGTCGTTCTGCTGGGTCAGGTCGTCGATCTCGGCCACCAGCTGCCCTTTCTTGACCCGGTCGCCCAGCGCCACCTTCAGGGACTTCAATTGGCCGGTTGCCTGGGCGCCGACGCTGACACGCTCGATCGCGTCGATGGTGCCGCTGGCCAGCACGCTGTCTTCAAGATCGGCGCGGATGACCTCGGCCACGGCGAAGGTGGGCGGCGGTGGCGCGGAGAAGAAAGCGGCTCGGACGCCAAAAACAACAACCATGAGAAGCGCGGCTATCAGGGCGTAGCGTTTGAATTTGCTGCGGGACTTTTTCATTGAACCTGATCGGATTGGACTGAAAGAATGGCAGCCCGGTGCCTGCACATCCTAAACGGCGCCCTGGCCGAAACGTTGGCCTATCTGCGCCAAAAAAGTGAAAAACGGTAAAGCAGAACACCGGGCCAGCGATTGTTCCGTTGCGTGAACGATACAACGCCTGCGGCGCACAAGCGGAACCCTTTTACCGCGCCTGCCGCGAACGTGCTGTCATCTTGCCCCGTAAGCACGCGACTTAACCGCTAGATGGCGCCTATCTTGTCACAGTGACTAGATACTGATTGCGGCGGCGCAAAATATCGTCGTCTCGACATAGACCGACGTTGCGACCAGAATGAATGCAGTTAAGCCGTGTCTACCTCCAACAGATCCCCCTCCTCGCCTTCCAGTTCCCCGGAATTTTCCGGGGCGGTGCTTTTGTGCCTGCTGGCAATGATGAATCACGTGGCGCTGACAGGGGGACGGATCACCGTCTCGCTGACGGCGCTGCAGATGGGGCTGTCGACCTTCAAGGTAGGCACGCTGGTCGCCGTGTTCGCGGTGCTGCCCATGCTGTTCTCGGTGCGCGCCGGACGCTGGGTCGACCGCGTCGGCATCGTGCGTCCCCTGGTCATCGGGACGACTTTGGTCGCGAT
Organism: Achromobacter deleyi; assembly: GCF_013116765.2. Classification (GTDB taxonomy): domain Bacteria; phylum Pseudomonadota; class Gammaproteobacteria; order Burkholderiales; family Burkholderiaceae_B; genus Achromobacter; species Achromobacter deleyi_A. The sequence continues at coordinate 3,838,534 of NZ_CP074375.1, forward strand.
CGGCACCGCATTGCCCTTTATCTTCCAGACACAGACCGCGCTGCTGGTGGCGTCCTGCTGCATCGGCATCGGGTTCATGCTGCACCAGGTTGCCACCCAGGATCTGCTGGGGCACGCGGAACCGGCGCAGCGCCTGCGCAACTTCTCGTTCATGTCGCTGGCCCTGGCGGGCTCGGGTTTCTCCGGCCCCCTTATCGCCGGGCTGGCGATCGACCACCTGGGCACCCGCACGGCCTTCGGCCTGCTGGCCCTGGGCCCGCTCCTGTCGGGAATCGGCCTGTATACCTTGCGTCACCAATTGAAGGCGGTAGATTCGCAGCTGACCGGGGCGCGGGAAGCCCAGCGCCGTCGTGTCACCGAATTGCTGGCGGTACCGGCGCTGCGACGCATCCTGATGGTGAACACCATCCTGTCCGGCGCCTGGGACACCCACCTGTTCGTGGTGCCGATCTTCGGCGTGGCTATCGGCCTGTCCGCCACCACCATCGGCGTGATACTTGCTTCCTTCGCGGGGGCAACATTCGTCATCCGCCTGGTTCTGCCCCTGATCCAGCGGCGGGTCCGTTCCTGGACGCTGGTGCGCGTGGCCATGGCCACTGCCGCGGTCGATTTCATGTTTTATCCGCTGTTCACGGACGTTACCGTCCTGATCGTGCTGTCTTTCATTCTTGGACTCGCCTTGGGGTGCTGCCAGCCCAGCATGCTGGCCCTGCTCCACCAGCATTCGCCGCCGGGCCGGGCCGCCGAGGCCGTGGGGCTGCGGATGGCGCTGATCAACGGATCGCAGGTATCGCTGCCGTTGACCTTCGGCGCGCTGGGTGCGGTAATTGGCGTTGCCCCGCTATTCTGGGCCTACTCCCTGGCACTGATGGCCGGGGGCTGGGCCAATCGCAACCCGCCGCTCGAGCCTGACCGGAAAACGCAGTCGTGAACATGCCGTCCCCCCCAACCGCCTTGGACATCCCTGGCGCCACCTTGCCCTTTCGCCTCTGGACCCCGGAAGAACGGCAGGCTTCGCTGGACGACGCCCTGCGCCACTGGCCGGCGGGCGAGGATGTATGGGTGTACGGCTACGGCTCGCTGATCTGGCGGCCCGATTTCGACTTCATGGAACGCAGGCTGGCCACCCTGCGCGGCCACCACCGGGCGCTGTGCCTGTGGTCGCGGGTCAACCGCGGCACGCCGGAATGCCCTGGCCTGGTATTCGGGCTGGATCGTGGCGGCTCCTGCCGGGGCGTGGTCTACCGGCTGGCGGGCGAGCAGGTTCCCCATTACTTCCCCGCGCTCTGGGAGCGCGAGATGTCCACCGGCGCCTATCTTCCCCGCTGGATCAACTGCACGACCGACACCGGCACCGTCCGGGCGCTGGTCTTCATCATGAACCGCAGCAATCCCGCCTATATCCGCGCCCTGCCCGAAGCAGAGCTGCTGGCGATCGTGCGCCGCGCCGCCGGGCGCTACGGGCCCTGCACCGACTACGTGGTGCAAACCGCCCAGGCCTTGCGCGCCGCCGGCATCCATGACGCCCGCCTGGACGCCATCGCCCGCCGGCTCGAACTGGACGGCCGCCCCCTGCCTGAAGGCGCCTGAAAGGCCCGTGCCCGGCCAGGGACGGCGAACTTGCCCGCGGCCTGCGCGGGGTCAATGGGGGAACGGGCCCCCAAGCGGTATAAACTCCTTGTTATCAACGCTGAATCCCACGCCCCATGTCCGTCTCAGATTTGCGTCAAAGCTACGAAAAGAACGTGCTGCTGGAAAACCAGGCAGCTGCGTCCCCGTTTGAGCAATTCACCCGCTGGTTCGACGAGGCCCTGGCCTCCAAGGTGCCCGAACCCAATGCCATGACCCTGGCCACGGTGGATGCCGACGGCCAGCCCAGCGCCCGCATCGTCCTGATCAAGGGCTTTGACGAGCAGGGCTTCACGTTCTTCACGAACTACGAATCCCGCAAGGGCCTGGACCTGCAAGCCGAACCGCGAGCCTGCCTGCTGTTCTTCTGGCAGCCGCTGGAACGCCAGGTCCGCATCGAAGGCGTGGTGGAAAAAGTGGCCGCCGAAGAGTCGGACGCCTACTACCACAGCCGTCCCGCCGGTTCGCGCATCGGCGCCTGGGCTTCGCGCCAGAGCCGGCCCATCACCCGCGAAGAGCTGGAAGCCCGCGAACAGGAATTCCGCGAGCGCTTCGGCGAACAGCCGCCGCGCCCGCCACACTGGGGCGGTTACCGCCTGAAGCCCACCGCCTTTGAATTCTGGCAAGGCAGGCCGTCGCGCCTGCATGACCGCCTGCGCTATGTCGCGGACGGCCAGGCCTGGAAGATCGAACGCCTGTCGCCCTGATGCGAGGCGCCCCTGACGCGGGCGCCTTGCACGCCCGTCCGAATTATCGATTGCATGCCCGCCTCCTCCCCTGATTTTGACGCCGCATTTTTCCGCACCGCGCTGGGCCGCTACGCCACGGGCGTAACGGTCGTGACGACCGCCGGCCTCGATGGCGCCCCCATCGGCCTGACGGTCAGTTCCTTCAACTCGGTATCGCTGAACCCGCCGCTGGTGCTGTGGAGCCTGTCGCTGGGCTCGTCGTCGCTGGCCGCGTTCCAGCACTGCGAACGCTACGTCGTCAATGTGCTGAGCGCGGAACAGATCGCGCTGGCGCGCCGCTTTGCCACGGGCAAGACGCCGGACCGCTATGCCGGGCTGACCGTGCATCACGCGCCGGGCGGCACGCCCATGCTGGACGGCCACTGCGCCGCCTGGTTCGAATGCCGCAACCGCAGCCGCTACGTAGAGGGAGATCACGTCATCATGGTGGGAGAAGTGGAACGTTGCGGCCATAGTGGCGAACCGCCACTGGTCTTTCATGCGGGCGGGTTCGATCTGACGCCGGCCGGCGCGCGGTCCGAAAGGAACACACAATGAGCGCCGACGTCGATTGCGTCGTCATCGGCGCTGGCGTGGTCGGCCTGGCGATCGCCCGGGCGCTGGCCCAGTCCGGCCGCGAGGTGCTGGTGGCGGAAGCCACCGAGGCCATCGGCACCGGCACCAGCTCGCGCAATTCCGAAGTCATACACGCCGGCATCTACTACCCGGCGGGCAGCCTCAAGGCCCGCCTCTGCGTGCGCGGCAAGCACCTGCTTTATGCGTATTGCGCCGAACGGGGCGTGCCGCACAAGCGCCTGGGCAAGCTCATCGTGGCCACCAGCCCGGAACAGGCCGCGCAACTGGAGAGCATCGCGCAACGGGCCCGCGCCAACGGCGTGGACGACCTGCAATACATCTCGGGCGAAGAGGCCATGCGCCTGGAACCCGCGCTGCAATGCACCGCCGCGCTGGTGTCGCCATCGACCGGCATCGTGGACAGCCACGCGCTGATGCTGTCCTTCCAGGGCGACGCCGAGAACGCGGGCGCCCAATGTGTGTTCCACACGCCGCTCGTGTCCGGCCGGGTCCGGCCCGAGGGCGGCTTCGAACTGCAATTCGGCGGCGACGAGGCCATGAGCCTCACCTGCAACGTGCTGATCAACTCCGCCGGCCTGCAGGCGCCGGCGCTGGCCCGCCGCATCGACGGCGTCCCGGCGGCCAGCATCCCCACCGATTACCTGTGCAAGGGCAGCTACTTCACGCTGGCCGGCCGCGCACCGTTTTCGCGCCTGATCTATCCCGTGCCGCAGCACGCCGGCCTGGGCGTGCACCTGACGCTGGACATGGGCGGACAGGCCAAGTTCGGCCCCGACACCGAATGGGTCGGCACCGAGGACTACACCCTGGATCCGGCCCGCGCCGATGTGTTCTACGCGGCGGTCCGCAGCTATTGGCCGGCCCTGCCCGACAACGCGCTGGCCCCCGGCTACACGGGCATCCGGCCGAAGATTTCGGGGCCGCACGAACCCGCCGCCGACTTCGTCATCGCCGGCCCGGCCACGCATGGCGTGCCCGGGCTGGTGAACCTGTTCGGCATAGAATCGCCCGGGCTGACCTCCAGCCTGGCCCTGGCGGAAGAGACGCTGGCGCGCCTGTCCGCTTGATTCCGCCCATCCTATTTCTTATTTCAGCCTCACCCCCGCCATGCAGCACAACGACTACATCCTGACCCTGTCCTGCCCCGACCGCACGGGCATCGTCTACCGCGTGAGCGGCCTGTTGTTCGAATTGGGTTGCAACATCCTGGATTCGCAGCAATTCGGCGACGAGGAGACAGGCCGCTTCTTCCTGCGTGTGCACTTCGACCTGCCCGTCAGCGTGCAGCCCGACGACCTGCGCGCCCGCCTGGACACCATGTCCACCGATTACGGCATGGAGCTCAAGCTGCACGATGCCCGCCGCAAGGAACGCCTGCTGATCATGGTCAGCAAGCAGGGCCATTGCCTGAACGATCTGCTGTTCCGCGTGCACAGCGGGCATCTGCACGCGGAAGTGGCCGCGATCGTATCCAACCACAACGACTATGCCGGCCTGGCGGCGTCCTACGGCATTCCGTTCCACCACCTGCCTGTCACGGCCGAGACCAAGCTGGAGCAGGAGCAGCAGGTGCTGGACATCGTCGACAGGGAAGGCATCGACCTGGTGGTGCTGGCCCGCTATATGCAGATCCTGTCGGCCGGCATGTGCCGCGCGCTGACCGGTCGCGCGATCAATATCCACCACAGCTTCCTGCCTAGCTTCAAGGGCGCGCGCCCCTATCACCAGGCGCATGCGCGCGGCGTGAAGATCATCGGCGCCACCGCCCACTACGTGACATCGGACCTGGACGAAGGCCCCATCATCGATCAGGACATCGAACGCGTCGACCACACGATGACCGCCCAGGACCTGACCCAGGTCGGCAGCGACACCGAATCCCTGGTGCTGTCGCGCGCGGTGCGCAGCCACGTCGAGCACCGCATCCTGCTGAACCGCAACAAGACCGTCGTATTCCGCTGATCCTCAGACCGAGGCAGGGGGCTCGTCGGACGACGGGTCCGGTGGAGGAAACTGCCGGGCCACCAGGGCCACGGCTTTTTCCTGCAGCGGCGAACGCGCCGTCGCTGGCCAGATCGCCTGGCTGACCGACCGGGCCTCGTGCTCGAACGCGATGAAGCGCGTTCCCGCCAGCCCGCTGCGCGACAGGCAGGCCGGCACGATGGACACTCCCAGCCCCTGCGACACCAGCGATGCCACGCTCAGCCAGTGGCGCACTTCGTGCCGGATGACCGGCATGAAACCCGCCGACACACACATGGACAGCACGGTTTCGTAATAGCTGGGCGAGGCCGCGCGGGCGAAGAACACGAAGTCGTCCGCCGCCAGTTCCGCCAGGCGCAGCGTCCGCCGGCTGGCCAGCGGATGCGCTTCTGGCAGGCACACCACGAAGGGCTCCGCCATCAGGTCACGCGCCTGGACCTCGTCCGGCACCGGGTTGGCGTGGATAAAGCCCAGATCCTGCTCGCCACGCCGCACCGCCTCGATCTGGTCATGCGAGTTCAGTTCCGTCAGCACATGCTCCACGTCCGGCAGTTCCGCCCGCATGGCGTTCAGCAGCGCGGGCAGGCCCCGGTAAAGCATGGATCCCACAAAGCCGATCCGCAGCCGGCCGCGCAGGCCCGCGTCCACCCGCTGCACCAGCGTGCGCACCTCTTCCGCCTGGCGCAGCAGGATGAGGGCCTCGCGATACAGCACCTGTCCGGCATCGGTCAGCTCCACATGCCGGCTGGTACGGGCCAGGAGGCGCGCCCCCACGTTTTCCTCCAGTTGCCGGATGGCGTAGCTGAGCGGCGGCTGTGAAATATGCAGGCGCGCCGCCGCCCTGCTGAAATGGCGCTCCTCCGCCACGGCGATGAAATAGCGCAACAGGCGCGGGTCCAGGTCCATTCGTCGCTCCTTGCGCGATCTATATTTTTTTTGGATTGTTCTACACAAAAACAGTATTTGTATAGATTAATCCAGCCAAGCAACATCGGGGCATCTTTCCCGTTCGACCAGGATGCCGCCATGGATACCCCCGTCATGACCGTTGCCCCCACCGCCACCGCCGTCCCGGACTCCCGCGGGCTGAACCTGTTCAACGCGGACCCGTATGCGGCGGCGCTCAGCCAGCGCTACCTTCCCCCCGCGCTCCACACCCATCTGCTGCCCCACCTGGAGCGGCTGGGCGGACTGGCCGGCGGTGTCATGGACGAGCTGGCCTCCACCGCGGACAAGCATCCTCCCACGCTGTCGGTGCGCAGCCGCGCCGGCACCGACGAATCGCGCATCGACAAACACCCGGCCTATGTAGAGCTCGAGCGCCTGGCGTACAGCGAATTCGGCCTGGCCGCGCTGTCCCATCGCGGCGGCGTGCTGGGCTGGCCCGATCCCATGCCGGCCGCCGCCAAGTACGCCCTCAGCCATCTGTTCGTGCAGGCCGAGTTCGGCCTGTGCTGCCCGGTCAGCATGACGGACTCGCTGGCGCGCACCTTGCGCAAGTTCGGCGATCCCGCGCTGGTCGAGCGCGTGCTGCCGCAAGTCACTTCCCAGGATTTCGATACGCTGCGCCAGGGCGCCATGTTCATGACGGAACAGGGCGCGGGTTCGGACGTCAGCGCCACCGAGGTCACGGCCGAAGCGCAGGAAGACGGCACCTGGCGCATCCATGGCGACAAGTGGTTCTGCTCCAACCCGGACGCGGGCTACGCCATGGTGCTGGCGCGCAGCGAGCCGCAGGCCGGCCTGAAGGGCGTGTCGCTCTTCCTCCTGCCGCGCGACCTGGCCGACGGCACGCACAACCACTACCGCATCCTGCGCCTGAAGGACAAGCTGGGCACGCGCTCCATGGCCAGCGGCGAGATCCGCCTGGAAGGCGCGGTGGCCTGGCTGGTGGGCGAGCGCGGTCGCGGCTTCAAGCACATGGCCGACATGATCAACAACTCGCGCCTGTCCAACGGCATGCGCGCCGCCGGCCTGATGCGCCGGGCCGTCACCGAGGCCGTGTACGTGTCCCAGCACCGGCGCGCCTTCGGCAAGCGCCTGATCGACATGCCGCTGATGCAGCGCCAGCTGGTCAAGATGACGGTCTGGGCCGAACAGGCGCGCAGCGTCATGTTCCAGACGGCACGCGCGCTGGCCGACGCCGACCAGGGCGCGGCCGACCCCGCCCTGGCCCGCATCCTGACGCCGCTGATCAAGTTCCGCGCCTGCCGCGATGCGCGCAAGGTAACCGGCGACGCCATGGAAGTGCGCGGCGGCTGCGGCTATATCGAGGAATGGACCGAGCCCCGCCTGGTGCGCGACGCGCACCTGGGCTCCATCTGGGAGGGCACCAGCAACATCGTCGCCCTGGACGTGCTGCGCGCCATCAAGAAGGAAAATTCCCTGCCCGCATTGCGCAGCCATATCGACCGGCTGCTGGCCGACGGCGCGCCCTGCCCGCCCCAGCTGGCCGATGCGCAAGCGCGCGCTCTGGAGCAGACCTATGCGCTGGCCGAGCATGCCGCGCAGGGCGACTACGCCGAACTGGCACGCCAGGCCGCGTCGCTGCTCTATCACGCCGTGTCCATGGCCGCGCTGCGCTGGGAAGCCACCGGTACGGGCCTGGAAAGCCGCGCGCGGCTGGCCGACCAGGTGCTGCTGCACCGCCTGGCGCCGCGCGATCCCTACGCCATTCCGCCCGATGAAAGCGCGGCCTGCCAGGCCATCCTGCAGTACGCGCTGTAAACCGACGCCGGCGGCACAGCCGGCGCGCCCACCACTGGAGACAAGCATGAAACGCTACTTCGCCCCCCTGCTGCTGGCGGCCGCCGCCGTCGCGGCTCCCGCGCTCGCCGCGGACGCCTACCCGTCCTCGCGCCCCGTCACGCTGATCGTGCCCTTCCCGCCCGGCGGCCCCACCGACGCCCTGGCGCGCCGCCTGGCCGAAAAACTCAGAGAGCCGCTGAAGCAGAACGTCATCGTCGAGAACCGCAGCGGCGCCGGCGGCAACATCGGTTCCGAATACGTCGCCAACGCCAAAGCCGACGGCTACACCATCCTGTTCGGCACCTCGGGGCCGCTGGCCATCAATGTCAGCCTGTACAAGAAGCAGGGCTACAACCCCGAGACCAGCTTCGCGCCCATCATCCGCATCGGCCATCTGCCCAACATCCTGGTGGTGAACCCTTCGGTGCCCGCCAACAACGTGCAGGAGCTGATCTCCTACGCAAGAAAGAATCCGGACAAGCTGAGCTACGCATCGTCGGGCAATGGCGCGTCGTCGCACCTGGCCGGCATCCTGTTCAACCGCATGGCCGACACCAAGATCATGCATATCCCCTACAAGGGCACGGGCCCGGCGCTCAACGACCTGCTGGGCGGCCAGGTGTCGATGTCGTTCACCGACATCCTGACCGCGCTGCCCTACATCAAGGCCGGCAAGTTGCGCGCCATCGGCCTGGCCAGCGCCCAGCGTTCCGACGCGCTGCCGGACCTGCCCACCTTGTCCGAGCAGGGACTGGCGGGCTATGACGTCAGCGTCTTCTTCGGCATCGTCGCGCCCAAGGGCACGCCCGCCGACGTGGTGGCCACCCTGAACCAGGCATTCAAGACCGCGCTGTCCGACCCCGCCATCGAACAGACCTTGCGCATGCAGGGCATCGTCGAGGCAGAGGACAAGACGCCGCAGGGACTGTCCGCGTTCATCACCACGGAAGTTCCCAAGTGGCGCGAGCTCATCAAGAGCGCCAACGTTTCCATTGATTGAAGTAGAGCGCACATGACCCCAACCCTACCCAACGCAGGCGCCCTCGCGGGCTGCAAGGTGATCGACCTGTCCCGCGTGCTGGGCGGTCCCTATTGCACCCAGATCCTGGCGGACCACGGCGCCGATGTGCTGAAGATCGAGCCTCCCGGCGGCGACGAGACACGCGGATGGGGGCCGCCGTTCCTGGGTGACACCGCGTCCTACTTCATCGGCGTGAACCGCAACAAGGAAGGCATGACGCTGGACCTGTCGCAAGCCGCGGGCCAGGAGTTGCTGCGGCATATGCTGGCCGATGCCGATGTGCTGGTCGAGAACTTCAAGCCTGGCACGCTTGAGAAGTGGGGCCTGGGCTACGACGCCTTGAGCCAGGCGTTCCCCGCGCTGATCCATTGCCGCGTCAGCGGCTTCGGCTCGGACGGCCCGCTGGGCGGCCTCCCTGGCTATGACGCCTGCGCGCAGGCCATGTGCGGCCTGATGAGCGTGAATGGCGATGCGGACGGCGAAGCCACTCGCGTCGGCCTGCCGGTGGTGGACATGGTGACGGGCCTGAACGCGGCCGTGGCCATCCTGCTGGCGCTCAATGAACGCACCCGCAGCGGGCTGGGGCAATTCCTGGACATCACGCTGTACGACTGCGCCTTGTCGCTGCTGCACCCGCACGCGCCCAACTACTTCTACAGCGGCAAGGTGCCGCAGCGCAGCGGCAACGCACATCCGAACATCGCGCCCTACGAGACGCTGCCCACCGCCAGCGGGCCTATCTTCCTGGCCGTGGGCAACAACCGCCAGTTCGCGATGCTGGCTCAAGTGCTCGATGCGCCCGGGCTGGCCGAGGATCCGCGCTATGCCGCCAATGCCGACCGCCTGCGGAACCGCCAGGCGCTGCGCGACGAACTCTCGGCGCTGCTGGCCAGCCAGGACGCAGCCGCCCTGGCCGACCGGTTGCTGCGCGCGGGCGTGCCCGCCGCTGCCGTGCAGACGGTGGACCAGGCGCTGGCGCATCCGCACACCCGGCATCGCGGCATGGTGCTGGAACAGGGCGACTACAAGGGCGTGGGTTCGCCGATCAAACTGTCGCGCACGCCGGCCGCGCTACGCAAATTGCCGCCCGCGCTGGCCGGGTCCGGCGGTCAGGACTGACAGGCAGGCGCACTTCCAGCCCGGCTCATGCCGGGCTTTTTTTGGGACCTTTCCACAAATTCCAACAACTTAGACAATTCGTTGCCCGCTGTTGCATCGCTGGAACGCCGGCCGCCTTAGACTTTTTCCATCACTCGCGTTGCCTTGGCGCGCCCTTCCCCGAAAACCAAAGAGAGGATAAGGACTATGGCCACGACAAACCCGCAGGATCACGCCCCGCTCAAGCGGGTGATGGGCGCCAAACTGTTGCTGCTGTTCATCGTGGGCGACATCCTGGGCACGGGGGTGTATGCCCTCACCGGACAGGTGGCCGCCGAGGTCGGCGGCGCGGCCTGGTTGCCCTTCCTGGTGGCCTTCGCGGTGGCCTTGCTGACCGCGCTTTCCTATCTTGAACTGGTCACCAAGTATCCCAAGGCCGCCGGCGCCGCGCTCTATGTCCACAAGGCGTTCGGCCTGCACTTCCTGACGTTCATCGTCTGCTTCACCGTCATGTGCTCGGGCCTGACCTCGGCCGCCACCGCCTCCCAGGCCTTTGCCGCCAACCTGTTCGTGGCCATGGGCATCAAGGCCGACAAGAGCTGGATCACGTTCGGCGCGCTGGGCTTCATGCTGCTGGTCATGCTGGTGAACCTGCGCGGCGCCGCGGAAAGCGTCAGGGCCAACGTGGTGCTGACCCTGATCGAGCTGTCGGGCCTGCTGATGGTGATCGTGCTGGGCTTCTACGCCATCTCGGGCGGACAGGCGGATTTCTCGCGCGTCATCGCATTCGATACTCCCGAAGACAAGAGCGTGTTCCTGGCGGTGACCTCGGCCACCGCGCTTGCGTTCTTCGCCATGGTCGGCTTTGAAGACTCGGTCAACATGGCCGAGGAAACACACGAGCCCAGCCGCATCTTTCCCAAGGTCATGCTGACGGGGCTGGGCATCACCGCGGTGATCTATGTGCTGGTGTCGATCTGCGCCGTGGCGCTGGTGCCGGTGGGCGAGCTGGCCAAGAGCAGCACGCCGCTGGTGCTGGTGGTCAAGCGCGCCGCGCCCGGCCTGCCCGTCGAATACATCATGCCCATCATCTCGATGTTCGCCGTGGCGAACTCCGCGCTCATCAACATGATGATGGCCAGCCGGCTGCTGTACGGCATGTCGCGCCAGGGAGTGCTGCCCGCGTTCCTGGCCCACGTGCACCGCAAGAACCAGACGCCCTGGACGGCCATCCTGTTCACCACCGCGCTGGCTTTCGGCTTGATCATCCTGGTGGCGCTGGCCGACTCCCAGGCCATCCGGGCGCTGGGCGGAACCACCGCCTTGCTGCTGCTGGGCGTGTTCGCCTTCGTCAACGTGGCGGTGCTGGTCCTGCGACGCGACAAGGTCAAGCATGAACACTTCAGCATCAACCGCGTCATCCCGTGGATGGGAGCGGCGGCCTGCCTGTTCCTGGTCACCCCGCTGACCGGGCGCGACGTCATCCAGTACCAGGTCGCGGGATGGCTGCTGCTGCTGGGCGTCGTGATGTGGGGCGTGACCTATCTGGCGCGCCGCCGCGAATCCAGGATGGAGCTGGACCCTTCCGCGCTGGACTGACCAAGCGGCATCAGCCGCCCAGCGCCAGCCCTTCGCGGCGCGGGTCGGCGCCGCCTTGCAGCCCGGCGCCGTCGATGACGATGCCGTGGATGCCGCTGGGGAATTCGGTGATGCGCAGCGGGTGCCCCATGCGCTCGAGCTCCGGCGCCAACGCCTCCAGCGGCGTGCCTTTCTCGAGTTCGGTTTCCTTGTTGCGGCTGCCCATGTTGGGCAGGTCTATGGCGGACTGGATGTCCAGCCCCCAATCCAGCACGCCCACCAGCGTCTTGGCCACGTAGTTGATGATGGCGCTGCCGCCCGGCGACCCCACCAGCAGGTAAGGCTTGCCCTCGCGCAGGACGATCATCGGCGCCATCGCGCTGCGCGGGCGCTTGCCCGGCTCGATCCGGTTGGCCACCAGACGGCCCTCGGGATCCTTGAACGACGAAGAGAAATCCGTCATCTCGTTGTTCAGCAGAAAGCCGCGCACGAAGATCTTGCTGCCGAATTCGCTTTCTATGGTGGTCGTCATGGTCAGCGCATTGCCACGGGCGTCCACTGCCACCAGATGGCTGGTGGACGGCAGCTCCAGCGCATTGTCGCGGCCCAGGGACAACAGCTTGCCCTCCGGATCGCCGGGCAGGGCTACCTTCATGCTGCGATCCGGCTGGATCAGGGCGCCCCGTGCGCGCAGGTAGGCGGGATCCAGCATGGCGCGCACCGGCACGTGCACGAAGTCGGGATCGGCCACGTAGAAATCGCGATCGGCGAAGGCCAGCCGGCCGGCTTCGGAAAAATAATGCACCGCCTGCGCGCTGCCCGGCGCATAGCGTCCGATGGGGAATTGCTCGAGCGCGCCCAGCATCTGCAAGACGGCGATGGGTCCGCTGCTGGGCGGCGCCATGCCGCACAGCTGGTAGCCGCGGTAGGCGCCGCAGACCGGATCGCGCGTCTTCGCGCGATAGCCGGCCAGATCCGCCAAGCTCAGGTCGCCGGGCACCGCGTGGCCATGCACCGCGGCCACGATGTCGCGGGCGATGTCGCCCTGGTAGAACACGTCCGCGCCCTGCGCCGCGACCGCGCGCAGGGTGCGGGCGAATTCGGGGTTCCTCAGCACGTGACCGATGGGCCAGGGTGCGCCATCGGGCGCATAGAAATAGGCGGCGGCCGCCGCCTGTCTGGGCAAGGCCTTGTTGCCGGCCAGCAGCGCATGCAGGCGCGGGGACACGGCAAAGCCCTGCTCCGCCAGCCGGATGGCGGGCTGGAACAGGTCGGCCCACGGCAATGCGCCCTGCTCCTTGTGCGCCAGCTCCAGTCCGCGCAGCAAGCCCGGCACGCCCACGGACATGCCGTTGTTGACGGCTTGCGCGAAGGGCAGCGGCTTGCCTTCGGCATCCAGGAAGCGGTCGGGACGCGCCGCCGCGGGCGCCGTCTCCCGGCTGTCGTAGGTCTGGATGCGGCCGTCCTTGGCCGAGTACACCACCATGAATGCGCCGCCGCCGATGCCGGACGATTGCGGCTCGACCAGGTTCAGCACCAGCTGCGTGGCGATGGCGGCATCCACCACGCTGCCGCCGCGCCGCAGCATCTCGTCGCCGGCCTGGGTCGCCAGCGGGTTGGCCGACACCATCATGAAATGCGGCGCCCGCACGAGCTGGCGCGCCTGGACGCCGCTGGCGGCTTCCGGATTCCGGTCCTCGGCCACCTGCGGCGTGCGCGCCCAGCCGGTGGAGAGCAAGGGCATGGCGGCCATCGCGGCGGCAAGCAGCAGGAAAGCGTGGCGGCGTAGGCGCATGAGAGGCTCCGGATTAGCGCCGGTCTTCCGGCAGGCGTTCATGATAGTCAAGGCATCCGCCGCTGTCGCGCAGGCGGCCTCGGGTGCCCGGCTCCCCTATCCGGCATAGAATCGCGGTTCTGGTCCACCTTCCCCCAAAATCGCGCCATGCGCCTGCGCCACATCGAGATATTCGAAGCGATCCGCCGCACCGGATCCCTGACGGAAGCCGCCGCCGCGCTGCACATTTCCCAACCCGCCGCCAGCAAGTTGCTGGCGCACGCCGAAACCCAGCTCGGCTTCAAGCTCTTTGACCGCGTGAAGGGCAGGCTGGTCGCGACGCGCGAGGCGGACATCCTCACGCCCGAGATCGCGCGCCTGAGCCAGGACCTCAACAGCGTGCGCAGGCTGGCCTCCAACCTGCGCGGGCGGCCCAACGGCCACCTGCGCCTGGGATGCGCGCCCGCGCTGGGACTGGGGCTGCTGCCGGGCGTTGTGCGCGACAGCCGCGAGGCGCAGCCCGGAATCACCTTCGACATCCACACGCACCATAGCTCCGAACTGGTGCAGGGCCTGCTGACCCGGGAACTGGATCTTGCCATCACGTTCGACACGAACGATTACCCGGGCCTGACCCGCATGGGCCTGGGCCACACCGAACTGGTGTACCTGAGCCGCAAGCCCGCCTCCGGCCCCATGCGGCTGTCGGAACTGTCGGGCCGGCCGGGCGACACGCTGATCGTGCTGGACGCCGGCGACGCCTCCGGCGCGCTGCTGCAACTGGCGCTGGACGCGCAGGGGCTGGCGCCGCAGGTCGCCATCCAGGTGAAGACGCACTACGTGGCGTGCGCGCTGGTGGACGCGGGCTGCGGCGACGCCATCGTGGATGCCATCACCGCGCTGGCGATGCTGCGCCCGGGCATGAACCTGCGCCGTCTGGACCCCGTGCTGCGCGTGCCTATCAGCATCATGACGCGCAACCAGGATCCCCTGTCCGCACTGCACCATGACCTGATCGCACGCTTGCGCGCGGCCTGCGATGCGGGCCTGGCCGCGCTGGACGCGCCTGCCTGAGCAATCCGCGATCCGCAATGCAAGACGGGCGCCCGAAGGCGCCCGTCTTGCTGTGTCGGCCGGGGCAGGCATGGCCTGCCCCGAGCAGCATCAATCCAGCTTGATGTTCTGCTTTTTCACGACGTCCTGCGCCCAGTCGAACTGCTCCTGGATTTCCTTGGCGAACTCTTCCGGCGTATTGCCGGACGGTGCCGAACCTTGCTCGTCCAGCGCCTTGATGACCTTCGGGTCCTTCAGGGCCACGACAGCGGCGTCGCGCAGCTTGTTCACGACTTCCATCGGGGTGCCCTTGGGCGCCAGCAGACCGTACCAGACCGGCTGGTTCAGCACGGGGAAGCCCGCTTCCTTGAAGGTCGGAACGCCCTTGACCGCGGCGATCTGCTCAGGCCAGGCGATGGCCATGGCGCGCAGCTTGCCCGCCTGGATTTGCGGCATCGACGACGGCAGGTTGTCGAACAGGATTTCGATCTGGCCGCCGACGGCATCCGCCAGGGCCGGGCCCGAACCCTTGTAGGGCACGTGCACGATGTCGGTGCCCGTCGCCATCTTGAACGATTCGCCCATCAGGTGCAGCACGCCGCAAGTGCCCGAGCTGCCGTAGGAGTACTTGCCCGGATTCTTCTTCAGCTCTTCGATGAAGCCCTTGAAGTCCTTGGCGGGAAACTTCGGGTTCACTGCCACCACGTTGGCGGTGTTGGCGAAGTTGGTGACCGGCTGGAAATCCTTGATCGGATCGTACGGCAGGTCCTTCGGGCGGCAAGCCGGATTCACGGCCATCGTCGACACGGTGGCGATGGACAGCGTGTAGCCGTCGGCGTCGGCGCGCGCGGCCTCGGACGCGCCGATGGCGCCACCCGCGCCGCCCTTGTTTTCCACGACCATGGGCTGGCCGAGTTCCTGGCTCATGCGCTGCGTCACGAGGCGCGCGATGATGTCGGTGGAACCGCCGGGCGCGAACGGAACGATCACGCGGATGGCCTTGCTGGGGTATTTGTCGGCAGCGTGGGCGACGGAGACGCCAAGCGTGCCGGCGGCGCCGGTAGCCAGAGCGATGGCCACTGCCAGGGAGCGAACTTTATTCATAGATGTGTTTCCTCCAAGATTGCGAGCCCGTATGTAAACGGCCCGTTGTGTGATGTACCCGCCTGTAGACGGGCCAGCAGATAACGGTGGGGGCGCATTGCTTGTGCGCAGCGTGCAGGCACTGCTTTTGTAGGTTGCTTGTGGCACACGCGCCCGCCAGAATGACGGAGAATAGCAGCAAATGCTTACACCCGCATAGCGCGCTGATCCTCGGTTGACGCCAGACAAAACGCCCCTTGTTTCGTGTCGGATATCCCCTGGTTTTCCCTGATCACGCCCTGCGCCGGCTACGTTCCAAACCTCGATAAAAAGGCCGCCCACAGGGGCGGCCTTTTCGCGGACTACGCCGCTTGTTACGAGGGTTTGTGCGCGTTGGTCATCGAGCCTGGCACCACCCACTCGGCGAATTGCGCCTCGGTCACGTAGCCCAGCGCCAGCGCCGATTCCTTCAACGACAAGCCTTCCTTATGCGCCTTCTTGGCAATCTGCGCGGCCTTGTCATAGCCGATGTGCGGGTTCAGCGCCGTCACCAGCATCAGCGAACGGTCGACCAGTTCGGCGATGCGATCGCAGTTGGGCTCGATGCCCGCGGCGCAGTGCTGGTCGAAGCTGGCCATGCCGTCCGTCAACAGGCGCACGGATTGCAGGAAGTTGTGGATCACCAGCGGCTTGTACACGTTCAGCTCGAAGTTGCCGCTCGCGCCGCCGATATTGATGGCCACGTCGTTGCCCATGACCTGCGAGGCCAGCATCGTGATGGCTTCGCACTGCGTCGGGTTGACCTTGCCCGGCATGATCGAGCTGCCCGGCTCGTTCTCGGGGATGCTGATCTCGCCCAGGCCCGAACGCGGACCGCTGGACAGCCAGCGCACATCGTTGGCGATCTTCATCAGGCCCGCCGCCAGGGACTTCAGCGCGCCATGGGCGAACAGCAAGGCCTCATGCGAGGCCAGCGCCTGGAACTTGTTGGGCGCGGAAACAAAGGCCGTGCCGGTGGCATGGGCCAGTTCGGCCGACACCTTGGCGCTGAACTGCGGATGCGCGTTCAGTCCCGTGCCCACGGCCGTGCCGCCGATGGCCAGCTGATGCAGGCCCGGCAAGGTGGCGCGGATCTGCTGCTCGGCCAGGTCCAGCTGCGCGACGTAGCCCGACAGCTCCTGGCCCAGGGTCAGCGGCGTCGCATCCTGCAAGTGGGTGCGGCCGATCTTGACGATGTCGTAGAACTTGGCGCTCTTGGCCGCCAGCGTGGCGCGCAGCGCCTTCAAGGAGGGCAGCAGGTGGTGCTCCACCTGCACGGCCGCCGCCACATGCATGGCGGTCGGGAAGGTGTCGTTCGACGACTGGCCGCGGTTGACATGGTCGTTCGGGTGCACCTTGCGCTCTTCGCCGCGCACGCCGCCCAGCAGTTCCGAGGCGCGGTTGGCCAGCACCTCGTTCATGTTCATGTTGCTTTGCGTGCCCGAACCGGTCTGCCAGACGGACAGCGGGAACTCGTTGGGCCATTTGCCGGCGATGACTTCGTCGGCGGCGCGCATGATGCCGTCGGCGACCTTCGGGTCCAGTTCGCCCAGATCGGCGTTGACCTTGGCCGCCGCGCGCTTGAGCCGCGCCATCGCATTGACCAGGGGCTCCGGCATTTTTTCCGTGGAAATCGCGAAGAAATGCAGCGAGCGCTGGGTTTGGGCGCCCCAAAGATGGTCTTCAGGGACCTCGATGGGGCCAAACGTGTCTTTTTCGATGCGGGTCTTCATGGCGCGTACAACTCCGTGGCGGCGTCAGTCGCGGGCGGCGGGAGGCCGTCATTCACGACATTATTGAGAATAGCAATCACTTATAGGTTAGCAGAAACCCGCATTCCTATAATTGCTCCAATCTGTGTTCCGATCATCGTTTTTTACCACTCGCTCCGCGCCATGTCCGCCCCTCTTTGCAGCCTGACCTTGCACCTGCCCGACGAAGCCGCCACGGAAGCGCTGGCGCGGCAGCTCGCCCCCCTGGTATCCGGCGGTCAAACCGGCCCGGCGGGCGCATGTATTCACCTTCAGGGGGACCTCGGGGCAGGCAAAACGGCCTTCACCAGGGCATTGTTGCGTGAATGCGGCATCACAGGCCGAATTAAAAGTCCGAGCTACGCGCTGCTTGAATCCTATAAAGTTTTTAACTTATACTTCTATCATCTTGATTTTTATAGATTTAGTGATTCGCGCGAATGGTTGGACGCAGGATTCCGGGATTTGCTGCGTGCCGACGCGGTCGTTTTGATTGAATGGCCGGAGCGGGCAGAGGGTCTTTTACCCCCGCCCGACCTGCTGATTTCCCTTGCCTATGCAGGCGACGGACGTGACGCCACCCTGACCGCGTACACCGCTCGAGGACAAACATGGTTGAACGCGATTGTCCCCCCGCCAATGACGGCGCCCTCCCCTCCGCAGGCGCCACCCGGCGCCGCCTGATCAGCGTCGCTGCCACCCTGCTCGTCCTGCCGGTCCTGCCGCGCCTGGCGCAGGCCGCAACGATCCTGGCCGTCCGCACCTGGCCGGCCGACGAATACACCCGGGTCACGCTGGAGCTCGACAGCGAGCTCAAGGCCGAACAGTTCACACTGGAAAATCCGCACCGCCTGGTGGTGGATATCGAGGGACTGACCATCAGCGCGGCCTTGAACGACCTGGTTTCCAAGGTCCGTCCCGACGATCCCTACATCCAGAGCCTGCGCGTGGCGCAGAACCGCCCGAACGTGGTGCGCCTGGTGTTCGACCTGAAACAGCCCGTGGCGCCCCAGGTGTTCACGCTGAAGCCCGTGGCCGACTACCAGTTCCGCCTGGTGCTGGACCTGTATCCGAAGATCGCCCAGGATCCGCTGATCGCGATCCTGAACAAACCCAGCGGCCCCGACGTGGACGACCCGCTGGCGCGCATCCTGGAAGACATCCAGCGCAACCCGGTGACCCGCGCGGATCCGCCCGAGCCGCCCCGCGTGCGTGGCCAGCAGCCCGCGCCGGCCCTGCCGACCGCGCCCGCCAGGCCACCGGCCACCGCCAGCCGCGGCAAGCAGCGCATGCTGACCATCGCGCTGGACCCCGGCCACGGCGGCGAGGACCCCGGCGCCATCGGCAGCAGCGGCCTGCGTGAAAAAGACGTGGTGCTGCGCATTGCGCGGCGCCTGAAGGCGCTGATCGACAGCCAGCCCTACATGCGCGCCTACCTGACGCGCGACGACGACTACTTCGTGCCCCTGCACGTCCGCGTGCAGAAGGCGCGCCGCGTGCATGCGGACCTGTTCATCTCCATCCACGCGGACGCCTGGGTCAAGCCCTCGGCCAACGGCTCGTCGGTGTTCGCCCTGTCCCAGCGCGGCGCCACCAGCGCGCAGGCGCGCTGGATGGCCGACAAGGAAAACGCGGCCGACCTGATCGGCGGCGTCAACCTGGGCAGCCACGACCGCCAGGTCGCCAAGGTGCTGCTGGACCTCTCCACCACCGCGCAGATCAATGATTCGCTGAAGGTCGGCAACGCCTTCCTGGACGAAATCAAGAAGATCAACCGCCTGCACAAGAACAGCGTCGAACAGGCTGGCTTCGCCGTGCTGAAGGCGCCGGACATTCCGTCGGTGCTGGTCGAAACCGCCTTCATCAGCAATCCCCAGGAAGAGGCGCTGCTGCGCAGCAACTCGCACCAGGACAAGCTGGCGCAAGCCATGATGACCGGCATCCAGCGCTACTTCACGGCCAACCCGCCGCTGGCGCGCCTGGGCGACGTCAGCTAGGCCGCCAGGAATGGAAAAAGGGCTGTGCGCCATCAGGCGCACAGCCCTTTTCATTGCTTGCGCCGCGCGCGGCGCCTGACGCCCTCAGGCCTGCGAGGGCGCCAGGGCCACGCCGTCAGGCGCGGCGCGAGCGGACCAGCTTGAACAAGGCCGCCCCCACCACCGGCACGATGGCCGCGGCCAGGCCCAGCAGGACGATGGTGTTCAGGTGTTCGCGGACCAGCGGGATATTGCCGAAGAAGTAGCCGGCCGCCACCAGGCTGATCACCCAGATCAGCGCGCCCAGGATGTTGAACATCTGGAACCGGGCGAGCGACATGTCGGCCACGCCCGCCACGAACGGGGCGAAGGTGCGGACCACCGGAATGAAACGCGACATGACGATCGTCTTGCCGCCGTGCTTTTCGTAGAACGCGTGCGTGCGCATCAAGGCGCCGCGATCCAGAAAACGCAGGTTCATCGAAAAAACGCGCGGGCCGATATAGCGGCCGATCGCATAGTTCAGCGTGTTGCCCGTCACCGCGGCGATGATGAGCAGGATGGACATCAGGATCGGGTCGATATGCCCCGTCGCGCCGAACGCGCCGGCGATGAACAGCAGCGAGTCCCCGGGCAGGAAGGGCAGCACGACCAGCCCGGTCTCCGCGAAGACGATCAAGAACAGCACGAGATACACCCACACGCCATATTGCGCGACCCAGACGCCCAGCGTCTTGTCGATGTGGAGCACCATATTGAAGAACTCAAGCATTGAAGCAGCCCTGATATCTGAAGGGGAATTTGTCAGCGACTATAGCCCACCGGGCCATGACGCTAAAATCATCCACACAGCTACACCAGACTTGAGCCCCATGACAGAACGCCGTTCCATTCTTGCGCTTCCCGACCTGCTGATCAGCCAGATCGCCGCTGGCGAGGTGATCGAACGGCCCGCGTCCGTGCTCAAGGAAATCCTTGAAAACGCCATCGACGCGGGCGGACGCGCCATCGAGGTTCGCCTGGAAGGCGGCGGCATCCGCCGCATCGCCGTCACCGATGATGGCGGAGGCATTCCTCCCGACGAACTCCCGCTGGCGCTGGCGCGCCACGCCACCAGCAAGATCCGCTCGCTGAACGAGCTGGAATCGGTGGCCTCCATGGGGTTCCGCGGCGAAGCGCTGGCGTCGATCGCGTCGGTGGCCCAGGTGTCCATCATTTCCCGTACCCGCGACGGCGAGCACGCCTGGCAGATCGACGCCGGCAGCATGCAGGTCGGGCCCGCGTCGGGCCCGCCGGGCACCACGGTGGACGTGCGCCAGCTGTTCGACGCGGTGCCGGCCCGCCGCAAGTTCCTGCGCTCCGAGGCCACCGAATTCGGCCACTGCGTCGATGCGATGGAGCGCATTGCGCTGGCGCATCCTCAGATCGCGTTCCGGCTGTTCCACCACGACCGCGCGCAGCGCCAGTGGCTGCCCGCCGAACCGCCGCAGCGCATCCGCGACGTGCTGGGCGCGGAATTCGCCGAACACGGATTGCTGCTGTCGCATTCGGTCGGCACCGTCAGCCTGGCCGGCATGATCACCCGCCCCACCGCCGCGCGCGCCCGGGCGGACCGCCAGTACCTGTACGTGAACGGCCGCTATGTGCGCGACCGCACCGTCAGCCACGCGTTGCGCGCCGCCTACGCCGACGTGCTGCATGGCGACCGCCAGCCCGCCTACGTGCTGTTCCTGGATATCGACCCGGCTGCCGTGGACGTGAACGTTCACCCGGCCAAGCACGAGGTCCGCTTCCGCGACAGCGGCGCCGTGCACCGCTTCGTCTCGCATGCGGTCAGCCAGACGCTGGCGCAGACCGGCGGCTCGTCGGCGGTAACGCCGGCCGGCCAGGACGACGACGCGGAATTCGAAACCGTGGCCCGCCCCGCGGCAGACGCGGCCGCGGCGCCCCAAACCGCGCCGCCCGCGCCCAGCCAGAACCCGCAACCCGTCGCGGACTCGCCGAGGCCCGGCTACGGCGGCAGTGGCGGCGCTTCCTATGGGCTGCGCCCGTCGCCCGCCCCGCAACGTCCGCATACCCAGGTGCCCTTCCGCCTGCACGCGGAGCCCGCCGGCATCCCGGCGGCCGACTGGCAATCGCTCTATCGTCCGCTGAACGACGACACCACGGCCAGGACGGCGCCCCTGCGCGAACCCACGCCCGCGCCTGCCGCCCTGCCCGCGGACGAGGAACACCCGCTGGGCATGGCGCTGGCGCAGTTGCATGGCATCTATATCCTGGCGCAGAACCGCCGCGGCATGGTGCTGGTGGACATGCACGCCGCCCATGAACGCGTGGTCTACGAACAGCTCAAGCAGGCGCTGGACGCCCGCAGCCTGCCGCGCCAGGACCTGCTGGTGCCGGTGGTGTTCCACGCCCAGGAAAAGGACGTGGCCATTGTCGAGGAATTCGAAGAGCAGCTGAGCGACCTGGGTTTCGAGATGCGTCCGTCCGGCCCCACCTCGATCGCCGTGCGCTCGGTTCCCGCCATCCTGGCCCGCGGCGACATCGAGACCCTGGCCCGCGCGGTGCTGCGCGACCTGGGCGCCGTGGGCGTCTCGCGCCTGTTGACCGAACAGCGCAACGAACTGCTGTCCACCATGGCCTGCCATGGCTCCGTCCGCGCCAACCGCAAGCTCACCATCGAAGAAATGAACGGCCTGCTGCGCCAGATGGAATCCACCGAGCGGGCCGACCAGTGCAACCACGGCCGCCCCACCTGGGTCCAGTGGTCGGTGTCGGACCTGGACAAGCTCTTTCTGCGCGGGCAATAGGTTTGCCGTCTTCCCTGCCCCCCGTTTCGTCCCTGGTCATCTGCCTGGCCGGCCCCACCGCGGCCGGCAAGAGCGCGTCCACGCTGGCGCTGGCCGAGCGCTGGCCGATGGAAATCGTCAATGTGGATTCGGCCACGATCTATCGCGGCATGGACATAGGCACCGCCAAGCCCTCGCCCGAAGAACAGGCGCGCGTGCCCCAGCACCTGCTGGACATCCTGGACCCCGCCCAGTCGTATTCGGCCGCCGAGTTCCGCGCGGACGCGCTGCGGCTGATCGGCGAGATCCGCGCGCGCGGCCGCATCCCGCTGCTGGCGGGCGGCACCATGATGTACTACAAGGCGCTGCGCGACGGCCTGGACGACCTGCCTCAGGCCGATCCGGCGCTGCGCGCCGAGCTGGAAGCGCGCGCAGCCCGGCTGGGCTGGCCCGCGCTGCATGCCGAGCTGGCGACGCTGGACCCGGTCACCGCCGCGCGCCTGGCCCCCAACGACAGCCAGCGCATCCAGCGCGCGCTCGAGATCTGCCAGCTGTCCGGTCAACCCATGTCCGCCCTGCTGCAGCGCGGCCAGCGCAAGCCGGATGACGATGCCAACCAATACCTGACCATCAGCCTGGAGCCGTCCGACCGCGCCGCGCTGCATGCGCGCATCGAGCAGCGCTTTGACGCCATGCTGGCCCGTGGCCTGCTCGACGAGGTGCGCGGGCTGCACGCCAGGGCCGACCTGCACCCGGGCCTGCCGTCGGTGCGCTGCGTGGGCTACCGCCAGATGTGGGCCCACCTGGACGGCGAGATCGACCTGGACACTGCTCGTGAACAAGGCATCGCCGCCACGCGCCAGCTGGCCAAGCGGCAGATCACCTGGCTGCGCGCGCAGCCCGAACGCGTCATCGTGGACTGCCTGGCGGCGGATGCCGTGGCGCGGACCATGGACGCCGTGGCGGCGGCGCTGGAAGGCTAGCCCTGCGGCGCCGGGCCTTGCGCCGGCGGACGCGGACGTGAAAAACCCGCCGGAGACGGCGGGTTTTTTTGCAGCCTAAGCCTGCGCGCGGCGTTACACCACGAAGGTCTGCGCCATGCCGTCCTTTTGCTCGACGATCTCGCCCAGCTTGCTGACGGTCTCGCCCTGCTCGCGCAGCGTGGCGGCGATGGCATCGGCCTGGGCCGGGTCCACCACCAGCACCATGCCGATGCCGCAGTTGAAGACGCGGTACATTTCGGTGTCTTCGACGCCGCCCTGTTCTTGCAGCCACTGGAACAGCTTGGGCATTTCCCAGGCGTCGCGATGCAGCCTGGCCGACAGGCCGGCCTGCAGGATGCGCGGCACGTTGTCCAGCAACCCGCCACCCGTGATGTGGGCCAGGCCCTTGATGGCGGTGCCGTGCTTGGCCAGCGCGGCCAGCACCTGCTTGACGTAGATGCGCGTGGGCGCCATGACGACGTCGACCAGCGGCTGGCCGTGGAAATCGTCATCGGGCTTGGCGTTGGCGCGCTCGAGGATCTTGCGCAGCAGCGAGTAGCCGTTGGAATGCGCGCCGCTGGACGCCAGGCCCAGCACCACGTCGCCCGGCTTGATGGACTTGCCGTCGATGATGGCGGACTTTTCAACCGCGCCCACCGCAAAACCGGCCAGGTCGTATTCGCCGTCCGGATACATGCCCGGCATTTCGGCGGTTTCGCCGCCGATCAGCGCGCAGCCCGACAGCTCGCAGCCCTTGGCAATGCCGCCCACCACCGACGCCGCCGTGTCCACCGAAAGCTTGCCGCAGCCGAAGTAATCCAGGAAGAACAGCGGTTCGGCGCCCTGCACCAGGATGTCGTTGACGCTCATGGCGACCAGGTCGATGCCCACGGTGTCGTGGCGGTTCCAGTCGAACGCCAGGCGCAGCTTGGTGCCCACGCCGTCGGTGCCCGACACCAGCACGGGCTCCTTGAAGGACTTCGGCACTTCGAACAGGCCGCCAAAGCCGCCGATACCGGCCAGCACCCCGGGGCGCATGGTGCGCGCTGCGAGGGGTTTGATACGGTCGACCAGGGCGTCGCCTGCGTCGATGTCGACACCGGCATCGCGGTAGGTCAAGGGGGCTTTAGGTTGATTCGTCATGAGAAATGCCGTGGGGTATGTAACAATTGCTGGGATTTTGGTGGAACGCCCTGCATTTTACGATGTCGCGGGCGCAAGCAGGGCTTAAGGGCGCAAACCCAAGCCAGGCCAAGCGCTCGGACGCGACACCATCCCCCCAGGTGGTTTAAAGTGTAGGGTTGGCCGGTATTGATTTTGCCAGTTTCTGGCGGTTAAAGCCCATGGCAGACCTTTTCCGGCCCTGCCCGGGCTCTTTCCAGCCCCATGTATCACCGATTTTCTTGGCTTTTCCGGCACTCCGGCAGCGCTGCCCGGCATGTCGTTCCGCGGAAACAAGCGGCGGAAATCCGCTACGAATGCTCGCGGCGTTGGTTTTCGGAAGTACCGAAAAAGCCTGATTGATAACCTCTCATGAACCGCCAGCTGCTGCTCGACGTTCTTCCCGCGCCAGCGCCATCGCTGAACAACTATATCGCCGGCCCCAACGGGGAAGCGCTGGCAGCCGTGCGCGCGCTCAATCCGGGTCGCGCCCTGTATATCTGGGGCGCCGCGGGCTGCGGCCGCACCCATCTGCTGCGCGCGCTGACCGCGCGCCCCGACGCCGTCTTCATCGACGCGGCCAATGGCGAAACCATGCTGCGCCGGCTGGCGGAAGCCGACTCCAAGTCGCCCATGCCCAAGTTCGTGGCGGTCGACGACGTGCACCGCATGGACGACAGCCGCCAGGCCGCGCTGTTTGCGCTGTACAACCGCTGGCGCGAGTCCGCCGCCACGGGCCGCGCCTTCGCGCTGGCGCTGGCGGGCGACCGCGCGCCCTTGTCGATGCCGCTGCGCGAAGACCTGCGCACGCGCCTGGGCTGGGACCTGGTGTTCCGCCTGGATCCGCTGTCCGATGCCGACAAGCTGGCTGCGCTTTCGGCGCAGGCGGCCGAACGCGGCCTGCACCTGGCGCCCGAAATCATCAACTGGATGCTCACGCACCACGAGCGCGACATCCGCAAGCTGGCCGCGCTGCTCGACGCGCTCGACCGTTACTCCCTGGCCACCGGCCGCCCCATCACCCTGCCCCTGCTGCGGGCCATGCTCGCAGACCCTGATTCACAACGCACATGACCACCCGACGTCTCGCCCTGTTCGACCTGGATCACACCCTGTTGCCGCTGGACAGCGACTATCAATGGGCCGACTATCTGGCGCGTACGGGCCGGGCGGGCGATCCCGACGAAGCCCGCCGCCTGAACGACGATCTGATGGACCGCTACAACCGCGGCGAACTGACCGCCGAACAGGCCGCCGAATTCATGCTCGGCCTGCTGGCCGCGCATTCGCCCTACGATCTGGCTTCCTGGCACGAAGCCTTCATGGACGAAGTCATCCGCCCGTCCATCACCCCCGCCGCGCGCGACCTGGTGGAGTCGCACCTGGAAGCCGGCGACCTCTGCGCCATCGTCACCGCCACCAACAGCTTTGTCACCGCCCCCATCGCCCGCGCCTTCGGCGTGCCCCATCTGGTCGCGACCGACGCGGAATACCTGCGCGGCCGCTACACCGGCCGGATCCTGGGCACGCCCAGCTTCAAGGAAGGCAAGGTGGTGCGCGTCAACGATTGGCTGGCGGGCATGGGATTGGGACTTGCGGATTTCTCGGAATCGTTTTTCTATAGCGATTCGGTCAATGATGTGCCGCTGCTCGAAAAGGTGACCCGTCCGATCGCCGCCAACCCCAGCCCTACCCTGCGCAATATCGCTCAGGAGCGCGGCTGGCAAGTGATCGACCTGTTCGACCACATGGAAGATTCGAAGTCCTAAATGATCACTGAAACCATAAGAAAATTCGTCGGCCGACTGTTCGCGCCGGCACCCCGGGGGCCGTTGCGCATCGCGCGCGACAAGCACGGCATCGACCGTCGCAACGTTTCGCGGCACGCCATCAAGGTGTGCGAAGTCCTGCGCCAGCATGGCTACGAAGCCTATATCGTCGGCGGCGCGGTGCGCGACCTGATCGTGGGGCTCGAACCCAAGGACTTCGACGTGGCCACCAACGCCACGCCCGAACAGATCCGCCCGCTGTTTCGCCGCGCCCGCATCATCGGCCGCCGCTTCCAGCTGGTCCACGTCGTGTTCGGCCAGGAAATCATCGAGACCTCCACCTTCCGCGCTCCGGCCTCGGAAGACCAGGAAACCGACGAGCACGGCCGCATCCTGCGCGACAACGTGTTCGGTTCGCAGGAAGAAGACGCCAAACGCCGCGACTTCACCATGAACGCGCTGTACTACGATCCCCACAACGAGGAAGTCATTGACTACCACGATGGCGTGGCGGACCTGAAGAAGCGCCAGATCCGCATCATCGGCGACCCGGTCAAGCGCTACCGCGAAGACCCGGTCCGCATGCTGCGCGCGGTGCGTTTCGCCGCCAAGCTCAACGGCACGATCGACCCGGCCACCCGCCAGCCTATCAGCACCATGGCGGAGCTGATCGAGAACGTCCCGGCCTCGCGCCTGTTCGACGAAATGCTCAAGCTGCTGACCTGCGGCCATGCCATGGACTGCCTGCGCCAGTTGCGCGCCGACGGCCTGCACAACGGCCTGCTGCCGCTGCTGGACGTGGTGCTGGAGCAGCCCGGCGGCGAACACTTCGTGGAACTCGCGCTGGAACGCACCGACGCGCGCGTGCGCGCCGGCAAGACCATCAGCCCCAGTTTCCTGTTCGCCGCGCTGCTGTGGCAGCAGGTGGACATGCGCTGGAAGCAGCTGCGCGCCCAAGGCGAGCACACCATCCCGGCGCTGTCGGCGGCCGCGGACTCGGTGCTCGAGGAGCAGACCGAGAAGCTCGCCATCCAGCGCCGCTTCTCGTCCGACATGCGCGAGATCTGGTTCATGCAGCCGCGTTTCGAGCGGCGCATGGGCAAGACCATCTTCCGCATGATCGAACAGCCGCGCTTCCGCGCCGCCTGCGACTTCCTGCAGCTGCGCGCCGCGGCCGGCGAGTTCGACAGCGTGCTGGCGCAGTGGTGGATGGACCTGGCCAATGCCGACGACGCCACCCGCGCCGACATGATCGAGGAAGTCGCGCGCCTGCCGCGCGAAGCCGGCGACGCCCCGTCCGCCCCCGCCGCGCGCAAGCGCCGCCGCCCGCGCCGCAGCGCGCCGCGCAGCGCCCCCGGCACCGAGTAATACCGTGTCCTTCCCGCCAGTCCGCGCCTACATCGGCCTGGGCGCCAACCTGGGCGACAGCGCGGCAACGCTGCGCCGCGTCCTGGCCGAGCTGCGGGAAACCCAGGGCGTGACGGCGGTGGCCGCATCGCCGTTCTACCGCAGCGCGCCGGTGGATGCCACCGGCCCGGACTTCATCAACGCCGTGGCGGCGCTGGATACCGTCCTGCCGCCACTGGAATTGCTGGATGTCCTGCAGGCGCTGGAAAACCTGCACGGCCGCCTGCGCCCCTACCGGAATGCCCCGCGCACGCTGGATCTGGATCTGCTGCTGCACGGCGACACGCAGCTGGACGACGAACGGCTGACCCTGCCGCACCCCCGCATGCACCTGCGCGCCTTCGTGCTGCTGCCCTTGCGGGACCTGGCGCCCGGCCTGCTGCTGCAGGACAGGCCCATCGGCGAATGGATCGACGCGATCCAGGATCAGCCGATCGAACGGATCGCCGGCCAGACCGGGGATTGAGGGACGGCGCGGCTCTGCCCGCGCGCCCCGGCCCTCACGCCTTGGGCGTGAACGCCATCATCGCCCGCTCCACGTCCTCGACCCGAGGCAGCCCGGCCTCGTTGCCCAGGTGCTGGATCTTGTGGGCGGACGCGGCGCGCGCGAACGTGAAGTGCTCCACCCAGGGCAAGTCCGGCCGGTTCAGGTAGGACCAGACATAGGCGCCGTGAAACACGTCCCCCGCCCCCGAGGTATCGACGATGCGCGCGCCCGGCACGTCCAGCGAAGGCAGCGTGTCGACCCGCCCCGTCTCGTCGTACCAGAGCATGCCGCGCTCGCCCATCGTGACGGCGCCGATGCGGCAGCCGCGCGCCTTGAGCAGGTCCAGCAGGCCTGCCGGCGTCAGCTCCAGTTGCTCGCACATGCGCTCCGCACAGACGGCCACATCGATATGGCGCAGGAGCTCGTCGGTGTTCTCGCGCACGCCTCCGCCGTCCAGCGAGGTCAGCACGCCGGCCTGCCGGCAGGCGCGCGCATAGTGCAGGGCCGCGTCGGGCTGGTGGCCGTCCAGGTGCAGGGCGCGATAGCCGCCGATGTCCAGCCTTGGGAAGTCGTTCAGGTATTCCACGTCGCGCGCGCGCAGGATCGCGCGCTTGCCGTGGTTGGGCATGATGAAGGACAGGGATGAACGACGCACCTGGCGCGCGTGCAGCGACACCCCGTGCGCGGCCGCCATGTCGGAGTACATGTGCCCCAGCCAGTCTGGCGCCAGCGAGCACATCAGGTCGGGCGGCGAGCCCAGCCGCGCGCATGCGAACGCGGCGGTGACCGCGTTGCCGCCGAAGGACACGGCGTAGTCCCGCGCCACGAGTTTCTCGTCGCCCGTGGGCCATTCGTCGGCCAGAACGGTGACGTCGATGTAGGTATGTCCGATGAAGAGCGCGTCGCTCATGGGCCTGCCTTATAAGGTGTCCGATACCCTTGAAGTATCGGCGCAAACGACAAGCCGGTTTTCCTCCGGGTGTCAGGCACCCGTGGAGGCTCCCGCGGATTCTCCGGCTTGCGCCAGCACCAGGCGGGCCCGCGCGATGACCGGCGCGTCGACCATCTTGCCTTCCAGCATGAAGGTGCCCGCGGCCGTGTCGCGGTGCGCGGCGATGACGCGTCTGGCCCATTCCAGCTCTTGCCGCGCCGGCACGAAGGCGGCGTGGATGACCGGCACCTGCGTCGGATGGATGCACAGCATGCCGCCAAATCCCATTTGCTGCGCGCGGCCGGCCGCGGCGGCCAGCCCGGCCTGGTCCTGCACGCCGGGAAAGACGCCGTCCAGCGCGGGCGCCAGGCTGGTGGCGCGGGTGTGCAGCAACACCTGCACCCGAGCCTGGTCCAGCACCGTTTCGGCGCCCGGGGTGTCCGGGGTCAGCCCCAGGTCCAGGCCGTAGTCCAGGCTGCCGAACGCCAGGCGCGCCACGCCGGGCGTGGCGGCGATCTCGGCGGCGTTGAGTATGCCCTGGGCGGTTTCCAGGATGGGAATGACCGGCATCCCGGCCTGGGCCGCATGCCGCACCTGCGCCAGGCTTTCGGCCTTGGGCAGCAGGATGCCGGCCACGCCGGGCTTGCCCCGGCAGGCCTTCAGGTCATCGTCGTGCCAGGAGGTCGAGGCGTCGTTGATGCGCACCCATAGCCGCGCCCGGGGATTCATTCCCAGGAAATCGCACAGGGCTTCGCGGGCGGACGCCTTGGCCAGGTGCTCCACCGCGTCCTCCAGGTCGACGATGACGGCATCCGCGCCGGCAGCCAGCGCTTTGGGTATGCGCTCGGCCCGGGAGGCCGGCACAAACAGGGCGCTACGAACGACGGGATGCATCACACAACCTCCGAGGCATGGAATTTCGCGACCTGGTCGGGCGCGTATCCCAATGATGCTAGCACCGCATCGGTGTTTTGGCCCACCGCGGGCACGGCGTCCATGCGCGGCGAGAAGGCATTGCTGCTGGCCGGCGGCAGCAGCGCGGGAAGAACGCCGGCGGGGCTGTCCACCTGGCTCCAGCGGGCGCGGGCCTGCAGCTGCGGGTGCGCCCACACCCCCGCCATGTCATTGACGCGCGCGTTGGCGATCTGAGCGTCTTCCAGGCGGTCCGTCACCTGCTCGATGGACAAGTCGGCGAAGGCGGCCTCGATCAGCGCGCGCAGGACATCGCGATTGGCCGTGCGCAGCGAATTGGAGATAAAGCGCGGGTCTTCGGCCAGTTCCGCCTGGCGCAGCACCTGGGCGCAAAAGACGCGCCATTCGCGCTCATTCTGGAGGCCCAGCATGATGGTGGAGCCGTCGCCCACCGGGAACGGTCCGTAGGGATAGATGGACGCATGGGCGGCGCCGGCGCGCACGGGCGCGGCCGCGCCGTCGAAGGCGTAGTACATGGGAAAACCCATCCACTCGACCATGCTTTCCAGCATGGAGACGTCCAGGCGGCTGCCCAGACCCGTTTTCTGGCGCAGCAGCAACGCATTCAGGATGGCCGAATACGCGTACATGCCGGCGGCGATGTCCGCGATAGAGCAGCCGGCCTTGACCGGATCGTCCTGCGTGCCGGTCACCGACAGAAAGCCGCTTTCGCTCTGGATCAGCAGGTCGTAGGCCTTCTTGTCCTGGTAGGGACCGCCCTCGCCGTAGCCGGATATGTCGCAGACGATCAGGCGCGGATATTTCTTCTGCAGGGCCTCGAACGACAGGCCCAGCCGCGCGGCGGCGCCCGGGGCCAGGTTCTGCACCAGCACGTCGGCGGTCTCCAGCAGACGATCCATGATGCCGCCGGCCTCCTCGCGCTTGAGGTCCAGCGTCAGGCTTTCCTTGGAGCGATTGGTCCAGACGAAGTGCGAGGACAGGCCGCGCACGCGTTCGTCGTAGCCGCGGGCGAAATCCCCGCTGCCCGGGCGTTCTATCTTGATGACGCGCGCACCCATGTCCGCCAGTTGGCGGGTGCAGAAAGGCGCGGCGATGGCGTGTTCCAGGCTGACGACGGTAATGCCGTCCAGCGGGCGGGAATCCTGCATGCTCATTCGGTGAACCTCAATTCGGCTTGGTGGGCCAGCGTGCCGTCCTGCTCGGCCCAGAGCTGGGCCACGCCCGGCTCGGTCAAGCGGCCGGCCACCTGGAAGGGCGCGGGCGAAATCAGCGGGCGCAAGCCGCGGTAGGACAGATGCGTCAACCGGGCCTTGGGATGGGCGCGGACAAAGGCCGCGACCATTTCGGTGGCGATGAGCGGGCCGTGCACCACCAGGCCGGGGTAGCCCTCGACGCCGGTTACATAGGGATGGTCATAGTGGATGCGATGGCCGTTGAAGGTCACCGCGGAATAGCGGAACAGCAGCACCGGGGTCGGATCGACGGTGTCGCGCCACTGCGCCTGGGGCGCGGGTTCGCTGCCCGTGAGCTTGGGCGGCGAGGGCTGGCGATAGACGATGTCCTGCTCTTCCAGGATGGCCACTTCGCCCGCCTGATGGTATTCATGGCGCACGGTCACGAACAGCAGGGAGCCGGTGCGGCCCGATTTTTCCTTGACATCGGCCACGGTGGACACCCGCTCGGCCGGCACCCCGACCTTGAGCGGCTGGCGGAATTCCACGCGGCCGCCGGCCCACATGCGGTTGCGGTCCTGTGCGGGAGGCAGGAAGCCGCCGCGCGAGGGATGGCCATCCGTCCCCAAGCCGTCCATGCCTACCGTGCTGATGAAGAAAGCCCACTGCCACAGCGGCGGCAAGGCATCTCCCTGGACAGGAACGTGGCCACCCAAGGTGGCGGCGATGCGCGCGGCATGGCCGGGATCCATGGCGTCCGCCTTGCGCTCGCCGCTGCCGATCCATGCGGCCGGATCTGTAGAAGTCATGCCGATATCCTTTGGTGGAGTTTTTACAGCCTGAAGCATGCCCGCAAGCCGTCCCCGTTGTGAATTCGTTTTTCCTCAAGGCGGGGTTTGCGGCGCCTGAATCGGCCGTCCGCGCACGCCCCCGGCGCCGCGCGCCGTAATATACGGACCATGCACTTCGACCTCGCCGACCTCCGACTGTTCATCCACATCGCCGAATCCCCCAGCCTGACCCAGGCGGCCAAGCGGGCGCACCTGTCCCTGGCCGCGGTCAGCGTGCGGATCAAGGCGCTGGAAAACCAGCTCAATTCCCGCCTGCTCTACCGCGACAGCCGCGGCGTGGAGATCACGCCCGCTGGCCAGAAGCTGCTGCAGCATGCCCGGGTCATCATGCGGCAGGTGGATCACCTGAAGCATGACTTCCAGGAACAGTCCGACGGCGACACCGGCCACATCCGCATTTTCGCCAACACCACGGCGGTCACGGAATTCATGCCGGACATCCTGGCGCACTTTCTGTCCGGACACCCAGGCGTCACGGTGGACCTGCAGGAGCGGCTGACACGCGACATCGTGCGCGGCGTGCTGGACGGCACCACTGACCTGGGCATCGTCGCAGGCCCGGTCGATGCGCCCGAATTGCAGACCATCCACTTCAGCACCGATCGGCTGGTGCTGGTCGTGCCCAACGGCCATCCGCTGCAGGACCAGGAAAAGGTCAAGCTGGCGGACGCGGTGCGCTATCCGTTCATCACCATGCACGAAGGCTCCACCCTGGTGGCCTTCCTGCGCGATCAGCTCGAGCGCATCGGCCAGCGCCTGCCGCAGCGCATCCAGCTCTACAGCTTCGATTCGATCTGCCGCATGGTGCAGGCGGGAGTTGGCATCGGCGTCATACCCGACTCGGCGGCGCGCCGCTACGGCGCCGACACCAAACTGCGCGTGGTCGAACTGGACGAGCCCTGGGTGGTGCGCGAACGCAAGCTGCTGGTGCGCGACATCGACGCCCTGCCCGGCTGCGCGCGCGACCTCATCGAACAGATCCAGTCGCCGCGCGTACCCTGAGACTCTACCGGGCGCCCGCCGCGCATCACTTGCCGCTGAACGCAGGCGCGCGCTTTTCAGCGAACGCCCGCATGCCTTCCAGGTAGTCGTCGGTGTAGCCGAGTTCGCGCTGCAGCCGGCATTCCAGGTCGAACTGCTGGGCCAGCGTGTTGCCGCTGGATGCGTGCAGCGCCGCCTTGGTTGCGGCGTAGGCTCGCGTGGGCCCCGCCGCCAGCGTGGCCGTCACGTGGGCCAGGGTGTCCGCCAGCGCCGCGTCGGGCACCACCCGCCAGATCAGCCCCCAGGACTCCGCCTGGGCCGCCGTGACGGATTCGCCGAACAGGGCCGCTCCCATCGCGCGCGCCGACCCCACCAGGCGCGGCAGGAACCAGGTCCCGCCGGCATCGGGCAGCAGGCCGATCTTGCTGAACGCCTGCACGAAGCGGGAAGATTCCACGGCAAAAACCACGTCGCACGCCAGCACCAGGCTGGCGCCCGCGCCGGCCGCCACGCCGTTCATCACGCATACCACCGGCACGGGCAAGCCCCGCAAGCGGTTGATGAGGGGCCGATAGCATTTTTCCAGCATGAGGCTCAGGTCGCGGCGCGAACCGTCCTCCGCCGGCTTGCGTTCGCCCAGGTCCTGCCCCGCGCAAAAGCCGCGGCCCGCGCCCGTGATCACCAGGCCGCGCAGGCCGGCGTCGGCCTCCATGACGTCCAGCGCGCGCGCCAGCTCGGCGTGCATCACCTCGGTAAAGCTGTTCATGCGGTCGGGCCGGTTGAGCGTGATGACGCCCACGCCCCGCTCCAGCGTGAATCGGATCTGCGTGAATCCGGTATTTTCCGCGCTCATGCCAGTTCCTCCAGCGTGGCCAGTTGTTCGGCCGTGTCGCCCAGCAGCAGGTCCACGGCGGTCAGGCGCTTGAAATAATCGCCTACCTCAAGTTCGTCCGTCATGCCCATGCCGCCGTGCAGTTGCACCGCCATCTGCGCCACCAGGCGGCCGGCGCGCGCGGCTTCCAGCTTGGCCGACGCGATCATGCGGCGGCGCTGCGCGGCATCGGATTCGGTCAGCGCCGCCACCGCCACGTAGGCCATCGACAGGGCGAGTTCCTTGGCCACCAGCATCTCGGCCAAGCGGTGCTGCAAGGCCTGGAAGGATGCCAGCGGCTGGCCGAACTGCTTGCGCGTCTTCAGGTATTCGACGGTGATTTCCAGCAAGCGCTCCATGGCGCCCGCCGCGTGCGCGCACAGCGCGGCGGTGCCCCATTGCAAGGCCAGGACCAGGGCCTGGTCGGCGGCCTCCCCCTCGGCCAGCAAGGCGTCGGCCGGCAGCACGACAGTATCCAGATCCAGCCGCGCGCAGCGCGCGCCATCCAGGGTGGGGGTATCGGTGACGCGCACGCCCGCCGCGTCCGCCGGCACGGCCAGCAGCACCGTCTGTCCTTGGGCGCCGCGCGCGCTCACCAGCCATGCGGTGGCGGCGGCGCCATGCCAGACCAGATGCTTGGCGCCGCTCAGCTGCCAGCCTTGCGCGGTCTGTGCGGCGCGGCAGTCCTGCGGGTCCGTGTCGTAGCGGCGCCCGGGCTCCTGGTAGGCCACGCTGACGATGGCTGCGCCCGAGGCGATAGCCGGCAGCCAGCGGCCGCGGGCAGCGTCGCCGCATGCGTCGATCAGCGCCGCGCCCATGACCGCGCTGGGGATGACAGGCTCGGACACCAGCCCGCGCCCCAGTTCGACGTGCACCGGCAGCAAGCTGGCCGGCACTTCGCCGAACCCGCCGAAATCCTGGGAAATGTTCAGGCCCAGCACACCCAGTTCGGCCAGCGCGCCCCAGGCTTGCGCGTCCAGTTTGCCTGCAGCCTGCCGGGCCCTGCGCCGGGGAAAGGTCCATGCCTGGTCCACCAGGCGGCGCAGGCTGTCGGCCAGCATGCGCTGTTCTTCGGTATAGAGGAAATCCATGCGTCGTGTTCCTGTTGGATTGCCAGCCGGGCTTAGAGGCCCAGCACCAGGCGGGCGATGATGCCCTTCTGCACTTCGGTCGTGCCGCCGTAGATCGAGGTCTTGCGCATATCGGCATAGCCCGCGCCGGCAGCGGCGGCCATCTCGGGGCCGGGGCCGTGAAAATCGTTGCCGGCCTGCAGCCAATCGGGGTCATAAGGCCAGGCGTCGGGGCCCGCGACCTCCATTTGCAGCATGGCCAGATCCTGCTGGATCTCGGACCCGCGGATCTTCAGCACCGAGGCCTCCGGGCCCGGCGTGCCGTCGTTGCTGGAGGCCACGCGCAGCAGCAGCATCTCCAGCGCCATGATGTCGACCTCGATGCGCGAGATCCGGTCGCGCATCCGGCTGTCGGCCAGCAGGGGCCTGCCGTGCGACTGCGCGCGCGCCGCCATGGTCTTCAGGATGCCCAGTTCGCGATGGCAATGCCCCAGGCCGGCGATGCCGGTGCGCTCATGGCCCAGCAGGTACTTGGCGTAGGTCCAGCCCTGGTTTTCTTCGCCCACCAGGTTGGCCACCGGCACGCGCACGTTCTCAAGCCAGACCTCGTTGACGTCGTGTCCGCCATCCAGCGTGCGGATGGGGCGCACGGTGACGCCCGGAGCACGCATGTCGAGCAGCAGCATCGAGATGCCGCGTTGCGCGCGCGCGTCCGGGTCGGTGCGCGCCAGGCAGAACATCCAGTCGGCGTATTGCGCCAGCGTGGTCCAGGTCTTCTGGCCATTGACCACGTATTCGTCGCCGTCGCGCTCGGCGCGCGTCTTCAGCGACGCCAGATCGGATCCGGAACCCGGCTCGGAGTAACCCTGGCACCACCAGTCCTGCACCCGCAGCATGCGAGGCAGCAGGCGGGCCTGCTGCTCGGCGCTGCCGTACTTCATCAGCACGGGACCGATCATGGACAGGCCGAACGGCA
Source organism: Achromobacter deleyi (assembly GCF_013116765.2). Taxonomy (GTDB): domain Bacteria; phylum Pseudomonadota; class Gammaproteobacteria; order Burkholderiales; family Burkholderiaceae_B; genus Achromobacter; species Achromobacter deleyi_A. The sequence continues at coordinate 3,873,976 of NZ_CP074375.1, forward strand.
GCAGGCGCGGCGCGCCCGCCTTGAAGCATTCCACTTCGAAGATCAGGCGCTGCAGCGCATTCCATCCCGTGCCGCCGTGCTCGACGGGCCAGTTGGGCGCGCCCCAGCCTTGATCGGCCAGGATGTTGTGCCAGCGCACATAGTCGTCGCGTTCAAGCCGCTGATGCCGCAGCACCTTGCCGCGGATGTCGTCCGGCAACTTTGCGTCTGCGAATGCGCGCACCTCTTCGCGGAATCGGCGCTCTTGCGGCGTCCAGGTCAGGTTCATGGTCTACCTCCTTTTCCCGGTATCTAGCCACGGCCTGGACGCCCGGACAATCTGCCTCTTCCGAAGACGGGCTTCGCGCGGCGTGTAGGGAAGGCGGGGCACTACGGTTTGGCAAAAGTCCTGCTTCAGCAATGAAGAATGGCCGAAGCCGGCGGCGGTGCCGACACTAGGGCCTGTCAACACAGGAATCCCATCGCACCATGACTGTTTCCGATCAGCAGGAATCCGTGCCGCAGGGCGTCGAGGCGCAGTACCGCCAGGCGCTCGACGAGGGCAGGTTTCTTATTCAGCATTGCGCCGGTTGCGACCGCGCGGTGTTCTATCCCCGAATGATCTGCCCCCATTGCGGCGCGGACAAGCTCGCATGGACCACGCCCGACGGGCGCGGCACCGTCTATTCCACCACCGTCGTGCGGCGCAAGCCCGACGCGGGCGGCGACTACAACGTGGCCCTGATCGACCTGCACGAAGGCGTCAGGCTCATGAGCCGCGTTGAAGGCATTGCGCCGGACGCGGTGCATATCGGCATGGCGGTGCGCGCTCAGGTGGCCTTGCAGAACGGGCAGGGGCTGGTGGTGTTCGTTCCCAACAAGGAGGCGCAATGACGCTGAACGATTTGCGCGGCGCCGTGGCGGTGGCCGGCGTGGGCCACGCCGGCCTCGGACAGGCCACGGGCTACACCGAAATGGAGATCCTGGTGCAGGCGGCGCAACGCGCCGTGGCGGACGCCGGCCTGAGCATGCGCGACATCGACGGCATCTGCACCGCCAGCGTCGCCGCGCCCATGTGGGCCATGCCGGTGATCGAACACCTGGGCATCCGCCCCACCTTCATCGACAGCACCATGCTGGGCGGCTCCAGCTTCGTGGCGCACCTGCTGCCCGCGCTGCACGCGCTGGCGTCCGGCCAATGCAACGCGGTGCTAGTCTGCTACGGCAGCACCCAGCGCACCTCCACGTTGAGCCGCGCCGAGATCGGCCGCGTGCGCAAGCAGTTCGATCCCCAGCCTTATGAAACCCCCTACGATCCGCTGAGCCCGCTGTCTTCCTATGCACTGGCGGCAGCCCGCCACATGCATCAGTACGGCACGCGCCGCGAACACCTGGCGCAGGTGGCGCTGGCGGCCAACCAATGGGCCCAGCTGAATCCCGAGGCGCAACTGCGCGAACCCGCCACGCTGGACCAGATCCTGTCCGCCCGCATGGTGTCCGACCCCCTGAGCGTGCGCGACTGCTGCCTGGTCACCGATGGCGCGGGCGCCTACGTGCTGGTACGCGCCGACCGGGCGCGCGACCTGCCTCGGCCGCCCGTCTATGTGCTGGGCAACGCCACGGCGGTGTGGAACCGGCAGATTTCTTCCATGGAAGACCTGACCGTGACCGCCGCCGCCGAATCGGGCAGGCGAGCCTTCGACATGGCCGGCGTGACGCCGAAGGATATCGACGTGGTGGAGCTTTACGACGCCTTCACCATCAACACCCTGCTCTTCCTGGAAGACCTGGGGTTCTGCGCCAAGGGCGAAAGCAAGGAATTCATCGCGGACGGCGCCATCGCCCCCGGCGGCAGGCTGCCCGTCAACACCAATGGCGGCGGCTTGTGCTGCGTGCATCCAGGCATGTATGGCGTCTTCATCATGATCGAAGCCGTGCGCCAGCTGCGTGGCGAAGGCGGCGCCCGCCAGGTCGCCGGCGCGCAGCTCGCGCTGGTGCACGGCAACGGCGGCACGCTGTCCAGCCAATCCACCGCAATCCTGGGCACCCAGGCCACTCTTTGACCGGCACGGCGACACGATGTCTCAAGCAGAACCCCTCGCCCGCATCCATGAGCTCCTGGCGCTGCAGGCGCACCGGCAGCCCGACGCCATCTGCCTGTACGAAGAAGGCGGCGGCACGCTCAGCTATGCCCAGCTATGGCGGCGCGTACAGGACACGGCCGGATGGCTGCGGGAACAGGGCGTGCGTCCCGGCCACCGCGTGCTGATGGTGGGCGAAAACAGCGCGGCGATGATCGCCGCGCTGTTCGGATGCGGCCTCGCGGGCGCGTGGCCGGTGGGAGTGAATGCCCGCCTGTCCGCGCGCGAGGTCGACAACATCCGCCAGCATGCGCAGCCCGAACTGGTGCTGTACACCACCGGCATCTCGTCCGCGGCCGCCGCGCATGCCGCCGCCGCGGGCGCGGTCGACGCGGACGCCGCCGTCTGGGGTTCGGGGGTGCAAGCCGCAAGGGCAGCCAGCCCCACGCACGCGGAAACCGGCGAACTGGCGGCGGAAGTCGCCACCGTGATCTACACATCCGGCACCACCGGCTCCCCCAAGGGCGTGCTGGTGCCGCACCGCGGCCTGCTGCATTTTGCGCGCGTGTCCGCGGCATCGCGCCGGCTGACCCCGCACGACATCGGCTATGCCGCGCTGCCCATGTCGCATATCTTTGGCATCGCCACCGTGCTGATGGCCACCCTGCATGCGGGCGCCAGCCTGGTGCTGCGCAGCCGCTTCGATGCCGCCGACGCCTTCAAGGCGCTGGCGCATCCCGGCGTCAGCATCCTGCAGGGCGTGCCAACCATGTTCAGCCGCATGATGGCCATGGCCCCGCCGCGCGCCGAACTGCGCGCGCCCGCCCTGCGCTACCTGTATACGGGCGGCGCCGCGCTGGATCCGACGCTCAAGCGCGATGCGCAGCGCTACTTCGGCGTGCCTATGCATCACGGCTACGGCATCACGGAGTACGCCGGCTCCATGTTCATCACCGACATCGACGCGCCGCGCGACGACTGTTCCGCGGGCTACGCCGTGGACGGCGTGCAGATGCGCATCGGCAGCCCGGATGCGGGCGCTCCCGTGCCCGGGGAACGCGGCGACATCCTGATCCGCGGCCCCGGCGTCATGCTCGGCTACTACCGCGATCCCGGGCAAACCGCGCAGGCGCTGCTGCCCGGAGGCTGGCTCAACACCGGCGATATCGGCTTTGTCGACGCCAGTGGCGCGCTGTTCATCGCGGGACGCTCCAAGGACCTGATCATCCGCTCTGGCTTCAACGTCTATCCGATCGAGGTCGAGTCGGTCATCAATGCCTTTCCCGGCGTGCGCCTGTCCGCCGTGGTGGGCCGCGACACCGCGGACCAGAACGAAGAGGTCATCGCCTTCGTCGAGCCCATGCCCGGCGCCACGATAGACACCAACCTGCTGATGCTGCATCTGCGCGCCCAGCTGGCGCCGTACAAGCGGCCGGCGCGCATCATCCCCATCGAAACGATACCCACCACCGTCAGCGGCAAGATCCTGAAGCAGCCATTGAAAGAAAGGCTGGCGTAGGCGCGGACAGACGTTCCGCTCCACGACCAGCCACTCATACACAAGGAGACAAGAGCGTGAACATCAAGAACCTGTTCGCCGCGGCCACCGCCGTGGCTGCGTTGACTGCCGCCCAAGGCGCCTGGGCCGAGGGCTACCCCGAACGTCCCATCCGCCTGCTGGTGGGCTACGCCCCGGGCGGCCCCGTGGACACCACGGCCCGCGTCTTCGCCAAATACCTGGGCGACAAGCTGGGCCAGGCCGTGGTGGTGGAAAACCGCGCGGGCGCCAGCGGCATGATCGCTTCGGACGCCACCGCCAAGGCCGCGCCCGACGGCTACATGCTGGGCTTTGCCGCCAGCCCCACCCTGACGATGTCGCCGCTGGTACAGCGCAGCACCCTGTTCGATCCGCGCAAGGATTTCTCGCTGATCGGACTGGTGGTGGACTACGCCAACGTGTTGCTGATCGGTCCGCAAATCCCCGCCAAGAACGTGGGCGAGCTCGTCAGTTATGCGCGCGCGCATCCCGACGCCGTGTCGTTCGGGTCCGCGGGCATCGGGGCGTCCAATCACCTGTCCGCCGAGCTGCTGAAGAAGCAGGCCGAAGCCGCGATGCTGCACGTGCCCTATCGCGGCAATTCGCCCGCCATGATGGACGTCATCAGCGGCAAAGTGACGTTCATGTTCGATATCACCAGCACCGCCATCCCCTTTATCAAGAGTGGCAAGGCGCGCGCGCTGGCCGTCACATCCAAGACGCGCAACCCCGAGTTGCCCGAGGTGCCGACGATGATCGAAGCCGGCATGAAGGACTACGAGGTCGTGGGCTGGTACGCGCTGGTGGGGCCGAAGAAGCTGCCCGAGGCCGTGTCGGCGCGCCTGACCCGCGCGCTGGGCGAGGTATCGAAAGACCCCGCCTTCCGCCAGGCCATGACCGAGGGCGGATACGCCATCAACACGGGAGATTCCAAGGCCCTTCAAACCCGCATCGACCGCGAGTACGCCCTGTGGGCGGACGTTATCCAAAGCGCCAACATCCAGGCCAACTGATCAACACCGGAGCACCATGATGAATCCTCCGCTTGCGCTGCACGCCCAGACCCGCCTGCCTGTCATTGGCGCCCCCATGTTCCTGGTCTCGGGGCCGCAATTGGTAGTGGCGCAATGCGCGGCGGGGATCATCGGCACCTTTCCATCGCTGAATGCCCGTCCGCAGGAACAGCTGCACGACTGGATCACCCGCATAGAAGATGGCCTTGCGGCCAAGCGCAAGGCCGATCCGGCCGCCAGGGTGGCGCCGTATGGCGTGAATCTGATCGTCCATCCCAGTAACGCCCGCTGGCAGGGCGACCTGGCCATCTGCGCGGATCGGCGCGTGCCGCTCATCATCACATCGCTGCACGCGCCGGAAGCGGTGGTAAAGGCGGTGCATCCTTACGGCGGCCTGGTCTATCACGACGTGACGACGGTGCGCCACGCCAAACGCGCGCTGGACGCGGGCGTCGACGGCCTGATCCTGGTGGCCGCCGGAGCGGGCGGCCACGCGGGCCAGGTCAATCCGATAGCGCTGGTGAACGAGATCCGCGCGTTCTACGACGGGCCGTTGGCGCTGTCAGGCTGCATCAGCCATGGCAAGGACATCCTGGCGGCCCAGGTCCTGGGCTGCGATTTCGCGTACATGGGCACGCGCTTCATCGCCACGCAGGAGTCGCTGGCAGGCGCAGCCTATCGCGAGATGGTGCTGCAGGCGCAGGCGGCGGACGTGACCTATACGCCTTATTTCTCCGGCGTGCCGGCGAACTATCTGTCGGCCAGCATCGTGGCGGCGGGGCTGGATCCCGTGGCGCTGGCGAAAGGCGGCGAAGTGCCGACTGCGAACATGGACAAGAGTACTCGGCCGAAGGCGTGGAAGGATGTGTGGAGCGCCGGGCAGGGAGTTGGGGCTGCGCAGGAGATCTTGGCTGTGGGGACGTTGGTGGAGCAGTTGGAGGCGGAGTATTGGGGGGCTCGGGAGGGGGTGGTTCGGAGAGGCATTTGAGTTGCGGAGGTTTGGGTTCTTTGGGTTCTTGAGACGCCTGGCGTGGCGGGGGCCTGGGGTGTGTGGGGCTGCGATTGCGGTCCGGAGCCTTCGCTCCGGACTGCCCCATCGTCATCTTCGTCAGCGCCTTTGGCGCTTCCTTCAGATTCCCTCGGGCTTATCGACGCCCCGCACACCCCAGGCCCCCGCCACGCCAGGCTCTGGTGGTTGAAACTTTTCGGGCGCTGGGGCGGGTGGGGTTCTTGAGGTTCTCGCCAAGGGTGGGGTGGTGATGGAATATCTTGCGGGGCCCGCCCCCGGCCGGCCGCGCGGGCGGCCTTGGGGGGCTTACGCGGTGTCTTGCGTCGTAGCGATGACGCTTCGCGTGTGGGTCAGGGTGTTGGTGTGCTTGGCCGCGTTTGTGTGGTGATGGAAGATCTTGCGTCGCTCGCCCCTTGTCGGCCGCGCGGGCGGCCTCGGGGGCTTTGACGGTGTCTTGCGATTGGGGATGCCGCTACGCGGCTGCGGAAGATTTCGTTTGCGGGGCCCGCCTCAAAACGGCCGCCCGGGCGGCCTTTTGAGGCTTACGCGGTGTCTTGCGGCACATGATGCCGCTGCGCGCTCCTCATGATTCACAAACCGATGCTGCTCGCGATCCACCAGCCGGTGCGCCGCTGCGCGCCGATAACTGCCAGATATCCGCAATTGGCAGCGGGCAACGATCAAGCCAGCCAGAACAGGCGCAGACTTCTCCGCCCGTCACTAATCGCCATTTCAACTCCCGTGCCCGATGGGCGGCGCGCGCGCACAAACTCCATGCGCAAGCGGCTCGCCATCGCGCGCCGCCCATCACCGCCCCTCCCCCCACGGCGGGCACCATTAGCAAACGTCTCTCCGCATTCGCGTAAGCGAACACCGCATCAACGACCAAACGCCCATATGCCAAATGCAGCCGCCCGCGCGGCTGCATTTGGCGGCCCCGCAAGTTCCCTGCCCCGACCACAGGTCTAACAGCGCATCAAACCCAGACACTCGTAGCCCGGCGGCGCGGGCGGGGGGGCTGCGAGCAACCTCCATGCGCCCGAGGGAATCTGAAGGGAAGGCCGAAGGCCTGGACGAAGATGACGACGGGGCAGTCCGGAGCGAAGGCTCCGGACCGCAATGGCGGGCGCTCGCAGCCCCCCCGCCCGCGCCGCCGGGCGACCTACGAAGCATGACTGGAGACCAGCGAAGCATGACGGGCGACCTACGAAGAACAACAAGCGACCCACGACAAACAACAGGCAAGCGACAAAGAACAACAAGCAACCTACGAAGAGCTACCGTCCACGCAGCCCCCCAAGCGCCCGCCCCAAATCCCCCCTCACTCCAGCTTGATGTTCGCCGTCTTGATCAACTCCCGCCACTTCACGATTTCGTCGCGCACGAATTCGCCGAATTGTTCCGGCGTGCCGGGCTTGGGCTCGGCGCCCGCCGCGATCATGGCCTTGGCCGTGCCGGGGTCCGACAGCACCTTCACCATGTCGGCGTTCATGCGCTTGACGATATCCGGCGGCGTGCCCTTGGGCGCCAGCACTCCGCTCCAGGAATACGCTTCATAGCCCGGCAAACCGGACTCGGCGATGGTCGGCACATCGGGCAGCATGCTGGAACGCGTGGGGTTGCCGACTCCCAGCGCGCGTATCTTGCCGCCCTTCAGATGCGGCACGGCCGACGGGCCGTCCGCGAACATCACCTGCACCTGGCCGCCCAGCAGGTCCTGCATGGCGGGTGCGCTGCCGCGATAGGGAACGTGCTGGATGCGCACCTCGGCCATGGCATTGAACAGTTCGCCTGCCAGATGGGTGCCGCCCCCGGTGCCGGACGAGCTGAACGACAGCTTGCCGGGGTTCTTCCTGGCGTAGGCGATCAGTTCGCTCACCGTGTTCACCGGCAGCGAGGCGTTCACCACCAGTACGATCGGAAAGACCGCCGCCATCCCGACCGGCACGAAGTCATTGCTGATGTCGTAGCTGAGGTTGTTGCGCAGGCTGGGCAGCACTGCGTGATGAATGGACGCGAAAAAGAAGTTGTAGCCGTCGGGCTCGGCCTTGGCGGCAAACTGCGCGCCCACGATGCCGCCTGCGCCAGACTTGTTGTCCACCACGGTGGGCACCGACCAGAGCTGCCCCAGCGGTTGCGTCGTGAAGCGGGCGGTGGTATCCACCGGCCCACCCGCGGGAAAGGGCACGATGAAGGTCACGGCATGGCCAGGCCAGGTTGCGGCACGGGCCCACGAAGGAAGCATGGCGGCGGCGCACGCGGCGCCCAGCCCCGCGACGACGCGGCGGCGTTCAAGATCGATCACGGCAGTCTCCTGAGTCTTCTTCTATTCACGGTCAAGCATCAAGAACTTCCGCCCGCCGCTGCTTTTTTATTATTTTCCGATTGCCGGGATTTGCCGCTACACATTTTCAAAAGCCCCTCTTTCGCCCGGGCTCCGGTTCGCTCACCGGACACTATCTGTCCGGTCGCCGCGGAATTACGCCATATGGCCTAGGGCATCCGATGCGGTATCCGTGGCGGATGCGGCCGCCGGCGCGCTATTGCCCGCGCGCGGCGCGTTGCACGTGCTCGATGAAGCATTCCGCGAAGCTGGGCAGGTCACGGCCACGCTGACGGCACAGCAGGCGGTCACGCAGCGCCCAGGGGTCTTCCAGCTTCAGGACATGCAAGGCGTCGGGGCGGCTGTAGCGCGCCGCGCAGGCGCGCGGCACGACCGCGATGCCCGCGCCCGCCTCCACCATGCGGCAGACGGCTTCGAAGCTGCCCACATGCACACGCTGGCAGATGCGCTTTCCCAATCCGCTGGCGATGTCTTCCAGGAAGGTCTGGATGGCGCTGTCGGGATGGATGCCGACAAATTGATAGGCATCCACCAGGTCCACGAAATGCGCGGAACTCTGGGCGGCCAGCGGGTGGCTCAGCGATGTCACCACGGTGAGCTCATCCCGGAACAGGGGCGTGACGTCCAGCCCTTCGACGTCGATATTGCCGGCCACGAGCCCGAGATCCCCGGCGCCCGCCCGGATCGCGATGACGATGTCGCCCGAGATCTTCTCTTCGAGCTCCACGTCCACGTCGGGGTTTTCCGCAAGAAAGGTGGACAGCGCGTCGGCCAGGAAGGAGTTGGTGGCCGTGGTGTTGGCCAGCAATCTCAGCCGTCCCTTCAAGCCGCTGGCGTAGGGCTGCAGATCGGCGTTCAGGCATTCGAGCTGCCGGAAGACGGCATTGGCGTGCTTGAGCAGCACCTCGCCCGCCGGCGTCAGCGCGACGCCCGTGGCCATGCGCACCAGCAGCCGGGCCTTGAAGGCCTCTTCCATGTGCTTGACCCGGGCGCTTGCCGCGGGCAGCGACAGGAAGGTGCGCTCCGCGGCCCGTGTCAGGTTGAGTGTGTCCCCCACGTTCAGAAACAAACGCAGGTCAGTCAGATCATGTCTCATGTTCCACCACGCAGAAGGGGGGCATTTCTAATTTTGAATTCTTCGAATGCCGGGTCGAATCTACCATGGTGCATTCCCGTAAACCAGACGGGTTGATGCGGAACTGTTTTCCACACGGCGCGCGCGCCGCAGCACAGGAGTCAGCTTCAATGAGCGGCATAGTTTCCGGAAAGGTAGTCATCGTTACAGGCGCGGGCGGCGGGATTGGCCGCAGCATTGCGCTGGCCATGGCGCAAGCAGGCGCCAAGGTCGTCGTCAACGACATCGGCGTATCGCTCACGGGCGAAGGCGGCGCGGAAGGCCCGGCGCAAGCCGTGGTGAAGGAAATCGCCGCGGCCGGCGGGCTGGCGGTCGCCAACACCGACAGCGTGGCCGCGTACGACAGCGCCAGCCGCGTCGTGCAGACCGCGATCGACGCGTTCGGCCGGATCGACGCCGTCATCAATAACGCGGGAAACCTGCGCGACCGGGTTTTCCACAAGATGAGCGAAGAGGAATGGCGCCAGGTGATCGACGTGCACCTGAACGGCACGTTCTTCATGAGCCGCGCGGCGGCGCCTTACTTCCGCGAACAGGAGTCCGGCGCCTTCGTGCACATGACATCCACGTCCGGGCTGATCGGCAACTTCGGCCAGGCCAATTACGCGGCCGCCAAGCTGGGCATCGTGGCGCTGTCCAAATCCATCGCCCTGGACATGGCGCGCTACAACGTGCGGTCCAACTGCATCGCGCCGTTCGCCTGGAGCCGCATGACCAGCTCGATTCCGGCGGAGACGGACGAAGAGAAGGCCCGCGTCGAGAAGCTCAAGAAGATGGAAGCCGGCAAGGTCGCCCCCATGGCGGTCTACCTGGCCAGCGACGCGGCCAGCGAAATCACCGCGCAGATCTTCGCCGTGCGCGCCAACGAGATCATGCTGATGAGCCAGCCCAGGCCTTTGCGCACCGTGCACCACAGCGAGGGCTGGACGCCGGAACGCATCGCCGAGATCGCGGTGCCGGCCATGCGCAAGCACTTCTACGCGTTGGAGCGTTCGCCCGACGTGATCGACTGGGATCCCATCTGAGGCCGCCATGCCGTTGGACTATGCAACCGTGAAGGAATGGCGCTTTGACGACGTGCGTCAGCGCTATGACCAGAAAGACACCATGCTGTATGCGCTGGGCATCGGCCTGGGGCAAGACCCCGAAGACGCGGGCCAGCTGCGCTACGTGTACGAAAAGGACCTGCAGGCGTTTCCGACGATGAGCGTGATCCTCGGCTATCCGGGCTTCTGGGTCAGCGACCCGCGCACCGGCGTCGACTGGGTGAAGGTGGTGCATGGCGAGCAGCGGCTGACGCTGCATGCGCCCCTGCCCGTCTCGGGCGTGGTCACCGGCAAGACGCGCAACACGCACGTGGTCGACAAGGGCGCGGACAAGGGCGCCATCATCGTCACCGAACGCACGCTGCACGATGAAGACGGCGCGTGCCTGGCCACCTTGCGGCAAAGCACCTTCTGCCGCGGCGACGGCGGCTTCGGCCAAGGCGACGCCAGTCCGGAGCCCCTGCCCGCCGCGCCCGATGGCGACCCCGAACTGCGCTGCGAGCTGCGCATACCGCCCAGCGCCGCGCTGCTCTACCGGCTGAACGCGGACCGCAATCCGCTGCACGCCGATCCCGAGATCGCGCGCCAGGCGGGCTACCCGCGCCCCATTCTGCACGGGCTGTGTTCGTACGGCGTGGCGGCCCACGCCATCGTCAAGACGTTCTGCGACTACGACGCCGCGCGCCTCACCAGCCTGAACACGCGCTTCTCCGCGCCCGTGTATCCCGGCGAAACCCTGCAATGCGACATGTGGCGCACGCCGGACGGCCAGATCCGCTTCATTGCGCGCGCCAAGGAGCGCGGCGTCGTCGTCATGAGCCACGGCACCGCCACGGTGCAATCATGACGCGGCCGCCTCCGCTAGACGGCATCCGCGTGCTGGACCTGTCGCGCATCCTGGCCGGGCCGTGGTGCACGCAGAACCTGGCCGACCTGGGCGCCGATGTCATCAAGATCGAACGCCCGCGCGTGGGCGACGACACGCGCGCCTGGGGCCCGCCCTTTCTGAAGGACGGCGACGGGCAGGACACCAACGAATCCGCCTATTACCTCAGCGCCAACCGCAACAAGCGCTCGGTCGAAGCCGACATGGCCACGCCCGAAGGCGCCGCGCTGATCCGCGAACTGGCCGCGGTCAGCGACATCCTGGTCGAGAACTTCAAGGTGGGGGGACTGGCCAGGTACGGGCTGGACTACCAGAGCCTGAAGGAAATCAACCCGCGCCTGATCTACTGCTCGGTCACCGGCTTTGGCCAGGACGGGCCGTTCGCGCAGCGCCCGGGATACGACTTCATGATCCAGGGCATGGGCGGCCTGATGAGCATCACCGGCGAACGCGACGACCTGCCCGGCGGCGGGCCGCAGAAGGCCGGCGTGGCGGTCACCGACATCGTCACCGGCATGTATGCCACCGTGGCGGTGCTGGCGGCCTTGCAGGAACGCCATCGCAGCGGCCTGGGCCAGCACCTGGACATCGCCCTGCTGGACAGCCATGTGGCGCTGCTGGCCAACCAGAACTCAAACTACTTCAACTCTGGCGTCGCGCCCACCCGCGCCGGCAACGCGCATCAGAACGTGGTTCCTTACCAGGTGTTCGCCGCCAGTGACGGCCACCTGATCGTGGCCACGGGCAATGAATCGCAGTACCGCGCCTATTGCCGCGCCATCGGGGCGCCGGAACTAGGAGACGATCCGCGCTTTGCCACCAACCGGCTGCGTGTCACCAATCGCGAAGTGCTGATCGGCATCCTGGCGGCGATCATGCGGGAAAGCCCCCGCGACGACTGGATCGCCAGGCTGGAAGCCGTGGGCGTGCCTTGCGGCCCCATCAACGACATCGCCCAGGCATTCGCGCATCCGCAGGCGCATGCGCGGCAGTTGCGGCGCGACATGCCGCATCCGTCTGGCGGCACGGCCCCGGTCACGGCCAGCCCGCTGCGGTTCTCGGCGTCCCCCGTGGTGTATCGCCGCGCGCCGCCGCTATTGGGCGAACACACCGAGGAAGTGCTGCGTGAAGTGCTGGGCAAGTCGGCGGAGGCGATCGCGGCATTCGGCAAGTGATGCCGCTGGACGCGCCGCGGTCAGCGCGCGTCGTCCAGCAGCCAATGGCGCGTATTGGACCAGCCCCTGAACACGCGCGCTCCCTGAGCACCCGTTTCATGCTGGGGCAGGCGCTCGCCATCCGCCGCCTGATGCAGGCCTTGCATGACCGGCCGGAAACGGCGCTGGAATGCCGCCCCCTGCGTCCGCAGATGCGCTTCCATCGCGGCAATCGCCGCTCTCTGCTCCGCGGGAGCGAGCAGGGAAAGATAGAACAGCACTTGCCGCCAGGCCTGCGCGGTATTGCGGATCATGCGCAAACGCGGATGCCAATCGTTGATCTTCATCTGCTGGCGTGCGCAGATCCATTCGAAGCCCGCGGCCGCCATCTGCGCGTAACGGCTGCGCAAGACTGCGTCCAGGCCAGCGTCCGCCACCAGCACCGCAAGGTTCTGCGTGGTCAGGATCTGCTGCTGTTCGATGACCATGCCGTTGACGGCCGGCTGACCCAGGCCGGCTTGCACCCCGGCGCGCGCCGCGCAAAGCAGGCCGAATGCGTCCACGCCCCTGGATTCCCGGGGCATCGGCAGCGCCAGGATGTCCCGCGCGTCGATTGCGTAGTAGTTGGCGTACAGGCGGCCATCCAGCAGTAGCGACGCGCACCGGGCCGCGTCCAGGAACTTTCGTCCGAACCGGCACATGAAAATGTCCGCCGCCAGTTCATCGACCAGCGGAAGGTCCCATTGCGCGCGCTCCGCAAGCGCGCGCAACTCCTGCAGCAGCTTGTTGGGCAATGGCGCATGGGGAAACGACGCAAGCGTCAGTCCCGCAATCTCGTTCAGTACGGCGCGCGCCGCAACGGCGTCCTGTTGCGCCGCCCGCCGATGGTTCTCGACGGCCGCGATCCAGGGCAGTCCGCCAAACGTCGCCTGCCGCTCCAGATTGAGGAGCAAGAGGGAACGACGCCGGCGGAACGCCTGATAGCAGGCTCCGTACACCGCCCGCAATACCGGATCGTCAAAGCCTCCGCCCTGCAGGGCGGACGTTATCTGCGGCGCCAGTGTCGCCAGGAATTCTCCGGAGGCGATCAGCCCGTATTCCACCAGCTGCGCAATCGTGCCGCTTTGGCAACGCCGCGCGCGCCGTGCCACCGGCGCCGGCACTGCCGCTCCCGCTGGCAGGCCCAGGCTGCCCGCCTCCTGCGCGGTCAAGGGCGCCAGCACCGGCGTCAAGTCCCGCACGCCGGCCGTTGCCGGATAGCTCTGCAGCCGGCCGGCAATCAGGGGCGCGATTTCATGGAATCCAACGGCGGCGACGTCGCGGCGCTGAGCTTGCCGAAATGCCTGGTGCCCGGGCGAACCCGGTTCGCCATGCGCGGCCACGAAATCCTGCACGATGCGGCGTATCCGCCCCACCTGCCTGCCGCTCAAGGCATCCGGGGCCTGCGCGCAGCGCGCCAGCAGTTCAAAAAGTTCTCGCTTGTGGCGATGCCGGCGCGATGTGCCGAGCGATACCTGGCCGCAGGCTTGCGCGGCATTGATGTCCTTGACCAGCGCCTCGGCGCGGCGCGCCCAATCCTGCGGATAACGCCGGCAGGGCCAGCCGTCCTCGACCGTCTCCAGGAACAAGGCTATGGCCTGGTCGTAGCGCGGCAACAGGCCTTGCACCGCCGCCCGTTGCGCCGCGATGCGCGGCTGTGGCGCCAGGCCGGACAAGCGCGTGGCCACTTCGCCCGCCGTGCTGACATGGATCTCGGCGCCGGTCCCGTCTTCTGCCGACCGCGGCGCGGGATAGAAGCGCAGACGGTCGAAGAACGGCGCCAGGACCGAGACCAGTTCGCGCGCGGCCTCGGCCTGTCCCTGGCCCAGCAGCCAGGCCACCACCGCCAGCGCCGCTTCCTCGGGCACGTCGATGCGATAGTCGCCGCTGGCCATGCGGCGCTGCAATTGCGCAACCCCGGCCTCGCTCAGGAAGTAGGCATTGAGATCGCGCCGCTCGCTGCCGGCCTGGACGCCGGGAAGGCTGGCGGCCAGTTCGCGTTCGAACCCGGTCAGCGGCCCGCCCGCGAGCAGGGCGCCGGTGGCGAATCCGCCCGTGGCGACATCGAGCGTCACCCAGTCGGGAATCCCGGGCAGCGGAGTCGGCGACCCGTAGGCGACGGAGCCGGCCAATGACTGCGCCAGCACTTGCTGCCAGCGGGCGACGCGCGCGGCCGCCCGGTCACGGACGACCGGGTCCACGTGAGTCTCGTAGGTCAGGAATGCTTTCGCGAGCATGGCGGCGGCGTAGCCGCTGCCCACCCCGAGCGCATCCGGAGCGTCATCCATGATGCCTGCCTCGCGTGAGAAGAAGGGATCCGGGAGCTGGATTCGAACCAGCGCCTATTCGGACTGGAGCCGAATGTTCTGCCGCTGAACTATCCCGGAACAACGGACGCAGTATAGACATACCGCCTGTCCGCGGTTTCTTGCCGCCCCAAAAAAAATCGGCCGCTGATTCCAGCGGCCGATTCATCTTCGGTTAGGCGACGGCAACCGGGATCTTGCCGATCTTCGCCTGCCATTCCTTGGGTCCGGTCGTGTGGACCGAAGTGCCCTGGGCGTCCACCGCCACGGTCACCGGCATGTCCTTCACGTCGAACTCATAGATGGCTTCCATGCCCAGGTCCGCAAAGCCCAGCACCTTGGCGCCGCGAATTGCCTTGGACACCAGGTAGGCCGCGCCACCCACGGCCATCAGGTAGGCCGAACCGTGCTTCTTGATGGCTTCGATGGCGACCGGGCCGCGCTCGGACTTGCCGATCATGGAGATCAGGCCGGTCTTCTCCAGCATCATGTCGGTGAACTTGTCCATGCGGGTGGCGGTGGTGGGACCGGCGGGGCCGACCACTTCGTCACCCACCGGATCCACCGGCCCCACGTAATAGATCACGCGGTTGGTGAAGTCCACGGGCAGCGGTTCGCCCTTGGCCAGCATGTCCTGGATGCGCTTGTGCGCGGCGTCGCGGCCGGTCAGCATCTTGCCCGACAGCAGCAGGGTCTGGCCCGGCTTCCAGCTGGCGACTTCTTCGCGGGTCAGGGTGTTCAGGTCGACCTGCTTGGACTTGTTGTAGTCCGGGGCCCAGTGCACTTCCGGCCATTCGGACAGCGACGGCGGATCCAGGCGCGCGGGGCCGGAACCGTCCAGCTCGAAGTGCGCATGGCGGGTGGCCGCGCAGTTCGGGATCATGGCCACGGGCTTGGAGGCCGCGTGCGTCGGGAAGGTGCTGATCTTGACGTCCAGCACGGTGGTCAGGCCGCCCAGGCCCTGCGCGCCGATGCCCAGCGCGTTGACCTTTTCGTACAGCTCGATGCGCAGCTCTTCCAGCTTGTTCTGCGGGCCGCGGGCCAGCAGTTCGTACATGTCGATGTCTTCCATCAACGACTGCTTGGCCATCAGCATGGCTTTTTCGGCGGTGCCGCCGACGCCGATGCCCAGCATGCCCGGGGGACACCAGCCGGCGCCCATCGTGGGAACGGTCTTCAGCACCCAGTCCACCAGCGAATCGCTGGGATTCAGCATGGCGAACTTGGTCTTGTTTTCGGAACCGCCGCCCTTCGAGGCGATCTGCACGTCGACCTTGTCGCCCTGGACAAGTTCGACGTGCAGGATACAGGGCGTGTTGTCGCGCGTGTTCTTGCGCGCGAACAGCGGGTCGTCCAGCACGGAAGCACGCAGGGGATTGTCGGGATTCAGGTAGCCGCGGCGCACGCCTTCGTCGCAGAGTTCCTGCAGGGTGCGCTTGGTGTCGAAGCGCACGCTCATGCCGATCTTCAGGAAGACGTTGACGATGCCGGTGTCCTGGCACAGCGGTCGCTTGCCTTCGGCGCACATGCGCGAATTGGTCAGGATCTGCGCCATCGCGTCGCGCGCGGCCGGGCTTTCCTCGCGCTCGTAGGCGCGCGCCAGGTGGCGGATGTAGTCGACGGGGTGGTAGTAGCTGATGAACTGAATGCCATCGGCTATCGACTGGATGAGGTCTTCTTCTTTAATGATGACGGACATGGCGATCTGCGGTCAGGATGGAAAACATGAAAACGTGAAAACGCGGCCGGCAGTACCGGCCGCGCGCTTGTGTGTACAGCCTATTTTATTTGCCTTGCCAGACGGGCTTGCGCTTCTCGGCAAAGGCGGTGGCGCCTTCCTTGGCGTCGGCGGACGTAAAGATATGTGCGATCAGCGGGCGCTGGCGGTCGAACATGCCTTCCTGCTCCCAGTCGCCGGATTGCGCCACGATGCTCTTGGCGGTCTGAACCGCCAGCGGGCCGTTCTCGACGATGGCCCGGGCCAGTTCCAGCGCGCCGGCCAGGGCGCCGCCGGGTTCGGTCAGGCGGTTGACCAGGCCGAAGGCGTGGGCGCGCTCGGCGCTCAGCATCTCGCCCGTCAGGATGACTTCCATGGCGATGTGGTACGGCAGGCGGCGCGGCAGGCGCAGCAGGCCGCCGGCGCCGGCCACCAGGCCACGCTTGACCTCGGGCAGGCCGAACTTGGCATTGTTCGCGGCCACGATCAGGTCGGAAGCCAGCGCCATTTCGCAACCGCCGGCCAGGGCGTAGCCTTCGACCGCGGCGATCAGCGGCTTCTTGGGCGGCCGTTCGTTCAGGCCGGCAAAGCCGCGGCCTTCCACGTACGGACGCTGACCCGACTTGGCGAAAGCCTTCAGGTCCATGCCCGACGAAAACGTGCCGCCGCCACCCGTCAGGATGCCGATGCGGACGTCGTCGCGGCTGTCCAGCTGGTCCAGCGCGGCGGCCATGGCCACGGCGGTTTCCAGATTGATGGCGTTCTTGGCCTCGGGACGGTTGATCGTGATGATCTGGATGCCGTCGGTGACTTCCACCGTGATCAGGTCAGACATGGGACTGCTCCTTTTCGGGAATTCTCGGAATCTTGTTCCGGGTTTTATATAAGACTCAAGCCTCAACCCGGAATCATACGATCATTGGTTTCGGGGTGCAGCGCGGGGGCCGCCAGGCGTCCACCTGGGGCACACCCGGAACGCATGCCGAGCACAAGATGTAACCGTCATCCCCGCGCCTGGGACCGCTGCGCCCCCAGGCCAGTTAAAATGCCGGGTTTCCCACGCCCAGGGCAGCCCTTGCCCGGCGGCCGAATTCCAAGAATCCTATGCTCACCTTTCAGCAAATCATCCTTACGCTCCAGGAATACTGGGACAAGCAGGGTTGCGCCCTGCTGCAACCCTACGACATGGAAGTCGGCGCCGGCACCTCGCATACGGCCACGTTCCTGCGCGCGATCGGCCCGGAGCCCTGGCGCGCCGCCTACGTGCAGCCCTCGCGCCGTCCCAAGGATGGCCGCTACGGCGAAAACCCCAACCGCCTGCAACACTATTACCAGTACCAGGTCGTGCTGAAGCCCGCGCCCCCGGAAATCCTGGATCTCTACATCGGTTCGCTCAAGGCGCTGGGCATCGACCCGACCCAGCACGACATCCGTTTCGTCGAGGACGACTGGGAAAATCCCACGCTGGGCGCCTGGGGCCTGGGCTGGGAAGTCTGGCTGAACGGCATGGAAGTCACGCAGTTCACCTACTTCCAGCAGGTCGGCGGCCTGGATTGCACGCCGACCACCGGCGAAATCACCTACGGCCTGGAACGCCTGGCCATGTACCTGCAGGACGTGGAAAGCGTCTACGACCTGGTCTGGACCGAAGGCGCCAACGGCAACCGCGTGCTGTACCGCGACGTGTTCCACCAGAACGAGGTGGAGCAGTCCACCTACAACTTCGAGCACTCGTCCGCCGAGATGCTGTTCTCGCACTTCAATGACTACGAAAACGAGGCCAAGCGCCTGATGGACGTGCCGCTGGCGCTGCCGGCCTACGAGGCCGCCCTGAAGGCCGCGCACACGTTCAACATGCTGGACGCGCGCGGCGCGATCAGCGTGACCGAGCGCGCCGCCTACATCGGCCGCATCCGCAACCTGTCGCGCGCCGTCGCCCAGGCTTACTACGATTCCCGCGAACGACTGGGCTTTCCCATGCTGGGCCGCGACAAGGCCGCCGGGGAGGCTGCATAAATGACGACGAACATCCGCCCGCTGCTGGTCGAACTGCTGACCGAAGAACTCCCGCCCAAGGCCCTGCAGAAGCTGGGCCAGGCCTACGCCGAAGGCGTGCGCGCCACCCTGGACCGCCACGGCCTGCTGGCCGAGGGCTGCGCCGTGACCGCGTATTCGACACCGCGCCGCCTGGCCGTGCACCTGTCCGCCGTGCTGGCCCAAGCGCCCGACCAGCCCTACGCCGAAAAGCTGATGCCGGTGAAGATCGGCCTGACCGAAGACGGCAAGGCCACGCCCGCGCTGCAGAAGAAGCTGGCCGCCAAGGGCCTGGAAAACATCGACCTGTCCACGCTGGACCGCGAGTCCGACGGCAAGCAGGACTACCTGGTCGCGCGCGGCACCGCCGCCGGCGCCCAGTTGGCGGCCGGCTTGCAGGAAGGCATCGATGCCGCCATCGACGGCCTGCCCATCCCCAAGGTCATGCGCTACCAGTTGGCCGATGGCGTCACCACCGTCAAGTTCGTGCGCCCGGCGCACGGCCTGGTCGCCCTGTTCGGCGCCGACGTGGTGCCGGTGTCGGCGCTGGGCCTGTCGGCGGGCCGCGACACGCTGGGCCACCGCTTCATGAGCGCAGGCCCCGTCGCGTTCGCCGACGCCGATTCCTACGCCGCCACGCTGGCTGAAAAGGGCCGCGTCGTGGCGTCGTTCGAAGGCCGCCGCGACGAGATCCAGCGCCAGTTGCTGGACCACGCCGGCCGCCTGTCCGCCACCCTGGGCGACGATCCCGAAGTGGCCGCCCTGCTGGACGAAGTCACCGCGCTGGTCGAACACCCCACCGTCTACGTGGGCCAGTTCGAAGAGCAGTTCCTGCAAGTGCCGCAGGAATGCCTGATCCTGACCATGCGGCTGAACCAGAAGTACTTCCCGCTGTTCGACCCGGCCACCGGCCGCCTGACGCACCGCTTCCTGATCGTGAGCAACATGCACACGGACAATCCGGTGAACATCGTCGAAGGCAACCAGCGCGTGGTGCGCCCGCGCCTGGCCGACGCGCAGTTCTTCTTCGAGACCGACCGCAAGACGCCGCTGGCCGCGCGCGTCGAGCAACTGGGCTCCATCGTTTATCACAACAAGCTGGGCACCCAGCTTGAACGCGTCGAGCGCGTGCGCGCGATCGCCCGCGGCGTGGCCGGGCAGCTGGGCGGCGACGTTTCGGCCGCCGACCGCGCCGCCATGCTGGCCAAGGCCGACCTGGGCTCCAACATGGTGGGCGAATTCCCTGAGCTGCAAGGCATCATGGGCGCCTATTACGCGGCCGGCGACGGCGAGCCCGACAGCGTCGTGCAGGCCCTGCGCAATCAGTACCGCAATCGCTATGACGCGCCCGTCACGCAGGACACGCTCACCGCCGCCACGCTGTTCATCGCTGAGCGCGTGGAAACGCTGGTCGGCATCTGGGCCATTGGCCTGGCTCCCACCGGCGAGCGCGACCCCTTCGGCCTGCGCCGCGCGGCGCTGGGCCTGATCAGCGCGTTCGAGCAACTGGCCGCCGGCGGCTGGCTGAAGATCAGCCAGGACGGCCCGCTGTCCTTGAATGGCTTGCTGGAACTGGCCGCCGGCACGTTCCCGGCGGGCAAGATCCCGGCCGACACGGTGCCCGAAGTCCGCACCTTCATCTATGAACGCTATCGCAACCAGCTGATCAACGACTTCGACCGCAATGCGGTGGAAGCAGTGATCGCGCTGACCCCGCCCCTGCACCAGGTGGCCGAGCGCGTGCGCGCGGCCGCGGCCTTTGCGCAGCTGCCCGAAGCCGCCAGCCTGGCCGCCGCCAACAAGCGCATCGGCAATCTGCTGAAGAAGGCCGAAGGCGAGATCGGTGCGGTGAACGACGGCGCGCTGGTGGAACCCGCCGAAAAAGCCCTGGCCGCAGCCGTGTCCACGCTGCGCCCGAAGGCCGAGGCACAGCTCGCCGCGGGCGACTTCGCTGGCAGCCTTTCCACGCTGGCCCAGGCCCGCGAACCCGTGGACGCCTTTTTTGCCGACGTCATGGTCATGGCCGAAGACCCGGCCGTGCGCGCCAACCGGCTGGCTTTGCTGAGCCAGCTGCATGGCCTGATGAACCAGGTGGCAGACATCTCCAGGCTTGCACAGTGAAACTGATCATCCTCGACCGCGACGGCGTCATCAACCAGGACAGCGATTCGTTCGTCAAGAACCCTGACGAATGGATCGCCCTGCCGGGCAGCCTGCAGGCCATCGCCCGGCTAACCCAGGCGGGCTGGAAAGTGGTGGTCGCCACCAACCAGTCGGGCCTTGCGCGCGGCCTGTTCGACATGGATACGCTGACTGCCATCCACACCAAGATGCGGCGCGAGCTCGCTGCGGTGGGCGGCAGCATCGATTCCGTGTTCATGTGCCCGCACGGGCCCGATGACGACTGCACCTGCCGCAAGCCCCGCCCGGGCATGTTCGAGCAGATCGGCCACCGCTACGACGTCAATCTTGCCGGCGTGCCGGCGGTGGGCGATTCGCTGCGCGACCTCCAGGCCTCCTCGGCCGCGGGGTGCTCGCCCTGGCTGGTGCTGACCGGCAACGGCAAGAAGACACAGGCCAAGGGCGGCCTGCCCGACAACACGCGCGTATGCGATGACTTGTCGGCCGTGGCCGACGCCCTGCTTCAGGACGTTTGATTCGATGGCCCGGTTACGCTCGCTGCTGTATTTCCTGTTCCTGGCCGTCACGGTCATCCCCTACGCCTTCGCCTGCATCCTCTGGGCGCCGCTGCCGCTGCACTGGCGCTACAAACTGACCGTCGGCTGGCCGCGCCTCGCCATCTGGGGCGCCAAGGTCTTCTGCGGCATCCGCTGGCAGGTCAAGGGCTGGGAGAACCTGCCCGACGGCCCGGCGATCCTGCTGTCCAAGCACCAGTCGGCCTGGGAGACACTGTTCTTCCCGGCCTATATGCCGCGCGAGGTCTGCTTCGTCTACAAGAAAGAGCTGCACATGGTGCCGTTCTTCGGCTGGGGACTGGCGCTGCTGCGCATGATCGCCATCGACCGCAGCAAGGGCCGCGACGCATTCGAGCAGGTGGTCAGGCAAGGCCAGGCCCGCCTGGACGAAGGCCGCTGGCCCCTGCTGTTCCCCGAAGGCACCCGCGTGCCGCCGGGCAAGACGGGGCGGTTCAAGATGGGCGGTGCGCAGCTCGCATCCCGCACCGGCGCTCCCGTCATTCCCGTGGCGCATAACGCCGGCGAGTGCTGGCGGCGCAACGCTTTCGTGAAATATCCCGGCATGGTCACCCTGTCGATCGGTCCCGCGATAGAATCCAAGGGACTCTCCCCCGAGGAACTGAACCAGAAGGTCCAGGACTGGATCGAAGGGGAAATGCGGCGTCTCAACCCCGAAAGGTATGTCTAGCACTGATCAGCTCGAACTCCTGTTCGACATGCAGGAAGACGACGCGCTCACGGGCGCGTCGCCGCTGATTGCCTTGCCGAATCCGCCAGCCGCGCCTCGGCCGGCGGTGCCCAAGGCGCCGGCTACCCGGCCGGACGCCCTGCGGCCGGTCACGCCCGCCAATCTGTTTCCCGACGCCTCGCCGGCTCCCGCCCCCGCGGGCGAGCCGCTGCTGACGCTCTCGCCCAACGCCTCGTCGCGTGTACCCACGCCCTGTCCCGACCCGCTGCCGCCCGGCGCGCGCTGGCGCGAGGTGCCGACCGAGCAACAACCCATCGGCTTCGTGCTGCTGCGCTCGCGCCGCCGCAGCATCGGCTTCGTGATCACCGACGACGGCTTGCGCGTCACCGCGCCCAATTGGGTGACGCTGACGCAGATCGACGACGCGGTGCGCGAGAAGGCGCGCTGGATCCTCGCCAAGCTGCGCGAGTGGCATGCCCGCAAGCAGCAACTGGCCATGGCGCACACGCGCTGGCAGGCAGGCGGCGAACTGCCCTACCTCGGCCGCCGCATCCTCATCGGCGTGGGCGGGGAAAGCCGCCAGGCCTTTCTATCCGGCGACGCCGAAGCGCCGCAAGACGGCGACACGCTGTGGCTGGCGCTGCCCTCCACCGCAGACCAGGGCCGCATCCGCGACTCGGCGCAGGCCTGGCTGCAACAGCGCGCGGGCGCCTGGTTCGGCGCGCGGCTGGCGCACTTCCTGCAGATCAGCGGGCTGAAGATCCGCCGCTGGCGCCTGTCGTCGGCCGCCACGCGCTGGGGCTCCTGCACCAGCGACGGCAACATCATGCTGAACTGGCGCCTGATCCATTTCGCGCCCGCCATCATCGATTACGTCATCGCGCATGAGCTTGCTCACCTGCGCGAGATGAACCACAGTCAGGACTTCTGGCGCGAAGTGGGCCAGATCCTGCCTGACTTCGAAGACGCCAAGAACATCCTGCGGCGTCACGACCCCGCTTCCCTGCCTCAATTCTGAGAGCATCTAGGAGACACAAAAATGTTGCTGCTGATTCCGGGCCCGGTCACGACCGATGCGCGGGTGAAGGCCGCCATGGCGCAGGACTATGCGCCATGGGACAACGATTTCCGCCAGATCTACCGGCAGGTCTGCGACGGCGTGCTGGCGGTTGCGCAGGCAGAGCCCGGCGACCACGTCGCGCTGGCCCTGCCCGGTTGCGGCCATTTCGCGGTGGAAGCCGCGATCCGCACCTTTGTGCCTCCCGGCGGCCGGTTGCTGGCGCCGTCCACCGGCGCCTACGCCGCCCGCCTGCAGAAGCTGGCCGGCGACGCGGGCCGGATCGCCGTGCCCCTGTCCGTGGGCGCGGCCGAACGCGTGGACCCGCAGGCCGTCGCCGCCGCGCTGGAACGGGACCCCACGCTGACGCACCTGGCGCTGGTCTACAGCGAAACCGGCAGCGGCATCTGCCACGACGTGCCCGAACTGGCGCGCATCGCCCATGCCCTGGGCCGCCGCGTCATCGTGGACGCCGTGTCCGCCTTTGGCGCGCTGCCGCTGGAGCTGCGGGCCTTGCCGGCCGTGGATGCCGTGGTGCTGACCGCCAACAAATGCCTCGAAGGCCTGCCCGGCGCCGCCTTCGTGGTGGCCCGGCGCGACAGCCTGGAGGCCGCCCGCGGCAACGCCGGAAGCTGGTCGCTGGACCTGGCTGACATTTATCAGCACACCCTGGCTCCCAACGCGGGCCCGCGCTTCACGCCGCCCGCGCCCACGCTGGCCGCGCTGGCGGTGGCGCTGGACCTGTATCGCCAGGAAGGCCGAGAGGCCCGCCTGGCCCGCTACACGGCCAATATGCGCACGCTCTATGATGGCGTGAGCGGACTGGGCCTGACCCCCTACCTGCCCCGCGAGCTGCAAGGCCCCATCGTCGTCAACGTCCTGGCTCCCGACGCCCCGACCTGGAACCTGCAGCTCTTCGTGGACGCGCTCAAGCACCGCGGCTACGTGCTCAGCAATTTCTACAACACCGAACAACCCACTTTCCGGGTCGGCTGCATCGGCGCCTTTGGCGCCGACCAGATGCGGCAGGCGGTCGACGCCATGGGCGGCGCGCTGCGCGACATCGGAATCCATCGGGAAAGCGCCGCAACGCCCCTGCGCTTTCCGCTCCCCCTCACCGCTTAAGGAATACATCATGCGTATGCTCCACACCATGCTGCGAGTCGGCAACCTGGACAAATCGATCGACTTCTACACCAACGTGCTCGGCATGCGCGTCCTGCGCCGCAACGACTACCCGGACGGCAAGTTCACGCTGGCCTTCGTGGGCTACCAGGACGAGTCCGAGGGCGCCGTGATCGAGCTGACCCACAACTGGGACACCGACAAGTACGACCTGGGCAACGGCTACGGCCACATCGCCCTGGAAGTCGACAATGCCTACGAAGCCTGTGACAAGGTCAAGGAACGCGGCGGCAAGGTCACGCGCGAAGCCGGCCCGATGAAGCACGGCAAGACGGTCATTGCGTTTGTCGAAGACCCCGACGGCTACAAGATCGAGTTCATCCAGAAGAAAGGCCGCCAGGACTAAGGCCTGGAGCTTCAACCCCGGCGTCTGACACCCCGGCAATTGCCCCGGTATCTCAAGCGTGTCAGGCGCCAGCATCCATACGGACCTTCGCCATGATTCATCCCATCCTGAAAATGGGCGACCCCAGGCTCCTGCGCGTGGCGCCGCCGGTCGAGCGCTTCGACACGCCCGAGCTGCACGCCCTGATCGACGACATGTTCGAAACCATGGCGGCCGCCCAGGGAGTGGGCCTGGCCGCGCCGCAGATCGGCGTGGACCTGCAGCTGGTGATCTTCGGCTTCGACCGCAACGAGCGCTATCCCGATGCGCCTCCCGTGCCGCAGACCATCCTGTGCAACCCCGTCATCACGCCGCTGTCGGACGCGATGGAAGATGGCTGGGAAGGTTGCCTGTCCGTGCCGGGCCTGCGCGGCCTGGTGCCGCGCTACCGCCATATCCGCTATAGCGGCCGCGATCCCTACGGCCAGTTGATCGAACGCGAAGCCGAGGGCTTTCATGCACGCGTGGTGCAGCATGAATGCGACCACCTGATCGGCCGCCTCTATCCGTCCCGCATCCAGGATTTCTCGAAGTTCGGCTTCACTGAAATCCTGTTCCCGGGCATGGACCCCAACCAGGACGACTAAGCGTCCTGGCCAGCCCCCGCCGCAGCCGTTTTCGCGGCTTGCGGCGACAGGTCTTCGGGCGCGAAATCGTCCACCTGCAGGACCCGGGACACCAGGGCCTCGGCGGCTTCAAGCTGCCCAGCCTGCGCATCCGTGATCGCGCCGCGGCGATGCGCCTCGCGCCAATCGCGCACGCCCGACTGGCGCAGGCGGTCGCGGATGGGCTGCACGGCGTCCACCAGCGCAAAGGCGCGGGTCAAAAGGCCCAGCGGGTCGCCGTCAGACGGGTCGCCACCCGGATCCCGCTGCAGCTCGGCCGCCAGACGCGCATGCGTGGGAGAGGGCTTGAGCAGCAGCTCCGCGCATTCCCGCGTCAGCGCATCGCCCGGCCCCTTGGCCAGCCGCAAGGGCAGGATGGCGGCGCGCAATCCCCAGGACAGCACCCGGCCAGGCAGATTGCGCAGTACCTGGTCCATGCTGTTCTCGATGCTTGCGTAGCCCTGCTCCATGCACCACCGCAGCAGCGGCAGGTCATCGTGCTTGCGCCCTTCGTCCTCCCAGCGCTTGAGCACGGCGGACAGCAGATAGAGTTCGGACAGGATGTCGCCCAGGCGCGCGGAAATCATCTCGCGGCGCTTCAGGCCCCCGCCCAGTTGCGCCAGCGTGGCGTCGGCCAGCAGGGCGAAGCCCGAGGCGTAGCGGCTCAGGCGCCGGTAATGCCCGGCCGCCGGTCCCGAGGACGGCGCGGGCGCCATCACTCCGCCGGTCCAGGCCCGGCCGATGGCGCGCAGGGCATTGACGCCGGCGTGGCGCAGATGGCGCCAGAACACGTCGTGGAAGACCTCGATGCCGCGCTCTTCGTCGGGATTGCCCAGCGCCAGGATTTCCGGCATCAGATACGGATGGGCGCGGATGGCGCCCTGCCCGAAGATGATCAGGTTGCGCGTCAGGATATTGGCGCCTTCGACCGTGATGGCAATGGGCACGGCGCGGTACAGCGAGCCCAGATAGTTGCCGGGACCGTCCATGACGGCCCGTCCGCCGTGCACGTCCATGGCGTCGTTGACCGAACCGCGCATGCGCTCGGTCGCGTGGTATTTCATGATGCCGGAGACAACGGCGGGCTTCACGTCCTGGTTCAGCGCGGCGCAGGTCAGGCGCCGCGCGGCCTCCACCAGATAGGCGTTGCCCGCCAGGCTGGCCAGCCTTTCCTGCACCCCTTCGAATTTGCCGATGGGAATGCCGAACTGTTCCCGGACGCGGGCGTACATGCCGGTCGTGTGCGCACACATCACCGCGGCCGCGGCCGACAGCGACGGCAGCGAAATGCCCCGCCCGGCCGCCAGCGCGCTCATCAGCATCTGCCAGCCCTGGCCGGCGCGGTCGGCGCCGCCGATCAGCGCATCCAGCGGCACAAACACGTCGCGCCCCTTGTTGGGCCCGTTCTGGAAGACCTGCATGGCGGGAAGATGGCGACGGCCGATCTCCACGCCGGGCGCCTCGGTGGGCACCAGCGCCACGGAGATGCCGATATCCCGGGGCTCGCCCAGGATGCCATCCGGGTCCGACATCTTGAATGCCAGGCCCAGCACGGTGGCCACGGGCCCCAGCGTGATGTAGCGCTTGTGCCAGTTCAGCCGGATGCCGATCAGCTCGCGGCCATCGACCACCTGCCGGCACACGACGCCGGTGTCCACCATGGACGCCGCGTCCGAACCGGCTTCCGGGCTGGTCAGTCCGAAACACGGCACCTCGCGGCCGTCCGCCAGACGAGGCAGCCAGTAATCGCGCTGCGCGGGCGTGCCGAACTGCATCAGCAATTCGCCCGGCCCCAGCGAGTTCGGGACCATGACGGTGACGCCCGCCGTGATGGAATACGCGGAAATGCGGCGCACCACCTCGGAGTGCGCATAGGGCGAAAACCCCAGGCCGCCATAGCGGCGCGGGATGATCATGCCGAAAAAGCGCTGCGCCTTGAGAAAGGCCCAGACCTCCGGCGGCAGGTCGCGCCGGTTCCAGGTGATGTCCCATTCGTCCAGCATGGCGCACAGCTGCGCCACCGGGCCATCGATGAAGCGCTGTTCATCCGGGGTCAGCGTGGCGGCCGGCACGCTCAGCAGCTTGCGCCAGTCGGGATTGCCGGTGAACAGGTCGGCGTCCCACCAGGAGTCGCCGGCCTCGATGGCCTCGCGCTCGGTGGCCGACATGGCCGGCAGCGCATCGCGCGCCCAGCGGTACGCGGGTTCCGAGATGCGGCGCCGGCGCCAAGCATTGAAATCCATGACTCCCCTCTCTGTTATGGCCTAAGGCGTATCGGGCCAAAGTACCAGAATTGGCGGCCCGCGGCCAAGCCGCGGCGTGCCGACTCTGCGACAATGGGCGTCGCCGCGCTGGTGCGCAATCAACCGCTGTCCGGGCACGTCCGCATGCTGAACAAACTCTGGCTGGGCTTCTTCCTCACCGCTGCCGTGGCCGCGCTGTACCGCTGGCTGGCCATCGGAGACCCCGAGGTCTTCCGCCTGATGGTGGCCAGCCTGTTCGACATGGCGCGCGTCTCCGTGGAAGTGATGGTGCTGCTTTTCGGCACGCTGACCTTGTGGCTGGGCTTCCTGCGCATCGCCGAAAGCGCCGGGCTGGTCGAAAAGCTGGCCCACGTGCTGGGCCCGCTGTTCGCGCGCCTGATGCCCGGGGTGCCGCGCAACCATCCGGCCATCGGCCTGATCACGCTGAACTTCGCCGCCAACGGCCTGGGGCTGGACAATGCCGCCACGCCCATCGGCCTGCGCGCCATGCGCGAACTGCAATCGCTGAATCCCACGCCCGAGACCGCCAGCAACGCGCAGATCCTGTTCCTGGTGCTCAATGCGTCGTCGCTGACCCTGCTGCCCGTCACCCTGTTCATGTTCCGCGCGCAGCAGGGCGCGCCCGATCCCACCCTGGTGTTCCTGCCCATCCTGCTGGCCACCAGCGCGTCGACGCTGGCGGGATTCCTGGCCGTGGCGGCATGCCAGCGGCTGCGCCTGGCCGACCCCGTCATCATGCTCTGGCTGGGCGGCGCGGCGCTGGTCATGGGCGGATTCATGGCGCTGCTGGCCAGCATGTCGGCCGCGGCCATCGCCTCGCTGTCGTCGCTGATGGGCAACCTGACCCTCTTCGGCATCCTGCTGGCTTTCCTGATCGTGGGCGCCTGGAAGAAGGTGCCCGTCTACGAGACCTTCATCGAAGGCGCCAAGGAAGGCTTCGATATCGCCAAGAGCCTGTTGCCCTACCTGGTGGCGATGCTGTGCGCCGTGGGCGTGCTGCGGGCGTCCGGCGCGCTGGATTTCCTGCTGGACGGCATCCGCTGGATGGCGCAGCACGCGGGCTGGGACACGCGCTTCGTCGACGCGCTGCCCACCGCGCTGGTCAAGCCGTTCTCGGGTAGCGCGGCGCGCGCGATGATGCTGGAAACCATGACGCATTTCGGCGTCGACAGCTTCCCCGCGCTGCTGGCCGCCGTGGTGCAAGGCAGCACCGAAACCACGTTCTATGTGCTGGCCGTGTACTTCGGGTCGGTGGGCATTCTGCGCGCCCGCCATGCTGTGGGCTGCGCGCTGATCGCCGATCTGGCCGGCGTGCTGGCGGCCATCGGCGTGTGCTACTGGTTCTTCGGCTGAAACGCGCCGGTACGCGCCGGCGGCCCGGGGTGCCAGGCACCTCCGGGCCACCGGCCGCGCATCAATCCACCAGCAGGATCTTCATGCCATTGGTGCCGCCGCTGTCGCGATAGAAGTCGCCCTTGGTCAGGATTACCCAATCGCCCGCCTGCACCAGATTGCGCTTGCGTAGTTCGTCGATGGCGGCATTGCTCAGGTCCGCGGGCTCGTAGTCCGACGGCGAGAACGGCACCGTGTAGACGCCGCGGAACATCGTCACCCGGTTCTGCGTGACGCTGTGCGGGCTGTAGCAGTAGATCGGCACGCCCGAGCGGATGCGCGACATGATCAGCGGCGTGTGGCCGCTTTCCGTCAGCGCGATGATGGCCTTCACGCCGGGGAAATGATTGGCCGCGTACATGGCCGCCAGGGCGATCGTTTCGTCGCAGCGCGTGAAGGTCTCTCCCATGCGGTGATGGGACACCGTCGAGGTCGGGTGCTTTTCCGCGCCCAGGCACACGCGCGCCATGGCTTGCACGGTTTCGACCGGATACTGTCCGGACGCGCTTTCGGCCGACAGCATCACGGCATCGGTGTAATCCAGCACCGCGTTGGCCACGTCGGACACTTCGGCGCGGGTCGGCATCGGGCTGGAGATCATCGACTCCATCATTTGCGTCGCGGTGATGACGACCTTGTTCAAAGTGCGCGCGTGCTGGATGATGCGCTTCTGGATGCCGACCAGTTCGGCGTCGCCCACTTCCACGCCCAGGTCGCCGCGCGCCACCATCACGCCATCGCTGGCGCGGATCAGCGAGTCCAGCGCTTCGTCGTCGGCCACTGCTTCGGCGCGTTCGATCTTGGCGATGATCCAGGCCTGGCTGCCGGCCTCGGCAAGCAGGGTACGCGCCTCGTCGATGTCGCTGCCATAGCGCGGGAACGACACCGCCACGTAGTCCAGTTCCATCTCCGCGGCCAGCTTGATGTCGACGCGGTCCTTGTCGGTCAGGCTGGGCGCCGACAGACCGCCGCCACGGCGGTTGATGCCCTTGTTGTTCGACAGCGGACCGCCCACCGTGACGGTGGTGTGGACTTCGTCGCCCTCCACCCGATCCACCACCAGCACCACGCGGCCGTCATCGAGCAGCAGCTCGTCGCCCACGCGGCAGTCGGTCACCAGTTCCGGATAGTCGATGCCCACGATGCTGGCGGTGCCCGCGTCCTTGGGATGCACGCGCGACAGCGTGAACGGCTGGCCGATCTGCAACTGCACCAGCTTCTCGGCGAAGCGCGCGATGCGGATCTTGGGGCCTTGCAGATCGCCCATGATGGCGACGAACCGGCCTTGCCTGGCGGCGATCTCGCGCACCAGCCGGGCGCGTTCGCGGTGATCGTCCGCGCTGCCATGCGAGAAGTTCAGGCGAGCCACGTCCAGGCCGGCGCGGATAAGCGCCTCGATGCGTTCGGGCGATGACGTTGAGGGTCCCAGGGTGGCGACAATTTTTGTGCGGCGCAATACAGGCATGGCGGTCCACTCTCGCAAAAACAACGAAAGCGCTATGGTACGCCGGCTGCGTCCACGCAGGTATCATGAGGATCACACCGACCTTCAACGAGCCCATCGAAACCCGTGAAAATCGTCATTGCACCCGACTCTTTCAAAGAAAGCGTTTCCGCGCCTGATGCGGCGGCGGCCATTGCGCGAGGCGTCAAGGCCGCCTTCCCCGGCGCACATACGGTGTGCATACCGATGGCCGACGGCGGCGAAGGCACGGTCGAGGCCGTGCTGGCGGCAACCGGCGGCAAGGAGCGGCAGCTCACCGTGAACGATGCGCTGGGCCACAAGGTCGACGCCATATGGGGGCTGCTGGAAGATGGCACCGCGGTGATCGAAATGGCCGCCGCGGCGGGCCTGGAACTGATCTCTCCTTCCAAGCGCGACCCCATGCGCGCCAGCAGCCACGGCGTGGGCGAACTGATGCTGGCCGCCATGAACGCAGGCGCCACGCGCATCATCCTCGGGCTGGGCGGATCCGCCACCAACGACGCGGGCGCCGGCATGCTGACTGCCCTGGGCGTGCGCCTGCTGGACGCCGACGGCCACAGCCTGCCGCCCGGCGGCGGCGCGCTGGGCCAGCTGGCCAGCATCGACACGCGCGGACTGGACCCGCGCCTGTCGCAGATCCGCATCGATATCGCCTCGGACGTGGACAACCCCCTGTGCGGCCCGCAAGGCGCTTCGCATGTGTTCGGCCCGCAAAAAGGCGCGACGCCGGAGCAGGTGCTGACGCTGGACCGGATGCTCACGAATTTTGCCGATGTCTGCGCACGTCACCTGAATGCCGACCACCGGGACGAGCCCGGCGCCGGCGCGGCGGGCGGCTTGGGGTTTGCCGCCAAGGCGTTCCTGAATGCGCATTTCCGGCCTGGCGTGGAAATCGTGGCGGAGCTGGGCGGGCTGGCCCAGGCGGTCGAGGGCGCCACGCTGGTGTTCACGGGCGAGGGCCGCATGGATGCCCAAACGCTGCGCGGCAAGACGCCAGCCGGCGTCGCCCGGATCGCGCAGCGCGCGGGCGTGCCCGTCGTGGCCCTGGCAGGCTCGCTAGGCGAAGGCTACGAGGCCCTGCACGCCTGCGGCATCAGCGCGGCATTCAGCCTGGCTCCCGGCCCCATCACGCTGCAGCAGGCGCTGGCGGACGCCGAACGCCTGCTGAGCGACCGCGCCCGCGATGTCATGCAGCTTTGGATGGCCGCGCAAAAACGCATGCTGTAGGACTGCCGCCGGCGCGCCGCACACGCTGGAATGAAAAAAGGCCCCGAGGGGCCTTTTTGCATCAAGGGCGGCGTTCAAGTCCGCTGCAACACGCCGGCTTCAACCAGTGCGTCCGACAAGCGGATGTAGCGGTCCACCGAGATATCCTCGGCGCGGGCGGTCGGCGGGATATCCAGGGCTTCCCACGGCACCTGCGGCGCCCAGTCCGCCAGCACGCGGCGCAGCATCTTGCGGCGCTGCGAGAAGGCGCGAGCCACCACCGTTTCAAAGGCGCGCTCGCTGATCGGCCGCAAGCGGTCCGCCGGCAAGGGCACCATGCGCACGATCGCCGACACCACCTTGGGCGGCGGATCGAAGGCCTCCGGCGGCACATCGAACAGCTTGTGCATGCGATAGCGCGATTGCAGCATCACCGACAAGCGGCTGAAGTCGCCGGTGCCGGCCTGCGCCACCATGCGGTCGATCACTTCGCGTTGGAGCATGAAATGCTGGTCGCGGATGTGGTCGGCCCAGGTCATCAGGTGAAACAGCAGCGGGCTGGAGATG
Source organism: Achromobacter deleyi (assembly GCF_013116765.2). Lineage (GTDB taxonomy): Bacteria > Pseudomonadota > Gammaproteobacteria > Burkholderiales > Burkholderiaceae_B > Achromobacter > Achromobacter deleyi_A. Next base: position 3,905,787 of record NZ_CP074375.1, read on the forward strand.
TTGTAGGGCAGGTTGCCCACGACACGCAGCGCGCTGCCGAACTGGGAAAAATCCACCGTCAGCGCATCGGCTTCGACCACGGTCAGGCGGGTTTCCTCGAACTGCTTGCGCAGACGGGCGGCCAGATCGCGGTCGATTTCAACCGCGGTCAGGTGATCCAGACGCTCGAGCAGCGGCCGGGTGAGCGCAGACAAACCCGGGCCGATCTCGACCACGGCATCATCGCGGGCGGGAGCAACCGCCCGGACGATGGACTCGACGACGCTCTCGTCGGTCAGGAAGTTCTGGCCAAAGCGCTTGCGCGCCTGGTGTTGAGACATGAAAAGCCCGTGTTGCGTTTAGCGGTTGTTCTGCTGAATCTTCTGCTGCTTCTCAAGACGGTTGTCGACGTACGCTTGAGCGCGCAACTGATCGAGCCAGTCTTCAAAGGCAGGTTGGGCACGGCGCTCGAACAGCGTCTGGCGGGCGCGCATGCGCGCCAGATCGTCCGTCGCATCATGTTCGCGGCGCTCTTCGACCTGGATCAGGTGCCAGCCGAAAGGCGTCTGCACCGGCTGGCTGATCTCGCCCGGTTGCAGGGTGTTCATGGCGGCCTCGAAAGGCGGCACGGTTTCACCCGGGTTCAGCCATCCCAGCTCGCCACCCTGCGGCGCGGTCGAATCCTGCGAGTACTGGCGCGCCATGTCTTCGAACTTGGCGCCGCCGCCCACCAAGCGCTGGCGGACCTGCTCCAGGCGCTGCCGCGCCAGTTCATCGCTCATGACGGTGGACGTCTTGATCAGGATGTGGCGCGCGCGCGTCTGCATCACTTGCGTGGGGCCCTGCGGCGCCTGCGCCTGCGGGCGAGCGGCCGGCTGCGGAGCCGGTGCGGGGGCCGGGGCGGGAGCCGGAGCACGGGCGGTGCGGCCCGGTGCGGGCTGGGCAGTGCCGCGATCCATCACCTTGATGATGTGGAATCCGTTGCCGCTCTGGATCAGCTGGCTGACCTGGCCCTTCTGCAGATTGCTGATCGACTTGACGAACAGGTCAGGCCAGCCGTCCAGCGGGCGCACGCCCATGACGCCGCCCTGCAAGGCCTCCGGTCCATCCGAAGAGGCCGCCGCCAGGCTGGCGAAATCATCCCCGCGCTTGGCTTGCGCCAGCAGGCCTTCGGCCTTCTTGCGCAGCGCGGCCAGCTGCTCGGGCGACGAGCCTTCCGGCACGCGCACCAGAATCTGAGCCAGCGCATACAACATCGGGCCCGAGGGCGCGGCCGCCTGCGCGGGCTCGGGTTGTGGTTGGGCCTGGGGCTGTGCCTGTTGCTGCGGTTCGGCCTGAGGGGCCGCGCCGAACGCCGGATTGCGCCGCTGGTCCTTCAGGAAAGCGTCGACTTCCGCATCGGAAATGACAATGGTGGAGTCCACTGCGCGCTGGCGCAGGCGATCCGTGCGGATCTCGTCGCGCAGCGACTTCCGGTAGGTCTCCCAGGGCGTGCCGGCCTTTTCAAGTTCCTGGCGCAGTTGCGCCGGGGTGATCTTGTTGCGGCTCGCGATCGTCTGGATGGCCTGATCAACCTGGGCATCGTCCACGCGGATGCCCAGACGGTCCGCTTCGTGGCGCTGCACGCGCTCCATGATCAGGCGCTGCAGCACCTGGTGCTGCAGGGTCTGGTCGTCCGGCACCTGGATGCCGCGGGACTTCAGCTCGGCGGAAATGCGCAGGGACGCATCACGCAGCTCGCGCAGCGTGATCACGTCCTTATCGACAACCGCGGCGATTCCATCCACGAACTGCTCGCCCTTCGGTGCGGACGTCGCGTTGTTCTGTGCGGCGGGAGCGGCCTTGGCGCCTGTGTTCGCGCCACGGGCAGTCTGCTCGGCCGCGTGCGCGGCGGGCAAGCCGGCGCACAGGGCCAGCAACAGCGCATTGCCGGAGAGGCGGCGCAAAGAGTGCAACCTACGCATCATTCATACCTTTCAAATGTGGTCCCGGCAGGCACGGGCGGAGTGATGCGCGTGTAACCGGGGATACTTCTGTTCAGCAGGCTCATCGGGTCGGTTCCCAGGGAACCCAGGCCGGTCAGCTCAAGTTGGAAGAACAGTGCGGAATTGGTGTCCGCAGCCGACACGGCGTAGCGCTGGTAGACCATGCGGCCCACCCAGCAGCAATCGCCCTTGTACTCCAGACCGGCGATGGCCTGCGTTACGCGGGGAGAATCCGTCGTATTGGCCACCGTGCTGGACGGTCCTGAACGTAAAGAATAGTCCACCCGGCCTACGCCGTACCAGCGCTTGCTGAACGGCCATTGCACCGCCAGGCTGACCTGATTCTGGCCTTGCGGCTGATAGTACACGCCCGGCTGGGGATCGCGCTGATAGCGATAGGCCAGAGCGATGGTGGTCAGGCGCTGCGGCGACCAGCGCGCACTGACGAGCCCGCGCGACCAGTTGTTGTCGTAAGGGTTGTACTGCGCGGCCACGTCGGTGCTCAGCGAGTCGGTCAAAGCCGCGCTGGCGCCCACGAGGAAATCGGAACGCACGTTTTCACGCGGCGTCTCATTCGGCAAGGTGACCTTCTGGTCCTCGAAGTACAGGCGTTGCGCCACGCCCAGCGACATGCGCTCGAAACCGGTATTGGCGTCCAGCCAGCGCGTGGTCAGCGCCGCCGTCAGCTGGTTGGCGTTCGCGATGCGGTCCCAGCCACCGGTGTAGATGTTTTCCTCGAAGGCCTGCGAAAAGCTGAAGTCGGCCAGCGACGTGTCGAACACGGGCAGCTTGGACTGGTCGCGGTAAGGCACGCGCAGGTAGTACAGGCGCGGTTCCAGCGTCTGCGTGGACGACTTGCCGAACAGCGTGGTGTCGCGCTCGAAGATGAGGCCGGCGTCCACCGACATGATGGGCACGGTGCGCGACTGCGAGCGCGGCAAGCCGTCCGCCGAGCCGCCGTTCAGGCCCAGCGTATCCACCCCATACCATTTGGTCTGATATTGGGTGTAGTTGACACCCGCTTTGGGAATGATGAACCAGCCCGGCCGGACGATCGGATAAGACACCGTCGGATAGGATTGAAGGCGGTCGCCGTCCGGATACCTGTTGGCGGAGCCGAAATCCGGCATGCTGAAGCGCACCGCGCTCGAGGTCCAGTCCACGTCGAAACCACCCCAGTCGTAGCGCGCGCCGCGCAGGTACAGCTCGGGCAACTTGTCGTACGGCGGCACCAGGGGCGCATCGGGGTCCTGCAGCGTCTGGTACTTATAGACCTGAGCGTACGCGCTCCAGTAGTTCGAGGCCCAGCCCACCCGGCCGCGTTGCGGCAGGTAGGTGGTGGACGCCTGGTTCAGGCCCAGCTGCGAAATGTCCCGGAAGTAATTGTCGTCCGAGACCTTGGCGATATCCCAATCGGCGTAGAAACCATGGGAGAACGTCTGCTGGTGGCGCCACCAGTACATCCAGCGGTCTTCGCTGGTGACGTGGTCATCGGGCAGGTATGTGCCGTTCAGGGTGCCGGCGTAGCCATTTCCCAGATAACGGAATTCCGCGCCCAACTGCAGGCCCCGCTTGGAGAAGTAGCGGGGCTGCACCGTCATGTCGTAATTGGGCGCCAGGTTCAGGTAGTACGGCAGCGATATGTCGAAACCACCCTGGCTGGTCGTGCCATAGGTCGGTATCAGGAAGCCGGACTTGCGCTCTCTCTTGACCGGAAAGGTCAGGTAGGGCGATGCCAGGATCGGCACGTCCTTGAAGTACAGCACGCCATTGCGCGCCACGCCTTCGTTTTCGTCGAAATCTATGTCGACCGTCTTGGCCTTGATGTACCAGGACGGCTCCGGGCAGGGACACCCGCTGTACGTGACCGTATGCATCCGCATCTGCGACTTGCTGAAGATGTCCGCATGCTCGGCGACGGCAAAGCCGCCCGAGGCGCCCATCCAGAAATTCGGCTTTTCGATCTCGCCCGAATACTTGTCCACATTGAACTTGGCGTTCGGCCCCGTCACCAGCGTGCCATCGCGCATCATGCGCGCGTTGCCCTGGACGTCGACTTCGCCGGTATCCTTGCGGTAGTTGATCAGGTCGCCCTTGATCACGCTGTCGATGCGGCGCACTTGCGCGCTGCCGGTCAGGGTCAGGTCGGAATCGGGATCGCCCGCGATGCTGTCCGCTTCCATATAGGCGGGGATGCTGTCGTCCGGCAGCCGGTGTATCCGCAAGCCGGGAGAAGTCCGCAGTTCGGGGATAGGCGTGGCCGACGACGCGGAAGCAGCGGCGCCCTGGCTACCTTGAGCCTGAACGGCTCCGGCGGCGACGCTGACAGCAGAGAGGATCAACCACCGAACCTTGCGCACGAATGAAAACAGCCCTTTTTGACCATGGGGGAGCCAGACAAAGGCGCCCGGGCGGGGCCAATGCTAACGGAAACGAGCCGGTATTATAGAGAAGCCGCGAACAACGCCCAGCCTTATGTTCGCGGAACACAAATTTCAGCAATATTGTCTTTCTGACACGGATCTTCCTTGAAAAACGATCACGACCCCCGCCTGGCGCAGATCCGCAACTGGCTGGAAGGCCTGCCTGCCGACCTGAACCTGGCCGTGGATACGCTGCGCCCGGCCTCCGCCGACGCCAGCTTCCGCCGCTACTTCAGGCTGGACGCCGGCCAGCGCACCCTGATTGTCATGGACGCGCCGCCCCAGCACGAAGACTGCCGCCCATTCCTGCACGTCGGCCAGTTGCTGGCGGACGCCGGACTGAACGTGCCCGCCGTGCTGGCGCAGGACCTGGGACTGGGGCTGCTGCTCCTGTCCGACCTGGGCGAACAGACCTATTACCAGCGCATCCAGGCCGGCCTGGAAGACAGCCAGCTCCAGACGCTATACCGCGAAGCCCTGGCCGCCCTGGTCAAGCTGCAACAGGCCTCGACCGCCGGCCTGGCTTCCTACGACACCGCCCGGTTGGCCGACGAGCTCAAGCTCTTCCCCGAGTGGTATGTGCAAAAGCACCATGGCGCGGTGCTGGACGACAAGACCGCCAACGCGCTGGAAAAGATCTTCGCCCTGCTGTCGGCCAGCAACGGCGGGCAGGCCCAGGTGCTGGTGCACCGCGACTTCCATTCGCCCAACCTGATGGTCTGCGACCAGCCGCAGTACGGTCCCAATCCCGGCGTCATCGACTTCCAGGACGCGCTGGCGGGTCCCATTACCTACGACCTGGCGTCGCTGGTGACCGACGCCCGGACCACCTGGGAAGAACCCCAGCAACTGGACTGGGCCATCCGCTACTGGGAAATGGCGCGTGCCGCCGGCCTGCCGGTGGAATCGGATTTCGCGGACTTCCACCGCACCTACGAATGGATGGGGCTGCAGCGCAACCTGCGCATCCTGGGCGTGTTCGCCCGCCTCAACCATCGCGACGGCAAGGCGCACTACCTGGCCCACATGCCGCGCGTGAACGGCTACGTGCGCCAGGTGGCCCAGCGTTACGGCGTCTTCACGCCGCTGCTGCGTCTGCTGGACCGCCTGGATGACCGCCAGGTCAGCGTCGGATATACGTTCTGATGCGGGCCATGATTCTTGCAGCGGGCCGCGGCGAACGCATGCGGCCGCTGACCGACCTCCTGCCCAAGCCGCTGCTGGCGGTGGGCGGCAAACCGTTGATCGTCTGGCATCTGGAACGGCTGGCCGCGGCCGGCATCCAGGACATCGTCATCAATCACGCATGGCTGGGCCATGAAATCGAGCGCGCGCTGGGCGACGGCAGCGCCCACGGCGTGCGGATCCGCTATTCGCCCGAGCCGACGGCCCTGGAAACCGCCGGCGGCATCGCCCAAGCCCTCCCGCTGCTGGGCGACGATCCCTTCCTGGTCATCAACGGCGACATCTGGTGCGACTGGGATCCCGCGGCTGCCCGGGACGTGGCGCCGCGCCTGCCCGAGGCGGGCGCCTGGCTCCTGCTTGTGGACAACCCCGTCCAGCACCCCATCGGCGATTTCCTGCTGACGCCGGACGGCCGCGTCCACGCGCAGGGAGAGCCCCGTTTGACCTTTGCCGGCGTCGGCGTCTACCATCCGTCGTTGTTCGCGGATGTCCCGCGCGGCTCGGCGGCGCCCCTGGCGCCCCTGCTCCGGTTGGCCATGGCCCGGGACCTGGCGCGCGGCGCCCGCCATCCCGGACGATGGACGGATGTCGGCACCCCGCAGCGGCTTGCCGACCTGAACGCGGAACTCGGCGGCCGGGTCCGCTGATGCCCACATATTTCACAATATCAAGGTGCGCAACCAGGATTGTCCGCGCACCCAACGCCCCCGGCTAACGGGGTATTCTCTGACGCTTTGGCATGCGCGCGCCGCGTGCCGACGAGCAAATACACAGGAAGTTTTCTAGGAATGGGGATGTTTGGAAGATCGCAACGGGCCGTGTTCAAGCCCTCCGTATACCAGCCAGGCCAACGCACGCGCCGCATGCCGCGCTGGCTCGTCCTGCTGCTGGTCGGCATTGCCCTTGGCGCGGGCGGCGTGCTCTTCCTGCAAACCAATTACGGCCCGCAACGGCTGACCGTGGAGCAGTCCGAGCAGCTGCACAGCGAACTCAGCGCGTCCAACCTGGAACGCCAGCGCCTGCAGACCCAGCTCGAAGAAGCCACGCAGCAGCGCGACGCCAACAAGTCCGGCCATGAAAAGCTGACCAGCGACCTGACCGAAGCACGCGCGAAGATCGAGACGCTGAATAAGGAACTGGTGCTGTTCCAGGACGCCATGCCGCCCGACCCGCGCGGCGGCAACCTGGGCATCCGCTCGGCCACCTTCAAGCGCGCTCCCAGCCAACTGGACTATCAGGTCCTGGTCATGCGCGAAGAACGCCAGGGCGTACCCTTCAAGGGCACGCTGACGTTCTCCATCGACGGCACCTATCCCAACGGCCGCGCCGCGACGGTCACTCCCGAAGGCCCGGCCCTGAATGTGGACCGCTACGACTATTCGCTGGGCCAGCTCAAGCTGCCCGACGGCTTCACCCCGAAGGTGGTGGTGCTGCGCGTCATGGACGGCGCCCAGAAGCAGCAGGCCATGCGCATCTATTACGTGCGCAACTGATTCAGCCCCTCCCCCTGAAAACCCGCCCGGAACGGCGGGTTTTTTCATGCCTTCCAGAAATAGTTGCGCACGCAACATATCAAGAATATAGTTGCGCAAACAACCAAATCATGGAGACATGCATGACACTCCCCGCGCACGTTCCCGTCCTGATCGCCGGCGGCGGCCCCGTCGGCCTGACCCTGGCCGCGCTATTGGCCGAATACGGCATCGCCTCGCTGACCGTGGAAGCGGACGACGACTATTGCAGCGGGAGCCGCGCCATCTGCATGTCGCGGCGCTCGCAGGAAATCCTGGGATGGGTCGGCGCCGACCAGCCCCTGATGGCGACCGGGCTGGCCTGGACCGGCGGACGCAGCTACTTCCGCGACCGCGAAGTCCTGCATTTCGAAATGCCGCACGATCCCTTGCAGCGCTACGCGCCCATGGTCAACATCCAGCAGTACTGCGTCGAGGAATATGCGCACCAGGCCATGCAGCGCCGCCCCGGACTGGCCGCGCTGCAATGGTCGGCCCGTGTCGTCGGCCTGCGGAACGAACCCGACGGCGTCTCCGTGGAAATCGAGTCCGGCGGCGAACGCCGGACCGTGCGCGCCGACTGGCTGATCGCCTGCGACGGCGGACGCAGCGCGGTGCGCGAGGCAATGGGACTGAAGCTGGAAGGCATGCAGTACGAAGGGCGCTACGTCATCGTCGACATCGAGCAGGAATCGCAGCGCCCGGTGGAACGCCTGGCCTGGTTCGACCCTCCGTCCAACCCCGGCTCCACCCTGCTCATGCACCGGCAGCCGGGCAACGTATGGCGCGTCGACTACCAGATCCGCGACGACGAAGACCCCGAGGAAGCGGTCAAGCCGGAAAACGTGCTGCCGCGCGTGCAGAGCCATCTGGACATGATCGGCGAAACCGCGCCCTGGAAGCCGCTCTGGATTTCCATCTATAACGCCAAGTGCCTGACCCTGGACCGCTACCGCCATGGACGCGTACTGTTTGCCGGCGACGCCGCCCACCTCGTGCCCATCTTCGGCGTGCGGGGACTGAACTCGGGACTGGACGACGCCGGCAACCTGGCCTGGAAGCTCGCCTGGGTGCTGAAGGGGCAAGCGCCCGACAGCCTGCTGGACAGCTACAGCGTCGAACGCGTCCACGCCACCCGCCAGAACCTGGCCTATGGCGCCAAGAGCACCGAATTCATGGCGCCGCCGGACTTCGGCTTCCGACTCATGCGCGAGGCCGCGCTGCGGCTGGCGCTGGTGGACGACGCGGTCCGGCCGCTGATCAATCCACGCCAATCCGCGCCCATTTCGTACGACGGCTCGCCACTGAACCTCGGCGACGGCGCGCCGCAGGCCGGCGAGGCCGCAGCGCCCGGACAGCCCGCGCCCGACGTCCGGCTGCTGGACGGCGAGGCGCCGTGCTATCTCAGCGCAAGTTTTGGCGCGGGCTTCGTTGCGCTGGCGCTGGCGCCCGGCGCCGCCTTGTCGGCGGAGCTGGACGCCCTGGCGGCCGCCACGCAAGGCGCGCCCCATCCGCTGCGCGTGCTGCGCACCGGCGCAGACGGCTTGCAGGATGCGCACGGCCAGTTGCGCCAGCGTTACGGCAGCGAAGCCGGAACCGTCTACTTGCTGCGGCCGGACGGCTACGTGCTGGGCCGCTGGACGGCGCCCGACGCCTCCGCCTTGCGCACCGCGCTGGCGCCCTACTATCCCTCGCTCACCCTGAGCGCCACGCAGAAAGGCCAAGCATGAACAACGATCAACTGGACCAGGTCTACACCAGCATGGCGCAGGCGCTGACGCGCGTCGGGGAAACCCGGGCGCCGCTTTTCCTTTCGATACTCGGACTGTCGCTGCTGCGCCGGCTGCCCGACGCGCAGGAGGCGATGGCGCTGCTCGCACAGGCCGAAGAGGCCAGCCTGGGCGACGGCGCTGTGGCAAACTATCCGGCCCCGACTCCTGCCCGCCCGACGTGAAACCGCCCGCCCTGGAACGCTTTCTGACGTACCGCCTGCACGTGCTCAACAAGATCACGGACCGGGACACGAATCGCGCCTACCTGAAAGACTGCGACATCCCGCTGGGTGAGGCGCGCTGCCTCGCGGCCATAGGCCGCTATGCGCCCTTGTCGGTCAACGACCTGGCGCGGACGGCCAACCTGAACAAGGGACAGGCAAGCCGCTCGGCGCAGGCGCTGGTGGATCGCGGCCTGGTTGAAAAGACGGTATCCGCATCGGACGGACGCGGCGTGGTGCTGGCGCCGACCACGGAGGGCCTCGCCCACTACCAGCGCATCATTGACCTGATCGCCCGTCGCAACGATGCAATCTTCGGCTGCCTCACCGCCGACGAGCAGCACCTGCTGGGCGACATGCTGGACCGCCTGATCGGGCATGCGCACGCCGGCGCGGACAGCACGGACGACTGAACACCCGGCCGCTCACGCGCCCGCTTTCGGCGCGGTCGCTCCCGCCTGCGCGGCGGCCTCGTCCATGAACTGCGCCATGCGCACATCCAGTTCGGTCACGCCGCCCGCGTCATGGGTGGTCAAGGTCACGTCCACACGGTTATAGACGTTGGTCCATTCGGGATGATGGTTCAACTTTTCCGCAAACATGGCCACCCGCGCCATGAAGCCAAAAGCCGCATTGAAGCTGGGGAAACGGAATCGCTTTTCGATGGCGTCGCGCATCGCCACCGCCTGCCAGCCGGTGAGCGCGGCGATCGCGATATCGGTGCCGATACGGGCGGGAGGGAACATGCTCATGACAGACTCCGGAAACAGGGGGCGGCGGCGCATCGCGCCGGCCGCCTTGGAACAAGGGACGCGCCCGTGCTTGCCTCCCCGGGCTTATTGCTGGACCGCGTACAGGTAGATTTCGACGCGCCGGTTCAGCGCGCGCCCTTCGGCGGTCGCATTGTCGCCGATCGGATCGTTGGGGCCGCGGCCCTCCACCGTCAGCCGGCCCGCCGCGACTCCCTGCTTGGCCAGGTAATCCGTAACGCTTTTCGCGCGGTTCACCGACAAGGTCTGATTGTGCGCCAGCGCGCCGGTGCTATCGGTATGGCCGACCACCTTGGCCCGCAGCTCGGGATGCTGGTTGAGCGAACGCGCCACGCTGTCCAGAACCGGCAGCAACGCGGGCTTGAGCTGTGTCTTGTCCGTGTCGAACGAAACACCGCTGGGAATATTGACCTTCAGGCTGCCATCCGGCATCTCGACGACGTCGATGCCCAGCGACGAGGCGCCGGACTTCTGCACATCATCCTTGACCACCTTCCAGTTGTAGCCGACCAGGCCGCCCGCCACCGCGCCGATACCCGCACCGATCGCCGCGCCCTTGCCATGCCCGATCAAGGCGCCAATGCCGGCGCCCAGCGCCGCGCCAGCACCCGTTCCCACAGCGGTGTTCGTTTGCTGTTGCGTGGCGCACCCGGCCAGCAACGCACCCGCCGCCGCAATCACGGCGATCCGGTTGAATATTCTTCTTGAATGCATGGCAACCTCCACTGTTCCATCGGTGTACCGGATCATTCCGGCGAGATCATGCTAGCAAGCGTGAGTCTCCCGACGCGCAACATTTTGTATTGCCGATACGGCGGCCTGGCGCCTGCCGGACCGGTCAGCCAAGGCTGAACCGCGCGAGCCAGGGCAGCGCCTCTTCCAGCCGCGGCGACTGGACTTCGGGCTCCATGGCCCCTTCCGGCAGCAGCAGTCCCACCCGGTTGTGCCAATATGTGCGCAGCCCCACCTTGGCGGTGCCGAACATGTCGTAGCCCGAGCCCGCGACGAACGCCGCCTGCGTCGGCGCCACCTGCAAGCGCGCCAGCGCCATTTCATAGGGCCGCGGATCGGGCTTGTAGAAGCCTGCGGCTTCAGAGGTCACCACCACGTCCCAGTCCACGCCCAGCAGGCCGGCGGCGCGGCGCCCCAGGCGCTCGGAACAGTTCGTAACCACGCCCAGCAGACAGTGCGGGCGCAACGCCTGCAACAGCTCGCGCGCACCGTCCCAGGCGGGCAACTGGTCCCACTGGGCCTCCAGCGCGGCCGGCGCGCCCGCGGGCAATCCCACCGCCGCCGCGGCCTCCTCCACCAGGCGCTCGTAGGGCAGATACGCCCCGCAGCCATAGGTGCGGCGCAGATACTCTGCCCGCCAGGCCCGGCCCTGAGCCTCGGATCCCGCGGCACGGTTCCAGACCGTCCAGGAATCAAGCAGAGCGGTCAGAAGATCGAACAGCACCGCGCGGGGATAGGCGGCCGAAACAGCGGAACTGGGCATGAGGGACTCCATGGGTGACATGCGGCCACTATAGAGAGCCTGGCCCCCGCTGTGGTTTAGCAGGCCTGCACCCATCGTTAAGCCCGCGCTTAATGCCGGGCCTGCCGCGATGCGAGGCTTTCATGTCCCCATGGCACCGCTTCCGGCGCCTGTGTCCCGCGGGTTGCGGGTGCGGGCGCGCGTGTCGGGATCGGTGCCGAACGCGTTGTCGGTGGTGCTGCGCGACGTCGCGGCGTGCGTGACCGGGGCGACCATGACCTGCGATGCGCCAGTCGCGGCGGCCAACTGCTGCGGCAATATCTGCGGAATTCCCACCGCGTAGCGATAGGGTTGCTGCGGCAACAGGCCTTGGATCGTCCCCAGGTCATTGGCCGCCTCGGCGCGCGCCTGCAGCGTGACCTGCTCGTCCTTCAAGGCCTGATTGACCGCCACCACCAGTGCCTCCAGCCTGGCTTGTTGATCGTGGAAAGCCTGGATGGCGTTCATCAAACAATGAGCCGTGTATTGATCGCGCAGCGGGTTGATGGATTCATCAGGATCATCCTTCCTCACTACGACCGGTTTTTGCACCGACGCCGCCGCTGCCATACCCAACTGGCGCGTGGCTTGAATGCGTGCGAACGGCGCCTGCGGGCGCGCCACGCGATCGGCGCGCATCTGGGCGCGCAATTGCTCGGCGCGGTAGGGATCTCGGACATCGTCAACACGGACCCGGCCGATCGGGTCGACTGCACTGGAACGCATAGCAACTCCTGGACTGGACATGCCGCGACACGCGGCATCCTGGTTGTGGCGTCGCGGGCGGCTACAGTCGGCGGGCCGGCTCGCTCGGGTAGCGCCGCCGCGAACGAATCCAAAGCAGTTCCGCCTGCTCTGGGCCACGGACGGCGACGGTGCTGGCGATGCGGGCAGGTACAAGCTGACCAGCCCTTGACGGCTCAAATTAACGACCAACTAGTTGGTCGATTAATAACTAAAAAAAGAGGCGCACCGCGAGGTGCGCTTCCCGCCGGGATCAGGTCGAAACGGTCAATTGGCTGATGGCCGCACGCGAGATCGATGCGAATACCTTGGGGTCGTTGAAGGCCCTTGCGGTCAGCATCGCCCCGTGGACGGTCGACATGAAGGCTTGCGCTTCCACCTGGACGCTGTCGCGCAGCTGGAATTGCCCTTTGGAGACTCCGCTTTCGAGCACCGACGCGATCCAGCCGGCCAGGTCGCCAAAATAGGCACGCACCTCGTCCGCGATCGCCTGGGGAATCATGGGCAATTCGGCAGCCAGCATCGCGCAAATGCACATGGGCATCGTGCCCTCGCCTATGCACTTGGCCCAGTAATCCGCGTAGGCCGTCAACCGTCCCAGCGGGTCCGGGACGTGTTGATCGAGCGCCGCCAAACCCTCTCGGGCCTGCTCGCGGTGGTGGACGACCACGGTAAGGACCAGGTCCGCCTTGGCCGGGAAATGATGATGGATGCTGGGTTTGCCGATATGGACCCGTTCGGACACATCGGCATAGCTGAACCCGTGATAACCACCGGCGGCGAGCAGCTGCCTGGTCTGCTCGACGATCTCGATGGCTCTGGGGGAGAGCTCCAAACTCATAGGAATACGCCCTGGTGTGCTGAAAGAAATGTGAAAAACCTGTTCGCTTTACGCAGCGGGAAGATCCCGACTGCATTCGCAACGCAGCCAATCTACTAGTTGGTCGGTTTCATGTCAATCTCAACCACGGCGTCGTCCGCGGCCAATAGCTGGCGGGACGGGATCGCTGGCGCGGTCTCTGTCAGAAAGCCCAGTTCAGATTGAGCATCGCGCTCTGGTCCCGGTTGCCGCCGCCAAACTGGCCGGCATAGGCCACGCCCAGCGAGGCGCTGCGCGATACGCGCGCTTCGACGCCGGCCTCGACCAGCGCGGCATCGCGCGCGATCGGCGCGCCGGTAACGGTAAAGGCCTCACCCGCGTCAAAAGCCAGGCGCGAGGTCGGCGTGATATCGCCAAAGGTATGGCGCCAGCCCAGGCCCAGGCGCGCCGTGCCCGCCAGCGAGCCCAGACTCAGCGCCTGCTCGGCGCGCAGGCCTAGCGTGGTGGTGGTGGTGTTCTGCCGGCTCGACTCGCCCGACAGCGCCGCGCTGCCGCCGGATTCGCCAAAGGCGCGCGTACGCTGCCCGGCCCAGGCCACGCCGGCATAAGGCTCCAGCGTCAGGCCGCGCGCCACGCCGAAGGCATAGCCCAGTTCGGTGAAGACTTGCGTGGTGTTGGCGCCGTAGTCTGCCGTCAGCGTCTGATCCAGGGCGCCGGCCTCGACACGACGCCTGGTGGCGATGTCGTGCCAGGTGTAGGACGCACCCGCCATCACGTTGAGCTTGCCCGCGCCCAGTTCGAAGGCCTTGCCCCCATAGACGATCGCGCTATAGCTCGACACATCAGCCTGCGAGGCCAACTCATCGACCGACAGCTTCGAATCGGTGTAGCCCAGCGCCCCGCCCAACCGCCAGCCGGCCCCCACGTCCCGGTCGGCGCCGACGAACACGCCACCGGTGTGTTGGCGCACAGCTTCCGTATCGCTGGTCGCGCCGATGCGCTGCCAGTTGCCCACCACCTGGGCCCAGGCCGGCAAGGCCTGGGATTGCGGCAACGCGGCCGCCGACGGCGCTACATCGCTGACGCCCGCGGCTGCAGTCGGCGCGCCCGCCGCCGTGCCCGCCCTCAGATTGCCGCGCAGCACGTCCAGCGGCGCGCTCCGCACCCCGCCCGCGAGATTGTTGAGCCCACTGCCGACGCCGGCATGCGCCTCGCCCGACAGCGTCGAGAAATAGCCTTGCGGCTGGCCTTGCGCCAGATTGATCGCGGCGCTGTAGACCGCATGGGAGACCGGCAGGGTTTCGGCCGCGTCGGCGACGGCTCGCGAGTTCCGGCCCGAGACCAGATCACCGAAACGCAGCACCGTCGTGCCTTCGGGCGGCGTGGGAGTCGTGCCTTCGGGCGGCGTGGGAGTCGTGCCTTCGGGCGGCGTGGGAGTCGTGCCTTCGGGCGGCGTGGGAGTCGTGCCTTCGGGCGGCGTGGGCACCACCAGACGCGTGAGCACCAGCGACACCTTCTTGTCGTCGGCAGAGTAGTTCAGTGTGGGCGTGAGGTAGGCCAGGTCGCTCGTGGCGCCGGCAAATCGCGTGCCGTTGAGCGTTTGCGCACTCAGGATGTCGTATTGAGTCTGGGCGGCATACGTGCCGGCCCCCGCCCGCACATCCACGCTCGCGCCGGAAAGCGAAGCTTTGCCCGTGACCTGCAGCCGGTCGGCTGCCGTCGGGGTGGCGCGCACCAGCATGCGATTGCCCGCGCCTAGTGTCAGATCGCCGTCCACGGTCACCGACGCCGTCGCGCCCGAGCCACCCAGTTTCAGTTGATTGTTGGTGCCGGTGAACGTAACCGCGCCGATAGTGGTCGAACCCTCGACCAACGTGAGCACGCTGTCATTGCCGGCAAGCAGCACCGCCGTGGCGCGCGTGGTGCCCGCAGTTCCCATTCCGCCCGCGACCGTGCCCGCTTGCACGATCTGCGCCTGACTTCCGGTGACTTCTACTGCGATGCCACCTGCCGCCAGCAGGCCCCCACCACTGCCCCCGTTTCCGCCGACAATGGAGCCGGTGTTGCTCAGCTGAAACCCGGCCCCCGTGGCGCGCACCCCGCTGCCTCCGGCGCCGCTCAGCCCGCTCAAATAGTACGAGCCGATACCGAAGTAGTCGCCGCCACCACCGCCGCCGCCGCCATAGATCTGCCCAGAGTTGACCACGCGCGTATTGGTGCCGGGCATGTCCAGCCCGGCGCCGCCCGCGCCGCCAGCCACGGAAGCGCCAGGCCGATCGGCCAACGGGGTCGAGTGAACGATCCTCCCGCCGGCGCCACCACCACCGCCCACCAGGGTGCCGCCGTTGGTGATTATCGGGCCCTGGCCACTAACGCCGGCCAGGGCGGCAGCCCCGTTGGCTCCACGCGCCGTCAGCGTGGCGATCTGATCTATGGTCGCTACACCGCCCGCGCCGCCGCCTGCACCGATGACCACTTCCGTGGCCAGGCTGACAGTAGCCCCCGCCCCGACTGAGATCCAGCCCGGCAGACCGCCATCGGCCCCGCTATCGGTCGCACTGCCGCCCCCCAGACCGCCGGGAGTATTGGCGAAGGGCGAAGTTCCTCCAACCCCATTTCCCCCCGGGCCGTTGCTGAAACTGCCCCCGTTGCCGGTCGTCAGCCCCAACCCCAACACCGCGGCCCCTCCGCTGAAAAAAGCGCTCGTACCGCCCGCGCTATAAGCATGAGCTTGGCCAGGCGCGGCGAGCGCCAGCAGACTCAACGCAACCATTGCGGCAGGCGTGGCAATGCCGTGATGAATTGGAGTGAGTGGGAAAATGGACATATCAACGAGTTCCGGCAAAAGGGGGGTTCGACGTCAGTAACGGCTAGACCGCTTGAGTTCCCTCCCTCCGGCCTGCGGATGATCCATCGCGCGGCTCGGCCCCCGACTACAAGCGGCGTTCCAAGTACGGCGGCATAAACGCGTCGCTGATGGCGCGCATGAACGAGCTGGAACTAGTTGGTCGGTTGCGTGCCAAGACTGCCCGCCCCCTTCGTTGAAGTTCAGCGCCGCAGTCGATGCCCTCGGCGGCGAACCGCGTTCGCGGCCCATACCGGTTTCATCAGCGCAGCTTGATTTCGCGCAAACCCGTGAAAGCCAACGCATAGCGCTATATACGTTCGTATATTACGCTGCGCTGAGCATAGGCCTGCACCGGGAATGCCGGACGCACCGGACTCCCGCCGCACGGCAACAGACAAGCAGCAAACACCTTGATACGCCCTTCACCCCTCCCGAACGCACGCCCGCATTCAACCCTCCGTCGGCCCCGTTCCACTTCGCCATGGCTGGCCCTGATGCTGGCCGCAGTGATCGCGGCGATGATCGCCAGCCTGGGCAGCGGCCGCTATCCAGTATCGGTGATCGAGGTGCTCCAGTTCTTGTCGGCGCGGCTAGGGCTCGCCGAAATGGAAACACAGCGCCAGACCTTCCTCTCGAACCTGTTGTGGGACATCCGCCTGCCACGGGTGTTGGCGGCCGTCCTGGTCGGCGCCGCGCTGTCTGTGTCCGGCGCGGCGTATCAGGCGGTTTTCCGCAATCCGCTCGTATCGCCTGGATTGATGGGCGTACTAGCGGGAGCCGCCTGCGGCGCTGCGCTGGGCATGTTGCTGTCGGGGGATTGGCGTGTAATCCAGGCCGCGGCCTTCGGTGCAGGTGTACTGGCCGTCCTGGTCAGCGTGGGCGTCGCCCGGTTTTTCGGGCGGGAAGCCGTGATCATGCTGGTGCTGGGCGGCGTCGTCACCTGCGCGCTATTCACCTCGCTTCTGTCGCTCATCAAGTACGTGGCGGACCCGCAGGACCAACTGCCCGCGATTGTGTATTGGCTGATGGGAAGCCTGGCGCTGGCCACGCTGGACGATGTGGCACGCATGGCAATTCCGATTGGCCTGGGTGTGTGCGTCCTGTTCGGCTTGGCACGCGCGCTCGACGCGATGAGCATGGGCGACGACGAGGCCCGCACGTTGGGCGTGCCCGTCACGCCGGTACGCTACGCCACCATCGCCGCCGCCACGCTGGCATGCGCGGCCACGGTGGCCATAGCCGGCATGATCGGATGGATAGGCCTGCTGATTCCACATATCGCCCGACTGCTGTCGGGACCGAGCAATAGCCGGCTGCTACCCACCAGCGCCTGCCTGGGCGCGATTTTCCTGCTGGGTGCGGACATGCTGGCCCGCAATCTCATCGCCGAGGAAATTCCCATCGGCATCGTGATAGAGCTGCTGGGAGTCCCCGCATTTCTACTCGTCCTGCGCCGTGCGCGCCGGAGTTGGCTATGACGGCCGATACTGCGCCGGATGGATTGGCCGCGACAGGTCTGCATTTTGCGCGCGGTGGCGAGCGCGTGCTGCAGGGGGTCAACCTGAAGCTGGCGCCAGGCCAACTGCTGTCCTTGCTGGGCGCCAATGGCGCGGGAAAGACGACCTTGTTGCGCCTGCTGCTGGGTTTGGAACGGCCGCAGACCGGGGAACTGCGGCTGGACGGACGCGAGCTCGGTCAATACTCCCGCATGGAACTGGCGCGGCGCATCGCCTATGTGCCGCAGGCGCATCACGCGCCCTTCCCCTATCGCGTCTTCGACATTGTGCTGATGGGGCGGCTTCCGATGACGGGCCTGTTCCACGGCGCCACCAGCCAGGACCGTGACGCCGCCCACACCGTAATGCGCCGCCTTGGCATCGCCCATCTTGCCGCGAGGCCCTACACAGAGGTCTCCGGCGGCGAGCGGCAACTGGCGCTGATCGCGCGGGCGCTGGCGCAAGGCGCGGGCATTCTCATCATGGACGAGCCGGCCGCCGGACTGGACTACGGGCATCAGATGCGGTTGCTGGAACTGTTGAGCGGCCTGGCCGGCGAGGGCTACGCCATTCTGAAAACCACGCATCACCCGGAACAGGCCCTTCTGGCATCGACGCACGTCGCCCTGCTGCGCGACGGTCGGATCACCTCCTATGGCCCTGCGGCGGACGCAGTGACACCCACCGCAATCAAGGACCTGTACGGCCTGGACGTTACCGCGTTCCGATCGCCTAGAGGACAGACAGCCTTCGAGCGGGTGACATGAACCCACCCCGCCGCTACGCGATACCGCTCCTCCACACCTGAAAGAGTTGAAAGTCATGAAGCAAGAGTGCTCCCGACCCCGTCCCAGATTAATTCCGGCTATCGCGCTCGCCAGCGTATCGGTATTCCCTGCACAGGCGGCCTGGGCCCAGGCCGGAGAAGCGTCGCAGCTCGCCCCAATCGTCGTAAACGCGCCTCCGGCCGGCGACGAGTTCCGCGCCGAGACGGTCGAACTGGGCCCGCTGGGGCCGCGTCCCGTACTTGATACGCCCTACTCCATCCGCTCGATCTCCGCCGAAATGATCGCGAACCGGCAGGCAAGCAGCCTGAACGACCTGCTGAAATACCTGCCGTCCACGCAGATGCAGGCACGTGGCGGCGCAGACGTCGGCCGCCCGCAGTCGCGCGGCATGCAGTCCAGTGTCGTCGCCAACAATCACCTCGACGGGCTGAACGTGGTGGGAACCACCGCATATCCCATGGAGCAGATGCAGCGCGTGGACGTAGTGCAAAGCCTGGCCGGCGCCTTCTACGGCCCCGCCAGCCCGGCCGGCGACTTCAACTTCATACAGAAGCGACCGACTTTAGAGCCGCTATACCGCTTCACTGCCGGCTATGGCAGCGACAGCCTGTTCGGCGTGCATGCCGACCTGGGTGGCCCCGTGGACGCCGGCAACATCGTCGGTTATAGACTGAACCTGCTGCACGAGGACGGCGAAGGCTATGTCAGCGACAGTGTGCAGCGCCGAAAGCTGGCCAGCTTGGCGGTGGATGTCCGGCCCACGGCCGGCTTGGTGATCGAACTGAACGCCAGCCATTTCGAGTTTGTCCGCAAGGGATTCCCTGGATCGTTCGGTTATTCCGCCGTGAACCATTTGCCGCAAGCGCCCGATCCCACGCGCAAAGGCTATGGCCAAGCCTTTGCCGGTCTGGACCTTGACACCGACACCCTGAGCGCGCGCGTCAAGTACAGCTTCAACGAAAACTGGAGCCTCACGGCGGGCGTCTTGCGGCAGACCGCCGACCGCATCCTCACATTCCCGACCAATGCGATGCTGGACAACCAGGGCAACTACAGCACTACGGTAGGCTCTCCAGCCGCGGGGCGCTTCGTGGTCAACAGCAACATGCTGCACCTGAACGGCCACGTCGCGACCGGAGTTGCCACGCACGACCTGGCTCTGGGCACCAGTGGATTCCGCTGGGACATCTACAGCAATCCTAACGCCCGCTACGTGCTCGGGCGTGCAAACATCAACTCCCCCCGGGTCTTTCCCGAACCTGCGTGGGCGCCCACGGGCGACCGCTATCACGCTGGCAGAGATACACAGCAGACCGTCTTCCTCTCCGACACCGTGACGTTCAACCCACGCTGGTCCACCATCCTGGGCGGCAGCTGGAGCACCATGCAATCGCGAAGTTACAACGCTGCGGGAGCTCGCACAGGCTCCGAACGCGACGACGGATTCAGCTCGACCGCAGCGCTGATCTACAAGCCAACCCCCAACACCTCACTGTACATGTCCTACGCCGACAGCCTGGAACAGGCTGGCGCCGCGCCGCTGGGCACTGCAAACCAGGGTATGGGACTGAGCCCATTCCGAAGCCGCCAATGGGAGGCAGGGGCCAAAGGAACGTTCGGCGCCCTTGACGCCAGCGCCGCCATCTTCGAACTGAAGCGGCCGTTCGCCTACACGGATCCGTCTGACAACATCTACAAAATCAACGGCAGACAGGTCAATCGCGGCTTGGAGCTTGCACTGGGAGGCGAACTCATCCACGGACTACGCCTGTTCGGCGGCGCGACGTTCCTGGACCCGAAGCTCAAGGACACCGGCCGCCCGGGCACCAGCAACAAGCAGGTGGTCGGCGTGCCGCGCGTGCAGGCGAACATCCTGGTGGAGTACGACCTGGAGCAGGTGCCTGGGCTGACGCTCGACGCCAACCTGCACCATACCGGGCGGCGGGCGGCGGACGATGCCAACGGGCAGTGGATTGGTTCCTATCGCACGCTGGACCTGGGCGCCCGCTACGAGGCGCGGATCGCAGGTCGCAAGACAACGTGGCGGTTGGGCGTGAACAACGTGTTCGACAAGCAATACTGGCTTTCCATCTTCCCCGGCAGCAACAACGGAGACGGTTCCAGCTACAGCGCCTTCCTGGGCGGCCCACGCGAGCTGCGGCTTTCCGTTTCCATCGATCTCTAGGATAAATCATGCGAAATCTCATCGATTGGGATCTATTGGCGGAGATGAGCGCGACCCCGGGCTTCGATCAGGCGGAGATGTGGGATGCTTTCGCCCGCCGCTATGAAGGCTATGGCAGGCTGCAAAGCGAAGCCACGCGCCTGCATGTCCATGCGCTGGGTCTGCGGACGGACGACAGCCTGCTCGACGTAGGCGCGGGCGCCGGACGGCTCAGCCTGGCGGCAGCGCGCCATGTGAAGCGCGTGACGGCACTGGATGTCTCGGGTGAAATGCTGGCGGCCTTGCGCCGCAACGCCGAAGCGGCCGGAATAGGCAACGTGCATCCGCTGCACCTGTCGTGGCGTGACGCCCACGTCGGCGACAATCTTCCTGTGCACGACGTGGTGGTCGCGGCGCGCTCGCCCGCCACCTTTGACCTGCGCAAGCTGGACGCCGCCGCCCGGCGGGCGGTTTACATCATGCTGTTCGCCGGCCCGAGCCTGAAGGAATTCCACGACGCGCTGATTGCCGGCATCGAGTCGCCGCCGCCCGCGGCGCGGGCGCGGCTTCAGCCCAGCGGGCATGTGCTGATATTCAACCGCCTGGCGGCCATGGGCATCGAAGCAAGCGTCAATTATGTGCCGGACGGATTCAGCCAGTGGTATCCCGACCAGGCGTCGGCCATAGCGGACTTCGAATGGCTGGAGATTCCGGCCGCGCAGAGGGACCGGTTCCGCAGCAACCTTCTCCAGTTCCTGGCACCGGAGCGCGGTGGCTTGCGGCTGCGCCTCGCATCGCGCAGCGTAATGCTGTGGTGGACCAAAGCCGCGCCGTCGGGCCAGCCTCCCCTGCCTCCGCGGTGGCAAGCATGAGCGGCACCGCTCCGGTGAACACCGCACGCCGGCGCCTGCTCTTGGCGGGCGCAGCCGCCCTCGCGGCTCCCGCCCTCTGCCAGTCCGCAGCCCCCGCGCCAACGGCGCCCGTCCGGGCCATCATCTATTACGGCGACCAGCGTCTGACGGTGCCAGCAAGAATCGCGCGGATCGCCACAACGTGGGAAGCGCAGAACGCCATCATCGCCATGCTGGGCTTTGGCGACCGCATCGTCGGCACAACCCGGTTAGTGCACGGCATGCCCCTCTTCCGCCGCTTTGTTCCCAGCATCGGAGACGCAACGATCATCGGGCGGTCCAGCGGCGCGGCCGGGTTCAGTATCGAGACGCTGTTGGCCCTGCGGCCGGACGTGCTGTTCACCGCGGGAGCCCCACCAGCTGCAACCATTGGCCGGCTGAACGACGCCGGCATCGCCGTCGCGGGTCTGCGCTACAACGCACTGGAAGCCATGGTCGAACGCACCGCAATCACCGGCCAGATCCTGGGAGAAGATGCGCCAGACAGGGCGCGCCAATTCGAACGCTACTACCGGGACATGACCTCTCTCGTGAAAGAGCGGGTGGCCCAAGTGCCCGCACCGGAGCGGCAGCGCATCTACCACGCGGTCGGCAGCCCCTACATGACGTCGGGGCGCCCGTCGCTGAACCAAGACTGGATTGACATCGCTGGAGCCATCAATGTGGCGGAACAGTGGTTCCCGCCGGCCCGCCCCTCCGGCGTCATTTCGCTCGAACATCTGCTGGCGGCCGACCCAGACGTCGTACTCGCCATGACCGCGCGCGATGCAAAGACCATCAGCGAGGATCCCCGTTGGCATGCCCTGCGCGCAGTCAGGGCCGGGCGGGTGCTCGTCAACCCCAAGGGAATGTTCTGGTGGTGCCGCGAAACGTCGGAAGGGGCCCTGCAGCCCCTATGGCTGGCCAGCACCCTCTATCCAGACCTGTTCTCGGATATTGATCTGCGACATGAGACGCGTCGGTTCTATGAGCAGTTCTATGGCTACGAACTGGACGACACGACGATCACGTCGTTCCTGTCGCCTACAGCCTGACGGCCAAAATTCCCGAAAAGCAAAAAGCCCACCGCATGCGGTGGGCTAAGTGCTTGGTACTACCAAAGAATTCTGGTGGGCTGTGAGTGGCTCGAACACTCGACCTACGGATTAAGAGTCCGCTGCTCTACCAACTGAGCTAACAGCCCTGCAATTCACTCAGTCCCGATTCACCTTGCTGCGTTTTGTAGATGCTTAAACTGCATCAGCGCCGCTGCGTTTCGTTATGTGTGTAGTGCGAAGAAGCAAGATTATATGTACCTTTTTTGGTTTGTGCAAGTCGCCCCGGAAAAAAGTTTTCAAGCACCACGAATCAAGCCGCGTATCCACCGTCCACCGACAGGCTTGCGCCCGTGACGTAGCGGCCGTCGGGGCCCGCCAGGAACGCAACCATGCCCGCGATATCCTGGGTCTCGCCATAGTGCGGCAGCGACAGCGTCGCCACCAGGCCCGCCGCCCGCTCGCCGTCGGCCGGGTTCATGTCGGTGTCGATCGGGCCGGGGTGCACCACGTTGGCGGTGATGCCGCGAGCGCCCAGGTCGCGCGCCAGGCCTTGAGTCAATCCCACCAACGCCGACTTGCTCGCGGCGTACAGCGCCACGCCCGCGCGGCCTGCCCGGCCGACAAGGCAACTGCCGATATTGACGATGCGCCCGCCATCCGGCATCGAGGCCTGTGCCGCCTGGATTGCGACGAAAGGCGCACGCACGTTGATGTCCATCGTCCGCTCGTAGTCCTCCAGGCTGGCGTCGGCGATGGGGCCGGCAAGAAAGATTCCAGCATTGTTCACCAGCACGTCTACCGGACCGAGCTCATTGACGGTCTCTTCGACCGCACGCCTAACCGCTACCGCATCCGCGGAGTCCGCCCGGATCGCGCGCGCCCGGCGCCCCTGCGCGACCAACTCTTGCGCAAGCGCCTGCGCCCCTGCGGCGGACGACGCGCTCACATAGGTAAAGGCCACATCCGCGCCGTCAGCCGCCAGGCGGCGCACGATGGCCGCCCCGATGCCCCGGCTGCCGCCTGTCACGAAAGCCACTTTTCCATTCAGGTTCTGCATAGGTCAACCTTATTTTTTAGTGATCGGTACAAATATCATCGTCGCACTTCAGGCCGTCCGTCAATCATTTTTTTATCGGTCAACACAAAATAGGCCTGGCGAGTAAAATCGCCGCTATGGCAGAACGTGGGCGTCCCCGGAACTTCGACCGGGCCCAGGCCTTGCAAAAGGCCATGGAGGTTTTCTGGTCGAAGGGATATGAAGGAGCATCGCTGACCGATCTGACGGTAGCGATGGGCATCAACTCGCCCAGCCTCTATGGCGCATTCGGCTCAAAAGAAGGCCTGTTCCGCGAAGCCGTCGAGCTCTATCGCGAGACCGAAGGCGGCTCCGCAAGGCGCGCGCTGCTGGCCGCGCCCACCGCGCGCGACGCCATCCAGTCGATGCTGCTGGCATCCGCGGAACGCTTCACGGCGCCCGGCCTGCCGCCCGGCTGCATGATCGTGCTGGGTGCTCCCGCCGGCTGCGTCAATCATGCCAGCGTGGGCAACTTTCTTGGGGACAACCGCCGCGAAATGCAAAGCCGCATCCTCGCCCGGCTGAACTCAGGCGCCTCGCAAGGCGAACTGCCCCCCGGTGCGGATCTCAAAGGCCTGGCCGCCTTCTATACGACCGTCCTGCACGGCATGTCCATCCAGGCCCGCGATGGAGCCACCCGCAAGACCTTGCAGGCCGTGGCCCGGCAGGCGATGTGTGCCTGGGACGCGCTGGCCGTAGACCGCCCGCCGCCATCCGAAGTCCCCCCTGGCCGCTCCCGTTCCTGACGGAGGCCTTCATGTTCCGCATCGACCTACGGCGCCTCATTCTGTGGATCAGCCTGCTGTCGGTCTTCCTGGTCCTGGCTGGCGGCCTGCATGCGAGCTACCTGGTGCAGCGCGACCTGCTCCTGCGTAACGCGCTGGAAGTGAACCGCGTCTATGCGTCCAAGCTCGCCGTCACCACCGATTCCCTGCTGAACGATATCCGGCGCTACCTTTCCTACAGCGCCGATATGCTGGCCGACATGGAAACCCATCCCGAGCGCATGGCTGACGAGACGCGGCGCCAGGAGCAGCAGCTGGGCCACTTCAACTCCAGCTTCGTCGCGTCGCCGCAAGGCAAGGTGCTGGCTGTGTCGTCTTCGTACCCGCAGTTGCTGGGGCAGCAATTGGTCAGCGACGCCGTCAATGAAGCGCTGGCGGCCAGGCAACCGACGATCAGCGAACCCTTCCAGGCCAGCAACGGCCGCTGGCAGATCCTCTACACGCAGCCCATTTTCTCGCGCGACTACCGCTATCTGGGGTTCATCGCCGGGTCGCTCTACCTGCATGAAGACAATGTGCTGGACCGCCTGCTCGACCAGCACTTCTACCGCGACGACTCCTTCCTTTACGTCGTCGACCGCAAGGGCACGCTGATCTATCACCCCGACCGCAGCCAGCTGGGAAAGATCTCGCCCAACCATGACACCCTCACCTCCGCCCGCCGCGGCGAGACCGGCGAAATGCGCTATACCGACGACCACGGCCGCGACATGCTGGCGGGCTACGCGCCCGTGCCCAGCACCGGCTGGCGCATCATCGCGCAGCGCCCGGTCGCAAGCACCCTGCGGCCCTTGGGCGACCTGCTCATGGCTACCGCCCGCAACACCTTGCCGCTGCTTCTGTTTTCGGTGGCCTTGATCTGGCTGCTGTCGCGCTGGATCGCCCAGCCGCTGGGCGAGATGGCGGACATCGCCAAGCACATGCAGGATCCCGCGTCAGCGGACCGCATCCGCCACGTGCGCTCCTGGTACTTCGAAGCCGCCCAGCTCAAACGCGCGCTGCTGATAGGACTGGCCTCGACTCACCACAAGCTCAGCGACCTGCGCCGCGAAACCGCGACGGATACATTGACCGGCCTGCTGAACCGCCGCGGCCTGGACGAATCGCTGGCGCTCCTGCAGACCGAAGCGGTGTCCGTGGCGGTCGTTGCGATCGACATCGACCACTTCAAGAGCATCAACGACCGCTACGGCCACGCCGCGGGCGACCAGGCGCTGCAGGCGCTGGCCAACATGATGCGCGAAGGATCCCGCAGTGGCGATACGCTGGCGCGGGCCGGCGGCGAAGAGTTCGTCATGTTGCTGCCTGGCGCCACCATGACGGCGGCCATCGGCATTGCGCAAAGGCTGCGCAAGCGCCTCGCCGCGCATGAGGCCCCCGCCCCCATCACCATATCGGTGGGCGTGGCGCACTACCCCGAGCATGGCGCAACCCTGGAAGCGGTCTTCCAGCGCGCGGACCAGACGCTCTACTACGCCAAGAACCACGGCCGGGACGCCGTCTGCGTGGCGGACGACTCCGCCAAGGATGGCTCGCGGCTGGTGCTCCCGGCCTGAGCCCTTATTTGCCCTTGGCCGGGGCCGGCGCCTTGGGGGGCTTGCGCATTTGTTCCAGCAGCGGGCCGCAGGCGTTCTCGTCCGTGGTGCTGGGGGCAATCAGCGCCAGCAGGCCGGCCGCCGGCGTCAGCAGCACCCCCAGCGCGACCATGCCCGCGCCCCGCGCCGCCAGCGGCGCCACATGCACGCCAACGTCGGGCGAACCAAAGGTGCCGCGCACGTACAGCGGCGACCGCAGCGAAAAGATGCGGAACCCCTTGCTGTCGGGCGTGATGTCCATGTCCACCGTCTCGTTCTTGAAATTGGCCGTGCCGGTAATGGTGATCAGCGCGTTCTCGGTGTCGAACACGAACACGCGCGGAGTCATCACGCCGCTCTTCATCTCCAGGTCCGCCGCCCCGCAGTTGATCTTCACTTCGTCGTCGCCGAACAGCTTGGAGACGACATAGTTGCCGACGTTCAATCCCGCAATCTCCATCAGGCTGCGGCTGATCACGCCATCGTTGACCAGCATCTTCACATCGCCCGTCGCCGAACCCAACAAGGCGGCAACCGAGTTGCCCGTGCTGCTCAGGGCCAGGTCGCCGTTCAATTCGCCCAGGGTCTTCTGCATGGATTCGGTCGCCGGGAAAAGCTGCTTGAGCCGCAGGCGGCGCGCATGCATATCGACGCGCCCGGTCAGCGGCGCGCCGGAGCCGTCCAGCCTCGCCGTGGCGCTGATGGTCCCGCCGGCCATGCCAAAGCGCAGCGGGTCCAGCGTGAGCTTGCCGTCCTGCAGTACCACGTGCACGGACAGGTCCGACAATGGCAGCTTGCTGTCGTGAACAATGCGCGCGGCATCCAGGGCGACATCGGCGTCCATGTCGCGCCACCGGTCCGTGCGAAAGGCCTGCGTGGGCAACACCTTGCCGCCCTTGGGCTTGGCGGGCGCATCCTTGGACTTGTCCGCCGCGGCCGGCGAGCCGCCGCCGGACGGCACGCCGATCAGCGGCCCCAGATCGGCCATGCGCAACAGCTTGGAAGACAGCTTGCCGGTCAGCTTGGGCCGCGGCGCGCCCAAGGCAAAACTGATATCGCCATGCAGGTCGCTATTGCCGACCTTGCCGTTAAAGCCCTTGTAGTCGAACACGGCGCCGCCGGGGTTCTGCAGCTTGGCCACCAGATGGCCGTCCGTGGAGTACGGCGGCGTATCGGGCAAGGTCACGCCGGTCAGCGGATAGAGCTGGGCCATCGATGCGCCGGACAGCTTCAGGCGCAGGTCCAGCGCTCCCAGGTTCACCGGGTCGGTCAGGGTGCCCGCGACCGACGCCTTGGTGCCGCCGATCGAGACATCAGCCTGCAACGGAAAGGGCTGCCTGGCGTCCTGCAAAGCCAGCATGCCCCCGACCTTGCCTTCGCCCTTGGTGGCCAGCCCCTTGTACTTGCCGTCGAGTTTCCAGCCGAATACATAGTCGCGCGGCGCCGGAGCCGATCCCTCTTGCGCCACGAAGGCCGCCCCGGCCACGTCCGCGAACGGCACCGGCTTGCCCAAAGGGTCCACCAGCACGGTCAGGTCGGCCTTGAGCACCTCGTCGACCAGCCTCGCCCGGCCCTTGTCGAAGCCGATCTCATTGATGTCCAGCACCCAGGGGGAAGGTTCGCCGGATTCGGGCAGCGTGAAGACCCAATTGGCCCGGCCGTCGGCCAGCCGTTCCAGGTCGGCGGCCGGCTCCGTCAATTGAATCCGGCGGATGACCACGCGCTGGCGCAGCAGCGGCAGGAGCGCCAGGTTGAACTCGCCGCGCTTGAGCGTAGCGAATTCGGGCGCCTTGGCCCACGGCGCGTTGCCCACCGAGATATCGTTGGCGATTACATGCGGCCAGGGCACCCAGGCGCGCCACCCGCCCTTGTCGGGTTCGCGCTCCCATTTCACGCTCAGGTCGCCGTTGATGGCAAAGGGACGCCCGATGGCGGCGCTGGCCCGTTCATTGATCATGGGCTTGGCGCGGTTCCAGTCAAAAGTGGCGATCGCCACCACCAGGACCAACCCCAGGAGGCTGATGCCCCCTACAATCCCGATCGTTATTTTTTTTGTCCGCGTCATGGTTACTATCCTTGGCGTTGCAGCCGGCCCACCAATGCCGGCCTTTGTTACCACCCAAGGGTATCGCGACCCGCCGCGCCGGTTGAGCTTGCCGGCCCCATAATGTGTGCGGATCTTTCCGCGCACGCATGTCCGGATGGCGCCTTGCGGCGCACGCACCCGATGGTTTGCGCAGCACGAAACGTGCCTGGGCGACGTATGCGTCGTTACAAAGCGAGATGACTCCGGGCCGCTGGAAGGGCCGGAAATGCCCGCATTTGCCGAACATTCGACGCCGGCGCGGTTCCAATGTCCGAATGATTGATTCCGCCCCCCAACCGGGTCGGATAGCAGAACAACCTGGAGGCCCGATGCGGCATTCAACCTTGATTTTCGTGTTGGCGGCGTTTGCACTGCTGACGCTCAGCCGCCTGGCGCTTGCCGCATGGCAATGGCAGCGCGTGCGCAACGCCGGCGGCCTGCTCCCCTTGCTGCTCAGGGGGCTGCGCATCGACGCGCACCAGATCGCCGTGCTGGCGGCGCTGCCCGCCGTGCTGTCGCCTTTGCTGGGCCACTTCCCCGTCGCAACCGCGGTGACCGCCGTCTGGTACCTGGCTGCCTTCATCCTGCTGGCCTTCATGGAAGTGGCGACGCCGCCCTTCATCGTGGAATACGACTCCCGGCCCAACCGGCTGTTCGTCGAGTACCTGAAGCACCCCCGTGAAGTCTCCGGCATGCTTTGGCGCGGCTACAAGGCGGCGCTGCTGGGCGGATTGGGCGCCCTGGCGCTGATCGGCTGGGGCGCTTACTCCCTGCTCGGCCATGCGCGGCCCGATGCGCAACTGAGCTGGTGGCAGATGCCCATTGCCAGCGTGGCGATCCTGGCGGTGGTCATCCTGGCCATCCGCGGCACCCTCGGCCACCGGCCCATCAACCCGTCCTCGGTCGCCTATTGTTCGGACGGCATGCTCAATACCCTGGCGCTGAATTCGCTCTACAACGTCTTCTATGCGATCTACAGCATGAAGAACGAAAAATCGGCATCGGCGGTATACGGCGGCATGGACAACGACAAGATGCAGGATTTGGTGCTGGCGCAGTCCGGCCTGCCCAATCCGCCCGCCAATCCCGACTATCCCAGCCTGCATCGCCAGCCGGCCACGCGCAAGACGCCGCGCCCGCTCAATCTTGTGATCATCCTGGAAGAAAGCCTGGGCGCGCAGTACTGCGCCGGCCTGGGCGGCGCCGACCTGACGCCGGAGCTGGACGCGCTGGCGCGCGAGGCCTGGACCTTCACGCGCGCCTACGCCACCGGGACCCGCTCGGTGCGCGGCCTGGAGGCCGTGGTCACCGGCTTTCTGCCGACCCCCGCGCAGGCGGTGCTGAAGCTGCCCCGTTCGCAGCGCGGCTTCTTCTCGCTGGCCGACCTGCTCGGCCGCCATGGCTACCATTCGCGCTTCATCTATGGCGGCGAATCGCACTTCGACAACATGAAGGGCTTCTTCCTGGGGAATGGCTTCAAGCAGATCATCGACCGCGCCGACTTCGTCGACCCCGCTTTCGTCGGTACCTGGGGCGCCTCGGACGAGGACATGTTCAACCAGCTGGACCGCTTGCTGCGCGAAGACGGCGACCTGCCCACCTTCACACTGGCCTTCAGCGTGTCCAATCATTCCCCCTGGGAGTATCCGGCGGGCCGCATCCAGACCGACGGCAATCCCGCCACGGTGGAAAACACCGTGCGCTACGCGGACTGGGCCCTGGGCCGCTTCTTTGAACGGGCCAAGGCCTCGCCCTACTGGGAAAACACGGTCTTCCTGGTGGCGGCGGACCACGATTCCCGCGTGTTCGGCGCCAGCCTGGTACCGGTGCGCCACTTCCATATCCCCGCCGTGATCCTGGGCGCCGGCGTTGCGGCGCGACGCGACGACCGCCTGATCAGCCAGATCGACCTGCCCCCGACCCTGCTGTCCCTGATCGGAGTGGATACCGAGCACCCGATGATCGGACACGACCTGACGCGCACCACGCCCGGCCGGGCCATCATGCAGTACGACAGTACCTACGGGTACCTGAAGGAAAACGACCTGCTGGTGCTGGCGCCCAACAAGACGCCGGTGCAGTACCGCTACACGGCGCCGGAGGATTACGCGCCCGTGCCGCTCGACGCCAGGCTGGCCAGCGAGGCGCTGGCCCACGCGTTGTGGCCCAGCTGGGCCTACCGTGAAGGCCGCTATTGCCTGCCGGGGCAAGCGCCCGAGCAAACGGGCGCCTAGGGCCGGCCGGCAAACTGAGCTAGGCCGGGGTCGCCGCCGGCCTTCTGAATGCCTTGCGCTTTTTTTCGCTGGCGGCGTGACAGTGGCAGCCCGGGCTGTGGTCGTTGACCATGCCCACGGCCTGCATGAAGGCATAGACCGTGGTGGGCCCGACGAACTTCCAGCCCAGCTTCTTGAGCGCCTTGGACAAGGCTTCGGACTGCTCGGAGGTCGAGGCGCCATAGGTGGACGGCGCCCCGGGCGGCGCTTCGAAACGCCAGAAATACGCGGCCAGCGAACCCTCGCGCTCGATCATTTCCAGCGCGCGGGCGGCATTGTTGATCATGGCTTCAATCTTGCCGCGGTGGCGCACGATGCCGGCATCGGCCAGTAGCGCCAGCACTTCCTTTTCACCGTAGCCGGCCACCCTGGCCGGCTCGAAGTTGGCAAAGCCCCGGCGGAAGGCCTCGCGCTTGGACAGGATGGTGCGCCAGCTCAGCCCCGACTGGAAGCCTTCCAGGCAGAGCTGTTCGAACAGCGCGCGGTCGTCGCCTTCGGGGCATCCCCATTCGGCGTCGTGATAGGCGATGTATTCGGCGGAGGTGTCCACCCAGCCGCAGCGTGCAAGGCCATCGGGGAAATCGGTTCTGGCATTCAAGGGGAAAACTCCTGGCGGCTGTCGGGCTACCGATGCTACTCCAGCAACGTCCCTGAAAAAAGTCGTAGGAGCTGCCATTCAAATCCAGCTAATATTTCCGGCCTTGATCCTGCGCCGGCCCTGTCCGCGCGCGCCCCGGATCAGCACGGCGGGCAGGCACGAGCAAGCCCGGTTTGCATAATTGCGGGGAGCCGGACAGGCTTTCGGACTTCCGCCTCATGTCCCTGCTAGAGACTGCCCTCATCTCGTTCGTATCGCCCGCCGTCCTGGCCGGCGACGACCCGGCCGCCAATCCCTGTCTGGACTGCGGGGCATGCTGCTCGCACTTCCGGGTGTCGTTCTACTGCGGGGAACTGGCAGGCGAGAACGGCGGCCACGTGCCCCTGGAACTGGTCACCCAGATGAGCCCGTTGCGGGCCTGCATGAAGGGCACGGAAATGGGCGGCGGCCGCTGCGTTTCGCTGCGCGGGGAACTGGGCAAGCCCGGCATCCACTGCGCCATCTACGAGAACCGCCCTACCCCCTGCCGCGAATTCGATATCTGGATGCCCGACGGGTCGCCCAATCCCGACTGCCAGCGCTTGCGCCTGGCACTGGGCCTGCCCGCCGTGCCGCCCCGGCCCGACGCCGAGAACGACCCGCAAGGCCCCATGCACCCGGACCAGCCCGCCGCGGCCTGACCGCTGGCGCCACGAAGGGTCCCGCGCTAGCCGCGGCCCGCGAGGTAGCGGGTGGGCGTCATGCCGAAAGCGGTGCGGAAACTGCCGATGAATGCGCTGGTGCTCTCGTAACCCACCGACAGCGCGGCTTCAGTCACCGAGCCGCCGCGGCTGAGCATTTCCAGCGCCCGCAACAGGCGTGCCTGCTGGCGCCATTGCCCCAAGGTCACGCCGGTTTCCTGGCGAAAGCGGCGCATCAGGGTCCGCGACGACATGTTCAGCCGCTGCGCCCACTCATCAATGCCGGCGGTATCGTCCGGCGTGTCCAGCAGCGTGTTGGCAAGATCCTGCAGCCGCGGATCGGTCGGCATGGGCAGCAGCACGGGCGCATGTTCGCGCTGCCTGATCTCCTCCAGCAGGATGTCGAACAGCTGTGCCTGATAGGCCGGCGAAATTTCATGCTGGGGGCCGGCAGTAAAGCGTTCGACGAGCGCTTCGATCAGCTTGGACGAAGGCCAGGAGCGGCAATGGGCCGGCAGGCGCCCGCAGGCGTCGGGGTGCACATACAGGAACGACCCGCGCGCATCGCCGAACCAGCGCGCCCCGTGCTGCACGCCGGGTGGAATCCAGCCCAGGCTGCCCGGCAGCACCGTCCAGACCTCGGCGCCCGCCTGCACCATCACCAGCCCCTCGTGAACGAGCACGAGCATGCCCTCGTCATGGATATGCGAGGGCACGGCAATGCCTTTGGATTCGCGGCGCCCCCGCACGCTGAACGGGGTCAGCAGTACGTCGGGCATCGCGGGCGCAACGGCCACGTGAAGCATGGTTGGCAGGTTTGAGCTACAGGTTGACGGGTTCCCGTTAGCGGGCTCAGTTGAAAATGTACATCATTCTCATCAATCGGGCATCAGCCCCCCGAACGGAGAAATGACATGGACCACACACGGCTGCGCGATGCAGGCATCAAAGCCACCTTCCCGCGATTGAAGATCCTGGACATCTTCTATCAGCACACCGACCAGCACATGAGCGCGGCGGATATCTACCGCAACCTCATTTCGGACCGCAGCAATATCGGCCTGGCCACGGTTTATCGCGTGATCACGCAACTTGAGCACGCCGGCCTGCTCAAACGTACTCAGCTCGATACGCACACCACCGTGTTCGAGCTCAACGACAAGGGGCACCACGACCATCTGGTCTGCACGCGCTGCGGTCAGATCAAGGAATCCAGCGATACCGCCATGGCGCAATTAGTCAGGAAGATCGCCAGGCGCTGCGGCTTCGAGCTGGATTCCTACAGTCTGGTGCTCTACGGCGGCTGCGGCTGCACCAAAGACGCGCCCGCTCCCCCTCATGGAGAATTCGAATGAACCACGATCAGTTTTTCTTCCACGACCTGTCCCAGTTCCCCATCGTGACCTCCCGTCACGGCGGCGCGCCGCTAGGCTACTCGGCCAGCTGGATCCGGGAGATGGAAATGCTGGTGGCCAACCCCCGCACCTTCGTCATGGTGGTGCCGGACATGCAGCAGGAAGCCGCCCACGAAGACCGCAAGGCCATGATCGAGTGGCAGACGGTCAACATGACGCGCCTGAAAGCGCGTTGCCGGGCGTTCATCGCCGTGGAGCGGGACGCGCAGGCGCTGGACAAGATACGCAAGCGCGGGGAAAAGATGGCCCATGCGTTCGGCATGCCCTTCCTGGCGGTCGCCACGACGGGCGAGGCCGTGCAATGCGCCCGCGAACTGCTTGGCCAGACCGGGCCTGGCGGCTTCAACGTGGACTAGGGTTTTCCTTTCCTCCGACTTAAGAGTTGGCCCGCCGCGCCGTTGTTCATGGCAAGCGCCGTCATCCACGCGGCCTTTTCCGCCCACTATGAATACGCCGCCAGACGCATGAACCACGCCCTTGCCTGCATGTTTTGCCGATCGACGCTTGCGCAGGGCGCGGCGCTGCTTGAAAAAAACGGCGCGGCCATCTGCAAGACCTGCGTGGATCAATTCTCCGCCCTGTTCTCCGAACGGGCGTGGGCCATGGCGGCAAACCCCCAAGAGCAGCTCGATGTGCTGCTGGACGAAAGCCGGAGAGCCCTGGAGCAGAGCGAAACCCTGGCCGAACGCGCCCGCTGCTGCGGCCTGAGCCTGCACGAGCTGTCGGCCGCCCTGCCGGCGCGCGCCCTGTCCTGATTCGGCTTCAGCCCTCAGAATGAACCCAGCGCGCCGCCCAGCGCGATGACGGCGGCCAGCCCGATGATGGGTCCGATGATGCCCACCACGACGATATTCATATAGCCCTCCCGATGCGTGGAGCCGCAAACGGCCAGCAGCGTCACCACGGCGCCGTTGTGCGGCAGGCTGTCCAGCGTGCCCGCGCCGATTACCGAGACACGATGCATCAGCGCCGGATCGATCCCCAGGGTGTGGGCCAGTTCCATATAGGTGCTGGCCAGCGATTGCAAGGCGATGGTCAAGCCGCCCGACGCCGAGCCCGTCAAGGCCGCCAGCACGTTGGTGGCCACTGCCAGCGACACCAGCGGTCCGCCCTCGATGGACAGCACCCAGTCGCGCACCAGCGCAAAAGAGGGAAGCGACGCGACCACCGCGCCAAAACCCACCAGGCTCGCGACGCTGAGCAAGGGCAAGGCGCATGCGTTCACGCCGGCGTCCATGGTGTCGCGCAGCGACGGCAGGCGCCGGTAGTTCAGAGCCACCAGCACCGCGATGGCCGCGAGCAGCGCGGTAATCACCGACCAGACGCCGCCGACCGCCGCCAGGCTCGTGCCGCCCCACCGCGCCTCGGCCAGCCACCCGGTATCCATGCGAGGCAGGACGACCAGCGTCATCAGCAGGTTCACGAGAATCACGACCACCAGCGGAATAGCCGCCACCAGCGCGGACGGCGCGTCGTGGCTGCGCTGGCCATGGTGGATTTCGGCGGGATCGAACTCGCGCGCCACGGTGGCGCGCTCGCGCACCATCACATCTTCGGAGACGTCCACCTCCATGCCGCTTGGCGCGACGTAGCCTTCGCCCGCGCGCCGCGCCGACGCTTCGGCTCGCGTCAACCACCACAAGCCGAACGACAGCATGATGGCGCTGGCGATGATCCCCAAGCCCGGGGCGGCAAACGGCGTGGTCGAAAAGAACGGCATGGGAATGGCGTTCTGGACGGCCGGCGTGCCGGGCAAGGCGGACATCGTGAACGTGGAAGTGCCAAGCAGGATGGCGGCCGGCATCAGGCGCACCGGAATGCCGGCTGCCTTGAACAGGGCATGCGCCATCGGCGCCAACACGAAGAACGCGACGAACAGGCTGACGCCGCCGTAGGTCACGATGGCGCCCGCCAGCACCACCGCCAGGATGGCGCGTTTGGCGCCGAGCTTGCGCGTCATGAAGTTGGCGATCGCCGTCACGGAGCCGCTGTCGTCCATGAGCTTGCCAAACAAGGCGCCCAGCAGGAACAAGGGGAAAAACTGGGCGACAAAGCCGGCCGCGCCACCCATGAAGGTCTGGGTCCAGTGCGCCAGCAGCGGCTCGCCCGAGGCGGCGGCGGTCACCATGGCTGCCGCGGGCGCCAGCAGCAAGATACTCCAGCCGCGATAAGCAAGCCAGATCAGCAGGACCAGCGCGAGCAGGATTCCAAACAGGCCCATAATGTCAAACCTCGCCCAGCATTTCGTCGATATCGAGGGTCGAGCGCTTGCCCAGATCGTGGCCATGCGCCGCAAGGAAATTGTCTGCCGCCTTTCTGCCTTCGTCGCGCAGCATGCACAGGAATGGCCATTCGGCGTTGAGTTTGGACGAGTAGCCCAGCTCCACCATTTTTTCCGACGACACCCGGTGAATCCGCATGTTGGCCCACATCGCGCCTTCGCCGTTGCCGGGATCGGCCACCTGGCGCAGCAGCGCGATCATGCGCAGCTCCTTGAGCAGCGGCGCATTGAATGTCACTTCGTTCAGGCGGTTCAGGATCTCGCGGGCGCTGCTGGGTATGCCGGGACGCTCGACCGGATTGATCTGCACCAGGATGGTGTCGCGCGATTTGCATTCGCGCACGAGCGGCGTGATGGTCGGATTGCCGCTATAGCCACCATCCCAATAGGGGTCCCCGTCTATCATCACGGCGCGGAACATCGTGGGCAGGCAGGCCGAGGCCAGCAGCACGTCGGCGGTCACTTCGGCATTCTTGAACACCCGCCCGCGGCCCGTGCGCGCATTGGTCGCCGTAATGAACAAATGGATGGGGGTCCTGGAGAGCTCGTCGAAATCGATGGCTTCCTTGAGGATGTCGGAAAGCGGATTGAAGCCCGATGCGTTCAGGTCATAAGGCGAGAACACGCGCGAGGCCAGATCGAAGGCGACAAACAACGGCGAGTTGTCCAGCGACCAGGAGCCCATCAGCACGTCGAAAGGGCTGCGGCGAAACGGACTGAAGGCGGCCGCGTGCGATACGCGGCGCCAGAAATCCTCGAGCGCGGCGCGTGCGCCGTCGGCGCCCCCGCGCGCATGGCCCAGCACCAGCACGGCGGCGTTCATCGCGCCGGCGGATGTGCCCGAAATGCCGTCTATGCCCAGCCAGGGCTCTTCCAGCAGGCGATCCAGCACGCCCCAGGTGAAGGCGCCATGCGCGCCTCCGCCTTGCAGTGCAAGATCGATCAACAGGGGATCGCGGGAAGTCGCTGACGTTTTGGATCGGGCCACTATGGAACTCCTTGCTGAGGGCAGGGACTTGCTGGCGATCTTGGAAAACAGGCGATAGGACTATGTTGCGGTGCACATATCGTGCGATCTTTATACGCGATGCCTTGTGAAAACGAAAGAGGTTGCGCGCCTGTGCCGGTTTCCCCAACGCGCCGCAGCCCCAGCGTTCAGACAGCATCGACCGCCCCGCCAGGTTCTGCGCGTCAGCATCCACCAGCGGGCATCAGTTTCCCGCGCAAGTCCCCGCCGGATGCAGGATGGCCAGGCCCAGGCCCTTGCCGCGGTCGCGCTCGGGATTTCCCAATTGATGGAATTCCCAGAAGGTCCGCTCCTGCTCGGACTTCGGGATGCCGGGGCCCTTGTCCCAGACCTCGATGCGCAAGCGGTCCGCGACGCGTCACTGGACCTGTTGCCGCGCCGGGATGACACTTGAAACGGTTCGGCCAGACGCCGTGGCGCCCCGGCCATGGCCCGGGGTATATTTCGGTCTGGCCTAACGTTTCAGAACTTTAAGTAACATACCGAAATGATCGTCGGCATTGACCTGGGCACGACCAACAGCCTCATCGCGTACTGGAAGGATGGCGCCGCCCACCTGATTCCCAATTCGCTGGGCGAAACCCTCACTCCCTCCTGCGTCAGCCTGGACGAAGACGGCACGGTCCTGGTCGGGCGAGCTGCCCGCCAACGGCTGCAAAGCCACCCTGGCCAATCAGCCTCCCTGTTCAAGCGCCACATGGGCAGCAACAAGGAATTCCGGCTGGGCAACCGGCGCTTCCGGCCCGAGGAACTGTCGTCCCTGGTCTTGCGCTCGTTGAAGGAAGACGCGGAGGCGCTCATCGGCGAGCCGATCACCGAAGCCGTCATCTCGGTCCCTGCCTACTTTTCCGACGGACAGCGCAAGGCCACGCGCGCCGCCGCGCAGTTGGCCGGCCTGCATGTGGAACGCCTGATCAACGAACCGACTGCCGCCGCCCTCGCCTACGGCCTGCACCAGCGCGATGGCGAATCCCAGTTCCTGGTGTTTGACCTGGGCGGGGGTACGTTCGACGTATCCCTGCTCGACATGTTCGACGGCGTCATGGAAGTGCGCTCCACGGCGGGCGACAATTTCCTGGGCGGAGAAGACTTTTCCGAAGCCATCACGCGCTGGTTCTTCGACGCCTCCGGCATCCCGGCCAAGGCGCGCGATGACGCGCAGTTCATGGAGCACCTGACGGCGCACGCCGAAGCGGTCAAGCGCCGCCTAAGCGATGAATCCTCGGCCAGCCTCGCGGTGGAGTGGCGCGGAGAGTCCTATGCGCTGGAGCTTTCCGATGGCCGTTACCAGGAACTGGTTGATCCCCTGATGGCGCGGCTGCGAGCGCCGTTGGAACGCACCTTGCGCGACGCGGGTGTACGGGCGGCCGACATCAACGAGGTAGTGCTGGCCGGCGGTGCCACGCGCGCGCCCATGATCCGAAACCTGGTCACGCGCATGTTCGGGCGCTTTCCGTCCGTGGCCTTCAACCCGGACGAAGTCGTCGCGTTGGGCGCCGCGGTCATGGCCGGGCTGAAGGCGCGCGACGAAGACTTGCGCGAAGTGGTCATGACCGACGTCTGCCCGTACTCTCTCGGCGTCGAGGTGGTGCAGCAGCTGTCCAACGGCGGCCCGGTCGACGGCCATTTCTCGCCCATCATCGAACGCAACACCGTTATCCCCGCGAGCCGGATCGCGAGCTACGCGCCCACGCAGGACCGCCAGGCGGCACTGGTGCTCAAGATCTACCAGGGGGAATCGCGCCTGGTCCGCGACAACATCAAACTGGGCGAACTCCGCATTCCCCTGGAACGCGGCACAAAGGAAGAAGGCTCGGTTGACGTTCGCTTCACCTATGACGTCAACGGAATCCTGGAAGTCGAGGCGACGCGCCTGCACACCCAGCAGATGTACCGCCTGATCATCCGGGGCAACGAAGATTCACTCAACGACGAACAGATCGCGGCGCGCTTTGCCGCGCTGGCCGAGCTGAAGATCCATCCGCGCGATCTGCTGGAGAACCGGACGCTGCTGGCCGAAGCCGAGCGCGTCTACACCTTCCTGCGTGATCGCGAGCGCGAGCAGATGTCCTACGAAATCAGAGAGTTCGAAGCCGCGCTGGCGCGGCAGGACACCCGGGTGACCGCCCAGGCGCGCACGCGCCTGCGTGAAGCCATCACGTATTTCGAACGCGTCAAAGTGTTTTTCCCCGAGACAGACCCGAGCTGAGGTAGTCCATGTTTGACGTGCTTGGCATCGAGCCGACCCGCGACTCCAAGACAATCCGGCGCGCCTACGCGGCCGCGCTGAAACAGATAGACCAGCAGACGCAGCTGGCCGCATTCGAACGCCTGCGCGCCGCCTATGAGCGCGCGCTGGAGTGGGCACGCCACCAGCACGAGGCAGCGCCGTCCGATATGCCGGCGGAATCCGAAACGGCGGTAATCGCTTCTCCGCCTCCACCGCACGCCTCCGCCATCGACTTCCGCCAGCGCCAGCCCCAGGAGCAGGTCCAAGCGGACGCGGACGGACCCCATGACTCGCTGCAAATGGCGCGCGAACAGGCTCGCGCCGTCGAGCAATGGGTGCAGAGGCTGATGCACGCGCAAGACAGCGAGTTGGACGAGCTATGGTCTCAGCTTCACGCCGCCCCCGCATTGATGCATCTGGACGCAGCCGAAGAGCTGTCCGCCGCGCTGCTGCGCGCGCTGACGCAGCACCCCGACGGACGCATGCGGCTTTATCGCGACGCCAATGCGCGCTACGGCTGGAACCATGCCGTCCTTCAATCGCAGGGCCGCCGCGCCACGCCTCCCCTGGTCGAGCAACTGGAGCACGAGGATGCGATATGGCGCAGCCACCAGCGTCTCTATCGCAAGAGTCATGAACGCGTCATCCGATTATTGAGGCGCAAACCGGCGCCCTCCTGGCATCGGGCCCGGCGGACCATCCCGCACATCCAGCGGATGCGCAGACAGGTGCCGCTGTGGCTTGCGCTGCAAGTACCACCCGGCCGCCAGCAGGCCTACTTCGACGCTGCGATGCGCGTGCCGCGCTGGGCACGGATCCTGGATTCAGCCAAGGCCTCCGTGTGGCGCTGGCGGTGGGTGGTACTGATCGCGATTCCGGCAATGGCGGTATCGCTGATAGACATGCACAGCGAGCAACAGTACCGGGAGGAGCGCGCGAGGGCCACCCCGACGTCGATTGCGCCCGTGAACAAGAAGGAGAACGAACGCTACACACTGCATCTGCAGTCCGTGCAGTCCAATGGCTACCACGTCTATCTGATCAAGGACGCCACCGCGCCATCTGCCGCTGCGCTCCCGCGCCGGCTGCTCGTACCATCGCCAAGCTATCCCATCGCGGCCAGGCGCGCGCGGCAGGAGGGCACAGCCTTGGTCGGCATCAACATCTCGCGGGGCGGCGCCATCAACGCATGGATCGCGCGTTCCTCGGGCAGCCCCGACCTGGACCATGCAGCCATGATTACGATCCGGCGCGCATTGGCCGAGGGAGACTTTCCCGCATCCGGCCTCGAGCTTGAGCTTGCCCTCACGTTCAAGCTACCCGGAAAGCAGGAGTAGGCAGCGCGGGCGCGCCCGGGATTGGCTTGAACGCCGCCTGCCACGGACGAAAAAAAAGCACCGCGATCGCTCGCAAGTGCTTGATTCTCTTCTACCTTCCTAAAAAGGCAGGGGGTGGTGGGTTGTGCGAGACTCGAACTCGCGACCAACGGATTAAAAGTCAGATCAAGCGGGGGCAGTCTACCCAACATCACCCGAGCTCACAAGGGCTTTCCATCGCCTGAGCTAACTGCCGACAACTGCTCATTCGCAGGCTTTTCCGGCAGATTTCCGGCAACGATCCCGAAGGCTTTTCCTATGTCGCTCAGAGACTCATCAAGATTCATCTTGCATTTCTGTGTCTCGACCCGCAGAGATTTCGGAGCCGCCTGGTCCTCGCGCCCATTGATCCCGTAAGGACCGCTTGTGCTCTTTATATATTGCAACGAGCTCTGCCAGCAACGGCTCGATAGGGTCGTCCGGCCCCAGCCCCCACGACTCTCGGGTGTAAGGCACCGGAAGTACGCCTCGGTCCCAGAGAATTCCCCATTGCCACATGTGCAATTCGAGGGTCGATACCCCGTCCCTACCACCGACGATTGAGCTCGCCTTCAACCGACGGTACGTCGGCCAGTCATCTTCATAACCCAAGTACAACTCGAACGGGCTCGCGTCTCCTAAATCTGGTCGTTCGGCGGGCACTCCCAAGATAGGATCTTCGGACCAGAGTGTGGGGCTGCCATCCCGCGCATACCTGTACACCAGCACCTTGTGAGCCGGCCGTTTCAAAAGGGCCGCTACGCGGTTCTCTAAGCCTTGGATTGAAGCCGCAAGCGGCGCCCTGCCTCCCCGCCCGGGTAACGAATGTGCATATCTCTGCACCTCGCTTCTAGGCTGCCCGAGCGCCTCAAGTGCGTCCTCCAACTCCGCAAAGGTCATTCCGGAGATATCCCGCGCTTCGTCGATAAGCATTGCCGCAAAGCGCTGCCTGGCAAGCCGCAAACGATTTCCGCGGTTAGGGCCGATGTTCGCCATTGAATTTCAAAAACTGGTAGGTGAGCTATTTCGAGGCCGATGCTACCTTCCTCACACCCTTACCGCAACTTATCCAGGGTGACTGGAGATGAAAAAACAAGACCGCGATTTCAGAGAACAGTTCAGCCAAATGGCCGCGCAGGCAGTCATTACGCGCGCTGAGTTCGCAGCCTTGCTTGCGACTACTGAAGGAGCCATCACTCAGATGACGTATCGGGGCGAGCTTCCTCAAACCGCATTTCCCAGTAAACGCCGGGCGTGCTGGTTCGTGGGCGACGTGAGAAATTGGCTCGATTGCGCGGCGGCGAGCAGATCGACACTGGAGCAGACGCCAGCAAATGAACTCACAAGCCCCACAAGAAAGGGGCGGCCGCGGCTTCCGACCAATGATCGCATCGGAGCTTGAGGTGCCGGACTCTCCCCTCGGTATAGCGCCGACTCGAACCAGCCAGGCAGACAGCCAAGAGCTCGTTGCATTTGCTCTAGGTACCGGTCATGTAGTTGCCTATAGGCCGGAACTAGCCCGTGCACTGGGTTCTGCTGTAGCGGCAATTTTCTTAGGCCAAGCTATCTATTGGCAGAGAATCGCCGGCATTGGTCAATGGTTCTATAAGCTTCGCGACGCCCAAAGAGATGGCAATGGAGCCTTACTTCCGCCTGCCCACGCGCACCAACAATCTTGGGAATGGGAGCTAGCGCTTACCAGGTCGCAGCAAGAGGAGGCACGCGTACTTCTTCGAAGTCACGGGATTCTCGAAGAATGCCGTAGGGGCATCCCAGCTCGGCTGTACTACCGGGTGAACCTAAATAGCGTAGAACAACTTTTGGCCGAAAAAGTCCTGAAAAATCAGCAGTTGGCAGAATTCCGCCAACTGGGCGGCGATTCTGCGCCAACCTGCCGGCAAGATCTCACCATGCAGATGGCTGCTCTGCCACCAACTAATACAAAGACTAGCCAAAGAGTAGCTCATCAGACCACCACCACTGTGCCCAGACGACAAGCTGGACAAGCCTCCTCTGAATTGCAGTTCGAGCCGTCGCTTCGAGAATTCCAGGGCGTTTGTGAGCAGGCCCTAACAGGGCTAGAGCCGGAAAGCGCTCAGGCAATCGTTGATGAGCTGGCCGGGGCGATGGAGAGAGCGGCACGCGGCGAAAGAAAGCCAATAAGTAGTCCGTATCACTACCTGCAGACCCTTATTCAGCGATCAGCGGAAGGCACCCTGGTCCCGCAATTCTCCCCTATGGTTCGTAGGCGCCGCGAAGATCGGCGAGCAAGTTCCCTGGCAACAGAGCCGCGACTCATGACTGCGACCGACAAGGCCACGATGGAATCAGAGCTTAAAAAAGCAAAAAAAATGCTGGGCATGGTCAGTGATCGGAGCCGAAAGTGACGCGTGTTCTGGCGGTGCTATATCGATCGTTGCACTCTCGTCACTTCGAACTTCTGACGTTTTACCTGGGAGGGTGCATCTTGCTGCTGAGTTGCGTCCTGCTTCCCTTTGGCCAACACCGACTATGGATCCGAGCATCCGGGTGGTGGTGGTTCCCTTTGACGGCGACCGTCTCCTACGTCGGTTCAATGCTGTCGCTCCAACTTGGAGGACACACTGAAAACCCACTGTTGGTGGTCTTCTCTTTGCCCTTTGTAGCAATGTTCTTCGTTGACGCTTGGCTGATTCTCCACACGGAACTTCCTTGTTCCACCACTCTTCCCCGGTAGGAGTGCCATGAAACGAATTTTGTGCATTGTGGCCGGCGCCTCGTTCTCTGGAGTTGTCTTCGCGCAGGAACCCGCGACCGGTGATCGGTGGAAGCAATTCTCCCCACCCGCCGGAGACACGTCGGTTGAGTTCTTGAGAGAGATCTTTGGCAATGTGATCGGATTGGTTGCGACTGGCGGAAACGTCCAAACCGGCGGCCAGCAGGACACGGTCTTGGGCAGCATGATGGCCGTCTACTGCAGCGCCATCCTGTTTCTGGGAATGCTGTTCGTGTCCTACACCGCACTGAAGGCAACTGTGAATTCCGCACATGACGGGGAGTGGCTCGGACGAACTATGCACTCGTCCTGGGTGCCGATTCGTACGGTCGGCGGTGTCGCTCTGCTATTGCCTCTTGGATCTGGCTTTTCTCTCATACAAATTGGCGTGATGTGGGCGGCCCTCCAAGGCGTCGGCGTGGCGGATTCCATGTGGTCGGCTGCAATAGCTCGCATGCAGACCGACAACATGATCACCCGGCCGATGATTCCGGATTCGCGGCCCCTCGCAGCCAACATTCTGCGATTCGAAGTCTGCGCAGCCGCCATGAACAAGCAATTTGCCGGCTCGGGGCGTTCAACTCGTATTGAAGCGGTTGAGCTCACCACTACGAGCACGAAGCCGCTTGAGGTCATAGCGGCTGCGACATCAAAGAACTCACCCATGGGACAACTGGCGGACAGCAAGTACACCGTCCGTGCATTCAAATGGCGTGCGAACGACAAGAGCTACATCAATGGAGACGTATGTGGCGGCCTGGAATGGAAGCCGTCCTGGGAGGCTTCGGCTGGCAACGCAAACATGAAGACGTTGAAGGATCCTTTGCTGCTCGCGCATGCGACTGCCGTAAAGCAGATGATCCTGAAATTGCGGCCCGTCGCCGCCCAAATCGTGGCAGGCGTCAAGCCAGATCCTGGGGCATTGGACACTGCGGCCAACGATTACGAGAACGCTCTACGTACTGCTGCAAAGGTTGCCGTCAGCGGCAGCAATGACCGGGCGCGAGCAGACTTCCTTAAGGCGGCGAAAGACTCCGGATGGATTTTCGCGGGCACTTGGTACAACCATATCGCGAAGATGAACGACGCGATGCAATCAACTCTAAACGGACTTCCAGTCTCGGACCCTGTCGACATCACAGACAAGGAGACCAAGGAAGTGTTGCAGACCTACTCTGACGCGATGACAACCGCCGACGAGTATGCCCGCCATCGAGTTCAAAGCGTCCGGAACGTCTATTACGCAGAAACCAACGTAAGGCGACCGCAGCAGGGTGAAGGTGCGTGGGAGTACGTTCGTAGGCTGCTCTCGGCGCCCTTCATGGGCGCTATCAACCAAATGACTCAGGCGATCGCTGGATCGAACCTGAATCACATGAGTCAGATGAAATCTTTTGGCGACGTCATCGTGACGACGGGTGAGCTAGTCCTGGCTGTGCTCGCATCTGCCGCCGGCGCAACAAGCGGATGGATAGCTAAGGCGACGGCAGGCGCCGTTTTTGACTTTGGCGCGGCTCTACAGTTCTTATCAACGATTCTCTCCGTACTGGTCCTGGCAGTCCTCGCAGCCGGAGTCACCCTCTCCACCTATGTACCTATGGTTCCCTTCATCACCTGGACAACCTCAGTAGTGAACTGGTTTGTACTGGTCGTTGAAGCAGTGATCGCAGCCCCTATTCTGGCCGTCGCCCACATACATCCTGACGGTGACGACGTGGCGGGAAAAGGTGGGCCCGGCTGGGCGCTCGTGATGTCGTTGATGATGCGGCCGGCGCTGATGCTGTTTGGCCTGGTGACGGCAATGCTGCTGACTGAGCCGATCACCGGCTATCTGAACGCAGCTTTTCTGACGGTCGTGGCCGGCGTTCAAGCGGATTCGCTAACTGGCATCGTATCGTTCCTTTGCTACGTCGCAATCTACGCGATTCTTATGACGTCGGTGGTGCACATAGTCTTTTCACTGATCCACTGGATTCCGGACAACATTCTGCGCTGGATTGGGTCCGCAGCGGGCGGACTACCAGGCGCCGAGAACAGTGGGGACAAAGGCCACGATATGCTGGTCGGCGGAGTACGGGACGTCAAACATGGCGCGGGCGGACTAGGCCGAGGCTTGTCCGGAGGTGCCCCTAAGACGGGGCCCAAGCTGGAGCAAGACAGCACCCCGTCCACGAAAGACCTGCTCGGAAGTTGAGAGCGACGTTATGAACGCGTATTACGGCGTATCACGCACATCAGCCTCTTGGCGACCTTCCGGGCTTGCTCGGCGAGAGTTCCCCTGTCTCGATATCGTAGACATACCCCTCTTCCAACAGCAATTTCGCAAGGTGCATTCGGCGAGTCGTTTGCCGAGAGGCGGAATTAGCCAACGCGTGCGTCGGCGCGGCAACTTCGACCACGTCGGCAAGCTCCTTGCAAAGCAGTCCCGCGGCGCGCATCGCTGCGTGGCTCATGATCAGCTTTTCACGCAGAGTGGCAATTTGCTCCTCCAGGTTCCTGGAGTGGCGAATCCAGGATTCGGTATCGTGCTGCGCACGGCGGGCTACCGCGTAACCCGCCCCAAGTCCTGCCGAATAGTCCGCGCCGCTCATCGTCATCCTCTCAACAGTTCGA
This sequence comes from Achromobacter deleyi, assembly GCF_013116765.2. Taxonomy (GTDB): domain Bacteria; phylum Pseudomonadota; class Gammaproteobacteria; order Burkholderiales; family Burkholderiaceae_B; genus Achromobacter; species Achromobacter deleyi_A. The sequence goes on from NZ_CP074375.1 coordinate 3,950,701, forward strand.
AAATATCCCGGCACACTGATGATAAGAGTTCAGTGCTCAAAGCAAAAGAAACTCCGTGCTCGGAAATGCTAAGTCACGTTGACGCTCGTCTGCCGCGTTCACGTTATCGAATGGGTCAATGTGACTTCGAGTGGATGAGATGCGGTAGCTTCCGTGGTCACATTGCCCCAACGCCGCGACCGCTCGCGCCTCATATTCGATGTCACATTGACTCTAAGCATTCTCTGTCGAGAGACAGAGAATGTGGGCAGTGCGGGTTCGACGTTAGTCGAGCACTGCCTTCGACACCCGTAACTTATCCCTGAGCACGTGTTATGGATCCGAGCACTAAACAGGCACTCTTCGAGGTCATAAAAGCCGCACGGCATCGCGTAAAGGAGACGGTGGCGAGTGAGAGATCTGAGGCAACCAACAAGGAATACGAGCGCGAATACACCCGCTTAGCTGGCCGGGGTGATCTGAATGCTGCCGCGATTTGGTCGGCGGCGTGCGATACCCGATCGAAGAGAACCTATCAACGCAGGAAGGCAGCGCTGAAATGGGGATTGCAGCAGCAGCTGAAGCGCCGACTCTGGGGTAATCCCCCCATTTTTAGCGATTGCCAGAAGTAGGAACACTACGCGGCCATGGCCAACCGCTGTTTGGGGGTAAATCCGCCCAGAGCCATATTTGGGCGCTCGTGATTGTAGGACCACATCCACTGCGTGGCCACGCGCTGTACGTGGTCCAGATCGTCCCAGTGATATTGAGACAGCCATTCGTAGCGCACGGTCCTGTTGAACCGTTCGACGTAGGCATTCTGCTGCGGCTTGCCCGGCTGGATGTATTCGAGCTTTATGCTCCATGCCCCGGCCCACTCGACAATTGCCGCGCTCAGGTATTCGGGGCCGTTGTCGCACCGAATGGCTAAGGGCTTGCCCCGCCAGCCGATGATCTGCTTGAGCGTACGGATCACGCGCTCGGATGGCAGCGAGAAGTCAACCTCAATGCCCAGCGCCTCGCGGTTGAAGTCGTCAATCACGTTGAACACGCGGATGCTGCGCCCATCGGCAAGCTGGTCATGCATGAAGTCCATCGACCATACCTGATTCACGTTGGTGGGCACGGTCAGTGGCTCAGGCGTCTGCCGTATCAGCCGTTTGCGCGGCTTGATACGCAGGTTCAGCTCGAGCTCTCGATAGATCCGGTACACGCGCTTATGGTTCCAGCCGAAGCCTCGAACATTGCGCAGATACAGGAAACACAGACCAAAGCCCCAGTTGCGGTGGTTGTCGGTCAGACGTAGCAGCCAGTTGGCGATCTCCTCGTTCTCAGCGTCCGCCTTGGCGACATACCGATAGCAAGTCTGACTGATGCTGAACGCCTCGCAGGCCATCCGGATCGATACGCCGCGATCCTGCACTGCACGTTGGGCCATCTCGCGGCGGCGAGATGGCCTCACCACTTTTTTTCTAGCGCCTCCGTCACGATCTCGGCCTTGAGCTTCTCCTCGACGTACATCTTGCGTAGCCGGGCGTTCTCGGCCTCCAGCTCCTTCATGCGCGCCATCAGCGATACGTCCATGCCGCCGTACTTGGAACGCCACTTGTAGAACGTAGCCGAGCTGATGCCCAGCTCTCGGCACAGATCAGGAACAGCAAGGCCAGCCTCCACGCGCTTGATGGCTTCAATGATCTGGCTATCCGTAAATCTCGACTTCTTCATGCGGTAGAACTCCTCAACGAGAAAATTCTACTTCTGACCTCATCGCTTTTGCGGGGGGATTACCCTGGCAGCAGGACCTATTTCAAAAGGCTGGAGACTGGGCTCTTTGGCAGGACGCAGTGAAGGAGATTTCCATGCTATTAGATCTCTCAACTCGCATTGAGACTGCGTCAGGAACATGTCCATTAGCGGCGCCGAAAAGGAGGAGATCGAAGCGCGCGGACCTCCCGAAGCTTCCCCCTGGATGGCGTGAGGAATTATCGACGCAGTTCTATGGGAGCAGCTATGAAAGTGCCTACCTCGTCATGGCCCTGACAGGATGCCGACCTGCTGAACTAGAGTCTGGGGTTGTCGTGCGCCGGGAAGACAGCGAGGTAACGTTCACCATCCGTGGAGCCAAAGTCAAGGAGCAACAAGGGCAGCCGCTAAGAACCGTCTCGTACGACTTGCTCGAACCTTGCCATCCATTGCTTGCCCGCATGGCTGAACTCCTTCAGCCTGGCACGAACGCTGATTCTGTGACCGTCAGCGCCAACAAGGTCGCTTTCACTTCGGCCATGCGCCGCAGCGGCAAGAAAGCATGGCCAAATCTAAGGGTTGAGACGACGCCATACCTGTTGCGCCATGCACTGGCGTCTGATTGGAAAAATCTACGACGTTGGGATGATGATCAGATCTCGTCAATGCTTGGGCATTGCGTCAGCAAGACCTCTTCCACTTACGGTTTGCCCCAGTTAGGCAGCCAGGATGGGCTCTGTCCTTTGACGATCTGGGCCACCCGGGCGATCAGAGACAATCGGGCTCGACTACCGTCGTTGCCGAGAAATACAGCTTTGGCACCCTAGGATGAAGAAAGGCTACTCCTCGAGGCAGTTCTTCCCGGCAACTCGCGGTCGCCAAAAGCCCAGGGAAGCAGACGCGCAATATTTAAGGCATCGTCCAGCGCGCGATGGTGAGTGCCAAGCAGCACCAGACCAGCTAAATCGCACGCTTTGGCCATGCCTACCTCTTTGCCAATTTTTTGAGCTTTCGCGAACATACGTTTCACGTTCTGATGAGACATCGCCAGCGGATTCCCCACCCCATGCCGCGAGCTATCCCGCTCAAGTTGTCGACGGTCATACGCGCCCCAGCTTACCCAGATGTTGCCCTGGGCAGTCTCCGCCTCGGCAAATTGGCGTAAAGCAAATGCCGCTGCGGGAAAACAGGGAGCACCGTCTACGTCATCCTGCGTGATACCGGTGAGATTCGTGCAGAAGGATGTCAATTTTGGATTCCGCATGGGGCGTACGAACGACTGAAATCGATCGCCGGAAACACCATCTGGGGTCGCCCAGACGGCCCCGATCTCAATCACCTCCATGTCCCAGGCGTCCATGCCAACATCTGTGCATGTCGCTTCGAGATCAACCACTAGAACGCGATTCAATCAATTCCTCCGCTTTCCTAGACCGCTTTAACCCAAATTCAATTATTTTTGCCTATGGCTACCTGCATGAAAATTCATACCACTGTCGTTCAAAGTCTCTTACACCGAACAACAATCAAGAGCCGACCACTGAAGGCTTGGTTGCCATTTTTACTCCCTCTGGGTTGTTGTCTGCCAGCCAACGCTGCGAATGACGCAGCCGTCGAAGCGGCCATGGCTTCCCATGATGTGTGCAACGTGCGCCCGGCAGACGAAGTGATGCAAGGCAGGCTCTGCGGCAATGATGCTAGATGTGCCGCAAAAAAACAGCGTGAGCTTGATCGAGCGGGAGTAGCTCATCGATGTGAGACAGCAAGACTGGCTCCGACGCGATCATCCGAAGCATTTAAAAAGGGATCGCCCGTGGCGGACGATCCCCAGCGCCGAAATCCTTCGGCCGCACATTCATACTGATGGTAAGCGTCCGATTTGAACCATGAGGGCGCGCGTCAGAAGAAGTCTGAGGATCGCGGTTGTGAGGAGTGGCCAACCACTTCGAACGCAAGAGTCGCTAAAAGTGCTACGCGGAATATTCAAAAGTTCTCATTTCTCTTTACGTTCATTCGTCAGCATAACCACTGAAGGCGCGCCCTTTTTGGTCAGTCCACGCTTCGCCACGAGCGTGTTGTCCGCCTTGTTCCATTCCCATTGCGTAACTCGTCGCATAGGCTCTTGTTCCTTGACTTCCGCCCTCTGATCGAGGGTGCGCAGAACAACAGCTGCTGCGTGAGATGGAACTTTCGCGAACCGATCCGCGGCGCGCTTAAGCACTTCAAAGCGGTTCGGGCTCTCAGCCTGATCTGCAGTACGAGCAAAAAATGCAAGGCAGTCGGAATATTGAAGTTCCGATTTTTGTCTTTCAAACTCTGTTAGCGCCTCTTCGTAGAGGTCCGTTCCAACTTTATGATTGCCGCTTAGAAGCTGCACGGCTCCCCTTGTTGCCAGGCTTAGAGCCTTATCGTTGGGATCGCGCCTTGCCTCGATAATCGCGAGCTCGGCTTCGGCCGCCGGAAAGCGCCTCAACAGGGCGAGCGCATACGCTCGGTTCCCTCGCAGACTCAAGTCGTTTGGGTCCGTCAAGATACCTAAATCCGCTGCCTCCAGTGCGTCTTCATAGTGTCCCATCGCTCCGTGAACAAAAGACTGCAACAATCGCGGACGACTGGAAAATGTCTCTTCCTCAGCCCAACACTTTGTCAATTCTCCTACCTGCTCGAAATCGGTCCTAAGCAGAGCCTGAAGTGCTCGCCCCTCAAATACGCCGTTGGGGGCCTTCCGAATTAGCGCAGCATCAATTTCGATCCCGAGAAACTGCTGATTAGTGATGGCTTGGGCCAACACATTGTCCGTCGGGTACTCAAGCGCCAATCGAAACAACTTTCGGGCATCCTTAAAGTTACCGCGTTCCAGTTCAGCGCCGCCAACCGCACCGGCCAATTCGGTGATGTCTCGACTATTGAATGACTTCGCACTCAAGGCGCGCTGCGCTTTCCGGACCTGCACGGACTGGGCTTCAGCTACCTGCGCTGTGGCAATCTCCGCAGCCATGAGCCAAGGGTCAGTAGGAGTACGAGGCGCCCTTTTTATCAAGGCATGCGCTTTGTCGGGCATGCCCACGTGAATCCAAAACCGCGTGAACGCGCGGATCACGTGCACGGAGTCTGGAGATAATTGGTAAGCAGTTGCCAGCGCTCGATGTGCGGCGCGCTGCTTCCCTATCGCCAGATGATGCTGAGCCAAGTCGACCAAGGCAATAACGTCGTTGGGCGAGTTGCGTAGCAACGCACGTAATCCTCGCACGCTCTGCGCCGCCTGCGACTCTCTCCAGATCAGAGATTCACTCGCTCCAGACTCCAAGATTTCCTTTGCGACCAATTTCATGGCTGCCGAAGTGTCCGAGGAGGCAAGGGCAACCCGTGCTGCAGGCACAAGGCGCGGATGCTGTTGAACGTCGAGTCCGAAGGCGAGCAGATCGGCAAGGTCACCGACTGACTTCGAACGCTCCCAGGCCCATAGCGCGACCGTTACAGCTTCCTCACTGGTCTGCAGAACCTCGACCTGTTTAGCTGGTTTTACGAGTCCAAGCATGTCAGGTTGACTTAGCGAGAAGCGAGCCTTGCGCCACTTCGGGATGAGTCTGCGAGTAGGAAGTAGTCTATTCATTTTGCTTGCGCCATAGCGCGTTCATGCAGAAGGGTTCGCTGAGCTAGCCGCTCTAAACGAGCCCGGATTCGGTCGATACCGACCGTGCCTGCCCGCCGCGCGCGTGGTTCGCCCCGCATACATGGATCTGGCTCCGTAAGCCAACGAACGATCTCCCCCAACTCCTCCCGTACCTCGGTGGGAAAGGTCGCTACAACCTGACCTTCCAGCACATTGTTGCGTGCGTGTCGTACGATGTCTCTCAAATCTCGATAGGCACCGGAAAATCCGTCATATCGGTACTCTGGCGGTAGTGAGTTAGTGACGCGTTCAGTAATTGACGATCCCGAGAATAGGAAGCACGCGAGGTTGCCTAGCATGTAGGCGTCTGCTGATGTCCTACGGTTTTGCCATTCCGACTCCTGCCATCCGTAAAGCACTTCAAGTGGCATGTGGCGTGGATCACCTGCCCAATGGAGCGAATCGAACGGGCCTTTGCCCGATTTCGTGACCGCGCGCCCCACGTCTCCAAGCTTGATGTTATGTGTTGTCCCGCTGCTCGGAAAGCGAATGACATTTGAAGGCTTGATGTCGTTGTGCGCGAGATGCGCTCGCTCCATTTGCTCTATCCCAAGCGCCACTTCCCGGAGCACCCAAAGCTTCCAATACGCGCTGCGATCCGGGCGGAAATCAACATGACTTTTAATATCACCATCGCCACGCTCTAGAACAAGGTACAGATAGTTGTAGGGGTCTTGGCTTCCGGGCGTTCGAAAGGCTAGATCCCCGTAGCCCACCATACGGACCACTTTGGACATCCTAATACATGCCTTCTGCATCGTGACCTCGAACTCGGCCGCAGAAAGGAGCTGACGCAGCTGACTCGTATTTCTCAGCCGACTGCGAAAGTCGACGACCTTCACAAACCGACGGATCTGATCCTGCAGATCAAGGGCGGAGTAGCCAACTCCGAAGTTTCCCCCACTTTCTTGCTTACCTTCGTGAAATTTTTCTTCTAGCTTCCAGCGTCCCGCGATGGTCACTCCGACCAATGCGTCAGCCTTAGGCACTTCGGCAACGTCCTGAACATCGTTAAATTCGACGGGTTCGTTACCGCTACTTGGATCGGCATTCATATTTGTTCTCCTCCATTCAACCTGAGCCGAAAAGAGAGTAACAAAATTTAAGCATCCTGTTGCCTTAGTCCGTTGCCGATCTGCCGTGGTGTGCGTAAACGTTGCCCTATCGAAACGCCGTCAAAAGGATGGGACCGGCCGCCGATACCCGCACACGTCGGCGCGAAATGGGCGTACGCTATGACTAGCCCTCTACGTCTGCACATACCGCGCGTACCCTTCTTTTGAGTCCGATAGTAGGTCGAAGCATGCATGACATCGCACAAGCGCTAGAAAGGCGAAGCATCGCACGCACACTTGCTATGCACCGATTGGCCGTGGAAAAGATTAGGCGAGACCCCGAGCTCTTCGAAAAGGCTCGCAGAACCTTGGCGCGTTGGCGCACTATTGTCTGCAAATCTACTCAGCCTTATCTCGTCGAATGGGAGGCTTTGATGAATGAAGGCATGGATGCTTGCTTAACTTTTGCCTTAGAGGATTCCGAACATGCGGCCGACATGCGTCAGTCTTCTCCATTGGTCTGTGTGCTAGCTAATGAAGAGAGGCTAGCATTCTTAAAGGAGTGGAAGCGCAAGGTGGAAGCTCGCTGATGCGTCCGACGCGCATTCATCGGGCGGGAATCCTTGAAGGCATCCCGTACCGGCGGTCGGACATTGAGCCATTGAGTCCGCTTGATGCTGGGCCCGGTGGCGGTGCGCTAGCAATCACATCAGCGTTCGGCTATTGGGCACATTGACCAAGCCCTAGTCCAGCAATCACGACGCCTTGTTTCCCAAAGCGGATTTAGGTGGCCGGGCAGGCACCCATACCGCAACCGCAAAGACCTAATAGTTAGAAAGCTAAATCTAACATTGCCCCACGGCTTCGCTCGTCTCTAGCAGCCGTCAATGAGACAACATTTCCACCGCCCATTTTTGCCATTTCTACCGGATCAAAACGAGCCGCTAACAAGTCCATTAACAGCTGCGTCTGTACACTCATCGCCTTCGCAAGCGAACCAAAGGAAATGCCAAAAGCTTCACGAAGTACCTGCATACTGTCTGCAATCAACTCAGGACGCTCCATCGGAATCTGCTCATCCTCGACTTCCGCCTTTGCCTCCCCGCGACGGGTTAGTCCGATCACTCCGCTACGATACTGATCTTCCGAGAAAGCCCCAAGTTGACGACCCCGATAGAGAATAGCTGCCTTGGACACGCCCCATCGCAACTTGATGTCGGCGAGCGCCTGCCAGCTCAACCGAGAGCCTCTTAGAGCCGCACGGCATTCTTGAATGAAATATCGGCGTGGCATCAGAAATGCGCTCGCAAATCGATTGGCCTGTGACTCCGTTGCTCTGTCACCGGTTTGCACTCCGATGTGCAGACAGAAATGTCCCATCTCGTGCGCCACCCCGAAACGAGCTCGGCACGCGGAACGGCTGTCCATGTTCATTGCTATGACCGGACGCCGAGTAGCAAACGAGATCGCATCGATCTCGGCTGCCAGCCCGCCGATAGGCATCACTACAGCGCCAGCATTTTCTGCCACCCTCGTGACATTTTGGATAGGCCCGAACCCCAAGCCCCAGTGCGTGCGGGCATGGTCGGCAGCCTCTTCAATCGCATCGGCAGAAGTGTTGCTCGCCTCCTCAAAATCGTAAGGGGGCAACTCCAAGTTCTCCTCCATCACATTCACCATGCGCTTCAAAAACTCCCCCCGCGCACGGGCCGCCTGATGCAGGGCCACTTTGGTCGTCAACTGCTTACGGAAATGACACTGTTCGTCAACGATCGGCATAGGATCCGCAGCCGCAAAAAATTCTGGCAAAACCGCCAAGGTTTCGCAGAATTTCGTGGTCAGGGCAGGAGTCGGCACATCGACGCCAGACTCCACGCGACTAATGAACTGCTTTGAGCATCCCACGTGCTCGCCCAGCTCCTGCTGGGAATAGCCATGAAACAGGCGAGCCGTACGAAGGTTTGAACCAATAAACGTCATGCTGTACCAGAATTTTCTGCTTTATCTGAATCAACGCGCTTCGGCCCGACGCGTGCCTTGCCAATGTCTTTCGCCGGCGGGGTGTTCGCGGAGACCATATGAAGGGTACGTATGCCGCCGGAGGTCCATTTACATCTAACGACTCCAGATGCATCTTCACCCAAAAATACGACTTGCGGATCTTCTGCCTCTGCGTATCCTCCGTCCAGAATGAAGCAGAATTTGCACGGAACTCCGGCTTCGACTTCTTCAAAAAAAGAGCGCTGAATAGGGCTTACTTCCAGCAAAGCGGGCTTACTCGGATTCGACGGGTCGTCTGTGGTGAAACGGCAAGGGACTCCACCAATCGTAAACACCAAATCATTGCCGCCATGCAGCAACTTGAGCCAGTCGTAGTGATCCGAAAGCGCAACTACACGCAGGCGGTTTTTTTGACGTGCGAACCGTGTGCAGCCCCGGGAGTAACCATCGTCATAGTCGCTCTGCAGATCTGTAAGCGTGGAAAAATGCTCATCGATCAATATCTCAGCAATTCTCTCAAGGCGGTCCGCACTAAGAGCTGGTAAGAAGGCTTCCGGAGACGGCAGGTTCATCGGTGATAGATCCTGTAAAGTGTGCAAATTCTGGAAAACGTCAACCGCATTTTTGTGCAAATTTTCAATTTCGTCAACCACCGTCTTTTGATGTGGTGCTCCGGTCGTCTTCGCCGTTGGAAAGCCGCGACGCAGAGTCAAGGGCGGCCCCGGAAGCCGCATGCGGAGCGCAGCCAACGGCGAGCACCGAACGGGTGAGGAGCCGGCGTAGCGAACCCTTGACGCTAAGCACTGAGTTAGCCTGGCACGGGGGGCCTGCATAGCAGGCCCCCTTGCCACGTGGCGAACGCGGGGAACGGGGCAGAGCCCCGCTATTTGGCGCCGGCTATCCTTCTTGCGCTAACCGCTCGACAAATCGCCTAAAGGCCGCCTCAGTCGTTTCCTGCATAGAGGCAATTTGGTAGCCGCGAATTACGGCCTCCAAAGCGGGCCGAAGCAGTGCGGTCAGACTATGCAAGTGCCCCTCACCGTCCTCATCGAGTCCGGGCGCAACCTCAAACAACAAATCCTCAATCAGTGCCATCGATACAATGTTCTCAGCCATTTTCACCTCCTGACGGTGATGGTGGTCAGGTGCGCTATCAGGTGGCCGCCTGTTAGCGCACCGCTTCGATTGGGACGACCGGTCGGATCGCCCCATAAACGTTCACCTGTGGCGCTGCTGGTCCAGCTTCGCGACCAAATCCTCAGCGCGAAGATGGGTATAGCGCTTGAGCATTTGCATGCTCTTGTGGCCAGTGATGCTGGCCACCTCCATCGGGTGTAACCCTTTCTCGAAAAAACGGGATGCCGCCTCATGCCTGAGGTCGTGCCAGCGCAGATTGCCGATTTCCAAGGCCTTTAGCGCCCTCGCCCAGAGGCAGCGGATGGCGTTGGGTGTTGTATCAAGGATTGGACCAGTTGCCGGCGACGCCCTGCCTGTTGCCATGCAGGAAATGACTTGGCACGCGATCCTGGACAATGGGATGGCAGCAGGCACACCCTTGTTGCCCGCTCGGCGCCAAGCAGCGGGAATCCTAATAAGACGGGCATTGAGGTCCACCCACTCCCACTGAATCGCGAAGAGCATGCCCTGGCGCAGAGACGTCTCGATCGCCAGGTCGAACGCCGGCAACGCATAGACGTTGCCTGACGAGCCCAGATAGCCGCGGATGGCCTCGTACTCTCCGTCTTGAAGGCGTCGCTCTCGCGCAGCACTGCCGCTTGGCTTCCGAATGTTCCGCAGCGGATTAAGCAATCCCTCCATGTCCCACTCTTTGCGGGCGGTCTCGTAGAGATGGCTGACAAGCTGCAGCTCCAAACGGATCGTATTTTCTGCCCGGCCATCTGCTCGTCGGGTGTCACGGTAGCGCGCAAAGTCGGCACCGCGTAGATTCGCAAGGCTGCGGTGTGCCAGGTCTGTGCGCAGCCACCTATCGATGCGTCCTGACTCTTGCTTAGGGGATTTCTTGCCAGGCAGCACTTCAAGCCGATAGCGTTCCAGCGCCTCCTTGAGGGTGGTTCGCTCCGCTTGGCTGCGATCTACGTAGACGCCGGCGTCCATCTCAGACTCGGTGCGCCGGGCCCACTGCTGGGCGAGTTGGCGTGTATCGAAAGTTCGATAGGCGGGCTTGAACCCTCGCCGACGGATTTCGGCGCGCCAATACGCGCCTCTTTGACTGATGTATGCCATTCCAGACTCCGATGTGTGACAACACGCTCGATCTGGATTCTCCGAGTCCGGCAGTTTTCCGGCAAAGGCCAGTTTTTGCTCGGACGACGCGTCCCCTACGGACGAAAAAAAAGCACCGCGATCGCTCGCAAGTGCTTGATTCTCTTCTACCTTCCTAAAAAGGCAGGGGGTGGTGGGTTGTGCGAGACTCGAACTCGCGACCAACGGATTAAAAGTCCGCTGCTCTACCGACTGAGCTAACAACCCGACCGAAGCCAGAAATTATGGCGGATTTCCTGGGCTTTGTCAAAAAATGACGCTGCTGTCACATCCCTGCCCCAAGCCGCCCAAAAGAAAACGGCCGCTTGCGGCGGCCGTTTCCGGAGCGGGAATGGAACCTGGATTTACCAGGCAGCCACCACGGCGCCCTTGTACTTGGTCTCGATGAACTGCTTCACGGCCGGGCTGTGATAGATGCTGATCAGCTTGGCGAACTCGGGACGGCCCTTGTCCTTTTCACGCACCACCAGCACGTTGGCGTACGGCGAATCCGGCGATTCCTGCGCGATCGCGTCCTTCGCGGGATTCAGGCCGGCTTCCAGCGCGAAGTTGGTGTTCACGGCCGAGGCATCGGTGTCGTCCAGCGAACGCGGCAACTGGGCGGCGTCCAGCTCGATGAAGCGCAGCTTCTTCGGGTTCTCGATCACGTCGATCGGCGTAGCCTTCAGGCCGGCTTCCGGACGCAGCTTGATCAGGCCGTTGGCTTGCAGCAGCAAGAGGGCGCGGCCGCCGTTGGTCGGGTCGTTCGGCAGCGCGATGCGGGCGCCTTCCTTCAGCTCCGACAAGGACTTGATCTTCTTGCTGTAGATCCCGATCGGGAAGATCACGGTCTTGGCAATGCTGACCAGCTTGTAGCCGCGGTCGGCGTTGGCGTTGTCCAGGTAGGGCTGGTGCTGGTAGCTGTTGACGTCCAGGTCGCCCGAGGCCAGCGCCACGTTGGGCTGCACGTAGTCGGTGAATTCGATGACCTGGATGTTCAGGCCCTGCTTGGCGGCTTCAGCCTTGACCACATCAAAGATCTGGGCGTGCGGGCCGGCGGTGACGCCGATCTTCAGCGGCTTGTCCTGAGCCAGCGCGGGCTGGGTGAAAACGGCGGCGCCCAGGGCGAACGCGGCCAGCGACTTCAAAACCTTGATGCTCATGTTGCGATATCCCGAATTACGGAAGTAGGAAGAGAATGAACCTGCGCCAGAGAAATCAGCGATGCGACATGCGCCGCACGAAGCGGTCGCCAAGGCTCTGGATCGCCTGGACCAATACGATCAGCACGATCACGACCGCGGCCATGACGTCTGACTGGAAACGCTGGTAGCCGTAGCGGATCGCCAGGTCGCCCAGTCCGCCGCCGCCGATGGCGCCGGCCATGGCCGAATAGCCGATCAGGCTGACGACGGTGACGATGGTGGCGGCGATGAGGCCGGGCAAGGCTTCGGGCAGCAGTACCTTCATGATGATCTGCATCGGCGATGCGCCCATGGCGCGCGCCGCGGTGATCAATCCGGGATCCACTTCGCGCATGGCGTTCTCCGCGATGCGGGCCATGAACGGAATCGCCGCGACCGACAAGGGCACGATGGCGGCGGTGGTGCCGATGGAGGTCTGCGCGACCAGTCGCGTGAACGGAATGATCGCGACCATCAGGATCACGAAGGGCACCGAACGGGTGGCGTTGATCACCGCGCCCAGCACATGGTTCACGGGCTGGTTCTCAAGCATGTTGCCGCGCGCGGTCACCGTCAGCGTCACGCCCAGCGGAATGCCGATGACCACCGCGATGGCGCTGGCCACGCCCACCATCAGCAGGGTGTCAAGCAGCGACGTAATAAGCAGATCGATCAGTTGCGGACTCATGAGCTATTTCTTCAACGGTAATGTCACGGGCGGTCAGGTAGGCAATCGCGTCCTTGACCGCGGCGGGCGCGCCTTGGGCCAGCACGAACATCGTGCCCACGGCCACGCCCTGGATATCTTCGACGCGGGCCTGCACCAGGCCCACGTCCAGGGAAAACTGCCTGGACAGGTCGGACAGGAATGCGCCCGACGCGTCCGTGCCGGTCAGCGACAGGCGCAGCAGGCGCACGGCCTGGCCCGGCTTGGCGGCGGCCAGCGTTTCGATGCGCTCTTTTACGGCGGCCAGCGTGGCGTCGGTCAGGTCGGACGCGGTGGCCGCCGACACCATGCCGCGGGTCACTTCGTGGCGCGGCTGCGCGAACACTTCGCGCGTGCTGCCGATTTCAACCACTTCGCCCTGCGACAGCACGGCGACGCGGTCGCAGACTTCGCGCACGACTTCCATCTGGTGGGTGATCATGACCACGGTCACGCCGGTCTTGCGATTGATGTCGCGCAGCAAGGCCAGGATGTTGTGGGTGGTTTCCGGATCCAGCGCGGACGTGGCTTCGTCGCTGAGCAGGACATCCGGCTTGTTGGCCAGGGCACGCGCGATGCCCACGCGCTGCTTCTGGCCGCCGCTGATCTGGCTGGGATAACGGTCGCGCAGGTGCTCCAGGCCCACCAGCGCCAGCAGGCGCTCCACGCGCGCCGGGATCTCGGCTTTCGGCACGCCCGCGATTTCCAGCGGCAAGGCGACGTTGCCGTACACCGTGCGGCGCGACAGCAGGTTGAAGCCCTGGAACACCATGCCGATGCGACGGCGCTGCCCGCGCAACTGCGCTTCGTTCAGGCCGGTCAAGGCCTGGCCGCCAATGGCGATAGTGCCTTCGTTGGGACGTTCCAGCAGATTTATGCACTGGACCAGCGTGCTTTTACCGGCCCCGCTGGGGCCGATGATGCCGAAGACCTCGCCCTGCTCGATGTGCAGGTTGATGCCTCGCAGCGCCTGGAATTCTCCATGCGGCGTGGCATAGGTCTTGGATAGGTTCTCGATGTGAATCATGGCAGGCGATTTTGTATCTTTTCTCTTCTGAAGAGAACGACTGTTTTTTCCATTTTTAATAACTATAAGTAATATGCGTGCGCCACGCCTGTCCAGGCCCCCGCCCCGGCGGGTCCGCTCTGCAATCCGCGATCAGGCAGAAGGCACAAAGGGCAGCCGGGAAGGAAAGCCTTCCTGACTGCCCCTTTTCATGACGGCGGCCGGCTGGCGGCCACGCCGGGTTCAGCGTGCGCGGGAGATGCGGACTTCCGCTCCACGGCGCTTGACCTCAAGCCCTTCGGACGGCGAAATGCGCAGCCCTTCCAGACCCTTGATATAGCTCGAGCCCTGCATCTGCATCACGCGGATCTTGTTGCGCATGACGACCGGGTTATGCACCGGCATGCCGAACATCCAGACCTCGTCCAGGATACGGGCCGAGTTGAACTCGCCCGTATGCTGCGCGGCAGGCCCCAGACAGAGCATGTGCCCTTCGCGGCCGAAAACCGGGAACTGGCCCAGTTCGCAATCGATCGTCCAGGTGGTGCCGCCTTCATAGCGATGACCCGTGTTCAGGTCCCACCAGGCCTCGCCCTTGGGCAGGTACACGCGCACCTGGTTGCCGGGTTCGGTCACCGGCGCCACCAGCAGGGCCGGGCCCAGCAGGTATTGCAGGTCCCATTCATGGGCATGCGGATCGTTCGGGAACGACAGGGCCATGGAGCGCTGCACCGGCAAGCCGGTACGCGCCGAGTCCTCGATGGCGCCCAGCACATAAGGCACCAGGCGATAGCGCCACTGCATCCAGGTCCTGGCCTGGGCCAGGGTTTCGTCGCCGAAGTCCCAAGGCATCAGGCCTTCCACGCCCTGGAAGGAAAAATTGGCCGAAAACACGCCGACGGTCAGCCAGCGCAGGTACAGCTCGGACGTCATGCCAGAACGGTCGCGCGAAACCGAACCGATGCCGTGCACCTGTACCGGCACTCCGCTAGACCCGATCGACAGGGACGTGCGCAAGGTGTGGCGCAAGCCCTCCCAGGTGTTTTCAGCCTGCGGCCCCACCTGCCACGGCAGTCGCTGCGCGGCGGGGAACAGATCGGAACTGGGCACCACGCCTTCGGGCGGCACCTTCAGGCCGGCGACCGCATCGAACAGCGCGCGGCGCACCAGCAGGGGATACATGGTGCGCAGCGCGGGGCCGGTTTCGCCATTGCGGGCCGTCACGCCGTCGGGGATGGCGATCTGGGCGTCGCAGGCAGGCGCGTCCAGGCCGTCTTCCACCAGTTGGCGGTGGCGTTCCACCCAGAGGTTGTAGATGTCGCGATAGGTCAGGTCCAGCAGGCCGTAGGGCTGCCCGGAGGTGGCGGCATTGCCGTCGAACACCTGGGCGGACCCATCTTCCTTGGCCAGCAGCCAACCGCGGTCTTCCAGTTCCTCGAACAGCGGGCTGGTCTTGAGCACGCCCGGAAAACCGGAGGCCGCGACATGCACGTTGTGCTTATGGAACAGCGCCAGCATCTGCTTGGCGTCGGGAAAGCGCTGGGCATCCCATTCGAAAACCGTCTTGTCCGCCTGGAAACCCCAAGCCGCCGGCTGCGCCAGCGTCACGGCGTCCACCGGAATCTGGTTTTCGCGCATGCGGGCCACCAAGGCCACCGTCTGCGTCGGCATCTCGCCCGCGGCCTGCTGCAGCCACGCACCCATCGCCCACAACACGGGCTGCCCGGCACGGCCGGTCAGCGCGGTGTACTGGTTCAGGATTTCAGCGGGTTCGCCGGCGAACAGGAACAGATCCAGGACGGCGTCGTCCAGGGTCAGCACATAGGCCGAATCCGCGGGCGCGACACCCACCGAATGCTCGACGCGACGTATCGTGTTGACGTAGACGCCCCAACCGCGCGGGCTCCATGCCAGCGGCAGGGCGCGATGCTCGGGATCGTCGGAAACGACGGATTCCTCGCGGCGGTTCAGGTCGCCCGGTGTTTCGCCCAGGCCGAAGACACGCTCGTCGGCCTGCAGGGTGAAACCCGCCGTCCAGACAGCGTCGTCGGCCTGGTCCAGCGCGTTGTGCCCGAATGCGGGCGTATGCACGGAAACCTCGGACTCGAGCACGCGCTCGTCATTGCGGTACAACGCCACGCGCACGGGGCTGGTTTGAATCTCCAGGGCAACATCGCCCTGGGTGATCCGCCAGCCATCCCCGCCTTCGCGCGGCGCAAGAGCGGCCTCGCTCACGGCCTCTTGGCGCGCGAGCAGCATCTCGGCCACGGCGCGCACGCGCGCGCCGGGCTTGTCATCATTGAAGTGATTCGCCTCGCCGCAGCGCAGGCGAAAAACACCAGGCGCATGCGCCTCGACTACCAGGTGCAACCCATCGCCCGCGTCGAAATCGATGCGACTGGGGCGGGACGTCAGCAGCTCGATGTTCTCGAGCTGGGTAGTATGGGCAAAGTCGAACTTGGGCGGCACAGAGCATCCCCCGGCTTAAGCCAAAAACCATCAAAAGACGCTATTTTGACGGATTTGAGCTTTGAAATAAACTCGGTCCCTCTTTTGGACGGCAATCTCATCCATAAAAGGGGCATAAAGCCCTCGGCCAGCGCCCGGGAGCGCTGACGCCTCCGAGCCGCCGAAACGCCAAGTCTGAGGTCAATTACGGCCTATTGGCGCCAAATCCTGGCATTTCCCGCAATTCTACGCCACCCTGCGTCGCCCCTCTGTCCGCGCTTAAATTTTTTTCACCGTGGGGAAATAAGTTGGGCCAGATCGCTTTCCAGCGGCGACGGCTCGCCCATGAGTCGCGCCGCGATCACATCGCCCATCAGGGCCGACCACGACAGCCCGCGAGAGGCATATCCCACGGCCAGCCACAGCCCGGGCGCATGCGGCAACTCGCCCACGGCCGGCAAGCGGCCCGGCAGGACGGCGCGCCACCCCGCCCAGCCGGGCAGGCTGCCCGGAACCAAGGCGTCGAAGTCCGGGAAGTGACCGCTCAGTAGCCCGGCCGCCTTGCCCAGCGTGACACGCTGGCCTTCGGCGCCGATCCGCGCTTCGGTCGCGTCGTGCACATAGGTGCTGCCGACCACGCAGCCCGCGCCCACATCCGGCAGCAGATAGCCTTCGCCGCCCACGATGCAACGCGGACCGCCCGCCAGGGCCGCCGCGGGAACCAGCGTGACTTCGCCGGCCAGCGCGTGCATCTGCGCCACCCGCGGCAAGGGGTCAAGCAGCCCGCTGTCCGACAGCACCGCGCGCGCGCCGGCCGCGTTGGCGAGGATCACGGTGTCCGCCTGGGCCAGTTCGGCGCCGGAGGCATCCTGCACGCTCCAGCCCTGCCCCGCCCGCGTCACGCGCGCCGCCTGGCCAGGCAGTAGCGTCACGCCTGCCGTCGTCAGCAGGGCTTCGATCAACCGCCCAGGCTGCACCAGCATGCCCTGCGCAAAGAAAACGCCGCCGCGCGCCAGCGGCAGGCCCGCCAATGCGCTGGCCTCGTCCCTGTCCACCTGACGCACCCAGTCGGCCGGAAACGCCAGCGCATCCAGCGTGTCGGCCAGCGCCGCCGAACGGCCCGCGTCGCGCTCCACCTGAACCGTGCCGCACACCCGGGGCGCCGCGCCCCCGGCCAGGCCTTGCCAGCGGGCCAGCGCCCGCTCGCTGCCCGCCCGCGACAGCCGTGCGCGCGCATTGTCGTCGCGCGCCACCACGGGCGTCAGCGCCGCGGCCAGGTGGCCCGCATGGGTGGGCTCGCCATGGGCGCGGCCCGCGTCCAGCACGGTGACACGCCAGCCACGGCCGGCCAGCGCCTGCGCAATGCCCGCACCCGCCAACCCCGCCCCCACCACCACGGCATGGGCCTGGCCCACACGCGAGGCGACCACGGCCTTGCGGCCTTCCGCGCTGGCCGCCCCTACCGTCATATGCCATTTGCCCCCGTATCCGGGAGCGCGCCGCACGTCGAATCCCGCCTCCTGCAGGGTCCGGCGCAACTCTCCGGTGCACGCCCAGGTGGCAACGGTTGCGCCCGGCGCCGCCAATGCGGCCAGATCGCGCAACAGGGGCAAGGCCCACATCCGCGGATTGTGCTCGGGCGCAAAGCCATCCAGGAAAAAAGCGTCGACGCGCGCGCTCAGCCGGGGCGCCAGGACCTGCGCATCACCAAAACCCAGCGTCAGGGTGACCGCGCCGTTCTCGAATTCCAGCCGATGCAGGCCGGGCAACAGGGCCGGCCACTGCGCAGCGAGGCGCCGCGCCAGCTCGGCCAGCGGCTCGGTCGCGTAACGCGCCAGCAGCGCGGACAGGTCCTCGCGAGAGAACGGATACCCTTCCATGGCCACGACATGCAGCGTCGCGGGCCGCTGCGGGTCATCCCGCCAGGCTTTCCACAACGCCAGGAAATTCAGCCCCAGGCCAAACCCTGTTTCGCAAACGGTGAACGAGGCGCGTCCGCGCCAGCGTTCGGGCAGGCCGTTGCCCCGCAGAAATACGTGCTCTGCTTGCCCCAACGCCCCGGACGGCGAGTGATAGACGTCGCCGTAGGCGGCGCTGAACAGCCTGCCGTCGGCATCGTAATCAACCACGGCAGGGGTCAGAGGAAGGTAAGTCGCAGACATGGGGGTCCAGGAAAAACAAAGTTGGAGCAAGCGCGAATTATCGGCCCTCGGGCGCCCTCGCGTTGGATGGACGCCACGCAGCATGCCGGATTCGGCCCCTTGCCACGGGTTTGACGCATACATGGGCTTACACTGGTTTCATGGATACCTACGATCAGCCCCAATCGCTGGCCTCGCCCATCGACCTGTGCGCCGCGATCGACGCGGCCGTCACTGCTGCCCATGCCGGCGCCGCCATTCTGCAATCCTACGCGCACCATCGCGCCGATCTCGTGATCGATCGCAAGGCGCGCAACGATCTCGTGTCCCAAGCGGACCGGGAGGCGGAAGCCGCCATCATCCAGGAATTGAAAACCCGCACGCCCAAGTTCGGCATCGTCGCCGAAGAAACGGGCGGCAGGGCCCAGGGCGTCGCCACCTGGTACATCGACCCGCTGGACGGCACCACCAATTTCCTGCACGACATCCCCCATTACGCGGTGTCGATCGCCCTCATCGCGCATGCGGGCACGTCGATATCCGCCAACGAGACGCTGGCGGAAGACACGCCGGTCATCGGCGTCGTCTACGACCCGTGCCGCGAAGAGCTGTTCACCGCGGTATATGGAATCGGCGCCTGGCTCAACGGGCGGCGCATCACCTGCTCGCGCACGCAAACGATCGAGGACGCCGTACTGGCCACCGGCTTTCCCTTCCGGGATTTCTCCTTCGCCGCGCAATACATGCCCATGCTGCATGACGCCATCAATCGCGCACGCGGCGTCCGCCGCATGGGCGCGGCCGCGCTGGATCTGGCCTGGACCGCTTGCGGCCGCTACGACGGCTATTGGGAAATGGGCCTGGCGCCCTGGGACGTGGCCGCCGGCACCCTGATCCTGCGCGAGGCAGGCGGCGCTTGCTCAGACATGCACCAGCAAGACCCCTGGCCGATCGGCGGCCGGGTCGTGGCGGGCAACCCCGCCATCGAACGCGCGCTGCACGAGATGATCGCGCCGCACCTGGACAAGAAGGGCTGACTCCGCCCAGAGGCGCCCTTCAGCCTAGGCCGACGTGCCCGTGGGCGCCTTCGCATCGGGCCGCAGCTCCCGGCGCAGGATCTTGCCCACATTGCTCTTGGGCAGTTCGTCGCGGAACTCCACGAAGCGCGGGCGCTTGTAGCCCGTCAGCTTTTCCTTGCACCATTCCTGCACCTGCGCCTCGGTCAGCGATGGGTCCTTCTTCACGACAAACACCTTGACCGCCTCGCCGGAGTGTTCGTCCGGGACGCCGATGGCCGCGCATTCCAGCACCCCGGGATGCTGCGCCACTGCGGCCTCGACCTCGTTCGGATAGACCTTGAATCCGGACACCGCGATCATGTCCTTCTTGCGATCCACGATGCGCGTATAGCCCTGTTCGTCCATGATGCCGATATCGCCGGTGCGAAAGAACCCGTCGGCGGTCATCGAATCACGCGTCTCGTCGGGCTTCTGCCAATAGCCCAGCATGACCTGCGGTCCGCGGATGCCGACTTCGCCGCGCTCACCCAGCGGCACCTCGTTGCCGGCATCGTCAAGGATCGCGACGTCGGTGGACGGCAAGGGCAAGCCGATGGAACCGGAATACGCCGTCGCGTTGGTGGGATTCACGGTCGCCACGGGCGAAGTCTCGGACAGTCCGTAGCCTTCGATCAAGGGACGTCCGGTGATTTTCAGCCAGCGTTCGGCCACCTGCTGCTGCACCGCCATCCCGCCGCCCAGGGTCAGCCGCAAGCCCGAGAAATCCAGGCGCGCGAAGTCCTCGTTGTGCGCCAGCGCGTTGAACAGCGTATTGACGCCCGGAAACACATTGACCGGCACCTTGCGCCACGCGTTGATCAGCGAAGGCTGGTCGCGCGGATTGATGATGAGCACGTTGCGCATGCCCGCATGCATGGCGTACAGGCCGCAGACCGTCATGGCGAACACGTGGTACAGCGGCAGCGCGCTGATGATGGTGAGCTGCTGGTCCGCCAGGTCATGGACGACCGGCTGCGCCACCGCTTCCGTTTGCAGCACGTTGGCCACCAGGTTGCGGTGCGACAGCATGGCGCCCTTGGGCACGCCGGTGGTTCCGCCCGTGTATTGCAGCACCGCCACGTCATCCATCGATATGGCCGGGGGGTTGAACGGCAGGTGCGCGCCTTCGTGCAATATCTTCGGCAGCAAATGGGCGCCGTCGATATGCCACGCCGGCACGATCTTCTTGATATAGCGGGCGCCCAGGTTGACCAGCGGCGCCTTCAGGCCGCCGAGCAGGTCGCCCGGGCCGGTCACGACGATATGCTTGAGCTGGCCGCGATCGGCCACGCGCTGCAGGGTATGCGCGAAGTTCTCCAGGATGACGATGACGGACGCGCCGCTGTCCAGCAGCTGGCGCTGAAGCTCTTCGGCGGTGTAGAGCGGATTCACATTCACGACGGTCAGGCCCGCCCGCAGCGTGCCCAGCATCCCGACCAGATAGGCCGGCACGTTCGGCATCATCAGCGCCACCCGCGCGCCCTTGGGCAGGCCCAGGCTTTGCAGCCAGGCCGCGAACGCCCGAGCGTGGGCGTCCAGCTGGGCATAGGTGATGTCGCTGCCCATCGCCGTGCAGGCGATGCGCGGCGCATATTGCTTGCAGGCCCGGTCCAGCAAGTCGGTGAGCGAGGAATAGGCCTCGGTGGAGATCTCCGCCGGAACGCCCTGCGGATAATTGGCAAGCCACGGACGCGTCATGGTATTTGTCTCCATTAAATAGATTTTTGATTGATGATACCCTGGCTACGTTCCCTTTTTTTCCGTCCGAATCTCCCATGAAACTTCTTGAACCCATCGTCGCCTGGCATCACGATATTTCAAAGATCCGCCGTGACATCCACGCGCACCCCGAACTGGCTTTCGAAGAGTTCCGCACCGCCGATGTGGTGGCGGCCAAGCTCGAGGAATGGGGTATCGAGATCCATCGCGGCCTGGGCGGAACGGGCGTCGTCGGCATCATCCGCGGCAACCAGCCGGGCGATCGCGCCGTGGGCCTGCGCGCCGACATGGACGCGCTGCCCATGCAAGAAGCCAATACCTTCGCGCATGCCAGCAAGAACGACGGCAAGATGCACGCCTGCGGCCATGACGGCCACACCGCGATGCTGCTGGCCGCGGCGCAGTACCTGTCGCAGCACCGCGATTACGCCGGCATCGTCTACGTGATCTTCCAGCCCGCCGAAGAAGGCGGCGGCGGCGCCAAGCGCATGATCGACGACGGCCTGTTCACGCGCTTCCCGATGGAAGCGGTGTTCGGCATGCACAATTGGCCCGGCATGAAGCCCGGCCAGTTCGGCCTGACGCCCGGCCCCATCATGGCGTCCAGCAACGAATTCTCCATCACCGTGAAGGGCAAGGGCACGCATGCGGGCATGCCCAACCTGGGCGTCGACCCGGTCATGGCGGCGGTGCAACTGGCGCAATCGCTGCAAACCATCATCACGCGCAACCGCAATCCGCTGGATGCGGCCGTGCTCAGCATCACGCAGATCCACGCCGGAAGCGCCGACAACGTCGTGCCCAACCACGCCGAACTGCGCGGCACCGTGCGCACCTTCACGCTGGATGTGCTGGACCTGATCGAACGCCGTATGGAAGAGATCTCCCGCCACACCTGCGCGGCCATGGATTGCGAAGTGGAATTCAAGTTCCAGCGCAACTATCCGCCCACCATCAACCACCCCGAGGAAGCCGAGTTCTGCGCCGGCGTGTTGCGCGACATCGTGGGCGAAGCCAACGTCAACGCCAAGGTGCAGCCCACCATGGGCGCGGAAGACTTTGCCTTCATGCTGCAGGAGCTGCCGGGCTGTTACGTCTGGATCGGCAACGGCACGGGCGACCACCGCGACAGCGGCCACGGCCTGGGCCCTTGCATGCTGCATAACGGCAGCTACGACTTCAACGACGAACTGCTGCCCCTGGGCGGCACGTACTGGGTCCAGCTGGCGCTCAAGCGCCTGGCCAAGGCCTGACCGGCTAGCCGCCGTCCTCCGCCCCGACCGCCAGGCACATCGCCAGAAAGCGTTCGGCGGCACGGGCGGCGGCGTCCGCATGCGGCACCAGGATGCTCAGGGTGCGCGTCAGCGGCTTGGGCAACAGGCGCAAGGCCGCCAATGCCCCGTCCTCATGGCGCATCGACATGACGGACACGAAACCCACCCCCAGTCCCGCCCGCACCGCCTGCTTCACGCCCTCCACGCCGGCCAGTTCCAGCCCGACCGAAGGCGCCAGGCCTGCATCGGCGAAGGCGCGTTCCACCAGCCTGCGCACGCCCGAACCCGGTTCGCGCATGACCAGCGCGGAGGCGGCCAGATCGCGCAGCGTCACCGCCCCCTTGCCCGCCAGCGCGTGATCCGCGCGCACGATCGCCACCACCTCGTCCTGCCTCCAGGCATGCACCGCGGTATCGGCCGGCAGCCCCGCGGGCACATCGCCTTCGATGAACGCCAGGTCCAGCGCAGGCAGGCGTTCCACGATTTCGCGCGTATTGCCGTCAGACAGGTGCAGGCTCACGGCCGGGAAGGCGTGGCGGAAGTCCGCCACCAGCCGCGGCAACAGATAACTGGCCGGAGTGGTGCTGGCGCCCAGGCGCAGGGCGCCCGTTTCCAGACCGCGCCACGATTCGC
This sequence comes from Achromobacter deleyi, assembly GCF_013116765.2. GTDB lineage: Bacteria > Pseudomonadota > Gammaproteobacteria > Burkholderiales > Burkholderiaceae_B > Achromobacter > Achromobacter deleyi_A. Next base: position 3,973,583 of record NZ_CP074375.1, read on the forward strand.
GCACGGCCTGGGCCTGCCGGTACACCTGGCGTAGCTGGCGGGCCTGCTCGGCCAGACGCTCGCCGGCCTCGGTCAAGGCGATGCCATGACCGCTGCGGCGGTACAGCGGTTCGCCGAACCATTCCTGCAGCATGCGCAACTGGCCCGACACGGCGGGCTGGGACAGATGGAGCACCTGCGCGGCGCGACTGATGTTGCCGGTATCGGCCACACAGGCAAAGGTAAGCAGCTGATCGGGAGTCATGGCAGCTAAATTATCAGATTTTCTGATAGTAAATATTCAAATTAAAGATTTTTCAAATAGTAGAGCAAGACCTAATATTTCGTGTAGTTATTTAGATATGCCCAAAGGGCTAGTCATGAGCACATCCACCAGCACCGCAGTCCCCCTCACCGCCAGTCCGGCCGCCGCCGCACCGGCTGCCGCAGCACCGGCTGCCGCAGCATCAGCTGCCGCCGCGACTCCCTGGCGCGACAAGCTCAACGGCGTGCTGTTCGTCGGCCTGATGGCGGGCGCGGTGATGCAGCTGTCGGACCTGCCCTTCATCCGTCAACTCGGTTTTTCGCCGCTGGTCGTGGGCATCGTCTGCGGCATGCTGTACGGCAACTTCCTGCGGGGCACCATGCCCGCCGACTGGGGCGTGGGCGTGAATTTCACGGCGCGGCGCCTGTTGCGCATCGCCGTCGCCTTCTACGGGCTGAATATCAGCATCCAGCAGATCGCGGCCGTCGGCCTGCCCGGCCTGGCCGTCTCGGTGGCGGTGGTCCTGGGCACCCTGCTGATCGGCACCTTGGTCGGCCAGCGCCTGCTGGGCCTGGACCGCGACACCGCCATGCTGACCGCGGCAGGCAGTGCGATCTGCGGCGCGGCCGCCGTGCTGGCGTTCGAACCCACGCTGCGCGCCGCCCCCCACAAGAGCGCCGTGGCGGTGGCCACCGTGGTGCTGTTCGGCACCCTGTCCATGTTCCTGTACCCCGTGCTCTATCACGCGGGCTGGCTCAATTTCGACACCCAGGCGCTCGGCATCTATATCGGGGGCACCATCCATGAAGTGGCGCAGGTCGTGGGCGCCGCCAGCAATATCGACCCCGCCACGACGGAAGTCGCCACCATCGTCAAGATGACCCGCGTGGCCTTGCTGGTGCCGGTTCTGCTGGTGCTGGGCATGTACCTGCGCAGCGCTGCAACCCAGGCGGGCAGCCAGGAGAAAGGCGCCAAGCTGCCCATTCCGTGGTTCGCGGTCGGCTTCCTGGTGCTCGCCATCATCAATTCGCTCAACATCATTCCCCCCGACGCCATCGCCGCCGTCCGCCGCCTGGACGTCTTCGCGCTGACCATGGCCATGACCGCGCTGGGCATCGAAACCCGCTTTGCCCAGATCCGCAAAGCCGGCCCCCGCGTCATGGCCCTGGGGCTGATCCTGTACGCCTGGTTGTTGGTTGGCGGCTACGGGATCGTGAAGCTGGCCAGCTGATCCCGGGCCCGCCGCCATAAACCATGGCGGCGGGCCGCCGGCGCGCACGCCGTTGTCTCGTTTTTCCTGCATAATCGGCTGGTTCCCTTGCTTTGGAGTCGGCCGCATGACCTCCAGCACCAAAACCCCGTTTACGACTCTGCCTGCCCATCGCGACGTGGTGTTGCGCGTCATGCCGATGCCGGCCGACGCAAACATCCACGGGGACGTTTTTGGCGGCTGGATCATGGCCCAGGTGGACATCGCCGGATCAATCCCCGCCGCTCGCCGCGCGGCTGGCCGCGTGGCCACCGTGGCGGTCAATGCCTTCCAGTTCAAAGAGCCCGTATTCGTGGGCGACCTGCTCAGTTTCTACGCATCCATCGTCAAGACCGGCACCACGTCGATCACGGTGTCGGTCGAGGTCTACGCGGAACGCCAGCGATTGGACGCCGAAGTCGTCAAGGTCACCGAGGCCACGCTGACATACGTCGCCACCGACGAAGCGCGGCGCAGCCGCCCCCTCCCCATACTTTGAGCCGTAACGCATGACGCAGTCCGCCGCCGCGCAGAAACCGCCCGCGACGCCCCGCCGCCTCGACCCGGAAGATGCCCAGATCGCCCTGGCGGAAGTGCAGGAGCGCCTGCGCCGCCAGCAGCTGGTCGCCGATCTGGTGCATCGCCAGGAAGAAGGCGACGCCAAGGCCCCGCTGGTCGAGGACCTCGTGCATCGCCAGCACGAGGCCGAACTCAAGACCTTGCTGGATGGCCTGCATCCCGCGGACATCGCCTTCATCCTGGAGTCGCTGCCCAAGGACGAGCGCCAATCCATCTGGAAGCTGGTAAGCCCCGAGCACGACGCGGACGTCCTGCTGGAAGTGGAAGACTGGGTCCGCGAATCGCTGATCGAAGCGATGGACCGCCAGGACCTGGTCGCCGCCACCGGCAGCATGGACGCCGACGAGCTGGCCGACCTGGCGCCAGACCTGCCGCCCGACGTGGTGGCGGAAGTACAGAAGGGCCTGACCGAGGAAGAACGCGCGCAGCTGCTGGAAGCCATGGGCTATCCGGAAGACAGCGTGGGCGCGATCATGGACTTCGAGATGGTCCGCGTGCGCGAAGACGTCACCCTCGAAGTGGTGTTGCGCTATCTGCGCCGCCTGCACGAACTGCCCGACCACACCGACCAGATCTTCGTGGTGGACCGCCAGGACAAGCTGCAGGGCATCCTGCCCCTGTCGCGCCTCCTGGTCAGCGAACCCGAAACCGAAGTGCGCGCCGTGATGAATTCGGACTTCCTGGCGCTGAACCCGCTGGACTCCGACGCCGACGCCGCCGGCGCCTTCGAACGCTACGACCTGGTGTCGGCCCCCGTGATGGACGACCAGGGCCGCCTGATCGGCCGCGTCACCATCGCCGACGTGGTGGACGTGATGCGCGAAGACTCGCAAGAGCAGGCGCTGTCCCGGGCCGGTCTGCAGGAAGAAGACATCTTCGCCCCGGTCTCCACCGCGCTGCGCAACCGCGCGCCCTGGCTGCTCTTTAACCTCTGTACCGCCGCCACGGCCTCATTCGTGGCGTCGCGGTTCGAGGGCACGGTCAGCCAGATCGTCATCCTGGCATTCCTGATGTCGATCGTGGCGGGCATCGGCGGCAACTCCGGCAACCAGACGATGACGCTGATCATCCGCGCGCTGGCGATGGGCCGGATCACCGGGCGCAACCTGTGGCAACTGGTCAAGCGCGAACTGTTCGTCACCCTGCTGGTGGGGCTGTGCGGCAGCGTCGTGGCCGCCTTGTTCGCCTGGGTGATCTCGCGTTCGCTGTCCATCGCGCTGGTGATGATGGCCGCCATGATCTGCAATATGCTGGTCGGCGCATCGGTCGGCGTGCTGGTGCCGATGGTGCGGGCCCGCTTTGGCAAGGATCCGGCAATGGGGTCTTCGGTGCTGCTCACCTTCGCCACCGATTCCCTGGGTTTTTTCATCTTCCTGGGCCTGGCCACGATCTTCCTGCTGTAGTCCGCAAGCCACAGCCGCAAACGGCTTTTCGCCGCGCAGCGCCCTGCGCTCGGTCTTTGACAGCTACCTGACAGGGAAGATGACAAGCACTCCATTACAGTAATGGAATTGTCATTTTTCCTTCAGTACCCGCAATGACCGCCCGACTCCGGGCAGCACTACTTTGTCTGCTGCTCTCTGTATTCGCCGCCCCCGCCTACTCTTGCGACAGCATGCCCTCCTGGGCGCAGTCCGCCTGCAACCGCCTCGACCAGATCTGGACGGAAGGCGGAAACGATCTCTACGTAAGCGGATACGCGTGGCACAACCGCGCCACATACAGCCGCGAAAAGATCGACAGCTTCAACGAATTGGCATGGGGCGGTGGCTACGGCCGCAGTATCTACGACGAGGACGGCGATTGGCAGGGCCTGTACGGCATGGCGTTCCTGGACTCGCACAGCAAGGTCCAGCCCATCGCCGGCTATGGTTTCCTGAAGATCGGGCAGGTCAGCGAGAACTTCCGCCTGGGAGCCGGCTACACCGTGTTCCTGACCGCGCGCCACGACATCATGAGCTATGTGCCGTTTCCCGGCATCCTGCCGCTGGTGAGCGCGGGCTACAGGGACGCCATGCTCTATGCCACCTATATCCCGGGCTCAAGCGGCGCGGGCAATGTCCTGTTCGTGTTCGGCCGCTGGCACTTCTAAGGGCCGCGCCCCGTCCTCAGAACGCCTGGCCCAGCTTGCGGACCAGATCGCCCAGGCGCCAGTCGTCGATGCCGTGCGCGCGCAGGGCGCGCTCGGTTTCCACCACGTAGTCCAGGCAAGGTCCGGAATGCCCGACGGCGTTGCGGACGGACGCCAGCAGGCGGTCGTCGCCGATGTCGGCCGCGTATTCCCGGCACGCCCGGTTCAGCAGGAACACCAGGCCGCGCACCGGCGCGGCTTCGGTATGACAGGTGAGCCAGCGTGGGCTGTAGGCCCCCGTGACCATTTCCCGGCGCCACAGCGCCTGGAACACCGCGGGCACATCGCAGGCCGCAATCTGAAAAGCGACGCCGCGGCAGCAGCCGCCGCGGTCCAGCCCGAACACCAGGCCGGGATTGTCCGGAGAGCCGCGATGATCGTGGGACCACAGGCACAACGACCGGTGATAGCCACGCACTGTAGCCAGGCGGCGCTCGCGCCACGCAAAGCCGGGATGCCAGATCAGCGAGCCATAGGCGAACACCCACAGATCGTCGGCGCCGTTCCAGCCGGCCAGGAGGTCGTCCACCGAAAGCGCTTGCCGCGTTCTTGCCGATCCGGCGCAGCCGGCGGGTACTGCCAACGACATAGGGTCCTCTGATATCCCGGTTCATTCCATGGCTGGAGTGAGCGATATCCTACGCCGCCGCCGAAGCAAAAGAATTGCGAGATAGGGCCTGCGCAACACGCAGAAAGAAATTTGCATCCGCGGCGACGCCAGTCCCAGGAAAAAAATTGCGCGCCCGCGTCTATACCGCGTCCAGCGGCAGTTCCGTGGTGCTTTTGATGATTTCCATCGAGAAGCTGGCGCTGACATCCAGGAGGTCCACCGCGCCGATCAGGCGGCGGTAGAAGCGGTCATAGGCCGCCATGTCTTCCACCACGACCTTGAGCAGATAGTCGATATCGCCCGCCATGCGGTGGAACTCCACCACGTTGGGCAGCGCCATCACGGCGTTGATCAGGCTTTGCGTCCATTTCTCGTTGTGCTGGCTGGTCTTGATGGACACGAACACCGTCAGGTTCAGTCCCAGCGCACGAGGATCCAGCAAGATCGCGTTGCGCGCGATGACGCCGTCATCCTTGAGCTTCTGGATGCGGCGCCAGCATGGCGTCACGGACAGGTTCACCTGTTCGGCGATTTCGGCGACCGAACAGGTGGCGTCCTTTTGCAGCAGCGCCAATATCTTGATGTCTGTCTGGTCCATGGATTTCCTCGACGCGATGGGTGCCAATCTTGCCTGTTACTCCTGCCCGCGTCCAGCCAGGCGCGATCAGTACGTGCCCGGGTAGCCGCCCCCATCGATCAGGAGATTCTGCGCGGTCATGTAGCCGGCATGCGCGGAGCAGACATAGGCGCACAGCGCTCCCAGCTCCTCGGGCTGGCCGTAGCGGCCGGCGGGATTGGACCGCGCCCGCTCGTCCCAGAGTTGCTCGAAAGTCTTGCCGGTCTGCTCCAGCATGCCCTGTATGTGCCGGGCCTGGGCATCCGTAGCGAAGGCGCCCGGCAGCAGGTTGTTGATGGTGACGTTATGGCGCACCGTCTGCCGGGCCAGTCCGCCGACAAAACCGATCAGGCCGGAACGCGCGCCGTTGGACAGGCCCAGCTCGGCATGCGGCGCCTTCACGCTGCGCGACACGATGTTCACGATGCGGCCGAAGCGCCGCTCGACCATTCCGTCCACCACCCGGCGGATCATGTCGATGGGACCCAGCATCATGGCGTCCAGCGCGGCAATCCAGTCTTCGCGCGACCAGTCCCGGAAGTCGCCCGGCAAGGGGCCGTCGGCGTTGTTGATCAGGATGTCGGGACGCGGGCAGGCGGCGAGGGCCGCGTCGCGGCCTTGCGGCAAGGTCAGGTCGGCCGATACCCAGCCCACGCCGATCCCGGTTTCCCGGGAAATCTCGGCGGCGGCCTGCTCCAGGGTCTGCGGGTTGCGGGCCGCGATCGTCACCGCCACCCCCTCTCGCGCCAATTGCAGGGCGCACGCCCGGCCCATGCCCCGGCTGCCGCCAAAAACCAGTGCCGTCTTGCCGCTGATCCCCAGATCCATGCCTGACTCCTCTGTTCCGCGAATACGGCGGTCGGCCCCAGCGGCCTGCCGCCCCGAAGCGGATCAGTATAGGAGCGTGCACTACCCGGGATGGAATTTTTTTCTAATCCGCGAGGCCCGGCCGCCGAATTTGGCAAAGGCATTCCAGCACGAATCCCTAATATGAAGACTTGCCTACTCGGGGGTCAACCATGGCTACCGTCCAACTTGCCCGCGCCGACTTGCGATCGCTGTGCGAATCCGTGCAGGCCGCCCAGATGAACGCCGCCCGCGCCCTGCTGCGCGACCTTGCATCCAGCGTCGCCAATGCAGGCGACATGCTGCAAAACCTGCCCGTCGAGCTGCGCGCGGGCCGAGCCGAGTCCTACACCCGCCATATCGCCTATGCCGATCCGCATGGCGCGTTCACGGTGGCCTACCTGATCTGGCGCCCGGGCCAGTTCAGCCCGGTACACGGGCACAAGACCTGGTGCACCTACCAGGTCCTGCAAGGCGAACTGACCGAGACCCACTACCGGTGGAACCAGGACGCCGCCATCGCCGTGCCTTGCGGCGAAGCCGTCCGCCGTCCAGGCGAGATCGTCACCGCCTCGCAAGGCCTGCGCCACATCCACCGCCTGGGCAACGGCGGCGACGGCGTCGCCGTCTCGCTGCATATCTACGGCGTGGACCAGGCGGACCTCTGCAGCGGTGTAAACCATCTGGTCGACACCGCGGCCGCGCACTGAACCCGGGATCGCAATGAAAAATGGGGCCCGCAAGGGCCCCATTGGCGTTGGCGGAGCTACCGCATCAACCCATCCATTGGCTGACGGGCGCGGCGGCATCCTGCAGCGGCTGCGCCACCACGTCGATGAGCGCCGGACCGTCGTGCTCCATGGCGGCCTTGATCGCGGCGTCCAGCTTGGCCGGATCCTCGACCCGCCACGCCTTCACGCCATAGGCTTCGGCGATGCGCGCATGGTCGGTGCGGTTGAAATCCACGCTGTAGTAACGCTGGTCGTAGCCCGCCTTCTGGCTGGCCTTGATCCAGCCATAGACCGAGTTCGAGAACACGATCATCAGGAGCGGCGCCTTGTGCCGCACGATGGTTTCCAGCTCGCCCACCGTAAAGCCGAAGCTTCCGTCACCCATCACCGACACGCACTTGGATTGCGGGCGGCCGACCCACGCGCCCAGCGCCGCCGACATGGAAAAGCCCAGCGCGCCATGCGCGCGGTTGGTGATGAAGTGGCGGCCGGGGCGCGACACATCGTAATAGGCCGAGAAATAGGGGCAAGGCGTGCCGGGATCCGCGCAGACCACCGAGTCGTCGGGCAGCAGGCGGTTCAGCGACTGCACCACACGCTCGGGGCGGATGGGGGCATCCAGGCTGTTGGCCAGCGGCTCCAGTTGCGCCAGGCGCGCGGCCTTGGCGCGGCCGGCCAGCACCGCGCCATCCGCCGCGTCCGAGGGCCGGTGCGCCAGCCGGGCCTGCACTTCCGCGCCCAGCGCCTCCAGCGCCAGCTTGGCATCGCCCACCAGGCCGACTTCCGTCAGATAGTTGGCGCCGATCACCATCGGATCGATGTCGATATGCAGGATCGGCACGTCGCGGTTCGGGAAGCGCCAGTGCTCGGTCGAAGTCGACCCCGCGCGGCACCCCACGAACAACACCACGTCGGCCGCGGCCACCACATCGCGCGTGGCCATCACGCCGCCGTTGGAACCCACCACGCCCGCGTTCAGCGGATGGGTGTCGGCAAGACTGCCCTGCCCGCTGACGGTCACGCAGACAGCGGCCTTCAGCGCCTCGGCCAATTCCTGCAAGGCGCCGCTGGCGCCGGCGATAACCACGCCGCCACCGCAAATGATCACCGGCGCGCGCGCGCCCACCAGGCGCTGCGCGGCGCGCGCCACGTCGGCCGGATCCGGCGCGAAGCGCATCGACGGGAAGCGGCCATGCTCGGGCTGCGCCCAGACATCGGACGCATCCACTTGCTGCTTCATCACATCATAGGGAAAGCACAGGTGCGCCGAACCGGGCTTGCCGGTCGTCATGGCGCGGAATGCCGCGCGCACCATGCCCGGAATCTGGTCCGCGCGGTCGATCGTGCGGTTCCATTTCGTCAGAGGGCGGTACAGCGCTTCCTGGTCCAGTTCCGTCAGCGGGTACTTGCCGCGCGAGCCGACCGCCACGTCCGAGGTGATGCCCAGCACGGGAATCGACGATTCATTGGCTTCCACCAGGCCGGGCAGCAGATAGGTCGCGCCGCCGCCGCTCGGGCCTTCGCACACGCCGACCTTGCCGGTCACGCGGGCATAGGCGTCCGCCATGTAGCCGGCGCTGCGCTCGTCGCGCGTCAGTATGTGCTGCATGCCGTGGTCCAGGCGGTACAGCGCGTCGTAGAACGGCAGGCTGGTGTCGCCGCACAGGCCAAAAATATGTTTGACGCCGTTGTGTTGCAGCATCCGCACCATGGCTTCGGCGCCGGTCAGGTTTTCCATGTCATCTCCACGTGTTCTCGGGCAGGGCCGGACGGCGCGCCGTCCGGCCCTCCACCGCTCAGTTATCCAGATTGATGTTGCTGCTCTTGATGAAGGCGCTCCAGCGGTCGTACTCCGACTTCACGTACGCATCCAGCGCCGGGCCGTCGGACGCCACGATCTCGAAGCCCGCTTCCGTCACCTTCTTCCTGATTTCCGGGTCGGCCAGCACGGCCTTGAAGTCCGCCGTCAGCTTCTTCACCGTGGCCTCGGGTGTGCCCTTCGGAGCGAACATGCCGCTCCACGAATAAGCGACGAATCCCGGGAAGCCGGACTCCGCGACCGTCGGCACATTGGGCAGTTCGGGCAGGCGCTTCTCGCCGGCCACGGCCAGCGGCTTGATCTTGCCCGCCTGGATCTGCCCGCGCAGCGCCGCGAAGCTCAGCCACGTCATGTTGGCCTGCCCGCCCACCACGGCCTGGATGGCCGGCCCGCCGCCGCCATACGGCACGTGCAGCAGCTCCACCTTGGACAGGCGCTTGAGCTCTTCCGGAGCCAGATGGTTGAGCGAACCCACGCCGGTCGACGCATAGTTGAACTTGTTCGGCGGCTGCTTGGCGGCTGCCGCAAGAAACTCCTTCAGGTTATCCCCAGGCACGCCCGGGTTCGCGCCGATCACCAGCGGAAACCGCACGGTCTGCCCGATCGCGACGAAGTCCTTGAATGTGTCGTAGGGCAGCTTGGGCTTCACGGCGGGATTGATGCCATGGTTGTCAAAGCTGACCAGCAGCGTGTTGCCGTCCGGTTCCGCACGCGCCACGAACGCCGTCGCGATCTGGCTGGCGGCGCCCGGGCGGTTTTCGACCACCACGGCGCGCCCGCCCAGTTGCTGCGACAGGCGCGGCTGCAAGATGCGCGCGAGGATGTCGGTGCTGCCGCCCGGCGGATACGGCACGACGAGCACCAGCGGGCGTTCCTCGGCGGCGGCGGGCGTGGCGATAACGGCGCCCCCAGCAGCGGCCAGCGTGCATATCGCCGCCAGTACCCGCTTCATTGTGTGATTCATTTTTTTTCCCCTGCTGTTGTGGTGTTGGCCGGCGCTGCCTGGGCGGGTTCGGCCTGGTCCCGCATGTAAATCGTTGAAAAACCGGTGCGTATTACGTCGGTGATCTGATCCAGCCGCCTGCCGATATGCGCGCTCATCAGGCCAGGCAAGGCGTCCATGTCGCGCCGCTCCAGCGCCTGGACGATACGCAGGTGCTCGCCCTGCGTATGCCCGCGGCGCCCCTGCTGCATGTCGATCCAGCGCACGAAGTGGATGCGCGCGTTGACGCTTTCCAGCGCGCGCACGAATTCGTCGTTGCGCGAATAGCGGGCAAGGGCCATGTGGAAGGCCTCGTCGAGCTCCAGCAGACGCGCGGCGTCGCTGTCTTCCGGCTCGTCGCGGGAGCGCTCCACGAATGTCCGCAGGCTGGCAAGCTCTTCATCGGTTGCGCGCTCGCACGCGGCACGAACGATGCCGGCTTCCAGCACCGCGCGGTACTCGTACAGGCTGTGGATCTGCTTGGCGTCCAGCAAGCGGGCGATGAAGCCCCGATTTACCGACCGGGTCAGAAAGCCCTCGACCATGAGCTGATTGAGCACTTCGCGCAGCGGCGTGCGGCTGACGTTCAGCCTGCGCGCAAGCTCAACCTCGTTGATGCGTTCGCCCGGCTTGAACTCGAAGCGGACGGCCATGGCCTTGACGGCGCCGTACAGCTCGGCCTGTCCGGCCGACGTACGGGCAACGGGTCGAATTGCAGTTTGAGGGAGCGTCATACCGGATCGCCTGTGGCCATTTTCCAGTCGGGATGAAGTGCATACTAAAGTGCATACACTTCAACCGACAACCAGGGTTTGCCCGCAGGCGCGCAATCCCCCGCTCGCGACAGGCACGGGCGCGTATGGAGAACTATCGGGAAAGACGCCGGATCGGAAAGCGCCCGGCGGGAATGCGGCTTAGAGGCCTGTATCCAGCGTGTAATGCGCGCCGTCCCGGTTTTCCAGGGTCAGCGTCGAAAGCGCGGGAATTTGCGCGGCGGCGTCCTGCTGCACATGGATGCGCAGGTTCGCCAGCGGCACGTCCCAGCCGCCGGTGGCGGGCTCGGCACTGACGCCGGCCACCCGCGCCAGGCGTTCGGCGACGCCACGGGCGTCGGCCGCGCGGGCATCGATGCGCTGCAAGCTGCGGGCGCCATTGGGATGCGCCATGAGCTCTGGGGACCAGACGCACTCGGGCGTCAGATGACGGCAGAAATACATGCGGATGCCGGGCAGCGGCTGCTCGGCAAAACGCACGGTATGGAAACGGGCCTGGACTTCCTGGCCGTCCAGCATGGCGGGACGGGTCAGTTCCTGCACCGGATTCACGGCGAAGCCTGCATCGCGCAGCCGCTCGTAGGTGGCTTCGGCGTCATAGGTGCGGAACACCAGCGCTTCCAGCCCGAACGGCGAATCGGCAATTTCCTTGCGCGCGGGCGGCGCGCCCTGCGGCCAGCCCAACAACTCGACATACGTGCCTTCCAGCACGATCAGGCGATTGCATGACCCCAGGTTGTGCACCGCCTTGTCGCTCAGGTGGAAACCCTGGCGCTCGAAATGCGGCGCCAGCGCATCCAGCCGGTCGCGCACCATGACGACGGCATGGTCGAATTCAGTGCGGCCGACGGAATGCAGCATAGGACTACCCTTTATCAGACCAACTTACCGTGGCACTGCTTGTACTTCTTGCCGCTGCCGCATGGGCACGGGTCATTGCGGCCGACCTTGGGCAAGGCGTTGCGCACGGGCTGCGCCCCCTCGTCGGACGCGGTCGCCGCCAGGGCTTCGTCGTAGTCGGAGTGGTGGTACTGCACGTTCTGCACATGCGGTTGCGCCGCTTCGGCTTCGGCCTGCTCGACTTGTTCCGACGACTGCACGCGTACGGTCATGAGCACGCGCACCACGTCGTCGCGGATGCGATCCAGCATGCCCGAGAACAGTTCGAAGGCCTCGCGCTTGTATTCCTGCTTGGGGTTCTTCTGCGCATAGCCGCGCAGATGAATGCCCTGGCGCAGGTAGTCCAGCGCCGACAGGTGTTCACGCCAGTGCGTGTCGATCGACTGCAGCATGATCGAGCGTTCGAACTGCGACCAGGATTCCGTGCCGACCTGGTTGACCTTGGCCTGGTACGCATCGCGAGCCGCGGCCACCACGCGTTCGCGCAGATCGTCGTCGTTCAGGTTGGCTTCTTTTTCCAGCATCTCGGTCAGCGGCAGATGCAGGTGCCAATCGGCTTCCAGCGCCTTCTGCAGCGCGGGAATGTCCCACTGTTCTTCCACCGATTCCGGCGGCACGTAGGTATTGAACAGCTCGGTCACGGCGGCGTCGCGCAGGTTCTCGACGGTGGCGCCGACGCTGGCGGCTTCCAGCACGTCATTGCGCTGCGAATACAGCACCTTGCGCTGGTCGTTGGCGACGTCGTCGTATTCCAGCAGTTGCTTGCGGATGTCGAAGTTGCGGCCTTCCACCTTGCGCTGCGCGGTCTCGATCGAACGCGTCACCATGCCGGCCTCGATGGGCTCGCCCTCGGGCAGCTTCAGGCGTTCCATGATGGCGCGCACGCGGTCGCCCGCGAAAATGCGCATCAGCGAATCTTCCAGCGACAGGTAGAAGCGGGAAGAGCCCGGGTCGCCCTGGCGGCCGGCGCGGCCACGCAGCTGGTTGTCGATGCGGCGCGATTCGTGGCGCTCGGTGCCGATGATGCGCAGGCCGCCCGCGGCCTTGACCTGCTCGTTCAGCGGACGCCATTCGGCGCGCACCTTCTCGATGCGCGCGGTCTTTTCGGCCTCGGACAGCGATTCGTCGGCGCGGATCAGGTCGACCTGCTTGTCGACGCTGCCGCCCAGCACGATGTCGGTGCCGCGGCCCGCCATGTTGGTGGCGATGGTGATGTGACCCGGCTTGCCGGCTTCGGCGACGATTTCGGCTTCGCGGGCGTGCTGCTTGGCGTTCAGCACTTCGTGCGGCAGCTTGGCCTTTTTCAGCAGGCCCGACAGCAGTTCCGAGTTCTCGATGCTGGTGGTGCCGACCAGCACGGGCTGGCCGCGCTCGTGGCAGTCGCGGATGTCATCGAGGATGGCGTTGTACTTCTCGCCATCGGTCTTGAAGACCTGGTCATTCTGATCCTTGCGGATCATGGGCTTGTTGGTCGGGATGATGACCGTTTCAAGCCCGTAGATTTCCTGGAATTCGTACGCTTCCGTGTCCGCCGTGCCGGTCATGCCGGACAGCTTTTCGTACATGCGGAAGTAGTTCTGGAACGTGATCGACGCCAGCGTCTGGTTCTCGTGCTGGATCTTCACGCCTTCCTTGGCCTCGACGGCCTGGTGCAGGCCATCGGACCAGCGGCGGCCCACCATCAGGCGGCCCGTGAATTCGTCGACGATCACCACCTCGCCGTCCTGCACGACATACTGCTGGTCGCGGAAGAACAGGTTGTTGGCGCGCAGGGCCACCATCAGGTGGTGCATCAGCGCGATATGGCGGGGGTCGTACAGCGATTCGCCTTCAGGCAGGATGCCCAGGCGGCCCAGGATGGCTTCGGCGTTCTCGTGCCCGGCTTCGGACAGGTAGACCTGCTGGCTCTTTTCGTCGACCCAGTAGTCGCCTTCGGGTTCCGGCTCCTGCGGCTTGGGCTCGCTGGCCATGCGCTTGAGCAACGGCGGCACCGCATTCATGCGGATGTAGAGCTCGGTGTGATCCTCGGCCTGGCCGGAGATGATCAGCGGAGTACGGGCCTCGTCGATCAAGATCGAGTCCACTTCGTCGACGATGGCGTAGAACAGCACGCGCTGGCGGCGGTCCTCAACACGGTATTCCATGTTGTCGCGCAGATAATCGAAGCCGAATTCGTTATTGGTGCCGTAAGTGATGTCGGCGGCGTAGGCGGCCTTCTTCTCTTCGTTGGGCTGCTGCGGCACCACCACGCCCGTGCTCATGCCCAGGAAGTGGTACAGGCGCCCCATCCATTCGGCGTCGCGGCGGGCCAGGTAGTCGTTCACCGTGACCACGTGCACGCCCTTGCCGGCGATCGCGTTCAGGTAGACCGGCAGCGTGGCCATGAGGGTCTTGCCCTCGCCCGTGCGCATTTCAGCGATCTTGCCGCTGTGCAGGGCGATGCCGCCCAGCAATTGCGCATCGAAGTGACGCATGCCGAACACCCGCTTGCCCGCTTCGCGCACAACGGCGAAGGCCTCGGGCAGCAAGTCGTCCAGGGATGTCCCCTGGGCGTGACGGGCACGGAATTCCTCGGTTTTGGCCGCCAGCTCCGAATCGGAGAGCGCGGAGATCTTGGGTTCGAGCCCATTGATCTGGGTTACCAGCTTGCGATACTGCTTAAGCAGCCGGTCGTTGCGGCTACCTATGAGTTTTTTGAGCAGAGAAACCATGCGTATGTCGGCCGCACGAGCCACGCCGCACTCAAAAACGCTTGAGCAGCGTCACCCGTGACTTGATGTTATTGGTTGAGCGGGGGTCCGCTGGGAAACGAACCAGTTTAACGCACCTGGAGCGTAATAGCCTGGACCTATTGCCAGGGTAGCACTGTTGGCCGGTTTGACCGGCCTGCGCGTCCAGGGTTCAAGGCGCCGCTGCCTGGGCGACGGCGGGCGGCGCATGCTGTGGCTGCGGCCCGAGGAACAGGCGCGGATCCAGGGGCTGTCCGGCAAGGCGGACCTCGAAATGCAGATGCGGGCCGGTCGACCGGCCGGAACTGCCCACGCGGGCCACCTGCTGGCCGCGCTCGACGAGCTGCCCTTGCTTGACCATCAGGGAAGAGGCATGCGCGTAGCGGGTGATCAGGCCATCGCCATGGTCGATTTCAACCATGTTGCCAAAGCCGGGCTGGAATTTGGATTCCAGCACCACGCCGCCGGAGGCGGCCAGGATGGGCGTGCCGGCGGGCGCCGCGAAATCCAGGCCCTCGTGCATGGCCGTGCGCCCTGTCACCGGATTGCGGCGCCAGCCGTAGGACGATGAAAGATAAGGATAATCGGTGATCGGCATGGCGGTCGGCATGCGCGCCTGGTCCGCCGAACGCTTGGTCAGGGCGGCATCCAGCAGTTTCAGGTTGTCCGTCTGCTGCGACAACCTGGTCTGAATTTCATCGAGCTGGCGGCCCAAGGCCTCGGCCGAGGCCGCGCTGGGCGGCGGATGGTCGGTGAAAAGGTCGTCCATGACCTGCGTGGCTTCGGGCTGGGTCAGCGCTTCGGGCTGGGCCACGGCCAGTTGCTTGGCCAATTCCGGATCGGTATAGGCCACGCCGGCCACTTTGGCGACACGCTGGCCCAGGCCATCGATGCTGACCAGCTTCGCCTGCAATGCCCCGACCTTCGCGGCCAGCAGATTCATGTTTCCGCGCAGGAAATCGGCGTCGCGGCCGGGCTGGTCCGACAGGGGCCAGCCCACGGTATGAACCGCCGGCAGGATGGGAGTGATGTATCGTTGTAGCGCGGCGCCAAAGATCGCCGCCGTCATGAGGGCGCCCCCCAGAAACAACGCCAGACGCGCGCCTCCCAGGGTGAAATGCCCGTCCTGCCCATCTCGGGCGTGCATAATCACTATTTTCAAGGTTTGCTTCCTAATTCTTAGAGCCGGCATGAATAGACCCACTTCATACCGTCAACGTTCCAGTTCCAGCCGGCGGGTAGAAAATACCGCCCTGGGATGGCTGGGTCATGACATGCGGGGCGCCGGCGTATTGGCGACCGCCCGCAAGCACTTGCAAATCCAGTACGCGGTGGCGGCAGTATTACCCGCCCCGCTAGGCGCCGTATGCCAGGTAGGCAAGCTGGAAAACCAGTGCCTGCACCTGGTGGTGCCCAGTGCCGCTCATGCGGCCAAGATGCGTCAATTGGCGCCGCGCATTGCGCGGTCGCTGGCGGACCAAGGCTGGAACCTTAACGAAATTGCCATCAAGGTACAAGCGGGTTTGCCCAAACCCGGCGCCCGTCAGCCGCGCCCTCCCAAAGAGGCGCAACCCCTGGGCGACAAGGCCCTGGGCGCGTTCGAAACGCTGCACGACAATCTGCGTCCCGGCCCTTTGGCCGACGCAATCGCCAAGCTCTTGAGGCACCACAAGAGTAGCTGAGCCCACCGGCTTTGTCCGGCATATCGCCTGCCCGGAAACGGAGCGAAACCAAGTTATCGGACGGATGGCCCGATGGTCTGCTACCGGTTTGCGACTATCGCGCTATTGGATGGCGGCCAGCGCCATCCTTAAGCAGGAACCCGCGCGTTTCGGTCGGGGACAGGCCCCGTCGGTCGGGTTCCGCTTGGAAGCCGGGCGTTAAGCCAGCTTCCATTCGTGGCGAAACGCCTGCGGCGCTTCAGCCTGCGATTCATAGGTGATCAGTTCCCAGGCGTCGCGCTGCTCCAGCAGCGCGCGGGCCAACTGATTGTTCAGGCCATGGCCCGATTTGCACGCCACATAGCGCGCCACCAGGGGTTTGCCCAGCAGATACAGGTCGCCAATGGCGTCCAGGATCTTGTGCTTCACGAATTCGTCGTCATAACGCAGCCCGTCGCTGTTGAGCACCCGGTATTCGTCCATGACGATGGCGTTGTCCAGGCTGCCGCCGCGGGCCAGGCCCATCGACCGCAGGGCTTCGACTTCGTTCACGAAGCCGAAGGTGCGCGCGCGGGCGATCTCGCGCACATACGAGTGCGTGGCGAAATCGATTTCAGCGAAATTGGCCGTCGAGTCGATGGCGGGATGGCGGAAGTCGATCGAGAAGGCCAGCGCGTAACCTTCATGAGGTTCCAGGCGTGCCCATTTCTCGTTGCGGCCTTCGCCTTCGCGCACTTCCACCGGCTTCAAGACGCGGATGAATTGCTTGGGCGCGTTCTGCTCGACGATGCCGGCCGAGCGCAACAGATAGACAAACGTCGCCGCACTGCCGTCCATGATGGGGACTTCTTCGGCAGTGAGGTCAATATGCAGGTTGTCGATCCCCAGGCCGGCCAGGGCCGACATCAGATGTTCCACCGTGGACACGCGGACATTGCCCTGCTGCAGCACGGAAGCCATGCGCGTATCGCCCACGCCCGTAGCCTGCGCAGGCAGGTCCACGACCTGCGGCAGGTCGACGCGGTGAAAGACAATACCGGTATTGGGCTGAGCCGGACGCAGGGTGAGCTCCACCCGCCGTCCTGAGTGGACGCCGACGCCTGTCGTGCGGACGAGATTCTGAATGCTGCGCTGTCGGAACATGAGACTTGGGGAATTTGAGCCAGGAAGCCGGCAAGATAGCGAACATATTGCCGGCGTAACTGACGTATTGTAACTCTGTCCGATCCTTGTCGCCATCTGGCGCCGGGATCGACCTGTACCTCCGTCCCTTTTTTTTCTGCCGTGCAAGGGAAACACGGACCGCTCTGCCTCCGGCTCGCCCTTGGGGAAAGGCGAGCCGGAGATGAGGGAGTGCAATTAGAGCCGTTGACCGGCCCTAAGGTTCAATCCGCCTGCTTGCGCAGGAATGCCGGGATATCGAAATGATCCATGCCCGAGCTTTCCAGAGCACGCACCTGAGCCGACGCCTGGCTGCGCGGGTTGCGCATGACCGACGGCATGTCCAGGTTGCGGTAGTCACCACCCTGACCGGCCGGCATCGTGCCCATGGGCATGTTGTCGGTGCCGGTGCGCAGCACTTCAGCGGTAGTCTGCACCAGTTGCGGACGCGCTTGCGCACGGCCCAGGCCGGTTGCAACCACGGTCACGCGCAGGTTTTCACCCATGGTCTCGTCGTAGGCGGTGCCGAAGATCACGGTCGCGTCGTCCGAAGCGTAGCTGCGGATCGTTTCCATGATTTCACGCGTTTCGCGCATCTTCAGCGAGCGGCTGGCGGTGATGTTGACCAGCACGCCGCGAGCGCCGTTCAGGTCCACGCCTTCCAGCAGCGGGCAGGCAATGGCGTGCTCGGCGGCGACGCGGGCACGATCCGCGCCCGATGCCGATGCCGTGCCCATCATGGCCTGGCCTTGCTCGCCCATGATCGTCTTTACGTCTTCGAAGTCGACGTTGACGTTGCCTTCGACATTGATGATTTCGGCGATGCCCGCGCACGCGTTGTGCAGGATATCGTCGGCGGAACGGAAGCAGTCTTCCTGCGTCGCGTCCTCGTCCATCAGTTCATAGAGGTTCTCATTGAGCACCACGATGAGCGAATGCACGTGCTTGGCCAATTCCGAGATACCGTCCTCGGCCATCTTCAGGCGCTTGTTGCCCTCAAAGGTGAAAGGCTTGGTGACCACACCGACGGTCAGAATGCCCAGCTCCTTCGCCACCTCGGCCACGACCGGACCCGCGCCGGTGCCGGTGCCACCGCCCATGCCGGCGGTGATGAAGACCATGTGCGCGCCATTCAGCGCGGCACGGATCTCCTCGCGCGCGGTTTCAGCCGATGCGCGTCCCTGCTCGGGCTTGGCGCCCGCACCCAGGCCGGTACGGCCCAGACGAATCTGCACCGGGGCATTGGTAGCCGCCAGCGCTTGCGCGTCAGTGTTGGCGCAGATGAAATCCACGCCGTGCACACCGTTGCGAATCATGTGCGCCACAGCATTGCCGCCCGCACCGCCCACACCAACGACCTTGATTACGGTCCCTTTGGTGTTGTTCTCAAGCATCTCAAAGTTCATCATGATGACTCCCTCACAAGTCCGATTTTGCAAATCACAAAAATTCCCCAACAACCTATTTTGTGAATCGCCTCAAAGCCGACGCCGACTACATAGGTCCGCCACGGGTTTGAGACGTCTCCTCTTTCTGGCGCTCCCCGCAATACCGCCGCGGATCGCACCAAGGAACAGGCCCCAACCTGCACCCTTCAATTCATAAACCATTCCCTCATGCGCGCCAGCAGGCTCTTGAAATTGCCTGTCTGGGCCGCAACCTTCCGGCCTCGCACACGTTGCATGCGAGCTTCCTGCAACAGCCCCATCACCGTCGAGAAGCGCGGATTGCGCATCACGTCGGCCAGGCTGCCTTCGTATTCGGGCACCGCCACGCGCACCGGCTTGAGGAACACGTCCTCGGCCAGTTCGATCATGCCGGGCAACTGCGCCGACCCGCCGGTCAGGACCACGCCGGAAGCCAGCAAGTCCTCATAGCCGGAGTCGCGCACCACCTGCTGCACCAGCGTGAACAGTTCCTCGACGCGCGGCTCGATCACGGCGCCCAGCGCCTGGCGCTTGACCTGACGGGGGCCACGGTCGCCCAGGCCCGGCACTTCCACGGACTCGTCCGGGCTGGCCAGCACCTGCTTGGCCACGCCGTAGCGCAGCTTGATTTCCTCGGCATCGGGCGTGGGCGTGCGCAGCATGGCCGCGATGTCATTGGTGATCTGATCGCCTGCGATCGGCAGCACGGCGGTGTGGCGGATCGCGCCGCCGGTGAAGATCGCCACGTCGGTGGTGCCTCCACCGATGTCGACCAGCACGACGCCCAGTTCTTTCTCGTCGGCCGTCAGCACGGCGAGGCTCGAGGCCAGCGGCTGCAGGATCAGGTCCTGCACTTCCAGGCCGCAGCGGCGCACGCACTTGACGATGTTCTGCGCGGCGCTGACCGCGCCCGTCACGATATGCACGCGCACTTCCAGGCGCAGGCCGCTCATGCCGATCGGCTCGCGGATGTCTTCCTGGCCGTCGACGATGAACTCCTGCGTCAGCACGTGCAGCACTTGCTGGTCGGTCGGGATGTTCACCGCCTTGGCGGTCTCGATGACGCGGGCAACGTCGGTGGCGGTGACTTCTTTATCCTTCACGGCGACCATGCCGCTGGAATTGAAGCTGCGGATATGGCTGCCGGCGATGCCGGTGTAGACGTCTCGAATCTTGCAATCTGCCATCAGCTCGGCTTCTTCAAGCGCGCGCTGAATGGAATTCACAGTGGTCTCGATGTTGACGACCACGCCCTTGCGCATGCCGCGCGATTCGTGCTGGCCAAGGCCAAGCACTTCGAAGCGGCCTTCAGGCAGGATTTCAGCCACCACAGCCACCACCTTGCTGGTGCCGATATCGAGGGCGACGATAAGGTCCTTGATGTCACGGGTCATGGCGTTAGCGTTTCTTGGGAGGTTTCGGTGTGGATTTGGATTTGGTTTCCGACGCGGGCAACGGGGCCAGCGCCAGGGCGAAACCATTCGGATAGCGCAAGTCGGCCTGCGTGATGGTGCGCCCTTCCAGGCGCCCCGACACGGCGGGCCACGCCTGCACAAAGCGTTGAATGCGAGCCGCGAACGGCAGTGCGCCGGGCAGGCCGTGCGGATCTGGCGCATCGGCGCCCGGATCGCGGCCCAGGTCCAGCAACATGCCGTTGGAAAGCACGACGCGCCAGGCGTAGCGCGGGCTCAGTTCCAACTGCTGCACATGCATGTCCAGCGGCGCGAACCAGCGCGCCAGCTCGGCGTAGCGCTGCACCACGAGCGATTCGGTGCCCTCGGGCCCGGAGAACTGCGGCAGAACCGTCTCGTCGTCCACCTCGCCCGTGTTCGCCGTGAACGCCTCGCCCCAGGTATTGATCATCTGGTTCTCGTTCCACAGCGCCAAAGGCTGCTGTTCCTCGATCCGCACGCGCAGGACATTGGGCCAGATCCGCCGCACGGTCGCGTGCCGCACCCACGGAACGGACTCGAAGATCTCCCGCGCGTCGTCCAGGTCCACCGTAAAGAAGTTGCCCTTGAAGCGGCCGGCGATCGCCGATCGCACCGCGCCTGTCGACACATAGTGCAGCTCGGTGTCCGGCATCGATTCGAGCTCGATGGCCGACAGCGTGAAGAACGGGCGTTGCGCTACCCACACCACGCACGCGACGAGCATGGCGCAAACCGCCAGCACGGCTAGCGTGTTGGCGATCAGGTTGGTAGTGCGAGCGTCGTTCCACACGGAATATCCAGGTCAAGCGTTGCGGGCGGGGCTGTGCACTTTGCACGAAGCCTCGGACAGAATCGCCACGCACAAGTCGGCATAGCTGATCCCCACGGCCTTCGCGGCCATGGGCACCAGGGAGTGGCCGGTCATGCCGGGCGAGGTATTCATTTCAAGCAGCCAGGGCCGGTTGTCGCGGTCGAGGATGAAATCGGCGCGCCCCCAGCCTTCGCAGCCCAGCGTCTGATAGGCCTTTACGGCAATCCGGGCGACTTCTTCAGCCACTTCCGCCGGCAAGGTGGCCGGGCAGAAGTACTGCGTGTCGTCCGAGAAGTACTTGTGCTCGTAGTCGTAGTTGCCGCCGGGCGCGGCGATTTCGATCACCGGCAGCGCCCGCGCGGACTTGCCCGAGCCCAGCACCGCCACGGTCAGCTCGCGGCCGGTGATGAACTGTTCGGCCAGGACTTCGCTGTCAAAGCGCGCGGCCGCGGCATAGGCTTCCTTCATGTCGGAATAGCCCACCACCTTGGTGATGCCCACGGTCGAGCCTTCATGCGGCGGCTTGATGATCAACGGCAGGCTCAGGCGGTCAGGCACCAGGCGCAGTTCCGTGTCGGCGTCCAGCAACTCGAAGTCGGGCGTGGGCAGGCCATGCTGCAGCCAGATGCGCTTGGTCATGGTCTTGTCCATGGCCAGCGCCGAGGCCATCGGGCCGCTGCCGGTATAGGGAATGCCCAGCAGTTCGAGGGCGCCCTGGATCGTGCCGTCTTCGCCATAGCGGCCGTGCAGTGCAATGAACACGCGGTCGTAGCCCTCGGCTGCCAGCTCGGCGAGGCTGCGCTCGCCCGTGTCGAACAGGTGCGCGTCGACGCCGGCGCTGACCAGCGCCTGCTGCACGCCCTTGCCCGACATCAGCGATACTTCGCGCTCGGCGGAGCGGCCGCCGTACAACACACCCACCTTGCCGAATTGCTTGCTCATGCCAGCTCTCCTACCTGGGCGGGGACCTTGCTGATCGAACCCGCTCCCATAACAATGACGACGTCGCCGTCGCGCACGAAATCCACCATCGCCTGCGGCAGTTCGGCCACGTCTTCCACGAAGACCGGCTCGACCTTGCCAGCCACGCGCAGCGCGCGAGACAGGGCTCGTCCGTCCGCGGCAACCAGCGGCGGTTCACCGGCGGCATAAACCTCGGTCAGCAGCACGGCGTCGGCGGTTCCCAGCACGCGCACGAAGTCTTCGAAGCAATCCCGCGTCCGCGTGTAGCGGTGCGGCTGGAACGCCAGCACGATGCGGCGCTCCGGCCAGGCCCCGCGCGCGGCAGCCAGGGTGGCGGCCATTTCCACCGGGTGATGGCCGTAATCGTCGATCACGGTGAAGGTGCCGCCGCCATGGCTGGCCGGCACCGGGAAATCGCCGGTCTGCGTGAAACGGCGGCCCACGCCCTTGAACGCGCCCAGCGCCTCGCAGATGGCGCTATCGGACACGCCCAGTTCGGTCGCCACCGCAATCGCGGCCAGCGCGTTGCGCACGTTGTGCAGGCCGGGCAGGTTCAGTTCGACCTGCAGGGGCGGCAGCAGCGTATCGCTATGCGTGCGCTGCACGTTGAAGCGCATGCGCGTGCCTTCCGCCTGCACTTCGTAGGCGCGTACCTGCGCTTCCGGGTTCAGCCCGTACGTCGTGATCGGACGCGACACGAACGGCATGATCTCGCGCACATTGGCGTCGTCCGAGCAAAGCACCGCGCTGCCATAGAAAGGCAGGCGCTGCGTGAACTCGATGAAGGCGCTCTTCAGGCGCGCCACGTCGTGCCCATAGGTATCCATGTGATCGGCATCGATATTGGTCACGATGGCCATCACCGGCAGCAGATTCAGGAACGACGCATCGGACTCGTCGGCCTCGACCACGATGTAGTCGCCCTGGCCGAGCCGCGCGTTGGCGCCGGCCGAATTCAGGCGGCCGCCGATGACGAACGTCGGGTCCAGGTCGCCGGCGGCCAACACGCTTGCCACCAGGCTGGTCGTCGTGGTCTTGCCGTGCGTGCCGGCCACCGCGATGCCGCGCTTCAGGCGCATCAGCTCGGCCAGCATGATGGCGCGCGGCACCACGGGGATGCGCGCGGAACGCGCGGCGATCACTTCGGGGTTGTCGCCCGCCACCGCCGTGGACGTAACGATGGCGCCAGCGCCAGTGACGTTGCTGGCGACGTGGCCGATCGCGATCTTCACGCCCAGGCTGGCCAGGCGACGCGTCACCGCCGACTCATTCAGGTCGGAACCGCTGATCGTGTAGCCCAGATTGAGCAGCACCTCGGCAATGCCGCTCATGCCCGAGCCGCCGATGCCTACGAAATGGATATGTTGAATTCTGTGTTTCATGATGAACGCCCCGCTGCTTGTTCACAGACGTCGGCGATATGGGCCGCAGCGTCGGGGCGCGCATGAGCGCGGGCCCGGACGGCAACAGCCTGAAGTTCTTGTCGGGAACGCTGGGCGAGCCAGTCCGCCAGCCACTCGGGCGTCATGGCGGTCTGCGGCTGCAGCCAAGCGGCCTGCGCGTCGCTCAGGAAGCGCGCGTTGGCGGTTTGATGGTCATCGATGGCGTGCGGGAACGGCACGAACAGCGCCGCGACGCCGGCCGCGGCCACTTCGGACACCGTCATGGCGCCCGCGCGGCAGATCAGCAGATCCGCGTCAGCCATGGCGCCCGCCATGTCGTCGATGAACGCGCGGCAGTCGGCCGCCACGCCCGCCTGGGCGTAGGCCTGCTGCAGCGCGGGCAAATGTTGTTCGCCGGCCTGATGGACGACCATCGGCCGGCTTTCCCGAGGCAGGCGCGCAAGCGCTTGCGGCACGGTGGTATTGAGCGCCTGCGCCCCCAGGCTTCCGCCCACGACCAGCACACGCAACGGGCCGCTGCGGCCGGCGTAGCGCTCGGCCGGGTCCGGCAAGGCGCACAGGTCCGCGCGCACCGGATTGCCCATGGCTTCGCCCTTGGGCAGCACGCCCGGGAAACCGCTCAGCACGCGGCGCGACATCTTCGCCAGGCACTTGTTCGCTGTGCCGGCGACGGCATTCTGCTCATGCACGACCAGCGGCGTGCCGCGCAGCGCGGCGATCACGCCGCCGGGAAACGCCACGTAGCCGCCCATGCCCAGCACCACGTCCGGACGCACGTCGGACAGGCGCGACCAGGCTTGCGCAAATGCGCGCAGCAAAAGGAAAGGCAACTTCAGCAACGCGGATGCGCCCTTGCCGCGCACGCCCTGAAAACGCAACGGCACCAGCTCGATGCCGCGCGGCGGCACCAGCTTGCCTTCCATCTTTTCGGGGTTGCCCAGCCACAGCACGCGCCAGCCGCGCTCGCGCAGCACATCGGCCACGGCCAGCCCTGGCATGATATGGCCGCCGGTGCCGCCGGCCATGATCAGGATGGTGCGGGCGGTCATACCCGTCCTCCCCGCATCATGATGCGATTTTCCACGTCGACGCGGATAAGCATCGCCAGTGCGCACAGGTTCATCACCACGCCCGAGCCGCCGTAGCTCATCAGCGGCAGGGTCAAGCCCTTGGTGGGCAGCAGCCCCAGGCAGACGCCCATGTTGATGAAGGACTGCACGCCAAACCACATCGCCACGCCATGCGCGACCAGGCCCGCGAACGTGCGCTCCATGGCGATGGCCTGGCGGCCGATGTCGAAACCGCGGTAGACGATGAGGGCAAACAGGGAGATCACCAGCATGACGCCGGCAAAGCCCAGTTCCTCGCCCACCACGGCCATCAGGAAGTCGGTGTGCGCTTCGGGCAGGTAATGAAGTTTCTCTACGCTTGCGCCCAGGCCCACGCCCAGCCACTCTCCGCGGCCCAGCGCGATCAGCGAATGCGACAGCTGATAAGCGCTGCCGTAGGCGTTGTCTTCGTTCCAGGGATCCAGGTAGGCGAACAGGCGCGCACGGCGCCAGGGCGACAGCCAGATCAGCATCAGGAAGGTGCTTACCAGCACCGCGAGCAGGCTGCTGAAGTACTTGCCGTTGATGCCGCCCAGGAACAGGATGCCGATGGCGATGGCCACGATCACCATGAAAGCGCCGAGGTCGGGCTCCAGCAGCAGCAGCATGCCCACGCCGGCCAGGGCAAACGCCATCGGCAGGAAGCCGCGGGCAAACGCCTGCATGTGCTCCTGCTTGCGCACGGTGTAGTCGGCGGCGTAAAGCAAGGCGGCCAGCTTCATCAATTCAGAGGGCTGGAAATTCAGCGGGCCCAGCGGGATCCAGCGGTGTGCGCCGTTGACCTCGCGCCCGATCCCGGGGATCAGCACCGCGACCAGCAGGGTCATCGACACAACAAACAACGGTACGGCCAGTCGCTGCCAGACCCGGATCGGGATCGCCAGGACCACGGCGGCGCCGACCAGGCCGGCGCTCACGAACAGGCCATGGCGGATCACGAAGTAATAGCGGCCATAGGACGCATAGCGCGGGCCGTCGGCCAGCGCTATCGACGCCGAATACACCATCAGCAAGCCGAGCAGCAGCAACGTCGACGCCGCGATGACCAGCGGCAGATCGAAGTTGCGCATGCGGGTACGGCCGGGCCGTACGGCGTTGACGCTGGCGGTGAGGTCGGCGATCAGGCTCATCGGATAGCCTCCGCGCGGCACGCTGCGGTATAGGCCTTGGGAGCTGTGCGGCTCATGCCACCTCTCCCCGGTCGCGGGCCAGGTCTTCGACCTCTTCCACGAACACCTGCCCGCGATGCGGGTAGTTGCGGAACATGTCCAGGCTGGCGCAGGCCGGCGACAACAGCACGGCATCGCCAGGCTGCGCCAGTTCGGCCGCGCCGCGCACCGCCGCATGCAGGGAGTCGACCGCCACGCAGTTGACCCCAGTTGCAGCCAGCACGCGGCCGATCTCGGGACCGTCGACGCCGATCAGCATCACCGCGCGCGCATGGCGCGACACGACGGGAATCAGCGGAGAAAAGTCCTGCCCCTTGCCCTGGCCCCCGGCGATCAACACCACCGGCTGGCCCAGGCCTTCCAGCGCGGCCACCGTGGCGCCCACGTTGGTGCCCTTGCTGTCGTTGATGTAGTCGACGCCGCCGATCGTGCGCACGAAAGCCGCGCGATGCGGTTCGCCCGCGTACTCGCGCAGGGCGCGCAGCATGGCGCCCCAGCCCAGGTCCAGGCAGCGCGCCAGCTGCAAGGCGGCCAGCGCGTTCAAGGCATTGTGGATGCCGCGGATGCGCAAGGCGTCCACAGGCATCAGGCGGCTCATGCGGCCTTTGGCCCGTACCGGTTCGGGCGCGTCTTTCTTGCGACGCACGGGCGGCGCGGGCTCGTCGAAATCGCTGGGCTCGCAGGCCACGAGCCAGGCCACGCCCTGCCCCAGTTCCAGGCCCATGTCGCCGACCAGCTCCGGCACGTCGCGGCCGAAGCTGCGCACGTTCAGCGCGTTCAGCGTCGGCACCATGTCCACGGTGTACGGATCGTCGCGGTTGACGATGGCCACGCGCGCCATCTTCAAGAGGCGTGCCTTGGCTTGCGCGTAGGCTTCCATGCCGCCGTGCCAGTCCAGGTGATCCTGCGTGACGTTCAACACGACGGCTGCGTCGGCCATCAGGGTGCGCGTGGTTTCCAGCTGGAAGCTGGACAGCTCCAGCACCCACACCTGCGGCAGCGCGTCAGTGTCCAGCGCATCCATCAGCGCGGCAAGCGCCGCGGGACTGATATTGCCCGCGGCAAGAACGGACAGGCCGCTGGCTTCGATCAGCTGGCGGGTCAGCGCGGTGACGGTGGTCTTGCCGTTGGTGCCCGTCACGGTCAGCAGACGCGGCCGGTACTCGCGCGTCTGCGCCAGATCGGCCAGGGCGCGCGCAAACAATTCGATTTCACCGACGACTTCGATGCCACGGGCCTCGGCCTCGCGCAGGACGTTTGCGGCGGGCGCCTGCGTGGGCGCCAGCCCGGGGCTGAGCACCACCTGGCTCACGCCGTCGAGCAGTTCCGTGGCGAAGGATTCGTCGCAACCCAGGCGATATTCCACTTCGCTTTGCGCCAGCGCATCGCGCAAGGCGGCCAGCCCGCCCGGTTCGGCGCGCGTGTCGGCCACGCGCAAGCGGGCGCCCTGACGGGCGCACCAGCGTGCGGCGGCGACACCCGTCTCGCCCAATCCGAGGATCAGGACGAGCGGCGCGTCAACGCGGGAGGTTTCCATCATATTCATCGCAACTTCAGAGTAGAGAGGCCAATCAGCACCAGCATCATGCTGATGATCCAGAAACGCACGACCACCTGGGTTTCTTTCCAGCCGCCCACTTCAAAGTGATGATGCAACGGCGCCATGCGGAAGATGCGTCTACCTGTTCCATAACGTCGCTTGGTGTACTTGAACCAAGTCACCTGGATCATCACCGACAGGGTTTCAACTACGAACACGCCGCCCATGATGAACAGCACGATTTCCTGGCGCACGATGACCGCGATCGTGCCCAAGGCGCCGCCCAGCGCCAGCGCGCCGACATCGCCCATGAAGACCTGCGCCGGATACGCGTTGAACCATAAAAATGCCAGGCCGGCCCCGCCGATCGCGGCGCACAGCACCATCAATTCGGATGCGCCGGGAATGTAGGGAAACAGCAGGTACTTCGAATAGTCCACGCGGCCGACCACGTAGGCGAAGATGCCCAGCGCGCTGCCGACCATCACGGTGGGCATGATGGCCAGGCCGTCCAGGCCGTCGGTGAGGTTCACCGCGTTGCTGGTCCCGACGATCACGGCCCAGGTCAGCGCCACGAAACCCAGCACGCCCAGCGGATAGCTCACCGTCTTGAAGAACGGCACGATCAGGTCGGCGCGCGTGGGCAAGGCCATCGTGAAGCCGCTGCCCACCCACGCCTTGAACAAGGGCCAGAGTTCGGTATTGGCGGGCGCGGATACCGCGAACGCCAGATACACCGCAGCCACCATGCCGATGGTGGCTTGCCAGAAGAATTTCTGCCGCGCGGGCATGCCTTCGGGATCGCGATAGACCACCTTGCGGTAGTCGTCCCGCCAGCCGATCCACCCGAAGCCAAAGGTCACCAGCAGCACCACCCACACAAAGCGGTTGGTCCAGTCGGCCCACAGCAGCGTGCTGATGGCAATGGAAATCAGGATCAGCACGCCGCCCATCGTGGGGGTGCCGGTCTTGACCAGATGCGTTTCCGGGCCGTAGGCACGCACGGCCTGGCCGATCTTCATCTCGGTCAGTTTGCGGATCACGCGCGGACCCGCCACCAGGCCGATCAGCAGCGCCGTCGCGCACGCCAGAACGGCGCGCAAGGTGATGTATTCGAACACGCCCAGGGCGCGCACATCATCGGAAAGCAGACGGGCGATTTCAAGCAGCATCGTGCTCTCCCTGCCCCTTGGCCGCCGTACCGTCATTCGAAGAAAAAGCCGTCACTACCCGCTCCATACGCATAAAGCGCGATCCCTTTACCAATACGCAGGACGGGCGCAAGCCGCGCAGCGCGGCAACGACTTCGTCTACCGATGCGCAGGCGTGTGCGCCTGGGCCGAATGCGGCGGCTGCCGCCCGGCTGGCTTCGCCTAGCGTGATAAGCGCGTCAAGCCCATGCTCGCGCGCGTAATTGCCCACCTCTGCATGCATGGCGGGGCCGTTGTCCCCGATTTCACCCATGTCGCCCAGCACCAGAACGCGCGTGCCGGCGATGCGCGCCAGCACGTCGACGGCCACGCGAACCGAATCGGGGTTGGCATTGTAGGTGTCATCAATGAGCAACGTTCCGTCACTCATTTGCTTGTGCTGCATGCGGCCCGCGACGGGGGCAAAGCCCGCCAGCGCGCGCACCGCGCTCTCCAGCGGCGCTCCCGCGGCGATCGCGCTGGCGATGGCAGCCAATGCGTTGCGCAGATTGTGCAAGCCAGGCACCGGCAGCGCGAGGTCGGCGATGCCGACCGGGGTCACCACGCGGCAACGCGTTGCGTTCACTTCCGCAATGATCTGTTCCGCGTAGACGTCCAGGCCAGGCTGCAGGCCAAAGCGCAGCACGCGGCGCGGTTCAGCCAGCGCATCCCAGATGCCCGAATAGGGTTCATCGCCCGGATAGACCGCGACGCCATCTTCCGGCAACGCCGCAATCGCCGCACCGTTCTCGCGCGCGACCGCTTCCACGGTGTGCATGAATTCCTGGTGCTCGCGCTGCGCATTGGTAACCAGCGTCACCGTCGGCGCCGCGATGGCGGCCAATTGCGCGATTTCGCCGGGATGGTTCATGCCCAGTTCGAACACGGCGGCGCAATGCTCCGGACGCAAGCGCAGCAAAGTCAGCGGCACGCCGATGTCATTGTTCAGGTTGCCGGCGGTGGCCAGGCGGCCGGTCTCGCCCTGCCATTCAGCCAGCATGGCCGAGATCATTTCCTTGGTGGTCGTCTTGCCGTTGCTGCCCGTCACCGCCACCACGGGCAGCGAGAACCGCGCGCGCCAGGCGGCGCCGATGCGCATCAGCGCAACCCGGGTATCGCCCAGCACCAATTGCGGCAACCGGGCGTCGGCCACGGCATGCGCCACGATGGCCGCGCATGCGCCGCGCGCCTCGGCTTGATCCAGATAGTTGTGCGCGTCGAAATTGTCGCCCACCAGCGCGACGAACAATTCACCCTCGCCGATACGGCGCGTGTCCGTGGAGACGCCTTTGACCTGCGGCAGCAGCAACGCCAGCCGCGCCCATTCACGATCATCGAAAGGCAGCTTTTCGCCCCCGATATCCTGGTAGGTCTCGTGGCCCTTGCCCGCCAGCAGCACCACGTCTTCGGGCGATGCGGCCCAGATGGTCTGCAGGATGGCGCGCGCGCGGTCGACCTGGACCTCGGCGTGCGCGGCTTCGGGAATACCGGCCAGAATCTGATCGACGATGGCTTCGGGCGACTCGGTGCGCGGGTTGTCGCTGGACACCACCACGTGGTCGGCCAGTTCGGCGGCAATGCCGCCCATCACCGGGCGCTTGCCCGGATCGCGCTCGCCACCGCAGCCAAACACGCAGACCAGGCGGCCGGAGCGCGCCACGGCCACGGCGCGCAACGCCAGCAGCGCGCGCGACAGCGCGTCCGGGGTGTGCGCGTAATCGACCACCACCAGCGGGCCTCGGGCCGTGTGGGCCGGCGTGTTGAGCGCCAACGGCTCCACGGTTTGCAGGCGGCCATCGACGGGGTCGGTCGCCGCCAGCTCGCGGGCGATCTGCGCAAACGGCAGGCCCAGCTTGTACAGCACGCCCGCCACCAGCAGCAGGTTCGACACATTGTGCGCGCCCAGCAGACGCGTCACGATCTGGGCTTCACCGTGCGGTGAGACCAGCGTAAAGATCTGGCCCTGGGACGTCGCCTGCAGATCGCGCACGCGCATGGCGGCGGGAATCGCGGGGTCTTCGCTCAGGCTGTAGCCCATCGAGGACACGCCGGCGGGCAGGCTTGCGATCAGGCGGCGCCCGGCCTCGTCGTCCGCGTTGATCACGGCGGCCGTCAGTCCAGGCCAGCGGAACAGGCGCGCCTTGGCCTCTTCATAGCGTTCCATCGTGACGTGATAGTCGAGATGGTCGCGCGTGAGGTTCGTGAACGCGGCCAGCGCGACACGCACGCCGTCCATCCGGCCCTGCTCGATGCCGATGGACGAGGCCTCCATGGCGACAGCCCGCGCGCCGGCATCGCGCATCGCGGCCAGCGTGCGGTGCACGGTCAGGACGTCGGGCGTCGTCAGCTCGCCGCCCAAAGTGCGCCCGTCAGGCAGCACCGCGCCCAGCGTGCCGATGGTGCCGCACGCCTTGTCATTGCGGCTCAGCGCATGGGCAATCCATTGAACCGAAGAGGTCTTGCCATTGGTGCCGGTCACCGCGACCACCGCCAGGGCGGCTGACGGACGGCCATACCAGGTGTCGCCCAGTTCACCCAGCAACGCGCGCAGTCCGGTCACCGGCAGCATCGGGGTATCGGCCGACGCAGCCTGGATGGCATCGCTGGCGGGCGCTTCGAACAGCACCGCGCTGGCGCCCAGCGCCAACGCCTTATCTATATAGAGACGTCCGTCGCTGGACAGGCCCGGGCAGGCAACGAACACATCGCCCGGCTCGATATCGCGCGAGTCCAGCTTGAGGTGCGCGGTCAACGAGACGCGCGCATGCAACCACGCCACGGTTTCAGCAACCGTGGCGACAGGGGAAGAGAGGAAGCCTTTGGCGCTCATCTGCCTGGCTCCTTGAGACCAGCAACAATCGTGGATTCAAAAGGCGCGTCGGGCCGCACCCCCATCAGCCTCAGGCTCCCCCCCACGATATGAGAGAACACGGGCGCGGCGATCGCGCCGCCGTAGTAGCCGCCGACTGTCGGTTCGTCGATGGACACAGCCACCACGATCTTGGGATCCGACACCGGGGCGAAGCCCACATAGGAGCTCCGGTAACGCTGCATGCTGTACTTGCCGTCCACGATCTTGCGCGCGGTGCCGCTCTTGCCGGCCACTCGGTAGCCTTGCACCTGGGCGGCCTTCGTGCCTTCGGGGCCGGCAGCGGCTTCCAGCATGGCGCGCACCATCGCGGTGGTCTTGGGCGTGTAGATCTTGACGCTGGTGGGATCGCTGTCGCGCTTGACCAGGGTCAGCGACACCATGTCGCCATTGCGGGCGAAGACGGTGTAGGCGCGCGCCACCTGCAGCAGCGACACCGACAGGCCGTAGCCATAGGCCATCGTGGCCTTTTCGATCAGGCGCCAGCGGTCCCAGGGGCGCAGGCGACCCGGCGCGGCGCCGGGGAATCCCACCTGAGGTGCCTGGCCCAGGCCCAATTCCGTGAAGCGGTCCCACATTTCACGGGATTCAAGCTTCTCGGAGATCATGGTCATGCCGATGTTGCTGGACTTGCGCAGCACGCCCGCCACGTCCAGCGTGCCGTTGCGGCTCACATCGCTGATCGTGCTGCCCTGATAGCTGAAGCGGCCGTTGCCGGTTTCAAACAGGGTGGACGTGGTGATGCGGCCCAGGTCCAGCGCCAGCGCGGCGGTGAACGGCTTCATGATGGAGCCCGGCTCGAACGTATCGGTGATGGCCTGGTTGCGCAGCTTGGAGCCATGGAAGCTTTCGCGCTTGTTCGGGTCGAAGGTCGGCACGTTGGCCAATGCCAGGATCTCGCCCGTGTGCACGTCCACGACCACGGCAGTTGCGCCCTTGGCCTGGTGCTTGTCCATGGCGTCCTTCAATTCCTTGAACACCAGGTACTGCAGCCGGGTATCGATGGACAGGCGCAAGTCGCGACCGTCCACCGGCAAGGTGGCGGCCTGCACGTCTTCGATCACGCGGCCCAACCGGTCCTTGATGACGCGCCGGCTCCCCGGACGGCCCGACAACTGCTGATTGAAGGTCAGCTCGACGCCTTCCTGGCCCTGGTCCTCGACGCTGTTGAAGCCCACCACGTGAGCCATCACATCGCCGTCCGGATAGTAGCGACGGGTTTCGGGCTGCTGGTGCACGCCCGGCAGCCCCAGTTGCTTGATCTTGTCTGCCACGTCCATCGAGACCTGGCGCTTCAGGTAGACGAAGTTCTTGTCTTCGTCGACCAGGCGACGGCGCAGGTCGGCGGCCGGCGTCTCCAGCAGCTTGGCCAGGGCATCGATCTGTGCAGCGGTGGCTTGCTTGACGTCTTCGGGAATCGCCCAGATGGCGCGCGCCGGCACACTGGAGGCCAGCACCGCGCCATTGCGGTCCATGATCTTGCCGCGCGTGGCGGCCAGCGTAAGCGTGCGCTCATAGCGCCGCTCGCCCTGCTGCTGCAGGAACTCCGTCGACAGCCCTTGCAGGAACAGCGCGCGGCCAGCCAGCACGGTGAACCCGCCGAACAGCAGGATCAGCACCAGGCGTGCGCGCCACGTGGGCAGTTGCCCTCGCAGCACGGGGTTGTCGAAGAAGGGAACGCGCTTCATTGGGCGCCCCCGGCAACCGGGACCGGCGCCTGATTCATATACAGCGTGCGCTCGGGGATGATGGAAATCATCTTCAGGCCGTCGCGCGCAATGGCGTCCACCCGCGCATTGCGGGCAAGTTCAGCACGATCGAGCTGCAGGCGCCGCCAATTGGTTTCCAGGTCGCGCGCCTGCGCCTGATCGCGACCCAGCTCGACGAAGAGCTGGCGCGACTGATACCGGCTGGTGACCAGGGAAATGGCCGACAGCATCAGCAAAGCCGCAACGATCAGGTTGACGCGACCCATTAGCGGCGCCCCCCCTTGCCGCCGCGGCGAGGCGGCGGGGCCAGGTCACTGCCGGGCAGCGAGCCGATCTTCACGAACGCAAAGCCGCCTTCGGCGGGCAAAGGCGTTTCAGTGCGTTCGGCAACGCGCAGGACAGCGGAACGGGCGCGGGCATTGGCCGAGACTTCATCGTCTTCAGCCAGGATTCGGCCCAGGGAACGCAGGATGGGTTGGGGCATTTCGCTTTCGCGCAACGGCAGGCGTGCATGCGCGGCAGCAGGACGAGCCGCCGCCGCGATGCATTGCTTGACCATGCGGTCTTCGAGCGAATGAAAGCTGATCACCGCCAACCTCCCCCCCGGGGCAAGCAGGTCTAGAGCTGCCGCGAGGGTGCGCGCGAGCTCTTCGAGTTCCCGATTGATGTAAATCCGTAAAGCTTGAAAGGTGCGTGTGGCCGGATGTTGCCCCTTTTCGCGCGTGCGGACGGCGCTGGCGACGCACTCGGCAAGCTCGAGCGTGGTGCACAGCGGCCTTGTTGCGCGGCGAGCAGCAATCGCCTTTGCAACCTGAAAAGCAAACCGTTCTTCGCCATAATCCGCTATGACCTCCCGCATCTCATCCACACTGGCTTGCGCCAGCCAATCCGCCACCGTGGGACCACGAGTGGTGTCCATCCGCATATCGAGCGGCCCGTCTCGCATGAACGAGAAGCCGCGTTCCGCATCGTCGATCTGAGGCGACGAAACGCCCAGATCCAGCATCACGCCATCGACCTTGCCGATGCCGAGCTGCTCCAATTCTTCCGCCATGGTGGCAAAGCCGCCATGAACAACGGTGACCCGAGGGTCCGCGGCAGCCAACGCGTTGGCTACGGCAATTGCCTCGGGGTCCTTGTCAAAGACCACCAGCCGGGCCTCTTTGCCCAAACGGCCAAGCAGCTCGCGACTGTGCCCGCCACGCCCGAAGGTGCCGTCGACGAAGACGCCGCTCTCCGCTCGCGTAGCCGTATCCGGCTCGACCTGCGCATGCGACCGTGTCGCGCCCTTGCCGCCGAAGTCGGGCAGCAATAGTGCGTCCACCGTCGGCTCCAGCAGGACGGGCCGATGTTCGAATTCCATAACTTTTTCAGAACGAAAACTGGTTCAACACATCCGGCATACCCTTGGCCAGGTCCTCAGCCTCGCGGCTGGCCAGAGTAGCGGCGTCCCACAGCTCGAAGTGCGCGCCCAGACCGAGCAGCATCACATCGCGCGTCATACCGGAAGCGTTGCGCAGTTCAGGAGCGATCAGAACCCGGCCGGAGCCGTCCAGTTCCACGTCCTGAGCGTTGCCCAGCAACAGCCGCTGCAGCGCGCGAGCCGTCATGGGAAAAGCGGCGATCTGCTCGCGCTTCTTTTCCCACTCGGGCCGCGGATACACCAGCAAGCAGCCGTCAGGGTGACGAGTCAGGGTCAGCCGGCCATCGGCCTGCGACACCAGCGCGTCACGATGCCGGGTCGGAATCGAGATCCGTCCCTTGGCATCCAGCGTGAGCGCGCTGCTTCCCTGAAACACCACTTTTACCCCACTTAATTGCACAATTTCCTACTATTTCCCACTCTACGGTATGGCACAGGGGCGGTCAAGCGCGTGGTTGCAATTTTTTCAATCACAACAAGGACTTAGATCAAATTGTAAAACCGCAAAAAGAAAAACCTCCTAATAAATCAGGAGGTTGCGGCACACTCTAAAAGTCCTTCTTCAGAAGTAGCGGCTAACAATGGCTTTGCATTGTTTTACGGCCGGTCGTTTTCTCCCGGCTGGCAAGGCTTACCGCCGCATGGCCGCTGCAGGGCCGAAAAAAAATTGGCGCAGCCAGCACCGGGCGCCCGCCTGGCCTTCGGCCAGACATGCGCGCGCTGTGGAAATTCAATGCAAGACGGGTCTATAGGCCGGATTCTGTACACCAGGTTTCCCTGGCGGACGATCATTCCTCTGCGCGGATCATTGCTGAGCCGCTCTAGCCATCTACCCGCATGCTTGGACGGAGCCGCCCTTCGCGACCCGAGGGCCGCACGCATGCCTATTTGATGTTGCTCCGGATAGAGGTTGCCGCGTTTCACCCTGCGATGCCGCCATCCGTTGCCGAATGGCGCGATACGGAGATGGCCGTATCGGTGCGTGCAATGCACGCCCGCGCCGCAGTCTCGTCTCTGTGGTCCTATTCCTCAGCCGCGCCCGAAGACGCAACCGGACGGCCGTTAGCCGTTACCCTGCCCTGTGGAGTCCGGACCTTCCTCGATGGATTCGCATCCACCGCGATCGCCCGACCCGCCTTGCAGCACGTATTCTATTACAGCTGGTGGCTCCGTCCCCAAGGAGCCGGACGGCGGACCTGCACAACGGCATTCCGGGGTTCCTGCGACAATACGCCTTGATTCGCTTAGACGCCGCAGAAACTACCCCACTACATGGCCCTCGAAACTCTCATCACCCTGACCGACATCCAGCTGGCCTATGGCCACCACCCGCTGCTGGATCATGCCGACTTCGCCATCCAGGCCGGCGAGCGCATCGGCCTGATCGGCCGCAACGGCGCGGGCAAGTCCTCGCTGCTCAGGCTGCTCGACGGCAGGACACTGCCCGACGACGGCTCCATCGCCCGCAGCTCGGGCCTGCGCGTCGCCACCGTCGAACAGGAACCCGAGCTGGACGACAACGCCACTGTCTTCGACGTGGTCTGCAATGCCCAAGGCGATCACGAAGACTGGCAGCGCCCGTCCCGCGCGCGCGCCGTGCTGGAGAAACTCGGCCTTCCGGCCGACGTGCAGATCGCCGGCCTGTCCGGCGGGACCCGCAAGCGCGTCGCGCTGGCCCGGGCCCTCGTCGACGAACCTGATCTGCTGCTGCTGGACGAACCCACCAACCATCTCGACTTCGAAGGCATCGCCTGGCTGGAAGAGATGCTGCGCACCTGGCGGGGCGCCGCGGTCATCATCACCCATGACCGCCGCTTCCTGGATGCCGTGACCACCCGCATCGTCGAACTCGACCGCGGCCGCCTGTTGAGCTTCCCCGGCAATTTCTCGCAATGGCAGGAACGCAAGGCTCAGTGGCTGGAATCCGAGCGCCTGGAACAAGCGCGTTTCGACAAACTGCTGGCGCAGGAAGAAGTCTGGATCCGCAAGGGCGTCGAAGCGCGCCGCACCCGCAACGAAGGCCGCGTCCGCCGCCTGGAAAGCCTGCGCGTCCAGCGCGCCGAGCGCCGTGAACGCGTCGGCGACGTTTCACTGGCGCTGGCCGAAGGCCAACGCTCCGGCAAACTTGTGGCCGAACTCGAACACGTGGGCAAGACCTTCGGCGACAAGGTCGTCGTGGACGATTACTCCACGACCATCCTGCGCGGCGACCGCATCGGCATCATTGGCCCCAACGGCGCCGGCAAGACCACTCTGCTCAAGCTCATCCTGGGCGAGATGCAACCCGACTCCGGCACGACACGCCTGGGCACCAACGTCGCGGTCGCGTACTTCGACCAGATGCGGGCGCAGCTCGACGAAAACGCCACGCTCGTCGACATCATCAGCCCGGGCAGCGAGTGGGTCGAGATCGGCGGCACCCGCAAGCACGTGATGACCTATCTGGGCGACTTCCTGTTCTCGCCCGCGCGCGCCGGATCGCCAGTGCGCAGCCTGTCCGGCGGAGAACGCGCCCGCCTTCTGCTCGCGCGGCTCTTCGCCCGCCCCGCCAATGTGCTGGTGCTGGACGAACCCACCAACGACCTGGACATCGAAACGCTGGAGCTGCTGGAAGAGCTGCTGCAGGAATACTCCGGCACGGTGCTGCTCGTCAGCCACGACCGCGCTTTCCTGAACAACGTCGTGACGCAGACCATCGCCTATGAAGGCAACGGTCACTGGCGCGACTATGTCGGCGGCTACGACGAATGGGTCGCCCAACGCCCGGCGCCCGCCGCCGCGCCTGCCGATACCGACAAGAGTCCGAAGCCGGCTGACGAAGGCGCCGCGCGCGCCAAGGCTGCGCGCCCCAAGCCCGCCAAGTCCAGCAAGATGAACGCCTGGGACCTGCGCGAACTCGAGGGTTTGCCGGACGCCATCGCCGCACTCGAGGCCCAGCAGGCCGACCTGGCAGGCAAGCTGGCGGACGGCAGCCTGTACCGCGATGCGCCGACCGAGGTCGATCGCATCAACGGCGAACTGGCCAAGCTGGAAAGCGAGCTGGAAGAGAAGTTCGCCCGCTGGGAACTGCTGGAAGCCCGTCGCGAAGGCACGCTCTGACAGACCGGCGCCTCTATATACATATAGAGGCGCATCAAATGGAAAGGGGTGACCGGCACACAGCCGCTCACCCCTTTTTGTCGGCGGACGCGGACGCCCCGCCGTCACCCGCCTATACGTGCGCGCGCCAGGCCAGCGCCTCGCCAGCAGCCAGCGGCACCAGCGTGGTATTGCCGAACGCCAGTTCTTCAGGAACCTGATAGGTCTCGCGAGCCAGCGTCAGCGTGCCGGTATTGCGCGGCAGGCCATAGAAGTCCGGGCCGTGGAAGCTTGCAAACCCCTCCAGCTTGTCGAGCTTGCCCGCCGCCTCGAAGGCCGTGGCGTACAGCTCCATGGCATGCAGCGCCGTATAGCAACCCGCACAGCCGCAAGCATGCTCCTTCAAGCCTCGCGCATGCGGCGCGCTGTCGGTACCCAGGAAGAAACGCGGGCTGCCGCTGGTGGCCGCCTCTACCAAAGCCAGCCGGTGCGTCTCGCGCTTCAGGATCGGCAGGCAATACCAGTGCGGACGCACGCCGCCCTGGAAAATCGCGTTGCGGTTGTACAGCATGTGCTGCGGCGTGATCGTCGCTGCGATCGGGCCTTCGGCATCGCGCACATACTCGGCGCCCTCTTTGGTCGTGATGTGCTCGAACACGACCTTCAGCGCCGGGAACGCGCGCCGCAAGGGCTTCATGACTCGCTCGACGAAAATGGCCTCACGGTCGAACACGTCGATAGACGGATCCGTCACTTCGCCATGCACCAGCAACGGCATTCCGCATTTCTGCAGCGCTTCCAGTGCCTTCGTGCATTTGCCCAGGAGGTCGGTCACGCCGGCGTCCGAATTGGTCGTGGCGCCCGCCGGGTACAGCTTCACCGCGTACACCTGGCCGGACTCGTGTGCGCGAAAGATCTCTTCGGCGGACGTGTTGTCGGTCAGGTAGAGCGTCATCAGCGGCGTGAACGAGGCCGGGTTTCCGCCCGCCTTGGCCAATGCAGCAAGAATGCGGTCGCGGTACGCCAACGCCTGCTCGGTGGTCGTCACCGGCGGCTTCAGGTTGGGCATGATGATGGCTCGCGAGAACTGGCGCGCGGTGTCCGCGACCACGGCCTCCAGCGCCGCGCCATCGCGCAGGTGCAGGTGCCAGTCGTCGGGCCGGGTGATGGTGAGTTGAGTCGTGCTTTGAGTAGACATGTGAAGGCTTCTTAATCTGCCAGCGGCATTCCCCGTTCAGCCAGCGCGCAGAACATCGCGCTGCCCAGGGGAATGACGGCATCGTTGAAATCGAAATGCGAGTTGTGCAGCACGCAGCCGGATTCGGCTCCGCCCT
Organism: Achromobacter deleyi; assembly: GCF_013116765.2. Classification (GTDB taxonomy): domain Bacteria; phylum Pseudomonadota; class Gammaproteobacteria; order Burkholderiales; family Burkholderiaceae_B; genus Achromobacter; species Achromobacter deleyi_A. The sequence goes on from NZ_CP074375.1 coordinate 4,012,072, forward strand.
GGCCCAGGCGAAAATAGGCGCCTGGCTTGCTCTGCAACATGAAAGAAAAATCCTCGGAACCCATCGATGGCACCAGGTCGCGCACCACGTTTTCCTTGCCGATCATCTCGGTCGCGATATCGGCCACCAGATTGGCGTGCTGTGGCGTATTCAGGGTCGCGGGATAGATGCGTTCATACACCACCTCCGCCGTGCCGCCAAAAGCGCTCGCGATTGCGCTGACCAGTTCGCGCATGCGCGTCTCGACCATCTCCTGGACCGATTTGCGGAACGTGCGCACCGTGCCCACCATCCTGGCTTCACGCGGAATCACGCTCATCGCGCCGGGGTGACCGGCCTGCAGCGATCCTATCGACACGACAGCGGAATCCAGCGGATTGACGTTGCGCGACACGATGGTCTGCAACGCTGTGATGATCTGCCCCGCAATCGTCACCGGATCGATGGTCTGATAGGGATGGGCGCCATGCCCGCCACGACCCGTGATCAGGATCTCGAAGCGATCCGCGGCGGCCATCATCGGTCCCGGGTTGATGCCGATCGTACCTGGCTTCAAGCCAGGCCAATTGTGCAGCGCATAGATCGCGTCGCAGGGAAAGGTATCGAACAAGCCGTCCTCAAGCATGGCGCGCGCGCCGCCCCGGCCCTCTTCGGCAGGCTGGAAAATAAGCACTGCAGTGCCGTCGAAATTGCGTGTTTGCGCCAGGTACTTCGCGGCGCCGATCAGCACCGCCGTATGGCCGTCATGGCCACAACCGTGCATCAAGCCGGACTTGGTCGACTTGTGGCCGAAGGTGTTGTCTTCCGTCATGGGCAGCGCGTCCATGTCGGCGCGCAGGCCGATCATGCGGCCGCTGTCGCAGCGCTTGCCGCGGATCACGCCCACCACGCCTGTCTTGCCAATGCCCCGGTGCACCTCGATCCCCAGCGCCTCCAAGGCGCCCGCGACAATTCCCGAGGTTCGGACTTCCTCGAAGCCCAATTCGGGATGTGCGTGCAAATCGCGCCGTAGCGCCGTCAATTCGTCGTGAAAAAGCCGAATCGATTCCAACGGAGATCGTGCGTACATAGAGGTTACAGAATGGCGTGATGGAGGGGACAGTCTGCGCATTTTAGTTGCTACAGAGGATAAATGCCTTTGTCTTTACCGGAGAGACACGTTATGCTCCGGCCGCAGGACAATTTTTCCAACAGCCAGAGTAGGAGCGCCGCATTATGGCCACAACCTCCAAACCCGCGACCGCGCGCAAGCCGAACGCTGCATTCATGAAGCCCCTGACCCCCAGCGCCGACTTGGCCGCTGTCATCGGCTCGGAAGCCGTGCCGCGTACCGAGGTCACCAAGAAGATCTGGGAATACATCAAGAAGCACAACCTGCAAGATGCCAGCAACAAGCGCAACATCAACGCCGATGCCAAGCTGCTCCCGATCTTTGGCAAGGATCAGGTCACGATGTTCGAATTGACCAAACTGGTCAACGCACATCTGAAGTAAGCAGGCAAAGGGCGTACTGCGTACGTCCCTGCCTTTGGATTGTCGCGACGCCCTGGCTAGCTGCCGGGCGAGCCCGGCTCAATCACGCAAGTCCCCTCTCCGGCGCCTCCGCCATTTCCACGCTTCGTGGCCCCCCCCCCTAATTTGCATCCCTGGCTATCGGGCTCGACGTACGTGCCTGGCAGACGCATCAGCTTGCCCGCACACAACGCTCGCGCATATCAGGCACCCACCCCCTAGCCCTGCCGTCATTCGCGACCGACAGCGGCAATGGGGCACCAGGAAAGCGGGATGACGTGCCTCGCGCGATCTTGACCATCCATGCAAAAGGGCCGGCAACGATGCCGGCCCTTTTGCATGGGAAATGACGCTGTGGGGTCAGGCGTACGTCGTGGGCGCGCTGCCTTCCAGTAGTGCCAGCCACCCCTTGATCAGGCGATAGAGCACCCACACGATCGTGGCGGCCACGCCTATCCATCCAATAAAGATGAGTGTCGCGATGCCGCTGATGGCCAGCCACAGCAGGGCCCACCAGAACGTGCGCAAGAGCCAGTCGAAATGGGCGGCGTAGACAGTGCCGGCGGCATCCGAGCGCTTCAAATACATGAGCACAACGGCGGCCAAGGTGGCGATGCCCAGAAATCCACTCGTCAGGAAGCCCAAGGCGTACAAGCCGTAGGCCACGTGGGTCAACGTGCGCAGATCTAATGTCGTACCGGGCACGGGGGTCTGGGTATCACTCACGATAACGCTCCAACAAATTGACTCGGTCAATCTTACCGCACAAAGCTACCCCGCCCACGGGCGTTGTTATTTGTGCACATTCAGCATTGGCGCGGCTTGCAGACCGACAGACGCAGGCACGCCCACGCGATTCGACACGCTCCCTGAACCCGCGTCACGGCCATCTCGGCGGCATCGCGGCAGCAAGCGCGCAGTGCGTGCATGCGATGCCCGCCGACGGTCCCAATGACAAAGCCCCACCGGGTACCGGTGGGGCTTTGAAGGATAAGAGCTTGACGATGACCTACTTTCACAGACGTCCGTCCACTATCATCGGCGCAAAGGCGTTTCACTGTCCTGTTCGGGATGGGAAGGAGTGGTACCACCTTGCTGTGGTCGTCAAGCGTAACTGCTTGAGCAGCTGACTACGGCGTCAGCCGTTCGAATCTTGGGGTACTGCATCACTAAAAGACAAAACCCCACAGGGGATACCTGTGGGGTTTTGCGGAATAAAAGCCTGACGATGACCTACTTTCACAGACGTCCGTCCACTATCATCGGCGCAAAGGCGTTTCACTGTCCTGTTCGGGATGGGAAGGAGTGGTACCACCTTGCTATGGTCGTCAGGCGTAACTGGTTGAGCGGCTGCGGTTTAGGCAACGGCTCCAATCTTGGAAGAAACACAACGTGTGGGTGATCAGAGCCTAGCTCGATGATCACGCACAGTGGGATGTAATTGGTGTTGGCTGGCCGCCGACGGTGCGGCCAGATTTTGTATTGAACGACACTTGGAACGCTATATCACCAGGTCAATAACCATCAGTGTTATAGGATCAAGCCTCACGGGCAATTAGTATCGGTTAGCTTAACGCATTACTGCGCTTCCACACCCGACCTATCAACGTCCTGGTCTCGAACGACCCTTCAGGGGGATCAAGTCCCCGGGATACCTTATCTTCAGACGAGTTTCCCGCTTAGATGCCTTCAGCGGTTATCTCTTCCGTACTTAGCTACCCGGCAATGCCATTGGCATGACAACCGGTACACCAGAGGTACGTCCACTCCGGTCCTCTCGTACTAGGAGCAGGCTCCGTCAAGTATCCAACGCCCACGGCAGATAGGGACCAAACTGTCTCACGACGTTTTAAACCCAGCTCACGTACCTCTTTAAATGGCGAACAGCCATACCCTTGGGACCGGCTACAGCCCCAGGATGAGATGAGCCGACATCGAGGTGCCAAACACCGCCGTCGATATGAACTCTTGGGCGGTATCAGCCTGTTATCCCCAGAGTACCTTTTATCCGTTGAGCGATGGCCCTTCCATTCAGAACCACCGGATCACTATGTCCTGCTTTCGCACCTGTTCGACTTGTCAGTCTCACAGTCAAGCACGCTTATGCCATTGCACTATCAGCACGATTTCCGACCGTACCTAGCGTACCTTCGAACTCCTCCGTTACACTTTGGGAGGAGACCGCCCCAGTCAAACTGCCCACCATGCACTGTCCCCGATCCGGATAACGGACCAAGGTTAGAACCGCAAACAAACCAGGGTGGTATTTCAAGGATGGCTCCACGTGATCTAGCGACCACGCTTCAAAGCCTCCCACCTATCCTACACAGGCCGGTTCACAGTCCAATGCAAAGCTACAGTAAAGGTTCATGGGGTCTTTCCGTCTAGCCGCGGGTAGATTGCATCATCACAAACACTTCAACTTCGCTGAGTCTCAGGAGGAGACAGTGTGGCCATCGTTACGCCATTCGTGCAGGTCGGAACTTACCCGACAAGGAATTTCGCTACCTTAGGACCGTTATAGTTACGGCCGCCGTTTACCGGGGCTTCGATCAAGAGCTTGCACCCCATCACTTAACCTTCCGGCACCGGGCAGGCGTCACACCCTATACGTCGACTTTCGTCTTTGCAGAGTGCTGTGTTTTTAATAAACAGTCGCAGCCACCGATTCTCTGCGACCCCATCATGCTAAGCGCGCAGGCGCTTCACACTACCGGGGTATACCTTCTCCCGAAGTTACGGTATCAATTTGCCGAGTTCCTTCTCCTGAGTTCTCTCAAGCGCCTTGGAATATTCATCCCGTCCACCTGTGTCGGTTTGCGGTACGGTCTCGTACAGCTGAAGCTTAGAGGCTTTTCTTGGAACCACTTCCAATCACTTCGCAAGCAATGCTCGCTCGTGTCACACCCTTGATTTACGCGCCCGGATTTGCCTAAGCGCCATCTTCGATGCAGCAACAGGGACATCCAACACCCTGATGATCTTCCGCGATCCGTCCCCCCATCGCACTGTACGACGGTACTGGAATATTAACCAGTTTCCCATCAGCTACGCATCTCTGCCTCGCCTTAGGGGCCGACTCACCCTGCGCCGATGAACGTTGCGCAGGAAACCTTGGACTTACGGCGAGGGGGCTTTTCACCCCCTTTATCGCTACTCATGTCAGCATTCGCACTTCTGATACCTCCAGCAGCCTTTACAAGCCACCTTCGCAGGCTTACAGAACGCTCTCCTACCGCGTGCACTAAAAGTGCACACCCGCAGCTTCGGTTTATCGCTTAGCCCCGTTACATCTTCCGCGCAGGACGACTCGATCAGTGAGCTATTACGCTTTCTTTAAAGGATGGCTGCTTCTAAGCCAACCTCCTGACTGTCTATGCCTTCCCACTTCGTTTCCCACTTAGCGATAATTCGGGACCTTAGCTGGCGGTCTGGGTTGTTTCCCTCTTGAGTCCGGACGTTAGCACCCGGTGCTCTGTCTCCCAAGCTGTACTTGCAGGTATTCGGAGTTTGCCATAGTTTGGTAAGTCGCCATGACCCCCTAGCTATAACAGTGCTCTACCCCCTGCAGTAATACTTGAGGCACTACCTAAATAGTTTTCGGAGAGAACCAGCTATTTCCAGATTTGTTTAGCCTTTCACCCCTATCCACAGCTCATCCCCTAATTTTTCAACATTAGTGGGTTCGGTCCTCCAGCACGTGTTACCGTGCCTTCAACCTGGCCATGGATAGATCATCTGGTTTCGGGTCTACACCCAGCGACTAATTCGCCCTATTCGGACTCGCTTTCGCTACGGCTTCCCTATTCGGTTAACCTTGCCACTGAATGTAAGTCGCTGACCCATTATACAAAAGGTACGCAGTCACCCCACAAGGAGGCTCCTACTGTTTGTATGCATACGGTTTCAGGATCTATTTCACTCCCCTTCCGGGGTTCTTTTCGCCTTTCCCTCACGGTACTGGTTCACTATCGGTCGATCACGAGTATTTAGCCTTGGAGGATGGTCCCCCCATCTTCAAACAGGATTTCACGTGTCCCGCCCTACTTGTCTTACGCTTAGTTCCACACACAAAATTTCATCTACAGGGCTATCACCTGCTACGGCGGGGCTTTCCATCCCCTTCGATTATCTTGCATGCTAAAACGTAAAGGCTCTTCCGATTTCGCTCGCCACTACTTTCGGAATCTCGGTTGATTTCTTTTCCTCGAGCTACTGAGATGTTTCAGTTCACCCGGTTCGCTTCCACTAGCCTATGTATTCAGCTAGGGATACTGCATTGCTGCAGTGGGTTTCCCCATTCGGACATCTACGGATCAAAGCTTGTTTGCCAGCTCCCCGTAGCTTTTCGCAGGCTACTACGTCCTTCATCGCCTGTGATCGCCAAGGCATCCACCATATGCACTTAGTCGCTTGATCCTATAACGCTGTAGGCTATAGGACCTGAGTATTAGCGTTTGTGCCGTTCATAAGTTTCAAAGCAGCCCAGAGTTATTCACCCTGGTCTTGAGAACTTGGAACAAAAATAATGCAATCACAACCCGTACTCATCTTCATCAGCAAGCTGATTACTTGATAAGTACATTTCGTTGTGCTTCTTCCAGATTGTTAAAGAACAAATATAGCTGTTGAGTAAAACCCAACTCATAAGACCGTGATTCAAACCAGAAACACGACGCTATGAGTTAGCCTCTACATCGCCACCAGGCGACTACTTGAGAATCAATGGTGGAGGTGAACGGGATCGAACCGATGACATCCTGCTTGCAAAGCAGGCGCTCTCCCAGCTGAGCTACACCCCCATATCCCGCATTCGCGAAATACTTGGTGGGTCTGGTTGGATTCGAACCAACGACCCCCGCCTTATCAAGACGGTGCTCTAACCAACTGAGCTACAGACCCAAAACCTTCTCGGATCAGTATTCAGGTAGCTGCAGACCCAGGGAAGATTCCCTCGACCCAAGCCTACAACTGATCCCAGCTATATCAAACAACCGATAAGAGTGGACGCTTAACACGAGCACTTTAAGCTCTGAAAGGAGGTGATCCAGCCGCACCTTCCGATACGGCTACCTTGTTACGACTTCACCCCAGTCATGAATCCTACCGTGGTAATCGCCCCCCTTGCGGTTAGGCTAACTACTTCTGGTAAAACCCACTCCCATGGTGTGACGGGCGGTGTGTACAAGACCCGGGAACGTATTCACCGCGACATGCTGATCCGCGATTACTAGCGATTCCGACTTCACGCAGTCGAGTTGCAGACTGCGATCCGGACTACGATCGGGTTTCTGGGATTGGCTCCCCCTCGCGGGTTGGCGACCCTCTGTCCCGACCATTGTATGACGTGTGAAGCCCTACCCATAAGGGCCATGAGGACTTGACGTCATCCCCACCTTCCTCCGGTTTGTCACCGGCAGTCTCATTAGAGTGCCCTTTCGTAGCAACTAATGACAAGGGTTGCGCTCGTTGCGGGACTTAACCCAACATCTCACGACACGAGCTGACGACAGCCATGCAGCACCTGTGTTCCGGTTCTCTTGCGAGCACTACCAAATCTCTTCGGCATTCCAGACATGTCAAGGGTAGGTAAGGTTTTTCGCGTTGCATCGAATTAATCCACATCATCCACCGCTTGTGCGGGTCCCCGTCAATTCCTTTGAGTTTTAATCTTGCGACCGTACTCCCCAGGCGGTCAACTTCACGCGTTAGCTGCGCTACCAAGGCCCGAAGGCCCCAACAGCTAGTTGACATCGTTTAGGGCGTGGACTACCAGGGTATCTAATCCTGTTTGCTCCCCACGCTTTCGTGCATGAGCGTCAGTGTTATCCCAGGAGGCTGCCTTCGCCATCGGTGTTCCTCCGCATATCTACGCATTTCACTGCTACACGCGGAATTCCACCTCCCTCTGACACACTCTAGCTCGGTAGTTAAAAATGCAGTTCCAAAGTTAAGCTCTGGGATTTCACATCTTTCTTTCCGAACCGCCTGCGCACGCTTTACGCCCAGTAATTCCGATTAACGCTTGCACCCTACGTATTACCGCGGCTGCTGGCACGTAGTTAGCCGGTGCTTATTCTGCAGGTACCGTCAGTTTCACGGGGTATTAACCCATGACGTTTCTTTCCTGCCAAAAGTGCTTTACAACCCGAAGGCCTTCATCGCACACGCGGGATGGCTGGATCAGGGTTTCCCCCATTGTCCAAAATTCCCCACTGCTGCCTCCCGTAGGAGTCTGGGCCGTGTCTCAGTCCCAGTGTGGCTGGTCGTCCTCTCAAACCAGCTACGGATCGTCGCCTTGGTGAGCCATTACCCCACCAACTAGCTAATCCGATATCGGCCGCTCTAATAGTGCAAGGTCTTACGATCCCCTGCTTTCCCCCGTAGGGCGTATGCGGTATTAGCCACGCTTTCGCGTAGTTATCCCCCGCTACTAGGCACGTTCCGATACATTACTCACCCGTTCGCCACTCGCCACCAGACCGAAGTCCGTGCTGCCGTTCGACTTGCATGTGTAAGGCATCCCGCTAGCGTTCAATCTGAGCCAGGATCAAACTCTTCAGTTTAATCTCTGTATTTGTTTCGTATTCTTGGTCCGGATAAATCCAAACCAGGTCATACGTCGCTACTCAAAGGAAGTGAGGTATGTTCTTAAACTTGACGTCTAAGGTACTTCACTTCTAGTGAGCACTTGATTTCATTGTGCTTGTGACCGAAGTCACTCGCACTCGCATCAAGCGCCCACACTTATCGGTTGTTTAATTGTTAAAGAGCGGTACTGCTAAATTCTGTACTGCTTCTGCCCCTCAACTTCGGCTAACTTCGTTTTTGCGAAGTTGCTGTCGTTGCAGCAGAGAAACGAGATTATGAAGAAGTTTTTATCGTTTGTCAAGTCAGCGTCGTTTGTTTCAAACTCACTTCGCTTTCTTGCCTACGACCTCTTCAGGTCTCGCCAGGACACTCGTCCTGGAGGGCTTTCACCCCCTTAGCAGCTATCGAAAAATCAGGGTTATCCCTAGGTTTTCGGTAGCAGCCAAGCCTGAAACTATAACACCTTTTTTGCAGATTATGCAACCGGCTTTTGCCTAATTTGCACCTTATCTTGCAACACCGCTGTCTTGCTGGATCTCTCCAACTTTACAGAGGCCACGGAGTATAGGCTCTCACTTAAAAACAAAACCCCACAGGCTTACCTGTGGGGTTTCGCGGAATAAAAGCCTGACGATGACCTACTTTCACAGACGTCCGTCCACTATCATCGGCGCAAAGGCGTTTCACTGTCCTGTTCGGGATGGGAAGGAGTGGTACCACCTTGCTATGGTCGTCAGGCGTAACTGGTTGAGCGGCTGCGGTCAGGCAACGGCTCCAATCTTGGAAGAAACACAACGTGTGGGTGATCAGAGGCTAGCTCGATGATCACGCACAGTGGGATGTAATTGGTGTTGGCTGGCCGCCGACGGTGCGGCCAGATTTTGTATTGAACGACACTTGGAACGCTATATCACCAGGTCAATAACCATCAGTGTTATAGGATCAAGCCTCACGGGCAATTAGTATCGGTTAGCTTAACGCATTACTGCGCTTCCACACCCGACCTATCAACGTCCTGGTCTCGAACGACCCTTCAGGGGGATCAAGTCCCCGGGATACCTTATCTTCAGACGAGTTTCCCGCTTAGATGCCTTCAGCGGTTATCTCTTCCGTACTTAGCTACCCGGCAATGCCATTGGCATGACAACCGGTACACCAGAGGTACGTCCACTCCGGTCCTCTCGTACTAGGAGCAGGCTCCGTCAAGTATCCAACGCCCACGGCAGATAGGGACCAAACTGTCTCACGACGTTTTAAACCCAGCTCACGTACCTCTTTAAATGGCGAACAGCCATACCCTTGGGACCGGCTACAGCCCCAGGATGAGATGAGCCGACATCGAGGTGCCAAACACCGCCGTCGATATGAACTCTTGGGCGGTATCAGCCTGTTATCCCCAGAGTACCTTTTATCCGTTGAGCGATGGCCCTTCCATTCAGAACCACCGGATCACTATGTCCTGCTTTCGCACCTGTTCGACTTGTCAGTCTCACAGTCAAGCACGCTTATGCCATTGCACTATCAGCACGATTTCCGACCGTACCTAGCGTACCTTCGAACTCCTCCGTTACACTTTGGGAGGAGACCGCCCCAGTCAAACTGCCCACCATGCACTGTCCCCGATCCGGATAACGGACCAAGGTTAGAACCGCAAACAAACCAGGGTGGTATTTCAAGGATGGCTCCACGTGATCTAGCGACCACGCTTCAAAGCCTCCCACCTATCCTACACAGGCCGGTTCACAGTCCAATGCAAAGCTACAGTAAAGGTTCATGGGGTCTTTCCGTCTAGCCGCGGGTAGATTGCATCATCACAAACACTTCAACTTCGCTGAGTCTCAGGAGGAGACAGTGTGGCCATCGTTACGCCATTCGTGCAGGTCGGAACTTACCCGACAAGGAATTTCGCTACCTTAGGACCGTTATAGTTACGGCCGCCGTTTACCGGGGCTTCGATCAAGAGCTTGCACCCCATCACTTAACCTTCCGGCACCGGGCAGGCGTCACACCCTATACGTCGACTTTCGTCTTTGCAGAGTGCTGTGTTTTTAATAAACAGTCGCAGCCACCGATTCTCTGCGACCCCATCATGCTAAGCGCGCAGGCGCTTCACACTACCGGGGTATACCTTCTCCCGAAGTTACGGTATCAATTTGCCGAGTTCCTTCTCCTGAGTTCTCTCAAGCGCCTTGGAATATTCATCCCGTCCACCTGTGTCGGTTTGCGGTACGGTCTCGTACAGCTGAAGCTTAGAGGCTTTTCTTGGAACCACTTCCAATCACTTCGCAAGCAATGCTCGCTCGTGTCACACCCTTGATTTACGCGCCCGGATTTGCCTAAGCGCCATCTTCGATGCAGCAACAGGGACATCCAACACCCTGATGATCTTCCGCGATCCGTCCCCCCATCGCACTGTACGACGGTACTGGAATATTAACCAGTTTCCCATCAGCTACGCATCTCTGCCTCGCCTTAGGGGCCGACTCACCCTGCGCCGATGAACGTTGCGCAGGAAACCTTGGACTTACGGCGAGGGGGCTTTTCACCCCCTTTATCGCTACTCATGTCAGCATTCGCACTTCTGATACCTCCAGCAGCCTTTACAAGCCACCTTCGCAGGCTTACAGAACGCTCTCCTACCGCGTGTACTAAAAGTACACACCCGCAGCTTCGGTTTATCGCTTAGCCCCGTTACATCTTCCGCGCAGGACGACTCGATCAGTGAGCTATTACGCTTTCTTTAAAGGATGGCTGCTTCTAAGCCAACCTCCTGACTGTCTATGCCTTCCCACTTCGTTTCCCACTTAGCGATAATTCGGGACCTTAGCTGGCGGTCTGGGTTGTTTCCCTCTTGAGTCCGGACGTTAGCACCCGGTGCTCTGTCTCCCAAGCTGTACTTGCAGGTATTCGGAGTTTGCCATAGTTTGGTAAGTCGCCATGACCCCCTAGCTATAACAGTGCTCTACCCCCTGCAGTAATACTTGAGGCACTACCTAAATAGTTTTCGGAGAGAACCAGCTATTTCCAGATTTGTTTAGCCTTTCACCCCTATCCACAGCTCATCCCCTAATTTTTCAACATTAGTGGGTTCGGTCCTCCAGCACGTGTTACCGTGCCTTCAACCTGGCCATGGATAGATCATCTGGTTTCGGGTCTACACCCAGCGACTAATTCGCCCTATTCGGACTCGCTTTCGCTACGGCTTCCCTATTCGGTTAACCTTGCCACTGAATGTAAGTCGCTGACCCATTATACAAAAGGTACGCAGTCACCCCACAAGGAGGCTCCTACTGTTTGTATGCATACGGTTTCAGGATCTATTTCACTCCCCTTCCGGGGTTCTTTTCGCCTTTCCCTCACGGTACTGGTTCACTATCGGTCGATCACGAGTATTTAGCCTTGGAGGATGGTCCCCCCATCTTCAAACAGGATTTCACGTGTCCCGCCCTACTTGTCTTACGCTTAGTTCCACACACAAAATTTCATCTACAGGGCTATCACCTGCTACGGCGGGGCTTTCCATCCCCTTCGATTATCTTGCATGCTAAAACGTAAAGGCTCTTCCGATTTCGCTCGCCACTACTTTCGGAATCTCGGTTGATTTCTTTTCCTCGAGCTACTGAGATGTTTCAGTTCACCCGGTTCGCTTCCACTAGCCTATGTATTCAGCTAGGGATACTGCATTGCTGCAGTGGGTTTCCCCATTCGGACATCTACGGATCAAAGCTTGTTTGCCAGCTCCCCGTAGCTTTTCGCAGGCTACTACGTCCTTCATCGCCTGTGATCGCCAAGGCATCCACCATATGCACTTAGTCGCTTGATCCTATAACGCTGTAGGCTATAGGACCTGAGTATTAGCGTTTGTGCCGTTCATAAGTTTCAAAGCAGCCCAGAGTTATTCACCCTGGTCTTGAGAACTTGGAACAAAATAATGCAATCACAACCCGTACTCATCTTCATCAGCAAGCTGATTACTTGATAAGTACATTTCGTTGTGCTTCTTCCAGATTGTTAAAGAACAAATATAGCTGTTGAGTAAAACCCAACTCATAAGACCGTGATTCAAACCAGAAACACGACGCTATGAGTTAGCCTCTACATCGCCACCAGGCGACTACTTGAGAATCAATGGTGGAGGTGAACGGGATCGAACCGATGACATCCTGCTTGCAAAGCAGGCGCTCTCCCAGCTGAGCTACACCCCCATATCCCGCATTCGCGAAATACTTGGTGGGTCTGGTTGGATTCGAACCAACGACCCCCGCCTTATCAAGACGGTGCTCTAACCAACTGAGCTACAGACCCAAAACCTTCTCGGATCAGTATTCAGGTAGCTGCAGACCCAGGGAAGATTCCCTCGACCCAAGCCTACAACTGATCCCAGCTATATCAAACAACCGATAAGAGTGGACGCTTAACACGAGCACTTTAAGCTCTGAAAGGAGGTGATCCAGCCGCACCTTCCGATACGGCTACCTTGTTACGACTTCACCCCAGTCATGAATCCTACCGTGGTAATCGCCCCCCTTGCGGTTAGGCTAACTACTTCTGGTAAAACCCACTCCCATGGTGTGACGGGCGGTGTGTACAAGACCCGGGAACGTATTCACCGCGACATGCTGATCCGCGATTACTAGCGATTCCGACTTCACGCAGTCGAGTTGCAGACTGCGATCCGGACTACGATCGGGTTTCTGGGATTGGCTCCCCCTCGCGGGTTGGCGACCCTCTGTCCCGACCATTGTATGACGTGTGAAGCCCTACCCATAAGGGCCATGAGGACTTGACGTCATCCCCACCTTCCTCCGGTTTGTCACCGGCAGTCTCATTAGAGTGCCCTTTCGTAGCAACTAATGACAAGGGTTGCGCTCGTTGCGGGACTTAACCCAACATCTCACGACACGAGCTGACGACAGCCATGCAGCACCTGTGTTCCGGTTCTCTTGCGAGCACTACCAAATCTCTTCGGCATTCCAGACATGTCAAGGGTAGGTAAGGTTTTTCGCGTTGCATCGAATTAATCCACATCATCCACCGCTTGTGCGGGTCCCCGTCAATTCCTTTGAGTTTTAATCTTGCGACCGTACTCCCCAGGCGGTCAACTTCACGCGTTAGCTGCGCTACCAAGGCCCGAAGGCCCCAACAGCTAGTTGACATCGTTTAGGGCGTGGACTACCAGGGTATCTAATCCTGTTTGCTCCCCACGCTTTCGTGCATGAGCGTCAGTGTTATCCCAGGAGGCTGCCTTCGCCATCGGTGTTCCTCCGCATATCTACGCATTTCACTGCTACACGCGGAATTCCACCTCCCTCTGACACACTCTAGCTCGGTAGTTAAAAATGCAGTTCCAAAGTTAAGCTCTGGGATTTCACATCTTTCTTTCCGAACCGCCTGCGCACGCTTTACGCCCAGTAATTCCGATTAACGCTTGCACCCTACGTATTACCGCGGCTGCTGGCACGTAGTTAGCCGGTGCTTATTCTGCAGGTACCGTCAGTTTCACGGGGTATTAACCCATGACGTTTCTTTCCTGCCAAAAGTGCTTTACAACCCGAAGGCCTTCATCGCACACGCGGGATGGCTGGATCAGGGTTTCCCCCATTGTCCAAAATTCCCCACTGCTGCCTCCCGTAGGAGTCTGGGCCGTGTCTCAGTCCCAGTGTGGCTGGTCGTCCTCTCAAACCAGCTACGGATCGTCGCCTTGGTGAGCCATTACCCCACCAACTAGCTAATCCGATATCGGCCGCTCTAATAGTGCAAGGTCTTACGATCCCCTGCTTTCCCCCGTAGGGCGTATGCGGTATTAGCCACGCTTTCGCGTAGTTATCCCCCGCTACTAGGCACGTTCCGATACATTACTCACCCGTTCGCCACTCGCCACCAGACCGAAGTCCGTGCTGCCGTTCGACTTGCATGTGTAAGGCATCCCGCTAGCGTTCAATCTGAGCCAGGATCAAACTCTTCAGTTTAATCTCTGTATTTGTTTCGTATTCTTGGTCCGGATAAATCCAAACCAGGTCATACGTCGCTACTCAAAGGAAGTGAGGTATGTTCTTAAACTTGACGTCTAAGGTACTTCACTTCTAGTGAGCACTTGATTTCATTGTGCTTGTGACCGAAGTCACTCGCACTCGCATCAAGCGCCCACACTTATCGGTTGTTTAATTGTTAAAGAGCGGTACTGCTAAATTCTGTACTGCTTCTGCCCCTCAACTTCGGCTAACTTCGTTTTTGCGAAGTTGCTGTCGTTGCAGCAGAGAAACGAGATTATGAAGAAGTTTTTATCGTTTGTCAAGTCAGCGTCGTTTGTTTCAAACTCACTTCGCTTTCTTGCCTACGACCTCTTCAGGTCTCGCCAGGACACTCGTCCTGGAGGGCTTTCACCCCCTTAGCAGCTATCGAAAAATCAGGGTTATCCCTAGGTTTTCGGTAGCAGCCAAGCCTGAAACTATAACACCTTTTTTGCAGATTATGCAACCGGCTTTTGCCTAATTTGCACCTTATCTTGCAACACCGCTGTCTTGCTGGATCTCTCCAACTTTACAGAGGCCACGGAGTATAGGCTCTCACTTAAAAACAAAACCCCACAGGCTTACCTGTGGGGTTTCGCGGAATAAAAGCCTGACGATGACCTACTTTCACAGACGTCCGTCCACTATCATCGGCGCAAAGGCGTTTCACTGTCCTGTTCGGGATGGGAAGGAGTGGTACCACCTTGCTATGGTCGTCAGGCGTAACTGGTTGAGCGGCTGCGGTCAGGCAACGGCTCCAATCTTGGAAGAAACACAACGTGTGGGTGATCAGAGGCTAGCTCGATGATCACGCACAGTGGGATGTAATTGGTGTTGGCTGGCCGCCGACGGTGCGGCCAGATTTTGTATTGAACGACACTTGGAACGCTATATCACCAGGTCAATAACCATCAGTGTTATAGGATCAAGCCTCACGGGCAATTAGTATCGGTTAGCTTAACGCATTACTGCGCTTCCACACCCGACCTATCAACGTCCTGGTCTCGAACGACCCTTCAGGGGGATCAAGTCCCCGGGATACCTTATCTTCAGACGAGTTTCCCGCTTAGATGCCTTCAGCGGTTATCTCTTCCGTACTTAGCTACCCGGCAATGCCATTGGCATGACAACCGGTACACCAGAGGTACGTCCACTCCGGTCCTCTCGTACTAGGAGCAGGCTCCGTCAAGTATCCAACGCCCACGGCAGATAGGGACCAAACTGTCTCACGACGTTTTAAACCCAGCTCACGTACCTCTTTAAATGGCGAACAGCCATACCCTTGGGACCGGCTACAGCCCCAGGATGAGATGAGCCGACATCGAGGTGCCAAACACCGCCGTCGATATGAACTCTTGGGCGGTATCAGCCTGTTATCCCCAGAGTACCTTTTATCCGTTGAGCGATGGCCCTTCCATTCAGAACCACCGGATCACTATGTCCTGCTTTCGCACCTGTTCGACTTGTCAGTCTCACAGTCAAGCACGCTTATGCCATTGCACTATCAGCACGATTTCCGACCGTACCTAGCGTACCTTCGAACTCCTCCGTTACACTTTGGGAGGAGACCGCCCCAGTCAAACTGCCCACCATGCACTGTCCCCGATCCGGATAACGGACCAAGGTTAGAACCGCAAACAAACCAGGGTGGTATTTCAAGGATGGCTCCACGTGATCTAGCGACCACGCTTCAAAGCCTCCCACCTATCCTACACAGGCCGGTTCACAGTCCAATGCAAAGCTACAGTAAAGGTTCATGGGGTCTTTCCGTCTAGCCGCGGGTAGATTGCATCATCACAAACACTTCAACTTCGCTGAGTCTCAGGAGGAGACAGTGTGGCCATCGTTACGCCATTCGTGCAGGTCGGAACTTACCCGACAAGGAATTTCGCTACCTTAGGACCGTTATAGTTACGGCCGCCGTTTACCGGGGCTTCGATCAAGAGCTTGCACCCCATCACTTAACCTTCCGGCACCGGGCAGGCGTCACACCCTATACGTCGACTTTCGTCTTTGCAGAGTGCTGTGTTTTTAATAAACAGTCGCAGCCACCGATTCTCTGCGACCCCATCATGCTAAGCGCGCAGGCGCTTCACACTACCGGGGTATACCTTCTCCCGAAGTTACGGTATCAATTTGCCGAGTTCCTTCTCCTGAGTTCTCTCAAGCGCCTTGGAATATTCATCCCGTCCACCTGTGTCGGTTTGCGGTACGGTCTCGTACAGCTGAAGCTTAGAGGCTTTTCTTGGAACCACTTCCAATCACTTCGCAAGCAATGCTCGCTCGTGTCACACCCTTGATTTACGCGCCCGGATTTGCCTAAGCGCCATCTTCGATGCAGCAACAGGGACATCCAACACCCTGATGATCTTCCGCGATCCGTCCCCCCATCGCACTGTACGACGGTACTGGAATATTAACCAGTTTCCCATCAGCTACGCATCTCTGCCTCGCCTTAGGGGCCGACTCACCCTGCGCCGATGAACGTTGCGCAGGAAACCTTGGACTTACGGCGAGGGGGCTTTTCACCCCCTTTATCGCTACTCATGTCAGCATTCGCACTTCTGATACCTCCAGCAGCCTTTACAAGCCACCTTCGCAGGCTTACAGAACGCTCTCCTACCGCGTGTACTAAAAGTACACACCCGCAGCTTCGGTTTATCGCTTAGCCCCGTTACATCTTCCGCGCAGGACGACTCGATCAGTGAGCTATTACGCTTTCTTTAAAGGATGGCTGCTTCTAAGCCAACCTCCTGACTGTCTATGCCTTCCCACTTCGTTTCCCACTTAGCGATAATTCGGGACCTTAGCTGGCGGTCTGGGTTGTTTCCCTCTTGAGTCCGGACGTTAGCACCCGGTGCTCTGTCTCCCAAGCTGTACTTGCAGGTATTCGGAGTTTGCCATAGTTTGGTAAGTCGCCATGACCCCCTAGCTATAACAGTGCTCTACCCCCTGCAGTAATACTTGAGGCACTACCTAAATAGTTTTCGGAGAGAACCAGCTATTTCCAGATTTGTTTAGCCTTTCACCCCTATCCACAGCTCATCCCCTAATTTTTCAACATTAGTGGGTTCGGTCCTCCAGCACGTGTTACCGTGCCTTCAACCTGGCCATGGATAGATCATCTGGTTTCGGGTCTACACCCAGCGACTAATTCGCCCTATTCGGACTCGCTTTCGCTACGGCTTCCCTATTCGGTTAACCTTGCCACTGAATGTAAGTCGCTGACCCATTATACAAAAGGTACGCAGTCACCCCACAAGGAGGCTCCTACTGTTTGTATGCATACGGTTTCAGGATCTATTTCACTCCCCTTCCGGGGTTCTTTTCGCCTTTCCCTCACGGTACTGGTTCACTATCGGTCGATCACGAGTATTTAGCCTTGGAGGATGGTCCCCCCATCTTCAAACAGGATTTCACGTGTCCCGCCCTACTTGTCTTACGCTTAGTTCCACACACAAAATTTCATCTACAGGGCTATCACCTGCTACGGCGGGGCTTTCCATCCCCTTCGATTATCTTGCATGCTAAAACGTAAAGGCTCTTCCGATTTCGCTCGCCACTACTTTCGGAATCTCGGTTGATTTCTTTTCCTCGAGCTACTGAGATGTTTCAGTTCACCCGGTTCGCTTCCACTAGCCTATGTATTCAGCTAGGGATACTGCATTGCTGCAGTGGGTTTCCCCATTCGGACATCTACGGATCAAAGCTTGTTTGCCAGCTCCCCGTAGCTTTTCGCAGGCTACTACGTCCTTCATCGCCTGTGATCGCCAAGGCATCCACCATATGCACTTAGTCGCTTGATCCTATAACGCTGTAGGCTATAGGACCTGAGTATTAGCGTTTGTGCCGTTCATAAGTTTCAAAGCAGCCCAGAGTTATTCACCCTGGTCTTGAGAACTTGGAACAAAAATAATGCAATCACAACCCGTACTCATCTTCATCAGCAAGCTGATTACTTGATAAGTACATTTCGTTGTGCTTCTTCCAGATTGTTAAAGAACGAATATAGCTGTTGAGTAAAACCCAACTCATAGCACTGCAAGCAGTGCTATGAGTTAGTTTCTACGCCGCACCAGGTTGACCCTGATCCCAGCTACAAAAAACAACCGATAAGAGTGGACACTTAACACGAGCACTTTAAGCTCTGAAAGGAGGTGATCCAGCCGCACCTTCCGATACGGCTACCTTGTTACGACTTCACCCCAGTCATGAATCCTACCGTGGTAATCGCCCCCCTTGCGGTTAGGCTAACTACTTCTGGTAAAACCCACTCCCATGGTGTGACGGGCGGTGTGTACAAGACCCGGGAACGTATTCACCGCGACATGCTGATCCGCGATTACTAGCGATTCCGACTTCACGCAGTCGAGTTGCAGACTGCGATCCGGACTACGATCGGGTTTCTGGGATTGGCTCCCCCTCGCGGGTTGGCGACCCTCTGTCCCGACCATTGTATGACGTGTGAAGCCCTACCCATAAGGGCCATGAGGACTTGACGTCATCCCCACCTTCCTCCGGTTTGTCACCGGCAGTCTCATTAGAGTGCCCTTTCGTAGCAACTAATGACAAGGGTTGCGCTCGTTGCGGGACTTAACCCAACATCTCACGACACGAGCTGACGACAGCCATGCAGCACCTGTGTTCCGGTTCTCTTGCGAGCACTACCAAATCTCTTCGGCATTCCAGACATGTCAAGGGTAGGTAAGGTTTTTCGCGTTGCATCGAATTAATCCACATCATCCACCGCTTGTGCGGGTCCCCGTCAATTCCTTTGAGTTTTAATCTTGCGACCGTACTCCCCAGGCGGTCAACTTCACGCGTTAGCTGCGCTACCAAGGCCCGAAGGCCCCAACAGCTAGTTGACATCGTTTAGGGCGTGGACTACCAGGGTATCTAATCCTGTTTGCTCCCCACGCTTTCGTGCATGAGCGTCAGTGTTATCCCAGGAGGCTGCCTTCGCCATCGGTGTTCCTCCGCATATCTACGCATTTCACTGCTACACGCGGAATTCCACCTCCCTCTGACACACTCTAGCTCGGTAGTTAAAAATGCAGTTCCAAAGTTAAGCTCTGGGATTTCACATCTTTCTTTCCGAACCGCCTGCGCACGCTTTACGCCCAGTAATTCCGATTAACGCTTGCACCCTACGTATTACCGCGGCTGCTGGCACGTAGTTAGCCGGTGCTTATTCTGCAGGTACCGTCAGTTTCACGGGGTATTAACCCATGACGTTTCTTTCCTGCCAAAAGTGCTTTACAACCCGAAGGCCTTCATCGCACACGCGGGATGGCTGGATCAGGGTTTCCCCCATTGTCCAAAATTCCCCACTGCTGCCTCCCGTAGGAGTCTGGGCCGTGTCTCAGTCCCAGTGTGGCTGGTCGTCCTCTCAAACCAGCTACGGATCGTCGCCTTGGTGAGCCGTTACCCCACCAACTAGCTAATCCGATATCGGCCGCTCTAATAGTGCAAGGTCTTGCGATCCCCTGCTTTCCCCCGTAGGGCGTATGCGGTATTAGCCACGCTTTCGCGTAGTTATCCCCCGCTACTAGGCACGTTCCGATACATTACTCACCCGTTCGCCACTCGCCACCAGACCGAAGTCCGTGCTGCCGTTCGACTTGCATGTGTAAGGCATCCCGCTAGCGTTCAATCTGAGCCAGGATCAAACTCTTCAGTTTAATCTCTGTATTTGTTTCGTATTCTTGGTCCGGATAAATCCAAACCAGGTCATACGTCGCTACTCAAAGGAAGTGAGGTATGTTCTTAAACTTGACGTCTAAGGTACTTCACTTCTAGTGAGCACTTGATTTCATTGTGCTTGTGACCGAAGTCACTCGCACTCGCATCAAGCGCCCACACTTATCGGTTGTTTAATTGTTAAAGAGCGGTACTGCTTACTTCTTACTGCCTCTGCTGATTTCTCAGCCTTAGCAGCTATCGAAACTTCAGGGTTAACCCTAATTTTTCGGCAACCGCCAAGCCCTCTACTATAACACAACTTTTGCAGATTATGCAACCGGCCTCCGCCTGATTTGCATCCTATCTTGCAACCCGCTTACTTTCATAAGCAGCCCTGAATCTCAGGGGTTGGTTACCGTACAGGTGGTTGGCAATTTCGCTTCGGGTAAACCCTGATTCGTCATCACCAGCCAAGCCCAAGACTATAGCACAATTTTTGCAGACTGTGCAACTGGCTTCTGCCTGATTTGCACCAATCTTTGCAATAACCGCTGGGCTCTCATTCCTGATCGCTTTCTGCGGCAGGCCTTGCCGGGTGACCCCGCCAGACCTGTTGCACCTGCTTGGCTTCGCGGCTCAAAAAACTGTTTGAACTGCGAAGGAGCGAGACTATAGCACAGAATTTAAACGTGTGTCGCCAGCATGACACCCATTTTGCAGAAAGATGAAATATTACGGGGACGCATTGCGCTTTTCCAAGCCGGCTGACGCGAGCCTCTCTATATAGAAGGGCCTATTCCCCCCGTCTCCTGGGGCGGGGCCGGGGAATTGCCCTCTATATAAGAGCGCATTAATGGGGCAGCCATACCGGAGCAGCGCGCCCCTACCCTATATATAGAGGCTCGGAAGTTCCCTGGGGAAGCCCGCCAACCTGCGCCCCTCTGGCGTGGCGCGAGCTTGCCCCACAGGCTCCTGCCTCCGCCGCGGAGGCTAGAGCCGAAGCTCCGTCGTTTCCTTGATCTGCTGGAGCGCAAAGAAGGAGCGCATATCCACCACCGCGGGATGGCGCATCAGCGTATCCATGGAGAAACGTGAAAAGTGCGCCAGGTCCGCCACCTGGATGCGGAGCAGATAGTCCATATCCCCAGACATGGCATAGCACTCGACCACCTCCGGCCAAAGCTGCACGTCCCGGGCGAAATCGCTCATGGGCGCGTGACTGGAGCCGCTGTACTTATTCAGCCGGATGTTCACGTAGGCCAGCAAGCCCAGACCTACCTTGCCGGCGTCGATGAGCGCCACGTACTTCTTGATGAAGCCCTGCTCCTCGAGACGGCGGACCCGGCGCAGACACGGACTGGGCGACAGCGATACGCGGTCGGCCAATTCCTGGTTGCTCAGGCGGCCATCCCGTTGCAGCTCGGCCAAAATCCTTAGATCTGTCCTATCAAGCCCAATGTCAGACATTTTTAGCCCTTTCATTTAAATCTAGAGCAATATTATTGCTCAACCTTCGCCATTGCGAGGCATGTTTGCAATTGTCTGCCCGCCCTTCCTACCTACAATCTCCGTCTAGACTTGAAGAACAGGTCGTCCTCAAAAAGAGATGCAAGGGAGCAGACTTATGAGCAGCGCTTTCCAACCCTGGGACAACCCGATGGGCACCGCCGGGTTTGAATTCATTGAATATGCCGCGCCGGACCCCGCCGCGCTGCGCAAGGTGTTTGAACTGTTGGGGTTCAAGGCCATTGCCAAACATCGCCACAAGGACGTGACCTTGTACCGCCAAGGCGGCGTCAACTTCCTGATCAACGCCGAACCCGACTCCTTCGCCCAACGTTTCGCGCGCCTGCACGGCCCGTCGATCTGTGCGATCGGATTCCGGGTGCAGGACGCCAACGCCGCCTACAAGCGCGCACTGGAGTTGGGCGCATGGGGTTTTGACTCGCATAGCGGCCCGATGGAACTGAATATTCCGGCGATCAAGGGCATCGGCGATTCGCTGATCTACCTGGTCGACCGCTGGGCGGGCAAGGAAGGCCACGGCGGCATCGGCGACATCAGCATCTACGACGTGGATTTCATGCCGCTGGATCCGGCCAATGCACAGACCGACGTGGCCTGGCGCGGCGCCGGCCTGACCCTGGTGGACCACCTGACCCACAACGTGCACAAGGGCCGCATGGCGGAGTGGTCGGAATTCTACGAGCGCCTCTTCAATTTCCGCGAAGTCCGCTACTTCGATATTGAAGGCAAGGTGACCGGCGTGAAGTCCAAGGCGATGACGTCGCCTTGCGGCAATATCCGCATTCCGATCAACGAGGAAGGCACTGAAGAGAAAGGCCAGATTCAGGAATACCTGGACCTCTACCGCGGCGAAGGCATTCAGCACATTGCCATGGCGACTGAGGACATCTACGCCACGATCGAAGCGCTGCGCGAAACCGGCGTGGTGTTCCTGGATACGCCGGAAACGTACT
The DNA here is from genome assembly GCF_013116765.2 of Achromobacter deleyi. Taxonomy (GTDB): domain Bacteria; phylum Pseudomonadota; class Gammaproteobacteria; order Burkholderiales; family Burkholderiaceae_B; genus Achromobacter; species Achromobacter deleyi_A. The sequence goes on from NZ_CP074375.1 coordinate 4,034,348, forward strand.
ACGAGCTGCTGGACCGCCGCATGCCGAACCACGGCGAGGACGTGGCGCGCCTGCAGAAGAACCGCATCCTGCTGGACGGCGCCCCGGGCGGCGGCCTGCTGCTGCAGATCTTCACCGAGAACCAGATCGGCCCGATCTTCTTTGAAATCATCCAGCGCAAGGGCAACGATGGTTTCGGCGAAGGCAACTTCAAGGCCTTGTTCGAATCGATCGAGCTGGATCAGATGCGCCGCGGCGTGCTGAAGACGGTCGAATAAATCACTTCCCCCGCCAGCGCACGGCGCTCAGGCATCGGCGCGGGCCTTGAAGCCTCACCTCCTGGTGAGGTTTTTTTTGTCGCCGCGCCGGTCCGCGCAGCGGACCGAACAAGACTCAGCGCTGAAGGCGGTCCTGGAACTGCTTGCGGAACTTGGCCACCTTGGGAGCGATCACGAACTGGCAATAGCCCTGTTCGGGATGCAAGGCGAAATAGTTGCTGTGATAGTCCTCGGCCTGCCAGAACCTGGCGGGCGCAAGCAACTTGGTGACGATCGGCGCGTCGTACACCTGCTGCGACTCGACCTCGGCAATCACCGCCTCCGCCTGCTCGCGCTGGGATTCGTTCTGCCAGAAGATCGCCGATTCATATTGCGGACCGACGTCGTTGCCCTGGCGGCCCGGCGTGGTGGGGTCGTGAGTGGCGAAGAACACGCGCAGCAGATCACTGTAGGACAGCTCGTCCGGATCGAATTCGATGCGCGCGACTTCGATGTGGCCGGTGTCCTTGCCGCAGACCTGCTCGTAGCTCGGATTGTCCACATGGCCGCCGCTGTAGCCAGGCAATACGCTCTTGACTCCACGCAGCTCGGCAAACACTGCTTCGACGCACCAGAAGCAACCGCCGCCTAGAACGGCGACTTCATTGCCCGGGGATGGTTGTTCTGCCATGACGATTCCTTCTTGATGGGCGGCCGCCTCAACGCGGCCCGCGCCCCCGGCTCGATGCCGGGGCATAGAAAATAAGACTACTGCTTAGCTGGCGCCAGCGACAAGATCCATTCGGACAAGAGGCGCGCGTCTTCGGGCGAGACGTGGGTCTGCGCCGGCATGGGCACGGCGCCCCAGGCGCCCCGCCCCCCGCCACGGATCTTGCCCGCCAGGTAGTCCACCATGGCGTCGCCCTGCCCCGCATAACGCTCCGCCACGCTCTTCAATGGAGGCCCCACTCGCTTGGCTTCCACCTGGTGACAGGCCATGCAGGCCTTGCTCTTGGCCAGATCGAGGCCGGTGGTTTGCGCATGAGCCGCGCCAGCGCCCAGGACGCTGGCCACGGCCACCAACAGACTAATCTTCAAATGCATCGGTTACTGCCCCACGGCTCGCGGTGCTGGCGAGCTTGCCGAACTTGGCAAGCACTCCGCGTGTATAACGCGGCTTGGGCTGAACCCAGGCCTGACGACGAGCCGCCATGTCTTCGTCGCTGATGTTGAGCTGCAGCAGCAGCTTGTGGGCATCGATGGTAACCGAATCGCCCTCTTGTATCAGCGCGATAGGGCCTCCGACAAAAGCCTCGGGCGCGACGTGGCCCACGACCATGCCCCAGGTGCCACCGGAGAACCGGCCGTCGGTGATCAGCCCCACGGTTTCGCCGAGCCCCTGTCCGACCAGCGCGGAGGTAGGCGCCAGCATCTCGCGCATTCCGGGTCCGCCCTTGGGGCCTTCGTAGCGGATGACCACCACGTCGCCATCGCGGATCTGTTGCGCCATGATGGCGGTCATGGCGTCGTCCTCGGAATCGAAGACGCGCGCGGGGCCGGTCATGACGGGATTCTTCAGCCCGGTGATCTTGGCGACACAGCCTTCGGGCGACAGGTTGCCCTTCAGGATGGCCAGGTGCCCTTGCGGATACAGCGCGCGGTCCATCGGCATGATGACGTCCTGATCCGCGCGGGGCGCGTCGGGCACGTCGGCCAAGGTTTCGGCGATGGTCTGGCCGGTGATGGTGATGCAGTCCCCATGCAGCAGGCCGGCATTGAGCAGCAGCTTCATGACCTGCGGAATGCCGCCGGCGCGATGCAGGTCGGTGGCGACGTACTGGCCCGAGGGCTTCAGGTCGCACAGCACCGGCACGCGCTTGCGGATGCGTTCGAAATCGTCGATGGTCCACGGCACCTCGGCCGCATGCGCGATGGCCAGGAAGTGCAGCACGGCGTTGGTCGATCCGCCGATGGCCATGATGACGGACACGGCGTTCTCGATGGACTCGCGCGTGATGATGTCGCGCGGGCGCAGATTGCGCCTGACGGCATCGACCAGCACACGCGCCGACTCCGCTGCGGAGACGACCTTTTCCTCGTCCTCGTTGGCCATGGTGCTGGAGTACGGCAGGCTCATGCCCATGGCCTCGAAGGAAGAGCTCATGGTGTTGGCCGTGTACATGCCGCCACACGAGCCCGAGCCCGGAATCGCGCACTTTTCGATCTGCTTGAAATCGGCCTCGGGCATGCGGCCCATCGTGTACTCGCCAACGGCTTCGAATACCGACACGATGGTGAGGTCGTTGCCTTTGTAGCGGCCCGGCTTGATCGTGCCGCCATAGACATAGATGCCCGGCACGTTGGTGCGCGCCAGGGCAATCATGCCGCCAGGCATGTTCTTGTCGCATCCGCCGATCACGACGACGCCATCCATCCACTGGCCCTGCGCGGCCGTCTCGATACAGTCGGCGATGACCTCGCGCGACACCAGCGAGTACTTCATTCCTTCGGTGCCCATGGACATGCCGTCGGAAATGGTGGGCGTACCGAAGACCTGGGGATTGGCGCGGGAAGCGCGAATCGCATCGATGGCGGCATCGGCCAGGCGCTGCAGGCCGCTATTACAGGGAGTGATCGTCGAATGGCCATTGGCCACGCCGATCATGGGGTTTTCGAAATCGGCTTCCTTGTAGCCCAGCGCGTAGTACATGGCCCGATTGGGTGCGCGCGCGACACCATGGGTGATGTGGCGGGAACGTTCGTTGTGCGGCATGGTCTGTCTCTCCTGTCGGCCGTCGGGGCGCGGACATGGCGATCGCACCCGGGGAAGCTGGCTCGCTGCATGCGAATCTTCAGTGCTCGCCGGTTATTATCATTCAACTTTATTGTGTCGGGCAGAACATGCTGCAATATCCAAAATTCGACCCCATCGCCCTGCAGATCGGACCGCTGGCCATTCATTGGTACGGGCTGATGTACCTGGCGGGCTTCGCCCTTGTGTACCTGCTGGGCCGGCGCCGCATCACCAGCGGCCACACCACGTCGCTGAACGTGCGGGATCTGGAAGACCTGATCTTCTATAGCGTGCTGGGCGTGGTGCTGGGGGGCCGGCTGGGCTACGTGCTGTTCTACAAGCCGGCGTACTACCTGGCGAATCCCCTGGAAGTGCTGTACCTGTGGCAGGGTGGCATGTCGTTTCACGGCGGCCTGATCGGCGTGATTCTTGTGATGCTGCTGTTCGCGCGCAAGAAACGTCTGCCTTTTTTCGCGGTCAGCGACTTCATCGCTCCGCTGATCCCGCTGGGACTGGGCTTTGGCCGCCTGGGCAACTTCATCAATGGCGAACTGTGGGGCCGGCCGACCGACGTGCCGTGGGCCATGGTGTTCCCGGACAGCGGCGACGGGCTGCCGCGCCATCCTTCGCAGCTCTATGAGCTGGGCCTGGAAGGCATCGTGCTGTTTGTGCTGCTGTGGTGGTTTTCGAGCAAGCCGCGTCCGCTGGGTCAGGTGAGCGGGCTTTTCCTGATGGGTTACGGAACCTTCCGCTTCCTGGTGGAGTTCACCCGCGAGCCAGACAACTTCCTGGGTCTGCTCGCGGGCGGACTGAGCATGGGGCAGTGGCTGTCCCTGCCGATGGTCGCCCTGGGCGCCATCGTGTTCAGTCTTACTGCAAAACGATCGTCCCGTTGACCGCGATACTGACCGTGACGTCTCCCGCTTCCAGGGGGACGCTCGAGTTGTAGCTGCCGGAGGCATCCTTGGACATGGCCGAGGCGCCCATCATGCGCGGCATCGGCACCGGCCCGCCCGAGCCGCCCAGTTCAAGCCTGGACAGGCGGTAGCCCGAGAAACCAAAGGCATTGGCCGCAGCCAGCGCGCGGTCCTTGAAGGCCTGCGCGGCATCCTTCAGCAGTTTGCGCTCTTCGGCATCGCGCGCCTCGCGCGACAGCGAGAAACTGATGTTGGAAATGGCGGTCTTGTCCGACAGCTTGGAAGCCAAGGCGGCGGCGGCTGCGAAGTCCTTGGATTCAAGCACGATCTCGCCTTGGCCGCGCCAGGAACTGATCTTTCCCTTGCTGCTCATGTTGGGCCAGACGTTGAAGCCGCTCGTGCTGACATCCACGCCCTTGGTATCGCGAGCACGGCTGACGACGTCTTCCAACGCCGCGGTCAACTTCTTGCCGGCGGACGGCTGGTCCGCCGCTTCAACTTCAGCAGACAGGGAAATGCGGACAGTGTCCTGCCTGACCTCGGAAGACGCCATGGCCTGCAGCGTCATCTCGGGAGAACGGTTGGCGGCCGGTTCCGTGACGGCGGGCGCGGTAGCCGGCGCCTGGGCCTGTGCATAAACGGGTTGAGCGGCGGCGATAGCGGCCACGGCTGCGCACGCTGCACCGAGTTTGGTCAGCGAAAAAACAGGGTGTTGGAACATGGACTGGTCCTAGGAGGGAGGACGAAGGGGGAGTGCCGAGGCGCCCGACGCGGACCTGCTCTTATGGCAGGCCCGCTGGGATAGATGCCCCGCCTGTGCCGTCAAGGCCGGCATCTCGAACCCTGAGGTTCAAGGTGGTCGCGTTCCGTAGAGCATCGGGTTCGTCTACGAGAGACAATCACTCCAGCTCTGCACTCCCGCAACCAATATGCCAAAAAGACATAGGTTCAGAGAATGTATGGCCTAGTCACGGACACGGCAGGGACAAACTGAAAAATCTTGAATACTGCTTATGAACGTTAGAGCAGTTTTTCCTGACCCGACAAGGCGTCATCGAGTACTGCGTTCATGTCCTCAATTCTACGCTTGAAGTCGCCGACCGCCAAACCGCCCAGCGGACCATCGGGCGCTTTCATCGCAAGCAGCTCGCCAGCGACCTGCAAAGCGGCCATGACGGCGATGCGCTCGTTGCTGGAAATCTTGCCCGTGCCCTGGATGCGCAGCATGAGTTGATCCACGTGGCGCACGGCGGCCATCAGCGTGGGCTTCTCTTCCGCGGAGCACGCCAGGGAATAGTCGCGCCCCAGTATCGTTACGTCTACACGTTCCATCAGTGTTGCTCTCCGGACGGCGCACCCGGCAAGCGGGCCAGTACGGCGTCGATGCGCTCGCGAGCCGCGGCGGCGGCAACGCGCAAGCGCTGTAATTCAGTGTCGCGGGTTTGCAGGTTGCCCTGCAATTCGGTTTCCCTGGCGGAAAACCGCGACTCGAGCGACTGGCGCTCCGTGGTCTCGCGCGCGAGCTGTTCGCGCAAGGCGACCTCGGCTTGCTGAGCCTGCTCGAGCATGGCGGTGACCGCGCCGTCGTGATCTTGAAGCTTGCTTTGCAGCGTGACGATCTCAGCCTCGCGCTCGGCGGCGCGCTGCTTGAGCACGCGTTGCTCAGCTTCGAAATCGTTCAGGCGGAGGCGCAACGCGTCACGCTCGGCGTGGAGTTGGCGGGTGCGTTGCACCAGTTGCCCGATTCGGGCGGCGAGTTGGTCTAGATCTTGCAGCATGGGCGCTATCGTAAACCATCCTGGGTTGAACCGGGCCTCTTCACGCAAGGTGAGAAACCCGGCAATATTCAGTAGGAAATACGGTTAGGATTCGGGCGGCGGAAGGTTACCGATTCTTGGATGCGATGGAAAGTCCCATCCGCCAAAATTGCCGCGTCCGGCCGATCCGGCTTTCGCATTTCTTTCTATAAACTTTCACTTAGCTTTCAAAAAGCCCTCAATCTTCCCGTACCGTTACAAATCGGGGTCGGGAGTTCCCCAATTCTAGGGAAAACCCCAGGCTTTCACAGAGCTTACAGGGTTTGCAGCGTGGCGGGCGTCCATTACCATTCGCCCTTTCAAGAAACCACGCCGTCGCTTTCAAAAGAACTAATGGCACACAGAAGTGCCTTTTTTGTGCCTGTCACTCGCCTGTCGGCGAGTTCCATCCGGCTACAAACCTCTTTTTATCTACATGCTGTAAACAGGAGCCAACCAATCATGCAGCTACGCAATCGACAGGACTTCTGGTCTGGGGTGATGTTCATCGCCCTTGGACTGGGATTCGCCTGGCAGGCCAGCAGCTACCAAATGGGTACTGCTGCCCGAATGGGCCCAGGGTACTTTCCGTTCTGGCTAGGCATCGTTCTCTCATTGCTGGGCGCCATCGTGCTGCTTAGCTCGCTGTCAAAGAAAGCCCAGGAAACGCACGTCGACAAGTTCGACTGGCGCATCCTGTTCCTCGTCGTGGGCTCCGTGGTTCTCTACGGCTTCATCCTCAAGCCGCTGGGTATCTATATCTCGGTGTTCATCCTGGTTGTCATCAGCAGCCTGGCCAGCCACGAGTTCAGCCTGAAGGTCGCCGTCGCCAACGCGATCTTCCTGGTGCTCTTCTCGTATCTGGCATTCGTCAAGGGGCTGGGGCTGATTTTCCCGCTGTGGCCGTCGTTTCTGGGCATGAACTAAGGAGCAACCGGTCATGGAATTGTTTGACAACCTGATGTTGGGTTTCTCGGTGGCGTTCACGCCCGAGAACCTGTTCTACGCACTGCTGGGCTGCATCCTGGGTACGCTGATCGGCGTGCTGCCGGGCATCGGCCCCGTCCCGACGATCGCAATGCTGTTGCCGATCACGTACGTGCTGCCCCCGATCGCAGGCCTGATCATGCTGGCCGGCATCTATTACGGCGCCCAGTACGGCGGATCCACTACAGCCATTCTCGTGGCGCTTCCAGGGGAAACCTCCGCGGTGGTGACCGTGCTGGACGGTCACCAGATGGCCCGCAACGGCCGCGCTGGCGCCGCACTGGCCATCGCAGCCCTGGGTTCGTTCTTCGCCGGTTGCGTCGCCACGCTGCTGCTGGCTGCCTTCGCGCCTCCGCTGGCTGAAGTCGCCTTCAAGTTCGGCCCCGCCGAGTACTTCTCGCTGATGTGCCTGGGCCTGGTCGGCGCCGTGGTGCTGGCCTCGGGCTCGCTGCCCAAGGCGATCGCGATGATCATCCTGGGCCTGCTGCTGGGCATGGTCGGCACCGACGTCAACTCGGGCGTTGCCCGCTACGACTTCGGCATCCCCGAACTGCAAGACGGCATCGACTTCGCCATCGTGGCCATGGGCGTGTTCGGCTTTGCCGAAATCATGACCAACCTGGAACAGAAGGAAAACCGCGTCGACATCACCGACAAGATCGGCACGCTGTACCCGAACAAGCAGGAATTCAAGGAAGCCTACCCGGCGGTGCTGCGCGGCACGGCATTGGGTTCGGCCCTGGGCATCCTGCCTGGCGGCGGCGCCGTGCTGTCGTCGTTCGCTTCCTACACGCTGGAAAAGAAGATCTCGAAGAATCCGGAACGCTTCGGCAAGGGCCATCCGGCCGGCCTGGCTGGTCCGGAATCGGCGAACAACGCTGCTGCCCAGACCTCGTTCATCCCGCTGCTGACGCTTGGTATCCCGGGCAACGCCGTGATGGCGCTGATGGTCGGCGCGATGACGATCCACAACATCCAGCCCGGCCCGCAAGTCATGACGAGCCACCCGGAGCTGTTCTGGGGCCTGATCGCCTCGATGTGGATCGGCAACCTGATGCTGGTGGTGCTGAACCTGCCGCTGATCGGCCTGTGGGTCAAGCTGCTGAAGGTGCCCTACCGCATCCTGTTCCCGGCGATTCTGGTGTTCTGCACGATCGGTGTGTATTCGCTGAACTACAACCCGTTCGACATCTTCACCACCGCCATGTTCGGCATCATCGGCTACCTGTGGTCCAAGCTGAAGTGCGAAGGCGCCCCGCTGCTGCTGGGCCTGGTGCTGGGCCCCATGATGGAAGAGAACTTCCGTCGCGCCCTGCTGCTGTCTCGCGGCGACTTCACCACCTTCGTGACGCGTCCGCTGTCGGCCTCGCTGCTGGCTGTCGCGGTCTTCCTGGTGATCCTGGTGGCCCTGCCCGCCATTCGCAAGAAGCGCGAAGAGACCTTCGTCGAAGAAGAATAAAGCGCGTTCCGCCGCCTTGCGGCGGCGTTCTCGCCTCCAAACCCCCGGGCCCTGCCCGGGGGTTTTTTCTTGGCGAACGGAACATCGACCGCCCAAAGCTACTAGAAATTACAACACGCTACAAAACGTGGGCCGCAGTCGACTATCTACGTTAAGCTACGGGTTTACCCCACGCGATTATTCGACATGAATTTCGACTGGAAGAATCCCTACCCTACCACCCGCGCGCCGGTGTTCGCCCGCAATGTCGTCGCCACGTCGCAACCGCTGGCCGCCCAGGCGGGATTGCGGATCCTTGCCCTCGGCGGCAATGCGGTCGACGCGGCGATCGCCGCCGCCGCCACGCTGGCCCTGACCGAACCGGTCAGCAACGGCCTTGGTTCGGACTGCTTCGCCATCATCTGGGACGGGTCCCGGCTGCATGGATTGAACGCGTCGGGTACGGCGCCCGCCGCCTGGAATGTGGATTACTTCCGGCGCAAGCACCAGGGTGTGATTCCCACCCGGGGCTGGGACAGCGTGACGGTGCCAGGCTGCGTGGCCGGCTGGGGCGCCCTGCATGAAAAACTGGGCCGCATGGCGTTTGCCGACGTGCTGGCGCCGGCCATCGAATACGCGGAACGCGGCTACGCGGTGTCGCCCATCGTCCAGGAAAAATGGGCCGCGCAGGCCGACATCCTCCAGCCGCAACCCGGCTTCGCCCAACATTTCCTGCCGCGCGGCCGCGCCCCACATATCGGCGAGCACTTCGTGCTGCAGGGCGCGGCGACCACGCTCAAGCGCATTGCGGCCAGCGGCGGGCGGGACTTCTACGAAGGCGAAACGGCGCACAAGCTGGTGGCGCACGCGCAGGCGCATGACGCCGCCCTGACGCTGGCGGACCTGCGCAACTACACGCCGGAATGGGTCACGCCGATCAGCCAGTCCTACCGCGGCCATACACTGCATCAGATCCCTCCCAATGGCCAGGGCATCGCCGCGCTGATCGCCTTGGGCATCCTGCAGAACTTCGATCTGGCGGCCCGTCCGATCGACCATCCCGATACCCAGCACCTGCTGATCGAGGCCATGAAACTGGCTTTCGCCGATGTCTATGCGCACGTGGCCGATGCGCGCCACATGCGCCTGACACCCGAGCAGATGCTGCGCGCCGACTATCTGGCCGAGCGCGCCCGCCTGATCGATCCCCGCGTCGCCCAGGCGTTCGCCCCCGGTCATGCGCCGCAAGGCGGAACCGTCTACCTGACCGCGGCGGACAGGAACGGCATGATGGTGAGCTTCATCCAGTCGAACTACATGGGCTTCGGTTCCGGGGTCGTGGTGCCGGGCACCGGCGTCAGCCTGCAGAACCGCGGGCATTGCTTCAGCACCGACCCGGACCATCCCAACGTGGTGGCCGGCGGCAAGCGGCCCTTTCACACCATCATCCCCGGCTTCCTGATGCGCGACGGCGCTCCCGTGATGAGCTTTGGCGTCATGGGCGGCAATATGCAGCCCCAGGGGCAGGTGCAGACACTGGTGCGCATGCTGGACTACGGCCAGCAGCCCCAGACCGCCTGCGACGCTCCTCGCTGGAAATGGAACCAGGGCCTGGCGGTGGACGTGGAACCCGCCATCTCCCCGGCCGTCGCGCAAGGACTGCGCGCGCGTGGCCACGTCCTCGAGGGCATTGACGACCCCTACATGGACTTCGGATCGGGCCAGTTCATCTGGCGCCTGGGAGATCCGGCGGTGGACGGCTACGTCAGCGCCAGCGACAGCCGTCGCGACGGACTCGCCGCCGGCTTTTGATTGCGTTAAGGTTAGTGTCCTGAGACAGACCTTACCTTTCTAGAGCGGAGTCCCCTGCATGGCAACGATCGGTACCAAGAGCTACGACGCGGTCGTAGCCCAGAAAGTCGCTTTCCTCGGATTGGGCGTGATGGGCCTGCCCATGGCTGGCCATCTGGCACGCGCCGGCCACGACGTGACCGTCTACAACCGTACGCCCGCCAAGGCGCAGGCCTGGGCCGCGGAATTTGGCGGCCGTAGCGCCACCACGCCGCGCGAAGCCGTTGCCGGCGCGCAAATCGTCTTCGCCTGCGTCGGCAATGACGACGACCTGCGCAGCGTTGTGCTGGGGCCGGACGGCGCGTTCTCGGGCATGGCGCCCGGCGCCATTTTCGTCGACCACACCACTGCGTCGGCGGATGTGGCGCGCGAGCTCTACTCGCAAGCCAAGGATCTTGGCCTGAATTTCGTGGATGCGCCCGTATCGGGCGGCCAGGCCGGCGCCGTCAATGGCGTGCTGACGATCATGTGCGGCGGAGAGCACGCCGCGTTCGACGCCATCAAGCCCGTGGCCCAGAGCTTCGGTCGCGCGGTCACGCTGGTGGGCCCTCCGGGCGCCGGACAGTTGGCCAAGATGGTCAACCAGATCTGCATCGCAGGCATCGTTCAAGGCTTGTCCGAAGCCGTGGCGTTCGGTCAGGCCGCCGATCTGGACATGAAGCTTGTGCTGGACGTGATCAGCAAGGGCGCGGCGCAAAGCTGGCAGATGGAGAACCGCGGCGGCACCATGGTCGACGACAAGTTCGAGTTTGGCTTCGCGGTCGACTGGATGCGCAAGGACCTGGGCCTGGTGCTGGCCGAGGCGCGCAACAACGGCGCGCGCCTGCCCTTGACCGCCCTGGTGGACCAGTTCTACGGCGACGTCCAGAAGATGGGCGGCGGCCGCTGGGATACGTCCAGCCTGGTCAAGCGCCTGCGCGACTGACCCGGCCTGTACACCAAAAAAAAGCGAGCCACGAGGCTCGCTTTTTTCTTGCCGCGCGGTTCGCGCTTTACGCAGCCAGGCTGGTTTGCGCCGTGCCCGGGAGCAGCGCGTCGATGCGTTGCCTGGCCTGCGCCACGCCTTCGAGCGCGGCCACTTCACCCATGGCCATGCCTTCGGCGGCGATGAAGTTGACGTCGTTCATTCCCAAGAAGCCCAGCATCTGGCGCAGATACGGCGTCAGCGTGTCGGACGGCGTGCCTTCGGCCTTGCCGCCGCGCGCGGTCAGGACAAACACCTGCTTACCCTTGACGAGGCCCTCCGGCACGCCTTCCGGCGTATAACGGAACGTGACGCCGGCCCGGGCCAGATGGTCCAGATAGCTCTTGAATTGCGCGGGCAGGTTGAAGTTGTACACGGGCACGGCAAAGACGATGCGGTCCGCTTCCATCAGTTCAGCCACCAGGGAATCGCTCAGTTCGACGATGCGTTGCTGTTCGACGCTGCGGGCCTCGGCGGGAGTGAACAAGGCGCCGGCGGTGTTGCCGTCGAAATACGGAATGGGTTCGGCGCCGATGTCGCGAACCTTGACGATGGCTGCCGGGTTGGAAGCCTTGACGCGCGCAATCAGGTGATCGGCCAATTGCTTGCTGTTGGAACGCTCGCCGAGAATCGAGGAAAGAATAACCAGGGTCTTCATTGCAAATATCTCCAGTGATTGCCCGCGCATCGCGGGCGGTCAGGATCTGTCAGCGCCACGCCTGAGCCCGAAAGGGTCAACGGACTTGGCTTGCCGCCGGATGGCGTTGGCAGATCCCGAATGCATGGCGTCACTGTAGACGGGTTAATTGAACACATAAATACGGGTAAGATGAACTGTTCGTTCCAAACATAGAACAATCATGCAAGATCTCAATGACCTCTATTACTTCTCCCAAGTCGTCGAGCAAGGCGGCTTCAGCGCCGCGGCAAGGGCGCTGGACATCCCGAAATCCCGCTTGTCACGCCGGATCTCGCACCTGGAGGAGAGCCTGGGCGTGCGGCTCTTGCAACGCACCACCCGCCGCCTGCGCCTGACCTCGGCCGGGGAACGCTACCTGCACTACTGCCGGGAAATGGCCGCTTCCGCGCGCGCGGCGGACGACGCCATGCGGCAACTGCAGTCCGAGCCCACCGGCCCGGTTATCGTGAGCTGCCCGGTATCCATCGCGCAGGACGTGCTGGCCCCGCTGCTGCCGGAATTCCTGGACGCCTGGCCGGCCGTATCGGTGCAGCTGCTGGTCACCAACCGCCGCGTGGACCTGATCCGCGAAGGCGTGGACCTGGCGCTGCGTGTCCGGACCAAGCTGGACACGGACGCGGAACTGGTCGTGAGGCACCTGGGCACGGCGCGCGGCACGCTGGTGGCCAGCCCGAGCTACCTGCAGCGCCATGGCGCGCCGGATACGCCGCAGGACCTGGCGACCCACACCACGCTGAGCTTCAGCGACCCGCAAAACGAAGTGCGCTGGCCGCTGCGCAACGACAAGGGCGAAGAGGTGCATATCGAGCTCAAGCCGCAGCTGTCTTGCAACGACTTCATCGTGCTGACCGAAGCGGCCGTGCGCGGCCGGGGCATCGCGTTGCTGCCGTCGATAGCCACGCAGGAAGAACTGCGCCGCGGCCAGCTCGTGCCGGTGCTGCCGCAATGGCAGTCGCCGGAGGGCATCGTGCATTGCATCTATCCATCACGGCGGGGGATGATGCCCGCCGTGCGCACCCTGCTCGACTTCCTGTCCCAGCGCTTGCCGTCGATGTACCAGCGGCTGGAAAAGACTCCGGCGCCAGCGGCTCAATAGCCGCGCGAGCGCTCCACCACGCCGGTGATGGACTCGCCGCGCAGCAGCTGAGCCACCTTGCCCGCGATCTGCCCGATGCTTTCGTCGCGCAGCGTGCGCGCCGCGATGTGGGGCGTGACATGGACACGCGGGTCGCGCCAGAAGGGGTGGTCCTTGGGCAGCGGCTCGGTGTGGAAGACGTCCAGCGTGGCGCCGGCGATCTCTCCTTCTTCGAGCATCTGGACCAGGTCGTCCTCGACCAGGTGCTCGCCGCGACCCACGTTGACCAGATGCGCTTCGGGCAGGAGCCGCGACAGGGTCTCGCGATTGAGGATGCCCTGCGTATCCGGCGTAAGAGGCAGCACGTTCACGAGAAAGCGCGTGCGCGCCAGGAAGGCCGGCAAGGCGGCCTCGCCCGCGAAGGATTCCACGCCGGGAATCTCGCGCGGCGAGCGCGACCATCCCGCCACCGGGTAGCCGAAGCCGGCCAGGGTCTGCGCGACCCGCGCGCCCACCTGCCCCAGCCCCAGGACGCCGACCGGCCAATCGGCCTGCCGCGTGCCTTCCCGGGTATCCCAGTGCTGGCGCGCCTGCGCGTGATCGAAGGCCTCGAAATCGCGCGAGACGCGCAGCAGCGCATACAGCGCGTACTCGGCCATCTGCACCGACATGCCGGCGTCCTCCAGGCGCACGATGCGCACGTGCTGGGGGATCTCGGGCATCTTCAGCAAGGCGTCGACGCCCGCGCCCAGGTTGAACAGGGTCTGCAGGCCGGTCTCATGCTTGAAGAGCTCGACAGGCGGCCGCCATACGAGGGCGACTTCCGCGCCGGAGGGCGGACCGTCCGGATTCCATACGGAGATGCGGCAGCCGGGCATGGCGGCTTCAAGGCGAGGCACCCAGGCATCGGGATCGTGGTGGGGGCAGGCAAAGAGAATATGCATGGTGGCAGTGCGCGGGCGATGAAAAGCACAAGCATGAGGGATGGCGCGGCACAAATCAAACGGCCCGGCATGAAGCCGGGCCGTCGATGCCGCGACAGAGGTATCCGCTCAGGCCGTTTGCGGCACCTGGGGCTTGTTCTTGCCCTTGTTGCGGCGCAGGAAGGCCCAGACCTGCAGCACGATCAGCAAGGTGCTGGCGGCAATGAACCAGGCGCTGATCGGACGTTCGACGAACACCGCCAGGTCACCCCGCGACAACAGCAGCGCGCGGCGGAAGTTCTCTTCCACCATGGGTCCGAGCACGAAGCCGAGCAGGATGGGAGCCACCGAGAATTCCAGCGTCATGAGGATGGCGCCGATCACACCGAAGGCCAGCACTTCCCAGATCTGGAAGAGGCTGTTCTGCGTGCTGAACACACCCACCGCGATGAAGAACAGCGCGGACGGGAACAGGTAGCGGTAAGGCACCTGCAGCAGCTTCACCCAGACGCCGATCAGCGGCACGTTCAACACCATCAGCAGCACGTTGCCCACCCAGAAGCTGGCGATCAGCCCCCAGAAGATGTCCGGATGCTCGGTGATGAGCTGCGGCCCCGGCTGGATGCCCTGGATCAGCAACGCGCCCAGGATGAGCGCCATCACGGCGTCGCCAGGAATGCCCAGACTCATCGTCGGGATAAAGTCGACCTGCGTCTTGGAGTGCGAGGAAGCTTCTGGCGAGGCCACGCCCGCGATCATGCCGGTGCCGAACTTCTCGGGCGTCTTGGATATCTTGCGTTCGAGCGCATAGGCCACGAACGTGGTGATGGTCGGGCCGGTGCCGGGCATGGCGCCGAACAGCGTGCCGACGGCCGTGCCGCGCACCATGGGCCAGAACGCCGTCTTGAGTTCCTGCTTGCTGGGCCGCATGTCGCGCAGGCGCAGCTTGGCGCCGCTGCCTATGATGGTCATGCGGTTCACGCTCATCAGGAAGTCGGCCACGCCGAACAGGCCCATCGAGATCGCCACCAGTTCCAGGCCATCGGACAGGTCCAGCAAGCCGAACGAGAAGCGGATGGTGCCGGTGTTCACGTCGGTGCCGACCACCCCGCACATCAGGCCGAACAAGGTCATGGCCACGCCCTTGAGCGGAGAACCGCGCGACATCGTGGCGCCCGCCAGCAGGCCCAGCAGCATGATCGAGAAGATCTCGGTCGGGCCGAACTTGAACGCGACCTCCACCAGCAGGGGCGACGCGAAGATCATGACGATGATGCCGACCGACGCCGCGAAGAACGAGCAGATCATCGTGATGCCGAGCGCTGTTCCCCCCTTGCCCTGCTTGGTCAATGGATAACCGTCAAGGCAGGTGACCGCGTGCGGCGGATGCGAAGGCAGGTTGAGCAGGATCGCGCCAATGGCGCCGCCGTATTGCGAGCCATAGAAAATGCCGGCCAGCATCAGGATGGCGGGCACCGGCTGCATGACGTAGGTCAACGGCAACAGGATGGAAATGGCCGACAGGGCGCCCATGCCGGGCAGCACGCCGATGAGGTTGCCCACGAGCACGCCGAAGAACGACCACATCAGGTTGTGCCACTGGAACGCGACGCCGAAGCCGTACCAAAGGTCTACCAAAGATTGAGAGATCATGGCGCTTCAACCCCAACGAAACAGCGGCAGCTGCAATTGCAGCGCCCACCAGAAAACAACGACCGCGATGGCGGACATGGCGATCGACAGCAGGACCGCCTGCTTGATCGTGTTCTTGCGATCCCCCAGCGCCGAAATGAAGACTATGGCGAACGTGGCGGGCAGCAGGCCGCCGTAATGGCCCAGCAGCAGGAAGGCCAGGATGCCAAGCAGGATGCACGCGCTGCCGCGGAAATCCGGCATGCCGTGCGCATGGCCATCGCCGGGCGCCGGCGCGGTGGAGTCGCCCGAACGCGCCGATACCGCGATCAGCACGCCCGTCAGCGCGAGCAGGCCCCCAAGCGCGGCGGGAAAGAAGCCCGGGCCCATGTGGCTGAGCGAGCCGATGTGATAGTCGGTTCCGCCGTAGATCGCGCCCAGCCCGATCAGGACCATCAGCGCACCGCCGTAGTAGTCCTTTCTATTGATTGTTTTTTGCACTTCCATCCTCCTTCCTGGTGCAGGACCGTGCCGGCCCTTGATGTGCCGCTCGGAACGAGCGCCACCCGGCCCCTGACGACAGGCCGGAACGCAGATTACGGAAGGAAGCTGCTAATCCGCTTTCTGTGCGCTGTCGCGTTCCTGAATCCAGGGGTTATCCCTGAGCGGAAGCCGCAATCGGCGCGAAATAAGCGGAGAGAAGATTGAAAGCCGGGAGGCTACTGATCGCCCTTGAGCTCGACGTCGATCGGCCTTGGGTACTGCGACACAATGGGCGCGAGCGGCAGCCACAGCACGGCCGCCAGGCCGACGCCGCCCCTGTCGTTGGACTCGCCATCGCGCAGTTCGATGTCGCCATCGTTGCGCCTGGCGTAGGCGCGCGCGATCGCCAACCCCAGGCCGGAGCCCGAGGACGCGACAGGCTTGTCCGTGCCCACGCGCTCGAAACGCGCGAAGGCGCGCACGCGCAAGACCGGGTCCAGGCCGGGGCCGTTATCGGACACGGCGACCTCGACGCGGTTCTCCAGCCGACAGACGGAGACCGTGATGCGCGCGCCGACGGGGGCATAGTGAATCGCGTTGTGCACCAGGTTCGATAGCGCCTCGTGCAGCTCGGCCTCGTTCCCGGAGACGGCCACCGGCGTTTCCAGCCCTTCTTCGGAGCCCGCCTGCACCCACCCCAGATCCTGCTGTTTCTCGTGGGCCAGCGGCAGGTATTGCAGCACGACTTCACGGGAGACGGCGTTCATGTCCAACAGTTGGCGTGGCAGCGGGGCGGCCTGGTTGGCGTGCGCAAGCGAGAGCAGCTGCTCGGTCAGGCGGCGCGTGCGGCCCAGCTGGTCAACGATGGCGCGCAGGCCTTCCTGGGCGCGCGCCGGATCGCGTTCGCGCAGCGCGTATTGCGCCTGCGTCAGCATGATGGCCAGCGGCGTGCGCAACTGATGGGAGGCGTCGGCCAGGAAGTGCGACTGCTCGTCCAGCACCCGCCGATAGCGGGCGATATGGTGATTGACGGCCTCGACCAGGGGCGCGACTTCGCTGGGCACGCGCGAGGCGTCCAGCGGCGTCAGGTCGTCCGGGCGGCGCCCGCGGATATCCGCGCGCAGCCGACGCAAAGGCTTGAGCGCCCACGACACGCCCCACCAGACCAGCACCACCACCAGCGCGAGCATCCGCGCATCGCGCAGGATCTCCTGGCGCCGCGCGTTGTTCTCGGCCTCGATGCGCTTGCCGGTGCTTTCCGCCACCACCACCAGCACCTGGCGGTGCTGGCCTTGGTAATAGAGGTCGCGCACCACCGATACCACCCGCACCGGATCGTTGCGGTACACGCTGTCGTAAAAGATGGGCTGCCCGTTCGAACGAGGCCAGTTGGGGGGACGCGGCATTTCCGGCATGCCCAGCAAGGTCTTGCCTTGGGTCACGGGCACGGCGGCGCCGTCCGGCAGGGGCGGATCGATTTCCTCGATGCGGAAGTACTTGCGCAGGCCGGCGCGGGACTCGAGCATGACCTGCGCGTACAGCGGCGTGGCCACCTGAAGATTGCCTTCGGGCGTGAACTCCAGGCTGCTTTCCAGCACGCGGGCGGGCTCCACCAGCGCGCTGTCATAGGCTTCGTTGGTGATCTCCGACAGGGTGCGGTAGTCGTTCAGGGAGTCGATGACCAGCAGCACCACCACGCCGGGCAGCAACAAGATGATCAGCAGCGCGCGAATGCCGACGCGCGGCAATCCCGGAATCCGCAGGCTCACTTGGTGCCTGTGGATTCCGCGGACTCACTGGCAACGCTTTCCAGCATGTAGCCCAGTCCGCGCACGGTCACGATGCGCACGTCGCTGCCGGCCAGCTTCTTGCGCAGGCGGTGCAGCACGACCTCTATGGCGTCGGGATTGGCTTCGCTGTCGTGCGTGAAGACCTTGCCGAACAACTGGGACTTGTCCACGGGATAGCCGCTGCGGGTCAACAGCGCCGCCAGGGCGGCGTGTTCGCGCGGGGTCAGGAACAGCAGCGAGCCGTCCAGCGTGAACGCGCGGCTTTCGCTGTCGTAGGAGAGCGAACCGCACTGCAGCCGCGGATGCTGGCGGCCGCGGCTGCGGCGCACCAGCGCGGTCAGCCGCGCTTCCAGTTCTTCCAGCGCGAAAGGCTTGGTCAGGAAGTCGTCCGCGCCCAGGTTCAGGCCGCGCACCCGATCTTGCAGCGCGCCCTGGGCGGTCAGCAGCAAGACGGGGGTGCGGTCGTCGCGGTTGCGCATTTCGCGCAGGACCACCAGCCCGTGCTTGTCGGGCAGGCGCAGGTCCATGACGATGGCGTCATATTCCGTGCCCGCCATGAAAGCCTCAGCCGTGCGGGCATCCGCCGCGTGGTCCGGCACGAATCCGCTTTGAGCGAGCGCGCGCATCAACCAGGACGCCATGTCCCGTTCGTCTTCAACCAACAATATGCGCATGACCGTCCGTTCCTTCGGGCAAATTCTCTGCCGCCCGCTGACCATGCACGCGTTGGCGCAGATAGCGGGTTTCGTGATGACGCCGAAAGAGGATAGCCGACAACTCGTTCAACGCCTGGGTATAGACGTCACGCTTGAACTCGATGACGGCATCCAGGGGTACCCAATACTGGCTCCAGCGCCAGGCATCGAATTCCGGATGCTGCGTCGCGCGCAGGCATACGTCGCTGTCACGGCCCACCAGGCGCAACAAGAACCAAATCTGTTTTTGTCCTTTATAGTGGCCACGCCACTCACGCCGGACAAAGTGATCGGGCACGTTATAACGTAACCAATCGCGTGTACGCCCCAAAATACGGACATGCTCGGGCTTCAGGCCCACCTCTTCATGGAGTTCGCGATACATGGCCTGCACCGGGCTTTCGCCATACTTGATGCCACCCTGGGGGAACTGCCATGCATGTTCCCTGATACGCTTGCCCCAAAAGACCTCGTTTCTAGTGTTGACGAGAATGATGCCGACATTGGGGCGGTAGCCTTCGCGGTCAAGCATGGGCCACCCCCACCGAATTCAATACAATTACAGTCGATTATACGTATCTGCTGCCACCTTTAAACATGCGCGCATCCAACTACCACATCAACACCCTCAAAGAAGCCCCTTCCGAAGCCGAAGTCGCCAGCCACCAGCTGATGACCCGGGCCGGGATGATCCGCAAGCTCGCGGGCGGCATCTACACCTACATGCCCCTGGGCCTGAAGATCATCCGCAAGGTCGAGGCGATCGTCCGGGAAGAAATGAACGCCGCCGGCGCCATCGAACTGCTGATGCCGGTGGTTCAGCCGGCCGAGCTCTGGCAGGAATCGGGGCGCTGGGAGCAGTACGGCGCGGAACTGCTGCGCATCAAGGACCGGCACCAGCGCGATTTCGTGCTGCAGCCCACGTCCGAGGAAGTCATTACGGACATCGCCCGCAATGAAATCCACAGCTACCGCCAGCTGCCGCTGAATTTCTATCACATTCAGACCAAGTTCCGGGACGAACGCCGCCCGCGCTTCGGCCTGATGCGCGGCCGCGAATTCACCATGAAGGACGCCTACTCCTTCGACCGCGACGAAGCCGGCGCCCAGCGCAGCTACGACATCATGTTCAATGCCTACATGCGCATTTTCGGCCGCCTGGGCCTGGAATTCCGCGCGGTGTCGGCCGACACGGGCTCGATCGGCGGCACCCGCAGCCATGAATTCCAGGTTATCGCCGACACCGGCGAAGACCTGCTGGTCTACAACGCCGAATCGGACTATGCCGCCAACATCGAGCTGGCCGAAGCCCTTGCCTTGTATCCGACGCGCGCCGCAGCCGCCGAGCCCATGGCGGACGTGGCCACGCCGGGCGCCGCCAAGTGCGAGGACGTCGCCAAGCTGCTGGACCTGCCGCTGGAACGCACGATCAAGTCGATCGTCCTGGCCACCGACGGCGAAAAGGGCAAGGTCGACATCTGGCTGCTGCTCTTGCGCGGTGACCACGAACTCAACGAGATCAAGGCCGGCAAGCTGCCGGGCCTGGCGGGCTTCCGTTTCGCCACGGAAACCGAGATCGTCGAACACTTCGGCTGCAAGCCGGGTTATCTGGGTCCGGTCAAGACCGCCAAGCCCGTCCATGTGATCGCCGACCGCACGGTCGCCAACATGGCCGACTTCGTCTGCGGCGCCAATCGCGAAGACTTCCACACCCAGGGCGTGAACTGGGGCCGCGACCTGCCCGAGCCCGAGCAGGTGGCCGATTTGCGCAATGTGGTCGCGGGCGACCCTTCGCCGGACGGCAAGGGCACGCTGTCCATCCAGCGCGGCATTGAAGTGGGCCACGTTTTCTACCTGGGCAAGAAGTACTCCGAAGCGCTCAAGGCAACGTTCCTGGACGAAACCGGCAAGCCGGCCGTGCTGGAGATGGGCTGCTACGGTATCGGCGTGACCCGCATCGTGGGCGCCGCCATCGAACAGAACAACGACGCGCGTGGCATCATCTGGCCCCGCGCGATCGCTCCGTTCGAAGTGGTGATCTGCCCGGTCGGCTGGGGCAAAAGTGAAACGGTGCGTGACACCGCCCAAAAGCTCTATGAATCGCTGCTGGCGCGCGGCGTGGACGTCATCCTGGACGACCGCGATGCGCGTCCGGGCGTCATGTTCGCGGAGTGGGAATTGATCGGCGCCCCCCTGCGTGTAACAGTTGGAGAACGCGGGCTGAACGATGGTGTGGTGGAATTGCAGGCCCGTCGGGAAACCGAAGCCGCCAAGATTCCGGTAGAGTCCGCGCTTGAAGAAGTGCTGACGAAACTCGACACCCTTTAAACCCTATAGCAACTACGGACTTCCCGCGTCCCGACCCGCACCATCATCATCCGTATCGTGACCGATCCGAAGTCCCCCGAATCCCTCCTGCAAGTCCGTGTCTACTATGAAGACACGGATGCAGGCGGGGTAGTTTTCTACGCCAACTACTTGAAATTCCTGGAACGCGCCCGCACCGAGTGGCTGCGCAACCTGGGAGTCAACCAGTCCGGACTGGCCGCCAGCGAACAACGCCTTTTTGTTGTCCGCTCCTTGGACATGTCCTACCGGAAGCCCGCCAGGCTGGATGATTTGCTTACCATACGCAGCCGAGTCACCAAACTGGGCCGCGCTTCGATACACTTCGCGCAGCGCGCGGAGCGCAACGGGGAACTGCTTGCCGAAGGCAACATCCAAGTCTGTTGCGTCGATGCCATTCACATGCGGCCGGCGGAGTTGCCGGCTGACGTCCGCGCCAAACTGGAATTCATTCAGGAATAACCATGCAAGTCACCAACGACATGTCGTTGCTTTCGCTGATTTCGCACGCCAGCGTGCCGGTCCAGCTGATCATGCTGATGCTGTTAGGCATCTCGATCATGTCCTGGACCTACATCTTCGCCAAGCGAATGGCGATCAAGCGCGCCCATACCCAGACCCGCCGCTTTGAAGACGACTTCTGGTCGGGCGGCGACCTGTCCATGCTGCAGCAGGCCGTGGCCTCGCGCCGCGACGAGCAAGGCGCCCTCGCCCGCATTTTCGATGCCGGCATGACCGAATTCCTGAAGGCCCGCCGCGGCAACGCCGGCGGTGACGCCACGGCCCTGCTGGACGGCCCGCGCCGCGCCATGCGCGCCGCCTACCAGCGTGAAATGGATTCGCTGGAGTCGCACCTTAACTTCCTGGCTTCCGCCGGCTCGGTGTCGCCCTATATCGGCCTGCTGGGCACGGTCTGGGGGATCATGCACGCCTTCATCGGCCTGTCGAACATGCAGCAGGCCACGCTGGCCTCGGTGGCCCCCGGCATCGCGGAAGCGCTGATCGCAACCGCCATCGGCCTGTTCGCCGCCATCCCGGCCGTGGTTGCCTACAACCGCTTCACGAATGACATCGATCGCATCTCGATCCGTTTCGACAGCTTCGTCGATGAATTCCTGAACATTCTGCAACGGCAGGTGCGCTAATGCCCTCGGTAAGCTCACGCGGCAGGTCCGGCCGCCGCATGAAGGCCGACATCAACGTGGTGCCGTACATCGACGTGATGCTGGTGCTGCTGGTCATCTTCATGGTGACGGCGCCCCTGATCACGCCTGGCCTGATCCAGCTTCCTTCCGTGGGCGCCGCCTCCGACGTGCCCGTCAAGCCCCTGGAAGTCCAGATTTCGGAAGACGGCAAGATTGCCCTGCGCATGCGCGAGCCTGGCGCAACCATGCAGGACATCGCGCGTACCGAACTGGTCGCGCAAGTGCGTTCGCGCATTACGGCGGAAACCCCGGTGGTCATTGCCGCCGACGGCAAGGTGCCCTACGAGACGGTTGTGAAGGTCATGGACGAGCTGCGCACCAACGGCATCACCCGCCTGGGCCTGCTGGTGGACCAGTCCGCCGGCGCCTCCCAGCCCGCACCCGCGAAAAAACGCTAACGCGCCGCCTTCCGCCGGCCCGGCCGGCATGCACCCCACATGACGCCACCCATTATTCGACACCGCAGCGGCCCACCGGCCACCCCGCCCAACAACGACAACCGGAATTCGCTGATTCTGGCTGTGGCGGTGCATTTGCTGCTGCTGGTCGCCCTGATCTTTGGCGTGAACTGGCGCACAGAGAACCCCGGCCCCGTCCAGGTGGAACTCTGGGCAGACGGCAATTCGCCCGTCTCGCCCCCGCCCACGCCCCAACCCGAACCTCCCAAGCCGCAACCCAAGCCGCAGCCTCCGCCCGAGCCCGAAAAGGCGCCCGAGCCACCTCCCCCGCCGCCGCCTCCGCCCAAGCCCGAACCGCAGGTTCAGCCCAAAACCGAGGAAGTCGATCCCGAGATCGCCATCCAGGAAGCCAAGAAGAAGCGCGAGCAGGAAGAACAGGCACGCCAGGCCGCCGAGGCCGCCAAGGAAAAGGCGCGCCTGGAAGAAGAGCGCAAGCAGGCCGAGCTGAAGGAAAAGAAGCGCCTGGAGCAAGAACGCCAGGCTGCTGACAAGGCTGCCGCCGAAAAAGCCGCCGCGGAGAAGGCTGCTGCCGAAAAGGTTGCCGCCGAGAAGAAGGCCAAGGACGACGCCGCCAAGAAGGCTGCCGCCGAAAAGGCCGCTGCTGAAAAGGCGGCTGCCGAAAAGGCGGAAAAGGCCGAGAAGGCTGCCGCCGAAAAAGCCGCGGCTGAAAAGGCTGCGGCTGAAAAGGCCGCTGCCGAGAAAGCCGCCGCCGCGAAGAAGGCCGCCGCAGACAAGGCGCTCAAGGATGCGTTCCGCAACGACGCGCTCGGCGCCGCGGGCATTCCGGGCGGCACCGCCGACCGCAACCAGGCGGGCGGCGGGCGCGATAGCGGGTATGGTGCCAAGGTCCGCGCCTGCGTCCAGCCCGGGGTGGCTTATCCGCCCCCGGCCCGCAGCGGCTCGGAGAATCCGACGGCACAATACCGGGTACAGTTAGGTTCTGACGGGAAGGTTAACGGCGTCACGCTGACCAGTTCTTCGGGGAACGCCGGATTTGACCGCGCGGTCGAAACCGGCATCCGCCGCTGCAACCCCTTCCCGAAGCCCTCGACGGGCCGCTATGAACCCATCATTGACGTTGTGTACAGAATGTATGATTGACAGGAGATTGATGAATATGACTCCCGCTTATAGTCGACGAGTGCCCCCCTTCGCTCTCTGGCGATCGTATGGACTCGGGCTGCTGATGGTGGCATTGGCCTGCCTGATGGCCATGAAGCCCGTCCATGCGCAGCTGCGTGTCGATATTTCCGGCACAGGGGCAACCCAATATCCCGTGGCCATCGCTGATTTCGCCGTTGACGACACCCACGGCCGCGCGCTGGCCGAAGTGATCCGCGCCGACCTGACCCGCACCGGCCAGTTCCGCCTGATCAACGCCGCCGGCTCCGGCCTGAACGTCGATTCGCCCATCGCCCACGACGACTGGCGCGGCAAGGGCGCCGACTTCATCGCTTACGGCAGCATCACCCGTGGCGCCGATGGCCGCTACGACGTGCGCTACCGTCTGGCCGACACGGTCAAGAAGGCGCAGCTGGATGGCGTGGCGTTTTCGGGCACTGAGCAGGAATTGCGCCGCGTTGCCCACCAGATCGCCGACCGCATCTACGAGAAGATCACCGGCGTTCGCGGCGTGTTCTCCACCCGTATCGCGTATGTGCTGAAGAAAGGCGCCACGTACGAACTGCAGGTGGCCGATGCCGACGGTCAGAATCCGCAGGTCGCCCTGCGTTCGCGCGAGCCGATCATTTCGCCGGCCTGGTCGCCCGACGGCGCCAAACTGGCCTATGTGAGCTTCGAATCCGGCAAACCTGTCGTCTACGTGCACACTTTGGCCACCAGCGCCCGCGCACCGGTTGCCAACTTCAAGGGCAACAACAGCGCCCCCGGCTGGTCGCCCGACGGCAGCAAGCTGGCCGTGGCCCTGACCCGTGACGGTTTGTCGCAAATTTACGTCGTTAATGCCTCTGACGGCTCGAATCCGAGCCGAGTTACGCGTTCTCCCGGGATTGACACCGAACCGAGCTTTACGCCAGACGGTGCTTCCATTATCTTTACGAGTGACCGCAGCGGCGGGCCGCAAATCTATCAGACCGGCTCGACAGGTGGCGAAGCTCGCCGCCTCACGTTTAATGGTGGTTACAACATATCACCCCGAATTTCCCCCGATGGATCGACGCTGCTGTACGTTGCAAGACGAGACGGCGCGTTTCGAATCGCATCCTTGAACCTGTCCTCAGGCTCCGAAGCCTTGCTGACTGATGGTCGTGACGATCAGTCGCCTAGCTTTGCGCCTAATGGCATGCAAGTCCTTTACGCCGCCATCCAAAATGGCCGTAGCGTGCTTGCTGGTGTTTCGAGCGATGGCCGCGTACGACAGACGCTTTCGGTACTGAACGGGGAAATACGTGAACCGACTTGGGGCCCATTTACCCGATAACACGTGTGACTCTCTTTGCAAAGGAACTATCATGAAGTCGCGCATTGCCAAAAGCCTAACCATCGCCGCTCTGGCCGCCACCCTGGCAGCTTGCAGCTCCGTCCCTCTCGACGATAAAGCGGGTCAGGGCGGAGGCGCTGGCCAAGGATCGGCCTCTGGCCAGATCCTTGATCCCTTCAACCCCCAAAGCATCCTGGCGCAACAGCGCTCGGTGTACTTTGATTTCGACAGCTACACCGTGTCGGACCAATACCGTGGCCTGGTCGAAACCCATGCCAAGTATCTGGCCTCGCACCAACAGCAAAAGGTCAAGATCGAAGGTAACACCGACGAACGCGGCGGTGCTGAGTACAACCTGGCCCTGGGCCAGCGTCGTGCCGACGCCGTCCGTCGCATGATGACCCTGCTGGGCGTCAGCGACAACCAGATCGAAACCATCAGCTTCGGCAAGGAAAAGCCGCGGTCGACGGGTACGACTGAAGCCGACTTTGCTGAAAACCGCCGCGCCGATATCAACTATCTGCGTTAAGCTTTTCGCTTAGTCTAGAGCCCTACCACGCGTCGGGACGGTCAGCCGGCCGTCCCGACGTTTGTTTTTATACCCGGGAATATTCATGCGCGATAAAGTTCTGTCCCTGCGTCCTCTGATTGTGGCCACTGGTCTGGTGCTTGCAGCCCTGACGGCGCCCGCTCACGCTTTTTCCGATGATGAGGCCCGCAAGGCCATCCTGGATTTGCGCCAGCAGGTGCAGCAGCAGAACGAGCAAAGCCAGCGCGCCAAGCTTCAACTGGCTGACCAGATTCAAGCCTTGCAACAGGAAGTCGCCCAGCTGCGCGACCAGCTCGAGCTGGTGTCGCGGCAGCAGCCCAGCGCCAAGCCGGGCGCCGCCGCCGGCGGCTCGAATCCTCCGGGAGCCTCTGCCGGCGACCCCCAGGAACAAGCCGCCTATGACGGCGCGATGGACCTGTTCCGCAAGGGCCAATACAAGGACGCAGCCGAATCGCTGGCCGCCTTCACCGCGCTTTACCCGAACAGCCAGCTTGCCCCCAGCGCCCAGTTCTACCAGGGCAGCAGCCGCTACGCGCTCAAGGACTTCAAGGGCACCATCGAGCAGCTGAACGCCATGGTCCAGAAGTCCCCGGACAATGCCCGCGCCCCGGATGCCCTGCTGATCATCGCGGGCAGCCAGATCGAACTGAACAACCGCGCCGGCGCGAAGGCCACGTTGCAGCGCATCGTCCGCGACTACCCGACCACGCCGGCCGCCAGCACGGCCAAGAGCCGGCTGCAACTGCTGCAGTAATGCGGCAAGCCGCAAGCGCGGTTACCGCCTACCGGCACATCCTTCGCCGCCGGGCAGGGCTTATCGCCCTGCTCCTGGCGGCGATTTTCGTTGCGCTGCTGATCGACTTCACGGTGGGTCCGTCGGGCCTGCCGTGGCGCGACCTCTGGCAGACCCTGACGTCGCCCGCCGAGGCGGACCCGACCTACCGCGTGATCGTCTGGGACATCCGCCTTCCTTCCGCGCTGATGGCCGCGCTGGTGGGCATGGCGCTGGGCCTGGCCGGCGCCGAGATGCAGACCATCCTTAACAACCCCCTGGCCAGCCCGTTCACGCTGGGCGTGTCCTCGGCCGCCGCGTTCGGCGCGTCGCTGGCGATTGTGCTGCAGCTGGGCCTGCCGGGTGTTCCCAGTGGATGGCTGATAGCGGCCAATGCCTTCCTGTTCGCCTTGCTGGCGGCGCTGCTGCTGGACGCCGTGGCCCGATGGGGCGGCATGAATACGTCGGGGGTGGTGCTGTTCGGCATCGCGATGGTGTTCACCTTCAACGCCCTGGTGTCGCTGGTGCAGTTCACCGCCAGCGCCGAAGCCCTGCAGAACCTGGTGTTCTGGACGATGGGCAGCCTGACCCGGTCCAGCTGGACGACCGTCGGCGTGCTGGCGCTGGCGTTCGCGCTGGCCCTGCCGCTGGCCATGCGGCAATCCTGGAAGCTGACCGCGCTGCGCCTGGGCGAAGACCGCGCCGCGAGCTTTGGCGTGGACGTGCGCCGGGTACGGGTCGCGGCGCTGGCGCGGGTAAGCCTGTTGTCGGCGCTGGCGGTGGCCTTTGTCGGCACCATCGGTTTCATCGGCCTGGTGGCGCCGCATATCGCGCGCCGGCTGTTTGGCGAGGACCACCGCTACTACTTGCCGGGCAGCGCCCTGGTGGGCGCGGTGATCCTGTCGCTGGCTTCCATCGCGTCCAAGAACCTCATGCCCGGCGTCGTGGTGCCCGTGGGCATCGTGACCGCACTGGTGGGCATTCCCTTTTTCGTGTCCGTCGTGCTGCGCAGGCAACTGCCATGACACTCCCCGCCGACGCGTTGCGCAATCCCGAGCTGGCGGTGGAAGCCCTCACCGCCGGATATGGCCGTGAGGACGTCCTGCATGATCTGTCGATACCCGCGCTGGCCGCGGGCGAAGTCACGGCGCTGCTCGGTCCGAACGGCAGCGGCAAATCGACCCTGCTCAAGGCCTTGGCCGGCCTGGTCCGCGCTCGCGCCGGACGGGCGTCGCTCGACGGCCTGGACCTGACCCGCCTGAATCACGGCGAACGCGCCCGCCATGTGGTGTATCTGCCCCAGAGCCTGCCCGCGGCAGTGCATCTGCGGGTGTTCGAGTCGGTACTGGTGGCGGCCAAGGCCAGCGAAGGCGTGGCGGGCTCCGTCGATCTGCAGGCCATCGACCGGCTGCTGGAACGGCTGGGCATCGCGCACCTGGCGCTGCATTACCTGGATGCGCTGTCCGGCGGACAGAAGCAGCTGGTGGGCCTGGCGCAGGCGCTGATCCGCCATCCCCGCGTGCTGCTGCTGGACGAGCCCCTGTCGGCGCTGGACCTGAACTACCAGTTCCATGTGATGCGGCTCTTGAAGCAGGAAACCCGGGACCACGGCCTGATCAGCCTTATCGTGCTGCACGACCTGAACGTGGCGCTGCAGCACGCGGACCAGGCCGTGATGATTCACGAGGGGCGGCTGCACGCCGCGGGCGCGCCCGCCGACGTGATCACCCCGGCCTCGCTGGCGGCGGTGTACAGCGTGCAGGCCCGGGTGGAGGCCTGCTCCCGCGGACGGCGGCAGGTGCTGATCGATGGACTGGACGAGCACCCCGGGTGACCGGGAGCCGCCCCGCGATCAGGCGCGCTGGGCCACGTCCACCACCGGTGCGCCCGTCATGTCCGCCAGTTGCGCGGGCGTCAGGTTGAACACGGCCTGCGGGTGGCCGGCGGCGGCCCACACGCTGTCGTAATTGAACAAGTCCGCATCCAGCAGCATCACCGGCTTGACGGCGTGGCCGATGGGGCAGACGCCGCCGATCGCGTAGCCTGTCATGTCGCGCACGAATTTGGCGTCGGCCTTGGCCAGCGCGCCCACTTGCGTCGCCACCTTGACCTCGTCCACGCGGTTGGCGCCGCTGGCGATGACCAGCACCGGCGCATTGTCGGAAGCGCGCCGGAAAATGATGGACTTGGCGATCTGGGCGACCTCGCAGCCCAGCCCCGCCGCCGCTTCCGCCGAGGTCTTGCCCGTTTGCGGCAGAACCACGACGGGCTTGTCGTGCCCCAGCTCCAGCAACAGGCGAGCGACACGCTGGGCGGATTGGGGCAAAGCGGCGAGAGACTCTGGGGACATCTGGACGAACTCCGATCAAGGGATCAGGCGCGCGAACCGCGCGCCGGCAGGCCGGAGTCGAGTTTATCAGCGTCGGGCGGCGTCGCCCCCCGGCCACGCCGGGCTAGAATGCGGACCTGGCCCTCCGTCCCGACCTCCATGCGTTCCGAACCCGTCCTGCCCCTGCAAACCGCGCTTATCGGCGGTTATGCCATGTCCTACACCGAATTCGGCAGCGGCACGCCCCTGGTCCTGGTGCACGGATCCTTGTCCGACAGCCGCTACTGGAAGTCGCAAATGGCGCCGCTGGGCCGGTCCTTCCGTGTGCTGGCCGTGTGCCTGCGCCGGTACTGGCCCGAAGCCTGGGACGGCGAGGGCGACGGCTTTTCGATCGCACAGCATGCCAGCGACGTGCTGGAGTTCATCGACACGGTGGCGGGCGGCCCGGCCCATCTGGTGGGCCATTCCCGCGGCGGACGCGTGGTGCTCGAGGCGGCCCTGCGCCGGCCGGACGCGCTGCGCAGCCTGACGCTGGCCGATCCCGGCCTGCCCCTGCCCGGCGGCGGCGACGAGCGCGGCGGCTTTCGCCAGCGTGCGCTGGCGCTGATCCGCCAGGGAGAGATCGAAGAAGGCCTGGCGCTTTTCGTGGATACCGTGACCGGGCCGGACACCTGGCAGCGCATGGTCCCGTGGTTCAAAGAGATGGTGCGCGACAACGTCGGCACGCTCTTCGGCCAGGCGGTCGAAAAGCCCGAAGCGCTCACGCCGCAACAGATCGGCGGCCTGACGCTGCCCGTCCTGCTGATCGGCGGCGCGCTCAGCCCGGCGCCCTATCCCGCCGTGCTGGATGCGCTGTCGCAATGGCTGCCGCATGCCCATCGCGTGACGATCACCGGTTCGTCGCACGGCATGAACCTGGGCAATCCGCGCGCCTTCAATGGCGCCATCCAGGAATTCATCGGGGGCTGAGCCCGCGGGCCGGTCAGGGTTCGACCGAAGGCGTGTGCTTCAGGCGCCGCAGCACGAAGGTGGAGCGGCTATGCCGCACGCCGCGCAGCTTGTACAGGCGCTTGCGCAGGAATTCCTCGTAGCCCTCGGTGCCGGCCACGGCCACCTTGATCAGGTAGTCGTATTCGCCCGTCACCAGGAAAGCTTCGACCACCTCCGGCAGGCGGGTGATCTCTTCGCCGAAACGCGCCAGGGTCTCGTCGTCGTGATGCTCCAGCGTCACTTCGATCATGACCGTATCCGGCAAGCCCAGCGCCTTCTGGTTCAACAAGGCCGCGTAGCCTTCGATCACTCCCGCCTCTTCCAGCGCCTTGACCCGGTTCCAGCAAGGCGTGGGCGACAACCCGACCAGCTCGGCCAGCTTCAGGTTGGTAAGCCGCCCGTCCGCGCGCAGGGCGCGCAGGATCTTGCGGTCGGTTTCGTCGATTTTGGGCGGTGTGGACATGATTGCGGGCGGAAAAAGAGAATATCCCTGTAAGTATTAATTTTACAGGAAGGATATTTCTCAAATTCCCGCAAACCGGCGTGAATCAGGAAACCTATTCTGCCCACCTGCCCGTAGACTTTCCAGCAAGACGAGCATCTATCCCGCCCGTCGGTTTTCGGTGCTAACGCTGCGGCACAACCCGGCGCCAGCGCCGGTAGTTCCCACGCAGCAACCCGCGCGCCGATCCGCGCGGCTGGAAACCATGTCCCACGCAGCAGCAGTACCCGCAAGAACCGGTCTGGGCCTGTCCGGCACCGCCATGCTCCTTACGGCCCCGGCGCTGTTTGCCTCGAACATGGTCGCCGCCCGCTGGGCCCATGATGCCAGCCTCCCCCCCGTCTTCCTGGCTTTCGGCCGCTGGCTGATCGCCCTGCTGATCCTGCTGCCGCTTGCCGCCCCCGCCTTGCGCGCGCATCGCAAGACGCTGTGGCGCGGCCTGCCCGCGCTCTTGCCGTTGTCGGTGCTGGGCATGGGCGTGGCGGTGGCGCCGCAATACATCGGCGCCCAGACCACCAGCGCCACCAACATCGCGCTGATATTTTCGTGCAGTCCCATCCTGGTGGCGCTGCTGGAAGCCCTGATCTGGCGCAAACCGCTATCAGCGCAGCGCGCAGCCGGCCTGGCTCTGGCCCTGGGCGGCGTGCTGGTGGTGCTGGCGCGCGGCGATGCCCAGGCGCTCGCCCGGCTGGCGTTTGGACAGGGCGACCTCTGGGTCCTGCTAGCGGCGACCGGCTGGGCGTTCTACACCGTGCTGCAAAAGCGGCTGACCCTGCCCGCCGTGCCGGACAGCGCCCGGCTGGCTGCGATGATGCTGGGCGGCGTGCTGGCCTTGGCCCCCTTTGCCGGCATCGAAGCCGCGACCGGCATGGCGCCGCCCTGGACGGATCCGCGCCTGGCGGCCGTGCTGCTGTTCCTGGCGGTGGTGCCCAGCCTGGGCGCGTATTACGTGTATGGCCGGCTGATCAGTCAGGCGGGCCCGGCGACCGCGGGCCTGTCCATGTTCCTGGTGCCGGTGTATGCGGCGCTGCTGGCCTGGCCGCTGCTGGGCGAGGCCCCGCAGCTGTTCCACGCCTATGGCTTCGTGATGATCCTGCTGGGCGTGAAGCTGGCCTCGTCGCGCATGCGCGCGGCGGCGGCCACGGCCGCCGCCTGAGACCGGAGCGATCAGGCTCGCCGGCCCGTGCCCTGGGCCGCGATGACTTCCTGCGCGACCTGGCGCGGCGTCTCCGCGTAGTGCTTGAACTCCATGGTGTACGTCGCGCGTCCCTGGGTCAGCGAGCGCAGCGAAGTCGAATATCCGAACATCTCGGCCAATGGCACTTCGGCGCGCACCACCTTGCCGCCGCCGCCCGCGATGTCTTCCATTCCCTGCACCATGCCGCGACGCGAGGACAGGTCGCCCATGACGTTGCCGGTGAAGTCCTCGGGCGTTTCCACCTCGACCTGCATCATCGGTTCCAGCAGCACCGGATCGGCGCGACGCATGCCCTCCTTGAACGCCATCGACCCCGCCATCTTGAAGGCGTTTTCGTTCGAGTCCACGTCATGGTAGGAACCAAAGAACAGCGTCGCCTTCACGTCCACGACAGGGTAGCCCGCCAGCACGCCGGCATTGAGCGATTCGCGGATGCCTTTGTCGACCGCCGGAATGAATTCGCGCGGCACCACGCCACCCTTGATGGCATCGACGAATTCGTAGCCCTTGCCGGGCTCCTGCGGCTCCAGTTTCAGCACCACGTGCCCATACTGGCCACGGCCGCCGGATTGCTTGACGAACTTGCCTTCGACCTCGTTGCAAGGCTTGCGGATGGTCTCGCGGTACGCCACCTGCGGCTTGCCCACGGTGGCTTCGACTCCGAACTCGCGCTTCATGCGGTCAACCAGGATTTCCAGGTGCAGCTCGCCCATGCCGGAGATGATGGTCTGGCCGGATTCCTCATCGGTCCGCACGCGGAAGGAAGGATCCTCCTGCGCCAGCCGGCCCAGCGCGATGCCCATCTTTTCCTGGTCGGCCTTGGTCTTGGGCTCCACCGCCTGCGAGATCACGGGCTCGGGAAAGACCATGCGTTCCAGGATGATGATGTGCGCCGGATCCGTCAGCGTGTCGCCGGTGGTGACGTCCTTGATGCCCACGGCCGCGGCGATATCGCCCGCATAGACCTCGGTGATCTCACGCCGCTCGTTGGCATGCATCTGCAGGATGCGCCCCAGGCGCTCCTTCTTTTCCTTGACGGGGTTGAATACCGAATCGCCGGACTTCACCACGCCTGAATAGACGCGGAAGAACACCAGCTGGCCGACGAAGGGGTCCGTCATGATCTTGAAGGCAAGCGCGGAGAACGGCTCGTTGTCCGCCGGATGGCGTTCGATCTCGCGATCGCGCTGGTCGTGGCCCTTGATGGCGGGCACGTCCAGCGGCGATGGCATGTAGTCGATGACGGCGTCCAGCATGGCCTGCACGCCCTTGTTCTTGAAGGCGCTGCCGCACAGCATCGGAACGATCTCGTTGGCGACCGTGCGGATGCGCAGGCCCTCTTTGATCTCGGCTTCGGTCAGCGGCACGCCCGACAGGTATTTTTCAAGCAGGGTCTCGTTGGCCTCTGCGGCCTTCTCCACCATCTTGTCGTGCCATTCCTGGGCTTGCGCCTGCATCGAGGCGGGGATTTCCTCGTATTGGAATTTCACGCCCTGGCTGGCTTCGTCCCAGATGATCGCCTTCATCTTGACCAGGTCGATCACGCCCTCGAAGTGGTCCTCGGCGCCCACCGGTAACTGGATGGGCACGGCGTCGCCCTTCAGGCGTTCGGCGATCTGGCGATGCACCCGCAGGAAGTCCGCGCCGACGCGGTCCATCTTGTTGACGAAGGCCAGGCGTGGCACCTTGTACTTGTTGGCCTGGCGCCAGACGGTCTCGGATTGCGGCTGCACGCCGCCCACCGCGTCATAGACCATGACGGCGCCATCCAGCACGCGCATGGAGCGTTCGACTTCAATGGTGAAGTCCACGTGGCCCGGCGTGTCGATGATGTTGATGCGGTGTTCCGGGTAATTGCCCGCCATGCCCTTCCAGAAGGCGGTGGTGGCTGCCGACGTGATGGTGATGCCGCGTTCCTGCTCTTGCTCCATCCAGTCCATTACCGCGGCGCCGTCATGCACTTCGCCGATTTTGTGGGTAATGCCGGTATAGAAGAGGATGCGCTCGGTAGTCGTCGTTTTGCCTGCATCAATATGGGCGCTGATGCCGATATTGCGATAAAGATCGATGCGCGTCTTGCGAGTCATGGCCTCTTCCCTTGCAGTGAACTGCCTGGCAAAACGGCAAGCCCGACCGGGCCTTGCCGCGGCGGGCGCCATGCCGCATGCAGTGCTTGGGTGTTGCGAAACCGCGCCCGCGCTGATGGCTAAATATTACGCGCCGCGCGGCAAGATACAAGCGCCGCGAGGAAAAGGGACGTATCAATTCCGCACCCATGAAAAAGGCCCCTCAAACGAGGGGCCCTGGCGCGAAACGAGCATCGGCGTGCGTGCACGCCGGATGCGCGCGGCGACTACTTCTTGTCTTCCTTGACGCGATACACCAGCACGGCGGTGCTGGCCAGCGACAGCACCTTGGCGGTGACGCTGCCCAGCAACAGGCGCGACAGGCCGCTGCGGCCGTGGCTGCCGATGAAGATCAGGTCGCAACCGGTGTCGCCGGCAGCCTGCACGATGCCGTCGGCCACATTGAAGTTGGACACGGCGCGAGATTCGGATTTCACGCCGGCGGTGTCGGCGCGGTCGGTGATTTGCTTGAGGTACTTGTCGGCTTGCTCGGCGGAGGCCTTTTCGTAGTCTTCGTCCGTGATGGCATAGGCCGCGGCCATGCCGTCGAAACCGATCGTGGCCGCGAACGGCTGCGTCACGTAGAGGGCAACGACTTCAGCGCCCACGGAACGTGCAAAGCAAATGCCCGCATTGGCGGCTTGTGCCGAGAGCGGCGAACCGTCGGTGGGAATCAGGATCTTCTTGAACATCTTGCCTGCTCCTGTTTGAGAGGAATCTTTATGCTACCGGAAAGCCGCCAGGTTCACATCAACTGAACCCGGCCAGCTTGACGAGCGTCAATGCCCGCTTCAGCCCAGCTGCTGGGCTGCGGCGAACAGATTGGTGCAGCGGGTGCCGGTGCGGCAGTATGCCAGCACGGGGCCCGGCAAGGTGCGCAGCAGTTCCGCGAAACGCACGACATCGGCGGCGGTCATTGCGCTGCCCACGACGGGCTGGTATTCGATCTTCAGGCCGGCGGCCTGCGCGGCCTTGGACACGTCGGCAGCGGTGGGCTGGTCCGGACCGCCTTCGAAATCGGGGCGATTGATGATGACGCTCTTGTAGCCGGCGGCGGCGACATCGGCCATGTCGTCGGGACCCAGTTGCGGGGCGACGGCAAAATTCTGGGTCAGGGGTTTGATGGGTGCGGACATGACAGTTCCTTCAATGGCTTCAACGAGATAGCTGCGTATTATTGATTGTAGGAGCCGTTTTGCGCGAAGAGTTTTTCCAATTCGGTCCAGATTCCCCGGTGGTCGGCGATGGACACCGAAAACCGCAGCATGGTGGATGGCGCCTGCGACGGCGAGAACAGCGTGCCCGGGGCCAGCAGCATGCCGCGGTCGGCGGCCTGGCGGGCCAGCACCTCGGTATCGCGCCCGCAATCCGCCCAGACGAACATGCCCGCGTGCGGCTCGTGATGCACCGTCAGCCCCAGCTTCAGCAGCCCCTTCATGCAGCGCTGGCGGGCGTCGTCCACCCGCAGGCGCACGCGTTCGATATGGCGCCGGTACTGCCCTTCCATGAGCACCCGATGGACCACGCGCTCGCCCAGCTCGGGTGAGGTCAGGCCGGCCAGCATCTTCAGGTCGGCCAGCTTTTGCAGGATGTCGGGATTGGCGGCCACATAGCCCACGCGCAGGCTGGCCGCCAGCATCTTGGAATAGCCGCTTACCAGGATCACGCGGTTCAGGCGGTCCAGCGCGGCCAGCTTCATGGCGCCGCCCGGGTGGAGCTCGCCGTAGGTGTCGTCCTCGACCACCATGAAGTCATGGCGCTCGGCGATGCGCAAGATGCCATAAGCCGCCCCCGCCGACAGCGTATGGCCGGTGGGGTTGTGGACCGCGCTGTTGACGATGAAAAGCTTGGGCTTGTGCTGGGCGGCCAGTTGTTCAAGCAGGGCGGTGTCGGGGCCGTCCGGACCGCGCGGCACGCCGATCAGGCGCGCGCCGAAGGCGGCAAGTCGGCCGAAGATGACGAACCAGGCCGGGTCCTCGACCAGAACGGTGTCGCCCGGCTTGACCAGATGCCGGGCGATCAGGTCCAGCCCGTGGGTCACACCGTTGGTTGTCAGCAGATTGTGTTCGGGATGCGCCGGCACGCCGTCGTTCTGCAGGGACGCGGCGATCTGCTGGCGCAGCGGCGCGAACCCCTGGGGGTGGCCGTAGCTGACGAGGTGCGCGCGCACGGAGCGGCCCACGGCTCGCACGGCGCCCGCCACCATTTCCGGATCCAGCCAGTCCGCCGGCAGCAGGCCGGCTCCGCCTGGCATGCCTGGCGCGTTGGATTCGCGGAACATGCTGCGCAGCAGCCAGGCGATGTCCACCCGGGCGGGCGGGGTCAGGGAATTGGGCGGCGCGGAAGCCACCGCCGCCAGCGGGCCGCTGCGCGCCCGCACGAAAAACCCCGCGCCCCGGCGCGATTGGACCAGCCCGCGCGCGACCAGCCGGTCATAGGCCTCGACCACGGTGAAGCGGCTGACGCCCGATTGTTCGGCCATTTTGCGTATGGACGGCAGCCGGGTGCCCGGCCGCAAGCCTTGCTCGTCGATGCGGCGGGCCAGGCCGTCGGCCAGTTGCGCCACCAGGGTGGCATCGGCCTGGCGGACGGGCTGCCAGGGCAGGGAAGACGCGGGAGCGGAAGCAACTGTCATGGAGTTTTTACCAGGCCAGTGATTAAAGTGACATGCCAATGTGTACCGGTACTGTACCGATGACTATGCGTAGAGTGACAGCAATACCGAAAGCCTGCAACTGCGGGCTGCCGCAACTGCCGTGTCCAATCTGGTGCCGTCATGACCCGTCCCGCGTTTTATCCCTCATCCCCGGCCGCCCCCGCCGCCGCCTCACCATGGGAGGGCTATGGCTACGGTTTCCTCGGCGTGCTGGTCTTTTCCCTGACCCTGCCGATGACTCGGCTGGCGGTCGCCGAACTGGCGCCCCTGCTGGTCGGCCTG
Organism: Achromobacter deleyi; assembly: GCF_013116765.2. GTDB lineage: Bacteria > Pseudomonadota > Gammaproteobacteria > Burkholderiales > Burkholderiaceae_B > Achromobacter > Achromobacter deleyi_A. Next base: position 4,070,483 of record NZ_CP074375.1, read on the forward strand.
GGGCGGGCGCTGGTTGCGGCCGTGCCCGCCATTGCCCTGCTGTGGATCACCCGCAGCCGCCGCCCGAATCGCCAGGAGTGGCAAGGGGTCATCCTGGCGGCGGCGGGCATCGTCGTGGGCTGGCCGCTGGCTTCGTCGCTCGCGATGCAGACCGTGTCGTCCTCGCATGGCGCGGTGTTCAACGGATTGCTGCCGCTGTCGACGGCGGCCTTTGCCGCCCTGCGCAGCGGCGAGCGCCCCTCGCCCGCCTTCTGGGGCTGGGCTGTCGTGGGAGCCGTACTGGTCACGACCTATGCCTTGCGCCAGGGCCATGGCACGCTGTCGGTGGGCGATCTGTGGCTGCTGGTGGCTGTGGTGCTGGGCGGGATGGGTTATGCCGAGGGCGCGCGGGCCTCGCGCACGCTGGGGGGATGGCGCACAATATGTTGGGCGCTGGCGATCAGCGCCCCCGTGGTCGCGGCGCCGGTGGTCTGGATGGCCGCGCAGGCCGCCTGGCCCAGCGCATCCGTTGTTTCCGCCTGCGCCTACCTGGCATTCGGCTCCATGTTCCTGGGATTCTTCGCCTGGTATCGCGGCCTGGCCGCGGGCGGGATCGCCCGGGTGGGACAAGTGCAATTGCTGCAGCCCTTCCTCACCGTGGTGGCGGCTGCATTGCTGTTTGGCGAATCCGTGGAGGCGGCGACGTTCCTGTTCGCCGTCGCCGTGATCGTCGTTATCGCCGGCGGACGCCGCGCCATCGTCAGGATTTCAAAATGAGCATGTTTCCCTCCAGTCTGGCCGACGTGCCCCTGGCTTCGCTGTCGCTGCTGGGCCCCCTGGCGCTGTTCGCGCTGGTCAGCTCCATCACGCCCGGCCCGAACAACGTGATGCTGGCCTCGTCCGGGCTGAACTTCGGCTTTCGCCGCAGCCTGCCGCATCTGCTGGGCGTGAACCTGGGATTCACCCTGATGATCTTCCTGGTGGGCATCGGCCTGGGGTCGGTCTTCCAGCAGGTGCCCGAGCTGTACACCGTGCTGAAGTACGCAGGCGCCGCCTATCTGCTCTACCTGGCCTGGAAGATCGCGAATTCGGGCGGCATGGACGAGGGTCAGGCGCGCGGCAAACCCTTCACCTTTCTGCAGGCCGCCGCCTTCCAGTGGGTCAATCCCAAGGCCTGGGTGATGGCCGTGGGCGTGGTGGCGACCTACACGCCGCAGAACGGCTTCTTCGCGAACCTGGTGATCGCCACGGTCGTGTGCGGCATCGTCAACCTGCCCAGCATCGGGATCTGGGTGACTTTCGGCACGGCGCTGCGCCGGGTGCTGCACCGGCCCGCCGCGATCCGCGCCTTCAACGTGGGCATGGCCTTGCTGCTGGTGGCCTCGCTATATCCCGTCGCGCTGGAACTGCTGCGCTGACGCAAGGTCAGGCCAGAAGACCGACGACCACCGCCGGGGTGACCAGCACGTTGAACAGGCCGGCCATCACCATGACCAGGCCCGCCACGGCGCCTTCTTCGGCCGCCAGTTCGCGGGCCTTGGCCGTGCCCGCCCCATGTGCGCCCATGCCGAACAGGGCGCCTCGCGCCAGCGCCGAACGCAAGGGCAGCCAGCGGCGCATGAGCTGGCCGATGGCCGCGCCGAACACACCGGTGACGATCACGAATACGGCGGTCAGGTCCGGCACGCCGCCCACATGGGATGACACCGCCACGGCAAAAGGCGTGGCCACCGAGCGCGGCAGCAGGCTGAGCCTGAGATCCGGCGGCAGGTCCAGCAGGCTGCCCAGCAGCCACGCGCTGGCGCCCGCGATGCCGCTGCCCACGGCGACGCCCGCAACCAGCACCGGCCAGTAGCGGCGGATCAGCGCCCGCTGCTCGTACAGCGGCAGCGCGAATGCCACGATGACCGGACCCAGCATGGCCATCAGCCAGTGGGATCCAGACATATAGTCGCGATAGCCGGTGTGCAGCACGATCGCCAAAACCAGCAAGAGCGCCGGAGCGACCACCAGCGTCGATGTCCACCAATAGGCGTAGCGGCGGTAGAACAAACGCGCGCAGACATAGGCCAGCACCGTGGCTGCGGGCCAGAACAGCAGATTGAATTCAGACGGCATGGCGGTTCATCCAGCGGTAGCAAAGATCGATGGTCAGCGCCGTGCCGGCCATGACGAGCGCCGTTCCGAGCAGGATGACGACCAGCAGCTTCAGGCCCAGCATCCCGAGGAATTCGCGGTGGTCCAGCAGCGACATGACGGCGGGCACGAAGAACAGCAGCATTTCGCCCAGCAGCCAGCTGGCGCCCCGCTGCACATTGCGCACGCGCAGCCGTCGCGTCGCCAGCAGGGCCAGCACCAGCGCCATGCCGATGACGCCGCCAGGCACGGGCAGCCCCAGGGCTAGGGCCAGCGCCTGGCCCAACAGGGAAAACAGGACGATCAATGCGATCTGCAGCAAGCGGCTGCGGCGCAGCGTGCTGCGCAAAAGAACGGAGTGGCGAGGGCGGGGCATGAGGCAAATTCCAGCGGCAAGCTGATGTTTTACGCCCGGCGAACCTATAGATAAAATGAATTCGATGAATCCAACATATTCCATATTGGCATAACCATGGAACTGCGCCCCCTGCGAGCCTTGGTCGAAGTCGTCCGCCAGGGCGGTTTCTCCCAGGCAGCCAAAGCCATCTACGCCACCCAGCCGACGGTGAGCAAAGCCGTGCGCCAGCTGGAGGACGAACTCGGCATGCCGTTGCTGGACCGCCACGCACAGCCCATGCGGCTGACGGCGGCAGGCGAAATCGTCTATCGCCGTGCCCTGACCATGTTGGCCGAACGCGACGATCTCCATGCGGAACTGGACGAGCTGAAAGGCTTGAAGCGAGGCGTGCTGCGGCTGGGCCTGCCGCCGCTGGGCAGCAGTTCCCTGTTCGCGCCCATGTTCGCGCGCTTTCGCAGCCGCTATCCGCGGATCGAGATCAGCCTGGTCGAACACGGCAGCCGCCGCCTGGAAGAGATGGTGATGGCCGGCGAAATCGAACTGGCGGCGTCTCTGAGACCAGTGCCCGACAATTTCGAATGGCAGCCCGTTGCCCGCGAGCCCCTGGTCGCGCTGATGCCTGCCGACCATCCGCAGGCGCGCGCCGGGTCAGTGGGGCTGCGCGATTTGCGCGACTCCCCGTTCATCCTGTTCGAGACGGGCTTCGCCCTGAACCGCATCATTCACGACGCCTGCGAGCGGGCCGGCTTTGCGCCGACCATCGCCGCGCGCAGCGGCCAGATCGATTTCATCGTGGCGCTGGTGGCGGCCGGGCTGGGCGTGGCCTTCCTGCCGCGCATCAAGGCCAACGAAGCACTGCACGCGGGCGTGGCGCGCGTGCCGCTGCGAGATGCGGGGACGGATTGGGAAATGGTCCTAGTGTGGCGCCGCGGCGGCTATCTGTCCCATGCCGCGCAAGCGTGGCTGGCGCTGACCCGCGAGGTCCATCCCGGCGCGGCCTGACGGCGGGCGCTGGGCCAACCCGCCCGCCCCGGGGTATGCTGATGCCGGAACCCGCCGGCCCGCCCCGGGTCAGACAAATCATGCCCGCCCTGCCCCGATTCTCTCCTCGCCGACTGTTCGTCGCCGCCCTGCTTGCCGCCACTGGCGTGGTGGGCTGCACCCAGCTGGATTCCTGGCAGCGCCAGACCATCTTTTCTCCCCAATCGGAACCGCAGACCTGGTGGCGCGAGCCCGCCGCCGGCACCGAGGTGTTCGACCTGGTGCTGGCCAATGGCGACAAGGTGCACGCCTGGTACTGGCAAAGCCCGCAGGCGAATGCGCCCACCGTGCTGTATCTGCATGGCGCGCGCTGGAACCTTAACGGCAGCGCATTCCGCATCGACGGCTGGACCCGCATGGGCTATTCCGTGCTGGCGATCGACTATCGCGGCTTCGGCGCGTCCACCCCGCGGTTGCCGTCCGAGGAAAGCGCGCTGGAAGACGCCATGGCCGGGCTGAAGGAACTGGCGCGGCGCCAGCCCGACGCGGCGCGCCGTTTCGTGTACGGACACAGCCTGGGCGGCGCGATCGCCATCGATCTGGCCGCCCGCCCCGAGCAGCCTGACTTTGCAGGACTGATCGTGGAGTCCAGCTTCACCAGCATCGGCGCGATGCTGTCCACCCTGCGGTGGGGCAAGGTGCCGGGAGCCAGCCTGCTGGTCACGCAGCCCTTCGCCTCGGTGGACAAGCTGGCGCAAATGCACACGCCCATGCTGTTCATGCATGGCACCGCCGACCGCGTGGTGCCGCACACCATGAGCGACGAGCTCTTCGCCGCTGCGCGCAACGTGGCGCCGGACCTGAAGCGGCTGGTCAAGATCGAAGGCGCCTCGCATTCGGGGGCCTTCCGCAGCGGGACGCAGTACGAAGCCGCCGTGAAGACCTTCATGCAGGATGCCAGCCGGGCCTACCAGCGCAAGAAAGGCTGAGCTTGCGCCACCGCGCCATCAGGGACGCGGATTCGTTGACGGGCTATCCGGACCAGCTCACGCGCAAGGCGATTGCGTCGTGGCCGCGGGCGTGGCGTCCACGCGGCCGCGGGCCAGCCACTTCATGACGCGGGGACGGGCACGGTCATAGGCCAGGTTGTAGAAGAAGGCGTAGGGCAGGTAGAACAGCACCAGCGCGATGTCCAATACAAAGGCTTCCCACAGGCTGATGCTGAGCCACCAGGCCGCCAGCGGGATCACGATCAGGATCAGGCCCAGCTCGAAGCCGAACGCATGCACGACGCGCACCCGGAAGCTGCGGGTCCAGCCCATGCGGTTTTCGACCCGATCGAAGCCGGCGTTGTAGATCATGTTCCAGACCAGCGCGATCCACGCGATCACGGCGGTCAGCACTCCCATTTCGAACAGGGATTTGCCCATGGCCCAGGCCGCGGCCGGGGCGCACAGGCCGATGGCGAGGATTTCGAACAGAAAGGCGTGAAGGAATCGTTCTTTGAGCGTTTTTTTAGCTTGCGTCATGACCCACCTGAGGTCGGTTGCTACTGAGTGGAAGCCATTCTCGACGATATTTCCGTTACGATAAAGATGATATCCATCGGAAAATCCGATAACCCTTAAGGTCGCCACCATGCGCCACTCCCTGGAATCCCTGGCCGCCTTCGCCCAAGTCGCCTCCGAGGGCTCGTTTTCGGCCGCCGCGCGCAAGCTGGGCAAAAGCCAGTCCACCATCAGCGAAACCATCGCGAACCTGGAAGTGGACCTGAACGTCACCCTGTTCGACCGCAGCCAGCGCCAGCCCTCGCTGACCGAGGCCGGCCAGGTCCTGCTCGGACAAGCCTTGCAGGTGCTGGCCGCCAACGATCGCCTGAACCGCAGCGCCAGCCAGCTATCCGAGGGACTGGAGCCGAGGCTCACCGTGGTGCTGTCCGACACGTTCCAGTCCCAGACCTTCGAGGCCATGCTCAGCCAGATCGACCAGCGCTATCCGGCGCTGCGCTTCGAATGCCTGATCGCGGAGTACGAAGACGTGGTCGCGCTGGTGCAGCAGGGCCGCGCCCACGTGGGACTGATGGCGGCGCAGGAAAGCTACCCGCCGGACGTGGCGCACGCCTGCCTGGCCGAGGTGTCCGAAATCGTCCTGTGCGTGGGTCGCACCCATCCTCTGGCCAGCTTGCCCTCGGTGACGGCCGATCACCTGACCGCGCAACGGGAACTGCGCCTGAGCACCTTCGAACTGGACGACAAGGAGGCCCCACCGGCCAATTCGACCTGGTCGGCGCCCGGCTATCTGATGCTGCTGGAAATGGCCAGCCTGGGATTCGGCTGGACCGAATTGCCGCGCTGGATGATCCAGCGCTTCGGCCGCGATCAGTTGGTGGAGCTGAAGGTGCCGGGGTGGCCCCGGCACATCCGCGTGGACGCGGTATGGTCCACGCGCCGCGCCCTGGGTCCGGCGGGCGCCTGGCTGCTCCAGAGCCTGACGCAGGGATAGGCGCGGGCTGTGCGAGCCGCTGTTCAGCGCGCCACGGCGGGCAGGCGCGAGATGCGCACACCGTTGGCGCTGAGCCAATCGCCCAGCTTGGGGCTGGCCAGCACGTCGAATTCAGCCCGCCGCTGGAGCGCCATGGCGCTGCTGTCCTGGCTGTCCAGCGCGGGGTGGCACATGAGCAGGTCGCAGTCGCGCGCATTGAACAGCCAGTTCTGCAGCAGGCCGGCATAGCGTCGCTTGCCGCCGTTGAATCCATAGACCCCCAGCAGGCGGCGATTGGTGCGCAGGCCGTTCTTGCGCGCCTCGCGCGCCAGCGCCGCCGCGCCCAGTGCGCCGATGATGCGCGCCTTGAACGATTCCTTCAACGGAATGCCGCACTGCGTGCCGGGCGCGGTCTGGCGCAGCCACGGCATGCGTGTCCCGTAGCGCTGCTTGAGCAGCGCCAGGATGCGCTTGCGGATGCCGGGCAGCTGATGCACGTGCTGATGCCCGTCCACGTAGTCGGGCGCACGGCCGAATGCCGCCTCGAAGGCGTCGAACTGACGCACAAGCTGCGCGTCGATCCAGGCCGCATCGAGCAGGCCGGCGTAGGCTTTCAGGATCAGCGCGCCCAGCGCCGGCATTGGTTCATCGCCAGGAACCAGCGATTCCGTGAAGTTCACATGCAGTCCGGCATCCACGTCCAGCGCAGCCAGCCGGCGCGCGTTCGCGGTGAAGGTGGGCCCCAGCGTGAGGCAGCTTACCGCGCTGACCCGGCCCATGCCGGCCAGTGCGATCATGCCCTCATCGATATCGGCATTCATGCCAAAATCATCCCCGCACACCACGACACGCTTGCTCATCGACTCACCTCGACATCCCGTTTCATCAGATTCAATATGCGCACTCTGCTTCAGCAAATCAGCCTTTTCGTCGCCGTCGGATGCGCGGCGTCGGTCACCCATTGGGCCGTTGCCGTTGGTTGCGTAGAAGCCTTCGGCACCGCGCCCCTGGCCGCCAACCTGGTGGGCTGGCTGGCCGCCTTCGTGGTTTCCTTCAGCGGTCACTACCGGCTTACGTTCCGACATTCGCCCATACCCTGGACCATAGCGATCCGTCGTTTCTTTCTTATTTCAGCTACCGGCTTCGCAATCAACGAATCCGCCTATGCCGGGCTGCTGCATGCCACCGACATCCCGTACGACACACTGTTGGCCCTGATCCTGATTGCGCTGGCATTCGCCACCTTCATCGCAAGCCGGTTGTGGGCGTTCCGTCACAAACCCGCTGCCTGAGGGCCGCGTTCACCTCCACCCGCCATATCGCATGCTTCACGCTGCCGGCCTCGGGGCGCAGGCCTTGCAGCGGCGTGTAGGCAGCGCCATCGCCGTGGTTGCCCCACACCCAGAAGCGCGCGCCGTCCGGCGCCGCGCACAGGCGGGCATTGAACTGCGCGGCGCTGATCAGTACCTGCCCGCCAGTTGCCGGATCGAACTTCGCGGCGTCATACAGCTCCTTGCGCCAGTTGTCGCGCACCGGCACGTCGGGATTGATCCAGTCGTCCACCACCCAGGTGGGCCGCGGCGCCTGGGCATACAGCGCCAGGTCGAAGGGATAGGTGTGCAGGGAAACAAAGGTGTCGGCCGGCCGCGCCTGTTCCCGGACGACCTTTGCCAGCGGCGCGGCGCTGCCGCGCGCATTGGTGGCGGCCACGCCTACGGCGATGATGCAGATGCCGGCGGCGACCGCGGCGCTGATGCGCACCAGCCGCGGCGTGACGGTGTCGGTTTCGGCGCGCCACGCCGCCAGGATGACCTCGGCCAGCAGGAAGGCCAGCGGCGCCAGCGCGGGCAGCACGTAGCCGATGAGCTTGGAATGCGGCAGGGAAAAGAACAGCACCACGACGGCGAACCAGATGGCTGCCAGCCGCCGCAGATCGCGCGCCGGATCCTCGGCCCAGAAGGCGCGGCGCAGGATGCCGCCGCCCCACAGCGACCAGGGCAGGCTCAGGCCGGCCACCACCGGCAGGTAGAACCAAAAGGGCTGGGCATTGTTGAAGCCGCCGGCGGCAAAGCGCTGGAAGTGCTGATAGACAAAGAAGTAGTCGTAGAAGCCGGGATACCGCAGCTGCATCAGCACGAACCACGGCGCCGCGACGGCAAGAAATACAAGCAGCGCGGGCGGCCAGAGCAGCGCGGACAAGCCACGCCAGCGCCGCCCCCACACCAGCCAGACCAGCAGGATGGCGCCCGGCAGCACCAGGCCGATCAGCCCCTTGGCCAACACCGCAAGCGCGGCCAGCGCGGCGGCGGCCACCGACATCCAACGATGGGCCTGGCCGCGCTCGGCGCGCAGCGCGGTTTCCGTTGCGGCCAGCACGCATAGCGTGATCATCGCGGCGACCAGCATGTCCAGGTTCGCGAACTGCGCGCCGCCGTAGAAGAACGGCATGGTCGACAGGATCAGCACCGTCAGGGTGGCGGCGGCGGCATCACGGTGGCGCCGCACGAAGACATACAGCGCGGCGGCAGAGCCCCACGCGGCCAGCCATGACGGCACCCGCGCCGCCCAGGGGTGCACGCCAAACACGGAAAACGAGAGTTCCGTCAGCCAGTAATAGAGCGGTGGCTTGTGGAAATACGGCATGCCGTCCAGCAAAGGCACGGCATGGGATCCGCTGCGCAGCATGTCCCAGGCCACGCCGGCATAGCGGCCTTCATCGGGCAGCGTCAGCGGCCGTATCCAGGCCAGCCAGGCCAGCCAGATGCCGACCGCAAGCAGAAACCGTCCTGCCGGCGGGGTCCAGTCGGAGCGCGCCGAGGGGGTGGGATGTCGCATGATCAGCGCTGCGCCTTTCCGGCGGGGCGGCCCTGGCGCCGGCGCACGACGAACAGGGGCCGTCCTTTCACCTCGTCGAAAATGCGGGCCACGTATTCGCCCACCACGCCCAGGGAGATCAGATTGACGCCGGCGAAGAACAGCACCGCGGTCACGATCGTCGTCCAGCCGGAGACCGGGTTGCCGGACATCAGGTAGTCGCCCACGAGAAAGGCCGCATAGGCCAGCGCCACGACGGCAAACGCCACGCCGACCAGGCTGACCAGGCGCAACGGCCAGGTCGTGAAGGCGGTCAGGCCGTCCAGCGCCAGGCGGAACAGGCGCAGTCCGCTAAAGCGGCTGTCGCCGTGCATGCGCTCGTCGGGCGTATAAGGCAAGGCCTCGCCCTTGAAGCCGACCCAGGCGTACAGGCCCTTCATGAAGCGGGTGCGTTCGGGCAAGGCTATCAGGGCGTCCACCACGCCCCGGTCCATCAGCCGGAAGTCGCCCGCGTGCGCCGGCACATCCACGCCGCGCGCGCTGCTGAGCAACTTGTAGAACCAGCGAGCGCCCGAGCGCTTGAGCCAGGATTCGTCGGCGCGGGTCTGGCGCACGGCGTAAACCATTTCCGCGCCTTCGGCCCAGCGCGCCAGCATCTGTTCGATCAGGGCCGGCGGGTGCTGCAGATCGGCGTCCAGGCAGATCACCACATTGCCGCTGGCGGCTTCCAGGCCCGCGCTGAGCGCGGCTTCCTTGCCAAAATTGCGGGACAGCTGCACATAGCGGAATCCGTCGTGCTCGGTCCATTCCGCCATCAGCGCCTCGGTGCCGTCCGTGCTGCCGTCATCGGCCACGATGATCTCCCAGCTGGTGCACAGGGCGGCGAGCCGGTTGCGCAGCATGGGCAGCAGCACCCGCAGGTTCTCGCTTTCATTCAGGCAGGGAATGACGCAGGTCACGCAGGTGTCATACGGCACGCTTGCCGCCGGCGCCGGCCATACCGATCTCAAGGGAAACGATTTGGTCAGCACTTGCTGCGCAAGAGGATCGGACCGGAATTGGATGTGCATAAGGCTCTGAATACGGAATGCGGGACACGATGGAAGGCAGTATGCGCAGGGCCTCGTCGAATTTTCATGAAATGCGTGGGGCCTCGTTAAAATGCGGCGGAATCCTTGTATTTACAGGTTGTTATGCAATACCGAGTCCGCCCCATGCAGGCCGGCGATGTGGACGCCATCCTCGATGCCCAAGCCCAGGCCTACCCCCAGGTCCTGCTGGAAAGCGCGGGTTTTTTCCTGAATCGCCTGGCCCTGGCCCCGTCGTACTGCTGGGTCGCGCAAGCAGCACGCCCCGAAGAGCGCCAGGGCTTGCTCGGCTACCTGGTTTCCTACCCCTGGGACGCGGGCCTGCCCCCTGCCCTGGATGTGCCGCTGGCGGCGCTGCCGCGTGGCGCCGACCATTGGTTCCTGCACGACTGCGCGGTCGTGCCGGCGGCCCAAGGCCTGGGCGTAGGCCAGGCGCTGGTGCGTACGGCGGCCCAGGGCGCCGTGGGCGATGGCTTGCAGCGCGCCAGCCTGGTGTCGCTTGCCTCCGCGGTGAGCTACTGGCTGCGCCATGGCTACGCGCCCGTCGCCGCCCGGAGCGGTGAACTGGCCGAGAAGCTGGCGGGCTACGGCCCCGACGCGCGTTACATGTCGCGCGCGTTTCCCCTCTAGGCCCCGCCGGATGGCGCCGCGCTTGCGGCGATCCGCCAGCCCCCCGTGTACAGCACGGCTCCGCTAGCCGTAAGATAGGTTCGCAGTCCGCGAGCGATGCGGCGGCAACGGTTCGGATAACCTGACTAGCGGCGTCCCGGCGGGGCGCGAAGGTGCTTATGCTCTCCCTTTCGCCCGTTCAATCCTTTCTCGCGTGCTGCCTCGTGCTCGTCGTCGGCCGCATACTGACCACCCGGGTCGGAATACTGGCCCGCTACAGCATTCCCGATCCCATCGTGGGCGGCCTGCTGTTCGCGGTGCTTGCCTACCTGCTGTCGACCTGGGGCGGCGTGTCCGTCTCGCTGGAGACCAGCATCAAGCCCACCTTGCTGCTGCTGTTCTTCGGCTGCATCGGCCTGACTGCAAACCTGAAACTGCTGGCCAAGGGCGGCCCCCGGCTCATTGCCTTCCTGCTGGCGCTGGTTCCGTTCCTGGTGCTGCAGAACGCGGTCGGGCTGGGCATGGCCTGGCTGCTGGACATGCATCCGCTGATGGGCCTGCTGGGCGGCACGATCACGCTGGTGGGCGGCCATGGAACGGGCGCGGCCTACGCGACGCGCTTCGCGGACATCAACAATATCCAGGATGTGATGCCGCTGGCCATGACGGCGGCCACGCTGGGGCTGGTGCTGGGCGGCGTCGTCGGAGGCCCGGTGGCCGAATGGATCATGCGCCGGCACAAGCTGTCGGGCAGCCTGGATCATGCCGCCGGGACGGCCACCCACGCGGCGGACCTGAACGAAGCCCGGGAGCCCGCCACCGCCGGCGCATTCATCGTGTCGATGACGGCGGCCTTCGTCTGCCTGGTGGTGGGAGGCGCCCTCGCCGCGCTGGTCGAGGACGCCCCGGTCAGCCTGCCCAATTTCCTGTGGTGCCTGGCCACGGGCGTGCTCATCCGCAATGCCGGCCCGCTGGTGGGCATAAAGCTGGACGACCGCGTCACCGACATCATCGGCACGATCGCGTTGTCGCTCTTTCTGGGCATGACGATGATGACGCTGGACTTGTCCAGCGTGGCGCGCCTGGCCGGACCGCTGGCGCTGATGCTGGCGGTGCAGACGCTGTTCTGCGCGCTGTACGCCGCCTGGGTGGTGTTCCGGATGCTCAAGGGCGACTACGAGGCGGCCATCATGTCGGCGGCCTTCTGCGGTTTTGCGCTGGGCGCGACGGCCACCGCCATCGCCAACATGCAGGCGCTCACGCGCCGCCACGGCCCGGCGCCGGAAGCCTTCATCGTGGTGCCGGTCACCGGCGCCTTCCTGGTCGACATCATGAACGTGATCGTCCTGACCTCGCTGATCTCCTTGCCGTTCGTGGGAGGGATGTAAGCATGCTCAAACGGCTGATTCTTCTTGTGCTCTGCCTGATGCTGGCCGCCTGCGGCCGCGCGCCCGATGCCGACGTCCTGCGGGCCGACGTCGAGCGCAGCCTGAGCGCCACCTATGGGCAGGACTTGTTCCGCATTGCTGGACTCACCCGCATGGGATCCGCCGGGGACAGCACCGCTCCGGCCGGCGAAACCCGGCGCGTGGTCTATTACGACGTGGAACTGGAGCTTGCCCGCGACATTGCCCTGGGCGCCTGGGACCAGCCCGGCGCGGCTTCGCTGGTGACCTTGCTGGGGGCCGGGCCGCGCAGCATCAGCGGCGTGAAATCCGGAGGCAACCAGGCCGGCGACCGCATCGTCGCGCATGCCAGCGCCATTTACCGGAAGGAAGACGGCGCCTGGAAGCTGGTGACCCCCGCCGGCTTCAAGGCCGCAGAGGCGCCATCGCTGGACACCGGCGCCCCGCCGCCGGTGACGCGCCAGTTGCTGGACACGCTGGACCAGATCACCCATTCCGTCTCCTACAGCGCGTCCAGCACCGCCCAGCATGTGGTGCAGCAGGAGCTGGAACGCTCGGTGGCGCGCATCAACGGCCGGCTGTCCCGGCTGCAGCAGGGCTATCCGCTGGCCGGGGGGCCTGACCGCGGCGAATACCTGGCCTTTGCCCGCGCCCTGAGCGACGTGGCGCGCGCGCGGCAGATCCGGGTGTCGCCCCTGATTACCGGCGGCGGCGCAGACAACATCGCGCTGCTGCGCAGCGGCGACGCGGTGGTTGGACTGGCCCAGGCCGATACCGCGCGGCTGGCCTATGAGGGCAAGGGTCCGTTCGCGGGCCAGGGCCCGTTCACCGGCTTGCGCGCCCTGGGCAGCCTGTACCCGGAAATGGTCCACATCGTCGTGCGCGACGATCCCGCGCTGCGCCAGGTGCAAGACCTCAAGGGCAAGACGATCGCGCTGGGTCCCGAAGGATCGGCGGTGCGCACCACGCTGGAAACGGTGCTGGCGGCGCATGGGCTGCAAGCCGGCCGCGACTACAAGGTGGCGGACACCCCGTTCACGGCGGCGCTGCCGGCGCTGCACGCAGGCGCCGTGGACGCCGCCGCCCAGGTGATCGGGGTGCCCGCCACGCCCCTGCGCGACGCCCTGATTCCGGCGCAGCTGAAGCTCCTGCCCCTGGACCCCGCCGCCATCAAGACGCTGACGGCGGAGAACAGCGCGCTGATGGCGCTGGACATCGCCGCGGGCACCTATCCCAACCAGCCGGAGCGGATTCCCACCGTCGGCATGGCGGCGCTGATGCTCGCCACCACCGACCTGACCCGCGACGAGGCGCTGGTCATCGTGCGCGCGGTGTACCAGACCGGCCAGGACCTGCTGGCGGCCGGATCGGCCCAGGGCTCCCAGGTGTCGGTGGCCACCGCAAGGCGGGGCCTGACCGTGCCGCTGCATGATGGCGCGGAGGAAGGCATCGCCGGACTGGAGCACGCCAAACCGCGCTGAGGCCGGTTGCGCTTATGATGGCGCTCCTTATCAGGAATTCCCATGAATAAATTCGATCTCCAAAAGACCCAGGCCCTGAAGCTGGCTGGCCAGCTCAAGCAGTCCGCCACGCCGGACCGCTTCGGCACCGCCTCGCAAGCGCCCGACCGCCGCGAACAGCGCAAGCTGGACCAGGCCGCCGGCCTGGTGCCGTTCCCGCTGAAGCTGTCGCAGGCACACGCCGACAAACTGCGCGCCCTGGCGGCCGAGCGCGGCGTCTCGACCAACGACATCCTGGCCGAAGTGCTGCAGAAAGCGCTGGGCGAACAAGCGTAATGCACATCTGGGTCGACGCGGACGCCTGCCCCGCCGTCATCAAGGACATCCTGTTCCGCGCGGCGCAACGCTGGCAGGTGCCGCTCACGCTGGTGGCCAACCAGGCGCTCTACACCCCGCCCTCGCCGCTGATCCGCGCCGTGCAGGTGCCGCGCGGCTTCGACGTGGCCGATGCCCACATCGTCGAACGCGCGGACAAAGGCGACCTGGTCATTACCGGCGACATCCCGCTGGCCGCGCAGGTGCTGGAAAAAGGCGCAATGGCGCTCAATCCCCGCGGCGAACGCTATTCGCCCGAAACCATCCGCGAACGGCTGGCGGTGCGGGACATGATGGAAGAACTGCGCGCAAGCGGCGTGGACACGGGCGGCCCGCCCACGTTCAGCCAGGCCGACCGCAAGGCCTTCGCGAACCAGCTCGATACCCTGCTGGCGCGCGTTGCGCGCGAGATGCGCCAAGCGGCGCCAAAAGGCTGAATCCGCCCCCTGGCTCCGCCTTCGGCATCAATAGAAGGTGATGTAGGCCTTGTACAGGATGGAGCCGATGGCCGTGATGAGGCCCAGGCCCATCAATCCCATGCCAACGTTTCGATCACGCAGCCCGAAGCCGACCAGCATCAGCGCGACGCCCGTGACGATGATGATCAGCATGGTGTTGGTACTTTCGTGCATGGCCTTCTCCTTGTCGCGCCGGCACAGCCCAAGAGCTTGCCGTCTTTATGATGATAGACAGGCACTGCCGCGACTTGGCGCAATCGAAGGCGCGCCGCTTGCGCCGCGTCAAGAGAAGGATAATGAATAGGCCCGCGAAAAACAAAAAAGCCAACCGGTGAGGGTTGGCTTGTTTGCGTGGCGCGGATCTTGCACTCAATGCGGCATTGAACACATCTGCGCAACCTTTCAGACAAACGCCGTAGCACGTGGGCTAAAGCATTGCCTTTCAAGGGTCTTTGGTGGGTGGTACAAGTTTCGAACTTGTGACCCCTGCCGTGTGAAGGCAGTGCTCTACCACTGAGCTAACCACCCCGAAAGAGGCGAAATAATAGCATGTTTTTTAAAACGTGCGCAAGTCGCCTATGGAGATCATTCAAGCGGCCGTCACCGGCGCGTCCATCTTGCGCCAGACGCACTCCCCGTTCACCGCCTTGTCCAGCGCCGCCAGGTAGGTTTCGTGCTCGGCCAGCTCATCCGCGCTGGCCTGCAGCACGGGCAGGCTGGAGCCGTCGAACTTCGCCAGCACGATGCCGTCGCTGCCCGCGCCGTCGTTGTCGTCCACGTCGATCAGCAGCGCATCCTGGCCGCGCGTCATGGCCAGCCAGACTTCCGCCAGAAGCTGCGAGTCCAGCAGTGCGCCGTGCAGCGTCCGGTGGGCATTGGAAATGCCGAAGCGGTCGCACAGCGCGTCCAGCGAATTGCGCTTGCCGGGGAACAGCGAACGGGCGTGCAGCAGCGAGTCGGTGACGGTCTCGCAGTACTCGGTGATCGGGCCGCGGCCGGTCTTCGCGAGTTCGGCATTGAAGAACTTCACGTCGAACGCGGCGTTATGTGCGATCAGTTCGGCGCCCTGGATGAACTTGACGAATTCGTCCGCCACGTCCGCGAAGCGGGGCTTGTCGGACAGGAACTCCGTGGTCAAACCGTGCACCGCCAGAGCCTCGGGGTCGCTGTCGCGGTCCGGGTTCAGGTAGATGTGCAGGTTGTTGCCCGTGGACATCCGGTTGACCATCTCGACGCAGCCGATCTCGACGATGCGATGGCCCTGGGCAGGGTCGAGTCCGGTGGTTTCCGTGTCAAAGATGATCTGGCGCATAGCTATTCCGACGCTTGGGGCTGCGAGGCCGGCGGCGTCTGCGGGTGATGCGCTTCGCTGCCGGACTTGCCGGGTTTCTTGCGTGCGGTGGCAATCAGCGTGTAGGCCACCGGCACGACGAACAAGGTCAGTAGTGTACCCAGCAACAGCCCGCCGACCAGAACCCAGCCGATCTGCTGGCGCGATTCCGCCCCCGCGCCGGTAGACAAGGCCAGCGGCACGGTGCCCAGCACCATGGCGCCGGTCGTCATCAGGATGGGACGCAGGCGCAGCACGCTGGCCTCGGTCACGGCCTCGAACAGTTCCTTGCCTTCGTCGCGCAGCTGGTTCGTGAATTCCACGATCAGGATGCCGTGTTTGGTGATCAGCCCCACCAGCGTGATCAGCCCGATCTGGCTGTAGATGGACAGCGTTCCGCCCGTCAGCCACAGGGCCAGCAGCGCGCCCGTCATGGACAGCGGCACCGACAGCATGATGATGAAGGGGTTGCGCCAGCTTTCGAACTGCGCGGCCAGCACGAGGTAGATGAAGGCCAGCGCCATGCCGAAGACCAGATAGATGCTGCCCGACGAATCCCGGAATTCGCGGGACTGGCCGTCCAGGTCCGTCACGATCGTGTTGGGCAGGACCTCGCGCGCCACCTGGTGCATGTGCGTCAGCACTTCGCCCAGCGCATAGCCCGGCGCCACGGCGGCGTCGATCTTGACCGCCCGCAGGCGGTTGAAGTGGTTCAGCGATTGCGGCGAAACGCCTTCGTGCACGCCCAGCAGATTGTCCAGCTGGACCATGCTGCCGTCGCGCGCCCGCACGTAAATGCCGGAGATATCGGTGGGATTGGCGCGGTCGCGCGGCGTCACCTGCACGATCACGTCGTACTGTTCGCCCTCGTCCTTGTAGCGGGTGACCTGGCGGCCGCCCAGCATGGACTCCAGCGTGCGGCCCACGGTATCCACGTTGGCGCCCACGTCGGCCATCTTGTCGCGGTCCACGCGCACCCGCAGTTCGGGCGTGTTCAGGCGCAGGTCGGTGTCCAGGTTCATGAGGCCGGGATACTTGCGCAGCTCGGCCAGGAAGATCTCGGTCAGGCGCGACAGCTCTCCGTACGAGGCCTGGCTCATGATGATGAATTCCACCGGCTTGGAACGGGCGGACTGGCCCAGGGACGGCGGATTGGTCGGGAAGGCGCGCACGCCCGGCAGCGACGCGAACTGCGGCTGCAATTGCTGGGTGATGGCTTGCTGCTTGCGTTCGCGCTCTTCCCAGGGCTTGAGGCGCAGGATGGCGGTGCCATCCGTGACCGTGGGAAAGCCCACCGTCACCTGGCTGCCGCTGGCTTCGGAGATGTCGGCATAGAATTTCTCGATGCCCAGCATGCTGTCCAGCGTGTAGTTCAGGGTGGCGCCTTCCGGTGAACTGACGATGCCGAAGACCACGCCCCGGTCCTCGATCGGCGCCAGCTCGCTCTTGACCACCTTGAACAGCACGCCGCTGCTGGCCGCGACCGCCAGGCCGATGACCACCACCAGCCAGCGGCGCCGCAAGGACGCCCCCAGCAGGCGCCGGTAGCCGTTGCTCATGCCGTTGAGCCAGCCTTCGATCAGGTTGTACCAGCGGCTGTGGCTGCTCTGGTGCCGCAGCAGCACGGAACACATCATGGGCGTGAGCGTCAGCGCCACGAAGCCCGACACCAGCACAGCGCCCGCGAGCGCCAGTGCGAATTCGATGAACAGCCGCCCCGTGCGGCCCGTGGCGAAAGCCAGCGGCGCGTACACGGTGACCAGCGTCATGGTCATCGCGACCACGGCAAAGCCGATTTCCTTCGAGCCGCGCAGCGCCGCCTCCTTGGGAGGCATTCCGTCTTCGATGTGCCGGTAGATGTTCTCCAGCACCACGATGGCGTCGTCCACCACCAGCCCGATGGCCAGCACCATGGCCAGCAGCGTCAGCGTGTTGATGGAAAAGCCGAAGAAATACATCAGCGCGCAGGCGCCCACCAGCGACACCGGGATGGTGACGATGGGGATGATGCTGGCGCGCAGGTTGCGCAGGAAGAAGAAGATCACCAGCACCACCAGGACGATGGCTTCGCCGATGGTGTGGAACACGGAACTGATGGACCTTTCGATGAACACCGACGAGTCGTACGCGATGTTCAGCTTCATGCCCGCCGGCAGGGTTTCGTTGAGCCGCTCGACTTCCTGGCGCGCCGCCTTGGACAGCTCCAGCGGGTTGGCCGTGGACTGCCGGGTCACCCCGATGTTGATGGCGGGCTTGCCGTTAAAGCGCGACAGCACCCGGTCGCTGGCGGCCCCGATCTCGACCTTGGAGACATCGCGCAGCCTGACCGGATAGCCTTTCACGTTGGCGACGATCACGTCCTCGAACTGCGCGGGGGTTTGCAGGTCGGTGGACGACACGACCGAGAATTCGCGGGCGCGCGACTCGATGCGCCCCGCGGGGATTTCCACGTTCTGGCTGCGCAGCGCCGCCTCCACGTCCTGCACCGTCAGGCCGTAGGCGGCCAGCTTGTCGCGGTCCACGTAGATCCGCATGGACGGCAGGCGCTCGCCGAAGACGCGCACCTCCGCCGCCCCCGGCAGCACCGACAAGCGGGTCTTGATGTAGCGGTTGATGTAGTCGGAAGTCTGGATCGCGGAATATGAACCCGACTCCACGGCGATATAGATGATGGGCTGGGAATCCGCCTCGACCTTGCCGATGATGGGTTCGTCGATTTCGTCGGGCAGGAAGCGCCGGGCACGCGACACCTTGTCGCGGACTTCGGCTGCCGCGGCGTCCGGATTGCGCGACAGGTTGAACTTGATGTTGATCAGGCTGCGTTCGGAGCGGCTGCGCGACGTCATCACGTCGACGCCCTCGATGCCCGCCAGCTGGTCTTCCAGCGGCTTGGTCACCTGGGATTCGATCACCTCGGGCGAGGCGCCCTTGTAGGTAGTGTCCACCGACACGATGGGCTCGTCGATCTTGGGATACTCGCGCACCGTCAGGCGCGAGTACGAAATCAGGCCGATCAGCACGATGATCAGCGACAGGACCGACGCAAACACCGGCCGCTTGATGCAGGTTTCCGAGATACGCATGGCGCTACCGCTGAAAATGAAGAAGGGGCGGCGTCACTGGCCGTTGCCCACGATGGTCACGGCCGCGCCGTCCGTCACGCGCTGCAGGCCCGCGACCACCAGCATGTCGCCCGCCGCCACCCCGGTGAGGATCTCGACGCGGCCCTCGCGGCGCTCGCCTATCGTCACCTCGCGCCGTTGCGCGACGCCGTTGGTGACCCGATAAACGTACTGCGTTTCGCCCGACGGCGATAGCGCGGCCTCGGGTGCGACCAGCGCCTTGTCCTGATTGAACAGCAACTGCACCCGGGCGAACATGCCGGGCCGCAGCACGGCGTCCTGATTGGCGACGGTGGCGCGCAGCAGGATGGACCGGCCGCCGGCGTCGACCAGCGGACTCACGGCATAGACCAGCCCCCGGCGCTCCTGGCCCGGCAGCGCGTCCAGCCGCAGCGTCAGCTGCTGGCCCACGCCCACCTTGCTCAGGTACATTTCCGGCACCCGGAAATCCACCTTGAGGGGATCGATCGCCTCCAGCGGCGCCAGGTCCTGCCCCTGGTTTACGTAATCCCCCACCGACACGCTGCGCAGCCCGGCGATGCCGCCAAACGGGGCGGTGATGGTCATCTTGTCCAGCCGCGCCTGCGCCAGCGCCACGGCGGCTTCCTGGACCTTCAGCGTGCTGGCGGATTCGTCGCGGGCCTGCTGGCTGACGAAGCCCTTGCCCTGCAGCTCCACGGCGCGGCGGTAGTGGCTTTGCGCAAGCGTGAGATTGGCGCGGGCCTGCGCCAGCTCCGCGCGCGGCACGGAGTCGTCCAGGCGGATCAGCGTCTGGCCCTGCTTGACCGGCTGGCCTTCCTTGAATTCGATGGACTGGATCCGGCCCGCCACCTCCGGCCGGAGCACGACGGATTCGTCGGAGCGCAGGCTGCCCACGGCAGACAGGCCGCGTGCGAACGGAATTTCCTGGACGGCGGCCACCGCGACCCGTGCCGCGGCGGCGGGAGTCACGAGGGGTTTGTCGGAGGTCTGGTTGGGCGTTGCCCCGGGAGCCAGCCAGCGCGGCACAAAAACGCCGAGCGCGGCCCCCGCGGCCAACCCTGCCGCTACGGCGGCCAGCAGTACTGCTTTTTTCATGCGCGAATGTGGCGGTATTGCGGCGCGGGCCGAGCATGCCCCACTCGGACGACGCCGCAGGAACTGGAATGAGGGTTGGCACTTTAGCACCCGGATTTACATACTGGAACAATCCAGAAGCCGGATGAAAGAACTAAATCCGCCCCTTGGGGCGGATTTGAGGGTATATCCCGATGCCGTCAGGCCCGGCGGCCGACTTCCACGCCCATATTGGCGAGCTGGTCGGCCCGTTCGTTGCCCGGGTCGCCCGCGTGCCCGCGGACCCAGCGCCACGACACCTGATGGCGCTGCACCTGCTCGTCCAGCGCCTGCCAGAGCTCCACATTCTTGACCGGCTTCTTGTCGGCGGTCATCCAGCCGCGACGCTTCCAGTTGGCCAGCCACTCGGTCATGCCCTTCATGACGTACTGGGAGTCCGTGTGGATGGTGACGGTGCACGGGCGTTTCAATGCGCGCAGGCCTTCGATGACGGCCAGCAGTTCCATCCGGTTGTTGGTGGTCTGGAGTTCGCCGCCATGCAGCGTTTTCTCGTGGCCGCCGGCGCGCATCAGCACGCCCCAGCCGCCCGGACCCGGATTGCCCTTGCAGGCGCCGTCGGTCCACATTTCCACTTTCTGGTCGTTCGGTTTGTTGTCCTGCATGGTGCTGCCTGGTTTTCCTTATTCGTGCAAAGTGATTCCGGCCCGGCCGCTCAGTAGCGGTCGTCCGCCTGGCGGTTGACCACCACGGACGCGGCGCGCGCGCGCTTGGGTTTGGTCTTCCAGGCAGGGCCGATGATACGCATGCCGGCCACGCGCTTGACGGCCGACACCATGTAGACCGCGCCGCCCAGGCTCCACCAGCGGGCGCCGGCGGACTCCAGGAAGCTCCAGCGCTGCAGCCATTTTTCGCTGCGGCAGGCGGGCGCGTAGCAGCCGAACTGGCTTTCGTCGACTTCCAGCGACAGCAGCTTGAACCAGTCCTTCAGCCGCGCCAGCGATACCTGGGACGACGGCGGCTGGGGCAGCCAGGGCTCCATGCCGGGCATCCGCGTGCGGGCCCCCCACATGCTCCAGGGATTGAACCCGGAGATCACGACCCGCCCCTCCGGCACCAGCACGCGCTCGACCTCGCGCAGCACGTTATGGGGCTCGGGAGTGCATTCAAAGGCATGCGGCAGGATCAGCAGGTCCACGCTCTGGGACTCGAACGGCAGGGCTTCCGGCTGGGCGATGACCACCCGGGACTGCCAGCCGGCCGTGCTTTCCGGCGTGGGGGTCTCGGTGCCCACATAGCCCTTGAAGGGCATACGGTTGGCCCCGAGCAGATTCATGTCGGCCAGGCCGACCTGCCAGGCGTAATATCCAAAGACATCCGCGACAGCCGCGTCGAACTGGGCCCGTTCCCAGGCCAGGACGTACTGGCCCGGTGGCGTCTGGAACCATTCGGCCAGTTCTACAATCGGCGGAGTATCTTCTGCCACGTTTTATTCCTTCGAATCCCATGCAAGCCTTGACCGCCCCCGCAGGCGGCCGCGAACGCAACGCCGCGGTCTTGCCTTTGCCCGCCTTCTCCGACAACTACATCTGGGCCATCATCCATGGCGACCAGGCGGCCGTCGTGGACCCCGGCGATGCCGGCCCGGTACTGCAATTCCTTGAGCAGCAAGGCTTGAGGCTGCGCGCCATTCTACTCACGCACCATCACGCCGACCATGTGGGCGGCGTTTCCGAATTGTCACGCATCGGGGGCATTACCGTATATGGTCCCGCGCATGAGCGCCTGCCGCGCTGCGACGTCCCGCTGACCGAAGGCAACCGGGTGACGCTGCCGGAACTGGACCTGGACCTTGCCGTGCTGGACGTGCCGGGTCACACCGCCGGGCATATCGCCTATGCCGGCCGGGCGGCCGGGGTGGAACCCGTATTGTTCTGTGGCGACACCTTGTTTGCCGGGGGCTGCGGCCGTCTTTTCGAAGGCACTCCCACGCAAATGCTTGATTCCTTGGAAAAATTTTCCGTTTTACCGCCAGATACAAAGGTTTTTTGCGCGCACGAGTACACTCTAGCGAACTTGCGCTGGGCATTGGCGGTAGAACCGGCCAACCGTACCCTGCAACAGTGGTACCAGCGGGCCCAGCAATTACGAGCAGCAGGAATCCCCACGCTTCCGTCGACCATCGGTCAGGAACGCGCGACCAATCCGTTTTTGCGCACGCAGCAACCCGATGTCGCCCGCGCCGCAGCAAGCTGGGCCGGCCGCGGCCAAGATACGCCGGTAGAGGTCTTTGCCTCCCTTCGTGAATGGAAGAACGATTTCAAGTGACAACCTGATGAATCTATCCCGACTCCTTCTGCCGCTCATGCTGGCAGTCCTCGCCGGTTGCGCAGGAACCAAAGCCCCCGATAGCAAGAACCTCACCACCAATTCCCAAGGGCGCTATATCGCCCGGGATACGTCCAGAACGGTTGACCTGACCAACCCGCCCGCCGACGCCTGGGACCGCATCCGCCGCGGTTTCGCCATCCCCAACCTGAACACCGACCTCTCGCAGCAGTGGACCGACTACTACGCGTCCCACCCCGAGGCGGTGCAGCGCATGGCCGAACGCGCCGGCAAATACCTGTATTTCATCGTCGACGAAATCAATCGCCGCGGCCTGCCTACCGAACTGGCGCTGCTGCCCTTCGTGGAAAGCGCGTACAACCCGACGGCGCTGTCGCGCGCCCAGGCCTCGGGCCTGTGGCAGTTCGTGCCGGCCACCGGCCAGCACTTCAACCTGAAGCAGGACTGGTGGCGCGACGAGCGCCGCGACCCCATCGCCTCGACCAATGCGGCGCTGGACTACCTGGAAAAACTGTTTGAAATGCAGGGCGACTGGTACCTGGCGCTGGCCTCGTACAACTGGGGCGAAGGCTCGGTGCAGCGCGCCATGGCCAAGAACGAAGCGGCCGGCCAGGGCACGGACTACCTGTCCCTGAACATGCCGGATGAAACCCGCAACTACGTGCCCAAGCTGCAGGCCATCAAGAACATCATTGCCGATCCGCAGCGCTATGCGGTGGCGCTGCCCCCCGTGGGCAACACGCCCTACTTCGTGACGGTGCAGAAGAACAGCGACATCGACCTGGAAATCGCCGCCAAGCTGGCTGAAATGCCGCTGGACGAATTCAAGGCCCTGAACCCGTCGTTCAACCGCCCGGTCATCCGCGGCGACCACGGCCCCACCCTGCTGCTGCCGGCCGATCGCGTCGAGATCTTCAACGCGAACCTGACCAACTACAAGGGCGACCTGAGCGCCTGGAAGATCTACCATACGCGCCGCGGCGAGTCCTACGCGTCCATCGCCAAGCGTTTCGGCGTGACCGAAGCCTCGCTGCGCCAGACCAATGACATCGGCTCGCGCCAAAAGTCGGCCTCGGGCCAGTCCCTGCTGGTGCCCGGCGAACCCGGGACCGGCGGCGTCCAGATTGCGTCCCTGGCGCCCCCCGTGGGCGCGCTGGATTCCGCTCCGGCGGACAACAAGGCCGCCGCGCCGCGCGCCCGCGCCGCGCAGGCGCCCGCCGCCCGCGTCGCCAGCGCCCGCCCCAACGTCCGCAACCACAAGGTCCGCCAGGGCGACACCCTGTTCTCGCTGGCCAAGCAGTACGGCACCACGGTGGACGCGCTGCGCGCGCTCAACAACCTGAAGGGCAGCGCCCTGAAGGTGGGCGCGCAGATCCGCGTGCCGGGCACCAACGCCCGCGGCTGATCGCAAATGACCGGACAGCGCGGCGCCCGCAGCGGGCGCCGCGTTTTCACGCCCGCGGAGCCGCCAAACTCCTTAAAATAGGCGGTCTCCAGAAGGGCAAAATCAAAGGATAGATATATGGGCTTTCTCGCCGGCAAGCGCATCCTGGTCACCGGGGTGCTTTCCAACCGATCCATCGCCTACGGCATCGCGCGCGCCTGTCACCAGCAAGGCGCCGAACTGGCGTTCACCTATGTGGGCGACCGCTTCAAGGACCGCGTGAGCGAGTTCGCCGCCGAATTCGGCAGCAAGATCGTGCTGCCGTGCGACGTGGCCGAGGACAGCCAGATCGAAGGCGCGTTCACCGAACTGGCCCAGCACTGGGACGGCCTGGACGGCCTGGTCCACTCCATCGGCTTTGCCCCGCGCGAAGCCATCGCCGGCAACTTCCTCGACGGTCTGTCGCGCGAAGGCTTCCGCATCGCGCACGACATCTCGGCCTACAGCTTCGCGGCCATGGCGAAGGCTGCGCTGCCGCTGATGGAAGGCCGCAACGGTTCCGTGCTGACGCTTACCTACCTGGGCGCCGAGCGCGTCGTGCCCAACTACAACACGATGGGCCTGGCCAAGGCCTCGCTGGAAGCCAGCGTGCGCTACCTGGCCACGGCGCTGGGCCCGCGCGGCATCCGCGCCAACGGCATTTCCGCCGGCCCGATCAAGACGCTGGCCGCCAGCGGCATCAAGGACTTCTCGGCCATCCTGAAGTTCGTGGAAAGCCAGTCGCCGCTGCGCCGCAATATCACCATCGAGGACGTGGGCAACGTCGCGGCCTTCATGCTGTCGGACCTGGCAGCCGGCGTGACGGGCGAAATCACCCACGTGGACGGCGGCTTCTCGACCGTCGTCCCGGGCATGGAAGACTGATCGCTTCCGCGGGCGGGGTTCTGCGCCCCGCCCGCGCGGCCGCTCAGGCCGGCCGCACCACCAGCGTGGACACCTGCACGTCCACCGCCGTCATCAGCTTGTGGATCGGGCATTTCTCGGCCACCGCCAGCAGTTCATCGATCTGGGCGTCGGACAGCTCGCCATGCAGCGTCAGCTTGGCCGTCAGGCGGTAGATGCCCTTGCGCTCTTCTCCGGCATCGCGCACCACCTCCACCCCCACCGATTCCAGCGGCAAGCCCTTGCGCTGCGCATAGACCATCAGCGTCATCGCCTTGCAGCCGCCCAGCGCGGTATCGAAATAGTCATGCGGATCGGGCCCTTCGCCCTGCGGCTGCGGCATCGCCAGGGGCAGGTCATGGCCTTCGGCCGTGGCGGTGAATTGCAGGGTCTGAGGCGCATTCTGGCGCACGCGGATACTCATGGATCGGATCTCCAGGGCAGGCGGCCCGGGCGGCCGCCACTAGGGACGTTGTAGCATTTGGCGACGCCGTGGTGGTCGGCGGGGCCTGCTGACGAAAAGCTGAACTTCCTGCCGCGGAGTTGGTCGGATATCCCTATCCGCAGTATCCGAACACCCCTCAGGAGGCCGCATGAGCGCCAGACAATTACTTGATCAACTGCTGCAGTCCGGACAAGGCCTGCTTTCCGAGACCACCAACCGCGTGCAGAACGCGACCGGCGGCAAAGGCTCCTCGTTCTTGAGCGGCCTGGGCGGCGGCGCCCTGGGCGCGGGCGCGCTGGGCCTGCTGCTGGGCAGCAAGAAGGCCCGCAATATCGGCGGCAAGGTCGCCATGTACGGCGGCATGGCCGCGCTGGGCGCACTGGCCTACCGTGCCTATGGCGACTGGCAGCGCAACCAGGCCGGCGCCCCTGCCGCCCCGCCGCAGACGCTGGACCGCCTGCCCGCGCCCGAGGCCGAGCAGCACAGCAGCGCCGTGCTCACGGCCATGATCGGCGCGGCCAAGGCCGACGGCCATATCGGCCCCGAGGAACGCGCGCTGCTGGAAACCGAGCTGGCCAAGCTGTCGTCGGACGCCCAGGACCGCCGCTGGCTGGAAACCGAGCTCGCGCGTCCGCTGGACCCCGGCGTCGTGGCGCAATCGGCCAAGACGCCGGAAATGGCCGCGGAAATGTATCTGGCCAGCCTGCTCGTCGTGGACGAGGAAAGCTATATGGAACGCGCGTACCTGGACGAACTGGCGCGCCAGCTCAAGCTGCAGCCGGGGCTGAAGGAACAGCTGGAACAGCACGCCAAGGCGGCGGTTGCCTGAGGACCGCCACGGCCTGGCCCCCAGGCCACGGGATGGCCGCCCAACGGGAAAGGCCGGCCCTGAAAACAGGCCGGCCCCCGGGAAAAGGCCCTCAGTCCGCCCGCAGGCCGATGGACTCGGTCAGCGCGGTATAGCGGTCGATGTCCGCGCCTATCATCTTCTGGAATTCGCGCGGCGTGCTGCTGGCTGGCGTGAAGCCCTGCTCGCGTAACGAGGCTTGCACGTCCGGGCGTTGCACGATTTTCGCCACCGCCGCGTTCAGCTTGTCGACCACGGCGGGCGGCGTGGCCGCCGGCGTCAGCAGCCCATGCCACTGGTCCAGGGCGTAGCCCGGCACGCCCTGCTCGGCCACCGTGGGCACGGTCGGCATCAACGGCGAACGCGCCGGCGACGTGACGGCCAGGGCGCGCAGCTTGCCGGCCGCGATCAGGGGCGCGGCGCTGGACGCCGTCACGACGCCCATGCCCACCTGGCCGGCGGTGACGTCGGTCAGCGCCGGGCCACAACCCTTGTACGGCACCTGCTGCAACGACGCCCCGGTGGCGCGCGCCAGCATCTCGCCCGCCAGGTGCTGCGGGGTGCCATTGCCGCAGGATGCGAACGGTAGCGGCTTGCCCGGCCGGGCGGCCGCCAGTGCGTCGTCCAGGTTGCGCAGGGGCGACTCGGCGGGCACCACGAACACCGACGGCACGAAGGCCACATTGATGACGGCGGAAAAATCCCGTTTCGGCGAGAAGCCCAGATTGCGATAGACGCCGGGGTTGATCGCGAATGAACTGTTCACCATCAGCAGCGTGTAGCCGTCCGGCGCGGCTTCGGCCACGATGCGCGCCCCGATGTTGCCGCTGGCGCCCGGCCGGTTTTCCACGACCACGGGCTGGCCCAGCGTCTCTTGCAGGCTGGCGCCGATGCGGCGCGCCAGCAGGTCGGTGCCGCCGCCCGGCGGAAACGTCACGACGATGGTGATGGGGTGCATGGGGTATGCGGCATCACCCGGCGCTTCGCCCGACGGCGGATTGCCGCAGGCTGCCAGCGACAGGGCCAGAAGCGAAAAAGACGATCGGAGCAGGCGTTTCATGGCTCAGGCGTCCAGGCCGATGTCCAGCACCTTGGCGCTATGGGTAAGCCAGCCCACGGCGATCTGGTCGACGCCGGTGGCGGCCACCGCCGCGGCGGTTTCGGGCGTGATGCGACCCGAGGCCTCCGTGATGGCACGGCCACGCGCCATAGCGACGGCGCGGCGCAGGTCGTCCAGGCTCATGTTGTCCAGCAGCACCACGTCCACGCCCAGGGAAAGCGCCACTTCCAGCTGCTCCAGGGTGTCCACTTCCAGTTCAATCTTGACCATGTGGCCGATGCCGGCGCGCGCGCGCTCGACGGCCGTGGCCACGCCGCCGGCCAGCGCGATGTGGTTGTCCTTGATCAGCACCGCGTCATCCAGCCCGAAGCGATGATTGCCGCCGCCGCCCACGCGCACCGCGTACTTCTGCACCGCGCGCAGGCCTGGCATGGTCTTGCGGGTGCAGGTGACCCGCGCGCCATGGCCGGCGATGGCGCGGGCGATGGAGGCCGTGGCGGTGGCCACGCCGCTCAGATGGCACAGGAAGTTCAGGGCCACGCGTTCGGCGCTGAGCATCGCGCGGGCGCTGCCGCGGATGCGGGCAATCTCCATGCCCGGCGCAAGGTCGCTGCCGTCGCGTTGCGACACCACGAACTCGATGCCCGGATCCATCACGCGAAACGCCAGGCGCGCCAGGTCCAGCCCGGCCAGCACGCCGTCCTGGCGCGCCACCAGCCGCGTTTCTGCGACGGCGTCGGCGGGGACGATGGCGTCCGTCGTCAGGTCGCCGGCGCGTCCCAGGTCTTCCAGCAATGCCGCGCGCACCAGCGGCTCCAGCATGACTTCCGGCAGAGGGGGAACGGCCAGTCGGGTGACGGTGCCGGGAGTTGCGGCTTTAATGCTCATTTTGAGTATTTATGAGTTAAAAAAAGGCGCGCAAGAATTGCGCACCACTTATGCTAGAGACGAGCATAAGCCTTGTCAAGCGTCATAGCACCCGCGACAGCGGCAATTTGCTGCCGGCGATCGCGCGTTCCAGCAGGACGTCGCGGCGGAACCTGAACAGTTTGGCGGGCCGTCCGGTGGTGCCGGTGGCCATCGCGCCGGTTTCTTCCACCAGCGCCTGTTGTTCGATGAAACGGCGGAAATTCTGCTTGTGCAGCCCGCGTCCGGCCAGCGCCTCGACCGCCATCTGCAATTGCAGCAGCGTGAATTGCGCGGGCATCAGTTCAAACACCACCGGGCGGTACTTGATCTTGGCCCTCAGGCGCGCGATGCCGGTGGCGAGAATGCGCCGGTGATCATGGCGCATCGGCTCCCCCGGCAGCACGTTCTGGCCCCCGCCGCGCCGCACGGCTTCGGGCACCAGCCCGGCCTCGAACAGCAGTTCGTAGCGCTGCAGGACCATGTCTTCATTCCACGATGCGCCGTCCAACCCGAAGGTAATGGCGGCGCGCTGATGGCGGCGCGCGCGCACGGCGGGATCGGCGCTGTCTTCGCACCAGGCCGTCAGCCGCGGCACGACCAGTTCTTCAACCAGGGCCGGCGTGCCGGCGCGCCGGTCTTCCCAGGGGAAGTAGCGATACCAATCCTGCCATCCCACTTGCGCCACGCCGGTCTCGCCCGCTTCGCGCGTGAGGCCCAGGTAGCTGACCGACATGACCCGCCCGCCGGACTCGTCGGAGCGGTCGCCGTCGGCGAAGGTGTAGAGCTGCTCCACATAGCCCAGCGGATGATGCGTCTGCGCTTCCACCCAGGCGCGCAGGCCCGCCTGCAAGGAGCGGTGCGAGAGTTCGAACGGCCCCGCCGGCAAGGCGCGCGCATCGTCGGTCGTCAGCACGCGCGGCTCGCCGTTGGTGACGGCGACAAGCACGGCAACGAGTTCTGCATGGACGGAGCGTTCGACGGATTCGGTCAAGGTAGGCGTATGAAATGGAGGTAAACCGGGCGCCGCCCGCAAGGCCGCGTGGCGCTCGAAATTATAAGGTTCGGGTCCTGCAACAGCCCCTTGCAAACGTGACAGCCCAAAAGGCCACGATGCCGCGCGGGCGTCCTAAGATGGAACTGGAATCCAGGCGCGTCGCCATCCTGGGACGCCCGCAGACGGAGCGATCACCATGTTGAAAACTGCCCCAGATCCCAATCTTGCCGCCAAGCCGGGCGATGCGGAAAAACCGGCCAGCACCGACCCGCGCAAGGGCACGGAAGTCCTGCCGATGCCGGACCACAGCAAGCTCGTCGCCGGCATGCCGCGGCGCGGGCGCGCCATCGCGGAACCGGGAGAGCCCGGCATCATCACGCCCGAGGACGATGTGCTGGATACGTCTTATGAAAACCGCAAGGGCTGAGCCCTCGCGTCACGCAACCTTCGCCACCGCATCCTGACGCGTGTCCACCACCGTCAGGATGGCGAGGAAGCCGCTGATGTCGAACACTTCGCGCACATGCGGCTGCATCGCGCACAACACCAGCGCGCCCGCGCCCTGCTTCAGGCGCTTGGCCAGCACGAGCACCACGCGCAAGCCCGCGCTGGAGATGTAGTTCAGGTTGGACAGGTCCAGCACGAAACGGCTTTCACCCTTTTCGACATGCGCCAGCAAGTCGGCTTCGATGCCGGCGGCATTGCCGCTGTTGATCTGGCCTTCGGGCGAGACAACCAGGACTTCTCCGACTTTCTCTATTGCGAGACTCATAGTGGTTCCCGATAAGTGACCGGCGCCCTGCACCTGCTCATGAGGGCGGCGGCGCGATGCCGAGATGATACGCGAGCCGGCGCGCTCTGTTCGCGACACGAGGCAATCGTGCATACTTGCGCCTGCACGTGTACCCCTGAACGCAAGGCAACTCATGCCCTCTCAGCCCGATACGCTTGACCTCGTTCCCGACCAGAACGCCGTTGCCGCCGCCATGCAATGGCTGGAGGGAATTGCCGAACGCGAAGCGTGGCCACCCAAGCTGAACTTCGGACTGTCGCTGAGCCTGGACGAAGCGTTGACCAACATCGTGTCCTACGCCTTCGACGATCCGGCCCAAGCCGGATCGCCTCCTTGCGTCGCGCTCTCCTGCAGCCAGGACAGCGAGTGGATCTCGCTCGATATTGTCGACAACGGACGCCCCTACGATCCCACCAAGACACCGCCACCCCCGCTGGCGGCATCGCTGGACGACGCCGCTATCGGCGGACACGGCGTGCGCCTCATGCAGCATTACCTGCACGACCTGCGCTATGCGCGCAGCGGCGGCCGCAACCGCCTGACGCTTGTCGCGCGCGCCGCCTGAGCAGCCCGCCAATATCAGGCCATCAAGACCCCCTATCGGGCATTTCCGGTTCATAGGTAGAAAGTACCGAACGAAATCCGCGCATCCGTCACTCATGCATAGACTGCGCGCCGGTTGCGCGCCGCTCCTGCACAGATGCCGCCCGTGAATGCTCCCTATCGACCAGAAGGATTGATCGCCCGCCCGCTGCACGCCCGCATCGACCCGGGCGCCGTTGCCCACAACCTGGCGCGGCTGCGCGCCGCGCTGCCAGCGGGCGCCGCTGCGCCGCGCGTGTGGGCCACGGTGAAGGCGGATGCCTATGGCCACGGCGTGGCGCGCATCCTGCCGGCCCTGCGCGGCGCCGACGGACTGGCCGTACTGCACTTGAACGAAGCGCGCGCCTGCCGCGACATGGGCTGGCAAGGCCCCGTTCTGGTCTACGGCGGCCTGTATTCGCCGGCGGACGCGCTGCTCGTCGACATGCCCGGCCTGCACCTGGTGATCACGCACGCCGCGCAACTGGAATGGCTGGCGCAGGCCCCGCTTACCCAGCGCCCCGCGATCTGGCTGCGCTTCGCGGGCGACATCCATCACACCGGCTTCGCCGCCGGCGACTACCTGTCCGCGTACGAGACCGCCAGCGCGCTGTCCCGCCGGGGCTTGACCGGCGAAGTCGGTCACTTGAACCACTATGCGCGCGCCGACGAACCGGACGGAGTGGCCGGCGCCGATGCGGTCTTCCGGGATTTGATCGCCGGCTTGCCGGGGCCGGTGTCCACCAGCAACTCCGCCGCCCTGCTGAAACACGGCGCGCGCGCCGGCAATACGCAGTGGGTACGGCCCGGGCTGGCCCTGTACGGCGCCAGTCCCTTTGCCGATACCAGCGCGGCGCAACTGGATTTGCGGCCGGCCATGTCGCTGCACTCCCAGGTCGTGGGTATCCAACGGGTGAAGGCCGGCGCCGGCGTGGGCTATGGCGCCGCGTTCGTGGCGACGGACGCCCTGGACGTCGGCATCGTCACTTGCGGCTATTCGGATGGCTATCCGCGCCACGCGCCGACCGGCACCCCGGTGATCGTCGACGGCGTGCGCACTCGCCTGCTGGGCCGCGTATCGATGGACATGATGGCGGTGGACCTCGGCCCCGTCCCGCATGCGTGCATCGGCACGCCGGTGACGTTGTGGGGCGCCAGCGGCCTGGCGGTCGAGGAAGTGGCCACGGCGGCGGGCACGATCGCGGCCGACTTGCTGGCGGGCCTGAGCGCGCGAGTGCCCATGCAACTGGCCCGCCAGGACACCACGCGCTGAATGACGGCGCGCAAGCCCGACGCCGCCGTCGCCGCGCCAGCCGCCATCGGGCCGGCCCGCGTGCGTTCAGGCGGCCTCGTCGCGCGGACGCGCCGGCGCGAACAGCAGGAACAGCATGGTGGCGCACAGATAGATGACCCCGGTCGCGGCCAGCCCCGCGCCCATGCCCGCCGCGCCGAACATCGCGCCCACCACCAGCGGTCCGGCCATCTGGCCCAGCTTGTCGGCGGCGCGCATGACGCTGGTCGCGCCGGCGGCGCCATAGCGCTGCACATCGGGCAAGGCCAGCATGTAGGGCGATTGCGACGCGCCGGCAAAGCAGCTGGCCAGGGCCAGCAGCAGGACGGCCGCCGCCGCGGCCAGCAGGCCGCTGTTGAAGTACAGGCCGAGCATGCCCACGCTGCCCACCAGTCCGCCCAGCACGATCCAGCTCTTCTTGATGCGGCTGCGGTCGACCACGCGGCCCATCAGCGGACCCACGTAGATCACGCACAGGCCGTAGATCATCAGCACGCGTCCGATGCTGGACGCGGCCACGCCTTCGGCCTCCAGATAGAGCGGCAACGCGAAAGACAGCAGGCCCACCTGCGCGATGGAAAACGGAATGACGCTGCCCAGCAGCAGCAGGCCGAAGTCGCGCGTGAAGAGCAGCCGCAACGTGTCCGACAGGCTCGCCTGCACCCGCGCGACCGCCTGGCCCGCCAGGCTGCGGCCGCTGTCCATGTACGGACGCATCAGGATCAGCACGCCGGCCAGCGGCAGCGCCAGCATGGCCGCCCCCACGCCGAACACGGCGCGGAACCCCACCTGCTCCATCAGCATGGCGCCAACGGCGGCGCCCGACAGATGGCCGGCGAACAGGCCGGCGATGACGCCCGTCATGTTGCGCCCGCGAAAGCCCGCCGGACTGCGCGTGACGATGAAGCCCTGCAATCCCATCCATGTCAGTCCGTAGCCCAGGCCGACCAGGCCGCGCGCAGCGCTGAACATCAGCAGGTCGCCGGCGGCAGCGCAGGCGAGCATGCCAGCGCAGGACACGCCCAGGCCGGCCAGCACGGGCACCTGCCAACCCCTGCGGTCGGTCAGCCTGCCCGCCAGCAGCGAGGTCAGCAGGCCACACCCCATCTCGACGGAAATGGGCAGCGCCAGCAGCAAGTTGGCGGGCAGATCCAGTCCGCCCGCCGACAGGCTGCGCGCATACAAGGGCAGAAATCCCAGCGGCAACGCCCAGGCGAACAAGAAGCCGAACATCACGGGCCGCGCGATGCGGCCCACCTCGGATGCGTCGTCGGGCCCGAGGCGCGTGCCGTCGGGCAGCACCGCGCGCGTGGCGAAGGCGCGGTTCATCAGCAGCGCCAGCAGCAACAGCATCTCGATGGCCGCGACCAACGCCACGGCCACCACGGTGACGGCGTCCAGCGCGCGGCTGCGCACGCCGGCGGCGATGACATCTCCGGACAAGCGCAGCACCAGGTCGCCGTGGGCCTGCGGATCGGGGCGCGCCGCGCCCAGCGGCAACACGAGCGTCAGGTCATCGGCCTGCGGACGCGCGACCGGCAATCCGGAAACATCGAGCGGCCCGCGCGCATCGGCACGGCCGAGCACGCGGCCGGCGCTGTCCACCAGTTCAATCTGCTCCACTGCGGGAAAGGTTGCGGCAAGGCGCGAGAACGGCGCGTCGACGCCGCGCAGCCGGTCCAGCGTCAGGCCATATCCCAGCACCCGGTCCAGATCGCGCTGCAGGCCTTCGGCCAGCAGGCCGACATTGTTGCGCGTGACCTCCAGCCAGCCGCTGCGGAACGTGGAAATCGTATAGGCCGCGTAGACGCCCTGGGCCAGGACCAGCGCCAGCAAGGGCACCACGAAGCGGGCGCGCCCCCCCGCGGCAAGCGAGGTCAGCGGCACCAGGTATTTGAAGACGGCGGCCAGTCCCAAGCCCACCACGATGGTGACGGCCAGCAGCACCTGCAGGTTGTCCACGATCAGGCGGCGGCTGGCGGCGCCGTCCTTCGCCACGGACAGCACCACCGCGCCGACCACCTTGCCGCCGGCACCGGCCAGCGGCACCGCCAGCGTCACCGCGCCTTCGCCCACGGACATCAGCGCGCCGGAAGCGCGGCGCGTCGCGCCGGCTTCGCGCGTGCCGCCCGCATCCAATGCCTTGGCCAGCGCGATGGCGCCATCGGGCAATTCGCCTTGCATGGCCAGCGTCTGGCCGTCGGCCAGCAGCACGGCCGCGCCGCGCAGATCACGCGATCCCGACAGGCTGTCGCGCAGGCCGTCGCGCAAGCCGAAGAACTGCTCAAGCGGCTTACCCAGCCGCAATCCGTTTTCGATATTGCCCGCCGCGCGGCGCGCGATGACTTCTACGCGATCGGCGGTGGTGTCCACCACCAGGCGGTTCAAGGCGGAAAGGCTGAGCGCGCCGATGAGCGCCTGCGCCAGCAACAAAACGGCCAGACAGGCCAACGTGACTTCAAGCACCGGGCGGCGTTTCAAACCCTCCAGCACTATTTGAATTGGTTCGCTACGCATGGAGCTGAAACACCGCAAAGTATTTACACACGGGCACCAATGGTATTTACAATTAATGCAAATTGCATCTTTTTTCACACCTTCCCCCACACCGCCCACCACTGCCTCCATGCCGTTCCGGTCGCTGCGTAGCAAGATTTTTCTTCTGGTCGTGGCGCTTCTCGTGGCGGTGGCTGCATTCGTGATGCTGACTTCGCAGCGCAACGTGACGCGCACCGTGATGAACAGCGAACGTCATGCCGTCAGCAACGTGATGGAACTGGTCTTGCGCGATGCCGAAGCGCGCTGGGGCGCGCTGCTGACCGACAAGATATCCACCGTGCGCAACGGGCGCCGCCAACTGATGCAGACCGGCACGGTGGTGGCCGCCGCGCTGAACTCCTACGCCGACCTGGCCGAGCGCGGCATCCTGACGCAGGGCGCGGCCAAAGGCATGGCGCGCGCGTGGATCAACCGCCTCAAGTTCGACGACCGGCGCTATGCCTTCGTCTATGACGCCGACTTCCAGGTCCTGGCCAGCGGCAATCCCGAGATGATCGATCGCGACCTGTCGGAGTTGTCGGATTTCAAGAATCGCCCGCTTGCCCAGGCGCTATATGAAGAGAGCCGCACATCCGGCTACGGCTTCGCCATCTATCGCTGGCCGCCTTCCGCCCAACGCGGCGACAGCGAAACGCGCTACGCCTATTTCGGCTATTTCCGGCCGTGGAACTGGGTGTTCGCCATCACCGACAGCGCGCACGACGTCATCGAACAGATCCAGACGCGCCGCGAGCAGATGGAAAGCTCGGTGCGAGCCACGCTGTCCAAACTGACCCTGGCGCAATCGGGCTTCATCTTCATCGCCTCCGATGACGGCCGGATGATCGTGCCCCTGCCCGAGAAGCAGGCCGGCCTGCTCGACGCCGCGAACCCGCAGGGCGAGACCCTGCGCGGCCTGCTGGCGCGGCAGAAAGGCGGCGGCGAGCTGCAAAGCCTGTCGTTCGACGGCGGTGGCGGGCCGTGGCGGATCGACAGCGCGCGCTTCGCGCCGCTGGGCTGGACGCTGGTGGCGGCCGTGCCCGAAAGCGACCTGACCGCTCCCGCGCGCGAGCTGCTGAACCGGCAGGCCCTGATCTTCCTGGGCATGATGCTGGTGGCGCTGATCTGCGCCTGGCTGATGGCGGCCCGCATCGTGCGCCCACTGGAAACGCTGACCCGCTACGCGCGCCTGCTGCCCGAGCAGGACCTGACCGCGGCATCCAGCGTCCCCGCGCACATCGCCGCGCTGCCGGACAAACACAAGGACGAGGTCGGCCGGCTGGCCGCCTCGTTCCTGTTCATGGACCACAAGCTGCGCGAGAACGTGGCCCGGCTGATGCGCGAAACCACCGCCCGCGAACGCTTCGAAAGCGAGCTGAACATCGCCCGCGCGATCCAGCTGGGCCTGTTGCCCGTGCCGCTTTCCAGCGCGATCCGCGAACAGGTCGATCTGAACGCAGTGATGCTGCCGGCCAAGGAAGTGGGCGGCGACCTCTACGACTACTTCACGCTGCCCGACGGGCGGCTGTGCCTGGCGATCGGCGACGTGTCCGACAAGGGCGTGCCGGCCGCGCTGTTCATGGCGGTGACGCGCACGCTGATCCGCGCCACCGCCGAGGACGAGACGGACCCGGCGCGGATGATGCAGAAGATCAACAACCGCCTGTCCGAAAACAATCCCAACATGATGTTCGTCACGCTGCTGCTTGGCGTGCTGGACCTGACCACCGGCGAGCTGCAATGGGCCAACGCCGGCCATCTGCCGCCGGCGGTGGTGGGCGCGGACGGCACGCTGCGCCTGCTGGAAGGGCGCAGCGGTCCGGCCTGCGGCGTGCAGGAAGACCTGGAATACCGCAGTCTGTCGACGGTCCTGGCGCCCGGCGAAATGCTGGTGGGCTACACCGACGGCGTTACCGAAGCCGTCAATCCGAACGACGCCCAGTATGGAGATCCCCGCCTGCTGGCCGTGCTGTCCAATCCCCCCGTAGCCTCGGCCAGCCTGGCCAAGCGTCTGCTCGAAGACGTTCAGGCCTTTGCCGACGGCGCGGAACAATCCGATGACATCACATTGATTGTGATCCGCCGCCCATGAAGAAATCGTTACCCACCCTGATGCTTTGCCTGGCCTTGCTTGCGCCCGCGGCCAGCATGGCGCAGACGGCCCCGGGGGCCTCCGCCACGACCGCGGCCCAGGTATTCCCCACCAAGCCCACCCCCAGACCCGACGGCAAGAAATGGCGTCTGGGCTACTTCGAAAGCGGCGACTACAGCGAGTATCCGCGCACCTTGCGCGTGACCGTCGACGGCTTGCAGAAGCTGGGCTGGATCAGCGTGCCCGCGATTCCCGACGGACTCAACGGCGAACAGATGTGGACCTTCCTGGCCGACAACGCGCGCAGCGACACCCTGGAGTTCGTGCGCGACGCATGGTGGCAGCCGGGCAATTTCGACGCCGCCAAACGCCCTGCGGTGCGCGAGGCCATCAAGCAGCGTCTGACCGAAAAGCATGACCTGGACCTGGTCATCGCCATGGGCACCTGGGCCGGCCAGGACATGGCCGCCATGGGCGCGCCCGTGCCGACCATCGTGGGCTCCACCAGCGATGCCGTCGGCGCGCGCATCACGCGCTCGGCCCAGGACAGCGGCCTGGACAACCTGCATGCGCGGGTCCAGCCCGAGCGCTATCAGCGGCAGGTGCGCCTGTTCCATGAGATCGTGCCCTTCAAGCGCCTGGGGCTGGTGTACGAAGACAGCCCGGAAGGCCGCACCTACAGCGCGGTCGAGGCCGTGGAGCAGGTCGCGCGCGAACAGGGGTTCGAGGTGCTGACCTGCAACGCGCCGTCCAACGGCATCGCCGCCGACCTCGCCACGCGCAATGCCGTCGAATGCTATGCCAGGCTGGCCTCGAAGGTGGACGCCGTCTACGTCACCGTGCATCGGGGCGTGACCCCGGCGTCCGTCGATACGATCGCCGAGATCTTGCGCCAGGCGCGCGTGCCCAGCTTCTCGATGCTGGGTTCGGAAGAGGTCAAGCATGGCCTACTGCTCAGCCTGGCCCAGGCGGACTACTCCTATGTCGGCTTGTTCTATGCCGAGACGATGGCGCGCATTTTCAACGGCGCCAAGCCTCGCGAGTTGTCGCAGGTGTGGATAGATCCGGCCAAGATCGCGCTGAACCTGGAGACGGCGCGTGTCATCGGTTTCGATCCGCCCGTGGATATCCTGCTGGCCGCGGATGAAGTCTATGAAGCGCAGTAACGCCATGTGTCGAATTCGCCCGAAGACGGGGAGGCCCGTTGAATGGCATAAAATGGCTCACGTGTCATTACCGTGGAACTAAAGCAGCACGCGGGTTACTCAAGCCCACGAGCTACTAGACCTCTCACGGGCCCGATTTAGGACACGCCGGATTTCTTGGCTGCATGACAATTTCATCGGTTACCCCTTCGTCGCCATTCATCTCTCTGGACACCTTCGCCAAAGCCGCGGAAGGTGGTCAGGACATATACGTCGATATCGCAGGCGAAAAGCTGCAAGTGCTCGGCATGGGCGCCACGCCCGGCGGCCGCAGCGTGGCGTGGGTGGCCCCCGATGTCGACACGGCCTCCATGTTTGCGCAGGCGCTGGCCCAGAGCTACGGCCAGGGAATCGCCAGCGCGGTTTCGCGCGAGCTTGGCCTGGAACCCAACCCGGGCAAGCCCTTGTCCGCCCGCACCGTCGCCGCCGCGATCGACATGGCGGAAACGTCCAGCCATGCCCTGTCCGGCGTCGACTTCATGACCCGCCTGGCCACGTCCGCGGCCGGCAACACCCCGGCATTCCAGCAAGCCTGCAACGATGCCGGTGTCGCGCCATCCAGCCTGGACGCCGCCCGGCGCACGGCGCTGGACCAGGCCATGGAGGCGCGATTCGATCAGGCTGCCCGCTCTGGCTTGAGCCCCGTATCCCTGGCCACGGCGGCCGGATGGCTGCGGGATCTGCTCAAAACCGGCTAATTCCACGAAGCGGAATTAAGTCCAACAATTTACTTGTTTTTACAAATAGCGCCGGAAAAAACCGACTTTTAGCGCAATATTTCAATTTTCGAAATATTGTGACGGGGCGAAGCTGCGATAATTCGCCATACATGTAGTAACTAGTAGCTTAAAACTCGTTTCTTTTCTCTCATTCCATGACCAATCCCAGCGATTGCACGCCCGCTTCCCCGGAAGCGGATATGCCGCCCATTCGCGCGGAAGGCGAAAGCCAGGGATGGGATTCCGGTGACGACTACCTGCTGCGCGACCTGGTGCGCGAGCACTCCAGCCGTTTGCAGCGCTTCATCATCAAGCACATCGGCAACTCCACCGAAGCCGAGGACCTGGCCCAGCAGGCCTTTGTCGAGGCGGCCCGTTCCTACCACAGCTTTCGAGGCGAATCGCAGCTGTCTTCCTGGCTCTATGGCATTGCGCTGAACCTGGTGCGCAACCACCTGTCGCGCGCGCCGGAACGCCGCCATGACTTCGTCAGCGACAGCGTGCTGGAAGACCATGCGTCCTCCGACCTGTCTCCCGACCGCGTGCTGGAGCAGAACCAGACCATGGCACTGCTCCAGGAGTCGCTGGACGAACTGCCCGAGAACATGCGCGATATTCTGCTCATGGTGGGGCTGGACGATATCTCCTACGAAGAGGCGGCCGCGCTGCTGACCGTGCCCATCGGCACCGTGCGCAGCCGCTTGTCGCGCGCGCGCTCGGCGCTGCGCGACAAGATGGCCCAGAAGGGCCTGCGCCTGGACGCTTAAGGCGCCCTGCCCGTGCCCGGCGCCGCCACCGGCGCCACCTGGATCACCGGCCCCTGCGTGGCGTTGGACTTGCCCTGCAAGACCGGCTGCGCCGTCGGCACGCCCTGCATCCACTCCGACACGCGCAACGGCCCGCCGCCGCCCCGCACTTCCACGTTGGGCCCGAACTGGATCCGCGTGCGCTGGCCCTGCGCCAGGTCCAGGTATTGTCCCGCCGTCATCGGCGTGCCGCCGTTCCAGGTCGCATCCAGCATCGGCGCGGTATTCGCCGCACCCGGTAGCGCCACCACCTCGCCGTTGACGGCGACGACCCTGGGCCGGATGAGGAAAAGCCGCTCGCGGCGCTGCACCGTCTTGGACTTGTTCGAGAAGAAGATGCCCAGGCCCGGGATGTCTCCCAGGAACGGCACCTTGTCCACCTGCTCGGAATTCTGGCTGCTGTTGTAGCCCCCGATCAGCAGCGTCTGGTCATTGCCCACCACCGCCAGCGTACTGATATTGCTCTTGCGCACGGTCGGCAGGCCGTCGATCGGGCGTTCTTCCTGGATGCGCCCGTCCTCGATGTCCACCGTCAGCTCGACCCGGGCACCCTCCCTGGATTCGATATGGCGCGGCGTCACCCGCAACGAAGTGCCCACCGTGACGGGCGTCACCGTCGCCACGCGTTCGC
The DNA here is from genome assembly GCF_013116765.2 of Achromobacter deleyi. Taxonomy (GTDB): domain Bacteria; phylum Pseudomonadota; class Gammaproteobacteria; order Burkholderiales; family Burkholderiaceae_B; genus Achromobacter; species Achromobacter deleyi_A. The sequence goes on from NZ_CP074375.1 coordinate 4,109,720, forward strand.
CACGGGTCTGGATATAGAACGTGTCAGACAGGTCGATCATGGCGCCCAGGTTGTCGGCGGTCAGGATCGAAGGCTGCGACAGGATGTTGGCCTGTCCCTTGGTCTGCAACGCGCGCAGCCGCGCCACCAGGTTGCTGCCCACGCTGACGCCGATCGTGCCCGGCGACAACGCCGCTGCGCCGTCCACCGGCAGGCCGCCGCTGGGCGTCAGCGCCAGGTTGCCGTAGCCGAAGCTGGTGGTGCCCGCGCGCGCGCCCCAGTTCACGCCCAGCTCATTGACCAGGTCGGAGTTCACGTCGACGATCATGGCTTCGATCTCGACCAGCGTGCTCGGCAGGTCTAGTTGTTCGATCAGGCTGCGGTAGATGGGAATGCGGTCCGGAATATCCTGCACGATGATGGCGTTGAGCCGGGCATCGGCCTGGACGGTCGGTTCGCGCAGGCGCAGCCCGCCCTTGGCCGCCGGCGCCGGCACGGGCGCGCCATTGGCCGCCGCGACCATGGGCGCGCTGTCCGCTGACGGGCCGCCGTTGGCCTGCGGGAAGATGGGCGGACTGTCGCGCAAGGGCGCGGCAATGGCCGACAGCGTTTCGTTGTTGTTGCCGCCGCCGCCACCCGTGATCAGGTTGCGCAGCACCGTGGACAAGCCGGGGGTCACCACCTTCTGGTCGCGGTAGCTGATGGTGCGGTCGTTCACCGACGCATGCTTGAGCCGGAACACCGCCACCTGCTGGCCGCCCGCGCCCATCGGCAGGGCGGCCACGGTGCGCTCGACCAGATCCACATAGCCCGGAGGGCCCGAAACCAGGGCAATGCCCTGGTCCGGCAATTCGCCCCAGCCGAAGCGGGGATCCAGGATACCCAGCTGCTGCAAGGCCTGGCGCAAGGCGCTGATCGAGCTGCCCATGGCGCTGACCGAGCGCGTCTTCATATCGTTCGTGCGGCTGACGAACAGGGTGCCCGCGTAGACGAACCAGTTGAAGCCGTACACGCCACCCAGCCGGTCCAGGAATTCCGTGGGCGAGTTGGCGTTGAACTTGCCGTTGACGGTGCCCGATACGCTGGGCCCCATCTGCAGCGACAAACTGAAACCGCCCGCGAACTCGCGCAGCAGCGTCTGCAGGTTCTCGTCGCGCGCGTAGTAGCTGTAAGGCACGTTGGCCCAGTTCGGCGCGGCCACGCTTGCGCCACTCACGCCCAGCGACAGGGCAGTCGCCAGAATCATCCGCTTGAACACGCTATCTCCTCGGGTAAAAGTCCCGGAACGTTTTTTCATGCCAGCCGCCGCACCGCGCCCGCCCAGAAGGACAGGGCATTGGCGAACGCGCCGACGGCTTCGTCCAGCGCCAGGGGGCTGCTGTCCGGACTCAATGTCTGCTGCAGCCACAGCGTGCGGCCTTGCGGGTCGACCACGCAGGCGGCTGCATGACGGCTCAGCATTCCCGCGGCCAGCTTGCCGATTTCACGCACCAGTTCATCGCGCGCCGCGCTTTGCTCGGGCAGGCCGCAAAGGCGCGACGTCATCGCCAGCCAGCCATTGGGCGCGGCGTGCAGGTGGATGCGGAACGTGTCGTCGACCACCACGGTGAGCCGGCCATCGGCGCGCGCGGGCAGAGCCAGCCCGTGGCGGCTCACATAGGCTGAAATGAGAGGATGGACTGAGCTCATGGCTGGGGTTCCGGATTCGCGGCCAACTTGCGAACCAGCCGCAACACTTCGGCGACGGGCTCGATCAGCTCGCTGGGGATGTACTGGTCGGCTTGCGCGGTCGCCATCAGGGCGCGCGCCAGCGGAATATTCTGCATGACGGGCACGCCCGCCTCGCGCGCGGCCTTCATCATCTGTTCGGCCAGCGCGCCCTCGCCTTTGGCGAGCACCATGGGCAGCGCGGTCTCGTCGGGCTGGTAGTAGATCGCGATCGCCAGGTGGGTGGGGTTGGTCACCAGCACCGTCGCCTTGCGAGCGCTGGCCACGGCGCCATGCATCACCATTTCCTGGTGCAGATGCTTGCGCTTGTGCTTGATGTGGGGGTCCCCCTCCATCTCCTTGAATTCCTGCTTGACGTCTTCTTTGCTCATCATCAGTCCCTTGCGGTACTGCATGCGCTGCCAGACGAAGTCGGCCAGCGAAATCACCACGTAGGCAAACGCGATATTCACCACCAGCGTGCGCATCATGCCGCCCACGCCCGCCTCCAGCCCCGCCAGTCCGCTATGCGGCACCGCCATCAGTTCCGGCAAAGCATCGCGCACAACCAGCGCCACCAATACGGAGAGAAACGCGATCTTGAGGACTGATTTCAGCAGCTCCACCAGGTTCTTCTTGGAGAATATGTTTTTCAGGTTCTCCATCACGTCGAGCTTCTTGGCCGAAGGCTTGAGCTTTTCGAACGCCAGCACTACGCCAACCTGCAGGAACTCCGAGAACATGCCGACGATCAGCACGATCAGCACGAAGGGCAGCACCAGCGCCACGGCTTCGCGCAGCGCGGCGTCCAGCACGGTGGGCAGCGCCTGCTCGAACGGCATGCCCGTGAGCGTCGCCGGAATCAGGATCAGCCGGCCCAGGGACTCGACGATGCCGTGGGCATTGCCCAGCATGTAGCCGAACAGCGCCAGCACCAGCAGCGTCTGGGTGAAATCCTTGCTGTGGGCGACGTCGCCCTTCTGCCGCGCGTCACGCAGCTTCTTGCTGGTTGGCTGTTCTGTCTTTTCGCCGCTCATGGCGCCCGCCATTGGTTGTCCAGGAACGGCAGGGCCGCACCGATCTGGCCGGTGGTCTCGGCGGCGTACTCGAACAGCGTGCTCATGTAGAGCACCAGCACCAGCAGGGCCAGCGCGCTCTTGATCGGCATGGCCAGGAAGAACACCTGCAGCTGGGGCGCGAAGCGGCTCACCAGAGCCAGCCCGACCTCGGCCAGGAACATCGCGACGATCGCCGGCGCCGCGAACAGCAGGGTGAGCCGAAGGAACCGCCCAAGCTGGTCCAGCATCAGCGGAATGCTCTCCTTGCGCAGCGTGGGCGCCCATTCCCACAGGTCCCACAGGCGGAAGCTGTCGTACAGCATGGTCAGCATCAGTGTGAAGCCGCCGCCCACCAGGAAGAACACCATGAAAGCCTGGTTGAACAGGATCCCCATGGGCGAGGAGTCATTGCCGGTGGCCGGGTTGATGGTGGCGCCCAGGCTGGCCCCGCGCTGGTTGTCCACCACGAAGCCGACCGCCTCGAAGATCCAGAACGGAATGGCCACCAGGAAGCCCATGACCATGCCGACGAAGACCTCCTTGACCACCAGCAGCGCGATCTCGACCGTGCCCAGGTCCATGACCGCATAGCGTGGCGCCAGCGCCGGCACCAGCACGATGCCGATCGCCGCGCACAGCGCGTAGCGCAGCATGCCCGGCAGCAGCTGCCGGTTGAACAGCGGCAGCATCGCGCACAGCGCCAGTATCCGGGGCTGCGTCAGCGCCAGCGTGCCCAGGAAGACTTTTGCCTCGGCGTAGGTGATGCCGGAGATCATGGGTGTGCGCGGCTCCTAGTGGATCTTGTAGAAAAGGTCGAACACGGAAATCGTGAAGTTGTAGAGCTCGGCGCTGAGCCAGCGCGCCGTCAACATGATCGTGGCGAACACCGCGATCAGCTTCACCGCGAACGACAGCGTCTGCTCCTGGATCTGGGTCAGCGCCTGGAACAGCGAAAACAGCGTGCCGACGATGGCCGCCACCGCGATCGGCGGCAGGGACAGCCACAGCACCAGGTACAGCGCCTGGGTCATGTAAGAGACGAGATCGACGGTTCCCATGGGGCGCTCAGCTGTAGGACAGCACCAGGCCCTGGATCAGCCGCGTCCAGCCGTCGACCATGACGAACAGGAACAGCTTCAAGGGCATGGATATCGTGACCGGCGAGACCATCATCATGCCCATCGCGAGCAGGATGTTGGACACGATCAGGTCGATGATGACAAACGGCAGGTACAGCAGAAAGCCGATCTGGAAGGCGGCCGTCAGCTCCGAAACCAGAAACGAGGGAATCAGCACCAGCAGGTCGTCCTGCTTCAGGTTGCGCGCGGCCTGCTCGCCCCACAGCTCGCGCGCCGTGCGCACGAAGAAGTCGCGCTGCTCCGGCCGGCTGTTCTTCATCATGAAGGCGCGCATGGGCTCGGCGCCCCGGGTCACCGCGTCCAGGATGCCTTCCAGCCGGTCGGGCGCCGGCGCGCCCGGCGCCACCGCCGCGGGCGGCGCCCGCAATTCATCGCCGATCTGCATGACCACCGGCCCCATCACATAGGCCGACAGGATCAGCGCCAGGCCGTACAACGCCATGTTGGGCGGCACCTGCTGCACACCCAGCGCATTGCGCACCAGCGTCAACACCACCGCGATCTTCAGGAAGGACGTGGTCATGACGGCGGCCAGCGGCACCAGCGCCAACAGCGCCAGGACAACGGCCAGGCTGATGGGATCCGCACCCCCGCTCATGCGCCCGCCTTGCCCAGGCTGCGCAGCGTCACGCCTATCCTGCCGTCGATCTCGACCAGTTCGCCCATGCCCAGCAGCGCCCCGTTGGCGCGCACGATGACCGGACCGTCGGCCAGCGGGCGCTCCAGGTCGAAGGTTTCGCCGGGCTGCAGCTGCCGCAGTTCGCCCAGGGTGAGGTGGCGCTCGCCCAGCTCGAACGTCAGGCGCACGGGAATGGCGTCGATGTCGAACGGCGTCTGGGCGCCGGCTTCGGCGTCGGCCGGCGATTGAGGCGTCTCGGTCATAAGGGAAGTCCAGCCTTGGGTAACGAGGTATGAGGATTGTTCGGGCCGCACGCGCAGGCCCTGCGCGCCGGCGGCCAGCCAGAGCTCGCCTTCCGGCGAGACCAGGTAGTGGTCCAGGAAGATCGTGTCGCGGGCTTGCAGGCTGCGCAGTTCGGCGGCCGGCATGTCGGTCCAGCCCAGCCGGGCGGCCACGCGCACCGGCACCGCGTCCACGGCCATGCCGTTGTCCGCGGGTTCGGCGCCGCTGACCAGTCCGGCCAGCAGCATCAGCCCCAGCCCGTCCGCTTCCAGGCTGGCGTGGACCGTGTCCCCATTGGCGGGGTTGCGGGCCGTGAGCGTCCAGGCTTGCGGCAGCGGCGCGGAGCCGGCGCCCATGGCCACGACGCGGGCCGGACCGCCCGGCGAAGATGCGCTCAGGGCCGCCATGGCCTCGGCCAGCAGCGTCTCGATGGCGGTGGCGAGCAGCGGCGGCGGCACGGCGCCGGCATCCAGGTCCGGCAGCCGGGCGGCAAGCCAGGACTGGGCCGCCGATGGCGGCAGCCCCAGGCGCAGGCGCGCACCGGCCCACTCCAGGTCGGCGGACAGGGTGGCGGACTGGCGTATCGCATCCGGCACGCCGGGCGTGAAGCCCAGGCGCCATGCGGCGGGCTCGGCGTCGGCGCCGGCCAGCGGCGTCAGGACGACCCGCAGGTCGGCGCCGTGATGCGCGATCAGCGAGCGCGCGCGCGCTTCATTGCCGGTCAGGCGCGGCAGCGGATAGGAAGGCAACGGAATGTGCGTACTGGCGGTCATGGGAATTCAAAGGGAGTCAGCGGGACGGCGCCGGGGCGTCGGTCTCCGCCAAACAGGGGTCTTCCGGGTCGTCCGTGCCGACGCGCACGCGCGTCGGCTTGTCCAGGCTCTCGGCCAGCTGCGCCGCCAGCTCGGGCGCCATTGCGCAGAGCCGCTCGCGCGACGCTTCATTGGCGCAGATGAAATCCGCCACCATGCGGCCTTCGTCTTCATAGACGGACACGCTGACGCCCGGCAGCACATCGTCTTTCAATTCCACCCGGACCTGGCGGCGCCCCTGGCTGCCATCGGCAACCAGCAGCTGCTCGGCGGTCTCGCTCAAGGCCTGGGCCAGGGCTTCCGATTGGCCATCGCCACCCGGGGCCGGCGCGCGGGCGCCAGCGCCGAACAGCGAGAACGGCGAGGATGCCGCGGGCGGCGCGGATGCGGGCGCGGCATCGCCGTCGCCTTGCGACATGGCCTGCTCAAACGCCTGGCGGTCGGCGTCGCTTGCCTGCCGCCCGGCAGTCTGCCCGTCGGAGTTGGCCGTCGTCCGCGTTCCTTGGGAAATGGCCGTCTCCAGGCCTATGCGTCGGTCGATGCTCATGCCGGCTCGTACTCCTCGTGCTGCTCCCAGTCCTCGCGGTCCCGCGAGATGGATGCGGCCTCTTCCATTTCCAGATCTTCCTTTTGCTCCAGCGCCTTCAGGTGCTCGTCCAGATGGACCCGCGCCAGCTCCACGAACTTTCCCGTCAGCCGCACTGCGTGCTGATGCTGCTGGCGGCTGGCGGCCAGCGCCTTGCTCTCCTGCTCCAGCTGCTGCGCGGCGGCTTCCACCGCCTGCTCGCGCTGGCGTTCGCCTTCGCGCAGCCCGGCCACGCCCTGCAGCACGTTTTCGATTTCGCGCACGCGCACCACCCGGCTGCACAGGTCGCTGTACATGGCCTGCTCGTGCCGTTCGGCCTCGTCGCGATAGGACACCAGCGCGGCTTCGGACCCGCGCTTGGCGGCGTCCGCTTCCGCGTGGCGCAGGCGCTGCCGCGACACGGCGATCTCCGCCTGCCCTTCGCGGAAGCGCTTGATGGCCAGCAGCTCATCGAAGACGCTCATCCCGCCCCCACGATCTCGGTCATGCGGGCCAGGGCTTCCGGCAGGGTCGCGCGCTCGTCGGTGCGCTGCTTCAGGAAGGTATTGATCGCGCCGATCTTGTCGATGGCCTCGTCCGTCACGGCATCGCCGCCCCGCTTGTACTCGCCGATCTTCACCAGCAGCTCCACTTCCTGGTACTTGGCCATGAGTTCGCGCAACCTGCCGGCCGCCCGCTTGTGCTCGGGCGTGATGACGGCGTTCATCACGCGGCTGGCGGAAGCCAGCACGTCGATGGCCGGATAGTGGTTGGACGCGCCCAGCTTGCGCGACAGCACGATATGGCCGTCCAGGATGGAGCGGGTCTCGTCCGCGATCGGCTCGGTCATGTCGTCGCCTTCCACCAGCACGGTGTAGAGCGCCGTAATGGAGCCGTGCTCGTTCATGCCGGCGCGCTCCATCAGCTTGGGCAGTGTCGCGAACACCGAGGGCGGATAACCGCGGCGGGTGGGCGGTTCGCCCGCCGCCAGGCCGATTTCACGCTGGGCGCGGGCAAAGCGTGTCACGGAATCCATCAGGAACAGCACGCGCTTGCCCTGGTCGCGGAAATATTCGGCGATGGCGGTGGCCACGTAGGCCGCCTTGGCGCGCTCCATCGACGACTTGTCGCTGGTGGCGCAGACGATCACGCTCTTGCGGCGGCCTTCGCGGCCCAGTTCATGTTCCAGGAATTCGCGCACTTCGCGGCCGCGCTCGCCGATCAGCGCAACCACGGTCACGTCCACGTCGGCGCCCTTGACCAGCATGCCCATCAAGGTGGACTTGCCGCCGCCGGCGGCCGCGAAGATCCCCATGCGCTGGCCTTCGCCGCAGGTCAGCACCCCGTCCAGCGCCCGCACGCCCAGCTCCAGCGGTTCGGAGATGATGCGGCGCTTCAGGGGATCGGGCGCTTCCGCGAACACCGGATAGAACTTGCTGGCCTCCAGCGGCCCCAGCTCGGCTTCGTCCAGGGGCCGGCCCAGGCCGTCCAGCACCCGGCCCAACAGGCCGGGTCCAACCGGCACCATATGGGCGCGTCCGGTCGGGATGACTTCGGTCGCGGTCGAAATGCCGTACATATCGCCGATGGGCGTGATCAGGGCGGCGTCGCGCGCAAAGCCCACCACCTCGCCCTTCATCTCGAAGTTTTCGCCGGGGTTGCGCAGGATGCAGACCTCCCCCACCTTCACGGTCGGAACCACGGCCTTGATGATGGTGCCGATCACCTGCGTGACCCTGCCCTTGATGCGCAGGGTCGGGGTGTCCTGCAGCGCAAGCTCCATCATCTCGGCGATGTAGTCGAATTGGCGCATGGCTAGATTCTGCTGCCCAAGGTGCGCTGGAAGGCCTGGCGCAGCGCCTGGATCTGGCCTTCCAGGCTGGCCTCGACCATGCCGATCTCGCTTTCCAGGATGCAGGCGCCGCGGGCCAGGCGGCCATCGGCCAGGATGTCCAGGTAGCCCACGCCCGGATAGGCGGCCAGCAGGTCGTTGATCTGCTCGCGCACGGTATCGACTTCCGCCGGGTTCAGCCGCAGCGTCATCTGTTTCTGGTTGCGCACCACGGCCAGCGCGTTTCGCACCACCACCATGACCTTTTCGCGATCGTCATAGCCGTCGACGACCTTGCGCACCGCGGCCATCACCAGTTCCACCATTTCGTTTTCAACGCCGGCGAAGTACTCGACCGTGCGGCCGACGGTCTCGATCATCTTCTCGGCCTGGTCCAGCAACGCGGACTGACGGCCTTCTTCGTAGCCGCGCCGGCTCTCGGCGTCGAACGCGGCCTGCGCGCCGCCGACGATCGCGTCGGCCTGCTCGCGCGCCTGCGCCAACAGCGCTTCGGCATCGGCCCAGGCCGCCTGGTCCGCGGCCCGCAACACGCGCGCGCCGGGATCGGTCCGCCCCGCCAGCACGCGGGGCGTCAGCGGAGCGCGGGGAATGAGGAATGCCATATGGGGTCCGTGTTCTTCAGTATCGACAGGCCGAGCGACAGCGCTTCGGCGGCGGGCAAGGGGAAGTCCTGGGCGGGCAGCTCGGGCAGTTTCAATTCGGCCCGCAACCGCAGTTCCGGGCCGGCTCCGCTCAAGGCGGCCCGCAGGGCGCCATGGCCCAGCGTATCGACGGCGGAGGCGGCCTGCTCGACCGACCATGCCGCGCTTTCCGGAATGCCGGCGTGCAGCCCGCCCGCCGTCCGGCGGGTGAATTCCAGGAGGTCGGCGCCCAGGCCGCCGATCAGCAAGCGCACCTCGTCGCCCGCGATGGCGCGGCGCAGGCGCGGACCGCACAGCGCCGCGCCCAGGCGCCGCGCGCACTGCGCCAGCGCATCGGGCGCCAGCAGCGCCAAGGCCAGCTCCGGGCGGCCGGGGTCCGTCACGGGACGCTCGTGCAAGCCCAGGGCGCGCAGGATGTCCCGCGACCAGTGCCGGTGCCAGGCCGGCGCCAGCGCGGGCGCGGCAGCCAGCGCCTTGAGGACCGCGGGCGCCGCGTAGGCGGCATGGCGGCTGGGATGCAGGGTGCGGCTGGGCAGCTGGTTGAACTCGACCAGCCGGCGATCCAGCGCGCTTGCCGCCAGCGTCATGATCCGCGCGCCTCGCTTACCGGTTCGCGCCGGACCGGCTTGCCGCCCACGGGTTTGCCGTAGCGCCACAGCAGCAGTCCGATCGCGCCCGCCAGCGCCAGCACCAGCAGCACCAGCGCGACCAGCCACAAGGTCAGCACGCTGGCCGAGCCTTCCGCCACTTCCATGCCCAGCACCTGGCGCGTGGCATTGCCGGCCGCGGCGGAGGCAGCCGCCGGCTGCGCCGACACCAGCGCGATGGACACGCGGTCTTCGGTCAGGCCGGGAATGGCATGCGTGACCAGCTTGCGGATCTGCGGCTGCAGGGCGTCCAGGTTGTAGCCGGTCTGGTGCTTGATGAAGACCGCCGCGGTCGAAGGCGTGGTGTTCTCGCCCACGCCGCCGCGCTCGGGCAGCACCACGTGAACGCGGGCGGCCAGCACGCCGTCCATTTGCGACAAGGTGTTGGTCAGTTCTTGCGACAGCGCATAGATATAGCGGGCGCGCTCTTCCAGCGGCGAGGACACCAGGCCTTCCTTGCGGAAGATCTGCCCCATGCCGTCGAACCGTTCCCGGGGCAGGCCCCGCGCGCGCAGGATATCCAGTGCGCGCGCCACCTGCTGGCCCTCCACCGACACCGCGACCCCTGTCTTGGTGGCGGCCTTCTGCGCCGAGATGCCCGCGTCGAGCAGCACCGACAGCACCTCGTTGGCCTCGCTTTCATTGGCGGCGGAGAACAGTTCGACGCGCGAGCCGCAGGCCGCCAGCACCAGCAGCAGGCCCAGCAGCAGAAGCCGCAGGCGCGCAAACGGCGCCGAACCCGGCCCGCGCGCCGCCGCGCCGGACGAAAAGCTTGAAACGTATGGCATTACGACATCCTGACTAGCGAATCTATGTTCTGTGTCGTGCGCGACACGGCCTTGCTGACCATTTCGTAGTTCACCGACACATGCAGCAGATCCGCTTGCAGGCGCATCATGTCGGCCACCGAGGGCTGCGCCGCCATGGCATCCAGCCGGCCCGAGATGCCCTGCCATTTCTCGGAGTATTCGGTGGTCGTGCTGCGCAGGCTGGCCAGTATCTGGTTGCCCAGCGTCTGCGGCGCCGCGTCCACGGGCGGCGCAAAAGCCGTTTGCAGCGCCGCCTGCAGGCCGGTCAGCGCCGGCGCGTCGACCTCCGGCGCGTTCATGACGGCGTTGAAGCGCTCGGTGGCAAGTTGCGCGGGCGGGGTGGCCGGCGCGTTCAGTATGGGCGGCAAGGCGGCCGAGAGCGCGGCGATTTCCATGTTCCCTAACTCCGTTCAATGAGATGACAAGCGGCAGCGGCGCGCATTTCAGGCGCCCTCCCGCGGCAGGCCCAGCAGGCCGCGCGCAAGCGCGGGGCCATCGCCCTCGCCTCGCGCGACCCTTTCAAGCAGCCGCTGGCTTTCGCCGTTGCGGCCCGACAGTTGCAGCGCAAACCCGCGCCACGCATCCAGCAGCGCCCGTTCGCCGGGTTCGGCGATGACGGCGGCTTCCAGCAGCGACACGGCCTCGGGCGCCCGTCCGGCGTTCATCCAGGCGACCGCCAGCCCGACCAGCGGAAAGGCCGCCGCGGGCCGCAAGCGGCGCAAGGCCTTGAAAATGGTCTCGGCGCGGGCGACGTCGCCCGCGCCCGCTGCCAGGAAGCCGACTTCGGTCAGCAGCCGGGCGTCGTCCGCCGCAAGCACAAAAGCCGCCTCGGGAGAGACGGCTTGAGCCACGGCGGCGGAGGCAACAATGCCGGCGCTATCGTTCATGTTTCATGACGCGGCCTCGCGTGTGGACAATTGCAGAAGCGCCCCGGCGCGCAGGCGGACATCGTCCGGCATGCCTGGCGTGCACAGCAGTTCCAGCGTGCGCCGCGCCTGATCCGTCTGGCGCAAGGCCAAATGGCATTCCGCCACGCGCAAGGCCGTGGGCACGGAATCGGGATAGAGGGTCAGCACCAGCGAATAGATATTGATCGCCTCGTCCGCGCGGCCCAGCATTTGCAGGCAGACGCCCAGGCCCACCAGGTAATGCTTGCGGGTCGGACCGTACTGCGCCAGGAAGGCGAACACCGGCAGCGCCTGGGCGTACTGCTCCTGCACCACCTGGGCGTAGGCCAGCGCGTACACCACTTCAAGCTGTTCCGGCGTCAGGCGGCCGTTGGACGGCAGCCCTTCCATGCCGCGGTACAGCGCCTCGCCAAACTCACTGCGTTCAATTGCGGTATCGGCCATTTCCTGTCCTTGCTGCGTTTGCATTTGCGGAGCGGCGCAAGGGGCGCCGCGTCCGGGTTGCGCCGTCAAACGGCCATCCGCTTGCCGATGTTCGCGGTGATCTGCGACATGCTGTCAGCCGTCCCGTTGATCATCTGCGTCACCATGCGCAAGCCCTCTTCCATCTGCTGGATCACCTTGGTGATCTCCTCGCGCGACTCTTCCATCCTGGCCTGGAGCTTGCGGGTGATGGCGTCCAGCTCTTTCTTGTCGGCCTGGATGTTCTCTGCCTCGTTCTGGGTCTTGGCCACCGACATCTTGATCGAGCCCTGCGCGATCTGGGTCGCGCCCTGCACGACCTGGCCCGCGGCGCCCGCGATGCGCGACGCCATGGTCACCGCGCTGGTCCCCGCGGTGACCGCTATGGTGGCCACCCCCACGGCGACTGTCGCGGCCATGGCGAAGGCCATCGTCAGCGCCATGGATGTCTTCTGGTCCGCGCCGGCCAGCTCGGCGATGCCGCCCGCCAGCCCGCCGATCAGCCCGGGTTCGATCAGCAGCAAGGCGGGCGAAGACAACCCCACCAGTCCCGCCACCACCTTGCCGATGCGCTGCGCCGTTTCCTCGCTGACGCCGCAGGCCTGCAGGAACTTGCTGGCAATCGTCGTCATCAGGTTGCTCAGGCTGATCTCGGGACCGCCGCATTCCTTGGATATCTGGTCCGCCAGCGCCACCGTCGAGCCGATCAGGGCCATCACGGCCAGGGCCAGCAGCGGCGCGCCCGCGCCGCCGGTGGCGACGGTGCCGGCCGCCAGCACGGCCACGGCGATCGCCGAGAACACCAGGGCCGCGATCTTGCCGATCCAGCCGAAGATCTTGCCCAGCACGCCCTTGCGGTCCGCTTCCTCGCACTTCTTGACGTAGTCCTGGATTTTCTGGAGCTGCGCCTCGTTGTTCTTTTCCATCTTGGTCCGCGCCACGGACAGGTTTTCCTTGGCGCTCGCGACCTGGGCCTCGTCCGACTTCGACCGGATGCTGCGCAGCAGGTCGATCATGTCGTTGGCCGAGAACGACTGCGGCGGCGCCTGCAGCGCGGGCGCCCCGTTGGCGTTGACGATGCCGTCGCCGCCGACCGCGTCTTTCGCGCCGGGCAGGGAACCGGCCATGCCCGCGAAGGCATCCAGCAGCTCACTGACCTTGGTCGCGCCCGCGGCGCCCTGGACCCCGCCCGTCGCGGCTTCCGGCAAGCCGGCGCCGCCGGCCAGGGGCGCGCCGCCGCCGATGTTGGGAGTGTTGGAAGAGATGGAACTCATGTCGGAATCCTTGGAGGCGCGCGGGTTCAGATGTTGCGGGCGATGCCGCGATTGGTTTCCATGCGGGACTGCTCGATGGAGCTGAGCTTCTCGCGCACGTCGCGGATCACGTCCATCATCTGCTGGGCCATTTCCGTCGCCTGCTGCGTGGCCGAGTCGTGCACCTTGGACTGCGCTTCGAGCTCGGCCTTCTTCGCGTCGTGCTCGGCAGCCTTGCGCTCCTGGCTGGCGTTGACCATGGTGCCTATGCCGCTGGCCATGCCCGATACGCCGGCGGCGCGGTCCGAATAACTCTTGGCGACGGACTCGGAGCCTCCGTTGGCCAGCAATCTGCCCTGCATGACGCCCGAGCCCGCCTGCGCAATGCCGCCGGCGATCTGGAACGCGCCGCTTACCATGGCGCCCACCATGCGCTCCTGCGCGGCGTTGCGGATCTCCTGGGCAGCACCCTTCAGGGCGTCGACCTGCGCGGTCATCTCGCTCTGGCGGACTTCGCGCGCCGAGGTGCGCATGGCCTGCGCCAGCTGCTGGAACAGCGCCATGAAGGCATAGAGGTCCGTCTGCACGTCCTGTTCGCTCAGCCTGGAAACCTGGTCCAGCGTGCCCGCCGCGTCCGAACCCAGCTTGCCTTCGGGCGCCTGCAGGCCGCGCGCGCCGCCCTTGATGTCCTGCAGCATCTTTTCGATGTTGGCGCCCATCTGCGCGACCGCGGCCGCATCCGCCGCGCCCAGCGAGCCCAGGGAGCCCATCAGCTTCTGCGTGAGCGCTTCGTTTTCCGCCGCGATCGTCTGCGCGTTTTCGACAATGGTCTTGAGTACGTCGGGCGACGCCGACTTCATCATGTCTTCGATGTTCAGCAGCGGGTTGGACCCGCCGGCACCCGTGGGAGAGATCGTCATGGAATGGCTCCGGTATCTTGGTTCGACGGCGCGGCGCGCCGGTCAGGGGTTCAGGCCTGCGGTCCCGCCAGCGCACGGCGCAGCACTTGCGCGCGCGCGGCCAGGGTGGCGTGCTGTTCCTCGCCTTCACACATCGCCGCCACGGCATCCAGCGCTTCGATGGCTTCGTCGCGTCGTCCCATCTCGACCAGCGACTCGGCGCTGTGATACAGCGGCGCGGGGTCCAGCGGGTTCGCGGCAATGGCCGGCAGGTATTGGCGCAGCGCATCCTCGTGCCGTCCCAGCATGCGGCTGGCCGACGCCAGGGCCAGGCCATAGCGCGGCTGGGTGTGGTCGTAGGCCACCAGCGCCGAGAACACCTTGAAGGCCTCGCTGTAGCGCTGCTGTTCGTACATGGCATAGCCCAGCGAATACATCGCTTCCAGCTCGGCTTGCGTCAGCCCCAGCACGTCGCCCAGCTTGCCGCCCGCGCGGATGTAGCTGGCCAGGCCGCCGGTGGCCTCTTCCATGGCCGCGGCCAGGTTCTCGGCCAGCGCGGCGTTCTCTTCGGCGTCCAGACTCATGTCGTTCTCCTCTTTCCCCGGGGACGTTTCCGCCCTTACACCATCGGGCGCATTTTCTTCACGCCGCCCGTCGGCGCGCTGGCAAAGCTCTGGCGCGCCATTTCCTGCGCCACTTCGCTCTCGACCGCTTCGAGGTCCTGGCGGAACAGGGCCTCGGCCTCGGCCTTTTCCTTCGGGCCCAGGCGGGCCGCGGTCACCGCCCGCACCTTCTCCGGATCCAGCCCCTGGTCGCGGTAGAAATCGTCGGCGCGCTCCAGGGCGCGGCGGGCGTCGCCCAGCACGCGTTCGGCTTCGGCGTGGATCTGTTCGGGAGTCTTTTTCTGGCTCATGGCTTGGTTGCGGTTCAGAGTGGAGGAGGAAAAATCAACGCATGTTGCCGATGATGGAGGACCGGCTGTCCTGCATCTTCTTGACGAAGTTCGTCATGACATCGAAGGCTTCGTTGCGCTTGTTCGACATGCTCTGCAGGCGGGACATGTCCATCTGCTGGGTGTTCGACAGCGCGTCCACCTTGTTCTTGATGGCCTGGATGGCGGTGTCGATGCTGCCTTTGGTCACCTTGCTGATGCCGCCGTCGATCTGCAGCTTGTACTTGTCGGTATTCAGATCCATGCCGGCTTCGCCCATCGCCTTGAACATGGCGTCGCGCATCTGGTTGTAGCGGTTGTCGTTTTCCGTGCCGGCCTTGTTCCAGTCAGGAATATCGCCGTCCTTCATGGCCGTGTTGCCGTCCTTGCCGGACTTGAACAGCCCCGCCAGCGCGTTCAGGCTGTTCATGGCGTCGTTCAGCTTGCCGATCTGCGTATTGCGCGCCTGCACTTCGCTGATCTGGGTCTGCAATTGCGCGTCGAGCAGCTTGACTCGTTCGCCTTGCACCATCATCAGCGCGGTCTCGATATCCATGCCGGACAGGTCGATCTGACCCACGCCGCCCGCACCGCCTGTACCGTTTACCGTGCTCATCGCTCATCTCCAAGAGTTTGGTCATCCGCCGCGATCCGGGGATCGCGCCTGGGTCCGCGTTTGCCGGACGCCGCATACCGTGTAAGTAACCAGCCCGGCTGGGGAGTTCCACGCAGGTCGAACTTTTTGTCCGGCCCGGCGCGGCCCCCCGCCGTGGAATTCAGCTTCGGGTCAGCGCATGTTCCCGATGATGCTGGAGCGGCTTTCCTGCATCTTCTTGATGAAGTTCGTCATCACGTCGAATGCCTCGTTGCGCTTGCCGGTCATGCTTTGCAGCCGCATCATTTCCATCTGCTGGGTATTGCCCAGCGCATCGACCTGGGTCTTGGCGGAGGCGATGTCCTCCTTGTTGGTCTCGACGGTGGCGACGTTCTGCTTGATCCTGGCTTCCAGCTCGGCCACCTTGCCGCCGATCTGGTCCACCCAGCCCTGCACGACCTTGCCCTTGGCGTCCATGGTGCCGTTGCCGTCCACGTCGCGCGGCGCGTCGGCGCCGGTCGGCACGGTCAGCCCCGACGCCTTTATCTGATCCAGCGTGGAGTGGGACAGCGCCTTGTCGTCGCCCTGCCCCCAGGACAGGCCATACCAGCCCTCGGAATCCGGGCACTTGCTGGCGGCCAGGCGCTCCTGCAGATCCTTCAGTTCCGCGATCTGGGTCTGCATCGACACGTTGGACGATTCCAGCTTCAGGTTGTCCGCCGACTTGGCGTTCATGGACTCGTTCAGGCCGGCCATTTCGGCATTGCGCGCATTCACGGAATCAAGCTGCTGGCGCAGCGAATCTTCCAATAGCTGGGTGCGCTGGGTCTGAACCGCCATGAGCGCGGTCTCCAGATCCATGCCGGACAGATCCATGCCCGAGACACCACCCACGCCCACTCCGGATACCGAGGACATCGCCTTCTCCTTGAATTAGTTGCGCTACCAGTGGGGCACCCGCCATGCAAACCAGGGTTAACCCTTGAATGCCCCACGTTATCGGCGGCGACGCGCTCGTCGGCCGCCTCCACCCCGTGTTCGTAACGGTTTCCCCCTGCTTGGTTCCACCCGAGGCGGATGGAACTTTTCCCGCCGCTCCGTTACTACCACTGACTATGCGCGGCCTGTGTCGGCTGCCTCACCCGCCTTATGAACCGTATCGAAGCTGGACTGCCCTCTTCCGCTTTTTCCTCGACGACCTCGCATGCCGATGTTCAGCACGGCCAGCAGCAGGTCGGCACGATGCTGGGCCAGACCGCGGTGGCCGTGGCAGGCGAGTTCTCGCTGGCGGATTCCGCCGAAGAACTCAGCCTGCACATGGCCGAGAAAACCGAGGACAAGCATCACGCCGAACGCAAGATGCGCGGCGACGCGCCCCTGCAGATGCTCAGCACCGAAGCCATCCTTGCCTACCTGGCCGGCACCCACGACGCCGATGCCCAGGAAAAGCTGGTCGAACTGGCGCGCTTTCTGCTCAGCGGCAAGGGCGATCCCCGCCAGGCCGCCGGCCGCGCCTTCGGCGATGTGTCGCAGCAGTACCTCGGCCTGCAGTACGCGCTGCGCCAGGGCGAACGCGACGGCGCGCCCGAGGAGGTGCTGGACGGCCTGCGCGAGGCGCTGGCCGACCTGGAACTGGAAAGCGGTCCGCAGATCCGCGCGGGCCTCAATACCGTAAATGCCGCCTCCGCCTATGCGGAGGACAGCCGCGGCGTGGCCGACTTCCAGCGCACCTACCGCGACGTGGTGCTGGGCGAATCGTCCCTGGCCAAGACGCTGGCCCTGGCGCTCGAGCGCTTTGGCGGCAAGGACATCGCCCGCGGCCTGACCCAGCTGATCCAGGCATTGGGCCAGGACCTGGCCGCCGCGCGCCCGTCCACCAACCCGGACCGCCTGCAGTCCCTGATGCAGGATCTCTATCAATTGGGCACCGCCGTCACCGTCCTGGACGGCTGCGCGGAGCTCGCCGCGAAACTCGGGCGCGACCAGGGCACGGCCATCGTGTCCGAACGCCTGATGCAGGATCTGGTCAATGTCAGCAACGAAAAATGGGTATCCGAGGCCCGCTTCTCGGGCCTGGCCGGCTCGCACGGCGTCGCCACGGTGGAGGGCCGCATCGCCTTCCTGGGCGGCGTGCGCGCGGTGCTCAAGGACCTGCCCGTGCAGGTCTTCGCCGACGCGGACACCCGGCAATCCGTCCTGAATGCCGCACAACAGGCCCTGGATGCGGCCATCGACGAGGAATACGAATGAACAGCCTGGATCGCGCGCTGGGCGCCTTCGGCGAGGAAATCGGCATGCCCGGACTGGCGCTGGGCGCGGGCGGCAATCTGGCCCTGCAGCTGGAGTCCGGCCGCCGGGTCGCCATCGAGCCCGCGGGCGAGGAGGTGCTGGTCTATGTATCGGAGCCCGTTCCCTACGACGCGGCCGACCGTCTGCAAAAGGCCTGGCGGCGCGCTCATTTCTCGCGCCTGGACGACTGGCCGGTACAGACCGCGCTGCGCGATCAGGACGGCCTGCCGCGGCTGCTCGCCATGACGCGGCTGGCAGCCCCCGACGCCAGCGCCCACAAGCTCAGGCAGGCCGTCGACTACCTGTCGCGCTGGCTCGACGCCGTGCGCGACGACTGAACACGGGACACGGAGAATCATCATGTCCGATATGCGCATCAACGGCCTGGCGTTCGACCGGGGCATCGACAGCATTTCCTACGCGGGCCGCGAAGCCGGCGGCCAGCAGCTGCCCGAACGCCATGAGCTCACGCCGCCCGCCGACGGCGTGCGCGCGCAGCTGGCGCAGCTGCTGGACAAGCCCAACACCGCCCGCTATCTGGATGAACACCTGCGCCCGGCGCTGGAGAACCGCGACCTGCTGATGCCCGGGAAATTCCAGCACGCCCTGCACTCGGCGCTGGACGGCCTGGCCGCGGCGGCGGAACAGACACAGCACCAGAGCACGGACGATGCCCGGGCGCTGAACCGCGCGCTGCGCCTGCTGAAGGACGAAGCCGGCCTGCGTGAACTGGTCACCATGTACCGCAGCGCGCTGTACCAAGGATGAACGACCCATGCCGTTGACCCACGAGGCACGCGAGCTGCTCAGCCTGCTGGCCTATGTCTATCTTGAAAACAACCGGCCCGAGAAAACGGCCGTGCTGCTCAATGCCCTGCGCACGCTGGGCCTGGCCGAACCGCGCCAGCTCGCCACGCTGGCGCTGGCCCAGCTGCGCGCCGGCAAGGCCGAGACCGCGCTGTCCACGCTGGACGGCCTGGCCATGCAGGGCGGCATCGATGCGCCCTTCCACCTGATCCGCGCCCAGACCCTGCTGGCCCTGGAGCGCCGTGACGAGGCCGCCGCGGCCATGCGCGCCTATGTCGCCCTGCGCCCCGCCGCCACCGCCTTGCCCACCGAGACCCAGTCCCCTTGAGCCGCACCATGCAAGCCCTCAACCGCGTCGTCGCCGCCGCCACCAGTCGCAACGATATCGTCCTGGCGATATTGATCGTCTCGATCATCTTCATGATGATCCTGCCGCTGCCGACCACGCTGGTGGACGTGCTGATCGGCGCCAACATGACGCTGTCGGCCATCCTGCTGATGGTCGCCATGTACCTGCCCTCGCCGCTGGCGTTCTCGTCGTTTCCGTCGGTGCTGCTGGTCACCACGCTGTTCCGCCTGGGCATCTCCATCGCCACCACCCGCCTGATCCTGCTGCAGGGCGACGCGGGCCACATCATCGAGACCTTCGGCAATTTCGTCGTGGGCGGCAACCTGATCGTGGGCCTGGTGGTCTTCCTGATCCTGACCATCGTGCAGTTCGTGGTGATCACCAAGGGCGCGGAACGGGTGGCCGAAGTGGCGGCGCGCTTCTCGCTGGACGCCATGCCTGGCAAGCAGATGTCGATCGACGCGGACCTGCGCGCCGGCACCATCGACATGGACGAGGCCCGCAAGCGCCGCTCCATCGTGGAAAAGGAAAGCCAGCTCTACGGCGCCATGGACGGCGCCATGAAGTTCGTCAAGGGCGACGCCATCGCCGGGCTGATCATCGTCGCGGTCAACCTGCTGGGCGGCATCCTGATCGGCACCATGCAACGCGGGCTCACCGCGGGCGAGGCGGTGCAGGTCTATTCCATCCTGACCATCGGCGACGGCCTGATCGCGCAGATTCCCGCGCTGTTCATCGCCATCTGCGCCGGCATCATCGTGACGCGCGTGCAGACCGGCGACGGCCCCTCCAACGTGGGCAAGGACATCGGCGCGCAGGTGCTGGCGCAGCCGCGCGCCCTGCTGATCGCCGCCGCCATCGCGGTGGGCATGGGCCTGATCCCCGGCATGCCCACCCTGACCTTCCTGGCGCTGGCCGCCGTCGTGGGCACCATCGGCTTCGTGCTGCTGCGCGGCACACGCAAGGTGGTGGACGAGAAGACGGGCGAGATCACCGAGATTCCCGCGCTGGCGGCCGATGGCCAGAAGCCGGCGGCCAAGCCCCGCAGCGATGGCAGCGCGGAATTCGCACCCACGCTGCCGCTGATGATCGACGTGGCCGCCCACCTGCAGCGCAGCTTCGACGCCGACGAGCTGAACGAAGAATTGCTCAAGATCCGCCGCGCGCTGTACTTCGACCTGGGCGTGCCGTTTCCCGGCATCCAGCTGCGCTTCAACGACGCGCTGCCGCAAGACACCTACAACATCCTGCTGTCCGAAGTGCCGGTGTCCCAGGGCAAGCTGCGCCCCGGCGCGGTGCTGGTGCGCGACACCGAACAGAACCTGCAGGCCCTGCAGGTTCCATACGAGACGGACAAGCGCTTCCTGCCCAACATCCCCACCATCTGGGTCAACGCGGACCTGGCGCCCACGCTGTCGGCCGCCGGCATCCCGTTCCTGGATCCGCACCAGGTGCTGACCTGGCACCTGGCGTTCGTGCTGAAGAAATACTCGTCGGACTTCATCGGTATCCAGGAAACCCGCTTCCTGCTTACCGCCATGGAAGACCGCTTCCCCGACCTGGTGAAGGAGGCGCTGCGCGTGATGCCGGTGCAGAAGATCGCCGAGATCATGCAGCGGCTGGTGTCCGAGGACATCTCCGTCCGGAATCTGCGGGCGGTGCTGGAAGCCCTGATCGAATGGGGCCAGAAAGAGAAGGACACGGTGCTGCTCACCGAGTACGTGCGGGTCTCGCTCAAGCGCCACATCAGCTACAAATATTCCACCGGACAGAACATCCTGCCCGCCTACCTGCTGGCCCCGAACGTAGAGGAAACCGTGCGCGGCGCCATCCGTCAGACCTCCGCGGGCAGCTACCTGGCGCTGGACCCCAACGCATCCAAGAAGCTCGTCGACAACATCAAGCGCGCCACCGGCGACCTGAACGCCACCGCGCAAAAGCCGGTGCTGCTGACCTCCATGGACATCCGCCGCTACCTGCGCAAGATGATCGAGCAGGATCTGTACGAGCTGCCGGTGCTGTCCTACCAGGAGCTCACGCAGGAGATCAATGTCCAGCCGCTGGCCAGGGTGGATCTGTGAACGCGCGCTACAAGGGAGTCCCCGCATGAGCGAAGCGCTGGAATTGCGCGTGCTGAGCGGCCTGCATCGCGATGCGCGCTGCCTGGTGGAAGACGGCTCGGTGCTGGGCGCCGATCCCGCCTGCGACATCGTGCTGGCCGACGACGGCCTGGGGCCGCGCGCCGCGCGCGTGCGCATCGGTGCAAGCGGCTGGGACCTGGCGATGGACGACAGCCAGCCGGACACGCCTCCGGGCACGCCCTTCAACCGGCCGGTGCCGCTGGGCCCGGTGTGGATCACGGTGGCGCGCCGCAGCGATCCCTGGGCGCAGGCCCCGGACGCCGCCAACGATGCGCTGGGCGGCGCGCCGGCCAAGCCCGCCGCCAATCCTGTCGCCGCCCCCGAGCGCCCGGCGATACCCGTTGCGCCCATGCCCGCGGCCGACGAGGACAGCCAGCTCGAACGCCGTCTGCCCTTGCCGCCCGTGCAGGGCCGGCGCCGCAAGCGCGACTCCTGGCCGATGGCGCTGGGCCTGGGCGCGGTGCTGCTCACCATCATCGTGGCCATTGCGCTGGCGCTCATTCCGCCTTCCACCGCCAAGCGGGCGCCCACGCCCGACCCGCGCCTGGCCGCGGCCGAAAAGTCCATGGGGCAGATTTCCGCCGTGTTCGAACGCATGGGCCTGGCCTCGCGTCTGCATGTGGCGCTGTCGCGCGACGGCACCGTCACCGTGTCGGGCTGGGTGCGCAATGCGGCCGAGCAGGATGCGGTCGCGGCGTCCCTCTCGCAGATCTGGCCGATGCCGGCCATGCGCATCAGCAACGAGGACGAGGCGGTGCGCACGGCGCGCGCCGCCCTGCGCTCGTTCAACGTCAAGTACGAGCCGCAGTACCAGGGCGACGGCCGGCTCAACATTGCCGGCATCGCCAGCAGCGCACGCGAACGCGCGTCGGCCATGGACGCGCTGCGCGCGCAGCTGCCGGGCATGACCGTACTGGGCAACGACATCGTGCTGACGCAGCAGTTGAGCGACACGTTCTCCAGCCAGATGGTGGATGCCGGTCTGTCCGGCGTCACCCTCGCCTGGAAGGCCGACTACCTGGACATTGCCCCCGGCGCGCTGGAAGACGACCAGTTGCAACGCCTGCAGGAACTGGTGGACGATTTCAACAAGCATTACCTCGGCGTCGCCAGGATCGCCGCCGCCAGCGCGGCCGCGCCTTCCGACAGCGTGCCGTTCGTGATCCGCAGCGTCGTGGGCGGCGCCCAGCCTTTCATCGTGCTGGAAGACGGCAGCAAGCTGCTGGTCGGCGGCGTCTACCGCAAGTACCGGCTGATCACGGTGGAGAACACCCGCATCATCTTCGAGGGGCCGCGCAATGCCATCGTGACGCGCTGAGCGCCCCGGCCCCCATCGTTGCCAACCCGACACCTGCCGCCCATGAACCCACCCACCGCCCTGACCGAACTCGAACACCGCCTGGCCGCCCCCGGCGGCGCCGAACTGAGCGCAGCGCTGGCCGAACGCCTGGCCCGGCTGGAGCACGCCGCGCGCGCGCGCCTGGCCGCGGGCCTGTCGCCCGCCGCGTTCCAGGACTGCCGGGCCGTGGCGGATGCCGCCCAGGCGGCCCGGGAGGTCCTGGCGCAACGTCCCTTTCAACCGCTTACGGATGCCGGCGCCCCGATGCCGCCGTCCGCGTTCACCCCCCTGTCCCGCTAAGGAGACGCAACATGGCAATCAACGGTCTTACCGGCTCGTCCGGCCTGAACTTCAACAGCGTCAACAACTCGATCTACGACAGCATCCGCACGCAGGAAAGCAATCTGCAATCGACGCTGGCCAGCATGGGCAACAATGCCGACGGCAGCGTGTCTCAGGCCGAGATGCTGCAGATGCAGCAGCAGATCCAGCAGTGGACGATGATGATCGACATCCAGAGCACGATCACCAAGCAGATCGCGGATTCGCTCAAGGGCGTGATCCAGAAGTCGAGCTAGGGGTTCGCGCGGCGCGCCCGCCGCTATACCGACTGCATCATGAAGGCGGGATTGCGCCGCAGCGCATCCACGTCGGGTTCGGCGCGCACGCTGCGTTTCTCCCAGGCTTCCACCTGGGTGAGCAAGGCGTCGATCGCGGCCATCAGGGTGTCCGCGCGGCAATCCGCGCGCGGCACGCCCAGTTGCAGGTGCATGCGCCCGTCGGGCGCCGCGCAGGCGACCACGCCGCCGCCGGCCTGCATGAAATTGCTCTGCGCCGCCAGCAAGGCCTGCGCGCTGTCCATCTTCCCGCCCACCGCGCACGACAACAGTACCTGCGCGCGCGCGCCGTGTTCCATGAGCTGCACCAGATGCCGGCCGTCAAATGCCAGCTGGCACAGGCCGCCCTCGGCGGGCGCCAGCGCGGGAATACCCAAGGTCTGGCCAAGTTCGGAGAGTATCCGGGCGAATAGGGGATCTGACACGGTAGGCAATCGGGCTAGGGCCTGTTCACACTAAAAGGAGCCTCGCACAGGCCCGTAATCGGGCGCCGCGAAAAGCCGGCAGCCAGTATGCAGGAGAGCAGTTGGAACGAGGCGCCCATCTTAACCGCGTTCATGGCATCGGCCAATCGGGGAACTCATGGATGGCGTCGCGTTACTCACGGACTGATTCCACTCCGTGAGGCCCCATGGCACACAATTCGATTTCCGACATCGCGCAGGCCGCCGCCGAGTACACGCACGCGGCCTTCCACCCGACCGGCGACGCCGCGCCGCCGGCGCAATGGGCCGTCCCGCTGGACGATCAGCACCAGCTGGGAATGGCGATCAACCCGAACGACGGCAGCGTCATACTGACCGCCTGGCGGCGCGCCTTCAATGACGCGACCGACGTCGACGACCTGCCGGGCGAAGCCCTGCTGCGCCGCGGTTTCGACACGCGCATGGGCGCCGGCCTGATCGGCGGCATCACGCCCGAGCTCGGCGCCAGCCTGAGCCTGCCGCTTTACGCCGCCTGCGACGCGCAGCCCCTGCAAGCCGCGGCGGACGCCTTGCTGCGCGAGCTGGACCGCATGGAAAGCGCCCCCGGCAGCGACGCCGACGCCATGCCCATCGTGCCCGCCGACGCGCGCGGCGTACTGGGCGATGCGCAACGCGCCGAACGCGATCTGTCGCGGCTGGCCCAGAGCTGCGGGCTGGCCGCCCTTCCCGCCGGCGCCCGCCAGTTCGACCTGCTGTTCGACGACCTGCCCGGCCGCATCACGCTGCATCCGTCCAATCGCCTGGTCCTGGCCGATTTCTTCCTGCATGACGCCGTGGCCCTGCAGGGCAGCCTGCGCCGCGCCGTCATCAAGAGCGCGCTGCTGATCAACCAGGCCGCGCTGCGCGGACACGCCTATGTCGTCGGCCTGGACAGCCGCGACTTCGTGACCGCCACCGGCCGCATCGCGATAGACCGCCTGGACGACGACATCTGGCCGCGCTGGCTGCAATACCAGGTGACGCAGGCGCTGGACACGCGCGCCCTGGTCAAGAACCTGTCGCTGGAGGATGCGGAGATCTCGTTCGCCGCCACCGGCGGAACCCCCGCAGTCACGCCGGGAGAGCTGGCATGAACAACATCTCCAGCAATATCCAGGGCAGCGCCAGCGCGCCCGTCTGGCAGGCGCCGACCCAGACTCCCACCTCGCTGCTGGGCCAGCTCAAGGGCCTGTTCGTCACGCCCGACAGCGACTCCACCCACGTGCAGGCGGCCCGGCAATCCTTCGAGCAATACTTCGCGCAGGAGACCGGCGCGCTGGCCGGCATGATGGGGCCCAATGGCATCGCAAGCTTTTCGAACGAGGCGCAGGCGAAGTTCGAATCCATCGTGCAACGTACCTTCGATGCGCTGCCGCGCAAGGAAGACGGCTCGGTCGGGGGCAAGGAATTCGCCACCGCCATGAAAACGGCGGGCTCGCAGGCCGCGATGGCGCTGGACCGCCTGAAGGTGGACGCCGCGCGCAATGAGCTGCTGTCCAACCTGCGGCCGGCGGATACGAGTCCGCAGATCATTCCCCACAAGGGAAAGTACGTCGTCATCCGCCCCGCCCCCCAGCTTGAAAACATGGTGCTGCGCGGCGGTGGCGCCAAGGGCATCGGCTACAGCGCGGCACTGGACCAGATGGAGAAGGCCGGCATGATGGCCGGCCTGAAGCACCTGGCCGGCTCGTCGGCCGGTGCCTTGACGGCCACCTGCCTGGCTTGCGGCCTGAGCGCGTCGGAATTCGAAAGCGGCCCCGCGGACGCGCTGTTCCGCCCCGGCGTGCTGGACGCGCTCAAGGGCGGCGGCGACCTCGCCCGCCTGTATCCGGACCTGAAGATGGAGGGCGGCCTCGCGCCCGCGGTCGCCTCGCTGAAGGTGGTGGACCAGACCAGCGCCAACAGCGTCGCCTCCTTCCTGAACAGCCATTGGGACGATGGCGCGTTCCAGGCCAGGCTGCAGCAGCTGGATCCCGTCGTGCAGGTGCGTCTGAACGAATTGCGGCAGCCGCAGAACTTCGACGAGGACCGCCAGGGCAAGATGATCACCTTTGGCGATCTGAAGTCCCTGCATGAGCTCGCGCCCGAAAAGTTCAAGATGCTGACGCTGACCGGGTGGAACAAGACCGACCAGACGGAGACCTACTTCGACGCGCAGACCGCGCCGGACATGCCGGTGGCCTACGCCGCGCGCATGTCGATGGCCTTCCCCATCGCATTCAAGGCCGTGTCGATCGAGACGGACACCGGCAAGAAGGTCTATGCCGACGGCGGCATCGGCAGCAACATGCCGTCGGAAGTGTTCTTGAAGCCCAACGACGCCACGGGCGCGCGCGTGCATCTGGACGAAGGCGCAAAGGGAGAAATGCGCGCACGCACCTTGCTGCTGACCTTCGACGAGAACGGCAAGGGCTACCAGATCATGCACGGCGGCAAGCCCGAGGCCAAGCCGCAAGGGGTGCTGGACAAGGTGAAGGCCTTCTTCGTCAACCTGATCACCAGCCATCCCGACCAGGCCGGCGCCAACCTGAAGGACCAGAAGAAGGTGTGGAACGCCGGGCCGAATGCGCTGCCGGTCTTCCATGGCGAGATCAGCACGCTGACGTCCAGCATCAGCGACCAGACCCAGCACCAGGCGCACATGCTGTCGGCATGGAAGGCGCTGGAGCAGATCGATGCCCGCACCCAGCAGGCCTATTCGATGCGATGCGATTCGCTGGATGAAGTGGCTGCGATGCTGACGCCGGACGAGAAGCGCGCGCTGCAGTCCCTGCCCAACCCGGACGAGCCGCAGCGCGAACTGCTGGCGGTCATCAACGGCCTGGGCAACGGGGCGCCGCCCCCGGCCATGACGATGATGCCCGTGTAGGCACGCCCCCCCGCCACGCGCGGGGAGCCCGGGTCAGAGCGGCACCGCCGCCCTGGCCCGGCATACCGCGCGCAGCCGGTGGGGATCGCCTTCGAGGTCCCGCCACAGGCGCAACAGCCTGTCCGCGCCGGTGCTGCGGGACTCGACCACATAGCGGGCATAGTCCAGCCAATGCCGCTCATCGGCGGCCAGGCCGCCCTCGGCCACCGCCAGCGCGTCGCGCGCCAGCGCCCACACCGCGTCGTCATCCAGCGCGTGCCGCATCGCGCCGGCCCGCATATCGCGCAAACGCAGCCAGCCCCACTCGCGCAGCAGGTCTTCCGCCTGTTCCAGGTTGCGCATCAGGCCCAATTGCAGAGCCGACGGCGCCATCACCGTGGT
Source organism: Achromobacter deleyi (assembly GCF_013116765.2). Lineage (GTDB taxonomy): Bacteria > Pseudomonadota > Gammaproteobacteria > Burkholderiales > Burkholderiaceae_B > Achromobacter > Achromobacter deleyi_A. The sequence continues at coordinate 4,136,134 of NZ_CP074375.1, forward strand.
GGCGGCCACGGCCTTGCCGGCGTCCTGCAGCAGCTGCGCATCGGCAAAGCCCGCGCCGGGCGCGCGCCCTTCGATATAGCCGACCACGCCCAGCCCGGCGTACAGGTCCTCGATGCCGCCCGGACGGTTCCAGGCCTCGCGCAGCGCCTCCAGCGGCGGAGGCGAAGCCAGGCGGTAGCGCCAGCGGGCATCCAGGAAATGCGCGAACTGCGAATACTCGAAATGCCCGCCTTGCGGCAGGAGCGTCACCGATGCGCCCGTGTCGGTGCGCAAGCCCGGCCAACCGTCGGACGCCATGAAGCGCGACAGCGAGGGACTGCCCTGCAGATACACGCCGACCGCCGACTTGTAGCCGTCCTCGACCGCCAGGGGCAGGCAACGGCTCGCGGTTCCGGGTCCGAACATCCAGCGGAAGTAATCGCCCAGATCCGCGAAAGGGCGTTCGGGCAGACGCTGCAGGTAGTGATCCCCCGCAAAGCGGGAATAGCGGAACATGCGGTCCCACACCGTCAGCCGGTTCTCCTTGAAGCCGGTCTCGCGGCCGTTCTCCAGCGGGCTGTTGGCGAATATCGCCACGCAGGCCGGGGCCAGCGCCAGCACCACATTCAGCGCACGCGCCGCCTGGCTCACGTCGACCGACGTGCACGGGCTGTTCTGCGCCTTGGCGTCGATGCCCACGCGGTGCAGCCATTCGCGGTGCCCCACGAGTTCGCGGTAGATGGGGCGCGGCACCTGCACCGCGGCATACCAGGCCGGGTCCAGCGTGCATGCCGGGTGCTCCGACACGTTCAGGACGGTCGCGCCTTCCGCGTCCAGCGCCAGCAGCGCGTCTTCCAGTTCGCGCCGCACCCGCCGGCCCAGCTCGGCCAGCCCGCCCTGCTCCGCGGACACCGGCGCAAAAGCGGTCTCCAGGAGGTTGAAGCCATTGTCCAGCCCGCTCTCGCCCGCGGCGACCGACACGCCGACATCCCGGCCCGCGATGCGCGACATGCCTGGCGCCTCATCGCGCGCGGCCTTGATTCCCGCCAGCCGTTCAAAATACCCCCCAACCGCGTGGCTCGCGCCCGTGCCGCGATGCGCCACGGCCATCTCCATCTCCAGGCCCAGGGTCTGGCCAGGGGCTGTCATCGCGTCTCGCCGTGGCAACGGTGACTGGCGCAACGGATTTCCGGACGGGCGCGGGCGGCGGGCATGGCAAGCTTCTCCATAGATCAAAAAGCGTAATGACACCTTAGTAACGAGAACGGTCCGGCCGTTCCCCCGCATGGCCGCGCGCAGGAACTCGCGCCATAGTCACTCCTGTGTAATGAGGGGCTTCTAACCTCGCCGCCGAAAGGCTGACAAACAGCTGAGTATCCCCGTCCACAATTCTATGAGGTTGGAATGTCCTACTTGACCGACAAATTGCGCGCTCCCCATCGCGAAGCCCAGGGAGAGGTTACGGTTCCCGGCCAGATGCTCGACGAAATCGTCGCGGCAAATCCCGAGCGCCGCACTCTGCTGAAGAACAGCTTCGGCCTGTCCATGCTGTCCGTGTTCGGCGCCTCGACGCTGCTGACGGCCTGTGGCGGCGATGACGATGACGACTCCTCCGCGCCGGTCACAGAGGAACCCGCTCCTGGCGTCGAGCCTCCCCCGCCGACGCCGGCTGGCCCCGACTACTCCGTCACCTTCACGCCCTTGGGCGACAAGATCGTCGCGGACACGGTCACCGTTCCGGTTGGCTATGTGGCCGAAGTCCTGTATTCGGCCGGGGACAAGTGCATGATCGGCTCGGCCGGCTATGCAGGCATTCCGCAGTCCTACCCGGCCACCGAAAACCAGTCCGGCGGCCAGCACGACGGCATGCATTTCTACCCGCTGCAAGGCGTGGACCCGAACCAGGGCGGCCTGCTGGTGCTGAACCACGAAGCCCTCGACGACGAAACGCTGGACCAGAGCGTCGAAGGCCTGCGCACCCGCCTGTCGAACGTCGGGGTTTCCGTGATCGAAATCGCGCGCGGCGCCAACGGCGCCTGGGCGGTCAAGGCCGACTCGCGCTACAACAAGCGCTACACCGGCAACACGGTCTACAACGTCAGCGGCCCGGCCAAGTCGGTGGTCGGCGCTACCGTTGTCGGCACCTTGAACAACTGCTCCAGCGGCGATACGCCCTGGGGCACGTACCTGACCTGCGAAGAAACGCTCAACAACTACCACTACCAGGTGGGCGATGTCGGCAAGCCGGCCGACGAAGGGTATGGCTGGGTGGTCGAGATCGACCCGCAGAATCCGGACTCGACCGCCGTCAAGCGCACCGCGATGGGCCGTTTCAGCCATGAAAACACGGCCTATATGCTGGACGCGAACAACCGCGTCGCGTTCTACATGGGCGACGACACCACGCCCGGCTGCATCTACAAGTTCGTGCCGAGCAAGCCCTACGACCCGGCCAACCGCGCCAACAACATGAGCCTGCTGGACGAGGGCACGCTGTATGCCGCCCGCTTCAACGACGACGGCAGCGGCAACTGGGTGGAACTGGCCGTGGGCAAGAACGGCCTCACCACCGGCGCCACCGATCCGGGCAACTTCACGCAGCTGCCCGTCGGCACCATCATCACCGGCCAGCTTGTCGACTTCAATACCCAGGCCGACGTGCTGGTCAAGACCCAGGCCGCCGCGCGCGTGGCCGGCGCCACGCTGATGGACCGCCCCGAGTGGATCACCGTGGGCGTGGACAAGACCGTGTACTGCACGCTGACCAACAACGGCAGCCGCAAGCGGACCAGCGCGCCCAACCCGCGCGTGAACAACTCGCACGGTCAGATCGTCCGCTGGCACGAGCGCGGCGACTCCCCGCTCGCCACGACGTTTGAATGGGACCTGCTGCTGCTGGCAGGCCGGGACCCCGCGGACGGCGCCGCCGCCAACCTGACCGGCAACGTCAACGGCGATACGTTCTCGAGCCCCGACGGCATCCGCGTCGACCCCAAGGGCCGCCTCTGGGTCCAGACCGACGCCGGCACCGGCACGTCCACCACGGATTTCTTCGGCAACAACTCGATGTACTACATCGACCAGAAAACCGGTGAATCCAAGCGCTTCCTGGTGGGACCGCTGGGTTGCGAGATCACCGGCATCGCCTACACGCCGGATCTGACGACGTTCTTCATCAACATCCAGCATCCCAACCAAAGCTGGAACACCCTGCGTTCGGGTGGCGGCGACGCCCGCTCCGCGACCGTGGTTGTCCGTCGCACCGACGGCAAGCCCGTAGGCGCGTAAACGTCCGCGCGGCGTCAGGCCTGGCCTGGCGCCGCCTGGAATCTGCGCGCCAGAATCTCCACGAACGCCTCGGTCACGATCGACGGCGCGGTCTGGGCGGGATAGGCCATGCACACCCGGACCGGCAGGCGCGGCGTGAAAGGCCGTATCGCGAGCTGGTCGGCGAACACCGCGGCGATATAGGGATTGACGATGCCCAGCCCGCTGCCGGCCGCCGCCAGCGCGCAGATCGTCGAAGAATAGGTCGTTTCGACTTCGGACGCGGACTGCACCTGATGCTGCTGCATCGCGCCCCGCAGCTGCAGGTAGACGTCGTCATCCGCGTTCAGCACCAGCAGCCTGCGCCCATGCAGATCCATGATGCCGATGGACGGCAGCGCCGCCAGGGGATGATCCGGCCGCATCACGCAGACCGCCGCGCTCTCGTGCAGGCTGTGCAAGGCCAGGTGCGAGCCATCCAGCGGCACCGTCGTGACCACCACGTCATAGGTGCCGTGCAGCAGCCCCTCCCTGAGGTACTGGCTGCCCACCGTCTGCATATTGATGTGGACATCGGGGTAGCGCTCGGCGAATTCCTCCACGGCCCCGGGCAGCATGCCCAGGCCCAGCGCCGGCGTGCACGCCAGCCGCAGCACCCCGCTGCCGCTGCGCCGCATTGCCGCCACCCGGTCTTCGATGCGTTCCAGCCCCACGAAATGGCGCTGGACGGTATCGAACAGATCCTTGGCTTCGCGCGTGGGCCGCAGCCGGCCGCGCTCCATGTCGAACAGCCTCAGGCCGCTGGCCTGCTGCGCCTGCGCCAGCAGGCGGCTGATGGAGGGCTGGGTCGTGCGCAGCATCTGCGCCGCGCCGGTCGTGGTGCCAGCCAGCATTACCGCGTGGAAGGCTTCGATCTGACGGAAATTCAGCGGTCGGCTCATGGGATCACAGGGTATAGCAAAGTTGCATAGGCTATGCCGAAAAAAGAATTTTTTCAAATACTGTGCGACTCCTACACTGGCTTCTCCAAGGGTGCCGCCAGATGCGCCCGCCACGATTCAACTGATTGGGGAAATACCATGAGTCCACGCCGTCCCTGGCGCCGTATCCTGGAAGCGCTGTGCCTGACCCTGGCGGGCGCCGTCCTGCCGCTGGCCGCGCATTCGCAGGCCAACTATCCCGACCGTCCGCTGCGCATCATCGTCCCCTTCACGGCGGGCGGCAGTTCGGACATCCAGGGCCGCCTGCTGGCCGAGCACCTGGGCAAGCTCTACGGCCAGTCCGTCGTCGTGGAAAACCGGCCCGGCGCGGGCGGCCACATCGGCGGCAAATTCGTCGCGGACTCCGGCCCCGACGGCTACACGCTGCTGCTGGGCTCGATCGGCCTGCACGCCACTTATGGCGTCTACAAGACCCTCAACTACAAGCCCGCCCAAGACCTGAAGCTGATCACCATCGTGGCCGAAATGCCGCATGTCGTGGTGGCCAACCCGGGGCTGGAAGCCAACACCCTGGCCGAACTGACCGCGCTGGCCAAAGCCAGGCCGGAAACGCTGCACTTCGGCTCGGCCGGCGTGGGATCTTCCGTGCACATGGTGGGCGAACTCTACAAAATGGCCGCGCAGGCTCCCATCGTGCATATCCCGTACCGGGGCAGTTCCGCCGCCACCAACGACCTGCTGGGCGGCCAGATCCAGCTGCTTTTCGAGAACGTGCCCACCACCATCGGCTACATCCAGGCCAACAAGCTGAAGGCGCTGGCCATCACCGGCGCGACCCGCTCGCCCGCCCTGCCCGACGTGCCCACCGCCGCCGAAGCCGGCCTGCCGGGCCTGACCGTCACGTCGTGGACCACCCTGGCCGCCGGCAAGGACGTGCCGGACGCCCTGATCGAAAAGATCAGCGCCGACCTGAAACGCATCTACGCAGAGCCGGCGTTCCGGGCCGGCCTGGAACGCCTGGGCATGACGCCCGTGGGCAACAGCCCGAGCGAGGCGCGCGATTTCGTCGAACGTGAACGCGCCCGCTGGAACAAGGTCATCGAAACCGAGCACATCACCGCGGGCTGACCCTCCGCCGCGGCGGCGCGCAGCCTCTCGCGCCGCCATCCCCGCCTCTTCGCCACACCCTTTATTTGTGAACCGCATGCTTGCCACGCCCATCGCCTGCCGCCGCCTGAACGATTCCCCGCATCACCATTTCTTCGGCTACTACAACAAGACCGTCTGGCACCGCGACGGCCGCTATCTGCTGGCCAACCGCACGGCCTTCAAGGACGCGGTGCTGACGCCCGGACTGCGCGCCGAGGTCGGCTACTTCGACCTGCGCGACGGCGACCGCTTTCACGCCGTGGGCGAGACCACGGCCTGGAACTGGCAGATGGGCTGCCAGCTGCAATGGCTGGACGGCCGGTCCGACCCGCAAATGATCTACAACTGCCGCAGCGACGACGACAGCGGCTTCTATCCCGGATTCCGGTCGGCCATCCACGACATCGCCACCGGCAAGACACGCATCCTGCCGCTGCCCATCTACGTCGCCGCGCCCAGCAGCCGCTACGCGCTCTGCGTGGACTACCGCCGGCTCTACATCACGCACCAGACCATCGGCTACAGCGAACACGCGCCCGGCCCCGTCGCCAACGCGCCCGCCGACGACGGCATCCATACGCTGGACCTTGAGAGCGGCGAGCATCGCCTGCTGGTCAGCTACGCGGACCTGCGCAACTTCCATCCGCGCGACTCGATGGAACGCGCCATCCACTGGGTCAGCCACATCGAGGTCAACCCCTCGTCCACTCGCATCCTGTTCCTGCACCGCTGGACCGAGCGCGTGGAAGACGAGACCTGCTTCCTGCACCGCCTGATCACCATGAACGCCGACGGCAGCGACATGCGCCTGCTGGAATGCTCCGACCATCCGCTGCCGCAACTGGCGGACGGCTTCGATCCCAACGCGGTCGGCACCTTCGACTACGAGAAGTCCGAATACCAGATCTCGCATCCGCTCTGGCGCGACGACAATTCCATCATCGTATGGGGCCCGCATGGCGGCAGCATCCATTACCACCTCTATGAAGACACGCCCGAAGGCCGCGTCCAGGTCGTGGGCGACGGCGTGCTGACCGAAAACGGCCACATGACGTTCTCACCCGTGAATACGCGCTGGCTGCTGAGCGACACCTATCCGGACTCCGTCACGCACGAGCGCATCCTGTTCCTCTACGACATGCAGACCGGCCGGCAGCATGCGCTGGGCAGCTTCTACGCCGATCCCGGCCTGTCCAAGGAAAACCGCTGCGACCTGCACCCGCGCTGGAGTCGCGACGGCACCCAGGTCTGCATCGACTCCGTGCATGAAGGCGAGCGGCAGATGTACGTGCTGGATGTGTCGCCGCTCGTGCTCAATCCAGCTTGACCTTCGCTCCCTCGATCACGGGCTTCCATTTCAGGTAATCCTGCTTGATGGTCGACGCGAACTGCTCCGGCGTCGTGGGCATGGCCTGCGCGCCTTGTGCCGCCAGCGCCTCCTGCATGGCGGGCAAGGCAAGCACCTTGTTCAGTTCGGTGTTCAGCGTCTGGATAATGGGTTTTGGCGTCTTGGCCGGCGCCAGCAAGCCATACCAGACGCGCACATCAAAACCCGAATAGCCCAGTTCGGCCACGGTGGGCACGTCGGGCAGGATAGGGCTGCGCTTGGGGGAAGTGACGGCCAGCGCCACGGCGCTACCCGCCTTGATCTGCGGCGCCGCCGAAGGAATCGACGTAAAGATCACCGGCACCTGCCCGCCGAGCAGGTCGGCCATGGCGGGACCCGAGCCCTTGTAGGGCACATGGACCAATTTGATGTCGGCGCGCTGCTGCAGGAGTTCGGCGGCCAGGTGCGTGATGGTGCCAGCTCCGGGCGAGCCGTAGTTGACCGAGCCCGGCGCCTTCCTGGCCGCGTCGATCAGCGCCCCCAAGCTCTGGTAGGGGCTGTTCTTGCCCGCCACGATGACCAGGGGCGCTTCGCCCACGATGCCGATAGGCTCAAAGTCCTTGACCGGATCATAGGAGAGCTTGCTGTAGATGGAGGGCGCGACGGCCAGATTGTCGACCTGGCCCATTACGATTTCGTAGCCATCCGGCTTGGCCCGGGCCGCCGCCCCTATGCCTATCGTTCCTCCCGCGCCGGGCCGGTTCTCGGCCACCACATTCCACTTCGTGGTCTCGCCCAGCTTGGCGCTTACCGTGCGCGACAGAAAGTCCGTGCCGCCACCGGGGGTGAAAGGAACAATGATGCGTATAGGCTGATTCGGGTATGAATCCTGGGCCTGGGCGCTTGCAGCGAGGCCTAGTACACAGGCGGATAGCAGCAGGGTGCGTAGCATGTCATGTGTCTCCGTCGTTATAGGTATATGGGCCGGCATTGCGCCAGCCTCATGGTCCTGCCGCGGTGTCTTCAAATAACGCCGCGTTCCTGCAAACCGTGGATATCCTGCTCTGCAAACCCGAACTGCCGCAACACGCGCTCGGTATCCGCGCCCAGCGCCGGGGCCGCCGCCACCGCTTGGGTGGGCGCCTGCGAGAACTTGATGGGAAAGCCCAGCATGCGGACCGCGCCATGCTCGCCATGGGGCACGTCTATCGCCATCCGCTGATCCTGCACCTGCGGGTCTTCGAACACCTCCTGCAGGTTCAGGACCTGCCCGCAGGGCACGCCGAACTGATTCAGCCGTTCGATCCAATGCGCGCTCGTGTGCTGCCGGGTGCGCGCCTGAATGTCCGCGGCAATGGCCGCGCGGTGCTGCATGCGGTCGGCGTTGGTCTGGTAGCGAGGATCGGCGCGCAAGGCGGGAAGCTCCAGCGCGTCGAGCAGCTTGTGATAGATGACATCGTTGCTGGGCGCGATGGCAACCTGGCCGTCCGCCGTCTCGAACAAGCCGTAAGGCGACGCGATCCCGTGATCGTTGCCGGTGCGCGCCGGCAGCTTGCCGTTGGCAAAGTAATTCGACGCCTGAAAGCTCAACAGCCCGATCATGCTGCCCAGCAGGCTCACGCTCACGCTGTCGCCCTGCCCGGTGCGCTCGCGGCGCAACAGAGCCGCCACGATCCCCAAGGCGCCGTTCATCCCGGCGACCAGGTCGCTGATGGGCGGCCCGGCACGCATGGGCGGCTCGTGCTCGCCGCCGTTCAGGCTCATGAACCCGCTCATCGCCTGCGCGATGAAGTCAAAGGCTGGCCTGTCCCGATAGGGCCCGGTCGTGCCGAAGCCGTTGATGCTGCAGTGAATGATGTCGGGCCGCAGCGCTTTGAGCTGCTCGTCGCCCAGCCCCATTTTCTCCATGACGCCGGGCCGGTAGTTTTCCACCACCACATCGCACTGCGCGATCAGCTGCCGGAGCACCGCCTTGCCTTCGTCACTGTACAAGTCCAGCGTGACCGACTTCTTGTTGCGGTTGTAGTTGGCGAAGTACCAGCTTATGCCCTCGCGGATGACGCCTTGCTGGCGCACCGGGTCGCCCTCTCCGGGCGCCTCTATCTTGATGACATCGGCCCCCATGTCGGCCAGCAGCGAGGTGCAGAAGGGACCAGAGATGATGCGTGTCAGGTCCAGGATGCGGAATCCAGATAAGGGCATACGTTTCCTCAACCCACCGCGGCCACGGCGCCAGCGTAGTCGTGCAGCGCCAGACGGGGCCCGGCCTTCATCACCTGTCCGGGCAGGCTGCGTTTCATCACGCGCTCGAAGTGACGGGCAGCCTGGATCAAGGCGGGCAGATCGATGCCGGTGTCGATGCCCATTTCGTGCAACAGGTTGACCAGATCCTCGGTGCATACATTGCCGGTGGCGCCCGGCGCGAACGGGCACCCGCCCAGTCCGCCCAGCGAAGACTCAAAGCAGGTGACGCCCGCGTGCAGCCCTTCCACCACATTGACCAGTCCCAGGCCGCGTGTATTGTGAAAATGCAGCGAAAACTTCATGCCGGGAAAATCCGCTCTCAGTGCATCGACCGTCCGGCGCACCAGCCTGGGCGTTGCCATGCCGGTGGTATCGCCCAGGGTCACCGAATCAAAATCCAGGCGGGCGAACTGGGCCACGATGGTTTTCAGCACCGCGATATCCACGTCCCCCTCGAAGGGACAGCCGAAGGCGACGGCAATAGCGCCCTTGCGTCCGATCGCATGGCCCTGCAACAGCGCCGCCACGTCTTCGATATCGCGTAGCGATTGCTCCACCGGCCGGTTGAGGTTCTTCTGGTTGTGGCTTTCGGTGGCGGACAGAAACACCACCACCTCATCCGCGCGTGAAGTCAGCGCGCGTTCCACGCCCCGGCGGTTCGGAGCCAAGGCGCTCAACACCACGCCCGCGCGCTTATTGACTTGCTCCAGCAGCGCGACGGCATCGCTCAACTGCGGCACGGCGCGGGGCGACACGAAGGAGGTGGCCTCGATCTGGCGCACGCCCGCGGCGATCAGTTCATTCAGGATCGCGGCTTTGGTTTCGGTAGGCACGAATTCCGGCTCGCTCTGCAGGCCGTCGCGCAACCCCACCTCAACAATTTCAACTCGACCGGGAAGGCTCACGTCTTTCTCCTGGCGCCCGGACCTGGTCCGGGTCTATGGGTTCGTGAGCCTATCTTGCGAGATCAGGCCGGCAGGCACAAATCGTGAATCTTCAATGGGGCATCGCGAAACGCGACGGCTGGCCCGCCAGGCCGGAACCGGCCGAGGAAATTCTGCGTCGCAGCATGCTCGGGCAAAGAACAGCGCGCGCCACTCAGCGCTCAAGCGCCTCCTGTGGGCTGAACCTCTTCAAGCAGATGATCCAATAGCAGTCGCGCCGCGCCGGACAAAGGCTCATTGCTGCGCACGCACAATTTGAGCTGGCGCTGTGCCCACGCATCGGTCAGAGGGATTATCCGGAGGTCCTCGCAGGCGAACAGCGACAACGCCTTGGTCGGCACGATGCCTATGCCCAGTTCACCACGCACCATCGACACCAGGGCATCGTACGAGGTCACCTGGAACCGCAATCGCACCGTCCGGTTGATGGCCGCCGCCTCACGGGTGAACAGGTAATTGGCCGCGCTGCCACGGTGCATGCCCACATGGTCGTATTCCAGCGTGTCGGCAAACGCGATGCTGCTGCGCGCCGCAAGCGGGTGGGCTTGATTGACCACCAGCGTCATCACGTCGCGCTGGTACGGAAAGACAAGCAGACCGCTATCGTCGTCCGTCTGGGTATAGATGCCGATGTCGGACACATTCTCTTGAACCGCCCGGGTCACGGCGGAACTGACATTTTCTTCCAGATCGATCCGCACATCAGGGTGCTGGTCCAGAAACCGGCGCAGCTCGCCGGGCAGGAATTGCGTAATGGATGACAGATTGGCGGCGATGCGCACATGCCCGCGCACTCCCGACGAAAAATCTCGGATTTCATCAGCCAGGCTGCCCGCCTGATGCAACAGCGCACGCGCATGCCGCGCCAGCGCCAGCCCGGCGCTGGTGGGTTCCACCCCGCGCGCGTGCCGATTGAACAGGGTGACATCCAGGGTGCGCTCAAGCTCGGACAACCGCTTGCTGAGCGCCGATGGCGCGATGTGTTCACGCGCCGCGGCGGCGGCAATGCTGCCTTCATCCAGGACGGCCACAAAAACCTGAAGGGTGTAGAGGTCCAGGCGAGGCACGGGTGTACGGGTGAACGTATCGGGTGTCGTCATGGTGAAAGCGTACCGTAAACACTGGGGTGTCGAGCAGGCGCCCGGCCCGCCACGACGGGCCTAGGACGCGCAGCGCAGCGAGTCCATGGAGTATTCCAGCCGGATCAGGTATTTGCCATATGTCGTCCCGTCCGGCCTGGCGATCATGCCGGCCATGCCGTCCTTGCAGAACAGCGCGCGGCGGCCGTCTTCGACGACGAGCCAGCCATCATGCTCCAGCCAGGCCTTGTTCGCGATGTAGATGACATCGTTCCAGGGATGGATGCTGTATTCCAGGGAAACGCGAGCCATCCCCGGCTGGTTGATTTCGCTCTGGGTCCGCGGCGCGCCATTGATCGCATTCAACTGCGCCGCGACGTTCCGGATCAGCGGAAATTTCCGGGCGGCGTGCGGCGGCAGGGCCTCCTGCACCAGCGTCATCCACCCCAGCCACAGCGGCAGGAGCAGCCATCCGTGGCGGCGCAATTGCCGGTCCACTTCCCGAAGGTCCAGGCCCCGCTTGCGCTTCGCCGTCTGCGATTCCCCGCCCAGGGTACGCAGACTCACTCCGTCCGAATCGGCCCCAAGCCAGATAAGGCCGACACGACAGGTCAGGAACGCAAGCCAGATCGATGAAATCGCCAACGCATCGCCCCATGGCGTATACCAATATTGGTCATTCGCATACCAGACCAGCAGCGGCACGAGTATCGGCGCGACATGAAGCAAGCCCACCAGACCGCCATGAACAATCTTGGCAATGCGCGGGCGGACGGCAGCTATCTGATGGCAGAGTCTCATTCGATTGGGTCGCGGGTTGACCGCGGAATACCTTGAGCAACGATTCAACCACGGCATTCTCTTACGGCCAGCCAAAGAAAAAGCCCCGATCTCCTTGGGAAATCGGGGCTTTTTCATCGCGGGCCGCAGGGCCCGCGCCAGCATTCTTGGCGGACAGAGGGGGATTCGAACCCCCGATACGCTTTTGACGTATACACGCTTTCCAGGCGTGCGCCTTCAACCGCTCGGCCACCTGTCCTACTGCATTTTGCGGCTGACTTGCATGCTGCGAAAAATGCGAATCCGCGATTCTAGCAGAATCCCGGGCCTCGCGGCAAGCGGGCAAAGAAAAAGGGACGCACTACGCGCGTCCCTCCCCCTACCGGCGCCTTACAGCGACGCCGGCGGGTCCTGCTCCCGGTAGGAGCTGATCGTGCCGTCCGGCTCGGTCTCTTCCAGCCGGACACGGAAACCCCACAGGCGCGCCAGATGCTTCATCACCTGCTCGGCATCCTCGCCCGCCAGGGGCCGGCCGCGGCTTTTCAGGTGGCGCAGCACCAGCGAGCGGTCGGTGTCGCGATTGAAGCGGACGACCTGGATGTCCGGCACCTGGTTGTCGCGGTTGTGCTGCGCGGCCAGCAGGCGGCGGATATCGCGGTAGCCGTCGTCATCGTGAATGGCGGCCACTTCCAGCTTCGGGTTGGCCTGGTGATCCGAGATCGCGAAGAATCGGAACTCGCGGATCAGGCGGGGCGACAGGTACTGCGAGATATACGATTCGTCCTTGAAGTTGCGCATGGCGAAGTCCAGCGTCTTCAGCCAATCGCCTCCCGCGATATCGGGGAACCAGCGGCGGTCCTCCGGCGTGGGCGCCTCGCAGATGCGGCGGATATCCGACATCATCGCGAAGCCCAGCGCGTACGGGTTGATGCCGCCGTAGCCGCGCTCGTCAAAGCCACGCTGGCTGACCACATTGGTATGGCTTTGCAGGAACTCCATCATGAAGCCGTCGTTCACCAGTCCCTTCTCGTGCAGGCGGTTCAGGATGGTGTAGTGCCAGAACGTGGCCCAGCCTTCGTTCATGACCTTGGTCTGCGTCTGCGGGTAGAAATACTGGGCGACCTTGCGGACAATGCGCACCAGCTCCTTCTGCCACGGGGCGAGCTTGGGCGAGTACTTCTCGATGAAGTACAGCAGGTTCTCTTCGGGCTCCGGCGGGAATACCGAGGCCGCGGCGCGCGTGTCCTTGTCCGCTTCCAGCCGCGGCAGCGTCCGCCACAGGTCGTTGTACTGCAGCCGGGCGTGTTCCTGGCGTTCCGCCTGGCGCGCGGCCTCTTCCTTGTAGGACACCGGCGTCGGCCGCTTGTAGCGGTCCACCCCATGGTGCGACAGCGCGTGGCAGGAGTCCAGCAGCGCTTCCACCGCATCGATGCCGTACCGGTCTTCGCAGGACATCACGTACTTGCGCGCAAACACCAGGTAATCCAGCACGCCATCGGCGTCGGTCCACTGGCGGAACAGGTAGTTGCCCTTGAAGAACGAGTTGTGCCCGTAGCAGGCGTGCGCAATCACCAGCGCCTGCATCGTCATGGAGTTTTCTTCCATGAGATAGGAGATGCAGGGATTGGAGTTGATGACGATCTCGTACGCCAGGCCCTGCATGCCGCGCCGGTAGAACTGCTCGTTGCGGATGAATTCCTTGCCGTAAGACCAATGCGGATACCCGATGGGCAAGCCGGCCGACGCATAGGCGTCCAGCATCTGTTCCGAGGTAATCACCTCGATCTGGTTCGGATACGTGTCCAGCCCGTATTCGCGCGCGATCTGGGAGATCGCGTCGTCATAGGACTGGATCAGTTCGAACGTCCATTCGGAACCCTGGGAGATCGGCCGGGCTCCGCCGGCCGATTCCGGCTCCACGAGAGCACCCACGATGGCATTCATGCGGTCTCCTTCTTGAACAGATCATGGAACACGGGGAAGATCTCGCCGCGATCACAGATGCGCCGCATGACGAAATGCGGCTCCAGCTTCTGTTCGTACTCCGCCCACAGGCTGCTCTTGCGCGCTTCCTGCGAGTCGGGAATTTCAATGTAGGCGAAATAGCGCGTCGAGGGTAGCAGGTGTTCCGCCAGGAAGCGCGCGCTCTTGCCGGCATCCGCGCCGAACGAATCGCCGTCGCTGGCCTGCGCCGCATAGACGTTCCAGGCCGAGGGCGGATAGCGCTTTTCAAGAATCTCGCGCATCAGCTCCAGCGCGGACAGCACGATGGTGCCGCCGCTCTTGGGGTCGTAGAAGAACGTCTGCTCGTCCACTTCCTCGGCGTTGTCCGTGTGGCGGATGAAAACCAGGTCCACGTGCTCGTACTTGCGCGACAGGAACAGGTAGAGCAGCGTGAAGAAACGCTTGGCCAGGTCTTTCTTGCCCTCGTCCATGGAACCGGACACGTCCATCAGGCAGAACATGACCGCGCGCGCCATGGGGATGGCCACCGACACGCGGTTGCGATAGCGCAAGTCCAGATCGTCCAGGAAAGGCACGCGGGCCAGGCGTTCGCGGCATGCTTCGACCTCCTGCTCCAGCACCTGGAGCTCGGCGGCGGGCGCGCCCGCCGCCTGCGCCTTGGCCAGCGCTTCCTCGGCGTCTTCCAGATCGGCGCGCGCCTTGACGCTGAGCGCCACCCGCCGCGCCAGGGACGACTTGAGCGTGCGGCTGATGCTCAGCATGCTGGGCGAACCGGTGGTGGTGTAGCCTGCGCGCTGCCACTTCTTCTGGCTGACCTCGCCCAGCTGGTTGCGCGCCAGGTGCGGCAGTTCCAGATCTTCGAAGAACAGGTTCAGGAACTCGGCCCGCGACAGGCTGAAGGTGAACTGGTCCACCGATTCGCCTTCCCCGGGTTCGGACCCGCCCTCGCCTTGCCCGCCCTGCGGCCGGTCGAAGGTGTCTCCTTTGGCGAACTCGCGGTTGCCAGGGTGCACCAGCTCCCGGTCGCCGCCCGCGCCGTGCCGGAACGTCGGCTCGGAAATGTCGCGGGCGGGCAGGTTGATCTCTCCGCCCTGGTCCATGTCCTGGATAGAGCGGTCACGGATCATCCCGTGTACCGCCTTGCGGATCTGGTCCTTGTAACGCCGAAGAAAGCGTTCCCGGTTTACGGCGCTCTTGTTGCGCCCGTTAAGACGGCGATCGATCAGTGAATTCATGATTCACCTCGCTCAGGAAGACTTCCTCACACGGAGATACCACTCGCACAGCAGCCTGACCTGCTTTTCCGTGTAGCCCTTTTCAACCATCCGATCCACGAAGCTCTGGTGTTTCGACTTGTCCTCGGCCGAGGCCTTGGCATTGAACGAAATCACCGGCAGCAGATCTTCCGTGTTCGAGAACATCTTCTTCTCGATCACTTCGCGCAGCTTTTCATAGCTGGTCCAGGTCGGGTTGCGGCCGTTGTTGTTGGCGCGCGCCCGCAGCACGAAGTTCACGATCTCGTTGCGGAAGTCCTTCGGGTTCGCGATGCCCGCTGGTTTCTCGATCTTTTCCAGCTCGTCATTCAGCGCGCTGCGATCGAAGCTTTCGCCGGTTTCGGGATCGCGGAATTCCTCGTCCTGGATCCAGCAGTCGGCAAACGTCACGTAGCGGTCGAAGATGTTCTGGCCGTACTCGGAATAGGACTCCAGGTATGAGGTCTGGATTTCCTTGCCGATGAACTCCGCGTAGCGCGGCGCCAGGAAGCCCTTGATGAACTCCAGGTAGCGCCGGCGGACTTCGTCCGGATAGTCCTCGCGGCCGATCCGCTGCTCAAGCACGTACATCAGATGCACGGGGTTGGCGGCGACTTCGGTCTGGTCATAGTTGAAGACGCTGGACAGGATCTTGTACGCGAACCGCGTGGACACCCCGTTCATGCCTTCGTCCGTGCCGGCGTAGTCCTTGTACTCCTGCAGGGCCTTGGCCTTCGGATCCACGTCCTTCAGGCTTTCGCCGTCGTAGACCCGCAGCTTGGAATAGATGCTGGAGTTCTCGGGTTCTTTCAGGCGGGTCAGCACCGAGAATTGCGCCATCATGTCCAGCGTTCCCGGCGCGCACGGCGCCGCGGACAGCGAGCTGTGATGCAGCAGCTTCTCGTAGATGCGGACCTCTTCGGACACCTGCAGGCAGTACGGAACCTTGACGATGTAGATACGGTCGAGGAAAGCCTCGTTGTGCTTGTTGTTGCGGAAGGTCTGCCATTCCGACTCGTTCGAGTGAGCCAGGATCGCGCCGTTGAAGGGAATCGCGGAGAAGCCCTCGGTGCCCTTGAAGTTGCCTTCCTGGGTTGCCGTCAGCAACGGGTGCAGCATCTTGATCGGGGCCTTGAACATTTCCACGAACTCGAGCAGCCCCTGGTTGGCCAGGCACAGGCCGCCGGAATAGCTGTAGGCGTCCGGGTCGTCCTGCGAGTGGCGGTCGAGCTTGCGGATATCGACCTTGCCGACCAGCGAGGAGATGTCCTGGTTGTTCTCGTCGCCCGGCTCGGTCTTGGCGATGGCGATCTGGCGCAGCACCGAGGGGTTCAGGCGCACGACACGGAACTGCGAGATGTCGCCGTCGAACTCCTTCAGGCGCTTCACGGCCCAGGGCGACATGATGCCGCTCAGGTAGCGCCGGGGAATGCCGTATTCCTTTTCAAGCATGTCGCCGAAGCGTTCCGGATGGAACAGGCCGAGCGGAGACTCGTTCACCGGCGAACCCTTCAAGGCATAGATGGGATAGCTTTCCATCAAGGACTTGAGCCGTTCCGCGATGGACGACTTGCCGCCGCCCACCGGTCCCAGCAGATAAAGGATTTGCTTGCGCTCTTCCAGGCCTTGCGCGGCGTGCTTGAAGAACGCGACGATCTGCCCGATCACGTCCTCCATGCCGTAGAACTCCTGGAACGCCGGATAGCGCCGGATGGTCCGGTTGGAAAACAAACGGGAAAGACGTGGGTCGTTGCGCGTATCCACGATTTCAGGGTCGCCGATCGCGGCCAGCATGCGCTCGGCGGGGCTGGCGTATGCCATGGGATCGCGTTTGGCGAGGTTCAGGTACTCCTCGAGGGAGAGCTCCGATTCCTGCTCTCTTGCATACTGCGACTTGAAGCCTTCGACGATGTTTTGCACGGAAACCTCCTACAACACGCGAAAAATTCAATACGTCCCTACATGCCCATTGTGCCTCAGCGCCTACGCTTTATTAAACAATCTCGCGATAAGCATTTTCGGCTGGTTGTTATGTTGCTTTCGCCACACATCAACCCTAAGCACTATCGGGCCCTTTCCGTTTAGGCTGCACCCGCCGGATACAAGTTCCGTCAGGGAATGCAACTTACGTGAGCAAGTTCACTCGTTCGCCTTCAGCATATCGCCGCAGATCGCATGCATGATGCGGCCGCACATGAAATGGTCAGCAATGAATTGAAGGGATGAGCGATATCCCGGTGGATTCTTATGATCGGGCTTAAACCCGGTTCGCCCGCTATGCGATCGCAGCGGGCGGTCTGAACGGCGCTTTGCGTCTTCGTTCAGCAGCGTGCCGGTCGGTCATGAGAAGCGCCGATAACGCGGCACGGGAATCCGTGGTGACGAGGGCGCGCGGCACTGAGCGGGAAGGCCGTAAGCGCGTAGCGCCAAGTCATGTACCTATGCTAAAGCCAATTGACCGTTTTGTGGCAATTCATTTGCGCAATGCCGAAAATAGTAATGACAGAAGCGTCAACAAATGTATGCCGCTCGCATCGCTCATGAATCCAGCGTTGTCTCCACGCGTTTTCTCGCGGGCTGCAAACCCAGGCTGCGCGCGGCCCGCGACGAATTAGCAGCCACACATGGAGAGTGCTAGTATCCCTTGCGCCAACACGGATAACCCCGCGCGCGGGTAGATGAAATCTCGCAACTTTCAACGCGCGCTGCTTCGCTCCTGTCCGCTTCCACTCATTGCATCATGCTGCTTCGATCGCGGCCTGCCATCTCTCGAATCAAACGCCTCGCCGCATCGGCGCGCAGCGCCGTCCCCGCCATTGTTTGCGCTGCGCTGTTCCTGCCGCTTGCCGCCTGCGGCAGGCAGGACGCGGATCTGCCCAACGACGCATATGTCTGGCAAAGACGCTGGACGCCTGCCGTGACGCATGCCGTATCCGAAGCTGCGGACGTGGTGCGGACCTGGCGGGTGCTGGCTGGCGAGATGAGCGCGGACGGACGCTGGCACGACGCCGCGCCCGACCTTGCCGCCCTGGCCGCCGCCAAACGGCCCGCCATCATGGTTTTGCGGCTGGACGGACGCGCCGATGCCTTGCCGGACGCGGGCTCGGCGGCGCGGATCGTCGCCACGCGCGACGCCTGGCGACGCGCCGGCGTCACGCTGGCCGGCATTGAAATCGATTACGACTGCGCCACCTCGAAACTGCCCGCCTACGCCGCATTCCTTGCGGCATTGAAGGCTCGGCTGGACCCCGGCCTGGCGCTTTCGATCACCGCCTTGCCCACCTGGCTGAACAGTCCCGAACTCGACGCGCTGCTCCGGATTCCCGATGAATCGGTGCTGCAGGTCCATGCGGTGCTGAATCCGGCGCAAGGCCTGTTCGACGCCAAACGCGCGACGGCATGGCTCGCGGCGTACGCGAAGCGTACCCACCGGCCGTGGCGGGTTGCGCTGCCAGCCTACGGCACCCGCGTGGTGTGGGATGACGATGGCAACATCGCCGCGGTCGAAAGCGAGCGGCCGGCGTTGACGCCAGGCGGCCGCTCCAGCGAACTGGTGGCCAAGCCTGCGGCGATCGCAGCCTTTGCCGGACAGCTCGATCGCACCCCGCCGCCAGGCTTGGCGGGCATTGTCTGGTTCCGCCTGCCCACCGCCAGCGATGAGCGCGCCTGGAGCCTTGCCACATGGCGTGCGGTGCTGGCGCGCGCGCCGCTGCAGCCAGCGCTGGGCGTGACGGCGCGGGCGGCGAATGGCAATGGCGAAGGTCCGCAAGATTTGTTCCTGGCCAACACCGGCAACGCCGACGCTGCCCTGCCCTTCGCTATCCGCTGGGATGGCGCCTGCCGCGCGGCCGACGGCATCAATGGCTATACGCTGGAGCGCGACGTTGCCGGCATGTACCTGCGCCGCGCGCAAGACGGCCTGCTGCGCGCCGGCAGTCAACGCAATATCGGCTGGATACGCTGTGAAACCGAGCCCACCACCTTCCATGTACAACCGTAAATCGCTTGCATCGCTGTTGCTGCTGACCGCCGCCGTGGGCGCCGGCGTCGTCATCGCCTGCGGTCCGGACTTCCCCGCACAGTTGCTGGACGACCGCTCCGGCACCCTGCGCAGTACGCCCGCCAATTCCTTCGGCTACGAAGCCGCGCATCTGCTGGCGGCCACCGACACGCTGCGCGCCAACGAATCCTATGCGCTGCCCGATGGCAGCTATCGGCCGGACAGCATTCCGGAAGACTACGATCCCGCGCTGAACGCTGCGCAACGCGCGGCCGCGCGCGCCATGCGGGCCCTGCCGGATGGCGACCAGGCCTATAAAGCAGGCACTGCAATGCCCGAACCCGCGCGCCAGTACACCGCTGCCGCCGTGGATATCCGTGCGGGGGAATCCATGGGCGACGAATCCGCCCTGGCGCGCGCACGCTCGCGGCTGGGCGCCATTCTTGAACTTCCCGCGGAGCAATCGGCCATGCGTGGCGTCTGGGCCGCCTACATGCTGGCAGAAATCGGGGACGCGGCAGAGAGCGCGGATGATGGCCCGGGCGATGACGCCGCCTGGCGCGATCAGGCGGCGCGCGCGTATGCCCGCGTGCGTCAACTGGCCCGGGACGGCGCCGCGGACCCGCTGGGCCTGGCGGTGGCCAGCTACGGCCAGGAAGCGCGCCTGTTCCTGGCGGGTCCGCAGGGCCCGTGCGACTATGCGGACTTCGCCAACGCCTTGCCGTGCGCCGACGCCATCGCACCGGCGGCGATGCAGCAAGCCATCCGTCTCTATGCCGAACAGGCCGCGCGCGGCTCCCGCAGCGGAAGGGTATCGCTGCTCCTGCTGGCGGATTGGGCGTTGAGCGCGCCCGAGCGCGCAAGCCGGCTGATCGACGATCCCATCGCGCGGCGGCTGCTGGTGGTCTACGCGCTCGCCAGGGTCGGCGACATCGTGGACGGCAATCCCGACAGCGCGTTCGACACCTATGCCGCCTTCAACGCCACCGGCCACCACGGCTATGCCGATGCCGCGCTGGGCGCGCGCAACGTCGCCCCGAATCCGGCGCTGCAATCGCTGGTCGCCGCGCTGGAGAAGCAGGACTTGCGGCAAGTCCAGGATGCCGACCGGGTGGCGGCGCTGGCGTACCGCATCGGCCGCTATGATCTCGCGCAGTCGCTGGCCGGCAGGCTGGACACCGCCCTGGCCTGGTGGGTACGCGCCAAGCTGGCGATCCGCCAGGGCGACATGGCGCTGGGCGCGCAAGCCTACGCCCGGGCCGCCAGCGCATTTCCGCTGGCGGACGACAGCGTCGAAGCCTCGGGCGCGGCCCGCCTGAAGGCCGAACAAGGTGTGTTGGCCCTGTCCCGCGGACAATATATAGAGGCCCTGGACCAGTTGTTCCTGGCGGCAAGCGCGGCGAACGCCACCGACATACCCGACGAAGGCTGGCCGCTGTCTGCTTACTGGAACGACGCCGCCTACGTGGCCGAGCGCGTGCTGACGGTGGATGAACTCAAGGCCTATGTGGATCAGCAGGCGCCGGCATCGGCCGCGCCCGCGGAACCCGACGGGTTCCGGCACTTCGAGTATGAACGCTTCTATCAGTGGGCCCGGCAGCATCCGATTCCCGCCGCCGACCGGCTGCGCCAGCTCCTGGCGCGCCGCCTGGTGCGCGAAGGGCGCATCGATCAGGCGCTGGCCTACTTCCCGGCGGACGCCGATCCTCGCTTCGCCACCCTGGTTTACGAAGACGACAAGCTGCAAGTGGCGTCCGCCCCGTTCCGCCGCCTTGCCGCCGATTATGGCAAGGCGCTGCAACGGGCCGGCAACGCATGGGGCCGCACAGCCCGCGCGCAAGCCTGGTACGACGCCGCGCTGCTGGCGCGCCGCAACGGCCTGGAGATCATGGGCTATGAGCAAGGTCCGGATTTTGCGGTCTACGACGGCAACTACACCTATGGGGCGGGCCGCAGCGCCGAACGCTGGTGGGAAGACGACGCCGGCAGCCCGGCCCAGGCGCCCGCCGACACCGCGGAAGCACGCGCCGCGGCCGCGCTTGCCGGACCGTACATCACTTCCGGGGAACGTTCACGCTTTGCCGCCAGCGAGGCCCGTCCCTACTCACGCTTTCACTATCGCCAGGTCGCGGCCGGCCATGCGTCGCGCGCGGCGGATTTGCTGCCCCACCGGTCGCAGGCCTTTGCCGCCGTGCTCTGCCAGGGCACCCGCTACGTCATCGACGATGCGCCGGCCACCGCGGCGGCCATGTATCAGCGCTATATAGACCAGGGCGCCCAAGTGTCGTTCAGCGGGACCTTCGGCCGGGTATGCCCTGCGCCCGACTTCAAGGCGGCAGCCTGGTTCCACTACACGCAAGCCTGGAAGGCGTGGAGCCGCTTGCGTCACGACCATCCCGGTCTGCTGCTGGCGGCCGGCGCGCTGATCCTGGCGGGCGCCGGCGCGGCGGTCCTGGCCTGGCGCAATGCGGCGCGGACGCGCCCGCAGTCCCGGCGCTAGGAAAGCGCGGGCAGCGCGACTCGTTGCATCAGCTGTTGCCAGGTGTCGGCAACGCGCGCTCGCACGCACAGGTCCGCACCGACCCGCCCGGCCTCGATGAATTCGTAGCGCCGGGCGGCGTCCAGGTGCTCGAGCATCGGCAGCCGCACCATGCCCGCCGCGTCGCCCAGCAACACCGGCGCCAGGTACAGCAGCAGTTCATCCACGCAGCCCGCGGACACCAGGGCGCCGCTGAGTCCGGCTCCGGCTTCGACGTGGACCTCGTTGAACTGTTCCTGGGCCATCCAGCGCATCATCGCCGGCAGGTCGACCCGGCCCGGCTCCGTGCCCGGCAAGCACACCACGCGGGCATTCCGGGCCGCCAGGCGCTGCGCTTTCGCGGCGTCGTCGCGCGCGGTGAACAGGATGACTTCCGCGCCGTCGAACAGGCGGGCGTCCTCGGGAATCTGGAACAGGCCGTCCACGACGGCCTTGCGCGGCTGGCGGGGCGTATCGACGCCGCGCACATTGAGCTGGGGATCGTCTTTCAGGACGGTGCCCATGCCGGTCAGGACCACACAGCTGCGCGCCCGCCAGCGATGCCCATCGGCGCGGGCCTCGGGCCCGGTGATCCACTGCGACATGCCGTTATGCAGCGCGCTGCGGCCATCCAGCGACGCCGCCATCTTCATCCACACCCAGGGCAGCCCGCGGCTCATGCGCGAGATGAAGCCCGCATTCACGGCCAGCGCCTCCTCCCGGCAGACGCCCGTCGTCACCTCGATGCCGGCGTCGCGCAAGCGCGCCAGCCCCTGTCCGTTGACCAGCGGATTCGGATCGCCCATCGCCACCACGACGCGCGCCGGCCTCGCCGCCAGCACCGCGTCCACGCAAGGCGGCGTGCGGCCGAAATGGCTGCAGGGCTCCAGGGTGACATACAGGGTGGCGCCGGCGACCGACTCGCCGCGCGACCGGGCATCGCGCAGCGCGCAGACTTCGGCGTGCGGGCCGCCGGGCGGCTGTGTCGCCCCTTCGCCCAGCACGCGCCCGTCGCGCACGATCACGCAGCCGACCCGCGGATTGGGCGCGGTCGTGTACATGACGGTCTGCGCCAGCGCCAGGGCGCGTCGCATCCAGAAAAGGTCGTCGGTGTCGCTGGAAGTCTTCATGCTCAGGATTGTATGTCCGCCTCGCGCCGCCGAGGCCGGCCTTTCGGGCCTGCGCCGGAGGCGGCATCTGGATGTCCGTTTTGGGCCGTCCGGAGTCTCGGATGGCGCTCGCCCCAGCCCCGGATTGGAGTAAAAATAGCTCCATCCCCTTTAAACCCAATGGCCAGGAGGCCGGCAATGAAACAGGCATTGATCGTCATCGACGTACAAGAATCCTTCCGGCTGCGTCCGTTTTGGGATGAATCCGAGTATCCCGCGTTTCTGGCGCAGATCCAGCCCCTGATCGATTCGGCCGCCGCCCGCGACATTCCCGTTCTGCAGGTATTCCACACCAGCCCGTCCAGCGATCCCGCCAATCCGTTCTCGCTGGCTTCGGGACACGTCAGGACGCTCAAGGAACTGCGGATTTCTCCGACCGCCGTGTTCCACAAGACGGTCCATTCCTCGCTCTACGCGAAGGGCGAAGACGGCGCCACGCTGCACGATTGGCTGCTGAAGCACAGCATCGAAGGCATCATCGTGAGCGGCATCCGCACCGAGCAGTGCTGCGAAACCACGTCCCGCCACGCCAGCGACGCCGGCTTCAAGGTGCTCTTTCCCACCGACGCCACCCTCACCTTCGCCATGCAGAGCCCGTCCGGCAAGCACTACACGCCGGCCGAAATCCGCGACCACACCGAGCTGGTCCTGCAAGGCCGCTTTGCCCGCATCGTGCGCGCCGCCGACGCGCTGGCGGCGTAGGCAGCCGCCGGAGGCGTACATGATTCCCGTGTACTTCGTGGTGTCGCGGGGCATCGTCCTGCTGGACCTGGCGGGTCCGGCGGAAGCGTTCCGCGTCGCCAACAAACTTTGCCCCGGCACCTTCGAGCAGCACTTCTGCGGCCCTTCCAGCGACGTGGAAAGCGGCATTCCTGGCCTGCACCTGGCGCATGTCCGGTCCCTGCCCGCCGCGCTGCCTTCCAATGCGCTGGTCATCATTTCCGGCGTGGTGGGCAAGCACACGCAGCTGGACGACCCCGAGGCGCGCGCCATCGTGGCATGGCTGGCCATCCGGCATCCCGCCGACGGCTTCACGCTGATGACCGTGTGCGCGGGCGCGCTGTTCGCCGCAGCCGCGGGCCTCACCCGGCAACGCGAATGCACCACGCACCACTCCTGCCTGGAACAACTGGCCAGCCTGGACCCGAGCGCCCGCGTGCAGGACAACCGCATCTTCGTCGAAGACGGCAACCTGGTCAGCAGCGCGGGCATCACGGCGGGCATCGATCTGGCGCTGCACATGGTGTCGCGCCATTGCGGGCCGCGCGTCGCCAGCGAAGTCGCGCGCGACATGGTCGTCTATCAGCGCCGCGCCGGCACGGATTCCACGCTGTCGCCATGGCTGGACCATCGCAGCCACATGCATCCGGGCGTGCACCGGGTCCAGGATGCGGTCGTGCGCAATCCGGCGGCGCCCTGGTCGGCCCAATCGCTGGCGGACCAGGCGCACACCAGCCCCCGCCACCTGACGCGCCTGTTCCGCGAGCATGCGGGCTGCACGCCGATGGATTATCTCTATCAGATCCGGGTGGCGCTGGCGCGCGACCTGCTGCGCGAGACCCGGCTGGACCTGGAACGCGTGGCGGAGAAATCGGGATTCGGATCGGCGCAGCACATGCGCCGCGTCTGGCGCAAGTTCCAGCCGCTGACGCCCAGCCTCATGCGCGCCGCGCCCATGCAATAAACGGCGCCAATGCGCCGTCATTGCAAGCCTGGCCGCCTGTGGCGGGCTATTCCTTGCGCAGCTTGCCCGGCAGCAGCGGCCCCTGCATTTCGCGGATGGCCTCGACGAATTCGCCGATGTCCTCGAAGCTCTTGTAGACCGAAGCAAAGCGCACGTACGCCACTTTGTCCAGCTTGCGCAGTTCGTTCATGACGAGCTCGCCGATATGCTCCGTGGGTACTTCCCTTTGCCCGCTTGCCAGCAGCTGCTCTTCGATGCGGGCGACGGCCGCATCCACGTCCTCTGTGCTGACGGGACGCTTGCGCAGCGCCAGGCTCAGGCTGGCCCGCAGCTTGGCGGGGTCGTATTCGCTCCGGCTGCCATTGCGCTTGACGACGGAAGGCATGGCGAGCTCCACCCGTTCGTAGGTGGTGAATCGCTTGTCACAGGACAGGCAGCGGCGGCGACGGCGTATGGCGTCGCCCTCTTCGGACACCCGGCTGTCGACGACCTGCGTTTCGGCATTGCCGCAAAATGGACACCGCATGTGTGATCCCTAAAGGCGCTGATGGCAATAATTGAGCATATTGTAACGATGCGCCCTATGGGAAGCGCCAATATGGACGAATTCGTCCCCAATAGTATGGCGGAGTCCGCGACGGCGGACTCCGCTGGTCGGCCGCCAGTAAAACAAAGGGACGGCGCCTTGCGGGGCCGTCCCTTTGCCTGGGACCCTCGGGCGGAGACATGCTCCGCCCAGGAGTCGCTTGCTTACTTCTTGCCGTAGACCGGCAGGCGCGAGGTCAACTCGTTGACGCGGGCGCGCACTGCCGCGATGTTGGCTTCATCGCGCGGATTGTCCAGCACGTCGGCGATCAGGTTGGCGGTCAGTTCGGCTTCCGCTTCCGTGAAGCCGCGCGTGGTCATGGCAGGCGTGCCCAGGCGGATGCCGCTGGTCACGAAAGGCTTTTCCGGATCGTTCGGGATGGCGTTCTTGTTGACCGTGATGTGGGCCTGACCCAGCACCGCTTCCGCTTCCTTGCCCGTGATGCCCTTGGAACGCAGGTCCACCAGCATGACGTGGCTTTCGGTGCGGCCCGAGACGATGCGCAGACCACGCTTGACCAGCGTGTCGGCCAGCACCTTGGCGTTCTTGACCACTTGCTGCGCGTAGTCCTTGAACTCGGGCTCCAGCGCTTCCTTGAAGGCCACGGCCTTGCCGGCGATGACGTGCATCAGCGGACCGCCCTGGATGCCGGGGAAGATCGCCGAATTGATGATCTTCTCGTGCTCGGCCTTCATCATGATGACGCCGCCGCGCGGGCCGCGCAGCGACTTGTGCGTGGTCGACGTGACGAAGTCGGCGTGCGGGACCGGGTTGGGGTAGGCGCCGCCAGCGACCAGGCCGGCGTAGTGGGCGATGTCGACCATGAACAGCGCGCCGTTTTCACGGGCGATGCGGGCCATGCGTTCGAAATCGATGTGCAGGGCGTAGGCCGAGGCACCCGCCACGATCAGCTTGGGCTTGTGTTCCTTGGCCAGCTGCTCGACTTGCGCGTAGTTCAGGACTTCGTTTTCGTCCAGGCCGTACGAGATGAAGTTGTACAGCTTGCCCGAAGCGTTGACCGACGCGCCGTGCGTCAGGTGGCCGCCTTCGGCCAGGCTCATGCCCAGCACGGTGTCGCCCGGCTTGAGCACGGCCATGTACACGCCCTGGTTCGCCTGCGAACCCGAGTTGGGCTGCACGTTGGCGGCTTCGGCGCCGAAGATCTGCTTCAGGCGATCGATGGCCAACTGCTCGACCACGTCCACGTACTCGCAACCGCCGTAGTAGCGCTTGCCCGGGTAGCCTTCGGCGTACTTGTTCGTGAGCTGCGTGCCCTGGGCTTCCATGACGGCCGGGCTGGCGTAGTTCTCCGAAGCGATCAGCTCGATGTGCTGCTCTTGGCGAACGTCTTCCTTCTGGATGGCGGCCCAAACGTCCGGGTCAGCCTTGGACAGGGTGAGGTTGCGGTCAAACATGACGGGGGTTTCCTGAGGCGGTAAGAGAGAAGAAAACTGCGTCGGGTGGGTAAACCCGGAGAATGCTGAGTAGTTTACCGCGTCAGGCGAAATCAATTGCCGCCAAAATGGCCCGAACCTGGGCAAAATGCGCCGGACGGGCGCGAAAACCACGGCATCCCCCCGCGCCGGGAAACACCGCTCAACCCGATTTGAGAAACTTTCATGCAAAGCGCCACGTCAATAACCTACTCTGGAGTAGCCGCGGCCCATCCGCAATGGTCAGGGTGGCGCTGGCGCGCCTGAAGCGCGTGGCCGCCTGACGCAGCGAGACTCTCCCTCTGACGAAAAGGGCCGCATATGCGGCCCTTGGTTCATGGCGCGGCAGTCACGCGAACCTCAACGGATTTGCCAGCGCGTCCCAGCATGTCAACCAATGCATCCATCGTGAACTTGGCAGCCTTCTTGTTCACCACATCGGAAACCCGCGGACGCGAGATCATCAGGATTTTCGCGGCGTCGGCCTGCTTGAGGTGATGCTGCGCAATCCAGCAGGCCAGTTCGCTCATCAGCTGCTCCTTCAGGACTCTGATGTCATTGATCTGCTTGTCCGATGCGGCCAAGAGACATGCGGCCTCTGCTGGGGGAAAACCCAATTCCAGAAAGAGGTTCGCTCCTGCCGGAGTTACATGACGAATATCGGTATCAATCTTCATGCCCTCTGCTTCCTCGCGCTGATATGAGCGGCGCGGGCTGCCGCCACCCTCCACGGCTTCGACACCCTCTTGTCGAGGCCATGTCATTCCAGCAGAAGAACGAATGACCGCGCACGCAGGAACTGAAAACCAGACGGAAGGTACAGACGAAAAAAGGGCCGCATATGCGGCCCTTGGTTCATGGCGCGGCCGGAATCAGGCCGACGTTGCGCCGATCTGCTTGGGCGCCAGCTTCGGGTTCAGCGTGTAGGTGCCCGTGAGCGATGCCTGTGCCAGCACATGCTTCTGGATGGCGCGCAAGGCGTCCTCGCCGGTGAAGGAGCCCTGGAGGTTCAGGCTGGGAACGTCCAGCGCATACAAGGTGAACACGTAGCGGTGCACAAGCGCGTCGTTCCAGGGCGGGCAAGGGCCGTCATAGCCGAAGTAATCGCCGCTCATGTCGTGGTCATTGGCGAACCACGAGGAATAGGAGTTGATGCCCTGGCGCGCGTCCATCGGGGCCAGGGGACCGCCCTTGCCGCGCGGCGTGATGCCGTTGGAGAACACGCCTTCGTCGATCTCGCGCAGGTCGGCAGGCAAGTCCACCAGCACCCAGTGGAAGAAGTCCACGCGAGGCAGGTCGGCCGGCACTTCGCGGCCTTCCTGGTTGACGTCGTCGGGACGCGAGGGCACGTCGGGATCATGGCAGAGCAAGGCGAACGACTGCGTGCCCGCCGGAACATCGTCCCAGGAAAACTGCGGGTTGTAGTTGTCTGCCAGCGCGACGTGCGATTGCGCATCGATCCTGCCGAATGCATAGCGTTCGGGAATCGACTCGTGATCGGAAAAAGACAAACTCGAAAGTTCCATGTCGTGCTCCTTTAAATGCCGCAAAGGCGCCCTGCCCCTGTCTGTACCCTCAGCGTATCAAAACTTCGCAATTATGGGTTCAAGTTAACACGCGCAAACTTGCGCTTGCCCACCTGAACGACGTAAGTCCCAGGCGGTAATTGCAACGATTTGTCTTCCACGCGGTCGCCGTTGACTCGCACCCCGCCCTGCTCCACGTTGCGCTGCGCTTCCGAGCCGGACGCGACCAGGCCGGCTTCGCGCAGCAGCTTGAGGATGCCCACCGGCGCGCCGCCGATATTCACTTCGGGCATGTCTTCAGGGATGGCGCCATCGCGAAAGCGCGCTTCGAAGGACGCCAGCGCGTCGTCCGCCGCCTTGGCGGAATGGAAGCGCGCGATGATTTCCTGGGCCAGCATGACCTTGGCGTCGCGCGGATTGCGGCCGCCCTCGATCTCCTGCTTGAGCGCGGCGATGTCTTCCAGGCTGCGGAAAGACAGCAGCTCGAAGTAGCGCCACATCAGCGTGTCGGAAATCGACATGAGCTTGCCGAACATCGAATCGGGCGACTCCGAAATGCCGATGTAGTTGCCCTTGGACTTGGACATCTTCTCTACGCCGTCCGTCCCCACCAGCAAGGGCATCGTCAGGATGCACTGGGGCTCCTGGCCATACTCTTTTTGCAGTTCGCGCCCGACCAGCAGATTGAACTTCTGATCGGTGCCCCCCAGCTCCAGATCGGACTTCAGCGCAACCGAGTCGTAGCCCTGCATCAGCGGGTACAGGAATTCATGCACCGAGATGGGGATGCCGCCCTTGAAGCGCTTGGTGAAATCCTCGCGTTCCATCATGCGGGCCACCGTGTAGCGCGAAGCCAGCTGGATCATGCCGCGCGCGCCCAGGGGATCGCACCACTCGGAGTTGTAACGGATCTCGGTGCGGGCCGGGTCCAGCACCAGGCTGGCCTGCGCGTAATAGGTCTTGGCGTTGGCCTCGATCTGTTCGCGCGTCAGCGGCGGGCGCGTGCTGTTGCGGCCGCTGGGATCGCCGATGGTCGAGGTGAAATCGCCGATCAGAAAGATGACGTTATGGCCGAGGTCCTGCAGCTGGCGCATCTTGTTCAGCACCACCGTGTGGCCCAGGTGGATGTCCGGCGCGGTGGGATCCAGCCCCAGCTTGATGCGCAAGGGCACGCCGGTGGCGCGGCTCTTGGCCAGCTTGCGGGCGAATTCGGACTCGACCAACAGCTCATCGCAGCCACGCTTGGCTATACGCAGATCAGCTTCAACTTCAGGGGTGACAGGGGCTTCGGAGGGTGACATGACAGGGGGACCAATGCGGCTTCAGCCGACAAAAAGGTGTAAAAAGTGACGAAAACTATCGAAAATTCTAGCCGAATCAGCTAGGATACCGCCCTAATCATACGCAACTGTCATATGTACGCAGTTGTGATTTGGCCTATTACCTGTTGTTCACAAGATGCGCCTCCGCGCCAGCCCTTGCCCCGGAATCATGGCGCGCGAGGGCCGATCGTGTCACGCACCCTGCGAGCTCAAGCCACCTGAGAGGGTATCTTCACGATGAATCGTGGCCTCCACGAACTGGCGAGTAGCATCAAGCGCAAAGTTGCTGCCCTGTTTGCGCCCGTTGAGCCCAAGCCCCATCGCTCGGGTCTTTTCCGCCGCACTGTTCTCGTCACCGCAATTGGTCTGTTCGCAGGCGCCGCCGCTCTCGGCATGGTGCAGCAACCCGACCGCAGCGAACTCCCCCCGTCGCGCATCATCCAGAGCATTCTGCCGCTGACCTCCGAACAAGTCGAAGTCAGCAGCCCCAGCGCCGCGCCGTACATCAGCGAAACCCGCATTCGTGCCGGCGACACGCTGGCCGCGGTGCTGCAGCGCCTGGAGCTGGATGCGCCCGACCTGCAGACCTTCCTGACGCACGACGCCAGCGCCCGCAGCATCTACAAGCTGTATCCGGGCCGCTCGGTGCAGGCCGCCACGGACGACCAGGGCAACCTGATCTGGCTGCGCTACATCCATACCCCCGGCAACGAGACGGATGGCCAGGTCGTGACGCGCATGCTGCACGTCGCGCCCTCGGGCGACAGCTACAAGGCCGAGGAAGTCACCGAAAGCACCGACCGCCAGACCCGCGTCGCCGTGGGCACCATCAAGTCGTCGCTGTTCGGCGCCACCGACGCCGCCGGCATTCCGGATTCGGTCACCATGCAGATGGCCGACATCCTCAGCGCCAAGATCGACTTCCTGCGCGACCTGCGCCAGGGCGACCAGTTCCGCGTGGTCTACGAAGTGCGTTCGCACGACGGCCGCTACGCCGGCGCCGGCCGCGTGCTGGCCCTGGAATTCATCAACGGCGGCAAGACCTACAGCGCCGTCTGGTTCAGCCCCGACGAAAAGAGCGGCTCTTACTACGACTTCGACGGCACCAGCCTGCGCGGCGCATTCCTGCGCACCGCCCTGAAGTTCAGCCGCATCAGCTCCACGTTCGGCATGCGCATGCACCCCATCCACAAGACCTGGACGGGACACAAGGGCGTGGATTACGCCGCGCCCTCGGGCACGCCGATCCACTCCACCGCCGACGGTACCGTTGAATTCTCGGGCTGGCAGAACGGCTACGGCAACGTGGTCATCGTGAAGCACCACGGCAAGTACTCGACGCTTTACGCCCACCAGAGCCGTATCGCCGAAGGCATCACCAAGGGCTCGAAGATCTCGCAAGGCCAGTTGCTGGGCTATGTGGGCTCCACCGGCTGGGCCACCGGCCCGCACCTGCACTACGAGTTCCGCGTGGACAACCAGCCGATCGATCCGCTGTCGGTCGACCTGCCGGTCGCCCGGGCCCTGGAACCCGCGGAAGTCCGCGCATTCAACCAGGCAGTGGCGCCGTACAAGCAGCAGATCCAGCTGCTGACCGAGTTCCAGCAGACCCTGCCCGACGCGCTGACCAACGTGGCCAGCCGCTAGCCAGCCTGCAACACCTCCCATAAAAGGCGGCCCGCGCAATCTTCTGCCCGGCCGCCTTTCTTCTTCCCAGAGGCGCCCGTGAATTCCACCAAACCCGTGCAGCACGGAAGCTCGACCCTCTACATAGGGCTGATGTCGGGGACCAGCATCGACGGCGTCGACGGCGTGCTGGCCCGGCTGGCTGACGGCCAGCCGCCGCAAGTGCTGGCCAGCGCCAGCCTGCCCATGCCCGAGAATCTGCGCCGTGAACTGCTGGCGCTGAATGCACCGGGCGACGATGAGCTGGCGCGCGCCGCATTGGCGGCCAACGCCCTGGCCCGCGTGTATGCCCAGGCCGTGGCCGCCCTGCTCAAGGACGCGGGCTTGCCGGCCGAGGACGTGAGCGCCATCGGCGCGCACGGCCAGACCGTCCGGCACCGGCCCGACAGCGGCTACACGCTGCAACTGAACGCGCCCGCCTTATTGGCCGAATTGACCGGCATCGACGTCGTGGCGGACTTCCGCAGCCGCGATGTGGCCGCCGGCGGCCAGGGCGCGCCCCTGGTGCCGCCCTTCCATGCCGCGGTCTTCGGCGCGCAGCACGGCCGCGCCGTGCTCAATCTGGGTGGCATCGCCAATGTGACGCTGCTTGCGCCCGGCCAGCCGGCGCGCGGCTTCGATACCGGTCCGGCCAACGTCCTCCTGGACGGCTGGTGCCAGCGCCATCTGGGCCGGCCTTATGACGCCGATGGCCGCTGGGCCGCCACGGGCCAGGCGCTGGCGCCCCTGCTCGAGCAACTGATCGCCAGCGAACCCTGGTTTGGGCTGCCGCCGCCCAAATCCACGGGACGCGACCTGTTCAACATGCAATGGCTGGACAGCCGGCTGGCCACGTTCGACGGCCCCAAGCCGGCCCCTCAGGACGTGCAGGCCACCCTGCAGCGGCTGACCGCCAGGACGGTCGCCAACGCCATCGACGCCGCCGCGGCAGGCACGCAGGAGGTGTTCGTATGCGGTGGCGGCGCGCACAACGCCGGACTCATGCGCGAGCTGGCGTACTGCCTGCAGCGCCCGGTCCAGCCGACCGACGCCTTGGGCGTGCCCGCCCAGCAGGTCGAAGCGCTGGCCTTTGCCTGGCTGGCGCAGGCCTTTGTCGCGCGCAAGCCCGCCGGACTGCCGGCCGTCACGGGCGCCCGCGGCGCCCGGATCCTGGGCGCGCTGTACCCCGCCTGAAGGCAGCGCCCCAGCGCAGCCCGATGCCCGCGCGGCCAATGCAAAAAGCCCTTCGGCGCGCCGAAGGGCTTTTTCATTTCCTGCCCGGCAATTACACCGAGAACGAGGAACCGCAGCCGCAGGTGGTGCTGGCGTTGGGATTGCGGATGACGAACTGCGCGCCTTCCAGGTCTTCCTTGTAGTCGATCTCGGCGCCGACCAGGTACTGGAAGCTCATCGGGTCGACCAGCAGTTGCACGCCGTCCTTGTCCAGCACGGTGTCATCCTCGTTCACGACTTCGTCGAACGTGAAGCCGTACTGGAAGCCCGAACAGCCGCCACCCTGGACAAACACGCGCAGCTTCAACTCGGGGTTGCCTTCTTCGGCCAACAAGTCTTTCACTTTGGCGGCAGCCGAGTCGGTAAATACCAGGGGAACAGGCGGGGCGGCCTGGAGGTCGACGGTTTCGGTCACTGCATTCATGGTTCACTCCTGGCCGGTACGGCCATATTTCAGTGAGCGGCGTCGCCGCTCGTATGGTGTCACTATAGCGCAGGGCTTGATCAGACTCAAAGTTCCAGTTTGACGCTGCGGGAAGCCCGCACGGTTTCGCCCTCGAGAACGCTGATGGTCACGCTTTCAGGGACAAATCCCTCGGGCACGGCCAGGATGCCCTGGCTGCGCTGGTATTGATCGAATTGCAGGGCCAGGGACGCCGCCGCGGTGTTGTCGCCCGTGGCGGTTACCGGACCGGACTCCGCCTTGACCTGCATGGGGGCCAGGTCCACCGTCACGGTTTCGCCCTTGAGCACACCGGTGGCCTGAAACCGCAGCGCGCCCGCGAAGGGCGTGGCGCCATTGCGGCCGCTGCGCATCAGCAGCACCTTGTAGCGCAGACCGCCGCCCTCGCGGTCGATCTGCACGCCCCGGATGTCCACCGAGCCTTCCGGCCCCGGGGGCAGCAATTGCTCATAGAACGCCAGCTGGTCGCGCACCCGGCCGATCTCGGCCTGGGCGGCGTGGAGCTGGGTTTCAAGCTCCTGGCGCGCCGAACGCTCGATGACCAGCTCGCCGTCGGCCGTATCCAGCTGGCCGCGCGTATAGCGCAGCTGGGTGGCTTGTTGACGCATGGCGTCTTCCTGCTCCTCGAGCTGCCTGGCGCCGATCACGACGGCGTCCTGCGGGCGATAGAGCTGACGCGCATGGAAGAATCCCGCCGAACCGCCCAGCAGCACGCCCAGCAGCAACGCGGCGAACAGGCGCACCCAACCACTGCGGGCAAGGCGCGGCAGGGGTTTGGCGGAGGGATCTGCTGACATAAAGAGCGCGGGTTGGCGGCTCCGCGTGCGCGGGCCGCCAAGACATCACGGCAGGATGGCGACCTGGTCCAGGCCCACCGATTCGGGAATGCCGAACATCAGGTTCATGTTCTGGACAGCCTGGCCGGCTGCGCCCTTGACGAGGTTGTCCTGCACGACCATGACGATCAGCTGGTCGCCATTGCCCGGACGGCTGAGCGCGATGCGCAGGTTGTTCGATGCGCGCACCGAACGCGTTTCGGGCAGGCTGCCGGCCGGCATGACGTCCACGAAGGGCTCGTCGGCATAGCGTTCTTCGAACAGCGCCTGGAAGTCGGTATCGCGCGCTTCGGGCAGGATGCGGGCGTAGATCGTGGAGAACATGCCGCGGATCATCGGCACCAGATGGGGCACGAAAGTCAGGCCGACCTTGCCGCCGGAGATCTTTTCCAGCTGGGCGACGATTTCCGGGTGGTGGCGGTGGCCCGCCACGCCGTAGGCCTTGAAGTTGTCGGAAGCTTCCGAGAACAGCGAACCCACTTCCGCCTTGCGGCCGGCGCCCGACACGCCCGACTTGCAGTCGGCGATCAGGGTTTGCGCATCGACCAGCGACTTGCCGCCTTCCAGCAACGGGGCCAGGCCCAGCAGCACGGTGGTCGGGTAGCAGCCGGGATTGCCGATGACCCGCGCCTTGGAGATGGCTTCGCGGTTCAGTTCGACCAGGCCATACTGGGACTCGGCCAGGATGTCCGGGCAGGTGTGGGGAATCTTGTACCAGCGCTCGAAGGTGGGGATGTCCTGCAAGCGGAAATCGGCGGCCAGGTCGATGACGCGGGTGCCCGCGGCGATCAGTTCCTGGGCTTGCGCCATGGCCACGCCGTGGGGCGTCGCGAAGAACACGACGTCGCAATCCGTCAGCGAGGCCTTTTCCGGCGCGGAGAAGGCAAGCTTCACACGGCCGCGCAGGTTCGGATACATGTCAGCGACGGGCAGGCCGTCTTCCTTGCGGGACGTGATGGCGGTCAGTTCCACGTTGGGATGCTGCGACAGCAAGCGCAGCAGCTCGACGCCGGTATAACCGGTGCCGCCGACGATACCAACCTTGATGCGGGTGTTCGATGCTTGGGCCATGATGTGTGCTCTTCGTAGAACGAGGATCGATTGTATCGCTCGGGAAACAAGGTATTGCGACAGCGCGCTGGAAATGGCGCGGCAATCTTCTTTCCGACCGGATGGGGTGCGCGGAGTTCCGCGCGGGGGCTGGCAACGACGCCGCATTGCCGCCCAAAAACAAAAAGCCCGCCGAAGCGGGCTTTTTGCAGGACATTAACGCTTGCTGAACTGCTTGCGCCGACGTGCCTTGCGGAAGCCGACCTTCTTACGTTCGACTTCACGGGCATCGCGGGTCACGAAGCCAGCTTGCGACAGCGAGGGCTTCAGCGTGGCGTCGTAGTCGATCAGGGCACGCGTGATGCCGTGACGGATTGCGCCGGCTTGGCCGGTTTCGCCGCCGCCGTGCACGTTGACTTTGATGTCAAACGATTCCAGGTGGCCGGTCAATTCCAGCGGCTGGCGCACGACCATACGGCCGGTTTCACGAGCGAAGAACTCGTCGACGGGCTTGCCGTTGACGACGATCTTACCCGTGCCCTTCTTGATGAAAACGCGAGCCACCGAAGTTTTGCGACGGCCGGTTCCGTAATTCCAGTTACCGATCATGGCGTTTCCTTAGATATCCAGCGTCTTGGGCTGCTGGGCGGTGTGCGGGTGCTCGGCACCGGCATAGACCTTCAGCTTCTTGATCATGGCGTAGCCCAGAGGACCCTTGGGCAGCATGCCCTTGACGGCCTTCTGAATGGCGCGACCGGGAAAACGCTCTTGCATTTTCTCGAAGTTCGTTTCACGGATACCGCCCGGGTACGTCGTGTGGCGGAAGTACTTCTTGTCCTTCGCCTTGGCACCGGTAACAACGATATCGGACGCGTTGATGATGACGATGTAGTCACCCGTATCAACGTGAGGCGTGAATTCAGGTTTGTGCTTGCCACGCAGACGACGTGCGACTTCGCTGGCCACACGACCGAGGACTTTGCCCTTGGCGTCGATCACAAACCAGTCACGTTGGACTTCATGCGGCTTGGCCACAAAGGTCTTCATGATGGTTCCTAAGAATAAAAATTTGCTTCTGGCCAGACCATCTGACCAGTGTTCTTTCCCAAACTAGACTCAAAAGCCCCGATGATTTTTCCGGATCGCTCCAAAAAAAGCCTTCGGGTTCAAGCCCTTATCGACTCCCGCCTAAGCGTTATTAACCCGCCCGTGCAATAGTCAAAATGAGGGAAAGCCTGAAATTCTAACACGGTTGCTCAAAAAATGGGCAAGCGGTCGGATTTCAGGCTTTCGTGGGCGCCAGGCGCCGGCCAGGGGATCAAGCGCCCAGGTAGGCTTCCAGCACGCGCGGATGGCCCAGCAGTTCACGGCCGGTACCGGTCAGCGCCATGGCGCCGTTTTCCAGCACATAGCCGCGCTGGGCAATCTTCAACGCCTGGCGCACGTTTTGCTCCACCAGGAACAGCGTCAGGCCGTCGGCGTTGATGGCGCGCAGCGAGCGGAAGATCTCCTGCACCACGATCGGGGCCAGGCCCATGGATGGTTCGTCCAGCAGCAACAGGCGCGGCTTGGCCATCAAGGCGCGTCCGATCGCCAGCATCTGCTGCTCGCCGCCGGACAGGTTGCCGGCTGTGCCGGTGATCCGTTCCTTCAGGCGCGGGAACAGGTTGAACACGTACTCCAGGTCCGAACTCACGTTCTTCAGACCACGGCGGTATGCGCCCAGCTCCAGGTTCTCGAGCACCGTCATGGTGGTCAGGATGGCGCGGCCTTCCGGCACCTGCACGATGCCGCGCGCCACCAGCTGGTGCGGAGCCAGGTTGGTGATGTCTTCGCCTTCGAAGAGGATGCGGCCGCGCGCCTTGGGCAACAGGCCCGACAGCGCCAGCAGCGTGGTCGACTTGCCGGCGCCGTTGGCGCCGACGAGGGCGGTGATTTCGTTGGCGTTCAGGTCCAGGTCGATGCCGCGCACGGCTTCGATATGGCCGTAGTTGACCTCGAGTCCGCGGACTTCCAGCATAGCGGTCATTGTGCAGCCTCCGCTTGTTCGGTGTCTTCGTCGTCTTCGCGGCCCAGGTAGGCCTCGATGACCTGTTCGTTGTTGCGGATCTCTTCGGGACCGCCGCAGGCGATGATCTTGCCGAAGTTCAGCACGGCGATGCGTTCGCACAGCCCCATGACGAAGCGCATGTCGTGCTCGATCATCAGGATGGTGTAGCCGCGGTCGCGGATTGCCAGGATCTCGCGCATGAGTTCGGCGCGTTCGCCGGTGTTCATGCCGGCAACCGGCTCGTCCAGCAGCAGCAGCTTGGGCTCGGTGGCCAGCGCGCGCGCCAGCTCCAGGCGGCGCTGTTCGCCATAGGACAGGTTGTCGGCCAGATCGTTGGCCTTGTGGTCCAGGCGCATCCACGTCAGCAGTTCGTGCGCGCGTTCGCGGGCGCGCTTTTCGTGCTCGCGAAAGCCGGGCAGGCCCAGCAGCAGGCTGGGGAAACCGTAGTTCATGTGGCGGTAGGCGCCCACCACCACGTTCTCCAGCAGCGTCATCTCTTTGAAGAGACGGATGTTCTGGAACGTGCGGGCGATGCCCATGCGCGTGATGCTGTGCGGCTTCTTGCGCAGCACGCTCTCGCCCTGGAACGTGATCGAGCCGCCGCTGGGTGGCAACAGCCCGGTGATCAGGTTGAACACCGTGGTCTTGCCGGCGCCGTTGGGGCCGATCAGGCCAAAGATGGCGCCTTCGGGCACCGACAGGCTGACGTCATGCAGCACATGCAGGCCGCCAAAGCTCTTGGAGACGGAGGACAGTTCAAGCATGGCGCTTGCCTCCTTGACGGCCTTGACGCATCCAGCGCTTGAAGCGCGCCGGATCCCAGATGCCTTGCGGCAGGAACAACACGATTACCACCAGGATCACTCCGTTCGCGATCAGGCGCAGATCCGCAAAGCCGCGCAGCAGCTCGGGCAGCACCGTAATGATGAAGCTGCCCAGCACCGGACCGGCCAGGCCGCCGATGCCGCCCAGGATGGCCATGGTCAGGATTTCAACGCCACGGTCAAAGCCGTATTCGTTGGGGCCGATGAAGAAGGTCAGGTGCGCGTTCAATGCGCCGGCCAGACCGGCGATCATCGCGCCGGCGACAAACGCCAGCATCTTGTTGGCGCGCACATCGATGCCCATCAGGCCGGCCGCCGTTTCGTCGCCGCGAATGGCGTCGAAGGAGCGTCCGATCTTGGAGGCGCGCACGCGCCACAGCACGAACAGGACGATGACGACCGCCAGGACCACATGCCACCACTGCGTCAGCTGCGGAATGCCGTTGAGGCCCAGCGCGCCGCCGGTGATCGACTCGGTGTTCAGGATGGTCACGCGGACCACTTCGCCGAAGCCCAGCGTGGCCATGGCCAGGTACACCCCTGACAACCGCAAGGTTGGCAGGCCGATCAACGCCGCCACCAGCGCGGGCGCGGCCATGCCGCCGGCCAGCGCAACCGTGAACGGCGCGTCGTAGTTCATGGTGAGCAGCGCGGCGGCGTACGCCCCGATGCCCATGAAGGCGGCGTTGGCCATGGCCAGCATGCCGCAAGCCAGGGTCAGCCAGATGGAGAGGGCCAGCAATGCGTTGGTGCCCAGCGTCAGCACCAGGTTGCCGTAGATGGCCCAGAAGTTTTCGAATCCGCTCATACTTTAAGCCTTGCGTTGAACCACTTTGCCGAACAGACCTTGCGGGCGCACCAGCAGGATCAGGAACAGCAGGCCGAAAGCCACCGCGTCGCGCATGGTGGAGCCGATGTAAGCCACGGACAGCACCTCGGCGAAGCCCAGGAAGAGACCGCCCAGCATGGCGCCGCGGATGTCCCCCATGCCGCCCAGGATGATGACCGCGATGCCCTTGTGCAGCATCGGCTGGCCCATCAGCGGGAACAGCGCGTTCGAGTACAGCCCGATCAGCACGCCGGCCACGCCGCCCAGGGCGGCTGCGGCGAACGAGGTGGTGACGAACAGCTTCTCGACGTTGATCCCCAGCAGCCAGGCGGCCTTGGGCGATTCGGCGATGGCGCGCAGGGCGCGGCCGAACTGCGTGCGGCGCATGACATACATCAGCACGGCCATCAGCGCGAACGACAGGAAGATGATGCCCAGCTCGATGACGGTCAGGTGCAGGCCGGCGATCTCGATCACTTCCTCGGGCACGGTGCCGTGCGGGAAGCGCAGGTTGCTGGCGCCGAAGATGCCTTGGGCGCCGTTATTCAGGATGATGCCCACGCCTATCGTGGCGATCATGGGGATCAAGTGCGGCGCGTTGCGCTTGCGCAGCGGCTTGAGCACCAGGTAGTCAATGATGACCCCGGTAAAGCCGGCGACGAAGAACGCGACCATCAGCGCACCCCACAGGGGCAGGCCGAATTGCTGCACGACGAACAGTGCCGCGTAGGCGCCAACCATGAAGACGGCGCCATGCGCCAGGTTGATCACCCCGAGCACGCCGAAGATCAGCGTGAAGCCCAGCGCGAACAGTGCATACACACAGCCCAGCGACAAGGCATTGACGAATTGTTGTTCGAACATGATGGGACTTTCCAGATCTGATAGGGCCGCCACGCCGAGCCCGCAGCGTGGCTTCGCTTGCTCCCCGGGGAGCTTTTTTTACTTGGGACGGCCCTGCGATAAAAAGCGCCTTGCGGACAAGCTCGAGGCTGTCCGCAAGGCGCATCCCCCCGCGCGGGGATGCGTACTGCTTACTTCTCGATGACGTACTTGCCGTCCTTGGTCACGCTGACGATCGGCGCCTGGTCGGCGTCATAGCCGGCGGGCTTGCCGGCGCGGTCGTTGGCTTGGCGGAACTTGAACGGGCCGGTGGCGCCGGTCCAGGTCACGGACGGCAGGGCATCGCGCAGGGCAGCGCGGTCCTTGGGCAGTTCGCCGGTGATCTTGGTGTTCTTCAGCGCCTGGGCCACGATGTACATGGCGTCATACGACTGGGCCGCGAACTGATCGGGCGAACCGTTGAACTTGGCCTTGTAGGCGTCGATGAACTTGATGTTCTCCGGGGCCTTGTTCTCGATCGACCAGGGGCTGCCGATCCACAGATTGTTCGATGCGCCGCCGGGGGCCAGGTCGAAAATCTTGACCGAGTTCATGCCGTTGCCGCCGATGACGGGCACGTTCAGGCCCAACTGGCGGGCCTGAACCATGATCGGGGCGCCTTCGGCCAGCAGTGCGGACAGCACGATGGCGTCGGGGTTGGTGCCCTTGATCTTGGTCAGCTGGGCCTTGAAGTCCACGTCGCCCTTGGCGAAGGTTTCGGTCGTCGTGACCGGGATCTTCTGGTCTTCCAGGGCCTTCTTGAAGTTGTCGTAGCCGCTCTTGGTGAAGACGTCGTCGTTGCCATAGAGCACCGCCACGTTCTTCAGGCCGGTTTTGGCCTTGACGGTGGCGATGGTGGCCGGCAGCACGTCGGCTTCGGTGACCGAATTGCGGAACACGTAGTTGCCGATGGACGTGATGCCGTCGGCGGTGTTGGACGTGCCGAAGGCGACCGTCTTGGCGGCCTGGGCGATCGGATCGGCGGCTTGGGCCGAGTTCGACAGCGTGGGGCCGAAGACCATCAGGACGTTGTCCTTGAAGATCAGTTTCTTGAAGACGTTGATCGCTTCTTCTTTCTTGCCTTGCTCGTCTTCGACCACCAGCACGAGCTTGTTGCCGTTGATGCCGCCCGCGGCGTTGATCTCGTCGGCTGCCAGCTGGAAGCCATTGCGGATCGACACGCCGTACTGGGCCGCGCCGCCGGACAGGGCTTCCGCCACACCCAGCTTGATGTCGGCTGCGTAGGCAGCCGGGACGAAGCCGGCAGCGATCAGCGCGGCCAGCAGCTTCTTGGTCTTGGATTGCATGGTTGATACCACCTTAAAGTCTGTCTCGGAATATTGGTAATCCGGGCTGTTGTAATCCTGCCGGATTGACGTCGGATGCCGTCCAAAGACGACAGTTTGCGCGTCAAGACCCGGGATATTACTCCTTTGTATCAGGCCGAAACTCGAATGCCGTTCAACAAAAGCCTGAAAACCGCCCATTTTTTTGTAAAAAACGCGTGGTTACTAGCAAAAACCCTACTCCTCGCCGAATGCCATTCGGCACCCGGCGCCTCCTAACCCCTGGCCGACAGCGCCACGCCCAGGTATTGGCCGTAAGCGCTTTCGGTCAGGCGGAACCACGGCATCTCGCTGTCGCGAAAGCCCATGTAACTGTCGTGCATCGCCTTGAATCTCGGGTCTTTCGCGCTCAAGTCCTTGTAGACCTGCTGCGACGTCTCGAATGCCACATCCATGATGGACCGCGGAAAGGTGCGGACTTGCGCGCCGCTCGCCGTCAGTTGCGCCAGCGCCCGCGGGTTCTGGGCGTCATAGCGCGCGGTCGTGGCGGCGTGCGCGGCCATCGCGGCGGCTTGCACCAGCGCCTGATAGTTTTTGGGCAGCTTGTTCCAGGCCTCGTCATTGATATAGAGCGAGAGCTGTTCGCCGCCTGCCCACCAGCCGGGCGCGTAGTAGTACTTGGCCACCTTGTTCAGGCCGAGCTTGTCGTCCTCATAGGCGCCCGCGCCCGCCACTGCCTGCAGGCCGTCCTTCTCGAAGGCCTCGGCCAGCTTGGCCAGTTCCGCTTGCTGGGGGGCCACGCCCATGCGGGCCAGCACATCGCCGGCCAGGCCGTCCACGCGCATCTTCAGGTCTTTCAGGTCGCCTGCACGCTTGATTTCCTTGGTGTACCAGCCGCCCATCTGCGCGCCGGTGTTGCCCAGCGGGAAATTGATGATCTTTTCAGGCTTGAACAGCTCTCGGGTCAGGCGCAGGCCATCGCCCTCGCTCATCCAGGCGTTCATCTGGCGCGCGTTCAGGCCGAAAGGAACGGCGGCATCGAAGCAGAAGGCGGGATTCTTGGCGTAGTAGAGGCGGGAGGACACGTGGCCGCATTCCACCTTGGCGGTGGACACGGCTTCCATCAGGTCCGCCGCGGCGACGATCTCGCCGTCGGGGAAATGGCGGATGTTGAATTTGCCGCCCGTAGCTTCCGACACGAACTTGCAAAAGCTCTCGGCCGCGCCGACGCGCAGGTCCAGGGCGCTGGGAAAACCAGAGGAAAGACGCCAGCTCAGCGACGGCATGTCCTGCGCGAACGCGGGCGTGCCGACGGCGGCTCCCGTTGCGACTGCGCCGAGACCGGCGTGCTTCAAGAATGAACGTCGTTGCATCTCTTTGCTCCTTTACAGCAACACCCGGGACTTCGAGCAATACCCGCCGGATATTACACGCTGGCAGAGGCCGCAATAGCTAGAGGAATTCCCGAGCAGGTAAGGGATTGCAAAGACGGGAAGGCAAAGGCGGCGGCTCTCGGGCCGCCGCCCGCCGCAGGGATCAGGTCCCGGCGATCGCCATCTGCTCGATCAGGATCGAGCCGGTGGTCTTCGTGCCGCGCGAGATGGTGTCCGCGCCGACCGCAACGATCTGCTGGAACATGTCGGCCAGGTTGCCGGCAATGGTGATTTCCTGCACCGCATGCTGGATCTTGCCGTTTTCCACCCAGTAACCGAATGCGCCGCGCGAGTAGTCGCCCGTGACGTAGTTGACGCCCTGGCCGATCAGTTCGGTGACCAGGAAGCCCGTGCCCAGCTTCTTCAGCATGGCTTCGAAGTCGTCGCCGCGCTTGGTGAGCGTGGAGCTGAACACCAGGTTGTGCGAACCGCCCGCGTTGCCGGTGGTGGTCATGCCCAGCTTGCGGGCGGTGTAGGAAGACAGGAAATAGCCTTCGAGCACGCCGGCCGACACCACGTTGCGGCTGCGCGTGCGCACGCCTTCGTCGTCAAAGGGCGAGCTGCCCATGGCGCCGGGGATGTGCGGATCTTCGGTCAGGTTGATGTGCTTGGGGAAAATGGGCTTGCCCAGCGAGTCCAGCAGGAAGCTGGCCTTGCGGTACAGCGCGCCCCCGTTGGCGGCCTGGGTCAGTGCGCCGACCAGCCCCAGCGCCAGCGGCGCTTCGAACAGGACCGGGAATTTGCCGGTGCGGATGCGGCGGGCCGACAGGCGCGACAGCGTGCGTTCGGCGGCGTAGCGGCCGATGGCCTCGGGCGAGGCCAGCTTGGCGGGATCGCGCTCGGACGTGTACCAGTAGTCGCGCTGCATGCCGTTGCCGCGGCCCGCGATGGGCGCCACGGACAGGCTGTGGCGCGAATACGGGTACCCGCCCAGGAAGCCGCGCGTGTTGCCCATCACGAACTGGCCTTCGTAGGTGCCGACAGTGGCGCCATCGGTATTGGTGATGCGCGGATCGACGTCGCGGGCGGCGCGCTCGGCGCGCAGCGCCAGCTCGGCGGCCTCTTCGGTGGACACGGTCCAGGCGCGATGCAGGTCCAGATCGGGAAATTCGGTGGCCAGCTGATCGGCGTCCGGCAGACCGGCGGCCGGGTCGGCGGCAGTGTGGCGGGCGATGTGCCAGGCGGCCTCGACCGTCTGGCGCAGCGCCGCTTCGGAAAAGTCGGAGGTCGAGGCGGAGCCGCGGCTCTGACCGGCATAGACCGTCAGGTCCAGCGAGCGGTCGCGCGTCTGCTCAACGGTTTCGATGTCGTTCTTGCGTACCGAGACGGACAGTCCCAGGCTTTCCGAGACTTCCGCGGCGGCGTCGGAGGCGCCGATCTGGCGCGCGTAAGCCAGGGTTTGTTCGACGAGTTCGGAAAAACGCGCGTGATTCGCCGCCAGCGGCAAGGATGAGGAGGATTTAACCATTGCAGTCCAATTTGCAGAGACGGTTATCATAGCCAAGTCTGTCATTGCGCAGTTTTCCATGAATTCCCATCCTGAAGAAGAATCCGTCGACGACGGTTACGACGAGAACGGCTACGACCGTCCCAGCAAGTCCCAGGTCAAGCGTGAAATGCACGCCTTGCTGGACCTGGGCAAGCAGCTGATCGACCTGTCTCCCGAACGCCTCAAGCAGCTGCCGCTGGCCGAGCGCCTCTATGAGGCCATCCGCACGGCGCAGCGCACCACCGGCCGCGAGGGCCTGCGCCGGCAGGTCCACTTCGTGGGCAAGCTGATGCGCGACGCCCCCGCGGACGAGATCCGCGCCCAGCTGGACGTCTGGGAGAACGGCTCGCGCGAGGAAACCGCCGCCATGCACCGGCTGGAGACGCTGCGCGATCGCCTGCTGGACGACGACGACGTCCTGACCG
The DNA here is from genome assembly GCF_013116765.2 of Achromobacter deleyi. Classification (GTDB taxonomy): domain Bacteria; phylum Pseudomonadota; class Gammaproteobacteria; order Burkholderiales; family Burkholderiaceae_B; genus Achromobacter; species Achromobacter deleyi_A. Next base: position 4,179,765 of record NZ_CP074375.1, read on the forward strand.
GCCTGCTGGCCAACAATCCGCAAGCGGATGGGCAGCAATTGCGCACCCTGATCCGCGCCGCCCGCAAGGAAAGGCTGGGCAACGCCTCGCTGCTGCAAGGCCAGGAGCCGCAAAAGAAGCACTATCGCGCGCTGTTCCAGGCCCTGAAGACCCTCACCCTCTGATTTTCACCCTCTGCCGTCCATGAACGCACCGACCGACCTGCTCGATTGCATCGAGATCGAAACCGCCCCCAACCCCACGCACGCCGTGATCTGGCTGCACGGCCTGGGCGCCGACGGCAACGACTTCGCCCCTATCGTGCCGGAACTGGACCTGCCGGCCGGCATTGCGGTGCGCTTCGTGTTCCCCAACGCGCCGGTGCAGCGCGTGACGATCAACAACGGCATGGCGATGCGCTCCTGGTACGACATCCTGGTGATGGATCTGGTGCGGGTGGAAGACGCCCGCGGCATCCGCGCCTCGGAAGCCGCCATCCACAAGCTCATCGCGCGCGAGAACGCCCGCGGCATCCCGACGTCCCGCATCGTGCTCGCCGGGTTCTCGCAAGGCTGCGCCATGACGCTGCACACGGGCATCCGCCTGCCGGAGAAGCTGGCCGGCATGATGGGGCTGTCTGGCTACCTGCCGCTCCTGGATACGGCCGAGGCCGAGCGCAACCACGCCAACGATGCCACGCCGATCTTCCTGGCCCACGGCCAATACGACCCGGTCGTGTCGCTGCCGCGCGCGCAGGCTTCGCTGGCTGAATTGCAGCGCCTGGGCTACGACGTGCGCTGGCGCACGTATCCGATGCCGCACTCGGTCTGCGCCGAGGAAGTGGCTGACATCTCGGCATTCCTGAACGAAGTCCTGGTCTAGGGCCTAGGGACGATGGCGGGCTGCGCGCAAGGCGCGGCCCGTGTTCCTGGCCGATGGGCGCGGCGCCGTTCCGCGCCTACGATGAGGCGGGAGCCGCTGGGGCCGAAAACCCCATTTTGTATACCAACTAGTATTCCAGCCTAGAATTTTCGAGGGTTGAGCCGTTCTCGTCCATAGAGAAAAACGCCAATCCCAAAATGCTTGTCGCCCATTTGTATTGAATATAGTATTCGATCCAAGCCCTACCGGCCCGGGCAACCACCGTTCGGGCTTCCCTGTTGTTGCAGTCGATCCATCCCATTGGCCGTGTCCCGCCGGGTTTCGGCGTGGCATCAAAGACGCAGGAGAAAGTCCCGTGAAGACCTTGCCATTGCCCCGCCTGGCAGGCGCGGCGCTGCTCGCGCTGCTTGCCCCCCTGGCCGCCCAGGCCGAAGCCCTCAATCCCCCCGTGAAGGTCCGCTACGAAGAGGTGGTGCGTTCCATCCTCTACGTGCCCAAGTATGTCGCGCTGACGCAGGGCTACTTCAAGGACGCCGGGCTGGACGTGTCCATGAAGACCTCGCAGGGCACCGACAAGGGCATGACTGCCCTGCTGTCCGGCAGCGCCGACATCGTGCTGATCGGACCCGAGGCGTCCATCTATGTGCAGAACAGCGAATCTCCGGTCAAGCCGAAGATCTTCGCCGGCCTGACGGCCACCGACGGCTTTTTCCTGCTGGCGCGCAAGCCGGTCGAAAAATTCGACTGGTCCATGCTCAAGGGCAAGGAGGTCATCGGCTTTCGTCCCGGATCCAACCCCATCGTTTTCCTGGAGACGGCGCTGCGCAAGCACGGACTGGATCCGCAAAAGGACGTAAAGCTGTTGAACAACATCGGCATCCCGGCGCGCGCCGGGGCGTGGATGGCCGGCCAGGGCGAATACGGCATCTTCCTGGAACCCGAGGCCGGCGAGCTGGTGCGCAACGGCAAGGGGCATATCGTGGCCTCGGTGGGCCATGAAGTGGGCCAGGTCGACTACACGGTCTTCACCGCCACGGACAAGTACATCCGCGACAACCCCAAGGTCATCCAGGCCTGGACCGATGTGGTGGCGCGCGCCGAGAAATACGTGAAGGACACGCCCGCGGCCACGCTGGCTCCGCAGATCATGACCTTCTTTCCCGGCATGGACCAGGGCGCGGTGACGGAAGCCATCGACCGCTACAAGCAATACCAGATCTGGAAGACCTCGCCGCTGGTCACGCCGCAGGCGATGACGCAGCTGCAGGACATGCTTGTCGCCAGCGCCGTGATGAAGGAAAGCGCCCGCGTGAAGTACGAGGACGTGGTGGTGGCCGATTTCGCCAAGAAGGCCCAATGATGGGGGCCGCCATCCACAACCTGAAGCCGGCAGCGGCCACGGCGAAGATCGAGCTGCGCGATGTCTGCCTGTCGTACTTCACGCCCGAAGGCGAGACCGAGGCGCTCTCGAACGTGTCGTTCACGCTGGCGGCCGGCGAGTTCGTCAGCCTGATCGGGCAAAGCGGCTGTGGCAAGAGCACGCTGCTGTCGCTGATCGCCGGCCTGATCCCGCCTACGTCGGGCGCGGTGATGGTCGACGGCCAGGCCGTGACCAAGCCCAATGCGCGCATCGGCTACATGCTGCAGCAGGACTACCTGTTCGAGTGGCGCACCATCCTGGACAACGTGATGCTGGGCGCCGAGATCCAGGGGCGGCGCGATGCGCGCAGCGAGGCGCGCGCCGTGCATCTGCTGGAAAAATGCGGGCTGGGCGCCTTCCTGTCGCATACGCCGCGCCAATTGTCCGGCGGCATGCGCCAGCGCGCGGCGCTGGCACGCACGCTGGTGACCGAACCCGACGTGATCCTGCTGGACGAGCCCTTCTCCGCGCTGGATTCGCAGACCCGGCTGGCGATTTCCGACGAGGTCGTGGACATCCTGCGCCGCGAGGGCAAGACCGTGGTGCTGGTCACGCACGATATCGGCGAGGCCATCGCGATGACGGACCGCGTCATCGTGCTGTCGCGCCGGCCCGGACGGCTCAAGAGCCAGTACCGCATCCACTACGGCGACGGCCAGGTCCGGCCCACGCCCTTCCAGGCGCGCTCGCGCCCGGAATTCAATACCTACTTCAAACAGCTATGGGACGAGCTGGACGTCCATGTGGAGGGCTGAGCCATGAACGCGCCGATTGCCAACACCGCCCCGCTGCGCGCCGTGCCCGGCCCCAGCGACAAATACCTGGACTACCTGCGCCGCGACCGCGCACGCCGCCGCAACATCCGCGTGGCTCAGGCGCTGCTGCTGGCGGTGTTCCTGTGCGCCTGGGAAATCCTGCCGCGCATGCACATCCTGAATCCGCTCCTGACCAGCTACCCCAGCGCGTTGTGGCCTACGTTCATCGAACTATGGAACCACGGCAGCCTGGGCAAGCACATCATGACCACTTTATCGGCCACGCTGGTCGGCTTCACGCTGAGCATGCTGATCGGCATCGTGGTGGCCGCCGCGCTGTGGTGGTCCGACTTCCTCTACAAGGTGCTGGATCCGTTCCTGGTGGTGGCCAACGCCATGCCCAAGATTGCCTTCGTTCCGATCTTCTACCTGTGGCTGGGTTCGGACTACGCGGTGTATGGCATGGCGGTGGCCATCGCCGTGTTCGTGACCATCATGGTGGTGTACGCGGGCTTCCGGGGCATCGACCTGAACAAGGTGAAGCTGGCCCACACCTTCGGCGCCAGCCGCTGGCAGGTGCTGATCAAGGTGGTGCTGCCGGGCAGCGTGCCCACGCTGATCGCGGCCGTGAAGATGAACATCGGCCTGGCGCTGGTGGGGGTCATCGTGGGTGAATTCCAGTCGGCGGACTCCGGCCTGGGCTTTCTGATCATGAACGGCAGCCAGGTGTTCAAGCTGAACATCGTCATGACCGCCATCGCGATGCTGGCGCTGATCTCCAGCGTCATGTACCTGATCGTCTATCGCATCGAAGCCGCCGTGGCGCGGCGCTACGGATAAGGGGGCAGCATGGAATTCCCGCAATGGGTGAAGGATCGCGTCGTGGCCCGCCAGGGCTGCCTGCATCCCTATGACGAGCTGCCCGCCGCCCGCACGGCGGTGATCGTGGTGGACATGCAGCAGTACTTCACGCTGCCGGGCTACCAGGGCGAATGCGCGCCGGCGCGCGAGATCATCGCGCCCATCAACCGGCTGTGCGATGCGGTACGCGACGCAGGCGGCGTCATCGTGTGGGTGCAGACGGCGTCCGACAACGCCGATGTGTTCTGGTCGCACCATCACGGCGTGATGCTGACGCCGGAGCGCAGCGCGCGGCGCCTGGAAACGCTGCGCCGCGATTCGCCGGGCTTCGCCCTGCATCAGGACCTGCACGCGCTCGACACGGACCTGCGCGTAGTAAAGCGTTTCTACAGCGCGATGGCGCCCGGCTCGTCCGAGCTGGAGCCGCTGCTGCGCGGGCTGGGTGTGGACACGCTGCTGATCGCCGGCACGGTCACCAATGTGTGCTGCGAATCCACCGCGCGCGACGCGATGATGCGGGACTTCCGGACCATCATGGTGGACGACGCGCTGGCGGCGGTCACGCCCGCCGAGCATGAGCACGCCCTGCATGGCTGGATGCTGTTCTTCGGCGACGTGCTGTCGGTGGACGAAGCGGTCGCGCGGCTGAAACCCGCGCGGCCGTCCCAAAAAAGCGCCTGACCCGGGCGGCGGACGGCCGCCGCGTGGATCAGGCCAGGTTCAGCCAGACCCGGCGCATCGTCGGGTCTTCGGGGTCCGCGTCGTTGGTGAAGCCCAGGCTGGTCATCAGCGCCAGCATGGGCCGGTTGGTCGACAGCACCAGGCCGTCGATGTATTCCAGCCCCTGCTCGCGCGCGGCGTCGATCAGCGCCGTCATGAGCTGACGGCCCAGGCCGCGCCGCTGCCAGTCGTCGCCGATCACCAAGGCGTATTCCGCGCCCCGGCCATCGGGATTGCGCAGGTAATGCGCAAAGCCCACCAGCACTTCGCGCGGATGCCCGCGATTGGCCGGGTTGGGCACCTGCGTGGCCGCCACGAGGGCCAGTTCCCGGTGGTAGTCCACCTGGGTGTAGCGCGACACCATGCGCGGCGTCAGTTCGCGCATCATGGACACGAACCGCATGTAGCGGGACCGTTCCGACAGGCCCCGTATGAATTCCTGCAGGGCCTCGCCGTCTTCGGGACGGATGGGCCGCAACACCCACGGGATGCCGTCGTCGAAACGGCGCACCTGCACCAGCCGCGCCGGATAAGGGTGGATCGCCATGTGCGGATAGCCGGCGGTCTGCGGCGATTCGCAGCCCGGTGTCTCGGTCAGCGTCATGCGCAGGCCGCCGGCGCGCAAATGGGTTTCGCCCGCGTAGAGCGGATCGATGTCCAGTGATTCGATGTCGGGCAGTTCCGACACCAGCTCGGAAACCAGCACCAGCGCCTGCTGCAGCGCCTCGGCCGCCATGTGACCGATGCGCGGCGCGAGCACGCGGCGCCACAGCCGGCTGCGTTCGATCAGCTGGCGCGCCAGGTAGCCGTTGAGCGGCGGCAGGTCCATGCCGCGGTCCGCCAGCGACAGCACCGCATCCGGCCCGCCCGCGCCAAAGCGGATCACCGGACCGAACTGCGGATCGCGCCGCACGCGGATCGCCATGGGACGGGATTCGGACTCGACTGGCACGGCATCCGCCGGCCGCTCGCTCAGCGGCACGTAGAACAGGGCCAGCAAGGTGCGGATTTCGGAGGTATTCAGTTCGCGCCGGCAATCGGCGCGCACGCGCGCGACGATATCGCGGGCAGCCGCCAGGTCAGGCACGTGGCCGGCGGGATCGGGCGGCTGCGTCTGCAGAAGCAGCTGCTGGTTGTAGTGGTGGGACGCCAGCACGCCAAAGGCATCCGCGGCCGACTCGGGCGTGCGGAAGGCCGACGTGCCCGCATCGTCCAGCATGCGCCGCAGCGGCCGCATGCCGGCATCGCCCATGAAACAGGTCACCACCGGCTTCTTGGCGGAGGGTGCGATCTGGGCCAGTTCGCGCGCGACGGCCGGCATGTCGGCCAGCGCATCGGGAGCCAGCAGCACCAGCACGCCATCCACCCCGGCGTCGTCCAGCACGGACTCCAGGATGGCGCGGATGCGGTCGGGGGTCATCGGCAGATAGGTGATGACCGGGTTGGCGATGGCCGCGTCCGGCTCCAGCATTGCCGCCAGCGCGCGCTGCGTGGCGGGCGCCAGTTCCGCGCGCAGCACCGCGGCGTCGGGGCCGATCAGGTCCATGGCCAGTTGTGGAGGCCCGCTGCCGTTGGAGATCAGCGCCACGCGGCGGCCCTTGGGGCGCCGCGTGTAGCCCAACACCTTCACCGCCGAGAAGAGCTGCACGAAGTAGCGCACACGGACGGCGCCCGCGCGGCGCAGGGCGGCGTCGAAGATGGCGTCGCCGCTGTCGGTATCGGAGCGGCCAGCCTTCAGCACGATCACGGGCTTGATGCTGGCCGCCGCGCGCAGCGTGCTCATGAACTCCCGGGCGGGGCCCACGTCCTCGAGGTAGAGCACGATGCTGTCCGTGCGCGGATCGCTGGCCAGGTAGTCCAGCAGCTTCGCCAGGCCCACCACCGCCTCGTCGCCCAGCGACACCGCCGTGGAAAAGCCGATATGCACGTCTTCGGCCCAGTCCATGACGGCAGCCATGATGGAACGGGACTGCGCCACCAGCGCCACGCGCCCGGCGCGCGCCAGCACCGGGTGCTGGCTGAAGTTCAGGCCCGCGTGGGGCCGCTGCGCGCCGAACGAGCGGGGGCCCAGCAATTCGCAGCGGTTTTCCTCGGCCCAGGCCCGGCACAGCGCCAACGTGCCGCGCGGATACGGATCGGGCAATTCGTGGGGCAGGAGTATCACCGAGCGGGGCGACAGCGACGAGAGGCGGCGCAGCGTTTCCGGCAGGACCGCGGGCGACACGCAAACCAGGGCCAGATCAGGCCGCTCGCCCGCCGCCAGGCCCTGCAGGCTGCCGGGCAGCTCGGGCGCGGCGCCGACCTCGGGAGTGAGGACGGTGGTTTTCGCCTTGAGCGCTGGCGACAGGGAGCTCGCCGCCGGCAGGGGCCGGTCGGCCACGATCACCAGCGAACTGGGTTCGAACATGGACGCAAGAGCGTGTCGCAGCATAGGTAGGGCGGCCCAGGGCCTGTTTACACTAATCTAAAATACCGTTCATCGTAACAAGACAACCCCGCCGTCCGCTTGATGTGGACACAGCCCGACGCCGTTTTGTGGCGCCGCAGCCGCTATCATTGCCACCTATGACTTCCAACGCCACCTCCCCCATTCGTACCCGCTTCGCGCCTTCGCCCACGGGCTTCCTGCATTTGGGCGGCGCGCGCACCGCGCTGTTCTCCTGGGCCTTCGCGCGCCACCATCAAGGCACCTTCGTGCTGCGCATCGAAGACACGGATGTCGAACGCTCCACGCCGGAAGCGGTGCAGGCCATCCTGGACAGCATGGAATGGCTGGGCATGCAGCCCGACGAAGGCCCCTTCTACCAGATGCAGCGCATGGACCGCTACCGCGAAGTGGTGGCGCAGATGCTGGCCGCCGGCACCGCCTACCACTGCTATAGCTCGCCCGAGGAAGTGGAAGCCATGCGCGAGGCCGCCCGCGCCCGCGGCGACAAGCCGCGCTATGACGGCACCTGGCGTCCGGAAGCCGGCAAGACGCTGCCCGCCATCCCCGAAGGCAGGAAGCCCGTCGTGCGCTTCAAGAACCCGCAGGAAGGCGCCACGGCCTGGAACGACATGGTTAAGGGCACGATCAGCTTCGACAACACTGAACTCGACGACCTGATCATCGCGCGCCCCGACGGCACGCCCACCTACAACTTCTGCGTCGTGGTCGACGATTGGGACATGGGCATCACCCACGTCCTGCGTGGCGACGACCACGTCAACAACACCCCGCGCCAGATCAACATCCTGCGCGCGCTGGGCGCCACCCTGCCCGAATACGGCCATGTGCCGATGATCCTGGGTCCGGACGGCGAAAAGCTGTCCAAGCGCCACGGCGCGGTCAATGTCATGGAATACGACAACGAGGGCTACCTGCCCGAGGCCATGATCAACTACCTGGCGCGCCTGGGCTGGAGCCATGGCGACGACGAGCTCTTCACGCGCGAGCAGCTCGTGTCCTGGTTTGATACCAAGCACCTGTCCAAGTCGGCCTCGCAGTGGGACCCCAAGAAGCTGAACTGGGTCAACGCCCACTACATCAAGCAGATGGACAACGCCGAGCTGGCCGAGCGCGTGGCGCCCCGCGTGGCAAACCGTGGCGGCCACCCCGAGAAAATCGACCTCCCGGGGGTCATGGGCCTGCTGAAGGACCGCGCCGAAACGCTGGAGCAGTTGGCCGACGGCGCCATGCTCTTCTGCGCCGAATTCAAATCCGCCCCGGCCGAACTGGTCGAACAGCACCTGACCGCGCCCGCCCGCGAGGCGCTGGCTGACTTCGCGCAGCGCGCCCAGGACACCGACTGGACCCGCGAGGCCCTGTCTGCCCTGATCAAGGCCGTGCTGGCCGATCGCGGCCTCAAGATGCCGCAACTGGCCATCCCGCTGCGCGTGGCCGTCACCGGCCAGACCCAGACGCCCGCCGTGGACGCGGTGCTGGCCCTGCTGGGCAAGGAAACCGTGCTCAAGCGCCTGGCCGCCATCTAAGCCTGGACGCATTCCCGAGGGCCTTGCTCGTCCCGCGACGAGCAAGGCCCTCGGTGTTTTCAGCCCTGCCCGTCCCGATTCACGCCTGCTGAATCGCCGTCCGCGCCTTCAGCGCCCGGGCAAAGAAGGCGCCCAGCAGCGGCAGCAGCACGGCCGACCCGCCAAACAGCGCTGCGGCCCCGATCTCATCGACCACCGCGCCCGCCAGGGCCACGCCAGCCGCCTGCCCCATGAACAGGCAGGATGCGAACCAGGCCACCGCCGTGCCGCGCGCCGACGGGACCATCTGCGTCGCATTCGTCTGCAAGGTCGCATGCAGCAGGTAGTAGCCGAAGCCGGCCAGCACGCTGGCCAGCAGGCTCCACATCCAGACCGGCCCCAGCAGGTACGACAGGAACGCCACGCCCAGCACCAGCCCGCCGGCGATGGCCAGGCCGCGCTCGCCCAGGCGCTTGAGGATGCGCCCGGCCACCACCGTGTACGCCAGGCCGCCCACCGCGTAGACCGCCACCAGCGCGCCGGCGGCGGTCAGCGAGATATCGAAGCGCTCGTGCAGATACGACGGCGCGAAGGCCAGGGCACCGAACACCAGCAGGCCTTCGATGAATACGGTTGCCAGCACCACGCGCGCCCACGGCGTGCCCAGCACCAGCCGGGCCTGCGCCACGAAGCCCTGCCTGACCGCGTTGGGATCGACCTGGGCAAAGCCCGCCGCCCGCTGGCGCCGCACTTCCAGGTGCAGCAGCACACCCACGATCAGGTAGCCGGCCACCAGCGCGGCAAAGGCCCAGCGCCAGCCCACGGTGTCCGCGAACAGCCCGCCGGCCAGCTGGCCCGCCGACATGCCCAGGATCGTGCCGGTCAGAAAGCGCGCCAGCGTCGCCTGCCGGCGTTCATAGGGGACGTTGTCGCCGATCCAGGCCATGGACAGCGGCACGATGCCCGCGCCGGCGGCGCCCGACAGGACGCGGAAGAACACCAGCACGTCCAGCGACTGAGCCATCACCGCGCCCGCGCTGCCCAGCGCGCACGCCACCGTGGCCACGCTGACGACGCGGTACTTGCCGTAGCGGTCGCCCATCGGGCCGAAGAACATCTGCAGCACGCCGTAGGCCACGGCGAACGCCGTCACCGCCCGCGCGGCCTGGCCGGTGGTGGTGCCGAATTCCGCCGCGAGCTGCGGCAACATGGGATCACAGATACGGAAGGCGCTGGCGCTGACAAAAGCGGCCAGGGCAAGCAGCGCGATCGCGCGCGCTTCAGAGGACATGGCGGGCATGGGAAACAGGCGGCGAGGCGGAAGTCGAAGCCCGCACCTTACCGCAGCCCGGCCATCTTGGCGAAGCAGCCGGGCGAAGTGTCCGCCCGGCGCAACGGTCAGTAAGCCAGGCGGTAGCCCGCGGGCATGCGGCGCGCGGTCAGGACAAAGCCGCTGCTCTTCAATTCACGCAGCGTCAGCTTGGTCTGTTCGACCTTTTCCACGCGATAGCGGTTCAGGTAGATCGGATCGTTGGCGTCCACCGGTTCACCAGCGGATTTGGTGGTCTGCATGGTGTAGACACCGTCAGCCACGCTCCAGCAGCCGGTCTCGCGCAGGGCCGGACGCGTCTTGCGGCCGATCTTGAGCAGGGTTTCGTAGGACATCGTGCCGTCCGCCGACAACACGATCAGCGATTGCAGATCGCCGCTGACGTCGCGCGGCCGCGAATTCGACAACCAGGTGCCGATCATCGGGTCGCCGGCCTTGGCGGGCACGCATGCCACGGGCTTGGGCGGTTCCGCGGGCTGGGCCTCGGTGATGGTGGCGGGCTTCCTGGCGGCACAGCCGGCCAGGATCAGAATGGCGCAGGCGATGCTGGCCGAACGCAAATACACACTGCTCATGACTTCCTCAACACGTCTGTCGACGCGCCGCGCCGATCACACCGGCACGTCCCTCGCGCAGCAAACATCACGCACTCTAAAGAGCCGCCTGGGAAGAATCAACGCCGATCCGTGCCGTGTGCAATTGCGCAACAGTGTTGCCCCGAAAGCGCCCCATATACGGCCGGAAACCGCAAAAATGCGTTGGTTTCAAGCGACAGTGCGCTGTCCCTTGACGGCCTTCGCGCGCAGCATTTCCTCCATGCGCGCGGCGGCCGGAGACAAGCTGCGGCCAGCCAGGCGGGTGAGACCCAGCTCGCGCTCGATACGGGGCCGGGACAAGGGCACGAACGCCAGTCCGGGCGAGTCCGGCGGCACGCCCAGGCGCGCCAGCACCGTGACGCCGACGCCCCGCTCCAGCATGGCCAGCAGCGACATCATGTTGGACACGAACACCTGCCGGTCCAACATGAAGGCGGCTTGCGGATAGCCGGCGAGCTGGCGATGCGCCATCGTTCCGACCAGCGGCAGGTCCGCGATCTCGCGCCAGGTTACCGACTTGCGGCCGGCAAGGGGATGGTCGCGATGGCAGACCAGTCCGAAAGCATCGCGCAGCAGCGGTTCGAACGACAGCCGGCGGTCCCGCGACACCGGACTGCACACGCCCAGCTCCACCTCGCCCGCCAGCACCATGCGCTCTACGCCCTCGGAGTTGTCGTCGAACAGGCGCAGCGACACCGCCGGATAGCGCTCGCGGTAGGTCGCCACCAGTTCAGGCAGCCAGTGCGTGGCCGCGGTTGCGACCGATGCCATCGTCAGGGTCCCGGCGCCGCTGCTGGCCAGCCCGGACAGCGCGCCGGCCACGCGGTCGTGATGCTCCACCAGTTCGCGCGCCAGGGGCAGACAGTCCTGTCCGAAGCGCGTCAGCGTATTGCGGTTGCCCCGTTCGAACAGGGGCTGCCCCAGGCGCTGCTCCATTTCCCGGATGGACAGGGACAGCGCGGGCTGCGAGCGGAAGGCCCGGGCGGCGGCCGCGCGGAAGCTGCGCAATTCCGCCACCAGCAAGAAGTGCCGATAGTGCGTGATGGACAGGTCGGGTAGCGGGCGCATGGATCTGGCTGATTAGAAGAACTTATCGAATCATATGAAAAATAAAGTTTTCTGATCGTAAGGCGGCTCTTAAGATGACCGCAACATGATCACAGCCACTTCATCCCTCCGCCCCTCGTCCGCCACGGATCCGCTGGACTTCAGCCTGGCCGACCGGCTGCCCGCCCGCGATGCCGGCCATGGCCGCCTGCTGATCGGCGCGGCGCCGCAAGACCGCAGGCCCGGCCTGCTGTTCGTGCCGGGCGCCTATCACGGCGCCTGGTGCTACGCGCACTACCTGGATTACTTCGCGAATGCCGGCCTGGCCTGCGCGGCCCTGGACATGCGCGGCCATGGCTCGCTGCCGCAGGACGCCTCGTTTTCCTCCGTGACGATCGCGGACCTGGGCGAGGACGTGGCGAATGCGCTCGACGCGCTGGAGGGGCCCACCATCGTCGTGGGCCACAGCATGGGCGCCTTGCCGGCGCTGCTGGCCGCCAGCCATCGGCCCGTGGCCGGCGTGGTGCTGATGGCGCCCTCGCCGCCCGGCGATCTTCCCGGCGCCCTGGCCCTGCCCCCGGTGCCCGGCGGCGCGCCGCGCACCCCGCCGTCCGCCACGGAAATCCGCGCGCGCTTCCTGGCCACCACGCCCGAGCGCGACGTCCGCGAGGTCACGCGGCGCCTGTGCGCGGAAAGCCCGCAGGTGCTGAACGACCGGTATCTGCTGCGGGTGGCGGTCGCCGCCGCATCGGTCACCGCGCCGGGCCTGTGCCTGGAAGCCGGACTGGACACGCATGACAGGCACCCTCCCGGACAGGACCAGGCGATCGCGCGCCGCTACGGCTTTTCGCACGCGGTGCTTGCCGGTCAGCCGCACTGCATGATGTACGCCGACCATTGGCAAATCAGCGCCGCCGCCATTCTGGACTGGCATCGCGGGCGCTTCGGCTGACCCCATCACGACCAAAACGACAACGACAACGACAACGACGCGCCCCCCGCGCACCCAGGAGACAGACATGCCCATTCCCCACCTGCTTCGCCCGGCGCTTGCCGGCGCCAGCCTGCTGCTTGCCGCCGTGTCGCACGCCGCCGGCTGGCCCGAAAAGCCCGTGACGATCATCGTGCCGTCCGCGCCCGGCGGCGCGGCCGACCTGACCGCCAGAACCTTTGCCCAGTACCTGGGCGAAAAAACCGGGCAGACCGTGATCGTCGAAGACCGCCCCGGCGCCGGCGGCATTGTCGGCACCAATGCGAGCAAGAACGCGGCGGCGGACGGCTACACCTTCCTGCTGTCCACGAACTCCACCCATTCCGCCAACCAGTACCTGTACAAGAACCTGCCCTACGATGCGCAAAAGGACTTCCAGCAGGTCGGCATGCTGGGCACATTCGGCACGGTAGGCGTCGTATCGCCGGACAGCCCGTACCGCACCGTGCCCGATCTGGTGGCGTACGCCAAGAAGCATCCCGGCGACGTCTTCTTCGGCTACTACAGCTCGTCCTCGCAGGTGCCGTCCGAACTCTTCAAGCAGCGCGCGGGCATCAACATCACCGGCGCGGCCTACAAGAACATCACGCAGATCATTACCGACCTGCGCGGCAAGCAGATCGGTTTCGCGTTTGTCGACTACCTGACCGCGATGGGCCAGATCGACGGCAAGGGCCTCATCCCCATCGCCGTGACCGGCGCCCGGCCGCATGAGGCCTGGCCCAGCGTGCCGACCATGGCCACGTACTACCCTGATTTCGTCGTGGCGGGCTGGCTCGGCCTGTCGGCTCCCGCCCGCACGCCCCCGGAGATCGTGGCCAAGATGAACGCCTACATGCAGGCGGCGGTAAAGGACGAGGCCACGGCGGGCAAGCTGCGTGCCCTGGGCCTGACCCCGGAATCGATGGACGTGGCGCGCTTTGACGCCTTCGTGAAGGAAGACACCGCGCGCTGGAAGGAGTGGATCCGGATCTCCGGAATCCAGCCCCAATAAGCCGCCCGGCGGCCATCCGTCCCTCTCGATGCGCCGCGCGCGCTATATATATAGCGCGCGCGGGCTGTCCTACAGCGGCAGGCGCTGCTCGTGCTTGATCTCGCGCAGCGCCACGATGGTGCGCGTCTGGCGGATTCCTGGCATGTTGAACAGGAACCGGTGCAGGAAGCGGTCATAGGCTTCGGGGCTTTCGACCAGGATCTTCAGCAGGAAGTCCGAATCCCCGGTGACCGCATAGCACTCCAGGATCTCGGGCGCATCGCGCACCGAACGCTCGAAGTTTTCGACCGTGTTGGCGGAGTGCCGCTCCAGGCTGATCTGCGCGAACATGCAGCCCAGCCCGACCTTGCTGCGGTCCACCTGCGCGCTGTAGCCCTGGATCACCCCGCTGGCTTCCATCGCTTTCACGCGCCGCCACACCGGCGCGGCCGACAGGCCCACCTTCTCGGACAGCTGCTGCGCCGAGGCCCGGCCGTCCTCCTGCAAGGCCTTGAGGATGCCGATATCGGTCTTGTCCATCTCTTTGTCTCCTGGTTTTTGTCGAACACGAAATGTTCATTGCGAATTATAGGGATAGCACGATCCAAAAACGCAATAAACCTGATGGCTCGCGAACCTATCATGGTGCGAAATACCAGGAGCATTCGATATGGACGGTACCCCCGCCGCCGACCCCCAGCTGGACCTTGAGTACCAGCTCGCCGACAACCTCACGCGGGAGTCGGGCCGCATCTTCATGACAGGCACGCAGGCGCTGGTGCGCATCATGCTGACCCAGCGCCGGGTCGACCGCGAACGCGGCCTGAACACCGCCGGCTTCGTGTCGGGGTATCGCGGCTCGCCGCTGGGCGGCGTGGACATGGCCATGTGGAAAGCGCAAAAGGCGCTGGACGCCAACCAGATCAGCTTCCTGCCCGGCATCAATGAAGACATGGCGGCCACCGCCGTCATGGGTACCCAGCAGGCCGGCGTGCGCGCCGACCGCAACGTCGATGGCGTGTTTGCCATGTGGTACGGCAAAGGCCCCGGCGTGGACCGTGCCGGCGACGCGCTGCATCACGGCAACGCCGCGGGCGCGTCGCGCAATGGCGGCGTGCTGGTGGTGGTGGGCGACGATCACACGGCGGTCTCGTCGTCGATTCCGCACGCCAGCGAAGCGTCGCTGATCGGCTGGCAGATGCCCATCGTGCATCCCACGTCGATCGATGAATACGAGACCTTCGCGCTGTGGGGCTGGGCCCTGTCGCGCTATTCGGGCACCTGGGTCGCCTTCAAGGCGGTATCCGAGACCATCGAAAGCGGACACTCGTTCACGCCCGCCGCCATCCAGTCCTATGACATGCCGGCGGACCCGGACATGCCTCCCGAGTCGCTGGAGTATTCGGCGCGCGATTTCCTGTCGCTGGCCGTCGAGGCGCGCATGAACCTGCGCATGAAGGCGGTCGCGGCATTTGCGCGCCGCCACAGCATCGACAAACTGACCTGTCCGGCGCCCAAGGCCACCGTAGGCATCGTCACGGTGGGCAAGGCGCACCTGGACACCATGGAAGCGCTGTCGCGCCTGGGCGTGGACACCGTCACGGCCAACGCGCCCGTGCGGATCTACAAGCCCGGCCTGACCTGGCCGATGGATACCGGCCGCCTGCTGGAATTCGCGCGCGGCCTGTCGCACATCCTGGTGATCGAGGAAAAAGGCGCGGTCGTCGAAAGCCAGATCAAGGACCTGCTGTTCAACATGCCGGACCGCCCGTCGGTCACCGGCAAGAAGGGTTTCGACGGCGAACCGATGGTGCCGTCGGCCGGGCAGCTGCGCCCCTCGCTGCTGGCTCAGCCGCTGGCCGGCTGGCTGTCCCGCGCTGCCGGACTGCCACCGGGCCGCGACCTGTCGGCGTTCGAATGCCAGGCTCCGCTGTCCAATGACGCCGACGGCATGCGCCGCCGGCCCTATTTCTGTTCGGGCTGTCCGCACAGCACGTCGACCAAAGTGCCCGAGGGCAGCCAGGCGCTGTCCGGCGTGGGCTGCCACTACATGGCCGCCTGGATGGACCGCGACACCGGCGGCCTGACGCAGATGGGCGGCGAAGGCGTCGACTGGATCGGCCTGTCCCGCTACACCAGCATGCCGCACATCTTCCAGAACATGGGGGAAGGCACCTACTACCACTCCGGCTACCTGGCCATACGCCAGGCGGTCGCCGCGGGCGCCAACATCACCTACAAGATCCTCTTCAACGACGCGGTCGCGATGACGGGCGGGCAGCCCGTGGACGGCCCGATCTCGGTGCCGCAGATCTGCCAGCAGCTGCGCGGCGAGAACGTGGCGCGCATCGTCGTCACCAGCGACGAGCCGGAAAAATACCAGGGCGTGGACCTGGGCCCGAACATCAAGGTGCATCACCGCCGCGACCTGGACGCGCTGCAGCGTGAGCTGCGCGAGATCCCCGGCGTGACGGTGCTGATCCATGATCAGACCTGCGCGGCCGAGAAACGCCGCCGCAGGAAGAAGAACCAGTTTCCGGACCCGGCACGCCGCATGCTGATCAACAGCGCGGTCTGCGAAGGTTGCGGGGATTGCGGCGTGCAGTCCAACTGCCTCTCGGTCGTGCCGCTGGAAACGCCTTATGGCCGCAAGCGCGCGATCGATCAGTCCAGCTGCAACAAGGACTATTCCTGCGCGGAAGGGTTCTGCCCCAGCTTCGTGTCCGTCATGGGCGGCAAGCCCAGGAAAAGCGCGGCGCCCAAGACCGACCAGGAACGCCTGCAGCACCTGATCGGTGAACTGCCGCAACCTGCCCTGCCCGCCCTGGATCATCCTTACCGCCTGCTGGTCGCCGGCATGGGCGGCACCGGCGTCATCACCATCGGCGCCATCGTGTCGATGGCCGCGCACCTCGAGGGACTGTCGGCCGCGGTGCTGGACCTGACCGGCCTGGCGCAAAAGGGCGGCACCGTCGTCAGCCACATCCGGCTGGCGCCCGCGGGCGCCGCCGCCGGCCCCGTGCGCCTGGACTGGCAGCAGGCCGACGCAGCCATCCTGTGCGACCCGGTGGCCGCCGTGGCGCCGGACTCGCTGGGCGCCCTGCGCCGTGGCCACACGCAAGTCACGGTCAACACCTACGTGGCGCCCGTCTCGGAATTCACGCGCAACCCCGACGCCGCCATGCGCCCCGAAGCGCTGCTGGCCAAGATCCGCCATGCGGCGGGAGAATCGCACACCGCCGCCATCGACGCGCATGAAGCCGCCCTGGCGCTGTTCGGCGACAGCATCCTGTCCAATATGTTCATGCTGGGCTATGCATGGCAACGCGGCGGCGTGCCGCTGTCGCAAGCCGCCATCAACCGCGCCATCGAACTCAATGGCGTGGCGGTGGCGGCCAATCGCGCCGCGTTCGACAGCGGCCGGCTGGCGGCGCACCGGCCCGATGCGCTGGAAAGCGCGCTGCGCCCGCGCGCCCAGGTCGTGCAGCTGCACGTGCCCGAGACATTCGCCCGCGCCGTCGCGCGCCGGATCGAGGACCTGACCGCCTACCAGGACGCGGCCTACGCCCGGAAGTATCAGGACGTGGTCGAGGCCGTCGCGGCCCGTGAACGCGAACTGGCGCCCGACGCCAAGACGCCGCGGCTGGCGATGGCGGTGGCGCGCAGCCTGTTCAAGCTCATGGCCTACAAGGACGAGTACGAGGTGGCCCGGCTCTATACCGGCGAATCGTTCCAGGCGCAGTTGAAGGGCCAGTTCGAAGGTGACTACAGCCTGCGCTTCCACATGGCTCCGCCGGTCTTCGCCCGCAAGGACCCGCGCACCGGCGTGCCCCGCAAGATGACGCTGGGCCCGCGCACCATGACCGCCCTGAAAGTGCTGACCCGCCTCAAGGGCCTGCGCGGCACCTGGTTCGATCCCTTCGGCCACACCGCCGAACGCAAGATGGAACGGTCGCTGGTCCAGGAGTATCGTCAAACCATAGACCATCTGCTCGCCGGGCTGACCCAGGACAAGCTCGCGCAAGCGGCTACAATCGCCGCCCTGGCAGAGACCATACGCGGCTTTGGCCACGTGAAGGCCGCAAACGTCGAGAAGTACCGGACGGAATTGGGCCGATTGATGCAAAGCTATACGGCGCCTGCCCCGCGCGACATGCCCCTGCGGAAAACCGCATAAACATTCGCTCTGAGTGGTCACTGTCCTGGGCGCGCCTTGCTGGGCGCGCCTAGTGCATTTGGTAACAATCTTTTGTGGGATTCGTCTTATCTTCTTCTTGTCCCTGTTAACCTCGATCACTAGAATTAGTGTCCAACGAGGGGTGCTACACTATATGTTGTGGTCGCCTAAGAGCTGATTCCCGTCGGCCACGCCTTTCGGACTAGCCCGTCCGAGCGTTGCGACCCCCCTTAAAAGATCCAATTTCGTACCTGACATGACGTCGTCATGTCGCTATCTACGCGCTTTTTCGCACAGGAGCTTCCATGCAGACTACGATCGCCTCTGTGACCCGGCCTTCGGCCGTGCCGCCCTCGCAAACCGATTCCCCTGCCGACGCCAATGGCGGGCAATGGGCCAGCTACAACATCATCCGCCGCAATGGCTCGGTGGTCGGGTTCGAACCCAGCAAGATCGCCATCGCCATGACCAAGGCCTTCCTGGCCGTCAACGGTGGACAGGGCGCCGCGTCCGCGCGCGTCCGCGAACTGGTCGAAACGCTGACCGGCCAGGCCGTCAGCGCCCTGGTTCGCAACCGCCCCAATGGCGGCACCTTCCATATTGAAGATATCCAGGACCAGGTCGAACTGGCGCTGATGCGCTCGGGCGAGCATGACGTTGCCCGCGCCTACGTGCTGTATCGCGAAAAGCGCACGCAGGAACGCGCCGCCGCCGCGGCAGCCGAAGGCCAGCAAAAGTCCGCCGCCGCCCCGCAGGAACACGTGCTGAACGTGACCGACGCCGGCGTGCGCCGTCCGCTGGACCTGGCCGAATTGCGCGCCACGATCGAAGCCGCCGGTGAAGGCCTGTCTGAATTCATCGACGCCGAAGCCATCCTGAAGGAAACGGTCAAGAACCTGTACGACGGCATCCCCGTCGACGAAGTGTTCAAGTCCGCCATCCTGTCCGCGCGCGCGCTGGTGGAAAAAGACCCGGCCTACAGCCAGGTCACCGCGCGTCTGCTGCTGCACACGATCCGCAAGGAAGTGCTGGGCGAAGAAGTCTCGCAAGACGGCATGGGCGCACGCTACGCCGAATACTTCCCCACCTTCATCGCCCGCGGCATCGAAGGCGGCCTGCTGTCGCCCGAACTGGCCAACTATGACCTGACCAGGCTGGGCCACGCGCTGAACGCCAAGCGCGACCTGCAATTCGGCTACCTCGGCCTGCAGACCCTGTACGACCGCTACTTCCTGCACATCCGCGGCACCCGCATCGAACTGCCGCAGGTGTTCTTCATGCGCGTGGCCATGGGCCTGGCGCTGCGCGAGACCGACCGCGAAACGCGCGCCATCGAGTTCTACGAGATCCTGTCCTCGTTCGACTTCATGAGCTCGACGCCCACGCTGTTCAACTCGGGCACGCTGCACTCGCAACTGTCGTCGTGCTACCTCACCACCGTCTCCGACGATCTGGAAGGCATCTACGACGCCATCAAGGAAAACGCGCTGCTGGCCAAGTACGCCGGCGGCCTGGGCAACGACTGGACCCCGGTACGCGCGCTGCGCAGCCACATCAAGGGCACCAACGGCGAAAGCCAGGGCGTCGTTCCGTTCCTGAAGGTCGTCAACGACACCGCCGTGGCGGTGAACCAGGGTGGCAAGCGCAAGGGTGCGGTCTGCACGTACCTGGAATCGTGGCACCTGGACATCGAAGAATTCCTGGAACTGCGCAAGAACACCGGCGACGAGCGCCGCCGCACGCACGACATGAACACGGCGAACTGGATTCCCGACCTGTTCATGAAGCGCGTCATGGAAGGCGGTGAATGGACGCTGTTCTCGCCGTCCGACTGCCCCGACCTGCACGACAAGTACGGCCGCGCCTTCGAAGAAGCCTATGTGGGCTACGAAGCCCGCGTCGCCAGCGGCGAGCTCAAGCTCTTCAAGAAGATGCCGGCGCTGACGCTGTGGCGCAAGATGCTGTCGATGCTGTTCGAAACCGGCCACCCGTGGATCACGTTCAAGGATCCTTGCAACATCCGTTCGCCGCAGCAGCACGTGGGCGTCGTGCACAGCTCGAACCTGTGCACCGAGATCACGCTGAACACGAACGAATCCGAAATCGCGGTGTGCAACCTGGGTTCGGTGAACCTGGTCGCGCACATGAAGCCGGCTGCCGGCGGCGGTTTCGAACTCGACCACGACAAGATCAAGCGCACGGTGAGCATCGCCATGCGCATGCTCGACAACGTGATCGACATCAACTACTACGCCGTCGAGAAGGCCCGCAATTCCAACGCGCGCCATCGTCCGGTGGGCATGGGCATCATGGGCTTCCAGGATTGCCTGCAGATGATGCGCGTGCCGTACGCATCGCAAGCCGCTGTCGAATTCGCCGATCGCTCGATGGAAGCCGTGTGCTATCACGCCTACTCCGCTTCGAGCCTGCTCGCCGAAGAACGTGGCCGCTATCAATCGTATGAAGGCTCGCTGTGGTCGCGCGGCATCCTGCCGCAAGACACGTTGAAGATGCTGCGTGATGAACGCGGTGGTCATGTCGACGTCGATGAATCGAGCACGCTCGATTGGGATACGTTGCGCGCGCGCATCAAACAACACGGCATGCGCAACTCCAATTGCATCGCAATCGCCCCAACCGCAACTATTTCCAATATCATTGGCGTATCTGCGTGCATCGAACCTACTTTCCAGAACTTGTACGTCAAATCGAATCTCTCCGGCGAGTTCACGGTCGTTAACGATTACCTCGTGCGTGACCTGAAGAAACTCGGTCTCTGGGACGAAGTCATGGTTGCCGACCTCAAGTACTTCGACGGCAGTCTGTCCCGCATCGATCGCGTACCTTCCGAACTCCGCGAACTCTACGCCACCGCGTTCGAAGTCGAACCGAGCTGGCTGGTTGAATGCGCGTCGCGCCGTCAGAAGTGGATCGATCAGGCTCAGTCGCTGAACATCTACATGGCCGGCGCATCGGGCAAGAAGCTGGATGACACCTACAAGCTGGCATGGACCCGTGGTCTGAAGACCACCTACTACCTGCGTACCCTGGGCGCCACCAGCGCCGAGAAGTCCACGGGACGCGGCGGCGAATTGAACGCCGTCAACTCCAGTGGCCAATCCACGGCTTCGGCCGTGGCCGCAGCACCTGTTTTGCCGGAACCCGAAGTTCTCGGAGCGGTTTGCACCATGCGGCCGGGCGACGCCGGCTTCGAAGAGTGCGAAGCCTGCCAATAACCGCCTCCGGAGAATGAATCATGATTAATTGGGAAGACGACACCATCGCAACGCAACCTGCACAATCCCCCGCACCCGCGGCGGGTGGGCAGGCTGCGCCCGAAGTCCGGGCGGCGACGGGTGTATTCGGCGACACCGCCATGCCCACGCCCGCCGCGCCTGAACACGCGGCAGGCCTGGCCGCCAGCGGCTCGGCAACCTCGCAGCGCGTCAAGGTTGCCGACAAGCGCATCATCAACGGCCAGACGGACGTCAACCAGCTTGTGCCCTTCAAGTACAAGTGGGCTTGGGAAAAGTACCTGGCGACTTGCGCCAACCACTGGATGCCGCAAGAAATCAACATGTCGCGCGACATCGCCCTCTGGAAGAACCCGAACGGGCTCACCGAGGACGAACGCCGCATCGTCAAGCGCAACCTGGGTTTCTTCGTCACGGCCGACTCGCTGGCCGCGAACAACATCGTGCTGGGCACCTACCGCCACATCACGGCGCCTGAATGCCGCCAGTTCCTGCTGCGCCAGGCATTCGAAGAAGCCATCCACACGCACGCCTATCAATACATCGTCGAAAGCCTGGACCTGGACGAAGCGGAGATCTTCAACGCTTACAACGAAGTTCCGTCCATCCGCGCCAAGGACGAGTTCCTGATCCCGTTCATCGACGCGATCGCGGACCCCAACTTCAAGACGGGCACGCCCGAAGCCGACCAGACGCTGCTGAAGTCCCTGATCGTCTTCGCATGCCTCATGGAAGGCCTGTTCTTCTACGTTGGCTTCACGCAGATCCTGGCGCTTGGTCGCCAGAACAAGATGACCGGCGCCGCCGAACAGTACATGTACATCCTTCGCGATGAATCCATGCACTGCAACTTCGGCATCGATCTGATCAACACCGTCAAACTGGAAAATCCGCATCTGTGGACGCCGGAATTTCGCGAAGAAATTCGAGAACTCTTCCGCAAAGCGGTCGAACTCGAATACGCTTACGCCGAAGACACGATGCCGCGCGGCGTGTTGGGCTTGAACGCACCTATGTTCAAATCCTACCTGCGCTTCATCGCCAACCGTCGTTGCCAGCAAATCGGTATCGAACCTCTGTACCCGCAGGAAGAGAATCCCTTCCCGTGGATGGCGGAAATGATCGACCTTAAAAAGGAACGCAACTTTTTTGAAACTCGCGTGATCGAATACCAAACCGGTGGCACGCTGAGCTGGGAGTAACGCAGTTCGTCATCGAGCCCGGCGCGGGCACGCTCTCTTCTTATGAATTGGGCGTTGCGTTCGCGACAGGCTTGATGGCGGTCTCCCCGGTCAGGGTGTTTTCGAACACGTAGAACAAGCGGTCGGCGGTCTGTGATCAGACTGCCTACCGGCGCCATTTGAAATGGCTCGCGCCAAAGGAGCGGGGGCCATATCAAATGGCTGTGCCGAATTCATTAGCGCAAACCGTAGTAGCTGTTGCTCGCACAGAACAGCGGCATGCGCCGATGAATAGCCCGGGCACGGTTCGCCTTGTTGGCGAGTCGGGGCACGGGTTTAAGTTCTGGGACCCCTGAACCTAAGGAGCATGACCATGGCAACAGCCAAGAAAGCCGTAAAGAAAGCAGCGGTGAAGAAGCCCGCCGCCGCCAAGAAGGCAGTAGCGAAGAAGGCCGCACCGGCCAAGAAAGCTGCCGTCAAGAAGGTAGCAGTCAAGAAAGTCGCCGCCGCCAAGAAGCCGGCAGTGAAGAAGGTTGCCGCCAAGAAGCCGGCAGCCAAGAAGGTCGTCGCCAAGAAAGCGGTAGCCAAGAAGGCCGTCGCCAAGAAGGCAGTAGCCAAGAAGGTCGTCGCCAAGAAGGCGGTTGCCAAGAAGGCTGTCGCCAAGAAGGCAGTAGCCAAGAAGGTCGTCGCCAAGAAGGCGGTTGCCAAGAAGGCCGTTGCCAAGAAGGCCGTTGCCAAGAAAGCGGTAGCCAAGAAGGCCGTCGCCAAGAAGGCGGTTGCCAAGAAGGCTCCGGCCGCCAAGAAGGCCGTTGCCAAGAAGGCGCCTGCCGCCAAGAAAGCGGTTGCCAAGAAAGCTGTAGCCAAGAAGGCTCCGGCTGCCAAGAAGGCTCCCGCCGCCAAGCCGGCTGCTGCTGCCAAGCCGGCCGCTGCCGCCAAGAAGCCTGCTGCTGCAAAGAAGCCTGCTGCGAAGAAAGCCGCTCCGAAGAAGCCCGCAACGCCGCCGACCACGGCAGCTGCTCCGGGCGCGAAGACCGCGCTGAACCCCGCTGCGTCGTGGCCCTTCCCGACGGGTGGCCGT
Organism: Achromobacter deleyi; assembly: GCF_013116765.2. GTDB lineage: Bacteria > Pseudomonadota > Gammaproteobacteria > Burkholderiales > Burkholderiaceae_B > Achromobacter > Achromobacter deleyi_A. The sequence continues at coordinate 4,202,960 of NZ_CP074375.1, forward strand.
CCTTAATCAGGACGGTTCGAAGCGCTAGCTTCACTAGAGCCGCCTGGCCTTGGCCGGGCGGCTTTTTCGTTGCCGGGCCATCCAAATGGCTGAGCAATACTCGTGCGGCAGCAAGCACGCGAAGCTATTTTTCCCCTTGAGCGTGCGACAATTGACTCCTCTTTTTTGGGGTGATCGCGTCCATGCTCGGTGAAATCTTCCGCTTCCTTCTCGAAATCGTGTTCACGCTGTTCGGCGCGGCGCTGATTGCCCGCGCCTGGATGCACGCGATACGGCTGCACCCCTTCAACCCGCTGGCGCGCGCGATCTATCAAGCCACCAATTGGCTGGTGATGCCGCTGCGCAAGATCATTCCCGCAGGCAACAAGATCGATTGGACCAGCCTGGTCGCCGCATGGCTGGCCGCCCTGATCTATCTGGTGCTGGTCTGGCTGGTGGCGATCGGCGCGCTGATTCCGGCCGCGCTCCTGCCCGCCGCAATGGGATCGGCACTGATCATGACCGCCAAATGGGCGCTGAACCTGGTGGTGTGGCTGACGCTGATCCAGGCGGTGCTGTCCTGGGTCAACCCCATGGCGCCCATGATGCCGCTGCTGCAATCGCTGACCGCGCCGATGCTCGACCCCATCCGCCGCATCCTTCCGCGCACGACGATCGACTTCTCGCCGCTGGTGCTGCTGATCGTGGCCCAGGTTCTCCTGATGGTCCTGGCCCGCCTGAGCTACGGCATGATGGGCGTGTAAGGCGCCGGGCGGGGCGCGATGCCCCGCCTTATACCGGAATCGCGGTATAGATATCGATCAGCTTCTTGCGATCGATCTTGTGATTGTTCGACATGGGCAGCGCCGGGCAGGCGACCAGTTCGGACGGCACCATGTAGGGCGGCAGGCGTTGGGCCAGCCGCTCTTTCCACCCCGCCAGTGCATCCGGCGCCAGCAAGGCGGCCTCCTGGCCCGCCGCGCCAAGGCCTGCCACGAAGCCGATCAAGCGCACCGCCGTGCCATCGGGCCGGCGCAGCACCGCGCAGGCGCTGCCTTCCACTCCCGGCAGGCTATGCAAGGCCTCGTCGATCTCGGCGAGCTCGATGCGGTAGCCGTTCAGCTTGATCTGGTCATCCATCCGGCCACGGCAGAACAGCAGGCCGCCCTCCTCCATTTGCCCCAGATCGCCCGTGCGGAATGCGCGGCGTCCGTCGGCATAGGTGTAGAGCTTGGCCTCGTTCAGGTCCGCGCGGTTCAGATAGCCGCGCATGACGTGGTCGCCCACGATACAGATTTCGCCCTCATCCACCAGCAGCACACTGTCCGGCTTGGCGTGCCCCACGGGCAGCGGATCATGCGCCGCCAGCACGGCGTCGGTGACCTCGATCCAGGTGGTGGCCACGGTGGCCTCGGTCGGGCCGTAGGTATTCAGGATGACCGCGTCGGGGAAGCGCTGGCGCAGCTTCTTGGCCAGTGCCGCGGGCAGGGGCTCGCCACAGAAAAGGAAGGTGCCCAGCGTCGGCAGCGTGGCGGGCGAAAAGTCGCGATTGGCCAGTTGCTGGTGCGCGAACGACGGCGTAGAGACCCACACCGTGACGCCATGCTCGGCCAGCCGGGGCATCCAGGTGCCCGCCGTCGCGATCTGCTCGCGCGCGTTGAGCACGCAGCTGCCGCCAGACGCCAGCGTGGCGAACACCTCGTACATGGACAAGTCGAAGCTGAACGGCGCCTGGTTCATGAACACGGGCGCCTCGCCCAGTCCGAAGCTGCCCAGCATCCAGTCTCCCAGCAGGCCGACGCTCTCGCGACCGATCTGCACGCCCTTCGGATCGCCGGTGCTGCCGGAGGTGAACATGACGTAAGCCAGGCCGCGCTCGACCAGCGTGGCGCCTTCGCCCGGCGTGAAGCTGCCCGCGGCGGCGTCATAGACGGCGGCCGCGCGGACGATCTCGACGATGCGGCGCAGACGCTCGGGGGGATAAATGGTGTCCACCGGCACGAACGGCGCGCCGATCAGCAAGGCGCCGACCATGGCCACGAAGAAAGAGGCTTCCTTGTGGCCATAGATGGCCACGGGCACATCCGGCGCGACGCCATGCTTGCGCGCCTCGTCCGCCCAGGCGCCGGCTTCGGCGCGCAATTGCGCCCAGCTCAGCGTGCGGTCGGCGGCGGCGATGGCGAGCGCGTCGGGAGCGAGCTCGGAATCCACGAACTGGAAGGACTTCAGGTCGAAACGCATGCCGAAACTCCCGGCGTCAGATGGGGCTGCGGCCGCTGAACACGTAAAGCGCCAGCGCAGCCAGAATCAAGGTGAACACGCGCCCGAGAAAGCGCATGACGGGCTTGGCCAGGGCCGCCTGCAGGGCCGGCCGGGTCCGCGCGGCATTGATCAGCAGGTTGTGGCCCACCGAGTACATGCCGAACATCAGGCCGCTGACGATATAGTGCAGCGACAGGCCGTTCCAGACGCCCATGGCCAGCAAGGTCGCGAAGATGCCGATGTTCTGCGCAGCCATGCGGTGGCGCCCGAAGAACTTGGTCTTGCTCAATGCCTTGTAGATGGGCATGAACACCACGTCGCGCAGCCATTCCGACAGGCTGATGTGCCAACGGCGCCAGAAGTCCTGCGGATTCAGCGTGGCCAGGGGATTGCGGAAGTTGATCGGCAGGGTGAAACCGAACAGCATGCCGATGCCTATCGCCATCGTGGAATAGCCGGCGAAGTCGAAGAACAGATAGGCGCTGTAGAGCGAGGCGTTCAGCGCCACGCCCGTGAACGAATAGTCGTGCGCGTCCAGCGTCGCCAGGCCATAGCGCCAGATCAGCTCGGCCAGGCCGAACTTCTGGATCACGCCCAGCATGATGAGTTCCAGGCCGGTCAGCCAGGTATTCAGGTTGACGCCTTCATAGCCCCGCTTCAGGTCCGCCTGGAACGCGCGCCAGCGGTACATCGGGCCGGCCAGCAGCGTCAGCGGGAAAAACAGGTAGATGAAGTAGTCCAGCGGCGACACGCGTTCGTTGCGTGGCGCGAACAGCAGCACGTCGATGGCGCGGAAGGTCGCGAACGACAGGCCCAGCATGGCGCCCAGATGGGACACGCCCGTCTTCACCAGCAGGAGCGGCGCCATCGTGATGATCACGGCCAGCCAGGTGGGGATGTAGTTGCGGCGCATTGCCCACAGTGCGCTGCCCGAAATGGCCAGCAGCGCGATCGGCTGATAGGGGCGCGCCCAGAAAACCGCCATCCAGACGCCCAGGCAGATCACGCCGATGATGTGCCGATAACCGATATGCAGCGGCATGCCGAAGGAACGGTATGCCAACAGGCCCAGGCCGCCGCACAGGGCGCCGCCGAAAAAGCTCAAGCTTGCGAACAATTCCATGCTGCGCTCAGAACTGTTGGTACTGGAATTCGACCTTGATAGGTCCGCCGCTGCCCGTCGTGGGCTGCGCCTGCAGCACAAACACCAGGATCACCCCGATGTACAGGCACAAATGCCAAAAAAACCGGCGCCCCCACGGCGTGCCCGCCTTGCCGGCTTCCTCCCCCTCGAGGGGGCCATTCTCTTGCGAGGCTGCGCTACGAAAAAATCTCATCGGGAAAAGTACTCCGCAATGCCTTGGTCGGCCATGGCCCAGCCGAGTTCGGCCAGGTGCATGTCGTCGCGGACCATGCCCGGCTCAAAAGGGATGCCGTAGAGGTCCAGGCAGCCCATCTGGTAACGCGCGCACATGCCGGTGATGGCAGCCACCACTGGATCGAAACGCTCGACGTCCAGGATGAGCTTGGGGTTGAACGGCTGGATGACGAAGTAAGCCTTGACCTTGCGCTTCTGCAGCAGGGCCATCACGCGGGAGAGATCGCCCAGCTCGGTGCGGGTGATCGGGTCGACGTCGGCGAATTCGTTGCGGGCTGGCGAGTACAGCGGCGCCAGGTACTGCTTGTAGTAGTCGTCGCGCACGTCATAGGGGTTGTTGCCTCCCAGGCTGCGCTCGACCTCGCGCGCCTCATGGGTCAACCGTCCCCACTGCCCCGAATTCAGGCGGGCGGACAAGGGCCACGACACGAAACGGTGCGCGGGCACGGACAGCTTGCTGCGCGGGCGGTCGGGCGCGGGTTCCTTGCGCGCGTTCCACCAAAGCGCCAGCTTGTCCTTCAGTTCGGCGACCTGGCCATTGGCGATGAGCCATAGCAGGCCCCAGTTGGCGTTGTCGGTGATCCAGGTCTGCATCTGCTCGCGCGTGCTGGGCTGGTCCCACAGGCGGTCCCAGACCGGGCCCGTCACATGCTCCGCAAATGCGCTGCGCGGCAACTGTCCGCCGGAGGCAAACCAGGCGGGCGAAACCATGATCACCAGCCGCGTGTTGGGCGTGAGCGAATCCGCCACCGACTCCAACACGCTGACTATCCCGTAGGACTGGAACATCGCGTGGCCGTAGGCCAGCGTCGGCACCTTCAGCTCGTCCGGGAAGAAGCGGTAAGGAACGAAGCGCAGGTCATGGCTGGACAGTTCCGACGAACCGAGCACGACCAGCGTCCCGTCGCTCAGGGCATTGCCCAGCCGATCCAGGTTGACGTGCTGGGTGCCCCAGTCCGGCCCAAGATTGGGCAGGTAGTTGCCCTTGGCCGCAACGGCCGACGCGGTCGACATGGGGTTCACGACGCGGCTCAGCAGGTCATCCGCTCCGCAATACGTGCCCACCGCCAAGGCCACCGCCGTCGCGGCTGCCGCGACGTGAGACAACAAGCGGGTATTACGAAGTATGGGCAGCGACATAGCCGGCAAGCACGCGGACCGACTGGAGGTGCTCAGCAATTTCGGGAGCCGGAATGCTGCAGCCGTACTCGGCTTCGACCGCCAGCGTGATGTCCACGGCGGCGAGCGAATCGACCAGGCCGGAGGCAATCAGTTGCGTGTCGGGGGTGACTTTCTTCATGACGATCGACTCGACGATCTCGCCGATCTTGGTGTGGAGTTCTTGCTCGGTATGCATAGATAGTGCAGCGTAACGTTGCCTTGTCGGCAAAACATCCCCCGCCCCGGGATTCAGGACGACGAGGATACAGAAAAAAGCTGAAATCCAACTGAAAATCCCAGCCATCCAAAGCGACCGCAAGATGCACTCGGTTACATTAAATCCGGAGTCTGGCGTCGTCGCAATCATTGCACTTTGGCAAGCGGACCGCCACGAAACTTATGGAGGAAATAGCGAGAAAACGCTGGGAAACGTAACGCTTGCGGGTAAATCCCGGGTGCTGCGTTGCAGCGGAGCGACAGATTCTTACGTATGCGCAAGCGCCGCCGTCTTTGGCCCCGTTATCGGGAGAGGCGGACGGAAGGAAGGATGGCGCCCGCAAGCCAAAAAAAAGCCCGCTTGCGCGGGCTTTTTTTACATCGGCGTGACCCGCGTGGGGCCTGCGCCGCTGATTACCTGGACGCGCTGGCCCACGCTGACGGGCACATCCGCTTCCTGGGCAATGACGCGGGTTTCGCCGTTATCGAGGCGCACCGTGATTTCAAGGCCGGAATTCCTGCCGGTCTGGTTTTCCACCGCATTGCCGGCCAAGGCACCCAGGATGACGCCGCCGACGGTGGCGATCGTACGGCCCGTGCCGCCCCCGATTGCGTTGCCCGCCACGCCGCCCAGTGCGCCGCCGGCCACCATGCCGACGCCGCTGGACTTGTCGGTCTGGATGACGATCGGGCGCACGCCCGTGACCGTGCCCGTGCGAACGATCTGCTCGCGCTGCGCCTGGTCAAAACTGTACACACCGCTAGACGCGCTGTGGTTGGCGCAGCCCCCCAGGACGGCCATCGACGTAACAACGGCCGCAATGGCCAACCAGCGGCCAGTGCGCGGCGTCACCAGGGAAAAAGACTTTAATTGATTCATTTGGACTCCTCGATCGGGCACTTCCGACGGTTGTTGATCATACTCTGCGGGAATACCCCGGCAGGCACGCCAGCAACACACTGAAACGCACCGCCAGAACCTGCAAACACCGCGCGAAACAACGGCCTACAGGCCGTTGCTTCTTGAAGATCTCACGCTGGTTCGACCGATCCGGCTCGCCTCAGTTCCCAAATGGATGCCGTCTCTCAGACAGGCAGATGAATGCCATAGGAGGCATGCAGCACGGCATCGATCTCGGCACGCGACGGCGCGTGATTCTGCGGGCCGCGCGATGCGATCTTGATCGCGCCCATGACGTTGCCCAGACGGCAGCTGTCTTCCCAGCTCCAGCCGCTGGTCAGGCCATAGAGCAGGCCGCCGCGCTGCGCATCGCCGCAACCGGTCGGGTCCACCACCTGGGCGGCGCGCACCGGTTCGATCTGGATGCTCTTGCCGCCGGTGAGCAGGGTTGCGCCTTCGGCGCCGCGCGTCACCACCACGGCTTGCAGGGTGCTCGCGATGTCGGCCACGCTGCGGCCCGTGCGCTGCTCGACCACGCCGGCTTCGTAGTCGTTGACGGTCAACGCCTGCGCCATCTTGAGCATGCGTTCGAGGTCGGCGCCGTCAAACAGCGGCATGGCCTGGCCCAGATCGAAGATGAAGGGAATGCCGCGCTTATGCAGGCGCTCCGCGTGGGCGAACATGCCTTCCTTGGCGTCCGGCGCAACGATGGCCCAGGCCGCGTCGGCGTCGCTCAGGTCATTGTCGGCCGCGAACGACATGGCGCCCGGGTGGAAGGCCGTGATCTGGTTGTCGTCCAGGTCGGTGGTGATGAAGCACTGCGCCGTGAAGGTATCGGGAATGACCTTGACGCGGCTGACATCGATGCCCAGGGCGGACAGGCGCTCCATGTATTCGCCGGCGTCTTCGCCCACGGTCGCGACCGGCACGGGCTTGCCGCCCAGCAGATTCATGTTGTAGGCAATGTTGCCCGAGCAGCCGCCGTATTCCTTGCGCATGCTGGGCACCAGGAACGACACGCTCAGGGATTGGATGCGATCAGCAAGAATATGCTCTTTGAAGCGCCCTTCGAACACCGCGATGGTGTCAAACGCCATCGAGCCACAAACCAGAACGGGAGTTGCCATGCTTGTCATCCTTTACGGGAAAAACTTGTCGAGTTGGTAGCCATTGACCTGAACGCCAGTCACTTCAATGGGCACTGAGATATTCAGCCGGCCGGCCGGGCCGAACGGGCCGCTCAGCTGTTCGGGAGTCAGGTAGTTTTCGGGCATCAGCACCTTGCGCACGACCACTGTGTCCGACAGATCGGTCAGGTCCAGCACCAGCGCCGGCCAATGCTGGGGCTTGTCGTAGTTATTGCGCAGCATCAGGTTCAGCACCAGCCTGCTGCGGCCGTCGTCGATGGCGGCGGCGCCCGTCGGCGGCTGCAGGGACGACGAGGAAATGGCGATGCGGTCCAGGCGCCGGGCGTACCCCACCGTGCATCCCAGCGGCTTGCAAGCGGTCTCCAGAACCGGCCGCAAGGCGGGCACGGAGTTGGCGATATCGGTGCGATACGCGTACAGCAACTGCAGGCCGAAGGCGATCAGACCGATCAGGCAGGCGTAACCCCACAGCCTGCGCCAGAGGCCGCGACGCTCCAGCCGGTCCTGGTCCAGGAATTCAGGCGGCGCGCGGCCGACGTCCGTGGCGCTGGAATAGCGTGTGCGGGCCTCGCCCAGCACCGGCTCGCGGACGCCATCGACGTCGAGTTCGTCTTCGCCTTCGTATTCGTCGTCGCGCTCCGCATCGCGCACATCGTCGCGCTGGCGGCCGGCGTCCCAATTGACGACGGGCTCGCTTGCCCGGCTGGCGACCATGGGCTCACCGCGATACGCGGGCGGCTGCGTAGTGGGCGGCTCCCGGCGCGGCGCGGCTTCGCGGCGGTAGGCCTGGCCCCCGTCGTCGCCATCGTCGGCGTACTCGCCATCATCTTCGGGAAGTTCCGCATCCGGTTCGGCGAGCCGGCGGATGTCATCGCGGCCGCGCAGCACGGCCGGCGGAATGGCCGCGGCCGGCGGCGCGACCGGTTCGTCCTCCCACGGTGCGATCATGCGCGGCTCGGCCGGCGGCCATGCCGCAGGCGGCGAAACCGGGGCGGGACGCGGAGGAGCAGGCGGCGGAACTGGCGCTGGGGAGGCTGGCGCTGGCCTTGCAGGCGCGGCCAGCACGGGCGCGGCAATGGCCGCCGCCGCGGCCGGCAATGGCGCGCTGGCCGGCGCCGCCGGCGCGACGGGCGCGCCGGGCTCGGGGAGCAGGCAGGCGCGGCCGTCGAACACCGTCGAGCAGGCGCCGCAACGCACCAGGCCGTTGCGGACCCGAAGCTGGTCAGGCACCACCTTGAACGAGGTGCCGCAATGCGGGCAACGGGTAGTCAGAGCCATGATGCGAGATCCAGCGGCCGCGACGTTCAGGCTTTCTGGCCGTGCAGGCACACCCAGCCGTCGCGCGCGCGCCAGACCGACATGGCGATCCAGGGCGCGTAGGCGGCGGCCACTTCCTGGGCCTGGCGTTCCAGCACGCCGGACAGCACCAGGTGGCCGCCCGCGGCGACGCGGCCGGCCAGCATGGGCGCAAGCACCTTCAGCGGATTGGACAGGATATTGGCGACGACCACTTCGAATGTGCCGTCCGCCAATGCATCGGGCAGCATGGCTTGCAGCTCGACGCGGTTGACCTCGGCGTTGAAGACCGTACTTTGTACCGCCTGGGCGTCGATATCGACCGCCTGGGTCGGTCCCGCGCCCAACTTGCGCGCGGCGATGGCCAGGATGCCGGAACCGCAGCCATAGTCCAGCAGCGTGGCGCCGGCGGGCAATTCCGCTTCCAGCCACGCCAGGCACAAATGCGTCGTGGGGTGGCTGCCCGTGCCGAAGGCCAGGCCGGGATCAAGTTCGATATGGATGGCGCCGTCCTGCGTGGGAATGGCAGCCGGGTCGAGGCCGGGGACTTCGGGGTTGTCGCGATGCCAGCTCGGCACGATCCAGAGCCGTTCGGCGATATGGATGGGCCCAAACTGCGACTGCGTCAGCCGCACCCAGTCGGCGTCGGGCACATCGCGCAGGCTCCAGCCGGCGAACACGGCCGGATCCAGTTCGCCCGCCGCGGCGGCTTCTTCCATGATCTGCGTGGGATCGGCTCCATCGGGCAGCAAGGCGACGACAAGGTTGCGGTCCCAGGCCTGGACGTCGGGCTCGGTGCCCGGTTCGCCGAACAAGGGGCGCTCGATATCGGTGCCCAGGTCGGCGTCTTCGACGGACACCGACAGCACGCCCGCCTCAAGCAAGGCATCCGACAGGGCTTCGGCCTGCGCCTCTAGGCAGTGGAGCACGAGTTCACGCATGATTTTTCTTCCATCTGGCCAACGGGCCGCGGCATATGCCGCGGCCCGATTGACCGTAAAACGTAGAGATAAAACTAAAAGGGGCCGCGAGGCCCCGAGTCGTCGGTCAGGGGCGCTGCGCCAACTTGTTTTCCAGATAGTGGATGCTGGTGCCGCCTTCGATGAAGCGGGCATCCTGCAGCATTTCGCGATGCAGCGGAATGTTGGTGGAAATGCCTTCCACCACCATTTCCGACAACGCGGTGCGCATGCGGGCCAGCGCCTGGTCGCGCGTATCGCCGTAGGTAATGACCTTGGCAATCATCGAATCATAGTTCGGCGGCACGAAATAGCCGTTGAACGCGTGCGAGTCGATGCGCACGCCAGGACCGCCCGGCGTGTGCCAGTTGGTGATGCGGCCGGGGCTGGGCACGAAGCGGAACGGATCTTCGGCGTTGATGCGGCACTCGATCGCATGGCCCTTGAACGTGATGTCGCGCTGGCGCAAGGTGAACTTTTCGCCAGCGGCAATCAGGATCTGCTGCTGCACCAGGTCGATGCCGGTGATCAGTTCGGTGACCGGATGCTCGACCTGGATGCGGGTGTTCATTTCAATGAAATAGAACTCGCCGTTTTCATACAGGAACTCGAACGTGCCCGCACCGCGATAGCCCATCTTGCGGCAGGCGTCGGCGCAACGGTCGCCAATGCGCTCGATCAGGCGGCGAGCGACACCGGGAGCCGGCGCTTCTTCGATGACCTTCTGGTGGCGGCGCTGCATGGAGCAGTCGCGTTCGCCCAGCCAGACGGCGTTGCGGCCGCCATCGGCCAGCACCTGGATTTCAATATGGCGCGGGTTCTCGAGGAACTTCTCCATATAGACTTCCGGGTTGTTGAACGCGGCGCCAGCCTCGGAACGCGTCATGGTGACGGCGTTCAGGAGCGCAGCCTCGGTGTACACCACGCGCATGCCGCGGCCACCGCCGCCGCCAGCCGCCTTGATGATGACCGGGTAGCCGACTTCGCGCGCAATGCGAACGATTTCCTGCGGATCGTCGGGCAACGCGCCTTCAGAACCAGGCACCACCGGCACGCCGGCCTCGATCATGGCGCGCTTGGCGCTGACCTTGTCGCCCATCAGGCGAATGGTGTCGGGGCGCGGACCGATGAACACAAAGCCACTTTTTTCGACGCGATCGGCGAAGTCGGCATTTTCGGACAAGAACCCGTAACCCGGGTGGATTGCCTCGGAATCCGTGACTTCGGCCGCCGAAATGATGGCAGGCATGTTCAGGTAGCTTTCACGCGACGGCGCAGGCCCGATGCACACGGATTCATCGGCCAGGCGCACGTACTTGGCTTCGCGGTCGGCCTCGGAGTGAACGACCACGGTTTTGATGCCCAGCTCGCGGCAGGCACGCTGAATGCGCAGGGCGATTTCGCCCCGATTGGCGATCAGGATTTTTTCGAACATTTTCAGCTATCAGCCAATGACGAACAGGGGTTGACCGTACTCGACGGGCTCACCGTTTTCGACCAGGATTTCTTTGATGACGCCGGACTTGTCGGCTTCGATTTCATTGAGCAGCTTCATGGCTTCAATGATGCACAGCGGGTCGCCTTCCTTGACGGTTGCGCCCACGTCGATGAACGGCGCGGCGCCCGGGTTCGGCGAGCGATAGAAGGTACCGACCATGGGGGCCTTCACGACATGGCCTTGAATGACCGGCGCGGCGGGCGCGGCCGGAGCGGCAGGTGCCGCGGCCTGGGCCACGGGCGCCGCGGCGACGCCGGCTTCAGGCTGGTGGTAGGCCACGGGCTGCAAAGTCTGCGAGAACTTGACGATCCTTACCTTGCCTTCGCCTTCGGTGATTTCCAGCTCGGCGATGCCCGATTCAGCCACCAGGTCGATCAGGGTTTTGAGTTTTCGAAGATCCATAGAAGCTGCTTCCCGAGATAGTGTCGGCGGCGTCCCAGCGTCGGGCGCGCGCCGTATAAGATGTAAAAGCGGTGAGTTAGTGCGAGATCAATGCCGCACTGCGTAACGCAGAGCCGCCTCGTAGCCGTCCGCGCCAAGGCCGCAAATCAGGCCTTGTGCCAAGTCGGACAGATAAGAGTGATGCCTGAAGGGCTCTCGCTTATACAGATTGGACAAATGTACTTCAATAAATGGGATCGCGACCCCAGCCAGCGCATCGCGAATTGCGACGCTGGTGTGCGTATATGCCGCTGCGTTGATGATGATGAAGTCTGTGCCGTCTTGCCGGGCCGCCTGAATGCGGTCAACCAGCGCACCTTCGTGGTTGCTCTGCCACGCGGTCAGCGTGGCGCCCAATTCGCCCGCGAGCAACTCAAGACGCTCGTTGATCTGGGGCAGCGTAAGACTGCCGTAGATGTGAGGTTCTCGGGTGCCGAGCAGGTTCAGATTCGGGCCATGCAATACCAGTATGTTTTGCGCCATGCGCTTGCCAGTGAGTGGATTGCCAATTGTTGGCAAAACAGCCGATAAACCAGCTTTTTACGCCAATTCCTACTATTTGTCCAACAGACTTACGCCTTCAAACCAGATAATGTCCGATCCAGATCATCGGGCTGTATTTCACCCACTATCTTCCGGTTAATTCCGCCATCTGCATTGAAAACAATAGTAAAAGGCAGCCCGCCGCTAGGATTTCCAAGTTTACGCAGGGTATCTATAGCCCCCGCGCCGATGACCCACAAGGGGTAGGAAACCTGTACTTTCTCGACAAATTTTTGCATATTCGCCGCAGAATCAACCCCGATGCCGACAAATCGGACGTTCGGGTATTTTTTCTGCAAAGCGTCGAGTTCGGGCATTTCCTTGACGCAGGGCGCGCACCAGGTTGCCCAGAAATTCACCACCATGGGCTGGCCTTTCCAGCCGGCCAGCGAATGCGACGCGCCGTTCAGGTCCGGGAGCTGCATCTGCATCAACGCGGCGACGGGATCGCCGGCGTCGGCCGGAGCCGCGGGAGCCTGGGTTTTGCGGCCCAGCAAGGTATAGCCGCCCGCAACCGTGGCGGCCACCGCCACGGCGGCGGAGAGAAGTAGGCGTCGATTCATGGCGCGATCATAACCGCTGCGAGCGTTTTTCGCCGCACCGGCCCGCGGCCTCCCCGCCAGCCCTCTATATATACAATGCAGGACAGGAGAGTTTTCAATGCACCTGCATATTCTTGGCATCTGCGGTACGTTCATGGGCGGTTTGGCGCTGATTGCGCGGGCCGCCGGCCACAAGGTCACCGGTTGCGATGCGGGCGTGTACCCGCCGATGAGCACGCAACTGTCCGAACAGGGAATCGAGCTGATCGAAGGCTTCGGCGCCGAACAGCTGGCACTCAAGCCGGACCTGTACGTCATCGGCAACGTGGTCAGCCGCGGCAACCCGCTGATGGAAGCCATACTCGAATCCGGCGCACGCTATGTGTCTGGCCCCCAATGGCTGGGCGACAACATCCTGCCCGGCGCGCATGTGCTGGCGGTGGCCGGCACCCACGGCAAGACCACCACCAGTTCGATGCTGGCCTGGGTGCTGGAAGCCGCGGGCATGGCGCCCAACTTCCTGATCGGCGGCGTGGCGCAGGACCTGCACGTGTCGGCCCGCTACGATCCGGCGCGCCGCCCCTTCGTGATCGAAGCGGACGAATACGACACGGCGTTCTTCGACAAGCGGTCCAAATTCGTCCACTACCGCCCCCGCACCGCCATCCTGAACAACCTTGAGTACGATCACGCCGACATCTTTCCTGATCTGGCCGCGATCGAAACCCAATTCCATCATCTGGTGCGCACCATCCCCGGCTCGGGCCGCATCGTGCGCCCGGCGCACTCCGATGCGCTGGACCGGGTGATTGCGCGCGGTTGCTGGTCGGATACCGTCACATTCGGCCCCGATGGCGCCTGGCAGGCTACCGCGCCCGATGCCGATGGCGCATTTGGCGTGCTGCGCGGCGGCGCGGACGTCGGCACGGTGCGCTGGAACCTCACGGGCGAACACAACCGCATGAACGCGCTGGCGGCATTGGCCGCCGCCGAACACGTGGGCGTCCCGGTTGAAGCCGGCATAGCGGCGCTGACCCGCTTTGCCGGCGTCAAGCGCCGCATGGAACTGCGCGGCACGGTCAACGGCGTCAAGGTCTACGACGATTTCGCCCACCATCCCACCGCGATCGCCACCACCGTGGAAGGCCTGCGCCGCCAGGTCGGCCCTGCTCGTATCCTGGCGGTCCTTGAGCCGCGCTCCAATACGATGAAGCTGGGCACCATGGCCGCCCGTCTGCCGCAAGCGCTGGCCGATGCCGACCTGGTGTTCTGCTTCGGCGCCCACACCGGCAAGCACGCCCTGGGCTGGAATCCGGCCGAGGTGCTGGCCCCCCTGGGAGACCGAGCTTCCAGTTACGATGACATCGGAGCGCTGGTGGACGCCGTCGCCAGCGCCGCCCGACCGGGCGACCAGGTGCTGGTCATGAGCAACGGCGGCTTTGGCGGCATACACGGCAAGCTGCTGGATGCCCTGCAGGCGCGCGTCTGATTTTTCGACTGATTCTGGCAACGCAAGACGGGAACGGCAAGCAATGATCCTCTATCTACACGGTTTCCGTTCCTCGCCAGAGTCCTTCAAGGCCCGGATGATGGCCGGCGCCATGGCCGAACGCGGCCTGTCCGCGGACTGGGCCTGCCCGCAATTGCCCGCCAGCCCGCGGGAGGCCATGGCCCTGGCGATGGACATTGCCCGGTCCCGCCTGGCCGGCGCCGCCGGCCCTCGGGCGCTGACCGTGATCGGGTCATCCCTGGGCGGTTTCTACGCCACCTGGATCGCCGAGCAGCTGGGCTGCAAGGCCGTGCTGCTGAACCCCGCGGTGGAGGCTGCCCGGGACCTCGCGACCCAGGTCGGCGAGCACCACATGTATCATTCCGACGCGCCGTTCGTTTTTTTGCCCGCATATGTGGACGAACTGGCCGCCATCCATGCCCCGCGCATCACGCGGCCCGACCGGTATTTCCTGGTGGCCGCGACCGGCGACGAGGTGCTGGACTGGCGCGAAATGCGCGATCGGTACGCCGGCTGCCGCCAGCGTATCGTGCAAGGCAGCGACCACGGCTTGTCCGACTTCGCGGAATTGATGCCCGAAGTGCTTGAATTCGCCCTTGGCGACAAGCAGGTTCGCCCTCAATAATCAGTATCAAACCTCAACTCTCTATATAGCAGCGCAAGGCGGCGCGTGCGCGCCGCCCAGGACGATCCCCACCATGTATGTGTTTTACGAAGACGACGGCAGCTTCAAGGCCGGCAATATCCTGTCCGAGACCGACGCCAGCCTTCAGGTGGAGTCCGACTCGGGCAAGCGCAGCAAGATCAAGCGCGCCAATACCCTGTTCAACTTCGCCGCGCCCGAACCGGCGGCGCTGATGAGCCAGGCGGCCGCCACCGCCGAATCGCTGGACCTGCAATTCCTGTGGGAGTGCGCGCCTCAGGAAGAATTCGACTCGCCCGCCCTGGCCGCCGACTACTTCGGTCACGCCCCCACGGCCGTCGAGCAGGCTGCGCTGCTGATGCGCCTGCATGGCGCGCCGGCGTACTTCCACCGCCGCGGCAAGGGCCGCTACCGCCCCGCCCCGCCCGACATCCTGGCCGCCGCGCTGGCCGCGCTGGAAAAGAAGCAGCGCCAGGCCGAGCAGCAGCAGGAATGGGTCGACGAGATGGCCGCCGGACGCCTGCCCGAGCCTATCGCGCAGGCCGCCGAGTCGCTCCTGATCCGTCCGGACAAGAATTCGCAGCAATGGAAGGCGCTGGACGCCGCCTGCGCCAGGCTGGGCAAGAGCCCGGACCGCCTGCTGCTCGAGCTGGGCGCCTGGCCGCATGCGCTGGCGCTGCACAAGCGCCGCTTCCTGGCGGTGAACTTCCCGCGCGGGCTGGCCTTCCCCGAGCTGGAACTGCCGCCCGTCGACCGCGAACTGCCGCTGTCGGACGCCGAGGTCTACTCGGTGGATGACGTCACGACCACCGAAATCGACGACGCGCTGTCCGTCACCACCCTGCCCGACGGCCGCCTGCGCGTCGGCATCCACGTGGCGGCGCCCGGCCTGACCGTCACCCGCGACAGCGAATTCGACAAGCTGGCCCGCGCCCGCCTGTCCACGGTCTACATGCCGGGCGACAAGATCCCGATGCAGCCGGACAGCGTCATCACGGCGTTTTCGCTGGACGCGGGCCGTGAAGTGCCCGTGCTGTCGCTGTATGTGGTGGCCGACCCGGAGACCGGCGAGGTCATCGAATCGGAAACGCGGCTGGAACGCATCGTCGTGCGCGAGAACCTGCGCCACAACATGCTGGACGCCCATGTCACCGAAGCCAGCCTGGCCGACCCGTCGGCCGAACTGCCCTACGGCCACTGGCTGCGCCCGCTGTGGAAGCTGGCGCAGGCGCTGTCGGCGCAGCGCGAGAACGTGCGCGGCAAGCCGGAAAACAACTCGCGGGTGGAGTACAGCTTCTACCTGGACGGCAACCCCGACGACCCCGACACCCCCGTGCGCCTGGTCCCGCGCCAGCGCAATGCGCCGCTGGACCGGATGGTGGCCGAATACATGATCCTGGCCAACAACCTGTGGGGCGGCTTGCTGAACCAGCATGGCGTGCCGGGTATCTACCGGTCGCAACAGGCTGGCCGCGTGCGCATGAGCACGCAGGCGCTGCCGCACGAGGCCATCGGCGTTCCGCAGTACGCCTGGAGCACGTCGCCGCTGCGCCGCTATGTCGACCTGGTCAATCAGTGGCAACTGATTGCCGCGGTCGAGCACGGCGTGTCTGCGCGCCTGATCGCCCCCTTCAAGCCGCGCGATGCGGACCTGTTCGCCATCATCGGCGCTTTTGACGCGCAGTACGCGGCCTGGGCCGAGTTCCAGAGCGCGATGGAGCGCTACTGGTGCCTGCGCTGGCTCAAGCAGAACGGCGTGACCCGCACGGTCGCCCACGTCCTGCGCGACGACCTGGTCCGGTTCGGAAATGCGCCGCTGGTGACGCGGGTTGGCGGGATGCCGGAACTGGAGCGGGGCACGGCGGTCGAGATCGATATTCTCGGGATGGATGAGCTGTCGTTGGAGCTGGACTGCCGGTATGTGGGGCAGGTGAAGGTCGAGGCTGCCGAGGACGCGGCGGCTACTTGATCTTGCTTGCGGGGCGGGGAGATCTTCGTGGGTGGCACTCGTAGATCTTCGTAGGTCGCCCGGCGAATGCAGCCGCGCGGGCGGCTGCATTCGGCATACGCGCGCCTGGCCGTCGCGGACGCGTGCGCTTGCGCGCATGCACAGGGTGGCTTGCTAATGGCGCACCAGCAGGGGGAGGGGCGGTGATGAGTGGCGCGCGGCAGGCAATGGCTTGCGCCTGCAGACCCGTACACGCGCGCCACTCATCCGCAAGACTCTGCCAAAGCGGCCGATCAGGCGCGAGCAACGCAAGATGTTCCGCAGCCTCCAGCCGCCAAAAAAACCAAGCGCAACGCAGCCATGCGCGCAGAGTCATCGCCACGACGCAAGACGACGCGTAAGTCCCCAAAGGCCGCCCGCGCGGCCGGCCGGGGACGGGCCCTGCAAGACGCTTCAAATCTAAAGAATGCGTACGCCAGCATGCCAAGCACACCGCCCGTCCCGGCGGCCGTGAAATTTCAAAACGCTCGAGTCCGGTGGGGCGGCGACGCGGGGTGCGCGGGGCGTCGATAAGCCCGAGGGAATCGGAAGGCAGTCGCCGTAGGCGACAACGACGATGACGACGGGGCAGTCCGGAGCGAAGGCTCCGGACCGCAATCGCGGCCCCGCGCACCCCGCGCCGCCGACCCGCCGGACGCCTCAAGAACCAACATCTCCCCCAACACACCTCCCTCCCCGTTTACACTCCCCCAAAAAAACCATAACCCCGGAGGAGCAAACATGCGCATTCTGCTGGTCGAGGACAACCTCGATCTGGGCGATGCCGTGGAGAGCAAGCTGCGCTCGGCCGGCCACAGCGTGCAATGGGTGCGCGACGGCATGGCGGCGTTGCGCTGGGGCCTGGATGAAACCTGGGATGCGCTCGTCCTGGACATCAACCTGCCCGGCAAGGACGGCTTCACCCTCATCCGCGAATTGCGCACCGCCGGACTGGAAGCGCCAGTGCTGGTGATGACCGCGCGCGCCGAAATCGAAGACAAGATCGACATGCTGGACCTCGGCGCCGACGACTATCTCGTCAAGCCCTTCGACCTGCGCGAACTGGAAGCCCGGCTGCGCGCGCTCCTGCGGCGCCCCGCCGGCCAGACCAGCAGCGTCACCCGCTATGGCAACCTCAGCCTGGACCTGGCCAACCGCAATGTCGAGCTGTCGGGTACCCCGGTGGAGCTGGGACGACGGGAATTCCGCCTGCTGGAGATCCTGGTGGGAAAACTGGGCCAGACCGTCGCCAAGGAACGTCTCATGAACCAGCTGTTCGACCTGGACGACGGCTCGCTCAACGCGCTGGAACTGCTGATATCGCGGCTGCGCAAAAAGCTCGCGGGCGCCTCGGTCGATATCGTCACAGTGCGCGGCGTCGGCTACCAGGCCCGCAGCCATGAGCATCCCTGAGAGCTTCTCCATCCGCCGGCGCGTCTTCACGCTGGGCGTGCTGCTGCTGGCATGCGCCCTGATCGGCCTGGTGTTCTTCCTGCGCGGCTACGCCCAACGCGCCGCCGAACAGGCCTTTGACAGGCTGCTGGCCGCCTCCGCGCTGACCATCGCCGGCTCGGTCCAGATCGAAGACAACAACGTCACCGTGGAACCGCCGGTGTCCTCGCTGGCCATGCTATCGGCCGGCGAACGTGTGTTCTACGAAGCCCGCGCCTCCAATGGCCGCCTGATCACCGGCTACGCCGACCTGGCGCCCGGCCTGCCGCTGGCGCAATCGGCCACGCCCGTGTTCGCCTATCTGCGCTATCACGACGAACCCGTCCGCGTCGCCACCGTGGGGCGGCTGGTTTCCGCCAGCCAGCACGCGGGCTGGGTCACCTTGCGCGTGGCCGAAACGCTGGGCTCGCGCGAAGCCCTGGCCAGCGAGATCCTGGGGCGCAGCGTGCTGCCGCTGGTGGTGGTGTCGCTGGTGGCGCTGGGCCTGCTGTGGTTCGGCGTGCAGCGCGCATTCGCGCCGCTGGCCGTGGTCGAGCGCGAATTGCGGCGCCGCGCCCCCGACGACCTCGCCCCCCTCATCAAACCCGTGCCCCGCGAAGTGCGGCGCCTGATCGAAGCGCTGAACGCATTCATGCAGCGGCTGTCCGGCACCATGGATACGCTCAACACGCTGGTGGCCGACGCGGCGCATCAGGTCCGCACTCCGCTGGCGTCGCTGCGCGCGCAGGCGGAGGTGGCGCTGGACGAAACCGATCCGCAACGGCTGCACGCAAGACTGGAACGTATCCACCTGAACGCCACGCACGCCAGCCAGCTGATCAACCAGCTGCTGATGGACGCCACCATCACCCATCGCCTGGGCAAGGGCGCCCGCATTCCCGTGGGCGTGGCGGAGACCATCAACGAGACACGGCGCCGGATCGGTCCGCTGGACGCGCAGCGGCTGCGCATCGCGATCGCGCCCGAAGTCCGCCGCGCCCGGATCACCGGCGATCGCGTCGCCCTGCGGGAAATGCTGCGCAACCTGGTGGACAACGCCTTGCGCTACGCGCCCGACGGCCCCGTGGACATCCAGGCCATGCCCGTGGCCGGATACCGGGTGGCGCTGACCGTATCGGACCGCGGCCCCGGCGTGGCCGACGATGAGAAAGACGCAGTGCAGCAACGGTTCGCCCGCGGCCGCGCGGGCGAGTCCCTGCCCGGGTCGGGACTGGGGCTGGCCATTGTCCGCTCGGTTGCCGCGGCCCATGGCGGTTCGCTGTGGCTGCTGGACCGCCCTGGCGGCGGCCTGACGGCCCGCGTCGTCCTGCCGCTGGCGCGCTCGACGCCCGGACGCGCGCTGGCCGCGGGCGTGGCCGCGCTGTGCGCCGCCGGCCTGTTGCTGGCCGCCCAACCCGCCCCGGTCCGCGCCGCCGGCATTGCCGAAATCGTCACAAGGTATCCCGCGCCGCAGCCATCCTCCCGCGTCCTGACCATTGCCGGACCGACGGACACGCCGGTGGTCGCGCCGCTGATCCAGGGCTTCCAGTCACACCGGCCGGAGGTAAGCGTCGTGTACCGCGAAATGGGCAGCCGCGAACTCTACGAGGCCACCATCGAAGGCCGCCTGAAAGACGTGGACGTGCTGATGAGCTCGGCCTCGGACCTGCAGATCCGGCTTGCCAACGACGGCTACGCGCTGAGCTACGCCTCCCCGTACGCCGCCAAGCTGCCGTCGTGGGCCGTCTGGCGTCACGAGGTCTATGGCTTCACCTTCGAGCCCGCCGTCATCGTCTACAACCCCAAGCGCTTTGCGGAGGCCGCGGTGCCGCGGTCACGCCAGGACCTGCTGCGCCTGCTGGAACAGGAGCCTGCGCGCCTGCGCGGACGCATCGGCACCTACGACATCGCCGCCAGCAGCCTGGGCTATCTGCTGGCCGAGCAGGATGAACTGGTCTCCTCCAACTTCTGGGGACTGGCCAACGCCATGGGCCAGGCGGGCGTGCATCTTGCCGCCACCAGCGCCGAAATCCTGGACGCCATCGAGCGCGACGAACTGGACATCGGCTACAACATCCTGGGCTCCTACGCGCTGTCGCGCCAGGCCGCGGGCCGCCCGATCGGCGTGGTCTTCCCGCAGGACTACGTGCTGGTGCTGGCGCGTTCGGTGCTGATCGCGCGCACCGCGCCCAATCCGGACCTGGGGCGCGCGCTGGTGGACTGGCTGCTGTCGCCAGCTGGCCAGCAGGTGGCGTCCAGCCATGCCGCGCTGGGATCCATCATGGAAGATACGCCGGGCCGCTGGACCTCCGAAGCGGTGCTGGCCCGCTCCCAAGGCATCGTGCAGCCGGTGGTGCTGAGTCCCGCGCTGCTGGTCGGCCTGGACCAGCGGCGGCATTCGCGGTTCGTGCAGAACTGGATCCGGCTGGTCACGGATACGCCGCAGCGGCCGTAGGCCGGACCAGGGATATCCCCTAGCTCCGACCTGCCGCCATGACAGGACGACGACAGACGCGCACTCCTAAGATGGGCGCAGGCTGGACCAAGATCCTGCTCATGCCAATTCCAATCGGAGACAACACCCATGCTTGCCAAGTCCCATCTGGCGGTCGCCTGCGCCGCCGCATTCGCCATCGCCACCGGCAGCGCCTACGCGCAGGCCGTACCAGCGGGTTACCCGGCCGATTATCAAAAGATCCTGGACGGCGCCAAGAAGGAAGGCAAGGTCGTCATCTACTCGACCACCGACACCAAGGCGGCCGGCCCCATCATCAAGGGCTTCGAAGCGCTGTATCCCGGCGTCAAGGTCGAATACAACGACATGAACAGCACCGAGCTGTACAACCGCTACATCAGCGAACAGGCTGCGGGCGGCGGCAGCGGCGACATCGTCTGGAGCTCGTCGATGGACTCCGCCTTGAAGCTGGCCACCGACTACGCCTTGCAGTACAAGTCGCCCGAAGCGGGCAAGCTGCCGGCCTGGGCCAACTGGAAGGACTCGGCCTACGGCACCACGTACGAGCCGGCCGTGTTCATCTACAACAAGCGGCTGATTCCCGCCAACGAAGTGCCGACCACGCACGGCGCCCTGGCCAAGCTGATCGCCAGCCAGCCCGACAAGTTCAAGAACAAGGTCACCACCTACGACATCGAGAAGTCGGCGGTCGGCTTCATGCTGGCGGTGCAGGACAAGGCCAACGACCCGAAGTACTTCGAGACGCTCAAGGACATCGGCGCGGGCGGCCTGATCGTGCAGTCGTCCACCGGCACCATGATGGAACGCGTGTCGTCGGGCGAAAACCTGATCGGCTACAACATCCTGGGCTCCTATGCCGAAACCCGGGCCAAGACCGATCCGTCGCTGGGCGTGGCCTACCCGACCGACTACGCGCTGGTGCTCTCGCGCGTGGCGTTCATCAGCAAGAAGGCGAAGAACCGGAACGCCGCCAAGCTGTGGATGGACTACCTGCTGTCGCAGAAGGGCCAGGAGATCATGGCCAACCAGGCTGACCTGGCATCCGTGCGCGACGACATCGCCGGCGACAACGATGTGGACGGCATGACCAAGAAGCTGGGCGCCTCGCTCAAGCCGATCCCGGTCAACGAAACGCTGCTGGACTACCTGGAGCAGAACAAGCGCCTGGAGTTCATCAAGCAATGGCGCGCGGCGGCAGGCAAGTAAAGCCGTGCTGAGCCGGGGCGGGGCTGTCCCTCCCCGGCGGCGCGACCGTCGCGTCATTCGAGACAACAGGATTTCCCATGCAGTCATTGCGCAGAAAATGGCAGTCCCTGCCACGCGGCGTGGTGGTGCTGATCACGGCGCTGGCCATCTACGTGCCGCTGTCGTTCATCATCGTCCAGAGCTTTCTCTCCGCGCCCTTCTTTGCTCCGTCCAAGTCGTTCAGCCTGGACGCGTTCCGCTTCATCTTCGCGGACCCCGATTTCTACAAGGCGCTCAGAAGCGGCCTTATCCTGGCCTTCGGGCTGGCCATCATCGCCATTCCGCTGGGCGGCATGCTGGCGTTCCTGATGATCCGCACCGACCTGCCCGGCCGCCGCTGGATCGAGCCGCTGATCCTGGTGCCGGTTTTCGTGTCACCCATGGTGCTGGGTTTCGGCTACGTGGTCGCGGCCGGCCCGGTGGGCTTTTTCTCGATCTGGGCGCAGAACATCCTGGGCTTCGTACCCTGGAACGTCTATTCGCTGACCAGCATCGTCATCATCGCCGGCCTGACGCACGTGCCGCACGCCTACCTGTACATCTCGTCGGCGCTGCGCAGCATGGGTTCGGATGTGGAAGAGGCCGCGCGCGTGGCCGGCGCCACGCCGCTGCGCGTGATGGTGTCGGTCAGCCTGCCGATGGTGCGCCCGGCCATGCTGTACGCCACTGTGCTGCTGTTCTTCCTGGGCCTGGAAGTATTCGGCCTGGTGCTGGTGCTGGGCGACCCGGAAGGCAACCTGGTGCTGGCCACGTACCTGTACAAGCTCACCAACAAGCTGGGCATTCCGTCCTATCACCTGATGGCCGCCGTGGCCGTGGTGCTGATCTGCATGACCATCCCGCTGGTGATGCTGCAGCGCCGCCTCATGCGCACCGCCAACCGCTTCGTCACCGTCAAAGGCAAGGCCTCGCGCGCGCGTCCGCTGCCGCTGGGCAAGTGGCGCTGGCTGGCCGGCGCGGTGGTGGCGTTCTGGTTGCTGGTCACCGTCGTGGTGCCGCTGATGGGCGTGCTGCTGCGCGCGTTCGTGTCCAACTGGGGCATGGGCGTATCGCTGCTCGACGTGCTGTCGCTGGACGCCTTCCATACGGTGTTCTCGCAGCCCAACCTGATGCGCGCCATCGTGAACTCGGTGGCGATCGGCGTGATCGGCGGCGCCCTGGCGGTGATGTGCTACATGTTCGTGGGCCTGGCGATGCACCGCAAGCCCGACAACGTCACGCGCTTCATGGACTACAGCGTGCTGGTGCCGCGCGCGGTGCCGGGCCTGCTGGCCGGCCTGGCGTTCCTGTGGGTGTTCCTGTTCGTGCCGATGTGGCTGGACAACGCGCTCGACGTGGACGAGAACGGCTGGCTGTCGGCCCTGCCCTTCGCGGAGTGGCTGCGCGAGAACTTCGTCGAATGGCTGCGCGCCATGCGCAGCACGATCTTCAGCGTGTGGATCGCTTACACGGTCGTGTGGATGGCCTATGGCCTGCGCCTGATCTCGTCGACCCTGCTGCAGGTGGGGCCCGAGCTGGAAGAAGCGGCCCGCAGCGCCGGCGCGCGCCGCGGCCAGGTCACCCGCCACGTCACGGTGCCGCTGGCCAAGTACGGCCTGATCGGCTCGTGGCTGCTGATGTTCCTGATCTTCGAGCGCGAATACTCCACCGGCGTCTACCTGCTGTCGCCCGGCACCGAGACCATCGGGTCGATGCTGGTGTCGCTGTGGGCCTCGGGCGCCATCGACATCGTGGCCGCGCTTTCCTTCATCAATATCGTTCTGGTCGTGATCGGCCTGGGCGTCGCCCTGCGATTCGGAGTCAAACTTCATGATTGAGCTTTCTGTAGAAGACCTGCACCTGGACTACGGCGACAACCCCGTGCTCAAGGGCGTGTCCATGCAATTGCGCCAGGGCGAAGTGGTGTCGCTGCTGGGCCCCTCGGGCAGCGGCAAGACGACCTTGCTGCGCGCCGTGGCCGGTCTGGAAGGGCCCAAGCGCGGCCGCATCACCATCGGCGACCGCGTCGTCTACGACGGCGACGCGCGCAAGGAGATTCCGGCGGAAGAGCGCAACCTGGGCCTGGTGTTCCAGTCCTACGCGCTGTGGCCGCACAAGACGGTGTTCGAGAACGTCGCCTACCCGCTCAAGCTGCGCAAGACGCCGGGGGCCGAGGTGCGCGAGCGCGTGCAGGCCGTGCTGGATCAGCTGGGCCTGGGCAAGCTGGGCCAGCGCCATCCGCATGCGCTGTCCGGCGGACAGCAGCAGCGCGTGGCCATCGGCCGGGCGCTGGTGTACAGCCCGCCCGTCATCCTGCTGGACGAACCCCTGTCCAACCTGGACGCCAAGCTGCGCGAAGAAGCGCGCGCCTTCCTGCGCGAACTGATCATCCGCCTGGGGCTGTCCGCGCTGATGGTGACGCACGACCAGAGCGAAGCCATGGCCATCTCCGACCGCATCCTGCTGCTGAACAACGGCAAGATCGAACAGCAGGGCACACCGCAGGAAATGTACGGCTCGCCGTCCACGCTGTTCACGGCCGAATTCATGGGCAGCAACAACCGGCTGGACGGCAAGGTGACCGAACTGCGCGACGGACAGGCCCGGATCGAAGGCCGCGGCTGGGCGCTGTGGGGCAAGGCCGGCGCCGGCGTCGCCCAGGGCCAGGACGCCACCGCGGTGATCCGGGTGGAGCAGGTGCGCCTGGCGGACGATCCGGACGGCAACCACGTCGACATGCCGCTCTTGACCAGCATGTACCTGGGCGACCGCTGGGAGTACCTGTTCCGCACGCCGGATACGGATCCCGCCCGCACGCTGGCCTTGCGCGCCTATGGCCCCGAGGGCCGCGAGCCCGGCCCGTGCCGCCTGGCGCTGCCCGCGGGCAAGGTCTGGGTCTTCCCTCGGGCATCCGCCTGAGGCGCCCTAGGCCGTCCGTCCGAGAGCTGTTACAGGCGCCCGGACGGACCGCGCGGAGGACCTGGACTCGTCTTACAATGCCCTCGTGCAACGCCTTGACTCCCCCTCCACGCTGAGCCGTTACCTCTGGTGGCTGGGCGCCCCCGCCCAGCACTACCTGCGCATCGGCATCGCAATATCGTTGTTGGTTCACGCCGGCGCGCTGGCGTGGCGGTTCGGCGCGCCCGCCCTCTTGCGGCCGCCCGTGACCAGCCTGGAAGTCGTGCTGCTCAACGCCCGCAGCGAAACTCCGCCGGAAACGCCGCGCGCCCAGGCGCAGAACCAGATGACCGGCGGCGGCAACGCCGAGCGCGGCCTGTCCACCACCCCGCTGCCCCAGACCGGCGCCTCGGCCGAGACCATCGTGCTGGAGGCCATGCGCCGCCGCCAGGTGCAGCTTGAAGCCGAGCAGACCCGGCTGATGACCCAATTGCGCTCCCCGCACAACGCCGGCACGGAGCGCCAGGCCGTCAACCCGTGGCCGGACGGGGCCGACCTGGGCCAGGATTCCCAGGACCAGGCCAGCATCATCCAGAACGCCCAGGTGGCGGCGCTGGCGGCGCGGGTCCAGCAATACAGCGCCGAACCCCGCAAGCAATTCGTTGCGCCCTCCGCGGAGGCCTCGCGTTACGCCGCCTACCTGGATGCCTGGCGTACCCGCATCGAGGCGGTGGGCACCCAGCACTACCCGGACGAGGCGCGTGGCCGCATCTATGGCTCGCTGCGCATCACGGTCTCCGTACGCGCCGACGGCTCCATCGCCAATGTCGAGATCGATCAGCCCTCGCCGCACGCGGTCCTGAACCAGGCCGCCCGCCGCATCGTCCAGCTGGCGGCTCCCTTCCCCCCGTTCCCCCCCGATATCGCCCGCGATACGGACGAGCTGGTCATCACCCGCACCTGGCATTTCGTCAACGACACCCTGGAAACCCAAGTCCCATGACCGAGGCGAATTCCCTAGCCCGCTACGCCGTCATCGGCAATCCCATCGCGCACAGTCGCTCGCCTCAGATCCACACCTTGTTTTCACAGCAGACCGGCAAACCGCTGCGCTACGATCGCCTGCTGGCGCCGGTGGACGGCTTTGCCGAAGCCGTCGCCGCGTTCGTGGCCGACGGCGGGCTGGGCCTGAATGTAACGGTGCCGTTCAAGCTCGACGCCTATGCGCTGGCGGCCGGCCGCCTGTCCAGCCGCGCCCGGCTGGCCGGCGCGGTCAACACCCTGTCCTGGCGCGATGGCGCCTGGCACGGCTGCAATACCGACGGCGTGGGCCTGGTGTCCGACCTGCTGCGCCTGGGGCTGCGCCTCACCGGCGCGTCCGTGCTGCTGGTCGGCGCGGGCGGAGCCGCCCGCGGCGTGCTGCAACCGCTGGCCGAGGCGGGCTGCGCCCGCATCCATATCGTCAACCGCACGGCCGCCCGCGCCGAGGAACTGGCCGCCGCCTGGCGCGAGAGCGGCGTGTCGCCCCAGACCCAGGTCACGGCGGGCGCGCTGGCGGACGCCGCCACGGCCGGCGGCTGGAACCTGGTCGTCAACGCCACCGCCAGCGGACTGCAGAATGCCGCCCCCGACCTTCCCCGCGGCCTGTACGCGGCCGGCGCCGCCGGCTACGACATGATGTACGGCGCCCAGCCCACCGCCTTCATGAAACAGGCCGAGGCCGACGGCGCGGCGCTGACGGCCGACGGCCTGGGCATGCTCGTGGGCCAGGCCGCCGAGAGCTTCTTCATCTGGCACGGCTTGCGGCCCGACCCCGCTCCGGTGCTGGCGGCGCTGCGCGAGGCGCTCGTGGCGGGACGCTGAGCGGCATGGCGACGCGCACAGGCCGCTCCTGGTTTCGCATCACCACCGGCATACTGATGGCGCTGGTGTGCGCGGTCCTGCTGTATCAGTTCTGGCTGTTCGCCCAGGTCGTCTGGTACAACTACCAGAACCCCGGCAGCAGCGCGATCATGCGCGAAGAGCTGTCTCGCCTGCGCGAAGGCAATCCGGCCTTCGAGCTGAAATACGAATGGGTGCCTTACGACAAGATCAACCGCACGCTCAAGCGCGCGGTGGTCGCCTCGGAAGACTCCAATTTCACCGAGCACGACGGCATCGAATGGGACGCCATCCGCAAGGCCTGGGAATACAACCAGAAGCAGGAGGAAGCCGGGCGCACCAAGATGCGCGGCGGTTCCACCATTACCCAGCAGCTGGCCAAGAACCTGTTCCTGTCCGGTTCCCGCAGCTACCTGCGCAAGGGCCAGGAACTCGTCCTGACCTACATGATCGAACACGTCATGAGCAAGGAGCGGATCCTGGAGCTGTATCTGAACGTGGCTGAATGGGGCGTGGGCGTGTTCGGCGCCCAGGCCGCCGCCAAGCATTATTTCAATACTTCCGCCGCCAATCTGGGGGCCAGCCAGTCGGCCCGGCTGGCGGCCATGCTGCCCAACCCGCGCTTCTACGACAGCCACCGCAGCTCCAACTACCTGAACTCCCGGGTCGGCACCCTGACGCGCCGGATGCAGATGGTTGATATCCCCTGACGGGAAAACCGGATGCATCGGTCCTGCAGCCCCACCCTAAGCGGCGGGATTTGTTAAGCTTTCACGTTTACGCGCTCCACTCCTTCTCCTTACATGCGTACCGCACGTCGCTACCTGGCCCGCGAGATCTATCGCTCTTGCGCAGTGGTCCTTCTGGCCCTGCTCGGCCTTTTCACGTTCTTCGCACTGGTGGACGACCTGGACAACGTGGGCGACAAGTTCTCCCTGATGGCCCTGCTCTACATGCAGGCGCTGGCGATCCCCACCCGTCTCTACGACCTGCTGCCCATCGGACTGCTGATCGGCGCCATTCTGGCGCTGGCCGGGCTGGCCCAGCGCAACGAACTCGTCATCCTGCGGGTGTCCGGCGTGAGCGGCATGCGCCTGCTGCGGATGCTGTGGATCGTCACGATCCCGCTGATGATCGGCGCGGGCCTGTTGTCCGAATACGTCACGCCGTGGGCCGAGATGAAAACCGGCGAAGCCAACCTGATGTTCCGCGGCAAGGCCGGCGGGGACCGCCTGAAGAGCGGCTATTGGTTCAAGGAACCCACCGCCAACGGCGGCACGCGCATCATCAACATCGCCGAACTGAAGGGCGACGGCCAGGTGAGCGGCGTGACCCTCTACGAATTCAAGAAAGACCTGACGCTGTCCGTGCTGTCCACGGCCCCCTCGGGCCTGTTCGCGCATGGCGACCTGGTGCTAAAGGACGTGGCCGAGACGCGCCTGGACGCCGAGGCCGCCGAGGCCCTGGCCAACGCGCGCCCGCCGAAGAATCCGCCCGCCACCGTGGTGAAGCTGCCCGAGCGC
The DNA here is from genome assembly GCF_013116765.2 of Achromobacter deleyi. GTDB lineage: Bacteria > Pseudomonadota > Gammaproteobacteria > Burkholderiales > Burkholderiaceae_B > Achromobacter > Achromobacter deleyi_A. Next base: position 4,230,857 of record NZ_CP074375.1, read on the forward strand.
ACGGTGGACACCACGCTGAGCGCCGAACGCCTGCTGGCGCGCGTTCTGACCCCGGAACGCATGTCCATCGTCACGCTGCTGGACTACGTGGACTATTTGCGCAACAACCAGCTGCAATACGGTCGACAGGTTGTCGCCTTGTGGCGCAAACTGGCTTATCCATTCACCCTGCTGGTCATGATCACGATCGCTGCTCCCATCGGACTGATGCAGACCCGCCGCGGCGGCGTCGGCGCCAAGGTTTTCCTGGGCATTCTGCTGGGCGTGGGCTTCTTCATGCTGAACCAGCTGGCCCTCAACGTGGGCATGCTGGGCAAGTGGCCTCCCTGGCTGACCGCCCTGGGCCCGAATCTGGGCGCGATGATCCTGGCGCTGGGCGCCATGAGCTACATGGAATACCGCCACACCATTACCCGTATCGTCCAACAACGTTGGCCTTGGAGTAAGAGTCCCGCATGAACGGCAGTATCTGGATGATCGGCGACGTGCAGGGTTGCTGCTCGCCGCTGGATCGCTTGCTGTCCCACCCCGAACTGGTCGGCGACCCCCAATCGCGCTTCTGGTTCGCCGGGGATCTGGTCAACCGCGGTCCGCAGTCGCTCGAGACCCTGCGTCGTATCATCGACCTGGGCGATCGCGCGACCGTGGTGCTGGGCAACCATGACCTGCACCTGCTGGCCGCGGCCGCCGGCGTGCGCAAGCCGTCCAAGTCCGACACGCTCGAGGATGTCCTCCGGGCGCCGGATTCGGCCGACCTGATCAATTGGCTGCGGTTCCGTCCCCTGGCGCATTTCGAGCAAGGCCACCTCCTGGTCCATGCGGGCACGCTGGCCAAGTGGGATGTCGCCAAGACGCTGGCCCTGGCCGGCGAGGTCCAGGACGCGCTGCGCGGGCCGAATTGGCAAAAGGCGCTGCAAAAGATGTACGGCAACGAGCCGGCCACGTGGAAGGAAGACCACAAGGGCGGCAAGCGGATGCGGGTCATCATCAATGCGCTGACGCGTATCCGCCTGTGCACGCCGAACGGGCACATGGAATTCGCCACCAAGGTGACGCCGGGCGCCTGGCCGCCAGGGCTGGTCCCCTGGTTCGACGTCCCCAATCGCGCAACGCGCAATGTGACGACTGTCTTCGGCCATTGGTCGACCCTGGGACTGCTGCAGCGCCCGGACGTCATCTGCCTGGACACCGGCTGCGTGTGGGGGGGATCGTTGACGGCGTTGCGGTTGCAGGATCGGAAGCTGGTGCAGATCAAGTGTTCGCAGTTTCAGAATCCGTTGTCTGAGTGACGGGGGTTTGTTCTGGGCTGGGCTTTAGGCCTGCGTCAGAGCTTGCTTCGAATCTTCGTAGGTCGCCGCTTCAGTGCTTCGTAGGTCGCCCATCGTCGCGGGCGGTGAGGCTGCGAGCGCCCGCCATTGCGGTCCGGAGCCTCCGCTCCGGACTTCCCCCTCGTCATCTTCGTCACCGCCTTCGGCGGTTCCTTCAGATTCCCTCGGGCGCATGGAGGTTGCTCGCAGCCTCACCGCCCGCGCCGACGGGCTGCCGCCGTCTTGGCTTGTTGCGCTGTTAGAGCTGTGGTCGGGGCAGGGAATCTGCGGGGCCGCCGAATGCGGCCGCGCGGGCGGCTGCATTCGGCATATGGGCGTCTGGGCGTTGAGGCGGTGTGCGCTTGCGCGCTGGCGGAGCCTGGTTTGCGAATGGCACCGCAGTCAGGGGGAAGGGGCGGTGATGGGCGGCGCGCGGCGGCGTATCGCTTGCGCGCGCAGACCTGTACGCGCGCGCCGCCCATCGGGCATTGGAGTTGAAATGGAGATTAATGGCGCGCGCATCCTCACCCGCAGGACACCGCCAAAGCCCCCGAGGCCGCCCGCGCGGCCGACCAGGGGCGAGCACCGCAAGATCTTCCACAAGCGTACCCCCGGCAAGAACGCAAATCCAACGCAGCCGCACGCGAAGCATCAAAGCAACACCAGTGCCCGATGGGCGGCGCGCGTACAGGTCCGGATGCGCAAGCAGCTCACCGCCGCGCGCCGCCCATCACCGCCCCTCCCCCCTTGACGAGAGCGCCAATAGAGAACCAGCCTGCGCATCCGCGCAAGCGCACACCGTCTCAACGACCTCGATAACAGATGCCGAATGCAGCCGCCCGCGCGGCCGCATTCGGCGGCCCCGCAGATTCCCTGCCCCGACCACAGCTCTAGCAGCGCATCACACCCAGACGCTCGTAGCCCGGCGGCGCGGGCGGTGGGGTTGCGAGCAACCTCCATGCGCCCGAGGGAATCTGTAGGGAAGGCCGAAGGCCTGGACGAAGATGACGACGGGGCAGTCCGGAGCGAAGGCTCCGGACCGCGATGGCGGGCGCTCGCAACCCCACCGCCCGCGTCGCCGGGCGACCTACGAAGAACTGAAACAGGCGCCAGCAAAGACCCAACAGCAAGCACCTACGAAGCCAAAACCCGCAGCCTCAAAGCGCACTCAGAATCGCATCCCGAGCCTGATGAGACAACTCCAGCCGAGTAGGCAGACTCCCATCCGGATGCCGAGCCGCCAACGGCGGCAAGAACACCACCTCGACCGCCAGGCCCGTCACCCCCAGCACCCGCCAAAGATTAGCCACCAGCGACTCCTCCCCCACGAACGCCGCATAACCGCTGCGCTCGCCGTGCTGAAGAAAACGCAGGGCCACCGGTTGGATTTCGATGGCCGCGGAGCGAGCCGGTTCAAACAGGCTGGCGTGAAAAGGGAGGAGCTCGAAACCTTCGGTCGTCGTGCCCTCGGGGAACAGGCCGACGGCGTCGCCCTGCTTGAAACGGGCTTGCATCGACTCGCCCATCGCGTGGACCGCGTGGCGCTGGCCGCGTTCGATGAACAGCGTGCCGGCGCCGGCCACCAGCCAGCCGATGACGGGCCAGCTGCGGATCTCGCTCTTGGCGACGAACGACGTGGCGCGCGCCGAATTCAGCACGAAGATATCGATCCACGAGACATGGTTGGCCACCAGCAGCACCGGACCCGCCAGGCGCGGCTCGCCCTTGAAGACGACCCGCAGTCCACAGGCCGCCATCAGCCAGCGCGACCAGCGCCGGTTCAGCCTGGCCCTTGCGGCGGGCCGCATCAGGGGATACACCAGGCCCACGCAGAGCAGGCCGAAGACGATCAAGGGCAGGACAAGGCTCAGGCGTAAGACAAAGCGCAGCAGCTTCAAACTGGAGTCTCCCAGGCCAGTTGGCCACCGACCACGGTGACGCGTACACGGCCGGGCAGCATCATACCCGCGAAAGGGGTGTGGCCGCTGCGGCTCTGAAGCGCTGCGGGGGTCACCAGCCATTCGGCTTCCAGGTCGGCCAGGCACAGGTCCGCGGGCGCGCCCACGCCCAGGTGCCCGGCGGGCGCGGCGTGCGGCGCGATCCTGCCCAGCACTGCCGCCGGGCCGGACGTTACCCGCGCCAGCGCTTCGGCCAGCGGGCGGCGGCTGTCGCGCACCCACTTCAAGGTCAAGGACAGCAGCAGCTCCAGCCCCGTCGCGCCCGGCGCGGAGGCCGCAAACGGCTGGGCCTTGCCGCGGTTGTCCACCGGGGTGTGATCGGAGCACAGGGCGTCGATCACGCCATCGGCCAGGGCCGCCTGGATGGCATCGCGGTCGCGCTGGCCGCGCAAGGGCGGATTCAGGTGGAAATTGGTGTCGAAGAAACCGATGTCCACATCGGTCAGGTGCAGGCTGTTGGCGGACACGTCGGCCGTGACCGGCAAGCCCTCGCGCCTGGCGGCGCGCAGCAGGTCCAGCCCCGCGGCCGTCGACAGCCGCGTCAGGTGCACACGGGCGCCGGTGGCGCGCTGCAACTCGAAGATGGTGTGCAGCGCCACCGTCTCCGCCTGCACGGGCAGCCCTTCCAGCCCCAGGCGTTCGGCATAGGCACCGCTGGCGGCCGACGCGCCACGCGCCAGCCACGGATCCTGCGGCCGCAGCCACAGCGTATGGCCCAGGCCGCTGGCGTAGCGCAGCGCGCCCCAAAGCACCCGCGTGTCGGCAATGCCCGATTCGCCCTGCGCAAAGGCGATACAGCCGGCCTGCGCCAGCAGCGCCATTTCCGTCAGCGTTTCCCCCGCCAGCCCCACCGTCATCGCGCCCAGCGGATGGACCACGCACTGCCCGGCCTGCGCATGGCGCATCAGCGCTTCCACCTTGGTCGGTTCGTCCGGCGGCGCATCCGCGTCCGGCGGCAGCACCAGGCGGGTCACGCCGCCGGCCAGCGCGGCGCGCAGTTCGGCCGGCGCGAGTCCCGCGGCGCCGGGCTGCGACACCCGCGCCGACAGATCGACCAGGCCCGGCAGCACCGCCAGTCCGCTGGCGTCCAGGCGGCGATCGGCCTGAAAGCCGTCGGGCGCGTCGCCCACGGCGACCACGTGGCCCTGGGCGATGTAGAGGTCATGCCGTCCGTCCACCCCATGCGCGGGATCGATCAGCCGGCCATTGGCGATGTGCAGCCTCATGGCGCGTCTCCGGCCAGCACGCGCAGGGCGGCCAGGCGCAAATGCTGTTCAATATCGGCCAGCCGCGCCTCGACCGGCGCAAGGCTGGCCGCGATATCGCCATCCACCTCCACGCCGGGCGCAAGCCGGGCTGCGGGCAACAGCAAGGCATCGGGCTTGGCGACCGCCAGGGCCGCGGGCGTCAGCCCGTGCGTATACGCATACTCCCGCGCGGAAGGCAGTTGCGCGCCGCTGATCCGTTCCACGTCCAGCGGCAACACGATGATGACGTCGGCGTCGCACAGGCCTTCCGCCAGGGTGGCGCACGCGCGCGCGCCCAATTGCGGCAGGCCATCGGGCAGCAGCGTGCGCGGCGCCGCCACGCGCACCTCGGGCACGCCCAGGGTGGTGAGGACGTGGATGACGGAACGGGCCAGGCGCGAGTGACGGATGTCGCCCACCAGCGTCACGACCAGATTGGTCAGATCGAGCTTGATCTCGATGATGGCCTGCACCAGCGCCAAGGCCGGCAAGGGATCGGCGTGCCGGCCGTCGCCCGCGTTGATGATGCGCAGGCCAGGCCCCGCGTGGGCCGCCGCGCAGTGCGCCGCGCCGCTTTGGGCGTGGCGCAGCACCAGCAGGCCCGGGGCCAGCGCACTGACGGTCTTGGCCAGCGCATCGCCGGCCCCCGCTTCCAGCGGCACGGGCAGCATGGACAGGCGGGCCGCGGCGGCGGCAAAGGCCTCGCGGTCCGCCGTGGCGTCGTCGGGCAGGCACAGGAACACCGGCAACCGCGACGCCGCATCGGGCGGCGCGGCGCCAACCGCCGCGTCGGCGCGCGCCGCGTCCAGCAGCCGCTCGACATGGCGCCGCGGCAGCCCTTCCGTTGTCAGCAGGTGTATGAGTTCGCCGCGGCGGTCAAGTTGCGGATTGAGCATGGGCAGGACAGGCCGCGGCCATCAGGACGCGGGCAAGGTATCCAGATAGCGTTGCAGGATAACCGCCGCGGCCATCGCGTCGTCCGCGGCGTGCGTGCCGAGCAGGCGCTGCGCCTCCATGCTGGAGCCGCGCTCGTCCACCAGTTCGACGGCGAGGCCGAAACGGCCATGGAGCTGATTGGCGAAGCGACGGCAGCGCGCGGTGGCGGGCTGCTCGGCGCCGTCGGCGTCCAGCGCCAGCCCCACGACCACGCGCTGGGGCTGCCATTCCTGCAGAAGCGCCGCGATGCGGCCAAAGCGCGCCTCGCGGATCTCGCCGAAAATGATTTCCAGGGGACGCGCCTGGCGCGTCAGCGTGTTGCCGATGGCAATGCCGATCTTCTTCTCGCCGAAGTCGAAGGCAAGCAGTGTTTCTTCACGCATGGCCCGCGTCGCCGGCCAGCATTACGGGATCGATGCCCAGCAGCTTCAGCGCGGCGGGGTAGCGGTCTTCGGGAGGCACGTCGAAGATGATGTGGTCGTCGGCGCCCACGCTGAGCCAGGCGTTCTGGCCCATCTCGCTTTCGAGCTGGCCCGCGCCCCAGCCGGCATAGCCCAGCGTGACCAGCATGCGGGCGGGTCCGGTGCCGTCGGCCACGGCCTGCAGCACGTCGCGCGAGGTCGTCAGCGCCATGTCGCCCATCTTGATGCTGGAGCTGTAGTCGCCAGCGGGCGCATGCAATACAAACCCGCGGTCGGTCTGGACCGGGCCGCCAAAAAAGACGAACGTGTCCTTGACCGGCCCGATCTCGAGCGTCAGGTCGATGCGCTCGAACAGCGTGCCCAGCGTCAGGTCGGTGGGCCGGTTGATGACCAGGCCCAGCGCGCCGCGTTCGGTGTGCTCGCACACGTAGATGACGGCTCCCGCCAGGCTTCCTTCCACCATGCCCGGCATGGCGATCAGGAACTGATTGGCGAAGTTGGCCGCCTGCGTCGTGGCGTCTTCGTGAAGTTTTTCCGTCATGGCAACCCCTTCATGGGTAGTCTGAGAGAACCGTTGGAGAGGCCGCGCGAACGCGACCCATCATGCCTGGCGGCAGTCCGACGGTTACGAGGGATGGGGTATACCCCCATCTTACGAGCCCTGGCGGAATATGTCGGCGGTACGGGTTCAGATTTCCATCAGTTCAAAGTCCTCTTTGCGGGCGCCGCATTCAGGACAGACCCAATTCGGCGGCACGTCTTCCCAGCGGGTGCCAGGAGCAATGCCTTCGTCGGGCAGGCCGGCCTCTTCGTCATAGACCCAGCCACAAATCAGACACATCCAAGTACGCATAGTTCTCTCTTACATCAATTCCCCACCGTGGTCCCCGCGGTGGGGCAAAGGTGGGGGGCTTCCATTAGAATGGGGACAATCTTACCGAAACCCAATAGGGGTTCCCCTGATTCATCCCAAATGAGTCCCGGGAACCCTCACTCAAGCGCAGTCAAGTGGCCCCCGTTACTCCCCCTCTCGTTTTGGTCTTCGGCCCGCTCGATCCCTCGGGCTCGGACGGCCTGCCCGCGGACGCCGTCACCTGCGCCCGCCTGGGCTGTCACGGCCTTGCGGCCGTCACGGCGCTGACCGTGCAGGACACCGCCGGCATCGAAGAAATCCATCCCGTTTCGCCAGACCTGCTGGACGACCAGGCGCGCTGCCTGCTCGAAGACATGTCCGTGCAGGCCATCAAGGTGGGCGGACTATACACCGCGGAAACGGCCAGCGTCGCGGCGCAGGTCGCCGCCGACTACAGCCAGGTGCCGCTCGTATTGCACCTGGGCCAGCGCGCCCAGTTGCCGGCCGACGCCGCCGACGAGGACGAGGCCGACGACCTGCTGGCCGCGACGCTGGAACTCGTGCTGCCGCAGACGGACCTGCTGGTCATCGAGCACCTGCGCCTGGCGCAGTGGCACGCCGACGGCGACATAGATATCGGGGACGCACCGTCGCCCATGCACGCCCTGGTGGCGGCGGGCGCCGAGTGGGTCCTGGTGCTGGGCAGCCCCCAGCGCCCCGGCCATCTGGCCAACGTGCTGCTGGGCCCGGGCGGCCAGACGCACACCTGGCCGTGGCAGACGCCTCCGGACCGCAACGGCGACGCCGGCGGCCTGGCCGCCACCGCCATCACCGCCATGCTGGCGCGCGGGCTGGAAATGCCCGAAGCGGTGCGCCAGGGCCTGGCGCACGCCGACGCATCCGTCGCCGCCAGCTTCCTGCCGGGCATGGGCCGGCGCATCCCCAACCGGATCCTCCCGCAATGAAGCCGCTGCGTTTTCCCTCCGGCCTGTATGGCGTCACCCCCGAATGGGACGATACCGACCGCCTGATGCTGGCCGTGCGTCAGGCCGCGGAAGGCGGCATGCGCTCGCTGCAGCTGCGCCGCAAGAAAGTGCCCGACGCCGTGCGCGCCGAACAGGCCCGCGCGCTAGCGCCGCTGTGCCGCGAACTGGGCGTGGTCTTCCTGATCAATGACGACTGGCGCCTGGCGCTGGACGTGGGCGCCGACGGCGCGCACGTGGGCCGCGACGACGACAGCCTGGCGCGCATCCGCAAGGAAGCCGGCCCCGACCTGATCCTGGGCGGCTCCAGCTACGACGACCTGGGCCGCGCGCGCGAGCTGCTCGACGCCGGCGCCGACTACATCGCCTTCGGCGCCATGTTCGCCTCCACCGTCAAGCCGGACACCGTGCGCGCGCCGCTGTCCGTCCTGACCGAAGCCCGCCGCCTGGTGGAAGACCGCGACGCGCCCCGGCCCGCCGTGGTCGCCATCGGCGGCATCACGCCCGACAACGCCCCGCTGGTGGCCCAGGCTGGAGCCGACTCCATCGCCGTCATCACCGGGCTGTTCGAAGCGCCCAGCATCCGGGCCGCCGCGGCGGCCTGCTCCGCGCCCTATTCCGCCAACCCCAACCGCAAGCCTTGAACGCCATGTCCCGTAACGCTCAGCTTTTCGAACGCGCCTGCCGCAGCATCCCTGGCGGCGTCAACTCGCCCGTGCGCGCCTTCCGCTCCGTGGGCGGCACGCCGCGCTTCATCAAGCGCGCGCAAGGTCCGTATGTCTGGGACGCGGAAGACAAGCAGTACATCGACTACGTCGGGTCCTGGGGACCCGCCATCCTGGGCCATTCGCATCCTGAAGTGGTGCGCGCGGTCCAGGAAGCCGCCGTCAACGGCCTGTCCTTCGGCGCCCCCACGGAGGCCGAAATCGAGCTGGCCGAAGTGCTGATCTCGCGCCTGCCCTCGCTGGAGCAGGTGCGCCTGGTCAGTTCGGGCACCGAAGCCACCATGACGGCCATCCGCCTGGCGCGCGGCGCCACCGGCCGCGCCAAGATCGTGAAGTTCGAAGGCTGCTACCACGGCCATTCGGACAGCCTGCTGGTCAAGGCCGGCTCGGGACTGCTGACCTTCGGCAACCCCAGCTCGGCCGGCGTGCCGCCGGAATTCGTGTCGCACACGCTGACCCTCGAATACAACAACCTGGATGCCGTGCGCGAAGCCTTTGCCCAGCACGGCGCCGACATCGCCTGCATCATCGTGGAGCCGGTCGCCGGCAACATGAACCTGATCAAGCCGGCGGCGGGCTTCCTGGAAGGCCTGCGCGAAGTCTGCACGCAACACGGCGCGCTGCTGATTTTCGACGAGGTCATGACGGGCTTTCGCGTCGGGCCGCAAGGCGTGCAGGGCCTGACCGGCGTCAAGCCGGACATCACCACGCTGGCCAAGGTGATCGGCGGCGGCATGCCGGTGGGCGCCTTCGGCGGCAGCGCCGAAATCATGAAGCACATCGCTCCGCTGGGCGGGGTCTACCAGGCCGGCACGCTGTCGGGCAACCCGGTGGCCGTGGCCGCGGGCCTGGCCACGCTGCGCCTGATCGCCGCGCCGGGCTTCTACGAGAAGCTGTCGGCCCAGACCGCCAAGCTGGCCCAGGGCCTGCAGGAGCGGGCCCGCGCCGCCGGCCTGCCGTTCTCGGCCGATTCGGTAGGGGGCATGTTCGGCATCTACTTCAGCGACACGGTGCCGGCCTCGTTCGCCCAGGTCTCGGCCTGCGATACGGCGGCGTTCAATCGCTTCTTCCACGCCATGCTGGACCACGGCGTGCATTTCGCGCCGTCCGCCTTCGAAGCCGGCTTTGTGTCGGCCACGCACGACGACGCGGTGATCCAGTCCACGCTGGACATCGCCGAGAAGGTCTTCGCGGCCCTCTGACCGGCAAAGGGAGCCGGCCCGCGGCCCGCTCCCTTCAAGGCGCCTTGTACTGCTCGTACAGGGCCGTCACATTACGCACGTAGGCCTGGGTTTCCGCGTAGGGCGGCACCGCATCGTATTTGCGCACGGCGCCCTCGCCCGCGTTGTACGCGGCCAGGGCCAGGTCCAGCCGGCCGGGGTACTGGTCGATCAGGCGGCGCAGATGACGCGATCCCGCCTGCACATTCGTCGCCGGATCCACCAGCGCGCGCTCGACATCGACCACCGACAGCAGCGGAGCGGCCGTGGCCGGCATCAGCTGCATCAGGCCCAGTGCGCCCTTGGGCGAGCGGGCATCGCTGCGAAAGCCGGATTCGATCGCGATGATCGCGGTCAGCAAAGCCTGGTCCACGCCGGAGTCCCGCGCGGCGCGGGCAATCAGGCCGTCATGCTTGGTGGTCGGCTTGACCCCTGTCCAACTCAATTCGCGCGCGACCGGCGCCAGCGAGGTCCGGCGCGCCCCGTCGCCCGGCTCGGGATCACAGGGCAGGCAAAGGCTGTCGGCGGGGCCGCCACGCAGAGCCGTGCGCGTCAGCGCCCGCTTGTAATATTTACCGTAGCCATTGGGCACCTTCATGGCCCGCCAGACGCCAAACGGGTCTTTGTAGCGGTAGGTCTCGGCGGCCTGGGCCGGCGCGGAAGGCGCCAGCGCCAGAGCACCCGTCACCAGGGCCGCCACCGCCGCCATCCCGCCGGCGCGCGCCAGAAGGGCGCGCATGGCCGTAAGAATGGGAAAGGGTGGAGAGGACATGGGACGGGGCTCCGGCGGCGTCGTGAGACGCGTTGGCGAGTTCCTATGCTGCGACCACCCTTCCGCTTTGTCTTTCCTGCCTATGCCCTAGTCCAGACCCGGCGCCCCGCGTCCCAGGGAAAAATGGGGACACAACTACGCCATAAGGTTGATATATTTGACCCTACTCGCGGATAACTGGGATAGCGGCTTAGAATATGACGTAATATTTCGTTCAATTACTAAATGATTGAACCTGGCCGCTTCGTGCCGGGCAGGAGAGAGGGTGAGATGGGCGCAGAAAACACGCTCCAGCTGCTGCTGGATGCCAACACGAACGTCCTGACTGCGGTATATACCCCGCCGGTCCGGCCCGCCCATACCTCTCCCTCGGGCGACGCCGCGCCCGAGCAAGCCCCCCTCGAGACCGCCCCTTACGCGGCGGGAGCCGAGGCCGCGGCCGAACAGGTGTACGAACAGGCCCCCGACATCGCCGTCGCCGACGAGTCCGCCGATGCCGATGCCGATGCGGAAGCCCCCATCGTCAATGCCGACCTGCCCAACTGGGACACCCTGGTCGTCGCCGCCGCCGCGCAAGGCTGGGCGGCCGAGGCGCTCGACAACCACGCCATCCTGGCCTTCATTGACCTGTGCCGGACCGCCGCCGACACGGTGCAGAGTCCCGTCGGCAAGGTCGTGGACGGCACCTTCGAAGTCGAGCTGGACGCCAGCCGCATGGCCGCGACGCTGACATTGCAACCGCCCAAGGGCGGCAAGCCCGTCACGCTGGACGCGGTGCGCCAGGCCCTGGCCGATCAAGGCATCGTCCATGGCGTGCTGCAACAGGCGCTGGCCGAGGCGGTGGAACAAGGACGCCACGGAACCATCCTGGTCGCGCAAGGCACGCCGCCCACGCGGGGCACCCCGACCCGCTTCGAGAGCCTGCTGGATCGCCTGAAGCCGCGCGCCGAAGACATCGACGAACTGGCCCAGGTAGACTACCGCGACCTGGGCAGCCTGCTGCTGGTGTCGCCGGGCACGCCCCTGATGCGTCGGGTTCCGCCGCTGCCCGGCGTGGACGGGACCAACGTGCTGGGCGAAGCCGTGCTTCCGGACGAGTTGCCCGACACCCCCTTCTCCAAGGAGCTGTCCGGCGTCGCGATCGATCCGGAAGATCCGCTGCTGCTGCGCGCGGCCATCGCAGGCACCCCCACGCTGATCAGCCAGGGCGTGCAGGTGAATCCGATGGTGGAGGTGGACGCCGTCAACCTGTCCACGGGCAACATCACATTCGAGGGATCGCTGCAGGTGCGCGGCGACATCAGCGCCACCATGGAAGTCCGCGTGACCGGCGACGTGGTCGTCAACGGCACCGTGGAGGCGGCCCTGGTGGAAGCCGGCGGCAGCGTCACGGTCAAGGGCGGCATCATCGGCATGGCCGAGACCCTGCACGACGCCGCAGCCGGCGCGCGCACCGCCCACATCGTCTGTGGCGGCGCGCTGCGCGCGAAGTTCATCGAGAATGCCGTCATCAGCGCGGGCAGCGATATCGATGTCGAACGCGAAATCCGGCAAAGCCACATCGCCGCCGGCGGCAGCGTGAACGTCGGCCCGCCGAATACCCAGCAAAGCGCCATCACGGGCGGCGAAACCCGCGCCCTGCTGGCGGTTCGCGCCGGCACCATCGGCTCGCCCTCCGGCATCCCGACGCTGGTGCAGGCCGGCCTGGACCCGCACGCCGACATCAAGCGCACGGCGTTGACGCGCAAGCGCCTGAAGATGAACGAAGAAAAGGCCAAGCTGGAACAGTTGCTGATGTTCCTGCAAGCCAATCCCCAGCGCGCCACGGGCGACGTGGTCGAGCGCGCGCGCAACACCCACGCCAAGCTCATCGGCGATCTGGCTGCCCTTGAAGAAGAGGAAGCCCAGCTCATCCGCGACCTCCTGCCCCAGCACAACGCCACCATTGCCGCCAGCCGCCGCTTCTGCAGCGGCACGACGATTCACCTGGGCAACAAGATGCAGGAGTTCCTGGAAGACCAGGTGGGCGGCAAGGCCGGCCTGGAAGAAGGCGAGATCGTCATCCGCTGACCTCGCCCGGCGCCCCTCAGGGCGCCAGTTCCTTGAACCAGGCGCGCGGCGAAATGCCGCGGTCCGGCCCCAGGATGGAAAACCCGCCGTCCACCGGGATGTCCACGCCGGTCATCCAGGACGCCGCATCCGAGCATGCAAAGCACACGGCGGCGGCGATCTCTTCGCCCGAGCCGACCCGGCCCAAGGGGTGGAAATGCGCGCCCACGGCATCGGCGGCCTCGCGCGAACCGCCCGCCAACTGCTCGACCGAAGGCGACCAGGTCCAGGCCGGCGACACGGCCAGCACGCGCACGCCGGCCGGCGCCAGCTCCACCGCGAAGTTCTTGGTGATCTGCAGCAACGCCGCCTTGGAGGCCGGGTATAGCGCCCGCCCGGCCGCGCCGAACTTGCCGCCCGTGCTGCCCATGTTCACCACCACGCCGCCGCGCCGCAAGCACGGCGCCGCCAGCTGCGTGAAGATGGCGGCCGACACCAGGTTCGTATCCAGCGTGCGGTGCCATTCCTCGCGGCTCGAGGCCAGGCCGCGGTCCGCATACTGGCAGGCGTTGTTCACCAGGATGTCGAGCCGGCCGAAGCGCGCCAGGGCGGCATCTATGCAGCGCTGGATCTGGCTGTCCTGGCCGATATCGGTTTCGCAATACAGCGCCCGGCCATCCAGCGCCTGCTCCAGGGCGCGGCCGGCCTCGGCGTTGCGGCCGACCAGCACCACATTGGCGCCGGCCGCGGCGAATCCGCGCGCGATGTCCGCGCCCAGCCCCTGGGTGCTGCCGGTGACGATGGCGGTCTTGCCCGCCAGGCCGGGAAAGCCTGTGAAATCCATGAACGTTCCTTGATCAGTATGGCGCGGCGGCCCAGCGCACAGCTTCCGCCACCGTGCCCGTTTGCGCAATCAGCCGCATGCTGGCCAGCGACGCCTCATGCACCGCGGGGTCGGCGGACGCGCAGGCGTCCTGCGCCACCATCACGCTAAAGCCGATGTCGGCGGCGTGGCGGACCGTGCCTTCCACCACCGAATGCGTGGCCACGCCGGCCACCACCAGCCGCCGCGCGCCGAGCAGCCGCAAGGTCTCTTCCAGCGGCGTGCCGTAGAAGGCGCTGATGCGCGTGTGCTTCACAATGAACTCGCGCGCGCTGCCGGACAGCGGCTGCAGCCCGTCATAAAACGCGCTGCCCCACTGCCCTTCCGCCACCGCGCCTATCGTGGCCACGTTGCGGAAGATGGCGCAGTTGGGCAGCAGGTCGGCGTAGTCCGGCCGGAACGCGATGCGCACATGCACGATGGGCAGGGCATGGGCGCGCGCGCCTTCGAGCAGGGCGCCGGCGTTGTCCAGCAGGCGCTGGCGCGCCCCGCCGTCGGCGTCCAGCCCCACGCGGATCTTGCCATCCGGATGCAGCACATCGTTCTGATAGTGCAGCGCCAGCACCGCGACGTCGGTCTCTTTCACACGAAGACCTCGAAAACGTCATGTGCGTCGTCGCAGTTGACGAGGTCCACCCGCTTCATGCGGATGCGCCAGCCCTCGCCCTCGGCGGCCAGCTTGTGGGTGTAGCGGCCGGCCAGCTGGCGCGGCTGGCGCTTGCGCCATTCGGTCATCTGGAAGACCGAATGCACCACCAGGTTGCCCCCCGCGTCCACGCCCTCGACCTGGACGCTTCCCACCAGCCGCACGCTGCGCGTGGGCGGCTGCTGCGACCAGTTGCGCGGATGCTCCAGGCGCCGGATGCGCACATCGCGCAGCATGCGGTCCTCCCAGAACAGCGAGATATGGTCGTAGGGGCTCTGCTGGCCGGGCACCCGCGGCATCCAGTACATGCCGTCCGGCGTCCAGAGCGACTGCCAGTCGTCGTAGCGCCGTTCGTCCAGCATCCGGGCCTCGCGGTACAGGAACTGGGCGATGCGATGGTAGGCCTCGGCCGGCACCTCGGCCGGCGACAGATCCGCCGTGCCCACGTCGAAATCCAGATCTAGCAGCATGCGCCCTCTCCCTTGGCCGTTGCGTCCACGGCAGTGGCGCCAGCCTCCATGTAGGCCTTCCAGGCGCGGAACTGATTGCGCATGGGCAGCTCGCTGGTGCCGTTCACCGACACCATCCCATCGGCAGCGCTGCGGTCGCTGCCGTGATAGCGGTGCATGCTCACCCAATCGCCGCCGCGCGTGGCATTGCCTTCCTGGCAGCGGTTGTAAAGCTCGATATCGTCCGGCATGACGTTGGACGACGGCGAATTGATGACGTTGGCATACAGCATGGCGCGCTTGAACACGCCGTCCGGCGCGCCCTTGCAGCGGAACGTCTGGATCTCGATCAGGGTCCGGTCGACCGCGATCGGACGGATCACGCGGAATTGCTGGAACACGGTATGCGGCGAACCGCTACCGTAGATGACCGTGTTGTGGCGATTCATGCCCAGGATCTCGCGAGCGCGCTCTTCGCCATAGGCGGCCGTCAGCGCCTCGAAATGCGCGCGCGACACGGGATCGCGCTCGGCGGCGCCAGGATTGAAGATGCCTTCCATGTAGCCGTGGCCGTTGTCGTAGGCGCGCAATTCCAGCTTTTCCCAGAATTCGTAGGGCTCGCCGTTGCCGTCCATGATGTGCAGTTCCAGCGGCATCTCGCCCATTTCCTTGGCCTCGTCGCGCGCGGCGGCATAGGACGATTCATGGGTGACGCGGGCGTGCATCGTGTCGTGCAGGTTCTCGTAGAACACCTTCCAGTTCGAGCGCTGCATGACGCGGAAAATACCGCCCGCCACTTCCACCTCGCCCACCGGTGACCGGTCGCAGAGGTTGTCGATGGACGAGCGCACGCCGCCCAGGAAGTCTTCGAGCGCCTGGCCGTCCGTGGACTGGCTGGCGAACACGAACCCCCGGTAACTATCCACGCGCGGCAGGCGCCGCATGGAAAACGAAGGATCGGCGGGGTCATAGGAAGTGCCTTCCAGGCCCTGCTTCAGGGGCACGCCCAGATGGCTGCCGTCCAGCTTGAAGGTCCAGGCGTGATACGGGCAGCGGAAGAACTTGCCGACGCAGCCCTCGCCGTCCGCCACCACCTTCGCGCCCTTGTGGGGACAGCGGTTGTACAGCACATGCACGCGGCCGTCGGCGGCGCGCACCATCAGCACGTCCTGGTCGCCCACCCGGGTGGTGTGATAGTCGCCCGTCTTGGGCACCTGGCTTTCGTGGCCCACATAGATCCAGGCACGGCCGTAGATCCGCCGCATTTCCAGGTCGAAGATGGCCGGGTCGGTATAGACGCCCCGGTGCACGCTGTCGCCCCGCACCATGGACGCCAGTTGATCGTCGCTATAGCTCATGCCGGTCTCCTATTTGTTCTCGCTGTCTTTCCAGCGCGCCATCAGCGTGTTGGACGGCAAGGTCTCGTCCAGCAGCTTGGCCGCGGTTTCGCGGCCGGCCGTGGGCAGGCCCTTCGGGTCCAGCAGGCCCACCTGCACCAGCACGCTGGCCTGGTCCCAATAGATGTGCTCGTGATAGAGCTTGTCGCCGCGGAACTTCACGATGGCCACCAGCGGGATCTCGACATACTTGCCGGTGGGCGGCACGCCGGGCAGCATCCAGTCGATCTCGGTGGTGTGCGTGAAGCAGAACAGCAGCTCGTCGACGATCTGCGTGGCGCCCACCGTGCGCGACAGGGGCACCAGACGCGTGTCTGGAGGATTGCTGTTGACGAAATGGTGCTGGTAGAAGCGCGAAAGCTCCTTGTGGCCAACGCCCCCCGTCATGGTGGGGATGTGGTTCACGTAGGGCTCGGCCACCATCGTCGCCATGGTGGCGGCCACGTCGCGCGTGCCGAATTCGTATTCGCAGTGCTTGTCCCACAGATACGAATAATCGAACTCCGGACCGATCGCGCGTTGCAGCGCGGCCATGCTGCGCTGGTGCGCCATCAGCGCGGACGGCTTGTCGTAGTGCTCGCCACCCGTGCGCGCAAAGGCGTGGTCCATGCCGGGGTAGACATAGAGCTCCACGCCCGGCTTGCCGCCCAGCGCCGCCAGGATGCGCTGGCGCGCCTCTGGCGGACAGAACCCGTCCTGCTCGGCGATGTGCAGCACCAGCCGTCCCCGCAGCGCGGAGGCCTCTTCCAGGCTGTCCTCGATGCCCACGCCGTAGTAGCCCACCGCCACGTCCGCGTCCGTGCGACAGGCGGCAAGAAAGGCCAGCTTGCCGCCCAGGCAGTAGCCCAGCACGCCGGCGCCGCCCTCCTGTTCGGGCAAGGCGCGCAGCGCCGCCAGCGTCGAGGCGATATCCTTCACGCCCAGCTCCACATCGAATCCCTTATAGAGTTCGAAGGCGCGCGGCATGTCGGCGGGGCCGTCCGTCAGCTGGATGCCCGGCTGCTGGCGCCAGAACAGATCGGGCACCAGCACCACATAGCCTTCCTCGGCCAGCAGCTGCGCGGCGCGGCGCATGAAATCGTTGACGCCGAAAATCTCCTGGCACAGCACCAGCCCCGGCCCGCGACCGCTGGCCGGGACGGCCAGATAGGCGCCGAAGGACTTGCCATCGTGCGAAGCGACCGTCACCTCGCGCGTCGTAATGTTCTGGGTCATGCGTATCTCCTGTGATGCAAACACCCGCCCGCCCTACTTCATCTGGCAGGCGGCGGCGAAAGGATCCTGGTACTGGGTCAGCACCGTGCCCGACAGCTTGTTGGCCAGCTTGCCGCCCGCCCCCGCCTCGACGACGCGCAGGTAGTAGTTCTGGACCGGATACTGATTACGGTTGAATTTGAAGTCTCCGCGCACCGACTTGAAGTCCGCGCGCCGCAAAGCCGGCCGCAGGGCTTCCGCATCCAGCTTGCCGCCCGTCTGGCGCACCGCGCTGTCCAGCAACATGGCGGCGTCATAGCCCTGGGACGCATACAGCGTGGGGCTGCGGTTGTAGGTCTTCCTGAAATCCTCGACAAACTTGCGGTTGGTCGGGTTGTCCAGGTCGGATGCCCACTGCGACGTGTTGCGCAGGCCTTCGATCGGCGCGCCCACCGCCCCGATGGTGTCCTCGTCGCCCGAAAAGCCCGGTGCCAAGAGCGCAATATCCTTGGACAGCCCCGCGCCATTGAATTGCTTGATGAAGTTCACGCCCATGCCGCCCGGCAGAAAGAAGAACACCGCATCGGGCTTGCTTGCGCGCAGCCGCGTGATCTCGACGCCATAGTCCAGCTGGCCGAGCTGGGTGTAGATCTCTTCCGACAACCCGCCCTTGTACAGGCGCTTGAAGCCGTTGAGCGATTCGCGCCCGCCCGGATAGTCGGGCGCGATCAGCGCCACGCGCTTGTAGCCCTGGTCCGCGGCGTATTTGCCCATGGCCGCCGGGATGTCCTCGTTCTGCCAGGCCACCGCGAAGAAATTGGGATTACAGCCGGCGCCGGCATAGTTTTCCGGCCCGGTATTGGTGCTGAGATAGATGGTGCCGGACTGCAGGATGGCGGGCATCACCGGCAGCAGCACATTGGAAAAGACGATGCCCGTCATCACGTCCACGCGGTCGCGCTTGAGCAGCCGCTCGACCGCCTGGCGTCCCGTATCCGCCTTCTGCTGGTCATCGGCGACAACCACTTCCGCCGTGAGACCGCCCAGCTTGCCGCCGGTATGGGCCAGCGCCAGATTGAAGCCGTCCCGGATCTCGTTGCCCAGCGCCGCACCCGGCCCGGAAAGAGTAGTGAGCAGACCCACCTTGACCGTGCCGGCCGCCGAGGCGCCCGCCGCGGCCGTCATGCAAACCAGCGCCGCCAGCGCGCGCCGGCTCCAGAGATTTCGAACCATGAGCCACCCCGTTTTCACCGCCAGCCACGCTGGCGGAAAGCTGACAGAACCCGTCTGCCGTCGGTTCACGCATGCAGCGAATCAAAGTCGCCCAGCTTACGCGCCGCGGCGCCGCCCTCCAACAGACGCTTGCAGGGCCTGCAGGCAAGAGTAGGCCGCCTGCCCTCCCGGCTCTATCCGAATACCGCCAGTCTTATCCGGGATTCACTTAATTCCCAACGCGCGCCGTTTAAATTACGCTGGCCGCAGATACGGGAGGGGTCCCGTCCCGGAGGCATCCATGCACGGCTGGTCCCGACTTGCGCTGGCGCCCTTGTTCAAGCAGCGCGTCTTCAGCTCCACCCAGCGGGACGAGACGCGCGCGCGCGTCTCCGAAGCACTGAAAGACCACCGCCTGACCTGGAAGGGCGGCCGCGTGGACGCGCAGCTCAACCGGGGCCGCTTCGGCTCGCTGACAGTCTGTACGTTGCGCTACGGCGCCGAAGTCCACATCGAACCCGACCGCCTCCAGGATTTCATGCTGGTGCAGGTCCCCCTGCGCGGCCGCGCCTGCATCGAATGCGGCGACGAACGCGTCGACGCCACCCCCGACTGCGCCGCCGTCATCGCCCCCAACCGTCCGCTGCGGCTGCACTGGGAGGCCGGCTGCGAACAACTGCTGCTGAAGATTCCCCGAGGCAAGCTCGAAGCCATGGGCCAGCGCGCCTTCGGCGATGCCGCCGCCCGCCCCCTGGACTTCAGCCCCGCGCTGCGACTGGACACGCCCATCGGCGCCGCCTGGCGCAGCATGATGACCAGCCTGATCCACCTGCTGCCCATCCTGGACGACGGCCCCCGCCGCCCGCCCGCCGCATGGCTGGAACACCTGGAAGACACGCTGGTGCTGCACCTGCTCTACAACCAGCCCAACACCTGGCAAGCCCATGCCGGCGGGACCACGTCCGTCCCGCGCCGGCTCAGCATCGCCGAGACCTACATGCGCGACCGCCTGGGCGCCCCCCTGACCCTGACCGACATCGCCCGCCACGCCGGCGCCAGCGCCACCGCCCTGACCCGCCTGTTCCAGGAACACAGAAACACCACGCCCATGAACGCGCTGCGCGCATTCAGGCTGGACGCAGCCAGAAGCAGACTGAAATTGGACGCCGACGCCAGCGTCACCGAAGTCGCGCTGAGCGTAGGCTTCGGACACCTGGGACGGTTCTCGGAGTACTACCGCGAACGCTTCGGCGAATTGCCAAGGGAAACCCGGCGCCTAGGAGGATAAGGCCGCGAACGGGCCGCAGCAGCGCACCGGAAAATGCGTGGCGCAAACAACTCCAACGCCACAAAGAACCAACAACGCCCCGACGCCAAACACCGCGTAAGCCCCACAAGGCCGCCCGCGCGGCCGGCCTGGGGCGGGCCCCGCAAGATCCTCCACCACCACGCCAAGCGTGGCAAGAACCAGAAGAACACCAACCGCCCCAGCGCCCGTGAAGATCAATCCACCAGAGCCTGGCGCGTCGGGGGCCTGCGGTGCGCGGGGCGTCGATAAGCCCGAGGGAATCTGAAGGAAGCGCCGCAGGCGCTGACGAAGATGACAACGGGGAAGTCCGGAGCGAAGGCTCCGGACCGCAATCGCAGCCCCGCGCACCGCAGGCCCCCGACGCGCCAGGCGCCTAAAGAACCCCCCAAGCGCATCAGGCAGCAAAAAAACCCACAAAAGAACCCGAAGCACCGAAGGCCCGCCACATCCACCCCCCAGTGCCGGCCGGACGGCAAAAGCAGCGAACCCTCGATACACCGTTACCGCCAGCGATCACTCCGCCGGCACAACCGCCGTCACTTCAATCTCCACCTTGGCGCGTTCTTCCACCAGATCCGCCACCTCCACCGCCGTCATCGCCGGAAAATGCCGCCCGATGAACTCCCGGTAGTGCTTGCCGATAGCCGGATACGCCGCCACATACTCATCCTTGTCGGTGACATACCAGGTCATCCGGACAATATGTTCGGGCTTCGCACCGCCTTCAGCCAGGATCGCCACAATGTTCGACAAGGTCTGGCGCACCTGGTCCGCCAGATCATCCGACTCGAACTGCTGCTGGCCGTTCCACCCCACCTGCCCGCCCACGAACACAAGCTTGCTGCCCACCTGCATCTCGGTGAGCACACCATTCGAATAGCCCCGGGGCGCCATCCAATCCGGCGGTTGCAGAATCTTCATAACGTCTCATCCTATTGATAAATAAAAAAACCACAGGGGTGGAGCCCGCCGCCTACGCCGCGGACGCCAGATAATCCTGCATGCGCTCCCGCAGATCCGCGGGCAGCGGCATCGACTTCATCGTCCGCAGATCCACCGTCACGATCGTCAACACCGCCGACAACCTCAGTTGGCCGTCCGGCCCCTCGAAACGCACCAGCGCCTTGAACGACGCGCCGCCGATGCGCTGCACCTCCAGCGTCTGCCGCAGCTTTTCATGCCAGCGGCTGGGCGCGCTGAAATCACACGTCACCGACGCCATCGGCGTACCGATGTGCCGCTCCACATGCAGCGCATGAAACGGCAGCCCCATTCCCTTGTCGAACCACTCCTCGACAAAATCGTTGATCATCTCGAAGTAGCGCGGGTAGAACACGATGCCCGCCGGATCGCAATGACGAAAGCGAACCTCGACCTGGCTGATGAAGGGTGCTGCCATGATGTTTCCTTAGTGCCTGCTCATGCCATCTTGCGCAGCGCAAAGCGCTGCAGCTTGCCGGTTTCCGTGCGCGGCAACGCGTCCACGAACTCGATCGCGCGCGGATACTTGTACGGTGCAATGCTGGCCTTCACGAAGGCCTGCATCGCGGCCACCAGCTCGTCGCTGGGCTCATAACCCGGCTTGAGCACCACGAACGCCTTCACCAGCTGACCGCGCTCTTCGTCCATCGCGCCGACGACGCCGCATTCCGCCACGGCCTCGTGGCGCAGCAGCGCATCCTCGACCTCGGGCCCGGCGATGTTGTATCCGGCCGAAACAATCATGTCGTCGTTGCGCGCCTGGTAGAACAGATAACCGTCTTCATCCTGCACAAAGGTATCGCCCGGCAGATTCCAGCCCTGCTGCACGAAACGGAGCTGGCGCCCGTCCGCCAGGTAGCGGCAGCCTGTCGGCCCCTTGACCGCCAGCCTGCCCACCGTGCCGTTGGGCACCGGATTCATGTCGTCGTCCACGATCTGCGCCACATAGCCCGGCACCACGCGGCCGATGGCGCCGCGGCGCACCTCCTCCGGAGGGCTGGAGACAAACACGTGGATCATTTCCGTGCCGCCGATGCCGTCTATCATCTCGATGCCGCTGGCCTGCTTCCAGAGCTGGCGCGTGGCGTCGGGCAAGGCCTCGCCCGCGGATACGCTCTTCTTCAGGGACGACAGATCGAACTTGCCCACCAGCGCCGCCATCTGCCGGTAGAACGTCGGCGCCGTGAACACGATGGTGGCGCGGAAGTCCTGGATCAGTTCCAGCAGACTCTCCGGCGACAGCTTCTCGGCCAGCACCGTGCTCGCGCCCACCCGCAAGGGGAAGCACAACAGTCCGCCCAGGCCGAACGTAAAGGCCAGCGGCGGAGTGCCGCAGAAAATATCGTCCGGACCCGGCTTGATGACATGCCTGGGGAACAGGTCGCACATCGCCAGCACGTCGCGGTGGAAATGCATGCAGCCCTTGGGCGAGCCCGTGGTGCCGCTGGTGAAGGCGATCAGGCAGACATCGTCGGCCGCCGTATCGCAGGCATCGAAAGTGTCGGGCTTGGCCGCGGCCAGCGCATCCAGCGCGTCGGGCGCCGCATCATTGAAGTACATGATCTGCGACAGGCCGGGACAATGGTGCTCATGATCCGGCTGCGCGCAGAACTGCGCCTCATCCTTGAGGCGCACGTCGCACAGCACGGCCTGGATCTGCGCCTTGTCGATGATCTGCTTGAGCTCCTTGGCGCGCAGCAGCGGCATGGTGGGCACGGTGACCAGTCCCGCCTTGATCGCGGCCAGCCAGGACGCGGCCATCATGGGATTGTTGGGGCCGCGCAGCAACAGGCGGTTGCCGGGCACCAGCTTCATGTCTTCGACCAGCACTCGGGCAATGCGGTTGGTCAGCGCGGCCAGCTCGCGGTAGGTCATCGCGGCCGGTGTGCCGTCCTGGCGCCAGCGCAGCGCCACGCGGTCGCCGTGGCCGCGTTCGACCATGGCGTCCACCAGTTCCATGGCGCAATTGAAACGCTTGGGATAGGCCACGTCGGGGCCGTCGAGCAGGAATTCAGGCCATTGTTCGCCCGGGGGCAGATTGTCCCGGGTGAAGGTGTCGATGTGGGCGGATACTTCCATGAAATTCCCCTTGGCTAGTACGGTGCGGTTTACGTTGCCGAAGACAAGCGCTCGATGGCGCCTTATGCCTTCAGCAGTTCACGGGCGATGATCAACTTCTGCACTTCTGTAGCGCCTTCATAGATGCGCAGTGCTCTGATTTCCCTGTAAAGCGTCTCCACCGGCATCCCCGACACCACGCCCGCGCCGCCAAACATCTGCAGCGCGCGGTCGATCACGGTCTGCGCCGATTCCGTGGCCATCATCTTGGCCATCGCAGCCTCGCGCGTGGTGCGCAGCTTCTGCACGTCGCGCATCCACGCGGCGCGGTACGTCAGCAGCGCCGAGGCATCGATGGCGGTCGCCATGTCCCCCAGCGCGGCTTGCGTCAGTTGCAGGTCGGCCAGGGTCTGGCCGAACATGCGGCGCGACTTGGCGCGCGCCAATCCTTCATCCAGCGCCCGGCGCGCAAAGCCCAGCGCGGCCGCCGCCACCGACGCGCGGAAGATGTCCAGCGTCATCATGGCCAGCTTGAATCCCTGCCCGGCATCGCCCAGCCGGTGCGTGGCCGGGATGCGGCAGTTGTCGAACGTGATCGTGGCCAGCGGGTGCGGCGCAATCAGCTCGATGCGTTCGCTGACCTCGAATCCCGGCGTATCCGCATCCACCACGAAAGCGCTGATGCCGCGCGCGCCCGGCGCTTCGCCGGTGCGCGCGAACACGCAATAGAAATCGGCGATGCCGCCGTTGGAAATCCAGGTCTTCGCGCCGTTCAGCACGTAATGGTCGCCTTCGAGCCGGGCCTCGCACGACAGCGCGGCCACATCCGAGCCCGCGTCGGGTTCCGACAGGGCGAAGGCGGCGATGGCCTCGCCGCGCGCCACGCGCGGCAGGTAATGCTGGCGCAGCGCATCCGAGCCCATCAGCGAAATCGCGCCGCTGCCCAGGCCCTGCATGGCGAACGCGAAGTCGGCCAGCCCTTCGTGGCGGGCCAGGGTCTCGCGCAGGATGCACACGGCGCGGGAATCCACTTCCGGCAGCGCGCCGCCCCAGGCCCCGCCCGGGCCGCCCGCGACCGCGTACCGCAGCCAGCCGGCCTCGCCCATGGCTTTCACCAGTTTCTTGCAGGCGCCGTCGGCGTCGTGGTGGTCCACGTCGCCCAGCGAGGCTTCGCACCAGGCATCGACCTCGTGCGCCAGCTTGCGATGCGAGTCGTCGAAAAAGGGCCAATCCAGCCAGCTTGCGTCGCGCATCATCAGTTCCCCTCGAAGACCGGCTTCTGCTTGGCCACGAAGGCCTCGTAGGCGCGATGGAAGTCGCGCGTCTGCATGCAGATGGCCTGGGCCTCGGCCTCGGCCTCGATGGCTTCGTCCACGCCCATGTTCCATTCCTGGTGCAACAGCTTCTTGGTGACGCCATGCGCGAAGGTCGGACCCGCGGCCAGTTGCGCCGCCAGCTTCTGGGCGGCTTCGCCCAGCTCGGCCGATTCATGCAAGGCGTTGAAGAAGCCCCAGCTCGCGCCCTCTTCGGCCGTCATGGCGCGGCCCGTATACAGCAGCTCGGATGCGCGGCCCTGGCCGATCATGCGCGGCAGCAGCGTGCACGCACCCATGTCGGCGCCGGCCAGGCCTACCCGCGTGAACAGGAACGCGGTGCGCGCCGCCGGCGTGCCCAGGCGCATGTCGGACGCCAGCGCCACCATGGCCCCGGCGCCGGCGCAGACGCCGTCCACCGCCGCGACGATGGGCTGCGGGCAGGCGCGCATGGCCTTGACCAGATCGCCCGTCATGCGGGTGAAATCCAGGAGTTCGGGCATGCTCATCTTCGTGAGCGGGCCGATGATCTCGTGCACGTCGCCGCCGGAGCAGAAGTTGCCGCCCGCGCCCGTCACCACCACCACCTTGACGTCGGTGGCATACACCAGCGAACGGAACAGATCGCGCAGTTCGGCGTAGGAGTCGAACGTCAGCGGATTCTTGCGCTCGGGACGATTCAGCGTCACGGTGCCGATCTTGCCGTCGGCCGACACCTGCCACAGGAACGTTTTCGCCTGGTAGCCGGCGATCGGACGCTTGTGATGCTTCATGGTGTGCTCTTCGGGCTGGGTGCTCATGGTGTCTCCGTTCGTGAATTCTGGGGGGATGGGGCGCCGGCTTCAGCCGGTCATCACTTCGCCGCCGTCTACGGCGATCGCCTGGCCATTGACGGAAGCCGAGGCCGGCAGGGCCAGCCACGCGACCGTCTCGGCCACTTCCTCGGGCTGCACCAGGCGGCCCTGCGGATTGCGCTCGGCCAGCTTGGCGCGGGCGGCTTCCGGCGTCAGGCCGGTCTTGTCGACGATGTTCGAGACCGCGCCGCGCACGATGTCGGTCTCGGTGTAGCCGGGGCAGACCGCGTTGACGGTGACGCCCTTCTGCGCGGTTTCCAGCGCCAGCGAGCGGGTCAGGCCGATGACGCCGTGCTTGGCCGCGCAATAGGCGCTGACATAGCCGTAGCCGATCAGGCCCGCGGTGCTGGCCACGTTGATTACCCGGCCCCATTTTTCCTGCAGCATGCCGGGCAAGGCGGCCTGGATGCAGTGGAAGGTGCCGGTCAGGTTGACGGCGAGCATCTGTTGCCACAGCGCGGAGTCGGTACGGTCAAAGCGCTGGCTGACCGCCTGGCCGGCGTTGTTCACCAGCACCAGCACGGGACCGAACTCGACCTCGGCCTGCGCGAAGGCCGCGCGCACCGAGGCCTCGTCGGCGATGTCCGCGCTGACGGCCTGCACCTGGCCCAGGCTGGCCAGGCTGTCGGTCGCGGCGTCCAGCGCCGCGCCGTCGCGGCCCAGCAGCGTGACGCGGGCGCCGCGCTGCAGCAGCGCCCGGGCGCTGGCCAGGCCGATGCCGCGGGCGCCCCCCGTCACCAGGGCGTGGCGCCCGGCAAGCGGTAGCGGAATTGCGTTCATTTGATATCCAGTTGCGCCATGGCGGCGGCGCGTTCGAAGTTGGTTTCCAGCTGGCGTTTGCCGGCAAAGTACTGGCTCGGCCATGCCACATCAAGATAGCCCACCCGAGCCGCTTCGCGCAGCGTCCATGAGGCGTCGGCCAAATGGGGACGTGCAAGGGCGCAGAGGTCGGCGCGGCCCGAGGCGATGATCCCGTTGGCATGGTCGGCTTCGAAGATGGCGCCCACGGCTATCGTGGGGATGCCGGCTTCATTGCGGACGCGGTCGGCGAATGGCGTCTGGAACATGCGGCCGTAAACCGGCTTTTCTTCCTTGCTGACCTGGCCCGACGAGCAGTCGATCATGTCGGCGCCGGCGGCCTTGAAGTGGCGCGCGATTTCCACCGCGTCGTCGGCGGTGATGCCGCCCTCGACCCAGTCGCTGGCGGAGATCCGCACCGACATGGGCTTGTCCTCGGGCCAGACGGCGCGCACCGCCCGGAAGACCTCCAGCGGAAAGCGCAGGCGGTTTTCCAGGCTGCCGCCGTACTCGTCTTCACGATGGTTGGTCAAGGGCGAAATGAAGCTGGACAGCAGGTAGCCGTGCGCGCAGTGCAGCTCCAGCCAGTCGAAGCCAGCCGCGGCGGCGCGGCGGGCGGCGGCGACGAAGTTGTCGCGCACCTGGTCCATGTCGGCGCGCGTCATGGCGCGCGGCGTCTGCGACACGCCCTCGATGTACGGCAAGGCCGAGGCCGACACGAGCGGCCAGTTGCCCTCGGCCAGCGGGTGATCGATCTTCTGCCAGCCCAGCTGCGTGGACCCCTTGCGGCCGGCGTGACCCAACTGCATGCCGATGCGGGCATCGCTGTTGCCATGCACAAAATTCACGATGCGGGCAAACGCCTGCTGCTGCTCGTCGTTCCACAGCCCCGGGCACCCCGGGGTGATGCGGCCGTCGGGCGATACGCAGGTCATTTCCACCATCACCAGCCCCGCGCCACCCATGGCGCGGGCGCCCAGGTGGACAAGGTGGAAATCGCCCGGCACGCCGTCGGTGCAGGAGTACATGGCCATCGGCGACACCAGGATGCGGTTCTTCAGCCGCACGCCGCGCGCCTGATACGGCGTCAGCATGGGAATGGCCGGCCGCTGGCCCTGGGCCGTGGCGGCGCCGGCGCGTTCCGCGATCCAGCGCTCGAAGCCTTCGAGCCAGGCCGGATCGCGCAGGCGCAGGTTCTCGTGCGAGATGCGCTGCGAGCGGGTCAGCAGCGAATAGGCGAACTGCTCGGGTTCCAGGTCGGCGTAGCGCTCGACGTTCTCGAACCATTCGGTGGAGTTGCGGGCGGCATTCTGGATCTTCAGCACTTCCACGCTGCGCACTTGCTCGTAGTGCTTCAGGCCGGTTTCCACGCTGCCTTCCGCGCCGCTCAGGCAACGCGCCAGCTCGATCGAGTCTTCCAGCGCCAGCTTGGTGCCGGAGCCGATGGAGAAGTGGGCGGTGTGGGCCGCGTCGCCCATCAGCACGACGGGCACGCGGCGCTGGCCGCGGGCGGTTTCCAGTGTGTTCCAGTGGACCCAGGTGTTGCAGATGACGCGCGGGAACCGGATCCAGATGGCCGAACCGCGCAGGTGGGAGGCATTGCTGATCAGCGCATTGCCGTCCAGCCAGGGCGCGAACAGCTTTTCGCAGTAGGCGATGCCCTCTTCCTGGCTCATCTGCTCGATGCCGGCGGCCTGCCAGGTTTCCTCGGGCGTTTCCACGATGAACGTGGACATGCCGTCCTCGTAGCGGTAGGCATGGGCCTGGAACCAGCCGTGCTCGGTCTGCACGAAGGCAAAGGTGAACGCGTCGAACACCTTCTTGGTGCCCAGCCACACGAAGCGGCAGCGGCGCTGGTCGATGTCGGGGTGGAACGTGTCCGCGTAACGGGTGCGGACCTGGCTGTTGATGCCATCGGAGGCGATGACGAGGTCCGCGTCGTATTCGCGGGCGATGGCCTGGTCGTCCTGCACGAAGTTTTCGAACACCAGCTTCACGCCCACGTCTTCGCAACGCGCCTGCAGGATGTTCAGCAGCTTCTTGCGGCCGATGCCGATGAAGCCATGGCCGCTGCTGCGGATGCTGCGGCCCTTGAAGTTGATGTCGATGTCGTCCCAGTGATTGAACGCGTCGCCGATGGTCTGGGCGGAAACGGGGTCGGCGTCTCGCAGGTTCTGCATGGTGGCGTCGGAGAACACCACGCCCCAGCCGAAGGTGTCATACGGGCGGTTGCGCTCGACGACGGTGACTTCGTTCGCGGGGTTCTGCAGTTTCATGAGCAGACCGAAATACAGGCCGGCGGGGCCGCCGCCGATGCAGACTATTTTCATTGCCGTATACGCTCCGAAGTACGCGACAGTCGCTCTTGCTACTGGAGCGGGGCGCCGCAGATATTTAGGTCTGGATAGTTTAGGCTTGAAATATATACCTGAAGCGGGGGGTGTGCAAATGAGGGAAAGTATTTAGATCGACTGGGTAAATGGGGACACGTAAAGGGACGCTCTTTTTGGGGATCGGTGGTCGTGGCTGCGTTCGTCTGAGTTCGTCTGAGTTCTTGATCCGCCCCTCGGCACGGCCGGCATGGCTGCGAGCGCCCGCCATTGCGGTCCGGAGCCTTCGCTCCGGACTTCCCCCTCGTCATCTTCGTCACCGCCTTCGGCGGTTCCTTCAGATTCCCTCGGGCGCATGGAGGTTGCTCGCAGCCATGCCGGCCGCGCCGAGGGGCTGAGGATTCCGGGTTTGTGGCGCCGCTGGACCCGTGGTCGGTACAGAGATTTGCGGGGCCCGCCCATTGCGGCCGCGCGGGCGGCCGCAATGGGCATACGCGATTTGGGTCGTCGGGACGGGGTTCGCTTGCGCGCTGATGGAGGCTGGTTTGCTAGTGGCCCCAGCACAAGGGGGAGAGGTGGTGATGGGCGGCGCGCGGCGAGGAGCCGCTTGCGCATGCAGACCGGTGCGCGCGCGCCGCCCATCGGACACTGGAGTTGAAATGGCGGTTAATGGCGGACGGAAAAATACGGGCCTGGTAGTGCTGGCTTGATCGCTGGCCGTCAGCCATCGGCAATTACTGATCTCCGGCCATGAACGGCACGCAACGGCGCAAGGTTTGTGGATCGCGCGCAGCGGCATCATGGGCCGCCAGACACTGCGTAAGCCTCAAAAGGCCGCCAGCGCGGCCGACCAGGAGCGAACACCGCAAGATCGTCCAGCAGCCCCAAAACCACCACAAGAACCCAAACACAACCCAGCCACACGCGAAGCGTCAACGCCACGACGCAAGACGACGCGTAAGTCCCCAAAGGCCGCCCGCGCGGCCGGCCGGGGACGGGCCCCGCAAGATCCTCCCCCACCCCCACCGTTTGCGACAACCTCAAGAACCCCGCCCGCCCCAGCACCGTTGAAGCCAAATCCGCCAGAGCCTGGCGCGTCGGGGGCCTGGGGTGCGCGGGGCGTCGATAAGCCCGAGGGAATCGGAAGGCAGTCGCCGAAGGCGACAACGACGATGACGAAGGGGAAGCCCGGAGCGAAGGCTCCGGGCCGCAATCGCAGCCCCGCGCACCCCAGGCCCCCGACGCGCCAGGCGTCTTAAGAACCTACAACACCCGCCACAAGAAAACTAAGGCCGCCCCCGAAGCCACTCTTCAAGATCCCCCGCCGGCAACGGCGGCGAAAACAGAAACCCCTGCCCCGCCGCACACCCCTGCTCAATCAAAAACCGCCGCTGCTCTTCGTTCTCGACGCCCTCGGCAACCACAGGCAGACTCAAGCTCTCGCCGATCCGTATCACCGCGCTGGTCAAAGCACGAGCCGCGTCATCGCTCTCCAGTCCCTGGACAAAACTGCGATCCAGCTTCAGCTCATCCACGATCAGCCGTCGCAAATGCCCCAGACTGGAATACCCCGTTCCAAAGTCGTCCATCGAAAGGCGTACGCCCAGCCGATGCAACTCCGCGATCGTACGCAGCGTGCCCGCCGTGGCGTCCAGCACCACGCCTTCGGTGATCTCCAGCATCAGGTCCGCTGGCACCAGGCCAAACTCCGCCAGCGTCGCCGCGATCATCCGCGGCAGGTTCAGATTATGGAAATTCGTAGCCGACAGGTTCACCGACACCGACGGCACCCGCAGGCCATTGTTGCGCCAGATGGCCAGTTGCGAGCAGGCCTCGCGCAGCGCCCAGTCGCCCAGGTCGCCGATCAGCCCGCACTCTTCGGCCAGCGGCACGAAACGCGCCGGCGAGATATCGCCCAACGTGGGATGACGCCAGCGGGCCAGCGCCTCCACCCCGTACAGGCTGCCGTTCTTCAGGCCCACCTGCGGCTGGTAGTGCAACCGCAGCGCCTTGGCTTCCAGCGCGTCGCGCAGGGCAGCCTCCAGCGCCAGCCGTTCCTGCGCCTGGCGGTTCATTTCCGCGCTGAAGAACGAAATGCGGTTGCGGCCCGCCGTCTTGGCCTGGTACATGGCCATGTCGGCGTGGCGCAGCAACGTGTCCATGTCGCGCCCGTTTTCCGGGAACACGCTGATGCCGATGCTGACCGAGGGATTGAGCGTGATGCCGCCCACCGAGAACGGCTGCGCCAGCGCCACCAGAATATGCTCGGCCGCCGCGGTCAGGCGGCCCTGCTCGAATTCCGGCATCAGCATCACGAACTCGTCGCCGGACAGCCGGCCGACGATATCGGTGGGGCGCGCCAGCCGGCGCAGACGCTGCGCCACATCGCGCAGCAGCGCATCGCCGATCGGATGGCCCAGCGTGTCGTTGACCTGCTTGAAGCGGTCCAGGTCCAGGAACAGCACCGCCACCCGCTTGCGCTCCGGCTCGGCGCGCGCGATCGCCTGCTCGGCCTGGGCCAGCAGCAGATTGCGGTTGGGCAGGCCCGTCAGCTCGTCGTAGAAGGCCAGCTGGCGGATACGGGCGCGGGCTTCCTCACGCTCCAGCGCCAGCGCGCACAGATAGACGCACACATCCACCAGGCGGTGATGGAAGTCATCGGGCAGGCGGCGCTCGCGGAAATAGAAACCGAAGGTGCCGATCACCCGGCCATCGCTGGACTTTATCGGCGACGACCAGCACGCCTTGATGTCTTCGGGCAACGGCAGGTGCCGGTAATCGTCCCACAGCGGATCCGTGGCGATGTCCGGCACGATGACCGGACGCCCCAGGAACGCGCTGGTCCCGCAGGCTCCCGCCTGGGGACCGATCGCCACGCCGTCCAGCGCATCCGCATAGGCCTTCGGCAGACTCGGCGCCGCCAGCGGCCGAAGCAGGCCGGCGTCGTCCACGCGCACCACCGTGGCCGCCACCTCGGGCGCCAGGCGTTCGACCTCGCGGCACACCATGTTCATGACCTCGACCACCGAGGCCTCGTTGACCATGGCCTGGAGCACTCGGCGCTGCAGGACTTCATGCACCTTGGTGGGCGTGATGTCGGTCAGCACATCCACGATATTGACCAGCGTGCCGCGGTCGTCGAACACGGAATTGGCCATGACCGAAACCCACAGCGGCTTGCCGCCCCGGTCGTAGACCAGCACATCCTTGTGGTAGCCCTCGCGGCACGCGATGCGGCGGTGCAGCTCCTCGCGCGTGCCGCCGTCGGGCCGCCCGCCGGCCAGCAGTTCGCCCAGATCCTGGTCCAGCGCGTCGCCGCGCGAAAAGCCCAGCATGCGCTGGAAGCCGTCATTCACATAGACGATGCGTCCGTCACAGCCGGACACGGCCACCGCGTTGCCGGTTTCGTTGATGCCCAGCAGCAGCAGGCGGATCTCTTCCTGACGCTCGGCGTCGGCGATCGACTTGCGCGAAATCACCGAGATCCGGCCGACCTCGCCGGCCTCGTCCAGCATGGGCAGGTAAGTCGCCTCGATCCAGAGGGAGCTTCCGTCCTTCTGGCGGTAGCGGCAGGTGCCCGAGAAGTGCTGGCCCCCGCGCAGCCGGGCCCAGATACGTTCACCGCTGGCAATGCCCTTGCCTTCGTCCATGCTGTCGCACAGCATGTCGTGGCGCAGCATCAGCGCCTCTTCGCGGGTATAGCCCACCGCGGCCAGGAAATTTGCGTTGGCGTTCAGCAAGGAGCCGGTCGCGTCGAAGTCGAACAGCAGCAGCGCCCGGTCCATCGACGTCAGATAATTTCCCACATGCCACGCGGCGCCTTGGGGGCTCTCGCTCGAACCGCCAAGATGAGAATCAAGCATAAGGGGCTCCATACCGGAAAACAGCTGTTCCGGTTTCATTCAGCGCTTGGGGAAACCAAGCGCGACGCGGTCGCGTCCATCCTGCTTGGCCAGGTACAACGCCTGATCCGCCCGGCTGAGCGTCTCTGAAAAAGTCTCGCCCAACTGGTGATACGCCATCCCAATGCTGACAGTGAGTCTCAAGACCTCGTCCCCCGCCGCGACCGCCAGCCCGCGCACGTTGCCGACCAGCCGGTCCATGACCGCCTGAGCCGCGTCCGGTTGCGTATGGGGAAGCAGCACCAGGAATTCCTCGCCGCCCCAGCGGCCGCAAAGGTCGTACTCGCGCAGGCTTTCGCCCAGCACGCCCGCCAGTTCCACCAGCGCCCGATCGCCCGTTTCATGGCCGTAGCGGTCGTTGACGGCCTTGAAATGGTCCACATCCAGCATCGCGACGACGAAACTCTCGCCGCTGCGCGAGACGCGCTGGACTTCCTGCTTGATCATCTCCATCAGCGCGCGCCGGTTCAGCAGCCCGGTCAGCGGATCGCGGCTGGAGGTTTCTTCCAGCGCCCGGTTCAGATCGCGCATCATGTTCTGGTAGTGGTCCGAGATCCGCGCGATGCGGGTCAGCCGGCGCAACTGCCGGTCG
The DNA here is from genome assembly GCF_013116765.2 of Achromobacter deleyi. Classification (GTDB taxonomy): domain Bacteria; phylum Pseudomonadota; class Gammaproteobacteria; order Burkholderiales; family Burkholderiaceae_B; genus Achromobacter; species Achromobacter deleyi_A. The sequence continues at coordinate 4,263,247 of NZ_CP074375.1, forward strand.
AACTGGTCGCACAGCCCCAGTTCGCGCTCGTGCGCCATGGTCTGGTAGGCGTCCGAAAGCTGGGTCACACGCTGGATGCGCGTCATCTGTTCGCCGGTATGCCGCCAGAGCGCCTCCAGCGCCTCGCGCAGCGGATGGCCGGCATAGGCCGGATCCGCCAGCAGTTCAGCGATGCGCTGATCCAGTTCGGCGGCGCCTGGTTTCATTGGCGGCCGACGACCGAAAACGGAAAGGTGCAGTCTTCCTTGAATTCCTCGGCCAGCTCGCCGACGCGCTCGTTGCGCATGTCGTAGAACCAGGTGACGCTGACCTGGCGGTCCTTGCGATGCGCCGCCTCCAGCACGTCGAAGATGTCCATGACCGACTTGATGCTGCTGGTATTGAGATACAGCAGTTCCAGTTCCAGGTTCAGGGGCGCGGCACTGTCTTGCAGGTACGCCTCGACCCACTCGATGACCGGGCCGAACAGTTCGAAGGAATTCTCGGGATAGGAATCACCGCGCATCGCCAGCACGCCGGCGGCTGCGTCGGCGCTGATGGCGGGCGTGGACTGGGTCCCGGGAATGTTCAGGTCTTTCATCAAATACTCCGAAAATAATCCTTGAAGCGGGCGAGCCCTCAGACCACGACGCTCAGGCTGAAGAAGGCCTTGCCCGCTTGCGCGGCGGGGGTCAGGCTGGCTTCCAGCGGAGCGCCGGCGCGGCGCGCGATGTCTATCAGCCCCAGGCCTGCGCCCGAGGCCACGCCCTGGGCGCGCGGCTTGTGCAGCTGCGCCTTGTATTCGGCCTTCAATGCCGCCTTGTCCAGCGCGGCCAGCTCCTGGATCCGGGCGACCAGGTTGTGGCCGTCCTGTGAATCGACCAGATTGCCGGCCGACACCACGTAGCGGCTTTCGTCGCGGCGCCCGATCACGACCGTGGCCGAGGCATCCCCGTCGCCATTCAACGCCGCATACTGGCGGATGTTCTGGATCATCTCTATATAGACCGAGAACACATCCATGGCTTCCGCGGGCCGGACATGTTCGGCATTCAGGTAATTCTTCAGCGCATTGCCAATTTCCTCGATCAGGCTGCGAGAGATCGGCCCGTTGAAACACAGCAGGGTGCGGTTCTGGTCGAACCGCTCGCCCAGCGCGTAGAGATCGGAGGCATTCATGGAAGGGTACCGCCCTGATAACGATTATTCGAAACGGAAAGACAGCAAGGTAATGTCGTCGCGCTGTGGCTGGCCGCCTTGATACTCGGCAAGCGCCTGGGTAAACGCGGCCGCCTGTTCGGTTAACGGCCGCCGGGCGTGCGTCTTGAGCATTTCGGCAAAACGGGTGTTGCCAAAGCCGAAACCGTGCTCGCCGCCCGCCTGATCCAGGAAGCCGTCGGTGGCCAGGTAATAGGTCCAGCCGGGCTCCATCTGCAATTCATTATTCTCGTATACCCCTGTACGCTTGTCGCCCAGGGCGCGCTTGGCGCCAAGCACCTCGCGCAGGGTCTCGCCATCGCTTGCGTACAGGCTGATCTTCGCACCTGCGTACAGCAGCCGGCCAGTCTGGCGGTCAATATATACCAGGCCCGCATCGGTGTTGGTGGCAAGGGCCCGCGGCAATTGCGCATCCGCAAGCATGGCGCGGATGGCATTGTCGGTGCGGGTCAGGATGCCGGCCGGATCGCCCGGCCCCACTTCGGTGATCGCCAGGTCGATGGCGGCGCGGGCCAGCATCGTCATCAGCGCGCCGGGCACGCCATGGCCGGCGCAGTCCATGATCCCCAGCAGGCAGTTGGCCCCGTCCGAACGGAACACATAGAAGTCTCCGCCCACCACGTCGCGGGGCTTCCACAGGACGAAATGGTGCGCCCCCAGCGACTGGGTCAGCTGGCGGTCCGGCAGGATGGCGCGCTGGATCAGGCTGGCGTAGTCGATGGAATCGCCGATCTTCTTGTGCGCGGCGGCCATGGCGCGGTTGGCATCCTCCAGTTCGGAGGTGCGTTCGCGGACCTTGGTCTCCAGTTCGGCCGTGTGCTTGCGCACCTTGTCGGCCATGACCCCGAAGGCGCGGCTCAAATCGCCGATCTCGTCCTGGCCGCCCGGAGGCAGGCGGACGTCATAGCTGCCGTCGGCAATGGCGCGCGCCGACTGCTGCAGGCGGTGCAAGGGGCGCAGCATCAGCCGTTCGATCGCGTAGCCGAAGCACAGCAGCATGGCGGCGAACAGCAACACCAGGCCGATCGCCGCCGGCCACAGCCAGTCCGTGTCCAGCACACGGGCGGCGCCCAGGTCCACCACGGTCAGCACATGCCAGTGCAGCTCGGGCATGTAGGCCACGGACACCAGCTGGCGCACGCCGTCCATCTTCACCCAGGCCGATTGCACGGACTGCGGATCGGCCTGGGCCGCATGCATGGCCGACAGCAGTTCGGCGCGGCCTTCCCCGGCATCCAGCAGATTGAAGACCATGCCTTGGCCGCCCGCTCCGCCCGCGCCGGAGTTGTAGGCGATGAGCGCGGCGTTCATGTGCGCCTGGATGGCGCCTTCTTCGTCGACGATGATGGGCGTGACGCCGGGCTGGCCGCTGTTGACGAATTCCCGCAGGAAGCCGCCCACGTCCAGGCCTGCGCCCGTCAGGCCCATGACCCTGTCGCCGTCCCGGACCTGAACGTTGATCCAGACCTTCGTGGTCTTGAGCTTCAGGTCCGGATTGACGTTGATGTTGTACTTGGCCGGGGACTTGATCGTGGCGTAGAACCAGCCGTCATCGGCCGCGCTGGGGCTGAGCGTGTAGCGCGGCTCCTCGGACAGCGGCTGGTCGTCGTTGAAGTAATAGTTGCCGGAGGCCGCGCTGGCGATGAAATAGGCCCGGCCCAGCAGGTCGCGGCGATAGCCGTCGGCTTCGCGGAAAAACAGTTCACGGGCGGCGGGATCGGTTTCGTTACGCAGCCAGCGGCGGGTGACTTCGCTGTCGGCCAGCCGCTGGGACAGCGCCAGTTCCCGCGACACCGGCGCCAGGATGCGCTGGCGGTTCAACTGTGTGAAATTGTCGGCGAAGGCGCGGCCAAAGTGATCCCTGACGCCGTCCAGCACCTGCCAGCCGATCAAGGCGGCCGGCGCCAGGGCGACCAGGCACGCCAACAGCAGCGCCATTAGTGATTTCCTGCGCAAACCCCATTTCGCCATGCGTAGTCTTCCTGACAGCCTGATAAGAAGCCATGAGCGAAAAGGGGAACGCGCTGGCCGGCGGTCTGGCCGTGAACGGCCTGCCGCCGCGCTTGTGCCCCGCCTTTTGAGCCATGAGCCTGATCGCCGGCCCACCCATGCGGTGGGCCTGGCGCGGCTAGTGTAGAGAACAGTGAGGGCAATTGAAACAGGTGCAAACGTCTGGATGCGTTCAAGACACCTTAAGTTTCATTGCAGCAATATAAATCCTATTTTATTGCGATTTATATCAGGAATTGTTACCAATCCCTCACTGTCGATGCGGCTTTATTGCTACACGCCCAGGTAGCGTTCCCATAGGCCGCGGTCGTCGTCGAGCGCTTTGGAGTCGCCCGTCCATACCACTTTGCCGCGTTCCAGGATGACGTGGCGGTCCGCCAGGCTCAGCAACCTTTCGACATATTTGTCGATGACCAGGATGGTCTGACCCGCCTCGCGCAGGCGCGCCAGGCAATTCCAGATTTCTTCCCGGATCTTGGGCGCCAGGCCTTCGGTGGCCTCGTCCAGGATCAGCAGCCGGGGATTGGTCACCAGCGCTCGGCCTATCGCCAGCATCTGCTGCTCGCCGCCCGAAAGCTGGTTGCCCATGTTGCGGGCGCGCTCGCTCAGCCGGGGAAAGAGTTCGAACACGCGCTCCGGCGTCCAGGGTTCGCGGATATCCGGGTTGCGAGCCGCCACGAAGGCGGTCAGGTGCTCGCGCACCGTCAGGTTGGGAAAGCACTGGCGCCCTTCCGGGACGATGGCCATGCCGACCCGCGCGATGCGGTCGGGGCTCCAGCCGCTGATGTCCTGCCCGGCGAAGTGGATCTTGCCGCCGCGCAGCGGCAACTGGCCGAACAGGGTGCGCAGCAGCGTGGTCTTGCCCATGCCGTTGCGGCCCAGCAAGGTCACGACCTGGCCCGCGCCGATCTCCAGGTCCACGCCGAACAGCACCTGGCTCGCGCCGTAGCCGCTCTTGGCCGATTCGATGGTCAGCATCACGCGGTCTCCTCGTCGCCCAGGTAGGCGTGCCGCACTTCCGGGTTGGCGCGGATCTCGTCCGGGGTGCCGGTGGCGATCACCCGGCCATACACCAGCACCGACAGGCGGTCGGCCAGGCGGAACACCGCCTGCATGTCATGTTCCACCAGCAGCATGGCGGCGCGCCCCCGCATGGATTCGATCAATTCGGTCAGGCGGACGGTCTCGTCGGGCCCCATGCCCGCCATGGGCTCGTCCAGCAGCAGCACGCTGGGCCGGGCGGCCAGCGCCAGGGCGAATTCCACCTTGCGCTGCTCGCCGTGCGGCAAGGTGCCGGCGGGACGCTCCAGCAGGCTGGCGTCGATGGCGCATTCCCGGGCCAGCTCGCGCGCCTGCTCATACAGCGCGGACTCGGCCGCCCGCGGCTTCCAGAAGCGGAAGCTGCTGCCCGAATGGGCCTGGACGGCAAGCACCAGGTTGTCCAGCACGCTGGACTGCTTGAAGATATTGGTGATCTGGTACGACCGCGACAGCCCGGCCGCCACGCGCTGGTGCGCGTTCATGCCGGTAACGTCGCGCCCGCCCACCGTGAGCGAGCCCGAATCGGCGGACAACGTGCCGGACAGCAGATGGATCAGCGTGGACTTGCCCGCGCCGTTGGGGCCGATCAGCGCATGGATCTCGCCCGGATCCAGCGACAGAGACACATTGTCGGTGGCCACCAGCGCACCGAAGCGGCGCACCAGTCCGCGGGCCTGCAAGGCGGGAGCCGAGGCATTTGTCGAAGCATTCATCGCAATGGTCATGAGCCCACCTTGCCGGATTGCGGGGTGGCGCGTCCGCCGAACAAGGGGCCGAACAGGCCAACCAGGCCGCGCGGCGCGCCAAACACCACGCACAGCAGCAGCACGCCCAAAGGCAGGTGCCAGTATTCGGTCCACAAGCGCAGCACTTCTTCCAGGGTCAGCATCACCACCGCGCCGGCCACGCCGCCGTAACGCAAGCCGATCCCGCCCACCAGCACCATGATCAGCAGGTTGGCCGACTGGGTCCAGTGCATCAGGCTGGGCGAAATGAAGAGGTTGTGGTTGGCCAGCAGCGCGCCGGCCAGACCGGCGGCCGCGCCGCTCAAGGTAAAGGCCATGAGCTTGATGCGGTATACCGGGTAACCCATGGATTCCATGCGCGATTCGTTCTCGCGGATGCCCTGCAGGGCGGTGCCGAAGCGCGAGGCGACCACGCGGCCAAACACCCACATGAGCAGCGCGAACAGCGCCAGCGCCAGGTAGTAGAAGCTGACGTCATTGGCCAGGTCGATGCCGGGCAAGGTGGAATAGCCGGGCAGGTTCAGCCCGTCTTCCCCGCCGTATTGGCGCAGCGAGATGAAGATGTAGAACAGCATCTGCGCAAACGCCAGCGTGATCATGATGAAGTACACGCCACGGGTGCGCAGCGAGATCGCCCCGGTGATGCAGGCCAGCACGGCCGCCAGCAGCATGGCCGCGGGCCACACGATCAGCGCGGACGTGACGCCCGCCATCGCCAGGATGCCCACCGCGTAGGCGCCCGCGCCGAAAAACGCCGCGTGGCCCAGCGCCACCATGCCGCCGTAGCCCAGGATCAGGTTCAGGCTGGTCGCGGCGAGCGCGTAGATCAGCACGCGCCGCACGAAGGAAATATAGAAGTCCAGGCCCAGCATTGGCGCCACCAGCGGGAACACCGCCAGCGCGGCCAGCAGGACCACGGTCCAGAGTTTGGTTCTCATGATCAACCCCGCGCCGGAAACAGGCCGGAGGGCCGGAACACCAGCACAGCCGCCATCAATACATAGATGGCGATGGCGGCCAGCGTCGGGCCGACGCTGGAGGCCACGGCCGGGGAAAAGACCTGGCGCAGCAGCATGGGCAGGAAGGCCCGCCCCGCCGTGTCGACCATGCCCACCAGCAAGGCGCCGACAAAGGCGCCGCGGATCGAGCCGATGCCCCCGATGACGATGCACACCAGCACCAGGATCAGGATCTCCTCGCCCATGCCCACCTGCACCGAGGTGATCGGGCCGAGCAGCGCGCCGGCCACCGCGGCCAGCATGGCGCCCAGCACGAACACGCCCAGGAACAGCAGGGGCACGCGCACACCCATCAGGGTGGCCATCTGGCGGTTGGACGCGCCCGCCCGCACCAGCACGCCGGCCCGGGTCCGCGTCACGAACCAGTACAGGCCCGCGGCGGCGGCCACGCCGAACACGATGATCATCAGGCGGTAGGCGGGATACAGCAGGTCGGGCAGGAGGCGCACGGGTCCGGACAGGACCGCCGGCATGTTGAGCATGACGGGCGCGGGACCCCAGATCATCTTGACCAGGTCATTGGCGATGAGGATGACCGCATAGGTGCCCAGCACCTGGGCCAGGTGGTCGCGCAACGCCAGGCGGCGTATCAGGGTGAGTTCCAGCGCAACGCCGACCAGTCCGGTGGCGACGGCCGCCACCAGGACGGCGGCGGTGAAAGAACCTGTGCGCTGCATGGTTTCGGCGGCGACATAGGCGCCAGCCATGTATAGCGAGCCGTGAGCCAGATTCATGATGTCCATGATGCCGAACACCAGGGTCAGCCCGGCCGCGATCAGAAACAACATCAACCCAAACTGCAGACCGTTCAGCAATTGCTCGACGATCAGCGTAAACGTCATGAAAACTTCCCCCTTGCCGCGAACTGCCCAGGGCCTCGCTCGCGGCCAAATCACCAAAGCCACCTAAATGTGCATCCCGCGGCTCACTCTGCGCAGCGCATGAAACGCCCCCGGCTGGCGGGGTCGCGCGGAGCCGGCCTGGCCGGTCCGCGGCGACGCCCCGTCAAGTGGGCCCGCCTGAGAGGGAGCCCCCTGAAGGGGAAGCGCGCAGCGCTTCGGGGATGGGCTACACCCTAGAGCTTGCACTCGCCGACGTAGACGTCCTGGTACTTGTCGAACACCTTGCCCACCAGCTTGTTGGTGATGCGGCCGCTGCCGTCCTTGTCGACGACGCGCAGGTAGTAGGCCTGGATGGGATAGTGGTTCTTGCCATAGGTGAAGCTGCCGCGCACCGACGGGTAGTCGGCCTTTTCAAGCGCCTTCACGATGGCTTCGCGGTCCGAGGCCTTGCCACCGGCCTGCTTGACGGCGGCGTCCATGGCCATGATCACGTCGTAGGCCTGGGCGGCGTAGACCGACGGATAGCGGCCGTTGTATTCCTTGCGGAACGCTTCGACGAAGGCCTTGTTCTGCGGCACGTCCAGGTCATGCGCCCACTGCGCCGTGTTGTACATGCCCAGCATCGGTTCGCCCACTGCCTGGATCACGTCCTCGTCGGCCGAGAACCCCGGGCCGATCAGCTTGACGCTTTGCGACAGGCCGGCGGACACGAACTGCTTGACGAAGTTGATGCCCATGCCGCCCGGCAGGAAGATGTAGACGGCGTCGGGCTTGGCGGCGCGGATCTGCGCGATCTCGGCGGCGTAGTCGATCTGGCCGAGCTTGGTGTAGACCTCTTCGCCGGGCGCGGTCTTGTAGCCGCGCTTGAAGCCGGTCAGGGCATCCTTGCCCGCCGGATAGTCCGGCGCCATGATGAACATCTTCTTGAAGCCGCGATCCGCCGCGACCTTGCCGGCCGCTTCATGGAAGGCGTCGTTCTGGTAGGACGTGCCAAACCAGTAGTTGTTGCATTGCGCGCCGGCGAACTGGCTGGGGCCGGGGTTGTTCGACAGGTAGGGCACCTTGGCGGCGAACAGCGCGGGGCCGACGGCCAGGGCCACGTTCGAGCCGATGGGACCGGTGAAGAAGTCGACCTTGTCGCGCTGGATGTAGCGCGTGACCAGCTGACGGGCCTGATCGGGGTTGCCGCCCATGTCGGTCTGCACGAATTCCGCGGGCTGTCCGCCCAGTTTGCTGCCCAGTTGCTTGATGGCCAGGTTGAAGCCGTCGCGGGCTTCGGCGCCAAGCGCCGAGAACGGACCGGAGATATCGTTGGCGATGCCGACCTTGACGGTGTCGGCCGAGGCCAGTGCCGGAACAAGGGCGGCAGCAGCCAGAAGGGAAGTGATCAAACGCATGGTGGTGTGCTCCGTGCGCGAGCCCGCGCAGAGGGTGTTCTTTTTGAGGGTGCGATTCGAAAAACTTCTATGCCCGGCCTGCCGGCGCCGTTGCGCCGCCGCCAAACTGGTGCTTGCAAAGAAAGTTGCCTGCAACGCCGCCATCCCGTCGTGCAGCACAGGGAAAACTGGCGTGGTTCATAGTTTAGGTTTAAAGTATTCGTCAAAACAAGTCTAGGGTTTTTACCAAAGGGTTTTTACTAGGGCCTGTTAACACTAAAAGGAGCCTCGCATGAGTACGCCAATGGGCGACTATCAAGGCGCGAAGCGCAGTCGTGGCGGGACCACGACGAGCATTCGCAACGCAGAGAGGCGCCCATTGGCGTACTCACCCTTCGGGCAGGCCGGCAATCGGGCGGCAGGCGTCGTTGCGACCTCCTTGCGTGGCACAGCCACGCGGCGTCGCCCGCGCCTAGCCTGCCGCCCGATTGCCGGCCTGTGCGAGGCTCCTTTTAGTGTTAACAGGCCCTAGCTACCGTTATGGGCACCCTCTACCGCAACTACGACCGCGCCGAATTGGACGTCCAGTACAACGCTCGCGCGACAGTACCCGACATCCAGCCGATACTCAAGAAATACGCCGAGGACAGCGCCACCGCGCGGCGCACGCTGGACTGCGCGCTGGACGTTCCGTTCGGCGAGCACGCCGATGAATTGCTGGACATTTTTCCGGCCGCCAACACCCTGCCCGGCACGGCCGGCGCGCCGGTGTTCGTGTTCATCCATGGCGGCTATTGGCGCCTTCTTTCCAAGAACGAATCCAGCGGCATGGCGCCGGCGTTCACGCAGGCGGGCGCGGTGGTCGTGTCGGTGAACTATTCGCTGGCGCCCGCCGTGACCCTGGACCGCATCGTGGACCAGAACCGGCGCGCGCTGGCCTGGATACACCGCAATATCGCCAGGTTCGGCGGGGATCCCGCGCGCATCCACGTCTGCGGCAGTTCCGCGGGCGGGCATCTGGCCGGCGCGCTGCTGGCCGGCGGCTGGCATGCCAGCTACGAGGTGCCGCCCGACGTGATCCGCGGCGCGGCGCCCCTGTCCGGCCTGTTCGACCTGCGTCCGCTGGTGCACACCCACATCAACGAATGGATGCACCTGAGCGAGGCCGACGCCATCCGCAACAGCCCGGCGCTGCAACTGCCGCAGACCGGCTGTCCTCTGGTGGTCAGCTACGGCGAAACCGAAACCGCCGAGTTCAAGCGCCAAAGCGACGATTACCTCGCCGCGTGGCGCAAGCGCGGCTTCCCCGGATGCTATGTTCCGATGCCCGGCACAAATCACTACGATATCGTCCTGACGCTCAACGATCCGCACAGCCCGCTGACCCAAGCCATCTTCGATCAGATGGGGCTGGCGCCCGCTCCTTCACGCATTCCCGGTACTCTTCCTAGCCATGACTGACGCCCCCGACCTGGAATCCCGCGCCGCGCCCGACGATCACCACGCGCTGCGCCTGTGGCTGCGCATGCTGACCTGCGCCAATCTCATCGAAAGCGAAATCCGCAGCCGCCTGCGCAATGAATTCGACACGACCCTGCCCCGCTTCGACCTGATGGCGCAATTGCAGCGCGCCCCCAAAGGCATGAAGATGGGCGAGCTGTCGCGCCACATGATGGTCACCAACGGCAACATCACCGGCATCACCGACCAGCTGGAAAAGGAAGGGCTGGTGGTACGCACCAAGGTCGAATCGGACCGCCGCAGTTCGCTGATCAAGCTGACGCCGCTGGGCAAGAAGAGCTTCTCCCGCATGGCGCGCGCCCACGAGTCCTGGGTCAAGTCCATGTTCGCCGAGCTGCCGGAGGCCAGCCGCAATGCGCTGTTCCAGGCGCTGGGCGAACTCAAGCTCCAGGTCGTGGCCGCCAGATCCGAATCCGCCAAGGACTGAGTCCCACGAATGCCCCGGGGACGCTGAAACCGGCGCCCGGATTGGCGCATAATTGCTGCCATGATTCCGGTTTCCCTTCCTGGCGGTAATTTCTACGTACTGATGGCGGCCTCGCTGGCCTGCCTGTCCACGCTGCTGACCTGGCTGGCCGTATTGGCCACCTCCCGCGGCGCCCGGCAGTGGCTGGGCGGACACCGGCGCCTCGGCACCCTGATGATGGCCTTTCTTGCCGTCATCGGCGCCATCTTCCCCTACCAGCAGTTCAGCCTGTGGTTCTCGGCCCAGCGCGAAGCGCGGGCCGACGAGAACCGCAAGACGGTGCTGACTCAGCCCACCCGGCTGGCGGGCGTAGAGATGCCCGCCGGCACCGTGCTCAGCCTGGCCACCCCGGGCGAGCTGGCCTCGTTCGACCGCGCCGTCTTCCCGGAAGCCCACCCCGCCCCCATCCAGGGCATCGTGGCCGCGCGCCTGTTCCGATACCCGGCCTCCAGCAAGCAGGCGGAAACGCTTTCCGTCGAGATCGCCCGCGACCAGGCGCTGGAGGGCTGGCTCTGCGCGCACGGGCACCGGATCGAGTTCGTCATGCAGGGCGGACAGCCCCATTTCGCGAGCTGCCACCTGGCCATCGGCAATACGCTCAACCAGCAGCCGGTGCCCCCGGGCGCCTGGCTGAAAGTCGACGAAGCCGCCCGCGGCACCCCGCTGGACACGGCCAGCACCGCCCCGCGCTGGCTGCTGCGCACCGAGGGCAGCGACTCCCTGACCGTCGGCCAGATCCCGCTGCTGAAAGTGGACATGCAGCTGGACGGCCAGCGCCGCACGCTGGGCTTCGAGGGCCTGATGGCCCGCGATACCGTGCTGGGCGAAATGACCTATCCGCCCGGCACACGCGTGCTGGCGGCCAGCCCCCGCCTGCAGGGCGCCCAGCCCGGCGACCTGCTGTTTTCGCCCTCGCGCGGCCGGGCCGCGCGCCGGGCCGGCCACGAAGACGTGCCGGCGGGCAAGTCGGTGCTCCAGGCGCCGGACGGCACCGTGCGCAGCGTGCTCGGCAACCGCGAAGCCGGCGTGCTGGACGTGGCCGCCATGCGCATCGGTCCCTGACCTCCCGCTGACAAACCCCTGCCGCAAAGCGGTGGGATAATACGAAGCTTTCCCCCGCGCGCCGCCTTGCCAGGCGGCGGTTCCGTCCCGCTCACTTCAAGAGACGAAGTCATGGCCGTTAATTTGCAGATCCCCTCCGAGTCCGAAATTTTTCCTGTAGCCGGTGTAGAAATCGGCGTCACCGAGGCCGGCATCCGCAAAGCCAACCGACGTGACCTGACGGTGTTCCGGCTGGCCGAAGGCACCAGCGTGGCGGGCGTGTTCACGCGCAACCGCTTCTGCGCCGCCCCCGTGCAGGTCTGCCAGGCCCACCTGGCCGCCGGCGGCCCCATCAGCGCCCTGGTCATCAACACGGGCAACGCCAACGCCGGCACCGGCGAAGAAGGCCTGAAGAAGGCGAAGGACACCTGCGACGCGCTGGGCAAGCTGCTGGGCGTGCCCGCCGCGCAGATCCTGCCGTTCTCCACCGGCGTCATCCTCGAACCGCTGCCCCTGGACCGCCTGGTCGCGGGCCTGCCGGGCGCCATCGCCAACCTGGCGGCCGACCACTGGTCCAGCGCCGCCCATGGCATCATGACCACCGACACGCTGCCGAAGATCTCGTCGGCCAAAGTCCAGATCGGCGGCAAGACGGTCACCTTCACCGGCATCAGCAAGGGCGCCGGCATGATCCGCCCCAACATGGCCACCATGCTGAGCTTCCTGGCCACCGACGCCGGCATCGCCCAGCCGCTCCTGCGCAAGCTGGCCGTGGAAATCGCCGATGCGTCGTTCAACCGCATCACGGTGGACGGGGACACTTCCACCAATGACTCCTTCATCATCGCCGCCACCGGCAAGTCCGGCGTCAACGTCAACAGCGAATCCGACGCCGCCTACGCCGCCGTGCGCGAGGCCCTGACGGCCGCCGCGCTGGACCTGGCGACCAAGATCGTGCGCGACGCCGAAGGCGCCACCAAGTTCATGACCATCCGTGTCGAAGAAGCCGGCACCACCGAGGAAGCCCTGAAGGTGGCCTATGCCGTGGCGCATTCGCCGCTGGTCAAGACCGCCTTCTTCGCGTCGGACCCCAATCTGGGCCGCATCCTGGCCGCCGTCGGCTACGCCGGCATCGACGACCTGGACGTGTCCAACATCCGCCTGTGGCTGGACGACGTGCTGGTGGCCAAGGACGGCGGGCGCAACCCCGCCTACCAGGAAGCCGACGGCCAGCGCGTGATGAAGCAGGCCGAGATCTCGGTGCGCATCGCGCTGGGCCGCGGCCAGGTGAGCGACACGGTCTACACCTGCGACTTCTCGCACGAGTACGTCTCGATCAACGCCGACTACCGCTCCTGATCAACCATGACGGCCACCGAGTTCACCACCCTTATCCAGCGCGCCGAACGCGTGCTGGCGCAGCTGGAGGCCTTTCTGCCCCCGGCTACGCCCGAGATCGACTGGAGCGCCCACGCGTTCCGCTGGCGCAAGCGCGGCGCGCGCGGCTGGCTGGACGCCGTGCGCCACGTGGCGCGCATCGACATGCAAGACCTTCAGCACATCGAGCGCCAGAAGGCCACCATCGACCGCAACACGCTCCAGTTCCTTGAGAACAAGCCGGCCAACAACGTGCTCATGACCGGCGCCCGCGGCACCGGCAAGAGCTCGCTGGTCAAGGCCATGCTGGCCGCCTACGGCGACCGCGGGCTGCGCCTGATCGAGGTGGACAAGTCCGACCTGGGCGATCTGGCCGACATCGTCGAACTGGTCGCCGCGCGGCCGGAACGCTTCATCGTGTTTTGCGACGACCTGTCCTTCGAGGAAGGCGAAGCCGGCTACAAGGCGCTGAAGTCCGTGCTGGACGGCTCGGTCTCGGCCTCGGGCGACAACGTGCTGATCTACGCCACGTCCAACCGGCGCCACCTGATGCCGGAATACATGAGCGAGAACCTGCAGGCCAAGCACCAGCCCGACGGAGAGATCCACCCGGGCGAGACGGTCGAGGAGAAGATCTCGCTGTCCGAGCGTTTTGGCCTGTGGCTGTCGTTCTACCCCTTCAAGCAGGACGACTACCTGGACATCGTGTACCACTGGCTGCGCGAACTCGGCTGCCCGGAAACGCAGATCGAACCCTCGCGCACCGAAGCGCTGCAATGGACGATCGAGCGCGGTTCGCGGTCCGGCCGCGTGGCCTATCAGTTCGCGCGCGACTGGGCGGCCCGCCATGTCTGAAAAGATCGTCGACGTCGCCGCCGGCCTGATCCTGCGTCCGGACGGCATGCTGCTGCTGGGCCAGCGGCCCGAAGGCAAGCCGTGGTCGGGCTGGTGGGAACTGCCCGGCGGCAAGCTCGAACCCGGCGAGACCGTGCTGCAGGCGCTGGCCCGCGAACTCCAGGAAGAAATCGGCATCCGCGTCACGCAGTCGCGTCCCTGGGTCACCTACGTGCACGTCTACCCGCACACCACGGTCCGGCTGGCTTTCTGCCACGTCACCGGCTGGGAAGGCGAACCGCAAAGCCTGGAGAACCAGCGCCTTGAATGGGTGAACCCGGCCAACGCGGCATCGGTGGGCGACCTGCTGCCCGCCACCCTGCCCCCGTTGCGCTGGCTGCAGCTGCCCACCACGTACGGCATCAGCTCCATCGGTTCGCGCGCGGGCGTCGCGCCCTTCCTGGGCCGCCTGGAGGCCGCGCTGGCGCGGGGCGTGAAGCTCGTGCAATTGCGCGAACCGCAGTGGCCCGACGGCGTGGGCGCGACATCGCTGCATGAAGTGCTGCAACAGGTGGCCAAGCGCTGCCGCGCCGCCGGCGCGCGCGTGCTGGTCAACAGCATCCACCCGGCCTCCTGGTGGAAGGAAACCGACGGCGTGCACCTGCGCACGGCGGACGCGGCGCGCCTTGCCGCCCGCCCCGAATTGCCCAAGAACGCGCTGGTCGGCGTGTCCGCCCACGACAACGCCCAGGTCGTCCATGCCCGCGACATCGGCGCCGACTTCGCGGTGCTGGGTCCCGTGCTGGACACCCCCAGCCACCCCGGCGCGCAAACGCTGGGCTGGGAGGGCTTCGTGGAAGGCAATCGCGACGCCGGCATTCCGGTGTTCGCGCTGGGCGGTCAGTCCACCCAGACCGTATCGCAGGCGCTGCGCCATGGCGCGCATGGCATTGCCGGGATACGCGGCGTCATCTGATCCGCCATACCGCCGGGGCGCGCCCCGGCGGCCCTCAGTCGATCTTGTAGTCCATCCACGAGGCAACCATCTCGCGCAGGCCGCCTTCTTCCTCGAACGCCTCGCGCGAACCCTCCGCCTTGTTGCGCCCGAGCTCCAGGATGTACATGTAGTCGGACACCTCGGCGCAGCGCCGCACGTTCTGGTCCACCAGCACCACCGTCATGCCCTCGTCGGCAAAGCCGCGGATCAGCGCATAGATCTCCTTGGAGATCTTGGGCGCCAGCATCGCCGTGGGCTCGTCCAGCAGGATCACCGAAGGCTCGATAAGCAGGGCGCGGCCGAATTCCACGAAGCGCTGCTGCCCGCCGCTCATGCTGGACACGGGGTCGTTGCGCTTCTGCGCCAGGATGGGAAAGCGGTCATAGACCGAATCGATGCGCTGGCGCACGCGCGTCTTGTCGCGCCGGAACGGCCAGCAGCCCAGCAGCAGGTTGTCGTGCACGGACAGCTCGCCGAACAGGCTGCGATGCTGCGGCACGAACGCCACGCCGTGATTGGCGCGCTCATGCGAGGGCTGCGAGCTGATGTCCTTGCCCCGCAGCGTGATGCGCCCGGTGCGCGGCGGCAGGAAGCCGAACAGGGTCTTGAGCACCGTGGACTTTCCGGCGCCGTTGGGGCCGATCACGCCGGTGACCTTGCCTGCGCGCGCCTGGACGTTGATGCGGTTCAGGATCGTGATGTCGCCGTGATAGGCCACGGTCACGTCTTCCAGTGCGAGTATCGCGGTGCTCATGTCAGGCTCCCAGATAGGCTTCGACCACCCGCGGGTCGGCGCGCACTTGATCGGCGTTGCCCTGACTCAGGATGGCGCCTTCGTTCATGACGATGATGTGATGGGACAGCTGATAGATGGAGGTCAGGTCGTGCGACACCAGCACCACCGAGCAGTCGTGTTCGGTGGGCAGTTCGCGGATCACCGAGATCAGCAGCTGCGCGAGCGCGGGATTGACCCCCGCGAACGGTTCGTCCAGCAGCACGACCTTGGGCCGCGCGACCATGATGCGCGCCAGTTCCACCAGCTTCTGCTGGCCGCCCGACAGTTCTTCGGCGTAGTTGTGCCGCAGGCGGTGCAGCTCCACCTTGTGCAGCCAGTACTCGGACTGCGCGTAACGTTCGTCGGCGCTGCGGCCTGACTGCTGCTGCGCCACGTCCAGGTTGTCCAGCAGCGTCAACTGGCGGAATATGCGCGGCACCTGAAACGTGCGTCCGACTCCCAGCCGCGCCACCTCGTGGACCTGGCGCCCGCCGATCTCGCGGCCGTCCAGCTCGATGCGGCCCTCGTCCGGGGTATAGATGCCGTTGATGCAATTGAGCATCGTGGTCTTGCCCGACCCGTTCATGCCGATGATGCCCAGGATGGAGCCCCTGGGCACCTCCAGGTCCACGCCCTGCAGCGCCACCAGGCCGCCAAAGCGCTTCTTGAGATTCGTGACTTTCAACATGGTGCGTCCGGCTCCCGGTTAGCGCAGCGCCTGGCGGCCGAACAAGCCGCTGGGCCGGATGAAGATCATGGCGACCATCAGCGCGAAACCACAGATGGTCGCGATGGACGGGTTGAAGAACACCACCGACACCTGCTCCGTGACGCCGAACAGCAGCGCCCCGACCAGGGCTCCCACCGGATGGCCCAGGCCGCCCAGGACAATGACGATGAAGCCGATCAGCGTGTAGTCGTTGCCCATGAATGGCGAAAACGCCGGAAACACCATGGCGACCAGCACGCCGCTGGCGGCGGCCAGGCCCACGCCCAGGCCGAAGGCCACGGCGGACAGCCGCTCCGCATTGATGCCCACGATGCGGACCGCGTCGCGGTTCATGATGATGGCGCGCAGCGCTCGGCCCAGCTGCGTGCGGTACAGGAACACCGTCAGAGCGGCGATGATGGCCAGCGCGATGACCAGCGCCAGCAGGCGCACCGTGGGAATCAGGACGGGGCCGAACTTCAGGAAGACAGGTTCGATCTCGTAAGGCAGGGAGCGGGCGTCGGCGTCGAACGCCAGCAGCATGAGCGCGCCCAGCATGATGGACACGCCGAACATCAGCAGCAGCGAACTGATCTCCGGATCGTCGGCCTTGGACAGCCGCGGGATCAGCACGAAGTACAGCAGGTAGCCGGCCAGGAAGAACGCCACGAACGCCAGCGGCAGCGCCACCAGCGGGTTGATCCCCGCGTACTCCAGCAGATAGAACGCGAAGTACGCGCCCAGCACCAGGAATTCGCCGTGCGCGAAGTTCACCACGCGCAGCACGCCGAAGACGACGTTGAGCCCCACTCCGATCAGGCCATAGATGGCCCCCAGGATCAGGCCGTTGATCAGGCCTTGGATAAGCAGTCCGGTCATGGCGGGATCCTCAGGCGATGTAGCGGCGCAGTTGCGGCTTGCGTTTGATCAGGCTGCCGACGATGCCCCGCGGCAGGAACAGCATCAGCAGGACGATGATGAGGCCCAGCAGCAACAGGTTCACCACCGGGAATTTCTGCCAGATCATGTGGTCGATGCCCAGCAGCGCCAGCGTCCCGACCACGGGTCCGAGGATGGTGCCAAAGCCGCCCGCCATCGCATAGATGATGCTCTTGGCCGTGATCAGCACATGGAAGGCGTATTCCGGATCGACCACGTTCGTGTACCAGGCCTCGATCCCGCCAGCCAGCGCCGGAAACAGGGCGGCCAGCAGCCAGGCCTTCAGGCGCGTGTTGGGCACGTGGATGCCGACGCAGGCCGCCGCGCCGTCGTCGTCGCGTATGGCCTTGAGCGCGCGGCCCAGCCGCGACACCGACAGCCAGGTGACGGTGGCGAGCGTGGCGCCCATGACGATCAGCATGGCGTAGTAGCTGTGCGTGGGATTGTTGGCGGACGACAGGATGATTCCCATGCTGCCGCCGGTGAACGACTGGGGCAGGTTGGAAATGATCAGCTTGACGATGGTGGCCAGCGCCAGGCTGACGATGCCGAAGTACACGCCGCGCAGGCGCAGGGTGGGCGCCAGGAGCAGCGCAATCGCCACGCCCACTCCCCCCGCGGCCAGCAGCGACGGCAGGATGGGCCAGCCCAGGATCTTGTAGCAGATGCCGGTGGCGTAGGAGCCCACGCCGTAGAACACCACATAGCCGAACGGCAGATAGCCCGTGAACCCGACGCAGATGTTCATGGCGCTGGCCATGGTGATCCACAGCATCAGGTAGAACGCGAAGGAGATGTTCGAGGTCGCCATGGGAATCACGGCGAGGCCGGCCGCCAGCGCGGCAAAGAGGGTCACTGCGATGCGGGTGCGCAACCGCACGGCGCGCAGATCCTGCGCGCGATGCGAAGCCGCGCCCGCCGCCAGGGCGGGACTGCTGCTCATGATGTCTTCCTCCGGGCCGTCTCGGGTTGGATGGCCGCTCTGTTTGGAGGCGATTATGAACAGTTCAAACTATAACTGCAAGTTAAGGATTAACCCTTATCAACCCCAGGAAACGCCTCCGCCAGCACCTCGCGCAGCTCCTTGATGAACTGCATGGCGATCTGCGAAGGCTCCCGGTTGCTGGCATAGACGGCCGAGATATTCAGGGGAATGCGCTCTTGCAGCGGCACGATCACGACGTCCGGCATGGTGTTCTGCATGACCGTGAACTCATCCACGATGGCGATCCCCACCCCCGCGTTGACCAGCGCGCACGCCAGCTGACTCCAGGGCACATCGGCGCACATGCGGCACGGCAGGCCGGCCTGCTCGAACGCGCCCAGCACCAGCATGCCGAAAGGCATGCGGGTGCCCACCACGATATGGGGATGCGGGGAAAGATCGGCCAAGCTGACGGACTCCCGCCCCGCCAGCGCATGGCTCTTGGGGATGGCCGCCACCATGCGGCCCACATGCAGGAGCTGGGAGGTCAGGAAGGGATGATCCGCCTGCATCACCACCAGCCCCAGCTCGGCCTCGCCCTGCAGCACGTCGGTGATCAGGCTGGGCAAGACCGAGGTATTCAGCCGCAGCAGCAGCTCAGGATGCCGCGCCTGGAAGCGGGCCACCGCACGCGGCACCAGGAACTGGGCCAGACTGGGAATGGAGGCCAGGCGCAGCACGCCCGTGCCATGCTCGGACAGCGCGTCGGCCAGATCGTTGACGCGCTGCATCATGCGCTGGGTCTTCTCGATTTCCTCAAACAGGCTCTGAACTTGCGAGGTCGGCCGCAGCCGCCCGCGGACCCGCTCGAAGAGCGTCACGGCCATGCTCTTCTCGGTCTGGGCCAGCATCCGGCTGACCGCCGGCTGCGAAATATTCAGCAGCCGCGCCGCGCCGCTGATCGATCCGGCCATGACAATGGCCCAGAGCATTTCGGTCTGTCGATAATTCAATTTATTCAAGGCGTGCGCTCCATGCCTATTTGTTATACGCTTTGTCGCGTATTGGGCAATTATTGCCCAATACCGGGTTCTCGAGCCATGCTTCGCGGCGGGAAGAGGACCCCAAATCTATAACGATTGGAGACATCCCATGTTCGCTAAATCCTGGTTGTTCCGCTTACCGGCGTTGGCCATGGCCATCGCCGCCTTGACTCCCGCCACAGGCGCCGCCCAAAACTCGGACAAGATCCGCGTGGGCATGACGGTTTCGTCCACCGGCAGCTTCGCCCTCGCATCGCAATCCGGCGTGCGGGGCGTGGAGCTGTGGGTGGACGACGTCAATCGCCGCGGCGGCATCGACATCAAGGGCAAGAAGTACCCCGTCGAACTGGTCAAGCTGGACGACCGCAGCGACAAGCAGATGGTCACGCGTGTCTACGAACGCCTGATTGTCGATGAAAAAGTGGATCTGGTGTTTGCGCCCTTCGGCTCCACGCTGACGGCCGCGGCCGCCACCGTCACGGAGCGGCTGGGCAAGTACATGATGGTCTGGTCCGCCGCCAGCGACGACCTGTACAAGCAGGGCTTCAAGAACATGGTGTCCGGCACCCAGATGCCCGTGTCCGCCATGCTGCGCGCCAATATGGAGCTGGCCGCCAACCAGGGCGTGAAGAAGGTGGCGCTGCTGTACTCCGACGAACCGTTCCCGGCGGGGCTGGCCGAAGGCGGCCGCGAACAGGCCACCAAGAACGGCATGCAGGTGGTGCTGTTCGAGAAATACCCGAAGGGCCAGAAGGACTTCAGCACCATCCTGCAGAAGGCGCGCGCGGCGGGAGCCGAAGCGCTGGTGCCGACCTCCTACGAGGGCGACCTGATCAGCATGACGCGCCAGATGAAGCAGCTGGACATCAACTTCCCGTACGTCTTCATGGTCTACGCGTCGACACCGCAGTTCCAGGCCATCGGCGCGGACGCCAACTACATCTACAGCCACACCAACTACCACCCCGCGATCAACTGGAACGTCAATGCGGGCCTGAGCCGCGAACAGTTCGCGGCGGCCTACGACCAGCGCTTTCCCAAGGCCGAGTTCCCGCCAGATTTCCAGACGGCGCTGGCCTACGGCGCGGGCGCGATCACGGAAGAAGTCGTGAAGAAGGCCGCCACCACGGATGCCGCGGCGCTCAAGCAGGCGTCGATGGACCTGTCGGGCAAGCTTACGGTGATGGCCGGCCCCTACGCCATCGACGACACGGGCAAGCAACTGCTCATGCCGTTCCCGGTGGTGCAGCTGCTGCCGGGCAAGGGCATGGTGCCCGTATGGCCCGCGGACGTGGCCGCGGCAAAGCCCGTTTACCCGACGCCTGACTGGAACAAACGCTAGTCGCGCGTAGAGCAGCCGGCCGCGCGCGCGTCGCGCGGCCGGCATACCAACCTGAGGAAAACATGTCTGAAATCGCATTTGCCACGCTCGGCGAGCTGGCGGACGGCCTGGCCCAGGGCCGCTACAGCTCGGTGGAACTGACGCAGCACTTCCTGGACCGCATCGCCTTGGCCAATCCGGCGCTGGGCGCCTTTGTCAGCGTGGACAACGCCGGGGCCCTGCGCCTGGCCGAAGCCGCCGACGCCCGCCGCCGCGCCGGCTATGGCCTGCTCAGCCCGCTGGACGGCGTGCCGGTCGCGGTCAAGGACCTGTGCGACATCCAGGGCCAGGTCACCACCGCGGGCTCCGAGGCCTGGCGTGATCGCCGCAGCACCGTGACGGCCACCGCCGCCACGCGCCTGCTGGATGCGGGCATGGTGATGCTGGGCAAGACCCACATGGTCGAATTCGCATTTGGCGGCTGGGGCACCAACCCCGTCATGGGCACGCCGCGCAATCCCTGGGACCTGCGGCAGGCGCGCATTCCCGGCGGCTCGTCCAGCGGGTCCGGCGTGGCCGTCGCGGCCGGCCTGGCGCCCGCCGCGCTGGGTTCGGACACGGGCGGTTCGGTGCGGATTCCCGCAGCCCTGAACGGTGTGACGGGACTGAAGACCACGCGCGGACTGATCAGCCTGCATGGCGCGGTGGCGCTGTCGACCACGCTGGATTCCATCGGCCCGCTCACGCGCGACACCCGCGACGCGATGCTGCTGACCGCCCTCATGGCGGGCCCGGACGCGCACGACCCGCTCACGCAAGGCCTGCCTGCCTTCCAGTATCGCGAACCCGCCGCCGGCGCGCAGCCCCTGCGCGGCGTGCGCATCGCGCTGATGCCGCCGTCGCAGCACCCCATCGCCGTGGATGACGACGCGCTGTCGGCGCTGGCCGATGCGCGCCGCGTGCTGACCGACCTGGGCGCGGAAGTGGCCGAGACACCCTTCCCCTTCGACTTCCGCGAGATGATGCGGCGCAACGGCCAGATCATCGCGGCCGAAGCCTACGCCATGCATCGCGAATACATCGAAGACCCGGCGTTGCCCATCGGCCAATATGTGCGCGCCCGCGTGCTGTCGGGCAAGGGCGTGTCCGCCGCCGACTATATCGCCGCGCTGCAGGCGCACGCGCAGGCCCGGCTGGCGTGGCTGGACTGGATGCGCGACATCGACGCCGTGCTGACGCCTTGCGCGCCCTTCGGCGCGCGGCTGCTGGACGACGTGGACGAGGCGGCCACGCCCCTGGCCGCCTTCACCCGTGCCGGCAACTATGTCAACGCGTCGGGACTGGCCCTGCCCGCGGGCTTCACGGCCAATGGCCTGCCCCTGGGCGTCCAATTGCTGGGCAAGCCCAATGCCGAAGGCGTCCTGGGCCGGATCGGCATGGCCTTCCAGGGCGTGACCGACTGGCATCGCCGGCATCCCGATCTGAAGGCGGTCGGGCTGTAAGCGCCTGCGGGGCGCCCGCGGCATGCGCCGCAGGGCGCCCCCTCCTAGGGAAACTCCCCCCTTGCTGCCGATTGGCCCGAAGCAATATCTTGGATGCCGAATGTGACCATGCAGTCACATCGCTTTGCTTCATGAAGGAGTAGGCCTATGTCCCGCCGTGAAAATACCGAGCGACAGATCCTGCAAGCCCTGGAGGCCCAGATCCTGGAAACGGGCATGGGTGGCGTCGGCATCAACGCCATCGCCAAACGCGCCGGCGTCAGCAAAGAGCTGATCTACCGGTACTTCGACGGCATGCCCGGACTGATGCTGGCCTGGATGCAGGAACAGGACTTCTGGACGCGCAATCCAGACCTGCTGGCCGCCGGCGAATCCAGCCAGCGCACCCCGGGTGAACTGGTACTGTCCATGCTGCGCGCCCAGATCGACGCGCTGGCCGGCAACGAGACGCTGCGCGAAGTGCGCCGCTGGGAACTGATCGAACGCAACGAGGTATCGGCGCCGCTGGCCGAACGCCGCGAACGCGCCGCGCGCGGCTTCATCGACCGCGTCGACGGCCTGGCCCCCGATGTGGACATGCCCGCCGTCGTCAGCGTGATGCTGGCGGGCGTGCTGTACCTGATGCTGCGCGCAAAGACCGAATCCCATTTCCTGGGCGTGCCCCTGCGCACGCCGGAAGGCTGGGACCGGATCAACGGCGCGCTGGAGCACCTGGTGACCCACGGATTCCCCGAAGCCCTGAACACCGAATCCCTCGCCAACCTGGAAGCCCGCCGCCCGCAGCGGCCGGCCGCCGCCCCTGAAACCTGAGCCCCCTCTCATGCCCGCGCATCCCGACCAGCACGACTACGACATCATCATCACCGGCGGCCTGGTGGCCGACGGGCTGGGCGGCCCCGCCCGCCGCGCCGACCTCGCCATCCAGGGCGAGCGCATCGCCGCCATCGGCGACGGCTCGGCCTGGCGCGCGCGACGCCGCATCGACGCCACCGACAAGGTGGTGTCGCCGGGCTTCATCGACTGCCATACCCATGACGACCGCGCGTTGCTGGGCACGCCGCTGATGCGCCCCAAGGTCAGCCAGGGCATCACCACCGTCGTCACGGGCAACTGCGGCATCAGCCTGGCGCCGGTCCGCGCGCCCGGCGACGTCGTGCCGCCACCGCTCAACCTGCTGGCCAAACACACCGGCGAGCTCTATGCCCGCATGCAGGACTACGCGGATGCGCTGGACGCGGCCCCCGCGGCCGTCAACAGCCTGGCGCTGGTGGGCCACTCCAGCCTGCGCGTATCCGCCATGGACCGGCTGGACCGCCCGGCCGACAAGAACGAGATCGCCGCCATGCGCCGCGCGCTGGACCAGGCCATGGCGGCCGGCGCGGCCGGCCTGTCCACCGGCCTTTACTACCCCACCGCCATGCATGCCAGCACCGACGAGGTGATCGGCGTGGCCGAGCCCCTGTCCGCGTGGCGCGGCCTGTACACCACCCACCTGCGCGACGAGGCCGACCACGTCTGCGATTCCATGGAAGAAGCCTTCCTGATCGGCCGCGCCGCCGACGTGCCGGCCATCCTGTCGCACCACAAGGTCACCGGCAAGCACAACCACGGCCGCACCGTCGAGACGCTGGCGCTGTATGACCGCGCTCGCGCCAACCAGCCGCTGGGCATGGACGTGTATCCCTACGCGGCATCGTCCACCATCCTGGAGCCGCGCCGCGTCTCGGCCGGCGAGAAGATCATCGTCACCTGGTCGCAGACCCGTCCGGAAATCCAGGGCGTGGACCTGCGCGAACTGGCCGAGCGCGAGGGCAAGGACCCCACCCGGCTGGCCGAGGAACTGTCGC
This sequence comes from Achromobacter deleyi, assembly GCF_013116765.2. GTDB lineage: Bacteria > Pseudomonadota > Gammaproteobacteria > Burkholderiales > Burkholderiaceae_B > Achromobacter > Achromobacter deleyi_A. Next base: position 4,286,775 of record NZ_CP074375.1, read on the forward strand.
CGGGAGGCGCCATCTATTTCTCGATGGACGAAGAGGACGTGAAGCGCGTCATCGGCCATGGCAGCGTCATGATCGGCTCCGACGGCCTGCCCCATGACCAGCGTCCCCACCCTCGCCTGTGGGGCGCGTTCTCGCGCGTGCTGGCCCGCTATGTGCGCGAAATGCGCGTGCTGGGCATGGAAGAGGCGATCCGCCGCATGACCAGCCTGACCGCCGCGCAGTTCGGCCTGAAGGACCGCGGCGTGCTGCGCCCGGGCTGCTACGCCGACGTGGTGGTGTTTGATCCGCGCAGCGTGGCCGACCTGGCCAGCTTCGCCGAACCCACGCTGCCGTCCACCGGCATCCAGGCCGTGCTGGTCAACGGCCTGCTGGTCGAGGAGAACGGCGCCGCCACCGGCGCGCGGCCCGGCCGCCTGCTGCGTGGCGAGGATCGCGCCGCGCCCGGCTTCGAAACCCCCGCCTGGGCGGCCTGAAGCGGCGCTCCCGCGGCCGAAGCTCCCAGGATTGCGAACCCTTTGCGCCGGCCCCGAGCGCGGCGTCCCCTTGGAACAACATGCACATAGTCGTCATCGGCGCTGGGGTGGTCGGCATGACCACCGCCTACTTCCTGCACCGCGAGGGTCATCGGGTCACCGTGCTCGACGCGGGCTCCGGCCCCGGGCAGGCCACCAGCATGGCCAACGGCGCGCAGCTGAGCTACAGCTTCGTCGCGCCGCTGGCCGATCCCTCGGTGCTGCCCAAGCTGCCCTCGTGGCTGCTGCGACAGGACACGCCATTGCGCTTCCGCCCGCGCCTGGATCCCGACCAGTGGCGCTGGAGCCTGGCCTTCCTGCGCGCCTGCACGCGCTCGCGCAGCCGCTCCACCACGCGGGAACTCCTGGCGCTGGGCCTGTACAGCCGCCTGTGCGTGCACGACCTGATCCGGCAGGAGAACCCGGATTTCGATTTCTCCTCGTCCGGCAAGCTGCTCGTCTACCAGGACGCCGCGGCCTATGAACACGCGCTGTCGCAACGCGACTACCAGGCCACCCTGGGCTGCGAGCAACGCGTGATGGACCGCCAGGCCTGCCTGGAGATGGAGCCGGCGCTGGCCGACATCGGCGCCAGCATCGCGGGCGCGATCTACACGCCCACCGAGGATGCGGGCGATTGCCAGCGCCTGTGCGCCGAGCTGGAACGCATCCTGCGCGCCGCGCCGGATCCGGTGCGCTTCCATTTCAACACCCCGGTGCAGGCCCTGCGGTCGGAACGCGGACGCGTGGTGGGCGCGACAACCGCCGCGGGCAGCTTCGATGCCGACCACTATGTGCTGGCCAGCGGCATGGGCGCGCAATCCCTGGCGCGGCGGCTGGGCATGAACCTGCAGATCCATCCGCTAAAGGGGTACAGCCTGACGTACGATCTGACGCCGGAGAGCATCGCGCCCAGCGCCAGCATCAGCGACATCCGGCGCAAGGTGGTCTACGCGCGGCTGGGCCAGCGGCTGCGAGTCGCCGGCATGGTCGATATCGGGACCGGCGGCGACGCCGTGGACCCGGTCCGGATCCGCAGTCTTGAACGCGATGTGGCGAAGTTCTTTCCACGCCTGAACCCGGCGGGCGCCCCGCAAGCCTGGGCAGGCCTGCGGCCCGCGCGCCCCGACGGCAAGCCGCTGATCGGCGCCACGCCCTACCGCAACCTGTGGCTGAACACGGGCCATGGCGGCCTGGGTTTCACGCTGGCCGCCGGCAGCGCGCGCATGCTGGCGGACCTGATGCGAGGCCGCAGCCCCGCGGTGGAAGCAGCGGCCTTCGCCCTGCGATAGCGGGCGCCTGGCCGCGGCGTTCAGTCCGCCTTGATGCCGCGGCTCTGGATCAGCTTGCCCCACTTGTCGCGTTCCTTCACTTCAAACGCGGCCAGGTCGGCGCCGAACACGTTGCCGGCCGTGGCTCCGCCCTGCGCCAGCGACTGCTGCAGTTCGGGGGATTTCAGCGCCTGCTTCATGGCCGCGATCAGCTTGTCGACGACCGGCGCGGGCGTGCCGCGCGGCGCATACAGGCCCGACCATGCGGTGACCTCGAAGCCGGGCAGGCCAGCCTCGGCCATCGTCGGCAGGTCGGGCGCGGCGGGGCTGCGCTCGGCCGAGGTGACCGCGATGCCGTGCAGCCGGCCGCCCGCCTTCAGCGCGCCCATCGAGCTGGGCAGGTTGTCCATCAGGATGTCGACCTGGCCGCCGATCACGGCGGGAATGGCGGCCGACGATCCCTTGAAAGGCACGTGCAGCATCTGCAGGCTGGCCATGGATTCGAAGTACGCGCCCGTCAGGTGCACCGACGAGCCGATGCCGGGCGAGGCATAGGAATACTTGCCCGGGTCCTTCTTCACCGCCTTCATCAGGTCTTCCAGGTTGCGCCACGGCGAGCCCGCGGCCACCGCGATGACATTGGGCGTGGACGCGATCATGCCCAGCGGCACCAGGTCGGTGGCGGGGTTGAAACCGATGTTGCCGTAGAGGAACTGGTTGACGCTTTGCGTTCCGACCGAGCCCAGCACGATGGTGTAGCCGTCGGGCTGGGCGCGCGTGGCGGCGGCGACGCCCAGGTTGCCCGCCGCGCCCGGCTTGTTCTCGACCACGATGGATTGGCCCAGCGCGGGGCGCATGTGTTCGGCGATGGTGCGCGCGAAGATATCGGTGGTGCCGCCGGGCGGAAATGGAACGATGAGGGTAATTGGCCGCGCGGGCCATTCCTGCGCGGACGCCGCCGCGGCGCCCAATGCCAGCGTGGCGGCTACCGCCACGCCTGTCCAGCGACCTGCCCTGGCGGCGGTCCGCCCACGAGATAACCAGCCCATCCTCTTCCCCTTCGCATTGAGCGTGTTCGATTGATCAAACGGAATTCGGTGCATCGTTACTGCGCGATAAAAGTGACCATGCGGTCACTTTTCCGGCATTAAGAACCTGGGCCGAAAGCTTGTCAATCAAAGGAAAGGGGGTTTAGGCGTAATCCCTAGGAAGTCAGTCCGCGCGCGCGGTCTCGGTCGGCGGCAAGCCGTCCCAGCCGCCGCCCAGGGCCACGATCAGGTTGACGCTGGCCGCCAGGCGGCTGCCCAGCAGGCTCAAGGCATTGCGCTCGCTGTTGAGCGCCGTGGCGTCCACCACCGCCACGCTCAGGTAGTCGACCAGCCCCGCCTTGTACTGGTTCTGGATCAGGCGCAACGATTCGCGCGCCGATTCCAGCGCGCGGCGCTGTACGATCTGCTCCTGCTCCATGACGCGCAGCTGGATCAGGTAGTCCTCGACTTCGCGCAGGCCCGTCAGCGCAGCCTGGCGGTAAGCCGCCGCCTGCGAGTCGTAGGACGCGCGGGCCTGTTCCACCTGGGCCTCGCGCGCGCCGCCGTCGAATATCGTCAGCGCCAGCGCCGGCCCCAGCGACCAGAAGCGCGCGGGCGCCGTCAGCAGCTCGGCGAACTCGCCGCTGCGGAACCCGCCGTCGGCGGACAGGATCAGGCTGGGGAACCACGCGGCTTGCGCCACGCCGATCTGCGCGTTGGCGGCCGCCGCGCGACGCTCGGCCGCGGCCACGTCGGGACGGCGCTCCAGCAGCTCGGACGGCAAGCCCACCGGGATCTGCGGCAACCGCAGCGCGAACACCGTGGGCGGCAGGCTGAACTGCGAAGGGGCCTGGCCCATCAGCACCGCGATCGCATGCTCATACTGCCCGCGCTGCCAGTCCAGGTCGATGGACTGCGCGCGCGTGCTTTCCACCTGCGTGCGCGCCACGGCCACGTCGGCCTGGCCCGCAACGCCCACCGCATAGCGGTTCTGCGTCAGCTGCAGCGACTTCTCATACGCCGCCACGGTCGCGTCCAGCAAGCGCTTCTGCTCGTCCAGCACGCGCAGCTGCAGATAGGTCTGCGCCAGCGTCGCCTGCGCGCTCAGCCGGGTCGCGCCCAGGTCGGCAAGGCTGGCCGCCGCGCTGGCTTCCGAGGATTCGACGCTGCGGCGCACCCTGCCCCACACGTCCGCCTCCCAGCTGACGCTGCCCGTCAGCGAATACTGGTTGGACACGTTGCTGCCCGACGAAGACGACGAGCCGCTCTGGCCATTGCCGCTGCCCGCGCGCGTCATGCCGGCGCCCGCGCCCACGGTCGGATAGAAGCCGGAGCGCGCGCCGCGCACCAGCCCCAGCGCCTGCCGGTAGTTGGCCTCGGCCTGCGCAATGGTCTGGTTGGACGCATTCAGGCGATCCAGCAGGCCATCCAGGACGGGGTCGTCGTAGACCTTCCACCATGCGCCGCGATCGGCGTCGTCGCGCGGCTGGGCCGGCTTCCAGCCGGGCACTTCGTCCTGCCCTTCCTTGTAGGCGACGCCCACGTCCAGCGCCGGGCGCTGGTAGTCGGGGCCGACCGCGCACGCGCCCAGCAGCGCGCACAGCGCAAGGGTGGCGGCGGCGCGGGGAAGGAAGACATTCGAGAACGGCTTGGTACGGATCATGTGGGTTCTATGGAAGCAGGGGCAGCGTTCCGCGGGGCGCGCCGGCGAGCGGCCCACAGGCGGAAACGGTCCAGATAAAGATAGACCACGGGCGTGGTGTACAGCGTAAGGATCTGGCTCAGCACCAGGCCGCCCACGATGGTAATACCCAGCGGCTGGCGCATCTCGACGCCCGCGCCGGTGGCAAGCACCAGCGGCAGCGCGCCGAAGATGGCCGCCATCGTCGTCATCATGATGGGGCGGAAACGCGTCAGGCAGGCCTGGAAGATGGCTTCGCGCGGCTCCATGCCGTGGTTGCGCTCGGCGTCCAGCGCAAAGTCCACCATCATGATGGCGTTCTTCTTGACGATGCCGATCAGCAGGAACACCCCGATCAGCGCAATCAGCGTGAAGTCGTATCGCACCAGCAGCAAGGCCAGCAGCGCGCCCAGGCCCGCGGACGGCAGGGTGGACAGGATGGTCAGGGGATGGACGAAGCTCTCGTAGAGGATGCCCAGCACGATATACATGGTGACCAGCGCCGCCAGGATCAGCCAGGGCTGCTGCGCCAGCGTCTGCTGCAAGGCCGCGGCGGTGCCCTGGAAGCCCGCCTGGATCTGGTCCGACGGCAGGCCGATGCGCGCCACGGCGTCGTCGATCGCGGCGGTGGCCTGCCCCAGCGATACGCCGGGCGCCAGGCTGAACGACACGGTATCGGCCACGAACAGTCCCTGGTGCTGCACGCTGAGCGGCGCGTTGGCGTTCTCCAGCTTGGTGAATGCCGACAACGGCACGCGCGCGCCGTCCGCCGTGATCACCTCGACCTGCCTGAGCGATTCGATGTCCTGCGCGAATCTGGGATCCACCCCCAGCACCACGTGATATTGATTCAGCGGCCCATACATCACCGACACCTGGCGCTGGCTGAATGAGTTGTTCAGCACCGTCGAGATCGTGGACATGCTGATGCCCAGCCGGGTCGCCGCCTCGCGGTCGATCACCAGGTTGATCTGGCGCCCCTTGTCCTCGACGTCGGTGTCGACGTCGGTGATCTCGGGAATCTTGGCCATGGCCTGCTGCACCTTGGGCATCCAGGTCCGCAGCAATTGCAGGTCGCCCGACATCAGCGTGTAGTCGTACGACCCCTGGCTCTGGCGCCCGCCGATCCGGATGTCCTGCTGCGACACCAGGAACATGCGCGCGCCCGGCATGTTCTGCAGCTTGGCGCGCAGGCGGTTGATGACCACGTCGGCCGAGACCTTGCGCTCTTCGAGGGGTTTCAACTGGATCTGCATGAAGCTGCTGTTGCTGCCGCCGCGCCCGCCGGCGTAGCCCGTCATGCTCTGCACGGCCGGATCGGCCAACACCACCTTGCGCAGCGCTTCCAGCTTGGGAATGGTCGCCTGGAACGAAGTGCCCTGATCCACGCGGAAGAATCCCAGCAGCTGGCCCGTGTCCTGCTGCGGAAAGAAGCCCTTGGGCACCACCGTGTACAGGTAGATGTTCAGGCCCACGGCGATCGCCAGGGTCAGCATCATCAGCCGGCCATGCGCGAGCGCCCAGCGCAGCGAACGGCGGTAGCCGTCCAGCATGGCTTCGAAGGCGCGCTCGGACCAGCGCGCCAGGCGTCCGGCCGGCTTCTCTTCCTTGGGCTCGTTGCGCAGCAGGCGCGCGCACATCATCGGCGTCAGGGTCAGCGACACCACCAGCGAAACCAGGATGGCGGCCGACAGGGTCACGGCAAACTCGCGGAACAGACGCCCGACCACGCCGCCCATCAGCAGGATGGGGATGAACACCGCCACCAGCGACAGGCTCATCGAAAGCACCGTGAAACCCACCTCGCGCGAGCCACGCAGCGCGGCGCGCATCGGCGACATGCCGTTTTCCACATGGCGCATGATGTTCTCGAGCACCACGATGGCGTCGTCCACCACGAAGCCGGTCGCGACGATCAGGGCCATGAGGGAAATGGTGTTCAGCGTGTACCCGCACAAGTACATGATGCAGAACGTGCCGATCAGCGACACCGGCACCGCCACGCTGGGAATGATGGCGGCCCGCCAGCGCCTGAGGAACAGCAGCACCACCAGCACCACCAGCCCCACGGCGATGACCAGCGTCAGCTCCGCCTCGTGCAGCGACGCCCGGATGCTGGGCGTGCGGTCCTGCGCGACCGTCATGTTCACATCGGCCGGCATCAGCGCCTGCAGGACCGGCAACTGTGCGCGCACGGCGTCCACGGCCTCGATGATGTTGGCGTCGGCCTGGCGCCGCACGATCATCAGGATGGCCTTGCGGTCGTTGTAGAAGCCGGTCTGGTACAGGTCCTCGACCGAGTCCTCGACCTTGGCCACGTCGGATACGCGCACCGGCGCGCCGTCGCGCCAGGCGACGATCAGCGGCCGGTACTGTTCGGCGCGGCTGAGCTGGTCGCTGACCATGATCTGCCAGTGATAGCGGTCGCTTTCCAGCACTCCCTTCGGGCGGTTGGCGTTGGCGTTGGACAGCGCGGCGCGCAGTTCGTCCAGCGACACGCCCTGGTTGGCCAGCGCTCCGGGCAGCACGGTGACGCGCACCGCCGGCAGCGAACTGCCGCCCACCGTGACCTCACCCACTCCGTCCACCTGCGACAGCTTCTGCGCCACGATGGTCGAGGCCAGATCGTAGAGCTGGCCCTGGCTGAGCGTGTCGGACGTCAGCGCCAGCGTCATGATGGGCGCGTCCGACGGATTGGACTTGTGGTACGTGGGATTGCTGCGCAAGCCAGTGGGCAGCAGCGAGCGGGCCGCGTTGATGGCGGCCTGCACGTCGCGCGCGGCGCCGTTGATGTCGCGCGACAGGTCGAACTGCAGCGTGATGCGGGTGCTGCCCTGCGAACTGCTGGACGTCATCTCGGTCACGCCCGCGATGCTGCCCAGCGAGCGCTCCAGCGGCGTGGCCACGCTGGACGCCATGGTTTCAGGGCTGGCGCCGGGCAGGCTGGCCGACACGGAGATGGTCGGGATGTCCACCTGCGGCAGCGGCGCCACGGGCAAGAGGAAGAACGCGAGCATGCCGGCCAGCACGACCGCCAGGCTCAGCAGCGTGGTCGCCACCGGCCGGACGATGAAGGGCGCCGACAGGATCATCGCGCGTCTCCGGCCGAGGGCTCGCCCGCCCCGCGCCAGCGGCGCGACATGCGGTCGAACATCAGGTAGATGACCGGCGTGGTGAACAGGGTCAGGACCTGCGACAGCAGCAGGCCGCCCACCATGACCAGGCCCAGCGGCTGGCGCAGTTCAGCGCCGGTGCCGGTCGACAGCATCAGGGGCAAAGCGCCGAACAGGGCGGCAAGCGTGGTCATCAGGATGGGGCGAAACCGCAGCAGCGCCGCCTCGTGGATGGCCGCGCGCGGACTCAATCCGCGCTTGCGCTCGGCGTCCAGCGCGAAGTCGATCATCATGATGGCGTTCTTCTTCACGATGCCGATCAGGAGAATGATCCCGATGATGCCGATCATGTCCAGTTCGGTGCCGCTGATCAGAAGCGCCAGCAGGGCCCCCACGCCCGCGGACGGCAGCGTGGACAGGATCGTGATGGGGTGGATGTAGCTTTCGTACAGCACGCCCAGCACGATGTACATCGTGACCACGGCGGCAAGAATCAGCCACAAGGTGCTGGACAGCGAATTCTGGAACGCCAGGGCCGCGCCCTGGAAGCGCGTCTCCACGGCGGCCGGCATGCCGATCTCGGCCTCCGCCGCCGTGATGTTCTGCACCGCGTCGGACAGCGATGCGCCCGGCGCCAGGTTGAACGACACCGTCACCATGGGGAACTGGTCCAGCCGGTTCACGGCCAGCACGGTCCTGCCTTCGGTGATGTGCGCCACGGACGACAGCGGCACCTGCGCGCCCGTGGAGGTCGGCACGTGGATCTGGCCCAGCGCGCTGGGCGACATCTGGAACTGCGGCTGCACCTCCAGCACCACGCGGTACTGGTTGGACTGCGTGAAGATCGTGGAGATCAGCCGCTGGCCGAAGGCGTTGTACAGCGCCTCGTCGATCACGGCGGCGGTGATGCCCAGGCGCGAGGCCGCGTCGCGGTCGATCTCGACCCAGGTCTGCAGGCCGTCGTCCTGCAGGTCGTCGGTCACGTCCTTCAGGCCCGGCACCTGGCGCAGGCGGTCCACCAGCTTGGGCGTCCACTCGCTCAGCACCTTCAGGTCCGGATTGGACAGGGTCATCTGATACTGCGTGCGGCTCACGCGGTCTTCGATGGTCAGGTCCTGCACGGGCTGCATGTAGACCGTCAGGCCGTCCTGCTTGCCCAAGGCCTCCTGCAGGCGCGCCATGACGGTGCGCAGGTCGCCGTTGCGTTCGGCCTGGGGCTTCAGTGCGATCTGCATGCGGCCGGCGCTGAGCGTGGCGTTGCTGCCGTCCACCCCGATGAACGAGGACACGGCCTGCACGTCCGGGTCCTCCAGCACGAGACGCGCGGCGGCCTGCTGGCGCTCGGCCATGGCAGGGAAGGAAATGGACTGCGGCGCCTGGGTGATGGCCTGGATCAGGCCGGTGTCCTGCTGCGGGAAGAAGCCCTTGGGCACCACCATGTACAGCAGCACGGTCAGCGCGAAAGTGGCCAGCGCCACCACCAGGGTGAGCGGTTGATGGCGCAGCACCACCTGCAGCATGCGGTCGTACGCGGCGATGACGCGGTCGATGAAGGCGCCCGTGGCCTGGTGGAAGCGGCCGTGCTTCTGCTCGGATTCGGCGCGCAGCAGACGCGCGCACATCATGGGCGTCAGGGTCAGCGACACCACCAGCGAGATCAGGATGGACACCGCCAGCGTGATCGCGAATTCACGGAACAGGCGGCCCACCACTTCCGTCATGAAGAGCAGCGGGATCAGCACCGCGATCAGGGAGAAGGTCAGCGAGATCAGCGTGAAGCCGATCTGCGAAGCGCCCTTCAATGCCGCCTGCAGGGGTCTTTCTCCGTCCTCGATGTGGCGGGCGATGTTCTCGATCATGACGATGGCGTCGTCCACCACGAAGCCCGTGGCGATGGTCAGCGCCATCAGCGTCAGGTTGTTGATGGAGAAGCCGGCCAGATACATGATGCCGAACGTGCCCACCAGCGACAGCGGCACCACGACGCTGGGAATCAGCGTGGCCGTCACGCTGCGCAGGAACACGAAGGTGACCATGACCACCAGCCCCACCGCCAGCAGCATTTCGAATTGCACGTCGGCGACCGAGTCGCGGATGGTCTGGGTGCGGTCCGACACCACGCTCACGTCCAGCGTGGCGGGCAGCGCGGCGCGCAATTGCGGCAGCAGCGCCTGGATCCGGTTGACCACGTCGATCACGTTGGCGCCAGGCTGGCGCTGGATGTTGAGCAGGATGGCGGGTTTGTCGCCGGCCCAGGCCGCCTGCCGGGTGTCTTCCGCACCTTCCACCGCGCGCGCCACATCGGCCAGCCGCAGCGGCGCGTTGTTCTTGTACGCGATGATCAGGTCGTTGTAGGCGGTGGGCGTCTTGAGCTGGTCATTGGCGTTGATCGTGGTGGACCGCTGGGGCCCGTCCAGATTGCCTTTGGGCTGGTTCACGTTGGCGCCGACGATGGCGGTGCGCAGGTCCGACATCGACAGGCCGTTGGCCGCCAGCGCCTGCGGATTCACCTGGATGCGCACCGCCGGCCGCTGTCCGCCCGCCACGCTGACCAGGCCCACCCCGGGAATCTGCGACAGCTTCTGCGCCACCCGCGTATCCACCAGGTCGCGCACCTGCGGCAAGGGCATGGTGGGCGAGGTGATCGCCAGGGTCAGGACGGCCGCATCGGCCGGATTCACCTTGTTGTAGGTGGGCGGCACCGGCAGGTCGGAGGGCAGCAGATTCGACGCCGCGTTGATCGCCGCCTGCACCTGCTGCTCGGCCACGTCCAGCGGCAAGGTCAGGTTGAATTGCAGGGTGATGACCGACGCGCCGCCCGAACTGGTGGACGACATCTGGTTCAAGCCCGGCATCTGCCCGAACTGCCGTTCCAGCGGCGACGTGACCAGGGAGGTCATCACGTCGGGACTGGCGCCGGGGTACAGCGTCACGACCTGGATCGTCGGATAGTCCACTTCCGGCAGGGCCGAAACGGGCAGGAACCGGTAGGCGATCAAGCCGGCGATCAGGATGGCCACCATCGACAAGGTGGTGGCTACAGGGCGCAGGATGAATAGACGCGACGGGCTCACGGCGTTCTCGGCTTACTTCGACGGCGGCGTGGTGCCGGCCGGCGCGCCCGCGCCCAGCGTCTTGTCGCGGGTGGCGGGGATCACTTCCGCGCCGCCCACCACTTCCACCTTGGCGCCGGCGCGCAGGCGGTCGGTGCCTTCGGTGACGACGCGGTCGCCAGGTTGCAGGCCTTCGTTGACGGCGACCATGCCGCTATTGATGGCGCCCAGCTTCACCTGGCGCACGGCGATCGTGTTGTCGGGCTGCACCAGGAACACGAACGCGCCGGCGGAGCCCTGCTGGATCGCCGCCGTCGGGATGGCGGTGACGTCCTTGCGCGTCAGCACGTGCAACCGCACGTTGACGAACTGGTTCGGGAAGAGCGCATCGTCCGCGTTGTCGAACCTGGCCTTCAGCTTCAGCGTGCCGGTCGTGACGTCGATCTGGTTGTCCAGCGTCTCCAGCGTGCCCGTGGCGATCCGGCGCGTATCGGCCCGGTCATAGGCATCGACGGTCAGCGTCTTGCCGGCCGCGAGCTCGGCGCGCACTTCGGGCAACTGCGTTTCGGGCAGGGTGAACACCACGGAGATCGGCTGGGTCTGGGTGATCACCACCAGGCCGTTGGTGTCCGCGCTGGACACCAGGTTGCCGCGGTCGACCTGGCGCAGGCCCAGGCGGCCGCTGATCGGCGCCGTGATGCGCGCGTAGTCCAGTTGAAGCTTGGCGTTGTCCACATTCGCCTGGTCGCTCTTGACCGCGCCTTCGTACTGGCGCACCAGCGCGGCTTGCGTATCGACCTGCTGCTTGGCGATGGAATCCTGCTTGAACAGGGCCTGGTAGCGTTGCAGGTCGCGCCGGGCATTTTCCAGCTGCGCCAGATTCTGCATCTGCGTGCCGCGCGCCTGGTCCAGGGCCACCTGGTACGCGCGCGGATCCACCTGCGCCAGCAGATCGCCCGCCTTGACCTGCTGGCCTTCCTGGAAGGCCACTTCGACGAGTTCTCCGCTGACGCGGCTTCTCACCGTGACCGTGTTGTAGGCGGTGACCGTGCCGAGCGACCTGAGATAGATGTCGATGTCCTGCTGCGAGGCGGTGGCGATCCGCACCGGAACCGCCGCGTTCGCCATGGCGGCCGCCATGGAAGGCCGGCCGCCGGGCCGACCGCCAGGCCCGCCCGCTCCGCCCGGCTTGGCCGAGGGCCGCAGCACCACCCAGGCGATGCCGGCCACGACTAGCACCAGCAGCGCCAGTCCGACGACGCGGCGGCGACTCCAACGGGAGGACGGGGAAACAGGACGGCTATCGGGCATGGAAACGGTTCCGGCACACACGGAGAAAGCCGTATTGTCTACTAGACCGTCCCGGTTTCGGCCTGCGGGCCGTCAAGCTGAAACTACCCGCAACAGGAATCCGGGTAGTGACACCGTGCGTAACTTGCGCCTACGAGCTGCAGAGTGTCATCTGGAAAGGGACGTCGCGCGCCACCTGCTGGGGCTTGAATTCGCCGTCCTGGGTGGAAAAACGTATCCAGATCATGTACTTATTGGCGCTGATCTCGGGAAAGGCGCCCTGGGTCGGATCCAGCCACACGCGCAGCAGCTGGAACTGCTTGCCGCCCAGCATCTGCTGGTAGGCGCCCTGCTCCGCGAGGATATCGGTCTTGCGGCCGGATTCGCGCAGCAGGCGCAGCGCCAGGGTCAGGCCGTCGTAGAGGGGAATGAAGGGGGCAACCCAGGCTTGCAGGTCCGCGCAGCGGGCGGCCTCGGATTTGTTCTGCCAGGCGTAGTAGGACGGCATGTCCACCTGGGTGGCGCTGCCCGGCACCGACAGACGGCCGCGCAGGCTGGTCAGCCATTCGTTTTCGCGCAGGGACTGCCCGGTCTTGCCGGGCGCGGCCAGCGCGCTGGCCACCTTTTCCATTTCGCGCAGCATCCCTTCCAGCGCATCCTGCGCCACGCCGGGATGGTCGCGCAGCCCGACCAGCGCCACGCGCTGGCGCTCCAGGTCTTGCAGGACCGCGCCTTTCACGTCGGTGCGTTCGCACGCGTCGAGCAGATCGAACAAGGAAGTGACGGCAACCTGATGCTGGCGTGAGTCACCCTCGCGAGCAAAGAAGAACAACCTGTCGAACAGGTATTCCAGCCGCAGATAAGCGCGGATGCGCTCGTTGAAGGGATATTCGTAAACAATCACGCTTTTTTACAGGCCCTATCAGTGATTGGCCGCCGGGGCCAAGGATATTCAGGGGTGCCGGGCCCGCCACCGTGGCTTACCGGCCCGTTGTGGTCGCCAGCGCCAGCCAGCGGTCATGCAGGGTCAGCGCCTGCGCGCGCAACTGTTCCGGCGATGTCGTTCCGTCGTTGATGATGACGTCGTCCGCAACCTCCAACCGGCTTGCCCGCGCAGCCTGTGCCGCCATAATACGCCGGATGTCAGGCTCCGTCAGCCCGCTGCGCTGCTGCACGCGGGCCACCTGAGTTTCGGGGTCGCAATCGACCACGCAGATGCGATCCACGCGCGAACGCCAGCGCGCCAGGGACTCCACCAGCAGGGGCACCACGAAGACCAGATACGATCCGCTTGCCGCGGCGGCCTGGCGTTCGGTTTCGCGGCCGATGATGGGATGCAGCACGGCTTCCAGCCGCAAGCGGACCCGCGGATCCGCGAACGCCTGATCGCGCATCCATCCACGGTTCAGCGCGCCTTCGGAGGTCAGCGCCCCCGGGCCGAATTCGCGCTCGATCGCCGGCATGGCCGCGCCCTGCGCGGCGGTCAGCGTGCGCGCGATCTCGTCGGTATCGACCAGGGCCGCGCCCCATTCCGCCAGCATGTCCGCCACGCGGGACTTGCCCGAACCGATACCGCCCGTGAGACCAATCTTGAACATACCGACCATCCTTTCTTTCTTGCCTAGCGCATGAACTGCAATAAGCCCTGCTCGCCGCCCAGCAGCAGCATGACCAGGCCGGCCAGCGCCAGATAAGGCCCGAACGGCAAAGGCTGCCCGCGGCTGGCGCGTCCGCTCAGCGTCAGCGCGCCGCCGATCGCCACGCCCACCAGCGAAGCGCCCAGCAGCAGCATGGGCAAGGCCTCGACGCCAAACCACGCGCCCAGCGCGGCCAGCAGCTTGAAGTCCCCATGGCCCATGCCTTCGCGTCCGGTCAGCAGACGGAACATATGAAAGATAACCCACAGGAAGACGTAGCCCGCCACCGCGCCCGTCACCGCCATCTGCACGCTCGTAAATGCGTCGAACAGATTGACCAGCAGCCCCGCCCACACCAGCGGCTGGGTCAGGGCATCGGGCAGCAGCGTCGATTCAAAGTCGATCCAGGCCAAGGCCACCAATGTGGCCGACAGGCCCATGGCCGCCAAGGCCACCGGCGTGGGGCCAAAGCGCCAGGCACAGGCGGCGAACAGCACGCAGGTCAGCAATTCAATGGCGGGGTAGCGCCAGCCGATAGCGCCCTGGCAGGCAGCGCAGCGGCCCCGCAGCACCATCCAGCCCAGCACGGGAAAGCGGCCCCACCGGCTGATGGGGGTATTGCATGCGGGGCAATGCGAGGCCGGCGACAGCAGGCCATAGCCGCTGGCGGGGCGCGCGTGGCCGACGGCATCCAGGCACTGCGCCTGCCATTCGCGTTCCATCATGCGCGGCAGGCGGTGCGTCAGCACCGTCAGCCAGTTGCCGGTGAAAAGGCCTGCCAGCGCCGCCATGCCGATGAAGGCGCCCAAGGGTAGATCGAAGACATGCCACATCGCCGTCAACCGCCCTTGCTGCGTGCTGGCGCTTCGGCATCCACCCTGCGGGCGATGACGCAACGGATGAAGGGCCACCCGCGGCCATGTCGTAATTTGTGCATAAAGTGCTGGCTATACCCAAGAGCGGCAAAGGGAACGTATCGAATCTTCGCATAAGTGCGTAAAATCGGAGACAGACTCAATTCACGGATAAGCAGCCATGGCCGCGCGCGTCGACATCGTTTCCCGCTCCCGCAAACTCAGCGTCATGGGGCTGCTGCTAGCGGGCACCGTGATAGGCGCGGCAGGCTGCGCCAAGCAGAAAACCGAAGGCTATTACGACCTGCCCGCGGAAAGCACGGTAACCGATGCCCAGTACCAGGGATCCGGCGCCGGCTACCGCAGCGTCATCCGCGCGCCGTCGCAAGTGCAGATCGCGCTCAAGCCCGACGCCCGCAAGCAGCAGAACCAGGCTCCGCAAGCCAATCCCGCCGGCGAGACCACCGAAGACGGCCAAGCCGTGCCGGAAGGCGCCGAAGCCAGCTCCGCCAGCACCGCGTCCGCCGCTGCCCCGGCATCCGCCGCCCCGGCATCGTCCGCCCCCGCGCCCAATGCCGCCTCGCAAAGCCTGGTGCCGCAACCGCAAACCTATATGGGCACCTTGCCGTGCTTCTCGCCGGCCATGCAGTGCACGGCGCAGCGCGTGACGCTGACCCTGGCGCCCAACGGCCGCTGGCGCGGCCGCACGGCATACCTGGAAAACGATCCCAAGAAGGGTCCGCCGGTGTCCGAACAAGGCTGCTGGGACGCCACCGACGAACGCCCGCCGCGCGTCATCCTGATGGACGGCCAGGGCAATGTCCGCGTGGAATTCCTGGTTGCCGCCAACAACGTGCTGCGCGTGCGCTCCATCGGCGGCCAGACGCCCAACCTGAACTACAACCTGACCCGCCAGCCGGATCTGGACCCGATCGACGAACTGGCCAAGGCCGCCGCGCCCAAGTGTCCTTGAGCCCTGCCCGCGGCGGCGCCTGACCGCCGCCAGCCAGATGCGATGCCCCCGGGCCTGACGAACGCCATGTTCGCCAGGCCCGGATTCATTTGGGGCGGGCCGTGCGCCAGGCATCGGGATCGGGATCGGGCGGCGCCTGTTCCGCCAGGAACCGGGCGTATTCCGGCGAGGGCTCGTGCAACACGCAAGGCGCCGGACCGGGCTTGGCCGGCGGCGCGGCGCCATCCTTGCGCGCCGCCAGGATGGGCGATGCGCCCGAGCGGCCATGCGCGCACAGGCGGCAGGCCAGATGCATGGCATTGCCGGCGTCCAGCTTGGCGAAGATGCGGGCGCGATGCGCCTCCACGGTGCGCAGCGATATGCCCAAATCGATGGCGATGACTTTGTTGGGCCGGCCAGCCGCCACATAGTCCACGATCTGCCGTTCACGGGCAGTCAGGGATGACAGGGCAGCTTCCAGGTCCGGGCGGGGAGATTGCATGGCCAGCTCGCTTGCAATATAGGATTGCAGTAAGTCTGCCCGCCGTCCATGCAGGGCGTAAGCTGGCAATTCTGTCAGGGGTGGACACAAAGGTCCCCCCGCTTGCCAGCGCCGCGGAATCAGGCCGTGTAGGCCAGTTCCAGGTTGTCGATCAGGCGGGTGGCGCCCAGCTTGGCGGCGGCCAGCGCCACGACGGGTTCACCGGCCTGCAGGTCGGCGGCCTCGGGGCGCTTCAGGTCGCGCTGGCGGCGCAGCGCCACGTAGTCCACCGTCCAGCCGCGCTGGGTCAGGTGCTGAACGGCGTCGCGCTCCAGGGCGGCGGCGTCGCGCTCCCCCTGGGCCAGCCGGCGGCCGATGCCCTGCAGTTCCGCATACAGGGCCGGCGCCTCGGCGCGTTCCGCATCGCTCAGGTAGCGGTTGCGCGAAGACAGCGCCAGGCCGTCGCCGGCGCGCACGGTCTCGTGGGCCAGCACCTCCACGGGCAGCTGGAACTGGCGGCACATGTTGCGCACCACCATCAGCTGCTGGTAGTCCTTCTTGCCGAACACGGCCACCCGCGGCTGCACGCAGGAAAACAGCTTCAGCACCACGGTGCTGACGCCTTCGAAGAACCCCGGGCGGAACTCGCCTTCCAGGATATCGCCCAGGTCGTCCGGCGGCTGCACCCGGTAGCTTTGCGGTTCGGGATACATCTCGCGCTCGTTGGGCGCGAACAGCACATAGACGTCGCGCGCCTGCTCCAGCTTCTCGATGTCGGCGGCCAGCGTGCGGGGGTATTGGTCGAAATCCTCGTTCGGACCGAACTGCAGGCGGTTCACGAAGATGCTGGCCACCACGGGATCGCCATGCTGGCGCGCCAGCTTCATCAGCGACAGGTGGCCTTCATGCAGGTTGCCCATGGTGGGCACGAACGACACGCGATTCTGTCCGCGCAGGTGATCGCGCAATTCCTGGATGGTGTGTACGACTTTCAAGGGACTCTCCGGGGTTGGGGGCAGCCCGGTCAGGATCAGGCCGCGACCGCCGCCACGCTGGTGTAAGCCAGGCGCACATAGATGGGAGCATACGGCTCCGCCTGCGTGATCTCCAGCAGGGATTCGCGCGCCAGCTCCAGCATGGCGATGAAATGCACGACCACGACCGCCGCGGGCGCGCCCTCGCGGACGCGCTCCATGAACAGGTCGCCGAATTCCATGAAGCGCACGTCGTTCAGGCGCCGCAGGATGTGCGTCATGTGATCGCGCACGGACAGCTGTTCGCGCGTGATGTGATGGTGCTGGTTGAGCTTGGCCCGCTTCATGATGTCGGCCCAGGCCGCGCGCAGGTCGTCCACGCTGACTTCGGGCAGCGCGCGCTCCACGCTCAGCTCGGCAACCGCCTGGCTGCTGACGAAATCGCGGCCAAGCTGCGGCATCTTGTCCAGCTTCTGGGCCGCCAGCTTCATCTGCTCGTATTCGAGCAGGCGGCGGACCAGTTCGGCGCGGGGATCTTCCGGCTCTTCGCCGGTGTCGGTCTTCTTGACCGGCAGCAGCATGCGCGACTTGATCTCGATCAGCATGGCCGCCATCAGCAGGTACTCTGCGGCCAGTTCGAGATTGGTGATGCGGATCTGGTCCACATACGACAGGTACTGCCGCGTGACATCCGCCATGGGGATGTCCAGAACGTTGAAGTTCTGCTTGCGGATCAGGTAGAGCAGCAGGTCCAGCGGCCCTTCGAACGCTTCAAGGAAGATTTCCAGCGCGTCCGGCGGAATGTACAGATCCGTCGGCATCTGGAACAGCGGCTCGCCATAGAGGCGCGCGAACGCCACGCTGTCGACGGTGTCAGGTGTGCTGTCGACGGACGGTTCCACTAGCGCGGCCAGGGCATCGCCTGGCACCGAAGGGTTCTGGACCATGTTTGCCGCAACGGTATCAGTCTGCCTGATACACGTACGGCCGTTGCGGCACACGTGCCGCGCGGAAGCCTTCCAGCAGCTCCGAGTCCTGCGGTTTGTCCCAAAGACGGGCGCGGCCCTCGCGCTGGCGCTCTTCGGTGCCAGGGTGCGATTGCTTGAAGTCCTTCAGGAAAAGGGTGATCTCGGATTCGTAGTTGGTCGCCATGGCACCAATTTCAATGGGTTTCGGATCTACGGAGTTTACTTCACGGCGGCCCCCGCCCCGGCGTTACAATCAGCCGGCACCCAACGCCCCCTCCCGCCATGCCCGCAGAATCCGCAGCCGCAGCCCATCCCGCTCCGCCCTCAATCCCGGACGCGCAGCGTGCGGCGCGCATGATTCCCTTCATTGTGGGCTGTGCGCTGTTCATGCAGATGCTGGACGCCACCGTCGTGGCCACGGCCTTGCCGGCCATGGCCCGGGCGCTGGGGTCCACCCCCGTCCGGCTCAATGTGGCCATTACGTCCTACCTGCTGTCCGTGGCCGTTTTCGTGCCGGTCAGCGGCTGGGCGGCCGACCGCTACGGCGCCCGGCGGGTATTCGTGGCCGCCATCGGCCTGTTCACCCTCAGTTCCGTGGCCTGCGCCCTGTCCCAGGACCTGCCCCAGCTGGTGGTGTCGCGCATCATCCAGGGGATGGCCGGGGCCATGATGGTCCCCGTGGGGCGGATCATCCTGCTGCGCACCGTGCCCAAGCAGGACCTGCTCAAGGCCATGTCCTTCCTGTCCATCCCGGCGCTGCTGGGGCCGGTGATCGGGCCGCCGCTGGGCGGCTTCATGGTCACGTACATGTCGTGGCACTGGATCTTCCTGATCAACATCCCCATCGGCATCCTGGGCATCTTCCTGGTGCTGCGCTACGTAGCGGAGATCCGCGAAGAAAGCGCGCCGCGCCTGGACTGGCTGGGCTTTCTGCTCAGCGCCGTCTGCCTGGCCACGCTGGTCAGCGGCTTCGAGGCCATCGGCCGGGACGTGATGCCGCTGCCGATGCTGCTGGGCATGATCGCCGTGGGCGCGGCCTGCGGCCTGCTCTACGGCTGGCACGCCCGGCGCGTGGAGCATCCCATCATCGATCTTTCCCTGATGCGGATCCCCACCTTCGCCATTTCCACGCTGGGCGGCAACCTGTGCCGCTTCGCCGTGGGCGCCACGCCCTTCCTGCTGGCCATGCTGCTGCAGGTGGGCTTCGGGCTATCGCCGTTCTCGGCCGGGCTGATCACATTCGCCAGCGCCGCCGGCGCGCTGCTGATGAAATTCGTCGCCACGCCCATCGTCAAGCGCTTCGGCTTTCGCCGCGTACTGACGGTGAACGCCCTGCTCACCGGCGTGTTCATCGCCGTCTGCGGCACCTTCACCGCCGCCACGCCGGTGTGGCTGATGATTGCGATTCTGCTGGTCGGCGGCTTTTTCCGATCCTTGCAATTCACGGGGGTAAATACGCTAACCTATGCCGACATTCCCCCGTCCAAGATGAGCCGCGCCAGCAGCTTCGCCGCCATGGCCCAGCAACTGGGCATCAGCCTGGGCGTGGGCGTGGCCGCGGTCACGCTGAACGTCAGCATGTCCCTGCGCGGCGCCGAGACGTTGGCGGTCAGCGACGTCATTGCGGGCTTCATCGTCGTCGGCGCGCTGTGCATGGCTTCGACCTTCTCCTTTAGACGCCTCGACCCTCTGGCCGGGGCACACCTGAACGGCGCCAAAAACAGTGACGACGAATGAATTTGTCCTAGCCCTGGACCAGGGCACGACCAGCTCCCGGGCCATCGTGTTCGACCGCGAAGGCGTGGTGCGCGGCGTCGGCCAACGAGAATTCCGCCAGCACTACCCCCGTCCGGGCTGGGTCGAGCACGACGCCAACGAAATCTGGCACAGCCAGCTGGACGTGGCGCGCGAAGCGCTGCGCAACGCCGCCGTCACCGCCGCCGACCTGGCCGCCATCGGCATCACCAACCAGCGCGAAACCACCGTGATCTGGGAACGCGCCACCGGCCGCCCGCTGGCCCGCGCCATCGTCTGGCAGGACCGCCGCACCGCCCCGATGTGCGACCAGCTCCGCCAGGACGGCCACGCCGACTTCCTGCAATCGCGGACCGGCCTGGTGCTGGACGCCTATTTCTCGGGCACCAAGCTGGCCTGGCTGCTGGATCACGTGCCCGGAGCGCGCCAGATGGCCGAACGCGGCGAACTGGCCTTCGGCACCGTGGACTCCTGGCTGGTCTGGCAACTGACCGGCGGCGCGGTACACAGCACCGACCCCAGCAACGCCTCCCGCACCATGCTCTTCGACCTGCACACGCAAGACTGGAGCGACGACATCCTGGCGCTGCTCAGGATTCCCCGCAGCGTGCTGCCGCAGATCGCGCCCAGCAGCGCAGTCGTGGGCGACGCCCTGCCCGAGTGGCTGGGCGGCTCCGTCCCGATCGCCGGCGTGGCGGGCGACCAGCAGGCCGCCACCTTCGGCCAAGCCTGCTTCGCGCCCGGCATGGCCAAGAACACCTACGGCACCGGCTGCTTCATGCTGATGAACGTGGGCGACAAGCCCGTGCAGTCCAGGAACAACCTGCTGTCCACCGTGGGCTGGGGCCTGCCCCGCGCCGGTGCCGGCGGCTGGACTCCCACCTACATGCTTGAAGGCGGCGTATTCGTGGCAGGCGCCGCCGTGCAATGGCTGCGCGACGGACTGGGCATCATCCAGCGCTCCGAAGACATCGAATCCCTGGCCGCCAGCGTGGCCGACACCGACGACGTCTTCATGGTGCCCGCCTTCGCCGGCCTGGGCGCCCCGCACTGGGACCCCTATGCGCGCGGCACCCTCGTGGGCCTCACCCGCGGCACCTCCCGCGCCCACATCGCCCGCGCCACCCTGGAATCCATCGCCCTGCAAAGCGCCGAGCTGCTCACCTGCATGAACGGCGACAGCGGCATCGCGCTGACGGAACTGCGCGTCGACGGCGGCGCCGCCCGCAACGACCTGCTGATGCAGATGCAGGCCGACATCCTGGGCGTCCCCGTGGTCCGCCCCCGCGTCCCGGAATCCACCGCGCTGGGGGCCGCCGGCCTCGCCGGCCTGGCGGTCGGCTTCTGGTCCAGCCAGGACGAGTTCGCCTCCAAGTGGCAAGCCGAACGCACCTTCGAACCCACCTGGCCCCAATCGGTGCGCGACGCCCGCATGAAGCGCTGGCGCCAGGCCGTGGAACTGTCAAAAGGCTGGTCGGCAGGCGCGACGAAGTAAACACAGTTCAGCCGGCCAGACCGCCCACCCGCGAAGCGTCATCACCACGACGCAAGACACCACGTAAGCCCCAAAAGGCCGCCCGCGCGGCCGGCCTGGGGCGGTCCCCGCAAGATCCTTCACCACACCTCACCCGTGGCGAGAACCTCAAGAACCCCACCCGCCCCAGCGCCCGTGCAGATCAAAACCACCAAAGCCCGTCGCGCCGGCGGCCTGGGGCGCGCGGGGCGTCGATAAGCCCGAGGGAATCTGAAGGAACCGCCGCAGGCGGTGACGAAGATGACGAAGGGGCAGTCCGGAGCGTAGGCTCCGGACCGCAATCGCAGCCCCGCGCGCCCCAGGCCGCCGGCGCGACGGGCGTCTAAAGAACCAACACCCCCCGCCCAAAAAAACCCCCACATCAAGCCGCCCGCACCCCAATAGCAACCACCCTCGCACTGAACTCCTTCAACAATTCCTCCCGGACCTCCTCAGCCCGCGCCATCGAAGCTTCCTTCACGTGCCCATACCCCCGGATCCCCTCCGGAACACTGGCCAGCGCCACCGCCCGATCCAGATTCCCGCGATTCAGCTTCGACAGAATCGCCGTCATCGTCTCCCGGTACTCGCGCATCAGCTCGCGCTCCGCACGCCGCTCCTGCGTATACCCGAACAGATCCAGCCTGGTCCCCCGCAAGAAACGCAACCTGGCCAGCAGCCCGAAGACACGCAGCATCCCCGGCCCATAGCTGCGCTTGATCAGATGCCCGTCCTTGTCGCGGCGCGCGAACATGGGCGGCGCCAGATGGAAGCGCAGCTTCCAGTCCCCCTCGAACTGCTCGCCCACCCGCTTGATGAACTCACCGTCCGAATACAGCCTGGCCACCTCGTACTCGTCCTTGTAGGCCATCAGCTTGAAGTAATAGCGCGCCACCGCCAGCGCCAGCCGGCTTGTTCCCGTGGCCTCGCGTTCAGCGTGCGCCACCTTGTCCACCAGATCCGTGTACCGCTTCGCATAGGCAGCATCCTGATACTGCGTCAGGAAAGCCTTGCGCACCGCCACCACCTGCGCCAGCTCCCCCGCCGGCTTTTTCAGCTCCACCAACGGACTGGCCGCCCGCGGACGCTTGATCTCGATGATGTCTTCCTGCCTGGCGGGCGCCACGCCGCCATTGGCCAGCAAACGGGCCACGCCCGCGGGATCGTGCGCCGCGCGCCGCCCCCAGGCGAAGGCCGCGATATTCGCAGTCACCTGCTGGCCATTGAGCTCGATGGCGCGCAACAGCGCCTCCCGCGACAGCGGAATCCACCCCTTCTGGTAGGCATAGCCCATCATCAGCGGATTCGAATAGATGGCGTCGCCCAGCAGACCCACGGCCAGCGCCGCCGCGTCCACCGTGTCCAGGTTCTCCTTGCCGCAGGCAGCTTGCAGGTCCGCCTTCAGATCGGCGCCCGGCAGCGTCCAGTCCGGGTTGCCCACGAACGCCGCGGTCGGCGCGGTATCGGTGTTCAGCAAGACCCGCGTGCGGCCCGGACTCAGCCGCGCCATGGCATCCGCGCTGGTGGCCACGACCAGATCGCCGGCCAGCAGCAGGTCGGCCTCGCCCATCGCCACCCGGGTATTCATCAGATGATCCGGCGTACGCGCCAGGACCACGTGTGAATACACCGCCCCGCCCTTCTGCGCCAGGCCCGCCATGTCCAGCACCGAACAGCCCTTGCCCTCCAGGTGCGCCGCCATGCCCAGCAACTGGCCGATCGTCACCACGCCCGTGCCGCCCACACCGGCAATGAAAACACCATAGGACTGCTCCAGGCCGGGCACGCGCGGCAACGGCACTTCCTCATCGGCCGCGCCATCGTCCTGCGCCAGCGCCCGCGGCTTTCTCAGCTTTCCTCCCTCCACCGTCACCAGGCTGGGGCAAAACCCCTTCAGACAGGAGAAATCCTTGTTGCAGCTGGATTGATTGATCGTCCGCTTGCGCCCGAATTCAGTCTCCAGCGGCTCGACCGACAGACAGTGCGACTTCGCGGAACAGTCTCCGCAACCTTCACATACCCGTTCGTTGATGACCACGCGGCGCGCGGGGTCCGGATAGGCATTGCGCTTGCGGCGGCGGCGCTTCTCGGTGGCGCAGGTCTGGTCATAGACCAGCACCGACACCTTCGGATATTCGCGCAGCTCGCGCATTACCGCGTCCAGTTCGTCGCGGTGATGCACGGGCACTCCCGGCGCCAGATCGCTGACGTCCAGGTACTTGTCGGGATCGTCCGTCACGACGACGATCTTCTCGATGCCCTCGGCCGCCACCTGGCGGGTGATCATCGGCACGCTGATGGGCCCGTCCACCGGCTGCCCGCCCGTCATCGCGACGGCGTCGTTGAACAGGATCTTGTATGTGATCGGCGCAGCGGCAGCCACGGCCGCGCGTATCGCCAGCAGACCGGAATGGAAGTACGTGCCATCGCCCAGATTGGCGAAGACATGCTTTTCTTCGGTGAACGGCGCCTGGCCCAGCCACGGCACACCTTCGCCGCCCATCTGCGTAAAGACATCGGTGCTGCGGTCCATCCACCTGACCATGTAGTGGCAGCCGATGCCCGCCATGCCGCGCGAGCCTTCCGGCAGGCGGGTCGAGGTATTGTGCGGACAGCCCGAACAGAACCAGGGCTTGCGCTCTTCAATCACGCGCGGGCGCGCCAGGGCCTGTTCCCGGCCGCGGATGAATTCCAGCCGCGCCTCGATGCCGGCGCGCACGTCGTCCGGCAGCTCGAAGCGCAACAGGCGCGCCGCAATGGCCTTGGCGACCATGGCGGGCGAAAATTCGTAATGGGCTGGCAGCAGCCAGTTTCCTTGCGGCACCGACCACTCGCCGCCATCCTTGTCGTCGAACTTGCCCACCACCCGCGGGATCTTCTTGCCGCTGCCAATCCAGCTGAACAGCTCTTCCTTCAGCTGGTACTCCAGCACCTGGCGCTTTTCCTCGACCACCAGGATCTCGTCCAGCCCTTCCGCGAACTGCTGCGTGCCGGTGGATTCCAGCGGCCACACCATCCCGACCTTGAACAGGCGCAGGCCGATGCGCCGGCACGCCTCTTCGGACAAGCCCAGGTCGGACAGCGCCTGGCAGGTGTCCAGATAGGCCTTGCCCGAGGTCATGATGCCAAAGCGGGCGTCGCGCTGCGGCACATGCCAGAGTTCGCGGTTCAGCTTGTTGGCGCGGACATAGGCCAGCGCCGCGTACAGCTTGTAGTCCAGGAGCCGGGCCTCCTGCTGCAGCGGCGTATCGGGCAGCCTGATGTTCAAGCCGTCGGCCGGCAGCAGGAAATCCTCGGGCAGCAGAATCCGCACGCGCTGCGGATCCACGTCGACCGAGGCCGATACCTCGACGATATCGGTGATGCACTTCATGCCGACCCACACGCCCGCATAGCGGCTCATCGCCCAGCCGTGCAGGCCGTAGTCCAGCACTTCCTGGACGCTGGACGGAAACAGCGCCGGAATCATGCAGGCCTTCAGGATGTGGTCGCTCTGGTGCGGCAGGGTCGAAGACTTGGCCGGGTGGTCGTCCCCCGCCACCACCAGCACGCCGCCATGCCGCGAGGTGCCCGCGGCATTGGCGTGCTTGAAGACATCACCGCAACGGTCCACGCCGGGCCCCTTGCCGTACCACATGCCGAAGACGCCGTCGTACCTGGCGCCCGGAAACAGATTGACCTGCTGCGAGCCCCAGACGGCGGTGGCGGCCAGGTCTTCGTTGATGCCGGGCTGGAACTCGACATGATGGGCCTTCAGATACTTGGCCGCCTTCCACATGTTCTGGTCGACGCCGCCCAGCGGAGAGCCCCGATACCCCGACACGAACCCCGCGGTGTTCAGCCCCGCCCGCGCATCGCGCACGCGCTGCATCATGGGCAGGCGGACCAGGGCGTGGATGCCGCTCATCCAGGCGCGGCCGGATTCCAGGGTGTATTTGTCGTCGAGCTGGACGGATTCAAGCGCCGCGCGAACGGCGGGCGTAAGGGGGGCATTCATGTCTACTCCAAGATCCTGGATGCCCCCACCAGCTTCGCGCATCGGTCTCTTGGAGCGCACGCGGGCCAACGAGGGCCGTGAAAGTGAAGTCCTGGCGCGATCGCGCTTCTAGTGCATTTGGTTGTAACCGGTCACTCCACCCCCGGCAATAGGGCGATGCGATAATTGCCGGCATGGACTTCGCCCCTCGCATCGTCGCCTGGCAACGCCAGCATGGCCGCCACGATCTTCCCTGGCAAAACACCCGGGATCCCTATCGGATCTGGCTATCCGAGATCATGCTGCAGCAGACACAGGTGGCCACCGTCATCCCCTATTACGACCGCTTCCTGCAGCGCTTCCCGGACGTGGCGGCGCTGGCGGCCGCCGCCCAGGAAGACGTGATGCCGTACTGGGCCGGCCTGGGCTATTACGCCCGCGCCCGGAACCTGCACCGTTGCGCGCAAGAGATCGCGCGCGACTGGAACGGGCGCTTTCCGCCCACGGCCGAGGCCATCGCCACGCTGCCCGGCATCGGCCGCTCCACCGCCGCGGCCATTGCCGCGTTCGCCTATGGCGAGCGCTCGCCCATCCTGGACGGCAATGTGAAACGCGTGTTCACGCGCCACTTCGGCATCGCGGGCGATCCCTCCAAACGCGAAATCGAGCAACGCCTGTGGGCGCTGGCCGACGCGCAGGTCGACGCCGCGCCCGGCCTGGACATGGCCTCCTACACGCAAGGACTGATGGACCTGGGCGCCACGCTGTGCACCCGCGGCAAGCCCGCCTGCGACCGGTGCCCCGTGGCCGGCAGTTGCGTGGCCAGGCGCGAAGGCCGCCAGGCCGAGCTGCCCACGCCCAAGGTGCGCAAGGCCATCCCGGAACGCGAGACCTGTATGCTGGTGCTGCGGCATCAGGGCGCGTTCCTGCTGCAGCAACGGCCCGAACCCGGCATCTGGGGCGGACTGTGGAGCCTGCCTGAATTCGACGTGGCGGGCGACCCCGACAGCGCGTCGCGCGCGCTGGGCCTGGAGCCCGAGCAGCGCTTCGAGCTCGCCGCCTTCGCCCACACCTTCACGCACTACCGGCTGCACATCCGGCCATGGCTCGTTCCCGTCCGGGCGGTCAGCCTGCGCGAACCGGCGCAGCCCGAACGCTGGGTTCCGGCGGACAAGCTGGCGTCGATGGCGCTGCCGGCGCCGGTGAAGAAGCTGTTGCAGGGCCTGGTGGATGCGGGCATGCAGGACAGCCTGTTCGACGAGCCCGCGCGCTAGCGGGCGCCGCTCAGGCGCCGGCTTCCGCGCTCCCGCTCAGCAGCATCACCAGCTTCAGATCCGGATGCGTCGCCAGGCGGAAGGTGATCTGCTGATACCCGAGCTTGCCACGGCGCGGATGCTGGAATTCCCGCAAGCCGCCTTCGCGCTCCACCACCGCATGGCGCGTCCACCAATGGGAAAAGACCGCGCTTTGCCGACTCAGGCTGTCCAGCAGCGACAGCACCGCCGGCTCGTCCAGGTGCGCCCCGGCGTCGGCGCGGAATTCCGCCACCACGCGACGGGCGCGCTGGTCCCAGTCCACCACCAGTTCGCGCGCGGCGGGATCCAGGAAGATGTAGCGCAGCAGGTTGGGCTCGGCATCGCGCGTTGGCCAATCGTCAAACAGGTCCCGCAGCGGCTCGTTGCAGGCCAGCACGTTCCACGCTCGGTCCAGCACATAGGCCGGCGCATTGATCGCGTTCACGCACTCATGCAGCGGCCCCGGCGCGCCGCCGGCGTCGTCACGGGCATGCTGCGGATCCGCGCAGTCGGCCAGGTCGAACAGATAGGCGCGTTCCGCGCGGGCCAGCTGCAGCACGCCCGCGATGCGGGACCATACCGAGGGCGACACGGACACCTCGCGCCCCTGCTCGATCCAGGTGTACCAGGTGACGCTGATGCCGCAGAGCTGCGCGACCTCTTCCCGCCGCAGGCCGGGCGTGCGGCGGCGCATGCCTTCCGGCAGGCCGGCCATCTGGGGCGTGATGCGGGATCGGGCGCTGCGCACGAATTCGCCCAGCGCCTGCCGGCGCAGGTGAGAGCCTTCGTGGCCGGCGGCGCCGGCCAGGGGGGAAGTAGTCATACCAGGATAAGCAATGGACTTGTACGTGTATACGGGTCCGCCTATCTTAGCGCCTGCACCGCTATCTTCCGCATTCCGAAAACCAAGGATCCTCATGACCTCCAGTTCGCATGACGCCGCCGTCGACCGCCAGTTCAGCCCTCGCGCCGCGGCCTACCTGACCAGCGCGGTCCACGCCCAGGGCGAAGACCTGCTGCAAATGGCCGGCATCGCCGGCGAGCACCCCGGCTCGCGGGTGCTGGATCTGGGCTGTGGCGGCGGCCACGTGAGCTTTCACGTCGCGCCGCTGGTCGGCCAGGTCACGGCCTACGATCTTTCGCAGCAGATGCTGGACGTGGTCGCGGGCGAAGCCGCCAAGCGCGGGCTTGCGAACCTGGTCACCTGTCAGGGCAAGGCCGAATACCTGCCGTTTGGCGACGGCGAGTTTGACCTGGTGATGTCGCGCTATTCCACGCATCACTGGCAGGACGCTGGGCGCGGCCTGCGCGAAGCCTTCCGCGTGCTCAAGCCCGGCGGCACCGCCGTGTTCGCCGACGTGGTGTCGCCGGGCGAGCCGCTGCTGGACACCTGGCTGCAGACCATCGAAGTGCTGCGCGACACCTCGCATGTGCGCGACTACTCCGTCGCCGAATGGACCCGCATGCTGACCGAGGCCGGCTTCACCCTGCAAGGCCTGGCCCCGCGCCGCCTGCCGCTGGAATTCCAGTCCTGGGTCACCCGCATGCGCACCCCCGACACGCTGGTCGCGGCGCTGCGCCATATGTTCGGCATTGCGCCGGACGTGGTGCGGGCGCACTTCGACGTGCGCGAAGACAGCTCTTTCACCAGCGACACGGCAACGATCGTGGTGAAAAAGCCGGGCTGATTCAGCCTGCCTGGGGCGGTCCCTGCGCCGCCAGCGCGCCCAGCGCCCCCGCCACGCCCAGGCTGCGCAAGGATTGCGCGGCCTGCGCCACGGCCCGCACGAAGCGCGGGTCCTGGCCCAGGTCCCCGAACACGGCCTCCAACCCGGTCAGGACGCCGGCCCAGGCCAGCATCGCCCGCGGTCCCTGGCCCGCCTGTTGCGCAGCCTGCTCCGCCAAGGCGTATTGCCGCGCCAGGATCCCGGCCATCGGGTCCTGGATCTCGTAGCGGCGCCCGGCCTGGTCGACGCCGCGCAGGAAATGCAGCCAGCCGGCCACCGCCAGCGCCAACCCCGGCATTGGCAGGTCCGCCGCCAGGCGCGCGCGCACCGTTTCCAGCAGGCGCTGCGGCAGCTTTTGCGAGCCGTCCATTGCGATCTGCCGCGTCTGGTGCCTGAGCGCCGGATTGGCATAGCGCCGCAGCAAACGCTGCCGATATTGCTCCACATCCAGTCCGGGCAGCGTCGGCAAGGTGGGCGCGATCTCCGTGCGCATCAACTCCGACAGATAGCGCTCCAGGCCGGGTTGCGCCATCGCCTGGTCCACCGTGGCCCAGCCCGCCATCACCGACAGATAGGCCAGGGCGGAATGCGCCCCGTTGACCATGCGCAGCTTCAGCGTCTCGAACGGTTCGGCCTCGGCCACGAAGCGCGCGCCGCCCGCCGTCCAGTCCGGACGGCGGGCGGCGAACCGGTCTTCGATCACCCATTCCAGATAGGGCTCGGCCAGCACGGGCCAGGCGTCGCGCACGCCCAGCGCCTCGGCCACCGCGCACCGGTCTTCGCCGGTGGTGCGGGGCACGATGCGGTCAACCATCGAGCACGGGAACGCGCAAGCCGAGGCGATCCAATCCACCAGCCCCGCGTCGACCCGCGCCGCGAACGCCAGCACCATGCCGCGCAGCAGATGACCGTTGGCGGGCAGGTTGTCCAGCGACATCAGGGTCACGGGCCCCAGCCCCGCCGCCCGCCGGCGCTGCAGGCCCCAGGCCAGAAAGCCTATGGCGCTGCGGGGCGCGGCGGGCTGCGCGAGGTCGTGCACGATGTCGGGGTGGGCCAGATCAAGCCGCCCGCTGGCGGGATCGTGGCAGTAGCCTTTCTCGGTAACCGTGAGGCTGACGATGCGCGTGTCCGGGCCGGCGATGCGAGCCAGCACAGCCTGCGGATCCTCGGGCGCCACCAGCGCCTCCAGCAGGCAGCCGATCACCATCAGCTGTTGCCGCGGCCGGCCGTGATCGTCGGCGCTGCGCAGGGCCAGCGCGTACAGGCCATCCTGCGGCGCCAGCGCATCGCGCGTATCGGCCTGACGCAAGGACACGCCGCAGATGCCCCAGTCCGGATCCGCGCCGGCGCGCAGCGCGGCATCGTTCACCGCCGCCAGATGGGCGCGCGCAAACGCGCCCAGGCCCAGATGCACGATGCGCGCCTTGAGCCTGGCCCGGTCGTAGCCGGGACGCGCCACCTGCGCGGGCAGCGCCGCAAGGCTGGCCGGCTGCAGGCGGCCGGCCTCCCGCGCTACCAGTTCCATAGCGTCCCGTCTTGCTGCAGGCGGTTCACCGGCAGGTAGGCGCGCTTGTACGGGTACCGGGCGGCCAGCTTCTCATCGATGTCGACGCCGTGGCCGGGTACATCGCCCGGATACAACATGCCCTGGCCGAAGGTGTAGGCGTGCGGAAACACCGCGTCCGTTTCCTCGGTGTGGCGCATGTACTCCTGGATGCCGAAGTTGGGCACCCACAGGTCGAAATGCAGCGCCGCTCCCATGCAGACGGGCGACAGGTCGGTGGCGCCGTGGCAGCCCGTGCGCACCTGGTAGAGCGAGGCCAGGTCGGCGATGCGGCGCAGGTGCGTGATGCCGCCCGCATGGACCACGGTGGTGCGGATGTAGTCGATCAGCTGGTTCTGCACCAGGTCCTTGCAGTCCCAGATGGAGTTGAAGATCTCGCCCACGGCCAGCGGCGTCGTCGTGTGCTGGCGGATCAGCCGGAACGCCTCCTGGTTCTCGGCGGGCGTGGCGTCCTCCATCCAGAACAGGCTGTAGGGCTCAAGCGACTTGCCCAGCCGGCCGGCCTCGATCGGGGTCAGACGGTGATGCACGTCGTGCAGCAGGTGATGCTCGAAGCCCAGCTTCTCGCGGATGCGCTCGAACAGCCTGGGCGCATGGCGCAGGTATTTTTCGGTGGACCAGTCGTGCTCGCTGGGCAGGTCCGCGTCGGCGGGTTCGTAGAACAGGTTGCCGCGTCCCACGCCGTAGACCTTGTCCAGGCCAGGCACGCCGCTTTGCGCGCGGATCGCGCGATAGCCCATGTCGGCGTACCGCAGCACTTCGTCCACCGTGTGCTCGATGTCCGAGCCATTGGCGTGTCCATAGACCATCACGCCGCTGCGGCTCTTGCCGCCCAGCAGCTGGTACAGCGGCAGGCCGGCAGCCTTGGCCTTCAGATCCCACAGCGCCGTGTCCACGGCCGCGATGGCGGTCATGGTGACCGGTCCGCGCCGCCAGTAGGCGCCCTTGTACAGGTACTGCCAGATGTCCTCGATCTGGTGCGCGTCGCGGCCGATCAGGCAAGGGACCACGTGCTCGGTCAGGTAGGCGGCAACGGCCAGTTCGCGCCCGTTCAGGGTCGCGTCGCCGATGCCGGTCAGGCCCTGGTCGGTTTCAATCTTCAGGGTCACGAAATTGCGGCCCGGAGAACAAACGATCACGCGTGCGTCCGTAATTTTCATCATGAACTCTGGCTACGTGGAAAAGGGGCCGCGCATGGCGGCCGGCGGGTCAGAACGTCACCATCACTTTCATTGCCTGCTGGCGGTCGGCTGCCAGCGCGAACGCGTCGTGCACGCGCCCCACCGGCAACGCCGCCGTCAGCAGCGGCGACACATCGAGCAGGCCGCGGCTCAGGCAGTCCACGGCCCAGGCATATTCGTCCACGAAGCGGAAGCTGCCGATGCACGACAGGCTCTTGACCATGATCTGGTTGAAGGGGCAATGCTCGCTGCCGCCATTGAGCGTGCCCACCGTGACGATGACGCCGCGCGGACGCGCCGCCCGGATGCAATTGCCCAGCCCCGCGTAGCTGCCCGACGCCTCGAAGCAGACGTCGACCGTGCCCTTGCCCGCGCTCAGTGCGTCCAGCGCGTCCGGGTCCTCGGCCGCGTTGATGGTGCGCGTGGCGCCCACGCGGGCGCAAGCCGCCAGCGTCTGGCCGACGATATCCACCACGATGACATGGCTGGCGCCCGCCATCCGCGCGGCCATCAGGATCAGCGCGCCGATGGGGCCGGCCCCCACCACCATGACTGTCTTGCCCAGCAGGGAGCCCGCGCTGCGCACGGCGTGCAGCGCCACCGCCAGCGGCTCGCCAAAGGCGGCAAGTTCAAAAGACAGGCTGTCCGGCACAGGCAGGCATTGCCGTTCCTGCACCACCACCTGCTCGCGCATCGCGCCCTGCATATGCGGGTAGCGGCTGGCGCTGCCGAAAAAATGGACGGCCTCGCAGTGGTTGGAATCGCCCTGGCGGCAGTAGCGGCACGCGCCGCAAGTGCGCGCCGGATCCAGCGCCACGCGGTCGCCCGGCTTGAGGGAGGTGACGGCGGCGCCCACCTCCAGCACCTGGCCGGATGCCTCGTGGCCCGGAGTCAGCGGCTCGCGGATGAGGAAATCGCCCACCCTGCCGTGCCGGTAGTAATGCAGGTCCGACCCGCAGATGCCCACGGCCTTGACGCCGACGCGCACCTGCGTCGGGCCGATCTCCTCGGGCGCCTGCTGGTCCAGGCGCAGGTCCTGGGCGCCGTGTATCGCGCAGTTCAGCATCAGCGCCACCCCTGCGCGAATTCGCCGATCACCCGCTCAAGATGGTCGCGCATCGCCTGCCTTGCCGCCTGCGCATCGCGCGCCACCAGCGCGCTGAAGATGCGCTGGTGGTCTTCCTGCGATGCCTGGCGCAACGCCTGCGTATGAAAATGCTGTTCGGTCTTTTCCCAGATCGGACCCTGTGCCTGGTCCCACATCGACGTCACCGTCGCCAGCAGCACGCTGTTGCCGGTGGATTGCGCGATGTGCAGATGGAAGCGGCGGTCGGCCTCGGCGTTGGCGGCCTTGTCCAGCATCTGCTCGCGCATGGCCGTCAGCGCTTCAAAGATGCGGTCCAGGTCGGCGTCGCTGCGGGTGGTGGCCGCCAGCGCGGCGATCTCGGATTCGATCAGGCAGCGCGCCCGCAGCAGCTCGAACGGCCCGGCGCCGGCTTCCTGCGCGGCTGGCATGCGGGCAAGGCCTGGCTCGGGCTCGCACACATAGATACCCGATCCGCCCCGGACTTCCACCACGCCCTGCAGCTCCAGCGCGATGATGGCTTCGCGCAGCGAGGTCCGGCTGACCTCGAAGCGTTCGGCCAGCGCGCGTTCGGCCGGCAGCCTCTTGCCCACGGCGAATTCGCCTTGGGCGACCAGCGCCTGGATCTGGGCGGCCAGCCGCAGGTAGCCGCGCTCGGGAACGGGCCTGGCCGCCGGCGGCGCATCGGGTTTAGGGGCAAGTTGCAAGGGACTGGCCTTCCGAATTGGTTAGACCAAATCGTATTTGGTTTACCAATTCTCGCCATCATGGTTTACCACTATCAGGACGCCATGAAAAAACGGCCGCAGAGGTCACCCCCTACGGCCGTTCTTCATTGACGCGGACCCGCCGGCATCACCCCAGGTTGGGCGCCAGCGTGCGCTTGAGGTCCTCGATGCTGCGGCCGCTGCGGCGGGCGTAGTCTTCCAGCTGGTCCTCGCCGATGACGCCCACGTTGAAGTACTGCGACTGCGGGTGGCTGAAGTAGAAGCCCGACACGCTGGACGCCGGATACATGGCATAGCTGTCCGTCAGCTGCATGCCGATGTCCTCGCCGTCCAGCACGCGGAACATGTCCGTCTTGACCACGTGTTCCGGGCAGGCCGGATAGCCCGGCGCCGGTCGGATGCCCACGTACTTCTCGGCGATCATGTCCTCGTTGGAGAGGGTCTCGTCGGACGCATAGCCCCACAGGTCCTGACGCACGCGCGCATGCAGGCATTCCGCGAAGCCTTCGGCCAGGCGATCGGCCAGGGACTTCAGCATGATGCTGGAATAGTCGTCCAGCGCCTTCTCGAATTCCGCTTCCTTCTTCTCGATGCCCAGGCCCGCCGTGACCGCGAACATGCCGATGTAGTCCAGCTTGCCGGACGACTTGGGCGCGATGAAGTCGGACAGCGACTTGTTGCTGACGCCTTCGCGCTTGGCGCCCTGCTGGCGCAGGTTGCGATACGTAAACAGCACCTCGCTGCGCGTCTCGTCCCTGTAGACCTCGATGTCTTCGTCGTTGACGCTGTTGGCCGGATAGAAGCCGACCACGCCGTTGGCGGTGAGCCAGCGGCCTTCGACGATGCGCTTCATCATGGCCAGGCCGTCGGCGTAGACCTTGCGCGCCTGCTCGCCCACGACCTTGTCGTCCAGGATGGCGGGGAACGGGCCGAACAGGCTCCAGGTCTGGAAGAACGGGCCCCAGTCCACGTACTTCACGATCTCGGACAGGTCATAGCTCTTGAACGTGCGGCGGCCGATGAACTTCGGGCGCGGCGGCGTGTAGTTGTCCCAGTCGATGACCGGACGCGAGGCGCGCGCCTCGGCCAGCGGCAGGATGGGCGTCGCCTTGCGGTTGGCGTGGCGGCGGCGCACCTCTTCGTATTCCTCGGCCAGCTCGGCCAGGTACTTTTCCGATTGATCCGACATCAGATTGGTGGCCACGCCCACCGAACGGCTGGCGTCCGGCACATAGATGACCGGGCCGTCGTAGTGGGGCGCGATCTTCACGGCCGTATGCACGCGGCTGGTGGTGGCCCCGCCGATCATCAGCGGCAGCTTGCGGGTGCGGAAGTATTCGTCGCGCTGCATCTCGGAGGCCACATACGCCATCTCTTCCAAGCTGGGCGTGATCAGGCCGGACAGGCCGACGATGTCGGCGTTCTCTTCCTTGGCCTTCTCCAGGATCTGCGCGCAGGGCACCATCACGCCCATGTTCACGACTTCGAAGTTATTGCATTGCAGGACGACCGACACGATGTTCTTGCCGATGTCGTGCACGTCGCCCTTGACCGTGGCGATGACGATCTTGCCCTTGGCGCGCACGTCGCCGCCAGCCGCCGCGATCTGGCGCTTTTCTTCCTCGATGAAGGGAATCAGGTGCGCCACCGCCTGCTTCATCACGCGGGCGGATTTCACCACCTGCGGCAGGAACATCTTGCCCTCGCCGAACAGGTCGCCCACCACGTTCATGCCGTCCATCAGGGGGCCTTCGATCACTTCGATCGGGCGGCCGCCGCGCGCGGCGATCTTCTGGCGCACTTCCTCGGTGTCTTCCACGATGAAGGCGGTGATGCCATGCACCAGCGCGTGCGACAGGCGCTGCTCGACCTCCGCGTTGCGCCAGGCCAGGTCTTCTTCCTTCTTGGCGCCCGAGCCCTTCACGCTGTCGGCGAACTGCACCAGGCGTTCGGTGGGCGTGCGCTCATCGTCCGGTTCGGTCTTGCCGACCGGCTCGGGGCGGTCCAGCACCACGTCTTCCACCAGGTCGCGCAGCTTCGGATCCAGGTCGGCGTACACGCCCAACTGGCCGGCGTTGACGATGCCCATCGTCATGCCTTCCTTGACCGCGTAGTACAGGAACACGGTGTGGATGGCCTCGCGCATCGGCTCGTTGCCGCGGAACGAGAAGCTGACGTTGGACACCCCGCCCGAAATGCGGGCGTGCGGCAGGTTCTCGCGGATCCAGCGCGTGCCTTCGATGAAGTCCACCGCGTAGTGGTTGTGCTCGTCGATGCCGGTGGCGACCGCGAAGACGTTGGGATCGAAGATGATGTCTTCCGGCGGGAAGCCCTCTTCCTCGACCAGGATCTTGTAGGCGCGTCCGCAGATTTCCTTGCGGCGCTCCAGCGTATCGGCCTGGCCCAGTTCGTCGAATGCCATCACCACCACGGCCGCGCCGTAGCGGCGGCACAGCCGCGCATGGTGGCGGAAGGGCTCCAGCCCTTCCTTCATGGAAATGGAGTTCACCACCGGCTTGCCCTGCACGCACTTCAGGCCGGTCTCGATGACTTCCCACTTGGAGCTGTCGATCATGACCGGCACGCGGGCGATGTCCGGCTCGGAGGCGATCAGGTTCAGGAAGCGGTGCATGCAGGCCACCGAATCCAGCATGGCCTCGTCCATGTTGATGTCGATGATCTGCGCGCCGTTCTCGACCTGCTGGCGGGCCACGGCCAGCGCCTCGTCGTATTTCTCTTCGCGAATCAGGCGGGCGAACATCTTGCTGCCCGTCACGTTGGTGCGTTCGCCCACGTTGACGTACAGCGTATCCTCGTCGATGTTCAGGGGTTCCAGGCCCGACAGGCGGGTCTTGACCGGGATGTCCGGCACGACGCGCGGCGTCAGCGCCGTGACCTTGTCGGCGATCGCGCGGATGTGGTCTGGCGTGGTGCCGCAGCAGCCGCCCGACATGTTCACCAGGCCCGCGCGGGCAAATTCCTCCAGCAGCGCCGAGGTGTCGGCGGGCGTCTCGTCAAAGCCGGTCTCGGCCATCGGATTGGGCAGGCCGGCGTTGGGATAGACGCAGACGTAGGTATCGCAGATCTTGGACAGCTCGGCCACGTAGGGGCGCATCAGCGCGGCGCCCAGCGCGCAGTTCAGGCCGATGGTGACGGGGCGCGCATGGCGCACCGAGTTCCAGAAGGCCTCGACCGTCTGGCCGGACAGGATGCGGCCGGAGGCGTCGGTCACCGTGCCCGAGATCATCACCGGCAGGCGGACGCCACGCTGCTCGAACACTTCCTCGGTGGCGAAGATGGCCGCCTTGGCGTTCAGCGTGTCGAAGATGGTTTCGATCAGGACGATGTCGATGCCGCCGTCCAGCAGGCCGTTGAGCTGTTCTATATAGGCGACGCGCAGTTCGTCGAAGGTGACGTTGCGGGCGCCCGGGTCGTTCACGTCGGGCGAGATCGACGCCGTCTTGGGCTGCGGGCCCAGCGCCCCGGCCACGAAGCGCGGCTTGTCGGGCGTGCTGTAGGCGTCACAGGCTTCGCGCGCGAGCTGGGCCGACACCAGGTTCAGCTCGTAGGCCAGTTCCGGCAGGTCATAGTCGCCCTGCGCGATGGTGGTGGCGCCAAAGGTGTTGGTCTCGATGACGTCGGCGCCGGCTTCCAGGTACTGGCGGTGGATCTCGGAGATCACGTCGGGCCGCACCAGGGACAGCAGCTCGTTGTTGCCCTTCACGTCCTTGCCGTGGTCGGCGAAACGCTGGCCGCGGAAGTCCGCTTCGCCCAGCTTGTAGCGCTGGATCATGGTGCCCATGGCGCCGTCCAGGATCAGGATGCGCTTACCCAGCAGACGGGCAAATTCGCCGCCCTGGGTGTAGGCGTCGGGAGGGTACGGCAGGCGGGGATAAGACACGATCAGATCCGGATTGGGTTGGCCACGGCAGCGCGAATGTGGCTAAAAAGCGAAAAACGCCGAAAAAACAAGCCCTGATCGTAACAAAATGGGCCCTCGCGCGCCTCGCGGTGATACAGTTTCGGCCCCGAACCGGTGCTTTCGGCGCTACGGGCTGGCAAGAACGCAACACTTGCCCGCCGCGCGTGAAAGGTAAACGGGAAACAGGAAGACGCCCCGCCAGGGCTGCCGCACCGCCCAAAAGGCGGCCCGGCAGTCCCGCCGTCCAGCCTGTGCTGCCCCCGCAACGGTCCCCATGCGCGCAATGCGCCCATGGCAGCCCGATACCGGCCAGTTCGCTCGTCAGGATGCTCATTCAACGCCGCCGGCCACCCCATGGCCCGCCGCAATGCCTGGGCGTCCTCCCCATCGTGATTGACCTGCGGGGTCGCGGGTCGCATCGAGGTTATGTAGATGAAAGTCCGCTCCATCCGTCGCTACGCCGGCGCCCTGCTCTGTTCCGCTCCGGCCATCGCCGCCGCCCAGCAAGCCGCTCCCGCCACTCCCGAACTCGACAGCATCACCGTCACCGCCCAGCGCGTGCCGACGGACGGCCGCACGCTGCCCGTGTCGATCTCGGTCATCACGGCCGCGGATATCGCCGCCAGCAGCGCGCGCACCATGCAGGACCTGCTGTCGACCCAGGCCGGCATCCACCTGATCAACACCAGCAGCTCCAGCGACAACGCCATCGTCGACCTGCGCGGCTTCGGCATCACTGGCGCCAGCAACACGCTGATCCTGATCGACGGCGTGAAGCAGAACACCAACGACCTGTCGGCTCCCAGCCTGGGCGTGGTGCCGCTGGACCAGGTGGAGCGCGTTGAAATCGTGCGCGGCAGCGGCTCCGTGCAGTACGGCGGCGGCACCACCGGCGGCGTGATCAACATCATCACCAAGTCGGATTTCTCGAAGGAGCCGGTGACCGCCCGCGCCACCGCCACCTTCGGCAGCTACGGCCTGCGCCAGTACGACGCCGCCGTCGCCATGCACAACGAGAAGGTCGGCATCGACGCCTACATGCAGTCGCTGCACACCGACGGCTACCGCGACAACAGCGGCGAGCGCCGCGAAGGCGGGGGCGCCGGCATCACGTTCCGCCATGACGATGGCTCGATCCGCCTGTATGGCCGCACGACCACGCAGAAACTGGAACTGCCCGGCCCGCGCTCGATCAACCCGACCACGGGCGTGAACGAGTTCCAGGACGACCCGCGCGGCTCGAAGAACGACGTCGACTACGTCAACACCACGACCACCACGTTCGGCCTGCAGCTCGAACAGGCGCTCGGCGCCGGCACGCTGTACGCCGACCTGTCCACCCGCGAAAAGAAGCTCAACGGGCTGTCCTACGACGGTTTCGGCGACACGCTGCGCGACCAGAAGCTGGAAGAGAACATCGCCAGCGTGCGCTACCGCCTGCCGATCGAAGGCGGCCACAGCCTCGTCTTTGGCGCCGACGCGCAGGAATCCAAGACCACGGCCGACCAGAACGCGTACTACGACTTCGAGCCGTCCAAGTGGCAGTCCCGCCAGCACCAGTACGGCCTGTTCGCCGAAGGCCAGATCCGCGCCACGGACAGCACGTACGTGACGATGGGCGCGCGCCGCCAGTATGCGTCCGACGACCTGGACGTGATCACGGGCTCGGGCACCGCCTCCGATCGCAGCAACCACCTGACCGCCTGGCAGCTGGGCGTGCGCCAGGACCTGCCCTCCGGCTTTGGCGTGTACGGCAAGGTCGGCCGCAGCTTCCGCCTGCCCAATGCCGACGAACTGCTGTCGGTCCAGTCGCCGCTGGCCCCCCAGACCTCCACCGACAAGGAACTGGGCGTGACCTGGCAATCGGCCACGAGCAGCGCCCGCCTGTCGTACTTCCGCTATGACCTGACCAACGAAATCCAGTACAACCCGCTGGCCGACGGCATGTGGGGTCCGGGCACCGGCGCCAACACCAACCTGGATCCGACCCGCCGCCAGGGCATCGAGCTGGAAGGCCGCACCGCGATTTCCAGCAGCGTGACCCTGGACGCCAACGTGACCTGGATGGAAGCGCAGTTCCGCTCCGGCACCTACGCCGGCGTGGACCTGACCGGCAAGACCGTGCCGCTGGCCCCGAAGTGGCTGGCCAACGCCGCCGTGACCTGGCGCCCCACCGACGCGTTCCTGTGGAACGTGGCGGCGCAATACGTGGGCAAGTCGCGCATGGATAACGACCAGGCCAACCAGTTCGGCAAGGAACTCGACGCCTACGTGCTGTTCAACACGAAGCTGGCCTACAAGTTCACCCGCAATATCGAAGGCGCGGTGGGCGTGAACAACATCTTCGACCGCCAGTACGCCACCTACGGCATCCGCGGCGGCAACGCGTCGTTCGAAATGCTGGGTCCCGTCGCCAACTACAGCCTGTACCCCGCGCCTGGCCGCAACTTCTACGCGTCGCTCACGCTGCGCTACTGATCGTGGCCTTCCGATATAGTCGGCCTTGCCGACTATATCGAGACTCCGCATGACACCCGACCGCGCCCTGACAACCGCCGGACTGACGCTGATGCTGGCGTTGGGCCCGGCGTTTGCCCATGGCGCGCCGGACAGCCCTGCGGCCGCCATCCGGGTCCAGGACGACCGCGACCGCAGCGTCGTCCTGGCAGCGCCCGCGCGGCGCGCCGTCACGCTGGCGCCGCATGCCACCGAGCTCGTCTACGCCGCCGGCGCGGGCGACCATATCATCGGCACCGTGCGCGGCAGCGATTACCCTCCCGCCGCCCTCGCACTGCCCGTCATCGGCGACGGCACGCAGCCGGACGCCGAACGCGTGGCCGCCGCGCGTCCCGACCTGCTGATCGCCTGGCAGACCTCCGCCGCCGAGCCGCTGACGCGGGTGATGGACAAGCTGGGCATCCCCGTCTTCTACAGCGATCCGCTGACGCTCGCGGCGATTCCAGGCGCCGTGGAACGCATGGGCGTGCTGTTCGGGACCGAGCCCCAGGCACGCGCCGCCGCGCAGGACATGCGGGCGCGGCTGGACACCCTGCGAACGCGCTATGCCAGCCGCCGGCCGGTGCGCGTCTTCGTGCAGGCCGGCCTGGACCCCATCTTCACGCTGAACGACACCAGCATCGTCGGCGACGCGCTGCGCATCTGCGGCGGCGTCAACGTCTTCGGCCAGGCGCCCATCGTGGCCCCCCAGGTCACCCTGGAAAGCGTGCTGGCGGCCCGCCCCGAGGCTGTCCTGGCGGGCATTTCCCGTCCTGAAGACACGCAACGCAACCTGGCCGCCTGGCAGGCGATGGGATTGCCCGCCGCCCGCCAGGGCCATGTGTACGGCATCGACGCCGACGCGCTGTACCGGCCCGGGCCGCGGCTGATCGACGCGGCCGAAGCCATCTGCGCCGACCTGGACCGGCTGCGCTGACGCGACGGCGTTCGGCGTCTTCCTCAAATAGTGGAACGCGCCGTTTGGCCGGCGGCTCCTCCGGCGGGGCGTCGTGCTTTATCATTCGTGCATCCAACAGCCAGTCCCCGCGGGCCTCGCATCGTGCGCACCCGCCCTTTGAAGCAGCGCCATGACCACACAAGACACTCTCACCATCGCCGGCCGCGCCTATTCGTCGCGCCTGCTCGTCGGCACCGGCAAGTACAAAGACTTCGAACAGACCCGCGCGGCGCTGGATGCCAGCGGCACGGAAATCGTCACCGTCGCCATCCGCCGCACCAATATCGGCCAGAACGCCGGCGAACCGAACCTGCTGGACTACGTTCCGACATCCAAATTCACGCTGCTGCCGAACACGGCAGGCTGCTACAGCGCCGACGACGCCGTGCGCACCCTGCGCCTGGCGCGCGAACTGCTCGACGGCCATGACCTGGTGAAGCTCGAAGTGCTGGGCGACCCGCACACCCTGTTTCCCAACATGCCCGAAACCCTCAAGGCCACCAAGACCCTGGTGGACGAGGGCTTCAAGGTCATGGTCTATTGCACCGACGATCCCATCCAGTGCCGCATGCTGGAAGACATGGGCGCCGTGGCCGTCATGCCGCTGGCCTCGCTGATCGGCTCGGGCATGGGCATCCTGAATCCCTGGAACCTGCGCCTGATCATCGACCAGGCCCGCGTGCCGGTCGTGGTGGACGCCGGCGTGGGCACCGCGTCGGACGCCGCCATCGCCATGGAGCTGGGCTGCGACGCGGTCCTGATGAACACCGCCATCGCCGCCGCGCGCGACCCTATCCTCATGGCCAGCGCCATGAAGAAGGGCGTGGAAGGCGGCCGCGAAGCCTTCCTGGCCGGCCGCATGCCCAAGAAGCTCTACAGCGGCGCGCCCAGTTCGCCCACCGAAGGGCTGATCACCGCCGGTCCGGCCAAATGAGCACCCGCCAGCAGCCCGCCAGCGAGCGCCCCATCCCCAACGCGCTGACCATCGCGGGCGTAGACCCGTCCGGCGGCGCCGGCATCCTGGCCGACGTCAAGGCCATGAGCGCGCTGGGCGCCTACGGCTGCGCCATCATCGCCGCCCTGACCGCCCAGAACACCAAGGGCGTGACCGGCATCTCGCCGGTGCCCCCCGCCTTTGTCGGCCTGCAGATCGACACCTTGTTCGCCGACGTGCGCATCGACGCCGTCAAGGTCGGCATGCTCGGCCAGCGCCACGTCATCGAGGTGGTGGCCGAAAAGCTGGCCAAGTGGGCGCCCGCCCATGTGGTGCTGGATCCCGTCATGGTGGCCAAAAGCGGCGACCTGCTGCTGGAAAACGACGCCGTGGGCGCCATGCGCGAAGCCATGCTGCCCCAGGCCACCCTGCTGACGCCCAACCTGCCCGAAGCGGGGGTGCTGCTGGAAGAGCGGCCGGTCGAGACCGTCAAGGAAATGCGGCGCGTAGCCGAACGCCTGCGCAACAAGCTGGCGCATTCGGGCGAGCGCTGGGTGCTGGTCAAGGGCGGACACCTGCCCGGCAACGAGACCATTGATCTGCTGCACGACGGCGACCGGATGATCGAACTGCCCGGGCACCGCATCGAGACCGTCAACACCCACGGCACCGGCTGCACCCTTTCCGCGGCGCTGGCCGCCCTGTTGCCGAAAATCGGGGACGTACCGGAATCCGCCAAGCGCGCCAAAGCCTACCTGACCGAAGCCATCCGCCATGCCGAACGCCTGTCGGTGGGCTCGGGCCACGGCCCGGTCCATCACTTCCACGGCTGGTGGTAGGGGCGCGGCAGCCTTCCAGATCGCGGTTCAAGGCGGCGCCCCACGGGGCGCCGCCGCGCTTTCCGGGACACGGGTGCCGCCCTGAAACATCTGCCGGCCAGGCAGGCCGTCACAGGACGCTACGAATCGGTACAATGGCCAGTTGATTCCTCTGTTTTTTCTGACCGTCATGAACGCTTCGACCCTGCCCGACGTAGAACAAGCCCGCTTCAATATGGTGGAACAGCAGATCCGCCCGTGGGACGTCCTGGATGCCAACGTGCTGCAAGCGCTGTTCGATGTGCGCCGCGAACAATTCGTTCCGCCGGCCCTGCGCGCGCTGGCATTTTCCGACCTGGAACTGCCGCTTGAGATCAACGCGGTCAATACGCGTCAGACCATGCTCGCCCCCAAGGTGGAAGCCCGCCTGGCGCAAGAACTGCTGCTGACCAAGTCCGACTGCGTGCTGGAAATCGGCACCGGCTCCGGCTACCAGGCCGCCCTGCTGGGCTATCTGGCGCAACAGGTCACCTCGGTCGAGATCGACAGCCGCCTGGTGACGTTCGCGCAGCAGAACCTGCAGATGAACAACGTCACCAACGTCAAGGTTGAAACCGGCGACGCCCGCAATGGCTGGGGCTCCACCGAATACGACGCCATTCTCGTCACGGGTTCCGTGCCGGTCGTGCCCGACGCGCTGAAGTACCAGCTGCGCGTGGGCGGCCGCCTGGTCGTGGTCGTGGGCCAGAACCCCGTCATGACGGCCTGTCGCATCACCCGCACCACCGCCGCCAGCTTCGAGACCGTGAACCTGTTCGAAACGGTCATCAAGCCGTTGCGTGGCGTCGCGGTATCCCAGTTCAAGTTCTAAACCCCCAACCCTGCCGCCCCGCATCCGGCCCCCCAGGGGCCGGCGCCCCGCCCGGCGGCCCGGCGTATCGTTGAAAATCATGCGCGTCCGATTGCTTACGGCTTTACTGGTTTTTACCTGCGCCGCAAGCGTCGGCCCCTTGACCGCCTCGGCGCAGAACCTCATCCAGGTCTGGCAAGCCGCGCTGGGCAACGACCCCACCTACGCCGCCGCGCGCGCCAACTATCGCGCCGGCCTGGAGAAAGAACCCCAGGCCCGTTCGCTGCTGCTGCCGCTGATTTCCGCCGAGGCCGGCGGCGCCTACCAGGAAACCCGCAGCACCCGCGGCCTGTCCTATGCCTACAGCGGCGGGCGCGGCGTCTGGGACCTGGCGCTGACCCAACCGCTGTTCGACTGGGGCCGCTGGCAGAACTACGAGCAATCCAAGCTCATCGTCGCCGACGTCGAAGTGCAGCTGCAACAGGCCTTCCAGGACCTGCTGCTGCGCGTGGCGGATGCCTACTTCAACGTCCTCTACGCCCAGGACACCCTGACCGCCACCGAGGCCGAG
Organism: Achromobacter deleyi; assembly: GCF_013116765.2. Classification (GTDB taxonomy): domain Bacteria; phylum Pseudomonadota; class Gammaproteobacteria; order Burkholderiales; family Burkholderiaceae_B; genus Achromobacter; species Achromobacter deleyi_A. Next base: position 4,329,961 of record NZ_CP074375.1, read on the forward strand.
AAGGCCGCCGTTGCCGGACAGCTGGAGTCGGCCAAGCGCAATTTCGAGCTGGGCAATTCCACCATTACCGACACGTATGAAGCGCAGGCGCGCTACGACCTGGTGGTGGCGCAGGAACTGCGGCTGCAGAACGACCTGGACGTGCGCCGCGACGAACTGGCCAAGATCATCGGCACCGCGCCCGGCGCCCTGGCCGAGCTGCCCTATGCGGTGCAATTGCCCGCGCCGCAGCCCGCCCGCGTCGCGGACTGGAGCAATCAGGCCGAGTCGTCCAGCCTGGAAGTGCTGCGCGCGCAACTGCTGACCCGCATCGCCGGCCGCGAGATCCAGATCGCCAAGAGCGGCCACTACCCCACCCTGAACCTGCGCGCCACCAGCGGCAGCGCCAGCGACGCCGTGATGCGCAACGCGGCCCCCGGCAAGCCCATCGACAATACGATCGGCGTGGTGCTTTCCATCCCGCTGTACGCGGGCGGCGGCGTGTCCTCGCAAGTCACGGAAAAGGTCCAGCTGGAACAAAAGGCGCGGTACGACTTCGAAACGGCGCGCCGCCAGGCCATCCAGGCATCCCGCCAGTACTACACGGGCGTCACCAATGGCCTGGCCCGCATCCAGGCCCTGGAAGCCGGCGAAAAATCCAGCCGGGCTGCCGTGGAGGCCAACCGCACCGGCTACGAAGTGGGCGTGCGCATCAACCTGGACGTGCTCAACGCCCAGCAGCAGCTCTATGCCACCCAGCGCGACCTGGCGCTGGCGCGCTACAGCACGGTGCTGGCGGGCCTGCGCCTGAAAGCCACCAGCGGCATCCTGGCCGAGAGCGACCTGGAAGCCATCAACCGCTTGCTGCGCGAACCGCGGTAACGATCCGCGCAGGCAAGAAGAAGGCGGCCAACGGGCCGCCTTTTTTGTCGCAAGGCCGTCCCAAGAGCGCTCAAGGGCCTTGGATCTTCTTCACCAGCGCGGTGGTGGATCGCTCGAACTCAAAGGGAATCGCCACCGCGCGGCCGCCCCAGGTCTTGACCAGCGCGGTCTCGGGCAGCTTTTCCATGTCGTAGTCGCCGCCCTTGACGATCAGGTCGGGCTTGAGCTGGCCGATCAGGGCCTCGGGCGTGTCCTCGTGAAAGGACGTGACCAGGGTCACGAAGCCCAGTGCGGCCAGCAGCGCGGCGCGGTCTTCCATGCGGTTGAGCGGGCGCTCGGCGCCCTTGCCCAGGCGACGCACCGACTCGTCGGTGTTCACCGCCACCACCAGCGTGGCGCCCAGCTGCGCGGCCTGATCCAGATACGTGGCATGCCCGCGGTGCAGGATGTCGAACACGCCGTTGGTGAACACCAGCGGCCGCGGATAGCGGCCAGCGGCAACGGCGGCGACGCATTCGTCGCGGGACAGGACCTTGGATTCGAAACGGGCGGTGGGCATGCGGCGATTATATTGGCTATCAGGCCCCGCCCAGGATGATCTTCTTTTCCTTGGGCACCACCAGCGCCGTCATTTCCTTGCGGTAGCGGTTCAGGTCCTTCACCGTTTCAAAACTGCGATCCATCAGCTTGGACAGGATGTGCAGGATACGGCTGGCGACCTTCTGCTCCCAGATGCCGTCAAAGCGGATCTGCGTGTCCAGCCAGTGCTCCAGCCAGCCCGGCTCCGGCAGGCGCGACTGCACCGTGTCGTTGGGGAACAGGTCTTTGTTCACGTGCAGGTTGGTCGGGTGCAGCGCCTGCTGCGTGCGGCCGGCCGAGGCCATCAGCACGCCGATCTTCGAGAACGCCAGGCGCGCCTGCTCGCTGGTGTCCTGCCCGCGGTCATGCAGCGCGCGGCGCATGTACTGCAGGTAGGCGCCGGCGTGGCGGGCCTCGTCCTGCGCGACCGTCTTGTAGATGGCCTTGATGACCGGTTCCGTGTGCCACTCGGCGGCGCGGCGGTACCAGTGGTTCAGGCGGATTTCACCGCAGAAGTGCAGCATCAGCGTTTCCAGTTCGGGGGCCGCGTCGAACTCGAAGCGCACGTTGTGCAGCTCTTCTTCGGTGGGCACCAGATCCGGCCGGAAGCGGCGCAGATACTCGATCAGCACCAGGGAATGCTTCTGTTCTTCAAAGAACCACACCGACATGAACGCGCAGAAATCGCTGTCGCCGCGGTTGTCGCGCAGGAACATTTCGGTGGCCGGCAACGCCGCCCACTCGGTGATGGCGTTCATCTTGATCGTGTGCGCCTGCTCGTCCGAGAGCTTGCTGCGGTCAAAATCATCCCAGGGGATGTCATGAGCCATGTTCCAGCGTACGGCTTCCATGGTCTTGAAGAGTTCAGGATAAAGCATGTTCTGCCCTTGTATTCGTCCCGCTTGTGGGGCCTTGAAATTAATGAATGGCGCGCGCGTCATGTCGGCATGGGCGCTGCATTTCATCCACCGCAGCGCTATTTTTCGCCGTCTCCCGCGAAGCTATGATGACCGTTTCATGAATGAAACATGACAGCAATCGTCTAGATCATCGCGCCGCCTATCGGGTCAGGGCCCATATCGCGACCCCGATCGCCAGCGCCAGCACCCCAACCAGCGCTGCAACCAGCCGGTTGTTTTGTTCCTGCGCCCGTCGCAACTGAACCATCTCGGCCAGCAAGGCGGGCGAGACATTGGGACGGTTCAGATGGTCGTGGACCAGCCTGGGCAAGGCTGGCAGCATTTGCGACCACTGCGCAGCCTCCTTTTCCAGACTTTGGCGCAGTCCCTTGAATCCGACACGCTGACGCATCCAGCGTTCCAGATAGGGCTTGGCGGTTTTCCAGAGATCCAGGTTGGGATCGAGCTGGCGGCCCAATCCCTCCACGTTGAGCAAAGTCTTTTGCAGCAGCACCAGCTGCGGCTGGATCTCGACATTGAAACGGCGCGAGGTCTGGAACAGCCGGAGCAGCACCTGCCCCAGCGAGATCTCAGACAACGGCCGGTCGAAATACGGTTCGCAGACGGCGCGCACCGCGCCCTCCAGCTCTTCCTCGCGCGTGTCGGCCGGCACCCAGCCCGACTCGATGTGCAGTTGCGCCACGCGCCGGTAATCGCGGTGGAAGAAGGCCAGGAAATTCTGCGCCAGGTAATTCTTGTCGAACTCGGACAGCGAACCCACGATGCCGAAGTCCAGCGCGATATAGCTGCCCAGCGTGCCGGGGCGATCCGACACGTAGATATTACCCGGGTGCATGTCGGCGTGGAAGAAACCGTCGGTAAAGACCTGCGTGAAGAAGATCTCGACGCCGGTGCGCGCCAGCGTCGGGATATCGATGCCGGCCTCGCGCATGCGCTCCACCTGACCCACCGGCATGCCGTACATGCGCTGCATGGTGAACACGGTGGAGGCGGTGTATTCCCAGATCACCTCCGGCACGATCAGCATGTCGCCGCGGCCGGATTCCGGGCCGAAGTTGCGGCGCAGCTGGCTGCAATTGGAGGCCTCGCGCACCAGGTCCAGTTCATCGTGCAGGTATTTGTCGAACTCGGCCACGACCTCGCGCGGCTTCAGGCGGCGGCCATCCGCGCCCAGGCGCTCGATGATGCGCGCCACGATCTTCAAGAGCGACAGGTCTTTCTCGATGATGTTCAGCATGCCCGGCCGCAGCACCTTCACGGCGACCTCGCGGCCGTCGTGCAGCACCGCGAAGTGGACCTGGGCGATCGAGGCCGAGGCCACGGGGTCCACTTCGAATTGCGCAAACAGTTTTTCGGGTGGCGCGCCCAGCGCCGCCTCGATGCAGGCGGCGGCCTGCGCGGACGGGAACGGCGGCACGCGATCCTGCAGCAGGGCCAGTTCGTCGGCGATGTCGGCGGGAATCAGGTCGCGCCGGGTGGACAGCACCTGTCCGAACTTCACGAAAATGGGCCCCAGCGATTCCAGCGCCAGGCGCAGGCGCCGGCCGCGCGGGGCGCGCGGACGGGTGCCCAGCCGGATGACGCGCAACAGGCAGGTGGCCAGCGGATGATTCAGGCTGGAAAGCACCAGCTCATCCAGGCCATAACGCAGCGAAACGACGATGATGCGAAGCAGGCGCAGCAAGGGGAACATGGATCAGGCGCCCCGCTTTGCGCTGGCCGTGGCCAGCCGGGTTTGCAGCGCGGCGGCTGAACGCGCCAGCGCGTCGGCGCGGGCGTTCAGTTCCGCCAGGTCCAGGCGCCATTGCTCCAGGGCCGGACGGCCCACCAGCACGCCACTTTCTTCAGCCAGGTATTCCGAGACGTTCTCCGCCAGGCGCTGGCCGGCCGTGCGCGCGCCACCGGCCACCGCGCGCGCGCCACCCAGGATGCGCATTGCGGCGATGTCGCCCACCACGCGGGCCAGGGCGTCCTCGGGATCCCAGCGCAGCTGCTTGGACAGGTCCGCCACGACCTGCGCCAGGGCGGCGTCTCCTGAGATATGCGTGGCTTCGGCGAAATCAGGCGTTTCGCGACCGGCACCCAGGCGCGGCAGCGGCAGTTTTTCCGGCGCGACGGTCAGGGTCACATCAGGCACGATGGCCGGATCGGCCTGGTCCGCCAGGCCCTCGCTGTCGATCGACAGCCCGAGCGTGAATCCGCCCATCGCGAAGCGCACCGTCTTGCCGGCGTGCCGGGCCAGGCGCTCGCGCGCCCAGTCCTCGCGCCGCAACAGGGCGTTGAGCGCGTTTACAGCCAACCGCGTAGGAGTGGGCAGGAACGAAAAAGGCAGCATGACGGTTGCAACGGCCCGGATGGACGGGGTTGCCGAAGTTGATGGGTAAATCGGGAGTGTAACGGGTTAGATCGGAGCGTGTTTTGCGAAGGCACATGGAAAAACCGGCCCTTGAGGGGCCGGTTAAAGCGGATGCCTTGCGGCACCCACGACGGAGACGGTCAATCCGGTCCGCCAGGCTTAGCTGGCGTGGTCCACCGGGATCTGCTGGATGCCGGCCAGCAACCAGCCGCCGTTGGCCGGCTTGAACAGGTTCCAGACCTCTTCGAAGCGGAAAGCCTCGGTGCCGGGAGCCTCGCGCAGCATGCCGGAGAAGCGCACGCTGGCCAGGTGACCGTCGGAAACCGTTTCGATGCCCAGCATTTCGGCGTTCAACAGCACCACTTCGGTCTTGTTGGGGGCCGCGCCGCGCTCGGCCAGTTGCGGCTTGAGCTCGGTGATCAGGTCATCGGTCAGGAAGTCGCGCAGACCGTCGGTGCTGCCGCTGTCCCAGACGGCCTGGATGCGGACGAACTGGTCCTTGGCTTGCTTCAGGAAGTTCGGCGTATCGAAATCGCCGGGCACGAACCAGTTGTTGTCCTCGCCAGCCTTGGGCAGCACGGCCGGGGGAGCCACGGGAGCGGCAACCGGAGCCGCGGCGGCGGGAGCCGCGTCGGTCGGCTTCAGCGCTTCACGCCACATCGGCTGCTGTTGCTGGCCCGGAGCATTGTTGGCTCCGCCGAATGCGCCCTGCGTGGCAGTGCGCGGCGCCGCGCCGCGCAGGCGGCGGACGATGAACATGATGGCGAAGACGACCAGGCCGATCAGCAGCGCGGACGACAGGAACTCGGCGAAAGCGCCCGACAGGCCCATGCTGGAGAGCAGCGCGGCAATGCCCAGGCCGGCGGCGATGCCGGCGATGGGGCCCAGCCAACGCGAAGCGCCGCTCTTGGCGGCAGCGCCCGCGGCGCCGGCCGTGGCCGCGCCGGCGGCAGCCGGGGCGGCAGTGGCGCCTGCCGTATTGTTGGCGGCGGCCGGAGGCGTGGTGGCCTGGCGCTGCTGGGTCACGTTGGAGGATTGACGGCCGACGCTGCCGCCGCCGCCTGCGCGACGGGCTTCGGCGTCAAACGACGCCGTCACCAACGCCGCGCCGGAAACGGCAATGAGCGCCGCGGCGACAAACCGCGAAAGACAGAATTTGGTCATAGGTTTGCTCCCTCGTACTCGCGCCCCCGCTGCCCCGAGCAACGGGAGGGTCCCACGAACAGCAGGACCATCTGCGCGACTTTTCTTACAATAATCTGAATGACGTAAGAATAACGGACAAGACGCCGCCCCACAAGTTCCCCGTGGGAGAGCGAAACATCCCGTGGACGGCCCCGCCGTCAGCCCAGGCGCACGCCTTCGTGCAAGGCGGCGATGCCGGCGGTCAGGTTGAAGTACTGCACCCGTTCCAGGCCGGCGGTGCGCAGCATGTCGGCCAGGGTTTCCTGGTCGGGATGCATGCGGATGGATTCCGCCAGGTAGCGGTAGCTGGCCTCGTCGTTGGCAATCTTCTTGCCCAGCCAGGGCAGCACATTGAAGGAATACCAGTCGTAGGCCGGCGACAGCGGCTTGGCCACGCGCGAGAATTCCAGCACCAGCAGCTTGCCGCCCGGCTTGAGCACCCGGGTCATCTCGGCCAGGGCGCGGTCCTTGTGGGTCATGTTGCGCAGGCCGAAGGCCACGCTGACGCGGTCGAAGTAGCCCGAGGGGAACGGCAGGCGCTCGGCGTCGCACACGGCGGTGGGCACCAGCAGCCCGGCGTCGGTCAGGCGGTCGCGGCCCACGCGCAGCATGGAATCGTTGATGTCGGTCAGCCAGACTTCGCCCGTGGGGCCGGCGCGCTTGGCGAAGGCGCGGGCCAGATCGCCGGTGCCCCCGGCGATGTCCAGCACCTTCATGCCGGGACGGATGGCGGCGCGGCCTATGGTGAATGCCTTCCAGACGCGGTGCAGGCCCGCCGACATGAAGTCGTTCATGACGTCGTAGCGCTGGGCGACCGAGTGGAAGACTTCGGCGACTTTGCGGGCCTTTTCGCTTTCCGGCACCGACTGGAAGCCGAAGTGCGTCGATTGCGAGGCGGAGTCCGCGGATTGTTGCGATTCGGAGGGGTTTTGCATGGTGAATTCCCGATATATCGTTCAATGGTAGCCTATCGGGCACCCGGGCGCGGCCGGTCGACCCCGCAGATAGCACGCGGCGGTCACATACCTGAAATATTGCGGCCATACTATCGCAATGTTCGCGCCGCGCCGGCGCTCCGAAGTGTGCCAAATTCCACATGTCCAGCACCATCCTCGTCGTCGAAGACGAACCCGCAATCCAGGAACTGATCGCCGTCAACCTGTCCTTCGCCGGGCACAAGGTGCTGCGCGCCTTCGACGCCGACCAGGCCCAGACGCTGATCCGCGCCGAACTCCCCGATCTGATCCTGCTGGATTGGATGCTGCCGGGCACGTCCGGCCTGGCGATGGCGCGCAAGCTGCGCAACGACGAGCGCACCCGCGCCGTCCCGGTCATCATGCTGACCGCCAAGGGCTCCGAGCAGGACAAGGTGGACGGCCTGGAAGCCGGCGCCGACGACTACATCACCAAGCCGTTCTCCCCCAAGGAGCTGATGGCGCGCATCAAGGCCGTGCTGCGCCGCCGCGCGCCCCAGCTCACCGACGACGTGATCGACGTGGGCGGCCTGAAGCTGGACCCGGTGACTCACCGGCTGTCGGGCAACAGCCAGTCGCTCCAGATCGGCCCCACCGAATTCCGTCTGCTGCACTTCTTCATGACGCACCCCGAGCGCGTGTTCTCCCGCTCCCAGCTCCTGGACCAGGTCTGGGGCGACCACGTGTTCGTGGAAGAGCGCACCGTCGACGTCCATATCCGCCGCCTGCGCAAGGCGCTGGAGCCCAGCGGCCACGACGCGCATGTGGAAACGGTCCGCGGCAGCGGCTACCGGTTTACGGCACAGCTCCCGACGCGGTAAAACTCCCGCACGATGATCTGGCTGCGCACACTTTTCCTGGTCGCCCTGTGGGCGGTAGTTGCATTACTGGCGCAATGGCTCATTGGAGACCCGGCGGGCTGGATAGTGTTTTCGGCCGCGCTGGCCGCGATGCTGCTCTGGCGCAGCTGGCGACTGACCCTGGTTTCCCACTGGGCCAATCACCCCGACTCCTCTCCGCCCGCTTCCGTGGGACCCTGGGACGACATCCTCGCCCCGCTGTACCGCTACACCCGGGCCCGCGCCCGCGAACTCACTGAAACCCGCGACACCATGCAGGGCATGCTGGCCGCCGCCCAGGCGCTGCCGGACGGCGCGGTGACCCTGAATGAAGACTTCCAGATCGACTGGTGCAACCGCATGGCGCGCCAGCACCTGGGCCTGCGCCTGCCCGCCGACCGCGGCCACAACCTGCTGAACCTGCTGCGCGCGCCGGAATTCGTCGAGTACGCGCACCGCCCGTCCTGGCCCGAACCCATCCTGGTGCGCCTGGGACAGCAAGGCCAGGAACGGCTGATGATGATGCAGCTGACGGCCTACGCCAGCAACCAGCGCCTGCTCATCACCCGCGACGTCACGCAGATCGAGCGCCTGGAAACCACGCGCCGCGATTTCGTCGCCAACGTCTCCCACGAACTGCGCACGCCCCTGACCGTGCTGGCGGGATTCCTGGAAACGCTGCGCGACATGCCGGCCGATGCGCTGCCGCCCGAACAGCGCGCTCAGTACATCGACATGATGCACGAGCAGGCCCAGCGCATGCAGGCCATCGTGGAAGACCTGCTGACCCTGTCCACGCTGGAATCGTCGCCGGGCAGCGACCCGCGCGCCATCAATATGGGCGCGCTGCTGCAAAAGGCGCGCCAGCAGATCGAGGCGCTGTCGGGCGGCCGCCATGTGCTGGAATGGCACATCGACGAAAGGCTGGACGTGCTGGGCGCCGAGACCGAGCTGACCTCCGCCCTGTCCAATCTGCTGACCAATGCCGTGCGCTACACGCCGGACGGCGGCACGATCACCGTGCGCTGGGAGCGCGAGCCCGACGGCGGCGCCCGCTACAGCGTCCAGGACACGGGCATCGGCATCCCCGCGCGCCATCTGCCCCGCCTGACCGAGCGCTTCTACCGCGTGGACCGCGGCCGGTCGCGGGCAGTGGGCGGCACCGGCCTGGGGCTGGCGATCACCAAGCACATCGCGATGCGCCACGACGCCGAATTGCTCATCACCAGCGAGCCGGGCAAGGGCAGCGTCTTTGCCTTGCGCTTTCCGCCCGACCGCATCGCCCTCGACGAAGCGGCCTGATTCTTTTCCTCGCAGCCTGCGCCGCATCCGCGCCGCCCCTGCGGCGCGGATGGTAAATTTTCGGCCATGCGCATCCTGGTCATCGAAGACGAACCCAAACTGGCCGACTACCTGAAGAAGGGACTGTCGGAGCAAAGCCATGTCGTGGACGTGGCGCGCGACGGCGTGGACGGCCGTCACCTCGCGCTGGAAGGCGCCTACGACCTCATCGTGCTGGACGTGATGCTGCCCGGGCTGGACGGCTTCGGGGTCCTGGCGTCCGTGCGCGCGCACAAAGACACCCCCATCCTGATGCTGACGGCCCGCGATGCCGTCGAAGACCGGGTGCGCGGCCTGGAGGGCGGGGCCGACGATTACCTGGTCAAGCCCTTCGCGTTCTCCGAGCTGCTGGCCCGCGTCCAGGCGCTGCTGCGCCGCGGACGCTCCCAGGAGCCCACGCTGCTGCGGCTGGCCGACCTGGAGCTGGATCTGGCGCGTCGCCGCGCCCAGCGCGGTGGACAGCGGCTGGACCTGACCGCCAAGGAATTCAGCCTGCTGGCGCTGCTGCTGCGCCGCCAGGGCCAGGTGCTGTCGCGCACCACCCTGGCCGAACAGGTCTGGGACATGAATTTCGACAGCGACACCAACGTCATCGACGTGGCCGTGCGGCGTCTGCGCGGCAAGCTGGACGATCCCTACGACACCAAACTGCTGCACACCGTGCGCGGCATGGGCTACGTGCTGGAATCGCGCCCCGCGGATGGCCGCCCCACGGATGGCCGCCCCACGGATATCCACCCCGCATGAAGCCTCCCGGCATGCGCTCCATGCAGGCGCGGTTGACCCTGCTGCTGGGCGCGATCGCCCTGCTGGTGTCCAGCCTGGCCGGCGCCACGCTGTTCTGGGCGCTCAAGCGCGAAGTGGAACGCCAGGAGATCACCGAAGTCAGCGGCAAGCTCGAACTGATCGACCACCTGATCGATATGCAGAACAGCGCCAGCGGCCTGCATGACCTGGCGGCCACCTTCGACGAGATGCGGGCCGGCCAGGGCCAGCTGGGCATCTGGATCGTGGACGCCCAGGGCAAGGTCGTCTACGGCGGGGCGGCCCCCGAGACGCTGGAGTCGGCGGATGGCAGGCAGGTCGTGCTGCAAACCCAGGACGGCGGCCGCATGCGCGGCTTGCGGGTGGCCATGAACGACCGCATCCTGCCGGGCGCGCAGCTGACCGTGGCGGTCAGCACGCGCACCAGTTCGCAGTTCCTCTATGCCTACGGCACCGCCCTGCTGCTGATCTGCGCGCTGTGGGTGGGCGCCACGGTGGTGCTGGCGGCCTGGGCCGTGCGGCGCAGCATGGCGCCGGCGCGCAGGCTTTCCGAGCAGGCCGCGCGCATCCAGCCCGACAACCTGGCGCGGCGCCTGCCGCTGGAAGACACCGACCGCGAGCTGCATGAACTGGTGCGCTCCTTTAACCGCACGCTGGACCGGCTGCAGGCGGCCTACCAGCAGATGGAGGGCTTCAACGCCGACGTGGCGCACGAGCTGCGCACGCCGCTGGCGACCCTCATCAACGGCACGCAGATCATGCTGTCCTCGCCGCGCGACGCGGCGGAACTGCGCGACGCGCTGGAATCCAACCTGGAAGAACTGGAAGACCTGAAGACCCTGGTCAACGACATGCTCTTCCTGGCCCGCGCCGACCGCGGCGAACGCGCCGCCGACCTGGCGCCGGTATCGCTGGCCGCCGAAGCCCGGCGCGTGGCGGAGTACTACGAAGCCACCCTGGAAGAGCACGGCGTGCAACTGCGCTGCGAGGGCGACGCCACCGTGGCCGCCAATCCGGGACTGGTGCGGCGCGCGCTGGCCAACCTGATTTCCAACGCCATCAAGGCCACCCCCCGGGGCCGGGAGATCGTGCTGGCCTGCTCGGTGTCCCCCGCCGGGGCGCGGGTGGAGGTGCGAAACCCGGGCGCGCCCATCCCGCCCGCCGACCTGCCGCGCATCTTCGACCGCTTCTTCCGGTCCGGCCAGGCCCGCGCCCCGCGTAGCGAAGGCCACGGGCTGGGGCTGGCCATCGTGCGCGCCATTGCGCGCATGCATGGCGGCGATGTCGACGCCGCATCGGACGCCCACGGCACCGTGGTCGGCATCACGCTGAGAGGGCCCGAGATCCCTGCCGGCTCCGCGAACATTACAGAAACGTAATCTGCGCGACAGAATCGGGTCACCCCGGTTTTCCTAAAGTGCCTTCACGCTCACTCCTTCAAGGATTCACGTGAACAGCACTCTGCTACGCATCACCCAAGCCGCCGCCCTGGCCCTTACGCTGTCCGCCGGCGCCGCCCATGCCGCGGGCGAACATGCCGGCCACGCCATGCCGGCCGCCTACGCCCCCATCGGCAAGCCGGGCGACGCCACCCGCGTCACGCGCAGCATCGACGTCGACATGTCGGACGCCATGCGCTTCACGCCCGCGAGCATCGAGGTCAAGGCGGGCGAGACCGTGCGCCTGAACGTGCGCAACTCCGGCAAGATCCGGCATGAGCTGGTTCTGGGCACCGACGCCGACCTGAAATCGCATTACGACATGATGATGAAGGACCCCGGCATGCGGCACGAGGAAGCCAACGCCGTGTCGCTCGAAGCCGGCAAGAGCGGCCAGATCGTGTGGCGCTTCGACAAGGCGGGCAAGGTGTCCTTCGGCTGCCTGGAGCCCGGCCACTACGCCGCCGGCATGAAGGGCTCGGTGTCGGTGCTCTGACATGACGGCATCCCCTACCCCTGCCCGCCGGCGCTTCGTGCAAGGCCTGGCCGCCGGCGGCGCGCTGGCGGCGCTGGGCGGCTGGCGCGCGGCGCTGGCGCAACCGCACGCGGCGCCCGCGGCCGAGTTGCGCGGCACCGAATTCCACCTGGAGATCGGCGAGACGCCCGTGAACTTCACGGGCGCCGCGCGCATCGGCACCACGGTGAACGGGCAGCTGCCCGCGCCGCTGCTGCGCTGGCGCGAAGGCGATACGGTGACCTTGCACGTCACCAACCGCCTGCGCGAACAAACGTCGATCCACTGGCACGGCATCCTCCTGCCCACGGAGATGGACGGCGTGCCGGGCTTGAGCTTTCCCGGCATCGATCCCGGCCAGACATTCACCTACCGCTTCGACGTCCGGCAGAGCGGCACCTACTGGTATCACAGCCACTCGGGCTTCCAGGAGCAGACCGGCCTGTACGGCGCCATCGTCATCGATCCACGCCGCCGCGACCCCATCGCGTCCGACCGCGACTACACCGTGCTGCTGTCCGACTGGACGGACGAAGACCCGATGCGCCTCTTCAACAAGCTGAAGGTGATGCCCGACTACTACAACCGCATCCAGCCCAGCATCCAGAGCCTGGCGGCCGACGCCGGGGAAAAGGGCTGGCGCGGCGCGCTGGCCGAACGCCTGATGTGGGAACAGATGCGCATGAACCCGTCGGACCTGGCGGACGTGTCCGGCTCGACCTACACCTTCCTCACCAACGGCGCCACGCCGGCGGGCAACTGGACGGGCTTGTTCGAACCGGGCGAGCGCGTGCGCCTGCGCTTCATCAACGGGTCGGCGATGACGTACTTCGACGTGCGCATCCCCGGCCTCAGGATGACTGTCGTGGCCGCCGACGGACAGGATGTCAGGCCCGTGGATATCGAGGAATTCCGCATCGGCGTGGCGGAAACCTATGACGTGATCGTCGAGCCGCGGGAAGCGCGCGCCTACACCATCTTCTCGCAAGCCATGGACCGCTCCGGCTATGCGCGCGCCACGCTGGCGCCACGCGCCGGCATGCAGGCCGAGGTGCCGGCGCTGGACCGCGTGCAGCTGCTGGGCATGATGGACATGGGCATGGCCCACGACATGGGCGGCGGCCACGACATGGCGGGCATGCAGCAAGGCGCCGCGGCGGGCGCGATGAACCACGCCGCCATGCCCGGCATGGACCACGGCGGCGCCCACGGGTCCGGCGCGGAACAAGGCGGCATGGTCGAGGTCAGGCATCCCTATGCCGCCGAGCGCGGCGTGGGCAACTCGATGCTGCCCGACGTGGTCTCGACGCGGCTGGACGATCCGGGCATCGGCCTGCGCGATAACGGCCGCCGCGTGCTTACCTACGCGGACCTGCGCTCCGTGCGCGAACCGGACGACAACCGCCCGCCCTCGCGCGAGATCGAGCTGCACCTGACCGGCAACATGGAACGCTATATGTGGTCGTTCAACGGCGTGAAGTTCTCGGACGCCAAGCCCATCGTGCTGCGCTACGGCGAGCGGGTGCGCTTCGTCCTGGTCAACGACACGATGATGACGCATCCGATCCACCTGCACGGGCTGTGGAGCGATCTCGAATCGCCCGACGGTGCGTTCCAGGTGCGCAAGCACACGATCACGCTCAATCCGGCGCAGCGCCTGAGCTATCGCGTCAGCGCCGATGCGCGCGGGCATTGGGCCTACCACTGCCATCTGCTGTATCACATGGAGGCCGGCATGTTCAGGGCGGTCGTGGTGGAGTAAGCGATGAAACCGATGAATCCCAAACATGCTCTGCTGGGCGCCTGCGCCATCGCGATGACGCTGGCCGGCCCGGCCTCCTGGGCGCAAGCCGCCGGCATGGATCATTCCAGCATGCCGGGCATGGATCATGGCTCGATGCACCATGGCTCCGCGCCGCCCCCCGCCGCCATGGACCACGCCGGCATGGACCATGGATCCATGAGCCACGACGCCGCCCCGGCCGCCGGCGCGCCGCCCGTCGGCAGCCTGCCGTCCAGCGACGGCGCGGGCGAGCGCGGCTATGACAGCTACGGCATCCATCCCCACATGATGGACAACGCGCCTGCCTGGCAAGTGCTGTTCGACAAGTTCGGCGTGGCCCGCAATCGCGATGGCCAGAACGCGCTGGAATGGGACGGCCGCTTCTGGTTCGGCACCGCCACCAACCGCCTGCTGGTCAAGAGCGAAGGAGAGCGCGAAAGCGGCGGCGGTTCGGACGGCAAGATCGAAGCCTTGTGGAGCCACGCCGTGTCGCCGTTCTGGGACCTGCAGCTGGGCGCGCGCCGGGACATCGGCACGGGCCCCAAGCGCGACTGGGCCGCGATCGGCATCGAAGGCGTGCTGCCCTACAACATCGAACTGGAAACCACCGCCTATGCCGGCCCGTCCGGCCGCACCGCGCTGGCGCTGAAGGCCGAGTACGATCTGCTCCTGACACAGCGGCTGATCTTCACGCCCGAGCTGGAGGCCAGCCTCTACGGCAAGAACGACCCGGAACGCGGCGTCGGCTCCGGCCTGTCGCAGGGATCCCTGTCGCTGCGGCTGCGCTATGAAGTCACACGCGAATTCGCGCCCTATGTTGGCGTATCCTTTGAACGCAAGTTCGGCCAGACCGCCCGCTACGCGGCCGACGCCGGCGCCAGCCGGTCCCAGACCGCCATCATGGCGGGCGTGCGCTTCTGGTTCTGACCCCAGGTCTTTTTCCTGCACGGAGCATCATGAAAATTTCCCGCATCACTCGCCGCCTGCTTCTCGCCGCAGCCCTGTGCGCCCCCACCTTTGCCACCGCGCAAACACCCGTCAAGGTCGAAGTCTGGAAGACGCCCACCTGCGGCTGCTGCGAGGATTGGGTCAAGCACATGCGCGACAACGGCTTCGCCGTCACCACGCATGACGTCCAGGACACCGGCCCCATCCGCCGCAACGCCGGCATGGCCGACTACGGCTCATGCCACACCGCCATGGTGGACGGTTACGCGGTCGAAGGCCACGTGCCGGCCAGCGACGTACGCCGGCTGCTGCTGGAAAAACCGGACGCCGCCGGCCTGGCCGCGCCGGGCATGCCGCTGGGGTCTCCCGGCATGGACGGCCCGGAATACGGCGGCCGCAAGACACCGCACGACGTGGTGCTGGTCGACAAGCAAGGCGCAGCCAAGGTCTTCCAGGCCTACCGCTAGGCGGCGCGGCGCCGGCGCGCTGAAACAATTCATCCACACCGCCCCAATGGCTACTCCTTGCACTGCAGCAAAAATGCGCCACAATAAATAAAACGCGTTTCTCACCCACCCCTTGGCAGTCATGGCACAAATCGTCCTGTTCGAGAACATCCACCCGAGCGCCCGCGCGGTATTCGAAGCCGCCGGCTACACCGACATCGTCACGCACGCCGCCGCATTGCCGCCGGCGCAATTGCACAACGCCCTGCGCGGCGTGCAAGTGGCGGGGATTCGTTCTCGCACCCACCTGGATGCCGCCCTGCTGTCCGGCAACCCCGACCTGCGCGTCGTGGGCTGCTTCTGCATCGGCACCAACCAGGTCGACCTGGATACGGCCATGCAGCGCGGCATCCCGGTGTTCAACGCGCCCTTCTCGAACACCCGGTCGGTGGCCGAGCTGGTGCTGGGCGAAGCCATCCTGCTGCTGCGCCGGATTCCCGAGAAGAACGCCCGCGTCCACCTGGGGCACTGGGACAAGAGCGCCTCCGGCGCCTTCGAGACCCGCGGCAAGACGCTGGGCATCGTGGGCTACGGCAATATCGGCTCGCAGATCAGCACGCTGGCCGAAAGCCTGGGCATGCGCGTCATCTATCACGACGTTGAAGCCAAGCTGCCGCTGGGCAACGCCCGCCCCGCCGGCACGCTGAACGACCTGCTGGAACAGGCCGATGTCGTGACGCTGCACGTGCCCGGCGGCAAGTCCACCGAAAACATCATGAACGCGGAGACGATCGGGCGCATGCGCCGCGGCGCCATCCTGATCAACGCCTCGCGCGGCACGGTGGTGGATATCGCCGCGCTGCACGCGGCGCTGAAGTCCGGCCACCTGGCCGGCGCCGCCCTGGACGTGTTCCCCACCGAGCCCAAGGGCGCGGACGAACCGCTGGCCAGCCCGCTGATCGGCATGCCCAACGTGATCCTGACCCCGCACATCGGCGGCAGCACGCAGGAGTCGCAAGAGAACATCGGCCGCGAAGTGGCCGAGAAGCTGGTGCGCTTCCTGCAAGCCGGCACCACCAAGGGCGCCGTCAACTTCCCGGAACTGCCCTATCTGGAACAGGCCGGCGGCACCCGCATCCTGCACGTCCACCGCAACGCGCCGGGCGCGCTTGGCGCGCTGGACAACCTGATGGCGCAGCACGGCCTGAACATCGTCAGCCAGACCCTGCAGACCCGCGGCCAGATCGGCTACGTGATCACGGACGTGGAAGGCGAGGTCGACGACATCGTGATGACCGCCTTGCGCGACCATCCGATCACCGTACGCTGCGACCGGCTGTAAAGGTCAAGGCCAAGGCAAGAGCCCCTTCGGGGGCTCTTTTGTTTTGTGGCCCGCCCGCGCGTCAGGCCTGGGCCGCGGCCTGCACCAGGCATTCCGCGATCTTGTCGCGTACGCTGCCGGCATCGAACGGCAGGCGTCCGATGATGCCGATCTCGCGATGAAACGCCGCCTCCCCCAAGGACACCAGACGCAGCCCCGTCATGTCCAGCCGCCGCAGCTGCGGCAGCAGCGCCACGCCCAGCCCATGCCGCACCATGCCCGCGATGGCCTCGATCTCGTCGAGCTCCACGGCCTCGTGCACGTTGATCCGGTGCTTCTTCAGGAAGATGTCCACCACCCGTCCGCCGAACGACGCCCGGTCGTAGCGGATGAAGGGCTGGGTCGCCAGCAGCTCGCGCCACGGCGCGGGCGCCATGGACTCGGGCATGGCCAGGACCACCGGCTCGCTCATCAGCGGCTGCCAGCCCAACTCGGGCGGCAGGGCAAAGGGCGGGCGGATCAGCACGGCCAGATCCACCTCGCCGGCATCCACCTGCCCCAGCAGCGACAGCGACACCCCGGGCACGATGCGCACGCGCACCTCCGGATAGACGGCGCGGAACTCGCCCAGCGCGCGCACCAGCAGGTCCTGCTGCACCGAGGCGATGGCGCCGATGCGCAGCGAGCCGCTGATGTGGCCCGCTCCCGCCGTGGTGACCATGCGCTCGGCCATGGCGACCAGTTCCTCGGCCTGCGGCAGCATCTCGCGGCCATGGGCATTCAGTACCGCCGCGCGCGCGCCGCGGTCGAACAGTTCTATCCCCAGGTACTCCTCCAGGCGCTTGATCTGGGCGCTGACGGCGGACTGCGTCAGCCCCAGGTGAACCCCGGCGCCCGTGAAGGTCCCGTCACGCGCCACCGCCAGGAAGGTCTTGAATTCTTTGATCACGATCAATATTTTCGATGCTAAGACACAAAAAATATCGTTTTTCAATCAAAAAAACAATACCTAAACTACGCGCTGGTGCTAGGGCCTTTGCAATCTTGCGAGGGCCGGCATTCTGATCGATCATCTTCTTTTGCCTTACCCGGAGCTTTTCATGACCGCCCAAACCAACCTGCCGCCGTTCCACCTGGCCTTTCCGGTCCGCGACCTGGCCGAAGCCCGCGCCTTCTACGGCGAAAAGCTGGGTTGTCCCGAGGGCCGCAGCTCGCCCGATTGGATCGACTTCAATTTCTACGGCCACCAGATCGTGGCTCACCTGGCGCCCGGCGAATGCGGCCACAAGGCCACCAGCGCCGTGGATTCGCATAATGTGCCCGTGCGCCATTTCGGCGCCGTGCTTTCCATGGAACAATGGGAAGCCATGGCCAAGCGCCTGACCGACGCCGGCACCGAGTTCGTCATCGAGCCCTACATCCGTTTCAAGGGCGAAGTGGGCGAACAAGCCACCATGTTCTTCCTGGATCCGTCGGGCAATGCGCTGGAATTCAAGGCGTTCAAGAACATGGATTCGTTGTTCGCCAAGTAATCCGTCACTACAGGTTTCGCGCCGTTGAACGAAATTTCAGACCCCCCTTCTCCGGCCGAAACCCGCTGGCGCATCCTGCCCCAGGGTGACCGCTGCCTGATCGTTTCCTTCGGCGACCAGATCGACGCGTCGGTCGGCCGGACCTGTCTGGCCGCGGCCCGCAAGCTGCGCGACGCGCGGCTGCCGGGCGTGACCGACGTGGTGCCCTCCTTCGTCGCGGTAGCCGTGCATTACCGGCCCGGCGGACACGGCGAAGGCCCCACCTACGCCACGCTTGTCGAACATATCCAGGCCTTGCTGGCCGGCGGCATACCCATCGACGCCACCGGCGGACGCGAAGTCGATATCCCCGTCTGCTACGGCGGCGAGCACGGCCCCGACCTGGACGAAGTGGCCCGCGCCGCCCGCCTGACGCCGGAAGCCGTCATCCAATTGCACAGTCAGCCCCGCTGCATGGTGTTCATGCTGGGGTTCGCGCCCGGCCACGCCTACCTGGGCGTGCACGACAAGAAACTGAACATTCCCCGGCGCCCGTCGCCGCGCACCGCCGTGCCCATCGGCGCGGTCGCGATCGCCAACCGGCAGACCGTCATCTATCCGAACCGGCTGCCGGGCGGCTGGAACATCATCGGCGCCACGCCGCTGGTCATGTTCGACCCGGCCCGCGACCCCGCGGCCCTGCTCCAGCCTGGCGACTCGGTCCGGTTCGTCCCCATCGGCCCCGAGGAATTCGACCGCATCCGGGGAGCCCGGCCATGAGCCTGACCGTGATCAAGCCGGGAATGCTGTCCAGCTTCCAAAGCCGCGGGCGCGAAGGCTACCAGCACCAGGGCATACCGGTGGCGGGCGCCATGGACGAGCGCGCCCACCGGCTGGCCAATGCGCTGGCGGGCAACCAAGGCGACCCCGCCACGCTGGAAATCACCTTGACCGGGCCCACCCTGCGCTTTGACGCGCCGGCCTGCTTTGCACTGGCCGGCGCCGACCTGGGCGCGACGCTGAACGGACTGGACATTCCCCAGCTCCGGCCGCTGATCGCCCAGGCCGGCGACACCCTGGCCTTTGGCTCCAGGCCCGCCGCAGGCGTGCGCGCCTATCTGGCCGTGCATGGCGGCTTTGCACTGGCGCCCGTCATGGGCAGCGAGACCACCTACCTGCGCAGCGGCTTCGGCGGCTTCCATGGACGCGCGCTGGCCAAGGGCGACGAGATTCCCCTGCGCCAGCCGCTGGCCGCCGGCCGCGACCTGGGCGCGCTGCAAAAAGACCTGTGGGACCAGCGCGTCTACCTGCCCGCCGCGTTGGGCAACAAGCGCCGCGAATTCATCCGATTCCTGCCTGGCGTGCACTGGCCGGAATTCTCGCAAACCAGCCGCCGCGCGTTCGCCGAATCCGAATTCCGCATCAGCCCGCAGTCCGACCGCATGGGCTACCGCCTGCTCGGCCCGGCGCTGTCGATGCACCAGCCGCGGCAAATGCTGTCGGAAGCGGCCTGCTTCGGTACCGTGCAGGTGCCGTCCGGCGGCGAGGCCATCATCCTCATGGCCGACCGGCAAACCACGGGCGGCTATCCCAAGATCGCGCAGATCGCCACGGTGGACCTGCCCGCCCTGGCGCAATATGCGCCCGGACAGACCCTGCGATTCCAGCGGGTCGAACTCGAGGAAGCGCAGCGCCTGGATGGCGAGCGCGAACGCGCCTTCGCGCAATTGCACGAAGCGCTTGCGCCGCTGCGCGCGCTTCTGGCCTAGAAAGGAAAACTGCCATGACCACCCGCATCGACATGAATTGCGACATGGGCGAAAGCTATGGCGCCTGGACCATGGGCAACGACGCCGCGGTGCTGCAATACGTCAGCTCCGCCAACATCGCCTGCGGCTTCCACGGAGGCGATCCGGCCACCATGCGCAAGACCGTGGCGGCCGCGCTCAAGCAGGGCGTGGCGCTCGGCGCCCACCCCAGCCTGCAGGACCTGGCGGGCTTTGGCCGGCGCGTCATCCAGATCAATCCCGACGAAGCCTATGACATCGTGGTCTACCAGATCGGCGCGCTGGCCGGCGTGGCGGCATCGCAAAGCGCCCGGCTGCATCACGTGAAGGCCCATGGCGCGCTCTACAACATGGCGGCCAAGGACGAAGGCCTGGCGCGGGCCATCTGCCAGGCGGTCAAGGACGTGGACGCCTCGCTGATCCTGTATGGTCTTGCGGGCAGCAAGCTGATCGACGCCGCGCGCGCCATCGGCCTGACGGCCGCCAACGAAGTGTTCGCCGACCGCTCCTATCAGGACGACGGCTCGCTGACGCCGCGCACGCGCGCCGGCGCCATGATCGAAGACGTGGACCAGGCCGTGGCCCAGGTCGTGCGCATGGTGCGCGAAGGGCTGGTGCGCTCGGTGGACGGCAAGGATGTGCCGGTGCAGGCCGACACGCTCTGTATCCATGGTGACCAGCCCAATGCCCTGATTTTCGCCAACGGCATCCGTCAGGCCCTGGACAAGGCGGGCATCGAGGTTCGCACGCCGCCCCGCGGCTGACGATCGGGCGCGCGCCTGGCGCGGCGCCTGCGCTTTATGCGTCCTGCAGCGACGCCTCGCGGTAGGTCCGCAGGATCTCCGGCAGCACTTCCATCACGTAGCTGCGGGTCAGGTCGGCCGCGCGCTCGAAATCGCGGTTGCCCAGCGCCAGGATGATGCCGTGCGTGTAGTTGGGAATCGTCTTGGCCTCCAGCGACTGCCGGGCCAGCAGATACCGCAGCGGCTCGATCTGCTCATAGAGCTTGCTGAGCATGCTGGTCAGGGGCGTATTGCCCGTAAAGCGGGCGCTGGCCAGATAGAACTCGCGCGAGGCCGCGATGAAGCCGCGCACGTCGCGCTTGGCCAGCGCCGCGACGATCGCCTCGTGATAACTGCCCAATTCGGCCAGCAGCGGCGCCAGGTCATGCATCTCGGCAACCTGGCGGATGCAGTACGCCTCCAGCTCCGCGCGCAACATGTACAGATGGCGGATCTGGGTTTCGGTATAGAGGGTGACCCGGAAGCCCTTGCGCTGGATATGCGTGACCAGGCCGCTCAGCTCCAGCAGACGCAGGGCTTCCCGGATGGGGCTGCGGCTGGTGCCGAAACGCTGCTCCAGCTCCTGTTCCCGCAACGGCTGCCCTGGCCGGATGGTGCCGTCCACTATCAACTCACGAATCTGTTCCTGTAGGAAATACGGAATCGTGGCGGGCGCTTTTACGTCCAATCGGCTCCCCTTCTACTGCGCGGTGCATGGTATGAGACAGCGACAAGATACTAGAAATCTATTGAAACACAAGTAGTAATACTGTTGCATGCCCGAAAAGTATCATCCCGGCGCCAGCCGGACCCGGGCCACGGCGAGCGCGCCGCCCCTAGTCCCAGTCGTCCCGATACACGAATTTGGGCATCTGCCAATTGAAGCGCAGCGCCAGCAGGCGCATCGCCAAACCCGCGGCCAGCGCGATGGGCACGGAGGCGTTGGCGGACAGGCCCATGCCCTGCGCGCCCAGATACAGGGCGCCGGTCACCAGCGACACGCTGGCGTACAGCTCCTTGCGGAACAGCAGCGGCACCTCATTGCAGAGTACATCCCGGAGCACCCCGCCGGCGCAACCGGTGATCATGCCGCTGATCAGCACCACCGTGACCGGCAGTTGCATCATCTGCGCCACCTGGCAGCCGATCACGGTGAAAGCCACCAGCCCCAGGGCGTCGGCCAGCAGGAACACGCTGCGCAGCCGCCGCATGACCGGCGCGATCAGCGCGGTCAGGATGGCCGCGCCGCCGGTCATCCACAGGTACTCCGGATGCACCACCCAGGTCAGCGGATAGTGCCCCAGCAGCACGTCGCGCAGCGAGCCGCCGCCCAGGGCGGTCACGCAGGCAATGATGCACACGCCCATCCAGTCCATGTCGCGCCGCCCCGCGGAAAGCGCCGCGGTCATGGCTTCGGCCACGATGGCGACGAGGTACAGCGTGTGCAGCAGAGCTGGCGAAATATCGGTGAGCATGGGACGGGCAAGGATGGAGGCAGGCCTCATTGTATTGAGCCTGGGCCGGCGGCCGTGCCCATTGCCTGCCGGCGCGCCATCCCGTACCCTCGTCCATGCGTTGATATCCATCAAGCCCCGTCCCGTTTCGCGGCGAGACAATGGGGATATGCCCGACTGGGCGGTAATAGCCAGGCAGCGCGGACGCGGGAGCCGCGCATCTGGCCACAACCGGGAGATAAGGTATGACACAGCAAACTGGCCCCATCCTGCTGGCCACCGACCTGAGCGCACGCGGCGACCGCGCCCTGGATCGCGCATTGCAGTTGACCAAGGAACTCAATACCAAGCTGATCGTGCTGCATGTCATGGAATCCCATGCCACGCCCGCGCGCCTGACCACGCCGGTCTGGCGGCGGCTGTCGAACGATCACAAGGGCCTGGCTGAACGCGAGCTGGCCGAAGACCTGGCGGCCGCCAACGTGCCGACCGAAGTCGTGGTCGTCAAAGGCGACCCGCTCGTCCGCATCATGGAAACGGCCGACAGCTATGGCTGCTCGCTGATCGTCACCGGCATCGCCCGCGACGAAACGCTGGGCCGCCTGCTGCTGGGCACCACGGTTGAAAAGCTCGCCCGCCAGGCGCGCCAGCCGGTCCTGGTGGTGAAGAACCGCCCGCGCAAGCCCTACCGCGACGTGCTGGTCGCAACCGATTTCTCGGCCGGCTCGCGCCAGGCGCTGCGCGCCGCGCTGCAGCTGGTGCCCAACGCCAACCTGACCCTGTTCAACGCCTACGAAGTGCCTTTCCAGAGCGTGAACGTGCCCGACGACGCGGTCGTCAGCAGCTTCTACAAGACCGCGGAGCAATGCGCGCAGCGGTTCATCGCCGAAACCCCGGAACTGCCCAAGGGAGTGCCGCCCAAGGTCGTGCTGGAAGCCGGCCAGCCGGAGACCGTGCTGTCCGAATACTCGTTCACCCACCGTTCCGACCTGGTCGTGACCGGCACCCATGGCCGCACGGGCATCCTGCGCACCGCCATCGGCAGCGTGGCCGAACGGCTGCTGGAAGCCCTGCCCAGCGACGTGCTGATCGTCAGGCTGACCGGCGACGAGTAATCCCGGCAAATGAAAAAGGCGGCGCTTCCCGCGCCGCCTTCGGACAGGGCGAAACGTGGCGCGGCTACGCCTCGCCCTGTTTTTCCATGGAATCGATGGTGCCGCGCAGGATCTTCAGCAGCACCAGCCCCGGCAGGGCGATAAGCACCGTCAGCAGGAAGAAGCCCGGCCAGCCCAGGTGGTTGACCAGCGGCGGCGTCAGCGGCCCCGCCAGATAGGTGCGGCCCACGGCCGACAGCGCCGAGAGCAGGGCGAACTGCGTGGCCGAGAACCGCTGGCGGCACAGCGCCATCAGCAGGCCGACGAACGACGCCGTGCCCAGGCCCCCGCACAGGTTCTCGATACCGACCCCGGTAGCCATCAGCCAGATGTTCTTCGGGCTGACCGCGATCAGCCAGTACGCCAGGTTGGACACGGCCTGCAGCAGGCCAAAAGCCATCAGCGACCGGTACAGCCCCCAGCGCGACATGAGCGACCCGCCTGCCAGCGCGCCGATGATGGTGGCCGCCAGCCCCAGCACCTTGTTCACGGTGCCGACTTCCGTCGGCGTGAAGCCCGCGCCACGGATGAGGAAGGTGGTGGACAAGGCGCCGGCGAACGCGTCGCCCAGCTTGTACAGCACGATCAGCAGCAGGATCGCCAGCGCGCCGCGGCGCGTGAAGAATTCATGCAGGGGTTCGGCGACCGCCTCGCGCAGGCTGCGCGGCGCGCGCGCGACATGCTCGGGCTCGGGCGCCCACAGCGTGGCCAACGCGCACAGCAGCATCAGCCCGCCCATCAGCACGTAGGTATTGCCCCAGCCTATCCACTGGTCCGCCAGGATCAGCGCCAGGCCGCCCGACACGATCATGGCCAGCCGGTAGCCCATGACCTTGATGGCCGCGCCCGCCCCGCGTTCCTCCTTGCGCAATACGTCCGTGCAATAGGCGTCGAAGGCGATGTCCTGCGTGGCGGAAAGGAAGGCCACCAGCACCGCCAGCATGGCCAGCGGCATCAGCGCGGCCGACGGCGACAGCGCGCCCATCGCCATGATGGCCATCGCCAGCAGCAGCTGGGTCACGAGCATCCAGCCGCGCCGGCGGCCCAGCAAGGGCGGCACATAGCGATCGACCAGGGGGGCCCAGAGGAACTTGATGGTGTAGGCCGTGCCTACCAGGGTGAGGAAACCGATTTCCTGTAGCGGAACGCCCTCGACGGTGGCCCAGGCCTGCAGGGTGCCGCTGGTCAGGGCCAACGGCAGCCCGCTGGCAAAGCCCAGGACCAGCAAGGGGGCAACGCGGGGGCTGGTGTAGACGTTGGATACAGCGGTGATGACGGTCTCCTGAGACTTGGCCGGAGGCGCAACAGGCGCTGGCCGCGGGCTTGCGGCATTTTAGGGCGTGTTCGTCCGCCCCGTCAGGAGGAGGCGTGTCGGAATGTCAGGGCGATGCGAAGCGGTACACCGCCAGCGTGCTGCGCCAGCTGGGGAACAGCCGCACTTCCTTGCCTTCATTGAAGGTGGCGCGTTCCAGGATGCTCACGTCCACCTCGTCGGCCAGCTGCTCGAAGTCGCGCAGCGTGCACAGGTGGATGTTCGGCGTGTTGTACCACTGGTAGGGCATCTGGCCCGTGACAGGCATGCGGCCGCGCAGGATGGCCCAGCCGTGCGGCCAATAGCCGAAGTTCGGAAACGACACCACGCCATAGCGCGCCACCCGCGCCATTTCGCGCAGGATGTGTTCGGTGCGGTGCATGGACTGCAGGGTCTGCGACAACACGACTGTGTCGAACTGCTTGTCGTCGAACAGGGCCAGGCCGTCTTCCAGGTTCTGCTGGATGACCTCGACTCCACGGCGCACGCAGGCGATCACGCAGGTGTCGTCCAGTTCCACGCCGGCGCCCCGCACCTGGCGGTGGTCGCGCAGGTGCGCCAGCAATGCGCCATCGCCGCAGCCCAGGTCCAGGACGCGGCTGCCTGGTTCGATCCAGCCGGCGATGCGCGCCAGGTCGGGCCGCAGCGCGCTGTGGGCATAGCGGGGAGTCACGGGAGTCATTCGGAACGTCCTTCGGTCAAGGCGGCGCCGTCCAGGCCAAGCTCCCGGGCGATGCGTTCGTAGTAGCCGCGAACCACGGCATGGTAGCGCGCGTCTTCCAGCAGGAAGGCGTCGTGGCCGTGCGGCGCGTCGATTTCGGCGTAGGTGACGGGGCTGGCGTTCTTGAGCAGCGCGCGCACGATTTCACGCGAACGCTCGGGCGGGAAGCGCCAGTCGGTGGAGAACGACACCAGCAGGAAGTCGGACTTGGCCGGAGCCAGCGCACGCGCCAGATCGCCGCCCGTCAGGCGCGCCGGGTCGAAGTAGTCGAGCGCGCGCGTGATCAGCAGATAGGTGTTGGCGTCGAAATAGCGGGTGAATTTCTCACCCTGGTAGCGCAGGTAGGATTCCACTTCGAACTCGACGTCATAGCCGTAGTGGTACGCGCCGTTCTCGGCGGGCGCGCGCTGCGCGCGGCCGAACTTCTCGGCCATGTCGTCGTCGGAGAGATAGGTGATGTGGCCGATCATGCGCGCCACCGACAGGCCGCGGCGCGGCACGGTGTCCTGCGCGTAATAGTCGCCGCCGTGGAAGTCCGGATCGGTGATGATGGCGCGGCGGGCCACTTCGTTAAAGCCGATGTTCTGCGCCGACAGGCGCGGAGTGCTGGCGATGACGATGCAATTGGCCACGCGGTCGGGCAAGGTGATGGACCAGCTCAGCGCCTGCATGCCGCCCAGGGATCCGCCCATTACCGCCGCGAAGCGCTCGATGCCGAAATGGTCCGCCACCCGCGCCTGGGCGCGCACCCAGTCTTCGACGGTCAGCACCGGAAACGCGGCGCCCCAGGGCTTGCCGGTTTCGGGATTGATGCTGGCGGGCCCGGTCGAGCCAAAGCAGGAGCCCAGGTTGTTGACGCCGATCACGAAGAAGATGTTGGTGTCCACGGGCTTGCCGGGGCCGACCATGTTGTCCCACCAGCCCACGTCGCTGGGGTTGTCCGCCGCCTGCCCCGCCACGTGGTGCGAAGCATTGAGCGCGTGGCAGATCAGGACGGCGTTGCTGCGCTGGGCATTGAGCGTGCCGTAGGTTTCGACGGCCAGCTCATAGGCGGCCAGCGACTGGCCGCTGAGCAGAGGCAGCGGCTCATCGAAACGGATGAAGGTGGGAGCGACGAGGCCGACCGAGCCGGGATCAGCGGCAGCGGAAGTCGTGACGGTTGCGGGAACGAACCCGCTGGCCGAATCACCGGCCAAATTCTGGGCAGGAGTGGTCATACGGACCTCTTTAGCTGGATTTATTGGAAGGCGCCCGCAAGCGGATCAGGCAAATCGGCGCCGAAAATTTTGTACTGCGGCAAGAATTCTAGCACTGCTTGAGGGCGGCGCAGGAGGGCTCCCGCGCCGCGCCCGGAAATTCAGGCGCCGGCCTCCCAGGGTTCCTGGCCCAGATATTCATAGCGTTCGGTGTTCACGCGCGAGACGCGCCACTCCACCGGCTGGCGGTTGTACGAAAACGCGACACGGCGGATCTCCAGCAGCGCGCTGCCCTCGGGCACGCCCAGGCAGCGCGCATGCGTGCGCTCGGCCAGGCACGTCCGCAGACGCTCGTCGGTAGCGATGACATTCACGCCGAAAACGTCCTGGTACAGGGCATACAGCGTGCTGGCGCGTTCGCGCAGGTGTGCTTCGACCAGGCCCGGGAAGCGCGATTCCGGCAGGCAGACGTCGTCCGCCATCACCACCTCGCCATTGAGCGACAGCACATTCAGGAATTCGTACACATGGGCGCCCGCGGCCAGGTCCAGCTTTTCACGCGCCACCGCCGATGCCTTCACGCGCCGAAAGCGCAGCAATTCCGTGGTGGGGTAGGACTTGTTGCCGTCCTGCCTGACGATGCGGAAGAACTTGAAGAAGTGGTGGTTGCGCGTGTGCACCGCAACGTAGGTGCCGCGCCCCTGATGACGGACCAGGATGTTCTCGGCGGCCAGTTCGTCTATGGCCTTGCGCAGGGTGCCGATCGACACGCCGAATCGCTCGGCCAGGTTTTTCTCCGGCGGGATTGCCTCGCCCTGCTTCCACTCGCCTTGCGCCAGTGCGGCAAGCACGGCCTGCTTGACCTGCTCGTACAGGGGACTGCCCAGGGGCACAGTCGATGACAGGCTGGTGTTCATGGGTGCATCGCAATATTCATGGACCCTCAGTGTAGCGGCGCTGGCGCCGCCCCCTCAAGTCATTCAATTCATCTATATGATTTAGTTGACTTTGAAAAAACGTCGCCATAAGATTTCCTGGCCGTTGTGATCCGCGCCGCGCGCAGCACCCCGCGGCGCCCCTGACCAAGAGAGGAAGACAATGATTCACGCCGTATTGCACGATGCGAAGGACACGGTGGCGGTCGCCGTGGTGGAAGGCCTGACCGCTGGAACGGAGCTCAATGCCTGGAT
Source organism: Achromobacter deleyi (assembly GCF_013116765.2). GTDB lineage: Bacteria > Pseudomonadota > Gammaproteobacteria > Burkholderiales > Burkholderiaceae_B > Achromobacter > Achromobacter deleyi_A. The sequence goes on from NZ_CP074375.1 coordinate 4,357,339, forward strand.
CATGGATGAGGACAAGATCGTTCATGTCCGGGCCTCCCAGGACATCCCCATCGGCCACAAGGTGGCGATGAAGGACATGGCGGCGGGCGACACGGTCTTCAAGTACGGGGTCGACATCGGCCGCGTGGTGGCGCCCATCAAGGCCGGCGAGCACGCCCACGTGCACAACATCAAGACCAAGCGCTGGTAAGCGTCCCCCACCGCACAGGAAACCACCATGTCCATCATCAATGCCCAGACCACGTTCCAAGGCTATCGCCGCGACAATGGCCGAGTCGGCGTGCGCAACCACGTCATCGTCCTGCCCGTGGACGACATTTCCAACGCGGCGGCCGAAGCCGTCGCCAACAACATCAAGGGCACCCTGGCCCTGCCCCATCCCTATGGCCGGCTGCAGTTCGGCGAAGACCTGGAGCTGCACTTCCGCACGCTGATCGGCACCGGCTGCAATCCCAACGTCGCGGCCGTGGTGGTGATAGGCATCGAGGAAGGCTGGACCAAGCGCGTCGTCGACGGCATCGCCGCCACCGGCAAGCCGGTCATGGGCTTCAGCATCGAACTGCACGGCGACCACGACACCATCATGCGCGCGTCCCGCTGCGCCAAGGAATACGTGCATTACGCCACCGCGCTGACGCGCAGCGTATGCCCCATCTCGGATCTCTGGGTCTCCACCAAGTGCGGCGAATCCGACACCACGTCCGGCTGCGGCGCCAACCCCACCGTGGGCAACGCCTTCGACAAGCTCTACGCACTGGGCTCCACCCTGGTGTTCGGTGAAACCTCCGAGCTGACGGGCGGCGAGCACATCGTGGCCGAGCGCTGCGCCAACGACGCGGTGCGCGAGCGCTTCATGTTCATGTTCAACCGCTACCAGGCCATGATCGACCGCTGGAAGACCAGCGACCTGTCGGAGTCTCAACCCACCAAGGGCAATATCGCCGGGGGCCTCACGACCATCGAGGAAAAGGCGCTGGGCAACATCCAGAAGATCGGCAAGCAATGCCGCGTGGACGGCGTGATCGACAAGGCCGAAATCCCCGACGGCCCGGGCCTGTGGTTCATGGATTCCTCGTCGGCCGCGGCTGAAATGGTGACCCTGTGCGCCGCCTCGGGCTACGCCGTGCACTTCTTTCCCACCGGCCAGGGCAACGTCATCGGCAACCCGATACTGCCGGTCATCAAGATCTGTGCGAATCCGCGCACCGTCCGCACCATGTCCGAGCACATCGACGTGGACACCAGCGGCCTGCTGCAACGCGACATCGACCTGAACCAGGCCGGCGACAAGCTGCTGGAGTGCATGCTGGCCACCGCCAACGGCCGGTGGACGGCGGCGGAGGCCCTGGGCCACCGCGAATTCGTCCTGACGCGGATTTTCGAAAGCGCGTAGGGCCGCAAGAACCAGCAGACCCGGGCGCAGACCGCGGCGGCAAAGGCGTATGCATTCCTACCCGGGCGCAACCCCCAAGGAGGAAGACAGATGAGTAGCGAACCGCAACACTTTCCGCAAGACGCGCAGCGCCGGCGTCTGCTCGGCGCCCTGGGCGCCGCCGGCCTCTGTGCGCTCGCCCCGTGGGAGCGGGCGCTGGCGCAGAAAGGCGCCTGGCCCGAACGGCCCATCAATTACGTCGTGCCCTTTCCGCCTGGCGGTCTGACGGACGTCGCCGCCCGCCAGGTGGGCAAGGCGCTGGGCGACGCCGAACGCTGGAACGTGGTGGTGGAGAACAAGCCTGGCGGCAGCGCGAACATCGGCGCCGCGCATGTCTCGCATGCCGCGCCCGACGGCTACACCTGGCTGGCCATCACCTTGTCGCACGCCGCCAACGCCACGCTGTTCGCGGGCAAGGCGGGCTACGACCTGACGCGCGACCTGACGCCGCTGGCGGGGCTGGCGTCCTCGCCCATCATGGTGGTGGTGAACGCCAAGAGCTCCATCAAGACCATGGACGACCTGGCGCGCGCGGCTCGCGCCAAGCCGCTGGCGGCCGGCTCCAGCGGCAACGGCACGCCGCCCCACCTGACGCTGGCGCTGTACCAGAAACTCACGGGGACGCCGCTTACGCACGTGCCCTACAAGGGCGGCGCGCCCTCGCTCACGGACCTCATCGGCGGACACCTGGACGTGGTGTTCTCCAACTACCCCGAATCCTTGTCTCACGTGAAGAACGGTTCGCTGCGCGCGCTGGCCATCACCACGCGCGACCGCAGCGCCGACCTGCCCGACGTGCCCACGGTGGCGCAGGCCGGCCTGCCGGACCTGATCGTCGAGAACTTCACCGGCGTGCTCGCCCCCGCCGGCACGCCGCCCGAGCTGGTCCAGCGCATCGGCGCCGCGATCGTGAAACAGGTATCGCAACCCGCCATGCAGCAGGCCCTGCTGCAGCTGGGCTTCGTGCCGCAGGCGCGCGGACCCGCCGAGTTCGGCGCCTACCTCAAGTCCGAAGTGGACCGCTGGGCCAAGATCATCCGCGACGCCAACATCCAGATCGCCTGACGCGGCCAGGCCGCCAATACCGCCAACCAGCAAAGGAGCCCGGCAGATGCGAGTTCTTATTTCGGAGTTCATGGATGCGCCCGCCGTCGATGCCTTGCGGCAGCGGTTCGACCTGCGGTACGCACCCGACATGGTCGAACAGCGCGGCGCCTTGCTCGAGGCCGTGCGCGATGCCGACGCCCTGATCGTGCGCAACCGCAGCCAGGTGGACGCCGAACTGCTGGCGGCCGCCCCGCGCCTGCTGGCCGTGGGCCGGCTGGGCGTGGGGCTGGACAACATAGACCTGCCCGGCTGCGCGGCGCGCGGCATCCAGGTGGTGCCGGCAACCGGCGCCAATGCCCGCGCGGTGGCCGAGTACGTCATCGGCACGATGCTGGCGCTGTTGCGTGGAGCCTACGCCGCCACGGCCGACGTGGCGGCAGGGCACTGGCCGCGCGCCGCCCTGTCGCAAGGGCTGGAGGCGCATGGACGGACCCTGGGCGTGGTGGGCTTTGGCGGCATCGGCCGGCTGGCCACGCAGCTGGCGCGCGGGCTGGGCATGCGCGTGGTGGGCAGCGATGCGGCCTTGCCGCCCGGCCACCCGGCCTGGAAGGAAACCGGGGCCGCGCCGCTGGCGCTCGACGAGCTGCTGGCGCAGGCCGACGTGGTGACGCTGCATGTGCCGCTTGCCGCCGATACCCGGCATCTGCTGGATGCCGCCCGCATCGGCCGCATGCGTCCGGGCGCCATCCTGATCAACACCTCGCGCGGCGGCATCGTGGACGAAACCGCGCTCGCGGCGGCGCTGCGCTCCGGCCGCCTGCGCGGCGCGGCGCTGGACGTGTTCGAGCAGGAGCCGCTGCCCGCCGGCAGTCCGCTGGAAAACCTCCCCAACCTGATCCTCACCCCGCACATCGCCGGCCTGACGCAGGAGGCCAACACACGGGTTTCCGACATGGTGGCCACCGGTGTGACAATAGCGCTTACCGGCCGCGCCGGATGATGCGCGGCGCGCGCCTCACGACAGGAAGGATATGGCTCACATCTATCTGGACGAACTTCAACATCTGGCCGCGGCCGGCCTGGCCGCCGCCGGCGCCAACCCGGCCATGGCGGACAGCACCGCGCGGGCGCTGGTCTTCGCGGAAAGCCAGGGACTCAGCTCCCACGGCCTGTCGCGCGTGCCGTTCTACGCCGGCCACCTGCGCACCGGCCGCGCCATCGGCTCGGCCGTGCCCCGCATCGTGCATGAACGCGGCGGCGCCGCGCTGATCGACGCCGGCTCGGGCCTGGCGTTTCCCGCCTGCGCCATGGCCGTGGAACAGGCCGCGGCGCGCGCCCGCGAACATGGGGTGGCGTTCATCGGCGTTGCCAACAGCCATCACTTCGGCGAAGCCGCCTATCACCTGGAAGCCCTGGCCGACGCAGGGCTGGTCGCGCTGGCGCTGAGCAACTCGCCCGCCGCCATGCCCGCCTGGGGCGGCAAGCGCCCCCTGTTCGGCACCAATCCCATCGCGGCGATCTTCCCCCGCCGGGGCGGCGCGCGCCTGGTGATCGACCTGTCGCTGTCGCAGGTGGCCCGCGGCAAGCTGATGATCGCCGCCCGCGACAACCAGCCCATACCCCTGGGCTGGGCGCTGGACGCCGACGGCCAGCCCACCACCGATCCGAAAGCCGGGCTGGCGGGCAGCATGCTGCCCGCGGGCGGCGTCAAGGGCGCCATGCTGGCGCTCATCGTCGAGCTGCTGGCCTGCGCGCTGACCGGCGCGCACTTCGGCTATGAAACCGAGTCGTTCTTCGTGGACGAAGGCGGCCCCGCGCGCCTGGGACAGGCCTTCATGGCGATCGATCCGGGCGCGCTGGCCGGCAACGACGCCTATCTGGAACGCGTCGAAGCCCTGGTGGAAGCCATGCTTGAAGACGAAGGCGTGCGTCTGCCCGGCGACCGCCGCCGCAAGTTGCGCGACGAAGCCCTCAAGCACGGCGTGGACCTGCCCGACGCGCTGATGGCGCAGCTGCGGACCATGGCCGGCGCAAGCTGAGCCGGCCAGCGTCCGTTCACACCAAAGGGGCCTTGCACAGGCCCTGCCGCCCTAGTGCCCGTGGGAGAACCACAGCATCAAGGGCGCCAGCAGCAGGAACACCACGGTGGACACCAGTACGGCGCCCGCCGCGGTGTCTCCCAGTTGCGTGTACCGCTTGGTGTACATGTAGCTGACCACGGCGCAGGGCATCGCCATCTGCAGGGTCAGCGCGCCGGCCAGCACGGGCTCCAGGTCCAGCGCCCACACCACCGCCAGTCCCGTGGCCAGGCCCACGGCCAGTCGGATCGCCGCGACCTTGGCGCCGTCGCGCATGCCATTGGACGGAATCAGCGCCAGGGCGTGGCCCAGGCTCAGCAGCATCAGCGGCACCGTGACCGCGCCCAGCATCCGCGCCGTTTCAACGATCCAGTCCGGCACCGGGATGTGCAGCACGCGCATCGCCACCGCCACCACGGAAGCCAGCAGAATCGGACTCTTCCAGCTTCCCTTGGTGTTCACGCCCGGCAGCAGCCGCACGGCGATGGTGTGCATGACGAAGGAATTCACCGCGAAGAACGCCACCGCCACCGACAGGCCGGCGTCGCCAAAGGCAAGCTGCGAAATCGGCAGCCCCAGATTGCCCGCGTTCGGCAGGAAGGCGGTCGGCAGCAGGCCGCGCACCGGCAGCTTCCAGACCTTGAGCAGCAGCGCGCAGACCAAGGCGCAAAGCAGCAAGGCAATCAGGGTCGCGACGGCCACGTCCGCCAACGCGCGGTCATCCAGGTGGGTCGTGACAAAGGTGTGGAACACCAGGGCGGGCGTGGTCACCGAAGTCACCAGCGTCGTGATGAAACTGCCGCCGAAGGGAAGATCGCGCTTGCCCCAGAACAACCCGATTCCCACGCAGGAAAGCAGGGGCAGCATCAGCACGATGGCTGAAAGGTAGAACTGCGCGATGGCCAACATGCAACTATTCCGTCAGAGATAAAAAGATTGACGCCTCGCGGCATCATTACTTGCCCCGCCAGCGCTGCGGGCCGCAGCATAAGGCCATTGTTCACAAAAGGGCGTCCCGCCCCTGCCACCATGCTCGCCACACCGCTGCGCGCCCAACCCGTCCAATCACTCCCAGCCGCAAGCGACGAGGCAACGCCCTTGGCCGGCAAACGCCTGTCCGACCGTCAGGCCGCCTGCCTGCATTGGTCCGCCGCCGGCAAGACCAGCTGGGAAACGTCCCGCATCCTGGGCGTGAGCGAAAGCACCGTGAATTTTCACCTGCGCAACGCCTGCTCCAAGCTCGGCGTACGAGGCCGCCGCGCCGCCGTGGCCGCAGCCCTCAGGTCGGGGCTGCTGGATCCGGTCAAGGCTTGACGACAATTGAACGCAGGAATTCGCGCGCGCGTTCGGCAGGCAGGCTTTCCTCGGTGCCGGCGGCTACCGCCTCGATCAGCATGGTGTCGGTCACCCAGACCTTGGCCTGCAGCCATCCCGGCTTGCCCATCGCCTTGCCGCGCACCTCGATTTCCTGGCCATAGGGGGGCCAATCCGTCGGCGGCGGCGCCTGCATATTGGTGTACAGCGAGCGCATCAGCGCCACGCCCAGCGCCTGCCTGGCCGCCGGGTTCGCCGCGATCTCGGGCGGCAGCGGGGCCGACCCCACCGCAAAGACCGCTTCGCCGACGGTGGCGCTGGCCAGGGTGAATTGCAGGGTATGGGTATCCAGCTTCAGGTCCCGGGTATCGGTCGAGACCCTGGCGGGAAACGCCGCGCGCACATGACCGTCGGCCACGTCCAGTTCGCGCCAGTTGTAACTGGGCGAACACGCCGCCAGCAGCAGGACCAACCCCACGAAAGGGCCGGCTTTCTTCAACATGAAACGAAACAGCGATGAAATCGTCATTACCCGAGGACCCGGACGGTCTATTCAATTCGAGGAAGCCAGAAATTGTCGCCGATTTCGATGACCCCCGCGCCCGACGGCACGCCGATAGCCAATTATTCGTGGCCCGCCGCCCCCAACGTGCCTCCGCCTGTCGCCGGCGCGGGCGCGGGCGCTCCCAGTATCTACCTGCTGCACGGGCTTAGCGAGCACGCCGGACGCTATGACCGGCTGGCGCGCTGGCTGACCGCCCGCGGCTGGACCGTGGGCGCGCACGATCACCGGGGCCACGGCCGCTCGGGCGGACGCCCCGCCACCCTGGGCCACCAGGAAGACCTGGTCACCGACGCGGTCGGCCGGCTGCAGGCCTGGACCCGGGCCCAGGGCCGCCCGCCCATCCTGCTGGCCCACAGCCTGGGCGCCCTGGTGGCGGTGCGCATCGCCCAGCTCCGCCTGGCCGAACTGGACGGCCTGGTGCTCAGTTCCCCGCCATTTGTTGTCAATGTGCCACTGTGGGTGCGCCGCAGCCTGACCTGGATGTCCCTGCACGCGCCGAACCTGCGGGTGCCCCACGGACTGGCCACCGCCCGGATCTCCCACGACAGGGCGGTCGTGAAAGCCTACCGCTCAGACCCCCTGGTGCGGCGCCGCATGACCGGGCGGCTGGCCCGTTTCGTGGACGAGGGCGGGCGCCAAGCCCTGCGGGAGGCCCACCTGCTGCCCTGCCGCACCCTGCTGATGGTGGCCGGCGACGACTCCATCGTGGCCGCCGAAGGCAGCCGCCAGTTCGCCCAGCGGGCCCCGGCCGAACTGCTGACCCTGCGCTGGTACGACACCGCCTGGCACGAGATCTTCAACGAAACCGCCCCCATCGCCGATCCGGTCTACGCCGACCTGGACGAGTGGCTGGCCCGGACGTCCCAGGCATTGTCCCTGTCCCCAGTACTGGTTCCCTCGGCACAGGAGGCCAGCACCCCGTAAAATCCGGCGACAGCCCCCAACGAGAAGAATCCGTGACTGATACCGCCGCCAACCGCCTCTCCCGCCTAGAGGCCAACCGCTCGCTGCTGACCCAGACCCTGCGGGGCATCGAGAAAGAAGGCCTGCGCGTGGACGAACAGGGCATCCTGTCCCGCACCCCTCACCCCGCCGGACTGGGCTCGGCGCTGACCAACGAACACGTCACCACCGATTATTCCGAATCCCTGCTCGAACTCATCACGGGCACGCATACGGACGTGGACGCGCTGCTGGCCGAGCTCACCAATACGCACCGGCATGTCTACGGCGTGCTGGAGCATGAGCTGATCTGGAATCAGTCCATGCCCGCCACGCTGCCCCCCGAGGCGGACATTCCCATCGCCTGGTACGGCAAGTCCAACACGGGCATGCTCAAGCACGTGTACCGCCGCGGCCTGGCCGAGCGCTACGGCAAGACGATGCAGTGCATCGCCGGCGTGCACTACAACTTCTCGCTGTCCGAGGACCTGTGGTCCGTGCTCGATACGCAGCCCGGCTCGGTGCAAGACCGCCGCTCGCGCGGCTACATCAGCCTGATCCGAAACTTCACGCGCTATTCCTGGCTGTTGATGTACCTGTTCGGCGCCGCCCCCGCGCTGGCCAGCGACTTCCTGCGCGGTCACGAACATCCGCTGGAAAAGCTGGGCGACCACACGCTCTACCTGCCCTACGCCACCAGCCTGCGTATGAGCGACCTGGGCTATCAGAACAAGGCCCAGTCGCAGCTCAAGCTTTGCTACAACGACCTGGACACCTTCCTCGGCCGCCTGTACGACGCCGTGTCGCAACCCTGGCCCGACTACCAGAAGATCGGCACGCATCGCAACGGCGAGTGGATCCAGCTCAACACCAACGTGCTGCAGATCGAAAACGAGTACTACTCCAGCATCCGCCCCAAGCGCGCCACCGGCCGCTGCGAACGCCCCATCACGGCGCTGGCCGAACGCGGCGTGCAGTACGTGGAAGTGCGCTGCCTGGACATCGATCCGAATTCGCCGGTGGGCATCGACGCCAGCACCAGCCGTTTCGTCGACGCCTTCCTGCTGTTCTGCACGACCTCCGACAGCCCCTTCTTCCCCGCCAACGGCTACTGTCAGCGCAGCGCCGACAACTTCTCGGTCGTCGTGAAGGAAGGCCGCAAGCCCGGCCTGATGCTCGACCGCGAAGGCCAGCCTGTCGGCCTGGCGCAATGGGGCCACGAACTGCTGGACCAGATCGCGCCCTACGCCGCCCTGTTCGACTCCGCCCTGGGCGGCAGCGCCTATGCCGAAGCGCTGGCCGCGCAACGCGCCAAGCTCGACCAGCCCGACTCCACGCCGTCGGCCCGCCTGCTGGCCTCGCTGAAAGACAGCGGCCTGTCGTTCCATGACTATTCGCTGGACCTGAGCCGCAAGCATGCGGACACGCTGCGCGCCCAGCCCCTGCCCTCGGACCTGGCGGCGGCCTATCAAGAGGCGGCCGTGCAGTCCGCCGCCGAGCAGCTGCGCCTGGAGCAATCGGACACGGAGGATTTCGACACCTACGTGGCCCGCTACCACGCCGCGCTGAAGGCGCCGCGCAAATAAGGCGTATCGTTAAGGTTTGGTCCGCGCGGCCCGCCAGTCCGGCGGCGCGGACCGCATCAGTCACATCAGGAGGTTTTCCCCATGCGCCGCACCGCAACATTCCTGCTGGCCCTGGCCGCCAGCATGGCGGGAATCGCCCATGCCGCGCCGCCGTCCATGCAGACCGTGGAATCGGTCGACCTGAAACGCTATGCAGGGATGTGGTACGAAATCGCGAATTTCCCTATGTTCTTCCAGCGCGACTGCGTGGGAGACACCACCGCCGAATACACCGCGCATGCCGACGGCACGATCGGCGTGAACAATCGCTGCCGCACCAAGGATGGGGATATCGATTCCGCGTCGGGCACGGCCACGGTGGTCGAGGGCAGCAACAACGCCAAGCTTGAAGTCTCGTTCGCCAAGCCGTTCAAGGGCGATTACTGGGTCATCGGACTGGACCCGGAGTACCGCTGGTCCGTGGTCGGCACGCCTGACCGCAAGTATTTGTGGATCCTGTCGCGCTCGCCGCAAATGACGAAGGAAGACCTGGACAAGGCGCTGGCCGCCGCCACGGCGCAGGGCTATCAGCTCGACGAGCTGCGCTACACGCCGCAGAAGTAGCGCGGCAGCCCCGGCGGCCCGGCGCCGCCGTCAGCCCGCGTAGTCGCGCGCCAGCCTCACCACCGTCACGCCGGGCTTCAATTGCCGCAGCGACGGCATGATCAGCGTGCAGTTGCCGTAAGGCGTCACGATGGGCTGCCCGTCCGCCCAGCCTATCGTCGAGCCCGCCTCCTCGAACGTTTCCAGGCCGGTCCACGCACCGGCGAAGCGCAGGTCCATGGACGGCGCCACCACCGCGTCCGTCACTTCCAGCACGCGTTGTGCGGCGGGGTCGGGCAGCAGCCAGCCCGCCGGCAGGTCCGGCGCATCCAGCACGCCAGACTCCACCAGCATGCGCGCCGTCATGTCGCGCGCCACATCGCGCGAGGACAGGTCGCCGTGAAATCCGCATTCGATCAGCAAGGCGCAGGCGTCGTCCCGCGACGGATCGCCGAACTGCTCGAAATCGCGCATGCGCACGCCGTCCTTGTGGCCCGCGTCCACGATGACATGCTGCGGCGCCTTCAGGCGGCGCGCCAGCGCAATGTTGCGCGGCAGGACGCCCGTCAGCAGCAGGGGCGCGCCCGGCTCGTGCATCGAATGCAGGTCCAGCAACCAGTCCGCCTGCCGCACCCAGGGGCGCAGCGCCGCGCCCCGCTGGCGGTCCGGCGTGGTCGGATTGTCCAGGCGCTCCGCGCTCCACACGCGGTTCATGTCTTCCTGCACGAAGCGCGAGGCGTCGTGGTTGGCATGGTCGAAACGATCGAACGCATCCAGGTTGCAGAACGCCAGCGTCAGGCTGCCGCGGCGCGGGCGCACGCCCGCGGCCAGCAGATCCTTCAGGGCCCATGCCCCGCACAGCTCATTGCCGTGCACCAGCGCGGACACCATGAGCGCCCGTCCCGGAACGCCCGAATCAAAATGCCATACGCCCGGCGTGCCGGTATTGCCGGCGCGCTCGGCGCTCAGGTCGGGAACGGGGAGCTTGAATTCCATGATGTTGTCCGCTATATGCCTGGTCGTTCGTTGTCGTGATTTGCCACGCGCCGATTTACTGCGCTTCGATCTTGGCGGCCTTGACCAGCGCGCCGTACTTCTTGGTCTCTTCGGCCTGATAGGCCACCGGGTCCAGGCCCGGCTTGGACAGCACGCCGCCGGCTTCCTGCATCTTGGCGCGGAACTGCTCCGACTTCAGCGTGTCGGCAAGCGCGGTCCGCAACTTGGCGGCCACCGGTTCCGGCAGGCCGGCGGGGCCATACAACGCGAACCAGACGCTGATGTCCACGGACTCGAAGCCCGGGGTCTCGGCCAGCGCGGGCAGGTCCGGCGCCACCGGCGAACGGGTCTTTTCCGTCACGCCCAGGGCCACGATCTTGTCGCCGCGCACTTGCGGCAGCCCCGAGGACAGCACCAGCATGCCGTAATCCAGCTGGCCGCTCATCAGGTCGGTCACCAGCGGCGCCACGCCGCGATAGGGCACGTGCTCGGCCCGCGTGCCGGTGGACTGGTTGATCATCTCGCCAGCCAGGTGCAGGGTCGTGCCCACGCCCGACGAGCCATAGTTGAAGCTGCCCGGTGCGGAGGCGCGCAGCTTCTGCAGGTACTCGGCGGCAGTCTTCACGCCCGAGTTCTTGCTGGCGGCCAGCAGCATGGGCTGCGAGGCGATCACGCCCAGCGCCGAGAAATCCTTCACGCTGTCGTACTTCACCGCGCTGTTGATCATGCGGGCGATCACCATTTCGTTGGTCGAGCCCAGCAACAGCGTATAGCCGTCCGGCGCGGCGCGCGCCACGCGCTGCGCGCCGATCGTGCCGCCGGCGCCGCCTACGTTCTCCACCACGACGCTCTGGCCCATGCGCTTTGCCAGCTCTTCGCCGAACAGGCGCGCGGTCAGGTCCACGCTGCCGCCGGCCGGATAGCCCACCACCAGCGAAATGGCGCGCTCGGGATAATCGGCGAACGCCGACGGGGCCGCGGCCAGCGCGGAAGTTGCACAGAGCGCGACCAGCGCGCGGCGCAGCGGATGCAATACGGACTTCATTACTTTCTCCCTGGGGTGCTGTGGCGGACGGCGGCGCCGTCTCATTTGAGGTTTCGGGAGCTATTCTCCGGCCCGGAGTAGGGGCATTACGTGCCAAGTCGGCACATTCCGGTGCTGATTACGTTCGGCGTTCCCGGCTTGTCCCGCGCGCCTATGCCTTCCGGCTGGCGGTGGCTTCCCAGGCGGCCTCGGCCAGGTCCGTCAGCCTGGCCCGCGACCGGTACAGGCGCACCTCGAAGGTGATCTCGTCGCTGCGCCCGCCCAGCGCGGTCAGCGCCCCCCGGCGGCAATCCGCCGCAACCATCGACCAGGGCAGCCAGGCCACGCCCAGCCCCTTGGCGACGGCGCCATGCGCGGCATCCAGCGAATCGCTGCGCAGGAAAGGCGTGAACGCATACGGCGTGTTCTCAAGGCGGTCGCCCACGATGCGTTCCATCGCAAGCCCCCCCGCATAGGTAATCAGCGGCGCGGGATGGCCGCCCTCTTCCAGCGCATGGCGCGCGCGCCCCCGCGAATCCGCCTGGCTGACCGGCACCAGCTTGTCGGTGCCCAGCGTCATGTAGCGATAGCGTCCCGGACTGAGCTGCACCGACAGCGCCGGATGCTCGTAGCAACACAGCAAATCCACCTTGCCCTGCTCCAGCCTGGCCGCCATGTCCTGCATCATGCCGGTGGACAGTTCGACCTGCGTGCCCTCGGTCAGCACCTTGGGCGCGCGATGGCGCAGCCTGGCGATCCAGTCCGCCACCAGGGTGCGCGCCAGGCTGCGGCCCGTGGCAATGCGCAGGACGGCCTCGCCGCCCGCGCCCGAACTGCGGATGCGATGGCGCACCAGCCCCATCTGCTCCACCACCTGCGCCGCCGTCTTCAACAAGGCCTCGCCTTCGACCGTCAGCGTCACGGGCAGGCGCTGGCGTTCCACCAGCGGCGCGCCCGCCCACGCTTCCAGCGCGCGGATGCGCCGGCCGAACGCGGGATGCGTCACGTGGCGCAGTTCGGCCGCGCGCACGAAACTGCCGGTCTGCGCCAGCGCAATCAGGTCTTCGAGGAGTTTCAGGTCCGCCATGGATGACAAGCTTACGGCATGGAGCAAGCGCCGTGCGGCTCAGGCCGCCGCCTGCCCGGCAGGCCGGGTCAGGATGTGTTCGATAACCTGCGCCGTCCTGCGGTAATGCGCGGCCAGCATCGCGGCCGCGCGGTCCGCGTCGCGCGAGATCGCCGCCTGCAGCAATTGGCGGTGCTCGTCATCGACGTTGCGCTCCGGGCCGCAGGCCATGGCGTCGGCCCGCGCGGGCCGGCGGTAGCGTTCCGTCTGCGCGTACAGCTGCGCGGAAAGGTCCAGCAGCCAGGGCGAACGGCAGGCGCCGATCAGCGCATGGTGAAAGTCCTGGTGCCGCGCCTCCAGTGTTTCCTCACGCTCCTGGTCCAGGACCGGCGCCTCGTCCGCGCGCCGGGCTGCCAGCGCCAGGGCATGGAATGCTCCGACCAGGCGCGCCTCCCAGGCGTCGTCGGCGTTGGCCAGCGAACGCCTCAGCGCGTCGCAATCGATCAGGATGCGGGTCTCGCAAGCATCCCGCATTTCCTCGATGGACAGCGGCGCGATCCGGAAGCCGCGCGACGTGGTGGTCAGCACCATGCGCTCGCTGCGCAGCCGGTTCAGGGCTTCGCGGATGGGCGAAAAACTGCCGCCATAGCGCTGCTTGAGGAGCTCCAGGCGCAGGGATTGCCCAGGCGCGAACGCGCCGCGCATGATGTCGCGCCGCAGCTGCCTGTATATCTGCTCCGACAGCGTGATGTCTTCGACCTCGGCGCCGCCATCCGCGCCCGGATCCTCGCGCAGGGCCTTGATTCTTGGTTTCAATCGATGCCCCTATACCGCCACCACCGGATGGCGCAGCGTGCCTATGCCCTCGACGCACGCCACCACCACGTCGCCCGGCCACAGCCATTCCTGCGGCTTGCGGCCCGCGCCCACGCCTTCTGGCGTGCCGGTGGCGATGATGTCGCCCGGTTCCAGCGTGATGGCGGCGCTGATGTCGGCGATCAGGAAAGGCACCTTGAACAGCATGTGGCGCGTGTTCGAGCCCTGCTTCTTCTCGCCGTTGACCGTCAGCCACAGGTCCAGCACCTGCGGATCGGGGATCTCGTCCGCCGTCACGATGCAAGGGCCGAAAGGCGCGTACGTGTCCTGGCCCTTGGAATAGATCCACTGGCCCGCGCGGCGGCAGTCGCGGGCGCTCATGTCCAGCATCACGCTGTAGCCGAAGACATAGGACAGCGCGTCCGCCTCCGCCACGCGCGTAGCGCGCCGGCCCATGATGACGGCCAGTTCCACTTCCCAGTCCAGCTGCTGCGTGATCTTCGCGTTGTGCTCGATGGCGTCGCCCGGCCCGATCACGGCGGTGGGCGGCTTGGAAAAGATCACCGGCTGCTTGGGCAGGTCGGCCGAGGTGTCCAGCGTGCGACTGGATTCCGCCACGTGCTCGACGTAGTTCAGGCCGATGCCGAAGATGTTCTTGCGCGGACGCGGAATGGGCGCCAGGAGCTTCACGTTTTCTTGCGGCACCGCCGTGCCTACCGGCCAGGCGCCGCGGAACGTATCGATCAGCCGCGTCGCCTGCTCCACCGCGACCGGCCCCAGGTCGATGAAATCCAGCATGTCGTCGGGCAGGTCCACACCGCCTTCCTGCCCCAGCAGGAAGAGGTCCACCGCAAAGCCGTCGACCAGCGCGCCCAATCGGGCGGCGGCGGTGGGATGAGCGCGAAAAGTCACCAGACGCATAGATACTCCAAAGGGAAAAGGGTTGAATCAGGCGCCTCCATGGGGCGGCGCCGCGCATGAAAACTAGATCAGCAGCTGGCGGCCGCCGTTGTCCTGGACCGCTTCCTCGCGGTAGAGCGACAGCGACCGCATGACGGGCAGGTCGTTGAAACAGAACAGGCAGGCGTCGTCATTGGAAGACAGGTTGGCGTGTTCATGGATGGCCCACGAGGGGACGCAGAAGATGTCGCGCTCGGTCCAGTCGTAGCGCTTGCCGTCGATGACGGAAAAGCCGCTGCCCTTGGCCACCTGGTAGATGAAACTGCCGGTGTGGCGGTGCGCCTTGGTGTGCTCGCCGGGGCGCAGCATCTGCATGCTGGCGCCGATGGTGGGCATGACCGGGCCGCCCGTCGCCGGATTGACGTATTCAAGCAGGATGCCGTCATAGGGGCTGCCGGCGGTCGTGCGCGCGTAGCGCCGCAGCGCCTCGTAGGTGGGTTCCCATTCGTACTTGAACAGCGGCGAATAAGGCTTGGTCCAGCCGGACACCTGCGGCCGCAGCGCCACGCCGCCCCAGGCGCCGCTGGTGTCGTCCACGGGATGGGTCACCGTCTGGTTCAGGTCGGGATGCACGGCATAGAAGCCCGCTTCCAGGGCATTGACCAGCGGGATGTCCAGGCCGTCCTGCCAGATGCAGGTGGTGCCGTCTTCAGCCACGCCATGCTCGTGCCAGGTGCCGTTGGGCGTCAGCACGAAGTCGTTCGCGCCCAGGGTCATCTTGTGGCCGTCGACCACGGTGTACGCCCCCCGCCCTTCCATGATGAAGCGCAGCGCGGAATGGGAATGCGCGTGGGCCGAGGCCAGCTCGCCCGGTTTCATGACCTGCAGGCCGGAGTACAGCCAGCCCACGGCGGCAGCCACTTCGCGGCGGCCGGGATTGTTCAGGTAGATCACGCGCCGGCCCGCCTCTTCGGGCGAGACCAGTTCGGCGGAACGCAGGACATGGCCGCGCAGGTCCCGGTAGCGCCAGACGACGGGCACGGACGCCGAACGCGGCGCCCAGGGCTCGATCTTGTTTGCCACCGTCCACAATGCGCCCGTCTCCAGCCGCGCAAGTTCCTGGTAGTAAGCCACCCGTTCCGGCGAGTCGGCCACATTGGCGCGGCCTGCGGTGCTCTCACGGTAGGCGTCGTAGCGGTTCGCTTCCATCCCTTGCCCCTGGTTTTATAAAACGCTGAGGATTTTCGAAAATATTAAAAGGCGAAGGGCAAGGGAGCAACGATGCGCGGCTAGGGGTTTTCCTTCAGAGAGCGCGAGGCTGACGAATTTATTGGCGGACCGATGAAAAATACTGTACAAAAACACAGTGCGACGTGATACATTTCGCTCGCCCGAAAAACTGTCGTCCAGGGGAGAATCCTGTGTCAGAAGCTGCTCATCTCGTTCAGTACATCGTCGTTCCCTATCGCGCCGCCGCCAATGGCGTCGCTCCCGGGGAAATCCGTCCGGCCAGCAGCGAATTCGGAGCCATCCGAATCGCGAATTCCATGGCCTCCAAATTCGCGGGCGTCGCCGCCTATGAGGTGCTGATAGACAAGGAAACCGGCGACATGGAATCGCCCCGCATCCTGGCGCAGATCGGAACCGTGCCATCGCTGGACGATTGACCCCCGCACGGCGCCTGCCCGTTCACAACCGGGCGGACGCCGTGCCGGCCGCGCGGCGGGCTCAGACCCGCTTGCCCAGCAACATCGCCAACCCGAACAATGCGCCCAGGCCGCCCACGGCGGCGAGCGAGATCGAGGGCTCGCGCAGGTTCATCGCCATGATGGCCACCCCAACGCCCAGGGCGACGATCACCCCTCCGATGGCGCGCGCGCCCGCGGATCCGTAGAAATGAGTCCGTCGCGGCGCTTCCGTGCCGGCGGGCTGCCGCTTCTGCCAGGCCTGGAGCGCGCCCTGGAACTCCTTCAGCAGGCGCTCGCGGCTCGGCAGGTCCAGCGGGCTCACGAGCAAGGTCGGATGGCCAGGGCGGACCAGCTTGAGAAAATCGTCGGTGCCCCAGCGGGTCAAGTCCGCAAAAGCCACCGGCGCGCGGCGCGAAAACTCCAGCCCTTCCGGCGTGACCCTGATCACGTTGCGGGTCGGAAAGCCCTTGAAGGCGACAATCGGCGGCACCAGCAGGCCGATCAGCGCCAGCGCGCCAGCCAGGCCCATCGGACCGCGGTTGAACACCACGAGCATGAAACTCCCCGCGGCCAGTGCGAAGGCCAACGGCACCGCCAACTGATGCCAGCGGGTATAGACCGACGCCTGGATTCCTTCAGCGCTGTTCGTGCGTAGCACCAAGATGCCCTCCATAGGGGTCGGTACGAGGGGTCGTTGTATCACACGGGACCGATCGTGCTCCTCGCAAACTGTTGCATGATTGCCGCATCAATTTTGCAAATTAAGCGAAATTCTATAGCTTTGTATCCGCAACTTTCCCGTTTGGCCCGCGAGTACCGTGTGCCTGGCTGCACGCTACTCGTACATGATCGACGAATAGAGGATGCAACCGATGCAGCAAAGAACCCTACCCCTGGCGCTGATGGCGGGATTGATCCTGGCTCCGGCTCAATCCAATGCTCAAGCAGTAATCGATGCGAATGCATCCGCCACCGTCAACCTCGATGGCTTGGCGGACCCCGGCTCGACAGGGGTCGCGACGGTCAACCCCGGCATTGCCGTCAATGTCACCGCCGGACCCGCGGTGTTCGGCCAGAACAAGACGTGGACGCTGAACAATCTGGGTTCCTTGACCAGCACCGACGGCGGGTCCTTCGCCGCGACGCTGCAAAATGGCAACGCGCTGACCAACAGCGGAACCATTTCGGGCGCCGGCGGCGGCTTCACCTCGATCAATGCGCCAACGGCGGTCTTGAACCGGGGAACGATCCAGACCACGGGCGGCGATGGCGTGCTGCTGCGCGCCGGCGGCGGCCTGCAGAACCTGCAGGGAGGCCGCATCATCGGAGCGACGTCGGGCGTCTACGTCATCAACGGCTCCGACCTGCTCGTCAACGCCGGCAGCATCGTTGCAACCAACGGCGCCGGCGTGCACCTGGAAGGCGGCAGCAGCCGGATGCGCAATGATTCGACCGGCACGATATCGGGTACGACATACGGCCTGCAGATGGTGAATGGCTCGGAAACCGTGACCAATCTGGGCAGCATTACCGCCAGCGGCGGCGTAGGCGTCGACTTCGGCGCCGGCGGTACGCTCATCAATGCGCCTGGCGCCACGGTCCAGGGCAGCGTCGGCGGCGTACACACCACTAACGGCTCGGCGCAGGTCACAACCGCGGGCACGATCAGCGGAGGCACCTACTCCGTGCAGTTCGCCACGGGCAACGGCACGCTGACCATGCAGACCGGCGCACTGCTCCAGGGCCCCGCCCTCGGAGGAGACACCAGCCACATCATCCTGGAAGGCACGGGTTCCGCCAGCAACGACTTCCTGAAGTTTGGCTCGCTGGACATGGTCGGCAGCCAGTGGACCTTGCTGGGCCGCACGGAAGCCCGCGACTCGACGGTGTCCAACGGCCGCCTGATCATCGGCTCGCCCGGAACCTCGGGCGCAATTCTCGTCGGAGACACCGCGACCATCAAGCCCGGCACGGAAATGGTCGGCTACAACAGCACCGTGCAGGCCAACGTCACGAACCAGGGGACCTTGTACGTCGGCAGCGGCTATGCATTCCCCGGTGGCGCGGCGCCCTCCAGGCTGGACATCGTCGGCGCGCTCAACAACTCCGGCAGCACCGTCCTCACGCGCGGCGCTCCCTTCGGCAATACGCTGGACATCGAGGGCAGCTATACCGGTTTTGGCGGACAAATCACGATGGGCGCCCTGCTCGACGATCCCTATCTGGGACCCATCGCAAACCAGGTTACGGACCGGGTCCTGATCCGCGGAGCCGCCGCGGGCCCGACGCAGGTCAACGTGGTAACGCTGCCGGAATCGCAGACCTCCTCGGCGACGTCTACCAGGCTGCCCGCAAACGCCTGGGTGCGAAACGACGCACTGATCGTGTCGCCCACGAACGGCGTATCGCTGATCCAAGTGGCGGGCGCGTCGTCGGTCGATGCGTTCTCGATGGGACGCGAGTATGTGACGGGCGGCACGCCCTACCAGTTCAAGTGGCTCGCGTTCGGCCCCGGATCGCCGAACGGTCCGGCCTCTCCGAGCCAGAACCTGGTGGGATTTCCCAATTCGTATTGGGACTACCGTCTTGAACGCGTGTATGTCACGGCGGTGCCGCTTCCGCCCGGCCTTATTGCAACGCTTCCTCCCGGTGGCGGCGATGGCGGCGATGGCGGCACGGGAGGTGGCGACGGCGGCACGGGAGGTGGCGACGGCGGCACGGGAGGCGGCGGCACGGGAGGCGGCGGGACGGGAGGCGGCGGGACAGGCGGAGGCGGCACGGGTGGTGGCGGGACCGGCGGCGGAGGAACCGGCGGTGGAGGCGGCGGCATCGACATCCCCTCGCGTTGGGCAGTAGCGCCGCAGGTGCCCAGCTATATCAGCCTGCCTGGCGCGCTTTTCAATGCGGGCCTGCAGGACCTCGACAGCCTGCATCGCCGGTTGGGCGAAGTGCGCGATTCCCAGGAAACAGGCGTGCCCGCGGCGAGCGGCGAGGGCTTTGTCCGCGCTTACGGCAATACCAGCACGTATCACACCAACGTCAGTTTCGAGCGGTACGGCTACAACACGGACCAGGACTATTCGGCCATCCAGTTTGGCGGCAGCGCCATTTTGCGCCGCGACGATACCGCCACGGTTCGTCTCGGCGGCGCGGTCACGATCGGCAATTCCTGGATGTCTCCCGACGCCGTGGATGGCGGCAGCGTGACCCGCACGGATATGCAGAGCTTCTCGGCGATTGCGACGTATCTGCATCGGGACGGCTGGTATGCGGATGCGATCCTGGCCGCGGGAACGCTGAGCGCTCGTACGCGCACATCGGTGTATGGCAACGACAAGATTGCTTCCATAGATGGCAACAGCTACGCCGCATCGCTTGAAGTCGGATATCCGTTCGCGCTGGGCGCCAGCGGATTCAATCTCGAGCCGCAAGCGCAGTACGTATGGCAGCGCCTGCGCTTCGACGATTTCACCGACCGGGACGGCATCGAGACCCGCCTGGGCAGCCAAACGCAGAACACACTGCGGATCGGCGCCCGCCTGACCCGGCCCTTCGATACCGCCGAAGGCACGCGCGTCACGCCCTATATCAAGGCAAATTACCTGCAGGGACTGAATGGCGAAGGCTCGGCCACGATAGGCTCGGTCGACTTCCCGCTGGGCAAGTACGGACAGGCCTGGCAGATCGGAGCCGGGATCAATGGCATGGCCAGCAAGCGCCTGTCGCTATTCGCGGAATTCAACCATCAGCAGGAATTCGGCAGCTCGGGCTGGAGTGGATGGCAATTCAGCGGCGGCCTGCGGTATATGTTCGGCGGCGAGTAAGGACGGAGCGGCGGCGCCGGTCTTCAGGGGCCGGCGCTTGCCGCATTCACCCGGCCGCTGGCTTTGGATGCGGCGGGGCGGGTTCTTGAAACGCCCAGCTGAAGCAGGGCTCGATATTCCACAACCTCATTGCGGACAATGACGACAGCGCCCGACAAACTGCCCGTGGTCTGGGCGAAGCATTCCTCGTCCAGGATCAATGCGACAGCCTTGGTCTCACCCGGCTGGACGATGAGCAGACGGTCTGGCGCATCCGTCACCACCGTAACCGGGATATCGGGGGACGTGATCGTTGAGCAGAGGCCTGCCCGCAAGTCCTTTCCCGACAGGGCCACGCCCGCTGCGCCCGGGCCGGGATTATGGATGGAAACACGAAGCGTGCCAGGGTCTTTGTCATCGACCACTTCCATCCCTTCTATCTCTATCTTGACGGGCGCCAACAGGACTGGCGCTGGCCAGTGAGTCGCCACGTCGCCCGAGACGTACTGCGTCGTGGTGTCCAGGACCCTGCGCGCCTCCGCAATCCATTCGCGCAGGGCATCCGTGCCACACCCCCCCGCTCCTTTCACGATCATCCGAACGTCATTGGCCAGCCCCTCCTGCCATCCGGGCTGCGCATTCAATTCTTTCAGATAGCCGATTGCGGAAAAATGCGTCTCCGACGACGTCGCCTTGCCTAAACGCTCGAGTCGCCAGCCTTCATCCGCGACGCCTGGGCACACACTCTGCAGATCCTGGAGGCGGCTCCACAGCCAGACGGCCCCCTTGATCTGGCTTTTCTGGGGCGCGTCCGTCGTGGCCGCGCCAGCCGCCGGGCCGGCGGCCAGGGCCCAGCCCAATACGAGGACCAGCAATGGCCGAAGTTTGCATTTGCAGAACGGAAGTCGCACAGGCCGCCTCTTGGCTCAATGCGCGCAGGGGGCATTCACCCGGGTGAGCAGCCAGACCAGGAGGATTTCCGGTCACACGGCTATCACATCGCTGCACGCAACAAATTGATTTTTGGCGCTCCCGCCAGGGAGCGGATCCGCATCGGCGCCCATTAACGCCAATTGGCGCCGAAAGGTCAACGCGCATGCAGCGCGTCCTTGACGCCGCGCACGCGTTTTCATCCAGGCCTGGAGCAGGCCGACACGCTTCCGGGCAAGGGTTGAAGCGTGGATTTCTTCAGGAAGCAGATAACTCCGATTGCGGCGGGTGGTCCCGGCGCATGAACATAAAGGGCAATCAAGATAAATGCCGGAATTGCATATACGGCAAATAAAAACTCAGGCATTGACCCGTTTGAAAATGAATATCCGTGGCGATTATCGACGCGTCACATCCGGCTGGCATTCATGCCGATTTGTTTCATGGCCGAGATTGAAAAGAGGCCCCGGGAAAAACCCGCTGCGCGCCGATACGCGGCGCCCGTCTTAAATAATAATGTTTGTATCAATCCGTGCCATTTTTACCATCTGGATGGTATCCAAAAGCCCCATTTTAAATAATACGGGTGGTATCCATTTCGGCCGTCTACATAATCAGGATGGTATCCGTCTATTAAGTCTTGGTATTGGAAAAAAACTGGTATACATTGCGACCTTTTTTTTCGAGGGCTCATTACGTTCACGCAGATTGCATCGTTACGTAGTAATACTTTTACAGCAATCCAGTAATGATCCTGGCACCAAACAATTAATAACGATGTAGAGGATCCACGATTTGATATATGGCACGAAGAAGTGGCTGACGGCGACGCTCGCGCTGAGCACGACCTACTACGGTGGCGTCTCGGCCGCGGACCTGACCGTTGCGTCAGGCAATACGCAGGTGTTCGACGGGTCGGCCAATTTTCCCGGCGGGGTCGATGTCAGCGGCGGCACGCTGGTGATCGGCGGCAACGGTGGCGGAGCAGGTGTCGCAATCGGTGGGAACGTCAATGCGACGTCGAACGGCACCATCGCGGGCTTCGGCTCGATCAATGGCGACCTCAGCGTCACGGGCAACTCGCGCGTTGCTCCCGGATATTCCGTCGGTACGCCGACCGGTGTCTCCAACGGCAACCTCGTCGTCAATGGCAATCTGTCGATGAACAACGCCGTGTTCGACTTCGAGACCGGCTATGCGGGGCTGCCCATTACGCAACCCGGCACCGGCGACAACATCACCGTGGGCGGCAATGTCGCCCTCAATAACACGACGCTGAATGTCTCGGTGAATACCTTGGGCGTCAACGCCGGCTACTACCGGATCCTGTCATACGGCGGCACCTTGAGCGGCAACGGCCTGTCGTTGGGCACGGTCACCGGCGACTCCGTGCCTGCGGCGACCATCCAGTCGCTGACCGGCGACAAGCAGATCAACCTGATCCTGGGTCCGAGCACGACCAACCTGTGGAACGGCGACGGCGCGGCGTCCGCGACCCGGGCGGGCGGCGGCAATGGCACCTGGAGCGCCGCCAGCACGAACTGGAATAGCCCAAGCAATGCCACCGGGGCCCTGCCCGACGGCGGTTACGCCATTTTCACCGGCGCGGCCGGCACCGTGACCGTCGACGGCGGCGCGGGCCCCGTGCGCGTATCGGGCATCCAGTTCGCCACCGACCGGTATCGCCTGCAAGGCGCTCCCATCACCCTGG
Organism: Achromobacter deleyi; assembly: GCF_013116765.2. Taxonomy (GTDB): domain Bacteria; phylum Pseudomonadota; class Gammaproteobacteria; order Burkholderiales; family Burkholderiaceae_B; genus Achromobacter; species Achromobacter deleyi_A. The sequence continues at coordinate 4,379,819 of NZ_CP074375.1, forward strand.
TCGGCAGCGGCGGCAATCCTCCGGTCATCGTCGTCGGCGACGGCACCTATGCCTCCGGCCAATTCGTCGACACCATCGACAACCCCCTGCAAGGCACGCAGGGCTTCGTCAAGACCGGCCCGGGATCCGTGATCCTGACCGCCGACAGCAGCGGCCTGACCGGCCCCATCCTGATCGCCGACGGCGCGCTGGAAATCGACGGCAAGCTCAACGGCCCCGTCGATATCGGCCGCGAAGTCGTGCTGGCCGGCGTCGGCCAACTGGGCAGCACCACCCTGTATCCCACCGCGGTTGTCTCTCCCGGCAATGATGGCTCGCCCATTGGCACCCTCACCATCAACGGTGACCTCGCCTTCGGCCAAAACACCATCTATCGCGTGCATGCCGATCCCGCCAGCGCCGCCAGCGACCGCATCCACGTCACCGGCGTGGCCACCCTGGATGGCACCGTGGCGCACGTGGGCCCCGACGGCAACTATGCGCCGCGCACGGCCTACAACATCCTGACGGCGGACGGCGGCATACAAGGCAGGTTCACCGGCGCCTCCAGCACCTATGCATTCTTGACGCCCACGCTCAGCTACGACACGAAAAACGCGTTCATGACGCTTACGCGCAACGACGTACCGATAGGCAGCATCGGCGACTCGGAGAACGACAGCAGCGTGGGCGATGCCTTGGACAAGGAAGACCCGCCCGCAACCGGGAATGGATCGTCGTCGGCCGGAAACGAATCGTCGTCGACCGGAAACGGGTCGTCGTCGGCCGGAACCGAATCGACGCCGGCCGCCAACGGATCGCCGGTGATCGGGAGCGGCAGCGCAGCGGGCAAAGGCACTGGCGCCAGCCAGGTGACGACGGCGGTCCTCACCATGACGCCGGACGAAGCGCGCTCGGCCCTGAAGATGCTGTCAGGCGAAGCGTACGCAAGCACTGGCAGTGTGTTGCAGGCACAGGGAGATACCGTGCGTACGCTGCCGCTGGCCCACTTGCGCAGCAACCTCGACGCACCGGTGCTCGCCGGACGGCCGACGGCCCAATTGGGCTCGCCGTCGGCCGACGCCCTGCCGCAAGACGGCGCACATCCGGTCTGGGCGCAGGCATTCGGCAACTGGAGCACGTTCGGCGGCGACGGCAACGCGTCCAGCGTAAGCCAATCGGCCGGCGGGCTCTTCGTTGGCACCGATGGCGCAGTGGGCGGCGGCTGGCGACTGGGCGGCGCGCTCGGCTACACCGGCAGCCACAATTCGATCGCCGATGCGTCATCGCGCAGCAATGTCGACAGCTATACGGCAACGTTGTTCGGCGGACGAAACTTCCAGGCCGGACCCGGCCATTTCCGCTTCATGGCCGGCGCGGCCTACACCTGGCACGACATCGACACAAAGCGCGACGTGGCGGCCGGAAGCCTGAACCAGCGGCTCGAGTCGTCCTATCACGCCTCTTCGACGCAAGTGTTCACCGAACTCGGCTACAACCTGCCGCTGGGCGATGCCTACACCATTGAACCCTACGCCGGCCTGGCGTGGAATCAGGTGCGCACTCGCGACTTCGAGGAATCGGGCGGTACCGCCGCCCTGCACGGAACGGGAAGTTCCGACGATGTCACCAGCACCACGCTGGGACTGCGCGGCGCGTGGCAGTTCGGTTCCGACCAGGCACCGGGCCGCCTGACCGCGTCGCTGGGCTGGCGCCACGCAATGGGCGATGTGAAGCCCACGCAGAAGCTGGCTTTCGACGGCGGCAGCACCTTCTCGGTGACGGGCGTTCCGATCGCGCGCGACGCCGCAGTCCTCGGGCTGGGCGCCGAAATGACCATCGCGCGCAACACGACGGCCGGCATCGCCTACGATGCGCAGTTCGGTGGCGGCAACCGGCAGCAGTCCGGTCTGCTCAAGCTGGCCATGCGTTTCTAGGCCTACGCCGGAAGATGCGCAGGCGCCGCGCTCGCGGCGCCTGCGTTGTCGTGGAAGACGCTCGCTGCCATGCGCTCGCTGCCTGGCCGTCCGAGAGCGCTCCGTCTCTCGGACGCGCCCGCGACGAGGATCTCTTTCAGCGCATCCGGGCGCACCGCGCCAGCGGAACCTTTTGCGAAGCGCGCGCTCGGCCCTCCCGCTGCCGGGCGTGCTGGTGCTGAACTTCGCCTTCGTTCAGTCCGAGCAGGGGATGCTTATCGACGAGTATGGTCCGCCGATTCGGGCGGATACTCGTACCCAGATGTTCTTCGTCGTGTATGTGGGCTGAATTGCCGGCGCGCCGAGTGGGCTGGAGAGGGACAAGATATGAAGTCTCGTCGCATGGGGTGCCCCGAAGGACTCGGCGGGCATCTGACGGCTAGTGATCCAGCCGTTTGGGGCGCAACGTGGATACAACGCCCACGCAAGCCATTGATTCTGTGGTGCGCCCGACAGGAATCGAACCTGTATCAAGAGCTTCGGAAACTCTCATTCTATCCATTGAACTACGGGCGCAGTGCAAGGAGGCGGTATTGTACCTAGTTTTCCACGATATGCATGAAGTGGATCAAATCTTCAGTCAAACTCATCGAAAACCCCTTCAGTTGCATTGGACCTGCGTCCATGACACCGTTATATAATCCAGCGTTTGCTTGCAGGCGGGCATGGATTGCCGCCGACTTGTGCAGTACTGATTTTCTGTTGCCGCCGCCAGGCGCCCCCGGTACCCGTTAGCAGGATTTGGTCATGAGCAACGAGCAGGAACACATAGAAGAGCACTCCTCCCCCATCAAGACCCCGAAGCAATTGATCGTCACGATCGTCCTGGCTTTCGTGGTTCCCATCGCCATCATCATCCTACTGGTGAACATGGTGGTCTCGGGCACCAAGGTAGGAGCCGGTTCGGACGCGCTGTCCGGCGAAGCCATCGCCAGGCGCATCGCCCCGGTCGCGGGCTTCGAGCTGGTCGACGCCAACGCCCCCAAGGTCTTCAAGACCGGCGAACAGGTCTTCGCCGCCGTCTGTACGGCCTGTCACACCGCCGGCATTGCAGGCGCGCCCAAGATGGGCGACAACGCCGCCTGGGAGCCCTTCATCAAGGCCGGCTACGACGCCATGCTGAACGTGGCGCTGCACGGCAAGGGCGGCATGCCCGCCAAGGGCGGCAACCCCACCCTGTCCGACTTTGAAGTCGCGCGCGCCGTGGTCTACATGGCCAACAAGTCCGGCGCATCGCTGCCCGAACCCGCCGCGCCGGCCGAGGAAGGCGCCAAGAAGGAAGCGGACGCCGCTCCTGCCGCTGCCGCGCCCGTGGCCGCCGCCCCGGCTCCTGCTGTTGCCGCGGCCGCACCCGCCGCCGCAGCGCCCGCCGCCCCGGCAGCGCCCGCGCCGCAACAGGTCGCCGCCGTCAATCCGGCTGGCGAGAAGCTCTACAAGAGCGTCTGTTTCGCCTGCCACGCCACCGGCGTGGCCAACGCCCCCAAGTTCGGCGACAAGGCCGCCTGGGAGCCGTTCATCAAGACCGGCATGGACGCCATGGTGCTGGTCGCCATGCAAGGCAAGCCGCCGATGCCCCCGAAGGGCGGCGCGGCCAATGCCTCTGAAGAAGACATCCGCGCGGCAGTGCAGTACATGGTGGACGCGGCCAAGTAAGCCGCGACAAGCTCCCGCAGGCAAGAAAAAGCCCCTTGATCTCTCAAGGGGCTTTTTTTACGTCCAAGCCTTGTGGCCTGTCAGTCCGGCGAAGACTTCAGCAAGGACATGCCCAGCTGCACGCGGCGCTGCAGCCACAGGCTGGGACGGTAGCGGGGGTCGCCCGTCACGCGCTGCATGCTCTTCAGGATTTCCAGGATGCGGTCTGCGCCGAGCTTGTCGCCCAGGGCCAGCGGGCCCACCGGATAACCCAGGCCCAGGGTCACGGCCAGGTCGATGTCTTCGGGCGTGGCGATCCGCTGCTGCGCGATATCGCTGGCGATGTTGACGATGGTCGCCACGATGCGCTGCGCGATGAAGCCGGGCGAATCCTCGATCACCGTCACCGGCACGCCGTCCGCGGCCAGCAGCGCATGCGCGGCGTCGCGCCATTTGCCTTCGGTCGCGGGCGACGCCATGATGGTGCGGCGCTTGGCGCCGTCGAACGCATAGAGCGTGTCCAGGCCCACCGTGCGGGCCGGGTTCAGGCCTTGGGCGGAAACCGTGGTGGACACATCTTCACCGAACGGAGTGACGATGATGAGCGCATCGGCATCGGGCGAGGCGCCCGTGACCAGCGTGGCGCCCAGTTTTTCGATCAGCGCCGAAGCGCGCGCATAGCCTTCCGCATGCTTGGGGCTGACCCAGACCTTCAGCCCTGCCGGCAGCGCCGGCACGGGCGCTTCGGCCGGCACCTGCTTCTGGCCGTCGGCGTAGACGTAGAAGCCTTCGCCGGCCTTGCGGCCGATCAGGCCGCCCGCCAGGCGCACGGTCGTGATCGGCGACGGACGGAAGCGCGGCTCATCGAAGAACTGGCGGTAGATGGACTCCATGACCGGGTGCGACACGTCCAGCGCGGTCAGGTCCAGCAGCTCGAACGGGCCCATGCGGAAACCGGCCTGCTCGCGCATGACGGCGTCCACCTGGGCGAAGGTGGCCACGGCCTCCTGCGCCACGCGCAGGCCTTCGGTATTCATGCCGCGGCCGGCATGGTTGACGATGAAGCCGGGCATGTCCTTGGCGCGCACGGGCGTGTGGCCCATGCGGCGGGCCAGGTCGGCCAGCGCATCGCCCACCTCGGGCGCGCTGCGCAGGCCGTCAATGACCTCCACCACCTTCATCAGCGCCACGGGATTGAAGAAGTGATAGCCGGCCACGCGCTGCGGACGCTTGCAGGCGGCCGCGATGGCGGTGATGGACAGGGACGACGTGTTGGACGCCAGGATGCAGTCTTCCGAGACCACGCCTTCCAGCGCCGCGAACAGGTCGCGCTTGACGTCCAGCCGCTCGACGATCGCTTCCACCACCAGCTGGCACTTCGACATGTCGGTCAGCGCGGTGGCGGACTCCACGCGCTCCAGCGCGGCGTGCGCGTCGGCGGTGGTCAGCTTGCCCTTCTGGGCCAGCTTTTCCCAGGTCTGGCGCAGCGACTCGCGCGCGGCGGCCACGGCGTCGGCGCTGGTGTCGTACAAGCGCACGCGCAAGCCGGCTTGCGCCGCGATCTGCGCGATGCCGCGCCCCATGGCCCCGGCGCCCACGACGCCGATGGTTTGAATCTCCGTCATCAACTATCTCCTGCCTGTATTGGAATTGGATTCAGGCCCGGCTCTGCGCCAGCGCCTGGATTTCTTCGGCCGACAGCCCCAGTTTTTCGGACAGGACCTGCTCGGTGTGCTCGCCCAGCATGGGCGGCGGACGGCGGTACTCGACCGGGCTGCCGGAGAACTTCAGCGGGCTGGCCGCCATCGGCACGGTGCCGGCCGCCGGATGCGGCAGCTCGCGCTTCATGCCGCGGGCCAGGACGTGGGGATCTTCGTAGACCTGGTCCAAGGTGTTGATGGGACCCGCCGGCACGCCCACGCTTTCCAGCGCGGCAAGCCAGTGGTCGCGCTCGCCGGTGGCCATGCGCTCGGCCAAGAGCGGCACCAGTTCCTCGCGGTTTTTCACGCGTTGCGGATTGGTGGAGAAGCGCGGGTCCGCCGACAGCTCGGGCAGGCCGATCGCGCCGCAGTAGTTGCGGAACTGGCTGTCGTTGCCGACCGCCACGATCAGGTGGCCGTCGCTGGCCGCGAAGACCTGGTACGGCACCAGGTTCTGGTGCGCGTTGCCGGCGCGCTTGGGCGCCGTGCCGGAAGTCATGAAGTTGAGGTTCTGGTTGGCCAGCATGGTGACCTGGCAATCCAGCAAGGCCATGTCGATGTGCTGGCCCAGGCCGCTCTTGGCGCGCTCGAGCAAAGCCGCCAGGATGCCGACGGTGGAATACATGCCGGTCATCAGGTCGGCCACGGCCACGCCCGCCTTCTGCGGACCACCGCCGGGCAGATCGTCGCGTTCGCCCGTGATGCTCATCAGGCCGCCCATGCCCTGGATCATGAAGTCATAGCCGGGACGGCTGGCGTACGGGCCGGTCTGGCCGAAGCCGGTGATCGAGCAATAGATCAGGCGCGGGTTGATTTCCTTCAGGCTGTCGTAGTCCAGACCATATTTGGAAAGCCCGCCGACCTTGAAGTTTTCCACCAGGATGTCGCTTTGCAGCGCCAGTTCGCGCACCAGCTCCGCGCCGCGCGGCGACGCGATGTCCAGCGCCACCGACATCTTGTTGCGGTTGGCCGACAGGTAATACGCGGCCTCGGTGGTGTCGTGGCCCGCTTCGTCCTTCAGGTAGGGAGGCCCCCAGGCGCGCGTGTCGTCGCCCGAGCCGGGCCGTTCGATCTTGATCACCTCGGCGCCGAGGTCGGCCAGGTTCTGGGTGCACCAGGGGCCCGCCAGCACGCGGGTCAGATCCAGCACGCGTATGCCGGTAAGGGGAGCGGGACGTTGCGACATCTGTAATCTTTTCGCTAGAAGAGAAATGAGAACTTCCGGCCCGCGGCCATGCGCAAGCCAGACTGGAATTCCGTCATGCCCGACGGCGGCCCGTCTGAGCCGCCGCCGGATCACCATTCGTCAGACTGGATATTAGCCTTTCGAACACCATCGCCGGATTTTCTGATCGCCGAAAGATCAGGAGTGGGCCTTGATGGTCTCGCGGGCGATCACCAGCTGCTGGATCTGCGAAGTGCCCTCAAAGATGCGGAACAGGCGCACGTCGCGATAGAAACGTTCCACGGCGTATTCGGACATGTAGCCCGCGCCGCCGTGGATCTGGACCGCGCGGTCTGCGACGCGGCCCACCATTTCGGTGGAGAACAGCTTGCAGCAGGCGGCCTGCATGGTGGTGTTTTCGCCGCGGTCGCGCATGCGGGCGGCGTCCAGCACCATGCAGCGCGCGGCGTAGAGTTCGGCCTGGCTGTCTGCGATCATGGCCTGGATCAGCTGGAATTCGGCAATGGGCTGGCCGAACTGCTTGCGTTCCGTGGCGTACTTCACGGCATCGCTCAAGAGGCGGTCGGCGATGCCCACGCACAGGGCCGAGATGTGCAGGCGGCCTTTGTCCAGCACGCGCATGGACGTGCGAAAGCCGTTGCCTTCCTCTCCGCCCAGCAGGGCGCCGGCCGGTACGCGGCAGTTGTCGAACACGACGTCGCTGGTCAGGGCGCCGGCCTGCCCCATTTTCTTGTCGGGCTTGCCGATGATCAGGCCGGGCGTGCCCGCTTCGACCAGGAAGCACGAGATCGAATTGGCGCGGCGTTCCGGCGCGGTGCGCGCCATGACCGAGAACAGGCCGGCGATGGGCGCGTTGGTGATGTAGCGCTTGGTGCCGTTCAGCACGTAGCTGTCGCCGTCGCGTTCGGCGGACAGACGCAACGCCATGGCGTCGGAGCCGGCGTCGGGTTCGGTCAGCGCGAAGGAGCCGATGAGTTCGCCGCTGGCCAGCTTGGGCAGGTAGCGGGCGCGCTGCTCGTCGGTGCCGGCCAGGACGATGGCTTGCGAGCCGATGCCGATGTTGGTGCCGGCCAGCGAGCGGAACGCGGGCGAAGTCTGGCCCACTTCGAACACGACGCGGACTTCCTCTTCCATGGTCAGGCCCAGGCCGCCGAAATCCGGCGAAATGGACAGGCCGAAGAGGCCCAGTTCACGCATTTCGTTGACGATATCGGGCGGCACCTGGCCGCTGGTGGCCAGTTCGTCCTCGGCGGGGATCAGGCGTTCGTGCACGAAGCGGCGCACGGCGTCCAGCAGCAGGGTCAGGGTTTCGTTGTCGAGGGCCATGATGGGAGTCTCACTAGTCAAATACAGGACAAGGTTCGGGAGGACGCTGCGCTCAGGCGCGCATGCCGCCCACCAGCAAATCGAAATAGCCGGCGGCGATGGCTTCGGCGCTATCGCCCTGGCCCGGCTTGTACCAGCGCACCATCCAATTCAGCATCGACAGCACCGCGCGGCCGGTGGCGGCCACGTCCAGCGGGCGGAACGCGCCCTCGGCCACGCCTTGCGCGATCACCTCACGCAGGCGTCTTTCGTAGCTGTCGCGCAGCCGGGCGGCGTCTTCGCGTTCGGGCAGCGCCATGCCCGAATAGCCGACCAGCATGGTCACGAATTCCGCGTGATGCTGCTCGAAATAGCGGGCGTGGCCCACCATGAACGCGCGCAGCCGCGCCACCCCGCCTCCGGCTTCGGCCACATCCCGGCCGACCGTCTGGGTCAGGCCGTTCAGCGCGTCCAGGATGATGGCGTCGTAGATGTCTTGCTTGGTGGGGTAATAGTGATAGATGGCCGCCTTCGACGCTCCGATGGCCGCGGCCAGGTCCGAGACGGAACTGCCGTCGTAGCCGCTGCGGGCGAACAGCTTGGCGGCTTCTTCCAGGATGCGTTCGCGCGGAGCGGCCAAGGTGGGCGGCCGGCCGGCTCGGGCGCGTTTCTCTACGGGAGGGGCGGAGGTCGCCATGACAGCCTTTGCGTAAGGCCACGCGGATGCTGGGGGGTTCTGGCGAACCTCCATTGACAGCGGTTCCGCGCATGCCGTTAAATAAGGAATAATTAATTACCGGACGGTCGGTAGGTAATTATATACCCCAAAAACACCACACGACGACGCCATGACCAATTCTCTTGTGACTGATTTGTATGGCCAGATGTCCTTGCCGGTCATCAGCGCCCCCATGTTCATCGTCTCCAACCCGAAGCTGGTGATCGCCCAGTGCACGAGCGGCATCGTGGGATCGTTCCCCGCCCTCAACGCCCGCCCGCAGACCCAGCTGACCGATTGGCTGGACGAAGTCCAGGCCGGCCTGGCCTCCCACCGCGAGGGTAACCCCGGCGCCACCATTGCGCCGTTCGCGGTCAACCAGATCATTCACCAGTCCAACGACCGCCTGGAGCAGGACCTGGCCGTGTGCGCCAGCCACCGCGTGCCGCTGATCATCACCAGCCTTCGCGCACCCGGCGACCTGGTCAAGGGCGTGCACGACTGGGGCGGCAAGGTTTTCCATGACGTGACCACCATCCGCCATGCCGAAAAGGCGCTGGAGGCCGGCGTGGACGGCCTGATCCTGGTATGCGCGGGTGCGGGCGGCCACGCCGGCACCCTCAGCCCCTTTGCGCTGATCTCCGAAGTGCGCCGCTTCTATGACGGCCCGCTGATCCTGTCCGGCGCCATCACCTCGGGCGCCCACGTGCTGGCCGCGCAGGCCATGGGCGCGGACTTCGCCTACATGGGCACGCGCTTCATCGCCAGCGAAGAAGCCAACGCCAGCGAGGACTACAAGGCCGCCATCGTCCAGGCCAGCGCCTCGGACATCCTGTACACCCCCTTCTTCACGGGCATTCCCGGCAACTACCTGAAGGCCAGCATCGCCGCCGCCGGCCTGGACCCGGCCAATCTGCCGCAGCCCGACAGCGGCGCGTCCAATTTCGGCTCGACCCGCGTCAAGCCCTGGAAGGACATCTGGGGCGCGGGCCAGGGCGTGGGCGGCATCGCCAGCGTGGAACCGACCCGCAAGATCGTCGACACGCTGCGCCGCGAATACGCGGACGCGAAGGCCCGATTGGCCAGCAGGGCCCACGCATGAGCGCGGGCCTGAGGGTCTCCCGCGACGGCGCCGTCCTGACGCTGGTCATCGACCGCCAGGACCGGCGCAATGCGCTGGACACGGCCACCTACGCCGCGCTGACCGAGCAGATCTCGCTGGCCAGCGCCGACCTGGCGGTGTCCGCCGTCATCCTGACGGGCGCGGGCGAACACTTCACGGCGGGCAATGACTTGCGCGACTTCCAGGCGGAGCGCGGCGCGGGCGACAGCGCGGGCCTGACATTCCTGCGGGCCCTGACCACGGCCGCGGTGCCGGTGATCGCCGCGGTCGAAGGCTACGCCATCGGCATCGGCGTGACCCTGCTGCAGCATTGCGATTTCGTCCATATCGGGGAAGGCGCCACCTTGCGCATGCCCTTCGTGGCGCTGGGCCTGTGCCCGGAGGGCGCGTCCAGCCTGCTGATGCCGCGCCTGGCCGGGCGCCGCGCGGCGGAGTGGCTGCTGCAAGGCAAGGCGTTTTCCGCCCGGGACGCGCACGAAAGCGGCCTGGCCACCTCGGTCACGCCCAAGGGCCAGGCGCTGGCGGCGGCCCAGGCCACCGCCGCCGACCTGGCGCGCCAGCCGCCCGCGGCGCTGCGCCTGACCAAGGCCATGATGAAGCGCGCCGACCGCCAGGCCATCCAGGAAACGCTGGACTATGAGGCCCAGCAGTTCCGCGCCCGCCTGCAGACCGAAGAGGCGCAGGCGGCGTTCGCGAAGTTCTTCAAGAAATAGCGCAACGCCTCAGAACGGCGAGTCGGGCCGGAAGTTCGGCGCCCGGCGTTCGCGCAGGGACTGGATCCCTTCGCGCACGTCCGGGCCGCCAAAGCCCATGAACTCCAGCGCCAGCGACGTATCGAAGCTCGGCCCCGCCATGCGCAGCCAGTTGTTCAGCGAATACTTGGTCCAGCGGATGGCGGTCTGCGAGCCCGCCGCCAGCTTGTTGGCCACCTCGAACGCTTTGGAAATCAGCTCGGCCTCGTCCACACACAGGGAAACCAGGCCGATGCGCTCGGCTTCCTCGCCCGAGACGGTTTCGCACAGCATCAGGTAGTACTTTGCCTTGGCCATGCCGCACAGCAGCGGCCAGACGATAGCGGCATGGTCCCCCGCCGCCACGCCCAGGCGGGTGTGGCCGTCGATGATCCGCGCGTCGCGCGCCGCGATCGAGATGTCGGCCAGCAGGCCGGCCACCAGCCCCGCGCCCACCGCCGCGCCGTGCATGGCGGACACGATGGGCTTGCTGCAGTTGATGATGTTGTAGACCAGGTCGCGGGCCTCGCGCCAGACACGCGTGCGCACGTGGAAGTCGTCGGCCATCTGCTGCACCAGTTCCAGGTCGCCGCCGCCCGAGAAGCCCTTGCCCTCGCCGCGGATCACCACGACCCGGGTATCGGGGTCGGTGTCGATGTCGCGCCAGATGTCCGCCAGTTCCCGGTGCATGCGGTCGTCGGCGGTGGACAGCTTGCCCGGCTGTCCGCCCTTGGTCCCCATGATCAGTTCCAGCACGCCGCCGGGATGCCGGCGCAGCTTCAGGGATTCATAGGCCGAATAGTGTTCCAGCGTGATGTCGGTCATTGTCTGCTCCGGGTGGTCTCTTATATATGTGGGGGGTAGGCCAGAGGCTGGCGCTTTTTTGCGCACTATAGTGGATACGCCCGTCCCCGCCACGCCGATTCCCCGAGGAGCCTCAGCCCATGAACACCCCCGCCCCGTCCGCCGGCGCCCCCATCGACCGCGCCGCCCTGCCCGCCCTGTTCACCCCCCGCGGCCAGGACACGCACAAAGGCAGCTTCGGCACCGTGGGCGTGGTGGGCGGCGGCCCCGGCATGACGGGCGCCGCCCTGCTGGCCGCCCGCGCGGCCCTGAAGACCGGCGCCGGAAAGGTGCTGGTGGGTTTCGCCCAGGATGCATCGCCCCTGCCCTGCGACCTCCTGCAACCCGAACTGATGCTGCGCGACTTCCGCTCGCTGCTGGACGAGGACTGGGGCGTCACGGCCTGGGTCGCGGGCTGCGGTATCGGCACCGGGGCGCTTGCGGCGAATGCGCTGTCCGAATTGTTCGTGCTGCGGCGCGACGCGCCGCTGGTGCTGGATGCCGACGGCCTCAACCTGCTGGCCCGGGGCGACATCCGCCCCAACTGGGGCACCGGCCCCGTGGTGCTGACCCCGCATCCGGCCGAGGCCGCCCGCCTGCTGGGCGTCGGCACGGACCAGGTCCAGGGCGACCGGCCGGGCGCCGCGTGGCGGCTCGCGCAGCGCTACCAGGCCTGGGTCGTGCTCAAGGGCGCCGGCACCGTGGTGTGCGCCCCCGACGGCGACTTGCGGATCAACACCAGTGGCAACCCTGGCCTGGCCACGGCCGGAACCGGGGACGTGCTGGCGGGCATGCTGGGCTCGCTGATGGCCCAGAAGCTGCCGCTGGACCAGGCGGTGCCCGGGGCAGTCTGGCTGCATGGCGCGGCGGCCGACGCGCTGGTCGCGCAAGGCACAGGCCCGATCGGCCTGACGGCGGGCGAGCTCGCGGATGCCGCCCGCGCCCTGCGTAATGGCCGCTAAGTCCCCGTCAAATAAACATTTTTACAACATACTAGGGTTTTCCCTAAAAAGGACGTTGCTTTTGATTTAGGGTTATCCCTATAATGGTTTACCCCAAGACGAAACGGACTGGAGAAAACCATGAGCGAACTGACCTTGAACCACACTGCCCGCCTGACCGACGCGCTGGAGCGTGACCTGCTCCGCGGCGCTCTCGAGAACCAACCGAATTCCCACCCGCTGACCAACCTGAAGAAGGCTGGCCAATCCGTAGCCGCAGCCGTTGCCGCCGTGTTTGCCTTCATCGACGAAGTGAATGAATCGATGAACAAGGCGCGTGCCGCCAGCTCGCGCTTCTCCGGATCGCAGTGGTAAGACCAGCCGCGCCGGGCTGAATCGCGACCGATCTCCCGCGATTCACCCTGGCGCGCTGCCGTTGCAGCGCCCGCTTGGCCCTCCCCAAGCGCCCTCTGCGACGGATCCGGCGCCCGCCCCTCACCGGCGCCATCGCGCCGCGCCGGCCCCTTTCGGGCCCCCGCGACGCCCTCTTTGCTTCCCCCTCTCGGCGTTTTCCCTAGCGCCTCTTTCGCCGTTGCGCATTGACAGCGCGCGAAGCCCCTACCGATAATCGGCCCCTTGCCGTCGTGCCTGGCGCCAAACCCCGATAAGCCCCTGGCCGACGCAGTCGCCCGGCTGGCGCAGGTGGTCCATCCGCAAGCACGATCCGGTTCGTTTCCCATCCGGAGTTGTCACCATGAAGTTGCGCACCACCCTGGCCCTTGTGGCCGCCGCCATCCCCCTGGCAGCCGCCCAAGCCCAGACGCTGAAGGTCGGCCTGTCGGCCGAACCCACGTCGGCGGATCCCCACTATCACAAGATGACGCAGAACGACGCGTTTTCCGCGCACGTCTACAGCTCTCTGGTGGGCCGCAGCGCCGACATGAAGCTGGTGCCCCAGCTGGCCACGTCGTGGAAGAACCTGGACGACCTGACCTGGGAATTCAAGCTGCGCGACGACGTCAAATTCTCCAACGGCAAGCCGTTCACGTCCGAAGACGTGCTGTTCACGATCTGCCGCACGCTGAACAACGAAACCAACGTGTCACAGTCCTACATGGACATGACCAAGCGCATCACCGACGTCCAGACGCCGGATGCGCACACCGTGATCATCAAGACCGGCGAGCCCTTCCCGCTGATGCCCGCCGAACTGGCGCGCTCGCTGCCCATCATCTGGAACGGCATCGTCGAACACGGCAAGCTCACCTACGACCCCAAGAAGGGTTGCGGCGTGACGGGCGCCTGGCCCACCGTGGCGGACTTCAACAACGGCAAGGACGCCATCGGCACCGGCCCCTACATGCTGAAGTCCTACGTCAAAGGCACCGGCATCGAGCTGGTCCGCAACGAAAACTACTGGGGCACCAAGCCGCACTGGAAGGAAGTGAAGTTCGTGCCGGTGCCCTCGGCCGGCCCGCGCCTGACCGGCCTGCTGTCCGGCGACTTCGACATGATCGAAAACCCCGCCGCGCGCGACCTGCCGCGCCTGAAGGACAACCCCAAGTTCGGTTTCGTGGCCACCCCGTCCACCCGCCTGGTGTTCTTCCAGCCCGACGTGGGCCGCAACCCGAGCCCGTTCGTCAAGAGCGCCGACGGCAAGAATCCGCTGCAGGACCTGCGCGTGCGCAAGGCCATCTCCATGGCCATCGACCGCAAGACCATCACGGCCCGCATCATGGACGGCATGGCCACCCCGGCCTACCAGTACATGCCCGACGGCATGTTCGGCGCCCTGCCCAAGGCCCCGGAAATCAAGTACGACCCGGAAGGCGCCAAGAAGCTGCTGGCCGAAGCCGGCTACCCCAACGGCTTTGAACTGACGCTGTCGTCCACCAACGACCGTTATGTCAACGATGGCCAGATCGCCCAGGCCGTGGCCCAGTACCTGGCCCGCGTCGGCATCAAGACCAACGTGGACGCCATGACGGCCTCCATCTACTTCCCCAAGCGCGCCAAGCGCGAGTTCAGCTTCTCGATGGGCGGCTGGCCGGCGGAAACCGGTGAAGCCTCGGCGCTGTTCCAGCTGTGGGTGGCATCCCTGGATTCCCCCGCCAGCCTGGGCACCAGCAACTACGGCGGCTTCTCCAGCGCCGACTTCGACAAGGTCTACAAGCAGGCCATCGTGACGGTCGACGCGCCCAAGCGCGAAAAGCTGCTGCAGGAATCCACCCAGATCGCGCTGGACAACGTGCCGCTGATCCCGCTGCACTTCGAAAGCAGCATCTGGGCCTTCCGCAAGGGCATTTCGTACGAAGGCCGCCGCGACCAGTACACCCTGGCCACCTCGGTCACGCCCGACGCAAAGTGAGCCGGTTTGCCTGAATGAAAAAAACGGCTGCCTTGCGCAGCCGTTTTTCTATCCCTATACAATCCTCTCGCTTCATCGGAATTCCCATGCCCACGTCTTTGCCCTCGCCCAGCCCACGTCCTTTCCTTCTTGCCTGTCCGGATCTGTCGGCCGAACGCTTGGGTAATTCGGAGACGCCCGGCGTCTGGCATTTCGACTCCGGGATGCCCGGCAAGCGCGTCATGCTCAGCGCGCTGATCCACGGCAACGAACTGTGCGGCGCCTGGGCGCTCAAGGATGCCCTGGCCGCGGGCCTACGCCCGCGGCGCGGTTCGCTGACGCTGGCGTTCTGCAACCTGGCCGCGTTCGACCGCTTCGACTCCCGCAACTACGCCCCGGCGCGCTTCGTCGACGAAGACATGAACCGCGTCTGGAGCGACGACAAGATCTCCGTGCCGATCAGCCAGGAACGCCGCCGTGCCGCCGAGATCCGCCCCTGGGTGGAACGGGCGGACTGGCTGCTGGACTTCCATTCGATGAGCAATTCCGACGTGCCGCTGCAGCTGACCGGCCTGGAACGGCGCAATATCGACCTGGCGCTGGCGCTGGGCAACCCGGCCACCATCATCGCCGACGCCGGCCACG
This sequence comes from Achromobacter deleyi, assembly GCF_013116765.2. Lineage (GTDB taxonomy): Bacteria > Pseudomonadota > Gammaproteobacteria > Burkholderiales > Burkholderiaceae_B > Achromobacter > Achromobacter deleyi_A. The sequence goes on from NZ_CP074375.1 coordinate 4,394,945, forward strand.
CCGCCGGGGTGCGCATGCGCGACTATGGCCGTTTCGGCGAAAGCGGCGACAACGGCACCCGTTCCCTGCTGATCGAATGCGGTTTCCATGGCGCGCCCGAAGCGCGCGGCGTGGCGGTCGACCAGATGGCGCGCTTCCTGGTCGAGGCCGGCACGGTTGATCGCGGCGATATCCCCGCCGGCTGGTTCGCGCCTGGCGCCCCCATGCAGCGCGCATTGCGCGTGACGCACGCCATCGCCGCCAAGAGCGCCGACTTCCGTTTCGCCGAACCCTGGAAAGGCCTGGAAACGCTGCCCGCCGCCGGCACCGTGATCGGCTGGTCCGAGGGCGAGCCCGTCGTCACGCCCTATGACAACTGCGTGCTGATCATGCCGTCCACCGCCAATCTGCGGCCCGGCGTGACCGTCGTCCGCCTGGCGCAGCCCATCGTCTGAGCCAGCACGCGCGGCGCCCGCGAAGAAGGCGCCGCCGGCAATACCCATAACAACAAGGGAAGAACATGTCAGCCAAGGTTTTCACTCGCAGCGCGTTGCTTGCCTGTACGCTTGCCGGCTTCGCCCCCGCCGTCCTGGCGCAGGCCCAGCCGGCCACCCTGAGGATCGGCCTGTCGTCCGAGCCGACCTCGATGGATCCGCACTACCACCAGGCCACGCCGAACGACGCGATGACCTCGCACATGTTCGAGACGCTGGTGGGGCAGGATGCAAAGATGAACCTGATTCCCCGGCTGGCCACGGCATGGAAGCCGGTGGACGACACCACCTGGGAGTTCACGCTGCGCGAAGGCGTCAAGTTCTCCAACGGCCAGCCGTTCACGGCCCAGGACGTGATCTTCACGTTCTGCCGCGTGATGAACAACGAACAGGCCATCGGCGGCTCCTACCCCGCCATCGTCCAGAAGTTCGCCGACGTGCAGGCGCGCGGCGACCACACCCTGGTGATCAAGACGCGCAAGCCCTATCCGCTGCTGCCCAACGACCTGACCCGCACCGCGATGCTGTGGAACGGCATCGTCGAGCACGGCCCCATTTCCTTCGACCTGCAGAACAAATGCGGCGTGACCGGCGCCTGGCCGACCGTGGCGGACTTCAACGGCGGCCGCGACGTGATCGGCACCGGCCCGTACACCTTGAAGTCCTACGTCAAGGGCACCGCCATCGAACTGGCGCGCAATGAGGCGTACTGGGGCGACAAGCCAACCTGGCCGAACGTGAAGCTGGTCCCCGTGCCGGCGGCCGGCCCGCGCCTGACCGGCCTCCTGGCCGGCGACTTCGACCTGATCGAGAACCCGGCCGCGCGCGACGTAAAGCGCATTTCGGAAACCCCGGGGTTCGGCCACGTGATCACGCCGTCCGTGCGCGTGGTGTATTTCCAGTTCGACGTGGCGCGCAGTCCCAGCCCCACGGTCAAGGCGGCCGACGGCAAGAATCCGCTGCAGGACGTGCGGGTGCGCCGCGCGATCTCCATGGCGATCGACCGCAAGACGATCGCCGCCCGCATCATGGACGGGGCGGCCACGCCGGCCAACCAGTTCCTGCCGGACGGAATGTTCGGCACCCTGCCCCATCCGCCTGAGCTGAAGTACGACCCGGACGGCGCCAGGAAGCTGCTGGCCGAGGCCGGCTACCCGGACGGCTTCGAGCTGTCCGTCTCGTCCACCAACGACCGTTACATCAACGACGCCCAGATCTCGCAGGCGGTGGCGCAGTACCTGGCGCGCATCGGCATCAAGACGACCGTCGACGCCATGACGCGCTCCGTGTATTTCCCCAAGCGCGCCAAGCGCGAATTCAGCTTCGCGATGGGCGGCTGGTCGTCGGAAACCGGCGAGGCCTCGTCTTTCCTACAATACTGGGTCAGCCGGTTCGACAAAGAGCATGGCCTGGGCACCAGCAACTACGGTGGCTATGACAACCCGGCGTTCGACGGCGTCTTCAAGCGCGCCCTGGTGACCGTGGATCCGGCCGAGCGCGAAAAGCTGCTGCAAGAGTCCCTGACGCTTGCGCTGGCCGACCTGCCCAGCATTCCCCTGCACTTCGAAAGCAGCATCTGGGCGTTCAAGCAGGGGCTGGCCTACGAAGGCCGGGCCGACCAATACACCCTGGCCATGTCGGCCAAACCCGCCAAGTAAGCACTCGGCGTCCGCAAACCCTGAGCCCACCAAGGAAATCATCACGTGGCCTTGTTCATCCTACGCAGACTGATACAGAGTCTGTTCGTGCTGCTGGCCGTTTCGGTCGTGGTCTTCTTCGCGGTGTATGCCGTGGGCGACCCGATCGAGCTGCTGGTCAGCCCCGAAGCCAGCCAGGCCGCGCGCGAGGCGATGATCGCCCGCCTGGGCCTGGACCTGCCCGTGTGGCAGCAGTACACCGGGTTCCTGTGGCGCGCGCTGCACGGCGACCTGGGCACGTCCTTCGTCCATGGCATCCCCGCGATCGAACTGATCGTGCAGCGCATCCCCGCCACGTTCGAGCTGGTCATCGTCGCCATCCTGCTGACCTGTGTGATCGGCATTCCGCTGGGCCTGGTCGCGGGCCTGTACCGTGACGAGTACCTGGGCCGCGGCATCATGGCCTCGTCCGTGCTGGGCTTTTCGCTGCCGAACTTCTGGCAGGGCATGATGCTGATCCTGCTGTTCGCCGTGTGGCTGGGCTGGCTGCCCGCCACCGGCCGCGGCGACACGGTCACCGTGCTGGGCGTGCGCCTGTCCATCCTGACCGCCGACGGCTGGTCCCACCTGATCATGCCGGCGATCAACCTGGCGCTGGCCAACATCGCCCTGGTGCTGCGGCTGACGGCCTCCGGCGTGGTCGAGGCCCGCAGCCAGGACTACGTGAAGTTCGCGCGGGCCAAGGGCGTCAAGCCCGGGCGCATCGTGCGCCGCCACATCCTGCGCAACATCCTGATCCCCGTGGTCACGGTGATCGGCATGGAGTTCGGCAGCCTCATCGCCTACTCCACCATCACCGAGACCGTGTTCGCGTGGCCCGGCATGGGCAAGCTGCTCATCGACAGCGTCTACCAGCTCGACCGCCCGGTCGTGGTGGCGTACGTGATGCTGGTCACCCTGATCTTCGTGGTCATCAACCTGGTTGTGGACATCCTGTACGCCGCGCTCGACCCGCGCGTGCAGCTCGTGGCCCCCGCTCAATAATCCGCCATGGCTAATTCTCCCAATCCCGGCCGCACCCGCACCGTCCAGCCTCTGGCCGAGACGCCCAAGCGCGCCGCCATCCTGAAGAAACTGCACGCGCGCCCCACCGTGCGCGGCTCCGTCATCGCGCTGGCCATCCTGGTGATCCTGGTGGTCTTCGCGCCGTATTTCGCGCCGCAGAACCCGTACGACCTGGCCAACCTGTCGCTCATGGACGGCCGCCTGGCGCCGCGCCAGGCGCTGATGGACGGCAGCATCGCCTGGCTGGGCACCGACGACCAGGGCCGCGACATGCTCAGCGCCATCCTGTATGGCCTGCGCATCAGCCTGATGGTGGGCCTGTCCGCCGTCGTGCTGGCCACCGCCATCGGCGGCGCGATCGGCCTGGTGGCCGCCTATGTGGGCGGCCTGGTCGACACCGTGCTGATGCGCATCGTCGACTTCATCCTGGGCTTTCCGACCATCCTGGTGGCGCTGGTGCTGCTGGTGGTGCTGGGGCGCGGGGTCGACAAGGTGATCCTGGCGCTGGTGCTGGTCCAGTGGGGGCATTACGCGCGCATCATGCGCAGCCGCGCCCTGCAGGAACGCCGCAAGGAATACGTCGAAGCCGCCGCCAACCTGGGCTTCCCGGCCTGGCGCATCATGCTCTTTCACCTGCTGCCCAACTGCCTGGGCCCCGTGATGGTGTTCGCCACCATCCAGATCGCCACCGCGATCGCCCTGGAAGCGACGCTGTCCTTCCTGGGGGTGGGCGTGCCCATCACCGAGCCCTCCCTGGGCCTGTTGATCTCCAACGGCTTCCAATACCTGCTGTCGGGCGACTACTGGATCAGCCTGTTCCCGGGCATTGCGCTCCTGGTGCTGATCCTTTCCATCAATATCGTGGGCGACCGCCTGCGCGAAAGCCTGGATCCTCGACGAGCATGAGCGACATTCTTCTTGATGTGCGCGGCCTGCGCACTGCATTCCATACCGAGGCCGGCGCCTGGCTGGCGGTCGACGGCGTCGACCTCACCGTGCGCCGCGGCGAGATCGTCGGCCTGGTCGGCGAATCGGGCTCCGGCAAGTCCGTCACGGGCTTCTCGCTGCTGGGCCTGATCGACCCGCCCGGAGAGGTCGTGGACGGCGAGGTGAAGTTCAAGGGCGCCGACCTGCGCAAGCTGTCCGAAGAGCAGATGCGCCAGTTGCGCGGCAACCGCATCGCCATGATCTTCCAGGACCCGCTGATGACGCTCAACCCGGTGCTGCGCATCGGCGAGCAGATGATGGAAGCGATCCTCACGCATGAAAACGTGTCGCGCGCGGCCGCCGAGGAACGCTGCCGCGAGGCGCTGGCCATGGTGGGCATCCCGTCGCCGGAAACGCGCCTGAAAAGCTACCCGCACGAGTTCTCCGGCGGCATGCGCCAGCGCGTCGCGATCGCGATCGCGATGCTGAACAAGCCCGATCTCATCATCTGCGACGAGCCGACCACGGCGCTGGACGTCACCATCCAGGGCCAGATCCTCTACCGCATGCAGGAGATCTGCCGCGAGCACAACACCGCGCTGATCTGGATCACCCACGACCTGGGCGTGGTGTCCGAACTGGCCGACCGCGTGGCCGTGATGTATGCCGGTCGCATCGTCGAAAGCGGTCCGGTCGAACAGGTGCTGGATGCGCCGCGCCACCCCTATACCAAGGGCCTGCTGGACTCGATGCCCGGCGCCACGCAACCGGGTGCGCGCCTGCACCAGATCAACGGCATGGCGCCCAGCCTGGCTGGCCGCCCCTCGGGCTGTGCGTTCCGTCCGCGTTGCCCCAACGCGGTCACGCGCTGCACCGAGCAAGCCCCCTCCGTCACCACCGAAGGTCCGCGCAGCTACCGCTGCTACGTGCCGATAGCCCGCGAGGCACAGCAGCGATGAGTCAAGTCGATACCCCCGTCATCGAGCTCAAGAACGTCCACAAGCGCTTCGAGCAGCGGCCCGACCTGGCCCAGCGCATCCTGGCCCTGACCGGCCGTCCCATCGACCGCCGCACCGTCTATGCCGTCAATGGCGTGGACCTGTCGATCAAGCGTGGCGAAGTCGTGGGCCTGGTGGGCGAATCCGGCTGCGGCAAGTCCACGCTGGGCCGCGTCGTAGCCGGCCTGCATCGCCAGAGCGAAGGCCAGCTGCTGTACCAGGGCCAGGACGCCAACCGCCTGCGCGGCGCGGAAAAGCTGGCCTACACGCTGGGCGTGCAGATGATCTTCCAGGACCCGCAGGCCTCGTTGAACCCCCGCCAGCGCCTGCGCCAGATCCTGGGCGAATCGCTGAAGGTCCACAAGCTGGCGCCCCCCGCCCAGATTCCCGCGCGCATCGACCAGGCGTTGAAGGAAGTCGGCCTGGACGCCGAATACCGCGACCGTTTCCCGCACCAGATCTCGGGCGGCCAGCGCCAGCGCATCGGCATCGCCCGCGCGCTGATGGTGGCGCCGAAGTTCCTGGTCTGCGACGAGCCCGTGGCCGCGCTGGACGTGTCCATCCAGGCGCAGGTGATCAACCTGTTCATGGACCTGCGCGAGCAGCACGGCTTCACGTATCTGTTCATCAGCCATGACCTGGGCGTGGTCAAGCACATCTCCGACCGCGTCGCGATCATGTACCTGGGCAAGATCGTGGAGATCTCCACGTCGACAGAAATCTTCGCGCGGGCCAATCACCCCTACACTCAGGCCTTGATGGCCGAAGTGCCGGACGTGGCCCGCCGCGGCCGCAAGTTCACGCCGATCAAAGGCGAGATCCCGTCGCCGCTGAATCCGCCGCCCGGCTGCACCTTCAACCCCCGTTGCCCCCACGCCATGCCGCGCTGCCGCGAGCAGGCGCCGGTCCTGAAAGAAATCTCGGCGGGCCACTGGTCGGCCTGTCACCTGAATGAAGTGAGCGCCTGATGAAACCCTCTGAGATGTCCAACGCCGATCGCATCGCCATCGAGATGGGCCATGCCGGCCGCAATGCCATCCTGTATGTGGACGAGGACCGCAACTCCGACCGTCCGTTCAAACTGCAGACCTACCGTCCCTACGGCTACACCCCGGACCGCCCGGTGGTCATCGTGCAGCACGGCGTGCTGCGCAATGGCGACGAATACCGCGACTTCTGGGTCGAGGCCGCCGACAAGCACAAGCTGCTGATCGTGGCGCTGACCTTCTCCAACGAGATCTGGCCCGGCGTGGAGAGCTACAACAACGGCCGCGTGTTCTCGGCCGGCGGCAATCCCCGCCACATCGACGGCTGGACGTATGCGCTAGTGGGCAACGTCATCAAGGACATGATCGCCGGCGAGATCACGGACGGCCAGAACATCTACCTGTTCGGCCACAGCGCGGGCGGCCAGTTCGTCCATCGCCTGATGAGCAGCCAGTCGCACGCGCCGTTCAAGGCGGTGACGGCCGGCAACCCCGGCTGGTACACGCTGCCTACGTTCGACTATCCCTTCCCCGAGGGCATGGACGGCGTGGGCCTGACCGAAGAGCACCTGGTGAAGCTGCTGGCCTATCCGATGACCATCCTGGCGGGCGACCAGGACATCGCCACCGACGATCCCAATCTGCCGTCCGAGCCCGCCGCGATGCGCCAGGGCCCGCACCGTTTTGCGCGCGCGCAGAACTACTACGAGGCCGGCCGCAAGGAAGCCGAGCGCCGCGGCGTGCCGTTCGGCTGGACGCTGCAGGTCGTGCCGGGCATCGGCCACGACGGCCGCGCCATGTCCGCGGTCTGCGCCAGCCTGTGGTTCGACGGCAAGATGCCCGACGACGCCGAGCTCGCCCGCCTGGCCGGCCAGCAGGTCGCCTGACCTCCCCTTTTTCCGTTGCTGAATTCAGATACCGCCATGTCCAATACTCAGAGCACCGAACAGATCGTCGCCGGCATCCAAGGCTGGCTGCAATGCGAATCGCCCTCGAACTTTCCGGAAGGCATCGCCGCGATGGCGCGCATCATCGCCGACTACGCCGCCGCCGCCGGCCTGACGGTGGAGCTGTCGTCACTGGGCGCCGCCACGGGCCCGCTGCTGTACGCCACCAACCGCGCTCCCGGCGACACGCGCGCCGGCATTCTGATCCTGGCGCACATGGACACGGTGCACCCTGTCGGCACGCTGCTTGAGAACCCCGTGCGCATCGACGGCGACCGCCTCTACGGTCCCGGCAGCTACGACATGAAGGCGGGCATCTACCTGGCGCTGACGGCCCTGGCCGGCGTGGCGCGCCCCGGCGCGACGCAATTGCCCGTGGACTTCCTGGTGGTGCCGGACGAGGAAACCGGCAGCCACGCCTCGCGCGCGCACATCGAGCGCTTCGCCGCCAACGCCAAGTACGCGCTGGTCTGCGAACCGGCACGCCCCAACGGCGGCAAGTGCGTCACGGCCCGCAAGGGCACGGGGATGCTGAACCTGAACGTCAAGGGCCGCCCGGCCCACGCTGGCATGCAACACGAGAAGGGCCGCAGCGCCATCCGCGAGATGGCGCACCAGGTGCTGGCGCTGGAAGCCATGACCGACTACGACCGCGGCATCACCGTCAGCGTCGGCACCATCGCCGGCGGCACGGTGACCAACACCGTGCCGGCCCTGTGCCGTTGCGTGGTGGATTTCCGCGTGCCGGACATGGGGGCAGCCGAGGACGTGCTGCGCCGGATGCGCGAACTGTGCGCGGTGGGTCCGGATGTCGAGCTCGATATCAATGTGGAACTGAACCGCCCGCCGATGGTGAAGACCGAAGCCGCCGCGGCGTTGCTGGCGCTGGTGCAGGGATATGCGGATCGCGCGGGGTTCCTGCTGGAAGATGCGCCGATGACGGGGGGTGGCAGCGATGCGAACTTCACGTCGGCGATGGGGATTCCTACGTTGGACGGGTTGGGTGCTGATGGAGACGGGGCGCATACGTTGAATGAATACATTCTTGTGTCTACGTTGGAGCAGCGGTTGAAGTTCTGGGAATTGCTGCTTCGGGAATTGGCTTAGGGGTCTTGGGGCGGGTGTTGGTTCTTGAGACGCCCGGCGTGACGGGGGCCTGGGGTGTGCGGGGCTGCGATTGCGGCCCGGAGCCTTCGCTCCGGGCTTCCCCTTCGTCATCGTCGTTGTCGCCTTCGGCGACTGCCTTCCGATTCCCTCGGGCTTATCGACGCCCCGCACACCCCAGACCCCCGCCACGCCGGGCTCTGGTGGCGAAACTTCACGGGCGCTGGGGCGGACGGAGTTCTTGAGGTTCTCGCCAGCGGTGGGGGGGGTGGAGGAGGATCTTGCGGGGCCCGCCCCCGGCCGGCCGCGCGGGCGGCCTTTGGGGGCTTACGCGGTGTCTTGCGTCGTAGCGATGACGCTTCGCGTGTGGGTAATGGTGTTGGTGTGCTTTGCTGCTTTAGTTTGAGCCATGAAAGATCTTGCGTCGCTCGCCCCTGGTCGGCCGCGCGGGCGGCCTCGGGGGCTTTGGCGGTGTCTTGCGATTGGGGATGCCGCTGCGCGAGTATGAGAGATTTCGTTTGCGGAGCCCGCCTCAAAACGGCCGCCCGGGCGGCCTTTTGAGGCTTACGCGGTGTCTGGCGGCACATGATGCCGCTGCGCGAATGCGGGAGATCCCGCTTACCAGCCCGCCACTAATCGCCATTTCAACTCCACCGCCCGATGGGCGGCGCGCGCGCAAAAGTCTGCATGCGCAAGCCGCTCGCCATCGCGCGCCGCCCATCACCGCCCCTCCCCCCCACGGCGAGCACCATTAACAAACGTCTCCCCGCATTCGCGTAAGCGAACACCGAATCGACGACCCAACGCCCATATGCCAAATGCAGCCGCCCGCGCGGCTGCATTTGGCGGCCCCGCAGATTCCCTACCCCGACCACAGCTCTAGCAGCGCATCAAATCCAGACGCTCGTAGCCCGGCGGCGCGGGCGGGGGGGCTGCGAGCAACCTCCATGCGCCCGAGGGAATCTGAAGGAACCGCCGAAGGCGGTGACGAAGATGACGACGGGGACGTCCGGAGCGAAGGCTCCGGACCGCTATGGCGGGCGCTCGCAGCCCCCCCGCCCGCGCCACCGGGCGACCTACGTAGATCGATCGAACGAATGAACGAACGAACCGATCGAACCAGAACCCACCAGAAATCACATACATCACACCTAAGAGACACAAACGTAATACCCCCACCACCCGAAACATTCGCCTAGAATGTCCCCCACCAAGCAACCCGCCAGTCAAAAGCACCATGTCTGACACCCCCACCAGCGCCATCGCCTACGGCCTGGCCACCCTGGCCGCCGACGGCACCGTCCTTGACACCTGGTATCCGCGCCCCTCGCTGGCCGACAACTCCCCCGCCACCGGCACGCGCCATCTGACCCCGGAAGAAGCCCGCGCCGCGCTCGGGGAACACGTTCCCACCGCCCTCGTCCGCGACACCCGCCGCAAAGTCGACATCGTCGCCGTGCGCACCGCCATCTCCTCGCTGGACGAACCGCCCGTTGACGCGCATGACGCTTACTTGCGGCTGCATCTGCTCAGCCACCGGCTGATCCGTCCGCACGACGCCAATCTGGACGGCCTGTTCAACGTGCTGGCCAACGTGGCATGGACATCGGCGGGTCCTTGCGCGGTGGATCAGGTGGACGCGCTGCGCTGGCAGCTGCGCGCCTCCGGCCAGGTCCTGGAAATCCGCGGCGTGGACAAGATTCCCCGCATGACCGATTACGTCATGCCCGGCGGCGTGCGCATCGCCGACACGGCCCGCGTGCGGCTGGGCGCGCATCTGGCGCCCGGCACCACCGTGCTGCACGAAGGGTTCTGCAATTTCAACGCCGGCACGCTGGGCGCGTCGATGGTCGAAGGCCGCATCAGCGCGGGCGTGACCGTCGGCGACGGCACCGACATCGGCGGCGGCGCGTCCATCATGGGCACCATGTCGGGCGGCGGCAAGCAGGTGGTCTCCATCGGCAAGCGCTGCCTGCTGGGCGCCAACTCGGGCCTGGGCATTTCGCTGGGCGATGATTGCGTGGTGGAAGCCGGCTGCTACGTCACCGCCGGCACGCGCGTGCTGACGCCGGAAGGCGCGGTCGTGAAGGCCGTCTCGCTGGCTGGCCAGCATGGGCTGCTGTTCCGCCGCAACTCCCAGACCGGCGCGGTCGAGACGCTGCTGCGCACGGCCTCATGGGGCGCCTTGAATCCCGCGCTGCACGCCGGGCACTGAATGAAAAATGGCCGCTCGCAGCGGCCATTTTCTACTTGGCGCGGCACGCGTCTTGCACGCGCCGCCTGCGGGCATGTCCCGCTTCAGGCGTATTCCGCCGTCTGTCCCAGCTGGTCATAGACCAGGTTCACGAACAGGTCGGAGCTGAGGATGCGCGTGACAAGGCACGAAAACACCGTCTTGCCGCTGTCGTCCTGCAGACTGATCGTCTCGGTCCAGTCATTGAGGTCGATGCGCTGGAGCGACTCGTAGGGCCAGGTGGCGCCGCCGATGTGCAGGCCTTGCGCCGACAGGGACAACTCGCGCGTTTCCAGGTCCGGAAATTCACCGCCCACGATGTAGCGGAACGTGACTCGCGCGCCTTGCTCGGTCAGCTCTTCCAGCACGGGCAGGCGCTGCGCGACATAGTGCGAGCGGAACGCGTCCATGAACTTGCTGAATTCATCGACGCCGGACGCCACGGTCCAGGCGTTTTCCGTGCGGCTGCGATAGGCCAGGCTGTTGACGGGACCCGCTGCGGCGTCCGGCCCGGAGGCGTACAGGCAGAGATCCTGGATTTCCGCGAATGCGGTGTAGCTGCGGGCATCGCCTTGCTGGCTGACGACACCGTCTTCGTGCAATTCAAAGCAGTCCGGGGAGCTCCCCGTGCGCGTAAACACCGCTAATGCATCTGAGGCCTGCGGGGTTCGGCTATCGGTCATGCAACTTCCTTATTGAGTTAGGGTGCTTTCGCGGCCCAGGACGTCGCAAAGTCATGCGATCCGTATTCTCCCCTATATGAGGAATACGTGCTTGATGACCCCTATTTCCAAGATTTACAGGCGATTCACTCGCCGGGCGGAATCGGCACGAACGGATAGTGCTTCACATCGCCGCGCCCGGCGATGATGGCGGTGGCCTCGGGCACCTCTTCCCAGGCGCCAGGCATCTCGGACAGCGGCTCGGACAGCAGCAGGAAGGCGTCTTCGTCCAGGGCGGCGATTTGCGGATCGTGGGGATAGAGCTCGCGCAAGTGGCGCACGCAGGTGTTGTGGAACAACGTGCGCGAATCGCCTTCGCTGGAATAGCGCACCGCGATCAGGCGCTCGCCGTCCAGCGCGCACACGGTCATGTTGATCGGCTGCGCCACGCCGTGGCGGCGGCCGGCCTCTTCGACCGCGCCCACCATGCGGGCCAGCGCCGGGATCGGGTCCTCGTCCAGGCCGAACGTCAGGGCCAGCAGGAACATCACTTCGGAATCCGTGGAGCCTTCCAGCGAGCCGAAATACGCCGGCGCGATCATCAGCATCAGGTCGCGCCTGAGCAGCGGATAGTCGCGGATGAGCCCGTTGTGCACGAACAGCCATTGCCCGTGGCGAAACGGATGGCAATTGGTTTCCTGCGCGGGCGTATCGGTGGCCGCGCGGATGTGCGCCACGAACAGGGGCGCGTGGATGGCGCGCGCCGCTTCGCGCAGGTTGCGGTCGTTCCAGGCCGGATGCACGCTGCGGTAGCGGAATGGGGGCTCCGGGGGCCGGCCGTACCACCCCAGGCCGAATCCGTCCCCGTTCGTGGTGGTGGCGCCCAGCCGCGAATGCAGGCTCTGGTCGATCAGGGAGTGCCTGGCCTTGAACAGCACGCTCTCCATCTGCAAGGGACTACCTGTGTAAGCGAGCCAGCGGCACATGATGCGCTCCTTCAATCCGGACCTGACCAGTGTAGGAGCGAGCCGCGATTCTCCACAAGCGCGGGCCGCGGCCTGCCTGTCCGCTACTTCTTCAGCAGCGCCTTCAGCATGGCCATGCGTTCCTTGGGATTCATGGCGGCCGTGGCCTCGTCTTCCTGGACGCGTATGTCGCCCAGCCCCATTTCCTCGATGAAGCGCGAAGGTTCGCGCACCAGGTCCTCGCGCGCACGCCGCCGGCGCTTGCACCAGCTCAGGTTCAGGCTGCGCTGCGCCCGCGTGATGCCCACGTACATCAGGCGGCGCTCTTCCTGGATGCGAGTGGCCAGGTTCTCGGCCGCGCGCGCCGGGTCGCCGACCTCGTCGTCCTTGCCCAGGTGAGGCAGCAGCCCCTCTTCCACACCCGCCAGGTACACGTGCGGATACTCCAGCCCCTTGGACGCATGCAGGGTGGACATCTTGACTGCATCGGGCTCGTCTTCCTCGCCGCGCTCCAGCATGGTGACCAGCGCCACGTGCTGCACCAGGTCGAAGAGCGTCATGTTGTCTTCCTCGGCCTTGCGCTTGAGCCAGCCGGTCAGTTCCAACACGTTCTGCCAGCGCGTCTGCGCGGGCCGTTCCTCGAACAGCTCGAACAGGTGGCGTTCGTATTGAATGGCTTCCAGCAGATCGTCCAGGATCGCGCCCGCCGGCTCGGCGGGGGACGCGTCCTTGCCGGACGCCGCGCCGCGTCCGGCACGCCACTGCATGCGGCGGATGAACTCCGCGAACGTGCGCAGCTGGTCAAGCTGGCGCGGCGCCATCTGGGTTTCCAGGCCGGTCTCCGCCACCGCCGCCAGCAATGACATCTCGCGGCTGGCGGCGTACTGGCCCAGCGCCTGCAAGGTGGTCTGGCCGATGCCGCGCTTGGGCGTGGTCGCGGCGCGGATGAACGCGGGATCGTCCTCGTCGTTGGCCAGGAGGCGCAGGTAGGCCAGGATGTCGCGCACCTCGGCCTTGTCGAAGAAGCTCTGCCCGCCGGAGATCGTGTACGGAATCTTCAGGTTGCGCAGCGCCTGCTCCAGGATGCGCGACTGGTGATTGCTGCGGTACAGGATGGCGAAGTCCTTCCACTGCGCCTGGCGCTCGAAGCGCGAGACGGACACTTTCATGGCGATGGACTCCGCCTCTTGCTCCTCGCCGTCCATGGCCGACACCAGGATGGGCTCGCCCACGCCCAGGTCCGACCACAGCTTCTTTTCGAACAGCTTGGGGTTCTTCTCGATCACCTGGTTGGCGGCCGCGAGGATGCGCTGCACCGAACGGTAGTTCTGCTCAAGCTTGATGAGCTTGATGTTGGGGTAGTCGGTGGTCAGCTTGGCCAGGTTCTCGATGGTGGCGCCGCGCCAGGCGTAGATGGCCTGGTCGTCGTCGCCCACCGCGGTGAACATGGCGCGCGGTCCGGTCAGCAGTTGCACCAGCCGGTACTGGCACACGTTGGTGTCCTGGTATTCATCCACCAGCAGGTAGCGCACGCGGTTCTGCCAGCGGGTGCGCACTTCCTCGTTGCTGGCCAGCAACTGCGCGGGGATGCGGATCAGGTCGTCGAAGTCCACAGCCTGGTAGGCGGCCAGCGTGGCGGCATAGCTGCGGTAGATGTGGGCGGCCTCGACGTCGCCCGGCGTGATGGCTTCGCGCGCGGCGTCGTCCGGCTCCAGCAGCGCGTTCTTCCACAGCGAGATGATGCCTTGCACGTGGCGCAGGCGGGCCTTGTCGGTGGTGGCCAGCAGTTCCTGGATGATCGCCATGGCGTCGTCGGCGTCCAGGATGGAGAACGTGGGCTTCAGGCCCGCGTTGCGCGCTTCTTCCCGCAGCATCTTCACGCCCAGCGAGTGGAAGGTGCTGATGATCAGGCCTTTGGACAGCTTGCGGTCCACCAGGGTCTTCACGCGCTCGTCCATTTCCCGGGCGGCTTTATTGGTGAAGGTCAGCGCCACCACGTTGCGGCCCATGTAGCCGCATTCGCGCAGCAGGTAGGCGATCTTCTGGGTGATCACGCGCGTCTTGCCGCTGCCGGCGCCGGCCAGCACCAGGCAGGGGCCGTCCAGGTAAAGCACCGCTTCTCGTTGAGCGGGGTTCATGCCTTGGCCAATCGTTTCGCTTGCGGACATTGGAGTCAGATAGTCATGCATCGCGATGGCCGCAATGCCGATGCGGCCGGCAAGCACGGGGCTTGCGGCCGCCCGTCAGCGGGCCAGGATAACGCGAGAAAATGGGGACGGGCGCAGCCGCCACAACGGGCCTGCCGCGCCGGCGCGATAGAGGTAGAAGATCATAGAACAATCGGATCGGCGGCGCATGGCGCAGGCGCCGCGGTCAGATTTCCAGCGGATCGACTTCCAGTTGCCAGCGTACGCGGGCTTCGTTCGCCAGATACGGCAGATGGTGCGACCAGGACGCCAGGAACGCCTGCAAGGCCGGACGGCTGCTGCTTTCCACCAGCAACTGCGCCCGCTCGATGTTGGCCACGCGCACCACGCGCAGCGGCACCGGGTCGTACAGCATGATCGCGTCCAGGCCAGGAAAATCGGCTGCCCACTCGCCTTCGGGCAGCACGCGGGCCCGCTCCAGAAAGGCCTGCGCCACCTTGAGCTCGCGCGCTTCGGCGGTCAGCAGCGCCTGATAGACGAAGGGCGGCAGGCCGGTGCTCTCGCGCTCATGCAGGGCGTGACGCGCGAATCCGGCGTAATCGTGGCGCAGCAGGGCCTGGTACACCGGTTGCTCGGGATAGCCGGTCTGGATCAGCACCTCGCCGTTGCCCTGGTGCCGCCCGGCGCGGCCCGCCACCTGCATCAGTTGCGCGAACAGGCGCTCGGGCGCGCGGAAGTCGTGCGCGAACAGCATCGAATCGGCGTTCAGCACGCCCACCAGGCCCAGGCGCGCGAAGTCGTGGCCCTTGGCCACCATCTGCGTACCCACCAGGATATCGACCTCGCCCGCGTGCACGGACGCGAACAGCGCCTCCGCGCTGCCCTTCTTGCGCGTGCTGTCCGCATCGATGCGCAGGATGCGCGCCTCGGGGAACAGCTCGGCCAGATGCTCTTCCACGCGCTGCGTGCCGCGTCCCATGGGCGCCAGGTCCTGGTCACCGCACTCGGGGCAGGCGCGCGGCACCGGGGCCTGGTAGCCGCAGTGGTGGCACTGCAGGCGATGGCCGCGGCCGTCGGTGCGATGCAGCACGGTGAAGGCGGTGCAGCGCGGGCAATTGCTGACCCAGGCGCAGGACTGGCAATGCAGCACCGGCGAATAGCCGCGCCGGTTCAGGAAGATCAGCGACTGTTCCTTGCGTTCCAGCCGCTGCCCAATGGCCTCGAGCAGCTGCGGCGACAGGCCCTGCTTCATCTGAAGCCGGCGGGTGTCGACCAGCCGCATCGAGGGCAGCGTGCTGGACCGCGCCCGGCCCGGCAGGGTCAGGCGCAGGTAGCGGCCGCGCTCGGCGTGCTGCCAGGTTTCCAGCGACGGAGTGGCCGATCCCAGCACCACCGGGATATTCAGGTCATGCGCGCGCCACACCGCCAGGTCGCGCGCCGAATAGCGCAGGCCGTCCTGCTGCTTGTAGGACGCGTCGTGTTCCTCGTCCACCACGATCAGGCCCAGCTTGCTCAAGGGCGCGAAGATAGACATGCGCGTGCCCAGCAACATGCGCGCTTCGCCGCGCTGGGCGCGAGCCCAGGCCTGCAGGCGCTCGCCGTCGGACAGGCCGCTATGCATGACCGCCAGGCCTTCCGGCCCCACCAGGGCTTCCAGGCGGGCGCGCAGCGCGCCTTCGAGCTGCGGCGTCAGGTTGATTTCGGGCACCATCAGCAGGACCTGCCGTCCGGCCGCCAGCACCTTCTCGGCGGCCCGCAGGTACACCTCGGTCTTGCCGCTGCCCGTCACCCCATGCAGCAGCACGGGCTTGAACCCCGTCAGCGCACCGATGGTGTCCACCGCGGTGCGCTGGGCATCATTCAACTCGGGCGGCAGGTCGGCGGCCGCCGGCGCGCGGACGGTCTTGCGCTTGCGTCCGTCCAGCCGCGCCACCGGCCCGCCCGCGGAACGCTTGCCCTGGTACGCCGCAGGCTTGCGCAAGGGTGGCGGCAGCGTGGGCAGCATCACTTCGCCCAGCGGCCTCTGGTAGTAGTCCGCCGCGAAACGCGCCA
The DNA here is from genome assembly GCF_013116765.2 of Achromobacter deleyi. Lineage (GTDB taxonomy): Bacteria > Pseudomonadota > Gammaproteobacteria > Burkholderiales > Burkholderiaceae_B > Achromobacter > Achromobacter deleyi_A. The sequence goes on from NZ_CP074375.1 coordinate 4,411,141, forward strand.
TTCGCAGCCAGTCGTCGTCAAAGGGCGGCAGGTCATCCAGCACTTCTTCGATAGGCCGGATCTGCTTGGGATCGAACGAGGGCTCGGCCGGGTTGTCCACTACCACCCCGATCATCTTGCGCCGACCGAACGGAACGATCACCCGCAAGCCGACCGTCACCGGCGTTTCGCTGCGGTAATCGAACGGGCCGGGCAGCGGCACGTCCAGCGCCACGCGCACCCAGCAGACCGCCGCGGTCGCATTGGCCTGCGCTTCAGACATGGAGGCTTGGATGATGCATGTGAGGGAAAACGCCTAGCTAAAAGGATGAGGGGTGGCGGGCGCGGCCGCTTGCGGATTGTCGCCCCGATACACGCCGCCGCTCCGGCCCCGCCTGTGGATAACTTTGGGGAAAAGGCTGGGGCAACATCAGAAATTGGAATATGGCAAGAATGCCCAAACTGTTGCATTCCTGTTGAAAACTCGCTTTTCTGTTTATAAAACAGATACTTAGCGCGGCTTTCAAGATTGTAAACCAGCTTATAAAGGGTTTTCCCCGAGCCGAAATTTATTGTGCACAAGTCCTCGGCCGGGAGGCCCCGCTTCGGCCCTTGGAGCCGAAGCGTTCACTCACTTACCCTCGCAGCGAACGGCTGTGTTGGTGGACTTCATCGACCAGTTCGGCTACGGCGTCCGGCGGAGTGAAGCGCGAAATGCCATGTCCCAGATTGAACACATGGCCGCCCTTGCCCACCGGGCCGAACGCGTCCAGCACACGGCGCGCTTCAGTGCGGATGGCGGAAGCGCCGCCAAACAGCGCCATCGGATCCAGGTTGCCCTGGAAGGCGACGGAGTCCCCGGTACGGCGGCGGGCCGCCGCCAGGTCGACCGTCCAATCCAGGCCCACCGCGTCGCAGCCACAAGCCGCGATCTGTTCCAGCCATTGGCCGCCACCCTTGGTGAAGACGATGGCCGGCACGCGGCGGCCTTCGTGCTCCCGGGTCAGGCCGGCGACGACCTTGCGGGTATACGCCAGCGAAAATTGCTGGAACAGGCCATCGGCCAGCACGCCGCCCCAGCTGTCGAACAGCATGACGGCCTGTGCGCCCGCGGCGATCTGTGCGTTCAGGTATTGCAGCGTGGCCTCGGCATTGATTTCAAGAATGCGATGCAGCAGGTCGGGCCGCGCATACAGCATGGTCTTGATCAGGCGGTAGTCGTCGCTGCCCTTGCCTTCGACCATGTAGCAGGCGATCGTCCAGGGGCTGCCGGCAAAGCCGATCAGCGGCACCTTGCCGTCCAGGTCGCGACGGATCACGCCAACCGCGTCGAAAACATAGCGCAGCTTATCCATGTCGGGCACGGCCAGCCGCGCGACGTCTTGCTCGGTGCGGACCGGGTGGGCAAAGCGCGGGCCTTCGCCTTCGGCGAAATCCAGGCCCAGGCCCATGGCGTGGGGCACGGTCAGGATGTCCGAAAACAGGATGGCCGCGTCCAGGTCGTAACGCGCGAGCGGCTGCAGCGTGACTTCCGAGGCGTAGTCCGGGTTCTGCGCCAGACCCATGAAGGAACCGGCGCGCGCGCGCGTCTCGCGGTATTCAGGCAGGTAGCGACCCGCCTGGCGCATCAGCCAGATGGGGGTGTAAGGCACGGGTTCGCGCAGCAGGGCGCGCAAGAACACATCGTTCTTCAAACGGGGAGCGGACACGACTATCCTCGATGATCGGAAGCCGTGAGTTTACTGCCCCTGGCTGACAAGGCGGGAGCGCCCGGATATCCCGGCTTGCGCCGGCGCAAGCGCGCCCTGCCCGCCCCAGGGCGTCCCCGCTTATATGTCCCGTCCCTGCCCGGCCTGACGATAGGGCGCGGCCTCGATGCCGTGCTTGCGCATCAGCGCCCAGAACGCGCGCCTGTGCTTGGCGCAGGCGCGCGCGGCCTGCGCCACGTTGCCGCCATGCCGCGACAAGGCGTGGCGGATGTACTCGCGCTCGAAGCCATTCACGACCTGCGCCTTGGCCGCCCTGAAGGACTCCTGCGCGGACTGCCGGTGCTGATGGCGCATGGAGTCCAGGGCCTGCTCCACGACGTCGGTTGAAACCCGGGGCCGAGAGGCCGGCGCGGGCTTCGGCCCTCCCACGCTCCCTTGGCCGCCCAGATAGCTTGCCGGGAATTCCTGCAGGCTGCCTGCGTGGCCGACACCGCGCCATCCGGCATGCCTGGCCAGGCGATCCAGCCGGACGCGCATGCTTTCCAGGCAGACCGGCGCCGCGATGAAATCCGCCGCGCCCAGGTTGAGCAAATCATGGATGGCCGGCGCCTTCATGTCGTGAATCAGCAGCAGGATGGGGGTTTTCAGGGCGTCATTGGCCTGTTGCAGGGCCATGCGCGTCCAGGCGAGCGAGCACGGCGCCACAGGCAGGATGCAGCCGTCGTAGCGCCTGAGCACCACGGCAAGCCGGGCCAGCGCATCGGGTGCCGGCGGTGCGCCAACCGCACCCACAGCGCGCTGCACGAGGGGCACTGAATGCAGCCGCACGCGCGTCAGCCTGGCTTGAAGGCCCGACATCCAGTCGTCCATCGCCTTTTCGTGGCCAGGCGCCAGCAACACCCCGCAATCGAGCACTTCCCGCACGCCACCCTCGCCATTCGCATCGCAAAGCTGAAGGCTACTGTTGCAAAACCCACCCCGCTATTCGTAGTGAACGCATTGCGGTTGCCACCGGCGCGGCAGCCCGGCAGCCGGGGCGCAATGGCGGCGGGCATGAAAAAAGCGGCCCGGGGGCCGCTTTTCTCGAATCCGGAGCAAGCTCCGGGTACTGCCTTGCCGCTCAGTGCGACCGACCGCCTTGGCGCAGCTTGCGCGCCGCGATGGCTTGCGCAGCCAGCATGGCGAGTTCGGCTTCGACGACAGCGATGTCAGCCTTGTCCTTGGCGTTCGCCAGGGCCTGTTCGGCCTTCTGGCGAGCTTCCAGGGCGCGCGCTTCGTCCAGGTCGGCGGCACGGATAGCCGTGTCGGCCAGGACCGTCACGCTGCCCGGCTGAACTTCCAGGATACCCCCGGCGACGAAGATGTTTTCCTCGCCTTGGTCGGCACGAACGATCTTGACCGTTCCGGGGCGTATGCGCGAGATCAGCGGGGTGTGGCCAGGCAAGATGCCCAGTTCACCCGCTTCGCCAGGCAGAACCACGAACTTCGCCTCACCGGAGAAGATCGCTTCCTCTGCGCTGACCACATCCACATGCAGGGTAGCCATATCGGTTCCTTATTGCAGTTTCTTGGCCTTCTCGAAGGCCTCGTCGATCGAACCGACCATGTAGAAGGCCTGTTCCGGCAGGGCATCGCACTCGCCGTTCACGATCATCTTGAAACCACGGATGGTCTCGGCCAGCGGAACGTACTTGCCGGGCGAACCGGTGAACACTTCAGCCACGTGGAACGGCTGCGACAGGAAGCGCTGGATCTTGCGAGCGCGGGCCACGGCTTGCTTGTCGTCAGGCGACAGTTCGTCCATGCCCAGAATCGCGATGATGTCGCGCAGTTCCTTGTAGCGCTGCAGCGTTTGCTGCACGCCACGCGCAACGGCGTAGTGCTCTTCGCCGACGACTTGCGGGTCGAGCTGGCGGCTGGACGAATCCAGCGGATCCACGGCCGGGTAGATACCCAGGGCGGCGATGTCACGCGACAGCACGACGGTGGAGTCCAAATGCTGGAAGGTCGTGGCAGGCGACGGGTCGGTCAAGTCATCCGCAGGGACGTACACGGCCTGGATCGAGGTAATCGAGCCCGTCTTGGTCGACGTGATGCGCTCTTGCAGCTTGCCCATTTCTTCAGCCAGCGTGGGCTGGTAGCCCACGGCCGACGGCATGCGGCCCAGCAGTGCGGACACTTCGGTACCGGCCAGCGTGTAGCGGTAGATGTTGTCCACGAAGAACAGGATGTCGCGGCCTTCGTCGCGGAACTTCTCGGCCATCGTCAGGCCGGTCAGCGCCACGCGCAGACGGTTGCCCGGGGGTTCGTTCATCTGACCGAACACCATCGCAACCTTGTCCAGAACGTTCGACTCTTCCATTTCGTGGTAGAAGTCGTTGCCTTCGCGGGTACGCTCACCCACGCCGGCGAACACCGACAAGCCGCTGTGCTGCTTGGCGATGTTGTTGATCAGTTCCATCATGTTGACGGTCTTGCCCACGCCGGCGCCGCCGAACAGGCCGACCTTGCCGCCCTTGGCGAACGGGCACACCAGGTCAATAACCTTGATGCCGGTTTCCAGCAGTTCCACCGACGGCGACAGTTCGTCGAAACGGGGAGCGGGCTGGTGAATACCGCGCTTTTCTTCGTGCTGGATCGGGCCGGCTTCGTCGATGGGACGACCCAGCACGTCCATGATGCGGCCCAGCGTGCCGGTGCCGACCGGCACCGAGATCGGGGCGCCCGTGCCCGCGACCTTCATGCCGCGGCGCAGACCGTCGCTGGAGCCCAGCGCAATGGTACGCACCACGCCGTCGCCCAGCTGTTGCTGCACTTCCAGCGTCAGACCCTTTTCGGCGAACGAGGAACCCTCGTCGTCGGCCAGAGTAAGCGCTTCATAGATCTTGGGCATCTGATCGCGGGGGAACTGAATATCCACCACGGCGCCAATGCACTGAACGATGGTTCCGTTGCTCATGTCGATTCCTTGCTTGATAGCTTTTGACGGGATGCTGCCTGCCTTAAACGGCGGCAGCGCCCCCTACGATTTCCGAAATTTCTTTGGTGATCGCGGCCTGACGGGTCTTGTTGTAGACCAGTTGCAGATCGCCGATGACCTTCTTGGCGTTGTCCGACGCCGCCTTCATGGCGACCATCCGGGCCGACTGCTCCGAAGCCATGTTCTCGGCCACGGCTTGGTACAGCAGGCCTTCAACGTAACGCTGCAGCAGGTCGTCGATCACGCTACGGGCGTCGGGTTCGTAGATGTAATCCCAGCTGTAGTCCGACTTCACTTCCGAGGTCTTGACCAGGCTATCGGCGCCCGTCTGGTACGGATCATCCAAACCGCTGGCCAGAGGCAGCAGGCGCAAGAACAGCGGCTCCTGCTTCATCGTGTTGACGAAGCGGGTCGAAGCCACGTACAGCGCGTCGATGCGGCCTTCCAGGTAGGCGTCCAGCTGCACCTTGATCGCGCCCAGGAGGCGGTCGAGTTGCGGCTTGTCGCCCAGTTGCACTTCCTGGGAAACCAGCTTGGCGCCGATACGGCTCAGCACGCCCACGCCCTTGTTGCCGAAGGCGGTCATTTGCACGGCAACACCGTTCTTGTCGAACTCTTTCAGCTTGCCCAGCGTCACGCGAGTGATGTTGGTGTTCAAGCCGCCGCACAAACCCTTGTCGGTCGTCACCATGACCACGCCGACCGCCTTGACTTCGCGTTCGACCAGGTACGGGTGGCTGTACTCGGGATTGGCCTGCATCAGGTGCGCAGCAATCTCGCGCACCTTGGTGGCGTACGGACGACCAGCACGCATCCGTTCCTGCGCCTTGCGCATCTTGGATGCGGCGACCATTTCCATCGCCTTGGTGATCTTGCGCGTGTTTTGCACGCTCTTGATCTTGGTTCGGATTTCCTTAATTCCGGGCATTGCGCTTTCCTGTGAAGACTGGCCGATGGGTTCCGCTCACGCCTCAACCATCCGGTAAGGATGGGTGAGGCGCCGTGGACGCCTAACCCATCACTTTCTTAAAAAGCACCGTGCTTCTTGAATTCCTGGACGGCGGTAGCCAGTTCGGCTTCGTCGTCCTTGGACAGTTCCTTGGTGTCTTCGACGCGCTGGATCAGGGCCGCATGCTTGGCCTTCAGTTGATCCTTCAGCGACTTCTCGAACGACAGCACTTGGGCAACGTCCACGTCATCCAGGTAGCCGTTGTTGACGGTGTACAGCGTGACGGCCAGTTCCCACACTTGCAGCGGCTGGTATTGCGGCTGCTTGAGCAGTTCCACCACGCGCTTGCCGCGTTCCAGCTGGCGACGGGTCGCGTCGTCCAGGTCGGAAGCGAACTGCGCGAAGGCGGCCAGTTCACGGTACTGCGCCAAGTCGGTACGGATACCGCCGGACAGCTTCTTGACGACCTTGGTCTGAGCAGCGCCACCCACGCGCGACACCGAGATACCGGCGTTGATGGCGGGACGGACACCGGCGTTGAACAGGTCGGTTTCCAGGAAGATCTGGCCGTCGGTGATCGAGATCACGTTGGTCGGAACGAAGGCCGACACGTCGCCTGCCTGGGTTTCGATGATCGGCAGCGCGGTCAGCGAGCCGGTCTTGCCCTTGACGGCGCCGTTGGTGAACTTCTCGACGTACTCTTCGTTCACGCGGGCTGCGCGTTCCAGCAGGCGCGAGTGCAGGTAGAACACGTCGCCCGGGTAGGCTTCGCGGCCCGGCGGACGGCGCAGCAGCAGCGACACCTGGCGGTAGGCCCAGGCTTGCTTGGTCAGGTCGTCATAAACGATCAGGGCGTCTTCGCCGCGATCGCGGAAGTATTCGCCCATCGTGCAGCCGGCGTAGGCGGCCAGGTACTGCATGGCGGCCGAGTCGGAAGCCGTGGCGGCCACGACGATGGTGTATTCCATCGCGCCGTGTTCTTCCAGCTTGCGGACCACGTTGTTGATCGTGGAAGCCTTCTGGCCGATGGCGACGTACACGCAGGTGACGCCCTTGCCCTTCTGGCTGATGATCGTGTCGACGGCGACGGCGGTCTTGCCGGTCTGGCGGTCGCCAATGATCAGTTCGCGCTGGCCGCGGCCGATCGGGACCATCGAGTCGATAGCCTTGATGCCGGTTTGCAGCGGCTGCGACACCGAGCGGCGGGCAATAACGCCAGGCGCCACTTTTTCGATGATGTCGGTGGCCTTGGCATTGATCGGGCCCTTGCCGTCGATCGGGTCGCCCAGCGTGTTGACCACGCGGCCTTTCAGTTCGGGACCAACCGGGACTTCCAGGATGCGGCCGGTCGTCTTGACCTGGTCGCCTTCGGAAACGCCGGTGTAGTCACCGAGAATAACGGCGCCCACGGAATCGCGCTCGAGGTTGAGCGCCAGACCGAAAACGTTGTTGGGAAATTCGAGCATTTCGCCCTGCATCACGTCGGACAGGCCGTGGATGCGGGTAATACCGTCGGTCACGGACACGACGGTGCCCTGAGTACGGACATCAGCCGAAGCGCCCAGGCCCTCGATGCGGCTCTTGAGCAGTTCGCTGATCTCGGAGGGATTGAGTTGCATATTGACTCCTGGAATCCTGTTAGTAGCCTTAAGCGGCGAGCTGATCGCGCATGCGGACCAATTGGGCTTGTACGGAAGTATCGAGCACCTGGTCGCCGACGGCCACGCGCACGCCGCCGATCAACGACGGGTCGACGGTGACGCTGGGCTTGAGCTTGAGGCCGAATTTTTGTTCGAGCGCGGCGACCAGTTCTTTGACCTGGGCGTCGCTCAACTCGAACGCGCTGGTGATTTCCGCCTGCGCCGTGCCATCGTGACGATTCCGCAGCGCCGCGAATTGCGAGGCGATGTCGGGCAGCAGCAGCAGCCGGTCATTTTCGACCAGCAGCTCGATGAAATTGCGGGCGGCTTGCGGCAAATCGGCCTTGATCAGGCCGGTAAACAGGTCGACGCGCTGCTTGTCACCCAGACGCGGGTCGGCCATGGCCTCGCGCACGTCGGGGTTGGAGGCGACCTGCGCCAGTTCGCTGACCAGGTCGGCCCACGCCGGCAAGCCGGCTTTGTCGTCGCGCGCTGCGCTGAAGAGCGCTTCAGCGTAGGGCCGGGCAACAGTGGAAAGTTCAGCCATGACGGTCCCGGATTAAAGCTGCGCGCGGAGCTGGTTCAGCAGCTCGGCGTGAGCGCGGGCGTCAACCTCGCGCTTGAGGATCTGTTCAGCACCCTTGACGGCCAGCGCGGCAACATCGTCGCGCAGCGCATCACGGGCGCGCTGGACTTCCTGCGCGGCATCCTGGGCAGCCTGCGCCACGATACGGGCGCGTTCGGCTTCCGCTTCACGGCGTGCCTGCTCGATCAGGGAGGCGGCTTGCTTCTCGGCCTCGATGATGCGTGCGTGGTTTTCGGACTTGGCAGAAGCCTCGATCAGACTGACGCGCGCCTGGGCTTGAGCCAAGTCGGCTTTGCCCTTCTCGGCGGCGGCCAGGCCGTCGGCGATTTTTTGGCGGCGCTCGTCCATCGCCTTCGTCAGAGGAGGCCACACGAATTTCATCGTGAACCAGCCCAGAACGAAGAACACGAGCATCTGGAAAATGATCGTCGCGTTCAGATTCACGGTCGTTCCTTTAACACCTTGCGGCTCCGACCGCACCCGGAAAGGGGCGTCACGGAGCACTCGATACTTTGCTGACCGGCGACGGAGCGTTTGCCCTCATCGCCGCCAGCGTCATGACCCACCTATTTGCCGGCGGGCGGTGCCTTAGCCGACGAACGGGTTGGCGAAGGCGAACAGCATGGCGATACCCACGCCGATCAGGAATGCCGCGTCGATCAGGCCAGCCAGCAGGAACATCTTCGTTTGCAGAGCGTTCATCAGCTCAGGCTGACGAGCCGAAGCTTCCAGATACTTGCCGCCCATCAGTGCGATGCCGATGCAAGCGCCGATAGCACCCAGACCGATGATAAGACCGCAAGCGAGGGCAACGAAAGCGACGTTGGTCATGACAACTCCTTGGTTAGAAATCTGAAGTCAAAAATTGAAAAATAAGGGGTACAGCTCAATGCAAGATAATCTTGCTATCCAGCGCTGGCCGGGTGGCCAACGCCGGAAATTCGGGGGGATCAGTGGCCTTCGTGAGCCTGGCCGAGATACACCAGCGTCAGCATCATGAAGATGAAGGCCTGCAGCAGAACGATCAGGATGTGGAAGATCGCCCAGATGGAGCCGGCCAGGACGTGGCCGATGCCCAAGCCGATGCTGGCGCCGTTCAAGCCGGTCCAGGCGCCGCCCAGGAGGGCGATCAGCATGAAAATCAGTTCGCCGGCGAACATGTTGCCGAACAACCGCATGCCCAGCGAAACGGACTTGGCGGCGTATTCGATCAGGTTCAGCAGCAGGTTGAACGGAGCCAGGACGACGGCGCCCAGGCCATGCGCATGGAACGGCGCGGTGAACAGTTCCTTGACGAAGCCGCCCGGACGCTTGATCTTGATGCCGTAATAGAACATCAGCAGCAGCACGCCCAGCGACATGCCCATCGGCACGTTCAGGTCGGCGGTGGGGAGAATGCGGTGGTAGTAGAGCGGATCGCCGTGTTCCGCGCCCAGGCCGGTCAGGCGCCAGACGGACGGCAGCAGGTCAACCGGCAGCAAGTCCAGCGCGTTCATCAGGATGATCCAGAGGAACACGGTGAGCGCCAGCGGGGCGATGAAAAGACGGCTCTTGGCGTTGTGGACGATGCCCTTGGCCTGGTCGTCGACCATGTCGACGATCATTTCCACGAAAGCCTGGAAACGGGTGGGGACGCCACTGGTGGCGCGGCGCGCGGCGCGCCACAGGAAGAAAATGACGATCAGGCCCATCAGGCCGGACCAGAACAACGAGTCGTAATTGATGATGTCGAACTGAGCAATAGCGCTCTGTTTCTCACCGGTATTGTTCAGATGCACCAAGTGATGCTGAATATACGCGGACTGAGGCGACACGTCGCTGGCAGCAGCCATTTGAATCCTACCCTATTTGCTGTATGCCCGGCCCTTGCGAACCGGACGATTCCACGATTTCGTTTGCCGCAACTTACTCGGCGCTAAGACAACTTGCGGAACATCAGGAGCAGGAGATAGCCCTTCAATGTGAGTATCAGACCGAGCAACGCGGCGGGCCAGACCAGCCTGTCCTGCGCCACATGCGAAAGCAGCCACAACAGCAATGCCGTTGCGAACAACTTGATCAACTCACCAGAGAGAAAGGTAAAGGGACTGGCCTTACCGGCCCGTACGCTGAAAGCCAGGCGCAATGCGAACAACGCATTGGGTATGAAATACGCTCCTGCCCCCGCCAGCGCCGACCAACCTGCCGCCGCCCCTCCGACAACCCCCGCTATTACTGCTGCTGCGAGCCCCATGGCGCCTTGCGCCGCCAATGCCAACAGGAGCCCGCGGCTTGCTTGAGCATCCAGCGCCGCGCGATCCGCGTCACTAAGAACCAGAACTTTATCAACCATGGCTTTATCCAACATGTCCGGATCCAACAATTCCTGGCCCAGACTCTGCTCGTACTGCATGGAGTTCTGTCGCATCAAACTTCCCCGCTTTACTTCTTGCCTCTGTTAGAACCGGTGCGCAAATTAGCGCATGTAACCAGCACATAACGGGCATTTGCCGGTGATTCAAACGGTTCTAAGCCGTTCAATCAACTGCCTGCCTGCTACCTGCCAGCCGCCACGTGTTCTTATCCCGCAAGCGTCAAACCCGCAGAGTATAGCGTGATTCTTTTTACCCAAGCAAATGAACTTTCGGCCGTTTGTAAGGTGCAAACAACGCCCGTCCATGCCTGAAAAAAGGGACGCGAAGACCTCCATGCCGGGCGTGCTCACGCTTTGCGCAAACGCCGTCCAAAAAAAGCGCGGCCTCCCTTCGGGGAGGCCGCAAGCGGCGCAGGGTAGCGGTCAGTCTTCCCTGACCGGCGGCGGGGCCCACTGCCCGTCCAGCGCCGTGTCCTGCGGCCAGTACAGGCGCATGCTGAGCAGGAACGGACCATCGGCGGCCGGCGTGCTCACCCAGTTCGCGCGCCTCGATTCGCCCGGATCGCGACGCTGGACGTAGATATCCAGCGAGCCGTCGGCGTTGTACTTCAGGCCGTCGGTGCTTCGCAGTACGTAGCGGTTGGCCGGGTTGTCGGCGTAGCCATATTTCTCGTTGTAGACATGCAGCGACCAGAACGCGTTGGTGGGCGGCAACTGGCCCTTGTCGAAGTGCAGCACGTAGTCTTCATTGGAATTCAGCGCCCGGCCCTTGGAATCGGACACGGTCACCGGATAGAGCACGTCTTCCGGCGTTGGCGCGCCCAGGCCCGCATAGGCGATGGCGGCACGGCGCGAGTAGTCGGTGCCATAGGTGCCGATGCCGGACAACACCGAGTTCCATCCGTTGATGGGCGTGCCCAGGCGCGAGACGCCATCGGCGATGCGGCGGCCGGCCAGGGGCTGCGCATCCGTCAGCGCCTGCTGCACCGCCGGACTCAGGCGGCCGTACGAAAACGGCTGCCTGTCGTCCAGGCCGATGCGGCGCATGCGGTCAAGAATGGGGGTGTCGTTGGCGTGGGGCGGGTTGTTGCGCAGCACATCGAAGAACAGCGCGAAGAACGCGGACGCGTCCATGGCCGCGACCTGCTCGGCCGGCGTGCCGTCGGGCACCGTCGCGGGCGTGGGAGCGGGCATGGCCAGACCGCTGCCGATCGGCGCCGAGCCCACGCCCGGGCCGGTTTGCGGATAGGCCGTGCCGGCATTGCGGTTGCGGTTGGGCGTGGATGACGCCACCGGCACCGCAAGCGGCCGGGCCGTCATGCCTGACTGGATCTGGTTGACCGCCGCATAGTCTTGCGGGCCGCCGGCCTGCGTCCAGCCTATGAGCCAGCCCGTCGAGGTGGGACTGTGGATCACATCAACGCCCGCGGGCACGCTGCCCTGCCAGTTCGGGCCGACGATGGCGAACGACTGCGCGCCATTGCCGTTGGTGCGCGTTCCGCGGGACGCGAACACATCGCTCCACATGTCCAAGGCCGACAACACGGTGTAGCGGCCGCCGGTGTCAGGCAGATTGACGATCAGCGGCGCGCGCGAGACGTCGAACCACAGACTGGAATAAAGGGCATCGGCGCTGGGCCAGGGCGTATCCGCCGCGCGCGGGTCGGGAAAGGCCGCCTTGTGCCCGAACTGATTCATGGGCGCCTTGCCGTCCAGCGGACTTTGCACGGCGGTGGCCTTGCGGCGCGCCAGTTCCATCAGGACCATGGGGTAGGCATAGACATAGGCGTCGATGGCGGTATCGCGCAATTCCTGTTCGCTCATCCGCGGAGCAGGCGCCGACGCCGACGGGTAGGGCGTCTCGGACACCAGCCGCATGGAGGAGCGCGGAGATTGAGCCTGGGCGGCGGTGACAAAGCAGACGCTCAGTGCGCCGGCAAGCGCCGCCGCGGACAGCCGACGGGTAGCGATAAATGTACGCATGCAAGGCTCCTTCTTGGTTTTGTTTGCAAGCGAGCCGCCGCGCGGGACTTGGCCAGTGTGGGCAAGCCGCTCTGGCGCGGCACCTCGGGATGACGCTTACCCAGGATAGGGGCGATCTCTGCAACAAGGTGCTGGCCAGACGTTTCAAGGCGCAACGTCGCTGGGGGAGCCGAACCCGCGAAAAAAAGGCGCGCCCTCAGAGGGCGCGCCGGCAAAATCAGGGCCTGCCCGCAGCGTCGGCGCGGGCGTAACAAGCCTTAACGGTGTTTGAAGTCCGGTTTGCGTTTTTCGGTGAATGCGGCCATCCCTTCCTTCTGGTCCTCGGTCGCGAACAGCGAATGGAACACGCGGCGTTCGAACAGCAGGCCTTCGTTGAGCGAACCTTCAAAAGCGCGGTTCACGCACTCCTTGGCCATCATGGCCGACGGCAAGGACATGGAGGCGATCACCGTGGCCGCATCCAGGGCCTCTTCCATCAGCTTGTCCGCGGGCACCACGCGCGACACGAGGCCGGCGCGCTCTGCTTCCTCGGCGCCCATCATGCGGGCAGTCAGCGCAAGGTCCATGGCCTTGGCCTTGCCCACCGCGCGCGGCAGGCGCTGGGTGCCGCCGGCGCCCGGGATCACGCCCAGCTTGATTTCAGGCTGGCCGAACTTGGCGGTGTCGGCGGCGATGATGATGTCGCACATCATCGCCAGTTCGCAGCCGCCGCCCAGCGCGTAGCCGGCAACCGCGGCGATCACCGGCTTGCGGATGCGCTTGAGCGTTTCCCAGTTGCGCGTGATGTATTCGCTGCCGTACACGTCCATGTACGACCAGTCCTTCATCGCACCGATGTCGGCGCCCGCGGCGAAGGCTTTCTCGCTGCCGGTAATGACCACGCAGCCGATATCGGCGTTCGCTTCGAAAGCCAGCAGCGCCGCGCCGAGCTCATCCATCAGTTGATCGTTCAGCGCGTTGAGCGCCTTGGGGCGGTTCAGCGTCAGCAGACCGACTCGGCCCCGGGTTTCGACCAGTACAAACGACTCGCTCATTGAATGTCTCCAGTAATAAGATATGAGCATGAAAAAACTAGATGCCGCTTCTCCCATACTTTACCGCCTCGCGCCCCACGATCCCGCCGGCCACCGCTACCGGATAACCCTAACGATCGACTCGCCTTCCGCTGAAGGCCAGCGCCTGTCCTTGCCGGCCTGGATTCCGGGCAGCTACCTGATCCGCGATTTCTCGCGCCAGATCGAATCGGTGTCCGCTCATGCCGGCTCCCGGCGGGTGAATGTCGACAAAATCGACAACCATACCTGGCAGGCCGCGCCCTGCGAGGGTCCGCTGCGGGTGGAGTACACGGTCTATGCCTGGGACCTGTCCGTGCGCGGCGCGCATCTGGACGAGACCCATGGCTTCTTCAACGGCACCAGCGTCTTTCTGCGTGTGCATGGCCAGGACCACCTGCCCTGCCTGGTGGACCTGGCGCCGCCGCGCGGCATCGAGGACTGGAAGGTCTACACCAGCCTTCCGGAAGCCCACGGCCACAAAGGCGCGGCCCGCCGCCACGGCTTCGGCCTGTACCTGGCGCCGGACTACGACGCGCTGATCGACCACCCCGTCGAGATGGGCACGCCGCAGGTGTCGCGTTTTGTCGCGCACGGCGCCGAGCATGAGCTGGTCTTCACCGGCGTCGCGCCCAACCTGGACCTGGACCGGATCACCGAAGACGTGAAGAAGATCTGCGAAACGCAGATTGCGCTCTTCGAACCCCGCACGCGGCGTGCGCCGTTCCTGGACAGCGCCGACCGCTACGTCTTCATGACGATGGTGACGGGCGACGGCTACGGCGGGCTGGAGCATCGCGCCAGCACGGCGCTGATGACGGCGCGCAAGGACCTGCCGGTTCTGGGCCAGCAAGGCCAGGGCGAAGGCTACCGGGGCTTTCTGGGCCTGGTGAGCCACGAGTATTTCCACACCTGGAACGTCAAGCGGATCAAGCCGGACGTCTTTGCGCCCTACGATCTTTCGCAGCCCGATCTGACGCGTCTGCTGTGGGTGTTCGAGGGGTTTACGTCCTACTACGACGATCTTCTGCTGCTGCGTTCCGGCGCGATCACGCACGCCGATTACCTGCGCCTGCTGGCCAAGACGATCACGAGCGTGGCGCGCACGCCGGGCCGGACCAAGCAGTCCGTCGCGGAAAGCTCGTTCGACGCCTGGACGCGCTATTACAAGCAGGACGAGAATTCGCCCAATGCACTGGTGAGCTACTACACCAAGGGCGCGCTGGTGGCGCTGGGCCTGGACTTGCTGATCCGCCAGGAAACGGCGGGCGCGCGTTCGCTGGACGATGTGATGCGCTTGCTGTGGGAGCGCTACGGACGCGATTTCTACCGGGGCAAGCCGCAAGGCCTGCCGGAGGACGGCCTGCCCGCGCTGATTCGCGAGGCGACCGGGGTGGACACGCGCCGCTTCATCGCCCGCCATGCCTATGGCACGGCGGATGTGCCGCTGGAGCAGCTGCTGGAGCCGCAGGGCGTGAAGCTGCAATGGAAGACCTCGGCCAATATCCCGTCGCTGGATGTGCGCACTCGCAAGCAGGGCGATTCCCTGATGCTGGCGACGGTGCTGGAAGGCGGCGCCGGACACAAGGGCGGGTTGTCCGCGGGCGACGTGCTGGTCGCCATCGACGGCCTGCGGGTGGATGCGCCGGCGGGGCTCGATCTGTTGCTGGCGCAGTACAGGGCGGGGGAGCGCGTGACGGTGCATGTTTTCCGGCGGGATGAGTTGAGGGAGTTTCGGGTTCGGTTGAGTGGGCCGGAGGCTTTGGAGTGTGTGTTGATGGTGGCTTGATGTGTTGACTGGTTGATAGGGGGTTCTTAAGACGCCCGGCGTGGCGGGGGCCTGGGGTGCGCGGGGCTGCGATTGCGGCCCGGAGCCTTCGCTCCGGGCTTCCCCCTTGTCATCCTCGTCCTCGCCTGCGGCGACTCCTTCGGATTCCCTCGGGCTTATCGACGCCCCGCACACCCCAGGCCCCCGCCACGCCGGGCTCTGGTGGTTGAAACTTCACGGGAGCTGGGGCGGACGGAGTTCTTGAGGTTCTCGCCACGGGTGGGGGGGTGGTGGAATATCTTGCGGGGCCCGCCCCCGGCCGGCCGCGCGGGCGGCCTTTGGGGGCTTACGCGGTGTCTGGCGTCGAGGTGGTGACGCTTCGCGTATAGGTGATGATGCTGGTGTGCTTTGCTGCTTGGGTTGCGTGATGAAAGATCTTGCGGTGCTCGCCCCTGGTCGGCCGCCCGGGCGGCCTATTGGGGCTTACGCGGTGTCTTGCGATTCATGATGCCGCTGCGCGCTACTGACATAATTCCGCCGTGCCGCTGCGTGCCGTTTTCGGCCAGATATCCGCAATTGGCGATGGCCGAAGATCACGTCAGCAGCAACAGGCCCACAGACCGTGGGGTCAACGTTACGCGCCGATCGCAGAAGCATGGCGCCGGGCCTGGGACCGCGTGATCCCGTTCTTTACGTTCCCGCCGGCGATCCGCAATCAGGCTTCTAACGCCTTAAACACAAAAATACTGACACTCCCGCACATGATGCCGCTGCGCGAATGCGAGAGATCCCGCTTACCAGCCCGCCATTAATCGCCATTTCAACTCCACTGCCCGATGGGCGGCGCGCGCGCAAAAGTCTGCATGCGCAAGCCGCTCGCCATCGCGCGCCGCCCATCACCGCCCCTCCCCCCCACGGCGAGCACCATTAGCAAGCGTCTCCCCGCATTCGCGCAAGCGAACACCGCATCGACGACCCAACGCCCATATGCCAAATGCAGCCGCCCGCGCGGCTGCATTTGGCGACCTCGCAGATTCCCTACCCCGACCACAGCTCTAGCAGCGCATCAAACCCAGACTCACGTAGCCCGGCGGCGCGGGCGGGGGGGCTGCGAGCAACCTCCATGCGCCCGAGGGAATCTGAAGGAACCGCCGAAGGCGGTGACGAAGATGACGACGGGGACGTCCGGAGCGAAGGCTCCGGACCGCTATGGCGGGCGCTCGCAGCCCCCCCGCCCGCGACGCCGGGCGACCTACGAAGATCGAACGAACAAAGCCGCCAACGAAGAACAAACAAGCAAACAAACGAACGAACGACCAAAGCCACCCACGAAAACCCCACCAAGAACCCGAATCAATTCAACTTAGCCCCAGACACTTCAACCGCCTTCTTCCAAGCCACCAGCTCCCGATCAATATGCGCCCCGAACTCCTCCGGCGTAGACCCCACCACCTCATATCCATACCCCGCAAGCTGCTGCTTCAACCCCGGCAACGCAACCGCCTCCGCAATCCCCCGGCTCAACGCATCCACGACAACAGCCGGCGTGCCCGCCGGCGCCAACACCCCGTACCAGCCGTTAACCACGAAGCCGGGCACGCTTTCGGCGACTGTCGGCACGTTGGGCAATAGCGGGGAACGGCGTTCGCCGGTGACCGCTATGGCCTTCAGCTTGCCGGCCTGCACCTGCGGCAGCGAGGTCGAGATGCTGTCGAACATCAGCGAGACCTCGCCGCCCAGCAAGGCCACGACCGCGGGGCCGCTGCCTTTGTAGGGGACGTGCATCATGTCCGCGCCCGTCTGGTTCTTGAACATCTCGGCCGCCAGATGGCTGGTGTTGCCGTTGCCGGCCGACGCGAAGCTGAGCTTGCCCGGATGGCTCTTGCCGTAGGCGATCAGTTCGGGAATGGAGTTGGCGGGCGTGCCCAGCGGCGCGGCGACCAGCATGGGCAAGGTGGCGACGAGCGACACCGGCGCGAAATCCTTGCGCGTGTCGTATGGCAGCGAGGGATACAGGCTGGGGTTGATCGTATGCGCCGCCAGCACCATCAGCAGCGTGTAGCCGTCGGGCCTGGCGCGCGCCAGCTGGGCCGAGGCGATGGCGCCGCCCGCGCCCGGCTTGTATTCCAGCACCACCGGCTGGCCCCACTTCTTCTGCAGTTCCGCGCCCAGCGGACGGGCCAGCATGTCGGCGCTGCCGCCCGGCGGATAGGGAATCAACAGGGTGATGGGCTTGTCGGGGTAGGTCTGCGCGGCGTGCGCCGCGCCCAGGCAGAACATGCCGGCCGATACGGCGGCCAGGATCGAACGGATCATCGGGGACTCCTTAGCCCGGGGCCGGGCGCAAGACTTCAGTCGTAGCGGGGAGCGCCGGCGGCATCCAGCACGATGGTGCGCGGCGTTTGCGGGAAATGCAGCGGCGCATCGGTCACCGAGCGCAGGAACTCGACGCTTACGCCTTGCTTCATGGCATGGACCTGCAGGCCCGCGGGCGTGACGTCGATCACGGCCAGGTCGGTATAGATGCGCGTCACCACGCCCTTGCCCGTCAGCGGATAGGTGCACTGCCTGAGCACCTTGGGCGAACCGTCGCGGCCGCGGTGCTCCATCGTGACCAGCACCTGCTTGGCGCCCACGGCCAGGTCCATCGCGCCGCCCACGGCGGGTATCGCGTCGGCCGCGTCGGTCTTCCAGTTGGCAAGATCGCCTTGCTCCGAGACCTGGAACGCGCCCAGCACGGCGTAGTCCAGGTGGCCGCCGCGCATCATGGCGAAGGACACGGTGTGCTCGGTGATGGAGGCGCCTTCCAGCAAGGTGATGGGCTGGCGGCTGGCGTTGATCAGGTCCGGGTCCACGTCGGGGCCGGCGGCGGCGGGTCCCATGCCAAGGATGCCGTTCTCGCTGTGCAGCAGGATCTCGCGGCCGGCGGGCAGATGGTCGCCCACCAGGGTCGGCATGCCGATGCCGAGGTTGACGATGGAGCCGTCGGGGATGTCGCTGGCCAGCAGCTGCGCGATCTGTTGCCGGGTCAAGCCGATGATCTCTTGCATGTCAGGCCTCCACCCGCACCACGGATTTCACGAAGATGCCTTGCGTCATGACCTGCTCGGGCGCGAAGCTGCCCAGCGGCACGACCTCGTCGACCTGCGCGATGGCGTGGCCCGCCGCCATGCACATCACCGGGTTGAAGTTGCGCGCCGCGTGCCGGTACATCAGGTTGCCCCAGCGGTCGCCCAGGTGCGCGCGGATCAGCGCGTAGTCGCCCTTGAGGGGATGCTCCAGCACGTAGCCCACGCCGTCGATGACTTCCTGGTGGCGGCCCCGCGCCAGTTCGGTGCCATAGCCCGTGGGCGTGTAGAAAGGTCCCAGGCCGGCGCCGGCCGCGCGCAGCCGTTCGGCCAGGGTGCCCTGGGGCACGCATTCCAGCTGCACCTCGCCGGCGCGAAAGGCGCGGGCGAAGGCCTCGGAATTGGGCGGGCGCGGATGCGAGCAGATGATCTTCCTGACCTGCTTGCGTATCAGGAGCGCGGCGATGCCGCGTTCGAAGGTGCCGGCGTTGTTGGAGATGATGGTCAGGTCGCGCCGCCCCGACTCCGCCAGGCATTGCAGCAATTCGTAGGGCACGCCCGCTTCGCCGAAGCCGCCCACCAGCACCGAGGCGCCGTCGGGGATCACCGCCACGGCCTCGGCCATGGATGCTTGTATCTTGTCGATCACTTATTGCTCCTGTGCGAGGCCCGCCGTGTCCACGATCTGTTTCCAGCGGGCGCGCTCCTGGTCGATGAAGGCGGCGAACTCCGCCGGCGTGTTGCCGCCGGCCTGTCCGCCCATGGCCTTGAAGCGTTCGCTGATGTCGGGGCTGCGCACCACGTCGCGGGTGGCGGCATAGAGCTTGTCGATGGCGTCGCGCGGCGTGCCGGCCGGCGCGACCAGGCCGAACCAGGCGGTGACCACCATGTCCTTCACGCCGGCCTCGGCCATGGTGGGCACGTCGGGCAGTTCGGCCAGGCGCCTGTCGCTGGTGACGGCCAGCGCGCGCAATTTGCCGGACTGGATGTAAGGCATGGAGCTGGGCAGGTTGTCGATCATGAAGGTGAACTGCTGGCCCAGCAGCGCGGCCACGGCGGGGCCGGCGCCCTTGTAGGGAATGTGGGTGCCGGGAATGCCTGCGCGCTGCTTGAAGAGTTCGGCCGACAGGTGCGGCGACTGGCCCGCGCCCGAACTGCCGAAGGACACCTTGGCCGGATCCTGCCTGGCCTGGGCCAGCAGGTCCGCCACCGAACGGGCGGAGGAGGCCTCGTTCACGACCAGCACGTTGGGCACCGAGATCACCAGGGTCACGGGCGCGAAGTCCGCGGGCTTGTAGGGCAGCGTCTTGTAGAGCGCATAGTTGATGGCGTTGGGGCCGATGTTGCCCATCAGCAGCGTGTAGCCGTCGGGCTTGGCGCGCGCCAGCGCCTGGGCGCCGATAATGCCGGCGGCGCCCGCGCGGTTTTCCACGATGACCTGCTGGCCCAGCCTGGCGGACAGCTTGTCCGCGATCAGCCGCGCCGAGATATCGGTCGTGCCGCCGGGCGCGGCCGGAATGATGAGGGTGATGGGCCGTTCAGGCCAGGCCGCCAGCGCCGGACTCGCGATGGCAAAGGCCATCGCGCCGGCGGCCAGCCAGCGATGCGCACACGTCATGCTTGTCTCCTGCGTGATCATTGATTGATCAACTTGTGAGCATGAGTGTGGGCGCGGCGCGGACAAATGCCTATTCTGGAATCTGGAGGTGTGGCTTCGCCTGAGCTTAAGAGCTTGGGCGTCCGCCCCGGCCGCCCCGGCCTTCGTCCCTCTCTTCCCGCGCCGGCGGTTCAGCGCGTTTGAATTTCGCCGGACGCGTCCTGAAGGTGCTGCCACAGGCGGGTCAGGACGGGGCCTTGCGGCCGGTCGCCGCGCCGCGCCGCCACCAGTTCCTCGGTGCTGCCGGGCAGATGGCGGCTGGCGATGGACCGCAGCCGCCCGTCGCGCAATTCTTCTTCGACCAGGAAGCGCGGCAGATGCCCCCATCCCATCCCCTGCAGGATGATTTCTTTCTTCATGAGCTGGTCCGGCACGGTGCACTGCGGCGCGCCTTCGATCATGAAATAGTCGCGCGCCGGCGTGTGGCGGGCGGTGTCGCGCATGACGCACTGCGTGTAGTCGCGCAGCGCGCGCGGCCTGGCTGCCCGCGCGAGGGGCTCGGGGAGATAGCCCGGGGCCGCCACCGGGATGAACGACACCTTGGCCAGATCCAGCCATTCAATGCGCGGATCGCGCTTGTCCACGCGGTGCAGGATCAGGTCCGCGTCGCCATCCAGCAATCGCTCTTCGGGTCCCCCTACCGCCTCGAAATGCAGGTGCAGGCGCGTGGCCGGACACTGCGCGAAGAAGCGGCCGAGCAGCCCCAGTATTTCCGGGCGCGGGCAGAAGTCGCCCACCACCACGTGCAGCTCGCTTTCCTCGCCCATCGCCAGTTGCGCGGCATGGGTGCGCAAGCCTTCGAGTTCGCGCAGCAGCGCTTGCGCGCGGTGGTGAAACGAGGTCCCGGCCGGCGTGAGCCGCACGCGGTAGCCGCCACGGTCCAGCAGCGCCAGGCCAAGCTGGCGCTCCAGCTTGGCGACGGCGGCAAACACCGCCGGATGGGAGCGGTGCAGTGCGGCGGCAGCGGCCTGGAAGCCGCCGCCGCGCACCACGGCGTCAAAGCACTGCAAGTCATGCAGGGTGAATTCGCTCATGTCAGCTTTTCCGACAAAGACTGTGCGAACTTTGTAATTTTTTCTGCAAGGCGACGCAACTACGCTGTGAGCCTCCCTCCACACAAGGAAGCTCCATCATGCCGAGCCCCTCATTTTTCACCACCGGCGACGGCGTACGCATCGCCTACCGGTTCGACGGCGACGCCGGTCTGCCCGTGCTGGTCCTGTCGAATTCCATCGGCACCACGCTGCACATGTGGGACGCGCAGATACCCGCCCTGTCCCGCGCTTTCCGCGTGCTGCGCTACGACACGCGCGGGCACGGCGCATCCGGCGTGCCCGCCGGCGCGTACTCGCTGGACCGTCTTGGCCGCGATGTCATCGAACTCATGGATGGCCTGGGCATCGGCCGCGCGCACTTCCTGGGCCTGTCGCTGGGCGGCATGATCGGGCAATGGCTGGGCGTGCATGCGCCCGACCGCGTCGACCGCCTGATCCTGGCCCATACCTCGGCCTATCTGGGTCCCGCGCCGCAATGGGACGAACGCATCGCCGCCACGCTGCAGGCACCCGACATGGCGGACACCGCCGCGATGTTCCTGGGCAACTGGTTCCCGGCGCCCATGCTGCAAGCGGGCGGGCCCGTCATTGACGCGTTCCGCGCCATGCTGCTGGCCACCGACCCGCAGGGCCTGGCGGGCGCGTTCGCGGCGGTGCGCGACATGGACCTGCGCCGCACGATCGCGCTGATCCCGCGGCCCACGCTGGTGATCGCCGGCCGCGACGACACGGTGACGGCCGCCAGCCACGGCGAACTCATCGCGGCGACGGTGCGGGGCGCCGAGCTGCGGGTACTTCCGGCCGTGCATCTGTCGAATATCGAACGTCCCGGCGAGTTCCTGGACGCGGTGCTGACTTTCCTGGCGCCGCGCTGACGGCGCGCTTCAAGGACGCCGCGGGCGCCTAATCCCCCGCCCGCTCCCAGCGCCGCTGGATCGCCTTGGCCGCCACCACCCCGTCCGCCATCGACGTCACCACGCAGGGATGCATGCGGTGCGCCACCTCTCCCACGGCGTAGATGTCGGGCACGCTGGTCTCGGCGGTGGCGAAATCGGTGCGGATGTATCCGCGCTCATCGCGGTCCAGCCGCAGGCCGTCGGCGAAGGCGGCCTGGGGTTCCCAGCCGTAGAAGACCAGGATCAGGTCGTACTGCTGGCCGTCCACGCTGCGGGTGGCCGGATCCACCTTGTACGGGCCGATGCGCACGCCTTCCCGGCCGGCGCGCGTCACCCATTGCTGCTGGGCGCGGACACTGCGGGCGTAGAGATGGACGGCGCGCGCGCCCCGGTTGCGCACATAGACGTAGTTTTCGAAGGCGTTGTCGCCCCCGCCCAGGACCGCCACGGACAGGCCCGAATAGTCCTGCGCCACGATGGGCGAACCCGGGCCGATCAGCACGCCGGGCCACGATGCGCCCGGCGGATGATCCGGCAGCCCTTTGGCGCGCACCCCGGAGGCGATGACCAGCGTGCGGGCCCGCACCTGGGCCTCGTCCCCGGCCCGGCCCGTAAGCGTGGCTTCGATCCCGCCCTTGCAGGGCCGGACCGCGGTCACGCGGGTTTCCAGGCGCAAGGGCACGCCGGCCGCGCGCACGCTGGTGTCGATGTTGGCCGCCACCTGCTGGCCGGTCACGCCGGGCAACACGGCGATCCAGTCGTCGGCGAACGGATTGTCATTGCCCAGGCCGCCCAGGCGGGCGCTGGCCTCGACCAGCAGCGGGGACAGGCCCAGGCGCGCCAGCCAGAGGGCGCAGGAGGCGCCGGCCGGGCCGCCGCCTACAATGACCGAATCGTGCATCTGTTGCATTTCACCCCTTATTGGACTGCGCCGGCGCCTCGCGGGCGCCCGGACATGGCCGGATTGTAGCCAGCGCGCCACCCCAGTCCCGCCGTCGCCTTACAATTCCGGCTATTCCACCCAGGTTTTCATCATGCCCACTCGCCGCATCATTCTTTCCGGGCTTGCGCTCGACGCCCGCATCGGCATCCTCGAGCACGAGCGCCGCGCCACCCAGCCCCTGCATGTCGACGCCGACTTCGACGTGGACATCCAGCGCTCGGTCGACGACCACGACATCCACAGCGTCCTGGACTATCGCCGCCTGCGCGAGGCCATCGTCGAAGAATGCACGCAAGCGCATGTGAACCTGATCGAGACCCTGTCCGAGCAGGTCGCCGCGCGCCTGCTGGCGGACTTCCAGGAAATCCGCTCGTTGCGCCTGCGCATCAGCAAGCCCATGGCCTTCTCCGACTGTGCGGCGGTAGGCGTGGAAATCCAGATCACCCGCTGACCATGAACGATATCGCTCCCCCTGGCGTGCAATGGCGCACGCCCGCCGACGAAAAGGCGCGCCACGAAGCCAACAAGCTCACCAAGCGCCTGGCGCGCGAGACCACCCGCGCCCTGTCCGACTACAACATGATCGAAGAAGGCGACCGCGTGATGGTCTGCCTGTCGGGCGGCAAGGATTCGTATGCAATGCTGGACATCCTGCTCCAGCTGCAAAAGCGCGCGCCGTTCCGGTTCGAGCTGATCGCGGTCAACCTGGACCAGAAGCAGCCCGGCTTTCCCGACCACATCCTGCCGCAGTATCTGAAAGAGCTGGGCGTGCCCTTCCACATCGAGACGCAGGACACGTACTCCATCGTCACGCGCGTGCTGGAAGAGGGCAAGACCATGTGCTCGCTCTGTTCGCGCCTGCGCCGCGGCATCCTGTACCGCGTCGCGTCCGAGCTGGGCGCCACCAAGATCGCGTTGGGCCATCACCGCGACGACATCCTGGGCACGTTCTTCCTGAACCTGTTCTACGGCGGCAAGGCCAAGGGCATGCCGCCCAAGCTGGTGTCCGACGACGGCCGCCACACGGTGATCCGCCCGCTGGCCTACATCGCCGAAACCGACCTGATCGCCTATGCGGAACTGAAGCAGTTCCCCATCATTCCCTGCAATCTCTGCGGCTCGCAAGAGAACCTGAAGCGCAAGGAAGTAGGCCGCATGATCAAGGAATGGGACAAGCAGCACCCGGGCCGTTCGTGGAACGTGTTCAATGCGCTGTCGCGCGTGGTGCCGTCGCACCTGATGGACCGGGACCTGTTCGACTTCGTCGGCCTCAAGCCCACCGGCGTGCCGGACGTCAACGGCGACACGGCGTTTGACGCGGTCGATCCCGACGAGGACGCCGGCGAGGCCTGCGGCGACACGCCGGAAGCCCTGGAGCCGGGCGCCATCATCGAAAAGAAGGTGATGTTCTCGCGCGGCTGAGGACGTCGACTGCAAAAAGGGGCTGCGCATGCAGCCCCTTTTTTTGCAGGAAAGCCGTATCAGGCGTTCAGCACGCGGATCGCCGTGCCCGCCTTCCACGCCTTCACCGCTTCCAGCGCGTTCTGGTAGAACGCCTCGAAGTTCTCGCGGCTCACATAGCCCAGGTGTGGCGTCAGAATCACGTTGTCCAGGTCGCGCACCGTGTCGGTCGGCGACAGGGGCTCCTCGGGGTACACGTCCAGGCCGGCGCCCGCGATGCGGAACTTGACCAGCGCGTCCATCAGCGCCTCGTGGTCGACCAGGCCGGCGCGCGACGTGTTCACGAGGAAGGCGGTGGGCTTCATGGCGGCCAGCGCCGTGGCGTCCACCACATGCCGGCTGCGATCGGACAGGATCAGGTGCAGGCTCACGACGTCCGAGGTGGCAAAGAACTCGTGCTTGTCCACACGCTTCACCCCGGCGGCTTGCGCACGCTCGTCGGTCAGGTTGGGGCTCCAGGCCACCACGTCCATGCCGAAGGCCAGGCCGACCTTGGCGACCGCCGCGCCCAGCTTGCCCAGGCCCAGCACGCCCAGGCGCTTGCCCGCCAGCGGTTCGGGCATGGCCGTCTGCCACATGCCGCGGCGCATGGCCGCGTCTTCGGTAGGCAGGTGCTTGAACAGGCCCAGGATATGCGCCCAGGCCAGTTCGGCCGTGGCGGTGTTGGCGTCGGCGCTGCCGGGCGCGCCGCACACGACGATGCCCTGCTCGGAGCAGGCCTGCATGTCGATGGCGTTGTTGCGCATGCCCGTGGTGACCAGCAGGCGCAGCCGGGGCAGCGCCCGGATGCGCGCAGCGGGAAACGGCGTGCGTTCGCGCATGGCGACAATCACGTCGAAGGGCTCAAGCGAGGCCTCGACCTGTTCGTCGGGAATGAAGTTGTTGAAGATCTGCACCTCGGCGTCACCGCCCAGCGAGGTCCAATCCGCATAGCGCCGGGCTACGTCGTGGTAATCGTCGAGTATTGCGATTTTCAAGTGTTGTCTCCGGGTGGGTGGCGCCAGTCGCGCCAGCCACCCGGCCGGCGCGACTGGCGCCGGTCAGTTCAAACGGGCTTTGAGTTGGTCCAGGGGCAGCGCGCCGCTGATGCGCGAGCCGTCGGCAAAGAACAGGGTCGGCGTGCCGCGCACCATCAGTTGCTGGCCCAGGGCCAACAGCTTGTCCTCGGGCACGTCGCAATTGGCCGTGGCGGGCTTCTGGCCGCGCAGCATCCAGTCGTCCCAGGCCTTGCCCGGATCCTTGGCGCACCACACGTCGCGCACCTTCACCTTGGAATCAGGGGACAGGATGGGATAGAGGAAGGTATAGACAGTAAGGTTGTCCACGCTTTCGAGGGTCTTGCGCAACTGCTTGCAGTACCCGCAGTTGGGATCTTCGAAGATCGCGACCTTGCGCGAGCCGTCGCCCTTGACCTGCTTGATGGCCAGGTCCAGCGGCAGCTGGTCGAAGGTGACGGCGCTGAGCTTTTCCTGGGATTCGCGGGTGACGTCGCGGCGCGTCATGGCGTCTATCAGCGGGCCTTCCATGACCCAGGTAACCCCTTCGTCGGTGTAGATCAGGTCCATGCCCAGCTGCACTTCGAACAGGCCGTAGGGCGTGCGGCGCACCGTGGTGACGTCCATGCCGGTGAAACGCTGCTGGAAGCGATCCCGGACGGCGGCGGACACGGGATCCAGCTCGGTGGTGGAGACGCTTTTTTCCCCCTTGGCCGGCTGCCCCACGGATTGCGTGGAAACGGACTTGCTGCCCTGGGCCGCGGCGTAGCCGGACAGGCCCAGGCCGGCGGCCAGGAAACAAGCCGCCAAGGTGGCGGATATGCGGAATTTCATCAGTACTCCTGTACTTGTCTATCGTGTTCTTTGGTGGAAAGCGTAACCGATCCGGGCGCGGGGCCAGAGGTACCGGCAAGGCGCAAGCGAGGGCGGCCTTGTCTATCAGACGCCCCGCCACCCCCAAGGTTCCACCCGGACCCGCGAGGGCGTCCCTAGTTGGCGGACGCCCCGGCGATGAGGCGGCGCTTGATCAGCGGCGCCCGCTCGACCCAATGCATGCCGGCGTTGCGCAGCCAGACCAGCGGCGTGGCCCGCGATCCGAACAGCTTGTGCAGGCCGTCGGTGGCCAGGCGCATGGCCAGCACCGGCTCGGCCCGCGCCCGCTGATAGCGGTGCAGGACGCGCAGGTCGCCGGCCTCGCGGTAGGGCTCGCGCCCGGCGACGGTACGGGCCAGCGCCTCGACATCGCCCAGCCCCAGGTTCAGGCCCTGCCCCGCCAGCGGATGCAGGCGGTGCGCCGCGTCCCCGGCCAGCGCAATACCGGGAGCCACCATCTGGGCGCGCTCCAGCGTCAGCGGGAAGCCATGCAGCTTGCTGCGGACCCTCAGGCGGCCCAGGCGGCCCTCGGCGGCCTCGGCCAGCAACGTTTCCAGCTTGGTCGCCTGCTCTTGCGGCGGCAGCGCCAGCAATGCCTGGGCATGCTCGCTGCGCATGGACCAGACCATGGAAACCTGCGGCCCGTCCACGGTGTCGGGCAGCGGCAGCAAGGCCAGCACGCCGTCGTCGCGGAACCACTGGAAGGCGGTGCCCTGATGCGGGAGTTCCGCATCCAGATGCACCACCAGGCCCGTGTCGTCATAGGACACGGATTCATGCTTCAACCCGGCCGCCGTACGCAGCGGGGACGCCGCGCCGTCGGCGCCCACGAACAGTTCGGCCTGGATGCGGGCGCCGCTTTCGGTGTCTATGGCGCCGCTCTGGTAGCCCGTGCAGCGGTCTTCCAGCCAGGGAATGCCGAACATGCGCACGGCCTGGATCAGCACCCGCTCGATCTCGCCGGACTCCACGATCCAGGCCAGCTGCGGCAACGCGGCCTGCCAGGCGTTCAGGTTCACCTGCCCGTCGGCATCGCCATGGATCTCCATGGCCTGGACCGGCATCAGCCGGGTAGCGGGCATCGCGTCCCACACTCCCAGACCGGCCAGAAAGCGCTGGCTGGCGGGCGAGATGGCGTAGACCCGCGGGTGATAGTGGTCGGGATCGGCCGCCGGCACGGACGCGCGCGGCGCCAGCACGGCGACGCGCTGGCCGCGCCGGGCCAATGCCAGCGCGGTGGACAGGCCGACGATGCCGGCCCCGCAAACTACGATCTGATGGCTCATCTTGCGGAAGGCTCCCCGGCTTGTTTGGGCCACAGCACCCACATCTGGCCGCGCTGTTTCATGCGGCCGGCCTGCTGGCCGGCTTCCTCGCCGTAACCCCAGTAGAAGTCGGCGCGCGCGGCGCCCCGGATGGCCGTGCCCGTGTCCTGGGCGAACACCAGGCGCTGCAGCGGCCGGTCGGAGGCCGGGAAGGTCGTGGCCAGGTACACCGGCGTGCCCAGCGGCACGAAGGTCGCGTCCACCGCCACCGAGCGCTTGGGCGCCAGCGGAATGGCGTACGCGCCCTTGGGGCCCTGCTCCGGATCGATCACCGGCTCTTCGCGGAAGAACACCACGGCCGGGTTGGCGTTGAGCATTTCCTGGACGCGCTTGGGATTGCGCTGCGCCCAGGCCCGGATGTTCTGCATGGACGCCTGGTCGGCGGTCAACTCGCCGCGGTCGATCAGCCAGCGGCCGATGGACACGTAGGGCTGGCCGTTGTGGTCGGCGTACGCCACGCGGATGGTCTTGCCGGCATCGGGGCCGTCGGTCAGCTGCACGCGCCCCGACCCCTGCACCTGCAGGAAGAAGTTGTCCACGGGGTCGTCCACCCACACCACCACGGGCGGCCGGCGGCCGGACGATTCGATGGAGGCGCGGGTGTCATAGGGCACCACGCGCTTGCCGTCCAGCTTGCCGCGCACGCGTTTGCCGGCCAGGTCCGGGTAGATCGACCCCAGGTCGATCGTCAGCAGATCCGCGGGCACCGCGTACAGCGGCCATTGGTAGGCGCCGCCCTGGCGGCGCGATCCGCGCACCAGGGGTTCGTAATAGCCCGTCACCGTATTGGCGGCCGGCTTGCCGTCGGCGGCGTTCAGGCGCCAGGGCTGCAGATACGTCTGCAGGAAGCGGCGCACGCTCTCGCCGTCGCCGGCGGCCGGCGCCCGGGACGGATCCACGGCGGCGGCGCAGACCGGCTGCCAGGCGCGCGGCGCGGCGCGCGCGGGCGCGGCCAGGTTGCCGCTGGTCGGCCGCATCAAGCCCTTGCAATTGCGCAGGAACAGGGGCCAGAACTGGGACAGGTCGTCGGTGGTCCAGCCAGGCATCTCGGCCCAGGTCCCGGGCTTGAATTTGCCAGCCAGGCTGCGCGGCGCGGTGTCGGGCAGCGCCGACAGTGACGGCACCACGAGCGGGCCGTCGGCCGCGGGCGCGCGCAAGCCGGGGGTGCCGGGCTGGCCGGACTCAGGGGGAATCTCCGTGGGGGTGGAGCATGCCGCCAGCAGGACCGACAGCACGGACAGACTAAGAATGCGCTTCATGAGCAAATGGAAAAACGTGCAACGGATGGCCGGACCATTTCAGTGCAGGGTGCGCGGCATGGCCAGGACGAATTCGGATATCGGCACTTCGAACGGGATTCCGTTCTCGCCGACGCAGTGGTAGGTGCCGCGCATCGTGCCCACGGGAGTGGGCAAGGGACAGCCGCTGGTGTATTCGAAGGTTTCGCCGGGCGCCAGCAGGGGCTGCTGCCCCACGATGCCCAGCCCGCGCACTTCCTGCACGCGCTGGTTGCCGTCGGTGATGATCCAGTGGCGGCTGATCACCTGGGCGGGATGTTCGCCGGTATTGGTGATGCGAACGGTGTAGGCGAACACGAATTGCTGCTCGCCGGGATCGGACTGTTCGGGCACGAAGCGCGGAGAGACGGAGACGCTCAGGTCGTAAGGTTTCACAGTCCTTCCCTGTGTGGCTGCACGCGGGGGGCCGGATACCGGCGCCCACGCTTGAAAGACGCAGTTCTCGGACCCGCAGGACCGGGCCATTCCCGATACCGCGCCTCAAACTGCAATAATGGCACATTATGCCCTCCTCGACCCCGAACATCATGTCTACCCAACCGGCCTCCACCCGCATCACCCCCAGCATCCTGTCGGCTGACTTCGCCCGCCTGGGCGAGGAAGTCCGCAACGTCGTCGCCGCGGGCGCCGACTGGATCCACGTAGACGTGATGGACAACCACTATGTCCCCAACCTGACGATCGGCCCGATGGTGTGCGCGGCGATCCGCCCCCACGTCGAAGTGCCCATCGACGTGCACCTCATGGTCGAACCGGTCGACGCGCTGGTTCCCATGTTCGCCAGCGCGGGCGCCAACTACATCAGCTTCCACCCGGACGCCAGCCGCCACGTGGACCGCACGTTGTCCCTGATCCGCGAGAACGGCTGCAAGGCAGGCCTGGTCTTCAATCCCGCCACCCCGCTGTCCTACATGGACTACGTGATGGACAAGATCGACCTGGTCCTGATCATGTCGGTGAACCCGGGCTTTGGCGGCCAGAGCTTCATCCCCGGCGCGCTGACCAAGCTGCGCGAGGCCCGCGCCAAGATCGACGCCTGGATGCAGGCCGGCGGCCAGGAAATCGTTCTGCAGGTGGACGGCGGCGTCAAGATCGACAACATCGCCGAAATCCGGGCCGCGGGCGCCGACACTTTCGTGGCCGGCTCCGCCATCTTCGGCAAGCCCGACTACGCCGGCATCATCAAGTCCATGCGCGAACAGATCGCCATTGGCGAAACCACCGCCATCTAAGGCCAGGAAACCGACATGAACGCCTTTCGCGCCGCGCTGCTGGACCTGGACGGAACCCTCCTCGACTCCATACCCGACCTGGCCTTTGCGGCCAACGCCATGCGCGTGGAGCTGGGCATGACCGCGCTGCGCGAAGACGTGGTGGCCACCTTCGTGGGCAAGGGCGTGGACAACCTGGTGCGCCGCAGCCTGGCCGGCAGCCTGGACGCCGCCGATCCCACGCCCGCCGAGTTCGACCGCGCCCGCGAGGCCTTCTACCGCCACTACCACCTGGTCAATGGCGAGCGCGCCCAGGTGTACCCCGGCGTCATCGATGGCTTGAAGCTCATGCGCGACCAGGGCCTGAAGCTGGCGGTGGTCACCAACAAGCCCACTGAATTCACGCTGCCGCTGCTGCAGCGCACGGGCCTGGCGGGCTTTTTCGACGCCGTGGTCTGCGGCGACACCTGCGCGCGCCGCAAGCCCGATCCCGACCAGGTGCTGCATGCCTGCGACCTGGTGGGCGTGGCGCCCGGCGAAGCCGTGACCATCGGCGATTCCATCAATGACGCGCAGGCCGGCCGCAGCGCCGGCACGCAGGTCCTGGTGGTGCCTTACGGCTACAACGAAGGACGCGACGTGCGCGAGCTGGATGTCGATGGTATAGTTGACACGCTTGTTGACGCCGCCCAGTGGGTTGCGCTCTGGAATCAAAACCAGAACGCGGCAAAAGTCTCTGCTTGATGCACCACCCCTGATCGGCTCCACGAATTCAATACTGAACACAGATCAATGAACGTTTCCATCCAGAACCAAATGCTCGGCGCCTCGTGGCGCTGGTGGCGTTTGTCTTCCGGGTGGCGATGATTCCCTTCCCGGCCCTAGACGCGACTAAAGCCGCCTAGCGCCGACACTGTGTAAACAGCGCCCAGCCCGGAACCAGTTACCTGGACCGGGCTTTTTGTTGCGCACCCGGTCCGAAAGCAAACACCGCTTACGAGACCCGACATGACCGAAATCGAATTCAAGGCCCTTGCGGCACAAGGCTACAACCGCATCCCGCTGGTGGCCGAGACCTACGCCGACCTGGACACCCCGCTGGGCATCTACCTGAAACTGGCGCATGCGGGCCCCCTGGCGGGCCGCATGACCTGCCTGATGGAATCGGTCGTGGGCGGCGAGCGCTTCGGCCGCTATTCCTTCATCGGCCTGCCCGCGCGCACGGTGATCCGCGCCAGCGGCACCCGCACCGAAGTGCTGCACGACGGCAAGGTCGCCGAAACCCACGACGGCGACCCGCTGGCCTTCATCGAGCAGTACCAGAGCCGCTTCAAGGTGGCGCTGCGCCCGGGCATGCCGCGTTTCTGCGGCGGCCTGGCCGGCTACTTCGGCTACGACACGGTGCGCCACATCGAGCCCTGCCTGGGTCCGGCGGTCAAGCCCTTCCCGGCCGGCATGGAAGGCGGCACGCCCGACCTGATGCTGATGCACGTGGATGAGCTGGTCATCGTGGACAACCTGGCCGGACGCATCTACCTGATGGTCTACGCGGACCCGAGCCAGCCCGAGTCCTACAGCCGCGCCCAGCAGCGCCTGACCGATCTGCGCACCCGCCTGCGACGCCCCGTGGAAATTCCCTACAGTCACGCCAGCATGCAGACCGACGAGCGGCGCGACTTCAAGAAAGAGGACTACCTGGCGGCCGTCCTGCGCGCCAAGGAACACATCGCCGCCGGCGACCTGATGCAGGTGCAGATCGGCCAGGTCATCGCCAAGCCCTTCCGCGACTCCCCCCTCTCCCTCTACCGCGCCCTGCGGTCGCTCAACCCCTCCCCCTACATGTACTTCTGGAACTTCGGCGACTTCCAGGTCGTGGGCGCGTCGCCCGAGATCCTGGTGCGCCAGGAGCGCGTGGTGGAAAACGGCGAGCCCAAGTCGCAGATCACCATCCGCCCGCTGGCCGGCACCCGCAAGCGCGGCGGCACCCCCGAGGAAGACGCGGCGCTTGCCGCCGAGCTGAAGGCCGACCCCAAGGAAGTGGCCGAACACGTCATGCTGATCGACCTGGCGCGCAATGACGTCGGCCGCGTCGCCCAGGTGGGTTCGGTGAAGGTCAGCGACACCATGGTCATCGAGCGCTATTCGCACGTGATGCACCTGGTGTCCAACGTCACGGGCACCTTGAACCCCGGCATGAGCAGCATGGACGTGCTGCGCGCCTCGTTCCCCGCCGGCACGCTCACGGGCGCGCCCAAGGTCGAGGCCATGAAGATCATCGACGAGCTCGAACCCGTGCGCCGCGGCATCTACGGCGGCGCGGCCGGCTACCTGAGCTACGGCGGCGAGATGGACGTGGCGATCGCCATCCGCACCGGCGTCATCAAGGACGGCACGCTGTATGTGCAGGCCGCCGCCGGCATCGTCGCCGACTCCAATCCCGAAGCCGAATGGGCCGAAACGGAAGCCAAGGCCCGCGCGGTGCTGCGCGCGGCCGAACAGGTGCAGCACGGCCTGGACGAACCCATCTGAGACCGGCGACGACGCCCCGACCTATCGCCCGGGCCGCAGGACGGCCCGTCAGGAGAAAAAAATGCTGTTGATGATCGACAACTACGACTCTTTTACCTACAACCTGGTCCAGTACTTCGGCGAACTGGGTGAAGATGTCCGCGTGGCCCGCAACGACCAGATCACGCTGGAAGAGATCGCCGCGCTGAACCCCGACCGTATCTGCGTGTCGCCCGGCCCCTGCTTCCCCGCCGAAGCGGGCATCTCCGTGCCCGTGATCCAGGCATATGCCGGCAAGAAGCCCATCCTGGGCGTATGCCTGGGCCATCAGGCCATCGGCGCGGCCTTTGGCGGCGATATCGTGCGCGCGCAGCAGATCATGCACGGCAAGACCGTCCAGATCTCGCACACCGGCACCGACATCTTCTCCGGCCTGCCCACGCCTTACACTGTCATCCGCTACAACTCGCTGACCATCGATCCGGCCACCCTGCCGGAGTGCCTGGCGGTCACCGCGACGGCGCCGGATGGCGACATCATGGGGGTGCGCCACAAGACCCTGCCTCTGTACGGGGTACAGTTCCACCCCGAATCCGTGCTGAGCGAGCATGGCCACGCCCTGCTGCGCAATTTCCTGAACCTCGCCTAAGAAGGACGCATCGTGACGATTTCCCCCACCGAAGCGCTGACGCGCTGCATTGAACACCGCGAAATTTTCCACGACGAAATGCTGCACCTGATGCGCATGCTGATGCGCGGCGAGATGTCGCCGCAGATCGCCAGCTCGCTGCTGATGGGCCTGCGCGTGAAGAAAGAGACCATCGGCGAGATCACCGCGGCGGCACAGGTCATGCGCGAATTCGCCACCCCCGTGGTCACGCCCAACCCCCAGGATCTGCTGGACATGTGCGGCACGGGCGGCGACGGCAGCCACACGTTCAATATCTCGACCACCGCCATGTTCGTGGCGGCGGCGGCAGGCGTGCCCATCGCCAAGCACGGCAACCGCAGCGCCTCGTCGTCCAGCGGCAGCGCCGACGTGCTGGAAGCACTGGGCGCCAACCTGGTGCTGACGCCCGAGCAGGTGGCCGAGTGCATCCAGGCGACCGGCATCGGCTTCATGTTCGCGCCCGCCCATCACGGCGCCATGAAAAACGTGGCCGCGATCCGCAAGGAGCTGGCCGTCCGCACGATCTTCAACATCCTCGGCCCGCTGACCAACCCGGCCGGCGCCGCCAACCAGCTGATGGGCGTGTTCCACCCCGACCTCGTCGGCATCCAGGTGCGCGTGCTTGAACGCCTGGGCTCGCGCCATGTGCTGGTGGTGCACGGCAAGGACGGCATGGACGAGGCGTCGCTGGGCGGCGCCACCATGGTGGGCGAACTCAAGGACGGCCAGATCCGCGAGTATGAAATCCATCCCGAGGACTACGGGCTATCCATGATGTCCAACCGGAGCATCAAGGTGTCCAATCGCGAACAGTCGCGCGAGCTTGTCATCGAGGCGCTGGACAATGTCGAGGGCGCCGCCCGCGACATCGTCGCGCTCAACGCCGGGCTCGCCATCTATGCCGGCAACAAAGCCGATTCCATTCCCGAAGCCTTAGCGCTAGCATTTGAACTAATTTCCAACGGCGCGGCGCGAGCCAAGCTGGAAGAATTCTGCGCATATACCCGGACATTCCAGAAATGAACGATATTCTCGCGAAGATCCTCGCCGTCAAGGTCGAGGAAGTCGCCGCCGCTCGCCAGATGCGCAGCGAAGCCGAAGTCCTGCGCGAAGCGCAGGCGCGCCAGGACGTGCGCGGCTTTGCCCAGGCCATCGAAGACAAGATCTCGCAAGGCAAGGCCGGCGTCATCGCTGAAATCAAGAAAGCCTCTCCCTCCAAGGGCGTGATACGCGACACCTTCGCCCCCGCCGAGATCGCATCGACCTACGCCGTGCACGGCGCGGCCTGCCTGTCCGTGCTGACCGACGTGCAGTTCTTCCAGGGCTCGCACGACCACCTGCGCCAGGCCCGCGCCGCGTGCTCGCTGCCGGTCCTGCGCAAGGACTTCGTGATTGACCCCTACCAGATCATCGCCGCGCGCGCGATGGGCGCGGACTGCGTGCTGCTGATCGTGGCCGCGCTGAGCCCCTCGCAACTGCGGGACTACGAAACGCTGGCGATCGAGCTGGGCATGGACGTGCTGGTGGAAGTCCATGACGCCCAGGAACTGGAGGTGGCGCTGACGCTCAAGACGCCGCTGCTGGGCATCAACAACCGCAACCTGCGCACGTTCGAAACCAGCCTTCAGACCACGCTGGACCTGCTGCCCGGCATCCCCGCGGGCAAGCGCGTCGTGACCGAAAGCGGCATCCTCAAGCCGGACGACGTCAAGCTGATGCGCGAGCACAAGGTCGACGCCTTCCTGGTGGGCGAAGCCTTCATGCGCGCCAAGGACCCGGGCGCGGAGCTCGCGCGCCTGATCGGCTGAACAGGGCAGGCCGTCAGCGCTGCCTGGCCACAAGACCCAGCGCCGCGGCCCGCCGGTACACCGTGCTGCGGTGCACGCCCAGGGCGCGCGCCGCGCGGCTGACATTGCCGTCATTCGCGGCCAGCGTGTCGCGGATCGCGGCGTCCGTCATCAACTGCAGATTGGCCGGATCGCTGCCCAAGGGCGGCGGGACCGCTGCCGCGCCGCGAATGTCCGCGGGCAGCATGTCCGCGTCCACCCTGCCCGCCGGCCCGGCCAGCACATGCAAGGTGCGCAGGACCGCGACCAGCTGGCGGTAATTGCCGGGCCACGGATAGGCGGCCAGGATCGCTTCGATGGCAGGCGGTAACGCCGGGCCCTCGCCCTGCGCGGCCCATAGATTGCGCAGCAGGGCCAGGCGGTCCGGGCGCGCGCGCAGCGGCTCCAGGGTGACGGTGTACTCGGCTATCCGGAAATACAGATCGGGGCGCACGGGCGCGTCGGGCCCTTCGTGGGCCAGCGGGCGATGGGTTGCGCACACCAGCGTGAAATCCACCGCGACGGGCCGCGCCGCGCCCAGCGGCGAGACCTCGCGCGTCTGGAGCACGCGCAGCAACCGCGACTGCAGCAGCAAGGGCATGTCGCCGATCTCGTCCAGGAACAGCACGCCGCCGTGCGCCTGGCGCAACAGCCCTTTGCTGCCCTGCCGGCGCGCGCCGGTGAAGGCTCCGTCCTCGTAGCCGAACAGTTCGGATTCGATCAGGCTTTCGGGCAAGGCGGCGCAATTGACCGCCACGAACGGTCCGGAGGCCCGCTTGCCGCGCGCATGCATCTGCCGCGCGAACACTTCCTTGCCCACGCCCGTCTCGCCCTGCAGCAGGATCGACACGCCCGCGTCCGACAGGTGCACCGCGCGCGCCAGGGCGCCCATCGTGGCGGCATCAAAGCAGGGAGCCGCCGGCCGGGCCACAGGCAGCGCAGGCGCCAGCGGCGCTTGCGGCGCACGGGCGCGAGGCCAGCGCAGGCGTGCGTGATACACCGCGCCCAGGCGCGTCTGCACCCTGCCCGCCGCGTCCGGGCAGCGCTCGATGTCGCCGTCGAACACATCCCCGTAGCGGTATACGCCCAAGGCGGTCGAGGCCAGCCCGAGCGCATGCAGGGCGCGGCGGTTGGCGCCGACCAGCAGGTCGCCCTGGAAGGCCAGCAGGGCCTCGCCCGGCGAGCCCAGCCCGGAATGGTCCGCGTGCAGCCGCAAGACGGCGCTCTGCTCATAAGCCTGTTCGAACAACTGGTGTTCGATCCGGTCCACGGCCTCGCGCACCAGCTCCAGCACATCGGGGCGGATGTCACGGGCCTGGCTGGACAGGTCCAGCACGCCCAGCGTGCGGCCCTCGCTGTCGGTGATGGGCACGGCTGCGCAGGTCAGGATGCGGTTGGGCTCGAAATAGTGTTCTGCGCCATGCACGGCGATGGGCCGGCCCTCGATCAGCGCGGTGCCGATGGCGTTGGTGCCGGCGGCAGCCTCGTCCCAGGGCGCGCCCGGCATCAGCGCCACGCGCGACGCGCGGTGCGCAAAGCCCGTGTCGCCACCGGAATCCAGCACCAGGCCTTGCGCGTCCGACAGGATCACCAGGTTGCCGCTGCCGCCGGCCTGGCGGCGCAGAAAGGACATGGCCGGTTCGGACATCCGGCGCAGCGCCTCGTTGCGCTGCTGCGCCTCTCGCAGTTCGCCCTGCGTCATGAGTTCGGCGCGGCGCACGCCGCGCATGTCGAAGCCCAGGTCGGCACAGCGGCGCCAGGAGCGCAGGATGGGCTCGGCGACCATGCCGCCGGGCACCACGCCCTGCTGGTTGAACAGCAGGCGCGCTTGCGTCAGCGCGTGCCGACGGGAATGAGTGGCCATGCATGTCTCCTAGGACAGGCGTTCTGCGACACCTGTTCCGCGACAATGTCGCAAAAAGCGACGGGAAATACCCCCACGCCGCACCCGCTGCGCGGGCTTGCTGCCCCCCGAGGGGGCTGCTTTGCCTTGGGCCAGCGCCCTCCTGCCCGCCTACCCGCAAATCGAAATCTACTTTCGCACGCGAGGCGCGGGCTGTCCAGCGGGGATGCCCCGACTGGCACGCCTCTTGCTTGATACAGGACAGGCAGCCGACTGCCGCCATCCCAACCATATCGGAGACAAGCATGGATATCGCGACCCGCGTTACCCCTGAAACCTATGGCACGCGCCTGGATCTCAAGACGCAGTACGACAACTTCATCGACGGAAAGTGGCAGAAGCCGGCGGACGGCGAGTACTTCGACAACGTCACCCCGGTGACCGGCCAGACCCTGACGCGCAACGCCCGGTCCAAGGAACGCGACATCGACCTGGCGCTGGATGCCGCGCACCGCGCCGCGCCGAAATGGGGTTCGACCCCGGCTGCCCAACGCGCCCGCATGCTGATGCAGATCGCGGACGTGATGGAAGCCAACCTGGAACGCCTGGCCACGGCGGAAACCTGGGACAACGGCAAACCCATCCGCGAAGCCCGCGCCGCCGACATCCCGCTGGCGATCGACCACTTCCGCTACTTCGCCTCGTGCATCCGCAGCCAGGAAGGCGGGCTGTCCGAGATCGACCACGACATGGTGGCCTATCACTTCAATGAACCGCTGGGCGTGGTCGGCCAGATCATCCCGTGGAACTTCCCCATCCTGATGGCCGCGTGGAAGCTCGCGCCGGCGCTGGCGGCCGGCAACTGCGTGGTGCTCAAGCCCGCCGAACAGACGCCGCTGGG
Organism: Achromobacter deleyi; assembly: GCF_013116765.2. Taxonomy (GTDB): domain Bacteria; phylum Pseudomonadota; class Gammaproteobacteria; order Burkholderiales; family Burkholderiaceae_B; genus Achromobacter; species Achromobacter deleyi_A. The sequence continues at coordinate 4,448,670 of NZ_CP074375.1, forward strand.
CATCCTGCTGCTGATGGAACTGATCGGCGACATCCTGCCCCCGGGCGTGGTGAACGTGGTGACCGGCTTTGGCCTGGAAGCCGGCAAGCCGCTGGCCTCCAGCAAGCGGATCGCCAAGATCGCCTTCACCGGTGAAACCACCACCGGCCGGCTCATCATGCAGTACGCCTCGCAGAACATCATCCCGGTCACCCTGGAGCTGGGCGGCAAGTCCCCCAACATCTTCTTTGCGGACGTGGGCGCGCAGGACGACGACTTCCTGGACAAGGCCGTCGAGGGCTTCGTCATGTTCGCGCTGAACCAGGGTGAAGTGTGCACCTGCCCCAGCCGCGCGCTGATCCAGGAATCCCTCTACGACAAGTTCATGGAGCGCGCCCTGAAGCGCGTGGCGGAAATCAAGCAGGGCAATCCGCTGGACGCGGACACCATGCTGGGCGCCCAGGCGTCCACCGAGCAGCTGGAAAAGATCCTGTCCTACCTGGACATCGGCAAGCAGGAAGGCGCGGACGTCCTGGCCGGCGGATCCCGGGCCCAGCTGCAAGGCGCGCTGGAAGGCGGCTACTACGTGCAGCCCACGGTGTTCAAAGGCCACAACAAGATGCGCGTGTTCCAGGAGGAAATCTTCGGGCCGGTGGTGGCGGTGACCACGTTCAAGGACGCCGATGACGCGCTCGCGCTCGCCAACGACACGCTCTACGGTTTGGGCGCGGGCGTATGGTCGCGCGACGCCAACACCTGCTACCGGATGGGACGCGCCATCAAGGCCGGCCGCGTGTGGACCAACTGCTATCACGCCTACCCGGCGCACGCGGCGTTTGGCGGCTACAAGCAATCCGGCATCGGACGCGAGAACCACAAGATGATGCTCAATCACTACCAGCAAACCAAGAACCTGCTGGTGAGCTATTCGCCGAAGAAGCTGGGTTTCTTCTGATCGCTCTTACGGGGCAACCTAGCGCGCCGGGCCTGCCCGGCGCGCCTGCCAGGAATTCGGCTATGCCAGAGCACACGCCACGCGTGGTCGCGACCGACGAGGCGCGCCACCTGATCGATACCTTGCGCGCCAAGCACGGCCCGCTGATGTTCCACCAGTCCGGCGGCTGCTGCGACGGCAGCTCGCCCATGTGCTATGCGCTGGGCGAGTTCATGGTGGGCGGCTCGGACGTGCTGCTGGGCGAACTGGAAGGCTGCCCGTTCTACATGGGCGAGGACCAGTTCGCGTACTGGGAGCACAACCAGCTGATCATCGACGCCGTGCCGGGACGCGGCGGCGCCTTTTCGCTGGACAGCGCCGAAGGCAGGCGCTTCCTGCTGCGGTCGCGCCTTTACTCCGACGAGGAGTGGGCGAACGTCGCGCCGGTGACGAAAGGGTGAACGCCGCAAGCGCCAGGAGCCAGCCTCAAGTCACCCGCGCCTGGCGCGGTCCACCGGCTTCGGACGGCTGTCGTCCTGCGCGTCGGCGCGATCCGCCTGGATCCACTGGAAGGACACCCGCCGGATGCGGGCGGCGCGGAATTGCGTGAACGAGCGGCCGCCCGGCATGGGCGCGCCGCGATAGGCGCTGCTTGCGTTTTTCATTGCTGATGGTGCGTTGACGAGAAAACTTGCGATGCAGTAGCGATCAGGCGCGGGAGGCCGGCGCCCAGGCGCTGGCGGGCGCGACGCGGCGCGTCCAGTCCAGCGCGTCTTCCAGGCGGTCATTGCCCCAGAACATTTCGCCATCCACAAAAAAGGTAGGTGCGCCGAACAGGCCCAGGTTGCGCGCGCGGTCCACCTGGCGGCGCAGCGCTTCCTTGGCGGCTTCGGACTTGCCGCGGGCGATCAGCGCGTCGGCATCCAGCGACAGACTGGTCAGCAGCTCATGCACGACGTCTTCGGCCTGGATGTCCAGATCGTGCTGGAAATTGGCCCGGAACACCGCCAGGCAGAATTCGCGGCCCCAGGGCTCATCCTGGCCCAATAGCGCGATGCGCGCCGGCAGCACGCTCATGCGCGGGAACAGGCGCGGGCGGTTGTAGACCACGCCGTACTTCTCGGCCAGACGGGCGATGTCGCGCATCATGTAGGCGCCCTTGCCTGGAAAGAGCCGGAACGGCGTGTCGTTCCATCCCTGGGCCTGGAAGATCGGGCCCAACAGGAAAGGCCGCAGATCGACCCGCACGCCAGCCGCTTGCGCAAGGCCGTCGATACGCTCGATCGCCAGGTAGCTGTAGGGGCTGGCGAAATCGAACCACATTTCGATGCGGGGCGAATCGGGCAAGGACGCGGTCATCACAGAACTCCGGGTGGCCTGCAAGGGCTAGGAAAGTAGCGCGACCTGCGCATCCGGCAGGCCGCTGATGACGACATCGCGATTGCTGCCGACGGTCAGGGATTCACCGGCTTGAAGCACGCTGTCATCCAGGCGGCGGTATTCGGATATCCACAAGGTGCCGGCGTGACACACGATGCGGACGCCGGAAGCGCGCTTGAGCAGCATAGTCGACCCGCCGGCCAAACGGAATGACATTCCCGCAGTGCAACATAACTGGATCATGGCGTACCCCCTGGCCGCAGCGGCGGCTATCGCGGCGGATGGCCGGAATTTGCGTTCCCGTCACCCATCGTCTGAGTCATATTGGACGCCTCGTCGTACTATTGCTCAAGCGACATTTCCGTCCGATACGCATGAGTTTTACGAATGCCATACCCGCTGGCGAAACTTCCGCCGCTTGATCTCGTCCGGGGCTTTGTCGCCGTCGGCCGCCGCATGAGCATCACGCTGGCCGCGCAAGACCTCCACGTGACGCAGTCGGCCGTCAGCCGCCAGATCCGGGCGCTGGAAGCGCACCTGGGCGTGCCCTTGCTGGTGCGCGGGTTCCGCAGCGTGTCGTTCACCTCCGAAGGCGCGCAGCTGTTCCGCATGGCCGATGTCTGGCTGAGCCAGCTAGGCGACCTGACCGAACAGCTGCGTGCGCCCGAGAGGCGCACGCCCGTCACCGTCACCACCACCATCGGCGTGGCCTCGCTGTGGCTGCTGCCGCGGCTGGGGGACTTCCAGGCGGCCCATCCGCATATCGACGTGCGCGTGGCCGCCGACAACCGGCTCATCGACATCGACCGCGAAGCCGTGGACATCGCCATCCGCTACAGCGTGCGCGACACCGTGCCGGACGGCGCCGTCTGGCTATTCGGGGAAGCGGTGGTGCCGGTGGCCCACCCGTCGCTCAAGGCGCGCGCACTCGACACGCGCGAACTCCAGCGCCATGTGCTGCTGGAATTCGACGACCCGACGCGCCCGTGGCTGCAGTGGTCGGAATGGCTGAACGCGCGCGGCCTGGGCCGCGTGCGCGCCAAGGGCATGCTGCGCTTTAACCAGTACGACCAGATCGTGCATGCCGCCCTGGCGGGCCACGGCATCGCACTGGGCAGGCTGGCGCTGATCGCTCCCATGCTGGCGGACAAGCGGCTGGAGATCGTCGGAGACCAGGCGGCCAGCGCCACCGAGCATGCCTATTGGCTGGTGCGCAACGCGCGCCGCAGCACGCCGGACGCGGACGTCGTCACGCAATGGCTCGTCGAGCAGGCGGCAGGCACCGCGCGCGACCTGACCGCCTGAGGCGCAGTCGGAGCGTTCAGTCCACCCGCACCTGCGCCTCGCCCGCCGTCATCTCGCCGATCACCGTGGCCTGAGCGAAACCCTGGCTGTGGAACAGGTCCAGCACCCTGGCCGCCGCCTCCGGCGCGCAGGACACCAGCAAGCCGCCCGAGGTCTGCGGATCCGTCAGCAACGCGCGCTGCGTGTCGGTGACGCCCGCGCCCAGGCGCACGGATTCGCCATAGGACGCCCAGTTGCGGCCGGACGCGCCAGTGATCACGCCATCCGCCGCAAAGGCCTGCACGCCCGGCAGCCAGGGCAGCGCCTCCAGCCGCAAGCGGGCCATCAGCTTCGCACCGCGCGCCATCTCCAGCGCATGGCCCAAGAGGCCGAAACCCGTCACATCGGTAATGGCGTGCACACCGTCCAGCGCGGCCAGCGCCGGCCCCGGCCGGTTCAGTCGGGTCGTCGTTTCGATCATCACCCGATAGCCGGCATCGTCCAGCCGATTCTTCTTCAGCGCCGCCGACAGAATGCCCACGCCCAGGCCCTTGCCCAGGATCAGCACATCGCCCGCGCGCGCATCGGCGTTGCGCTTGACCCTTGCCGGATGCACCAGGCCCATCGCCGCCAGGCCGTAGATGGGCTCGACCGAATCAATGCTGTGTCCGCCCGCCACCGGAATGCCGGCATCCGCGCACACCGATTCGCCGCCGCGCAGGATGTCGGCGATCACGCTGTGCGGCAGCACATTGATCGGCATGCCCACGATGGCCAGCGCCATGATGGGAGTCCCGCCCATGGCGTACACGTCCGACAGCGCATTCGTCGCGGCGATGCGGCCGAAGTCGAACGGGTCGTCCACGATGGGCATGAAGAAGTCGGTGGTGGCGATAAGCGCCTGCTCATCATTGAGCCGGTACACCGCCGCGTCGTCGGCCGTCTCGGTGCCCACCATCAGGTTCGGATAGCTGGCCGCGGGTCCGAAGCGCGCCAGCAGCGCCGACAGCACGCCGGGCGCGATCTTGCAGCCACAGCCTCCGCCATGAGAAAGCGAAGTCAAACGCGGCACGTCCGCGGACGCAACATCCTGGGTCATCTCAGCCTCCGTTGGTCAGTCGAAAAAGGATAGCACCGCCCCCGGAATTGGCCCTATGATGAATCGCAGCATGCAGCAACGGACGGCCGCCCGGCTCCGGGCGCACCGACAGCCAATCTTCACCGTGCGTGGGGGCTACATGGACCGCCGACACTTTCTCCGTTTCTCCGGTGCATTGTGCGCCGCCAGCGCTGCACCCTATGCCGCGCACGCCCAGCAGGCGCCTGTCAGCGCCGGCTGGCGCGCCTTCGAACTGACCACCGACATCAGCGTGAAGGATCCCGGCGCCCACACGCGCATCTGGATCCCGGTGCCCTACGCCACCGACACGCCCTACCAGCGCGGCGTGCGGAACACCTGGCAGGTCAGCGGCGGCGGAACCGCGCAGCTGATGCAGGCGCCCGGCTACGACGTCCAGATGCTGGCCGTGCAATGGCCCGACGCGCAGACGCCGCGCAACGTCACAATGACCAGCCGCTTCCAGACCCGCAACCGCCGCGTGGACCTGACCCAGCCCCCGCCCGCCGACGCCGAACTCGAAAGCCCCGCCGCCCTGCGCGAATTCCTCAAACCCACCGCACTGCTGCCCACCGACGGCATCGTCAAAACCACCGCCGACCAGATCACCCGCGGCCACCAGGGCGACCTGGCCCGCGCCCGCGCCATCTACGCATGGGTCGTGGAAAAGACCTGCCGCACCGCCTCCACCCGCGGCTGCGGCGTGGGCGACGTACGCTACATGCTCACCGCCAACGACCTGAACGGCAAATGCGCCGACATCAACGCCCTGTTCGTCGCGCTGGCGCGCGCCGCCGGCATCCCCGCGCGCGACGCCTACGGCCTGCGCGTGGCCAACTCCGAACTGGGCTACAAGAGTCTCGGCAAGGCCGGCGACGTCACCAAGGCCCAGCACTGCCGCGCCGAGTTCTACGCCGACGGCTACGGCTGGATTCCCGTGGACCCCGCCGACGTGCGCAAAGTCATGCTCGAAGAGCCACCCGGCGACCTGCCCCTGACCGACGCCAAGGTGCGCGCCGCGCGCGTCATGCTGTTCGGCGCCTGGGAAATGAACTGGGTCGCCTACAACCACGGCCACGACGTCGCCCTGCCCGGCACCGCGCACGGCCCCGTGCCCTTCCTGATGTATCCCAACGGCGAAACCTCGGCCGGCCGCCTCGACAGCCTGGACCCCGACGGCTTCAGCTACAGGCTCGCCTCAAAACCCATTCCCATCTGACCTCATCCGCGCAGGGACCCGCCTTGATCAGTCGTCGCCGCCTCCTGCAATCCGGCCTGTCGCTGGCGGCCCTGCCCTTCGGGGCCCGGGCCGCCAGCGACACCGCCCTGAAAACCGCCACCGGCCCCGACTGGGCCCCCTGGACCGCCCCCACTCCCCCACTGACCCTGCCCGACCTCTCCGGCCGCGAACGGAAACTCTCCGCCTGGCGCGGCAACGTCGTCATCGTCAGCTTCTGGGCCACCTGGTGCGACCCCTGCCGCGACGAAATCCCCATCATGTCCACCATGGCCAAGCGCCACCGCGAAGAAGGCCTGCGCCTGGTCGCCGTGAACGTCGGCGAATCGCCCGCCAAGATCTCCGCCTTTCTCGCGAAATGGCCCGTCGCCGGCACGGTCCTGCACGACCGCAACAGCGCGGCGTCAAAGAAGTGGGAAGCCGTAGGACTGCCCGCCAACTACCTGGTGGACCGCGGCGGATCGATCCGGTATTGGCATCTGGGCGAACTGGACTGGACCTCGACCCGCGTAAGCAGCGTGGTGACGAAACTGCTGCGCGCCTGAGGCGCAGGGGCAATGCAAGACATTGCGATGCCGCCCCCAAGGCCCGGCCGAGTTACCCCGCCGCAGCCCGTGGTGTTGCGGGGCCTGCGTTGCGGGCCGTTTAGATGCGCCCGACGGAATCCGAAGGGAGCCGAAGGCGGACGAGGATGAGGAAGGGGAAGTCCGGAGCGAAGGCTCCGGACCGCTATCGGAGGCCCGCAACGCAGGCCCCGCAACGCCACGGGCGGCAGAAGAACCATGCCCACGCCAGCAAACGATAGAGGCCCCTCAAAAGAACCCGGCGGAAGGCAGCAGGAGTCGAACCTACCTGGGAACGTCTGACGCCCCCAACTGGGTTTGAAGCCCAGCCGTGCCGCCGGGCACGAATGCCTTCCGTAGCGGCCTGCCTATGATACCGGCTCGGACCGCCCCTGCGTCGCCGCATACGCGCTCTCGGCGCGCAGCACATGCGCATCCCGCACCCGCCGCGTATATCCCACCCGGTCAAAAAATTCCAGAACCTGGATCGCCCGCTTGCGCCCCAACCCCGTCGCATCCCGGAACACCGCCGCATTCAACCCCGCCGGCCGCGCGGCCAGCTCCGCCGCCAGCCCCGCAAGCGCCCGCACCTGATCCCGGTGATAGAACAGATCCTTCACCACCTGCGCCACCTCGCCGCGCCGCAACAGCTTGCGCAGCAACTGCCGCACGCCATCCTCCGGCTCTTCCAGCGTCCGCGCCAGATCCCGCACCCAGGGAGGATCGAACGCCCCCTCATCCAGCAGCGGCAGCAAACGCGCGGCCAGCGCCGACTCCGCCTCGGCCAGCGTCGCCGTATGCGCCGGCAGATGCAGCCACGGACCATTGCGCACCACCCGCCCATCGCGTTGCAGATCATCCAGCACCGACACCCAAAGCGCGTCCGGTCCCACCGGCATCGCCATCCGACGCAACCGCGCGCTGTCCGGGCCCGGCTCATCCGGCGCCCCCTGATGGACGGCCGCCAACGCCTGCTCCACCCGCGCCCGCAACGCATCCCACTGCGCGCCCAGGATCAGCGTACGCGGCGCCTGCGCATTGCGCGGTTCGACCCACAACGCCCCATGCGGCGCCGCGATCTCACGCACCGGCCTGCCCGTCAGGCGCTGCAAGGCATCCTCGTCCAGGCCCAGCGGCGCATGCTCCAGCACCGGATGCAAACCGCCCCCGTCCAGCATGTCCGACAGCGCCTGCAAGCCCTGCATGCGCGACGCCGCGCGACGCTTGCGGTCCGGCGCATTCGGATCCAACACCCGGCCGCCTCCCACCGTGCGCGTCGCCTGCGCATTGCGCACGATGTAGCGGTCGCCCGGCATCGCGCAAACGGGCTCATCGAACACCAGCTGCACCCAGCCCGACTGCCCCGGCGCCAGCGACTCCACACTGATAGGCACCACATGCGCCACATGGCGCGCCGCGCCGATATGCACATGCAGCGGCGCCCAGGCGCGCACCGGCGCATCCGCGGAGGGCAGCAGAGCCAGCGCCACATCCACATGCCGCGACGGCAGAAAACAGCGCGCATCCGCGATCCAGTCGCCGCGCGCGATCGCCCCCTTGTCGATGCCAGCCAGGTTCAACGCACAGCGCTGACCGGCCGCGCCCGTCTCGCTGGGCTGATTCTGCGCATGGATACTGCGCACCCGCACCCGCGTACCCGCGGGCATCAGCCGCAGATCCGCCGCCTCGTCGCCCGCCCGGACCTGGCCCGAGTGCGCCGTGCCCGTAACCACCGTCCCGTGGCCCGCCAACGTGAACACGCGGTCCACCGCCAGCCTGAACAGGCCCGTCGCATCGCGCTGCATCAAAGCCTGGGCCTGCTCGTGCAAATACGATTTCAGCTCCGCCACGCCCGCGTCGCCGGCTTGCGACGCGCTCGTGCCGAACACCGGCGCCCCCTCCAGGAACGTGCCCGCCGCCAGCGCCGCAATCTCGGCGCGCACCGCCGCCTGTTGCGCGGCATCCGCGCGGTCGGCCTTGGTCAGCGCCACCGCCCCCCGCGTCACGCCCAGCATGGACAGGATGGACAGGTGCTCGCGAGTCTGCGGCATCACGCCATCGTCGGCCGCCACCACCAGCAAGCCAAAATCGATGCCGCTGGCGCCGGCCGCCATCGTGTGCACCAGCTTTTCGTGGCCGGGCACGTCGATGAAGCCCAGCACATCGCCATTGGCCAGCGGCGCATAGGCATAGCCCAGCTCGATGGAAATGCCGCGCGCCTTCTCTTCCTTGAGCCTGTCGGTATCCACGCCCGTCAGCGCGCGCACCAGCGTGGTCTTGCCGTGGTCGATATGGCCCGCGGTCCCGATGATCATGCCAGCGGCTCCGCCAGCTGCCCGACGAAGGCCGCTTCGTCACGCGCTTCCAGACAGCGCAGATCCAGCCACAGGGCATCGTCCGCGATGCGGCCGATCACGGGCACGGGCAGTCGGCGCAGCAGCGTCTCCAGCTTGTCCAGATGACGGCCCGGACGTCCGGAACCCGCAAAGCGCACCGCCAGGCCATAGCTGGGCAACTGGTCCACCGGCAAGGCGCCGCTGCCGATCTGGCTGAACATGGGCACCGCCTCCACCGCATAGCCCGGCCCCACGGCATGCGCCAGGGCGCCGCGCAGCCGCTCGGCCTGAGGCTGGATATCGCGCTGCGGACGGGTCAGGAGACGCAGCGTGGTCAGGCGCTGCGCCAGGAACTCCGGCGCGCGGTACAGGCCCAGCACGGGTTCCAGCGCGGCCAGCGTCAGCTTGCCGACGCGCAGCGCGCGCTTGAGCGGGTTCTTCTTGATCTTGCGGATCAGGTCGGCCCGCCCCACCAGCAAGCCGGCTTGCGGCCCGCCCAGCAGCTTGTCGCCGCTGAACGTAACCAGATCGGCGCCCGCGGCGATGGTCTCGCGCACGGTGTCCTCCTTGGGCAGCCCGAACTGCGTCAGGTCCACCAGCGTCCCGCTGCCCAGGTCCACCGTGGCGGGCAGGCCACGCGCATGCGCCAGCGCCGCCACCTCCGCAACGCCGACGCTCTTGGTGAAGCCCGTGACCGCATAGTTGCTGCAATGCACCTTCATCAGCATCGCGGTGCGCGGGCCGATGGCGGACTCGTAGTCGGCCGCGTGCGTGCGGTTGGTGGTCCCGACTTCCACCAGCTTGGCGCCCGCGCGCTTCATGATGTCCGGGATACGGAAGGCGCCGCCGATCTCGACCAGCTCGCCGCGCGACACCACGACTTCGCGGCGGTCCGCCAAGGCGTTGAGCATCAGCAGCACGGCGGCGGCATTGTTGTTGACGACGGTGGCAGCCTCGGCGCCCGTCAGCTCGCACAGCAGGTCGTCGATCAGGTCATCGCGGTCGCCGCGGCCGCCGGAGTCCAGGTCGAACTCCAGGTTGGCCGGCGAGCTCAGCGCGCGCAGCACCGACGCCACCGCCTCGTCGGGCAGCAAAGCCCGTCCCAGGTTGGTGTGCAGCACTGTGCCCGTCAGGTTGTAGACCGCGCGCAGACGGGGCTGGGCCGCCTTGTCCAGCGCGGCGGCCGTGCGCTGCGCCACCGCCGCGGCATCCAGCTCCCGGCGCGGCAGCTTGCCGTCCAGCGCACGCTGGCGCAGCGCATCCAGGTCGCGGCGCAAGGCCGCGACCACCTGGGTGCGGCCATGGGCGTCAAGCACGGGGCGCAGCGCCTCGGCGTTCAGCAGGCGGTCCAGCGAAGGAATGTCGGACGCGGCGGCCGTGCCGGCGTCGGACGGGTGATCTGCCATGCAAGACTCCTACTTGGTTGTAAACAGGCCCTAGTCCTCGGCGCCGTGCCACAGCAGCGGATTGCCGCTGGAGCGCGAATAGCCGGCTTCGCCCACCAGCACGTCCAGCATCAGGCTGGCCAGATCGTCCGCCACGGGCTCCACGTACAGGTCCTTGTCCTGATAGAAGATCTTGCGATAGGTGTGGCAGTGGTCACAGGTTTCCGCCTTGATGGCGGGCGAACGGCCTTCGATGGCCTGGTACGCCACCTTTTCCACGTCCTCGCAATGCGAGCACTTCACCCGCACCATGTGCCACTGCGTCGAACACAGGCTGCAGCACAGATAGCGGTAGCCTTCGTATTGCCCGCCCACGCGCACAATGCTGGCGACCGGCAGGCTGGCGCACACCGGGCACACGCCGAAAGGGCTTGCGACAGGCAGCTGCTTCGGATCGTAGCGGCTGGCCAGATCCGTCCAATAGACCTGCAAGGCCGCCATTACGAAAGGCGCGGCGGCGCTGTCCACGCCCTGGTCCTGTTCGGACAGCACGGCTTCGGCCAGGTCCTCCAGCGACTCCGGGTCCTCGTCCAGCGCGCGACGCAGCGCGGCGCAGACCTCGATGGCCTCGGCAGGAACGCCCTGGGCACGCGAAACGTCATCCACCAGCTGGCCCAGGATGCCTCGCCACAAGGGGTCTCGCGGCCAGCCCACGGCCTGCAGGGGCGGCATGCCATGCGCCTGGGCGAGCGAAATTCGGTCTTCGGTGGCTTCGGGCGCCGCGCAGTCCTGCAGGGCGCGGTGCTGGGCATCGACCAGGTGCGCCATCAGCAGCAGATAATCGGCCACGGGATTGTCCGCCGCCAGCTGGCGCAGGCGGGCCGCCCGCGCGACGAAGACGGATGCGCGATCCGGCAGGGTGACGCGGGGAATGACGTTGTGGTCTAGCGCTTCGATTTCGCCGCGCGGAAGAATTCGCTGCAATTGCGTCTCCAGAGAAACAAACACGGCTGCCAGCCTCCAGGGGAGGATAGCAGCCGTGCGATCGGGACAGGTCAGCCCAAAGGAAAGGGCTCTGGGGAAATCGGCGCCCGCGCCGCGCGGGCCTACTTTTTCACCTGCTCCCGGAACCAGGCGCGGTGGTGCTTCCACGCCCAGCCGGCGGTGACATAGCCCCGCAGCATGGCGGTCAACGAGCCCTTTACCCAGATCGCCGCGTAAATATGCACAATGATCGCGCAAATCAGCACCAGCGCACAAACGGCATGCAGCACCGAGGCGGCCCGGACGACCCAGATCGGGAAATAGAACGCGAAGTACTCGCGCCAGATCACGATGCCGCTGACGAACAGGCCCAGCATGCACAGGATCAGCACATAGAACAGCAGCTTCTGGCCGGCGTTGTACTTGCCCACTTCCGGCAGCTTTTCCTCGCGGTTCTCGACCACGTCGTTGAGTTGCCTGAGCCACTGGCGATCCGCTTTCGTCATGAGGTTGTGCCGCCACATGTGCCCGGCGAACACGGCGAAGCAGACGAACATCACCAGGCCGACGAACGGATGCAGGATGCGCGTCCAGGGACCGCCCCCGAACAGGGTGGACAGCCAATACATGGCCGGGTGGAACAGCGCCAGCCCGGACAGCGCCAGCAGGATGAACGTCAGGGCGATGATCCAGTGGTTGGTGCGCTCGCCCGGCGTGTAGCGCCTGATGCGGCGATAGTGGCGGTCTTCACTCATGGCGCACCTCCTCTTCGGCCCGGCGCTCGTCTTCCTCGGTCACCTCGTTGCGGCCCACGCGGGCGTAGTGGAAAAAGCCCGCCAGCGCGGTCAGCGCCATCATGGCCAGGCCCAGCGGCTTGGCCAGCCCCTTCCATACGGACACCATGGGACTGATCTGCGGATTGGCGGGCAATCCGTGATACAGCCCGGGCTGGTCGGCGTGATGCAGCACATACATGACGTGGGTGCCGCCCACGCCCGCCGGGTCGTACAGTCCCGCCTGCTCGAAGCCGCGCGACTTCAGGTCCTCGATGCGTTCCTCGGCGTGCTGGTGCATGTCGTCCTTGGTACCGAAGACGATGGCGCCGGTGGGACAGGCCTTGACGCATGCGGGCTCCATGCCGACGGCCACGCGGTCCGAGCACAGCGTGCACTTGTACGCCTTGTTGTCCTTCTTGGAGATGCGCGGCACGTTGAACGGACAGCCGGTGATGCAGTAGCCGCAGCCGATGCAGTTTTCCTCGTGGAAATCGACGATTCCGTTGGTGTATTGGATGATGGCGCCCGGCGACGGGCAGGCCTTCAGGCAGCCCGGGTCCTCGCAGTGCATGCAGCCGTCCTTGCGGATCAGCCATTCCAGGTCGCCGGCCGGATTCTCGAACTCCGAGAAGCGCATGACGGTCCAGGAATGCTCGGTCAGGTCGGCCGGGTTGTCGTAGTAGCCCACGTTGAAGCCGATCTCGTCGCGCAGATCGTTCCACTCCAGGCAGGCGCTTTGACAGGCCTTGCAGCCGATGCATTTGGAGACGTCGATCAGCTTGGCCACCGAACCCGTGACGGGCTCGCGGATGCCGGGCGACGGAGTGGTCGTGGCGGAGCGCCGCCGTATGTCTAGGGATTGCATGGACATGTCGGTTCTCCTAAGCTCTCTCGACCTTCACCAGGAACGACTTGAATTCCGGAGTCTGGGAATTGCCGTCGCCCACGAATGGCGTCAGGGTGTTGGTGAGGAAGCCGGGTCTGGCCAGGCCCACGAAGCCCCAATGGATGGGGATCCCGACCTGATGCACCGTCTTGCCTTCGATGGTCAGCGCGCGCAGCCGCTTGGTGACCAGGGCCACCGCCTTGATGTAGCCACGGTTGGACGACACCTTCACGCGTGACCCGTTGGGAATGCCCAATTCCTTGGCCAGGGCCTCGCCGATCTCCACGAATTGCTCGGGCTGGAGAATGGCGTTGATGCGTACGTTCTTGGTCCAGTAGTGGAAGTGCTCCGTCAGGCGGTAGGTCGTGGCCACGTGCGGGAAATTCTCCACGGTGCCCATCGCCGCCAGATCGTCCTTGAAGATGCGCGCGGCCGGATTGCTGGTGACGCCCTTGGCCTTCGGATGCAGCGGGTTGTAGCCCAGCGGATTCTCGAAGGGCTCGTAGTGTTCCGGGAACGGCCCTTCGGCCATGCCCGCGCGCGCAAAGAAGCGCGCCACCCCTTCCGGGTTCATGATGAACGGGCCCATGCCGCCGTCGGGGTTCTCATCGCCCTTGAAGTCGGGAATGTCCGCGCCCGTCCAGATCTTGCCGTTCCACGAGATGATGCTGCGGCGCGGATCGAATGGCTTGCCGGACACATCGCAAGACGCGCGGTTGTACAGGATGCGGCGGTTGGCCGGCCACGCCCAGGCCCAGCTCAGGGTCTGGCCGATGCCGGTCGGGTCGCTGTTGTCGCGGCGCGCCATCAGGTTGCCGCCCGGGCCCCAGGCCCCGGCGAAGATCCAGCAGCCGCTGGCCGTGGAGCCGTCGTCGCGCAATTCCGCAAAGCCCGCGAGCTGCTCGCCGCCCCGCCGCATGACCTTGGTGGGGTCCTTGGGATCCACCAGGTCCACCAGCGCCCTGCCCGCGTACTCCTTGGCCAGCTCCTCGGCCGTGGGGTTCTGCGGATTGGAATAAGGCCATGACAGGTTGACGATGGGATCGGGGTACTTGCCGCCCTCGTCCTGGTACATCTTGCGCAGACGCGTAAAGATCAGCGCCATGATTTCGATGTCGCTCTTGGCTTCGCCCGGAGGCTCCGCGCCCTTCCAGTGCCATTGCAACCAGCGCCCGGAGTTCACCAGCGCGCCATCTTCCTCGGCAAAGCAGGTGGTGGGCAGGCGGAAGACCTCGGTCTGGATCTTGGACGGATCCACATCGTTGGCTTCGCCGGCGTTGCGCCAGAACTCGGAGGTCTCGGTGACCAGCGGGTCCATGATGACCAGGAACTTCAGCTTGGCGAAGCCGTCGTTCAGCTTGGCCTTGTGCGGCGCCGCGGCCAGCGGGTTGAAGCCTTGCGCGATGTAGCCGTTCATCTTGCCGTGGACCATGAGCTCGTAGACCTGCAGCATGTCGTAGAGCTTGTCCAGCTTGGGCAGGTAGTCGAACGCCCAGTTGTTCTCGGCCGTAGCCGCCTTGCCCCACCACGCCTTCATCAAGCTCACGTGGAACTTGTTGTAGTTCTGCCAATAGCTGAGCTGGTTGGGCCGCAGCGGCTTCAACGTGCGCGTCTCGATGTACTTGCCGAAGTCCTGTTCCGGCTCGTTGGGCAGCGTCATGTAGCCCGGCAGCAGGTTCGACATCAGGCCCAGGTCGGTCAGGCCCTGGATGTTCGAGTGTCCGCGCAGCGCGTTCATGCCGCCGCCGGCGATGCCGATGTTGCCCAGCAGCAGCTGCACCATCGCGCCGGTGCGGATGATCTGCGATCCGATGGAATGCTGCGTCCAGCCCAGCGCGTACAGGATGGTGGCGGCGCGGTTGGTGGTGGCCGTGGACCCCAGCATGTCGCACACCTTCAGGAACTTGTCCTTGGGCGTGCCGCAGACGCGTTCCACCATGTCTTCGGTGTAGCGCGAATAGTGCTTCTTCAGGAGCTGATAGACCGTCCGCGGGTGCTGCAAGGTGGGGTCCGTCTTGACGAAGCCGTCGTCGCCGCGCTCGTAGTCCCAGCTTTCCTTGTCGTAGGAGCGCTTCTCGGCGTTGTAGCCGGAGTACAGGCCCGCGTCGAACGTGAAGTCCTCGCGCACGATGAAGGAAAAGTCGGTGTAGTTGCGCACGTACTCGTGCTGGATCTTGTCCTTATCCAGCAGGTACTTGATGACACCGCCCAGGAAAATGATGTCGGTGCCGGTTCGTATGGGCGCGTAGAAATCCGCCACGGATGCCGAGCGCGTGAAGCGCGGATCCACGACGATCAGCTTCGCCTTGTTATGGGCCTTCGCTTCCGTGACCCATTTGAACCCGCAGGGGTGGGCCTCGGCGGCATTGCCGCCCATGATCAGTACTACGTCCGCGTTCTTGATGTCGACCCAATGGTTCGTCATCGCTCCACGGCCAAACGTCGGGGCAAGACCTGCCACCGTCGGGCCATGTCAGACACGGGCTTGGTTGTCGAACGCCAGCATCCCCATGCTACGCACGGTCTTGTGCGTGATGTAGCCGACTTCGTTGCTGCTTGCCGAAGCGGCCAGCATGCCGGTTGTCAGCCACCGGTTTACCGTCTTGCCGTCCGCGGTCTTCTCGACGAAGTTCGCATCGCGGTCGGCCTTCATGAGCTTGGTGATGCGGGTCAGGGCGTCGTCCCACGACATCCGCACCCATTTGTCCGATCCTGGCGCCCGGTATTCCGGGTATTTCAGGCGGTTGGGGCTGTGGATGAAGTCGATCAGGGCCGCGCCCTTCGGACAGAGGGTGCCGCGGTTGACAGGGTGATCGGGGTCGCCCTCGATGTGCATGATGCTGGCGCGGGCGTTCTTGGAGCCATCGCCCAGACCGTACATCAGCAAGCCACAGGCGACCGAACAGTAGGGACAGGTGTTGCGCGTTTCAGTCATGCGCGCAAGCTTGAACTGGCGCACCTCGGCCATGGCCGTGCCGGGAGCAACCCCCAGCAATGCCAGGCTGGAGCCCGCCAGGGTTGCACCGGTCACCTTGAAGAACTGGCGGCGATTCATGTTGACCATGAAGCACTCCTCTCCGGGTGAATGAAGGAAGCCGGACCTGCCCGTCAGGGTAAAAGCCCTACGGCCTCCAAGGACATGCAGGCAAGTATATGCCCACAACCGTGCAGGCGCCATGCTTCATCGGATCGGGATGTCTACGCGGGACACAGGAATTTGACGGCAAAATCGGCGCATTTCACGGATTTTGAATGATCGCGGCACTGCTACCATTGCTCCCGGCCCCCGGTCCCGATTTGCCCCGGCGCCGGGATGCCGCCTCACGGGGCCTTCCCCCTGTTCCCCGCAAGACCGTTGGAGCGCCGATGCGCCGCTTTGCCCCCCTGGCCCTGTCCCTGTCGCTTGCCGTCCTGGCCTGGACGCCCTCCGCCACCGTCCAGGCGGCGCCCGCCGCGCTGACGCCGGCCGCCGCCGCGACCGAAACCGCCTATCAGGCGGCCATGGAGGGATACCTCTATTTCTACCCGCTGGTCACCATGGACCTGACCCGGCGCCAGTTCACCCATCCATCGCAAGGAACGCAAGGCGCGCCGGCCAATGCCTTTCTGCACGGCCGCGCCCTGCCCCAGGCTGGCGCGGCCACGCCCTGGGCCAACCCGGACATGCTGCGCAGCGTCGCCTGGCTGGACCTGACGGGCGGGCCGGTCGTGCTGTCCGTGCCCGACACGCAAGGGCGGCTCTATACGCTGACGCTGCTGGACATGTGGACGGACGTATTCGCCACGCTGGGCAAGCGCAGCACCGGCACGGCCAAGGGCAATACCGTGATCGTGCCGCCGGGCTGGACCGGCACCCTGCCCTCCGGCATGGCGCGCATCGACGCGCCCAGCGCCCATGTCTGGGCGAAGAACCTGATCCAGGCCGACGGCGCCGCCGAGTATCCCGCAGTCAACGCCCTGCAGGACGGCTTCGTCCTGACTCCGCTGGCGCAGTGGAACCTGCCCGCGCAGCCGCAGCGCGCGAAGGCGGACCCGTCCCTGGATATGAAGATCCCGGTGCGCGAGCAAGTGGAGTCCATGCCCACCGATGCATTCTTTGCCTACGCCGCGGAACTGCTGCGCAAGCACCCGCCCCATGCCACGGACCAGCCCGTGCTGGCCAAGCTGCGGCGCGTGGGGCTGATTCCGGGCCGCGTCTTCGATTTCGACAAGCTCGACCACCCCGCCAAGCAAGGCATGCGCCGGGGCGTGCGCGCCGCTCGCGAGCGCATGGAGGCCGCGGCGGGTAGCACCCTGCGCGGCGCGAATGGCTGGCAACAGGAAACGGCCAGCATCGGGGTCTATGGCAATTCCTATCTGCGGCGCGCGCTGGCCGCCCAGGCGCAGCCGGGCGCGGGCCTGCCCGAAGACCTGACCGTGCTGCTGCTGGCCGCCGACAGCCAGGGCGCCTTGCTGGATGGCGCGCACCGTTACGCGCTGCGCTTTGAAAGCGGCCAGTTGCCGCCCGCCGACGCCCTCTGGTCGCTGGCGGCCTATGACGGCCAGGGCATGCCCGTGGCCAATCCGCTCAACCGCTATGCGCTGGGCGACCGCGACCCGCTGCGCTACAACGCCGACGGTTCGCTGGATGTGATTTTCAGCCATGACCCGCCCCCGCCCGAGGATCAGGCCAACTGGCTGCCCGTGCCGGCCTCGGGGCCGGTGGGCGTGCTGCTGCGCGTCTATGCGCCCGGTCCGGGAGTGCTGGATGGATTGTGGACGCCGCCCCCCGTGCTGCGCGACGAACCGGTGGCGGTCGCCGCGGACGAGGTTCCGGCCGAAGCGTCCACCGCCGAACCGCCCGCCGCCTCTCCGGCCACGGCGGCGGCTGTCCCGCCGCCCGCGGCGGCCGGTGCGAAGAAACCCTGAACGGCGCTCCGAAGACGGCGCCATGACAGGCGCCAGCCGCTACCATAGGCGTTTTATTCACGAATGAGCCGCCCGCCATGGACGACGCCTTTAGCCACCAATTGTCGATGACCATCCTGATGACGCCAGACATGGCGAATTTCTCGGGAAACGTACACGGCGGAACCATCCTCAAATACCTGGACCAGGTGGCCTATGCCTGTGCCAGCCGGTACGCCGGCCAATATGTAGTGACCCTGTCCGTCGACCAGGTCGTGTTCCGCGAACCGATCCACGTGGGCGAGCTCGTGACGTTTCTGGCCGCGGTGAATTACACGGGCCGCACCTCGATGGAAATCGGCATCAAGGTGGTCACCGAGGACATCCGCAAGAAACTGGTGCGCCACACCAACAGCTGCTACTTCACCATGGTGGCGGTGGACGACCAGGGCGCTCCCACCGCGGTGCCGCCGCTGGAACCCCGCACGCTTGAGGAAAAGCAGCGCGTCAAGGCGGCCGGACTGCGCCGCGAACTGCGCCAGGAAATGGAGCGCCGGCACGGCGAGATCAAGCGCGAGACCACGCACGACGTGCCGCCTGACGCCTGACCACGACGCTGCAACATAAAAAAAGGGCCCTCGCGGGCCCTTTTTTATGCGCGTTCCACGCCCGCCGGAGGCGTGGGTGGCGCGGCGGCCGGTTCGCGGTCCCGGCCCACCAGGCGCTTGAGGCCCAGCCATTGCTGCGACCAGAAGCCCCGGCCGTAGTCGCGAGCGCCCAATTCCGCCTGCTGGTCGTGGATGCCCGTGGGGCCGTAGCCCACGCCAAAACGGGCGGTACGGAACAGCACGTCCCAGATGGGGAACAGGGCGGCGAAGTTGTAGCCGCCCGCCGGCCCCGGCGACGAGGCGTCGTAGGCGATGGAATGGTGGTGCCGGTGAAAGCGCGGGCTGACCAGCAGGCGTTCGCCCAGCGCGCCGAAATGCATGCGCAGATTGGCGTGCGAAAAGCTCTGCGCCAGCTGGGTGATGGCCACCACGATCACGAACTGCGCCGGCGGCACGCCCACCAGCTGCGACACGAACACGACCAGCACGTCGCGCAGCATGTCGTCCAGCAGGTGGTTGCGGTCGTCGCTCCATATCGTCATCTGGCGCTGGCTGTGATGCACGGCGTGCAACGCCCAGAGCCAGCCGAACCGATGCTGCGCCCGGTGGTAGAAGTAGTCCACCGCGTCGAACAGCAGCAGGTAGATGATCAGGCTGACCCAGGCCTTGTCCGTCACGCCGGGCCAGTACTGGTCCAGCTGGAATGGCGCGAAGCCCCAGATGTGCAGCTGGCCGAAGACGCTGTCCCAGAAGGGATCGATGGTGAAGAACAGCACAAGCCGGAACGCACCCAGCCGGTGGATCAGCGTGTACAGCACGTCGATGCCGATCTGGCGGCGGTCGGTGACCGGTTCCACCGGCCGCAGGCGCTGCAAGGGGCCGAAAACCAGTACCAGCACGGCGACCTGCAACAGGCCGACCAGCAGCCACATCGTGGCGTCATAGCCGTCTTCGATGAAGTTGCTCATGCCCAGGTGGAACAGCGCGGGCTGAATCGCCGTCTCGAAGAGCCATTGCTGGCAGTCCCCGAAGAGTTGGCTAAGCGTATCCATGATCAGTGATGCGTGGCGATCCAGTCGCGATAGGCTGGATGGGTGTTCAAGGTAGCGAAACAATAGCCCTTGCGCTGCAAACCTTCAATCAGCGGCTCCAGCACGGCCGGCGCCCAGGGATCCTGGCGCGACCAGATGCCCAGGTGGGCAAGCAGGATGTCGCCGGGCTTGATGGTGCGCAACGCCTGGTCCAGCAGTTTGGCGTTGGGGTATTTGTCGCTGGGCAGTTCATCGCCCAGGAAGCCGGCAGGGGCCCAGCCCACGTGCTCGAAGCCGCAGGCCTTGGCCGCCTTCAGCAAGGCGGGCGAAGTCTTGCCGCCCGGCGCGCGGTAGAGCGGCAGCATGTTCTGGCCCGTCATCTGGTGAAAACGGGTGACGGACCGCTTGATCTCGGCGCAGTACTGTTCGGCGGTCCATTCGGCGCGCTTGCCCGAATCCGGACCGGCGCTGGGCTTCACGCGGAACTTGCCGCCCGGCAGGTCGCCCTGCCAATAGACGTGGTCGTAGGTGTGCGAACCGAAGGCATGGCCTTCGGCGGCGCGCGCCTTCCACCAGGGTGCCCACACGTCGTCCAGGCTGGAGCCCTCGGTCAGCGTGCGTTCATTGGCCAGGAAGAAAGTGACCTTGACGTGGTGGCGGGCCAGCACATCGGCGATCAGCGGGGCCACGCCCATGTGGCCGGTGTCGAACGTCAGGTAGACCGGCTTGTCGCAAGTGGCGGGCGCGGCGCCGGCGCTCGATACGGCCAGCGCCAGGCATGCCGCCACACTCCGCCGCCGGGCTGCCCCCAGGCTGGGCTTCACGCCCGCGACAGCGGGCGCGGCGCGAGAACCCACGCTATCTCGTAGGCGCATGGTTCAGCGTCCAGACGCCGTGGGGCGACTTGCCCACGGTCACCTGATTGACGACCTTCTTCTGCTCCAGGTCCACCACGGTGAGCTTGCGCGCCCAGCGCGAGGTGACCAGCAGCGTCTTGCCGTCGGCCAGCACGTCCATGCAGTCGGGGCCGCCCGGCACCGGGAAGGTGTCGGTGACGGCGAGCGTCTGCAGGTCGATGCGGCTGATGGAGTTGGCGGTGCGGTTGCTGACGAATAGATGGCGGTGGTCGCCCTGCGCGCGGAAGGCGTGCGCGCCCGCGGCGGTCGGGATGCGCTTGACCAGCTTGGCCGGGCCGTTGCTGACGTCGTAGGCTTCGACGTAGGAGTCGCCGGTCAGCGCCACCAGCAGGGTCTTCTGGTCGGGCGTCAGGAATACGTCGGCGGGCGTCTTGCCCACCGGCACCGTCCACTTCGGCGTCTGCGTGGCCAGGTCGATGGCGATCAGTTGATCGCTGTCCTGCAAGGTCACGTAGGCCGTCGTGCTGTGCTTGTCGATCATGATGTGGCTGGGCGTCTTGCCGGCCGGAATGCGCTTGACCAGCTTCAGGTCAAAGCCCTTTTCCAGCGGCTTCCAGGCATAGATGTCGATGTGGTCCAGGCGGTTGGCCGCCGTGACGAACCACTTCATGTCCGGCGAGAACTGCAGCTGGTAGGGATCGACGATGCCGGTCAGTGTGCGCTGGACCTCACCCGTCTTGGGATCCATCAGCGTGATCGAGTCGCCCGTGGCGTTGGCCACCATGAGCGACTTTTCATCGGGCGTGAGATACAGGTGGTGCGGCTCCTTGCCCGTAGGCACGCGCCGCAGTTCCTTGTAGGTGGCCGGATCGATGATGCTGACGTTGGCGTCCAGGGAGTTCAGGACAAAAATCGGGGCGGAGGCCGCCGCTGCGCTAAGCGCCATCCCTACGCCAAAAAGGGCGTAGCGGACAAAATGCATGGGGTTCAATTTGAAGATCCGGCAAGGGGAAAACGGGCGGGGTCCCGGTGCTCGCCATTTTAGGCACAGCCGCCTGACAAATGGGCCATAACGGCGTGCCGGCGCGGGCTTTGGCAACAAACGCACAAGCCTGTTGCGACCTCGCAACAGGCTTGCCCTGCGGCCCCGATCAGGCCCCTATTCAATGGCGAAAAATCACTT
Source organism: Achromobacter deleyi (assembly GCF_013116765.2). GTDB lineage: Bacteria > Pseudomonadota > Gammaproteobacteria > Burkholderiales > Burkholderiaceae_B > Achromobacter > Achromobacter deleyi_A. The sequence continues at coordinate 4,470,097 of NZ_CP074375.1, forward strand.
CGCGGCAGCGGCTTGCGCGTTTGCGTCGACCCAGCTTCCGTCGCGGATATCGTGCTCGCGCAACGCCGCCGCACGCGCCGCAGACGACGGCCCCAGGTCCCTTTCCAGCACGCCGCCTTCGGGGCCGACGACGAAGGTTCCAATGCCCGTCTGGCCATAGCGGGCGGGCCAGGCCACGATGCGGTACGAATTATCCTGTCCGCCCGGGATGACCTTGTAGCGGTAGCCGAAATAGGCATCGTCCAGCGGCACGTCCGGCCCCATGGCCAACGCGTCCGGACCGAAGGCCTGCTCCGGGGCATCCGGCAGCTCAGGCCAATACAGGCCGTCCCGGTAACCGGGTCGGCTGACCAGGCGGCCCGCAAACCGTCCCTGGCCCACGCCCTGCTGGTAGCGGGTCTGGGCGGCCTGAAGCTTCTCCAGGGTTTCTATGGCGGTGAGCTCGTTGCGGTCGATGGCGCGGCGGCGGATTTCCGCCTTGCCCGCCGCCGGATCGAAGCGCCATCCCTGGCCGGCACGCACGATCGGAACGGGCAGCGTCCATCCGGAGTCGCCGACAGCCACCCAGGAGCGGCCGCCGTCGGCCACGATGTCGTGCTTGCGCACCCAGGCCGCGAGATACCGGTAGATATCCTCCTGGTCCACGCCCCCCGGCACGATCTGCCGGTGGTTGGGGCCCAATACCTTGGCCAGGGCATCGATGTCATTCGTAGCCAGCGCGTCGGTGAACGCCTGCGCGGCCGCCTGGGCGCTGGGATACACGCTCTGCGCCATGGCGGGAGCTGCGACGCCGAGGGCGAGCACCGACGCGGCGCAAAGCGCGCGCAAACGAGCAATCGTCATATGACCTCCGTTGTCCATGGTGCTTATCTCCGGCCGCCGCCGCCCCGACCGCCGCCGCCTCCGCCCCGATGGGGACCGCCTGCGCCGCCTCCGCGATGCGGCGCGCTCGCGCCGGTGCTGCGGCCGGCGCCTCCGCCCCGGCTCATTTCGCCGCGCTGGTTCTGCTGCCGCATGCGGTCGCCGTCGCCCGCGCCGCTCAACGCGTTGTGGCTGTTGGACGCGCGCGCCCGATCGCGTGCCGCGGATTCGTCGGCGCGCTGGCGCTGGGCCGCGGCCTGCCGGTCCTGCGTGGAGACGCCCGATGCGCGGTCGCCGCCGGGCCGGTCTTGCGTGGACGCTCCGGCCCCACGCCCTTGCGCCCTGTCCTGGGTGGAGACGCTGGAGGCACGGTCGCGAGCGCCCTGTCCGCCCTGCGCCCCTTGGCCCTGCCCCCGGCCCGCGGCGCCTTCGCCCCGGCCCGCGCCCTGCCCGCGCGCCCCGCCCGCGCCGCTATGGCCCGCGATGGGTTGCCCGGTCCGCCCTTCGAAGGACTGGGCCGCGCGTTCGCGTGCGGCGTCGCGGGAACCGGCTGCCGGCCCCGCGCCGGCCGCCCGACCTCCCTGACCCGCGGCCTGGGAACGGTTCTGCAGGCCCGCCTGCCGCTGGCTGTCGAAGCGCTGGCGGCTGGCCTGGTCCGCATAGGGCGCATTGCCGCGATTGGCGGCATTGTGCTGCCACGTGGACCGGTTATTGCTGACGTTATTGCGGTCCAGACGGTTGTTGACGTTGATGTTGTTGTAGCGGTCGACGTCGATGTCGATGTCGCCGTGCCCCCAATTGGCGTCGCCCCACATGGAGTTGATCGCCGCGACGCCCAGGCCGAATCCGATGCCGGCGACCAGCGAGGTCGCGAACATCGACCCCGGCGGCGGCGGGTAGTAATAAGGGGGATAGGAGGGATAGGCCCACGTTCCATAGACCACGGTCGGGTTGTAGCTGGGCACGTAGACCACCTGCGGGTCCGCGGGTTCGATCACCACGACGGTCTTTTCGTTTTCCGTCGTGGTTTTCACCGTCTGCTGCGGCGTGCTCTTCAGGTTGCCTGCCTTCTGGGCCTGCGTGCGCAGCCGCTGGACGGAATCCATGACGCCGTCGGGCTGCGCCAGGAAGGCGTCGCCGACGGATTTCACCCATTTCGGCTCACGGCCCATCATGTCCATGACCGACGGGAAGGCGACCAGCGACTTGACGCTGGGATCCCAGGATTCGCCCTCGACCGCCTTGACGGCGTCGTCGCCGGATTGCGTGGCGTGCGCGGCCGACCATTTGGCGGCTGCCGCGATGTCGTCCGGATAGGTGGACCCCATGAGGATCTGCGATAACAGCGCATCCGGATACAGCGCCACCGGCGCCATCAACTGGTCCAGTTGCGCGTTGGTCAGCTTGGTTTGCGCAGCGGCGGGGAAGCAGACCGCCAGCCCCAGGCACACCAAACCGATGAACCACTCTTGCAGTCGCCGCATTTCCGTTCTCCGTTCGCAAAGCATGTAACTACAAGCCAGGAGGAACCGCCGGATATCGCAGGGACAATATATGCCTAACGCCGGCGGTTTGGAAGCGCCGGCGCAGTGCGTCTTTCCTACGCCTTCCTGCCTACAGCTTGGCGACGGAAACTTCGGTCGCCTTGACGAAGGCCAGAACCTCGGTGCCCACCTGCAGGTCCAGTTCCTTGACCGAACGCGTTGTGATCACGGACGTGACGATGCCCGCCGGGGTGTCCACGTCCACTTCGGACACCACCGGTCCCAGGATGATTTCCTTGATCTTGCCACGGAACTGGTTACGGGCGTTGATGGATTGAATGCTCATGGTCTTGCTCCTGAAATAAAGGGTGAAGGGCGGCGCCGCCATGGCGCCTGGTTGTGAATGCCGAGGCGCGCGGCGTCAGACCGCTAGCCTCAAATGCCGGATCTGGATGACGGACGCCAGTGGCCTGTCCAGATCCGGCGTGTCTTCCTGACGCAGCGCGGCACGCAGCACCCGCGCCTCCAGCGCGGGAAACGCCGCCGAACCGCGCGTGCGCGGCCGCGCCAGATCCACGCGTTCGTCCAGCACCACGCGGCCTTCGTCGAACACGAGGATGCGATCCGCCACCGCCACGGCCTCGCCCGCGTCGTGCGTCGCCAGCACGGCCGTGAAGCCTTGCTGGCGCCAGATGTCTTCCAGCAGCCGCTGCGTCTCGATCCGTGTCAGCGCATCCAGCCCGCCGAACGGCTCATCCAGCAGCAGCAGTCCCGGCGTATGCGCCAACGCCCGGGCCAGCGCGACCCGCTGGCGCTGCCCCTCCGACAACTGCGCGGGCCAGTCGCCGCCGCGATCGCCCAGGCCAACCTGCCGCAATGCGGCAGCCGCCTGCTTCTTGTCCGGCAGGCCGAGCGCTACGTTGTCCAGCACCCGCTTCCAGGGCAGCAGGCGCGCGTCCGGCGACAGCAGGCGCACGCGGCTGTCCGGCGCCCAGAGTGGGAAGTTGTCGAACAGCACCGGCGAGCGCGCGGGCGCGCCGCCCTGCTCTCCGCTTGGTGTCTCCAGGCCGGCCAGGAGACGCAGCAAGGTGCTCTTGCCGCTGCCGCCGCGCCCGACCACGGCCACGAACTCGCCCGCGGCGATTTCCAGGTCCAGCGACTGCAGCGCGACGCGGCCGCCGTAGCGCCTGGCCAGCTGACGCAAGGTCACGCGCAGCGCGGCCTGGCGCCCGGCGCCATCGGCGGGATCGATGTCCGGTTCGATCCGCCCGGGCACGTCCAGGTGCTGCAGCAACTCGAACTCGTTGGGGTGGATGAACATGGCCGCGGTCTCCGCGCTGATGCCGGCGGGCAGCCCTAGCGGGCCGCCTCCAGCTTCTGCTGATAGTCGGTCTTCACGAAACCGGCGAAGGATTTCTCGGTGACCGCCAGGAACTCGCGCGACCCGTAGGCGGCCGCGATGTCCTTCACATAGGGCTTGTCGCGGTCCGCCGTGCGCACGGCGACCAGGTTCTGGTAGGTGGGCGTGGTCTTCTCCAGCGCCAGCGCCTCGGTCAGCTTCAGGCCCGACGCCAGCGCGAAATTTCCGTTCACGAACGAATAGTCCGTGTCCTCCAGCGAGCGCGGCAATTGCGCCGCCTCCAGCGGAATCAGCTTGATCTTCTTCACATTGAGGGCCACGTCCTTCTCGGAAACCTGCAGCGGGTCGTAGCCCTCGCGCAGCTTCACCCAGCCCAGCTCCTGCAGCACGACCAAGGCGCGCGCCTGGTTGGTCGGGTCGTTGGGCACGGCCACGCTCACTCCGTCGGGCGCCGCGTCGACGCTCTTGTACTTCTTGCTATAGATGGCGATGGGCGCGGTGGGCACCTTCACCAGCTCGGACAGCTCCAGCTTGTTCTTGGCCGCGAAATTCTGCAGGTACACGATGTGCTGAAACGCGTTGGCGTCCAGCGCGCCCTGCGCCAGCGCGAAGTTGGGCTGCACGTAGTCATTGAACTCGACAATCTTGACCGTGTAGCCCTGCTTTTCCAGGATGGGCTTGATGCCCAGCTTGATCTGGTCGCTGTAGGGGCCGGCCGTCGCGCCGAAGACGATTTCCTTCTTGGCGGGATCGGCGGCATGAGCGGCGCCCGACAGGGCCAGCGCGGCCAGCGCCGCGCTCAGGATGCTGCGGTAGTAAGTCATGATGGTCCTTTGGATGTCAGCGTTTGTCGATGCGTCGCGCGACGGTATTGCCGGCGAACTGGATGATCTGCACCAGCACGACGAGCAGCGCCACGGTCAGCACCATCACGTCGGTCTGGAACCGGTAATAGCCATAGCGGATGGCCAGGTCGCCGATGCCGCCGCCACCCACCACCCCGGCCACGGCCGAGTAGGACAGGAAGCTGACGGCCAGCACCGTCAAGGCCAGCACCAGCCCGGAACGCGCCTCCACCAGCAGCACCCGGCGCACGATCTGCAACTCCGACGCGCCGGCCGCGTGGGCGGCCTCGATCACGCCGCGCGGCACTTCGCGCAGGCATTGCTCCACCAGCCGGGCGAAGTAGGGAATGGCCGCGAACGACAGCGGCACCGCCGCCGCCACCGGCCCGATCGACGTGCCGGCGATAACCCGGGTGAACGGCACCAGCGCCACCAGCAGGATGATGAAGGGGAAGGAGCGCACGGTGTTCACCGTCCAGCTCAGCAGGCGGTGCGTCACCGGACGGTCCAGCGACTGGCCCGGGCCCGTCAGGAACACCAGCACGCCCAGCGGCCCGCCCAGCAGGATGGACGCCGCCAGCGCAATGGCCAGCATCAGGAAGGTCTGACCGACCGCCACGCCCAGTTCGGGCAGCAACTGCACAAAGGTATCCAGCATTACGCGACCTCTTCGTAGGGATGGGTGGCTTCGCGGATCAGTTCGCGGCCCAGCGCCGAGGACAGATGCACGTTGGCGCCGGCGATCTCGGCCTGCTCCAGCACCTGACCGTTCTCCATCACGGCCACGTGACGGCACAAGGCCCGCACCACCGCCAGTTCGTGCGTCACGATCACGATGGTCACGCCGAGGCGCTTGTTGATGTCGCGCAGCACGCTCAGCACCGAGCGCGTGGTCTCCGGGTCCAGCGCAGAGGTGGGCTCGTCGCACAGCAGCACGGCCGGCTCGCTGGCCAGCGCGCGCGCGATCGCCACACGCTGCTTCTGGCCGCCGGACAGCTGCGCGGGATGGCTGGCGGTCTTGTCCGTCAGCCCCACGATCTCCAGGCACTCGCGCACGCGCGCGGCAATCTGTTCCCCGTTGCGCCCGCCATGCACGCGCAACGGAAATGCGACGTTCTCGAACACGGTCTCGTTCTGCAGCAGATTGAACTGCTGGAAGATCATGCCGATGTTCTGCCGCGCCGAGCGCAGGTCGCGCTTGGACAGCGCGGTCAGCTCGGTGCCGGCTACCCGCACCGCGCCTTCGTCCGGCCGCTCCAGCAGATTGATCAGGCGCAGCAGCGTGGACTTGCCGGCCCCGCTCTTGCCGATGATGCCGAACGTGTCGCCGGCCCGGATCGACAGCGACACATTGCGCACGGCGTCGAAGCGCCCGGCGCGCGTCGCGAAGGATTTGCTCACCGCATCCAGGCGGATCACCGGCTGCGGCACGGCGGGGATGTCGGACAGAGCGGAAATATCGGTCATTGCGCGGGCCATCAGGAATAGGCGGTGGGTTCGGGTATCTGGTCCAGGAGCGCATAGCGCCCCAGGTCGCGGATCTTGTAGGAGACCGGATCGTGCAAGGTATGGACGCGGGCGTTGCGCCAGAAACGGTCGTAGCCGTGGCGCGCCGCGGTGGAGCTGGCGCCGGTCACGTCGAACAGTTCCGATCCCACCGCCAGCGCGGCGCGGTGCGCCAGCACCTTGGCCTGCGCGCCGGCCACCGCCACCTCGCCGCGTTCGTCGGCGGTGACGGTGGGGCCGCGGGCAAGCGCGGCGTCCAGCTTCAGCCCGGCCTGGTCGGCCAAGGCCTGCGCCGCCTGCACGCGCAGCCAGAATTCGCCGAAGCGCTCCTGCACATAGGGATCGTCCGCGTGGCGCTGCACGCCGGACGCGAACCACGGCTTGGCGTCCTCGCGCACGTAGCGGCGCGCTTCCTGGAACGCGCCGCGGGCGATGCCCAGGTACAGATTGGTCATGATGAGCTGGGCCACCTGCGAACGCAGCGTGGACCGCGCGGAGGGCATCGCGCCCGGAGCCTGCAGCACCTGTATGGCTTCCAGCCGCACGTGGTCGAATCGCACCGTGCCGCTGTCCGTCTGGCGCTGGCCAAAGGAATCCCAGTCGGGATTCACCGTGATGCCTTCCGTTCGCGTGGGCAGCGCGGCGATCAGCGCCGTGCCCGACGGCTTGTGCCAGGCGGAGAACGTCAGCAGATCCGACCCGACCGAGCCCGAGCTGAAGCTCTTCACGCCGTCGATGCGGTATCCGTCCAGCTCGGCGCGGGCAATGACCCGGCGGTCCAGGGGATTCAACGCATTGCCCCAGAACAGCTGGCGTTCGACGGTGGGTTGCAGAAAGTACGCCTGCTGCTCGAGCGTCCCGTACAGCAGCACGCCCGCGACCTGGAGGTGGTGAAAGCCGAACACGTGCGCCAGGGCGCTGTCGACCTCGGCCAGTCTGCGCACCGCGGCAAGTACCGTCGACCAGCTTGCGCCCGCGCCGCCATAGGCGGTTGGCACCGACAGCCGCAGCAGGCCGCTGGCGCGTATCAGTTCGCGCTCGGCGGCCGCATGACCGCCCTGGCGGTCGCGATCGACAGCGGTGGCGGCGAGTTGCGACGCCAGGATTTCCAGCGCTTCCTGCGAGGATGGGATCTTGGCCATCAGTCTGTTCCTGGAAAGAGTTCGGGGCGGTGCGCCGGGCTCCAGCGCAGCAGGCGGCGTTCCAGCGCATGGACCAATGCGCCGGAGGCCACGCCAAGGAAGGCATACAGCACGATGCCCAGCAGCAGCACATCGGTGCGCAGCGTTTCACGGACCTGCGTCGCCAAGATCCCCAGGCCCGAAGGCGCCACGAAAAGCTCCAGCGCGATGAGCGTCAGCCACACCAGGCTCAGCCCTTGCCGCAAGCCCGTCAGGATCTCCGGCAACGCGCCGGGCAGGATCACGTGGAGGTACAGCGGCCATCCGCGCAGGCCGTGGGACCGGCCGGTCTCGACCAGCGCCGGATCCACCGCGCCGATGCCGCGAACGGTATGGAGGTAGACGGGAAAGAACGCGGCCAGCGACAGCAAGGCCAGACGGGCGGTCTCCCCCGCGCCGAACCACAGCGCGATCAGTGGCGCGAACGCCAGCACCGGAACCAGGCCCAGCGCCTGCAGGACGCCGTCGGCCTGCGTTCCGGCCCGGCGGGCCATTGCGCCCGCCACGCCGAGGATCAGCCCCGCCGCGCCGCCCAGCAACAGGCCCGACACCGCGCGCAGGATGCTGATACGCGCGTGCAGCCAGAGATCTCCCGACTGCGCCAGCGTTGCGGCGGCCGTGGCCACGGCCGAAGGCGCGGGCAGAATGCGCGAGGGCAGCCAACCCGCCTGGGCCGCCACTTGCCACAGCGCCAGCAGCAGCACGGGCGCAAGCCAGCGAGTGGTCCGCGCGGGCGGACGGCCGGGGTTGCGGGCGTCACTCATCAGCTTGCCGATTCCTTGGGCACCAGCTCGGTCGCCATGACTTCGCCAAACGGGCCGGTCAGCACCGTGCTGCCGGGCTTGCGCTCGCCCTTGCCCGGCAGCAGCGGAAACACCAGCTCGGCAAAGCGGTACGACTCTTCCAGGTGCGGATAGCCGGAGAAAATGAAGGTGTCGATGCCCAGGTCGGCATATTCCTGGATGCGGGCGGCCACGGTCTCCGGGTCGCCCACCAGCGCGGTGCCTGCGCCGCCGCGCACCAGGCCCACGCCGGCCCACAGGTTCGGCGAGATTTCCAGATGGGACCGCCCGCCTTTGCCGTCACCGAGTTTGCCGCCATGCAGCGCAGCCATGCGGCGCTGGCCTTCCGAATCCATCTTGGCGAACGCGGCCTGAGCGGCACGCACGGCGTCCTCGCTGAGATGGCTGATCAATTCATCGGCCGCGGCCCAGGCAGCCGCTTCGGTCTCGCGCACGATGACGTGCAGGCGGATGCCGAAGCGCACGCTGCGGCCATGGCGCGCAGCGCGTTCGCGCACGTCGGCGATCTTCCTGGCGACGGCGTCCGGCGGTTCGCCCCAGGTGAGGTACACGTCGAGCTGCTCGGCGGCCAGCTCATGGGCGGCCTCCGATGAGCCGCCGAAGTACAGGGGCGGATAGGGCTTCTGCACCGGCGGATAGATGACCTTGCCGCCTTTGGACACGAGCTGCTCGCCTTCAAAGCTGAAGCCCTCGGCCTGATGGCTGTTCTCCAGGATGCCGCGCCAGATCTTCAGATAATCCGCGGTGATGGCGTAGCGCTCATCATGGCTGACGAAGACGCCGTCGCCTTCGAGCTCGCCCGCATCGCCGCCGGTGACCACGTTGACCAGCAAGCGCCCTTCCGACAGGCGGTCGAAGGTGGCGGCCATGCGCGCCGAGACTTGCGGAGAGCTGACGCCGGGGCGGATCGCCACCAGGAATTTGAGCTGGCGCGTGGCGCCGATCAGGCTAGAGGCCACCACCCATGCGTCTTCGCAGGACCGGCCCGTGGGCAGCAGCACGCCGTCATAGCCCAGCGTGTCGGCGGCCACCGCGACCTGGCGGAAGTAGTCGTAGCTGGCGGCGCGCGCGCCCCGGCTGGTGCCGAGATAACGGGAATCGCCGTGGGTGGGAATGAACCAGAAAACATCCATCGGATAACTCCAGGTCAGACGCTGAAACCACCCGCTAGCGCGAGGCGGCCCAGGTCGTAGGCTTCGTTGACGGAGGCTCGGCGCGGCAGCACCTGTTCGGACAGGCGGTCGACGGAGTCTTCCAGCCGCAGGCGCACGTCGTCGTCGATGTCGGCCACGCCCAGCTCATCCACGCGCACCTGTTTGTCGGTGGCGTAGACGCCGGCCAGGATGTGGCGCGCGCCCAGCGCGGACAGGACGGGCTTCAGGCCATACTCCAGCGCCAGCAGATGCGCGGGACTGCCGCCGGTGGCGATGGGCAGGACCACTTTGCCGGCGAGCGCCTTTTCGTCCAGCAGGTCCAGCACCGCTTTCAGACCGCCCGAGAACGAGGCCTTGTAGACGGGTGTGGAGATCAGCACCGCGTCGGCCGCCGCCACCCGCGCGCGCAGCGCGGCGGCGGCGGCTCCGGTGTAGTGGCCTTCGATCAGTTCTTCGGCGGGGATGTCGCGCAGGCCCAATTCCGTGATCCCCAGTCCTCGGGACCGCAGGATCTGCGCGGCGTGGCGCAGCAGGGACGAGGAACGGGAACGCTGCGACGGACTGCCCGCCAAGGTAAGAATTCTCATGATGATGCGCCGGGGCCGTGCATTAGAAGGCGGGAACGAGCGAACCCTTGAATTCGCGCTCGATGTAGGCGCGCACTTCGGGCGACTGGTAGGCCGAAACCAGCTTCTTCACCCAGGGCTGGTCGCGGTCCTTGGTGCGCACGGCGATCAGGTTGGCGTATGGACCGTCGGCCGCCTCGCGCCCGATGGCGTCGCGCGCGGGCACCAGGCCGGCCTGTTCGGCGTAGTCGTTGTTGATGGAGGCGGCGGTCAGGTCATCCAGCGAGCGCGGCAGTTGCGCGGCGTCGAGCGCCACCAGCTTGAGTTTGCGCGGGTTGGACACTACGTCTAGCGGGGTCGCGTTGTTCTTCTGTTCCGCCTCGGGCTTGAGGGTGATGAGCTTGTAGGCTGCCAGCAGCCGCAATGCGCGGTTGCCGTTGGAGGGGTCGTTCTGGATGCCTACCGACGCGCCTTCGGGCAATTCATCCAGCGATTTGACCTTGCGGGAGTAGAAGCCCAGCGGGGCTGTGACGGTGAGCCCCACGGGCACGATGTCGAAGCCGCGGGCCTTGATCTGGTTGTCCAGGAAGGGTTTGTGCTGGAAGGCGTTGGCGTCGAGGTCGCCGGCGTTCAGGGCGGCGTTGGGGAGCTGGTAGTCGTTGAATTTGACGAGCTTGATCTGCAGTCCGTCGCGCGCGGCGACCTTCTGGACGATGTCGAAGATCTTCTCCGCGGTGCCGACGGATATGCCGACGGTGATCGAAGACTTGTCCTGCGCGTGAGCGCCGGCGGTGAATGCAAACGCGAGCGCGGCGGTGGAGAGTAAACGGCGAAGCGAGGACATGGGGTCGTTTCCGATGGGTGATTTTTTGGAGACGAGTTGATTCTGGCATTGCGGCTTCGGGTCTAAAAATACTTAGTCGATATGAGGTTATGTGGGGGGATGGGATGGGTTCTTTTGGAAATATGTGGGGTGTTGCTTTTGGGCGGGGTGTGGTGAGGATGTTGGTTCTTAAGACGCCCGGCGTGACGGGGGCCTGGGGTGTGCGGGGCTGCGATTGCGGCCCGGAGCCTTCGCTCCGGGCTTCCCCTTCGTCATCTTCGTCAGCGCCTTTGGCGCTTCCTTCAGATTCCCTCGGGCTTATCGACGCCCCGCACACCCCAGGCCCCCGCCACGCCGGGCTCTGGTGGTTGAAACTTCACGGACGCTGGGGCGGGTGGGGTTCTTGAGGTTCTCGCCAGCGGTGGGGGGTGGAGGAGGATCTTGCGGGGCCCGCCCCCGGCCGGCCGCGCGGGCGGCCTTGGGGGGCTTACGCGGTGTCTTGCGTCGTAGCGATGACGCTTCGCGTGTGGGTAATGGTGTTGGTGTGCTTTGCTGCTTTAGTTTGGGCCATGAAAGATCTTGCGTCGCTCGCCCCTGGTCGGCCTCGGGGGCTTTGGCGGTGTCTTGCGATTGAGGATGCCGCTGCGCGAATGCGGGAGATTTCGTTCGCGGGGCCCGCCTCAAAACGGCCGCCCGGGCGGCCTTTTGAGGCTTACGCGGTGTCTTGCGATCCATGATGCCGCTGCGCGCTACTGACACATAATTCCGCCGTGCCGCTGCGTGCCGTTTACGGCCAGATATCCGCAATTGGCGGTGAACGACGATCACGCCAGTAATGCCAGGCCCGGACTTTTCCGCCCGCCATTAATCGCCATTTCAACTCCACTGCCCGATGGGCGGCGCGCGCACAAGTCTGCATGCGCAAGCCGCTCGCCATCGCGCGCCGCCCATCACCGCCCCTCCCCCCCACGGCGAGCACCATTAGCAAACGTCTCCCCGCATTCGCGTAAGCGAACACCGAATCGACGACCCAACGCCCATATGCCAAATGCAGCCGCCCGCGCGGCTGCATTTGGCGACCTCGCAGATTCCCTGCCCCGACCACAGCTCTAGCAGCGCATCAAACCCAGACGCTCGTAGCCCGGCGGCGCGGGCGGGGGGGCTGCGAGCAACCTCCATGCGCCCGAGGGAATCTGAAGGGAAGGCCGAAGGCCTGGACGAAGATGACGAAGGGGCAGTCCGGAGCGAACGCTCCGGACCGCAATGGCGGGCGCTCGCAGCCCCCCCGCCCGCGACGCCGGGCGACCTACGAAGATCGATCGATCGAACGAATGAACGAACGAACCGCCCTACGAAAACCTGACGAACGAAGCCACCTACGAAGAAGAAGAAACGCCCCGCCCTACGCCAGCACTCCCCGCCCCCGTGCCCCCGCATGCTCTTCTGGCAGTCTCCCCCTCCCCGCCCCAAACAACTTCTCCCGCAACGACCCCTCCGCATACGCCGTCTTGTAAGACCCCCGGCTTTGCAATTCCGGAATCACCAGATCGATAAAGTCCCCGTAGCACTCCGGCGTCACCGTTCGCGCAAGATTGAAGCCGTCGATGTCCGTCTCGGCCACCCACGCCTCCAGCTCATCCGCGATCTGCGCCGCGCTTCCGACCAGCGCGGGATAGCGGCCGCCCAGGGCCATGTCCGCCAGCAGGTCGCGCACCGTTCGGTCCGTGCGCGCGACGGTCAGGCTTTTCACCGCCGACTCGATCGCGTTGTTCTTCACATACCGGATCGGCTCGTCCGCCGCATAGCGCGAAAAATCGATGCCTGTCGAGCTGGCGTAGTGCGCCAGGCCTGCCTCGGGGTTTGCGTAGCGCAGATACTCCGCGTGCTTCTCGCGGGCCTCGGCTTCCGTTCTTCCAGCCACCGCCGTGACGCCCATGAAGAACTTGATGTCGCGCGGGTCGCGGCCTTCGCGGGCGACGGATTCGCGCACGCCTGCCACCAGCTTCTTCAGGCCTTCCTTGGTCTGGCTGGACACGAACACACATTCGGCGTGACGCGCGGCGAATGCCTGGCCGCGGCCGGAGGATCCCGCCTGGTAGAGCACGGGCGTGCGCTGGCGCGAGGGTTCGGACAGGTGATAGCCCTGGACCCGGTAGTACTTGCCGGCATGGTCCACCCGCCGCACCGCTTCGGGGTCCGCGTAGATGCGGCCGCGCTTGTCGGCGCGGACGGCGTCGTCGTCCCAGCTGCCTTCCCACAGCTTGTAGGCCACTTCCAGGAACTCGTCGGCGCGGTCGTAGCGTTCATCGTGCGCGATCTGCTCGGACAGACCCATGGCGCGCGCGGCGCTTTCCAGGTAGCCGGTGACGATGTTCCAGCCGATGCGGCCGTTGGTCAGATGGTCCAGGGTGGAGAAGCGGCGCGCCAGCAGGTAGGGGGCTTCGTAGGTCAGGTTCACCGTGACGCCGAAGCCCAGGTGGCGCGTCGCGGCGGCCATGGCGGATACGGTGAGCAGCGGGTCGTTCACCGGAAGCTGGATGGATTCGCGCAGGGTAAGGTCCGCCGAGTCCTGGTAGACGTCGTACACGCCCACGATATCCGCCAGGAACAGGCCGTCGAACAGGCCGCGCTCAAGCAAGCGCGCCAGGTCCGTCCAGTAGTCCAGCGTCTTGTATTGCACGGAGGTGTCGCGCGGATGGGTCCACAGGCCGTGGTTGATATGTCCGACGCAGTTCATGTTGAACGCGTTCAGTAGGATTTGCTTCTTCGCCATGCCGGACCTCGACGGGTTCAGGTGGTGCCCACGCGTGCGGGCAGGACATCGTTCAGGTAGTAGTTGCCGACGGCGTGCAGCTTCCAGCGCACGGGATCGTGCAGGGTATGGGTGCGCGCGTTGCGCCAGTGCCGGTCCAGGTTCAGGTGGTCCAGCGTGGATTGGGTGCCGGCCAGCTCGAACAGCTTGGTGCCGGCGGCCAGCGATGCTTCGGTGGTGAGCGCGCGGGCCTGCGCCACCGCGATGGCGGCGGCCGCGACCCGTTCCGGCGAGGGTTCGGCGGTGGCGGTGTCCAGGATTCTGCCGGCGCGCGCGACCAGGGCGCGGGCCGCTTCCAGCCTGACGGACAGCCGGCCAAACTCGCTGATCGTCAAGGGATCGTCGCGGGCCCGCTCAACGCCGGCATCGATCCACGGACGCGAGCGTTCCCGCACGAAGTCCACGGCATCGGCCAGCGCCGCCTGGCCGATGCCCAGGTCGATGGCCGCATGGATGATCTGCGCCAGCGGTTTGATCGTGTTGGCGGGCGCGGACGGATCCGCGAGCAGCAGCACGTCTTCCTGCGGCACCGCGACGTCCTTGAACACGACGGTGCCGCTGCCGGTCACGCGCTGCCCGAAGCCCGACCAGTCGTCGATGATCTCGACGCCCGGGCTGTCGCGGCGCACGAACGCCAGCCGCTGGATGCCGGCATCGTCCACGGTGGCCGTGGGAATCCATTGGGCGTAGAGCGCGCCCGTGCAATAGAACTTGCTGCCGTTGATGCGCCACCCGCCCTGTGCATCGGCGGTCAGGCGCGTGCGGCGCTCGGCCGCGGTCCGGGTGCCGATTTCGGCCAGCGCGTTGCCGAATCGCTCGCCCGCCAGCGCGCGGGCGTAGAAGCGTCTTTGCTGGTCGGCGTTGCCGTTGACGCGCAGCACTTCCAGCGCGTAATAGTGATTCTGCGGGATCTGGCCCAGCGAACCGTCGGCGCGCGAGATGATGGCCGTGACTTCGGCCAGGGTCACGCGGGACACGCCCGCGCCGCCATGCTCGCGCGGCACCGTGATGCCCCACAGGCCCGACTGCGAGTAGCGCTCAAGCTCCGGCAGCGGCAGGCGCCGTTCGCGATCGCGCTGCGACGATTCACGGGCGAAGTCGGCGGCCAGCGCATGGGCCGTTTCCAGCGCCTGCGCGTCGGACTCGATGAGGGCCGCGCGGCGAGGCGTCAGCGAGGATACGTTTTCGTGGGGCATGGCTTCAGATCCAGGAATGGCGATTGGGACGCTGTCCGTTCAGCACATGGTTGCCGATCGCGTGATACTTCCAACGCACGGGGTCGTGCAAGGTATGCGTGCGGGCGTTGCGCCAATGGCGGTCCAGGTTGAACTCGGCCAGCGAGGACCGCGCGCCGGAAAGTTCAAAGAGCTTCTCGCTGGCGGTCAGCGCGATCTCGGTCGTCAAGGCCTTGGCGCGCGCCACCGCGATTGAAGCCGCGGCCACATCATCGGCGTCCAGCGCGCGTGTCGCGGCCTGGTCCAGATGCTGCGCCGCCTCGGCCAGCACGGCCTCGGCGGCATGCAGATCGGTGTACAGCCGGCCCACGTCGGCGATCACGTAGGGATCTTGCGTGGCACGCTCCACGCCCGCCTCCACCCAGGGCCGCGAGCGCTCGCGCAGGAACGTCACCGCGTCCCGCAAGGCGCCGTCGGCGATGCCGGCGTCGATGGCGGCCTGCATCAATTGGGCATACGGGCCCACCAGCACCGGAGTTTCCTGGACGGTCCACGCGGGCAGGACGCTGTCCGCTTCCACGCGCACGTTGTCCAGCAGCACGGTGCCGCTGGCGGTGGTGCGCTGCCCGAAGCTGGACCAATCGTCCACCACCGTCAGGCCCGGTGCGCCGCGCTCCAGAATGACGGTCACCAGGCGGCCTTCGGCGTCCAGCACCTTGGTGGGAATCCAGTGCGCGAAGAGCGCGCCGGTGGAATAGAACTTGCGCCCGCTCAGGCGAAACCCGTCGCCATCGGGCGTCAGGCGCGCCTGGATGTCACGGGTGTGGCGCGTGTGGCGCTCCGGCCCCGCGTTGCCCAGCCGGCGGCCAGCCAGCACGCCTTCGTAGTACCGGCGCTTCTGCGCGGGCGTCCCGGTCAGCCGCAGCAGATTGAGCGACCCGAAGTGATTCTGCGGAATCTGGCCCAACGACGGGTCCGCCGCGCTGATGATGCGAAAGACCTCGGCCAGTGTCACATGAGAGACCTCGGGGCCGCCGAATTCGCGTGGCACGGTAATGCCGCCCAGACCGCTGGCCGAGTAGCGTTCGATCTCGCGCCACGGCAGTCCGCGTTCGATATCGCGCCGGGCCGCGCCCTGCGAGAAGTCGGCGGCCAGCGCATGCGCGGCCTCGATGGCCTGGGCATCATCCCGGATGCGGGCCGCCGGCACGACTCTTGGCGCCTCGTCGCCTGCGTGCGTGGAATCGGTGCTTGAAGCTTGCGGCATGGGGCGCCCCGGCGTTGAGGAAAACATGCAGCCTACGGCCGCGCCAGTCCGCAAGGAAGAACTGATTTCGCATTGGGATATTTGAAATCGGTATATGCGAAAGCCGCCCGGGCGCCCCTCTGTTAGCGGCCTGATGCGTGCATAACGAAATCACCAAAGAATGTTTGTTGCGCGCCTTCCCGCTTGCTTAGAGTCGAGACTTTCCGCTCATGGCGGCCGCGTAAGCGCGGCACTGCCAGCAACTTTCCCGCCGCCATGTCTGAACTGGATCTGCCCCTTTCCCTGCGTTACGACGGCGCGCTTGAAGCGCAGCTGTTCGACGATGTCCGCGTTGCCGTTGCCCCGAACATTCCCGCGGCGCGCATCGACGCGCCGCGGGATCTCGCGGACACGATTGAACGCCAGGCCGCTGGCCGCTACGCCGTCTGGAACACGGTCCACGACCTGTTCATCGCGCAGGTGGCGGCGCAAGCCATCGCCGGCCTGTTCAAGGACGACACCGAATTCCAGTTCGCCCTGGCGCGCCAGCTGGGCGACGACGCAGCGCATGCGGAGTTCTCGCGCGGCCGCGCATCGATTCTGCTGGGCGCCGATCCGCTGGCGCAGGTTGAGGAGGGCGTGCGCGACGCCTGGGACTTGATAGGCGGCTTTGCACTGCGCAACTGGCAGAACTTCCTGGCCTGGCAGTTCCACTACGAGCACTACATCCTGGCGCGCCTGTTCGTGAACCGGCGCACGGCGCGCGTGCTGGACTTTGGCCATCGCGAGTTCGGCGAGAACCGCATCCTGCCCGACGAGGAAACGCACCGCATCCGCATCACGCAATGGTGGCTGGCAAAGCTGGAACGCGCGGCCCCCGCCGAACGCGAGGACTGGGTGCAAGGCCTGATCCAGGCCGACGAAGACGCCCAGCGCATCCTGGGCCCCTACCTGCGCGACTCCTGGCTGCTGAACCAACGCGCCACGGGCCTGGACACCCGCAACCATGTGGTGCTGTACGACGCGTGGCGCCGCGAGCTGCTGGCCACCCTGCTGCGCCGCGACCCCGCCGATCTCCCCGCCCTGACCAGTCTGGCCGCCTGAAGCAGCCCGGCCCCTCATTCCCACGACCGCCCTCCCCGACAGAAGGAAACCTTCATGACGCAGTCTCTTCCCCCCGCCGCGGACGAACAGGACTTCCCCGCCAGTCCGCTGCGCCGCTGGCTCATGAGCGCGGGTGCGCTGATGGGCGCGGGCGCGCTCTTTCCCAATGTGATCTTCGCGCCGGCGCACGCCGACACGCAAAGCCTGCCCAACACCGTGGACGGCGCGGCGCGCGGCGGCGTGCTGAACGCGGTGGTCCACCCCGAGCCGCCCACGCTGGCGTTCTATCTGAACTCCTCGACTCCCACTGGCGCCGTGGTCAGCAAGATCTTCGACGGCCTGGTGGAATACGGCCCCGACCTGAAGCCGCGCCCGGTCCTGGCGGAAAGCTGGGCCGTGTCGGACGACGGCAAGACCATCACGTTCAAGCTGCGCCAGGGCGTGCTGTGGCACGACGGCAAGCCGTTCACGGCCGCCGACGTCAAATGGTCCGCCGAGGAGGTCTGGCTCAAGCATGCGCCCAGCGCGCGCCGCGTGTTCCAGTACCTGCAGAAGGTCGAAACCCCGGACGACCACACCGTGGTGCTGCATCTGTCCCAGCCCACGCCCGTCGCGCTCAACGCCATCGACTCGCTGGGCGCGCCCATCCTGCCGCGCCATCTGTTCGAAGGCACGGACATCCAGAACAATCCCTATAACAACAAGCCCATCGGCACGGGGCCCTTTGTGTTCAAGGAATGGAACCGGGGCAACTACATCGTGCTGGAGAAGAACGAGAAATACTGGCAGCCCGGGCGCCCGTACCTGGACCGCATCGTCTGGAAGATCATCCCCGACGTGTCCGGCCGCGCCACTGCGCTGGAGACCGGCGGCGTCGCCTACGGCGAACGCAACCCCGTGGCGTTCACGGACGCCACCCGCCTGTCCAAGCTGCCCAAGCTGTCCGTCGACACCTCGGGCTACAACGGCTTTGCCGCCTGGCTGTGGCTGGAAGCCAACCTGCGCGATCCGATCCTGTCGAAGCTCAAGGTACGCCAGGCCATCGCCCACGCGGTCAACAAGCAGGTGCTGGTGAAGACCGTGTGGAACGGCTACGCCGAACCGTTCGTCAGCCCCGTGCCTTCGCTGGTCAAGCCCTATCACAACCCCAACGTGCAGCAGTATCCCTACGATCCGGCGCTGGCCGAGAAGCTGCTGGACGAGGCCGGCTTTCCGCGCAAGGCGGACGGCTGGCGCTTCGCGCTGACGCACGACTACATTCCGTTCGGCGACGACTACCGCCGGACCGGCGAGTTCGTGCGCCAGGCACTGCGCAAGATCGGCATCGACGTCACGCTGCGCGGGCTGGACCTGGCGACCTGGACCCGCAACGTCTTCACCGACTACAACTTCCAGCTCATCAGCTCCTGGGGCACTGTGCTGATCGACCCGCAGCTGGGCGTGGAAACGCGCTACTGGAGCAAGGCGGAAGCCAAGGGCACGCCCTGGTACAACGCGTCGGGCTACAGCAACCCCGACATGGACCGCGCCATCGAAGCCGCGCAGGTCGAAACCGATCCGAAGAAGCGCATCGAGCAGTACAACGAGGTGCAGCGGCTGGCGCAGCGCGATCTCCCGCTGATCGGCCTGTTCGAGTTCCGCTGGTTCGGCGTCTGGGACAAGCAGGTTCGCAACGTGACGGACGCCTCGTCCCACTCGCGCAACAACTTCGCCAACGTCTGGCTGGGCAAGGCCTGACCGGCCGCAAGGGAACCATCACCATGTCCCTGCGCCTGCCCCGCCCCTTGCGCTATCTGCTGCAGGTCCTGTTCGTGGTGGGCGTGACCGCCATCGCCAACTTCTTCCTGCTCAAGCTGGTGCCCGGCGACCTGGTGGATGTGATCGCCTCCGAGAACAGCGGCATCACGCCCGAGCACGTGGCACAGCTGCGCCAGGCCTATGGCCTGGACCAGAGCGTGCTCGCGCAACTGGGCTATTACCTGAAGAGCCTGCTGTCCCTGGACCTGGGTTATTCGTTCCGCTATGGCGAGCCGGTGGCCGACCTGATCCTGGGCCGGCTGCCCGCCACGCTCGCGCTGATCGGCGCCGGGCTGGCGCTGTCGGTAGCGCTGGGGGTGCTTCTGGGCGTGCTGGCCGCGCGAAGGCCGCAAGGCCTCCTGGACACCCTGCTGTCGGCGCTGGCCACGGCGGGCTATTCCGCCCCCATGTTCTGGACGGCGCTGATGCTGATCGTGGGCTTCGGCGTGCATCTGAACTGGCTGCCCGTGGGCGGCATCCGCGACGTGGGCGCGGCCCACCAGGGCTGGGCCCTGTGGCTGGACTACGCGCGTCACCTGGCGCTGCCGGTAACCACCGTCGCGATCTACTACGTCGCCATCTATGCCCGGCTGTCGCGCGCGTCGATGATCGAAACCCTGCAGGAAGACTACATCCGCACAGCGCGCGCCCGCGGCAATGGCGAAGCGCGCGTGATCTGGCGCCATGCGCTGAAGAACGCCATCCTGCCCGTCATCACCATGCTGGGCCTGCAAAGCAGCGCGCTGCTGGGCGGCAGCATCGTGGTGGAAACCGTGTTCGCCTGGCCGGGATTGGGGCAGTTGTCGTTCGAGGCCATCGCCAGCCGCGACGTCAACCTGCTCCTGGGCATCCTGCTGATGAGCGCGGCGCTGGTGGCGCTGATGAACATCGCCGTGGATGCCTGCTACGGCCTGCTCGACCCCCGTGTGAGAAAGACATGAAGAGACTGCCGCTTGCCGCGCTGCGCCTGCTGCGCGCGCCCTCCGCCGCCGTGGGCGCGGCCATCCTGCTGGTCGTGCTGGCCGCCGCGGCCAGCGCCCCGTGGCTATTCCCGGACGATCCCCTGGAAATGGTGGGCGCGCCCTTCACCTGGCCGGGCGAGGACGCCGCGTTCCCGGCGGGCACCGACCTGATGGGCCGCGATATCCTGGCGGGGCTGTTCCATGGCGCCCGGGTTTCCCTGCTGGTGGGCGGCGCGTCCGCCGCGATCGCACTCGGCATCGGGCTGCTGGTCGGCGCCATAGCCGGCTATGCCGGGCCGCGCACGGACGCCGTGCTGATGCGCATCACCGAGCTCTTCCAGACAGTGCCGTCGTTCCTGCTGGCCATCGTGCTGGTGGCGATACTGGGGCCGTCGCTGTCGACCATCATCTTCGCGCTGGGCATTACCTCTTGGACGGGCATCGCGCGCCTGACGCGGGGCGAGTTCATTTCCCTGCGCGAGCGCGAATTCGTGCGCGCCGCGCAGACGCTGGGCGCGGGACATGCCCGCATCATCTTCCGCGAAATCCTGCCCAACGCCCTGCCGCCCATCATCGTGACCACCGCCGTGCTGGTGGCCCACGCCATCCTGTCCGAAGCCGGGCTGTCGTTCCTGGGCCTGGGCGACCCCAACGTGGTCAGCTGGGGCAGCATGGTCGGGGCCGGCCGCGAGGCGCTGCGCACCGCCTGGTACATGACCGCGCTGCCTGGCCTCACCATCATGGCAACCGTGCTGGCCATGAACCTGCTGAGCGACGCGGTCAACGACGCGCTCAATCCCAAGCTGCGCCGGCGCCGCGTGGCGGCCTCGCCCGCCGCGACCTAGGGCGCAAGGACTTATGACTACGCTGATCGACATCCAGGGGCTGAACGTCGCCTTCCCCGGCCACCAGGCCGTGCGCGGCCTGGATCTGCAGATCCGCTCCGGGGAAACCCTGGCGCTGGTCGGCGAATCCGGCTGCGGCAAATCCACCACCGCGCTCGCCCTGCTGGGCCTGCTGCCGCGCCACGCCCGCGTCCAGGGACGCGTGCTGTTCGAAGGCCAGGATCTGCTGGCGCTGCCGGAACACCGGCGCTGCGCGCTGCGCGGCGACCGCATCGCCATGATCTTCCAGGAGCCCATGACCAGCCTGAACCCGGTGCTGACCCTGGGCGACCAGATCGGCGAGGCCCTGCGCCTGCATCGCGGCGCGTCCGCCCGGGCGGCCCGCGCCCGCGCCATCGAACTGCTGGACCTGGTGCGCGTGCCCGAGCCGCAGCGCCGCGTGGACGACTACCCGCATCGCCTGTCCGGCGGGCAGCGGCAACGCGCCATGATCGCCGCCGCCATCGCCTGCCAGCCCGCGCTGCTGGTGGCCGACGAGCCGACCACCGCGCTGGACGTGACGGTGCAGGCGCAGATCCTGCAGCTGCTGGACGACCTGCGCGCCGAGCTGGACATGGGCCTGCTGCTGATCACCCACGACCTCGCCGTGGTGGGCGAATGGGCCGACCGCGTGGCCGTGATGGTGGGCGGCGAAAAGGTGGAAGAAGGCCCGGCGTCCGCGCTGCTGCGCCAGCCGCACCATCCGTATACCCGTGGCCTGCTGGGCGCATCCTTGCGCCTGGACGACGCCACGCACTACCGCAAGCTGCGCCTGCCGGAGATCCGCAGCCGGCTCGACCCCGCTTCGGGCCGGCCGGTGTTCGGGCTGGTGACGCCGCCGCGCGCGCCCGCGGCCGCCAACGACCCCGCGCCCGCCGCCTCGGTCCCGCTGCTGCAGGTGCAGGACCTGCGCGTGCAGTATCAGACCGGCCGGGGCGTCACCGCCGCGGTGGATGGCGTATCGTTCCAGGTCGCCCCGAGCGAAACCCTGGGCCTGGTCGGAGAATCGGGCTGCGGCAAATCCACCCTGTCCCGCACCCTGGTGCGGCTGCTTGCGCCGGCCTCGGGCAGGATCCTGCTGCGCGGCGAGGACACCGCCCGGCTGGATGCGCGCGGGTTGGCGGCCTATCGCCAAAGCGTGCAGATGATCTTCCAGGATCCGTACGCCTCGCTGAACCCCAGGCACACCGTGCAGGACATCCTGGAGGCCGCGCTGCGCATCCACCGCGTGACGGACCGCGAGGAGCGGCGCCAACGGA
Source organism: Achromobacter deleyi (assembly GCF_013116765.2). GTDB lineage: Bacteria > Pseudomonadota > Gammaproteobacteria > Burkholderiales > Burkholderiaceae_B > Achromobacter > Achromobacter deleyi_A. The sequence continues at coordinate 4,491,919 of NZ_CP074375.1, forward strand.
TCGCCCGCATCCTGGACGCGGTGGGACTGCAGCGCGAGGCGCTGTCGCGCTATCCCAGCGAATTCTCGGGCGGCCAGCGCCAGCGCATCGGCATCGCCCGGGCGCTGGTGCTGCGGCCGGCCCTGGTCATCTGCGACGAGCCGGTGTCCGCGCTGGACGTGTCGGTGCGGGCGCAGATCCTGAACCTGCTGGTGGACCTGAAGGCGGAGTTCCGCCTGTCGTACCTGTTCATCTCGCATGACCTGTCGGTCGTGCATTACCTTGCGGACCGGGTGCTGGTCATGAATGCGGGCCGCATCGTCGAGGAGGGCCCCAACGCCACCCTGTGGCGCGACGCCAGGCATCCCTACACGCGCAGCCTCATCGACGCCCTGCCCCAGGGACTGGACACGCGCGACGAGACGCAGCGCCGGACCGCCTGAACCCGGCCAGGCCGATACGCCGGGCGCCCCGATGCACGAGGCCGCCTCGTCCATCTGCGGGACTGGATTGCGCCCGGCGGCGGGCCTATACTGAATCAGCCGTTGCTCGACATTCCTTTTCCTAAAGGAGAGGCAACATGTACAGGCACTTGCTCATCGCCGTGGATGGTTCCCTGCTGTCCGAATCGGCATTCAAGCGCGCGCTCGTTTTCGCCAAGGAAATGGGTGCCACCATCACCCTCATCCGAGCCATTCCGGAAGATCACCTGCTGGTCTACCAGGCCGAGATGCTGGGCACCACGCAGACGCATCACACCGACCAGGCGCGCAAGAACGCGCAGGCGTATCTGGACGGGCTGGAAACCGAGGCGCGGCACGCGCTGGTGCCCTGCGAAGCCATCGTGATGGTCAACGACCACCCGCACGAAGCGATCGTCGAAACGGCGCAAAAACTGGGCTGCGACCTGATCATCATGGGTTCGCACGGGCGGCACGGCATGACCGGTTTCCTGCTGGGCAGCGAAACACAGCGGGTGCTGGCGCGTACCCGATTGCCGGTGCTGGTGTATCGCTAGCGTGGCCCGCCGGATCGCTACCGGTCAGCCGGCCGGGGCCAGCGCGTGCTGGAACGTGAAGCTGTCGGCGTACATATGGTCCAGGCTGGCGCCGCGCGCGGCCAGCAGGCTCTTGGCCTGCTGGATCATCTCGGGCGCGCCGCACAGATAGATGGCGTGTTCCGACAGGTCCTGGTGGTCTTCCAGGACGGCCTGCTGCACATGGCCGCGCCGCCCTTGCCACCCCTCGCTGGCGCGCGACAGCACCGGCACGAAGTTGAATTCGTACAGCCGCCCCGCCCAGCCCTCGATGACATCGCGCAGGTACAGGTCGGCCTCGGTGCGCATGCCCCAGTACAGCGTGACCGGCGGGCAATCCTCGTTGTCCAGCAGGGACTCCAGAATCGCCTTGATGGGCGCGATGCCCGTGCCCGTCGCCATCATGATGAGCGGACGCCAGTCTTCCTCGTGATAGCTGAACACGCCGAGCGGCGCCTCGATCTCCACTTCCGCGCCCGCCTGCGCCTGGCCCAGCCACTGGTCCGTGTAGCGGCCGCCGGGGATGCGGCGCACATGGAAATCCAGCAGGTTGCCGGCCGGCGGCGAGGCCATGGAAAAGCTGCGGGTTTCGCCGTCGGGCAGCACCACGTTCATGTACTGCCCCGGCACATAGTCCAGGCCTTGCGCGGGCAGCGCCAGCGTCAGGTGGATCACGTCGTCGCAATAGGATTCGATGCGGTGAATGGTGCCGGGGATGCGGCGCGGCTCGGGAAACGTCTGCCGGCTGCTGGCCACGCTGATGCACAGGTCGGCCACGGGATGCGCCTGGCATGCCAGCGCGTAGCCCTCTTCGGCCTCTTCGGGCGTCAGCGCCATGGGGAATTCCTCGTACCGCACCGCCCCGGACGCAAGCTTGATGCGGCAGGTGCCGCAGCCGCCGAAGGTGCATTCGTGCGGCAGCTTCACCGCCGACCGCTCCGCGGCTTCCAGCACGGATTCGCCCTCTTCGACGTCAAAGGCCTCTTCGGTTTCCAGGATATGCACGCGGTATGCCATGGCGTCCTCGCCTATTTCTTGATGTCGGCCTCGACCAGCACTTTCATGCCGCGCGGCTCCAGCAATTCGGCCAGCGCCGCCAGCGCCGCCACGCCGGCCTTGGTGTCCTGTTCGCCGTTGCCGCCGCTCAGGCCCACCCCGCCGATGACTTCGTCGTTCACGACTATCGGAAAGCCGCCGACGAACACGGCGAACTTGCCGTCAAAGCTCCACTGGATGCCGAAGGCCTCGTTTCCGGGCAGCGCCGGGCCATTGGGCGGCGTGTTGAACAGGTGGGTGGAACGCTTGTGGCCGGCCGCGGTGAACGCCTTGTTCCACGCGATCTGCGGACCGGTGATGCGGGCCCCGTCCATGCGCTCCAGCGCTATCGGATAGCCGCCGTCATCCACGATGCAGATGGTTTCCAGCACGCCAATCTCTTGCGACTTGGCGATGGCCGCGCGCACCATCAAGCGCGCTTCTTCAAGTTCCAGGCGATAGATCTGTTTCATGTGCAAAGCCTCTCGTGGTGGGGTCGCCGTCAGCCGGCGCGGTAGACGGTCTTGATCTGGGTGTAGAACTCCAGGCCCACGCGGCCCGACTCGCGGAACGTGGACGTGCTGGAGTGTTTCAGTCCGCCGAACGGCGCGTTGATCAGATTGCCGGTGGTGGTGCGGTTGATCTTCACCGTGCCCGCCTGGATGTCGCGGGCAAAGCGGTGCGCATAGCGCGCGTCGGTGGTGGCGATGGCGGCCGAGAGGCCGTACTCGGTATCGTTGGCCTGGGCGATGGCGTCTTCATAGCCGTCGACCTCGATCAACGCTATCACCGGTCCGAAGATCTCTTCGCGCGCGATGCGCATCTGTTGGGTCACGTCGGTGAACAGCGCGGGCGATACGTAATAGCCACGGTCGAAGCTTGCGCCCTTCAGGCGGTCTCCGCCATGCAGATGCGTGGCCTCCTGCTTGCCCACCGCCACGTAGCCCAGCACGTTGTCCAGCTGCCTGGCGGTCGCCAGCGGTCCCAGATCGAAGTTGCCGTCCAGACCATTGCCGATGGTCAGTGTCTTGATCCTGGCCAGCAGCTTGTCGGTGTAGGCCTGGCGCACCTTGGCGTCCACCAGCACGCGGCTGGTGCCGGTGCAGGCCTGACCGCTCAGCGAGAATCCGCCCTTCACGGCCAGGTCCACCGCGCGGTCCAGGTCGGCGTCGGCCAGCACGATCAGCGGATTCTTGCCGCCCAGTTCCATCTGAGTGCGGGTGGTGAGCCCGGCGGTCCGGTGGATCTGCTCGCCGGCGGCGGTGGATCCCGTAAAGGAAATCGCCCGCACCTGCCTCGCGCCGGTGATCGCTTCGCCCACCGCTGCGGCCGGCCCGGTCAGGAAGTTCAGCACGCCGGCGGGCAGGCCGGCCTGCACGAAGGCCTCGGCCAGGCGATAGCCCGATAGCGGCGCGTCCGACGACGGCTTGAACACCACGGTATTGCCCATGATCAGCGCCGGAGCGATCTTGCGCGCGGGAATGGAAATGGGGAAGTTCCAGGGCGAGATCACCGTCACCACACCCAGCGGCTCGCGCTGGCTGTAGACGATCATGTCCGGATCGTCGTTGACGTAGGTCTCGCCGGTGAAGGACTGACCCTCGACCGCGTAAAAACGGATCGTCTGCGCGGACCGCAGCACTTCGTCCCTGGCCAGGTTCAGGCCCTTGCCCTCTTCCCGGGTCAATTCGCGCGCAATCGCATCGGCATGGTCTTCCAGGTGTTGGGCGGCCCGGAACAGGATCGCCGCGCGCTTGGAGATGGGCGTGTCGCGCCAGGCGGCAAACGCCGCGTCGGCCGCTTCCACCGCCTGCCTGGCGTCCTCGGCGTCCGACACCTGGAAATGGCCCACGATGTCGCCCGTGTCGGCCGGATTGATGTTCGGAGCGGTCTTGCCCGTGCCGCTGGGCATCCAGGCGCCGCCGATGTGGTTCAAAAAGGTCTGCTGCGAGAGATCGTCCACGGGAGCGCTTCCTTGGTCTGGCCCGGCCAGGCCGGCCGGGCATGGGGCGTCTGAGATATGTTCAGAACATTGTATACTTTAATCACTTGTACACGATACGTGGAAACCCCAGTCCGGCCGGCAAGAAAAAAGCCCCTTCCGGGGCCTCTTCCGCTCTGCGCGCCGGACCTCAGCTCCAGATCAGCACGGCGCAAATGGTGGATACGAACAGCGCCAGCAACACCGGCAGCAGCAGGGCGCGCACCAGCGACAGCACGTTCACCCGCGCAAAGCCCGCCACCGCAATCAACGACGACCAGGCGATCAGGGTGCCGCCGCCCGTCCATACCGCCCCCATCTGACCCACGGCCGCCAGCGTGGCGGGATCCACGCCCACCACCGGACCCAGGGCGCCGGACAGCGTGCCGGTCAGCGGCAGGCCGGCAAAGCCGGAGCCGTCGATGCCGGTGATCATGCCGACGATGAGCACGCCAAAGGCGACCAGGAAGTGGTTTTCCGGAATCAGGTGCTGCGACGCCGAGATCACCTCGAACAGCAGGCCGGGCGCCTGCGCCTGCGGCACGCCCAGGATCTGTGCGGCCGTCTCATTGGCTCCGACAAAAAAGAAGCCGGCGATCGGCAGCACCGAGCCCATGGCCTTGAAGGCGAAGACAAAGCCGTCGGTCACGTGCTCCGGACAGACGTCCAGCATCTTGCGCGGCCCTTCGGCCGCCAGGGTCACCAGCATCATCACGACAAAGGCCACGCCACCCACCAGCGCCGCCGCATCGCCGCCGCGCAGGGCGGGCAGGGACGGGAACAGCCGGGGCAGCACCATCACCGCAATCACCGCCAGGAAGGCCAGCGGCGTCACCACCGCGAACGTCTTGGACCAGCGCACCCGGCGGCGCTCTTCTTCGCTCAGCGCCGGGCCGCGGGGCAGCGCGGGGTCGGCGCCCATGGTGCCGCGCGCGAGTTCCGCCTTGTCGAAGGAGCCGGCCTGTTCCATGCGCGCCAGGCTGCCGTCCTGGGCGCGGGACTGCCAGGCGGACAGCAGCGCCGGATCGGCCGGCACGATGTGCTTGCGCACCAGCAGGTAGGCTGCAACCAGCGCCACCGCGCCGGTGATCAGCGACAGCACCAGCGCGCGGTCAGCCACCACCGCCGCGCTGACGGCCGCCCCCGCCGCCTTGGCGCTGATGCTGGGCGCCACTCCGATCACGTAGTCGGAGGACAGGGCCATGCCCTGGCCGGCGATCGCGATGGCCATGGCGCCCGCCAGGGGCGGCAACCCGGCGGCGATGGCCGCGGGCAGCAGGATGGCGGAGACCAGCGGCACGGCGGGCGTGGGCCAGAAGAACAGCGAGATCACATAGGTGCAGAGCGCGATGATCACGAAAGAGGAGTGGCCGCCCCGCATGACGCGGCGAAACGGCTGCACCATGCGCACGTCCGCCTGCAAGGTCTTGAGCGAATTGAGCAGCGCGGTCATGAAGGTGATGACCAGGAAGATGTTGAAGAGCTCCTTGGCCGCCACGAAGCTGGCGGAGAAGATGCCGATCAGGGCGCTGATCGGATTGCCCGTGATGGCCAGCACCACCAGGAAGGTGCCGATGACCGACGGCACCACCACATTGGCCCGCAGAATCATCGTCAAGATGATGGCCGCCACGCTGATCAGGTATATCCAATGAGCGGCATTGAGCACCACGTCCGATTGCATGCGCTATTCCCCTTGTTTGCGTGGCTGTTGGGTCGCCACCATCGGTATACTATATTTCGTTGTGAGGCATACCAATCGAAATATGCATCGCCTAGGGAAAGCGATAATTCTGAAATTCCCATGAATAATCCCGAAAATTCAGGGGATTACCCTAGGTTTAGGCCGGTATCGTCCATCCGGTCGAAATCATGGATAGACTATCGTATACATAATTTACAAACCGCCCAGGCATGCCGTCCTCCCTGCCGTTCCCTGATCTCTGGCATTACGCCGCCATGGCGGCGGTGGTGTTTGGCGCCGCGGTGGCGCAGGGCGTGGGCGGCGTCGGTTTCGCCATGTTCGCCGCCCCGGTGGCGGCCATGTTCTTTCCCCAGCTGGCGCCCGGACCGCTGCTGACGCTGGGGGGCTTCATTTCCCTCCTGACCGCGCTGCGCGAGCGCGCCGCCATCGACTGGCCGGCCGTGTCCTACGCGCTGGCGGGCCGCGCCGTGGGGACGCTGATCGCCATCTACGCGATGGCGCGCTTTGCCCCGCAGGCCCTGGGCGTGCTGTTTGCCTGCATGATCCTGATCGCCGTGGCGCTCAGCGTGGCCGGACTGCGCTTCTCCGCCACGCCGGGCAGGGTGTCCGGCGCGGGCGTGGCCTCGGGCATCATGGGCACGATGACCTCGGTGGGCGCGCCGCCCATCGCCATCGTGCTGCAGCACGCCGCGCCGCCCAGGCTGCGCGCCACACTGGGCATGGTGCTGTTCCTGGGCTCGATCTTTTCGCTTGCCATGCTGGCGCTGGCCAAGCGGTACACGGGCTACCACGCCGGGCTGGCCCTCAGCCTGGCGCCCTTTCTTCTGGCCGGTTTTGCGGTCTCCAACCGGCTGCGCACCCTGTTGCCCCCGCGCGCGGTGCGCGCCGTCCTGCTGGCGGCCTGCGCCCTGGGCGCCGTGGGGGTGCTGGTCAAGTCCTTCTGGGGGAATTGATGCGTCACACCCCCTGCGGCGCTCGGCTACACCCGGTAATACAATGGAGACTGTATCCATTAAGCCAAACCTGCTCGCCATGACAACCTCCCCAGTCAGCACGCAAGCCGTAGAGACGCAGCATTCCGCCCCGCTGAAGATCGGCGAGCAGCATCCGCAGTTGTTTGCCGTCATCCGCGACAAGCTGCGCGAGCGCATCCTGAGCGGCGAGTTCACCCCCGGCGACCGCCTGGTCGAAGGCCGCCTGTCCGAAGAAATGGGCGTGTCCCGCATCCCGGTGCGCGAGGCGCTGCGCGCGCTGGCCGCCGAAGGGCTGGTCACGATCGAGCCGCGGCGCGGCGCGTCCGTGTCGGTGCTGTCCGACGCGGTGGCCTACGACATGGTGGAAGTGCGCGCCACGCTGGAAGGGCTGAACGCCAAGCTGGCCGCGCAGCGCCGCGATGACAAGACCGTGGAACGCCTGCAGGCCTTCCTGCGCGAAGGCACGGAAGCCGCGCGCAGCGAGCAGCTGGATAAGTTCCTGGCGTTGAATTCGCAGTTCCACGAAATGCTGGCCACCATCGGCGGCAACGTGGTGCTGACCGACCTGATGCGTTCGCTGCGCGACCGCACGGCGCTGCTGTTCGCGCCCAGCAACATGCGCCGCGCCAAGCAGAACTGGGACGAGCATTCGCAGATACTTAACGCGGTGATCGCCGGCAACGGCGATCTCGCGGCGCTGCTGGCAAGCCAGCACGTGCACAACGCCGCCAAGGCCTATACCGAAGCCCAGCAGCCGCACGCCTCCGTGGCCTGAAGCCGCCGGCCGCGCCGCTCAGGTCAGGTCGCGGCTGGCACGGGGTCGGGCGCCGCCCCCACCACCACGCCCTTGCCGTTCTGCACCACCCACGACACCTTGACGTCGCCATTCACGAAAGTCTGGCAGGCCATGCGATAGCCGGCCTCGAAATCCTCGGGCCGCAAGTGCTTGCGCTCTTTGGGCTTGATGGCATCGGTGTGCTCCAGCCCTTCTTCGATGCGGCACTTGCAGGTGCCGCACAGGCCGCCCCCGCATTTGAACGGAATGCCGCCTTTTTCTTTCAGCGATATGCGCAGCAGATTGCTGTTTTCAGGCGCAGTCGCGACTTTGCCGCCATTGGAAATGAAAGTGATCTGGACCATGTGTTCAGTGCTCCGCGGCGACGGCGCCGGACCTCAGCGTCAGCGTCGACTCCATGCTGCCAAAACGCGTCAGGTGGGCCAGCTCCTTGCGGGCGGCGTCCACCGATGCGAACCTCTCCAGGAACTTGGACGGCACGTGGTTCACCACGTACGGCGGGGTTTCCTCGGTCACCACCAGCTTGATGTCGCGGTGCAGCAGGGCGATGCTGAACACCGCGAGCGCGCGGCCGTAGAACACGTAGTCGTAGGTTTCGATGATGTCGGCCCCATCGCCCGCTTCGGTCCGAAAGACGCCGGGCTTGGTGGTCAGGATTACGTATACGGGCTCCATCGCCGCTATGCCTCCACGTCCTGGGTCAGCTCGATATCGTTATTGAGCCAAAGCTGGCACGCCAGCCGGTAGCCCTGGTCGATACGGTCGCCAAGCTGCTTTTTTTCCTTCCAGTTCACCGGCGGCAGATGCTCGGCGCCGGCCAGCACGCGGCAGGCGCATTTGGCGCACTTGCCCATGCCGCATTCATAGCGCAGATGCGGAAACGGAAACTGCTTGATGCCGGCCCGCACCACCAGGTTGGTGTTGTCCTTCACCACGTCGGTGTAGGTCTGGCCGCCTTTATGAAACACAACGGTAGGCATGGGTTCTTCGTCCAGGATCTGCGGCCCCCGCGGCCGTCCGGCGCAAGCGCCCGGCGGCCGCGGGCGGGAATCAGGCGGCAAGGCCCAGTTCGGGCAGCTTGATTTCCTGCTGCACGTAATCGGTATAGAGCGCCGTGGTGTAGAGCAGCCGCATCTGCGCGCCGATTTCGCAGATCTTCAGGCAGCGCTGCTGCAGCTCAACCGTGTTGGCGTGCTCCAGCACGATCTGGTAGCCGCGTTCGCCGTGGATTTCGTCGGACACGATATGCAGGTCGAAGAATTCCACTTCCTCGTCGGTGAAGCCGTATTTTTCGCGCAGGGTCGGCGTCTGCTTGCGATAGATGGACGGCACCTGAGATTCCAGGCCCACCACCAGGCCGGCCACGGCCACGATGGGGTCTTCGCGCATGGCCACGGCATAGCACCAGCTTTGCAGCGCGCGCGTCGTGGGCGACATGTTGTCGGGGTTGGTGACCCGTTCGCGGGTGGTGCCGCAGGCCTCGGCGAAACGGATCAGGAGGTCCGTGTGGCGGTCTCCGCCGATTTCTTCTTCATACATATTGGCCAGCAGGAAATCCTTGGCCTCGGTATAGGTATCGGGCGTGCGGGCATACAGGTAACCCAGATAGTCGGCGAACGGGCCCACGTAGTGGTAGTGGTTCTCGGCCCAGCGCGACAGGTGTTCGCGGCTGAGCTTGCCCTCGGCCCAGGCAATGGAAAAGGGCGAGGCATTCGCGCTCTTGCCCTTGATCGCGTTTTCCAACGCGGTACGGAATTCATCTCGGTTCATCAGTTCTGCCATGACGCGCTCCAGGTCCAGTGGGAGAGATTCCAGGCCTGTCTAAGCCCGGGCATGATGAACATTGTATACCGTCTACTGTTTTGGACTGCTAGGGCAATCCCGGAGAACTCCTCTTGGAAACAGGGACAGTTTCTGGAAGATCAAGTACTTGCGGGACCCATGGGTGGGCTGGACCTCGGCCGGCCATCGACGTACAATGAATACACTTTCAATGCAATACGGAAATACCATGAATACCCGCCACCCCCTTGGAGACGCCCCGATTGGCCAGCAGCTGCTCACGCATTACGCCCGCCGCGATGCCGTGCGCCACGCCACGCCCTTGTTCCCCTCGTCCTGGGCCGAATGCCTGGCCCCGTTCCGCAACGCGCGCCTGCAACCGCAGCGCGCAGCAGCGATCACCGCGCACGCGCAAGGCGACGACGCGGCCTGCCAGGCCGGTTGACCGATATGAGGGCGCCCGGGAAAACCGCCCCGGGCAGCGGCATGGCCGCTAGCGCCTTGCGCGCAGGCTGACCTGCATGCGGGCGTTCTGCAGCGCAGCGCCCTTCTGGCGGCGCGCATAGGCGCCCGCCAGCGCCAGCACCAGCACGAAGCCCACGGTGTAGGCCAGGACGTCCCACCAGTCAGGCACACTGCCCAGGACGACGCGCAACACTGGCTGCTCGATGCGCCAGCCGAAATGGCGGGCCAGGTACTGGCCCAGTTCCACCGCGTACCCCGTGAACAACGCGGCCAGCGCCAGGGGCAGCACGCCCGCGCGGATAAAGCTGCGATACACCAGATAGGCCCAGCCCACGGCCACCACATCGCCCAAGAATCCGCGCAGGAAGGGATAGGGCGCGCCCAGGGTTGCGATCAGCGCCAGCAGCGCCGTCACGGCAAGCAGGGCGGCGAACGCGCGCCCATTGAAAGTCAGGGTCATCAAAACAGAAATCGCAAATAGTGGAACGGCGGCGTGCGTCGGACTGACGTACAGCCGGGTCGGTGCGCGCAGCCTTGGACGGCCGCACCCGGGGCAGGGTACTAGAAAAGCATGAGGTGCCCCCAATCCGGCCTCCCTTGGGCGTACCATTGTCCGACCCAGACCAAGCCCGGAAAGGGCGCCCCCCGGCGCCCCGGACAAGCCCCTATGCTGCAGCCCGTTTCGGCTACCAACGACCTGCCGGCCGACCCGTCGGCCACCCCCGCTCCTGTCCTCCAGGTCAGCACGCTTTCCCCCTTTGCCTTTCCCGCGTTTCGCGTCATCTGGATCGCGAACCTGTTCGCCAACCTGGGCACATGGGCGCAGTCCGTCGCCGCCGCCTGGATCATCACCACCGAACAAAACAGCCCGCTGATGGTCGCCATGATCCAGGTGGCTGCCGCCTTCCCGCTGGTGGCGCTGTCCATCCTGACCGGCGTGCTGGCGGACAACTACGACCGCCGCAAGGTCATGCTGACCGGCATGCTGCTGGAGCTGGCCGGCGGCGTCTTCATCACCGTGCTCGCCTTCGCCGGCCTGCTGCACCCCATCACCCTGATCGCCTCCGTGTTCTGCATCGCCATCGGCAGCGCCGTCGTCACCCCGGCCTGGCAGGCGGCGGTGGGCGAGCAGGTGCCGCGCGCCCACGTCGGCAGCGCGGTGCTGCTCAACAGCGTGAATTTCAACGTGGCGCGCGCGGTGGGCCCCGCCATCGGCGGCCTCCTGCTGGGCGCCATGGGCGCGCCCTGGGTTTTCCTGCTGAACTGCTTCTGCTACGGCAGCCTGATCTGGGCGATCTGGCGCTGGAAGCGCGACCTGCCCGTGCGCCGCTTGCCGCCCGAAGGCATCTTCGAAGGCGTCGTGGCCGCCGTGCGCTACACCCAGCATTCCACCGTGACGCGCGTGGTGATGCTGCGCTCGTTCGCCTTCGGCCTGTCGGCCAGCGCGCTGTGGGCGCTGCTGCCCTTGCTGGCGCACGAACATGAAGGCGGCAGTGCGCTGCTGTATGGCTATATGCTGGGCGCGCTGGGGCTGGGCGCCATCCTGGGCAGCGCCTTGGTGCGCCGCGTGCAGGCGGCGTGGGGCGCGAGCGGACTGATCAGCGTCGCCGCCGCCTTGCTGGCTGCCTGCCTGCTGGCGCTGGGACTGACCGACACGCTCTGGGTGGCGTTTCCGGCGCTGCTGCTGTCGGGCAGCTGCTGGATAGGCGTGCTGGCCACCTACAACACCACTGTCCAGATGCTGGTGCCGGACTGGGTCAAGGCGCGCGCCCTGGCGCTGTACCAGACGGCGATCTTCGGCGGCCTGGCGGCCGGCTCGTTCATGTGGGGCCACTTCGCCGGCACCATGGGCGTGTCCGGCGCACTGTCCGCCGCAGGCATCATGCTGGGAGTTACCGTCGCCCTGCTGTACAGGTCGCGCCTGCCCGAGCACGTGGACGCGCAGTCCCTGGCGCGCGCCGACGACACGGAGCCGGCCATGGCCGCCGCGGGCTTCAACACCCAGCGCGGCGCCGTGCTGGTCGCGGTGGAATACCTGATCAACCAGGACAGGCTTGCCGCGCTGATCCACGCTGCCCGGCCGCTGCGGCTGTTGCGGCTGCGCAATGGCGCGCAGCAGTGGCAGCTGTTCCGCGACCTGGAGCGCGAAGGCGTCTGGCGCGAAGTGTTCCTGGTGGAAAGCTGGATGCAGTACCTGCGCATGATGGACCGCATGACGCTGGCCGACAAGATGGTGCTGGACGAGGTGCGCGCGCTGCACGCGGGCGACAAGCCGCCCGTGGTGTCGCGCAACGTCAGCTATCTGGCCATGAACGAAGCGCAGGGCTTCTCGTTGCGCCGAGACCCCGAATCACTATGAACCACGAGGCCCGCCCATGCTTACCTCCCTCTGGCGCAAATGGCGGGCTTCGCGGCATGGCGGGCCACAGATCGACGTCATCCTGTCCAACGCCGACCCGCAGGCCCCGCTGGGCGATCGGAACCTGTGGATGGTGGATCTGTGCCGCTGGCTGAACCGGCCGGGCCATGAACCGGCGCAGGACGGCCGCCATCCCCAGCACGCGCGCCTGCGCTATCTGCTGCAAGTGCTGGAACACAACCCCGAGCTGGCCGACCGCGCCGCCGCCACGCTGCGCTCGCTGCTGGCCGACAACGACTCGACCTCGCTGCTCTGCGATACCGGCGTCGCCTCGCATCCGGGCTTCTGGGGCGAGTTCTGGGAACGCGTGCAGGCGCGGATGCTGCCGCCGCCGCCCAACCGCGGCGACATGTTCGGGCTGTTCTCCCTGATCTTCCGCCGCGCCGGCGATGCGGAATGGATCGAATCGCTGGACGAGGCGACGCTGGCGCGCATGCGCGTGCTGCTTCGCCTGGGCGACGGCGTGCCACGCCAGGATCCCGCCGCGCTGGAGCCGCCTTCCCTGCGCCTTGAGCAGGCGCTGACCACCAGCATCCAGGTGCTGGTCAGCCAGGTGCGCGCCACCGGACTCAGCCAGGACATCCGCTCCCGCCTGGCCGGCCCCGTGCAGGACACGCCATTCTTTGCGCTGGCCGCGGCCGCCGCCGAACTGTGCGACAGCCCGCCGGACACGCCGCGGGAGGTCTTCGGGCGTCGGCTGAACGTATTCCGGGCCTTGCTCGACGGCTGCCGCGCCGCTACGCAAGGCGTGTACGACGAGTTGGAGCAGAACGGCGTCTCGGTCGAAGTGGTCTTCCAGATCGAACGCATGAAGCTGCGCCTGGCGCGCATCGAACTGCTGCTGAGCGTATGGGTGGATCCGACGCAGCGCCACAAGTACGCGCACCTGATCGCCGAGCTGATCCGCTCCACCCAGGCGCGCAGCAGCATCCGGCACCTGGCGGCCTCCTCGTTCGCCCAGCTGGCGCGGCGCGTGATGGAACGCACCGCCGAAACCGGTGAACACTATATTGCCCGCGACCCGGTGGAATACCTGGACATGCTGAAGGCGTCGCTGGGCGGCGGATTCATCATGGTGTTCACGGTGTACCTGAAGTTCTTCATCGTTTCCATGCACCTGGACAAATTCATCGAGGGCCTGCTGGCCTCGCTGAATTACGCTTGCGGCTTCCTGGTGATCCAGTTCGCGCACTTCACGCTGGCCACCAAGCAGCCGGCCATGACCGGCCCGGCGCTCGCCCACCGGCTGGACGCGGCCAACACGCCGCAAGGGCGCGAGGCCTTCCTGGACGACACGCTGTCCATGATCCGCTCGAACGCGGCGGCCATCCTGGGCAACCTCGCCGTGGTGTTTCCCATGGCATGGGCGGTCCAATGGGTGGCCACGCATGCGCTGGACCAGCCGCTGATCAGCGCGGACAAGGCGCGGGAAACCCTGGACTCGTTCTCCATCTGGGGCCCCACACCCATCTATGCGGCCGCGACCGGCGTGCTGCTCTGGCTGTCGAGCCTGATCGCCGGGTGGGCCGACAACTGGTTCGCGCTGCACCGGGTGCATGACGTCATGGCCTATGACCGGCGCACGCGCCAGCTGTTCGGCGAACGCGGCGCGGTCCGCTGGGCGGGCTTCTGGCAACGCAATATCTCGGGTATCGCCGGCAATGTGTCGCTGGGCCTGATGCTGGGCATCGGCCCGGCCATCGTGAGCTTCTTCGGCCCGCACGTGGAGGTTCGCCACGTGACGCTCAGCGCGGGCCAGATCGGCACCGCCCTGGGCACGCTGGGCTGGGAGGTTGTGCATACGAACGCGTTCTGGATGGCCGTGGCCGGCACGGCGGCGACCGGCGTGCTCAACGTGGTGGTGAGCTTTGCGCTGGCCTTCAACGTGGCGCTGCGTTCGCGCGACCTGCGCCGCGGCGACCGCGATTCCCTGTCGGCAGGCGTGCGGCAACGTATCTGGCAGCGCCCCGCGACCCTGTTCTGGCCGGTCAAGCCTCGCGAGGCTCCCGGGCAGCCCTAGGCGGCGGACGCCGATCCCGCCGGGTTCGGCCGGCCCCGGCGGCGCGCTCCCGGACCGGAACGGATATGGCGCTGGGACTCCGGCGACGGACGCGCCGCCTGCTGACGAAGCGTTGAATCGCGGTGCCGCATTAGAATCAATGCTCACGATTCCGGACGCTCCGCCCGGACGCCCCCTCGCATCGCCGCCACTTCATGCTCTCGTTCTCCCGCAGCACCGTCTATCCGGCAGGCGTCGGCCTGCCCGCCGCCGAGCGCCTGGGCGCGCTCCTGGCCGTCATGCTGGCGGTCTGCATGGCCAGCCTGGACACGGCCATCGCCAATACCGCGTTGCCGACCATCGCCCGCGACCTCCAGGCCAGCGAAGCCGGCTCCATCTGGGTCATCAGCGGCTATCAGCTGGCCATGGTGGCGGGCCTGCTGCCCGCGGCGGCGCTGGGCGAGATCCTGGGGCACCGGCGGGTCTACATCGTGGGCCTGGCGGTGTTCACCCTGTCCTCGCTTGCCTGCGGCCTGGCGCCCACGCTGCCCTCTCTGGTGGCGGCGCGCATTCTGCAGGGCCTGGGCGCGGCCGGGGTCATGAGCGTCAACGGCGCGCTGCTGCGCTTCATCTATCCCTCTCACATGCTGGGCCGGGGCCTGGGGCTGAACGCCATGGTGGTGGGCCTGTCCTTCGCCGCGGGTCCCACGGCGGCGTCGGCCATCCTCTTGCTGGGCTCCTGGCATTGGCTGTTCCTGATCAACGTGCCCATCGGCATCCTGGCCGCGATGCTGGCCCTGCGCGGCCTGCCCGAAACCGCGCGGGCGCGGCATGGCTTCGACGGGATCGCCGCGCTGCTTTGCGCCCTGACGCTGGGCCTGTTCGTGCTGGGATCGAATGAACTGGCGCACAGCGCCCCCTGGCCGCGGGTCGTGCTGGAGTGGGGCGCGGCGGCGGCCTGCCTGTGGCTGCTGATGCGCCGGCAGGCCGGCCATCCCGCGCCGATCCTCGCGGTGGACCTGCTGCGCCGGCCCTTGTTCGCGCTGTCCGCCGCCACCGCGGTGTGCGCGTTCGCCGCCCAGGCGCTGGCCTTTGTCTCGCTGCCGTTCATGTTCCAGACCGTGCTGGGCTACAGCCAGGTGCACACGGGCTTTCTGATCACGCCCTGGCCGGTGGTGGTGGCCGTGATGGCGCCGATCGCCGGACGTCTGTCCGACCGCTATCCGGCGGGCATCCTGGGCGGTGTCGGCCTGGCGCTGCTGGCCTTGGGCCTGGTCCTGCTGGCGCTGATGCCGGCCGCCCCCTCCGTGTGGGACATTACCTGGCGCATGGCGATCTGCGGCGCCGGATTCGGCTTCTTCCAGTCCCCCAACCTGCGCGCCATCATGACCTCGGCGCCGGCCTCGCGCGCCGGCGGCGCAAGCGGCATGATCGGGACGGTGCGCCTGCTTGGCCAGGCCTCCGGCGCAGCCATGGTTGCCGCCTGCTTCAATGTCTCCACCACGCACGGCGCCATCGCCGCCCTGTGGCTGGGAGGCTTGTGCGCCGCGCTGGCCTGCATCGCCAGTTTCTCGCGCCTGCGGTTCGACCCAAGTGAACCCGCCCAGGCGCCTGCCTCCCGTTGATCGACAAATACGCAACACTGTTGCCGTTCATGTCGATATATTCGACCGCCAGACAGACATATTCGTAAGATGTGCAACATCGGCTAAATAATCATTCCAGCCGGGCCGTTGTCCATATGCACACTCGCTGCATATTAGGACGACGCGCATGACACAGTTTCTGAAAGACATCACCATCCGTCGCATGATCCTGGGCACGTTGCTCACGATCAGCGCCTTGATCGCCGGCCTCTCGGCCATCAGCGTCAACGGGTTGCGCAGCGCCGGCGAAGCGCTCGCGGCCAGCAACGAACTCCTGCACGAAGTCTCCGCCCTGTCGCGGGTCAATGACCAGATCATGCGCGCCCGGCTGCGCCTGTCGCGCCAGCTGGAATATGCCAGCGAAGGCCAGAAGGACAAGACGGCCGAAGAGGGACGCAGCATCGATGCCGCGCTCGCCGAGGCCAGAAAGCAGCAGGCCTTGTTTATCGAACTGGCCCGCCAGGACGCCCCGCCGGCCATCCTCGATCCCATGCGGTCCGGTTTCGATGCGCTGGTCGACGGCATTACCGTGCAGCGCCAGCATCTGGAAGCCGGAGCCGTCGACAAGGCGCGCGCGCATGCGGCGGGCCCCGTCGTCACGGCCAGCCGCAGCTTCGGCAAGAGCATCGAGAACTATGAAGCCTACGCCAAGGAACGCGAAACCCAGCTCTGGACGGACGCCGACGCCAAGCGCCGCCAGGCCTACACCGGCATGGGCGTGGTGCTGGGCATCTGCCTGCTGCTGCTGGTGCTGGGCGACCGCTACGTGGTGTATTTCCTGAAGCGTCCGCTGGACCTGGTCCGGGGCCATTTCCGCCGCATCGCCGACGGCGACCTGACCACGCCGATCGCCCCCTTCGGCAAGAACTGCGTGGGCCAGATCATTCCCTATCTGCAGGAGATGCAGGCCAGCCTGGTGCGCACCGTGCATGCGGTGCGCGACGGCGTGGCCGAAATCAACACGGGCTCCAGCGAAATCGCCGCCGGCAACCAGGATCTGTCCAGCCGCACCGAGCAGCAGGCGGCTTCGCTCGAGGAAACCGCCGCCAGCATGGAACAGCTGCTGTCCACCGTGACCAGCAACGCGGAAAACGCCCGGATGGCCAACCAGATGGCGGCCACGGCATCCGAGGTGGTCCAGCGCGGCGGCGAGGCGGTGCAGGCCGCGGTCAACACCATGCGCGAGATCGCCCAGGACTCCGGACGCATCGAGGATATCGTCGGCGTCATCGACGGCATCGCGTTCCAGACGAACATCCTGGCGCTGAACGCAGCGGTGGAGGCCGCCAGGGCGGGCGAAGAAGGCAAGGGTTTCGCCGTGGTGGCCGCCGAAGTCCGTTCGCTGGCGCAACGCAGCGCCGGCGCCGCCAAGGAGATCAAGCAGCTGCTCAATACCTCCGGCGCCACGGTGCAGGCCGGCTCCGCGCAGGTCGAGACCGCGGGCCGCACGATGGAGGAAATACTGGCCACCATCGAACGCCTCACGCTGCTGGTGAACGACATTGCCACGGCCTCGCACGAACAGGTCACGGGCATCGATCAGGTCAACACCGCGGTCAACCAGATGGACCAGGTGACGCAGCAGAACGCGGCGCTGGTCGAAGAGGCGGCCGCCGCCGCGTCCTCGCTGGAGGCGCAGGCGCAGCGGCTGCAAGGCGCGGTCAGCGCCTTCCGCCTGCCCCCGCTGATTCAGGACCGCCGGCAGGTTGCCCTGGCTGCCTGATGCCCGAAGCGGGCGCGATTCCGGCTACTCCCGCACGTAGCACGGGTACAGCGCCTGCTGGGCCCGCGACCGGGCCGGATCCACCTCGATCGTGACGATGGACTCCGAGTCGCTGGATTGCGCCAGCGGCTCGCCATCGGGCTGGAATGCAAACGCCAGGCCGCCAAACACCTGCCCCTGCGCCGTGCGCCCGGCGCGGTTCGAACTGACCACATAGCATCCGGACACGAGCGCGGCCATGGCGCCCGCCGTCAGCCAGCGGTTTGCGGATGCGCCGCTGGCGCGCGGCACCACGATCAGCTCGGCCCCGTCGCGCCCATAGCGGCGCGCGCGTTCGTTGAACATCAGCTCGGTGCACAGTTGCACGCCCAGGCGGATGCCGCCCACTTCGAAGACCTCGAAACCGTCCATCGCGCAATGGAACCAGGTCGCTTCGAAGAACCCCGGCTCTTCCGGGAAGTACTGCTTCTGATGCAGCGGGGTATAGCGCCCGCCCTGCAGGGCGTAGGCCTCATTGGCCAGCCGCGCGCCCGCGGGCACGGGGCGGGACGACACGATGGCAGGCACGTTCAGCGCCACCAGGGCCTCGAGGCCGGCCTCGTGCACCCGGACCGATTCGGCCGCCAGGGCCGCATCATAGGAGGGGAAGGCCGCCAGCCACCGTCCGAAGGGCATCTCGTTGGTGACCAGCAGGTCAGGCGCCAGCTCGCCGATCCTATCGGCAATGCCCTCCCAGGTGGCGCCTTCCGGCGCCAGGTCGACCGGCCCTTCCATCATGCAGATCCGCATACGTCCCTCCTCGCATTCACGGCAATCGACGCCCACGACAGGCGCCAGGAAGGGGCATCGTAATGCGCCCGCGGCGGGAATAGGGCGCCGGCGCCCCGGCAAGTCCGTGGCGGGCGCGATCCTGTCCGGATCCGCCGCGTTTCAATCCAGGGCGGAGAGGCTGATGCGCGCACCGTGCCGGATCACCTGCTTGGGGAGGTCCCCGCCGATCCAGTAGGCCAGTTCGGAGGGATGCTCCACCTCCCACGCCACGAAGTCCGCCACCCTGCCAGCCTCCAGGACGCCGTGCGTGGCCTGCAGGCCTAGCGCGCGGGCCGCATGCGTCGTCGCGCCCGCCAGCGCCTCCTGGGGCGTCATGCGGAACAAGGTGCAAGCCATGCTCAACATCAGGCGCAGGGACAGCGCGGGCGAGGTTCCCGGGTTCAGGTCGCTGGAGATGGCCATGGGAACGCCATGGCGGCGCAGCAGATCCAGCGGCGGCAGCCGGGTTTCGCGCAGGGCGTAGAAGGCGCCCGGCAACAGCACCGCCACGGTGCCCGCCGCGGCCATGGCCTGCACATCGCTTTCGGTCAGGTATTCCAGGTGATCGGCCGACAAGGCCCCATAGCGCGCCGCCAGGGCGGCGCCATGCAGGGACGACAGCTGCTCGGCATGGAGCTTGACCGGCAAGCCCAACTGAACCGCGGCCTGGAACACCCGCTCGACCTGCGCCGGAGAAAACGCAAGGTGCTCGCAGAACGCATCCACGGCATCCACCAGGCCTTCGGCCGCCAGCACCGGCAACATGCGCCGCACGACTTCGTCGATGTATTCATCGGCGCGCCCCGCGAACTCCGGCGGCAGCGCGTGCGCGGCCAGGCAGGTCGCGCGCACGGTCAGGGGCAGGGTGTGGCCCAGCCGCCGCGCCACCCTGAGCATCTTGCGCTCGTTGGGCAGGTCCAGCCCATAGCCGGACTTGACCTCCAGCGTGGTCACGCCGTCGCGCAGCAGATGCAGCGCCCGCCGGCGGGCGCTGGCGTAGAGCTCGTCCTCGGTGGCGGCCCGCGTCGCGCGCACGGTGCTGGCGATGCCGCCGCCTTGCGCCGCGATGCGGGCATAGTCCACGCCCTGCAGCCGCTGTTCGAATTCCTGGCTGCGGTTGCCGCCAAACACCAGGTGCGTGTGGCAATCGATCAGGCCGGGCGTGACCCAGGCGCCGCCCAGGTCATGGACATGAGCTGCCTCCATGGGCGGCAGCGCCGCCTCCGGGCCTATCCATTCGATGCGGTCGCCGCGCGTCACGATGGCGGCGCGCTCGATTGCGGAATATTCGCCGCGCGCCATCGTCGCGGCATGACAGTTGCGCCAGAGGGTGGCCATCACAGGCTCGGCAATAAGCCCGCCGGCATCAGGCGGTTGAGCGCCTGCGCCGCGATCAGGCCGCTGGCCTCGGCGATGTCCGGCGCGAAGAACCGGTCGTTCTCGTAGTGCGCCACATGCTCGCGCAGCAGCGCGCGCGCCTGCTCCAGCTTGGGCGAGGACTTCAGGCCTTCGCGGAAGTCCAGGCCCTGGCATGCGCCCAGCCATTCGATCGCCAGGATATCGCGCACGTTCTCGGCCATGGGCCAGAGCCGCTTGCCGGCGTTCGGCGCCATCGACACATGGTCTTCCTGGTTGGCGGAGGTAGGCATGCTGTCGACGCTGGCGGGGTGCGCCAGCGCCTTGTTGTCGCTGGCCAGCGCCGCCGCCGTCACCTGCGCGATCATGAAGCCCGAATTGACGCCGCCGTTGCTGACCAGGAAGGGCGGCAGCTGCGACATGTGCTTGTCCATCATCAGCGCGATGCGGCGCTCGGACAAGGCGCCGATCTCGGCCAGGGCCAGCGCCAGGTTGTCGGCCACCAGCGCCACCGGCTCGGCGTGAAAGTTCCCGCCCGATATCACATCGCCCTGCTCCACGAACACCAGCGGGTTGTCGGACACGGCGTTGGATTCGATCCGCAGCACCTCCGCGGCATGGCGGATCTGCGTCAGGCAGGCGCCCATGACCTGCGGCTGGCAGCGCAGCGAGTAAGGATCCTGGACCTTGTCGCAGTCCGCATGGGAATGGCCCACCTCGCTGTCCGGGCCCAGAAGATCGCGGTAGACGGCGGCCACGGCGATCTGTCCGGGCTGGCCGCGCGCCGCATGGATGCGCGCGTCAAAGGGGACCCGCGAGCCCAGCATGGCTTCCACGCTGAGGCTGCCGCAAACCAGCGCCGCGGCCAGCAGGTCCTCGGCCTCGAACAAGCCGCGCAGCGCATACGCCGTGGACACTTGCGTGCCGTTCAGCAACGCCAGTCCTTCCTTGGCGGCCAGGGTCAGGGGCTCCAGGCCCGCGCGGGCCAGCGCTGCCCGGGCCGGCAGCCATTCGCCCTGATGGCGTGCGCGGCTCTCGCCCAGCAGTACCAGCGACATGTGCGCCAGCGGCGCCAGGTCGCCCGACGCGCCCACCGACCCCTTGAGCGGAATATGCGGATAGACGCCGGCGTTCACCAGCCCGATCAGCCCGTCTATCACCTTGCGGCGTATTCCCGAATAGCCGCGCGCCAGGCTGTTGATCTTGAGCACCATGATGAGCCGGACCATGGCGTCGTCCAGTGGTTCGCCCACGCCGGCCGCATGCGACCGCACCAGCGAGCGCTGCAGGGCCTCCAGGTCCTCGCGCGCAATCCGGGTCGACGCCAGCAACCCGAATCCCGTGTTGACCCCATAAACCGTGCGCCCCTCGGCAACGATGCGCTCGACCGTCGCCACGCTGGCGTCGATGGCGTCCGAGGCGCCGGGATCGAGGATCACGCGGACGGGCTCCCGGTAGATGCGCCGCAGGTCGCCGAGCGTCATGTGGCCGGGTTTCAGGTGCAATTCCATTATTTATCTCCAGGGCCGGATTGCGCAGGCTCAGCGCTTGGCG
Organism: Achromobacter deleyi; assembly: GCF_013116765.2. GTDB lineage: Bacteria > Pseudomonadota > Gammaproteobacteria > Burkholderiales > Burkholderiaceae_B > Achromobacter > Achromobacter deleyi_A. The sequence continues at coordinate 4,513,179 of NZ_CP074375.1, forward strand.
GTGATCATGGGCAGGTTCAAGCCTTGCTCGCGCGCGCACTCGATGGCGAGCTCATAGCCGGCATCCGCATGGCGCATGACGCCCGTGCCCGGATCGTTGGTCAGCACGCGGGCGATGCGCTCGGCGGCCGCGTCGGTGCCATCGCACACGATCACCATGCCGGCATGCTGCGAGAAGCCCATGCCCACGCCTCCGCCATGATGCAGCGACACCCAGGTCGCGCCGCCGGCGGTGTTCAGCAAGGCGTTCAGCAGCGGCCAGTCTGACACGGCGTCGGAGCCGTCGCGCATGGATTCGGTCTCGCGGTTGGGGCTGGCGACCGACCCGGAGTCCAGGTGGTCGCGGCCAATGACGACGGGCGCGGCCAGCTCGCCGCTGCGGACCATTTCGTTGAACGCCAGGCCCAGCCTGGCGCGCTGTCCCAGCCCCACCCAGCAGATGCGCGCCGGCAAACCCTGGAAGCTGATGCGCTCGCGGGCCATGTCCAGCCAGCGGTGGAGGTGGGCGTCGTCGGGGATCAATTCCTTGACCTTCGCGTCGGTCTTGTAGATATCCTGGGGATCGCCCGACAGCGCGGCCCAGCGGAAGGGACCCACGCCGCGGCAGAACAGCGGCCGGATGTAGGCCGGCACGAAGCCCGGAAAATCGAATGCGTCGGCCACGCCTTCGTCCTTGGCCATCTGGCGGATGTTGTTGCCGTAGTCGAAGGTGGGCACGCCCTTGCGCTTGAAGGCCAGCATGGCCCGCACATGCACGGCCATCGACTGCTTGGCCGCCTTGATGACCGCGGCGGGTTCGCTCCGGGCGCGCTCGCGGTACTCGCTCCAGGTCCAGCCGGCCGGCAGATAGCCGTTAAGCGGATCATGCGCGCTGGTCTGGTCCGTGACCATGTCGGGGCGCACGTCGCGGCGCACGAGTTCCGGCAGGATCTCGGCGGCATTGCCGCACAGCGCCACGGAGACCGCCCGGCCTTCCTGCGTGTAGCGGGCGATGCGCGCCAGCGCATCGTCGAGGTCACGCGCCTGTTCGTCGACGTAGCGCGTGCGCAGGCGGAAGTCGATGCTGCTCTGCTGGCATTCGATGTTCAGCGAGCACGCGCCGGCCAGGGTGGCGGCCAGCGGCTGCGCGCCCCCCATGCCGCCCAGGCCCGCCGTCAGCACCCAGCGGCCCGCCAGCCTGCCGTCGTAGTGCTGGCGGCCGGCTTCGACGAAGGTCTCGTAGGTGCCCTGCACGATGCCCTGGCTGCCGATGTAGATCCAGCTGCCTGCCGTCATCTGGCCGTACATCGCCAGGCCGCGGGCATCCAGTTCGTTGAAGTGTTCCCAGGTGGCCCAGTGCGGCACCAGGTTGGAATTGGCGATCAGCACGCGCGGCGCGTTGGCGTGGGTCTTGAACACGCCCACCGGCTTGCCCGACTGCACCAGCAGTGTTTCGTCGTCGTTCAGTTCCTTGAGCGACGCGACGATCTGGTCGTAGCAATCCCAGTCGCGCGCGGCGCGGCCGATGCCGCCGTACACCACCAGCTCCTTGGGGTTTTCGGCCACGTCCGGGTCCAGGTTGTTCATCAGCATGCGCAGTGGCGCTTCGGTCAGCCAGCTCTTGGCCGTCAGCTGATTGCCGCGCGGGGCGCGGATTTCGACATCGCGGTAACGCTTTGATTTTTCCAAGGCATGCTCCCTGATCGGTTCGGCCGCGCTCCGTTCGCAGGCGCCGCCACTGCCCGAATCATAGGATGCCTATGCTTGTATATACAAGCTCGGATGACGAATATTCTCCCTGGGGATTTCCCGTAGAGCGTGAGGCTCAGGCCGAGCGCGGCAGCAGTTCGATCACGCAGGCGTCGAGCTCGCCTGCCGCGCTCAGGCGGTATCGGGCCAGGCGGTCCTGCCCTTCGACATGCAGGCAGTCGTAGCGCGACGGCAGCGGATGCTCGGCGTCGTCCAGGCCCAGCGACATGGCGCCGCCGGCATTCAGGACCAGCACGCTGCGGGCGCTGCTGTGGAAAACCCACGGGCCCGGACCCGACACCCATTGCAGCCGGGCGTGGTGGCGCGCAGGCGCATAGATCAGGTTGAAATCGCGGATCGGGCCGTCGAGCAGGCGGCAATCCACCCGCGCATCACCGGAAAATGCGTACGCCGCGCGCGGCCCCAATGGCGCCTGCCGGCGCCCGTCCACGGTCAGCTCGATGCCCTGGCCTTCCAGCACGGTGATGATGCGCTGATAGCCCGTGAAGGCGGAAAATGCCCCGTCCTGGCCGACATCGGCCAGCGACAGCCGCCAGTCGAACGCGGCGGAGCTGCCGCCAGGGTTGCAGGCGACCTCCTGCGTGGTGCCGCCGCCATTGCGCCACGGCATGCGCGGGTAGTCCGCGGCCCGGTACAGCCGCACGTCGGAATGATTCATGTCGAAAACTTGCCTTCGAGGCGATGACGGGACCCCGGATGGATCAGGCGCGCCAGGGTCACGGCGCGTTCGCCCGACCAGGTGCGCCGCCGGATCAGCAGGCAGGGCTCGCCGCGTTCTATTTGCAACAGCTGGCACTCGCGCGGCTTGGCCAGGATGGCCTCGACGACGTGCTCGCCTTCGGTCAGCGGGGCCACGCGCGTCAGGTATTCGTAGGGGGTGCCCTGCGTGAAATCCTGCTTGAGGTAGTCCGGCGCCAGCTGCACGTTGACGTAGCGGTCTTCCAGCTGGATCGGCACATCGTCCTCGTAGTGGACGATGACCGAGTGGAACACCGGCTGGCCCGCGCGGATGTCCAGCGCCTGCGCCTGCTCGCTGCCCGCCGGTTCCTCGGCCAGCCGCAGCACGCGGCTGTGGTGGCGGTGGTTGCGCCCCGCGATCTCGTCGGCGATGTTGTTGACGGCGAACAACGCCGAGCGCGCCTTCGGCTGGGCGACAAAGGTGCCCACGCCCTGCATGCGCACCAGCAGGCCCTCGGAGGTCAGCTCGCGCAAGGCGCGGTTGATGGTCATGCGGCTGAAGCCCAGCTCGTCGACCAACTCGGTTTCGGAGGGTACGCGGTAATGGGCGGGCCAGGCGCCGCTGCGGATCTGCTGCGCGATCATCTGCTTGACCTGCGCGTAGAGCGGGGCGGGCGCGGCATTGACCTGGAGCGGCAATCTGGGCGGGGAAGTGGCCACGGGGATGTCCTGTAATGGGCGGCTGAGCTACGGCCGAATTATAGGGCGCAGTATAGACAGGTACAGATGTATGTCGATGGCATGCGCCTGTGCGGCGCGCCCTGGACGCGCCTGTCCGAATTCCGTATACTCCCCCCCTGTATCTAATCGGAGCCTGCCGTGCCGCACTCCCCGGAAGAAAAGAAACGCGTTGTCACCCGTTTGCGCCGCATCCAGGGGCAGGCGTTAGCATTGGAGCGCGCGGTCAACGAAGGCACGGAATGCGGCGCGCTGCTGCAGCAGCTGGCCGCCTTGCGCGGCGCCACCAATGGCCTGATGGCCGAGGTGCTGGAAAGCCACCTCCGGGAAACATTCCTGCAATCCGCTCAAGGCGGTCCGCCAGGCCCCAGGATCGAACCCGAATCGCAGATCGATGACTTGATGCGCATCGTCCGTTCCTATTTGAAATAACCCATCTGACCTTCGTGGAGCAACGCTATGAAATCACGCGCAGCAGTCGCATTCGGACCCGGCAAGCCGCTGGAAATCGTTGAGATCGACGTCGCGCCCCCGCAGCGCGGCGAGGTCCTGGTGCAGATCACGCACACCGGTGTCTGCCACACGGACGCCTTCACGCTGAGCGGCGACGACCCCGAGGGCCTGTTCCCCGCGGTGCTGGGCCACGAAGGCGCCGGCGTGGTGGTGGAAGTGGGCGAAGGCGTGACCTCGCTCAAGCCCGGCGACCACGTCATCCCGCTCTACACGGCCGAATGCCGCGAGTGCAAGTTCTGCCTGTCCGGCAAGACCAACCTGTGCCAGAAGGTGCGTGCCACGCAAGGCAAGGGCGTCATGCCCGACGGCACCTCGCGCTTCAGCTACGAAGGCAAGCCGCTCTATCACTACATGGGCTGCTCGACGTTCAGCGAGTACACGGTCGTCAACGAGATCTCGCTGGCCAAGATCAACCCGGCCGCCCCGCATGAGAAGGTGTGCCTGCTGGGCTGCGGCGTCACCACCGGCCTGGGCGCCGTCCACAACACCGCCAAGGTCAAGGAAGGCGATACGGTGGCCGTGTTCGGGCTGGGCGGCATCGGGCTGGCCGTCATCCAGGGCGCGGTGCAGGCCAAGGCGGGCCGCATCATCGCCGTGGACACGAACCCCAACAAGTTCGTGCTGGCCAGCGCCATGGGCGCCACCGACTGCATCAACCCCAAGGACTACGACAAGCCCATCCAGGAAGTCATCGTCGAGCTCACCGACGGCGGCGTGGATTTCTCGTTCGAGTGCATCGGCAACGTCCATGTGATGCGCGCCGCGCTCGAATGCTGCCACAAGGGCTGGGGCGAGAGCATCATCATCGGCGTGGCCGGCGCGGGACAGGAAATCAGCACCCGCCCGTTCCAGCTGGTCACGGGCCGCGTGTGGCGCGGCTCGGCCTTCGGCGGCGTCAAGGGCCGCACCCAGCTTCCGGGCATGGTGGAGGACGCGATGAGCGGCAAGATCGACCTCGATCCGTTCGTCACGCATACGCTGCCGCTGGACCGCATCAACGAAGCCTTCGACCTGATGCATGAAGGCAAGTCGATCCGCACGGTGATCCACTACTAGGGAAAGGCGTTCTCGCGGTAGACGCGCTCGGTGTTGCCGACAAAAGTCGCCAGCGAGAACTCCTTCAAGGCCGTGCCGCGCGCATCCACGCCCATGGCGTCCAGGATGCCGCGGTTCTGCAGGATCTCGGACAAGGTCTGGGCCACGCTATCGGCGGATTCGGGCGGCACGATCCAGCCATTGCGGCCTTCGGTGACGTTTTCGGTCAGCCCCCCCACCGTGGTGACGATGACGGGCTTGCCCGCGGCCATCATCTCGCGGCAGGCGAACGAAATCGTCTCCAGCCGCGACGACAGCACGAAGCCCACGTCCAGCGCGGCCAGCAAGGGTGCGACGTTGTCCAGCAGCCCCGTGAACACCACCTGGTCCGACATGCCCAGCGCGGCAACCTGCCGCAGCTTTTCTTCCCCCGGCAGCTTGCCGGCGATCAGGATCACGATCTGTTCCCGCTGCGCCGCGGGCAGCAGCGAAACCGCCGTCACCATGTCGATCCAGTTCTTGTAGTCCGCGGTGCCGGCATTGCTGCCGACCACCAGGCGGCCCCGCATGGCCGGCGGCAGGAAGCGGGCGCGGGCGCGCGCCGATTCGCCCTGGTTGGCGGGCCGGCACTTGTCGGTGTCCACGCCGTTGTGCACCACGCGCAGGTCTTCATTCCGGAATACCGACTGCTTCATGCGGCGGAAGGTGTGGCTGCAGACGCAGATGACGCGATTGGTGCCCCATTTGGCCCGTACCCGCACGCCCAGGCTGTTGGCGGCGCGGTCGTTGTGTTGCGTGTAGACGATGAAGGGACGCCTGGCGCCCATGCCCATCGTCGCCAGCATGCACAAACGATGGTCCGCCGAGCCATTGACATGGATGACGTCGAAGCGCTCCTTGCGCAGCAAGGCGCGCAGGCGGCGCAATGCGCTCAGTTGCTCTAGCGGGCGCCCCTTGAACTCCAGGTCGATGGCACGCAGGCCGGGCAGCGCTTCAGCCTCGGCCAGCAGCCGGCTGTTGCGCGGCGCGGCGACCGTGACCTGCGACTTCTGGCACAGGATGCGCGCCAGCGACATCACATAAGTCGTGTGACCGCCGCCGTCGCCCTTGTGGAAATTGGTGTAGAGAATCTTCATCGTTTGGCGTTTGTTAGCGATTGCGGGGAAGCGTCCAGCAGACAGCTCCAATGGCGTTTCTCGAACACGTCGTCGCCCAGCCTGCTGAGCAGCGAAAGGTTGTAGACCTTGACGCCACGCTCGCCGAGCAGCCTGCCTGCCCGCCGGAACGCGGGTTCGATATGCCCGGAAAACTGCCGGTCCAGCGCGGTGGGCAATTGCGAGTCCGCGTTCTCATAGAAGCGGGGCCCCGCGGTGGCCGTCAGGTCCAGGCCATGCATGTAGACCGTCCTTGCGCCCAGCCAGGCCAGAAACTGCAGGGACGTGTAGGCGACCGTACCGCCGCCGAACAGGCCTCGCGTCGGATTCAGGCTGAAGCCATGCGCATGCATGGGGTGCCGCGCATCAAACAGGATCAGCTCCGGATCCGCGCCCAGCTGGGCCTCAAGCTCGTCGGGCCGGGCGCGCGGCTGCAAGGCGCGCTGGTGGACTTCCTCGAACAGTGCGATGCGGCAGCGGATGGTCCGGTTGTCGAACAGCAAGGCAATCCAGCGGTACACCTCTGGCGTCACGAACAGCAAGAGGTCCTGCGCCAGCACCTCGGCCACCAGGTCGCGGCGGCGCTTGACGAAGCCCGCATCCAGCATTGCGTAGTAATCAAAGCGCAGCGTGGGATGCTTGTCGCGCAGGGCGATGGAGCCATTGACCCCCATGACCGCGCCCAGGGCGCATCGCGCGTAGTCGATCTGCGCCACGGACGGCCCGCTCAGGATCAGGTGCGCATCGCCGCCGATGCCGCGCGGCAACTGATCCAGCGGGATCGTTGCCGGGCCCCGCACGCCTTGCATATCGCAGCCCACAAGCCGGTCTCTTTCGTCGCGGCGGACCTTCACGAAAGGCCACAGCGTCTCGTTGTGCCGACGCTCCCTGGGCTGCGTATAGCGGTATAGATAGCGCAGGCCCTTGGTCAACGGGCGCGAACGCAACAAGCGGGGGACGAGCGCAAAATGAGTCATGAACAGTTGCGCGGGTACCGCGGCAAGCCTTACGAGCGACCGATTCTACGCAGGCGCTCTGGCGCAAAAGCGAGAGAAACTCTTGAGATGTAACGCTTTGAAGGGCAGGGCCATGCGCCCCTAAATACCCGTGCGACACCCGTGGGGCGGCTGACTTTCACATTGCGGAAAAAACAGCACAGCCAGGACCGAAAAGCACCCCAAACGCGCTCCGGCGTCCCGCCATCCGCCCCCCCGGCGCTGCCAGCGCCCCGCCGTGCCGCCTGGCTCCGTCGATTACGTTTTGCGCCAAAGAAGTCCTCAACCAGGCAGGGAAATGCGCCTGGCGCCCGGGCAGCGGCAGCGATTCGCGAGGTTCTGATATCGTTCCCGCATCCCCCATTGCATTCCACGGCCATCAGATGAGCGCACTCCGCCCCGACCACCCCGCCTTGCAGGACGCCATCGCGGACGCCATCAGCACCGCGACCCGCGGCGCCGGCCGCGTGAACATACTGATCGCCGGCAAGACAGGCGTCGGCAAGAGCACGCTCATCAACGCCGTGTTCCGCGGTGAACTGGCCCGGACCGGCTCGGGCAAGCCCGTTACCCAATCGACCCAGGAATTCACCAAGCCGGGCCATCCCCTGACCATCATCGACACGCGGGGCCTTGAAGTCGGCGACTACGAGCGCTCGCGCAGGCAGCTGGCGGACCTGATCCTGGAACGCTCGGCGTCGGACGACCAGGAAAAGCACCTGCATGTGGCCTGGCTCTGCATCCAGGACAGCAGCCACCGGGTCGAGGACGCCGAGATCGAACTGTGCGACATGCTGGCCAACGCCGGCATCCCCGTCGTCGTGGTGCTGACCAAGGCGCGCAAGAACAGCCCCTTCGTGGAAGAGGCCCGCAAACTGCTGCCACGCGCCAAGCAGGTCGTCGCCGTGCGCGCGCTGCCCGAATGGATAGAGGAGCTGGACGCCGAACTGCCGCCGATGGGGCTGGACAAGCTGATCGAGGTGACGGCGGAGCATATCCCCGAGGCGCAGCAGAGGGCCTATGCGAATGCGCTGTCCACCCGCAACAAGAAGGCCCTGGAAGTAAAAAAAAAGCGGGCTGAGATCGAGGTGAATGTCGCCGCCGGCCTGGCCGCGTCGGCCGCCGCCGCGCCCATCCCGTTCTCCGACGCCTTTGCGCTGGTGCCGATTCAGGTGGGCATGATCGCCAAGATCGGTATCACCTTCGGGATGGAACTGGACACCACCGCCATCACCACCCTGGTCACGTCCACCCTGGGCGCATCCGCCGCCACGCTGATCGGCCGTTCGGTGGTGTCGAGCCTGCTGAAGTTCATCCCCGGCGCGGGCAGCGCCGTGGGCGGCACCATCGCCGCCACGACGGCCGGCGCCATCACCAAACTCCTGGGCAACGCCTACGTCGCGGTGCTGTACGACTTCTGCCTCAAGAACCCCGGCAAGGACATCGATATCGCGATGATCGCGAAGGCCTTGAAGCAGCGCGTCACGTTCTGATCGCGGCGCCCTCCCTGGGCGCCGCATGCAACTAAATGACTTCGCATGACAAGATTCGATAGATTGGTGTTTTTCTTGGCGGCGCGGTAAATATTGCGATGTTCACGACGTAAATCCGTATATCCCTCCAAGTCTTTCAAAGGGCAGAACACGCGCTCGCGCGTCGCCGCGAGGCGGCTGGCGCCCATGCCCGCCGCATCCAATGATCATCGCCAATTCCGACGTCATGTACCGGCACCTCGTGCAGGGAGTCGTCGACTACGCCATCTATATGCTCGACCCGGACGGCACCGTCGCCAACTGGAACGCCGGGGCGCAGCGCGCCAAGGGCTACGCGGCCGAAGAGATCGTCGGCCGGCATTTCTCGTGCTTCTACTGCGACGAAGACCAGGCCGCCGGCCTGCCCCAGCATGGCTTGTCCACCGCCCGCCAGCACGGCCGCTTCGAGGCCGAGGGCTGGCGCGTGCGCAAGGACGGCACGCTGTTCTGGGCCCACGTCGTCATCGATGCCATCCACGACGATGACGGCGCGCTGATCGGCTACGCCAAGATCACGCGCGACAACACCGAACGCCGCGAGCGCGAGCAGCAGCTGTTGAAAGCCAAGCAGCTGGCTGAACACTACAACGGCGAATTGACGTCGATGTCGAGCTTCCTGCAGGCCGTGGTGTCGCACATACCCTCCTGCGTGCTGGTGCTGGATTCCTTGTCGCGCCAGTTCCTCCTTGCCAACCGCCAGGCCGAGAGCACATTCGGCGGCAGCCCCGACGGCTTGCAGGGCAAGACCGCACAGCAATGCCTGCCTGGCGCCGTCTGCGAGTTCTTCGACCGCCTGACGAACGATGCCCTGCGCTCGGACGGCGCCATGCGCGAAGAGGAAGAAGAGCTGGCGACGGCGCGCGGCATGCGCACCCTGCGCACCAAGACGCTGGCGTTCCATAGCGCCGACCCGCGGTCGCGCTATGTGCTGCTCATCGCCGACGACGTCACGGACGAAAACGCCGCGCACGCTCAGGTTCGCTACATGGCGCACCACGACACACTGACGGGCATGCCCAACCGCAGGCTGTTCCGTGACCGGCTGCTCAAGGCCTTGGGCGGCAGAAGCCGCGAACGCGCCACGGCGGTGCTGTGCCTGGACCTGGACAATTTCAAGAGCGTCAACGATACCTTGGGCCATCAATCCGGCGATGAGCTGCTGCGCCTGCTGGCCAAGCGCCTGCCCAGGCACCTGCGCGAGCAGGACACGCTGGCGCGGCTGGGCGGAGACGAGTTCGCGGTGGTGCTGCCCAACATTGCCGAACAGGACGATGTGCGCAAGATGGCGGAGCGCCTGATCGACGCCGTGCGGCAGCCCTTCGAGATCGACGGCCACACCGTGCCCATCAGCGCAAGCATCGGCATTGCGCTGACGGACGAGCAGGATCTCTCGGCCGACCACCTGTTGCGCTATGCCGACATGGCGCTGTACGAGGCCAAGCGCAACGGCCGGAATTGCCTGGCCTTCTTCAAGCCGGAGATGGAAACCGCCGCGCTCAAGCGCCACGAGGTGGAAATGGACCTGCGCCAGGCCATCCTCTCGCAGCAGCTGGAGCTGTACTACCAGCCGATCATGGACGTCAGCCATGTCCGCATCGTGGGCCGGGAGGCGCTGATGCGCTGGCAGCACCCGCAAAAGGGCCTGATCCTGCCCCAGGACTTCATTCCCATTGCCGAGGAAACCGGGCTGATCCATGAGCTGGGCGCCTTCACCCTGCATGAAGCCTGCGCGGAAGCCATGCGCTGGGACGACCACGAGACGGTGGCGGTGAACCTGTCGGCCTGCCAGTTCACCAATGGCGCGCTGGTGTCGCTGGTGGAGTCCGCGCTGGCCAAGTCCGGCCTGCCCGCCCACCGGCTGGAACTGGAAATCACCGAATCCGTGCTGCTCTCCAACTCGGCTGGCAATCTCATGACGCTGCGCCGCTTGAAGGACCTGGGCGTCAAAGTGGCGCTGGACGATTTCGGGACGGGCTACTCGTCGCTGGGCTATCTGCGCACGTTCGAGTTCGACAAGATCAAGATCGACATGTCGTTCACGCAGGACGTCGAATCCAGCAGGGAGGCGCTGGCCATCATCCGCGCCATCAACGGCATCGGCCGCAGCCTGGATATCCCTACGACGGCGGAAGGCGTGGAAACGCCCGAGCAGCTGGAACGCCTGACCGCGGAAGGCTGCTCCCACTTCCAGGGCTATCTGCTGGGACACCCGGTCTCGCATAGCCGCCCCCCGGACGAGCATGGCGCCAGTGGGGCCGGACCCCACTAATCGAGTGGCCTGTGCCGGGCCGGGCGGACCTATACTTTGTCTATCACCGGCCGCGACGCGCCGTCGCGGCCGGTGCATTCCGCGCTGCGCGTCGGATGTTCAATCACGCAAAGCCCCCTCCGGGCATGCGCAGGGAGAACCACATGACACGCAAATACATCGATTGCCGCGAATATCCCAGCGAGATGAACTGTTCGGTGGCCCTGTCCGCCGACTCGGACGACGAACTGCTGGAAGCCGCCGTCCAACACGCGACGGCGGTACACAAGCACAGTGACTCGCCCGAACTGCGCACACAGCTGAAATCCCTGTTCCACGAGGGCACGCCGCCCGCCGACGCGCCCAGACGCGGCTGATTCCACCAGCGCAGATCGCGTGCCGCCGCCAGGTCGCCGGGCTTTCCGCCGGCGACCTCGCGGCCGCCACGCCTGGTTTGCCCCAGGCGTGGCATATCGCACTACTGAATGATTCGGACATTATCTGGGCGAATCTCCGGGCAGCCTCCAAAGCGGTTTTCTGGTTATTCAACCCGGTTTTGTCCGAATACAGTTTCAAAATGCAGTCTGATTCAGCAAATGGAACAGACATGCCTGGTTTGTTTAACAGCGGTACACGCGATTTTGAAAACACCCAGCGCACTGGCGCCGGGCGGCTCAATATCAATCTGAATGCATCGCGCCGCCGGAAGCAGAATCAGCAATTGCCTATTTTCCGGCGGTGCGCATGAAGCCGCGCAAACTGCATTTGCCCGACTCGCTGCTGCACTCGGTGCGCGCCGCCCGCAATATCGTCGTGCTGACGGGATCGGGCCTGAATCCGGGCAGCCGGCTGCCCGTGAGCCGCGATGGCTTGCGCGGCCTGTGGGCCCATTTCGACGCAGAGGCGCTTGCCTCCGAAGACGGATTCCTGCGGGATCCCGCGCTGGTATGGGCCTGGCACGAGGAACGGCGGCGCCGGATGCTGCTGGCGGCGCCCAATGCTGCGCACCGCGCCATCGCGACGCTTGCCTCCCGGGTGCCCGACACGTTCGTGGTGACGCAGAATGGCGATACGCTGCACGAGCGCGCGGGCAGTCCGCGCATCCTGCATATGCAGGGCAGACTGGACCAGCCATGGTGTTCCGCCTGCGGGGTGCCTCACACGCTGGCCACCGCTCCCGTCAAGGCTTCGAGGCGGGATCCGCTGCCGCCGCCCCCCTCATGCCGCATCTGCGGCGGCCTGGTGCGGCCCGGCAGGCTTTGGCATGGGGAGCCGCCGATGCCCGACGTCTGGCGCATCGCCAAGGGGCTGGTGGCCAACGCCGACCTGCTGATGGCGGTCGGCACGTCCTGCCTGACGCCGGCCGCCGCCGAGCTGTGCTACGAGGCCATGGCGAACGGCGCCGAACTCGTCCAGATCAACCCGAATCCGACCGCGCTGGACCGGGTGGCCAGCCACAACGTCAAGGGAGCCGCCGCGAAAGTCCTGCCCATGCTGCTGACCCGCGCATGGCCGGGAGAATAAGCCCGTCGCCGCCACGCTACAGATAGCGCCGGGCAAGCTGCCGCGCCTCTTCCACGAAGCGTTCCCGGATGTCCTCGGGCTCCAGCACTTCGATAGAGGAAGCGTGCCCGTGCAGCAGCTGCCACAGCATCACGGACGGCCGGACGGTGGCCGTCAGGATAAAACCCTCCTCGCCCTCCTGGACGCTCTGGTCCGCCGACAGCCAGAACTCGCGCAGCGGGTGGCGCCGCCGCCGGCCGTCCTCGGCCAGGGGTTCCGCGGCAAACAGCTTGATGCGGGTTTCGTCGCCAGGATGGAAATTCAAGGCTTCCTCGCGCCGCACATATTCCTCCAGATCGAAAGAGGGATCCGGATCCGCCCCTTCGTCCAACATCAGGACCTCGGACAGCCGGTCCATGCGGAACAGGAAGCGCCTGCCCGGCAGGCGCGCGCCCCATGCCACCATGTACAGCACGCCGGCCCGGTCCACCAGCGCCAGGGGCGTCATCACATAAAGGCGTTCCCCCGGCGTCTTCTCGCCGAACGGCGTGTTGCGAAACGACAGTTTGCGGTTGTAGTACAGCGCACCGCTGACCTGCCGATAGACCTCGGACGACACCTTCGGCAGCACGGTGGGATGGGTGCCGTCGATGCGCAGGATCTTGCGGGACCATTCATGCGCCGGGCCTATCGCGGGTTGCGCGTGGTGCGCTTCCAGATAGCGGCGCGCTCCTTCGAACGTGGCCGACAGGTCATCCAGCACGACGGTGGGCAGGTGACGGTCCGCCACCTCCTTGAGCGCGCACATCGCCATCGCCATGTGCGCATTCATGTTCCGGATATGAAAATCGGTGCGCTCAATGGTGCGATACCAGAGCTTGCCGCGCGTGGCGCCGAAACTGCCCACGCTGTCGAGCTTGAGCAAGGTGCGCCGGATCTGCTTGTCGTCGGGAACCGGCCTTTGCAGCGCCGCCAGTTTTTCGCGTATTTCCGACATGCCCATGCCTATGCCCATGCCGTCGGCCTCTTCGTCCTCTACATAAGGCAGGATTCTCAGCAGATTGTCGATCAGCGCTTGATTTTTTCCCATGGCGATTACAGCAAATTAACCCGTTAAATAACGCAGGCATTCTATCTTTAAATGGGATTCATATTAATGATCGCATTGCGGATACTACCCGTGCAAAACCAGGCCATTTATTGCACATTATGTCGCCCGCGCCGGGAAAATAATAACCACGCAGCGACAGGGTTTATTTTCATTAATCCAGCGCGATATCGCCGATGGGCACCGGCCGCCCCAGCAGCCAGCCCTGGCCAATGGCGGCGGGCTGGCGGGCCAGCAGGTACAGGGCCTGCTCCTCGGTTTCTATGCCCTCGATGATCAGGCTGATGCGCAGTTCGCGAGAGATATCAATGACATGATCAATGATGAGCGCGCCGGCCTCTTCGGCGCCGATGGCGCGCGTGAATCGGCGGTCCAGCTTGATCGCGTCGGCCTGCATTTCGGCCAGGTAGTTCAGGTTTGAATGACCGGTGCCGAAATCGTCGATGAACACCTTGAACCCCGCGGCGCGCAGCACCTTGACCATAGCCAGGACATGGCCATCGGACAAGGGCGTGTCCTCGGTGATTTCCAGCGCAACGTTGGTGGGCGACAGGCCCCGTTCGCTGACGGCGTCCATCAGGAAATTCCTGTACTCCGCATCCTTCAGGTCAGCCGCCGACACATTGATGCTGACGTAAAGCGCAGGATTCTCCCGCAACCGGCCGTGCAGGTCGCGCAGGGCCTGCGAGGTCACCTGGCGCGACAGGTCGCGACCCAGCCCCATCGCCTCGGCCAGCGGCACGAAGATGCTGGGCGACACGTCCTGGCCGCCGCGGGACCGCCAGCGGGCCAGGGCTTCAAAGCCCGCCAGCCGGCGCGTCGCAAGCTGGCGCAAGGGCTGGTAATGGACCTGTATGTCGCCACCGAGAATGGCCTTGCGCAATTCGGTCTTGGCGCTGCCGGCGTGCAGGCGCCACATGACGCACAGGCCCGCCAGAAAAGCCAGGGCCAAGGCGCCCACCACCGACAGCACCATCGCGGGCAGCCCGAACCAGGCATCGGACCTGACACGCGACACCACGCACAGGTCCGGTTCCGTATCGGGCGTACACGCCCACGCCCGCCGTTCGGACGCCAGGCTGGCGCCGGAGCGTCCGTCTTGCGATGGCAGCTCCAAATCATGCGTCCGGCCGAAGCGCCGGAACACGTGAGCGCCGTCGCGCGTCACGAGCTTGGCGTCGATGCCGGAACCCGGCTCCGGAAAACCGTCGAAGGCCCCCGGCGCGGCAAATACCACGACGTCGCCGTACGCCGCCATGTCTCCGGTGATCCGGCGGTCCACGATATTGGCCTCGCCCACCCATACCTGGAGGCCGTCGCGCAGGCTGAACGCCGCCGGGGGCAATTGATACCCATCCGGCAGTTCACCCCAGGCCGCGGAGCACATCAGCATGCCGTCCTGGATGCGGCCGATATCCCTGAAGAAGGTGGAATTGAAGAGCAGCACCCGCAGGGTGGCCACATCCGACTCCGAGCACAGCGCGGCCGCGTGCGTCGCCGCGGCCATCAGCCGCTGGCTTTCGTGGGATACCCGCAGCGCGTGGGCCAGCAGCCGGGAATTGTGCCCGGCAAGCTTGTCGTCGACCTGGTTGAGCTCGATCTGGCGCCCGGCCAGCACGCCCGCCAGGAACCCCAACGCCGACATCATGAAGACAAAAGCCGCTATTCTGAAACGTGACATGGGGACCGGTGACACACTGGCGGCGCGCTACAAGGGAATTCTGCGCGTAAGGCAATGTAACCGGAACTTTCATTTCCTTGAAGAAAAAAAACGTCCGATCCTTCAGGCCGGACGTTTTTTTTGCGGATCGCGCCTGGAAGGCTATTTCTGAACCAGGGCGTGCCGACCGGTCTGGGCGGTGCGCACCACATTGAACAGATCCTTCGGGTCCTGCAATGCCGGCGCCACTTCGATGCGGGTGCCGATGCCGTGCGCGGCCGCGCAATCGCGCAACCAGCGCAAGGCCGAAAAATCTTCCAGCGCAAAGCCCACCGAATCGAAGATCGTCACTTCGCCCGCGCTCCGGCGTCCCGCGGCCTGGCCCGTCAGGACGCGCCACAGCTCGGTGACCGGGAAGTCGGCCGGCATCTGCTGCAGGTCGCCTTCG
Organism: Achromobacter deleyi; assembly: GCF_013116765.2. Lineage (GTDB taxonomy): Bacteria > Pseudomonadota > Gammaproteobacteria > Burkholderiales > Burkholderiaceae_B > Achromobacter > Achromobacter deleyi_A. The sequence continues at coordinate 4,528,539 of NZ_CP074375.1, forward strand.
ATCCGCGTCTGCGGCTCATATTCCACAAACACCGGACCCGCCCGCAACACGTCGGCATGCAGTTCGGTCTTGCCCGGGCAATCGCCGCCCAGCGCGTTGATGTGCATCCCCGGCTCGATCATGTCGCCGGTCAGGATGGTGGCGTAGGCCTTGTCGGCCGTGACCGTGGTGACGATGTCCACGCCCTTGACGGCGCTGGCGGCGTCGTCAAAGCGCACGATGCGCAAGCCCGGCACGGACGCCAGGTTGCTTTCCAGCTTGCGGGTCGCATCCTGATCCACGTCGTAGACGTGCAGGGTATCGACGCCGAGAATGTAGTGAAAGGCCAGCGCCTGGAACTCGGCCTGGGCGCCGTTGCCGATAAGCGCCATGGTGCGCGAATCGGGACGGGCAAGGGCGCGCGCGGCCAGCGCGGAGGTCACGGCGGTGCGCAGCGCGGTCGTCAGCGTCAGCTCGCTGATCAGCAGCGGTTCGCCGGTGCTGACCCGCGCCAGGGCGCCGAAAGCCATCACGGTGGAAAGGCCGGCCAGCGGGTTATCGGGGTGGCCGTTGACGAACTTGAAGCTGTAGAGCTCGTTGTCGGCGGTGGGCATCAGTTCGATGACGCCGGTGGAGGAATGGCTGGCTACGCGTGCGCACTTGTCGAATTCCTGCCATCGCAGAAAGTCGGCCAGCACATAGTCCAGCAGGTCGGTGCAGGCCTTGCGCGGCCCCTGCAAGGCCACGATGGTCGCCACGTCCGAAGTCGTCAGCAGTGTCGTCAATTTTTTCTCCCCAAGTTATGGAACAGAAATTCTGGCGGACGGCAAAGCCAATTCATAGTGACAACAATCCACACGAAACGCTAAGATTCTGGCATTCTGACAGCGCTAAATAGCACTTTTCACAATGGATACGCTAGATCAGAACCTGCTCGGTCTGTTGCGCGCCAACGCCCGCCTCTCGGTTGCCACGCTGGCAAAAAAACTGGACGTCTCGCGCGGCACCATCGATAACCGCATCCAGAAGCTGGAAGAGCGGGGCATCATCGTCGGCTACACCGTGCGCCTGCGCCCGGACGTCGAGACCGACGACATCGTCGCCTGGATGAGCATCGCCGTCGAAGGCCACGAGACCCGCAAGATCGTCAACCTGCTGATGGGCGAGCCCAGCGTGGCGGGCTTGCACGACACCAACGGCCGCTGGGACCTGCTGGCCGAATTGCGCGTTCCCACCATTGAACAGCTGTCCGAAGTGCTGGACCGGCTGCGCACGCTCAAGGGAATTTCAGCCACCGAAACCAGCATCCACCTGAAGACCTTCAAGGCCTTCTGAGCGCGGGCGGCGCGGGGAAACCCGATATAAAACTTTGCATAGCGTCCATGATCCAGCGTTATGCGTGGCGCCCCGGGGGCATCCGGGCCCCAGGTAAATAGCCAGTCGAATCAGGGATTTAGCGGGAACCGCGGCGCATGGCGCCGCGCGTCGCGCGGCCCCGCGCCGCGGTATCGGATTTCCCCGTACGCATGCATGCTTGCACCTTCAGCCAGGCACGCCGCAAGGCGCGCCGTGGCGTGCAAACCCATTGCGTTCAGATAATCCATGACAGACTTCGACCTGACCCTGCACAACGGCCGCATTGTCACGGCCGATGCCGATTTCGTCGGCGACATCGGCATCGTGGACGGCGTCATCGCCGCGGTTGCGGCCAAACTGCCGCCAGGCAGGCGCGCCATCGACGCCACCGGCCGGCTGGTCATGCCCGGCGGCATCGACAGCCACTGCCACGTCGAACAACTGTCCAGCATGGGCGTGCTGTGCGCGGACGACTGGCACAGCGCATCGGTATCGGCGGCTTATGGCGGCAACACCACCATCGTGCCGTTCGCGGCCCAGCACCGCGGGCAGTCCCTGCGCCAGGTGGCCGACGCCTATGCCGCCTCGGCCGCCGAGAAGTCCGTGATCGACTACAGCTACCACCTGATCATCTCGGACCCGACACCGGAAACGCTGAACCGCGACCTGCCGGAACTGATCCGCGCCGGCATCACGTCGTTCAAGGTCTTCATGACCTACGACAAGCTCAAGCTCGACGACAAGCAGTTGCTGGACGTGTTCGCCATCGCCGCGCGCGAGGGCGCGCTGCCCATGATCCACGCCGAGAACAACGACGTGATCAGCTGGATCGCGCGCCACCTGCTGGCCGCCGGCCACACCGCGCCGAAATACCACGCCGTCAGCCATGACCCCATCGCCGAAACAGAAGCCACGCAACGCGCCATCAGCCTGGCCGCGGTGCTGGAGGTGCCGGTACTGATCGTGCACGTTTCCACCCAGGGCGGCGCGCAGGCGATCCATGCCGCGCAGACGCTGGGCGCGCCCGTGTATGGCGAGACCTGCCCGCATTACCTGCTGCTGACCGCCGAGGACATCGACATTCCCGGCGTCGAAGGCGCCAAGTTCTGCTGCAGCCCGCCGCCGCGCGATCCGGTGTCGCAACAGGCCCTGTGGCAAAGCCTGGACAGCGGCACGCTGGCGCTGCTGTCCTCCGACCATGCGCCTTATCGCTACGACGAATCCGGCAAGCTGCCCGCGGGCGACGCCACTACCTTCAAGCAGATCGCCAACGGCCTGCCCGGCCTGGAAGTGCGCATGCCGCTGCTGTACTCGGAAGGCGTGCGCACCGGCCGCCTGACCCTGCAGCAGTTTGTCGCGCTGACATCGACCAATCACGCCCGCATGTACGGCCTGTACCCGAAGAAGGGCACCCTGTCCGTGGGCGCCGACGCCGACATCGCCATCTGGGATCCGGAACGCGTCGTGACCCTGCGCGCGGACAGCCTGCACGACGCCGTGGGCTACACGCCGTACGAAGGCCGCCAGGTCACGGGCTGGCCCACCACCGTGATCAGCCGCGGCGAAGTGATCATCGACGACGGCGCGCTCAGCGCCGAACGCGGCCGGGGCAGATTCATTGCCCGCGGCCTGCCGGCCCCGCTGCAGAAGGCGCGCGAGATCAGCCCCCGCGCCGCCTTGCTGCGCAAGATTTTTCCGAACGTGATCGAGCCGTGATACGCGGCGCCATGCACTCAATCCACACCGAAAAGAACACCTGGAGATTCAAATCGTGAGCAACGCATCCCCCTCCCGCAAAATGGGCCTGGCCGTCGCCCAGATGGGCGCCGTCAATCTTGCCGACACCCGCGCGGTGGTCGTGCGCCGCCTGGTCGAGATGATGCGCGAGGCTGCCGCGCGCAAGGCGGAGTTCGTCGTGTTTCCCGAACTGGCGCTGACGACGTTCTTTCCGCGCTACTGGATGGAAGACGCCGAGGCCGTGGAGCGCTACTTCGAGAAGACCATGCCCAACGCCGACGTGCAGCCCCTGTTCGATACGGCGCGCGAGCTGGGCATCGGCTTCTATCTGGGCTATGCCGAACTGACGCCGGAAGGCCGCCAGTTCAACACCGCCATCCTGGTGGATCGCACCGCCAGGATCATCGGCAAGTACCGCAAGATCCACCTGCCGGGCCACTCGGACCACAAGGTCGACGCACCCTTCCAGCATCTGGAGAAGAAGTTCTTCGAGGTGGGCGACCTGGGCTTCGGCGTCTGGGAAACCAACGACGTCAAGATCGGCATGTGCCTGTGCAATGACCGGCGCTGGCCCGAGACCTATCGCGTCATGTCGCTGCAAAGCGCCGAACTGATCGTGCTGGGCTACAACACCCCGTCCTTGAACATCCACTGGGACGAGCCCGCGCACCTGCGCACCACGACACACGAGATCGTGCTGCAGGCCAGCGCCTACCAGAACGCGGTGTGGGTGGGCGCCGCCGCCAAGTGCGGCCATGAAGATGGCCATCACATGATCGGAAGCTCGATGATCGTGGCGCCCTCGGGCGAGATCGTGGCCCGTGCGAGCGGCGAAGAAGACGAAGTGATCACCGCGAACATCGACCTGGGCATGGGCCAGACCTTCCGCGACCACGTCTTCAACTTCGCCAAGCACCGCAGCCCGCACCACTACAAGCTCATCATCGAGCGCACCGGCGCCGGCGAGCCGCTGCCCGTGCCGGAAGTCGTCTAGGCGCGGTTGATGATTGCCTGCGTCATCGCGGGCAATTCCTTTTTGACGATCTGTGAAAACTGCGTCAGGAAGGCCTTGGCGATGGAAGGCGGAGGTTCGACCCTGGAATGAGACACGTGCACCGACAGCGCAATCGCTGGCTCGATACGCCGCACCACGATGCCGTGCATCAGCGTATCCGTCAGGCCGTACGAGTCCACCAAGGCCACACCGACGCCCTGGCGCACGAACGAGCACGCCGTCTGGGACGAGCGCACCTCGATGGCCGGATGGAACTCCCGACCCAGCCCGGACAGGTAGGTGAACAAGGTTTCGCCCAGCGGCGTATCGCGGCCGTAGCCCACCAGCATCTCGCCAGCCAGCATGGCCGGTTCGATGACGCGTTCGCGGGCAAGGCGGTGGCCGGCGGGCAGCACGCAGACGATCTCGCCTTGCGCCAGCTCGCTGGTGATCAGGTTGGGATGCTCGGGCTTGAAGGTCGAGATGGCGATGTCCGCGTGTCCCAGCAGCAGCTGGGGCAGCAGCGCATCCATGCCCAGTGGCCGATAGCGGATGCGCACGCCGGGATTGCGGGCGCAGAACTTGGCGGTGGCGGCCGGAATCAGCCATTCGCCGAAACTGGGGCTGGACACCACGCTGACCAGGCCGCCGCCGTGGCCCGCCATCCCGGCGGCCATGTCATTCAGGCGGTTGACGCCGGCCTGAATGGACTCCACCTCCTGGAACAGTTTGCGCGCTTCCTTGGTGGGATGCAGGCGGCCCTTGAACCGTTCAAACAGCGCGTAGCCCAGGCGCAGTTCAATCGACGCCAGCACGCGGCTGATGGCGGGCTGCGTGACGTGCAACAGCCGGCCCGCGGCGCTGAGCGATCCCGTGATCATGATGGCGTGGAATACCTCGATCTGCCGCAGGTTCAACGGCCCAGACCGGACCTTTCCGGGTAATTCCGACATGCTGCTTTTCTTTCCTATAGACCGGGGCGCTGCGCGGCTGCCGCCCGTGCGCCTCTTTTCAGGGATTCTACTCAATCGTGTCTACTCCTCGCATCACCCTCGTAAACCCGAACTCGCTCGTCAAGGTCACTGAAGCGATCGAACGCGCGGTCGCGCCGTACGCGCGCCTGCCGCTGGAATTCCGTTGCCTGACCTCGTCCGAAGGGCCGGCCGGCATCCAGACGCAGGCGGAAGCCGACGCCAGCATCGCGCCCATGGCGCGACTCTTCCTGCGCGAAGCCGCGGCCACCGACGCGTTCGTGGTCGCCTGCTTCAGCGACCCCGGCCTGCATGGCCTGCGCGATCTGGTCGCGGCGCCCGTGCTGGGCATCGGCGAGTGTTCCGTGTTGACGGCCATGAGCATCGCCACGCGCATCGGCGTGATCGCCATCGCCGGCGCGTCCATACCGCGCCACCTGCGCTATTTCCGCGCAATGGGCGTGGCCGACCGCATCTGCGGCGAGCTGGCCCTGAACATGAAGGTGAGCGACCTGGCCGATCCGCAGCAGGCCTTCCTGCGCATGGAGGAAGTGGGCAAGACGCTGCGCGACGCGCATGGCGCCGACGTCCTGATCATGGGATGCGCCGGCATGGCCGACTTGCGCGAGAGGCTCGAAGATGCCTGCGGCCTGCCGGTAGTCGAACCGACGCAGGCCGCCGTGGCGATGGCGGCCGGCAGGATCTTCAGCCGCAGCTGAGCCGCAGCTGAGCCGCAGCTGAGCGGCAGCGCGCCTTACGCCGCCTGCTGCACGTAGTGGCCGGCCGCGACCTGCACCAGCTCGCCCACTTGCGGGTTGTCGCCCACCTTGCGGATGGGACTGGGAATGTCGCGGGCGGCGCGCACCTGGCGCTGGTGACGGCGCGCCGGATCGGGAACCGGCACCGCCGACAGCAGACGCTGGGTATACGGATGGCGCGGCCGGTGCAGCACTTCCTGCGTGGGTCCGATCTCCACGATCTGCCCCATGTACATCACCGCGACGCGGTGGCTTACCTTCTCCACCACCGCCATGTCGTGCGAGATGAAGAGATAGGCCAAGCCCATCTCGGCCTGCAGCTCCTTCATCAGCTCCAGCACGCGCGCCTGCACCGATACGTCCAGCGCCGAGACCGGCTCGTCGGCCACGATGATCTTCGGATTCACCGACAGCGCGCGGGCGATGCACAGGCGCTGGCGCTGGCCGCCCGAGAACTGGTGCGCGTAGCGGTCCAGGAATTCTCGCGGGAGGTTGACGCGCTCCAGCAGCTGCGCCGCGCGCTCGCGGCGCTGTTCGCGGGTGTACCCGCCATGCACCTTGAGCGGCTCGCTGACCAGGTCCCAGGCGTGCAGGCGCGGATTGAGCGACGCGTACGGATCCTGGAAGATCATCTGGATATGACGCCGCATCTCCCGCATCTTGTCGGGCGTCATGTGCGTCACGTCCTGGCCGGCCAGGCGGATCGCCCCTTCGGTCGGCTGAACCAGCTTCATCAGCAGGCGGCCGGTGGTGGACTTGCCGGAACCGGACTCGCCCACCAGCGCCAGCGTTTCCCCGGCCCGCAAGGTGAACGACACGCCCTCGACCGCATGCACATTGGCCACCACCTTGCCTAAGGCGCCTGCCTTCACGGGAAAGCGCTTGGCCAGGCCGGTGACTTCCAGCACGGCGGGCCGGTCCCGCACCACGGCCTCGTCCGGCGAGCCGTCGCCCAGCTTGGGCACGGCCGCCAGCAAATCCTGGGTATAGCGCTGCCCGGGCGCCTCGAACAGCGCGACGGTCGCGTTCTCTTCGATCTTGTCGCCATGCCGCATGACCACCACACGGTCCGCGATCTCGGCGACGACGCCCATGTCGTGCGTGATGAAGAGCACCGCCATGCCGACTTCGCGCTGCAGGTCTCGGATCAGGTCGATGATCTCGGCCTGCACCGTCACGTCCAGCGCGGTGGTCGGCTCGTCGGCGATCAGCAGTTGCGGCCGGCAGGCCAGCGCCATCGCGATCATCACGCGCTGGCGCATGCCGCCGGACAGGTCGCCGGGGTATTGCGTCATGCGGCGCGCCGGCTCGGACATCTTCACCGATTCCAGCATGGCTTGCGCCTTGGTCCAGGCGGCTTCGCGCGTGATGTCCTGGTGCAGCAGGTAGACCTCGGCAAGCTGGTCGCCCACCGTCATGACCGGGTTCAGCGAGGTCATGGGCTCCTGGAAGATCATGGAGATCTCGTTGCCGCGGATCCGCCGCAGCGCCGACTCCTCCAGTTTGAACAGATCCACTTCCTGGCCCTCGCGCGGCACGAACCGGGCCGCGCCCGCCGCGATGCGCCCGCCCGCGCGCTCGATGAGACGCAGGATGGACAAGGCCGTCACCGACTTGCCCGAGCCGGACTCTCCCACCAGCGCGACGGTCTCGCCGCGGCCGATGGTGAAGTCCAGCGACTTGACGGCGCGATAGGGCTTGCCGCGCGCGCCGAATTCCACGCTCAGGCCCTCGACCGCCAGCAGAGTCTCGTTCATCAGGATCTCCCTTACGCGCGGCTGGGAAAGACGCGCGGCGACATGGCGTCGATGCCCCGGCCGGCGTAGTCGCGCTGCGACACCGTGGCGATGGTCTGCGCCTGGGCGCGTTCGACCTGCTGCATGGCGTTCTCGATATCTATGGTGAGCAGTTCGCCATTGCGCACGACCTGGGCGCCGTCCACGTATACGTCCTTGATGGCCCGGTCGCCCGCCGAATAGATCAGGCTGCGCAGCGGTTCGCGGCCCGGGCGCATGTACGGATGCGACAGGTCCACCAGCGAAAAGTCGGCCTTGCCGCCCACCGCGATCCGGCCGATGTCCTCGCGGCCCAGCATCCTGGCGCCGTTCACCGTGGCGGCATTGAACACCTCTTCGGTGGAAGCCGCGCGGAAGTGGCCCGCCTGCAGCCGGGCCACATAGCAGGCCAGACGCATTTCATCGAGCATGTTGTGCGGGAAGGTGTCGGTGCCGATGCCCACGTTGATGCCTGCCCGCAGGTAGCGGCCCAGGAACGTAAGCGCGATGCCGCGCCGCACGAACACCGTGGGACAGTGCGCCACATGCGCGCCGGAGCGCTGCAGCAGGCCGAAGTCATCGGCGTGAGGCCAGTACAGCGTGCGATGATCGTTCAGGAAAATGCCATGCCCGATGATCAGGTCGCCGTCCAGCAGGCCCTGGTCGTCCAGCCATTCGATCGGCGTGCGGCCGTGGCGGCGCGTCATCTCGGAGAACTCCACCACGCTTTGCGCGGCGTGGATCTGCATGGGGATGCCCAGGCGGCGCGCGGCGGCCTGCGCTTCCTTCAGCAGTTCCGGCGAGCAGGTGTCCACCTGCGACGGGCACAGCATGGCGCTCAGGCGGCCGCTGGGGTGCTTGACCGCGCTGTCCACCACGTCCAGCGCGGCTTCGAACGACTTGACGGCGGCGGCCTCGTTCCAGGTGTATTCCACCGAGTGGCCGTCGGTCGTGCGCCAGGCGGCGGAGCGGAACATGGGGCCCAGCACTCCCCGGATACCGGTGGCGGCCACGACGTCGGCCCAGCCCGGGCGCGGCAGCGACATGTCCACGTAGGTGGTCACGCCGCTCAGCAGCATCTCGGACACGGCCACCTGGTTGGCGTACTGCGCGGTCTCGATACCCATGCGAAAGACGGGCATGTACTCGTACAGGGAACTCTGGCCCAGCTTGTCGCTGCCCAGTTCCTCCAGCAGCCCGCGGTTGCCGGGCTCGGACGAAGGATGCGTGTGTACGTTGACCAGGCCGGGCATCGCCATCAGCCCATTGCCAGGCACGACGGTGTCGGCCGGGCCGGCGTAGCCGGTGCCGGCATGGATGACGGTGTTGCCGCGCATCACCAGGTCGGCGTTTTCGATATAGACGTGCGAACCCAGTTCCGCGTCCCAGGCCACCAGCGTGGACAGGTTCTTGAAATGGGTGATGCGGGTTTGATTGCTGTCGCTCACGGGAGGCTCTCTGTGCTGCGTAATGGGGGAAGCGGCCGCGCGGCTGCGCCGCGCGGCCGTCAGGCGTTTACTTGAAGGCGATGTCCAGGCCCTTGTAGGCCGCGGCGCCGAAGATGCCGTGCGCGCGCATCGGCTTCATGCGCGGCCCGCCCACCAGGTACAGGGAGTCGTGGTACAGCGGAATCCATGCCGCGCCGTCCGAGATCCTGGTCAGCGCCTGCGACAGGATGGCGTCGCCCTGCTTGGCATCGAGCGCCTGGCCGCCCTCGGCCAGCCATTTGTCGGTGTCCGCATCCTTCCAGTTCATGCGGTTGGGCGTGGGAACGCTGCTGGACAGGAAGTAGCTGTTCAGCGCCTCGCCCGTGCTCATGTAGCCAAAGCTCATGCTGAACTCGTCGAACTCCTGCGTGGCGAGCTTGCCCCAGGCCGAGGTCGAGTCGAACAGCTGCACGCGCAGGTCCACGCCCACTTTCTTCATGTCGCCTTGTACGGCTTCCATGATGTCCTTCCAGTAGCCCGTGATGCCGTAGTGCAGCAGGGACAGCTTCTGGCCGTCCTTGTAGCGGTAGCCGTCGGACTGCTTCTTCCAGCCGGCCTCATCCAGCAGCTTGTTGGCGGCGGCGGGGTCGTAGCGGTAGGCGTCGTTCTTGCCAGCGGGCGTGCTGGTGGCCAGCATGCTGGTGGCCGGGACGGCTTCGCCGAAGGTGATGGCTTCGGTCAGGGCCTGGCGGTTGATGGCCAGGTTGATGGCGCGGCGCACGTTCACGTCCGTGAGCATGGGCTTGTCGATCTTGAAGCCCAGGAAGAACGTCCAGTAGAACGGATCGGCCTTGCTGACGAACAGGCGCTTGTCGGCCTTCAGGTCCTTGATGGACCACTGGGGCAGGTAGCGCGACAGGTCGGCCTGGCCGCTTTGCAGCGCGGTCAGGCGGGTGCTTTCCTCGGGCACGATCTTCCAGACGATCCTGTCCACCTTGGGCGTGGGATCCTTGTAGATCGCCGGACCCCAGCTGTAGCCGGCATGCCTGGTCAGCACCACCTCGTTGCGCGGCGTCCAGCTCTGGAAGCAGTACGGTCCGGTGCCGTCGAAGGCCTTCACGCCAAAGTCCTGGCCCAGCTCCTTGACCTGGTCGATGTTGATGACCGAGTGCATGTAGTGCGCCATCTGCTGCAGCAGCTCGTTGTAGGGCTGCTTCAGCTTGTAGACCACCGTCGTATCGTCGGGGGCCGTAATGCTGTCCACGGGGCCGGCGCGCCAGCGCTCCAGGCCCTTGGTCTCGGGGTTGAGCCAGCGCTCGTAGCTGGCGACCACGTCCCTGGAGGTCATCTTCCTGCCGCTGCAGAACGTGACGTCGTCGCGCAGGCTGAAGGTGTAGGTCAGGCCATCGGGCGACACCGTCCAGCTCTTGGCCAACGCCGGCACGGGCGTCTTCATGTCGTAATCCAGGCCGACCATGGTGTCGGCGGCCATGAACAGCACTTCGGCCGCGCCGCGCGCGGTCGTGCGATGCGGATCGTATTTGTCGGTGTCCAGCTCGCGCAGGATCAGGACAGTCTTGTCGGACTGCGCGACAGCGTGGGTCGGCGCGGCCAGCAGGCAGGTCAGCGCCAGAGGCGCGGCGGCCAGGCCTTTGATGATCTTCATGAGTTCAGATTCCCCGATATGTAGTGTGTTGCCAGGCGCGGTGCCAGGTCAGAAACGCAGCTTGGGATCCAGCGCATCGCGCAGGCTGTCACCCAGCAAGTTGAAGGCGAGCACGATGAAGAAGATCGTCATCGTCGGGATGGTGGAGATGTGCGGAAAGATCTGCAGGAACTTGCGGCCGTCGGCGGCCATGCTGCCCAGTTCCGCGAACGGCGGCTGCGGACCCAGGCCCAGGAACGACAGCACCGAGCCCAGCAGGATGGTGTGGCCCAGCTGCAGGGTGGCGTAGATCATCAGCATCGACGAGCAATTGGGCAACAGGTAGCGCGTGATCAGGTAGAAGTTGCCAAAGCCCATGGCATGGCCGGCTTCCATGTACTCCTGCTTCATCACCACCATCGCGGAACCTCGCGCGATGCGCGCCATGCCGGGTATCGCGGACACGCCCAGCGCCAGCACCATGGACAGCGTGCCCGGGCCGAGCAGCGCCGACAGGCTCAGGCCGAACAGGATCGCGGGAAACGACAGCAGCACGTCCACCACGCGCATGATCACGCCTTCCAGCGGACGGTAGTAAGCGGCCAGGATGCCCAGGATGGCGCCGATGCCCGAGCCGCCGATCACCGCCAGCACGCTCAGCATCAGCGTGGCGCGGATGCCGTAGATGATGCGCGACAGGATGTCGCGGCCCTGCACGTCCGTGCCCAGGAAGTAGGTGATGCCGTCCGCTGACATCCAGCCCGGCGTCTTGCGGGCAATCGACATGTTGGTGGAGTAGGGATCGTGCGGCGCGAGCCAGGGCGCGAACAGCGCGGTCAGCACGATGGCGATCACCGCCAGCAGCGACAGCAGCAGGATGGGATCGCGGCGCAGGCGGGCCCCGATGCGCGCCAGCGGCGTCGCCATGGCCTGCGGCGGCAGGCCGCCCAAAGAAGTCGTCGTCCCTGCGCTCATGATTTTTGTCCTCGCGGATCCAGGTAGCCGTAGAGCAGATCCACGATCAGGTTGATGACGATGAAGCCCAGCGCGGTCACCAGGATCGCGCCCTGGGCCAGCGGGAAGTCGCCGGCGAAGATGGCGCCCACCGCCATGCGGCCCACGCCCGGCCAGGAATAGATCTGTTCGGTCACCACCGCGCCGCCCAGCAGATTGCCCACTTGCAGGCCCACCAGCGTCACGATAGGCAGCAGCGCGTTGCGCAGCGCATGGCGCAGGACCACGCGGCTCTCGCCCGCGCCCTTGGCCCTTGCCGTGCGCACGTAGTCGCCGCTAAGGGTTTCGATCACGGCGGTGCGCGTGATGCGCGCGACCGGTCCGATCAGGACGGAACCCAGCGTCAGGGCGGGCAGGGCGATGGACTCGAGTCCGGCCAGTGTCCACAGCGGGCCGTTGCGGCCGATGTAAGGCAGGATGCCGGCGCCTCCCACATGCTGCACCAGCAGCAGGCCCACCCAGAACACCGGCAGCGACACGCCCACGACCGACAGCGTCATCACGAAGCGGTCTATCAGCCTGCCCCGGCGGTAGGCGGCCAGCGTGCCCAGCAGGATGGCCAGCGGAATCGACCAGATCACGCTGGCCAGCATCAGCTCCACGGTGGCGCCGATGGTGCTGCCGATCTCGTCGATCACCGGCACGTTGGAGATCATCGACCGGCCCAGGTCCAGATGCAGCAGACGCCACATGTATGCCGTCAACTGGTAGGCCAGCGGCTTGTCCAGGCCCAGCTCCTGACGCACTTCGGCCAGTTCGTCCGCCGTCGCGGTCGGTCCGGCGATGACGGCGGCAGGGTCGGCCGGCGCTACTTGCAGCAGCACGAAGCACACCACCACCACGCCCAGCAGGACGGGCAGCGAGATATAGAGGCGGTTGAGGAGTTGCCGGATCATGCGGTGCGCGCTCCGTTCACGGGACGGAGCCCGCCGGCGTGGCATCCCGGCTGGGGCCGTCCTTTGGCGGGGTGAACTGAACTCGGCATAACGCAACCTCTCTTTATGCGCCCAGGCGCTTACGGTGGTCGAAGAATGCCAGCGCGAATTGCCCCCGTGGACCCAGGGAAATCCACTATGGGGGCACTTGGGCGCGCGCCGGCAGCGTCGCCGCAAGCGATTGATAGAAAAGGGATTTACGGAATTTTGAAAGTGCGCGTTGCACGCACCCGATAACGGGGCGTTATGACGCCTGCGCAAAGATTGATAGACCGCGGCGGGCCGGCGCGAACCCTGGGACGCGCCGCGCCGCCGGCGCTGCTAGACTGCCTGTGGCCCTTTGATTGACCGACCCACCCCAGGCAACGATCCGATGCGCTTTATCGACACAGAACAAACCCGCGACGCCCTGTCCTTCGACACCGTCATCCCCGCCCTGCGGGACGCGTTCCGCGACGGCGCCACCGTGCCCGCGCGCCATGTCCACGCCATCCAGTCCGGCAATGCCCACGGCACCTCGCTGATCATGCCGGCCTGGAGCGAGCGCGGCTATTTCGGCGTCAAGATCATCAACATCTTTCCCGACAACACGCACCAGGGCCTGCCGGGCCTGCATGCCACCTACAACCTGTACAGCGCCACCACCGGCGTGCCGATCGCGCAAGTGGACGGCGACATCGTCACCGTCTACCGCACGGCCGGCGCGGCGGCGCTGGGCGCGGACTACCTGGCCCGCGCCGACGCCAGCACGCTGCTGATCGTCGGGTCCGGCCGCATCGCCGGCCTGGTCGCGCAAGCCATGCGCACCGTGCGTCCCATCCAGCGCGTGCTGGTGTGGAACCTGCGGCCGGCGGGCGCCGACGCGCTGGCCGAACGTCTGCGCGAGCAGGGCTTTGACGCCCAGGCCGTGACCGACCTCGAAGCCGCCACCCGCCAGGCCGACATCGTCAGCTGCGCCACCTTGTCCACCGAACCCCTGATCCAGGGCGCCTGGCTGCGGCCGGGCACGCACCTGGACCTGATCGGCAGCTTCAAGCCGGAAATGCGCGAGACCGATACCGCCTGCTTCGACGGCACCACCGTCTACGTCGACACCGACGAAGCGCCCACCAAGTCGGGCGATCTGCTGTCGGCGTTCGAAGCCGGCGTGCTGACGCGCGAAGGCATCCAGGGCAACTTGCACCAATTGGCCGCGGGCGAGCGCCCCGGCCGGCGCAATGACCACGAGATCACGGTGTTCAAGGCCGTGGGCAGCGCGCTGGAAGACCTGACGCTGGCCACCCTGGTGTACGAATCGGTCAGGGACTCGGCCGCCTCCGCCCTGACCGCCCGCGCCTGATCTGGCGCGGGCGACGTTCAGCCCCCGGCCAGCTCCGCCGGCAGATGCTCGCGCATGATCTCGATGAAGCGCCGCAGGCGCGCCGGCTGGAACCGCGACGGCGCATACACCAGGAAAACGGGCAGGGGATCCGCCCGCCACTGCGGCGCCAGATGCACCAGGCGTCCGGCGGCCAGATCGTCCGTCATGGCCCAGGCCGATCCCAGCGCCACGCCCAGGCCCAGCACGGCGGCGTTGCGCAGCGCGTGCAGGCCGTCGGTGGACAGGCGCGGCTGGATGCCGAAGCGCCCCGTCTCGCCCGTGCCGCAATGCGTCAGGCTCACTTCGGTGCGGTAAAAGGTGCGCAGCGCCAGCCAGGGCAGGTGCGCCAGCGCGGGCGGGTCCTGCGGCACGGGCGCGCCTTGCAGCAGGGCTGGCGAGGCGACGACGATACGCGGCACTTCGCCCAGCTTCACGGCGATCACCGACGGATCCGTCACGGCGCCGACCCGGATCGCGCAATCGACGTTCTCGGCGATCAGATCGGGCATGCGGTCGTGCAGCAGCCATTCCACGCGCATGACGGGCTCATCGCCCGCGCCGCGCACCTCGCTTTCGAACGACTGCCAGGTGGCGATCAGCTCCTTGCCGCGTTCATAGCAGCGCTGGCCGTCTTCGGTCAGCCGGATGGCGTGGGTGGACCGTTGCAGCAGACGCACGCCCAGGGTGCGCTCAAGCAATTGCAGCCGGCGGCTGACGGTCGGCTGCGTGCCGCCCATCTGGGCGGCCGCCGCGGACAAGCTGCCGGCCTCGACGATACGCACGAACGTTTCGATCAGCAGCATGCGGTCGGTGCCGGCCGCGGCGGTCAGGGCGGATGTGGTCATACGCCTATCGTATAACGGATGTACCCGGCCGCCGGCTACCAAACCAGGGGGAGGAAGCCCAGAATCTGCCCCGTACAAGAGCTACCGGATACTCCTCATGCCATCCCCCACTACCCATCCATCCCTGTCGCGCGGCCTGGTCTTCCTGCTTGCCACCGGCGCCGGCCTGGGCGTCGCGTCCCTTTATTACAGCCAGCCCATGCTGGGCGTGCTGGGCGCCGACATCCACGCCAGCCCCGAAACCCTGGGGTGGATCCCCACGCTGACTCAGCTTGGCTACGCCTTCGGCATCCTGATGCTGGCGCCGCTGGGCGACCGCTATGACCGCAAGCGCATCATCCTGATCAAGGCCTTCATCCTGAGCCTGGCGCTGCTGCTGGCTGGCGCATCGCCCACCATTGGCCTGCTGCTGGCCGCCAGTTTCGCGATCGGCCTGTCCGCCACCCTGGCGCAGGACATCGTGCCGGCTGCCGCGCATCTGGCGCCGGCCGAGCAGCGCGGCAAGATCGTCGGCACGGTCATGACCGGCCTGTTGCTGGGCATCCTGCTGTCGCGGGTGGTCAGCGGCTTCGTGGCGGAACAGTTCGGCTGGCGCATGATGTTCGTGGCGGCGGCCGCCAGCATCGTGGCGCTGGGCGCGGCGCTGTGGCGCGGCCTGCCGCGGTTCGTGCCGACCACGCGGCTGGCCTATGGCGCGCTGCTGGGTTCGCTGCTGACCCTGTGGCGCGAGCATCCCGGGCTGCGCCGCGCCGCCACGGCGCAAGGCCTGCTGTCGCTGGGCTTCAGCGCCTTCTGGTCCACGCTGGCGGTGATGCTGCATGGCGCGCCCTTCCACCTGGGCGCGGGAGCGGCCGGCGCGTTTGGCCTGGCAGGCGCAGCCGGCGCACTGGCCGCGCCGCTGGCCGGCCGGGTAGCCGACACGCGCGGCCCCCTGGCCGTCGCCAGCCTGGGCGCCGGACTGACCATGGTGTCGTTCGCCGCCATGCTCTTCCTGCCGCTGCTGTCGCCGCATGCCGCGTTGTGGCTGATCGCCGGCAGCGCGATCGGCTTTGACCTGGGCATCCAGACCTCGCTGATCGCGCACCAGAGCATCGTCTACGGCATCGACCCCGCCGCCCGCAGCCGGCTCAACGCCATCCTGATGACGGGCGTGTTCGTCGGCATGGCCGCCGGCGGCGCGCTGGGCAGCCTGGCGCTGGCCAACTGGGGCTGGACCGGCGTCACCCTGGTGGCGACGGGCGCGGCGGCCGCGGCGCTGGCCCTGCGCCTGTGGCCCGGCACGCGCAACCGCAATGGCGACGCCCGCCGCTACGCCGCCTGAGGCCTAGGGCCTGTTCACACTAAAAGGAGCCTCGCATGAGTACCCAAATAAGTGACTATCGAGGCGCGAAGCGCAGCCGTGGCGGGACCACGGCGAGCATTCGCAACGCTGAGAGGCGCTTATTTGGGTACTCACCCTTCGGGCAGGCCCTAGACCGGCACCGACACCGTCTGCACGTTGGTGTACTCCAGCAGTCCGTCCAGGGCGTTCTCCACGCCCACGCCGGACTGCTTGTGGCCGCCAAATGGCACGTTGGGCGACATGACGTGGATATGGTTGATCCACACCGTGCCGGTTTCCAGCCGCCGGGCAACCGACTGCGCCAGGGCCACGTCCCTGGACCAGACCGAGCCGCCCAGGCCGTACTCGGTATCGTTGGCGCGGTGGATCACCTCGTCGATGTCGCGGTATTTCAGCAATGGCAGCACCGGACCGAAGGCTTCCTCCACCACGCTGCGCGCATCGTCGGGCGGATTGTCCAGAATGGTGACGGGCACGAAATAGCCCTTGCCCTCGGGCACCTCGCCCCCGGTCAGAAAGCGCACGCCGGTGCGGTGCGCATCGGCGATCAGGTCCTTCACGCGTTCGAACTGCACGCGGTTCTGGATCGGGCCCAGCCCCGTGCCGGGCTCGGCGCCGTCGCCCACCACCACATCCGCGGCGTAGCCCGCCAGCGCGTCGGCGAACGCGTCATAGATGGATTCATGCACGTACAGGCGCTTGGTCGCCAGGCAGTACTGCGACGAATTGCGGAACGCGCCCCAGAACAGCTTGGCCGCCGTCTCCTTTACGTCGACATCGGGCAACACGATGGCGGCGTCGTTGCCGCCCAGTTCCAGGGTGACGCGCTTGAGCCGGCTCGAGGCGCTTTGCATCACGCGCCGCCCGGTGACCGTGGACCCCGTGAAGGCGATCTTGGCTATCCCCGGATGCTCCGTCAGCCACGGCCCCAGGCGGTCGCCTCCGCTGATCACGTTCAGCACACCGGGTGGCACCAGGTCGCGGAACAGTTCGCCCATCTTCAAAGAAGTCAGCGGCGTGTAGGGCGAGGGCTTGAGCACCACCGTATTGCCGGCCAGCAGCGCCGGCGCGATCTTCCAGATGGCGAGCGTCATCGGGAAGTTCCACGGCGCAATCGCCGCCACCACCCCGATCGGCACGCGCCGCGTTTCGAAAAGATGGCCGGCGCCGTCGTCGTAGCGCTCGACCGGTAGTTCCCGCGCGGCGAACTCGCGCAGCCACACGACGCAGCGGCCGACCTCGGCGCGCGCGTCGGCATGCGGCTTGCCCTGCTCGCGCGTCAACAGGCGCATGAACCCGTCCGCATTGGCCTCCAGGCGATCGGCCATGTCGCGCAGCGCCGCCTGGCGCTGCGCGATGGGGCGGTCGCGCCAGGGCCCGAACGCGGAGCGGGCCGCGGCGATCGCGGCGTTCAACTGGTCCAGCGACGCGTCGGGCGCGGCCGCGATGCGCGCTTCGGTGGCGGGATTGAGCACGTCGAACGTCTGCGAGGAAGTCTCCCCGCGGCCGTTCAGCGTCATTGTGTAATCGCTATCCAGATTCAAGGTCATGATTGAGATGCCTGTGCAAGAGTGGCCGGGGAGGGGCTGAGCAGCAAACGGCCGACCACGCGGCCCGCCGCCAGGTCGGCCAGCGCGGACTGCGCGCCGTCCAGGCAGCGGCAGGCCGTGGGTATGGCGCGGGGCTTGCGTTCGCGGACCAGCGTCATCAGCGCGCGGAGCTCTTCCAGATTGCCGATATAGGATCCTTCGATGCTGATGGCGCGCATGGGCACCAGCGCAGGCGACAAGGACAACTCGCCGCCAAACAGGCCCACCAGAATGAGCTGGCCGCCCTTGGTCAGCAGATCCATGCCTTGCTGCACCGTGCGGGCCGCGCCCACGCAATCGATGACCGCCCACACCGCGCCCGCCGCCCGCCTGGCCTCGTCGAGCACGGTGTCGGCATTGGCGTCGACCGCGGCGTGCGCGCCCGCGGCCAGCGCCGCGGCCCGGCGCGCGCCGTCGGGTTCCAGCACGACGACATTGGGGCAGCCCAGCGCGCGCAGCAGCGTCACGCACATCAGGCCCAGGCCGCCGGCGCCGATCACCACCACCGATTCCTCCGCCAGCACCTCCGGCGGAATCTTGCGGATGGCGCCATAGGTGGTGAGGCCCGAACACGCATAGGGTGCGGCCTGCTCGGGCCGCAGGTCGCCGATGCCGACCAGGTAGCGCGCGTCCGGCACCATGATGTGGTCGCTATAGCCGCCCGGCTGGAAGATTCCGAGAAAGCGCGGCGCGGCGCAGAGATTCTCGCGCCCCCGGCGGCAGACCTTGCATTCCCCGCAGCCTATCCATGGGTACACCAGGAAGCGTTGTCCCGGCAGCAGGTCCGGCGGCGCATCGGGACCGGCCGCCAGCACCTCGCCCACGGTCTCGTGGCCCAGCGTCAGCGGCAGCGTCACCCCGCGTTGCTCCATGCGCAGGCGCTTATCGCCGCCCAGGTCGTACGACCCTTCCCAGGTATGGATATCGGTGTGGCACACGCCCGCCGCCAGCACCCGCAGCAGCACCTGGCCGCCGGCGGGAACCGGGGTAGGGCGGTCCGCGCGCGTCAGCGCTTCGCCGAAGGCCGTGACCTCGTAGCTGATCATTCGGCGCCTCCCGACTTCGCCAGCGCGCAGCCGCCCTTGTCCAATGGACGGAAGGCCACATCGCCGGGAATCACCGCGACCTGCTTGTACAGATCCCATTCGCCCCTGGAGTCCGCCGGCGCCTTCACTTGGAACAGGTACATGTCGCGCACCACGCGCCCGTCCACGCGCAGTTTTCCGTTCTTCGTCATGAAGTCATTGATGGGCGTCTCGCGCATCCTGGCCATGACGGCGTCGGCGTCCTTCGTGCCGGCGGCCTTCACCGCGTTCAGATAGTGCGTGACCGCGCCATAGGTGCCGGCCTGGGTCATGGTGGGTTTGCGGCCGACCTTGTCCTGGAAGCGCTGCGACCAGGCGCGCGTGGCGTCGGTCTGGTCCCAGTAGAAGGCCTCGGTCAGCAACAGGCCCTGGCCCAGCTGGAGGCCGATGGATTTCACGTCGGACAGAAAGGCCAGCAGCGCCACCAGTTTTTGCGAGCTGCCCGGACGCCCGATGCCGAAGTCCGCCGCCTGCTTGATGGCGCTGATCACGTCATTGCCGCCCAGCGCCAGGCCGATGACGCCCGCCTTGGAGCTTTGCGCCTGCAGCAGGTAAGAACTGAAATCGGGCGTGTTCAGCGGCGACCGTACGGCGCCCAGCACCTTGCCGCCGTTCCGTTCGATGACGGCCGAGGCGTCCCCCTGCAGGGCGTAGCCAAAGGAATAGTCCGCCGTCATGAAGAACCAGTTCTTGCCCCCCTGTTCGGTCACCGCCGCGCCCGTGCCGTTGGCCAGCGCGTAGGTGTCGTAGGTCCAGTGGACGGTATAGGGCGAACATGCCTTGCCCGTGAGTTCCGAGGTGGACGCGCTGGTCACCATGACGACCTTCTTCTTTTCACGCCCCAGTTCACTGATGGCCAGCGCCAGCGCGGACGTGGGCAGGTCGGTGATCATGTCCACGCCGTCCTGGTCGAACCAGCGCCGCGCCGCGGCGCTGGCCACGTCGACCTTGTTCTGGCCATCGGTGAACACGACTTCCACTGGCTTGCCCAGCACCGAACCGCCAAAGTCCTGCACCGCCATGCGCGCGGCCTCCACCAGGCCCTTGCCGCCTATGTCGGAATACGCCGAACTCATGTCGGCCATGATGCCTATCTTCACGGGGCCCGCCGCGGTCTGGGCCTGCGCGCCGCTTGCGGCCAGGGCCGCGCCCGCCAGCGCGAGCGTCAGTTTCAGGATTGCCATGGACTTGTCTCCGTTATCGGTTTACGCCGTCTTTGCGGCGGTTTGTGTATTGCTCCTGGGAGCGTCCTTTTGTATCGTAGGCATGCGTTTGCGCCTTCGTCCAAAGCGACGATTTTGCGGCTAGCCGCGGGTTTACCCAGGGCGATTCGCCAAGAACCGCAACCCCTACACAGGCAGCTCATGCGTCATTCGTTCTCGATGGAACACGCACTGGCCAGCGGCAAGTTCAGCGCTCCGGCGGCTCGCGGCGACCATGTCGCCAGGCTGTGGCTGTGCGAACAGGCGTGTCGTCCCGATGGCCCCAAGGTGGTGGTGGCGCGCGGGCCGGCCGGTTACGGCAAGACCACGCTGCTGGCGCAATGCCAGGCGCGCCTGCAGGCCTGGCCCATGCGGACCGCCTGGCTGACGCTGGATCGCGCCGACAATGACCTGCCCCGCTTCCTGCGCTGCCTGATGGCGGCGCTGGGCGCGCTTGCCGGACCCGCCCCCCTGCCGCGCGCCGGCCACGATTCCGAAGACGCGCTGGCGCTGGCGCTGGTGGAGGCCGTCGCGTCGCACGCCGCGCCCTTCGCGCTGGTGCTCGACGAATTCGAAGCCATCACCGCCCCCGCCGTGCTGGACCTGGTGCAGGACCTGATCGGGCGCCTGCCGGCGCACGGACGGCTGCTGATCGGCTCGCGCCACACCCCGGGGCTGGCGTTGGGGCGCTTGCGCGCGACGAACCAACTGCTGGAGATCGACGCCGCGCAGCTGTGCTTCTCCATGGATGAGGCCACCCATTTCTTCGCCCGGCGCAGTCCCTTGCTGACGCCGGCCGAGGTCGGGCTGTTGCACCGCAAGACCGAAGGCTGGATCGCCGCCCTGTGCCTGGCGTCCGCCTCACTGGCGCGGCAACCTTCGGCCGCCGCCTTCATCGAACGCTTCTCGGGCAGCGACCAGTCCGTCGCCGACTATCTGGCGCAGGACGTGCTTGCCAGCCAGACGCCGGCCTTGCGCCGCTTCCTGCTGCGCACCAGCATCCTCAAGCAGCTGAGCGCGCCGCTGTGCCAGGCATTGCTGCCCGAGCTGGATTGCGCGGACCTGCTGAACCAGCTGGAAAACGGCCACGTGCTCCTGACGCGCACCGCCGCCGACGAATGCCACTATCGCTATCACAGCCTGTTCGCCAGCTACCTGCAATCGCAGTTGCGGGCGCAGGCGCCCGGCGACGTCGCAAGCCTGCATCTGGCCGCCTCGCGCTGGTATGACGAGCAGGGCCGGCCCGTGCCCGCCATCGACCACGCGATCGACGGCGGCGACTTCGATCGCGCGCTGTCGCTGCTGCAAACCCATGCCGGCCTCCTGCTGGCCGAGGGCCGCATGCGGCTCCTGTCGCGCTGGTTCGCGCAATTGCCGCCCGCCGTACTGGCCACCCGGCCCTTGTTGCTGGCGGTGCAGGTCTGGGCCACCTGCTTTACGCGCGGCCCGAGCGAGGCCTCCCTGCTGCTGGCCGACCTGGGGCTGGCCGACAGCGCCGACCCCGCCGTGCGCGCCCATGTGCGGACGCTGCAGCCCTTGCTGCTGTCCATGATGGACCGCCAGGAAGAGGCCTATGCCGCCGGCATGCCCGGCGTCGCGGCGCTGGGCGACGCGCTGTCATTCACCGACACCGCGCTCGTCAATGCCATGGCCAACGTCAGCGCGGTGCTGGGCCGCTATCACGAAGCCCGCGCGCTGCTGGACACGGCCAGGCGCGCGCAAAGCCGCAGCGCAAGCAGCTTCAACCTGATGTATTCCGAAGCGGTCGAAGGCATCATCGATCTGCAGGAAGGGCGCATGCGCCAGGCCGGTGCGCGCTTTCGCATGGCGGTCCGCTCCACTCGCAACGGCGCTTACGGACAGGCCAACGGCAACGCCTGGGCTGGCGTGCTTTACGCCGCCTGGGTGTATGAAACGGGCGATCTTCCCCAAGCCGCCAGGCTGCTGCATGTGTATGTGCCGCTGGGGCGCGACGTCGGCCTGCCCGATCACCTGATCCTCGGCTACCTGATGCTCGCGCGCGTCGCCTTCTACGAGTGCGACGTCGAACAGACCTTCTACCTGCTGGGCGAACTGGAGTACCTGGGCCATCAGCGCCGGCTGCCGCGCATCGCCGCCAGCGCCCGCGTGGAACGCGCGCGCGTGCTGCTCATGCAAGGCCATCCGCAGGCCGCTCGCGACGAACTGCGCCGCGCCGACGACGCCGATCTCTGGGACCGCGTGGAAGCCTTGCGACTGCCCGCGAACGACCTGCTGTATCCCCGCCTGGGCCGGTTGCGCTGCGAAGCCTATGATGGCGACCCCGCCGCCGCGCTGCGCCTGCTCGACGGCGACATCGCGCAGGCACGGGACACCCGCCGCGTGCGCCGCGCCTACAAGCTGCAACTGTTCCGCGCCGTGGCGCTCGCAAGAATGAATGATGACGCCGGCGCATTCGAGCAGTTGGCGCCGCTGCTCGACATGGCGCAAGCCGAGGGCCTGTGCCGCGTGCTGGTCGACGAGGGTTCGGCATTGATCGGGTTGATAGAGCGGCTTGCCGCCACCCCCGCGGGCAGCGCCCGGCTGGCCTCGGATGCCGCGCGCGACTGGTGGCGGCGGTTCCAGGAGCAGGCGCGGATCGGCCCCGCGCCCGCGGAACCGGAACGCGCCGCCGGCGCCGCGGGCGCCGAAGGGCTGACACCCAAGGAACTGCGCGTGCTGCGCCTGTTGGCGGAAGGCCACTCCAACAGCGCCATCGCCAGGCAGCTGTTCGTTTCCGAAAGCACGGTGCGCACGCACCTGCGCCACCTGAATGTGAAGCTCAGCGCCGACAGCCGGACACAGGCCGTGGCGCGCGCCCGCAGCGCGGGCCTGCTGTGACGCGGCCCGGCCCGCTTATTCCGGCGTGTTGACCTGGTCCGCCGTGATGATCTCGGCCACCAGCACCCGCCCCGGGCCATCCAGGAAGTACTCTTCCTTGGCCGGCTCGCGCAGCTTCATGTAGGCGTCTTTGCCAATCTGCATGGTGTGCCCGGCGGCCAGCTCGGCGCCGCTTTCCAGCAGGTAGCCCATGATGTTGTTGAAGATGTCCGAGTAGTACTCGCCCTGGTCGTGGCCGCTGGCCAGCGCCGCGAAATCGGGCAACCCGAATGCGTCGGCGCCGTAGGTGCGCATCCACACGCCCTGCACGCCTTCGACCTCATACTTCACGAACCCGCAGTACAGCATGTTCAGCGGCAGAGTGCGCAGCAGGTCCAGGCTTTCCTCGCCCAGCGATTCCGCTTCGAACACGCCGGCCGGCAGCGAGGCATGTGCGTGCTCGTTCAGCACCGCCATCGCCTGGAAGCCCGCCAAGGCCCCGGCCACCGCGGCCAGCGCCACGTACTGCTCCAGCGGATCCGTTTCGAAGCCCGCGTAATAGAGGATGATGTGACTGGCGTGGCCGCGGATCTCGTCCTTGACCGCCGCCGCATAATGGGCCGGCGCCACGCAGGCCTCCAGCGATTCCTTCGGGTAGGGCGCATTGAAACCCACCAGCCGCACGACGTGCCGGTCCCAGCCCGCCAGGCCCAGGAACTCGGCCATGTCGGGCGCAATCTCCGCGCGCGCCTTGCCCATCGACGGATGGTAGGCGCACAGCGCGGCCGTCAGCGTGTCTTCGGCGATCGCCAGCGGCGCCGCGAACAACACCTGCAGGCTCAGCGGATGCGTGATCGCGGGGTTGGCCGACAGGGCCGCCGCGTCGGTCGATTCTTCTTTGCGGCCAAAGAAACGGGAAAAGATGCTCATGGGTGTCCGAAGCGATGGAAATAAAACAGGGACAGTATAAGGTTGCGCAGCCTTATTCCGCGAACCCGTCCGGTCCCACGGCTTCCACCACGTAATCAATGAAGGACTTGATGCGCGACGAGATCGCCGTGTTGCGGTAGTACACCGCATTGATCGGCTGCCGGACGTCCAGCGTCTGTTTCGCCAACAAAGGCTGGAGCGTGCCGGCCTTGCGGTCGCCGCGCGTCATGAAATCCGACAGGCAGACGATGCCCCCGTCATTCAACGCCAGCTGCCGCAGGGTTTCGCCGCTGTGGCACCGGACGGCCGGCTTGACATGCAGGGGCTGGCCATCGGCATCCTGCAGCGGCCATTCGTTCAGCGCTTCCAGTTGGCTGAAACCCAGCAAGGTATGCGCGGCCAGGTCCGCCACGCGCCTGGGCGTGCCGTGTTCCGCCAGGTAACCGGGACTGGCCAGCACCCGCACCCGGCTGCTGCCCAGGGACACCGCATGCAGCGACGAGTCCTTCAGCCGTCCGATGCGGATGGCCAGGTCGGTGCGCCGCTCCAGCAAATCGATGTTGCCTTCGTTGCTGTTCAGTTCCAGCTCCACCTGCGGATAGCGCTTGCGGTAGCCGGGCACCAGCGCCGCGATCACATGCAGCATGAAGGGCGATGCCGCGTCCACGCGCAACAGCCCGGCGGGCTGGTTGCGGCGCACGTTCATCAGTTCCTCGGCTTCCTCCACCGACGCGATGATGCGCCGCGCCTGCTCCAGATAGGTCTTGCCCTCTTCGGTCAGTTCCAGCCGCCTCGTGGTCCGGCGCATCAGCGTGGTCTGCAGCTTTTCCTCCAGCCGGCTCATGGTCCTGCTGGTGGCGGAAATGGTCTGTCCCAGCACCTCGGCGGCAGCGGTGATCGACCCGCTGTCCACGATGGCGATAAAGACCAGCATTTCGTCGAGTGTGGTTTTCATATTTGACGTTATATCAAAAGTATTTCGCCGATACCTGTCTTTTTCCGCAAGTATCCGGCAGGCACACTACGTCCATCGCCAGACATTGCCCGTCTGGACCCGCGAATCCCAAGGAGTTTTACATGAGCATTCCCGCTTTCGGCGCAGGCACGTTCCGCCTGCAAGGCCAGGTCGTCATTGATTCGGTGCGCAACGCGCTGGACGTCGGCTACCGCGCCATTGATACCGCCCAGATCTACGAAAACGAGGCCGAAGTCGGCCAGGCGATCGCCGAATCGGGCGTGGCGCGCGCAGACCTGTTCCTCACCACCAAGATCTGGGTGCCGAACTACGCGAAGGACAAGCTCGTTCCCAGCCTGAAAGACAGCCTGGCCAAGCTGCGCACCGACTACGTGGACCTGACGCTCATACACTGGCCCGCGCCGGACAACGGCGTGACCGTAGACGAATTCATGAACGCGCTGGCCGACGCCCGCGCGCAGGGCCTGACCCGCCAGATCGGTATTTCCAACTTCCCCATCGCGCAGACGCAAGCCGCCATCGCCGCCGTGGGCCGCGAGCAGATCGCCACCAACCAGATCGAGCTCAGCCCGTATCTGCAGAACCGCAAGCTCACCGGCTTCCTGAAGGAACAAGGCATCCCTGTCACGTCCTACATGACGCTGGCCTACGGCAAGGTGTTGAAGGACCCGGTCATCAACCAGATCGCCCGCCGCCACGACGCCACGCCCGCGCAAGTCGCGCTGGCCTGGGCGTTGCAGCTGGGCTATGCCGTCATCCCGTCGTCGACCAAGCGCGAGAACCTGGCCAGCAACCTGCTCGCCCAGCAGCTGCGCCTCTCCGACGAAGACATGGCGCAGATCGCCGCGCTGGAACGCAACGGCCGCGAAGTCAGCCCGCAAGGCCTGGCCGCCGCCTGGGACTGAAGGCTACAGCCATGAAAACACGCGATCCCTTGTTTGAACCGCTGACCCTGGGCAGCCTGACCCTGCCCAACCGCATCGTCATGCCGCCGATGACGCGCTCGCGCGCCACGCAGCCGGGCGACACCGCCAATGCCCTGATGGCCCACTACTATGCGCAGCGCGCCAGCGCCGGCCTGATCGTCAGCGAAGGCACCTATATCTCACCCATGGGCAAGGGCTATGCCGGCACGCCCGGCCTCTGCACGCCGGCGCAGGTCGCCGGCTGGCGCTGCGTCACCGATGCGGTGCACGCCGCTGGCGGCCGCATATATGCGCAGCTGTGGCATGTGGGCCGCTTGAGCCACACCAGCCTGCTGGACGGCCGGGCCCCCGTGTCCTCGTCGGCCATCCAGGCCGACGGCGTCAATGTCTTCATCGAAAACGAAGACGGCAGCCCCAACTTCGTGCAAGCCTCCGCCCCCCGCGAACTGGCCATCGACGAGATCCACGCGATCGTCGAGCAATACCGCCAGGCGGCGCGCAACGCCATCGTCGCCGGCTTCGACGGAGTGGAACTGCATGCCGCCAACGGCTATCTGGTCAACCAGTTCCTGGACTCCCACGCCAACGCGCGCACCGATGAATACGGCGGCTCGCTGGAAAACCGCATCCGCTTCCTGGACGAAGTGGCGCGCGCGCTGATCGAAACCATGGGCGATCCCTCCCGCGTCGGCATCCGCCTCGCCCCGCTGACCACGCTCAACGGCTGCGTGGACGCGGACCCGGTGGCCACCTATACCGCCGCGGCGAAGCGTCTGGGCGAAATCGGCGTGGGCTACGTGCACATCGCCGAAGCCGACTGGGACGACGCGCCGGACATGCCCCTGTCCTTCAAGCAGACACTGCGCCGCGTCTACCCGGGCGTCCTGATCTACGCCGGCAAGTACACCGCCGAGCGCGCCCGCGACGCGCTGCAGGCCGGCTGGGCCGACCTGATCGCCTTCGGCCGCCCGTTCGTGGCCAATCCCGACCTGCCGGAACGCCTGCGCCACGACGAACCGCTGGCCGAGCATGACCGCAACACCCTGTTTGGCGGGGATGCGCGCGGGCTGACGGACTATCCGGCCTACCCGGCCCGACGGATCAGTCCGCCAGCTGCTTGATTTCCCGCATGATCGCGACGAAGGCGTCGATCGACGGATTGGGGTTGTCGGGATGGCGGGCGGCCGCCAGTTCCGCGCGGAAGGCGCCCGGCCCGCGGATGCCGACATAGGCCAGGATGTCCATGCGCATCCGCGCCAGCGACGCCGGCACCACCGCCGCGCCAAAGCCCGCTTCGACCAGCGTCAGGATCGTCGGGATCATGCTTTCCTGCACGATGTTGGCCGGCTTGCCCGCCGCCTCGACCATCTGCCGCAGCACCTGGCTGAAATAACGCGAGCGTTCGCGCGCATAGCCCACCAGCGGCAGATCCAGGACCTGCGCCATCGTCACCCAGCGTTTTCCCGCCAGCGGATGGTCGCGCCGCAGCGCCAGCACCATGGGCTCGGAGTAGAGCGGCACCGGCGCCAGGTCCGCATCCGCAAACGGCGGACGCAGCAGGGCCAGATCCAGCCGGCGCTGGTGCAGCGCGTCCGGCATTTCGCTTGAGTTCATTTCCAGCAGGTCCAGCATTACGCCCGGGTAGCGCTGGCGGAATACGAACAGGGCCTGCGGCACATTCGAGTAGGCCGCGCTGGGCGTGAGCCCGATGGTCAGCTGGCCAGCCTCGCCGCTGGCCGCCTGCCGCACGTGGCGGATAGTGGCCTCGTGCTCCACCGCCATCTGCCGGATGCGGCGCGCAAGCTCGGCGCCCGCCGCCGTCAGCCTGACCGTGCGCGTGGTGCGTTCCAGCAGCTGGACGCCCAACGCTTCTTCCAGCTTGCGCACGCTTTGGCTCAAGGGAGGCTGGCTCAAGTGCAAGCGCTGCGCGGCGCGGCCGAAATGCAATTCCTCGGCCACCACGGCAAATACCTGGAGCAGGCGGCTGTCGATCAGCATTTATTTTCCTGGTGAATCAATAGCAAGAGAATAAGGTATTAGACAACCTAATACCCCTTTCCTACTATGCGCTGACAATCAACGGCGGGGTACGACTACCCCTTCATTTCAGGGAAATGCCATGCGTGCAGCATCCGGAACGATCAAACTCCTGGCCGGCGCCTTCGCCGCCAGCCTGTGCCTGGCCCCGGCCAGCGCCTGGGCGCAAGCCGCCTATCCCAACCAGGCCATCAAATTCATCGTGCCCTATGCGGCGGGCGGCAGCTCGGACACGCGCTCGCGCCAGCTGGCCCAGAAGCTCAGCGACTCGCTGGGCGTGCCGGTGGTGGTGGACAACAAGCCCGGCGCCAGCGGCAACATCGGCACCGGTCAGATCGCCACCGCCAAGCCCGACGGCTACACGATAGGCCTGGGCAACTTCGCCCCCATGGCGGTCAACCAGGCGCTGTATGCGATGCCTTTCGACCCGGCGCGCGATCTTGCGCCCGTGGCCCTCATCGAGCTCGGCCCCATGGCGCTGGGCGTGAACGACAAGTCGCCGTACGCGGACCCGGCCGCGCTGGTGCAGGACGCCAAGGCCAATCCCGAAAAGCTCAACTACGCGTCCACGGGCGCTGGCAGCGCATCGCACCTGAGCGCCGAGCTGTTCAAGGAACAGGCCGGCATGCATGCCACGCATGTGCCCTATCGGGGCGGCGCGCCCGCCGTCAATGACCTGATCGCCGGCAATGTGGACTTCTACATTGAACTGCCCAGCCTGTTCCTGCCGCACTCGACCGGCCCGGCGCCCCGCATCAAGATGCTGGCGGTGGCGGCCGACAAGCGCGTGCCCGGCCTGCCCGGCGTGCCGACCTTCAAGGAACTGGGCTTGCCCGACATGGTGGTCTCCAACTGGTTCGGTGTGATCGCCCCCGCCGGCACGCCGCCCGATGTCGTCAAGACGCTGAACGAGCACATCAACCGCGCCCTTCAGGACCCGCAGTACCGCAGCGTCGTCGAGTCGCAAGGCGGCGAGGTCGCCGGCGGCACGCCGGAGCAGTTCCGGGCCTTCATCGCCAGCGAGAGCGCGCGCTGGACCCAGCTGATCCGCCAAAAGCAGATCAAGGTCCAATGATGCTGGGCATGCATGAAGCGTGGGCTCACAGCAAGGCCCGGAATGCGCAGGTGCAGGCTTGGACGCACCTGGCCGACGCTGCCGCTTTGCCGCAAGCCCAGGCCGGGCAGGGCGCGCTGGCCGGCGCCGCATTCGGCGTCAAGGACGTCATCGATGTCGCCGGCATGCCGACGCGGTCCGGCTCGCCCGCGACCTCGCCCGCTCCCGCCAGATGGGACGCAAGTTGCGTGGCGCAACTGCGCGCGGCGGGCGCCGTCCCCATCGGCAAGACCGTCACGGCGGAGTTCGCATACGTCACGCCCGGCCCCACCCGCAACCCGCACAACCTGGCGCATACGCCCGGCGGCTCATCCAGCGGCTCGGCCGCCGCGGTCGCCGCCGGCATGGTGGATATCGCCCTGGGTACGCAGACCGGCGGGTCGATGATCCGGCCTGCGGCATTCTGCGGCGTGGTGGGCTTCAAGCCCACCTTTGGCCGCGTGCACAGGCTGGGCATGAGCGTGGTGTGCGATTCGCTCGACACCATCGGCTGGTTCAGCCGCACGGTGGAACAGTCTCAAGCAGTGGCGGCGGTGCTGTTGCCCGGCGAAACGGCCCAGGCGAGCCACGCGTCCAGGCGCGCGCCCCGCGTCGCGCTGTTGCCTTGCGACGCCCTCGGCGCGCTCAGCCCGGCCGCCGGCCGGGCGCTGGAGGACTGCGCCGCGCGGCTGCGCGATCACGGCGCGACCATCGTCGCTCCCGCGCTGGACGCGGACCTGGCAACGCTGTTGCATATTCACGCGCAAACCATGCACGCCGAACTGGCTCGCGGCCTGCTGCCGATGTTGCACAGCGCGCAGGCCGGACTGCTGTCGCCGGCGCTGCGCAACGCGATCGAACGCGGCCTGGCGATTCCGCACGCCGAATACGTAACCCTGCAACGCACCCGGGAACGCCTGGCGCGCGACTGGCGGGAGCACTTTGGCGACGTCGACTTCATTGTCACGCCCAGTGCGCCTTGCGAGGCGCCCGAGGGCATGCAGTCCACCGGATCATCCCTTTTCAACCGCGTCTGGTCGCTGCTGGGCTGGCCCGCGCTGCACCTGCCCACGGGACGGGCGGACAACGGTTTGCCGGTAGGAGTGCAGTGGGTAGCGCGGCCCGACGAGGACCAGACCCTACTGGGCTGGGCCAGGCAACTGCATCCGCTGATCGGGCTCGGCTGACGGCTCCGCGCCCCAGAACAAATCCGCCCGCGCGCCGAAACTTCAGCGCGCGGGCGGTAAACAGGCTGAAAGCAGCGCTGGCTTATTGCGCTTTGTAGCGCGGCGAACGCGGACCGTACAGGATGCCGCCGGCCTGGCCTGCGCTGAGCAGCATGTTGTTCGTCATGCCCGCCACGCCATAGCTGCGGTCCGACAGGGTGTTGACGACCTGATCGACCATGGCCTGGACCAGCATGCCGAGCAGGCCGCCGCCGCTGTTGTTGTTGGCCTGCACCACCTGCTTGCTGCCGCTCCACAGCTTGGCGCCGTTGCGCAGGTCCAGCAGCTCCGCATCGATCGAGACCGTGATCGAACTCGCCACCACGGCATAGCTCGACCCGTATTGCTTGACCGTCATGTACAGCGCGGCATCCGCGCCGAAGATCTCGCGCAGCCGCACGGCCGGAAGCTCATGGATATCGTCGGGCGAGGTCAGGCCATTCTGCTTGAAGGTCTCTTCCATGACGCCCACCGGAATCACGTAGTAGCCGGATTCCGCCAGCGGCAGCGTGGCTTGCGCCAGCACCGCCGCGGACGCGGCAACGTCCACCGAGGTGTTCAGGGGCGGCAGGACCAGGATCGAGGCCGGCTTGCTTTCGCGGAAGGCCGTGTAATCCACGTTCTTTTGCGGGGGGGCTACGCAACCCGCCAACAGCGCAACTGCCGCCAGCAAGCCCACGCGGAAAATTCTGCTCATCATCACGATCCCTTCTTCGGTGCGCTGGCTTGCGCGGGCGCCGTCTGCTCGGCAGTCGGCGTAACGGCGGACTGCTGCGCTTGCGGCTTGCCTACATTGCGCAGCAGGAAGTCCATGAACGGAGCGGACTCAGGAAACGCCGCTTTCTCGCCCTGCATTTGCTCGACGCCCTTGTCGCCGTCGCCCATCTTCATGTACAGCATGCCAAGATGCGCGCGGAACCCGGGCGGCAGTTCGGTGTTGGAAGCGCGGGCGGTCTCGATGTTCTTTTCCAGGGCCAGGGTCTGCGTCGCGTAATCCGCGCCGTCGTCCTTGAGGTAGGCGTAGACCGAGGTCTGGTAGGACTGCCAGCTATACATGGACTTGGGCTGCTGCGCGCACGCGGACAGCAGGCCGGCCAGGGCCGCGATCGCCAACCCGCGGCCCGCGCGGGCAAGCGCGGCCTGGCGGCGTTTCTCAGGATGATTCAGCATGAGGTTGTTCCCCTTTTAATTCTTGGCGGGCTGCCAGGCGCCCTGCTCGATACCGTCGACCAGGCGATCGACCGCTTCGCGGATAGCCAGGTCCAGGACCTTGCCGTTGAGCGTGGAGTCGTAGCCGGCCGTACCGCCAAAACCGACCACTTCACGGTTGGACAGGCTGAACTCGCCGGCGCCGGACGCGGAATAGACGACTTCCGAGGTCGTGGTATCCACCACGTTCAGGTCCACCTTGGCGTAGGCCACCTGTTCCTTGCCGCGGCCGAGAATGCCGAACAGTTGCTGGTCGCCCGTCACCTTGCGGCCGAAGGCCGTCACGTCGCCGGTCACGACATAGCGCGCGCCCTTGATCTGGGCGGCCTTCTTGTTGAAGGCGGCTTCCTGGGCGATTTCCGAGAGATTGTCGCGATCCATCACTTGAAAGCGGCCGCTGCGCTGCAGATGGCTGACCAGAATCGTCTTGGCCTGGCCGCCCAGGCGGTCCACGCCGTCGGAGAACACGCCGCGCAGATAATTCGTCCGATTGTCGAACTTGCCGACGGAAATCGGGCTGCGCACGCCTTCGTACGGCTTGCTGGCCGCCGCGACGGCAGGCACCGCCACGGCTTGCGAACGCTCAGTGGCGCAACCCGCGATAAGCGTCGACAGCAGCGCCAACGCCCCGATCTTCACGACCTTGTTCAACATCATTTTCTCCAGCCAGCCCAGTCGCCAACGCGGGGGCAGCATCTGTCGCCATTAAATTGAACGGGGATTATATACACTGAACAACTTAGATACTATTTGAAATAAACCCCGATTTCCCGTCAATTTGACGATTCACAAATGGACCGGGCGCAGGCCTGGCCGCCCCGCCTGGATCGCGACCGGCCCATGCGCGCCACTCACCGCGTCTCATGCTCCTGGGCGATCCGGAACGTGGTCGGCCTGATGCAAATGCACTATTGCAAATTCAAGGATTAATACTTTCGGCTACTAGCAAGCTGGATGAGGTGCGCATATATATCCCAGCAAAGGGCGCAAACATCACCGTCCTCCTGTCGTCTTGCCAAGAACACCGGCGCCCGTACCGAGGAGACAACCGATGGCACGATGCCCTTTCGCGACCTGGCGGCCGCTTGCCGGACCATCCGGATCTCATCCTGGCGGCCCCCTCAAGCCGGTCCACCACAGGTCCAGGCCAACCCGTCCCCCTATGCGCCCTGGCGCAACGCCAGCCTGAAGCTGACTTCATTGCAGCATCCCGACAAAATGGGAGACCGACATGGCAACCAGGAAAGCCGCGGCGCGCACGGCCACCAAATCCACGCCCGGGAAGAAGGCAAAGCGGGCCGCGAAAGCGGCGGGGCCCGCTGCTGTTGAAAAGCCGGCGGACCCCGCCCGTCCAAAGCCCCGGAAGCGTCGCGAGCCGCAACCGGCGCCGTCCGGGCGTTCCTTCGAGCGGTCCGCCAAGCCGGATGCCTTTGACGCGCGGGACATCCTGTTTCGCCCCAATATCTCCGTCACCCCAAAGGCAGAGATGATCCCGGTGATGGGGCTGACGGTGAAGCACCAAGGAGAGACGTCGGCCTGCACCGGTTTCGCGCTGTCCACGATCGTCGAGTACCTGCTGCGCAAGTCGGAGCGCGATCCGCGGCCCGCGATATCGCCCTTCATGCTGTATTCGATGGCCCGGCGCTACGACGAATTCCCCGGGTCGCTCGACGACAGCGGATCGAGCCTGCGCGGCGCGCTGAAAGGCTGGTTCAGGCATGGCGCCTGCGCCCAGGCCCTGTTCCCCACGATAGTCGTGCCTCCGGCCGCCACGAAGACCGAAGAAGACTGGTGGCTGGACGCCGTCAAGCGCCCGCTGGGCGCCTACTACCGCATCGATACGCGCAGCATTGTCGAAATGCATGCGGCGCTCAACGAGGTCGGCATCCTCTATGCCAGCGCGGGATGCCACGACGGCTGGGACGCGGGCCACGGCGTTACGCCACGCAAGGCGGCCGCCACGCCCATCACCGAGCCGTTCTGGGTCATTCCCTCCAGCGGCCAGGACGCAGCCGTGCTGGGGCATGCCTTTGTCATCGTGGGATACACCCAGGACGGCTTCCTGATACAGAATTCGTGGGGCGAAGAGTGGGGCACGCACGGCATGGCCGTGCTGACCTACGACGACTGGATGCGCAACGCCATGGATTGCTGGGTCGTCCAACTTGGCGTCGTCACTCACGAGCACGAGAGAATATCCAACAGCATCAGCCTGCGCACCGACGGCAAGAAAGTCACGCTCGCGGCGGGCAAGGTGCTGCGCAACCGGGAGTTGTCCCCGTTCATCGTCAACGTCGGGAACAACGGCAAGCTCAGCAACAGCGGCGCTTTCCGGACCACGCGGGACGATCTGCGCGCCATCGTGGACGTGCATATGAGCGCCGCGCGTGAAAAATGGGGGTTGAAGGACAAGCCCATGGACGTCTGCGTCTACGCGCATGGCGGCCTGGTGGGAGAGGACGACGCGGCGGAGGCCGCCGCCGAATGGATACCCCTGCTCTACGAAAGCCAGATATTCCCGGTCTTCCTGATGTGGGAGACCGACTTCATCACCACGGTGAAGAACATCATCCGCGACGCCGCCAGCGGCGTGCCCCGGACCACGGGCGGCATCGGCGAACGGCTGGAACGCTGGTGGAACCAGCGCCTTGAGCGCTGGCTGGCCCGCCCGGGAACGGTGATCTGGGGCGAAATGAAGCAGAACGCCGAGGCCATGAGCGAACCGGCAAGGCAGGGCGAAGACGAAGCCGCCATGATCATGCTCTACCAGCACTTCAAGTCGCACGTCAGCCGGGGCCGCGTGCGCCTGCACATCGTGGGCCATTCCGCGGGCGCCATCGTCGCCAGCCATTTCGCGCATCGCCTGGCGGCCGACGGCGGCGAACTCGAATCGCTGAGCCTCATGGCGCCGGCGGTCACCCTCAATACCTTTCGCGAACTGGTCGTCCCGCATCTGAAAACCAGGGTGAAGCGCTATCAGCAATTTCACCTTTCGGACCGCGCCGAGGAAGACGACCCAACTTGCGGACCGTATCGTCGTTCACTGCTCTACCTGGTGAGCGAGTCCTTTGAAGGCGGCACCACGACGCCGCTGCTCGGCATGGAACGGTATTTCCGCGACGCCGGCATTCCTTGCGATGCCGTCCACGTCTCGCCTGCGGGCAGCCATTCGCTCACCTCCAGGATCCAGCCCGTGGCTTCCAGCACGCACGGCGGCTTTGACAACGACAAGGGCACGCAACAGCAAGTCATCGCCTTCATAAAGCGCTGATGCCCTGGTGGAGGGCTTCGACATGACAGAGACGCAGCGGGAACCATACAGCGACGCCCCGGAGTTCTTGAACAAGCCGGCCGCCCCCGCCCCCGCGCCGCTTCCGGCAGCCGCCGCAGGGGGCAGCGAACCGCGCGCAAACGCGGCGCCCGCGCCCGCGCCCGCGCCGGCCGCGCCGTCCATGCCGGCCGCACCTTCAAGGCCGTCGCTGCCGTCATTGCCGACAGCGCCGGCGGAACCCGCCGCGCCGCCCACGGAAGTTGCCATCTCCGGCGACCCCGACGACGTGTTGCGGGTGTTGTCGCAGGTCGGCGTGCCCTGCATTTTGCTGGACCGGCGGGGCCGCATCCTGGCGGTCAGCAGCGAGCAGCCCCTGGACGAAGAAGACATCGCCGGCCGCAGCGTCAGCCAGGTGTACGGACTGCGCGAGCCCTTGCGGATGGGCGGCGGTCCGGTCGACGTGGTCTATCGGGCTTCGGACGGCGCCCGGGTGCCGGCGCGGCTGGTTCCCCTGTGCACGCTGGACAGCGGTGATCTGATCGTGCTTGTGAACGACGGCGGGCCATTTCGCGAAGCCGAGTCACACCGCTTCGAACGCACGCCTTACGCCGTGTTCCGGCTTGATCTGCAGGGCGTCATCCGGTTTGCCAATCACGAGGCGGCGCGCGCGCTCAGCCTGCCGCGGGAAGCGCTTTGCGGCACGCCGTTGGCCGCGCACTTTCGCGCAAGCGACGGCCCCCCGGTACAAAGCGCGATCGAACGCTGTGCGCAAGACCGGGAGGGCGACGCCATGGTGGCCGTCACCGTCGCCATCCCCGTTCCGGAGGAAGGCGATCGCCAATTCGAACTGGTGATGACGCCGGATCCGGCGCCCAACGGGGAACTGCTGGGTGTGATCGCAGTCATCCAGTCCCGCACCCTGGAGTCCGCGCGCGACGAGATCCGGCGCATTGCGCTGGATCCGGCCCTCGGCGGATGGCGAGTGAAGCTCGACCGCATCCTGGAGCAGATCCGGCGCCTGATGCCGTTCGAACACGCGGTCTTCGGCATCTACGGCAATGACGTTTCGCTGTTCCGGGCGATCGCGGTGCGGCCGGAAGGCGTGGAGCTATGGCCGGCGCGCTGGATGGACCTTCCGCCGACAATCCGGTCTTTTCTCGATTCCGGCCGGACCTGGGTCGAAGAGATCGGCGCCTTCGTCAAGGAGAACATGCCCGAACCCGGCAACGAGGTGGTGCGCTGCTACCAGGACCTCGGCATACGCGCCTCCGTGACCCTGCCCGTCACGCGCCCCGGCGGCTACAGCTCGGCCCTGAGCCTGTGCTCGCGCCAGCCCGGCTCTTACGGGGAACGGCATCTGGATATCCTGCGCGCACTGGACCTGGAGCCCGTGCTGATGCGTTTCGAAAAGGAACGCGACGACGAGCGGGCCGAATTTTCGGACTCGCTGCGGCAGAAGGTGATGACGGCCGCCTCGCTACGTCAGGCGGCGGACGACATCATTGTCGAACTGGCGCAGCATTTCTCCTGGGACCACGTGGCGCTGTTCCGCGTGAACCGGCTGGAAGACCGCTTCGAAGTGGTGACGCAGCACAGCCTGGCGCCCGCCTACGCCATGCCGGCCGACTATCAGCAGCCCACCGGCAGCGGCATGCTGGGCGCCACGCTGAGGGAAGGCCGCCTGCTGGCGGTCGACGATATCGGCAATCCCGCATACCCGCAGCACGGCTACACCGGCCCCAGACGGCCGCTGCGCTCCGCCATGACCGTGCCCATACATCTGAACGGGCGGATACGCTGGCTGCTCGACGTGGAATCCTCCGTGTCGCATGCCTTCAAGGGACCGGATATCGACGACCTGCTCCAGATCATCGCGTCGCTGGAAGAAGGGCTGGACCAGCATCTGCTCAGGCAGACCAAGCAAAGCCTGATGGCCGAAACCGAACAGGCGGTGGTTTTCGTGGGCCGCGAGGGTGCGATCATCGAGATGAACCGCGTGGCCACCGATATGCTGGGCGGCGAGCCGGGCCGGGCCCAGGATGGCGCGGATCCCGCCCTGATAACGGGATTCGTGATCAAAGGAGACGAAGCCGCGCTGGCCGTGCTCACGTCGGGCTTTTCGGTGAAGCGCGAGCGCATCGAGTTGCGGGGCGTCGGCGACAAGCCCCGCTCCGTGCTGGCCACCAGAACCGACCTGGATCCCAGCCTGGACATGTCGATCTGGTTCTTCACGGATATCGCGGACCTGGACTGGGCGCGGGACCTGCGCTACTTGCGGGAAACCGTGGCCGAGGTCGCCAGGCAAACGCGTACCTCGCTGTCGATGGCATGCAGCCTGACCTCGCAGGCGGTGCTGTTGCACGACGACGCGAAGCAGGGCGCGTCTCCCGAGGTCGTCGCCGCCCAGGCGCAGGATCTCAGCCAGCGCATCGTCGCCGAGATTGGCAAGGCCGACATCACCTTCGAGCGCCTGGCCGGCGCCAGCGAATCGCGGCGGCGCGCCCGGGCCTCGCATGGCGATGTGGAACTGGGCGCCCAGCTGAACGCGGTGATCGCCGCCTTGCCCGCGCGCGATCAGCGGCGCATCGTGCTGCAGAACCATACCGCGTCCAAAGACGGGCCCACGGTGTCTGGCGATGCGGAATCGCTGTGCGCGGCGTCGCGCTCCATGCTGGATTACCTCTTGCGTTGCCGCAACGCGGACGACGCCAGCGTGACGGTCGATATCACGGCCGGCGCCGAAGGCTGCGAGGTGCGCTTCGGCCTGAGCGACGAGCAGATCTGGGACATCGACCAGCCCGTCCATGCCGTGCCCGACGATGCGCTGCTGAATGCGGAGCGCGCCGCGCACGATGGCGCCAGCATCGCGATCACCCAGATCCAGCAGACCATGATCGACCATGGCGGCGCGCTCGTCACCGAACCGCCGCTCCCGGACTTGCCATTGCAGCCGCCGCAAGCCTATGAATCGGTGACGCCGCCATGGCGATCGTTCACGCTGATCCTCCCGCTCAGGATTGACTAGGGCCTGTCAACCCTAAAAGGAGCCTCCGGTATCGGAAATTGGGAGAACCATCATGGAACAGCCCGCCGCGAGTGCGAACGTAATACTGCTGGCCAGCATGAACGACGAACACGAAGACGATTGGGCCAACAATATCGCTCAGCTGCCCAGGTATGTGGCGCAGTACCCCGCCATCACCCCGTTCGTGGGCGCCGAACTGCGCAGACGCACGACGCTGGAAAGCGCAAAGTCCCAGATCGAATTCTGGGAGCAGAGCAATCCTCGCATCGAGCCCAGGCTCGCCATCATCGACGCCCGGCTGGGGTCGGCCAACCGGCGAGGCAAACCCGGCGCCGCGGCGGTCGAACTGCTGGAGTGGATCGCGAAGCGCTCCACCGTTCCGCTGCTGGTCCTGGCGGTCGATCCGCCGGAGATCGTGCAACGCTACGTGCTGGAACGGCCCGAAGTCTTCATGTGGACCAGCGATTCGAAAAACGCCGCCAACAGCGGCGCGGAAGTCGCCATCGTCCTGACCTGCCTGACACCCCTGGCGCCCAAGCGCCGGCGGCGGCTGATCATCAGGGTGGGCGAGCACTCGATCACGTATCGCATACAGATGGGACGGCACGAATACTCCTCCCAGGACATGCCCTATAAAGAGCGCGACCGCATCTCGGCCCTGGTGGGCCGCATCGAAACCTTCAGCCCATACTCGGGCGACACCAAGGCGGCGCAATGGCTGAAGGACCTGAGCGGCGTGGGCGAGGACGTCTTCAGTGCGATGGTCACCCACAGTCTGGGAGCACCGATAGCCAAGCTCATCCAGCGCGCGCGCGACGAAGAGGTGTCGCCGGGCGTCGGCGCCTTCGCGGGATTGGACCTGCGGTTCGAGTTCAACCTGGCCAGCCAGGAAGTCTCGCGCCTGTTCAATCTGCCCTTCGAGATGGGCCGCGAATTCGGCGCCGACAGCGGCCGCTACCTGTGCCTGGAGCTGCCCATGGCCAGGCGTCTGCACGTCGATGGCACGGCGCCCGCTCCGCGTTGGGAACAGGACTCGCGTGCCCCCGGACAGCCGGTGCGGCTGCTGTTCATGGACGCCAGTTCGGTATCCGGCACGGTTTCTTTCAGGCGGGAAGACGGCGGCCCGGCGCAAGCAGCCACCGAGTTCGGTCCGCTGCAGTCCGTCGCGAAAGAGCGCCGGCACCTGGACGATATGGCCACCAAGGCGCCAGGCCTGCTCCAGATCGACCACGTGCGCGACGAGGAGACGGAATCCGCGCTCGTCGGCTCCGCTCTCCAGGACCGCATTGAAGAGCGCCTGAAGACAGGCAACTACGACATTTTCCATTTCGCCGGACATTCCGTATCCATCGGCGACAGCACGATGCTGGTCCTGCCCGGCGAGGACGGCGAAGGCTGGCAGCTGTCGATCCGCCTGATAGGCCAGTGGATGGAGGCGGGCAAATGCAAACTGCTGGTGTTGTCGTCGTGCAGCGGGGCATCGGTGCGCACCGTCCTGGAAGTGATGCGGGCGGGCGCGGCGGGTGTGCTGGCTTTCCGCTGGCAGGTCGAGGAAGAATCGTGCGCCCGCTATATCGAGCGCTTCTATGACGTGTATCTGGACGCCGCCCAGCCCAAAGGCCTGGCGGAAGCCTATCGCTATGCCTGCAAAGCCGCGCAAGGCGATGCCGGGGACCTCCCCACCTGGGCGTCGGCCATGGCCATCGTGCGCGACTGATTTCGTCAAGACGCGACCAAGGCCAGCCCCGGTGGAAGAACGCTAAAGGAACCTCCATGGACTCTCTATTCGGCATGCTGCGCGGCATCGGCAACAAGGCGACCACGGGCGACGGCGTCGGCGCCTTGCTGCCGGCCGTGCCTGCGGGACGCAATTTCTACGCGGAAATCGAGCCCCCTCCCGGCGGCGGCCCCACGCTCACGGCCGGCCTGGACGGCGCCGCCTTCCTGCCTGGGCAGTGCTACTTCAGCGTCCGGGTCGTGGAGATGCGGCTGAGCCAGGCAGGAAACTACCTCAGCGAATTCCTGCCGCTCTGCACCTTCTTCCTGCGCTATGGCGTGGCGGGCGCAAAACGCGAAATCCCCTACATCGTCGGCTACGACCTGATCCAGCAGGCCCTGG
This sequence comes from Achromobacter deleyi, assembly GCF_013116765.2. Classification (GTDB taxonomy): domain Bacteria; phylum Pseudomonadota; class Gammaproteobacteria; order Burkholderiales; family Burkholderiaceae_B; genus Achromobacter; species Achromobacter deleyi_A. The sequence continues at coordinate 4,568,203 of NZ_CP074375.1, forward strand.
GCGCCGCGGCGCCCGAGGCGGGCGCCAGCCGCGTGGCCTTTCGCGACGTCTACGTCGCCCGCAACGTCCCCTTCAACAGCGACGGGCTGGAGATGTATGCCGCCCTGTGCCGGTTTGCCGACAACAGCCTGAGCCGCGGCATTCTGGACTTTGTCGCAACCGCCGTCACTATGCTGGGCGGCCCGGTGGGCGGCGTCGTCGTCAAGACGGGCGAAAGCCTGCTGAAGCCGCTGGGCAAGCTGTTTGGCACGGAAGGGGTGAGCGTGCGCTTCGGCGTGTTCGACGGCGATGCGCTGCGCCGCAGCGGGTATCGCGTGCTGGCCGGCGCGGACTCGCAGGACAAGCTGTCCGGACTGCAACTGGTCGACGGCGTGCTGCACCGCCAGGGCGCGGCAGGAAAGCTGGAGCAGGTGAACGATGTCGACTACCTGGTCATGGCGTTCGAGCAACGCGCGACGCTGGGCGCGGACATGTTCACCGCCGCCACCGCGCTGCCGTTCCACCATCTCTGGAAAGACGTGTCCATGGCGCTGATCGGCAACAACCCCGCGGCGGCACACGCCGCCTACCAGGCCCTGCTGATTGCCGTCGCCGAATCGCCCTTGCTCATCGACGCGGACCGTTTCGCGCTGCTCACGGCCTATGCCGCGCAGCGCGGCGCCTGGGAGGCCGCAAGCGAGCAAAGCGGACTCAAGACCCGAGGAGGAGGCAAAAGCCTGGCGACCGCGGTGGCGGACCGGGCCAACGCGCGCGGCAAGACGGATCCGGTGGCGGAACTGCTCAGGGCGGCCAAGAAGCAGATCACGGCGCTCCCCGCCGCCCGGGGCCAGGCCGGCCAGGCGGAGGCCGCGCTGGCGGACACGGCAGTCGCGCAGACCGTGTCGTCCCTGGTGGACGCCTTGGGCGCGGGCAAAAACGGTGCGGCCCCGGCCGGGGCGCCCGACGCCTTGTCCCGCGCGACCCGCGAACTGCTGTCCATCATGCTGAGCGAGCCGGCCTAGCGCGCGGCCGCCCTATCTCAGCTCCAGCGTCGCCCCGATGACGCGCAGGGTCGGCATCAGCTGGCGCCAGGCGTCCTTGGGAATGGATGCCGGCCGCTTGAGTTCCGCCGCGGCCGGATCGTCCAGCAGTCGGCCCTTGCAGGCGAATACGATGCTGTTTGTCATGTCGTCGTCGACCACCTCGAACATCGACGAGCCGAACGACTCGCGCACGCGGTCCAGGTACTCATGATGCCTGGGGTGATTCACATGAAAATTGATCACCAGGATGCCGTCGTCGCGCAAGGCGCGATGGCAGTCGGCGTAGAAATCCGCCGAACACAGCGCATCGGGTATCCCGCCCACGCCGAATCCATCCAGGAAAATCACATCGGCATGGTCCGACAGGCCACGCAGATGATCGGCCGCGTCCGCCTGGATCACCCGAAACCGCGCACTGTCCGGCGGCACCATGAAGGCTTCGCGCAGCGCGATGACGGCCGGATCGATCTCGACCACCGAGATCTCGGCAGCCGTCAGGTAGCGGTGGCAGAACTTGGGCAACGAACCGCCGCCCAGGCCGACCATCAGGATGTGCGCGGGTTCCGGCTTGAACAGCACGAAGCCCATCATCATCCGCGTGTATTCGATCTCCAGGGCGTCGGGATTGAGCACGGACATGCTGCTCTGGATTTCCTTCTGCGTGAAATGCAGGGTGCGCCGGGCGCCGGAGTTCTGGATAAAGGGGCGGTGCACGCCCGCCGATTCATCGGAAAGCGGTGAATCGGCGGGAACGGTGACGTCGGACATGGGCGTATGCGGATAGCGGAAAGATGTGCAGAAGATACCATCCCCCCGCTCCGACGCCGCCGGCCCTAGACCAGCAGCACCGGACAAGGAGAATGCGCGAGTATCCGCCCGCTGACCGATCCCCGGATGGCGTTCAGGAGCGGGCTGTGGTGGTGCGAGCCGATCACGATCGCCGAGGCGTCAGCCTGTTTGGCGTACTCGATGATCTTCTCGGGCGTAAAGCCGACTAGCTCATGGCATTCGAACCCGACATTGCCTTCGCGCAGGATGTTCACCACCGATTTCATTGCCTTGCCACTCTCTTCGTGGTGCCAGGCATCGATGTCCGCCTTGCCGATGAAGGACTTCACATCGCCGCCCACATCGGGCTCGCAATGCACCACGTGCACGACGAAATCCCGGTTCAACAAAGGACTTTCGACCAGATAGCGGGCCGCCGCGTCGCTGTATTCCGACCCATCGGTGGCGAGAATGATCGTGTTCATGGCAGACCTCCGGTTTGAGACTTCTTGACCTTCGGACGCGCGGCGTCTTCCGCGGTCCTTACGGGCAGGACCCAGCTGGTTCCAACCGACGCCAGCAGGATCAGGCCCACCACCCCAAGCGACCAGTGCACCGGCAGATGGAGCCAGGGCTCGGCCAGCATCTTGCCGCCGATGACCACCAGCACCGTGGCCAGGCCATACTTGAGATAGTGAAAGCGCGCCACCATGTCGGCCAGCAGGAAGTACAGCGCCCGCAGTCCCATGATGGCGAAAATATTGGATGTGAATACGATAAACGGATCCGTGGTTACCGCAAAGATGGCGGGAATGCTGTCCACGGCGAAAACCACGTCGGTCGCCTCTATCACCAGCAGCACGACGAACATAGGCGTCGCATAGCGCAGCCCGTCGATCCAGACAAAGAACGACTGGCCGTGATAATCCTTGGTGATCCGCATGGAGGACCGCAGGAATCGAACCAGCGGATTGCGCGCGATATCCGGCTGGCGGCCTGCGGTGAACAGCATCTTGAACCCGGTGAAAATCAGGAACGCGCCGAACACATAGAACAGCCATACGAACTTCGAGAGCAGCCACACGCCTGCCAGAATCATGCCGATGCGCATCACGATGGCGCCAAGCACGCCATACAGCAACACCCGGCGCTGCAATTCCAGCGGCACCGCGAAGTAGCCGAATATCAGCGAGAACACGAACATGTTGTCCACGGACAGGGACAGTTCGATCAGATAGCCGGTGTAGAACTCCAGCATCTTCTGATGCGCCACGGCGCGGCCCAGGGTGGCGTCCAGGAACCACCACATCAGGGCGCCGAACAGCATGGCCAGCGTGGCCCAGGCCAATACCCAGCAAAGCGCCTCGCGCGACGAGACCCGGTGCGCGCGGCGTCCGCCAAGCGCATACAGGTCCAGCGCCAGCACGGCCAGCACGAACCCCACGAACCCCACCCACATGGGCAGCGTGGCAAAAGTCTCGACCTGATTCATCAGGCGCCTCCCGCCATCGCGTCCAGTCCGCTACGCGATGGCCAGTGATGCACGAAAAAGGTACGAAGCCAGTCTAGAGCACCTTAATTCCTCGAACAATTCGCATATGATGAACTGATAGTCAGATTTTTTGGATTGATCAGCCATGGTCACTCTCAACTACAAGCATCTGCGCTATTTCTGGATGGTCGCCAAGGCCGGCAGCATCGCCCGCGCGGCACAGCAGTTGCAGCGCACGCCGCAGTCCATCTGCGGCCAGTTGCAGGAACTTGAAGCCACGCTGGGCACCGAGCTCTTCCGGCGCGTGGGCCGCGGGCTCGAACTGACCGACGTCGGCCGCCATGCGCTGCTCTATGCGGACCGGATCTTCACCATGGGCGACGAACTGCTGGACGACTTGCGCGACCGTCCGGCGCGGCGAGCCATGGAGTTCAAGGTGGGCGTGGCCGAGGGCATGCCCAAGGCCATGGTGTACCGGATGATCCAGCCCGCGCTGGAACTGGACGAGGACGTTCGCCTCATCTGCCGGGAAGGCCGGCTGCCCTTTCTACTGGCGGACCTGGCCGTGCACCGGTTCGACATGGTGATTGCCGACCGCCCCATGCCGAACAACCTGAACGTCCGGGGATACAGCCATCTGCTCGGAGAGAGCGGCCTGACTTTCTTCGGATCGCCGATATTGCTTGCACGGCTGCCCAAGCGCTTTCCGGCCTTGCTCGATCAGGCGCCCTTCCTGCTTCCGGGCGAAGACGCCGCGATCCGGCCGCGGTTGCTGCAGTGGTTCGATGAACACGATATCCGCCCGCGCATCGTCGGCGAGTTCGACGACAGCGCCCTGATGAACTCTTTCGGCCAGACCGGCACCGGCCTCTTCGTCGCGCCCACCGCCACCGCCGCCTATCTGTGCAAGCAGTACCGGGTACGCGCCATCGGCGCCACCAAGGAGGTGCGGGAACAGTTCTACGCCATCACCACCGACCAGCGCCTGCAGCATCCGGCCGTGGTGGCGCTCAGCAAGGCGGCACGGGAAGATATCTTCAGCCCGGACCGGCAGGCGCAGGGCCGCTAGGCAGCGCACGCAAGGCCTTTGCGGCGGGAGCCGGGCGGCTTGCGTGCCGCCCCCCTTACAAGAACGATTTGCCGTGTTTCAGGACTTGATCGCACGCCTTGCGCGTGAGTTCTTCCTTCAGCCCGCCGCCGCTCAGGTCGACCGACTTGCCGTCGCTGCCATTGAGCATGCCTTGCACGCCCGCCAGATACCCCGAGTCGGATTTCGCTTGGGACGATCCGCCGGACACCTTGCCCATCAGCTTGTCCTTCAGGGCCTGCGCGTCGCCGCCACTCAGGTAGTTGTTCTTCATGCAGAACTCCAGCACGCCGGCCGCATTGCCGGCGGTGGCCGGGCTCAGCGACGACGAGGGCAAGCTGCCTCCCATCTGGCCCTTCACGGCATCAAGCCACTGCGCGTGGGCGGCAACCGCGAAACACTGCGTTGCGACGAGGGCTGCCGCAGTGACGGCATGGCGGACATTGATTTTCATGACTTGCTCCTGGTGCTGAAAAAGACTGCGGTCATCGTAGCGGCGCGCTGCGCCGGATCACAAGGCAAGCAGCCTCCGCGCAGAGAGGTCAATGCGACAAATCATGTGCGCCCGCCCACGCCAGCCTGGGAGCCGTAGCAATTGCATTCGTAACGTCACGGGTTTGATACGTGGCCGGCGCGCAAACGGCCGGGCCGATCCGCCTACGCTACTATTTCGGTCTGCCTGCCGGGCCCTGTGCCGTTGGGGCAGGCGCCGTCTCCGCAGGTGTCCTGCGTCGCCTATTTTTGTGAGAACCAGTGATGTCGTCCGTCGTGACCCAAGATGTCCTCATTCCTGCCGAAGGTGGCCGGCTTTTCTCCCGGCGTTGGACGCCCGACGCGCCCGATGCGGATGACGTGCCCATATTCCTGCTCCACGACTCCCTCGGGTGCGTCGAACTGTGGCGCGACTTTCCGCAGCAGCTCGCCAGCGCCACCGGACACACCGTCATCGCCTATGACCGCCTGGGCTTCGGCCGGTCGGACCCTCACGCGGGCAGCCTGGGCCTGGACTTCGTCGACCGCGAGGCGCACGAAGGCTTCCAGTCCGTCCGCCAGGCATTGGGCGTGGACCGGTTCGCGGCCTTCGGCCACAGCGTAGGGGGAGGCATGGCCATTGCCAGCGCCGCGGCCCATGGCAGTTCCTGCCGGGCCCTGATCACCGAATCGGCGCAGGTATTTGCCGAGGACCGTACGCTGGAAGGCATCAGGCAGGCCCGGACATCGTTCGCGCAGCCGGGGCAACTCGACCGCCTGAAGAAATACCATGGCGAGAAGGCCGCCTGGGTGCTCAGCGCGTGGATCGACACCTGGCTGTCGCCCGGTTTCGCCGACTGGACGCTGGACGCACAGCTGAGCCGCGTGAGCAGCCCGGCCTTGGCGCTGCACGGCGACAGCGACGAGTACGGGTCCACCCGGCATGCCGAGCGGATTGAACAGCTGGCGGGCGCGCAGCGGGTGATCTACGCGTCTTGCGGTCATGTGCCGCATCGCGAGCTGCCCGAGAAAGTGCTGGAGACCGTCTCGGGCTGGCTGGCACGCGTCGCCTGAGCGCTTCGGACCCCGGCCCTACAGCCGCGTGACCCGGAGCACCGCATCGGCGAAGGCCTTGGGGGCTTCCTGCGGCAGGTTATGGCCGATGCCGCCGCCGACGTCGACGTGCAGGTACTTGCCGACGAACTGACCAGCGTATGCAGCCGGCGGCGGGTGCGGAGCGCCGTTGGCGTCGCCTTCCATCGTGATGGTCGGGATGCGGATCTTGGGCGATTCCGCCAGGCGCTGCTCCAGCCCGTCGTACTGTGCTTCGCCGCGAGCCAGTCCCAGGCGCCAGCGGTAGTTGTGTACTACCACCTCGACGTGATCGGGGTTGTCGAAGGCACGCGCCGTGCGCAGGTACGTGGCGTCATCGAATCGCCATTGCGGCGACGCGAGCTGCCAGATCAGCTTGTTGAAGCCGTCGACGTTGGCCGCATAGCCGGCAGCGCCACGTTCCGTGGCGAAGTAGAACTGATACCACCATTGCAGCTCCGCTTGAGGCGGCAGAGGCTTGCGATTGGCCTCCTGGCTGCCTATCAGGTAGCCGCTGACGGACACCAGCGCCTCGCAGCGCTCGGGCCACAGGGCGGCCATGATGCAGGCGGTGCGCGCGCCCCAGTCAAAACCGGCGATGACCGCCTTGCCGATCTTCAACGCATCCATCAGCGCGATGATGTCCACGGCGACGACGGCCTGCTCGCCGTTGCGCGGCGTGTCCGCGGATAGAAACCGGGTCGTGCCGTATCCCCGCAGATAGGGCGCGACCACCCGATAACCGGCGGCGGTCAGCCGCGGGATGACGTCGATAAAGCTATGGATGTCGTAGGGCCAGCCATGCAGCAGAATGGCGACCGGTCCGTCAACGGGGCCTGCATCCACATAGCCAACATCCAGGGTGCCGGCCTTGATCTGCCGGACGTTGCCGAACGGGGCCGCGGCGCCCCTGGCGCCCGGGGCCGCGGACTGTGCCAGGGCGTTTCCGCCCAGCGCGAGGCCGAGCAGGCTGGCGCCCGCCAGGGAGGAGGTCGTGCCCAGCAGGCGGCGCCGCTGGACGTTTACCGGATCCGACATGGTGATTCTCCAAAAATGTCGTGCTCAAGAGGGGGACATGACTGCTGAGCGTGACTGTGTCGGAAACCGTGCACCCTTGGGTGTGCGTTTGTATATGCCGCAAGGCCGGATACACAAGGACATAAAAAACCGGAAAACCCCCAATAAATGAGTAGAGGCCGCGGAATGACACCTTTACTATCATCCCTAGCCGGCAAACCCGAACGTCGGGAGTACCTCCATGAGCATTCAATCAGGTCAACCCACCTCCAGTTCGCGCGCCAGGACGCATATGGACGCACGCCACCTGCTGCCCTGGGCAGTCGTGGTGCTGGTCGCTGTCGGACTCGCGTTGTATGGGCCCATCGCCCAGCTTGAGCACTACCATGACTTTGCCGATCACCGGACCTGGATGGGCATTCCCAACGCGGCGGACGTCCTGTCCAACCTGGGATTTGCGGTGGTGGGCTGGTATGGCTTGTCGCTCGTGCTGCACAGCCGCTACAACAGCGCGCTGGACGCCATCCGCCCGGGCTATGGCCTGTTTTTCTTCGCCCTGGTGCTCACGGCCTTTGGCTCCGGCTGGTATCACCTGCTGCCCGACAATGCCCGCCTGATCTGGGATCGACTGCCCATCGCCCTGGCGTGCGCGGGCATTCTGTCGGCCGTCTGGCGCGAAACACTGGGCGATGGCCGCTGGGTCGACATACTGTGGGCCGCCATCGCCATCGTCAGCGTGATCTGGTGGTGGTACACGGACAACTACGGAACGGGCGATCTGCGCCCCTACCTGTATGTGCAATTCATGCCGCTCTTGCTGATTCCGCTGCTGCAATGGCAAAACAAGACGCCCACCAGAGAACGCCTGTATTTCGCCGCGGCGATCGGATTCTATGTGCTGGCCAAGGCCTCCGAACTGCTGGACCACCAGATTTTCCAGAACTTCGCCTACCTTAGCGGCCACACGATCAAGCACTTGTTTTCCGTGGTGGCGGGCTTGATGGTCACGCTCAACTATGCGCACCGAAAGTCTGCCAATGGAAAAAATCCTGTCTGATTGGCAAGGCCGTCTCATCGCCATTGCCAGCGCAGGCGGACAAGACGATTCCGCCCACGACCTCAGCCATCTGACCCGCGTATGGGCGGCGGCACGTCAAATGCTTGTCGCTCACCCGGAGGCGGATGCGCTGGTCGTGATGAGCGCCTGCTATCTGCATGACCTGGTGAATCTTCCGAAGAACCATCCGGATCGCGCCCGAGCTTCCACCATGGCGGCAAGCCAGGCCGTGCAGGCGCTGGCGGCTCACGGTTTTCCGCAAGACAGGCTTGCGGCGGTGGCCCACGCCATTGCAGCGCATAGTTTTTCGGCAGGCATAGCGCCCACGACCATCGAAGCCAGGATCGTGCAGGACGCCGACCGCCTGGATGCGCTGGGCCCTGTGGGCCTGGCGCGGATGTTCCACGTTGGCGGCATGTTGGGACGCTCCCTCGCGCACCCCCATGACCCGCTGTCGCGGCATCGCACGCTGGATGACGGCCAATACACGCTCGACCATATCGAAACCAAGCTGGTTCACTTGCCCGACACGATGCAGACCGACATCGGACGCCGGATCGGCCTGGACAGGGTGGCATGGCTACGCCAGTTTCGCGAGGCGTTCATCAGCCAGTGGACGGGTGCGGAGCAGTTGCCCACCGGCTGACGTTCCAGCCTCCCGACTAGGCGCCGGCTGGGCGGTTCCTGCCCCGTCATGGCCGTCAGGCCAGGGCCGCCGAGTTCTCCTGAATCAGGTCGGCGATAAGATCAGCCATCAGCCAGCTGGTAGGCGCGATCGGTGTCTCGGGCATGCAATCCACCCAGGACGCGCATATCGCCGTCATCGGCGCCGAAGCGATGGCAGAAGCCGCGGAGCTAGCCCCTGCGCTCTAGGGGTATGCCGGAATGGAGCCCGGGGCGCGGTGCCTGGATAATCCCGCACAGGTATAGCTCTCTCCCTTTCACGCGATGACTTCCCCCCTTGCCGAGACCATCGTTGGCGATCACCCGTCCATCGTCGCCCTGCGCGACCTGGTGCTGCGCGTGGCGCGCAGCCGCGCCAGCACGGTGTTGATCTACGGCGAGACCGGCACCGGCAAGGGCCTGGTGGCCCGGGCCCTGCATGATCACTCCAGCCGGGCCGAAAAGGGCTTCACCGAAATCAACTGCGCCGCCATTCCCGGCAATCTTCTGGAGTCGGAACTGTTCGGCCATGAACGCGGCGCTTTCACCGGCGCCGTGACGCGCAAGGAAGGCCTGCTCGAGATCGCGCATGGCGGCAGCGTGTTCCTCGACGAGGTGCGCGAGCTCGAGCCCATGATGCAGGCCAAGATTCTGACGCTGCTGGACAGCCGCCGCTTCCGGCGCATCGGAGCGGTGCGCGAGCTGTCCACCGATGTGCGCTTCATCGCCGCCACCAACAAGATCCTGCTGGGCGAGGTCAATGCCGGCAAGTTCCGCGACGATCTCTATTACCGGCTGCAGGTCGTGTCGATCAATCTGCCGCCGCTGCGCGAGCGCGGCGATGACGTCTTTGTGCTGGCCGAACGCTTCCTGGCGCGCTTCAACCGCACGCATGCCAGCGGATTCAAGCGCATGGACCCCGCGGTCGAGCAGGCCTTCCGGCGCTATGCCTGGCCGGGCAATGTGCGCGAACTGGGCAACCTGCTGGAGCGTATCTGCATCCTGGAGCCGGGCGACACGGTGGGACTGGAACACCTGCCGGCGCGCATCGTGCGCGGCGCGCCCATGGCGCCAGCCGGCGACTATGCCGAACGCACCACCCGCTTCCAGCGCGACATGATCGAGGCGGCGCTGGCCGCCGCCGGGGGCCACGCCGGTCGCGCAGCTGATGCGCTGGGGCTGTCGCGCCATGCGCTGCGGCACCAGATGGCCAAGCTCGGGCTGGCCCGGGGCGCCGACCCGGCCTGAGACGCGCCCGGCCGGGCCCTGGTCGGCTGGCGCCGGCTATTCCACGCTGATGTGATGGCTTTGCGCGACCGTGCGCCATTGCGCCAGGTCGCTGGCCACGCGACGGCCGAAGTCCGCGCTGCTCAGCGCCGTCGGCACGGTGCCGTCCATTTCCAGAAGCGCGGTGGTCTCCCTGGACCTGGCGATGCGATTGATGGCGTCGTTGTAGATCGCGATCAGGTCTTGCGGCGTTCCCGCCGGCGCGAACACGCCCACCCAGATTTCGATGGCATAGCCGGGCAGCACGCTGGCGGCGGGCGGCAATGCCGGAAACGCCGGATTCGCGCCAGGCGCGGTCGTGGCGACCAGCTTCACTTTTCCGCCCTGCACCAGGGGCGCCAGGGAACTGTAGTTGGCCAGCATCAGGTCAATCTGTCCGCCCGCCAGGTCCGACGCCGCATTGGCGGCGCCCTTGTAGGGCACATGGGTCATGGCGACCTTGGCCGCCTCGTTCATCATCACCGTGGCCAGATGCGCCAGCGAACCGATGCCGGCCGTGCCGTAGTTCAGCGCCTCGGGCTTGTCGCGCGCGGCATTCAGCAAGGCCGGCAGATCGGCGTACGGCTTGGCGCCCGAGACCGCCAGCACCAGCGGCCCCTGGCCCACCATGGCGACCGGGGCGAAGCTCTCGACCGGATCGTATGGCATGCGCGGCTGCGTGGCCGCCGACGTCAGGAACGACGACGAGGTCAGCAGCAGCGTGGCGCCGTCCTTGGCCGACTTTGCCACATACTCCGAACCGATCACACCCGCCGCGCCGACGCGGTTTTCGACAATGACGATGGTCTTGAGCCGTTCGGCCAATTGCGGCGCAATGGCGCGAGCGATCGCATCGTTGCTGGCGCCGGCCGAGAACGGCACCACGATCTTGATCTGCTTGGGCACCGCGCTCTGCGCGGCCGCCGAACCCGCCAGGGCGCAAGCCAGCAACGCGATGCCACGAATCAGGTTTTTCATGAGTTTTCCCCTTGTCTTGTAGGCCGGCCGCGCCCGAGTAGGCGCGGCCGGCGGCTCCGCTTACAACGCCACGGGCAAATCCAGCAGCGGCGCATACTGCTGCGCGCCGAAGATATCGCCGTCGCCGGCCGAGCCGCTGGGCCGCAGGCGGTAGATGGTGAACTTGATCGCCAGGCCGGGATCGTATTCCACAAAATCGGAGATGCGGTCCTGGTCGATACGGTACAGCGCGGCCATAGCGTCGCGCGTCAGCGCGCGCGACCGCCTGACGGCATCATAGGTGTCGCGGTCGCGGAAGATGATGTCGAACGTGATCTTGTTCACGCCCGCGTTCTTGCTGCGTATGGTCTTGGCAAGTTCGCTCAGTTTGCGGGTGTTCATGCTCTCAGGCCTCGGTCATGTGGGTTTGGAACAGTTCGAACACATCGTCCACGGGAATGGTGTGGTTCAGCGTCCAGCGGTAAGCGGCGCTGACGCGCACCACCTCGTCCAGCGGAAAGGCCACCGAACCCGCCGTGCCCTTCACATCGGGCAGGCGCGCATAGAACATCTGGCGCAGGCCGATAAGGGTGAGCTCTTCCGCCATCTCGGCCGTGGGCGCCACGCCCTGCACCATCACGCACAGTTCATGGCCCGGCTGGTCGCGCAGGGGTTCAAGCTCTCCCATCACGCCGTCGCGGCCATAGACCTTGTAATGCAGCTCGTAGCCGCTGTCGCCGAAGCGCTCGCGCACCTTCTCGCGCGCCCAGCCGATGACGCGGTCCACATTGGCAATCGTGTACGGGTCGCGGATGCCGCACAGGCCCATGTAGCGCTCGCCCACCTTGCCGGAGCCTTCGAGCTTCACGGTGATCCTGCCGGCGGGCACGAAGCGCGAGCCGGTAATGCGCGTGGTCTTCTCGCTGATCTGCTCGTAATGGCATTCGCTCATGTCGAGCTTGCCGCCCGCGAAGAATTCCTCGTACGGATTGGAACGCTCATACATGGCGTGCCCTGCCACCGAGGCGATCGTGCAGCGCTGCTCGGGGTGCATGGCAGTGACCTGCACGTCTTCATGGCTGATCTCGCCGAGCACGGTCTCCTTGCCGCCGTAGGGCTCGGCGCAGAACGACGCACACTCCAGGACCTTGCCCAGGTAGTAGGCCTGGTCGGCCGCGAAACCGTGGTGCAGCGCCGGGGCGGCAAAGACCGCCGCATCCGAGCTGCGCCCGCCGATGATCACGTCCGCGCCGGCCTCCAGCAGCTTCAGGTAGGGCTGCACGCCCGCCACCGCCACGATACGGTCCGTGGCGTCCAGCTCCGCGTCGACCAGATCGGCATAGCCGTCCAGGCCCGCGATGGCGGCGCCGGCGCGCATCTTGCCGCGCACAAGCTCCGGGTCGACTTCGGAATAGAAGTAGCCGATCTTGAAGGGCTTCAGGCCATGCTGCTTCGCCAGTTCCTTGATGATGCGGACATACAGGTCGACCCGGCTGTTCGAGCCGGTGTCGCCCGCGGATCCGATGATCATCGGCACGCCCTGCGCGCGCGCGGCCAGCAGCATCTGCTCCAGGTCGTGGCGCTGCCAGGCTTCGGGGCTGGTGGAGGTGTCGGAGCCCAGGGGCACGGGACCGACATCGTCGCTGCCCGAATCGGCGGCGATGTAATCGGGCTGCCCACGCACGCCGGCCTGGAAACTCTCGGTACGCAAGGGCGCGAAGCCCAGGTGTCCATTCGGACAAATAATTCTCAAGGAGCGCATCTGTCTGACTCTGGTGTAGTGATACAAGGCCACGCGGACCGTGGCCTTGTAGTCAATGCAAACACCGTGCCAGATAGGCGGCGGGGAGAAAATCCAAATAAATCAAGGCATTGAAAATTCCGTCATGCGTGGCTGGCTCTCAATTGCGCGTGAAATGCACGCACTATGCGTCAAACTCGCTCGCACAAGGGGAGGTCGCCCCTCGTGGCCCCAGGCACGCCCCCCGCTCAGGTGACGACCACGTGGTTGTTGTCCTTCTCGCTGCCTTCGATCGCACCGTGCGGGCCGATCTGGACATACGACGAACTCGATCCCACGTGCATGCCCCAGGACTGCATGTGGCCCGCGAACTCCTGGGCCCACTCGCCCCAGCCTTGCTGCGGGTTGCCTACGCCGTGCGATTCGAGCTGGAAGAACGTATCGCCGTTCGAGGTTCTGCCGATGAGCAGATGGCCCACGCCGCCCGGCGGGTCCATGCCGCGCACCGCATTCGACAGCGCATGAACCGTGCCGCCAAAAACGTTTTCCACCAGCTTGTTCAGCGTGCTGGTGCTGAACCACCCCGGCGCTGGCTGTACGCCCACCGGCACCACGCCGTTCACCTGGCCACCATTGACCTGTCCGACTCCGGCCATGTTCTTCTCCTCGATCAGGCGAAATTGACGGCGGGCGGGGTGGAGGGTTCCACTCAGGGGCCAAAAACGAAAAAAGGGCCACGCAAAGGTGGCCCCTGTCATTCGGCGGGAGAACTAATCAGAGTTGGATCCCCTGGGTTACAAAACCCGGCGCATCACTCCACCGTCACGCTCTTCGCCAGGTTCCGCGGCTTGTCCACGTCGGTTCCGCGCGCGCATGCCGTGTGGTACGACAGCAATTGCAGCGGCACCGTGTGCAGGATGGGCGACAGCTTGCCGTAGTTCTCCGGCATGCGGATCACGTGCATGCCTTCGGCGCTTTGGATCTTGCTGTCGGCGTCGGCAAACACGTACAGCTCGCCTCCGCGCGCGCGCACTTCCTGCATATTGGACTTCAGCTTTTCCAGCAGCTCGTCCTTGGGCGCGATGGTGACCACGGGCATGTGCTCCGTGACCAGCGCCAGCGGGCCGTGCTTGAGTTCGCCAGCCGGGTAGGCTTCGGCGTGGATGTAGCTGATTTCCTTGAGCTTGAGCGCGCCTTCCAGCGCGATCGGGTAGTGCATGCCACGGCCCAGGAACAGGGCGTTTTCCTTGGAAGCGAAGCGATCGGCCCAGGCCATGATCTGCGGCTCCAGCGCCAGCACCGAGCCGATGGCGACCGGCAGGTGGCGCAGCGCCTTCAGGTGTTCGGCTTCTTGCTCGTCGGTGAGATTGCCGCGCGTCTGCGCCAGCGTCAGGGCCAGGAGGAACAGCGCGGTCAGCTGGGTGGTGAAGGCCTTGGTCGAGGCCACGCCGATCTCCACGCCGGCCCGCGTGATGTACGAGAGCTTGCACTCGCGCACCATGGCGCTGGTGGACACGTTGCAGATGGTCAGCGTGTGTTCCATGCCCAGCGAACGGGCATGCTTCAGCGCGGCCAGCGTGTCGGCGGTTTCGCCAGACTGCGAGATGGTCACGACCAGCGAACGCGGGTTGGGCACGCTGTCGCGGTAGCGGTATTCGCTGGCGATCTCGACGGCGACGGGAATCTTGGCGATGGACTCGATCCAGTACTTCGCGGTCAGGCCGGCGTAGTAGCTGGTGCCGCAGGCCAGGATCAGCAGGGAATCGATGTCCTTGAAGATCTTGTATGCCTGGTCGCCGAAGAGTTCGGGCGTGATGGCTTCGATGTCTTGCAGGGTGTCGCCGACCGCGCGCGGCTGCTCGAAGATTTCCTTCTGCATGTAGTGGCGGTAGGGGCCCAGTTCGGCTGCGCCGGTGTGCACGTGCACCGTGTGCACTTCGCGGTCCACGTTCTTGCCTTCGGCATCCACGATCCAGACGCGCGAGAGCTGCAGGTCGACGACGTCGCCGTCTTCCAGGTAGATGATCTGGTCGGTCGTGCCGGCCAGCGCCAGCGCGTCCGACGCCAGGAAGTTCTCGTTCTGGCCCACGCCCACCACCAGCGGCGAGCCTTGGCGCGCGCCCACGACGCGATGCGGTTCGTCGCGGCAGAACACGGCAATGGCGTAGGCGCCATGCAGGCGGCGCACGGCATTTTGCACGGCTTCGAACAGGTCGCCCGCGTACAGGTGGTTCACCAGGTGCGCGATGACTTCGGTATCGGTCTGGCTTTCAAAGACATAGCCCACGGCTTGCAACTCGGCGCGCAATTCGTCGTGGTTCTCGATGATGCCGTTGTGGACCAGCGCGATGCGCGGCTCTTCATTGCCCAGGCGCGAGAAGTGCGGGTGGGCGTTGTGCGTGGCCGGCACGCCATGCGTGGCCCAGCGGGTGTGGGCGATGCCGGTGAACCCCTGCACCTTATCCTGCGCGACCTGGTCGGCCAGCTCGGCCACGCGCTGCGTGCTGCGCGTGCGGCGCAGATGGCCGTCGGCATACACGGCGACGCCGCAGGAGTCATAGCCGCGATATTCCAGGCGCTTGAGGCCTTCAACAAGAATCGGGGTGATGTCGCGCTGGGCGACGGCGCCAACAATGCCGCACATAGGAGAGACTCCGGTAAGTTCGTGTACCGACGCATTGTGCGCGACCCGGAAAGAAATTTGATTTCTTTATGTTCCTCTATTTGGCAGTTAATTCCCTTACATAAATGTGATTAAATAATATTTCTTCAAAAACGTATTTTTGAATTAATCATGCAAAACACGCCGATTTCGCTGCCTGAGCTGGATGATCTGGACCGGCGCATTCTTGAACAGTTACAAGAAGACAGCTCGCTGACCAATCAGGATCTGGCGGCGCGGGTGCATGCGTCGCCGCCGACCTGCCTGCGGCGAGTGCGCCGGTTGGTGGAAGAAGGCGTGATCGACAGGCAGGTGGCCATCCTGTCCGCCCAGAAGCTGGGCAGCACGCTGACGGCCATCGTGGAAATCACGCTGGATGTGCAGGCGGCGGAAAGCCTGGATGCGTTCGAGCAGAGCATGCTGGACGAACCGGCGGTGCTGCAGTGCTACCGCGTATCGCCCGGCCCGGACTTCGTGGTGATTGCGCAGGTCAAGGACATGCCGGCCTATCACGCGCTGGTGCACCGGGCATTTACCGCGCAGGCCAACGTGCGTAATGTGCGCACGTTTTTCTCGGTGCATCGCGCCAAGTTCGAGACGCGGATCGATGTGCGGGCCTGAGCCCCGGCTGGACTAGCGGCGGCCGATCAGGCGCTCGAACTGCGCCAGATAGCGATTCCCCATCTTCTGCACGTCGTGCTCGTTGCGCACGTACTCGTATGCGCGCTCGGTGACTTCCTGGCGGAAAGCCGCGTCGTCCAGGCAGCGCGCCATGCCCGCGGCCATGGCCTGGTGGTCGCCCACGGCGCACAGCACGCCGCGCCCGTCGGCCAGGCTTTCCTTCAGGCCGCCGGCGTCGGTGGACACCACCGGCACGCGCTGCAGGAAGGCATCCAGCACGCTGCTGCCCAGGGCCTCTTCCTCGGAGCTCATGACAAACACGTCCAGGACGCTGTAGAAATCCTCGACGCCTTTGCGAAAGCCGGCGAAACGGTACAGGTCTTCGATGCCCAGCTTGCGCGCCTCGTCCCGGGCCTGCTGCTCGCGGTCGCCGCCGGCGCCAAAGTGCAGGAAGACGAAGTCGCGGCGCGTCCGGGCCAGCTCGCCCACGGCGCGGACCAGGGTCACCGGGTCCTTGTCGCGGATGAGCGCGGCGGACGTCGCCATGACCTTCTTGCCGGTCAGGTCGAATTCGCGCACCAGGCTGGCTACATTTTCGGCGTTGATCTCGTGCGGCTCGACCGCGCTGCGGATGATGACGGGCTCGATGCCGAGGCGGCGGGGTTCGCCCGCGGCCATCTCGCTGATGGCCACGAACAGGTTCGCGCGGCGCCATTTGAAGCCGGTCTTCCATTCGTCGGCCGGCTTGACCACGAACGACGTGCGGCGTGAAAAGACCACCGGGCTGCGGTGCAGCCACTTGGTCAGCACCGCCCACGTGATGGTGTTGGCGGTCTGCGCATGGATGATGTCGTAGCGGCCCGCGCCGGCCAGGAAGGCCAGTTGCCCGGGCACGTTGCGGCAGGTGTGGGCCACGAACCCCTCCTGGCGGGCGCGCTCGGCCAGCGGCGCGCCTTCGCGGCACATCACTTCGACGTCATGGCCCGCCTTGCGGAAGGCGCGCATGCAATACAGCGTCTGCCGTTCGCCGCCGCGCCAGCCTTTCTCGAAGTTCAGCTGCAGGATCTTCATGCGCGACCGATACCCGAGTACTCGAAGCCCAGGCCGCGCACATCGGCGGGCGTGTAGAGATTGCGGCCGTCGATGATCAGCGGGGTCTTGAGCAAAGCCTTGACGCGATCGAAGTCGGGCGCGCGGAACACCTTCCATTCGGTGGCGATCAGCAACGCATCGGCGCCATCCAGCGCGTCGTACATGTCGGTGGCGAAGCTGACGCCCTGGCGGCCGACCAGCACGCGTGCGGCCTCGTGCATGGCGACGGGGTCATAGGCGCGCACCTCGGCGCCGCGGCGCGTCAGTTCAGCGATGACCGTCAGGCTGGGGGCTTCGCGCATATCGTCGGTATTGGGCTTGAAGGACAGGCCCCACAAGGCGATCTTGCGGCCGCGCAGATCCTCGCCAAAGCGCTCGACCAGCTTTTCGGACAGGCGGAATTTCTGCGCATGGTTCGCGGCCTCGGCAGCCTCGATGACGCGCATGGGCAAGGCATGCTCGGCGGCCGTATTGACCAGCGCCTGCACGTCCTTGGGGAAGCAGGAGCCGCCGTAGCCCGCGCCGGGATACAGGAAGTGATAGCCAATGCGCGGGTCGGCGCCTATGCCGCGGCGCACCTGCTCGACGTCGGCGCCCAGGGCTTCGGCCAGGTTCGCCATTTCGTTCATGAACGAAATGCGGGTGGCCAGCATGGCGTTGGCGGCGTACTTGGTGAGTTCGGCGGAACGCACGTCCATCACCATCAGCCGGTCGTGGGTGCGCTGGAAGGGCTCGTAGATGCGGCGCATCACGCCGACGGTGTATTCGTCGTCCGCGCCGACGACCACGCGGTCCGGGCTCATGAAGTCGTTGATGGCGGCCCCTTCCTTCAGGAATTCGGGGTTGGACGCCACGCTGAAGGGGATTTCCAGGCCGCGCGCGGCCAGTTCCTTGGCCACCACGGCCCGCACCTTGTCGGCGGTGCCGACGGGGACGGTGGACTTGTCCACGATCAGCTTGCGCGACGTCATGTGGCGCGCGATGTTCTGCGCGGCCGCCAGCACGTACTTCAGGTCGGCGGAACCGTCTTCGCCCGGCGGGGTGCCCACGGCGATGAACTGCACGTCGCCGAACGCCACGCTTTGCGCCACGTCGTCCGTGAAATGCAGGCGCCCGGCCTGCACGTTGCGGCGAACCAGGTCTTCAAGACCAGGTTCGTAGATCGGGATGCCGCCCTGGCGCAGCAGGGCGATCTTGGCGGCGTCCACGTCCAGACACATGACGTCGTTGCCCATGTCGGCCAGGCACGCTCCCGACACCAACCCCACGTAACCGGTACCCACGACCGTGATTTTCATGCCTGAACGCCTTCCAAATAGGTAATCTTTGCGCCCGGCCTAGGGAACCGGGCGCCGGCCGCCATTATAGAAGCGGCCAGGAACCAGGGCATGTTTGCGCAAAAAGGGCCGTTCATGGCCCCGGGCCCTACGTACGCAGCTTGTTGAAACGGACGGTGTTGACCACCACCGCCAGGGCGGCGCATACCGTCCCCAGCACCAGGGCCAGCCCGGGTCCATGGGCCGCGCTGACGCTGAAGGCGATCGCCACCAGCGCGGTGCCGAAGCTTTGGCCGAAAACCCGGGTGGTGGCCTGCAAGCCGCCCGCCGCGCCGCTGCGAGAGCGGGGCGCGGCCGACAGCAAGGCACGGTTGTTGGGCGTCTGGAAGAAGCCGAAACCCACGCCCGCCACGAACATGCCTATGACGATCACCCAGTTCGACGCCGAAGACGGCAGCGCGGCCAGCCACAGCATGCCGGCCACCATCGTGGCCGCCCCCACGCCGCTCAGGGTGGCGGCGGAGTAGCGGTCGGACAGTCGACCCGCCAGCGGCGCGATGATGGCCGTGCCCACGGGCCAGGCGCCCATCAGCATGCCCACCTCCAGGTAGGGCCGGCCCAGCACCTGCTGGAAGTAGAACGGCAGCGACACGTAGGACGCCATCTGTGCGGCGAAGGTGCAGGCCGACGCGCCCACGGCGAACGCCAGCGGCCGGATGCGCAGCAGATCCACGGGAACCAGCGGCACGGCCTGCTTGCTGGCCCGCCGCACCAGCACCATACCCGCCACGGACGCGATAGCCACCAGGCCGATTCCGCGCAGCAGATCCTCTCCCATCATGTCGACGCCGGAAATGAACACACCCAGCGTGGCCATGCAGAGCAGGGCACTGATCCAGTCCAGTTTCACGTTATTGCGCGGCACTTCCGGCAGATGGCGCAGGCCCAGCATGGCCAGCGCGCAGATGGGCAGGTTGACGGCAAAGATCCATGGCCACGGCGCCACCGACAGGATGGCGGACCCAATGGTGGGTCCGAGCACGGACATGATGGCCACCGTGGTGGCGTTGATGCTGATGCCCCGCCCAAGCATCTTGAGGGGATAGATATTGCGCACCAGGCCGCCGAACATGCACATCAGCGAGGCCGCGCCCAACCCCTGGAACACCCGCGCCGCCGTCAGCTGCCACAGCGTGCCCGCCAGGGCGCAGCCCAGCGAAGCCAGCGTGAACAGCATCAGGCCGAAGGTAAACATGCGGCGAAAGCCGATGCGCTCGGCCAGGGCCGACAGCGGCAGCAGCGCCATCACCACCGCCAGGTTGTAGGCGTTGACGATCCAGACCGCCTGGGCCGGCAACGCATTGAGATCGGCGGCGATGGTGGGCAACGCCACGTTGGCGATGGTGGTGTCCAGCACCGACAGGCTGATGCCTGTCATCACGGTTGCCGCCGCCCAATACCGGCGCGGCGTAGGCAGGCCGTCGGGCTGGGCGGACCTGGCGCCGGAACCCGGCGCCGGGCCTTGCTCCGGCGTCACGACTTCTTGACCGGGCGCTGCCATCCGTCGACGGTGACTTGCTTGGGGCGCGACACCGTCAGCTTGTCGGCCGGCGCATCGCGGGTGAGGGTGGTGCCGGCGCCCAGCGTCGCGCCGCGGCCCACGCGCACCGGCGCGACGAGCTGCGTGTCGGAACCGATGAAGGCATCATCTTCGATGACGGTGCGGTGCTTGTTCACGCCGTCGTAGTTGCAGGTGATCGTGCCCGCGCCCACATTCACGCGCGCGCCGATGTCCGCATCGCCGATGTAGGCCAGGTGGTTCGCCTTGCTGTCTGCGCCCAGCACGCTCTTCTTGATCTCGACGAAGTTGCCCACGTGGCTGCGGTCGCCCAGCTCGGCGCCGGGGCGCAGGCGGGCATACGGACCGACGCGCGCATCGCGGCCCACCTGGGCCTGCTGCAAATGGCTGAAGGCCTCAATGTGCGTGCCCGCTCCGACGCTGACATCGCGCAGCACGCAATGCGGCCCCACGCGCACGCCGTCGGCCAGCGACACCTGGCCTTCGAACACGCAGCCCACGTCGATGAACACATCGCGGCCGCAGCTGAGCGAACCGCGCACGTCAAAGCGCGCGGGATCGGCCAGCGTCACGCCGGCTTCGAGCTGGCGGCGGGCCTGCTCGCCCTGCCAGCGGCGCTCCAGCTCGGCTTGCTGGACGCGGCTGTTCACGCCCAGCGTTTCCCAGGAGGCGCCGGGTTGAGCGGCGCCCACGGGCACGTCATCGGCCACGGCCAGTCCGACCACATCGGTCAGGTAGTACTCGCCCTGGGCATTGTTGTTGTCGATGCGGGACAGCCAGTCCTTCAGCTTCGCGGTCGGCGCGCTGAGGATGCCGGTGTTCACTTCCTTGATCAGGCGCTCGGCTTCCGAGGCGTCCTTGTGTTCGACGATGCGGCACACGCTGCCGTTGCCGTCGCGCACGATGCGGCCATAGCCGGTGGAATCGGCCAGCACCTCGGTCAGCACGGCGGCGCCCTGGCCGCGGGCGTCCAGCAGGCGCTGCAGGGTCTCGGGCTGCACCAGCGGCACATCGCCGTACAGCACCAGGGTCACGTCGTCCTTGCCGTCTCCGTCCAGCAGCAGCGGCACGGCCTGCTGCACCGCGTGGCCCGTGCCTTGCTGGGGTTGCTGCAGCACGAAGTGCAGATCGTCCAGGCCCTCGAAAGCCTGTTTGACGCGATCGGCGCCATGGCCGACCACGACGATGATGCGTGCCGGCTTCAATTGGCGCGCACTGTCCAGCACGTGTGCCAGCATGGGTTTGCCGGCCAGCGTGTGCAGCACTTTGGGGAGGTCGGACTGCATGCGTTTACCCAGTCCGGCGGCAAGAATCACTACATTAAGCATAAGTTTTATAACGTTGAAAGACGGGCAGGCGGCCTTGCGGCCGTCCCGCGTGTCGATTGAAAGATAGGGTCAGGGCTTGCCGTCGGCAGGCCCGTTTTTCTTGGCGGTCTTGGCGGCGCTCTTGGAAGCAGTGGGCTTGCGCGCCGCCGCCGGCTTGGACGCCTTGGTGTCGGTCTTGGCCGCGGGCTTGGACTCAGCGGGCTTGGCCGTGGATCCGGCATCCGCGCCAGGCGCGCCCGGCGCGGCCGGCATGGAAGCCGCGGTCGCAGCGGCGATCTGGTTGAATTGCTGTTGCAGCAGGTCCCACCATGCCTTGGAAGCCGATTGCGCCGCGGCGCCCATCTGCTCGCTCATGCCCGCCGCCGCTTCCGGAGCGGCAGCCCCCGGCGCACCCTCCGCCTTGGCTTCTTCCTTGGCGCCTGCGGGCGCAGCGGCCTTCTTCGGCGCGGGCTTGAGCCCGAGCACCACCTCGAGCGGCGACGCCGCGCCGCTGTCGCGGACCGAACTCATGTCCATGTTGGCCGCGCTATCCACGAACGCGCGCAGCGTGCTGATGGTGGAACGCTGCACTTCCATGCCCTGGATGGTGCTCGACAGCATGCTCAGGTTCATGCGCAGCCAATTTTCCACCGAGCGTAGCTCCGCAATGCGGCGGTCCAGGTCCTCGAGGTTCATGGGCGGCGCCATGGGCAGGCTGCTTGCAAGTCCGCCCGGGCCGGTCAGTCCGGCCCACGCCTGGCGCATCATTTCCATGCTGGCCAGCAGCGGATTGCCCGACAAGTCGGAGTTCTGGCCCATGCCGGGTAGGACGAACGGGTTGGTGTATTGGTCGCTCATTCCAGGTCTCCCCAAAGACAGATGGTTGCCGCTGGCGACCGGGTTCAACCCGGCAGCAGCTGGTTATTCTCCACGCGCACGCGATCGCCGGAAGCAAAGGCGAAAGGCTGCGCGCTGCGGAACTGGCGCGCGCCACCGTCGCTCATGCGTACCGTGAGCTCATAGTGCGTCACCGTTTGTTGCTCTCTGATATTACGCTCAACTTCACGGCCTGCCAAAGCGCCGCCGACCGCACCCAGCACGGTCAACGCCGTCTTGCCGCTGCCTCCGCCAAACTGATTACCCACGACGCCGCCTGCCACCCCGCCGGCGATGGTGCCGACCAGATGATCGCTGTTGTCCTTGACGGGCACTTGCACCTGGCGGATGGATTCGACCACGCCGCAGTTGCCGCAAGCCTGCTGCGCGGGGGCTGGCGCGGGACGGGGTGCGGGGGCTGGCGCCGGCGCCGGGCGCGTCTGCTGCGCCTGGGCGGCTGGCCGGGCGGGCGTGGACGGGGCTGGCGCCAGGTTGGCGCCTTCGGGGCCGGCCTCGGCCACGGGCTCGTCCGCATGGGGGTTGGCCGAAGGCGTGGGCAGCCAGCCCATCACCGCGGCCACGCCCACCGTGCACATGAGGATGACCGCGATCGCCGCGGCCGCGACCAGCGGGTGCAGGCCGCGGCGCGCGGATTCGGTTCGGGTGGATGTATTCATGACGATGCTCCATCGTAACTAACCGGCAGTGGTATAGCACCCGGGCGCGGTTTCGGCATGTTGCGATGGTGACGCTTCTTTGCAGGGCGAGCGGAGGTGGACAGAGATGCCCATTCGTGGACAATAGGCGCATGGATCCCATCACCCTGCCCCAGCTCGAACAGGCGATCAACTATTGGCGCAACGTGTCGCCATCGGTCGGCGAAGAGTCGCGCCTGTGCCCGGAGGCAGCCGCGCTGGCCACGCCTTATGCGCTGATGATCATTGCGCACCGGCGCGAGATCCACGTCGCCGAGCTCAGCGAGAAAGCCCGCGCCGCGCTGGCCGGGTGGGTAGCGGCGGGCCCCTGAGGCCCGCGCCGCCTCAACCCTTCTTGAGCAGGGTCTGGATGTCCTGCGCCAGGGCGTCGACCCCGATGTTGTTGTTGGCCAGAACGCGCGATTCGCCCTTGCCGTCCAGCAGGTAGAACGCAGCCGTGTGGTCCATCGTGTAGTTGCCGTCCTTGGTGGGCGCCTTGGCGTAATAGGCCTTGAACGACGCGGCGGCCTTCTTCACCTGGTCGGGCGTGCCGGTCAGCCCCAGGAAGCGCGGGTCGAACGCGGTGACGTACTGCTTGAGCACCTCGGGCGTGTCGCGTTCGGGATCCACCGTAATCAGCAGCACCTGGACGCGCTCGGCGTCCGGGCCCAGTTTCTTCATGACTTCGGTCAGCTCGGCCAGCGAAGTGGGGCACACGTCCGGACACTGCGTGAAACCGAAAAACACGACGACGACCTTGCCGGCGAAGTCGGACAGCTGGCGCGTCTTGCCGTTGTAGTCGGACAGTTCCAGGCCGCGGCCCAGCTGCGTGCCGCTGATGTCGCTACCCTTGAAGACGGGCGGGCTCTCGCCGCAGGCGGCCAAGGCGGCGGTCAAGGCAGCCGCAGCTCCCAGGCGGAGGGCCAGCCGGCGGCTGGCGGAAAACACGGACATCGACAACCTCCAGGGGATCAGCGCAGAAGGCCGACCCAGTGGTCCACCAGCAGGGCGCCAAAGAGCAGCGCCAGGTAGAGTATGGAAAAACGGAACATGCTGCGAGCCAGCGCGTCGCTGTACTCGCGGTACAGGCGCCAGGCGTACGAAACAAACATGCCGCCCAGCACCAGCGCCGACAGCAGATAGAGTTCGCCGCTCATGCGGATGGCGTAGGGCAACAGCGTCGTCGCCATCAGCGCCACGCTGTACAGCAGGATGTGCAGGCGCGTGAACTGGTTGCCGTGCGTCACCGGCAGCATGGGCAGGCCGGCCTTGGCGTAGTCGTGGTTGCGATAGAGCGCCAGCGCCCAGAAATGCGGCGGCGTCCAGATGAAGATGATCAGAACCAGGACCCAGGCCTCGGCGGGCACGGAATCCGCCACGGCGGCCCAGCCCAGTGCGGGCGGCATGGCGCCCGACAGGCCGCCGATCACGATGTTCTGCGGCGTGCGCGGCTTCAGGATGACCGTATAGATGACGGCGTAGCCCACAAAAGTGGCGAACGTCAGCCACATGGTCAGGGGGTTGACCAGGGTGTAGAGCACGAACATGCCCGCTCCGCCAAGCAGCCCGGACAGGCTCAGCACCTGGAACGCCGAAATCGTGCCCCGGGCCGTGGCGCGGCGCGCGGTGCGCAGCATGCGGGAATCCACTTCCTGCTCGATCAGGCAATTGATGGCGAACGCGGCGGCGGCCAGCAGCCAGATGCCGATCGTGCCGAACAGCACGCGGCGCATGTCCGGAATGCCCGGGGCGGCCAGGAACATGCCGATCACGGCGCAAAACACCGCCAGCTGCGTCACGCGCGGCTTGGTGAGGACGAGGTACTGGCGGAACAATCCGGTTTGAGGAGCGGCAAGACTGGTCATAGTGGACCCTATTTTAAACGCGCACCAAATTGGGGTCGTAGCGCCCCGCCGGCACGCTTCCGGCCGTGGACAAACGCACCATCAACACCACCGCGGCCAGGGTCAGGCCGGCCGCCCCCCCGTTGTGCAGCACCGCGATCAGCAGCGGCCATTGGAAGAAGATCGTGGTCAGGCCGGTCAGCAGTTGCGCGGCCAGCAGCGTCAGCATCAGCGTGGCGGGCCCGCGCAGGCCAGGCTCGGCGCGCAGCCGCCATGCCAGGATGCCCAGGTAGATGAACACCACGAAGGCGAAATTGCGGTGGACCCAGTGGATCGCCGTCAGCGCGGGCTGGGAAATCATCTCGCCGGAAGGCAGTTCACCCAAGCCCCGGATGACCGAATATCCGCCGTGGAAATCCATATCCGGCACCCACTGCCCGTGGCACATGGGGAAATCCATGCAGGCCAGCGCGGCATAGTTGGTGCTGACCCAGCCGCCCAGGGTCACTTGCACCAGCAGCAGGCCAAAGCCCGCCGCCACCCATGGTTTCCAGCGCGTGGCCGCCGCGCTGACCGGCAGGTGCGGGCGCTCGCGCGCCGACAACCAGGTCATCAGCGCCAGCACCGACAGTCCGAACACGAGGTGCGCGGTGACGACGGCGGGCATGAGCTTGTGCGTCACCGTCCATGCCCCGAAGGCGCCCTGCACGCACACGGCCACCAGGGTCGTGACGGCCAGCGCCGGCGAGCGGCCCAGTTCGCGGCGGTAGCGCCACGCCATGTAGACGATGCCGATGATCAGCATGCCGAGGATGGTGCCGACATAGCGGTGGATCATTTCGATCCATGCCTTGGACAAGGTCACCGGGCCGAAGGGCATGGCCTGCGAAGCTTCGTGAATGTCGCCCATCGCGCCCAGCGGCGTTGCGCTGCCGTAGCAGCCGGGCCAGTCCGGGCAGCCCAGGCCGGAGTCCGTCAAGCGCACGAAGGCGCCGAACATGATCAGGTCCAGCGTCAGAAACCAGGTGAAGAAGACGAGCTTGCGATAACGCGCTTTGATGCGTTCCATATCAACCAAAAAAAAGAAAAATGCCCCCACGCTGCACGCCCTTCGGGCGCTTGCTGCCCCCCGAGGGGGTGCTTTTTCCCTTGGGGCGGCCCGGCGGGAAAAAATGCCCCCACGCTGCACGCCCTTCGGGCGCTTGCTGCCCCCCGAGGGCGTGCTTCTCCCCTCGGGCCGGGCCGGCGGGGAAAAACAACATTTAACCAATGCGCGAGTTATAGACCAGTTTGCTGATGTCCTTGCGCACCTTCACGCCATCCGCCTCGGCAGGGTACTGCATCATCAGGTTGCCCAGCGGATCGATCACCCAGATCGGATCCTGCAGGCCCGGCTGGCCGGCGGCCGTGTCCCGCGCCAGCAGGAACCGGGCCAGTTGATCGGGATCCACGCGCAGCATGACGGTGCCCTTGTAGGCTTCCAGCACCTTGTCCGGCACCGGCGCGTCGTCCGTGATGAACCAGACGCGCCCCAGGCGGTCCACGTTCTTGCCCTGGCTGGCGTGGCTGTTGCGGGTGATGAACAGCTTGCGCGCGCAGCTTTCGGGGCAGGCCGCGCCGTCGGCGGCCACCAGCAGCCACTTGCCCTTCAGGCTTTGCAGGTCGAACGGCTTGCCGTCCAGCGTGGTCAGGCGCAGTTCGGCGGCCACGGGCATCGGCCGCTGCGGCGACACGAGCGTACCGTAGTTGCTGGAATCCGCGGGCCACCATTGCGGATTCATGTAGACCACGAATGCGGCGACGATGGGCGCCAGCGAACACAGGAACACCAGCAGCATGGGCATCAAGGAGCGCTTGCCTGCGGGCTTGTTGGATGAAATGTCGCGAGCCACTTTGTATCCTGAATAAGCGTTGTTTATCTGCGGGCGCGGGCTCGGGCCTGAGCCCCGCTGTCCCCGCGCTGGCGCATGCGCTTGATGGCGCCCCCCAGCACCACCAGCCATGCGATGGCGGCAATCAAGCCAAAAGCGAACCACTGCACTGCATAAGACGTGTTCTGTTGAAAATCCACGGACGGCTGGGGCCAGTCATGCACCAGGCCATCGTCGGGCCCCTTTCCGCCCTGGCTCAGCACCGTGGGCAGGAAGGTGAGCCCCGTGGCCTTGGCGTAGGCGTCCAGCGGCAGGTTCTGCACCTGCGGCACGGCCCCGCCCGCCACCGGCAGCGCCGCCGGCAAGCTGGAGGACTCCGAACCGCCGAGCGACCAGAGCTCGAACATGCGCGGCACGCGCACGGACAGTTCGCCCTCTATGGTCTGCACGCCCGCGGGCGCGGCCGGAATCCGCGGTTCTCCCTGCCCCTGGATCACGCGCGGCAGCCAGCCGCGCAGCACCAGCACCGCGCGCCGCGTGGAAGCGTCCAGCAGCAGCGGCGTGGCCAGCCAATAGCCCGGCTTGCCGTCGTGGTTGCGATTGTCCAGCAGTACACTGAATTCCGGCAGCCAGGTGCCGCTTGCCTGGGCCACCCGCCAGGCGGTCATGTCCGCAGGCGGGGTGGTCGGCGTCAGCACCAGTGGCGTTTGCTTGCGACCCGCTTCGATCGCGTCCAGAATGGCGCGTCGCTCATCGCTGCGACGCAGCTGCCATTGCCCCAGCGACACCAGGATCACCACGGCGATGCCAAGCAGGAGTAGGGCGGCTACCGTGTAGCGTGTGGAATGCGGTCGGGCCATTTGTCTTTGCTAACTCTGAATTGTCTGGAGACCACTATGCGCGTTTTCGTCGTTCTGGCCTTCGTCGGGATCCTGGCCAGTCTGGCATCCGCCCTGGTCTACCTGATGCGGGACAAAGGTACCACCAACCGCACGGTCAACGCGCTGACGGTGCGCATCGGCCTGTCGGTCGCCCTGTTCCTGTTCGTGCTGTTCGCCCATCACATGGGCTGGATCGAGAGCACCGGCTTTAGATAGGCGCCCGCGGCGCCAGTTCCCCAAGGCCTGCCGGCCCCGGCTCGGGGCTTGGGCGCACACACCCTCTTCAATAGCTTGAAAGCGCGGCGGGTGCCCGGCTTGCCGCCCGGCGCCCGTCGCGCTTTCCTGTGCCGCAATGACAGCCGGGCTTTTGCCGGCCGGTGTCAGAACCAGTACACGAACAGGTACAGCCCCAGCCACACCACGTCCACAAAGTGCCAATACCAGGCCGCGCCTTCAAAACCGAAGTGGTGGTCGGGGGTGAAGTGGCCACGCATCAGGCGGATCAGAATGACCGTCAGCATGGTGGCGCCCAGGATTACGTGGAAGCCGTGAAAACCCGTCAGCATGTAGAACAGCGAGCCGTACGCGCCCGAGTTGAACTTGAGGTTCAGTTCGGTATAGGCATGGATGTACTCGGCGGCCTGACAGGCCACGAAGATGAAGCCCAGGATGACGGTGGCCGCCAGCCAGAACATCGTCTTGTTGCGATGGTTTTCGCGCAGCGCGTGGTGGGCGATGGTCAGCGTCACGCCCGAGCTCAGCAACAGCGCGGTGTTGATCGTGGGCAGCCAGAACGGGCCGACGGTCTGGAACGTCTCGACCACGCCGGCCGGGCCGAAGTTCGGCCACGTCGCCTGGAAGTCGGGCCACAGCATCAGGCGGTGATCGATGTCGCCCAGCCACGGCGTCGTGATGGTGCGGGTGTACCAGAGCGCGCCGAAGAACGCGGCGAAGAACATGACTTCGGAGAAGATGAACCAGCTCATGCTCCAACGGTAGGAACCGTCGATGCGCTTGCTGTTCAGGCCGGATTCGGATTCGTGGATCGCGTCCCCGAACCAGTAATACAGCACCACGATCAAGCCGATGAATCCCGCCAGGACGGCCCACTTGCCCGCGCTGACGCCGTTGACCCAGGCGGCGGCGCCCAGGCCCATGAACAACAGCGCCACGGCCGTGCGCACGGGGTGACCCGAGTCGGCGGGCACAAAGTAGTACGGTGCCTCTTTACCTTGAACCGAGTGGCTTGCACTCATGGCTTTCTCCCTGGTACAGATTTTTAGATTAAGTGATTCAAGTCAGGCTGGAAACGGCCCAACGCACAATTAATACCAGCACAGTAACGAAGATTGCCGCTGCCAGCAGCCCCGCCACGATCACATGGACCGGATTGAGCCTGGCGCTGTCTTCCCGGTATCCCGCGCCCTTGCGGACGCCGAAGAACCCCCACGCCACCGCCTTCATCGTCTGAAGAAAACTCAGCTTGCGCTGGGCGGATTCGCGAAGGTCGTCGCTCATGGCCGTGGCCTAGCTGATCGCCGTGCCGGACAGCAGCGCCGAACCGCGAAAAACGGTCCAGGCGAACACGGCAATGACGAAAACCAGAAGAACCAGTCCTGCAATCTTGTTACGGCGGCGCTGCTCGGGTGTCATTGCTGTGCTACCTGGAACATTAAAAGCGGGTTCACTTCACTTCGGGCGGCGTTTCGAAGGTATGGAAAGGCGCGGGCGAAGGCACCGTCCATTCCAGCCCTTCGGCGCCTTCCCACGGCTTGGCCGCGGCGCGTTCGCCCTTGCCCATGTAGCAGCGCAGGATCGCCCACAGGAAAATCAGCTGCGACAGGCCGAACCAGAAGGCGCCGATGGTGGCGAGCTGATGGAACGTCGTGAACTGCGCGGCGTAGTCGGCATAGCGGCGCGGCATGCCGGCCAGGCCCAGGAAGTGCATCGGGAAGAAGGTCACGTTGAACGAGATCAGCGTGGACCAGAAGTGCAGCTTGCCCAGCTTTTCGCTGTACATGCGGCCCGTCCACTTGGGCACCCAGTAATACGCGCCGGCGAACAGGGCGAACAGGGAGCCCGCCACCAGCACGTAATGGAAGTGCGCCACCACGTAGTACGTGTCATGCACCTGGATGTCGATGGGGGCCACCGACAGGATCAGGCCGGTGAAGCCGCCCATGGTGAACACGAAGATGAAGCCGATCGAGAACAGCATCGGGGTCTCGAACGTCATGGAGCCGCGCCACATCGTGGCGACCCAGTTGAACACCTTCACCCCGGTCGGGATGGAGATGAGCATGGTGGCGTACATGAAGTAGAGCTGGCCCGTCACCGGCATGCCCGTCGTGAACATGTGGTGGGCCCACACGATGAACGACAGCACGGCAATGGAGGCGGTGGCGTACACCATCGAGGCATAGCCGAAGAGCTTCTTGCGAGCGAACGCGGGCACGATGGCCGACACGATACCGAACGCCGGCAAGATCATGATGTAGACCTCGGGGTGCCCGAAGAACCAGAACACGTGCTGGTACAGGACCGGGTCGCCGCCGGCCGCGGCATTGAAGAAGCCCGTGCCGAAGTGGCGGTCGGTCAGCACCATGGTGATGGCCGCGGCCAGCACCGGCATCACGGCCAGCAGCAGGAACGCAGTGATCAGCCAGGTCCAGCAGAACAGCGGCATCTTCATCAGCGTCAGGCCGGGCGCGCGCATGTTCAGCACGGTCACGATGATGTTGATGGCGCCCATGATGGACGAGGCGCCCATGATGTGGATGGCGAAGATGGCCAGGTCCATGCCGGGACCCATCTGCAGCGACAGCGGCGCATACAGGGTCCAGCCGGCGGCGGTGGCGCCGCCCGGCACGAAGAACGACACCGTCAGCATGATCGCGGCCACCGGCAGCAGCCAGAAGCTGAAGTTGTTCATGCGGGCGAACGCCATGTCGGACGCGCCGATCTGCATCGGGATCATCCAGTTCGCAAAGCCCACGAAGGCCGGCATGATGGCGCCGAACACCATGATGAGGCCGTGCATGGTGGTGAACTGGTTGAAGAGTTCGGGGCGGAAGAACTGCAGGCCCGGCTCGAAGAGCTCGGTGCGCAGCAGCAAGGCCAGCGTCCCGCCTTCAAGAAGCATGATGAACGAGAAGATGAGATACATCGTCCCGATATCTTTGTGGTTCGTGGCAAAAAGCCACCTGCGCCAGCCGGTGGGCATGCCGTGGTGGTGGTCATCGTGACCGTGGCCGTGGCCCGGCGACACGTGGTCTACAGTGACGCTGCTCATGATGGACTCCTTCCTGCTGAGTGCCAGCCCCGTTCCACGGGGCGGGCAGGGTATCTCTAACTAAACGGAACCGGTTCTACGGTGGAGGAACGGGGCGCGCGCGATCAGCGCACGGCCGCGATGTCCTTCGGTGGAACCGTCGGGTCCTGCCCCTTGCCGGCATTGCTCCAGGCATGGCGCGTATAGCTGATGACCGCTGCGATCTCGACATCGTTGAGCTGCCCGCCGAACGCCGCCATCGCGGTGCCGGGCTTGCCCTTCAGCACGGTGTTGATCTGGTCTCCCTTGGGGCCCAGAACAACCTTGTCTCCGTCGAGCGGCGGGAAGGAGCCTGGAATGCCCTTGCCGTTGGCCTGGTGACAGGCCACGCAATTCGCCGCGAAAACCTTTTCGCCGCGGGCAACCAGTTCGGCTTCCGTCCACTCTTTATTGGGATCGTCGGCGTTTGCCGCCATCTTCTTCTTTTGGTCTTCAACCCACTTATCGTAGTCGGCTTGCGCCAGGACTTCCACGACGATGGGCATGAAGGCGTGGTCCTTGCCACAGAGTTCCGCGCACTGGCCACGGTAGATGCCGGGCTTGTCCGCATTGAACCAGGTGTCGCGCAGGAAGCCGGGAATGGCGTCCTGCTTCACGCCGAAGTCCGGAATCATCCAGGAGTGGATGACGTCCGAGGCAGTGAGGACGACGCGGACCTTCTTGTTCACGGGGACGACCATGTGGTTGTCCACTTCCATCAGATAGAACTCGCCTTTGGGCTCGCGGTTCTCGATCTGGGCGCGCGGGGTCGACAGCGTGGAGAGGAACTTGATGCCCGCGGCGGTGCCGTCGAGGTACTCGTAGCCCCACTTCCATTGATAGCCGGTGACCTTGACGGTCAGGTCGGCGCTGGACGTGTCCTTCATGGCGACGACCGTCTTGGTGGCCGGCAGCGCCATGGCGATGACGATGATGAAGGGGATGACTGTCCAGGCGACTTCGACGCCCAGGTGTTCGTGAAACGTCGCGGCCTTGTGGCCGCGCGACTTCCGGTGCGCCCAGATGGAGTAGAACATCACTCCGAAGACGCCGATGAAAATCACGATACAGATGGTGAGCAGCAACCAATGCAGCCACATGATGTCGCGCGAAATCGCAGTGACACCTTCATGCAGGTTGAGCTGATTGACCTTCGGACCGCCGGGCATGTTTTGCACCTGAGCGCCGGCCACGCTGCCAATCAGCATCGCACAAGCCCCCAGTACCCCTCTCCACTTCTTCATGCTTACCTCGAAATACGGCGCGAAGGCCCATTTACTGGTGGCGGAAGTCACCGGAACCGGGCAACACGCAATTATTAGATGGCAGGGCGTTGCAGGGAGATAGAGCGGCCCTGTCGTTCCCACTCGAAATCACAAAGAAACTGGCGGATTATAGCGGACGCGCAAACAGATGTAAGTTAGCGCCCTTGAATTCATCGCGGCTGCCCCCATCTGGCCGCGCCCCCTTGACCGCGCGCCGTAAACAGGGTGGCATAAAATCGTCGGCAACCTCATCACCATGGCGCCACGATGCATAAGCAGTTGTCCGATTTGTATGCCGCCCTGTGCGCCCGCGCGCAGGAGCCCGCCCCGGAAGGCGCGCACGCTCTATATATAGCGGGGCGCCGCTGCGGCTGGGCCACGCATGCCGCTTGCGACGCGCTGCGCGGCGCGCCGCGCATCGACTCGAATGACGCGGAGCTGCGCATCGGCGAGGGCATGGAGCCGGGCAAGGAGCTCGACGCGGTTCTGGAGCAGGCCGCCGAACTGTTGCGCCAAGCCAACTGCCTGCGCGGCTGGCGCGACGAATTGCTGGATGTGATGGACGGCGAGCGCGCGCTGGGCGTGATCGAGCGCGCGGCCGTGCGGCCCCTGGGCCTGCTTACCAAGGCCGTGCATTTGAATGCCTGGACTCCGGACGGCCGGCTGTGGGTGGCGCGGCGCTCGCTCAGCAAATCAACCGATCCCGGTATGTGGGACACCCTGGTGGGTGGATTGGCCGGCAGCGGCGAGGACCTGGAACTGGCGCTGGTGCGCGAATGCGGCGAAGAGGCCGGCCTGGATGCGCCGGACCTGGCGCGCCGTTCGCCCCTGCGCACGATCCTGCGCATTCATCGCCGCCTGCCCGAGGGCTATCAGGTGGAAGACGTCCTGACCAGCACCTGCGTGCTGGCGCCGGACGCCCGGCCCGCCAACCGCGACGGC
This sequence comes from Achromobacter deleyi, assembly GCF_013116765.2. GTDB lineage: Bacteria > Pseudomonadota > Gammaproteobacteria > Burkholderiales > Burkholderiaceae_B > Achromobacter > Achromobacter deleyi_A. The sequence continues at coordinate 4,601,058 of NZ_CP074375.1, forward strand.
GAGGTCATGGAGATCGCCACCGTTGACGTGGACACGGCGGTGCACCGGATCATCGAAGGGGAATTCACGCTGGAAGCGGCGCTGGTGCTCATCGAGGACATCATGCGGCGCCAGGCCGCCGGCGAAATCTGATCCTTCAGCGGGGCGCCGTCTCCGGCGTTCCCAGCACCGCGTCTCCCGGCGTGCCGGCATCGCGGACCTCTGCTCCGCGCAAGTCGCGGGCCGCGCCCGAGTCGTCACCGGAGGAAGAACCGCTGACGCCCGCCGCCTCGGCGGCTTCGGCCGCCTGCGACGGACTGGGCGCCGAGACCGGCGCGGGCGTCGGGGCAGGCGCGGCGTTGGACGCCTGCGAGAACTGCTTCCAGACCTCGATCGCGCGCAGCCGCTGCTTGGCCACGACCTGAATGCGCTCGCGCAGATTCTCGTCGCGCGCGAGCAGGGCGTGGAAGTCCCGCGACGACAGCATCAGCAGCTTGCTGTAGCCCAGCGACGTCACATCCGGCGTGAGCTGCTGCTCGCCCAGCAGGCCGAGTTCACCGAAGAATTCGCCACTGCCCAGTTCGATCATGGTGTTGTCGGGCAGATGAACGGCCACGGCGCCCGACGCCACGAAGCACATTTCCTCGCCGTGCCGGCCCTGGGTCAGGACTCGCTGATCGGGCAGGGACAGCCGCGGCTTGAGCAGCTTGCTGATGGCGCGCAGCGAATCGGGCGACAGGCCTTCGAACAGGGGCACGCGCTTGATCAGCTCGGCCGCGCTCATTTCGATGTCCAGCGGCGGGTGCTTGTCGATATGCGCCCAGCGGCTCTTCAATTGCTCCATCAGGTCCGCGTACACCTCGCCGCTGATCAGAAACTGCTCAAGCATGTCGCGGTAACGGATGCGCTCGAGCTCGCGGGCGACCCGGCCCAGATAGCTTTCCTGCAACCACTGCGCGTACGACGGGTACTGCAGGTTCAGCGCCTGCATGGCGTTTTCGATCAGGTCCAGGCGGCGTTGGTGCAAGGATACGATGCGCTGCGTCGCTTCCTCGCCCAGCAGCGGCGTGATCTGTTCGCGGGCGAATACGATCAGGCGCTGCGCGACCGACCGCTTGCTCATCAGATTGGCGAAACGCTGGCCCAGCTCGCGCGCCAGCCAGCCCTGGAACCCAAATACATAGTGCAGGCGCAAGGCCAGCCGGAAGGCGGTGGAATAGCGCACGTCAGCCACGATCGCGCGCTCGAAGCCGGACACGCCGCCCAGCCGGATTGCGTCTTCCAGCCGTTCCGCCCGCGCCAGCAGCGCTTCGGCCATGCGCCAGTCCACGATCTGCGCCTTCAGGATGTCGAAGAACATTTCCTCTTCGCGTTGCGCCACGATGGCCAGTCCCACCGCCACGCGCTGCTCGTCGCTCATCTGGCTGACCTGGCCGTCGTGCACGCTGGCCAGGCTGGCGTCGAATACGGCGCGGATGCGGTCGCGGACCTCGTTGCCAATGTGTTCGGTCTTGGCCACCTCATCCGTCTTGCCCTGCAGGTCTTCCAGCGCCACGGCCAGCACCTGGTTGCGGATGGTGCGCTCCACCGACGACAGCTGGTTCAGCCCCAGCATGCGGATCAGCGGCCGCAGGCTGATGCCGTTGACGAACAAGGTCATCAGCACGAACCCCGTGGTGGCCACGGCGATGAACTGGCGCGATTCTTCGGGCACGCCGGTCTGTTCGGTGACCGCCAGCGCCAGGGCCAGCGAGACGGCTCCACGCAATCCGCCCCACAGCATCACCACCTTGTACGGCCTGCTGACCTTGGTGCCCAGCCGGGTCAGGCCCAGCAGGGGCAGCAGGCCGAAGACCACGATCGCGCGCGCGATCAGCGTCACGACGAACACCACGCCCACCAGCACCAGCTCCTGCCAGTCGGCGGCAGCCATCAGCTTGGGGATCAGCATGGCCGCGAACAGGAAGATCAGCGAGTTAGCCCAGAAACCGAACTGGCCCCAGGCGCTGGCCAGGTATTCGAAGGTGGTGGGCGACATGCGCGTGCGGCCGGTGGAACCCACCACCAGGCCCGCGATCACGGTTGCGACCACGCCCGAGACATTCAGATAGTGCTCGGAAATGAAAAAGGATAGATATGCCAGCGTCAGGGTCAGCGTGATCTCGGCCGTGGGAAAGCCGCGCAGCCAGGCGAACAGGAAGCAGGCCAGCCGCCCCATGGCAAAGCCCGCCACGCCGCCGCCGATGAAGTGAACGATGAAGTCGTTGAAGATTCCGCTTGCGGTCAGTTCCCCGTGACCGCTCAGCACGGCGAGCAGCACCGAATACAGCGCGATGGAGGCCGCGTCGTTGAACAGGCTTTCGCCCTCGACGAGCGTCGTCAGCCGCTTGGGCGCGCCCACCTCCCGGAAGATGCCGACCACCGCCACCGGATCCGTCGTCGCCACGATGGCGCCCAGCAGCAGGCACACCACCAGGCCGTAGGGCGAAATGGCGTCCAGGGTCACGCCCACGACCACCGTGCATACCACCACGGCCACGATGGCCATCATGAGGATGGGGCCGATGTCGTCCATCAGACGCCGCACGTTCATGGACAGCGCGGTCTCGAACAACAGCACCGGCAGGAACACCATCAGGAAGGTTTCGGACGAGATCTCGAAGCGTTCCAGCGAATCCAGGAAGTCGGCGATCCAGCTGGGAGCCCAGCCGTGCACGTGGATGATGATGCCCAGCAGACAGCCGACGATGGCAAGCAGCACCGAGTACGGCAGCTTGAGGCGACCGGCCAGGGGCGGCATGAAGCAGACCAGCGTGAGCAGGCCGGCAAGGCCAAATACGAGAAAACCAACATCCATGGGTAGCGCCGCGTCCCGATCGTAAAGCGTGTGAGAAGTTCCACAAGAATAGCGGCTTTTTTCCGCAGCCCGCGGCCGCGGCCAATGAAGAATCGTGGAGAATGCACGTTTCGTTACCCCAATGCAGGCCTGCGATACGCGTCGCGCCATGTTTTTTGGGTAATGTGGAATCACACGAACTTTGCAGGAGCGGCACGTGGCACGCGTCGTCCATTCTCTGTCCCGGCGCCACGATGCGCCCGCCATGCTCGTCCAACTGACCGATAGCCATTTGTTCGGCGAGCCCGACACCATGATGCTGGGCGTCAACACCGACGCCAGCCTGCGCGCGGTGCTGCGCCAGATCGAGGCCGACGGCAAGCATCCCGATCTGCTGCTGGCCACCGGCGACCTGTCGCAGGACGGCGAAGCCGCCGGCTACCGGCGCTTTGCCGACATCCTGTCCGGGGCGGGCGCGCTTGAGCGCGCGAGCATCCGCTGCCTGCCCGGCAATCACGACCTGCCGGCCGTGCTGCGCCAGGAATTGCCCGATTGGTCCGCGCCGGTGACGGACGTGGGCGCATGGCGCGTGGTGGCGCTGGACACGACCGTGCCCGGCTCGAACGCCGGCCATCTGGCCGATAGCCAGCTGGACATGCTGGAGGCCGCGCTGGCAGAAGCCCCTGGTCGCCACACGCTGGTGGCGATGCATCACAACCCCATGCAGATCGACAGCCACTGGCATGACTCGATGATGATCGACAACCCGCAGGCGCTGTTCAAGCGGCTGACGCACTGGCCGCAGGTGCGCGTGCTGTTGTGGGGGCATGTGCATCATGAGTTCGACCGCCGCCGGCACAATCTGCGCATGCTGGCCACGCCATCCACATGCTTTCAGTTCAGCATTCGCGACGGCAAGCATGTCGTGGACAACATGGCGCCCGGGTACCGGTGGATCAAGCTCTATCAGGATGGATCGATGGCGACGGGCGTGCGCCGCGTGCAGGATGCGCTGTGGCATACGGCGCTGGCGGCGCCGGACAATGCGCAAGCGGCTTAGGCTTGCCGCGCGGGAAGCGCGGGGCTTCCTATCCTTTTGGGCATAAAAAACGGGGCACCGTTATGCATGGTGCCCCGCAAGCATCCGTCTCATAGGGGAGGGGAAAGAGGAGAAGCCGAGACGGATGACAAGACTGCTAACCGAAGTTCGCGGTCTACATGAAGTTAGTCGGCGCGATCCCCATTAAGTTTCTGGGAAATGCGAAATTTCCCCGCCGAATTTGTATCAATTTATTGGCTCGCGGCGCGCCGGAACCACGAAAGAAAAGGGCCGCAAAACTGCGGCCCTTTGCATGGTCAAGGTCGGTGGCGGATCAAGACGCCAGGTTGCCGCGCATTTTCTTCAGGGCAGCGGCTTCGATCTGGCGGATACGCTCGGCCGACACGCCGAATTCCTGCGCCAGCTCGTGCAGGGTGGCGCCGCCATCGTCCTGCAGCCAGCGCGCTTCGACGATGCGACGCGAACGGGCGTCCAGCGCATCGAGCGCACCGGTCAGGCCGGAACTTTGCAGCTGGTCGCGCGCGGCGCGTTCCAGCACGCGCGTGGGTTCCTGGCGGCCCTCGTCGGACAGGTAGGCGATGGGCGCATAGCTGTCGTCGTCGTCGTCCTGGTTTTCCAGCGACATGTCGCGGCCCGACATGCGGACTTCCATCTCGCTCACGTCTTCGCGGCGCACATTCAGCTCGCGGGCGATGTGATCGACCTGTTCCGGGTCCAGGGTCTGGCCATCGGGGCGCATGCTGCGCAGATTGAAGAACAGCTTGCGCTGGGCCTTGGTGGTTGCCACCTTGACCAAACGCCAGTTGCGAATGATGTATTCGTGGATTTCGGCCTTGATCCAGTGAACGGCGAACGACACCAGGCGCACGCCGCGCTCCGGGTCGAAGCGCTTCACGGCCTTCATCAGGCCGACGTTGCCTTCCTGGATGAGGTCGGCGTGAGGCAGGCCATAGCCCAGGTACTGGCGGGCCACCGACACCACCAGGCGCAGGTGCGACAGAATCAGCTCGCGCGCGGCGCCCAGGTCTTCCTGGTCGCGCAGGCGGCGGCCAAGTTCCGTTTCACGTTCCGCGGACAGGACCGGCAGGCGGTTGACCGAGGAAATATAAGCGTCGATCGTACCGAGAGCGCCCGGATTGGCGATGGCCAACGCCAGAGCGTTGCCGGAAGCGGCCAACGAGGTACTGGGTTGCTTCATAGCGGGGATCTCCGGATGGCGAAGGGATAACGACATGGATTCGATGTTAGCACTCTAGTAATTGGAGTGCTAATTCGACTATTGCGGCGCGTCAAAGTTTCCGCTTTCTTTATATGTCCCCATTTATTTTCCCCAGGATGGGCCGGGAAACAGGACCCGGCGGGGAGCTCACCAGCCCAGACGCTTGAGTCCCTCGGCGGTGGGCTCTCCGTCCGGACGGATGAAGAGCGCGCCCCGCGGATCCAAAAAGACCTGGAAGGTGGCGCCGTCGAACATCGGCATATAGGCGCCGCTGCCAAATTGGACATCGACGAAGGGGAACCAGTTCGGAAAACTCTTCTTCAGCGAGCCCAGGTCCGGCGCCGGCCAGTCGTCCAGCGCATGAACGGAACGCGTGGCCGAGGCTTCCCGGGCCGCGTCGCTATACCGGCCGGACAGGCGCTCAAGCCGGTACAGGGGAGGCACGCCCGCCATCAGCGCGGGCAATCTCCAGCGGACGACGCGCGCGTCGATCTGCCATTGGTCTCCGTACAGCACATATTGCTTGGGCCCGATGCCCTGCGCGCTGGCGGTCACCTGGAACTGGCCGTCGGCCTGCTGGCGGATCTCGATGCGGGCGACGGGCTCGTCGGCGGTCAGGCGGAAGAACTGCACCAGGGACAGCGCAAGCAGCCCCGACACACATCCCAGACACACCAGCGTCAGCCCGCACAGGCGGCGCACGGGCCGGAACTGGAACAGGCGGCGGCCGCGCTCATCGCGCGGACCGCCCCTGCCCAGCAGCATGACAAGTCCGGGCAGCAGGACGACGACGGCGCCCAGCAGTATCCAGACGAAAGGAGCGATTCCGTTGATCAAATCAGGCGTCCCTATGGAGAACCCCGCGGGTGGCAACCCGGTGCGCCCTAGGCGCCACGAGCCTGCCGCGGCAGGCTCCCCAGTATAGAAGCGGCCCTTCAGGACCCCTGTTTTCCAAGGCGCTCGACGTGAAACCGGATGTGATCCTCGATGAATGTCGAGATGAAGTAGTAGCCGTGGTCATAACCAGCCTGACGACGCAGGAGCAGCGGCTGGTCCGCGGCGGCGCAGGCGGCCTCGAATACCTCGGGATACAGCTGCTCGGCCAGGAATTGGTCCGTGTCGCCCTGATCGATGAGGATGCCGTCCGGAAACGGCTGCTTCAGGCCGCGCATCAGGGCCGACGCGTCATAGGCGGCCCAGTCCTGGACGTTGTCGCCCAGGTAGGCGCCGAATGCCTTCTTGCCCCACGGGCACTGGCTGGGCGCCGCGATCGGGGCGAAAGCCGAGACCGAACGGAACTTGGCGGGGTTGCGCAACGCCAGCACCAGCGCGCCATGCCCGCCCATGGAGTGGCCGAAGATCCCGGTGCGCAACGCGTCGCCCGGCAGGGCGTCGCCCGTGACGATGCCGTGCAGCTCCTGCGCCACGTAGCTGTACATGCGGTAGTGATCGCGCCAGACAGGCGTGGTGGCATCCAGATAGAAGCCTGCGCCCGTGCCCAGGTCCCAGCTTTCTTCCTCGCCGGGCACGGCGGCGCCGCGCGGGCTGGTGTCGGGCGCCACCAGCATGACGCCGAGTTCGGCCGCCAGCCGCTGGGCGCCCGCCTTGATCATGAACGTCTCTTCCGTGCAGGTCAGGCCCGCCAGGTAGAACAGCACCGGCACCGGCCCCTGTTCGGCCTGGGGCGGAACATACACGGAGAAGCGCATGGGCAGGCCGATTTCTGCCGACTCGTGGCGGTAGTAGCGCTGCGAACCGCCAAAGCAGCGATGCTGGGAAATGAGTTCGAGGGCCACAGCCATGGTTTTCTCCGGTCCGGGGTGAAAAAAGCGTCGGCGGGTTAGGGTATATCCACGGTACGACGTTCCGTCGCCGAATGTTAACCTGCGCTTCATTGGGCGCTCGCGACAAAGAAATACCATTCCGCGCCCATATTTTGATCACGGGACTTGACCAGCGCCCACCGTGGCACTATTTATATACCGTGTGCGAAGACAACCCGTTCTTCCTGATACGCAAGCCCTGACACTATGGCCCGTCTGCCCCGTCTGTATGCCCCCGGGCTGCCCCAACTGGTGCAGGCCAACTTCATTCAGCCCCTGGCGGCGGCATCGCAACCCGCCCCCGCCGATATCCTGAATCAACTGGCCACCTGGCTGGGCGAATCCGCCCAACGCCATCGCGTGTCGGTTCACGGATGGCTGCTTGCCAACGACCGCATCCTGCTTCTGGCCACACCGGCCGATGAAGAAGGGCTGCCCAGGCTGATGCAGACGCTGGGCCGCAACCTGGCGGCGCGGCTGCGCGGCGGCCGGGTATTCGCGGGCCGCTACCGTTCGGCCTTGCTTGAGCCCGGCGCCTGGGTGCTGCCGGCGCTGGTCTGGCTGGAAACCTACCCCGTGCGCAGCGGCGCATCGCAGGATCCCGATTCCTGGCCCTGGTCCTCCGCGGCCAGCCATACCGGCAACACGACGGCGGCGCCCGCCCAATGGCAATCCGATCACGCGGATTACTGGGCTTGCGGCAATACGCCCTTCGACCGCCAGGCCAACTACCGCAAGCGCTTGCAGGACGGCCTGTCGCGCGAGGAAACGCAGCGCATCGACCAGGCCGTATCCGGCCAGTGGGCGCTGGGCGGGGCAAACTTCATCGCCAGCCTGGCCCACACGGCCAGCCGGCGCGTGGCTCCCGGCCAGCGCGGGCGGCCCCGCAAGAAGCCCGCCCCGGCAGCGCCCGCCGACACCGAGCCCAGCTCGTCCACCCCGACCACGTCCTGATGCCCCCGAACCCGCCGCCATGGCGGGTTCTGCTTTAGAGCATCCACGATCCGCCGCCGGCGGCCTGCCGGTCTGCATCAACACATAGCCGTCGCCCCGTCGCGCGCCAATTAGGCCCGGGTTGCACGGCCGATTCGCCATGCGCCGTTCGCGCGGCTTCGCCCGACTGCCCACCCTTGGGCCATCTGTGCATTTTCGCCACAGGCCAGCTTGATATTTCGCAGTGAAATCCCCCTTAAATTGGGGACGCATAAAGCAAAAAATTGGAGTTTCCACCCGCCGCGTGGTCTGCCTGCTTGCCCCGCCCCGCGCCGAGCCAGGAATGGTGCGGCTGTTGTTATGTCCCCATATTCATGCCCTATGATGGAGCATCAATATAAATAGGGTCATACCCTTATTGTTTCTGTTGCACCCTACTTGCGTCGGGGGTATTGTCCGTCTCCTGCACTGCAACATTACGACGCAGGCTCACTGCGGAGCGCGCCATGCCCCAAATTACCCCGATCGAATCCTGTCCCACCCCCAAGGCGACCCCCATCGATGCCAGCCGCATCGGCCTGCCTTCGGCCCAGGGCCTGTACCACCCCAAGAACGAACATGACGCCTGCGGCGTCGGTTTCGTTGCGCACATCAAGGGCAAGAAAAGCCACGCGATCATCCAGCAGGGTCTGAAGATCCTGGAAAACCTGGACCACCGCGGCGCGGTCGGCGCGGACAAGCTGATGGGCGACGGCGCCGGCATCCTGATCCAGATCCCGGATACGCTCTACCGCGACGAACTGAGCCAGCAAGGCATCATCCTGCCCCCTCCGGGCGAATACGGCGTGGCCATGGTGTTCCTGCCCAAGGAAACCGCGTCGCGCCTTGCCTGTGAGCAGGAGCTCGAGCGCTCCGTGCGCGCCGAAGGCCAGGTCGTGCTGGGCTGGCGCAATGTGCCGGTGGACGTCGACATGCCCATGTCGCCCACCGTGCGCGACTGCGAGCCCGTGATCCGCCAGCTGTTCATCGGCCGCGGCGCCGACGTGATGGTGCCCGACGCGCTGGAACGCAAGCTGTACGTGATCCGCAAGACCGCCAGCCACGCCATCCAGAACATGCATCTGGCCCACGGCAAGGAATACTTCGTGCCCTCGGCCTCCGTGCGCACCGTGGTCTACAAGGGCCTGCTGCTGGCCGACCAGGTCGGCCGCTACTACCGCGACCTGGCCGACACCCGCACGGTGTCCGCGCTGGCGCTGGTGCACCAGCGCTTCTCGACCAACACCTTCCCCGCCTGGCCGCTGGCCCACCCGTACCGCATGATCGCCCACAACGGCGAGATCAACACGGTCAAGGGCAACTTCAACTGGTTGCGCGCCCGCGAAGGCATGATGCAGTCGGCCGTGCTGGGCGACGACCTCAAAAAGCTGTACCCGATCGTCTACGAAGGCCAGTCGGACACCGCGACGTTCGACAACTGCCTGGAACTGCTGGTGAATTCGGGCTATTCGCTGGCCCACGCCATGATGATGATGATCCCGGAAGCCTGGGAACAGCACACGCAGATGGACGAAAGCCGCCGCGCCTTCTACGAATACCACGCCGCCATGATGGAGCCCTGGGACGGCCCCGCCGCCGTCGCGTTCACCGATGGCCGCCAGATCGGCGCCACGCTGGACCGCAACGGCCTGCGCCCGGCCCGCTACCTGGTCACCGATGACGACATGGTCATCCTGGCCTCCGAAGCCGGCACGCTCTCGATCCCCGAAAACCGCATCGTCAAGAAGTGGCGCCTGCAGCCGGGCAAGATGTTCCTGATCGACCTGGAACAAGGCCGCATCATCGACGACGCCGAGATCAAGCTCCAACTGGCCAACAGCCGCCCGTACCGCCAATGGATCGAGCGCCTGCAGATCAAGCTGGAATCGCTGCCCGCTCCGCGCCAGGTCGCCGTGGCCACGCAATCGGCCGTGTCGCTGCTGGATCGCCAGCAGGCCTTCGGCTGGACCCAGGAAGACTACAAGTTCATCCTGGAACCCATGGCCTCGACCGGCGAGGAAGTCATCGGCTCGATGGGCAACGACGCCCCGCTGGCGGTGCTGTCGGACCGCGCCAAGCCGTTCTACAACTACTTCCGCCAGTTGTTCGCGCAGGTCACGAACCCGCCCATCGACCCCATCCGCGAACAGCTGGTGATGTCGCTGGTGTCCTTCATCGGCCCCAAGCCGAACCTGCTGGACATCAACAACGTCAATCCGCCGCTGCGCCTGGAAGTCTCCCAGCCGGTGCTGGACTTCGCCGCCATGGCGCAGATCCGCGACATCGAACAGGTCACGGGCAAGAAATTCCGCAGCTTTGAGCTGGACATCACGTACCCCGCCGCCTGGGGCCCGGAGGGCATCGAAGCCCGCGTGGCCGCGCTGTGCGCGCGTGCCGTCGATGCGGTGCAAAGCGGCTACAACATCCTGATCGTGTCCGACCGTCTGGTCGACGGCGAACGCGTGGCCATCCCCGCGCTGCTGGCCACCTCCGCCGTTCACCAGCACCTGATCCGCGCCGGCCTGCGCACCAACACCGGCCTCGTCGTGGAAACCGGCTCGGCGCGCGAAGTGCACCACTTCGCGCTCCTGGGCGGCTATGGCGCCGAAGCGATTCACCCCTACCTGGCGCTTGAATCGCTGGGCAAGATGAATGACCCCGAAAAGGCCGTGAAGAACTTCATCAAGGCGATCGGCAAGGGTCTGAACAAGGTAATGTCCAAGATGGGCATTTCCACGTACATGTCCTATACCGGCGCGCAGATCTTCGAAGCCGTGGGCCTGCAAAGCGCCCTGGTGAACAAGTACTTCACCGGCACCTCGTCCAACATCGAAGGCATCGGCATCTTCCAGGTCGCCGAAGAAGCGTTGCGCCAGCACCGCGCCGCCTTCAGCGCCGACCCGGTGCTCGCCAACGACCTGGACGCCGGCGGCGAATACGCCTATCGCGTCCGCGGCGAAGAGCACATGTGGACGCCGGACTCCATCGCCAAGCTGCAGCACGCTTCGCGCGCCAACAACTACCGCACGTACAAGGAATACGCGCAGATCATCAACGACCAGAGCCGTCGCCACATGACCTTGCGCGGCCTGTTCGAATTCCGCTTCGATCCGTCGCGCGCCATTCCGCTGGACGACGTCGAGTCCGCCAAGGACATCGTCAAACGCTTCGCCACCGGCGCCATGTCGCTGGGCTCCATCTCGACCGAAGCCCACTCCGTGCTGGCCGTGGCCATGAACCGCATCGGCGGCAAGTCCAACACCGGCGAAGGCGGCGAGGACGAACTGCGCTACCGCGCCGAAATGCGCGAAGGCAAGAGCACCATCAAGGACGGCGACACGCTGGCCTCGGTGCTGGGCACGGACCGTATCGAAGCCGACGTCGAACTGAAGAAGGGCGACTCGCTGCGTTCGAAGATCAAGCAGGTGGCCTCGGGCCGCTTTGGCGTGACCGCCGAGTACCTGTCGTCCGCCGACCAGATCCAGATCAAGATGGCCCAGGGCGCCAAGCCCGGCGAAGGCGGCCAGTTGCCCGGCCACAAGGTGTCGGAATACATCGCCAAGCTGCGCTACTCGGTGCCGGGCGTGGGCCTGATCTCGCCCCCGCCGCACCATGACATCTACTCGATCGAAGACCTGGCCCAGCTGATCCACGACCTGAAGAACGTGAACTCCAAGGCCTCGGTCTCGGTCAAGCTGGTTTCCGAGGTGGGCGTGGGCACCGTGGCCGCGGGCGTGGCCAAGGCCAAGGCCGACCACGTCGTGATCGCCGGCCATGACGGCGGCACGGGCGCGTCGCCGGTGTCGTCCATCAAGCACGTGGGCACGCCCTGGGAACTGGGCCTGGCCGAAACGCAGCAGACGCTGGTGCTCAACCGCCTGCGCAGCCGCATCCGCGTGCAGGCCGACGGCCAGATGAAGACCGGCCGCGACGTCGTCATCGGTGCGCTGCTGGGCGCCGATGAATTCGGCTTCGCGACGGCTCCGCTGGTCGTGGAAGGCTGCATCATGATGCGCAAGTGCCACCTGAACACCTGCCCGGTGGGCGTGGCCACGCAGGACCCCGTCCTGCGCAAGAAATTCCAGGGCAAGCCCGAGCACGTCGTGAACTTCTTCTTCTTCATCGCCGAAGAGGTCCGCGAAATCATGGCCCAGCTGGGCATCCGCAAGTTCGACGACCTGATCGGCCGCGCCGACCTGCTGGACATGCGTTCGGGCGTCGAGCACTGGAAGGCGCAAGGGCTGGACTTCGCCCGCGTGTTCCATCAAACCCAGTCGGATGCCGACGTGCGCCAGACCGAAGAGCAGGACCACGGCCTGGCAGGCGCGCTCGACCATCAGCTGATCGACCGCAGCAAGCCGGCGCTGGAGCGCGGCGAGAAGGTCTCGTTCATCGTCCCGGTGCGCAACCGCAACCGCACGATCGGCGCCATGCTGTCGGGCGCCGTGGCCTCGCGCTACGGCCATGACGGCCTGCCGGACGACACCATCCACATCCAGTGCAACGGCACCGCGGGCCAGAGCTTCGGCGCGTTCCTGGCGCACGGCATCACGATGGACCTGGTGGGCGAAGGCAACGACTACGTGGGCAAGGGCTTGTCCGGCGGCCGCATCATCGTGCGCTCGCCCAACGATTTCCGCGGCTTCGGCCCCGACCACATCATCGCCGGCAACACCGTCCTGTACGGCGCGCTGGCGGGCGAAGCCTTCTTCAACGGCGTGGCCGGCGAACGCTTCGCGGTGCGCAACTCGGGCGCCGCCACGGTGGTGGAAGGCACGGGCGACCACGGTTGCGAATACATGACCGGCGGCACCGTCGTGGTGCTGGGCGCCACGGGCCGCAACTTCGCGGCCGGCATGTCGGGCGGCGTGGCGTATGTGTGGGACCCGGAGCGCACGCTCAAGCACCGGGTCAACCTGTCCATGGTGGAACTGGAAGCCGTGGCGCCGCATGCTGAACAGCAATCGCTGAACAACATCGACATCTGGCACAGCGCGCAGCGCGGCGGCGAACGCGAAACGGATGAATCCATCCTGCGCCGCCTGGTGGAAGACCACTTCCGCTACACCGGCAGCTACCGCGCCCGGGAGATCCTGGGAGACTGGGAAGCCTCGCGCGGCAAATTCGTGAAGATCATGCCGACGGACTACCGCCGGGCATTGGGTGAAATGTGGCGTGCAGCCAACCCGCAACAACTGGCTGCGTGAGGGATACCATGGGAAAGATTACCGGCTTTATGGAATTTCAGCGTCTGCAAGAGGCCTCCGAGGCCCCGCAGAAGCGACTGAAGAACTGGCGCGAATTCGTGCTGCACCTGACCGACGACCAGGCCAAGCAGCAGGCTGCGCGCTGCATGGACTGCGGCATCCCGTTCTGCAACAACGGCTGCCCGGTCAACAACATCATCCCGGACTGGAATGACCTGGTGTACAAGCAGGACTGGCGCCGCGCGCTGGACGTGCTGCACTCCACCAACAACTTCCCGGAGTTCACGGGCCGCATCTGCCCGGCGCCGTGTGAAGCCGCCTGTACCTTGAACATCAACAGCGACGCCGTGGGCATCAAGTCCATCGAGCACGCGATCATCGACAAGGGCTGGGCCGAAGGCTGGGTCGCACCGCAAGTGCCGACGCGCAAGACAGGCAAGAAGGTCGCGGTCGTGGGCTCGGGCCCCGCCGGCATGGCTTGCGCGCAGCAACTTGCTCGCGCGGGCCACTCCGTGACCCTGTTCGAAAAGAGCGATCGCATCGGCGGCCTGCTGCGCTACGGCATCCCTGACTTCAAGCTGGAAAAGCACCAGATCGACCGCCGCATCTCGCAGATGGAAGCCGAGGGCGTGGAATTCGCGCCGTCGACCTACATCGGCAGCCCGAAGGATCCCGTGGCCGACGGCCTGACCGTGCGCACGCCGCAATCGCTGCTGGCCGAATTCGACGCCGTCGTCATGAGCGGCGGTTCGGAAACGCCGCGCGACCTGCCGGTGCCGGGCCGCGAGCTCTCGGGCGTGTACTACGCCATGGACTTCCTGCGCCAGCAGAACAAGGCCGTGGCGGGCGACCGCCTGATCGACCAGACGCATGCCAAGGGCAAGCATGTGGTCGTGATCGGCGGCGGCGACACGGGTTCCGACTGCGTGGGCACCAGCAACCGCCATGGCGCGGCCTCGGTCACGCAGTTCGAGCTGATGCCCCAGCCGCCCGAGTCCGAGAACAAGTCCATGACGTGGCCGTACTGGCCGCTGAAGATGCGTTCCTCGTCCTCGCACGAAGAAGGCTGCGAGCGCGACTGGTCCGTGACCACCAAGCTGCTCAAGGGCAGCAACGGCAAGGTCGAAAAGCTGATCGGCGCGCGCGTCGAATGGTTCAAGGACGATGCCACCGGCCAGATGAAGATGCGCGAAGTCGAAGGCTCGGAATTCGAGATCAAGGCCGACCTGGTGCTCCTGGCCATGGGGTTCGTGTCGCCGGTGCAGACCGTGCTGGATGCCTTTGGCGTTGACCGCGACGCCCGCGGCAACGTGCGCGCCAACACTGACGACTACCGAACCAACGTGGAAAAGGTCTTCACCGCGGGCGACATGCGCCGCGGCCAGTCCCTGGTGGTCTGGGCCATCCGCGAAGGCCGCCAATGCGCGCGCTCGGTGGACGCCTACCTGATGGGCAGCAGCGAACTGCCCCGCTGATACCAGCCCAAGCATGCACCGCCGCCGAGCGCACACGCGCCGGCGGCTTTTTTTTTACCGCCGTGCGCACTCGCGGGGCGTGTTGCGGGATAACCACTTTTCAATTGCGGTCTTTTCACGATTTGACACATATCAACCGGGCCGTGCGCCAGGTCTGAGAACCTGTCCACTCACCCCATGGAAAGATCGGAGAAGAAAATGTTTTCGCTGAACGGGCGCCTCCGCGCCACCGCCATCGCCGGCCTGATCGCCGCCGGCGCATTCGCCGCTCCCGCTCATGCCCACGAAGCGGGCGACGTGCTGTTCCGGGTCGGCGTGACGCAGGTCCGCCCCTCGTCGAACAACGGCTCGGTGCTTGATGGCGCCGTCAAGCTGGACGTGAACAACAATGTGCGCCCCAGCTTCACGCTGGCCTACATGGCCACGCGCAACATCGGTATCGAGCTGCTGGGCGCCTGGCCCTTCCAGCACGACGTCAGCGGCAGCGGCGGCCTGGGCAAGATCGGCTCCAGCAAGCAATTGCCCCCGACGCTGAGCCTGCAATGGCACATCCTGCCCGACAGCATGATCCAGCCGTACATCGGCGTGGGCATCAACTACACGCACTTCTTCGACACCAAGGCCGAAGGCGCGCTGAAGGGCTCGGACCTGAAGCTGGACGATTCCTGGGGCGTCGCGGCGCAACTGGGCGCGGACTTCAAGATCAATGAACGCTGGTTCATGAACGCCGACATCCGCTACATCGACATCAAGTCCAAGGTGAAGCTGGACGGCGTACGCGTCGGCACCGCACGGGTCGACCCGTGGGTGGCCACGGTGGGCATCGGCTACCGCTTCTAAGCTTCCAGTCTGCCCCGCAAGGCCTGCAGCGCCGGCGTATCGTCGTCGGCGCGCCAGACCAGCTGGGTCAGGGCCCGGCCATGGGAGCCGGACAGGGCGCCGACGCGCACCGATTGCTCCGCCCCCAGCACCGCCAGCACCGAGCGCGGCACGATGGCCACGCCAGTACCTGCAGCCACGCACGCCACGATGGCGTGATACGACGCAAACTCCATCACCTTGGCCGGCGCGATGCCTTCCTGGTTCAGCCAGGATTCCAGGATGCGCCGGTATGAACACCCGGCCGCGAACGCGATGACAGTGCGGTCGCCCAGTTCCTTCGCGCTGCCGATCGGATCCCAGGCCATGGGCGAGATCAGCGCCAGCTCTTCCCTGAACGCGTCCATTGCCGCCAGGCCCTCGGACGGGAACGGCTGCGCCACGAATGCCGCTTCGATCTCGTAGTTGCGCACCATGGCGGCCAGGGCGCCCGACGTCCCGGTGACCAGCTCGATGCGCACTTGCGGCCAGGCCGCGTGATAAGCCGCCAGGATGGGCGGCAGGCGCGCCGCCGCCGTGCTTTCCATGGTGCCGATGCGCAGCACGCCTTGCATGGCCCCGTCGCGGACCGCGGATTGCGCCTCATCGGACAGGCGCAACAGACGATCCGCATACGACAACAGCACACGCCCCTGGTCCGACAGCACCAGGCGGCGGTTCTGGCGCCGAAAGAGCGGCGTGCCGAGCGAGGCTTCCAGCTGCTTCAGGCGGGTCGACACATTGGACTGCACCCGATTCAGGTGTGCCGCCGCACGCGCCACGCCGCCCTGGTCGGCGACGGCCTTGAATATCTGCAGGGCATCGAGGTCCAAATTTCTCATTTCAGGAACTCACGTTCTTAATAATTCACTATTCAAGATATTAGTACAGCCTTAGAGTGGGCCTATGTCAACGCCTGCTTACCCTCTCCTCTCAGCCCAGCCCGGTGCGGTCCGCCTGGCGTGGCCCGCCGCGCTCGCCTTGGCGGCGGCCATGGGCATCGGCCGTTTCGCGTTCACACCCGTATGGCCGTTGATGGCCCAGGAGTCGGGCCTGTCGCTGGCCCAGGGCGGCTGGATGGCCTCGGCGAACTACGCCGGCTATCTGCTGGGCGCGCTGGCCGCGATCGTCTGGCCGGTGCGCCGGCTGCGCGCCACGCTGGCGGCCAGCCTTGCCGCCGTGGCCGCCCTGACCCTGGCCATGCCGCTGCTGGACAGCGTGGCCGGCTGGAGTGCGCTGCGATTGGCCGCGGGCTATGCGAGCGCCAGCGCCTTCATCTGCGTGGCGGCCTGGCGCCCCGTCCCCGTTGGCGATCCGCGCGAAGGTGCCGCGTCCGCCGTGACGTATGCCGGCGTGGGAGCGGGCATCGCGCTGACGGGCCTGGCCTGCCTGGCGCTGATGGGCTGGGGTGCCAGCGCGAACCTGACGTGGACCGCCCTGGGCGGCCTGGCGCTGGCGCTGTCCGTGGCGGCCTGGCCCGGGCTCAGCCGGCAGGCCCCGCCGGTGCGCCGGAACGCCGCCGCAGCAACTCCCGCAAGCCTGCCGCGCGGTATTTCCGTGCTGGCGCTGCACTACGGCATCTTCGGCGTCGGCTACATCATTCCGGCCACCTTCCTGCCCGCGATGGCCAAGGAGATTTTTCCGGACCCGGCGATCTTCGGCTGGGCCTGGCCGCTGTTCGGACTGGCCGCGGCGCTGTCCTGCCTGCTGGTTCCCAGGCTGGCCCGCGGCCGCGACGACAGGCTGGTCTGGCGCTGCGCCCAGGCCCTGATGGCCGTGGGCATGCTGACCGTGGCGCTGTGGCACCACATCGCCGCCGTGATTCTTGCCGCGCTGCTCGTGGGCGGCACCTTCATGGTGATCACCCAGGCGGGCATGCTGGCCGCCCGGCGCCTGGCGGGCGCGGCGGCCCCCCGGGCGGCCGCGGTCATGACCGCGGCATTCGCGGCCGGCCAGATCCTGGGACCCCTGCTGGCGTCGTGGGCGGCGCGGTGGGGCGCCGGCCTGCCGCAGGTATTGGCGGCCAGCGCGGCGCTGCTGGCGCTGTCCGCGTGGGCCTTGGGAAAAGTCACGACAGATCG
This sequence comes from Achromobacter deleyi, assembly GCF_013116765.2. Lineage (GTDB taxonomy): Bacteria > Pseudomonadota > Gammaproteobacteria > Burkholderiales > Burkholderiaceae_B > Achromobacter > Achromobacter deleyi_A. The sequence continues at coordinate 4,618,568 of NZ_CP074375.1, forward strand.
CAATGGCGCTGGGCATAATGCGATCGACCCGCAGGGTCGTTCACATTAGAAATTAGAAAGCAGGAAGAGGAGTCTCCAGCATGAAACCATTGCGCCCCCTGATCGCCGCCCTGGCGGCCGCCGCCGCCTTCAGCGGCGCCGCCCAGGCCCAGACCGCAGACTGGCCCGCCAAGCCCATCACCATGATCGTGCCCTACGCGCCGGGCGGCTTTGCCGACACGCGCGTGCGCCTCCTTGCGCGCAAGCTGGGCGAGTCGCTGGGTCAGCCCATCGTCGTCGAGAACAAGGCGGGCGCGGGCGGCGTGGTCGGCACCAGCCTGATCGCCAAGGCGGCACCGGACGGCTACACCATCGGCACCGGCAACCTGGCCCCGATGGCGGTCAATCCGTCGCTCATGAAGGAAATGCCCTACAACCCGCTAAAGGACCTGGCGCCGGTCATCCTGATCGAAAACAGCCCGCTGGTCCTGAGCGTCAACAATGAACTGCCGGTAAAAACGCTGGCGGACCTGATCGCGCTGGCCAAGAAGCAGCCGGGCAAGCTGTCCTTCGGCTCGTCCGGCGTGGGCGGCGCGCACCACCTGTCCGGCGAAATGTTCCGCGAACAGGCCAAGATCGACATCGTCCACGTTCCTTACAAGGGCGGCAGCCTGGCCGCGACCGATCTGATGGGCGGCCATATCTCGATGATGTTCGAAATGGGCTATTCCGCGTTGCCGGCCATCCAGGGCGGCAAGATCCATCCCATCGCCGTCACGTCCGCCAAGCGCCTGGCCGTGCTGCCCGACGTGCCCACGATGGCCGAATCCGGCCTGCCGGGCTTCGAGTCGTACAACTGGCAGGGCATCGTCGCGCCGGCCGGCACGCCCGCGCCCATCATCGCCAAGCTCAACGCCGAATTCAATCGCATCCTTAAGGAACCGGATGTGCAGAAGGCCATCGCCGATACCGGCAGCCAGGCCGGCGGCGGCACGCCCGAGGAATTCGCAGCCTTCATCAAGAGCGAAAGCGAAAAGTGGGCCCACGTCATCAAGGCTGGAAATATCCAGCTTCAATAACCCTTCAGGAGTTTTCCCATGACTTCCCGTCTGACAGACCTGCTCAAGCTGGACCACCCGATCATCCAGGCGCCCATGGCGGGCGGCGCGACCACGGTGGAACTGGTATCCGAGGCGTCGAAGGCGGGCGTCCTGGGATCCCTCGGGGCGGCCTACATGAGCCCCGAGCAGATCGAGGCCGCGGCGGACGCGATCCGCGCGCGCACGCCGCGCCCGTTCGCCATCAATCTCTTCGCTTCGGTGCCGGACGAGCCCATGCAGGGCGATGCCGGACGGATGCTGGCCCTGCTGGCCCGCTATCACCAGCAACTGGGCCTGCCCGCCCCCCAGGCCCCCGGTCCCCAGGCCGATCCGCTGCCGGGCCAGATCGACGCCATCCTGCGGGTGCGCCCCGCGGTCTTCAGCTTCACCTTCGGCCGGGTGCCGGCCGCCGTGCTGGCCCGCTGCCGCGAGCTGGGCATCCTGACCGTGGGCACGGCCACCACCGTGCGGGAGGCGGTCGCCCTGGAGCAGGACGGCGTGGATGCCGTCGTGGCGCAGGGCGCCGAGGCCGGCGGCCACCGTGGCACCTTCCTGGACGGGTTCGACGCGTCCCTGATCGGCACCATGGCCCTGGTGCCCCAAATTGCCGACGCGGTATCCGTGCCGGTCATCGCCTCCGGCGGCATCATGGACGGCCGCGGCATCGCCGCCGCGCTGGCCCTGGGCGCCGATGTGGCGCAAATGGGGACGGCCTTCCTGACCACCGAGGAATCCGGCATCAGCGACGCCTACAAGGCGGTCCTGCCCGCCTCGCGCTCCGAACAATCACGGGTCACCCGGGCATACTCCGGACGGCCCGCGCGCGGCATCGTCAACGCCTTCATGCGCGATGCCGACGCCATCGCGGCGGACATCCTGCCTTATCCCCTGCAGAACGCGCTGACGCGCCCCATGCGCACGGCCGGCGGAAAGAGCGGCAATATCAATGTCCTGTCCCTGTGGGCGGGCCAGGGCGCCCCGTTGGCCCGCCGCGAAACCACCGCGAACCTGGTCCAGCGCCTGGCCCGGGAAACCGCCGCCGCGCAAACGCGCCGCTGAGCGCCCGCCAGCGGGTGTCCGGCAGCCCGGGCCAGCGCGGCGCGGGACTGCCGGATTGTTCCCGAGGGCGAAAACACTGTTCCACGCACGGCGTATCGGATTGTGATTACAAAGCGTCGGGCTACAATGGCGCCTCGCCGCTGGGAGCCGAGGCCCGCCTCCGCCCCCCGCATCTGAGTAACAGGGCGCTTCCCGACGCAGCCTGTCTTGCACGCGCCGGCCAGGTTCTCTGTCCAGCGTGTCCCCAGGACAGCAGGGCAAGCTCCATCGCCGAAAACCCCTTTCGTTGCCCATGTCCGCTCAAACAAGCAGCACCCCGGAATTCGCCCTGCGCCTGGAAGGTGTGGCGCTAGGCTACGGTGATTTCACCGTCTTGCGCGACATTTCCATGGACGTTCGAGCGGGCCAGGTGGTTGCCGTCATGGGCGGCTCCGGGTCCGGCAAGACCACGCTGTTGCGGGCGGCCACCGGCCAGATCACCGCGCAGCACGGTCGGGTGCTGGCATTCGGCCAGGACGTGGCGGGCGTCACGCCGGCCGAATTGCAATCCCTGCGCAAGCGCATGGGCGTGCTGTTCCAGCAGGGCGCGCTCTTCACCGACCTGAACGTATTCGAGAACGTCGCCTTCCCGCTGCGCGAACACACCCGGCTCGGCGAGGCGGAAATCACCGAACGCGTGCTGGACAAGCTTGACGCCGTCGGCCTGCGCGCCGCCGCGCACCTGAGGGTGGCCGAGATCTCCGGCGGCATGGCACGCCGCGTGGCGCTGGCCCGCGCCGTGGTGCTGGAACCCGAACTCATCCTGTACGACGAACCCTTCGCCGGGCTTGACCCGATTTCGCTGGGCATCACCGCCCGCCTGATCCGCAGCCTGGCCGACCGCCTGGGCTGCGCGTCGGTGCTGATCACGCACGATGTGCACGAATCGTTCGCGATCGCCGACCAGGTCTACCTGGTCGGACAGGGCAAGCTGGCCGCCTCCGGCACGCCGGACACGCTGTCGGCCTCGCAAGATCCCTACGTGCAGCAATTCCTCAAGGGCGAACCCGACGGCCCCGTCGCGTTCCATTACCCCGAAACGCCCGCTTTCAAGAAGTGGCTGTCAGAACAGAAGGGGCGCAAAGCATGAGCGGATCCAATAACGCCGTCGCCGCGCTGGGCCACTGGGTGCGCGCCCTGGTCTCCGGCATCGGCTACTTCACCCGGTTCTTCGGCGCCTTGCTGGCGCGCAGCGGCATTGCGCTGTCACGGCCGCGGCTGGTGTCGCAGCAGGTCCACTTCATCGGCAATTATTCCCTGCTGATCATTGCCGTGTCCGGCATGTTCGTGGGCTTCGTGCTGGGCCTGCAGGGCTATTACACGCTGAACCGCTACGGCTCCGAGGAGGCTCTGGGCCTGCTCGTGGCCCTGTCGCTGGTGCGCGAACTGGGGCCCGTCGTCACGGCGCTGCTGTTCGCGGGCCGCGCCGGCACCTCCCTCACGGCCGAGATCGGCCTGATGAAGGCCGGCGAACAACTCTCGGCCATGGAAGTCATGGCCGTGGACCCGATACGCCGCGTGCTCGTGCCGCGCCTGTGGGGCGGCATCATCGCCATGCCCATCCTGGCGGCGGTGTTTTCCACGGTGGGCATCCTGGGCGGCTGGGTCGTGGGCGTGCTCATGATCGGCGTGGACGCCGGCGCCTTCTGGTCGCAGATGCAAAATGGCGTCGACGTCTGGAAGGACGTGGCCAACGGCGTCATCAAGAGCCTGGTGTTCGGCGTCACCGTGACGCTGGTTGCGCTCTACGAAGGCTGGCAGGCCAAGCCCACCCCCGAAGGCGTTGCCCGCGCCACCACCCGCACCGTGGTCGTGGGCTCCCTGGCGGTTCTTGGGCTGGACTTCCTGCTCACCGCCTTGATGTTTGGAAATTGATACGGATCGATCATGTCACGCGAAAAAACCGACTTCTGGGTAGGCCTGTTTGTATTGCTCGGCGCGGTCGCGCTGGCGTTCCTGGCGTTGCGCGCCGGCAACTTGAGCACCTTTTCCTTTGCTCCGACCTATACGGTGACGGCCAACTTCGATAACGTAGGCGGCCTCAAGGTGCGCGCGCCGGTCAAGAGCGCCGGCGTGGTGGTTGGCCGGGTGGCCGGCATTTCCTTCGACGACAAGACCTACCAGGCCATCGTTTCGGTCAACCTGGAGACGGCTTATCAGTTCCCCAAGGACTCGTCGGCCTCCATCCTGACCTCGGGATTGCTGGGCGAACAGTACCTGGGCCTGACCGCCGGCAGCGAAGAAGAGAACTTTACCGAGGGCGGAAAAATCCGCTATACACAGAGCGCTGTTGTCCTCGAACAGCTGATCAGCCAGTTCCTGTATGGGTCGGCGGAGAAGCAGGGCACGAACGCGCCGGAGCCCGCCGCGAAATCGCCAGACTAAAGACGCTGCAGGAAACGCCGTAACAATGCTGCGTCTCACGGCCGCAATATGATAAGAATTATTGATAGGGATACCCTGATCATGAACAACAAAGCGCTTTCCCGTATCGCCACTGTCGCCGCCGCGGGCGCGTTGATGGCTGGCTGCGCCGCTCCGCAGAACCCGGACCCGCGCGATCCCTGGGAAGGCTTCAACCGGGGCGTCTACCAGTTCAACGATACGGTCGATCGCGCGGTGTTCAAGCCGGTTGCGCAGGCCTACACCTTTGTCACGCCGCAGCCGGTGCGCAGCTGCATCCACAACATCTTCAGCAACGTCGGCGACCTCTGGTCGGGCACCAACAGCTTCCTGCAAGGCCGCGGCCACGACTTCGTCAACACGCTGGGCCGCTTCCTGTTCAACACCACCATGGGCGTGGGCGGCTGCTTCGACGTGGCCTCCGCCAACGGCGCGCGCAAGATCCCGAACGACTTCGGCACCACGCTGGGCGTGTGGGGCTTCAGCCAGGGTCCGTACCTGGTGCTGCCGTTCTTCGGCGCGTCCAGCGTGCGCGACGGCGCCGGCCTGGTGGGCGACTTCGCCGGCACGACGTACGGCTACATGGGTGTCGACGCGATCGACAACGTCCGCCTGCGCAACTCGCTTTGGGGACTGCGCGTGGTGGACTCGCGCGCCAACCTGCTCGACACCACGGACATGATCGACCGCGTCGCGCTGGATTCGTACAGCTTCATCCGCGACGCCTATCTGCAGCGCCGCGCCGCAATGGTTCTGGGCCACCGTGTGGACGATGAATCCTCGCTGCCCAACTATGAAGACGACGAGGGCGACGCCCCCGCCGCTCCCGCGCCGCAACCCGCCACCAAGTAAGCTGTGGGCTTGCGTTTTCGGTACTGAAGGAGTTTTGATGTCATTTTCTTTTACCTCCCTGCTGCAGCGTCTGGCTTTCGCGGGCCTTCTGGGCCTGGCGGCCGCCACGGCCGCGCAGGCCAAGCCGGACCCCAATGGTCCGCCCGACCAGTTCGTGCTGGCCACGGCCAATGAAGCCCTGGATGTCCTGAAGGCCGACGGTTCGGTCAAGGCCGGCAATACGGCCCGCATCAACCAGGTCGTCAACGAGCACATCCTGCCGTACGTCAATTTCCAGAAGACGACGCGACTGGCCACCGGCCGCTACTGGCGCCAGGCCACCGAACAGCAGAAGACGGCCCTGGCCGAAGCCTTCCGCGGCACCCTGGTGCGCACCTACAGCGGCGCGCTGACGCGCGTCACGGCCAGCACCAACGTCCGCGCGCTGCCCTTCCGCGGCGACGCCAAGGCCGACGACGTCGTCGTGCGCACCCTGATCAGCCAGGCCAACGGCCAGCCGACGGGCGTCGACTACCGCCTCGAAAGGACGGCCCAGGGCTGGAAGATCTACGACATGAACGTCGAAGGCATCTGGCTGATCGAGAACTACCGCAACCAGTTCGCGCAGCAGATCAACCAGAACGGCATCGACGGCCTGATCCAGGCGCTGAACCAGCGCAACCAGTAAATCCCTGGTCCAGGCTGCACAGGCCCGGCGCGCCCTTCGGGGTCCGCCGGGCCGATTATTTTGGGGACATATCTCGGCGCCGCCCCCACGGCCCCTGGGGCCATAGGCGCGTGCCGCCGCAGCGCGCTTATATAATGATCAATTCGCTCTTTTCGGGCCACCTCCCGCCGTCATGTCTGCCGTCAGTCTAGAAAACGTCTCCAAGATCTACTCGCCGCGCCAGCGCGGCTGGCAGAAGCTGCTCGGGCGCACGCCCGGCCCCGGCTTCCAGGCGCTGGACAATGTCAGCCTGAATATCGAGCACGGCGAATTCTTCGGCCTGCTCGGGCCGAACGGCGCGGGCAAGACCACGCTGATCTCGATCCTCGCGGGCCTGGCGCATGCGACATCGGGCCGCGCCACCGTCTGTGGATACGACGTCGTGGCCGACTACAAGTCGGCACGGCGCGCCTTGGGCGTGGTGCCGCAGGAGCTGGTCTACGACCCCTTCTTCACCGTGCGCGAGACCCTGCGCATCCAGTCCGGGTATTTCGGCCTGCGCAAGAACGACGACTGGATCGACGAGATCCTGTTCAACCTGGGCCTGGCGGACAAGGCCAACTCCAACATGCGGGCGCTGTCCGGCGGCATGAAGCGCCGCGTGCTGGTGGCGCAGGCGCTGGTGCATCGCCCTCCCGTGATCGTGCTGGACGAACCCACCGCGGGCGTGGACGTGGACCTGCGCCGCACGCTGTGGGAGTTCATCTCGCGCCTGAACAAGGCCGGCCACACCATCATGCTCACCACCCACTACCTGGAAGAAGCCGAGGCGCTGTGCGGCCGCATCGCCATGCTCAAGGGCGGGCGCATCGTGGCGCTGGACACCACGCAGGCGCTGCTGGCCCGCGTGGGCGGCGTGGACCTCGAAGACGCGTTCGTCCGCATCATGCACCAGGACGACGAACCCGCCGCGCCGTCCCTGCAACCCGAAGAGATCTCGTCATGACCCAGTCCACCGCGACCTCCTCCCAGCCGCTGGTGCAACCCCGCCTGGACGCCGGCTCCGGCTTTCCGACCCTGCTGCGCAAGGAGCTGCTGCGCTTCTGGAAGGTCAGCTTCCAGACCATCGCCGCCCCCGTCATCACGGCGCTGCTTTACCTGCTGGTCTTTGCGCATGTCCTGGAAGGACGCGTCACGGTGTACGGGAGCGTGCCCTACACGTCGTTCCTGATCCCGGGGCTCATGATGATGAGCATGCTGCAGAACGCATTCGCCAACCCGTCGTCGTCGCTCATCCAGAGCCGCATCACCGGCAACCTCGTCTTCATGCTGCTGCCGCCGCTGTCGCACCGGGACATCTTCGGCGCCTACGTGCTGGCCGCGATCGCCCGCGGCCTGGCGGTCGGCCTGTGCGTGTGGGCGGTGGCGCTGTTCTTCGTGTCGCTGACCCCCACCCATCCGCTGTGGGTCCTGGTATTTGCCGTGCTGGCCTGCGGCATCATGGGCGTGCTGGGCCTGATCGCGGGCCTGTGGTCCGAGAAATTCGACCAGCTCGCGGCCTTCCAGAACTTCCTGATCATGCCGGCGACCTTCCTGTCCGGCGTGTTCTATTCCATCCATACGCTGCCGCCTTTCTGGCAAAGCGTGTCGCACTGGAACCCCATCTTCTACACCATCGACGGATTCCGCTACGGGTTCTTCTCGGTGTCGGACGTCTCCCCCTGGCGCAGCCTGGCAGTGGTGACGGGGGTGTTCCTTGCGCTATCGACTTATGCGCTGCGGCTTCTGGCCAGCGGCTACAAACTCAGGAACTGACGTCCATGCTTCCCACTCCCGAGCAAGTCCGCCAATACATCGCGGACGGCCTGCCCTGTGAACACCTCGACGTGCAAGGCGATGGCTCGCACTTTGACGCCGTCATCGTCAGCACCGCCTTTGAAGGAAAGCGCCTGATCCAGCGCCATCAACTCGTCTACGCCGCGCTGGGCGACCGCATGAAGGCCGAGATCCACGCGCTTTCGATGCGTACCTTGACCCCAGGCGAATACCAGCAAGCAGGCGAGTAATGGACAAACTACGCATCACCGGCGGCGCCCGGCTGCACGGCGAGATTTCGATTTCCGGGGCCAAGAACTCGGCCCTGCCAATCCTGTGCGCGGGCCTGCTGACCGCCGACGCGTTGACCCTCTCCAACGTGCCCCACCTGAACGACACGGGCACCATGCTGCGCCTCCTGGGCCGCATGGGCATGCGCGCCGAACGCGGCGGCGACGGCGTGGTCACGCTGCAGGCGAACCAGGTCGACAACCTGGAAGCGCCGTACGATCTGGTCAAGACCATGCGCGCGTCGATCCTGGTGCTGGGCCCGCTGCTCGCGCGCTTCGGCGAGGCCCGCGTGAGCCTGCCGGGCGGCTGCACCATCGGCCAGCGGCCCGTCGACCAGCACATCAAGGGCCTGGCCGCGCTGGGCGCCGAGATCAGCATCGAGCACGGTTTCGTGGTGGCGCGCGCCAAGCGCCTGAAGGGCGCCTCCATCCGCACCGACATGGTCACGGTCACCGGGACCGAGAACCTGCTGATGGCCGCCGTGCTGGCCGAAGGCCAGACCGTGCTGGAGAACGCCGCGCGCGAGCCCGAAGTGGTGGACCTGGCGGAGCTGCTCATCAAGATGGGCGCCCGCATCCAGGGCCACGGCACCGACCGGATCGTCATCGACGGCGTGGACCGCCTGCACGGCGCCGAACACCGCGTCATCTCCGACCGCATCGAAGCCGGCACCTTCCTGTGCGCGGTGGGTGCGGCCGGCGGGGACATCCTGCTGAAGAACGTCGACGCCCACATCCTGGGCGCCACCCTGGACAAGCTGGCCGAAGCCGGCCTGACCATCGAGACCGGCCCCGACTGGATCCGCGGCGCCATGTCCGGTCGACCCAAGGCCGTGGGTTTCCGCACCCACGAGTACCCCGGTTTCGCCACCGACATGCAGGCCCAGCTCATGGCGCTGGACGCCGTGGCCGACGGCACGTCCGTCATCGTCGAGACCATCTTCGAAAACCGCTACATGCACGTGCAGGAACTGCGACGCATGGGCGCCCAGATCGACATCGACGGCCACACCGCCATCGTGCGCGGCGTGCCCAGCCTGTCAGGCGCCACCGTCATGGCCACCGATCTGCGCGCATCGGCCAGCCTGGTCATCGCCGGCCTGGCCGCCGATGGCGAAACGCTGGTCGACCGCATCTATCACCTGGATCGCGGCTACGACCAGATGGAAGTGAAACTGCGCGCCCTCGGCGCGAACATCCAACGCGTTACCGGCAAGGAACAGGCATGAGCAATGCCCCCATCACTCCCCTGACCCTGGCCCTGTCCAAGGGCCGGATCTTTGAAGAAACCATGCCGCTGCTGGCGGAAGCCGGCATCGAAGTGCCCGAGAATCCGGAAAGCTCGCGCAAGCTCATCCTGCCCACCAGCGACCCCGGCCTGCGCCTGATCATCGTGCGCGCCTCCGACGTGCCCACCTATGTGCAGTACGGCGCGGCGGACCTGGGCATCGCGGGCAAGGACGTGCTCATCGAGCATGCCAAGGAGCAACCCGGCGGCCTGTACCAGCCCATCGACCTGAACATCGCGAAGTGCCGACTGGCCGTGGCGGTGCGCAAGGGCTTCGACTATGACGCCGCCGTCCACCAGGGCGCGCGCCTGCGCGTGGCCACCAAGTACGTGCAATCAGCCCGTGAACACTTCGCGGCCAAGGGTGTGTACGTGGACATCATCAAGCTGTATGGTTCGATGGAGCTGGCGCCGCTGGTCGGCCTGGCCGACTGCATCGTGGACCTGGTGTCCACCGGCGGCACGCTGCGCGCCAACGACCTGGTCGCAGTGGAAGACGTCATGCCGATCTCATCGCGCCTGATCGTCAACCAGGCCGCGCTGAAAACCCGCGGCGACCGCCTGCAACCGCTGCTGGACGCCTTCGAAAGAGCCGCCTCCCGCAACGCCTGACCCCCGCCCGCCGCGCTCGTCGCGGCGGCCGTTACCTGCTTTGCTCCATGACGCCATGGCCCTGATCAATCGTCTCGACTCCCGCGATCCCGGATTCAAATCCGCCCTGTCCAAACTGCTGGCCTTCGAGGCCGCCGAGGACGAGTCCATCGACCGCGCCGCCGCCAGCATCCTGGCCGACGTGCGCACCCGCGGCGACGCCGCGCTGGTGGAATACACGCAGCGTTTCGACCGCATGCCCGGCGCATCGGCCCATACGCTGGAGATCCCCAAGGCGGATTGGCATGCGGCCCTGGCCACGCTGCCCGCCGCCCAGCGCAACGCCCTGGAAGCCGCCGCCGACCGCGTGCGCGGCTACCACGAGCGCCAGCGCGCCGAGACCTGGACCTACACGGAAGCCGACGGCACCATGCTGGGCCAGCAGGTGACCCCGCTGGACCGCGTGGGCCTCTATGTGCCCGGCGGCAAGGCCGCCTACCCGTCGTCGGTGCTGATGAACGCCATCCCGGCCAAGGTCGCGGGGGTGCAGGAACTGGTCATGGTCACGCCCACGCCCGACGGCGTGCGCAACCCCATCGTGCTGGCGGCCGCCGCCATCGGCGGCGTGGACCGCGTGTTCGCCATCGGCGGAGCGCAGGCCGTGGGCGCGCTGGCCTATGGCACGGACACCGTGCCCGCCGTGGACAAGATCGTCGGTCCGGGCAACGCCTACGTCGCCGCGGCCAAGCGCCGCGTGTTCGGCGTGGTCGGCATCGACATGATCGCCGGCCCGAGCGAAATCCTGGTCATCTGCGACGGCAAGACGCCGGCCGACTGGATCGCCATGGACCTTTTTTCGCAAGCGGAACACGACGAACTCGCGCAGTCCATCCTGCTCTGCCCGGACGCGGCCTTCATCGCCGAAGTCGAGGCGTCCATCGCCCGCCTCCTGCCCACGATGCCGCGCGCCGACATCCTGCGGGTCAGCCTGGCCAACCGCGGCGCGCTGATCCAGGTCCAGAGCCTGGAAGAAGCCTGCCAGATCGCCAACGACATCGCGCCGGAACACCTGGAGATCTCCACGGAACAGCCCGAGATCTGGACCGCCAGGATCCGCCACGCCGGCGCCATCTTCATGGGACGTTTCAGTTCCGAGGCCCTGGGCGACTACTGCGCCGGACCGAACCACGTGCTGCCCACTTCGCGCACGGCCAGGTTCTCGTCGCCGCTGGGCGTCTATGACTTCCAGAAGCGTTCCAGCCTGATCCAGGTCTCGCATGCGGGCGCCCAGACGCTGGGCCGCATCGCCGCCGAGCTGGCGCTGGGCGAGGGCCTGCAGGCGCACGCCGCCAGCGCCCAGTACCGGGTCGACAAGCCATGAGCGCGGTCCCGGCGGCAAGCGTCGCCGGCCGCATCGCGGGCACCGTGCGGCCCGACATCCTCGAACTGGCCGCCTATCCCGTCGCCCATGCCGAAGGCTGCATCAAGCTGGACGCGATGGAATGCCCCTACGAGCTGCCCGAGGCCGTCCGGGAAGATATCGCGCGCGCCGTCCGCGACACCGCGCTGAACCGCTATCCGTCCGCCGACCTGTCCGGGCTGCAAGAGGCCGTCAAGGCGGCCTTCGGCGTGCCGGACGCGGCCGACGTGCTGTTCGGCAACGGCTCGGACGAGCTCATCCACATCATGGTGCAGGCCTGCTGCAGCCCCGGCGACGTGGTGCTGTCGCCCTGGCCCTCGTTCGTCTACTTCGACATGGCGGCCCGCTTCGACCACGCCCGCTTTGTCGGCGTGCCGCTGACCGAGGACCTGACGCTGGATTTGCCGGCCATGCTGGCGGCCATCCACGAGCACCAGCCCAAGCTGGTGTTCCTGGCCGCGCCGAACAACCCCACCGGCGGACTGTGGTCCGTCGAAGACGTGGACGCGATCGTCCGCGCCGCCCCGGGGCTGGTGGTGCTGGACGAGGCCTATCAACCGTTCGCCGACTACACCTGGATGCCGCGGGTGCTCGATGCGCCCAATGTGGTCGTCATGCGCACGGTGTCCAAGATCGGCCTTGCGGGCCTGCGTTTCGGCTACCTGGCCGGCCATCCCGGCTGGATCGCCGAACTGAACAAGGTCCGCCCGCCCTACAACCTGAACGTGCTGACCCAGGCGACGCTCCTGGCCGTGCTGCGCCACAAGTCCGTGCTGGACGAGCAGGCCGCAAGGCTGCGCGCCGACCGCGCGCCGCTGGCGGCCGCCCTGGCCGAACTGCCCGGCGTCAGGGTATTCCCCTCCGCCGCCAACTTCGTACTCGCCCGCTTTTCCGGCAAGCTGGATGGCAACGCCGTGCATCTTGCGCTGAAAACGCGCAAAATATTGATTCGCAACTTCTCCAACGCCCATCCGCTCCTGGCAAACTGCCTGCGCATCTCGGTGGGCGCCCCGGCCGAGAACGCCGCCTTGCTATCCGCCCTGCAAGAGATTTTGAGTGCTTAACATGCGTACCGCAGAAATCACCCGCAACACCAATGAAACCCGCATCCGCGTGGCCATCAACATCGACGGCACCGGCAAGCAGACGATAGACACGGGCGTGCCCTTCCTGGACCACATGCTGGACCAGATCGCGCGCCACGGCCTGATCGACCTGGACATCAAGGCCGAGGGCGACCTGCACATCGATGCGCATCACACGGTGGAAGACGTCGGCATCACGCTCGGCATGGCCATCGCCAAGGCCGTCGGCACCAAGGCCGGCCTGCGCCGCTATGGCCACGCCTACGTGCCACTGGACGAAGCGCTGTCGCGCGTGGTGGTGGACTTCTCGGGCCGCCCCGGCCTGGAATACCACATCCCCTTCACCCGCTCCCACATCGGCAGTTTCGACGTGGACCTGACCCGCGAGTTCTTCCAGGGCCTGGTCAACCACGCGCTCATCACGCTGCACATCGACAATCTGCGCGGCTTCAACGCCCACCATCAGGCGGAAACGGTCTTCAAGGCCTGTGGCCGCGCGCTGCGCATGGCCATGGAAGTCGATCCCCGCATGGGCGACGTCGTGCCCTCCACCAAGGGCGTGCTGTAACGTACGCAATCAACACCGCACCGCACCAGGCAGACCGAAGTGACCACTATCGCCATCGTCGACTATGGAATGGGTAATTTCCACTCCGTCGCACGCGCCCTGAAATTCGCCGCGCCCGACGCGGATATCCGCATCTGCAACCAGCCCCAAGACATCGCCGCGGCCGACCGCGTGGTGTTTCCGGGCCAGGGAGCGATGGCGGACTGCATGCGCACCCTGAACGAATCCGGCCTGCGCGAAGCCGTCGTCCGCGCCGCGCGCGAAAAGCCCCTGCTGGGCGTATGCGTGGGCGAACAGATGCTGTTCGACGCCAGCGAAGAGGGAGGCACGTCCTGCCTGGGTCTGTTCCCGGGCGTCGTGCGCCGCTTTTCCGGCCCGCGCTTCGCGGACCTGATCCCCGCCGACGACGAAGCCTGCCTGGCCGACACCGGCGCCGCGGGCCAGGTGGATACCCGCCCCGAACGGCTCAAAGTGCCGCACATGGGGTGGAACAAAGTCCGCCATACGCGCTCTCACCCAATCTGGGACGGCATTCCGGACGACTCGCACTTCTATTTCGTCCATAGTTACTACGCCGATCCGGCTGATCCGGGCCTGACTGTTGGTGAAACCGATTATGGAGTCGCCTTTACCTGCGCGGTGGCGGCAGCTAACATTTTCGCGGTGCAGTTTCACCCCGAGAAGAGCGCCGAGCACGGTTTGCGCCTGTATCGCAATTTTGTAGACTGGCAACCGTAGGCCCAAAGCCTGCGCGCCAGCCCATTCAACCTCTCTATTTTTCTTGCTGCCCACCATGCTGCTGATCCCCGCCATCGATCTCAAAGACGGGCGCTGCGTGCGCCTGCGCCAGGGTGACCTGGACGATGCAACGGTGTTCTCCGAAGACCCCGCCGCCATGGCCACCCGTTGGCTGGACCAAGGCGCCCGCCGCCTGCATCTGGTCGACCTGAACGGCGCCGTTGCCGGTAAACCGAAGAACGAAGCCCCCATCAAGGCGATCCTGGAAGCCGTCGGCGACGACATCCCCGTCCAGATCGGCGGCGGCATCCGTGACCTCGACACCATCGAACGCTATCTCGACGCCGGCATCTCCTACGTGATCATCGGCACCGCCGCGGTCAAGAACCCGGGCTTCCTGCAAGACGCCTGCGGCGCCTTCCCCGGCCAGATCATCGTCGGCCTGGACGCCCGCGACGGCAAGATCGCCACCGACGGCTGGAGCAAGCTGACCCGCCACGACGTGCTGGACCTGGCCAAGAAGTTCGAAGACTACGGCTGCGAAGCCATCATCTACACCGACATCGGCCGCGACGGCATGCTGTCGGGCGTCAACGTCGAAGCCACGGTCCGCCTGGCCCAGCACGTCCGCATCCCCGTGTACGCCTCGGGCGGCATCGCCGGCATCCAGGACATCGAAGCCCTGTGCGCCGTCGAGGAAGAGGGCGTCGAAGGCGCCATCCTGGGCCGCAGCATCTACGAAGGCACGCTCGACTTCCAGGCAGCGCAGGCCCGCGCCGACGAATTGGCAAAATGACCACCTCCAGCAGCACCCCCGGGGCCGGCGCGCCCACTCAGAGCGCGCTGACCCGCCGCATCATCCCCTGCCTTGACGTCACGGCTGGCCGCGTCGTCAAGGGCGTGAATTTCGTCAACCTGCTTGATGCCGGCGACCCCGTCGAGATCGCCCGGCGCTACAACGAGCAGGGCGCCGATGAGCTCACGTTCCTGGACATCACCGCCACCAGCGACGGCCGCGACCTGATCCTGCCCATCATCGAGCAGGTGGCATCCCAGGTCTTCATCCCGCTGACGGTGGGCGGCGGCGTGCGCCAGGTGTCCGACATCCAGCGCCTGCTGAACGCCGGCGCCGACAAGATCAGCATCAACAGCGCCGCCGTGGCCAATCCCGAGCTGGTTCGCGCCGCCTCGGACTACCACGGCTCCCAATGCGTGGTGGTGGCCATCGACGCGCGCCGCGTGTCGGCCCCGGGCGAACCTCCGCGCTGGGAAGTCTTCACCCATGGCGGCCGCAAGGCCACCGGGCTGGACGCCGTGGCCTGGGCGCGCCGCATGGCCGCCTACGGCGCAGGCGAGATCCTCCTGACCAGCATGGACCGCGACGGCACCAAGTCCGGTTTCGACCTGGAACTGACCCGCACCGTGTCCGACGCCGTGCCGGTGCCCGTCATCGCCTCTGGCGGCGTGGGCACGCTGCAGCATCTGGCCGACGGCGTCACCGCCGGGCGCGCCAGCGCGGTGCTGGCCGCCAGCATCTTCCATTTTGGCCAGCATACCGTCGGCGAGTGCAAGCGCTTCATGGCCGAACAGGGCATCGCAGTACGATTGGACTGAATATGAGCACCGAACCTACCTGGATGGCCGACGTCGTCTTCGACGAAAACGGCCTGATCCCCGCCATCGCCCAAGACGCCGAGAACGGCCAGATCATGATGGTGGCCTGGATGAACCGCGAATCGCTGGCCGAAACCGCCGCCACCGGACGCGCGGTCTACTGGTCGCGCTCGCGCCAGCGGCTGTGGCGCAAAGGCGAGGAATCCGGCCACGTCCAGGAAGTGCATGAACTGCGCCTCGATTGCGACGGCGACGTGATCCTGCTGAAAGTCCACCAGGAAGGCGGCATCGCCTGCCATACCGGGCGCGCAAGCTGCTTTTACCGCCGCCTGGAAGGCCAGACCGACCAGGCCTCCTGGGTCACGGTGGACCCTGTGCTCAAAGACCCCGAGCTCATCTACAAATGACCGATCAAGCCCTGAGCGCGGCCGACATCCTGGCCCGCATCGCAGACACCCTGGAAACCCGGCGTCCTGAAAACGGCGGCGATCCCAAGGCATCCTATTCCGCCAAGCTGCTGGCTAAGGGCCCCGACTCCTTCCTGAAGAAGATCGGGGAAGAGGCCACGGAACTGGTGATGGCCGCCAAGGACGGCGTGCCGGACCGCATCGTCAGCGAAACCGCCGATTTGTGGTTTCACTGCCTGGTCGCGCTGACGCATTTCAACCTGCGACCCGAAGACGTGCTGGCCGAACTCGCCCGCCGCGAAGGCCTGTCGGGCCTGGCGGAAAAGGCCAGCCGCCCGCAAGACTGACCACGGAACCCGAAGAAATGAGCGACAACTGTCTTTTTTGCAAGATCGCCGCTGGCGACATTCCGTCCAAGAAGGTCTTCGAAGACGAGGACTTTGTTGCATTTCACGATATCAATCCGGCCGCGCCGGTGCATTTACTGCTGATCCCACGACGTCATGTCATATCCATGCAGGATATTACGGGCGAGGACGCAGGTTGGTTGGGTAGAATGATGTCGTTGGCGCCGCGGCTTGCCGCCGAGAACGGTTGCCGTCCGGGCCCTGATGGCGGATTTCGCATCATGATCAATTCTGGCGTCGAAGGCGGCCAGGAAGTCCCGCATCTGCATTTCCACATCATCGGCGGCTCGCGACCCTGGAAAGGACGCGTGGCCCCCACTGCGTAATTCGGAGAAACATCATGGGTAGTTTCAGCATTTGGCATTGGTTGGTCGTTCTGGTCATCGTTGCTCTGATTTTCGGCACCAAGAAGCTGCGCAATATCGGCTCGGACCTCGGTGGCGCCGTCAAGGGCTTCAAGGAAGGCATGAAGGACGCCAACGGCGAAAAAGCCGCTGAACCGATTGCGCAGCAGCGCGTCGCCGGCGAGACCATCGACGTGCAGGCCAAGGAAAAAACCAACTCCTGAGCGCCTGCTCGCCCCCCGGGCCTGCCCTGAAAGGGCCGGCCCTTATTGCTTCAATTCCCGAGCGGCCGTCGAATGTTTGATGTCAGCCTCACTGAACTGATGGTGATCGGCGTCGTCGCCCTGATCGTCATCGGCCCCGAACGCCTGCCCAAGGTAGCCCGCACCGTCGGCCACCTGCTCGGGCGCGCGCAGCGTTACGTCAATGACGTGAAGTCCGATATCCAGCGTGAAATCGAACTCGACGAACTGCGCAAGTTCAAGACCGAAATGGAAGACGCGGCCCAAGGCGTGCAGCAATCGCTGAACGACACGCAGGCCTCATTGCAGGAACCCGTGCAGCAGTTCCGCGCGGAACTTGACGAGGTCGCCCGCGAAGCCAGCGGCAAGCCCGCCCCGGTCATCGTCGGAGACCCCTCCACGGAACCCGCGCGCACGATCGCCCCGCCTGGCCAGAACCACAGTCTGGATCTGGATCTGCCGGCAGCCGCCCCCCAACAACCCGCCCCGGCGCCCAGCGCGCCCAAGGCTGACGACGCCGCGCCTGCCGCCAAGCCCGTCTTGCCCTCTGGAACACCCTCGTGACCCAGGACGCATCCCAAGAAGAAGGCCAGCAGGAGACCTTCATCTCCCATCTGGTCGAGTTGCGCACCCGCCTGCTGCGCGCCGTCGGCGCCGTGGTGGTCGTATTCATCGTGCTGTTCATCTATCCCGGCGCCTCCGCCATCTATGACGTGCTGGCCGCGCCCATGCTGGCCTCGCTGCCGGAAGGCACGCGCATGATCGCGACCGGCGTCATCACGCCGTTCATGGTGCCCGTCAAGGTCACGATGATGGCCGCGTTCATCGTGTCGCTGCCCGTGGTGCTGTACCAGGCCTGGGCCTTTGTGGCGCCCGGGCTGTACCGGCACGAAAAGCGGCTGGCGCTGCCGCTGATCGTGTCCAGCACCTTCCTGTTCATCGCGGGCATGGCGTTCTGCTATTTCGTCGTGTTCCGCACGGTGTTCCACTTCATCGCCACGTTCGCGCCGCAGTCCATCACGCCGGCGCCGGACATCGAGGCCTACCTGAGCTTCGTCATGACGATGTTCATGGCCTTCGGCATCACGTTCGAAGTGCCCGTGGCCGTGGTGCTGCTGGTGAAGATGGGCGTGGTCGAGCTGTCCAAGCTGAAGGCCGCGCGCGGCTACGTGGTGGTCGGCGCCTTCATCATCGCCGCCGTGGTCACGCCGCCCGATGTGGTCAGCCAGTTCATGCTGGCGGTGCCGCTGTGCCTGCTCTATGAGGTCGGCCTGATCTGCGCGCGCATGGTCACGCCCAAGGAGGGCGCCTCGGATGACGCGGCCTCCGACTCCCTGACCGAACGCCACTGATGCCAGGCGCGGAGCGGCCCCACCGGGCCTTCCGCGCAAAGCAGGACGGGTTCACGCTTGCCCGCGCATGACTGCAATCCTACATTGCAGTCATGTCGCTCGCCCACCGGCTGCGCACCCTCATGCGGTGGCGCGGCATCCACAGCCAGAACCAGCTCGCACGCATCTCCGGCGTGCCGCAGTCCTGCATCCATCGCATTCTTACCCGCCCTGAACACCGCTATTCGCCGGCCCGCGGCACCCTGGTGCGCCTGGCGCAAGCGCTGGACACCAGCGTGCCGTGGCTGACCGACGGCGTATCCCCAACTTCCGCCCCCGGCGGGGCGCCCTGGCTCCAGGATGGCGCAAGCGGCAACGGCGACGGCTACTGCACCGAAATCTGCGCGCTGCTGCGCCAACAGACCGACAACACCAAGAGAACGGTCCTGACGGTGGTGCGCCTGATCATCGAAAAACAGGGCGCCGCCTAGCGCGGCTTGGCCGGACGCGTGCCCACCACCACCGCCAGTTCCACCGATTTGCCCGAACGCAATATGCCCAGCGCGGCGCGCTGGCCCGGCGGCAACTGTGCGATTTCCGACAGCAAACCTGTGGTGTCCGCCACCCGCTTGCCATTGACCGACTGAACGATGTCGCCCACGCGCAAGCCGCCTCGCGCGGCCGGGCCGTCGCGCATGACACCGGCGATGATCACGCCCGTGGTGTCGCGGGCCAGGTCGAACGCCCGCGCCAGTTCCGGCGTCACGTCCTGCGGCTCCACGCCCAGCCAGCCGCGCTTGACCCCGCCGGTCTTGACGATCTCGTCCATGACCTTGCGCGCGATCTCGATGGGCGTGGCGAAGCCGATGCCCATCGATCCCCCTGATTCGGAATAGATGGCGGTATTGATGCCCACCAGGTTGCCGTGGGCGTCGATCAGCGCGCCGCCCGAGTTTCCGGGGTTGATCGCCGCGTCGGTCTGGATGAAGTTCTCGTAGGTGTTCAGGCCCAGGCCGTTGCGGCCGAGCGCCGACACGATGCCCTGCGTGGTGGTTTGCCCCACGCCGAACGGATTGCCGATGGCCAGCACCACATCGCCCACGCGCAAGCCCCGGTCGGACGCCAGCGTCACGGCGGGCAGCGACCGCAGCGTCGCCAGCTTCAGCACCGCCAGGTCGGTGTCCGGGTCCGCGCCCACCACCTTGGCGGTGTCGCGGCGGCCGTCCTTGAGCGCCACCTCGATCGCGTCGGCGGCCTGCACCACGTGATAATTGGTCAGCACATAGCCGTCCTGATTCACGATCACCCCGGAACCCAGGCTGGTCGAGGCTTCGCGCCGGCTCACGCCGGGCACCTGTCCGAAAAGCTGGCGCAGCACCGGGTCATCGGGCAGCGGAATCAGCGGCACGTTCACGTGCTTGGTGGTGAATACATTGACGACCGAGGGCGCCGCGCGAGCCACGCCGTCCGCGTAGGACACCGCCCCCATATTGTTCCCTGCGGGCGAACCCGCGGCGGCCACCGCGGCTTGCGGGGCTGTGGCCGGACCGGCCAGACGCAGCAGGTCGGGCCGCAAGGTCGTGACCACGAATAGAATAGCCAGGCAGACCGTGACGGCCTGAGCAAATATCAGCCAATATCGGCGCATGTTTCTGATAGGACTAGCAATGAGTAAAGTGGACTCCCACGTCCTGGCCAGCTGGCTGGACGACACCCTGCAAGCGGCCCGCTTCAAGGACTACTGTCCCAACGGGATGCAGGTGGAAGGCCGATCCGAAGTCGGACACATTATCACCGGTGTCACGGCCAGCGAAGCATTGCTGCGCACGGCGGTCGAGCGTGGCGCGGATGCGGTGCTGGTGCATCACGGCTGGCTCTGGCGCAACGAGGACCGCCGCGTCATCGGCACGCGCCGCACCCGCATGGCCCTGACCCTGAAGAACGACCTGAATCTGTACGCCTACCATCTGCCGCTGGACGCGCATCCGACGCTGGGGAACAACGCCCAGCTGGCGCGCGTGCTGGGCTTGTCCCCGGCGCGGCGCGATGATGGCTCGCCACTCACCTGCGGGCAGGACAACCTGATCTGGCTGGGCGAGGCCACCGGCCTGCAAACCCTGGGCCAGCTTGGCGAGCGGGTGGCCCAGCGCCTGGGCCGGCAGCCTCTGGTCGTGGGCGACCCCGACCAGCCGCTGGCGCAGGTCGCCTGGTGCACGGGCGGCGCGCAAGGCATGCTGGGCGACGCTGTCGATGCGGGCGCCAGCGCCTACATCACGGGCGAAGTATCGGAATCCACCGTCCACATGGCGCGCGAGACCGGCGTGGGCTTCATCGCCGCGGGCCACCACGCGACCGAGCGCTACGGTGTCCAGGCGCTAGGCCAGGCCGTGGCCGAGCAGTTCGGCATCAAGGTCGAGTTCGTGGACATCGACAATCCCGCCTGAAAAGGAAGGGGAAAGGGCCCCCACGGTGCGCTCGCTACGCGAGCTTCCTGCCCCCCAAGGGGGCTCTTTTTCCTTGGGGCGGCCCGGCGGAAAAAGGGGCCCCCACGGTGCGCTCGCTACGCGAGCTTCCTGCCCCCCAAGGGGGCTCTTTTTCCTTGGGGCGGCCCGGCGGAAAAAGGGGCCCCCACGGTGCGCTCGCTACGCGAGCTTCCTGCCTTGCAAGGCAAAAAAAAGCGCCCCGAAGGGCGCTTTTTTATTGCTTCTTGAGCAAGTCGCGGATTTCGCGCAGCAGCGCCACGTCTTCGGGCGTTGCGGCCGGCGCCGCTTCAGCCTTGTTGCGGGCCTTGTAGATGGCCTTGACCATCCAGAAGATCACGAACGCCAGCAACACGAAGTTGATGATGATGGTGACGAAGTTGCCCCACGCGAATACGTTGGCGCCCGCCTTGGTGAGCTCGGCGAACGTCATGGGGCCGTTGTAGCCGGCCGGCATCGACAGGACGAAGAACTTGTTCGAGAAATCGACCGAACCGCCAAGCACGAAATTGACCAGCGGCATAACGATGTCCCTGACCAAGGAATCGACAATCCTGCCGAATGCCGCGCCGATGATCACACCGACAGCCAAGTCAACCGCGTTGCCTTTTACAGCGAAATCTCGGAATTCTTTGACGAAACCAGTCGCTTTGCTCATAAAAGCACTCCATTCGTGATACGCCCCCCATTGGGCTGGCGCTATAATACGCGGTTGCTATGTTGTTACATATTCCCGCGAACCCGATGCCGCAGAAGTGATGCTACTCGTAGAGCGGGCGCATCAACAAGGATAGGAAGATGAGTCAGGATACGCTGGTGCATGACGATGACGGTGCGGTTGATCCCAACCTGCCACCTGATCCTTCGCGACGTTTCTGGGTTACCACCGCCTGTGCTGTGGGTGGCGTAGCAGGTGTCGCAACGGCAGTGCCGCTTGTGAGCACGTTTTCTCCCTCCGAAAAAGCCCGCGCGGCGGGAGCCCCCGTTGAAGTGGATGTCGGCGATATTCCCGTCGGCACCATGAAGACGGTCGAATGGCGCGGCAAGCCGGTGTGGATCATGCACCGCTCTCCGGAGCAGCTCGCCGGCCTGAAGACTCTGGATCCCCTGCTGGCCGATCCTCATTCCAAACGACCCGGCTTTACCCCCGCATACGCCGAAAACGAAGGCCGCTCGCGCAAGCCCGAGCTCTTCGTCTGCGTCGGCATCTGCACCCATCTGGGTTGCTCGCCGACTTCGCACTTCGAAACGGGCGGCGGCGGCGGGCTGGGCGCGGACTGGCAAGGCGGATTCCTCTGTCCCTGCCACGGCTCCACGTTCGACCTGGCTGGCCGGGTCTTCAAGAACAAGCCCGCTCCCGATAATCTCGAAGTTCCGCCGTACCAATATCTCAGCGACACCCGCATCATCGTGGGCGTCGATGAAGACAACAAGGCCTGACGCTCGCGTCGCGCTTTTTTCCCGAATTACGTAAGTAAAACAATACGCCACGTATTAGAGAAGGAGCCGTTACATGGCTGGCGAGAAAACCGTCGAGACGACAGGCCTGTTGGGCTGGCTGGACCGGCGCTTTCCGGTGACATCCACCTGGAAAGCCCATCTGTCCGAGTATTACGCCCCGAAGAATTTCAACTTCTGGTATTTCTTTGGCTCGCTGGCGCTACTGGTGCTGGTGCTGCAAATCGTGACCGGCATTTTCCTGGTCATGCACTACAAGCCGGATGCCGAACGCGCGTTCCAATCCGTCGAATACATCATGCGCGAGGTCCCGTGGGGCTGGCTGGTGCGCTACATGCACTCCACCGGCGCGTCGATGTTCTTCGTCGTCGTGTACCTGCACATGCTTCGCGGCCTGCTTTACGGTTCCTACCGCAAGCCGCGCGAACTCGTGTGGATCTTCGGCGTCGCGATCTTCCTCTGTCTGATGGCCGAAGCTTTCTTCGGCTACCTGCTGCCGTGGGGCCAGATGTCGTATTGGGGCGCCCAGGTGATCGTGAACCTGTTCGCGGCCATTCCGTTCATCGGTCCTGAACTGTCCATCTGGATCCGCGGCGACTACGTCGTGTCGGACGCCACGCTGAACCGCTTCTTCGCCTTCCACGTCATCGCCATTCCGCTGGTGCTGGTGGGCCTGGTGGCTGCTCACCTGGTGGCGCTGCACGAAGTCGGCTCGAACAACCCGGACGGCATCGAGATCAAGCAGGGCCCGAAGGACAAGTACGGCCGCCCGAAGGATGGCATCCCGTTCCATCCGTTCTACTCGGTGCATGACCTGGTGGGCGTGGCGGGCTTCCTGCTCGTGTTCGCGGCCATCGTGTTCTTCGCCCCGGAAATGGGCGGCTACTTCCTCGAGTTCAACAACTTCATTCCTGCTGACTCGCTGAAGACGCCTCCGCACATCGCTCCGGTCTGGTACTTCACGCCGTTCTACTCGATGCTGCGCGCGACCACCGACGAATTCACGTGGGTGCTGGCGGGCGCGTCGGTGCTTGGCGCCATCGCGCTGCTCGTCAAGAGCAACCTGAAGGGCATCATGCGCTTTGCCATCCCCGGCATCCTGATCGTCGTCGCCGTGCTGCTGCGCGCCATCGACGCCAAGTTCTGGGGCGTGGTCGCGATGGGCGGCACGGTGGTCATCCTGTTCTTCCTGCCCTGGCTGGACCATTCGCCGGTCAAGTCGATCCGCTACCGCCCGACGTGGCACAAGTGGATCTACGGCATCTTCATGGTCAACTTCCTGGTGCTTGGCTACATCGGTACGCAGCCGCCCAGTCCGCCGTTGAACATCACGTCGCAGATCGGCACGCTGCTGTACCTGGCATTCTTCTTCCTGATGCCGGTATGGAGCCGCCTTGGCACTTTCAAGAAAGTGCCCGATCGCGTCACGTTCCACGCCCACTGAGCCCACGAGAATAACGGACTAACCATGATCAAGAAGCTGATTGGTGCCGTGGCCTTGATGCTCACGTGTACCGTAACATTCGCTGCCGGAGGCGGATTTCCGCTGGACAAGGCCCCGTACCGCGTCAACGACATGCCGTCGCTGCAGAACGGAGCCAAGCTGTTCGTCAACTACTGCCTGAACTGTCATAGCGCGTCCTCGATGCGCTACAACAAGCTCAAGGACATCGGGCTGACCGACCAGCAAATCAAGGAAAGCCTGCTGTTCACCGGCGAAAAGGTCGGCGACATGATGAATGTCGCCATGACCGCCAAGGACGCCAAGCAGTGGTTTGGCACGACGCCCCCGGACTTGTCCGTGATCGCGCGCGCCAAATCCGTGAATGCAGGCCCCTCGGGCGCCGACTACATCTACACCTACCTGCGCACCTTCTATCGCGACACGTCGCGCGCCACGGGCTGGAACAACCTGGTGTTCCCGGCCGTCGGCATGCCTCACGCCCTCTGGCAAGACCAGGGTCCGCGCGAGCTCACGACCGTCGCCATGCATGAAGTGGAAGCCAAGGATGCCAAGGAAGGCGCTCCCAAAACCTGGGAACGCATCACCACGGTGTACGATGCACAGGGTTTTTCCACGGTCAAGGCCGAACCGGTAGCCAACTACCACGGCCATGCCACCTTCGATGCCAAATTTAAGGCCGCCAACCCGGCCCAAGTCGCAACATACGACAACGACGTCGCCGACCTGACCGCGTTCATGTCCTGGATGTCCGAACCCGTCCAGACACTTCGTGTCCGTATCGGCGTCGGTGTCATGTTGTTCCTGCTGCTGTTCTTCTTTGTTACGTGGCGCTTGAATGCCGCGTACTGGAAACACGTGCGCTAACCGCAACGCCCCGCCAGGTTTCCTGCCGTCCCCCTTCTTTTTATAGGGGACGGAAGAGGCGGATAGGGCAGTACGCCTATCCCGCCTGGCAATTGGGGCCAGCGCCTGCTAGATTTAGGCGCTGGCCTTTCGTTTTTCATAAAGGACTTACCGCCATGATGGTGCTCTATTCCGGAACCACGTGTCCGTTTTCGCAACGCTGCCGCTTCGTGTTGTTCGAAAAGGGTATGGATTTCGAGATCCGCGACATCGACCTGTACAACAAGCCCGAAGACATCTCGGTGATGAACCCGTACGGTCAAGTGCCCATTCTGGTCGAACGCGACCTGGTCCTGTACGAGTCGAACATCATCAACGAGTACATCGACGAGCGCTTCCCGCACCCGCAGCTCATGCCCGCCGACCCGGTCATGCGCGCCCGCACCCGCCTGTTCCTCTACAACTTCGAGAAAGAACTGTTCGTTCACGTCTCGACGCTGGAAGACCGCAGCGCCAAGCCCGACGAGAAGAAGCTGGCCAACGCCCGCCAGAACATTCGCGACCGCCTGGCCCAGCTGGCTCCCATGCTGCTGAAGAACAAGTACATGCTGGGCGAGGAATTCTCCATGCTCGACGTGGCCGTGGCTCCGCTCCTGTGGCGCCTGGACCACTACGGCATCGAACTGCCCAAGAATGCGGCTCCGCTACAAAAGTACGCTGAACGCATCTTCTCGCGTCCGGCCTACATCGAAGCGCTGACGCCTTCGGAAAAAGTAATGCGTCGTTAAGGCTGGCTGTGTGATGGGTGAAACTTCGACCAAACCTTATCTGATCCGCGCGCTGCACGAATGGTGCACCGATAACGGCTATACGCCGTACATCACCGTGCAGGTCGACGAGCACACGATGGTGCCCATCGCGCACGTGCGCGACGGGCAGATCACACTGAACGTGGGCACGCTGGCCACCAACCGTCTGGTGCTGGGCAATGAATTCATCGAATTCCAGGCCCGCTTCAGCGGCGTGACCGAAAACGTCTACGTTCCCGTGGGCGCCGTCAGCGCCATCTACGCGCGCGAAACCGGCGCGGGCATGGGCTTCGAAGTACAGCCCTACGAACCGCCCGAGGCGGGCGCCCAGGGCGCGACGGCGAACACCGCCGCGCCCGAAGGCCCCGACGCCGATGCCGATGCCACCCCAGGCGGCAACGACGGCGATGACGATGAACCCAAGCGTCCGCGCCTGACCATCGTCAAATAACTCCCGCGAAGCAGGGCCTGCATTTTTTTCATTACAATGCAGTCCCTGCGCGTGCCTTGGCACGCAGCGCCGGTGTAGCTCAGTTGGTAGAGCAGCTCACTTGTAATGAGAAGGTCGAGGGTTCGATTCCTTTCACCGGCACCAATGAATTCAAGCACTTGGCCCAACCTGACGGTTGGGCCTTTTGCTTTTCGTCAGCCCAGGGCCGGCAGCATATCGAACAACAGGACCATGATCAGGCCCACCACCGCGACTATCGATTGCACCACCGAGATCGTCTTGGTGGCTTCGCCCATGGTCATGCCAAAGGATTCCTTCACCATCCAGAAGCCCGCGTGATTGGCGTAGTTGAAGAACAGCGAGCCGCAGCCGATCGACAGCGCGAGCAGCGGCAGGTTCAGCGTGGGGTCGGCGCCCGCCAGCGGCGCCAGCAACCCGGCGGCGCCCACGATGCCGACCGTGGCCGAACCCGTGGACACGGACAGCAGCATGGCGATCAGCCAGCCCAGGATCAGCGGCGGGAAGGCGAACTGGTGGGTCAGATTCACGATGGCATCGCCGACCTTCGCGCTGGTCAGCACCTGCTGGAAAGCCCCGCCGCCGGCAATGATGAGCATGATGCCGGCAATCGGCTTGAGGCTTTTGCCCAGCGCGTCGCGCAGCTTTTCCGCATCGCCGCCGCGAAGAAAGACCAGGGTGACGGCCGCGAACAGCACGCCCAGCAGCATGGCGACCACGGGATTTCCCAGGAAGGCCGCGACATGCGTCACGCTTGAATCCTTGGGCAGCAGCATCTCGGCAACCGCATGCACCAGCATCAGCAGGGCGGGCAGCAAGGCCGCCAGGACACCCAGGCCCACGCTGGGCGCATTGTTGCCGGCCGCGTCCTCCCTGGTGGCGGTGAACTGGTCGAGCAACGCTTCATCCGGCCGGGTCGTCATGCGCGGGGCGATGAACGCCCCATACAGCGGACCGCCGAAAATCATGGCCGGCAGCGCGGCGATGAAGCCATAGATCATGGTCGGACCGACCGTGGTTTTCAATGTGGCGATTGCGGTCAGCGGACCGGGGTGCGGGGGCACCATGCCGTGCATGGCGGCCAACGCCGCTATCACCGGCACGCCCACATAGACATAGGCCGAGCCTTTGAATCGTTCCTGGCTCTCCAGCTTGCGCGCCACGCTGAAGATCAGCGGCAGCATCACCACCAGGCCCACTTCAAAGAACATGGGGATGCCGATGACGAACGCCACCAGCGTCATGGCCCAGGGGATCATGCGGGGCGAGGTATGGCGCAGGATCGCATTGGCCAGCCGCTCGGTCGTGCCGGAATCCGCCAGGATCTTGCCCAGCATGGCGCCCAGAGCGATAACCACGCCCACCGCGCCCAGCGTTTTACCCGCGCCGTCCGTGAGGTTCTTGACGATGGCCACGGGCGCCATGCCCGTGGCGAAACCGACGCCGATGGAGACGATCAGCAACGCCAGCAGCGGGTGCATGCGGATGCGTGAAACGATGAGCGCAACCAGCACCAGGACGCTCACCAGGGCGGTGAGCAGCAATTGAATGTCGAACGAAGACATGTGTGAACCCAGAAAAGACTAGAGAGGTCGCGAGCCTTCTTCTGGGGGCCATGATAAGGGATAGGCCAGCCGCCCGTCTTCCATACAGTTTGCTGAATGCCTTCGCCGCGCACGTGAGGCGCAAAACGCTTCGCGCCGCACGCTCCAGTGAATCAGTCCGGCTTGATCCCCGCCGCCTTGATAATCGCCACGTTGCGCTCAAGCTCCGTTTCCACCTTGCGGCGGAACGCCGCCGGGTCGGAGTAGGTGGCGTCAAAGCCCAGGTCCTGCAGCTTGGCGCGCGTGTCGGGCTCGGCCATCACCGCTTCGATCTCCTTGGACAGGCGCGCCACGATGGGCGCGGGCGTGCCTTGCGGCATGACCACGCCGAACCAGGTTTCGAAGTCGTAACCCGCTACGCCGCCTTCAGCGACCGTGGGCACGTCCGGGACCAGCGCAGACCGCGCGCGGCCGGTCAGCGCCACGGCGCGGGCCTTGCCGGCCTTGATCTGGGGCAGACCGGCCACCAGCGTGTCGATCGACAGCGGGATCTGGTTGCCGATCAGGTCCGTCATGGCGGGTGCGCTGCCGCGGTAAGGAACATGAAGCAGCTTGGCGCCGGTGCGCTGGGCCAGGGACTCGCCCGCGATGTGCGGCGTGGAGCCGTTGCCGAAGGAGCCGAAGCTGAGCGGCTGCGTGGCGGACTTGCTGACGACGTCGCCTACCGTGCCGATGCCGGTCTGCGGATTGGTCAGGATCACGAACGGCGTGCTGCCCGCGATCGCGACGTACTCGTAGCTCTTGATCGGGTCGTAGTTCAGGTTGGGATAGAGCAGCGGGTTGAGCGTGAATGTGGGTGCGCCCGTGATCATGAAGGTATAGCCGTCCGGCGCTGCCCGAGCAACGGCCGAAGCCCCAATGCTGGTGTTCGCGCCGGGCTTGTTCTCGACCACGACGGACTGGCCCATCCGCTCGCCCAGCTTGGCGGCGAACAGCCGGCCGATGACGTCCGTCGACCCGCCTGGCGGGAACGGCACCACCATGGTGATCGGCTTGCTGGGATAGCCCTGCGCCGAGGCCAGGACCGGCGCGGCGACCAGGACGCACAGCGCGAGCGCGCGGACGATGTGTTTGCTCATTGAAGTTCCCCTTATGTTGTTTGTCAGGTGTTCATTCCGGTAGCACGGGCGCGCGGCGCCAGTACTGCGTGGCTTGCTCGAACGCATGGGCCAGCTGCAGCAACGCATGCTCCTGGCGATAGCGT
Organism: Achromobacter deleyi; assembly: GCF_013116765.2. Lineage (GTDB taxonomy): Bacteria > Pseudomonadota > Gammaproteobacteria > Burkholderiales > Burkholderiaceae_B > Achromobacter > Achromobacter deleyi_A. Next base: position 4,647,118 of record NZ_CP074375.1, read on the forward strand.
CCGACGATCTGGATGCCGATTGGCAGGCCATCCTCGGAGAAGCCGCAAGGCACTGAGATCGCGGGATGTCCGGTCAGCGACAGGTAATAGCCCGAGCGCATCCAGTCGATGTAGTTGTGCATGGGTGTGTCTTCGATACGCTCCACAGTCTCTTGCTCGACCGCGAACGGCAGCACCTGGCTGACCGGTCCGATCATGAATTCGTAGGTCTGCATGAAGGCGTGCGTTCGCGCGAACAGCGCAGCCCGGTCGCGCTCGGCCTGCACGATTGCCGCCGCAGGCTGCTTCAGCCCCAATTCGATGTTCCAGATCACCGTGTCTTTGAGCAGCGACCGATGCTCGCGCAACGCCGCTTCGTAGCCCACGGCGAAGGTCTGGCCGCGCAGCACCTGGAACGACGCGTCCGCGCCGGCGAAGTCCGGGCAGGCAGGTTCCACCAAGACACCCAGGTCCGCGAAAACGGGCAGTTGACGCTCCAGCGCACGCACCACGGCCGGCTCGGTGGGCAGGCCGCCCCAGGTCGGCGCATAGGCAATGCGGACGCCCTTGAAGTCGCGCGCCAGGCCGTCCAGGAAGCGCGCAGGGTCCTGCTCGATGCCCAGGGGATCGCGCGCGTCGGCGCCGGCGGTGGCGGCCAGCAACAGCGCCACATCGGCCACCGTACGCGCCATGGGCCCAGCCACGGTCAGCGTGTTGTACGGGCTGGCGCTGGGCCATTGCGGCACGCGGCCGGGCGACGGGCGCAGGCCCACCACATTGCAGAACGAGGCCGGGTTGCGCAGCGAGCCGCCCATGTCCGTGCCGTCGGCCAGCGGCGCCATGCGCGCGGCCAGCGCGGCCGCGGCGCCTCCGCTGCTGCCGCCCGCGGTCATGCGCAGGTCGTATGGATTGCGCGTAGCGCCGAAGACGGTGTTGAAGGTCTGCGAGCCGGCGCCGAATTCAGGCAGATTGGTCTTACCCAGCGTGATCGCGCCGGCCGCGCGTTCACGGCTGACGATCAGGCTGTCACGGTCCGGCACGAAGTCGCGGTAGAGCGGCGAGCCATAGGTGGTCCGCAGGCCCGCCGTGAGAAACGAATCCTTGTGCACTATCGGCAAGCCGTGCAGCAGGCCCAAGGGACGACCGGCGGCCTGATGCTCGTCGGCCTGCGCGGCCCGTGCCATGGCGCCTTCGGCGTCCAGCGTCACCACGGCGTTGACCTTGGGGTTCCAGGCCGCGATGCGGTCCAGGTGCGCGGCCATCACATCCCTCGCGCTGAGGTGGCCAGCCTCGATTTCGTTGCGCAGCGCCACCGCGCTCAGGTCACACAAGGCGGGTGCCGCCATCGTTGTCAGAGAATTCATTAGTATTGCTATACGATACAAAGTATTGAATAATCAACTTTATAGTGGCTATTCTGATGTCCGACAATTCGGGGAAACTAGCGCTCCCCAGAGCCACAGCCATTCCTGGCGGTCCAATTCCCCACACAGAAACACGCCATGACGACACACACGCCTGGACCTATGACTGCTTCGTCGATCGACGCCCAAGCGCAATCCGACGACCCGCTGTTCGTCGCGTCGCTGGAAAAGGGAATGCGGGTGCTAGAGGCGTTCCGGGACGCCGCCGATACGCTCGGGCTGACCGAGATCGCCGTCCTGACGGGACTGGGCAAGAGCGCTGCGCAACGCTTTGTGCATACCTGGGAACGGCTGGGCTACCTCGCCAAGGACGCGGCGTCGCGCCGCTACCGGCTGGGGCCGCGCGTGGTCGAACTGGGTTATTTTTTCCTGCGGACCGACCGCCTGGTCTCCATGGCCGCGCCGCATCTGGTCGCGTTGCGCGACCGCTGCGGGTTGGCGGTACACATGAGCGTACTGGCGGGAACCGACATGATCTATCTGCTGCGCCTGCCCAGCCGGCAGCTGACGCTGGCTGAAATGCTGCCGGGCCGCCGCATGCCCGCATGGTGCAACAGCGGCGGGCGCATGCTGCTGACCCAATTGGACAACGACTTCCTCCGGCAGGCACTCCAGCGCACGCCGCCGCGCGCTTTCACGCCAAGAACCGTGGTTGAACCGGAGGCGCTGCTATCGCTGGTCAGTCAAGCTCGCGAGGATGGCTACGCACTGACCGAGGACCAGGTGCTACAAAACCAGGTGGGCGCGGCCGTGCTGCTGCGCGACGCGCGCGATCTCCCGTTGGCCGCCATCAGCATCAGCGCCCCCCGCCACGACTACCCCGTGGACCGCCTGCAGCGCGAAATCGTGCCCCAGCTCTTTCGCACGGCGCACGCGATCCAGCACGGATGACCACGCCTACTGGCCGCTCTCCAACCGCTTCATGGCGGACTCCGAGTACCGGAAGCCCGCCGCCGCGCCCGGCGCGAATACCTCGTCCAGTTGGCGCCAGGTCTGTTCGGGCAGCGTAAGCGCCACCGCCTCCTGCGCCTCGCGCACGTGCCCGGGCTCGGTCACGCCGACGATCGGCGTAGCGTCGCCATTGCGGCCGCACCAGGCCAGGGCCAGCTGCGCGGACTTGATGCCGAGTTCTTCCGCCATCGCCTCCAGCAGCTTGACCAGTTCGATGTTCTTGTAGAAGTTCTCGCCCTGGAAGCGCGGCATGTCGCGCCGCTGGTCGCCGGCCGGAAGATCCTCGGGCTTCCTGACGGCGCCGCTCAGGATGCCGCGCCCCAGCGATGCATAGCCGAAGAACCAACTGCCTTGCTCGCGCAGAAAGCGCAGCATGCCGTCCTCGGGTTCGCGGCTCCACAAGGAATATTCGCTCTGTACAACGGCCACGGGATGGATGCCCGCCGCCCGCGCATAAGTCTTCGGCCCCACCTCGCACAGCCCCAACGCGCGGACCTTGCCCTTCTCGACCAGGCGCGCCATCGCGCCGTAGGTGTCTTCGACCGGCACGTTCGGATCCACCCGGTGCAGGTAGAACACATCAATCACGTCGGTGCCCAGGCGGCGCAGGCTCGCGTCGCAGGCAGCCTCCACCCGTTCGGGCCTGGCATCCAGGCCGCGCTGGTCCGCGCGTTCGCCAAACAGATAGCCAAACTTGGTGCAGAGAACCAGCTCGTTTCGCTTGGCCGCTATTGCCTTGCCCACCAATTCTTCATTGGCCCCGTTCGCGTAGAGATCCGCGGTATCGATCCACCGTCCGTCGTGGTCCAGGTAGTAGGCAAGCGTCTCCCTGGCCTGGCTCTCGGAAGAGGCGCCGTAGTAGCCGGTCATGGCCATGGTGCCCAGGACAAACGCGGGAGGCGCGTCTGCCAGAATATGTTTCGTCATATCGATTTCCAGTTGATGCCGGCCGGGCGCCGCCACGATGCGCGGCGCCGTCGTCCGGCGTGTGTTGTTCAGTCCGAAGCACCCTGGTGGACCACGCCGGCCGCGACCAGCGTCTGGATCGCCGCTGTGTCCAGGCCTAGCTCTCGCAGGATGTCCAGGGAGTCCTGTCCGGCCTGCGGCGGGTCGCGGCGCAGATCGAACGACGCACCTTCCATGCGGATGGGAAGCCGGGGCAGGCGCGTGCGCACCCCGCCAGGCAGCACCGTTTCCATCAATCCGCCGGTGGCCAGCAGGTGCGGGTCGTCAAAAAGATCCTCGGGGCGATTGATCGGAGAAAACGGAATGCGGGCCCGTTCGCACACCCCGAGGGCCTGTTCCAGGGTCATGCCGGCCAACACCGACGCCAGCTCCGGGATCAAGGTGGCCCGGGCGTCGATACGGTCTTCGTTGGTGGCGTAGGCCGGATTGCGCAGCAGGTCCGGACGGCCTATCTCCGCGCAGAAACGCTCCCAATGGCGATCGCTGGTAATCCCCACGAAAACCTGTTTGCCGCCAAGGACGTGAAAGGGCTCATACACCGCCCATGCCGATACGCGCTCCGGCATGGGGGGAATCGGCGCCTGGGATTGAGCCGAATAACAAAGGTGCTGGCCCATCAGCATGACCGTCGACTCGAACAGCGCGGTGGCCACCTTCTGGCCCTTGCCGGTCTGTTCTCGTTCGCGCAGCGCCAGCAGCACGGCGATCAAGGCGAACATGCCACCCGTGATATCGACCACGGAGGTCCCCGCCCGCAACGGCCGGCCGGAGGGGCCGGTCATGTAGGCCAGGCCCGCCATCATCTGCACCACCTCGTCCAACGCCTGGCGTTCCCGGTAGGGGCCATCCAGAAAGCCCTTCAGGCTGGCGTAGATGAGCCTCGGATTGGTCCGGCCGAGCGTCTCGTAGCCCAGGTCCAGGCGCTCCATCGTGTCGGGCGCGAAATTCTCCACCAGCACGTCCGCGGTCTTGACCAGCTCCAGCAGGATCGCGCGGCCGCGCTCGTCCTTCAGGTCAACGGCAATGCTGCGCTTGTTGCGGTTGAAATAGCCGAAGTAGCCGGTCCCGAATCCCTTCAGGCGTCGCGTTCGGTCGCCGTCCACGGGTTCGATCTTGATCACGTCGGCGCCCAGGTCCGCCAGCATCATGCCGCAGGCCGGGCCCATCACCGTGTGCCCGAAATCAAGCACGCGAACACCCGCGAGCGGCAGCTTCCGTTCATCCACCATGTTCACTCTCCTTCGCGCGCGGGCCCGGGCCGACATAGCGATAGGGCACCGACGGAGGCATCGGCCCCTTGATACGCGCGTTCATGCTCATCTGCTCCCACGCATGCGCCAGGATGCCCACCGAACGCGACAGCACGAACAGCCCGCGCGAAAGCTCGGGCGCGAAACCAAGTTCTCCGTACACGACGGCGGTCGCGCCGTCGATGTTCATGGGCAGACGCTTGCCTTTCAATTGCATCAAGGCCGCCTCCACCGCAACGGCGATTCGCGCGTGCCTGCCCTCCACGTGCCCCTGTTCCCTTGCCGTCTCCACAAGCGCAAGCAGCTTGCCCGCGCGCGGATCCACCGGATGAAAGCGATGGCCGAAGCCGGGAATGAACGTCCCCGAATCCAGCATCCGCCGAACCTCCTGTGTGGCGGCCTGCGTCAGGTCCGCCCCCTGATCCAGGGCGGCTCCCACACGCTGATATAGCTCCAGGCAAGCCTGCCCGGCGCCGCCATGCACATCGCCCAGAACATTGATGGCCGAAGCCATCGCCCCGTTCACTCCGATGCCGCAGGTGCTGGCCATGCGGGCGATCGCAATGGACGGCGCATGCGGACCGTGATCCACGCCGGCCACCAGGGCCGCTTCCAGCAAGCGCGCATGGGCCGGATGCGGCAGCTCGCCGCGCAGCATCAGCCAGATCATGGCGGGAAAGCTGATTTCGCCGATCAGCGTCTCGATGGCATAGCCGCGCGGGCGAATCACGCCCGGCTGGATATCGATCACCGCAGTGCGCCACCAGTCCGCCAGCATCCCGGCGGGTATCGTTGCATCAGTACGATCGGTCATGGCGGTCAGCCCAGCACAAACGGATTGTCGCGGCGCGGGGACGGCGTGATCCACACGCTCTTGACCTGCATGTATTCCTTGATGGCTTCGACGCCGCCTTCCCGGCCCATGCCGCTGCGCTTGTAGCCGCCAAACGGCGAGGTAAAGCTGGTGGTGCGGTAGTTGTTGACCCACACGGTGCCCGCCTGGATCTTGTCGACGCATTTCATGGCCCGGCGCAGGTCCTTGGTCCACACCGCCGCGGCCAGGCCATATTCGGTGTCGTTGGCCAGGCGGATCGCGTCGTCCTCATCCCTGAAGCGGATCACGGACAGGACGGGACCGAAGACCTCCTGACGGGCAATGCGCATGTCGTTCTCGACGCCCGTGAAAATCGTCGGCGCCACGAATTGACCCTGACCATAACCTTCGCCGGACAGGGCATGGCCGCCCAGCACGCAGGTCGCGCCGTCCGCCTTGGCCATCTCTATCATGCGCATCACGCGTTCCCATTGGTCACGCGTGGCTATCGGTCCCACCTGCGTGTCGGGCAGCGACGGATCGCCGATCCGCGCCTGCCTGGTCACCTCGACGAGCTGGGCCACGAATTCATCGTGAATCGAATCCTGGACCAGCAGGCGCGAGCCGGCCATGCAGGTCTGGCCGGCGGCGGCAAAGATCCCCGAGATCACGCCCTTCAAGGCCTGGTCCAGGTCCGCGTCGTCGAAGACCACATTGGGCGACTTGCCTCCCAGTTCAAGCGTGACGCGCTTGAAGCTGCTGGCCGCGGCCTCGTTCACTTTCTGGCCGCCCGCATCGCCGCCGGTAAAGGCAATCTTGCGCGTCAGGGGATGGCGCACCAGCGGATCGCCGACCTCGGCGCCAAAACCCGTCACCACATTCACCACGCCCTTGGGAAAGCCCGCCAGCCCCGCCAGCCTGGCCAGTTCCAGGATGGAGGCCGACGCATGCTCCGAAGGTTTGATGACGATGGTGTTGCCGGCAGCCAGCGCCGGCGCCATCTTCCAGGCCGTCAGCGACAACGGCGAATTCCAGGGCGTGATGGCCACCACCACGCCCAGGGGCTCGTACTTGGTGTAGTTGAATACGCCCGGCTTGTTCACCGGCACCACGTCCCCGCCCACCTTGTCCGCCAGACCGGCGTAGTAGTAGAACCACTGCGCGATGTTCAAGACCTGGCCGCGCACTTCGGTAATGAGCTTGCCGTTGTCGCGCTGCTCGACCCGGCCCAGGTGATCGGCGTTATCTTCGATCAACGCGGCCAGCTTGCGCAGCAGGGTCGCGCGCTGCGTAGCCGTGAATTCCGGCCATGCGCCGGCGGTGTAAGCCGCGTGCGCGGCCTGGACGGCGCGGTCCGCATCGACGGCCGTGCCGCGAGGGATACGTGCCCAGACCGTGCCGGAGTAGGGTTCCACGGTGTCGAACCATTCGCCGGAAGCCGGATCGGTCCATTCGCCGTCGATGTAGAGCTGATAGCTGGCCGGGGAGTGTTGCGTGGTGTTCATGCTGTCTGCCTGTTTTGGAAACTCAATCGACTTTCAGATTGCTGCTCTTGACCAGATCGCTGAAAAGCGCGATCTCGGCGCGGAGCTGGGCTTCGAATTGCGCTGGACCGCTGTCGGTGATGGGCTGCAATCCCGCAGTGGCCATCTGGCTTGCGAACTCGGGCGTGCGGGCGATCTGCTGCAGGCTCTCGGCCAGGCGGTTCAACACGGCAGGGGGGGTGCCCTTGGGCATCATCAGGCCGTACCAGGAGTCCAGGCGGAAATCCTTGACGCCGGACTCCTCGAACGTAGGCACGTCGGGCAGGAGCGGCGAGCGCTGCGGCGACGCGACCGCGAGCGCGCGGACCTGGCCAGCGCGGATCTGCGGCAACACTGAACCGAGCGTCGCAAACGAGATGGGGACATGCCCGGCCACCACGTCGCTCATGGCGGGCGCCGCGCCCTTGTAGGGCACATGCATGATCGAGGTATTGGTCAGCTTCTTGAACAGTTCGGCCGACAGATGCGGCGTGCCCCCGCTGCCAGCGGATGCGTACGAGTACTTGTCCGGATTGGCCCGCAGCTCCTTGAGAAACTCGTCCAGGTTTCGCGCGGGGAAATTCTTGTTGACGATCAGCACCGTGGGCGCCACGGCAATGGCTGCCACCGGCGCGAAGTCATCGACGCTCTTGAATTGCAGGTCGGGATACAGGACGGCGTTGATCGTGTGATTGGTGGCGGCGATCAGGCCCGTGTAGCCGTCGGCCTGGGCGCGTGCGACGGCACTGGCGGCGATGGTCGCATTGGCGCCGGGGCGGTTTTCCACAATCACCGTCTGGCCGAGCGCCTTGCCCAAATCGTTGGCGGCGACGCGGGCGACGATATCCGTGGGGCCCCCCACGGCAAATCCAACGATGAAGCGCAACGGACGCGCGGGGTAATCGTCAGCCGCCACCGCCGGGACGCCGGCGACCAGGGCCGAGGCCGCGACCAGTGCGCGGGCCATTTTTCTTGCAATGAACATTTGCCAATTCCTGAGAGAGTTTCCTGGGAATTGCACGCCGCTGCCTCCACCACCTTGGCGCCTCTGTTTGTGCGCTTGGATTGCCGCCGAGTGCAATGGCTCGAATAATAGAACTGAGTTTCGTCTGACGCAACACAAATATAGAACTCAGTTCTGCTGTATGCAACAAATTGGCGTTATGAGACAATTGGATCCGGAACAAGCCTCTGCCGCCGCCACGATTTCTCAGCGGCGCCAGGAGCCTTTCATTCAACCCAGAGGTGCAAATGACGCAGGACAAGGCGGCGGAAGACAAGGGCGTCACGGCGGTCGACCGGGCCCTCAATCTGCTGGGCGCGTTTCGCGAAGACGACTACAGCCTGACGCTGACTGAGTTGTCCAAACGCACGGGACTGTACAAAAGCACTGCGTTGCGGCTGATCGATTCCCTGATCGGCCAGAACTATCTGTACCGCCTGGCGGACGGCAGCTATCAGCTGGGCGCCAAGCCGCTGCAGCTGGGCGCCATCTTTCAACGCCAGTTGCGTACCGCCGAGTACGTGCCCCCGTTCCTGCGCCGCATCGTCGACGAACTGGGTGAAAGCGCCTCGTTCTATGTCTATCAGAATGGCGGCCGCATGTGCCTGCACCGGGTGGACGCAAACAACCAGGTCATTCGCGACTCGGTTCGCGAAGGTGACTGGCGGCCCCTGGCCGGCGGCGCCACCGGCACCATCCTGCTTGCCTTTCGCAATGCGGAAGACCCCGAATTTGAAGAGGTCAGAAGCAGGCTCTGGGCGGCCACATTTGGCGGCGCCCATCCGGAAATGGCGGCAGTCGCCGTGCCGGTCTTCGGTCAGGCTCAAACGCTGATGGGCGCCCTGAGCGTCTCCGGCCCGCGTTACCGCCTGGAAGCCCGTGGCGCGCAGGCCATGGTGCCCACGCTGATGCGAGCCGGCCGCGAACTGACTGCGTTGTTTGGCGGCGATACCAGCGCATTCGATCAACGCCTGACCTGATCCCGCAGGCTGCGTCCAAGCATGCGGCCTGGCTCATCTGCCAACTCACGGCTTGGCCTATCCTGCGTGAAAGGAACCGGATCTCCCGCCCGCTTTGCATTCTTTCTTTTTTTTGTGCATAATTCGGCCCCTCTACCTGTTCCCCGATAGCTCAGTCGGTAGAGCGACGGACTGTTAATCCGCAGGTCGCTGGTTCGAGCCCAGCTCGGGGAGCCAAGAATTTTGCAATACCCGCAGTACCCTTAAAAAAGCCCGCAACTTGCTTGCGGGCTTTTTGCATTGGGGCCGCAGTTGCCATGCCTTCCACAAAGCGTAGGATGACGCGCATCCGCTCCCGGCGCCTTAGCATCCGACCCCCATGCGTTCCACGCGATCACTGCCCGCCCTTGTATCCCTGCGCGCCTTCGAAGCGGCCGCCCGGCGGCTGAGCTTTTCGCAGGCGGCGCAGGAACTGTTCGTCACGCAAAGCGCCATCAGCCATCACATCCAGCGCCTGGAAGCCGAATTGGGCGTCGCGCTCTTTGAGCGGCGCACGCGCGCCGTGGCGCTCACCGCCGCCGGCCAGGCCTACTACGAGCGCGTACATGCGGCCTTCGAACTGCTGCGCCAGGGCACGGACGAGATCCGCGCACCCGCCGCCGCCCGACACACCCTCAAGATCGGACTGCTGGCCTCGTTCGCCACCCGCTGGCTCGCGCCGCGCCTTCCGGCATTCGCCGCATCCCACCCCGATATCGACCTGCAGCTGCAGCCCGATATCGGGCTGGCGGACGTGGCGGGCGGCGAAGTGGACGCCGCGATCCGCTACGGCCGGGGCGCCTGGCCCGGCGTGAAGGCCACGCTGCTGATGGCGGAACGGCTATCGGTCGTGTGCGCCCCCGCCCTGATTGCCGGCAGAAAGCGCCCACGCACGCCGGCGGACCTGCTGCGCCATCCGTTGCTGGCCTCGCACGCCAGGCACCCATTCGAATGGGACGCCTGGGCGCGCCGGCATGGCCTGGACCTGGGCCAAGCCCGGACCGTGCGCCTGCATGACTACAACATCGTCGTGGAGGCCGCCCTGGCGGGGCAGGGCGTGGCCATGGGCCGGCGCAGGCTGATCGCGGCGCAACTGGCCAGCGGCGCGCTGGTGGAGGCGCTGCCCGGCGCCGTGCTGGAGGATCCGCGCATAGGCTGGTGGTTCGTCACGCCGCGCGGCGCGCTCAGCAAGTCCGTCCAGGCCCTGCGTGACTGGCTGACGCTGACGGCGGCCGACTCCGGTGAAGGCGACACGCATTAGTTTTACTCATGCGTTAAGGTCAAGAATTGATTGGTCACGCAGCGCCCCGGCCGATAGCATCGGAGGCAGCGTTTGTACTTTTCCCCAACCTCTCTACTCAGGTGAACCGATATGACCCGCAGCATTTCCGCCCGCGTTGCCGAACTTGGCCTGGTCCTGGAAGCCGCCGCCGCCCCGGCCGCCAACTACGTGCCCTTCGTCCTGGAAGGCAACCTGCTCTATATCTCAGGCCAGATCTCCCGCAAGGACGGCAAGGCGGCCTATCTGGGACAGCTGGGCAACCAGATCTCCGACGCCGATGGGGTACAGGCCGCGCGCCTGTCCGCGCTGGGCATCCTGGCGCAGATCGCCGCCGCCACCGGCGACCAATTGGACCGCGTGGCGCGCGTCGTGCGCCTGGGCGTGTTCGTGGCCAGCACGCCGGACTTCAACCGCCAGAGCGCGGTTGCCAATGGCGCCTCCGACCTGATGGTCGAGGTGTTCGGCGACGCCGGCCGCCACGCGCGCAGCGCGGTCGGCGTGGCGTCCTTGCCTCAAGGCGTGGCAGTGGAAGTCGAAGCGGTCATCGCGCTTACCGCGGCCTGATCCGGCCCGCCCGACAGGAACCGCCATGTCTTCCCCGTTGACCCCGCGCGCCGTGCAGGCGCTTCGCGCCCTGACGCCCGGCACGCAAAGCACCGTGCATTTCAATCATGCTGGCGCTTCGCTGCCGTCCGCGGCCACGCTGCAGGCCATCCATGCGCATCTGGCGCGCGAGGCGGCGCAGGGCCCGATGGAGGCCGGCGTGGCCTCGCGCGAACTGACCGAATCGGCCCGCACGCTGGCCGCGCAACTGCTCAATGCCCAGACCGACGAGATCGCGCTGACCGGCGGCAACTCTCAGGGATGGGGCGCCGCCTTCGCCGCGCTGCCAGCCTGGCGGCCCGGCGACCGCATCCTGGTCGGCCGCCACGAATGGGGCGGCAACCTGGCCGCCATGCGATTCACGGCGGAACGCGCGGGCGCCACGCTGGAAGCCATCCCGTCGGACGACAGCGGATGCGTGGACGCGGACGCGCTGGAGGCCATGCTGGACGACAGGGTGCGCCTGATCGCGCTGACCTGGCTGCCCGCCAACGGCGGCCTCATCAACCCTGCAGCGGCCATCGGTCGCGTGGCGCGCAAGCACGGCATTCCGTACTTCGTGGACGCAGCGCAAGCGGTGGGCCAGCTCCCCGTGGATGTGACGCAGATCGGCTGCGACGTGCTGAGCGGCGCCGGCCGCAAGGCCTTGCGCGGCCCGCGCGGTACGGGGCTGTTGTACGTGCGGCGCGATTTCCTGGACCAGCTCACTCCCGCCTTCGTGGACTCGCATTCCGCGCCGCTGGGCGCCGACGGCCAGCCCATGCTGCGCCAGGACGCCGCTCGACTAGAATCCGCCGAAAATTCGCTGGCGCTGCGCTGCGGCCTGGCCAACGCCTTGCGGGAAGCGCTGGACCTGGGCCTGGATGCCATCCGGGCGAGCATCGACGCCAACGCCCAGGCGCTGCGCGCCGAACTGGCGGCCATACCCGGCATCACCGTGCTGGACCAGGGCCGCGAGCGCTCCGGTCTGGTGGCGTTCAACCTGGCGGACCAGGACGCCGTGACGGTGCAGCGCCAGCTGGCGGCGCAAGGCATCGTCATCGGCAGTAACGGCGTCCCCTACACGCCTCTGGACATGGAGGCCCGCGGCCTGACGCGGATTGCGCGCGCGTCGGTCAGTTATCTCACCAGCGAAGCCGAAATCGACCGGCTGCTGCAAGGCCTGCGCGGACTGGCGCGCTAGGTCCTGCCAGGCATCCCGGCGCGCCGCAAGAACGGCGACCATTTCGTGAACACGAGCAGATTGCCGAACATCACCAGCGCCAGGCCCAGCAGCGCGTACGGTGTCCACCGATAGCCTTCGGCCACGGTGGACACGCTCAAGGCCACCACCGGGAACAGCACCGTGCAATAGGCCGCCCGCGCCGGTCCCATGCGGCCGACCAGCGTCAGATAGGCGGTAAAGCCGATCACCGATCCTGGAATGGCCAGGTAAAGCAGCGCGCCCACATACGGCGGCGAGGCATCGAACTCGAACGGCAGCCCCGCGGCCATGCAGCCCGCCAGCAGGATCGCCGCGCCGTAAAGCATGCTGTAGGCGTTGCCCGTCAACGGCCGGATGCCGGCGCGCTGCTGCAGGGACGACAACATGTTGCCTGTGGAAAAGCAGAACGTGCCCAGCAGCGCAAAACCCAGGCCCAGCAGGGTTTCATGGCTGGCCTGCTGGCTGGCCAGCTCCGGCCAGAACAGCAGCACCAGGCCCGAGAAGCCGAACGCGCCCGCCGCCATCACGCGGGGAGCGATGCGGGTGCCGAACCACAGCCGCGCATTCAGGGCATTCCACAGGGTCGCGGCCGAAAACACCACGGACACCAGGCCGCTGGGTATCCACTGCGTGGCCGAGTAGAAGCACAGGAAGTTCAGGCAGAACAGGCACAGGCCCTGGCCCACGCACAGCCAGTGCCCGCGCCGGTCCAGCGGCTGCAGCCTGCGCGTCAGCAGCAGGGCCGCGAACAGCACCAGGCCGGCCAGCGCGAAGCGATAGAAGATAGACACGGGGATGGCCACCACGCCCAGCTGCAGCTTGATGGCGATCCAGGTGGTGCCCCAGATGACGACAGTGAGGAAGTACAGAAATAGATTCACGATGCGATGCGCGGCAAGATCAAAACGGACAGCGGCGTTCCGATGAATCGCCGGGAAACCAGTGTGCGTCCGGATGGCGCGCCAGGATTGCCGGTTCTTGCGGTTTTTGTCCGAAACGGGCGCGTCGCGCGCGTGCGATCGCAGTAGCATCCAGTCCTATGGGCACCATCGCTTCGGCCCCGGCCGATTTCTCTGTCTTTCGCACCCTGTCGCGCTCCACCGCCACGCTGGAACGCGCCGCCGCCCTGGGCGAGGGCATGGCGATCTCGCAGTGGGCGCGCAGCGCCCACGAGACGCTGGGCTACGACACGCCCGGCCATCACACGCTGTCGCTGTACCTGCACGGCGGAGATCGCTCGTTCCGCGTCGGCCAGGACATGCTGCACGGCGGCGCGGGCAAGTTCTGCGTGCTGCCGGCCGAGCACTATTCCCGCTGGTGCATGAACGACACGGTGCATTTCCTGCACCTGTACATCGCGCCGGAACGCCTGGCCCGCGAAGCCGTCATGAGGCTGGACTGCGAGCCCCGCACGCTGGAACTGCGCGATCGCACGTATATTCAGGACGACTCGCTGATCGACGTCTGCCGGCAGCTCCTGAACACCGACTGGAACCAGCCCGCGGATCGCCTGGCGGCCAGCAGCGCCGCCGAAACCGTGCTGCACCATCTGCTGGTCCAGGGAGTGGCGCGCAAGAACCCGCAGCCCGCCCGCGGCGGCCTGGCGCCCGGCGTGCGCCGCCGCATCATGGACTACGTGGACGCGCACCTGACCGAGGCCTTGACGCTGGACCAGCTCGCGGGCGTGGCGGCGCTGTCCACTTATCACTTCGCCCGCATGTTCCACGCCTCGTTCGGAGAGCCGCCGCACGCCTGGGTGCGTGGCAGGCGCCTGGCTCGGGCCAAAGGCCTGCTGGCCACGGGCAAGGGCGATCTGGCGGGCATCGCGCAGGCCAGCGGCTTCGGCAACGCCAGCCATCTGGCGCGGGTCTTTCGCGATGCCACGGGCGTTACGCCGGGCCAATACCGCGGCGCGCGCGCAGGGCACTGATCCGGGCCGGCCCTCCGGCCCCGTTTCCCGAATCGCCCGGTCTACAATGGCGCATCGCCCCAGCGGCCTGACCTCGCCAACCCCCGACGCGATGCCGTCCTCGACCTCTCGCGACCTCACTCCCACGGCCGATATCCCCAGCCAGCGCCCATTGCGCGCGCACTGGCTGGCCGAGCTGGTCCGCTTGCGCGAAGCGCACTGGGGCCCCCTGGAGGACGCGCAAGCTGTCCGGCGCGTGCGCCAGATGGACACGGACCTGCCGTCCCGCATCCTTGCCCGCGCCGAGTTGCTGGCGCAACGCGAAAACCTCTCTCCACTGGTCGATACGTGGCGCCGCAGCGCCACGGGCATCCTGATTGCCCTGTTCCTGCTGGCCTTGGCATCGGGCGTGGGCGCGGCCCTGGGCGCACTGGGCGATGGATCGCGGCCGGTCAACGTGCTTTGGGCGCTGGGCGCCTTGCTGGGCCTGCACGCATTGACCTTCCTGTTGTGGCTGGCAAGCTTTCTGCTCAGGCCCACGGCCGTGACCGGCTTGGGACGCCTCTGGCTCTGGGCCACGCGCAAGCTGGCGCGCGGGCCGGACAGCGCGCTGGTGCCGCAAGCGTTCCTGAACCTGCTGGCGCGCGCAGGCGCCCTGCGCGGCCTGTTCGGCAGCATCAGCCATCTGCTGTGGCTCACGGCCCTGTGCGCTGCGCTGGCGACCCTGCTGGCCGTGCTGTCCACCGCCAGCTTCCGCTTCGTGTGGGCCACCACGCTGCTGGCGCCCGACACCTTCGTCTGGCTCACGCAAGCCATCGGCTGGCTGCCCGCCCATCTGGGCTTCCCCATGCCCGACGCCGCCACGATCCGCGCCAGCGACGGCTCGCAGGCCTTGCCGGCCAGCGCGCAAGTGCAGTGGTCGCTCTGGCTGATCGGCGTCGTGGTCGTATATGGCATCCTGCCGCGCCTGGCGGCCGGCGCGCTGTGCGTGGCCGCCACGCTGCGTGCGCTGCGTGCCTTGCGCATCGATCCCTCGCTGGCCGGCTTCTCGACGCTGCGCGACCGGCTGGAGCCGCCCGCGCTCTCCACCGGCATCGACCGTCCCGTGGATCCCCTGCATGAGCCGCGCATGCATGCGCCCTCGCTTGACGGGCTGGGCGGCCAGCCGGTGGTGCTGGGACTGGAACTGCCCGCCGACCTGGCCTGGCCGCCCGCGGACCTGCCCGCCGGCATCCGGCAGGCAGGCAACCTGGACACGCGCGAAGAACGCAACCGCGTGCTGGACGCGCTGGCCCAGGCCGCCGCCTCGCGCCTGCTGATCGCCTGCGATGCGCGCCAGACGCCCGACCGGGGCACGCTGTCCCTGATCGCGGAGTTGTCCGCGCACGCGCTGCAGACCCGCATCTGGCTCATCATGCCGCACGCCGGCGCCGACACCCGCGCGGCGCTCTGGCGCGACCGCCTGCTTGCGCTGGGCCTGTCCGCCGACGCCATCCTGCAGGCGCCCGCCGTCCCGCTGGCCTGGCTGGAGTCCGGCCATGGCTGATCCCATCATCAAGATTGCGCTGGTCGGCCACACCAACACGGGCAAGACTTCACTGCTGCGCACGCTGACGCGCGACACCACGTTCGGCGAAGTGGCCGACCGCCCCGGCACCACGCGCCACGTCGAAGGCGCGCGCCTGCGGCTGGACGGGCGGGCCGTGCTGGAATGGTTCGACACGCCAGGCATGGAAGACAGCATCGCCTTGCTGGAGTACCTGGAGCACCTGGGCCATCCCGGCGAACGGCTGGACGGCCCCGCGCGTATCCGCCGCTTCCTGGACACGCCGGAAGCGCACGGCCGCTATGAACAGGAAGCCCGCGTCCTGACCAAGATGCTGGACTGCGACGCGGCCCTGTATGTGATCGACGCGCGCGACCCGGTGCTGGGCAAGCACCGCGATGAACTCGCCATCCTGGCCGCTTGCGGCCGCCCATTGCTGCCGGTGCTGAACTTCGTGAACGCGCCGGCGCATCGCGCCGACGAATGGCGCGGCGCGATGGCGCGGCTTGGCCTGCATGCGGTGGTGGAATTCGACACCGTCGCGCCGCCGCTGGACGGAGAGCAGCAGCTCTATGCCAAGCTCGGCGTGCTGCTGGACCGCCACGCCGGCGCGCTGGCGCGGCTGTCCGACAGTCTGGCCGCGCAGCGCCGCGAGCGCCGCGCCTCGGCCTACGAGCTGCTGGCGGACCTGTTGATCGACGTGGCCGCGCTGCACCTGTCCAGCGCCAGCGATGAAACCGCGCTGGCCGCCGCTTCAAGCCAACTGCGCGACCAGGTGCGCCAGCGCGAACAGACGTGCGTCAACGCCTTGCTGGCGCTCTACAACTTCCGGCCATCCGATTTCACCGGCGACGCCTTGCCGCTGCAGGGCGAGCGCTGGGGCATGGACCTGTTCCACCCGCAGGCGCTCAAGGACATGGGCGTGCAGGTGGGCATGGGCGCCGCCGCCGGCGCCATGGCGGGCGCGGCGGTGGACCTGATGAGCGCCGGCCTGAGCCTGGGCACCGGCATGCTGATCGGCGCCGCGGCGGGCGGCCTGTGGCAGGGCGTGGAAAAACTGGGCAAGCGCGTGGCCGGCAAGCTGCGCGGCTGGCGCGAGATCAGCGTGGACGATGCCGTCCTGCGCCTGCTCGCGCTGCGCCAGCGGCAATTGATCGAGGCGCTGGAGCGCCGCGGCCATGCCGCCCGGGAACCATTGAGGCTAGATCTTCCGGACGATGAGGCCTGGCGCAAGGGCCCCTTGCCGGAAGCATTGGTGGAAGCCCGCAGCCGGCCCGAATGGTCGGCCCTGGGCAAGCACTACGAAGACAGCGACCGCCGCAAGCGCGTGCTGCATGACTTGGCGAAAACCCTTGCTGCCGCGCCGCTGTCCGCCGACTGACGCCGCCGCCCGCATGCCTTGCGAAACGCACCATTCAACGCATCCGGCAAGCAAGTACTAACCCCAATCCAAACCGATTGACGCTTAAACGAATGGGTCTATAAGATTCGTCCTGCATCGGCGCGGTTCCGTCCCCGCCATGACAATCACAAGGGGTTGGGTCTATCGTGAAGTCGAAGTCCTACGCAGTGATACCCGGCATCGCCAGTCTCGGCCCGTGCGCGGTTCGCGCCGCGCGCCGCCCGACCCTACTCCGTCCTTCGTCGTAAGCAGCAACGCCATGCCCCGGATCCCAATGGGGCCGGGGCCCTATCACTTCTGTCGCGCTATCCGCGCACTACACGGAGCATGAGGGCTATGCGTACTTTTCCCCACTTCAAGCAAGCGGTACTCGCCGCTGCCGTGGCCGCCTCGCTGGCTTTCAGCGCCGGCGCGGCCGCCAAGACCCTGCACTGGTCGTACCAGGGCGACGCGACCTCGATGGACCCGATGGCGCTCAACGAAACCTTCACGCTGGGTTTCCAGGGCAACATCTACGAAACGCTGGCCGGCTACGACGGCAATCTGAAACTTACGCCGCTGCTGGCGGAAAGCTGGGAAAACCCCGAGCCCACCAAATGGGTCTTCAAGCTGCGCCGCGACGTCAAATTCCACGACGGCTCGCCCTTCACGGCGGACGACGTGATCTTCTCCTGGAAGCGCAGCCTGACCCCCGGCTCCGACATGAAGGGCTACGGCGCCAAGGCCTCCGACATCAAGAAGGTGGACGACTACACCATCGAGGTCACCACCCCCACGCCCAACCCCATCCTGCCGCGCGAATGGGTGTTCCTGTACATCATGAGCAAGACGTGGGCCGAGAAGAACAAGACCACCGAAGCCACCAACGTCAAGGGCGACAACCAGGGCAACTACGCCAACCTGCACGCCAACGGCACCGGCCCCTTCATGCTGACCGAGCGCCAGCCCGACGTGAAGACGGTGCTCAAGCGCTATGACGGCTACTGGAACAAGAACATCAAGAGCAACATCGACGAGGTCATCTTCCAGCCGATCACGCAGGAAGCCACGCGCGTGGCCGCGCTGATCTCGGGCGAGATGGATGTCGTGCAGCCTGTTCCGGTGCAGGACTGGAAGCGCCTGGAAGACGCCAAGGGCGTGAAGCCGCTGACCGCGCCCGAAGCCCGCGCCATCTTTATCGGCATGGACCAGGACCGCGACGAGCTGCTGTTCTCCGACGTGAAGGGCAAGAACCCCTTCAAGGATCCGAAGGTGCGCGAAGCCGTCGTGCTGGCCGTGGACACCAAGGCCATCAACGAGAAGATCATGCGCGGCGCGGCCAAGCCGCTGGGCTCGCTCATCGCCACCGCCATCAACGGCTACGACGAATCCTTCGGCGCTCCCTACAAGCCCGATCCGGAACGCGCGAAGAAGCTCCTGGCCGAAGCCGGCTATCCCAAGGGCTTCACCGTAACCATGGACTGCCCGAACGACCGCTACGTCAACGACGAAAAGATCTGCCAGGCGGTGGCCGGCATGCTGGCGCGCGTAGGCATCAAGATCAACCTGCTGGCGCAGACCAAGTCCAAGTACTTCGGCAAGATCCTGCTGCAGGCCGGCAACCAGACCAGCATGTACATGCTGGGCTGGACGCCCAGCTCCACCGACGCGCACAACACGCTGCTGAACCTGACCTCCTGCCGCGACGCCAAGACGGCCGCGGGCCAGTTCAACCTGGGCGGCTACTGCAACAAGAAGGTCGACGATCTGACCAACAAGATCGGCGTGGAAACCGACCAGGCCAAGCGCAACGCGATGATCAAGGAAGCCTTCGGCATCGTGCGCAGCGACTTCGGCTACCTTCCGCTGCACCAGCAACCCATGTCCTGGGGCGTGAAGGAAAACGTCAAGGTCACCCAGCGCGCCGACGACGTGCTCGACCTGCGCGACGTCGTCCTGCCGTAAGCGACCGGCGATGCAACCCCCGGACGGCGCGTGCCGTCCGGGCGCGCCCGGCCCAGCCCCGATTCCCGCCTTCCGCGGAGAACGCGGCCCGGCGTCATCAGACCAAGAGGGCTCCCGATAATGCTTTCCTTTATTGCGCAGCGACTTATCCAGTCGGTGCTGGTGATGTTGACGGTGGCGCTGATCGCGTTCTCCATGTTCCGCTATGTGGGCGACCCGGTCGCCAGCATGGTCGGCCAGGACACCACGCCCGAGCAGCGCGCCCAATTGCGCGAACAGCTCGGCCTGGACGATCCCTTCGTCGTGCAATACGCACACTTCGTCGCCAACGCCGTGCGCGGCGACTTCGGCATCTCGTACCGCCATCGCCGGCCGGTCAGCGAGCTGCTGGAAGAACGCATGCCCGCGACGCTGGAACTGTCCTTCGTGTCCGCCGTCATGGCGCTGGCGCTGGGCGTGCCGATGGGCATCTACACCGCGCTCAAGCGCCATGGCGTCCTGTCCAAGACCTTCATGGCGATCTCGCTGGCGGGCATCTCGCTGCCCACCTTCCTGATCGGCATCCTGCTCATCCTGTTCTTCGGCGTGCAGCTGCGATGGCTGCCCAGCTTCGGGCGCGGCGACGTGGTGAGCCTGGGATGGTGGACCACCGGCTTTCTCACCAAATCGGGCTGGCTGGCGCTCATCATGCCCGCCATCACGCTGGCGCTCTTCCAGATGACCCTGATCATGCGCCTGGTGCGCGCCGAGATGCTGGAAGTGCTGCGCGCCGACTTCATCAAGTTCGCGCGCGCCCGCGGCCTGCCGGAACGGCTCATCAACTTCCGCCACGCGCTGAAGAACACGATGGTGCCCGTCATCACCATCACGGGGCTGCAGCTCGGCTCCATCATCGCCTTCGCCATCATCACGGAGACGGTGTTCCAGTGGCCAGGCATGGGCCTGCTGTTCATCCAGGCCATCAGCATGGTGGACATTCCCGTCATGGCGGCCTACCTGGTGCTGATCGCCTTCATGTTCGTGGTCATCAACCTGGTCGTCGACCTGCTGTACTTCGCCGTGGACCCGCGTCTGCGCGTGCAGAGCAAGTAAAGGAATCCGCATGATTGCTCGCATCGCTCCCTTCTTTTCACGCGCGGCCGACAGCGACCTGTGGCACAGCTTCAAGCGATCTCCCGGTGCCATCATCGCCGCGATCGTCACGCTGGTCATTTTGCTGGGCGCGCTGTTCGCCCCGCTGATCGCGCCCCACAACCCCTTCGACCTGGCGTCCGTTTTCATCATGGACGCCAATACGCCGCCAGCCTGGGAAGAGGGCGGCAACCCGGACTTCCTGCTGGGCACGGACGACCAGGGCCGCGACATCCTTTCGGCCGTGATGTACGGCTCGCGCGTGTCCTTGCTGGTCGGCTTCGCCTCCGTGCTGTTCTCGATGGTGCTGGGCGTGACGCTCGGCCTGATCAGCGGCTACGCAGGCGGACGCGTCGACAGCTTCATCATGCGCATCGCCGATGTGCAGCTGTCGTTTCCCGCCATCCTGGTGGCGCTGCTGATCGACGGCGTGGCGCGCGGGCTCCTGCCGCGCGACATGCACGACCAGCTTGCCTTGTATGTGCTGATCTTCGCCATCGGCATCTCCGGCTGGGTGCAGTACGCGCGCACCGTGCGCGGCTCGACGCTGGTGGAACGCAACAAGGAATACGTGCAGGCGGCGCGGCTGATCGGCATCGGCCCCATCACCATCCTGCGCCGCCACATCCTGCCCAACGTGATGGGTCCGGTGCTGGTCATCGCCACCATCCACCTGGCGATCGCCATCATCACCGAGGCCACGCTGTCGTTCCTGGGAGTGGGCCTGCCGCCCACCGCGCCCTCGCTGGGCACGCTGATCCGCATCGGCAACAGCTACCTGTTCTCCGGCATGTGGTGGATCTCCATCTTCCCCGGCATTGCGCTGGTGGCGCTGGTGCTTTCGGTCAACCTGCTGGGCGACTGGCTGCGCGACGCGCTCAACCCCAAGCTGCGCTGAGGACGTCATGGCCCTGTTGAACATAGAAGACATCCGCATCGAATTTCCCAGCCGCCGCGGCACGCTGGTGGCGGTGGACGGCGTTTCGCTGTCCCTCGAGAAGGGCGAGATCCTGGGCGTGGTGGGCGAGTCCGGCGCGGGCAAGTCCACCATCGGCAACGCGGTGATCGGCCTGCTGGAGGCACCCGGACGCCTGGCCGGCGGCTCCGTGCTGCTGAACGGCGAACGCATCGACACCCTGACCCCGGCGCAGAAGCGCCGCGTGCGCGGCCGCCGCATCGGCATGATCTTCCAGGATCCCCTGACCTCGCTGGACCCGCTGCAGACGGTGGAAAGCCAGCTCGTGGAAACCATGCAGGTGCATCTCGGGCTGTCGCATGACGAGGCCAGGAAACGCGCGGTGCAGCTGCTAGTGCAGGTCGGCATCGACCAGCCCGAGCTGCGCGTCAAGCAATACCCGCACCAGTTCTCGGGCGGCATGCGGCAGCGCGTGGTGATCGCGCTTGCGCTGTGCTGCGAGCCCGAGGTCATCATCGCCGACGAGCCCACCACCGCGCTGGACGTGTCCATCCAGGCGCAGATCCTGGAGCTGCTTAAAAAGCTGTGCCGCGAAGAGCAGGTGGGCATGATCATCATCACGCACGACATGGGCGTGATCGCGGACGTCACGGACCGGGTGGCCGTGCTGTATCACGGCAAGCTGGTGGAGCAGGGCCCGACCGCCAAGATCCTGGGCGACCCCGACCATCCCTACACGCGCAGCCTGATCTCGGCGGTGCCGCGTCCCGATATCAAGCTCAAGCGCTTTCCGCTGGTGACTTACATCGAAGACGTGAAGACGCCGGCGCAGCCGCTCGACCTGGCCACTCACTGGCTCGGCCAGCGCCGCGACTTCGGTCAGCGCACGGAAGGCCCGCTGGTGCAGGTGCGCGACCTGAGCATGCGCTTCGTGCTAAAGAGCGCGCTGTTCAAGCGCAACCAGCGCACGCTGGACGCCGTCAAGCGCGTCAATTTTTCCATAGGCGAAGGCGAGGTCTTCGGCCTGGTGGGCGAATCCGGCTCGGGCAAATCCACCGTGGCGCGCCTGATATCCGGGCTGTACACGCCCAGCGAAGGCTCGGTCAATTTCGGCGGCACCGATCTCACCGCGCTCAAGGGCGAGAAGCAGCTGAACCCGTTCCGGCGGCAGATCCAGATGATCTTCCAGGACCCGTTCTCGTCGCTGAATCCGCGCATGCGGGTGCTGGACATCGTGGCCGAACCCATCCGCTTTCACAAGCTTTCGGCCAACGAAGCGGAAACGCGCCGCATCGTTGCCGACCTGCTGGACGTGGTGGGCCTGGGCGACCGCGCCGCCGAACGCTTCCCGCACGAGTTCTCCGGCGGCCAGCGCCAGCGCATCTGCATCGCGCGGGCGCTGGCCACGCGCCCCCGCTTCCTGATCTGCGACGAGCCCACCTCCGCGCTGGACGTATCCATCCAGGCGCAGATCCTGAACCTGCTGAAGGATCTTCAGGAAGAGCTGGGCCTGACCATGCTGTTCATCAGCCACGATCTGCCCGTGATCCGCCAGATGTGCGATCGCGTCGGCGTGATGCGCTACGGCGAACTGCTGGAAGTGGCCGACACGGAAAGCCTGTTCGAACATCCGCAGCATCCCTACAGCCAACACCTGCTTGGCCTGATGCCCCGCCTGCAATCCATGTCCCGCGAAGGGCTGGACGTGGTGGGCTGAGGCCTGGCGCAACCGGAGCGAGACATGACGGCGACACGACAGACCCTCTTCATCGGCGGCCAGGTATTTGACGGGGAGGGCCGGACGCTGCGCGGCCACGGCGTGCTGGTCGAGGGCCAGCGCGTGGCCCGCGTGGCGCCGGCCGGCGAATTCTCGGGCTATGCCGGTGTAAAGGTGGACACCACCGGCATGACGCTCATGCCCAGCCTGGCCGACTGCCACGTCCATCTGGTCTACACCGGCGGCGCGGACCCCAACGCACAGCTCAGCAAGCAGGGACCCGCGCAGATCACGCTGACGGCGCTGGAGAACGCCCAGGCCAGCCTGCGCGGCGGCGTCACGGCGCTGCGCGACTGCGGCGGCAAGGACTACCTGGAATTCGGCGTGCGCGACGCGATCGCGCGCGGCGTGTTTCCCGGCCCCGCCATCAAGGCTTCGGGCCGCATCATCTGCATGACGGGCGGCCACGGCAACCGCATCGGCCGCGTGGCCGACGGCTGCGAGGACGTGATCAAGGCCGTGCGCGAACAGGTCCATGCCGGCTGCGACCTGGTGAAGATCATGGCCACGGGCGGCGTCATGACGCCGGGCGTGAGCCCCATGGATGCGCACTACAGCTTCGATGAAATGAAAGCGGGCGTGCACGAGGCCAAGCGCTTTCGCAAAAGCACCGCCAGCCATGCCCAGGGCACGCAGGGCATCCTGAATGCCGTGCGCGCGGGCATCGATTCGATCGAGCACGGCATCTTCATGGACGACGACTGTCTGCGCGAGATGCTGGAGGCCCAGACCTACCTGGTGCCCACCATCGCCGCCGTGCGCAACATCATCGCCAACGCCGACAACGGCATTCCGGCGTACGCGGTGGAAAAGGCCCGCGCAGTGGAGCAGCGCCACCGCGAATCATTCCAG
Source organism: Achromobacter deleyi (assembly GCF_013116765.2). GTDB lineage: Bacteria > Pseudomonadota > Gammaproteobacteria > Burkholderiales > Burkholderiaceae_B > Achromobacter > Achromobacter deleyi_A. The sequence continues at coordinate 4,670,592 of NZ_CP074375.1, forward strand.
ATGTACTACAAGGCCGGCGGCCGCATCGCGCTGGGCACCGACGCCGGGACACCGTTCAACCTGCACGGTGAAAACGCCATGGAGCTGGCCTACATGGTGGAGTTCGGCATGACCCCCGTGGACGCGCTGATCGCCGGCACCTCGCGCGGCCATGACCTGATGGGCATGGACCAGCACGGCGTCATCGCCGACGGCAAGATGGCCGACCTGCTGCTGGTGCAGGGCGATCCCGCCGAGGACATCATGAAGGCGGCCGACAAGCGCTTTCACGTGGCGGTGCTGCGCAACGGGGAACTGGCGGCGGGAACCCTGCCGGCCTGAGATCGCCCGGAGCAGTCGCGCGGCGCCGGCCCTGCCATGCCGCCGGCCCCGCGCTCAGTCCGCCAGGACCTTCCCAATGAACGCCTCCAAGGACATGCGTTCGCCGTTGAAGTCCACCTGCCCGTCCCGATAGTCGAGGTTCGCGGCGATCTTGCCGCTATCCATTTTTCCCCATTGTTTGGCGATAAACATGTCGCGCACACTGGCAGCCCTCTCCCCAGCTGCAATCCGCGATGCTTCCCGGGCCTCCCCCTTAAGCTGCATCCGCGCAGCAAACAGGTCGGCCAAACCCTCCGGGGACAGCATCAGCCGGACGGTCAGATTACTCACGGTCTCCTTGGCCATGGTGCGGGGATCGATGTTCCAGAAGGTCGGAGAATCCAGGCCAACGTCCAGGCTGAGCGATGACACGCCGCCGGCTGTCTCCACCTCTAGCGGCGACAGCGTAAAGCTGGGCCGGGCCATCAGGAATTTCACGATATAAGATCCGGCGAGCATTTTGTCCTCCGGAGTGGAGTCGCCGTACGTGTCTGGCCGCAGTTTTTCTGCGTAAGTATCCTGAAATGCCTTGAACGAAGCGACATCCATATCCTTTCCGCCAACAGCCAGTCGCAGCTTGCCCAGGCGCTGGCCTTCCAGGCTGATCGCACCCAGATCCACGGTCAGCGTGCCGTTCATGCGGGCTGCAACCATGTTCGTCTCCACCGTCAGCGCGATGTCCTTCAGGCCGAGCGGCAGCTTGCCCGCCTCGAGGAGCCAGTCCTTGACCGTCACCCTCGTGCCGCTCTTGGCAGCATCTTGCTGCAGGGCCGAATACTCGTGCGAGACCGCAAGGCCTTCGACGGACAACTTGCGCCTGCCTCCTTGCGCGTCGCCCACGATGGGCGCGGATAGCGCCAGTTTCTCTGAAGCGATAGACAACGCGCTTTGCATGCCGTCGGCCGCATAGCTTGCCCGCGCCTTCAGCCCGGAAAAGCTGAGCGTGAACTGCTCATCGGAATACTCGACCGGCGCCACCTCCAGGCCGCCCGAGATGTCCTGGCCATAGCCAAGCACCATGTGAACGGAAGCGGGCACCGCACCCCGCGCCGCCGCGAACCACGCGCTGGCGTCCGGCGTTTCCGCTACCCGGACAAGGCTGGCCGCCATGGCCGGCGCGAACTGCCCGGCAGCCAGCCTGGACGCCGGAAACGGACCATGCTCGATTTTTCCGATGAACTGTAAGTCTAAGTCCCTAACCGGGTTGCCGCCGGCCAGCGCAGTGATCTTCAGGCCGTAACGGACGGTGGACGAGAAGACGCCGCGTTCGAATGACAGTAGCTCAAGCGTGACGGGCATATTCAGTTTCGCTCCCAGACGCTGCACCTGGGCGCTGAGGGCTTGAACCTCGCGCGCGAGGCGGGACTCGACCTGCTTGCCCGTGTACCAAGCCGTGCCCGTCCAGATCGCGGCCAATGCCAACACGGCGCCACCGGCCAGTATCCGCTTCTTCATGATGTCCTCGTCTTTGTATGAGCCGCCCAACGGGACGCTGGCCGTCCCACCACGTAAAAACGGGTTGCCGCGCCTCGTGGCGCGGCAACCCGTCGAGGGCGCGCCGAGGTCTTCCCGGCGCCCCCCCCTTGCACGCGGACTTTAGCGCATGCCGCCCATCGCGCCGCTCATGACCATCATCATGAACTGTTCAACCGGCATCTTCTTGCCGTTGAAGTCCACCTGGCCATCCGCGTAGTTCAGGTAGGTCACGATGTTGTTGTTCTCGACCTTGCCCAGGCCCATCGCGGTGGCCATGGTGCCCACCATTTCAGCCTGGCCCTTGGCCGTCTGCACGGCCTGCTCGGCCGGCACGCCGCGCACCTGCGGTTCGATGGCCATCAGGTCGGCCAGGTTGCCCTTGGACAGCACCAGCTTGGCGTCCAGCTTGCGCAGCGCCTGCATCAGGGTGTCGGAGAAGTCGCCGTCCAGCGTTGCGGGCTTGGCCAGGTCCAGGTTCAGGTTGAACGTGGACGTGCCGTTGGCGGTGCGCACTTCAAGCGGCGACACGGCCAGGGTCGGGTTGCCGGCCAGCAGCTGCTCCAGGTTGGCCTTGAGCACGGCCATTTCCGCATCCGTGAACTCAGGCGTCTGCTGTTCGCCCTTGCTCTGCAGCATGCGGCGCGACGAGGCTTCATAGACGTCGTTCAGCGCCTTCAGGGCCTTGGAGTCCAGCTTCTGCGCGTCGATGGCCAGCTTCATGCCGGCCATGTCCTTGTCCTGCACGTTGATCATGCCGAAGTCCAGGGTCAGCTTGGCGCCCATGGCCGAGCCCGCTTCCGTCAGGTCGGCGGCGATCGTGGTGTCCTTGAACTGGACCGGCGGCCGTTCCTTGGAGTTGATGGTCCAGTTCTTGAACCCCAGCTTCTGGCTGCCGATGAACATTTCGTTCGAGGCCGGCTTCATGTCGCTGTTGAGCGTGATGCCCTGCATGGACATGCGCACGATGTCGCTGGTGTCCGAGGGTCCCGCCAGCACCAGGCTGTCGGCGGCCAGGGAGATGACTCCGTGCTTGGTGCCGGTGGCGTATTCGATATCGCCCTTCATGCCCGAGAAGGCCAGGCTGGTGGCGTCCTTGGCGAATTCCACCGGCGCCACGTCGAACTTGCCCGTGATGTTCTTGGCATAGCTGACGCTGTAGGAGCCCGACAGGGGCGTGGCGCCCTTGGCGGCGGCGAACCATTCCTTGACGGTCGGGGTCTCTTCCAACGAAAAGCGGCTGGCCACCATGGCCGGCATGAACGCGCCGGACTTCAGGTTCGACAGCGGCAGGGGGCCGTGGTCCAGGTGTTCGACGAACAGGAGGTCGCGCTCCAGGGCCGGCTTGCCTTCGGCCGCGGGCACGGTGAACTTCATGCGGTAGCGCGCGGTGGACGAAAACACGCCGCGCTCGAACGACACCAGTTCAGCCACGGCGGCGATGCCCCACTGCTCGCCGGCCTTGGCCAATTCCACATTGGCGGATTCGATTGATTGATTGACGAAGGCCTCGGCCTTTTGGCCCGTGTACCAGGCCGTGCCGGTCCAGACCGCGCCAAGCGCGACGACCACGCCAACTATTGCCGATTTCTTCATTGCAATCCCTTATTCTTCAAATGGATGAAAGCGCACGGATTATAGGGAGAGAGGCCTAGGGAAAACACTTATTTCGTTCATAGTCGATGCAAATTGTTGCTTAATGATACGAACCACCGGATTCTTGCCGGTGCTGCGGCGCCACATCAGCTACAATCCCGCCGTGTGCTTTGCCAATCTGCACACGTCCGCTAGGCCCTTCGCTGCCAAGCTTCGCCCATCAGGGCGCTTCCCTTTTCTCCTTATTCGTCCGCCTGGATTGGAGTCTCTCAACTTGAGCGACGGGCTGCCGCTGGAGTTGTTTTGACTACCTCTTCCCCTTTTGCCGACCTCGGGCTGGCTGATTCCCTGTTGCGCGCCATCGCCGATACCGGCTACACCGCGCCCACGCCTATTCAAGCCCAGGCTATTCCTCAAGTCCTGAAGGGCGGCGACCTGCTCGCGGCCGCCCAGACGGGCACCGGCAAGACCGCCGGCTTCACGCTGCCCATCCTGCATCTGCTGATGCAGCAAAAGCCCGAGCTGCGCAAGCCCGGCCGCCCCCGTTGCCTGATCCTGACCCCGACGCGTGAACTGACCGCGCAGGTCGCGGAATCGGTGCAAACCTACGGCAAGTACACCTCGCTGACGTCCATGGTGATGTTCGGCGGCGTCAATATCAACCCCCAGATTTCCGCGTTGCGCAAGCCGCTGGACATTCTTGTGGCCACCCCGGGCCGCCTGCTGGACCACTGCGGCCAGAAGACGGTGGACCTGTCGGGCGTGGAAATCCTGGTGCTGGACGAAGCCGACCGCATGCTGGACATGGGCTTCATCCGCGACATCCGCAAGATCCTCGCGCTGCTGCCCAAGCAACGCCAGAACCTGCTGTTCTCGGCCACGTTCTCCGACGAGATCCGCACCCTGGCGCGCGGCGTGCTGAACAACCCGGGCGAAGTCTCGGTCACCCCGCGCAACACCGCCACCGAACTGGTCACCCAGACGGTGCACATGGTGGAACAGCACCACAAGCGCGACCTGATCAGCCACATCATCCGTGAAAGCGGCTGGCACCAGGTGCTGGTGTTCACGCGTACCAAGCACGGCGCCAACCGCCTGGCTGAAAAGCTGGTCAAGGACGGCCTGACCGCCGCCGCCATCCACGGCAACAAGAGCCAATCGGCCCGCACCCGCGCGCTGGCCGGCTTCAAGGACAGCACCGTGACCGTGCTGGTCGCGACCGACATCGCCGCCCGCGGCCTGGACATCGACCAGCTGCCCCAGGTGGTGAACTTCGAACTGCCCAACGTGCCGGAAGACTACGTCCACCGCATCGGCCGCACGGGCCGCGCCGGCGCCACCGGCGCCGCGGTTTCGCTCGTCGACAACAGCGAAATCAAGCTCCTCAAGGACATCGAGCGCCTGATCAAGAAGACGATCGAACGCAAGCCCGTGGAAGGCTGGACCCCGTCCGCCACCAGCGCGGCTGCCTTCGAGCGCCAGGAGCGCGATGAAGACGCGCGCAGCCCGCGCGGCGGAAGCCGCAACGGCGGCCGCGGCGGCAACGGCGGCAATGCCGGCCGTGGCAACGGTAATGCCGGCGCGGGCCGTTCGCGTCCCGCTCAAGGCCAGCCCCGCGCCGCCGCCGGCGGCCGTGCGCCCGCCCCGGCCCGTGCCGGCGGCGAAGGCCGCGGCAATGGCGGTTCGCGCGACGGCAAACCCGCTGACCGTCCGGCCCACGCCGGCCGCAACGAAAGCCGTCCGCAACAAGGCCACCGCCATCCCGAAGGATCTTCCCGCCCGACCGGCAACGGTGGTTCGGGGCGCCCGGCTCAGGGGCGCCCGGCTCAGGGGCGCTCGGCTGAGGGTCGCCCGTCCGGCGGCCCGCGCGCGGCATTGCTGAGCAAGTAATATCACCGGCAAACCCAATCCTGCGACCGACGGACCCGCGCCATCATGCCCTTATCTACCTGGTTGACGTTCTTCCTGGCCTCCTGGGCCATTTCGTTCTCACCCGGGGCGGGCGCGATCTCGGCCATGTCGTCTGGCCTGAAATACGGCTTTGCGCGCGGCTACTGGAATACGGCGGGCCTGATTCTGGGCATCCTGTTCCAGTTCGTGGTGGTGGCAGTGGGATTGGGCGCCGTGCTGGCAACGTCCGAAATGGCCTTCAACGTGGTCAAGTACCTGGGCGTGGCCTACCTGATCTACCTGGGTGTGCGCCAGATCCGCACGGACGCCGCGCCGGTCGCGGTGGACACCGGCGATCCGAAGCAGGCGTCCATCCGTGAACTGGTCATGCGCGGCTTCCTGATCAACACCATGAACCCCAAGGGCACGGTGTTCCTGCTGGCCGTCGTGCCGCAGTTCGTGGATCCCGCGCTGGGGCTGACGCAACAGTACGCGGCGCTGGCCGCCACGCTGGCGTTCACGGACCTGGTGGCCATGGGCGTCTACACGCTGCTGGCTGCCCGCGTCCTGCGCCTGTTGCGCGACGCCAAGCACATCCGCTGGATGAACCGCACTTTCGGTTCGCTGTTCATCCTGGCCGGCGTGTTCCTGGCGTCGTTCCGTCGCCATTCCTGAATCTGAAGCGTGGGGCATGCGCCGGCAGCGGCGCGTGCCCCACATGTTTTCGTGCAACGATACCGGACCGCGCCGGCCTAAAAACCGGCGTTACGTAGAATCCTCCGATCATGAGCATCCCCAACGAAGTCGCGCGGCGCCGTACGTTCGCCATCATTTCCCACCCTGACGCGGGCAAGACCACGCTGACGGAAAAGCTGTTGCTGTTCGCGGGCGCGATCCAGATCGCCGGCAGCGTCAAGGCGCGCAAGGCGTCGCGCCACGCCTCGTCCGACTGGATGGAAATCGAAAAGCAGCGCGGCATTTCCGTGGCGTCCTCCGTGATGCAGATGGAATACCGCGACTGCGTCATCAACCTGCTCGACACCCCGGGCCACCAGGACTTCTCCGAAGACACCTACCGGGTGCTGACGGCGGTCGATGCCGCCCTGATGGTGATCGACGCCGCCAACGGTGTCGAGCCGCAAACCATCCGTCTCCTGCAGGTCTGCCGCGCGCGCAACACGCCCATCATCACGTTCATCAACAAGATGGACCGCGAAGTGCGCGAACCGCTGGAACTGCTGTCCGAGATCGAAGGCCACCTGGGCATGGACGCGGTGCCGTTCTCGTGGCCGGTCGGCATGGGCAAGGCGTTTGGCGGCGTGTTCGACATCCGCCGCGACCGCATGCGCGTGTTCCGACCCGGCCAGGAGCGCCGTTCCGACAACGACGACATCATCGAAGGCCTGACCAACCCCGAGATCGCCCGGCGTTTCGGCTCGGCCTTCGACCAGGCCAGCGGCGAGATCGAACTCATCAACGAAGCCGCGCCCGCCTTCGACCGCAATCAGTTCCTGGCCGGCAAGCAGACCCCCGTGTTCTTCGGCTCCGCCATCAACAACTTCGGCGTGCAGGAAGTGCTGGACGCCCTGGTCGAACAGGCGCCGCCCCCGGGCCCGCGCGTTGCCCTGCAGCGCGAAGTGCAGCCCGAAGAGCCCAAGTTCACCGGCGTCGTGTTCAAGGTCCAGGCCAACATGGACCCGGCCCACCGGGACCGCGTCGCGTTCGTGCGCGTCAGCTCGGGCCGCTTTGAACGCGGCATGCGCCTGAAGGTTGCCCGCACCAACAAGGAAATGCGGCCCAACAACGTGGTGTCGTTCCTGTCGCAGCGGCGCGAGCTGCTGGACGAGGCCTATGCCGGCGACGTCATCGGCATCCCCAACCACGGCGTGCTGCAGCTGGGTGATGTGCTGACCGAAGGCGAGACGCTGCAATTCACCGGCCTGCCGTTCTTCGCCCCCGAGCTGTTCCAGGCGGTCGAAGTGAAGGATCCGCTGCGCACGAAACAGCTGCGCACCGGCCTCACCCAATTGGGCGAGGAAGGGGCCATCCAGGTGTTCCGTCCCGAAGCCGCCGGCGGCTCGCTGCTGCTGGGCGCGGTCGGCCAGCTGCAATTCGAAGTGGTCGCCCACCGCCTCAAGACCGAGTACGGCGTGGACGCCCGGATGCTGCCTTCCCGCTACACAATGGCACGTTGGATTACGTCTGAAAACCCCAAGGCGCTGCGCAAGTTCATGGATGCCAATGCCGCCCATATCGCCTATGATGTGGTCGATGCTGCGGCGTTTTTGATCGGTTCTCCCGCGCAGTTGCGCGTTGCCGAAGAACTGTATCCCGATGTGAAATTCCACGCCATGCGGGAGCACGGCGGCAAGGTTTTCGGAGACAAAGCGTAGACCCGTTCGGGTTCCGCATGGCAGATGAGGGTAGCAATGTCTTGGCGTTTATTATTCGCAACGCTCCTGATCGCGCTTGGCGCGTCAGCCTGGGGCGGGATTCAACTGGGTGACTGGCTGGTGGCGCACGCGCCGCCCGCGGCGCCCGCTCCTGGGCAGGATGCGGCGGCATCCCAACAGCCCGTCCTGGACGCCAACGGGCGTCCGTATGTGGCTCAACCTCCCCAACCGCGCATCGACGGCACGCTGGGCGTGCCGGACAAGCCCGCCGACCGCGAATGGCAGGTCAACACGGTCTCGCTGTTCGACACCGTCAGTGACCCCTCCGTGAAAATCTCGCGCGACCGCATCAGCCCCGAGCAAGCCCGCGAAATCGCGGCTGCTTCGCAAGTGCCGCTGCCGTCGGGCACGTCCGACGTCAGCACGCTGGATCTCCAGGTGCCCGGCACCTCCACCGCGATCAACGGTGGCCAGACGCAGGCCGGCGGCTACGGCACGCCCCAGATGGTGCAAGCGCCCCCGCCGCCGCCCAACACGGCGCAGGCGCCCGGCGCGGCCGGCTGGCAGGACGCGCTCAAGCGTGAGCTCGCGCAATGCGCCACGCAGGGCTTCTTCGAGCGTCCTTCGTGCTCATGGAATGCGCGCAACAAGTACTGTGCGCCGAACCGCGCCTGGGGCACGATGGCCGAATGCCCGGCCCGTCCGCAGTAGGTCGGCGCAGCCTGCTCCCGGGCAGGTTTGCTCCAAAAAAAAATGGCGCCTCAAGGGCGCCATTTTTTTATCGCCGGAATGCCTTATTCGGGCACGGACATCTGGCTTTGCAGGTAGTTCTGGATGCCGACCTTGTCGATCAGGTCGATCTGGGTTTCCAGATAGTCGATGTGCTCTTCGGTGTCGTCCAGGATGTCCTGGAACAGATCGCGCGAAACGTAGTCGCGCACCGATTCGCAATGAGCAATCGCTTCCTTGACGGTAGCCTGGGCGCCTTGCTCCAGCTTCAGGTCACAGGCCAGCAGCTCAGGCACGTCTTCACCGATCAGCAGCTTGTGCAGGTCCTGCAGGTTGGGCAGGCCATCCAGCATGAAGATGCGGGCGATCAGGCGATCGGCATGCTTCATCTCTCCGATGGATTCTTCGTACTCATGCTTTCCCAGCTTGTCGAAGCCCCAATGGTTCAGCATGCGGGCATGCAGGAAATATTGGTTGATGGCCGTCAGTTCGTTGGTCAGTTGCTTGTTCAGAAACTGGATGACGGTTTTGTCGCCTTTCATGATGGACTCCTTGCAGTCAGGCGCGACGCGAGCGCATCGCGACAAAGGAGCGCACGATGCCGCGCGTACGCAACCCAGGCAGACTACCACCTGGCGCGGGCCCGCGACTAGCCTTGCGCTGCATTTGGTAAACGGCTTTAGGAGCGCAACAAGAAAGCGACAAGCTAATGAGAATGAGTATGCGTGCGTGATGCCTTGCATGAGCACGGCAGGGTTCATGCGGCCTGCCGGCCATGCATTGCGATGGAATCACCCGATGCATGCGCCGGCGCGCACGCGCGCAGCCGTCTTGCGTCGAGCGAATCGGCGCTGAATCCGCGCCACGCCGCCTCGTTGCTTATCGGCAACCGGCGGCGGGGCATTCGCGGATCACTCCGCCCGGCGTGTCGCCAGCCAGATGCCGAACGCGATCGGAACGATGCCCAGCAGGTCCAGCCAAGAGACCGGTTCGCGCAAGACCAGCCATCCGAACAGCAGGCCCAGCGGCGGCATCAGAAAGTGCAGCGCGCTGGCCGACGTGGCGCTGGCGCGGCCAAGAATCATGAACCACAGGTAGTAGCCGCCCATCGACACGGCGACGATCATGTAGGCCATGCTCCAGAACAGACTGGCCGTCAGCCGCGCGTCGCCGATGTTCTCGTTCAGCAGCGCGAACGGCAGCAAGACCACCGCGCCGGCAAGCGACTGTATGCCCGTTGAGGTCCACAGCCCGGAGCTGGGCTTCAAGCGCTTGTAGAGCAGGGTGCCCGCCACCAGCGCCACCAGGCCGCCCGTCACGAGCAGCGTGCCATGCAGGTCCTCCTGCATGCCCGACAGCCGCGAGCGCAGCACCAGGGCCACGCCAGCCAGCCCCAGGCACAGGCCCAGCATCTTGCGCCAGCTCAGGTGCTCGCCCAGCATCGGGCCGGCCAGCACGCCGATGAGCAGCGGATTGGTGCTGATCAGCACGGCAGTGAAGGCGGAGGACACGGTCGTCATGCCGGACCAGCTCAAGCCCAGGTACAGCGCATTGTTCAGCGCGCCCAGCAGAATCAGGGATGCCAGGTCGCGGCCGGCGGGCAGTTTCCAGCGTCCGCTGGCGGCCGCCACGCCCAGCATCAGCGCGCCCGCAATCAGAAAACGGATCGTCAGCAGCGTCAGCGGCGGGCAGTCCCGGACGGCAATCTTGGCGGCCGCGAACGCCGAACTCCACAGAAAGCAAAATGCAGCGATGGGCGCCAGGCTGACACCTGGAGCGGCATCGGCGGGCAGGGCGGTAGCGGACAAGCTCGGGGAGGCCTTCATGAAGGGGTCCGAATGAAGAGAGCAGCGGCCGCGCAGCGGCGGGATGAGAGGATTCTCCTCGGACGCCGATTCATTGACAAACTCTTTATTCGGATCGAAAGTATTTGAAAATCAAATGCTTTGGAATGCCAAGATGCCCGACCTCGATCTTTTGCACAGCTTTGTCTCGGTGGTGGATGCCGGCGGCTTCACGGCGGCTGGCGAGCGCGTGCACCGCAGCCAGTCCACCGTCAGCCAGCAGATCCGCAAGCTTGAAGAAACGTTGGGCTGCCCGCTGTTCCTGCGCGAGGGGCGCCAGGTCCAGCTGACCGAGGAAGGCGAGCGTTTGCTGGGGTATGCGCGGCGCATGTTGGCGCTGTCCACCGAGGTACGGGAGGCGGTCAGCGGACGCAAGCGCGTGGACGTCATCCGCCTGGGCATCCCGGACGATTTCGCCGCCGACACACTGACCGCGATCGTCGCGGCCTTTGCGCGGGCCCGGCCGACGGTGCAGCTCTCGGTGCGCTGCGACCTCACCGCGGTCCTGACGCGCAGCCTGGAGCGGGGCGACCTGGACGTGGCGCTCGTCAAGCGCGAGCCCGGCGCGGGCGTCGCCCTGGCCGCCTGGCCGGAGCGGCTGCATTGGATCGGCAGCTCCGCACTCCCGCCCCCCACGGAGGAACCCGTGCCGCTGGTGGCGTTTCCACAAGGATGCATCTACCGCAATCGCGCCATTCATGCCCTGGAGGCCGCCGGCCGGCATTGGCGCATCGCCTATGAAAGCCCGAACCTCACCGGCTTGCAAGCCGCGCTGGCCGGCGGCTTGGGGATCGCCCTGCTGGAGCGCCGCTGCATCGGGCAGGGCCACAGGATCGTGGACGCAGCCCTGCCGGCGGTGCCGCCGACGGAACTGGCGCTATGCGTGGCAGGCACGGCGCGCGACGCGGCGCGCCAACTGGCGCTGACCATCCGGGATTTTTGCGAGAAGGAAACGACGCGGCTCGCCGCATGAAGGCAGCGAGCCGAAAAAAGACACCAATGCTCAGGCGATGGCGACCAGCGGGATCGGGAAGCTGCTGTTGGCCGCGGGCGCGCCCGACTCGACCATGGCGGCCGGAGCATTGACCGGAACCGCGATGGAGCGGACGTCGCAAACGCTGGAACAGCGGCCGCCTGGCAAGTATTCGGCGGCGGTTGCCGCGCAGCAGCCGCAGCACGTGGCCACGCCCAGCTCGAATTGCAGGTCGGACAGCGTCGTCGCGCCTCCGTCCACGCTGGCGCGGACTTGGCGTTCGGTGATGGCATTACATACGCAAATGTACATGCGAATGATTATCGAAAATTATTCTTGCGCTGGCAAGCCCCCCGCACGAATAAATTTGCAACGGAATTTGCGCGCAAGCCCTTGAAAATAGGGACAAATTTCCAACAATACGTCCCTTATTTCACCGCATCGAAGCCTGGGCCTTGCGCAGCGCCGCGGGGGCAATTCGCAGCGCTTCGCGGTACTTTGCCACCGTCCGCCGGGCGATCACTATCCCCTGATCGGCCAGTTTTTGCATGATCTGGCTGTCGGACAAGGGCTTGGCCCGGTTCTCGTCGGCCACCATCTGGCGGATGTAGGTCTGCACCGCGGTGGCTGAGGTGGCGTCCCCGCCTTCCGTCGAAACGCCGGCGCCAAAGAACCGCTTGAGTTCCAACGTGCCAAACGGAGTGAGCATGTACTTCTGCGTTGTGGCGCGTGAAATGGTGGATTCATGCAAACCCAGCTCGCCAGCGATGTCCTTCAGGATCAGCGGCCGCATGGCGGCGGGCCCTTGGCTGAAAAAGGCCGTCTGGCGTTCGACGATGGCCTGGGACACCCGGAGGATGGTGTCGAAGCGCTGCTCGACGTTGCGGATCATCCATCTGGCCTGTTGCAACTGGGCCTGCAGGCCCGCATGCGCGGACTCCTTCTGGTTGCCCAGCATCTGGGCATACAGCCCATTGATCTGCAGGCGGGGCACCGCGGCGCTGTTGAGCGTGACCTGCCAGCCGCGCCGGGTCTTGCGCACGATGACGTCCGGCACCGCGTACTCGGCCGCCGGGACGGTCCAGGCCCGCCCCGGACGCGGCTCCAGACGCAGAATCAGGGAGTGCGCCGCACGGAACGTGGCCTCGTCGCAGCCCACCGCCGCGCACAGGCGCGCGGAATTCCCCGTGGCCAGCAGCGGCAGGTGCTGGGCGCAAATCCGCCTGGCACAGGCCAGCACGGCGGCATCCGACGCCTCGGGCAGACGGGCGGGGTCCGGATTGCGCAACTGCAGCTGCAGGCACTCGGCCATGTCCCGCGCGCCGATGCCGACCGGATCAAATGACTGCAACAGGGATAGCGCCGCGCGCAATTCGTCGATATCCGGCTCGAGTTCGGCAGGAAGCCAGCCCAGGATCTCCTCAAGCGGAGAGCCCAGGTAACCGTTGTCGTCCAATTCGTCGATCAGCAGCGACGCGAGCGCGACGTCGCGCGGCGCCGCGCGCGTCAGGGCAAGCTGTCCGAGCAGGTATTCGCGCAAGGTATCCGGCCGGGCCGCCTCGGGCAGGCTGGAGTCGTCATCGGGATACACCCCGCCAGACCCCGGCATCTCGTCAACCGGCGTCTCACGCTCGGCCGCAGGCTCGTCGTCCTGGACGGAGGATTCACGCTCGGATTCGGCTTGCGCCTCGGCCGACGGCGACTCGTCTTCCCGATCCAGCAGCGGATTCTCCGCAAGCACTTGCGAGATCTCGGCCTCGAGCTCGAGCGTGGACAATTGCAACAATCGTATCGATTGCTGCAATTGTGGGGTCAGCGTCAGGTGCTGACCAGGTCGCAGTTCTAAAATTGGGCGGGTCATAGGTACAATATTTTGCATGATGAATCTGACTTCGCCCGCAAGCGTCCGCCAGGACTGCCGACTGATCGGCCAGACCCTGCTCAAACTGGCGCTTCCCCGACTCGTTGTACGCGCGATAGTCATCGCCGTGGCCATCGTGCTTTGGTATCTGGTCGCCTCCTGGATACTGGATTTTGGCAAGCGCATGAACTACGACTTCCTGCATACCCTGGGCCAGCCAACCATGGACATGGCGCAGAAGGTCAATCCTTACATCTGGTGGGTCGTCGCGGGCATCTGGTCCCTGATCGTCTTCTTCCTGGTCCGCGCCTGGTTCTACGCGAGCCTGGCCGCGGGCGCCGCGACGCCGGTCGGTACGGACGTGCTGGCCGACCTGGCGCCGAGCCTGTCGGAAGAATCCCTCGGCGTGCTGCGCTGGACCTGGGGCGACCGCCAGGAGCCCTTCACCGTAGGCGACCTGCGCCGCTCCCTGTCTGAAATCCGCCACAACCGCATCGGCAAGATCGTAATGGTTGCCGAACAGGCCCGGATCCTGGAACCCTCCGCCGAACGCCCGGCCCGCGATCCTCGCGACGACGGCCGCCGCGAAGCCCGCAGTGAGCCGCGAGCCGAACGCTACGTGGAACCCCGCATCGGTCCGGCCCGCTGAAACGCAGGCTCTCCATGCCCCGACACCAGGCCGCCGACAGGCGGCCTTTCTGTTTCCCCCGATTCGGCGCGAGCCGCGTTGTCACCAACAGCCTGATCCGATCGGACCAGCCTCACGGAAACGCAGAAGTGACACCATTCACGCGCCTGTCACAGACCTGATTGGCCCTGGGCGTGCGCGCACGGAAAGCGCGGACGACTAATCCGTCCCCCGCTTTTTCCGTTTGCGCTTCCAAAGAAAGTATGTTTGACTAGCAACCTATGGCCGCTCACCGCCCCCCCTTCGCGATTGCCACCGGACGCATTGCCGCTCCGGTTGCCGGCCTGCGCGCTCGTTCCTCCTTCGCGCTATCGCTACTGCTACCGATCGGTTGCCGGGCCTAGTGTCCCCGTGGTAGCTCGGCAGCCACGTTTGCCACACGCGATTTCCCCCTTTTATCTCTGAATCCTGCCGGTCCATCACGGCAAACCCTGGCACAAGACCGTCATCCGGTCGCATGCGCCGCCGAGAACCCTGTTCTCCCGGGATTCAAAAGAAACCGATCGAGGTGTAGTAATGATGCTTGCCAACCCCGCCACCAAATACGTCCCCTTCGCGCCCTTTGCCCGCGACTTCTCCGAACGCACCTGGCCCAGCCGCCGCATCACCAAGGCGCCGATCTGGATGAGCACGGATTTGCGCGACGGCAACCAGGCGCTGATCGAGCCGATGAGCGTGGAACGCAAGGTCCGCTTCTTCGAACAACTCGTGAAGATCGGCTTCAAGGAAATCGAAGTGGGCTTTCCGTCGGCCTCCCAAACCGACTTCGACTTCGTGCGCAAGCTCATCGACGAAAAGCGCATTCCCGACGACGTGACCATCATCGTGCTGACCCAGTCGCGCGAAGACCTGATCAGCCGTACGGTGGAAGCGGCCGCGGGCGCCAAGCAAGCCATCGTCCACATGTACAACGCCTGCGCGCCGGCCTTCCGCAAGGTCGTGTTCAACATGTCGAAGGAAGAGATCAAGAGCATCGCCACCACCGGCACGCGCCTGATCAAGCAATACACCTCGCAGCGCCCCGAGACCAAATGGAGCTACGAGTATTCGCCCGAAGTCTTCAGCACCACCGAACCCGAATTCGCGCTTGAAGTCTCGGATGCCGTGGCCGATGTCTGGCAGCCCACGCCCGATCACAAGATGGTCTTGAACCTGCCGGCCACGATCGAGGCCACCAGCCCCAATCTGTATGCCGACCAGATCGAATGGATGCACAAGAACCTGGCGCGCCGCGACAGCATCGTGCTCAGCGTGCATCCGCATAACGACCGCGGCACCGCCGTTGCCGCCGCCGAATTCGCCGTGATGGCCGGCGCCGACCGCATCGAAGGCTGCCTGTTCGGCAGCGGCGAACGCACCGGCAACGTTGACCTCGTCACGCTGGCCTTGAACCTCTACACGCAGGGCGTGCATCCGGGCCTGGACTTCTCCGACATCGACGAAGTGCGCCGCTGCGCCGAGTACTGCAACCAGTTGCCCGTCCACCCGCGCCACCCGTACGCGGGCGACCTCGTCTTCACCGCGTTCTCCGGTTCGCACCAGGACGCGATCAAGAAGGGCTTCGCCTTGCAGCAGCCCGACGCCATTTGGGAAGTGCCTTACCTCCCGATCGACCCGGCCGACCTCGGCCGCAGCTACGACGCCGTGATCCGCGTCAACAGCCAGTCGGGCAAGGGCGGCGTGTCGTACCTGCTTGAACAGGAACACGGCCTGGTGTTGCCGCGCCGCTTGCAGATCGAATTCAGCCGCGCCATCCAGCGCGTCACCGACGAAACCGGCCGCGAAGTCACCGCCGACGACGTCCACACGATCTTCAACCGCGAGTACCTCGAACAGAAGACGCCGTGGAAGCTGATCCGCCATCGCATCGACGGCAATCCGTCGGCCGGCGAAGGCCAGCATTTCAGCATCGAAGCCGAGCTCGAATACAACGGCGAACGCCGCATCGTGACGGGCAAGGGCGACGGCGCCATTTCCGCCTTCGTGGCCGCGCTGGACGTGCCCGTGCGCATCATGGACTACCACGAGCACGCCATCGGCACCGGCACCGGCACGCGCGCCGCTTCCTACGTGGAACTGCGCGTCGGCGAGTCCAGCACGGGCTTTGGCGTAGGCATCGACCGCGACATCGTGACGGCATCGTTCCAGGCCGTGCTGAGCGCCGTGAACCGCCACATCAATTCGGGTGCCGTGACGGCCACCGAACAAGAAGCCGCCGAAACCGCGTGATCCGCGCTCCGGCCTGAGCAATGCCCCCGGCCCGCTACCCCGGCTGGGGGCAGCAAAAAAGCCCGCCTTATCCGGCGGGCCTTCTTTTTGTCCATTGCGTATTCAGCCGCGCGGCCACATGTCGGATGCGCCGATATCCGGGGCAATGGCCGCCAGCAGGCGCGCATGGACCCAGGCGGCGATCGCCAGCGTGCGGTGATCGGCATAGCGTTGCCCCACCAGCTGCAGGCCCACGGGCAGGCCTTGCGGGCCGGTCGCGAACGGCAGGTTCAGGCAGGGCAGGCCGAACAGCGTCCAGGCGCGCGAAAACTGCGGATCGCCCGTGCCCAGGTCGGCGAATGGCGCTTCGCCGCTGGCGCTGGGGGCAAGCAGCACGTCGTATTGCTCGAACCATGCGTCCACGCGCGCGCGCGACTCGGCGGCGCGGGCCAGGTTCTTGATGTGCTCTTCGGCGCTGATCTGCGCGCCGGCCTCGAGTATGGCCTGGATCTTGGGGCTGAGCTGCGCGGCGTGCTCCAGCCGTTCATAGGCGAGCGACTGCGAGGCCTCGAACGCCATGATGTCCGCGTGCAATTGCACCAGCATGCAATGCTCGGGCGGGAGCGGCACCTCTTCCACGATGGCGCCCGCGCGCGAAAGCGTGGCCGCGGCCTGCGCGAAGGCTTCCTTGGTTTCGGCCTGCGCATGGCGCCATTGCAGGCTGCGGTACATGCCGATGCGCGGCTTGCCCTCATAGGACAGGTCCAGCATGCGGGCGTCCCGCATCAGGACCGCCGCGAACAGCGCGACGTCGGGCACCGACCGCGCGAAGCCGCCCACGGTGTCCAGCGATTCCGCCAGGCTTTTGACGCCGGCGCGGGGGATGCCGCCGAAGGTGGGCTTGAAGCCTACGATGCCGCAATAGGACGCGGGCCGGATGATCGAGCCCGCGGTCTGGGAACCCAGCGCGAAAGGCACCATGTCGTCGGCCACCGCGGCGGCCGAGCCGCTGGACGAACCGCCGGGCGTGTAGGCCTCGTTGCGCGGGTTGCGCGTGGGGCCGGCCTGGTAGGTGGCGAACTCGGTGGTCACGGTCTTGCCGATGACAATGGCGCCCGCGCCACGGCACAGCGCCACCGATGCGGCATCCAGCCCGGGACGATGGCGGTCGTAGATGGGCGAGCCGTAGCGGGTGGGTAGGTCCGCCGTGTCGAACAGGTCTTTGACGCCGATGGGCAAGCCATGCAGCGGACCGCGCAGAGCGCCGCGGTCGAGTTCTTCGGCCTGATCCAGCGCGGCCTGCTTTTGCAGGGCGGTCCAGGCATGAACGGTGTTCTCGCGTTGTTCGATGCGCGCAAAGCAGGCGCGCACCAATTGCACCGCGGTTAATTCGCGCCGTTGCAGCTTGCGCGCGGCTTCAAGCGCGCCAAGTCTGTTTAAGGCAGTAGACATGGTCCTTTCCTCTTTACCGGTGCCGCGCCTGATGCGCGGTAACTGAACTCCGCACCCGGTCCCCTTGACCGAGGGTCTGCCCGATCCTGCAATGCGGCGATGAGCCGCGCGGCCGGAGCAGACCGATCCTTGCCATTGTGCGCGCCGCGTCAATTGGGAAAAACACTGAAAACACCTGATTTTCCCGGGAAAAATACGCGAGCCGCGCCATGGCTTTGTGTTGTTGCGTCGTCACCAGCATAGCGCAAACCCGTGCAACACAAAGGTCATATTTGTCTTGTAAGATGAAAACGTTTTCAGCAACCCGGCAGCAATGCAGCCATGGCTACGCGCTCGTCGCCCCGCTTTTCCATCATTGAAGTGGCTCGCAAGGCGGGGGTATCGCCGGCGACGGTTTCGCGCGCGTTCAACCAGCCGGAAATCGTGCATCCCGATACCCTGGCGCACATCCGCAACGTCGCCAAGCGCGCGGGTTTCCGGCCCAATCGCGTGGGCCGCAGCCTGCGCTCGGGCAGCACGCGCACCATCGGACTGATCCTGCCGACGCTGTCCAATCCCGTATTCGCCGAATGCTTCGAAGGCGCGGAACGGCGCGCGCGCGAATCGGGCTACAGCGTCATGCTGACCGCCACCGGCTACGACCCCGCGGTGGAGTCGGCGGCGGTGCAGGGGCTGATAGACCATCAGGTGGATGGACTGATCCTGACGGTGGCGGACGTGAGCAAGAGCGCCACGCTGGACGACCTGGACCACGCCGGCATCCCCTACGTTCTGGTCTACAACGAATCCTCCGACCATCCCTTCGCATCGGTCGACAACCGCGCCGCTGCCAGCGACATGGTGGCCCACCTGGCCGCGATGGGTCACCGGCGCATCGCCCTGGTGACCGGTCCGCTGACCGCTTCGGACCGGGCCCGCCGCCGCCTGATGGGCGCGCGCGCCTGCGCCAAGAAACTGGGCCTGGAGGCCATCCAGCACATCGCCATGAGCTCGCACACCGGCAGCGACGCGGATGCGCTGAAGGCCGCGCTGCGCGGCAAGCAGGCGCCCACCGCCCTGTTCTGCTCCAACGACCTGCTGGCCACCGCGGTGATCGCGGACCTGGTCGGGCTGGGGCTGTCCGTGCCCGCCGACATCTCGGTGTGCGGCTTTGACGGCATGCGCTTCGGCGCCTTGCTGACTCCGCCGCTGACCACGGTTGCCCAGCCCAGCGACGGCATCGGGCAGACCGCATGCTCCAACCTGCTGGCTCAGATCAATGGCCAGCCGCCGCAATCGAACCGCCTGCCGCATTGCATCGTCGTGGGCGGCACCGCGGCGTCCGTGCGCCGCTAGCGGGCGCACTCCATCCCTTCCCGACAACCTTCAGATTTTCACGCGTCATGCTCATCGCACAAATCACCGACCTGCACATGCGCACCCCCGGCGACAAGGCCTACGGCATCATCGATCCGGCCGCCTTCCTGGCGCCCGCGGTGCGCGCGCTCAATGCCCTGACGCCGCGGCCCGACTGCGTGCTGATCACGGGCGACCTCACCGACCTGGGCAAGCCCGTGGAGTATCAGGCGCTGCGCGACCATCTGCAAGCGCTGGAGATCCCGTACTTCCTGTTGCCCGGCAACCACGACGATCGCGCCCAGCTGCGCGCCGCCTTCCCCGACCACGCCTATCTGCAGGGCGAGGGGCCGTTCATCCAGTATGCCGTCGAGACCTACCCGCTGCGCATGCTGGCGCTGGACACCGTGGTGCCGATGAAGAGCCACGGCGAACTGTGCCAGGACCGCCTGGACTGGCTGGCCACCCGCCTGGCCGAACAGCCCGGCCGTCCCACGCTGGTGCTGATGCATCACCCGCCATTCCTGACCGGCATCGAGCACATGGATGCCATCGGCCTGTTGGCCGGCGCGCCGGAACTGGAGCGCATCGTGGCGCGCTTTCCGAACGTGGAGCGAGTGTTGTGCGGCCACTTGCACCGCACCATCTTCCAGCGCTTCGGCGGCACCATCGCATCCACCTGTCCCGGAACCGCTCACCAGCTTGCGCTGGAGCTGGGGCCGCGCCCAACGCTGCAATACATCATGGAACCGCCGGGCTACCAGCTGCATTGGTGGCACGGCGGCAACCTGGTCACGCATCACGCGGTTATTGGGGAATACCCCGGCCCTTATCCCTTTGGCTGAGGCCGACGCTAGACTACAAACCCTTGCTCTGCCACATATCCGTCATGTTTGCGCTGCACAATGAAAAGGTTTTCATAACAGGCAACAATGCGGATCTAACAATTAGATCTTCGAGACAGCATGTCATCCATCGTTCTGGATAACCTCACCAAACAGTACGGCGGCGCGGCCGCGATCCACGGCGTGAGCTTCACGGTTCCTGCCGGCAGCTTCACGGTCCTGCTGGGTCCGTCGGGCTGCGGCAAGTCCACCACCTTGCGCATGATCGCCGGACTGGACACCCCCACCTCGGGCACCATCCGCATCGGTGACCGCGACGTGACGCAGTTGCCGCCGGCCAAGCGCCGCATCTCGATGGTGTTCCAGTCGTACGCGCTGTTTCCCCATCTGTCGGTGCGCGAGAACATCCTGTTCGGCCTGAAGGTGCGCAAGGAGCCCGCGCGCGACTACGACCGCCGCCTGCAGCGCGTGGCCGGCCTGCTGGGCCTGGGCCATCTGCTGGACCGCAAGCCGTCGCAGTTGTCCGGCGGGCAGCAGCAGCGCGTGGCGCTGGGCCGCGCCGTGATTTCCGAAGCGCCCGTCTGCCTGATGGATGAGCCGCTGTCCAACCTGGACGCACAGCTGCGCCACGAAATGCGGCGCGAGATCCGCGCCCTGCAGCAGAGCCTGGGCATCACGATGGTGTACGTCACACACGACCAGACCGAGGCCATGAGCATGGCCGACCAGGTGGTGTTGCTGCGCGGCGGCCAGATCGAACAGCACGACACGCCCGACGCTTTGTACGCGCGTCCGGCCAGTGAATTCGCGGCGCGCTTCATCGGCACGCCCCCCATGAACCTGATCGGCCTCGCGACGCAGCAAGGCGCCACGGTCATCGCCGGCACGCAGGGCCCCGCCATCGCGGGCGCGCCAGCCGGCGCCATGAAGCTGGGCGTACGCCCGGAGCACATCCGTCTCGACGGCGACGGCATCCCCGCCACCGTGGAAAGCGTGGAGTACTTCGGCGCGGACTCCATCGTGGTGTGCCGGGTCGGCGATACCAGCGGCGTGGCCGTGCGGGTGGGCGGCCATCTGCGCGCCAGCGCCGGCGAGGCATTGCGCCTGTCCTGGCCGGACGAGCAACAGCATTTCTTTGCCGCCGATTCGGCGGTCATCAACACCGTCGGGCACTAAAAGACGCCCAATCCACAGGAAAGGAAACACAACATGCGACGCATCGTACTGAAGACCCTGGCCGCCAGCCTGGCCGCCGCCTGCCTGTCGTTGCCTGTGCAGGCGCAGAACAAGCCCGTCGAGGTGGAGTTCTATTACCCTGTCGCGGTCGGCGGCCCGATCACCAAGATCGTCGACGACATGGTGGCGGATTTCCAGAAGGAAAATCCCAACATCAAGATCAAGCCGATCTACGCCGGCTCGTATCAGGACTCCATCGCCAAGGCGCTGACCGCGCTCAAGGGCGGCACGCCGCCCCAGCTGGCCGTGCTGCTGTCCACCGACATGTTCACGCTGATCGACGAGGACGCCATCGTTCCGATCGACAGCCTGGCCAAGAGCGACGCCGACAAGAAGTGGCTGGGCGGCTTCTACGACGCCTTCATGCAGAACAGCCGCAGCGGCGGTCACACCTGGGGCGTGCCGTTCCAGCGTTCGACTATCGTCATGTACTACAACAAGGACCTGTTCAAGGCCGCGGGCCTGGACCCCGAGCGCGCGCCCGCCACCTGGGCCGAGCTGGTCGAGTACGGCAAGAAGCTGACCAAGCAGGACGCCTCCGGCAACACCACGCAGTGGGGCATCGAGATCCCCTCGGGCGGCGCATTCGCCTACTGGCTGTTCCAGGCGCTGACCACGCCCAACGGCGCGATCCTGATGAACGAGGCCGGCAACGAGGTCTACCTGGACAAGCCCGCCGTGGTGGAAGCCGCCCAGTTCTGGCGCGACCTGTCGGCCAAGCACAAGATCATGCCGACCGGCACGATCGACTGGGGCACCACGCCCAAGGACTTCCTGGAAAAGAAGGCGGCCATGGTGTGGACCACGACCGGCAACCTGACCAACATCCGCAAGAACGCCGACTTCCCGTTCGGCGTGGCCATGATGCCGCAGCAAAAGCGTGGCGGCAGCCCGACGGGCGGCGGCAACTTCTATATCTTCAAGAGCGGCACGCCGGAGCAGCAGCAGGCGGCGCTGAAGTTCGCGCAATGGGTCACCACGCCGGAACGCGCGGCCGACTGGAGCATCGCCACGGGTTATGTAGCGGTGACGCCGGCTGCCTGGCAGACCGAAAAGATGAAGAAGTATGCGCAGGAAGTGCCGGCCGCCGCGGTCGCGCGCGACCAGCTGGAAGTCAGCGTGGCGGAATTCTCCACGCATGAAAATCAGCGCGTCACCAAGACCCTTAACGACGCCTTGCAAGCAGCCCTGACGGGCTCGAAGACGCCGCAACAGGCCCTGACCGACGCGCAGCGCGAGGCTGACCGCATACTGCGCTCCTACAAGTAAACCGACCCAGCACGATGAGCCGCTCTTTAAACGCGCTTTATGGCTGGCTGCTGTTGCTGCCAGCCATCGTGCTGCTCGCCGCGTTCACGCACTATCCTGCGCTGGCGACGCTATGGCACAGCTTTTTCTCCACCCCCAAGGGCGCGCGCCCGGCCCGCTTCGTCGGGCTGGACAACTACGCGGTCATGCGCGACGACCCGGTGTTCTGGCAATCGCTCTGGAACAACCTGTGGTTCGCGCTGGGCACCATCCCCACATCGATCGGCATCGCGCTGATCATGGCGCTCTGGGTGAACCGCAACCTGCGCGGCCGCGGGTTCCTGCGCATGGCGTACTTCACGCCGACCGTGCTTCCCATGGTGGCGGTGGCCAACATCTGGCTGTTCTTCTACACACCGCAGTACGGGCTGATCGCGCAGGTGATGGGCTGGTTCGGCTCGCCCGGCCCGAACTGGCTGGGCAACCGCGAGACCGCGCTGCCCGCGCTGATGCTGGTGACAGTATGGAAGGAGGCAGGCTTCTTCATGATCTTCTACCTGGCCGCCCTGCAGACGGTATCGCCGTCGCTGCGCGAAGCCGCCATGCTGGAAGGGGCGTCGCGCTGGCAGTACTTCCGGCGCATCCTGTGGCCGCTCCTGATGCCCACCACGCTCTTCGTGCTGATCAACGCCTTGATCAACGCGTTCCGGCTGGTGGACCACGTGGTCGTCATGACGCGCGGCGGCCCTGACAACGCCAGCACGCTGCTGCTTTACTACATCTACCAGGTGGGTTTCAGTTTCTGGGACACGGCTTATGCCGCCACGCTGACCGTCGTGTTGCTGGTGGTGCTGGCGCTGACGGCGCTGATCAAGTTCCGCTGGCTGGACCGCAGGACGCACTATCAATGAAAGACAAGCTCGATACCCTGGGCGCCTGGGCGCTGGGCCTGTTGTGGATCCTGCCCCTGGCCTATGCCATGTGGGCGGCGTTCCATCCGCCCGCCTACGCGACCCGCTTTGAACTGTTCGCGCCGCTGACGCTGGACAACTTCGTGCGCGCCTGGCACGCGGCGCCGTTCCCGCGCTACTTCCTGAACACCTTCGTGCTGGTCACGATGGTGCTGGCGGCGCAACTGGTGCTGTCCACCCTGGCCGGCTACGCATTCGCGCGCTTCGAATTCCGCGGCCGCGACTTCGTCTTCATGCTGGTGCTGCTGCAGCTGATGATCATGCCCGATGTGCTGCTGGTGGAAAACTACCGTTCCATGAGCCAGCTCGGCATCCGCGACACGGTTTTCGCCATCGGCCTGCCGTACTTCGCGTCGGCCTTCGGCATCTTCCTGCTGCGCCAGACCTTCAAGACGGTGCCGCGCGAACTGGAAGAAGCGGCCCGCATGGAAGGCGCCAACGCCCTGCAGATCCTCTGGAAGGTGTACGTGCCGCTGGCCAAGCCGATCTACGTGGCCTATGGGCTGGTGTCGGTCAGCCACCACTGGAACAACTTCCTGTGGCCGCTGATCATCACCAACTCGGTGGAATCCCGGCCGCTGACGGTGGGCCTGCAGGTGTTCTCGTCCACCGACCAGGGCATCGACTGGTCGGTCATCACCGCGGCCACCCTGATGTCGGCCGCGCCGCTCCTGATCGCCTTCCTGCTGTTCCAGCGCCAGTTCGTGCAGTCGTTCATGCGGGCGGGGATACGCTAGGCGCGTGGGGTATCAGTACCCCACGGTCAGACCCGGCAGGTCCACGGTGATGCGGGGACGCTCCAGCGCCAAGGCCAGGTTCTCGGCGAACTCGCCGGCTTCTTTTTCATCGGTGGACAGGGTGGCGTAGCCCAGCGCGTCGGCCACGCCCAGCACCTTGTCCAGCAGCAGGACCTTGCCGCTCGGGCGCAGCGGCTCGCAGCCCAGGGTTTCCCAGGCGCCGTCGAACCAGTCGCGCGCCTGGGCCTGGCGCTGCGGGGAGGGCTCGACGTCGGTCGAGAGATCCAGCGAATGCCGGGGGTCGAAAACAATGGTGATGTCGCTGCGCATGGGGGATGGCTCCTTCGGATGGCGTCAGGCAAGAAGGGTAGGCAAAAAACGCCGGACAGATTGTCCGCCCGGCGACAGTGGCCTACCAGCCCCGCGACACCTCCCAGGTGACTTCGGCGCCCGCGGCCTTGGACTGGCGCATCATGTCCAGCAGGGGAAAGGCGCGTTCCTTCAGTCCGACCATGCGCGCCATCGGGGAGGCCGGCGCCTTGTCGTCGTCGTCTTCCTCGCTGTCTTCATGGCCGTGCCGGTACTCGTCGATCGCGCGCTCGATGCCGCTGATGGCGGGTCCGAGCTGCTCCACGGTGAATACGCCGCGCTCCGGGATCTTGTCGCCCACGGGCTTGCCGGCCGCCTGCAGCAGCGCGCCGGCATGGTCGGTCAGCATCAGGACCTCGGCCACGACCTTGGAATGAAAAGTGATCAGCATGTTCCTGTCTCCCACATTGAATACCTTCATACACTACCCCAACGTCCCGGTGATGCCAACTGGCGCCTTGTGGAAGGTTCCACGGGCGGCTCCCCGCCTGGGAGCGACGACCTGCGGGCCGCGAAACGTCTGTAACGCGAAATTCCCGCCTGCCGGCCCGGCCCTCAAATCAACTATGATTCAGGGGATTCCCGTGACAGCAGGACCTGTGGCGGCCATGAATCCGGCACGGAGCGCGCCAGGCGCCCCCGGTCCGCGCCCGGCCCGGCCCGCGAACGCGGCTTCGGCTGGCGGGCGCGACGCGCGGATTGCCGGCCCGGCCGCAGCCCACTGATCGCCGCCTTCGTCACTCACTCAGAACATCTCCAGACGCCCATGCTCCTCGAGCAACAAAAACAGCTTATCTCCCTGATCCAGGCCGCCGTTGCGCAGAGCCTGCCCGACGCCCAGGCCAACGTCCTGCTGGAGCGCCCCAAGGTTGCCGCCCACGGCGACGTCGCCACCAACGTGGCCATGCAGCTGGCCAAGCCCGCCCGCCGCAACCCCCGCGAACTGGCCCAGGCCATCGTGGACGCCCTGATGGCGCATCCCGATGCCGCCCCGCTGGTCGAAAGCGCCGAAGTGGCCGGTCCCGGCTTCATCAACCTGCGCATCACCCCCGCCGCCCGCCAGGCCGTCATCGCGGCCGTGGCCGAGCAGGGCGCCGCATTCGGCCGCGCCCCCCGCAGCGGCGAGAAGATCCTGGTCGAGTTCGTGTCGGCCAACCCCACCGGCCCGCTGCACGTGGGCCATGCCCGCCAGGCCGCGCTGGGCGACGCCCTCTGCCGCCTGTACGACGCCAGCGGCTGGGACGTCACCCGCGAGTTCTACTACAACGACGCCGGCAACCAGATCCATAACCTGGCCATCAGCGTGCAGGCCCGCGCCCGCGGCCTGACGACCGAATCCCCCGATTGGCCCGCCGACGGCTACAAGGGCGACTACATCGCCGATATCGCCCGCGACTTCCAGGACGGCAAGACCATCCAGGCGTCCGATGGCGAACCCGTCACGGCCACCGGCAACATCGAAAGCCTGGACGACATCCGCGTCTTCGCCGTGGCCTACCTGCGCCGCGAGCAAGACCTGGACCTGCAGGCCTTCGGCCTGGCGTTCGACAATTACTATCTGGAAAGCTCGCTCTACACGTCCGGACGCGTGGAAGCGACGGTCAAGGCCCTGATCGCCGGCGGCCACACCTACGAGGAAGGCGGCGCGCTGTGGCTGCGCACCACCGAACTGGGCACGGGCGACGACAAAGACCGCGTCATGCGCAAGAGCGAAGGCGGCTACACCTACTTCGTGCCGGACGTGGCCTATCACAAGGCCAAATGGGAGCGCGGCTTCCATCGCGCCGTGAACATCCAGGGCAGCGACCACCACGGCACCGTGGCGCGCGTGCGCGCCGGCCTGCAGGCGCTGGAAGAAGGCATCCCCAAGGACTACCCGTCCTACGTGCTGCACAAGATGGTCAAGGTGATGCGAGGCGGCGAAGAGGTCAAGATCTCCAAGCGCGCCGGCAGCTACGTGACCATGCGCGACCTGATCGACTGGGTCGGCCGCGACGCGGTGCGCTACTTCCTGATCCAGCGCCGCGCCGACACGGAATTCGTGTTCGACGTGGACCTGGCGCTGTCCAAGAGCGACGAGAACCCCGTCTATTACATCCAGTACGCCCATGCGCGCATTTGCTCGGTGATCAATAACGCCGGCATGCCGGCCGCCGACGTGGCCCAGGCCGACGCCGCGCTCTTGACCGCCCCGACCGAATTCGCGCTGATGCAGCGCCTGGCCGAGTTCCCCCAGGTGGTGGCCCTGGCCTCCCAGGAACTGTCGCCGCACCACATCGCGTTCTGGCTGCGCGACTGCGCCTCGGACTTCCATGCCTGGTACAACGCCGAGCGCGTCCTGGTCGACGACACGGCCCTGAAGCTGGCCCGTCTGCGCCTGGCCGCCACCACGCGCCAGGTGCTGGCGAACGGCCTGGAGCTGATGGGCGTTTCCGCTCCCGAGCGGATGTAACATCCCTTCATGGCAACCAAGCGCAAACCTACCCGCCGCTCGTCCGGCGAAAGCGGCAGCACCCTGTACGGGGCGCTGGCCGGCCTGCTGATCGGGCTGATCGTCGCCGCCGCCGTCGCCTTTTACGTCACCAAGGCGCCCGTGCCGTTCGTGGACCGGGCCAGCCGCCAGGGCGACTCGGGCAAGCTGCCCGACCCCCGCCAGGCGCCCGACCCCAACGCCGGCCTGTACGGCCGCGACGGCGCGGCAGGCGCCCCGCCCACCGGCCCGACGGCCACCGCGCCAGCCCCGCTGCCTGGCGCGGGAGCCCCGGCCAAGGGCGGCGACGAAACGCCCGCCAAACTGGACGACCTGGGCGCGCTGATCGCCACCCTGCCGACTTCCAAGGCGCCCGCCGCCGCGCCAGCCCCGGCAGCGCCCAGCACCGCGCCCACGCCGATCGCCAAAGCGGCCCCGGCCGCCCCCGCCAAGCCGGCGCCAGCGACCACGTCCTCCGCGGCAACCGGCACGTATTACCTGCAGGCAGGCGCTTTCCGCGGCGAGAACGACGCGGAATCGCTGAAGGCCCGCATCATCCTGCTGGGCTTGCCCGTGGCCGTGCAGAAGGCGGACCTGAACGGCAAGCCCATCAACCGCGTCAGGGTGGGGCCGTTTGCCCGCCTGGACGACATGAACCGCGCCCGCGGCAGGCTGGGCGAGAACAAGATCGAAACCGCGGTGGTGCGCCAGTAGGGGTGCCCCGTGGTGGTTTTTGCATTGAACTAATCCGGCCCCGAGCCTGTCTGTAGCTTTTTATTCAGGAACCTCATCCATGCTGTCCCCCAAGCTTATTCGCATCCTGGCAGCCGCCGCGCTGACCGCAACGGCGTTCTTCAGCCCGGTCAGCCATGCTCAAGGCGCCCAGCAGTTCGTGCCCATCAATCCGCCGCTGCCGTCGGATACGCCGGGCAAGGTCGAAGTCCTGGAATTCTTTGCCTACACCTGCCCGCATTGCGCGTCCATGGAACCCATGGTTGAAGACTGGGCCAAGACCGCGCCTTCGGACGTGGTGCTCAAGCAGGTCCCGATCGCCTTCAACGCCGGCATGAAGCCGCTGCAACAGCTCTACTACACGCTGCTGGCCCTGGACCGCCCGGACCTGCACCCGAAGGTCTTCACCGCCATCCACGGCGAGCACAAGCGCCTGTTCGACAAGAAGGCGATGGGCGACTGGATCGCGACGCAAGGCGTGGACCGAGCCAAGTTCGACTCGGTATTCGATTCCTTCAGCGTGCAGGCGCAAGTCCAGCGCGCCAACCAGCTGGCCGACGCCTACCGCATCGAGGGCACGCCCTCGTTTGCCGTCGGCGGCAAGTTCATGACCTCGCCGGTCATGGCGGGCAACAGCTACGAAGGCGCCCTGAAGGAAGTGGATCGCCTGATCCCGATGGCGCGCAACAAGTAAACCGCGCCGTACCCCCGTTACCCGACGCCCCGAGCCTTACGGCCGGGGCGTCTTGTTTTGGGGGTGCTGTTTTAGGCGTGTTTTCAGGGGGGCCGCGCTACACTTTCGCCACAAGAATTCGCCGCATCGACGGCATCAAACGGGTGGAAGACAAATGAAAAAGCAATTCCTGCGCAGCCGCGCCGCGTTGAGCCTGGGCCTGGGCCTGTGTCTCGCGTCGGGCGCACCGCTGGCCCACGCCAGCGCGGCCGACGGCGTGAAGATCGGCGTGCTGACGGACATGGCCGGCGTCACCGCCGACGCCACCGGCAAGGGCTCCGTGGAAGCCGCCAGGCTGGCCATCGAGGAAATGGGCGGCACCTTGCTGGGCAAGCCCATCTCGCTGGTGTCGGGAGACCACCAGCATCGCCCCGATATCGGCAGCAGCATGGTCCGCAAGTGGTACGACACGGATGGCGTGGACGTGGTGGTGGACGTGCCCAACTCGTCGGTCGCGCTGGCGGTGCAGGGCATCGCGCGGGAAAAGAAGAAACTGGTGCTGTTCTCCAGTCCCGGCACGACCGCGCTGTCGCAGGCGCAATGCTCGCCGTATGGCGTGCAGTGGACCTACACGACCTATGCGCTGTCGCGCGGCACGGCAACCGCCGTGGTCAAGGAGGGCAACAAGCGCTGGTTCATCCTGGCGTCCGACTACGCCTTCGGCAAGCAGCTGGCCGCCGACACCGAGACCGTCGTGAAGGCGAACGGTGGCGAGGTCGTCGGCACCGTCTTCCATCCGCTGAATGCATCGGACTTTGCGTCCTTCCTGCTGCAGGCGCAGGGCTCCAAGGCGCAGATCATCGCCATCGCCAACGCGGGCGGCGACACCATATCGGCCATCAAGCAGGCGGCGGAGTTCGGCATCGGCGGCACGCAGCAGCTGGCGGCGATGCTGCTGCTGCTGACCGACGTGCACAGCCTGGGCCTGCAGGCCGCGCAAAAGACCTACCTGACCGTGCCGTCGTATTGGGACATGAATGACGGCACGCGCGCCTTCACCAAGAAGTTCGAAGCCCGCGTGGGCCGCCCGCCCACCTTCCTGCAGGCCGGCGTCTACAGCTCGGTGCGCCACTATCTGCAAGCGGTGAAGGCCGCCGGCACGGTGGACGCCGACGCGGTGATGGCCAAGATGAAGTCGCTGCCCATCGACGACCCCTTCAGCCTGAATGCGCATATCCGCGCCGACGGCCTGGTGGTGCGCGACATGATGCTGGCGCAGGTGAAGACGCCCGAGCAGTCCAAGGCGCCCTGGGATTACTACAACGTCGTGCGGACGATTCCTGGCGACACGCTGGCCTGGCCGCTGTCGGAAAGCCAATGCCCGATGGCCAGGCAATGAAGCAGGCACTGGCCCTGGCCGACTTCGGCAGCTTCTACGCGGGCGGCAGGCCGGTGCGCATCGACGGTCTGCCCACGCGCGACATCGCCTTCACCCAAAGCGCGTCGCTGGCCTATGACCCCAATGGCCTGTATCACTTCGAACAGGCCTACGCGCAGTACTTCATCCCGGCGCGGCTGGCGCATCCGCTGCCCGTCGTGCTGCTGCACGGCGGCGGCATGACGGGCGCGATGTGGGAGCAGACGCCGGACGGCCGGCCGGGCTGGGTGCAGCATTTCCTGCGCCAGGGGCACGCGGTGTATGTGGTGGACAATGTGGAGCGCGGGCGCGCCGGCTGGGCGCCGTTCGCGCAAGTCTGGCCGGAGCCGCCCATCATCCGCAATGCCGAGGAAAGCTGGTCGCTGTTTCGTTTCGGGCGCGCCGAGGATTTCGAGGCGCGGCGCGCGTTCGCGGGACAGCGCTTTCCGGTGGCCGCCTTCGACAGCTTCATCCGGCATGCTGTGCCGCGCTGGCTGGGCAACAACGACGCCGCCTTGCAGGGCTTCTGCGCCGTGCTGGACCGCGTCGGGCCCTGCCTGGTGCTGGCGCACAGCCATGGCGGCGAAGTCGCCTACCGCGCGCTGCATGCGCGGCCGGAGCTGGTGCGCGGCGTGATCGGCATCGAGCCGTCCGGATTTTCCAGCGAGGTCGTGGCGGCCAGCGTGGCCGACAAGCCGTTCCTGTTCGTTTACGGCGACTACCTGGACGCCACGCCGCTCTGGCGGAAACTGTGCGCCAGCGGCGCCGAATACGCCGGTGAGCTGGCGCGCCAGGGCGCTCGCGTGCAGACGTGGCGCCTGGCCGACATGGGCATCGCCGGCAATTCGCACATGCCCATGATGGACGACAACAGCGACGACATCGCCGCGCGCATCGGCGCGTGGATACGCGGCGCGGCGGCCTGACGGCGCCGCGCGCGCGTGGCTAGTCCTTGACGGCCGCGGCTTGCTCGAAGGCCTGCGTCAGGTCGGCGATGATGTCCTCGGGGGACTCCAGGCCGATGTGCAGGCGGACCAGCGCATTGTCGCCTTCGCCCCAGTAGCGATGCTTGGACAGGTCCTTGGGCGACACGAGCTGCACCAGACTTTCGTATCCGCCCCACGAGAAGCCGATGCCGAACAAGTTCAGCGCTTCCACGAACTGGCGCACCGCGGCGGGCGACAGGCGCAGTTCCACGGACAGCATGCCATTGGAGCCCGTGCAGTCGCGCTGCCACAAGGCATGGCCGGGATCCTCCGGCCATGCCGGGTGGAACAGGCGCACGGTCTCGGGGCGGCTCTTGAGGAACTCGCACACCTGCATGGCATGGCGCGCGTGCTGGGCCATGCGGATCGGCATGGTGCGCACGCCGCGCAACGCCAGCC
Source organism: Achromobacter deleyi (assembly GCF_013116765.2). GTDB lineage: Bacteria > Pseudomonadota > Gammaproteobacteria > Burkholderiales > Burkholderiaceae_B > Achromobacter > Achromobacter deleyi_A. The sequence continues at coordinate 4,701,477 of NZ_CP074375.1, forward strand.
AGGCATCGTCCGCGCTGATGGAGTAACCCATCGCGTACTGGGTGCGATTCAGCTTCTTGGCGATGTTCTCGTCGTTGGTGACCACGGCGCCCAGCATCAGGTCGGAGTGTCCGCCCACATACTTGGTGCCGGCGATGACGGACACCTGCGCGCCCAGCATCAGCGGCCGGTAGATATAGCCCGAGCCCCAGGTGTTGTCGGTGGCCAGCACCAGGCCGTGGCTTTGCGCGAAGGCGGCCATGGCGCCCATGTCCAGCATTTCGAACAGCAGGGAGCCGGGAGACTCCACGTACAGCAGCGTGGTGTTCGGGCGCACCAGCTCTTCAAGGTCTTCGCCGGCCGCGAAGTAGGTGATGTCGATGTTCAGGCGCTTCAGGACGGCGTCGTCCAGTTCGCGCATCGGGCCGTACACGCAGTCCGAGATCAGGGCGTGGTCGCCCGCCGAGCACAGGGCCAGCATGACCATCGTCATGGCCGACAGGCCCGAGGACGCCAGGTAGCAGTGCGTGCCCCCTTCCAGCTGCGTGAAGACTTCTTCCAGCGCCGCATGGGTGTCCATGCCCATGCGCCCGTACGTCGAGGCGCGGCCGCCGGCCGCCTTGCTGCGCTGCGCGTTTTCCAGGGCAGCGATGTTGGCGAAGCGCACCGTGCTGGCCCGCATGGGCGGCAGCGGCACCGGGGCCGTGCCGGTCTCGGGGTTGAACGGGGCGGTGCCTGCGTGCTGGAGGACCGTATCGATGTGTTTGGTAGGCATCTTGGAGGGGTGCGACAAAACCGGGGAACCTAAACCATATCAGGAGGCGGGGAGAATGTGTGGGGAAACCGCCCCCGGCGCGGCGCCCGCTTGCGCGGGCTTGTTGCCCCGGAGGACGCGCTTTTTCCCCGGGGCGGATCTCAACCTATCCAGCTGACCGTTTCCGGCAGGTCGGCCCGCCGGGTGCGGTAGCTGTTGGCGGGATGTGCCGCATCCGCGTAGCCGAAGGAAATGCCGCAGACCACGCGGCGGTCCGGCGCGATGCCCAGCACCTCGCGCAGCACTTCCGGATACATCGCCAGCGACGCCTGCGCCACGGTTGCCACGCCGTTGGCCTGGGCCGCCAGCAAGAAATTGGCGACATAGCCGCCGCAGTCCATGGCGCCGTATTCGCCCAACGCCTCGTCGGTCGTGACGATGGCGACGTGCGGCGCGTCGAACAGCGCGAAGTTGCGCATTTCCTGACGGCGGTAGGCCTCGCGGTCGCCGCGAGCCACGCCGACCGCGCCATAGAGCTGAAAGCCCGATTCGCGGCGGCGGGCCAGATAGTCGCCGCGGTACTCCCGCGGGAAGGGGAAGTCGGGTGTGAAGCCCGTGTGCTCCGCGCGGCGCTGCAGCGCGTCGGCCAGCCGCCGCGTGCCCGCGCCTTCGGTGATGGCCACCTGCCACGGCTGGCAGTTGCACCAGGACGCCGTGCGCTGGGCCAGGCTCAGGATGCGCTCGATGGTGTCGCGCGGCACCGGTTCGGGCAGAAAGGCGCGGCAACTGTGGCGCGCAAGCAGCCAGGCTTCAAGCGGGGCGTCGGCGCGTTCACGGGATGCCGGAGAGGGATGGGCAGCGGCGGTGGTCATGGTCGGTCTGTCTCCTGTTCTGGTCGGCTTTGCCTTTATGATGCCACTGTCCGGCCCGCTGGCGCCGGCCGATCCGTTACTGGCGAGACCCATGCTGCCCATCGACACCCTGATCGCATTCTTCGGCATTGCCGTGCTGCTGGCCCTGACTCCGGGGCCGGACAATATCTTCGTGCTGATGCAATCGGCCATCTGGGGCCGCAAGGCGGGCATGTTCGTGGTGCTGGGATTGTGCACGGGGCTGCTGGGACATACCGCCGCCGTGGCCGTGGGACTGGCCGCCGTCTTTGCGGCGTCGCCCATGGCCTTCACGGTGCTCAAGCTGGCGGGCGCGGCGTACCTGGCCTACCTGGCGTGGCAGATCCTGCGCGCGCCGGTAGAAGGCGACGCCGGCAAGCCCCCCGAGCCGATGCAGCCAGGCGCCCTGTACCGCCGCGGCATCGTGATGAACCTGACCAACCCCAAGGTACTGCTGTTCTTCTTTGCTTTCCTGCCCCAGTTCACCTCGCCCGGGCTGGGACCGGTGGGCTTGCAGACCATGCAGCTGGGCGCGGTGTTCATGGTGTCGACGCTGCTGGTGTTCGGCGCGATTGCGTTCTTCTCGGGCGCATTCGGTGAACTGCTGCAACGCTCGACGACCGCCAAGCGCTGGCTGAACCGGATCGCCGCGCTGGTGTTCGTGGGGCTGGCGCTGCGGCTGGCGACGGCGACCCGCTAGCAGGCCGCGCGGAGCCCGCCGCCGGCGCCGGTCAGGCGGCCTTGAACCGCACGATGCCGTCCGCGTCCTGGGCGCGTTTCAGCTTGCCCTCGAAGTATAGCGCGTGCAGGTGCGCCAGGGCCTCGCCCATGGCGAAGGTGAGCTGGTGCAGGTCCAGCTTGCGCTTGAACAGGACCGGCACGATGTCGGAGGTGGACTGCGGCTGGACCGCACAGGCTTCCAGCACTTCGGCAAGCCGGTCGCGGTGATGCTCGTGCTGCTGCGCGATGCGCTCATGCAGGCCCTTGAACGGACGGCCATGCGAGGGCAGCACCAGCGTGTCCTCCGGCAGGCCGTCGTAGCCGTCCAGCGAACGCAGGTACAAGGGCAGGGGATTGGCGTCGGGTTCGTAGTCGAACACGCTGACGTTGGTGGAAATGCGCGGCAGCACCATATCGCCGGAGATCACCACGCGCAGGTCGGGCGAGAACAGCGAAGCATGTTCCGGCGCGTGGCCGTAGCCCACGATGACGCGCCAGTCGCGCCCGCCGATGCGGACCTGGTCGCCGTCCATGATGCGGGTGTACCGCGGCGGCACCGCCGGCACGAGGTTGGGATAGTAATTGGCGCGCTGGCGGATCTGTTCCTGCGCTTGCGGATCGGTCAGGCCGTGACGGGCAAAATGCTCGACCGCCGCCTGCCCGCCGGGCCCCGCGCCGGCATCGTTGCGGCGCGACGACCAGAGCGACGCCACCATGAAGTCGGTCATCGTCATCCACAGCCGGGCGTTCCAGCGTTCGCACAGCCAATGGGCCAGGCCGATGTGGTCGGGGTGCATGTGGGTGACCAGCACGCGCAGCACGGGCAGGCCGTCCAGCTCGTTCTTGAACACGTCTTCCCACAGCGTCTTCACTTCGTCGCGCGAAATGCCGCAGTCGACGATGGTCCAGCCATCCTTGCCGTCGATCTTGTCCCGCAGCAGCCAGAGGTTGATATGATCCAGCGCGAACGGCAGCGGCATCCGGATCCATTTGACGCCCTCCGCCACGACATGCGCACGGCCGGCCTCGGGCTGGAAATCCGCCCAGGGATACTGCAGCTTTTGTTCGTTGGGGTTCATTGCCTCTCGCTCCACGCTTGACGATCAGGTCAAGTCATCATAATTTACGTTTACGTAAACTGCCACACCTCGCATGCCCTCGTCAACCTGGACCATCTCTGAACTCTCCCGCGAGTTCGACGTCACGCCCCGCACGATCCGCTTCTATGAAGACCAGGGTATCGTCAGCCCGGCGCGCGAGGGACGCAACCGGGTCTTCGGCCCGCGCGACCGCACGCGCCTGAAACTGGCCCTGCGCGGCAAACGGCTGGGGCTGCAACTGTCCGAAATCCTGACCCTGATCGACATGTACGACGGGCCCGGCGACACGGAGGTACAGCTGCGCCAGTATCTGGCCGTCCTGGAACAGCATCGCGCCACGCTGGAGCAGCAGCGCCGCGACATCGACGACACCTTGCAGGAAATCGCGCAGCAGGAACGGCAGTGCCGCGAATTGCTGGCGCAAAAGCCGTAGGCGCGCGCACATGGCCGCCCTGCAAACCCTCGCGCTCTTCATCCTGACCGCGCTGGCCGAAATCGTCGGCTGCTATCTGCCCTATCTGTGGCTGCGCAAAGGTCATTCCATCTGGCTGCTGGCGCCGGCCGCGCTCAGCCTGGCGCTGTTCGCGTGGCTGCTCACCCTGCATCCCACGGCGTCGGGCCGCGTCTATGCCGCGTACGGTGGCGTCTATATCGGCATGGCGCTGCTGTGGCTGTGGGCCGTGGATGGCATCCGCCCCAGCGCGAGCGACTGGATCGGCGTCGGCCTGTGCCTGGCCGGGATGCTGGTGATCATGTTCGGGCCGCGCAGCACGTAGGCCGCAAGGCGGTCGCGAGCATCCAGAAAAAAGCGCGCGTGCCCCGAAAGGCCGCGCGCTTTTGCCATGCGCTGTTGCTTACTCGGCCTTGATATTGCCTTCTTTAATGATGCGCGCGTTGTTCACGAACTCCGCCTGCACCTGCTTGGCAAAGGCCTCGCCCGAGGCCGTGCCCGGCTGCAGGTAGGACTTGGCCAGCAATTCCTGGAACTCGGCGCTGGCCACGGCCTTGGCCAAGGCGGCCTGCAAGGGCTGCGACACGGCCGGCGGCAGGTTGGCGGGCGCAAAGACGCCGAAGTTCGAGTAGTACTGCGCTTGCGGCAGCTTCAGCTCGGCCATCGTCGGCACGTCCGGCCAGGCGGCCAGGCGTTGCGGCGCCATCACGGCCAGCGGCTTCAAGGCGCCGTTGGCCACGTGCGGCAGCACGACGTCGCTATTGACCACCAGCAGCTCCACCACGCCGCCCAGGCCGTCGGTCAGCGCCTGGCTGTTGCCGCGGTAGGGCACATGCAGCATCTTGGTGTCCGTCTGCGTGGTCACCGCCGCCATGCCGATATGGGCCACGGTGCCCTGGCCCGGCGTGCCGTAGCGCACGCCATCCGGGTGCGACTTGGCGTAGTCGATCAGGCCTGCAAAATCCTTCACCGGCAGCGCCTTGGTCGCCACGATGGCAACCGGAGCCACGGCCACGCTGGCCACCGGCGTCAGGTCCTTCATCGGGTCGTAATTGGTCTTGGCCAGGTGCGGGAAGATCGTCAGCGGGCTGGTCGAGGCCAGCAGCAGCGTGGTGCCGTCCGGCTGCGCGCGCGCCACGAAGTCCGTGCCCACGGAGGCGCCGGCGCCGGGCTTGTTTTCAACGATGACGGTTACGTTGGCTTCCTTGCGCAACGCGTCGCCCAGGCGGCGCCCGATCGCATCGGCGCTACCGCCGGCGGTGTAGGGCACGACCACGGTGACAGGCTTGGCCGGCCAGCCTTGGGCCATTGCGCCGCTTGCCATGATTGCCAGGGCCGCCCCCGCGGCCTTGATCAGCAATGTCTTCTTTTTCATATCTTCCCAGTGATGTTGCATAGCACTACGTTGGATAAAGCGAACAGCGGTAAAGCACATCAGGCGAGGTAGCGTTGCGCCAGGCGAACCCAGTACGACGCGCCAGCCGGAATCAGAGAATCGTTGAAGTCATAGCTGGCGTTGTGCAGCATGCAGGGGCCCAGTCCGTGGCCCGCCATGCGGTGCTCGCCGTCGCCGTTGCCCAGGAACACGTAGCAGCCGGGCTTTTCCTGCAGCAGGAAGGCGAAGTCCTCCGACGCCATGGCCGGCTCGATCACCAGCGCGCGGTCCTCGCCCACGACATCGCGCATGACCTCCATGCAGAACTCGGTCTCGGCCACGGTATTGACCAGCGCCGGGTAGCGGCGCTCGAAGAACACGTCGGCCTCGCAGCCATGCGCGGCGGCGATGTTGCCGGCAATCTCCTTCATGCGGCGTTCTATCAGGTCGACCACGTCCGTGCTGTAGGCGCGAACCGAGCCGCCCAGCCACGCCGAGTTCGGAATGACGTTGATGACGCTGCCGCCGGCCTGCACCTGGGTGATCGACAGGACGGCGGCGTCCAGCGGACGCTTGCTGCGCGTCAGGATGGTCTGCAGCGACTGGCCGATGGCGAACAGGGCAGGCACCGGGTCGTTGCAGTCCTGGGGCGCGGCGGCGTGGCCGCCCTTGCCCTTGACGGTGATCTTGAAGCCGTTGGCGGCGGCCATCATGGGGCCGGAACAGACGCCGAACGAGCCGGCCGGCAGGCCCGGCCAGTTATGCATGCCGAACACGGCCTCGCAGGGGAAGCGGGTGAACAGACCATCCTGGATCATGGCGCGGCCGCCCGCGCCGCCTTCCTCGGCTGGCTGAAAGCACAGGTACACCGTGCCATCGAAGCCGCCCGCGGTCTGCAGGTGCTGCGCCGCGGCCAGCAGCATGGCGGTGTGCCCGTCATGGCCGCAGCCGTGCATCTTGCCGTCGTGGCGCGAGCGGTGGTCGAACTGGTTTTCTTCCTGCATGGGCAGGGCGTCCATATCGGCGCGCAACATGATGGCGCGGTCCGACGTGCCACGCCTGATCACGCCGACCACGCCGGTCTTGGCGATGCCGGTATGCGTCTCGATGCCCCAGCCGCGCAGCGTGTCCGCCACCACCTTGGCGGTGCGGTGCTCTTCATAGCAGAGCTCCGGGTGCATGTGGATGTCGCGCCGCAGCGCCACAATTTCGTCCAGATTGGATAGTTCGAGCACGGCAAACTCCATCGCAATGATTCAGGATTCAAAGATTGGCTGGGATATTACTCATGGCTACTCCCGGGGAAGATGACAATTTCCTAGGGATAACCCGACTCCAATTTACGTTTACGTAAACGTAATATTTGCGGTGCATCATTGCGCAGCGGTGGTTGATCGGCGCATCATGAGCCAACAGTGGCAGCATGGCGCGGATAACAGGCGCCCATAAGAATGTAAGTACCCACTATCACGGAGACATCGATGAATCTTCCCGGCCTGAACTTCGACCTGGGCGAAGACCTGGACATGCTGCGCGACGCCGTGCGCAATTTCGCACAGGCCGAGATCGCGCCGCGCGCCGCAGAAGTCGATCGCAGCGACCAGTTCCCCATGGACCTCTGGCGCAAATTCGGTGAGCTCGGCGTGCTGGGCATGACGGCCGACGAGGAATACGGCGGCGCCAACATGGGCTATCTGGCCCACATGATCGCGATGGAGGAAATCTCCCGCGCCAGCGCTTCCATCGGCCTCTCCTATGGCGCGCACTCCAACCTGTGCGTGAACCAGATCAACCGCAACGGCACGGCGGCCCAGAAGACCCGATACCTGCCCAAGCTGATTTCCGGCGAGCACGTGGGCGCATTGGCCATGAGCGAGCCCGGCGCCGGCTCCGACGTCGTCAGCATGAAGCTGCGCGCGGACAAAAAGGGCGACCGCTACGTGCTGAACGGCACCAAGATGTGGATCACCAACGGCCCGGACGCCGACACGCTGGTCGTCTACGCCAAGACCGATCCCGAAGCGCACCAGCGCGGCATCACGGCCTTCCTGGTGGAGAAGGGCTTCAAGGGCTTTTCGGTAGCGCAGAAGCTGGACAAGCTGGGCATGCGCGGCAGCCACACGGGCGAACTCGTGTTCCAGGACTGCGAAATCCCCGAGGAAAACGTGCTGGGCCAGGTCAATGGCGGCGTCAAGGTGCTGATGAGCGGCCTGGACTACGAACGCGCCGTGCTGTCCGGCGGCCCCCTGGGCATCATGCAGGCCGTGATGGACGTGGTCGTCCCCTATATCCATGACCGCAAGCAATTCGGCCAGGCGATCGGCGAATTCCAGCTGATCCAGGGCAAGGTCGCCGACCTGTACACCACCCTGCAGGCCAGCCGCGCCTTCTGCTACCAGGTGGGCAAGAACCTGGACAAGCTGGGCACGGACCACGTCCGGCAGGTGCGCAAGGACTGCGCCGCGCTGATCCTGTACACGGCCGAGAAAGCCACGTGGATGGCGGGCGAGGGCATCCAGATCCTGGGCGGCAACGGCTATATCAACGAATACCCCGTGGGCCGCCTGTGGCGCGACGCCAAACTGTACGAGATCGGCGCCGGCACCAGCGAGATCCGCCGCATGCTGATCGGCCGCGAACTCTTCAACGAAACCGCCTGATCAACGCCAGCAGCCGCGCCGCCATGATCCGCATGTCCGATGTCCAGCATATCGAGCAGGCTCCCGCGCCGGGACCCTCGCCGCTGGACGTCGCGCGGCTGATGCTGGCGGGCTTCGACCGGCACTACGCGCTGTTCCGCTACAGCGCGCAGCGCGCCAAGGCGCTGTTTGAGTCCGGCGACTGGCACGGCATCCAGCACCTGTCGCGCGAACGGATCGAGTACTACGACATGCGGGTGCGCGAATGCGCGGCCCAGCTCGAAAACGTGCTGCGCGGCCGGCCGGAAGGCGCGGTGGGCGGCAGCGCCACGAACGGCGCCGGCAACGGTGCCGCCGCACCGTCCCTGACCGACGCGCAGACCGCCTTCTGGCAGCAGATCAAGCAGGAATTCGTCGGCCTGCTGGGAGAGCACCGCCAGCCCGAATGCGCCGAGACCTTCTTCAACTCGGTGTCGTGCCGGCTGCTGCACCGCGACTATTTTCACAACGATTTTCTCTTCGTCCGGCCTGCCGTCGCCACCGACTACCTGGACAGCAGCGTGCCGTCGTACCGGGTGTACTACCCGGCGACGGACGGGCTGGAAAAAAGCCTGATACGGATGGTGGCCGACTTTGGCCTGGCGCTGCCCTTCGAGGACCTGCCCCGGGACACCCGGCTGCTGGCGCGCGCCGCGGTCTCGCAGCTGCGCACGCTCTTGCCGCGCCATGTGGGCCGGCGCATCGCCAGCGACTGCCAGATCCATGCGCTGGGCTCGCTGTTCTTTCGCAACAAGGGCGCGTACATCGTCGGCCGCCTGATCAACCAGACGACCGTCTACCCGTTTGCGGTGGCGCTGACGCGCAACCCGGCCGGACAGGTCGTGCTGGACGCGCTGCTGCTGGGCGCGGACGACCTGAGCACCCTGTTCAGCTTCACCCGCGCCTACTTCCTGGTGGACATGGAAACCCCGGCGGCGGTCGTGAACTTCCTGGCCAGCCTGCTGCCGCGCAAGCCCAAGGCCGAGCTCTACACCATGATCGGCCTGCAGAAGCAGGGCAAGACGCTGTTCTACCGCGATTTCCTGCACCACCTGGCGCATTCGCGCGATGCATTCGATATCGCGCCCGGCATCAAGGGCATGGTGATGTGCGTATTCACCCTGCCGTCCTATCCCTATGTGTTCAAGCTGATCAAGGACCACATCGACAAGGACGGCATGGACCACGCCACCGTGCGGCGCAAGTACCAGATGGTGAAGCTGCATGACCGCGTCGGCCGCATGGCCGACACCTGGGAGTACTCGCAGGTGGCGCTGCCGCGCGACCGCTTCGCCCCCGCGCTGCTGAACGAGCTGCGCCGGCTGGTGCCCAGCCTCATAGAGGAAACCGCCGACACGGTGGTCATCCGTCACGTCTACATCGAACGGCGGATGACGCCCCTGAACATCTATCTGCGCCATGCACCGGACACGCTGCTGGAGCCGGCCGTGCGCGAATACGGGGACGCCATCCGGCAGCTGGCCGCGGCCAATATCTTCCCCGGCGACATGCTTTACAAGAATTTCGGCGTCACGCGCCTGGGCCGGGTCGTCTTTTATGACTACGACGAAATCCAGCGCATGACCGAGATGAATTTCCGGCGCATTCCGCCGGCCCCGAACGAAGAAGCGGAAATGGCTTCAGAGCCCTGGTACGCCATTGGACCGAACGACGTATTTCCCGAAGAATTCGGCCGCTTCCTGCTGGGCGACGCGCGGGTGCGCGGCGCCTTCCTGCGCCATCATTCCGACTTGCTGGAACCGGATTGGTGGCAGGCCTGCCGCGCCCGTGTGGCGCAGGGCCGGATTGAAGAATTTTTCCCTTACGATACGGACAGACGCCTGCGTAAGGAACGCCCATCAAGCGGCAACGCGGTGTTGTAACCCAGACGCTGTCCCGACCCTCACAGGAGCTAGTCATGTCAGATCCCATCGTTATCGTTTCCGTCGCCCGCACGCCCATGGGCGGCATGCTAGGCAGCCTGTCCGGGCTGGCCGCGCACGAACTGGGCGCAGTGGCCATCAAGGCCGCCATCGAACGCGCCGGCATCAAGGCCGAGCAGGTCGACGAAGTCATCATGGGCAACGTGCTGCAGGCCGGCCAGGGCCAGGCGCCCGCGCGCCAGGCGGCGCTGGGCGCGGGCCTGCCGCTGGGCGTGGCTTGCACCACGATCCACAAGGTGTGCGGTTCGGGCCTGAAGGCCGCCATGTTCGGCCATGACCTGCTGATGGCCGGCAGCGCCAACGTCGTCGTCGCCGGCGGCCAGGAAAGCATGAGCAACGCGCCTTATCTGCTGCTCAAGGCCCGCCAGGGCTACCGCTTCGGTCACAACACCGTGTATGACCACATGGCGCTGGACGGCCTGGAAGACGCCTACGACAAAGGCAAAGCCATGGGCGTGTTCGCCGAAGACTGCGCCGCCAAGTATGAGTTCACCCGCGAACAGCAAGACGCCTTCTCGCTGGAATCGCTGCGCCGTGCGCGCGCCGCCACCGAAGACGGCAGCTTCAAGTGGGAAATCGCGCCCGTGACCGTGGCCGGCCGCAAGGGCGACACCGTGATCGACACCGACGAAGCCCCCACCAAGGCCATGCCGGAGAAGATCCCGTCGCTCAAGCCCGCGTTCAAGAAGGACGGCACCATCACCGCCGCCAACTCCTCGTCGATCTCCGACGGCGCCGCCGCCATGGTGCTGATGCGCGCCTCCACCGCCGAAAAGCTCGGCGTCAAGCCGCTGGCCCGCATCGTGGCGCACAGCCAGCATTCTCAGGAACCCGGCTGGTTCACCACCGCCCCCGTGGGCGCGCTGAAGAACCTGTTCGCCAAGACCGGCTGGAAGGCCGAGGACGTGGACCTGTACGAGATCAACGAAGCCTTCGCGGTGGTCACCATGGCCGCCATGACCGACTTCAAGCTGCCGCATGAAAAGGTCAACGTCAACGGCGGCGCCACCGCGCTGGGCCACCCGATCGGCGCATCCGGCGCCCGCCTGATGGCCACGCTGGTCGGCGCACTGCGCAAGACCGGTGGCAAGCGTGGCGTGGCCACCTTGTGCATCGGCGGCGGCGAAGCCGTCGCGATGGCCATCGAGATGGTCTAAGAAGCTGCTTGGGAGGCGGGCTTGCGCCCGTCTCCCAAGATGGATTCCGCTGCGCCTTTCCGGCATGGCATTACCGCGACGGGTCGGTCGCGAGCCATGCAGGAAAGGCGCAACGAAATCCATAACTCCATATCGACAAGAATGCCTGGCCCACCAGGCAGCGAGACAAACCGCTCTTCGAGCGCCTTCAAATTCCAAACTAGCAGGACGGGTGGAACCCCATGCCCATCATCGAATCCCGCATCAATACGCGGTCGCAGGACTACACCGACAATGCGCGCGCCATGCAGGCGCAACTGGACGATCTGAACCAGAAGCTGGCCCAGACCGCCCTGGGCGGCAGCGAAGCCGCGCGAGCCAAGCACGTGGCGCGCGGCAAGCTGCTGCCGCGCGACCGCGTGGAGAACCTGATCGACCCGGGCACCCCGTTCCTGGAGCTGTCGCCCATGGCGGCGCACGATATGTATGACGGCGACGCGCCGGGCGCGGGTGTCATCACCGGCATCGGCCGCGTGTCCGGCACGGAATGCGTGATCGTCTGCAATGACGCCACGGTCAAGGGCGGCACCTACTACCCGATGACGGTCAAGAAGCATCTGCGCGCGCAGGAAATCGCCGCGCAGAATCATCTGCCTTGCGTCTACCTGGTGGATTCCGGCGGCGCCAACCTGCCGCAGCAGGACGAGGTCTTTCCCGACCGCGAGCACTTCGGCCGCATCTTCTACAACCAGGCCCAGATGTCCGCTCAGGGCATCGCGCAGATCGCCGTGGTGATGGGTTCCTGCACCGCCGGCGGCGCCTACGTGCCCGCGATGAGCGACGAATCCATCATCGTGAAGAACCAGGGCACCATCTTCCTGGGCGGTCCGCCGCTGGTGAAGGCCGCCACGGGCGAAGAGGTCAGCGCCGAAGACCTGGGCGGCGGCGACGTCCACACGCGCCTGTCCGGCGTGGTAGACCATCTGGCCGCCAACGACATGCACGCGCTGCAGCTGGCGCGCAACGCCGTGGCCCGCCTGAACCGCAAGAAGCCCCAGCCGCTGGCGACCGTGCCCGTGCGCGAACCGCGCTACGACCCCAGCGAATTGAACGGCATCATCCCCGCCGACACCCGCAAGCCCTACGACGTGCGCGAAGTCATCGCGCGCATCGTGGACGGCTCGGAGTTCGACGAGTTCAAGGCGCGCTTCGGCCCCACGCTGATCACGGGCTTCGCGCACATCCACGGCATGCCGGTGGGCATCGTGGCGAACAACGGCATCCTGTTTTCCGAGTCCGCGCAGAAGGGCGCGCACTTCATCGAACTGTGCGCGCAGCGCAAGATCCCGCTGGTGTTCCTGCAGAACATCACGGGCTTCATGGTGGGACGCAAGTACGAAAACGAAGGCATCGCCCGCCACGGCGCGAAGATGGTCACGGCCGTGGCCACCGCCGCCGTGCCGAAGTTCACCGTGCTGATCGGCGGCTCCTTCGGCGCCGGAAACTACGGCATGTGCGGCCGCGCCTATTCGCCGCGCATGCTCTTCATGTGGCCCAACGCCCGCATCTCGGTCATGGGCGGCGAACAGGCGGCAAGCGTCCTGGCCACGGTCAAGCGCGACGGCATCGAGGCGCGCGGCGGCCAGTGGTCCGCCGACGAGGAGAACGCATTCAAGGCGCCCATCCGCGAGCAGTACGAACGCGAAGGCCATCCCTACTACGCCACCGCGCGCCTGTGGGACGACGGCATCATCGCGCCGGCCGACACGCGCCGCGTGCTGGGCCTGGCGCTGTCGGCGGCCTTGAACGCGCCGATCGAAGACACGCGGTTTGGCGTGTTCCGGATGTAGGTGAACCCTGATAGTGCGCAGAGCGCCTTAGTTCCAGAGATATTCCAGCCAGGATGACACTTATGTTCGACACTTTGCTGATTGCCAACCGCGGCGAAATCGCCTGCCGCGTCGCCGCCACCGCCCGCCGCATGGGCATCCGCACCGTCGCCGTGTACTCGGACGCGGACGCCAATGCGCGCCACGTCGCCGCCTGCGACCAGGCCGTGTACATCGGCGGCTCGGAGCCGCGCGCCAGTTACCTGCGTGGCGACGCCATCCTGCAGGCCGCGCTCGACACCGGCGCGGGCGCCATCCATCCCGGCTACGGCTTCCTGTCGGAAAACGAAGCCTTCGCCGAAGCCGCCGAAAAGGCCGGCATCTCCTTCGTCGGTCCGCCGGCGTCCGCCATAGCCGCCATGGGCAGCAAGTCCGCCGCGAAGACTTTGATGGACAAGGCTGGCGTGCCGCTGGTGCCCGGCTACCACGGCGACAACCAGGATCCGCAATTCCTCAAGGCGCAGGCCGACGGCATCGGCTATCCCGTGCTGATCAAGGCCAGCGCCGGCGGCGGCGGCAAGGGCATGCGCGTGGTGGAATCGTCCGGCGCCTTCCTGGATGCGCTGGCCTCCTGCCAGCGCGAGGCTGCTTCCAGCTTCGGCGATGACCGCGTGCTGATCGAACGCTATCTGCAGAAGCCGCGCCACATCGAAATCCAGGTCTTCGCCGACACGCACGGCAACTGCGTCTACCTGTTCGAGCGCGACTGCTCGGTGCAGCGCCGCCACCAGAAAGTCATCGAAGAAGCGCCCGCCCCCGGCATGACCGAAGAGCGCCGCCGCGCCATGGGCGAAGCAGCGGTCGCCGCCGCTCGCGCCGTGGGCTACGTGGGCGCGGGCACGGTGGAGTTCATCGCCGAACCCGACGGCCGCTTCTACTTCATGGAAATGAACACGCGCCTGCAGGTCGAACACCCGGTGACCGAAATGATCACCGGCCACGACCTGGTCGAATGGCAATTGCGCGTGGCCGCCGGCCAGCCGCTGCCGGCGCGCCAGGAAGACCTGCGCATCAACGGCCACGCCATCGAGGCCCGCATCTACGCCGAGAACCCGGAGAAGGGCTTCCTGCCGTCCATCGGCACGCTGGCCTACCTGGGCCTGCCGGCCCACACCGCATTCACCAACGGCGAGATCCGCGTGGATGGCGGGGTCCGCATGGGCGACACCATCACGCCGTTCTACGACCCCATGATCGCCAAGCTGATCGTGCACGGCGCCGACCGCGACCAGGCCCGCGCCCGCATGCTGCAGGCGCTGGCGCAAACACAGGCCGTGGGCGTGCAGACCAACGTCGCCTTCCTGTCGCGCCTGATGAAGGACAGCGCCTTTGCCGCGGCCGACCTGGACACCGGCCTGATCGAACGCCAGCGCGCCACGCTGCTGCCCGAACCCGAAGCCGCCAGCGCGGCCACGCTGGCGCTGGCCTCGGCCGCCGTGCTGGTGCGCCAGGGCCTGGCCCAGCCCGGTGCGCAAGCCGCCGGCAAGAGCCCCGGCGACCCCTGGGACGCGCGCGACGGCTGGCGGCTGGGCAACCAGTACCAGCGCCACCTGCAATGGGTGGACAACGGCGAGACGCGCCGCGTCACCGTGGCCCGGCAGGGCGGCGCCTGGACGCTGGACACCGGCGCCGGCCCGCAGCCCTTCCTATGGCGCGCGCACGCCAGCGCCAACCCGAACCTGGCCTACGGCCTGCGCATCACCCTGGAAGGCCACGAGAGCGCCGGCACGGTCGTGCTGCACGCGGACCGCGCCTACGTCTTCGGCGAAGGCGGCGTGCACGTCCTGGACCTCTACGACGCGCTGACGCACTCCCAGGACACGCAGGGCGAGCACGGCGCCGGCCTGATGGCGCCCATGCCTGGCAAGATCATCTCGATCTCGGTCAAGGCCGGCGACACGGTAGAGAAAGGCCAGCCGCTGCTGGTCATGGAAGCGATGAAGATGGAGCACACCATCTCCGCGACGGCCGATGGCAAGGTGGCGGAAGTGTTCTACGGCGTCGGCGATCAAGTGACTGAAGGCGCCGAACTGGTCTCGATCGAATAAGGGCTTGCAGCCGCCGCGGCTCCGGACATTCGCGTCCGGGGCCGCGACCCTCGTTCGGACGCCGGCGTCCCCGGTTTAGCTGCCCGTCAGGCCCCGCCGCCTAGAATCGGGCTTCCGCCCGCGCGTCACGCAGCCCCCATGCCTGTCCCCGACTCCCCCAGTCCGCTCTCCCGCCCCCCATTCCTGCACTTCCTGTTCGCGCGCATCAGCGCGTCGCTGGCGTTCCAGATCGTCTCGGTGGCGGTGGGCTGGCAGATCTATGCGCTGTCGGGCAGCGCCATGGACCTGGGGCTGATCGGACTGGCGCAGTTCCTGCCCATGGCGGCGCTGACCCTGGTCGTGGGCCACGTGGCCGACCGCTACGACCGCCGCAAGATCGTCGCCATCTGCATGGCGCTGGAAACGCTGGCCACGCTGGTGCTGGCGATCGCCGCATTGCACGGCGTGGGCGGCAAGACGCTGATCTACGCCACCATCATCATCATGAGTTCGGCGCGCGCCTTCGAAGCCCCCACCTTGTCCACACTGATTCCGGCGGTGGTGCCGCGCGAATGGCTGCCGCGCGCCACCGCCCTGTCGTCCTCGGGCGGACAGATCGCGCAGATCGCCGGTCCGGCACTGGGCGGCATCGGCTACGGGCTGGGGGCAGGGTGGATCTATTGCGTGGCGGCGGCCCTGTACCTGACCGCCTTCGCGTCCATCGCCACGCTGGTCATCGAACGTGCGCCGCCGCGCAAGGAACCGACCACCTGGCGCACCCTGTTCGCGGGCATCACCTTCATCTTCCAACGGCGGCTGCTGCTGGGCACCTTGTCGCTGGACCTGTTCGCCGTGCTGCTGGGCGGGGCAACCGCCTTGCTACCCATCTTCGCCAAGGACATCCTGAACGCCGGGCCCTGGGCCCTGGGCGCCTTGCGGGCCGCGCCAGCCTGCGGCGCGGCGCTGATGTCGCTGACGCTGGCGCGCCTGAGCCTGGGCGGAAACGTGGGACGCCTGCTGTTCGGTTCGCTGATCCTGTTCGGGCTGGCAACCACGGTGTTCGGCCTGTCGACGTCGATACCGCTATCGGTGGCCGCGCTGGTGGTGCTGGGCGCGGCGGATGCGGTGAGCGTGGTGGTGCGGTCGTCGCTGGTGCAGCTGAATACGCCGGATCACATGCTGGGGCGGGTCAGCGCGGTGAATACGTTATTCATCGGCGCTTCGAATCAGCTTGGGGAGTTTGAGTCCGGTCTGACGGCGGAATTGTTCGGGGCCGTTCCGGCGGTGGTGATCGGCGGGATGGGGACGATCGCGGTGGCGGGGCTTTGGATGCGGTGGTTCCCGGAGCTGAGAAAGCTCAAGACGCTGCATGGGAATGAGGCGGTGCCGGGTTAAGGCTGATCGCCATGGAAGCACTCCCATGCTTCCTCCTCGATGTTCCTGATCACACCTCCGTCTTCACCAGAAATGGTGAACTGCTCCTGGCTGCCCCCGATGCTGGCCGCGCCGTCCAAGCCCAGCAGCAGCGCATACATCGTGTCTCCGATCACGCTGTCGAGGATGTCCCGCAACTGCGCTGATTGCCCGGCGGACAATCCCAGTGCCTGCACCTTGGCCGCGACTTCGCTGCCAGCTCCTTGCGCCATGAATGCGTCGAGCAGCTCGGCCCTGAGCGTATTCCAGTTGGCGACGAATTCCTTTCCGTCCATTTCGTTCCTTTTCACGTTTTTCCGCTTGTGGCTGCGCAAGCCGGCTTGCATCGGCGGGGCCCAAAGCAAGGGCCGCGACGCAGCCTCGAATCTTAAGGTGTCGGACGCTTGTGCCTGCGTTGGCAACATGTCGTGATTGACGGAACGTTCGCGCAGCGCCTCGTCCCGTCACCGACGCGCTACGGAACGAATGCCGGCCCGTTGTTACTCAGCAGGATATGACTCCCTTCCCGCGTGCCCGGCTCACCCTCCCTAGCGCTTCCATCGCCGCATCCCGCCGCTCCCTGTCGCATATCGGACGTGGCAAGACCCTCTGGCGCCTGTCACCCGGCTGCTTCGCGCTGGCCGCCGCTCTGCTGGGTCCGCTTATGGTCGGGCCCGCGCAGGCCGACAGCTATCTGATCGGCACGGGCGGCGACGGCGCCGTGGCCGCCCAGCCAGGGGGCAATGGCGTGGGCGGCAACGGCGGCGGCGGCGGTATCGGCGGAGGGGGAGCCGGCGGCACCTGGCCTCATGGCGGTGGCGCAGGCGGCGGCGTGGAAGCCGGCGGATCCCTGGATCCCACCGGCTATGGTGGCAGCAATCCCGGGCCCGACGGCGGGGTGGGCGGCTACGTCGGCGGCACCAGCGCCGGCGGCGGCGTCGGCGTAGGCGGTGGTGGCGGCGGCGGCCCGCACCCGCTGGGCACGGACGCGGGCGGCGGTGGCGCCGGACTGGGCGGAGGCGGCGGCGAATCGCTGGGCGGCATACCCGGCGCTAGCGGAGGCGCGCTGCGTGATATTTTCGGCGTACTCGTACCCGCCAGCTCACCGGGCCGAGGTGCGCCGGTCGCCAGCGGCGCGTCGACCTCCACCGCGCGTACCTACGATTTTGTTGGCGTGGGCGGTGGCGGTGGTGGCGCCTCGGATGCCGCCGCCGGTGGCAATGGTGCCGGCGGGTCCTTGGGGTTCTCTGGCGCGCGCATGACTGTAAACCGGTCGGTTTTGATCGGCGGCGGCGGCGGCGGCGGATCGTTGAACTATGCGGGCGGGAGAGGCGGCGACGGCGCCCTGTTCCTGTCCCACGGCGCGGAACTGGTAGTCGCTGAGCAGCTTCTGATCGGCGGCTCCAACGGCGGCGGCAACCCTGCCATGACGACTGGCGGCCTGGGCGGCGCCGGCACACTCACGATGACCGATGCCAGCGTCGTCATCGGCGCGGGTGGCCGCTTGCGGCTGGGCGCGGGCAGCGGTGCCGCAGGCGGCAGGTCGGGAGTGCTATCGCTGGGCCCAGGAACGCTGCAATTCGGCGCCGGCGCGACCTTCGTCATCAACGACAACGGCACCTTGCGATTCGGCGGCGCGCCGGGCTCGAGCACGGGGGCCGGCAGCATCGCCGGCCTGGACACTTTGCAGAACGACGGCAGCATCGAGTTCAACCAGCCGGGCACCGCCCTGCTACAGACCAAGATCGCCGGCTCGGGCAGGTTGCTCACGACCAGCGGCATCACCTACCTGACGGGCGAGAACACCTACACGGGCGGCACCACGGTCGCCGCCGGCTCCACCCTGAACATCGGCGCGAACGGCGCTTCGGGCAGTCTGACGGGGCCGGTCGCGGTCAACGGCACCCTGGTCTTCAGCCGCAGCAATGCGAGCGTCTTTGGCGGCACCCTCACTGGGGCCGGCCAGGTGGACAAACTCGGCGCGGGCACACTCACCGTGTATGGGTCGCACCCGTTCGCCGGACAGATCCTGACCGGCGCTGGCACCCTGAACTTCGAAGGCTCGGCCCCGAACGCCCGCTTCGTTGCGGCCAGCGGCGGCGTCCTCAGCGGCACAGGCTTGCTGGGCACGGCCTCTATTGCATCGGGCGGCGTGCATGCGCCGGGCAATCCCCTGGGCACCCAAACCGTCGCCGGCGCCTACAAGAACAGCGGCACCCTGCGCATCGCCGCCACGCCCACGGCCAACGCCAGCCTCACGGCGCTGGGCACGGTCGAGCTCGACAACACCACGCTGGCGCTGGCGCTCAGCCCCATCGATGCGGCGTCCTGGGTTCCTTCCGTCACGCCAGTGGTGATCGTGGACAAGCAAAGCGCGGGCGCCATCGCCGGCGGCATCGGGCGCATCGACAATCCCTTGCTGTTTCTCGACGCCGAGGTCAGCGCCACGGGCGGGGACGGCAACGACCTGACTTACCGCCTCATACCCAAGCCGGTAACCGAGCCAGGGACAGGTACGGAGCCTGGAACCGGCACGGAACCTGGAACGGGCACGCAGCCTGGCGGCGTAAGCTTCACCGCTTTCGCCGGCTCGGCCAACCAGCGCGCCGTCGCGGCTGCCGCGCAGCGCCTGCCCCAAACCAGCGAAGTATGGCGCGCGCTCGCGCTTTCGACCGACGTGGACGACTACCGGCAAGCGCTGGACGCCTTGTCGGGCGACATGTACGCCAGCGTCAACTCGGCCCTGCTGAGCACGGGCTCGACCGCCATGCGACGCGGCCTGGACGGCATGCGCGGCAATCTTTCGGCCCTCATGCTGCCGGGCGCGGCCACCGCCGCGGCAGGGGCAAGCGATGCACCTCCCTCCGCCAGCGTCTTGCCAAGGTCGGCCGCGCAGCCTGTCTGGGCAGAGGTCGAGGGCGACTGGCGTCGCCTGGGCAGCGATGGCAACGCGCCCGCCCTCACACAGCAAACCACGACGCTGACCCTCGGCGGCGACATGAACGTGGGCAGCGGCTGGCGCCTGGGCACGGCCTTCGGCTACGCCGACAGCAAGCTCAAGGCGGACAGCCGCGCCGCGACTGCCGACACGCAGAGCTATACCGCCGCGCTGTATGGCGGCAAGGCTTTCGAAATGGGCTCGGGTGCGCTGAACGTACTGGCCGGCACCGCGTACTCGTGGCATGACATCGCCACGCGGCGCCAGATCGGCTACGGCAGCCTGGCGCAGACCCTAACGGCCGATTACAACGCCTCGACCACCCAATTGTTCGCCGAGGTGGGCTATGCCCTGCCGCTCACGCCGCACGTCACGCTCGAACCCTTCGCGGGGCTGTCGTGGAGCAACCTGCGCACGCGCGGCTTCTCGGAATCGGGCGGATCGGCAGCACTGTCGGCTCAACGCCAGAGCCAGACCTTGACCTCCTCGCTGGCAGGCCTGCGGGCAGGCTGGCAGGTGCCGGACTCGGCCATCGCGCTGCGCGGCATGCTGGGCTGGCGGCATGCCTACGGCAGCGTCCGGCCCAGCACCTCGCTCGCCTTCGACAGCGGCGACAGCTTCTCGGTGACCGGCACGCCGATTGCGCGCGATGCCGCGCGCGTGGAGTTCGGCGCCGATGTGGCCACCATTCGCAACCTCACGATCGGCCTGGGCTATGCCGGCGAATTCGGCGGCGGCAACCGCCAGCACGCCGGCACGGTGGACATGCGCTGGCGTTTCTGAGCCGGTATGGGAACTGGGGGCTGCGGGTCGAAGGAACCCTGACCACTGATCCGGACCGCAGCCGGCCACCATTCATTCACCGTTGCTGCGAGCACATGGTGGCCCGGTGCCTGGCGATGTAGGCCTGGGCCTGCTTCCACATCCAGTTGTGCGCATCGACCGGCACTGTCGCGACCTCGTCGGAAGCGAGGTCGCCAAAGTAGTAGGCAATCTTCCGACCCAACAATTCCTCGGCGCTCAGCGTGTGCAGGTCCTTCTCCTCGACCCGGCCTCTGCGCTGATAGGCAGTCAATGCCCGCATCCCCTGGCCGAATCTCTGATTGAACGGATCCTCGGCCATCGAGCGGAACCACGCTTGCGGCACAACCGACCAGTAAGCCTTCAAGACTTGATTGGCCGACTTGTCCAGCCAATATGCCACCTCGTACCACTGCTCGATCTGGCCTGGATCCAACGGAATCTCCGTACCCAGAGACTCGAACAGTGCCGCCTGGGCCGGATCGACATGGGCAATGGCCTTGACGATAGGATCGAGCTGGCCGGCCTGAACCAGCGCCGCCTTGAGCGCCATCAGCGCGGCCACGTTCTGCTGGCCGCTGGATACATCCACGGCGTGCTCCAGGTATTGAACCAGGTTCGCGCCCACATCCCGGGCGTTGCGCAGCGGCAAGGTGTCGTCGGCCGTCAGCCAGCGCAGGGAGCGTTGATACTCGGCCTCCGTCAATTGGTCGATGGCCCACAGCGCGGCAGTATTGGTCATCGCACTTGCAGGCCCCGGACTCTGCAGATAGCGCCGGTAAGCCCCGCCGACCGTCTCGACGTAAGCGCGATAGGCGGGGTCGAGCAGCCGTTCACCCCCGGGCTTGGCGCAGCGCGCGAACAGGACGGCGCGCTGCAACTGCGGTTCAATGTGAATCAAGACGACGTAGCGCTCGTGCCAGGCCGTGTGGGCCGGGCTCGGATTCTGCTGCGCGTCCAGGAACTTCTGCTGGCGCGGCGTGATCGTCGGCGTCGCCGCTTGCGCGAGCAACGGCCAGGCTAGCGCAAGCACAGCGGCCCCGAACCACTTCCTGCTTTTATCCGTCATCATTTCATCGTGTTGTCTGTCAGATCGATGGTCCGATTCTAGGTCTGGCGCGCGCGAGTCAATTCGTCGAAAAGCGGCTTTCCAGCTGGGGGTCGAGACTACAATTTCCATGTCCGCTTTCAAGCTGACGCTCACAGTCCCCGCAGCCGTTGCGCAAACCACGAAGCCACCTTTAGACGTAGAAGACCATGCAACCGAACACACTGGAAAAGCAGCTGAGCTTTCTAAGGGAAATCGACCGGCTGAAAAGCGTCGTACGGCAATCGCCGCTGCTTGATAAAAGCCGGAAGGAAAATTCCGCCGAGCATTCCTGGCACCTGGCGATGTACGCCCTGATACTGAACGAGTACGCCTGCGGCTCCGTGAATACGGATCGGGTCATACGGATGCTCTTGCTGCATGACGTGGTCGAGATAGATGTCGGGGACTTTCCGATCCACGGCGGGTCGTCGAGCCAATTGCAGGCCGAACAGGAATCCCGAGCAGCGGCGCGCTTGTTTGGCTTGCTGCCGCCGCAACAAGGCAACGAATTTCTAAGCCTGTGGCAAGAATTCGAGCGCGCCGAGACAGAAGACGCGAAGTTCGCCAAAGCGCTCGATCGCTTTCAGCCGCTTCTCATCAATATATTCACCGGCGGAGGAACCTGGGCGGAGAACGGCGTTTCGCTTGAGCAGGTCCTTGCCCGGTACGGTCCTGTCATCCAGCGAGGCGCACCCCAGCTGTGGGCCGTGTGCGAGCAATGGGTGGCCCGGCATTTTTCAGAGCAGACGCCGGGGACAGGCACGCCGGTGGAGCATTAGGACAGCGCCGCATGAAGGGCTGGCAGGAAGCCCGGCAGGCGGCGAACCTGCCGGGCCCTGCGCCCATGACCAGGAATTCGATCAGCGGCCGCGCGTCATCGATTCCAGCACACCGTCACGCCGTATCCAGCCATGGAACAACGCGGCGGCAAGATGCAGCAGCACCGTAGCAAAGAGCAGAAAGGCAAGATAGCGGTGCGCGCCACGCAGCCAGCTGAACAAGGCCGCGTTGGCGGGCGCAATGGCCGGCAATTGCCAGCCGCCCGCCATGACCGGATAGCCTCCGGCCGACACCATCGCCCAGCCGATGAGCGGCATCGCGAACATCAGCGCGTACAACAGGATGTGCGAGGCCAGCGCCGCCTGGCGCTGCCAGGCCGGAAGCGCGGCAGGCAAGGCCGGAACCCCTTTGTACAGCCGCGTGCCCAGGCGTATGCAAACCAGCGCCAGCAGCGCCACGCCCAGGGGTTTATGGATTTGCATCAACCACTGGTGCCGCTCGGATACCGAAGCCACCATGCCCACGCCGATGAACAGCATTGCGACAATGC
Source organism: Achromobacter deleyi (assembly GCF_013116765.2). GTDB lineage: Bacteria > Pseudomonadota > Gammaproteobacteria > Burkholderiales > Burkholderiaceae_B > Achromobacter > Achromobacter deleyi_A. Next base: position 4,723,991 of record NZ_CP074375.1, read on the forward strand.
CGATCGCCATCGTCCAATGCAGCAAGCGTGCAAACAGGCTGAACCTGGCCGGAGATCGTTGAACAGAATAGGCTGGCTGGCTCATTGCGCGCGCTCCGCTTGGGTCGAATGGGATGAGGCCTTGGCGGCTTGGGGCGGGCCTTCGCCGGTGCGGCGCTCATAGGACGCGGCATAGGCGGCCGAACGCGCCGGCACCAGCGGGTCGTCGGAAAGGGCAATGCCTCGCGGCAGCACGGTAGGGTCATAATTCACGTCGCGGCAAGGGCCGTCTTCTTGCGAGACACTGCGCGTTATCACCACGATGCCTGCGTCGACGGTGGTGCGATCCGCCGGCCACTGCCTGGTCGCGTCGCTGGTGGGGTCGCCGGCCGCTCCCAACGTCACCAGCAGGCGCCAGCGCAAAGGCCCTTGCGCCAAACGCTGCTCCAGGTCAGCCTGCAGGTAGTCGGCATCATGCTGCGGCTGGGCCGCTTGCGCCGCCGCTGCGTCCAATGGCGCCAGCTGCCAGCGCACGGGGCGCCGCGTGCCTTGCGCATCGACAAGATAAAAGGCATTCAGGCCGTAGTAGCTTTCGGTGGCATAGCTGGCCGAAGGTTGGGCTGTCTTGGCCCATGCCCGGAATGCCGCCGTCTCGGGGTGCGCCCCGAAGAAGGCCTGCATGCGCTGCGGATCGGGCTTGCCCGTCTTGGGATCGGGGCGAGCGGCAAGCTGCTGCTCGTAGAAAGCCTGCGGCGTTGCCAGCGGGAACACTGGCATGCTGTTCATGCCGGTGCGCCACTGTTCACCATCGAGGGAACTGAACTGAAGTGCAAAACTGCGGATGGGAACGCTGGAATCCGACGCATAAGGATTGCCGCCCGGCAAGGCCAGCCGCCCCACCACCGGGGTGTTGCCCGAAGCGAACACCGCTGCCGTGGATAGGGAATGCGCCGCGCCGCTGCTTTCGAACTGCCCAACCACACAGACCCCTTTTGCATGATTGCGGCGAAAGCCCGCGTGGACGCCGCTGTTGGCTTCCAGGGCATCCACCACCCGGTCCGGGGTCAGCCGCTGCGGGTCCAGCCAGCCGCCCACATACGCGAACGCGGCGCCAGAGGAAAGCACGATGGCGCCGATCGCCGCCAGGCGCAAGCAGGTTTGCCGGGCATCGGGCGGCCGGGCGTCGCGTTTGGGTCCTTGCTGCATAAGGCTCCTTGCCCATAGGGCGCTGAATACCCCAGTAAGACGCCGGGCCAAAAAAGTTATTCCCCCAGGGAATAAACCCGCCTGGGCGGCGTCTTACTGTATTGGCCTGTAAGCTTGTGAGGTCACGGGTGCAGGCCCGGACAGGAACCCCACCATGATTCGACCGGTACGCTTGCCTATGCACGATCCGGTATCCACCGACGACGACGCCCTACAAGCGGACGAGTTGTCCGACGCCGTGCTGCGCCAGCTCTTGCCGCGCCTGCGGCGGTTTGCCTTGCGCCTGACGCGCGACCCTGTCTCGGCCGACGACCTGGTGCAGTCCACGCTGGAAAGAGCCCTGACGCGCTGGCGCGGCCGCCGTCCGCAAGGCAATGTGCGGGCCTGGCTGTTCACGATCCTGTACCGCCAGTTTCTCGATTCCCAGCGCCGGTCGCGCCGTTATGCGCGACTGCTCGATTGGTTCGCCGGGTCCGACGCGGCGGCGCCCTCGGCGGAGCGCGAAGTGATTGCACGGTCTTCGCTGGACGTCTTCGAACGTCTGCCCGAGGCCCAGCGCACACTGCTGTGGCTGGTCTGCGTGGAAGGCATGAGCTACAAGGCCGTGGCCGACCTGTTCGACGTTCCGCTGGGCACGGTGATGTCGCGCCTGTCGCGCGCGCGCAGCGCATTGCGCGACTTGAACGAGGGCCAGGCCGGCGAGGCCCATCTGAGGATACTGAAATGAATAAACGCTCTATCGACGATATGGCGCGCAACGCGTTTGTGGATGGCCAGCTCGATCCCTTGCAGCAGCAAGCGATGCAGGCCTACCTGCGAGCGCATCCCGAAGAGGCGCAAGAGCTCGCCGCCTGGCAGCGCGATGCGCAGCGGCTGCGCGCGATTGCCAGCCAGGACAGCTTGCCGCGCAATCCCGAACTGGATCCCGCCGCGGTGCGCACGCGGCTTCGCAGCCGCTCACGGCGCCGTCTGGCGATGGCAGCCAGCCTGGTCGTGGCGCTGGCGATAGGCGGCATCACGGGCTGGAGCGTGCACGATACCGCCGCGGCAAACCGGATACTGCCCATGCAGGATGCGATGCAGGCCTATCGCATGTTCGCCTCGGCTGACGCCCCGCGCCCGGATGTGCGCGCCGATGCCGACGATCTGCAAGGCTGGCTGGACGATTACTTCGCCCATGCCGAGCGTATGCCGAACTTGAGCGCCAGCGGCTTTACGCCTGTTGCCGCGCGCCTGTTGGCCACCGACCAGGGACCGGCCGCCATCGTGATCTACGAGAACGCCGGACAGCGCGCCACGTTCTACATCCGCCCGCCCGGGCCGGGCAAGCAGTTCCTGCCGCAGGGCAGCCGCCGCGACGGCGATCTGCTTGCCCGCTACTGGTCGGGGCAGGGATACAACTATGCGCTGGTCACCTCGGGGGATGACGTAGCGGGCCAGCCCTTGCCGCCTTCCGGCACCGTACGCAGCTAGGCAAAAACAAGGGCCGCAGACAGCGGCCCTTGCTATTCACTGCCGAACAAGCCCGATCAGGCCTTGCGCACCTGCGCAATCAGGCCGTCCAGTTGCGTGAGCATCGTGTCGATTTCGTCGGCCGTCACGTTCAATGCCGGCATGAAGCGCAGCAGATTCGCACGCGGCGCATTCAGCAGCAGACCTTGCGGGTTCAGGTTGCGGGCGGCCTCGACGATCGCCGGGCCGTCGTCGCGGTCCATGATCAGGGCGCGCAGCAGGCCCATGCCGCGCTCGCCCTTCATGCCGTACTTGGCCGACAGGGCCAGGAGGCCTTCCGACAACTGCTTGGCGCGCGCATTGACGGACTCCATGAAGCCCGGCGCAACCAGCGCGTCGAACACGGCCACGCCGACCGCGGTGGTCAGCGGATTACCGTTGTACGTGCCGCCCTGGTCCCCGTGCGAGAACACGCAGACTTCCTGGCGCGCCAGCAGCGCGGCCAGCGGCACGCCGCCGCCAATGCCCTTGGCGAGCGTCATGATGTCGGGGATGACGTCCGACTGCTGGTAGGCGAACATCGAGCCGGTACGGCCCATGCCGGTCTGCACTTCGTCGACGATGAAGAGCAGCTTGTGCTCGTCGGCCAGCTTGCGCAGGCCCTGCATGAATTCCTTGGTGGCGGGCATGACGCCGGCCTCGCCTTGCACCGGTTCCAGCATGATGGCGACCGTCTGGTCGTCGATCAGCGCGCGCACCGATTCCAGGTCGTTCAGTTCGGCCTTGGGGAAACCTTCCACCTGCGGGGCGAACATCTTGTCCCAGCCCGGCTTGCCCGACGCGGACATGGTCGCCAGCGTGCGGCCGTGGAAGCCGTGGTTCATGGTGATGATCTTATAGGCGCCTTTCTTGTGCACCTGACCCCATTTGCGCGCCAGCTTGATGGCGCCTTCGTTGGCCTCGCCGCCGCTGTTGGCGAAGAACACGCGGTCAAAGCAGGACGCGCCGGTCAGGCGCTGGGCCAGCTCGATGGACGGAATGTTGTAGAACGCCGGCGACGGGTTCATCAGCTTTTGCGACTGTTCCACCAGGGCGCGCTGCATTTCCGGGGCGCAATGACCCAGCGTGTTCACCGCCCAGCCCTGCACGAAGTCCAGGTATCGCTTGCCCGCGTGATCCTCCAGCCAGGACCCCTGGCCGCGCACGAACACGAGGTCCGGACGGGAGGTGATCTCCATGAGGGTGTTGACGTTGAACTGGCTGAATTCCATGGCGGTTCCTGCGGGATGTAAGGACAGGGGTGAAGGAGACTTCTTCGGGAAGTTTCGGGGGAAACGCGAAAAGGCAAATGTAGCACCGACAGGGGGATGCTATCGTGACGCATCCCCCTCCGATTCGCCCCGGGCCGCCTCAAAAGGGCCACCAGCGCGGGCGCTCTATTTTATGCAGGTGGCGCGCCCTCTGCGCGCAGCCCGTTGTCGCTTTTTACTGACCAATCATGAAACGTATTCTTTCCAGTCTTGCAGCCGGCCTGGCGCTGGCGGCGGCCGGCGCCCCCGCGCATGCCGAATATCCCGACCGCCCCATCCGCCTGATCGTGCCGTTCCCGCCCGGACAGGCCACCGACATCTTTGCCCGCGCCCTGGCCGAAAAGCTGGGCGCCGCCGTCAAGCAGCCCATCGTGGTGGAGAACCGCGCGGGCGCCGGCAGCAATATCGGCATGGAACAGGCGTCGCGCGCCGCCCCCGACGGCTACACGCTGGTCATCGCGGGTAGCGCCGCGGCCGTCAACCAGACTCTGTACAAGACCATCAACTACAGCCTGACCCAGGACTTCGCGCCGGTGTCGGGCGTGTTCTCGGTGCCGCTGATGTTCCTGGCCACGCCGGCCTCGGGCATCACCTCGCTCAAACAGCTGGTGACGCAGGCCCGCGCCAATCCGGGCGAGCTGGCCTATGCCAGTGCCGGCATCGGCGGCACGCAGCATCTGTCGGCCGAGATGTTCAAGGCAGCGGCCGATATCGACATCCGCCATATCCCGTACAAGGGCAGCGGTCCGGCCCAGGCGGATTTCCTGGGCCATCAGGTGCCGCTGATGGTGGACTCGGTCACCGCCGGGCTGCCGCATGTGCAGAGCAAGAAGGCCGTGGCGCTGGCCGTCACCACCGCGCAGCGCCTGCCGCAGCTGCCCGACGTGCCCACCGTGGCCGAATCGGGCTATCCCGGCTTCGAGGCCATCGGCTGGGCCGCCGTGCTGGCGCCTCGCGACACGCCGCCGGCGATCACCGACGCGCTCAGCAAGCAGATCTCGCAGGTGCTGAATACGCCCGAGATGCAGAAGTTCTTCCACGACCGCGGCGCGATGCCCATGCCGCTGACCCCGCAGGCCACCGGCGCGTTCATCGCCGCCGAAGTCGACAAATGGGGCAAGGCGGTCAAGCAGTCGGGCGCGCAGGTGGACTAGACCCTGCCCGCTCCCGCCAAAGCCGTCCCTGTTTTAGGGGCGGCTTTTTTCATGGCGACTCTTCCGGCCCCCCCCGATTGGGCGATTTTTCTGGATTATTCATCCAGCCCTGGATGGTTTATCGCGAGGATGCGCTTGCCTAAGCTCTAGGCTCCATCGACTCGTGCAGGGGATTTTCCATGGCAGACCATTCCATCAAGGGCAAGGTTGCGCTCATCGCGGGCGGGGCCAAGAACCTGGGCGGCCTGATCGCGCGCGATCTGGCGGCACAAGGCGCCCGCGCGGTTGCGATCCACTACAACAGCGCCGCATCCAAGGCCGATGCCGACTCGACCGTCGCGGCCATCCAGGCCGCTGGCGCCAAGGCCATTGCCCTGCAGGGCGACCTGACGACGGCGGCCGCCGTCGAGAAGCTGTTCACCGACGCCGTCGCCGCCGTGGGCAGGCCCGATATTGCGATCAATACCGTCGGCAAGGTACTCAAGAAGCCATTCACCGAGATCAACGAGGCCGAGTACGATGAGATGGCCGCGGTCAACTCGAAAACCGCCTTCTTCTTCCTGCGGGAAGCGGGCAGGCATGTGAACGACAACGGCAAGATCTGCACGCTGGTGACCTCGCTGCTGGGCGCCTACACGCCGTTCTACGCCGCCTATGCCGGCACCAAGGCGCCGGTGGAGCACTACACCCGCGCGGCGTCCAAGGAGTTCGGCGCGCGCGGCATTTCGGTGACGGCGGTGGGACCCGGCCCGATGGACACGCCGTTCTTCTATCCGGCCGAGGGCGCCGATGCGGTGGCGTACCACAAGACCGCCGCGGCGCTCTCGCCGTTCAGCAAGACCGGCCTGACCGATATCCAGGACGTCGTGCCCTTCATCCGCCATCTGGTCAGCGATGGCTGGTGGATCACCGGCCAGACCATACTCATCAACGGCGGCTACACGACGAAGTAGGGACGAGTCCTACCGGCCACCCGCAGGTTCGAATCGATCGACAGACAAGGAGGGCGGCATGCATATGCTGATGGTGATCGCGGGAGGCGCGGTCCTGCTGGGCGTGTTCCTGCTGTTCGGAAAACTGTGGGGCAGCGAAGCGGCGGCGCTGGCGCTGGCCGCCAAGGCGTTCATCCCGGTATGGCTGATCATTGCGATCGTCAACCTGTGGGTCGGCGTCAGCCATGCCGGGTACAGCGTGCGCGAGGAGCTGCCCATCCTGCTGATCGTGTTCGCGGTTCCGGCGGCGCTGGCGGGCCTGGTCATCTGGCGCCACGCGTAAAGCGTAGTGCGATTGCGGCGGTTCGATTGCGGCTATTCTTACCTGCCGATCGCGCGCGTCCGGTTGCGGGACGATCAGCGCGTCAATCACGCAATCGACAAGCCAGGCACATGGACAGATTCGACCAGTACCGCGTGTTCGCCCAGGTCGCCGAGATGGGCAGCTTCATCAAGGCTGCCCATGCCTTGGACGCGCCACGCGCATCGGTGTCGGCCGCCATCCAGCAGCTGGAAACCCAGCTGGGCGTGCGGCTGCTCCATCGGACGACGCGGCTGGTGCGGCTGACGGCCGATGGGGAGCTGTTGCTGGATCGGGTACGCCCCCTCCTGGCCGAGGTCGAAGACATCGACCAGCTGTTCCAGGCCAGCGAACGCCAGGTTTCCGGGCGGCTGAGCATAGACGTGCCCAGCCGGATCGCGCGCCGCCTGATCGCCCCAAAGCTCCCCGGCCTGCTGCGCCGCCACCCCCGGCTGCAGGTCGCGCTGAATTCGACCGATCGTGCCATCGATCTGGTGCAGGAAGGCGTGGACTGCGCGGTGCGCATCGGCACGCTGCACGACAGCAGCCTGGTCGTGCGGCCGCTGGGCCGCATTTCCCTGATCAACTGCGCAAGCCCGGCCTACGTGCGCGAGCACGGGGAGCCCCTGCACCCCGAGGATCTGGCCGCCGGACAATGGGCCGTCGGGTATGCGTCTCCGAGAACGGGCAGGGAAGTGCCCTGGGAATACCAGTCGGACGATAGCGGCGGGCATCTGGCCCAGGTGCCCAGCCGGGTGATCGTGAACAACGCCGAAAGCTACATCGCGTGCTGTCTTGCCGGGCTGGGACTCATCCAGATACCCCGGTTCGACGTGCAGCACCTGCTGGATTCCGGCGAACTGGTAGAGGTGATGCCCGCCTGCCGCGCGGCCTCCATGCCGGTCTCGCTGCTCTATCCGCACCGCCGCCAGCGCTCGCGGCGGCTGGCGGTCTTCCATGAGTGGTTCGAAGCGCTGATGCAGCCCTACCTGGAAGCCTGACCCGCGCACGGTACGCATGGTCCACACCGGTGCGGCGCATGCCCGGCTCCGGCGCATCCGCCGCACCAAACCTGGGCAGGCAGCGAGCCACCCGGACCGACTGCGCAGCGCGGCGCGAATGGCATGGAACTTGCTTGATCTGCTTTGTATACCGATATGGTGTGCAACGCATTGGCCCGCTCCGGGCAGTGCGGGCCCTGGAGAGTTCCTCATGAAACGCAGAACCCTGTTGCTGTCCCTATGCGCCGCCGCCAGCGTGCTGGCCGCGCCCCTCACGCATGCCGACACCTTGGACGATATCGTCAAGGCCGGCATCATCAAGATCGCAGTGCCGCAGGACTTTCCGCCATTCGGCTCGGTGGGATCCGACATGAAACCGCTGGGCTACGACATCGACACCGCGCAGCTCATCGCCCGGCAGCTGGGCGTGAAACTGGAACTGGTGCCCGTCACCAGCGCCAACCGCGTGCCCTATCTGCAGACCCGCAAAGTGGACCTGGTGATCTCCAGCCTGGGCAAGAACGCCGAGCGCGAGAAGGCCATCGACTTCTCCGACGCCTACGCGCCGTTCTTCAATGGCGTGTTCGGCCCGGCGGACCTGAAGGTCGCGTCGGCCGCCGACCTGGCCGGCAAGACCATAGGCGTGACGCGCGGCGCGGTGGAAGACATCGAACTGACCAAGATCGCGCCCGCATCGGCCACGCTCAAGCGCTACGAGGACAACAACGGCACCATCACCGCCTTCCTGTCCGGCCAGGTGCCGCTGATCGCCACCGGCAACGTGGTCGCCGCCGCCATCCTGGCGCGCAACCCGCCCAAGAAGCCGGAAACGAAGTTCCTGATCAAGGATTCGCCCTGCTACATCGGCATGAACAAGGACGAGCCCAAGCTGCGCGCCCGCGTCAATGACATCCTGGCCACCGCCAAGCGCGACGGCTCGCTATCGGCGATTTCGCAGAAGTGGCTGGGCGCCGGGCTGCCCAAGGACCTGTGAGTCCGGGGCGGCCGTCATGGCTTATCAATACGACTTCGCCGCGGTGTTCGAATACACGCCCGTGCTCATCAAGGGCATCGGCGTCACGCTCGAGCTGATTGCGTTCGGCGCCGTGGCGGGCGTGGCGCTGGGCGTCGCGTGCGCCTGGGCGCGCACGCAAGGCCCGCGCTGGCTGCGCGCGCCAGTCACCGTCTATGTGGAGCTGGTGCGCAACACGCCCTTCCTGATCCAGCTCTTTTTCGTCTTCTTCGGCCTGCCGTCGCTGGGCGTGCAGCTGGGCGAAATGCAGGCGGCCTGCCTGGCGATGGCCTTGAACCTGGGCGCCTACAGCGCCGAGATCATCCGCGCCGGCATCGACGCCACGCCCAAGGGCCAGTACGAGGCCGGCGCCAGCCTGGCCATGACGCGCTTCCAGGTGTTCAAGCATGTCGTGCTCAAGCCGGCCCTCATGCGCATCTGGCCGGCGCTGTCCTCGCAGATCGTGATCGTGATGCTGGGATCGGCAGTGTGTTCGCAGATCGCGGCCGAAGACCTGACCTTTGCCGCCAACTTCATCCAGTCGCGCAACTTCCGCGCCTTCGAAGTCTATTTCGTCACCACCGGCATCTATCTGGCACTGGCCGTGCTGCTGCGCCAGCTGCTGCGCATGACCGGCAGGCGGCTGTTCCGCAAGGCGGCAAGATGATTGAGTTCTCAACCTGGGACATCGTGCGCAACCTGCTGCTGGCGGCCCGCTGGACCATTGTGCTGTCGCTCGCGGCCTTTGTGGGCGGGGCGCTGATGGGCGTGCTGGCCTTGATGATGCGAACCTCTCGCGTGGCGCTGATGCGCCGCGCAAGCTGGGCCTATATCGAGCTGTTCCAGGGAACGCCTTTGCTGATGCAGCTGTTCCTGGCGTTCTTCGGCCTGTCGCTGATCGGCGTGGAGGTTCCGCCGTGGCTGGCGGCGGGAGCGGCGCTGACCCTGTGGTCGGGCGCGTTCCTGGCCGAGATCTGGCGCGGCTGCGTGGAGGCCGTGCCGAAAGGACAGTGGGAAGCGTCGGCCAGCCTGGCGCTGGGATATGTGCAGCAGATGCGCCACGTGGTGCTGCCGCAGGCGCTGCGCATCGCGATCGCGCCGACCGTGGGGTTCGCGGTGCAGATCGTCAAAAGCACCGCGCTGACCTCGATCATCGGTTGCACGGAATTGTCGAAGGCGGCCACCGTGATCACCAACGCCACCTTCAGCCCCTTCACCGTCTATGCCTGCGCCGCGCTCATCTACTTCGCGCTGTGCTGGCCCCTGTCGCGCCTTAGCCTACGGCTGGAAAGGAAGTTGCATGCCCCTCATCGCCCTTGAAGACGTACGCAAGAAGTTCGGCGACAACGAAGTCCTGAAGGGCGTGACTCTGCGCGTGGATCCCGGCGAGGTCATCGCCATCATCGGCAAGAGCGGCTCGGGCAAGAGCACGCTGCTGCGCTGCGTGAACGGGCTGGAGCAGATCGACGGCGGCGCCATCATGGTGGCCGATGCGCAGCTGGGCAACGACGAGCTGCGGCTGCGGGCGCTGCGGCTCAAGGTCGGGATGATCTTCCAGCAGTTCAATCTGTTCCCGCATCTGACGGTGGGACGCAATGTGATGCTCTCGCCGATGGTGGCCAAGCGCATGCCCGAACGCGAGGCCGCCGACATGGCGCGCGCCATGCTGACCCGCGTGGGGCTGGCCCACAAGTTCGACGCCTGGCCGGAAGAGCTGTCCGGCGGCCAGCAGCAGCGGGTGGCGATCGCGCGCGCCCTGGCGATGCAGCCGCTGGCGCTGCTGTGCGACGAAATCACGTCGGCGCTGGACCCGGAGCTGGTCAATGAAGTGCTGGCGGTGGTGCGCGAGCTGGCGGCCGACGGCATGACCCTGCTGATGGTCACGCATGAGATGCGCTTTGCGCGCGAAGTCTGCGACCGCGTGGTTTTCATGCACCAGGGCAGGGTGCATGAGATCGGGCCGCCCGAGGAACTCTTCGCGGCGCCCGCCACCCCCGAACTGCGGCAGTTCCTGGGGATGACGAACCTGGCGCCCTGAACGGGCCCGTCGCGCGAAGACCTCAGCGGGAGAAGCCGCGCGCCGCGATCTCCCACACGTCCTGGACCACGCCGTCGCGCACCACCACCAGCCCGTCATGCAGGTTGAAAGTGGGATCCACGTGCGAGGGCACCAGGCGCAGCACCGAGCCCAGCGCGGGCGCTTGTGCCCCCGGCTCCATGCGCACCACGCCATGCTCGTCGTTGATGGCCGCATAGCGCAGCCCCGGCGCGTCGAACACCGCGGGCGGACCGCATTCCGCGGTGGTGGACTTCAGGCCCGCATCCAGGATCACGCGATCGGGCGCGGGCGTGCTCATCACCGTGGACAACACGAACAAGCTGTTCTGGAACGACAAGGGACCATCCCATTCATTCGCGCCGTAGTCGCCGTCCATGAACGCATACGAGCCCGCCTGCAATTCGGTGTAGACGCCGCTGGCCGCGTCGAACTCCGCGCTGCCCGTGCCGCCGCCCGTGATCGTGTCGCACGCGATGCCGCTTTCACGCAGCAGCTGCGCATAGGACGCGGCAATGCGCGCGGCCTGGCGGCAGACCTGGGCGCGCTCTTCGCGCTTGCGGTAATGCTGCACCGACCCGTGATAGGCCTGCAGGCCGGCGAAATTCACGCCCGGCAGGTCGCGGGCCTGTTGCGCCAGGGCCAGCACCAGGGCGTCGTCGGACACGCCGCAGCGGCCCTGTCCCACATCCACTTCCACCAGCACGTCGATCTTGGCGCCGGCCTGCGTCATGGCCTGCGAAATCTGCGCGAGGTTCTGCGCGTTGTCCACGCACACGCTCATCTTGGCGATGCGCGCCAGCTGGCCCAGCAGCGCCAGCTTGGCCGGCCCGACGACTTCATTGCTGATGTGGATGTCGCGAATGCCGGCGGCCACGAAGGGCAGGGCTTCGCTGACCTTCTGGCAGCAGATCCCGCGCGCGCCCAGCGCCAGCTGGCGCAGCGCGATCTCCGGGCACTTGTGCGCCTTGGCATGCGGGCGCAAGGCCACGTCATGGCGGTCGGCCCAGGCCTGCATCGCGCGCAGGTTGGCCTCGAACGGCGCCAGGTCCAGCACCAGGCTGGGCGTATCGACGCTGGCCAAGGGATCGCCCGGCTGTGCGGGCGGGGGCAGCGCAATGCCGCGTATGACTTCCTGGGACATCTTGGTGACTCCGTTGTCTGCACCGCATGAGATGTAACGCACGCATAACCAAAGCAGGACCACCCATAACCAAAGGGGCTGCTTACCCCCAGGTAAACGATAGCCCCGTAACCATTGGCTACGTGAGGTCTACATGACAGAATTTCATCATGAAAACGGCCCCCAAGGGGAGGCCCATTTTTGTCCTGGCAAACCAGCCTGCGTCAGAAATGACAAGACGAATCACGTCACTTGATACGCCCGTCAACAAGTACCGGAGAAGCTCGCATGAAACTCAAGCACTGGATTACCGCCCTGACCGTCGCGGTCGCAGCGATCGGCACCGCGGGTTCCGCACAGGCCCAGCAGTTCTTCCGCATCGGCACGGGGGGCACCGCGGGCACGTACTATCCCATCGGCGGCATCATCGGCAACGCGGTCTCCCAACCCGGCAAATTGATCGCCACCGCGGTCGCCTCCAACGGGTCGGTGGCCAACATAAACGGCATCATCGGCGGTTCGTTCGAAGCGGGCTTCACGCAATCCGACGTGGCGTTCTGGGCCTATAGCGGCACGGGCACCTTCGACGGCAAGCCCAAGGCGCAAGACCTGCGCCTGATCTCCACGCTCTACCCCGAGAGCATCCACCTGGTGACGCGCAAGGGCGCGGGCATCAAGAGCGTGGCGGACCTGAAGGGCAAGCGCGTGTCCATGGACGAGCCGGGTTCCGGCACGCTGGTCGACGTGCGCCTGATCCTGGGCGCCTATGGCCTGACGGACAAGGACATCAAGGCGGAATACCTGAAGCCCAACCAGGCGGGCGACAAGCTCAAGGATGGCGGGCTGGACGCGTTCTTCTTCGTGGGCGGCGCACCCGCGGGCGCCATCGCCGAGCTGGCCTCCACCGGCAACATCGAGCTGGTGTCCCTGGTCGGTCCGGAGCTTGACGCGCTGCGCGCCAAACAGGAGTTCTTCACGCCCGACGTCATCGCCGCCAACACGTACCAGAACATCCCCGAAGTGAAGACCATCTCGGTCAACGCGCAGATGGTCACGTCGGCCAAGATCCCCGAGCAGACGGTGTACGACGTCACCAAGGCGCTCTATAGCGACGCCACGCGCAAGACGCTGGATTCCGGCCACGCCAAGGGCAAGCTCATCACCCGCGACAACGCCGTCAAGGGCGCGGGCATCCCGTTCCATCCGGGCGCCGAGAAGTTCTACAAGGAAATCGGCCTGCTGAAGTAGCAGGCCCACCCCCGAAGCGCCTGCGGCGCTTGCCCCTGAAGCGGGCGCCGCGCTTGAGCAGGGCCGCCATGAGCGGCCCTGCTTGCTGACTCACCCTGAGAACACGGCGATGGAAATAGATCACCAGAAAACCCAGCAGCTCGCGGAAAAGTACGACTCGGAAATCCGCTTCCGGCCGCTGGACAAGACAGCCACCTGGATCGTGTCGGGCCTGCTCGTCACGCTGTCCCTCTTTCATTACTACACGGCCGGGTTCGGCCTGCTGCGCGAAGCCACGCACCGCGGCGTGCACCTGGCGTTCGTGCTGAGCCTGATCTTCCTGGTGTTCGGCTTTTCCAAGTCCCACTATCAGCGCCAGCCCAAGTCCACCTGGTACGCGCCCGGCGGCATTCCGCTATATGACTGGATCATCGCCATCGCGCTGTCCCTGTCGGCGCTGTACATCCCCTACATCTTCGAAGACCTGGCGTTCCGCGTGGGCAACCCGCTGCCGCAGGACGTGCTCATGGGGTCGATCCTCCTGATCGGCCTGCTGGAGGCCACGCGGCGCGCCATGGGCTGGCCGCTGCCCATCATCGCCATCGTCTTCATGGTCTACGCGATGTTCGGCCCGTACTTTCCGGGCCTGCTCAAGCATGCGGGCAACACCTGGCCCCAGATCGTCAACCACATGTACCTGACCAGCCAGGGCGTGTATGGCGTGGCGGTGGGCGTGGTGGCCACCTACGTGTTCCACTTTGTGCTGTTCGGCGTGCTGGCCACCCGCATCGGGCTGGGACAGCTGTTCCTGGATGTGGCCTCCACCGTGGCCGGCCGCTATGCGGGCGGTCCCGCCAAGGTGTCGGTGTTCGGCTCGGCGATGTTCGGCATGCTGTCGGGCTCGTCGGTGGCCAACGCCGTGACCGTCGGATCGCTGACCATTCCCGCCATGATCCGCGTCGGCTACCCCCGGCACTTCGCCGCCGGCGTGGAAGCCGCCAGCAGCACGGGCGGGCAGATCACGCCGCCCATCATGGGCGCGGCCGCCTTCCTGATGATCGAGTTCCTGGGCATTCCTTACCAGCAGATCGCGATCGCGGGCATCTTCCCGGCCTTCCTGTACTTCTTCGGCATGTTCATGCAGGTCCACTTCGAAGCCAAGCGCGAAGGCCTGCGCGGGCTGACCGAAGAGGAAATGCCCAAGCTCAAGCAGTCGTTCAAGATGCGCTGGCCCACGCTGATTCCGCTGCTGCTCCTGATCGGCGTTCTGGCCAGCGGCCGCACTCCTTACCTGGCGGCGTTCGCGGGCATCACGGGCTGCATCGTGGTGGGCCTGCTGAACCCGTACCAGCGGCTGCGCTGGCGCGACCTGTACGAAGCCTTCGAGACCGGCGCCAAGTACGCGCTGGCGGTGGGCGCGGCGGCCGGCGCGGTGGGCATCGTGATCGGCGTGGTGACGCTGACCGGCGTGGGCTTCAAGATCTCGTACATCGTGATCTCCGCTTCGCAGGTGCTGGCCAGCGGCGCCGCCTTCCTCATCCCCGAGGCCATGGCCGACATGCAGTCGATGACGCTGGTGGCCGCGCTGATCATGACGGGCGTGGTCTGCATCCTCATGGGCTGCGGCGTGCCCACCACCGCGAACTACCTGATCATGGTGGCGGTCGCCGCGCCCACGCTGGTGCAGCTTGGGGTGCAGCCCATCGCCGCGCACTTCTTCGTGTTCTATTTCGGCATCCTGGCGGACATCACGCCGCCGGTGGCGCTGGCGGCATACGCGGCGGCGGGCATGGCGGGCAGCGATCCCTTCAAGACCGGGAACACCGCGTTCAGGCTGGGCATCACCAAGCTCATCGTCCCCTTCGTGTTCGTGTTCTCGCCGTCGCTGCTGATCTCGGTGCAGGGCTTCACCTGGTACGACTTCTTCGTGACCTTGTTCGGCTGCATGATCGGGCTGGTGCTGCTGTCGGCGGCGTTCTCGCGCTACATGCTGGTCGGCATGAAGAGCTGGGAGCGCTGGCTGTGCACCATCGGCGCCTTGCTGACGATCATCCCCGGCCTGGCCAGCGGGCTGATCGGGCTTGCGATCTGCATCCCGGTCTTCATCCGCCAACTGGCGGAGCTCAAGCTGGAGAACGCGCCCAGGGCTGCCTGACCGCGGCATGTCCCTGCAAAAGAAAAAGGGGCGGACCCATGGGCCGCCCCTTTTTTTTCCAGAATCATGAATTTTGCCAGCAATTAGGCGGAGAATGCGCCTCTGTTGCCCTGGGGTGACGGCATACAACATTCCGCCTTTTCGCCGGTTGCCCGGCAAAATAAATCAGCGTAAAGTAAAATTCATGTTTGCTGGTCTGCCGATCTGCGGGCCGACTGTGCAAACAGGCACAAAACTGCGCCATATGTTCGATATCCTGGTTTATCTGTTCGAGAATTACTACACGCCGCAAGCCTGTCCTGCTGCCGATGTGCTCGCCAAGCGGCTTGCCGCTGCCGGTTTCGAGCACGAAGACATCGACGATGCGCTCGGTTGGCTGTATGGCCTGGCCGAGACCACCGAACGATGCGTCGACCTCGCTCAGGCTCCCACGTCCGGAACCCGGATCTACACCGACAACGAGTATCAACAGCTCGGCACCGAATCCATCGGCTTCATCGCCTTCCTGGAATCGGCTGGTGTGCTGCCCGCGCCCCTGCGTGAAATCGTCATCGACCGGGGCCTGGCTTCGCCGGAAACGCCCGTGCCGCTCGCCAAGATCAAGATCATCGCCCTCATGGTTCTCTGGAGCCAGGAAGCCGAGATCGACAATCTGGTGCTGGAAGAGCTGCTGGACGAAGAAGGCGTGCGCCTGCTGCATTGAGCGCATCGCGGCGCCCCGCGCCTTGAATCCCCTCACTTATCCCCGCGCGCCTGGCCGCGCGGGCGTTTCGCCGTGATCTACGTTGGCCGCTTCGCCCCCAGTCCCAGCGGCCCGCTGCATGCGGGCTCGCTGGCGACCGCGCTCGCAAGCTGGCTGGACGCGCGCGCGCATGACGGAAGCTGGCTGCTGCGCATTGAAGACGTCGACACGCCGCGCACGGTCCCCGGCGCGGCGGAAGTCATCATGGCCCAGCTGCATGCGCTGGGCCTGGCCTGGGACGGCGAGATCATCTGGCAATCCCGGCGCGGCGACGCCTACCAGGCCGCTTTCGACACGCTGGCCGCGCGCGGCCTGATCTACGGCTGCGGCTGCACCCGCCGGGAAATCGCCGATTCGGCGCTGCGCGGCCAGACGATGCCGGGCGCCGACGGCGAAAGGCCTTATCCCGGCACCTGCCGCCACGGTCTGCCGGAAGGCCGCCAGGCGCGCGCCTGGCGCCTGCGCGTGCCGGACGGCCTGGAACACTTCGAAGACCGCTGGCTGGGCCCGCAGGAGCAGGACGTGGCGCAAGCAGTGGGCGATTTTGCGCTGCGGCGGGCGGACGGGCTGTGGGCCTACCAGCTGGCCGTGGTGGTGGACGACGCCGCGCAGGGCGTGACCGACGTGGTGCGGGGCGCGGACCTGCTGAGCTCCACGGCGCGCCAGCGGGTGCTTGGCCGGCTGCTGGACCTGCCCCCGTTACGCTATATGCATGTGCCGCTGATCCTGGACGCCTCCAGCGGCCTCAAACTGTCCAAGCAGAACGGCGCCCCACCCATCGACACCGACGCCCCCCTGAAGGCGCTGGAGGCCGCCTGGGAGGCATTGGGGTTCGCACCCTTCGCGGCCCCCGGCATCGCGCCCTTCCTGCGTGAAGCGACGGCACGATGGGCCGCGCGGTTTCCGGGCTGAAGGCCCGGACCGCAAGACAGCCACCAGCAAGCTACAAGGGCTGCAGATCGGGGCCCAGCATCCTGACCAGCAAGGCCTCGCCGTTTTCGCCCACGCGCAGTTCGCCGTACCTGGCGACCTGGTAGCGCTCGGCCTGACCTTCAGGGAAGAAATATGCATTGGTGACAATGCGCACGCCGTTGTCGCGGACACGGTAGCGCAGCGGCACCTCGCCTTCCGCGTGCGGATGGACTTCCGACTGGATACGCACCGGCTGCGCGACACCACGCGCGTCCGGCTCCAGCATCACGTAGCCATCGGGCTCATAGCCCATGACGGATTCCTCTTCCTTCTGGCCGCCCCCCCCGCCCAGGCGCAGGCGCGTCACTTCCCGGCCCGCCGCGAAGTTCAAGGCCATGTAATCGCCCTGCATGAGCGACCGCGGGTCCACCGGCGCCAATTCCAGAATGACAACCTTGCCGGAAGCCAGCAGCTTTTCGCGCTGCCAGATGCCGCCGTTGGCCACCACCAGCACCAGCGCCAGGCCGCCAAGAATGGCCAGCGTGCGCCAGCGCAGGGCCCCGGACACCGGCGGCAGCGCGCGCGACCTGGTCGGCGCCTGCGTGCGCATCAGGCGCGGCACCAGCCATACCGCGGCCCGCAGCACGAAGAGCAGCAGCGCGGCTCCTCCCAGCCAGAGCGCCTTCTGCAACAGCGGCAGTTCCAGTTGGTAGTAGTAGACACCCAGGTAGACCAGCAGGCTGGCCACGCCAAAGACCATCACGCGCGACTGATTCAGGCCGAAGCCCAGCAGCATCCACGCCAGGGCAAACCCCACTCCCGGGCTGGGCAGCCAGAACAGGGCCAGCAGCAAGAGGCCCAGCGGCACGCCCCAGGTCACGCCGCCCGTCAGCAAGCGGCGGCGCGGCCACAGCACGGCCAGCGCCGCGGCCACCGGCAGCAGGGCCCCGGCCACGATCAGAACGGCGGTGTGCGGCGTCAACTGCCAGATGGCGGGCAGCTGCGTGGCCGAAATCCCGCTTGCCAGCCACACCATGCCCTGGACGGACAGCAGGAAGGCCCAGGCCAGCGGCTGCAGCGCGTGGCCGCGCCTGGCGCCCACGCGGTGGCTGACGGTGATGATGACGGCGGTGGCCCAGGCCCCGATCACGCCGATGGGCAGCCACAGGAAAGTGGCGCGCGTCGCGTCGAAGCGCATCCAGGCTTCCATCAGGTCGTCCTGCATGAGGTCGGGCGACAGGCCCCGCCAGATCAGGGCCGCGCCCGCCATGGCGATCAGGAGGCCGCTCAGGAAGCGCAGGATCACGTCGGGTCCCAGCGCGTAGACCACGGCTGCCATCAGCAGCACGAAGAAGCTCGCGCTGGCAAAGGACGTGGAACTGGACAGGCCGAAGATGATGAGGATCTGCCCGGCGAATGCCATGGCCGTGCCGCACTGGCGCCAGAAGGGTCCGGCATCGCTGCGCAGCACCGCCACGCCAGCGGCGCAGAGCACCAGCCCGGCCACCAGCGCGCCGCCCTCGGAGGTGATGAAGCCCGAGAACGCGACGAACACCAGCAGCAGCAAGGTCGCCAGCCAGGCGCTCAGGCCCAGCAGGCACTGCACGTACCAGGGCGGCTCTGCCCGCGGCACCGCGGCGGGCGCAAGCTGCGCCACCGGCGCGCCGGAATCGGCAGGGTCCACCGCATTGCCGGCCGATGCGCTGGCCGGTTCGGCATCCGCGGCGGGCAGGGCGGGCGAGGAATCGTCGCCCAGGCGGCGCAGCCAGCGGGCCGCCAGGACCGCCTCGGCCATCAGCAGCGCGGCCAGAGGCAGGGCGGCCCAGACGCCCGGCTCCAGGCGCCACAGCCATTCGCCCACCACGCGCAGCGATACGCAGATGACGCCAGCGGCCAGCATGGCCAGGATGACCAGGTCGCGCCGGCCCCGCTGATAGTAAAAGCCCAGGCCCAAGGTGGCGGCCACCCAGGCGATGCCGTTGTAGGTGCCCAGCCCGCGCAGGACGAAGTCGCCGAACATCAGGGCCAGCACCAGCACGCTGATCGCGATCGCGGCCAGGATGCGGGGGCCGAAGACCGTGCTGGCGCGCCGGTGGCTTGCCGCCAGTTCCCAGCCCAGCAGCAAGAGCAGGTTCAGCGCGGCCATGAAGAGGCTGGGCACGCCGGGGCCGTCGAAGATTATCAGCCAGTTGAACACCCGTTCACCCAGCCACAGGGCCGCCGCCACGTTCAGGACCAGCGCCCATAGCAGCCAGACGGCCTGGCTGCCCGCGGCCAGCGCCCAGGGCAGGAGCAACAGCGCCCACCAGGCGAACAATTCCCAGGTATCGGCGCCAGTCTGGTAAGTTTGGCCCAATAGCGCGAGCAGGGCGCCCAGCAAGATGCCGGCCAATGCCAGAAGCGCGCCAGGTATGCTGCGCCGCATGCCGGGACGGTCCCGCAGGCGCAGCCCGGCCCAGGCGGCGGCCAGTGCGCAAACAGCCAGAAGCCCCTGCGCCCCGGCGAAACGCTGCACTTTTGTCATGTCCTGCCAGTTGGCGGCGACCCAGCAAACCGCGGCGCTGCCGAGCAGCAAAACGCCTAGCCATAAGGTGCTTCGCGCCAGGAATTGACGCCAAGCGTGCAGTTCGGATCCCGCTTGCCTTTCAGTGCCGACTTGCATCTGGCGAATCTCCGATCTTATTATCCGCGCTACTAAGGCGGGACTACCGCCACTGGATACACATGAATAAAACGCTGATTATTGCCGAGAAGCCCTCGGTGGCCCTTGATATATCACGCGCCTTGGGAGGCTTCGCGCGCGAGGGCGACTATTTTGAAAGCGAACGTTACGTCCTCGCATCGAGCATCGGCCATTTGCTGAGCTTGGTCGCGCCCAACGATCCGGTCAAGGGAAAGTGGAGCTTCGCGCACCTGCCCGTGATTCCGCCTGAATTCGAACTGGGCCCCACCGACAAGAAGTCCGCCGAACGGCTGAAGCTGCTGGTCCGCCTGGCCAAGCGCAAGGACGTGGACGCCATCATCAATGCCTGTGACGCGGGACGGGAAGGCGAACTGATCTTCCGCTACATCATCCAGTACGCTGGCGTGAAGAAGCCGATCCAGCGCCTGTGGCTGCAATCCATGACGCAGGCCGCCATCCGCGAAGCCTTCGCCAACCTGCGCGACGACGCCCAGTTAAAGCCGCTGGAAGCGGCCGCCCGTTCGCGCGCCGAGGCCGACTGGCTGGTCGGCATCAACGGCACGCGCGCCATGACCGCCTTCAACAGCAAGGACGGCGGCTTCTTCAAGACCCCGGTCGGCCGGGTGCAAACCCCCACGCTGGCCATCGTGGCCGAGCGCGAAGAGCGTATCCGCCGCTTCGTGCCGCGCGACTACTGGGAAGTGCGCGCCACCTTCGTCGCGGCCGCCGGCCTGTACGAAGGCCGCTGGATCGACCCGCAATTCAAGAAAGACGACCGCGACCCGGAAAAGCGGGAATCCCGCCTGTGGTCGGCCGCTGCCGCGCAAAGCGTGGTGGCCGCCTGCCGCGACCAGCCGGGCAATGTCACCGAGGAATCCAAGCCGTCGACCCAGATGTCGCCGGCGCTGTACGACCTGACGTCCCTGCAGCGCGAGGCCAACGGCCGCTTCGGATTTTCCGCCAAGACCACGCTCTCGCTGGCGCAGACCCTGTACGAACGCCACAAGGCGCTGACCTACCCGCGTACCGATTCGCGCTACCTGCCCGAGGACTACATCGCGACGGTGCAGGAAACCATGCGCGCGCTGGCCAAGGGCGGCTCCAACGCCGTGGGCGGCCTGTCGCGCCACGCGGACACCGTCGTCAGCCAGCAGTGGGTCAAGCCGAACCGCCGCATCTTCGACAACAAGAAGGTGTCGGATCACTTTGCCATCATTCCCACGCTGCAGATCCCGCATGACCTGAGCGAAGCCGAGGCCAAGCTGTACGACCTGGTGCTCAAGCGCTTCCTGGCGGTGTTCTTCCCCGCCGCCGAATACCGCGTCACCACCCGCCTGACCGAAGTGCAGGGGCATCGTTTCCGCACCGACGGCAAGGTGCTGGTCACCCCGGGCTGGCTTGCCGTGTACGGCAAGGAAGCCCAGGGCGAAGACGCCAACCTGGTGCCCGTGGCGGACGGCGAGACCGTGCGCACCGAGGACGTGGAAGCCGTGGGCCTGTCGACCAAGCCCCCGGCGCGCTTCAACGAAGGCACGCTGCTGTCGGCCATGGAAGGCGCCGGCAAGCTGGTGGACGACGAAGAACTCCGCGAAGCCATGTCCGAGCGCGGCCTGGGCACCCCGGCCACGCGCGCCGCCATCATCGAAGGCCTGCTCAACGAGGTCTACCTGCGCCGCGAAGGCCGCGACCTGGTGCCCACCGCCAAGGCGCGCCAGCTCATGACCCTGTTGTCGGGCCTGGACGTCACCGAACTGACCTCGCCCGAACTCACCGGTGAATGGGAGCACAAGCTCAAGCAGATCGAGCAGGGCGGGCTGGGCCGCGAGGCCTTCATGCGCGAGATCGCGCAGATGACCCAGGTCATCGTCAAGCGCGCCAAGGAATACGAGCGCGACACGGTGCCGGGCGACTACGCCACGCTGCAGACGCCGTGCCCCAAGTGCGGCGCCGTGGTGAAGGAAAACTACCGCCGCTTTGCCTGCACGGCTTGCGATTTCTCTATCGGCAAGCACCCGGGCGGCCGCACGTTCGAGCTGCCGGAAGTGGAAGAACTGCTGGCCAAGCGCGAGATCGGTCCGCTGCAAGGCTTCATCAGCAAGATGGGCCGGCCGTTCGCCGCCATCCTGCGCATCAGCGACGAATACAAGCTGGAATTCGACTTCGGCCAGAACGACGAGGACGACAACGAAGCCGTGGACTTCTCCGGCCACACGCCGGTGGGTTCCTGCCCGAAGTGCCAGTCGCGCGTGTTCGAACACGGCATGAGCTACGTCTGCGAGAAATCCGTCGGCCCGGAAAAGAGCTGCGATTTCCGCTCGGGCAAGGTCATCCTGCAGCAGGAGATCTCGCGCGAACAGATGGAAAAGCTGCTGACCAACGGCCGCACCGACCTGCTCGAAGGCTTCGTCTCCAGCCGCACGAACCGCAAGTTCAAGGCGTTCCTGGTGCGCCAGCCCGACGGCAAGATCGGCTTCGAGTTCGAGCCGCGCCCTGAAAAGCCGGGCCGCGCCCGCGCGCCGGCCAAGACGGCAGCCAAGACCGCGACCAAGACCGCCGCGAAGAAGGCGCCGGCCAAGAAGGCCGCCGTGAAGAAGACCGCAACCAAGACGGCCACGAAAACGGCCGTCAAGAAAGCGGTGAAGAAAGCCGCGCCGAAGAAGACCGCGGCGTAGGCTGGACTCGCGCCGCAGTAAGGAACGCCCGGGCAACCGGGCGTTTTCCATTGTTGGACGGCAGGCGCTGGGGTATTGTTTACGCCAAACAGCCGCAACCAAATCAGATCCGAGGATGACATGACCCGTAGCCCCGATTTCACCACCCGCCGCCGCGTACTGGCCGCCGCCTCCGCATTGGCTGGCGTCAGCCTGCTCAACGGGCGCGTTGCCTTCGCGCAGCCCCGGCTGGGCAAGGTCGTCTACGGCCAGGGCAGCATCGACCCTTTTTTCGCCGCCGGCTACGTGGCGCTGAAGAAGGGATTTTTCGGTGAAGGCGGACTGGAAGTCGAGTACCTGAATTCGCAGAGCGGCCCGCGCACCAACCAGCTGCTGGCCGCCGGCCAGATCGTGTTCGGCGCCACCGCGGCCACCGCGGCGCCGGCCCTGACCATCGCCGGCAAGCCGGCCACCCTGGTGTTCGGCTTTGACCGCAAACTGACCTACGCCAATGTCATCGTGCGCCGCGAAGACTTCGACAGCGGCAAGATCAAGTCCCTGAAGGACCTGGCCGGAAAGCGCGTCGGCGCCACCCAGCCGCAGTCCAGCACCTGGCTGATGGCGCTCTACCTGATGCAGAAGGCCGGCGTGGCCGACAAGGTGGACATCCGCCCCCTGGGCGACCTGGCGACGATGCTGGGCGCGCTCAAGACCGGCTCGGTGTCCGCCAGCATGGCCACCATGTCCATGATGGAGCAGGCCCGCCAGGAAGGCTGGGGCGTGCCCATCTTCGACGCCACCACCGAAAGCTCGTGGAATGAATTCATGGGCGGCGACGTGCCCGGCATCGCGGCCCTGACCCTGGAAGACACCATCCAGAAGCGGCCCGAAGTGGTGCAGGCCTTCGTGACCGCGATGGTCAAGGCGCAGGATTTCATCAGCGCCAACAGCGCCGCGGCCATCACCGACGTCATCTTCGACGACTTCCTCAGCGCGTTCCCCCGCGCCGCCATCGAGAAGACGCTCGGCGTCTACAAGGAAACGGTGTTTCTGAAAGACAACATCATCACCGAGGACGCGTACAACCGCATGACGGCCATCATGGGCGACGGCCGCCAGTTCTCCAACGATGAAATCAAGACCGTGCCTTACGCCAAGTGCGTGAACATGAGCTTCGTGCGGAAAGCCCGGGGCCTCTGATGATCACGCTGGACAAGGTGGGCAAGGCCTACCAGTCGCGCCAGGGCACGACGCACGCGGTGGGCGAGGTCAGCCTGACGATCAACCAGGGCGAGTTCGTCTCCATCGTCGGCCCCTCGGGTTGTGGCAAGAGCACGCTGCTGAACATGATCGCCGGCTTCCTGCGCCCCACCACGGGCGCCATCCGCGTGGATGGCCGCGTCGTGGACGGGCAGGTGCCGCCGGCGCTGGGCTACATCTTCCAGAAGGACACGCTGCTGCCCTGGTTCAGCGTCAGGAAGAACGTGGCGCTGGGCCTGAAGTTCCAGGGCGTGCCCGCCGACAAGATCGAGCGCCGCGTAGCCGAACTGCTGGAGCTGGGCCACCTCGGCGCGTTCGCCGACGCCTTTCCGCACCAGCTCTCCGGCGGCATGCGGCGGCGCGTGGCGCTGTTGATGAGCCTGGCCGTCGAGCCGCGCATCCTGCTGCTGGACGAACCCTTCGGCGCGCTGGACACCCACACCAAGACGCACCTGCATCGTGAGCTCATGGAGATCTGGCGCAAGCTGGGCCAGACCATCGTGATGGTCACGCACGATCTGGACGAAGCCATCCTGCTGTCGGACCGCGTGGTGGTGCTGTCCGGCCCGCCCAGCCGCGTGCTGCTGGACGAGCGCATCCGTATCCCGCATCCGCGCGACGTCTTCACGCTGCGCGAAACGCCGCAGTTCGTCGCCCACGTGCAAAGCCTCTGGAGCGTGCTGGGCCAGCAGTTCCGCGCCGCCGCCTGAATCCCCACGCGTCATGATCCCGACTGAAACCTCTGATTCCCTGCAGGACCAGCTGCGGCTGGACCGCCGCGCCAGCGTCGCGCGCCGGCTGCGCATCACGCTGTGGCAGGTACTGATTCTTGCCATCATCCTGGGCTCCTGGGAGACGCTCACGCGCATCCCGTGGTTCACCCAGAACACGCTGTTCGACCCCTTCTTCATCAGCCAGCCCTCGCGCGTGGCCGTGCGATTGTGGGAATGGCTGCAACCCGGACCGCGCTCAGTGTGGCCCCATTTGTGGCTGACCTTGCAGGCCACCATGGTGGGGCTGGTGGTCGGCGTGGGCAGCGGCTTCATCGTCGGCATGACGCTCAGCCGCAGCCGCTTCCTGGCCGACGTGTTCAACCCCTTCATCGTGGCGTTCAACTCCATGCCGCGGATCGCCTTCGTGCCGCTCATCACCATGTTCTTCGGGCTGGGCCTGGCGTCCAAGGTGGTCACGTCCTGGTTCGTGGTGTTCTTCCTGGTGTTCTTCAATACCTACAAGGGCGGACGCAGCGTGGAGCGCGAACTGGTGGACTTCTGCCGCACCCTGGGCGGCTCGCCGCGCCAGATCCTGTGGCGGGTGCGCATTCCCACCGCCGCCGCCTGGACCTTCGCCGCGCTGCCCAACGCCATCAGCTTCGCGCTGATCGGCGTGGTGCTGGCGGAATTCGTGGGCTCCACCACCGGCATGGGCTACCTGATGATCACCGCGCTGGCGACCCTGAACGCCACCGACATGTTCGCGGCGGTGACGCTGCTGTCCATCGTCGGCATCGCGCTGGTTTATTGTGTGACCTGGCTGGAACGAAGGCTCCTGCACTGGGCGCCGGAATTCCGGGAATGAACGAGACAGGATAGATGACGACACTACCGTATCTGCGCAACTTCGACCTGACGGGACAGGTGGCGCTGGTGACCGGCTCCGCCCGCGGGCTGGGCTTCTGCATCGCGCGGGCGCTGGCGGGCTGCGGCGCGCGCGTACTGATCAACGGCCGCAATGCCGAGGCCGCCGCCACGGCGGCCGCCGAACTGGCCGCAGCCGGCCTGGACGCGCATCCGCTGCCGTTCGACGTCAGCGACGACGCGGCGATGGAACGCGCCTTCCTGCGCATCGACGGCGAACACGGCCGCCTGGACATCCTGGTGAACAACGTGGGCGCCCGCAACCGCAAGACCTTGCGCGACACCAGCCCCGCCGAGATCCGCGAGCTGATCGACACCGACCTGGTGGCGGGCATGCTGCTGGCCAAGTTCGCGGCCGAGCGCATGGTGCGCCAGGGCGGCGGACGCCTGATCGCGATCACTTCGGTGGTGGGAGAACTGGCGCGCGCGGGCGATGCCGTCTATCCGGCCGCCAAACAAGGCCTGACCGGCATGGTGCGCGCGCTGGCCGCGGAATTCGGCGGCCAGCACATCACCAGCAACGCCATCGCGCCGGGCACCTTCGCCACGGAAACCAATGCGGAGATGGTCGCGGACCCGCATTTCGGCCCGCGCATCGCCGCGCGCAACCCGACGGGCCGCTGGGGCGAACCGGAAGAGATCGCGGGCGCCGCCGTGTTCCTGGCATCGCCCGCGGCATCCTACGTGAACGGCCACGTACTGGTCGTGGACGGCGGACTCTCAATTCAATTCTGAGCGGCCTCCACGCCGCGCAGGCTACGCGTGCTGGTCGCCGCCCAAGGGGGCTGCCCCGCCTTGTGGCGGCAGTCCTTACGCGCAGGGGTCAGGCGCCGATACAACGATCAAGTCGTCTCGTCCTGGTACCAGACGCCTTCGGCCAGCATCATCTTCTGGTGGCCATGCCCGGCGGGCATCATCGGGAAGCAGTTCTCCTGCGCCGTCACCGCCACATCCAGGAAGTAGGGGCCGTCATGCGCCAGGCATTCGGCCAGCGCGGCATCCAGCAGGGCGGGGTCGTCCACCCGGGCCGCGCCCCAGCCGAAGGCGCGCGCCAGCGCCACGAAATCCGGCAGCGACGCGTTATAGCTATGGCTGTAGCGGCCGCCGTGGATCAGCTCCTGCCATTGGCGCACCATGCCCATATAGCCGTTGTTGCACAGCACGACCTTCACGGGCGTCTGGTGCTGCATGGCGGTGGAGAGTTCCTGGATGTTCATCAGCACCGACGCGTCGCCGCTGACGCAGACCACCGTCTTGTCGGGGTGCGCCACTTGCGCGCCAATGGCCGCGGGCACGCCGTAACCCATGGTGCCGGCGCCGCCCGAAGTCAGCCAGCGGTTCGGCTTGTCAAAGCGCAGGTACTGCGCGGCCCACATCTGGTGCTGGCCCACATCGGTGGAAACGATGGCGTCCCGGTGCGCCAGCGCGGCGTTCAGGCGCGCCATCAGGTGCTGGGGAAGAATCGCGTCGTCCGCCGGCGCATAGCCCAGGCAATCCTGCGCGCGCCAGGCCTCGATGCGCTTGAACCACGGCGCCAGGCGCGCCGCCTCGAGCGGCTCGTCGCCCAGTTCGGCGCGCAGCGCGCGCACCAGCGGCAGGCAGTCGCCGACCAGCGCCACGTCCACGCGCACCACCTTGTTGATCGAAGCGGGATCGATATCGATGTGGATCTTGCGCGCATGCGGGCAGAATTCCGACAGTTTGCCGGTGATGCGGTCATCGAAACGCGCGCCGATGCAGACCACGAGATCCGAGTTGTGCATGGCCAGGTTGGCCTCGACCGTGCCGTGCATGCCCAGCATGCCCACGAACTGCGGGTCCGATGCGGGGAAGGCGCCCAGGCCCATCAGGGTCAGGGTGCAGGGCGCGCCGGTATGGCGCACCAGATCCGTGAACGCCGCGCAGGCTTCGGGGCCGGCATTCACCAGCCCGCCGCCGCCGTAGAAGATGGGACGCTTGGCCTGGGCGATCAGCGCCGCCGCCCGGCGCACGGCCGACTGGGGCAGCTTGGGCGCCAGCTTGCCCGACTGGCGGCGCGCACGCAGCGCGGCCAGCTTCTGTTGCGAGGGCAAGCCGAGGCCATCGTCGTCCGCGTCGCGCGGCGCGGCCAGCTGCACATCCTTGGGAAAATCCACCAGCACGGGGCCGGGGCGGCCCTGGCGGGTCAGTTCGAAGGCGCGCGACACCACGCCGGCCACGTCGTCGACCGCCCGGATCTGGGTGTTCCACTTGGTCACCGAACGCGAGATGCCGATGGCGTCGCATTCCTGGAAGGCGTCGGTGCCGATGGCCGCCGTGGCGACCTGGCCGCTGACGCACAGCACCGGGATCGAGTCACACATGGCGTCCAGCAGGCCCGACGTCGTGTTGGCCATGCCGGGACCGGAAGTCACGAACACCACGCCGGTGCGGCCGGTGCTGCGGGCGTAGCCTTCAGCGGCGTGCACGGCGGCCTGTTCGTGCCGCACCAGCACGTGGCGCAAGCGCGGTTCGGCGTACAGGGCGTCATACAGGGGCAGCACGGCGCCCCCCGGATACCCGAAAACCGTATCGACGCCGTGGGCGATCAGCGTGTCTAGCAGGATTTTCGCCCCGTTTTCAGGGGGGCGATCAGTGGCGGCAAGCGCGGCGGCGGCGGTGGGGTGCAGGCGATCGTTCATGCTATCCATCTTATTCGGAGTCTTGAAGAATTTTTATCTTCTTTTCCACGGATAACCGAAGAACGCAGTAAATTTATCTTTGATTTGTAGGAATCAAAGAAAATGAACCTGGACAAGTTTGATCTGGCCATTCTGAAGGTGCTGCAAGAGAACGCGCGCGCCAGCCTGAACGACATCGGGGCGGCGGTCGGCCTGTCGTCCACGCCGTGCTGGAACCGCATCAAGCGCATGGAGAGCGCCGGGGTGATCCGCGGCTACACCGTGGACATCGACCCGGCCAGCCTGGGATTCATGGACACCGTCATCGTGCACGTGACGCTGGAGAGCCACAGCGAGGAGACGCTGTACGAGTTCGGCCGGGCGCTGGCGGCGATCCCCGAGGTGCTGGAGGCTTTCCTGGTGTCGGGCGACTACGACTATTACATACGCATCGCCGTGCGCGACACCCGCGACTACGAACGCCTGCTGCGCGAACAGCTCTATCGGATTCCTGGCATCCGGCACAGCAAGTCCTGCTTCGTGCTGCGCCGGCTGAAGGAAACCCGGCTGCCGCTGACCGGGCCGGAGGGGTGATCGCGCCTTAGCGCAGCACGTAATCCACCGGCTCGGCGGATTCGGGCAGCGGCCGCACGCCCAGCCCTTCCAGCAGGTCGATCTCGATGACGCGGGCCAGCGCCGACAGCGGCAGGTCGTTCTCTTCAAGTCCGAAGGGGTCTTCGAGCTCGTCGCCCAGCGCATCCAGGCCAAAGAAGGTGTAGGCGATGATGATGACCGCCACGGGGGTCAGGTATTCCAGCGTACCGACCAGGCCGAAGGGCAGCAGCAGGCAGAACAGCCATGCCGTGCGATGCAACAGCAGGGAATAGGCGAATGGACAGGGCGTGAACTTGATGCGTTCACAGGCGGCCTGGATGGCGGCGCACTGCGCCACGCGCTGGGTCAGCCCCTGGTACAGGATGTCGCTGAGTTCGCCGCGCCGCAGGCAGGCAGCCAGATCGCGGTTGATCGCCATGAGCAGGGCGTCCGGCACATTGCGGCAGCCGGCCAGCGTATCCAGTTCGTCCTGCTGCACCCAGGGGCGCACGGCTTCCAGCATATCCTGGCCGCGCAACCGCGCCGCCAGCCCATAGCCAAAACCGATGCAGCGGCGCACCAGCCGTTCCTGCACGGGGTTGGCCGTGCTGGCCGCCAGCAGCACGGCGCTTTCACGCGCCAGGCTGCGCGCCTGCACGATCAGGTCGCCCCATTGCTTGCGGGCTTCCCACCAGCGGTCGTAGCAGACGTTGTTGCGAAAGCCCATGAAGACCGACAATGCCAGGCCGAAGAGCGAGAAAGGCACCGCGGTCAGGTGCGCGGGCGAGAACAGCTGGCGGTGGTACATCCACACCACTACGCAGGACAGCAGCGTGATGACGATGAGGCGGCTGAGAATGCGCGGGATGATGGAGCCGCGCAAAACAAAGAACAAGGCCAGCGCAGAGGGACGCGGACGGACGATCATGATAAATATCAAGTGAGGGACGAGGCGGCGCTCACTATACGCCTGTCATCCCGCCAAAGAGGCGCCGATATAATTCTGTTTCGTCTCACCGCCACACTCCACGCTCAATGACCAACGAAGACACCCCGATCAAGCCCTGGCATGTCGTCCGCCGCTCCAAGCTGCACGGCAACGGCGTCTTCGCCGCGCGCAAGATTCCCGCGGGCACGCGCATCGTCGAGTACGGCGGCGAACGCATCAGCGCCAAGGAAGCGGACCGGCGCCACCCGACCAACCCCGACGATCCTTTCCACACCTTCTTCTTCGCGCTGAGCACCGGCCGCGTGATCGACGGCGGCGACCAGGGCAATGACGCGCGCTGGATCAACCATTCCTGCCAGCCCAATTGCGAAGCGCAAGAGGGCAAGCACGGCAAGCGCGTCTACATCGTGGCGCTGCAGGACATCCCGCGCGGCACCGAGCTGTCCTATGACTACGGCCTGGTCCTGGACGGCCGCATCACCAAGGCGCTCAAGGAAGGCTACCGCTGCCTTTGCGGCACGCCGCCCTGCCGCGGCACGATGCTTGCCCTGCCCGCGAAAAAGAAGAAAAAGGCGGACGCGCCGGAAGCTGCGCAAGCCTGACGGAGCGGGGTCCGTCCCCCCGATTTCCGAAAACCACATCTGCAATAAGCATATTCAATCCGCCCAACCGGACAGGCGTACAATCGACGGGTCGTTAACACGACATGCAGTACGTCTTCAGGGCGGGGTGCAATTCCCCACCGGCGGTATGCCATGCAATGTGGCGAGCCCGCGAGCGCCCGGCGTCCTTGACGGAAGCCGGGGTCAGCAGATCTGGTGAGATGCCAGAGCCGACGGTCATAGTCCGGATGAGAGAAGATGTGCCGGCACATACTCGGCTGCCCGAGGCGCGCTTGCGCCCGGCGAGCCGTATTGCGTTCGGCTGTCGAGTAGCCCTGAAACGTTTTTCGCCCCTTTTAACTTGCGAGAGCGTTTCAATGTCCAACGTTACCCTTACCCCGCAGTCCCCCATCCCCAGCCTGGCCGTCCAGCCGTTCGCCGCCCGTTTGCAGCGCGCGCTGCATCATCTGCGCCTGGGCCGGCCCGTCATCCTCATGGACGACTTCGACCGCGAAAACGAAGCGGACCTGATCGTCGCGGCCGACAAGCTGACCGTGCCGGTCATGGCGCAGCTGATCCGCGACGGCAGCGGCATCGTCTGCCTGTGCCTGCCCGGCGAAACCCTGGACCGCCTGGACCTCGCCCCCATGGTCCAGCGCAACCAGAGCCGCTACGCCACCGCCTTCACCGTTTCGATCGAAGCCCGCGAAGGCGTCAGCACCGGCGTGTCCGCCGTGGACCGCGTCACGACCATCCGCGCCGCCATCTCGCCGTCGGCGCAAAGCGACGACATCGTCAGCCCGGGCCATGTGTTCCCGCTGCGCGCCCAGCCGGGCGGCGTGCTGACCCGCCGCGGCCACACGGAAGGCTCGGTGGACCTGGCGGTCCTGGCCGGCCTGCGCCCGGCGGGCGTGCTGTGCGAACTGATGAACGCCGACGGCACGATGATGCGCGGCGCATCGCTTGAGCGCTACGCCGCCCAGCACGGCCTGGTGGCGCTGACCATCGCCGAACTGGCCGACCACCTGCAGAAGCTGAAAGACGGGCAAGCCGAATCCGTGGACGACGAAGTCCTGGAAATGGCCGCCACCGTCTGATGCCCGCGCACAGGGTTGCGTACGCGCAACCCTGTGCGTCCGATCCCTATGCCTTGCCCCTGAGCGCCATGCCGACGACCATCGCGGCCAGCGCGCAGGCTCCGCCCAGCACATACACCGCGGCGTAGCCGTGCAATCCCGCGAGCCACCCGGCAGCCGGACTGCCCAGCCCCAAAGCCACGTCCAGGAACGCCACGTACGCGCCCATCGCCGCGCCGCGGCTCGCCGCGGGCACGCGGCGCACGGCCTCGACGCCGAAGGCCGGGAACGCCAGCGAGTAACCGGCGCCGGTCAGCAAGGCGCCCGCAAACGCCCAGGCCGGCGTGCCGCCGGCCCAGATCAGCGCCTGGCCGGCCGCTTCGATCAGCACGCACACCAGTGCAACGCGAGCGCCGCCCAGCTTGTCCGGCAGGCCCGCGAAAAACACCCGGGCCAGGATGAATCCCACCCCGAACACGGTGAACATCCACGCCGCGCCATCCCAGCCGCGTTCGGCAAAAAACAGGCTCACGAACCCGGTTATCACGCCGAATCCCACGCTGGACAAGGCCAGCCCCAACCCGGGCAGCCACACCATGCCCAGGACGCGGTAGAAGGGCGTGCGTGTCCCGCCGGTCACGCGTACCCCCCGCTGCGGCAAGACCAGCGCCAGCGCCGCCAACGGAATCAGCACGGTGGCCCATGCGATGCCGGCAAAGCCGGAAACGCCGTACAGCCGCATTCCCGCGGGCGCGCCAAGCGCATAGGCGGCATAGATGGCCACCCCCACCCAGGCCATGACGCGGCCAGCGTTCTGCGGTCCCACCCGGCCCACGCCCCAGCTCAGCACGCCGGTGACGATCAGGCTTTCGGCGCATCCCATCACGGCGCGGCCGGCCAGCAGGGCCGCAAGCGCCGCCTGGGGCCGGGCCGACAGGTCATCGGCCAACAGGTAGAACAAGCCCGCGATGGAGCCGAGCATGAAGCCGCCCACCACCGCGCGCTTGGCGCCCCGGCGGTCGGCCATCGCCCCCGCGCTGGCGCGCGACAGCAGCGCGGCGGCGAATTGCAGGCCCGCGACGACGCCAACCGCCAGCGCGCCCAGCGCCAGCGTTCCGTCCACGTACAGGGGCAGTACCGGCATGGGCAGGCCGATCATGAAAAAGCCGACGAATACCGCCAGCGTCAAAGGCAGCAACTGCAGAAAAGTGGAGCGCGCGGGTCCGTGGGCCGCGGGCATGGCCCCGGCCGCCGAAGAATTCGACATGGTGTTTCCTTGAAAGGGTGAATTGCAATCCGGCGCCATCGCGCGAAGTCCGGCGATGGCATAATCCGCCCAAGCAGGGAATGAATCGGATTGCCTGCCACAAATTTTATGAGCCATTGCTCATATCTGATACTCGCCTTTCACCGCATTCATGACAGCCATCCCCCAGCCCCGGAAATCGCCGCGTCAGCTCAGGTCCCAGCACACGGTGGACACCATCCTGCAGGCCACGGCTCGCGTTCTGGCCACTCATGGCTATGCCGGCACCAACACCAACCTGATCGCGGAGACGGCGGGCGTCAGCGTCGGCTCGCTCTATCAGTACTTCCCCAACAAGAACGCGCTGATCGCCGCCCTGCATAACCGGCACGACAACCAGATGCTGGACGTCATCGACGGCGTCCTGAACAGCAACCCCGCGGCCACCCTGCAAGAGCGCGTGGCCGCCATCGTCCAGGCCATGCTGCACGCCCATATGCTGGAGCCCGCGCTGCACCGGGTGCTGGAAAGGGAGTTTCCGCTGTTCGACCTGCCACGCGAGCACAGCCTTGCCGACCAGGACATTCATCGCCGTATGCGGCATCTGCTGGAACTGCACCGGGCCGAGATCGCGCAACAGGACCGCGACCTGGCGACCTATGTGGTGCTGCGCATCATGGAGTCGCTGGTGCACGCGGCTGCGCTGGAACCGCCCGCGGGCTTTTCGACGCAGCAGCTGGAGCGTGCCGTGGTGGATGCCGTGATGGGGTATCTGGGCGCGCCGGCCGGCGCGGCGCCGCGCAAGGCGGCAAGGGCGGCAAGCCCCGCGAAGAAAGCCAAGGCGGCGCGCGCCTAGGGCAGGCCCCTAGCCGCCGGGTGCGCGGGCCATGCAGGCCAGGCAGTCGGCGGCGCCCCCCGTTACGATGCGGGCGCTGCACGCCAGCATCAGGTTCAGGTTCAAGCCGAAGTCCTCGACGGTGTGGCCCTGGGCATCCACCATGCGCGACACGCCGTCGTCCGCTGCGGCGCCCACGGCCACCTGATCGATCAGCGAACCCGCCTGGCCGGTATAGCCCCAGACGGGCTTGCCGCAGGCCACCGCATAACCGACCTCGAAGGCCGTGCCCGAATCGGGCTCGGCGCCGCGAAACGGATTCAGATTCGCCATCACCATGTCCGCGCGGCGGATCAACGCCACGTTCTCGCGATAGATCCATTGCGCGAGCGCCTGGCCGGACAGGTCGCGGGGCGCCACGTTGTCCAGCGGGAACAGGCCCTCGAAGCCATAGGTCGCACACAGGGTCTTGAGCCGTTCGCCATGCGCCGCGGCATCGGGCAGAAAGACGTCGAAACCCGCTAGATAGACGCTGCGCATGGCGCTTACTCCGGATCGGAAACGTTGAAGGCTTCGCCGGTGGCGAAAAAGGATCCGCCGGCCAGGTAATGGACAGAGCGGCGATCATCGTCGGGGAAGTGCCAGCGGTTCCCGGAGAAAACTTCCGGCGCCGCCCACGCGGCCACGACTTCGCCGATGAACAGATCATAGGCCTGCTGGTTGTGCGGCTCGGGCACGACCTTGCATTCCAGCCATCCCAGGCAGTCGCTGATCAGCGGCGCGCCGATCTTGCTGGCCGGAAACGTCTGCAGGCCGCTGGCCTGGAACTTGTCTTCGTCGCGCCCGGATTGTGAGCCCACCAGCAGCGTGGCGCGCGCCTGCGCGCGCGACGGAATGCACAGCGCGAATTCGCCGGA
Source organism: Achromobacter deleyi (assembly GCF_013116765.2). Lineage (GTDB taxonomy): Bacteria > Pseudomonadota > Gammaproteobacteria > Burkholderiales > Burkholderiaceae_B > Achromobacter > Achromobacter deleyi_A. The sequence continues at coordinate 4,757,702 of NZ_CP074375.1, forward strand.
CGCTTCGATCAGCTGCCGCGTATAGGTGTTCTTGTCCACCACCACCAGCATCTTGGGCGGGCTGAAGTCCAGCGGCATGGCCCAGGCGGCCGCCATCACATTGCGCGCATCGCCATGGGCGCTGGTGACCAGCACGGTGGGGCCGTGGTTCAGGAGCAGGTAGGCGCGGGGCAGGTCGACGGGTTCGATCATGGACAATCTAGAACATGCTGTTCTTGTTGGCGGGATTCTCGGGGATTTCCTGGCTCACGTCCCAGTGTTCGACGATCTTGCCGTTTTCCACGCGGAAGATGTCGACCACGGCCTGGCCGCGATCTTCCGGCGAATCACGCCATTGGTTGTGGATCACCACCAGGTCGCCTTCGGCAATCACGCGCTTGATTTCAACGATGGCCTGCGGGTGCTGCTCGAAGTAGGGCGGGAAGAAATCCACCATCGGTCCGACGCCGTCGCGCATGTACGGATTGTGCTGCGTGTAGTTCGGACTGACGTACAGGCGCACCGCCTCGTCGATATCGCGGTCCTGGAACATCATGCGGAAAAACGCCAGGACGATTTCCTTGTTCGACTGGGGCGCGGCCGCAAGCGCCGGCGCAGCCGCCAGGCAACTGGAAGCGACCAGCACACAGGCGGCCAACGATTTCCACTTCATACGCATACGGGACAACTCTGGGTAACGCCGGCTGGCGGTCTGCCAGTTTACAAATAAACGCAGCCGTTTTCGGCCTTGTTGCACAATTGAAAAGGGACCCTTGACGGGTCCCTCTGTCCTCGACTAGCGGCTGTGCCGCGTATCCAGGTCCGCGATATCAATACCCGACGGTATAGCGGCGGCGCGAATGCTTGGGCGTCTCGACCTCATCGACCAGCGCAATCGCGTAGTCTTCCATCGAGATCCAGCTTTTTCCTTCCTCGTCCGCCAGCAGATGATCATCGCCCACGCGGAAGTTGCCCGTGCGCTCGCCCGGCTCGAAGATCGCGGACGGCGACAGAAAGGTCCAGTTCAGCACCTTTTCCTGGCGCAGCGTGTCCAGGAACACGACGCCGGCCCGGGCTTCGGGCTTGTACGCGTCCGGGAATTCGGGGGTATCGATCAGCATCTTGCCGGGCGCAACCTGCAGGCTGCCCGCGCCGCCCACCACCAGCAGGCGGGGCACTCCCGCGTTCTTCACGGCAGCCAACAGCGGCTTGGCGTCCGTCGACACGAAGCGCGTGGCGCTGATCACGGCGTCGTGGCCGTTCAGGAGCGGGGTCAGTCCTTCGGGGTCGGTGGCGTCGCCCTGCTGGACGGTCAGGCCCGGCTGGGCATTCACGTCGGCCGGGTTGCGGGCGATGCCCGTCACCTGGTGGCCGCGCTTGAGCAACTCGTCCGCCACGCGCGAACCCACGCGGCCGGTAATTCCGATCAATGCGATTTTCATGGTCTTGCTCCTTGGAGGGGATGACCCGGAACCACCGCCGCACGTCTTGCGGCGCCGCGTATCCCGGTTCAGGCAAAGCCATACTATTCGGTCAAATCCGATCAAAAAACCCAATAAACCGGAAGAGTTTTTTGCATTTCATGCACCAATCCGCCGGAATCCGACCAGGAAACGGACCGCCGGGCGCATGGAACCGCCCGCGACCCGCCATGCCAGTTTGCGCCCGGCGGCCCCGCTTGAACAGAGCCGCCAGCCGCCGCTCAGCCGGCGGCGCGCTGCGCCTGGTAGACCTGCAAGTGCGTGTAGGCCACGCGCAGGTAGGTCGCGTCCACGCCCAGCGTGCGGGCGCGCCGGACCATGTCGCCCACGATGTGGTCCGCTTCCACCGGCAGCCCCTGGCGCAGGTCGCGGAACATGGACGCCGTCATGGGCTGGCTGCGGTCGCTCAGCAATTTCTGCACAAAGGCATCCGCCTCGGGGCGCACGGCATGGCCGGATGCGGCGGCCACGGCCTGCGACTCCTGCAGCAGGCTGAGCAGGATGTCGATGCCGTCGTCGGTGGACGCGATCTGGCCGACGGAACCGCGCATCATGCAGGTGGCGGCGGCCAGCGTGGTCAGCATGACGTACTTTTCCCAGATGTCCTGGTGGATGCTGTCGCTCAGGCGGCTGACGTACTCGCCGCCGGCCAGCGCCTGTTCCAGCGCCACGCAGCGCGGGCTGCGAGCGGGCCCGGCGCGTTCGCCAAAGACGATGTTCGCGTGCTTGCCCAGATGGATGACCTCGCCTTCGGCGCCGAGCGTCGCGTTGATCTGGCACAGGCCGCCCAGCACGCGATGCGGTTCGAACTCCCGGTCCAGCACGTCGTACTGCAACACGCCGTTCATGATGGGCAGCACCGCGGTATCGGGACCGACCGCGGGGCGGATGGCCTCGATGGCGCTGTCCAGGTCATAGGCCTTGCAGCTCAGCACCACCACGTCGTAGCTGCCTTGCAGGGTCTGCTGCGTGACCAGCTTGGGGTGCAGCGTGGCGTCGCCCAGTGGGCTCTGGATGCGCAAGCCCTGCTCGCGGATCCGCGCGGCGCGCGGCTCGCGCACCAGGAACGTCACGTCCGCGCCAGCCTGCGCCGCGCGTCCGCCAAAATATCCGCCGGTGCCGCCGGCTCCCAAGAACAACAACCGCATGCCTGTCTCCTGTTGGCTGCCCGCCTCGTGCGCGGGCTGATTGGGAATTATGCGCTTGGTCCCGGGCGCGGCCCACCCGCAGCCACTCGGGGCGCCCACGCGCCGGACGCCGGATCAGCCCGGATGCTTGTGCTCCGCCCAGGCCTCATAGCCTCCGCGCAGCGCCCAGGTCTTGCGATAGCCGGCGGCGCGCAGCCGCGAGGCCAGCAGCGCGGCGGACACCTCGTTCGGGCAGGCGCAATACACCACGATGTCGGAATCCAGCGCGCTGGCGTCCAGCGCGGGCAAGGACTCCTTCAGGTCCACGGCCACGGCCCCGGGGATGCGCGCCGCATCGCGCATGGCTTCGGGCCGCACGTCGAAGACCAGCGCGTCGCGACCGTCCTGGCGCCACTGCATCAGCTCGTCCACGGACAGCCGGGGAATGACGCGCAGGCTGCGCAGCAATATCCTGCGCCGCAGGAAACGCGCCACGACGTAGAGGGCCAGCACCGCCGCCAGCACGCCCAGGCCCATCGCGCCGTAGGTGCCCAGGATCTCCAGCACGTCGTTGACCACGCTGTGGAACAGGCCGCCCAGCAGCAGGGCCGAACCGACCCAGATCACGGCGCCGGCCAGGTCATAGAGGAAGAAGCGCCGGTAGGGCGTGCCGGTCAGACCCGCCATGACCGTGGAGAGGGCGCCGGCGCCGGGCAGGAACTTGCACACCAGCAGCGCGCGCACCCCGATCCGCAGGTACAGCCGCTGCGTTTGCCGGATGCAGGAGTCCTGCGACAAGGAGAGTTTGCAGACCACGCCCAGCAGCCGCGAGCCGTAGCGCCGCCCCGCGGCGTACCAAAGGCTGTCGGCCAGCAGGCATGCCGCCACGGCGGCCAGCAAGGGCACCAGCCATCCCGCCGCGCCCCCCAGCGCGCCCGCCGCGATCATCATGGGATAGGCGGGCACGGGCAGGCCGGCCTGCTCGATCAGGACGTTGGCGAACACCAGCCACCCGCCATACTGTTCAAGCAGCAATTGAATATCTTGCATGGGTTTTCCAGCTTGCCGCGCCCCGCGCGGCTCATGCCGGTGATTTTAGGCGCGCGGCCCGCGGCTTGGCCCATTGCCCATGCCCGCCGCACGGCAAAGGCCCGTTCCATGCGCGTACTGTCCACCCCTTGGGACGGCGCGCACCATACTGGTGCCACGATTCCCCGCCGGGGTGCCTATAATCCTGCCCGTCCATCAGGTTTCCCCGACTTGTCGCAGGAATGCCCCATGGCATACAACTTGCTTCGCCAGGACTGGCTGCGAACCCGACCATTCGGATGGGCGCGCCTCCTGGCGCTCCCATCCGATGACCGATCCCACGCCCTCGTTTCCGTACGCTCGCCCCGGCATGCCTGCCGGCGGCCGCGACCGTGAAACGGGCGGCGGCATGTGTGGCGATCGCGCCCCCTGGCGTCCGGCATCCGCCACGCCCGCCTGCACGGCGCCCGCGTCGCCGCCATCTCCATTACCTTTCCCTCCCTGCGTAGGAGTCACCTGCATGAAATCCCTTTCCACCCCGTCCGTCGGCGGCATCGCCCGCCGCGGCCTGCTCAAGCTGGCCGCCGCGGCTGCCGGCGCGCTGCTGTTCTCGGGCGCGGCGCAAGCCCAGGCCCCCGCCAAGACCAAGGTTGCCGCCATCTACACGGTGCCGGTCGAGCAGCAATGGGTGTCGCGCATCCACAAGGCGCTGACGGCCGCCCGCGATCGCGGCGAGATCGACTACACCTTCTCGGAAAACGTCACCAACGCCGACTACGAGCGCGTCATGCGCCAGTACGCCGAACAGGGCAACAAGCTGGTGGTGGGCGAGGCCTTCGCCGTGGAAGCCGCCGCCCGCAAGGTGGCCAAGGACTATCCGCAGACCGCCTTCCTGATGGGTTCCTCGGGCAAGCCGCAGCAGCCGAACTTCTCGGTGTTCGACAACTACATCCAGGAACCCGCCTACCTGACCGGCATGATTGCCGGTGGCATGAGCAAGACCGGCAAGATCGGCCTGGTCGGCGGCTATCCCATCCCCGAAGTGAACCGCCTGATGCAGGCCTTCATCGAAGGCGCCAAGGAAGTGAACCCGAAGGCCGAGTTCACCGTGACCTTCATCGGTTCCTGGTTCGATCCCCCGAAGGCCAAGGAAGCCGCCTTCGCCATGATCGACAAGGGCGCGGACGTGCTGTACGCCGAGCGCTTCGGCGTGTCGGATGCCGCCAAGGAACGCGGCAAGCTGGCCATCGGCAACGTGATCGACACGCAGCCGCAATACCCCGAGACCGTTGTTGCCTCGGCCCTGTGGAGCATGGAGCCCACGATCGACGAAGCGCTCAAGCAGGTCAAGGCCGGCACGTTCAAGGCCGACGACTACGGCCAGTACTCGCTGATGAAGCACAAGGGTTCGTCGCTCGCGCCGCTGGGCACCTTCGAGCAAAAGATCCCGGCCGATCTGATCGCCAAGGTACAAGCCAAACAGAAGGCCATCCTGGACGGCAGCTTCACCGTGAAGGTCGTCGACAAAGAACCCAAGTCCTCGGCACGATGAACCAAGCGCCTCTCGCCCTGCAGCTGACGGGGATCACCAAACGCTTCGGCAGCCTCACGGCCAACGACGATGTATCGCTTACGCTCCATCAGGGCGAAGTGTTGGCCTTGCTGGGCGAGAACGGCGCCGGCAAATCGACCCTGGTGTCGATCCTGTTCGGCCACTATGTGGCCGACGCCGGCAGTATCGAAGTCTTCGGCAAGCCCCTGCCCGCCGGCCGGCCCGATGCCGCGCTGGCGGCGGGCGTCGGCATGGTGCATCAGCACTTCACGCTGGCCGACAACCTGACCGTGCTGGACAACATCATGGTCGGCACCGAATCGCTGTGGAAGCTGGCGTCGGGCCGCGGACAGGCGCGCCGCCGCCTGGTGGAGCTGGGCCAGCGCTTTGGCCTGGGCGTGGATCCGGACGCGCGCGTGGGCACGCTTTCGGTTGGTGAAAAGCAGCGCGTCGAAATCCTGAAGGCGCTGTACCGCGGCGCCCGCATCCTGATCCTGGACGAGCCCACCGCCGTGCTGACGCCCCAGGAAGTGCAGGATCTGTTCGCCACCCTGCGCGGCTTCGTCGACGAAGGCCTGGCCGTGATCTTCATTTCGCACAAGCTCGACGAAGTGATGGCCGTGTCGCGCCGCGTGGCGGTGCTGCGCCAGGGCAGGCTGGTCGCCGAGCGCGACACCGCCGGCACCAGCCCCGCCGAACTGGCGGAGCTGATGGTGGGCCGCAAGGTCGTCATGCCTCGCGCGAAGGCCGTGGCGGCCGCCGAGCAGGCCGCCCCCGTGGTGACCCTGTCCCAGGTCACCGTGCGCGATGGCCGCGACGGCGCGCCGCGCCTGGACAGCCTGGACCTGGTGGTCCACAAACATGAAATCGTGGCGATCGCGGGCGTGGCCGGCAACGGCCAGCAGGCGCTGGTGTCGGTGCTGACCGGCCTGCGCCAGCCCTCCGACGGCACGATCCGCCTGGGCGCCGAGCACGCCGCCGCGCCCACCACGCCGGCCGGCTGGACGGCGGCCCATGTGGGCCGCATCCCGGAAGACCGCCACGGCGAAGGCGTGATCGGCGACAGTCCCCTGTGGGAAAACGCCATCGTCGAAGACCTGAAGGACAAGCGCTTCGCCCGCTACGGCCTGATCCGGGCGGCTGCGGGCAAGGCGTACGCGGCCACTCTGGCCAAGCAGTTCGATGTGCGCGCGGCGTCGCTCGACGTGCGCACGCGCAGCCTGTCCGGCGGCAATATGCAGAAGCTGATCCTGGGCCGCACGCTCGCGCGCGAGCCGCGCTTCATCGTGGCCGACCAGCCCACCTGGGGCCTGGACATCGGCGCGGTGGCCTATGTGCGCGAACAGCTGCTGGCGGCCCGCGCGCGCGGCGCGGGCGTGCTGCTGGTGTCCGAGGACCTGGAAGAGATCTTCGCCCTGGCCGACCGCATCGCCGTCCTGTGCGGCGGCAAGCTGGTCGCAGTCAAACCGGTAGCCGAATGGACGCCCGCCACTGTCGGCCTGGCCATGACGGGAACGCGGGCGTGACGGACCACTCCGTCTCCCGCTGCCACCCCCACTATTGAGCATCACTCGCATGAAACTGATCCTGGAACGCCGCCCCGAGCCGAGCCGAATGGCGCTGGCTCTGGCGCCCATCGCGGCCATCCTCTTCACCCTGGCGGTCTGCACCTTGCTGGTCGCCTGGGCCGGCGCCCCCGTGGGCCGCACCTACGCGCTGCTGTTCGAAGGGGCGTTCGGCTCGCGCTTCGCCCTGTCCGAAACGCTGACCCGCGCCACCCCCCTGATGCTGACCGGCCTGGCCTGTGCCGTGGCCTTCCGCGCCCGCTTCTACAACATCGGCGCCGAAGGCCAGCTCTACCTGGGCGCGCTGGCCGCCGTGGCCGTGGGCGGCCTGCACGACGGCACGGGTTTCGACCTGCCGCTGCCCATGCTGTTCGGCGGCATGATGCTGGCCGCCGCGCTGGCCGGCGCCCTGTTGCTGCTGATTCCCGCCATCCTGAAGACCCGCCTGGGCGTGGACGAGGTGGTGACCACGCTGCTGGGCAACTTCATCGTGCTGCTGTTCGTGTCCATGATGCTGGACGGACCGATGAAGGATCCGATGGCCATGGGCTGGCCGCAGTCCGTCGCCCTCAACGGCGATCTGGAACTGGGCAAACTGATAGAACGCACTCGCGCCCACACCGGCCTGCTCTGGGCCGCCGGCCTGGCGCTGGGCCTGTGGCTGCTCAACCGCTACACGGTGTTCGGCTTCCAGATGCGCGCCGTCGGCGCCAACGCGCACGCCTCGCGCTTCCTGGGCCTGCCGGTGAACCGCGTAATGCTGGGGACCGCCATGCTGTCCGGCGCGCTGGCCGGCCTTGCCGGCGCCATCGAAGTGGCGGGCCGTACCGGCTACGTCACGCTCGATATGTCGCCGGGCTACGGCTACACCGGGGTGGTGGTCGCCATGCTGGCCGGCCTGCACCCGCTGGGCGTGGTCCTGGCCAGCATCTTCGTGGCCGGCATGCTGGTGGGCGCGGACAGCATGAGCCGCGCCATCGCCGTACCGAACTACATCGCCGACGTCATCGTCGCCACCTCGTTGCTTGCCATGCTGGTCGCGACGCTATTTGCGCAGTACCGCCTGCGCCGCAACCGGGCTTGAGGAGCACGCCATGGAATGGATGGATCTGATGAGTTCCTCGGCCTTCTGGGTGGCCGTGCTGCGCCTTGCCACGCCGCTGATACTGGGAACCCTGGGCGTGCTGCTGTGCGAGCGCGCGGGGGTGTTGAACCTGGGCATCGAAGGCATCATGGCGGCCGGCGCGTTCACCGGCTGGCTGGTCGTATACCTGGGCGCGCCGCTGTATGTGGGCGTGCTGGCGGCGGCGCTGGCCGGCGCCGTGTTCGGCCTGCTGCACGCGGTGCTGACGGTGCCGCTGGGCCTGTCGCAGCACGTCTCGGGCCTGGGCGTGACCTTGCTGGCCACCAGCCTGAGCTACTTCGCCTATCGCGTGACGTTTCCCAGCGTGAACACGCCGCCCACCATCACGCCGTTCGCCGAGATGAAGTTCCTGGACGGGATTCCGATCATCGGGCCGGTGCTGGCGGGGCAGACTCCCATGACCCTGATGGCGCTGGCCGCCGTGCCCATTCTTGCGTGGGTGCTGAACCGCAGCCCGGTCGGCCTGGCGATCCGGATGGTGGGCGAGAACCCCGCCGCCGCCGAAGGGCAGGGCCTGTCGGTGACGCGCCTGCGCATCGGCGCCATCGTGGCCGGGTCGGCGCTGATGGGCGTAGCCGGCAGCTTCCTGACGCTGGCGGCATTCAACGCATTCTTCTTCAACATGGTCAACGGCCGCGGCTGGGTCTGCGTGGCGCTGGTGGTGTTCGCGTCGTGGCGGCCTGGCAAGGCGCTGCTGGGCGCGCTGATCTTCGCCTTCTTCGATGCCCTGCAATTGCGCTTGCAGCAGGGCGGGGCGGCGCTGCCGGGCCTGCCCGAGCTACCCTATCAGGTCTACCTGATGCTGCCCTACGTCCTGTCCATCCTGGCCCTGGTGGTGATGGCGCGCCGCGCCGCCTACCCGCAAGCCCTGATGAAGCCCTACCGCAAGGGCGAGAGATAACCGGGAATGGCCCACCCCCCGAAGCGCTCCGCGCTTCCCCCTCAAGGGAGCATCGCGACGGACCGGCGAAGCCGGCTCCGCGCGACCCCGATGAAGCCGCGCCGGTTGCATGCCGCGATAGTGGAATGCAGCAACCCTAAACTTTTCAAGGAACTCCCATGTTGGATCTGATTCTCAGGCACTGCACGCTGCCCGACGGCCGCCAGGACATCGACATCGGCGTGGCCAACGGCCGCATCGTCGCGCTGGAACCGGCGCTGAAAGCCGAATCCACGCAGACCATCGACGCGGCCGGACAGCTCGTGTCGTCGCCCTTCGTCGACGCGCACTTCCACATGGACTCCACCTTGTCCTTCGGACTGCCGCGCGTGAACCAGTCTGGCACGCTGCTCGAAGGCATCGCCCTGTGGGGCGAGCTCAAGCCGCTGCTGACGCAGGAAGCGCTGGTGGAGCGCGCGCTGGCCTACTGCGACTGGGCCGTGGCCCGCGGCCTCCTGGCCATCCGCTCGCACGTGGACGTATGCGACCCGCGCCTCCTGGCCACGGAAGCGCTGCTGCACGTGCGCGAGAAGGTCAAACCCTATCTGGACCTGCAGCTGGTGGCCTTCCCGCAGGACGGCGTGCTGCGCGCCCCCGGCGCCCTGGACAACCTGAAGCGCGCGCTGGACATGGGCGTGGACGTGGTGGGCGGGATTCCGCACTTTGAACGCACCATGCAGGACGGCGCGGAATCCGTGCGCATCCTGTGCGAACTGGCCGCCGACCGCGGACTGCGCGTGGACATGCACTGCGACGAAAGCGACGACCCCATGTCGCGCCACATCGAGACGCTGGCCTGCCAGACCCAGCGCCTGGGCTTGCAAGGCCGCGTCACGGGCTCGCACCTGACGTCCATGCACTCCATGGACAACTACTACGTGTCCAAGCTGATTCCGCTGATCCGCGAAGCCGGCGTGTCCGCGATCGCCAACCCGCTGATCAACATCACGCTGCAGGGCCGCCACGACACCTATCCCAAGCGCCGCGGCATGACGCGCGTGCCCGAGCTGCTGGCCGCCGGCGTGCCCGTGGCCTTCGGCCATGATTGCGTGATGGACCCGTGGTACAGCCTGGGCTCCGGCGACATGCTGGAAGTGGCGCACATGGGCTTGCACGTGGGCCAGATGACCGGCCAGGACGCCATGCGCGCCTGCTTCGAAGCCGTCACCACCACGCCCGCCAGGATCCTGGGACTGGATGAAACCGGGCTGGCCGTGGGCAAGCGCGCCGACCTGGTGCTGCTCCAGGCGCGCGACGCCGTCGAAGCGCTACGCCTGCGCGCCACGCGCCTGATGGTGCTGCGCGCCGGCCAGGTGGTGGCGACCACTCCGCCCGCCACCGCCACCCTGAACCTGCCGGGACGCCCCGGCCAGGTCAGCTTTCAGACACCGGCCCGCTGACATACCCCGGCCGCTTCGCGGCCGTCACGATGATCTCCACCAACAGCTCGGGCGCGGCCAGCCTGGCCTCGCAGGTGGCGCGGGTGGGCATCGCGTCGGGCAGCGCCCATTCGGCCCACACCCCGTTCATGCCGGCGAAGTCGCGGTCGATGTCCTTGAGCCAGATCTGCACGGACAGCAGCCGCGACTTGTCCGTGTCGGCCTGGGCCAGATAGCCGTCGATCTTTGCCAGCACGTCGCGCGTCTGCGCGGCGATGCCGCCGGGGGCCGTCGAGGTCACGCCCGCCACGTACACCGTGTCGCCGTGGATCACGATGCGGGAGAGGCGCTGATTGGATTCCTTGCGCACGATATCGGTCATGGGTCTTGCTCCTTGGATGGGCCGGATGCCGGTGCGGCATCCAAAAAACGTTCAATCCGGAATGGCGCGATCGGCATGTCCGTCTCGCCGGCCGTGATCCGGTCGACCATGATACGGCCGACGATCGGCCCCAGCTCGAAACGCTCAACGTGGGGTGACGCCCGGCGCCTGCGCGCCATAGTCCGCGCGCGCCGCTTCGGCGCTGATCTTGCCGTCGGCCAGATCCTGCTCGATGCGCGCCCGCAGTCGCTCCGCGGGCGCTCCGTAGCCTCCGCCACCCGGGGTTTCGATGCGCACGCTCTCGCCCGGCGCCAGGGCAATATTGGCGGTCTTGGAGAACAGCTCTTCGGCCTGTGGCGTGCCGAAATTCCGGATCAGCCGCGCGCGGCGTCCGTCGCCCCCGCCGTCCACGCCGGCCGCCACACCCACTGTGTGGCTGTCCGAGCGCGCGGAGAACACGATGCCCGGCCCCACCGCGCGGATCTGCTTGGCGATCGCCATGCCGCCGCGCGTGCGGCCCGCGCCGCCGGAGTCCTGGATCATCGCGTACTCGTCCATCAGCAGCGGATACTCGTTCTCCAGCGCCTCGACCGGCAGGTTGGACGTATTGGTCATGTGCACATGCACCGCGTCCATGCCGTCGGCGTCAAAGCGCGCGCCCGCGCCGCCGCCCAGTGTTTCGAGATAGACGAAGTGCCCGGCGCGCTCGCGCCAGCGGCCCGAGAACACGATGGCGGGGCAGCAGTCATTGCTGGACGCCATGGTCTTTTCCGGCGGCAGCAAGCCGCGGAAGGCGCCGAAGATCGCGCCCGCCACCTTCTGCGCGGTGATGGAACGCGCACCCACCGCCGCCGGGTGTTCGGGATTGGTGATGGTGCCCAGGGGCGCCGACAACGTGATGGGGTCGAACAGGCCGGCATTGGGCGCCAGGTCCGGGTCCAGCAGGGCCTTCACGGCGTAGTACACGCAGGCGCGCAGCGCATTGAACGGCAGGTTCATGGCGCCACGCGCCTGCTTGCCCGAGCCCTGGAAGTCGAAATGCAGGTTGCCGGGGCCAACGGTCAGGGTCACCTGGATGGGCACCGGGTCGCCGCCCATGCCGTCATCGTCCAGGTCGCTGCGGAAGGTGTAGCTGCCGGCCCGAAGCTCGGCGATGCGGTTCAGCAGACGCCGCCGGGTGTAGGCGATCACGTCGTCCACCGAGCGCAGGACCGCGTCCAGCCCCATCTGGCGGATCAGGCCTTGGACCGCGGCCGCGCCGCGGCGGTTGGTGGCCATCTGCACGCGCAGGTCCAGCACGCGCTCTTCCGGATCGCGGGTATTGGCGCAGATCAGGCGCAGCATGTCCTCGTCCGTTTCGCCGTGCCGCGCGATGCGGCAGGCCGGGATGCGGATGCCTTCTTCGAAAATGGATTTCAGGCCGCCGGCAATCGACCCGGGGACCGCGCCGCCCACGTCCGAATGGTGTGCGATATTGGCCGCGAAAAAGCGCAGCACGCCGTCCCAGAATACCGGCGTGACGATATTGATGTCGGGCAGGTGGCTGCCATCCGCCAGGTAGGGATCGTTGCAGATGAACACGTCGCCGTCGCGGATGTCGGCCACCGCGAATGTCCGCAGGATGGCGCCCATCGCGCCGTCCAGCGAGCCCAGGTGCAGCGGGATCTGCGTGCCCTGGGCCACCAGCCGCCCGGCGGCGTCGAACAGCGCCACGGAGCAGTCCTTGCGCTCCTTGATGTTGGTCGAGAACGAGGCGCGCACCAGCGTGTTGTTCATGTCCTCGGTGATGGACAGGAGGCGGTTGCAGAACACCTCCATGCCGATCGGGTCCGCCAGGGCCGGAGTTGCCTCGGCATCGCGGGATTCAACGTTGTCAGGCTTCGTCATGCGAGCCTCCTTGCAAACGGATGATCAGGTTGCCGTATTCGTCGACGCTGGCCTGCTGGCCGACGCCCACCACCGTGGTGGAGCTCATTTCCTCGAGCAGCGCGGGACCGGTGAAGCGCGCGCCGGTCGGCACGCGGTCACGGTCGTACACGGGCGTCTCCAGCCAGCCATGCGCGGGGCCGAAGTACGTCCTGCGCTGGCCCAGCTTCGCGTCTTCCAGCGCGCCGCCGATATGGCGCGGCGCCAATGGCGCCTTCACCACCTGGCCCACCGCCTGCATCCGGCAGTTGATGATCTGCACCTTGCGATCGTCCACCGTATAGCCGTACTCGCGTTCATGGGCCTGCGCGAAGCGGCGCGCGAATTCCGCGTGCGCCCCCGCGCCGGTATCGTCCAGGCTGACCTGCACCTCGAAGTTCTGGCCTTCGTAGCGCGCGTCGATCGCGCTGCGGCACACGCGCAGCGCCGGCTCCACGCGCTCCGCATCCAGCCACGCTTCAGCCTGCGCGCGCAGGCCGTCGAAGATGGCGGAAATCGCGGGCCAGGTGTCGTCCCCGGCCAGCGAGATCTCGCTTTGCACGAAGTCGAACGAGATATCGCTCAACAGAATGCCGCGCGCGCACATCGTGCCCGGCTCCTGCGGAACGATCACTACGGGGATGCCGCATTCCTCGGCCACCTCCACCGCATGCAACGGCCCCGCTCCGCCATACGCGTACAGCGCGAAGCGCGACAGGTCATAGCCGCGTTCGGTGGACACGGCGCGGATGGCGCGGCTCATGTTCGCCGCGGCGATGCGCAGGATGCCCTCGGCCGCCGCTTCCATATCCAGTCCCAGGGGTTGCGCCACGCGCTGCTCGATGACCCGGCGCGCGGCGTCCGCATGCACCGGCATGCGGCCGTTCAGCAGGGCCACGGGATTCAGGCGCTGCAGCGCGATCTCGGCGTCGGTGATGGTCGGCTCCTGGCCGCCCCGGCCGTAACCCACCGGGCCGGGCACCGCGCCGGCGCTGTGCGGACCCACCTTGAGAGCGCCCGCGTCATCCAGCCACGCGATGCTGCCGCCGCCCGCGCCGATGACATGGATGTCGACCATCGGCGTCTTGACGGGATAGCCGGCGACGTGACGGTGCGAGGTAAAGAGCGGACGCCCCTCGCACACCAGCGACACGTCCGTGCTGGTGCCGCCCACGTCGAACGTCACCAGGTTCAGGCTGCCGATGGCGCGTCCGACGGCGGCCGCGCCGACCACGCCCGCCGCGGGGCCCGACAGGCAGGTTCGAACCGGATACTGGCGCACCGTGGCGATCGACATCAGGCCGCCGTTCGAGTGGATGGTGTGCGGTTCATGGACGATGTCCAGCTCGCGCACGCGCTGCAGGAAGCGCTCCAGGTAGCGCGCCATCTTCGGCCCGACCGCGGCATTGAGCACGGTGGTGGACAGGCGTTCATACTCGCGGAACTCGGGCAGCACCTCGGACGACTGGCTGATATAGGCGCCAGGCATTTCTTCGGCCACGATCTCCGCCGCGCGGCGCTCATGCGCCGGGTTGCGATAGGAGTGCAGGAAGCAGATGGTCACGGCCTCGATGCCTGCCTGCGCGAACCGGCGCGCCGCCGCGCGCACCTGTGCCTCGTCCAGCCCGACCAGCACCTCGCCGGCTGCATTCACGCGCTCGTCGACTTCCGCGCGGAACTCGCGCGGCACGGCGACGGGCGGCTTGCCCACGCTGTAGTCATAAAGATGCGGCCGAGTCTGGCGCCCGATCTCCAGCACGTCGCGAAAACCGCGCGTGGTGATCAGTCCGACCCGCGCGCCCTTGCGTTCGATGATGAGGTTGGTCGCCACGGTGGTGCCATGCCCCACGTGCGAAACCTGCGATGGCGACACGCCGTGATCCGCGAGCATCTGGCCGATGCCCGTGGCGATGGCCTCCGAGGGATCGTGCGGCGTGGAGGGCACTTTGTGAAAGTGCACCACGCCCGCGCCCTCGTCGATCATCGTGAAATCGGTAAACGTGCCTCCGACGTCTATCCCTATGCGATACATATCGTTCTTTCCCGGAAAATAAGGGTCATGCATTGCCGCGAGGACGCGCCTCGCGGCGAGAGGATCAGTCCAGATGGATGTCGGCCTTCTTCACCACCTGGCACCACTTGCTGATTTCGTCCTTGATCATGGCGCCGAAGGCCGGTCCCGCCACATCCGACACCTGGGCGCCTTGCTGCTCCAGGTAGGTCTTCATGGCGGGCGCGTGCAAGGTCTGCACCAGGCCGTCCGTCAGCTTTTCACGGACCTGTTCGGGCAGGCCGGCGGGGGCCAGCATGCCGAACCACACCATGGCCTCGTAGCCCGGATAGCCCGCTTCGGCCACCGTGGGCACGTCGGGCAGCATGGCCGACCGCTGCGGCGACGTGACGGCCAGCGCCTTGATCTTGCCGTCCTTGATGTAGGGGTAGGACGTCATCACCACATCCATCATCATGTTGATCTGGCCCCCGACGAGGTCGATCAGCGCGGGGCCGGAACCGCGGTACGGCACATGCACCATCGATACGCCGGCGGTGGTCTTGAAGAGCTCGGCGGCCAGATGATTGGACGTGCCCTGGCCGTTGGACGCGAATGAGTATTTCTCGGGCTCTTTCTTCAGCAGGGCCACGAACTCCTGCAGATTGGCGGCGGGCACCGATTGGTTCACCGACATCACGTTGGGTATGGTCGCCACCACGGTCAGCGGCGTGAAGTCCTTGACCGCGTCGTAGGGCAGCTTGGAATACACGCAGGGCGCGCTGCCATGCGTGCTGACGGACCCCATCAGGATGGTGTAGCCGTCCGCCGGCTGGCGGGCCACATACTCCGTGCCCACGGTGCCGCCCGCGCCGGGGCGGTTTTCGACGATGACGTTGGCGCCCAGGCGCTGGCCCAGCCCTTCAGCCACCTTGCGCGCAACCAGATCCGTGGATCCGCCGGCGGCGAACGGCACCACGATGCGGATGACCTTGTCCGGCCAGGCGGCGCTGGCCGCGCCGGCAACCGCGAACATCGCGGCGCCCGCGGCAATGCGACAGCAACTGCGTATAAGCCCTGTTTTCATGGCTTGGTTTCCCCTTGTTGATAGAACTTCCTTGTGGCCGGATCATGCGTGTCCGCCCTTGGTTCGCTGCAACAACCAGGTCATGCTAGGCCTGTGACTGCGATGACAGCAGTCCTACAGGTTTATATTTGTATAAACGCCATTTATAGGTGCGCGGCCGTGAAGACTCCGGACTTGAATCTGCTTCTGCATTTCGATGCGCTGATGGCCTGCCGCAACGTGTCCAGGGCGGCCGAACAGCTGAACATCAGCCAGCCGGCCATGAGCGCGGCGCTGAACCGGCTGCGGCAGCTGTTCGGGGATCCGCTGCTGGTGCGCGAGGGTGGAGCCTGGCAGCCCACGCTGCGGGCTCTGGATCTGCACCAGAACTTCAAGCCGCTGCTCGAAGGCTGGCACCGCGCCACCCGCAAGCGCGAGGCGTTCGACCCGGCGCATTCTTCGCGCACACTGTCGTTCTATGCCACCGATTACGTGCAGTTCACCTTGCTGCCCAAGCTGATACCCAGGCTGGCCGTGGATGCGCCGCACTTCCAGCTGCTGATCGTGCCCGCGCGGCCGCAGCACGGCTTGAGCATGCTGGACACCAACCATGTGGAGTTGATCGCGGGCTATTTCCCCGATCCGGCACCCGATCTGCGCACGCGTTTTCTCTACCAGGAGCCGGCGGTGTGCATCGTCCGCGAAGGGCATCCCTGCCTGCGCAAGCGCTGGAACCTGGATGCCTACCTCAGCTACGGGCACTTGGACCTGGCCGCGCACACGCGCTATTTCAGTACCGCAATCGACCGCATCCTGATCGGGCAGAACCGCAGCCGCAAGATCGTTGCGACACTGTCGAGTTATCTGGTGTGCCCGTTCATCGTGGAAGGCTCGGACCTGATCGCGACCATGCCCGTCAGCATTGCGAAGGCAATGTCGGGCAGTGCGCGCATCGTCACGCAGAAGGTGCCGTTGACGCTGCCGCCCATCGCCGTGTCGCTGTACTGGCACGAGCGCTATCAGGACGATCCCGCGCACGCCTGGCTGCGGCAGTACCTGTCCGGCGTGCTCGGGTAGGGCGGGCAGCCCGTCCGCTTATTTCAACGGCAGGTAGATGCGGGTCTGCAGCTGGGCAGGCGGCGTGGTGCGCGGGTCGTTCACGTACTGTTCGAACATGGGGAAGTCGGCCGGGACCATGCCGCTGGCGGGCAGCCATTCCGAGAACATCCAGTTGTAGGGCTGGCTCATCTCGTTGTAGGGGCCGGTGTAGGTCAGGACGGCGCAACGGCCGGGAGGAATCTCGAAGCGCTCGAGTTCGCCGCCCAGGTCCGCGCCGGGTTCGACCGGCATGCCGGCCAGGGAACGCAACTGGCTAGCGGGCACTTGTTCGGGGTCGTCGAAGTACACGCCAAAGCCTGCGGCATCGGGCGCGGTGATTCCGCGGCTGATGGCCAGCATGAAGGCGCGGGTGAAGACCGGGCCGATCTCGTGGTAGTTGCCGCGATGCGGCAGGACGGCCAGCGTTGCGCCGGGAAAGTTCTCGATGGCGATGGGGTACATGGCGAGCTCCTGAGGGTCTGGGGGGAGGGAGCGAGCTGCCCGGTACCGGCCCGGCGGGATGCCGAAGACGGCGCCGAATGCCCGGTTGAAGGCGGCGTCGGATTCGTAGCCGGCACGCTGCGCGACGTCTCTGAGCGGGGCCTGCGTGCCCGCCAGCGCAACCGCCGCGCGATGCATGCGGATGCGCTGGACCGTGGCGTTGACCGTTTCTCCGATCATGGCGCGATAGACGCGATGGAAGTGATACGGAGACAGGCAGGCCAGGTCGGCCAGCTGGTGCAGGTCGGGGTCGGCGTCGGGGTTGCTGGCGAGCCAGCGCAGGACGGGGTCGAGGCGTTGGGCGTAGAGGGTTCGGGTTTCGGGCTTCATGCTTGCTCCTTGGAGGGCAATGTAGCTTTGGCGGGTTTGCAGATTTTGCGGTTTTTTTTGGGTGCTGGGGCGGGAATGTGCGAGTTCTTGAGACGCACGGGGTGGCGGGGGCCTGGGGCGCGCGGGTCAACGATTGCGGTCCGGAGCCTGCGCTCCGGACTGCCCCTTCGTCATCTTCGTCACCGCCTGCGGCGGTTCCTTCAGATTCCCTCGGGCTTATCGACTCCCCGCGCGCCCCAGGCCCCCGCTACCCCGTGCTGCGTCGTATGCAATCTGGCGTCAGCCGGGACGGGTGGAGTGCTTAGGGTTCTCGCAAGCGGCTGGGGAGGGATGGAATATCTTGCGGGGCCCGCCCCAGGCCGGCCGCGCGGGCGGCCTTTTGGGGCTTACGCGATGTCTGGCGTCGTGGTGGTGGCGCTGCGCGCTCGCGTTGGTGATCAGTAGCCGCGTTGCGGGTCGTAGATGTTGGGCAGAGGGTCGCCGCGTTCGTTGGCGGCGATGAGCACGGCGGTGTGGCGTGCCCGCTCCTTGCGGTCGGGGATGGCGGCGCTGTGCGGCGAGACGATGACGCCGGGGTGGGACCAGAGGGGGGATTCGGGCGGAAGCGGTTCCTGTTCGAAGACGTCCAGGACGGCCTGGCGCAGCTGGCCGCCGTCGAGGGCGTCGATGACGTCCTGGGTCACCATGTGCGAGCCGCGGCCCGCGTTGATCAGGCAGGCGCCGCGGGGCAGCTGGGACAGCGTGGCGCGGTTGAGGATGCCGCGGGTGGCGTCGGTGGCGGGCAGCAGGCAGACGAGCAGGTCGGTGTGGGCGAGGAATTCGCCGAATTGTTCCGGACCGGCATAGGATGGCAGGTCGGGCAGCGTGCTGGCGCCGCGGGACCAGCCGCTGACGGGAAAGCCGACGCGCGACAGCAGTTGGGCGGAGGCCACGCCCAGGTGGCCCAGGCCCATGATGCCCACGCGGATGTCGGCGGCGACGCGCAGGGAGTCGAACAGCTCCCAGTGGCGGCGCGACTGGTTATCCACAATGCGCTTGATGTCGCGGGTGAGCATCAGCGCGCTGGTGAGCACGAATTCGGCCATCTCGGTCTGCGTGCGGGCGGTGACCATGCGCGCGATCGGCAGGTGGCGGGGCAGCGCCGGGTCGGCCAGGATGTGGTCCACGCCGGCGCCCGCGCTGATGATGAGCTTCAGGTTGGGGAAGGTGGCCAGGCGGCCGGCGTCGGGGGCCCAGACCAGCGCATAGTCCACGCTGGCGGGGTCCACGGCTTCCTGCCAGCCCACCACGTCCAGTTCCGGCGCAAATGCGCTGAACTGCGCACGCCACTCGTCGATTGCCTTGGGGCCGCCGGAATTGATGATGAGCCGCATGCTGGTCCTTCCCTGTCTGCAGGCGCTTGCGCCCTGGCCATGTCGCGCGGCGCGCCCGCGGTTTATCCACAGGCAGTGCGCCGCGCGGTGTCGTCAACGTTCGACCGTGCGGTTCCAGCGGGCGTTGAATGCCGGCCGGGCCGCGTTGATCTGATCCCAGTCCAGGATCTTAGCGTTCGCCATATAGCCTTGGAAGCGTTTGAGCGATTCCGCGTTGTCGGCGGGCGCCTGGACGTTCTTGTTGGACGGGAAGTGGCCGCCCATTTCCAGCGCCTTGGCCTGGGCCTTGGCCGACAGCAGGTACAGCGCCAGTTTCTGCGACAGTTCCGGCTCGCTGTTCTTGGCGATGACGCATTCGCCCACCATCAGGATGACGGAGCCTTCCTTGGGCTGCGCGTATTCCACCGGGATGTCGCGCTTCTTCAGGCGGGCGATGGCGGTGGGCGTCAGCGGAAAGATCGCGGCTTCGTTGGACTGGATCATTTCGGCCAGCTTGGCCGAGTTGGGGATGTATTCCAGCACGTTGGGGCCGATGGTGGACGGCCACTTCTTGAAGCCCGGTTCATAGTTCTGGTCGTTGCCGCCCTCGATGCGGTTGAACATCAGGAAGCCATGCAACCCGAAGGTACTGCCGGACGCCGACTGGAACACGACCTTGCCCTTGTACTTCGGATCCGCCAGGTCCATCCACGAGGTCGGCGGCGTCCAGCCCTTGTCCGCGAACATCTTGGTGTTGTAGCCCAGGCCCGTCATGCCGATGTCGATGCCCGCCGCCATGCGGTCCTTCATCAGCGCGGTGGGGTACAGCTCCTTGAGCACCGGATCGTCGTTGAGCTGTTCGCACAGGCCCATCGAAATCGCGCGCGCCATGATGCCGTCGTCCAGGAACATGACGTGCATCTGCGGCTTGTCCTTGTAGGCCTGCGCCTTGGCCAGGACGTCGGTGGAGGTTCCAGGCACCACGACGATCTTGACGTCATTGGCCTTTTCAAAATCCGGGAACACGTGCTGTGTGAACGCGCGCTCCATGTCGCCGCCGTTCATGCCGACGTACAGCGTCTTCTGCTGCGCCATGGCGCCGGCCGACAGCAGCGTCAGCAACGCCACGCCCAGCAGCCGCTTCCCCTTGCCCGGACGCTTCGCGTCCTGTTTCTTGTCCATCATGGTGACTCCAGCGTTTGCTCACGAACACTCTCAGGCCGAGCCACGGCGCCGTGAGCGGCGTCCGCGTATCGTTCAATGCGGAAGGCATCGATAGGAATGGAAGACCGGCCGTGCACGACCAGTTCCGAAAGCACTTCGCCCACGGCGGGGCCGATCTGAAAGCCGGCGCCCGACAGACCGAACGCGTGGAACAGTCCGGGCACGACGGCGCTGGGCCCCAGCACCGGGTTGTGATCGGGCATGCTGCCTTCCACGCCCGTCCAGAAGCGAATGACCTGCGCGCCGCGCAGCACTGGCAGCAGCTTCACGGCATTGGCCATCAGCGCGCCCAGGTTGGCGCGGCCGGGGCGGGCGAAATCCGGGTCCAGCGACACCCCGCGTCCGCCGCCTATCACGCAGTTGCCGCGCGTGACCTGGCGCGCATAGATGCCGCCTCCCTGCACGCCCAGGCTCACGCTCATGAACACCGGCAGCGGTTCGGTCACCATCATCAGGGGATGAATGGAAGTCTCTGGCACCACTTCGCCGAAGCCTTCGGCAAAGCGCCCCGCCCAGGCGCCCGCGCAATTGAGCAGGAAACGCGAACGCACTTCCAGCGCGTCGCCCACGCGCACGATGAAGCGCGACCCGTCATGCCGGGCCGAGGTCACGCGGGCCCCCTCGCGCACGTCGGCGCCCAGGGCGCCCGCCGCGCGGGCAAAGGCCGGCGATACCAGCCGCGGATTGGCGTGGCCGTCCTCGGGGCAGATCGAGCCGCCCGCGACGTCCCGGCCCAACCAGCCGAAACGCCGCGCCAGCGCCCGCCGGTCCAGCATTTGCAGGTTCATGCCAAAGCCCCGGGTGCGCTGGCGGTAGGCCTCGAGCAAGGCCAGGTCTGCTTCCGAGCAGGCCAGCTTCAGGTGACCCGAGCGCACGTACTCGCCATCGGTCCCGATCAGGGCCGGCAGCTGGCCCCAGAGTTCGTGCGCGCGCCGCGTCAACGGCATCTGTTCCAGACCGCGCCCCTGGCGGCGCACGCCGCCATAGTTCACGCCGCTGGCCTTGGCGCCGCACAGCGCCGCTTCCAGCAGCACCACGGGCACGCCCTGGCGGCGCAGGAACAGCGCGGCGCTGCCGCCGACGATGCCACCGCCGATGATGGCGACTTCGGTGTCTATCTTCTGGATCATGCCGACACCTTTTTTGGCCGCTCCAGGCACGTCACACGCACCGGGATCGGCTTGACCGGCGGCTGGGTGCGCAATCGCCCCACTTCGGCCAGCGGAAGGCCCGTGGCATGCGCCAGCACTTCGGCCGCGGCCACGCCGCACATGCGGCCCTGGCAACGTCCCATGCCCACGCGCGTCAGCGCCTTCAGGCGATTCATTTCCTGCGCGGCGGTGTCGCGGACAGCCTCGCGGACGGTGCCGGCGGTGACCTCCTCGCAACGGCAGATGACCGTATCGTCGGCGATGCCGGCGGCCCAGTCCTCGGGGAATGGAAACGCACGCTCGAGCGCGGCGCGCACGTGGCCGTTGGCGGCCAATCGGACTTCCAGGGTCCGGGCGCGCCGTGCATCCTGCGTATGCCCCGTGTCTTCCAGCAAGGCCAGCGCGGCGCGCTCGCCCGCCAGCTCGGCCGCGTCGGCGCCGCCTATCGCCGCGCCATCTCCCGCCACATAAACGCCCGACACGCTGCTGCGTCCGGCCGCGTCGCGGCGCGGGGTCCAATTGCGGTCGCGGATGTTGAACTCGAATTCGCATCCAACCAGGCTGGCGAGCTGAGTTTCCGAGCGCAGCGCCAGGCCATAGGCCACCGCGTCGCAGTCCACGATGCGCGTCGGCCCGCCCTGGCTATACGAC
This sequence comes from Achromobacter deleyi, assembly GCF_013116765.2. Classification (GTDB taxonomy): domain Bacteria; phylum Pseudomonadota; class Gammaproteobacteria; order Burkholderiales; family Burkholderiaceae_B; genus Achromobacter; species Achromobacter deleyi_A. The sequence continues at coordinate 4,779,548 of NZ_CP074375.1, forward strand.
AAGCCAGTAACACGCTCCTTGCCTTGCACGCCAACCGGCCGCACGCCGCTGCGCAACGGCACGCCGTGCGCGCGCAGCCATGCCATGTAATACAACCCCTTGGCCAGCAGGCCCGGTGCGCGCAGCATGCCCGGCAAGGCCGCCATGCGGTCCCCTAAACGCGAGGTATCCAGCACCGCCGTCACCTTGGCGCCTGCCTTGGCGTATTGATACGCCACCAGATAGAGCAGGGGGCCGGTTCCCAGGAAGGCCACGCGCGAGCCGATGGCGCATCCCTGGTGCTTCAAGGCCACTTGCGCCCCGCCCAGGGTGTAGACGCCGGGCGTCAGCCAACCGGGAAACGGCAGCACCCGGTCGGTGGCGCCCGTGGCCAGGATCAGATGCGTATACGGAACGGAAGTGCTGACACCATCGCGCAGCACGTCCAGCGTCTTGCCCTCCACGTTCCATACCAGGCACCCCGGCCGGTAATCCACCTTCGGCAGCAAGCCGTCCATGACGCGATGCACAGCATCGGCCTTGCGATGCTCAAAGCCGTACAGGACGGATTTGGACCGGGAGAATCCGGGCGGCGGCTGCCGGTAGATCTGGCCACCGGGACGCAGCCCTTCGTCCAGGATCACGGGCCGCAAGCCCTGGGCCACCAGCGCCTGCGCGGCGCGCACGCCAGCGGGTCCCGCGCCGACGATAACGGGCATCACGATGCTCATGTTGCGTCGTCCTCGGGCCAGGCGGTGGCCGACAGCGTGCCGGGCGCCGATGCTGGCGACAGCGCGGCGCTTTGCAGGCGCATGCCCGGCTCGATGTAGGTGGAGCAAGCGCGCACACGGTCTCCGTCCTCAAGCTGCACCCAGCAGTCCTGGCATGCGCCCATCATGCAGAAGCCCGCGCGCGGACCGCCGCCGAATTCCGAATGCCGCAGGCGGTCGGCTTGCGTCAGCACGGCGGTCAGCACGGTGTCGCCGGCCAGGGCCGTGCAGGCCTGGCCGTCGAAGGTGAACGTCAAGGAGGGCCGGCCGGCTTCGGCCAGGCGTTTCAGTATTGCCATGGCGTCCGCGTCTCCTTTGGGGCTATCGGCAGGGGCTTCATTTCTGTCCCACCAATACGCGATCCAGCCCATACACCCGATCCAGCAACAGCATGGTCACGGCCGTCAGCCCGATCACCAGCGCGGACACCGCGGCCATCATCGGATCGATGGATTCCGTGGCATACATGTACATGCGCACGGGCAGCGTGATCGTCGAGGGCGCGGTGATGAACACCGACATCGTCAGTTCGTCGAAGCTGTTGATGAAAGCCAGCAGCCAGCCGCCCGACACGCCCGGAATGATGAGCGGCAGGGTCACCTGGAAGAACACCGTGGCGCGGCTGGCGCCCAGCGACAGGGCCGCATGCTCGATGGACCGGTCAAAGCCCACCAGCGCGCCGATCACCAGCCGCATCACGTACGGCGTGATGACGACCACATGGCTGGCCACCAGCCACGGGAAGCTGCCCGCCATGCCCATTAGCGCGAAGAAGCGCAGCAGCGCCACGCCCAGCACCAGGTGCGGAATCATCAATGGCGACAGGAACAGGCCGTTAAGGACGTCGCGGCCCGGAAAGCGGTAGCGCGTGATGGCGATGGCCGCGGGCACCGCCAGGCACACGGCGATGCTGGCCGACAGGAAGGCCAGCCACAGGCTGTTCTTGAAGGCCTGCATGAAGTTGGGGTGCTCGAATACCGCGTAAAACCAGCGCAGCGAGAAGCGGGTGGTGGGCACCGTGAGCGTCGTGTCCGGCGTGAACGCCACCAGGCACACGATGACCAGCGGCGCCAGCACGAACGCCACCACCAGGAAGTTGAACGCCAGCGCGAAAGGACCGTTCTTCTGCATGTTTCGATTCCTTGCGCGGGTCAGCCGAGGCTGCGGCGGTACGAGCGTTCAACGACGCGGTTGTACGCCATCATGATGATCACGTTGACCACCAGCAGCACGATCGCGATGGCCGCGCCCAAGGGCCAGTTCAGCTCGGTGAGGAACTCGTCGTACACCACGGTCGCCACCATCTTGAGCCGGCGCCCGCCGAGCAGCGCGGGAATGGCGAACGAACTGGCCGACAGGCCGAACACGATGAGGCTGCCGGACAGGATGCCCGGCATGGCCTGCGGCAGCACGATGCGCGTGAGCGTCTGGAAGCGGGAGGCATTGAGCGACAGCGCGGCATGCTCGACGGCAGGGTCCAGCTTCTGCAGGGACGTCCATACCGGAATCACCATGAAGGGCAGCATCACGTGGACCAGGCCGATGATGACCGCCGTGGGCGTATACAGCAGCGTCCCCAATCCCAACGCGGCGGCGGCCTTGCCGATAACGCCGCCCGGCCCCAGCAGCATGCTCCATCCGAACGCCCGCACCACCAGCGAAATCAGCAGTGGCGACAGCACCACCAGCAGAAAGATCGAGCGCCATGGCTTGCCCATGCGCGACAGGATGTAGGCCTCGGGTGCGCCTATCAGTACGCAGATCAGCGTGGTGACGCCGGCGATCCAGAACGTGCGCCAGAAGATCTCCAGGAAGTAGCTGTCGGTCACCACCGCCAGATAGTGTTCGAAGGTGTGCCCGGGCTGAATTCCCGTGGCGTAGTCGAACGGCCGGAATGACAGCACGAAGGTCAGCGCCAGCGGGGTCAGCACCAGCGCGAGGAACACGATGGCCAGCGGGATCGAGCCCAGGATGGCAAGCGCGCCATCGTTGCGCGGCCTGGGCGTGCTGGCGGCGCCGCCGCGTTGCGTCAGGGTTGCCATGTCAGGCCTCGGCCGCCGCGTCGGCGGGCGCGCGCAATACGCGCAGCACGCCGTCGGCCCAGTCCAGGCCTATCGCCTCGCCGTCGTCATGCGGGCGGCGGCCGTCGTTGGGGGTCAGGATGGTCAGCGCGCCCACCGGCGAATCCAGGTCGTACATCCACTGGCTGCCCAGGAAATAGCGCGTGTTGACCACACAGGCCAGCTTGCCTTGCCCGGCCGGCACCGGCACCAGCTTTTCCGGCCGCAACGACAGCTGCACGCTGTCGCCATGGCGCAAGCCTTCGCCGTCGACCAGCACGCTCAGCGCGCCGGTCTCGATCTCCGCCTGCGCGCCGCAGCGCGCCACGCGGCCCGCCAGCAGGTTGGTCTTGCCCACGAAGCGCGAGATGAACTCGCTTTGCGGGTGTTCGTACATGCGATAGGGCGCATCCACCTGCGTGGCGCGGCCGTCCTGCATGACGACCACGCGGTCGCTGATGGACAGGGCTTCGGCCTGGTCATGCGTAACCATGACGGTGGTGGTTCCGATCTTGCGCTGGATGCCGCGCAGCTCGAACTGCATGTCCTCGCGCAACTTGGCATCCAGGTTGGACAGCGGTTCGTCCAGCAGCAGCACCGGCGGCCGGATCACCAGGGCGCGCGCCAGCGCCACGCGTTGCCGCTGGCCGCCGGACAGTTCCCGCGGGAACCGGTCCGCATGCTTGTCCAGCTTGACCAGCGCCAGCGCCTCGCGCACGCGGTCCTGGCGTTCGGCGCGCTCCACGTTGCGCATCTTCAGGCCGAAGGCCACGTTGTCCGTCACGGTCAGGTGGGGAAACAGCGCATAGCTCTGGAACACGATGCCCAGGCCGCGCGTGTTCGGCTTGGCGCGCGTGATGTCCCGCCCGTCCAGCGTGATCGAGCCGCGCGTCACGTCGGCAAAGCCGGCAATCATTTGCAAGGTAGTGGTCTTGCCGCAGCCCGAAGGGCCGAGCAGGGAAACGAACTCGCCCTTTTCAACCGTCAGGTTCAGATCGGACACGACGCGCAGGTCGCCATAGTTCTTGGAGACGTTGTCCAGCCGCAGAAATGACATATTCCAAACCCCGTAGCCCTTTCGGGCCTTGCGCCGCCTGGCGGACCACCGGTCCGGCGCCATGGCCGCTTATTTGATGGGGCAGTCTAGGATCGGCCAAAACCTCGGGTCAATTAGGGTTTTCCGAAGAATCGAATTTTTCATCTAATATTTCCACTGAATCGAATTTACTGATAAAAATACGTGTGACTATTTTGATTATCGGAACTTGATAATGAAGAAATCAGAAACGCCGGAAGATTCCAGCGGCCAGGGGGTGCTGCAGCGCGCGTTCGCCGTACTGCGCGTGCTGGCCGACGCCAAAGGGGAAAAGCTGCGCCTGACCGATATCGCCGCCCGCACCGGCCAGGCGCAAGCCACCGTGCACCGGGTGCTGCAGGGCCTGATGCAGGAAGGCGTGGTGGAGCAGCCGGCGCAAAGCAAGGGCTACCAGCTGAGCGTGGCCTTCTTTTCCCTGGCCGCCGCCGCCGGCAACCATCAGTCCAGCCTGCGGACCCTGTACCGGCCGGCCCTGCTGCGCCTGTCCGGCATGCTCAACGACACCATCTTCCTGCTGGTGCGCAGCGGCTTTGACGCCGTTTGCGTAGACCGGGTGGATGGCGCCTTCCCGGTGCGCTCGCATACGGGCGATATCGGCGGCCGCGTGCCGCTGGGCATGGGCCAGGGCGGGCTGGTGTTATTGGCCGGCCTGCCGGAGGCCGAGCGCGAAGAAGTCATCCGTTTCAACATTCCGCGGCTGCACCACCTGGGATTCGTGGACGAGATCTCGATGCGGGTGCGCATCAAGGAATGCCTGGAGCTGCGCTACGCGCGCAGCCAGGGGCAGGGCGTGTTTCCCAACATCGCGGGGCTGGCTGTACCGGTGCATGACCCGAACGGCGTCACCGTCGCGGCATTGAGCGTGGCCGCCCCACTCGAACGCATCAACGATGAACGCCTGCCCCTGATCGTGGAAATGCTGCGCCGCGAGGCCGATGCCGTCGGCGCGCAGATCAACCCCTTCGACCCGGCGCTGCGCCGCCCCAGCCAGTTCCTGGGCGCCGGCAACGGCGCTTGACAGGCCCGGCGCGCCCCAACGAAAAACGGCCCGGACAAGTATGTCCGGGCCGTCGTCGCATGCGGGGTCAGGCTTAGTTCGGATACGTGCCCGGCAGCAGGATGCTGCGGTCGCCGGGTTCGATCGAGCGGCGGCCGCACAGCGCCATCGTCGTGTCCATTTCCTTGTACAGGATCTCCAGCGTGCGGGTCACGCCGGCCTGCCCATACGCGCCCAGGCCGTACAGGAATGCGCGGCCGATCATGGTGCCGCGGGCGCCCAGCGCCACGGCCTTCAGGATGTCCTGGCCGGAACGGATGCCGCCGTCCATCCACACTTCGATCTTCGAGCCGACGGCGTCCGCGATGGCCGGCAAGGCCTGGATCGAGGACATGGCGCCGTCCAGCTGGCGTCCGCCGTGGTTGCTGACGATGAGCGCGTCGGCTCCGCTGTTGGCGGCCAGTTGCGCGTCTTCCACATCGAGGATGCCCTTGATGATGAGCTTGCCGCCCCAGCGCTGCTTGATCCATTCCACGTCATCCCAGCTCAGGCGGGGATCGAATTGCTCGGCCGTCCACGACGACAGCGAGGACAGGTCGCTCACGCCCTTGGCGTGGCCCACGATGTTGCCGAACGTGCGGCGCTTGGTGCCCAGCATGCCCATGCACCAGCGCGGCTTGGTCGCCAGGTTGATCAGGTTGCGCAGGGTGGGCTTGGGCGGGGTCGACAAGCCGTTCTTGATGTCCTTGTGGCGCTGGCCCAGGATCTGCAGGTCCAGCGTCAGGACCAGCGCCGAGCAGCCGGCGGCCTTGGCGCGGTCGATCAGGTTGGCCACGAATTCACGGTCGCGCATCACGTAGAGCTGGAACCAGAAGGGCTTCTTGGTCGCTTGCGCCACGTCCTCCAGCGAGCAGATGCTCATGGTGGACAGGGTGAAAGGCACGCCGAAATCCGCCGCGGCGCGGGCCGCCAGTATCTCGCCGTCGGCATGCTGCATGCCGGTCAGGCCCGTGGGCGAGATCGCCAGCGGCATGACCACGTCCTGGCCCACCATGGTGGTGCGCAGCGACCGGCCTTCCATGTTCACCGCCACGCGCTGGCGCAGCTTGATCTTGTGGAAGTCGCTCTCATTGGCGCGATAGGTGCCTTCGGTCCAGGCGCCGGAATCGGCGTAGTCATAGAACATGCGCGGCACGCGCTTCTGCGCGACAACGCGCAAATCTTCGATGCAGGTGATCGTAGAAAGGTTAGCGGTCATGGAGTGGTCTGTGGAGTGATTGGGGTGCGCCAGCTGCGACTCGTTTTTTTTTGCTTCAGGGCCGCCAGCCGTGGGCAGCCTTGCCGCCGCGCCAGGCGTAAACGCCGCGCGGCGCCGCCCAGTATACGCGCCGAGGCCGGCAAGCGTCGCTTGCCGGCCCCGTTCGCCCCCCTGTGCAAGGGCTCTACGGCCCCTGCACGCCCAGCCCTATCGCGGCCACACTTTGCTGACCGCGCGGATGGTTGCCCACGCCACCCAGCGCGGACTGGTCAGCCTCGCGCCCGGCAGGCGACGCATGACGTCCACGGCCAGCCCGCCGCGCTTGTGCCATTGCTTCTTGCGCGTCTGGCTGTCGGTCCAGCGCCCTTCCAGCCACGGGAATTCCCGGCGTCCGGGCTTGTAGATCGGCGGCGTGTTGTAGATCAGGATGTACGCCAGGCGCGGCGACGGCGACGTGTTGGGGCCGGTGAAGTGCAGCGTGCGGGCGTCATGGACGGTGATGCCGCCCGGATCCAACGGCTCCGGCACCGCCTGGTCGCGCGCGAAGTCGCCGCAGCATTCGAGCGGATGCAGGGTCTTGTCCCCGCCCGGCGAACGGTGCTCCAGCACATCCCATTTGTTCGAACCCGGGATGAATTGCATGCAACCATTCTCCGTCGTGGCCGGCTGCAGCGCCAGCCAGATGCTGAGCTCGTTGTAGATGAAATCGGGCGACCGGAATGCCTCGTCCTGGTGCCAGGGCGTTTCCGGACCGTGCGGGCCCGGCTTGAGCAGGGCATGCTCGCCATAGAGCGCGGCTTGCGGCCCGAGCAATTGCCGGGCCAGCTCCAGCGTGCGCTCGTGGTACTGAGTCTTCAGGAGGCCCGGGGCATAATGACGCGGATCGTGCAAACTGGGAAACTTGGCGGGCTTGGACGGATCGTCGCGGCTGATGAAGTCATACTGCGCGCCTTCGTTGTATCCGGTCTTGTTCGCGAACAGGTCGAGCAGCGTCCGGCGGATGTACCCCACTTCATCCTGAGGGCACATTTCCTTCAGGGCCAGGTAACCCTGCTCCCTGTAGCGAGCTGTCTCGGCTTCCGACAACAAACTGGTCTCTTCCATAATGGCTTCTCCAAGCTCTAGTAGTGGGTATTCCCGCTGGCACGTTTTGACATGTGCTCTAACGTATCGCTTCGAAGCCCACCGGGCCTATAGACCATCCGCTGTAGCCAGTTCCGCCTACGCATGTCGCGGCGGCCGGCGCATCATCCGAAGGACAATCCATGCAAGACCCTACTAAATCCGACAGCCATATCGAGACCGTGCACGTCACCGTCAGCGGCACCGTGCAAGGCGTGGGCTATCGTCACGCCACGGTCCGGCGCGCGCACCTGCTGGGCGCCAAGGGCTGGGTGCAGAACATGCTCGACGGAACGGTGGAAGCCCTGGTGCAGGGCACGCCCGACCAGGTGGATCACATGCTGGAATGGTTGCGGCGCGGCCCCCCGGGCGCGTACGTGGAGGAGATCACCACGCGCCGGGAGTACACCGATAAGCGTTACATCCGCTTCGAACAACTGTAGGGCGCATGGCGCCCTAAGCGATACGATGTAGTCCCTTCAGCCGAAAGGCGGGCCGGCGCGGACGCCGAAAAGGGCGGCACATTCAGCGCGTGCGCAGCCACCGTCCGCCTACCTGATTGACGACCAGCCCGGCCAGCACAAAGGCCGCGCCCAGCCACTGCAGAGGCTGCAGGCGCTCGCCAAAAGCCATGGATGCGGCCCACAGTCCCACGATGGGGACCAGCAGCGAAAACGGCGCAATCTTCGCCGCCGCGTGGCGCGTCAGCAACTGCGTCCACAGGGTATAGGCCACCAGCGTGGCCAGCACCGCCAGGTAGAGCACCGACAGCGCCTCGCCCCAGCCCATGCCGGTCACCATGCCCACCACCGGCTCCCAGCCGTCGATCAGCACCGCCAGCAGCAGGAAAGGCAGCACCGGCGCGGCGCTGCTCCAGGCGATGAAGGCAAAGGGGTCGTAGCCGGGCGCCTTGCGGCTGGCCAGCCGCACGATGATGTTCGACACGGCCCACATGAACGCGCCGCCCAGCGTCAGCACGAAGCCCAGCATCGTCATCTGGCCTGGCCCTTCGCCGCGCCCCCCGGCAATGACCGCCAGCCCCAGCGCGGCCACGCCCAGCCCGATCCAGTGATGCCGCCGGGCGCTCTCGTGCAGTACGGGCGCCGCCAGCAACAGCGTGAAGAACGCCTGGGTCTGGATGACAAGCGAGGCCATGCCGGCCGGCATGCCGAACTTCAGCGCGGTGAACAGCAGGCCGAACTGGCCCAGGCCCTGCACCAGCCCGTAGGCCGCGATCCAATGCCACGGCAGCCGCGGCATGCGCACGAAGAGAATGAGGGGGAAGGCGGCCAGCGCGAACCGCAGCGCGCCCAGCATCATGGGGGACAAGCCCCGCATGCCGACCTTCATGACAACGAAATTCAGGCCCCAGATGACCACGACCGCCAATGCGCAGAGATAGTCTTTTCGGGAAAGTTGGGTGCTGGACATGCGGCATTATCGCATCGCGCACCCCAAGAAATCCTGAATCAGCGGGCCTTCAGCACCGTGGAGAAAGCCCGCACCGCCACGTCGATGTCCTCGTCGTCGATATGCCGGTGGGTCACGCAGCGCAGCCGCGTGCGGCCCCACGGACGGGTCAGGACGCCCTCGGCCTGCAATGCCGCGACCCACTGCGCATTACTCATGCCGGTATCGGCGGTCTCGACCTGCACGATGTTGGTCTGCGGCACGGTCGCCGACAGCGTCGGGGCCAGCCGGTTGATGCCCTCGCTGAACTTGCGCGCGCGGTCGTGATCCTCGACCAGCCGCTCGACCATGGCCTGCACGCCTTCCAGGCCCGCCGCCGCCATGATGCCCGACTGCCGCTGCGTGCCTCCCAGCATGCGGCGCAACGTGCGCGCCTTGGCCAGGACCGCCTGGCTGCCGGCCAGTACCGCGCCCACCGGCGCGCTCAGCCCCTTGGAAAGGCAGAGCGACACCGTATCCGCATGGCGGCTGATATCCGCTGCGGGCACGCCCAGCGCCACCGCGGCGTTGAACAGGCGCGCGCCATCCAGGTGCACCGGCACCCCGGCCGCGCGCGCCATGCCGTGCACCGCCTGCATGTGGTCCAGCGGCAGCACCGTGCCGCCGGCATTGTTGTGCGAGGTTTCCATCGCCACCAGCGACGTCTTCAGCTTGTGCCCGCCGGTCTGCAGCGCGTCTTCCAGGCGGTTCAGGTCCATCGCGCCGTCGGTGCCGGACACGCCCTGGTAGAACAGGCCGGTGAACGTGGCCGCCCCCCGCTCCGACGTATACATGTGGGCGGACGATTCCAGCACCACCTGCTCGTTGCGCTGGGTCTGCGCCAGCACGGCCAGCAGGTTGGCCATGGTGCAGCTGGGCACGAACAGCCCGGCTTCCTTGCCCAGGCAGGCCGCCACATGGGCTTCCAGCGCGCGCACGGAGGGATCGCCATCCAGTCCATCATCGCCGATAGGCGCGGTGCGCATGCGCTCGTACATGGCCGCGGTGGGATGGGTGACCGTGTCGCTGCGCAGGTCGACGGGAGTGGCCGGGGAGGCCGCGGGAGTCCGCTGGGTCATGGCTATCAATGCTGCAGAATTTTGGAAAGAAACTGGCGCGTGCGCGGGGCACGCTCCTCCACATTGCCGAAGAACTGCTCCTTGGGGCAGTCTTCCACAATCTTGCCGCCGTCCATGAAGATCACACGGTCGGCGACGCGGCGGGCAAACCCCATTTCGTGGGTCACCACCATCATCGTCATGCCCTCGCCAGCCAGATCGGTCATCACGTCCAGCACCTCGTTGACCATTTCCGGGTCCAGCGCCGAGGTCGGCTCGTCGAACAGCATCACCACCGGATCCATCGACAGCGCGCGGGCAATCGCCACGCGCTGCTGCTGGCCGCCCGAGAGCTCGCCGGGATGCTTGTCCTTGTGCGCCGACAGGCCCACGCGCTCCAGCAGCGCCAGCGCGCGCTGGCGCGCTTCGTCCTTGCCGCGCTTGAGCACCTTGACCTGGCCCAGGCACAGGTTCTCGGTCACCGACAGGTGCGGGAACAGCTCGAAATGCTGGAACACCATGCCGGCCACGGCGCGCAGCTTGGGCAGGTTGGTGCGCGGGTCGCCCACCGAGACGCCGTTGACCGTGATGTCGCCTTTCTGGAAGGGTTCCAGCGCATTCACGGTCTTGATCAGCGTCGACTTGCCGGAACCGGACGGCCCGCACACCACCACGACTTCGCCGCGGCGGACGGTGGTCGAGCATTCATCCAGCACCTGGAAGTCGCCGTACCACTTGCTGACCTGCCTGATGTCGATCATCGGGGGATTCGAAGAGAGTTGCATCGTTGAACCTGTGGATAACTAGGAAGCCGAAACGGGAGGCTCAGCGCAGCACCCGCGTGCGCTTTTCCAGCCGCTTGACCAGACGCGATGCCGTGAAGCAAATCACGAAATACACCACCGCCACGAACAGATAGAGCTCCACCAGCCGCCCGTCGCGCTGGCCGATCTTGGACGCCGCGCCCAGGAAGTCCGTCAGCGACAGCACATAGACCAGCGAGGTGTCCTGGAACAGGATGATGACGCGCGTCAGCAGCGCCGGCACCATGTTGCGGAAGGCCTGGGGCAGCACCACGTAGCGCATGCCCTGCCAATGGTTCAGGCCCAGCGCCATGCTGGCCGATACCTGGCCGCGCGCGATCGACTGGATGCCCGCGCGCATGATCTCGCAGAAGTACGCGGCCTCGAACAGGGTGAATGTGATCACCGCCGAATTGAACGCCCCCACCCGCAGGGGGGTAGGCGAACCCACGACCCACGCGGCGATGTAAGGCACCAGGAAGTAGAACCAGAAGATCACCAGCAGCAGCGGGATCGAACGCATCACGTTCACATAGATGCCCGCCGGCACCGACAGCGCCTTGAAGCGCGACAGGCGCATCATCGCCAGCAACGTGCCCAGCGCCAGCCCCATCACCGCCGCCAGCGCGGTCAGCGTCAGCGTGAACGTCATGCCCGTCTGGAACAGGTACGGCATTGCCGTCCAGATAACGTCGAAATCGAATTTGCCCATGTCGGTTCCCTAGGCGCCCTTGCCGGCCGGGCCATTCCTGGCCGCCGAACCTATCAGTCCGGGAACCGCGACATGGCGTTCGAGCAGGCGCATGCCCAGCACGACCATGCCGTTGATGATCAGGTAGATCACCGTCGCGGCCGAGAACGCTTCGAAGATGTGGAAGCTGAACTCCTGCATGGAACGCGCCTGTCCGGTCAGTTCAAGCAGGCCGATCGTCAGCGCCACCGACGAATACTTGATGGTGCCCATGAACTCGGACGTCAAGGGCGGCAGCACGATGCGGAAGGCCTCCGGCAGAATGATGTAGCGGTAGACCTGCGCCTCGGTCAGGCCCAGCGCGGTGCCCGCCTGGAACTGGCCGCGCGGCAGCGACTGGATGCCGGCCCGCACTTGCTCGGCCACCCGCGCCGAGCCATAAAACCCCAGGCACAGCACGGCGGGCACGAACTGCCCCCAAGGCTGAGGCATCTGCTTCATGGCCAGGCCCCACGCGTGCGGCAGCAGCTCGGGCAGCACGAAGTACCACAGGAACATCTGCACCAGCAGCGGCACGTTGCGGAAGATCTCCACGTACGTCGCGCCGATGGCGTTCATCAGGCGGGACTGCGCCGTGCGCATCACGCCCAGCCAGGACCCGAGCAACAGCGAGAAGACCCACGCCGTCAATGCCAGGGCCAGTGTCCAGCCCACGCCGATCAGGAGCGTTTCCAGGAACGTATGCACGCCGTCCGGCGACATCTCCAGGAAAACGTTCCAACTCCAGTTGTAATTCATGCCCATGCCCTTGATCGCAACACCGGCCGCGCCGGGCGGCCGGTGTCCTTACCCCGATCTGCGCCGCGGGACGGCGCAGGTCCCGCAGACGGCCTGCTTACTCGTAGGCCTTGGGGTCGCCCGAGTCCGTCGGCTTGGCCAACGCGCGCTTCAGGGCGTCGCTCATCGGATACTTGAGGTTGATCTGCTTGGGCGGGATCGGCGAATTGAAGTACTTGTCGTACAGCGCCGCCACCTTGCCGGTCTTGATCAGGTCCAGCACGGCGTCGTCCACCACCTTCTTGAAGGCAGGATCGTCCTTGGGCTCCATGATGCCGTAGGGCGCCATTTCCAGGCCCTTGGTGCCGATCACGAAGGCATCGGGGTTCTTGGACGAAGCCACGGCGCCATAAGCGATGCCGTCGTCGTTGGCCGAGCCCGCGGCGCGGCCCGATTCCACCATCAGGATGGTCTCGGCCGTATCCTTGGTGGGCGCCATCGAAATGCCCAGATTGCCTTGCGCATTGAGTTGCAAGATCAGCTTGAACGTCTGCCCGCCCGCTTGCGCGGCGATGGACTTGCCACGGAAGGAATTCAGGTCGTTGGGGTCCACGCCACCGTCCTTGCGCGCCACCAGCACCACTTGCGCCACGAAGGTCGTGGGCGCGAACGACACCAGCTTGTGGCGGGCTTCGTTATTGGTGGTGTTGCCGCATTCCAGGTCGATCGTGCCATTGGCCAGCAGCGGAATGCGGGTGGCGGACGTCGTCGGGTTGTAGCGGACCTCAAGCTTGGGCAGCTTCAGCGCCGCCTTCACGTACTGGGCGACCTCCTGGCAGATCTCCACGGTGTAGCCGATCGGCTTCTGGTTGCCGTCCAGATAGGCAAACGGCACCGAGGTCTCGGGGTGGCCGATGGTGATGACACCGGTTTCACGGATCTTGTCCAGGCGGCTGGGGCCCTCGGCGTGAGCGGACGCGGCGCTGCCCAGCAGGGCGGCGACGGAGATCGCGGCTAGTGCTTTCATCTGATTCCCTTGGCGCCGTACTTGCGGCGCGTGTTTATGTTCACGATCGGCGGTTCCAGACTGGTTGGCGACCGCCGCGTCCCGCGATGAGCCCCGCGGCTGGCAAAAAGTATCAACTAGCAGTATGGTTTTATCCAGTTCCAATCATGTATTCCTCTATACGGATTTGATATGGCCATTCCACGGATGGGCTTGAGACACATCGAGGCGTTCCGCGCCGTCATGATGACCGGTTCCATGACGGCCGCCGCCAAGCGCGTGCATACCTCGCAGCCGCACGTTAGCCGCTTAATTGCGCAATTGGAAGCAATCACCCAGTTTCCCTTGTTCGACCGCAACGGCAGCCGCCTGAGCCCCACGCAGGACGGATCGCGCTTCTTTCAAGAGGTGGAAAAAACCTTTATCGGCCTGGCCGGCCTGGAATCGGCGGCGGCCAGCATCCGCTCGTTCAGCGCTAGCCGCCTGAGCGTGGCCGCCATGCCGCGCCTGGCCGGCGGGCTCCTGGCGCGCATCGTCGCGGCCTTCAAGACGGAATACCCGGACGTCATGGTGGCGATCCACTCCGGAAACGCCAGCACGGTCCACAACTGGATCAGCTCGGGCTTTTGCGACACGGGCCTGGCCATGCTCTCCGGCGAAACGCCCGGCATCCAGGTGGAGCCCGTGCTCACGATGAATTGCGTGGCCGTGCTGCCCCGCGGGCACCGCCTGGCCAAACTGAAAAAACTCAAGCCGGCCGACTTCGCCGGCGAGCCGTTCATAGCCTTTCCCAGCAGCACGCCGCTGCGCGAGAAAATCGACGCGGTCTTCAAGAGCGCCAAGGTCGAACGGCAGATCGTGGCCGAGGCCGGCCTGGGCTCGTCGATCTGCGCGCTGGTCGGCGCCGGTCTGGGGGTGGCGCTCATCAACCCGCTGGCGGCTCGCGAGGAATACGAGGCCAACGGGGTCGAAGTCCGGCCCTTCAGCCCCGCCGTGGCGGTGACGGTGGCGCTGCTATACCCGCCGTACCACACGCGCACGCGCCTGGTCAGCGTGTTTTCGCGCTATGCCCATCAGCTCATGCAGGAAGAAATGGCGGACCTGAAGGCCCGCCCCCCGCGCTGAGGCCGCAAGCCTCGCCCCTTGCTAGGCGAGGTCTTGTTCCAGATAGCCGTCCGCCTCGCCGGACAGCTTCAGCGCCTCCCATTGCGCCAGCGTCAGCTGCGGCATCTGGAAGGCTGCCTGAGGGCGGCAGTACCAGCCCGGGTTGTGCAGCCGGGCCAGCAGGTCCATCTTCGGGCCGTCCAGGTACAGGTGTTCCCGGTCGGCCACCATATCGTCCTGCACATGCATCGCCACCACGTCGGCCACGATCAGGCTGCGGTTGTCGATACGCATCAGCTCATGCACGCGGCATTCGAACGTGACCGGCGACTGCGACACCCGCGGCACCGCCACGCGTTCCGAAGGCGACAGCACCAGTCCCGCTTCCAGCGATTCGTCCACACCCGCCGGGAAGTCCACCGCCGTGACGTTCATCCGCGCGGCCAGGCGGGTGGACACCAGGTTCACCGTGAACTCGCCGCGCTCGGCGATATTGCGCGCGGTGTCCTTGGGCGCGCCATCCCGCAAGCCGATGCCCACGCAGATCAGCGGGGGATCGCCCGACATCAGGTTGAAAAAGGAGAAGGGCGCCACGTTCGTCGCCCCCTTCGCATCCCGCGACACGATCCATGCGATGGGCCTGGGCACGATCGCCGCCGTCAGCAGCTTGTAGCGGGCCGGTCCCGGCAGGGCGTTGAGATCGATGAACATGACTTATCCCCAACCGCCTCAGTCTTGCGCCGGAGTCTGGCCCCGCGCCGGCGCCGCGCCGCCGGCTGCCTTGGCATCGGCGAACACGCGGTCGCTGCGCTTGCAGCGGCAGCGCCCGATCTGATGCAGCTCGATCAGGTTGCCCACCGGGTCGCGCAGGAAGAGCTGCATCAGTTCCGGCGCGGCCACATTGTCCAGCTTCCAGTAGTCCACCCCCTGGCGCTGCAGTTCCGCTTCGGCCGCGGCGATATCCCGCACGGCCAGCGCCACGTGGTTTTCCACAGGGTCCCGGCCCGGACCTTGGGAGTAGGGCGAGGGGCCGTCGCTGCCCAGAAGATGGATCTGGCAGTCGTTGCCCAGATCCAGGAAGTATCCGGCGATGCCCGGGATCTCCCAGCGGCCGACATCCGTGTCCAGTCCCAGCACGTCCCCATAGAACGCGCCCATCGCCGCGACCTGTCCCATGGACATGCGCACCGCGTGATGATGCAGCTCCAGAACTTCCAGCGCCATTTTGTCTCTCCTCGGTTCATCGGGCCGCGCCCACGCGCCGCCAAGGCGGCAATGTTCGCGCCGGCCCTGACGCCGGGAAATGCCGCCTCGCGCAATCTAGAAGTGCACGGAACGCAACCCTGGGCCCGCTACGGACCCGCGTCGCCGCGCTATGCTCGACCGCATGAAATCGCTAGACCTCAACTTGCTGCTGACGCTGGACGTGCTGATCCAGGAAGGCAGCGTCGTCGGGGCGGCGCGCCGGCTCAATCTCAGCACGCCGGCCATGAGCCGCAGCCTTGCCCGCATCCGCGACGCCGTGGGTGACCCCGTACTGGTGCGTTCAGGCCGGGGGCTTGCGCCCACGCCGCGGGCGCTGGAACTTCGCGAGCAGGTCCGGAGCGTGGTTGAACAGGCGCAAGCCGTGTTCACCGCCTTCAGCCAGGACATCAATCTGGCCACGCTTACCCGCGTCTTCACCCTGCGCGCCAACGACGTGTTCGTGGGCGGCTACGGCGGACGCCTGCGCGAGCACCTGCGCCGCCATGCGCCGCGCACCGTGCTGCGTTTCGTATCGGAAGGCGAGGACGACGCCGACGCCTTGAGCGGCGACGCCGATCTCTATATCGGTTCGTCGCAGAAGTTTGGCGCCGACATCAAGGTACAGAGCCTGTTCACCACGTCTTTCTGCGGGCTGGCGCGCAACGAACACCCCATCTTCAACGGCGACATCACGCCGCAGCGCTTCGCCGCCTGCGACCACGTCAGCGTGTCGCGCCGCGGCCGCTCGCAAGGTCCCATCGACCTGGCCTTGGCCGAGATGGGGCTGGCCAGGCAGGTCTCGCTCATCACCCCGACTTTCCACGCCGCCATCTTCGCCCTGGCCGACTCCGACCTGCTGCTGCCGTCCATGCCGGAACACCTGATCCCCGGCGTCAAGCGCCTGGGCCTGGCGTTGCGGGCCTTCCCCGTACCGGTGCCCCTGGCCCCGGTCACGGTGGTGCAGGCCTGGCCGCCACGGCTGGACAGCGATCCCGCGCACCGATGGCTGAGACAGACCATCAAGCAGGTGTGCGACACGGTTTCGTGATCCAAAACGGCGAAGGCCAGCCCGATCGGGCTGGCCTTCGCTGAATGCGAGGTCTGCGGTCAGGCGTCGATATTGCCCGCCGACAGCGCGTGCGCTTCAATGAACGCGCGGCGCGGCTCGACGTCGTCGCCCATCAGCGTGGTGAAGACCTCGTCGGCCGCAATGGCGTCTTCGATCTGCACGCGCAGCAGGCGGCGCACCTTCGGGTCCATCGTGGTTTCCCACAGCTGTTCCGGGTTCATTTCACCCAGACCCTTGTAGCGCTGCTTGGAGATGCTGCGGTCCGCTTCGCTGCGCAGCCATTGCATGGCTTCGCGGAAATCCGACACCGTCTGTTCCTTGCGCTTTTCGCCTTCGCCGCGCGCGGCCAGCGAACGCGTACCGACCTTGCCCAGGAAGCTCTTGGCGGCCTTGGACAGGATGACGTAGTCAGATCCGTTGACGAAGTCGGCGTCGATGATGCTGACGCGCACGTTGCCGTGGTGCATGCGCTGCACGGACAGGCGATGACGCTCGGTGGCCTCGTCGAACTGCGGCACGACTTCCACGCCGTTGCCGTTGATGGGATCACGCATGGCATCGGCCAGGCGCTTCGCGGAGTCCGCGGTGCTTTCGGCGGATTCCAGGTTGATCTCCACGCCTTCGGCCATGGCCGACAGCGCGCCCACGTCGAACACGCGCGCCAGGCGGGCGATGACGCCGTCCGCCGCCACGTACTGGCGGGCCAGGTCCGTCAGCTCTTCGCCGCGGATGATGTTGCCGCCCGAGATGATCTCGGCGTCCTTCAGCGCCAGCTGCAGCATGAACTGCGCTTCTTCCTGGTCGTCCTTCAGGTACCGTTCTTCGCGGCCGACCTTGACCTTGTACAGCGGCGGCTGGGCGATATACACATAGCCGCGCTGCACCAGCTCGGGCATCTGGCGATACAGCAGCGTGAGCAGCAGGGTGCGGATGTGCGCGCCGTCTACGTCCGCGTCGGTCATGATGATGAGGCGGTGATAGCGCAGCTTGTCCACGTTGAAATCCGGGCCGATGCTGGTGCCCAGGGCCGTGATCAGGGTGGCGATTTGCTCGCTGGCGATCAGGCGGTCAAAGCGCGCCTTCTCCACGTTCAGCACCTTGCCGCGCAGCGGCAGGATGGCCTGGAACTTGCGGTCGCGGCCTTGCTTGGCCGAGCCGCCTGCGGAGTCGCCCTCGACGATGTACAGCTCGCACAGCGCGGGGTCCTTTTCCTGGCAGTCGGCCAGCTTGCCGGGCAGGCCGGCGCCTTCCAGCACGCTCTTGCGGCGCGTCATCTCGCGCGCCTTGCGCGCGGCTTCGCGGGCGCGGGCGGCTTCGACGATCTTGTTGCACAGCGCCTTGGCGTCGTTCGGGTGCTCCAGCAGCCAGGTTTCCAGCGTGCGGGCCACGGCTTCTTCAACGGCCGGACGCACTTCGCTGGAAACCAGCTTGTCCTTGGTCTGGCTGCTGAACTTGGGCTCGGGCACCTTCACCGACAGCACGCAGGCCAGGCCTTCGCGCATGTCGTCGCCCGAGGTCTCGACCTTGGCCTTCTTGGCCAGCTCGTTGTCGGCGATGTACTTGTTCAGGATGCGGGTCATGGCCGCGCGCAAACCGGTCAGGTGCGAGCCGCCGTCGCGCTGCGGGATGTTGTTGGTGAAGCACAGCACGCTTTCGCTGTAGCTGTCGTTCCACTGCATCGCCACTTCCACGCCGACCGACACGCCGCCCGCCGCGGACTCGGTGCTGACCGAGAACACGTTGGGATGCAGCACGGTCTTCGCGCGGTTGATGTATTCGACGAAACCCTTCACGCCGCCCGAGAACGCGAAGTTCTCTTCCTTGCCCTGGCGCTGATCAATCAGGCGGATCTTCACGCCGTTGTTCAGGAACGAGAGCTCGCGCAGACGCTTGGAGAGGATCTCGTAGTGGTATTCGATGTTGTTGAAGATGAGCGGATCGGCCAGGAAGCGCACTTCGGTGCCGCGCTTGTCGGTCGTGCCGGTCGCCGCCAGGGGCGCAACGCGCTCGCCCTGGCGGAATTCCATCTGATGCACCTGGCCGTTGCGGCGGATCGTCAGCCGCAGCCATTCGGACAGGGCGTTCACGCAGGACACGCCCACGCCGTGCAGGCCGCCGGACACCTTGTAGGAGTTCTGGTCGAACTTGCCGCCGGCATGGAGCTCGGTCATGACGATTTCCGCCGCGCTGCGGTGGAATTCGTCGTCCTTGTGGATATCGGTCGGGATGCCGCGGCCGTTATCGGTCACCGAGATGGAGTTGTCGGTGTGGATCGTGACGACGATGTCGTCGCAATAGCCGGCCAGGGCTTCGTCGATGGCGTTATCCACGACTTCGAACACCATGTGGTGCAAGCCCGTGCCATCGGACGTGTCGCCGATGTACATGCCGGGGCGCTTGCGCACGGCCTCCAGCCCCTTGAGCATCTTGATCGAGTCAGCGCCGTAGCCGCTGTTCTCGGAAGTGGTGTTCTGCTGATCTGACATGTCTGTATCGATAACGCTTTAAAGAACGGCCTGGCGGCCGGACCGCCCGCGAGCCATCAGGCCCGCAAGCGGCACAATCCCACAAATGGGGCGCGGATCAGATCCGCATGGGCATGACGACGTACTTGAATTGGTCGTCTTCGGGCAGGGTGATGAGTGCCGACGCATTGGCGTCCGGCATGACCGACCACTGGATATTGTCGACTTTCACGTTGGCCAGCACGTCAAGCAAATAGCCCACGTTAAAACCCACATCCAGCGCTTCATGGCCGTAGTCGATGTCGATTTCTTCCTGCGCCTCTTCCTGCTCGGCGTTGGAAGACGAGATCTTCATCTGGTTCTGCGCCAGTTGCAGGCGCACGCCCTTGAACTTGTCCGTGGTCAGGATGGCGGCGCGCTGCAGGCTGCCCTGGAGCGCTTCGCGCCCGACCAGGAAGTGACGCGTGTAGTTCGTGGGAATCACACGCGTGAAATCGGGGAACTTGCCTTCGACCAGCTTGGACACCAGTTCCACGTCACCGAAGCGGAAGCGGATCTGGCCCGGCGCGACATCTATGGAAACCACCTCGTCGGAGTCTTCCAGCAGGCGCTGCATTTCCAGCACGGTCTTGCGCGGCACGATCACTTCGTGGCGTTCGGCAATGCCGTCGGCTTCCGTCGAGCAGTGCGCCAGACGGTGGCCGTCGGTGGCGACGGCGCGCACGCGGCCGGGCTCAAACACCAGCAGCATGCCGTTCAGGTAGTAGCGGATGTCCTGTTGGGCCATGGCGAAGTGCACCATGTTAAACAGGTGGCGCAGCGTGCGTTGCGGCATGGTCAGCGATACATCCCACTGCTCGGGCTGAGCAACGGTGGGGAACTCGCTGGCGGCCAGCGTCTGCAGCGCGAAGCGGCTCTTGGCCGACTGCACCGACAGCTTGTTGCTCGCCAGGGCCAGGCGCACATCGCCCGTGTCCGGCAGCGCCTTCAGGATGTCCAGCAGCTTGCGCGCCGCGACCGTGGTGGACTCGTTGTCCTGGCCCACGCCGAAGTCGGCATGCGTGGTGATCTGCACTTCCAGGTCGGTCGCAATGAAAGCAACCTTGTTGCCTTCCTTGCGCATCAGGATGTTCGCAAGAATGGGCAGGGTATGGCGTCTTTCGACGATGCCCGCCACAGTCGATAGCGGTTTCAGCAATGCATCGCGTGTGGTTTGTACGAGTTGCATGTTCATCCTTTTAGAGTTTGTTCCAACACGTGCAGGGTATGGTTGAGCTCCGCCTGCTTGGCGCGGGCGTCGGAAATCTTGCGAACGGCGTGCAGCACCGTGGTGTGATCACGGCCGCCGAACAAATCGCCGATTTCCGGCAGGCTTTTCTGGGTCAGCTCCTTCGCCAGGTACATCGCAACCTGGCGCGGCAACGCGATATTGGCCGGCCGGCGCTTCGAGTACATGTCGGCCACCTTGATCTTGTAGAAATCCGCAACCGTCTTCTGGATGTTT